>OZ244725.1:0-437500 GCA_965219305.1 Pyrinomonadaceae bacterium
TAATATATACGGAAATTAAAGTTAAGAGATAAAAAAAATCTTAAATTTAAAACGTAACCGCTTAAAATTTAGTGTGCGGCATTTGCCATCAAAAATGATTTAGTGTTATTTTTCAGATGTTTGACCGCACATTTAAAACCAAACAACATAAAATAAACGAACATAATAACGGAATGAAAAGTTATAATATCATCGGTTACACCATTATTTTTTTAAATATTATCGCCGCCGGATTTTTCGCCCCTTCAAATTGGAGTTTCGCGGCGGGCGCACTCGTCGGATTCGGGTATTTATTGTTTATATGGTTTTTCGGCGGCATTTACGCTTCGAATATCTTACATATGGGAATCGC
The DNA here is from genome assembly GCA_965219305.1 of Pyrinomonadaceae bacterium. Taxonomy (GTDB): domain Bacteria; phylum Acidobacteriota; class Blastocatellia; order Pyrinomonadales; family Pyrinomonadaceae; genus DATHTS01. The sequence continues at coordinate 353 of OZ244725.1, forward strand.
TCATAAAGCGATGCACTTTAAGGATTGGTTCGTAAAATCCATCACCGTATTTTTCAGTCTGACCGGAATTTACATAAATCCGGCGAGTTGGGTAAATCGGCATCGTCATCATCACGCATTTTCCGATCACGAAGGCGACCCGAATAAATTGGACGAAGACGGTTTTTGGAAAACTCTGTATCTTTGCTTTTTTCCATATCAATGCAAAACCGATATGGCAAAAGACGAAATTCTGAAAACCCCGACGATGCGCGTCGTTTCTTCGTCTTATTTCGGCTTGATCTCGCAAATTACGAGTTACAGTCTGCTCTGGCTGACGTTCGGCGAATTTCTTTTCTCGCTCGTTTTATGGATAAATGTGCGAATTTTCGCGCTTTGGGTAAATATGCTCCAGAATTACTGGACGCACGACCGCAGATTCGGAACGCGCCGTTATCCCGACGAAGACGATAACGCGATGAATCTGACCGATTGGCTTCCCGTAACCGCTACTTTCAGCGCGTGTCTGCAAAATAATCATCACCATTCACCTGCATTTTTGAGAAACAGTCACGACACTTCCGAGTTCGATTTCGGCTTTCAGAGTGTTCGCGTAATGAAATGGCTCGGTTTAGTTGACGCATCTTTATCGGGAACTAAAATGCCGAAAGAAGTTTCATTAAATGAAACCGGATTTTAGATTTTCAAGAAAATTTCCGCACAATTATTTATTTATTTTTACCATAAAAATCTGCATTCATAATTCAATAAATTTTTGACGATTGTGTTAAAGTTTTTAATACAGTTTAATAAAAAATCGCACGAAACATATTTGCGGTGATTTAGAACAAGGTGGATTATGGCAGACAACAAACAAGACAAAAATACAAATAACAACGCGAAAACAGAGCAATTATCAAAGGACTTCGAAGAAGGAACGGGACACGGACTGACGACTAATCAGGGCTTAAAAATCAGCGACAATCAAAATTCCCTGAAAGCTGGCGAACGCGGCGCGACGCTTTTGGAAGATTTCATAATGCGCGAGAAAATTACGCATTTTGACCACGAACGAATTCCCGAACGAATCGTTCACGCCAGAGGAAGCGCGGCGCACGGATATTTCGAGCTGACCGAATCGCTCGAAGAATATACAAAAGCAAACTTTTAACCGAAGTCGGCAAGAAAATTCCGGTATTTGCGCGGTTTTCAACCGTTGCGGGGTTTCGCGGCTCGACCGATCTGGCGCGCGACGTGCGCGGTTTTGCGGTCAAATTTTACACCGACCAGGGGAATTACGATTTCGTCGGAAATAATATTCCGGTTTTCTTTATTCAGGATGCGATCAAATTTCCCGACCTGATTCACTCGGTCAAACCCGAACCGCACAACGAAATTCCGCAGGCAGCTTCGGCGCACGATACTTTCTGGGATTTTATCAGTTTGATGCCCGAAGCGATGCATATGATTATGTGGGTGATGTCGGATAGGGCAATTCCGCGCAGTCTCAGAATGATGGAAGGTTTCGGCATTCACACATTCCGTTTAATTAACAAAGAAGGCAAATCAACATTTGTAAAATTCCATTGGAAACCGAAACTCGGAACGCACGGCGTGGCTTGGAACGAAGCGCAGAAAATAAGCGGTTTTAACGCGGATTTTCACCGTCAGGATTTATTCGACGCGATTGATAACGGCGCGTATCCCGAATGGGAATTCGGCGTGCAGCTCATTGCAGAAGAAGACGAACACAAATTCGACTTCGATCTTTTGGACTCGACAAAACTCGTCCCCGAAGAACTCGTTCCCGTGAAGATCATCGGGAAAATGGTTTTAAATCGCAATACCGACAATTATTTCGCGGAAACCGAACAAGTCGCTTTTTGTCCGTCGCACATTGTTCCGGGCATTGATTTTACAAACGATCCGCTTCTTCAAGGTCGTCTGCATTCTTATCTGGACACGCAGATTTCGCGTCTCGGCGGCGTGAATTTTCACGAAATTCCGATCAATCGCCCGATTGCCGAAATTCACAATAACCAGCGCGACGGACATTTCCGCCATATGATTAACAAAGGTCGAGTGGCATACGAACCGAATTCGCTCGACGACAATTATCCGAAACAAGTTGCGGTCGAAGACGGCGGATTTTCTTCTTATCAGGAAAAAATTGACGGGCGAAAAATCCGCGACCGGAGCGAAAGTTTTACCGACCATTTCACGCAAGCCGCGCTGTTTTTCAACAGTCAAGCCGATTACGAACAACAGCACATCATTGACGCGATCAGTTTTGAACTCGGCAAAGTCGAAGCCGAACACGTCCGTTCGCGCGTCGTTTACGTTTTGAATCAGATCGAAAATAAACTCGCCAAAAGCGTAGCGGACAATCTCGGCATCGAAATCCCGTCGAAAATTGACGGACCGATCAATCGCGGCGCACCGGCGGGCGCGGATATGGAAAAATACGAGTCCAAACCGAAGAAAACCGGCGGACTCGAAAAAGACCCGACGCTTTCGATGGATAACACCGTCAAAGATACGATCGAAACGCGCCAGGTCGCATTTTTGGTTGCCGACGGTTTTAATTCGGGCGACGTAAAAACGATGAAAGACGCGCTCGAAAAAGGCGGCGCGATGGCGAAGATCATCGGAATGAAATCAAACACGGTCAAAGACGCGGACGGCAAAGAAATGAATGTTGACCACGCTCTTCGCACGACCGCCTCGGTTCTATTCGATGCCGTTTACATTCCCGGCGGCGCGAACGGCGCGAAAATGCTCGCCGACGAACCTGACGCAATCGAGTTCGTCAACGAAGCCTATCGCCACTGCAAAGCAATTGCCGGAAGCGGCGAAGGCGTAAAGTTCCTTAAAGAAGAAACTTACGTCGGCAAAGCAAAAGACGATGATGCCGTGATCTTAAGTGACGACGGCGCAAAAGGCGCGGCGAAGGATTTCATCAAAGCAATCGCCAATCACCGCAATTGGAAAAGAGAAAAAGCGCGTAAAGTTCCGGCGTAAATTTTGTCGGAATTCAGCAGATAAAAAACGGCGGATTGAAAATTTTCAGTCCGCCGTTTTTTCATAAAAATCATTGGAAATTTTTCGATTTGCGGATAAAATCAAATTATTATGGGATTAGCCAAACTCAAAACCAAGATCAGCGTTGAAGATTATCTCGAAGGCGAAGAAGGAAGTGATATAAAATACGAATTTATAAACGGTGAAGTCTATGCGATGGCGGGCGCAAGCGATAATCACAACCGGATTGCGGGAAATCTTTTTGCCGCTTTGTTCGGGAAATTGCGCGATTCCGTCTGCGAACCGTTTATGACGGATATGAAACTCAAAGCCGACGAAACGATCTTTTATTATCCCGATGTTTTCGTTGCTTGTGATGAAAATCCCGTTAATTCTTTTTACCGCGAAGAACCGATTTTGATAATTGAAATCGTTTCGCCGTCAACCCGCCAGACCGATCGCCGCGAAAAACTCCGCGCTTATCAGCAGATGCCGTCCGTAATGGAATACGCCATCATCGAACAAGAAAAAATCTCCGTCGAAATCCATCGCCGCCAACCCGACGGGCGTTGGATAACTTACTTTTTCACGCGCACCGACACGGAATTCACGCTCGAATCGGTTGATCTGACGCTTCAACTGGACGAAGTTTACCGCCGTGTCGTTTTTGAAGATTAAAAAGACACAAATCGTTTTTAACACCTGATTTATTGAGTTTTACGCTTCCAAAATAAAATCTGACAGCATCCGCGTCGAATTTTACAGAGCAAAAATGGAATTTGACACGATACTTTTCGGATTTTACAGGGCAAATATGGGAATTTACACGATACTTTTCACTTTTACAGCACCCGCGTCGCGTTTTACAGCCTCCGCGTCGGGTTTTACAAGACCCACGTCAACTTTTACAACCTCCGCGTCGGGTTTTACAGGTCAAAAAAAGCATCGTGCAGCACCCGCGTGGAGTTTTACAGGATACTTTTTGAGTTTTACAAGACCCTTTTGACATCTTACAGATCAAAAATCGCATCGTTCACCTCATATTTGAAGTCGTGCAGGATAGATTTGGAACGGCTTTGGGATAAAATTGCCTAAACTGTTATCTTCTTTGAGCCAATTCTTAAATTCTCTCTCGGCTTTCGGCTGTTGATTGTCGTAAGTAAATCTCAAGACTTTCTGTGCTTTGAAATCATTAAAAAGTAAAGATAAAAGTAATACGATAATAGATTGAATGCTTTGGGTATAAAGACTCCAATCTTAATTTATTCTATTTAATTGACTTGATTGGTACAACTCAATGAATTATTTTTGATAAAGAATTGTGTTTAATAAAATCTTAAATTAACCGCTTGATTTATTTACCTTTACATGAGCGAAGACAAAATACCCTTTAGGCATCATATTGCAAACTTTGTTGTAGATTATTGGACAGATATTTCCCTTCCGATTTTTGCAATGATCACAAGCGCAGCCTTTTTCGGGTTTACAGATGAGGCTATAAAATACTGGTCTAGTATTGATGATGTAAATAATCAAATATTCCAAAAATATAAATATTGGACAACATTAATAATTATTGTAACAATTGTTCTCACAATTGTTACGTTAGTTTTCCACATTATTAAGCAAGAAAGTATTTCAAAGTTAAGAAAAGCAAATCGAGATTTGAAAGCTGATCGTGATTTGGTAAGAAATGATTTAAGTGCAGTTATTAACGGATACCTCTATGGAATTGTTGAAAATCTTGAATTTCAAGAGACTGACAGAGTTACGATTTATTCTCATGATGATAAATTCAAACATTTTGTCCCTTTTAACAGGATTTCACAAAATCCTGAACTGGATAAACATGGAAGAAACGCATATCCAGATAATCAAGGATATATTGGCAAAACATGGAGAGAAGGAAAATTTTTTATTGATAGTTTACCTGAGTGGAAGACTAATGAGGCGGAATACATCAAAATTATGAAAAGAGAAAACTTTCCTAAAGGACTTCATAAAACATTAAGAATGAAATCTCGTTTATTTTTTGGTTGGCGCATTAATGATTCAAAAGATCAAAAACCTCTAGCGATTTTAATGATTGAGTCAACTGAACCAAATCGATGGACTGAAGAACAATTAACAGATTATTTCGTGCAAGAAAAGAAAAAATTTTGTAATATATTTGAGAGAGTGCATAAACATTTTCCGGAATTTTCTGAAGCAAGGGAGAAAGGATTTTAAGATGGCTAAGATTAAAGAACTTTTGGCGTATTTGCTGATTAACTATACAAAAGAAAAAGACCTCTCAAAAACGCGACTAACTAAATTGATTTACTTATGTGATTGGAAGTACTCTATCGAATACGGCAAACAAATTACAGAAATTGAATGGATATTCGATAATTATGGTCCGTTTGTATGGGACGTAATGGAAACGGTTAATGAAAATCCAAATCTATTTGTTATTAACCAAACAGAAACTTTTTATGGATCAGTAAAAACATTAATTTCCATAAAGGATAAATCATACAAGTTCTCTTTAGAAACAACTGAACAAAAAACAGCAAAGTTTGTAATTGATGCAACTAAGGACTTAACATTCGACCAATTCACAAAACTGATTTATTCAACGTATCCTATAATGATTAGCCAAAGATACTCAAAACTTGATTTGCCAAAACTAGCAAAACAATATAAATTATCGGCAGTTTATAAGAGTATTACTCCTGAGTTGTCGTATTAAATTTCTTTTGTGTATTCTGGCTATCTAATCTATTTTTTCTTTCTAACATATTCATTAACATTCCGCTCCAAAATATCGAGCGGAACTGCGCCGGAAAGCAAAACGACATCGTGAAAATCTTTGATGTCAAAGTTTTTGCCCAATTCTTTTTTAGATTTGGCGCGGAGTTCTTTTATTTTCAGTTCGCCGATTTTATACGCCAACGCTTGTCCGGGATCGGAGATGTAGCGGTCAATTTCGTTGATGATGTCCTGATCGGTTTTCGCGGCGTTTGCTTTGAAATAATCAATCGCTTTTTGCCTGTCCCATTTGTAATAGTGCATTCCCGTGTCCACGACGAGGCGGACGGCGCGCCACATCTCATAAGTCAATTGACCGAATTTGTCATACGGATCATCGTATAAATTCATATCTTCGCCGAGCGATTCGGCATATAATCCCCAGCCTTCGACGAACGCCGTGTAGCCGCCGAATTTGCGGAAGTTCGGAATCGTGCCGAGTTCCTGCGCGATCGCGATCTGCAAATGATGTCCGGGAACGGATTCGTGCAGACTCAACGCCATCATTTCCCATTTCGGGCGGACTTCGGGTTTGTATAGATTGACGTAATAATAACCGGGGCGCGAACCGTCGGCGGCGGGAGAATTGTAATAAGCGGTCGTCGTATCGGGCGCGATGTTGTCGGGAATCGGGATAACGCCGTAAGGCGTGCGCGGCAGTGTGCGAAAGATTTTGACGAGTTCGGGATCAATACGTTTGGCGTTGGCGCGGTAGGCGTTTAATAATTCGTCGGGCGTTTTGTAGAAAAATTTCGGGTCGGTTCGCAGATAATCGAAAAATTGGTTCATATCGCCTTTGAAACCGACATTTGTTTTGATTTTTTCCATCTCGGCGCGAATGCGCTTGACTTCCGCCAAACCCTTTTCGTGGATTTCCTGCGGCGTTAAATTTGTCGTCGTGTAAGAACGCGCGAGGAATTCATAAAGCTTGTCGCCGTTCTTTCTCTGCCAGACTCCGGCTTTTTCGTAACTCGCGGGCAGATATTCCTTTTCAAAATAATCCTTCAGTTTTTTATACGAAGGAATTACGTTTTTGCTGATCGCTTCCTTCGCCAGATTTCTCAGGCGGATTTGTTCGGCTTCGGGAATGTCCTTCGGGAAATTCTTAAACGCCGAGAAAAACGGGCTTTCTTCCGCCGCCGCCGTGATCTGTTTATCAATCTGCGCCGGAACTCTCTGCATAATTATCTTCGGCAGCATTACGTTTTCCTTTTTCCCTTCGCGCATCAAGTCGAGCGTCTGATCCATCAAAACGGGAAGCGCGTTCAGACGCACCAGCCAATCTTCGTAATCTTTGACGGTCTGAAAGTTAAGAAAATTCGCCAGATCGTCCTGCGTCTGAATTCCGCCCTGCTGACTTAACGGCGCGAGAAACTGTTTGAATTGAAAACTTTCGATTGACTGCTCGTAATCTTTTTTAAAGAGATCGTAATTGAGTTGATCGGCGACAGATAATTGCGAACGGTCAATTTTATTCAACTTTTCGAGCGCGGCTTTGTTCTCGTCGTTGCGCTTTTTAAACGCCGCCAGACTGTTGTCGCGCCATTTGTCGTTGTATCGTTTGTCGCCGAGATACGATGCAAACGTCGGATTATCGCGCAAACCGTTTTCCCACTCCGAATCAAAAAGCGCGTAAAGTTGCTCTGTTGTTTCATTACTGCTTGATTTGTTCGTCTGTCCGAAAACGGTCAAAGAAATCGCAAAAAACATTATCGAAATCAAAGCAAAAGTTCGCTGTCTAGTCATAAAATCATTTCCTTTTTTTTGTAAATATCCGCAAGAATTTATACGAATTTAACACGGGTAATCTATCGTATCAAAAATCAATTAACAATTGGTTAATAATCAGACGGCAGGGGAAAATATTTGAAACATAAAATTAAAATCGGCAGAATAATAAATTCTGCATTTCTGGTTTTTGCATTATTAATGGGCGCAATAAATGCAAAAACTCCGGTTTATCCGTTGATGGATAAGACAAATGATAAGTTAGTTTTCGCTCCGGCGGCGTGTCCGGGCGCGGGATTGCTCATATCGGAAATTTACACGAATCCGAGCGGCAATGATTCGCCGTTCGAATTTGTCGAACTTCGCGCCACGCGGACAATAAATTTTGCGACAACGCCGCACAGCATCGTCTTTGTAGATAACGGTTCGGCAAACGCTAACGGTTGGATTAAAGGCGGCGGAACTACTTACGGTTTTAATATCACGACCGGAACAGTCAACGCTGGCGATGTCGTTTACGTCGGCGGTTCGTCAATGATTGCGACGGGACAGCGTCTGCGGCAGATCAGCACGGGAACTACGAACGGCGATGGTTTCGGTAATGCTAATAGCGGCGGCGTTCTCGGCAACGGCGGAGCAAATGCGGATGCCATCGGCGTGTTCAGCGTCGCGGTCGGCGGCATTACGAATTCGACCGTTCCGGTTGATGCGGTCTTTTTCGGTACGGGAATCGGAAATGCGTTTTTCACGACGACCAGCGGTTATCAACTTCCTGTAAATGATCTCTATCCCGGCGGAAAAGTGCAGACAAACAGTTTTGTCGCGCCCGATCCCGCCGCTAATGAATTTATCGTCGCTTCCGGCACGTTCAGTACGGCGACGTGCGATTTTTCGACTCCCAGAACTTTCATCAAATCCACGATTTTCAGCGACGGGGTTTCGTCCGTCTCTCTAGCCGCCGCGAACGCGCCGACCATCAACGAAAACACAGCTTCGCCGTTTATCAATCTTCCGGCAAACGGCGCGGGATTTTTAAGCGGCGCGATCGGCGATCCGACCGATCCGGGAAAAACCGCCGGAATTGATTTCACGCTCGCCGATCCCGATACGCCCGCCGCCAATTTGACCGTTACGGCGACGAGCAGTAATCAGACGGTCGTGCCGAACGGGAATTTAGTTTTTACGGGCAGCGGCGCAAACAGAAATTTGAAAATAACGCCCGCAGGCGCAGGATTTGCCGTCATCAGTGTAACAGTCAGCGACGGAACTTCGACGACGAATTATGTCGTCTATTACGCGGCTTCGGCGGCTTCGGCGACTGCGGCGGCGACGGTTTTTCACACCGGAAAATCCGACGCTTCGACGGCGATCGCAGTTGACGCTAATTATATGTTTGTCGCCGACGACGAAAATCAGGGAATTCGTCTATACGACCGCAAAAATTCGGGTTTGCCGACGGCGACTTTCGACTTTACGGCAAATCTCGGTTTGACCGACATCAATGGCGGCGTTCCGCGCGAAGTTGACATCGAAGCGTCGGCGCAAAACGGCAACCGGATTTACTGGCTCGGTTCACACAGTAACGCGGCGGCGGGAGAAAGTCGCCCGAATCGTTCGCGGCTTTTCGCCACCGATATTTCCGGCTCGGGCGTGAATTCAATTTTGAGTTACGTCGGGCGTTACGACAATTTGAAAACCGATCTGATAAATTGGGACACGAATAATTTGCACGGTCTCGGCGCAAATTATTTCGGTCTGGCGGCGAGCGCGGCGGTCGGCGTAATTCCCGAAGCGGCGAACGGCAGCGGTTTTAACATCGAAGGAATGGTGTTCGCGCCCGATAATTCGACGGGTTATGTCGCATTTCGTGCGCCGATCGTTCCGGCGGCAAACCGCACGAAAGCGTTGATCGTTCCGGTAACGAATATCGCGGCGTTGGTTACGGGAAACCCGACAGCGGGAGCGGCGGCGTTCGGTGCGCCGATTCAACTCGATCTCGGCGGTTTGGGCATTCGTGAAATTAAAAAGAACGCGGCGAACGAATATTTGATTATCGCCGGTTCATCGTCGGACGCGGGAATTTTCCGCATCTATGCGTGGACGGGAAATCAGGCTGATGCGCCCGTTCAGCGAACTGCCGATCTGAGCGGACTAAATCCCGAAGGCATCGTCGAAGTGCCGAACGGTTTGAACAATTTCGCACCGTCAGCGGCGGTTTCGGTGCAGTTTGTCAGCGATAACGGCGATACGGTTTATTACGGAAACGGCGTTGCCGCCAAAGATTTGGCAAACGACGAATTCAAAAAATTCCGCAGTGATTTCCGCGTCGTCGGACTCGCTCCGACAGCCGCAGGCGTTTCCATCGGCGGGCGCGTTATGACCGGGCAATACGGTCTGATGAACGCGGCGGTTTATTTGACAGACTCGAACGGCGAAACTCGAACGGCGCACACGAGTTTGGGCGGTAATTTCCGGTTCGACGATGTTGCGGCGGGCGAAACTTATACGATCATCGTCGTTTCAAGACGTTATCTGTTTCAGCCGCAGGTCGTTCCGGTATTTCAGGATTTGACGGGTTTGACTTTCTACGCCGAACCGTAAAGTGCCGATATGCTTTGCGGATAACGAAAAAGGCGGTTGACGAATGCGATTTTTTCGCCGGTCAACCGCCTTTTTTGCGTGTTTGAGTTCGGGAAAATTTATCTGCCTTGCCGGTTTTTTACAAAACGGCAAAGACTGTAAAATGAATTGGCAAAAGATGAATTTGATCGTAAGAAACAACAGCGACATCGAAACGGCATTCGAGCGTCTTTCAAAAGCCGAAACTCTCGGCTGTGACACGGAAACATCGTCGCTGTCGGCGCGCAACGGGAAAATCTTCAGCGTCCAATTTTCCGACGGCGATTTAAATGTTCTCGTCCCGCTTTCCGAAGGCGTTCCGATGGGAAAACTCGCGGAAATTTTATCGAACGAAAACATCGTCAAGATATTTCACAACGCGCGTTTCGATCTTGATTTTCTAAAAGCGGGCGGTTTTCGCACGAATAATTTTTACTGCACGATGATCGCCGAAAAAGTCCTCACAAAAGGCGCGAATCAATCGGTTTCACTAGCCGAAACGCTTTACAGATATTTCGCCGTTGATCTCGATAAATCGCAGCGCAGTAAATTTAACAAGTATTGGAACGGCATCTGGACAAAAGATTTAACTGATTACGCGCTCGCCGATGTCGTGTATTTGCCGGAATTAATGCGCGAACAGAAATTGTGGATGGAAAGATTGGATTTAACGGGAGATTTTGAATTGCAGATGCGGAAGATTTTGTAAAAAGATTATTGCCCACGAAATACACGAAAATAACGAAAAAAAGATTTTTTAAATTTGTTATTTTTTTTCGTCTTTTTAGTATATTTCGTGGGCAAAAATTCTTAATTTATTCAAACTGTTTCTTAAATTCTTCAAACGCTTCTTTGAAAGTCGCCAATTCTTCCTTCAAATTCTCGATTTCCGTTTCGAGATTTGAAATTCGCTCGCTGTTTGGGCTTGAACCGGAAGACGAACTTTGAAAATTCGCGGCGACTGCTTCCATATCAACTTCGCCCGTCAACAACTGCATAAAACGCGAATCTTTCTGTCCGGGCAGACGCTCCAATTTAACGACAACCGGATCGTCGCGCTTCGCCAGATCGCTGAGAGTTTCGTCAACTTCTTCCAGATTTGAAAATTCAAACAGCCGTTTACTGCGTTCTTTCAATTCGCCCAAAGTTTGCGCCCCGCGAAGCATCAGCACGGCGGCAAGCGCGGTTTCCTGCGGCGTGAGTTCGTAATAACTCGGCAGCATATGTTTATATTTCGCCACGCGCGACGAACTGCCGTAAAAAACATAGACGAGATTTTTATCGCGCAGTCTTTCCAGAGATTTTTCGACCGACGATTCATCATATTCGACGACCGGATCGCGGTTCGATTTCTGATTACACGCATTAACAAGCGCGTTCAACGTCAGCGGATAATAATCCGGCGTGGTCAATTCCTTCTCGACCAGACAGCCGATGATTCTGGCTTCCATTTCGGTTAATTCGGTTAGCATAATTTAGGAGCGCGGACAGCCTTGTCCGCGCGTGTTTATTTAAAGTTCGTTATTCAAACACGCGGACAGGCTGTCCGCGCTCCGGCTTTTACCAGCGATGATAAGCCGGATGACCTTCTTTGACGATGACGAACAAACCTTTGCACGTCGCGCAGACTTTGTCGTTGGCGATCAATTCCGCTTCGACGGTCGCGCGGTCGTCGGTTGATTCGACGACGCGGGATTTTAAATAAATCGTCGCATCCGAAGGTGTCGGGCGCAGTAATTTGATCGAATAATTCGCCGTCACGGTGCAGTCGGGTTCCGTTTTGCCGAGTTTTTTCATTAAAAAATGCGCCGCCGTCCAATTTGAATGGCAATCGAGGAGTGCGCCGATAATTCCGCCGTTGAGCATTCCGGGAAACGCCTGATGATGTTCTTCGGCGTGAAATTCTGCTGAATATTCGTTGTCGCCGGATTCAAAACTTCTGATTCGCAAACCTTTCCCGTTCGTCACGCCGCAGCCGAAACAAACTCCGTTCGGTGCATAAGTTTCTTGTAGTGATTTTTCGTCGTTCATAGCAATGCAGCTTTAGATTATCATAAACATTTTTGAATTCAGAATTTATTAAGCAGAAGAATATTTGCCCGCGAAAGTGCGCGAAAAAGCGCGAAAAAAAGAAAGAGAAATTACGGAAAAGATAAAATGAAAACCTCATATTTAGATTCTAATTTTGTTTTAAAATTCTTTTTTTCGCGTCTTTTCGCGCACTTTCGCGGGCAAAAAAACAACTCGCATAATTGGTGCTTCAATTGAAAAACAAACTGAAAAAATTGTGAAATTGCTCACTTTCGGTATCAATGATATTTTATAGATAACTATTTATACAAAAATCATATTTATTACAGGAAATTATAAGAATGGCAACTGCAACGAAGAAGACTGAAAATACAAAAAGCAATAATAATAAAACTACAACGGCGGCGAAGACTAAAAACACGAAAACCGCAAACGCGAAAGCCGACGACGCAAAAACGAAAACCGTGAAAACGTCGCAAGCAGACGGAACGGAAAACGCGACGAAAACTCAGGAAACCGCGAAATCAACCGCACCGAAAGCGGCGGCGAAAAGTACGGCGAAGAAAACACCTGCGAAGAAAGCTCCGGCGAAAAAGACGGCAAAGAAAAGTTACAAAGGTTTGGACACGAAGACTTTGATCGGAATTTACCGCACGATGTATATGTCGCGGCGGATTGACGATAAGGAAATTCAGTTAAAGGGACAAAATAAAATATTTTTCCAGATTTCCGGCGCGGGACACGAAGCGGCGTTGGTCGGCGCGGGATTGGCGATGAAGCCGAAATATGACTGGTTTTTCCCGTATTACCGCGACCGCGCGTTGATGCTTCAGATCGGAATGACGGCGGAAGAGATGCTTTTTTCGGCGGTCGGCGCGGAAGCTGATCCGAATTCGCACGGGCGGCAGATGCCTTCGCATTGGGGACACAAAGATTTAAATGTTCCGTCGCAATCAAGCTGCACGGGAACGCAGGCTTTGCACGCAGTCGGCGCGGCGGAAGCAAGCTATCGCGCTTCATTGGTTGATGAATTGAAAGATGTCGTTACCGATTTCAAAGGCGATGAAGTCGTCTATATGTCGGTCGGCGACGGCACGACGAGCGAGGGCGAATGGTGGGAAGCGTTAAATACGGCATCGAATTTGAAATTGCCCGTGATCTTCTGCGTTGAAGACAACGGTTACGCGATTTCGGTTCCAGTCGAAGTCGGCACGGCGGGCGGCGATATTTCAAAATTGGTCGCCGGTTTTCCCGATCTTTATATTCAAAAATGCGACGGTTGCGATCCGCTCGATTCTTATGAAACATTCAAACGCGCCGTCGAATACTGCCGCGAACGAAAAGGTCCGGCGTTCGTTCACGCGAAAGTTATTCGTCCTTATTCGCACTCGCTGTCGGACGATGAAAAGTTATACCGCACGGTAGAAGAACGCGAACAAGAAGCGCAGATTGATCCGATTCGCACGTTCGGCGAATTTTTGATGACCGAGGGAATCATCTCGTCGGAAGACTTGGAAAAACTCCGCAAGGAAGTTGATAAAGAAGTCAACGACGCGGCGGATATTGCGATCACCACGCCGCAGCCGTCGGGCGAAACTGCTCTGAGAAATGTTTATTCGCCGGACGTTGATCCGACTTCAAACGATTTTGACACCGAAGACGCGGCGGAGCTTTCGGGAAATCCGGGAACGATGGTTGACTTGATCAACCGCTGTCTGCACGAGGAAATGGAACGCGATCCCGCGATCGTGATTTTCGGCGAAGATGTCGCCGACGTTTCGCGTGAAGAACTGCTCGAAGAAGTCAAAGGCAAAGGCGGCGTGTTCAAAGTTACGGCGAATTTGCAAAGAGAATTCGGTTCGGCGCGTGTCTTTAATTCGCCGCTTGCCGAAGCAAATATCATCGGTCGCGCCGTCGGAATGTCTCTGCGCGGTTTGAAACCCGTCGTCGAGATTCAGTTTTTCGATTACATTTTCCCGGCGTTTCACCAGATCAGAAACGAAGTCGCCGTTACGCGTTGGAGAAGCGACGGCGACACGAAATGCCCGATGGTGATGCGCGTGCCGGTCGGCGGTTACTTAAAAGGCGGCGCGGTTTATCACTCGCAATCCGGCACGACTTTGTTCGCGCACACGCCCGGACTTCGCATCGCTTACCCGTCAACCGCGCTCGACGCGAACGGACTTTTGCGGACGGCGATTCGCTGTGACGATCCGGTTTTATTTCTCGAACACAAACATCTTTACCGGCAGATTTACAACAAATCGGAATATCCGGGCAAAGATTTTATGATCCCGTTCGGCAAAGCGAAAACCGTCCGCGAAGGAAGCGACGTAACAATCGTAACTTTCGGCGCGCTCGTTCACCGTTCAAATGAAGCCGCCAAACGTCTGGAAAAAGACGGCGTTTCGGTCGAAATTATTGATCTGCGAACGCTCGTGCCGTACGATTGGGACGCGATCGAAGAATCCGTGAAAAAGACCAATCGCGTCATCATCGCGCACGAAGATTCGCTGTCATACGGCTACGGCGCGGAAATCGCGGCGCGTGTCGCGGACGAACTCTTCGAATATCTCGACGCGCCCGTGCGAAGACTCGGTGCGACCGATACTTTCGTCGGTTATGCCCCGCAACTCGAAGATTTCATCTTGCCGCAGGTTGATGATGTCGAAATGGCGTTAAGAGATTTAATGAAATACTAAGAAGCTAGTTTGAAAACTCAAAATTTAGCCCACGAAACACACGAAATTAACGAAAAGATTAATATTTTTGATTTATTTTCCATTTTTTCGTCTGTTTCGTATATTTCGTGGGCGGAAAAAATAGTTTTCAAATAGCTTCTAAGAGTTTTCTACAAATGAAAAAGGTTGAAAACTCAATGTTTTTAACCTTTTTTTCTAATTTCAATTAGCAGCTTCGGAGATAAAAGTTCTGACTTTATCATCAAAATCTTCATTCCAATTCGTCTGCCAATTTTTCTCGTCCGAATACATTTTATTCAAGCCGTCACGGATTTCAGCGTCACCGTTTGTAAATTCATTAATCAAAGCGTTCCAGCGACGGACGAAGTTTTGCGCTTTTTCGTCCGAAGGTTTTACGCTTTCAGCGATTGCCGTTTTGATTTCCGAATATAACTGTCTCCAGTCGTTTGAAACTCTATCCTGTAATTCGGGCGACCATATTTTTTTTAGTTCTTCGATTTTTCCCGGTGCGGTTTCCGAATAATACTTCTTTGTCCAATCCATATTTTGTTTCATATTTATTACCTCGATTATTTTATTAAAAGACTCCCAATCGTTCTCGCCGCCGTCTTTAACATTTTTTTCCGCGAGAGAAATCATCGCTTCGAGCGAGAGATTTAATTTATCTCTTTGTTTTTCGACGAGCTTGCGCTGAAACCGAAGAGTTGCCGCCAGATCGAGTTCGTTTTTATCGAGAATTTCCTTTATTTGTTTGAGCGAAAAACCGACAAATTTTAGAGTGGAGATTTGCTGTAATCGCGTAAATTCGCTTTCCCCGTAAGTACGAAAACCTTTCCGGTTATAATATTGCGGTTTTAACAGACCGATCTTGTCATAATAGTGAAGAGTCCGCACCGTAACACCGGAGATATTTGCAAATTCTTTTATTTGCCAAAATTTATTGTTAAAATCACTCATCATTTTCCTGCACATTAATAAAGTTAAGCTATGACGCTGCGTAATACGCAAGAACAATTGCAATAAATTTCGTGATTTATTCAAATGAATAACAGATTAAAATAGTTGACGAACTTTTCAAATATCTCGCTGTCGTCTATTCAATGTTTGGGTACAACTGATACTTTCGTTGGTTATGTGCCGCAGGTCGAAAATTTCATCTAGCCACAGGTTGATGATGTCGAAGTGGGGTTGCGAGATTTAACGAAATACTAATGTAAAGTAAACGATAAGTAAAAATTAAATTTTCGCTTACCGTCTTATCTTACAGGGCAATTTATAAGAGAATCTAAATAATATATAACACTCTTTCACTTAGAATTTTTAATTATTGTGCCGTAAAATTCAGAGTTGTTCACCTACTAGTATGCACGACGATCTGCGGAGCGAATTAATATAGTCAAGATTTATAGCAGAAACTTATCTTTTGCTTCCTCCACTTTTTTATTGAGAAAATTCGGTTGGTAATATGTTACACGCGTTAAATTAAATCGGCTGTTCGACTTGATAAAAGTTTCCGTGATCGGTTTGGCAGACGGATAGGAGATGTGCGCGAAATTTTTCATTAAGTATATTAAGTATAAAAGACGGCAGGAAATATTTTCTGCCGAATAATGTTAGAATTAAATTCAGCAAAATCTAAACGGATTTATGCCGCTTGCCAGTAGAGGAAAAGTGTTTCGATTACAAAAATAAGAGTTTAGACGAGAAACTATTTAGCCGGATCTCTGAAATCGCAAAAGGCTGCCTGCACTTAGATTGTATGCTTTTTGTCTGGTTCGAAGTAAAGCAATCGAAGAAAAGCAGGTGATTTATGCTTTCAAATATAATTTGCTTCGGGAGCAAATTCTAATACAGAATAAGTTCTTGCAATAGTTTATGCTTATGGATAATAAGTAGTTTGCCAAAAATGTATTAAACTATCTGCACTATGGGCAGAATTATCAAAGTTGAATTAGATGACGATCTCCGAAAAGAACTGGAAAAAGGCTATCGAAATGGTCAAAGTCATGCTTTTCGCACTCGATGTCAGATGGTCTTGTTAAAAAGCGAAGGACGCAAATCAAAAGACATTGCCTCATTTTTAGGGTTTTGTCAGCAAGCTGTCAATAATTGGCTCAAGCGATATAAAGCCGAAGGTATCGAGGGTTTAAAAGTCAGGGCAGGACGCGGACGACCCGCGATCTTGTCTCGAACCGAAGACTTGGAAGCTGTCAAAAAAGCCGTCCGGAAACATCGGCAGCGAATTTCGATTGCCAAAGTCGAATTGGAAACTACTCTCGGAAAAGAGTTTTCTAATCGAACTTTAAATCGGTATCTAAAAAATTTAACTGCCGATATAAGCGAATTCCGAGACGTTTGAAAAATAAAGAAAATGAAGTAGTTTATGAACATAAAGTTGACATTTTAAGAGAGTTGGAAAATTTGTCCGAGCAAGAAATAATAGATTTGTATTACTCGGATGAAAGCAAAGTCAGCTTAACTCCGTGTGTTCCATATGGTTGGCAATTTCCCGATGAAGAAGTTTTTATGCCGACGCAAAAAGGTGCGGGCTTAAATTGTTTTGCTCTCTTAAAAAGAAATAACGAGTGTTTGATTGAAACCACGACCGAGAATATCAACAGTCAATTCGTTTTTGAAAGGTTGGAAGAATTATCAACCAAATTGAAAAAGCTGACGGTCGTAGTTTTAGATAATGCTCGAATTCATACTTCAAACCTTATCAAAGAACGCCTCGCAGTGTGGCAAGCAAGAGGATTGTATCTCTTTTATTTGCCGAGATATTCGCCGCATTTGAATATTGTTGAAATATTGTGGCGAAAGTTAAAATATGAATGGTTAAGTCCGGGTGATTATCAAGCTAAAGAAAATTTGTTCTACCAAATCAGATTAGCTTTGAAAGCAGTCGGACAGAGTTTATTAATTAAGTTTTCAAAATTTAGACTTACTTTAACTTAAATATGTCCGACTACTTATCAGATATATTATCAAACAAACGCCATCACTTCTTAAATGGATTTAGTTTTCGTTGAAACTAACGATCCAATAGGATTAATAACATCCGGCAATTTTTGCGTTTGAATTGACCCAGAAACTTATGAGAGACCAAAGGCATTTCCATCTCCTGCTCTGATGTATGAATCAACAGAAGTTCGTTTTTTTCTAGCTGAACAAATAACCTAGAGCGGATTAATATTGCATTTACGGCACAAATAGTCGAATATCAAACAATGAAACCGTATTCAAATGACCTCCGCTGTCGGATTATTGAAGCAATCCAGAAAAACGAAGAATCACAAGAAGAAATTGCCAGCCGTTTTACTGTTAGTTCCTCGTTTGTCGAAAAACTGTGGCGCAGGTTTCGGGAAAGCGGCTCGTATGAGATATTGCCGCACGGCGGCGGGCGGCGGCAGTTGTTAGCTGCTGATGAGCAGTTGATTCGCGGCAAAGTTGCCGAACAGCCGGACATTACGCTGAGTGAGTTGGCTCAGTATGTCGGTGTGCAAACAAATCGGAGAGCTGTTTCCGAAGTAGTGATGTGCAAACAGCTGCAAAGATTGAAACTGCCGCGAAAAAAAAGTCGCTTCACGCCTGCGAGCGGGAAACCGGGCGGGTGTTGAAGATGCGCGACCGATATAGCAAAGAAGTTTCAGACATTGCGGTCGGGAAACTCAAATTTATAGATGAAGCGGGAAGCAATTTAGCGATGACCCGGCTGTTCGGGCGCGGTGCGCCGGGTGAGCGGGTGGTCGGCACTGTGCCGCAGAATTATGGCACGAATGTTTCGATGTTGGCGGCAATCGGATTGAGCGGAATTGATCACCGATGACGATTGCCGGAGCGGTGGACGGATTGGTTTTTCTGGAATATGTCAGACAGGTTTTATGTCCGACGCTGTGTGAAGGTGATGTCGTGGTGATGGACAATTTGCCGGCGCACAAGGTCAAGGGAGTCAGCGAGTTGATCGAACGATGCGGGGCGCGGGTTTTATATCTGCCGCCATATTCACCGGATTTGAATCCGATAGAAAAATGTTGGTCAAAGGTCAAAACGTATTTAGGACAAGCCAAGGCACGAACCTACGAAGGACTCGAAAAAGCGTTAAAAGAAGTGCTTTTGCTAATTACCAGCGAAGATGCCAAAGGGTGGTTTACAAGTTGCGGCTATTCCTTACACTAAAAATTAAACCGCTCTAAATTCAGAAATTAATACCATATACTTAACAAGCGATTGTTTTATATGATTTCAATCAGTAAGGGATTTCTACACGATGCAAATAAAATAACCAGATTACACAGCCATAGATTTTTTTAAATTCCAATACCAAAAAACATTATTAGTTTTAAGAATCTTGAGTAAAAATTATCTCTGTACGGGACAAAACGACATAAGTTAGCTGTTGTCAGCATCTTAGAATTGCAAAGATATTTACTCTCGAATATCTCTTTAGTTCAAATAACACCTCTTGGATTATTTCACATCCTAATCTGAAAAGACTTGTTTGCGCTCTCCCGTTCTTTTTTATTTCAATCGAGTTGACGGCGTTTTCCGCTTCCCCTGTTTTGATCGCCCACGCCACTGCTAACGCCAATACTCCGAATAACTTATCTATCTTCTCCACTTTCGTCAGATGCGTTTTTTCGATCTCGAATCCGCGACTCTTTAAGTTCTGAAACAATGTTTCTATCGCCCATCTCCGCTTGTATTCCGACAGGATTTTCTCACTCGCTTCAGACGAAATGACAATCACACTTTCCTGAGAGTCTTTTCCTCTTTTCACCTCGACCGATACCTTGACTCCGGCGTATCTCCTCGCCCGTCGCAAACGGTAACTCTCGCCGATCTTCAATGTTCGTAACAATTTCCCGCATCTCATCGGCTTCCCGCTTTTGTTGGTAATCGTCATCGAAGCTTTTATCCGCAGACGAAACGGGACTTTTTCCTTGTCCAGATATTTGACCAATTCATATCCGTCAAACTCACGGTCACCACTCAAGTATTCGATGTTTTTGATGCCGAATACTTTGATATAACGCCCGATTATCTGTTTCTTTTCCGCTAATACGGAGTTGCCTTTGCGCGAGAGCGTTATCCAAAATAACGGTATCGAAGTGTTTCCAACCACGATTGATAACGTCAAAATGTTGACCCATATCAAGCCGTATTTCCACTCGGTGCGATCCAACGCCAAAACATACTTACCTTTCGGTTTGATGATCGCAATAATCAACTCGGCAAAAATGTCGAAATCAATCTCAGCCAACTGAAAAAAGCGTTTTAACCGCCGATATTTTGAATCCTTCTTAGCCGATAAGTCTAAAACATTGGCTAATCTTGCCAAATTTGTAGTGTTCTGTTGAATAATGGCGATCAGCAAAGCCGCCGCCAACTCGACGCGACGCTTATCTAATGGTAAATTTGCTCGTAATGCTGCAAAGCATTCGGATGTGTTTTTTTCATATGCTGAGGGCTAATTTAGCTCAAAACACATCCGTTATCTATTTTCAAATATCTTTTTAACTTTGTTTTTGTCCCGTGCAGAGAAAAATTATATAAAAGTAATTTATAATTTAATTAGTATGTCAAAACAAAAAGTAATCATCATCGGTGCGGGACTTGCGGGTTCGCTTTTGAGTCTTTTCCTAGCAAAACGCGGCATTGAAACCGAAGTTTACGAATCACGCAGCGATATGCGAAAAGAAGAATTTTCCGGCGGGCGTTCAATCAATCTGGCTTTGAGTGATCGCGGAATTGCGGCGTTGAAACAGGTCGGAATGGACGAATATATGCTCAAAGAAGCCGTTCCGATGCACGGGCGAATGATTCACGCGACTAGCGGCGAAATGAAACTTTTGAAATATTCGGGGCGCGAAGGCGAATTTATCAACTCGGTTTCGCGCGGCGGTTTAAATATCGCTTTGATAAACGAAGCCGAAAATTACAGCGAATCGAAATTCTTTTTTAATCGAAGATGCGTGGATTTCGACTGCGAAACCGGCGAAGCGATCTTTGAAGACGGCACAAAAATAAAAGGCGACACGGTAATTGCGACCGACGGCGCAGGTTCGGCGATTCGCCAAGCGATGATGAACGGCGGCGTTTCGCGTTTTAATTTCGAGCAGAAATTTCTTGAACACGGTTACAAAGAACTGCACATTCCGCCCGCAGAAAACGGCGGTTTTCAGATGGAAAAGAACGCTCTGCACATCTGGGCGCGTGGCGAATTTTTGATGATCGCACTGCCGAATTTTGACGGGAGTTTTACCTGCACACTTTTTCTCGCGTTTAAAGGCGAAAACAGTTTTGAAGCTATAACTTCCAATAGGTTTGGGAAGAATTTTAGCCGCGGAGAAACGCGGAAAAACGCGGATGAAGATAAGTCAGATAAATATTCCGGTTTATATCGTTGTTCAAATATAGCTAAAAACTTCTTAACTTCCTTTTTTGAAACATATTTCCCCGACGCAATTCCGTTGATGCCGACTTTGAGCGAAGATTTTTTTACGAATCCGACTGGAAATCTCGGCACGATCAAATGTCTGCCGTGGAACGTCGGCGGCAAAGCATTACTGCTCGGTGATTCGGCGCACGCGATGGTTCCGTTTTACGGTCAGGGAATGAATTGCTCGTTTGAAGACTGCCGCGTGTTCGATTCGATGATCGAAAAACACGGCACGAACTGGGAAAAAGTCTTCGCCGAATTCGCCGCGCAGAGAAAACCGAACGCCGACGCGATCTGCGATCTGGCGGAAGAAAATTTTTACGAAATGCGCGACGCGGTCGCCGATCCGGTTTTTCAACGAAAACGCGAACTCGAAACCAAACTCGAACACGAATTTCCCGATTATTTCTCCAAATATTCAATGGTCACGTTCCGCGAAGATTTGCCTTATAAAATCGCCAAAGAAAAAGGTAACGCGCAGGATAAACTGCTGATGGAAATCTGCGCGAACGTCGAAAACGTCGGCGAGATTGATTTGAAAGAAGTTTTGGAAAAGGTGAAATCTATTTAATTCAGTAGAATATTATGAAATTTTTAACATATCTCTTAATCGCTTTTAGCTTATTTCTTTTATCAGGCTGCAATACCGTTGAAACTATAAAAGCCGACGAGTTGCCGATTCCAACGCCATCTGTGGTGAAAAAGGATTTGAAAAATATTGATTTGACCACGATCAAACACATCGCGCCTAAAGGCAGAGCGCAGGACGAAAGTTTAGAAGGTGAAAATTTTGTAGAACTTCCTATTGCCGACGATCTGCTTGCTCACGGGAAAGATTCGATTCCTTTTCTAATCAGCAAACTTGATGACGAAACCGAAATGAAACGCAGAACGATAGATTTTTGGTATGAAGTTCACGTCGGCGATGTTGCGCTGATAATTTTGAATGATTTTTTCACGAAAGATGACGGCTTGACTTCAACAATCAAAGGTTTCGGTTGGGACGAATTTTTAGAACGAGGAAACGATAAAGATTCGATGGGTGAACAGATTCTGCGAAATTACATTGATAAACACGGCAGAAAACATATAAAAAAAAGATGGCAAAAAATGTGGGACGAAAACAAGGAAAACATCTATTGGGACGAAACGGAAAAATGTTTCAAGATTAAGTAAATGAAATGTTATTGCTGTTCGGGCAAAGAATTTGAAGATTGCTGTCAGCCGTTTATCGGCGAAAGTGCGAAACCTGCGACGGCGGAAGGGTTGATGCGTTCGCGTTATTCGGCTTATGCGGCGGCGGCGGTCGAATATCTTATCAGGACGACGCATCCTTCCGTAAGGAAATTTCACGATGCCGGAACGATTGGAAATTGGGCGAGATCGTGCGATTGGGAAAAGCTGGAAATCATTTCAAAAAGTGCGGGCGAAGCGAAAGATAAAGTTGGAATTATTGAATTTAAAGCGTATTTTGCGGATGAAAACGGCGAGCCGCAGATTCATCACGAGATTTCCAATTTTCGTAAGGAATTGGGAAAATGGTTTTTCGTTGACGGGAAAAACTTATAATGGATTTTAACTACAAATCATTTGTAAAAAACATCTTCAAAGTATTTTTAATCGGCTGTCTTTTGGCGGTGATGGGTTATTTGATTTTCTTGTCGTTTGAGAGATTAGACGCAGAACGAAAGATCGAGCGCGGAATTGTGCAGGATAAATGGATCGCAACTTCAGAAACGGAAGAAGGTTCATACTTTGTGCCGAAACTGCTTCTTGAAACGGAAAATCTTGGGAAATCAACGGTCAGAGTTGAACGAAAACTTTATGATCGGGTTAAGATCGGAATGACAATCGAGCGAAACGATAAAGGTGAATTTGAAATTGTGAAGGAATAAAAGTATTAAAAATTCAGGGCGAAAAAATGATGATAAATAAACTAAAAATCACAAGTTTCCTGATAATTCTGACGACGTTTTTGTCGAATAATATTTTCGCGCAGACGACTTTGAAAGATGCGTTTAAGGATTATTTTTTGATCGGCGCGGCGATGAATCGTTCGCAGATTCTCGGAAAAGATTCGCGCGGCGTTGCAATTGTGAAAGAACAATTCGATACGATTTCGCCGGAGAACGATCTGAAATGGGAATCGGTGCATCGTGAGCCGGGAAAATATAATTTTGAAATATCGGATAAATATGTCGAATTCGGCGAGAAAAACGGAATGTTTATCGTCGGACACGCGCTCGTCTGGCATAATCAAACGCCGAAATGGGTTTTTGAAGACGAGAAAGGAAATCCCGCGAGCCGCGAAGTTTTGCTTTCACGGATGCGCGAACATATTTTCACGGTCGTCGGGCGTTACAAAGGCAGAATCAAAGGTTGGGATGTCGTCAACGAAGCGGTCAACGACGATGGCACGATGCGCCAGTCGCCGTGGCTGAAAATTATCGGCGAAGATTTTATTGCCAAAGCGTTTGAATTCGCGCATGAAGCCGATCCGAACGCCGAACTTTATTACAACGATTATTCGCTCGAATTTCCCGCCAAACGCAAAACGGCGGTCGAGTTGATAAAAAAACTTCTGGCAAAGAAAATCCCGGTTCACGCCGTCGGTCTGCAAGGTCATAACAATCTGACTTTCCCGACGCTTGCCGAAGCGGAAAAGACAATCGAGGATTTTGCAAATCTCGGAATAAAGGTAAATATCACCGAACTCGATGTCAGCGTTTTGCCCGATCCCGAAGGTTTCAACGGCGCGGAAGTTACGGTTAGTTTTGCGATGAAGGAAAAGCTGAATCCTTATAAAAATAATCTGCCCGACAAAATGCAGAAAAAACTGGCGAAGCGTTACGCCGATCTTTTCGGCATTTTCCTTAAACATCACAAAGACATCGAGCGCGTAACTTTCTGGAACGTAACCGACGGCGATTCGTGGCTTAACGACTTTCCGGTGCGCGGGCGGACGAATTATCCATTGCTTTTCGACCGCGAAGGGAAAAAGAAACTTGCTTTTGATGCAGTGATTAAAAGCACAAACAAATAAATTCAGAAGAAAGCGAAAAATGGATACGCAAACCGTTTATGCGAAAATTTATTATTAAATCGAAGGTGGCAAACGAAAAATAAGTTTAGACAACGCCGACAATTTAGATTTGGAGTTATCAAATTTGTGAAACTATTTGATAAAAATTTTAAGCTCGAAATTCCGTATCACAGCACACTTAATTTATAAACTCTGCATCAAACATTCAACTTTTTGTGAAAAGTATTCAGAGGTTCTAATGAAAATAATATTTACTTTTTTTATCGTTGCATTTGTTTTTTTGACAAGTGGTTTGGCTCAGTCGGGCAGAAAAGGAGTTCAAAGTACGCCGCCTTCTCAGGTTTCTGTTCCGCAAGGAAAACAGACGCAGGATTCGACTGTTACCGAAAATGAAGATTCGGTCGGGTATTCGGAATCCGCGCCGAATTCTTCGCGTTCGATCTATCCGAATCAGAACAAAGATAAGAAGTCCAAAAAAGAATCGAAGAAAAATGCGAAGGTTCAGCCGAACGATTCTCAAACAACGTCTGAGACAGATTCCGCAGGTTCTGCCGATGACGATGAGGTGATAAAATTTAATACGAATCTCGTTACGATTCCGGTTTCCGTGTTCGACCGCAACGGGCTTTATATTCCAAACTTACGGCAACAGGATTTCAAGATTTTTGAAGACGGTGGTGAACAGGAAATTGCTTATTTCGGCACGTCCGACAAACCTTTTACCGTCGTTTTGCTGATTGATGTCAGTCCTTCGACCGAGTATAAAATCGAGGAAATTCAGGAAGCTGCGGCTGCATTTGTCGGGCAGTTGAAACCGCAGGATCAGGTAATGGTTATTGAATTTGACTCGTCGGTTCACGTTTTGACGGAAATCACCGGCGACCGTGACAAAATCTACAAGGCAATCCGTAAAACCAATTTCGGCGACAGTACTTCGCTTTATGACGCGGTTGACTTTTCTCTGCGAAAGCGACTCGACAAAATTGAAGGACGCAAGGCAATCGTTTTGTTCACCGATGGTGTTGACACATCGAGTTATAGAGCAAGTTTTGAAAGCACGGTCAAAGATGCCGAAGAATCCGAATCAATGATTTTCCCGATTTATTACAATACGTTTTTAAGAAATCTCGGCATTGGTTCAGGCGGCGTGATGAGTTCGCCGCCGATTTTGAGTCTGCCGCGTTCGACGGGCGGACAGCCGAACGGTTCTTCCAGTGCTGAATATACGCGCGGTAGAGCATATTTGACGGCATTAGCTGATGCGACAGGCGGCAGAGTTTTTCGTCCAGAATCAACTCCGGGCGGTTTAACCGCTGCTTTTGAAGGCATTGCCGAAGAATTGCGCCGTCAATACAGCATCGGTTATTACCCGAACAATGAAGGAACAGTCGGTGAACGCAAACAAATTAGAGTTCGCGTTGAACGTCCGCATTTAGTTATTCGTGCGCGCGACAGCTATATTGTCGGCGGTGCGGCTTCTCCGGCGGACGGGTCTTAATGATATAAATACTTTATGAATTTTCCGACTTCTGACTGCTTTCTTTCGGTTTCTTTTTTGATAAAAACATATCAATAATTAAAAGTCCCGCGCCGACGCAGATCGCGGCATCGGCGACGTTAAATGTCGGGTAATGCCAGTTGCCGAACTGCACGTCAATAAAATCAATGACGAAACCGAGCCGCACTCGGTCAACGACGTTGCCGACGATTCCTGCTAAAAGAAGTGCCAGCGCGCCGAGAATGCGGTCGTCCGAACGCGGAGTTTTCCAGAAAAAATACAACACGAGTGCCGAAGCGAAAAACGCCACGCCCGACAACGCCCAACGTCCCGCATCGCCGCCTTCGTCGAACATCGAAAACGCCACGCCCGTATTTTGCGCGTAAGCGAAGTTCAGGAAACCGGGAATAATTTCCCGGTCGCCGCCGAACCGCAATCTGCGAATCGCCCAAGCTTTCGAACTTTGGTCAATCAAAAAAGCCGCGCCCGCCGCGAGCAAATAACCCAATTTCCAGTAAAAATCTTTTTTCTTCACTTTAATTTAATTCTCCGCAAAACCCGTATCTTTGCGCTTAAAAGGCGGATGAAACGCCAGCACGATGTCTTCTTTCGGAATTCCCATTTCAACCAAATCGTCGGCAATTCCGTCTTTCGTCCTGTCGTGCTGAATCCAGATTTTATCGTTTTTAATATCGAGATGCAGCATTTTGCCGTAAATTCTTTTGTAGCCGTCCCAACCGAGAATGTTTATCTCGTAATGCTGATTGGTGTCATCAAAAACCGTCTGGACTTCAAACTCGTCGTAACTCGATTTTATCTGACTGTATTCGCGCAGGATTTTTTCAATCGCCGTTCTGAAATCCGTTATTGTTTCCATTTTACAATCTCCTCGCTCATCTCATTATAAACTATCAGACGAACGCCGTAAGTTTACAGAGTCATTTCCGGCAGTTCGAGATTAAAAAAATTCTCGTAAATGCTGACCGGAACGGCAAGAAACAAAACGTGGTTTTTATGAGTTTCGCGCAGAGCGACTTCGTAAAATAAAACTTGTCCGAGCGCGTCTTGAAATTCGGAAGTTACGGAAATGCCGAGAAAACTTTTAACTTCGACGGCAATTTTCTCGCCGTCTTTTTCCGCGCCGATAATTTTCTCCGCGCCGATGTCAACATACATTTCGACACCGCCGAATTTGAAAAAAAGCGGATCATCGGTAATTTCCCAACCGTCTTTAATCAGCGCGGTTTTGACTGCATCGTGATATTTATCTTTGGCGGTCATTTACTTCAGATATTTATTGGCAACATACGGATGTTTCGGATTGACGACGAGTTTTTCTTCTTTCGGGTGAATCAAAACGTCCATATCTTCCATCGGAATCGAACCTAGCAAAACATCTTTGGCAAACGGCAAAACGACGGCATCGCAGGTCGTGCGGCGGTTTTCAAAACGAATCTCGACAGGTCCGACGATTTCGACTTCCAACTGCGTTTCGTCCGCCAAAGTTACGAACTGATTTTCGATCAGCGGCAGATCCAACTGGTTTCTGACATCATCGTTGATCGAAAGCATATACGCGCCGGCATCAACCAAAGAACGGACTTTAATCTGTTTAATGTCGGCTTCGTCAATCATTTTTTTACGAAATAAATATGCGTCACCCGCATTTAATAGTTCGACATCGGCATAAACTAATCCCATCTCATTTCTCCCCGTATGATAGATTTTCTTCGGCTTTCGCTCTTTCGCAACGAGTTTAATCATAGCAACATCATTATACTCTCAAGCAGAACAGTTTGAAATATCTGAAATTATTTAGACCGTCGCTTTTTTCTCGATTTCTTCCAAAGCAACAACACATCTTTCGCAAACTGTCGGATATTTTTCCGATTCGCCGACTCTGACCGAATAATTCCAGCAGCGTTCGCATTTTTCGCCGTCCGCTTTTTGGATTTCGACGTTGAATTTGTCGCCTTCGTGGACTTCGACCTGCGAAACGATGAAGATGTAGCGCAGTTGTTCGTAATACGGCAGAAGGAAAAACATCGTGTCTTTATCAACCCTCAGGATAACTTTCGCTTCCAAAGACGAGCCAATCTGTTTGGCGTTTCTCGCTTCTTCGAGTTGTTTCAGAACGTCTTCACGGATCGAAAATAGTTTTTCCCAATTGCTTAAAAGTTTGGAATTATCCGCGCCGGAAACTTTCGGGAATTCGGCGAGATGCACCGACGATAATTTCTGGTGCGGCAGATTTTCAAACGCTTCGTCCGCCGTGAACGCGAGAATCGGCGCGAGCAGACGGCAGAGTTTGTCGGTGATCTCATAGATCGCCGTCTGCGCCGAGCGTCTTTCGACCGAATCGGGCGCGTAGATGTAAAGCCGGTCGCGCACGATGTCGAAATATCGCGCCGAAAGCGTAACGGTTACGAGATTGTAGATAGTTTGATAAACCGTCTGAAAATTGTAATTTTCGTAAGCCGCAAGAATTTTTTCCGCCGCTTTGTCAAAACTCGCCAACGACCAACGGTCGATTTCCTGCATTTCGGCAAGCGCGACCGTGTCGCTTTCGGGATTGAAACCGTCGAGATTTCCGAGCGCGTAACGCAAAGTGTTTCTGAATTTGCGGTAAGCGTCAACGACGCGGTTCAAGATTTCGTCCGAAACGCGCACGTCCTCCGTGTAATTCATCGCCGCCGCCCACAGACGCAGAATTTCCGCGCCGGATTTTTCGATAACTTCGTTCGGCGACACGGCGTTTCCCGTGGATTTGTGCATCTGCTTGCCTTCGCCGTCCACGACCCAGCCGTGTGTGATAACGGTTTTATAAGGCGCGGAATCGTGCGCCGCCAAACCGCAGATCAAAGACGAATTGAACCAGCCGCGATATTGGTCGCCGCCTTCGAGATAAACGTCCGCCGGAAATTGCAGATTGTCGCGCGTTTCCAAAACCGCGACGCAGGACGACCCCGAATCGAACCAAACATCTAAAATGTCGGTTTCTTTTGTAAATTCCGTCCCTTCGCATTTCGCGCATTTGTAACCGTCAGGCAGCAAATCTTTCGCCTCGCGGTTATACCAAGCGTCGGAAGTTTCCTGCAAAAATATGTTGGCGACATTGTTCACGATTTTCGCGTCGGCAACCGCTTCGTCACAGCCTTTGCAGTAAAAAACCGGAATCGGAACGCCCCACGAACGCTGGCGCGAAACGCACCAATCGGGACGACCTTTGAGCATATTTTCCATCCGACCTTCGCCCCAATTCGGATGCCATTTGACGCTTTTTACGGCGTTCAACGCTTTGGCGCGGATTGACGAAGTTTCGCCCGTCTGTGCTTCCGCGTCCATCGAAATAAACCATTGCGGCGTGGCGCGGTAGATCACCGGATTTTTACATCGCCAGCAATGCGGATAACGATGGCGGTAATTTTCCGTGAACAAAAGCATACCGTTTTCGCGCATAAAATCAACGATCAAAGGATTCGCTTCGAAAACCTGCTGTCCGTGAAAAAATTCGACATCCTGCTGAAATCTGCCCGCGTTGTCAACCGGACAATAAACTTCAAGCCCGTATTTGTTGCCGATCACGAAGTCATCGTGTCCGTGTCCGGGCGCGGTGTGAACGCAGCCCGTTCCGGCGTTTCCGGTTTTCGATTTTTCTTCCGCGTCCGGCACGTTCAATTCGGTTTCCGCGTCCGCTTCGCCGCCGAGAGTTACGTGATCGCCGTTCATCAAAAGCGATTGACGATCAATCCACGGATGTTTCGCCTGTAAATTATCGAGCTTTGAGCCTTTGAAACGCGCGAGTTCCTTTACGTCTTCGAGTCCGCAGGTTTCCACCAAACCTTTCACGAGTTCCGATGCGACGATGTAAACTTCGCTGTTGGTTTCAATTGCCGAATAATCGTAATCGGGATGAACCGTGATTCCGAGATTCGCGGGCAAAGTCCACGGCGTTGTCGTCCAGATCAGAACGAAAACTCTTTTATCTTTTAACGCTTCGTCAATTTCTCCTGCGTCTGAAACGAGCGGAAATTTTACGTAAACCGACGGCGAAGTGTGTTCGCGGTATTCGACTTCGGCTTCGGCGAGCGCAGTCTGATCGTGAACGCACCAGTAAACCGGGCGCAAACCTTTGTAAACATAACCGCGTTCGAGATATTTGCCGAACAGACGCGCCGTCTCCGATTCGTATTCGTTCGACATCGTTAAGTAAGGATTTTCCCATTCGCCCAAAACTCCGAGCCTTTGAAAATCGCGCGTCTGTCCGTCCATCGCTTTCGAAGCGTGTTCGCGGCAAATTCTGCGAAAAGTTCCGACCGGAATATCTTTTTTGTCCTTGCCTTTTTCCGCCAGTTTCTTTTCGACGTGCGTTTCGATCGGCAAACCGTGACAGTCGTAACCCGGAACATACGGCGAATCAAACCCGCGCATCGTCGCCGCTTTGACGACGAAATCTTTCAGTATTTTATTAAGCGCAGTTCCGATGTGAATGTCGGCGTTCGCATACGGCGGACCGTCGTGGAGAATAAATTTTTCCGCACCTTTGCGTGCTTCACGAATCTGCCCGTAAAGTTTCGCTTCCGTCCATTTTTTCAAACGCGCCGGTTCGGTCTGTCCCAAATTCGCCTTTTGCGAAAAGTTTGTCTTCGGTAAATTTACTGTTTTTTTCAGTTCTAAAGTCTCGCTCATAAATAAAGTTGTCAGTAGTCAGAATTCAGTAATCAGTAGAGATTTTGAATTGACCGATAAAATTGGAATATTAACATTTCGAGTCTAATAAATCCCAAATCCGAAATCTAAAATCCAAAAGTCCCGAGTCTTTTGGTAAGACTCGGGACTTTCGCAAAGTTCTACCTTTGGCAAATACTTTTATTTCAAGTAATGTCCCGATGTAGGCTGATAATTATAATTGAAAACAGATTCAAATTCATAAATTTATCGCATATACATTTATGCCAACTTTTGACCGATTAGTCAATCTTGTGTTCAAAATGACAAATAAAAATGCGGACTGAGATAAAAGCCCAATCCGCATTCGCCGTGTTAAAAAACGAAAAAATTTAAATTGACGCGCCCGGATAATTGTCGCCTAAAACCGCTTCGTCACCGTCGCCCAGAGAATTAACCAATTCATAATGGAAATAATCGAATTTAGCGGAAACCGGCGATTGAACACGTTTGTCATACATTTCACGTGAACGATCAATCGCTTCGCGCAGACGTTCGTAAACATCGTGCGATTCGCGTCCTTCTTTTACTTTTTGTTCGTTATAAAGTTTTATTTCCGAAACGAGCAGACGGGCAAAACGACGAGCATCGTTATGAAGCCGTCGTTCGTCTTCATTGACCTCAATCGGCAAATCAACATTTCTGTCGCTGAATCTGGTTCTGACCGGCGGCGCGGCTACAGGTTCGGCAACTGCTTCCGTCGTTTTCGTATCAACGGAATAAGATGAAGCCGGATCATAAGCCCCGTAATCGTTTGAAGGTTGAGAATAATCATCCGAAACGACCGGCGCATAAGAATCATTTTGGGTCGTTTCAACCGTTTCATTCCGCGAAAATGTTTCAAATTGAGTAGATTCAGGTTTCACCGTTTCTACTTGAGATTCGTCAATTTCCGACGGCGTTTCATATTTGTTGCCGCCGAATTGACTATTGTCTAATTGATAATCATTTGCCGAAGATTTTGAATAATCGTCGGCGGAATTTACGGGTTGATAAGATTCTGTTTCAAAATGATCGGAATACTCCGGTATTTCTTCAACCTTTGTATCTTCTTCAACTTCTGTCGTATTGGAAGATTGTCCCCATTTACTTTCGTTTGAGTCTTCCGAAATCGGTTGAAAATCCGTTGCCGCAGGTTCCGCATTATAACCAGACTCATTAACAAAATTTTCAGCAGATTCAGATTGTTCCTCAGAATCTGCATAATTCGTTTGAACAGGTGTTTGATATGAATAATCTGTATTGGAAGTTTGTGAATTATTTGAATCGAAATCCGATATGGTTTCCGTTGAATCGGCAGAAGCCGTTTCCTGTTTTTCGATTTGTTTCGGCTGTTCGGTTTGAACGGCTTGTTCGTTTCGATTCGGTTGTTCGCTCTTTTGAGTTTTAGAACTGCGCGAAGCCGCCAAAAGTTCAACCGTCAATCCGGCAATTTGAACGAGAGTTTCGATAGCTTCGACGTTGACATTTGTTCCGCCTTGCCCGTAATCGGCGTAAAGCACGGCGACACTTCGCCCGCGTGCGATGAGCGGAATAGCATACATACGGTCGGGCTGACCGAAATCAAGTTTGTTCAAATAAGCCGCTTCATCGCCGGCACTGCTGTATGAGCCTTCTGCCGTTTCGAGCGAATTCGCCGCTTGACTTAAAACAGTCGAATCGGACACCGGAAAAAATACGTCACGAATGGCTTGATCGTCGGTTTGCTCTTCTTTGCCGAAGACGCGCCAACCGACGAAATGATCGTTTTTGACGATAAAAAATGCCCCGCGCGGAGTAAATTTTGATGCGTGTTCAACAAGCGATTTCAGAATGTCGGCTTGTGATTCCTGTTTTGAAATCTCGCTGATCGCATCGCGCAATTCCGAGAAGTCTGCCTCGGGCGCAGTGCGATTCTCTTCATCGAATTTTTCGGCATCGGCGACAGCCTGTGCCGTAATTCTCGCGCCTTCGTCTTTCGCCAGACGTAAATGCTCGAGGATAGAAGATTTAAAACCTTCGTCTATTTCCGTTTTATTTTCAAAACGCGAGGAAAAATCTTTAAAAGCCTGATCCATCTGAGATTTATGTTCCTCGATGGCGGATTCTATTTTCGTTTGAAAACCCGAAACGTCTTCGCGCATATCGTCGAAGACCCTTTTTAGGTATTCATCAAATTCTGTTCTTAAACTCTTTTCGAGTTCTTCACTATTCACTTGTTTACTCCTCCAATTTATATAAAAAAAAGTTGTTTATGGGGACTTAATGACTTGCTTGGATTGCGGATTGGTTAAATTTGTAAAGTTGATTGACGTAAGAAGCAACATCACCAACTGCATTATCACTAATTTAGAATACAAATGTCAAGAAAATAGTTTAATAAAATTTAATACTGTTAAACCGCAATCACTTCGATGTCGGGATTTATCTCCTCTTTGATCATATTTTCAATCGCCATTAATGTTCCCGTCAAACTCGACGGGCAGCTTCCGCACGCGCCTTGATAACGAATTTCCAATTTATCATTTTCGTATTTCAAAATCTCCAGCCAACCGCCGTCGCTCGCCAGATACGGACGGATTCTTTCATCCAACAATGCTTCAATTTCAGCAACTTCCGGGTTGTCGCCTGCCGCCGCCGCAATCGCACCGCCGACCTTCTTCGCCGCATCACCGTTACCGCTGTCATTCGAGATTCCGACGCTTTCCGCCGCGCGAATCGGAACTGCCAAATCCGGCAAAAGTTCGTCCCATTCGGCATCATCGGTCTTCTCGATGGTAATCATCTTGTCCATATAAAAAACCGACACGACCTCGCCGATTTCATAGATTGCCTTCGCCAATTTATCGTTTTCAGCATCTTCAAAAGTCTTGAAAGAATGCGAAGTTCCGTAAGAAACCGGCTCTTTTAAAATAAATTTCACCGCATTCGGGTTCGGTGTTTCCTGTATATCTTGTATCTTCGGCATAATAAAATAATTCCTTATAAAATAATCAAAAGTTAGATTCTACGAATCTTTACCTTTTTGTCAACATTATAACTCTTTTTGAAAATAATTTCACGGACTAACGGAAAATGACGCAGTTTTCTGAAAAAATTAGTCATTTCTAGAACGTTCACACACATCGCGTAACGCCGCAGATAATTTTTTGTAGCGTTTGAGTTCTCCGTCGTCCATAAGTTTGCCGTGAGATTCAATGATTTTGGAATGTCCGAGATGAGTAATGAGTTTTTGTAAATTCGACAATACTTTTGATAATTTTTAACTGAAAATAGTCAAAATACTAAAACCGAGCATTACCAAAACCACGAGCCAACCCGCGATCTGAAGCCACAGCGGATGTTTGTAATCGCCGACAATCGAAACCTTGCGTGCCGCGAGAAGAATCAACGCCAGACCGAGCGGCAAGATGAAACCGTTAAATGTTCCCGCCCAGACCAGAACTTTGACGGGTTTGCCGACGAGCAGAAAAATCGCGGTCGAGAAAATTATAAAGCCGATGATTAAGGCGCGTTCGTATTCGCCGATCTTTGTGTGCAAAGTTTTTAGAAATGAAACCGAAGTGTAAGCCGCGCCGACAACCGATGTGATCGCCGCCGACCACATTACGATGCCGAAGATTTTATAACCGATGGTTCCGGCGGCATTTTGAAAAACCGACGCGGGCGGATTTTGCGGGTCAATCGTCAGTCCGAGCGCGACCACGCCCAGGGACGCGAGAAATAATAAAAAACGAATAACCGCCGTTAATAAAATTCCGGTCGTCGCGCTCGTGTTGACTTCGCTGAGGGAATCAACGCCGGAAAATCCCGCGTCAATCAAGCGATGTGCGCCCGCAAACGTGATGTAGCCGCCGACCGTTCCGCCGACGAGCGTGATGACGGCAAACGGCGAAATCTGTTCGGGAAACACCGTCCGAAACGCCGCTTCGCTGATCGGCGGATGCGATACGAAAACGACGTAAATTACCAGCGCGAGCATTATAAAACCGAGAAGTTTGACGAAAAAATCCAACGCTTTTCCGGCTTCTTTGAACGCAAAAATTCCGATAGCAATAATCGCGCTGATAATCACGCCGTATTCGACTTTGAGATCGAAAAGCACATTCAAACCGAGTCCCGCGCCCGCGATATTCCCGATATTAAACGCCAAACCGCCGAGCGCGACGAGTGCCGCTAAAACAAAACCGCTCCCGAAAATCGTTTCATTCGCCACGTCCTGCGCCCGTTTTCCGCTGACCGTCAAAACGCGCCAGACGTTTAGTTGCGCGAAGATGTCGAGAATAACGCTCAGCAAAATAACAAACCCGAAACTCGCCGCAAACTGCGCCGTAAAAAGCGAAGTCTGCGTCAAAAATCCCGGTCCGACCGCCGAAGTCGCCATCAAAAAAGCCGCGCCGATGATGATTGATGAATATTTTTTCATAAGCGGATAGTTAACACAGAGATCACGGAGTTTTTTTATATTGCCCGCGAAATACGCGAAAGGACGCTAAAAAAAGCGAAAACCAAAAAGTTTAAAATTTTTCGCGCCTTTTCGCGTATTTCGCGGGCAATATAAATTATCTTATTGTAAAAAAAAAACTGCGTTTCCGCGGCTCTGCGGTTAAAAATAAACTCAAACCGCCGCAATTGAAATCCCGTTTTCTCTTAAACTGAGATTAATTTTCCGCGCAAATTCGAGCGCGTGTTCGCCGTCGCCGTGAATGCAGATCGTTTCGGCAAGCAACGGGATTTTTTCACCCGAAATTGCGTTTACGGTTTGTTCTTTTATCATCTGCAAAACTTGTTCTATTGCTTGTTTCGTATCGGTAATCAAAGCATTTTGGAAACTTCGCGGCGTTAAACTTCCGTCCGTTTGATAAGTTCGGTCGGCGAAAACTTCGGACGCGGTTTTTAAGCCGGTCTTTTCAGCTTTCGTAATTAAAAAACTTCCCGAGAGTCCGTATAAAATCAAATTTTTATCGAGCGCGAAAACTGCTTCGGCAATTGCCGCCGATGTTTCAGCGTCTTTCGCCGCCAGATTATAAAGTGCGCCGTGCGGTTTGACGTGTCGAAGTTTCGCGCCCGACGCTTCGCAGATTCCTTTGAGCGCGGAGATTTGATAAAGCACGATGTCGAAAATTTCCCGCGCGGGCAATTTCATCTCGCGTCTGCCGAAGCCTTGCAGATCGGGAAACGATGGGTGTGCGCCGATCTTTACGTTTTTTGCAATTGCCGTTTCGACCGTTTCGCGCATTATTGACGAATCTCCGGCGTGAAAACCGCAGGCGATATTGACCGACGAAACATAGTCCATCAGGGCGGCATCGTTTCCCATTCGCCACGCGCCGAAACTTTCGCCCATATCGCAATTTAGGTCAACGGTAAACATTTTTCGCGCCGAGTTTCAGCAAAGTCAAATCTTTTTCCTGTTCTAAAATCAATTCTTCCGCACGTTGCTGCGTCACGATTTTGAAGGCGATTTTATCGTTCGCGCCAAGCTGCGCCGCGAGCGGCAGATCGGTCGGAACGATATGCGCGATGCGCGGATAACCGCCCGTCGTCTGATGATCCGCCATCAAAATTATCATCTGTCCGTCCGGCAAAAGTTGGATCGTCCCGAATTCGACGGCGGACGAAATCAATTCTTTTTCACCGCGAATGACCAAACCCGCGCCTTCGAGCCGAAAACCCATTCGATCCGATTCCGGCGTGATCTTGTAATCTTCAACCTCTAAAGTGATTTTGCTCGATTTAGAAAGACGCTCGAAATCCGCGCCTTGTGTAACGCGCACGGTCGGAAAATGACTGTAAAACGGAATTATACTTTCGGAGATTTTGATGTTTGTTCGTTGTTCGTTGTTCGTTGTACGTTGATTAAATTCGATTTTGTCGCCGATTTTTAACTGTTTGCCGATTCCGGCTTTTAAATTTGTGCTTGCGCTGTTTAAATATTTCTCCGTTTTTAAACCATTCTTAACCGCCAAATAAGCGCGGTTGCCAAAAACTTTTTCGGTGAATTTCAGCTTTTCGCCGCTTTCGACAAAGACCGGTCGCCAATTTTCGATTTTCCGGTCGCCGATTTGCGCCGCAAAATCCGCGCCGCCGATTGCGATCAGCGCGTCTTCTTTAAATTCGATCTCTGCGGCGGGAAAGTGCATTTCCAGAACGGCTTCATTTTCATCGTTGCCGAGAAGAATATTTATCAGGCGCACGGCGGTTTTGTCCATCGCGCCGTTCGGATTGATGCCCGACGCGCGATGCCCGTTTCTGCCGATGTCTTGAAAGGTCGTTAGAATGCCGCTTTTTTTTATTAAAATCATAAATTGGAGCGCGGACAGCCTGTCCGCGTGTCTGCCGGAAAACAGATTAATCTCATAAAATCTTTACTCGCAGACAGGCTGTCTGCGCTCCGATGTTACACCGCGTAAAATTTTACCGAATCGCCCGTTGCAAGCAAAGTCGGTTTTTCGGCTTTTAGGTTAAAAAACTCAATGTTTGTTTTGCCGACGATCTGCCAACCGCCCGGAGATTCGAGCGGATAAACGCCCGTCTGCCGTCCGGCGATTCCGACGCTTCCTTGCGGAATTTTCAGACGCGGTTTCGATTTGCGCGGCGTTGCTATGCGTTCGTCAACTTCGCCCAAATATGCAAAACCGGGCAGAAATCCGAGCATATAAACGCGGTAAGTGTGCGAAGTGAAAATCTCGATAAATTCGTCTTTAGATAAATTCTTTTCGGCGAGAATGTTTTTCAAATCGAGCGCGAATTCGTCTTCAAAACTGACGGGGATTTCGATTTGTTTTCCGGTTTTTATTTCAATTTTGCGGGAATTCTCGATCGCGTTTTCCGTTAAAAGTCTGACGGCATCGAATGCGGTTTTAAATTCGGGAAAATTTCTTCTCACCTTGAAAACATCGAAAAAAACGGTTGCCGAAGCGTAAGCCGGAACCGTTTCGATAAAACCGGGAAACGGATTTTTTTTTAAAAATTCGGCGAGTTTCACGGCTTTGTCGTTTAATTTAATATCAATTTCATCACCGAATTTGACGGTCAAAGCGTTTGCGCCGAGCGGGAAGATTTTAAAATTATTCATAATATGGATTTTAATTTTTAGCCGCGGATGGCGCGGATGACGCGGATCGAAGACAGATAATTGAAGATAAATCCGCGTCATCCGCATTTATCCGCGGCTAATTTTTTTATCAAATTTTATGAGCGTTTACTTAAATTAAATTTCGTCTTTTCAATTCCGTTTCGAGTTCGTGCGCCGAAGTAAAATGCACGGCGTTTATTCCGAGTTTTCTCGCGCCTTCGATGTTTAGAATTCGGTCGTCCGTGTAAAAACATTCTTCCGCCGCACATTCCGCTTTTTCGATTGCGATGCGGAAAATTTCGGGCGCGGGTTTTACGTAACCGACTTCGTATGACAAAACGAAATCGTCAAAATAACGCAGAATAGGGAAGTTTTGTTTGATAAATTCAAAATGCAGTTCGTTCGTGTCGGACAAAATTATCATTCGATGATCTTCGGCGAGTTTGGCGATCAAATCTTCGGAAACGATCGTTTCAAACGAGTCGAAAATGCTGTTCCACGCGCGGACGAAATCTTCAAAATTCATCCGCAGACCGAGCAGAGTTTTGAATGATTCGAACAATTCCTGCGGCGTGATTTTGCCTTCTTCAAAACGGACGACTTCTTTTGATTCCTGCACTTTTTTTTCGATGTCAACTCTCGAAAGATCGCACACTT
The DNA here is from genome assembly GCA_965219305.1 of Pyrinomonadaceae bacterium. GTDB lineage: Bacteria > Acidobacteriota > Blastocatellia > Pyrinomonadales > Pyrinomonadaceae > DATHTS01. The sequence continues at coordinate 38,645 of OZ244725.1, forward strand.
TTTCGATGATTTTCAGTTGATTATCGAGTTCAAAAGGCACGATCACTTTGCCGAGATCGAAAATAAATGTCTTAATTTTTTGCTGCATTTTCCCAATTCAAAGCGCGTCTGACGGCTTCGTTCCAATTTTCTCTCAATTGTTTTGCCTGTCCGAATTCCATTTTCGGTTCAAAGATTTTATCAACTTCCGAATGCGTTTCGAGTTCGGTTTTGTCTTTCCAAAATCCGACCGCCAAACCCGCGAGATACGCCGCGCCGAGTGCGGTCGTCTCCATAATTTTCGAGCGCACGACCTTAATTTGCAAGATGTCCGCCTGGAATTGCAAAAGCGAATCGTTGCGCGTCGCGCCGCCGTCAACTTTTAATTCCCGCAAACTTATTCCCGAATCGCTCCGCATCGCGTCGAGCAAATCCGCCGTTTGATAGCAAATTGATTCGACCGCCGCGCGTGCGATGTGCGCTTTTCCCGTGCCGCGCGTCAGACCGATTATCATTCCCCGCGCGTCCTGATTCCAAAACGGCGCGCCTAAGCCCGCAAACGCCGGAACGAAATAAACGCCGCCGTTGTCCTCGACGGAATTTGCCAGAGCTTCGACATCGCTCGATTCCTTGATAATTTCAAGCGAATCGCGCAGCCATTGAATAACCGCGCCGCCGACGAAAACGCTGCCTTCGAGCGCGTATTCGGTTTTATTATTTATCTGCCACGCGACGGTCGTTAACAGATTATTTTCAGATTTTACGGGCGTTGTTCCCGTATTTTGCAGCATAAAACAGCCCGTTCCGTAAGTGCTTTTCGCCGCGCCTTTTTCAAAACACGCCTGCCCGAAAAGCGCGGCTTGCTGGTCGCCCGCAATTCCGGCGATTTTTATATTTTTTAATTCTTCGACCGCCGAAATCTCGCCGTAGATTTCCGATGACGAACGAACTTCAGGCAGAATTCGGTGCGGAATATTAAAAATTTCGAGAAGTTCTTTGTCCCAATTCAGCAAATTAATATTAAAAAGCATCGTCCGCGAAGCGTTTGAAACGTCGGTCAGATGCTGTTCGCCGTTCGTCAATTTCCAGACGAGCCAACTGTCAATCGTGCCGAACGCGAGTTCGCCGTTTTCCGCTTGTGCGCGGGCGTTTTCGACATTTTCCAAAATCCAGTTTATCTTGCTTGCCGAAAAATATGCGTCAACTTGTAAACCCGTTTTCTCGCGGATAATTTCGGCGTGATCTTTACGGATTTCATCGCAAAACGCAGAAGTTCTGCGGTCTTGCCAGACAATTGCGTTATAGACGGGAACGCCCGTTTTCCGATTCCAAATAACCGTCGTTTCGCGCTGGTTCGTAATCCCGATGGCGGCGATGTCTTTCGCGGTTAGATTGGCTTTTTCCAACGCTTCGACTGCCGTCGTTTTCTGACTTTCCCAAATCTCGAACGGATCGTGTTCAACCCAACCCGAACGCGGGAAAATCTGCGTAAATTCTTTTTGTCCGACGGAAATTATCCGGCTTTGACGATCAAAAATAATCGCCCGACTGCTGGTTGTTCCTTGATCGAGCGATAGAATGTAGTTCATATTTTTTGCCCGCGAAATACGCTAAAAAGCGCGAAAAAAGAATTATAAAATATTTTCGCGTCCTTTCGTGTATTTCGCGGGCAAATAATCTTAATTCTTCGGCGCATTGTAACCTTGACGCGCTTCAACGCTGACACCTGCGGGAACGCCTTTTAATTCTACTTTTATTTTGCGGTATGTTCCGTCGCGTTTGTCGTTTGACGGGTAATAGGCGAGCGAATATTTCGTGCCGATCTCGTCGGCGACCTTGCTGAACGCGCTTCTCGCTTCGCTCAGATCGGCGACGGCGAAGACTTTTCCGCCGGAATTTTTCGCCAGTGATTTCATTTCCAAGTCAGCCAGACCGTAAAGTTTACGGCTGATGTCCAACTTTTCAAAATCGCCGAGCTTGCAGAAATCGTTAATTTTTTCGATCTTTGTTCCGCCGTAAAAAGTTTTATAATAACGCTGAATCTGTGCGCCCGAAAAACGCATCGCGCCGCTGCAATCGCCTAAGAGATTGTCTTCAAAGAATTCCTGCGTGTTTACTTTAATGAAAAAACTGACGAGATTTTTTGCCGAAATTTCTTCCTGCGCTTCGGCGAAATCGGCGACGCTTGCCGAATCAACGCCGTCGGAAAGCGCGACGAGTGCGCGTCTGCCGCGAAAATCGTCGGTCGCGGGTTTGTCGAAAACCTTTTCCGTGATCTGCAAAAGCGCGTCGTAATACGGCGTCGAATTGCTCGAACTCACACGATCCAACGCTTCGTTTAATTTTGCGCGGTCGTCGGTCAAATAACTGATAACTTTCGCGTCCGAACGCTTTCTGCCGCCGTCAATTACGCTGTCAAAAGCGATAATCGCCACGCGGTCGCCGGGACGCAGAGATTTTATAAAATACGCGGCGGCGTGTTTGATAAGCCGCAGATTCATACTTGTCGAACCGCTCGTGTCGAGCAGAAGCGCGACTTCAAACGGCGCGTTCGTCGCCGCAAATTCGGTAACTTCCTGCTTTTTGCCGTCTTCGTAAACGACGAAATTTTCCTTTTTTAAATTGAGCAGAGGTTTTCCGGTTTTATCGTTGACGACAAACGGAACTTCGACGAGCTGAGTGTCGAAACTTAAAACTTCATTGTCAGGCAAAGGCGGCGGCGGCGGCGGAACTTGCGCGTGCAAATTAATTACAAATAAAATCGCAAAAATGAAGATTAATAAAACTTTTTTTAACTGCATAATCTGAAAACCTCTTGGTGGTGAGTTAGTTTCCTGATTGTAGCAAAAAGTTTTATTGTTTTTGTAATTTCGGGAATTCAAAAAGTTTTTTTGCCCGCGAAAAAGCGCGAAAAAAAGAAAAGATTTCTAAAATAAAAACTTCAATAAAAATTTGGATATTTCTTATCTTTCAGCTTTTATCTTCTTTTTTTCGCGTTCTTTCGCGCCTTTTCGCGGGCAAATATTCTTTGAAATGTTAACCGAGAAAATTTTTGAAATTGCTCGAATTCATTTTGTAATCGGGAAAAATCTTGTCCAGATTTTTGTTTCCGAGATGTTTTGAGGCGACTTCGCCGAAAACGTCGCGGAAATCGGTCGTTACTGCAAGATCGCGTCCTTCGTTTAGTTGATCGGATTTCAAGCCTTTCCAGTCGGCGTAAACTTTTCCGCCTTTTACCGAATTTCCGAGAACAAACATCGCGTTTCCGTGTCCGTGATCGGTGCCGCGACTGCCGTTTTCTCTGGCGGTTCTGCCGAATTCGCTCATCGTTAAGATCACAACATCGTCCATCTGTTTGCCGAGATCGGTGGCGAGCGCGGCGATTGCCTGACCGAAAGTTCCGAGAAGATTGGCAAGCTGTCCGCGCGAACCGTTTCCGGTCGCTTGATTTAAGTGCGTGTCCCAATTCAAGCCCGGCGTTTCGGTGAATGCCATTTCCATTCCGACTCCGGCTTTTATCAATTGCGCGATCTGCAAAAGATTTTGTCCGAACGGCGTGCGCGGGTAATTCGCGCCGTTTTCGGGACGATATTTCGACGGGTTCGCCTGTTTCAGATAATTCAGCGCGTCAAAAGTTTCCTTGCCCATTTCGCCGAGCGAATCATTGACGTTTTGCTGCCAGATTCCTTCAAAACCGCCCTGCACGGAATTCGTGTAAGAACCGGCGCGAATAGCGAATTCTGATAGATTCGTCATCGCCACCGACGGCGCGCGTCCCATCAAACTTCTCGGAACTTGCCCGGTCATCGCCACGGCGCGGAACGGCGATGCGTTCGCTTCCGTTTCGGTCTGCATTATTCTGTTCATCCAACCGTCGCGCGTGGATTTTACGCCCGGCGTTGCCGATTCCATATAATCTTGCGCGTCGAAATGCGAGCGCGTGTTTTCCGGTGAACCGGACGAATGAATGACTGCAAGTTGTTTGCTCTGCCAGAATTTTTCGAGCGGTTTAAGACTCGGATTCAGACCGAAAAAACCGTCGAGATCAATCGCGCCGCCGTCCGCTTTCGGTTTCGGAACGGCAATTGTCGGGCGCAGATTATAATATTCGCTCTCGCCGTGCGGCACGACCATATTCAAACCGTCAACCGCACCGCGTTGAAAAATCGTGATTAAAATTTTCTTTTTGCCGAACCGGTTTTTCGCCGTCTGTGCGGCGGCAAATTGATGCAGAAAATCCGGCGCGGCTGCCATTAATCCGAAACTTGCAAGCGTAATTCCGCTCGATTTTAAAAAATATCTTCTGTCCATAATTAATACTCCAAAAAAATAGATGAATAAAATTTGATTCATCTTTTCATCACTTAAGACGCGAGAAAAGCGAATTTGGTCAGATTATTTTTGAAGTTTGAAAAATTTTAGTAGCTTTTTTGGAGAAATACGGTGCTAATTTCATTAAACCGTATGGGGATAAAACCATCATCTTTTTTATGAATGTCGTAAATCTAAAGCAAACCCACGATAATAAGTCCCGCCGACGTGCCAAAAAGGGAAGAACAAAAGAAATACGACAATTAAGGAAATTGAAATAACGAGTAAAATTTTCAGCATATGAGTTTAGGAAATGCAGTAAATTACGGCTTACTTCCATTTCGGAAGTATTTACATTATCGGTTTCGTAATGAATATATGTCAATAAATTCTTTTTATCGTTTAATTAATAAGATAATGCTTGACACAAAATCTAAATGTAGTTATGATTTTAACAACGGTGTTTATCACCGTTTAATTTCACGTCGTTACTCAGTCAACTCTCAGCCGATAACAAATAAAAAAGTATGTCTGCAAAACTCGGGGAAATTCTTGTCCGTGAAAATCTTATAACGCCGCAACAGTTGCGCGAGGCTTTGGAATATCAGCGTTCAAGCGGCGGACGTTTAGGATCGAATTTGGTTAAACTCGGAATCATTTCCGATGATGTGATTACTGCCGTTTTATCCAGACAATACGGCGTTCCCTCGGTAAACTTAGACCTCTTTCAAATTGATGAAGCGACAATAAATCTTGTTTCGCAAGAAGTTGCGGTCAAATATATTATTCTTCCTATTTCCAAAGTCGGAGCGACATTAACTCTGGCGATGGCAGACCCGACGAATGTTTTTGCGATGGACGACATCAAGTTTATGACCGGACTGAACATCGAACCGGTCATTTCGTCGGAAGCTTCGATTTTAGGAGCAATTTCAAAATACTTTGCTTCTTCTAAAGCGATAGAACTCGCAGAATTTGCTGTTGATAACAGTTTCAAAATAGGCGGCGGCAAAACTACGAAAAACGGCAAAAGCAGTAACGGAGCAGTTGCTTTAGATCAGAAAATCTCTCAATCCGACCTCAATGTTTCGCTCGACGGTTTTCAGTTTAATTCGGTTGAAAGCGAGGAACTGGAAGTCGTTGAAGATAACGACGAAATTGATCTGGCAGAACTTGCGCGCGCCAGTGAAGACGCGCCGGTCGTTCGTCTGGTTAATGTTTTGCTTGTTGATTCGCTAAGGCGCGGCGCGTCCGATATTCACGTCGAGCCTTACGAGAAGGATTTTCGCATTCGTTTCCGTATTGACGGAATTTTATACGACGTGATGCATCCGCCGATGAAGATGCGCGATCCGCTTATTTCGCGTCTGAAAATTATGGCGAAACTCGATATTTCCGAGAAACGCCTGCCGCAGGACGGACGCATTAAAATTAAAGTAAAAGTTGACAACCGCTCGCGCGAACTCGATTTCCGCGTTTCTACACTGCCGACTCTTTTCGGGGAAAAAGTCGTGCTTCGTCTGCTCGACAAAGACAAGTTAATGCTCGATATGACGAAACTCGGTTTCGAGCCGCAAAGTCTTGAAATTTTTAAGAGAAATATCTCGAAACCTTACGGAATGGTTTTGGTTACAGGTCCGACGGGTTCTGGTAAAACGAACACGCTTTATTCTGCTTTGCAAGCGTTAAACACATCCGAAACAAATATTATGACGGCGGAAGATCCGGTCGAATTCAATCTTCCGGGAATCAATCAGGTGCAGATGAAAGAACAGATCGGTCTGAACTTTGCCGCCGCACTTCGCTCATTCTTACGCCAAGATCCCAACATCGTCCTCGTCGGTGAAATCCGGGATTTTGAAACGGCGGAAATTGCCATTAAAGCCGCGCTCACAGGTCACCTTGTTCTCTCGACGCTTCACACGAACGATGCACCTTCGACGATCTCGCGGATGGTCAATATGGGAATCGAACCGTTTTTGGTTGCCACCTCTGTAAATATTATTCAGGCGCAGAGACTTATCCGCCGCGTCTGTGCAAATTGTAAGGAAGAAGTAAAATTGCCGCCCGAAGCATTGGTCGAGATCGGTTTTTCGGAAGAAGAAGCACCGAATATCGTCAATTATAAAGGCGCGGGATGTGAAGTTTGTAACGGCACGGGCTTTAAGGGCAGAGTCGGTCTTTACGAAGTTATGGAAATTACGGACGAATTACGCGAATTAATTATTATCGGCGCGAGTGCGATTGAACTGCGGAAACGCGCGATTGAACTCGGAATGATTACATTGCGGCAATCCGGTCTGTATAAAATGCGGGAAGGAATCACGACGCTCGAAGAAGTAGTCAAAGAAACCGTTTTATAAAAAAGGAAGTAATTATGATTAGAGCTATTATTTTGTCTTTGGTTTTGGTAATTGGTTTGGCGACCATTATTCCGATTGCAACGGAATACGCCGAAGCCGGTTCAAAACGCAAATACAAGAAAAAACGCTATAAAAAAAGATACAGAGGTAAAAGAAAATCCGTGCGGCGCAAAAAGCGCGTCAAACGTTATTCAAAACGCTGGTGGAAAGCGTATCGCGTCCGCAAGAAAAAGCGTCAGGCAATCGCCAAACGCAAACGAAATCTGCGTTTGCGGCAGATTCGTTTAGCCAGACGAAACAACACTGTAAACAGAGAAAGATACGCAGCGACCGATGCACCGGCATCGCCGGTAAAGAAAGCGGCAGTTTTGCCGACAGGAGAAAAAGCTCCTGCAAATTGGACAAACGCTCAATCAACAAGAAGTGAAGCGCGTTTTGACGTGGCGGACGGAAACGGTTCGGCTTCGATCTCGGTTGTCGGTCCGGCAGTCGGTGAAGATTCGGACAGACCGCGCAACAAAGCTATCGGCGGCGTTCCGGTAACTTCTTTGCGCCGCACCATAATTGACAAAATGATTAGTGAAAACGGTTGGGTTGTTAATGATTATCAGAAACAAGTCGGCGGAAAGACAGTTTACGTCGTCGTCGCTCAATCGGAAGCTAATGGCGGCAAAGTCCAATCGCATCTTTATTACTTTACGCAGGTTGACGGGCGAATCTACAACGTTGCGGCGAGTGCGCCGAAAGATTCGTCAGAGCAAATCGCCGCTGAATCCGAAAAAGTAATCAATTCACTGCAACGCCGAACGCAGGCAAGCAACAGATAAATCCAAAGTTATGTCACGAGTAAAACATAATTCGTGATTCGTTATTAAATATATGAATCTTCAACAACAGCAGCAGCAGCAGCAAGCAAATATACAATCGCAACTTACGCTTCCCGATTTACTTCGGAAAATGACGGAACTGGGCGGTTCGGATTTACATTTGACGACGAACTCACCGCCGCAAGTCCGCGTTCACGGACATTTACAACCGCTTTCCGTCTTTCCCGTTCTCACGCCGAGCGAAACGAAAAGTCTCGCGTATTCGGTTTTGACCGATTCGCAAAAACACCGTTTCGAGGAAAATCTGGAACTCGATTTTTCGTTCGGACTAAAAGGAATGTCGCGTTTCCGTGCTAATTTGTTTAATCAAAAAGGCGCGGTCGGCGCGGTTTTTCGTGCGATTCCTTATGAAATTCGGTCTTTTGATGCTTTAGGACTTCCTCCGGTAGTTAAAGATTTATGTAAAAAACCGCGCGGTTTGATTCTCGTTACTGGACCGACGGGTTCGGGTAAATCCACGACGCTGGCGGCGATGGTTGATAAAATAAATCAGGATCGCCACGATCATATTTTGACCATCGAAGACCCGATAGAATTTCTGCACAATCACAAAAACTGTATCGTCAATCAACGCGAAGTTAATTCCGACACGCACGGTTTCGCAGATGCTTTAAGAACGGCACTTCGTCAAGACCCGGACGTTGTTCTCGTCGGCGAAATGCGCGATTTGGAAACCATCGAAATGGCTCTCCGCATTGCTGAAACGGGACATTTGACTTTCGCTACGCTTCACACGAATTCGGCGGCTTCGACGATCAACCGGATTATTGATGTTTTTCCATCGGGACAGCAATCACAAGTCAGAACACAGCTTTCACTCGTTCTCGAAGGAATTATGTGTCAGACGCTTTTGCCGAAAGCGTCCGGCGACGGTCGCGCGATGGCTCTTGAAATTTTAATTCCGAATTCCGCGATTCGCAATCTGATTCGTGAAGACAAAATTCACCAAATTTACTCGATGATGCAGACCGGACAGGATAAATTTGGTATGCAGACCTTTAATCAAGCATTTGCCTCGCTTTACCACAACAAACAAATCACGCTCGACGCGGCGATACAAAGATCTTCAAACGCTGATGAATTAAGAGAATTAATCGAACGCGGCGCAGGATTGAACAGTTCTTACGGCGGACAAGGCAAACCGAATCCGAAAAATCATCCGAGTCCGTATGCTCAAGGTCGCAGCATCGGTCAGCGTCCGCCGGTCAGATAGAGATTTCAAATCTCAAGTAAAGAAAATAAACAGGAGTTAATTTAACAAAAAAAAGCTATGCCAACATTTGCATATAAAGGTCGTAACCGCCTGAACGAAATGGTTTCCGGAGAAAAAACTGCTGCAACCGAAGAAGAACTTCGCGCATTGCTGCGCCGCGAACAGATCACGATGACGCACGCTTCCGAAAAAGGACGTGAGATCAGTTTGCCGAAACTCGGTAGAAGTAAAAAAGTTAAATCCAAAGAATTAGCCGTTTTCACGCGACAGTTTTCCGTGATGATTGATGCCGGTCTGCCGCTCGTTCAATGTATTGATATTCTGGCGGAACAGCAAAAAAACGTTCACTTCAAAGAAGTTTTGCATCAGGTTCGCCAAAGCGTCGAAGAAGGTACAACGCTGGCTTCGGCAATGCAAAATCATCCGAAGGTTTTCGATAATCTTTATACGCATATGGTTGAAGCCGGTGAAACGGGCGGTGTTCTCGATTTGATTTTGCAGCGGCTCGCCACTTTGATCGAAAAGATGGTCAAGTTAAAACGCAGTATCGTTTCGGCTTCGATCTATCCGGCGGCGGTTATTTTCGTCGCAGTCGCGGCGGTCGCCATCATTATGGTCGTCGTTATCCCGCAGTTTGAACAAATCTTTCTGGGACTTCTCGGACCGGGCGAAGCACTTCCGTTACCGACACGGATCGTAATGGCAATGAGCGGATTTCTCGCCGGTTGGGGCGGTTTGGTTATGCTCGTCGTAGCGATCGGAATCGGAGTCGGTCTCAAATATTATTACAAAACCGAGAGAGGTCGGTATCAGATGGACGCGGTAATGTTGAAAGTGCCGATTTTCGGAAGTTTACTCAGAAAAGTCGCTGTCGCACGTTTTGCAAGAATTTTATCAACACTCTTATCGTCCGGTGTGCCGATTCTTCAATCACTGGAAATTACGGCAAAAACTGCCGGTAACGTAATTGTCGAGCAAGCAATCTTAAAGATTCGCGCCGGAGTCGAACGCGGCGAGAGTTTCGTAGAACCTCTGAAAGAATCTGATGTGTTCCCGCATATGGTAGGACAAATGGTCGGGGTCGGAGAACAAACCGGCGCACTTGACGCAATGCTCGGAAAAATCGCTGATTTCTATGAAGAAGAAGTTGACACAGCAATCGCCGACATTCTCGCAATGATCGAACCCGCACTAATCGCATTCTTAGGTGTCACTATCGGTTCAATCGTTATCTCAATGTATTTACCTTTATTTACGCTTATCGGAAAACTCTCCGGCGGGACAAAGTAATTTTGAAACGGAAGTTTATAACATTGAAAGTCGGAACCATAAATTTTTGCTGCACATAATTTTTCCGAATTATAAATTAAAAAAAGCGGTTGATTCACTTTTTAGGAAATAGAAAGTGAATCAACCGCTTTTTTTCAGTAGTATATGTGTCGGGCAGTTAATCTGTTCATAAACGGATTTTCGTGAGACATTTTTTATGGCAAAATTGATAATTGTGTAAACGAAACGTAAAATAACGACTTTAATCAATAATAAAATGGAAAATACGATAAAAATTAGATCAGTAAACCCTTCTCACGCGATTCCGGGCGGCGAGATTGTTATCGAATGTGAAAACTTCCGTGTCGGCATCGAAATGCACTACGGATGTTATTTTGATGGCGAAAATGCCCGCATTGTCAGCGCGTCGAATCGGCGCGTTGTGGCAATTGTCCCGGATGAGTTTGTTTCCGATAGAGTTTCGATCACTCTCGAATCAGGAGAATCTAAAAGCGAACCTTTCGACATAAATGTCGGCAAAAAATTAGCCGGTGAAATGCACATTGTGGCAAATCCGGCAGTTGATCCGAGTGATGACGCGATAATTCTGACGCGCTCCGGCACGCGCGGACAGGAACTTCCGGTAACTCTTTTCCGTCTGGAAAAAGACGGTTTTCTTGATGAGATGCCCGTCGAGGTTACAAATCCGACCGGACTCGCTTTTGATAAAGAAGGAAAACTTTTCGTAACCAGCCGTTTTAACGGGGAAGTTCTGCGGATAAATGAAAATTACGACAAAAGCGTTATCGCGTCCGATCTCGGCATCGCCACGGGAGTTGCCTTTGATAAAAACGGCACGATGTATATCGGCGACCGCAGCGGCACGATTTACAGAGTTTCAGAGTTTGGAATCGCCGAGATTTTCGCCGCCATCGAACCGTCGGTTGCAGCGTATCATATGGCGTTCGGAGCAGACGGCAGACTTTATGTTTCCGCGCCCGGACTGGCGAGTTACGATGTAATTTACGCGATAGACAAAGACGGTTTCGAGGAAACTTTCTTTCGCGGACTCGGCAGACCGCAAGGCTTGGCGTTCGACAAAGCCGGAAATTTATACGTCGCCGCCAGTTATCGAAGCCGCCGGGGAATTATAAAAATTTCGCCGCTCGGAACAACCGCCGAAATCTTAGTCGCCGGAATGAACGTCATCGGTTTATGTTTTACAAAACAGGGCGAAATGATTGTGGCGACAAATGAAGCAGTTTACAGCTTGCCGATTGATATTCAGGGAACGCTTTTGTAAGTGAAAAATGGAAAGTGGAAAATGGAAAGTTAAAATCTTTTCTTCATTTTCCACTTTCCACTATTTAATCAGGTCTTGAATTTCCTTAAACTTTTCGTGTTTGGAATCTCTCAGTAATTCAAAAAGAGCCATTTCGACGCTCGACGGGACAACGCCGTTGGAGCGCATTTTTTCGAGTGCGGTTTGTCTGTCAATTTCAAAACGCGAACCGACGGCATCTTGCAGAATGTGAACTTCAAAATCTTCATTTAAAAGATCGTGCGCCGTTTGATTGACGCAGATGTGAGTTTCCAGACCGCATAAAACGACTTGTTCGATATTTGCTTGGCGCAATTTATCTAAAAACGCGCTCGCGCCGCACGAACTGAACGTATTTTTTTCGACAATTTCAAAATCATCGGGCAGAGAAAACAGAATTTCTTCCGCCGTTTTGCCCAAACCTTTCGGATATTGTTCGGTAACGACGACCGGCACACCGAGAATCTGAAAACCGCGCACGGCAATCGAAGCCTTTGACGCGATCATCGGAAAGTCGGGAATTGCCGCGCGAAACGCTTCTTGCAAATCAATGACGACGAGTGCGGTTTTTTCTTTGTCTAAAATTTTCTGATGAGACATTTTAATTTTTGATTTCGGATTTCGGATTTTGGATTTCCTTTTTCTTTTCGAGCCGTTTTTGTTTTTCGGCTTGTTCCTTTTTATAGGTTTTGAAGAAGTAATAAACTGCAACCCCGCAAATGATGAATATTAAAATAAACATCGCGGCGATAAAATAAAGTTCGGCGTATGCTGAATTCGGCATATTTAAGAGTTTAACTTATATTTGAAAAACAAGGCAAAGCGAGCAGTTTTGTAAAATCGCTTGGCATTTACAAAAACTCGCCAGCGTCTTCAAAAACTCATTTAGCAACTCCAATAACTCGTTAATATTTCCAAGAAATGGCATAGCGATTCCAATAATTCATCAGCAATTACAAAAAATCGTGCAGCGAATATTAAAACTTATCAGCGGACGGCAAAAGCGAATATCACCGTCTGTTATCAAATGTCGTTTGCGGATTTGTTAAGCAGAAAATTGATTTGTAAGATAAATTAACAATATTATAGTGGCAAAATAAATAAACAATTATGTCCGAAAACAATCATATCGAATCAACTTTAGAAGAAAACCGCGTCTTCGAGCCGCCGAAGGAATTTCAGCAGTCGGCGCACATCAAAAGTTTCGCGGAATACGAGAAAATTTACGAGGAAGCGGCGAAAAATCCCGAAGCATATTGGGCGAGCGCGGCGGAAGATTTGCATTGGTTCAAGAAGTGGAACACGATTTTGGAATGGAACGAACCGCACGCGAAATGGTTCGTCGGCGGGAAAATAAACGCTTCGTATAATTGTTTAGATCGTCATTTAGATTCGTGGCGCAAAAACAAAGCCGCGATAATCTGGGAAGGCGAACCGTTTGACGAGATTCGGACTTTGACTTATCAGCAATTGCATCTGGAAGTTTCTAAATTTGCCAATGTTCTAAAAAATCTCGGCGTGAAAACGGGCGACCGCATCGCGATTTATATGCCGCTCGTGCCGGAATTGGCGATTGCAATGCTCGCCTGTGCGCGAATCGGCGCGACGCACACGGTGATCTTCGGCGGTTTTTCGGCGGATTCGATTTCGGACAGAGTTAATGATTGCGGCTGTAAATTGATAATCACGGCGGACGGCGGTTATCGTCGCGGTTCGATCATCGAACTGAAAAAAACGGTTGATGAAGCGGTCGAAAAATGCCCAACGGTGGAAAATGTCGTCGTTTATCAGAGAACAAAAGCCGACATCGAAATGAAAGACGGGCGCGATCTCTGGTGGCACGATTTGATGAAAGACGCGGATTTGAATTGTCCGGCGGAAGAATTAGACAGCGAGCATCCGCTGTTTATCCTTTATACATCAGGCACGACGGGCAAACCGAAAGGAATTCTGCACACGACGGGCGGTTATATGACGCACGTCAATATCTCGTCGAAATGGGTTTTCGATCTAAAGGACGAAGACACATATTGGTGTACCGCCGACATCGGCTGGATCACGGGACATTCTTACGTTATTTACGGAATTTTGTCGAACGGCGCGACGACTTTTATGTATGAAGGCGCGCCGAACTTTCCCGATTTCGACAGATTTTGGGACATCATCGAACGCCACAAAATCAACATTTTCTACACCGCGCCGACGGCGATTCGCGCTTTTGTGAAATGGGGCGATGAATATCCGAACAAGCACGATCTGAGTTCGTTAAGATTGCTCGGAACGGTCGGCGAACCGATAAATCCCGAAGCGTGGATGTGGTATCACGAAAAGATCGGCGGCGGAAAATGTCCGATTGTTGATACGTGGTGGCAGACCGAAACGGGCGGCATTATGATCTCGCCTTTGCCGGGCGCGACGGCGACAGTTCCGGGAACGGCGACTCGACCTTTGCCGGGAATTTTGATAGACATTCAAAACAAAGACGGCGAATCGGTCGGCACGAACGAAGGCGGTTATCTCGTCATCACGCATCCGTTTCCTTCGATGCTGCGGACGATATGGGGCGACGATGAGCGTTACCGGAAAACTTATTGGTCGGAAATCCCGCACGTCTATTTTGCGGGCGACGGCGCACGGCGCGACGAGCGCGGATATTTCTGGATAATGGGGCGCGTTGACGATGTAATAAATGTCAGCGGTCATCGTCTAGGAACAGCGGAGATCGAAAGCGCGTTAGTATCGCACGAAGCAGTCGCCGAAGCGGCGGTCGTCGGTCGCCCTGATGATCTGAAAGGTCAGGCAATCGCGGCGTTTGTTACGCTTGAAGGCAAACACGAAGCGAGCGATGAATTAAAAGAAGAACTTCGCGCTCACGTCGCCAAAGAGATCGGCGCGTTGGCGCGTCCCGACGATCTGCGGTTTTCCGACGCTTTGCCGAAAACACGTTCCGGCAAAATTATGCGCCGTCTTTTAAGAGAATTGGCGACGAACGGAAAAGTCTCCGGCGACGTTACGACGCTTGAAGATTTTTCGGTGTTGGAGAAATTGCGCGAAGAAGAGTAGGAGAGATTTCAGATTTCAGATTTCAAATTTCAAAAAGAGATTATAAAGATTAACTTTGAATTCATTTGAGATTGAAACTGTTTTGAAATTAAAACAGAGTAAGATTTTGAATTTTAAGTAAAAAACTAAAAGAAATTTCAGACTTTCAAATTTAGAATTTCAACCTTTAGATTTAAGATTACGAATTTCAGATTTCAGATTTAAAATTTCAAATTTAAGATCTAAGATTACGAATTTCAGATTTCAGATTTCAGACTTTAGCTTAGATATTTCAAATGTTAAATTACAAAGTTTATTTTTCTGAAATTTGAAATCTGAAATCTGAAATCTGCCTTGACTATGAAATACAAACGCTTTGAAGATTTGCCGGTTTGGAATGATGCGATTGAGTTTGCCATCAAAGTGTTTGAATTTACGTCAAAAGCCGTTAATGATTTGAAAGGTTTAGGAGATTTGAAAAACCAGATCGAACGTGCCGCCGTTTCGGTTTCAAATAATATAGCCGAAGGTTTCGAACGCGGGACAAACGCCGAACTGATTCATTTTATTTATATCGCAAAAGGTTCGGCGGGCGAATGCCGTTCGCTAACTTATATTTTGGGCAGATTATCTGATTTTAGAAAACATAAAGATGAAGTTTTAGATTTGCGAAGCCGCGCTGAAAAAATCGCCAGGCAATTAAACGGTTGGGCTGATTCGCTTAAAAATTCTGACATCAAAGGCGCGAAATTTTTGACCGATAAAGAACGCAAATCTTATCAGCAAAGAAAAGAGTTAGAAGAATTTAATGAAGAGATGGCACAACGTCACGCGGAATTAATGGCTAAATTAGAACAAGAAAGAATAGAAAATGCGGCTAAAGAGAAAATTAAGGAGAATGAGTGAAACCAAATTTCAGATTTCAAATTTCAGATTTTAAAATAAAAAACGTCTGAAATTTGAAATCTGAAATCTGAAATCCGTCTTACTATGAACCCAAAACTTTCGATAATAATTCCGGCGTATGAGGAACAAGCGCGCGTCGGAGTTTCGATCACGAAAATCCTCAATTACATTAAAAACGAAAACCTCGATGCCGAATTAATCGTCGTTGACGACGGATCGAAGGATAAAACGACGGAAGTTGCCGAAAAAGCGTGTGCCGAATTCGCGGAAATTCCGACAAAAGTGATTCGTTACGAAAAAAATCGCGGCAAAGGCTTCGCGGTTAAAACCGGACTCGAAGCGGCAAAAGGCGACATCGCTTTATTTTCCGATGCCGATCTTTCAACGCCGATCAATGAACTTCCGAAACTCGTCGAGCCGATCAAAAACGGCGATTACGATTTAACTTTCGGTTCGCGTGCGCTCGACAGAAATCTGATCGGCGAACGCCAGCCGTGGCGCAGGGAACAAGGCGGAAAGGTTTTTAATTTGATAGTTCGTTGGCTGACAGGATTGCCGTTTTGGGACACGCAATGCGGTTTCAAAGCATTTGATATGAAAAAATTTCGTCCGCTTTTAGACGTAATGCAGATCGAACGATTCGGTTTCGACGTTGAATATCTTTACGTTGCAAATCTGCGCGGTTTGAGATTAAAGGAAATTCCCGTCCGCTGGAATCACGACGAACGCACGAAAGTTGACGTTTTCCGCGATTCTCAGAGAATGTTCAACGAAGTCCGCGAGATTCGCCGCAATGCTAAAAACGGTGTGTATGATAAAATTTGAAATTTGAAATCTGAAATTTGAAATCTGAAATCTGAAATTTGAAATCTGAAATCTCAAAAATATGACCGCAAAATTAAACGTAAATATAGACCACGTCGCCACGATCCGCGAAGCGAGAAAGACCATCGAACCGAGCATTATCACCGCCGCCGTCGTCTGCGAACAAGCGGGCGCGGATGGAATTACGGTGCATCTGCGCCAAGACCGCCGCCACATTCAAGACCGCGACATCGAACTTTTGCGGGAAGTCGTTACGACATATTTAAACGTCGAAATGGCGGCGACCGCCGAGATGATGGAAATCGCTCTGCGGACGAAACCGGACGCGGTTTCGCTCGTGCCGGAAAATCCGACCGAAGTTACTACCGAAGGCGGTTTGGATGTATTAAATAATTTTGAAAATGTAAAAAACGCCGTCGAAAAATTAAGGTCAGCGGGGATTTTCGCCAGCATTTTTATTGATCCCGATTTAGAACAGATCGAAGCCGCAAAAAACGCGGGCGCACAGCAGATCGAACTCTGCACGGGCGAATATGCCGAACTGACGATCTCCGCCAGAGCCGCGCACGGCGAAGGCGCAAAACGCGCCGAAAGGGAAGTCGAGCGCATCAAAAAAGCGGCGGAAAAAGCAAAAGAACTGGAAATGATCTGCGCCGCCGGACACGGTCTGACCTACCGAAACGTCGGCGCACTCGCCGCGATTGACGAAATTACGGAATTTAATATCGGTCATAATATTATTTCGCGCGCGGTTTTCACGGGACTTTACCGCGCGGTCGAAGAAATGATCGAAGCAATCAAATAAAACCTTTTTACTAATTAACTTTTTTCGACGTGCGAAGCGGAAAGCCATTCGGCGCGTTTGCCGGGATCGGGGCGGAAAACCATCTCGATTATCGAGGAAATATCCGCGACCGCCGCGCGGCATTTTTTGATTGGTTCGCGGAACCCGGCATTCACGCCGATTCTTTCGAGACGTGCGGCTTCGGTTTCGTTGTCAATGGTTTCAAAAGTGTCGCGTTTTGCCGTCAGTTCGGCGACAAAACCGGCGCGCATTCCGCGTGCGACGAAATCCTGTTCGAGCGGTGTTGCGTCCGTGATAAATTGTCCGGCGGTGTCAATCAAAAGCTGATCGCTGCCGTGCGGCATACGGAATTTGTTGTGCGAATTCTGATAATTCTTCGCCATCGGTTTCCACATATCCGCAATATTCTGCATCGCATCGCGCAGTTCGTCGCGCGAATCGCCTTTGTAAATGGTCGCATCCCGCGAATCAACCGTCGCATCAACCTTCTCCGCACCGAGTGCCGCGAGTTTCTCGGTTTCCTCCTGTAAAATGTCCCGCGCCGCAACAATCGCCGGAATATTCTTCAATAAATCGAAATACTTGTTCAAAAACAGTAAAACCCGCAAAAACATCTCATATTCTCTTCTTTCTCTATCATTCATAATAAATTCGCCCTCATTTTATTAAAAATATCCAAAATAATGGATTTCCCTCCAGAAAAATGTTTTTCCTGACCTTTTTAGCTTTTTCCTACCAAAATAATGGATTTCTCTCCAATATTTTGGTTTTCCTGACTTTTTAGAACTATTCCTGTCAAAAAATTAAAATTCCCGCCGTAATAACGATTTTCACGGCTTAAATAGACTTTTTTTTGCTTTTTTTATAAAAAGTCGCTGTTTTACTCTTCTGTTTATCAATTTGTTGGGTCATGCGTTGAATATAAAGCATAATTTTTAGCAAACAGTCTTTTTCAATCTGAAAAATCAGCGTTATTTTGATCTAAAATTATTGAATTGTTTTTTGCTGAAATATTGACAGGAACATTCCATACAATAAATTGCCCTCTTGAATTGCCAATATGAACAAGATAATAACTTCCAGGTTTAATTTTTTCAAAACCTCCATGTCCGTCAAAGTTTGTGATTGTGCTTGCTACAATGTATGGACTGATATATCGTTCGATTGCAACCCAAGGCGATTTAGTATTTTCATCAGTTAAGTTTATCAATTTACCTATCGCATATAATCTCTTAATTTTGTTTGCCAATCCTGATCCCATTTCGTCTGAAAATATCTCATTTAAATCTTTGTTCATTAACATAAAATTACTACGAGAAAACTTCTGTAAACCCCCGAACTGATAATAAACTCCAGCTTCAAAATTTAACTTTCCATAAGTTGGTTTAATTATTTTTTGCTTTGTGGCTCGGTTCGGCTTTCGATTTTTCTTTTGTGACCAAGCAATGTCAGAGAAAAGTGTAACGAACAATAAAACAAGAACTAATAGAAAAATCTTTTTCATACTTTATCCCAACGCTATTAAATTGAACTTTCAAGAATAAGCTAAGTTCTCAATTTTGATTTAGACTGAATTACAGTCTTCTTTATATATAATACTTATATGCTTTTTCAAAATGAAAGTCAATAAAACGGGCATTATTAGAAATATTTTATAATTCCATCAAAAAATTTGGACTGAACTCTAGTTCTACTGTATTTGTATTTCAAAATGACTTAAATTTGTGATTTAACAAATACATTTATATTTTTGAATTGAAGAATGGCAAAAATCACGCGCAGAGAATTGTTAAAATCCGGCGGCGCGTTTGTTGCGGGCAATTCGCTTTTCGGTTAAGGTTTTACGGTAAAGCAAGCAGCGAGACAAACTCGTCTTCGTAAAAGAATTTGATAACTTCAAACTCGCGGCGCAGTAATTCTTTAACTTGCCGTGTCGAGCAATTTCCGAGCAGAAGCCAGATGACTTTCGGCGGAGTTCCGAACAAAAGGCTGAGGTCGTGCATATCCGAATCTTTCGACACGATCATAAAGTCGTTATCTTTTGCATAATTCCAGACAGACGGATCGGCGGTCGCCTGCATACCGATGTCGCGGACGTGAAGCGAGTCGGGAAAGATGTCAGCCAAAAGACGCGGCAGTTTCGGCGATAAATTTTCATCAAAAAGAAGTTTCACGCGGCAATGGCGGGAGCGAGCATCAAACGGCGTTCACGGTCGGCGGCGTATGCGATGCAGGCTTTCAAATCTTCTCCGGTCAGATCGGGAAAGTCGTCGAGTATTTCTTCAACGGTCATCTCGGAAGCCAGATATTCCAAAACTTCATAAACCGTAATGCGAAGCCCGCGCACACAAGGTTTCCCGCCGCGTTTGTTCGCCTCGATTGTTATGTAATCCCGATAATCCATAATTGAAATTATCATTCACGACGACTTTAAAAGCAAGAGAAAATAAAAGGTAAACAAATCAGTATAGCGAACGATAATGAACAGGCTGCGTTAAATTCAAGGTTAAAATAATCTAACGCGCTCACTATCGTTCGCTATACTGATGCTTTTTTTGTATTCTTGAATTGAAGAATGGCAAAAATTACGCGCAGAGAATTGTTAAAACTCGGCGGCGCGTTTGTTGCGGGCAATTCGCTTTTCGGCTGCGGTCGAAATTCTAAGAAACAACCGAAAGTCTATAGAAATTCCGGTGAACCGTTTGTAACTCCGCAGGGGCGGATTTTGCCGGACGATGCCGCCGCGCTTGAACAGCAGATTTTATATGAAGCCGCCGCCGAACCGCGTCATCTGGATATTGCGCGGGATATTTACGGCGCGGGCGTGGCGATCAATTGGGGCGGCGAACCGCTTTTGCGGCGCGATGTGAATCAGAATCTCGTTCCGGCGATGGCGGAAAAATGGGAAGCCGGAAGCGGCGCGGAATATTGGGATTTTACGATTCGTGAAGGCGCGAAATGGAGCGACGGCGTGCCGATCACGGCGGATGATTGGGTTTTTACATTTCGTCATCTCGCATCGCCGACGCTCGATAATGCGTGGACTTGGTTTTATTACGACATCAAAGGAATTCAGCGTTACAAGGAAGGCAAAGCGGGCGCGGACGAGATCGGCGTTGAGGCGTTAGACGCGCGACGTTTGAGAATTTACGGCGAAAACGGCGCGATTCCGCATCTTCCGGCGATGATGGCGTATATGGCGGCGGTTCCCGCGCCGCGACATCGCGCCGAAGCGAATCCCGAACATTGGGCGGATTCGGCGGAAGGTTTCGTCTCGTCGGGTCCGATGCGGCTTTTGAGTTGGGAACATAATCAGCGGCTCGAATGGGACACGAATCCGTTTTACAACGGAGCGCACAAACCGGGAATTCAACATTTAATTCAGCTCGTCGGCGCGCCGTCGGTCGGCTGGTTTAATTCGTGGCTGAACAAGGAAATTGACTACATCGCCAATTTGCAGCCGCAGGAACTCGCGCAGGTCGTCAACGACAGCGAACTGAATCAATATCTGCATTCGTATAACAATTTTCAGACTTCGTATCTGTCGTTCGATTGTCTGCGTCCACCGTTTGATAATTTGTTTCTGCGCCGTGCGCTTTCGCATTCGATTGACCGCGTTCCGTTTTGCGAAAAAGTGATGTTAAAGACGCGAATTCCGGCGTTTTCGATGCTGCCGCCAGATTTTCCGGCGCATAATCCCGAACTGAAAAACATACAGGAATTCAACGTCGAAAAAGCGCGTGCGCTTCTAGCCGAAGCGGGTTTTCCGAACGGTTTTGACGCGAGCGGCAATCAATTAGTTTTGCCGATTTTCTCGCGCGGACGAGATATTGCGATGGAATTCGTCAAAGATCAATGGGAAAGATATTTGAATATCGCGGTTGACCTGCAAATTCTCGAAGGCGCGGTCTGGTCGGCGCGTCGGGCGCGACACGAAATGCCCGTTTACCTCGGCGAATACGAATATGATTATCTCGATCCGGCAAATATGCTGACGCGCCTCTGGCGAAGTTCCGGCGAAAACGGCTCGCCGCGCCACGCCTGGAAAAACGATTCTTTTGATAATCTCGTAACACTTGCAGGGCGCGAAGTTGACGAACAGAAACGTCTGGATTTATACAAACAAGCCGAGCGCGTTCTGGTCGAAGATGTCGGCGGAGTTTTCCTGTCGCATCAAGTTACGCATCAGGTTTGGTATCCTTATCTAATGGGTTTTCCGCCGGATAAAAACGGCAATGTGGTGTTTCGCTATCTTGATATTTCGCGGTTTCAGATGTATATCAGGAATGATGTTGACGAGTGGAGAGATTGAAGATTTTTTGCCCGCGAATAAACGCGAAAGAATACGAAAAAAAGAAAGAAATCAAGAAATTTCTTTTTAAATTGTTTTAGTTTTTCCTTTTGCTTTTGTTTTCTTTTCGCGCCATTTCGCGTTTATTCGCGGGCAAACTTTCTTAAATATTTATGTTCAAAACTTTGCTGAAAGTCGAAAATCTAAAAACGCATTTCAGGCTCGGAAAGGAAACTATTCGCGCCGTTGACGGCGTTTCTTTTTCGGTTGCGGAAGGCGAAGTTTTGGGGATTGTCGGCGAATCGGGCAGCGGGAAAAGCGTTACTTCGCTTTCGATTATGCGTTTGATCGAATCGCCGGGCGAAGTTGTCGGCGGAAATGTGATTTTTAACGATGAAATTGATCTTTTGAAATTG
The DNA here is from genome assembly GCA_965219305.1 of Pyrinomonadaceae bacterium. Taxonomy (GTDB): domain Bacteria; phylum Acidobacteriota; class Blastocatellia; order Pyrinomonadales; family Pyrinomonadaceae; genus DATHTS01. The sequence goes on from OZ244725.1 coordinate 60,273, forward strand.
TCCGATAAAGAACTCGAAAGAATTTTGGGAAATAAAATTTCGATGATCTTTCAAGACCCGATGACTTCGCTTAATCCGGTTTTGACCATCGGTTTTCAAATCGCCGAAACTCTGCGCGTTCATCGCGGATTTTCTAAAATTGAAGCGAAAGTAAAGACGATTGATCTTTTACAAAAAGTCGGAATCAAAAACGCCGCAAACCGTTTTAATGATTATCCGCACGAATTTTCCGGCGGAATGCGCCAGCGCGTGATGATTGCGATGGCGATTGCGTGTGAGCCGAAATTATTGATCGCCGACGAGCCGACAACCGCACTCGACGTGACTATTCAGGCGCAAATTTTAAATCTTTTGCGGAAATTAAAAACCGAACTCGGAATGTCCGTGATAATTATCACGCATGATCTCGGCGTAGTCGCGCAGTTCGCCGACCGGATCGCCGTGATGTATGCCGGAAAAATCGTCGAAACGGCGAGCGTTCGGAATATTTTCCGAAAACCGCAGCATCCATACACAAAAGCCCTCGTCGCTTCGATCCCGAAACTCGGTTTTTCCGGCGAAAGACTGCCGACGATCAAAGGCGCGCCGCCGCGATCTATCGGCGATTTTGCGGGATGTTCATTTTATCCACGCTGTGATTTTCGTGTTGAAAAATGCGCGAATGAGATGCCAGAATTAAAAGAGATGTCGCCAGCGCAATCGGCGGCGTGTTTTGTCGCTCAGGAAGATTTTCACCGCAGAGACGCGGAGGCGCAGAGAGATTTGGAAATGATCGAATCAATTTAGTGAAAAAAAAATAATTGCCCGCGAAATACGCGAAAAGGCGCGAAAGAAAACTCAAACCAAAACCGAAAAAGATTTCTTGTGTTTTATTCATTTTCTTGTTTTTAGCGTTTTTCGCGTATTTCGCGGGCAAAAATAAAATAAAAAAACTCCGCGTCTCTGCGGTGAAAAATAAAAATGCCCGAAACGATTTTACAAATAATCGAACTGACCAAAATCTTCACCGCGCGGCGCGGCGTTTTTGGTGCTGAACGAGTTGAAACGCGGGCAGTTGACGGCGTGAGTTTTCATCTCGAAGCGGGCGAAACGCTCGGACTCGTCGGCGAATCGGGCTGCGGGAAATCTACGCTCGGTTTGACCGTTTTAAGGCTTTACGAAGCAGACGGCGGGCGAATTATTTTTGATGGCAAAGACATTACAAATCTCGAATCCAACCAATTAAAACCGATTCGCAAACAAATGCAGATGATTTTCCAAGACCCGTTTGCCGCGCTCGATCCGCGTTTGACGATTGAGCAAATCATTACGGAACCGCTTGAGATTCACAATATCGGGACGAAAGCCGAACGCGCTGAATTATCCGCTGAGTTGCTCGAAAAAGTCGGTTTGTCGGCGGAAGATTTATACCGTTTTCCGTCCGAATTTTCCGGCGGACAACAGCAAAGAATCGGCATCGCCCGCGCGCTTGCGCTTAATCCAAAACTTATCATCTGCGACGAACCCGTTTCCGCGCTCGACGTTTCCGTGCAGGCGCAGATTTTGAATCTTCTGCGCGATTTGCAGGACGAATTCGGGTTGGCGTATCTTTTCATCTCGCATAATATCGCCGTCACCGCGTTTATGAGCCGCCGAATCGGCGTGATGTATCGAGGCAAACTCGTCGAAATCGGCACGAGCGAACAGATCACAAACGCGCCGCGCCATCCATACACAAAGGATTTGCTCGCCGCGATTCCCGAACCCGACCCGACAAAACAAACGTCCGAACCGGCTGAAATTAAAACCGGCGTGGACGAAATTGATAATGAAAACCGAACGGGCTGTGTTTTCTACAAACGCTGTCCGTCTGCCGAAGAAATTTGCCTGAAAGAAGAACCGCAACTTCGTGAGATTGAGGAAAATGTGCGGGTTGCGTGTCATTTTGCTTAAATAATGGAACAATAGAATTATTTTGGTGTCTAAGTAATAAATATGAAAAAGTCCTTCATAATAATTTCGATTTTGAGTTTATCTTTTTTCTGTTTTTTTATAAGTATTTTTGCGGTTTATTGGTGGAACACTCCGCCTTTTCAGGTTTACTTTCCTCCTAAAACTTTAAATTCGACAAATGACATTACAAACGCACCTTTGTTTAACGTAAAAATAAAAGGTAAAGAAGGATGTATAGACAAAAACGGCGAAATAGTAATTGAACCAAAATTTGATGATATACAGTGTTCTGAAGATAAATTAATTCCTATCAAAAAAGAGGAAAAATGGGGATTTGTAAATCAAGTCGGAGAAATCATTCTTGAGCCGCAGTTTCAACTTATACCGACAGGTTATGAAAAATATTTTAGCGAAGATTTAGCCGTCGTTTGTCAAAATCAGAAATGTGGTTACATTAATACAAGCGGAAAATATGTAATTGAACCAAAATTTGATTACGCAGAAAATTTTTCTGAAGGTTTGGCAATTGTTCATTTCGGAGAAATCAATTTTTTAGGCTTTAGAATTCAAAATCCGCAAATCGCCTTCATCAATAAGCAAGGCGAAATATTATTTAAAGATAAAAATTTCACGCCTGAAAGCAAATTCTCGGACGGATTAGCAAAAGTGTCAATTGGCGAAAAGTTTGGTTTTATAGATACGTCCGGGAAATTGGTCATATCTCCTCAGGATACGTGGATCAGCGATTTTCACGAAGGTTTAGCCGTTACATCAACAAATGAAAATAACAATTTCAGATTGGGTTATGTTGATAAAACAGGAAAAATAACAATCCCACTAAAATTTAAACAAGCAGGAGAATTTTCCGAAGGTTTAGCAAACGTAATGTTTGAAAATGGAAAATACGGATACATTGATATAAGCGGCAAAACAGTAATTGAACCTCAATTCGACGTTGCTGACACATTTTATGATGACAGAGCAGTTGTAATGATTGGAACGAGGAAAGGTTACATCGACAAAACCGGAAATCGAGTCATCCCCATTCAATATGGCTCGGCTGAAAGATTTGTTAACGGATTGGCTAGTGTTAGTTTTGATGATGAAAATCCACCTTATGAAAATAAAACTCGCGGTTATATTGATAAATTCGGTAAATTTGTTTGGAAACCATCAAATTAAATTGCTCTACCAAAGTAAAAAATGCTTCGATATATCTTGACCAGAATCGCCGGACTTTTCGGCGTTTTAATCATCGTTTCCGTGCTGACGTTTGGCTTGATGCACACTGTGCCGGGCGGACCGTTTGATGCGCGGGCGTTGGAAAAACAGCAGATGATTCCCGAAGCGATCAAGCGGCAGCTTAATGAAAAATACGGTTTGAACGAACCCGTCTGGAAACAATATCTGCTTTTCGTCAGCAACGCCGCGCGGCTCGATTTCGGTTATTCGATGACGTATCCGAGCCGAACCGTGACGAACATTTTTCGTCAGCAATGGATTTATTCGCTCGAATTGGGACTTTTAACGCTCGTTTTTTCGGGTGTTGTCGGTATCGGTTTGGGAATTCTCGCGGCGGTCAAACCGAATTCGATCTTCGATTATTTCGGCACGTCGGTTTCGATTTTGTGTCTGGTCGTGCCGAGTTTTGTTTTTGCGATTCTTTTGCAGGTCGTTTTTTCGGTCTGGCTCGGCTGGCTGCCGACGGGCAGTTGGCGCACGCCGTGGCATTGGATTATGCCGACGCTGGCGAATTCGCTCGCGCCGATTCTCGTTTTGCAAAGGCACACGCGGGCAAGTATGCAGGACGCGCTGCGCGCAAATTACGTCCGCACGGCGCGGGCGAAAGGCTTGAGTAAGATTAGGATTTTGCTCGTCCACGTTTTCAAAAACGCGCTGATTCCGATCCTGACCGTCGGCGGACCGCTCGCGGCGGGTTTGATCGTCGGCTCCTTTTTCGTCGAAAGCATCTTCCGCATTCCGGGCATCGGTTTTTATTTCGTCACGGCGATCTCTTCGCGCGATTACCCGATGATTATGGCGACGACCGTGATCTGGACTTTTATCATCAGCGTTGCGTATTTGATTACGGATTTGCTTTACGCGCTCGTTGATCCGCGTGTTAATTTGGTGAAAGAGTAAGAATTTTAGCCACAGATGTTCACAGATAGACACGGATTTTAAGAAGATATTTTAGAAAAATCTTTCTTTTATCTGAGTTAATCTGTGAACATCTGTGGCTAAATAAAAAATGACAAACGAAGCGACATTGCAAACAATTCCGACGAAACCGCGAACGCATAAACTTTTGCGTTTTTGGCGGCGTTTTGCGAAAAACAAACTCGCGGCGGTCGCTTTTGCATTTATCATTTTTCAAATAATTCTCGCCGTTTTCGCTTCACAACTTGCGCCTTACGATCCTTATAAAGGTGATTTTCTCGCAACGTGGGAAACGCCGAATTATCTTCATTGGCTTGGTACTGATGATCTCGGGCGCGACGTTTTATCAAGGCTTTTATACGGCGCGAGAATTTCGATCAGCGTCGGAATTTTGAGCCAGTTGGCGACGGCACTCGTCGGCGTTCCAATCGGCGCGATTGCGGGACTTAAAGGCGGTTGGCTCGATTACGCGATTATGCGCGTGATTGACGTTTTATCATCATTGCCGACAATTCTTTTTTACATTTTATTAATGGTCGCGCTCGGCGCGGGATTTTGGAATTTGATTCTGGCGATGACTTTGACCGGTTGGATCGGAATTGCCAGACTCGTTCGCGGGCAGGTTTTATCGCTTAAAAAAACTGATTTCATTCGCGCAGCGCGTTCGATGGGAGCGAATAATTTTTATATTTTACGCAAACATCTTCTGCGAAATGTCTTGTCGCAAGTCATCGTCGCAATGGCAATCGGAATTCCGAACGCGATGTTCGCCGAAGCGGGACTTAGTTTTCTCGGGTTGGGAATTCCCGCTCCGCTCGCTTCCTGGGGGCAGATGATCGGAATGTATGATTCTTACATCCGCACGGCGTGGCATCTGACGCTTTTTCCTTCGATCATTCTTGCGCTGACGATGCTCGCGTGGTTTCTCGTCGCCGACGGTGTTTGTGAAGCGTTTGATGTAACTTCGCAGCACGATTCAAATTAGATTTTGAAATTATTTTTTACGAAATGACGCTAATTTATCGGCAAGCCGCGTTGTTTCCGGCAGGCGATATTTCGGCGCGCAATCCAGCACATATTTGATCGCGGTTTCCAGACTTATTTTATGACCGACGGAAACGTAAACGGGCTGAACTTTGTCCTTTGTCCGCAGAGCAACGCCGACTTCTTCGCCGTAATCAATGAGCGGCGCGGTGCTGCCGCGGGTTTCGCCCAAGTTTTTCGGGTTTCCGACGAGAATTGATTTTGCCACGCCGATTGTCGGGATATTTGTGATTAGTCCGATATGACAGGCGATTCCGAATCTTCGCGGGTGCGCGATGCCTTGACCGTCGCACAATATGAGATCGGGCAGATTTTCGAGTCTTTCCAGAGCTTTTATCGCCACGGGAGTTTCGCGGAATGAAAGCAAACTCGGAACATACGGAAAAGCGGTCGGCATCAACGCTTCGCTCGATTCGATGAGTTCGAGTTCGGGAAAGCTTAAAACAACGGCGGCAGCGCGGCTCGTGTTTGTTTTTGTGTCGTAGCCGAGATCAATTCCGCCGACGGTTTTGATCGGTGTTTTGAAATCGTCGGTCGTTATAACCTCGTAACTAAACTGCTTTTGCAGATTCATCGCTTCCGTCTGCGACAGATTCCATTTGTGGAGCGGATTAAATTTCATAGTTTTTTATTCGCACAGTTTGTTGCGTTTACGGATTTCACATATCATTAAATAAAAGATTTAATATCTTATTCGACAGCAAAAATTCCGTCTCAAAAACACATTTTATTATGAATTACGGCTTTATCATAGATAACCGCAAATGTATCGGCTGCCACGCCTGCACGGTCGCCTGTAAATCGGAACACGATGTTCCAATCGGCGTAAACCGCACTTGGGTAAAATATATCGAAAAGGGCGAATTTCCCGACACGCGCCGCCTTTTTTCGGTGATGCGCTGTAATCACTGCGCCGACGCGCCGTGTGTCGAAATTTGTCCGACGGAAGCACTTTATACGCGGGCAGACGGAATTGTTGATTTTGACGATCGCCGCTGTATCTCGTGCAAAGCCTGCACGCAGGCGTGTCCGTATGATTCGATCTATATCAATCCCGACACGATGGTCGCGCAGAAATGCAATTATTGTTCGCATCGCACAGACATCGGACTCGAACCGGCGTGCGTCGTCGTCTGTCCCGAACACGCGATTATTTCGGGCGATATGGACAATCCGCTGACGGAAATTTCCAATCTTTTGGCGCGTGAGACGGTTTCGGTCAGAAAGGCGGAAAAGGGAACGAATCCGAAACTTTTTTACATTGACGGCGACCGCGATTCTTTGAACCCGACGAACACGAATCAAAGCGCGGATTATATGTGGTCGAGCCAAGCCGCCGGAGTCGGGAAATACGCGAAATACGCCGAGCAGAGAATAAACGAATCGCCGGTCAAAGAAGAAATCGCCGCACAGAAAAAACAGAATTTCGTCCAAATCGAACCGCGTGCGAAAAACCGCAAAAAAGAAGCGCGCCGAGTTTACGACGCGCCTTCAAAAGGTATTCTCTGGGGTTGGGAAGTCGCGGCGTATATCTGGACAAAAGCGATTGCGGCGGGCGCGTTTTTACTGCCGCTCGTCGGCGGTTATTTTATGGAAATGCCTCTGCTCGTCAAACAGATCGGCGCGATTGTTTCGCTTGTTTTCCTGACGATAACGGGCATTTTGCTGATTATGGATTTGGGCAGACCGGACAGATTTTTGTATGTCCTGTTTCGTCCGCAATGGAAATCGTGGCTGTCGCGGGGTTCTTATATCATCACGATTTACGGCGCGTTATTGACAATGTGGCTCGCCGCTTCGTCTTTGGGATTTGAAAATTTGCTGAAATATATCGAACCGTTCGGCATCGTCTTTGCGCTTTTGTCGGCGGTTTACACGGCATTTCTGTTCGCGCAGGCAAAAGGACGCGATTTCTGGCAGTCGCCGATGCTCGGTCTGCATATGATAATCCATTCGCTGATGGCTGGCTTTGCGGTTTATTTATTGGTGAATTTGTTTTTGAACGTCAACGCCGGTTTTACAATGGTTCTCGTTTTTCTTTCAATGGCGTTAATCGTTTTTCATCTGATAACGCTCGCCATCGAATTAACGACAACGCATTCGACTGAAGACGCGCACAAGACCGTCGAAATGATTACCAAAGGACAATTTTCGTGGTCATTCTGGTGGGGAATGATCTTCGCTGGAAATGTTTTGCCGCTTATAATTTTGCTTTTAGTTGGAAGCATGGGAAACATTTTTCTCCTTGGATTAGCCGGAGTTTTGATTTTAATCGGTTTGGGATTCGCGCAGCATATTTGGGTGAAGGCTCCGCAGTTGATTCCTTTGAGTTAGGAGAAGAATTTTGCCCGCGGAATGCGCGGAAGGACGCGGAAAAAAGAAAGAAAATTTTGAAAGTAGTTTGGGAAAATGATTGGTTGAGAAATATTTTGGATTTAGGAAAAACAGAAATATACAAAATATTTTCCGTGTATTCCGCGTTTTCCGCGGGCAAAATGAACTGATATGAGTCTAATTTACGAACAAGAAACATACAAAATTCTCGGCGCGTGTTTTGAAGTTTATAAACAAAAAGGCTCTGGTTTTACCGAACCTGTTTATCAGGAATGTTTGGGAATTGAGTTTGAGATGCAAAACATTCCGTTCGTCGCACAGCCGAAAATTCAGTTGGAATATAAAGGAAGAATTTTAGAACAATTTTTTATCCCCGATTTTATTTGCTTTGACAAAATAATCGTTGAAATAAAAGCCTTGCCGCAAATTATCGAAGTCAATAAATCACAAACATTAAATTACTTGAACTCAACGAATTTTGATTTAGCTTTACTCGTAAATTTCGGGCATTTTCCAAAGCTAGAACATAAACGAGTCGCCAATACCCAAAACAAAAATTCAAATAAAAGCATAAAAGAAGAAATTGAAAGCTGGAATAATTTCTAAAATTTTTCCGCGTCTTTCCGCGCATTCCGCGGGCAATAAAAATTGATATGAAACACAAACCGTCATTCATCGAAACCATCGCCGAAAAGCTCGGCTTGATCGAAAATCTGCATCCGTCGTTTGCTGCCGAAGAATTGCCGCGAATGAACGAGCCGGGCGAACTGTCGAATTATCCGCCGCCGGAGAAGTGGGACGATTGGACGGAATATGAAGCGACGAGCGGGCAGAAGCGCGAGAAGAAAAATTATACGATTGTGCCGACGATCTGTTTTAACTGCGAATCGGGGTGCGGTTTGCTGAGTTATATTGATAAAGATTCGGGCAAAATCCGCAAGTTTGAGGGCAATCCGTATCATCCGGGTTCGCGCGGGCGAAATTGTGCGAAAGGTCCGGCGACGATCAATCAGATCAATGATGTTGATCGGATTTTGTATCCGATGCGGCGCAAAGGCGAGCGCGGCGCGGGCGATTGGGAGCGCGTTTCGTGGGACGAAGTTTTGGACGATATTGCGGCGAGAATTCGCAAAGCATTGAAGGAAGAGCGCAAAAACGAGGTCGTTTATCACGTCGGGCGACCGGGACACGAGGGTTTTATGGATCGCGTTCTGCAGTCGTGGGGCGTTGACGGGCATAATTCGCACACGAATATTTGTTCCGCCGGAGCGCGTTTCGGCTACGCGATCTGGCACGGCGCGGATCGTCCGTCGCCCGATCACGCGAACGCGCAGTTTATGCTTTTGATTTCCGCGCATCTCGAATCCGGTCATTATTTCAATCCGCACGCCCAAAGGATTATCGAAGGTTTGATGAACGGCGCGAAAATGTGCGTGATGGATCCGCGCCTTTCAAACACGGCTTCGATGGCTGATTACTGGATGCCGACTCAGCCGGGAAGCGAAGCGGCGGTTTTGTTAGCGATTGCGAAAATTCTTTTGGACGAAGGATTGTATAACCGCGATTTTATGTTTAACTGGGTGAACTGGCGCGAATCTTTGGAGGAAATGTATCGGAGCGCGGACAGCCTTGTCCGCGAGAATTCCGCTGAAAAAGTTTCAAATATAAAAGACGCGGACAAGGCTGTCCGCGCTCCAAAAGAGATCACTTTTGAAAATTTCATCGAGGAACTGAAAAAACTCTACGCCGAATACACGCCCGAATTTGCCGAACAGGAATCGGGCGCGACCGCCGCGATGATTCGCGAAGTCGCGCAGAAAGTCGGCGCGGCTGGAACAAAACTGGCGACACACAACTGGCGTAGTGCGGGAAGCGGCAATCTCGGCGGTTGGGCGGTTTCGCGGTGTCTGCATTTTTTGAATGTTTTAACCGGCAGTGTCGGCACGGTCGGCGGCACGATGCCGTCTGCTTGGAACAAATTCAAACCGAAAGGTTTTAGTTCGCCGCCCGCGCAGAAATTCTGGAACGAACTGCATTTTCCGAACGAATATCCGCTCGCGCATTATGAGATGAGTTTCCTTTTGCCGCATTTTTTGAAGGAAGGGCGCGGGAAAATTGACACATATTTCACGCGCGTTTTTAATCCGGTCTGGACATATCCCGACGGTTTTATGTGGATTGACGCGCTTTCGGACAAAGAGAAAATCGGGATGCACATCGCGCTCACGCCGACGTGGAACGAGACCGCGTATTTCGCCGATTATGTTCTGCCGATGGGACACGCTTCCGAACGGCACGACCTCGTTTCCTACGAAACTCATTCGGGAAAATGGATCGGTTTTCGTCAGCCGGTTTTAAGAGAAGCGGCGCGAAAACAAGGCAAAACGGTTGAATATACATACGAAACAAATCCCGGCGAAGTCTGGGAAGAAGACGAATTCTGGATCGAACTTTCGTGGCGCATTGATCCTGACGGAAGTTTGGGAATTAGAAAACATTTCAATTCGCCGTATCGTGAAAACGCGAAAATTACGATTGACGAATACTATCAATTCATCTTTGAAAACACGAAAGGTTTGCCCGAAAAAGCCGCCGAAGAAAATCTTACGCCGCTCGAATATATGCGGAAATACGGCGCGTTCGAGGTCGAAGATCAAACTTACAACGTCCATCTCGAACCGCTTTCCGGCGACGAATTGAAAGACACCGAAGTTGATGCGGCGACTTATCTCGTCAAACACGAAGGCAAAAATGTCGGCGTTTTCGTTGACGGCGTGGCGCGCAAAGGTTTCCACACGCCTTCGGGCAAACAGGAATTTTTCTCGGAAACTATAAAAGATTGGAAATGGGAAGAATACAAATATCCGACCTATATCAAATCGCACATTCACGCCGACAATCTCGATAAATCGAAAAACGAGATCGTTCTCGTCCCGACTTTTCGCCTGCCGACGCTGATTCACTCGCGTTCGGGAAACGCCAAATGGCTCGCGGAAATTTCCAACCGCAATCCGCTCTGGATGAGCATCGAAGACGGCAAAAATTGGGACATCAAAACCGGCGATCTCGTCCGCATCAACACCGACATCGGCTATTTCGTCAACCGCGCGTGGGTCACGGAAGGAATGAAACCCGGCGTTGTCGCCTGTTCGCATCACCTCGGCAGATGGCGCAGACAGCAGGACGCTTCAAATAATCGCTGGGCGATGAACCAAGTTACGATTGACAAAACCGACGACGGAAAATACAAAATGCGCGTCGTTGACGGCATCCGTCCGTCCAAATCCGACGATCCCGACACATCGAGAATCTTCTGGTCAGACGGCGGCGTTCACCAAAACATCACCTTCCCCGTCCATCCCGACCCGATCTCGGGAATGCACTGCTGGCATCAAAAAGTCTCCATCGAAAAGGCGCACGCCGAAGACCAATACGGCGACGTTCTCGTTGACACCGAAAAATCAATGGCAATCTACCGCGAATGGCTAAAAATGACCAGACCCGCGCCCGGACCAAACGGTTTACGAAGACCGCTCTGGCTCAATCGCCCATTGAGACCGATTGAGGAAATGTTTTATTTGAATAAGTAGATACAAATTTGTTAATTTTGGATAGCTGCCAAATCTGATTGAAAAAATAAATAAATGTCCAATATCCTACAACAAAAACTCAATGAATTCATCGAAATATCGAAAATTTTTGGTGAAAAGCTTGTCAACATTAAAGATGAGATTGTCAAACCTTCCAGTTTTTACAAAGGAGAGAATTTTGAACAATATGTCGAAGACCTCCTCTTTCCAGAACGGTTTTATACTCTCGTCAGAAGAACTGATAATTATGAAAGAAATCTCAAAAGATTTTCTGAATCAACATTTGATCCTGATTTTACATTCCGTTGCAGGAAAACGAATTTTGAATTTTCAGTAGAGGCTAAATATAGAACAAGTCTTGATAGAGATAATAGATTATCTTGGTCAAAATTATATCAAATGGAAAGGTACAAGCAGTATGACCAAAATATTCACCCAGTATTTATTGTTGTCGGATTAAAAGGAGTGAGTGAAAAACCTAAAGAAATATACTTATTTCCAATAAAGCACAGAAAAAACCAGTATGTAAATTTAAATATGGAAGTTGCCGAAAAATATAAACTTGAATCAATAAATACACCTGTTTTAATTGACCATTTGGACAAAATTCTAAACTTTTAACTAAAAATTAAATGCTTATTCAGTAGAAAGAATATCATTCCACCATTGCAGATTTATATCTGATTTTGATGGGCGAAAACTAGCTTTTCGCTCAACTTTTAACAAAATTGATTTAATTTCAAGGTCAACAATTTTTTCATTCTCTACCCATTCTCTAATTAAATCGGAAGTTGAAACTAAATGCTGATTATCTTGTGAGTTTTCTTTAAATATTCTTCTGGCTTTTTTATCATCAGTTGCCAAATGCCAAGTTCTCGATAAGGCAATGGCGACCGACATTGCTTCACCGTCGTCTAAATCTGCGGCTAAATTAACGAAAAGTTCTTTTTCCTCATCGGTTTCGCAATCACTTATTTGAATTATTTCCTGATTCACTAAATCATCAATATCAATTGATTCAAGTTCGCTGATGTCCTCTTCGTTTCTTAAATACAAACTCTCGCCTTTTACTAAAACGCAAATTACGGAATTTTGTGCAATTAGGCTCAATATTTTTTTGAGCAATCCCGTCGCAATAAGGTTTATTAAGACACAGGCATCTATTATGAGGTAATCTCGCTGATTTTTTCCCACTCTTTACCTCCCAATAATTTCGTGCGTAAAATCAACATCTACTTTCATAAAATGATTGTCTATTTCCTGATAATCAAGACTTACTTTATCAATAATTATTCGTGCCGTTACTCTGTCAGTTCTTAATAGTTTTGCTAATTGACCTTCACTTAATTCTTCATTTTCATAAGCGGAAACAGCCAAACTTACAAAACGTGGAGGAAGTTCGTTTTGGAGTGGAGGATTTGCATCAATACCTAAAATTTGTTGAGCTTGTCGCGGTTTGAATCCTTCTTCTGCCAAAGAATCCCAAGTTCCGGTTGAAACCCGTCTTAAATTTTCTAATCTAAGAACTAATGCCTGAACTGAAACTTGATATAAATCAGCCAAATGACAAATTTCAGCCATCGTTATTCCTTTGGAGTTTGATCGTTGTATTTCAGAAAATCTCCGATTTAATCCACTTGACGGCATCAAGAAATTTTCGGCAAAAGCGTCAGCTAATCTTTCATTTGCCGATCTTCGTCTTTTCTCGTGCAAAAAAGTAATCTCGGTTTGATAACGGCTGGTTAGATAATGTCCGAATTCGTGTGCTAAAGACCAATTTCTTCTATCTCGCGGATGATTTGAATTTATTCCGATACAACCGCCTAAAGAGTCGTTATAAACAAATAATCCCGACACGGTTGACGGCATAGGAAAATAAAAGATGCGTAAACCGATGTCCATTTCTAATCTTTCGCGTAAATTAGAAATAGGTCCGTCGCCGATACCTAAACGGTTGCGTTCCGCTAGTGCAATTTCTTCGGCGGCTTGTTCTGCCGAAGAACCTTTCCAACTGTATTGCGGAGAAGGATTTTCAATTCGAGTGATTCCGTTTATTTGCTCTAATTTGATGTAATCTTCGGCAAATTCCTGTAACTCATAACTTACTCTTTCAAGTTCGGGCGTTTCGCTAAAATCTTCCCGCCAGTTTTGGCGAAATTGAGGAACAAAATCTTGAGCGACGGTAACGCGATCTAAAAGTTTTGAAACGTCTCGACCATAAATTCGGGCGAATTTAATAAGTTCATCAGGTTTTACAAGACGTTCTCCTTTTTCAATTGCAACAATAGTAGTCCGGGACATATTCATTTCATCTGCTACATCTTGTTGTTTTAATCCTCTGGCATTACGCGATTCTTGTAGTCTGTTTCCCAAAATTTTGGGATCAATTTTTTCTAAAATGTTTTCCATTATTTTTCACCTTTTAGACCTATACTACGCGGCTTTCCGTTTACTATTTATATGATTTAAACGAGCAGAAAAGTTTTCCCATTCTGCACAATATCGGGAATAAAGGAGAATAATTTCACTTTGAACATCGTCAATTTGGGAGCCTTTTTCGGCAGTTAATTCCGAGAAAATGGTTTGTAGAATTGGATATTCAATAACGAGTGCTTGCCAAGCATCTTTCTCGCTAAGACAATTTTTAATTACTTGATACTGCCATTCCATCGCTCTGAAATTACTGAGTTGAGCGAATGAAGGATTAGAAGATTTTGAAGTTAAATCAGTAAGATACTGTTCTCCATTATCACAAACAATTAGATCGGCAGTTTCTAAAGACAAACGGCGTAATAAACAAGAAGTGCAAACACCACATTGTGGTTTTCCAGCAGTTTGAACCGGAAAACCATCGCAGGAAAAAGTTGAAGGAATAATTTCTGCCGATTTTTGGATTGCCTCGTGCTGACACATTTCACCTTTAGTATTAAAAAGATATAAATTCTTTATTTGAAAGTCTTGATTAATCAGTTTTTGAATAAACTTCTCCATTCTCAACAAAGCCAACGGATTAACTCCGCGAGAATTCATCGTTCCGACTTGGCTATTGTTATACGGTAAGTTTATTGCTCCGATTCCATTTTCGTAAATTTCCAAGATATTACTTCCCGCATTCAAAGCCGTAACCGCTCCCAAAGTAGTAAATACAAAACCGCGAGTGCGTTGTGAATTTTCTTCTTTAGGATGTTCAGAGTTGTTCCAATTAAATCCGAACTTTATCGTTTGATGAATTATTTCTATTGAATGATATTTTTGGATTAATCCTTTAATTTGCTGTCTTTGTTGAAAATCTTGTCTGTGATTGGTCGCTCCCGAAACAAGAATAAAAGAATTTTCATCTTTATTTTCATAAAGTTGTTGAGAAATTCCGGCAAAAGAATCAAGACCTCCGCTGTATAAAGCAACTCGTGGAGAATTGGCAGGCGGAATTGGTAACTTATTATTTATCGAGTTCAATCGGTCATCTGATTCAAGCAATATAAATTCAAATTCCCAATCATCATCGGTATAATACTTCAAAACATTTTTAAGTTCATTCTGCAAATCCTCATTTTGCCAAACTTTTAAGTTACGAACTGCGATTCTTACACTAAAATTGCGTTTCCAATTATTTCGATTTTTTACACTTTCTCTCAATGAAAGCCGATCAGCAACGTAAACTGCAATTGCCAAATCAATCCAATCTAAATGTAATGAATCTATTTTAGAACCGAAAAGTCCGATAATTTCTTCGTCTCTAACAAAAAACTTATGCTCTGAAACAAAAGATGAATTATCAGAAGTGGCGTTTATCACACCAACCCTTACAAGATTAGGAACTGAAAAATCATAACGGTATGATAATGGCGGAAAATTTAATACTTTACTCATAATTAACTCCTTAGAGAACATTCAAACTTCGGCTCAAAATATTTGAAGTTGCATTTTTATCAATCCTTTTCGTAACAGGTTTTCTGATTTGTTTACCTTTAACAAAACCTTTCAATAATTTCTTCGCAGGTTCGGCTATTTCTTTTCTTAATTCTTGTTCCCATTTCATTTGTTCTAGACGACTTCTACCTTGTTTTTCCATAATTCCGTCTCGGACTCTACTTAAAAAATGTGAATCCATAATTTGAAAAGCTAGAGTTTGCCCGAAATTTTCAATAATTTGATTATTCGTTAAAGTTAAACAAAATTTTCTGTTTTTGAGAAAATCTTTTCGAACTGCTTCCTTCAGAATTTCTGACAATCTATGTTCACCTTCAAATCTTGATAAAGTTAAAGATTGTTCAAGTTTTGAGTAATTATCACCAACAGAAAAAGGCAAACCACGTTTTTGCCATTTTTCATCCTCATATGCTGTATGAAGAAGATTTATTGCTTTTTCCAATGAAGCAGATTCGATTCTCTTCAAATTATCAACAATCGCATCTAAGGCTTTATCCTTTGAAAAACTAGGTTTACTATTGTTTATGGCTAGATTGTAAACTTTTCTCCAACCTCTACCCGTTCCAATAAGATTTCTATAAAATTTATCTCCGTCTGGCATAATACACCTCTCAGTTTTATACAATAAAATTTAAATCTGACAATGTCAAGTAAGACGCAAGATTATTTGCGTAAATGTCAGCAATTAAGAATTTGTTGTATATGTTTGCTGTAGATGTTGTTGTTGAATCAGTTACAATTTACGTTTTTCGGGCGAAAAAAAACCGCAAGTATTCGGATCAATCAGCGCACAATTTTGAAATCCCTTAAAATCTTTCGTGTTAAAAGTGAGCAATGCGCGTAATTTGGTGAACATTTATCGCGGCGGCGATTCGGGTATCGCGGACTTGTTTGCCGGGAAACGAATTGGTTAAAACGCTAAAATCACCGCGTCCAATCCTGAACCGTTAAATCCGGCACTTGTTCAAAATCTTTGATGTTTCTCGAAACTAGAAATCGCTTCATTTGCAATCGCAATCGAAGCGATTTTTAAGTTAGCTACTTTATTTACATAGCATTTGAGTTAATCATCGTAGTATTTTGAAATCGCTTAAAATCTTTCGTGTTAAAAGTGAGTACTGTGAGTGATTTGCAGAATTTTTGCTAAAAATCGAATTTTCTACAGTAATCTCTCAATATTTTACTAAATCGTTTTACTATTGACCAAAAACCAAAAACTCGCTTGCAAATATAAATTAACTTCTGGTAAATTTGAGTTTCAATACTTCTCGTATTTTTTTCAGACAAACCAAATATCTATATGAATCGAAGAGACCTTCTTAAAAGTTTTGGAGCGATTGCATTATACGGCAGTTTGCCGTCGGTGATGAGCGAATTTGTCGTTTCGTGTGAGGCGGCGGAGAGAATTAAGCCGTTGTTTTTTTCGGCGGGAGAATTTGCGGTGTTGGAAAATGCGGTGGACGTTTTGCTGCCGCGAACGAAAACTCCGGGCGGTTTGGACACGCAGACACCGGCTTTTATAGATCGTGTGATTAAGGATTGTTTGGGCGGCGAAGATCAAAAGTTGGTGCGAAAGGGTTTGAACGATCTGATGAATTCCGGCGGAAAATCTTTTTTGAAGCGCGGCGCGGCGGAAAGAACGGCGTTGATAAAATCTCTCGACGAAAAAGCGTTTACGGACGATGAGGAAAGCGTCTGGTGGAGAATCGTGAAAAAATTCGCGTTGGTCGGTTATTTTACGTCGCAGGGCGGAATGACGAAGGCTTTGAGATATTTGAAAGTTCCGGGCGATTTCGAAGGCTGTATTCCTTACGAAAAAGGCGAAAAGGCGATGGCGAAAACTTTTTTGATTTATTGGTAAATCGGTTAAAAGAAAATGTATATAAACGGGAAAGCGAAAAAAGAAAACACATACGATGCGATTGTCATCGGTTCGGGAATTTCGGGCGGTTGGGCGGCGAAGGAACTTTGTGAAAAGGGTTTGAAAACGCTCGTTTTGGAACGCGGCAGAGATGTCAAACATATTAAAGATTACCCGACGGCGACGCTCGATCCGTGGCAGTTTCCGCACCGCAATATAAAAACTCTGGAAGATTTGGAAAACTATCCGATTCAGAGCAAAGTCTATCATTTCGGCGAAGACAACAAGCATTTTTTCGTCAAAGATATAGAAAATCCTTACGAACAGGTCAAACCTTTTAACTGGTATCGCGGTTATCAGGTCGGCGGACGCTCGCTTTTGTGGAACGCGCACGTCTATCGCTGGAGCAATCTGGATTTTGAAGCTAACGGCAAGGAAGGCATCGGCGTTGATTGGGCGATTCGTTATAAAGACATCGCTCCCTGGTATGATTACGTCGAGCGTTTTATCGGTGTCAGCGGGCAGAAAGAAGGAATTCCGCATCTTCCCGACGGGCAGTTTTTGCCGCCGTTTGAAATGAACTGTCTCGAAAAACATCTCAAGAAAAGCATCGAATCAACATTCAAAGACCGGCATCTGACGATCAGCCGCGTGGCGATCCTGACGCAATCGCACAACGGCAGAGGCGAATGTCAATCGAGAAGTTTATGCAGTCGCGGCTGTCAGTTCGGCGCGATTTTCAGCAGTAATTCTTCGACGCTTCCGGCGGCATATAAAACCGGAAATTTAACAATGCGTCCGTTTTCGGTCGTCCACAAAATCATCTGGGACGAGGAAAAAAACAAAGCGGTCGGCGTGGAAATCATTGATACGGAAACGCTGAAAACTTACGAGTATTACGCCAAAGTCATTTTCGTCAACGCTTCGACATTGGGAACGGCACAAATTATGCTGCAATCGAAATCGGACAGATTTCCGAACGGTTTCGCCAATGACAGCGGCGCACTCGGACATTATTTGATGGATCATCAATCAACGGCGGGCGGTTTTGCCGTTTACGATGGTTTTCAGGATACATATTTCAAAGGTCGCCGTCCGGCGGCGGTTTATGTGCCGCGTTTTCAAAATCTGAAAGGTCGGGACAGAGATTATAAACGCGGTTTCGCTTATCAGATTTACGTCGGACGCGGCGAATGGACGAGCGGAATCGGCGGTCCGGGAATCGGCGGCGATTGGAAAGACGGTTTAAGCGAACCGGGCGGTTGGTCGGCGTATGTCGAAGCCTACGGCGAATGCCTGCCGGATTATAAAAACCGCGTTTACTTACACGAAACCAAAAAGGACAAATGGGGTTCGCCGCTGCTCTGCATTGATATGGAATACCGCGAAAACGAAAAATTAATGCGAAAAGATATGATCTCGTCAGCCGTCGAACTTCTGAAAAGCTCGAATCCGGCTTCGGTCGCCGAAATTGACAGTCCTTCGCCGCCGGGAAGCGTCATTCACGAAATGGGAACCGCCCGAATGGGAAACGACCCGAAAACTTCCGTCTTAAATAATTTTAATCAATGCCACGCCGCACCGAACGTCTTCGTTACCGACGGCGCGTGTATGGCTTCGACCGCCTGCCAAAATCCGTCGCTGACCTATATGGCTTAAACCGCCAGAGCTTGCGATTATGCTGTTAAGCAATTGAAAAAAGGAGAATTGAGATAAAAACTTTTTTAAAGTTTTATTGAATTTGTAAAATTTAATAATTTAACGTCAGTTTAGAACAAGAAATTCGGATTTAGCCGATGAAGATCGGCGTTATATTTGTAGCCCACATCGCAAGATTTAAGAGAAATCGCAATAATTAACATAAAGCCACCCGAAATAGCGGCTAGCGTTATGACTACAAATATGTTGCTGTCTTGAATGGCTTATCCCGAACTGACGTTAATTTAAGTTTTTAAAGGCGAATTGCAAAATTAATAAGAGCGGAATTTAATTTTTAATCGGTTTATTATTTCTCTTAAAAGATAGAAAACGAACTTTTGATTGTGATAAAGTGAATTCTTAATGTGTGATAACCATATGCCGAAATATTCGTTTTATTCTATTGCCGGATTCGGATTGAGATCATTGATTAAATTTAAGTTTTCGCGTAGCGGACTTTTAGCTGTTTTTGCGGGCGCGTTTTTATTTTCGCTGCCTGTTTACGCACAGCAAGATGATTCAAAAAATTTGCCGAGTGTAGTTCAGCCCGGTGCGCCGGGACAAACTACGCGGAAATTGCCGTCCGGGACAAAGGCGATTTTGCCGCCGCGTTCGCAAAAGGATGTGGAATTTATGCAGGGAATGATTCATCATCACGCGCAGGCGGTCGAGATGACGGCGTTAATAAATGAACGCACGAAGAATAAGGAAATTCGTCTGCTCGGTTCGCGGATCAGTCAATCGCAGTCGGACGAGATGAGTATGATGAAGCGTTGGCTCGAAACACGCGGAGAGAAAACTTCGATGACGATGACAATGAAGAAAACGGACAAAACGAACAAAATGGAAAATATGGATATGTCCGGTATGGCTGGGATGGATATGTCGTCGCATCATCACGACGATCAAGAGATGCTGATGCCGGGAATGCTGACGGCAAAGCAGATGGAAGCCTTGAGAAATGCTATCGGGACTGAGTTCGATCTACTGTTTTTAACCGGAATGATTCAGCATCACGAAGGCGCGTTGGTGATGGTTGATGAACTTTTCAAAACGACCGGCGCGGGACAGGAAGCGCAGTTGTTTAACTTCGCCACGGACATTGACAGCAGTCAGCGCGCCGAAATCAGAATTATGCAAACTTTGTTGGGAGAAAAACCGTAAGAGAATCAATATGAATCGAATAAAAATTGTCGCTTTCTATTTAACTTCCGTCTTTTTTGTTTTGAGTTTGTGCTTTGCCGCCGTAATCTATGCACAAAACAAAGAATCTGCTCCGAAACTTCCGGCAGGAATGAAGGGGTCGGATATCAAAGACCCGCGTTCCAAACTTTCGCCCGGATTATTTGATGCCGGTGAAGCGGCGTTCGGAATGAAACACATTTTGCTGTTGAAAAAGCCGACCGCGTTTCAACTCGGCACGGACGATGCCGATGCTCCGAAAGTTAAGGAAACTCTCGGAACTCTCGGCGTGAGCGATCCGAATATGATTCCGAAAGCCCAACGTCTGGTTTTCGCTCAACTTGCCTTTGCCAATTCCGATCTCGCTTTTCAGGGGGATCATCTTTTTCTCGGAAACTTTTACGGCGTTAGCATCTACGACATTTCAAATCCGGCGCAGACAAAATTAATGACTACGATGGTTTGTCCGGGCGGTCAGGGCGATGTTTCGATCTATAAAAATCTGATGTTTATGTCGGTCGAGATGCCGAACGGTCGTCTGGATTGCGGCGTGCAGGGATTTGCTCCGGTCGCTCCGCCCACCGAAGGACAACCGCCGCAGCACGATGTGCAAAAAGACCGTTTTCGCGGCGTGAGAATTTTCGACATTTCGGACATCAGCAATCCGAAACAGGTCGGCGCGGTGCAAACCTGTCGCGGTTCGCACACGCACACGCTCGTTACCGATCCGAAAGATAATAAAAACGTCTATATTTACGTTTCGGGAACATCGTTTGTTCGTCCGGGCGAAGAACTCGAAGGATGTTCCGGCGGTGCGGCGGATAAAGACCCGAACACCGCACTTTTCAGAATTGACGTTATAAAAGTTCCGGTCGCATCGCCGAAAGATGCCAAGATCGTGTCGAGTCCGCGCATCTTTATAGACCCGCGAACGGGCGAGATAAACGGATTAAATAACGGCGGTTCGCACGACAGCAACGGAAAAGTTGCCGACACCAATCAATGTCACGATATAACCGTCTATTCGGAAATCGGACTTGCCGCCGGCGCGTGTTCGGGAAACGGAATTTTGCTCGACATCAAAGATCCGGCGAATCCGAAACGAATTGATGCGGTCAACGATCCGAATTATTCTTACTGGCACTCGGCGACATTTTCAAACGACGGGAAAAAAGTCGTCTTTACAGATGAATGGGGCGGCGGACTCGGCGCAAGATGCAGAGAAAACGATCCGAACGTGTGGGGCGCGAACGCGATTTTTAATCTCGATAAAAACAAACTGAAATTTGCGAACTATTACAAAATGCCCGCCGCGCAGACCAACAGCGAAAATTGCGTGGCTCACAACGGTTCATTGATTCCCGTTCCCGGCAGAGACATCGAAGTTCAGGCGTGGTATCAGGGCGGAATTTCGATAATGGATTTTACCGATGCGAAAAATCCGAAGGAAATTGCGTATTTCGACCGCGGACCGATTGACCCGGAAACGCTTATTCTCGGCGGCGATTGGTCGGCTTACTGGTATAACGGAAATATCTACGCATCGGAAATCGCCCGCGGTTTAGATATTTTTGAATTAAAACCGTCGGAATATCTGACGCAAAATGAAATTGATGCGGCAAAATCGGTTCGTGTAGCTGAATTGAATGTGCAGAATCAACAGAAAATCGTTTATCCGCAAACTTTGATTGTTGCGAAAGCTTATATTGACCAGATTGAGCGTTCAAAATCAATGTCTGCGGAACAAATTTCCAGTCTTCGTGAAGCTATTCAAACGACGGAAAATTCAAATATGAATCAAAAAGAAGTCGCAAAACTCAAGAAATTCGTGTCAATTTTAGAGAAAAATGCAAAAACGAGTAAGAGTGCTTCGGATTCAGCCCGTTTACAGGCTTTGTCTGAAATTTTGAATAAACCTAAAGCATAAAGTTTATGAAAACGGGAAATTTTCAGAGAATTAAATTTAACTTCTGATTTTTACTTACAGAAAATCTGATACTACTTTGTCTGAATTTTTCGGTTTTTTAAGAAAAAAAATCGCTTGGCTTACGATTGTAGTCCAAGCGATTTTTTAATTTATAAATCTTTTACTTTTCAAACAACTTCCGGCTTAAATGCGATACAAAAAGTTAAGGCGCGAATAAAAAAACGCGCCTTAACTTTTACAGTATTCTTAAGCAATTTTAGTCCTTTTCTTCGGCACTAAAATCATCATCATCGGTTTTCTCGTTCCGCCAGGTTTTTTCGCCTTTTTGGTCGCCGGATTCTATTAATCCTTCGTCCGTTACTGATGAATTTACCATCGGATTCATTTCCTTATTATTTTGCCACTCGGTTTTATTAGCTTCTTCCGTTTTTTCAAAAATATCACTCATAATTTTACTCCTTGATTGACAACTGGAATTACAAAATTTCAATTTGTTCTAAACTCATACTAATTTTTTGAAAATATGTTCAATTTCAAAACAAATCAAGCGTTCCCTTTGTCCTACGTTTTTAGACAGCAAAATTTATGCCCGTCATAATGTAAGGAAACATTACTTTTTAATTTATCGTTTTCATATTTCGCAATTGTTTTTTTGAATTTAAAAAAACTATTCTTGAGAAAGAGAATTTATAATATACAAATATGAGTTGGACTTGGATTTTACTAATAATTTTTCTTATATACCTCGCGTTTATGGCGTTTATGGCATATCGTTACCGCAAATATATTCAGACCGGTTGGTTTATGCTCAAAGCATACCGTCAATTGAAACAGACGACGAAACCGAAAACCAAAACTATATCTGCCAAACCGAAAACGAGCGATTCACCGCTCGTCCGCTGCGCTAAATGTCAGAAATGGGTACCGCAGGATGATGCCGTAAAATTAAAAACAAATTACTTTTGTTCACATTTATGTATGGAAAAATCTTTTACAAAAGCCAATTAATACGGGATAATATGTAAATCAAATATGACATCTTCAACAATTGTTTAATTTTTGAATATATTGGTTTGACAGTCTGGTTTTAGTGTGTTAATTTTCCATACACAACCGAAAAGTGAATACGGTTTAATAATTTTATTCAGGGCATTTGAAAATAATTATTAACCGATTCGAAGATTAAACAAAATACAGCAGGGCAGTAATAATAATTATTATTTGATCAAAAGTTTGAGACGACTTTTATGTTCACTTAGTTAAGTATTTGAGTTGAACTTTGTCGTTCCAAATATAATTTTGAAGTTGGTTTGTTAAACTTAAATGTTTGGAATCTCAGAAATATTTTCTTCCATCACTTTGCAAAATAACCCAAGTAATTTTGCACTTTTAGCGGTCTGTCACGCCGCTGGGTTTTCTGATTGTTTTCTTTCGGTTGTGAAAACTTCGATTCACACACAACATTTTTAAAAAAAACGCCGGAGTATCTGAAAAGGATATTCGGGCGTTTTGTTTTTAGCTTTTCACACAAACGTCGAATTTTAAGGAAGTATTGAAAAATTAGGTTTGGTGAGCCGCAAAAAGTCCGGTTAATAGTTAGAGCTATCAACCGGACTGTCGGAACACCATTAGGAAACGGAGTGTTTTCTAATAATGTATACCCGAACAGTCTACATTTTAACTCATTCCGTTTCCTGAAACAAACAAACATAAAAAGGAAAAGTTTCCCATTTGCTTCATTGCCTGAAATATTTAATTTATAGGCATTGTCTTAATTTACCTTTTTCTAATTTATTTTGTAGAAAAACATCCGTTCTTCTTGATTTACGGGCTTTTCTTCATTGTAAATTTTTAAAAAACTAGGAGAAATTATGAAAGTAACTAATAAAATGTGGATAAAACAAGGAGCTGGTAAGTCCGGCAAATTGATTAATCAGTTGGCTGTCGTTGGATGTTTGTTTTTATTAACAATTACAATGGCAATAAAAGTTCCGGCGCAAATTCAAAGTAAATCAAATCCTGCCGGAAATAATATGATGGTTATTAATCCGACTTTGCTTTCAATAAGCGGCGGATTAAACCAAATTTTGAATTTTTTCGGATTAGAATCGTATTTTTCTGATGATAAAACTCAGGAAAATTTAGTTCGTCAACGACCGGCAAGTCCTTCTAATGAAAATGATAAGGAAACTGCTGATTTAATTAAAATAGATGATCCTCCGACAACTTCAGAAGCACTTTCTTGTAGTTTTACCGGATCAACTATCAATGTTTCGGCAGGCGGTTCAATTCAAGCCGCAATAAATTCCGCAAACCCGTTAGGCGGCGATAAAATTATAGTGGCTGCCGGTACATATACTGAGCAGATTGTCGTAAATAAATGTGTGAAAATAACCGGTGCCGGAGAAGGCTTAACGATTATTGAATCACCGGCGACATTGACACCGAGCAATGTTGTGGGACTTTCAAATACCGCTGCGATCGTTGAAATTCGCAGTCAGTCATATGTAGAGATGTCTAAACTTACGGTTACCGGACCCGTTCCTTTTTCAAATAGTGTTTCCGGGATATTTATTAACGAAAATTCCAGTCTTGTTTTAAGTAATGCAAGAGTTACTGCTATTCACAAATCAACAGGGATTTCCGGAGACCAAAACGGTTACGGAGTTAGTGCTGGAAGTTTGGCTTATAACCAAGTCGGGTTTATAAATTTTGATAATGTAAAGATTGATGATTATAACAAAAATGGTGTAGTTGTTGCCAGAACCGGCTCAGACGGTCAGATCATCAATAGTAACATCGTAGGTACCAGTTCACCTGCTTCTCCGTCTGCTCAGAACGGCATTGTTATAAGAGACGGAGCTACATCAACGATTAACAATAATACTATTAATAACAATATATGCGGTAGTATAAATTGTAGTTTTACAGGACAGTATTCCTTTGGGATTTTATTATACAAATCAGGAACGACAATAATCTCGACAAATACTTTCGATAATAATGATGCCGGCGTATATAGCTGGACTCCCAATTTTGGTTCAACCGTAAATGGAAATTCGTTTACGCAAACCAAGTATGCCGCAATTAGTTTTGATGAGGGCAATTCTTCGGCAAATAATAATTTCGTTATAGGCAGTAGTTTCGGACCTGTTGTGGGGATTACGGCTGTTTCATATAATGGAAATGCCGTAAATTCTGATGTGTCTCTGCATAGTAATTCCGTAACCGGAGCATCTCAAGCTGGAATTGAATTATACGATGAGAATCCAAATGATTCCGCTTTCCCGACTTTGACTGCTGACTTTAACCGTATTGCAGGCAATACTGTCGGCATTAAAAATCTTACGTCGTCAAGCACGGTCAATCAAACTAATAATTTTTGGGGCTGCAATCAAGGACCGAACGGCGGAACGGGTTGCGATACGACTAGCGGATTAGTGAATTTCGCAACGCCATATTTAATTCTCAGCCATACAAACACTTCTGCGGCTTCGGTCGGCGGTGGCGTAATGGCGACGATTGAAACTAATCTGAGATACAATTCTGCCGGAACTGATACATTCACGACAGCAAATCATCTGCCGAATCCGATTGCACCGACAAATTCGAGCGCGAATAATCCGGCTGGAATTCCGGTTAATTTCACCGCTACCAACGGCACGGTCAGTCCGGCGACGACACCGCTTGTTGACGGCTTGGCTTCGACCACATTTACGGGCGGAACGGTTGACGGCGGCGATCAGATGGCGATTATCACGGCAAAGGTTGATAATGCGACCGATACGACTAATGTGACCGTTTTGGATTCGATTGCGCCGACCGTTGTTTCTTCGACGGGAAGTTTAGCATCGTCGAATGTGGTTAATTTTGTTGTAACTTTCAGCGAAGCCGTAACGGGTGTTGATGCGACTGATTTTGTCGTGACGACAACTTCCGGCAATGTCGTCGCGTCAATTACAAATGTTAATTGCAGCGGCGCGAGCTGCACCGTCGAAGTAACGGTTGATTCGGGAATGGGATCAATCCGTCTTGACGTGCTTGATGACAATTCGATCGTTGACACGGCAAGCGCACAAAATCCGCTCAACGGCGCAGCAAACAATCCGACATTTACCGGCGGCACAACATTAAATATTGACGTGCAAATGCCAACTGTAACAATCAATCAGGCAGCAACACAACCTGATCCGACGAATGTTTCGCCGATTAACTTTATGGTTGTTTTTAATGAACCGGTAAATGATTTTGATGATTTGACGGATGTAGTTTTATCAGGCACGGCAACCGGCGCAACCGTTGTTTCTATTACGCCTGTCAGCACAACCACTTACACGGTGGCAGTTAATGGCGGTGCGACGAGCGGAACAATTATTGCCATGGTTCCGGCGGGAGTTGCAATTGACGCCGACAACAACGGCAACGAGGCTTCGACCTCGACCGATAACACAGTCAATTACTTTAACGGCGCGGTTACTTTCTATGTTGACGACGACGGAATGGCAAGTGCGTCAAGCTGTGATGATCCTGATCCTGTGCCGATGACGATTCAGGCGGCTATTGACCTGGCAAGCGCGGGCGATACTATCAATGTTTGTCCGGGAACTTATGTCGAAGAATTGGAAATTAATAAACCACTAACACTGCTCGGTCCGAACGCAGGTGTAAATCCCAACACCGGAACGCGAGCGGCGGAGGCGGTTATTAATCCGACAATTAGCGATCCTGACTTTTCCACAGGTCCGATTATGGTTTCGCTGAGAGCGCAAAATATTACTTTTAACGGTTTTACGCTTGATGGTAATAATCCGAATTTGACTTCGGGCGTAATCTTTAACGGCGTTGACGTTGATGCCGCAGAAGGCATTGATATGCCTGACAATAATTTTACGGGTTTAGCTAATCCGAGAGAGACAATTACCAACAATATCATCAAAAACATAGGTGATTTGGGTATTGCGCTCGGTGCTAACGGCTCGGCAAATAACGACAACAGTACAATTCAATTTAACAAAATTGATAATATTCCCGGTGTCAACTATGGCGGCGGAATCTATGTCGGAACTAATGCTTATACGAACATTTCGGATAACGTGATTACCCGTATAAGTTTGGGAATTGTTACCGAGAACTTTTATCGGTCAGGTGCGGCAATAGCGAATATCAATAATAATCAGATTACGGCTAACCGCATCGGTATTCGCCACAATCTGCATTATACTTATACAACAAACGGATTCAAGATTTTTGACAATACGATTACTTCGTATGTTGAACCGGCTGATCCGGGAGCGACACGCTTTAGCGGCATCAGAATTGAATCCATTAACAATACGGTTCCGGTCACGTTTAGCGGTAACATTATCAACGCTAACCGCGACGTATTATTAGGAAATGCGCCGCTGGCTGGAAATCTGAAAGCTGTCGGTTCTAAATTCTACAATAAACAGTTAAATCGGCGTGAAGTCACACCGAAAACCGATGCACCGAATACCGAAGCTGTGGCGGCTGCATATACGCGAATTGATGGAATTTGGTTGACAAATACCTCGACTGTTTCGCCGAATATCGTAATTACCGGAAACAATATTACGAATGCTCTGAGAGGAATTTCGCATACTGTTCCGGCTGTCCCGAATGTAAATTGCAATTTCATCGTAAACAACGATGTCGGTGTTTACGTCGGAAATGATATACAGTATGGGGGAACATCTTCAAGTTACGCGACGAACGGTATTAACCTTAATAACAATAACATCGTCGGCAACACGACATTTGGTGTTCAGAGTGATACGACGGGCATTTCAAATCCGGTTGTTACTAATGCTGAAAATAACTATTGGGGCGCGGCAAACGGTCCCGGTCCGGTCGGTCCCGGAAATGGAGATAATGTTACAACAAATGTTGATTATGATCCTTTCTTAAATGCTCCGACAACCTGCTCTCCGGTCGTGCCGCCGACGGTAACGATTAATCAGGTCGGACCCGATCCGACAAACGCTTCGACGATTAACTTTACAGTTGTCTTTAGTGAACCCGTAACCGGATTTACGAGCAGCGATGTCGTTTTATCGGGAACTGCCGGTGCAACAACGGCGGTTATTACGGAAACCGCTCCGAATGACGGCACGACTTATAATGTCGCCGTCAGCGGTATGACAAATGACGGAACGGTGATCGCAACGATTCCGGTCGGCGCGGCGCAATCCGTGGCGACAGGTTCGCCGACTTCGGCTTCGACTTCGACGGACAACACGGTGACTTACGACACTACTTCGCCGACGGTGACGATTAATCAAGCCAGCGGACAAGCTGATCCGACGAATGTTTCGCCGATCAACTTTACGGTTGTCTTTAGCGAACCGACGACGAATTTTGACGGTAGCGACGTAACTTTGAGCGGAACTGCTGGTGCAACAACTGCAACGGTCACAGGAAGCGGCACGACATATAATGTCGCCGTCAGCGGAATGACATCGAGCGGAACGGTCATCGCCACGATCGGCGCGGGAGTCGCAACCGATGCCGCCGGAAACGGCAACACGGCTTCGACTTCGACCGATAATACGGTGACTTATGATATTACCGCTCCGACGGTGACAGTCGAGCAAGCCGCCGGACAAGCCGATCCGACCAGTACTTCCCCGATCAACTTTACGGTTGTCTTTAGCGAAGCAGTAACAGGTTTCGGAGATTCGGCGGGTGATGTAATAATCGGCGGCACGGCATTCGGCGCAGGCAGCAATCCGAAGGCGGTCATAACCGGAAGCGGCACGACTTATAACGTCGCCGTCAGCGGTATGAATCAAACCGGAACAGTTATTTTGTCTGTTCCAGCCGGAGCCGCGGTTGATAATGTCGGCAATCAAAACGCCGCTTCGACTTCGAGCGATAACACGGTAACTTTTAATTTAGTAAATTCAGTTGTGGTGGTTTCACCGGTTGATACGATGAATTGGTATGGTTTCGATGATGTAACCGATACGTTTATTCAACCATCATTTGTCGAAGGTCCGACCGGACAACCGCTCGGAGACGGCAGTTCAAGGATCAGAACCAGTGACACGGGCAAATATTTATTTGCCAACAGCACTGATTTTCCGGGAACGCGATTCGATCAAATTACGGAACTAAGTTACAGCGAATATGCCAATAATCCCGGAAATACGGCAAAATCTCCGTCGCTTCAACTCGGCGCAGACTTTGATCTAACTGACGCGGATGAAAGTTTCCAGGGCAGACTCGTTTTTGAACCATATCAAAATACGACATCGCCGAATCAGCCTTTAGTTCAAGGAACCTGGCAGAGATGGAATGCGACGAATGGAAAATTCTACACTTCCAGAGGAACCATTCTCGGCAATCCGACGCTTTGCCCGCAATCTGCTCCGTGTACTCGAGCGCAGTTGTTGGCGGCTTACCCGAATGTGGGAATTCATCGCGGCTTACTCGGCTTAATCGGTTTCCGCGGCGAAGGTTCAAGTCCGGGTGTCGGATTTGAAGGAAATGTTGACGCTTTGACAGTCGGTGTCAACAGTGTCAATAAAACGTTCGATTTCGAGCCTGCACCGCCGACTATTTCAATCGGCGACGCGACGGTAACGGAAGGAAATTCCAGCACGACGACGGCGACGTTTACGATTACGCAGTCGGTAGTCAGTACGCTGGACACGACGGTAACGATAAATACCGCCGACGGTACGGCGACGACTGCCGATAACGACTATCAGGCAATCGTCAACGGAACCGCGACAATTCCCGCCGGTCAGCTTTCTACGACCGTAACGGTTAATGTCAACGGCGATACGAATGTCGAGGGCAACGAAACGTTTACCGTTAATCTGTCAAATTCCGTTAATGCGGCTATTGACGATTCGCAGGGTTTGGGAACGATAAACAATGATGATGTAACGGTCGGTTTCTCTTCGGCGACGTATTCCGTCGGCGAAGGCGACGGCACGGCATCAATCAGCGTTTGCCGCAGCGGAGTTACGCCCAATACGGTAACGGTTGATTATGCAACGAGCAACGGAACGGCAACCGCTCCGGCGGATTACACCGCGACATCGGGAACGCTCAGTTTTCTTCCGAACGAGACCTGCAAATCATTCTCGATTCCGATTGTTGATGACAACATCAGCGAACCGCCGCCGGGTGGTGAAACCGTCAATCTGACGCTTTCAAATCCGACCGGAGGCGCAACGCTCGGACTTGCTTCAGCAATCTTGAGCATAATAGATAACGACGGCGGTGGATTGGTAACGATTTCCGGCAACATTCAGATGTATAATGCTCCGGCAGCCAATACCAATTTGCAGGGCGTGACCGTTACGTTAAGCGGGTCGGCTTCCCAGACGACGACGACTGATACAAACGGTAATTATTCATTCATCGGCTTACCGGCTGGCGGAAGTTATAAAGTTACGCCGAGCGGTTTAAGTAAAATTTACGATCCGGTTTACCGAAACTATGCGAGTCTGACTGTAAATATTACCAACGCGAACTTTACTGCTTACAACAGCATTAACGATGTTCCGCGAAAAGTAAGATTCGGACAGGCAACCGCCAATCCGGGAAATCAGGTGACAGTACCGATTTTACTTGACAGTCTCGGCAACGAGAACGGCGTGAGTTTCAGCTTTACATACGACACGACCAAACTCGGCAATCCGGTAGTAACTTTGGGAGCGGATGCCGCGGGAGCGACATTACTTACCAATACCGGAACGCCGGGAAGTGTTGGAGTAACCGTAGTTAAACCGTCGGGACAAACTTTCGGCGCGGCGGGAACAAAACAAATTGTAAATGTTCAATTCAATACGGCAGCCAATACGAGTGCCAACACTGCTTTGACCTTTACCAATTCCCCGACGACGCGCAGCGTTAACGATGTCAACGCCAATCCGCTGCAATCGCAGTTTAATAACGGTGTTGTCGTCTTTGCACAAGGTTTGGAAGCTGACGTTGATCCGAGACCGAGCGGCGACGGTGACGTTGACCTCGGCGACTTTAATCAGGTCGGACAATTTGCCGCCGGATTAGCTACACCGGACTTTGCAACGACCAATGAGTTTCAAAGAGCCGATTCCGAACCGACGGCGACCAAAGGTGACGGAGATGTTGATCTCGGCGACTTTATTCAAGCCGGACGCTATGCCGCTATTCTTGATCCCGTTCAAACGGTCGGCGGTCCGGCATACCCGGCGATGATGACGTCGAACTTAAAATCAATACTTGATAATGATAAGAGTTTGGCAACTCCGCGTGTCGTGTCCGCCGCAAACAATGTTAACGGTTCGCCCGGTAACAAAGTAACGGTAGCAATTTCAATTGATGCCCAAGCCAACGACAAAGGCACCAGTTTTACTATGGATTACGTGACAACCAAACTGAGCAATCCGCAGGTTTCGCTCGGCAGCGGAGGAACGGGAGGATTCCTTGTTCCGAACACGAATATGCCGGGCAAAGTAATCGTTCAACTGGCTTATATTAACGGTGGATTCCAAGCCGGAGTCAGCCAGATAATTTTAATCCAGTTTGATGTGGCGGCTTCTGCCCCGGGCGGTCTGACATTTTTAAACTTCAACGATGATCCGGTGCAGCGTCAGGTTCGTGATACTAACAATTTGGAGGTAGCGGCGACTTTCAATAGCGGCAGTGTGAATATTCTCGCTCCGACAGCGGCGGGAGTGTCTGTTAAAGGGCAGGTAGTAACCGCGAGTATGAAAGGACTTGCGGATGCTCGTTTGACATTAACGGATGGAAATGGACAATCCAGAACGATTACTTCAAATTCGTTCGGCTATTTTACATTCGAAGATGTTCAACCGGGACAAAGCTACACTTTGCAGATAACATCAAGACGCTACAGATTTAATTCAATGGTTTTAACTGTTGATAATAGTCTGGATGGTTTGAATATTATTGCGATAGAATGAATTTTCAAACAATAATATTTGTAGGGCGGGGAATTTTTTCCCGCCCTTTTTTTATTTCAGTAAAGTTTTTAACGCTTGTCCTGTATAAGATTCCTTAACTTTCGCCACTTTTTCCGGCGTTCCTTGAGCAACTATTTTGCCGCCTTCCGCGCCGCCTTCCGGTCCGAGGTCAATTAAGTGATCGGCGGTTTTTATTACATCCAAATTGTGTTCGATGACGACAACCGTATTTCCCGTTTCGACCAATCTTTGCAGAACGTCGAGCAGTTTGTGAACGTCGGCGAAATGCAGTCCGGTTGTCGGTTCATCTAAAATATAGACGGTTTTTCCGGTGGCGCGTTTTGAGAGTTCTTTTGAAAGTTTGACGCGCTGTGCTTCGCCGCCGGAAATCGTCGTCGCGCTTTGTCCGAGTTTCAAATATCCTAAACCGACATCCAAAAGCGTCTGCAATTTGTTATTGATATTCGGAATGTTTTCCAGAATCGGAAGAGCGTCTTCGATTGTCGTATCTAATAA
Source organism: Pyrinomonadaceae bacterium (assembly GCA_965219305.1). Lineage (GTDB taxonomy): Bacteria > Acidobacteriota > Blastocatellia > Pyrinomonadales > Pyrinomonadaceae > DATHTS01. The sequence goes on from OZ244725.1 coordinate 92,385, forward strand.
ATCGGCAATCGAAAGACCTTTGAATTTCACGGACAAAGTTTCGCGGTTATATCGTGCGCCGCGGCACACGTCGCAGTTTACGAAAACGTCGGGCAGAAAATTCATCTCGATGCGTTTCATTCCCGCGCCTTCACACGCCGCACAGCGTCCGGTTTTTACGTTAAACGAGAATCTTCCCGGTTTGTAACCGCGTTCGCGTGATTCGGGAAGCATCGCGTAAAGTTCGCGGATCGGCGTGAAAACTCCCGTGTAAGTCGCCGGATTCGAGCGCGGCGTTCTGCCGATCGGCGATTGGTCAATCTCGATGATTTTGTCAACGAATTCGAGACCTTCGATGGATTTATGTTCCAAAGGTTCGGCGTGTGAACGGTAAATTTTCTGCGCCAGAGCGCGATATAAAATATCGCCGACGAGCGTTGATTTTCCCGAACCGGAAACGCCTGTGACGACCGTTAAAACGCCGAGCGGAAATTTTGCCGTGATGTTTTTCAAATTATGCGCCGACGCGCCTTTAACCGTGATAAATTCGCCGCGCGGTTTGCGGCGTTTTTTCGGAACTTCAATTTTTAATTTGCCGGAAAGATATTTTCCGGTCAGGGAAGTTTCCGATTTTTTTATTTCCGACGGCGTTCCTTCAGCGACGATTTCGCCGCCGTGAGTTCCGGCGAGCGGTCCTAGATCCACCACATAATCGGCGCATTCGATGGTTTCCTCGTCGTGTTCGACAACCAAAACCGTGTTTCCTAAATCGCGCAGTTCGTGCAGAGTTTCGATTAATTTTTGATTATCACGCGGATGCAGACCGATTGAAGGTTCATCCAAAACATATAAAACGCCGCGCAGTTGCGAACCGATCTGTGTTGCGAGACGAATTCTCTGACCTTCGCCGCCGCTCAAAGTCTGCGATGTTCTGTCGAGCGTCAAATATCCGAGACCGACCGTGTTTAAAAAATTCAGCCGCTCGCGGATTTCGCGTAAAACTAATCCGGCAATTTTTTCCTCGCGTACATTTAACTTTATTTCCTCGAATTTTTCGATTGATTTTTCAATCGGCATTTCCGTATAATCTGCGATACCGTAATCACCGACACGAACGGCTAAAGATTCTTGTTGAAGACGTTTGCCGTCGCATTTCGGACATTTGACCGGTGAAACCAATTCTTCGAGCGCGCTTCTGACTTTTTCCGACGGCGGCGTTTCAAGCCGTTCGCGCATCGCTCGAATCGCGCCTTTCCAATCGGCTTCGTAAATGTAAGTTCCTTGTTTAAAAGTCAGACGCTTTTTAGTGCCGTTCCAAAATTCGTCTTTAATTTCCGTTGGCAAATCTTCAAAGTTCAACGCGAAAAGTTCTTTGACCTTTGCATTTTGATTTTTGATATTTTTGTCTTCATCAGGCGAAATTTCTTTTACTTTTTTGCCTTTCGATTTTGTCAATTCGTCTTCCGCGTATCGTTCGATAATCGCCGTCAGAGCAGTCATCAAGAAATTTCCGCCGGTTTTATCAATTTCCTTTAAAAATTTGATCTTGCCTGTAATTTGACTTTCGTCCGGCAAGATTTTCCGCGCGTCCATTTCAGCGACGACTCCGACACCTTGACACAATTTGCACGCGCCGAAACTGGAATTAAACGAAAACGAACGCGGTTCGAGCGTCGGAATATTTATCCCGCAATTGACGCACGCCATTTTTTCCGAGTAAAGTTTCTCATCGCCGTCAATCACCGCCACCAAAACCGCGCCGTCGGTTAATTTCAGAGCGGTTTTGACTGATTCATTTAGTCTTTCTTCAATGTCGGGTTTTATCAAAAGACGATCAACGACGACTTCGATTGTGTGATTAAAACTTTTCTTTAGTTTGATTTCTTCGTCCAACTGGCGCAGTTCGCCGTCAATTCGCGCGCGTATAAAACCGTTTTTAGGTAAATTTTCCAGTTCTTTTTTGAATTCGCCTTTACGTCCGCGCACAATCGGCGCAAGAATCATAATTCTTTCGCCTTCGGGCAAATCCGTAATGTTTGCAACGATTTGCTCGATACTCTGCCGCGTGATCGGCGCGTCGCAATTCGGGCAGTGCGGCGTTCCGATTGACGAAAAAAGCAGGCGCAAATAATCGTAAACTTCCGTTACCGTTCCGACGGTCGAACGCGGACTGCGCGAAACGGTTTTTTGTTCGATTGAAATCGCCGGACTCAAACCTTCGACCGAATCAACATCAGGTTTTTCCAGTTGATCCAAAAACTGACGCGCATAAGCCGAAAGTGATTCGACATAACGCCGCTGACCTTCGGCGTAAATCGTATCAAAAGCGAGCGAAGACTTACCCGAACCGCTCAAACCGGTGATAACGGTAAATGTGTTTCTCGGAATTTCGACATTGATATTTTTCAGATTATGCTGACGCGCACCGCGCACGGAAATTTTTGTGATACTCATTGTTTGTTTTACTGGTAGAATGTTTGTCCTATCGGCGAAACACACAGTTTATCAATTCAGCACGATATTTCAAAACAGAAAGATTTTTGAAAAAAACGGTTTGGAAAAATAAAACGAAATTAAAGTAGAGAATACGATTTCTTGGATGATTCTGTGATTAAAACAATAAAATTAAACGCAAAATTTGTGTGAATATAAAAGTCATTTTGTAAATTGATAGAAAAATCAACGAATTCGTTTTCAAATTAATATTTAAATCAAGGATGAATTGCGAGAGTTTCAGCCAACGGATGAATATCGGGCAAAAAGTAAAACAGAATCGCCAGCACCGCGTAAACCGATAAAAGTTGAACGCCTTCGATCCAATTGCTTTCGCCGTCGGCGCAGATTTGCTGAACGATCAAAATCGCCGTCATCACGGCGAAAACTTCGGGAATAGTAAACTCGAGATTCATTGGACTGCCGAAAAGATACGACGCGAAAACCAGAACAGGCGCGACGAAAAGCGTGATTTGAAGCGACGAACCGAGCGCGATTCCTAAACTCAAATCCATTTTATTTCGCAGTGCCATCAAGATCGCCGAAGAATTTTCCGCCGCGTTTCCGATAATTGCTACGACGATCACGCCGACGAAAACTTCCGTCAGACCGAGCGTTTTTCCCGCTTCTTCGACCGCGCCGACGAGAAATTCGGCGATCAGCGCGACAAATGCCGTCGCGATCAATAAAACGGTGATCGCTTTGCCTTTCGTCCAATGGTCGCCGGATTCTTCGAGGTCGGCGTTGATCTGATTCGCGCCGCGCGTCATCTCGTCGGCGACGAGCATATCGCGGTGCGTGTAAAGCGAAAACACGAGCGTGAAAATATATGTGATTATCAAAACGACGGCAATCGCCAATGATAAATGCTGTTCTTTTTCCGGTGTCCAACCGCCGTTGGCGACCGTCACATTCGCCGCGACCGCGTGAAATATTGTCGGCACAAGTAACGCCGCCGCGCCGAGCGTCAACGCGGTCGCCGACATACTCGAAGCCGTTTTGTTAAATTCCTGCCGCTTGAATTTCAAGCCGCCCGTCAAAAGCGCAAGTCCCAAAACTAAAAGTAAATTTCCGAGAATCGAACCCGTGATCGAAGCCTTGACGACATTCTGCAAACCGTTCGACAGCGCAAACATCGCAATAATCAACTCCGCCATATTCCCGAACGTCGCGCTCAAAAGTCCGCCCAACGCCGGACCGAGATGTTCCGCCAGATGTTCCGTCCCTTTGCCCATCCAACCCGCGAGCGGAATAATCGCAATGCACGAGACGATAAATAAAACGGTCGCGTTTTCCAATTGCGGAACAAACCGAAACGCGACCGCCACGGGAACAAAGATCAAAAGCCAATCGAGCGAAGGTTTGAACCACGAAGATTTATTGTTATTTTCTGCCACGATAATTTATCCTTTTTCTTGAATTTATAAAGCGATTCGGGAAAAATTATCGCACAAACTAAAACTCTTCGCTAATCTTTATTTTTCACCTGTTTGCAGAAAATTTACAGCGGCTTCGAGAATTTCGTCTTTGCCTTCGATTGTGCCTTTGATCGTCGGCTCGACTTTAATTGTCGGTTGAATTCCGATTCTTTGAAGCCGGTGACCGTTGGCGTGGCGGACGTTGTGACCCGTAAAAGCGACGGTCAGATTTCCGGGCAGCAGCATATAAGTTACGTCGCCGTTCGCGCCCATCGTCGTCGTTCCGATAAATGTGATGTCCGCTCGCGCGGCTTCGAAAAACATACAGGTATGTTCGGATTGGCTGACGGCGTTTTCGTCAATCAGCATCACGACTTTTCCTCTGTAAACGTCGCCGACTCTTTCGGGCAAATACTGAGTAAAAGAGTAACTTGCGCCGTCTTCATCGGACGCGAGTTTTCCCGACAAAAACGGGCGCGAGAAAAGCGCGGCGGCGACTTTTTTCTTTTCGGTCAGACGCGGCGCGATTGACCACGCCGTGCCGTTCGGATAACCGCGCATATCGAAAATAATCGCGGGCGTATCTTTGAGCATTTCAAACATTTTATCAACTTCGCCGACTTGCAGACGCGCCAGATCAGCGTAGCCGAAACCCGACGGCAAAACTTCAAAAACGGGAGTTTTGCGCGATCTGTCGTAGGCTTTTTCCCAACGCGGATCGTTCGTCGGAACATTGCGGACGAGTTCGACTTCGCGCGTTTTGCCGTCCAAACCGCGCACGTTTAATTTGATCTTCGTGTCTTTCTGCCCGCGCAAAAGGCTGAAATGCACGACGCGCTGTAACGCCTGTTCGGTCGAAGCGGCATTGTAAACAGCGAATTTTGCGCGGTATTTTTCAATCGGAATTCCGTCAATCGCCGTGATAACATCGCCCGGTGAAACTCCGGCGTTCGGTTTGATGACATTTAAAACGATTGTCTGTCCGGCGACGTATTTTACGTTCAGCGGCGGGAAGAATCTGCCGAGAGTTTCGCCCGCTTTGCTCGGATTCGAAAAACGCACGCCGCCGTGCGAATCGTCGAGTTCGGCAACCATTCGCAAAACCGTCAATTGATAATCCGAAGCATCTTTGTTTGCTTCAAACATCGTTATATATTCGGGCAAAATCTCGTCCCACGGTCGGTCAATCAAATCTTTATACGGGTAAAAATAATTAATCACGTTCCAGTATCGAAACAGCGCGAGCAGACGATATTCCGCCGCCGGAAATTCCATTTCGGGATAAGGTTTATCTTTGACGGATTCCAGAGGAACAACCGCCGAATTATTATTGACGGGACGTTTAAAATCCTTCTGCGCGGCAAGTTTCAACGCTTCGTTCATCGCATCGTCTGCGCCGTTCGCACTTTTCGGCACGACTTTATCAGCCTGAAAACCGACGCTTCCGTCCGGCGCGACGAGTTCGACCGAACGGATTTTAACGCGCACATTTTCGGGAAGTTTTATTTCGGAAGTTTCGATTCCCGGTTCTTCCGCCAAATCGCCGTCCTGCACGACTAACGCTTTATTCGCCGATTGCAAACCGCTCAAAATGTCGCCCGAAGACGGGGATTTTTCATTAACGATAAAAACCGTCGGCAATAATTTCGCGTCGCCCGAACCTTCAAAAATAACGGGCGCGTCGGTCGTAAATGCCGAATAATAACCGCCTGAAGACGAACCCCATTGCGGCGTGTAACCGTTGTGAACGCGGTAGCGCACCGACGCGAGTTTCAGGTTTTCATCAAGTAGCGACGGCAGCGAATCGCGCAAAAATCCGGCGGCGTAATAATTAACCGCTTCGGCATTTTCACCAGTCGGCAAATCGCGCCCGCGAGCGTCGAAAATCAGCGTCTTTGCCTGCGGAAACATCTCGCCCATTTTCTTATATATTTCCTGCAAATCATCCTGATTTTTCGCACCGATACGCGCGATCTGCATCAAATCCAAAATCAACGCGCCGTTTTCCAGACGAATGGATTCTTTCGTTTCAACCGCATTTGTCGGCTTTATTGATTTCGTTTCCGTGCCGATTATTTCAGCGCGTGTATTTTTATCACCTAAAATCGCCAGCATCGAATTAATTGCCGCCGCGTATTCCTGCGAATTTTTCGCGGCGTTGACTTTCGGAATCGTCTCGACCAAAGCCTTGTCCCAATCAATATCGCGGTAAGCCAAAAACGGGTGAAAATATTTCACGTTTCCCCAAACCTTCGCCAGACCGACAAGCCTTTCGATTCGCGCCGTTTCAGCCGGAGAATTCTGCGCGAAAATGTTTTGTGATACGAAGACAAAAAACAGCAAGAATGCGAAAAATGTAGCTTTCATATAGTTGATAAATATACGGCATTTTGACGCTGAATGTTTTAAATTTAATTTAATCCGTTAATTCGGCGCGGAATATTCCCGGCAGAAAATGCCTGTTTTACAATGGTTTCCTCATAAAGTATGATACCCGTTTGCTTTGAAACGGCTTTTTATCGCCGTTCGGCGCAAACAGATACTATGATTTTTTTACGCAATTTAAGATTTAAAGAATACAACCTCAAGAACGAAATTTTGTCCGGTTTGACAGTCGCACTCGCGCTCGTGCCGGAAGCGGTCGCGTTTTCGATCATCGCCGGAGTCAGCCCTCTGATCGGACTTTATTCGGCGTTTATTATCGGTTTGATCGCGGCGGCGTTTGGCGGAAGACCGGGAATGATTTCCGGCGCGACGGGCGCGATTGCCGTTGTCGTCGTCGCTTTGGTTGCTCGACACGGCGTTGAATATCTGTTCGCGGCGGTTGTTTTGATGGGCGTGATTCAGATGCTTATCGGCTTTTTAAAGCTCGGCAAATTCATCCGGCTCGTGCCGCACGCGGTGATGTTCGGCTTTGTCAATGGTTTGGCAATCGTCATTTTTATGTCGCAGTTCGAGCAATTCAAAGTCACGGACGCAAGCGGTATAACGAGTTGGATGAGCGGAAACGCGCTGTTGATAATGCTCGGTTTCGTGGTTTTGACGATGGCGATTATTTATCTTTTGCCGAAACTTACTAAAGCCGTTCCGTCGTCGCTTGTCGCAATTTTGACGGTTTCTTTGATAATTATCGGCTTCGGAATTAACACGAGAACGGTCGGCGATATTGCTTCGATCGGCGGCGGATTTCCCGCGTTTCATCTGCCGCAGGTTCCGATAAATTTTGAAACTCTGGCGATAATTTTTCCATATTCTTTGATTATGGCACTCGTCGGTTTAATCGAAAGTCTGCTCACATTGTCGGTGATTGACGAGATGACCGAAACGCGCGGCAAGGGAAATCAGGAAAGTTTCGCGCAGGGCGCGGCGAATCTCGTCTGCGGATTTTTCGGCGGAATGGGCGGCTGCGCGATGATCGGGCAGAGCGTCATCAACGTCAGTTCGGGCGGCAGAAACCGCATTTCGGGAATTATCGCCGCCGTCGGTCTGCTGACTTTCGTGCTGTTCGGCTCGTCTTTGATCGAACAAGTCCCGATGGCGGCACTCGTCGGTTTGATGTTTATGGTCGCCATCGGCACATTTGAATGGGCGAGTCTGAAAATCTTCCGCAAAGTTCCCGCAACCGATGTTTTAGTAATGATAATCGTCGCCGGAATCACGGTCGTTTTTCACAATCTCGCCGTTGCAGTAATTTCCGGCGTGATAATTTCCGCGCTCGGCTACGCGTGGGAAAACGCCAAACGAATCCGCGCCCGCAAAAGCATTGACGAAAACGGTGTCAAACATTATGAAATTTATGGACCGTTATTCTTCGGTTCGGTCACGGGATTTGAAGAAAAATTCGATATTATAAATGATCCGAACGAAGTCGTTATAGATTTCCAAGAATCGCGCGTCGCCGATCATTCGGCAATCGAAGCGTTGAACAAGATCACCGAACGCTACGCCAAAGTCGGCAAAACAGTTCGTTTAAGACATTTGAGCGCGGACTGCCGCGCGCTTCTCGACAACGCTTCTGCTATAATTGATGTCAATCATTGGGAAGATCCGAGTTACAAATTGGCTTCCGATCAACTCGGATAAATCAAAGTTTTCAAATGAAACCGAACGAAACGATTTATCATATAAAACAAGATAAGCAATTTTCCGAAATCTGGAAACAACTTTCGCGCGAAGAAAAAGAAGAAGTCCTTCGCCGTCTGGAAACAAAAGACGCAAATGAGATTGAAAAAGTCTTGTTTGAAATCAAAACCGGACAAAACAGACTTTTTTAAACGCTAAATAATTTTTTGTTCCGGCTTTTTCCATTTTTCATTTTCCGCTTTCCGTTCTACATTATTAAATATGTTGAACTTAGCCGTTTTGCTCGAAGACAGCGTACGAAACTCGCCCGATAAATTTGCCGTGATCTGCGGCGGCGCGAAATTTACTTACAAGGAAATTAACGAAAGCGCGAATCAAGTTGCCAATGCGTTAAAAAATCTCGGCATTAAAGCGGGCGAAAAGGTCGCGCTTTCTTGTCCGAATCTGCCGTTTTTCCCGATTGTTTATTACGGAATTTTAAAAGCGGGCGCGGTCGTCGTGCCGCTCAATGTTTTGCTTAAAGGGCGCGAAATTGCTTATCATCTCGATAATTCGGATGCGAAGGCGTATTTTTGTTTTGAAGGCACAAGTGATCTGCCGATGAGCGAATACGGTTTTGAAGGATTTTCGCAGGTTGACGGGTGCGAGCATTTTATCGTTTTGAATTTCGACGAATCGGCAGGCGCACCGGACGAGAATTCAAAGACGTTCACCGATCTCATCAAAGATCAACCGAAAGAATTTGCGTCCGCGATCACATCTTCGGAAGACACCGCCGTAATTCTTTACACTTCCGGCACGACCGGACAGCCGAAAGGCGCGGAATTGACGCATTTGAATATGATCTTGAACGCGCGTCTGTCCGACACGATGTATGAAAAATTCGAGAACGACGTGCATCTTATCACATTGCCGTTGTTTCATTCCTACGGGCAAAGCGTGCAGATGAACGCCGGATTTTATAATCAGGCGACGCTCATTTTGCTGCCGCGTTTTACGCCGGAAGACGCTCTGGGTTTGATGGAAAAACACGGCGTAACAATATTTGCAGGCGTTCCGACGATGTATTGGGCGATTCTCAATTATCCGAAAGCCGATAATTTCGATCTCAAAAAGATTTCAACAAATCTGCGTCTGTGCAGTGCGGGGGGTTCGCCTCTTCCGGTCGAAGTTCTAAAGAATTTCGAGAAAAAATTAGATGCAATTATTATCGAAGGCTACGGTTTATCCGAAACTTCGCCCGTCGCCACATTTAACAAAATGGACGCGCGCCGCGCCGGTTCGGTCGGTTTTCCCGTCTGGGGCGTTGAAGTCCGCATCGTGGACGAAGATGGAAACGATGTCGCAAACGGCGAGATCGGCGAGATCATCATTCGCGGACATAATGTGATGAAAGGTTATTACAAAAAACCGGAAGCGACTAATGAGACGATCAAAGACGGCTGGCTTCATTCCGGCGATGTCGGGCGTTTCGACGCGGACGGTTATTTATACATTTCCGACCGCGTAAAAGATATGATTCTGCGCGGCGGTTTCAACGTCTATCCGCGCGAACTCGAAGAAGTTTTAATGACGCACGAAGCCGTAAGTTTATGCGCCGTCATCGGAATTCCGCACGACGAATTCGGCGAGGAAATAAAAGCCTACATCGTCAAAAAAGAAGGCGCAGGCGCGACCGAAAACGAGATCGTCGAATGGTGCAGGGAAAATATGGCTGGCTACAAATACCCGCGCTTCGTCGAATTCCGCGAATATCTGCCGATGACCGCGACGGGCAAAATTCTTAAAAGGGAACTGCGCTAGAAGACTTTGAAATTTGCTTGTCAGCAGAATCTGGAATTTCTGAACATCCGACAACCTTCGGTTTTGTTTCTAACCTTCCGTCAACAAATTCGCAAATTCCTCTGCATAATCGGTCAGTTTTACTTTTCCCATTTCTGACGGTTTGTTTTTTTCATAATCTTCCATTAGCAAACCGCTGTTCATACCCGAATACATCTCGACCATTCCTTCGGCGATCTTCGGCTGCATTCCGATTGATTTCAAAGCGTCAAGCACTTGTTCATCGCTGACAATTACCCATTTCAAATCAGATTTTTCGATGGCTTTTCCCAGAATTTCCGCGACTTCATCACCGTCTTTTTCGTCGCTGACGACATAGCGGACTTTATTCGTTGAATCAGTTTTGACGATTTCTTCGGCAATCGCGGCGGCGATGTCTTTCGGCGAAACCATCGGAAATTTGTCTTTACCGTAATTGGCGAAAATCATTCCCTGATTTTTGATCGAATCGGCATAATTTAGCAGATTGTAATAAAAATAAACGGGACGCATTTGCGTGACGTTTACGTCCGACGGCAATTTATTGAGAATTTCCTCGACATCGTGCGCGCCGAGCAAAATCCCGTTGTCTTTATCCAAATTTCCGCCGATGGTGCTGAGATTGACAACGCGTTTGATGCCCGATTTCTCGATTGCCTGCGCGTAATTATTGCCGATCTTGTGATAATGACCGAGCAGATCGAGATTCTGATCGAAGTAATTCGCGGGCGGAACCATCACATAGACGGCATCCGCGCCCGTGAAAGTTTCCGTCAAAAAATCCGCGTCTTCGAGCGAACCGATGGCGGCGTTTGCACCCAACGCTTCGATCTCGCTTCGTCTTTCGGACGAACTGCTGACGACCGTTACGCTGTGACCTTTTTCCAATAATTCCTGTGTCAGCGGTTTGCTGATGTGTCCTAACGAACCTGTGATTATAATTTTCATAATTGTTTTGATTTCTAAATAATTTTGATCTTCTATCCCAAATATTCCATATCTTCTTTTGTCAGAGATATATCAAACGCTTGCATATTTTCTTCAAGATGTTTCAACTTTGAAGTTCCCGGAATCGGCAAAATCAAATCGTTGTAATGCAGCAGCCAGGCTAAATTTATCTGCGCCGGCGAAGCATTATATTTTTCGGCAATCACCGCGATTTTATCAATTTCTTTCGGCAAAGAAGTCACCAGCGAAAAATACGGGATCATCGGAATTTCATTTTCGATGCACAATTCCGCAACTTCCTGCATTCCTTTGGCTTCAACTCCGTGAAGTGTAAAAGACGTTCGCTGGCTGTAACCGAAAGCGTTTTCGACGCTGGCGATGTTTCCCATCTGCAAGCCTTTTTCCAATTCCTCCGGCGTGATATTGCTGAGTCCGACGTGCAGAATCTTGCCTTCTTTCTGCATTTCGAACATCGCGTTCAAAGATTCTTCAAAAGGCGTTTCCGAATTCGGCATCAGACGCAGATGAACCAGTTGAATTTGCTCGATTTCCAAAGTTTTCAAATTGTTTTCGATGCTCGCCCGCAGATTTTCGGGCGTGTTATAAACCTGCCAGCTTTTATCTTTCCCGCGCGTCGCGCCGACTTTTGTGCAGATCACCAGATCGTTCGGATACGGATGCAACGCTTCAGCAATCAAACGATTCGTTACATCTTCGCCGTAATAATCCGCCGTATCGAGAAAATTAACGCCGCTTTCAATCGCCGTTTTCAAAATCTCCAACGCTTCCGGTCTGTTTTCCGGTTCGCCCCAGATCATCTCGCCCGTCAGACGCATCGTGCCGTAGCCGAATCTTTTGACGGTCAACGGATTATCAGTCTTTGCGCCGATTGTAATTGTTTTTTTGATATTCATAATATTCTTTTTTCAGTCAGTTTTGGTCAAGAAATAATTCTTTCTCAAACATAAATCAATACTATTCAATAAAAAACATCCAACTTTTCCGCTTCATTATTCGTGAAGACATTTAGTTGATATGTCGGAATTTCATTGCTCAATGCTGTAGAATTTTTCGAAGACATAATCAATGAAAGTTTACACTAACATATCGAAATAACCGCATAAACTTCCGCCAAATCGCCAACGTCAAAAGTGCGGGTTGAAGCGGAAGGAATATTTTTTCCAAGTGAAGGAATTGGAAATCCCCGCATATTTTTGTAACTTAAATAAACATATGGCATCAGGAATTTTTGCAGTTTTGGATGATATTGCGCTGTTGATGGACGATGTTGCTTTAGCCAGCAAAGTCGCCACTAAAAAAACAGCGGGAATATTGGGTGATGATCTCGCGGTGGGTGCGGAAAAAGCGACGGGTTTTGTTTCTACGCGTGAGCTGCCCGTTTTATGGGCGATTACCAAAGGCTCATTTCTCAACAAAATCATTATCGTTCCGTTGGCGTTCATATTGAACGTCATCTATCCGCCTGTTATCACCTTTGCTTTGATCATCGGAGGATTTTATCTGGCGTATGAAGGCGTTGAAAAAATTCTTCATTGGATGCTTCATCGCGGCGAAAAAACTCATTCCGTCGAAGCCGCACCCGCCGACGAGAGCGAAGAAGTTGAAAAAGCCAAAATAAAATCAGCCATCTCGACCGATTTTATTTTGTCGGTCGAAATAGTCATTATTGCGCTCGGAACTGTTCTGGACAAATCGCTGACGACTCAAATAATTACGGTTTCAATCGTCTCTCTGCTCGCAACCGTCGGCGTTTACGGTCTGGTCGCCCTGATCGTCAGAATGGACGACATCGGCTACAAAATCATCGCTTCGTCCGAAAATAAAAAAGGCTTTTCCGCTAAATTCGGAAAATTTCTGGTCAACTTACTGCCCAAAGTTATCCGTTTCTTAAGCGTCGTCGGCACAATCGCTCTGATTCTCGTCGCCGGAGGGATTTTTGCTCACAACATCGAATTTCTCCATCACTTTCTGCCGCAGATTCCATCAATTATCAAAGAAGCCGTCTATGGAATCATCGCCGGTTTGATCGCATTCGGCGCGGTCACGCTTGTCAAAAAAATTATTTCTTCATTTCGCAAATCCGAGAGTTGATTTTTTGTCACAACCGTTTGCGCCTGCGAAATGGTTTAACTCAAACTTCGGTTTTCGAATATATATTTTTATTGGTAAAAAACAAAAAAAAGGCGGAAAATATCTTCCGCCTTACGTTTTTTTAGTCGCTCCTTCAAACTGTTCCTATTCTAATTTGAGTTCGATATAGGAAACATATAATGTTCATTATCTAATCAAAGATTATCAATTATCCATTCTCAATTATTCATTATTTCGCAAGTTTTATCCGTTAAGAACCTGCGAAATAATGAATAATTGAGAATGGATAATTGATAATCTGTTCGATTGCCCGTTGATGCGGTGTTTAAAAGGATTTCTTAGGTCGAACTCACGTTATTCTACCTTCGGCTTCCTGACAGGCTTTTTGCGTTCCGATTCGCGCACGCCGCCGAGCATTTCGTATTCGCTGCTGTCGGTTCCGTATTTCAAACCTCCGGCGGGCAAAACCTTTTTCTTAAAAGCGCGGATGTTCTTGTTTTTGGCAGCATAGATATTATCCTTATCGTCCGCCACCGACAATGCCTGATTACTGTCATTAAGTGCGCTGACGCCTTCATCAATTAATGCTTCAGCCGCCGCGAGCGTTACGCCGTTTCCCGCATCAAATGCCGGGTCTATCGCCTTCATCCCTGCAATTATCTTGCGTAATTCTTTAATTTCTTCACTTTCTTGTTTTTTACGTCTAGCCATACCAAAAACTCCTCACTAATTTATTAAATTCACCGAAAGTTCGGTGTAAAAAAATATATAATAAGACGGCAAATACGTCAATAAAAATCATTCATTGATAATGAATCAATAGATGTAATGCTAGGTTTTCTAACCACGAATCAGCACGAAAACATACGAATCAATTGATTTATTTCGTGTATTTCCGTGCTGATTCGTGAAAAATTTACAAACACCACATAATTTTGTTCACCATCCGTTCATCAAAACCTGAAATATTCGTCCAAGATCGAACAAAACTCTTACAGAATCAAACAAAACTCTTCAACCAAGCATTAAAACTCTTCCGCCATCGAACAAATGTCTTCAACCAAGCATCAAAACTCTTTCGCCATCGAACAAAACTCTTCAGCCAAGCATTAAAACCTTTTCAGCATCGAACAAAACTCTTCAGTGATTTCTTCAAGCAATTCGCCCATTTTGTCGTAATTCAATTCGCTTCTAAAACCGAGATGCTTACTTCTCACGCGAAATTTATTCAAACTTTCATTTTCGGTCTTAACCGTTACCGTTATTTCAACACGAATATTCGGTTGTAATTCGATCTCGCTTTCAGGACGAAAAACCGTCCCGTCAAAAACCGCTTCGATTGGCTTTAACATATCTTTCACCTCATTTACGATTTTATCATAACTTTTACCGCATAAACTTCCGCCGTAAAAACTCGGGATTCGATAAAAATAAAAAACAGCTTCTTTGCGAAACTATTTTTTAGGTTTCATTTTATGAAGTATTGAACCCTGTTCAATACTTGTGTTATTTAAATTTGTTAAATCCTCATTTTTGCCTTCTTTAAGAATCGTATCTACTTTGTTATCTCCATCCTCTAAAAATTCCAAAAATTTGTTGTGCAAATCACTTCCATAATCCCAAACAGGTTTAGTTTTATTATGTAGGTGGTAATTGACATACCATTCAATAGTAAGGACATTTAAATATTGGGTTTCAATAATTTCTCCCCACCAACTTAAAAATTCGTTGTTCCAAGCCCCGTGCTTTAAATAATCTCTTTATAATGTTTCAGTAATTTCAGATTGTTCATCTATTCTTTTATTTAAATTGTCAATCAATCCATGTATTAAATCATAAGATTTTCGTTGGTATTTATTAAGTTTGTGGCAAACTTCTTTATATTGATTCGAATAAATCGGATGAGCAATTTTTAATGGTAGTGTCGAATCAATTGTTTTCTGTGAATAAATTTTTAATGTCGCTTTGTAAGTAACTTGCAATTCAATTAAAGAATCTTGCAAATATTCTAACTCGTTCAACAAAGCCTTTTTTAATCTTCGATTATTCCGCCATTCTTGGAATAAACTCGTTGCTTGACCAAGAAAGGCTCCAATTAAAATTAGTATTATACTTTGAACAAATTTTTCCCATTATCGCTCATAACTTATATATGTTTTCATCGGCACATTTACATCATTGTTTTCAGTAAATTCAATCGCTTCGTCATAACCCGCGTCAACGTGGCGGACATTTCATTTAAGAATCAATATAACCTTCTTTTTCGTTGCGTTCTTCTTCGCGAGTTCTGCCGTCGGCAAGGTCATACCAGCGTTGATAGCCGTGTTTGGCTAATTCCCAAGCGATCTCTCCGGCAGTTTTAATGACGTGTTCCTTTATTAATTTTCGATCAGCCAAGCCGTTACGACTCAGCAAAAAGACGGCATCTTCCTGATCTTTGAAGCGTCCGGCGATAAATTTCAAAATGACGAGCCATTCGGGCGTGAGAATCGGCACATCATTGATTCTGACCGCATCTTTGAGTGCTTGGTTGAACATTGACTTGAAGACATCGTTGCGGATTATCCAATCCACGGAAACAACCGTTTTATCGGTTTCCGCATTGAAACGCTCGCCGCCCTGCTTGAGTTTTCCGACGATCCGGCTTTGCTCTATCGGCAAGAGTTTGTCGGCGATCACATCAATATCTTTGGTCAATCTGTCGCTGCCGTATAAATTCATCGCCAAACCGCCGACCAAAGCCCAATTGACACCATTTTCTTCGGCGAGTTTTGAGATTATTTCAACCGCCTGCGATGCCGATTCGGTGTCAATTATATCAAGTTCTATTTTCGGTCTGTTCATAAATATTATTTTATCATTGCCGACGGAGCGCAGGCTGCCAGCCTGCGTGTAATTGTTCAAGTAGTTTACTTTCAAAAGTTTTCATTCATTTTCTTGCAGGCTGGCAGCCTGCGCTCCGTTTTTGCGATGCCACGCACTTGAAAAACGCCAATCGCTTTGATTTTCGCAAAGTCCGGCTTTGACCGGGTTTCTTTCTATGTAATTAAATGCTTTTTCGAAATGATCGTAATCTCGAATAAATCTGTCAAAGTGTTCGGGAAACCAAAATTTTCCGGTTCGATTCAATAATTTGTTAGCTTGATTCGAGGTGTAAGATTTGCACGAATGGACAATTTCGCTGAGCGAATATCCTTCTTTGGGTTTCAACAAAAAGTGGACGTGGTTCGGCATAATCACCCACGCGTAAAGTTTGTATTTTACATCTGCGAAACGCAGTAAATTTTCTTCGACGATACTTGCGATTTCTTTTTGTTTTAAGTAACACGCGCCGATGCCTTGATCCAAATACTTTTCGACGTTTATCAGCATCTCGCGGTCAGTGATAATTTCCTGTTCGACCTGAATTTGAAGATGTCTTAAAACTTTTTGCGGCAGTGAGTCGGCAAGCCGATAAGTGAGAAACTGCGTGATTTCACCGCCATCAAAATGCGGCAAATAACCTCGGGAATACCAACCTCTGGGTTTATTTTCGTTCATAAACAAATGGAGCGCAGGCTGCCAGCCTGCGTGTGAAACATACTAAAACCATTACTCGCAGGCAGGCTGCCTACTTTCCATTACTTGCAGGCTGGCAGCCTGCGCTCCGTTGAAATCACATCGGAATTTTAACATTATTCTTTTCAGCAAATTCAATCGCCTCATCGTAACCCGCGTCAACGTGACGGACGACGCCCATTCCGGGGTCGGTGGTGAGAACTCTTTCGATTCTTCTTGCGGCTTCGGGTGTGCCGTCGGCGACGATTACTTGTCCGGCGTGGAGTGAATAGCCGATGCCGACTCCGCCGCCGTGGTGGAGCGAAACCCACGTTGCGCCGCCGACGCAGTTGATCATCGCGTTGAGATAAACCCAATCGGCGATGGCATCCGAGCCGTCTTTCATCGCTTCGGTTTCGCGGTTGGGCGAGGCGACGCTGCCGCAGTCAAGATGATCTCTGCCGATGACGATTGGAGCTTTGAGTTCGCCGCTGGCGACCATTTCGTTTAATTTGAGTCCGGCTTTGGCGCGTTCGCCGTAGCCGAGCCAGCAGATTCTCGCGGGCAAGCCTTGAAATTCGACTTCCTTTTGCGCCATCGTCAGCCATTTGATCAAATGGTCGTTTTCGGGGAAAAGATTCATCAACGCTTCGTCGGTTTTGTAAATGTCTTCTTTGTCGCCCGACAGCGCGACCCAGCGGAAAGGTCCTTTGCCTTCGCAGAACAAAGGGCGAATGTAGGCGGGAACAAAACCCGGATAATCAAAGGCGTTTTCGACACCGTTGTCTTTGGCGCGCTGGCGCAGATTGTTGCCGTAATCGAAGACGGTTGAACCCATTTTCTGAAATTCAAGCATTACGCGAACCTGATTTGCCATCGAATCCATCGCTCGTTTGATGTATTCATTTTGATCTGACTTTCGTAATTCGGCAGCTTCTTCAACAGTCAAACCCTGCGGAATATATCCGTAGAGGACATCGTGAGCCGATGTTTGGTCGGTTACCACATCAGGACGAATTCCTTGATCTAATATCTGTTGGTAAACGTCCGCCGCATTTCCCAAAAGAGCAATTGAACGCGGCTCGCCTTCTATCGTGCAGTAGTAAACTTCATTCAAAGCCTCATCTAGATTTTCAGCGACCATATCAATTTGTTTTAGCTTCAATCTTCTTTCAATGCGTCGGGGATCAATCTCAACTAATAAACCAACTCCTTGATTAAATGTAATTGCCTGCGCCTGCGCTCCGCCCATTTCGCCCAACCCGGCAGTCAGCACAAATTTCCCGTCCAAACTTCCCCAACCTTTTTGCTGCGCCAGAGAACCGAAAGTTTCGTAAGTGCCTTGCAAAATCCCCTGCGTGCCGATGTAAATCCAGCTTCCGGCGGTCATCTGTCCATACATCATCAAACCTTCGCGCTCGTATTTGTCGAACTGTTCCTGCGTCGCCCAATGCGGGACGATGTTCGTATTGGCGATCAAAACCTTCGGCGCGTCGGTGTGCGATTTGAAAACCGCGACGGGTTTTCCCGACTGAACAAGCAGAGTTTCGTCCGCTTCGAGATTTTTCAAACTTTCCAGAATCGCATCAAACGATTCCCAATTACGCGCTGCTTTCCCGCGTCCGCCATAGACGATCAGATTGTCAGGATCGAACGCGACATCAGCGTCGAGATTATTCTGAATCATTCGATAAGCGGCTTCGGAAAGCCAGTTTTTGCACGTTAATTTTGTTCCGGTCGGTGCTTTTATTTCTCGTTTCATAGTTTTAAATTTAGAATAGCGAAGGCTTTAATAATATAATAACTTCAAATTTGGATTTATAGAAAAATATGCGCTTTATTACCTTGTTTCTCTGTTTACTTATCTTTTCGATCAGTTTGTTTGCCCAGAAACCGAAAGAAATTTCGGGGAAATTTATTACGAATAAGATTTTACGTTACGAAAAATTTCACTCGGATTTTTTCGGCAGCCGAATTATTGATGTCTGGCTTCCGGCGGATTATTCAAAAGATAAGAAATATGCCGTTTTGTATATGCAGGACGGACAAAATCTTTTTAATCCGAAAGATGCGCCGGAAAAGGTCGAATGGGGAATTGATGAAACTTTGCAGCGTTTGATAAATGAGAAAAAAGTGCGCGATACGATTGTCGTCGGCGTTTGGTATTCAAAAGATCGTCTGAAAGAATTTTCGCCGGAAAAAGCCTTTGATTATGTGAATAAACGCGATGCTAAATTGAATAAATATCATATGCCGCCGGGCGGCGGTTCGGACAATTATCTGGCGTTTCTGGTCGAGGAACTAAAGCCGTTTATTGACAAGAATTATTCAACCTTGACCGACCGCGAAGACACTTTTGTAATGGGATCGAGTATGGGCGGTTTGATGTCGCTTTATGCAATCATCGAATATCCGAATGTTTTCGGCGGCGCGGCTTGTATGTCAACTCATTTTTCACTCGGTGACGGCGTGATGGTTGATTATCTGGAGCAAAATCTTCCATCGCCGAAGGAACATAAAATTTATTTCGATTACGGAACGCTCGGCTTGGATTCCGAATATGAACCGTATATGATTCGCACCGATAAAGCGATGAGTAAAAAAGGTTACAAAAAAGATGAAAATTGGAAGACTATCCAGTTTCAAGGCGCGGCTCATAATGAAACTTCGTGGAGCGGGCGAGTTGATTTTCCACTAACTTTTCTTTTGCAGAAATAAATTTTTGCCCGCGAATAAACGCGAATAAGAAAAAGAATATTTTAGAATTTAGAATAAAATCTTTATAAATATTTCTTATTCGCGTTTATTCGCGTAATTCGCGGGCAAAAAATCTTATTCAAAAATAAAGCCGAATCGCACACCTGCCAAAATCAAACCGATAATCGTTTTCGCGTCTTCTATCTCGCCGTTTTTTATCTTTTCAAATGCTTCGGGAAATGTGAGTTTTTCAATCGAAAGAATTTCGTCTTCTTCAAGATTCTGCGCGGTTTCGGTCAAATCGGTCGCCAAATATAAAAACATCTTTTCAGTCAAAAAACCTGGCGACACGTAAAATTCACTTAATTTTTCAACTTTCGCCGCCGTTACGCCGATCTCTTCTTCGAGTTCGCGGTTTGCACCAGTTTTCGCATCTTCGCCTTTTTCTAAAGTTCCGGCGCAAATTTCCAGCAGATATTTCCCGGCGGCGTGACGATACTGGCGGACGAGCGCAATTGTTTTGTCTTCAAAAACCGGAATTATCACCGCGCTTCCGCCGTGTTTGATGATTTCGCGTTTGTATTCGGTTTCTCCGTCGCGTATTTCCGATTCGAGAACATCGAAAACTTTTCCCTTGTAAATTTCCTTAGTTGAAAGCGTTTCTGGTATTTTTTTCATAAATTCGCCGTTTTTCCACATAACAAAAAATCGTGCTAGACTTTTATTATGGCTGAAACATTAGCTATTTCAAAGACAACCGATAGACAATTAATTTACAAAGAGTTAGCACCACAAATTGAGGAATTAGTAATAAGCGAAACGGATTTGACGGCAAATTTGGCAAATATCGCAGCAGCATTAAGAGAAGCATTCGGGTTTTTCTGGGTCGGATTTTATCTGGTTAAAAACGAACAACTCGTTCTTGCACCGTTTCAAGGTCCGATTGCCTGCACGCGAATTGATTTTAACCAAGGCGTTTGCGGACACTGCTATACAACGCAGCAAACTGTTATTGTGCCTAATGTTGATGAATTTCCCGGACATATCGTCTGTTCGACGGCTTCAAAATCCGAGATCGTATTGCCGATATTTAAAAAAGACGGCGACGTTTTCGGCGTTTTGGATATTGACAGCGATAAACTCGATGATTTTTCCGAAGTGGACAAAACGGGTTTGAAAAAGATTATAAAGATTATCGAAGATATTCTTTGAGCGCGAACAGCAATTGCGCGGTCGGTGCAGCAAGTCTCAGGTTTTTTACTATCAAAGCTCGTATTTCGGAAGTCAGACCGGCGAGTTTTATTTGCGTGACTTTAAATTTAAAGATCAATTGCTTATTGATTTATGAACGATACGACTTCAAAAACAGGAACTGAAAATTTTGTAAAACGCTTTCCCGATCTGGCGGAAAATCATTTTCGCGCCGCCCAAAATTTACAACTTTCTTCAATTGGAATCGGAACATATCTCGGAAATTGGGACGAGGAAACCGACGCGAATTATACTGATTCGATTGTCGAATATGTGAATGCGGGCGGAAACGTGATTGACACGGCGGCGAATTACCGATTTCAAAGAAGCGAGCGAAACATCGGCAAAGCATTGGAAAAACTTCTTGCCGACGGTTTTTCCAGAGATGAGATTTTCGTCTCGACAAAAGCCGGATTTCTGCCGTTCGACGGCGAACCGGCGGGCGATGTTAAAAGTTATTTCGAGAAAAATTTCGTCGCAAAGGGAATTGCAAAATTTGAAGATTTAATCGGCGGAAGTCACTGCATCGCGCCGGATTATTTGCAGTCGCAGATTGATCAATCGCTCGAAAATATGAATTTGGGCGCGCTCGATCTTTTTTATATTCACAATCCCGAATCGCAGTTAAAGGAAGTTGATAAATACACTTTTGAAGCGAAAATTGCCAAAGCGTTCGAGAAATTTGAAGAAAACCGCGCCGACGGGAAAATCAAATTTTACGGCGCGGCGACGTGGAACGGTTTTCGGGTTTTGCCGGACGATGCGAGTTATCATTCGCTCGAAAGATTCGTCAATATCGCCAAGCAAATCGCGGGCGACGATCACGGGTTTAAATTTATCCAACTGCCTTTGAATCTGGCGATGCCCGAAGCGTATCTTTTGAAAAATCAGGCGGTCAGCGGAAAAGTTTACACGCCGCTCGAAGCCGCGCACGAACTCGGCGTTTCGGTGATGTGTTCCGCTTCGATTCTGCAAGGAAAGATCGCGCAAAACGTGCCGCTTTACATCCGCGAAATTCTCGGAAACCCAACGACCGACGCGATGAGCGGAATTCAGTTCGTGCGTTCGACTCCGTTTGTAACGACCGCGCTCGTCGGAATGAGCAATCCGCGCCACGTTGCAGAAAATATGGAATTGGCTAAAATTGAACCTGTAACGGAGGAGAAGTTTAAGGAATTATTTAATTAAAGTTCGGAGTTTAAAAGTTCGGAGTTCCAACTTTAGTTGGCAATTCAGCTTTAGTCCGAAACCGCCGGCGAAGCGCGGCGGGAAGCCAACTGAAGTTGGAACTCCAAACTTTTGAAAATTATTCTTAGGTGGAATTTATAAATATGAGCGAAAAGAAAATCGAAACATACGCGGAATTTTGGGACTTTTACGTGCTCGAACACAGTCAGCCGTTGACGAGATATTTGCATTTTGTCGGCACGATGCTGTCATTTGTCGTGCTCGTCTGGATTTTAAAAACCGGAAATTATTATTACATTCCGCTGTGTCTCGTCATCGGTTACGCCTTCGCGTGGTTTTCGCATTTTTTCGTCGAACACAACAAACCCGCGACGTTTACATATCCGGTTTGGTCGTTTATTTCCGATTACAAAATGGTTTTTTATATGCTGATCGGAAAGATGAACGCCGAAGTCGAGCGCGTGATAAATAAAGTTTAATTGGAACTTTTTCTGATTTTCGGTGTCGAATTAATCAGGGAGTTTCTTGATTATGAAAAATAAATCTTACATTTCAACGCTTGAGCAAAAACTTTTAGTTTGGTTTTTTATATTTATAAGTTTATTGTTTTATTTTCATCTAGGTATAACGCAGATCGAAATTTATAATGAGAATGTAAAAAATGAACAAAGCGATTTAACATTCAAAGCAAATACTCCGCCCGAAAAACGAATTAATTTTGCCGTTGATGCCGGATATCCGCCTATAATTACTCGAATTTTTTGGGTAAATTTTTTATTTATTCCATTTATTATTTTCCTTTTGCGAAAGCGAAGAATGTCGCTTTTCATTTATTCAACTTTAATCAACATCTTAACTACGACAAGCATAATTTATTGGAATATAGATAATTATTTATCCCACTTGATGAATAAAACATACTATTTCAGCAGATCGGATTATGGTTATTTCGGAGTTTTATCGAATACGACCGCTCTTATATTAGCAATTGCTGCTACAATCTTCGTTATTATCCAACTCGCAATAATCACCCGTTTTGTCTTTACGAAAAATCACGCTAAAATTTCTCCCAGATGATAAAACTTCTCGCCCTCGATCTTGACGGCACATTATTAAATTCGCGCGGGAAAGTTCCCGAAGCTAACCGCGAAGCGATTCGTGAAGCGGAAGCGAAAGGCGTCTTGGTGACGATTGCGACCGGACGGCGGTTTCGTGATGCGCGTCCGATCGGTCTGGAATTGGGTTTGAACGCGCCGATGATTACGCATAACGGCGCGCTTTTGAAATATGCGGAGAGTTTGAAAACGGTTTCCGCGTCGCTCGTCGAAAATGCGACGGTCAGGGAAGTTTTGCGCGTCGGGCGCGAATTCGGAGCGGACGCGCTTTTGTCGTGCGACCCGCATTCAAAAGGGACGATGTTTTACGATACGGTTTCCGACGACAATATTCCGCTGCAAAAATACATTCTCTGGGCGCAGACCTTTCACGGCGACGAAGCCGAAGATGCGGTGCATCACGTCGAAAGTCTGGAAGATATTCTGGACGAAACGGAGACGGTTCACGTTTCGTTTTCGGGAACTTTAGAACCGATGGCGCATCTGGAAATGGTTTTGCGCGACGAATTAAAAGACACGGTAACGATTTTAACGACCGTTTATCCGAAACTTAATTTCACCCTTGTTGACATTTTGCCGCCGAACGCTTCAAAGGGAACGGGACTTGGAAAACTAGCGGTAATCGAAGGTTTGACGGCGGAAAATGTAATGGTCTGCGGCGACAATTTCAACGATGTCGAAATGCTCGAATACGCCGGAACGCCCGTCGTGATGGGAAACGCTTCGCCGGAATTATTGGAGCGCGAAGAATTTGAAACGACTCTGAGCAACGACGAAAACGGCGTAGCGTTGGCGATTGAAAGATTTATTTTAACAAGTTAGCTTTTATGTTGGTTTGGAATGAATATGATTTTATTGAATGTCTTGGCGTTTTGCCGGAAGTTTATGAATATGAAACTTGTCATTTATACAAAGTAGAAAAAGATGATCTTCGGCTCGAACTTTCTGTTTCCCAATATGACGGAGACATATTCATCGAATTATTTCAAGAAAAAATTGATGTATCCATTTTCCATATGAGGTTATTAGATTGTTCTGGTTCCAGATATGTAAATAATCTTAACAAAGCTGATTATCTGGAATTTGCGCCTGCAAAAAGTTTTGGTAATCGCTACGATGGAGAATCGGTGATTCCTTTCGGAGTACGTATATTTGTGAATCCACACATCAGAATTGAATTATTTTGAATAATTCGCGCTTTCAATTATTTATCAGTCAAAATCTCAAAAAACTGAATTAGATTTTAACCGCGATTCGTGATAATTTGTGTAATTCGCAGCAATTTTTTATAAATTTACAGGAGATATTATGGCAAACAGAACAGCAGTTATTGAAACGAACAAGGGAACGATCAAATTTGAGCTTCTCGAAGACGACGCGCCGAAGACGACGGAGAATTTTCGTCTTCTGGCGGAGAAAAATTATTACGACGGTGTGATTTTCCACCGCGTGATCGAGAATTTTATGATCCAAGGCGGCGATCCGCTCGGCGAAGGCTACGGCGGCGAATCGGCTTGGGGCGGAAAATTCAACGACGAAATTGATAAATCATCGTCGCTTTATCAAGGCGTTTATGACAAAGGAACGGTCGCAATGGCGAATTCGGGACCGAACACGAACGGCTCGCAGTTCTTCATTATGCACATCGATTATCCGCTGCCGCCGAGCTACACGAAATTCGGCAAAGTCATCGAAGGTCAGGACGTTATTGATGCAATCGCCGTCGTCGAGAAAAATTCAAAAGACAAACCGCTCGATCCGGTCGTGATGGAAAAAGTTTATATCGAAGAGTAGTTGATAATTGATAGTTGATAGTGAATAGTTTTTTGTTATCAACTATCAACTATCAACTATCAACTATTTTGAGAGTTGTAATTCAGAGAGTTTCACGCGCAAAAGTTTCGGTTGACGGCGAACTCGTCGGCGAGATCGGGCGCGGGATTTTGGTTTTGCTCGGCGTTTCGGCGAAAGATACGGAAACAGAAGCGGATTATACTTTAAACAAAACGCTGAATTTGCGGATATTTGAAGATGCGGATGAGAAGATGAATCTTTCTCTGCTCGACATTGGCGGGGAACTTCTTGTAGTTTCGCAATTTACGCTTTACGGCGACACGCGCAAAGGTCGCCGCCCGTCGTTTGTCGAAGCCGCCGCGCCGACGGAAGCAAACAGACTTTACGAATATTTCGTTATTGAAGCGCGAAAGCAAGTCGAAAAGGTCGAAACAGGGAAGTTTCAGGCGATGATGGATGTCGAACTCGTTAATGACGGTCCGGTAACGATTCTGATTGACAGCGATAAGAATTTTTAAGAGTATTTTTTGCCCACGAAATGCACGAAAATAACGAAAAAAAATTAATTTTTAGTTTCTTTCGTTTGTTTTGTGGGCATAAATAAACGTTTTATGAAGAAAATATTATTTTTCGTTTTAATTTTATCAATCGCAATTTTTAACGCTTGCGATAAAAAGAAAAGCACGACCACGAAAGTTACCACTCCGCCCGTCGTAAAAACAGGAGTTGCGCCGGTTGCCGATAACGAGATCGCCGTGATCGAAATGGAAGAACCGGCATACGGCACGATCAAGATGGAGCTTTATTCCAACATCGCGCCGCAGATGGTCGAGCGTTTTAAAACTCTGGCGAAGGAAGGCGTTTATAACGGCACGACTTTTCACCGCATCAGCGACATCGTGATTCAAGGCGGCGATCCGAATTCAAAGGACAGCGATCCGACAAATGACGGTCAAGGCGGTTCCGATCTGCCGGATGTTCCGGCGGAATTTTCCGATGTGCCGTTTGAACCCGGAACGGTCGGCGCGGCGCGGACATCCGATCCGAATACGGCGAACAGTCAGTTTTATATCACGATGACGCGCTATCCTTCTTGGGACAAAAATTACACGGTTTTCGGCAAAGTCATCGAAGGAATGAATAATGCCAAAACGATTTCCGGCGCACCGAAACAAGGCGAACGACCGACCGAACCGATTCGCATTAAATCAATCACGATTCAGCCGAAATAAGAAACTTGGCAAAGAGTCGAAGTTTTTTTATAATCGAAAACGGTTTTACGCTCGCGTAGTTCAGTGGATAGAATGCTTCCCTCCGAAGGAAGAGGTCGCAGGTTCAACTCCTGCCGCGAGTATTGACTTTTAAGTATTTTGTGTTTTGAGTTGGTCAGGGGTTGGACAAGATGTTTGGGTTATTACTGCATTTTTTCGATAGTTTGAACGTCCAAGTTCTCAAGCGCGGAACGCATCATATTGAGTTCGTCGTTTATATAAGTTTCGGTGATTCTCATATCGGAGTGAGCAAAAAGAAGCTGCACCATTGACGGCGGAACTCCCGCTTTGACGAGATCGGTTGAAAATTGGTGCTTGAGGTCGTGAAAACGGAAATCCTTTATATTTGCCTTCTCTTTGCTCATTAAGTCATACCAACGCTTGCGAAAGTTCGCAATAGTAAATAGTTTGCCGGTCTTTTTCTTGCTAACCAATTCGCTCAGCAAATTAACCATCGTGCGGTTCAGCGCAATCGGTCGCCTGCCGCGACCTTTTGATGCTATCGCCTGCAAAACTCTTTTTTCCAAGTCAATATCTTCTACTTCAATCGCAAGAATTTGTCCGCGTCTCAAGCCTGTGTGCATTGCAATCATTGAAAGGTTGTATAAGAGTTTATCGTTTTCGAGATGCTCAAAAAAGCGGACTCGCTCATCGTCGGACAGAATACGCGAGCGCGGGTCTGCGCCTTTTAGTTTTTTAACAAAACGCATCGGATTAGAGTCGAGCTTGTTTTCTTCGATTGCTAAATTGAAGATTTTAGACAGCGTGGTTAGTTCCTTATTGATTGAAGCAAAGGCTCTTTGCTTGCCGTGGATGGTTTTCGTGCGTTTTCTCTTAGCGATAAAGTTCCGGCAGTCCTGCGGCGTGATTTCCTTTAAGAGCATTTTACCGAAAAAATCATTTAATACATTTATATAAACTTGTTTGGAGTAAATGTTGACATTATGCTGCCGGACATACTCGATATAAACTTCATCGACAAAATCGGTAAAAGTAGTTTCGTCTATCATTTTACCGTAGCGATTGTTAAAGACGGCGTTTCGGGCGGCGGTTTCGGCTTTTTTTGCTTTGTCTATTGTGCCGGCTTCGGGAACAGCCTGATGATAGGTTTTGCCGCGCACCGTAAAACGATAATACCAAGTCCCGCGACCGTAATTTTTATCGCCCTTGACAACTTTCTTACCGTTGAATCTTTTGTAAACCGACAAAGTGCTTGCGATTATAAAATTTAAAATTTACTTTTTCAACCATTGATCAACTTCAGACTTGATAAATCTTTTGTCGCCGCATTTTTCCGTAAAAGGCAAACCTTCTTTAATCAGCTTATAAATATGAGCCTGCGAACATCGCAGATACGCGGCTACTTCCGAAACGGTCATCACTTCCGGTGTCGGATTTGTAATATAAGCAATCCGCGCTTCAATCATTGCCTGAATTTCGTGCGTGATCTCGCTCACGGGAACAACCTGAATTGTTTGGTAGTCCATAATTTCTCCTTAATCTAAATGTAAAACGCCCGTTTAACTCTCAAACGAGAAAATAAACGGGCGCAAGAAACAATAATAGCGCAAATTCTTGTTTGAGAACGTGCGCGAGAACCGGACTATTCAGTTGATGACTTAATCAGTAAACCATAAAATAACGGTTATGGCAAGACCGGGTTGTTCTCCGGCGTTTTGCTGGATTTCGATTTTTTATATAAATTTTTACGGGCAATTCTGCGACATTCGGAAACGGTGCGCTTTTGCGTCTTCGTGTGTCTTAAACCAAATAATGTTTCGCTCGGAAATGTCATCGTAATTCGGACAGCCGGGCAGATGATAAATTCTCGATTTTTTATTCCCCTTTATTTTTAGATCGGTCTCCGGCGCGGCGGTTTGAGCGAAGGTTTGAATTTCCGGTTTGAAGAAAATTACCTCGATCATTTTATACGTGAAAAATCCGAACGCGAAAATAATTGCCGCGCTCATAACTGCTGCGATAATAGTTTTTTCTTTGTTTCTCATTTTTTCATCAGTTTGTAGGTCGCCAAAGTTAAAACCGCCGGAATTGCAAAAAGGATTCCGTTTTTGATTCCCGTCGCCTGACGAACGAGCGCGACGAATAAAACCGAAACGATGGCGACAAACGCGCAGACGGCGATGGCTTTCCCGCTTACGCCTTTTGATTCTTCATTGCTCATAATAGTTATTTACGGTTGGCACGAATGCCGTCGGTCATAATTTTGAGAAATTTCAAAGCATCTTCGCGCTCTGCCGCAGTCCACGACTCGGCATCAAAGAAGTTTGAAAGAACTTTTGTTTCAAAACTTGTCGGTTTAGGCTTATTCCCCAGAACGGCGTTAAACATTTCGGCTTCGGGAACGCCTACGGCATCGGCGAAGATTTTTAGATATTTCGCCGATGGTTTTTTTATATCGCCTTTTCGCAGTTTGGTTATCCACTGCGGTTTGATCCGGTCGCCGGAGCGACGGCAGATTTCGCGGTAGCTCATCTGAGTATCGCTTAAAATTTTTTCAAAAAATTCTTGCGCGCTGTTCATAATTAAATTGTTCGCCTGTGATCTCATAACTCAATAAATTCATCATCGCCAAGTGTTTTGTAGCGAACGATAGAGCCGATAATCTTGGCTTCGTGTCCGCAAAACGGCTGCGGCGTTTCGTCAGAGATAAAAAACATTCCGATGAAACTCTCGAATTCAACAAAACCGACCTCAAAAACGGACTGTTCAAACAAAAACAACACGCAGGGTTTTCCGGCGGCTTTGCGGTCGGGTTTTATTACGACAACCAAGTCGTCGTAACAGTTCAGGCGTTCGGCGTATTCGACCGGAACAAAGAACGCTTGTTCGCCTTTTTCGAGATTGTCAATATCAATCGGCGTTACCGCATCGTAAAAATAATCTTCTTTTACGACCTGATTTTTCGGCGCGGGAAAATACTCCGAAAGTTTCGCGGAGTATTGATTCACGGCAAATTCACCGATATTTATTTGAGCGATCTGCACTAATTCGGCAAATGAAACGAGAGCAGCGGCAGTGTTGTTTTCGGCTAATTGAATCTGCGTCTGCGTCCAGAGAGTTTCGACCGCGCTGACGGCATCGCCAGAATTGCCGAGAATCTCAAGTGATCGTTTAACGGCACAGCTTGCGCCGACCGTATCGCCTTTGGCTAATAAAATGTTCGCTTTCGTATCGAGTGCCGTAGCCAGCCATCCGGTATCTCCCAACCGCTTGAAAATCTGAATTGATTCATTAATACAATTTTCCGCTTTTTCCGTGTTATTAAACTTAAAGTAGCAGTAAGCGAGATTGTTTAACGCTTTGGCGGTCAAGCGAGGACTTTGGATAATTTTTGTGAATCTGACTGTTTCGTGTAGATGAAAAATGGTTTTTTCGTAATTTTCAAGCCGCGTGTAAACCAAACCGCTTTGATTATGGAACATCGTCCGCAGATAATCATTGCCGCTTATTTCCACGCCGAAACCGATTGACTCGATAATACTTTCGGCTTCGACCAAACGGTCGCTCCAGTAAAGAACGATCATCCGGTTGACCTGAATCCGCAGAAAAGCCGGGTGCAGATCGTTATCTTTAAACGGCAGTTCGGCATTATCCAAAAATGCTTCAGCTTCATTTATCGCTCCTTCGCGCCAATAGCAAAGCGCAAGCTGGCATTTGCTTTCGGCGGCTTTGTCCGCTTGACCTTTCATCTCGAAAAATGCGGTCGCATTAAATAATAAATCCTTGCCCCGTTCCTGATATTCGGTTTTTTGTTTCGCGCGTCCGTAATTGGACAGAAAATAACCCGACAGGCGCATTATCTCGCCGTGCATCTGTTCGGGAAAATAACTAATGTCCGGCGGTTTGTTAAAATCGCTCCAAAATTCGGATGAGATAAACAGATCGGTAAGACCTTCAAGATCGTGCGAAATTTCAAACCCTCTGACTTCGCGTATGAAAGCAGAAATTTTAACATCATTTAACGAGTTTAAAATTTTCATATATTTTAAAGAAATTTCCTGCTAATATATATATGACTGCCCAACAGTCAAAAAAATAAACTAGCAGGAGAAAACCAGAATGAAAAAAACTATGTCAGTTTTATTGCTTTCAGCAATAATGTTTCTAACCATCCCGGCTCACGCCGATAACAATACGTGCGCCGACGGGCAAATACCCATCGGCGGCAAATGTGAAAACGGTCGCGCCGAGCCAATTGATGAAATTGTTCCACCGGAAACCGATGGCGATTTAGTCATAACTTTAATTGACTTCCTTCATTTCTTTAGAGTTCTGTAACTCACAATAGAGGGATTTTTAGCAGATGACGCTTTGAGTAATTTCAAGCGTCATCTTTTTTTTTCTTGTTTATCGCCTTTTTCGCGGAAAAGCCGGATTATTTTTTCGGTTTCCTCAATCGTGGCGTGATCGAGCATTTGCATTGCTTCGATATGTTTTTGCTGCTTTTCCGATAGAGCAGCCGTTTTGTCGGGTAAAGATCGTAAATCACTATTGTGTGAATCTCTTTGCTTCCTCAACTTCTTAAATTCAACAAACTCTGCGATTTCTTCTAAATCTTTATTGTCGAAAACGCTGAAATCTATTGAGCGAATCTGTTCCGGTATGTCAGAGTCTTTATCTGTACCCGCGTAACCGATTGATCCGGTAATTTCTTCAATCGAAACTTTCAGGTATTTTGCAAGTTTTTCAGCCACTTCCGGGCTTGGGCGATACTGTCCGTTCTGAGTGTTTGCAGTTGCGTTCGCAATATCCGTTATATAAGTTCTGGATAGCCCGGTTAACCGCGCAAGTTCGGCTTTGGATATTTTTAATTCTTTTAATCGCCTTGCGACTAATTCAGATAGTTTTTCAGACACAGTAGCTATTAGCCTACTCGGATTTTGTCCGCTATTGCTGTTTTTGTTGTAAGCTATTGCTTGACAAAATATACTCATATATTTTAATCTCCTATTCTATGAAAACTCAGGTTTTAGAATTTGACGGAACGAAACTTTTAACCTTTATGCCAAAAGGTATGTCGTTTGCAGAACTTGGAAGACGCACAGGAGTTACGCGACAAGCGATCCACGACATCGTAAAAGGTCGGCGCAATCCTTCAGCTAACTTGGCTGTAAAAATTACCGCCGAATTAAATATCTCGCTTTCTGATTTGTCCAATAAAAAATTTACCGAGCTTGTAAGCTAATAGCTGATTTTGTGTTTGACATACGTAAGCTATTAGCTTACAATCTTCATAGGTTGAAAATTTAACCTACTTAAAAACAGCGCGAGAACTGAATTATTCAGTTGATGACACATTTGAAACTTCATTTTTCGCGCTAAGAACTAAAGGAGCAAAAATGGCAAAAGCTAAACAGGAAAAACAACAATGCGTCGAAAGATGCGACGGCGAAAACCACGCGGTTTACTGCAAAAACTATGTATTGCCGAAAGAGTTCGACGACTGCGAAAAATACTGTCGCGGCATAATCCACGTTTCATATTGCAAACACTATATTGAGCCGGAGAAAAAAGAGCGTCGAACGGCGAAAAATTGGGTTCACATTCCCGGACTTGGCAACGCGCATCCTGATACGGCTGATTTGATTCGCGGAGAATAATTCAATGAGTAATATTACAGAACTAAAAGAAAAGTTGGCGGTTTTGAGAGATAACAGCCAAAAATGGGCTTTGGCTTACAAAACAGAGCAGGAATGGCTCGAAGCAAGAATGAATGATTTGACAGGTCTCTGGAACTCAAAGAACTCTGAGCTTATCAAGTCATACAACGAAGCCAACGCGGAAACGGCAGCCGTCGAAAGTGAACTGCGTGCGGCTCTGATTGCTCACTACGAAGCAACCGGCGAAAAAATATTTGATAAAGAATTATCCGTTCGTGTTACTTCGACTATTAAATATGCGGAAGACAGAGCATTGGATTGGGCATCCGCGAACGCGCCATTTTTAATTTTGCATTCGATCAAAAAGAAACAATTTGAAGAAATCGCCAAAACGGAAAAATTTGATTTTGTCGAAATCGAGGAAAAAAGTTTCGGCGGTAATTTCCAAGTCTTTCTAATTGAAAACTTTACGGCTCGCAAAGACGAGTATTTTCGTATGTCCTTCTATTTGGGCGGTCGCCGAGGGGCGAAATCTAAAGCGACTGCCCGTTTTTTAAGCAAAAAAACATAAATGAAAATTATTACTACAAAAAAGGGGGGCGGCATTAGCTTATGACGCAAAAGCTAAAGAATTATTCGGGGAATACGCTAATTTAAATTTCCCCGAATAACAATATTCAGTTCTCAAAGATCAAATTTCGATAGACCGCGTTGGACTGCCTTAGGTCGCGGCGGTCTATCGAGAGCCGGAAGCCGAAAAAAAAGTGAGAACCACAACCGAATTTTTTTTTCAGAAACCGGCGATCCTGCTGATCGGCAAATCAGCACCGCGCGATAGTTAGATAGTAAAAGATACGAATTATTGAAAAAAAGGTCTGAAAAGAACTTTACCGGACCAAAAACGAAAATGGGTTTACAAGTTTTAGACATAATTGACAGAAACACCAAGCAGATGGCGGAAATTTCGCGCCAGCTGGCAATGAATACGGCACGAACGCGCCAGCATTTAGCCGAGATTAAAAATGAAAATATCTCGGAAAAATATCTAGGTCGAAAGGTCGCGGAACGAACCGACGGCGCAAAAAACACGGTCGTTACGACGGAAAACATTCAGATTATGGGCGCGGGATGGTTTTCAAACCACAAACCCGTCGTTGAAACGATGTTTTCGCAGTTCAGAGCGTTCGAGCGTGATTTGAAAAACGTCTCGATCCAAGCATCGCCGGAGTCGGTGATGGATATTTATATGCACATCAATGATTTGCAGGCGCAATGGTTAAGAGCGATCAAAGCGGCGGATTGGGTAGCGGCGATGGGTTTGGCGATACGAATACGCGCACTGTTTGATATGGCAATTGACAAAATGACGGACGACGCAGGCGTTCAGTGTTTAGTGCAGAAAGATTGGAACTGGTAGAAAAAAAAATGAGCAACAAAGAAAAACCAATTTTATTTAATACCGAAATGGTTCGCGCAGTTCTGGACGGACGAAAGACGCAGACGCGGCGTGTGATAAAGACGGATATTTCAAATGCTTTATCCGCCAAAGTCGCTTTTAGTGAATATGGTGAAAAAAGTGTGCGGTGGGATGCCTTAATGGACGATAAGGATGATTTTTATTATCGCCGTTTCCGATGCCCTTACGGCAAAGTCGGCGACCGTCTTTGGGTTCGGGAGTCTTGGGCGGACGTAACAGGGGCATTTGAGGATGCTGATGATATGCGGGACGTGGCCTTCAAAGCAGATGATTCAGTCTGGAATTGCTACGGGCAAATGGTATATCTCGAAAAATTAGGCGATTCGGGAATCTTTGTTGACAAATGGAAACCATCAATTCATATGCCGAAATGGGCATCACGCATCACGCTCGAAATTACAGATATTCGGGTTGAGCGGATTCAGGATATTACGGAAACGGACGCAGAAGCCGAAGGAATTGAATGTTTTGATCCTGAAAATGACCAAGCAGTTTGCAGAATGCCCGGCACTGACAAATGGGATTGGAATTTTGCGACAGATGTATTTCGAGAACTTTGGGATTCGATCAACGAAAAGCGCGGCTATTCGTTGGAAAGTAATCCTTTTGTTTGGGTAATTGAATTTAAGAAATTGTAAAAAAAATGCTTTTCGGTAAAGAACAAACAATTCAGATCATAAACGAGCGCACGGGGATTCCGAAATCGCGCTGCGCTTCGATCTGGAACGATCTGCCGAAAACCACGAAATTCAGCGTTCGACCGAAAACAAAAGCGGCGGACATCGAGAGATTTATTGAGAAATTGGAATTGAAAACTCTCCCGCTTGAAAGACGGGAGATTCTTTGGAGTGATTATGGAAGTTGAATCAAAAACCTTTAATCGAAATTGTTTGGAAGCGATGCGCGAAAGAGATAGCAGAAAGATTAGATATAAACCTTTCGAGCGTCTACCGAATGTTAGATGAAAGTTACAAGCCGTTTGAATCTGAGGCGCGGTATTTATCAGATTTTGAGCGTGAGCCGGAATGGTTTCTAAATTTATGAGTCATATTTCAATAGCAAAAAACATTGATTGTATGGTCGAAATGGCAACACTCCAGACAAATACTACGACCTTTGTGTTTGCGATCCGCCATACGGAATAAAAATCTCTAAAAATAAAGAGATTGGTTATAAAGGTTTCAATAAATACACACCAAAGGAATGGGATAACGCTATTCCAGACCAAATCTATTTTGATGAATTGTTTCGTGTCTCAGAAAATCAAATTATTTTTGGTGGAAACTACTTTCCCCTCCCCCCTAGTCGGGGTTTTGTGATTTGGGACAAAGGCGAAGGTTTTTACAACCGTTCTTATGCAGAGTGTGAATTTGCTTGGACTTCATTTGATAGAAACGCAAAAGTTTTTAAGCGTGACCCTTTAGCCAATGGTGACTATAAAGGAAAAATTCACATCAACGAAAAACCCGTCGCGCTCTACAAATGGCTATTAACAAATTACGCCAAACCCGGCGACAAAATTTTAGACACGCATCTCGGAAGCGGTTCAAGTCGAATAGCGGCGTATGATTTAGGATTCAATTTTGTCGGTTTTGAGTTGTACAAAGATTATTTTGACGCGCAGGAAAAGCGGTTTGCGGAACATATCGCGCAACCTAAATTATTTGAATCAGTTCCACAATCGGTTGAGCAAAATAGTTTATTTCAATCTTGAGTGTTGGTAGAGGAATAACACGCGCTTGAAAACGCGCGTGCTGTGGAAAGCGATTCATCACCGGCTTAAAAGACCGGCGACTTCTCGCTTGATTGTTAAACAAACCGACACTTCCGGCGGGTTATGTCCCGCGACCGGACAGGTTTAAAAAATTGAAGCGGGAAGTTTAAGGAGAAATATATGTTTTGCAAAATTTTAACAGTAGAAATCAGCGATCATGAAATTGATGTGTGTGTTCGTCTGGAGCGCGACGAAGACGGAAAGGACTTCGTGAAAATTTCGGCGTGGATGCCGGACATTCTCGGCAACGAATCGGCGGCGGTAATTATTTATTACGAAGATCAAGTGTTTTTTCGAAACATCAACACGAACAATTATCAGTGCCAGCGGTTTATTGATGATTTCACGGAAGAATCGGCGAGAGAGTTTATCAACGGTTGTTACGAATAGTTTTAAGGAAGAAAAATATATGTCATTAACAAAACGAATTTTAGCCGAACAAGCCGAAGCGGACGAAATGGAGTTTGCGATGTGGGCGGCATACGGAGAATAAAAAAAATGTCAAAAAGAAAGGAATTTCAGGAACTAACGGTCAAAACCGATTTGGCGGTCTGCGCGGCTTGCAATAACATCCTCAAGCGCGGCGAAGATTCGTTGATGTCTTTTGAAAAGGTCGCGGGGCAAACCATTACGACAATCGCCTGCGACGAGCTTTGCGCGGCGGACTGGCGCGAAGAAAACGAAAACAAACAGGAGAAAAATGGAAAATAAATCAAATAAACAAAAACAAGCAGAAGCGACCGTTAGAATGAATTTAGTAGAAAAAACCAAAGACGGTTATGTAGTCAAAACGCCGTCTATACGAGGGCATCAACGCGCAAATAAAGTTTCAACGCTTTTCAATCAGGCTGTATGTAATTGTTTAGATTTTGAAGACAAAACGACTAATGGCTGTGTTCACTTGCTTGCAGTAGAAATTTATGAGGTTAGATCAGATGCGTAAAAAGGAAAATTTAAGTAACCCGAAATTATTTTGCCCGTGCAAATTGTGCCGAAACTTTCAGCACACACTGCTAGTGGCGGTTTTCACTATCGTAATTTTAATCGCTGCATTTATTCGCAGCGCAATTTCTTAACGGTTTGAGCGGCGGACGGACGCGGTTTCCGGCGAACGCGAATTACAAACGCGCCGGAGCGACAAAGTGACCGGACGATAAATTCCCGGTCACTTATATTGTAAATGAAAAGTTAGGGTAAACTTTTCCGCCGCCGCTCAATTTATTTGAAAATCTTTTGAAATCTGTTTCCGGCGCGGAGTTCCTGCCCGTTTCGCTCCAGAAACTCTTATATATACAAAATAACTGCACTGCCAACTGCAAGCAGACAAAACGGCGGAGACAGATTTGAGGAGATTTTTTTACTATGCAGAATATTATCCAATGGCTTAAAACATTACTGTCAGGCAAACCGCATTTTATCATCGGCTCGCCGCACGACCCTTACCTTCTGCGGTGGCATATTGTGCCGAGTAACCGCTGGCTTTGCATTTATCTGCATAAATTCTTGCGTGATGACGATGATCAGGCATTACACGATCATCCGTGGAATTTTCTTTCGATAATGCTGCGCGGTTCTTATAACGAACATACGCCTGACGGTATTATTTCCCGACGTGTGCCGTCAATAGCGTTTCGTCCCGCGACACATCAACACCGCGTGGAACTCATCACAAAACATTGCTGGACAATCATCGTGCGCGGCAGCGTCATTCGTGAATGGGGTTTTTGGTGTCCAAAAGGGTTCGTGCATTGGACGAAATTTACGGCGGCAAATAATCCCGGCGAAGTCGGAAAAGGATGCGGAGAGTAGTATGAACAACTTTAAGGAAAGTTTTAAAAAGAATTTTTGGATTAGCTTACGCGACCACGGCACGATCTTCTTATTGACAATCGTAATAGGATTTCTCCTGCTGTTTTACAAGTCGTTCAGGTAAATGGCAAAGAAAAGGCAGAAGATCGGTGACGGTGAAATCTGCAAAAGGTGCGAGCGCGGACGAATCACGCGGAGCGAGTTTGATTACAACGGCGTGAGATTAAAAGGCGTGAGATGTGAGGTTTGCGGGGCTTTATCGGCGACGTTGATTGAGAAAAGTAAGGGTTCGGAAATTTAACAATGACAACTAACTTAAAATTAAAGAAAAAGAAAATTATCACAGCCGCCGACTTGTTTTGCGGTGCCGGCGGGACTTCGACCGGATTTATAAAAGCCGTCGAATCGCTCGATCTCGATTTCGATCTCGTTGCCGTCAACCATTGGGACGTAGCAATCAGTACACATAAAGAAAATCATAAAGAAGTTGAGCATTACTGCCAGTCAATAGACACGATCAATCCACAGGAAGTCATTCCGGGCGGACGTTTGAATTTGCTGATGGCTTCGCCGGAATGCACTGATCACTCGAACGCCAAAGGCGGAAAACCGCGCTCGGATCAAAAACGCGCCGATGCGTGGCTTTTAATGCGATGGATTGAAAAACTTTACGTCGAAAATCTGATTATCGAAAACGTCAAGGAATTCGTTAATTGGGGACCGCTCAACGCCAAAGGTTTGCCCGACAAACGCTATCGCGGACAGTATTTCAGGCAGTTCGTCGAAGCGTTGAAAATAAACTACTCGGTCGAATGGAAGATATTAAACGCGGCGGATTACGGCGACGCGACCACACGCGAACGATTTTTTTTAATTGCCAAGCGCGGCAAAAACAAAAAAATCGTTTTTCCTGCGCCGACACACGCCAGCCGGAAAGTTTTAGATAAGAATCAACCTAATTTATTTTCAAACGGGAAAACATTGAAACCGTGGCGTTCCGCGAGGGAGATCATAGATTGGGACTTGGAAGGCAAATCTATTTTTAACCGCAAACGTCCGCTTTCGGAAAACACGATGCGGAGAATCTTTGCCGGTCTTTTCAAGTATGGTTTGAAACCTTTCACGATGGGAACAGGCGGACCGACCGGGCAAATGCGTCCGCGCGATATTGACGAACCCGTCAGAACGATTCTGACCGATCATCGCCAGAATGTTTTCGTTCCTTATTTAATAAACCTGAAAGCCAGCGACCGCCGGATGCGCGAAATCGACGAACCGACTTTCACTCAGACGACCGCAAATCATCAATATCTTGCAGAACCGTTCCTGGTAAATTTGTCGCATACGAAAAATAACGACGCGATGATGTGCAAACCGCTCGAAGAGCCTTTGAAAACGATTTGCGGCAAAGCAATGCTAGGTTTGATCGAGCCTTTTCTAGTGAAATTCTACGGCGGCGCAGATGCCGAATCTGTTGACGACCCGATACCGACGATCACGGCAAATTACGAACATTACGGTTTAGCTGAAACCGAAGCATTTATTTTGCCTAACGAGGGATTTTTTCGTGGAAACACGGCGCGTGAAATAGACGAGCCGATTCCGACCGTTACGAGTCGCGGCGGCGGTTCGGTTGTCGAGCCGTTTATGATTCAATTTTTTGGCGAAAGAAAAGGACAAAAGCCACGCACAAAAAGCGTTGACGATCCGCTTTGGACGGTAACAGCACAGGGAAGAATGGGGATAGCCGAACCGTTTCTCGTTAGATTTAACAATAATCAGGGCGCGGAAGATATTGACGAACCTTTGAAAACTTTAACGACGAAGGACAGATACGGTCTTTGCATTCCGCAAATCGGCGCGGTTTTAGATATTCGCTTTCGGATGCTCCAGC
Organism: Pyrinomonadaceae bacterium; assembly: GCA_965219305.1. Taxonomy (GTDB): domain Bacteria; phylum Acidobacteriota; class Blastocatellia; order Pyrinomonadales; family Pyrinomonadaceae; genus DATHTS01. The sequence goes on from OZ244725.1 coordinate 130,667, forward strand.
CGCACGAACTCGCCGCCGCGATGAGTTTTCCGAAAAGTTACAGCTTTACCGGAACACGCCAGGACAAAGTAAAACAAATCGGAAACGCCGTTCCGGTGAATTTGGCGAAAAATTTAGTGAAGGCGGTTTTAGATAATTAAAATGAGCGAAAAGTTTTCAATTAAAGAATACCGTGAAATGCAGAATCAACCGACATTGCCGGGAACTCGTCGGGCGGTTTCGCACTCGAATCTCGGCAAAGCGTTCGAGAATGAAATTGTTTCGGTCAATTATAACTACAATTTCAAAAAACTGGCGTTCGTCGTTCAGAACGAAAAAACTTGGATGCCTTGCACGCACAAATTCCGTCGAAAAATGCTGGACGATCACAATCCGCACGTTACGGCGTTGACCGATACCGGTTATCCGTTGTTCTCCCAAAAGAGCAAACCGGATTTTGACGGAACATTATCCGGCGGTCGCGCGGCTTGCTTCGACGCAAAAGAAACGCGCGGCAAGTCTCTGCCGCTCGAAAATATCGAAGGGCATCAGTTTAAATATCTCAACGATGTCTGCGAAATGGGCGGACTGTCGGGATTTCTCATTCATTTATCGGATTTGGGAAGAATCTTTTTCTTTCCGGCAGATGCCGCATACGAAATTTACAAAAATTCTATGACCGGCGGAAGAAAATCAATTTCGCTCGCCGTAATGGAAGATGTTGGAAAAGAGATTTTCAGAGAAAAGGGGTTCGTCGAATGGATTTCGGCGGCGGGTAAATTTTAGACAAATAAAAAGGAGCAAAATGGATAATTTAGAAAATTACGAGCATTTGTCGGTGACGAACATCGGCAACGGAAGATGCGCCGATCATATCAACGAGCGCATTAAAGATGTTATTGCGGACATTCTCGACCCGAACAAACCGGCGACGGCGGTTCGGGAAGTAACAGTCAAGATCAAATTCATACCGTCAAAATCACGGCGCGAATCGAAGATTGAATATGCGGCAGCTGCGAAACTGGCGACGATGGAAAAAGAAGAAGCATACTGCAACGTGCGGAAAATTGGCGGGCAACCGTTCGCGTCGGTCGAACACATCGAGCAGCAAGAACTGTCGTTCTCGTGGGAAATTGACGCGGCGAACTAAACAACAAAAGAGCAAATAAATAAAAGGAGCAGATAAAATATATGTCACAAGCAAATTTTTCAGACGACGCAAAAACAGTCGTTCAGGCAATTCAGGACGGCGTAGAAACCGCTGTTATTAAAATCGGCGACAGAGAATTTACGACGCGCGAAGTTTTTCTTCCGCCGGAAAAAAGAAAGATTGACAAATTAGACATCTCGTCGCTCAACGGCTTGACCGGATATATCAATCTAAAAGTTGACGAAAAAGCGATCAAAAATCTTTTGATCGTCATTAATTCGCCGCGCAGCGTTTCGGTTTACGAACAGGCGGAATCAGCCGACGGCAAGCGTATGTGCTGGCTGGACGCTGATTATGAAACCGACGGTTTCCCGTTCGGCAGATACTTAGATCACGAAGAATTTATGGTCAAAGCGCAAGCCTTAATCGTGCCGGACAAAGGCGATATTGATGAGCTTCTGAAATTGGTCGGAAATATCACGACCTCTGCCGTCCAGACTTCGATTGATGACGGAGTTTCGCAGTCTATAACAATCGAAAAAGGTGTGCGTAAATCAGAAGTCGAATTACCGAATCCGGTTAATCTCGCACCGCGCCGGACTTTTCCCGAAGTCGTTCAGCCTGTTTCGCCTTTCGTTCTGCGCGTCAGACAGATGCGCGACGGAACAATGCCGGAAATCGCATTATTTGAAGCCGACGGCGGACTTTGGAAAACCGACGCGATTCAAGAGATCAGAGAATATCTACTACTTAATTTAAACAATGATATTCCCGTGATTGGGTAAAATTTTTTTCCTGCGGATTGATCTTTTTACTAATAAAATACGGGCAAAACGTCACAGCACGACCGCAGGATTTTGCCCGGTTTTCACAAAAATATAATGAGCGAACAAAAAGCATTATTTAACAAAACAGAAACGGCGTTCGAGAAATTTCACGCCGCAAATCCGCAGGTTTACCAGATGTTTATCGCTCTGGCGCGGGAAGCGAAAAACAAAGGTTATAAAAGATTTTCCGCCGAAATCATCTTTAACGTGATCCGCTGGAAAACGATCCTCAAAGCGACTTCCACCGTGCGGACGACCGAAGGCGAAAAGGCAATAAAACTCGACAACAATCACAAAGCGTTTTACTCGCGCAAGTTGATGAAGGAATTTCCAGAGTTTGACAAATTTTTCGAGACGCGGAAATCAAATGCGGATTTAGAGGTTTTATAAAAATACGCCAAGAAAACAAGAAAAGGAATGCGTTGTTTGCGGTCGGACTGAATCGCAAAATAAATTTACCCGCGAAGATAAGCGAAGAAATTTAACACAAGCGGACATTGAAATCGAACATTGCCGGAGATGCGGCGAAGTCGTTTGCGGTTTCTGTGCTGATTTAGAGGTTTGCCACTAAAGGAGCGAAATGCGCGGAGTTAAAAAATTCAAAGATGAAGATTTGACCGACGGCGTGAGGTGAAAGAAAAGATGAAATATAAATACACAGCATATTTTCCCGTTTCGGCGACGGTCGAAGTCGAACTTGAATCAGACGAAATTTTGGAGGGTCAGGCATTGGTTGATGCGATGTATAACGAGGCGCGGTTCAAGGGAAGCGGTTTGTGCCATCAATGCGCCGGAAACGTCCAGACCGATCTTGAAATTGATTATGCTTGGGTTGATAAAAACCTAAAAACCGATGATATTTCAGTCATAGAGAATTAAACAATTTTAACAGCGTCCTGCATTTTGCGGACGCGAACAAATTTATGCGCGGAGTTAAAAAATTCAAAGATGAAGAAGATTTGACCGACGGCGGACTTGATGCCGGTTTGACCGTTCTCGCCGCCGTTATGCCGCGCGACGTTGTTTTATCGCTCGACGAGATCGCTTTTGTCTGCGGTTGCAGTCGGCAGGACATTTGGGGCATAGAGCGGCGAGCGAAACAAAAACTCAAAGCGGAATTTGAGCGGCTTGGATTAGATACTTTTATATAAAAATTATGTCATCAAAAATAGAATGGACAGAGGAAACATTAAATCCACTGATCGGCTGCTCAAAACAGTCGGACGGGTGCAAAAACTGCTATGCGATTATTCAGGCGAATATCCGGCAGGCTAACCCGAACCCGAAAATTGCAAAAAAGTTTGAGGGAACGGTAAAACGTGAAGTCGGCGCGTCCGGCGAGATAAAACTCAACTGGACGGGCGGATAAATTTCGATGAAGAAACTTTGCTCAAGCCGTTGAAATGGAAAAATCCCCGCAAAATCTTTGTTAATTCGATGTCGGACTTGTTTCACAAAAACGTGCCGGACGAATGGATTGATAAATTTTACGCCGTCGCCGCGCTCACGCCGCAGCACACTTATCAGGTTTTGACGAAAAACGCGGAACGGATGCGGGAATATATGAGATTACCGCAAAGAGCAAACTTGATTGGAATGGAAATGGCTTTACCAATAATCAAATTAGGCTTAAAAGTTAAAGAACCTTTGGCTGGTTTTCCTTTCCCAAACGTCTGGCACGGCGTATCGGTCGAGAACCGAAAAGAGAAACACAGAATTGACGATTTGCGGAAAACTCCGGCGGCGATACGGTTTTTATCGTGCGAACCGCTTTTAGAAGATTTGGGTGAATTGGACTTAACGGGTATTCATTGGGTGATCGTCGGCGGCGAATCGGGAAATAAGGCGCGTCCGTGCGATATTTCGTGGATTCGTTCGATTGTTCGGCAGTGTCAGAGTGCAAATGTGCCGGTTTTCGTGAAACAACTCGGAAGCGGTCGGCGCGAAAACGCAAAAGCGCGTATTCAGCCCGATTCGACGATAAAAAATCAGCAAGCGGCGGCGATATAAACGAATTTCCCGAAGATTTGAAAATCAGGGAAATGCCGAAGTAAGCAAATTTGAGCAGGAGTTTAAGAAATAAAATTATGGCAAGAAATATGAGTTTTGCAAAAACTATCCCGCAGATAAAAGCCGAAACCAAAACGGAAACGCGGCGGCTCGGTTGGAATTTTATCAAGTAAGGCGAACGCATTCGCGCGGTCAATAAAACGATGGGATTCAAAAAAGGCGAAAAGCCTGTTTGGCTTACCGACATCATCGTCGATAAAACGTGGCGCGAACCGTTGAACGCAATAGATCAAAAAGGCGTGATCGCCGAAGGTTTTCCCGAAATGACGGTCGCGGAATTTATCGAAATGTTTTGCCGGATGAATAAATGTGCGCCGAACACAGAGATCAGAGTAATTCAGTTTGATTATTTTCCTTTTTAATTCAATGCAAGAATACTGGACAAAAACAACACGCGAAATGCTCAAAGCGGCGGACGAGATCGGCGGCAAGCCTTTTATATTATTTCAATACTATAAAACGTGGGAGACCGCTTCCGAAGGCATTAAACCGTCGCTCCAGAGAGTCGCCGCCGATCTCGGTCTAAAGACGAACGCGGTCTGCAATCTGCGCGCGAAGCTGATCGAAAAAGGTTGGATTCGGTTTGAGAACGAAGAAGTTTTTATTATCAAAACATTCACAGAAAATGAATCGAAACCGAAACCGAAACCGTCGCCGAACCATTCACAAAAAATGAATGAAAAAACGTTCACAGAAAATGAATCAGACACGCTCAAACTCGAAATTGATTCACAAAAAATGAACGCGGATTCACAAAAAATGAATGAACCATTCACAAAAAATGAACGAACATTCACAAAAAATGAATCGCCTTATAAGGAAGAGAAAGAACAAGAGAAAGAACAGTTAGAAAGAACAGGAGAAAAAGAAAAAAATATAAAAAAAGAAAATCTGCCTTTCGATCTGCTCGTTGACAAATTCCCGTCAGAAAGTTTCACATCCGCTCATGGCGGATTCGTCGCTGAAACGGTGACGGATTCGGAAATAGACAAAAAGGCGTGGCTTAACACGCTCACGATCTACGAACAGAATTACGATCCGATGCGAAACCGCTATATTCCGACGAAGATCGCCAATGTTTTGAACGTCTTTCGTTCAGAAAAAGAAAAACTTAAAAAACAAGCAGGAGTAAAAAATGGAAATATCGGAAATTATAAACAATCATCAACAATCGGCAGCGCACAGGCAGTCGAGCGAGCTGAAGCCATTATCGCAGACCGTCAACGGTTTGAATCTCCAAAACTTAATTGAAAACGCGCCGTCGGTTTCGCGCGAGGAATGGGAAAAGCAGTTCAAATGCTTGATGTGCGAAGATTCGGCGAACGGTTTTAACAAAAAAATCTATCTCGATACGGGAAAACTCGTTAAATGTGAATGCGCCGTCGAACGCATCCGGCAGCAGAGGTTTAACCGCGCCGTCGAGATCACGCCGATGAATTTTAAATGGATTACCGACGGAATCAATTCAATTCCCGAAATGGCGAAAGTTCATCCGATGCAGCCGAAACATTTGCGGACTTTGAAAGACAATCTGAACGGCTCGTTTTATTTCTACGGAAAGACCGGAACACACAAAACGACGTTCGGCTGGGCGTTGGTTCAAGAAGCCGGGCGGCGCGGTCAGAAAGTCGGCGGAAACTCCGGCGCGGCGTTGTCCGATACGATCAGAGAATACAGCTTTAACAATAAAATTCTTAACAATGCGTCGTTTTATTCGCTGAATCAATTGGAAACCAACGAAGGCAGATTTTGTTTGTTTATTGACGAGATTGAAACTTTCAAGCGAACTGAATACGGTTTTGCCACATTGTTTGAGTTGATCGAAAAAGTTCAGGCGTATAAACATCAATTGATAATCACATCAAACAAATCCATTGACCAGTTGATCGGCGAATGGGTTCAGCGCGACGTTGACGGGAAAGCAAATGCGGCGAATTACTGCGAGAAATTAGCGCGTCGAATTACGGAAGTATGTTCACCGCTCGCATTGGTATAAAGCGGCTTAGATTCCTAATAAATTTCTGATGGAAAACCCGAACACGCGCAAAAACATTCATTGCAAAGGTCGCAACTTAACGACAGGTGAGCCGTGCCGAAAAGTTTTGCTCGAAACGGACGGTAGCAGATTGTTCGTCAAATCGTCAGACGGCACTGAATTTATTATCGAGTTCGGAAAAGGCACAAAGATTGTGTGTGAAAAGTGCGGTTATAAAAATCAGCTTTATAAATAAAACGATTTTAAGTTTAACGAAAAAGGAAGAGGAAATAATTTTATGAAAAACAAACTGACAAAACCATTAACAATAATTCTTTCAGATTATCTGCCGACAGACTTGGACGTAAGGGACTACACGGTTTATAAGCATCCTATGTCGAATAAATTTCCGGTAAATCAATGTATCTTTCTTGAAAATATAACAACCAGTATTAACGCCGGTATCGAAACGGGCGTTTGTATCGTTACATTAAGCCCGTATTTAATGGCGCACCTCAACAATTTAATAAGCGGTAGTAAAGACGACAAAATAAAAGCGCATCAGGCTAATTTTCTTTACACGAAAAATTCTAAAGCCTTCATTGATATTGATTCCGTTGATGCGTTTGAATGTAAAGCAGGTGATTTATTTGATCTGAAAGACAATGATTTTGGTATTAAATGGACATCTTTAAGTGATGTATCAAGCGATCTTCAACAAAAGTATTTTGAGATATTTGAAGCCGATACCAAATAAAATGCCAGACGAAATAGAGGGTAAATAATTTATGTGCGCTATCAATTTATACACAAAAAGACTTTTAACAAACGACGAACTGAAAATGATCGAGAAAAAATTCGGCTTTGAAGCCATCCTTGATTATGACGACGATTTCAGCGGTGAACAACAAAGTTACGCAAATTATTTTATCGGTAGAGATTACGATCAGGAAAGCGATGAAGAACCGGACGGAATCGAGCATCACGAAGAATTATATTTCAGCTACGAAGATGCGTGGGAAGCCGAAGAATGGTTCAAGCAATTTGAATGGATAAATAAAACGAGCGTTACGCCGTATCAAGGATGGTGAATTTGTCTCTAAATACTCAAATGCCTAACGACATAGATTTCGCCGCCTTCGGTCGCGCGATGAAATCCAAACGAAAAGACGAAAATCTGTCATTGCAGAACGTCACGGATTTGACCGGCATCTCGAAATCTACGATCAGCCGTGTCGAGTCGGGAAAATACAGCGCGGATTTTGAAAACTTTATCAAAGGGTGTCAGTGGCTAAACGTGCCTTTCGGCAGTTTTGACACTTCGCATAAGGTAAGTGTCTGCATAAAAACAGGTCAAAACACGACGGAAGCGGTTAAAAATCAATTATTGAAAGATGAAACGCTAACGCCGGAAAACGCTGAGATTCTCGGCGATATTTTTGATGCGGCGTAGGACGGGTTTGTGGAAATTAATTTAATGTTGTCGCTTTTTCTACCAATTTTGTAGCTTTTACGATATAATAATTTCCCGTATTTCGACCGATGGCAGTAAAGAAACTAGCTCCAAAGAAAACGGCGACCGCGAAGAAGCCGGCGGCTAAATCCGGCGTTATAAAAACACCGGCGGCAAAAAAAACCGTTTCAAAAAAACAAACGCCAGCCGGAAAAACCGTTAAAAAAAACACATCCAAAATTACACAGATTACACAGCCTTTAAAAAGGGAAATTGCGCCGAAATCCGCACAGATCGCCGCGCAGAAAAAAAAGTTTATTGAATCGCTCAAACAAAACGGCATTGCTTCAGACGCGCTCAAAGCATCGCGTCTTACGCGCAAAACCGCATACCTTCATTTTTCCAGCGATCAGGATTTTGCGGACGAGTGGCTGGACGCGCTCGATACCGCTTCTGACGATCTAATCAGAGCAGCGAGAAAACGTGCCGTTGATGAAAAGTCCGACACGCTTTTAATCTATCTGCTAAACCAGAACGAGCGGCAGCAGAAATGGCGGCAGAGAATTATCGACACCGGGAACTTCGCGCTCAAATCAATTGCGGAGATCGGCAAGCTGCACGGACTCGAACAAAATGTCATCGAAGCGATTCAGGCGGAAATGACCGATAAATTCACACAGATAAAACTGATTTAATGGCTTTAAGATATTCCGACAATCTCGGCGACGCTCTGCGGTTCGGCATTCGGCAAACGCTTGGCGATGCGGTTGACGCGCCGGTTTCGGAATCTGAAATAATGGTTAGCGGAACGCGCAAGCCGGAACTTGAAAACGCTGCCGCCGGCGCGTGGATCAAGCATTATTTTCCCGATCAATTCGGCAGACCGTTCACGTTTTATCAAAAAGATTTCTGGAATTGGGTGAACGGTGTTCAGCCGGACGCAAAATCCAGACCGCGCATCGAATGCGAGCCGCGCGGCGTAGGAAAATCCACGTCGGCACGCGGCGCGGTGGTCAAACTTCTCGCCGAACGAAAGAAAAACTATATTCTTTACATTTGCGCCACGGACAATCAGGCGCAAAAGCATTTCAGCGCGATTCGCCTGATGCTCGAAGCGCAGAAACTTCTCGCCGATTACCCGCATCTGTCGCCGCGCCCGCAAAAGCATCGCCCGAACGTCGCGGCAAGCTGGTCGTCAGACCGTTTGGTGACAAAAGCCGGTCAGGTCGTCGAGTTTATTTCCCTGCTCGGAAATGCGCGCGGATTTACTACCGAAGAAGGAAAACGCCCGGACGTATTCGTGTTAGACGATATTGACGATTCCAAGGACACGCCGTATTTCACCAATAAAAAACTCGAAATCCTGAAATACTCGATCCTTCCGGCGCGCGGCGACAATACTCTGATATTATTTCCGCAAAATCTCATTCACCGCGATTCGATCTGCCAGCAAGTGCGCGACCAGCGCGCAGACATTTTATCCGACAGAATTTTCGTCGGTCCGTATCCGCTTTGCAAGCGATACGAAGCGAAAAAGGTTGATATGAAGGACGGCACGGGCGCGAAGGAGTGGGTTATCACATACTACGAACCGCTTGACGATGCCATCTCAAAAGAATACTGCACGGAACTTCTGAACGAATCCGGTAAAGATTCGTTTGACAGCGAATGCCAGCAGATGGTTTTCAAGGTCGGCGACGATAAAGACTTCAGGGAATGGAACGAGCTTTACCACGTTATTACCTATTCGGAGTTTCGCGCATTTTTCGAGCAGTATAACATTCCCGTCTGGAACGAAAAAACGAATCACCCGCAGATTCCGCATAATTGGAACGTCGGTATCGGACTCGATTGGGGAACCACCGTCGGGCATCCGTCCGCAGTTTCGGCGATCGCACGACCGAATCAGGCGTGTCCGCTTAACGACTGTTTTTTTTCTTTTACCGAGATAATTCTGCCGAAATTCCCGCTTGCCGCCGGCGAAGAAGTTCCTTTGGTTTCGCCCGGTCGCGTGGCTTTGGCGATCAAACAGGGGTTGGCGGAATGGAACGTCAGCGAAGCGCAGATCAAGCGGCGAATAATGTCGCACGAAGCAAGCGCGGCACTTAATACGATGAAGGTTGATCTTAAACCCGAACTGAAATTGTATTTCGGAAAATGGAAGGCGGAAAAAGGTTCGGGCGTGGCGCAGATTCAATCGCTGCTCGAAATTGATTATTCCAAAAAACACCCGTTTCGCCCGTTCAAAGGCTATACGCGGCAGTTTTTCGTTGTGCCGGACGAGCAGGGGGCAATTATCCGGGGCGCACTCGGTCAGGATTATGTTGCCCAACCGTATAATTATAAAGGTTTTGCCCGTGCGCGTTATGAAATCCCGCTGTATTCGCACAAAAACGGCGGACAAAATAAAAAAGAAGATGATTATGTAGATGCGTATCGGGGATTGATGAATAAATTCGGCGTAAATTCGGAAGATTTAACGGACGAAGAACGATACAAAACATATCTCTCAGCGACCGCGCCGGAAAATTTGCCGGAAAACATTGCTAAAGTTGACGACGACGATTTACAATCAATTTTAATCGCATCGGCGCGTGAGAACCGCCGCCAATGGGAACGCCGGCACAACCAGCCGCCGACGCTTCCCGGCGACGATTTCAACGAATGGGACAAGCGAACCGAAGACGCGGGGAGCAATTACGACGATAATTTCGGTCAGGAATTTTGGGAACTATAAATGCAAATTATTCTTTTAACAATCATCTGCCTGTTTTTGTTTATCGCGCTGCTGACGCTCCCGTTTTATCTGTTGTGTAAGTTCGTTGTCCGCCGCAACATCGAGACATTGAAAACGATCCGCACCGAGATATTCGAGCAGAGAAAAGATTTGACCGCAAAATTTTTTGCCGAGTTTGTCCCGTTAAAGAAACAAGTTGACTCTTTAAGTGTTGATTTTTCCGAAATTTCAGTTAAACTGAAACCGGAATCAGCCGCCGACGATCTTCCAAACGTCTGGAACGATGCCGACAAACTCGAAATACTCAGCCGGAAAATTGCCGACGGCGAATATACCGGCGCAGCCATTGACGGTTTTCCCGACGATCCGCTCGGACAGCTTCGGGCGATCAAAGAGCAGCAGCTAAAACTTCAAGAGAAAAATGAAGAACAAATTTAATGGACAATTATGAAAAGGAAATAGACCAGCGAGTCGATATAGAATTCGAAGATATGATCCGCCAGCGCACGAGCGGCTGGGCGGAAGATTACGACGCGAACAACCGCACGCGCATCGCCGAAGGCGTGACGATGACGATGAGAAAGCGCGGCGACAATTTCGGCTATTTCCATCAGACGCGCGCCAAATCTCTGTGGCAGTCAATTTTCGGGAAATCGCTTGTCACCTATCCCGTTATCGAAAGAGCGATCAGATCGAAAACGGCGACGAGCGTTTCGACGAGAATCCGCATCACGGTCGAACCCGTGATAAAAACGCCGGAAAAAGAAGCGGCTGCCGAAATCTGCAATTCAATTTTCAAATTCTTCGATTCAAATCTGTGGACAAACCGCACCGAAGCCGTGATCAGCGAATTATGCCAGTTGATGCGGTTTTGTTTTGTTTATAACAACTATGCGAACGCGGGCGGTCTGAAGGTTGATATTCCCGTCACCGAGCAGAAGAAATTAAAAACCGGCACGACAGATTATGTCTGTTCGACGTGCGGCAATGAATTCGGACCGGAAGATATTGCGGTAGATGATCCGGCGGACGCGCACGAAGAAGAACTTTTGGAGATGCAGGACGCGCCCGATCCCGAACGCGACAACGAACGCGCGGAAATGTACGAGCGCGAACTGCCGAACTGCCCGGACTGCGGCGGACAGCTTCATTTAACAAGCGTTGCGAAAATCGAACTGATAAATTCGATCACCGGCGAATTCGTCAAAAAAGAAACGGGCAAGATGGAAATGAAAATCGTCTCGCCGCTTCTGCTTCGCCTTGACACGAAAAACACGCACGGTTTTGATTACAAAAAAGCGCATTGGTTTAATTTTCATCCGATTGTTCCGCTTTACCAGTTACTTAAAATCGCGCCGCATCTCAAAGAGAAAATTCTTAACAGCAACTTTTCCCGCTGGTCTGACGGCGCGCGCTGGTATGACGACCTTGGGCAAGGCTCGGATATTTCCGGCTCGAACGTGACGCGCTCGTCCGGCTATTATCTCGATGAAGAAGTCGAAGTAAATTTCTGGTGGATAACTCCGCAGGCGTGTTTTGGCTGGAAATCACCGTCCGATTACAAATGCGAAGGCTTTTCCATCAAAAAAGGCGAATCGATCGAAAAAGCGTGCGTTCGTCAGTTCGGCGCGTTCGACGGTTTGCTGGTGATTACCGTCGATGACGAAGTCATTCCGATCGGCACGCAGGATTTTTGCGAAGGCTGGGTGGGTTTTCCGTGGAAAATAGACGCGCAGTCGCTTTTTCCGCAGGGCGAAGAAAACTTACTCGCGTCGCAGGATTCCGTCACGCGGCTGCTGTCGATGATCAACGCATTTTGCGGCAGATTCGGCAATCCGAAATTGATCGTCAATTCGCTCAAATTCGGCAACTCGTCGAGTTTTGAGAAAAACTTCGCCGGTCAGGTGATCTACACGAACAACGCCGATCCCGAAACGGTTGACGAAGATTACCGCAAAAACATCGGTTATTTGCAGCCTGCCGATATGTCCGCCGCCGTTTATAATTTTGTACAGATGATTATCGACATCGCCAAGGAAACGAGCGGTATTTTTAACGAAACCGTCGGGAACGTCGGCACATCGACCGAAACTTTGGGCGGACGCGAAATGGCATTAAATCAATCGCTCGGCTTGATGACACCGACGCAGCAGGCAAAGGCGTTCGCCATCGTCGAACTGGCTTACTGCTGGATAAAACTCGTCCAGAAATACGCGCCCGACGAAGCGTTCATTTTATTTAAGGGAACATTTAACGAGGAATTCAAAGCCGACGATATTCGCATTTTGCGCGAAACGGACATCGACAACGAAATGTTAATCAAAATCGTGCAGGGAACGGACATTCCGAAAACGCAGCTTGAAATGGAGCAGAAGTTTATTGCCGCGATGAATTTCGGGTTATTTATGGAACCGAATCAGATGCCGCTGGAAATCCGCAATTATGTTATCAAACAGGTTCTCGGCATTGACTACGACATCGGGAATTTCTCGGCATCGAAACGCATCGCCGCGCGCCGCTTTGACGTTATCAAAGAAGAACTTGCTATGTTCGCTCCGCAGGACGCTTTGACCGTTATCGAAGACGCAAGCGGTTTTCCCGTCGAATCTCTGCGACCGGAGATCATTTCATCGATTCAGCAGGATCCGCGCACGAAAATCAGAGACACCGACGACCATCTTTCGATGATCGGCTACTGGACGGACGAACTCAACGGACAGATCGGCGCAAAAGATCAGGACGTTGTACTGACTTACGCGATTGAGTTAATGATTACGATGCACCGCGCGGCACTCGCCGGAGCAATGGCGCAGGCGCAAGCCGCGCAGGGCGTGGCGGACAACGCGCCGAACAAAGTCGCCGAATCTCAGGATATGGCGAATCAACCGATGTTGACTGAGTAGGTTTTATGATTGAAAACGGCGAACAATTCAAGCTGATTCACGGCGACGCATTGGAAACGATGCGCGGTTAATTTATTTATTGAAAATCAGTATAAATGTCCAAACAAGGCGCAAATTATAAAAAATCAGTTGATGAAACCGTCAAAGAACTGCTACAATGCAGAAATGTTGACGGTTGGGACGTAACGCGCACGCTCAACGAATCTTTTAACCGTCTCGATAGAACATCAAACGCCGAGCGCGATGCGATGCGCGACATTCTCGGCACAAATTTGTTATTATCAAAAGCGATCGGTCAGTTAGCGGTGATGGTCAATAATCTCGCCGCCGAACTCGAAACCGTCAAAGCAAAAATTAAATAGTTTCTCGGTAGATCAGGAAAACCGCACTTGGAAAAGTTTTAAGTAACTTTTCGGGTGCGGTTTTTTCATTTTTCTACCAAACAATTTCCGGCAGATAAATAGTTTTTTCGTTTCTCGTTTCTTTTATCACTTGCCGACGTATTTCAAAAACGATGAACCTTCAACAAATATGGGTTTAGAAGATACAAATGCCGCCGACGTAATCGAAGTTCCGGCGCAGTCCGACATTCAGCCGGACGATATACAAATCGCTGAACCGCAGTCTGATTCCGGCAGCGACAGCTTTGACGCGCTTTTTGACGAAGCCGCCGAAGCCGCCGCCGCCCAAAACGAACCCGAAGCGAACGACGACGAAGTAGATGCCGAAGACGCTGCCGACGATAATCCGGCGGAAGATGACGCGGAAACCGAAACCGAAACGGACGCTGAACAGGATAAAAGCGAGAAGAACAAATCCGACGAGCCGAAAAGCGAACCGGACGAAAAACCTTCGCGCGTAAGCAAATTCAAACAACTCGAAGCCGAACGTGAAGAACTTCAGGCGAAAAACACCGAACTTGAAACCAGACAGACCGAACTCGATAAAACTTTCGAGAAATACGGCGGTGTCGAATCGGTGCAGGATATGGCGGAAGTCTTTGACAAGGTGATGAATCCGCAAAAAGTGGATCAACTCGTCGAAGAACTTCAAAAAGTGCCGCACGGCGCGAAAATTCAAAAGGCAATTTTCGATCACAATCTGGAAATGCCGGAGAACCGCGTTTATGCCGTCAACAATGTGATGAAAGACGATTACGGTCTGGAGAAGTCATTTTCGCCGGAGACGATTGATAAAGTTTTTCAATACATCAGCGCAAAAGCCAACGAAGACTCCGAAGACTTTGAAAACTATCTCGACCGCGAGTTGTCATATCTTCCGCCGGCGGAAGAAACCGAAACCGAAAGACTTCGCCGGGAAAACGAATTGCTTAAAAATCCGCCCAAACAACAGGATCAGACCGCAGACGCGCAGACGTATGATTTAAGTAAGGGTGATGATCTGTGGCGCGCCAGTCAAGCCGCCGGAAAGGATTTGGCAAGTTACAACTCCGAACGGTTCAACGATGTTGCCGTGCCGGTTCTCAAAGAATTAGGCTACGACAAACTCGCTAAAGTCGCTGAAAATTTTGTTTTCGGCGAAATCAACCGTCAGGAACTAGAAACATTGCAGGCTGCGAAAGCGGAGAACGGCGATATACCGTTTCTGCCCGGTCAGGCAATGGCTGAACTTTTTATGACGAAAACCGCGTTCGGAACTGAATACGCGGACACGACGTTCGGCAAACAGACCAAACGCGCCTATGACAAAGTGGTGAAAGCGAAAACGGAGGAATTTATAAAAATGATTTCCGACGCGCTCAAACCCGCAGGCAAAGCACAGACACTACCTAAACCGTCGGGCAAAACCGACAACAAATCACGCGCTGCCGTTTCGGGAGCGATAAATCCGAAATCTTCAATCCAGCCCGGAAAACGCGAGCAATCGAAAACCGATGTGTGGGGCGAAGACTGGTAAAAAATCTGCTCTCTTTTTTCAAATAAAAACACCAAAAAATTGACTAAGGAGACAAAACAATGAGTTTAACAGTAGCGAATATTAACAACACTTTAGATAATCTCTACGCCAACAAAAGCGTCGAAGATTTCACCGAACGCTTCATTTCGCCGGTTTACAAAGAGATCGAACGCGGCGATTCCAAACTGATCTCGTCCAAAGGTGTGAATTATCTGCGTAAGACGCAGGCTCCGAACTACATCCGCTCAAAAGCGTTCGGCGTAAATCCCGGCGAACAGTTCGCCAAAGCGAGCAATTCAAAATACGCGCTGATGAACGTAACCGCGATTCAGAACGACGCGACCATCGAATGGGACGGCGACGTTGACGTGCAGAACAACAAATCTGCCTTAAAAGAAGCACCGGCGAAAGGCGTTGACTGGGTAAAATCCGAGATGAAGGATATTTACAAAGCATACGCCGAAGAACGCTCACGCCAAATCTGGCAGGCGCGCGAAAACGAAGTTGCCAGAATTTCGGCGACCAACACCGGAACCAACACGATCACCTGTGAAAATTCGGGCAATTTGTTCGGCACGCAGCTTATTAAAGCCGGAATGTTTCTGGAGATCAGAGATAACGCCGGAACGCTCCGCTGCTACGTTGTCGTCGATACGGTCAACCGCACGGGCAAATCGTTCAAGGTTAAAAACAACGTCGGCGATGCGCTGAAATACCGCATCCGCGACACCAACGGCGCGGCATTGACCGCAATTCCGGCTGGCGTGGTTGACGGCGACCGCATCTATCCCGAAGGCGGTTTCAATAACGGCTGGGCAGGACTCAAATACTTATACGGCACGTCGGGCAGCTTCCAATCAGTCGCCGACCGCACGACCGAGTATCAGTTAAGCGGCGTGGCGATCAATGCGGCGGGCGCGGCGATGTCCTATCTGTTTGTGCGCCGACTTGTGTCGAGTCTGCGCTACACAAACGACGGAATGAAAGTTAAAGGAAAATTCTACGCTTCGGCGCAAACCGATGCTTGGGAATCCACTTTGCTTGCCGCGCAGTATAACAACAATGCGCGCGGCTCCGCCGACATCGGTTACGAAGAAGACGATATGCGCGTGCTGGGCAAAAAGGTTGCTTGGGATTCATACGTTCCGCGTGACGAATTCCACTATGTCAACACCGCACCGATTGACCGTTTCGAACTAATGGAGTTCGGCGCATACAAAAAAGCCGACGGCGGCTATGTCCGCGAAAAACCCGGCGACGGAATGGGATATGACGCTTTCCAGATTCACTTTAAAGGAATCGGAAACCTCGGCACGGAAAACCCGAACGAGATCGGCGGCTATATCTACAATCTGTCGGTTGCGGGACTCGCGCTCGGCAACTAAGCAATTTGCTTGAAAATGGAGTGAGCAGAGATTATTTACTGCTCACTCCGCATTAAATTTTAACAAGTCAGGACACTAAAACAATGGCAAATTTATCAGCAATCATTAAAATTCCGGCGACCGGCGACATAAATTCCGCTTATGATTTTTCGCGAGGCGGCGATATGACGCATTTCAAGCTCGGCAACGAGATGCGCTGCGAAATCTATAAAGGCGTGGCGAGTGCCGCGAACAATCAATTACCGACCGGATTTTCCCGCGTTCTCGGCGGTTACGTCGTTGATCTGGCGACCGGACTCGCAGTTCCCGGCGCGGCAATTATTCCGCTGGCGACCGATTCGTCGCAAGCGGACATTACCGGACTGACCAACACGAATACTTATATCGTCGTCGTGTACGGTCAATAATTTTTTTTAACGCGCGGTGGAGAAGCGGTCTATCTCGTCTGGCTCATTACCAGAAGATCACGGGTTCGAATCCTGTCCGCGCTACCAATTTAATAAATATTATGCACGATTATCTATTGCAGTTTTTTGAATACAAACACTTGCCGGAACACCTGCAAGAAGTTTCCAAGCCGTTTTGCGAATTGGCGCATAAAATAGTTGAAGTTTTGCCGAGCAATCCCGAAAGATCGGTCGCTCTGAGAAAACTTTTGGAATCGAAAGATTGTGCGGTAAGAGCGCAATTGTATAAATGATAAAGCCGAATTTTCCAATTCTTGATCCGAAAAAGCCGGAGACGTGGGGCAACCGCCGCGCGCCGGTTGATGTCGCGCCTTTGCAGAAACTAATTGATGCGGAATTCGGCACGATTCCCGGCGGTTACGGCGAGATGAGCGGCAAACCGCTTTACAAGATCGTCTGGGGACAGGAACACAAACAGTTCGAGCGCGGAAAAATGCGGCTTGCTTTCGACGACGACCGGATTCCGGCGATCATCGAACACAATCACTACGCGGTTACGCCGGAAGTTTACGCGCGCGCGCTTGTCTGGCTTAAAACGCAGGAAGAACTGCGCTTCGAAGCGTTCAAATCGGCGAACTGGACAGCGTTCGGCAAACTGCCCGACATTTCCGATTATCTCGAAGCGTCCGAGTCGCCGCTTGATTATTTCGCCTTGCCGAAAACAGCCGGCGAGCGCGAAATCGTCAGACTTCTGCCGCCGAACTGGAGATATTTTCCCGGACTGAGAATCTATAACGAAACGGGAATTCAGGCGTTTATCATTTTGAAATGGATGCCGCCGCAAACTTTCGGCACGCCGCACGACTGGGACGGCGCGCGCTTTCAGATAGTTTACGTGCCGGAAGCCAACTGCGAAATGCTGATTGATACCGTTGGCGATTTTCCGAGGCACGGTCTTTATTCCGTTTTCGTCAAACGCATCGCGCGTGAAATTGACGACGAAAATTATGAATACAGAGAGCCGAACGAACACAACACGATTGAATTTCTCAGACAAAAGTTGTGGATTCAGAAAAAGAAAAATGAACTCGCCCGTCAGAAAATGATAAACGTGCCGGAGATGAACGAGCAGCTTCGCCAAGAGCAAAAAGGCAAAGCCGAAGCCGCTGCCGACGCGTATTTCGACGATGCGTTCGCCGACGCGATGCCGTCAAATAAAATTATTTCGATATAACAAAAATTATGATACCGAATTTACCAAAAGCAGAAGACAGACAAAATTTCGTGCCGTCCTACGGCGACGATTCGGACGGGAGCGTTAACCAGAGCGAACTTTCCGAGATACTGCGGCAGAACGCCGAACCCGAACCGGACGAAAGATTTCCGCGTTACGGCGTATCGTTCCTGCTGCCGGTGGCTTTTCAGTCGCAGGACGGAAACCGCTACATCGGCGACTTTAACCCGAAATACACGGACGGACCGTTCGCCGGACAAAACAAAATCAACAAATCGTTTTATCCCGCGTTTACGATTATGCCGATTCTGGGCGGCAGTCCGCTGATCCCGTTTGAAAAACCGCTGGAGTTTACCGACGAAATACCGAAAGGCAATTTCAACCCGTCGAACGTGCCGGAGCGCGTCGAGGAAAAACGGCAGTTTCGATCCGCCAGAGAATGTATGGCAAACGCCGTCCGTTTTTTCGGCGAACAGGGATTTTTCGAACTGTCTTCACTGCTCGGTTACCGGGCATTTACGCAGGATGTCGGAGTCGGCGCGGCAATGAAATTGTTTAACATTCTTCTGCCGGTCAGCGACAAATCATTGTTTGCGAAATCGCGCCGCTTCAAAGCCGGAGTGCCGTTTACCGGTCCGTTTCTCGACGAAGTAATCGAATTTATCCAGACCAAATCTTTGCGAAGGCTCGAAGGAATCGAAATGCCCGAAGACGATTTCCTGCAAGGGCGAAGACTTTACGGCGAAATTCTGACCGGCGCACAGTCGGCGTGGAAGCAGGCGAGGGAAATTCTCGACACGACGCACAAGCAGATCAAAGACCGCGAAAAAAACAGTTACGATATGCAGGATTTGACGCACACGGGCGCACTTCCGGCGGTTGATCTTTACTGCCTTGCTCATCTGGACGAAACCGAAGCCGATCTCAAACAACTCAAAGCGAGCGAAGACCGCAACGCCGAACTCGGCAAACAGATGACGGGCGGATTCGCCGACGCGATGAAAGACGTTATCAAGGAACTCCGCAGCGAAACCGCGCAGGCTACGCCGCAAAACACTTTGACATTAGACGAAGTGTCGGCGATGCTCGCCCAGCAGCGCGAAACGATGCTGGCGGAATTTAGAAAGGAATTCGGCAAAGCAGAGGAAGAAAAAGCAGAGGAAAAACCCGAAACGAAAACGGCGGCGAAAACCGCCAAAAAATAAAATGACAGTTTCCGAGATCATCAATAATGCGTTTGATTTAGCGGGCGGCTCGCTCGTCAAAAACAAGCTCGACCAGCATACCGGCGTGCTGGCGTGTTTGAATATTTTGCGCGAGATGCAGATGGAAGTTGCCAATTCCGGGAAATTGAACAGTTCCTTTGTCTATGAGACAACGCTCGGTGCGGGACTGGAAACGGGCGAAATTGACATCCATACGCCGTTTACGACGGATAAAAAAATTATTCTTTATAAAAGTTCGAATAATTTGAACACATACGAGCTTTTAAGTCAGGTGACGAGCTTTGCCGATGTCGCGTCATCGAAAAACGCCGGACGGCGCGTTATTCATTTAACCGGAACGGGAAGATCGTTGAAATATTATTTAAGCTTCGCGCCGCCTGAACCTTTGAGCGTTCAAATCTGGCTCAAGTCGAGCTGGTCTGATATTGCGGCGATGGACGACGATTCAAACCTTCCGTCGGATATGGATTTGGTAGCGGTTTACCGCCTTGCCGGGTATTTCTTAAATCAACTGCTGCTGCCGGAGACAGGCGGAAAAGAATATTTCGCTTTCGTTCAATCGCAAACGGCACTTATGCAGCAAAACGCGCGGCGCGTCGAACATATCTGGCGCGTCTATCTGCACGCTCCGCCGGATTCGGGCAGCGTGCGCCAGGTTCGTCCGTACGAAATCGAAGACGAACTCGGAGAAACTTTTGATCTCGGAATCAACGGAGTTATTTGGTAAAAATTATGAAAAATGAAGATATTGCAATAATTTGCCACGAAGCAAATAAAACATACTGCGAAACTATCGGCGACGATAGTCAAAAACATTGGGCAGAGGCTCCCGAATGGCAAAGAGAATCAGCGATAAAAGGCGTTGAATTTAATTTATTGAATCCCGATGCTACGGCATCAGCAAGCCACGATTCTTGGTTAGCTGAAAAAGAAGCGAACGGGTGGAAATACGGCGAAGTGAAAGATGAAAAAGAAAAAACTCATCCGTGCTACGTTCCCTATGAAGAATTGCCCGACGAGCAAAAAGCCAAAGATTATTTATTCAAAGGAATAGTTACAAGTTTGGCAAAATTTGTTTCTGAATAATGCCGACACTACCCGTAAAAAGAGCAGATTTTGATTTTATCTTTCGCCGTCTGGTGAAGTTTTTGGGCATTGCTCATCCGAACTCGACCGAAGGCGACCAAATCGCTTCGGGTTCGCTTTACACGAAAGATTTGCTGACGAAGCAGATAATTCAGTCGGACAGGGAAGTCTGCCTGTTAATCGCGTCGGTCGAAGATCACCCCTATCGAAATACGTTTTTCCCGGATGCCGTGCCGCCGGTGGAAGTTGAAGCCGGAAAACGGATTCCCGCGTATGAAGGCGTTCACGGCGGAATCAGAATTCAGTTTTACGAAAAGGTTGAAAACGTCCAAAAAGTTGTCGAAGAAAACGGACGGCTCGCGCAGTCGTTCGATCATTTGCAGAGAACGCGGAGAAAACTCGAAAAGTTCCCGCATCTCGTTACGGATTCCGCGAAATTATTGTATTGGGTAGAAAACGGCAAAATAGAAATCGCCAAAAAAGACGCGCTTGCATTGATTTATCTGCCGATACTGAATTTCGACGGACTGTCGGCAAACGTGGAAGGCGAGTCTTCCGTTGTGCCGTCGCTCTTTACGCCGGGAAGCTGTCAGAACGCGGTTCTGGCGCATTCGATCTCGACGCTAATTCCGGTCGGCGCGGACGCCGATCATCGCCGCCAATGGTCAAACGTCTGGCTGACCGCCGAACAGATGATCGTCGGTAAATCTTTAAACATTCCCGATCCTGAACAGCTTCAGCGATTGGCAACATAGGAGACACATAATGAAAAGTCTTGGAACAATCGCCGCAATTTTAATTTTGACAATTATTCTGTCTGTAAATTTAAGCGCGGCAAATCACGCAGTAGGAGTAAATAACACAATGAAAAATTCAAAAACATACACCAAAGAAGAACTCGAAGGATTCACCATTGCCGGACGCGAAGGCGAACCGTCTTTGACCGACATTGCCAAAGCGAACGAGGTTGATCCGACGATGAATAAAGACAAAATCATCGCCGAAGTCTTAAAAGCGCAGGGCGCGCCGAAAGAGTCGGTGAATGAAAAAGGCGATTCGGATAATTCCGCAGCAGCCGAAACCGAACCGGCAACGGCGGATGCCAGCGGAAATCAAATGTCGCAAAGTCTGAAAACGCCCGACGAAGACAAGCCGAACGGCGACCCGACCGCTCCGGCGACGACCGACGAAGGCAATCCGCCGAAAGACGCGGCAACCGATGCGACCAAAAAGATCGAGGAACTCGATGCGGTGCAGAACAAAACGGTCGAACTGATTGACGAATTAAAGGAAAAAGCGTCCACGCCCGACCCAACGGTTTTGCAGCGCGATCCCGGCGCAAAGGCGGTCGTGACAGGTGACGGCGAAGTCGAAATGCGAGACAGGCACATTCCGCCCCCAAATCGTCCTTCAGCGGTCGAACTCGAACGGCAACGGCAGGTTGTCAACGAAGTGACGAATTCAATAAACGAAACTCTTTAATTTCGGTTTAATCCGATAAGTTCAGCCTAAAGCCGGACGCGCTCAACACGCATATATTTTGAGTGATTCCGGCTTTTTTACAAGATTGATTTTCTAGCCGCGTTTGCCGATGTGGTTGGATAATGGGAAAGACTTGGATTTATTTCAGGTCTTTTTCTTTTGCGAAAATGGCTTGCTTATTGGCGATTAAAAACTTGGTCAAATGTTCGCCGTATTCTATTTTTGCGAACCATTCAGGAAACTGTTTCGCCATTTGTTCTTTTGCTTTAGTGGAAATCATTGTCGGGGAAACTTTAAGTGTGAAGTGATTTGTGGTAGAATATCGGAATGATGGATATTTTAATCAACCAATGACGCAAGGTGTAATTAACGAGAACGAACCACCTTTAACTTTTGATATGCTTGCCGAGATGATGCGAAACGTCCAACCCGTGCCGTTCGTGGCATTGACCGTTACACCGTCTTTTTATGGTGCAATAAGAGAGATATTGCACAACAAAGAAATCGAATGGGCAAACGAGAACCCGAAAGCATCGCGTCTTCGCCAAGTTGGAATAACGCCATCGTTCAATATGCTTCACGGAATACCAGTTATTACTGTTAGCCGTCAACAAAGACTTTTTATTAAATGGGATGATAAAAAAGAGATGGAAGCGTATTTAGATAGAATGAATGAAACCGCCAAAAGCGGAAACTCAACCAACAGCACGGCAGACGGCAGAATACACCAAATGGAAGAATTTAAGCGAAATTTCTTGCCCAAAACAAATAAATAATCTATAATCAAAAACGGCAAACGCGGTTAGATTCTTTTACGGAATCCGACGGCGTTTTTGTGTTTTAAATTAAAAATATAATGATAAATATCGAAGAATTAGTCTTACAGGCGCGGGAGCATTTAACCGAACTGCCCGAATCTGTTATTGTCAGCGAAGATTCGCTCGCCGCACTTGTGCCGTCGGCGATTGCCGTCTGGCAGTTAAAAACGGCTAAAGACCGAAACAAGCGGCAGAACTTCGTCGTTAAAAGCGAACCTTTGACCGTTACGGACGGCGAACTCGATTTGTCGGCGGCGATAGAAACTTACGGCTTTCGGCTCGATATGCTCGAAGAGGGCGATCTGGAATTTACCGGCTCGACCGATAAAAAATACGGGATAAAATTCATCGCGTCGCGCGACCGTCTGAAATTTCCCGGCATTCAGGATAAGTTCTTTACGCTCGCGCATCTATCGGGAACGACGATTCAGTTCCGCGATCCGGCAGCGGTTTCTCCGGCAAATCCCCTGACATCATTAAACGGTGAAATCATCATTCGTTCGGTCGTTCTGCCGAAGGAATTGACCGATATTCCGTACACCGTTTTGCCCGAACTCGCGCTCGAACTCGCTGATCTCGCGCGGCGGCAGTTTAATTCGCAGAACCGCGGTTTAAACATTCCGCCAAAGCGTTAATTAAAAGCGACAAATATTTTCTTTTAAGCTACAAAATTGTGTATTATAAGTTTTATGGCGGAAAAAAAAGACGACAAGCCGATCTTAGTTCCCGACATTACGCCGGAACTTTTAGAGAAAAACGAAGCCGAACAAAAGATTTTGCGCGGTCAATTCGGTCTGCCGAAGAATCCGGCGGTTTTAAGAAATCAGGCGTTGATTGATTCAAATCTTGAAATTCTCAAAGGATTGCTTGCTCAATACCAAAAAGCGGACGGCGGCGAAAAAGATGCTGTTTTGCTCCAGATAAATAAATATCAGGACGAATTAGCGCAGACGTTCGCGTCAACAGGTCATTTCAGAGCGGCGTTAAAACTTTCGTTCGACGAACGCCGCAAAACTCTCTACAAAAGCTATATCGGCGCGGTCGAACGTGACGAAAACGACTGGTGCGAACATTCCGGATGGACGCGCGAAAACGGCAACATCGAACAAATCGCATACCGCGAATTCGATTTCTTTTCGCCGGACAAAGGACAGACGCTCTCGATGATTCGCTGTAATAAATGCGGGTTCAGAAACGCCGTCGCCAAACTGCCCGACGATCTGGCGAAACTTTCCGAAATGAGAAAAGAAATCGTTTCGGCGACCAGCGGCGGCGAACACAAGGACGCGAAGACGATTTCGAGAAAACTCGGCAGAAAGGATATATCGGAAGTTTTGAGGTAATTATGCAATTTCCAGATAATAAAGCGACAGAAATCACAGAAAAGTTAATGAACCGAATCACAGGAAAATTAGGCAATCCCGACCCTGTGTTAAAAGACGTGGACACAAGGATGTATAACAAACTTTACAGCGAAATCCACAACTGCTTAACGCGATGTCTTGGTTTGAGAGAAAAACAGTAAATGGAACAATTAATAGCGCATTTATTCGGAGACTATATTTTCCAAAGCGATTGGATGGCGAACAGTAAAACGTCGCAATCCGTCGCGTGTATAGCTCATTGCCTGACTTACGGAATCGGTTTTTACATCATCGGTGCGTCTTGGGGGGCACTTTTTGTAATTATCGGAACGCATTTTTTAATTGATCGTTTTCGTCTGGCGAAATATGTCGTTTATGCAAAGCAATGGATTTGTCCTTTTTGGATAAGAATTCGCCAATGCAGCTATGTTTTCGAAAACGTGATGCCAAAGCCTGTTAGATGTCATTCGGAAACGTGGAGTAATACAAATTATTGCTCGCATCATATAAATACCGAACCACATTTGCTGGATGAATTAGAATTGCCTGAAAGAAAATATGTTTCAACTTGGGAAGATTCTAAAGCAACAGGTTATCCGTCAAAAACTCCGCCGTTTATGGCTGTTTGGCTGATGATTATCGCTGATAATACATTGCATTTATTGATTAACTATTTGGCGATTAAATACTTTTAATGAACACGCAGGAATTAGCTAAATGGATTTTCGGATATTCCGGCACGGACGCGGCGGCTGATCTGCGCGGCGATCTGACGGATTTTGCGAAAGGCTCGCAAAACTTGATTCCCGACGGCGCGAAGCAGTCGCGTCCGTTCAAGGGGTTGACGGCAAACGGCAGCGGCTCGCGTTTGATGGTGCAGTTAAAAGATACCTACGGCGGACTCGATGATGTCGGGGGGAACACTGCCGCCGGTTCGCTGTACGCAATCATCGCCGACGCTTTGATGTACTGCGGGAACGGTCAGGTTTCGGTCGAAGGTGTGAACATTCCGGGTGCGGTCGCCACGAATGTTTTAAGGATTCTATTAAAATTTAACGGCAGTTATTCCGATCCGTTAAGCGGTCCGTATGCTGTCGGGATGCCCAAACCCGAAGCGGTTTCGGTCGGCACGGTTCCGAACGGTCTTTACGGGGCGACCGGAATTAACGGCACGCGAAGCGTCAAATATGCCCGTTTTAATAAATATACGGGCGACAAATCGCGTTCATCAGACACATCGGCGGTTATTACATTAGACGGGCGTTTGCCGTATGCGGTCGTGCCTTTGCCGTCGGTCGGGCAGACTCATCACATCTTTTTTGAAACCGAAGCCGAACTCGGCGGAATCGGTCTGCATTTTAGAAATCCGATAGCAAATCCGTTCACTCAAAGCGAATACGCCGAAGAAGATGTCCAGCGCACGGCGGATAATTTAACGATTTATTCGGACAATTATTTCGACGCGGCGGCGGGAACTTTTTCAGCCGGAGACATCGGCAAGCGTGTGGCGGCAGTTTCCGGCTTTACCGTGCCGAATCCGACGACCGTAACGGAAATAGTTTCGTCTTCGCGCATCAAATTATCAAATAATATTACGGCGACGGGCGGCGCGGTTTCCGCCGAACTGATCGCCTTTGCCGCCGGAATTGACCGCTCGGTCGTATTAAGCGGCAAGGATTCCGATCTCGTTGAAGAAGTGGCGTGGATTTACGATTTTGAGCCGCCGACCTGCTCGCACGCCTTCCAGTTAGAAAACAGGAATTATGTGGCGACGTTCGCCGAATCCAAAGACCGCGAATCAAGCGCGTCGTCCGAATCGCCGGGAACCGCGCTTTTGCCGTCAATCCCGAACGCTTTCGGCAGTTACGATCCGCGTTATCCGATTTACTTGCCGGAAAAGGTCGTTGATGTATTGTCCGACGGAATGGGGTCTTATAAATTTATCGCCGGAGAGAACGGTTTTTACGCGATTCAGGCAATTAATGTTGATTACGGCGGCACGACTCCCGCGACTTTGACGGTTCTGCTGCGCGGCGAAGGAATTAAAAAGCCGCATAACTGGTGCGCGGCGGAAAACGCGATCTACGCTTATACGTCCGAACCCGTCAGAATTACCGAAGGCGGCGCGGTAGATAAAACATTCGCCAATAAAATACGCGCGCTGATGCGGAATTGGGTTTCCGAAAAAGTCGTCGTTTCATCATTGCCGAAAGGCGCGGTTTACTCGCACGGTGCGGAGAG
This sequence comes from Pyrinomonadaceae bacterium, assembly GCA_965219305.1. GTDB lineage: Bacteria > Acidobacteriota > Blastocatellia > Pyrinomonadales > Pyrinomonadaceae > DATHTS01. The sequence continues at coordinate 156,921 of OZ244725.1, forward strand.
TTATTTTTACGAAAGATCGTCAGGCAGATGGTCAACGTCGCTCGATCTGGCGGAATGGGCGCAAAACCGGACGGCGATGTCGGCGGTCTCCGTTAAAAACCGTCTTTTAATTACGATGGACGGCGGCGGCGGCAGAAACGCTTACTGGTTCGACGAAGGAAACGGCTCATACGTCTGCGGCATCGGTCAGTATCAAAACTCTCCCGCGCCGTCACGCTATAAAACCATTCAGGCGATACGGGCGGAATTCGTCGCCGACCGGACGGACAGAACAATTTTTCTCGGCATACACGCCAATAATCTGCCGGCGTTTATCAAAGACGCTTCAATGACGGCGGGAAGTAATGCGCTCGTCTCGCCGTCGTCGAATTTTTCGCACGAGTTTATCGGCTCATACGTTTTAGTGCGCGGCGCGGGAGCGGGGGGAAAAGCATTATTCGGCAGAATTTTAGACATTGTTTCGCCGACAAAAGTTTTGATCGGAACGCCGGTTGATGATTTCGCGCAGTCAACGGCTTTGAATGCGTCGGCAGCCGTGACGAATAAATACTGCCTTCTGGCTTACCGGATTTTCCCGATTGCGGCAAACAGAAAAGGCACAATCGAAGTCGAGCAGACAGGAATGTTTTTTAATTTTATTCATTCTTACGCAGCGTCTTTGATGCAGGAAACCGCCGGAGTCGGCGCACAGCCGCTTGAAATCGAAGTCGCCGGAATTGTGGATATGACCGAAGGCAATAATCTGACTTCGGCGACGTTTGGGGTTGAGGTTGCATAAATGGGATTTGCGAAAAAAGCTGTATCGCCGAATATGTTTGAATGGATTCAAAAGAAATTGGAAGAACCGGTTTGCGAGGAATTCCCGAAAGGTCGAAGGTATGTTCGACGTAATTTCGTGAAATTCTCTATCTCCTTAAAGTCACCTGTCGAATTTACATTTGTAATAGCGGATGAGGTCGCAATAATGGAACAGCCTTCGGCACTCCATTATTGCGAACGAGTGATTGTTTACGCGCCGTATCGGGTTCGCCATATTGACGGCGAAAATTATGCAGCGACGAGGTTATAAGATGAAAAATAAACACGCAAACCCGAAAGATTTAAATATTCACGTCTGCAACGGCTGCGGTTGCCGTCTGCACGATAAAACGAAAAAGGATTGTAAAAACTGCGAAAATGGAAAACTAATGGTGTCGAAATGATAACTTCAGACGCACAACGAGATTCGACCGTCCGCGCCTTGCAGCTTCGCACGGCGGCGGACGCGGCTAATCTGCAAAATCAAATAAATCTGCTCGACGAAACGCAGAGCAATGCCGCGGCAATCGACACTAATACGATCCCGCTGCTAAATCAGATGGTTAGGAATTCAGACCATAATCATTCTGTGAATACTTGGTTTGAACCCGCACCGTCGGGCGATGACAAAGAAAACGAGTGCGCTAATGTGTATGTTTTTGCGCCGTTGGCGTCAATCAGCATCAGCGATGCGGCTATCGGCGCGGGAAGCAGTGTGCTGACTTCGCCGGATCAATCGCTTTTTACGGCGGAGATGGTCGGGCGTTGGGTGATAATTGAAGGAGCGGGAACGGACGGCGCAAAGCTCGGCGCGAAAATAACCGCTTATACATCTGCCGGCGAAGTGACAATTGACAGAAACGCGGCAACGGCGGTCAGTCAGGCAAATGCGCGGATTAATCTGCAAAAACTCACGCATACCAACAAACTGAACGCTCCGGCGGAAACGGTCAATGCCGCGCTCAAAGACGAAGCGCACACCGGTTACGCGGCAAATATCAGCGATCCCGATTGGCAGAAATCCGGCGGATCCGTGCGGCTCGGCTCGGACAACATTGTCGCTTACCCGTTCGGCTATTTCGCGCCCGACGGAACGACGTTCGTTCCGCTGCACCAGCTTTTTCCCGGCAGAAAGGTTTTTGTCCGCCTTAACGCGATTCGCGCCAATCCTTATGTGAAAGTTCCGGGCAGATTGTTTTTCGGTATTTACAATAACAACGAGAATTTTCTCGACTTTGTGCGCGGCGGCACTTTTTCTGTCTCGGCGAGTATTACCGGAACTCCGGCAACGACGACCGGAGCCGCATACGTCGTGGTAATTGAAACGCAGAGCGGCGGTTTTATCGTCTCAAACGAATTGACCGTCGCCGATGCGCCGGACGCAGCCGCGCTCGACAGCAAAAGCGCATCAGTCCGCCTGCGGTGGACGAATTTTGACGGCGCGATCAATGTCAGGATTTACAGAAAATTCGCAGGCGAAAATTATTATCTGCTGGAGCAGTCGCCGACCATCGCCGGAGCATACACCGACACGAATAATCCTTTGCGCGAAGATACGGGTTCAAGCGTTTTTCCGGTTTTCACCAATCAAACCAACGGTTTTTCGTCGTATTGGGCGACATCTGAAAACGAACTCGACGAACTGTCTGTTTTGGGCGAACCGTGGCAGCCGATCAAGGCTTTTCTGCCGTTTGTATCATCGGTGAATTTAGCCGATGTCTTTGATCCGCATTTAGTCATCGGTTTGACCGAACCGCTCGCCACATTGCTCGAAGATGTCGCAACCTCTGCGGGAAGCGGCGCGGTAAGCAGCGGCGCGGGAATTTTCAGCGCGGGAATTTTCGACGGGAAAGACTATATTTTAACGAATCAGGCGACGGGCGCGACCGTCACCGGGACGACCGCTTTTACCGACGCGAACACGCTGACCTTATCGAATCCGCCGACGTGGGATTCAAACGACTCGGTACTGGAAATCGCCGATTCGCAGCCGCGCGGTATATTTTACGATCTCGTCGGCGCGTCCGTGATGGATTCCGAAGCGGAATGGGCGTTTCACGTCGAAGACAACAACCGACCGCAAACCGTGGCGGCAAACCCGAACGGTTCGACGCAGGGGTCGCCGACGGGCGGCACGGGCGACGGCGGCGGCATCGGCGGCATCAGATGCGTTCTCGATTCGATGATGATAAAAGTGCGCGGCGCGGACAATTTCACGATCTTTGAAAAACGCGCGGACGAAGTGTTATTGACCGATCTTATCTGGGACGGGTTCGGGTATGAAAACGGCAATTTCAGCACGATTAAGTGGATTCGCAAAACGCGCGTTAAACAGGTCAATAAACTTTCGCGCACGGACGCGCGACCGCTTTTCTGCACGAAAACGCACCGCCTGATAACATCCGTTGAAACCTTAAAATCAGGGACGGCGGTTAAATCTCTGGCGAAGAATAAAAAGTCTTTGCATTTTCGCACAAAATCGTTTAATTTAGAATCTATATCAGCCTTTGAAAAGCTCGAAGGCGATTTTATCGTAGTCAGTTTCGGACTAAAGAAAAAGCGCAAAAACAGCCATTTAATGATCGTCAACGATTGGTTGTCGCATAACCGGAAAGACGAAACAGGTCTCGAAAATTTCTAAAAACTAAATAGTTACACGGTTACCGGGAAAACCGCATAAAAAGAGTATTCATACTCTTTTTATGCGGTTTTTTTTATTTTCTATGTAAGGCAAAAAACTAATGGCTAAAGGTCAGAAAAAAATACAGGATCAGCAGACGCAGCGCAGTGAGGAGCAGTATGATACCGGACGCGCGGCGCAGAAACGTCTCGTGGACGGAAGCCCGGAATTTCAGGCGCGCAAGGCTCGCGTCGGAAAACGGCGCGGCTATATCGAGTCGGGAACGATTGCCGACGATGCGGATTTCGCGTCGAACAAACAGGCGGTCGCCGAACGCGCCGAACAGTTCGGGCGGCGGCAGAATCTTCTCGATACGGGAGTTGCGGGGCTTGCCGCCAATTTCGCCGACCCGACACAGGTTTCGCTCGCCAAAGAAGCGGGAAAAGAAGAATTCGGGCGTGATTCCGCGGCGCAGGCGCAGGAAGACGCAAACAACTACCGCCGGGAAACCGACGCGATGGAAAACGATCTGATAAACACGCAGATCAATGTGGATTCGGGCGTGATGGGTAACGCCTTCGGCACAAGCCAAAGCCAAATTCAGCTTGCCAGTCAAATCGCCGCACAGCGCAGTTCCGTGCTGCCGTCGATTATCGGAATGGCTCTCGGCGCGGGCGCACAGGTCGCCGCGGGCAGCGGCTGGTTTACAAAAACAGTGCCAAAAAAATAAACAACAATGAATAATTTTGGAAAAGAAATCACGCTAACTGCCGGATGGCAAAACTTGATGGCGATAATGCAAGCGAACGGCTACGCCGGAACGCCGGTGTTAGGCGAAGTCAATTTCGTCGAACGGGCGGGTAATTTGATCCGAATCAAAACCGGGCATACGTCAGCCGCCGCCGCTCCGGTTTCAAACACCGACGGTTTTCCGGTTAATAATCTGCCTATCAGAATCGAACAACTCGACGCGGGAACGTGCTGGATTTACTCGCCGGACATCTGCCCGCTGATTATTATCGCAACGTCTGCGGTCTAAAGGATAAGGATAATGAAAAATTTTTACTTTGCAGTTATATTTTTACTGTTTGCCGCCATAAGTGCGGCGGCGACCGAAATCACCGTCGGCGGGTATAACAATTCGACGTGGCGGTTCGGCGGAGATTCGGCAAAAATTCGCATCTATCTCGACCGCCAGACCGTGACGACCGACGGGAAAGTGCTGAACGCTTCGGTTCCCGGACTCGGCGGCTGGTATAAACAGATTGACTGTGCGGTTTCCGGTTCGCATCTGGCGTGTCCATCGTTCGTTCTGGATTCGACAACCGATTCGTCAAACCCGAACGCGAAATATACCTTTGTCATTTTTGATTCTTCCAACAAAAACCGCGATACCTTCGCCACCTTGAAAATTCCGCCGTCGCCGTCCCCGACAACCTTCGGCGCATTGCTGATATATAACCAAACGGCTATCCCGGCAATTCCCGAAACTTTTACAAAAGCCGAGACGACCGCGCTGATCTCCGCCTTGACCGATGCCAGCGTCAGGGCAAGCGAGAATCTGATCGGTTCGGTTCGGCTCGATTCCGCGCCGGACGATTCGAGCAATCCGGTGGCGGTCGGCATAAACTCGCCGCTGTTGAATGCGTCAGACAGAATACTTGTTTCCAAATACGACACATTTGCCGATGCCGTCGGCGCGTTGTCGGGAACAAAATCCGTGCTGGTCATTGACGACGAATGCACGGTCTCGACAGCCGTTGAAATTCCCGCGAATATGACGATTGCCGAAACTAAAAACGGTAGAATTCTCAAGACCGGCGCGGGAAAAATCTACTTTGAAGGTGTCGGTCTGGAAAATCCGACGGGCGAAAAATTATTTTCCGGTTTTGCGCCGGGCGATATTGTCTGGACGGACGAAGATTATCCGAGAGAAATTTCAGCGGAATTATTCGATTCGGATTCGGTTACGGAAAAATACAATATCACCGACCGCGCTCTGCTCGCAAAATCGGCGGTCATTCACGTTTTGAAAGGCACGATCACCGGGCAGTCGGTGGTTACGGAGCAGCATACGATCAAGTTCGGCGCAGGAACGTTTCTCAATACGGCGGCGGTTAATTACCAGTTCGTTTTGCAGTCGAACACGAAACTTCTGGGCGAAGGCGCGGGGATTACCAATATCCGCGAATCCGACAAAGACGGCGTGATTCGGATCGCTTACGCTTCCGGCGTAATCGCTTTCCCGTTTCACGATAAAAATTACAATATCGAAGTTCGCGGAATCCGGTTTTATTCCGATACTGACAAGTTGGTTGATACATCGGCTTCGGCTGTCAATCTCGGAAATATCACGCGCGGCGTGATCGCCGATAACGAGTTTGACGGCACGCACGGCTTCGGCGCGTATGTCGGCGGATTTGCCGACGCTGAAAACACGGGAGTTTCAAACTATGCCGAAAACTGCTGGATTACGGGCAACACTTTTAAAAATCTCGGCGCACAAAACGCCGGGGTAATTCAGGGAAAAAACATCTTTATCACCGACAATATTTTTACGAATTTCGGTCAGGAACGTTTGCGTGTAAACGACGGCGTGGCGGACGGCGGAAACGTGATGACGAGCGCGACGGGCGGATTTACGCCGAATATGGTCGGCGCGTCGGTGACTGTTTACAAAGAGGGCGTGTATGCGGGAACGCTGACAATCGCTTCGACTACGAACAACTCCGTCACTCTTTACGGTTCGGTACCCGCCGGAACGGGTTATTTTATGCAGGTGCGGACTCCGTTTCTGGCGGTAATTGACTTGGAGCCGAATCACCAAAACGACATTCTCGAAAACATCGTGGTAGCGAGAAACATCATTGACGCGCGCGGCTCGGTGGCGACGGCAAACGGCATCGTTTCCCAGCGCGGCGGCGGAAAGTCTTCGCGCAATATCCAGATCAAAGACAATCTGATTATCGGCGGCGATATGCCCGCCACTCTTGACGCGGATTCCGCACGGGTGGTGACTCTCGGCATCATTTTAGAAGGCGCGGAAACGTCCGACGTATCAGGCAACACGATCATCGGCACGGCGCAGAGCGGAATGAGCATCGCCAACACCTCGAATTCGACGATTCTTAATAACAAGCTCGTCAGAACGGGCGGCGGCGGAAATCCCGCAATCGAGGTCATCGGTTCGAGAAACAACCTATTCGGACAAAATATTTTAACAGCCGTCGGGTCGGGTTCGCAGGCGAATCATATTCAGGAATTAGAATATTCGGGAGTGATAAACGTCGCGGCGGCAGTCGGCGGGAAATCGAACGTCGCGCTCGTATCGGGTCAGTATTTTATTCCCGGCAATGTCGGCGGCAAAATCCGGTTCGGCGGCGCATCATACGTTATTACCGACTTTGTAGATTTTAACAATATAAAAATCTCAAGAACGGGCGGCGCGTTATCGAATCAGGATTATGTATCGAATTACAACTCGAATATGTACCGGGCGATGCCGTCGGATACAGTTCTGCTTTCGGCGGACAGCGGCTCGAAGATAATCAACGAGTTTCCCGTTCCGACGCTCCAGCCGGTGGCAAATCTATTGCCAAATACGGCAACGACTGTCGGCAATAACGCCGGAGCGTTTACCTATCTTCATATCTATTCTCTTTATCCGGTGTCCGCGCTCGGCACGGACGGAACTTCACTTGAATTCATTTATACGGGAAAATTCAGCAATTCGGCATCAACGAATAAAAAAATCTTTTTCGATATTTCCGGCGGGCAAAATTTCGATTCGGGAAACATCACCTCAACGGCTGACTGGACAATGAAGGTCAGTTTTACGCGCAATGCGGGCGGCAGCGAAAAAATCGTGGCGGTCGAACTGCTCATCAGCGGACTGCCGCCGATCATAAAAGTTTTTAATTACACACTGGACGAAGTAACGCCCACATCGCTGAGTATCGCCGCGTCGGGAACGCTGGCAAACGACGTGATCTTAAAATCGGCGATAGTTCGCCGCATCAACTGGCAATGAAATATACAGACGAACAATTAATAAACAGAGTTGAAACACACGCAAGCGGCTTTGAAGGCTGGCGCAAAGGCGTGTCGGATATTTGGGTGCGCTCGAACGCCGATCCGCCGGACGCTTTCGACGACAAGGTTTACACCTACAACTGCCGCGAAGACGGCAAGCGTCCCGATTTTATTATGGTCTGCACGGGAACTTCTCACGCGGGAGTTTATTACCAGCAGAATTTTCAGCAGTATAACCCGGACGGCGTGGCGGTTTTATGCGCCGATACTTATGTTTACAATTCGCACGAATACGGATTCCATCGCGGCTATCGCGCGTATCGTCAGGCGAAAGGTTTTCCGCATACGCGCGATAATGACCGCGACAACAAGGCGGAAAATTACGGCAATGTCAGCAACGAAATAATTCTGGCGAACTGTCACCGCGCGAGCGCGTTCCGCGACACATTTGTTATCGGGAAGTATTCGGCGGCGTGTCTTGTCCGCAACCGGATAAATCAATGGAACGCGTGGCTCGCATATATGAACCGCCGTCCGCTTTCGGTCGGGATTTTGAAAGAATTTTAGATTAAACAATCTTAAAAAGTTTTGCGGCAGTTATGCCGCGAAAAAGGCTGAATAATCAGCACAAACTAATACGAAGTAAAGGAGTAAACGAATATGAATAATCAAGATGATGCAAAAGTAAATACGAATATAAACACGAAGGGTTTTATCGGTCGGGAGCTTTTCGACCATAAAAACAATAAATTCAACCGCGAATGCGTTGAAGTTACAACCGCCGATTACAGGTCTGACGATGGCGCTCACCATAAATATAAAATCGCGGTTTATCACGATTATACGACCGGAATAGATACCGGAATAGATGATGCTGCCGCCGCAGAAATCGTTCCCGTCGCAGAAGTCGTTTTGGAATTCCAAAACGGCGGACTAAAAGAAGTTGGCGCAAACGGCATCACGGATCAGGCACTTTTAGCAATCGTGCTGGACAGATGGCGAAGTTTCAATGACGGTCAATTCAGATGCCGCGAAAATTCTTTGGCGATAACACATCTGGAAGAAGCATTAATGTGGAACGAAAAACGCTCGAATGATAGAGCGCGGCGCGGGGTTGAAGGCGAAAGAATTCAATAATTGAAAAATCTTAAAAGAGTTTTGAGCGTTTTCGCAGAATTTCTTCAGCAATCTGCAATTTTTACCCGCAGTTATGCCTTCCGATAGAAACTCACCACCGAAGAAAACGCTCAAAACGTACAGATTAATTTTAGGAGGAATAAGCAAATGAATAACGAGATTTTTAAGGCAGTTTTAGGATCGCTGATCCGGCATTTTTTGACATTGGTTTTCACGCTTCTCGGCAGTTACGGGGTTTCCGAGGCGATGCAGGGACAATTAACCGACGCTCTTGTGCCGCTTCTCGTTTCGGCGTTATTCGGCATCGGTATTATTTTGTGGAGTTATCTGCAAAAACGATTCCAGATCGTCGCAAAATTTGAAGCGGCAAATGCCGAACAGGGAACGCGGATGAGTTTGATCGAGTCCGACGCGGCGCAGAAAGCGACACAGGTGAAATTTTAATTATGAAAATAATTTGCACAATAATTTGGAATTTCAGCGAATGGTCTGGAATCGGTTTAGGCAGATTCGCACCGTCTATTTTGGGCGGAATGATCGGACGAAAAGGGAAAAGAATAAAATGAAAACACTATTTTTAACAATTCTGATAATTTGCAGTTTGATTTTAACGGCTTGCCCGAAAAAGTCGGTAATCGAAAAAGGCGCGGACTATTCGTACCGTTTAGCCGGAATAATCGGCGATATGCAGACGACGACGCAGGAAGCATACCGGACGGGAAAAATCTCGCTCGATACGAAAAATAAGATTCAGACGAATCTTTTAACAGCGTCGAAATTCGGACTGGAATTTAATAAGGAACTCAAAGCGGTTTCGGAAAAATACGGCGGCGACGTGACGAAGATTCCAAAGGCGGAGATTGCCGCGCTCGATTTGTATTTTTCGCAGAATATCATCACGCCCGTTTTGCGCGTGATCGAACTCGTCGGACTGCTTTCGGTCGAACAGGTTTCATATCTGCAAACGGCGTTGTCGGCACTTCGGACGGCGATTTTGACGATCTCAAACGCCTTCGGCGAATCGTCGGCATCATTTCAAATGATCGGGAGACTGGAAAATTATGGCTAAACCGAATATGGAAGCATTGCAGTATATGATCGAAAAGATTATTAAAACAATCGAAAACGATCAGGAACGAAAGCGCATTTTACGCGAATTATCGCTCGACGAAAAAATCGAAGCGGCGCAAGTTAAATGGCTGGAAAATATCAGTCAGGGCGAAGATTTTGCCGCTGAAGGAAACGAATAATTGACATCCTCTCCAACCAAACCGAAGCGGATTATAGATGGAGTCTTAGGCTAATTCTTGATAAATGCCGAACAGACACGCACTTAAAATAGTTTTTCGCTATAAATCGGAATTGTCGGAGTTTTATATTCCGGCAGCTTCCGCGCTTTGGGCGTATCTGTTTCTGTTTCTAAACACGACATCTTCCACGAACGCTTATTTATACGCGCGAATGATTCCCGATTTGTGTTGGGGTATCGGTTTTGCGTTTCCGGCAATTCTTCACGGAATTGCAATCTATAAAAAATCTCCTTATTGGCGCGGCATCGATCTGTTTTGGCAGTCGGTTAACTGGCTGGCATTCGGTGTTCTGGCTCTTGCGTCAAATTACCGTTCCGGCGCAGGCTGGACTACCATTTTGGTCGCCGGATTAGCAATCGCAACGTATATGAGGATGGGGCGCGATGAAAAATAATGACGGTCGAAGAAATTATAAAAACCATTCTCTTAATCGGTGGTTCGTCGCTGGTGGTCAAACTGCTCGATATGGTTCAGAAATGGAACGAGCAGAAGAAGGCTGACCGCAAGGCTTTGGAAGAAAAAGCCAAGGAAAACTTTCTGCTTACGCATAAGTCGAGCATAGATGTCTCGCAGATGGGCAAAGAGCATTTTGAGTCCATCATAAAAACTTTGAAAACCTATGCGGATTCGCAGACCGAACGCGCCAACGAAGCCATTAAACTGGTGTCGGGGGCGCAAAAACAATTAGCGGATGAACGGCTTCATTGGGATAAGGTTGCCGCCGGTTTGAAGATGGAAATAGGCGAGATAAAAAAACTCGTCGTCGAAGAACAGAAAAGACGGCAGAATGTCGAGAAGGTCTTAAAACAATATGAAAGAAACATCAAATTCTTGCTTGACGATTTCGGGATCGCCTACTGGTGCGCAGATAATCGCGGCAATTGCATTGAGATTAATGAAACCTTCCATCGTCTTACCGGACTGCCGCCCGCCGATTGTCTCGGCAACGGCTGGCTCAACGCCGTTCACGACGAAGACCGCGAGCGTGTCGCGTATCAATGGAAAATCTTTATTGCCAACGACCGCACTCATCGGGAATTCCACTTTCGAGTCGTTAATAAAAAAAGCGGCAAAACGCTCGAAGTAAAAGCGATGGGCGATATTATTTATCTGCTTGGCGATGAGGTTTACAGATTTACGGTGAGAACGAGACCTCTGCAATTGGAAAATTAGTTCTTTGAAAGATAGTGCAGAATCCGGCGGACGGCTTTAATTTGAGCGTTTGACCAATTCTGCGAACGACCGAGACGGTTGCCGATCTTCAGCAGAAAATCAATCGGATATTCGCGGCAGTGAACGTAAGCGAATCCTTTGACGCTTTCGGTCACGGTCAGATGTTCGCTGACTTTGAAAATCTTCGGCGGACGATACCACACGCCGCGCGAGATGTAGCCGGACGCGCCGTCGAAAATGCGGTCGTTTTTCCAGTTCAAGACGGCATCACCTTTGACCGTCAGATTTTTGAAACGGCAAAAACGAACCACGGCGTTATGCGAAACGCGCGAGTTTTCCAGAATAACGGAATGTGAAATTTCCGCACTGCCCGTCACGGCTTCGGCTTTGATGACCGAATCGCAGATATTCGCGCCGGACGACACTAAAGTATTGATGACGAGAGAATTTTTAATGAGTGATTTAACGACAGTCGAACCGATTATCAGCGAACCGGAAATATCAGACTCCCAGACGCTCGACAAATCGGAAATTTCCGACAAACGGCAGACGCGCGAACGCTCGCAGGCTTCGCCGTAGCCGTAAATTTTTCCGCCTTTCGTGCCGTCGGGATTTTTATGAGCGAGATAATCAAGATGCACGAAACAATTATATTTTAATGGCTTTAAGAAGACAAAACAGTAAGTATTACGGGAACGCGGAAATATCTGACCGCGCGAGTCAACCCGTGAAATTGGAGACCGTCGAGCAGAAAAACGTCGCCGAGTATGCGCCGCCGCCGAACCGGACGTTTCAAAGCGATGTCGCCGCGCCCGCGCCGTCGGGCGAAGGTTTTAGCACGGGAACGCCGAATCTTAGTCAGGCGGGAGCGACCGATAAAATCGCCGGACTCGTCAACTCCGGCGTATTATCGGGCGATTACCTGACACTTCTCAAGCAAAACGAAGTCAAGCGCACCGCGCTTAAAACAATGCCGGTAACGGGCGCGGGCGGCGAAACCAACGGAATTCATCAGACGGGAACGATCAAAAGCGGACTTCGCGCAATGGTCGAAGGGCTTGCCGCCAATTTCGATCCGCGCTACGGAATGGTGAGAAATTGGACTGATTTTGCAGGCAGAGCATCGGGCGCAATCGGACGCGGCATCGGCGGCACGATCAATCCCGATTGGGACGAAAACCGCGAAAAAGATCAAAAACTCCAAGAACTCGACGAAGCCGATGAACGGATCAAAAAAGCGGCATTGCTTGAAAGTCAACTGGCGACGCAGGAGACGAATCGAAAAAACGTAGAAACGGACAACGCATTAAACGCGCAAAAAGAGGCATCCAAACTCGAAGATAAAGAAATTGAACGTCGTCGAAAAAGTCGCAACGATTTTCACCGGAACAATAAATACTTTGACCCGGCAACCGCCACCGAAGCGCAAAAACGGCAATTGGCAGAATTCGGCGAAACGCCGGAATCGGTCGGAAAATATGATTTTACTAATCCGAAAGAAAAAACCGTCGCCGGTATAAGTTATCTCTTTAATCCTTTAACAAAATCGTGGGATGAGTCCAATTTACCGAAAGACGGCTCAAAAGCCATTGTCGAATACGCCGTAACCGATCCTGACACCGGAGTTGAATACAAATACGCGACAACCAGCGAGAAAGCGGCAAGCTTGAGAAACAGTTTAATTTCAGCCGGACTGCAAATTAAAGCCGCCAACGAGCGTCAGACTTCGCAGCAGAATTTTCAGGCGGATCAAAACGATAAAAATCGCCAGCAGAGACGCGAGCAGTTTTTAACGAGTTTTAACTACAAAGTGCAGCAGGATAAAGCCAAAGGCGTTCTCGACAAATTGAAATTGCAGACTCAGATGAAATCCGATCTGGACGAAGGATTAATTGACCAGAACGATTTCGACGAAATGACCAAGATTTTAAACAGTAATTAAAATGGACGGACAAAATACAGATTACGACAAACTTGCGGGAAGATACGGCGTAAAATTGCCGGAGAATGAAAAACCGAAAAAACCGGCAATCGAAGGCGCGGACGTAGCGTCGGTGCTGGATGACGAATTTAAAAAACTCGGATATTCAAATACGGCGCGATTGTCCATACTGGGCGATGTCGGTCGGGAAAACGGCTGGAACCGCAACACGATTTTTCAAGGTCACAAAGACCCGAAAAACAATGCGTTTAATCGCGGCATCTTCAGTTATCAGGGAGATCGCGGAACGGCGCAAGAGCAATTTATCCGGCAAAACGGCGGCAGCTTTGAGCCGACCGATGAAAATCTGCGTTTGATGGCGCGGTTTACCGATGCCGAACTAAAAAAGGATTATCCTCAAATTTACTCGCAAATCCGCAACGCCCAATCGAATTACGAAGCGTCGGAAGCATTGCGTCAATATATTAAATATGTTCCCGACGGTCCGTATAATGAATACGATCCCGAATTTAGAGTAAAAAATAATAAAAGCTGGGCGGAAAAAGCCAAACAACTCGGACTAGCCAGAGATTTGGATTACGACGCATTGACCGAACGCTACGGAGCGGTAAACGCGCCGGACAATCAAACCGATTACGACCGTCTCGGCGGACGCTACGGCGCACAGCCGCCGGAAGAACCCGCCGTTCAGCCATCGCTGCCGCCTGCCGAATTTCAGGCATCGGGCAATGAAACCGCCGATATTTTGTCGTCTTATATCCAAAACGTCGAAAGCGAACTTGCACGGGCGGCGACTCCGGCACGGCGGAAGATTTTGCAGCAGAGACTCGTCGAAGCGAATCAGAAATTACAGCAGGCGCAAGCCGCTGTTCCGGCGAGTACCTCGCAGACAACCGATGTCGGCGGAAATTTAAGCGAACTTCGGGCAAAACTTCAAACCGATCTGGAAAATGCAAAAACCAGCGTCGAGCGCGTGCAAATCCGTCAAAATATCGCCAAACTCGATAAATCCATCAGCGAGAACCAGCCGCTGATTGAGCCTTCGCCGACATTTCCCGTTAATCCTATCGCGCCGCCGAAGCAAGAAAAACTTCAACCGGACGCGCCGCCGACCGAATTGCCGGACGCGACCGAAGCCGATTACGCGGAATATCTCGATTACATAAAATCAACGCCGGAAAACGAAACGCCGATGTCGAAAGCGGAGTTCTTCGCCAAAGCAAAACCGACAGGCAAAGAAAATGTTTCGGTGGGTTACGGTAAAGATTTCTACACCGACGAAGGCTTAAAAAATAAAGCGGCGAATGATGAGGCAAACGCAAAATACGGCGAAGAAAACCGAAAATATAAACAGGACTTAGCCGATTATAATATAAGAGCCGCCGTTCGCCCGACCGCCGATAATACGCAGGCAGTCCAGCCGCCGCCGATGCCGGAGAATGTGCAGGAACAGCAGCCGGAACAAAGTTTTGATTTGCGAAAACCGACTGACGCAAATCAAAGCCGTGCGCTCGTCGATTCGCGGTCTAGTTTTGAAACGGCGAAAACCGCCGAAGAAGCGGTCGCCAAAGGTTTTAGCAAACTGCCGAAAAAATGGCAGGAAGCGGCAAAGGCTTATAAGGAAGTTACGGGCAATGATTACTGGAAAAACTCGCCCGAGTATCTGGCGGCGCGGCAGGCGGAAATTGATAAAATCGGAAAGGCGGAGATCGTTCACGAAGCGGACGAATTATTCGACTCCGTTCTGGATGCTTACAACTCCGGCGGAACGGATGCCGTTCGCGCTTTTCTTAAAGGCGATGTTAAGCAGAGCGTTTTAGACCGCGCAAAAAAGAATCAGGAAACGAGAAATCTCGATTATCAAACAAGCGAAGTTTCAGCCGGAACCGGCGAGTTCGGCGATTCCTTAAAACCGCGCGATTTCGCCGCAAATCAGAATATCCGCGAAGCAAATGAAAAAACGGCGGAACGATTGACGCGCGAAGAACTGCAATCGCCGGATTATACCGAAACCGTCAAAAACGCCGTCAGCGCATCATTAAAATCGGTATTTAACCCACTCGGCGGGATTCTCCACATCGGCAGCGAGATCGAGCAGTCCTTAAAAGATAAAGACGGGCGGCTGGATGCGGAACTAACGAAAATTAAGGATGAATACGGCGATTTTACCGAATACCGCAAGCAGAAAAGTTATTCCGACCAAATGGGCGCACCGGAAATTTTCGGCAGATCGGTCGCTGATTTCGGCAGATCGGTTGTAAAAACCGCCGTTTCCGACTCGCTGAAAGGCGCGGATTTTATAGATTCCCTGATTGAACGCTATGATCCGATACAGGCGATAATGCCCGAAGAATACCGTTTAAATCTACGAAATCTGGGAAACGCAATGGCTTATACGGTAGCTTATTTGCGAAACCCGAACGAAGCTGCAAACCTGAAATTCGCCAAAGCCGGAGATGACGTTGATAAGCGGTTGTTTTATAACATCGGCAAGCGCATTGATGAAGAACTCGGCAGCGATAAATACTTAAAAAATCTGATGCTCGGACAACTGCCGCAGGCGGTCGGTTCCGGTGTCGGTTTTATGCTCGTCGGGCTGATCGCGCCGAACGCATCCGTCTCGACCGCGCTCGGCGAGTTTTCGCTTACGTCTGCCGCTCTCGGCGGTTTAACGGGAGCGGGAAGCGGGTATGCGGAAGCAAAAGACCAAAATTTAAGCGAATCCGACGCGAAACTTTACGGCACGATTAGCGCAATTACTAATTTATCCGAAGGCTTCGGTATCGGAGCCAGTCTTAATAAAGCGATCAAAAATGCCAATCTTCGCCGCGAATTTATCGGCAGTTTTTTAGAATTCTTAAAACAAAAGGGAAAATCTTTTGCCAAGGGAAGCGCGGAAGAATCTTTGCAGGAATTTTTTCAAACGACGATGGGCAACGTCGCTCTTGAAGCAATCAAAGACAAAGACCCGTCGGCTTATCAGAGAGTTCTGAACATTGCGCGGCGTTTGCCTGACCAAGCCGCCGATACGCTCGTGACGGCGGTTCCGACGGCGGCTTTAACGGGCGGTTTCTTTGATCTTGCCGGATCGTTTAACGAAGGACACGAAGGACACCGCGTAGATTATAAAAACAACATTTTAGAAATAGACGGCAATAAGTTCGAGTTTCCCCCCGAATCCGCCGGAACGGTCAGGTCGTGGGTAAACCAGCAGAACGGGCTCGGCGAGATCGAAACTGAAATCGAAGATTTACGCGAACGCGCCAAAAAAGCTAAAACCTTCGGCGAAAAAAGAGAAATTTTGCGCGAATCGGCAAAACTTCAAAAAGAAGCGGCGATTTTATCAGGCAGATCAAACCGTCTTTTAACCGAAATAGCCGACAGCATTTCGCCTGCTAAAGAACAGTCTCCGGTTACGCCCGAAGACGCGGCGCAGGCGGCGGAAATCTTAAATAAACCGGAAACGGTTAAAGAAACGGTTAAAGAAAATGCCGATGATTCCGAAAATACCGGATTAACCGGAAAAACCGTTACCACAAAAGACGGCACGACGGGCGAAGTCGTCAAAGATGAAGAAAAACACGTCCAGATTCAAAAAGACGGCGGCGGCATCGTCCGCGTGCCGAAACGAAACATAGTAGAAAATAATGAGAAATTACCGAATGAAACGGCGGTTCCTGAATCGTCCGCACTTCTGGATGAGAAATCGAATGTATCAGATACGGCGAATGCTGTTGCGGAAAATGTAGAAGCTGTTAGCGAAAAACCTAAAATTAGTTCTCCGGCTAATCCTTCGTCAGTTTCGCAAATCGCGCCGAAAGTTTTGACCGCGCAAGGCGTGAGTTTACCGGACAGAGCGGCAAAAACCGATTTGTTATCAAATAACGAAACGCAGGAAACAACGGCGATTGAGCAAAATTCGGGCGAGAAAACCGATTTGCAATCAAATAAGAAACCCGTTCATTCTTTTTCATCAACACAGGTCAATCTGCCGGAAAATGAATCAAAGGAAGTTTTAAGCGTCGGAAAAACTTTGATCAAAGATGCTGACGTTTACACCGACGAAAATGATCCGAGTTACGGGCGCGAGGAAACGCCGCACGTTACCGTTAAATACGGACTTGAAACGGAAAATTCGGAAGAAGTTCGCAAAATTTTAGAAAGCGAAAAACCGTTTGATGTAACTTTGGGCAAAACTTCGATCTTTGAAAACGCCGATAAACCTTACGATGTCGTCAAAATTGACGTAGATTCGCCGGAACTGCATCGCCTGAACAAACTGATTTCAGACAACGCAAAAGTTACCGATACTTTTCCCGATTACAAACCGCACGTAACACTCGCTTACGTCAAAAAAGGAACGGGCAAAAATTACGTCGGCAATAATTCGCTCGAAGGGAAAAAGATTTCTTTTGATTCGATAACATTTTCGTCGAAGAACGGCGAAACGGTTGATATTCCTTTGGGCGGAAAATCTTCGGGCGAAAGTGCGAAAGATAATCCGCAAATTCCGCTTTCCGCAAAAGTCTTTACCGCAGAAGACGGAAAGAAAATTCAGTTTGAAGATGTCGAAGATTTTGTAATAAAACGCGGCGTTGTAAAACAAACAATGATTCAGCGTCAGTTCGGCGTAAATCATCGGGACGCGGCAAAAATCCTTGAAAAAGTTCGCCAAACTTTGGGAAGCGGTGTTGTCGAAGAAAACCCAAAACCTGTTCAAAACATTCCATCAAATGAGAAGGAAAAATCGGCAACGGTAGGTGAAACCACTCCCGCACAAACCGACAATCCGCCGGAGCAAACGAGTGAATCTACTCCGGCGAAAAGTGAACCGTTGCCGGAAAACATTTCAGAAACTTGGGATTCAAAATATCTGTCGCCGCCGTCTGAAACAACGACTGGACGCGCCGTTTCGCCTTTGCCGAAAATTGACGCAAACTCTCGCCGAAAAGGTAAAAATACAGAAACACGCATTGATGAATGGCTCAATCAAAACGCCATTGACGAAGCGCGTTCACGCAAAGACGATTTTAATTTAAGAACTTTTGAATCACAGCAAGGCAAAAAACTTAGTCCGGCAGATAGAGAAACTGCTTACGATTATTTATTTGATGAAGCGTGGAAAGATGTCGGCGGAACTCAACAAGCCGAAAAACCGACGATCAAAGAAGTCGCCGACGCTTCGGATAATGTCATTATCGGTAAAATTGACGATGGTAAAAATCAAACTATAAAACCGATTGATTATGTCGAAAGCAAAATCGGCAAGGAATCAATCGAACAAATCCAATCCGATCTCTCTCGAATTTTTGATTTATCCGATAAGCAGTCGGCAGAGTTGATTGAGACGGCATATCCCGTATCTGACAAAATTGAGAACTTTAAACGCTTGTTAGTTCAAAACACCGAATTTGGAAAAACAAACGATTGGTATGATGCGACTTCAGAAATTAGCCATTTAGCAAAGGTCTTAGATATAGATTACAAGCAAAGTCTTGACATCGCTGAAAAATATGCACAAGAAAGAGAAGAAAACGGAGAATTTAATACCGGAGAGCAGTCAGAACCCGAATTTTCGGTAACAACGCCGTTATTTAATAATCCGGCAAAAACCGAAACAAAAGATTTCGGCGCAAATAACACGCTCGTAACTTCTGACCGTGCCGCCGAACTCAAACGGCTGATTAAACAAAAACTCGCTAAAAATAATAAACAATTAAATGCCGGATTGCCTGTTGATCCTGAAATGATGGCGTTCGGCGCGGAACTCGCCGTTTATTATGTCGAAGGCGGCATCAAAAAGTTTAATGATTTCGCCCGCGCGATGGTGTCGGAATTCGGCAACGACATCAAACCGTTCTTGAAATCCTTCTACGGAGCGGCGTTGGATTATCCGGGACTTGATACTTCGGGAATGGATGAAGATTATCGCAAAACGGACGTTGACGCGCTTTTGGAAGAAAATAATTTGCAAACGGAAGAAAATGAGAGTAATAATGTAGATGATGAATCTGAACGAACAAAATCTGACGCAGATGGTGATCGAAGCGATGCAGGAGAAATCACCGGAGATGTATCGGGATCTCCAACAAAACGGAACTCTGGAAACGGTCGCAAGTCAAAGGGCGGCAGCAGCAATGGAAACAGTTCTGGAGATGCACAACTCGGCGATGGACAAAACGCTGACCTCGAACAAGAGTCCGCAGGAGAGAATTCAGATGCAGACAATGCTCAAGAATCAGGCAAATCAGACAGCGATAGCACAGGCGACGGACTTTCTGCCGATGACGGAAAATCAGACTATCTAGCACCAGCCGGAACCTTAACCCGCGAAGGAAGCTGGCGCGATACCGCACGCCGCAACCTCGATATTCTCGAACTCGTCAAACGACTCGAAACCGAAGATCGTCTGGCAACTCCCGAAGAACAACAATTATTAGTTAAATTTACAGGCTGGGGCGCGAGTGAAATCGCTAACGGTCTGTTTCCGGGCGTAGCGCGAACGGGCGAAATCAACCCGTCCTACGCAAAAGACGGCTGGAAAGATTTAGCGCAGCGAGCGAAAGAATTATTCTCGCCGGAAGAATTAAAAGCGGCGACCGCTTCGACGCGCAATGCTCATTACACATCTGAAAAGATCATTCGCGGAATTTGGGACGCATTTACGCAGTTTGGTTTTTCGCAGGGAAAAGTTTTAGAACCCGGAATGGGCGTTGGATTGTTCTGGGCGGCGGCTCCCGAATCGGTCGCTAAAAATTCGCGCTATACGGGCATCGAACGCGATACTTTTACGGCGCGTATCGCCAAACAAATTCTGCAAAAACAAGCAGTTCTCGAAAATGATTTTATCAAACAAAATTTGCCCGATAATTTCTTTGATATTGCGATCGGTAATCCGCCATTTTCCGACACGCGCATTTTAAGCGATAAACGCTACAAAAAATACCGCTTTTATCTGCACGATTACTTTTTCGCCAAATCCATTGATAAAGTTCGTCCGGGCGGAATTTTAACCTTCGTTACTTCTAAAGGCACGATGGACAAAGGCGATACGGCAATGCGCGAATATATCGCGGAACGCGCCGATCTGCTCGGCGCAATTCGTCTGCCGCAGACGGCGTTCAAAGATAATGCCGGAACGGAAGTCGTGACGGACGTTTTGTTTTTCCGCAAACGGATCGAAGGCGAACAACCCGGCGGCGAACAATGGATAAACCGCGCAGAAATTACCGCTCAAAATAAATGGAACGAAGATGTTACGGATTTGGTTAATGAGTATTTTGTTAATCATCCCGAAATGGTTCTAGGTTCGCATTCGTTTCGCGGTTCGATGTATAAAGCCAACGAATATACGGTCATTCCAAACGAAACCGACATTGAGGAAGATTTTCAGGCAGCGATCAAAAAACTGCCGTCCGCCGTGTTTGCCGATCTTGCCAAAACTCAAGAAATTGTCGAAAAAGCAGCCGAACGCGATTTTAACCCGAAAGCAACAAAAGAAGGCTCATTGTATATTCACGATGACGGACGATTGATGCGCCGCGACCAAGGTTCGGGAGTCAATCTATCCGAACTTGAAAGAATCTCGAAAACGGATGAAAAGTTTTTGCGTGATTATGTCGGCGTTCTCGGTGCGCTCAAACAGGCATTATACGATCAGCGATATGATAAGGATTGGAAAAAATCTTTTGACGCGCTGAATAAGATTTATGATGCGTTCGTCAAAACTCACGGACGAATCACGGAATTTACAACTTACGAACGAACCAAAGTTGATCCAGACGGAAATGAAACACTTGTTCCGTATCGCAGATACAAGAATAATCGTCTGCTTTATATGGATGTCGAATCGCCGATGGTGTTGACGCTCGAATCTGTCAATGAAGACGGCGTTATTGAAAAAGGCGCACCTCTCTTAAAAAGAGTCAGTAATCCGCCGGCAGTCGTCGAAATCAAAGAACTGTCCGACGCGCTCGCCGTATCACTCGACCAACTCGGCAAACTGAATTTAACGCACGTCGCCGAATTGATGCAGGAAATTCGCCCGGAAATCACGGCGGAAGAAATCTCGCGGGACTTGGGCGATTCGGTATTTGAAACTCCGACGGGAGAATTTCAGCTTGCCGACGAATATCTGTCCGGTTTTGTTATTGACAAATTAGAAGAAGCGGAAGCGGCGGCGGCAACCGATAAGAAATTCAAGCGCAATGTCGAAGCATTGCTCAAAGTTCAGCCGAAAACGCTCGACACGCTAAACATCACGGTCGGACTCGGTGCGCCGTGGATTGGCGCGGAATATACATCAGACTTTACCAGAGAAATAATCGGACTGCGCGGCGATGCCGTCAGTTTTAATTCGATCACCAGCACTTGGGATGTTGTCGGCGCAACCGGGAGCGGTTCGCGATCAAACAGAGGCGCGTCCGAAGATTGGGGAACGGCGGACCGTTCGCCGCAGGAATTACTTGACGCGGCACTTAACAATAAATCAATCAAAATTACCCGCAGGGGCGATGACAAAAAAACTTATGTTGATGCCGAAGCCAGCGCACTTGCCAATGAAACGGTCAAACGGATGCGCGAAGCGTTCAAACGCTGGATTTGGTCGGACGCGAAACGCGCGGCGGATTTATCGGCAACTTACAATCGAAAATACAACGATATTGCGCCGCGATTTTTTAACGGCTCGCATTTATCAACGCCCGGACTGACGGCATTTTATAAACTGCACGATCACCAGAAACGCGCCGTCTGGAGAATTATTCAAACGGGAAATACTTATCTTGCTCACGCGGTCGGCGCGGGAAAAACTCTTGAAATGATCGTATCGGGGATGGAACAAAAACGGCTCGGATTAATCAGTAAGCCGATGTATGTCGTTCCCGGTCATATGCTCAAACAATTCGCGTCGGAATTCCTCGAAGCCTATCCGATGGCAAATGTTTTGATTGCCGACAAACCCGATCTGCAAAAGGAAAACCGCAAACGATTTGTTGCCAAAGCCGCGCTTAATGATTGGGATGCGATTGTTATTACACATTCATCTTTCGGAAAAATCCGCACGACACCCGAAACTTCGGCGGCGGTCGTTGATGAAATGGTTGACCAGATGCGCCGCGCAATTGCCGAAATAGACGACAGCGACCGCGCAGGGCAGCGAACGATCAAAGATTTAGAAGGTCGCATAGATAAAATGCTGGAGAAATTCGGCGCGGTAACTAATACCGATGAAAAGGACAATGTTGTTAATTTCGAAGATTTGGGCGTAGATTTTCTTTATGTTGATGAAGCGCACGAATTTAGAAAACTCGATTTTGTTACCAACCGCACAGGAATCAAAGGAATTGACTCAAAAGGCTCGCAAATGGCTCTCGATCTGCAAATCAAATTGCGGTGGTTAGACAGTCAGCGTCCGGGCAGAAGTGCGGTTTTAGCTTCGGGAACGCCGATCACGAACACACTCGCCGAACTTTATACGGTGATGCGTTATCTTGATCCGCAAGAACTCGCCGATGCCGACATCGCACATTTCGACGCTTGGTCATCACAGTTCGGGGAAGTCGCATCTGATTTTGAAATGAATGCTTCCGGGAAGTATGAAATGGTCGAACGGTTCGCCAGATTCATTAACATTCCCGAACTGATGAAACGCGCCCGTAAATTTATGGACGTGCTGACGCTTTCCCAACTCGGCGAACTGCTTGATCTGCCGTCGTATCAAGGCGGGATGCCGCAAATCAGCGTCGTTCCGGCAAGTGCAGAACAAAAAGCGTATCTCGACGGCGAACTTGACCGAAGACTTGAACGGTCGAAAAAATGGAAACCTTCAAAAGACGAACCGAACAATCCCGATCCGGTTATTGCGATTATCGGCGACGGGATTTTGTCGGCGATTGATATGCGCTTTATTGACAAAAATCTGCCGAACGATCCGAACAGTAAATTAAATGTGATGATAGATGACATCATCACCCATTACAACGAATCGAAAGATTTGGAATTTACCGACAAAAACGGCAACATCGAAGCGATCAAAGGCGCGACGCAGATCGTTTTTTCATATCGCGGATTCGGTAAAGGTGTCAGAACGAATCGCGGTTTTGATTCAAAAGCGTGGATCAATAAACGTCTCAATGAGGGCGGAATCCCGATTTCGGAAATCGTCTGGATGGAAGACCTCGACACTTCGACGAAAAAAGAAAACGCTTTCAAAGAAATGCGGCAGGGCATCAAGAAAATTTTGATCGGCACGCCGCAAAATATGGGAACGGGCGTAAATGTCCAAAAACGTCTGAAATACTCAAAATATCTTTCGCCGCCGTGGTATCCGGCGCACGTCGAACAACCCGACGGACGCAGTTATCGGCAGGGAAATCAAAACGCTGAAATTTTGAATCAGCGATATGCGACCAAAGGCACATACGACTCGACGGCGTGGGCGATGATCGCGCGGAAAATGCGGGCAATTGAGCAAGCGATGTCCGGCGACGATTCGCAGCGCAGCGTCGAGGATATTTCCGAATCTTCGCAGTATGGAATGGCTTCGGCAGTTTCAGCAGGGGACGAACGGGCGATTCAATTAGTCGGATTGCGCCGCGATGTTGACCGTCTGCAAATGCTTCGCAATGCTCACGCGCAGGAACAGCGCACATTAGTATCTGACAGGCGTTCTACTGTCCGCGATATTGAATACGATGAGCGGAATCTTGAAAAAGCTAATGACGCGCTAAAAGTTCTCGGCTCGAATTATATTTCCAGCAGCGAATTCAAAGTAGCAACCGGAAATCAGACATTAGAGAAGCACGGCGAGATCGGTGAAGCGTTAAAAAAGGAATGGGCAAAAGCTTTTAAAGCGAACAAAGGCAAAGCAATCGCGGCACAAAATGAAGGCGTTCAGGTCGAAATCGGTCAGGCTCTCGGCAAAATTCCGATTAAGATAAACATTTTCTCAAATACTTACGGCATCTATTCCAGATTAAATCTGCATCTCGCAGATGTAACAATGAATGCTTACAAAGGCGATGGCTACGGAGTTAAAGATACTGAAATTGCCGATGTTGATGCGGTCGGATTAGGAACGCGAATTTTCAATGCACTCAACGATGTTTCCAAACAAAAATCTAATGTTGAAAATAATGTAGCGACCGGTCGCAGAAAACTAAAACAAATTGATTCTAAAATCGGACAACCGTTTGCCGATGAGCAGGAGCTTTACGAAAAAATCGCCGAACACGCGCAGCTTCAAGCGGAAATGGCTGGCGAAGGAACGTCTGTCAGCGATGATGTGTTCGCTTCTTTGGCAAATGACCAGCAAGCCATTTTAGACTTTGAATCGGAAGGCGGCGCGGTTTTGTCGAATGAAGCCAATGATAAAGAAACCGAATCCGACGAAGCACCCGAAACCTTAAAATCCATTGTCGCGCCACTCGCCGAAAAATCTCAAAAGGAATTTTACTCGCAAGTCGAGCGCGTTTTGGAAAATTCGCCGCAGAATAAATTCTCTGCTGAACAAGCGAAAGGATTTCTGCAAAATGCTCCCGGCGTAAAGCAAGCCGAACTTGACTATCTCGGATTTGATGAATTTTTAGACACGAAAAATCAGTTCACCAAAGACGATCTGCTTGATTTCGTCAAAGCCAACAAAATAAGCATCGTCAAAGTTTCGGCGGCTCCGCAATTCACGTCGGCGCAGCTTGACGGCGAAAAATCCAACGAACAGGAATTGTTTTTAACGGCGGAAAATGTCGCTGAGAATTGGAGCGACGGACATCGTGAGTATGATGATGTGAAAAATCCGGTCGTTCGTCTGCGAACAAATGACCGCATCAAAAACGGCGAAAAGATTCTGCACATTGAAGAAATTCAGCCGCCGAAAAATGAAAACTTCGAGAAAATGCCGGAAGTTTTGCAGAAATACGCTTATCAAACGGGCGTGAAATATGCGCTTCAAATGGCGGCGACGGGAAATTACGACCGCGTAACGATCACGACCGGAGCGCAGCAGGACGCACGCGGCGATCTTTTCTCAGGCGGCAAAATCATTCAGTTTCGCAAAGCCGGAATCAACGAAGATAAAATTGCGGCGAAATACATCACGGGCAATAACGAAGTAATTGGCGATTTTCTAATTGACCGCAGCGAAGTTGAAAGATATTTCGGCAAAGATGTCGGTTCGCAGATTTTGGAAACTGCCGATGTCCGCGCAAAAATTTTAGATCAGGACAACGCTGCCGTGCAAAACAATCTGGCTGCTTTGTATGACAAAATCATTCCGAACGTAATTAACAAAATCGCCAAGGGTTTGGCAAAAGTCAGCGATTTTCTGTTAGGCGACCAAAAAGTAAACTCGATAAAAGTTACCGACGAATTAAAAGAACTCGTCGAAGCCGGACAACCGCTTTTCCGCATCGCCGACGAATCGAATTTCACGCCGGAAGAAAAAATGACTTTGCGCGAAATGAGCGAACTTCGTTACGCGCCGATTGAAGAACTTTTATCGAATAAAACAAAAGCGGAAGTTTTCGGCGACAGATTGCAACTCAATCCTCATTCGCACGAATTATTGCGCCGGACTTTGGAAGATAGAAACATTCGTCTTGGTAAAATCAAAGCCGGAACATCGCAAGTCGAAGGAATGTTCAAAGGCGTATTTTTAGAACCGAAGATCGTAAAAGACGTTATAGATATTTTGCGCGAAAAAGCCGCTGAAGCAAAAGAGAAAAATTACGATGCTTCGGAAATTGCCGTCATCAATGATCTGGCAAACGCTGTTGAAAAAGCCGCCGCTCTTAACGGCACGGTTAATGCGATCGTTTTTGATAAAGCATTGCCCGAAGAAGTTTTCCATCAGGCGGATTTTCTCGGAGCGGTGTCGAAAAATCTGTCGGCGCGACATTCCGAACAATTTGCGAAAATTTTAGATTCTCATCCGGCGGCGAAAAAACTGTGGAGCAAGTATTTTTCAAAATTTGACGAATACACGCGCATCAAATCGGATTCCGTTAGAAATGCGGTGATTCGCGCTGAAATGGTGCCTTTTTTGAGAGAAATGACGGTGGACGAGCTTGCCGATTATGGTATCACCGAAGACCAACGCGCCGATTATATTTATACTTGGTTTGAAGGCTACGTTGATAAAAACGGACTTGAAGCGTTAAAATACTTCGAGCGTGAAGAATTAAATCTAGGAGACTATCTTGAAAAAATTAAACAAGCATACGCGGAGAAAACCGGATTCGGAACTGCCGAAACAAATGGAAAAACTTCTAACCAACAATCAAACCCGCCGCCAAAACGTAGCGGAAATGGCGGAATTTCTCAAAAAGTCGAACCCGCGCGAACCGCAGAATCAGCAGCAGCAGAACCCGACCGATCCGCCGAAAAAAGCGGCGTAATTTCTGCCGGAACAAAAACCGTCAGAGGCTTTGAATCCGACGGCACGCCCGTTGAGTTTGAATTATCCGACGGTCAGCGTCTCGCAAGTCTTCCGGCAACGCTTCGACGTGCGGGAATTGACGCGGCTGATTTTGCTTACGACGTTTTCGGAGATCGAGCGGCGAAGGAATCGGCGGAAAAAATAATCAACGAACGCGGCATCGAAGACGCGATGACATATCTCGCGGACGTGCAGAACCCGGACGCGGATCACGCCTTTTTATCATTTATGATGCAGAGGATGTTTTTAGATAAAGCGTCCGAAATTGAATCTACAAACCCGAAAGACGCAACGCATTTGCGCGAACTCGCTTTGAAGATCGGGCGCGATCACGCTCTAAAAGCGATCAAAGCCGGACGATTCACCCGCGCGGCATCGGTGATTTTGAACTCGGTCGAAGGCGTTATTTACGCGGTGAACGAAATTGTCAATGATACTTACGACGGCAAAAAATCGCTGTCGCCGGAAAGATTAGCCAAAATTGAAGCGATTGCCAGACGCGGCGAAGAAAATCTCGCAAAATTACAGGAAATTCAAAAAGAGAAACGAAACTTAAAAGCGAAGAACAAACGTCTGCAAGATAAATTAGACGGGAAAACTCCGACGAAAAGAAAACGCTCGAAATCTTCATTAAAAGCGCGTGCGAAAATCGTTGATGCGATCAAAGAAGCGCACGGCGCGAGAATTGACGCTTTGCGCGAGAAGATCAAAGCGAATTTGAGTGCGCCGGAAACTTTAAAATCCATTGCCGGAAACGCACCCGAAACATTAAAACAAGTCGCCGCTGAACCGAGATTCACAAACGACGAAATCGCGGATTTCGCGGAAGTCGGCGCGTATTTTCTATCGCAGGGATTAGAAGGCACGGGCGAATATACTCCGCAAATTTTTCACGCGGAAATGGTCGCGGAATTCGGCGATGCGATCAAAACCGAGTTTCAGGAAATCTACCAAAAGGCTTGGGAACTGCGCGATCAATGGCTGAACGATCTTCGTTTCGAGAAAACTAAAGACCGGATTCAGAATAAATATGATGAAGAATTAGACGACGCGGAAATTTTAGAGATTTTAGGCGAGGAAAAAGCAGTCGCGGCGAGAAAACGCGCGATCGAGAAACTTCACAAAACGATGTCGGGCGGCAAAAAGATGCCGAAGTATTTTGAAGATCATAAAAAAATTATCGGAAATATCGCGCCGGACACAGATACGGCGGTCGCGGCGGTTTTGCTTGCCGGAAACAATACAAAGGCGGAAATTTACGAAGGACTTGCCAAACACGGCATCAAAGACGAAAAACAGGCGCGAATCCTTTTCAGAGAAGCGGCGAAGGTTTTAGCCGATGCGCGTCAGCAATTAAAAACCGAACACGAAGACATCAGACAGCAAATTGCCGAAACCGCCGGACTTACTCAATCGTTAAAAGATTTGGAATGGAAAGCGCGAAAAGATCAACAGGAAGTCAGAAATTCCGTCGCGGACGAACTTCGCCGGATAAAACAAGGCGAACTATCTTACGGATATTCGCAGGTCGTTAATTACTCGAATGCTTTCAGAACGATGATGGCATCTTTCGATTTGTCGGCGGCACTCCGTCAAGGCGGATTTTTCTCGCTGTCGAACCCCGAACTGCAAAAAGAATCATTCAAAACGCAGTTTTCATCATTCACCGAAAAAGGATTCGGACGAAATATGATGGCGATTGAAGCGAATCCGTATTTTATTAAAGCGCAGAGAGCGAAAATAGATTTCGCGGTCGCCGGACGGATGGACGACGAATCTATGATGGGCGAAGAGCTTTATCGCGGAAATCAGACGATCGAAAAACTGCCGCTCATCGGCACATTGATCGAAAAAGGAATTACCGGATGGTCGGAAAGAACTTATTCGGGATTTTTGGACGCGCAGAGAATGACGATGTTCGAACATTTTTCAAAGGAACTCGAATCAGCCGGATTCGATTTTGAAAAAGATACGCGCGAATTTAAGAAAATGGCGGAATTTATCAATGTCGCTACGGGGCGCGGGAAAACTCCGGGCGGAAAAGCCGGACAACTTTTGCTTGATCTGCCGTTTTTCGCGCCGCGCTACACTTTGTCCAGACTGCAATTACTTAATATGACGCTCAATCCGGTGTCGTATTACAGGCAGCCGCCGGGAACGCGCAAGATCATTGCAAAATCCGCCGCGCGTTTTTACGGAACGACGGCGACAATTATCGGCATCGCCGCATTGCTCGGATTGACCTCATTTGATCCCGACGATGATAATTTTTTGAAAGTAAAAGTCGGAAATTCGCGCTTCGATATTTTCGCCGGAACATTGCAGCCGGCACGAATGCTTTTGAGAATCTTTATGTCCGGGTTAAGAACGAAATTCGGAACGGACAATCGTCTGACGCGCGAATTCGGCGCAGATGTTTATGAAAATTTAGCGCGTTACGTTCGCGGAAAAATGTCGCCCGTTCCGTCGCTGGCGTGGGATTATCTCGCGCAGGAAGATTATGTCGGGAAGGAAATTGCGTCGCCGGGAGATGTCGCTTGGGCGGCAACTCAAAGACTGATTCCGTTGACATTTTCAGAACTTTACGACACTTTTGACAAGAACGGTCCGGCGGGAGCTTTGGTGATGCCGTTCGCGGTTTTAGGTGTCGGCGTATCAACTTATGAAGGGCGCGAGGAAAAACCGTCAACCGCTGCGGAAAAATTAGCCGCAAAAGCGGCAAGCTGGTCATTGCCGGATAAACCGTCGAAAGACGAAACCCGCGCTCAATACGATCTAACTTCCAAATTAAAGGCGCGTTCGAGACGGCTCGAAGACGTTTCGGCGGAAGTGGATGCGGCATTAAAAGCAGGGAAGATCACCGAACGCCAAAAGGCGCAGATATTAAATGCGCGAACGGAAACATTTTTAGAAGAAAAAGCCGGAAAATTATCGTTAAACGAAAAAGACCCGACGTTTTTAAAAGTGTGGCAATTAGCGACCGTCGACGAGAAAAAATTATTGCAGGAAACTTTCGACGAGAAATTCACGAAATTAAAAACTTCGGGCGATCTGTCGCCGGAATGGGAAGAAAAACTCACCAAAGCGGGCGGCGAAGTCGATAATTCGAAGATCAAACCGACGAGCGAAAAGGTCAAAAAAATGTCAACGGATAAAATTGTCCGGCAGTATGAAGCGACGTTTGATAAATTGTCCGACGCTCAAAAAGCAGCATACGCGGAAATTTTGAAAGAAAAAGCCGATCGGGCGGCGAAAGCGGGAACTTTGACGGATGATGAAATTACCAATGTGAAAAAAGTTTTGCCGGATTACGAGCCGCCGAAACAGAAACGCAAAATGCGCCGTCAAACCCCGAAGCAGCGTCGGAAAGCGGCGAACGATGCGAAATTATACGGCGTTTTAGATGAGTAGATTTTGTGGTATAAATAATTTATGGCAAGAACGAGTTGTAATCCAAGAAACGCATTTAAGGAACGGCAATTAGCAGAAAAAGCGGTCAATAAATTGATCGAAGAATTGCCGCCGATGGAAAAATATTGTAATTTCTGCGGTGAGTATCATATTATCGAAGAAATCCAAGTCGGAGAGCAAATAATAAAAACCTGTCCGCTCGTTCCTGTGCATAAATTCAGCTTTTCCCGAAAATAACTCCCGAAATCTTGCCCGTCGCGTGCATAAAATTTAAAAGAAAGGCTGGTCAATGGTTGGACATTTAGTGCAAGTTTTCGAGCGTAAAACTGTATAAAATTTTTCTACTATCTTCTAAAATTACTCTTTGTATATTAACCTGTGTAAACGTATGTATTTACCGCATTGCCCTCCGAAGGAAGAGGTCGCAGGTTCAACTCCTGCCGCGAGTATTAAATTTTTGAGCGTGTTTGACAATTTTGCCGCTTAAATTTACTCTTAATTTTGATTTTGTCGGGTCGTGGCGCAGCCTGGTAGCGCGCTTCCTTGGGGTGGAAGAGGTCGCGAGTTCAAATCCCGCCGATCCGACCAATAAATAAAAGGCTTTCAATGAAATTTCATTGAAAGCCTTTTATTTATTAAATTCTTTTACAATCATTCATCCGGCAAACCGTCGCCGTCAATATCATTAATCGGATGTGCTTTAGTTGAAACTTTTTCTCGCATTCTTAAAACTATGACCTGATTGAAATAGACGATTATTGCCCCGATTATGCAAAGAAAAACTCCGATCAGCGGTGTTATCGTAAAACTGCTTTCCGTCATATTATTCGCTTTTTCAAAATGCGTGAACTGTGTCGAAAGCACGAAATTTTGCAGAATGACGAATACGGCAAAAAATGCCAGACTCGCCCATAAAGCCCAAGTTTTGCGCGTTGTCCACAAGACCGCGTTGGCGGCGATTAGAAGCAGTATGAAAGAAATCCATAGTGCCGTCGAGGAGAGCGTCCAGTAGTGATTATATTGTTCGGCAGCGATTTTCGGGTTGCCGATGCTTCCGAGCCAACCGGACGCATAATAAGTCAGCCATCCGGTAATTAAAACCGCGACTGCTAACACGATCGGATAAATTTTATTCCACATATTTTTCATTTATCATTGAACATTTACCATTTATCAAAATATAAATAAAGCATAATTAAACTGATAAATGCTCAATGATAAATGTTCAATAAATTAGTTCGGTTTAACTGTAACATAAGTCGTTTGACCACGACGGGAAATTAACATTACGAGTGTTTTATTACCCGCGCTGTCAATAATGTTTCTGGCATCTTCAAGCGTTTGAACAGGTTTACGATCAATTTCAACAATCACATCGCCTTTAGTCAAACCAGCCGCGGCAGCCGAACCGTTCGGATCAATATCCGTTATTATCAAACCTTTCGTATCGGTCGGGATTTGCAGACGATTAGCAAGTTCAGGGGTTAGCGGTTCGAGATTAATGCCGAGTTTTCCTTCTTTTGCCGGATTGTTATCGCCGCTTCCGTTTTCCGAATCGGTCGGTTTTTCGCCTTCAACTTTTAATTCGTCAAGTTTTGCAGTCAGTTCCTGTTCTTGTTTGTCGCGCAAAACGGTGACTTTTATTTCCGTTCCCGGCATAGTTCCGGCGACTTTATTTCGCAGAACATTCGGGTCTTCGACCTTATCGCCGTTAATTTTTGTGATGACATCGCCGCGTTTGAAACCGGCTTTGTCCGCCGCACTTCCGGGATTTACGCCGCCGACCAAAACGCCTTCGGTTTCGGCGGGAAGTCCGAGACCGTCAATCAAATCTTTGCTGAGTTGCTGAATTCCGACTCCGAGCTGACCGCGATGAACCGTGCCGTCTTTTAAGAGTTGCTCCATCACGGTTTTCGCCATATTCGACGGTATCGAAAAACCGATGCCGATATTTCCGCCGGAACTTCCGCGCGACAGAATTTGCGAGTTAATTCCGATCAATTCGCCCGTTAAATTAACGAGTGCGCCGCCGGAATTTCCCGGATTGATCGGCGCGTCAATTTGCAGAAAATCCTGAAAACTCGTGCCGTCGCTGAGTCCCGTGCGTCTGCCTTTTGCCGAAACGATTCCGGCGGTAACGGTCTGCCCGACTCCGAGCGGGTTTCCGATCGCCAGAATAATATCGCCGACATTTACGTTGTCGGAATTTCCGAGATTCAAAAACGGCAGATTTTGCGCTTCGATTTTGATAACAGCTAAATCCGACGGCGGATCGCTTCCGACAATTTTCGCGTCGTAGTTTTTGCCGTCGTTCATTTCAACCTGAATTTTTTCCGCACCTTCGACGACGTGATGGTTCGTTAAAATCGTGCCGTCCGCGCTGACGACGACACCCGAACCGAGTCCTCGTTCGAGACGCGGCTGTTGCTGTTGCGGCGTACGCATTTCCGGCATTCCGGGAAACATATCGCCGAACGGCGACGAGATATTTTGTTCCGTAGCTTTGCGGTCTGCCGTAATACTGACAACTGCCGGAGTCGTTTTCTGCACGACATCGGCGTAAGAAGTTCTCATCCCGTCAACCACGACCGTCGGCGGCGCGGTTGGTGCTTGAATAGTATTTTCAGCCGTTTGCTGCGGTGCAATTCCGAAAGAACCGCAACCGGACAAAACGAGCAGAGAAGAAACAGAAACTAAAATCAGAAATTTGCGAAATGTATTCATTTTATTATTTTTTTACTCCAAAAATCTTTTAAATTTTCGTGCGGCAATTAATTTTTTTTAGCCGAAGCGCGAAATAATTGTTACGAAAATATAAAAGAGAAGTTTAAAAAATTATAACTTCTCTTTTATAAATAAAATTACACATCTAAATAGATTCGTCATCCGCTTTTGAATTTTCGTTTAGTTCGTAGCGGTCTTCGTCGCGTTTTTCGAGTTTTCCGATCATATCAATCGGCTGATTATCCTGAAATTCAAAACCCATCGCTCTGGCATTTGCTTCAACGTCCGATTGATCCGGTGTCGGATTATGTCCGCCGAACGATTCCGCGCCCGAATCCTGCGCGTCTTCCCATTCGGCATCAATGTCGCCGCCCGAAGTTTCCGGCGAAGTCGCGTGATTTTCCTCTAATCTGTCAATCAACTCCTGCGAATCGCGCGGCGCATTTTCGATGTCGGCATTCATCGCATCTTGTATATCGCTGTCGGCGACCGGCGCGTTTTCGTAAATCTCTAAATCTTTATCTGGCATAATTTTTATTTCCTCCTTATTATCATCAACGATTGTAAAGCAAAACTCCGTTATATAAAAACCACCGACTGCGCCGACGGGATTTCAAAACGGCGGCGGCAGCGATTATTTTTGCACATCAATTGATCGTCCACGCGCACCATATAATCGCGCGATTTTTCTAATTGACGGCGATCCTGTTCGTTAAGATTGCGCGGCGCATTCTTCTTTTTCGTGCGTTTTAACCAGCGCACATCGTAATCATTGCGTTCACGGCAATGCGGACAGGAAAACGAATTTTTTTTCGTTTCGTGTTTTTCGTCAAAAATATCTTTTTCGTTCATTATTTTTCCAGCTCCCGTAAATATTTAAAACTGTAAATTCCGGTGTCGTGTCCGTCGGAAAAATGAAAATTCAGCGCGTATCTTCCGACGACGGAAATATGCGAAAAATTCAAGTTTTCGTCAATCGTTTCGGGCTTTAAAATCTTCTCGCCCGTCCATTCGTGAATACATCCGGCGCACGGACACGCTTTTCTCAATTGCGCGGCGTTATAGCGGTCTTCGCCTCCGTCCGACCATTCGATTGAGATCTCGGAATCATTTTCTTCGATTATCTGTAAAGGCTCGATCATACTTTTTAAACTCTAAACCGATTCGCGCCGTTAAGCAACCGAAAACATTTGCGGGAAACCGATTTACATTGTCTTTTTTTTTCGCTAATGTTAATGATTCGAGTCTGCAATGAATCCGAGCCGCGAAATAAATAACGAATTATCTGAAATAAAAGATGCGATAAAACGTGGAAATCGCATAATAAATCTCAGCGGTCTGACTTCGATCGCCGCTAAATCCTACATTTTATCGGAACTCCAAAGACAGAGCGAAAAAACTTTCGTCATAATCACTTCGACCAACAAAGAGTTGGAAAATTGGGAATGCGATCTCGATTTTTTCGGCGATGATTCGTCAATTTTGACTTTGCCGTCATTTGAAACCGACGTTTATTCAGGAATTTCGCCGCACGCCGAAACTCAGGAAAGACGCGCGCTTGCGCTGTGGAATCTGGCGCATTCAAAACCCGAATTTCTCGTCGTTTCGGCAAAATCTTTAATCACAAAAACTCCTTCGCCGGAAGAAATAAAAAATCTCGGCGCGAATTTGAAATTAGACGAAGATTTCGCGCCCGAAGATCTGATCGAACTCATCGAATCGTGCGGTTATGTGCGCGAAGAGCCGATAAAATCGGTCGGAGAATTCTCTGTTCGCGGCGGAATTCTCGATGTCTGGTCGCCGACTTCGGAAAATCCCGTCCGCATCGAATTTTTCGGCGACACGGTTGATTCGATCCGCGAATTCGACGCGGAAACTCAGCTTTCGATCAATCAGATAAAAGAAGTTTCCATCGCACCGATGCGCGAATTTGCGGCGGCGGCGAAGGACTTTAAAGATTGGGCTTTTTTCGCAAAAGAGATTTTCAACGACGAAAAATTCGCGCGAAACTTAAAAGACCGCACGGATTTTGCTTCCGAAGGCGAAACTTTTTCCGGTTGGGAATTTCTAACATCGCTGACAAATCCGAAAAACAACAGCGTTTTCGATTTCTTGAGCGACTGTATTTTCATCATTGACGAACCGCCGTTCGTCGAACAAACGCTCGAAAATTATTACGAAGAAATCGAAAATCATTACGCCGAAATCACCAATCACGGCGAGATCGGTCTCGAACCGGAAAAACTTTTTTTGAGCGGCGAAACTCTGCGCGAAAGTCTGAATCTGAAACAACGTCTCGAGCTTCGCGCCCTCGGAAAAGCGGCGGCGGAAACTGATGAGGATTTTCAGATTTAGTTTCAGGTATCAAAATTCTTGACTGCAAAATAGTGTATTGATAAAATCCGCTTATGAAACAATCCGCCGAACTTCCAAAATATATGTTCCGACGCGGGATTAATCATAACACTGTCGGAACACTCAAAAATTTCCTGAACAACCGTTCGGGTATTTCAATATCTGACTTAAAAAATAATTCGTTCGACGAACAAACTTCTACTGCATTGGCGACTTTTCAGCAAAGTAAAAATCTGTTGCCGACAGGGGCGATGGACTTAAAAACGTGGTTGGCAATCGGCAAGGAAATGGACCCGATCACTATTAGCCTTGTTTCTATGTCCGATCCGATTTTGCGCGATTTGCTTTCTATGGGTTATCGTTCGAGATTTCCGTTTAAGAAATTTTCGTCGAACAATTCCTTCAAAAAGCCAATCAAAGTAACTTCCGCGCAAATGTTCGCGGCGGGTGCAGGTGCGGAATACAGTTTTACTTTTCGTCTTTTCGTCAGCGTTTTTGCGCCGTTCGAGTGGTTCGGACCACTCAATTGGGCGAAAGGCGACGGCGTAAATCGTAAGTTTAGTATTAATCCGAAGGATACTTACAGACTGCGAAGTTTTTCAACCATCGTTGCCCGATCCGGAACTTATAAAACTTATGACTTAGAAACGACCTATTCTAAAACGGAAGTTTCTCCGGCAGCCAAGTCATTCCAATGGACACTTTGGAATCAAGACCCCGATCCGATTGAATCCGAAGCATCTTTGAAACGCGAAGAACTCTCGACGGATATTTATACGCCGAGATCACCGAGTATTGAAAACAGCCGTGATAAAGCCAAATATCATATGTTCGGCAACGATGATGCGTGGGCGTGGTGGGGCGGCGATAGTTGGCTCACTTCAGACATAGACGTTCATCCCGATATTAGTTTTCATCACGAAAGGGATAAGGAAAATCCGAAAAGGATCAATATGCGGGCTTCCGGGATTGTCACGGGCGATCAGTTTCCGGCGGTTGAGGTTTATGTTTTGGATGCCGCCGGAAACGGCGTAATGCTCGGCGTATGGCAGGTGCGTCTCGGCGCGGTCCGTTGAACACCATAATAGGAGATCGTCAATTACCGATGATCGGTATTGATGTTCCGATTGTTGTTGAAAACAATCTTTTTGCCGGGGTGTTAAAGGACGGCAGGGTTATTTCGCCCGCCGAACACAACAAACAATATCTGCAAATGTCGCCCGTTACGATTATAGGGTCTTTTATACCGCCGCAATATATTCCGTATAAGACGGATTTCGACATACCAAGATGAAAAATTTAAAGACGATTTTCGCGCTATTTTTAATATTATTCAGTTTATCGTGTTCGCTGAAAGGGCAGGAGAAAAAGATGATATATCTGATTCCCGAAGGTTATACGGGCAGCGTCATTTTACTTTACGATCAGCAAAACGGTGTTGAACCGGAAACGGATAAAGACGGGACGATTTATTATCGTGTGCCGAAGGACGGTTTTTTGAGAGCCAAATCTTCCGGCGAGAGAGAGAGATATGAGGTTGATTATTTTTATGTTGACGAAAACGGAAAGCGCACGGAACTTGAATATTTAGAGCCACCGACGTATGTTCGTGATCCGGGCGACACGACGACCAGAAGAATCGGTGAAATGAGCGAGAAGGAAAACAACGAAGGAGTATTCGTGATGAGTCATCGCCGAATAATATTCGCGCCGAATGGAAAACAAATGCTTTTATATGCTTTCTCGGTCGGTCATCCGAAAGATGCTGATAAGTTATATCTTCAAGCATTGGATAAACGTGATAAAATAAACGAAATGATCGAAAAAGGGCAACTAAGATAGTAAGTGAAAATTTTTAAGAAAAAAGGTTTTTTGTTATCAACAGCATTTTGTCAGCTATTATTTTTAGTTTGCTCTTCGTGTTCGTTGAAAGGGCAGGAGAAAAAGATGATATATCTGATTCCCCAAGGCTTTACGGGCAGCGTCATCTTGCTTTACGATCAGGAAAACAGAATTTATTTTATGATTCAAAACGAAAATTTTATTAAACCTTTCAAAATACTTACAAATAAATTTAGAATAATGATATGACGGCAAAAAAATTATTTTTATTTCCTACTGCCGAAAAATCTGCCGATTTTGAAATTCAGTCGCGTTCAACTCGAAAATATAGCGGCGATTTGAAGGCGTTTGCAAATGATTTTAACTCGAAAGATTCTCACGCAGAGGTGCAGAGGTCGCAGAGAGAGATTTCAAATACTCATCACTCGAAAACTTTTGTTTTCCAAACTGCTGGATTAGCCGAAAGATTTTCCGATATTTTGCGCGGTTACGAAGTCGTTTTGCCGGACGGACAAGTTAAAATCGGCGATCTTTCAAATGGGTTTGAAATTCCGTCGCTGAATTTAATTTATCAAACCGAAACCGATATTTTCGGCGAAATTACGCAGCACGAATATCAAAAACCGAAAAGCAAAGGGCAAAGCGCGAAGCGCAAAACGAACGCTTTTATTTCCGATTTCCGCGATCTGAAAACGGGCGATTTCGTCGTTCATGTCGATCACGGAATCGGTAGATTTGAAGGTTTGCAAACGCTCGATTCGGGCGGCGTTTCGCGCGAATTTATGCTGCTCGTCTATGCGGAGAACTCCAAACTTTTCGTTCCGGTCGAACGTCTCGATTTGGTTTCGCGTTATTCGTCCGGCGAATCAACCGCGCCGACGCTTGATCGTCTCGGCGGTTTGGGCTGGCAGAAAACAAAGGCGAAGGCAAAACGCGCGATGCGCGATATGGCGGACGAACTTCTCAGGCTTTACGCCGAACGAAAGTTGGTTCAAGGTTTCGCGTTTTCAAAAGACGCGCCGTGGCAAAAAGAATTTGAAGACGCTTTTCCGTATCAGTTGACGAGCGATCAGGATTCTTCGATTGAAGACGTAAAAAACGATATGGAAACGCCGCGCCCGATGGACAGAATTCTCGTCGGCGATGTCGGCTACGGCAAGACGGAAGTTGCGATGCGCGCGGTTTTCAAAGCCGTGATGGACGGAAAACAAGTCGCCGTTTTAACGCCGACGACCGTTCTTGCGTTTCAGCATTACGAAACTTTCAAAAAGCGTTTCGCGGCGTTTCCCGTTTCGATAGAACTACTTTCGCGTTTTCGTTCGAGCAAGCAAATCAAAGAAGCGATTGAAAAAGCCGAAAAAGGCGACGTTGATATTATGATCGGCACGCATCGTATTTTATCGAACGACGTAAAACTCCCGAAACTCGGACTTCTTGTTGTTGACGAGGAACAAAGATTCGGCGTGGCGCACAAGGAAAAATTAAAGAAATTCAAGAAAAAAGTTGACGTTCTGACGATGAGCGCAACGCCGATTCCGCGCACTTTGAATATGGCTTTGACCGGAATGCGCGATATGTCGGTGATCGAAACGCCGCCGCGTGATCGTTTGGCGATTAACACGCAAGTCGTCCAATTCGGCGAAGCGGTAATAAAATCGGCGATAGAACTCGAATTATCGCGCAACGGACAAGTTTTCTTTATTCACAACCGCGTCGAAACTATCGAAGCGATTGCCGCGTTGATAAAGAAAATCGTGCCGAATGCGCGAATCGTCGTCGGACACGGGCAGATGGGTGAAAAGGAACTCGAAAAAGTGATGCTCGATTTTGTCGAACATCGTTTCGATGTTTTGATCTCGACGACGATTATCGAAAACGGAATTGATATTTCGCGCGCTAACACGATAATTATCAATCGCGCCGACACATTCGGACTTTCTCAGCTTTATCAGCTTCGCGGTCGCGTCGGGCGTTCAAATCGCCGCGCTTACGCTTATTTGCTGATTCCGGGCGAACTGCAATTAACGCCGATTGCTCGCCGAAGATTGAGCGCGATTCGTGAATTTTCCGATCTCGGCGCGGGATTTCGCATCGCGGCACTTGATTTGGAATTGCGCGGTGCGGGAAATATTCTCGGCGGTCAGCAATCGGGACAGATGGACGCGCTCGGTTTTGATCTTTATACGAAAATGCTGGAGCGCACGATTTCCGAATTGCGCGGCGAAACGGTCGAAGACGAAACTAGCGTTTCGATAAATATGGGAATTGACGTTTCGATTCCGCAAGAATTTATCAGCGAAACCGGACAAAGACTCAGAACTTACAAACGCATTTCTTCAGCCGAAAATGAAGAAGAACTTCGCAAGATTTACGCGGAAATCAACGACCGCTACGGGAAATTGCCCGAATCGGTCGAAAACTTATTTGAATATGCGCGTCTGCGAAAAACAGCCGAACAGATGCACATCGTTTCGGTGGATAAAACGGCGGACGGAATCGCCGTTAAATTAGACGAAAATTCAAAAGTCGCGCCGGAAAAATTGATGGAAATTCTGGAAAAAATTGAAGGTTCAAATTTTTCGCCGAACGGGATTTTGCGAATTGTTATAAAACAAGAAAATTTAATCGAAGCGGCGCGGGAAGTTTTGAATAAAATCAAATTATAAAATTTTTGGAAAATTAAGATTTGAGAGTAACGAAAAAACTTTGGTCGAACATTTTGCAAACATTCGATGCGAGTTTTAAATTTCCGTGCAATCGCCGTAATCCATTGTTTCGCATACGAATAATTCAGGCACGATTTCCTTTGTCTGTTTTCTGACATCTTTGAAAATCGCGGAATCTCCGTATTTTTCGCGCGTCCAACCTAATTTTTTGCGGTTTTCCCAAACGAATTTATAGGCTTTTTTTTCGTCCGTGCCTTTTAAATGCTGCGCTTCGTGCAGTAAAATCGCGGCGCGTTCGGTATCGTCAACCGGATATGTAAAAAAATCTTCGTAAATCGTCATAATTTCAAACGGAAAATTTGTTGCGGCGTATGCGTTTTCTTTTTCAATTGAAGCATTTAACCAATTATCATTTGCTCGAAATGCCGTCAGATAATTTAATAAAAATGCTTCGTTATCAAAACCTTTTTCCGATAAAACATTGACTGCACTTGAAATTTCCTGCTTTTGATTGTATTTCAGAGATTTACTCGATCCGATAAGCGACAGGTAGAAACCGAAAATAACGAACACACAGACGGCTAAACATACTGCGGCGCGTTTGAAAATAGTCAGTTTTAGTGTAGATTCTTTAGTTTGCGCGTTAATACTTTTGACTTCGATCAGATTCTGACGACAGCGAACACATTCTTCGGCATCGGGAAAATTGA
Organism: Pyrinomonadaceae bacterium; assembly: GCA_965219305.1. Lineage (GTDB taxonomy): Bacteria > Acidobacteriota > Blastocatellia > Pyrinomonadales > Pyrinomonadaceae > DATHTS01. Next base: position 197,076 of record OZ244725.1, read on the forward strand.
CCAGTTTACATTGAGGACATCGTTTATTCATTTTTTATCAAATGTATTTTGCATAAAAAAGTGCCAATTATTTAAAAAGAAGAATCAAGTGTGTCTTTCCAAAAAAAACTGCAAAAAAGTAAAGTTGAAATAAACGCGACGAAGATTTTCGGCATCAAATCCGGCAAGTTGATAAAAATAAATTTTTAAGTTATAAAATTCCGACATCATTATTCCAAAGATAAACAAAATGAGAAATTTAAATTACGCAATCTTTTTAGTTGCCATAGTATTTTTAGCGAGCTTTACGGCGGCGGCGCAGGAAACCGAGTTAAAAGTCGTTGATGAAGTTGTCGCGCAGGTTAATGACAGCGTGATTACGCTTTCCGATATTAAACGGGAGATGGAAACTGCGGTTGAGTCATTCGTTCAAGAAGGAAAAACGCGCGAGGAAGCCGAACAACTTGTTGAAGGCAAAAAAGCCGAACTTATCGCAAATTTGATTAATGAACAATTATTGATTCAAAGAGCGGAAGAAGCCGTTTCCGACGCTTCGGTTGAGTCTCAGATAAACCGCCGTTTTGTTGAAATTATGCAGGAACAAAATATCAAAACGGTTGATGAGTTGTATAAAGCGATGGAAGCGCAAGGACTCAAACCTGATGATGTTCGCGCCGGTTTTCGCAAACAAATTATGCGCGAATCGGTCGAAGGTGAAATTTACCGCAAGATTTATTGGGAGCCGACCGGCAAAAAAGTTAAAGAGTATTTCGAAGCGAATAAGGGCAAATTTACAAAACCCGAATCTGTTACAGTTTCGGAACTTTTTCTGAGTTTTGCGGGCAAAGACCCCGGTGCGGTGCGTCAAAAAAGTAAAGAACTTACCGCTCAACTTCGTAAAGGCGCGGATTTTGAAAAAGCGGTTTTAGAAAATTCAGACCGCCCGAATAAAGAAGAAACAAAAGGAAAAGCCGGTACTTTTGAAGTCGCCAATCTTGATAAAACGATTTCCGAAGCAATTAAAGATGTCAAAGCAGGAGGTTATGCCGAAATTGAAATATCCGAAGGAATTGAAATTATTCGTGTGGACGACCGCACAAAAGCAAGCAATGAATCGGTTTATAATGAAGAAGCCGTGAGAAAAGTATTGGCAACCGAAAATTTCACAGAAGCGCGGAAAAAATATATGACAGACCTTCGTAAAGATTCGTATATAAAAATTAACGACACTTGGAGACCGTCGGTTTCGCCTTTGCTTTATGCCGATGATCTCAAGAAAAATACGACGAGTAAAGCCAATTAAATTATCGGCAAATTACAAATCATTTATCTTTGTTTTGTTGTTTGTTTAAATTCCGGCATCAATGCTCCCGCGCCGATTTTTTCAATCTCTTCGCGCATTTCTTTAATTAAAGCGGAACGCATACGCCCTTTTGCAGAGGGCGTTTTTCCTTTTGTTTCTTCGGCTAAAATCAGAAGCGTTTTTTGCCACGATGATTCGAGTTCGTCGGCAACGGCGGAAATTTTTGTGATGTCGTAAAGTATTGCGACTTCCTGACAACCGAGACGTGCGAAAATTTGTAAATAACGGGCGGTTGAAAGATCGGGACATTGAAAGCGTTTGTTGCCGACTTTTAACTCGATGCCGAGAAGCGTATGTTGAACGACGGCGCGGTTTTCGCGTTTAAGAATATCGAGTGTGTGCGAACGCGTTCTTTGTGAGCGAACTTTTGAACTGTAAAGTTCGGGCAGCCATTCGCCGCCGAGTTTCTCTTTTATTGATTCCGCAGCCGTCATATAAAATCCGGTCAACAGAATATCATATTTCAGCGGTAAATGATGAGTGGCGATTGTTGAGAACAAATAAAAGCGGTCGTCACTCCAGAGTAACGACCGCTTTTATTTGTTTTTCAAGTGTTATCTTCTGACTTCTGATTTAGTTACATTTGTTTCCGAAGTTTGTTTTGTAAATTTTTCGATAATTCCGTTGCCGAAAATTCCGAGATAAAATACGCCGACAACCGTAATTAAAATCGCGGCGGCAAGTCCGGCGGGAATTTTAGGAGCAAACCAATCGCTCGTGCGTTCTTTAAAGAACATCACGACGATCAGGCGCAGATAATAATAAGCCGAAATCGCCGTGTTAATGACCGCAACGACAACCATCACGAGAAGCAATGGATTGTTAGTTTCGAGCGCGGGACGGAAAACCAGAACTTTTCCGAGAAATCCGGCGGTCAGCGGCAGACCGAGAAGCGACAGCATAAACAGCGAAAGCGCGAATCCAATAACCGGAGCTTTAAAACCGATGCCGTTGTAATCTTCAAATTCCGTGCGTCGGTCATTTTTCTGCGCGAGAAGCGTAACGACGGCGAACGCGCCCATATTTGTTATCGCGTAAGTCAGCAAATAAAAGGCGACAGCCGCAATCGCCGAATCGCGTCCGGCTTGCGTAACGGCAACGCCCGCGCCGACGAATCCGACGAGCGCGTAACCAGCGTGGGCGATCGAAGAATACGCGAGCATACGCTTGACGTTGTTCTGCATAATCGCCGCGACATTTCCGACGGTCATCGTCAGAATCGCCATTACTGCCAACACATTAACCCACGTTGTATGCAGAGATTCCGCCGCCTGCGCTCCGGCGATAAGCGGAAATCCGATGACGAAAACTCGCATAAACGCCGCAAATCCCGCTGCTTTCGGTCCAGCCGCCATAAACGCCGTGATCGGTGTCGGTGCGCCTTCGTAAACGTCCGGTGTCCAGACGTGAAACGGCACTGTGGCGATCTTAAATCCGAAACCGATAATCAACATCGCGCCGCCCATTAAAAGCAAAGCAGGGAAGTTCGGATCGCCGACTTTTACGGCGATTTCCGTGATATTCGTCGAACCCGTCGCGCCGTATATTAACGCCATTCCGTAAAGCAAAAAGCCAGAAGCGAACGAACCGAGAATAAAATACTTCAACGCCGATTCGTTTGAACGCAAATCCGATTTTCTCAAACCAGCCATCACGTAAGTTGAAAGCGAAAGCGTCTCCAATCCGAGAAACAACACGACGAGATCATTGCCCGCCGCCATCATCATCATTCCGAACGTGCCGAACATTAAAAGCGCGTGATATTCCCCGATCGGAACATTTTCGCGCTCCGTCCAGACGGTCGAAATCAAGATCGTCAACGCCGTTACGATTAAAAACGTGATCGAAAAAGAAAGCCGCAAACCGTCGTGCGCGATCATTCCGTTCCACGCCGTTTCCGCCGGATTTCCCCACATCGAAATGAGCAGAACGGCGGAAATTGCCAGACCGATGATCGAAATCGCACCTGTTACGTTGCGTTGTTTCGGGAAAAACGAATCGTAAAGCATTACGACGATTCCGGCGATGGCGACGATTAATTCCGGTAAGATTATCGGAAGATTAACATTCGGACTGACTAATTCTGCTAAAAAAAATGTGTTCATTGTTATTAATTTTAATTGTCGAATTATAGCATTTGATTTTCACTTTGCTCAAAAATGCTGTTTGAAATTAATATTGTTTTCAAAAACTGGTTCTATTTGTATAAATTTTACGCTGCGGTCTGGATCATTTAACTGAAATCTTTGTTTTTCCGAAAAATTACCGAAAAAATTTTGTTTGAGTTCAGAATCGGCATTTATTTTAATAAATGCCGATTCATCAATCCAAACCGTTTTATTCTCTTCAAAATTATTTACCAAACTTGTTTCAAAATCTTGAGTATTTTCTATTTTCACCCATTTCAGATCGGAATTGAAGTATCTTACAAGATTATTATCGGGATCAATTCTATCATAGTAAATAACAGAATTCTTATTAATTTGTCTGTTCATTTCCAACGCCATCGAAAGCGGCGAATCTTCTCTGATTTTGTTTGACGGATGAACGAAAAAAATAAAATTCACCAAAAAAATAATCACAACGCCGAGTAATAATTGCCGTTTTCCGTTTAATTTAATTTGTGTGGCGGAGTTGACGATCAATCCGATCAAAATAACGAACGGCGGAACGTAAAAAAGTTTGTAGAAAGAATTGCCCGGAATAAAAATCGCTAAAAACAGAAAAAACGGCACAATCCACAAAGCGCACAAAAGAAAAATACGATCCGTGTAAAACTCTCTGTCGGCAATTATTTTCCAAATTTTCTTGAAAACCGCTCGATAACGGATGATTTTACCGACAAATATAAAAACTGTAATAATGAGTAAAATCAGCAAAAACGTATCAATAAAATTGAATTTGAAAAAGTTGAATCTACCGTCAAATAATAATTTTGCGTGGCTTTTTAACAATGAAGAAAAAATGTTCAAAGGATTATAAACAAAACCGACTTCGGGAGAATAAGATGTCGTCCAGCTAAGAAAACTCTTTATCGTAAAATTTCCGCTCAAATTATAAAAACCGATGCAGTAAACTGCAAAAGTAATAAGAAAATCCGTTGCTGAAAATTTCAATAAATCGTAAAAACGCTTTTGTTTACCGACAACTTCGTCTTGAAAATATAAACCGATCAAAACGACCGGAAAAAAGAAAATCGCGAGTTGATGAAACAGCATTGCCGCAATATGTGATAGAGCCAAAAAAAGCGGGCGAGGTGTTTTTCCGGGTAAAATCAGATAAAAACAAGTCAGAAGGAAAAAAATACTCAGAACATAAGAATCTCCGTCAGTAGAGTATTTCCACCAAGTTGCGGAAAAAGCCAGAAGCGCGGTCAGACACAAATTTATGTATTCGGAGCGAAAAAGATTTTTGAGAATTATATAAAAGAGCGTAATTCCCGCCGCGCCGAAAATACTGCTTAAAATCTGCAAAACCGCAATTGCCCGAATTCCCGGCGTAAAGAATTTTGCCGTGACATATGCTAAATATCCGAGATAATTATAAATCAGGTGATTCGGGTGCAGAAGCGAAACATTTAAGCCGTTTGCTCTTTCGATGACGGAGGCAAACTCGATTCCGTCCCAATAATAATTTTTAGTTGGAAATAAAAGATAAATTAACAGAATTACTAAAAAAATAATCACCGGTGTCAGGTTTTTAAATTTAATAGTTTTCTGATCCCATTTATTTTGAGACATCGTTAAGTTTTTTTTCTCCGGCTTTTATATCAACTTTCAAAAAATTCTCTTTCGGCGGAATCGGGCAATTATAGCGGTCGCTGCCGTAAGCACAATTCGGATTGTAAGCGTTGTTAAAATTCAAAATAACTTTGTCGCCTTTTGCCGGCAAACGCAGATCAATATATCTTCCGCCGCCGTAAGTTTCTTTACCGTTCGTCGAATCTTTGAACGGGACGAAAAACAAATCAGCGTATTCAGGAAACTTTTTCAAAAGTTCTGCGTCCGCTTGATAAATGCTCAAAGTGTGATTTTCGCCATTTAATTGAAATTCCAGAATTCCGTATTTTACAAACTTTTTCGATGTTCCCGAAGAAGTCGGCATTTGAAAATGTTTCTCGTCCGAAGTTCTCGTAAATTTTGCTTCGACTTTGAATTTTGCGTCTTCGTCGAAATAATTCAAACCTTTAAAATCCGCGAAATCTTCATCTTTTAACGGCGATTCGTCTTTGTTACGAAATTCTTTATTGCGTCCTTCGCGGAAAATTTTAACATCGGTCGAACCGTAAAAAGTCTGAGAATTTGCATAATTTGGGAACAATGTGAACAGAGCGATTGTTAAAATTAAAAACTTCATTCTGCAAAACTTAGTGTTCAATCGCTTTTTCCGGCGTTTTGATTTCCGTTTTTTCAATCACACCGCCTTTCGTGCTTTCGCCGCTCACTCTTTGTTGAATTGCAGAAACCGCCGATTGCGAAGCGTTCAAAAATGGTTTCGGATAAACACCCATAAATACCATTAAGAACAAAAGCGGAATCATCAGACCGATTTCGCGGTAACTTAAATCTTTTAATTTGCGGTTTTTCGGATTCGTAACTTTACCGAAGAAAACTCTTTGAACCATCCACAGCAGATAAACCGCCGCGAAAATCACGCCCGTTCCGGCGAACATTGTGGCGATATAGTTCCAATTTGTATCGGCGGTGATTGATAAAATGTGCGAATTCCACATTCCGATCATAATCAGAAATTCGCCGACGAAACCGTTTAAAAACGGCAGTCCGATCGAAGCCATCGTCGTGAAAACGAAGAATGTCGCATACAGCGGCATCACGCTTGAAAGTCCGCCAAATTCAGTAATTGCGCGTGTGTGTCGGCGTTCGTAAATAAATCCGACGAGCAAAAACAACGCGCCCGTTGCGATGCCGTGATTCAGCATTTGATAAAGTGCGCCCTGCATTCCCATTTCGGTAAATGAAAACATTCCCAAAATGACAAAACCCATATGCGCGACCGACGAATATGCGACGAGCCGTTTTATGTCCGGCTGAACCATCGCGACGAGTGCGCCGTAAATAATTCCGATAATTGCCAAGATAATAAAAATCCAAGCAAATTCGCGCGATGCTTCTGGAAACAAAGTGAAATTAAACCGCATCAAGCCGTAAGTTCCCATTTTCAAAAGCACGGCGGCGAGAATTACAGAACCCGCAGTCGGTGCTTCAGTGTGCGCGTCCGGCAACCAAGTGTGAAACGGAAACAGCGGAACTTTGATGGCAAAAGCCAGAGCAAACGCGAGAAATAAAACGATTCCCGTATTATGCGGCAAAACGAGCGCGCCCGTCTGAAGCGAATGTAAAAGCGTTACATAATCGAACGTGCCGAATCCGCCGGGCATATTCGCGTGCTGATAATACAAACCGATTATCGCCACGAGCATCAGCAAGCTTCCCAGAGCCGTGAAAATAAAAAATTTGACCGCCGCGTAAATTCGATTTTCGCCGCCCCAAATTCCGATAAGAAAAAACATCGGCACGAGCGACGCTTCAAAGAACAGGTAAAAAACGAGCAGATCGAGCGAACAAAATACGCCGATCATCGCGCTTTCCAAAAGCAATATAAAAACGTAAAACGCCGTCGCACGTTTTTCGACCGCGTGCCATGTCGAAAGCACGGCAATCGGCATTATAAACGTCGTCAACAGCACGAGCCACAACGAAAGTCCGTCAACGCCGACGTGATAATTCGTGTTTATTGCCTGAATCCAGGGAATATTTTTCTCAAAGAAAAAACCGTTCGCCGAAGCCGTATGCGAACCCAAAAGCAGCAGCGAAACGACGAAATTTATTAATGTAAATCCGAGCGTTATCCACTTTAATTGACTTTCGGGACGATTCGCCATTCCGTGTGCGAGAGTCGCCAGACCGCCGAATACAGGCAGTAAAATCAAAATCGTTAAAAGATTTTCGTTTATAAAATCCATTGTCTTTAATTATTTGAAGGCGGAGCAGACACATCGTAAAAATCCCGTGTGTTTATCCAACCGCTTTTCTTTCTTCCTTTGTCGCTCACGAAAGTTACGTTAGCTTTTTCGCCTTTGGTCTGCGAAACTCTGACGACATCTTTGCGAATTACCCAGATTTTCTGCGGTGCTTTTGTTTTTTCCGAAACGTAAAAATAACCTTTTTTTGCTGAAACGACTCGAATACTTTCCCAATTCCCGACTTCTGTCAGTTCAAACGTTTCGCCGTCACCGCGACTAATCATCGGGTTAACGTTTCCGCAACCGCCGTGTTCGCTGTCCAATTTTAAATTGACGGATTTTTTGCCGTTCTCTTCAACAAGTTTTAATTCACCGCCGATGACATCTTTATCACCCGGATACCAAGTTTTTATTTTGTAATTTCCGTCTGTTTGTTTGTCGCCTGAAATGAAAAACTCACAGGAAAATTGCGGTTTCCCGCCGATGCCTTCACCCGTTCCTTCAGAAAAATATCCGGTTAATTTGCCGTTCGAATCTACGCCGAGCAAAATACTTCCATATTCACCCGAAACGATTGAACTGCTTTTTTGAGCAAACACAGTTGAATTTGCCGCCACAAGAACGAACACTAATATCAAAAAAGAAAGATTAAATTTTGAAAAATTCTTCATCATTTATCCAATCAGTTTGAATCCGTAATAAATAAAATATCCGATAACGATCAGCGCACCGAACAAAATGAACGCAGCATAACTTCGGACGTAACCGACCTGAAGTTTTCGCGCCGCACCGCCGAGTGCCTGAACAAAATGTCCCGCGCCGTTGACGATGCCGTCAATCAGACCGACATCGAAACCTTTCCACAAACCTTCGCGCGAAAGTCCGGTCAACGGATCAACGATGTATCCGTTGTAAAATTCATCAACGCGCCATTTATCGTGTAAAATCTTCGGCATTTTTCTGAGCGGCGTTTTGCCGAAGAACTGCCAACCGATGAAAATTCCCAAACCTGCCAACGCCACGGATAGAGCCGCCAACATACGCTCGGTCGAAATTTCTTCCGGCGAATGTGCATTGTGTTCTTCGCCCGTTGTCGCGTGTTCGCCTTTCGGTTCTTCCGCCGCAGTCGAGTGCGAAACTTCTTTATCAGTTGAATGTTCGGGCGTTTCAATTGTCGTGTGAACGCCTTTTTTCGCAATTATCGGTTCGAGCGTGTGTTCAAAAACATTGATGTCACCGAAACCGACCATTGAACTTACCGCATACGGAACTCCGACGAGTCCGCCGAATGTTGCCAAAAATGCCAGAATTATCAGCGGAACGGTCATCGTCCACGGCGATTCGTGCGGATGAAAATCTTCCGGCAGATGATGATGTTCTTCATCGTCGTCGTGGTCGTCGTGGTCTGAATCGTGTTCGTCAGCGTCGGCGTGCATCCAGGCGTGCGGATCACCGTGCGGTTCGACGGCATCGTGCGCGTCGCCCATCGCGAAAGCGTTTTCTTCGGCTCTCGATGCTTCGTCCGAATCAACGACAACCGGCAAATCTTCGTGAATCGGTTCGTGGAATCTTTCCTGACCGTAAAACGTCATCCACATCATCCGCGTCATATAGACGGCGGTTAAAACTGCGGTCAGCAAACCGACGATCCATAAAAAGAAACTCCAATCGCCCATTCCTTCGGCGGCAAAAGTTTTATAAAGAATTTCGTCTTTCGAGAAAAATCCTGCCCAAATCGGAATTCCGCAGATCGCCAGCCAGCCAGCCATCATCGTGATGAACGTGATCGGCATATATTTCCGCAGATTTCCCATCTTTCGCATATCCTGTTCGTGGTGCATTCCGTGAATCACCGATCCCGAACCGAGGAACAACAATGCTTTGAAAAATGCGTGCGTCATCACGTGGAAGATCGCCGCCGAAAATGCGCCGACTCCGCACGCCAAAAACATATAACCGAGCTGCGAAACGGTCGAATAAGCGAGAACTTTTTTGATGTCGTTTTGCGCGAGTCCGATCGTCGCCGCGAAAAGCGCGGTCGCACAGCCGATCACCGCCACAATAAACATCGCTGTCGGCGCATTTTGATAAATTCCGTTACAGCGGACAACCATATAAACGCCCGCCGTAACCATCGTCGCCGCGTGAATCAGCGCGGAAACCGGAGTCGGTCCAGCCATCGCGTCCGGCAGCCACGTAAATAAAGGAATCTGCGCCGATTTTCCCGTCGCGCCGATAAATAAAAGAACGGCAATCGAAGTAATTCCGCCCGTAATTATTGCGCCCCAAGCGAACGGTTCCTGCGCCATCTGACTGATAATTCCGAGCGCGGACTGCACCTGCGTTCCGTCAACCGTTTTATCGAAAAACGAGATCGAACCCGTCATCGTAAAGACCAAAAACACGCCCATCAAAACGCCCCAATCGCCGATGCGGTTCATCACGAACGCCTTTTTCGCCGCTTTTCTGGCTTCGTCGCGTTTGATGTAATAACCGATCAGCAGATAAGAACAAAGTCCGACACCTTCCCAACCGACGAACATCAGCAGAAAATTATCCGCCAAAACGAGCGTCAGCATCGAGAACATAAAAAGATTCAGATACGCGAAAAAGCGGTAAAATCCTTTGTCCCCGTGCATATATCCGGTGGCGAAAATATGAATCAAAAGCGCGACGAACGTGATAAAACAAGCGTAAATCCCGCTCAGACGATCCATTCCCAAACCGAAATCGGCGCGGAAATTTCCGACCTGAATCCACGTCCAAAGCTGATCAAGAATCGGTTTGCCTTCGGGCGCAAACAACGCGCCGCCCTGGTCAATAAACGCAATATAAAACGCGACCACACACGAAACGCCGACCGCCGAACACGCCACCGCGCCGCTAAAAAGTTCGCTGTTCATCTTCTTGCCGAACAGCCAATTTATGACAGCACCGATGAGCGGCGCGAAAATTATTAGACTTAAAAAGTTGTTTTCAGTCATTACAAAGTGATAAGCAGTAGCCTTAAATAAAAAAGTGGTTAATTTTAATCAACCACCAACTGCCGAAGTTTTTAATTTTTCAAAATACTCGCGTCGTCAACGTCAACCGAGATACGATTGCGGAAAAATGCGATAAAAATTCCGAGTCCGACCGCCGCTTCCGCCGCCGCGACCGACATCACCATAAAAACGAAAAGCTGTCCCGTCGTGTCGTTGTAATACCGCGCAAATGCGACAAAAGTTAAGTTTACGGCGTTGAGCATTAACTCGATACACATAAACATCCCGATAGCGTTGCGTTTAAAAATAACGCCCGTCGCGCCGATGGTGAATAAAATTCCTGAAAGTGCCAGATATGTTGCTAAACTCGGTTCCATTTTTTCAGTTAGCAGTTAGCAGTTAGCAGTTATCAATTTTGTTGACTGATAACTGCTAACTGCTAACTGTATTTACATTGCGATTCGGTAATCGTCATCTTTCTCGCCTTCGTTTCTTTTCTCGAATTCTCTGTCGGTAACTAATTCCAATTCCGGCTGACTCAGACGACGCGCCATAATTACTCCGCCGATGATTGCCATTAACAACAAAATGCCGACGATCTCAACGGGCAGAAGATATTCCGTGTACATCGCCGCGCCGATGGTTAAAGTTTTTCCGGCTGTTACGTTCGGATTGATCGTCTGATTCGGCGTTTTTGTTACGGCGTAGAAAATAAAAAACGTCTGCACGAGCAGTATCAAACCCAGACCGCCGCCGACTGCGTAGAGATATTTCAGACGATTGAGCGGTTTATCGTCTTCGAGATTAAGTAACATAATCACGAAAACCACCAAAACCATAATCGCGCCCGCGTAGATCAGAATCTGCACGATGGCGATAAACGGCGCGGCGAGCGTGATATACAAACAAGACAGCGAAATGAAAACGCCGATCAGCGAAACCGCGCTGTAAAGCGGATTTTGTTGGTAAACCACCGACAACGCACACGCGATGGCGAGTCCGGCGAATAGGAAAAATATAACGGTTGAAGCCATTTTATTAAGTGCTGAGTGCTGAGTGCTGAGTGCTGAGTTTGAAAACTCGCGGCTCAAATCTCAATTCTCATAAATACTAAACATTAAATAAGTAAACTAAAACGATGGTGAAAATTACGTTTGCCAACGCGAGCGGCAAAAGGAATTTCCAACCGAAATTCATCAGTTGATCGAAACGGAAGCGCGGCAAAGTTCCGCGAATCCAGATGTATAAAAACAAGAACGCAAAAATCTTTAATAAAAATCCGACGTGGCTGGCGAGCGCGTAGGGAATTGAGCCTTCGGCGAAAATATGCGAAAGTCCCGGAATATACCAGCCGCCGAGAAATAAAACCGTTCCCATCACGGAAACCGTGAACATATTCACGTATTCCGCCATAAAAAAGAGCGCAAATTTGAGCGCGGAATATTCCGTGTGAAATCCGGCGACGAGTTCGGTTTCCGCTTCCGGCAAATCGAACGGAACGCGGTTAGTTTCTGCAAATGCGGCAATCAAAAATACGATAAACCCGATAAATTGCGGAATGATAAACCAGCGAAACGGCGAATTTATCTGCGCGAAAATTATTCCGTTTAAATCGAGCGTTCCCGACAGCATCACCACGCCGATGACCGACGCGCCCATCGCCAATTCATAAGAAATCATCTGCGCCGACGAACGAAGTCCGCCCATCAAACTGTATTTATTGTTCGACGACCAACCGGCGAGCGCGATTCCGTAAACTCCGACCGACGTAATTGCTAAAACAAACAAAACACCGACATCAATCCGTGCGATCGTCAGCGGCAAAGCACGAACGCCTTCGCCCAAACCAAACGGTAGAAAAGTCCAGTCAATCGTCGTGATCTCGGGACCGAACGGATAAACCACGATCGGCATCAGCGCGCACGTCAAAGCGACGATCGGCGCGAGATAATAAATAAATTTCGTGGATTTGTCGGGAACTAAATCCTCTTTGAAAATAAATTTGAAAAGATCGGCAAACGGCTGCAAAACGCCCCACGGTCCGACACGATTCGGTCCGATGCGCCCTTGAATCCAACCCAAAATTTTGCGTTCGCCCAAAACCGTATAGGCGACGATCATCAAAACGCCCTGAAATGCGAGCAAAACGCCGACGGCGATAACTATAAATGGAAAAGCTGTTTTTATAATCGGTTCCATAAAACTTAATTGCGGTTATATTGCACCATATTTAGCAAAATTCCGAAAATTCGATTCGGACTTTCAATCGAATATTCAATTGCATCAACAATAACCGTGTTTTCTTCAAGATAAAGAAAATTCCAACTGCTTCCGGTCGTGACAACTCCGAAAATTCGCCGAATCGGATTTTTTTCGCGGTAATTGAAAATCTGCGCCGCCGCCATTTCAGCGATACACTGCGCCAGACCGCTTTTCAAATTGTCATTTTTCGCTTCGACCAAAGCGATGATCGGTGCGTCAATTTTTAATTGCTGTTCGGACTGTGAAATTAAAAAATCGCAAACACCGTTCAGTCCTTTATCAAAATCAACATTAAATTCCGTTCCTGAGAACAAACTTATCTGTTGATTAAATTCTTTTCTAACCTCAACCAAAAAAGGCGCAACGATCAATTCGGAACGTGCTTTTTCGGTACTTATTGAAAGTGCCAACGGAACATTTCCGTGCAAAATTTCAGCCAATAATTCAGGAATCTCTTTATGTTCGATTTTGCTGAAAATGTTCGGTTCGACTTTTACTTCAAAACCTAATTTATCTTCAACATCATCTAAAGTGAAACTCGAATACGGCATAAAATTTATTTATCAATACTCAAATTTTCCCTGTCAATCGCCCCGACCGTCGCCGCTTCCGCCATTTCGATGACATTCGGCGTACCGTCCAGATTAAATTGCGCGAGCGGCGAAACGAGAAGATTTTCAGGTTTCGGATTTCCGTTCGCCAGCAGATGAAACTGCGGCGTTTTGCCCGTCAAAGTCGTCACGCGGTGCAGTTTATGACCGACGCGCGGGATTTCGTTATTTTTCTGCGCTTCGGCGGGAAGTTTATCAACCCGCGTTTTCAGCGTTTCGATCTCTTTCGACAAATCTTTTTTCACGCTCGTTTCATATTTAGCGCGCGCCGGATTTGTTTCGTCCTTCAAATTCGGATAACGCAGACCTTCATAAGAAGGAATCGAATCGGCGATTGATTTGAAAACGGCGGTCGCGGCGTAATTATAACCGAAATCTACGCCTAATTCTTTGGCGATCATCCACGTAATTATCCAATCGGCTTTCGCCTGATTGACAGGTTCGATTGCCTGACGAACTCGCTGGACAAATCCCGTGTTGTTCGTGTAAGTTCCGTCAACTTCCGCAAAAGATGCCGCCGGAAGCACGACATCGGCAAAATCCGTCGTCGCGGTTTCAAAAAGTTCCTGCACGACGACGAAATCTTTGTTTGATAACAATTTAGCGTTTTCTTCCGAAAGACTTCCGCCGATCAAAAGCGTCTTTGAATTTTTCAGAACGTCGGACAAAGATTTTTTGCCCGTCATCATATCGTTCGCGCCGACCGAATTGTTGTAAAGCGGCAACGGATGAAGCAAAACTCTGCGCGTTTCGGTCGAAAGACTCGCCGCCGAACTCGCCAAAACCGCCTGCGCTTCCGTAGAAAGATCGCCGCCGAACATAATCACGAGATCGCCTTCGGTCTCCTCGATTGTTTTCTGCAATTGGTCAAATTCTTTTTCGTCCGCGCCGAGCTTGCCCGGATCGGATTCTTCGGCAAATGACAATGCAAAAGCGTCGTAAGAATTCGGATTAATATGAATAAACTGCGTCGCGTTTTGCGTCAGACGAATCGGCGTGTCGTTGATAATAATCAATTTCGCGCCGTCGTTGCGGACGGCTTGACGCATCTGTTTCGCCGTAAATGTCTGTTCTTCTTCCGGTTCGCCGCCGATCAAGATGATCGTTTTCGCATAACGAATATCGTCGTGCGTCGCTAAAGGAACGCTCAGATTATCGAAAAACGGCGCGAGATCATAAGAATCGGAAACCGCGTAATTTTCAGTTCCGACCGCTTCCGTCGCAAATCGTTTCAGCGTGAAAATCGCTTCATTCGTCAAACGCGACGAAGCGACAACGCCGACATCTTTTCCGCTTTCTTTTAATTTATTCGCAACAAAATGAATCGCATCGTCCCAAGTTGAAGGAATCAATTTTCCGCCTTTCTTGTAACGGATCAGAGGCGTTTTGATACGGCTGTGATGATTGATAAATTCGTGTCCGAAACGCGCTTTGACATCGAGAAATTCGCCGTTCAAACCGTTGACATAACGATCACGCGCCACGATTCTGTGAACCAGACCGCCGCGCGAACCGATTGACAACTGCATTCCGTCCGAACCGTAAACGTCGGTCGTGATCGTCTGATCTAATTCCCAAGGTCGAGTTTCGTGGCGATAAACGCCGTCCAAAAGCGTTCCGGTCGGACAAACTTCGATGCAGTTTCCGCATTGCGAACAATTCAGCCAGCCGCCGTAAGTTCCGATAACCGTATTAACGCCGCGATTTCCGGCTTCGATTGCATCTTCGCCCATCCATTCGTCGCAGACTCTCGTGCAGCGTTTGCACAAAATGCACCGCTGCGGATCGTTGGCGACGATCGGCGAAAGGAATTTTTCGGGTTCGACGTTTTTGTTTTCGACAAAACGCTCTTCGACATCGCCCCAATCGAAAATCACTTCCTGCAATTCGCACTCGCCGCCGCGGTCGCAAACCGGACAGTCGAGCGGGTGATTGGCAAGTAAAAACTCGCCCATCGCACGCTGCGCCTTTTCGATCTCGTCGCTCTGCGTTGTTACGGTCATTCCGTCCGTGCAAGTGATCGTGCAGGAAGTCTGGAGCTTCGGCATTTTTTCAATGCGAACCAGACACATCCGGCACGAAGCCTGAAGCGCGAGGTCTTTGTAATAACAAAATGACGGAATCCCGAAGCCTTTTTCGTGGCAAACGTCTATCAAACGCGCACCTTTTTCGACCTCGAATTCCTGTTCGTTAATGTTTACTTTTATTAATTCTGCCATTATCTAAACTTTTTAAGTCAGAAATTTATTCTTCGGATTTCTTGTTTGAATTTTCCGCGTCTTTCTTTTTCGAATCTACTTTTTTCGGACGTGATTTGCCGAATGTTCCGCGAAAAATCTTTCCGCGCTTTGTTTTTTTATCGCCTTTTCCCATAATTTTGTTTATCCAAGTGTTATAAGTTAATTGTTCCCGTTGCCGTTTGGCAACAGGTGTTTTTTGAAATCTTCGGGAAATCTTTTTACCGCACCCTGAATCGCCCACGCCGCCGCGTCGCCGAGAGCGCAGAAAGATTTTCCTTCGATATTGTCAACCAAATCTAAAATTAACTGCGCGTCTTCCGGTCGTCCGCCGCCGTCGGCGATTCGGTGGAAAATTTTCGTCAGCCAATCCGTTCCTTCGCGGCACGGCGTACACCAGCCGCAAGATTCGTGTTTGTAAAATTCGGTCAGATTTTGCGTTGAATCAACGATGTCAACAGTTTCGTCCATCACGATAAAACCGCCCGAACCGACGAGTGAACCGCCTTCGACAAGTCCTTCGTAATCCATCCGAACTTTTTTACCGATAATCTGATCGGCACGCATCGCATAAACCGACGAACCGCCCGGAATACAAGCCTTCAAATCGTGTCCATTACGAATGCCGCCGCAGTCTTCCATAATGAACTTTTCCATGTCCATATAGCCCATCGGAAGCTCGTAAACGCCCGGTTTTTTGACGTGTCCCGAAACTGACCAAAGTTTTGTTCCGCCCGATTTTTCAGTTCCCAACGCCTGCCATTCTTTTCCGCCCATTTCGATAATTTGCGGAACGGCGGTCAAAGTTTCGACATTATTGACGACCGTCGGGCAAGCATAAACGCCTTCGACAGCCGGAAACGGCGGTTTCATACGCGGATGCCCGCGATAACCTTCGAGCGACGAAAGAAGCGCGGTTTCTTCGCCGCAGATATATGCGCCCGCGCCGGTGTGCGTGTAAAAATTACAGGTAAAATCCGAACCGAGAATTTTTTCGCCGACGAGATTTGCGGCTTTCGCTTCCTCGATGGCTTTGTCCATTATGTCAATCAAATAATTGTATTCGCCGCGATAATAGATGTAGCAAGTTTCCACACCGAGCGCGAACGCGCCGATCAGCATTCCTTCGATCAAAGCGTGCGGATCGCGTTCGAGCAAATAACGGTCTTTAAATGTTCCCGGTTCGGATTCATCAGCATTACAGACAATATATTTCGGCTTCGGCGAATCGCGCGGTACGAACGACCATTTCATTCCGGTCGGAAAACCCGCACCGCCGCGACCGCGCAGAGCCGACGCTTTAACTTCATTAATAATATCGTCCGACGACATATTCATCGCCTTTTTCAGCGATTTATATCCGCCGTGTTCCTGATAAACCTTCAGCGTATGCCCGTCTTTAACGTGCATCATTTTCAACTGTAAAGGTTCGCAACCGATTGCTTTGATTTCCATTTCTGTCTAATTACAACCTGATATTTTCCCTGAAATATCTACTCTATTTATCGTCGGTTTTTTCCAATAACGACTATCTAAACTTCGTGGACGATTATCTCCCAACAAGAAGTATTCATCTTGAGGGATTTTTATTGTTGAAACATTCTTTTCAGCATCTTCTGTTTTTTCAAAAGATTCATTAAGCAATTTTCCATTGATGTATGTTTTGCCCTCTTTAATTTCAATATTTTCGCCAGGCAATCCGATTATTCTCGAGATTATTTTTATATCACCTTCTTCGCCGGAAATTTTCTTAACTTCTTCGGGCATTTTGAAAACCACAATATCAAACCTCTGAATAGACTCGTCTTTATAATAACTTGCTTTACAAATATCGCCGACTTTTAATGCAGGCGACATATTTTCAGTGCTGACTTTATATTTCTGTCCACTACAATTTGTCAGAAATATTAAAACTAAAATTATTAAAAGCGAATTTTTCAAACTATTTCAAGGAATCAAGAATTTTATCAACTTTTTCGTTCGTCAAATCCTCGTGATAATCAAAATTTATCTGCATCATCGGCGCAGTTCCGCAACTTCCGAGACATTCGACGCGCGTTACGGTAAATTTTCCATCTTCCGTCGTTTCTCCGACGTGAACGCCGAGTTTGTCGCAGATATGTCCGGTAATTTCCGGTTCGCCCATAATTCTGCACGACAGAGTTTTACAAACTTGAATGTGATATTTGCCGACCGGACGCAAATTAAACATCGAATAAAACGTCGCCGTTTCCCAGATGTCCGTAACTTCCAAATCCAAAAACTGCGCCAGAAAATTCACGCCCGCATTATCAAGATAACCGCATTCGCGCTGAATCACGAAAAGAAGCGGAATAAGCGCGGAACGCTTTCTGTCCGGCGGATATTTCGTCAGATGCAATTTCATTTCCGCAACGACTTCCGGCGAAAATTCCGCGACTTCGTCTGTATAGACGACTTTATCTGTAAAATCTGTTGCAACTGCTGATGCCATAATTTCAGTAGTCAGAAGTCAGTAATCAGTAAATTTTCAATACGGATGACTGAAACTGTTTTTTTAGTGAATACTGCCCTTCAAATCTTCAACTTCGGTTTCTAATTTCGTAATTCTTTTATTGTCCTTCAAAACCATTTGAGTAACATCGGTAAATTGTCCTTTGAGAATTTTAACGTCGGATTTAACTTCCGACATATCTTTTTCTAAACCATCCAGCTTTAGAATGACAAGATTCATCATTCTCGTCATTTCGCCCTCGAATCTGCTTTCGGTGTTTTCTTCTTCGTTCATATTTTGTTTCTCAAACAAACGCTTTTTCTTCTAAATTTTCGAGCCACATATTTAATTCGTCAAGTTGACTCTCTGCGTCTAAGTTACCATCAAAATTTCCCATTATCTTTAAAACTTCCGAAGAAATCCATTTATATTCTTGTTTCAAATCGGACGACTTATCATTATATGTATTAACAAGATTTTCAATTTCAAAAAGCTGATTACAGATTTCGATAGCTTTGAGTCTTACATCTTTATCCAATCCATAAACATCACGAATCAATTCTCTAAGTTTTTTCAATTCCCGTGTGTTTTTCTCAGTTTCTTTTCTCAGAAAAGCGATTTCTTGAGCATTCCCCTCGATTTTAGCAACAGCAGACTCATTAAAACTAACATTTCATTTCTGAAATTATTCTCCGAAAGATTGTCCGGCATTAGTTTTACCTGTCAATTTCTCCCAACACAATATCGAGCGAGCCGATCACCGCCACAACGTCGGCGATCATTTCGCCTTCGCACATTACGGGAAGTGCCGATAAATTGACAAAACTCGGACCACGAAAATGAACTCTTTCCGGTTTTGGACCGCCGTTTGATTTCATATAAACGCCGAGTTCGCCTTTCGACGCTTCGATTGGCATATAAACTTCGCCTTCCGGGACATTAAAACCTTCGGCGACGATCAAAAAGTGGTGAATCAGCGAATCCATATGTTTCCGCATATCGTCGCGGTCGGGCAAAACGATCTTCGGCGCGTCGGCTTTTGTCGGTCCAGGTTTTAATCTGTCTAAAGCCTGGCGGCAGATTTTGTGTGATTCATAAAGTTCGCGCATACGAACTTTGAAACGCGCCCAAACATCGCAATCGGTTTCGACGGGAACTTCAAAATCGTAAGTTTCATAACCCGTATAAGGATTGTCGCGGCGCAGATCGAGGTCAACTCCGCTGCCGCGCAAACACGGTCCGGTCAAACCCCAATCAATCGCGTCTTCGCGCGAAATAATTCCGATTCCTTGAGTTCTCGACTGCCAGATCGTATTTCCCGTAACTAGTGTTTCAAAAGTTTCCATCGCGGCAGGGAAGTCATCTAAAAACTGCTTACAGCGATTTTCAAAACCGGCGGGCAAATCCATCATTAAACCGCCGATGCGGAAATAACTTGGTGTCATCCGCCCGCCCGAAGCGGATTCGATCATATTGAGGATTTTTTCACGTTGACGAAAACAAAAAAAGAACACGCTCATCGCGCCGAGATCAAGTCCGTGTGTTCCGAGCCAAACCATATGTGACGCAATACGCTGTAATTCGCACATCAAAACGCGAATAATTTGAGCGCGTTCGGGAATTTCGAGTTCGAGCAGTTTTTCCGCCGCCATTACATAAGCAAGATTATTTCCGAGCGGATTTAAGTAATCCATTCGATCTGTAATGACGATGCCTTGCTGATATTTTTTATACTCGAAAAGTTTCTCCATTCCCGTGTGCAGATAGCCGATGTCGGGAATCGTATTAACGACCAGTTCGCCGTCGAGCCGCAGATCGAGCCGCAAAACGCCGTGCGTCGAAGGATGCTGAGGACCCATCGAAAGTGTCATTTCGGAATCTAACGGCTGGTCTAAAATTTCAGCCTGATTTGTAAAATTGTCTAAAACTGCGCTCATAAACTAATTTCTGAAAATATCCGCTAACTTTAATTCAAACTCCGGCAAAATTGGGGTTTCGATTGATTCGTGAATCTCGAATCTTTTAATTCTCTCCAAACCGTTTTCTTCGAGACGATAAACTTCTATCGTATTAAACAAGCCGTCAACCACCCAATATTCCTTTACTCCGAATTGCCCGTAAAGTTCACGTTTGCGAACTCGGTCACGCTCGACATCGGCTTTGCCATAAGAAAGAATTTCGATTATCAATTCAGGCGCGGCAATAAATTTTCCGCGATACTTTTCGTCCTCGTCCGCGACATTTTTCTTAACTGCTTCATTCGTCGCAAAAACAAGATCGGGAATTACTGCATCGTCTTTGCTGAAAATAATTCCGGGCGTTTGAACCATAATTCCGATAGGATTTTGTAATAAATAACTGCCGATCAAAACATTAAAATTCGATGCGACTTTTTGATGATCGAGATGCGGTGCGTGCGACACGAATAATTTTCCTCCTATTATTTCATAACGATTAGTGTCATCCGGCAAAAAATCCAAATCGTCCGCCGTGTAACGAATCGGCAGAGGTCGAACTTCGTTTAATGATTTTCGGATTTCTTCGCTAACGATCATTTTTACTCTAACTCAAACTATACGGCTCATACCCGCGCAACGGATAATCTTTTCTCAATGCGTGACCGTCGAAATCGGACGGCAGTAAAATTCTACGCAAATCGGGATGACCGTCAAAAATAATTCCCAACAAATCGTAAGTTTCGCGCTCGTGCCAATTTGCCGTCTTCCAAACCGTCGTAACTGTTCCGACGTTCGGTTCGTCTTCATTCAATAAAACCTTTAGACGCAGACGATTGTGATGAATGGTCGAAAATAAATGATAATTCACTTCAAAACGCGGGTCTTCTTCCGGTCCGTAATCCGCGCCGCACAGATCGGCGAGCATATCGAAATCGTGTTTCTTTTTCAAAACCCAGCAAACATCAACGATCGCTTCGCGCGGAACCGTAATCGTAACTTCGCCGCGAGCGTCCTTAAAATCACTCACCCAATCAGCATTTTCCGCTTTCAACTTTTCGATATATCCGTGTAAAACCGTTGTATCAGCCATAAACTAAATAAAAAAGCGGCACCTTTTTTTGTAAAAATTCACCGCTTGAAAAAATTCTACGACGAACGCCGTTTTTCGTGACGCGACGGAACTGTATAAGGCTTTTCTTCTCTCGTCCGCGACAATTCTTCCAATTTCGTGCCTTCCGTAACCGGCAAAGTTCCCGGAACTAATGATTCACGCGCTTCTTCCTCGAATGCGTCGGTTCTGTCTTTAACCGATTCATTCATAATCTTTTCCTGAAGCATCATTATCGCGTGAACGAGCATCTCCGGTCGCGGCGGGCATCCCGGAATATACACGTCAACCGGAACGATTTTATCAACGCCTTGAACAATCGCGTAATTATCGAAAACGCCGCCCGAAGTCGCGCACGCGCCCATCGAAATAACCCATTTCGGTTCGGGCATCTGATCGTAAATCCGACGCAGAACCGGAGCCATTTTTCTCGAAACGCGCCCCGAAACGATCATTACATCGGCTTGACGCGGCGATGCGCGAAATGTTTCCGCGCCGAAACGCGAAAGATCGTTTCTTGCTGAAACGCTGTTCATCATTTCGATAGCACAGCAAGCTAAACCAAACGTAGCCGGCCAAAGTGACGATTTTCGCGCCCAGTTGATAACGGCATCGAGTTTGACCGTTACAACGTCGGGAAGTGATTCAAATAGTGTATTTTCTAAACCCATCTTTTGATTTCGGATTTCGGATTTTGGATTTCGGACTGCCTGATTCTAAATTTGCAATCCGAAATTCAAATTCCGACATCATTACGCTGCGCGTCTTATATCTTCGCGCACAATGCGCTGTTTTTCCATTTTCAAGATTTTTGCTTCGGCTCGCGCTTCGGATTTTGCTTGTAAGCCCCAATCGAACGTGCCTTTTTTCCAGACATATATGTAGCCGATAACCAGAGTTGAAACAAAGATCATAATTTCGATAAAAGCAATCGTGCCGTAAGCGACTGCGCTTAATTGTTGTTGTGCGAGCAAATATTTGAAAGCGACGGCAAACGGAATTATAAACAAAACTTCTATATCGAACAGCAGAAAGATAACCGCGACCGTGTAAAATTTTATCGAAAATCTGTCGCGCGCCGAACCGATCGGATCTTTTCCGCACTCATAAGGCATCAGCTTCGTCGCCGTCCGTTTTCGCGGTCCGACGAGTTGTGTAACTAAAAGCTGACTTGCACCGAAACCCATTGCCACTAAAAACATTATGACAATCGGCGCATAATCCATTAAACTAAATTCGCTCATTTAATCGTTCTCCAAATCTGCAAAATATGGACTTCTCAAACCTGAAATTGCAAAACTTGATCCAAATTTAATCGTAAGTTACGGCGGTTTGACTGTCAAGGCAAAGTTTAGACTAACAATCGAATAAATTTTTTAAGTAAAACTGATGTTTATATATAAATAAACTACTCTTTCTTTAATAATTGTATTGTAAACCTTGACATATAAACTATTATAACCGATTTTAAATTATCAATAAGATATGTTGATACAAAACGTTAATTTTTATAGTTTGCCGCCAAAGAAATGGAAATCAAACAATTGAAGGCGTTTGTGGCAATCGCCGAAACGAAAACTTTCACCGCCGCCGCCAAGCGCGTGGAAGTTACGCAGGCGGCGGTTTCGATGCAGATTCGACAGCTCGAAGAAGGTCTCGGTGTGCCGCTTTTCACGCGCACCCCGCGCCGCGTCATCTTGACCGAAGCGGGCGAACGTCTGCTAAAACGCGCACGAAATATATTGCGCGAACACGATGCCGCACTTGAAGAAATTGCGGAATTAGCCGGCGCGGAATTCGGACGTTTGCGGATCGGTTCGGCATCGGCGGTGTTCGCCACCGAACAGCTTCCGGCGATCTTAAAACAGTTAATCGAAGATTTTCCGAACGCCGAGATCAGCGTCGTTTCCGGCACGAGTCAGGCGTTGATTGACAAGATTCAACACGGCGATATTGATGTAGCGTTTGTTTCTTTGCCCGTCGAAGAAGCGAATATAATCACCGAACTTTTATACAGCGACGAGATCGTCGCCATCGCTCACCCGTCTCATCCGCTTGCCGCAAAAACTCACGTCAGCACCGAAACTCTGATGAACGAGCCGCTCATTCTCGGCGAAAAAGGCGGAAACACTCGCCGTATGATTGATGATTTTTTCAAAGCGACCGAGATCGAACCTAATATCGTGATGGAACTGAGCCGTCAGGAAGCGATCAACCGGATGGTCGAAAGCAATATGGGCGTTGGAATTTCCGGCGCAAAAACCGCCGCCGAAGATGTTAGAAACGGAAAACTCGTCGCGTGGCAGATTGACGGCGCGAAAATTCGTTGGGAACTTGGTTTAGCACATTTAAAGAGCGGTTATTTCTCACCGATTGCCGAAGAATTCACCCGTTTATGTAAGGAAAATTTCGCTGGCAAATAAAATTAAATTCAGCCACAGAGGACACAGAGAACACTGAGATAAAAAGGGAACAGTTACTAAACAAATAAAATAAATTTAATTTGTATCGGACAGGAAATAAAAAGACTCTGTGTTCTCTGTGGCAAAAACTAACCGAATTTACTAGTCTCGACCGGTTTTTTTCTCTTGCGGGTTACTAAAAATACGCCGATAAATATCAAGATCATCGCCACGAAAATACGGCTTTTCCACGCTTCGCCTAAGATCGTGATCGCCAGAATCGTGCCGATCAGCGGTTGTAGATAAACATAGACGGCGACGACCGACGGTTCGACGCGCGCCAACGCCCACGCATTCCAGTAATATGCGAGAATCGTCGGGAATATCACGACCGCCGCCAATGAAATCCACGCCGTCGAACTCACATCTGCCAGGTTCACCGACGACAGAGAATAAAGTCCGAACGGAACATTGACGATGCTCCCGAAAATAAACAGCCACGCGATTGATTTTAATGCGCCGTAATGACTGATGAGTTTTTTCGCAATGCCGAGATAGACCGCATACGAGAGCGAATTTAAGATCACCATAATATCGCCCTGCGTCGTGGCGGAAGAAAAACTCGCTTTTGCCGGATCAATAAGATAGACCACGCCGCCCGCCGCGATGATGATTCCGAGAATTTTCAGCCACGTCAATTTATCATTCCCGAAAAACGCGCTGACGATGATCGCAAAAACGGGAATCAAAACTGCTAAAAGTGAAGTATTTGTCGCCGTCGTCAAAGACAATCCCGTAAAAAACAAAAACTGGTTCAAAATTATCCCGAACAGCGCAAACAGCGCAAAATAAGCGTAATGACTGCGCTTGTCGAGATGCAGATTTCCGCGCCATCTCTGCAAAAGATAAAACGCGAGCGCACCGCCGCCGACTCTGAAACCGACAATCGCCAACGGCGGAAATCCCTGCAAAGCCAATTTTCCGAGAATCGCCGACGCGCCGAAAAACACCTGCACGCCGAGCAAAGCAATGTGCGGCGCGTAATCGGTTTTTGTAATTTCGTTGTCGTGATTCATAAAATCAAAGAATTGATGCTAACAAACAAGCTGAAAAAATGTCATTCGGTAAATAAAATCTTTTCAAATAATTTTGTTTGAGTTATGATTAGCAATAATTTTTCAAAAAAATAAGAGTTCGAATAATAAAATCAGATGAAAGATCATTTCAAAAACATTTTTAAACGACAAAAAATAACGATTGTTTTCTTATCGCTTTTTCTAAGCATCAGCGTTTTCTCTCAAGATGAACAAAATACGTCGGCTCAATCAACATTTCCTGAAATTGCGAATAATCTAAATGCCGATAATGAAGAAGAAATTTGTTCGATAGATGGAAACAAATGTTTCACGCGAAAAGAGTTACTTGAAATAATTGCTGTGATAAAAACGTCGGAATTTTCACCTTTCGGTAAGATCGAGGCTTATTTTTTGCTCGGAGATTATAATTCCTTGTTTGAAACTTGTAATAAATTAGCAGGCGGCGGACTTGAATATCAAAATTGCACAATTTATCGAGGCTTTTCATATCTTCAAAAAGGAAAATTTCAAGATGCTTTCGAGATATTCGACAACATTTTGAAAAGACATTCCGATAATTCTCTTTCAAATTACGGACGTGGAAAAGTTTATGTTCACCGGCGAAATTACGATGAAGCTCTGGCGGATTTCAGTCGTGCGCTTGAAAAAGATCATCGTTTTTCAAAGGCATATTTCGAACGCGGAATGATTTACCTGAAAAATGGAAAAGATTTGCTAAATGAAAAAAATACCAGCCTTGCGGAAATCGAATTAAAGAACGCGCTTGATGATTTCAATTCTGTAATTGAAATTGATTTAAATAAAACAACGCCGGAAACATATCGCCGTCGTGCAGATGTTTATGAACTTCTCGGCGACGAATTTCACGCCGAACAAGACAGAAATCTGGCAAAAGAATTATCTCAAAGAAATAAATAAAAAAAGACTGCAAAATTAAATTGCAGTCTTTTTTATCATCTGATAGAAAATTCCAAAAATTACATCAGCATCAAAACCGGATTTTCGAGCATTTGCTTAAAAGTCTGCAAAAACTTCGCGCCCGTCGCGCCGTCAATTACGCGGTGGTCGCACGACATTGTTACGCTCATTATATTTCTCACGACGATTTCGCCGCTCACAACAACCGCCGTCGGTTTCGCCGCACCGACCGCGAAAATCGCGGCTTCCGGCGGATTGATAATCGCGGTAAATTCCTTGATGCCGAACATTCCGAGATTTGAAACCGAGAACGTCGCGCCGGAATATTCTTCGGGCTGAAGTTTTTTCTCACGCGCTTTTTCGGCGAGTTCTTTTACTTCACGCGCAATGTCGGCGATGCCTTTTCTGTTCGCGCCGCGAATGACGGGCGTTATCAAACCGTCTTCAATCGCCACTGCCACGCCGACATCAGCATCTTCGTAAAAACGAATTTTGTCGTCGCGGTAAGACGAATTTATGAACGGATGTTTCAACGATGCCATCGCCGCAACCTTTACGATAATGTCATTTACCGAAACTTTTTCCGGCGCGATAGACTCGTTAATCTGCTTGCGAAATTCGAGTGCGTTGTCCATTTCGATCTCGACCGTCAAATAAAACGTCGGAACCGGACCGATAGATTCGCCGAGACGCTTGGCAATCGTCCGCCGCATCGGTGAAGTGTTTTCTTCACGAAATGCCGACGCGCTGGCAATTTCAGAAGTCTGCCCGTAGCCGACGGTCGAAGGAATCGCGGTTTCTTCTTTTTGCGATTCTTTTCCTTTTCCTTCGATGGCAGATTCGATGTCGCGCTTGATAATACGTCCCTGCGGACCCGAACCGTCAATTGATTTCAGATCAATCCCGTTTTCGCTCGCCATTCTTGCGGCAATCGGCGAAACGATTATTCGACCGTTTCCGCTTCGTTTCGGCGATGCCGTATTTTGCGCGTCCTTTTCCGCGCCCGGACGCTGTGCATCGTAACTTCGTCCGCCCGTTTCGGCAACTTCTTCTTTTAATTCTTTATTACCTTCTTGAGCTACTTCGTTCGGCTTTTCGCGCGTCGGAACTTTTTCCTCGACTTCTTCGGTTTTTTCCTCGCGTTTTTCTTCCTTAGCCGAATCGCCGTTTGCCGAAACTTCTTCTAACAGCGCGGAAAAATCCTCGCCGCTTTCGCCGATGATTCCGATGGTTTGACCGAGTTTCGCATTCTCGCCGCCGGGAACGATAATTTTCAAAAGCGTTCCGGGTTCGAGCGATGTCATTTCCATCGTCGCCTTGTCGGTATCAACTTCGGCAATCGTCTCATTCGCTTCGATCTCGTCGCCTTCTTCTTTGAGCCAACGTGAAATTTGTCCTTCCTCCATCGTCGGAGAAAGTTTGGGCATTAAAATTTTATTCGCCATAAATTTTTGTGAATCGAGAATAGTGAATCGTGAATCGTGTTTCTATTTACGATTCTCTATTCACTAAATATAACAAACCTCTTTGACCGCCGCGATAATTTTCGGAACGTCCGGCAAAGCCAATTCTTCCAAGTTTTTCGCATACGGCATCGGTGCTTCGGCGGTTGAAATTCTTTTTATCGGCGCGTCCAGATAATCGAAAGCGTTTTCCATCACCTGATGCGAAATTTCCGCGCCGACCGAGGCGAACGAATGCGATTCTTCGGCGATTACCAAACGATTCGTTTTCTTGACCGAATTGACAATCGTGTCAATATCGAGCGGTTTGATCGTGCGCGGGTCAATTACTTCAACCGAAACATCGAATTCTTTCTGCATCTGTTCGGCGGCTTGCAACGCCAGCGGCACAGTCATCGAACGCGCGACGATTGTGCAGTCCGTTCCTTCGCGTTTTACGTCAGCAATACCGAGCGGAATCGTGAAATCCTCATCTTCGGGAACTTCGCCTTTTAAGCCGTACATTCTTTCCTGTTCCATAAAAATGACGGGATTATTGTCGCGGATCGAAGATTTCAAAAGACCTTTCGCGTCGGCGGCGGTTGAAGGCATCACGACTTTTATGCCGGGAAAATTCGCGTAAAATGCTTCGAGTGCCTGCGAATGCTGTGATGAAACTTGATACGCCGAACCGTTCGGACCGCGGAAAACTATCGGAATATTAAATTGTCCGCCCGACATATAAAGCATTTTCGCCGCGTGGTTGATAATTTGGTCAGCCGCGAGAATAGAAAAGTTAAACGTCATAAATTCTATAACGGGACGAAGTCCTGCCATCGCCGCGCCGACTCCGACCGCCGCAAAACCGAGTTCGGTGATCGGCGTGTCAACAACTCTTTTATCGCCGAATTCTTTCCAGAGTCCGCGCGTAACTTTATACGCGCCGTCGTATTCGGCGACTTCTTCGCCCATTATAAAGACATTTTCGTCTCTTAAAAGTTCTTCGCGCAAGGCTGCATTCAGCGCATCGCGGATCGTCATTTCTGCCATTATATTAATTAGTGTTTCGTAAAAAATTTATGCGAATATATCGGTAAAAAGTTCACTTTCATCCGGCAAAGAACTGTTTTCCGCAAAATCAACCGCTTTTTGCGTTGCTTCTTTCGCTTGTTGTTCGATTTCCTCAAAATCCTTATCGTTGAAAACTTTCGCTTCTTTCAACGAATCTTTAAACAAAACAATCGGGTCGCGTTCCTGATATTTTTTGATTTCTTCGGTCGTGCGGTATTTTCCGGGATCGCTCATCGAATGTCCCATATAACGATACGCGCGGACTTCGAGCAGTGTCGGCGAACCATCTTTTCTGGCGCGTTCGATGGCGCGTAAAGTCGCATCACGGACAGCCATCACGTCCATTCCGTCAACGAATTCGCCTTCCATTCCGTAACCTTCGGCTTTTTTCGCAATGCTCGAAATTGACATCGCGCGCGCCTGCGACGTTCCCATTCCGTATTTGTTATTTTCGCAGATGTAAATGCAGGGAATTTTCCACAATTGCGCCATATTCAAAGATTCGTGAAAAATTCCTTGATTGACCGCCGCTTCGCCGAAAAAGCAGAGCGTTACATTGTCTGTATCCTTATATTTCTGCGCGTAAGCCATTCCGGTTCCGACACCGATCTGACCGCCGACGATGCCGTGTCCGCCGTAGAAGTTGTTCTCTTTCGAGAACATATGCATCGAACCGCCTTTGCCGCCGACAACGCCGCCTTCTTTTCCGTAGAGTTCCGCCAAAACGCCTTCCGGTGACATTCCGGCGACCATCGCTTGAACGTGATCGCGGTAACTCGTAATAACATTATCGCCGTCTTTTAACGCCATCATCGTTCCGACGGCAATTGCTTCCTGTCCGATGTAAAGATGGCAGAAACCGCCGATTTTTCCGATGCGGTAAACTTCCGCACATTTTTGCTCGAAAACTCTGCCGAGAACCATCTGGTAAAGCATTTCTCTCAACAATTCTTTATCGAGTTTTTTGATTCCGGCAAGCTGCGATTTGCGGCGTTTTTCGTATTCGGCTTGCGCTTCTTTTACATCAACGATGTCGGTTACCTTATTTTCCGTCTCTTTCGCTTTCGGCGATGCGGTTTTTGAACTGTTTCCGTTCGCTGAACTTTTTGTCTGTTTTGTCGCTGGTTTTTTGCGGGTTGTCGTTTTTGTCGGCAAAATATTCTCCTTAAATCCCTTTTGAAAAATCAAAATCTTACTCTGTGAGTATAAGCGACAAGATGCGTTTTGTGCAAAATACTGAACACTTTATAAATCGAAAAAAATTACGAAACAAAAAGAATATGCTGTAAAACGGGCATAAAAGGAATAAAAATGATAAGATTTTGCATCTGAAAGACGAGATGAGTTTTCAATTTATGATTCGCAATTATTTTTTATATTTATTAATCATCGCCGCTTTTTTGATTTTTCCCGCCGCATCTTTGGCGCAGAATCCCGTTTCCTGGTCGCTCGAATCCGAAGCGAAAGGAAAATCTCTGAAATCGGGCGAGAAATTTTCCGCGAAATTAAAAGCCGGGATCGAAGGCGAATGGCATCTTTACGCCGTCGAACAAACTGAAGGCGGACCGTTTCCGACACAAATAAAAGTTGCTGAAAATCTGCCGTTTTCAATTGACGGCAAAACAAAATCGCCCGCGCCGATCACGAAATTCGATCCGAATTTTCAGATTGACACGAAATTTTTCCAAAAAAATGCGGAATTTGAAATTCCGCTCAAAGCGACGAGCGACGCAAACGCCGATGATCTGGCGATAAATGTTCGTTATCAAGTCTGCGACGACAGAGTTTGTCTGCCGCCGAAAACCGTCAAAGTTTCGTTTGCCGGAACAGATGATGCGAAGAAAACGCAAACTGCAAATCAAAATTCGGAAATTCAAACTCCTGTTTTTTCGGGAAATGACGTGCCGGATTCAAATTCGATTTCAAATGGCGAAAAACCGGAAAAAGAGTTTGAACTTGTCGCAAATAATAATCCGACGGACGAAAATCTCTGGAGTTTTCTGTGGCTTGCGCTTTCGCTCGGCGCGCTTTCGTTATTGACTCCGTGCGTTTTTCCGATGATTCCGATCACGGTTTCATATTTTACGAATCACGCCGGACGAAGCCGCGCCAAAGCGGTCAAATTAGCGACGATTTATTCGGTCGGAATTATCGCAACATTTACAATTTTAGGAATGCTTTTGGCAATTTTCGTCGGCGCGGCTGGAATAAATCTTTTCGCGGCAAATCCTTATGTAAATCTCTTAATTACGATAATTTTCCTTTTCTTCGCGTTCAATCTTTTCGGTTCTTACGAAATCACCGTTCCGAGTTCGATATTGTCGAAACTCGACGGTTTGACGCGCAGTAAAGAAGGCGAAGGAAGCGGAATCGTCGGCGCACTTTTGATGGGATTGACGTTTACGCTGACATCTTTTACCTGCACGTCGCCGTTCGTCGGCACGATCTTGGTTTCGGCGGCAAACGGTTCGTGGAAAATGCCGCTCGTCGGAATGCTCGCGTTTTCGACGGTGTTCGCGTTGCCGTTTTTTGTTCTCGCTCTGTTGCCGCAATATGTTTCGAGTCTGCCGCGTGCGGGCGGTTGGATGAATTCGGTCAAAGTCTCGATGGGTTTTCTCGAAGTCGCGGCGGCGATGAAATTCATTTCGAATGTTGATCTGATTTGGCATTGGGGAATTTTCACGCGCTCGTTCGTTTTGGCAATTTGGATCGCGCTCGGAATAATTTTGGCGGTTTATCTTTTAGGGAAATTCCAACTTTTCCACGACACCAAACCGGAAAGAATCGGCGCGGTTCGTCTGATGTCGGCAGTTTTGAGTCTGGCGGTGAGTTTTTATTTATTGACCGGACTTTTCGGCGCGAAACTCGGCGAACTCGAAGCATTTCTGCCGCCCGACACGGAAAATAATTCATCGCGTTTCGTCGGCGGCGAAAGCGAAGCGAAAAAGATCGAATGGATTGAAAACGATTTAGACAAAGTGTTGGCGAAAGCGAAAGCCGAAAATAAAAGAGTTTTCATTGATTTTACGGGCTACACCTGCACGAACTGCCGTTGGATGGAAGCGAATATTTTTACAAAAAGTGAAGTTTCGACCGAAATGAGTAAATTCGTTTTAGCCAGACTTTACACCGACGACGGAAGCGAAAACAACAATCAGCAGCAGCAATTCCAAGAACAAACTTTCAAAACCGTCGCGCTGCCTTTTTACGCGATCGTCGAAGCCGACGGCAAAACCGTTTCGACATTTCCGGGTTTGACGAGAAATTCTCAGGAATTTGTTGACTTTTTGCGAAAATCGGTTAAGAATTAGCCACAGAGTTCACAGAGTTCACAGAGTTGGTTTTATTTTACCGAAGTTTTCAGGCTTAAATGTAGAATCGCAGTAAAGTTAAAGAAGATTTTTAAAATCGGTTTTATTTTATGGATTTTTTAACCCACAAAATAATCGGAGCAGCAATTGAAGTTCACAGACTTCTCGGTTGCGGTTTACTGGAATCAATTTATGAAGAAGCTTTATGTTATGAATTTGAACTTAGAAAAATTGAGTTTTCAAGACAATTTGAAGTTGATGTAATTTACAAAAACAAAGTAATAAAAGGACAGAGAATTGATTTGCTGGTTGAAAAACAAGTTATTGTAGAATTAAAATCTCTGACAAAAGTCCCCGAATTTGCTACGGCACAAATTTTATCTTATTTAAAAGCCACGGGAATAAAACGCGGCTTAATCATTAATTTCGGTGAGAAAAAGTTGGTAGAAGGCATAAAAAGAGTTTCTCTGTGAACTCTGTGTTCTCTGTGGCATAATAAAATAATGAAAACTGTCAAAATCGAAAATTTAGTCGAAGGTTTATTGGAAATTCCCGACGAAGAATTCGTCTGTGATGTTGTTTATAAATATCTCGCCGAAAATCCCGTCGAAGTCGGCACGGTCGAGAAATATATTCATTGGAGCGAAAAATTCTACACGCGAAATCTAATTTACAAAGACGAGCGTTTCGAGTTGATGGCGATTTGTTGGAATAAAGGACAAGTTTCAAAAATTCACAATCACGCCGAACAGATGTGTTGGATGACGGTTCCGGTCGGCAAACTGCGCGGGCAGAATTTCCGCGAAATTGCGATTGATGAGGAAAAAGGCTTTTGCAAGTTGGAAGAAACCGATCATTTCGATCTTTCCGATTGTCTCACCGCAAAGGTCGAACTCGAAGAACCGATTCACCAGATTTTAAATTTACCCGAACACGACGAACCCGCCGTCAGCATTCATATCTATTCAAAACCTTTCGACAAATGTTTAACTTACTGCCGCGAAACCGACAGTTTTGCAGAAGTAAACTTGTCTTACGCCAGCATCGGCGGAAAACTCTGCGACGGGATAGAACTTTAGTTCTGAGTTCCGAGTTTTAAGTTCAAAGTTTGCGATTTCAACTTTGAACTTAAAACTTTGAACTTCTAATGCGCCGGAACTTCGCCGTGTTCCTGATCTTTTTTCTCGCTTCCGGCATTTGTCGGGTCTTCTGTATTATGACCGGAATGTGTTTCTTTTTTCGGCTCTAAATGATTGCCGTCGGTCGAGATAATATAATTTCCGCCGTCCCAATAAAAAGCACCCAAACCGCCGAAAAACAGCAACAAAGCGACAAGCATCGCGCCCGCCGTCAACATCATTTTTTGCGAATCTTTTTGTGTCGCCACGTTATACCTTAATGATTCGATATATTTTAAAATAGTTTCCATCGCAGAGCATTTTATCAGTTGCGGGGCTTGCGCGACAAATGCCGATATTTGCTAAAATAACAACAGTCTTTTTTATCTGAAAATAACTGCAAACCGAATGGAAAAAAACCGCAAACTTTGGCTGATAATTCTCGCCGCACTCGCCGTCGTCTATATTTTGCTGAGGTTTTGGCATTTAACGGATTCGTGTCTGTGGTTTGACGAAATTTTCGGAATTCACGCCGCCGAAATGAACTGGTCGGAAATGTTCTGGTTCGTCGCGCAGGATTTGATTCACCCGCCGCTTTTTTATATTTTGCTGAAAATCTGGATTTTCGTCGTCGGCGAAAGTTTATTTTGGCTCAGATTTTTCTCCGTTTTATTTTCGATTCTCGCGCTCGTTCCGTTTTATTTTCTCTGCCGCCAACTCAAACTGAATTATCTTTCGATAACGCTCGCGCTCGCCTTTTTTGCCTGTAACGGTGCGCTCATCAAATACGCGCAGGAAGTTCGTATGTATTCGCTTTTATTGTTTTTCGCGCTGTTTTCGATGTGGTTTTTCTCGCGTTTTCTGCATCTCGGCAAAAACATCTGGCTACTGACAACCGTTAATATTCTGCTCGTTTACACGCATTATTTCGGCTGGTTCGTCGTTCTCGCGGAAGTCGTTTCGATCTTGATTCTGCAAAGAATAAAATGGCGGCAAATCCTGATTATGTTCGGAACTTGTTTACTGAGTTTCGCGCCGTGGATTTTCGCGGTCTTCCGCGCCGCGCAGATAAACGCGGACTTTTCGCAAAACATCGGCTGGATTCCGCGACCGTTTTTCAAAGAAATTTTCCTCACGGTTTTCAGTTTTGTCGAGCCGTTTTATTATCAATCTAGCAGTGCCGATTACGCTTCAAATTATTTTATCGTCATTCCGATCTTACTTTTAATCGGCGCGGCGAAAGTTTTTTATCTGTTGAATTTCAAAAAGGAAAATGAAGAATTAAATAAACAGGATTTCTGGATGCTTTCCATATTTTTCGCCGTCCCGTTCGTTCTCGCACTTATTTTAAGCTGGATTCTGCCGTTCTCGATCTGGGGAACGCGCCATTTGATAATCGTTTTCGGTCCGTCTGCGATCTTCGCCGCTTCATTTATCAATTCCGTAAAAATCAATGCGCTGAAATATTTAATAGTTTCGGCAATCGCGTTTTTATTTGTCGCAGCATTTATTCTCGAATTACAACGCCCGAAACAAGAATTCATCTGGTGCGCGTGGGAAAATCTGGCTAATGAACTTTACGATTCGACGCTTCACGGAAACGATGCGTCAAACATCGGAATTTACACGTTTGAAGATTTGGTCGCGTATCATTTTTGGTTTGCATTAAGAGATTCCGACAGAGGTTTTCGCGTTTTCAAAGTAAACGAAACGGAAAATTTATTTGAAGATAAAGCCTATTTTCTGCCGCGCGGTTTTAACGAAATTCAAAAGGTAAATTTCGATGAGATAAACGAACAAAAATTTTATATAGCATTCCGCGATAAAGAATGGAATCCGAAAAATCCGCCGCTCAAAAATCTGATCGAAAAAGGTTACAAAGTCGGCAAACCGAAAATCTTTGAAGCGCAAGGTATAAAAGCATTTCTGGTTGAAATAAAACGTTAAAAAAGCGCAGAAAAAGCAAAAAAACCGGAAAAAGTTGTAAAAAGTCAGGAAAAACAAATTATTCGATGGAAATCCAATTTTTTGGGCGAAAATGTATCATTACGACGCGAATATTCCATTGTGCTATGAAAAATCTACATAAGCCGTTAAAAAGTATTTGCCGCCAATCAAATCGTGATTTGATTGGCGGCGAAGTTATTTTAACGATTTCTGCCGAGTTGTTCGTGCGACGAAACCCATTCGTCGGCGACGACCGCACTTCCGAGAGATAATTCACCGGCGAGAACGGTTGCGGCGACGATCTCGGCAAATTTTTTTACTTTTCCCGCGCCGTAACAATCCAACAATTCCAGACATTCGCGCTGCGTCGGCAAACCCGTTCCGCCGCCGTAAGTTGCGACGATCAGCGCGGGAATCGTGATCGAAAAATAATAATCGCCGTTTTCATCAATATGCGCGTAAGCGAGCGCGGCGGAAGATTCGGCGACGTTGGCGACATCCTGACCGCAGGCGATAAACATTGCCGTAATTCCGTTTGCCGAATGCGAGCCGTTATTGTTTGCGCCTGCCAGAAATCCGCCGAATTGCGAACGCAGACGCGCCGCGAAAATCTGCTCGACGGAGACGTGCATAATTTCTTTTAACGCTTTCGCCGGAATCGTCGCTTCGGCGATGACTTTTTTGCCGCGCGTGTGAATGCGGTTCATCCACGAAGATTTTTTGTCGGTGGCGATGCTGCCTTCGAGTTGATAATGCTCGATCCCTTCGTAATTCTGCATTATCCAATCGCACGCCGCCTTCGTCGCTTTGCCCGACATATTTTGCCCCGCTGCGTCGCCCGTCGTGTAATTAAACCGCAGATAAAGAAATTTCGCGGCAGGAAATTGCTGTATATCGCGCAATTTGCCGACGCTCGTCGTTGTCTCGGATTGCGCTTTGATCGCGGCGAAATTATCTTTCACCCAAACGCCGAATTCCTTCGCCTCACGCGCCGACTTGAAAACGAAAACCGGCGCACGCTGCATCGCGTCGTCAACAACCGTCACCGTCACGCCGCCCGATTCTTTTAATAATTTCATCCCGCGATTGTAACTCGCAACGAGCGTTCCTTCGGTCGTCGCCATCGGCACGAAAAATTCGCCTTTCGCGTGTTCGCCGTTGACCAAAATCGGTCCTGCAAGTCCAATCGGAACTTGCGCCGCGCCGATAAAATTTTCGATATTTCCCGGCAAAACATCTGGGTCAAACGAGTATTTTCCGACGTGTTCCAATTCGGCGTTTGTCTGTTCTTTTGCAAATTCGCGCCGAGTTTCGGCGGCTTCGCGTGTGTAATCGTTTTCTTTATTTCTCGGAATTTTGGCGGTCATAATTTTAAATCGTTCTGAATTTTCTTGTCGCCAAAGGCGACGAATAATATAGCGTATGGTTAAATGAAGCGAAGCGAAATGCAACCCTACGGTTACGAAAAAAATTGATCCGACGCTGAAAGTGTCGAACATTTATTGCTCACTTTCAGCGAGCGAATTTCATATGAATCGAACGTAGGGTTTCGCTCATTTCATTCGCTTTACCCTACGCTATTACATTGGTCGCTTTCAGCGACTAAAAAAAGAAACTCAATTTGGTATATAAATTTATCCAAATTCAAATTGACTCGGAATTTTCTCTCATCCAATTCTGAATTTTCTCGACATCTTTTTTCACGGTGCGCGAAGCGGCGAAAAGCACGAACATTAAAAGTGTGCTTAAAATTGGAATAATATACATCGCCGAACGAAGTCCTGCGCCGCGAAAAGGTTCTAAAGTTTTCGCCGTTATCTGCGTTACGCCCGCCGCGATTGCCGCCTGCGTTGTAAAATGATCGGAAACTAAACCGATAATATACGGTCCGAGCGACGCGCCGAGAAGATACATTGCGAGGAAATAAACCGCCATCGCCGTGCCGCGTGATGCGGGTTCGGTGACATCGGCGATTGTCGCGTAAACAATCGAATAATAAAAATACATCAGCGCGACGCTCGTGCCGATCAGCGCGGCGAATGTGACGTATTCGCCCGATGCGATTCCGATCGAGAAAAAGTAAAAAGGAATCGAAAGAAAGATCGCCAGAGTCGCAATTAAAAGTGCGCCGTCGGGACGTTTTTTCTTTGCCCAATCGCCGACAAAACCGCCGAGCAAAAGTCCGGGCATACTGAGCAAACCGTAAATTATCATCGCCGCGTAACCGGCTTGCGCGATGTCTAAACCGTGATGACGCATCAAGTAAGGCGTGATAAATCCGCTGAGCGCGTACATATTGAAATTGTGCAGTGCGCCGGACAAAATCAGCCAGATCATCGTCGGCGATTTGAGAATTAATTTGATTGTCGAACCTTCGCGCTTTTTGCCGCCGACATCAATCGTTTCGACTTCGCCGCGCTTCGGTTCTTTGATAAAAAACACGGCGAGAACGCACAAAAGTCCGGGAAGTCCGGCGACGAAAAACGCCGCGCGCCAACCGTAATTTTTCGCCACCGCGCCCGAAACCGCAAAGCTCAGAGCCAAGCCGACGGGCAAACCGAGCATAAAAACCGACATCGCTTTGCCGCGTTTGTCCGACGGAAAAAGATCGCCGATCAAAGAACTCGCCGCCGGAGCGCACGTCGCTTCGCCGACTCCAACGCCGAGCCGCATCGCAAAAATCTGCCAGAAATTTTGCGCTAAACCCGAAGCCGCCGTCATCAAACTCCAGATAAAAACGCCGATTCCGAGTATCTTTTTGCGCGAATATTCATCCGCCAATTTTCCCAAAGGCAAACCGACAAAAGCATAAAGCAAAACAAACGCCGTGTTTAATGCGCCGAGCGCGGAATCGCTCAAACCGAATTCGACACGAATCGGTTCGCCGACCGCACCGATGATCTGACGGTCGAAAAAATTCAGCGCGTTTATTACAAATAAAACCGCGAGCGCATACCAAGCCGCTTGTTTTTTGTTCATAATTTATGGAAAGTTTTATCGTCTTTGTTCGCTTTACCTTTTTGAAAATCACTTGTTGGTCGAGCGCGATTTAGAAAGTTCGTATGGCGCATTGTCGCATATTTTACAGAATCATAACAAGTTATTCATTTGACTTTGATAATATATCAAAATCCCGGTTACGGAATTAACAATTTTACTGCGCCGATTTTGTCTGAAGATAAATCGGACTTTAAATTTTGGAAAAAAAGATTGATTTTTTTCAAATGGCTTTAATTATGGGTAAATCCAGTATTTTCAAAAAAACAGTCTTCAAAAAATAATTTTTATATAACGGTTTAAGAAAATTCATTGACCGTGGTTGTAACATTTTGTTAAACTGAAAACACTTTCGGGTGATCGGTTTTTTTTAGACAGTTTGCGAAATATAAACTGAAAATTGCTTCAATCTTTGTTTTCTTAAAGAAGGAAGAAAAGAAGCTTTTTGATGTATGATCGGACGAATTTTGTGTGTTTCACAAAAATATACACAATTTTTAATGCTGTCAGCAAAACTATTAGAGAGAAATTTTAGTTTTTTTCTGAACCGAACAATTTGAAAAAAATAGGATAAGGGGAATAAAAATGACAAAAAAAATACTGTTTTCAACACTTGTAATGCTGTTATTTTGCAGCGCGTTCGGAATTTCGGTCAATGCCCAGAGGTTGTTTCCGAAAAACCTCTCCGGTTCGATAGACGGCGCACCGTTTCGTATTTCCGTTCCTTCCAACTGGAACGGAACTCTGCTGGTTTACGCTCACGGTTATCGTGATAAAGCGGATCATCCGGGCGAAGTTGATAACCGCGATGCCGACCTCGCACCGAGTCCTGCGTTGGAAGCTGCTTTGCTTGCACAAGGTTACGCGCTTTCCGGCTCAGCTTATAAAGACAACGGTTGGGCTGTTAAGGAAGGAATTGATGATTCAAAAAATCTCGTTTTATATTTTCGCCGCCGCGTTGCTCGACCGGATAGAGTTATTCTTTGGGGTTTTTCGATGGGAACCGTCATCGGTTTTAAAAGTATCGAGCAGGAAGATAGAATTTACGACGGTGCGTTGTGCGGTTGTGCGGTCGGCGGCGGCGCGCCGAGTTCGTGGGACGCGGCGGGCGATTTGATGCTTGCTTACGATGCTGTTTTCGGTATGCCTGCGGCTTGGGGAACGCCGGGCGATATTCGTGACGACCTCGATTTTGATACTGAAGTTTTAGCAAAACTCGGTCCCGAATTACAAAATCCCGCAAATTTTCCGAAATTTGAGTTTTTGCGGCTCGTTCTCGGAACGCCCGGACGCGGAATCACGCCGCCCGCGCCGCCAAATTTTTATCCGAATTGGGTTGTAACCGATATGTTTTTCTCGACCGAAGCCCGCGCCGAACTCGAACGCCGCGCCGGTGGTCCGGTTTCGCAGAATTTAAATCGGGTTTATACGCTGACCGAAACTGAAAAAGCGTATCTCAACACGCTCGGCATAACGCCGGAAATCGCCGAAGCATATCTCGCGCAGTTAAATTCACGCCGCGACATCAACGCGCCGACCGCGCCGCGCCGCTATGTCGAGGATAACGCGCGTTATTCCGGCAAAATTCTCAAACCTATGTTGACGATTCACACTCTTTACGATCCGCTCGTGCCTGTTTCGCACGAACGCGATTATTCGTTTACGGTCACCCGCGCCGCGCGTGAAAATTTACTTTTTCAAACATACACGAACGGCAACGGTCACTGTAATTTCACCGGCGAACAACTCGTCGCCGCGCTGACGGCAATTACAAATTGGGTTAATACCGGAACAAAACCGACGGCGGCAAATTTCCCGACCGCGCTCGGATTTTTAGATTCGACATTTACACCGCCGCCGCTAAATCAACCGTAAATTCGGGTTGGTTTTATTAACAAAATGCGCCGTGCTATTTATAAAGTCCGGCGCATTTTTTGTTAAAATTAGTAAAAAAAAATTCCTGTTCATTTTACAATTTCTCGATAAATTCGGCAGAATAAAATCATAAAAGTATGGCATTCGCAGAAAACAACGGAACGAAAATCTTTTGGACGGAACAAGGCGCGGGCGAACCGCTTTTGTTAATTGCAGGTTTAGGCGCGCAGCACAGAACTTGGCGGCGAATCGCGCCGCTTTTGGCGGAAAAATATCGCGTGATTACTTTCGACAATCGCGGAACGGGCGAAACCGAATTTCCCGCAGATGAACTTTTTACGATTCCGCTGATGGCTTCGGACGCGAAAGCGGTTTTAGATGCCGCAAACGTCGAAGCGGCGAATATTCTCGGAATGAGTATGGGCGGAATGATCGCGCAGGAATTTGCGCTTTCGTTTCCCGAAGTGACGCGAACTTTAATGCTGACCGTAACCGCTTGCGGCGGCAGAAATGCAATTCCCGCCAAGCCGGAAGTTTATTTCGCATTGCAAGGCGGCGGTTCGACTACACCGGAAGAAGCATTTTGGGCGATGGCGGAATTTATTTACGACAAAAACACGCCGCGCCAAATGCTCGAAGAAGATTTAGATTCGCGCGACGGGCAATTTACCAAACCCGAGAATTTTATGCGCCAAATGCACGCGATCATCAGTTGGCAGGGAAGTTTCGACCGTCTTTCAAAGATCAATGCGCCGACTCTGGTTTTGCACGGCAAAACCGACCAATTGATTCCGTGTGAAAACTCGAAAATTCTCGCCGATGAAATTCCGAATTCAAAACTCGTCGAACTCGAAAATTCGAGCCATATTTTCACGACCGATCAAACGGAAAAATCCGCCGAAACGATTTTAGATTTTTTGAGCAATAAATAAATCTCGCGTTAAGCTTCAAAATAAAGATCATAATGATTGGCGCATTTCGGATTGAAATTGGTTTGGCAATTCGGGCAGACCGCCGCGCATCCGAGATATTCCGCAATCGTCAATTGATGTCCGCAGACTCCGCACAGAATCGCGCGTGTTTCGTGTTCGTCCGTATTCCAAACCTGCGCCGGATGTGTCACCGATTCGGCGTGGCATTCGTAACACGGAAACCAATCGCCGCAGCATTTAAATTTAATGGCGATCACATCAATTTCGCTCTTGTAATGCGAACACCGCGTCTGCGCGTCAACACCGCTGCCGTGAACTTCTTTGCCGTGAATTAAATTCATATCAAGGTTGGTAAAACAAGCGAAATTTAAGCGGCAACTTCGACGTATTCGACTTGAATGCACGGTTCGGGAATCGGCAGACCGTCTTCGCGCATTCCGCGCAGGTGAAATTCTATCGCTTCGCGGATTTCGCGTTCGGTTTCTTCAACCGTTTCGCCCGTGGCAACACAGCCGAGCAAATCCGGCACATAAGCGGAATAATTATTTTCGGCTTTTTCAATTACAATCGCGTAACGCATATTTTATAAAAATCTCCTGTCAACTATTTCAATCCGGCTTGCCGCAAAATGCTGTTCAAAGTGCCGACCGGTAAATCGTGATTCGGTTTGCCTGGAACAGTCACGCGCCCTTTTTTCGTCGGATGTTTGAACTGCCGATGACTGCCTTGCGTGGCAGCCAAATACCAACCGTCATCGTTCAGCATTTTGAGTATATCGCGGACTTTCATCAATTTTTAACTTAACTTTTGTGATGGCAGAAAGCAATAGAAAATTAGAAATTTGGTTGTCGAATTTATCGAAATAATTAAAAATTACCCCAAAATTCGAGCCATATTTTCACAACCGATCAAACAGAAAAATTAGCCGAAGCGATTGTGATTTTCTTAAGCAATTTATAAAAGCTCGATAATTGAATAACACCAATTTTTTGTTGCTACAGCTTTAGTCTTATCAAAAGTTGATGTGTGTGCAGCACCATTTCTATAATTATCTACATTATGTTTACTTAACAAATGTTTTAAGACATTGAAAGTGTTTGTATTTAGACGATTGGTTATAAATTCTTTGAATTTCCTTAAACCTAATTCATTTCCATAATTATTGTTCAAGTTCATGATTTGAAAAACAAACGCCATTTCTCCTAATGTAAATTCTCTAGTTCCAGCGCAATACTTAACAAGATTGTTTTCTCGCCTCG
Organism: Pyrinomonadaceae bacterium; assembly: GCA_965219305.1. Classification (GTDB taxonomy): domain Bacteria; phylum Acidobacteriota; class Blastocatellia; order Pyrinomonadales; family Pyrinomonadaceae; genus DATHTS01. The sequence continues at coordinate 238,403 of OZ244725.1, forward strand.
TCGGATTAGTAACACTGCCAACTATTGAACCATACTGAGCATTAAAAACAGAAAAAATTGCTTTCTTTAATGCCTCTTCAAGTGCTTTGCAAAATTCGACTGCGATTGGAGCGTGGTCTAATAGTAACGGATGTTTTTCAAGCAAATACTCTGCGGTTGCTAAGAAATGTAAAACTTCATTGTTTATTGTATTTCCATTTAAGTTTACATTGGCAATTTGCTCGTATTTAGTTAAATCAAAGCCTTGAATTTTTTCTTGGATGTAAGCATTGGCTGTAACAAAAAAGTCTTCTGCGGAGATATCTTTTGAATCTATTTTTTCTCGAAGATTTTTAAGTCCGCTTACAATATTGTGTTCAAAAAGAAGATTCTTATCATATGGATCAATTTCAATTCCTTCAATGAGATTTTCTTCATCCATCCGTCGAAGAACTTTTGACTTTAGATCTCTTATAATTGTGTTTCCTGGAAATTTCTTGATTCCTTCGTTGCAAAAAATTAATGCTTCATCAAAATTATTTTGATCAAATAAATCTTTGGCTTGTAAATAATCACCCATTGAAGATTCGCCAATTATCAGAACAATTTCCTCCAGGAGTTTAATTCGTATGTCTAAATCAGTTTCCTGACTAAACTCATACTCCAAGTCGGCTAATTTTACTAAGGTATTTTTGCTTCCTGGATTTGCATTGGAAAAATAGCCAAAAAGCATCTTGAATTTCTGAAAAATTGGTAAGGATTTTTTAGGATCATTCTTATATTTTTCAAGTTGCTTTTTCGCTTCAAATTTTTTAGCTGCAATGATTTGTTGTGTTTGATTGAATAACGCCATTTCACGCACATTTCCTTCGTGAAACTCTCTATCACAATATACAAAGACAGGTTTTAGTAAAGTCCCAATATCATCATAAAATTGCATATAATTTGGACTATAAGGAGGTTCAGTAGAAATATTTTTATTTAATATTTTCTCTATCTCAATATTAAGAGTTGAAATAAATTGCTCTATATCTTCCTTTGTTTGCATAAATTTTCACTTGATTAGTCTAAAATTTGTTGAGTGTTTTATTTTATTGTGCTTTGAACCTTTCTTTTTAACTCAATATCGTCAGATTTGAATTTTTTATTGTCATAAACGAAGTAAAAATATTCTTTTGTTCCAACATTTGTATAGCCGATCAAAGGTTCGATTTCCTCATAAGGTTCAAGTGCATGAATAATTCTTTCACAATTTGGAACTGCTATACTTTTAGTTCCGCCCACAACAACAAAACCGTTTTCGATAATTAAATCTACGGCATTAAACACATTATCTCCTGAAGAAAATATTTTCATGGTCATAATTTAAATAAAATAGAAAAATTAAAATTTGTGCGTCTAAAATTAATAATAAAACAAATCAAACTTTTGTATCAAAAACTTTACCGAAATAATCGGAGATTTCGCTGGACAATTCTTCGCGTTTTCTTTCGTCAATTCCGGCTAATTCTCTGGCTAAACCTTTTTTGACTTCAATCTGCATTTGTCTGGCGATTTGGATGCGTTGGGCTTGGGGCGAGCCTGCGCCGTGCATTGATTCGGTGAGATAGCCGACGGCGTTTCTGCCGAGAGTCATATTTTCGATCAGGCGCAGGATTCGCATACGGTTTTCGGTTGAAACATCGGCGCGTCCTTTTAAGTATTTTTCCAGAAGATGCCCGACTTCTGCGCTGCGGAAATCTTTTTCAGATGGCAATGTTACAACTAAACCGCCCGCCAAATCCTGCGCGAGACGTCCGATTTCGTAGGGCATTTTCGTGACGTGATGTTTACAGACGTTGGCGATCATATCGTCGTTTAAATACGCACCGCTTTTCGTCGGTTTCGATTGATAACTCGACGCGATTCCGGTCGCGTAAATCGTTTCGTTGAGGTGCGTCATTTCGACGAGTTTGTCTTTGATGTGCGAGACTTTTTCCACTCCGTTGTATTCGGCGATCTGCGCCGCCGCGCCGATCATCACGTCGCCGAGACCGCTTTTGCAGACATACGAACGGCGATGATAACAGGTGAATCTTTCGACCAGCATCGAGGCGAATTCCGTTTCGCCGTCCATAAAAATCAGCGAATTCGGAATGAAAACATTCTCGAAAATAACCATCGCTTCCTGTCCGCCGTAATTGTTATTTCCCGTGTCAATCGTGCCGCCTTCCATCGCGCGCGTGTCGCACGATTGGCGACCGTAGATGTATGTGATGCCGTCCGCTTCGACCGGAATCGCGCCGACAATCGCGTAATCTTTGTCGTTTTCCGTCAGACGCATCGTCGGCATCACGATCAGCCAATGCGAATTTAAACAGCCCGTCTGATGCGCTTTCGCGCCGGAAATATAAACTCCGTCATCGGTGCGTTCGACGATGTGAACAAATAAATCGGGATCGGCTTGCTCGTGCGGTGCTTTGCTTCGGTCGCCTTTGACATCTGTCATTGCGCCGCCGATGACGAGATTTTTTGTCTGCACTTCTTTGATAAATTCTTTCAGGCGTTCGTGATAATTCGTTTCGCATTTTTCATCAATCTCGAACGTCGTCGAATAAAGCGAATTGAGCGCGTCCATCCCGACACAGCGTTGAAAACAAGTTCCCGTTAATTGTCCAAGTCGCCGCTGCATTTTGTTCTGCAAAACGACGTTATCTCTGTCCATCACGATATTCAAAAAACGATTGACCTTTTCGCCCGTCAGATGGGAAGTCGCCGTTGCAAGTTCCGGTTCACGTTCTGCCAGATCATAAGTTTCCGCAACGGCGTTAATGCTCGGGCGAATCATCGGATGTTCGACAATATCTTCGACGAGTTCGCCGAAAAGGTAAACTTTTAAGTTTCGGTTTCGCAATGAATTGATGTAATCTTTACTTGTTCTTATCGACTCCTGAACTTTCATTTTTAGTGCATTTTTCATCTTTTTACTAATTATTCTAAATTGGTAAAATTGGTAATACCAATTTAATTGTATTAAAAGTTAATTTTATGTTAAAATCTCTTGACAATCGGCATAATTTCGATTAAATTTAGAGAAATTCTACCGAACGGTAAGTAAAAAAGTAACACAATTTAATCACCGAAACAAAATAAATTTTCAACGCCGGAGAATTCACACAAAACATTGGTAGAAGTTTGTAAAAAACAGTTTTGAATGCCCAGAAACGGAACACAAAAAAGTTCGGATAAAGCGCAGGAAATTTGTCTGACGGCGGCACAAATTTTTTTTACCAAAGGTTACAATGCAACTTCGCTCAATGATATTGCAAGTGCCTTAAATATAACAAAAGCCGCGCTTTATTATTATGTTGAAGGGAAACAGGATTTACTTTATCGAATTATAAAACTCGGTTTGGACAGTGTAAAAGAGGAAGTTTTAGACCCGGCGCACGAGATTTCAGATGCGGAAGAAAGACTTCGTTTTATTATTTATAATCACGCGCGACTTTCGGCTGGCGAAAATCACGCGGTCATTATTATTTCTCACGAAGTTGACGCATTAAGTTTCCAACAAAAACAGGAAGTTTTAAACCGTCGGCGCGAATACTTCGAGTTTATAAGAAATACGCTCATCGAACTCGGCGAACAGGGAAGATTAAAGGATATTGATTTGACGACGGCGACTTTTACGATTCTCGGTATGATTATCTGGCTCGCGCGTTGGTTTAGTCCGAGCGGTAAAATGTCGCTCGAAAAAGTTTGTGAAGATGTTTGTGAAATGGCTTTGCGCGGCGTTTTACGCGCTTAGAAAAATGCAATTTTATTTAATTTTAGAAAGATGATTTTCGGCAAAGGAGATATTTTTATGAGAAAGTTTTTAGTAAATATAACGGCGTTTTTATCGCTTTTGATAATCGCGCCGTCAATTTTCGCACAGGCGACGGCGACCGCCGAACTGCGCGGAAGAGTAACCGACCCGAACGGCGCGGCGGTTGCCGGGGCAAATGTCACAGCGACAAATGTCGCCAAAGGTACTACACGTATTGTAACGACGGATGATGAAGGCAATTATGTTATTTTGTCGCTTCAACCGACCACTTATTCCGTTAAAGTCGAAGCATCTGGATTTTCGAGTAAAACTGTCAATAATGTTTTGCTTGAAGTCGGTCAGCAACTCGCCCTTGATGTTGATTTAGCAGTCGGACAAGTTGGTGTTGTAGTTGATGTCAACGCCGGCGAACAGGCACTGGTTGATACCGAAAGAACTCAGCAGTCATCTGTTATCAGCGGAAGACAATTGAATAATTTACCGATCAACCGTCGTAATTTTTTGGATTTTGCACTGCTTACGCCGGGTGTTACAAGTTCGGACAATATCAACGATTCGACGGATTTCCGCGTTGCCCAAACTCCTCAGTCAGGTTTGAGTTTCGGCGGAAATAACGGTCGCGGAAACTCGATCAATGTGGACGGTTCGACAACCGATACTGCTTCCGGCGGTGCGCGAGATGTCGTCAGCCAGGAAGCTGTGCAGGAATTTCAGGTTGACCGCAACAGCTATAACGCCGAATTCGGCGGCGCGTCCGGCGGACTGATAAATATCATTTCAAAAACCGGAAACAATGATTATCACGGCAGCGCGTTCGGATATTTCCGCGATAAAGTTTTTGATGCACGAAATGCTTTTGATTTTAATCCCGACGGACAGTCGCCGTTTAATCGTCAGCAGTTCGGCGGTTCGTTCGGCGGAAAAATCGTCGAAAACAAAACATTTTTCTTTTTTGCCGCCGAAGGTTTAAGACAGGATCAAACTTCATTTGTAACATTAAATAATTCTCTTACAGAGGGTTTACGAATATCCGATCCGAACGCCGCCAGCAACCAGAATTTCTTCTTGAATTATCTCGCGGGAGTTCCGACGCTCGCGATGTTAGGAAACGGAATTCGTAACGGTCTGACCGTTGCAAATAGCAGAACGGCTAGTTTGTATGCTTCGACCAACGGACAATTTCCGTCGAAAGATTCAAGTGCGCTAATCAACGGTCGTATTGATCATACATTCAACGACAAAGACACCGGATTTATCAGATTAAACTACGCGAAAGTTAAAAACGATAATCAGGCGACTGGAGCTTTGACGGCGGTTTCGCGCGGAAGTTCGAGCGATTCGCCGAGCGCAGGAATTTTATTGTCGGAAAATCATATTTTCAACAATACGACGATTAATGAAGCCCGCGCACAGCTTTCATATTACAGATTAACCGTTACGCCGAACGATCCGATCGGACCGGAAATAAATATTCTCGGTAATGGAAATTTCGGGCGCGATATTTTTCTGCCTTCGGACAGTATTACAAGACAATTCGATTTAGCCGACACGCTTTCAATGGTTCGCGGTTCGCACACGATCAAAGTCGGCGGAGTTTTTCAATATGCCCGAATTTCGACAAATTCGGAAACATATCTGCCGGGAACATTCAGATTCGGTTCGCTGCCTTTCGGTGCATTATTCACTTCGGCTCAGATTTCGGCAATCTCTCAGCAAATTACCGCCGATGTTCAGGCAGGCAGAATAACTCCGGCGCAAGCAGGACTTTTAGGCAGCACTCTCAGTAACCAAACAGCCAGCACAATCAGTCCTTTACAGGCTTATAATCTAAGTCTTCCGCAGGTTTATCAGCAAGGTTTCGGTCTTCCGGGATTTGCCAGCAGCAGCGAGAAGTTTTCACTTTTCGGACAAGATACCTGGAAAGTTCGTCCGAATGTAACTTTTAGCTACGGTTTGCGTTATTTTATACAAAATGAAGCCGATCCTGTGCCGACCGACGGCAATAATTTCCAGCCGCGTTTAGGCGTTTCGTGGGATGTTTTTAGCAACGGGAAAACCGTTTTGCGTGCCGGAGCGGGAATTTTTACCGGACAAATTGACAATCAAATTACCAATGTTACAAATACATTGGCTTCCGGGACAGACCCTTTCAATATCAATATTGTAGTTTCGACAATTCAACTTCCGGGCGCGTATAGCGCAGTAAATATTTACAGAACGCTTCTGGCACAAGGCGTAATCGGAACACGCCAAATCGTCGCTTCCGATCTTGCTCAATTCGGATTAAATACCGGACCGGGAAGACCGCTCGAAGCTCGCATCCGACTCGGAAACAATTTTCAAAATCCCGAAACATATCAGGCGAGTGCCGCGGTTCAGCAGGATTTAGGCAGAGGATTCGCCATCGAATTCAGCTATTTGTTTTCGCGCGGCGTTCATCTTGTTCGTCCGGTTGACGTAAGAAATTACGCAGTAACCGGAATCAGTCCGTATGCGGGACAACCGATAGTTAATGCAACACAACTCGGCTGTTATACGATTCCGGGTGTTCCCGCCGCCGGTTTTAACTGCTCGGCGACGGGCGGCGCATTAACCGGAAATTTCTTGCCGCGCTACGCTCTCGATGCTGAATATCAATCTGTCGCTAATTCGTTTTATAATGCCGGCACAATCCAGTTGACAAAACGTCTGTCGCAAAATTACAGCATCAATGCCAACTACACGCTTTCCAAAACTATTGATGAAGCGACGGATTTTAACACGGATTATCTGGCGCAAAATCCTCTGAACATTCGTGATGATCGTTCGCTGTCGGCATTTGACCAGCGTCATCGTCTGGTTGTCAGCAGCGTGATTATCAGCCCGTTTGAAAATGCGGTTTTGAAAGATTTTGTTTTCTCACCGATCTTTACGGCGGGCAGCGGCAGACCTTTCAATCTTTTGATCGGCACTGACACGAACAACGACAGTCGTCTTTACAACGACCGTCCTGCCGGCGCAGGTAGAAATACCGGAAAAGGCGAACCGTATTATAGTTTCGATATGCGTCTGGCGCGAAGATTTTTCGCCAAAGAACAGCGTTTTTTGGAGTTGACCTTCGAGGCATTTAACCTCTTTAATACGGTTAACTACAACGGAATCAACAATGTCGTCGGAACTGCGTGTGTCGCCAATTTCGCATTGAATCCGAGATGTGCGGGAGCAACCAACGTAATTCCGATAAATGCGCGCGGCAGAGAAGGCGTTTCGCCGACTCAACCGCTCGGTTTCACATCGGCGGCTCCGGCTCGTCAGCTTCAATTCGGAGTTAGATATAATTTCTAATTGAAGATATTTGAGAATAAAAAAGCGCGTCGTTTAGTAATGACGCGCTTTTTTTATTTGGCAGTCTGAATTACAATTCCACCGAACCGCGCTTCATCGGCAAAACATTCGACATCTTCGATAAAACAAACGTGCGAATCGTATTTTTCGTCCGTGTCCGCATAAAAAGCGAGAAAACCGCCGCTCAAACTTTCATTGTAAAATTTCAGCGGTCTGCCATCTTTTGACACGGCTTTTTCAGCGCAATTCTGACAGACATAATTCGGATAACGCTCAAATTTCCGCACTGCTATTCCGCATATCGGGCAAAATTGTTTTTCGATTATTTCCGTTTCCATCTTACGCCGTCTTTCGTATCTTCGAGAATAATTCCTTTTTCGGCTAAAAGATCACGAATTTCGTCCGACCGCACAAAATCACGATTTGCCCGCGCTGTTTGACGCTCTTCGATCAAATTATCAATTTCATCGTCGAGCATTTCTGTTTGTTCTTCGCCGAAAATTCCTAGAACCGAATCGAATTTTTCGACCGCTTCGAGAATCGAATTTTTGTCGTCTTCGAGCAATTTGCCGTCCGCCAAAATCGTGTTGATTTCGCGCACGAGGTTATGAATCGCCGCATAAGCGCGCGAAGTGTTCAGATCGTCGTCGAGCGCGTTTTCAAATTCTTCGAGTGATTTTTCGATCAGAGATTTTACTTCCGCATTCGAACCGCTTTCCGCTTTTGCTTCTTTGACCAGACGGCGGAATTGCTGAAGCCGTTCGACCGCGGTTTTCGCGCCTTCCAAGCCTTCGAACGTGAAATTCAATTGTTTGGAATACGGAACCGACTGCAAAAGATAACGAATCGCCAGCGGCGAAAATCCGCGTTCGACAATATCGCGCAGAGTAAAATCGTTGCCGAGCGATTTCGACATCGTGGCGTTATCAATCTTCAAAAACTCGCCGTGAAGCCAAGTTTTCGCAAAAAGTTTGCCCGTCGCGCCTTCGCTTTGGGCGATTTCGTTTTCGTGATGCGGAAATTGCAGATCAATTCCGCCCGCGTGAATGTCGAAGGTTTCGCCGAGATATTTCATCGCCATCGCCGAACATTCGATGTGCCAACCCGGACGACCGCGACCGAAATCTGCGTCCCAACCGGGCGTGACATCTTCGCCGACCAATTTCCAGAGCGCGAAATCCCGCGCGTCTTCCTTGTCGTATTTGTCGGTGTCAATGCGCCCGCTCGCGTTTTCGACGTTGCCTTCAAACTTTATCTTGGAAAGTTTGCCGTATTCGGGAAACGCCGTGATGCGGTAATAAATCGAACCGTCCGATTCGTAAGCGTGTCCGTTTTCGAGCAAAGTCGAAATGATCTCGATCATCTCCGCGATATGTTCCGTCGCCCGCGGCTGAACATCCGGCGTTTCGTTGCCGAGCGTCTCCATATCTTCGTTAAAGGCAGTGATAAACGGCGCGGTCATTTCCTCGATCGTGATGTTTTGTTTCGCCGATTCGTTGATGATGCGGTCATCAACGTCGGTCAAATTCATCACATAAGTTACGTCGTAACCCTTAAATTTGAGATAACGCCACAAAAGATCGCCGAACGTAAACGTCCGAAAATTCCCAATATGCGCGAAATTCCAAACCGTCGGACCGCAGACGTAAACTTTTACTTTATTATCTTCTAATGGCTGAAATTCTTCGGTTTTTCCCGATAAACTGTTATGAAATCTAAGCATAAAAAGTTCTAAGCGGCAATTTTCTGTAAAGATGCCGTTTCCAAAATTAGTTCGATACCGTTTCTCTTCGGCGCGATTTTAGTATGCGGAAATATTCCGTGCAGATAAGCCAAAAGCAACGCATTAAGCCATTCGTCGGTGAAATCGGCAAGCAGAGATTTGGCGATCAACTCGAAATCATCAGCGACATAAGCCGCTAATTCTTCGTTTTCGGTTGATGCAAAAGTTTTCTTATAAGCAATCTCGCGGACTTTTTCGATTTTCTTCAATTCGTCCGATGAAAAACTCCGCCGCTCTAAAGTTTCAAAGATTCTCAACCAATCCGTTTCAAATTCCTGACCGTCTCGGCTGTCGAGCATTTCGTCAATCGTTTCGCCGTCGAGATTGCTAAAATTCAATAAATTATTTTGCGATAAAAGCGATTTTAATTCGTCTAAATTATTCATTTCAAACACTCCAAAGACCTTGCATTTTTAACCATTTTTCAATTAGATCAACTGCCTCGAAAGGCGTTACGTTTTCGCCCAAATTGAAAGTTCCGTCCGGCGATTTAACATCAACTTTAATGTCTTCTAAACTTTGATATGCACGCCGATAAGCCGTAAACAATTCTTCATCAGTTCCGACGAAATCACCTTGTCTTGCGCCGACAAATTTTCTCTCCGCTTCGTGAAGCCGCCAATGCAAATGACCGAGGTCATTGCCGACCGGAAACAAAGTCGGACGAGTTTTGTCTGAACGTGAGACTTCAAAAATTCTGCCTTTCGCTTTTCGGACGGCAGGAACGTGATGCCCCGCGTCGCCGACGGCAATACGTTTTAAAACTTCATCCGACACAGTTTGAAATTATAAACGATTCTTACTTTGTAATGTAGTTTAACAGAAAACTTTATAAACGACAGGATTCTTTCGGCGCGATGCCGAGTTCGTTGAGGTGTGATTTTTTTGTTTTGGGAAATAAAATCATAAGAAAGTTTATATCACAATAACTCTTAAAAAAGAAAAGTTTTTAATGATTTTATCTAAATCATTGTCATTCTGCGGTGAATCAGAATGATTCCGGCGCAAGTTATTTTCATTTCGGCGCAAGTTATTTTCATTCCGGGGCGGGGCAGAATGGTTTTGCGGTATTTTCGTGCGGTTTATTGAAGAATATAAAAATTGTAAACGATGATTCTTTTTTGAAGAACGGTTTTTCCGCAAGCGGTTTTGGGATAAAAACGCGAATGAGCGGCGGCGTTTTCGGCGTTTCGGTGAAAAATCTTTTTGCCTTCGACCGCTTTTGAATAAACAACTTTTCCGTTTTCATTCACTAATATTTCAACCTTAATTACGCCCGAAATTTCGTGTCGGAGGGCGATTTTCGGATATTCCGGCATCGGTAAACTGACGGGACAACCGTTGTTCGACCATTCACATTCGCCGGAAATTTTCGGTAGAACTCTGCCGAATTCTTTTATTTGAGCTTCCCTGATCTCCGCTTCACATTCGGCGATGAAAGATTTTTGTTCTTCGATTTTGTCAAAATAATCAGAGATTTTTGTTTTTCCTGTCTGAGCAAAAACGGCAGTTACAAGAATCAAATTGATAAACAAACTTTTCATAAATACTTATACTGATTCAAATAAACAATGACGTAGTTAAATGGAGCGCAGACAGCCTTGTCTGCGTGTGTATTGAAACACGTAGTTAAATGGAACGCCGACAGCCTTGTCTGCGTGTGTATTGAAACAAACACAACATCGCAGACAAGGCTGTCGGCGTTCCAATTTTTCCATTTTTATGTCAAGCCTGCTTTGGTATTAGACAAATCAAAACGGGAAAAGTTCCCGAAAATTAATTTTGCGAAGCGTCCAGCAGCCAGACATCGGCATCAACCTGCAAATAGCGGAAATAAATTAATTGATTATCGGGCGAAATATCGGCGTGTTGAAGCTGGTAAGACGGAATTTTGTAAATTTCCTTTAATGTTTTCGTCTGTGTGTCGCCGATAACGAGCGAGTACTGTTTGTCGAACATAAAATGGCGGCTGTCATTAAGCCAAACGGGATATGAACCGGAATCGGTCATTTTTTCGTAAGTTTTGGTTTTAATGTCATAGACGACGATGCCTTGTTCGTTGTTTTCATTTTCAAAAAGCAGAAGCAGTAATTTTTCGCCGTCGTCTGACCAATCGCGGACGGGAAATGAACCGTTGTAATCCGGAATCGGCGGCAGAGGTTCGGGTTTTTGCTGCTGCCAGGTTTTTGTCAGATCGAGAATATGCGGCGTGAGTTTTTTGTTTTCGACTTCGTTAAAAGCGAGTTGTTTGCCGTCGGGCGAGAAGATCGGTGCGGTCGCGCCGGTTTTTTCGGTAAATGTGATTTGCCGCAGATTCGAGCCGTCGGCGTTTATCATCCAGATTTGGTATTTGCCGCTGCGGTCGGACGTGAACGCGATCTTTGTTCCGTCGGGAGACCAGCGCGGCGTGCGGTCGCGGAACTTGTCGCTTGTCAGATTACGCCAATTCGAGCCGTCGCGGTTGAAAACTACGAGGTCTTCCTGCGTCAATGCCGGATGACGAATGACGAACTCTTTGCCGTCAGGCGACAAATTCGGCGTGCTGATTTGTTTGTTGCCGCGTGTTATAAATTCCACTTCTCCGGCGGTTTTCAGATTTTTCGGATCAAAAGCGATTGACTGCAAATTAGACTGAGTTTCGTAGCGGATATAACCAAGAAGTTTGCCGTCGCGGGAGAACGCAAAATGGCGAACATAAAGCGCAGGTGTCGAAATGGCTTCCGGTTCGTCGAGAGATTTACCTGTTTCTTCATCAACGCGGACTCGCCAGATATTCATATTTCCGCCGCGGTCGCTGCCGAAAAATATATGTCCGCCGTCCGGCGACCAGACCGGATTCCAGTCCATCGAATCATTCTGAGCAACAGTTACAGGTTCGCCGCCGTTAGCCGGAATCGTCGCAATCTCGCCGAGTCTGCCTTCTTCGACCTTCCAAAAAGCAATGCGCCCGCCGTTCGGCGACCAACTCGGCTGAATCGCATCGCCTTTTGTTTCCAACAATTTTTTATCACCCGTCGCCACATCAATCGTCCATAAAGCACTGTTCGGAATCGTATGACTCGTCGCCACATCGGACGCTTTATCGCTGACGACGATTTTTTTCCCGTCCGGCGACCACGACGGGTGAAAACCGAAATCAGCTACGCGGCGCACGTTTTCGCCGGTTTCTTCCATTATGTAAATTCCTTTCGGATTGCGTTCGGAACGAAAAGCGATAAATTTTCCGTCGGGCGAAAACGCCGCCATCAGATCGTCAGCGGAAGAATCGGCGGTTAAATTTACCGGATTTTTCCCGCCGATGCGCTGGCTGTAAATGTCCAAACCTTCGCGTGTCGCAATTGTATAAACAAAAGTTTTTCCGTCCGGCGACAAACTTGGATAACTTTTTATATCGGCTGAATTAGTCAACTGAATATGTTTTGCTTGTGTCCATTCAACCGTTTCAACAAGGCTATTCGAATAGAATTGGGTGTAAAAGAACCAACTGCCCGCGAGCAAGGCGGCAAGTAAAATACCGAAAACAGGTATTAAAAAACTCCGTCGCGCTTTCGTCTCTTCGCGTTTTTGCGTTAAAGAATCTCTGCTTCTGAGTGAAGGCGACGAATCAATTTCGCGGCGGACGCGCTTCAAATCCGCCCGCAAATCCGACGCGGTTTGATAACTCAACTCGGCATCTTTTTCGAATGCTTTGATTAAAATTTGGTCGAGTTCCTGAGGAATTTCGGCATTAAACGAACTGACAAGCGGCGGTTCTTCGGACAAAATAGCCTGAAACGTCGCCTGCCGAGTTCCTTTTTTGAACGGATTGACACCCGTCAGCAATTCGTATAACACAATGCCGATGCTCCAAAGGTCGGTTCGGTGGTCAACTTTGTCGTCCGTAACTTGTTCGGGCGACATATAAGCCGGCGTTCCGATGATAATTCCTTTGGCGGTTTTGGCAAGATTCTTGAAAGTTTGCGGCGAAACGTCGGTCAATTTTGCCAGACCGAAATCGAGAATTTTTAAGTAACCGTCCGGGCGAATCATTATATTTTCCGGCTTGATGTCGCGGTGAATAATTCCGGCGGAATGTGCGGCGGCGAGTGCTTCGCAGCATTGAGAAACGATTCGCAAAATTTCCGAAACTTTCAAATTCGTGCCGATAATTTCGCGCAAAGATTGACCTTCGACAAATTCGGTAGCGATGTAATTGATGCCTTCAAAATTTCCGACATCGTGAATCGTGACGATATTCGGATGATTTAAGGCGGAAACGGCGCGGGCTTCAAGTGTGAATCTTTTAACTCGCTCATCGTCGGCGATAAATTCGGCGGGCAGGATTTTCAGCGCGACTTTGCGCCGGAGTTTGTCGTCGTGCGCCAGATAAACTTCGCCCATTCCTCCCGCGCCGAGCATTTTTTCGATCTTATATGTGCCGATTATTTTACCGGTCAGATTGTAGTGAGAAACGACGGTTTTTTCGTTTGCCAGATTTTTCGCGGCAATTCGCATCGCCGAATTTTCGAGGAAATTTTCGTTGCCCTTTTCTGCTTTGAGCAAACTCAAAACTTCATTTTTAAGTTCTTCGTCGCCATTAGTTTGGATCGTGAGAAAATCTTCGCGCTCATTTTGTGGTAAATCCAAAACGGCATCGAAAAGTTCATCAATTTGTTTCCAGCGTTCGGGGTTCATAAATTAGGAAATTAGCTGCGAAATACACGAATAATACGAAGTGTTCATTTTCTCTTATTCGAGTCATTTATGTTGTTTATTGCTAAAAACTTTTAAGCATTATTTAATTCACGATAGAGCCAAGCCTTCGCCTTTTGCCATTCGCGCATTACCGTAATGCCGGAAATCTTTAAAACTTCCGCCGTTTCTTCGACCGACAAACCGCCGAAAAATTTCAGTTCGACGATTTTTGCTTTTCGTTCGTCAAATGTTGCCAATTCGTTTAACGCCTCATCGAGCGCGACCAAATCCGCGTCTTTTTCGGTTGAAACGGTAAACGCTTCTTCGAGCGAGACGTGCCGCACGACGGTTTCATCAATTTTCGGACGTTTGCGGGCGAAATCAACCAGAATTCTACGCATCAGGTTTGCCGAAACGCCGAAAAAATGAGCGCGGTTTTCCCATTTTGCGGATTTCCAGTCAATTAAACGAACGTATGCTTCATTAACCAGCGCGGAAGTTTGTAAGGTGTGATTTTCGCGCTCGCGGCGCATATAAGTTTTGGCGATGCGGTGCAGTTCGGCATAGATCAAAGGCGTTAATTCTTCGAGCGCATCAGCGTCGCCGCCGCTCCATTTTTGCAATAGTTCCGTAACTTCTTTTGTAGAATTAACAACCATTTTTCACCACGAATCTTACCGTCAAATTTAACACATTTAGAAAAAATAAAAAATATTTCTACCGCCGATGATAGTTTTTTGAAATTTCAAACGCATTAACTTATGAACGGCGAAAATACGCCGAATTTATACGAGGAAAAAATTATGAAAAATATAAAAGTTTTAATGACATTATTGGTTTTAAGTTTGTTGACTCCGACATTTGCGATGGCGCAAATAGGCGGAACGAAGTTAGGCGGCAATACGATTAAATTTGACAAGGTGAAATATGAAGCCGAAATCAAAAAACTATTCGGCGGAAACGTGATGGGTTATCAGGTGATTTTGCTCAAAAACGGGAAAATCGTTTCGGAACTCGCCGACGGGAGAGCGCGAAACGCTTTTGACGGCGAAGCGAAAATGACTACGAATACGCCCGCCAACATCGGCAGCACGGCGAAGTTTTTCGGCGGCACGGCACTTTTGCACGAATTTCAAGAAAATTTTTCTCCGCTCGGCGGCGGAATGAATGCGTGGTTGAGCGAACCGATTTATAAGTTTTTTCCGATCATCTGGCAGAAAAATATGGATGCGAGTATCAAACAAATTACATTTCGTGATTTGCTTCAGCACAAAAGCGGTTTTATTCAAAGCGACAAAGACAACAAAGTTTATTTCGATTATCTGAAAAAAGGTGTGAGCAGCGATAAAACGCAGGATTTTTATTACGGAAAAAGCAAATATGCCAATGCCAATATCACGAGCGTCGGTTATCTGCTGCCGATCATTGATAATCCGCAGATTTTGAAAACCCTCAATCAACTTATCACTCAGAAAAATCTTCAGCCGAATGACATTTCAATTCAAACTTATCTCGGAAATATGTTTGAAATTTATATGAAAGGCAAGGTCTTCAACACGACGACACCGACGATTGATCCGAGCTGCGATCCGACGAATTATTACCCGTCGAAAAATATCATCTACGCGAAAACCTACACGACATACAACGACGTTTTCAAAGGCGCGGAGTATTCTTCAAAAGTGGACAATCCGACCAAAGCGTGCCACGCTGCTGGCGGTTGGTATGTTACAGGACGCGATTTGGCGGCGTATGTGGCGAATTTTTCGGCGACCGAAAAGATTGTCTCAAACGAAACGCGCACGTTGATGTTTAATGACGACGCGCCGCAAAATCGTCTGCTCTGGTCATTTACGGCAAACGATAAGGTTTTTAAAGATAATTTCAAATGGGATTCAACACCGTATATGGGCGGCGACCACGGCGGTTCGCACGGCACGATTATGATGCTGCCGGACAATTATTACGCCGTCGGTATCGTTAATTCCGATATTTCTCCGGCAAACAAAATCGGTCCAAACGGCGGTTCGGCAATGCTCACCAGAAATATTATGGAAGCATTTAAAGTCGGTGTCGCCGATAATTTCTAATAATGAAATTGCACATAAAAAAGCCGGACGATTGAAATATCGTCCGGCTTTTTTATGTTTGAAAATAATTTTTCGCTCAAATGATAGTTTTTTCGATTTTCAAACGCATTAGTATATGAAAGCGGAAAACGCCGAAATTTTATAAGGAGAGAAATTATATTATGGCAAAAAATTATTTACATATTCCGGCAATCGGACAATTGGACAACACGGCTTGCTGGGCGGCAAGTTTGAAATGGTGGTATCGGGCGACAAAATCGGTTTATAAATCGCAGAAGCAACTGATCGGCAAATTCAATCACTTAACCGACGAATACGGCGCGATGAGTATTCAGGGAATGGAGCGTTTGATCGAACTGAATAATATGACCAAACAGGTTTTTCACCAAGCCTCGCAATTTACGCCCGACGCGCTTTGGCGGCATTTGAAAAAAGGTCCGGTGTTCGTCGCTTTTACAGAAACGGCGTTTAATATGCAGCACGTTAACGTCGTCTGGGATTTAGCCGGTATTTCAAATGTAACGGTCAAAGTAATGGAACCGCAGGCAGAAGAAAATTCTGATAAATTGACATATCGCGGTGAACATCAAATAAAGAAATTCACCGAATTCAATCAACTTGGGACAGTCATTGTCGGTTCGTTGTAAAAACAAGTCACGTTATTATTTCAGATCCGCTTCGACAAAATGGGCGCGGGCTTCATCTGAAAAGAGAAGTTCGCGGCTATAAAATCGGAGCGGATAATCTTTATCGTATTTTTCGATCAATTCATCGCAAATTTCGACAAGTGTTAAATCTTTATTTTTCTCACGGAAATCAGAAACTGTCCGCATCCAGAAAACGGTCATCGTTTCGTGATACGGCATTTCTTTTTTCAGATCAATTTCAAAAGCCTTCAGCAGATTGAAAATTCCGCCGCGCATTTTTGTTAGAGCCGCGTCAAAAGGGTTTTGTGATAAATAATAATTCGCCAAAATCAAATGTTCGGCGTGTCCGCATTTTTTGCGTGAGATCGTGCCGTTTTCAAATTTTTCGATGACATCTAAAATTTCTTTTTCGGATTTGTATTTCATAATTTTTCGCTCCAAATAAAAAGGAACGAACCGAAAAAAATCCGGTTCGTTCCTCATTTGCTAAATAAATTGTAGTCTGTTTTAGAGTTTTGTTTCAAACCCGGAAAATAAATTTATTCCGGCGGTTTTCATTTGCAGATTAAAGTCTATAATCAAAATTAGCGGTCAGGAATTTGACGGCATTTTGAACGAACTTGGGAGAAGAAAAACAATTTTATGGGACAATTTTTAACCGACATCAAAACCATCCGCGAACGCGCGCGGCGGGAAATTAACGAAGGCGCGGTCACGCCGGATTACGCGCTCGATAAAGAACAGGTTTGCAAGATTTTAAACGAAGCATTGGCGACGGAGATCGTCTGCGTTCTGCGCTATAAATTTCATTATTTTATGGCGAGCGGAATTCACAAGGAATCGGTCGCGGCTGAATTTCTCGAGCATTCCAAAGAAGAACAGGCGCACGCCGATATGATCGCCGAACGCATCAAGCAGCTCGGCGGAAAACCGGAGATGAATCCGGCGGTCATTGCCGGACGCGCTCACGCCGAATATGTCGAAGGCGATTCGCTCGTTGATATGATTAGAGAAAATCTGGTTGCCGAACGCATTGCGATTCAGACTTACCGCGAAATGGTCAACTTTTTCGGCGACAAAGACCCGACTTCGCGCGTGATGATGGAAGGAATTCTGGCGCAGGAAGAAGAACACGCCGACGATATGGCTGATCTATTGTTCGCCGTCAAACCCGATGATGTCGAAGACACGACGGAATTAATGCGTCCTGACGAAGAAAACCGGGCGGAGAAAGTTGAAACCGAAAACGCTCCGAAAGCGCAGACGAAAACTCCGGGCGTTAAGAAGAATCTCGATAAAAAAACGTCTGACGGAAAAAAATCGCCCGCGAAGAAATCGGCAAAGAAAAAATAACTTTTAAGAACAAAAGGTAAGTTTTAAGGAACGGTGTTTTTTAAACCGTTCCTTTTTTTCGCGCTGAATTAATAAAGTGAAGCGACAACAATTTGTTTTGATGAACCGCTTGAAAATTCGGATTCGTCGAAATCTCCGAATTTCGATTCGATGCGGAAACCGTTGTTCTCAAAAAGCGCGTCGAGTTCGAGCGGGAAAAATTGGCGCATCGTAAATGAAACTGTGTGTTCCTGCGGATCGGATTGTTTGCGGTAATGCCAGCGAATGTGATTTATCTGCGTCCCCGCATCGTAAAAAACATTTTCGGTCAATAAAACCAAGCCTTGTTCGGTTTGATAATCACCGACGTAATAACGCTCGTTCGGGTCGCGCGTCAATAATTTTAGCGACGGATTAAAGACTTCGACGATGAATCTGCCGTTCGGCGAAAGGTTTCTTCTGACCGAAGCAAAACAGCTTTCGACATCTTGATTCGTATTTAAGTGCTGCAGCGAATTTCCGGCGATAAAGATCAATTTAAATTCCTTGCCGAGATCGAAATCGCGCATATCGGCATTTATCAGATTCGTCTGTTTTTCCTGTTGTTCGGCGCGTTTTTTCGCACCGCCGAGCATATTTTCGGAATTATCAATGCCGGAAATTTCCGTAGCTTCATCAGACAAAATGACGAGATAATTTCCCGTCCCGCAAGCGAGTTCGAGAACGGGCGAACCGTATTTTTTAATTTGATTTTCGTAAAAAGCGACCTGCTCGGAATCGGCGGGTTTTTCGTGAACGATGTCGTAAAGCCAATCGTTTTCGTAAAGATTGTTCATAAATAGATAGTGAATAACGGATAATGGATAGTGGATAATAAAAAGAATATTATCCGCTATCCATTATCCGTTGTCCGTTATTTAAGCTGCAATGCGAACTTCTTCTTCGTCAAAATCCGCCATAAACAGATATTTTTTCCATTCGGTGCGGGTTTCGGCGTAGTGACACAAAAGAACGTGATCTAAACCGAGACGCAGAAGTTTCTGCGATGTCAGTAATGGCATACGCGCCTGTTCGGGCGTGCGGTTTCCTTTGCGCTGGTTGCATTTGACGCACGCCGCGACCAAATTGTGCGGAGTGCTTTCGCCGCCCTGCGCTCTGGGCAAAATGTGATCGAGCGTCAGTTCACGCGCCGATTTATGTTCGGCGCAATACTGACAGCGGTAACGGTCGCGTATGTAAATCCGCGCGCGTTTCATCGTCGTTTCGCGGCGTTTGCGGCGGACGTTGATGTAACGGCGCAGACGCACCACACTCGGCACGGGAATCGTCATCGAAGGCGAATGCAGAACATTGTCGCCGTCAACTTCTTCGATGAAAAGTTTGTCGCAAAATTGCATACAGATCGCCCGCGCGACACCGATCGTGCCGAGCGGTTCGTAAGAAAAATTTAGTAATAGAACTCTACCAGTTATCAATGGAATCACCTCCGTATATTTTAGATTCATTTAAATTTCGCCCGTGCAAAGAAGCAATAGATACACTTTTCCGCCGGAAAACGAAATTCAAATGCTGTTTGTTATTTGTAAAAGTTAGTCTAGTGAAATCTTTTATAGTTTACCGCAATATCTCGGGTAAATAAATCGTAATACGAATATATTAAACGATTTTACCCGTGTTTGTATAGGCATTTTTTTGTGAATTCACCGTAATTTAACACATTTACTGATATTTGCATAAATATCAACCCGTAAATCTTTGCTCTTTAGTTATAAATAATGTCCGCTCACCTGTGAATAGTCGCGTTCATTTGTAAATTTTTAAGATTCACTTGTGAAACATCGCCGTTTAGTTGTGAATATTCAAAATCCGGTTGTGAATGTTCGTTCAGCACTTGTAAATTATCGTCCGATAGCTGTGAATGATCGTTCATCACCTGTGAATGATCGTTCGTCACCTGTGAATGATCGTCCGATAGCTGTGAATGGTCGTTCATCATCTGTGAATCATCAATCGTTACCTGTAAATCATCGTTCGTCAGTCGTAAATCATCAATCAAAACCTGTGAATGTATAATCTGGAGCGAATTGTTTTGCGTCAAACCCGCTCTTTCCGCTATCGAAATGAACATTATCACTATGTTATAAATTAAATTTGCAAACATTCCGTATTAAATGTAAAAATTTTTAGTGATTTATATCTATTAACCGAATTTTTCGTGGTGCTGAAATTATGACTTTGCAATTCAAGGGTTTATTAAAATTTTTTGTTTTAGTTTTGATCGGAATGTCCTGCACGACCGCATTTGCTCAGGACGGGAAAATGTATCCGTTGGACGCTCCGAAAGAGCCGAATGCGATACCGCTCAACACCGGCGGAGTTAAAGATCAGACGGCGAGCGAATCGTGGTTTCGTCAATGGGGCGATCCGATGGCGCGAAATGTTTCAAAAGCGACGTTGACACCGTTTCTCGCCGACCCGAAAAAAGCCAACGGCACGAGCGTGATCGTCGCGCCCGGCGGCGGATTTATGTGGCTCTCAATGGGCAACGAAGGCTGGGAAGTCGCCGAAGCACTCGCCGCACAAGGAATTAACGCCTTCGTTTTGAAATACCGCTTACAGCCGACCGCCGACAAACTCGACGATTTCCGAATCCAGATGGAACGAGGCTTCGCCGCCGCTGCCGCAAATAATGCAGACGATAAAACAACGCCGCCGAAAAGACCGAGTTGGGATTTGAGCAACCAACTCGAAGACGCGGAAGCCGCTTACGCTTTGATCGAAAAAAATTCCAAACAATGGAATGTTGATATGAAAAAGATCGGAATGATAGGCTTTTCCGCCGGTGCAGGTCTGACGATGGAAACGACTCTCAAATCCAAAAAAGTAAAATTAGCATTCATATCACCGATTTACGGCGGTATGAACGCCGTCGAAGTCCCCAAAGACGCGCCGCCGATGTTCGCCGTCATCGCCACCGACGATTTCCTCTTCGGCGGAAATTTCGGAGTGATAAAATCGTGGTTCGATGCCAAAATTCCCGTCGAATTCCACCTCTATCAAAACGGCGGACACGGTTTTGGCTTAGGAAATCCCGACCGCACGAGCAATAAATGGTTCGATGCCTATATTCATTGGCTCGACGTGAACGGATTTATGAAAAAATAGTCATAGCAAATGTCTTAACCGGATTAAACTCACGATGCTGAAATTTGCCGTTCGACATATATAAGTTGTGGTAAAATCAGTATCGAGGTAAAAATATGAGCGAAACGGAAAAACTTCAAAGTCTTCATCAACGTTCTGTCAACGGCGAGGTTTTAACCGAGCAAGAACGAATTGCTCTGCAAAGTTGGTATGACAAATTAGACCGCGAAGAAGATTTGGAAATAAATAAGTCAAAGCCTGTTCAAAATGTCGAAGAACTGCGCCGAAATTTGAAAGAAATCAGCGATCAGACCGAAGCAGTCAGCCGGGATGTAAAAATTCTTATTTCCCAAAACGAAAATCTGAGAAAGGAAAATCAATCATTAAAAGCATCTTTTGAAGCGCAACTCGTGGAGAACGCTGCGTGAGCGTGAGTGCGACAGTCCGCGAAAATATCCGCCAAAGAGCGAATTTTTCCTGTGAATATTGCGGAGTTTCCGAAACCGAAAGCGGCGGCGAATTAACCGTTGACCATTTCCGACCGACTTCAAAAGGCGGCGATGATTCCAAAGAAAATCTCGTCTATTGCTGTTTCAGATGCAATGTTTACAAAAGTGATTATTGGGCGGAAGTTTCAAAATTATTCAATCCTCGAAAAGACAAACGCGACGAACATTTCTGGTTTTCCGAATCCGGCAAACTTTTACCTTTAACGAAAACGGGCGAATTTACAATAAAACTTCTGCGTTTGAATCGTCCGCCGCTTGTTGAGAAAAGGTGGCAGGATTTTCAAAAACTGGAAGAACGCCAAATTTTAGAACAAACTCAAAAAGCCGTCGAAGCACTTCTGCATCTAAACCGCCAACAGCGTGAACTTTTGAAAGAACAGCAAAATCTGCTGAAAGAACAACGCCGTTTGCTTGAGTTTTTGTTTCGGGAATGATTAAAAATGGAACATTACAGTGGATTCGAACCGCTGTCTTCGACATGGCAAGCCGATGTTTTAACCGGACTGGACTAACGATGCTGATTTATTGAGATTTTTTTAGAAAAAGGGGATCAATGTTCGTTGTTACCCAATCTTGAAAATCAGGGCAACTAAAATCGCCAAGATTGATGTTTTTATCTTCATAATAGTGCGGAATTACAACTCCCTTTTCTTCTTCAAAATTGTTTTTTCGATAAACGGAAATATAAAAATCTTTTTCTATATTTTCATCAAAGAAGATAATCTGCAGTTTATATCCATCTTGAAAACTTTCATGATTGCGATATAGTGCTATACAATTATTTAGATTTTTCAAACCTTTCTGAATAGAATCAGTATTTTCAAAATACACAAAATTTGAATTGTCATTCTTGTTTTCATCTTCGGATTTAATGACTCGAAGAGATTTTACCTGTGAAATATCTATATTTCTGAAGTTATAGGTTGACCAAATATTTCCTATAGAAAATATTGAACCGCAGAGTAAAAATATAATTCCTCCCAAAATTCCTAAAACAATGCGAAGCCAATCCATTGGTTCTTCCTTATCACCTTTAATCAATTGGTGAATTGAAAATGTTAAAATTACTGCACCAACAACTGCGAATAACAGAATAAAACTGCCGAAACTGTAAAATGGAATACTAAGCATTACTATAAAAATATACTTGAAAGTTTGCCGGAAATTAAATGATCTCCGGCAAACTCTTAATTTACCCTTTCACGCAAACAACTTGCTTCAATTCCGCGACGACTTCGACGAGGTCGTTTTGATTTCTCATAACCTTGTCAATGTCTTTGTATGCGCCGGGGATTTCGTCAATTACGCCTTTGTCTTTGCGGCATTCGACTCCGCTGGTTTGGCGTTCCAAATCCTCGCGGGTGAATTGCTTTTTCGCTTTGGTTCGGGACATTTTGCGTCCCGCGCCGTGCGAGCAGGAGTTGAACGATTCGGGTTTTCCGAGTCCGCTGATGATGAACGATTTCGCGCCCATCGAACCGGGAATAATTCCGTAGCGTCCGGCTTCGGCGTTGATCGCGCCTTTGCGCGTAACGAAGACGTTTTCGCCGTAGTGCGTTTCTTCCGCGACGTAGTTGTGATGGCAATTGACCGTGATTTCCGGTCGGAACGCCTTGCCTTTGTTGAACATTTTATTGAACACTTTCAGCAGGCGATTCATCATCACTTCGCGGTTCATCATCGCGTAACCCTGCGCCCATTCGAGATCGTTCCAATAGTCTTGGAATTCCCGCGTCCCCTTAATAAAATAAGCGAGATCGGGCGAAGGCAGTTCGTTCAGACGATGCAGGGATTTCGCCGTGGAAATATGGCGGTCAGCCAATTCCTTCCCGATATTGCGCGAGCCGGAATGAAGCATCAACCAGACGTTGTTTTCTGTATCAAGGCAAACTTCTATAAAGTGGTTCAATCTGTTACCAGTTGTTTTTCGACTGGAGCGCAAGCGTCCCCGCTTGCAATGAGCGCGTGAGCGCGAAAAAGTGTTAGTTATCTGTTACATTTGAGTAATCAAGCATCTTTTCGCGTCGAAGCGACGCTCATTGCAAGCGGGACGCTTGCGCTCCAGTCATTTCAAACAACCGATCAGGTCATTTCTGCCTGATTCTGCAGCTTCCTTTTTCGCTGCAGTTCGGAGCACACCTTCATCTCGAAATTTCGTTCGAGATGCCCAAGTCCCTCTGCTCTCTACGGGGCGTTTTACCGCTTCCCACGGTGTCTGCATCTCAGCCTTTCACCGTTTTGGACGAGTTTTCATTACTGTGTCGCCACAGCACGGGGCAATTTACCCCCACCTAAAGTGCCTAATTGCTGCATCGCTTTTTTCTTGCGATCCTGCACGCCTTTATGCAGTTCGTCGAATCTGTCCCAACCGTTCCAACGCGATGCGTCGGTGTCGGATTCTTTATACCAGTTGAATCCGACGGGGATTTTTTCTTCGATGGCGAGACGCAATTCTTTTAGTTTCCCGTCGAGAATTCCGCTCTTAAAAGGCGTTTTGATCGCCGCCATTCCGCAGTTGTGAACGAAAACTCCGGCTTCAAGCGCGAAGTTGTGATATTCAGGAACGGTCAAGCAATAAACGTCCTCGCGTTCTTCAACTGCTTCGACAGACACGACTTTGTGATTGTGCGCCGTCAAATAATTTTGCTCGACTTCAACCAAACCGTTTTTGTCCATTTCACGATAAAGCGGCATCAGCGATTCGCCCGATTTCAAATCTTTCGCTTCGGAAAAACTGCCGTCGCGAAGCATAAATTTATGATCGGGCGTGCAGCGAATTTCCGCGCCGTTATCGAGCATTACTTTAACGAGTTCGGCATTCTTACGGGTTTTATTTGCAGTCGCTTTTGCCGCAACCACTTTTCCCGAATCAGTGCAGGCGTAAACGACGAATTCATCGTCGCGTTCAGCCAGTTCACTGATCGAATACGATTTTCCGTCGAGCAAAGGCACGAGCGTATCGCCCGTAAAACAACCGATGTCAACGCCGACGGTTGCCGGAATGACCGCGTCTTTGGTGGCGATGACCGAACCGACCATCGAACCTTTGCCGAGATGCGCGTCGGGCATAATGGCGACGTGCTTGTAAATGCACGGCAGACGCGAGACGTTGCGGAGCATATCTTGTTCTTCTCGGCTCAAACTGTGGTCAACCCACGAAAGAACGTCCGAATGTGCGCCGCTGATGTTTAGTTTGTTATATGGCATTTTATTTTCTCCTGTTTTATTAGATTAAAAATTTATTCTCTATTTGTAAATAGAAATGGTGTCTGTCACTTGATGCGCCGTTCGGCATCGAAAAATATTGGAACTTTGTCATCAAATATGTGTGTTAAATAAAAACAATTTATACGAGCGGCAGATTTTTGCCGGATAAATTGTAAATTGTGCTTTAATAAAAGTGCGTTCAATTAAAAGAGAGCGAATGAGGAGATTTTTATGTTCAGAAAAGTTTTGTTAGCAATTGGAGCGAGTTTGTTTTTACTAACCGGAATTTTCGCCGCGGCTTTTTCAGAGCCGTCCGCTGAAAAATTAACTGTTGCGCCGACCGTCACGCCGACTGCCGAACCGACGGTAATGCCGACTTTGCCGCCGCCGACAGATGATCCGCAGCCGGAACCGACGGAAACGCCTGATGATTTGGAAGCCGAACCGACGCCGGACAATTCGCCCGCGCCGTCGCCGACCGCGATGCCGAAACCGACGGGTAAAGCCACGCCGTTTCCGAAACCGACCGGAAAGGCAACACCATTTCCGGCACCGTCAGGCAAACCGACTCCGTTTCCCGAACCTTCGGGAACGCCGATCCCTTTTCCTTCGGTAAAACCGATGCCGTCGCTAACTCCTTAACCGTAAAAACACACAATTATCCAAAGGCAGATACCAACATCTGCCTTTTTTTGTTGGTCATTGCAATTTTCTGTTAATCATTTCATTTCTATCGCCGATCCAACTTTTACGGCACACATTTCAAAATTACCGGTCATCGTTCTGTCTTTTACGACGATCATTCTGTCTTTTACGGCACGAATTCTTTTCTTTCCGATTCAAATTCCGTCTATTACGGCGTTCGTTCCAATTTTTACTGTTTAAACTCCGCCATTTACGGGGAAAATCCAAACTCTTACGGAACGAGTTCCGTTTATTCCGGTGTAAATTTTATCCTTTACGGCGTTCGTTCTAATTTTTACCATAACCGTTCTCTTGCAGATTGTTATTGAAACTTCAATCAACTATAAATTCGTTGACTTTTATTATCTATAAAATTGCTATTAATTATTATTAATCGGATAAAAGTTGTAACACAAAAATAAATATGCCAAACGATTATTCAAAATACTTTTTCGTTCCCGGTTCGAGCAGTCCTGTTATCTTAAATCTGAAGAAGCTTCTTAATTCGCTGTCGTATATCAAGGCGAAAAATACGACCAACCTCGTTTTCGACCCGCAAATGAAAAACTTCGCTCGCTGAGTTTCAAGCTTACTACCGCTTGAAAACGCAGGACGGCACATTAAATGAAGAAACATATATTCAGTTCGGCAAGATATTGAGCGATGTTTTGATCGATATGTATTCTTTGCATCATCCCGACTTAAATAAGTTGTTTTACGGTGTCGGCATTGTTGATGTCTGCGAAAATTGGGATGAAGTCTCCACTTTTATTACAAATGATAATTTTATCGGTTGGGGGCATCCGAGCGTTAAAAATAAAAATTGCTATGATTACTGCGTCAAACAACTTAAAGATGCCGGTTATTCTCTAAGATCTCCGGGATGGAGCGCGGCGCAGATTTCAAGCGGGACGGTTTATCAACTATATCTGTCGCAAAATGTCGGCAAAATGAAAAAGGGAACTCAGGCACAGCAATTTACGGCTGGCGTCTTGTATCTCAAGAAAGCAATTCAGAGCAAAATTTCCGGTAATGGTCGGAGTTGAACACAGCGAAGGCGCATCAAGTGCCGATAAAACAACCGATCATTACGTCGTTATTGTCGGTATGGGAAGCGATTCGACAGGAAAGTTCTTTCGGTTTTACGATAATTCGACAGGCGTAACGGAAGTAGGCGCGTCACCGGAAAATAAATTATACTGCGATTGCACGAATTTTACTCTATCCGGCAAAGGCGATCCGCGAAACCAATATATTCAAGGCGGATACGGGGAATACATCGTTACGCAAATCAGGGAATCAAAATGAATAAAACCAAATATATCTTAACTTTTTTTATCATAATTTCCGCCGCATCAGTCTGTTTTTCGCAGGTAAGGACAATAACTTTTGCCGATAATTCGATGCTTGAAGTTACAAACGAAGAAAAAAGCGCAGAACAATCACCCACCATTAAAATCGAATACAAGGAATTTACCGCCGACTTGGATTCTATCGGCAAAGCCGTGCCGCCGCTTACTGAAAAAACTCTAAAAAAAATGGCGAAAAATAATAAATCACTAGCTTCGGAAATAAGCAAAATTGATTCCGCTTTCGAAGTCGTTCAAGAAAACCAGAAATTTTATTTCGCCGCTTTTAACACAGTAAATTATGATGATTTCCGAAGCTGCACGAAAGAAAATAAATGCAAAGTAACATTTCAAGCTGTCTTGATAACAGTCGTAGATAAAGGAAAAACACAAAATATTTTAATCATTAAATCAATGAAAAAACTAAATTGTTAGTTTATGATATGATGTTCAAAACGAGGTAAAAGTTTATGAATTGCAAACAAGGTTTTATAAAATTATTCGCCGTATTGCTCGTCGGTTTTGTTGCGCTAAACATTAGTTTAGCAAAAATGGATGATGATCTTACTCAGCATGCTGTTTATGAAAAATCTTATTCAGTTTTAGAAAATTATTCGCCGGTTACGCCGAGTGCCGGATTATTAAATTCAATTGAGATTAGCGAAACAACATCTTCACCGATGGCTTATTTATTCCAACTTCTGTTCATTCTCTTTCTGATCAGTCCGCCGCTGATCGTAATTTATCTGTGTTTGATCTGGAAAGAATTGAAAAAGCGAAACGAATTGAAATAAATGACAGATGAGTTTTACGATCAGAAAACTGACCGAAGACGATTGGTTTGAATTTTCCCGAATACGTCTGAAAGCACTTTTGACCGATCCGCAAGTTTTCGGCTCGAATCACGAAAGAGAAAAAGACACTCTCGAAGAACAATGGCGCGAAACTCTGCGGTCTGTCGAAACCGCCGTATTTTTAATTTACGACGCGGAAACGCCAATCGGCATAACCTGCGTTTCGATTGACCGCGAAGATGCGACAAAGAAAACCGCGCTAATGCGGGGTTCGTGGCTCGCTCCCGAATTTCGCGGCAAAGGTTTGTCCGAAATGATGTATCGGGTGCGAATTGATTGGGCGAAAAATCAGCCGACTGTCGAAAAAATATTCGTTTCACACCGCGCCTCACATCTTACATCGAAATTCGCCAATCAGAAACACGGTTTTAAATTGACTCACAAAAAAGAAAAAGTCTGGACGGACGGCAAAACCGAAGATGAATTTTGCTACTAACTTTTAATTAGACAACCCAAATAAATTAAATATAAAATACTCCAAGAGAAATGAAACAATTCATTTCATATAAATATGAAGTTCATTCGTTTTATTTTTATACTCGCTGTAATCACTTTTTCAAATGTTTTCGCCGAAGCGCAGATTCAAGTGCGCGTCAAATTCGGCGAGATTTCCAATCTGACATATCAACTCGATTGTGTCGGCGATATTCTCAGTCATTGCAGCCGCTCAAATCTCGAAGAATTATGGAATCGTGAGTTTTTGAAGACCGATGACGACCGCAAAATGCTCAAAGAATGGACGCGGCTTCGCAAACTTTACTCGCAGGACGTTCAGATTTCTGAAAAAAATGATGCGGTAACGAGAAATTTAAGTCTTGATGAAAAAGTGAGAATCGCCGGATTTCAAGCCGAAACGCCGGAAGATTACGCCGTTCGGCTCGACCTTTTGACCGCTCCGTCTGACCGCGTTGCGTTCGAGCGCGTGATAAATTATTTTCAGCCGCATTTTCAAAATTGGTGGGAAAGCGAAGCGTCGAAAAACGGCGGCGGATTTGCCGGGAAAATGGAAAATCTGCTGCATTCACAGCAGATTTCCGGTCAGATAAAACAGTTTTACGATTTTTACGCCGCCGATCTTTCGCCGGATTATAAACTCGTCTTCAATCTTTTTTACATTCCAAACACGATCAAAGAACCAACCGGCGGACAGCAAATTCAGAATTATTCGCTTATGGAATTCAAACCCAGCGAAAGTCCGGCGCAGAGAATTGATGTCGCCGTCCACGAATTGAATCATTTTTTCTACGCCAGCAGAAAAGCGGAAAACGCCGAAAATCTGCGCGAATCCTTTTACAAAACAAACCGTGCCGGAGCGATTCCCGCCTATAATTTGTTAAACGAAACGCTCGCCACCGCGTTCGGCAACGGGATGATCGCCCGAAGCGTTACGCCGCCGGAAGAATTCAAGAAATACGCCGCCGCCAAACGTTCCTTCTATAACAACGACGCGATAGACCGTGCCGCCAAAGCAATTCTGCCTTGGCTCGACACTTGGCTGGAAAACAAAAAAACGATCAGCGATAAACAATTCGCCGCTGAATACGTTTCGCTTCTCGAAAAGGAATTCGGCGAAGACCTGACCGCGCCGAAATTATACCTGAGCGAAATGTTCCTGTTCGTTGACGAAAATTTCAAAAGCGACGGTGCAATCCGCCGCAGTGTTCGCCAGACATTACGCCCTGCATCCTTTTATGCTTCCGAAGGAACATTAAACAAAGAAAATCTCGAACCGTTCACAAACAATTCACGCCTCAATTCGCTTTTTATAATCAGACCGGAAACCGTCAAAGCTCTGCTCGCCGACAAAATAATCACCAAAGCCGAAGCCGAATTGATAACCAAACAACTCACCGCCGACGGTAAAATCCTGTTCAGCAAACAACGCGCAAAATACACATACGTTTACATCGCCGTCGCCGAAAACACGGACGAAGCGCAAAAATTAATCGAAAAACTGGCAAACGCCAAACAGTTCGATGGAATTTATAAAAATTAAATCGGCGACAAGTTACGGCGAGAGTTCCGCCTTTTTCATTTATCATTGACCATTGAGCATTTATCAAATTTCGTGTTGATTTCTGATAAATGATAAATGACAAATGTTCAATGAAAAGGGCGGGAAAGATTCGAACTTTCTTGTACCGATGTACTCCCAACCTGCATTCGCCAAAATGTTTTATTGAATTTTGATAATAAAATTTTGATTGATTTGAACGACCGAGCTTTCGTTTAATTCGTTGGTAATTAAATCCAAATTCTTATCGAATAATTCGAGAAGTTGAGAATTTTTGATATTTCCGGTTTTTACTTGAAGCAATTTGTAAGGTTCTTTTTTGGCGGAAAAACTATCGTAAAAATCAGCATCTTTTGAAATTACAATTCTGTTTTCCGCCAATGACAGACGATTTATTTCGACATCGGTCGTATCGTTTCCGTCAGGCAATTCAGTTGTATGAATCGCGTCAAACCCTTTTTCGCGCAATAAAAACGCCAGAGTTTTGGGCAATTGTGCATCAACGATAAATTTCATACCGTAACGAGTTCTGTAACCGAACCGACATTCGCGAGACGCGCCGCAAATAAAAGACACGCCTGCAAATCTTCTTTTTCGAGGTCTTCGTAATCCGCCAAAATCTCATCATTTGTCATTCCCGAAGCCATTAATTCCAAGATGCTTTCAACCAAATAACGCTTATTTCGAATCGTCGGCTTGCCGTGACAGATTTTGGGATTAAGCGTAATGCGCTGTAAAAGTTCATTTTCCATAGTTAAAATTTTAACACAAATGAGTCTAAAAATTGGCGACAAGTTACGGCGAGAGTTCCGCCTTTTTCATTTATCATTTATCATTGACCATTTATCAAATTTCGTATTGATTTCTGATAAATGATAAATGTTCAATAATATTGGCGGGAAAGATTTGAACTTTCATTTGCCGTTGTACTCCCAACCTGCATTCGCCAAAATTTCAAGATTGAAAATTGACCGTTGAAAACAAGAATACTGCTGTCGCTGTAGCGACAAATTAATTTAGCCGTGCGTTTCAACGCACGAAAATTTGAGGACAATGTGTCCGTCGCGTGAGCGACGATTGAAATCGTTCATTTGTCGCTCACGCGACAAATTTCTTATTTGTTTTTAGCCGTGCGTTAAAACGCACGGCTAAACTCAAAACATCGCTGCGCGATGAAACTCAGCAAAGTTTTCTGAAAGTTAAACTCATTCTTTGATTTTCAGCGGCGGTTTTGGGAATTGAATGTTGCCATCACTTTTTGCGCCATGAACATCAAACAGCCATTTCACAATGCAAAGTCACCGAAATTGAATCTTAAATACTTGAATCAAATAATCCTTCCTTGGTAACAAATCGAATGACATTTCCAACAAAAAAGATGTATTTTGTAGTTTGCCAAATATGGTCAAGAAAATTATGTCTTATGAGTTGATATTCCAAAGCACTTTGCATAACGGATTCTAAATCTCTTATTTTGTCATAATCGTCATGGAAATATTCAGCATTTAACCATAAATCGCAAAGAAATTCTGGAGTTAATTCTCTACCATTTATGTTTAATCTCATCATTCCGCTTTTTAGTTCGTTTCCCCAACTTTTACGTGCTTGAATCAAATCATCTTTAATTCGATCACTTAAAATATGAAGTTGACAGATGTTAAAAATTTTATAAATAAAAATTGGTGAATCTTTAGAAATAAATTTTCGGTAAATAGTAAGAAATGACCTCAGATGGTCTTCATTTGGTTGAGTAATTCCAAAGTTCATTCCTTTCAAATGATTCCAGTTCATTGTAAAAGAAGGAGCGAAACCGCTTTTTATTAAACTTGAATTGAGAAGTGCCTGGTGCCTATGTGAATATAACTCTAATTGTTCATTTATAGAAAAAGAATTTGTGACTAATTTGTTTCTTCCTGACATAATTTTGAGAATAAACGGTGAATCCTAAAAATAAATTCATTTGATTCACCGTTTAAGTAATAATATCAAACCTTGACCTTTTCAATCATACCAATCCAATGTTCCGCTGACAGATCGCCTTTGGCGAATTCCGAAACAAGCGTGAAAACTTGGTCGGAGAATCCGCCGATGTTGAGGATGTCGGCGCGTTCTTTGGTTTGGGTGTGAGCGTAAGGCTGAATATCGATGCAGGCGAGTTTGGCGTTTTTGTTTCGCGCCGCGAACTCGTTCCATTGTTTCATCGTTTCCGTTCCTCTGTTCCACGAGCGGTTGTTCAGGGAGTCAATCCACGATTCGTTGTCGGAAACGTAGATGACGAAATCGCCTTTCGCGCGTTCGCGGTTGAGTTTGGCGAGCGGTGCGGAACAGTTTGTTCCGCCGCCGCCGATTCGTGCGAGCTTTTCGGCATTGGTCATCACCGAATCGCGCGGATTCAGTTTGATGTCAATCACCGAATTTTCAAACGGAATGATTTCAGCCGTCGGATTTTTTCGCAGGATCGCCGCCGCGACGAGTGCCGCGATGTCAATACAGCGCACGGCGGAAGTCGCGCCTTTGCGGTAACCCGTCGCGGGCGAACTCATCGAACCGGAAACGTCTGGGAAAACATAAACTTTCCCGTCAATTTCCGGCACATTTTCGATAGCGATTTCCATCGCGTCCTGCAACGCTTCGGTAATCTCGCGCGGAATTTCGCGGTTGTTATTTGCCATCTGAAACGCGACCATCAGTTGATAAGGGAACGCTCGCGCACGTCTGATGTTTTCGGGATTTCGCAGGCGTTCGGCGACCATTTTCACGATCTCCGAATCGGCGAAAACTCCGTGTCGCTGAAAAGTGTTCAGGTTCATACGAGTCATCTGCCATTTCGCGTTTCGGGCGATCTGTTTCCATTCTTCCGCACCGAGTTTCAGCGCGGTCAGAAGTTGGAACGGAACGTCGGGAACTTCTGCGAAATTTCCGGCTTTGTAATTTTCAAATTTCTTAACCGTTTCCGGCAGATTTTCAAAATTTACATCGCGCCCGATGAAATAACCGTAAAGTGCTTCGTGTTCCGCATTTTTCGGTTTCGGGTGAATCATTTTCAGAACGTCGGCAAACGACGGCGATTGTCCGACCGATTGTTTGAAAATCCGATTCGCATCGCGCGTTTCAAACCATTCGCGCACAAGTCGTTTCGGCATCGAACCGAGCGATTTGCGCCCGACAACGCCCGAACGCATTATCTGCACGAAGTTGCGAAGCATTTTCCCGTTATCAATCACGCGCGGGAAAACCTTTTCAAACAAAGTTTTATCTTTGGTCGAAAGCACCGTAACGAGAAGCGCGGGCATATCTTTCATAAAACCTTTTTCGCGTGCGTAAACTGCGGTCTTAGCGATAAATTCCGCGTCGAGTTCTTTGCAAAAAACGAGAACTTTTTCAAGTTGTTCGTCGGCGTTTGCATAAAAAGTGTGATTAAAACAACCCGTCGCCGCATATTGCGCCAACGCCTGTTTCGGCGAGAGTTTATAAGCCGTTCCGCCCGCTTCGTTCATGGTGTCGGTCGGTGGGTTAAACATTCCGGTGAATGTTTGAAATAGTGATTTGTTAGCCATAATTACCTCCTATTTGGACAAGTTTGTTTGTATTCCTTTTGAGAAAAAATTAAGTTTGGGTGACAAGTTATGAAAAGAGCCAAACGATTTTTGAAATCGCCGGAAGCGTCTGCAATTTGCTTCCGTATGTCGTACATTTTTCACTATAAAGAAGTGGCACGACTGCAGATGTATTCCTTTCAGCATTCGCCCAACCTTAATCGGCGACAAAGAGTTTGAGAAATATTTTTCCACCATCGCAGATTTCTTTTTGAAAAACCTGCGACCGGGGATCGAACCCGGATAAATTGTTTATTAAACAATTGTGTTTACCATGTAGTTCCTCGGAGCATTCGCCGAAAGTTGTTGAAAATGTTGAGACGGCGACAAGATCGAAAAGATGTTTCGCGCTCTACCAGACTGAGCTACGCGTTGAATCGCTTCAAAGCGGTCGGATTCGAACCGACGACCTCGCATTTCGTAGATGTAATCTTTTCAGCATTCACCATCTCAATTTTGGACTTTAGATTTTGAATTGAAATCAAATCTAAAATAAAGTGAATTTGGTAGGTCGGGTGGGATTTGAACCCACGATACCTCGCTTAAAAGGCGAGTGCTTTGAACCTGACTTAGCTACCGACCTGTGAAAAATTACGAATTACGAATTTCAAATTACGAATGGAAAAACAAAATTCGTAATTCGTAATCCGAAACTCGTAATTGATTTTGGCTGACTCGACAAGATTCGAACTTGCATTTCACCGATTAACAGTCGGTTGCTTTCCCATTAGCTACGAGCCAAAAACTTTTTTGTGATCTATCAATCCAAAATCCAAAATCTAAAATCCAAAATTAGATTTGGTAGGAAACGCGGCGCGTGAGTTTTGCTCGAGCGGACAAAAGACAAGTGTGTTCATTGCGAACAAAAGAAAGGATTTATTTTCAGCATTCTTTCGTCCTCGCAAAACCCGCGAGCCGCGTTTTTTGTGGTGAGTTTTCTCTACTAGGATTGAAGATTAATTTCGGGGCAGCAGGACTCGAACCTGCAATCTTGCGGTAATCTGCCGCTAATATCGCCTATAAAACGACTGTTTTACCATTAAACTATGCCCCGCAAAAATTGGTCGGAACAAAAGGACTCGAACCTTTACTCTTTCGGTTATCAACCGAATGCTTTGCCGAAATTAAGCTATGTTCCGATGGGAAGATTTCAGATTTCAAATTTCAGATTTCAGATCGTCCGAAATTATTAAAGAAATGGTAGCGGGAGCAGGAATCCAACCTACCGATTTACGCTTTATGAGAGCGTCGAGCCACTGCTTTGCTCCATTCCCGCAGTAAAATGTGGAGGCGAAGGCGAGATTTGAACCCGCATCGTTCTGTTTACAAGACAGACGCTTTTGTTTCCGTTAAGCTACAACGCCATTTTATAAAATTGGTTGCGGTGAAAGGATTTGAACCTTTAATCTTCGGTTTATGAGACCGACACTTTTTCCGGTTAAGCTACACCGCAAAATGTTTAAATAATGTAAATTCCAAAATGTAAGTGGTCGCCGATGTTGGATTTGAACCAACGACCTGCGGTTTAGAAGACCGCCGCTCTAATTCCGCTGAGCTAATCGGCGTTAAATATTTTAAATTTGAATTTGGTTAACCGCGTCAACCGTAATCGATTTTTCGGAATAGTATTTTCATAAATTGTTTGGTGGCTGAAGTTGGTATCGCACCGACCTCTCAAGTTCTTCAAACTTGCGCTAATCTGTCTCAGCTATTCAGCCGTAAAATTTGGCGGGACTGACGGGATTCGAACCCGCACCTTTCCGATAGACAATCGGACGCACAGCCTTTGTGCTTCAATCCCGGAAATCAATTACGAATTTCAAGTTACGAATTACGAATTGAAATAATCCAAAATCCAAAATCTAAAATCCAAAATGTATTTGGGTGGATTGACGAGATTTGAACTCGCAATAACCGCAGTCACAGTGCGGTGCTTTATCCGTTTAAGCTACAATCCACATATAAAAATTGTCGGACGACAAAAAGGAAGTGACGTTTTTGCTGAGCTAAATTCTTTTGCAAGAATTGCCGGAATTGAACCGGCGACCTTTTGAGTTTTACGTCAAACGCTCTGTCCGATGTAGTCATCTTCGGCATTCGTCCGAAAGTGCAATGATTTTGGGCGACAAGAAATGAAATTGATGTTTGTCATTGTAAAAGAATGTAATCAATTCCGGCATTCGCCCGAAAATTTGGCGGAAACGGCAGGATTTGAACCTGCAAGAGTCTGTTAAACTCGACTGTTTAGCAAACAGTTATGGCTACCGTTTCATCACGTTTCCGCATAGAAAAAAGGTTGGAGCGGGCAGACGGATTTGAACCGACGATGAACGGTTTTGCAAACCGCTGCCTTTGACCACTTGGCTATGCCCGCATAAAAAATCTGGAAAGGACGACGGGACTCGAACCCGCTAGAATCAGATTGAAAATCTGATTGCGCGACGCTTTGCATTCATCCTCATAAAAATTTGCGCGTGGAAAGATTTGAACTCTCACATAAATTGATTTTAAGTCAATTGCCTCTGCCGTTGGGCTACACGCGCATTTCGATGGAAGATTTGGGACTTGAGATTTCAGATTTAACTACTCAATCCAAAATCCAAAATCCAAAATCTAAAATCGAACTGGTGGATCGGAAGGGATTCAAACCCTTACAAGAAGTGTGCAAGACTTCTATGCTCTCAGTTACATCACCAACCCGAAATTTGGTACCGACGGCGAGATTCGAACTCGCAGATCACGGTTTCTAAGACCGTCGCCTTTGCCGTTTGGCTACGTCGGCAGATCGGGCGACAAAAGTTGAAATGATTTTGTGCATTGTTCAGATGTAATCATTCCGGCATTCGCCCGTAAAAAAAAAGTGGCTTCGGGTAAAGGATTCGAACCTCTATTTCATCGTCCAGAGCGATGCGTCCTGCCGTTAGACGAACCCGAAAGGCAGATTTCAGATTTCAGATTTCAGATTTCAAATTTGTAATTATTTTGAAATCTGAAATCTGAAATTTTCTTCTGGCGGAGACGGCAGGACTCGAACCTGCAACCTGCTCATTCGTAATGAGCTGCTCTTAATTCCGTTTGAGCTACGCCTCCGAATCAATTACGAATTACGAATTTCAAATTACGAATTAAAGATTTCACATTCGTAATTCGTAATTTGAAATTCGTAATTGATTTGGCGGAAGGCACAGGACTCGAACCCGTATGCGATTTCTCGCGGCAGTTTTCGAAACTGCTGCCACACCGATTTGGCTTGCCTTCCATAATTAAAACAAAAAGTGAGAGAAAGTGAGGTTAGAAGAAATCACATATTTCTTCGCACTTGGAGGAACACAGGGAAATTTTTCAATCCAAAATCGAAAATCGAAAATCGAAAATCGAACTGGCAGGCGCGTTCAGATTTGAACTGAAAACTCCGGTTTTGGAGACCGACACTCAGCCGTTTGAGTTTCGCTCACAATTACATTTTGGATTTTAGATTTTGGATTTTGGATTGAAGAATATATCTAAAATCCAAAATCAAAATTGGTGCATCGGGGAAGATTTGAACTTCCATAGCGAAACCGCCACAGTTTTACAGACTGCTTGCCTTACCGACGGCGACCGATGCGAAAAAATCCAAAATCCAAAATCTAAAATCCAAAATTGAAAAATATTGTGTAAAATAAAAAAGGCAGAGATTTTCGTGCAGACTTCGGGCGCAGAAATGCCCCGAAAAGAGCGCACAGGATTTTTTACTTTCAGAACTCGCCAAAGTTTTTATGTAAGTAAAAGATCCTTCCAGAACTCTCTGCCTTTTTTATTTTCCATTTTTTGTTTTGACAATCGCCCGCGTTTTCTCATCTTCGAGCAAAACCGGCGGCACGATCTCAAAACTTGTTTTCGGTTATTCAGTTGTCAAATATCAAACAAAAACGAAAAAGCGGTAACACTTAAAAAATCTCTTTCGAGAACTTTTGCGTTACCGCTCCTAAAACTTTTTCGGATCGCAAATCGTTTGCAATTCCGTTTTATTCTGATGTTTCGGGAGCGGAAACTTGCCGCTCCCGCTTTTCTAAAATTCTTTTTCCTGACGGTCTTTGCCGCCGAGTCTCGGTTGATAATCAGATTTCTCAAAATTATACCCACACAATGACGCACTCAGACTGACGCTAAACCGCATATTATCAATCGCGGTCGCGGTGTCGGGCGTTAAATTTGTATGTATCCAATTTTGTGTCATCACAATTTTCTTCCTAAAAAAGTTTTCTTCTCAAACTGCTTTTCAGCAGACAGTTAAAATTAGTAGCACGATTTAAAATTACTTGTCAAGCAATTTTTCAAACTTTTTTCATTTTGCTCTGAAATTTGCTAAAAATGTGTGTAACCTTTGGGTTTTAAAATTTCAATTTTTTCACCAACTACAAGTTCAACTATTTCACCGTTTGCGGATACTTCTCCGATATGTGAAATTTGCCCTTTTTTGAACCCTTTTTCGAGTATTAATTTTTTTTTTGGATTAACGGTAAAAAGCAGTTCAAAATCTTCGCCGCCGTTTAAAACAAGATTTAATTGCTCATCAAAATCATCTGAAATTGATTTTAAATTTTTATGAAAGGGAAGTTTTTCGGCGAAAACTTTCGCGCCAATTTTGCTTGACTGGCAAATGTGCATTAAATCATTTGAAAGTCCGTCGCTCAAATCAATCATTGACGAAGCAATTTTCGACAAAATTTGTCCTTTTTGTGGAATCGGAGTGATTTGTTTCAACAAAAGATTTTTCTCCCAAGTTTTTGCTGAATCGCCAAATTGAATTCCATTTTCAAGCAATCTCAAACCGCCAGCCGCGCCACCCAAACTTCCCGTAACATAAATCAAATCACCGACTTTCGCGCCCGAACGCAGAACGGCTTTTCCTTTTTTTACTTCGCCCGCAACAATCGAATCAATCACGATTTTATCAGGCGTTTTTGAAACGTCGCCGCCGATCAATTCGACATCAAATTTGCTTGCAAGGCGCAAATAACCGTCGTAAAATCTTTCGACAAAATCCGTTTTCCAAACTTTCGCGGGAACGCCGATCGAAGTCATTGACCAGACAGGTTTTGCGCCCATCGCGGCGACATCGGACAGAGAAACGGCGAGCGATTTGTGTCCGATAAATTCCGGTTTTGACCAATCGAGCCGAAAATCTATATCTTCGACGAGCAGATCGGTTGTAATTACGAGGTCGGTTTTTGCGTCTTTCGGCAAAACGGCGCAGTCGTCACCGATTCCGACGCGGGCGTATTTTTTTTGTTTTTCCAGTTTAATTTTTAATTTTTCGATGAAACCAAATTCCGTATTCATAAAATTTTTATTGACATAAACTTATAATTCTCATACAATAACGACGGGCGAATTTACAAAAAACTTTAACACAAAAAGGGACATTTATGGCAGAAGCGGCAATAGCGATACCGGAAAAGATTTTCTTTAAAATAGGTGAAGTATGCGACATCGTTGACGTGCAGGCGCACGTTTTGCGTTATTGGGAAACGGAATTTCCGCAGCTTTCGCCGCAAAAAAATCGCTCGGGACAAAGAACTTACCGTCGCCGCGATGTCGAAATCGCACTTAGAATCCGCGATCTTCTCTACGAAGATTTATATACGATTGCCGGAGCGAAAAAGCGTCTGCAGGAAGAAATGCGCGAATCGAGCCGTCTGAAAATCGTTCATTCCGAACCTGAAAAAGTTGAAACGAAAGAACGTCATTTAAAACCCGTCGAAAAAGTTGCAGAACCTGAAGAAAAAACTTCGATTCTCGACGAAGAACTTGAATTTGAAGATGTCGAAGTAAAGACGGCGGAAATTGAATCGGATGAAATGGATGACGACACGGTTTTTCTCGACGATGAACGGCGCGACGCGCTCAAAACTCTCGCGTCCGAATTATTTGAATTGCGCGAAATGCTAAAAGTAAAACCGACTGAAAAAGCCGGAAACAGCCCGCGCCGATTCTAAAAAATCATCTACAAATTAAGATGTCTTCGCTGAAAATTAGAAAATACGCCGAAGAAGACAAACCGCGCATCGTGAAAATCATAAAATACGTGATTTCCAAAGGTGATTCGTTTACATTTGCGTCCGATACTTCGACCGAATTTATCCTCGAAGATTGGTGCAGTTCCGATAAACACACTTACGTTGCCGTTTTTGATGAGAAAATTGTCGGCACATTTTATATCAAAGCAAATCAAATCGGCTTAGGCGATCACGTAGCCAACGGCAGTTATATGGTTGCGCCCGAAGCGCGCCGGCAAGGTATCGGCAGGAAAATGGGCGAGTATTCTATCAAAGCGGCGAACGATTTGGGATTTCACGCGATACAGTTTAATTTCGTCGTAAAATCGAACGAAAAAGCCGTTAATTTATGGAAAAGTTTGGGTTTTCAAATCATCGGCGAAATTCCCGAAGGTTTTCGTCACCTTGAGAAGGGTCTGACGAACGCTTATATTATGTATCGGAAACTGTAAAAATTCCGATTTATTTATGACGATTGACAAACAGATAGAATTTTTGAAAAAAGGCGCGGTCGAATGTATCCGCGAAGAAGATTTAAGAAAGAAGCTCGAAAAAAGCGCGAAAACCGGAAAACCTTTAGTAATAAAATACGGCGCAGACCCGACCGCCCCCGATATTCATTTGGGACACACGGTTGTGATTCGCAAACTCAAGGCGTTTCAGGAACTCGGGCATCATATCGTTTTTCTGATCGGCGATTTTACCGGAATGATCGGCGATCCGTCCGGCAAATCCGCGACTCGACCGATGCTGACGGTCGAAGAAATTGCGGCGAACGCGGAAACTTACAAAACTCAGATTTTCAAAATTTTAGACAAAGACAAAACCGAAATTCGTTTTAATTCCGAATGGTTCAACGAATTCGGCGCGGCGGATTTTATCAAACTCGCGTCGCACACGACCGTCGCGCAGATTCTCGAACGCGATGATTTCACAAAGCGTATGAACGAAGAAAAACCGATCGCGCTTCACGAGCTTCTTTATCCGCTTGTCCAAGGTTACGATTCTGTCGCATTAAACGCAGATGTCGAACTTGGCGGAACAGATCAGACTTTCAATCTTTTGATGGGCAGAAGTCTGCAAAAGGAATACGGACAGGAACCGCAGATCATCATTACAACGCCGCTTCTCGAAGGAACTGACGGCGTTGATAAAATGTCGAAAAGTTTGGGGAATTACATCGGAATTGATGAACAGCCGTTTGAGATGTTCGGGAAAATTATGTCTGTTTCCGACGAAATGATGTGGAAATACTACGAACTTTTGACCGATCTCGCGCCGTCTGAGATCGAATCAATGAAAACGAGCGGCGAAAATCCGCGCGATTTCAAAATAAAACTCGCTAAACAAATCATCGAAGATTTTCATTCAATAGAAGATGCAGACGCGGCGGAAAAAAATTTTATCAATCAATTTTCAAAAGGGAACTTGCCTGATGAAATTGATGAAATCAAAGTTGAACCAAAAACTTGGAGTTTGACGGAGTTGTTGGTTGAAACAACTCTGGCATCATCTAAAAAAGAAGCAAAACGACTTATTGAACAAGGCGGTGTCAGAGTTGCGGAAGAGAAAATCACCGATACTAATGCAGAAGTCGAAATATCCGGCGATGACAATTTGTTAATTCAGGTCGGAAAGCGAAAATTTTTGAGATTAATGTAAACAAGTTCAGCTTTTGATAAAAAGACAAGCCGCCGAATGACTATTTCGGCGGCTTGTCTTTTCTAATTTATCCGACATCAATCAATTAACTCGCGCTTTTTCTTAGCTTCGGCAATCTTTTGTTTCATATAAGTTCGGGCATTTCCCGGCGGCACAATAGTCAAATATTTATCGAAATCCTTCTGCGCTTCTTCGTCTTTATTCATTAAAAGCAGGAGAATCCCGCGGTCGAGATAATAGTTCGGGAACGACGGAAGTGATCTTATGGCGGTGCTTAAATCTTCGTATGCGCCGTTGTAATCTTTCATCGAAGTTTTGATCTTGCCGCGAACGCCGAGCGAATTGGCATCGGTCGGATCAATTTTTATCGCTTTTTCTACCGTTTCCAGAGCCTTTTCGAAATCGCCGCGTTTTTCGTAGAGCGACGCGAGTTTGGCATATGCCAGCGAAGTGTTTTTTGTGTTTTCGAGTTTTTCGGTGAATTTTTGCAATTGTTCCGGCGACAGCGTCCCGTTTTGATCGTCGCCGGATATGATGAACGAATTACTGTTGACCATCATATTTTCCCCTTTCATCACGACGGCATCGCTGGTTGCGACGACTTTGCCTTTTACGGTCGGCAGTTTCTTCGAGGCGTTTTCATATTTTGAAAGAAAATTCTCTAAAATAAGCGTTGCCTGCGCGTCTTCGCCTTTGAACATATAAACCCCAACAACCGACAATGGCAGAAGCAGAATCAGGATTTAAACCGACTGCCGTTTGAAAATCACTTAACGCGCCCTCGATGTCGCGGTTTGCACGGCGGAAATTCGCGCGCAAAGCGTAAACTTTTTCGACCTTGCGACCGTTGGCGATTGCCGAATCAAGATCGCCGAGAATCAGCGATGGATCGTGCCGCAAAAACATACGTACTTGAGCGCGTCTTTCATAAAGGTCGCCATCGGTGGATTTTAATTCGATAGCTTTTGAAAGATCGTCAAATTCGCCCTGAAGATTGCCGATCATTCCGTGGAGAGAACCTCTCATACGATAAACTTCAAACGAACCTTCATTATTTTTTACGGCTTTATCTAAAACGGCAATTGCGCCTTTGATATTACCTTCTGACAACATTTCGCTCGCTTTTTGAATTTGTTTTTCTCCATTCTGCGCCGTAATGACTAAGGAGAAACAAGTAATAAATAGTGTGATAAATAATAGTTTTTTCATAATACTTCTAAAGTTGTGAAAATTTTCAATATTAAAATACCACAAATTAGAAATTTTCCGAAGTCATTTTGAGATTGCAGAATAAGAAATCAAATTTTCGGGTTTTATATTTGTCGAAAGATCAATCTTTTAAATTGATTTTCCGGTAATCATAAGTGTAACTATTTCAAAGTTTGTGGTGGTATTTTATTTTTTTGTTCTTTTATTTTATCTTGTGCATTAATTATTTTCTTTTTTACTTCCCAATTTATATCAAAATCAAAAGAAATAGCCGTTTGGTAATCGGAAATAGCTTTTTCAAAATCTTTTTGTGAAAAATAAAAATCGCCGCGCGTGATATAAAATCCGGCTTTTAATTCGTTAAGAATTTTGATATATCTCAAATTATCTTCAATTCTGGAATTTTTGTTTTCTTTTAGTAATTCACTCTGCTTTTCTTCAATCATTTTTATCGCTTTGTTAATATCTGCAAATGCTTCGGGAATTCTATTTAATTCAAAATAAATCTTTGCCCGTTCCTCGTATGTTGATTCACTTGGATAAGCTTCAATCATTTGCTTGAAAAATTCATCCG
This sequence comes from Pyrinomonadaceae bacterium, assembly GCA_965219305.1. Taxonomy (GTDB): domain Bacteria; phylum Acidobacteriota; class Blastocatellia; order Pyrinomonadales; family Pyrinomonadaceae; genus DATHTS01. The sequence continues at coordinate 280,883 of OZ244725.1, forward strand.
ATTCTACGATTCGCCCTTTCAAGAAATAATTCTTTGCCGCGCTTGCTCGCAAATCTCTTCTTCTCGCTTGATGAACCATCATCGAACCCATCGTATAAGCAAACAGTTCTTTATCAAAAATTTTAAATAACTCGTCATAATAGCGAAAAATATTTTTATCGTCTCTTAGCTCATCGAGGGTTTTCATCCACAATATTTCTCTGGAAAATTCATCTTCAAAACTTCCATCTCCTTTTATGTAATCTTCGATAGCACCGGAATAATTTTTAAGGAAATATCGAATTGGAGAGCGAAGACGATACCCGATAACGTGATCGGGAAATTGTAAAACTAAAGTGTCAGCCAACTCCAAACTTTTATCGTGAAAACCGCATTTGAAAAGTAGGATACCGGCATTTTTCAAAAACCATTTATTTTGCGGTGCGAGATGTATAGCTGTTTCGATGTTTAACAATGCCGCGTCTTTGTCATTTGAGTAACACAAAATCTTCGCTTTCTTGAGATATAACTCGTAATTTTCCGGTTCAATTGCGATTGCTTTGTCAATTTCGTCAACCTGTTCCTGAGCGGGCGGTCGTCGTCTTAAAACAGGTTCGTCTTTCGGGACTTGTCCAAACAAAACCGTGAAAAATGAGATATGAATACAACAGATTATTAAAAACTTCTTCATTATTTGTTTAAAATAATAAACCCGAAGTTCTGAAAAGTAAAGAAAATTTCAAAACTTCGGGTTTATTTGTTTATATAAAGAGGTTAAATTGATTCAGCAATCGCCGCGTCGAAAATTTCGAGCGCGACATCAACATTTTCTCTCGTCAAAATAAGCGGCGGCGACCAGCGGATCGTTGAAGTTCCGCAGCCTAAAATGATTAAACCGCGATTGAAACACGCCATTTCTATTTTGTCGCGAAGTTCCGCGTCGGGTTCGCCGTTTTCCTTGACGAATTCAACGCCGAGCATCATTCCGAGACCGCGCACGTCGCCGATCTGTTTGTATTTGTCTTTTAATTTACCCAGACCGATTTCGAGATATTTGCCGACATCGCGGGCGTTGTCAACGAGTCCGTTTTGCAAAAGTTCGATAGTTTTCAGCGCGGACGCGATGCAGACGGGATTTCCGCCGAACGTTGAAGCGTGTGCGCCTTTGTGCCACGACATAATTTCCGCTTTCGCCACCGTCGCGCCAATCGGCATTCCCGAACCGATGCCTTTGGCGAGACACATAATGTCGGGTTTCACGCCGCTGTGTTCGATGGCGAACATTTTGCCCGTGCGTCCCATTCCGCTCTGCACTTCGTCCACGATCATCATAATTCCGTGTTCGTCGCAAATTCTACGAATTTCGCGCAAAACTTCCGGCGGCGCGGGAATGTAACCGCCTTCGCCCTGCACGGCTTCGACGACGATTCCGGCGACTTCCGACGGCGGCGTTGTCGTTTGAAAAAGTTTGTCTTTGATCCAATCCGTCGTTCCCATACAGCAACTTCCGTCGTCGCATTTGCCGAGATTAAACGGGCAGCGGAAACAATTCGGATAAGGAACGTGAACAACGTCCAACGCCTGACGCGCAAATCCGAGACGCTGTGCGCGTTTTGAAGATGTCAGCGAAAGTGCGCCGAGTGTTCGCCCGTGAAACGAGCCGAAAAACGAGATAAATTTCTGGCGTTTCGTATGATACATCGCCAATTTCAAAGCCGTCTCGACCGCTTCCGCGCCGGAATTTGCAAAGTGCGTTTTCGTGTCGCCGTCAATCGGGCAAATCTCGTTTAATTTCCTGCCGAGATCGGGCATCTGTTTGTAAAAATAATCCGTCCCGCACATATGAATCAATGTTTGGGCTTGTTTCGTGATCGCCTCGACGATTTCCGGATGGCAATGTCCGGTCGAACATACCGCGACTCCGGCGTTGCAGTCGAGAAAAACATTCTCGTCCGCGTCTTCGATCCAAACGCCGTAGCCTTTTTCGGCGACGAGTTTGTAATCCGGTCGCGGATAACTCGGCGTGACATATTTTTCGTCCGCCGCAATGATTTCGCGCCCTTTCGGTCCGGGCAGTTCGGTTTTAATGATCGGTTTTTGTATTTCTGTTGTCGGTGTCATAAGTTTTAAGTAGTCAGAATTCAGTAGAATTAAATTGTTTCGGGTTATATTTTCGACTGTTGAAATCAGAAGTCATCGTTCAGCGCACAGAATTTATTCCGAGTACTGAATTTTGACTACTGACTACTTTTTTCTAGTCACCGCCGAAAAGATTCGGGCGAAGTGTGGAAGGATTCAAACTTGTAATAGTGCGCGCTGTCATAAGAGTTTTGATGCCCTAAATATAACAGAATAAACTTTGAGTTCCAAATTTGTAACTGTTGATTCCGTGTGAGTCGAACCGCAGTTAAATCAGTTACGATGATGTGAGAACTAAAACCATAATCACAAAAGTTTATTATTTATTTCAAGAATTTAAAAAATCGAGCAGATTTCCAGAAATTGAAGTCTACTTTTTTACGTTTGATTTTCATAATTTAACTGGAAAACACGAGTGACGAATTCGACGTTTTGCAACTTCGGCAAGCGGCGTGAAACAATACTTTTATGGAAGAGGCGAAAAAATATACCAATAATTTAATAAACGAAACGAGCCCTTATTTACTCCAACACGCGCACAACCCTGTAAATTGGTTCGGCTGGAATGACGAAGCGTTTGAAAAAGCGCGGAATGAAGACAAACCGATTTTGTTGAGTATCGGTTATTCGGCGTGTCATTGGTGTCACGTAATGGAACACGAATCGTTCGAGGACGAGGAAACCGCCGCGATAATGAATGAGCATTTCATCTGCATCAAAGTTGATATGGAAGAACGCCCGGACGTTGATCGGATTTATATGAATTTTGTTCAACTGACGACGAGAAGCGGAGGCTGGCCTTTAAATGTTTTTTTAACGTCGGATAAAAAACCGTTTTTCGGCGGCACATATTTCCCGCCCGAACCGCGATATAATATGCCCTCGTTTCGTCAACTTTTGAAAAGTATAAATGATGCGTGGGAAAATCGGCGCGACGAATTGCTTCATTCGGCGAATGATATTGTCGGCGAACTCAGACGAATCGGTTTAATGGAAACTTCACCGAGCGGATTGGAAACCGATCATTTAGATACGGCTTTTCAGAGTTTTGTGCGGACATTCGATAATGTGAACGGCGGTTTCGGCGGCGCACCGAAATTTCCGCCCGCGATGTCGCTCGAATTTTTGCTCGCTTATTACAAACGAACGGGAAACGAAAACGCGCTCGATATTGTTAAAAAAACCTGCAACAAAATGGCGCACGGCGGGATTTACGATCAACTCGGCGGCGGTTTTCATCGTTACACGGTTGATGCGATCTGGTTGACTCCGCATTTCGAGAAAATGCTTTACGACAACGCGCAGTTGACGAAAATTTACCTGCATCTTTATCAGGAAACGAAAGATGAATTTTACAAACGCATTGCAACGGAAACATTAGAATATATAAAACGCGAAATGCTCGACGCGAAAGGCGGTTTTTACACGGCGCAAGATGCCGATTCAGAAGGTGTTGAAGGGAAGTTTTTCGTTTGGACACCAAAGGAAGTCGAAGAAATTCTCGGCGAAGAAAACGCGCGTCCGTTTATGTTTTTCTACGACGTTTCGGAAGACGGGAATTTTGAAGAGAAAAATATTTTGAATGTTAAAAATTCTCTTTCCGAAACTGCTGAAATTTTCAAGATGTCAGTCGAAGATTTAACTGAAGTTCTTGAAACAGGAAGAGAAAAACTTTTTAATGAGCGCGAAAAACGTATAAAACCGTTTCGTGACGAGAAAGTTTTAACGGCTTGGAACGGTTTGATGCTGTCGGCATTTTCCGAAGCGTCGGCGATTTTGCAGTCGGAAGACTATCTGGAAATTGCGAAGAAAAACGCCGATTTTATTTTGGAAAATCTGCAAAAAGACGGTTATCTTTTGCGGACTTGGAAAGACGGCGAAGCAAAGTTGAATGCTTATTTGGAAGATTACGCGAATTTTTCCGATGGTTTGCTCGCGCTTTATCAAGTTTCCGGCGAACTAAAGTATTTAAAGGAAGCCAAGCGTTTAATTGATCTTATGATTACGGAATTCTGGGACGAAGACGCGGGCGGATTTTATTTTACGGGAAATAATCACGAAGAATTGCTCGTTCGCTCGAAAGATTATCAGGACAACGCCACGCCTTCGGGAAATTCGGCGGCAGCGGACGTTTTGCTGAAATTGGCGAAGATTCTCGGCGATGATAAATATGAAAAATTTGCCGTCACGGTTTTGCGTCTGGTCGCGTCGCAGGTTCGTCAGTATCCGAACGGTTTCGGCAGAACTTTGCAGGATTTAGAGTTTTATCTGGGCAAAACAAAGGAGATCGTGATAATCGGCGCGAAAAATAACGAACTTGAAAAAACTGTCTGGAATGAATATTTGCCGAATAAAGTTGTAGTTTTATCTGATAACCCGGAAAAAGACGCGGAAATAATTTTATTGCTTGAAAACAGAAATAAAATTGACGGAAAACCGACGGCTTATGTCTGCGAGAATTTCGTTTGTCAGAGACCTGCAACGGAAACCGGAGAATTGTTGAATGATTTGCAGATTAAATAAACCGTGTAATTGATAATTACTTTTTATTTGTTGCTTTTTTGGGAACATATCCTTTACGAGCTTCAATTGCAACGCCTTTTTGGTCAACGCGGACATTTATTTTGCGAAATTTATCTTTGCCGCCGTCTTCGGGCGGATAGTAACCGAGGCTGTAAAATTGACGTAATTCTTCAGCAATTTTTGAGAAAGCGAGAGCCAGATTTCCCACTTGTGAATCGGCTTCATAAAGTCTTCCGCCGGTATTAGCAGCCAAAGATTCAAGATATTCTCCGGCGATCCTATAATCTTCTCTCGTTGTGCCTCGTCCGCTCGGAACACCGCGCGGCTGGTTACCGTCGGAATCATTTGTTCCGTTCGGATTATTTCTGCCTGAGTTGCCGCCGCCGCCGATTACAATATTCGGAAGCGGAAATGGTAAACCCATCGGATTTGAACTTTTACCGGGAATCGGACTTGTGTTCGGCGGCGGAACAGTTTGCTGACCGTTATTTATTCTTTGTACGTCATCGAAAGTGTCGTATTTTATCGGATAAATAAGCGCATCGAGTTCGAGCGATTCGCTCAGATTATCGCGGTCATTTTTTCTTCTGGAAGTTGTATCAACTCCGTCGGAAAATAAAACAATCGCTTTGCGTCCGCCGATAGATTGAAGTTTCTGCATAACCGTGTCCATTGCTTCATAGACGCTTGTGCCGGAAGCGATTTGAGTTGTTTTAATGGCGCGGTAAAGTTCTTTGCGGTCGCTGGTCGGCGGCGTTAAAATATGAACTTCTTCGTCAAAAGATACAACCATAACCCTGTCATTTTCCTGTAATTGAGAGATAAATGCGATGGCGGCTTGTTGAATTTCGTTTAATTTATTTGTGCCGGAATAACTCATATCCAAAACGAGCGCAACCGTAAATGGTTGACGTTCGTTAGAAAAATAAGCAATTTCCTGTTGTTTACCGTCTTCAAAAACCTGAAAATTTTCCTGCGTCAAACCGGGAATCGAGCGACCTTTGCGATCAATTGCGCGCACCGGAATCGTAACGAGTTCCGTGTCGAAACTAATAACATCTTTATCATCAATTTCGCCCAATTCCGTATCTGCTTTTGCTGATTCGGGAGTCGGTTCGGGTCGTTGATTGGCTTTTTTGCTAACGCCGGAATCACTTCCGCGTCCCGATTGTGCAAAACCGGAAATGCAGTTTAAAGATATAAAAACCGCAATAAATACAACAAAGAAAAATTTCATAATTAAATTCTCGAACCCTTTGATTCAAAATTTCTTATTTATGATGCTTTTTAAGAAGACAATCATAAATTAAATGAAAAAGAGTAAAGCGAATACGCGTAAAATTTATAAATTTTACGCGTATTCGCTTTACTCTGAAATATAATAAAAGTTGAAGAATTATTTGCCTGCAAAGTCGTTTTTCGTATCGCCGACAATGTAATTGTTTTTCGTTCGGACGACTAACTGCGGACGTTTGACGCGCACACGAATCGTGCGGCGGTCGCCTGTCTGTCCGGGATTTTCCGGGTAATAACCGATGCTGTATTGACGGCGCAATTCTTCGGCGATTGATGAAAATGCCGCGTCCAAATTATATAAATCGCGCGCTTCGAATATTCTGCCGCCGGAGTTTTGAGCCAGTTCTTCCATATATTCCTGACCTAATTGATATTCTTTATAACCCGGCTGCAAAACGCCGCCGTTATTTCCGCTGTTAATTACACTTCCTAAAATTCCGCCGATTATCTGCCCTAAAATTCCACCGCCGTTTTGTTGCGGTTGTGAAGGCGGATAATATGCGCCGCTGCCTTTCATATCTTCGTAAGTGTCATAATGAATCGGATAAAAAAGCGCATCAACTTCTTCGGCTTGGCGAATGGTTGACGGGTAGTTTGAGGATTTAGATGTAGTATTTACGCCGTCACTAAAAAGCACGACGGCTTTTCTGCCGTCAATTTTCGATAAAACCTGATTAATTGTGTAATTGACCGCATCATAAATACTTGTTCCTTCACCGATATTTGCCTGTCTTATTGCGTTTCGCAAAACATAACGATTATTAGTAGGTTGACTTAAAACTTGAATATTGCGGTCAAATGCCACGACCATTACGCGGTCGTCCGGTCTTAATTGTTCTGTAAAAGCGATTGCGGCGTTTTGAATTTCTTCAATTTGAAATGAGGTCGAAGGACTGACATCAATCATTAACACCACGGTGAAAGGCTTTTCGATTGATTGAAAATAATCTATTTTCTGCAAAGTTCCGTTTTCAAAAATCTCGAAATCCTGCTGACGTAAACCGGAAACAAATCTGCCGTCGCGGTCAAGCACTGAAACCGGAAGCGTGACAAGATTGGTTTCGATCTTGATAACATCGTCATCGTCTTCGACGGCGGCTTGCGGAAGCGGCGGCGGCGGCGGAACTTCTCTCTGATTTCCTCCTTTTAAGACGGGCGGTGAATCATTGCGCGTTCTCGTATCATTATTGATTGTCGGCGGCGACGGCGAGGGATTCTGAACAATTCGCGGACGTTTAGAGCGGTCGTTCTGAGCAAAAATAAAGGCGGAAAACAATCCTAAACACAAAATCAGCAAAAGAAATTTTTTCATAACTTAAAAAGTTCCAGAACGTATTTTGCACTAAGGGGCAAATGCCGTTGTATGATTAAAATTCGAGTGATTAAGATGCCTATATTAAAGGAAAAATGATATTCGGAATAAAGAAATAGTTCTCCTGTTTATCCTTTCTCTTTTTTTAAAGGTTTTCCTTTTCTGTCAACTTTCGGCACTTTTTCAGACGCTTCGATTATTTGATTGCAAAATTCTACAGATTTATAGATCGAACCCAAATCTTTTTTGTCTTGCGTTTTTTCGATGTAAATCTGAAATTTAGGGAGAAATCGCCCGGCGGCATCCGCGAGCGTGTGAACTGCGGGCGGAATTAGCGCATTTTTTGCGTCGTTATCCGCGACATCATCAATTTTATCAATTGCTTCCTGCAAAATATTTTTGATGTCGAGAAAAAGTTCCGTCCTCGTTCCCTTTGGCAGTTCGCCCCATTTGTATTTATCTTTTTCGACCTGTTTAGCTTGCGAATTATCACCGTCGAGAACCATAAAACGCCGGTCAATCGCTTTAACGTATATTTCCATACGTTTGTCCAGTTCCTGCACATCGCGTATTAATTCGATTTCTTCGTTTGTGAGATTATCACGCTGTTGAGCGTTTGCAGCGTTTGAAAAAAATGAAATAAAACAAAAGATTACAATTAAACTGCAAAGTGTAAATTTATTTATCATCGGGTAAAACTGTATTGGCAAAAAGCGAATCGGTGGCTTTTTCTCGGGTGTTTGAAACGTATCTCATTAAATTTTTGACGTGATAGCCAAACCGAAACGGCATTTTGCGCCGCAAAAGTTCGAGTCGCGGCATTAATTGGCGCAAATTTATATCGAGCCTTTTATAATTGTATTGGACTTTTTTATTGCCCGTATTATTACGGTTCAAATACTTTAAAGCATCGGTGACTATTGCCTGAAAATTGCCGAGTTCATCTAATGATTCGCGGTAAAGTTTTTGGTCACACAAAGTTTCGGATTTTTCGAGCCGCGCTTCCATCAGTTCAAGTGCCAGACGCGTTCGATCTTTAATATCGGCTTGTGATTTAAGTTGATCTATTTCATCTATGGTAAGAACAGCTAACGGCGGCGGTTCAATATCCTGAATTTTTGGAGTCTGCGCTTTCGAGGCGATTGTAAATCCGAAAATTATAAGCAGCAGAACTGTAAAACGGGAAATTGTCAATGGGGTTAACGTGCTGTAATTTACGGATTTATTCTTCATCATTTTCCTCTCTTTTTTATTTGTTTTTGTAAAATCGGCAATCTCAGATTTACTTTCTCAATCTCCAATTTGTTTGTGTCCTGGTCGGCAAGCCGCAAAAATTGCTGGTAATTTGCCATCGCGTCGAGATATTCTTCAAGTTTATCGTGGGCAATTCCCAGCAAATAATAGGTAATTGCCAAGTCAGGCTGTTTTTCCGTCAGCCAAAGATATTGTGTTTTGGCTTCAGCAAATCTATTTAATTGAAAAAGTGCGGTCGCCAAATTCGCACGGAGCGTGAAATTATCAGGCGCGATTTCTTTTAGTTTATACAAAAGTTCACTCGCTTGCAAGTAATTTTTTGTCTGAACAAGCGCAGCGGCATATCCGACAGCGTGGTTTATATTATTTGGCTCGAGTACGGAAGCGCGACGACAGTAATCCAGAGCTTTTTGAGGATTTTCCGTTCGTTGTAAAATGCAGAGTCTCGCTAACACGGCGACATTATCTTTTTCATCTTGTAAAGTTTTTTCGAGGTCGGCGATACTATCGCTTCCTTTTTCGACTAAAGACTTTTTGAATTTAACGACTTCCGCTTCTTTTTCGTCAAGTGAGTCGGCAATTTTTTCAGCTTCCGAAATGTTTCCGGTATTTACATAAATACTCGCCAGAAAAAGTTTAGCCGAAATTGAATCAGGCGAGAGTTTGACCAGAATTTTGGCATTTTGTAAGGCGAGATCAAAATCGCCTTCCTTAACAGCGATTGTTGCCGTTTCGCTTAACACCGTTTTATTTTGCGGTTCAATTTCAGACGCTCTTTTCAAACTCTGTTTTGCCGAATCAGTATCATTTAAAGCACGTTCGAGTAAAGCTCTCGAAACCCAAATCGAAGCCGTCGGATTGGCTTTTAAAGTTAAAGGTTTTATTTCCTTTAAAAGAGACTGCAAAATTTCCGGGGCGGCGTTTGTCTTTAATCGTAGGTTTGTTAAAGCCGAATATGCCGGAAAATTGTTTTCGCTTGATTTTATCGCTTGTGTCAAAAGCGTTTCGGCTTCGGAAAATTTTCCTTCCTGCACGAGTAAGTCGCCGAGCGCAGACATTGCCAACGTCCAATTTTCACGTATTTCCAACGCGCGGCGATATGCTTTTTCGGCTTGGTCTAATTTGTTTAACTGTAAAAAGGCAGTTCCGCGTTGATATTCCGCCTCAGGAAATTCCGGTTCGATTTCCAATGCCTCGGCATATAATTTCAAAGCTGTTTCGATGTCTCCTTTTTCGTGAGCTTGCTGCCCACGATTGAACAATTCAACCGGATCGGGCATTTCATCAAAATCCTGTGCATAAATAGAAGGAATTGAAAGTAAAAGAAATATAGTGAAAATTAAACCGGAGCGAAAATTTAGATTGTTTTTGAAAAGCGAATTCATCTGGTTTTAATAGAAAGCAAATTACCTGAATTTTAACATATCAATAATGCTCAGTTAGGCTTTTTTAGAAAAGAGTTGCAAAAAACCTTAAAAATCGTTAAGATTCATAACTTGGAATCTTAGCGATAACAAATTATAAGTTATAAGCATTTCCTCTGAGTATTACTTTTTAAATGACAACTCAAGCCAAAAGAGAAAAAATCAATCTACTATCGAATGTCGAAAAAAAGGAAGCAAATCTGCGACTTTTGATGCGTGAGATGCAGACTGTGTTGGTTGCCTTTTCAGGTGGAGTTGACAGTTCTTATCTGGCTTTAATCGCTACACAAGAACTCGGAAAAAAAGCTTTGTGCGTCACCGGTATTTCGGCAAGCGTCTCCCAATTCCAAAGAGAAGAAGCGGAAAAAATCGCCGATCAATTCGGTTATAATTACGAAAAACTCGCAACCGATGAACTTGCTGATCCGAACTATCGCGCAAATCCGACAAACCGTTGTTATTTTTGTAAAACCGAACTCTATGGAAAATTGGAAGTTTTGGCAAATGAACGCGGACTTAAATTTGTTTTGGACGGAACCAACGCAGATGATATTGGCGATCATCGCCCCGGAAGACAAGCGGCGCAGGAAAAAAATGTTCGCAGTCCTTTTGTCGAGATCGGTTTAACAAAAGATGAAATTCGTGAGTTAAGCCGCAGACAAAATTTGCCGACGTGGGACAAGCCCGCGAGTCCTTGTTTGTCGTCGAGAATTGCTTACGGCGTTCCGGTATCAATCGAAAGACTTTCGAAAGTAGAAACAGGCGAACAAATTTTAAGAAAACTCGGATTTAAGGAATTTCGCGTGAGAATTCATAATGAACTCGTTCGACTTGAAATATCAAGAATGGAAATGGAAAGAGTTTTAACTCTTAAAATGGCGGACAAACTTCGTGATGAATTCAAATTGCTCGGATTCAGTTATATTACTTTGGATTTACAAGGTTTCAGAACAGGTGCAATGAATGATAATTTGAAATAGCATCTGTTTCTAAAAAACATAATATTGGCGGAGATTATTAATTTTACATAATATTTCAGATTAAAATTTCATTAATTTTCGCTGAATTTTTACGCAGGTGAAGTTGCTCGACAAAAAAAAATAACTATAATTTGTTATAAATACTTGCTTTTCAAGCAAATGTAGAGTAACTTACTACGAGGTGGTAATTGCTTTTTATAATATTTAAATTGATTTTTAAGCATTATCACAAAACAAACTTATAAATATTGAAGTCAATTTTTAAACATACGTCATAAAAACTTGATGTTACAGTTTGAAAGTTTTTCAACGTATATACATAATTAAGTAGCTTGATAAGAAAATAATGTATTATCTTTTATAGCTACAAAACTTTAGAACTATAAATTTTTATTTCGGCGGAGGAATGTGATGAAACTCGCTAATAAAGCGTTAATAATTTCGCTTACTATACTAGCAATGATGTTGAGCGTATCGGCTCAAACTTTAAGACCGGACAGTGATCCCAGAAATCTGGCACCAACTGTCGGAACAGGAGGTCCTCCGGGAGGTGTGACCGGACTGTTCACGGTTATCGACGGACAAACCTTGAGAAAAGGTGAGTTCACTTTTAGTGCTGCTTACAGCAATTTTGACCGGGATCCGGGCGATGTAGATATCGTCGAAGTTCCGGTAAGTTTTCAGGTTGGGGTAACCGATTATTTAGAATTATTCTTTAATACGGATGCCTATCGCGCGTTGAAAGTCAATTCACCGCGAAACCTGTCCAGTTTTTATTTACCCAATTCAAGATTAATGATCAATGGTGTTAGCACCAGCGGTCCGGCAATTATTCTGGGTCCTGCCGGAATATATAACAATAGAACAATATTTCGACCGACCGGAAGTCAGCCGTTTGTAAACTTTCCGTATTTTGGCGGAACAGCCGCAAATATCGGCGGAGCACCAACGATTGGCGGAGTTGGACCTTTTGTTTTAGGACCTTCAAACGGTGGCGGAAACGGAGCGGCTAATTTTGCCGGAATTGGTTCGCCTTATGGAAGTATTCTTCCGGGTGTTGTTCTTCAAACAGCTAATGTTACGTCAGTGCCGGGTCGAACTGTTCAAACTCCGACTACTTTTTCCGTTGCTCCGAGTTATTTACCGGATGCACCGTTTATCAATCGGACTTATGCAGAATCTGCATTTAATGCCTTTACGGTTGGTGCGAAAATTCGTTTCACCAGTCCGAACAATCCGGTCGGCATCGGTGTGGTTCCTTTTTATACTTTTTATGCTGATCGAGCGACCAGTCAAGACGGATTTAATCAATTGACTCGCGGCGCAAGTCCCGGCAGCAAACGCGGCGATTTCGGTGCAATTCTTTTTGCCGATGTTCGCGCACGTAAATGGGTAAACATTTCAGGTAACATCGGTTACAAATACAACGGTGACGTTAAAGGAACATTTCCTGGTGGCGATGATGTAACGATTCTTGATCGTGGTGATGAAATTCTCGCCGGTATCGGGGTTGATTTTCCTGTAAATAAATATTTTCAACCGATTTTGGAATTTCGTTCGACACAATATGTTGCCGGACGTACTCCGAATGCTTTTGAAAACAGTCCGATTGAAGGTTTAGCAGGAACGCGAATTTTCCCGACTCGCTATTTCGGTCTTGGTTTTGCTTATCGTTATCACTTTAATCAGCAAGACAGAGACAGTTTCGACAATAACGATTCATTTAGAAATTCCGTATCTGTTATAGGAACAACAACAACGACAACCAACAATAATTTTACCGGAGTTCCGCCGGGGTTAAGAACCTCAAGCGATCCGCACGGATTTATTGTTCAGGCTTTTATCGGAAGACGTAATGCAAGACAAGCAGCAATTGTTAATCTGCCGCCGAATGTTGATAATTTAACATTAAGCGAAAGTACGGTTTATCTTCCGTGTGCGCCCGGAACTCGTTCAACATCGGGCGGCTGTAGCGATGAGATGATGGTTAATGCCACAACGGCGGCGACCGATCCTGAAAACGATGTATTAACTTATGAATACACCGTTTCCGGTGGACGCATTGTCGGACAAGGCTCCAATGTTAACTGGGATTTGAGTGGCGTTCGTCCCGGAACTTATACGATTACAGCAGGTGTTAATGACGGCTGCGGAATCTGTGGTCAGACCAAAACTCAGACCATTACAGTTGCAGATTGTCCTGATTGTAAAGTTGAATGCGAATGTCCGACGGTTTCAGTTACGGGACCGAGCGGCGTTGTTCAACCCGGCGATAGTATGACTTTCTCAGCCAATGTCAACGGCGGTTCAACTGATGCAACATATAATTGGAGTGTTGATCAGGGAACAATTACCGAAGGTCAGGGAACTCCGACCATTACGGTTGATACGACCGGATTAGTTGATACTACGATTACGGCAACTGTTGACCTGGGCGGTCTTTGCGAAACTTGTCCTACTGTTAGTGACAGTGAAACAGGTGTTATCGCAGGTAGACCAGAAGCAACTTTGATCAATACCATAGGTAATGTTCCAAATGACGAAGTTAGAGCGCAAATTGATAGTTTATTTATTCAACTGCAAAATAACCCGTCAGATACGGCATACATTCTTACTTACGGTTCATCGCGTGATATTGGTAAACGTGAAAAACTTATCAAAGATCATATTCGGTTACGCCGCTATGATTCGAGCCGTGTTGTATTCTTATCGAATGCAGATGGTTCAGAATTGAGAAGTGATGTATATCTGGTTCCGCAAGGAGTTACACCTCCGACACCATAGGAAAAAACTTTACTTATACTTTGTAAGTTTTAATTAGGCTAAAGTGTATGATGTTTATTAATAAACGTCATACACTTTTTCTTTTTAAATCAAGTTTAAAAAAATTAAAAAAAAACTGGAATTTGTGAGGTTTTAAAACTTTTTACTTTACAAAATGTCAATATAAAAGTAGAATTCAAATTGTGTCTTTAACACAAGACACCTTTAACTGCGCAATTAATCCATATTTGCAACCTACAATTTACGGGACAACATCCGCTGATGATTTTTTCATCAGAAAGACGGGAAATTTACCGACTTCAACAAAATTTTTCGCAATCATTCAGTTCATTCGTCAAAAAAAAGCTATGAAAGTATTAAAGAATAATAAATCGTTCCAAATCTTAAACATTTTGTTTATTTTATTTCTTGGAATAATAACCGCTAACGCATCGAGCGCGTCGGATCGTTTCCAAAACTGGCAGATGATGGGACCAAGCGGCGGCGATGTCCGCGTTGTGGTAATTGATCCGAGCAATAAAGATCATTTGTATATCAGTACACTTGACGGGCAAATTTACACCTCCAAAGATGCCGGAAACAGTTGGGAATTGCTTGTTAATCTCGAACATCCCCAACTCATTCTCGATCAATTAATGATTGATTCCAAAAATTCAAATATAATTTATGCTTCCGGTCATAAACATAAGTCTCCGGGCGGCTTTTTCAAATCAACCGATGCCGGAAAAACGTGGAAAGAAGCTAAACAAATGAGCGATGAATCCATACATTCGATGACTCAATCCGAGAAAGACCCGAATATGATCTTTAGCGGAACGACGACCGGTTTGTGGATTTCTAAAGATTATGGTGATACTTGGCTAAAAGTAAAATATAATAATGAAGGTCCGATGAATATAGATTCGCTGGCGATTGACCCGCGAAATTCCGACACAATTTATGCAGGAACCTGGTATAGACCTTTCAAATCAACCGATGGGGGAAAAAACTGGAGCTTAATCAATAAAGGAATGATTGATGATTCGGACGTTTTTGCTATCACGATTGACGGCGCAAACCCTGACCACGTTATTTCATCAGCTTGTAGCGGAATTTATGAATCGTATAATTCCGGCGGAACATGGAAAAAACTTAACGGAATTCCTTCGGATTCGCGCCGTACACGCGACATTCTGCAGCATCCGACACGCCCCGATACAATTTATGCAGCAACGACGCAAGGATTCTGGATGACGGCAAACGGCGGAAAATCTTGGGCAATGACGACTTCACGCGATCTTGAAATCAACTCAATCGCAGTTCATCCGACAGACCCGAATCGTGTTTATATCGGAACGAATAATTATGGCGTAATGGTTTCTAATGACGGCGGAAAAAGTTTTTCTGCGACAAACGGAAATTTCAGCAGCCGTTTTACTTACTCGGTAGTTGCCGACAATGAAAGACCGAATCGGCTTTATGCGACGACAATTAATACTGCAACCGGCGGCGGATTTATTTTCGTTAGTACCGATAGCGGAAAGACCTGGAATTCTGCGGTCAAAAACTTTGACACGAATCGCACAACAGCTTATTCCTTAGTTCAGGATCGCCAAAACCCGAATAAAATATATATCGGAACAAATTACGGGATTTTCAGTTCAATAGATCGCGGACTTTCTTGGACGCAAATAACGCCGCCGAAACCTGTAAAAGCCGCCCCCGTACGGCGCGGTCGTCGCGGCAAAACTGCGCCGAAACCGCCTGAAGTTAAAAATGAACCGGGTTTGATTCCCGCGTTAGGCGACAAAATAAATTATCTAATTCATACCGAAGACGGCAAAAATGGCTATTTAGCGGGAACTGATAACGGTTTATACCGCAGTTATGATATTGAAAAAGGTTGGGAAAAAGTTAACTTTGGTGAAGGTGTAAACTATAGCGTGGTTACGATTTCCGCAACGAAAACTAATCCCGATCAGATTTGGCTTGGGACGGCACGCGACGGCGCACTGGTTTCAAATGATAATGGTGTTACTTGGATGAAGATCAAAGACGTTCCTCAAAATGCACCGATCAGCGCAATAACTGTCAATCCGGCTAAACCGGATTACGTTTACATCGGTACGACGCAGACTTTTTATACCAGTAAAAACGGCGGAAAAACTTTCACACGCCGCGGCGGAAATTTGCCGCTCGGAAACTTTAACAGTATTTTGGTAAATCCGAATAACTGGAAAGAAGTTTACGTCGGCAGCGCGCTCGAAGTCAGCCAGGGAATTTTCTTTTCGGATGACGGCGGTTGGGATTGGGACAGAATTGACACCAAAGATAAAAAACTGGCGAGCAACCGAGTTTGGGCGATGATGTTTGATCCGTCAAATCCGAATCGCTTGCTGATCGGCACACATTCGTCCGGCATCTATCGTCTTGATAAAACAGGTAAATCCGAAAGTGCCGAAAATGAAATTCCAGAAACAATTGATCCGTTAGCGCGTCCGAGAATTTCGGCGACTACAAACCAATAACTGTTTATTTTACTTGAAATTAAAAGGGCGGCAGCGAAAGTTGTCGCCTTTTTCGTTTTGAAGTTATCGAAAAGCAAATCTATAATTTGATAATGAGCCAAAATCCCCGCCGCGCTTCGGAAATTTTCAACGTCGAAACAATTTCATTTTCGGAAATCCCTAATCAATCACGCCTTTTTATTGATTTTCAAAATGATGCGGATAAAATTCAAAGATTCTATCCCGAAAAAAACACTTCACTTCAAGAACTTTCCCGAAAAGTCCTGAAAAATTACAAAATTGACCGCACCGAACTTTGTAAAATTTTGGCTGAAACCAACGGATCATTAAACTCCGGAGAGAAAACTCTCGAAAATATCGAGAAATTAAAAGATGAAAATTGTCTGGCAATCGTAACCGGACAGCAAGCCGGACTTTTTTCCGGCGCGATTTATACGATTTACAAAGCACTTTCGGCAGTAAAACTAGCGGAAGATTTGAAGAAGCAGAACATAAAAGCCGTTCCTGTTTTCTGGATCGCCGAAGAGGATCACGATTTTGATGAAGTCAAGAAAACATCGGTATTAAATGAAAATTTACAATTAGTCTCAATTGAAAACACACCGGAAAATTACAGCGAAAATCAGCCCGTCGGATTTGTGAAAATTGATCGAACTATTGAAAATTCAATTGACGAATTATTCGATGAATTGCCGGAAACCGAATTTACTCGAATCGCCGAAAAACTTGTAAAAGATACATATAAATCGGGCGAAACTTACAGCACGACTTTTGCAAAATTCCTATCGCAAATTTTTCGCGATTATGGTTTGATCTTCGTTTTGCCGCTTGATAAAAAATTAAAAAAATTAACCGCGCCGTTTGTCGCTGAAACTGTTGAAAAATCAGCGGAAATAATTTCAGCATTGTTAAAACGAGATGAAAAATTACAAGCAGATAATTACCATTCTCAAGTTTTGGTTGAAAAAGATTCTTTTCCGTATTTTTATCAAGATGAAAAAAACGAACGCCACGCGCTTAGAAAGAATTTGAAGACGGATGAAATTGTTTCAAAGACAACGAACAGAACTTTTAAATTAAAAGAGTTAATTGAAATTGCAAAAAAATCGCCGGAAAATCTAAGTCCGAACGCGCTTCTTCGTCCGCTCGCTCAGGATTACCTTTTCCCGACTCTAACTTATTTCGGCGGCGGCGCGGAAATCGCATATTTTGCACAAAACTCTGCGGTTTACGAATTGTTAAATCGTCCGGTAACTCCGATTCGTCATCGCTCGAGTTTTACAATTGTCGAACCGAAAAACAGACGAACCATTGAAAAATATTCATTGGAATTTAAGGATTTGTTTCGCGGCGAAGAAATTATAAAAGCCGAAATTGTTGATAAATATTTAAATACCGGAACGGCAAAAGTTTTCGCCGAAGTCGAAGACGCGATAAATCTGCAAATCAAAAAATTGGAAGAATCGCTCACGAAAAGCGAAATTACGTTGGCGGCAAACGCGGCAAACCGGCGCAAAAAAATTATGTGGCACATTGCCGCGCTCAATAAAAAGTTTCATAAAGCGGAAATTCTAAAACACGAAACCGTAAATCGCCGCGTAGAAAATCTTTTTAATTTGCTCTTGCCGCACGGCGTTTTGCAGGAAAGAAATGTAAATGTGATAACATTTTTAAATCTTTACGGATTAAATTTTATTGACTGGATTTATTCGGCGATTGACGCGGACGAAAAAGATCATCAACTTTTGATTTTATAAAAATGAACAAAATAAAGATTTTACCTGACAATCTGGCAAATCAAATCGCGGCGGGCGAAGTCGTCGAACGTCCCGCGTCGGTGATAAAAGAACTCGTCGAAAATTCTCTCGACGCGGGCGCAACACAAGTTAAAATCGAGATCGAACTCGGCGGCAGACGTTTAATGCGCGTTACGGACGACGGTTCGGGAATGGTGCGCGACGACGCAATTCTGGCATTTGAACGACACGCGACATCGAAGATCAAGACGCTCGAAGATTTGTCGAAAATAATCACGCTCGGTTTTCGCGGCGAAGCGTTGGCTTCGATCGCGTCGGTCGCAAAGGTCGAATTGTTGACGAAAACCGACGAAGAAACCGCTGCCACGCGCGTCGTGATCGAAGGCGGAAAATTGATTGACGTAAAAGACGCGGCGCGTCCGACGGGAACGACGATTTCGGTCAGAGATTTGTTTTTCAACACTCCGGCGCGGCGGAAATTTATGCGCTCGGAAGCGACGGAAAATTATCACATCGCGAGCATCGTCACTCATTACGCGCTCGCCAATCCCGAAATCGCGTTTACATTGACGAACAACGGGCGCGAAACTTTGCGCGTTTCTCCGGCGAAAAATCTGCGCGAACGCGCTTACCAGATTTTCGGCGCGACAATGATCGAAAGTCTGTTGCCGGTCGAAGGCGGGCGCGAATATATCGCCAAGATTTCCGGTTTTATTTCCGCGCCGCGCGAACGTCGAACGACAAAAGACGCGCAGTATTTTTTCATCAACGGGCGTTTTGTAAAAGACAAGATCATCACAGGCGGATTGCTCGAAGGTTTTCGCTCGGTTCTGCCGCACGGCGTTTATCCGGTCGCGTTTTTGTTTTTAGAAATTCCGCTCGAAGAAGTTGACGTAAATGTTCATCCCGCAAAAACCGAAGTTCGTTTCAGACGTTCAAATGCCGTCAAAGATGTCGTCGCCGAAGCCGTGCGTAATTCGCTCAGAAACGCGGGAATTTTGACGAATTCAGAATTGGATTTTGGGAATGCGGATTTTTCGGAAGATCAAACTCAGGAATCTTTTCTTTCCGAACTGAAAATTCAAACGCCTTTGCCCGAACAGACGAAAATGGATTTTCAAGTTGAAGATAAAAATGCTGATTTTATGCCGCGTTTTTCTGAATCTGAAAATGTTGATGAAACAGTTTCACAAACGTTTGAAGCTGAAAAAGAAAATATCGAAGAAATTCCCGCAACGAGCGAAGATTTTGAATCCGCCGCGCAAACGAGAGAAAACCAAACCGCCGAAGTTTTCGATTTTCAAAATTTCAACCAAACCAAAATCTCAACCGAAACAGAAAATTCAAACGAATCCGAACCGTTTTTATACGAACAAATCCAAAATCCAAAATCCGAAATTATAAATCCTTTGCCTCCGGTTGATTCGGCGGAAAAAATTCCGAAAGCGGTTGAAGTCGGCGAAGTTTCGTCGTCGAAAATTCGACCGATCGGACAATTGCACGAAAGTTTTATTATCGCGGTTGACGATGAAGGAATGCTTTTGATTGACCAACACGTCGCGCACGAGCGGATTTTGTTTGATAAATTTCGTAAGCAGGAAACCGAGCGAAAAATCGAATCGCAAAATCTTTTATTGCCCGAAACGATTGATCTTACGCCCGCGCAAGCCGCCGTTTTTGACGAGATCGAATCGGAATTGGAAAATTGCGGTTTCGGTTTGATGCGTCTTTCCGGTCGAACCGTGGCGATCAAGAGCGTGCCGACCGATCTGCCGCCGTCGGAAGTCAGAAATCTTTTCGCGGAAATTTTAGACACGGTTGAAAAAGAAAAACGCGGCGCGGCGAAAATGACTCTGCGCGACGACATTGCGGCATCGTTGGCTTGTAAAGCCGCTGTGAAGATCAATATGAAGCTTACGCCGGAGAAAATGAATTGGATGATTGACAGGCTCTTAAAAACGTCTTCGCCAACGACTTGCCCGCATGGTCGTCCGGTGATCTTGCGTCTGACGATGAAGGACATCGAGAGAAAATTTCATCGAACTTAAAAAAGTTCTTGACAAATAGTTTTTCTTTGGGTTACAGTTTGAAAACTAACAGTTTATCTTATATAAACGAAAAATGAACAACTTTAGCACCTATTTTAACTTTTATTTTAGCTACTTTTTTACAAAGACGGCTGAAAATGAAGTTGTGCCGGAAGTTGGATAAACTACCAAAAAGCAAAAATTTCAAAATGAAAGCCGTGAAACTTAGAAAAGTTCACGGCTTTTTTGTATTCGGAGATAAAAATGAAATTAGAAAACTATCGCAGGGAAATTGACGAAATTGACGGGCAGATTTTAATTTTGCTGAACAAACGCGCCGAAACCGCGAAAAATATCGGTTTGGTAAAGACAAAAGCCGGACTTCCTATTGTTGACGCGGAAAGAGAAACGGAAGTTTTGCGGCACATTTCAAACGAAAACAGAGGCATTTTGCCGGCGGAATCGGTAACGAAAATTTTCCGCCGCATTATCCGCGAATCAAGAGAAATCCAAAACAAGATCATCGAAGAAAAATCGGAAAAGGGAAGTGAAATATGTCTGTAAAAACGGTCGCAATTCAAGGAATAAAAGGTTCTTACAGCGAAGAAGCCGCGTCGCAGATGTTCGGCACGAACGCGAAAATTTTGGAATGCCGGAATTTTGCCGATACTTTTGAATCGGTTTTATCGAAAAAAGTGGAATTTGCCGTCGTGCCTTTAGAAAATAAAATCGTCGGCGAAATAAAATCGGCGACGAAAATTTTGAAAGAAACCGATCTGCGCGTTTTAGACAAACTTCAGCTCGAAGTTAAACACGTTCTTGTCGGCACGAAAACTGCTGATTTCAAAAATGCAAACACTATTCGTTCGCACGAAGAAGCGTTAAAACAATGCCGCAAATTTCTGACGGCGAATGAAAAACTGCAAACAATCGTCGGCAACGACACGGCTTCGAGCATCAAGCGAATAATTGACGAAAAAAATCCCACGCAAACCGCAATCGGAAGCAGACGTGCGGCGGAAATCTACGGCGGGAAAATCCTATTGGAAAATATCGCCGACGACCCCGAAAATTGGACGACATTTTATCTGATTTCAAATTAGAAATTAAAAAGTAATTCAAAAAACAAAAAATAAAAACAGACGGAGAAATAAAAACTATGTTGGACGGATGGACGAAAAAAACAAACAATAAAGCAAACAGCACGCTTCCGCTCGTTTCACTTGAAGCGGAACGGAAAACAACTGTGCGCGTGAAAAACGTGGCAATCGGCGGCAATGAAGCAATTGTCATCGCCGGACCTTGTTCAGTCGAATCGCGCGAACAAGTTGTGTCGACGGCGATTTCGGTCAAAGAAAGCGGCGCGGTGATGCTTCGCGGCGGCGCGTATAAACCGCGAACTTCGCCGTATGATTTTCAAGGCTTGGGAATCGAAGGTTTACAGCTTTTGCGCGAAGCCGGAGAAATCGCGGGTTTGCCCGTCGTGACGGAAGTGATGAGCGAAGATGATGTCGAAATCGTCTGCGACCACGCCGATTTATTGCAGATCGGCGCGAGAAATATGCAGAATTTCGCACTTTTGCGGAAAGTTGCAAAAACGAACAAACCGATTTTATTAAAACGCGGCGCGTCGGCAACCGTCAAAGAATGGCTTTCGTCAGCTGAATATATTCTGCACGGCGGAAACGAAAACGTCGTTTTGTGCGAACGCGGAATCAAAACTTTTGATGATTCTTTGAGAAATACGCTCGATCTGGCTTCGGTCGCGCTCGTTAAAGAAATGACACATTTGCCGATAATTGTTGATCCATCGCACGCGACGGGAAAACGTAGTTTGATTTCGGCGACGGCAAAAGCGGCGATTGCGGTCGGCGCGGACGGAATTATCGTCGAAGTTCATCCGCAGCCGGAAATCGCAAAATCCGACAGCGCACAGCAGTTGACGTTCAAAGGTTTTGCCGAATTGATCGAAAATCTGAAATCGCCTCTGCGGACGATTTCCGCGCAGAAAAAACTCGCGGTTTGCGTTTAATTTGAAAATGCGCCTGTAATTTCGCGCAAAACTTTGGTTAAATAGTAAAAAATGAAACCGATGCACCGCGAAATTCCGACAGCAAATTGGCGAAAAAAACTGCACGAAGTAATTTTCGAAGCTGACACCGCCGCCGGACGTGCGTTCGATTTGATTTTGATCGTGGCGATAATTTTGAGCGTCCTTGTTGTCATTCTGGACAGCGTAAATTCTTACCAGCAAAAATACGGCAATTTTCTCTATGCGGCGGAATGGTTTTTTACGATTCTTTTTTCGGTTGAATATCTTTTGCGCCTGATTAGTGTGCGGCGACCTTGGCGATACGCGCTTTCGTTTTTCGGGATTATTGATATTCTCTCGATTCTGCCGACTTACGCCAGTCTCGTCGTTCCGGGCGTGCAGTATCTTTTAACCGTTAGAATTTTGCGGCTTCTGCGGATTTTCCGCGTTTTGAAATTAACTGAATATCTGAGTGAAGCGCAAATTCTCAACAATGCTCTGCGGGCGAGCGCGAAAAAGATCGGCGTTTTTATTCTCGCAGTTCTCGCACTCGTAACGGTGATCGGTTCGGTAATGTATGTGATCGAAGGCGAGGAAAACGGTTTCAAAGATATTCCGACTAGCATTTACTGGGCAATTGTAACTTTGACGACCGTCGGTTACGGCGACGTTTCGCCGCGCACGTCGCTCGGACAACTTTTCGCGTCAATCGTGATGATTATGGGTTATGGAATTATCGCCGTGCCGACGGGAATCGTTACGGTCGAAATGTCGAAAGCGGTCGGAAAGGGAATTACTACGCAGGTTTGTCCGCATTGTTTAAAAGAAGGACACGACGCGGACGCGGTTTTTTGCAAATACTGCGCGGCGCATTTATAATTCTTTCAAAATCCGCAAAATTTTTTCGGTGTCCCGCAAATCTTCAATTATAATTTCAGGATCATTTTCAGAAAGTTTTTCTCTAGTCTGGTTTTTTCCCGTTAAAACCGCAACGCATTTCGCGCCGAAATGTTTGGCGCATAAAACGTCGTTCGGCGTGTCGCCGATGACAATGAATTGTTTCGGATCGAATTCAAAATCATACACTTCGTTAAATAATTTTCCGGCTTCGATTGCCAAATCTTTTCGTTCGTGAGATATTTCGCCGAAAGCGTTCGGCGCGTTTTCAAAATAATGCCACAAACCGACGTTTGATAATTTGATTTTGGCGGCGACGGATAAATTTCCGGTTAAAAGCGCATTAACGAAAACGGGATTTTTGTCGGTTTCTTCTAAAATCTCATCCGCGCCTTTCAACATTTCATAAGGTTCGCCGCCGACGGATAAAACTTTTATCATTTCTCTTTGAAAAGTTTCCAAAATTTCATTTTTGCGCTCGAAAATTTGTTCGGTTTTGAAACCGTCGTTTTTCAAAGCTTCATACATTATCTGCGTATCGGTCATTCCCGAAGGCGTGATTTCATCGAGCGTTCCCGAACTTCCGAAAATCTCGCGCATCGTCGCCGCGAAATATTTTTTGTAACCGCCCTGAACTGTCGAACGCATCAGCGTTCCGTCAATATCCCAAAGCAAAATGCGGAGATTTTTGGGCGAAGTTTTGTCTGAATTTGCGGATTTCCCGATTGATGAAGAATGGTCTTTCATATTATGTTTGCAAGGTTTATCTTATTCAGGATTTTTTAATTTCGGATCATTTTGGCAAACGGACAACGCACGCGCCTTTCCGTCGGCAATTTCTAAGATCAACCTTTCTTTTTTATCAACTTTTACGCTCAAACACGCGCAGCCGTAACCGTAATAACCGTTTGTTGCGATCCATTGACTTCTGCCGAATTCCGGCGGATAATCGCCGACGGCTTGATGACCGCCCTGAACTCCGATTATCCATTCGCCGTCAGCATCCGTCAGCCAATGATTTCCCGGTGTCGGGTTGCTATACCAACCACAGCGCGTTTGAAAACCGTCTTTCGCTACTAATTCCGAGGAATTATTTTGTTTTCCGGCTAAAGTTTTTTGTTTAGATTCGTTGAAATTATTGTCTTCTGGCTGATCGGAAGATTTGTTTTCTTCTTTTAAATTTTTTGAATCCGAAGTTTTTTCAGAAGAATTTGTTGCTGCGTCTGAATTTTCTTTTTCCCGAACGGCAAGACACGATGCAGCTGACAAACAGATTGAAAAAATCAGTAAAATATAGCAAAAGTGTTCCGGCAATTTGAAAATGAATTTGATTTTCTTCATAAATTTATTTGTAAAAGAGACTTTTTGTTCTCTAAAATTATTATTCGATAATCGCCAAAACATCTCCGGCATTAACGGTGTCGCCTTCTTTAAAACGAATTTCTTTTACGATTCCGTCTTTTGCAGATTTCATTTCGTTTTGCATTTTCATCGCCTCAACAACTAAAACCGACTCGCCGATTGTTATTTCCGAACCTGCCTCGACCAATATCCGAACGAGTTTTCCGGGCATCGCCGTTTTAATTTCCGCAATTCCATCCGCAGAATTTGCGTCTTTGCCCACGCCGCGCAATTTTTTCGGATCAATTAAACTTATCTCAAATTCTTCGCCTTTAACTTTTGCCTTAAAAGTTCCGTCTTGCGCTCCTGAAACTAGAATTTCATAAATCTGATTGTTGTTTTTCAAAAGAAAAACATTCGGCTCGACTTCCGACGCTTCGAGTTCATAAGTGCGCTCATCAACCCGCGCAAAAACTTTTTCACCGTCGCGTTTTATTTCGATCTCGTGCGTTTCGTTATTTAATTCGGCGTTTAATTTCATCAATTATCTTCTTGTAGATTTCTCGTATTCTTTTTTGAGCAAATTCATAAACTCGTCGCGCCGTTCATACAATCTTTTCGGCTCGCGCGGTTCGTGCCTCGCAAGCGCGTAAGATGTAATTAACGGCAAAGCGACCGTCGAATCAATGTAAGCGACAACCGCATCGGGCAATTTGTCAGGATCAACTTTCCCCCAACTTACTGCTTCTGCAGGAGTTGCGCCGGATAATCCGCCCGTGTCGGGACGCGCGTCGGTAACTTGTAAAAAGTAATCGTGACCTTTTTCGTCAATGCCGAGAACTTCCTGAATTTGCGGTTCGGTTTGGAGAGCGAAGTTTTTCGGGCTTCCGCCGCCGAGAATGAAAATTGCGGATTTGCCGCCTTTTTTTGATTTTTTGCCTGTGTGAACTACGCCGCGTTTTGCCGCGAGAACGATTGACGCGGTTTCGTTTACGTCGAGATTCGGATTTAAAACCAGTTTTCCGCCCTGCAATTCTTTGGCGGCGATGTTCATTCCGATTGACGAATCGCCCGGCGACGATGTGTAAACCGGAACGCCGTATTCGTAACAAACCGCCAATAAAGATTTTTCCGTGATTCCGAGTTTTTTCTCGCGTTCGCGGATGTATTTACCGGCGAGATAATGAAATTCCGCCGAACTCATCGGTTTTTGAAATTCGTCGTGTTCGATCAGTCGGCGGAAAAATTCGTCGGTGTCGAGCAAAACACTATAATCGAAAAAGATGTCGAAAATCCTGACGACTTCTTCTTCGCGCAAAATGCGGTCGTCTAATTTCGCGTCGCCTTGATGAAGAGAAAGTCCGATGCCGAAATGCGTGTCGTGATAAAGATTCGCGCCGGTCGAAATTATCCAGTCAATAAATCCCGCTTTAATCAAAGGAATCAGCGCGGAAATTCCCAAACCTGCGGGAGTCAGCGCGCCCGTCAAAGTAACGCCGACGGTCGTGTCCGGTTCGAGCATTTTCTTTGTAAACAATTGGCACGCCTCGCGCAGACGCGCCGCGTTATACGCCATAAACGATTCGTCAATCAAATCCGCCAGCACCGTATTTTTATCAATCGGTGTCGGATCAATTCGTTTTCCACTTAAAAATTTACTTTTCTTTTTCATCTATTTTAAGAATGTAACATTTTAGAAAATTATTCTAAATTTTAGCAAACATTTTTTCCCGTTATTATATTTTCAAACGAAGATAGATCAGAGATGAAAATCTCAAAAATTATATTTTTACATAACAAAAATAATTCGGTTAAATTGTTTTTCAACACTTGTGCGATTGCAGCTTTCTTTTAATGTTTTAATTCCCAAAAGCAAAATTATTTTTATTTTGACAAGTTCTTAAGCGGCAACGGTTTACAAGGAATATTTAAATTATTTACGCGGTTTTGACGACAAATAATTTAATTTAATTTTTAGTTAATACCTCAGATACATTTTGTTCATTTCTTATTGTTAATTTCTCCTTTCCCAATTAAAAAAATTTAAGTTTAAAAACTGAAAAATACTTGAAAATATTGAAGGTATTTTGAAATAAGGAAAAGGACAACTTTTGAGGACTTTTAAAAATGAAATCATACCAAAAGGTAAAATTATATACGAATTTTCTATGCGCTTTGCTCTTGTGCGGCGCGTTTTTTTGTTTCAGTGTTTCCGCGCAATTCGACAGCGCGACTTTGCTCGGAACGGTGCGTGACGCGGCGGGTGCAATCGTTCCGAATGCTAAAATCACGCTGAAAAATACGGAAACTGCAAGCGTCGTTATGGCAATGACGGATGCGGATGGCAATTATCAATTTCCGAACGTCAAGATCGGAAGTTATCAGGTTTCAGCCGAAGCCGAAGGTTTTTCAAAAGGCGTGGTTGAAAATATCACGGCGACGGTAAACGGGCGGCAGCGCGTTGACGTAACATTACAAGCCGGAGAGCTTTCGGCGACCGTGACGGTCAGCGATACGCCGGAACTGCTCGAAACCGCTTCGAGCGAACGCGGACAGGTTATCACGCGCGAACAGATCATCAATCTGCCGCTCAACGGTCGTTCTTACGCGGATTTGGCACTTTTAAGCACGGGCGTTAATCAATCAACAATCAATGTTCCCGGTCAATCCGGCGCGCGCGACGCTTCTTTTAACGTCAACGGTCTGCGAAGTTCTTTAAACAATTTTATTATTGACGGCGTTGACAACAATTCCTACGGAACGAGTAATCAAGGATTTTCCAATCAGGTCGTGCAGGCATCGCCGGACGCGCTTGAAGAATTTAAAGTTCAGACAAATAATTTTTCAGCAGAATACGGACGCGCGGGCGGCGCAGTTATTAATGCTTCGATTCGTTCGGGAACAAATAGTTTCCACGGTTCGGCGTGGGATTTTGTCCGCAATACGGCGTTTAACGCGACCGGATTTTTCAAACCGACGAACGGTGACAAACCCGTTCTGATCCAAAATCAATTCGGCGGAACATTCGGCGGTCCGATTGTTAAAAATCGTTTGTTTTTTTTCGTTGATTACGAAGGTTATCGCCGCATTGCCAAGCAGATCGCGTTTGCGACTTTACCGACCGCCGAACAGCGGCAGGGAATTTTCAGAAATGCTGACGGAACTCCGATTTCGATTCGCAATCCGCTGACGGGAACGGTTTACGCCAACGGAATTGTTCCGCAAAGTGAAATCACTTCGTTTGCCAGACAAGTTTTCGGCGATTTGCCTCTGCCGAATACGGTAGGCGCGAATAACTATTCGACTCTGCCGCGCAGTGAATTTTTCAACGATAAAGGCGACGCTAAACTTGATTTCAATATCAACGACAAAACAACCGCTTTCGTTCGCGGAAGTTCGCGCAAAGTTAATAACTTTGAAGCTCCGACGATCGAAGGCGCAAGCGGCGGCAACAGCAACTCGAATGTTTTCGTCATCAACGAACAAATTGCGGGCGGCGTAACTTACACTTTAACGCCGACTTCGATTCTGGAATTTCGTCTCGGCGTTTCGCGCACAAAAGCCGGAAAACGTCCATATAATCTCGGCGCAGGAGATATGCTGACCAATTACGGAATTTCCGGTCTGCCGACTGATCCGTCAATTGCGGGCGGTTTGAATTCGCAGTCAATCAGCGGTTATACGCAACTCGGACGACAAAACAGCAACCCGCAATTTCAAAATCCGACGGTTATCAATCCGCGTATTAACTATACATTTATTACCGGGCGACACAGTTTTAAACTCGGTTATGAATATCAGCGCATCAACACGGAAATTTCCGATTCGCATCCTAAATACGGGATAGATACATACAGCGGGCAGTTTAGCCGCGTGAGCGGTTCGTCAAATAGTGTTTACAATATCGCCGACTTTTTGTTCGGCGCACGCAGTTCGTATCAATTAACTGACACATTTGTTCCCGATTATCGCCAGCGAATGCATTTCGGTTATGTGCAGGACGATTTTCAGGTCAATCAAAACTTAACGCTTAATCTCGGCGTGCGTTACGAATTTGCCACGCCGCAGTATGAAGCCGAAAATCGTCTTTCAAATTTCGATCCGGCGACGAACACGGTCATTCTTGCGAAAGACGGTTCGCTCGAAGATCGGGCGACGGTCAAACCTGATTACAATAACTTCGCGCCGCGTCTCGGTTTTGCCTGGAAAGCCGCCAAAAGAACGGTTTTGCGCGGTGGTTACGGAATCAGCTACGTTCATTTTAATCGTCTCGGCGGCGAAAATATTCTTTCATTAAATCCGCCGCAGGTTTTCAATGTAACGATTGACCAGCTCGCATCGCAGCCGCTCTGCACGGGCAATAATTTCAGCGGCTGTTTTCGTCCGACGCAAGCCGGTTATCCGGCGGGTTTGATCGCGCCGACGCAGTTTAACGCGCTTCGTTCGCGTGTAAATTACACGCCGCGCGACAATCCGACGGCTTATGTTCAGAGTTTTCATCTGACGATGCAGTATGAAATTTTCAAAAACTTGCTCGTTGATTTTGGCTACGTCGGCAATCGCAGCAGTAATTTGATCATTCTCGCCGACATTAATCAGGCGCGTCCGAACGCCGTCGGCGAAAACACACCGCTTCAGCAGCGTCGTCCGATTTCAAACTTTTCGTTTATTCAAGGTTCGCTCGCGCAGGGCGAAGCGCAATACGATTCGTTTCAGTTGAAAGTCGAACGCCGCTTTACCGACGGACTTTATCTCTTGAACTCGCTGACTTTATCGAGTGCGAAGGACAATGCGCCCGGACATTTGGAAGTCGCGAACGGCGATAATTCCCGCGCTAACTATTTGAATCTCAATTCTGATTACGGCGTTTCGAGCTACGACGTTCCCGTTAACAATACGACGAGCATCGTTTACGATCTGCCGTTCGGTCGCGGTCGAAAATTCGGCGGCGGAATGAATCGCATTTTAGACGCGATCTTCGGCGGCTATCGTCTGACCGCAATCAACCGCGTAACGAGCGGTCGTCCGGTCAATTTAACTTATTCGCCGAGTTCGCAATATTCCGTCGGCGGCGATTTAAGTTATCGTCCGAATATTATCGGTCAAGTCGTTCTCAATAATCCGACTCCGAACGCTTATTTCGACAAAACAGCGGTTGCGATTCCGACCGATCCTACTCAACCTTTCGGCGACGCGCCGCGCAACTCCGTTCGCGGTCCGGGATTCTGGCAAGCCGACATCGGAATTCACAAACAGTTCAGGTTGTATAACGAAAGCACGAGATTAGAACTACGAGCCGAAGCGTTTAACGCTTTTAATCGCACGAATTTCGGTACGCCGAACGGCAACATTTCGAGTTCGGCTTTCGGAACGATCACGAGCGCGTATCCGGCGCGTGAACTGCAATTTGCCGCGAAAATTTACTTTTAATTTACGCGGTTTTCCGGCAAACACGGGCGAAGTCAAAATAATCGCTTCGCCCGTGTTTTTATAAATTTCACCGTTCTGGATTAAAAAAAATACAAAAAATTATGAAAAAGGAAAAAAACAACGAAGAAAACATTCTTGAAAAAGAAAGCAATATAATTATGCCGCGCCGTCGTTTCCTGCTTAATGCGGGCATCGGACTCGGCGCGCTTGCCGCCGCCGCGAATTTGCCGCTCTCGACCCGCGCGGCGATCGAAGACAGATTTTCAGGTCAGACGCAAAACGCCGGAAAACTTAAAGATAAACGCTTTTTCCGTTTTGCGATCATCGCAGACACGCACATCATTGACGATTTTTACAAAGGTCCCGAAGGCAACGCGCTCGACACGGAGACGATCTTCAAAACTACTGAGCGTTTGCAGTCGGCGCGGGCTTTGATTAACAGTTTGAATCCGCCGATTGAAAAAGTTTTTCTCGTCGGCGATTATTTTCATAATTACCCGTCGGCGGATTACGATTTTTATTTCAAAAACAAAACGCGCATTGATAACGCCAAGGAATTGACCGACGGTTTTAAGATGCCCGTTCACGTCGGTTTCGGCAATCACGATTATGATGTGCCGAATGTTTCGCGTGAGATGTCGCACGAACTTTTCAAGGAAAAACTCGGACTCGAACCATATTATTCGGTGATGCACCGCGATTATAAATTCGTCCATCTGAACAATTTTATCGGCGAAACTTGGAACAAAGACAGCAAAAGTTTCAATAAAAGCACGGGATCGCTCGGCGAAAAGCAGTTGAATTGGTTTGAAGCCGAACTGAAAGAGCAAAAACCGACGTTCGTTTTTATTCATTATCCGCTTTACAGCGTTCAGGCGACGGAAGTCAGCGATTACGGAATGCTGCCGCTGCTGAAAAAATACAAAGACACGATTCAACTGATCGTCTCCGGTCACTGGCATCGCTGGTTCGATTTCGCCCGAACTTTCGGCGCACAGCATTATGTAATGGGCGCGACACGTTACGACGAAGACGCTTATATGATTATCGAAGTTGATACGAAAAAAGGAACGCACCGAATTCTCAACCTCGATCTCGTTGATTGGGCGACGCATTACAGCGCACCTTATAAAGCGGTTTAAACCGTAATTTTCTGTCTGATTTTTGTATCAAATGAAAAAAATAATTTTGCAGTTTCTGTTTATTCTTTTGTGTTCAAATGTCGTTTTCGCCGTCTGCGATCAAGAGCCGAAAATTGAAAACGCCGGGAAAATTCTCAAAGAATTAAAGATCAGGAAAAATCGCGGTAAATCCGCCGAATCGGAAATCGGTCTGTCCGTCGAGGCAAGCGTCAAAGGCGCGTCTTGGGAAAAAAAGGATTCGGAAGCGGCGGTTTTAACGGTTTTTGTTGACGGGAAATATAATCAGGACGTGATTCTTTTCGCGGGCGAAAATCTGTTCGAGTATCAGATGTTTCTCGGAAAACACGACGGCAACGAACATAAGATCACGATCGTTTTGAATAAAGAGCGTTCCGCGCCGAACGCTCAAAACGTCCGTATCAAATCGGCTGACGCGACGATCTTTGAAAATTTGATCGAAACCAAACCCGCCGACCGTTCGATTCCGGCGTATGTTGCGATGCTCAACGCGCCCGTAATTTATCTGCGCCCGAATACGATTGATAAATTCTCGGACATTCCGCTTTTAACTTATTACGAGATTTTCGACGAACCGGAAAACGTCAAAAAAATTCGCTACACGACGATCTTCACTAACGAAGACGGCGGCACACAATCCGCGGCTTTGCTGGCGCGTTGGGGACGAATGACCGACATCGAATGGGTTTACGAAATTCGGGTGGGCGCAAACGGCGAGGTTTTATCGGGGATATTTCAAGGCGCGAATCACGAAACGAAAAATTTTCAAGGAGAAAGATTCGGCGATCATCCGCTGTTTTTAGATGCGACCGTCAACAACAATTTCGCCGACGCGGGCTGTTCGCAGATGCGCGTTTCGCCGATGCTCATTCAAACCAATCTGGAAAACGGTTCGCGCGAAACAGTGATGGACAAATTCGCGTGGACGTATCGAATTATGGCGGAAGAAGCGATGCGCGAAAATCGCATTGATCCGCTGAAACTCGGCGCAAATACGGTTGACGATCTGCGAAATTATCTTTATGTCGAAGTTTATTCGGAGAATGACGCGGCGGCGGTCGGAGTGGAAATTCAGACGGCAGACGGGAAAACGAGCCGTTCGGATTTCGGCGACGCACGATTGAGAGTTGAACGGAGCGGTTATAAACGCATCGCTGTCAGATTGCCCGCGCCTTTATCAACTCTGAAATCCGTAAGTTTGATCTGTCAGCCGACACCGAACGCGCAGGTTTCTTCCGTCTGCCGAAATGCCCGCATCATCAAATTTGTCCGGCTCGATGAAAAATACGGAATCGTGCAGACCTTAAATCCCGAAAGTGAGACGCGGACGCTAAAACCTGATGAAAAATTAATTTGGTCGCTGAAAAATTGAAAATAAAAAACGCAGATAAAATTCTAACGGATTTTATCTGCGTTCTTTTCATTAGGCAGGCAATTATTACACAGACAATTTTCAAAATCTTGCCACAAGTTTGCTAAAGTTTCTTCATTCAAATCAACATCAAAACACCAACATTTCCCGCTGTTCGCGCCGCACGAAAATTCTTCGCCGCAGGATTCACAGGTTTTTGTTGCAGGAGTTAATTTATTCGTTTCTGGTATCAAAAATTTCTCCTGTCGGCGTTATTCTTTATTCGGTTGCGGCGTAACGCGCAAATACGGTTTTATTTCTTTCCAGCCTTTCGGGAATTTTTCTTTCGCGTCTTCGTTTGAAACCGACGGAACAATAATGCAGTCGTCGCCGTCTTTCCAATTGACGGGCGTGGCGACGCTGTGATTTGCCGTCAATTGCAATGAATCAATGACGCGCAGTATTTCATCGAAATTTCTGCCCGTCGAAGCTGGATAAGTCAGGTTTAATTTAACTTTTTTGTCCGGTCCGATGACGAAAACGGAACGCACGGTCGCCGTGTCGCTGGCGTTCGGATGAATCATATCGTAAAGATCGGCGACTTTTTTATCCGAATCGGCGATCATCGGGAAATTTACGGCGGTGCCTTGTGTTTCTTCGATGTCTTTCGCCCAACCTTCGTGATTATCGAGCGCGTCAACGCTCAAACCGATTATTTTTACATTTCGTTTATCAAATTCCGGCTTTAGACGTGCCGCCATTCCGAGTTCGGTCGTGCAGACCGGCGTGTAATCTTTCGGGTGCGAAAATAAAACGCCCCAATCGTCGCCGAGCCATTCGTGAAAATGTATTTCACCTTGCGTCGTGTTCGCCGTAAAATCCGGTGCTTCGTCTCCAAGTCTGATGCTCATAATATTTTTGTAAATCTCCTTACCAAATTTAAAGTCAATTATAGAAAATCGAAACGTAAAATGCGAAAGCGATTATTTCCAAAATTATACTTTTTCGCTTGCAAAAAAATCGCATAGAACTCTAAAATTCCGGGAAAAATGAATTTTCGGCGGGAATTTTGATTTTTTGGCGGAAAAAGTTGTAAAAAGTCAGGAACAACGAAATGTTAGAGAGAAAACCGAAATTTTGGTAAGATTATCAAATTAAAAGCGAAATTATTAAAAATAAACGGGAAATAATTAAATTCAGATCGTTTTTGTTTCTTCTTCTGTTTCCGGCGCGGATTTTCTGATTCTTAGAAGATGAACTCTTTTTTCGTCGGATTGCAGAATTTCGACATCGAGACCGCGAAAGTTAAGTTTATCGCCTGTTTTCGGCACATAACCGACTTCGGTCGTAACGAATCCGGCAATCGTCGTGTAATCATCGTCGGAAATTTCCATCTCTATCACGCGCTCAATCTTGCCGATCTCGGTCGAACCTAAAACGTCCCAATAACCGTCATCGCCTTCGATGATTTCGATAATTTCTTCTTCTTCGATGTCTTCATCCTCGATCTCGCCGACGATCTCTTCGACAATATCTTCCAGAGTAACGAGTCCCGCCACGCCGCCGTATTCGTCAATAACTATCGCCACCTGAACGTGATCTAACTGCATAATTTTTAAAAGTTCGGCGGCGGATTTCGTTTCTGGAACAAAATAAGCGTGGCGCAAAAGCGGTTCGATGGGCGCGTTTTCTTTGCCTTCGTCCCAATTGTTCATCAAATCGCGGACATAGATAAATCCTTCGATATTGTCAATGTTATCGCGGTAAACCGGCATCCGCGAATATTTCTTTTCGATAATTAAATCACGCGCATCTTTGACGGTCGAATCAATCGAAAGCGCGACGATTTCCGTGCGCGGTGTCATAATTTCGTCAACTTCCGTGTCGGTAAATTCGATCATCCGTTTTATCAACTCGCGCTCTTCCTGTTCGATAATTCCTTCCGCTTCGCCGACCTGAATTAAAACATTCAGATCGTCCGAATCAACAGCTTCATCCGTTTCATTTGACGGGACAATCGTTGATTCGAGCTTTTGCTGTTCTCTCTGTTTAATAGAATTGGAAAACGGCAATGCGACGAAAGACCAAAAACGATACAGCGGTCGCATAATCGGCAAAAGCGTGAGCAGACGATGTTCCGGGTTGATTCCGACAATGAAACGCGGCAAAATCTGGCGAAAAAGAATCGTCAGAACAAGGGAACCGAACAATGTATAAATTAAAATATCGCGCGAGGTCGGATAAAAACGGTAAACTAAAAGCGCGGCAAAAACCGTAAAAGCGACGAGTAAAACCTGAATTGCGGCGGAAAGCGCAAAGCGGAAATTCGGACGATTTTCGAGAATTTCGTGCAGAAAACGCGCTGATTTCGTTTTGTTTTCCTCTTCGGCATCGGACGAAATGCGCCGCAGACTAACATCCGAAAGCTGCGAAAACGCCATATCAATCGTTGACAGCAAAACAAGCGCAAGAAGTATAAATATTGAAACGGCTATTTCAATTTCCATCGTCCGAAAATTTTATCACGAATCGAGCAATTTTGCCGCCGCTTTATCAATAAGCCACCACAAATTGCCGTTTTCGGTTTTTACATTCTGCGAAGGGAATTTTTCAGGTTGAAATTCGCCGCGTAAAACTTCGCGCAACGCTTCGGCTTTATTGTCGCCGGAAACGAGAAAAATTATATTTTCCGCATTATTTATCACGGGAAAAGTCAGCGTCAAACGATATGAATCGAATTTTTCGACGAAATTTGCAACTGCGATTTGTTTTGTTTCTTTCAACGCTTTCGTTCCCGGAAAAAGGGAAGCCGTGTGCGCGTCGTCGCCCATTCCGAGCAGAATCAAATCAAACGATTTTGGGTTTTGAAAGAAAATTTCTAACTTTTTTTCATAATCTTTCGCAATTTCCTCGGCATTCTCAAATTTTTCAGTTTGCCAGCGAAATATGTTTTCGTCTGGAATTTGCAAAGATTGAAAAAGCGTTTCGTTCGCCATTTTGAAATTACTTTCATCCGAATCGGGCAAAACATTTCGTTCATCGCCGAAGAAGAAAAAAACTTTCGTCCAATTAATTTTTGCTTTTAGTTCACTTGACGCGAGAAGTTTATACAGCATTTTCGGCGTTGAACCGCCCGCGAGCGCGACGGAAAATCTGCCGTTTTTCTCGATTGCTTCGCTTCCGGTTTCGACAAATTTTTCCGCCGCGAAATTGCTCAAATCTTCTAAACTATCGAACTTTTTTACTTTTGTCATAAATTAAGCTTTTCGGTTCGGAGTTCCAACTTTAGTTGGCTTCCCCGTTACGCTTTAGCGTAAAACCGCCCGCAAAACGCGGCGGGAAGCCACCTAAAGTTGGAACTCCGAACGCTTCATCATTTCTTTCGTTTTTTCGACGGCAAACTTTCGTCAATATCGTTTTTCCATTTTTTGCCGTCCTGCGCCAAAAGTTCGTCCGCGCCGTCCGGTCCCCAAGTTCCTGCTTTGTAATTCGGAAAATCACGCGCCGGAATCGCATTCCAAACGTCTAGAATCGGCGTAACTATTTCCCAGCTTTCTTCGACCATATCAGCGCGTTGAAACAGCGTCGCGTCGCCGGTCATACAATCGTAAAGCAGGCGTTCATAACCCGTCGAAATAGTCTCGCCGAAATGGTCAACGTAATTAAAATCCATATCAACCGCGCCCATATCAACGAGCGGACCGGGAATTTTCGCGCCGAAATGAAGCGTAATTCCTTCGTCGGGCTGAATGTGAATAACGATTCTGTTGGTCGTCAGACGTTCGACGGGCGTATCGCGGAAAAGTTTAAACGGGGCTTTTTTAAATTGAATAACGATTGCCGTGTGTTTTTTCGGCAGATGTTTTCCGGTGCGAATATAAAAAGGAACGTCCGCCCAACGCCAGTTATCAATTGTCAATTTCAGAGCGGCGTAAGTTTCCGTGTTTGAATCCGGCGCAACATTTTCTTCTTCGCGGTAAGCGGGAACTTTCTCGCCGCCGATCTCGCCCGCGCCGTATTGTCCGCGTTCGGTTTTATTTAAAACGTCTTCGGCGGAAAATCTCTGAATCGCCTGCAAAATCTTCATCTGCTCGTCGCGTACCGCATCCGGTTCGAACGAAACGGGCGGTTCCATCGCCGTTAAAGTTACGAGTTGAAAAATATGATTCGGGATCATATCGCGCAATGCGCCCGCTTTTTCGTAATAACCGCCGCGCGATTCTACGCCGAGCGATTCGGCGACCGTGATCTGAACGTGGTCAACATAATTTCTGTTCCAAATCGGCTCGAAGATCGAATTTCCGAAACGAAACATCAAAATATTCTGGACGGTTTCTTTTCCTAGATAATGGTCAATGCGGTAAATCTGGTCTTCGTTCAAGAAACTCAAAAGTTCGGCATTCAATTTTTTCGCCGAATCGAGATCGCGTCCGAAAGGTTTTTCAAAAATAAATCTGCGCCAATGTCCGTTTTCCTCTTTGCCGAGTCCGTGTTTACAGACTTTTTTTGCAACATTTGCAAAAAGCGACGGCGGCGTGGCGAGATAGAAAAAGAAATTTTCGGGAATCTTGAACTGTTCGCAGACTTCGCCGAGCAAATCTTTGATGTCGCTGAAAAGTGCCTTGTCATCGTCAAAATCACCGCCGGTGTAAAACGTGCGGTCTTCAAACCATTTGATTAATTTATTGTCCGGCTTTTCGCCCATAAATTTTTTCAAATCGGCGATTATCTGACTGCGGAAATCCTCGGTTGTCAGTTCCTGTCTGCCGACACCGATGACGGCGAAATTTTCCGGGAGAAAATCTTCCTGCGCCAGATTATAAAGTGCAGGGAAAAGTTTGCGTTTTGTTAAATCGCCGGTCGCTCCGAAAATTACCATTACACACGGTTCGGATGTTTTTTGTAAATGTTCGTTCATATTTTATGGCTGGAAATATTTATTTGTTGACGTAGTAAACCTTCAAATCCTTTTCGCTGATAATCTTCCATTTTTCACCGGATTTTTTGAATTTTACCTGTGACTGAACTTTGCCTTCGGAGTATTT
Source organism: Pyrinomonadaceae bacterium (assembly GCA_965219305.1). GTDB lineage: Bacteria > Acidobacteriota > Blastocatellia > Pyrinomonadales > Pyrinomonadaceae > DATHTS01. Next base: position 318,121 of record OZ244725.1, read on the forward strand.
TTCATCACCTTCAAACGTCCATTTTTTATCGAAAACAGCAGTGGCAATTTCGCCTTTCTCATCGGTCGTAACCGACAGATTGCTGATGTCAATCTCAACATCGTCATAAGGACTCAAAGCCCGGATTTTGTCTTTGCGAACGAAATCTATATTTACGTCTTTTTTGTTGTAATAATCAATTTTGTCCGCGTAAAAACTCATATGTTCGTCTTCGTCGAGATTTTCGGCGGCATTTTTCCACGAATCAATCGTTTGCGAAACTTCTTTTTTAATTTGTCCGGCATTGATTTCCGGCGTTTTTTCCGGTGTAGCGGTTGGAGTCGGGGTTGAAGAATCATTCACGGCGTTTTCCGTTTTGTTTGATTCAGGCGTTTGTTTGGCAGTCGTTTTCGTGTTTTTCGATGTATTAGTATCTTTTGCTACTTCTTTTTGCTTATTAAAATAAACCAGCGCACCCACACCGATTGCGCCTAATAATATGAACATTGTTAAAACGGTCAGTCCGACAATTTTGAATGTGTTGGATTTTTCTTCCGGCTGAACATAATTTTGATTTGTCGAATAGTCAACAGACGGTTGATTTTCCACATTGAAAGGAATTTTATTTGAAGCACGCGGCGCAACCACGGTTTCAGTTTCACCCAAAACTACAGTCGGCGCGGATGTATCTTCGGTTTGAAAAACAAGAGGCGTGCCGTCCTGCAAACAAAATTTCAATGTGTCGTCAGTATAACGTGTATGGCATTTTGGACAACTTTTCATAGTTTAACAAAAGAATTTCGGGTTAATTTTAGCACAAATCGAACTTTATATAGCAAATGAAGAATAGAAGGCTTTTTGGAACGCGAAAAATAAATTATTGATGTTCAATCTCAAATAAAAACGCCGGAGAGTTTTTAAATGTTTATTTAAAAACTCTCCGGCGTTAGAAATAATAATCTTTTGTTTGAAGGATTATTGTTCAGAATACAAATCGAAATTCCAAACGGTATTATCTACAGACAAAATTTGCGGAGCAAATCTGTATCTTTTATGTGAAACTTTTACCGTATAAGTTTCTCCCGCATTTACCTCGACAAATTTGTAGTAACCGAACGAATTCGTTCTCGTTCCCAATGTATTGCCGTTGCTGTCTGTCAAAGTAACCAGAGCATTGCTGATTCCTGAAAAATTACCTGATAAAACGCGTCCCGAAACCTCGACCGCCGCCGCAGTCGGCGCGACAATCTGTGCCGGATTGGAAAATTCCGAACTATCGCCGACGTTTTGTGGCGCAAAAGATGACGCTGTTCCGGTGCTGGTTGCCGTCGCCGTTACGAATTGTCCGGCGGGAAAAGTAACACTTGAACTGAATGTAAAAAGCGCATCTCCGTTTGCATCTGTAATAACATTCATCGAGCCGATAAATGTTCGACCTTCACTATTTATGCCGTCAGCAGTAGAATTTAAGAAAAAATCAAGTACGAAACTCGTATTCGGTGTGCTGTCTAGTGTTCCGGTTACCGAATTAGAAGTGTTTGCCGAACTCAACACGGGGTTGTTTTGTAAATCGTTCGGACCCGTATCTACATCATCCGCATCATTTGCAGTTGCGCCGATTCCGCCGAGATCAATTCCGATTCCTGTATTATTGAAAATAGAATTGCCGCGAATCGCATTACTTACTCCGGCAGTTGTGTCAATGTAAATTCCGGCTCTGGAACTCGTCGCCAAAGCATCGCCGTTGTTAGCGATGATATTGCAGGCATTATCGCACGCACCGGCTGTAATTCCCGTTCCGCCGATTATATTTCCCGCCGCAAGCCCGGCAATCTGAATGCCGTTATCACGATTAGCGAGCGCGGTTGTGCCGTTATCACCGACTCCGATGTAATTTCCTGCAATTATATTTCCGGTCGCAAAAATCGTGCTGATCGAAATGCCGTTTGAAGAATTTCCAGAAATTACATTTCTGTCTCCGTTTGTTATTCCGCCGACAGTATTTGTTGCGGCATTTATCAAAACACCGCTGCCTGAATTAGGCACGGCAGTATTTCCCGAAATACCAACACCGATATAATTTCCGACAATACTGTTATTAGCGGCGGAAGTCACATTACTGCTTTGAATTATCGAAACTCCACTGCCGTTGTTGCCTGAAATGATATTGCGCGAAGCACTGGCTGTTCCGACCTGAGTTCCCGATGAATCAACAATGCGAATACCTTCCTGCGTATTTCCGAGACGCGTAGTTCCGTCTGCCGCCACTCCGATAAAGTTTTTTCTGATCGCTGCCGAACCGCCGCCCGTAATGGAAATTCCCGTGCCTGAGTTGCCGGAAATTACATTTCTGTTCGCGTTCGGAGTGCCGCCGATGATAACTCCAGTCGCGCCGACTATCAAAATCCCTCGATTAAAATTGCCCAGAGCCGCATTTCCGGCGGTGTTAGTTCCGATAAAATTTCCTAATATACTCGATGAATTAGCTCCGGTATTTACCCGAATTCCAGCACTCTGGAAACGATTTATAACTAAACCCCGAACAAGAGAAGGTGCGGAGATTTGCAGTCCGATGCCGCTCGTTCCCGCGTTTGTACCGTCGAGTTCAATCGTTAGAGTGCCGCTAAACGCCGAACTAACTCCGCCTGTGCTGAGAACCGCTCCCGGTGCGGTATAACCGTCAATTGTAACACCTCCGGTTATTACAGGAAGCGGTGATATCGGAGAAATTGTTCCGGCAACACTAAATTCTATTCTATTTGTACTATTCGGATTATTGTTATTATCAATTATTGCTTGCCGCAAACTTCCCGCACCCGAATCATTTAAGTTAGAAACGGTATAAATGCCTCCTCCGCCGAAATTACTGTCGGAATCTGAAGAAACTTTTTGAGCATTTGCTAATTGTGTAAATGCAGCGGAAATTAGGAATACTGAGCAGATAACAGCCGCACACTGCAAGCCGTAATTTATTGTTTTGAAAATGTTGAAAATCTTTTTTTGTCTGACTATTTCGATCATAATAATTTATCCCCTTTTATTTCGAGTATGAAAACTCGCCTGACATAAGGCTTTATTGGCAAACATAACGTAAAAATCAAGTGAACGTATTTGTTTTAATGTTAAAACCATATACATTTAACGGATAATCAAGCGATTTTGAATCGGTTATCAAAACCGCTTGATAAATACTTCCACCGATTTATCTATTCGGCATAAAACCGCCTTGTTCGCGGACTTTCGCCGAAACGGTTTACTGCGGTTACTTGATAATAAACTTTGCTGAAACCGCTGCTCTGCAGTCTTTTATCTTCAAACGAAGTTTCGCCCGGTTTAACTTCTCCGATTAAGACAGGTTCGTTTTTGCCAACTCCGCGATAAATCTTGTAACTCGTCAGCGGGGAGCCGTTACTGTCGGGTGTCATCCATTTCACAGAGTTTCCGCGCCGTGAAGATTTCACTTCAACCGGCGGTGGCAGCAACGGAGCCGCCGGACCTCCCGTATCAAAGTCGGAAAACAAACGTGATCCTCCTGACTGACGCAAAATCGTCGCCACTTGAGTTTTATCATTGACCGCTTTTGTTCCGTTCATCGCGCTCAGACAGCCGGAATTGACACAACCGTCTGCATAACCGGCGACGGCGCGCCCGAAACGGTCAACTTTTAAGTCCATAAAATCTAAAAGATTTCGCGTTCCTGATGGACAAGTCGTGCCGCTCGTGCAGATTACACCTTGTTGGACAGGATCATCGGCACGAACAACCGTCCAACTCATTCCGCCGTTGCAGGTCGTCGCAATATACGGATACCAAGTTCCGGCAAACGGAGTCGTTCCTGAATCGTCGCCCGTCGGATCGCCGCCTTGCAGCGAATCCGTGCCGTGGAAAAACAGCGCGGCGCGATTGTTGTCGCCGCCGACTGCTGCCGGAAAGACCGATGCTTTGATGTTATAAGCCACTCCGGTCGGCGTATTTGTTGATAAACCCAGGTCTTGATCGTATTTGAAAGTTGCGCCCTTGTCATCGGAAACTGCGACGCGAATATGTTTGTCGCTGCCGGTATAAACAAAGAAAACTCTGCCGCCCGCGCCGATGCCGACTGCCGGATCGTTGTCACCGCTTCCCGAACCGGGCAATGTGCGAACTTTCCACGTCAAACCGTTGTCTTCAGAAACCGCAAAACCTTGTCCGCCATCGAGCGTTGCCGCGTTCATATCCGGGTCGGGACAATTTTTGTTCGGCACATAAACCGTGCCGTCCGGCGCGACTTTGACGTGACCGTGCAAACCCGAACATTGCACGAGGTTATACATCGGCACTGCCGCTTGATAAGTCAAACCGCCGTCATCGCTGCGCGTCGCAAACGCCGCCGCGATTGACTGCGAAGCGTAATACCAGGCGTTCGGATAAGAAGTCGTCGGGTTAACTTGTGTTGTCGGCAATCCCGTAACCGCGCTGATCGGATTACGGTTATATGGTCCCGCGCCGATTGTCTGGTGATCCGCGCCCGACGTAACGCCGGTCGTTACATTCGGTATAAATGATTCGCCGTCATTGTCGGTAATTGCTGTCAAACTCGTTCCGCCCGCCGCGATTAACTGACCGGGAATCGTGCGTCCGGTTGTTGGATCGGTGAACATAATCGGATCGAGCGATGTTGCCGCATTCGTCGGAGTAAAACTTGCCCAAATTGAAGTCGCCGGAGATGTCGCATCATTAAAAGTCGCCCTTAATGTGTAAATATAAGATTGGAACAAAACATTTCCGGTGTTCCAGTTAATTCCGAGTGATGGTTCGCCCGCGTCGTTGTAGCCGTCAAGAGTCATCGGCGGATTATGTCTTTCGTAAGACGTAAGAGCGCAAGTGCTTGGCGGCGGAACAAACGGTGCGGGAACGCTGACCGCGCTGGCAATTCCGCTATATTGATCGGCGGCAACTGCGGCAAAATAAACGACGCGCACTGTGTAAAGTCCGACTCCCGTCGTAGAAGGATCGATATCGGCTTGCTCGAACGTCGTCGTGCCGTTAGCGGAAGTTGCAACAACGGTTCCGGTCGCCGTCGTGCCTTTGTAGATATACATATCATAATCGGTAGTCGGAAAGTTCCAATTAATCTGAACTCTGGCGCGCTTGTTCATCCAATCGGTGACCGTTCCGCTTAAAGTTAATGCGAATTCGTCACAAACCGTCGGAATCGTAGCACAGTCGGCTTCACCATTCGCCGCCGCGCCGCCGGGTTGAGTGCCGTCCCAAGTAACATTCGGTCCGGTCGGATTTAACGTTCCGGCAGTCGGATTTGATGCTTCCGAAATATTTGCCGCAGAAAATAAACCGATTGCCGTAATCACAATCGCAAACACCGAGAGTGAAAGTCTTTTCAGTGTTTTATAAGTCAACCACATATCCGCTTGTTCCATATTTTTCATATTTTATACTTCCTGAATTTTTATAAATTTTGCATAATTTTTAACCGGTTTTTGTCGAACTTCAGAGCGGTTAAAAACATTACTTTTCTCTTCTTTCCTCTTCCTCTTCCTCTTCATTGCTTCGAGGTTTTGTAATAGTCAACATAGACAGATGATCTGCATTATTGCCCTGTGCAATGACTGAATATTCGGAAATTCCGTCTTGCGGCGGAACTTCCCAGATATAACGGTGATTTGCTCCCGCAACTTCCGCTTTGGCTTGTTTTAAATCACCGATTTCATCGAAACGCTTCGCTTGACCATCTTTCGGTTTAGCAAAAGCGGTTATATATCGAACCTGGTTTTCACGGTCGTATCCGACGGCGAGATAGCCGTAGGCGGGATTATCTTTTAGCGACCATACTTCCTGCTGTTTTTCTTCTTCTCTGCTCAATTTTCCGATTTCCTTCAAATGCCGAACGGCATCATCTTTGCTCATTCCGGGACTAATTCCCAAAATATCGCTTGGCAAAATGTTAATCGGTTTCGTTCCGCCGCACTGTAGGAAGACCAGAGACAGAACAATCAGACACGAAAAAACAACGCATTGTTTGATAAAATGAATATTATTCATTGACGCAATTAGGGTAATGTAATCGGGGGCTAATGATTTATAGAGGGGGTTTGAAAATTTACGAATAAAAATTAAACAAATCGCTTAACGATTAAAACGAATTTTTTTCCGAAAACTTTTTGTCTTACTTTAACTGAGCGTAATGTTAATTCTTTTTTAAAACTAAGTCAACCGGTTTTGGGAACGATTACCGGTGAACTCGGTTTTTATTCAACCCAAACGGCTGTGAGTCTTAAAAACAGGGAATAATATCCGATTGTCTGAAAAATATTATTTATGAATTATGTTTTGAAGTGAGATAACTTTTAATGTAAAAGGTCTTTTGATTTTTACTTTAACCTTCAAATTCATCTACGGAAAAATTTCCGAAATTCATATTTTTATTGAGAATGACAATCTGCGTAAATTATTTTTCAATCTTGCTTTTTTCCGAGCGCAACGGCGCGATTATATGCGGCAAAGACGGCTTTTGATAAAACCGTCCGCAAAGTTCCTTTTTCCATCTGATAAATAGCTTCGGCACTCGTTCCGCCCGGCGACGTTACCATATTTCTCAATTCTGCCGGATGTTTATTCGATTCGATAGCAAATTTTACGGAACCGAGCATCATTTCCTGAACGAGATTTTTCGCCATTTCGCGTGAAAATCCCATATGAACTCCGGCATCGGTCAGAGCTTCCATCACCATAAAAACATAAGTCGGTCCGGTTGCCGAAAGCGAAGTTGCCATATCTATCATATTTTCCGTCTGCACGAAAAGTTCTTTTCCGAGGGCGGAAAGCATTGATTTTATTTGTTCACGTTCGGCTGAATCGAGAATTTCAGTGCAAGTCCAGGCTGTCATTCCCGCGCCGATTTGAGCAGGCGTGTTGGGCATCGCGCGGACGATTTTTTGATTACCTAAAACACCGGAAATTTTTTCGATTCCCGTTCCGGCGACGATTGACATAACGATCTGATGCGGTTGTATTATGCCTTTTAATTCTTCCAACACCTGATTTATCCTTTGCGGCTTGACACATAAAACGACGCTCGAATTTTCAAACTCGCGCACTGCTTCGACGGCATCGGAGTTTTTTTCGTAAACTTTGATTTTATATTTATTTTCAAGTTCATCACGCCTGTTTTTTCGCGGATGACTTGCCGTAATTTGTTTCGGCGAGAAAATTTTTTCGTGCAATAATCCGGCGAGCATCGCTTCAGCCATTACGCCGCAGCCGACAAAAGCCGTATTTCCGTTTAACGATTTGTTTTTCATTTTCTAAATTATAAATAAACCGGATTGATTTCCAAAGGATAATTTATACAGTAAAAACTGCATATTGTGAATACGAACGCTGCTTTTTATTTAGATATAAATTCGTGTTACCTTTTAATAAAATAATTTTCCCAAAATGAACAAAAGTTCGTTAAATTTGTAAAATAAAACCAAGATGAATAAATCAGCAATACTATTTATAACAGCAATTACAGCAATCTCTCTAGCAGGTTGCCGGCAAACATCAATCGAAGTGAATCAGGAAACGGCAAATACAAATGCGAATTCGAAAACGGTTTCGTCTGTGATGGCAAATTCCGATGCAAATCTCGTGAATAATGCGCCTGAAAATACTCAGCAAGTTGACCATCCAACAGCAATTGAAGTTGCGACTAATAAAGTCGGAAAATTTGTCAGAACCGGCAAACCGGGCATAGAGACGGAAGAAATGAAAAACGCGGTAAAAAAAGGACAATATATTCCGGGTCCCGAATCGTCGCTTATTTCCGGGGATATGAATAAACAGGGACAACCTGTTCAAACGCGCAAATTTACGAAAGATCAAACATTAGATAAAGTAGAAATAATCGCGCTCGGCGAAACGGAAAGAAAAATACTTGTTCATTTAAGAAACGGTAAGGTTTTACCGCTCGAACAGGGCAAAATTACAGATCCGATGACCGCTTCGTCGTATGATTTGTTAAAAGCCGTCGGCATCGAACCGAAAGTTACGCCGAAAACGAACAACGCAAAGAAAGAAGATCAAAAATAAAAGTTTTGAAATGATCCGCACTTTCAAGTTTTTAATCGTAAAAACGTTTTAATGCAAAATAATTTGCGGTCGGATTTTTTATTATTTCTTGTAACTTGATGAAAATTGATCTGATAATTTATAACGCCGGACAGCTTGTAACTTGTGCATCCGGCAAAAAACCAAAACGCGGCGATGCGATGCAGAACGCCGGCATTATTAAAAACGGCGCGGTTGCCGTTGCAGACGGGAAAATTATCGCCGTCGGAAAAACCGAAGAAATTTTACGTGAATTTAAAGCGGAAATTACTTTTGATGCCGAAAAAAAAGTCGTCTGTCCCGGATTTGTTGATTGCCATACGCACATCGTCTTTGCGGGAAATCGTCTTAACGAATTTGAATGGAAAATAAAAGGCGCGGATTATATGGAAATACTCGCCGGCGGCGGCGGAATTATCTCGACCGTGCGCAAAACACGCGAAGCGAGTGTATCTGATTTGGTTCGGGAAACTTCAATTCGCCTCGATAGAATGCTCACGCTCGGCACGACGACCACCGAGATAAAAACCGGTTACGGATTAGACACGGCAAACGAACTGAAAATGCTCGCAACAATTTTTGAATTAGATAAAATTCATAAAATTGATCTGATTCCGACGTTTCTTCCCGCTCACGCATTTCCGCCCGAATATAAAGAAGATCAAGAAAAATATGTTGATTTAATTTGCGAAGAAATGCTTCCGCAAGCGATGGAGTTTTTCTTACACGCAACTCAACACCCGAAAATCAACACTCAACACTTTTTCGCCGATGTTTTTTGCGAGAAAGGCGCGTTCGATCTGGCGCAATCGAAAAGAGTTTTAGAAACTGCAAAAAATCTCGGTTTCAAATTAAAAGCGCACGTTGACGAATTTACAAATCTCGGCGGCGCGCGTCTGTCAATCGAACTCGGTGCGACTTCGATTGACCATTTGGACGCGATTTCCGACGAAGAAATAAAACTTTTGGCAAATTCCGAAACCATCGGAGTCGTAACGCCGACCGTCAATTTCAACTTCGGCGCGACGGAATTTGCCGACGCGAGAAAATTGATAGATTCAAATTGCGCCGTCGCCGTCTCAACCGATTACAATCCCGGAAGTGCGCCGTGTCCATCGCTGCCGAACGCGATGGCGATTGCGTGTCGTTATCAAAAACTTCTCCCGTCCGAAGCCTTTAACGCCGCCACAATAAACGCCGCATTCGCCGTCGGCGCGGGCGATAAAATCGGTTCTATTGAAACGGGAAAATTCGCCGACATTCTCATTCTCGACACCGACGATTACCGCCAAACCGCTTATGAATTCGGCGGAAATTTTGTCGGAAAGATTTTTAAAAAAGGAAATATCTGTTCGCTTTTATAGCGAAATTTCCCGCTGTTTGATGGAAAGTGGAATAAACTATTAAGCAATTTTTTGAATATAAAATGATCCGGGATTATTCTCGGATTTTAAGAACGGAGCAACAGATTTGAGTTTGTCGAAATGATTATGACGCAGATAGTTAAGCGCACCGATAATCTTCCAATCGCTGTTATGAGATAAAAACGCCTCTAACAAATATTGTTCGTTCCAGAACTTAACTTCATCTTGCAGCCATTGTCCGGGATAGTTTTTTGGCGAAAAAATATCATGCACGTGGACAATCACGCCTTTGTTAAGAGTAGGCAATAATTCAAGATATTCAAAAAGAACGTCGCCCTGAGGTCTGATAATATGTGATGAATCAATGAACAAAACATCATTTTCCTGAAGCTGCGAGAAAAAGGACAACTCAACATCTTCAACCTTTTTTCTAACGACGGAAACTCCTGCTTCTTCAAGCCAGGGCATTTCATAAGGCTCGATGCAAATATGTTCGCATTTATAATTCGATTCATCTTTTGAATTTTCAACGGTGGCGTTAATTGCCATTAAAGTAGAGTGTCCGCTGCCGACTTCAATTATTTTCCTCGGTTTAAAGGTTCGAATAAGTTGATACCAATATTCAGCATCTCCCGAATCAAATGCGCCGTTATTCAAGTAAAATGTTAGTGAATCTGTTTTTTCTTGCTGAAGATCGGAAAGTTCTTGAGAAAAATTGAATCTTTGCAAAGTTTCCAATTGACCGGAGTCATTCCAGTTTATACCAGGAAGATGTCTATCTTGCGAAAAATCCATTCTCGAATCTCGATTATCAAACTGCGGCTCATAATAATGATTGCGAATCGGAAATACGCCAACATTCATAAGAGCATTTTTGCATTGCGGAAGTCTGTGAACTCCCTCTTTTCTAACTTGCTTTAGAAGTAACGCTGAAATATAAACAAATGGCGAGATAATTATATCTATAATCGGAAGAAATTGGTTTATCAGTTTTCTCATAGTAATCCCTTTCGTTGCATATACGCAAGCGAGATAATTGTGTAATAGCTTTTAGTACTAATAACAGGTTTAAATTTCACAAAATCTTTGATCTTTTGATTTTTCGTGAAGATATGTGAAATTTATCTTACTTCTTACCCCCAAAATTGGCAAATATATTTCGACCTTAAAATTTATGACAACTAACTTTTAATTTATTAAACCGGAAATTGTTATCTAACATCTTAACTTTTTCGATTATTTTTGAATTGATAAAAATATATATTTATTTCAATTATTCCGACATCGCCAAATTCGCCACTTGGTTGCGAATTTGCTAAATTTTTCTTATGGCGCAGGAAACTGATTTTATTGTCATCGGCAGCGGCATCGCGGGACTTCGGGCATCAATCGAGATCGCCAAGTCGGGCGCGAAGGTTACAGTTTTGACGAAATCGAAAGCGAGCGATTCAAATACGGAATGGGCGCAAGGCGGCGTGGCGGTCGTGTTATCCGACGACGACAACGCCGAACTTCACGAAGACGACACATTGATCGCGGGCGCGGGACTTTGCGACGAACGCGCCATCGAAACACTCGTTACCGAAGGCACGAAATATATCAAGCAATTGATCGAATGGGGAACCGAGTTCGACCGCGAAGGCGGAAAGTTAGTTTTCACGCAGGAAGCGGCACATTCGCGGCGGAGAATTTTACACGCGCACGGCGATTCGACGGGCAAAGAAATCGTCCGCGCATTAATCGCCAGAGCGCGTCAGGAAAAAAGAATAAATCTTTTGCCGTTTGCACACACGGAAAGTTTAATCATTGACGACGAAAGATGCGTCGGCGTGCGTTATCTCGATCCGATACTAAAAGCACCGCGCGACATTTTTGCAAAATCCGTCATACTTTGCTCGGGCGGCGCGGGACAACTTTACCTGCATTCGACAAATCCGCCCGTCGCGACCGGCGACGGAATGGCGATGGCTTATTTTGCGGGCGCACAAATGGCGGATATGGAATTCGTGCAGTTTCATCCGACGGCGTTGAATTTGGAAAACGCGCCGCGATTTCTTTTATCAGAAGCGATGCGCGGCGAAGGCGGAATTTTGCGAAATGCACACGGCGAACGTTTTATGGAAAGATACGACGAACGCCTCGAACTCGCGCCGCGTGATATTGTCGCGCGTTCAATCGTCGCCGAAATGCGGAAGACCGGAACGCGGACGGTTTATCTCGATATGACGCATTTGGACGAAGATTTTCTGAAACACCGTTTTCCGAAAATTCACGAAACGTGTGCGTATTACGGTTTAAATATTGCGAAAGATCAATTGCCCGTGTCGCCCGCATCTCATTATTGTATGGGCGGCGTTCGCACCGATCTGCACGGGCGAACGACCGTTCGCGGACTTTACGCGGCGGGCGAAGTCACCTGCACAGGAGTTCACGGCGCAAATCGTCTGGCTTCAAATTCTCTGCTCGAAGGTTTGGTTTTCGGTGCGCGTTCAGGCGCAGCGGCGATTTCCGACAATTACGAATTGCGAATTGCGAATTACGAATCAAAGAACAAAAATCAGAAATCGAAATTCAAAGATCAATCATCTGAAATTTCGACGGCGGTTAAAAAGCGCGTCAAGCGCGTGATGTGGGAACGAGTCGGAATTTCGCGTGATGCAAAGAATTTGAAACGCGCTTTGCGTGAATTCGAGCAAATTGCGAGTGCAAATTTGTCGAACGCTTCGCGCAATTTTGTAACTTTGGCAATTCTCGTTACAAAAGCGGCACTCTGGCGCGAAGAATCACGCGGCGGACATTACCGGACGGATTTTCCCGAAACACACGAAAAATGGCGTGTTCATTCGATTCAGAAATCAGGTGAGGAAATTTCTGCCAGTAAAACGATTAATTTCGATTAAATTGCCGTTTATTCCGGCAGAAGTTTATCAAGCGTCGTCAACAAATCCTGACCGCGCAGATCGAGTTCATCTCTGGACGAGCGACTCATCGAAAGAATTTTTCCTTCCGGCGAGAGCAAAAAAGTCGTCGGAAAACTTGAAATGCGGAATTCTTCCGATAACATTTTGCTAACGCTTTCAAACTGCGCCTGCGTCCAGTTCATTTCGTTTTCCTTTAATGCCTTATTAATAGAATCAATGGTGTATGTATCGGTATTCAATCCGACGATTTCCAAACCGCGGCTTTTATATCTTTTGTAGGCTTCGCGCAGATACGGCATTTCTTTGCGGCACGGAGGACACCAAAAACCCCAAACATCGAGTATTACATATTTTCCCTGAAACTCGCTTAAAGTTCTTTTTTTGCCGGATAAATCTTTAAATTGGAAGTCCGGCATTATTTTGCCGACAGCAAATTCAACCCGTTTGTAATCTTTTGATTTGTTTTCCTGAAAAACTATCAGATTTTTGTCGAGATCAGCTTTTTTCGGCGAAATATATAAATCTCCGACCCGGAAAACTACATTTTCGTCTTTTGCTCTCGCGGCTTCCGGCGAAAGTTCGTCCATATCAATTTCGCCGTCGCCGTTCGTATCAACGCCAACCCAACCGTTTTTCGCGTCAACGTTTTTGCTTTCAAAATCATATTCAAATTGAACCGGAATCGTGTTGCCGTTTGCCGCTATAGAACCTCGCAAAAAGGCTTCGGTTGTCTGAGTTATCAAGCGATCCGAATCTGTCATTTTTCCGTATTTGACCTGTTTATAATAGCGGATAAAAATCGGACACTCGGCAACAAAACCTTTTTTAGCAGACAAATTTACGGTCGTGTTCCAAAGAAAAGGATTATCTTCGATCTCTTTTTTGAGAGTTAATTTTTCATTATCCGAAATCGCATTGTCGTCGTTTAGATCAATATAAATCACGGGAGATTTATCTTTTTCTTCGATAAGCATCGCTTTGTGAGCCGAACCGCTGGCAAGATTCGCAATTCTGGCGGACGTTATATAAGCGGATTCGGGTAAATCGTTATTTAATTTTAAAGTCGGACTCATCACAAAACTAAAAATAACCTTTTCGCTATTTTCAATGTTCGGGACGAGTCTTTTTTCAAATTGTCCTGTAAAATCCGCGGCAAACAAGATTGTAGCCTGCCATAAAAACAAGCACGTCAATACCAGATAAAATTTAATTTTCATGAGTTTAAAAAGTTTTGAGATTTTTCCGTTTCTAAATATACAATGTTTAACTGCCAAAAAACAAGTATTTTCTATATGTAACCAAACTTTAAATGTTTTGAAAGAAAAAAAGACGTAAAACCTGACAGTTTTACGTCTTTATAAAAAAGTGATAGCAAAAGACTTATGCAGGCTCTATCGGCACTTCCTGAGTTTGTTGACGCGATTTCAAAAATCCGCCGACGAGAAATGATAGAACTACAGCAATGGCTGCTCCGACGAAAATTACGATGCTGAGATTCCAGAACAGACTAACGAGTGTTTCCTGTTTGGCTTCAAATTCACCGGCGATCTGTCCGGCGGCGAAACTTCCGAGTGAAGAAGCCAAAAACCAAACGCCGAGCATCAGACCGACCATTTTTCCCGGTGCGAGTTTTGTCATTGAACTCAGACCGACAGGAGATAAGAAAAGTTCACCTGCTGTGTGCAGGAAATAAACCAAAACTAACCACATCGGACTGACTTTGCCCGCGCCCGTCAAACCGGAAGCGTAAGCCATCACGACGAAACCGAGCGCGAGGAAAAACAGACCGAGCGCGAATTTGAAAACATCGTTCGGCTGTTTTTTGCCCCATTTTACCCACATTATCGAGAAAAGCGGAGCCATTATAACGATCATAATCGCGTTGATGGACTGAAACCACGCCGAAGGAATTTCAAAAGTTCCGATTGTCCTTTCGGTTAGTTGTTCTGCAAAAAGGTTAAAACTCGAACCGGCTTGCTCAAATCCAGCCCAGAAAAGTGCGGCGAATAAAAATAAAATGATGATGATTCCGAGCCGCTTCCAATCAGTTGAGGAAAGTTTATCCTGCATTCCCGTGAAAACGACAACAATTAATCCGGCAATTACCAGAATCGGAATTAAAGCTTTTTTAATTGCAAAATCAAAACCGTATGACGAATAACAAAACATTAAAACGGCAATCGAAGCGGCGACGACCGCACCAACTTGAATTAAATAAGCCGTGGTAATTGAGGTTGCATTAATGTCATCTTTAACAGGCGGTTCGCCTACACCTTCAAGTTTTTTGCTTCCGATAACATATTGAATCAAACCCGCAACCATTCCGACACCGGCGGCGGCAAATCCCCAATGCCAGTTGTATGCGGCGAGTGCGCCGGTAATCAGCGGCGCGGCAAATGCACCGAGGTTGATTCCCATATAAAAAATAGCAAATCCGCCATCGCGCCGGTCATCATTTTCTTCATAAAGATCTCCGACCATCGCGCTGATATTAGATTTCAAAAATCCTGTGCCGAGCGCAACTAAAACCAAACCGAGATAAAAGAAAGTTAATGTCGGAACAGCGAGCGCAAAATGACCGAGCGCGATAATTACGCCGCCGATTAGTGTCGCGCGTTTTGCTCCGATAAATCGGTCGGCGAGCCAGCCGCCGATTAAAGGAAGAAAATAAACTGAAGCAGTATAAAGTCCATAAATCGCTGTTGCATCAGCAGTTTTAAAACCGAGTCCGCCATCAGCAACGGCGGCGACCATATAAAGAACGAGCAAGGCACGCATTCCGTAATAAGAAAAACGTTCCCACATTTCCGTGAAAAACAGCGTGGACAATCCGCCCGGATGTCCGAAAAAACTTTTATCGTATTTGCTTGAATTTGTTTCAGCAGTTGCCATAAATATCCACCTTTTATTTAATTTTTAATTTTGTTTCCTGTTCGGAAGAGTTTTGACAAACTATAGCAGATTAGGCAGTTATTTGAAAAGCGTTAGTAAATAAAATCGCCGGAAAGCAGATTTGCTGAACCGTTTTGCCGCCAACTCTTGCGATTAGGTTAGAAACTGTTTGAAAATTAATTTTTTTCCGCTCACGAAATACACGAATCAAACGAAAATAAAGAAATAAAATTTTGAGTTTTCTCTTTTTTCGTGCATTTCGCGGACAAATTCTTGAGATTTCAAACAGATTCTTAGATAACACATTAAGGAATTTCGATTTATTAAAAAATCCGAAACTTTTTATGTTCGAGAGTTTAAAAATTAGCGGAGATAACAACGTGTGGCACTAACGGCGACGGGACTTAATAAATTGCTGTCCAGATTAGATAATGATGCCGAGCAATATGAGGCATTGCGTCTGAAACTGTGCCGTTTTTTCGTCTGGCGCGGGTGTTCCAATGTTTACGCCGACGAACTCGCCGACGAATCTTTTGACCGCATCGCCGCCAAACTTTCCGAAGGCGTTGAAGTTGAAAATGTTTCCGCTTATATTTTGCAGATTGCGCGTTTTGTCTGGCTCGAATTCAGCCGGAAAAACAAGGAAGACAGCGTCGGCGATGAAATGCCCGTGCAAATCGTCGAACCGGAATTCGGTAAAGAGACCGATGAACGGCTCGTCTGTCTGCGAAAATGCGTCGGCGAGATTGCGCCGGAAAATGACGACCGCAAAATGCTGATCGGTTATTACGATTCGACGTTCGGCGATAAATTAAAGAATCAGCGAAAAAAACTGGCGGAAAAGTTCGGCATCAAACCGAATACTTTAAAGGTAAAAATGTTCCGGCTTCGGGAAAAATTGGAGAATTGTATAAAGGATTGTTTGGAAGAATGAGAAAGACATAAGTTGTTAAGTTTCAGCTTTCATTTTTTATTTCGTATTTGTCATTCTGTAACCTTTTCGGCGCAAAACGACACTAATAATTGCGATGTGATTAATTCTATGATGGAGTTTCAGGCGGAAAATAAGGAAAAAATAAAATATCTGCTCGGTGAAGCGACGGAAATCGAACGTGAGGCGGTCGAAGAACGGATGTTTGCCGATGAGGATTTTTTTGCCGGTCTGCTCGAACTCGAAAATGATCTGACCGATGCTTTTGTGCGCGGCAAACTTTCCGAAACCGATACGCTGAGATTTGAAAAAAGTCTGAGCAAATTTCCCGAACGTCACGAGAAAATTAAAAACGCAGCGGCTTTAAGGGAATTTATCCGTCTGGAAAATGTTTCGCCGAAAGTTTCTAAAACGGAGACCGCCGGATTTTGGGACAAAATTCGCGCATTTTTTACTTCAAATCCGTTTGCGGCGCAAGCGGTTTTTGCCGGAATTTTGATCTTGCTGACAGTTTGCACGTCTTTTTTAGTGTATGACCGCTATCGTATGAATCAGCAGCTTGCCGATTTGAAAAATAAGCGGGAAGTTGAACAAAATCAGAAGGAAAATGAATTGCAAAATCAACTTAATGCAATTCGTGAACGCGAAGTAAATCTGCAAAAACAGCTTTCTGAAAATCAGACAAAACTCGATAACAGTCAGAAACAAACCGAAAATTTGCAAAATGAGATCGAACGCGAACAAACGGAAAAACGGCGTTTGGAAAAGGAGTTGGAAGATTTGCGGCGAAAACGCCCCGAACAAATTCCGAATCCTCTAAATAATAAAATTGCGCCGTCAAATCCCGTGTTTGCAAGTATTTCACTTTTTTCCGCGGCTGGCGGAAAAGGTTTGGATGAAGTCGGTTATCTCGAAATTGGGGGAAATATATCGAGAATTCGGCTGATCTTAAAACTTCCGCCGGAAAATTCAGCGAAAAAGTTTGCGGTCAGGTTAAATGAAGCGAATATTACTTCAAATGTAAAAACGCGCAACGGAAAAACGCTGATCGTAACTATTCCATCAAATAATTTCAAAATCGGCGCGGAAAATCGCGTGACCATCGCAGGCGAAAACGGTGAAAATTATAATTATTACATCGTTATCACCAAAGAAAAATAAACCGAATTTTCGGCAGAATCTGCGATTTAATGCGAGAGAGTTTTTTACGACTTCGCCGGAAATCAAAGTTGAAACCGGAAAATTATTTGAATTACGAGGTCGAATATTATGAAAAAATCGAGATTGAATATTTTTTTGATGATTCTGTTGGCGTTGACGGCGTTTTCCGCGATTGCGCCCGCGCAGGACAAAACCGCGCAGGCGGAAGCATTAGTCAGCGAAGCCGATAAACTATTGGAACTTAACACTTTTGAATCCGTCAAAAAATCAGTCGAGAAAATTTACGAAGCGCGGAAAATTTACGAGGAGTTGAAAGACGAAGGAAAAATCCGCGCAACTTACGGTTACGAAGGATTTGCGGAAAAAAATATCGGTCTTTTATATCTGGATAAAGAGAATTTTGATGAAGCCGTCAGAGCATTTGAAAAAGCGGACGTATTGTTTAAGAAAATCGAGTTCAATGAAGGAATCGCGGCGGTGCATTTTTCGTTGGCTTACATCGCCATAAAGCGGAATAATCCCGACGAAGCTCTCGCGCAATATGAAATAATTTTGCCGCTTTACCTCGAACTCGGCAACGAATACGACGCGGCGCAAGTTCTGCGTTTCAGCGGCGGAATTTATCACGACAAAAAGAATTACGCGACAGCCGAAAAGCGTCTGAGCGAATCTCTTGCGCTCTATAAAAAACTCGGCAAAACCGAAGAATCGGCTTACACCGCCAATTTGCTTGGCGACATTTACATCGCGCAAAAAGAATATGCCAAAGCAGAAACCGCTTTTTTGCCGGCACTCGATTTTTTCAAAGACGGCGCAACGCGAACGCTTATTTTTCATAATCTCGGTTTTGCGGTTGGAAATTTAGGCAGGAACGAAGATGCCGTTAAATATTACGAGCAAGCGTTGACAGGTTATCGCGCTCTGAAAAACAACGGCGGCGAAGTTACGGTTCTGAGAAATGTGGGATTAACATATTACGATCTGAAAAATTACAAAAAATCAATCGAATATCTCGAAGCCGCGCTCGCTTTAAAAAAATACGTCGAAGACCGCGAAACGCTCGCCAATATTTATACAAATCTCGGTTCGTCTTATTCGGCACTTTTCGATTATGAAAAAGGTATAAGTTTTCTCGAAAAAGCCGTCGAAATCCGGCGCGAACTCGGTCAGAAACTCGAACTCGTTCAGGATTTGAACAGCATCGCGGCGGCATATTTCGGTTCATTTAAATACGAAAAAGCGATTGAATATTACGAACAAGTTCTCAAATTTAACGAAAACCGGAATGAAATTCCCGAACAGATCAGCGCGCTTTCTGGTTTGCGCTGGAGTTATTATCTGCTGAACCGTTTTTCGGAAGCAGAAAATTATTTGAATCAAGCCGTCGCTTTGCTCGACAAACTGCCCGATAATAACGTGTCGAAAACTTACGCAATTTACGAAGTCGCCAAAGGATTTTGGGGACAGAAAAAATACGAAGAATCGCTTGTTTATTATGACAAAGCTCTCAAAGGATTTGAAAAGGAAAATAATAAACTCAGCCGGATGTTTGTTTTGATTGACATCGGAACGGTAAACCTCGCAATGTGGAGATGGGATGTCGGCGCGGAATATTTTCGTCAGGCGCAAACTCTGGCGGTCGGTTTAAACGACAAACTCTGGCAGGGCTACATTAATATAAATCTCGGCGATGCCGAATATTACGCCGGAAATTATTCTAAAGCGATCGAACTTTACGAAAAAGGAATCGGGTTCGGAACGCCGTCGGAAATTTCGTTTGACCGGGATAATTCGTCCGGCGGAAACGTCACGGCATTGAAACTGCCGTCTGCCGAACGTTTCAGGGAACTGCTGCAAAAAGAAGGAAATTCCGACAATTACAGATTGTTGATGAGCGGTTATTTCAAACTCGGCGCGGCGCAGGTCGAACTCGGAATGTATCGGAAATCTCTCGAAACCTTTGCAATTTCCATCGGTTATGCGCGGCTTTTGAACAGCAAACCGGACGAGATTAACGCCTTGACGGGAACCGCTTCGGCAAACAGCGAACTCGGAAATTATCAACCCAGCATCGAAGCGAACAAAACCGCGCTCGGAATCGCCCGCGAAATACGCGATTCTTACAGCGAAAGCACGATTCTGAACAATCTCGGCGTGGCATATCTGCGGCTCGGAAGTTTGGAAAAGGCGGAAGAATATGTCCGGCAATCGGCGCAGATCGTCGAGAAACTGGACGATCCGCGTCTGACGGCGCAAGCCGAGGGAAATCTCGGCGCGGTCTATGCGCGGCTCAAACAATACGACAAGGCGATAAATTATTTCGACACGGCTCTGCCGAAATTCGAACAGCAGAAAAATTACAAATTCTCGGTCGTTATTTCTTATTATTACGGCACGGCGATGCGCGAGACGGGAAATTTGAAACGCGCCGTCGAACTTCATAAGCAAGCGGCAGAACTTGCCGCGACAAATTCGACACAGAAGTTCGAGTCACGCGCTCTGAGCGAACTCGGACTCGATTATATCGAACTGAAACAATTTGACGACGCGCGGGCGACGTTTGAGAAAGCTCTCGTTCTGTCGCTCGCTTCGGATGCGAAACCCGAACAAGCCGCGGCGTTCGACGGTTTGATGCAGGCGTGGAGCGGAATCGGCAAAACTTCGCCGGCGATCTATTACGGCAAGCAGTCAGTCAACATTTTGCAGACGATTCGCGGCGACGCGGAAAAACTCGACAAGGACGTTCAGGCGAACTTTATCAAGGACAACACGGCGACATACCGCCGTCTCGCCGATCTTCTGATCGCCGAAGGCCGTCTGCCCGAAGCACAACAGGTTTTGGCGATGCTCAAGGAAAAGGAATATTCCGAGTTCCTGAGCCGCGATGCGGATGAAGCGGCGAAGCTCGCCAAAGTTACGGAGCGTCCCGACGAGAAGGAAGCACTGGAAAAATACAGCAGTTATTCAAAAACTCTGACGGCTGACGCGGCGGAACTCGGCAAACTCGAAACGGCGAAAAACAATTTGAAGGACGGCGAAGCGTTCGGGCAGAAGGCGCGTTATGAAGAACTCAAGGCGAAGATCGAATCGGCGAACAAGGCATTCCGCGTTCTGTTGGAGAAAACTCTGTCCGCCGATCTGGACAAAGCGCAGCTCAAGGACATCAAAACAGACCGCGCCTTGCAGGGGAAACTCGCCAAATGGGGCGACGGAACGGTCGCGCTCTACACGCTCGTCGCCGAAGACCGTTACCGCGTGATATTGACCACGCCGAAAACTCAGATTGACGGGAAAACCGAGATAAAAGCCGCCGATCTGAACAAGAAGATCAATGCTTTCCGCCAAATTCTGCTCGATCCGACGCTCGATCCGCGACCTCTCGGAAAGGAACTTTACGATATTCTCGTCAAACCGATCGAAGCGAATCTGGCGAACGCGGACGCGAAAACTCTGCTTTGGTCGCTCAACGGTTCGCTCAGTTATATTCCCATCGGCACGCTCTACGACGGTGAAAAGTATCTGGCGGAGAAATATCAGAACGTTGTCGTAACTTCGACGACGCGGGCGAGTCTGGACGAGGAGACGAGCAAGGATTGGCACGTTCTCGGCGTGGGCGTAACGGGTTCGAGCGAGGTCAAAGAACCGTTCGGAACGGGGAAAATTCCGTTCAAGGCACTTCCGGCGGTCGGCGAAGAGCTGACGGCGATCGTCAAGACCGACGGCGGCAAGAGCGGCGACGGGATTATGCCGGGCGTGCGTTTGATGGACGCGACGTTCACGGAGAACTCGCTCAAGGAAAACGTCGCCAGCCGCAATGCGGGCGAGCGCAAATATAACGTCATTCATTTTGCGACGCATTTCCGGCTCGGCAATCTGCCGGAAAATTCGTTTTTGCTGCTCGGAAACAACGAGATTCTGACGTTGGAAGAAGTCAACGATTCGACCGATCTGGAATTGTCGGGCATCGAACTCGTCACGCTTTCGGCGTGCAACACGGGATTCAGCGGGATTTC
This sequence comes from Pyrinomonadaceae bacterium, assembly GCA_965219305.1. Lineage (GTDB taxonomy): Bacteria > Acidobacteriota > Blastocatellia > Pyrinomonadales > Pyrinomonadaceae > DATHTS01. The sequence goes on from OZ244725.1 coordinate 339,470, forward strand.
GGGAATTTCCGCCGACAATACGGCGATTGACAGTCTGGCGGCGTTCATCGAATCACGCGGCGCAAAATCCGTGATCGCTACATTGTGGGCGGTCAACGACGAAAGCACGTCGCTTTTAATGAGCGAATTTTACCGTCTGAGAAAGGAAAACCCGAATATCAGCAAAGCCGAAGCCTTGCAGACGGCGCAAAAAATGATGATCGCGGGTGAACTAAAACCGTCGAAGAACGGCAAAGATGACCGCAGCGGAGTGATGTTTCAAAATGACAACAAACCGAACGCCCCGAAGTTCACGCCCGATCCGAAAAAACCGTTCGCGCACCCGCTTTACTGGTCGCCGTTCGTCTTAATCGGCAACTGGCGTTAAAGATTTAGTAACCTTTCTTTAAACTTCGACACTTTATACGGAAATTAGATTTTTTATATTATGAAATATTTTAACAGATACCTTTTACATTCAATCGTTCTCACCTTCGTTTGTTTTACGGCAGTTTTCGGACAGACGACAAAACTCAATCGAAATGCGCCGAAATATCCGGCGGCTTCAAAAGGCGACGATGCGCCGAAAACTCCTTCGCCGCTCGACAAGTTCGCGCCGGAATTGCGCGTTTTGAGCGGGCAGATTTCAACGTCGAAAGGCGCGGGCGATTCGATCAGGACGAGCGAAAATGGCATCGGCAGTTATACGGGCGAACAGCTGAAGGAGATTTTCGGCATCGAAGATGCGACGAATGATCCTTCGGTCAATCTCGTCGTCGAAACGAATGAGAAGATCAAAATTGACGATTTCAAAAAGATCGGTGTCGGCGTGTATTTCCGGCGGCAAAACGTCTGGTATGTTCACGCGCCCGTTTCCGCGCTGAACGCTCTGACGGAGATCGGCGCGATCAAAAACATCGGTTTGATGAAACCCTTGAACGTGCCGAAACAGCCGGAAAATAAAACTCTGGGGAAATTCAAATTGCCGAAAAGCGGTTCAAAAGGCGCGGGCGACGACAACACTTTGACGGACAAAACTCCGGCGAATCGTTTTAATAAACAAAATCTGACGGGCAAAGGCGTGATCGTCGGCGTTGTGGACAGCGGAATTGATTGGTCGCACCCCGATTTTATTAAAGCGGACGGAACTTCGCGGATTCTCGTTCTGTGGGATATGACGGATAATTCGTGGACGGCTTCGGGCGGGCGAACGGGAACTGCTCCGCCGGCACTCGATGAAGGCGAAAATCTGCCGGGAACGATCTACACGAACGCGCAGATAAATGCGGCGTTGAAAAACAAAGGAACGGTAAATTCGCGCGATAAGGTCGGACACGGAACGGCGGTGATGGGAACCGCCGCCGGAAACGGTCGCGGCGCGAACAACGGGACTTCGCCCGAAGATTACAAGGGCGTTGCGCCCGATGCCGATCTGATCGTCGTCAAGGTCGGCGACTGCGACGGTCCGGTGACGGGACTTGCCGCGCTCGGCGCATTCTGGGCGGCACTTCAGGCGAAGACGGAATTCAAGCGTCCGGCGGTGATAAATATGAGTCTCGGCTCGCATTTTAATTCGCACGACGGCGATTCCGATTCCGAACAATTGATAAACACGATCTCCGACACGAAAGACGGTCTCGGAACTCCCGTCGTCGTTTCGGCGGGCAACGAAGGACGCTATTCGATGCACGCGGGCGGCAGATTCGCGCCGCGCAAAGCCGGACAAGTTGATGTCGAAAGCAGTCCGATCGAGGCAAATGTCAATCAGCCGTCGGCACTGCTCGGCGCGTTCAACGCGAATGACGAATGGGGATTATTTTTCCGCAGCACGAATCCGGTATTTCAAGGCGTTGACGGAAATCCGGCGGGAATTTTCTTCTACAAATCCGGCGACCGTTTCAAGATTGAATCAGATCAGGAATTAAAAAATGCCGAACAATTTAAAGCATTTTTAGAAACCGTCACGGAAGCGAATCAAGGGAAAAGCGACACTTTGCTGATGAATATTCCCGAAGGACAATACCTGTTTTTCGGTTACGGCAGTTCGGAAATCGTCTCCGACGGGCGTTTCAGCCTTTATTTTCCGAATGAAACGGGCGCGAGCTTCGGCGAAGGGACGGAGAAACGATTTATGGTCGCCGCGCCCGGCGGAGCGGAAAAAGCGATCACGGTCGGTTCGACGGATTTTCGCAACGAATGGCTGAATCTCGGCGGCGACGTTTCGCGTTTTAATCTGACGAACGGGGAAGTTTCCGATTATTCGAGTCCCGGACCGCGCCGCGACGGTCTGACAAAACCGGAGATCGTCGCGCCGGGAAGATACGCCTTTGCGCCGCTTTCAAAGTTCAGCGCGGCGGAAAACGGCGGCTGTAAAGGAAGTATGGCGGGCAATGCGGACAGCCAAAAGATTTTTGTCACGCGCAGCTCGAATCATCTCGCGTGGTCGGGAACGTCCGCCGCCGCGCCGTTCGTCGCCGGAGTCGTCGCGCTGATGCTGGAGAAAAATCCGAATTTAACGCCTGACGAAATCAAACAAATTCTGGTAAAAACGGCGAGCGGTCGCAGTCAGAATAATCAGGCGAACAACGACGAACGTCTCGGTTTCGGCAGAATCGAACCCGAAGCCGCGCTGAAAATGACCAAACCCGCAGCAAATAAATAAAATGAAAAACACACTCAGCTTTGCGGCGATATTATTTTTCGTTCTGTTTTCCGCGCTCGCGTCGTATTCGCAAACACCGGACGAAATGCGGCTCGAACGCGGGAAAACTATCGAGCGGACTTTGAAAAAAGACGGCAAGGATTTGTATCTTGTTGATCTGAAAAAAGGCGAACTGCTTTATGTTTCCGTCGAGCAAAAAAACATTGACATCGCCGCCGCGATTGCTGGAGAAACAGACCGCAAAACATTAAAAGCGGTTGATGCCGAAAAAACTTCGACGGGAACGGAAAATCTGTATTTTGTCGCGGAATCGGACGGAACTTATATTCTCGGCATTTTCGCGTCGGGAACGGCGGACGCAGGTTCGTATGTTTTGAAAACCGATCCGCCGATCTCCGCAAGTTCGGAAAAAGAATGGCTGGCAAATTCGCTGTTTAACGACGGCGCAAAATTAGACGGTGAAAATCGGCAGGAAACCGCGCTGTTGTATTATCTGAACGCGGCGAAAATCTACGCGGAATTTCCCGCCGGAGAGAAAATATCAAACGATTACGCCAATGTTCTCGCGTCAGTCGGCGTTGATTATTATTCGCTGAAAGATTACGAGACGGCGGGAAAATACTTCAAGCAGTCGGCGGATGTTTATCTTTCGGTGAAAAATGTTGATTCGGGATCGTTTCAATTGAGAAACGCCGCGTTTTCGCAGTATGCGCTGAACAAAAAACGGGAAGCGATAAAGTTTTATGAAGCCGCGCTCGATTTCAAAACGCTCGACGCGCAGTTTAAGGCGGAAACTTTGAACTCGCTCGGTTTTGCGAATTACGATGTCGGCAATTACGAAGAAGCGATCAAAAATCACGAAACGGCGTTGGAGATCAACAAGACGTTGAAAAACGCCGAGATCGGTTACAACGCATTTCGCGGAATTTCGAGCGCGAACACTTCGCTCGGCAGATACGAACTCGCGCTGAAAAATCTCGACGACGCGCAAATTGCAATAAAAGATGCGAAAAACGATCTGCTCGATTCCGATATTTTGTCGGCAATTGCTTCGGTTTATCTCGAAACGGGCGAATACGATAAAAGTCTCGATTATTTTCAGCAATCGCAAAAAATCGCCGAAAAGATCGGGCAGAAAACGATATTGGCAAATCTTTTGATAAATATCGGAACGGTTTATTTCCGCATCGCCGAATATCAAAAAGCGAACGAGAATTTCGTGAAATCGCTCGCGGCGGGCAGGGAATTAAACGACGAAACGGTAATCGCAATTTCGCTTTCCGATCTCGGCAACACGGCGACGCGCCTAAAAAATTACGACGCGGCGATAAGATTTTTCGACGAAGCGATTCCGAAACTGCGCGCGCTCGAACTTTTCGACGGCGTGGCGATCAGCAATTATTATTACGGGATAATCCTGCGCGAACGCGGCGATATTGCAAATGCGGTCGTGCGGCACAAAGAATCAGTCGAACTGACGAGTAAATACAAAGTCAAAAAATACGAAGCACGTTCGCTTTACGAACTCGGTGTTGATTACGTTGCGCTCGGTAAATTCGTCGAAGCGACGGACAATTTTAACCGCGCATTTTCCGCCGCCGATGAGATTCGCGCGCTCGACAACCGCGCCCGCGCGCTCGAAGGTTTGATGGACGTTTGGCATAGACGCAAAAATAATGCGCTCGCCGTTTTCTACGGGAAACAAGCCGTCAATACTTATCAGGAACTTCGCGCGAACACGAAGAAACTCGACAAAAATGCGCGGAAAACTTTTCTCGAGTCTTTTGAATACGTCTATCGAAATTTGTCCGGCATTTTGATCGCCGAAGGTCGTTTGCCCGAAGCGCAGGCGGTTCTCGATCTGCTCAAGGAAGAGGAATTTTCCGGTCTCGTCAAACGCAGCGGAAATTCGGAAGAAAATGTTCCGTATTCAAAAGCCGAAACGAGTTCGCTCAACGCGGTCGGAAATCTGGCGACGCTCGGACGCGAAAAAAGCGAACTCGCCGAAAAACTCGAAAAAGGTTCGCTCACGGACGCGGAAAAAACTCGTTACAAACAAATCGCCAAAGAGATCGAAACCGCCGAAAACGCTTTTAATCAATCGCTTTTGGATATGTCATCCGAGAAAAACACAGCGCAGAATTTCAACACAGTCGTGAACGACGCGCAGGCGTTTATGTCCGATCTGAAAAATCTCGGCAAAGGCACGGTCGCGCTTTACACCGTGATCGTCAAAGGCGAGAAAAAAGCGGATGAAACGCAGGAAATAAAAACCGGCTGGGTAATTTTAGTAACGCCGGAATTTCGCAAACAGTATCAAATTGACGTTGATGATCTGGAAAAGACGGTTTTCACATTTCGCGCGGCGTTAAAAGACGACACATACGACCCGACCGAAATCGCGCAGACGCTTTACGCGAAACTTTTCAGGCAGAAAGGCAAGGACGGCAAAACCCTCGAAAATGATCTGGACGAGTATTTCAAGGATAAACCGGAGAAAACTTTGATGTGGAGTTTGGACGGCGTTCTGCGTTATGTGCCGATGGCGGCTCTGCACGACGGGAAAAATTATCTCGTCGAAAAATACCGCAACACGATCTTTAACACGGCGAGCAAAGGGCGTTTGAGCGACGAAACGAAAAAGAATTGGACGGTTTTAGGTTTGGGCGTAAGCGAAGCGCGTGAAGAATCGGGCAAACCGTTTCCGAAGATCGAAGGCACGAAACGAGAACTCGATTCGATAATTTCGGAAAACGACAAAGACGCGGGAATTCTGCCCGGAACGGTGAAAATGGACGCGCAATTTACCGCCGAAAATATGGAAGACGCGCTGCTGTTCGACAAAAATCCGGTCGTTCATATCGCGTCGCATTTCAGTTTCGACGCGGGCGATATGGATTCGTCGTTTCTGCTGTTGGGAAAAGGAAAACTGTCGGTCAAAGAGATGACGGCGAAATCAACTCTGTTCGCCAATGTTGATCTGCTCGCGCTGTCGGCGTGCGATACGGCGATGGGCAGCGGCAACGGCAAGGAAGTCGAAGGTTTCGCATACGTCGCGCAAAGTCTGGGCGCAAAAGCGGTTCTCGCAAGTTTGTGGCAAGTTGACGATTCGGGAACCGACGCTTTGATGGTCGGTTTTTACACAAAGCGTAAGGAAAATGCACAGATGCCGAAAGGCGAAGCATTCCGCCAAGCGCAATTGGCGATGCTCGGCGGAACGGATCAAATGACGAACGCCGACACAAAAGATAATCGTTCGGGAGTTTATTCGCCGGACGGACAGAAAAAAACGGAGTTGCCGAAATACAAAAAAGACAATAAGAAACCGTTCGCACACCCGCATTATTGGGCGGCATTCGTGTTGATCGGGAATTGGCGGTAAGTAATTAATGTTGATTTCAATTCTAAGAATCTAGCGATAAAAAAAGATTGACCCGATTTTATCTGAAAATATGCGATTTAAAGTGTAGTTATTTATTGCCTTTTTGAGTATTTCAAATGAGATTTGTTTTAACTCTTAAATACCTATAAATTTTTTTAATTTTTTTTCGTAACCAAATTAAAAAAAACAGCACTTATTAATGAACACGGTCAAAATGACTGTTAGTTAGCCTGATAGACGACAAATTATCGGCTTAGTATAAAAAAAGGTTTTTTGCAATTAGGAAATTAAATTCTCAGTTGCCAAAAAAGGTTGAATTCATAAATGAATTCAAAAATTACATAAATAGTAAAGTTAAGGAGAAAATAAAAATGAAAAAGACACTTTTAGTTACATTTAGTTTAGTTTTGGCAATGTTTGCCTTTTCGTTTGTGATGCCGTCCGTCGCCTACGGGCAAAAGGACGTAAATACGCCGAAAGCCAAAAAATATAAACAAGCCAAATCGGTTGAAGTCAAAGGCACGAAGAAAGAAGCGGGCGGCAAAGGCGCGGAAGACGATCCGAATATCAAAGAAGGATTTACCGAAAACGATCCCGATACACCGATGACCGTTCCGGCTTCGAAAGGCGGCGGCGGTGCGAAAGGCGGCGGCGGAAATTGTAAGATTACGCTCGACAATTTCACGAACTACGCTGTCCAAATCTACATCAACGGCGTTTACAAAGGCGTTCTCTACGGCGGAAACGAAAGCACGCTCTATTACACGCCGGGAAGCGTTGCGATCTACGCCAAAGCACCTTTTTCGGACGGTTCGTTTACCTACTGGGGACCGACGACCTACGATTGCGGCGACAACCAGTATATTTATTACAAGCTGAATTACTAGGGATTTTTGTCACCGGGATATTTTCAACGGAGTTCGCTTTTAACAAATCGGACTCCGTAATTTTTAAAGAGCGAGGTTGGAAAATGTTATCGAAAAGATTTGAGATTTTATTGTTATTAATTGTCGCCGCCATTTTCGGAGCGACTGGTTTTCTTAATGAAAACGAAGTTGCGGCATCCGCGAAGTTCGATACGAAAACGAACGAAGCACCGAAATTCGCGCTTCTGGTCGGTGTCAATGAATATAAAAATTATCCGAAAGGAAAGGTCAGAAATCTCAACGGCACGAACAACGATGTCGAACTGATGAAAAATCTTTTGATTGATGTTTACGGTTTCAAATATGAAAGAGATTCGCCGAATTCGCCGATCAAAACTCTTTTGAACGCTGACGCTTCGCAGCAGGGAATTCGTGATGCGTTCAGAAAACAAATTATCGAAAACGCCAAGAAATACAAAGAAACATCGAAGGTTGATCCGAAGGACGGCGCGACGGTCGTGTTTTATTACAGCGGACACGGCGCGAAGCTCGCCGACGACAACGGCGACGAGTCCGACGGGATTGACGAGACGATTATGCCGTCCGACACGAACACGAGCCGCGACGACAACAAGGACATCCGCGACGACGAATTCGGTCTGTGGCTCAACGAATTGAAAAATTACACGACGAACATTACATTGATCTTCGACAGCTGCCATTCGGGAACTGTAACGCGCGGCGGCAACAACAAGAGCGTCGAACGCGATCTCGATCTGCCGAAAACGTCGCGCGGCGGCGATGACGCGAAGGTTTCCGACGGGATGACCGCTAACGCCAATTATTACGTTACGATTTCGGGAAGTCTGCCGCAGCAGGAATCGCAGGAAGACAAATTCATTGACCCGGACACGAAAATCGAGCAGTGGGACGGCGCGTTGACTTATGCTCTCGTTCATCTCCTGCGCCAGAATCCCGACATAACTTACCGCGAAATGATCAAAGCCGTGTCGGACAAAGTGACGGCGATGCAGAAAAATCAAACGCCGCAAGCCGAAGGCGACATTGACCGCAAAATGTTCGGCACGTCGCAGACACGCGGCAAAACGCCGGTCTTTATCGAAAGTTCGGAACTCGTAATCCGCGAGATTGACGGCGCAAAAACCGAACTTTTTGAAGTTTCGACCAAAACCGGAACAATCGTCGGAATGGGAAACGGCTCGGCGGTCGCGGTGTTTGCGAAAAAAGACGGCGCGAAAGTTAAAGAACAGATCGGCAGCGGCGTGGTCGTCTCGTCAACCGAATTCGACAGCAAAGCCGAAGTCGTTCTCGACGACAAAACGATTAAAAAGATCCCGAAAGACGCGGTGATAAATCTTATCTCGCCGAGTTTTACAAACAAAACAGAACGTCTGATCGCGCTCGATTACCCGCCGGAACAGACGAGCAAATCAGGCGCGGAAGCGGCGGCGACATTGACGACCAAAGTTTTCGATTACGTGCGGAAAAATCTCGACACCAAAAAAGTCGTTAAAACGGTAAAAGAATCCAGCATTTTCAAAACCTTTTTCGGATCTAAAGGCGCGAAAAATCCCGATTGGGAATATGCCGTCATCAGCGGAACTTTCAAGGAATTCAAATTCAATAACCCGGACGCGAATCTCTTAAAAACGGGTAAATCCGGCGAAAACGCGCCGTGCGCCCAGACGAAACCGCCTTCGGACGACGCGCGCGGATTTTTCATCGTCAACCGCGACGGAATGCCCGTCTATAATTTGTGGTTTAGCGAAACGGACGAGCAGACGGGCGATTGTCTGGCGGAGACGATCACGAAGATCGCCAAGATAGAAAACTTGCGGACTTTATCGAGCGGCGAATCGGATTTGAACGATCAATTCAAAGTCGAAATGGTGCGTCTGAAAAAATTCGATGTCGTCAGCCGACAGCCGCTGAAATGCGATTCCGTCGCTGATGAAAAACCGTTCACACAAGGCGAAACTCCGCAGCTCAAAGCCGACGATAAATATTATCTGAAAGTTGCGAACACCAGCAGTCAAGACCTTTTCGTATATATTTACAGCCTGACGACGAGCGGGAAAATTACTCTTTTATATCCGCCCGAAGGCGCGGCGCAGGGCGAAAAACTGCCAGCCGGAAAATCTTTTACGACGCTCGAAAAACTCGCTCCCGGCGGTTGCGGCGCGTTTTACATCGAACCGCCCGATCAATCGCCGCCGGGACTCGAAACTGTCAAAGTCATCGCTTCGGTCAAAGAATTTCCCGCCGGAATGCTCGTTCAGGATTCTATCGCCAAAGGTCAGCGCGGCGGCGGAATCAACGCCATCATCGAACAAGCAGCCAACGGAACGCGCTCCGGCGCGATGAAATTCGATGTCAGCGATTGGACGACGAAGGAAATCAATATAGATATTGTCAGGTAACGAAAATTTACAATTGTTCAAAAGGTTGATAGAAACAAAAAAGCCGGATTCGTTTAATTGCGAGTTGGCTTTTTTTACATTTATTTTGTTGATAAATGTAATGCAAGAAACGATTTGTATATAATCTTAGCTGTTTATGAAGATTTTTATAACAATTCTGTTATTATCGCTCGGCATTTTTGCTCAAACCAACACGAAAAAACTAAACGAAAAACTAAACGAGATTCAAAAGAAATCCGATTTTCCGGGATTTGCCGTCGCCGTCGTCAACGAAAAAGGCATTTTGTATCAAAAAGGTTTCGGTTATGCCGACATGGAAAAGAAAATTCCTTTTACACCGGAAACATCACAGCCGATCGGTTCGGTCAGCAAAACATTTATCGGCGTAGCTTTAATGAAGGCAATTGATGATGGGAAATTGACTCTGGAAACGAACATCAGTGATATTTTGCCGTTCAAGATTTACAATCCGAATTTTCCGAAACGTGAAATAAAGATCAAACATCTCGTTACGCACACTTCCGGCATAATTGACCGCGAGGAAATTTACGAAAGCAGTTATATAAAAGCAAAAAAATCCGGCGTTTCATTAAATGAATTTTTTTCCGATTATCTAACGCCGAAAGGGAAGTTTTACGACGCGAAAAACTTTAGCCGCGACGAAGCCGGGACGAATTATCAATACAGCAACATTGCTTCCGCGCTCGCCGCTTATGTAATTGAAGTGAAAACGGGAATGCCGTTTGATGATTATACGCGGAAATTTATATTCAAACCTTTGAGAATGAAAAATACTGGCTGGTTTTACGACGATGTGAAAAATCAGGCTGTGCTTTACGACGAAAATAAAAAACCGCTCGAAATTTATTCGTTGACAACTTATCCCGACGGCGGTTTGCGGACGACCGTAACGGATTTGAGCAAATATATGTTCGAAGTAATAAAAGGTTCGCAGGGAAATTCAAAATTTTTGTCAAAAAAATCTTTTGAAATTATGTTTCGCGGACAATTCGACGAAAAAGATGTGCCGAAAAACCTGAACTTAGCCAAAATAAACCGCGCCGTATTTTGGGAAACAAAACCGGGCGGAACAATCGGACATAACGGCAGCGATCCGGGAGTTACGACGTTTTTTTATTTTAATGAAAAAACAAAAACAGGGAGAATTTTCATAACAAATGCCGATCTTGACGGAAATGAAAAACTTGCCGGACAATTTCTTTCAGTATGGAAAGCTATTGATGAGTTTGCCGGCAAACCGGAAAAATAAATTTAATCTTTTGAAACAGGCTGTTTGTCTTTCAAATGTCTGGTCGTGTTTTCGGTAACGGACGTAAATTCGTGTCTCGCATTCGGCGGCGGTAGAAGTTCGCTCGTGTTTAGATTATCGAGTTCTCTCTGGCTGTCGGCAGCGGGAGTTTTTTCTTCTAATGTCTTTTTAGTAACGGTAAAATGTTGTCCGTTGACAATCAGACCGAGACCGACAAAAAACGTTACCATTCCGAGCGCGGCGAAAAAGAATAAATCGTTATCTGCAAATAATCCGGCGAGCGTAAAACCGACCATTACGCCCAAACCGACGAATAAAACGATACTGCCGGAACGAAAGCGGCGCATTTTCTTTTCTTCGGGAGATTCGAGAAATTTTTCGATCTCCGGCAAAACATCTTCCGCAACGACTTGCATTTCTTCTGCCGACCTTACATTGTTGATCCGCGCGGCAAATGCACGTCCGATTTCCTCACGTGCCGAAGTTGCCGAAGCCGTAATAATGTCCGGTTTTTCAAGCGTCGAACGCACGACGCGCAAATCCGTTCCGCAGGCGCGGCAAAATTGATTCGAGTGAATTTCCTGTAATCCGCAACTTGGACAAAACATATATAAATAATAGTAGAAACCGGAAAAAAACTTTCGGAATCGCAGCCTTTTTCGTAGAATTTTTTGCTTTTTCTTCTGTCTAAATTAAAAAGATCATTTTACAGCTTAGATTTATTCGACATTTATCCGGTAAATAAAGCATACCATACTGAAATTTTCCAATTTTGTCTAAACGGAAAAATTCAGCCATATATGCTAACTACGTCCGAGAAACGCCGCAAGTTCTGGAGATGTCACTTTTGATTCAAATTTTTTATAGTTTTTGGCAGGAACTTACTGATTTAACAAATCTTCCAGTCTTTGTTCGCTGATGCCGTAAAATTGCTTGATAGAATTTATTTGTTCGTTTAATTCTTCCGTGTCCTTAACTTTTTTCTGTTTCGTTCCGACGATCATATTATTTTTCGGCGTATGTTCGGTTGAAACGAACTCGAAAAGCTTCGTCGCATAACCGCTTTTTTCGAGAAGAAGTGCGCGCAGACCGTCGGTGATTGATTCGGCTTCGCGTTCGAGCATTACGCCGTGTTTTAAGATATTTTTAAACATTTCCGGCGGGGTGATCTGCGGGCGAATTTCCTGATGACAACACGGCGCGACGACGATCAAATCGGCGTTCGCCTGAATTCCCTGAAAAATCGCATCGTCGGTCGCCGTGTTGCAGGCGTGGAGCGCGATTAAAATATCAACGTCTTTCAAATCGAAATCGCCGATATAGCCGTGAACGAATTTCAAATCTTTAAATTCGCTCGCATTTGCGATGTCGTTGCAGAGTCCGACGAGATTTTGTTTCGTGTCAACGCCCGTCATTTTTACATCAATTCCTCGCTCGTTTTTGAAATAATCGTAAGCCGCAAACGTCAGATAACCTTTGCCCGACCCCATATCTACGATGTTTATCTGCTTGCGGTCTTTCAACTCCGATTTATCAAAAAAACTGCTGATCGTTTCGACGAATTTATTGATCTGTTTCCATTTATCGTGCTGTTTATCGCGCACCAATCCTTTGTCGGTCGTGATGCCGAGTGCCTTCAGATAAAAACTTTCGGGATTAACGAGCCGCGCTTTTTTGCGGTCGTGTTCTAATTCCGGCACGGCTTTGAATGTCGGTTTTGCCGTATTCAGACGCGATTTTCCTTTTTTGCCGATGTCGAGTTGGAAATCGTTTTCGGTGGTAAAAAGATGTCCGGCGAAAAAATCCTTGCCGAGCATTTCGCCGATCAATTTCAAACCTTCGTTATAATCGTAATTTTTCGCCGTGTCGCGCGTAACATAGCGATAAAGAAAAAACAGACGTTTGCCTTTCTTGGTTTTTATCAGGCGAATGAGCATTTTTTGCAAATGCTCGTCCGCGCCTTTATAATTTCCTAAGGTCATTCTGACGAAAGTTTCTTCGTGCAGAGATTTGGCGATTTCATTGACAAATTTTTCGACGTTTTCAATTGGCATAAAATAGAAATTTACCAAATATGATTCAAAAAGACGATTTTCTAAAAGACACTTTAATTATTTTGCGCGAAACTTTTGAAGGTTCGCCCGAAGGCGCGGGAAGCGCGTATCTGGATCACGGCATCGGAGTTTTCCCGACGCTCGAAGCAATTTCATTTGAAAAGGCTTCGCGTAAAATTAACGAAACGACAATCGCCGCGCATACGGCGCATCTGAAATTTTATCTCGACCGAATCTGCGAATTTATCGGCGGCAGAACGGAAAAAGTTCATTGGGAACAGAGTTGGCTGATCGAAGACGTTACGGAAGAAGAATGGAATACTTTGCGCGGCGGAATGCGTTCTTCTTACGAAGGTGTTTTAAAATGTTTCGCCGAAATCGAAACTTGGAATCAAGATAATATCGGCGATGCGATTGCAATCATCGCGCACACGGCTTATCATCTCGGCGCGATCCGGCAAACTGCCAAAAGTATCTAAATTACGAATTTTCGTTATTTTTTCTGCCCGTTATCTTCGGAGATTTTTTGTTTTCCAATTCCTTCCAAAGAATTGTTACGCTTCCGTCGTTTCTTCTTTCGACAATTCGGAAAGCTACGATAATATCTCTGCGTTTATCAAAACTGAATTCATTATAAGTGATATTTTTCGCTGCTCTGAAATATTTGCCGCTGTAAGCAATCGAACGCAAAACGAAAGTCGCGTCATCCTGTGCATACAAGCCGCGTCTGTATATAAAACCGTCCTTTTCGATTCCTTTGACCAAATCATCAGCAATAACTTTAGCTTTTTGATAATCGCCTTCCGGCTCGAAATCCACCAGAAATTTCAAACCTTTCGTTTGCAAATTTACATTTTCGAGCGGCACATTGCCGATATTAACGAAAATTCCGTGAAGCAAAACGCCAGAAGCCTGAAAAGTGTTGTCTGTAAAAATAATGTCCGCAAGGCGCGGAATTCGGTAGTTATCAATGCGGAACGAATACGCAGAACCCGCGCCCGGCATCGTGTATTTTAGACATTCGTCCGTAGCGACAACGACTCTTGCATTGTCGGCGCATCCGGCATCTGCGGCTAATCTCGTCAATCCGGTATCGGACTGTTTCAAAAATGCGGCGTATTTCTGAAATAATTGCGGATTCGGAGCAATTTTTCTCAGTTCATCTCTCGTCGCTTTGCGGTATAGAGGTGAAGTTACCGTCTGCAAAATCCATAATCTTCGTTCAGCGTGTTGCGCCGCAACACTTGAAACGATGAAAAACAGTAAAATTAAAAGTAAACAACACTTTTTCATAAAGAACTTCAGTCTTTTATAATTTTCTCTTTAATATCTCATTAACAACCTGCGGATTCGCTTTTCCCTGCGACGCTTTCATAACTTGCCCGACAAAGAAACCGATCAGTTTTTCGTTTCCGCCGCGATATGCTTCTACTTGATTTTGATTTTTTTCGATGATCTCGTCAACAATTTTTTCAATCGCCGATTCGTCCGAGATTTGTTCAAAACCTTTTTCCTTAATAATTTCACCGGAAGTTTTGCCGGAATTGAACATTTCAACAATAACTTCTTTTGCCTGATTATTATTGATTTTGCCGGAATCGAGCGTCTTAATAAGTTCCGCTAGATTTTCCGCCGTCAACGGCGATTCATTCGCTGTCTTGCCCGAATTGTTAAGTTCTCTGATTAATTCCGACAGAATAAAGTTCGCCGAAGTTCGCGGATTGCCCGAATTTTTCGCCGTCGTTTCATAAAATGCCGCCAAATCTTTATCGCTAACAATTTGCGAAGCGTCCGAAAAATTCAGTTCGTAATCTGTTTGAAATCTCTCCAACATCAACGACGGCAATTCCGGCATTTCGGATTTTACCTGCTCGATAAATTCGCGCGTAACCGTTAGCGGTTGCAAATCAGGTTCGGGAAAATAACGATAATCGTGCGCGTCTTCCTTTGAACGCATCACGCGCGTTTTATTATTTTTCTCGTCCCAAAGCCGCGTTTCCTGAAAAACTTCCTCGTCCGCTTCGTGCGCCGCGATCTGTCTTTCGATCTCGTATTCAATTGCTTTCTGCATAAAACGAACCGAATTTAGATTTTTAAGTTCAACCTTTGTTCTAAATTCCGTTTCGCCGATTTTTCTGACGGAAACATTCGCCTCACAGCGCAGATTCCCCTTTTCCATATCCGCGTCCGACGCGCCGACCCATTGCAAAACTCGGCGAACGTGATTGACGTAATCATACGCCTGCCACGAAGTCCGAAAATCCGGTTCGGTTACGATTTCCGCCAAAGGCGTTCCGGCGCGATTCAGATCAACATAAGAATATTTATCAACGTCCGGCAAACCTTCGTGGACGTTTTTTCCCGCGTCTTCTTCGAGGTGCATTCTTGTTACGCCGAGCGTAAACGGCTGCCAGTTTTTAGCGTGTCCGCCTTCGTCGCGGTCGCTCGTCATAATTGTTAATTTCCCGTCCGACGAAAACGGTTTGTCATATTGCGAAATCTGATAACCTTTCGGCAGATCGGGATAAAAATAATTCTTCCGCGAAAAAACGGAAGTTTCGTTGATGTTTAATCCCAAAGACAACGCCGCCCGCGCCGCAAGATCAACGACTCTTTTATTCAAAACCGGCAGTGCGCCCGGAAGTCCGAGACAAACCGGACAAGTGTTTGCATTCGGTTCATCGCCGAAACTCGTCGCACAACTGCAAAAAATTTTCGTATCCGTCGCAAGTTGCGCGTGGATTTCCATTCCGATCACTGCTTCCCAACCTTCTTTCATAAATTTGTAAATAGTAAAAAATAAAAACGCGAATTATATTTTAATAATAATCCGCATTTCAATTAATTTCAAAACTTTATTATCAGTATAAATTTTAACGCCTTGTGCCGCCGCCGATATTTATTTTAATTCCCGCTTGCGGAGTGCGAACGCGAAAACTCGGATTGGCGAAACCATATTGTTGACTGCCTCTCTGAATTTTCATCAACTGATTAACCGTAAAAAATCCGCTTATCGGATAATTTTGGTTGTAACGTCTCGTAAAACGGCGATACTGCGGGTAGTTTCGACCGCCGAAATAAGACGTAGTGCCGTATAAAAAATTATTGTAATAACCGTCGTTCGGGTAGTTTTGTAAATTCTGATTTTGCTGCTGAAAACGGCGATTTTGTTCTTGCTGTGCTTCGATTGCTTGGCGTTCGAGACGTTCGTTTCTGAAGCGTTCGGACAATTCTTCGCGCTTGATGCGGTCTTTTTCCCGCTGGCGTTCTAGTTCTTCGGGCGATGGAAATCCCATTCGCTCATAATTTTCTCGATAATCGCGTTCGGCTTGCAGGCGTTTCTGACGAAATTTTTCGAGATCGGCATTCGTAACTGTTTTAGTTTGTGCAGATCCGACGAGAGAAAGAGAGAAAATCAAACCTATAAATAATACTATTTGTTTTTTCATTTTTTACCACCTTTTCAAAATCTATGTCCGAATTATATCATTTAAAACTGTAATTCCTAACCGAATATGAAACGAGCGGAAACAATAATCATCGGCGGCGGCGTTGTCGGCGCAAGCGTTGCATATCACTTAACGGAGCGCGGCGCGAAAAATGTTTTGATTTTGGAACGCGAAAAAACTCAGGGCAAAGGTTCGACCGGAAAAGCGACGGGTGGCGTTCGGGCGCAGTTTGAAACGGAAATAAATATCAAAATGTCGCTTTATTCGCTCGAATTTTTCAAAAATTGGCAACACGATTGTCAGTATGAACCGCGCGGTTATCTGTTTTTTGTAACGGGCGAAAACGGTCTCGATTATCTAAAACAAAACGTCGAAAAACAGAAATGCTTAG
Source organism: Pyrinomonadaceae bacterium (assembly GCA_965219305.1). Taxonomy (GTDB): domain Bacteria; phylum Acidobacteriota; class Blastocatellia; order Pyrinomonadales; family Pyrinomonadaceae; genus DATHTS01. The sequence goes on from OZ244725.1 coordinate 355,964, forward strand.
GCGTAAAAGATGTTGAAATCGTTGATAAAAAAGTGATTTCCGAAATTTGCCCGATCTTAAATGCGTCAGACATCATCGGCGGAAGTTTCGGCGCAAATGACGGTTTTATAAATCCGCTCGCCGTGATGGACGGTTTTACGAAAAGCGCGTTGGCAAACGGCGCGAAGATCGAATTTGAAACGGAAGTTTCTTCGATTGAAACGAAAAACGGAAAAGTAATGTCGGTTAAAACTAACAAAGGCGAGATCGAATGTGAAAACGTCGTCATCTGCACGGGCGCACACGCGCGGACTTTAGCGAAAACCGCAGAAATTGATCTGCCCGTCGAACCGCAAAAACGCCAGATCGTCTGGGCGAAAAGCGAAAAAAATCTGCCGAAAAATCTGCCGATGGTAATTGATCTCGAAACCGGATTTCATTTTCGTCCGGCGCGAAATTTTCTAAATCCTGAACACATTACAAACAACGAAATTCTTTTCGCTTATCCCGATTCGAGCGAAGAAAATTCATTCGACACGAATTTCGACGAATCATTTATCGAAAAAGTTTACGAACGAGCAAAACATCGCTCGCTGTTTCTCTATGAAACAAAACCGATTTTAGAAAAATGCCGCGCCGGACTTTACGAAAACGCGCCCGATCATCACGCGATTCTCGGCGGTTGTGAAATCGAAGGTTTATATTTTGCAAACGGTTTTTCCGGTCACGGCGTAATGCACTCGCCCGCGAGCGGCAGAGCCTTAGCAGAAATTATTCTTAATGGGTCAAGTAACTTCTTGGACGTTTCGTGTTTGAGTTTGGACAGATTTGCAAAAGGCGAATTGTTGCACGAAACGGCTTTTATTTAATTTTCGCCACAGAGAACACAGGGCGCACACAGCTTTTATAAAAAATTTGCTCTGTGTTCTCCGTGATCTCTGTGGTAAATTTCTTATTATGAAAACGGCACTTATCCATCATCCGATCTACGAAAAACACGACACGGGAATCGGTCATCCCGAAACTTCTCAGCGTTACGCGGTCGTAATGAACGCTTTGAAAAACGATGATAAATTGTGGAATTCGTTGAATGTTATCGAACCGGAACAGGCGAAAAAAGGCGCGATCTTGGCGGCGCATACTAAGGAACATTTTAAAACGGTCGAACACGCATTTTCCGAAGGAGTTGAATATCTCGACGCGGACACGCTCGTTTCGATGAAATCTTTTGAAGCCGCGCTTTACGGCGCGGGCGGTGCGTGCCGGGCGGTTGATGAAATTATGTCGGGAAACGCCGACAACGCTTTTGTCGCCGTCCGTCCGCCGGGACATCACGCGACGGCGGAAAAGGCGCAGGGATTTTGTCTGTTCAATAACGTCGCGGTCGCGGCGCGTTACGCGCAAAGCAAATATCCGAGAGAAATCGGGCGCGTGGCAATCGTTGATTGGGACGTTCATCACGGCAACGGCACGCAAGGAATTTTTTATGACGATCCGAGCATTTATTTTTTCTCGATGCACCAATATCCGTGGTATCCGGGAACGGGTTCGCGCGGCGAAACGGGATTCGGGCGCGGACTAAATTACACGCTGAATGTTCCCGTCAAAGCGCGAACGAAAGCGTCGGAGCAAAAACGTATGTTTGAAAACGCGCTCGGAGATATTCACAAAAATTTCCAGCCGGATTTTATATTTATTTCCGCCGGATTCGACGCGCACATAACCGATCCGCTCGGACAATTGGAACTGGAAAATCCCGATTTTGTTTCGATGACGAAAACCGTGAAAAGTTGGGCGGACGAAGTTTGCGGCGGGCGCATTGTTTCTTGTTTAGAAGGCGGTTATAATCTGGAAACTCTTGGAGAAACCGTCAGAAATCACGTTCGTGAGCTTTGTGATTGACTTTCGGTAATTTACATTTGCTGACCAAATAATTTAATCTATTGACTGATTTTGTCAGAATTTGAGTAAAATACCAAAAGTTAAATCAATGTCAAAAGAAATACTTATCGTTGATTACGGAATGGGGAATTTGCATTCCGTCAAAAAAGTTTTGGACAGAATGAATGTTGCTGTAAAGGTTTCTTCAAATCCTGAAGATGTTGCCGGATGCGGAAAATTAATTCTTCCCGGTGTCGGACATTTTGGAAAAGCGATTTCTAATCTGAACAAACTGAATTTGACGGATTCATTGAATGAAGCCGTTTTAATAAATAAAAAACCGATTCTCGGAATTTGTCTCGGAATGCAGTTGATGGCAAAAAGAAGTGAGGAAGGAAATTCTAAAGGTTTATCGTGGTTTGACACGGAAGTTGTAAAATTTAATGTTTCGGACAAACTTAAATATAAAATTCCGCATATCGGTTGGAATCGGATTGATATAAAAAAAAACAGTCTTTTGATGAAGAATATTTCAGAATCGTCGGAATTTTATTTTGTGCATTCGTATCATTTCAGTTTAAATAATTTGCCGGATGTAGTGAGCGAAACCGCCTACGATTATCTTTTCGCGTCAGCCGTCGAAAAAGAAAATATATTCGGTGTGCAGTTTCACCCGGAAAAGAGTCACGATGCCGGAGCGCAGTTAATAAAGAATTTCGTTGATTTGTAATGTTTCGACCTCGAATTATACCGGTTTTATTATTGAAAAATCTGGCTTTAGTCAAATCAGTTCAATTTAAAAAATACAAATATATCGGCGATCCGATTAACGCCGTCAGAATTTTTAACGATCTAAAAGCCGATGAATTAATATTTTTAGACATAGATGCTTCGCTCGAAAATCGGACAATTTCACCGGATTTTGTGAAAAATGTCGGAGAAGAAGCAAATATGCCGTTTTCTGTCGGCGGCGGAATACGGTCAATCGAACATATCCGGGAAATAATCAATTTAGGCGCGGAAAAAGTCGTAATCGGTTCCTACGCGGCTCAAAATCCTGATTTTATAAAAGAAGCTTCCGAGACTTTTGGAGCTTCGACGATAGTGGTTTGTATTGACGTTAAAAAAACTTTTTTTCGCGGTCAGCGCGTTTGGATCAATAGTGGAAATAAAGCTACGGAGTTTGACGTTTTGGAATTTGCCCGGTTGATGGAAAAAAAAGGTGCCGGGGAAATCATAATTCAATCTATAGAAAAAGACGGAATGATGAACGGTTATGACATAGAATTGATTAAATCAACTTCGCTTTCCGTCGAAATTCCGGTCGTGGCTCTCGGAGGAGCGGGAAATATAAATGATTTATCCGAGGTTTACCGAAAAGGTTATGCGAACGGTTTGGGAGCCGGAAGTTTATTTATCTTTCAAGGCAAAAATCGAGGAGTTTTAATAAATTACCCTGAGAAAAAAGAGCTAAAACTTGAATAGTTATTCTTTCACAATTATAATTACTAAATTCAATTCCACTAAATTAGACATAAATTAAGGTTTTAGTTACGAACGGAATAAATACCACTCTATCGAAATTAATTGCAATTAATGAAAGCAAGGAACTATCAACAATGTAATCGCTGCGTAATGGATACGACTGATCTGAAAATAATATTTGATAAAGATGGTATTTGTAATCATTGCACGGATTTTTTAACCAGAAAAATTAAGTTTAACTATCAGGGAAAATCAAGCGACAGAGCAATTGAGCGTATCGTTAAAGAAATTAAACTGGCGGGAAAAAACAGCGATTATGATTGTATTATCGGTTTGAGCGGAGGCGTTGACAGTTCGTATTCCGCATATGTTGCCAAAGAGTTGGGTTTGAGAATTCTGGGTGTTCATATGGATAACGGTTGGAATTCAGAACAAGCGGTTTTAAATATCAAAAATGTCGTGAACAAACTCGGCATTGATTACGACAGTTATGTATTAGATTGGGAAGAATTCAAAGATTTACAACTCGCATTTTTAAAAGCATCGGTTCCTGAAGCGGAAACGCCGACCGATATGGCAATTCCGGCGGCGTGTTATCAATACGCCGCCAAATACAACGTCAAATACATAATCAGCGGCGGAAATTTTGCGACCGAAGGAATTCTTCCGACCAGCTGGCATTATAACGCCAAGGATATGAAATATTTTAGTCATATTCAGAAAACATTCGGGGAAAAAAAACTGAAAACATTTCCGACTTTCGGTTTTAAAAAAGAAATGTATTATAAAATAATTAAAGGGATAAAAATGGTGTATCTTCTTAATTATGTGCCGTTTAACAAAGAGGAGGCAATGGAGTTTCTTAAAACGAATTTAGATTGGAAGTTTTACGGCGGCAAGCATTACGAATCGAAATACACCAAATTTATTCAATCTTATTATCTATACGAAAAATTCGGAATTGATTACCGCAGAGCTACATTATCGTCACAAATTTGTGTCGGTGAAGCATTTCGAGATGAAAGTCTCAAACAATTAAAAAGCAAACCGTATAAAATAGATAATATAGCGCAAGAAAAGCAGTATATCGTAAAAAAGTTGCAAATTTCGCAGAGTGAACTCGAAGAAATAATCAGTTCTCAACCAAAATGGTTTTGGAATTATCCGAACGATTTTAAGAAATTAAATTTTATCTATGATTCTTACAGAAAAATATTCAAAAAAGAAAAATTAGGTAATTTTTAAATTTTCTTTTCAAATTTATTTTTTTGAAGTTAAAAACTGATTTGATTATCAACTTTCACTTTTGTTTAGAACTTCATCAATCGAACTTTGCGTAATCGGATGATAACCGGGACGCGCTTTTTTATAAATTTCAATCGCGCGCGTTTTGCCTTCCGGCGTTTTAACGAGTTCTTCAAATAACGGTTTAACAAATTTTCTGCGCCCGATGGTCGTTAAAAAATCTTCGAGTCTTGCATCCGCAGCTTTATATTTGCTTTTTATCGCCATCATCAGCCATTGAAACGCAATTTCCGAGTTTCCGACTTTTGTTAAATTAAACGCTTTGTCGAGTTCCGACATTTTCTCCGTTCCCGTAACTTCCGGCAGAGTTTTCAGAAAATGCAGCCATTCCTGCGTCGTCCAGCTTTTTGTCGAAATGTCTCCGGCGACGATTTTTCCACTCAAGTAATTATTCGCCTGCGCTTCGACTTTTTCAAACGCATCGGATTTAGGTTCGGGCGCGTTTTCCGGCAGTCCGGCTTTTTCGATCCAGTTTCGGGCATCGTCCATCGAAAGAAGTTTCGGATTTTCATTAATCAGATTTTTGTTTAGATAATCTTCAAAAATTTCGGTCGTAATGCTCTGAAAAGCGTGTGAATCAAAATATCCGCGCACGAATTTGTCGAACTTTTCGCGCCCGACTGTTTCTTCCAGATGCCGCAGAAACAACGCGCCTTTTTCATACGGAATTCCCGTAAATCCGTCGTCAGGATCGCGCCCTTGCAGATCAACGTGCATAATTTGGTCGCGCTCGGCGGTTTCGGCGAGTTCTTCCAAAAGTCCGCGTTTGCCGAGCGTCGCTTCCATTTCGCGGCGATTCACGCCGTAAACCGCTTCGATAATTCGTCGTTCAAGATAAGTCGTGAAACCCTCGTTCAGCCAGAAATCGCGCCACGTCGCGTTCGTCACCAAATTTCCAGACCACGAATGAGCGAGTTCGTGCGCGACTAATGAAACCAGAGATTTATCGCCCGCAAGAATCGTCGGCGTGGCAAAAGTCAGCATCGGATTTTCCATTCCGCCGAACGGAAAACTCGGCGGCAAAACAAGAAGATCGTATCTGCCCCAACGATATTTACTGTAAATCGCCTCAGTCGCTTCGACCATTTTTTCCGTGTCTTCTAATTCAAACGCAGATTTTTCCAGCATCGAAGGTTCGGAATAAACGCCCGTGCGATTTCCCAAACTCTGAAATTTCAAATCTCCGGCGGCAATTGCGATCAGATAAGACGGAATCGGATGCGTCATTTTAAATGAATAAACGCCGTTTCTTTCATCATTATTTTGCGAATTTCCGTCCGCGCTCATCACGGCTAAAAGTCCTTTCGGCGTGCGAACTTTCGCCGTGTAAGTTACGCGAACCTGCGGCGAATCCTGAAGCGGAATAAACGAACGCGCGTGAATCGCCTGCGCCTGAGAAAACATAAACGGCGACTTCTTTCCGGCGGTCTGTTCGGGCGTAAGCCATTGCAAACCCGAAGCGTTCGGACTCGTCGAATACGAAACGCGGACTTTATTCGCCTTTTCCGGCAGACCGATCACGAGCGGTGCGCCCAGAATTTTATCGGTTTCGCCGACGCGGTATTTCGCCGCCGAAAATGTTTTTCCGTCAGCGGAAGTTTCGACCTTTTCGATTTTCAGATCGCGCGTGTCGAGAATCAGATTGACGATTTTCGCTTTTGAAACGCGCACGAAATCGAGCGTCGCCGTTCCTTCGAGCATTTTCTTATCGAAATTAATTTCCCAATCGAGATCAACATTTGTAACTTTAATCTCGTTCGGATTTGAATATGAATGAAAATCCTTCGCCGCCGTTGTTTGCATATTGTTTTTCGTCGCCTGCGCGCTGCTGATTTGTATTGAAATCGCTGTGGTGATTGTAACAAGAAATAAGAAAATCGCTGTTTTATAAATGTTCATTTTTTAATTTTCCGCCAATATTCGTACGTTTTTTAATGTTACAACTATTGATTCGATTTCTTAAATCCCGGTTGCTGCACAAACCGTTTTCATTTGCGGAAAATCCGGCGCGAAAAAAAGGGAAGTTTGCAAAACGCCCGTAAATGCTGTATTATAATAAACAGTTAGTCCTTCTCTTGTGCATCAACGGTTGATGCGCCTTACTTTTTGAAGTTTGTTTTACGGCGTTTTTTGGTTAGTTCGGGAGTTGGTTGGTAATAGAAAAAAAAGTGCGCTCAAACATTTTTGGGCTGATCGAATCCTGAAGCATTTCGTTAGACAGACCGTTTCTTCGTTAAAGTTTTTTAGTTTCAGTTTCGACGCTTTTTGTAAAAGATGTCCCGATATTTAGGCGGGGCGAGGAAAATTTTAGTTAAATATGAATTCAAAACTTTATGTAGGAAACATCTCATTCACCACATCGGACGACGAACTTGGCGATTTTTTCAGCGAAGTCGGAAATGTGGAATCAGTAAAAATTATCGAAGATTATGAAACCGGACATTCACGCGGCTTCGGATTCGTTCAAATGTATTCGGAAAAAGAAGCCGAAAAAGCCATCGAACAACTCGACGGCGCGGAACTCGACGGCAGAGAATTAAAAGTCAATGAAGCCAGACCGCGCGAAAAACGCGGCGGCGGAAATTTCGGTTTTAGAAATACCAATCGGTGGTAATCTTCCGGTCAAATCAAACAAAAAAACGCCGGTTGCAATTGCAGCCGGCGTTTTTTTGTTTGGATTTCAAAAGACTTACCAAATTTCGCACATATCTTTCCTGACCATCGCATCGCCCGATTTACAACCGAATGCTTTGGCAAACTGCGGCATATTCGACATCGGACCGTTAACGCGCCAGCGCGGAAGCGAATGCGGATCGCCGAGAACCTGCGAGCGTTCGGATTCCGGCGTGCCTTTCGCCGCCCAGACTTGCGCCCAGCCTAAGAAAAATCTCTGTTCCGGCGTGAAACCGTCAATTTCGCCCTGACGATTTCCGTCAGCCATCGCTTTTTGGAAAGCATCATATGCAATCGTCAAACCTGCGAAATCGCCGATATTTTCGCCAAGCGTCAGTTTTCCGTTGAGATTCAATCCCGGCTGAACTTCGTAATCGTTAAATTGATTGACGACGCACATCGCACGTTCGTCGAATTTCGTGCGGTCGGTCGGTGTCCACCACGATTTGTAATTTCCTTCCGCGTCGAATTTACTGCCCTGATCGTCGAAACCGTGCGAGATTTCGTGACCGATCACGCCGCCGATTGCGCCGTAATTGATTGCGTCGTCGGCTTTCGGATTAAAAAACGGCGGCTGCAAAATTCCGGCGGGAAAAACGATCTCGTTAAAAGTTCCGTTGTAATAAGCGTTGACGGTCGGCGCAGTCATTCCCCAACGCGCTTTATCAACGGGTTTTCCTATGTCCTGCAAATTGCGGATAATTTGGAATTGACCGGAATTATAAGCGTTTTCAAAATATGATTTGCGGCTTAAAGTCAGACCTTCGTAACCGCGCAGAACATCGGGATAACCGATTTTGCGTTTGAAAGTCGAAAGTTTTCTCTGCGCTTCGACTTTCGTTTCTGGACTCATCCAATCAAGACTGCCAATGCGGATTTTCATCGCGGCGAAAAGATTGTCAATCAATTCGTTCATCCGCGCTTTGGCTTCGGGCGTGAACGCGGTTTTGACGAATTCCTGACCGAGTGCTTCGCCGACGCTTCCGTCAACCGCCGAAACACAGCGTCTCCAACGCGGCTGTTGTTCTTTTTGACCGCTCAGATATTTGCCGTAAAAATCGAATCGTGTGTCTTCAAATTTGCTTGACAGAAGCGGCGCGGCATCGTTTATCGTCATAAAACGAAGGTAAGTTTTCCAATCGTTGATCGAAACGTAATCCATCATTTTATTGACTTCTTCAAAAAACGCGGGCTGACCGATGTTGATTTCTTTGACCGCCGGAACTTTGCGGTCTAGCATATACAATTTCCACGAAATATTCGGCGTTATCACACGCGCTTGGTTGAGCGTCATTTTGTGATAACGATTGTCGGGATTTCTTAAATCCGTCGGCGCGAGCGAAGCGTTTGCCAGACGAGTCTGAATGTCCATCACGGTTTTCGCGTTTGCCGCCGCAACATCCGATGAATCGCCGAGAAGTGTGAACATTTTCGTCATATATTCGACGAATTTTTCACGGGTTTCGACCGATTTCTCATCAGTCTTCGTGTAATATTCTTTGTTGGGCAAGCTCAAACCGCCCTGCCCGGAATTCGCAATAACCAAATTGGAATTTTTCAGATCGGGACCGCCGCTGAAACCGAAAACGGCGGGAATTCCGGCGTTGTGGAGCATTGCGATTTCCTTTAAAAGATCGTCTTTATTTTGAATTTTACCGATTTGTTCAAAATAAGGTTCGACGGGCTTTGTTCCGGCGGCTTCGATTGCCGATTCGTCCAGACACGAAGCATAGTAATCGCCGATAAGCTGCGCGTCCGAACCCGGCGCGGCATCTTTTGCGGCGGAGGCTTTGTCTAAAACCGTCTTTAAAATATCGCGGTTATTTTCCGCCAAGACGTTAAAAGTTCCCCAGCGCGAATAAGCGGCGGGAATTTCAGTATCTTTCAGCCAAGTTCCGTTGGCATATTCAAAAAAGTCTGTGCAGGCATCAACGGTTTTATCCATTCTGCTGACTTCAAATCCGTTGCTCTGAGCCATCGTCGTTATATATAGTGACGATAACATCAGTAATGTGACAAAAAATCGAAAAGTTGTATTACGCATTTTGTGAATCTCCTGATTAAATTAAGTTAGAATAAACTTAGCATTTTACGGGCGCGTAAATCAAAGGTTTCAATCAGAGAGGAAAATGTTCAATAATTTCGTATCAATCGTCGAATTTCGCAATGTAGATTTTTCAGTCGGCGATGTTCAGATTTTGTCAGATATTAATCTAAATGTTAGAAAAGGCGAAATCTTAATTCTGCTCGGCGAATCCGGCTGCGGAAAAACGACGACATTAAAGCTAATAAATCGTCTGATCGAACCGACGAGCGGCGAAGTCATCGTCGAAGGAAAACCGGCGACCGATTGGGACGCGATAAAATTACGCCGGAAAATTGGCTATGTTTTGCAGGAAGGCGGTCTTTTTCCTCATTTTTCAGTTTTTGAAAATGTCGCACTCGTGCCGAAACTCGAAAATTGGGAAACGGAAAAAACGCGGGCGCGTGTTTTTGAATTATTGGAGACGGTCGGTTTAAAACCCGACAAATTCGCCGAAAGATTTCCGCACGAGCTTTCCGGCGGTCAGCGTCAGAGAGTCGGCGTTGCGCGGGCGTTGGCGGCAAATCCCGATCTTCTGCTTTTAGACGAACCGTTCGGCGCGCTCGACGCGATAACGCGGACGAATCTGCAAAAAGAATTCGCCGCGCTAGTCAGAGAACTTGGCAAAACCGCCGTTTTCGTCACGCACGATTTGCAGGAAGCATTTATTTTGGGAACGCGGATTTGTCTGATGGATAAAGGAAAAATCGCTTTAATTGAAACGCCGGAGAATTTCAAAAAAAGCGATTTGCCGCTGGTTCGGGAATATTTGGAAACGATCAACTTTTAATGCGGGATTCTGTCCATCATTTCGCGGGTGATTACTGTTTTAACTTCGCTGGAACTCATATCAATTAGAGGCTCGGAAGTAAAAATGCCGACTACTACCGATTCTTCGCTAACTTCCAAAACAATGTTCAATCTTACTTTTTCATCATTGCCGATTGTTAAATTTTCATTTTTGAATTTCTTAAAACCCTGAAATTCTATTTCAAGTCTGTAAACGCCTTTTGAGAGAAAAGAAAAAATATAATTTCCATCAGAATCTGAAGTAGTTTCTTGAGGTTTCTTTTTACCTTTTTTATAAAGTTTAATTTTTGCATTTGGAATGAGCGCGCCGTTCGGATCGGTAATATATCCAGACAAAATACTTTCTTGATTTTCATTCTCTGTTCTGACAATTTCTACATTCGGTTTATGTTCGGAATCTTTATTTTTTGTTTGCCCGAAACCGACGGAAACCAATGCGAAAACCGCTGACAACGCCGCGCCCGCGAATTTTGCAGTTCGTTTATAGGTGGCTCGCAGTCCGACCGGACAATCTTTCGTCAAAACCGTTCCGTCGGCGCGTTTGAAAAGACGAACACAAAGTCTGCCTTCGTGAGTTTTTACGAGATTTTCAACTTCCGGCTTCGTCATTTCGGCGATATTGTAAATATTCAATTCGCACGAATTGCAGCGGCGAACGCGCTCATCTCCCGTCATTGTTTCCCAACCGACACTGCACGGCGACGCGACGCGCATTTTATTTATATCGAAATTTTGCTGTTTCATTTCATCTACTAAGGTGCGCGGGATTTTAATTCGGTTGCTTGGACGCGAAATTCGTTTAACAGGAAAATTTCTAATGTAAATGCCGGATTTGTTAAAAGTTATGCAATGATTTCTAAATTGTTAAGGTTCACCGCTACGCTGCACGATGCGTTTTCCGACCTGTAAAACCCGACGAATGTCCTGTAAAAGCCGACGAGTATCCTGTAAAATCTGACGAGTGTCCTGTAAAATTCCATTTCTTTGATGTAAAAGTCCGTTTCTGTCTTGTAAAACAGTAAAAATATGTTGTAAATCTTCATTTCTGCCGTGTAAAAGTCTATTTCTGCCTTGTCAAATTCAATTTCCGACCTGTAAAAACGCAAAAGTATGCGGTAAAAATCGAAAAGTGTTCTCTAAAATCTAATCTCGTTGTGTAAATTTCGATTGTTAATGTTTGAAACGGCTGATACAATTGCGCGTAAAGAATGAATCTTTTTGAATTCATAAAACAGAACATCTGGGAAATTCTCGCTCTGACGCGCGAGCATATTTTTCTCGTGTTTGTTTCGACGGCAATCGCCGTTCTCGTCGGCGTTCCGCTCGGCGTTTTGTTGACGAGGAAAAAATCTCTGCAAACTCCGGTTCTCGGTTTTGCGAATGTGATGCAGACCGTTCCGTCGCTTGCGCTGTTCGGGTTATTGATCCCGATTTCGTTTATCGGCATCGGTGTCAAACCGGCGATCATCGCGCTTTCTTTATATGCGCTTTTGCCGGTTTTGCGAAACACGGTAACGGGAATCTCAAGCGTTGACGCGAAAATAAAAGAAGCGGCGACGGCGATGGGAATGACCGATTGGCAGATTTTGAAAATGGTCGAACTGCCGCTCGCAATGCCCGTGATATTAACCGGAATTCGCATCGCGGTCGTGATTTCCGTCGGCGTGGCGACGGTCGCGGCGTTCGTCGGCGCGGGCGGACTCGGAACTTACATCTTTCGCGGTCTGCGGCAGATTGATAATAATTTACTGCTGACGGGCGCGATATTTTCCGCCGTTCTCGCGCTTCTTGCAGATTTTGCGTTGGGACAAATAGAGAAGATATTCGCGCCGAAAACTGCGAAGAACGAATCGGCAGACACGCGCCGGAAATTTATAGCGATCGGCGCGGCGACGTTAATTTTGTTAGCATTCGCTGTTCCGTTCGTTTCAAATTTACAAACCTCGACTTCGGCAAATAAAACGATTCGCGTCGGCTCGAAAGATTTCACGGAATCGGTGATTTTAGCGGAAATTCTGGCACAGACGCTCGAGAAACGCGGAACAAATGTCGAACGACAACTCGAACTCGGCGGAAATCTCGCGCACGACGCGCTCGTTTCAAATCAGATTGACGTTTATCCCGAATACACCGGAACGGCTTACACCGCGATTTTGAAAAACGCGCCGATCACCGACGCGCAGAAAGTTTACGAACAGACGAAAGCGCAATATGCTACAAAGTTTAATCTGTTAATCAGTCCGCCGCTCGGTTTCGCCAACGATTTTGCGATTTTGGTGCGCGGCGATGTTGCGCGAAAGAACAATCTGAAAACGATCTCCGACGCCGTTCCGCTTTCAAAAAATTGGCAAGCCGGATTCGGACAAGATTTTATGTCACGCGCCGACGGTTACGAAGGATTTTCTAAAACTTACAATTTCAATTTCGCAAAACAACCGCGCGAAATGGATTTGGCGTTGACATATCAAGCGTTAAAATCCGGCGAATTAGACATCATCGCGGGAAATTCGACCGACGGGTTGATTGATGTTCTGGATTTATTTCAACTTGCGGACGACAAACATTTTTTCCCGCCGTATCAAGCAGTTTTTATCGCGCGAAACGATAAAACGGAAATTCTGCGCGAGACATTCGAGAAATTAAATAATGCGATTTCGACCGAAGAAATGCGTAAAATGAATTACGCGGTTGACGGCGGAAACCGTCAACCGCGCGATGTCGCTGCCGATTGGCTGAAAAGCAAAAACTTTTAGCCGTTAATTATTGAAATGCCGCCGGGATCGGTTTATCGGTTGATAAGCCGAAAATTTGTCCGACGAATCCGCCGTTTGTGGACTGCAAATAATACCACGCACCATATGACGGGCGAAAAACAGCAATGTCGGCTTTGCCGTCGCCGTCATAATCCGCCTGAACCGGAATATCTCCATTTTGCCCGAATAATGTACCGAAAAATGAGCCATTCGAAGAATTGAGACGATACCACGCGCCGTTTGACGAGCGGAAAACTGCCACATCGGTCTTGCCGTCACCGTCGAAGTCTCCAAGCGTCGGAATATCTGTTCCTAATCCGAATGCTACGCCTCGAAACGCACCGTTTGAAGAATCGAGCGAATAGAATGTTCCGTTTGTTGAAGGACGAAATACTGCAATATCAGATTTACCGTCGCCGTCGAAATCAGCAATTAAAGGTTGATCACCGCTTTGTCCGAAAATCGTTCCGAAGAACGAACCGTTTGACGAATTTAGACGATACCACGCGCCGTTTGAAGGACGAAAAACAGTAATATCCGATTTCCCGTCGCCGTCGAAATCTGCCGGAATCGGAATGTCGCCGTTTTGCCCGAACTGCAAGCCGACGAATGAATTGTTTGAAGATTTGAGATAATACCAAAAACCGTCTCTGAAAACGGCGATGTCGGCTTTCCCGTCGCCGTCGAAATCTGAGGGAACGATTCTGTCGCTGTTTTGTCCGAACTGCAACCCGGAAAATCCATTTTGTGAACCGCTGATATACCACGCGCCGTTTGACGGTCGGAAAACGGAAATGTCGGCTTTCCCGTCGCCGTCAAAATCGAAAGTTCGGCGCAATGAAGTTTGTGGCGCAAAATGCGGCGCGAGAACCGCTAATTGCGGTCGGTCGGTGCAGTTCGGGCAGTTTGTCGGTTCGAGCGTGAAAATATATTCGCTCCACCAAGGTCCGGCTGCCCAATATGTCCAGCCGAGCCAGACATCATTATTGGCATCCATATAATCCAGCATATTTCCGAGTGCCGCATAGCAAGTCGTGTTTCTTCCGCCCGCGAATTCGCCCAGAAAACCGCGTCTGTTATTTGTCCGCAGCCAATTTGTAAAAGCATTGAGACGCTGTGAACCGATAGTCGAACTTATGCAGTTTTCGGATGTGCCGGACGAATCGGTGTCGAGATATTGGTGAACGTCGAACGCGAAATTATTCAGCGGATCGGTAATCGAAAGCATCACGGTGCCGTTGGGCGTGCCATACCAATTCAAAAGCCAACTAGCCGCGCCCGTGTAACCGTTGCCCGGAACCAAAATCAAATTTGTCGCGCCCGTCGCACGAATCGCGCTGATCGCAACATTGGCATCGTCGCGCCACAATTCCGTCGTCATATCGTGCGGTTCGTTCATCAGACCGAAAATCACGCGGTTGTTGGTTTTATAACGATTGGCAAGCCGCGTCCAAAAATCGGCAAACGCGCTCGCCGGAACATTTCCCTGACCGATGACAGTTCCGTAATATCGCGCGTAATTATGCGGATCAAGCACGACATACGCGCCTTTTCCCGTCGCATAATTTACAATATCGTCGAGCCGCGCAAGTTCCGCCGAATTGAATGCCGCATTTTGACTTTGCTGCAATCTTTCCCAGCGAAACGGCAGGCGAAATGTGTTCATTCCTTTGCCGACGAAATAATCAACTTCGCTGTGTGTCGGATAAGTATAATGAACATTATACGTTCCCGGCAGATTATTCTCGCCGAAATCCGCGCCTGCCAGATTAACGCCCGTATATGTAACAGGCGCGGCAGTTATCGCCGCGCTGAGAATAAATAAAAGTGATATGTAGCTGACGATCTTCAACATATTATTAAATTTCATTTGCTTTGCTCTCGATGCTATTTGCCGGACAAATCACGAAACAGTTATGAACTTATCCCATTTCGGTTCTCTTAAATGTTAAAGATTTTAGCAAATTAAAGCAAGCAAAAACCGGCAGCTTTGAAAAGTTCTTTATTTGCCGGTTTAAGTGAGAATAATTCAATTTTTCAAAGGTTTATTTGTTTTCGATCTCCTTGATAGTTGCGCCTAACTTTTTCCCGTCGGGCGATTCCGCCGGAACTATCTTAAACATCGCTTTGTAAATTGTCAGCGCGTGATTTTTACTTTCCGGTTTTTGCGCGTATTGATTCGCTAATCCCCAGGAATCTTTCATAAAACTGTTTGTCGCGTCGAACCACATTTGTTTGTCGTAGTTCGTCTTCGCCGCGTAGAAATTTTGTCCCAAAAGTTCGAGCGTCGAAGCGACGGTTTCGGCGGCTTCTTTGTGCTTGTTTTGCTGGTGGAGAACTTTTATTTTGTTGCGCCGCGCATCGAGATTATTCGGAATTTTATCGTAGAATTCGATAGCCTTGACATATTTTTTGTCAATGAAATAAATGTTTCCGGCGAGATAATAGACATTTGTTTGCGTGTTTTCATTAATTCCTTCAATGGTCGGAATCTTTCCAAGCAATTTCAATGCTGATTCATACTGCTTTGCTTCCGTCAGAAGTCTGGCGATTTCCAAACCGCGAATTCCTCTTGTAACTCCGATAATTTGCGCGTCGTCCAAAAGTTTATCGGTCATTTCAAAAGCCGCCGCGTAATTTTTCGCCGTCACTTCTTTTTTTGCGTTATCAAAACCTTTTGTTCTTTCAAAACTTTCATCCGTCTTTTTCGCCGTTTCGGTTGTTGGGACGGTTGCGGACGCTGTTTTCGACGCGCACGGTTTCGTGATTGTTACGCCGAATTCTTCCGATTTTTTCTCGTCTGCGGTAGCAAGCGCGGTTTTTCCTTGTTTGCAGTAAATTATCGAACGCGCGCGGTAGGAATTTCCGTATTCTGGATTGTATTCGAGCGATTTGTCGAGATTTGCGACGGCTTGTGCATAATCGGTTTTTTCGTTGAAATAATAACTAGCCAGATTAAAATAGGCGATGTGATGTTTCGGATTTAATTCGATGGCTTTTTTGTAATCTTCAAAAGACTTTTGCGGGTTTTTCAGACGTTCGTAAGCCGCGCCGCGATCAACGTATCGGTCGGCGTTTTTCGGTTCGAGTTCGACGAGTTTTTGATAATCTTTTAATGCTTCGTCAAGTTTCTTGAGATTCGTTAAAGCATCGCCGCGTTCTTTGTAAGCGTTGAGATATTTGTCATCGAATTCGATCGCTTTTGAAAATTGCCCGACCGCTTTTTCATAATTTTTCTGGTCTCTGCTGATAAGTCCGAGATTATAAAAAGCGACGGCGTATTTCGGACTGAGTTCAATAGCTTTTGAAAAACTTGCAGTCGCTTCCGCGTATTTTTTCTGCGCCGAATAGACGTTTCCGAGATTGTTATACGCCCACGCAAATTTCGGGTCAATTTCGACCGCTTTTTTCAGATCGGCGATTGCCTGATCGTATTTTTTCTGCTCATAAAAAGCATTTCCGCGATTGCGGTAAAACATCGCCGTTTTCGGATCGAGTTCGATGGCTTTTGAATAATCGGCAATTGCCTGTTCGTATTTATTCGACTTTTCGTAAACAACGCCGCGATTGTTAAATGCCCAATCGTATTTCGGATCGAGCGAAATTGCCTTTGTATAATCGTTGATCGCTTCCTGATCTTTGTTGAGTTTGTCGTAGGCGCGACCTCTTTCGACATAAGTTTTGGCGGCGTTTGAAGGATCGGATTGAATCAATTTCGTGAAATCGGCAATCGCCGACTCGTATTTACCCAAACTGAAATAAGCACTTCCGCGATTTCCATAAGCGGCGTAAAATTCGGGATTCAACGAAATCGCCTTCGTAAAATCGTCAATCGCCGCCTGATGATTATTCAAATTGCTGTAAGAACCGCCGCGCGCAAAATAAAGAATCGCGCTCGGCTTTAGACCGATCGCCGACGAATAATCGGCAACCGACTGCTGATATTTGCCTAAACGCTTGTAAACATCGCCGCGAACGGTATATGAAATATCGTCTTTCGGATTTAACGCCAACGCCTGTTCGGCATCAACTTGCGCCTGCTCGTTGTTTTTCACCAAAAGCTGCGCCGTCGCCCGCCCGCGAAAACATCCGTCGGCTTTGGCGTTTAATTTGATACATTCGGTAAAAGACTTCACCGCCGCGTCATACTGCTTTTTGCCGATCTGTTCATAACCGAGTTTATACCAACCTTCAAGCGTCGTCGGCGTTTGCGCGAATGCGATGTGCGCCGAAAAAATTAAAATTGTAGTGAAAATTGCGAAGTTAAATACTGATTTCATAGTTTTGATTTCCTATTATTTTCCAAATAAACCGTGCCGAAAATTTTACTTGGCGATTATTTTGACCGGAACGATTCTCGACCATTTTCCAACGCCCGTGCATAAACTGTAAATGCTGTTCGCCGGAACTTTTGCCTTCCAAGTTTTATTTCCGTCTCCGTAATTTATTTCAAATTTACGCTTTTGATACGAAAAATCACCTGCGGAATCTTTCATCATACAACTGGTTTCAGCCTGATTTAGTCTGACGGCATAAAAGCCTTCGCCCAAAAATGTGCAGCCTTCGCAGTATCTTGTCTGCCAATTTTCGTAGTAACTGTAATAAGAGTTTTCGCCTTTTAACGCCGCGTCCAACGACCAGAAAGGTTTTGTCAAAAGTCCTTCCGCATAAGAACAAGTATCGGCTCGCGGATTTTCTATTTCCTTCAAAGTCAGATTTCCGGGCGACAAAATCGGCTGATTTGCGTCGTCGGTCAAATGAACGACGATCAAAGATGAACCGTCAAAAGGACAATGCTGTGCAAAGATACCACTTGCTGTCAGCGTTAAAATTAAAGTAAAAATTGCAAGTCTGCTTATTTTTTTCATATTGATTTATAAAGTTTATTTTGCTCTGGAATAAAAAATAATTTCTTTGGACGGTTCTTCCGAATATGTCATAGATTCGATTGAAACCTTGTTTTTAGCCGATGAGTTAAAAGTGATTCTCGTCATGTTACCGTTAATACGGGCATTAAAATCTATATACCTTTCCTCATCAATTTCACCCGAACGGAGAACGCCGATGCGTCCTGCGCGTTTAATTTTACTTTTCGAACCGCCTTTTAATTTTTCAGTTCCGTTAAAATAAAATTCATCCCAATGAAAATCGTATGTGATGCGGACATCGGATTGTTTTTCAGGCGATGTAAATGTAAGGATCAATTCTTTGCCGTCGTCTGAAATTCTACCGTTGAATTGACCTTTGCCACCGTCTTCGGTAAATTTGCCGACAAGAAAATCTAATTCGCCGATTCCTTTTCTAATTTGTCTGTCGAGTTGTTCGACGCTTAAATTCTTACTGTAATATTCGCTCGGAATCCATTGTTTTTGTCCGATATTATCGACATAGCTGCGAAAATGTTCGATATTGAAAAAGTCCGGTTCGAGTCGGCGAATCAAAACTTGTTCACCGTCTTCTTTGAGAACGCCGTCGGATGCGGTCAGTTCGTAAAAATGAAATCCTTCGCTCGTTTCGGTTCCTTTGTAATAAATAGGTTCAACGCGCCGATAGACCATTTCTTTCAAACGATAAGATTTCGTCGCTTCGTCATAAGTTATAAATCCGAATTCGTCGTTATTCGGTTCTTTTTCAATCCAGCTAAATTCTTTGCCGTCTTTGGAAAATGCGCCTTTCAGTACGTCTTTATCGCCGCCGCGACTTCTGAATTCGCCTTTCATAAATTCAAATTTTTTGAGTTCTAGGCTTTGACCGAATGCAGAAGCGCAAAAAACTAAAATTAAAGTAAAAATTGCAAGTTTAATTGTTTTATTCATTTTAGCTTTCTCCATTTTTAAATAATTATTTGCAGGATTTTGTAATTTTGCCGCCGAGTTCTATTACCATTTTTTCATCAATTTCAGCTTTTTCCTTTTCGCCCAACTTACAGAAAACTTCAGCACGGCGTTGGAAATAAATTTTATTTTTGACCGGATTTATCTTTATCGCACGATTGAAATCTTCCAGAGCGGCTTTGTATTCTTCAAGTGTTATATTGATAAGTCCGCGGCGATAATATACCGCGTGTGATTTTTTAAGTCCGATGCTCTGATCGTAAGCAACAGCACTCGAATAATCATTCAAAGCATCAACGAGTTTTCCGGTTTTTTCATACATTACGCCGCGATTTATATAATGAAGTCTGTTTTCCGGTTCGAGTTTGATTGTTTCGGTAAAATCGGCAACTGCTTTTTCATAATTTTTCGTTCTTTTATAAGCAAATCCGCGCTCTTCAAATGCTTCGATATTTTTCGGATCAAGTTCGATCGCTTTTGTATAATCGGCAATCGCCAGATCGTTTTTATTGATTAGAGAATAAAATCCGCCGCGTTCGACATAGACATTTGCAGAATCAGGAGCAAGTTCCACAGCTTTGTTAAAATCATTTAACGCTTTGTCGTATCTGACTCGCACGTAGTAAGCAGTTCCACGTTTTATATAAAGCTTCGGATCATTCGGGTTTAGTTCGATTGCTTTGGTATAATCCTCAATTTCTTTGTTAATTTTCTTATAAGATTTGTCTGATGAAGATTGCGTTTGCCCGAAAGCGGCAATCGAAAGAGTCAAAATGATTAATAAAACTTGCAGTTTTCTCATTCTTTTTTAGTATTTTAAAAAACGGGTTCCAAGATGAGTTTGAAACCCGCCAAACAACACAAGGAGAAAAGTTTCAAAGATTATTTGTCGCCGTCATCATCTTTGTCATCGTTGTCGCGGTTTTCAGGTTTTTCAAATATAGAAAACGCCGACAATTTTCCTTTGTTCATATTGAACAAACGCCCGTCGAGTTCGTCAACTTCGTAATCCGGCGATTTGTCGTTGAAAATTATCTGCCGTTCGCCTTCGCCCGTCAGCATATTTACGCCGACAAGTCCCGAACCCGAATCGTCGTCGCCTTTGATCTTTGTCAGAACATAATAAATGTTTCCGGCTTGTTTCGATGACGAATATTTTTTGCCCATAAATTGCTGGTAACTCGTCATTAAATTCAGGAAATTATCGTTTTCGCGGTAAGCGTTGTTGTAATTTCCGCGCTGAAACTGATTCGCTTCGTTCGCCTGTGAAAGCGCGGCGGCGGTGACGGTGATCGCCGTCATCACGATTGATTCCCAACCGCTGATTCCGGGCGCGCCGTATTTTGTTGACCACGCGATATTTTTTGTTTTCGGATCGAACGCGACGAGATGCTGTTTGCCGCGAATGACGACCGTGCCGTTTTCCTGTCGAACGAGGGAAACCGGATTGTCCGTTCGTTTCGCGCCTTTTTTGAACGCGCCGCCGATTCCGCCGAACGCGATCGCCGCCGCTTTTCCGCCGACATCCGCCGCGCCGAGACTGCGTTTGAATTTCAGTTTTATTTTATACGCTTCTTTCGCTTTTCCCGTGCTTGAAAGATCAAGTCCGATGAGATTTTTCTTGTCGGCAACGAGCAGAATATTATCGTCCGGCAAGATCATCATATTCGTGATTGATTCGTCGGCATCTTTGTAAAGCCAATTCGTGTTGCCGTTTGAAGCATTTAAAGCGACTACGCCGACCGGACCTTTTTCGAGCCATTCGCCTTTTTTCGCGCTGAAAAATTGTCCGCCCATTCGCCCGTAAAGAACGCCGTCGCGCAGCTGCATTTCGGCGATTCCGCCCTTGCCGAAATCCTTCGTCGTCCATTTGACCGCGCCGCTGTTTTTATCAATTCCGCGAATTATTCCGTTTGCCGATGTGTAGATCATATCGCCGTCCACGATTGCCTGACCGTTCGTGTTTTTCAGACTTCCGTCGGTTACGTCATAGACGTTTTTCCAGACCAGTTTCCCGT
Source organism: Pyrinomonadaceae bacterium (assembly GCA_965219305.1). GTDB lineage: Bacteria > Acidobacteriota > Blastocatellia > Pyrinomonadales > Pyrinomonadaceae > DATHTS01. Next base: position 376,785 of record OZ244725.1, read on the forward strand.
CGGCGAGATTGTAGCGATGAAGTCCGGCGTAGGTCATATACATCGAATCGCCGTCAAAGATCGGCGGATTTTCGCCGTCGAGATTAAATCTGTCCGAACGTCCGCCGCCCGAACCCAAAAACATCGCTTTCGCGCCGCCGTTCTTTTTCTTTTCAACGCCGTAAAGATCAACTTTTTCGGGATATTCCGTCTGCCACAAAAGTTCGCCCGTGGACATTTTTAGAGCGAAAATGTCGGGTTTGTCTTTATTCTGACGATTATCTCTGATCGTCAAAAAAATGAGCATATCTTTATCGAAAACCGGCGAAACATTGACCGTAAAACCGATCATTTTCTCCGTCTGCCAAACCGTCGCGCCCGTTAAAGAATCAATCGCCGTCAATTTAGTTTTTCTTTGCATCCAACCGGAATTATCGGAAATTAAAACGAGCGGCGTTCCTTCGAGTTCGGTAAATTCGGCTTCGTCAATTTTGCCGAGATCGTTGCGCGTCCAAACTTCTTTTCCGCTTGCGCCGTCGAGCATCGCCACGCCGCCGGTTTTCGTGCCGACCATCAAATTGCCGGATTCGGTCAGCGAATACCATTTCGCGCCGTCAAAAGACCAGATCGGCGTGTCGGCAAAAACCGCAAAATTTGCGGCAAGTAACACGAAAACAATACTTACAGTTATCGAAAATTTGTTTATTAATCTCATATTTTTAATCTTTTTTTAGAACCTCTCTATTAACTGGTGTCGAAAAATTAAAATCGGTTACAAGAGCCGATAAATTTATTCTCTAATCAAATCGCAAAATATGCGTAAAAACCGGGTCAGAAAAATTCTTAAACTCTTAATTTTTTTGGAGTTTTGAGGTTTTTGGGCTATAATTCGAGATGTTTATTCTAGAAAGAAACTAAAAACAACAAAACAAAATTTCGCTTTATCGTAAAACACGGCTTCGCGTTTTTCGGGTTGATCGAAAAACCGAAATTCAAGATCGAAAGATGTCCGGCAAAATCGAAATCACACAATTATTGAACAAAGCGCAGGCAGGCGACCGCACGGCTTTGGACGAACTTTTGCCGGTCGTTTACAACGAACTGCGCCGCGTGGCGGCGAGTCAACTCCAAGACGAACGCGACGATCACACATTGCAGGCGACCGCGCTCGTTCACGAAGCGTATATGCGTCTGCTCGAACAAAACGAAGTTGACTGGCGAAACCGCGCGCATTTTTTCTCGATCGCTTCGGAAATGATGCGGCGAATTCTCGTTAATTACGCCGTTAAACGCAATGCTCAAAAGCGTTTCGGCACAATGACGCGCGTCGAACTCGATGATGCGGTGAGTTTTACAAAGCAGAGAGATTTTGATCTCGTCGAACTCGATGAAGCGTTGAAAAAACTGAGCGAACTGGACGAACAGCAAGCCAGAATCGTCGAACTGAGGTTTTTCGGCGGCTTGACGATCGTCGAAACGGCAGAAGTTCTAAAAGTTTCGGAATCAACCGTCAAACGCGAATGGCGAATGGCGAAAGCGTGGCTGAAATCACGTATGAAGGCGGAATGAAAAAGGCTGAATTAAATCCCGAAAAATATCAAAAAATAAAAAGCATTTTCAATCGCGCATTGGAAATGCCGTCCGCCGAACGCGGTGATTTTGTTTCTTCAACGTGCGAAGACACGGAAATGCGTCTTGAAGTCGAGAAAATGCTCGCGTTTGCCGATGACGATTCGGAAAGCGATATTTTAGAAAAAAATGCTTTTCAACTTTATACGAACGGCGATTCTCAAAAAATTCCCGAACAGATCGGCGATTACAAAATTGTCCGCGAGATCGGGCGCGGCGGAATGGGCGCGGTTTACGAAGCGGTTCGGAAAACGAAAAATTTCACGCAGCACGTCGCGCTTAAAATTATCAAGCGCGGAATGGACACGGACGCGATTCTTTCGCGTTTTCGGCACGAGCAGCAGATTTTAGCGTCGCTCGAACATCCGAACATCGCGCGTTTTCTCGACGGCGGAATGACGGACGACGATTTGCCTTTTTACGCGATGGAATTTGTCGAAGGCGAATTTATTGACGATTACTGCCGGAAAAACGATTGTTCGGTCAAAGACAAGATAGAATTGTTCCGAAAAGTCTGCGATGCGGTCGGTTATGCTCATCAAAATCTCGTCGTTCACCGCGATTTAAAGCCGAAAAACATTCTCGTCTGCAAAGACGGAACGCCGAAACTTCTCGATTTCGGAATCGGGAAAATATTAACGCCGGAAAATGCTGATGTCATTGGAACGGCGACGCAGTTTGGAATGATGACTCCGGCTTACGCTTCGCCCGAACAGATTCTCGGCGGACGCATCGGAACATCGAGCGATATTTATAGTCTCGGCGTAATTTTATACGAAATTCTGACGGGCGAAAAACCTTATAAAGTCGAAGTGACAAGTCAGATCGAACTCCACAAAGCGATCCTCGAAAATGCCCCGTCGAAACCTTCGGCAGTTCAAAATTCAAAATTAAAAGTTGAAAAATCAAAATCGAATCCAAAATCCAAAATCCGAAATCCGAAATCGTTATCGGGCGATCTGGACAATATTATTCTGAAAACTTTGCGGAAAAAAACCGAAAACCGTTACTCGTCGGTGCAGGAATTTTCCGAAGACTTACGCCGTTATCTCGTCGGTTTGCCGGTTTCGGCGCGACCTTTGACGCTCGGCTATCGCGCGTCGAAATTTTACAAACGCAATAAAATGCCTGTCATTGCAGGACTTCTGATTGTCGTCAGTTTACTTACCGGAATTGTAATTTCCGTCTGGCAGGCAAACGAAGCGCGTGCGGCGGAACTTCGCGCCGAACGGCGTTTCAGAGAAGTCCGCGAACTCGCCAATAATGTGATTTTTAAATATCACGACGCAATCGCCGAACTTCCGGGCGCGACCGCAACGCGCGAAATGCTTGTATCCGACGCTCTCAAATATCTCGATAATCTTACAAAAGATGCGGAGAACAACACCGAACTCGGACGCGAACTTGCCGCCGCATATCTGAAACTCGGCGATGTGCAGGGCAAACAATACGAAGCGAATCTCGGCGACACGGCGAGCGCGGAAGCAAGTTATCGAAAAGCCGCCGCGCTTTTGGAAAATGTAACGGCGAAAGAACCGGAAAATTTACAGGCAAAATCTGATCTTGTAAGAGTTTATGAAGCACTCTTTGCTACTTATATGCGAAACGGGAAACCGTCTGAAGAACGTGACGAACTTCTTGAAAAATCGCAAAAAATATCGGACGAGTTAATCGGCGCAGAATTGTCGAACATAGATTTTCAAATTCAGAAACTTCAACTTTTGAGCCGGAAAGGAGATTCAAACACGAACCTTGATGAAAAATTTGCAGAATATTCTAAAGCTATCGAAATTGCCGAAAAACTTCTGCCGGGAAATTCGGCGAATGAAGAACTTTTGCAAATTCTTGTCAAACTTCATCAACGCGCGGGAACGGCAAAAATTTGGTCGGGCGACGAGGCTTTGAAAAAAGGTAAAAATGCTGAAATATTTTACCGCGATGCGCTGCCGTTTCATAAAAGATCAATGGAAATGGGCGAAAAACTTTATCTAGAAAATCTTCAAAATATCTCGAACCGCCGTCGTTTTGCCGTGACTTTAATAAATTTTGCGGAAACATCGGCAAAAAACGGCAATCTCGACGAAGCGAGTCTGCAAAAAGGGCGCGAACTATTCAAGAAAGCGGTTGATGAAGATTTGCGGAATCTCGAAGCGAAATCGGATTTTGCTGATCTGATGCTTACCGAAGCCAAAATTTATGAATCTTTGGATAAAATTAATGAAGCTGTAAAGAGCGCGGAAAAATCACTCGAACTTTTTACGGAGACTTATCAAACTGACAAAGTTAATTTGGAAAGTCTTAAAAGCCAATATGAAATTGCAGATTATCTTTCAAAACTTTGTTCAAAAAGCGGCAATCAACAAAAAGCGGCTTTTTATTTGAAAAAAAATCAACAAATTCTAAAGGTTTATACTGAAATTGTCGCGCAAAAATCTGAAAATTAAGTTTTAAATTGCTCAATTTTTTCAGTTTGGATTTGAAAATTATAAACTCGGAATATGAAAGCGTAAACTCAAACAATTCCGGTTTAGTCTGCATCACAACGACCTTTACGAAAGAAGCAGATTCCGTTCGCCATAAATTCACGGAGAAAATGTTATGTTTAACCGGAGAGAATTTATGCTAAAATAATGTTGATTTTTTGCAAACTCTCTCTTTGTTCTTCTGCTGTATTTCAAAATTAAAAAAGGAATTATATTTTTTGTTATGATTTTTCGTTTTATCTTTGCCCTTATAACTTTTGCGTTTTTGGTTTCAAACGTTTCCGCTTTTGAAAATAATTATTTTTACTTGGGAAACGAACCGTTTATCAGAATCGGTTTGGCGACGAATGCGCGTTCGGCTGTAATCACGACGACGGATTCGCAACTCGTCGCAGTTTCGCCCGACGAGCCGAATAAATTTCTCGCATCGAATCGCGTTGCGGTGTCGGCGCGGGCTTATCGTCCCGACGTAATCGAGATTTATAATTTGGAAATTACGAATCTCGAAACGCGCGAACAGGCTTTGGAAATCGCCAACGACATTCGCGCGACGACGGGCGAGAACACGCTCGTTTTATTCGACGGCAAATCGAATTCGTGGCAGATAAAAATCGGCGCAGAAATCGAAGCCGTCGAACAAGCGGAAGACTTTAAAACGAAACTCGAAGAAAAGGGAATTACCGACGTGGCGATTGTTTCGGAAAATAAAACAATCGTTTCCGGCGATGCGGTCGAACTTTCAAAGCAAATCGCCAAAAATTCGAAATCGCAGGTGCGAAGTCTCGGCGGCGGGCGCGATAATGCGAATAATGTTAAAAATACGGCTTCGTCTCAGCCGACGAATACGGACGCGGTTTTGCCGAATCTGCGCGAGGTGATAGTCAACGGCACGAGCAGTGAAGCGAAGTTTTCATCGTTAAAACCCGTCGCTTTCGGTTCGTTTAACGAACGCGCGATTCCCGTCAAATTAAACGGGAAAGAGTATCGCGGGAAGATCGAAGTTTTCGTAAATTCGGGCGGCGCATTGACGATTGTCAACGTCGTGCCGCTTGAAGATTATCTGCTCGGAGTCGTGCCGAAGGAACTTTCGCTGCCGCAGATCGAAGCGCAAAAAGCGCAGGCGGTCGCGGCGCGGACTTATGCCGTGGCAAACATCAACGGTTTTGCCAAACAAGGTTTCGATCTTTTACCGACGGTTCGTTCGCAGGTTTACGGCGGAGTTTCGGCGGAAACTTCGATGGCGACGCAAGCCGTGCGTTCGACCGCCGGAATCGTCGCAACTTATCAAGGCAAACCGATCAACGCGCTTTACACTTCGACGTGCGGCGGTCGAACGGAAAATTCGGGCAACATTTTCGAGTTCGACGAACCGTATTTGCGCGGCGTGGAATGTTCGCTCGAAGGTCACAAACATTTCGAGCCTTTCACGATAAAAACGCAGCGTCCGGCGGCGAAACTGCGCGTCGGCGAAAACGTCGAACTCGTGCGTCTGCTGTCGCTTCTCGCCGTCAACGGTTTTCAAATGCGAACGGCAAAAGTTGACGATGATTTTTTCGAGGACGCGCCGACGGCTTCGGAATTATCGAATTGGATCAATCAACTTGCCGTAAAATTCGGCAAACCGTTTCCGAACATTACGCAGGATTCGTCAAAACCGCCGGAACTCGCAAAAATTCTCACGTCGTTTATTTATCCCGACCAATACGCCGACACGCTCTTGTCGAATTCCGACGTTAATTATCAACTTTCATTTGACGATGCTTCGGAAGTTCCGAAAAACGCGCGCGCCGACATCGCAATTTTAATGCGCGACGGTTATTTTAATGTTTATCCCGATTTGACATTACGCCCGAACAGCCGTTTCTCACGCGCCAAAATGCTTAAACTCATTCGCCAAATTTACGAAAAGAAAAAATGGATGCCGAATTTGCAAAGCGGAACGGCTGAACCGACCGAAGACGGAAAATTGATCTTAAAATCCGGCAAAACGAAACGCGAAATCGCCGTGCGACCGGACGTTTTTCTGTTCCGCGAATTCGGCGATACGTTTTATCCAGTAACGGAAACCGCGCTCGTCGGCGGCGAAAAAGTCAGCTATCAAACCGACGCGACCGGCGCGGTAATTTATCTCGAAATCCAACCGACCGATCAGCCGACCGTCGCCGAAAAAATGTCATCGTTTACGATGTGGAATATGACGCTTTCCGCTTCCGCCGTCCGCTCGCGTCTTTCGCGCTACGTTCGCGGACTCGGCACGCTCATTGATGTAAACATCGCCGCCAAAGGTTATTCGCGCCGCGCAACCGATCTCGAAATCATCACGACAAACGGCACACAGCATTTAAAAGGCGGAAAAATCCGTTCGGCACTTCGTCTGAACGAACAACTTTTCGTAATGAACAAACGCTACGGCGCGGACGGTCGCGTAAGTTCGATAAGTTTCACGGGACGCGGCTGGGGACACGGCGTTGGAATGTGTCAATACGGCGCATACGGTCTGGCGAAAATGGGCTTGAAATACGACGATATTTTGAAGCATTATTACACGGGAATTGATTTGACGAAGAGTTATTAAATTATTATGAAGATGAAAACTAGAATTTTGTTCGTAACGGGAATCGCAATTTTACTCATCGGTTATAATTTCATTTCACCACATTATACGGATAAACAGATGAATAAACATTTGCTAGATAATCAATCTGACTTTAACAAACTGGTTCAGATGTTCGAAGAAGATAAACAAATTAGTTCAGTTATTAATCTAAATTCGGATTCAAAAGTTTTTCCGGTAGATATATATTCTAATTCATCTCTTAATAATGAAAAGCTGCTTTCTAAAACACAAAATGAAGATTATTTAAGGCTTCTCAAAAAGTTAAATATTAAACGCATAAGTAGAAACAATGTCGATTTAATCAAAATGTATTAAACATACGATTTATCAGAACCTGATGCTGACGGAATCGGTAAATATTCAGAAAAAAGTTACATATTCGCAAAAAAACCGATTTCCTGGAGTTTAAGAAAGTCATTGGATTCTGGAGAACAAGGATATAAGAAACTAAATGAAAATTGGTATTTATACTATGAAGAAGAATCAACCAAACCTGAATAAAATTAGTTTTTGAATAAATGAAATTTTCCCGTAATCAAATAATCGGTTCGCTGATAATCCTAAGTGTAATTTTTATAATCGCGCTCGTCAGAATCTTTCTCTCATAAATTTCACTTTTTGGAATCAAATCGAACGCTCGCCCCCGTATTTTTTAATGCAAAATCTTTCGTTTTATTTATATTTCCCGCAAATTTTGATTAAAATTTCGGGTTTGTTACGATAATTATTTGTTATAAATTTCTGTTTCAAGCCCAATTACAGATGAATTTGAGAGAAACCGCCGCACAAAATAAATACTGGCTTTTTTCGCGTTCCGTGGATTTGAGCGTTTTTCTCGGCAGTGCGATTGTTTCGCTTTTGCTTTTGGCGGTCGGTTGGCAGCTCGGAATTTTAAACGCCGATTCGCCGGATTGGGTTTGGATTTCGGCGGTTTTGTTGATTGATGTGGCGCACGTCTGGTCAACTTCTTTTCGCGTTTATTTTGACAAAGAAGAATTTAAAGAGCGTTTTTGGCTTTACACGCTCGTGCCGCTTTTCGCTTATTTGGCGGGCGTTGCTGTTTATTCGCAGGGCAAACTCGTGTTTTGGCGCGTGTTGGCGTTGGTCGCGGTTTTTCATTTTGTGCGTCAGCAATACGGTTGGGTTGCGCTTTATCGGGCGAAACTTAGTGAGAAAAAAGATTGGACGTGGTTTATAGATGCGGCGGCGGTTTATCTGGCGACGGTTTACCCGTTGGCGTTTTGGATGACGAATCTGAACGGGCGGCGTTTTAACTGGTTTGTCGAAGGCGATTTTTTCGCGCTTCCGGTTTTGGTCGAGCGCGTTTTATTTCCGCTTTACGTTCTCGCGCTCGCGGCTTATTTTGCGAAATCGGCTTACTTTTATTTTGCGAAAGGATTTTTGAATATCGGCAAAGACATAATCGTTTTAACAACCGCAATTTGTTGGTATGTTGGAATTGTCGCGCTCAATTCAGATTACGCTTTTACTGTTACGAATGTGATAATTCACGGCGTTCCGTATTTCGCATTAATTTACTTTTATGCAAGATCGCGGCGCGATGCGGGCGGCAAAATTTACAAATCGCTTTCGAGCAATTGGATAGTTTTTCTGGCGACTTTGTGGGCGTTTGCTTATGTCGAAGAACTGGTCTGGAATCGCGGAATCTGGCACGAGAAAAACTGGATGTTCGGTGCAAATTGGGATTTGGAAAATTTAAAGATGTATCTCGTGCCGCTTCTCGCCGTTCCGCAATTGACGCATTACATTCTCGACGGTTTTATCTGGCGGCGGAAATATAACGGTAATTTCAAATTGATTTCGTAGGAATTTTAACCAATTGATTTAATTACATTAACTTTCTCTGTGTTCTCTGTGAACTCTGTGGTGAAAAAAATTATAATTAAAACTTTGATGAAACTTCGTAGATCAAAATTTCTGACTTTTCTGCTCGTAGTTTTGCTGTGCGGTTTTTCTTGCAATAAAGACGCGGGTGAAAATAGCGGCGATGATTCGGGTTTTTTCGATTTTACTTCCGACCGCGACAAAGCCGTCGGATTGATTTCGGAAGGGAACGACGAACTCAAGCGCATCAAGATTTTATATACGGAAAACCGCGAAAAGCTCGAAGAATTGAAAACGGCGACGAAAAATCAGGATTTGCCGAAGGTCAGGGAAGTTTCCAACGATCTGGTTTACACGATCAATGACGGTTTTATTTTCGCCGACAGTGCGCGTTCAAAAATCGAAGAAGCGCAGAATTTGCAGATAAATCAGGAATTCAAAGATTATCTCGCGCTGAAAGAGGAAAGTCTTGACAAACAAGTCGAGGCGTTCAAATTTCTGCACGAAGCGGCGCGTGTGATGCGCGACAGTTTCGGTTCGGGAAACAAAGAAGCCATCGAAGCGGCGCGGCAAAATTTTCTCGAAAAGGAAAAAAGTTTTCAGGCGAAAATGGATGAAGCCAGAAAAGTCAGCGAACAGGGCGATGAACTGTATAAGGAAACACTCAATAAAAAGGAATCGAATTAATATTTCCCAAAAAATTGCGCGGCGTTAAATTATGAACGAAAAAGTTAAAACAAGCGCGGTCATCGCTCTGGTCATCATCGGGGCGATTGCGTTTTTCTGCTGGGCTGCCGGAAAGGGAATTTACAATTATTTCAATAAACCGGACACGGCGACCGAACAGCCCGCGCCAAACAATCCGCCCTCTGCGCCGCCGCCGCCCGTTTCAACCATCGAGCAGGCGCGAGAGGTTTATCTCGCGTTGGGAAATCCGAGCGATGCGGAAATAGACACGCGCGATCAAAATAATTATTTAATGATAAACGAGGCGTTCGCACTTTCTTACAACAATTCAAAAGGAACGCCTAACTGGGTTTCGTGGCGCATCACGAAAGCGGATTTCGGCGATGCAGATAGACAAAATGATTTTCGTCCCGACGCGCGTCTGCCGAAAAGTTGGAATATCGTAAAACCGACCGATTACACGGGCAGCGGTTTTGATCGCGGACATATCTGTCCGAGCGCGGATCGTTCATTCAGCGACGAAATGAACAGCGAAACTTTTTTGATGACGAATATGATTCCGCAGACGGGCGATTTGAATCGCAATGTGTGGCGCGATTTTGAAGAGTTTTCGCGGAAACTGGTTCAGCGCGGAGACGTTGATCTTTATATAATTTCCGGCGTTTACGGCGACGGGAAAAAATTGAAGAAAAAAGTAACCGTGCCGACGAATGTCTGGAAAGTCGCCGTCGCCATTCAAAGCGGCGCGGGCATTTCGGCGATAAATAATTCAACTCACGTTTACGCGGTTGACATTCCGAATATAAAAGGAATTGCTAAAAACGACTGGCGAAAATATAAAACAACGGTGCGTTCGATTGAGCAAAAAACGGGATATAATTTGTTATCGAATCTACCGCAAAATTTACAGAATACATTAGAAACCAGAATTGATAATTAAAAATTTAAACCGGAACTGAAACTTTGGTCAGAATTTCGCGCAAAATTCGCTCGGCTTCGCGTGTGCGGCGCGTTGCATTCGAGCCGCGCGTATTGACGATGACGCGGTGAGCGAAACACGGAATGACTAATCTTTTTATGTCATCGGCGATGCAGAAATCACGTCCTTCGATCAATGCGAGTGCTTGCGACGAACGAAAAAGCGCGAGCGTTCCGCGCGGACTAATGCCGAGTTCGAGTGCGTCCGTGTTGCGGGTTTGTTCAACAATTGTCAGCAGATAATCAATCAAACTTTCATCAACTTTTACTTCTGAAACCTGCCTTTGCAGTTCCAAAACGTCATCTTCCGACATTACCGGACGCACGAATTCGAGCGGGTTCGTCGTTTCGCGGTCGTGCAGGATTTGAAGTTCGAATTGTTTGCTCGGATAACCGATGTGCAGGCGCATCATAAAACGGTCGAGTTGTGATTCCGGCAGCGGATAAGTTCCGTGATGTTCGACCGGATTCTGTGTGGCGACGACCATAAACGGCAATGGAAGCGGTCGGGAAATTCCTTCGACGGTGATCTGTTCTTCCGCCATCGCTTCTAAAAGCGCGGACTGAGTTTTCGGTGTGGTGCGGTTTATCTCGTCCGCCAAAACGATATTCGCAAAGATCGCGCCGGGTTTCCACTCAAAATTTCCGCTCTTCTGGTTGTAAACCGACAAACCGATGACATCCGACGGCAATAAATCCGAGGTAAACTGAATCCGCTGAAACGACAGATCAAGCGCACGCGCTAAAGCATTGGCGAGCGTCGTTTTGCCGATTCCCGGAACATCTTCAATCAACAAATGACCTTTGGCGAGCAGAGCGACGAGCGTTAATTTGACGGTTTCCGGTTTGCCTTTGATGACGCGCTCAATCTCCGCTTGCAGTCTTTTTACTTTTTCAATGCCGCTGTTTGCCGGAATCGTTTGAGTTTTACTTTCGGGTTCGCTGGTTATCCAATCTCTCATTGTTATTAAATATTACCGGCGCAATAAAAAAACGCCATCTCTATTCTACATAAAATCATCCCTTAAATGCCACAATTTATTAAAGTGGAAAAGTGAAAAGTATGAAAAGCGAAAAAGTTTGCTCTTGATTGTCTCAATTGTTTCTTGAAAATTTAAAGCTCAAGCCGATTTTATTTTTAATCAATTCGATTTATTGAATCTATGAAAAACTTTTTCACTTTCGCACTTTTTCACTTTTAACCTTTTCCTATGTTATAAAAGATTTTGCAACATTTTTGCAGAAAGTTTCGTGCAAACGAACGGAGAACTTATATAATTAAAGATATGAAGAATTTACGCAGAAACTTACGAGACCAGCGCGGTTTTAACTTGATCGAACTTATGATCGTTATCGCGGTTATCGGTTTGCTGATCGGCATCGGCGGTTACGCCTGGAGTACGGTCATCGTCAGCGGAAACGAAACGGCGGCATCAAAATCCCTTGAAACTATTAAGACGCTGCAGGCGCAATTCGCTTCGGCACATAAAGGGAAATTTGCTTCGACGTTTGATGAATTGGTTGATTCAGTCAGCCTAGACCCGCAATTCAGAGGAGAAAATCCGGTCGTAAACGGCTATATTTATACAATGAATACAACCGAAAGTCCCGCATTTTACTCGGTTAACGCCGACCCGGAAGTTGCCGAAGGCGTTCAAAAAACCGGAAACCGCCATTTTTATTTCGATTCGACTCTCGGCACATCGAAAGGCACGGCTGAAAACCGTCCGGCAACTGCCGAAGATCCATCAATCTAAAATCAGACGGAAAAATAAAAAATGCCGACTTAGCTCAGTGGTAGAGCGCTCGCTTCACACGCGATAGGTCACAAGTTCAAATCTTGTAGTCGGCACCAATGTTTTTTAGTTATTTGGAGACATTTGTTTGATGTCTCTTTTTTATTTTAAATTTGATGTAAGAAGTTGTTCTATAAAAAAGAATAAAATTACATTCTGAATAATATAGACCGATAACAAAAAATTGTCAGTAAGTGTCTAAAATCAATTCAGCCGACAAATTAATCTATAAGAAAAAAGCGGAAAAAAAATTATAATTCTCTTCCGCTTTTTTCTTTTTCTAACTTTTTTATTGATCTTTTATCAGTCGTTCGCGCGCTTCGGCGGCTTGTTTGTAAGGTTGGCTTGCCGGGTTGGCGGCGACAAATTCCATTGCTTTTTCGTAGATTTTAACCGCATATTCGGTTTGTCCTCGAAATTCATAGATTCTGCCAATTGCCAAATAACTTAGAGCGATTAATTCGAGATCGGTGCTTTTTGTGCTTGCGCGAATCGCATTCGAGTAAAATAATTCGGCTTCCGCCAGTTTTTTATTACGCTGTTCCGGGTCTTTCAGTGTTTCCGCCGAAAGACTTGTTACGCGACCGAGCGCGTAATGGATTCGCGGATCGGGATTTTTTTCGAGCAGTATTTTTAATTCGGCATTTGCCTGAACGTAATCTTTCGCTTCGATAATTTTGTCAATTTCCAACAATTTTGCCGTAACGGGATTTTCGCTGATCAGCGCGGTAGCCGAAGAATTTTTTTCTTTTTCCAGACGGCGTTTGGCTGCGCGTGCGCCGTTTTCGGAAAATTCGGCTAATCTGTCATTTTCTTTACTCGGATCAATTGATAAAATAATATCTTTCATCGAAGCGGCGACATCAAAACCGGAACCGCCTAAACCGTCAAATTGTCTGGCAAAATAGAACGATAAAACCGCGCCGTTTTGATATGCTTCTGAAAGAGTCAAAGCGGTTTCGTCGTAAAGTGTCTGTTTATATTTATCAAGTTCTGCTGCAAAAGCGCGTTTTTCCGTGTCGGTTTTTAACTGAGTAATTTTTTGTCGGGCTTGGTTTGTAGCGACATTTATTTTACGGTGTTCGATTTCTTTGGCATCGGCGGCGGCGACCATCGAGCGCGAAACGGCGAGAAAAACGTCGGGAGAAATATTCGGATTTTTCAGGCGTTGCGCGTCAAGTAAGGTTTTGATAGCGGCGCGTTTTTCTAAAATATCTTTGGCATTATCCAGAATCAAAGGATCAATTACAAATTGCAGATAAGCGCGGCGCGTTTCCGAATTCGTTAAATCCGTGCCGGGAGAAACGATCACGTAATAATTATCTTTAATATTACGAAAATTCAGCGTGTCTTTCGGCGCAAACATTTCCGGGACGACAAAAAAACGTCTTTCCCGTTCGACAATTTCGGTCTGTTGAATTTTTCTCCGCTTACTTTTGCTTGCCGCTTCTTGGGTTTTGATTTTTTCGATGTAAGAAGTTTCAGGTTTTGTGTTGAGAAAATCAAGCAGTTCCTGAATCATCGAAATTGCCGACGGACGCATTTCGTCGCCCGCTTTTTGATATGTTTTTACATATTCGTCAAGTTTAGAAGAAATTCCCGAACGTCTGTAAAACTCGCGCACCAAAGGCGCATAATCTAAAACTTCGAGCAGATCGTCGGGCAAATCAATCGAACGCTGCGGTTCATCGAAACCCGGCGCGGGCGAGAGCGTATAAGCCATCGAAATAAAAGGCGCAATCGTTTGTGATGTGGAAAGCTGCGGATGACGCTTGCGGTATTGAACGACGAAACTTCTCATTCGCGTTTTTAAATCTTCATCCATTGCGCCAAGATCGGTTTTTAATTTCGCGCGGAATTGTTCACCATCTTCACCGAGCGGCGTTTCAAGTCCCGCCATTTCCAGCGAAGCGAGAACGACGATCAAGCGTCTGTCCGGTTCGATTTTTACGCCGTAATCCGACAGATCGAAATTGCCGGACGGAGTTTGCGCGGCAACGCTTAACGAAAAAAGTGCAATTATAAAGAGTAAAAATAATTTTCTCATTAGGTTATTAAAGATGAATAAATTTTCTTGAAAGATGCTTATACAGTTATCAGTTATCAGTTATCAGTTATCAGTTATCAGTTATCAGTTATCAGTTATCAGATAATAGTTATTTGTTGACATAAAAAAGGCAGTCAGCAAAAGTAAAATTTAAGAAATCTCTCGTATTTCTTTGTATCCTAAAACTTTTGCTGACTGCCTTTTTTAATTATCTTCTGATAACTGATAACTGTTGACTGATAACTGTTTAGTCGTAACTTCCGAGCGCGTCACCTTCGTCTTCAAAAACGTCGAAAACGGTTAAAAGTTTTGTGATCGCCATCAAACTTTGAACTTTTTGTTGTAAATTAAGCAATTTCAAACTTCCGCCGTCACGATTTACAGTTGTAAAACTCGAAACGAGTTCGCCGATGCCGCTCGAATCAACGTAACCGATGTCGGCTAAGTTCAAAAGAATTTTCTTTTTTCCTTCATCGAGAAGCCGCCGAATTGTCTCTCGAAGCGCGATGCTTCCTTCGCCGATAGTAATTTTTCCGCTTAAATCAAGTATAGTTATGTCGCCTGCTTGTCTTTCCGATATATTAAGATCTGCCATAAATTTTTCCTCTGTAAAATTATTAAATTCGAAAGTAAGTTTATTTTAATGAACCTTAAAAGTCCATAATGATTTAATGTTTTTTCGTCATTTTAACGATCGTTCCGCCTTCGGAATGATTAACCCATTTAACTTCGTCCATAAAATTATTCATAAACAAAATTCCGCGCCCCGAACTCTTTAAAAGATTTTCGGGATTTGTCGGATCGGGAACTTCATCAACCGCAAATCCGTCGCCGAAATCGCGGATGGTAATTATCAGCGAATCTTCGATGTTCTCCAGAATGATAACGACATCTTTCGATTCGTCGAATTTATTTCCGTGTTTGACGGCATTGGCGACCGATTCGCGGACAGCCATATCAATGCCGAACAATTCCTCTTCGGGAATTCCGCAAACAGTCGCAAATTCCGTCGCTTTGGCGACGGCTTTTTCTATTGATTCGAGTTCGCTCGGCAGATTAATTTCGATGGTATTTTTGGACACAAGAACTTTTTATGTAAATTAACGGTTTCACAAGGTTTGTGTCAAGCCGAAGCGACAATTTAATATATAACGAATGAAAATAAAAAAAGCCGAAACGATAAAAGGCACAATCGAACTTCCGGGCGACAAATCAATTTCTCATCGCGCGGCGATATTTTCCGCTTTAGCCGAAGGCGAAGCGAAGATCGAAAATTTTTCAAACGGCGAAGATTGTAACTCGACTCTTAATGTTTTGCGCGGTTTGGGCGTTGAAATTAATTTTGAAAATTCCGCGCTGTATATAAAAGGCGCGGGCAAAAAAGAATTTACAAAACCGGAAAATGATCTCGATTGCGGAAATAGCGGAACGACGATGCGTTTGATGGCTGGAGTTTTGGCTGGGCAAAGTTTTGATTCGGTTTTGATCGGTGACGAATCTTTGTCGAAAAGACCGATGCGCCGCATTATCGAACCGTTGACAATAATGAATGCGGAAATTTTGACGGAAGTTGATCATCCGCCGCTGAAAATCATCGGCAAAAAATTAAATGCCGCAACTTACGAACTTCCGATTGCGAGCGCACAAGTCAAATCCTGCGTTTTGCTCGCCGGTTTAAACGCCGACGGAATTACAAAAGTTATCAATCCCGAAACTGCCGATAAAATCAGCGTTTCGAGAGATCATACCGAATTATTGTTGAAATATCTCGGCGCAGAAATTGAAGAAGAATTTATCGAAACGAAAAACGGATTTCGTCAGGAAATCTCGATTAATTCCGAATCGCAACTGACGGCAAAAGATATTTATGTTCCGGGCGATATTTCATCAGCGGCGTTTTTCATCGCGGCGGCTTCGTGCCGGAAGAATTCCGAACTGACGATAAAAAACGTCGGTTTAAACACGACGCGCACGGGATTTTTGGATTTGTTGATTGATTTCGGGTTTAATATCGAAATTTTAAATAAAAGGGAAGTTTCAGGTGAAAAAGTCGGCGATTTGTTAATAAAGGAAAACGAAAATTTCTCGGCGCAGAAAAACAACATCATAAAAGGTGATGTCATCGCAAATTTGATTGATGAAATTCCGATTTTGTCGGTTTTGGCAACGCAGATTGAAGGCGGACTGGAAATCAGAGATGCAGGCGAATTGCGCGTTAAGGAAACCGACAGAATCAAAGCCGTAGCGGAAAATCTGCGCCGGATGAATGCTGAAGTCGAAGAATTTTCCGACGGCTTACGCATCAAAAAATCAAAATTAAAAGCTGCGGAAATTGATTCGTTCGGCGATCATCGAATTGCGATGGCATTTGCCGTCGCCGGACTTTTTGCAGACGGCGAAACTTCGATTTGCAACGCAGAATGTGCAAACATATCGTTTCCCGAATTTTTTAATATATTACAAAGTATTGTAAGATAACAGGTTAATGGAAGACTCAAACAGACGAGTTGTTTTAACCGGTTTTATGGGAGTCGGAAAATCAACCGTTGCCAGACATTTATCTCAAATACTAAGCTGTAAGCGGCTTGACCTCGATTATTTTATAGAAGAAAAAGAAGGAAAAAAAATTGCCGAAATTTTTGATGAGATTGGTGAAGATAGTTTCAGAAACTTGGAAACTGCCTGTTTAAAAACTATCTTAAACGATTTTTCGATCAAGATTATCTCACTCGGCGGCGGCGCGTGGATTTCGAGCGAAAACCGGCAAATCATTAAGGATAAAGATTGTCTCTGTGTCTGGCTTCAGTCAACTTTTGAACATTGCTGGCGAAACATTAATCTTTCTAATCGAATTAGACCGCTTGCGAATAATAAACACCAAGCCAAAAAATTGTTCGAGGAGCGCGAAAAAATTTACTGTCTGGCTGATTGGCATTTTGCCGTCAGACCGGATTTTACTTCATTTGACGTGGCGAAAAATATCGCCGAGCAGATTTTTCAATGGAAAGATTGTTGAAAATTTTTAGTTCTAAATCACAGATAAATTCGTGAGTTTGATTCCAAAATTGACAATTTACGGTTATCGGTTAATATAAACAAGTAAGTTTTCGCGGTTACGACTGCGAGCCACAGGAGGAAACTGTTTTAAGAAGTTACATATATGGCAACACCAAAAGACGTAAAAGAAAAAGTAGTAGAAGACTACAAAACACACAGTAGCGATACGGGTTCATCACAGGTGCAGGTGGCACTTTTGACGCAGCGTATCAATGAATTGACCGATCATTTTCGCAAGCATAAAAAAGACAATCATTCACGGAGGGGACTTCTTAAAATGGTTTCACGCCGGAGAAAATTGCTTGATTATTTGAAACGCCGTGATATTAACGAATATCACACGATAATCGAAAAGCTCGGATTAAGAAGATAAACGCGAAAAAAATGAGAACGGATTGCCGATTAAAAGGTTTCCGATTCTCATTTTTCGCTTTTACTTACCAAATTAGAATGACTTCTTCGAGTCATTTAACGTAGAAAAATAGTTCTCTCGAAGAATTTGTCGGTGATGGCTGAACGTGACAGCGCATTTCGTCACAGAGAAAAGAGAACGAAAAAGTTAGAAAATTAAGAAATATAAAGGCGGCAGGACTTCACGTATAAGTTCCTGTCGCCTTTTTTGCATAGAAATATCACCGGAAGAGAATTTTCCCGCCTATTCCTTACGAAATTTTCAAATCTGTCGAGAATTTTCCGCTTCGGTGAATCGTTATAGGAGAGACAAAGTAAAAATATATGTCAGTTAAAAAATATTTGAATGAATCAATAAAACTGGGCAACAATGAATTGACCGTCGAAACGGGAAAAGTTGCCAAACAAGCCGATGGCTCGGTAGTCATCAGATACGGCGACACGATGTTGATCGTCGCCGCAGTAAGTATGAAAACCCCGCGCGAAGGACTCGATTTCTTTCCGCTGACGGTCGAATATCGCGAATCGCAGTATTCAGCCGGACGAATTCCGGGAAATTATTTCCGCCGCGAAGGTCGTCCGAACGAAAAGGAAGTTTTGACGTGCCGTTTGATTGATCGTCCGGTCAGACCGCTTTTTCCCGAAGGCTATAGAAATGAAACGCAGATTTTCGCCAATGTAATTTCAGCGGATGACGACAATGATCCCGACGTTTTAGCTCTGACGGGCGCGTCGTGTGCGATGTATCTGTCGGAAATTCCTTTTAATAATCCAATTGCGGGCGTTCGCGTCGGACTTGCGGACGGAAAATATCTGATCAATCCGACTTATGAAGAACGGCGCGAATCGCCGCTCGATTTAGTCGTTGCGGGAACGGAAGAAGCGATCGTGATGGTCGAAGCCGAAGCGTCGGAAGTTTCGGAAGCGATTATGCTCGAAGCGATGATGTTGGCTCACAAAGAGATCAAACGTCTGTGTTTGTGGCAGAAAGAATTGTTCAAAGCGTTGGACATCAAAAAACGCGAATTCACGCCGGAGACGATTGACGAAAAAATCGCCAAAGAGATCGAGAAAAAATACACGGACAAAATGCGTAAAGTTCTCGATTCGACAAATGTTGACAAACGCACGAGTTACGCGGCGGTTGACGATCTGAAAAAAGAAGTCGTTGACAGTTATCCCGAAGACGATTCGGATAAACGCAAAATGGCTGGAAAGGCATTCGGAAAATTGAAAGAAAAGATTTTCCGCGACGATATGCTGGAAAATCGCCGTCGTCCCGATGGTCGTAAATTCGGCGAAATTCGTCCGATTCATTGCGAAGTCGGTTGGCTGCCGAGAGTTCACGGTTCGGCGTTATTTACGCGCGGCGAAACTCAGGCGATCGTTACGACGACGCTCGGAACAAAGCAGGACGAACAGTTTATGGACAATCTCGAAACGGGCGAAACCCGCGAGAATTTTATGCTCCATTATAATTTCCCGTCTTATTCCGTCGGCGAAACCGGACGACCGGGAACTTCGCGCCGCGAGATCGGACACGGAAATCTGGCGCGTCGCGCGCTCAAACCCGTTCTGCCCGATCCGTCGGAATTTCCATACACGCTTCGCATCGTTTCCGAAATCACGGAATCGAACGGTTCGTCTTCGATGGCATCGGTCTGCGGCGGCGTTCTGTCAATGATGGACGCGGGCGTGCCGATCAAACGTGCGGTTGCCGGCGTTGCGATGGGCTTGGTCATCGAAGGAAATCGTTACGCAATTTTGACCGACATCGCCGGAGCGGAAGATCATTACGGCGATATGGATTTCAAAGTTACCGGAACGAGCGAAGGAATTACCGCGCTTCAGATGGATATGAAAGTCGCGGGAATCAACGCGCAGATTTTGAACGAAGCGTTGGAGCAGGCGAAAAAAGGTCGGATGTTTATTTTGAACATTATGACGCAGGCGTTAAACGCGCCGCGTGAAGAGCTTTCGGAATTTGCGCCGCGCATTATCACCTTGAAAATCAACCCTGACAAAATCCGCGACGTAATCGGACCGGGCGGCAAAATGATTCGCTCGATCACTGAAGAGACGGGCGCGAAAATTGACATTGACGACGACGGAACGGTCAACATCGCCACCGCGGACGGCGAAGCGGCGCAAGCGGCAGTTGATCGCATTCGCGCTTTGACCGCTGAAGCTGAGATCGGAGAACAATATCTCGGAACAGTTTCGAGAATTGTTGATTTCGGCGCGTTCATCGAGATTTTCCCCGGTGTTGACGGACTTCTGCACATCTCGGAAATCTCCGACCGGCGAGTCAAAGATGTCCGCGACGAACTCAAAGAAGGTCAGCAAATTATGGTCAAATGTATCGGCAAAGAAGGCAATAAAATCAAGCTTTCGCGTCGTGCGGTTTTAAAAGAAGAGAAAGGTGCTGACGAGGAATAGTCATATAAAACAAAACTATCAGATGAAATTTTAAAATTTCATCAGTTTTTATCAAAAAAGGGCGCAGGAGTTTAACAACTTCATACGCCCTTTTTGTTTAATTAACAATCCGCATAAGTTAAACGCGCCGAAAAATATGCAGCAGTTCCGGTTATTTTCAGTCCGATGATGTCGGAATTGAAAAACGTCTTTCAAAAGTGTTGGACACTGACGCAATAAAATTGTTCGTGAGTCATCAATATAATTGATGATATGACAACTTTTGGCTTTACTTGATTGAAATGCAGAGCAGATTAGATCGCGCCGTTCTCGCTTACGCTCTGCTTCGGGTAAGTCATTTTTTAGATTCTTAAAAAACATCACCTGACTATAATTCCCAACTTTAGCATCAGTTCCCGAAAACGAGGTTCATCGTGAAGCGGTTTCAGCCGCAAATCCGAATAGAGCGAATGCATTTCCGCATCTTGTCTGGCAAATCCTTCTTCCAATGCTCTCAATGCGGCTTCGCGGTTGCCGTCAATTTCGTAGATTGCGGCGAGTTTAAGCGGGGCGACATAAACTACTTCTTTCAATAATTTGTCGAACAATTGACGCGCCTGTGAAGTTTTGCCTAACTTGAAAAGGTTGTAAATAATATCGGCTTGAGCATAAACGTAGAGTGGTTTTTGATCGAGTATTTTTTTATTGACGACGATTGCTTTACGAAATTGTTTTTTTCCTTCGTAAGCCTCGCCGATAAAACCATTGATAAGTTTCAAATCCGGGCTTTCGGCAAGAAGTTTTTCAAGCAGTTCTAAAGATTCATCGTATCGCCGCGCATTCGTCAAAATCCAACCTTTGTTGATTCTGATATAAGGTTCGAGCGGATCGAGTTGAATGCCGCGATCTATCTCTGCCAACGCCTCGCGGTTTCGCCCGAATGCGGATAAAATCAGCGCGTAATTGTTGTGAGCGGAAGCATTATTCGGATTTAACTCAAATGAACGCCGATATTCGTCAATTGCTCCGGCGAGATCGAGTTCCCATTTTTTGATAATCGCGGCGGCGATATGCGCCTGCGGAAGTTCTTCGTCAATTTCCAAAGCTCTGTCGGCAGCAATCCGGGCTTTTTTAAAGGCTTCGGTTTTATCCATATAACCTTCATTTAAAAACGAATAAATCGCCGGTTTCAAGGCGAAAGCAAGTGCAAAATTCGGATCAAGATCGGTTGCTTTATCGTAATACTCCAACGCTTTATTATTGTTTTCAACGCCGCCTTTACGGTATAAAAACAAACCGCTCAAATATGTCTGATACGCTTGGTCGTTGACTGTGTGCGGTTTGGAAATAAGATTTTTCTGTGTGGGCGACAAATCGGGCGTGAGTTTTTCGAGAATGCTGTGCAAAATCTCTTTTAGGACTTCCTGCAAGTCGCAAATTCGACATTCGATTGTTTTGCCCCACAATTGAACTTCGTTTTGAACGTCTACGAGTTCGGAACGAATCTGAGTTTTTTCGCCGCGCTGTGTAATTCGTCCTTCGAGAACGAATTTTACGCCGAGCGCGTCGGCGATTTCACCAAATCCGCCGCCGGAAGTTTTGTAACGAAAGGCGGAACTGCGGGCGATTACTTTAATGTTCGGGACTTGCGATAAAATGTCAATCAAATTTTCGCTCAAACCTTCCGCCAGATATTCGTTTTCGTCTTCGCCGCTACGGTATTCAAACGGCAGAACGGCAATTATATTAATCGGTGCTTCTTTATTGACATTTGATTCGGCAATATCGGCGGCAAAACGATAACCGCGTTTCGGCAGAGTTTGAATATAATTTTGTCCGGCGGCATTTTCGCCTAAAGCCTTGCGAAGCAGATAGATCGTCTGTGTGAGATTGGATTCTTCGACAATCGTATCTTCCCAGATAATTTCCATCAAATCATTTTTTTCTACAATATCTCCGCCGCTTTCAATTAAAACCCGCAAAATTTCAATCGCTTTCGGCGGCAGACGCAAAATCGTTCCGTCCTTGCGTTCAAGTCGGCGGTATAAGGTATCAAAGCGAAAATTTCCAAATTCGTAAAATGTTTTATTCATTTATAACTAAGTTGTTAAAGGTAATTATCCACAAATTCAAGAAAAAATAAAATTGAGAAAAATTGAGAATTCTTGAAGATTTTTGATTTTTTAAATGATTAATATGTCTGTAAGTTAAGAGACTACAAACTATTGACTAAAGGAGAAGCTATGAAAAAATATCAAAAAATAATTCTGACAATGATTATTTGCTTCACCTCGGCAGTTTTGGCACACGCACAGCAGGTCTTTGTCGCTAATCTTTCGGGAGCGTAGTTCCCGCCGTAACAACCAATAGTAAAGGAGTTTGCCAAGTTATCTTGAACGGAGCGCAAACGTAAATTACCGTAGATTGCAACTACTCGGGATTGTGATTCGCAATCAGAGTGATACATTTTTTTGGTATATCAACCAGTGTTACAGCAATACATTGCGGGTAAAACAGTGGGGACAAAGCGGCGATCAATAAATACGACGTAAGCTAAAAATGCCGGTCGCTTTTGATGTTTCTGAAAATTAAAAACGACCGGCATTTTCGGAACTTATTTGTTTTCGTGTTATTTACTTTTTGTAAAATATATTTGTCCGTGGAAAAACAGGAAATTGTGAAATATTTATAATCTCGTGTGTTTATTTAAGCTGTCCGATTTTTCAATGGTGTAAATTTTAAAAGATAAACTAAATGGAATTAAAATTATTTACCGATCAATTCTCTCGCCATTTCGATTGCGACATCCAAATCCGTTATTTGTCCGTCAAGTTGTCGCTCGTAAATTGCGTCGAGAATTTCTCCAAACTTCGCCGACGGTTTCAAGCCCATTTCGATCAGATGTCTGCCCATTAAAATCGGTTTCGGCGGTTCATTTTCGACATCGAGTTCACGAACTTTTTTTATAAACCATTCCTGAGCTTCCGCCTTAAACCATTTTTCCTTCGGCAGCCATTCGGGATTTCTGCCGAGCGAATCGGCTTTTGCAACGCGGTAAAGTAAATCAGGTTCTACTTTTCGCGCCAGACGGCGAAACGCTCCATCGCCGAGATTATCTTTTTGCTTATAAAATTCTCCGGGTTTTAAGTGGTAAATAACGAGTTGAATTACTTGCCCGCGAACGTCGAAACCGCCAATTGTATAAATTCCGAGCGTGTCGAGAAATGATTTCGTCGGTTGGACACCGGCAACATCGTGCGCGTGCGAACGCCATTTTCCGTCGAAAAATTTCGTCGTCGCCGGTTTTCCGAAATCGTGGCAAATCGCGCCGAGCATTACAGCGACCTTTTTCGCATACGGCAAATCATCAATTAATTTTCTCGCTTGGTCAGTTACCATCAACGTATGCACATCAACATTGCCTTCAGGATGCCATTCCGGTTGCTGCGGAACGCCTACTAAAGTTTGAAGTTCGGGAAAAATTTGCTCGACGACACCCAAATCGTAAAGCCATTTTAGACCGACAGAAGGTTTTTCGGCTTTCAGCAGAAGTTTTTCCAACTCGCCCCAAATTCGTTCTTTCGGTAAATCGGTCAGATCAATTTCGCGGCAGAGTTTGACGGTTTCCGCGTCAATATCAAATTCAAAACGTGCCGCAAATTGAGCCGCGCGAAGAACGCGAAGTGAATCTTCCGCAAAAGTCTCAGCGGAAACGACGCGCAAAATTTTATTTTCAATATCTTCGCGCCCGCCGTAAAGATCAATAATTTCGCCGGTTAAAATATCTTTTAAAATCGCATTAACGGTAAAATCACGGCGTTTCGATGCTTCTTCAAAGGACATTTCGGGATCGCCTTCAACGGTGAAACCTTTATGTCCGCGCCCGGTTTTTTTCTCGCGGCGCGGAAGCGAAACGTCCAAATTCAGACCGATTTTGTAAACCGTAAATGCTTCGCCGACAGTATCAACTTTGCCGAAAGATTCGAGAATTTTGCGTAATGTTTCCGCCGCGATGCCGTAAATTTCAACGTCAAAATCTTTCGGCGTAATTCCCATCAATTCATCGCGCACACAACCGCCGACGAACATCGCCCGCCCGCCGTTTTTACGGATAATTTCTGCAAGTTTCGTGATTTTCGACGGAAGTCCACGCATAAGTGTAAAATTATCGCAATCTTTTTTGTTTTAGTCTAATTGTTGGTTTCGAGCAGTTTGTAATTCCGGTTGAACGGTCAAATTTTCATTAATTTCCTGTTTAGCTTTTTCTGCTTTTTCCTGCGCGTCTTTTTCATCAACTTCTTTTTGCAGATCAGCCGGCAATTCTTCGTCCGTGGCTTCCTGCAAGACGGAATTTATCAGACCGCCGAATAAAATAGTCAACGCCGTCAAATACAGCCAAAGCATTAGAATAATGACCGCACCGAGTGAGCCGTAAGTTTTGTCGTAATTATTAAAATATGAAAGATAAAGCCGGAAAATGTAAGATAACACCAGCCACAAAGCGATTGCCGTCAGCGCACCGGGCGTAACCCACGTCCATTTTGCGGGTTTATGAGCCGGAAGAAAACTGTAAACGAACGCGAAAATTAAAATCAAAGTCCCGAGAATCGTTGACCATTGGATTATTATCAGCCAAACCGGAGACGGCACCGGAAGATTCATAAAATCAATGGCAAACATTACGAGTTTCCAGCCGTAAAAAACCAGTGCCAGCGCAATAAAAACCAAAACGGTTAAAAAAGCGGTCGAAGCGAGCGAAATCGCTTTATTTGTCCACCAAGCTCTTTTGTCTTTAAGTCCGTAAGTGGAATTTAACGCAATTCTAACTGAATCAACTCCGGCAGATGCCGACCACAAAGCGATGAAAAGACCGAGCGTCAGTTTTCCGCCGGAGCTGTTTTCAGTTACTTCTCTGATGGTATTTGTTACGAGTTCATAAGCCGAATACGGCATAATTTGCCCGAGATAAAAAAATAATTCCCCTCGCAACTCATCGGCGGATTCGAGAATCAGACCGAAAAGCGTCAGACCGAAAAGCAGTAGCGGAAAAATGGCAAAAGAGAAATAAAACGCCACCTGAGCCGCGCTGCTGAAAATATCCTCTTCAAATATTTTGTCGTAAAGTCTTTTGAAAAAAACTTTATAATCCAATTTCATCGTTATCTTTAGTTTTACACAAGTTGATAGAATATTTAAAGCAAAAACGGCGAATTCCAAAAAAAAAGACAAGGCGAAATTTTTCGCACTCGTCAATTTCTTAGAATTAAAATTAAAATTTACTGTTTCGCTTCTTCCTCAGTCTTATATTTTTTTAATTGTTCAAGATATTTTTGACAGCTTTCAGTTAATTTTTGCTTGTCTTTTTCATTTTTGATGCTTTCCTTAAAACTGTCGCGGATGCTGTTTAAAATTGTCTGCCGCGTCGCTTTTGTTATGTAACTTTCGTCTTCTTTCGGCTTCATTTGTTCGGTCAACATTTCAAAAACTTCATCACATTCGGGAATCCCGATCTTTTCGGCATCGGAAGTCGTCGCGGCAATATCGGTATTTTTCGGCGAATTATCTTCTTCAATCGGATTAGTCGAGGTCGCCGAGTTTGAATTGACTTGCTCAACGCCGATTGATTTTTTTATCGTTTTTCCTATTCCGCAGCCTAATGTGAACAGAAAAATTGTTGAAACGGCAAAAATTAAATTTACTTTGTTTTTCATCTGTCTGTAAAAAAGTAGAAATATTACTTTATTTTCAGCAATTATCCGACAATCTTTCAAAATACCCCAATTTTGCGAAAATTTGTTAGTTAGAAGTATCCGATTTTAGTTATAAAAAGTAAAATTGGGGTTGTGTTTAAAATGAAAATTCCGAAAAATTAACTGAAATTTTTGTTTGAATTTCCGTTAACTTTCAGGTTTTCAAAATTCCGGCAGTTTTCTGAATATTATTAATGTGAGATTTTACCGACCAATTCTTCAAAACGCGGGTCTTCGCGCAAACTCGAGAGAGTTTTATCATTTCTATAAAGAGGAACGTTTTCATTGCCGAGTTTGATTGCGCGTTCGAGCCATTTGAAGGCTTTGTCCTTTTCGCCCAACAGCGCGTATGACGATGCAACCCAGTAAGCCATATCGTGATCGGCTTTTGAAAGCGTTAATGCTTCTTCGGTAAGTTGTGCGCGGGCTTCATCATCTCTTCCGAGATAAGCGAGAAATTTTGCGATGATCGGGCGAATTCCAGCCATTTTCGGATTTGTTTCGACAACGCTTTTAATTAACTGTAACGCTTGTTCTTCCTTACCGTTATGAAACATCGCCGTCGAACGAAAAACTTTAATTAAAGGATGATTCAGTTCGGCTTCTTCACCTTTGTCGAGTTCTTCCATCGCCTGTGCAAATTGTCCGCGATATGTGAAAATTCGTGAGCGATTATACGAAGAAACGGCTTTCGCCATCGGATCGAGTCTGGCGAGTTTTGCGAAACTTTCGAGCGATTCGTCGTAATCTCCGTCAAGACGACTCATTGTTCCTTTAACAAAATAAAGCGGAGCGTCATTTGGAAATTGTTCCTGTAAGAGTTTGATTTCGGCACGTGCTTTGTCTTTTTCGCCGCGCGCCATATAAATCATTACCATCAAAACACGGGCTTCGACGACATCCGCGTCATACTTGAATGCCTTTGAAAACGACGCTTCGGCGTGCGTGTAATCGTCTTCTTCGCCCATTCCTTTGAATGCACGATTGGCGTAACACGCGCCGAGTCCGCTATGTGCGAGCGCAAAATGCGAATCGAGTTCGATGGCGTGTTTGAAATTTTTAATCGCCGCTTCGCAGTCTTCGTTTTTGACGGTTCGGAAAATAAATCTGGCGAAATTATCGCGTCCGCGCAAATATTCTTCGTAGGCTTCAAAGTTTTCAGTCGGTCGCCGACCGAGTCTTTCTTGTTCCTGATCGGAAAGTTTTAGTTCCAGACCGTCGAGAATTCTCTGAGCAATCGTGTCCTGCAGTTCGAGAATATCGTGACTTTCCGCATCAATTCGGTCGCTCCACAAAATATCGCCGCTCATTACGTCGAGCAGTTGCGCCGTCACGCGCATACGGTCGCCCGAACAAATAAAACTAGCCGAAAGCACGGCGTGAACGCGCAGTTCGCGTCCTACATTTCTCGGGTCGAAGTCTTTTCCCTGATATTTTGCGATGATCGAAGACGGACGGACGATCAGCGAACGAAGCTGTGCGAGTTCCGTAATGACGGCATCGGCAAGTGCAAATTCATAAAAAGAAACCGACTCATTTTGACTTAAATTTTTGAACGGCAGAATTGCGACCGTTTTTTTCTCGACACCGCCCGAAGTTAAAGTTGTGTCGGGCAAATAACTCGGTGCGTTCGAGATAGAAGTACTCGGTGTGATTTCCATCGGCATCAATTGATAATTATCAACGCTCGTCGTTTTTCCGGTCAGCCAATCCCAAGCACGTTTGACGACGTTGCTGCCTTCGAGATGTTTCGGCGCGATCATCTGATTGTCCAGAACAGGCATCCCGGAAATTTCTATTAACACGCTTTTTAAATCTTCTTCCATCTGCGAAATTTTCTGGTAGCGGTCGTTCGGATTTTTGGCGAGTGCTTTATCAACAATTAGTTGAAGTCTGGGCGGAAAATTGTCGTTTCGCATTTCCGAAAGCGGAGTCGGCGTGCCGTGGAGAACTTCGTGGCGCACGTCAATAACGGTTTTTCCCTGAAATGCCCAGATTCCCGTCAGCATTTCGTAAAGCAAAACTCCGGTCGAAAAAATGTCTGCGCGGTGATCGGTTTTTTCACCTTTCGCTTGTTCCGGTGCGGCATAAGTCGCGGTGCCGTAAGGAATGCCGAGTTCGGTCAGATCCGAGCGGTCAACATTTGCGCCTAAATCTACCGTTTCTTCCTGCATAAGTTTTGCCAGTCCGAAATCGAGAATTTTCGCCATTCCCTTATCCGTAACCATTACGTTTCCGGCTTTAATGTCGCGGTGAATAATATTTTTTGAATGTGCGTAAGCGAGCGCGTCGCAGACTTGAATCGCAATATTTAACGCACTCCGAAGTTCGAGCGGACGACCGTTGACGAGCTGGCGGACGGTTTTGCCTTCGAGAAACTGCATCGCAATATAGAAAACGCCGTTTTCTTCGTGAAAATCATAAATTGTGCAGATATTCGGGTGATCGAGTTGTGAGCAAAGCTGTGCTTCACGTTCGAAGCGTTTGAAGTTAGCGGCGCGGGCGGTCAGTTCCGGCGGCAAAATTTTTATGACTGCGCGGCGGTTTAGCTTTTTATCGAGAGCTTTATAGACTGTTCCCTGACCGCCTGCGCCGAGTTTTTCCAGAATTTCGTATTGGTGAATGGTCGTGCCAGTCATAGACAGTTTTTAGATTGTATATTCAGGTTTTAAGATTGCTAGTTTTTACTCTGACATCTTAAACCCATTGTGAAATGCGGTAAAGCCGGGAAAAACTTTTTCTCTCCGGCACATTTCGATTTATTTAAATTTTATCAACGGCGAACTGCCGTTTAATCAACTGTAATCGTTCAACCACGCGGCGGATCGCCCCAACCCGATCGGACGTATTCGCCGTTTTCGACGATTACCGGAACCGTCAGATCGCCGCTCGAATAATCGAGCATTTCCTTTTTTCGCCGCGAATCGTTCTGCGCGTCGTATTCGGTAAATTCTATATTATTTTCCGTGTAATAATTTCGGGCTTTATCGCAATAAGGACAGCCCGGTTTCGTGTATAGTTCTAAAGCCATATTGAGTGATTCTCCTGCCAGAAAATAGTTTAGCCTAGATTTCGGCGAGTTCCAAATTGTAAAGTTTTTCAGTTTGCAATTTTCAGTTTGAAATTTGAAACTAAATAATGATGAATAATGATGATTTGTTCGAGCCGTTTGAAAAATTGGTCGAAATTGAAATTCTCGGCAAAAAAAGAAAAGTTCCAGAGAAAAATTTGATACTTCGCTGTTTTCAATATCTTTCAATGGAATCTATATCTTTCGGAGATTTTTGCTGGAACGGCGATTGTGCTAATTGTCAGGTTTGGGTAAAAGACGGCGAACGTGAAAGAGTCCTTCTTTCGTGCCGCTCATATGTCGAAGAAGATATGCAGATCGTGCGAATCAGCGATGAAATCGAAATTTCGCAAAATGAATAAAAAAAAGATGAAATTTAAAATTTCATCCTTTTTCGTTTTTTATAAACTGTTTAAAAACTATTTGTTCTGCCCACGAAACAGACGAAAAATGAGAAAAAATCATAAATATTAACCTTTTCGTGAATTTCGTGTGTCTCGCGAGCTAAATTTTGAGTTTTCAAACAGCTTATTAGAGAATTAATTTTTTAATAAACGTTTAATATTTCGGAATGTTCGAATCAACTTCATTCGACCACGCCGTAATTCCGCCGACCAGATTTTTCAGATCACCTTCAAAACCGGATTGCTGCATCGCCATAATCGCCCGCGCACTTCGTCCGCCGGCTTTACACATAATCACGGTTTCGCGGTCGGGCTGAATTTCGTCCATCCGCTTGATAATTTCGCCGAGCGGAATAAGTTTCGCGCCTTCAATCCTTGCAAACTCGAATTCGTCCGGTTGGCGAACATCAATCAATTGGATGTCGTCGCCCGCATCCATCCGGTTTTTCAGTTCTTTCGCGGTAATTTCCTGCATATAAAATAATAACTCCCGTAAATAATAAATTTTCTTGATTTATTATTTACGGGAAATTTGTTAAAAAGCAAATGATGATTTAAGTTTACTTTTTCTCATTATTCAACTTTTTCAAGGTTTTCTCGGCTTCATCTTTGTATTTGCTGTCGGGATATTCCTGAATAATTCGTGAAAAATAAGCGACGGCATTTTCTTTGAGACGTTCCGGCACAAATTTTTCCTTATCTTCGTCAGTCAAATTCGCGGTATTAATTTTCTGTTTGCCTTTATTTTCCGACAAATAATAACTGCTCATCGCCGAAAGGTAAAGCACTTCGTCCATTTTTGAAAAAGCGGGAAAGGCATCCATCGTTTCTTCGGTTCGCATCAAAACCGCTTTATAAGCCTTCTTGAGTTTGAAATACTGCCACGCGACGTTGAGATTGTGCGTCGCGTCCTGTTCCATCAAAACTTCAATCGGAGTTTCCGGTTTTTCTTCCTTTTCCTGTGCAAATGTTTCCGCCGAAAATGCGAAAAATATAATTAATAAACTTGTAAATAGAATTACTTTTTTCATAACTGAACTTATAGATGTGTTAATGAACTTAAAAGTTTTCCCGTCCGACGTTTTCTAAACGGATTTTTAACTTTTATATTTTACGCCGCTGTTCGGTAAATTATAAAATGTGCGTCTTTCAACTGCAATATAATGAATAATTATAAATAAATTCCCGGTAATAAATAATTTGAATTCAAATTTAATTTCCCGTATATTTAAACCCGAAAACATAATTTTGCATCAAAGCGTCGGTTTCAGAATTTTCGCCGGAAGTATTGTTTTCAAACTGATTTTGTTAAAATTCTAAAAATATTCGGCGCAATTTAATTTCTAGAATAAAATAAAAGAAAAATGATTTTACAGGGAAAAAATATAAGTGTTTTTCAGATAACGGCAGTTTTTTGTTTCGTAATACTATTGAATTTCAGCACATTTGCTCAAAGTTCTTACGACGAAAAAGACAAAAACGATCCGAATAAAACCGAAGCGATTTTGCAGAAAGCCGTTAAAAAACTCGGCGGCGACGCATATCTTAATATAAAATCGCAGATCGGACGCGGAAAATTCAGCGTTTTGCGAGACGGCAGACTTTCAACTTTTCAATCGTTTGTTGATGTAATCGTTTATTTTGATAAAGAACGCACCGAATTTAAAGGCGGCGGCGTTAAAAATGTTCAGACGAATTTCGGCGACAGCGGTTGGATTTACGACAGCGGCGCGGAAATTATTAAATTGCAGGACGAAGATCAAATAAAAAATTTCAAGCAGGGAATTCGTTCGAGTCTCGATTATTTATTGCGCGGCGATTGGAAAAAAGACGGCGCAAATGTTGAATACGGCGGCAAACGTCCGGCAACATTGGGCAAAAGAAATGAAGTTGTGAAATTGATTTATAAAGACGGTTTTACGGTTGAATACGAATTCGCCGCTGATGACGGATTGCCGGTAAAATCATTTTATAAACGCGCGAATGTTGACGGCGACGATATTGTAGAAGAAAACAGATACGCTCAATATATAACCGTTCAGGGCGTTTATACGCCGTTTGTTATTGACCATTTTACGGGCAGTAATCACGTCACGCGCATTAATTATGAAGATGTCCGGTATAATCAATCAATTCCCGATTCGGTTTTCAGCAAACCGGACAATCCGAAAAAAATGAAAGATTTGAAATTTTAGATAAAAAATAGATAAAGAAAAGCGTCGTCTTAAACTTTAAGACGACGCTTTTCTTTGTTTGGCTTTCAGGATTAAACGAACGCAAAATCGAATTGAGTTTGATGAACGGTTGAATCGCCTCTCAAATCAATATCGCCGAGATAATCTTCGATTTCTTCGAGAACGGGACGTTCGTCGCCGCGAAGTGCGGTTAAAACATCAGGATGAAGCCGAATTGTCGTCCGGCGAACATCTTCGGAAACTTTCGATAAGCGGCGCGCTTCATCTAAAATTTCGTAACAGATGCTTTGCGGCGATTTTACCCAACCCGCGCCTTCGCAGTATTCACACGGCGTGCAGAGCGTTCGTTCGAGCGATTGTTTGACACGCTTTCTCGTCATAATAATCAGACCGAAATCGTTGAACGACAAAACTTTGTTCGGCGATTTATCGGTCAAAAGTGCTTCCTGCAAAGCGTTTTGAACTTTCTGACGATTGCGCCGGTCGTCCATATCAATTAAATCGAGAACGATAATTCCGCCGAGATCGCGCAGACGAATTTGTCTGGCGATTTCAACGACTGCTTCCATATTCGTTTTCGTGATCGTCTCTTCTAAACGCGCGTTTCCTTTGCCGACGAATTTTCCGGTATTGACATCAATCGCCACGAGAGCTTCGGTCTGATTGATTACGAGATAACCGCCGGATTTCAGCCAGACGCGCGGTTTCAAGGCTTTTTCAATCTCGTCCTGAACTTTATAAGTTTCGAGAATCGGTTCGTCTTTCGTGTGAAGTTTGACACGTTTGACGAGTTTTGGTTGAATGCGATTGATGAATTCAACAATTCGCATATATTCATCTTCCGAATCAACACGAATTGCCGAAAAATCGTTTGAAAGCTGGTCTCTTAAAAGTCTTTGAATCAAATCCAAATCTTGATGAACAACCGCCGGAGATTTGGCTTTTTCGGCGGATTTTCTGATGTCAGTCCAGGTTCTCACGAGATAGCGGACATCGGCTCGCAGATCGTCGTCATCCGCGCCGATTCCGGCTGTGCGGACAATAAAACCGCCGGACGGAATATCTTCTTCGCTGCGAATCGTTTGAATTATATTCCGCAGGCGATTGCGCTCGCCCGCCGATTCGATTTTCCGTGAAACGCCGAGATGTTCGATGGTCGGCATATAAACGATAAATCTGCCGGGAAGCGCGATGTGCGAAGTTATGCGCGCGCCTTTTTTTGCAATCGGTTCTTTGGCGATTTGAACGATAATTTCTTGTCCTTCGGTTAAAAGTTCGGTGATCGTCGGTTGCGAACCTCGATATTTTCCGCTGCTTCGACTGTTTTTATTATCATCATTGTTATCGTCATTTTTGCTCGAAGAACTGCGACTACTGCTGCCGCCGCGTCTGCCGCGACCGCCGCGTCTGACCGCCATTTCCGATGATGCTTCTTTTTCTTCTACAGATGCTTCTTTATCAGTAGATTTTTTTGATCTGCGGCGCGAAGTTGTCTTCTTTTTGGCGAGAGTTTTCTTCGCCGGAGTTTTCTTAGCGGTTTCCTCTTCTTTATCAACGTCTGTTTCGGTTTCCGCTGTATTGGATTTGCTTTTTACCGTTGATCTGCGGCGCGTCGTTTTCTTTTTGGCAGAAGTTTCCGGTTCTTCTTCCGTTTCTTTTTCGACAGCCGAGCCGGAATCTTTATCTTCCGTTTTTTCATCGGCTTTATTTTTCGATCTGCGACTGCGCGTCGAGCGTCTGCTTTTCGGCTTTTCCTCGGTCTCTTCAATTTCATCGTCTTCATCCGCAATGCGCTCGAAACCGCCCGCGTCGCTTGATAAAGAATCCATAAAAGAACCGACTTCCGCCGGACCTGTCGTTTCCATATCGAATTCGATGGCGCGGACTTTATCAACGATTGCTTCCTGCATATACGCATCTTTGAACATATCGCCCGTGTCGGAATCATCTACGATGCGCTCGAAATCGGATTCTTCAAATTCAAATACGGGTTCGGGCATTTTGACCTTGTTTTCCGTCTCTGCTTTTTCTTGTGTTTTGACTTCCTTTTTCCCGGTTTTTGAATCTTTTTGTTCTTCGGATTCCTGATCTTCGTTTTTTCTGCCGCGCCCGCCGCGTCTGCCGCGTCTCGGTTTTTCGTCGGGTTTTTCTTCTTCCTGAGTTTTTTCCTGCTCTTGCGGTTCTTCTTTTTGTTCTTCGTCTTCTTTTCTTCTGGAAGATTGATTTCTGCCGCGTCTCGAAGATTTCTTGCGATTATCTCTCGAATCGTCTTCGTCATCTTCATTGTCTTCGGCTTTCGTCGCTTCAGCTAGAGGTTCGGCGATGTCCTGGGCTTCTTCCATCTGTTTTTCGCGTCTCAGACGTTGTTTTTGAATTTGATCGGTCGCTTCTTTTTCGGCTTCGTTGTCATCGGACTTTTTGCCTTTTTCCAGAACGATTCGTTCGATTTCTTCTTCTTCGTCGAAAAAGTCGGACACGTATAAAAACGCATCGCGTTCCAGACCGATGTCCACGAACGCCGACTGCATTCCGGGCAGAACGCGCATCACGCGCCCTTTGTAAATGTTGCCGACCACGCCGGAATTTTCTTCGTCTCCGCGTTCGATATAAAATTCCGAAACTTCGCCGTTCGTTAAAATGGCGATCTTTTTCTCGCGTCCATTGACGCTGATGATCATTTCTTTTGACATACTTTTAGTATTTTTAGATTTTTCTCTTTATTAAATTTTATTTGAGACTTGAAGAATGGAATTTCAGGGATTTTTATCTGAGAATTTTATAGACCGCTACCGAAATCCGTGAAAAACGGATGCAGTTCGGTTTAAAGTTTTCGTAAGATTTCGGAATAATTCACCGAAATAAACGGAAGTTCTGATTTTCTCACAAGGAATTAAAAAGAAACTTTTAATTAAGTTAAACGGCAGGGAGCGCGTAGATCATATCTTCAAACCGGCTCAAACCCGCGCTGTTTATCAATAAAAAACTTGAAATTCTATAAAAAGCTCAAATGTAAATAATCGTTTTGACAATTATTTAAGTATCTTCAAGCAAACTTTGGATAGTATAAACTAAAAAAAACTTTTCGTAAATCACAAATTGTTATTTGACGCTTCGGCTAGTTAAAATTGTCAATTATAAAAGCGGAAAACAAAGAATTATGCAAACATTTTTTCAGGTAATAAAAGACGCGGATTCGCTCAAAGAAGCGTGCGATAAATTCAAAGACGAGAAGTATTTAGGCTTTGACACGGAAACGACCGCGCTCGATCCTTACGAAGGCGAAATTCGACTTGTCCAGCTCAGCAACGGACAGGAAACCATCGTTGTTGATATGAAATATTTCCGCGCGATGGGAGATTTGAAAACTCTGCCCGCGCTCAAACCTCTGCGCGAATTGCTTTCGGCAAACAACCGACGAAGATCGCGCACAACGCGAAGTTCGACGCGAAATGGGTTTGTCATCATCTCGGAACGGACACGGGCGGAATTTTCGACACGCTTCTCGCCAGCCAACTTATCGCGGCGGGCGATCAGGACAGACGACATAATCTCGCCGGAGTCGTCGAACATTTTCTCGATATGGAACTCGACAAAACCGAGCAGATCAGCGATTGGAGCGCGGATTTGACCGAATCGCAGATCGAATATGCGGCGAAAGACGCTTCGACGATGGTTCCTCTGCGCGAGAAAATGGTTGAACGATTGATTGCGGATAAATTAATTGACGTTGCGAAACTCGAATTCGACTGCGTAATGCCGATTGCACAGATGGAATTGAACGGATTTTACCTCGATGAAGAACGCTGGCGCGAACAGCTTGAAATAGTTAAAAAAGAACAGGCAATCGTCGCGCTCGAATTGCAGAAAATGCTCTCCGCCGGAGTCGCGCAAGCGTCGCTTTTCGGCGTGGCGGAAATAAATCTCGATTCGCAACAGCAAGTAACCGACGCGCTGAAAAATCTCGGCGTTCCCGTTCCCGAAACGACGCGCGGTTGGCAATTGCAGCCGCTCGCGGCGGAATATTCCGTCGTCGCCAAACTTCTCGAATATCGCGGCGTGGCAAAATCTCTGACGAGTTTCGGCGAAAACATTCTCGAATACATTAAGCCTGAAACCGGCAGGATTCACGCAGATTTTCGTCAAATCGGTGCGCCGACCGGACGTTTTTCGTGTTCAAATCCCAACTTACAGCAAATTCCGCACGATATTGCTTATCGCCGATGTTTCCGTGCGCCGGAAGGTAGAAAACTGATTATCGCCGATTATTCACAAGTCGAATTGCGGATTTTAGCTCACGTCTCGAACGATAAAAATTTTATTGACGCGTTTATCTCCGGCGAAGATTTTCACACGACGACCGCCGCGCAGATTTTCAGAGTTGAGCCTGAAGAAGTTACATCCGAACAGCGTTCTTTCGCCAAACGCCTGAATTTCGGAGTTGTTTACGGCATCGGTTCGCAAAGATTCGCGCTGATGACGGGCGTTTCACAAGGCGAAGCCGAAGACGTGATGCGGCGATATTTTGCCACTTATCCGAAACTCGATAATTGGCTGCGGGAAGCCGGAAAACAAGCAGTTCTCGGCAAAACTGCGCGCACGGCTTCGGGCAGATTAATGCGTTACCGTTTTGACGAAGACGATCGCGCAAAAGCCGCTTCCGCCAGAAGAAACGGAAAAAACATGCCGATTCAGGGAAGTTCAGCCGACATTTTGAAAATTGCGCTTCATCTGTTGCACGAGAAAATAAAAAACACTTCGGCAAAACTCGTAAATATCGTCCACGATGAAATTATTGTCGAGGCAGATGAATCGGACGCGGAAAATATTTCTAAATTGGTTGAAGATGCGATGTGCGCTGCCGGAGAGATTTATATCCAGAAAGTTCCTGTAAAAGTTGACGCTCACATTTCCGATGAATGGGATAAGTAAACGGAAATTTAAATTCAGAGGATAAAATTGTAAAAATTGAATCCAAAATTTGTGTTTCAGCGAATTAAAAAGTCGAGAACGAAAAAAAATACATAAAATTGTTTTTTGGAAATTCTCATTATTAAGGACAATAATTTTTTCCTTAGTTCCTTGATAAACAGATGAATTCGCTGAAAGGCGTTGAAGTTTGTTTTGATTGTCTTTTCCTTTCCTCAACGAAGCCGGACGTTTTGACACAAACGTCCGGCTTTTGACTTTAAATTTAACAGTATAATTCTCAAAACTGTCGAGTTTACGATTTTCGTGGTAAAATCCATTTTTTATAAAAATATATGAAAGGCAGCGAAATCAGACGAAAATTTTTAGAATATTTTGAAAAAAACGGACATAAAATTGTTCATTCATCACCGCTTTTACCCGCCAATGATCCGACATTGTTATTTGTAAATGCTGGAATGAATCAGTTTAAGGACGTTTTTCTCGGCAACGAAAAACGCGATTACACGCGGGCGACTAGTTCTCAAAAATGTCTCCGCGCGGGCGGAAAACATAACGATCTGGACGAAGTCGGAAAAACGGCGCGGCATCATACGTTTTTTGAAATGCTCGGAAATTTCAGTTTCGGCGATTATTTCAAAGAAAAAGCGATAAAATTCGCGTGGGATTTTTTAACGGGAAGTTTAGACGAAGGAAAACTCGGACTCGACCCGAAATATCTCTGGTTCACATATTTTGAAGGCGACGAAAAAGTTCCCGCCGACACGGAAGCGCGTGATCTCTGGATAAAAATGGGCGCGAAACCCGAAAGAGTTTTGCCGTTCGGCGCAAAGGAAAATTTCTGGCAGATGGGCGACACAGGACCGTGCGGACCGTGTTCGGAAATCCATTATTATATGGGCGACCAACCCGACAACACGGAAAAAAATCGTCCCGAATACGTCAACGCCGAAACGGGCGATGACACAATCGAAATCTGGAATCTAGTCTTTATGCAGTTCGATAAAGACGCGGACGGAAATCTTAATCCTCTGCCCGCGCCGTCGGTTGATACGGGTGCAGGTCTCGAAAGGATCGCGGCGGTGATGCAGGGAAAATCGAACAATTACGACACCGATCTAATTCGACCGATCATTGATTTTACGGCTGACTTAGCAGTTAGAAGTTGATCAGGAATTTGACAAAAATAGAAAGCAGACGAACGTTTTGATAAAATACAGATATTCAATCGAATTTTCCTGACCTAAATAATATATGAAATCTTTTTTTGCACCATTGAAACCTCACGGAGATGTAACAAACGGATTCGATCCGTTCGTTGATCCGGCGTGGTGTATGTTGCCTTTTGCATCCAACAAATCTGTCAAACTTTATAACGAGCAAGGTTTGACCATCACAGT
The DNA here is from genome assembly GCA_965219305.1 of Pyrinomonadaceae bacterium. Lineage (GTDB taxonomy): Bacteria > Acidobacteriota > Blastocatellia > Pyrinomonadales > Pyrinomonadaceae > DATHTS01. The sequence continues at coordinate 414,477 of OZ244725.1, forward strand.
TCTGAACCCTGCCGTGGCGAAGATCGTCAGTAAAATGCCGCCGAAAAATGCCGCCGAGGGACGCGAGATCGTTTTGCAAGGAGTCAGCGAAGGAACAACTTTGATCGAGGCGAAGGAAAACAATAAAACAAAAGCGACTTTGGAAGTCAGTACTCTCAAAAAGAAGTTTCTTAGAGTAGCGTTCAACTATGTTCGGGACAACGCGGGACACCACACCTTACGATGTCCGTCCGTCACACAGGCTTTGATCAAAGATGTTAATGCTCTTTTCATTCCGCAAGCGAATGTCGAGATTGTCGCCAGCGTGTCGAGAATCGCTAATGTCAAAATGAATCTTAAAGACGAGGTCAATTTCCCCGAAGAGTTATGGAAGGGAAAAATCAAAAAAGGTTTAAAAGAATGGAATGCGATTACAAAACTCGGTGATCCGTCAGCACAGGTCAATGTCTTTTTTGTTCACGATCTGGAAAGCGACGAAAATTTGAAACTCTGCCGCAAAGAATCGCAGGATTGTTCGGATATTATGGGTTATCACGCTTTTATGAATTGTATGATCCAAGACCAAATAGAAGCGAGATATGTCGGGGATGTTACGGCGCACGAGATCGGACACGCGCTGGGAGTCGTTAATCATAATAAAATGACGGATTATCTGATGCACGATTCTTCTAATGGCATTTTAATTTCCAAACAAGAATCATTGACGATGAATCAGGCGGTGAAAATTTGACAATACGAATTTTTTCTAAAATTTCACTGTTTTTCATTTTGTGTCTTTTCGTTGCGGCAAGTTCTTCGACCGCGCTCGGTCAGCGGGTTAGAACGCCGGAAAAAAATGATAAAGAAAAAGCACAACTTGTCGAAAAAGCGTTCGGAGCCGTGCGTCACAAAGATTTTCAATATAAAAACGAACTCGATAAGCTCGGCAAAAAGATAATTCCGTATCTCGAACCGTATCTCTTCGATGAAAACAGTTTGGTCAAAGGCGAAGTTTTAGGTTATTTGAAACAATACGATACGCCGGAATCAGTTCATTTACTGGCTAAAATGCTTGAAAACGCAGCGACCTTCGACGGCACAGCTGATGTCGTTTATGAATCATTTAAATCTTCAAGCATAACTAAACATCCTGAAATTCGCCGCGCAGTTTTGAAAAGTTTATCTGAAGGCGGACGCTCTCTGACCGGAATTTTATTGTTGAGCAATTTTGCGGATGAAGATGTTGCGGACGCTCTGCGAAGCGTCGCAATTATAGGCGGCGAAGAAACCGAAAAACTTCCATCACTTTTTCTGTCGCTCAGATATTCGCTGGCGGCAAATTTCGCGCTGACATTGATCGGCAATGCCGACGGAACTAGCGATTTTTTATCACAAATCGAAACAGCATCAATTGACGAAACCTTTTTTCTGCTGAACCGACTCGACTGCATCAAAAACAAAACGGTTTTGCTCAAAATGAAAAACATATTTCTGAAAGACGAGCGAGTTTTCAAGACCGCGCAAGGCGAAATGATTGTTAAAAAGCCGGACGGCACTCTGGAATATCAAATGCCGCAAATTCGTCTGCGCGATTTGGCAGTCGAATTTTTCGTCACCGAATTTAAGATAAAAACAAGTTTCGACATTGATGAGAAAAAAATGTTTACGGATGCGGAAATTGCCGAAACTGACAGAAAAATCGAAGCGTATTTAATAAAGAAATAATTTTTATGGGAACTTACGAGAATTTTAACGAACAGAAACAATTTGCCTGCCGCGTGATTGCAGATCACGCCAGAGCGACGGCGTTTGCGATTGCCGACGGGATTTTGCCGGGAAACGAAGGAAGAAATTACGTTTTGCGGAAAATTATGCGCCGCGCCATTTATCACGGGCGCGAGCATCTCGGTTTTGACAATTTGTTTTTCAACAAAGTCTGCGATTTCGTTGTCGAACAGATGAAAGACGCTTATCCCGAACTCGAAACTCAGCGCGAATTCATCGGCAAAATGGTGCGGCTTGAGGAAGAGAGATTTGGAAATACGATGACTGTTGGTTTAAAAAAACTTGATGAATTATTAGCTCAGTATTTTGATAAACATGAAGAATCAACGTCAGAAAATGTTAGTAAAATTTTTCCAGATGAATTAGAACTGCTTGCTACAATGCCTGTAATAAATATAAAAGACTTAGATGACTTACGTAAAATTTACAGAGATGGTTTTCTAAAAAATGAAACTAATCCAATAGTGTTCCTCGAAAAATCACGCTCAATATCTGAAGTTTTTCGCAGGGAGTGGAGTTACTACATTGAAAAACCGAAACATATTAATCCGTTAATTTCCGAGTTAGCAAAACTCTATGATACATACGGAACACCAAAGGATTTAATACTTGTTACTTTGCGAGAAAATGGATTTGAATTTTCAGATGAAAAATTTGACGAAATTTTCGATAAAGCAATTAAAGATTTGCAAGAAAATTCTGCAATTGGAAAAACAAAACAATCCGAAAAAATTAATCCGATTTACAAAGCATTAGAAAGACAAGGTTTTGCATCAAATTTTCACGGCTATGATTTAACAAAAGTTGAAGATGCGAAAGTTATCGCGATTGTTAAAGACGACGAAAGAATCGAAAAATTATCCGAAGGCGATGAAGGTTTGATTGTTTTGGATGAAACGCCTTTTTATGCGGAATCAGGCGGGCAGGTCGGTGATCGCGGGAATATTTTTAATGCCGACGCGCAGATTGCCGTTCACGATACTTTTGCGCCGATTGCGGGAATTGTTCTGCATAAATCGAATGTCAAAAGCGGTGAAATAAAAGTCGGCGATACGGTAACGGCGACGATTGACGCGGAAAAACGCGATGCGACGCGGCGGAATCATACGGCGACGCATCTCGTTCACGCGGCTTTGAAGGAAGTTCTCGGAACGCACGTCAAACAAGCCGGTTCGGTCGTCGCGCCGAATTATCTGCGTTTCGATTTTACGCATTATCAACCGCTTTCGGACGCGGAAATCACTGAAGTCGAAAATTTGGTCAATCATTACATTTTGCAGAACGAACCCGTAACGACCAACGTGATGGCGATTGAAGAAGCGATGCGTTCGGGCGCGGTCGCGCTGTTCGGCGAAAAATACGGCTCCGATGTGCGCGTTTTGTCGGTCGGCGGCGGCGAATTTTCGATGGAACTCTGCGGCGGAACGCACGTTTCGGCGACGGGCGATATCGGTTCGTTCAAGATTATGAACGACGAAGCGATTGCGTCGGGCGTACGACGGATTCGTGCGATTACCGGATTTGATGCGTTCGAGCGTTTTCGTGAAGATGAAAAATTGATTGACAAGTCGCTTCAAACTTTGCGGACACAGCGCGATCAACTGCCGTCTGCAATCGAGAAATTGCAGGATGAATTGAAAAAAGCAAAGCGCGAAAATGACGAACTGAAAATGAAAATTGCCACGGGCGCGATCGGAAACGCTTCTTCAAACGGCGACGAAGCGAAGGAAATTGGCGGCGTAAAAGTCATCGCCAAAACGGTCGAAGGCTTGGACAAAGGCGGAATGCGGCATTTGTCCGACACGCTTTTAGGGAAAATAAAATCCGGCGTGGTCGTGCTGGCGCGGACGGAAGATGAAAAAGTTTCGTTCATCGTGCGCGTCTCGGACGATCTGACCGGCAAAATAAAAGCCGGAAAAATCGTACAGGAAATCGCGCCCATCGTCGGCGGTCGCGGCGGCGGCAAACCCGATATGGCGGAAGGCGGCGGTTCTGAGCCGGACAAATTGAATGAGGCTTTGGAAGCGAGTTATAAATCCGTTGAGCAAATGCTCGGATAATTTTTTAGCCGCGGATTGCGCGGATGAACGCGGATTATGACTGATTTTGAAAGATATATTTCTTTCTCTTATCTGTTCTAAAATCTGTGTACATCTGTGAAAATCCGTGGCTAATTTGTCTTAAAATTCCGCGTTCATCCGCGCAATCCGCGGCTAATTTTTCTTTCCAAAATTCCCAATTAAAAGACAACTTCACGCAATCGAATTCATTCCAATAAACCACTCTAAATTATTGATTTATATGAATTTCGACTTCAAAAAAATCTTTGTCCAAAAATCCATCTACGAAGATTTTATATGGCGCGCGAATGCGGAAAATATCATAAATCGTTTTCTGAATGCTGAAATTATTGAGGTCGAATCGCACTGGCAAATTCCCGAATTATTTGAAGCCGACGCGAAAGATTGGATGCAGAACAAGCGCGAGATTTTGGTTCTCGGCATCAAATCCGGTCTGACTCATACAAAAAACGGTCGTTCGGCGGATTATATCGCGGCTTCAAACTCGAACGGTTGTTTGAGTTCGTGTCAGTATTGCTACGTCGCGCGGCGCAAAGGCGGTTCGAATCCACTGACGATCTTTGTAAATATCGAAGAAATCGCCGGTTCGATCAATCGGCATCAGAGGAAACTCGGCGCGAAAAAAGAGCCGAATCAATGCGACGAAAAATTCTGGACTTACGACATCGGCTGCAACGCCGATTTGACCGCCGATTCTTACGTCTGTGATAATCCGGCGTTTTTAATCAAAGAATTCACGAAAATGGAATTCGCCAAAGGCACGTTTGCGACGAAAACCGTGCGCGATGATTACTGGTTAAATCTCGATCCGCAAGGAAAAACGCGGATTCGTTATTCGTTGATGCCGCAAAAGGTTGCGCGTTATGTTGACATCGGAACTTCACCGATTTCGGACAGAATTATTTCGGCGAACAAATTGGTCGAAGCCGGTTACGAAGTGCATTTTTCGTTTGCGCCGATCATCGTTTACGGCGGCGACGTTTGGAAAGAAGATTGGCGAGAATTATTTCGGGAAATTGATGACACGCTCGACGAAAAAGTTAAAAAACAATTAAAGTGCGAAGCGTTTTTTCTGACGCATTCGGCGGATTTGCACGAAGTAAATATGCAGTGGAACGCCAAAGGCGAAGATTTTTTGTGGAATCCGCAATTGCAAGTGCCGAAGAAAACCGCGCCCGACACGCTCGTCTATGATTACGATTTTCGCCGCCGTGAACTCGCCGAATTTGAAAAATCTCTGCGCGAAATTTTGCCGTATTGTCCGGTTCGATATTCTTTCTAGAAAGAAGTTTTTTACCCGCGAATAAAGGCGAATGGACGCGAATAAGAGAAAAGAAATAAGAAATTTTTTCAAATTCTTTTTGTCTTTATTCGCGCAGATTCGCGTTTATTCGCGGGCAAAATCTTTTCCTTTTCTTAAGCTGAAGCGGAAACAGTTCGGCAATCGCCTGCGGAAATCATTGATTTACTTTCTTCAGCTTTTTGTTTTTTATTCGATGTGATTAAAGCGACTGAGCCGACGATGATTCCCGCGCCGACGAGCATTTGCGCCGTGAACGATTCGCCCGCGATCATCCAGCCGAGAAAGACGGCAATCACCGGATTGACGTAGGCGTAGGTCGAAACCATCGCGGGCTGTGCGTTCTTGAGCAGCCAACTGTAAGCCGTGTAACCGACGAGCGAACCGAAGATTATCAAATAGATCAGACCGTAAATCGAATGTGCCGAAACTTGTGCGACGTTAAATCTAAACATTTCGCCGGAAATTAAACTGACGAAAAGCAAAACAATTCCGCCCGCGAACATCTGCATTCCGGCGGTTAAGATCGAGGATTTCGGGACAGGCGAACGCAGACCGTAGATCGAACCGATTGCCCAACTCATCGCCGCGCCGATGATCGCAATCGCGGCGTAAAACTGCATCGAACCCGATGTTGCCGCCGTTTCCGCGTTTCCGCTGATTAACATCCACACGCCGAAAAATCCTAAAACAATTCCGGCGACGACCTTTAGATTCGGTCGGTCTTTCTTCAGCCACAGCCAACTCAGCAAAACGATCCAAAACGGTTCAGTCGCAACGAGAAGCGCGGCGAGACTCGATGAAATATACTTTTCCGCAAAAACAACGCCGCCGTTACCGAACAGTAATAAAAGCGTCCCGACGATAAAACTCGTCTTCCAATGCGCTTTGGTCGGCGTTTCGTAATCTTTCATAAATCGCGCGACGACATACAAAATTACGCCCGCAATCGTAAAACGCATTCCCGCCATCAAAAACGGCGGCAGAGTTTCTATGGCGAATTTGATCGCCAGATACGTCGAACCCCAAAATATATAAACGGACGCGAACGCCGCGACCAAGATCAACAGACTTCGGTTTCCCGCCGAATTTTTAATGTTTGTATCAGTCATTTCCAAACCTCTCGTAATTTTATTTTTTCGCACCTTTTTTGCCTTTCGTCGTTTGATTTTCCAATTCGATTGGCAGCGCGGTCGTTTCCTTGATCGTTTGCAAGACGACGGTCGTTCGCATCGCCGTTATATTCGGCACACTTTTCAATTTCTCGCGCATCAGACGCGATAAATCTTCCGTATCTCTGGCGCGGACTTTTAGCAAATAATCGTCGTCGCCCGCGATGTCGTGAACTTCTAAAACTTCCGGTATGTCGAATAAAAGTTTGTCAGCCTCGTCGCTGCACTCTTTAGTTTTTATAAAAATAAACGCCGTCAGACCGTAGCCGAGCGCAGACGAATCTAAATCCGCCGCGTAACCGCGAATAACTCCGCGTTCTTCTAATTTCTTTATTCTTTCAAGAATCGCCGACGGCGCAAGTCCGACCTGCCGCGAAATTTCCGCATTGCTGATTCTGGCATCTTGCTGAATAATGTTCAATATTTGTTTGTCTGTATCGTCAATCATTCTCTAAAACCTCAATTAAAGAGAATAATCTTCTAAGTATGTACTGTCAAATTTATTTTGAAAATAGTTATAAAACTGTTTTTAGTAACTAAACTTTCAAATCAGAGTAGATATATTTAAAACAGAAATAAATTAACAGGTGAATACTTTTTTAACGTGAGGTTGATATAAAAATTTCAATAATTCGGGAAACTCGTCAAAACAATCGTGTAATTACTGAAAATGGCGACACAAATTATATGCTGTGTTTGTTCAACCGCTTTTCCTTAATCATTTACTGTGGATTATAAAGCAAACTCACATTATTTAACTGCATAATAATGATGGTTTTAACATAGAAAAGCATCACCAAAGAAATTGGTGATGCTTTTCTATTTTAATTCAAAATCGAACTAGTTGTTTGAAGTGAAATTAAAGTTACTGACGCTGTTTGACGGTGTTATGGTCGCATTGCTGAAAGTGTATCTTCTGGATGCGACAGAAGCCGTATAAGTCGTTCCTGCCGAAACATTTGAGATGTTGAAATAACCGAACGAATTCGTGTAAACCGAAATTGTTTGATTCTGAGAATTAGTCAGCGAAACAATTGCGTTGGCGATTCCGACACCCGCATTATTCGTTACTCTTCCGCTAATTGAAACGCTTGCAGCAGTTCCGCTTACGATGCTGAAGTTCGTATCGGAAATATCAAAAAAGATGTTATTGGAAGCTTTTATTTTGATGCGTGCATTTGTCGTTGCCGTCGAAGCGGGAACGGTTATAATTTGAGAACCGTCATTCGGCGTGTTGGCAGCGAGAGTAATCGGGAATGTAACTCCGCCGTCAGTTGACATTAAAATATCCACATTTGCTGCGTTAACGGGAGCGTTTGTCGTATTTGCAATATCCCACGCAACAGTTTGAGTCGAATTTTCATTCCACGTAACATTTGAATTCGGAGCCGTTACAACAAACGGTCCGCTGTTGGCATCAACGACAACGGATGTCGTTACGGTATTTATTCCGCCGCCTCCTGCGCGGTTATCACGGGCGATAGCTTGGAAATTCATTGTACGACCGATCGAAGGCAACATTTCGCCTGTCAAATAACCACCGGTTGTGCTGGGCGGAACATTGGCGTTATTCAAAATATATTGTAATGACGGAAATGTTCTTGTGCCGCTGACAGTCGGTAAATATGGACGGAAGATCGGACGCGCCGCATCAGTATCTGTATTGGGAACCGAAGTTGTCGAAGGACCGAGATCATATTCCTGCCAATCATAAGTAATCGAATCATTATCAATATCCGTCGCACTCGCCGTTAATGCAAACGGGGTTTGTTTCGGAATATTGAAACTCGTTCCGCCGACAGAAGTAACGATCGGTGCTGTATTTCCGGTAGCAGTCGGGACCGCACAGTTATTGCCTGTTCCGGTTTGGCTGTAAGCGACGATTACTTCCAGACTTTTGACGTGGAAAGTGTCAATACTGTGATTTGATAAATCCTGATTTCCGCAGATTGAGGCATAAGCCATAATCGTAATACCGCTTCCCGGTTCATAAGCGGAACTCGCCGAGCGGTTTCCGCCCTCACAATTATCAACCGCGCCGTTAAACGTGTGATTTGCTCCCCATTGATGTCCCATTTCGTGGGCGACATAATCAATAGCAAAAGGATCGCCGACCGGATTCTGAAGTCCGGTAACACCGCGCGCTTTACTTGATCCGCACGGTCCGTTCAAAGTTGCAACGCCGCCGCCGCCGGTGCTGAAAACGTGACCGATGTCGTAATTTGCAGTTCCGATGACCGTATTCAGATTCGTCGTATTTTGACCGAGCATCGTCGAACCGTTGTTATTTGTATAAGGATCGGTTGTGCCGTCGGTATAAACAATCAAATTATTGTTGGCGATGATATTCATATGAATATCCAGATCGCGTTCATAAACGCCGTTTACGCGGTTCATAATCAAAACCTGCGCCGCCAATGCGCCGGAAACGGTTCCGCCGCCGACCGCCGCCGTATATTCGCCGGTTGCCGCTAAAGCTAATCTGTAAGTTCTCAATGTCGAACCGGAAGTTACGCTCGGAGCTTCCGGCGCAGCCGAATCGGGAATTAAATCTGCGGTTTTGAATTTTGAAGGTTTATTCGTCGAAAAAACGCTTGCAATATTATCTTCTTTCAAATCACAGACGAAACTTTCCGTGCGTTGAGCATCGCGTTTGTAATATGTAATATATTCGCCTCTTTCGCCTTGTGCGAACGGGTCAATTAAAACCGTGCCGACGACCGAACGAATCATCGAGTGAAAACCGCTCGGCAAAAAGTCGAAACGAACGGTTGCCGTCGGATCGTCAATTCCCTGACCGCGATAAGTTTCGCCTAATTCGGGATATTTCATCGCCAAACCCGGTTCGACGACTAACGAATGCTCGACGCGAAAACGCGCCAAACTGCCGTCCGGCATCGGCATCGTTATGATAAAAGGATTTCCGGCGGCTTCTGCCGTGAATTCCTCTGGAGCCTGACGAAGAATATTCTTCATCGAATCCTGATCAAGCGAAAATACACGATAAGCAATCGGTAAACTCTGTTCTGAAACCATTTGACGCGAACCTTTGTCGCTGACTTCCGACCACAAATTGCCGCCGGTCTTTTCATTATTTCCTGCAAATGTATTTAAGACACAAAAAGCAGTAAGGAAAAGGAAAATAAAAAACGATCTTTTCATTAAAAGTACTCCAGTTAAATTATAGATTTTTTAAAAATTGATTTGGGAATTAATTCTTAATTGGCAGGATTCTACTTAAATTGATTGAAAATGTAAAGCCCAAATCGTCAATGAATGAGTAAAGTCGGAATAAAAAAACAAATTTTAATCTGAGGTATTTAAATTTATTTTTTAATTAATTGAGAATAAGGAGTTTATCAGAAAGTTTTTTTTGAAAATAAAATATCAAAAATGTTGTTAATTTTAATTATTTTCAGTCAAAATTTTGTGGTAGTCTATAAATTATTTTGCTAAACGAAATGCTATGAGCGCAGTAATAATTGTTCCTGATAAACCAAAAGAAGTAATTTCTCGAAATCCTGCGACAACGGAAGAAATTGGTCGTGCAAAAATTTTCTCTGATAAAGAAGTTAAAACGGCGGTAAAAAAATCACGCGAAATTTGGAAAACTTGGGGAAAAACCTCCTTTTCAGAGAGAAAAAGAACAATTATGCAGGCGCGCAAAATTATTCTGGCGGATATTGACGGGATCGCAAAATTAATTTCCGACGAAATGGGAAAACCGATTGCAGAGGCAATTTCAGCGGAGATCGCGCCGGTCTTAGACTTAATGCAATATTTTGCGCGAAATGCTGAAAAGATGTTAAAGCCGCGAAAGATAAACATTGGTCTGCTCGGAATGATGGGCAGAACGTCTAAAATTATTTATCAACCGCTCGGCGTTGTCGGAATAATCTCGCCGTGGAATTTCCCGTTTTCGATTCCGCTCGGCGAAGTCGTGATGGCTTTGATGGCGGGAAACACGGTCGTTTTGAAACCTTCAGAACTTACGCCGCTGGTCGGGCAGAAAATCGGTGAGATTTTTGAAAAAGTAAATTTGCCGGTAAATGTTGTGCAGATTTTGACGGGCGACGGGAAAACGGGCGCGGCACTCGTCGAAGCTGCGCCGGATAAAATTATGTTCACGGGAAGCGTCGGAACGGGAAGAAAAATCGCCGAAAATGCGGCGAAAAATTTAACGCCCGTCGTGTTGGAACTCGGCGGCAAAGACCCGATGATCATTTTTGCAGATGCCGATCTCGAAGCGGCTTCGAGCGGCGCGGTTTGGGGGGCATTTACTAATTCCGGTCAGGCGTGTTCGTCGGTCGAGCGGCTTTATGTCGAGGAAAATATTAAAGATAAATTTACTAATTTAGTTGTTCGGAAAACAAAAGATTTAACACAAAATTTCGGCGATGATGAAAAAACCGATGTCGGTTCGATGGTTAGCGAAGATCAATTGAAGATCGTCGAAGATCACGTCGAAGATTTCGAGATCTGCGGTGCGGAAATTTTAACGGGCGGGAAAAGAAACGAAAATTTTGACGGCGCGTTTTTCGAGCCGACCGTAATTGCAAATGCCGACAACAAAATGCGCGGGATGCGCGACGAAACATTCGGTCCGACGCTTCCGATTGCAACATTTAAAACTGAAGATGAAGCAATCGAACTGGCAAACGATTCCGAATTCGGTCTGACGGCGAGCGTCTGGACGAAGGATTTGAAAAAAGGAAAACGAATCGCGGAAAAAATTCGCGCCGGAACCGTGAATATCAACGAAGTTTTATACACGCACGGAATCGGGCAAACGCCGTGGGGCGGTTTTAAAAATTCCGGTTACGGCAGAACTCACGGACTCGAAGGTTTGATGGAACTCGTCGCGCCGCAGCATATTCACGTCAATCGTTTTACATTTTTGCCCGACGTCTGGTGGTTCGGTTATTCAAAAAATGCGGTCGAAACATTTAAACAAATGGCGAAATATTTTGCGAGCGGTTCGCTTTTGCAGACTTTGAAGCTCTCGCCGCAAATGTTAAAAAGAATAAAAGAATTAAAAAGTAAAAAAGAATAAACCGGAAATTTTCTAATTTACAATGCTTTCGCCGTTCATTTGTTTTTTCAATTGAACGATAAATGATTTCATCACGGAAACTTCGTCGCTTTCCGGCATATCTTTTATAAATTGTTCGTAAACTCCGATTGCTTGTTTATATTTCTTTTGTTTTTCGTAAATCCCGCCGAGATAATAATAGACGACAGGTTCGGATGCGGAAAGTTGTTCGATTGCTTTTTGGAAGTATTTGGAAGCTTCGATATATTGCAAATCTTCTTCTTCAAAATCGCCGCCGCTTCCGGCGATTTCGGCTTTTTCTTTATAAAGAATCGCCAAACCCGTATATGCTTCGGGCTGAAAACCGCCGCCTTCGCGGATGGCGCGTTCAAATGATTTTATAGTATTTTCCTCGTCGCTTTCAGAACGGTAAATTCTGCCTTCGACCGCCGTAAGTTCGGGATAAATCGGACGATATTTTCGACCGTTTTTGACGGCTTCGTGAGCTTCGGTTAATTTTCCGCTTTCCGACAAAGCGCGTGCCAGACCGAGATATGCTTCCGGGAAATTCGTCCGCAGACTGATGGCTTTTCTGTAAAGCTCGGCGGCTTTTTCTTTGTCTTGTTCCATCATTTTTTCGGCTTTTTGATAAGTCAATTCGGCTTCGTCCGTAGTTTTGACGAGCGGAACTTTGACTTCGCCTTTTTGAATTGCTTTGAGCGTTGTATTTGTTTCTTTGAAACCATCGGCGCGAACGCGCAATTTGCGGTTTCCGAGCCGGACGGGTTTTATCGAAAGTTTACCGGTTTCATCGGTTATGCCGCGCTTGATGTCGTCAATCCAGACTATCGCGTTCGGTTCGGTAACGACCGTGATCGAACGCATCTGCTGGGCGAAAACACTGGAAATCATTAATAAAAAAAATGCTGAAATACTTAAAAGTCGAATATACATAACTATAAATTCAGGAGTTGAAATCTCAAATTTCTGATTATAAATGAAACAGTTGCGTTTGCCGTCAATTTGTTTGGAAAATTGAAATTCGTCTAATATCTTAGTCTTTAACTTGCATCTGCAACTTTATAAAACGAAGACCGCGCTCGACGGAAAATTATAAATGCCGGAGTTGAAGTTTTACAAAATGAAAAATGCTTTAATGTGAAGTTGCTTTTTTTTCAGATAAATTTATAATCTTTAAATTCGTGGCTGGGTAGCTCAGCTGGTTAGAGCGCGGGATTCATAACCCCGAGGTCGAGTGTTCAAGTCACTCTCCAGCCACCACATAATTTATTTTGGAAAGGTGAGTTTAAAAACTCGCCTTTTTTATTGAAATAGCTTTATAGTATTATTTTTATTCATCTGAATAAATCTGTATTGAAAGATTCAATAGAACTTTATTTAAGCTATGAAATTCATTTTTCCGATTTTTCTTACATTCTTTTTTATGACGACGATCAATGCACAGACGGCGCAAAATTTTGCCGAGGCTTGGGACAAATATCACATTTCAAAAATTCAGCCTTCTAATGTGCGGCACGCCGATTTAAAAAAATATCTCGAAAATCTTAAGAAATCAGATATAAAAGTTGAAGAGATCGGAAAAAGTTTTGCAAATCGTGAGATTTATCAAATCGAATGGGGAAAAGGCGCAACGAAAGTTTTTATGTGGTCGCAGATGCACGGCGACGAACCGACGGCAACTTCCGCGCTTATTGATATGTTCGCGTTTTTACAGAAGAATCGCGGAACGAAATGGGTGAAAAATCTCGAAGAGAAATTGACAATTCGAGCAGTGCCGATGTTAAATCCTGACGGCGCGGAAATATATGATCGCCGGAACGCTCAATATATTGACATCAATCGTGATGCCGCCGCTTTGAAAAGTCCAGAAGCCGGACTCTTGAAAAAATTGCGCGATGATTGGCAGCCGCATATCGGATTTAATTTGCACAACCAACAGGAATTAACGACCGTCGGTTATACAAGTAAACAAGCCGCAATTTCATTTTTGGCGGTTCTCGGAAATGCAGAAAACATTACGAACGACGGACACGAGCGAAACAAGCGTCTGATTGCGATGATGCTTTTGAATTTGAATCAATTTATTCCCGGACACATCGGGCGATATATTGATGGATTTAATCCGTATGCGTTCGGCGACACATTTTCAGCCGCCGGAACGCCGACGATTCTAATAGAAACCGGCGCGCTTCACGGGCAGGAAGAAATATATTTGGTTAAAATGAATTTTATCGCTTTTCTGACGGCGTTAAACGGTTTGGCGAGCGGCAGTCAGGTAAACGTAAATCCGTCTTTTTACGATGCGATTCCGGCAAATAGTTCTGGTAAAATTTATAATGTGATCTTCCGAAACGCGCAAATCGTTAATGTGCCGGAATCGGTTTTACCTTATTCTTCCGATGTCGGTCTAAAAGGCGAACGCCGTCGTGAACAGCAGTTCGGTTCAATGTTTATCAGGGAAATCGGCGATTTATCGGCATATATCGGACTTGATGAATATGATGTGAGCGGATTTTATATTGCTCCCGGATGGGAAAAAATTCGGGTTGGCGGTCGCGGTGAGTTTCTTTTTTATAAAAAGACGCGCGAAATTGATTGGACAGCTGAAAAACTGCGTGAAAAATTTCCGCCGGATGCGGTTTTCAGTCTCGGAAAATGGATAAAGGGCGAAAAAGTTATACCGAAAATCAAGTAAATTTATGATAGTTAAAGTTTTATTTTTCGGCGCAACTGCGGATGCAGTCGGAAAAAGGGAAATCGAGTTTGATCTAAAAGAAAAGCCGCAAGCGGATCAGGCTTTTGAGAAAGTTTTGGGCGAATACCCGAAATTAAAGGAAAACTTTGGAAAGACATTATTGTTTTCTATAAATGAAGAATACGCCAACGGCGACGAATTGATAAATGAAGGCGACGAACTCGGAATTTTTACAGCAGTTTCCGGCGGCTAAACTATTTTAAATGGCTGATTTTTTTGAACTCACAAACGAAAAGATAGATGTCGGCGAAGTTGCGCGGCGCGTTATCCCGCAGGATTGCGGTGCAACTGTAACTTTAGACGGTTATGTTCGCCGTTGGACAAAGGGACGAGAAACTCTTTATTTGGAATACGAGGCTTACGATTCGATGGCTGTTAAAGAGATGGAAAAACTCGGCGATGCAGCGCGAAGAAAATTTGAAATTTCAAATGTCGGAATTGTTCATCGTCTCGGAAAACTCGAAATCGGCGAAACGAGCGTCGTAATTTCCGTCTCTTCACCGCATCGCCGGGCGGCATTTGAAGCTTGTGAGTGGTTGATAAAAGAATTAAAGCGTACCGTGCCGATTTGGAAAAAGGAAATTTATGCCGACGGCGAACATTGGATTGCCGGTGAGAAAAAGTAAAATAAGCGATTATACTTTTTTACCTTATAAACATTGGTTCAAAAAAAAACTTTACAACGAAAAAAACGAAGTGTTATTATAATTTATTATCTCTGAAAAGATATTTACATCTGATCTTTCTAAATACATAAGAAAATCAACATAAGGGACATAATTTTCGTCGGTTCGACGGTTAAAGGAATTTAATAATTGAAATAGTTGTTAAAATACTTTCCGTTCACTTTTCAGCGGCAATTTTTGCTGAATAAAACGAGCAAATCAATAAGAACATCATTAGAAATGGGAGAAGAAAGAGACCTGAAAAAGAAAGAAAACACCTCAGAAATGATTCCGTCATCTGGAGCAAGATCTGCCGATAAATCTCCGGCAACTGATTTTTTGATTGTCGCCGTCGGTGCTTCAGCCGGAGGATTTGAGGCATTTCAGCAGTTTTTACAGAAAACTCCTGCGAAAAGCGGTATAGCTTTTGTATTCATTACGCATCTCGATCCGACTCGAGAAAGTTTGATGGTTGAATTGCTCGCAAAATCAACCGATATTCCGGTTCAGCAGGTTAAAGATACAACAAAAATAAAGCCGGATAATTTATACGTAATTCCGCCGAATAAAACTTTGACAATAAAAAACGGAATTCTAAAACTTCAACCGGCAGTGGAAAAACGCGGTTTACGTTTACCGATTGATAATTTTTTTCTATCGCTCGCCGAAGACCAAAATGAAAATGCAGTCGCAGTTATATTGTCCGGTTCTGGAAGCGACGGCACAATCGGTGTTAAAGCCATTAAAGAAAACGGCGGAGTAATTTTTGTTCAGGAAATTGAAACTGCGAAATATGACAGTATGCCGCGCAACGCAATTTTAACCGGATTGGTTGATTTTATTTTGCCGGTCGCCGAAATTCCTGCAAAACTTGTCGAATACAACGAAAATCAAGACATTTTGCAGGATGACATCAGCGCGGTTGAATTGCGGACGGATACCGAAAAATATCTGGAGCAAATATGTAATATTTTACAGCGTAAAACCGGACACGATTTCAGCAATTATAAAAAAAATACGTTGATTCGCAGAATTCGGCGGCGTTTGCATATTACGCAGAGCAAATCCGTCGGCGATTACATTAGTATTGTTGAGGAGAAAAATGAGGAAGCGGAAAACCTTTTTAAAGATTTACTGGTCAGTGTTACACATTTTTTCCGCGATCAAGAAGCATTTGAAAAATTGCGAACGCTTGTCATTCCAAAAATAATTGAAAAAAAATCTGACGGCGACAATATCAGAATTTGGGTTCCCGGCTGTGCAACCGGCGAAGAAGCTTACACGATTGCAATGCTGTTCTGTGAACAATTGCAGAAGCAGAAAATTGAGATCAAAATTCAGATGTTCGCCACGGATATTGATGAAAAAGCTCTCGAAACGGCAAGAACCGGACGTTATCCAAAAAACATCGAGGAACAAATCCCCGAAGATTTGCTTGAAAAGCACTTTATCAAAAATGAGAATTCCTATCTTGTTAAAAAAAATCTGCGGGAAATGTGCATTTTTTCACCGCACAATTTGATAAAGCATCCGCCGTTTTCGCGGCTCGATTTGATTTCGTGCAGAAATTTACTGATTTACCTCGATTCGGATTTGCAGAAAAGAATTTTTCCGGTTTTTCATTACAGTTTATCGCCTGAAGGATTTCTTTTTCTCGGTTCTTCGGAAAGTATCGGAAGTTTCGGGGATCTGTTTAAAATGATTGATAAATCCAATCGCATATTTCGGGCAAAAGACTCATTATTTGAATCTCAAATCAAATTTCCGCTTATTCAGGAAAACCGAAAATTTTCGCTGAAAAACTTGTCGAAACCGATTTCAAAAGTCAATTTGCGGCAGCAAAAAGTCGGCAAGATTATTGAGAATATTATTCTCGAATCTTATTCTCCGGCGTGTGTAATAATTAACGAACGCCACGAAATTATTTATTATTTCGGCAAAACGGGAAATTATCTGGAAGCGACGACGGGCAAACCGACCAATGATATTTTAGTTCTCGCAAAAAAAGGTGTGCGGCTTGATCTTCGGACGGCACTTCATAAGGCAGTTTCCGAAAAAAATAAAGTTTTAAAAAAAGATTTGTCAGTATTAATTGGCGACTTGATTCAAAAATTTAATTTGATTGTTCGTCCGATTCACGAATTGGGCGAAGATTCAGGATTTTTTGCAGTTATTTTTCAGGATGTCGGCGCACCTTTTGATAAGGATTTGTTAGAAACGAATGTGAATGCCGAAAGTGCGGAAAACCTTGCCGTGCAGCAGATCGAAAACGAATTACGTTCAACAAAAGAACATTTGCAGACGACGATCGAAGAATTGGAAACTTCAAATGAGGAATTAAAATCTTCAAACGAAGAATTGCTTTCAATGAACGAGGAACTTCAATCTTCAAATGAAGAAATGCAGACTTCAAAAGAAGAAATGCAGTCTATTAATGAAGAACTCGAAACCGTCAACGTCGAACTGACAAATAAAATCGAAGAACTCGACAGAGTTAACAGCGATTTACAAAATCTTTTTCAAAGCACTAAAATTGCCACTATTTTTCTCGATGCAGAACTTAGAATTCAAAAATTCACACCGGCGATGACCGGAATTTTTCGTCTGATAGAAACCGATACGGGCAGACCGATTACGGATATTATGCCGCATCTCAGAGAAGTCAATTTATCAAAAGAGGTGAAAAAGGTTTTGCATTCACTTGAAATCGTTCGCCGGGAAGTTGCCATAACCGACAGCAAGGAATTTTTTGAAATGACAATTTCGCCGTATCGGACGATTGATAATGTAATTGACGGCGTGGTTATTACTTTTATCAATATCACCGATATCCGCAACGCACGGAGACAAGCCGAACAACGCGCACGACAACAATCGGCTATTGCGAATCTTAGTTTATTCTCGGTGGAAAATGCCGATCTGAAGAAAATTTTCAATAAAGCGGTTGATTTGGCTCATAAAATTCTCGAAGTTGAAAATGTCAAGATTTTACAACTTTTGCCTAATGAGGAAAATCTTTTGCTCGTAAGCGGAATCGGTTGGCAGGAAGATTTAGTCGGAAAAGCGACTGTCGGAACTGATTTGGATTCTCAGGCAGGTTTTACGCTGCGAAATAATGCGCCGATAATAGTGAAAGATTTGGCGGCAGAAGAACGTTTTTCGGGACCTTCACTTTTAATTGATCACAATATCGTAAGCGGAATGAGCGTCGTAATTCACGGGCGTGAAAAGGCTTTCGGGATTTTCGGGGTTCATTCGACGCAACTGCGCGAATTTACAAAAGAGGAAGCGAATTTTTTGCAGTCTTTTGCAAATATCGTCGGAGCGGCGGTTGAGCGCGACAAAAATATAAAAGCCTTGAAAGAAAGTCAGGAACGGCTGAATTTGGCGTTAACCACCGGAAAAACCGGCGTTTGGGAATGGCTTTTGGAAGAAGAAAAAATCTTATGGAATGATATTCAGAAAGAAATTTTCGGCATCAAATCCGGGAAAGAAGAAATTACGTTTGAAGAGTTCTGGAGTTTTATACATCCCGACGATTCCGATAACTTACGGGAAACTATCCAAAACTGTATGCAAAACGGCGATAATTATTATTCGGAATTTCGAATAAAAAAAGCCGAGACCAATGAAACCCGCTGGCTAATCGGACACGGGAAATTTTCAAAAGATTCTTCCGGTAAGTCCGAAAGATTAATCGGTGTAAATTACGACATTACGGAACGCAAAAAAGTTGAAGCCGAATTGCGTGAAGCCGACCGCAGAAAAAACGATTTTTTAGCGATGCTCGGACACGAACTCAGAAATCCGCTCGCGCCTCTGCAAAATTCGCTGACGCTTCTGCAAAAAGAAAACAGCCGCGAGCAAAGATTAAAGTTAAAGCGCGTAATGGAACGGCAAGTAAAGCAAATGTCGCGTTTGGTTGACGATTTGTTGGATGTGTCGCGGATCGCTCACGGCAAAGTTCAGCTTCACAGCGAAGCTGTAAATCTCACCGAACTTTTAGAAATAGTTCTCAATGATTTTCAGCCGATGAGTACAAATAAAAATTTAAATTTAGATAAAAAATTGCCGGAGACGGAAATATGGATTAAAGGAGATGAAATACGTCTGACGCAAGCAATCGGGAATTTGTTGACAAATGCAATGAAATTTTCGAGAAAAAACAGTCGAATTCTCGTGGAACTTGAAAAGAAAACCGAAAATGCAGTAGTAACCGTCTCAGATCAGGGAATCGGAATGTCAAAGGAAGCCGTCGAACGCATTTTTGAAAATTTCAGTCAGGAAAACCACAGTATCGAACGCTCGGACGGCGGACTTGGTTTAGGTCTTCCGGTAGCGAAAGGATTAATCGAACTTCACGGCGGAACATTAACGGCGGAGAGCGCAGGCGAGAATTTAGGTTCAACATTTAAAATAACGCTTCCGGTAATTAATGCGCCTAAAACACGTATGGTTGAAAAAAATGAAAAATCAGCGGCGGAAAAAATTGCGCGGCGAATTCTCATAATCGAGGATAATGTTGATTCTGCCGAAACATTGAAAATTCTGCTGGAATTAAGCGATCACACGGTCGAAATTTGTCACGATGGTCAAAGCGGAATTGAGAAGACATCCGAATTTAAGCCCGATGTCGTAATCTGCGATATTGGTTTGCCGGGGAAACTCGACGGTTTTGGAGTCGCTGCAAAAATCAGGGAAAATCAAGAATCAAAAGAGATTTTCCTAATTGCGTTAAGCGGTTACGGATTAAAAGAAGATGTAGATAAAGCAATTGCATCGGGTTTTAACAGACATCTTGTTAAACCGCCCGATTTCGATGTGATTTTAAAATTAGTGCAGAATCTTTCCAATTAAAACGATTAAAATCAAGGTTAACAATAGTTTGCAAGACAAATTCATATAAATTAAGTCCTTTCAACGCAGAACCAAAAAGCTTTATAAATAAATTTTTTCACATTTACCTGAAAAGTTCAGTTTGGATTATATAACGCTATACAATATTATAAGGCGAACCGTCGAGTGTTTGTTTTCGTATGATTTGACGGCGTAAAGTATTTTCAATCTGATAAATGAGGTAAAAACAAATGTTTTGTCCGCGGTGTGGTCTTGAACAATTCAATAATGAAACGCGATTTTGTTCGCGTTGCGGTTTTTTGATGGATGGAATGTTGGAAGTAGTAATGAACGGCGCACTTCCGCCAAAGTTTTTTGAGAAAGACGATCCGAAAGCAATTTCGCCACGAAAAAAAGGAGTCAAGCAAGGTGGATTTCTGATGCTTTCCGGTTTGATTATCGTGCCGCTTCTCGGAATTCTCTCTGCAATATTTAATTTCGACGGTGCAGTTGTCGGTTTGATGGCTATCATTACATTTCTTGGAGGTTTTGTTCGCATACTGTATGCACTGATTTTTCAATCCAGCATTCCGGTCGTTGAACACGAAGAAGGTTTGATTGACGCCGTCAAACAAAATCTAATCGAAAAAGCAAAAGGGAAAAAAGAACTTTCAGCTCAACAGACTGAGCCTGCTTCAACATTTATGCCGCCCGAACAGGGAAAATGGCGCGACACGAAAGATTTGGTCGGTAACAGCGTTACGGAAAATACGACGAAACTTCTTGATTTGGAAGAAAAACAATAAAAATTAGATTCTATGAAATCCTTCAAAGTTGAAAATGTTACTTTCGGCGACGGCAATTTATCGTTTATTTTAGGTCCGTGCGTCGTCGAATCCGAGCAACACGCGCTTTTTATGGCGCAGGAAATTAAAGACATCTGCCAAACGGTCGGTGTTGATTTCGTCTATAAATCTTCTTTCGATAAGGCGAATCGCAGTTCGTCTGAAAGTTTTCGCGGCGGCGGAATGGAATTCGGTCTGGGAATTCTCGGACGAGTTAAAGAAGAAATCGGAGTTCCGGTAATAACCGACGTTCACGAAACTTGGCAGGTTGAGAAAACCGCCGAAGTTGCGGATATGCTGCAAATTCCGGCGTTTCTTTGCCGTCAAACCGATCTTTTAGTTGAATCTGCGAAATCAGGTCGAGCCGTAAACGTAAAAAAAGGACAGTTTCTTGCGCCGTGGGACGCGAAAAATATTGTCGAAAAATTGCAGAGCGCGGGCGGCGAAAGAATTCTTTTGACCGAACGCGGCGCGAGTTTCGGTTATAACAATCTGGTCGTAGATTTTAAAAGTTTCCCGATTATGCGCGGCTTCGGCGTTCCGGTGGTTTTTGACGTAACGCATTCGCTCCAGCTTCCGGGCGGACTCGGCAAGGCAACGGACGGACAAGCCGAATACATCGAAAACTTTGCTCGCGCCGGAGTCGCTTGTGGTGTTGATGCGCTTTTTATGGAAGTTCACGATAATCCTGCGAAAGCTCCATCGGACGGACCGAATCAATTACCTTTAAATAGATTGGAAAAACTCTTGACCAAATTAAAACAAATTCACAACTTGGTCAGGGAAAATTGATACATATATATAATGAAAAATTTTTCGTCAATTCTTTTTGCTTTTTTACTGCTGATTTTTACATTTTCCACTTTTGCACAAACCGACAATCGCTCAGGTTTAACCTGGCAAGTTCTGAAATATGACATCACGGCAAATTTGCCGAGTAATGATGCGGACAGAAGTTTGACGGCTAAAGCGATATTAAATATAAAAAATACGACGAACAGCGCGGCATCGAGATTAACTTTGAGAATTTCGGAAAAAGCGGAAATTACAAGCGTCAAAGCAAACGGTGCGACGGCGGATTTTAGCAAAGCACTGCCGGAAAAAATTGACGGAAACAGAAATTTGCAGAGAGTTTCGGTAAATTTACCGACGGTTGCGGCAAACGGAACAGTTTCGGTAGAAGTAAATTATAAATTAAGCGTCGCCGAAAATAACGGTTTGAATGCGCTGTCATCCGTCGGTTCGCAGTTTTTGCCGCTTTCATTTTGGTATCCGACTCCGACGAGTTGGTTTTACGCGAGCGGCGCAGATTTTGCGCCTTTTCGCATTCAGGTAAACGGCGCGGCACAAACCGTTTCTTCAGGCGTTTCAAATTCAAATGCTTTTGAGCAAAAATTAAACGGTCAGCCTTTTTTCGTCACGGGAAACTGGGATTCGGCAAATTTTTCCGGCGTTGAAGTTTTAATGCCGAAAGGTGCGGATTCAGAAGCTCAAAAAAGAGCGAACGAACTGGCGACGCTCGCAAACGATGCGAAGACATTTACAGCTAAATTTTTGGGAACTGCGCCGGACGTTCCTTTAAGAATCGTTTCTTCAAGACGCGGCGCGGGATTTTCCGGCGGCGGAACAATTTTCGTTGATGACGGAGTTTTTCGTCGTCAGAAAATAGATTCTCTAACTGCGATGACGATTGCCGAAGCAGTTGCGAAAATCTGGCTCGGAAATTCCGTTCAGGTTTACGGTGACGGTTACGGCGTGATTCGTGAAGGTTTGACGAGATATATTGCGACGCAGTTTTTGGAAAACAAATACGGCAAGGATGTCGCCGATATAGAACGGCTTCGTCAGCGCACTGCTTACGCGGCGATTTCTCAACGCGATGCTCCTTTAAATATAGTGTCGCCGGTTGATGATTACTATTTCACGGAAGTCGCCAACAAAGGCGCAATGATTTGGCGAATTTTGGCGAAAAAGTCCGGGCAGGACGAATTTTTTACGATTCTACGGCGGTTGATCGAAGATAAAAATTTGAGTTTGGATGAAATTCGAAACGCTTTTTCGACCGATAAAGAATTTATCGAATATGCTTTTAACCGCGTTACGGATATGAATTTATTAATCGGTTTGCCTCAGGTGAACGGAACGGACACGAAAGTTGCACTGCGAAATACCGGTTCTGTTGATGCGGCTGTTGATGTTTCCGCTTTAAAGGCGAACGGCGAGAAACTTACTCAAAATGTAATTCTTCGCGCAAAAAGTTTCAGCGAGGTTTCATTTAAAAACGCCGCCAAAATCGTGCGTGTGGAAATTGATCCCGAAAAACTTTACCCGCAGACTGATTATTCCGAAGATGTCGCGCCGCAAGAATTGGAAGCAAGCGATTTATTTGCTTCTGTTAAAAAGATTTTCGACAAACAGGAATTTGCTAATGCGGAAAAATCTGCGCGGATAGTTTTGCGTGATTTTCCACGATTTGATGATGTAAGAGTGTTGCTTGCGCGATCTCTTCTGGCTCAAAACAAATCGAGTGATGCCGAACGCGAATTTAAAAAT
>OZ244725.1:442500-4837232 GCA_965219305.1 Pyrinomonadaceae bacterium
GGTAAGTCGGTCCCTAAGACGAGGTCGAAAGGCGTAGTCGATGGAAATCCGGTTAATATTCCGGGACCACATATGAGAGGACGCAATCTGAAAAGCAAGACGGCTGATGGCTTAGCCGTTGAAAAAATAACGAAAGTACGAACCTTCGGGTTCGGAACAAGTTGGTGGACAGATTGACAGGAAAAGCCTCATATAATAATGTGACCGTACCGCAAACCGACTCAGGTAGGTGGGATGAGAATTCTAAGGTGCTTGTGAGAACTCTCGTTCAGGAACTCGGCAAATTATACCCGTAACTTCGGGAGAAGGGTAGCCACGTTCACCAAGAACGTGGTCGCAGAGAAATGTCCCAGGCGACTGTTTAGCAAAAACACAGGTCTCCGCAAAGTCGTGAAGACGACGTATGGGGGCTGACGCCTGCCCAATGCTGGAAGGTTAAAAGGAGGGGTTATCCTTTATTGGAGAAGCTCTGAATTGAAGCCCCAGTGAATGGCGGCAGTAACTATAACTGTCCTAAGGTAGCGAAATTCCTTGTCGGGTAAGTTCCGACCCGCACGAATGGCGTAACGATCTGGGAGCTGTCTTAACGAGAGACACAGCGAATTTGTAGTACCGGTGAAGATGCCGGTTACCCGCATCAAGACGGAAAGACCCCGTGCACCTTTACTACAACTTGATAGTGATTTCGGGCAAATAATGCGCAGGATAGGTGGGAGGCTTTGATACCGGACTTTTGGGTTCGGTGGAGCCACTGGTGAGATACCACCCTTTATTTGTTTGGACTCTAACCTAGTACCGTTATCCGGTACAGGGACACTATCAGGCGGGTAGTTTGACTGGGGCGGTCGCCTCCTAAAAAGTAACGGAGGCGCTCGAAGGTTGGCTCAGGCTGTTTGGAAATCAGCCGTAGAGTGTAAACGCATAAGCCAGCTTAACTGCGAGACATACAGGTCGAGCAGGTACGAAAGTAGGAGTTAGTGATCCGGCGGTCGCTTATGGAAGTGCCGTCGCTCAACGGATAAAAGGTACGCCGGGGATAACAGGCTGATCCTGCCCAAGAGTTCACATCGACGGCAGGGTTTGGCACCTCGATGTCGGCTCATCACATCCTGGGGCTGAAGAAGGTCCCAAGGGTTCGGCTGTTCGCCGATTAAAGTGGTACGTGAGCTGGGTTCAGAACGTCGTGAGACAGTTCGGTCCCTATCTGGTGTGGGCGTAGCAGAATTGAAGGAATCTGTCCTTAGTACGAGAGGACCGGGATGGATCGACCTCTAGTGTACGTGTTATCGCGCCAGCGGTATCGCACGGTAGCTATGTCGAGCATGGATAAACGCTGAATGCATCTAAGCGTGAAGCCAGACCTGAGATTAGTTCTGACAGTGAGACTCGTGGAAGACCACCACGTTGATAGGCTGGAGATGTAAGTGCAGCAATGTATTTAGTTGACCAGTACTAATTGTCCCAAGGCTTGACCATAAAATTTGCTGAACAGCAAATTATTATATCTAGGCAAGTTGTGAGACGCAATTTTGAAAAATCTATATTCAGCAAATATCTAAATTAAAATTTTTATAAGTTTTCCGGTGACTCTATCTGCAGGGCAACACCCGTTCCCATCCCGAACACGGAAGTTAAGCCTGCTGGAGCCGATGATACTATATCTTTCAGGTATGGGAAAGTAGGAAGTCGCCGGATTTAATTTTAGAAAAAGGACGAAATACAAAATTGTATTTCGTCCTTTTTTCTTTATAGAATTTATTTTCTGCTATTATTATCTTATTTATTAATTGATTTATTTCTTGTTTTGTTATTTAACTTTTTGATGTAAAATAACGATGATTTTGAAATAATTTCAGATAGAACTCAATAATAATCAGGTTGGATATAATCAAATTTAAATCAATAAAATACCGTATCACAAAAAGTGCGGTATTTTGTTGATTTCAAAATAATATTAAAGTGAATAAAGGTTTAAAGAATTGGTTACTTAAAGGAATTGCTGAAGCAGAAGGTCCTTATGAACCGGAAGTTAAACATCATCAGCATTCATGGTGGAAAGTAATGTGTTTGACCGGCGTTGATTATTTTTCGACTCTCGGTTATCAACCCGGAATTGCATTTCTTGCTGCAACGGCATTATCACCATTTGCCACACTCGTATTAGTAATACTGACTCTTTTCGGCGCATTGCCGATGTATAAACGAGTTGCCGAGGAAAGTCCCCACGGTGATGGTTCTATTTCGATGCTTGAACATCTGTTATCGCGTTGGAAAGGTAAAATGTTTGTTCTCGCTCTCCTCGGCTTTGTGGCTACGAGTTTTATAATAACAATCACACTTTCGGCAGCAGATGCTACGGCACATATTGTCGAAAACCCGTTTGTCGGGGAACATCTCGCATTTTTGAATCATAAAATCATCGTAACACTTTTTTTGATCGGTTTATTGGGAGCGGTTTTTCTCAAAGGTTTTAATGAAGCGATTGGAATTGCCGTCGGAATTGTCGCTATTTATTTGTTTTTAAACATCATAGTAATCGGTTTTGGTTTATACCAGATTTTTGCAGTTCAGCCGGAAGTTTTAAATAATTGGACAAGTGCTGTTTGGTCTCATCCTGATGTCAATGGAAGTATTCTAGGGATTATTCTTGCATCATCATTATTATTTCCAAAACTTGCACTTGGTCTTTCCGGGTTTGAAACCGGTGTCGTCGTAATGCCTTTGATAGAAAGTGAAGGTAAATTAGATGAAAAAGACAAGGAATTACTCCACGTTTCAAAACTGCCTGAAACACAGTTGAGTCCTGCTTTTGAACAACATATAAAAGGTCGAATCAGCAACGGCAAAAAACTGTTGAGCGGCGCGGCAATGATTATGAGCGTGATGTTGATCGGCAGCAGTATTGTAACGACGATGCTGATTCCTGCCGAGGAATTTCAAATCGGCGGTGAAGCCAACGGACGCGCTTTGTCTTATCTTTCTCACAATTTTTTCGGTGATGGTTTCGGAACAATTTACGATATTAGTACTATTGCGATTTTATGGTTTGCCGGTGCATCGGCAATGGCTGGTTTATTAAATATCGTTCCACGTTATTTGCCGCGTTACGGAATGGCACCAGATTGGGCAAAAGCGACGCGCCCACTTGTTCTGGTCTTTACGGCAATTGCTTTTATCGTAACGATAGTTTTTCAAGCCGATGTTGACTCGCAGGGCGGCGCATACGCAACCGGAGTTTTATTTTTGATGGCATCGGCGGCTGTCGCAGTAACAATTTCAGCTTGGAAAAATTCGGAAAAAAAATGGGTCGGCTTTTTGATAATAACTTTGGTTTTCTTTTACACCACTTTGGTAAATATATACGAACAACCGAAAGGAATTCAGATTGCTTCCTTGTTTATACTAGCTATTATCATTAGTTCTTTCATTTCAAGAGCGATGCGCTCGACAGAAGTTAGAGTTGATTCAATCGAACTCGATGAAAATGCGCTCCGATTTTTAGACGAACTTTCCGATGAACAAATCAGGATTGTTGCTAATAGACGTGAAGAAGGTGATGTCGCCGAATATCGTTTTAAAGAACACGAAAAAAGGGTTGATAATCACATTCCGGCAAGCGATCCGATAATTTTTTACGAAATAAATCCGGGAGACGCATCGGAATTTAAAGGTAAGTTAAAAATTCACGGCGTAGATGTTGCGGGTTACAAAATTTTACGAACCGAAGCACCGGCAGTTCCGAATGCAATTGCCGCACTTTTGTTACATCTGCGCGATAAGACGGGGAAAATTCCGCACGTCTATTTTGGTTGGAGCGAAGGAAATCCTTTGCTTTATTTAATAAGATATTTACTTTTCGGGGAAGGTGATACTGCGCCCGTAACTAGAGAAATACTGCGTCAGGCTGAAGAAGATCCCGAATTGAGACCGAGCGTTCACGTCGGCGGTTAATTACGACAATTAAAAATAACTATTTTTTGTGATTTCCGTTGGAATTTTCATTTTCGGACTTTTCAGTTTTCAAAATTGAAGGATTTTGACGTATAAAACACGAACGGCAGTAAACCGGACGACCTTGAGACGGGTAAAATGGAACGGTAGTTATTTCGCCGCATTCAGCGCAATCAACAATTACCTCAATTTTTTGCTTGACTCCTTCAGCCTGAGCGGTTAAAACTGACTCGATACGTTGTGTCTTGGCTTGTTTGCAGGTTTTACAACGTTTCGGCGGATTTTGAAGTCCTTTATCACGAAAAAAAGTTTGCTCTCCGGTTGACCATACAAAATGGTTTTTACAATCAATGCAATCGAGTTTTTGATCTTTTAATTCATTGCTGCCGGCTTTGTCATTCAATAAAGCTGACAGACGATCCGATTCAAATTGTGACATAAAAATAACCCCTTATTACCAATTACGATTAGGCACAATTTTATTTAAATTGCCTTTACAAAAATGACTTGGGGTGAGTTAAAATACTCGAAAAGTATTGTGATAAAATTGTAAAAGTGAAAAAGGGTTTAAATAAAACATTTTGACCTTATAACTATTGACTATTAGTGTCAAGTTTAGAATATCTGAAATAGTAAGTCTTGATTATGAAAGTTTTTGTCATCGGCTCCGGCGGACGCGAACACGCTCTGTGTTATGCGTTCAAGAAAAGCGAAAAAGTTACGGAAATTTATTGTGCAAACGGAAATGCCGGAATCGGCAAACTTGCCTTGCTTGTTGATATAGAGCCGACAAATGTTAAAGATTTGGCTGATTTTGCGGAACGGGAAGAAATAAATTTGACATTCGTCGGCGGCGAAACAACTTTGGCTCTCGGAATTGTTGATGAATTTGAAAAACGCAGTTTGAAAATAATCGGCGTGTCGAAAAAAGCTGCCGAGTTGGAATCCAGTAAAGCATTTGCCAAAGATTTTATGAAACGGAACAAAATTCCGACGGCAGATTATAAAATCGCAAACTCGGCAGATGAAGCGGTCAAATCTTTAAAAAGCGGAAAATTCGGCGATGAAAATTCGCCTGTCGTTATAAAAGCGGACGGTTTGGCGGCGGGAAAAGGCGTGGTTGTTGCAGAAAATCGGCGCGAAGCTATTGAAGCTATTGAAAAAATGCGGAGTGGTGAATTGATTGATAAAAGTGCCGCCGAAAAAATAGTAATCGAAGAATGTCTAATCGGAAAGGAAATTTCACTGATTTTGTTCACCGACGGTGAAAATTTTGCCTTAATGCCGCCAACACGCGATCATAAACGAATCGGCGAAGGTGATACCGGCGCAAATACGGGCGGAATGGGAACAATTTCCGATCAAAATCTTTTATCGCCTAAACAAATCGAAGAAATAATCGAAAAAGTTATCGAGCCGACGCTAAAAGGTTGTCGTGATGAAGGTTTTCCCTTTAGAGGAATTTTATTTTTGGGTTTGATGATGACCGATGAAGGAACAAAAGTTCTCGAATATAATGTTCGTTTTGGCGACCCGGAAACACAGGCGATTTTATCTTTATTGGAAACGGATATAACTGAAATTTGTGATGCGATAAACTCAAAGACGCTCGATAAGATTCAAGTAAAATGGAAAGAGGAAACTGCGGCGTGTATCGTGCTTGCGTCTCACGGTTATCCGGTAAAAGCACGGACTGGCGATATTATTAAAGGTTTGGATTCTGCCGGAAAACGTGAAAATGTCGAAGTTTTTCACGCCGGAACTAAACTAAAAGAAAACGGCGAATTTATCACTTTGGGCGGCAGAGTTTTGGGCATAACGGCAACGGCTGAGAATCTCGAAAAAGCATTGGAAAAAGTATATTCGGCGGTCAATGACATTTCATTCGACGGAATGCAATACCGTTCGGACATCGGTAAATAATAAAAAAGTTCTGTAAAAATGTCCTCTGAAAAATTGATAAAAATTAATACACCGATTTTAAGTTTAAGCGAATTTCCCGCGATAAATTTGACTTCTGCCGCTTCAAAAAAATTGGCGACTGCGGCAGCGATAAGTTCTAACAAGACTGATCTGGGCGAGGCGACGGTTGAAGATTTGCTGAATTATTTTCCGATGCGCTACGAAGACCGCTCGACGTTTATGGGAATTGACCAACTTTCTCCAGATTCCGAAGCGGCGGTCGAATTATTCGTCAGAGTTTCCGGCGGCTTCAAAGTCGGGAAAAATCGTCCGAAAAAAGCACCGCCGCTTTATATTTTCGAGATTTCGGCGAGCGATGCGGAAAGAACGAGAAAACCCGTCGTCGTCTGGTGGTTCGTGTCCGGCAAAGCGGCGTTTAATATCGTAAATTATCATCAAAAACGCTTTGCCCGCGGAACTCGTTTTGTCGCTTACGGGAAATGGGAATGGGATTCGCGGCGCAATACATTTGCGCTCAGATTGAATAAACCCGACGAACTCGAAATTTTGCCGGAAACCGAAGACATCGAAAATTTCGGTCTGCTCAAAAATGTAATTGAAGATGAAACGGAAAATTCAAAAGTCGAAATCGAAGACGAATTGAGCGAAGACAACGACGATCCGCGATTTGCGATGATTCACACAGGAAGGCGCGTTCCGGTTTACAGGAAATTCGGCGAATTTCAGACAAAGCGTCTGCGCGAAATTATTTATAATGTTCTGCAAAATATTGATAAATCCACGATTGGCGAAACTTTGCCTGAAGAATTATTAAAACGTCAAAACTTGATTTCACGCGCCGACGCGCTTCAGCAAATTCATTTTCCGCCCGATGAGTCGAATCTTTTGGAATATGAATCGTTCAGAAGCGCAGCGCATTTGCGGCTTATTTTTGAAGAATTTTTCTGGGTTTCATTTTCGCTTCAACTCAAACGCGGCGAACGAAAAAAAGAAGAAAAAGGCACACTCATCGAAATTACGGACACGATTCGCAATCGTATGAACGCACTTTTGCCGTTTACTTTAACCGGCGCACAGACAAGAGTTGTCGAGCGCATTTTAGATGATCTCGAATCCGACGCGCCGATGAATCGTCTTGTTCAAGGCGATGTCGGGAGCGGAAAAACAATCGTCGCATTTTTAGCGATGTTCGCAGCGATGGAAAACGGTTATCAAGCCGCGCTGATGGCTCCGACGGAAATTTTAGCGGAACAGCATTCGCGCAATGCGATGCGTCTGTTCAAAGATACTTCTTATAAAACCGAACTTCTGATCGGAAGTCTTCGCGCGGCGCAAAAGCGAAAAGTTCAGGAACAGATTAAAAAGGGCGAAGTAAATTTGATAATCGGAACACACGCTTTGATTCAGGACGCGGTCGAATTCGAGAAACTCGGCGTTGCCGTCGTTGATGAGCAACATCGTTTCGGCGTGATGCAGAGAGCAGAACTTCGCGCGCGCGGTTACAATCCCGACATTTTAGTAATGACCGCCACACCGATTCCGCGTTCTCTGGCGATGACGGTTTACGGTGATTTGGAGGTCTCGGTAATTGACGAACTTCCGCCGGGCAGAACTCCCGTCAAAACCGTCGTCGTCGGCGAAGACAAACGCGACGGCGTTTATCGTGGAATTGAAAGGGAAGTAGAACTCGGAAGGCAGGTTTATATAGTTTATCCGTTAATTGAAGAGTCTGAAAAACTGGATTTAAAAGCGGCGACTTTAATGTATGAAGAACTCTGCACAAATATTTTCCCTCATTATAAAATCGGACTTTTACACGGAAAGATGAAACCTGCCGATAAAGAAGAAGTTATGGGCAAATTCGTTACCGGAAAAACTCAAATTCTGGTTTCGACGACCGTTATCGAAGTTGGAGTTGACGTGCCGAATGCGTCGTTAATGATTATCGAACACGCCGAAAGATTCGGGCTTTCGCAACTTCACCAATTACGCGGCAGAGTCGGACGCGGGGCAGAACAATCATTTTGCGTTCTTTTAACAGGCGACAAAAAAACAGCCGTTGCGCGCGAACGTCTGGGAATTATGGAAGAAACGACCGATGGATTCAGAATTGCGGAAAAAGACTTGGAAATTCGAGGTCAGGGCGAAATTCTCGGCACACGGCAATCCGGCGTTCAAACCTTTAAGATCGGCAATATAATCAGAGATTTAGAGATTTTAGAAACTGCCCGAAATGAAGCCGAAACCTTTTTAACTTCTAAACGTTTAACTAAAGATACTTCGAAATTAATTGAAACGGCAAAAGCCGATGCAAGATTTCGTCTAGCAGGTATCGGGTAACTTTCAAGTTTTAAAATTTGAAATTTATGTAAAACAATGATTATATGGGAGTGGCAAATGCTTTATTCCTAAGACCTTTATTTAAATAATTACTATCGGAGTTCCTTCAACGTGTCACTTCCCGCAGAAGAATCCCCGAAGAGAATTCGGTTTAAAAATAACCGAATTCAATATAATTGATAATGGAAAAGAAAAAAATGGACAATCAAAGACAACCGAATAAACCGCCGAAAGCCCACGAAGGCGGTAAGTATTACGAGAAAAAAGACAGACCTTCAGGACAAAACTCAGGAGAGAGAAAGCAATTTTCACGCGACAGAAATTCACAAAACCGCGACAACCGCTCAGGTAGAGAGGATAATCGTTTTTCAAGTCGTTCAAATCGTTTTCAAAATGACAAGGGAAGTTCCTCCGCCGGCGGCGGCGGCGGCAAATATTTTTCCAGAGGAAAACCATTCAGCAAAAAACCTTTCGGCGCGAAGAAAAAGCCGTGGGAACAGGAAAACAGACCGCGAATTGTTTCCGATTTGCAAAT
Source organism: Pyrinomonadaceae bacterium (assembly GCA_965219305.1). Taxonomy (GTDB): domain Bacteria; phylum Acidobacteriota; class Blastocatellia; order Pyrinomonadales; family Pyrinomonadaceae; genus DATHTS01. The sequence goes on from OZ244725.1 coordinate 451,250, forward strand.
CACCGAGGGAAAACACAGAGGAAAATATCTGAAAATCGGAGTTTCCGAGAAGGCAAAACCAACGGCGCGGCGAATCCGCGAAGTAATGTTCAGAATTATGTTCCGGCGAATTCGTGCTAAAAGATTTCTGGATTTATGTGCCGGTGCGGGAACGATGGGCATCGAAGCGATGTCGCGCGGCGCATTGCTCGGCACATTTGTCGAAAGATCGGCTAAAATGTGCAGTCTGATTCGTCAAAATATGGAATCGGTCGGTATCAAAGAAGGACACGGCGAAATACTCGAAATGGAAGTCGCGCCGTTTCTGAAACAAATGAAGAAACGTCACCGATATTGGGATGTTGTATTTTATGATCCGCCGTTTGATACCGATTATGATGAAACTTTGCGTTGGTTTGCCAAAGGCTCGGTAGTTGCACCAAACGGGGGAAATCTGGTCATCGAACATCCGGCAGAGATGTTTTTTCCCGAACAGATGGGCGTTTTAACTCGTTGGCGCGTCATCGTTCAGGGAAATACCGCGCTCAGCTTTTTCGAGAGAAAAGGCGAACAGCAATAGCAGTTATTACTTATAATCTGGAGCTGAAAGCTTATTTGTCTTTTGGCTCCAGTCTTTCAATTTACGATACTTTATGCGCGTAATTGCGGGAATTTATCGCGGACGGATTTTAAAAAGTCCGTCAAATCTCAAAACACGCCCGACTTCCGACCGCTTGCGGGAAACTCTCTTTAATATAATTTCTCCTAAAATTAACGAAGAAACCCGATTTTTGGATTTATGTGCCGGAACCGGCGCAATCGGCATCGAAGCGATTTCGCGCGGCGCAGGTTTTAGTGCATTTGTTGATAAATCGCGTCGTTCGTGCGGTTTGATCGAAACAAATCTGGATTTATTGGAAATTCCCGAAGAAAATACGGAAGTGTTTTGCTCATCCGCCGATCATTTTGTCAGCCGTAAACACGAAGACAGTTTCGGTATAATTTATTACGATCCGCCTTATGATAATGATTACATAGAAATTTTGTCGGAAATCGGCGCGGCGGAAAATACGACTTTGAAAAACGGCGGATTATTGATTGCCGAACATCATTCTAAAAAAAATATGCCGGATATGGTGCAAAATCTTCGTCGCTGGCGTATTCTGAAACAAGGCGAGAGCAATCTGAGTTTTTACGAGAAAGAATAAATGAAAAAGTGGTTAAAAATTTTCGTTTTAGCGTTATTTGTAATTTTTATTGCTATCCAATTTTACCGTCCGGCACGTGTAAATCCCGAAATAAATCCGGCGGACGAAATTGCGGACGTTCCCGAAAATGTCGGTAAAATCCTTCAGACATCCTGTAGCGATTGTCACACGAATAAGACCGATTGGATTTGGTATTCTAATATTGCCCCGGTCTCGTGGAAAATGGTTGAACACGTTAATGAAGGTCGTCAACATTTAAATCTTTCCATCTGGAATACTTACGAAACTAAGAAAAAAGATCGTAAGTTAGAAGAAATTTGCGAACAGGTCGAAACCCGCGAAATGCCTTTGCCTTCTTACTTATGGATTCATTGGGGAGCAAAACTCAGCGATGAAAATATTAAGATTTTGTGTAATTGGACTGAAACTGAGAGAGAAAAATTAAAGAGCGCGTCTTAGTTTATAAAAAAAATCTTTCCCTTTTCGCCGTAAAAGTTTATTATAAAAGTCGGGATAAATTATCCTTTCTGCAACTTCTGCAAATCCAACCGCTCTATTTTAACTTTATTCTGATAAATGAACTATTTTTTGACTTCTTTTGAAACAATCACGGGACTGCCGGAAACTTTCGGATATATTTTCTTTTTTGCCTTTGGAACTATAATCGGTTCTTTTCTAAATGTTGTCATTCATCGTGTGCCAAATGAAGAATCTATAGTTTTTCCGAATTCCGCCTGCCCGAAATGCGGGAAAGCGATAAAAGGTTACGATAATATTCCCGTTTTAAGCTGGCTGATTCTCGGCGGAAAATGCCGTAATTGTAAAGAGAAAATCGCGGTGCGTTATCCGTTGGTAGAACTGATGACGGGATTTTTATTTTTGTCGGTTTACTGGCAAATAGGATTTAATGTTTATTTACCGATTTGTCTCATCTTCGTTTCGGCAATGGTTTCACTGATTTTTATAGATGCGGAACATATGATTTTGCCGAATGTTATTACTTATCCGCTTTTTATTTTTGCGATTTTAGTAAGAATTTTATATCCGATTTTATTTTCGGCTGAATATTTTACTGATATTCGCCATTCGCCGATAAATTACTTTGCAGATTATCCATTATGGGCGACTTCTCTAATCGGTGCAATTTTCGGTGCGTTGGTCGGCGGTGGTTCTCTGTGGCTCGTCGGCGAACTCTGGAAACGTCTGCGCGGCGTTGATGCGATGGGACTCGGCGATGTCAAAATGATGTTTGCGGTCGGTGCGCTTCTCGGTTGGCGTTTGACGATTCTTTCGATCTTTCTCGGCGCGTTTTCGGGAGCAATAATCGGAGTTTTTATGATTTCGCGTCAAAAAGACAAGGACTTTCAGGCACAAATTCCATTCGGGATTTTTCTCGGAATCGGTTCTGTAATTGCAATTTTATTCGGTGAAAATCTCGTAAGTTGGTATATGAACACATTTATCCCGCACTAAACGGCGGACTTTTCCACGCAGTTAATCGAACAGTAAAAATCTTTCGAGCGAAAATTCAGGGCTTCATTTTGCGGAATCCAATTTTCGCAGCGCGCGCATTTTACAAGCGATATTTCGTCATTTGCAGGTTGGTCTTTTATCTGTTTTTCGGGCGGATTATTTACTAGTTTGAAAATTTTCCAGACTTGTATCATTCCGATTATCTGCCGTTTGAATCTGACTGAGATCATCATCAACAGAAACATAAATAACAGAAATAAAATTATCCATTTCATTAAATTTGACCGTTTTGAGATTCTAGTTCGGGAATTATCGGATTGCCCGGATTTATTTTCTTAAGTTTGGCAATTGCGTCCGATGCTTCTTGCTTCTTTCCGGTTTTTAGAAATGCTTGTGCAATAAATTGCAGAGCGCGTTCGTGATTCGGATTTTTTTTCAAAGTTTTATTTAATTCTTCGATTGCTTTTTCGTAATCCGGCGGATTCGAGAAAAAATAAGTTAAAGCCAGATCGGTTTGAACTTCGATGTCATCGGGTTTTTGATTTAAAGCTTTCAAATAAATTTCACGCGCTCGTTGAAATTTTTCATTGTTTTTCTCCGCATAACCTATATCGAAAACAGCATTTCCGAGAACTACGAGAACATCATAATCAGAATTATTTATCGAATTCGCGCGGGTTAGAAGCCGTTCAACATCATTGAGCATCGCAATTTTTTGCTTCATCGTCGCATAACGATAAAGTGCGATTCCCAAATCTTTTTGAAAATCGAAATTTTGCGGATTTTGATCGGCTTCTTTTATTTTTTGCTGGATTTCATCGTCTGATAAATTTTCATCATTAGATTGAGCAGAAATTGCGGGTGCGGATTTGAGTTTTTCATTTTCGACGCGAAGTTTTTCCAGTTCACTGCGATTTAACGCGTTTGCGAGAAAAAAACCGCCTACAAAACTAATAACAACCGCGACAATCGAAAGCCACCAGAATTTTTCTTTCATCAGGTAAATGGTAAATGGTAAATGGTAAATTGTAAATAAAACAAAAAGAATTGCGACATTTACAGATCAAGTTTGTATTGAATTTACCATTTACCGCGCACCGTTTATTTTTCGTCTTCCGGCGTAACAAAAGGCATATCTTCGTTACGACGGCGCGGAAGCGGATCAGTTGTACGGCGACGCGGAGTCGAAACTTTCCCGCGCCGGTCTACGCTTCCCGCAGGCAAACCTTGACCGTGGACGGCTTCGACCAAAATTCTCGTGATTTCCTGTGAAAGCGTACGGTGTTCAGTCGCCGCACGTCGTTTTAAACTTTCTTTTAATTCGGCTGGAACATATGCGCCGATAAATACTCCTTTGCGATTTACCATTTATTTAATAATTTCTCCTGTTCTTAAAAAAATACTTGCCGTTGCAAAAAAAACAAGTCTGTAAGCCGAATTTTGTTCAGGCGTTAAAGCCCTCGGCAATCATTCATCTGGGCGTTTCGTTACCAAAACGCTCGAGCGACCTACCCGAAAACGCCATCCGCAAGCGGATTTTTAAGCGGGCAGCTTAAGAATCGTTTTCCTATTTGGTCTTGCACCACGAGGAGTTTGCCTAGCCGCATCTGTTACCAGACGCGCCGGTGCGCTCTTACATTAAGTTCTTACGAACCGCACCATTTCACACATCACGTTTCAAAATTCGCATTCCAAAAAATGAAATCCGAATTTGATCCGCTGTTCTTTTTTCTGTTGCACTTGTCGTCAGACGAAAAGAATTTTCGTCCGCCCGGACGTTATCCGGCTCGCTGCCCTTCGGTGTTCGGACTTTCCTCTCTTTTCGTTAAAAAAAAGCGACTGCCCGACTTGCTTTCTTGCAAGGCAAAATTAGATTAGCAAAATTGTTTAACAAATACAACAAAAGTTAGCAATAGTCTTGAAATTATTAAAATAAATAAAATTCCAAAAAAATCACCGCTCGGACAATACTTTCAAAATTGCCTGTGCCGCCCGTTTTGACGCGCCGCCCTGCCCGATTTTTTCTTTTATTTCGGCAAGTTGAAGGCGCATTTGTTTGTTGTTATTCGTTTTTAACAATTTAAAGAGTTCTGCACTTAGACTTTGCGGTGTGAAATCGTGTTGAAATAATTCGGTAACGACGCGATTTTCAGCGATTAAATTCACAAGTCCGAAATGTTCGACCGAAATGAGCGGACGTATCATATTCCAATTAAATGCTGATGTTTTATAGACAATTGCAAAAGGAGTTCCGATAATAGCCGTTTCGAGTGTCGCTGTTCCGCTCGTAACCGCCGCTGCATCCGAAGAATTTAAGGCTTCGTAAGTTTCGTTTTGAACGACGAAAAGATTTTCCGGCTTTTTACCAATCTGCTGGAGCGCGGTTGTCACTTCGGATAATTTCCTGTTTGCCGCCAACGCAATAATAAATTGCAGTTGTGAACTATTTTTTTGCATTTGCAACGCCGTTTCAAACAGCACGGGCAGAGTTTTGACGATTTCCTTATGCCTGCTTCCGGGCAAAAGTGTAATTATCGGTTCGGATAGATTTATATTATGTTTTTCGCAAAATTGTCCGCGTGTAAGAGAAAGTTTAATTTCATTTGCCAACGGATTACCGACGTATTTTATTTTTTCAAAACCGCGATTTCGATACCATTTTTCCTCAAAAGGCAAAATCGTGAGCAGCAAATCAACATCGCGTTTTATAAATTTCAGACGATAACCGCGCCACGCCCAAAGCTGAGGCGAGATATAATAAACGGTTTTGAAATTTTTTTTCTTTAGTGATTTAGCAAGTTTTAAATTAAATTCGGGAAAATCTATGAATATCACGACATCGGGTTGACGTTCGAGAGCAGCATTTTTCAATTTTCGAAAAACCTTCCAGAACATCGGCAGAGCGCGGGCGATTTCCGGCAAACCGACGATTGAAAGATCATCTGCGCGAACGACGGTTTCGACATTTTCCGCCCGCATTTTCTCGCCCGTCGAGCCGAAAAAAACAAATTCGGAATCAGGTGCGGTTTCGCGTAAACTTTTGACGAGTTTTGCCGCGTGTGTGTCGCCGGATGCTTCTCCGACGACCAGCATTATTTTATATTTTTGTTTGAACGAGTCAACCATTTAGTCGAATTCAGGCATCAAATAACCGATTTTTTGAAATAAAAACAATTTACAGTTATTATTGTTGCTTGCAACGCTACGTGTTTACGCTTACAATTCAATATTTTGTGCATTCGGTTAATGCCGGATTATATTACAACTCTTTTCGGAGGATTTTGTGAAATATACTTTTTTAGTTTTATTTATAATTTTATTATCATTAATGCCGGTTTCGGCACAGGTTGATTCGGTCATTGGTCAAATCAGCAATGCAAATGCGCTTTCTTTTGCCAGCGGCATCAGCGGTGACGGAAGATTCGTCGTAATTGAATCTGTCGGAGATATTGCGACGGAAAATCCGCGAAATTCTGACGGAAACCGGGAAATATTTCTTTTTGATTATGCTCAACGAAGGATTTTTCAAATTACGGATACCAAAAGTCTGTTAACCGATCCGGCAGGCGCGACAACGACGAATAATGTTAAGGTCGAAATCGCTAATCTTCGTCCGGTTATCAGTAACGACGGGCGTTGGATTGTTTTCGGTTCAAATGCCACGACTTCGATCCCGCCGACTCCAACTACAGCTGGAATGATCAACGGCACGAATCCGGGAAATTTTGATGCAAATTCATTTACTGTACCGAGCGGAAATCCTTTGACCTCTGACGGAAATACGGAAATCTGGCTTTATCAAATTCCGGCGACTTCGCCCGTTGATTTGAGAACGGGCGCGGAAATTCCGTTTGTAAATTTAAACGGCGGATCTTTCACCCAAGTTACGAATACTCCGGCGAGCCGTCTTCCGACACCGGGTTCTACAACCAGACCACCGGTTATTGCCGATGATAATAGATCGGCGAGTGTCAGCGATGACGCGAGCGTGATTGCCTTTATTTCAAGCCGCGATATTGTTCCCTGCGCGACAACGTCGAGTGCGACCTGCGGAAACGCTTATCCTGATTTTGATAATGACGAAATTTTTACTTATGTCAGAGCGACCGGAACATCAAATCAAGTTACGGCAACGCCGCGCGGGACAATCGGCGCACCGATTTCCAATACGAATCCGACGATTTCCGGGAACGGTTCGCGCGTCGTTTTTCTTTCCAGTGCAAATGGTGCGGTTGTCGGTATGAGCGGCGCGAATAACGCGGATTTAAATGAGGAAGTTTATTACACCAATCTGGTCGCCGGGGTTCCGGTAGCGGCTTCGGCAAAGCAAATAACCCAAACGACACGGGCTAATCCCGGCGATGTCGTCAATATTTTAAGTTTCGGGAAACGAATGAGTCGTGACGGGCGTTATATTGCACTTGATTCCGCCGCCGAATTAACCGCTGCCGGAACAGGCACGGGAACTTCTTCTTTTGCGCTTTATCTGTTTGATACCACTACATCGTCGTTCCGAATAGTCGGACCGCGTAGTAATGCCGACGCTTCGGCTGGAGGAGATGTTCCGCATTATCCGGGATTTACTCAGCAGGGAATAGATTCTTCGGGAAATCCCATCTCTGTTTTGGTTTTCACAACTCGTCAAAACATCACGCCTGCCGGAACTGTTCCGGCAAATGCGGCTGACGGATTAAATCCCGATGCGACTCGACCGCCGCAAATTTATTCTTATCCGACGGAACCACAGACGAGTTCAACTTTTATGAGGTTGACAAAGATTCCGGCATTGAGTTTTACGCAGTTTCCGCCGCAACTTCAGGCGTTGCCGAGTAATATGGTCAATCGAATGACTTTTACATATTCATTGACCGAAATTGGAACCGGAAATATTGATCTGTCCAACGAAGCATTTTATTATCTGCTTCCGAATAAAACGGCGGAAACGCCCGGAAGTCTAAATTATGCGACCGGAGCAAGCCGTCTGACGGTGACTTTGGACCCTGTTCCGACACCGAGTCCGACGGCAAGTCCGAGTCCGACACCGACTCCGACGGGATCGCCTTCTCCGACTCCGACACCGAGAGACCCGACACCTACGGCGGTTCAGGGAATCTCGCCGGGAAGTTTGGCAATCGTTAATTTTACGTCCGCGGTAAATCAGCCGGTTGTTCCGCGAACGGCGGTCGGTTCACTAAATCGTAGATTTCCTCTTCCGTTGCAGTTAAGCGGCGTATCCTTGACTATTAACGGAATTGGCGCGGGTTTAAAATCGGTTAGTTCGAGAGAAATTATCTTCGTCGTGCCGCGCGGAATTTTCGGAAATAACGACAAATTTCCCGTAGTGATAAATAATAACGGTGTAATTATTCGCGGGATGATTACGATTACAGCCGCTCGACCTGATATTTTTAATTTCAATGATTTAGCCTCTGCAAACGGGAGAGCGAGAGTTTTCAACGCCACAAACAGAGTTTTGACGACTGAACCTTTTACCGTAACGACTCTCAGGTATCGCGGCGGAAGGCGTGTGCCGACGGTTCTTCGATTATATTTGACCGGAGTTCAATTTGTTCCGGCATCATCTATTTCAATTAGGATAGGTGATGTTAATATAACCGCTCCGAATATTTTGACCGACGCGATTGAGGTCGAACCGGGAATATATACGATTGATTTTCAGCTTCCGCCTGAATTAAATATGGCGGGCGATGTTCCGATTATCGTAACTGTAACCGGTGGCGGATTGACATTTACCAGCAGACTTGATGATACCGCGCCGCGTCTGCGAATTCTGTAATGAATTATATTTAGAGCGATAATAAAAACGGGTAACGATTTTTTTCGTTACCCGTTTTCGTTTTAAATATAATCTTGCGAAACTTTTAGCTATATACTATCCTTGAGTGGAATAAACATTCGTTTGACGACAGGTTTATAGAATAATTGTGTCTTTCGTAATTTCTTACAAATATAATAAATGTTAAATTTACAATTTTTTAATAGGAGTGATAATACAAAATATGTCAACAAAAGATGTTAGTACAAAGAAAATTGCGCCGAAAGTGTGGCGCAACGGCAATTTAATAGATTGGAACGATGCCCGCGTTCACGTTATGTCGCACGTCATCCATTACGGGTCTTCTGTATTTGAAGGTATTCGTTGTTATAAAACAGTTAAAGGTTCTGCAATTTTTCGTCTGGACGAACATATCCAGCGGCTTGTAAATTCTGCAAAGGTTTATCGGATGGATTCAGAATTTTCAAAAGAAGAATTTATCAACGCAAGCATCGAAATAGTTCGCCACAGCGGTTTGGAAGAATGTTATATACGTCCGGTAATTTTCCGTGGTCTAGACGAAGAAGATCCGGCATTCGGTGTTTATCCGATGAATAATCCGATCGAAAGCTACATTGCCGCGTGGGAATGGGGAAAATATCTCGGCGAAGAAGCTCTCGAACAAGGAATTGACGTTTGTGTTTCGAGTTGGACGCGGATATATTCCAATTCACTTCCGGCGATTGCCAAAGCAGGCGCGAATTATATGAATTCGCAGCTTATCAAAATGGAAGCAAAATTAGGCGGTTACGCTGAAGGAATCGCGCTCGATGATCGAGGTTACGTTTCCGAAGGCTCAGGCGAAAATCTTTTCATCGTTAACAACGGCAAACTTTTAACGCCGCCGCTCGGTGCTTCGATTCTGCCCGGAATCACGCGCGATTCGATCATTAAAATCGCTCTTGATCTCGGCATCGAAGTCGAAGAAACAAACGTCCAACGCGCCGCACTTTATCTGGCTGACGAACTTTTCTTCACCGGAACCGCCGCCGAAGTTACGCCGATTCGTTCGGTTGATAAAATTCAAATCGGCGCAGGAAAACGCGGTGAAATTACTACTAAATTACAGGAAGAATTTTTCAAAGTAATCCGCGCCGAACGCCCTGCACCGAACGATGCGGAATGGTTGACGTTTATTAATGAAGAAACAGATACGAACGCTGACGAAGAAAAAAAAACAGCGGCGGCGTAGAAAAGTCTTAAGTTAAGAGTTTTGAGTTTGAAGTCTTTTGTTTTGAGTTATAATCTTATCGGAATTTAAATTTTCAATAATGAACGAACTCGACACTCAAGATTTCAAACTCAAAACTTTTTTTATTCTCGAAATCACGGTTTTCGTCTGCGGCGCGTTAGTGATGATTTACGAGGTCATCGGTTCGCGTCTTCTCGCGCCGTATATCGGCACATCACTTTACGTCTGGACGAGTATTATCGGCGTAATTCTCGCCGCTTTAAGTTTAGGTTATTGGCTCGGCGGGAAAATTGCCGATAAAAAACCGGACGTTAAAATTCTCGCTTCGATAATTTTTCTCGCGGGCGGCGCGATTGCCGTAACGATTTTTTTCAAAGATATAATTCTTGCCTTCATTTCCCAAACTCCGCTAATTTTAGAAATAAAATCCGTTATTGCCGCTTTGATTTTATTTGCTCCGGCGAGCGTTCTTCTCGGATTCGTTACGCCTTACGCCGTTAAATTAAAACTTTCGACGCTGGCGGAAACCGGAAAAACCGTCGGCAGACTTTACGCGCTTTCGACGGTCGGGAGCATTTTCGGGACTTTTCTCGCCGGATTTTTCCTGATTCCGTTTGTCGGTTCGACGCGCACACTTTATTTGATCGGCGCGACGCTTTTCGCGCTTTCACTTTTTCTCGCGCCGTTTGCACTTAATCAGAAAAACATAGTTCTTTTGATTTTATTTTTCGGCGGAATCGGCATTAGCGAGGCGAAAAACTATTATTTATTTAAAAATTACGATTATCACGAAGTTGACACGGCATACAGCAACGCGCGAATTTTTACGGGAAAGGAAGCGGAAACGAACAGGGAAATTCGTTATCTGATGATTGATCCGAATTATGTCCAGAGCGCGATGTATCTCGACACGGGAAAACCGGCGACGAAATACATACGCTTTTATCACTTGTTGCGCCATTACAAACCGGATTTTCAAAAAACTCTGATAATCGGCGGCGCGGGTTACAGTTTTCCGCGTGAATATCTCGAAAAATATCCGACGGCAAAAATAGATGTCGTCGAGATTGATTCGCAAATGACGGAAATCGCCAAAAATTATTTTCGTCTGGAAGAAAATCCGCGGTTAGACATTTTTCACGAAGACGGACGCACATTTTTAAATCGCGCCGTCGCAAATCAATATGATGTAATTTTGGTTGACGCTTTCGGTTCGCAATTTAACATTCCGTTTCAGCTAACGACAATCGAAGCCGTAAGCGAAATGAAACGTCTTCTAAAACCCGGCGGCGTTGTTATTTTCAACGTCGGTTCGGCAATTACCGGCGAAGCATCAGAATTTCTGCAAGCCGAATTGAAAACTTACCGTGAAATTTTCCCGCAAGTTTTTTTATATAAAGTAAACCCGGATAAAAACGACTACCAACTGCAAAACGTAATTATTGTCGCTGTTAATGGTTCGATGGAAATTCCTCTTATTTCCGCTGACCCTGAAATAACAACACTTCTGGAAAATAAATATATAATTGAAGTTCCGACCGAAAAAAATATTCTGACTGATGATCTTGCGCCCGTCGAATATTACAACTCAAAAGCACTCAGTTTTAAAAAATTTTCAAAAAACTAAATAAGTAAAATTTCATATCTGAAATATACAAAAATTCGGCGAACGAAAAGCCGGATTTTTTTGTATTTCATTGTTCAAAAAATGAATTTTTAAATTCATCTCTAACCTTTATTTTTTAACACAAAAATAAATGTGAAAGATTTTCCGGGATTTTGTCATATACAAATGAAAAGCAAATTTTTTAGAAAAATTGGAGGAAAATTTATGGTTTGGGAACGAAAAAGAATAACTACAGTTTTATCTATGCTGTTAAAAATAAAGAAAAACAATTGATAGAAATAAGAGGGATTTTAAATGCTTGTCAGTTATTTTGTTTATTAATTCGGAAGAATTTAAAAAACAATTAAAGTAAGCAATGAAAGAAGTGAAATGGCAATCTGTTATCTGAAAAAGATTAAAAGAACATAACCATCGCAAGTGCTGCATTCGTTCTCGGCGGTGCAATTGTGTCGGGAAATCCGTGTGCAATTTCACAAGCTGTCGGTGGTGCGATAAGCGCAGTAAACGAAAATTCAGATACTGAAGAAGATGCCTAAATAGTTGAGATCAACAAATCTCATAAAACCGGAAAAAAAAATAGGGAGATAGAAAAATGATTATTAAAAGAAAATCAATCGGCGAAATAGTTTTGAAATGGCAGGAATTTTTAATGTCGAAAGATTATTCAATCGGTGCTTTAGACGGCATTTTCGGACAAAAAACCGAGGATGCAACGAAGGACTGGCAGGCGAAAAGCGGTTTGAAAGTGGACGGCGCAGTCGGCGATAAGTCGTTTACGAAAGCGTCAGCGGAAGGATTCAAATATGATAAATCTGTAATGTGGTATCCGCCGAAACCTTCGTTCGGTTCGCCTTCATTAGCTGCGGTCAAACAAATGTTCGGTGAATTTCAATACAACAGACTTGCCAACGGTGATATAAATATTCTCGGCAATTGGGTTGCAGATAATATCGTGAAAGTCGAAATCAAACAATTGAAAGGCGTTCTCGGCGCGCCATCTGACGGAAAAATCCATTTTCACAAAAAAGGTGTAGAGCAACTTCGCGGTTTTTTTGATGAAGCGGAAAAGCAAAATCTGGCTAATCTGATTATCAGTTGGGCAGGTTCATTTTATCCGCGTATGGTGCGCGGTTCTAAAACCAGTTTGTCGAATCATAGTTGGGGATCGGCATTCGACATCAATGCGCCGGAAAATTGGCTCAATACAAAACCCGCGCCGGTCGCAAAGAAAGGCTCGCTTCTCAAATTAGTGCCGATTGCAAATTCTTACGGGTTTTTCTGGGGCGGACATTACACTAACCGTCTCGACGGAATGCACTTTGAATTGTCTGTCCTCGATAAATTTCCGGGATAGCTGAAGTTTAAGGTGGATAGGTTAAGAAATAAAACCCGTCTACCTCTTTTATTAACGGGAGAAAATATGCCAGAAGAAATTAATACTGATAATTCAGGTCAAGATAATGAAAACTCGATAGAGAAAATAAAAATGGATGCTGAATCGAAGCCCGAGCAGAAAATAAATGCTCATATAGATAATGTCGAAAAGATAAATGTTTTCACGTCAGTAGTTAGTTATTTGCCGCAAATCGGGGTAGGAGTAATCGTTTTATTGATTATAAGCTTCCTCGGTTGGTCGGTTATCAAAGATACCAGGACTTTTGATGAAGTATTTGCACGCGGAATCATCACAATTTTGGTTGCGGTTGCCACAATCGGGATAGCACTTCTTTTAACTTTTTGGGTAGTTATCAGTTCGGATAAAGATTACAAAGAACGGTTTGCACTTGGCAAGGAGATTTTGACGCTTCTAATTGGAGTTCTCGGAACGATAATCGGATTTTATTTCGGTTCGGCGACAACACAACAGGTTGACGGCAAAAACTCGGAAATGCTCGAAGTTCCTATGGCGACAGTTATTAATAGTCAACTGAACGGGAAAGAGAGTTTCGTTTTAAGCACGATCGTGAAAGGCGGAGACCCTCCGTATCAATACCGGATATATTTCGAACCGCGGGAAATAGCTGATTCTATTTCCGGCACGAGTGAAACAGGATTAATTCAGGAAAATTTTGCAAAACCGTCTAAAATTCCTGAAAATGGACTTTATAACATAAGCATTGTAGACAAAAGTAAAAATTCCAAGACTTTGGGTTGGCAATTACAAGTTGAAGAACCAAAAACAGAAAACATAAACACAAACGTAAATTCAGCAAATGTTAACCAAAATGCTAACATTACAGCAACAGCTGCCAATTAAGAGTAAATAAAATCTGTAGGTTACTCTTCCCAATCGCCGACACCTTCACGTTCGACGTGATAACCGGCTTTTTCCAGACGCTTGATGACTTCGCGCCCGTGCTGTTCGTCGCGGACTTCGAGCGTCAAAGCGATTCCAACTCTACCGAGCGGCGCAAGATGAAGTGCGCGGCGGTGCGAAACTTCGATCACGTTCGCGCCGCTTTTGCCGACCAGTTTCGTTAATGCCGCGAGCATATTCGGGCGGTCGGGAACTAAAACTTTCAAAATAATATAACGTCCCTGCTTGACGAGAACCTGTTCGAGAATCCGCGCCAGAAGATTCGCGTCAATGTTTCCGCCGCACAGAACGACCGTCGCTTCGTCATCGGCGGACAGCTTTATCTTTCCGGCGAGAAGTGCCGCAAGTCCCGCCGCGCCCGCGCCTTCGACGACCAGACGATTGTTTTGAACGCAGGCAAAGATCGCCCGCGCGATCTCGTCTTCGGAAACTTCCACGACCTCATCAACATATTTCTGAATCAGCGGAAACGTGATGTCGCCCGGAGTTTTCACCGCGATCCCGTCGGCGATGGTTTCGAGCGCGGAAACCTGCACGACTTCGCCCGCTTCGAGCGATTCTTTGACGGGCGAACAATTTTCCGCCTGAACGCCGACGATACGAACGCCCGGAAGAAGTTCTTTGGCGGCGATGGCGATGCCCGAAATCAAACCGCCGCCGCCGATCGGAACGACGATAACGGAAGTTTGCGGAACGTCCTCGGCGATTTCCACGCCGATCGTGCCTTGTCCGGCGATGATTTTCTCGTCGTTAAATGCGTGAATATGCGTAAGTCCTTGAGTTTCGGCGAGTTCGTAGGAATAATTCATCGCTTCGTCGAAACTTGCGCCCTTTAAAACAACTTTTGCGCCGTAATTTTTCGTCGCGTTAATTTTCGTCAAAGGCGCGTATTCCGGCAAAACGATGGTCGCCTTGATCCCGTAAAGCTGTGCGGCGAGTGCCACGCCCTGCGCGTGATTCCCGGCGGAAGCAGCGACAACTCCGCGTTTTTTTTCGTCGTCGGTAAGTTGTGAAATCTTGTTATACGCCCCGCGAATCTTGAACGAACCGCCGGCTTGCAGACATTCGGCTTTTAAATATATGTTCGCACCGATCTCGCGCGACAATCTGCCGTCGGCAAGCGTCGGAGTTCTGACGATGATATTTTGTAAAATTTGTCGGACTTCCTGAATATCTGAAAGTGAAACGCTCATAAGATTTGAATTATAGACGGATTTTTCGGCGGTGTGTAGTTTAAAATAAAAAACAAGACGGAAAAAAGGCAAACTGTGTGAATTAAAGAAGTATTTTTATTGCGGAATTTAAGTAGATAAAAGTAGAAAATAGATGCGCTTTTCCCGTCCCGTTGATTTTTCAAATAACTGAAACCAAGAGTAAGACTCGTTATGAGAGTTTTTTTGCCGTCTTTAATGTGAAAAAATAAATTTTCACAATTTGCTCTCAATTATCAATGCGTTTTTTGTTCCGAAAAAAGTATCACGAAACATAAAAACAAGTATTTTCGTCGCATAATCGTTTCCGTAATCTTCTTTATTTGTGGGAAATGTTTTATATTTAACATAGGTAATTTTTATTTATGATGGGCAAAAATATTTTGTTCGATGAGAAAGAAACGGCAGACGGTTTCGTATTTCTTTTCCTGCCTTTGCCGCGTTATTAATAAATTGAAAATAAATGAAAAAGATAATTTACGCGATTTCGCTCGCAACTCTGTTTTTCGCGTTTGGCTGTGCGGCTCAAACAAGCGGCAAAAAAACGGTAATTAATTTCGAGCAGTATAAAAGTTATTTTGAAAATAACAATTCCGGGTTGAAAGGCGACGTTTCCTATTTGAATTTCGATAGTCAAAAAGATTTTGATAAAATCTTCGGTACGGCGGCGGCGATGGGAGAAAACAGTTTTTTACCGCCGGACGTTTTCAATACTAAAATCGTCGTCGTCGCAATTAAACGCGGCAGTCTGCGAAAATACGACGATGTGCAGATCACTTCGGAAAACGGAAAATTATTCGTTTCTTACAAAACCGAAGATTCTCCGCCGGGAAGCGCGACCTTCAGTTCGCCGTTGATTGTTTCCGTAAATAAAGGAAAATACAAGAAAGTCGTTTTCACGGAAAACGGTAAAATAATAAAAACGATTAAAATTAGAAAATACAAGAAAATTTTTTAAGTCGCGTTTAATTCAAAAAATATGAAAAAAATATCGGTCGCGGTTTTCGCGCTTTTAATTCTGACAATCGGCAGTTTCGGGCAAACAGCCACGAAATCGGATTCCGCTCTCGAAGCGGCAATGAAAAAATTTATTGTTTCGATAGAAACGAAAAATACGAAAGATTTTCTCGGTTTTATATCGCCCACAAAAGGTTTAACTATAATGAATACGATAGATCAGGGCGAAGCGGGAAACGCCGCAAATCCGATGTTGGATTCGAAACTTTCTTATAAAAAACTCTCCGCCGATTTTAAGAAAAAAGGCGAACTTTATAAAAGTATGTTTATGCCGTCCGAAGACAGTCCGAATTTTTACGATGCCTTTGCAAAGCGCACGGAAAAATGGACTCTCGGCGCGGACAACAAATTTTCGCTCGCGGGCGAAAATGATGAGAGCGCAACTGATTCTCCATTTTATGTGAAATGGGAAATGGTTGGAAAAAAATGGTATGTAACCGAAGTCGGACGAATGATTTCGTAGCAATTGTTTGAAAATTTGAAATTTCAGACGTTTTTAATAAAAACCGGAAATTGTTCAGGGAAAATATGTAAAACAGTTCTTCTGAGCGATTTCCGGCAATTCGGAAAAGAAAAATGGAATTTATAGGATTATTTGTTTTGGGTTTTATCGGTCTAGCACTTCTGATTATCGCGGCGAAATCAATTAAGATCGTGCCGCAATCATCAGTTTTGTTAATCGAAAGATTGGGACGTTTTAATCGCGTAGCGGCGAGCGGTTTAAATATTATTTACCCGTTCATTGATGCGCCTCGGACGGTCTTCTGGACAAATTCGCGTCCCGGAATTTCTTCGATTGATCTGCGCGAACAATATATTGATCTGCCGCCGCAGCCCGTAATTACACGCGATAACGTAACGATCAATGTTGATTCGGTCGTTTACTGGCAAATCACCGATCCGATAAAATCCGTCTATGAAGTCAATGATCTCGTCGGCGGAATCGTCCAGTTGACGATCACCGGAATGCGCGCCGTGATGGGCGAAATGGATTTGGATCACACATTGAGTTCGCGCGATCAGATCAACAATAAACTTCGCATAATCCTGGACGAAGCGACCGATAAATGGGGCGTAAAAGTTACGCGCGTTGACGTTAAAAACATCAATCCGCCTGAAGACGTTCGCATCACGATGGAAAAACAGATGACCGCCGAACGTAATCGCCGCGCGTTAGTTTTGCAAGCCGAAGGAGACAAACAAGCGGCAATCGCCCGCGCCGAAGGCGATAAACAATCGAACATCACACGCGCCGAAGGTGAAAAAGAATCCGCAATTTTAGCCGCTGAAGGTGCCGCACAAGCCAGACTTCGCGCCGCGCAAGCCGAAGCTCAGGCAATCGCGCAAATTTCGCAAGCGATCGGCAGTCCGCAGGAAACGGCGCAGTATTTAATTACGGCGCGTTATATCGAATCTTTGCGCGATATGTCGCGTTCGACCAACTCGAAAACGATCTTTATGCCCGTAGAAACTTCGTCAATGCTGTCGAGCGTCGGCGCATTAAAGGAAATGTTTGCGGCAACCGATGACGACAAAGAAGACAAAACAAAACCAAATAATCCGCGAAATCCGCGGGAATTGAATAGATAGATTTTTAATTACAGTTTAGTTAGTAATTTTTTTGACGGTAATAATTGTGTAGGCGTAAAATTTGAATTATGAACAAATAAATTTTTATTAGAGATTTTTATGTTTTCGACTAATGCAGAAGAGAAAAATGGCGATTCTTTATCCGTAGCAAACGGCGGCGGAATTACTGTCAGAATTAGAAAACCCGCGGATTTCAGCTCGAAAAAAATCAGAGATATTATTCTGCGCGAATATTTCGGATACACGGAGAAAAATATCTCTGATTTTACCAAGCAATACCCGAACAAATATCTTATCCAACACAGCGAAAATCCGGGCATCTGGGCGAGTGTTGCACGGGTTAAAAGTTGGAAAGTCGAAGCCGACGGTTTGACGGAAATTGATTTGACCGCAAATTGGGCGGCGGAAGCCGAATGATTCCGGGATTTGCAGATTTTGATCGCCGTCAGTCAAGCCGCCGGAGCAATCGGCAATGCCGATCTGCGGCGCGAGGTTGTCAATTATTTTTAAGACGTTTTAAGATCGAACCAGCAATAAGCGTTTCGACGCTTTGCTCAACATTATGAGTTTGCTGTCATCGGTTGAGAATTTCAAAGCCGAAGTAATTACCGCTCTGAACTATCTTGCGGCACAGGGTTACGAAGATAATCCGTTCATTCAATTAATCCGCGCCCGTGCTTTGTTCAACTCCGGCGCAAGCGAGGGGCAAATCGCCATATTTCTTCATAAGGCGTTAAAAACCGTTTCGGAAAGATACAGTGCGTCCAAAGAGCGCAACGCTTTTTGGACGATTGACAGCAGCGAAGCTGCTTATTTTAACCGCGAATCCGCTTATATGTTTAATAAAACGGGCGACGATGCCGAATTTCAAGACCGCGATTGGACGGCGCGTTTTTATTCGATGGGCGATCAGGAAAAAGCCGGTCTTCAAGTCGGCGACATCATAGACTTCACGCCGCCGGGACCGGATGCCATTGGAACTCCTCGACCTTTTACGGAAAGTCAAGAAAAACTAAATGAAATAAACCGACTTAACCGATTAAGGTTGAAGCAAGAAGCTGATATTGATAAAGGAACACAAATAAACGAATTATCCGATCCGGAAGCGGGCGACAGCGGAACTTTGACGGCGACGAGAGAAAACGTCAGAACGCAGGTTTGGAACAGAAAGGCGGCAACAAACCGCCGGAACAAAGTCGTCCGAGTCAATATAAAATCAAAAGATTGGACACGCAGTTAAATCCGCAAGGATTGACGAGAGGAAACGTCGCCATCGGCGGCGGATTATCTTTGATAATGGAAGGATTAAAATGGAAGATTTTCGCCGTTAGAATGGAAGCGATAACCAATTATCTGAACGAGCGCGACCGTCTGCAGGCGCGGATCAAGAGCGAAAATGCTTACATCGTTCCCGACAAGCCCGACATTATTATCAATACGATGAATCAAATCAGAGAATACGTTAGAACGAGTGCCGACAGAAACGAAAAACAAAGGGCGCAGATTTTGATTTACAGATTAAGCCGATTATTGGAGAAAAGTTATGCGTTTTACGGAAAGAAATAATTTTGCGGTGAAACTGTTTTGGCTTTTATTTTTGATAATTGCCTGTCAAAGTTTCGCCGCCTGTCAAAGTCAAGAGAAAAAAATAGCCAAGACGCTCGAACTGTGTCAGAGCATTTTAGACAAAGATGATTTGCAGAAAGCTGCGTCGTGTTACGAAAAAGCGATATATGCTTATCCCGACAAAGCGACTGAGATTTCTAAAGCGGGCGAAGATGCGGTTTTTGAGAAATGTGTAGCTTATTATGATTCGAAGAATTATCGGCAATCAGTTGTTTGTTTTGAGGCGATAATAGGCTTAGATTCAGGCAAAGCAAGTTATTATTACTATTTAGCTGATAGCTATCTCAATTATTTCTATTCCGATGAAAGCAAAACTCAGGATTTATTACATTTAGCTGAACAAGCGATTCAAAAAGGTTTAGAAATTCGTTCTAATAGCGCATTGGCATACGAAATTTACGGTCAAATTCTGGAGGCTCAAGGAAAACAGAAAAAAGCATATAACGAATCTCTGTACGGGACAAAACGACATAAGTTAGCTGTTGTCAGCATCTTAGAATTGCAAAGATATTTACTCTCGAATATCTCTTTAGTTCAAATAACACCTCTTGGATTATTTCACATCCTAATCTGAAAAGACTTGTTTGCGCTCTCCCGTTCTTTTTTATTTCAATCGAGTTGACGGCGTTTTCCGCTTCCCCTGTTTTGATCGCCCACGCCACTGCTAACGCCAATACTCCGAATAACTTATCTATCTTCTCCACTTTCGTCAGATGCGTTTTTTCGATCTCGAATCCGCGACTCTTTAAGTTCTGAAACAATGTTTCTATCGCCCATCTCCGCTTGTATTCCGACAGGATTTTCTCACTCGCTTCAGACGAAATGACAATCACACTTTCCTGAGAGTCTTTTCCTCTTTTCACCTCGACCGATACCTTGACTCCGGCGTATCTCCTCGCCCGTCGCAAACGGTAACTCTCGCCGATCTTCAATGTTCGTAACAATTTCCCGCATCTCATCGGCTTCCCGCTTTTGTTGGTAATCGTCATCGAAGCTTTTATCCGCAGACGAAACGGGACTTTTTCCTTGTCCAGATATTTGACCAATTCATATCCGTCAAACTCACGGTCACCACTCAAGTATTCGATGTTTTTGATGCCGAATACTTTGATATAACGCCCGATTATCTGTTTCTTTTCCGCTAATACGGAGTTGCCTTTGCGCGAGAGCGTTATCCAAAATAACGGTATCGAAGTGTTTCCAACCACGATTGATAACGTCAAAATGTTGACCCATATCAAGCCGTATTTCCACTCGGTGCGATCCAACGCCAAAACATACTTACCTTTCGGTTTGATGATCGCAATAATCAACTCGGCAAAAATGTCGAAATCAATCTCAGCCAACTGAAAAAAGCGTTTTAACCGCCGATATTTTGAATCCTTCTTAGCCGATAAGTCTAAAACATTGGCTAATCTTGCCAAATTTGTAGTGTTCTGTTGAATAATGGCGATCAGCAAAGCCGCCGCCAACTCGACGCGACGCTTATCTAATGGTAAATTTGCTCGTAATGCTGCAAAGCATTCGGATGTGTTTTTTTCATATGCTGAGGGCTAATTTAGCTCAAAACACATCCGTTATCTATTTTCAAATATCTTTTTAACTTTGTTTTTGTCCCGTGCAGAGATAACGAATATAAAAAAGCCATCCAACTAGGCTCAAGAACTTTTGTAACGTGGTTAAGATTAGCTTTGATCCAAGAAAAATTAGGTGATAATCAGGAAGCAGCGGCAAGCTATAGGCAAGTTTTACTGCTTAATCCGAATGAAACACTCGCGCTGTATAATCTCGGCAAAATTTATGAAAAATTAGGCGAAGTTGACAAAGCGATTTTGAATTATGAAAAACTCTTAGAAATTCAAGATAAATTCGACGACGCGCAAGAGCGTTTGGAACGTTTAAAGAAACAGCGTGAAGAAAACAAAGAGAACAAAAAACAGAACTCCGAAGAAAATCGCGGACGCGGGCAAGGCGCTGAATAAAATAAATACCGCGTGATTTACAGACTAAACTGACTTTTGAACAAAATTTATGTCTTTACTAACAAAATAACCTTGCGATAAATAAAACCAACTCTTTATAATATAAAAATATGAAAAATACCGGATACAAAACCTTTTTTTGTTTATTAGTGGTTAGTGTAATATTTGTCGGCTGTGCGAGCGCACAATCTGAATTAACGACTACTGAAAGTAAAACTATCTACGACTTTGATATGACAGATATTGACGGCAAACAGGTCAATCTCGGCGCGTATAAAAACAAAGTCGCGTTAGTGGTGAATACAGCGAGCAAATGCGGCAACACGCCGCAATATGAAGCGTTGGAAAACATCTATAACAAATATAATTCGCAAGGATTTACGATCTTGGGTTTTCCGGCAAACAATTTCGGCGGACAAGAACCGGGATCGAATGAGGAAATCAAAGAATTCTGCACGTTGAGATACAAAGTTTCTTTCCCGATGTTCGCCAAAATTTCCGTCAAAGGCGAAGATCAGGACGCTTTTTATAATTTTTTGACGAACGAAAAAGCTAAATTCCCGGGAGAAATAACATGGAATTTTGAAAAGTTTTTGGTTAACGAAAAAGGCGAAGTCATCGCGCGTTTCGCTCCGAAAACAAAACCCGACGCGCCCGAAGTAATTGCGGCGATTGAAAAAGCATTGGGAAAAAATAAAATGGCTAAAAACTAAAGTTTTTCGTTCGGAGTTCAAACTTCAGTTTGGCGACCGCCGCTCTTCGCCGGCGGTTTCACGCTTCGCTTCGCTGGCGAACAAACTAAAGTTTAAATTCCGAACTTTTTTGATAAATTGAGCCGGTCGGCAAAAGTTTGCTTTCGTAAATGACGATTGATTGAACTTTAAATTCAATTGGCGGAAATTCGTTTTCTAAATGAGTTTCCGCCAATTTTTTCGACTTTTCCGGCTCGCGCAGACGCGCAATTGTCAGATGCGGTTTGAAATCCCGTTTTTCTTTTGTAAAACCGAATTTTTCACATTCGCTTTCTAAAATTTCATTCATTCTTTTCAAAGAACTGTTTTCATCTTCCAGACCGAGCCACAAAATTTTCGGTTTTTGCAGATCGGGGAAAACTCCGTTTGAAATTATTTTTAGGTTGAAATCTGAAACTTGCCGCGCAGTATTTTCGGCGGCAATCTCGATATTTTCCAATTCAAATTCATCAACATCGCCAAAAAATTTCAGCGTAAGATGAATTTTCTCCGGCTTTTCCCAACCGACGCACAAGTCGGGAAATTCGCGGCGTAAAGATTTACTGTAGTTAGAAATTTTTTGCCGCGCTTCGCCGGGAATATCAATCGCCGTAAAAATTCGTTTTTTCATACTTTTGCAACTTCGCCCGTTTATCAGCGTAAAACTAATCTGTTAAAATTTTCACGATGCGATTTTTAACTATTATATTACTTCTGTTTGTCTTTTTGATTTTAGCCGTCGGCGGTGTTTCTTATTGGCTTTATACATCTTTGCACAAACCGCACGAACACGCTAAATCTAATCAATTTATCACGTTTGAAAAAGGCACAACGCCGAATGAAATTGTAGATAAACTTGTCTCCGAAGGTGTTTTGGAAGGCGAAACGCCGATGAAAATCTATTTAAGAACTTTTGGAAATGCTGAAAAACTAAAAGCCGGAGATTATCAATTCGCATCGCCGATCACGCCTTTGCAGGTTTTAAGTGAACTCGAAAAAGGCGAAGAACGCACGATCAAACTGACGATTCCCGAAGGTTTCACACGCTTTGATATTGCAAAACGTCTCGCCGAAAAATTCCCGACAAATCCGCCGACCGACGACAAACAAATTTTGAGATTGATGGAAGACACGACTTTAATAAAAGAAATCGCGCCGACTGCAAGCAATCTCGAAGGCTATATGTTTCCAAGCACTTACAGTTTCCCGATCGGTACAAAGCCGGAAGAAGCCGTAAAACGAATGGTCGAGCAATTTAAAAAGGTTTGGAAACCGGAATTTACATTAAAAGCGCGTCAAATGGGCAGAACGCCGCACGAAATCGTCACGATCGCTTCTCTCATCGAAACCGAATCGAAATTCGACAAAGAGCGTCCCGTCGTCGCTTCGGTAATTTACAATCGGTTAGCGAAGAACATCCCGCTCGGAATTGACCAAACCGCCGTTTATATTGCAAAAATGCAGAATCGTTGGGACGGCGTGATAAATAAAAGCGATCTCGAAGTTGATTCGCCGTATAACACGCGCCGATTCGGCGGAATTCCGCCCGGACCGATCTCTTCCGTATCGGAAAGCGCGATTGATGCCGCGCTCAATCCGGTTCAGACAGATTATATTTTTTACGTCTTAAATGTCGAAAACAACGACGGTTCGCATAATTTCTATTCTTCCGCCGCTGATTTTGAAAAAGGAAAAGCTGCATATCAAAGATGGCTCGAAACGCAGAGAGGAAAAAATTAATCTAAATAGTCGGAAATCATTTCCAATGAACGATTGTAGCGGTATGAAATATTAAAATGTCCGCCGTCGAATTCTTCGTGAACAAATTTTACGTCATTTTCCTTTAATCTTTCGCACAAAATCCGCGCTCCGATGTCGAGAGCAAATTCGTCTTTTGTTCCCGCGTCAATAAAAAGCAATTTCAGAGATTTTAAATTTTCCGCGTATTTTTCAACTAAAAACGCCGGATCGTGTTCTTGCCAGCGTTTCATTACATCTTTTCTGATTTCCCCCGTTTCGAGATCGAACGGCAGATCGTAACCGAATTCAGAATCGGGATTCGGCGAAAAACACGCGCTCATTCCGATTGTATTTAAACCCGCAAAATCGTTTGAACTTTTTTCCTTCGTTTCGTCCCAGAATTTTTCCACCAATTTTTTCGGATCGCCTTTTATAGCGCGAAACGCTTTGGGAAAATCGCCCTGATAACCGTATTCAAAATAACAATCGCCGGCGGTTGAACACGCCAGCGCGAAAACGTCCGCGTGTTTCATCGCCATAATTAATGCGCCGTAACCGCCCGAAGATTTTCCGGCGACGGCGCGAGCATTTTTGTCTTTTATCGTGCGGAAATTTTCATCAACAAACGGGACGATTTCTTCAATTAGATAATCTTCGTAATTTCCCGTCGCGCTCGAATTGACATATTGCGAACCGCCGTAATGCGTAAAACAATCAGGGAAAACAACGATCAACGGTTTTATTTTTCCTTCGCTGATAAGTGAATCCATCCGCTCGGCAAAATTCGGCGAAAATGCGGAATCGTTGAAAAACATTTTTCCGCGTCCGGTAAATCCGGTCAATTGATAAACCGTCGGATAACTTTTATCGGGATTTTCCGCGTAATCCGGCGGCAGATAAACGTATAGATCGCGGATGTATTTGTCGCCCAAAGGATTATTTTTCAAAATTTCGCTTTCGTGTTTCAGAATTTTAACCGTTCCTTGTTTTTCCATAAATTTTATTTTTAACGCGAGCGGCGCAAAGAAGCAAAAACAAAAAAGTAAATTAAATTATTCACGTTCTTGCTCCTTCGACGCTTTAAGTTAAAATAAATTTCGTATGGCAGGCGAAGTTTTGTCGGTAAATCCCGAAGCATTAAATTCCACGATCGAGTTTCTGACGGCGATGGTTACGCCGACGCTTTTAATTTCGGCGACCGGTTCGCTCGTGCTTTCTACTTCGACTCGTTTGGGGCGCGTGATTGACCGTGTGCGTGAACTTGAACGTCGGCTTAACGAATTGATTTTGGTGGAAAACAAAGACGATGTTCCGCTTTTTGATAAAAGAATTGATACGGTCGTTAATCTGCTCGACAAAGTTACGAGCCGCGCCAGAATTTTGCAAAAAGCGTTGGGCGCGTTTTATTACGGTTTGAGTTTTTTTATGCTCACGAGCGTCACGATTGCGATTGTCGCGCTGGCTTCTAACGTATTTCGCAGTTACCGCTGGATGCCGATTCCGATCGGTGTTATCGGCATTTTATGTCTGTTTTACGGCGCGATGCTGATGCTGCGCGAAACACGTATGGCGACGGTAACGGTTAATTCGGAAATGGATTTTACGTGGCAACTCGCCAAAACGGTCGCGCCGGAAGAAGTCATCAGCAGATATACATATAATGAACAGGGACACAGACGCTTTCGCCACAAATTACACGAAACTTTTTCGGGCAGGCGCGGGAAAAGCAAAATCGAGAAAAGCGAAAGTGACAAAATAACTTAATGTCGGAAAAAGAATTAAAAGAATTTATCGAAAAAAATCGCGGGCAGAACAAAATGCTTGATGAAGAATCTGGCATCAAAGCTATCGAAAAAATTTCGGAAATTGCAGAAAATTCTAACGTAAATTGGGCGGTGTTCGGCGGATTTGCGATGTATCTGTATAACAGTCCGCGATTCACGAAAGATGTAGATATTATTGCAGACAAACGGCTTCCGCTCGAATCTATCGGACAACTCGTGCAAGGCGGCGAACATTACGAAATCGAGATCGAAAAGCGGCGAGTTCCGGTTGATTGGATCGTCCGCGACGATGTCGCTAAAAAATATTACGAGACAGCATTAAACGAAGCGTTTGATTTTAACGGAATTTCTCTGATTACGCCGGAATGGTTAATAATTTTGAAATTCATCGCCGGACGTTTTAAAGATCAGGAAGATTGCGTTTTTCTATTGCGGCAGGAAACATTGATTGATCGTAAAAAAATAAAGGAAAACATCATCAAAGTTGCGGGACAAGAATCTTGGGCTTTGGTAAAAGTCGGACTTTTCCGCTGGTTTGATATTGCCGACGGCAAGATTGCCGACGGAGATGACAGCGGTTACAGGGAACTTTAAATGAAACCGAATTATCTGAAATTGTTTGAAACGGGCGAGTTAAAACAGAAAGTCGAAAATCTCGAAAAACTTCTAGAAAGTTGCACGGTTTGCCCGAAAGACTGCGGAAATAATCGAATAAAAGATGAAATCGCCGCGTGTTATTCGGGCAGACTGCCGATTGTTTCGAGTTACACGCCGCATTTCGGCGAAGAACCTGCGCTTTCAGGGACGAACGGCGCGGGAAACATCTTTTTCGGCAACTGTAATTTGCGCTGTGTTTATTGTCAGAATTATCAAATTTCGCAGAATTGGAAAACGGAAAAGAAAAACGAAGTTTCGCACGAAAGATTAGCCGAAATGATGCTCGAATTGCAGGCGAAAGGCTGTCACAATATCGGTTTCGTGTCGCCGACTCATTTTGCTCCGCAGATGGCTCGCGCGATTTTGAAAGCGGCGGAAAAAGGTTTGAATTTGCCGATTGTCTATAACACGAACGCTTATGATTCGGTTGAAGTCTTGAAACTTTTAGATGGAATCGTTGACGTTTATTTGCCGGATTTCAAATACGCTGAAAACGATGCCGGATTTACATATTCAAAAGTGCGCGGTTACACGGATTTTGCGCGAAAAGCGTTAAAAGAAATGTTTCGTCAAACGGGCGATGAATTAGTCTTTGATAAAAACGGTCTTTTGAAAAAAGGTTTAGTTATCAGAATGCTCGTTTTGCCAAACGATCTCGCGGGAATTGAAGAAAATTTGATCTGGATAAAAGAAAACCTGTCGCCGAAAGTTTCGATCTCGCTGATGGCGCAGTATTACGCGACCAACAAAGCCGCGACCGATTCGCGTTACATTTTACTTTCGCGTAAAATTTCAGAGCGCGAATGGTTCAAAGCCGTTTCGCTTTTGGAAGATTTGGGATTTGAAAACGGTTTTATGCAGGAATTCGAATCGGCTTCGCTTTATTATCGCCCGGATTTTAACAATAAAGAAAAGCCTTTTAAGGACATTAGAGATTTTCAGTAGAATGAATGGAAATACGGCAAAATCTATCGAGGCAGTTGTAGAAATCGAAGCGTCTTATCAACATGACAAAATACTGCCTCCTTGGGTAATTTCAAAGAGCGATGATTATCTCTCATGTATAAGACTTTATGCGGGAATTAGTGATGAGGAACTTGGGGCGGTAATGTATATCGCTTGTAGTTATAATTCAAGAAGCGAGAATGAATTAATTAAAGAATCTGCTGTGGAAACTTTGCAGACCTTTATTTCAGAAGAAGATTTTGTTTTGCCCGGAGGTTTGGCATTCAAGAAAAATGATGAATTGATAATAACGCCGGGATGTTGTTGCGGATTAGAAGATTGGAAAACGTGGTTTGAAGTGCCTAATGGCGAAACCAGCATTTGGAACGGACATGATTTAATTACCGAAATTGAAATCGAAAATGAAGAAATTAGAATCTGCCAATACGCAGAAAACGAAACAGAAAAATCATCAATCGAATTTTCTGTCAGCGAAATGACGGAACTTTTACTGAATGCTGAAAAAGATCTGAAAGATTCTCTTGTTCGTCTCGCTCAATGGATAAAGAAAATCGAGCCTTCATTAGAAAAACAAGTTGTTAGTCATTTTGCAAAAAATATGAATATAGATTTATGAGCGAAAAAGAATTAATCGAATACATCCAAAACAATCTCGAAAACTCGCCGATGATTGATACGGAAACGGGAATTGCCGCGATGAAAAAACTTGCGAAGATTACCGAAAAAGAGCGCGTCGAATGGGCGTTGGCGGACGGAATTGCGATGCACCTTTACGGTTCGCCGCGTATGACGAAAGATGTTGATGTCGTGTCGGAAGAATTTTTGTCGCTTGAAGGCAAACACCGTTTGTCGTTCGGCGGGATAAGTTATGAAGTAAAAGTCGGGAAGAAAACCGTGACGATTGATTGGATTGTCAGAAACGATGATTATGTTGATTATTATCGTCAGGCGTTGGAAGACGCGGTGAAATTGCCGGACGGAATGAAAGTTTTGACTCCCGAATGGCTCGTGATCTTAAAAAGCATCGCTGGACGCGGGAAAGACCGTGATGATGCTGTTTTTCTTTTACGGAATAAATTGAATTTAAATCGTGATTTGATAAAAGAAAATGTAATAAAAGTCGGCGGCGAAGATGCTTGGCGATTTGCTAAACTTCGCTTTCGTGAACTTTACGATCTTGCAGATAATACGAACACGACGGAAGACAAATATTATTTGAAATAAATGACAGAACAAGACGAAAAATTTATGCGCCGCGCGATCGAGCTGGCGCAGGAAGGAATGGAAAAAGGCGCGGGCGGACCGTTCGGCGCGGTGATCGTGAAAGACGGCGAGATCGTCGGCGAAGGTTATAATTGTGTGACTTCGACCAACGATCCGACGGCGCACGCGGAAGTCGTGGCGATTCGCAAAGCGTGTCAGAATCTGGAATCTTTTCAGCTTGACGGTTGTGCCATTTATGCGAGTTGCGAACCTTGTCCGATGTGTCTCGGCGCAATTTATTGGGCGCGACCGGAAAAGATATTTTTCGCCGCCACGCGTGAAGATGCGGCGGAGATCGGTTTTGACGACCAATTTATCTATGGCGAGATCGGCGAAGATTTTGTGAAACGCAAAATTAAAACCGTTAATTTTCTCAGAGAAGAAGGTCTAACTGTTTTTGATAATTGGACGAATAAGACGGAAAAAACGGAATATTAAATAATGGAAAATAGAAAATTAAGAATTTTCCGTTTTCTATTTAGTAACGATGGCTTCATTTTTTAATACATACTTTTTCATTTTTCTCGCCATTATCGCGGGAATGATGATGCCGACGCAGGCGGCGATCAATAATAAATTGGCGGTCACGATGGACAGTCCGGTTCTGGCGGCGTTTGTTTCGTTTGTCGTCGGAACAATCGGACTTTTTATCTACATTCTGGCGACGGGCGTTCCGCTCGGTAATCTGGCTGATGCGAAAAATGCGCCGCCGATTGCGTGGATCGGCGGTTTGCTCGGTGCGTTTTTCGTTGCCGCGACGGTGGCTCTGGTTCCGCGTCTCGGAGTCGCGCTGATGTTTTCGCTCGTGATTGCGGGGCAGATGGTCGTAACTTTGATTATTGACCATTTCGGAATTTTAGATGTTCCGGTCAAACCGATCAGTTTAATGCGCGTCGCGGGTGTAACTTTGATTACCATCGGCGTTATTTTGGTCAGAAAGTTCTAAAAACCGCCGAAACGATTGAAGATTTCTTTTAGCGCGGACGTTCAGCATAAAATCTTTCCGTTTGAATAAAAAATCCGGTTATTTCGGCGTTTCAATTATTAAGGGAACAAAACGCCTCTAATTTTGCATCATAGAAATATGAACATTCTGCGTTTCAAAGTTTTGGTGTGGGGTTTAATTGTTTTGTGCGGAACGATTCCGCTTTTGGCGGCGATGAAATTATCAAACGGCAGTTATTACGATGAAAAACAGCGCGTCCGTGCGCCGGAACTCGTCGGCGGTTCGGGTTGGCTGAACACCGATAAACCGTTGACGCTCGCGGGATTAAAAGGAAAGATCGTCCTGCTCGACTTCTGGACTTACGGCTGTATCAACTGCATTCATATCATTCCCGATCTCAAAAAACTCGAAGCAAAATACGGTAAGGAACTCGTCGTGATCGGCGTTCATTCGGCGAAATTCGAGAACGAGGGCGACACGGAAAACATCCGCAAGATAATTCTGCGCTACAACATCGAACATCCCGTCATTAACGACGACAATTTCAAGATTTGGAATCAATACGCCGTCAACGCTTACCCGACGCAGGTCTTGATTGATCCGGCGGGCTACATCGCGGGCAGATTCGTCGGCGAAGGTTATTTCGCGGACATTGATAAAGCGGTCGGCGAAGTTGTCGAAGATTTTCGCAAAAAGGGAACTCTGGACGAAACGCCGCTGAAATTCGCGCTCGAACGCGCAAAAGTCGGCGATCTGCCGCTTTCTTTTCCGGGTAAAGTTTTGGCGGACGCAACATCGAAACGCCTTTTTATCGCCGATTCAAATCATAATCGAATTGTCGTCACGGATTTTAACGGCAAGTTGATTGACACCATCGGCAGCGGCGAAGTCTCGGCGAAAGACGGAACTTTTCAAACCGCCGGATTTTTCAAACCGCAGGGAATGGCGGTCAAAGGCGATTTTCTATATATTGCCGACACGGATAATCATTCGATTCGCAAGGTTAATTTGAAATCGAAAACCGTCGAAACGATTGCCGGAACGGGAAGTCTGGACGGTTTTACGGGAAACGGCGGCAAACCGCTCGAAACTTCTCTGCGTTCGCCTTGGGATTTGAGTCTGGTCGGCGATGATCTTTATATCGCAATGGCTGGTTCGCATCAGATATGGCGGATGGATCTGACGAAAAATATGATCGAGCCGTTTGCCGGTTCGCGCAACGAAGCGCGGACGGACGGATCGCTTGAAAAATCGGCGT
Organism: Pyrinomonadaceae bacterium; assembly: GCA_965219305.1. GTDB lineage: Bacteria > Acidobacteriota > Blastocatellia > Pyrinomonadales > Pyrinomonadaceae > DATHTS01. The sequence continues at coordinate 481,653 of OZ244725.1, forward strand.
TCGCCCAACCTTCGGGAATCGTCTCGGACGGCAAAAATCTATTCGTCGCCGACAGCGAATCGAATGTTGTCCGCGACATCAATTTTGAACAAAAGAAGGTCAAAACTCTCGTCGGCGGCGACTTATGGGATTTCGGCGACGAAGACGGCGCGGGCGACGATGTGCGTTTACAGCATCCGCTCGGCATCGCGCTTTACGGCGGGAAAGTTTTGCTTGCCGATACTTATAATCACAAAATAAAAATGCTCGACCTGAAAACCAATACAGTGACGACATATCTCGGCACGGGCAAACCCGGACAGACCGACGGCAAAACGCCGCAGTTTTACGAACCCGGCGGAATCTCGGTAGCCGGTGACAAACTCTATATCGCCGACACAAATAATCAAGCGGTGCGCGTCGTAGATCTCAAGACGAAAGATACAAAAACATTAAAGATCGAAGGTTTAACGCCGCCCGTTTCGGCAAAAAACGACACGGAAATTATCTCGCCGAATTTGGCTGAACTAAATATAACGCCGCAGATTTTGGCTACCGATACTACAAATGCTTTGAACTTCGATGTCAAACTACCGGAAGGTTATCATCTAAACGCGGACGCGCCGCAAAAATATGAAATAACGGTCGAAAACGGCGATAATCTGACCATTGAAAACCCGCAGCAGAAATTTAAGCAGTTACCGCTGAATGTTCCGTTTCGATCAAATGCAAAAGGCACGACGAATATAAAGGCGAAAATGACGATATATTACTGCCGCGAAGACAACACGGGCGTTTGCAAAATAAAAACGCTCGTCTGGAACATTCCGCTGAATGTTATCGAAAGCGAACGTCCGTCAGCGACTATTCAGTTAAATGCGTCAGTCGAGTAAATCAATACTTCGAGTATAGTTTTTAATAACGTCGGGAAACGGCGTTTACTTTTCTTCTGTAATTCAATTGTTTACTGAATTTTATGTTAGAATCAAAACGCAAAAGATAAGTTTGATTTCATAAAATTTAAAGTAATCAAGAGCGAATGAGTGAATTATTAAGTAAAGTTTATGCCGCCTGTAACCCTTTTCTTCCTGCAAACTCGGATTATTACTGTGACTGTCGGGAATCCAGAGGTGGTGATGCGTTCGTGGGAACGGTAATTAATAACTTGCGGCGGGTTGGAGATTCTGATGCTAAAGGCTTTCGGTCAAAAGATTATCTGCGGTTTCTATTTTCCGGTCATACGGGATGCGGTAAATCTTCCGAACTAAAACATCTGGCGGAAAAACTCGAAAAAGAAGATGCCGCCTGTTATTTTCCCGTATATATAAACACATTCGATTATCTGGACGTTTACGACGTTTCAATTGAGGAGATTCTTTTGTCGGTGGTAACGGAACTGGCGGAAACTTTTCGGGAGAAACTCGGAATCGAACTTGAAAATACTTATTTCCAAAAGCGTTTTGAAGAATTGAGGGAATTTTTTCTCACGGATGTTGAAATAAAAGAAGGCGAAATTGGAATTTTCGGATCGAAAATGAAAGTGCAGCGATTGCAAAGTAATCCCGATGCACGAAAGAAGGTCAGGGAATCTTTACAGCCTCGTATGTCAACGATTCTCGAAGAGATGAATCTCTTATTCGCGCAAGCGCGGCTTAAATTAAGACAGAAAACCGTCGGCGAAACCTCGGTTAAATATGCAGATTTCGTGATTATTCTCGACAATCTGGAAAAGATCGAGAAATATCGTAATTCAAGAGAAGGACTCGAATCATTTGAACGCCTGTTTATTGATAATCATAGTCAGCTTACGGGCTTTGATTCGCACGTTATATATACCGTTCCGCTGGAATTGGTTCGTTCGGGTTCGGCGACTAAACTTGAACAGTTTTACGGCGAACTGAAAGTTTTGCCGATGGTGAAGATTTTTGACCGCAAAACGCGCCAACCTTACGCCGACGGTATCGAAGCGATGAAAAAGATTATGCAAAAGCGTTTGGGCGAAGTTCTTTTAGGGGAAATCTTTGACGAAGGCGTGTTGGAATTTCTCATCAAATACAGCGGCGGAAGCATACGGGATTTTCTGCGTTTTGTTCGACGGGCGAGCGTTTCGGCGCGGGATAAAATTTCAATGGATGATGCGAGAAACTCTCTGAAATCTTCGATTCAGATTCACAGTACGGCGATTTATTACGACAGCGAAGGAAAACCATTCGATCACTGGGAGAAACTTGCGATGCTCGATCTCGCGCCCGATCAGAAGATTCCCGACGAAGACCGTCATTATCAGATTTTGCTCGGCAGTTTGAATATATTGGAATATCTCAACGGCGGCAGCGAAAATATTTTCGAGGATAATGCGCCGTGGTATGCCGTTAACCCGATTGACCGTGAATTGTCACAGTTCAAATTGGCAAAAGCGGAATTAGAAAAAGCCGCCAGCCGTATCGAACTTTAAGATAAATTGCAGACCGAAACAATAACAGCGGAAAAAAGCATATTCGATTCGTTCGATCTGGACGAAACGACCGAACTTTTGTCATTGGTGCGTTCGATTGAATTCGCCGACGATTTTTCTTTGTTATTTGCACGCTGTAATCAGCGACCGAGCCAGAAAAAACTCATCGAAAGGATTTCCGAGCAACTGCCCGCGCTGAATATCGAGACGGTGTATTTAGGTGAACGGGTTGAAAATCTGCTCGAATATCTGCGCGGAATCTTAAAAGATAAAAAGCCGGACGCTATTTTTATCTACGGGCTTGAAGAATCATTTACGACCGCCGCAAATGCGCGAAATACTCCGTTCGTCCGCAATCTCAATGCTTCACGCAACTCGTTTCCGGCAGTTACTAATTGTCCCGTCGTCTTTTTTCTGCCCGATTTCGCGCTCAACGCCCTGATGCACGGTTCGCCCGATTTTTTCTCCGTTCGTTCCGGCGTATTCTTTTTCTCATCCGAAGGCGGCGAAACGGCGGATAAACTTTCGCAAACTCTCTCCGGCGATTTTTACGAGTCGCAATCTCTGACCTTCAACGAAAGACAAAACAGGATAACCGCCGTCGAAGAACTTTTGAGCGAATACGAATCCCTGCCGGAAAAAGAGAGAAACACGGGAATCGAAATCGAATTGAAAGAGAAGTTAGGCAGTCTGTATTATATTTCCGCCGATTATTCAAAAGCAGCCAGTCTTTCCGAAGAAATTCTTGATTACGCGATAAAAAACGGCGACGAAATTCTTGAAGCAACAAGCTACAATAATTTAGCAGAGCTTTATCGAACACAAGGCAGATACGAAAAAGCTGAACCATATTACGACAAGGCGTTGGAGATTCGTCGGCGCGTTCTCGGTGAAGATCATCCCTCGACGGCAACGAGCTACAATAATTTAGCATTACTTTATAAAACACAAGGCAGATACGAAGAAGCCGAACCGTATTACGAGAAAGCATTGGAGATTCGGCGGAGCATTCTCGGTGAAAATCATCCCAATACGGCAGGGAGCTACAATAATCTAGCATTGCTTTATGATGCACAGGGCAGATACGAAGAAGCCGAACCGTATTACGAAAAGTCATTGGAGATTCGGCGGCGCATTCTCGGTGAAGATCATCCCTCGACGGCAGGGAGTTATATGAATCTCGGAGCGTTTTATTATGAGAGAGGCAGAGTTCGTGAGGCGTTGGAGTTGTGCGAGAAGGCGTTGGGGATTTACCGGAACGCTTTGCCTGCCGGTCATCCTGATATTCAAAATTGTGAGCGTGGGGTTGAGACAATTAAGAAAGCGTTGGACGGGTAGCAGTTATCGTTTAACATTTATCAGTTATCGGTTGGGTTTAGGCGTGAGTTTGAAGTTGGCGGATCGTTGTTTGAAATCTGTAAACTAATATATGGAAGTTCCGCACAGTCATACGGAAGTTTCAAACATTCATACGGGCTTTCCACGCAATCATACGAACTCTCCAAACATTCATACGGAAGTTCCACATTATCATACGGGCTTTTCAAACATTCATACGAATTCACCAAACATTCATACGAACTCTCCAAACATTCATACGGAACGTTCGTATGAATGGGAATTTTGAGGGATTTTTGATTTTTTTTGGAAAAATTGCGGTTGGGAGTGTGTTTCGGCTTGATTTGTCGGGAAAAGTAGTATATATTTTTTTTCAAATTTACAGCGTTCTACCGCAAATCCTCGTGCTTCCAAAGAGTTTTGCCAGCCGACTTTTTACGGGTTAACATTTCGTGAATTTTAACTTTAATTAATTTTAGGAGATTGAAAAAATACTATGAAAAGATATAGTAATTGGTTTCCCAACGGGAGACCGGAAAGATTGATAACAGTTAGCAATGTTAAAGACAAGATGGGAAAGTATAAACTTATTTTGCCGCTGGAAGATAATGAACAAACCGCGATAGAAACCGTGTGCGACGGGATAATTGCGACGATCACTTACAGCGATCAGATGAAGGCGACGGCGAAACAAGCGACGGAAATCGTTAATCTGCTTCTCGACGGCGAAAATGATTCCGATTCGTCGAATAAGTCTTATAAACAAACGCCGCCCACGCCGCCTAAGTTCGGGGAATTGTCGCTTCCGGCGGGGACGACGACCTATCTGATAAAGCAGTTCCGCGAATTGATGGACGATGTGAAACACAAACCCGGTTACACGCACGCCATCGGCGAGGATTTGATGATCGAACCGCCGGAAGCGGGCGAAATAAGTATGGACGATCTGACCGCCGAAGGAAAAGTTACGGCGTTGGCGGACACGGGCAAAGTTCGCATCGAAGGAAGTTTGCAGGGAATGAAGGCGATGCGCGTCGAGTGGCGCGAAAAGGGCGCGTCGAAGTTTTCGTTTATCGGTCAACTCGACACGCTCCCCGGCGATGTCGAAGTTCCGGCGGAAAATCTTCCGGCATCGGGCGAAATTCGTCTGGTTCTGATCGAGAAAAACGAGCAGGTCGGCAATGTTTCGCCGAATTATCCCTTAACTATTTCTTAGTTAATGGAAAACGGAAGGGAAATGGAAAATGGAAAATGGAAAATTTAAGAGAAATTTTGGGGAGTTGTTTGTATTTTAAGATTGATGATTTATGAGAGAGAATGTTTTGAAGGATAAATCTTATGATTTTGCTTTGCGGATTGTGAAACTTTACCGGTATTTGGTCGAGGAGAAGAAGGAATTCGTGCTTTCAAAACAGGTGTTACGTGCGGGAACTTCGATCGGTGCAAATATCGCCGAGGGCAATCAAGCGCAGTCAAAAGCTGATTTTGTTCATAAACTTTCGATCTCTCATAAGGAAGCCTTTGAGACCGAATACTGGTTATGCTTATTGCGCGACGGCGTTTTTCTCACGGCGAAACAGGTAGATTCTTTAATGGAAAACTGCAAAGAATTACAAAAAATCCTAACCACATCAATCAAAACAGCCAAAAACAACTCCTAAATATTCCTTAATTTTCCATTTTCCGTTTTCCGTTTTCCATTAATTTTCCATTTTCAAACTTTAATTTGACATCAACGGCGCGATTGCCGAAGATAACTTACGGATGAGAGTTGCTGTATTATCTGCGGAAGCGGTGCCGTATTCGAAAACGGGCGGTTTGGGCGATGTCGCGGGCGCGCTGCCGAAGGCGTTGAAGCGTGTCGGCGTTGATTCGGTGTTGATAACGCCGAATTACGCGCAGACCAAGGGCGAACATTTGCACAGTCTGGCGTTTGACGATCTCCGGGTCGAATGGCGCGGGCGCGTCGTGAAGACGAATGTTTTTTACAGCGAGGCGAACGGTTCGCCGACTTTTTTGATTGATTCGCCGGAGTTTTTTCACCGCAGTTCGATCTACGGTTTCCGCGAAGATTACGACCGTTTCGCGTTTTTCTGCCAAGCCGCGCTGACTTTGATAAAGCGCACGAATCGCCCGCCCGACATCGTTCATTTAAACGATTGGCACACCGGATTTGCGGCGGTCAAGATCGCGCATCTGCGGTTCTGGGATTCGTTCTGGCGCAACACACGCACCGTTTTTTCAATCCACAATCTCGCATATCAAGGCGTATTCGACGCGGGCGAACTCTGGCAGATGGGTTTCGGCAGCGATTTCGAGCGCAACGCTTTTATGTCCAACGGCGCGGCTTCTTCGATGAAAGCCGGACTTGAAACCGCCGACATTATCTCGACCGTCAGCCCGCGTTACGCGCAGGAAATTCAGCATACGGAAAACGGTTACGGTCTCGATTGGTTATTGCGGAAACGTGCGAATCGTCTCGTCGGCATCGTCAACGGCGTGGATTACGACGAATGGAATCCCGAAACCGATGCGGCACTTGCGGGACATTTTAACGCCGGAAATATTGACGGGAAATTTGAATGCAAACGCGCACTGCTCGATCAATTTTCGCTTCCGGTTGATATGGAACGCCCGATTTTCTCGAATGTTTCGCGGCTGACTTCGCAGAAAGGTTTTGAACTCATTCAGCAGACCGTTTTCGAGATTCTAAACGCGGGCGGTTATTTTATTTCACTCGGTTCGGGCGATTCGAGTTACGAAGATTTTTTGCAAAGACTGCGAAATACCGCGCCGCGTCAGGTCGGAGTTTATCGCGGCTACAACGAAGATTTAGCGCACAAGATCGAAGCCGGCGCGGATATGTTTTTGATGCCGTCGCGCTTTGAGCCGTGCGGTCTGAACCAGATGTATTCACAGCGTTACGGCACAGTCCCGATCGTCCGCGCCGTCGGCGGTCTGGACGATACGGTGAAAAATTACGATGTCGTCGGCGGAACGGGAAACGGTTTTAAGTTTAACGAGTTTCAAGCGGTTAAATTTTTGGAAAAAATCTATGAAGCAATGTTTTTATTTCAGGATAAAGATGCTTGGCGCAAATTGCAGTGGAATATGATGACGACTGATAATTCGTGGGAAAACGCCGCGAAAAAATATGTGTCGCTTTATCAGATGACCAAATAATCCAAAACAAAATTTGATTTTTATTTAACTAGAAATAAATGAGTAGTTTGAAAAAAACTCTAAAAAAAATTATTCCGACGTTCGTTCTTCAATGGCGGACGAAAAAAATTGCCGCTAAAATGCAACAGGAATTCGGACAAAAAACGGTGGCGGAAACATTTGACGAGATTTATCAAAAAAATCTCTGGGGCGGAAATTCCGGCGAATTCTATTCGGGTGACGGTTCGACGGCGGAATTTGCCGCACCTTATGCCGAAGTTATCAAAAAATTTGTTTCCGAACACGATATTCAAAAAGTCGTGGATTTGGGATGCGGCGATTTTCGCGTGGCTTCGACATTCGTGTCCGATGAATTCTATTACACCGGCTGCGACATCGTTCCATCTCTTGTCAATCATCTAAACGAAAAATACGCTTCGGAAAAGATAGCATTTCGCTGTGTGAATATTCTGGATGACAAACTTCCCGAAGGCGATGTTTGTTTGATAAGACAGGTTTTACAGCATCTCTCCAATGATGAAGTTTCCAGAGCTTTGGAAAATGCAAAAGGTTTTAAATATCTCATAGTTACGGAACATTTTCCGAATCCGGCGAAGATTCTAATTCCGAATTTAGATATACCTCACGGTCCAGATATGAGAATTTCAAGGAATTCGGCAATCGTTTTAGACGAACCGCCGTTTAACCGGAAAAATATAAAGCTGCTTTTGGATGTCGAAGCCGAAAAAGGCAGTCGGCTCAAAACATTTGTCATTGAAAACTAATAATAAGCGCGACAGAAAATAAATTACAGACAAAATGCAAATAAAAGTTCTTTATGTCGAAAGAAAGGTCGAGAATTTTTTCAGCCTTGAAAAAGTAACGCGGCAAATTGCAAAAAGTCTTTCAAATAAAATATTCGACGTTTCCTTTCAACAGGTGAAATTTTTGAGCAATCCGGTTGGAGTTATAAAAAATTTACTCACTTTTAAACCGCAAAAAGCCGATATTTACCATATCGCCGGACATATTCATTATATTGCACTTCTTTTGCCTCGAAAAAATACCGTTTTAACTGTTCACGATCTCGGAATTTTACTTGTCAGAAAAGGAATCAGGCGGTTTTTTATCAAAAAAATGTTTTTCGATTTACCGTTTCGCAAACTCGAATATATTACGGCAATATCCGAAACGACGAAAAACGATATTCTTAAATATACGAATTGCAAAGAAGAAAAGATACGAATCATCGAAAATCCGCTGGATGAAAATTTTACGTTTGAAAACAAGGCGGAGTTTAATGCGGATTTTCCGCGTATTTTACAGATCGGAACTGCGCCGCATAAAAATCTTTCAAATGTGATTAAAGCACTCGAAGGAATAAATTGTCTCTTGATAATAATCGGAAAATTGGACGAAGACACGATTTCGCTGTTAAAAGAAAAAAATATAAACTATCAAAATGAATTCGGACTTGAAGATGATGCCGTAAAAAAATATTATCAAACGGCTGATTTATCGGTGTTTTGTTCGTTGTTTGAAGGTTTCGGTCTGCCGATAATCGAATCACAGGCGATGAAAACTCCAGTTATAACGAGTAATATAAATCCGTTGAAAGAAGTAGCCGGAGACGGTGCGTTGTTGGTTAACCCGCATAATTATTCCGAGATCAGAGACGCGGTGAAGAAAATAATTGTTGATAAAAAGTTGAGAGAAAATTTGGTAAAGCGCGGCATTGAGAACATAAAGCGGTACGATCACAAAGTTATCGCGGAGAAATATGCAGAACTTTACCGGGAAATATACGAGAAAAATCAGATATGATAATTGTAATAATCGGCGCACAATGGGGCGACGAAGGAAAAGGAAAAGTCGTTGATCTGTTAGCTGACCGCTTCGACATCGTGGCGCGTTATCAAGGCGGACATAACGCCGGACATTCGGTTTATGTCGGCGATAAAGCGTTCGTTCTGCGGCTTTTGCCGTCGGGAATTATTCACGAAGGGAAAACCTGCGTTCTCGGAAACGGAATGGTGATTGATCCGAAAGCGTTTTTTGAAGAAGTTGACCAGATGAAGGAACAGGGAATCGAAATCACGCCCGAACGTCTGAAGGTTTCGTCGCGGGCGCATTTGATTATGCCGTATCATCGCGCTTTAGATCACACTTCGGAAGAAAGGCTCGGCAATGAAAAAATCGGCACAACTCTGCGCGGCATCGGTCCGGCGTATGAAGATAAAGCGGGAAGACGCGGAATTCGCGTGTCCGACGCGCTTTCACCCGAAGTTTTGAAACTTCGCGTCGAAAGAAATCTCGCCGAAGCCAACCGCGTGATCGCTGTTTTCGGACGCGAACCGCTTCGCTCCGACGAAATTCTCCAAGAAATTACCGCGCTCGCCGAACGTCTGAAACCGTTTGTAACGGAAACTTCGCATTTTTTGTCCGAAGCGAAAAAACAAAACAAAAAGATTTTATTAGAAGGCGCACAGGCGACTTTGCTCGATGTTGACCACGGAACTTATCCGTTCGTCACTTCGTCGAATCCGACGGCGGGCGGCGCGGCGGTCGGCGCGGGAATTCCACCGCATCACATCACCGGCGTTTTAGGAATCGTCAGAACTTACACGACGCGCGTCGGCGAAGGTCCGTTTCCGACCGAGATGCTGGAAGATGAAGTGGAAATGGCGAATTTGATCCGCACACGCGGAAATGAATTCGGCTCGGTGACAAAACGCCCGCGCCGCTGCGGTTGGTTCGATGCGGTTGCCACGAAATACGCCGCTGAATTAAACGGTTTCAATTCCATCGCGCTGACGAAAATTGATGTTCTTGATACTTTGGAAGAAATAAAAGTCTGCGTCGGTTATATGATTAACGGCGAAAGAGTTGACACTTTTCCGGCGGTTTCGCAGGATTTGCGCTCAATCGAACCGATTTATGAAACGCTCGAAGGTTGGAAATCTGAAACTCTCGGTATAACGAAATTTGAAGATTTGCCGGAAAAAGCGCGTGAATATGTTGAATTTCTTTCAAAATCCGTCGGCGTGGAAATCGGTCTGATCTCGACGGGACCGGAACGAGATCAGACGATCATCATCGAAAATTCCGTGTTGGAAAATTGGTTCGAGTAAATTATTTTTAACTTGGACTTGATTTTTTTCAATGAATTGTTAAAATCTAAAATTTCGTTAGTTGTTGAGAAACAATTAACTTGAAATTTCATTTTGGTCCGATAGCTCAGTCGGTAGAGCAAATGGCTTTTAACCATTGGGTCGGAGGTTCGAGTCCTCCTCGGATCACCATTTTTAAAGCGAATCTTTTTTTAGGTTCGCTTTTTTTTATTTCGTTCCGATGTGAATCGCGGCAATTCCGCCTGTCAGGTTTTGATATTCGACATTTGAAAAACCTTTGTCTTTTAACATTTCGGCTAATTTTTTCTGATTAGGAAATTTCGAGACAGAATCTGGCAGATATTCATAAGCCCCGCGCGAGCCGCTGAATGCGCCGCCGATTCTTGGAAGAATGTGCGAAAAATAAAATTGAAATGATTGTTTCAAGCCGGGAATTCGCGGTTCGGAAAATTCCAAAATGACGAGTTTACCGTTCGGTTTTAAAATTCTTTTTAGTTCGTGGATTCCGTCCTCAACATTCGACAAATTTCTCAAGCCGAAAGCAATCGTTACTGCGTCGAAACTCGATTCAGCAAATGACAGATTCATTGCGTCGCCTTCGACATAAGGAATTTTTTCATTTTGTTTGACGGTTTTGTCTTTAGCGATGGCGAGCATCGGGCGGCAGAAATCCGTGCCGAAAACTTTGGCTTTTGAGTTTTGTTGAAGTTCGATAGAAAGATCGCCTGTTCCGCAGGCGACATCGAGGACGACCGCATTTTCGTCGTCTAAAATATTACGCAGTTTGGCGGAAACTTTTCTGCGCCAGCTTTTGTCAATATTGACGGACAGGAAATGGTTGAGAAAATCGTATTTGTTGGCGATTCCCGAAAACATTTCGCGGACGGCGCGGGCGTGTTCGAGTTCGCGGGCGGTTCTTTCTTGCGGCATTATTATTTATTTTCTTTTGAAGTTTCGTTTGAATCAGTTTGCTTTTTCATTACTGAAACGGCAACTATTGGTTCTTTTCTCAGTTTTTCCAGCGTTCGATTGACATCAACAAGAGTAACATTTTCGGGTTTTTTGATCTCGTCTTTATAAGAAAGTTTGTATGTGTCAACATCGAGCCAGTTTTCGACAAAATCGTTTTTTGCCAAATCAATTAAATAGTCGGTTTTTGCGCGATTAAATTCTTCCGTTGAAATATCTCCGGTCATAACCAGAGTTACGATATTTTCGGTTTTTCCCGGAGTCGGGTTGACGGGCGCGGCGATAATCGGAACCGGCATTGATGTATAACCGAAAAATATCACGCTCGACAAAAAACGCGCATCTTGGCGGACGAAAACATCTTTGCCGTAATTTACGGGAATTTGTTTCTGAATACGATTTTGCAGAACTTTTGTTAAAATTTGCGAAGCGTGAAAATCTTTGTCTTTTCGAGCGAAACCGCGCATCGCGTATCTGACTTGAGAGTTTTCACCGTAATCGGTTTCGATTCCGAGTTTCTTTTCGACAGGATTTTCCGGTTGTGTAAAAGTCGCCGGAATTTTGCCGTCGCTTTTCATCCAACTGCCGAAATAGCGGCGAACGGCACGCATTACGAAATCCGTTTTTAAGTCACCGACAATCGCTAATGTTGCGTTATCAGATGAAAGAAATCTTTGTTTTGCAAATAAAACGTCGGCAAAATCTATTTTTGCGAGACTTTCCGAATCGCCGTTTTGCGGTCTGCCATACGGATAATCGCCGAGCAGAAGGTTTCGGGCGGCTTGGTCGGCGATATAAACCTGATCTTTTTCCAAACCTTTTACTATTTCCAGTCTTTCGGTGCGAACTTTATCCGTCGTTTCTTTGGTGATTTCAGGTTTTGAAACGGCGTTGGCGAGAGTTTCCAGCATCGTCAAAAGTTTATCTTTGTCGCCCGTGATATTTATCTGAATATAGTCATAATTGCTGGTTACATCGAGAGAACCGCCGAGATCATCGGCAAAAAATTCCTTAAATTGTTCGTTCGGAAAAATAATATCGCCGAGCAGAGCCATCGTTCCTTCGCGGTCTTGCCGGTCAAAAGCCGAACCGCTGTGAATACGAAGTTTTAGAGTGATTTTGTCCGCCGCCGGCGAATTCCACATCAAAACCCGCAAACCGTTCAACAGATTTTCCTGTCGCGGCGAATCAATCTTTTGTGCAGCCGATAAATTTGCGAAAATGAACAAAAATAAAAGTGCGAACGTAAATTTTACCGGCAATCGTGATAATTTCATTGTCATAAATTTATAAAATACTTAGTTGCAAAAATGAACCGGCAAAGTTGTCAGCCGCGGTTTATAAAAAAGTTTATGCATAGTCAGGCATCGCGTCAAACCGTTCAGGCATCTATCAAATTGACGTATTCAGGTATTTTGAAAAACCGAACAAATTTCAAATAAAATTTAACATTTGGCAAAATAGCGTTATAATAAAGAAGGCTATTCTGCCGAATGTAAAAAATCAAGAGGCTAAAGATATGGGAAAAATCGTAAAATTTTGTTCAAAATGTGAAGAAAGTTTTGATAATAAGTTCAGTTTTTGTCCGAATTGTGCCGAATCCTTAGAGGCATTCGAGATGAAACCTGTCACAGATAATAAAACTGCAAACCTTAGCGAACCTCCGAAAGTTTCGGAACCGGAAAATATTGAAGTTCAAAAACCGACAGTTTTATCCACCAAAGAAAACGAACCTGAAATTGAAACGGTTACGTTTGATAAATCTTCGTTTGACGACGATATTCTCGAACTCGATGTAGAAGGCAGCGGTTCAGGAAATAAAATCGAAATGCCTACGGAAGAAAAATCTTTTCAAACCGATTCGCATCAAAATGACGAAGTTGAAACAATCGTTTCTAAAAATCCGCAAGATGAAGTTGAAACTCTCGTTTCTAAAAATCCGCAAGATAAAGCTAAAACCGTCGTTCCGCGAACTCCGAAAAGTTTGGAAGATAAGCCGATTCAAAAATACGGTTATCAAAAATTAACCGCGTCCGGCGATTATGGTCAGGAAGCGGGCGATAATTTTCACATAACCGTAATTCAGGAAAAAAATGCCAAAGAGCGCAACTTTATGTTTTTGGGCGCGGCGGCTTTAATTCTAACTTTGGTGTTTGCAGGCTTTGTTTATTCATTGTTTGACAAAGATTTAGATTTAGCGGCGATTGATTCGGATTCTTTCGGTGTGATCGTGCCTGATTTAGACGAAGCACCGATGGAAGTTGAAGAACCGGAACAACCGAAAAATGAAGATAAAGGCGGCGGCGGCGGCGGCGGCGGTCGGGATGAACAAAAACCCGTTTCAAAAGGTCAACTTGCTACGCAAATCGAACAACCGCCGATGATTGCGCCGAGTGTTACTATACCTAAGCAAAAAACGGAAGTTCAATATCAAGCGACGACTCAGGGAAATCGTGAAATTAAACAAACAAACGAAAAATACGGTGATCCGAATTCGGTTTCGTTTGATGCTTCTGATGGAACAGGAAGCGGCGGCGGACAAGGGTCTGGATTAGGTCGCGGACAAGGCACAGGTCAGGGAACCGGAATCGGCAGCGGAATCGGGTCAGGCAGCGGAAACGGAAACGGAAACGGAAATGGAAACGGAAACGGAAACGGCGACAACAGACCTCGTGTAGCCGATCCGCCGAAACCCGAACCACCGAAACCTGCGGGTCCGACGACGGCTTTGAAAATTCTTTCAAAACCGCGTCCCGGTTACACGGATGCGGCACGTCAAAATAATGTGCAGGGAACAGTTACGCTTCGCGTTACGTTTTTGGCAAATGGTCAAATCGGAAGTATTTCTCCGGTTAGCCAATTAGGTTACGGTTTAACCGAAAAAGCGATTGCCGCCGCGCGTTCGATGCAGTTCGAGCCGCCGCAAAGAAACGGTGTTCCGTATGCGGTAACAAAATCCGTTCAATTTAGTTTTACGATTTACTAATTTGAATTTATGATAGAAAACGAAAAGGCTGAAATGGAAAAAGTTTTTCATTTCAGCCCTTTTTTTATTCGAGACCGAAAAACTTGCGAATTGATCTTACAACCGTTTTGTTTTCTTTTTTAACCGTTGTTTCTTCTTTGTCGTCTTCGTGAATAATTTCACTTCGCCGTTCTTCGATAAATTCGCTTAATTTTCTGACTAAATCGGGATTACTTTCAAAAACGGGTTTTAATGTGGATTTGCCGATCTGCAAAACTTCGGCTTCTTCGTGTGCGACAACCGAAGCGACGCGGGATTCTCCGGTAAATAATCCCATTTCGCCGAAAAAATCGCCTTCGCGCAAAGTCGTTACCAGTATATTTTCGTCTTTTTCGCTAAGATAAACATCAACCGAACCGCGATGAATTATATACATTAAACCGCCCTTTTCGCCTTGCTTGACAATCGGTTCGCCGGGAGCAAAAATTCGGATTTCAGCGGCATCGGCGAGTTTTTGAGCTTCTGATTCTGAAAGAGGCGCGAAAATCGGAACGCCTGTGATTCTGTCATAAATCGCGTTTTCATTTTCTAACAAAACATCTGCCGGAATATCTTTCTCGATATAAAGTGTGCGCGTCGGGAAAGCAAAATTGATGCCCTCGCGCTGAAAAGAATACCAGATTCGCTGGCGCACAAGCGCGTCGGTGTCGTTATGTTTGGAATAATCTATTAACCAATATTTTATTTCGTATTCGATTCCGTTATCGCCGAGATTTCGGACGCGGACTATCGGGCGGATTTTCGGGGAAACATTATCGCACTGCCGCACGGCTTCGCGGACAATTTTAATCGTTTTTGCGGGCGGATCGGAATAAAGTGTGTTGAAAAAAACGAGTCGCGCGTTGAGATTTTTTTTCGGCGCGACCTCGATAATCTCTTTGCCGATTATGCTGTTGCCGATTATCAGCATTTTATTTTGAAACGTGCGGATTTTTACGCCGCGCCACGTTATGCTTTCTACGACACCTTTGCCTTTTTCACCGAGCGCGATCACGTCGCCGATTTGAAAAGGCTGATCTGCTTGCAGTGCCAAACCTGCAAAAAGATTGCCGAGCGTGTCTTGTAAGGCAAAACCGACGACGATTCCGACAATCGTCGAACCGGTAAACAACGGCGCGAGTTGAATGTTCGGATATTGCGATTGAAAAATAATAAAAAAGGCGATAATGTAAAGCAAAATCATCACGACATTGCGAATCAAATTCGTTAATTCATAAGAATTCGTATTCCGCAGAGCGCGGCTGAAAATCAGCGAATTGATAAATCTGAGAATCGCAATAATGAGAATAAACCAGAGAATTATTTTCAAAAGCCGAAAGAAATTAGTCAGAAGCGAGATCGAAAGTTCACTCAATGCAGTCGGCGTAGCTTGAGTTTCCTGCCCGATAATAATGCTTTCCGGTGTTCGGGTCGGCTTAACTGTCGGTGATGAAAGCGGTGCGGCGGATTTTTGCGGACTTTGTGTCGGTTTTGCCGTGGGAGTTGGTATCGGTGTTGCTGCCGCCTGATTTACATTTGAATTCGTGTTTAGATTTGAATTGACGTTGACATTGGAATTTCCATTGACATTTGAATTGGCGTTTCCATTTAAATTATCAACCGAATTGTCTGCGCCGTTTGAATTTCCCAACTCATTTATAACGTTTTGATTGACATTATCAAGCGGTTCGGCTGTTTTATTTGAATTAACGTGAGGCGTTTCCTTCGGTTTAGGCGCATACTTTTCGACATTCATAAAAAATGCCGAAACATATTCTTTGGTCGGGTCTTCGAGAAACGGCAGAATAATCAGAGATGCGATGATGACTGCCGCTAAAACAGATAAACCGGCAAACTGTTTTTTTATATTCGTATTCGCCATAAGCTAAAGTTGCAGTTACATAAAAATATCAACAAATGTCGTAACGAGCAATAAAATAGACAAAATCGAAACGATAATCGTTATCGCCCACGCGATCAGATTGAATACAAAACCGTTTTTGTATTCGCCCATTATTTCTTCATTGCTCGACAGCGAAACAATTGCGATCAGCACAATCGGAAGTAATAAACCGTTGATACATTGCGTAAAAATTAGAAGTTTAATCTGCGGAATTCCCGGAATTAATGCGACGATTGCGCCGAGCAAAATCAGCGCGGTAAAAATTCCGATAAATATCGGTGCTTCGCGGAAACTTCTCGACAGACCTTTTTCAAAACCCAATGCTTCGGTAATCGAATAAGCCGTCGCCAGCGGCAAAACGCCCATCGCCAACATCGCCGCGCCGAAAAGACCGATTCCGAAAAGATATTTCGCATAATTTCCGGCAATCGGCGCGAGTGCCTGCGCCGCGGTCGCCGCTGAATCGAGTTCGTTGATACCGTTTGCAAAAAGCGTCGCGGCGGTTGAAATAACGATAAAAGCGGCGATTAAATTTGCGAAAAGCATCCCGATAATGACATCGGCGCGGACAATCGGCAAATCTTCTTTATCCATCTTTTTTTCGACGACGGAAGATTGGACGAAAACCTGCATAAACGGTGTGATCGTCGTTCCGATAACGGCGACGACCGTAAAAAGATAACTCGTGTCAAAGGAAAAACTCGGTTTGACGAACTCGCGTCCGACTTGTTCCCAATCGGGCTGCGCCATAAATGCGGAAAAAATATAACCGAAAAAAACGAGCGACATTAAAAGAAAAACGCGCTCGACGCGCTGTTGTGAACCTTTGACGACGAGCCACCAAATCAACGCGGAAGTTACGGGAATCGTGATAAAACGCGAAATTCCGAAAAGTTCCGAAGCCTGCGCGATGCCGACAAATTCAGATACGATTACGCCCGAATTGGCAATCAAAAGCGACAACATTACAAGTGCGGTTAAACGCACACCGAATTGTTCGCGGATCAAATCGGCAAGTCCTTGTCCGGTCACAACGCCCATCCGAACACACATTTCCTGCACGATAATCAACGCGAAAGTCATCGGAATGAAAAGCCAAAGCAATGTATAACCGTAACTTGCGCCGACGGTCGAATAAGTAGCGATACCGCTGGCATCGTTTCCGGCGTTGGCGGCGATTATTCCCGGACCGAGAATGGCGAGATATGCGAAAAAACGATAATCGGACAAATTCCGGCGAAAACGCGACGGAAAGCGTTTGATTTCCTGAACAAATTTTCTCGGGGTGAAATTCATATTTTGCCGATGAATCGCCCGATTTATTGAGCGTTATTTAATTTATATTTTGAAATTAACAGAATCGAACTTTTTTCTAAACTGCGGAAAAGCATTTATTTACAGTCTTCGGGAATTATAACAGCAAGTAAATTTTTTTACGACAACGCGAAAGCATTGGAACTTCGTCGCAAATAACAAAATCGAAATTCTTGATTCATTCGCCATATAATTTATAATCGAATTTATGACGAAAACCGATTGGTTAAAATCCGCGCCGCTTGCTGCGACGAACAAACAAGCGGAAACACCTCTCTATAAATTTCTCGTGCGTCTGATTCACGGTGAAAATCTCAAAATGGAAGAGGCGGCGCAGTTTTTTCAAGAATTAATGTTTGAAAAAGCATTTCCGGCGCAGATTGTCGGATCGCTCGTGGCGTTGACAATCAAAGGAGAAACCGGTGCTGAACTGGCGGGAATGGCGCGGGCGATGAGAGAAAATTCGATAAAAATAAATGCCGGACACAGGAATCTGACAGATATTTCGGGAACAGGTTCAAGCGCATCGAAAACTTTTAACGTTTCGACTGCCGCCGCAATTGTCGCCGCCGGAGCCGGATTACCGATTGCAAAGCAGGTCAATCGAGCGGTTTTGAGCGAATCGGGAAGTTCGGAAACGGTCGAAAAACTCGGCGTAAATTTGAAAGTCAAACCGAATACGATTCAAGCCTGCTTAAACGGTGCGGGAATCGGTTTTATATACGCGCCGGAATATCATCCGAAATTAAAAAATATCGGCGACGCACGGCGGCATCTCGGAATTCGTACCTGTCTGAATCTGCTCGGAGTTTTAACAAATCCGGCGGGCGTGTCTCGCCAACTCGTCGGCGTGTGGCATCAATCGCTTCTCGAACCGATCGCCGAAGCGTTAGCATTTTTAAATATTGAAAAAGCCTGGGTCGTTCACGGTCTCGACGGGTTGGACGAAATCACGATTGACGGCGAATCGCTCGTTATAGAAATCACGAAAGGAAAATTGAGGAAATTCAAAATTTCGCCCAAAGAATTCGGTCTTCAAAATGGTAAAATAAACAAAATAAAGGTCGCTGACGCATCCGACAGCGCGGCGATAATCAGGGAAGTTTTGGAAAGCAAACGCCGTGATGAAGCGCGTTCATTGGTCGTTATAAATGCCGCCGCCGCCTTGATTGTCGGCGGGACGGCAAGCGATCCGATGCAAGCCGCGCGGCTTGCCGAACAAAGTATTGACAGCGGTTCGGCTCTGATAAAACTCGAAAGACTTCAGCAGACGACTAATAAAGGGTGAAAGATCAGTGACGAAAGACGAAATTTTTTATTCTTAAATTTATGGTTTACGGATCGTTGATGAATTTGCGGAACAGACTTTTTGAAAGAGAAATTTTCAAATCGAATGCTCTCGACGTTCCAACGATCAGCGTCGGAAATATTACGCTCGGCGGCACCGGAAAAACTCCACTCGTTGCTTATATTGCTGAATTTTTGGCAGATTCAGGCAAAAAAGTTTGTATTTTAACGCGAGGTTACGGGCGGGAAAATTCTAAAAAAAGAATCATCGTTTCGGACGGCGAAACAATTATCGAAAACGCGCGCTTAACCGGCGACGAACCTCTCGAACTGGCGAAAAAACTACGTGAAAAAGCCGTCATCATTGCCGATCCGAATCGCTACGAAGCGGGGAAGTTCGCGCGTGAAAATTTTGATGTTTCAGTTTTCGTTTTAGACGATGCGTTTCAGCATCGGCAGGTTAAGAGAAACTTGGATTTGGTTTGCGTTGATGCCGCAAATCCGTTCGGAAACGAAAGAGTTTTTCCGTTCGGAATTTTGCGCGAACCGTTGAAAAATCTAAAACGGGCAAACGCAATTATTATCACACGCGCAAATTTATTAGATGAAACCGAAACAGAAAAACTCAAAACCGAAATTGCCAAAATAACGAATTGTCCGATTTTTGTTTCGAGAAACAAAACGGATTATCTCACCGAATTAAAATCTGGAAATAAAGAGCAAAAAACGAAATCAGGTTTTCTAGCATTTTGCGCTCTCGGCAAT
Organism: Pyrinomonadaceae bacterium; assembly: GCA_965219305.1. Classification (GTDB taxonomy): domain Bacteria; phylum Acidobacteriota; class Blastocatellia; order Pyrinomonadales; family Pyrinomonadaceae; genus DATHTS01. The sequence goes on from OZ244725.1 coordinate 500,960, forward strand.
CCGAAAAACTTTTTTACTCAACTGGAAAATGAAAAATTTAATTTAATCGGCGTAAAATCGTTTCCCGATCATTATTTTTATAACCAGTCGGACATTGAAAAAATCGAGGAAATATCTGTAAATATCGGCGCGGATTGTTTAATAACTACGGCTAAAGATGCGGTAAAATTAAAGAAATTAAACTTTAATCTTCCTTGTTTCGTGGCGGAAAATAAACTGTTTTTCGAGGAAGAAAAAAAACTGCACGAATTGCTCGGTGCAGTTTTTCTTTAATTAATGAACGTCGGTCCGACAAAAGAATTTTAGCCCACGAAATACACTAAAGAAACGAAAATTAAGTCAAAAAGTTATTTAATTTTTCTTTTGTCAATTTTACGTTAATTATTATTCCGAATCTTGTTGTTTTCCGCTGACCTGTTTTTTCTCGTTTGTCGAAGGCGTAGTTTCTTTTGGTTTTTCAGCCGGAGTCGCTTTCGGTTTCGGAGTCGCCGCCGGAGTCGCCGTCGCCGGAACATCGGCAGGTGTTTCATTTGGAACAGGCGAAGGTTTCACATTTGCGTTATTTCCTTTCGGAGATTTCGCAGGCAAAGGCGCGACATTTGCATTTACATTCGATTCTTTAGGAACTTGAATAACATATTCGCCCGGCATAAACTGACTGTTTGAATTACCTGGAATCAATATATAATTACCGTCCGACTGGTAAACCGGCGGCGGTGCGCCCGGAGGCGGCGCGCCGCCTCGTCCCCACGCATCGTAACCGTCGCCGCCCGGCATCTGCTGAACTTCAGGATATGGATAATCCGAATTTGAGTTGCCCGTTCCGGGATAGATGGTCGGCAACATATTATTTACGCCCTGTTCATTCATTCCCGTCGCCGGAACTAAAGGCTGAACCGGCATTCCGTTGGCATCGGTTTGCAGTTGAGTTTCAGGATTTGTGGTTCTGACTTGTGTTGCATAAATCAACGCGACGCTTAGTAGCGAAACTCCGGCTAAAACGACGAATGCCGTTTTCCAGATATTATTATTTACCGCTTCGGCGGCGTTTGCGGGAACGATGACGGTCTCCGCATCATAACCGAAAACTTTGTCTAGTTCCTCGACAAATCCTGCGGCTGACTGTTGACGCGATTCCGGATTTTTTGCCAACGCTTTTAATATTACGGGTTCGATATTCGGCGGCACATCGGAACGAAATGCAGAAAGCGGTGCGGGAAGTTCTTCGGTTTTCTTGAGCATTAAATCTGTTATATTTTCGGCGGTAAACGGCGTTTCTCCGGTCAGCATTTCATAAAAAACGACACCGAGCGAATAAATATCCGAACGCTCGTCCGTTTCGGAAACTTCCGAATATTGTTCGGGCGCGATATATTTCGCTTTTTCGATAGTAAGTTCGTCATCGCCCGAAACTATCGCGCCGAAATCTGCAACTTTCACCGTTTCGATGCCGCCGAGACTGCGGGTTAGTAAAATATTTTCCGGGTTCAGGTGTCCGTGAGCCGTATGATTTGAATGAGCGGCTGAAAGTGCGGCGGCGGTTTGTCTGATAATACGGATCGCCCGGTTTGTTTCAAATTTTCCTTTTTGATCGAGCGCGGAACGAAGCGTTTCACCTTCAGCCGATTCCATTACGATATAAACCGTGTTATCGGTATCCGAACCGAAATCCGTAACTCCCAAAATATTCGGGTGTGAAATGTGCGAATTTATTTTCGCTTCGCCTGAAAACTGCCTGACAATGTTGTCGTCAATCGCCAAAGCAGGCGATAAAATCTTAATAATAACGGGTTTTTCCATCAGAAGATGTTTTCCGCGATAAACCGTCGTAAGATCGTCTTCGCGCAGAATTTCATCAATTTGATATTTGTCCGCTAATATTTTTCCCTTAAGTTCCTGACTCATAATTCAAATTTTTGTCGTTTTTTACGATTCGGCTCATTACTTAACAGTTGTATTTTAATAATTACGAAAATTAATAAAATCGGATTTTTGCCGTTGTTTATAAAAAACTACTCTTCGCCAAAAGTTACCGCCCGTTCTTTGATGTCAATCTGTTTATCACTTGAAACATCCTCTTTCAAATTTTCGCTGTCGAGCCGGTTTTGCCACGCGGCTTTAACGAAAGAAACAAATAACGGATGTGCTTTTAGCGGTTTGGATTTGTATTCGGGGTGAAACTGGCAAGCCACGAAAAACGGATGCTTTTCTCTTGGCAGTTCGATCATTTCCACGAACTTGCGGTTTGGCGAAATTCCGCTGAAAATCAGACCGTTATTTTGCAGAATTTCAATAAATTCGGGATTAAATTCAAAACGATGACGATGTCTTTCATTAATTTGGTCGGCATTGTGATAAATTTCCCGCACTAGACTTTCCGGTTTCAAATCGCAGTCATAAGCACCGAGCCGCATCGTGCCGCCGAGTTCGTCAACATCAACTAAATCGCGCAACTTGAAGATAACCGGAAATTCCGTTTTATCGTTAAATTCGGTTGAATCGGCTTCCTTTAAATCACAGACATTTCTTGCAAATTCGATGCAGGCGGTCTGCATTCCGAGACAGATTCCGAAATACGGCGTTCCCGATTTTCTCGCGTAGGAAATCGCGCGGATCATTCCGGTTACGCCGCGTTTGCCGAAACCGCCGGGAACGAGAATCGCGTCGAAATCTTGAAGACGCATCTCAAAATCTTCCTGCATCAAATCTTCGGATTCCACCCATTTTACTTTGACTTCGACATTATTCGCCACGCCTGCGTGCGTTAAGGCTTCGCGCAAAGATTTGTAAGAATCTTCAAGTTCGACATATTTTCCGATAATGCCGATTTTTACCGAATCGTTATTTTTTTCTTTAATAGTCGAGACGAGTTTGCGCCAGTCTCTTAAATCGGCGTTCGAATATTCGTCGGAAATTTTCAGAAGATCGGCGATTAAATTATCTAAACCCTGCTCGTGCAGATAAAGCGGAACTTCATAAATCGTGCTGACATCGAGCGCGGAAATTACGGCGTGTTCCTGAACATTACAAAAGAGTGCGATTTTCTTGCGAAGTTCGAGCGGCACGGTTCTGTCAGAACGGCACAGCAAAATGTCAGGCTGAATTCCGATTTCGCGCAATTCGCGGACGCTGTGCTGTGTCGGTTTCGTCTTTAATTCTCCGGCGGCGGCGATATACGGAACGAGCGTAACGTGAACAAATATCGCGTTATTTCGACCTTCTTCGTTGCCCATCTGACGAATCGCTTCCATAAACGGCAAACTTTCGATGTCGCCGACAGTTCCGCCGATTTCGACGATCAAAACGTCCGGTTTTTCCGAATCGGCGACGAATCTGACGGCTTCTTTTATCCTGTCGGTGATGTGCGGAATCACCTGAATCGTCTTGCCGAGATAATCGCCGCGCCGCTCTTTTTCGATGACGTTCAAATAAATACGTCCGCTCGTCCAATTGTTCGCCTGCGAAAGTTTCGCATTTGTAAAACGCTCGTAATGACCGAGATCGAGATCGGTTTCCGCGCCGTCGTCGGTGACGAAAACCTCGCCGTGTTGAAACGGCGACATCGTTCCCGGATCAACATTTATATACGGATCGAGCTTCATCATCTGGACACTCAAACCGCGCGCTTCCAAAAGACACCCGACCGAAGCCGCCGCCAAACCCTTGCCCAAACTAGAAACCACGCCGCCTGTTACGAAAATATATTTTGTCATTTGTTTCTTAAAGTTTGGAGTTCCAACTTCAGTTGGCATCCTCCGCCGCGCTCCGCAGGCGGGTTCGCACTACGCTTCGCGGGTGCGAGCCAACTAAAGTTGAAACTCCAAACTTCTTTCTCTCACTTTTTTTTTGTAATCTCACAATTTTTTTACGCTTCGCACGATTTTTTTATCAATCTCACAAAAACTTTATCAATCTGCCGCAATTTTTGACAATATGCCGCGAAATTTGACGATCTGCCATTGATTTTATGAATCTGACAATTCATTATCAGCATCGCCGTTCGCCTTTCCTTCGCGTTTCTTTTTGTTGTAATTTCCGCGCTTTAATTCCGTCTGAACTTCCTTTGATTTCGCGGCTTCGGGATTGAGCATTTCGTTTAAAACATTCATACTCGAACCCATCATCGTCGTATTTTCCGAAGCGTTCCGTTCAAATTCTTCCGGCGTTCGCGTGGTCGGTTTGGCAAGCATCTTCAAACCGACGAAAACGCCGATTATCAAGAAGATGAAAAATGCCAAACCGATCCAATCGCTCATTTATTTGTTTTTTTATAAACACCCGTAAAGCTGACGTTTGCGCCGCCGCAGTTCATATTATCGGAAACGATCAAATATTTTCCGACGATTTTCATTGAAACTTTACACGCAAATTCGTCCGTTTCCTTCGCGCCGATTTTGATCTCATTGCCTTCCGGCGATTCCGTGCCTTCGATCTCGCCGACGTGAACATTGTCGCCTGCGCCCTGCCACATCGCATTTCCCGCGATCACAAACGCGCCTTTGAGTTTCGCGGGCGCAAAGTTGATCTCATTTTGCCCGTCAACCCATTTTCCCGTCCAACGGTTTTTCGTCTCTTCCGGGTCTTCGTAACCTAGTTCGAGGCTCGAAGTTTCGATCCAGCCGACGGTTTCATCGCCTTTCGCACGTTGATACCAGACGCAGGTATAACTGCCGTATTGTTCTCCGGCGAGAACTTCGTCGCCCGGAATAACATAACTTTTTGCGCGGCAATTTTCGCCCGTCGGACAATCTTTATCGTCGCCGTAAAAAAATATCTTGGCATTTTTCACGCCCGTAACTTTTCCCGTCGAAATATAATTCGCTTTCGGAAAAAAAACGTTTCTGCACCAATTTCGCGGATTATCGCCGACAAAATTAACACTTACGGCGCGTTTCAAAACGTCGGTGCGAATGTTTTCCGGTATTTTGCTGTAAGGCATAATTACTTCGAAATTTCCGGCGGCATAAGCGGCGACTTGATACGAGTCGAATAGAAAATGAAGCCCGTCATTAGCAATCGTCCAACTTTTATAATTTTCCGCCTTCGGTCCCGCGCCGTTTTGAAGCCATTCCGAATCGGACATTTCGCCGGTTCTCTTTTTCAAATCGGTGAGCGAATATGTCGAAATTTGCTTTAGATAATTGGCACTGGGAATAAACAAATCTTTGAGTTCGAGTTGGCGGTTATTTTTCAGATCGTAATTCAATGCGAAACTCGAAGTGTTCGGATGCGCTCCGCCGGTAGATTCATAATTACTGAAGATGACGCTCACCAGATCGTTGCTTGCCGCCGAAACTTGATAGCTTATTTCGATTTCATAATTCATATCTTCCGGCAAAAAGTTCCGGTCTTCATCGGTAAATTCCGCCATTGATTTTCTAAATTCGGCGATGTGACTCATAGCCAAATCCTTGGAGATTTGATTGAATTTGTTAACCGCCGCCGAATCTCCGGCAATTTGCGGATAAGCGGCTTTCATTTCATAACGCATTTTGGCGTTCTTTTCTTCAAACTTCTTCTCATTAATTTGAAAGTCGCCCGATTGTGCAAAAGTGTTTGTCAAAATTCCTGCAAACACGGTAATTAAAACAAAAAAACTGATTTTTAACATAGAAATATCCTCAGATTTGAACGTTCGACACTTTTTGAAATTGCATTGATGCGGAAAAAAAAGATGTCTATCCATTTTACAAAAAGATTCGGGAAATAGAAATGCCGTGAAGTTAATTAAATCCTCACGGCAATTTTGCTGATTTTCTGTGCATATCAACTATAAAATTTTTCTAAACCCCCAAAGTAAAACTTATCGTTAAAATGCATCTTAAAATTCAAAGAACGAAAATCAGTTAATAGTGAATTCGATAACTATTGAATTTTGGATTCAAATTTTGCATCAATTATACATAGTTTTAATAAATTCGTTCGCCGTCGGAAATTTTCTATAAGCCAAATTCCGGCAATTTACTTTCGTCTGCGCCGGAATTTGAACAAAATGCGCGATTGGTTTAAGGAAAATCTAACGGTTTTATTAAACGGTTTTATTAAAAATATCTTGCCGATCAATCATTAAAATTTTACACTAACAAAGTGAAAAGGCTGGCACAAATTTTGGGAAAAACTTTATTGGTTCTTTATTTGATTTTTTTACACGTCTTCGCGGCATTGTATATTTATCGGGAATTCGCTCAGCCGTTTTTTTTATACGATAAAGTTGTAAAGACAAATGTTCAACAACCGGAACAAAAAAACATTGAGTTGCCGGCGGCGGCTTCAACGCCTTCGATTGCCGATGTTGAGCCGACAGTTAATCCGAATGCAAATATTAATCCGGGAAATTCTTCTATTTCCGTTTCCGGCACAACTCTTATGATTCCCGTCGTCGGAATAAAACGCGAAGAATTGCAAGATACTTATACCGATTCGCGCTCCGAAGGGCGCATTCATAACGCGATTGACATTCCCGCCGCAAACGGAACTCCGGTCGCCGCGGTTTCCGATGGTTTGATCGCCAAATTTTTCGACAGTGAACGCGGCGGTATTACGATTTACCAACTAAGCCCGGACAAAAATTTTGTCTATTATTACGCTCATTTACAAAAACGCGCCGACAACTTAATTGAAAACGAATTTGTAAAACAGGGAACGATAATCGGTTACGTCGGCGACACCGGAAATGCAGGCGCGGGAAATTATCATCTGCATTTTGAAATTATGATTGCCGACGATCCTGAAAAATACTGGAAAGGAACTGATATAAATCCGTTTCCGCTTTTGAAAAATGGTATCGAATCAAACTAATCAAATTGCTTTACCGAAGTTAGATTACCCCAAATAAGGCATAAAAGTTGCACAATATAAATTGAGTAACCTTATTCTGCATCGAATCATTGCAAAATAAAATAATAGAAAAATTATGAATTACAATTTTGAGAAAAAGTGTGTCAAAAATATAGTCATCTCAGCTATTTTAGGATTTTTAACAATTTTTGCCGTCGCTTGCGTGCCGCCTGAAACGGTTAATACGAACGTCGTAAACAATAACGCGCCGTTAAATACGAACGTCAATTCAGCCCCGGCGGAAACGGCGAAAAATGAAGAAGCGAATATGCAGATGCCGGTTACATTGCCTATTTTGGATGCGATGTTTACCGATGAAGAATTTACAAATTCCCTGAAATCAGAAGCAAATCTGTCGGATGAGGAAATTCAAAAAATCAAAAAAGCGGCGAGCGATGCCGTTGATAATTTGAGAAACAGCGACGATGAAAGCGATTCGAGATCAACTCGTGCCGCAATGGAACGCGCCGGAACGGAAATTCGCGGAATTATCGGAGATGAAAAATCACAAAAACTCTTTGAAATGGTTCGCAAACGCTGGTCCGGCGGTGATAATTTAACGACCGATCCGAGTGTAAATAATTCGGGTGATGTAAATAAAATACCGACGGATACAAGAATTGTCGTCAACGCTCCGGCGTATCGAATGGATTTATTTCAAGACGGAAAGTTAATGAAATCCTATAAAATCGGCATCGGTTATCCTGAATTTCCACTTCCGAGCGGAATGCGGCAGGCGAAAACAATTATATTTAATCCGACGTGGACACCGCCCGACGAACCTTGGGTAAAAGGAAATGTCGAAGCCGGTAAAACCGTGAAAGCCGGAAGCAAGCAGAATCCTCTGGGACCGATAAAAATTCCGATCGGTTTGCCCTCATTGATTCACGGCGGAAAATCGCCGGATAAATTAGGCAGTTTCGCATCGCACGGCTGTGTCGGTCTGACAAGTCCGCAAATACAGGATTTTACTTTGAATCTGGCGAAACTTTCCGGTTTGGAACTGACTGAAAAAGAAATTAAGGATTATGAAAAGCAAAAAACCGAAACGAAAAATGTAAATCTCGACAAATCAATTCCGGTCGAATTGAGATATGAAACGATCGTCGTCGAAGACGGAAAACTTTATATTTACCGTGATGTTTACGAGCGCGGGACAAATACCGAAGAAAATCTTCGCCGCGTTTTTGACAGTTACGGAGTTTCATTTGACGACCTCGACCAAAAACAGAAAGATGAAATTTTGAAAGGTTTAGAACAAATGGCTTATAACGCTGTGGGAAAATCCGTCTCCGAAGATGAATCAAATTCAAATACGGAAGCCGACAGCAATAAAGCGAAAAATGAGAAATCTAAAAAAGACGATGCTAAAGTTACGCGCAGCGTAAAAGGAAAGAAAGAAGTTTCATTTGACGTTGCCCAACTACAAGGAAAAGGTTATCCGAAACCGGTTGATTTAAGTTCAAAATAATAATTCGATTTGTTAAAAGCCTGACTTTTTTTAGAAGTCAGGCTTTTTTTATTTGTCATCGGTATTAACCAGCCAGAATTTATAACCATTTGATGAATAAGCCTTTAATCCGTATCTCGGTAAATCTTCTTGTTTAATACCTAAATAAGTAAAATGCGGGAAATCGTCTTTAACCGTTTGAAACCAGCCGTGTTTTGCCATAATTTCCCGTGCTTTCGGATTTCCGAACTGCCAAATATCTAACGCGAGCAGAAATATATGTTGTGACGCGCCCGGAACTGCGGCAGAATTTAGTATAGATTTTTGAAAGTCTTTGCTGAAAAACAAGCCTTTTTCTTCCCATTTTAAGACGCGCTCGACCTGATTTTTAATCGTCATTTCTTTCGCTGCGGCAGCTTCTTCACGGGAAATTTTGCCGCGCTGTGTCCAATAATTCAACGCCGGATAAAAACGCGAATTCCACAATTTCAGAGTTTGCTCAAACGAGCGTTTTGATCCGAGAGTGCCGCGCGGCGTGATAATTATATTGTTTTCGGCGGCTTCTTCTCGGGCATCGAGAAATGCTTTCATCGCCGGAACTTGAAGTTCCAACGGCGTTCCGGCAATTATTTCGTTTGATGCCGGAACGGAATTTTGCCATTCGGTAACTTCCGCTTCATCATTGAAAATAACTTTTCCCGGCAAAACCGCGCCGTTTTTTGCAAGAAAAATCGCTCCGTAATCGTTGAGCATTTTTTCTTCGACAAAATCATCGGGTTTTGTAAAATTTTCCGGCAGATTTGCGTAAAAACCTACTTTGTTAAATTGAACTGAAGAATTATTTTCGTTATTTTTTTTATTTGAACCGGATGAGATTTCTGAGGAAAAACTTTCAGATTTGATTTTTGAAATATCTAAATTTTCAGACGCTTTTTTATCAAAACAACTCGTTGTTGCAGCGATTGATAAAACAATAAAGCAAAAAATATATCTTAATCTATGGATTTTCATTATCAATTTTATCTTCAACAAGATTAGGAACCCAAAATTTCTGCCTGCCGACCCATTCAGCGCGCAGACCGAGCGCGGGAAGTTCCGTTTCCGAAACACCCAGATATGTAAAATGCGGCGCGTCGCTTTTTACTGTTTGAAACCAGCCGTGTCTCGCTAAAATCTCACGAACTTTCGGGTTTCCGTATTGCTGAACGTCCAGCGCGAGCAGAAAAATATGTTGCGATGCGCCGGGAACGGCAACCGAATACAGAATAGATTTGCGAAAATCTTTGCTAAAATAAAATCCTTGTTCTTCCCAACGTAAAACGCGCTCGACTTGACGGCTGATCGGTAAATTTCGCACTTCTCCGGCTTCTTCAATGGAAATTTTGCCGCGCCGTGTCCAATAATTTAACGCCGGATAAAAACGCGAATTCCAGAGCGAAAGCGTCTGGTCATAAGAGCGTTTTGAACCGATCGAGCCGCGCGGCGTAATTGCCAAACCGATTTCAGCGGCTTCATTACGCGCTTCCAGCAGATCGTTCATCGCCGGAGTTTGCAACGTTGTTAAAACACCGCCGACATTCAAGGTTTTCGAATCGGTGCTTTTCTGATAATACTGAACATCAATCTCCGATTCGAAAATGCAGGCATTCGGAAAAACAACTCCGTTTTCGGCGGCGAAAATCGCGCCGTATTCTTCAAAAACTCTCTGAGCCGCAAAGTTCGTATCTGTCGGGCAAACCAACTGGAAATCGAAATTCCCGTTTTTTTTCTGCTCTCCTTCTAATGATTGTGCAATAATTTTAGCAAATTTCTTTTCGATGACTTTACGAAAATCGGGGATTTTATATTGGGCGACAGAATATTTTGTTAGAAATAAAATTGAAATTAGAAAAAGTAACTTGGTTGTTTTTAATTTCATCGTTTTTTTCAAGGAGTCGGAAGTTTTTGACATTATAAAAATTCAGTTGAAAATAGTAAAGAAAAGTTTGCCGAAATTTGAAATGTATTTTCTGACACGAAAACCATTTTTACACGTTAAACCTAACTTTTGAGTAAAAACAATCTCTTAAAGTTGTAAAATAGATATTTCCAAAAGATCATTTTTAAAAATCCGACCGAATTTTTTTCCGGTAAATTCAAGTATTTTAAACGCTTTTTGCACAAGCTCTGACTTCTTCAATCCATTCTAAACGGCTGAGTTTTTCGCCTTCAAAAACTTTTTCAATATCTCTCATTGATCTTTAAGTTCTTCGTGTTCGGACGACTTCGATATAATTAATAATTTTCTTTGTCATAGTAAAAATACGGTTTTTGTTTGCCGATAAATCTAAAACTGCGTTCATAATTTTTTTTCTCTAAAATTATTTCACACCAATTACTTTCTCTTCTAAATTATGAATTTCCTGCAAATTTCTGACGATTAATTTCTCTTCCGATTTTTTTGTTGCAATCGCTTCGATCAACGCTTCTGCGCCGGTCATCGTCGTAACGGTCGGAACATCATATTGAAGCGCGGCTTTGCGAATTGCTTTTTCGTCGTAATGCGAAGTTCTGCCCAAAGGCGTGTTAATGACGAGCGCAATTTCGCCGCGTTTTATATAATCGGCTATGTTCGGGCGACCTTCGTTGACTTTGAAAACCGTTTCGCATTCCAAACCGACTTCTTTCAGACGATTTGCCGTGCCGTAAGTGGCGATCAGTTCAAAACCCATTTTATTAAGTCTTCTGGCGAGAACGACGGCTTGACCTTTATCGGTGTCATTAACGGAAATGAACGCTTTGCCGGACATCGGCAGAGTTAAAAACGCGCCTTCCATCGCTTTTCCGTAGGCTTCCCCAAATGTGTCGCCGATTCCCATAACTTCGCCTGTCGAATGCATTTCAGGTCCGAGAATCGGATCAACTCCGGCAAATTTTTTGAACGGGAAAACCGGAGATTTGACAAAGATTTTCGGCACCGGCAGATGTTCAGGCAAATTGAATTCGGCGAGAGTTTTAACGTTTGCCATCACCAAAGATGCGATTTTAGCGAGCGGAACGCCCGTCGCTTTGGCGACGAACGGAACTGTGCGCGACGCTCTCGGATTTACTTCGATAACATAAACGCGGTCGTCTTTTATCGCCAGTTGCAGATTCATCAAACCTTTAACTTTCAACGCATTTGCAAGTGCTATTGTGTAATGACGAATTGTTTCGAGATGTTCTTCGGCGATTTTCTGCGCGGGCAAAACCGAACTCGAATCACCCGAATGAATTCCGGCTTCTTCGATATGTTCCTGAATTCCGGCGATAACGACGGCGGTTTCGTCGGCGAGCGCATCAACATCAATTTCGACGGCGCGTTCCAAAAATTTATCAATCAAGATCGGTTTTTCCGGCGAAGCATCAACCGCCGAACGCATATAATTGTCCAAAGTTTGTTCATCATAAACGATCGCCATCGCGCGACCGCCGAGAACAAAACTGGGGCGAACGACGACCGGATAACCGATCTCTTCTGCAATTTCCTTTGCTTCTTCGGGCGAAACCGCCGTCCCGTTTTCGGGTTGCGGGATATTTAATTCATCGAGCAGAGCGGAAAATCTTTTGCGGTCTTCCGCCAGATCAATCGAATCAGGCGAAGTGCCGATGATCGGAACATTCGCCTCGTGCAGTCTGTCAGCGAGATTCAACGGAGTTTGTCCGCCGAATTGAACGATCACGCCTTCGGGCTTTTCCAGATCAACGATGTTCATTACGTCTTCAAAAGTCAGCGGTTCAAAATAAAGACGGTCTGAGGTGTCGTAATCAGTTGAAACGGTTTCGGGGTTGCAGTTGACCATTATCGTTTCAAAATCGGCATCTGAAAGAGCAAATGAAGCGTGACAGCAGCAGTAATCGAACTCGATTCCCTGACCGATTCTGTTCGGTCCCGAACCGAGAATCATAATTTTTCGTCTGTCCGTCGGATTTGCTTCGTTTTCTTCTTCGTAAGTCGAATAAAGATACGGCGTATATGATTCGAATTCCGCGCCGCAAGTGTCAACTCTTTTATAAACCGGAACAATTCCCAAATCTTTACGTCTTTGGCGAACTGCGCTTTCGTTCGATTTTGTGAGATATGCAACGCGGCGATCAGAAAGCGCGTATTCTTTTGCATAGCGCAGAGTTTCCGTCGGCACGTCGTTTAGTTTTCGCCCTTCGATGCGGTCTTGCAGGCGCATAACTTCGACGAGTTGATCTAAAAACCACGGATCAATCTTTGTTAAACGATGAACTTCCGCAATCGAATAACCGTGTTGAAGCGCGTAAGTTATATAGGAAAAACGATTTGAATTCGGACGAGCAAGTTTTTGCTGTAAAACGTGGTCGGGAACGTCTTTTAATCTTAAAGGTTTTACGGCTTCGAGCGAACGCAAACCTTTGAAAAGAGATTCTTTGAAAGTTCGACCGATTGCCATTACTTCGCCGACCGATTTCATCTGCGTTCCCAAAACGTCTTCCGTTCCGGGAAATTTCTCGAATGCCCATTTCGGAATTTTTGTAACGACATAATCAATCGTCGGCTCAAAACTCGCCGGAGTTTTCTTTGTTATATCGTTCGGAATTTCGTCTAAAGTATAACCGACGGCAAGTTTTGCCGCGATTTTCGCAATCGGAAATCCTGTCGCTTTACTCGCAAGTGCGCTTGAACGGGAAACGCGCGGATTCATCTCGATAATTCTTATGTCGCCGTTTTCGGGGTTGACGGCGAATTGAATATTCGAGCCGCCCGTTTCAACTCCGACTTTACGAATACAGGCGATGGACATATCGCGCAGACGCTGATATTCAACATCGGTCAAAGTCTGCGCGGGCGCAACCGTGATCGAATCGCCCGTGTGAACGCCCATCGGATCGAAATTCTCGATCGAACAAATAATGACGACGTTATCATTCAAATCGCGCATCACTTCTAACTCAAACTCTTTCCAGCCAAGAATTGATTCTTCGATCAAAACCTGAGAAACGGGCGAGGCAGTCAGACCGCGTTCGACGATTTCTTCAAATTCTTCCGGGTTATAAGCGATTCCGCCGCCGGTTCCGCCGAGCGTGTATGCGGGGCGAATGATCGCCGGATAACCTGTTTCTTCGACGATCTTTTTTGCTTCTTCCCAAGTGTGCGCGAAATCGCCTTTTGCGGATTCGATGCCGATTTCGTTCATCGCTTTTTGGAAAAGTTCACGGTCTTCGCCGACTTTGATTGATTCGATATTTGCGCCGATCAATTGTACATCGTATTTTTCCAAAATTCCTTGTTCAAATAATTTTACGGAAAGATTCAATGCCGTCTGTCCGCCGACTGTCGGCAAAAGCGCGTCGGGCTTTTCTTTTTCGATAATTGCGGAAACGGTTTCGACCGTCAGCGGTTCGATATAGGTTTTATCGGCAATTTCCGGGTCGGTCATAATCGTCGCCGGATTGGAATTGACGAGAATTACTTCAAATCCTTCATCGCGTAATGCGCGGCAGGCTTGCGTTCCCGAATAATCGAATTCGCAAGCCTGACCGATGACAATCGGACCTGAACCGATGATTAAAATTTTCTTGATGTCTGTGCGTTTTGGCATTTTTTAATTTTGAATTTTTAGTCCTTCAAAGGTTTCGCAAAATTATAACTGAATTATGCTTTTTGTTAAAAGTTTGACCAAAAAAATAGTAATGAATTATATGTAATGTTTTCACTCTCCGAGTCATATATTTTGAACGGGATTGTTGACAGTCTGTTTACGGAAGATATTTTCTCCCAGCCGCGAAAAAAAAATGGCTGTTTACAAAATTTCAAACGTTCAAAATTTAATTTTTAAGGAGAAAACGAAAATGAAAGATTGGACAATAATGGTTTATATGGCGGGCGATAATAATTTGAGCGAAAATATGGTTTATGCTTTGGATGAAATTGATAAATTTAGAAGCGAGCTGCCGGAAAAAGACCGCGATAAGATAAATATGCTGGCATTTTTCGACGGAAGTTCGCCGACTGCTCCGACATATTATATTGATTACACGCCGGAAGAAACTTTTTTTCACGAAATTATCGAGACGGATTTTGTCAGTAGGGAAGCAACAGATAGTTCTGTAATGGATGTTAAAAACGCCGCATCGCCGCATTCTTTGATAAATTTTGTTAATTGGTGCATTAACACGCGAAAATGTGCAGCGGCGCACTATGCGTTTATTTTGTCCGGGCATAGTTCCGGGTTTTACGGCAACACGATGATGGCGGATTTCGGTTCCAACGCTTATATGACGATTTTCGATCTTCGCTCGGCATTGGAAAATATAAAGAAAAATTATCTCAGCGGCAACAAAATAGATATTCTCGGTTTCGACAGTTGTTTAATGAGTATGCTCGAAATCGGCTACGAATTAAAAGACGTTGCAAAAACAATCGTCGCGTCGGAAGGAAATTTGCCGAACGCCGGATGGACTTATGTGCCGATGTTTGAAAAATTAATCATTACACTCGCCGAACATAATTGCGAGGAAGTGAAAGAAAAATCACTCGATGCTAAAGCCGCCGCCAAATGTTTTGTCGAAGGATTTATAGAACAACAGAAAAAATATGCCATCGGCGGACGTTCGGTTGATCTGGCGGCTTGGGATTTGGACGAAGTTGATACGGTCGTTTCGGCTTTGAAAAAACTTGCCGAGTCGTTAATTGATAAATTCGATTTATCGAAACTGGCGGAAAAGAGGAAACTAACCCGCGAAGATATTTTTGTTTACGAAGAATTGAAAAAAATCATTTTACAAAGTCATATTGTTTGCCAGACATTTATGCACGATCAGTGCGTTGATCTGAAAGATTTTTGTGAGCAATTGGCGTTGGAATGTAATTGTCTTGAAGAACATCTGAATCTTCTAAAGTTGAATTCTAAAACATTTAACGAAATTAAAACAAAATCCGGCGATGTAATCAGAGCTATCGGAAAATGTGTTCTTAAAAGCGGTTTTTGCGGTGACGAATACCAATTCTCAAACGGAATTTCGCTTTATTTTCCGTGGACGGCGCGGGCGTTAATTTCAACCCGGACAAGTTACAGTTATCTGAACTTCGTCCGAGGAATAAACAGCGAGCAATCGGAACTCGAATCTGCTTTAAAAGCTGCACTCAAAGAGCAAAAAGACAACAAAACCGAAAAAGGTGCGGGAAAAAGTTGGTATGATTTCTTGTTTTGCTATCTATTTATTGTTACAATGCGTCGGACACGAAATAATTCCGAAGATTTTGAAACATATTTCAACAACCTAAAAAATTCTCCTGCAACCAAAGAAAATTGGTTTTTAAGCACAAAGGAAAATTGGTTTTTGAATACAAAGGAAAACTGGATATTGAAGACACGCGGTGATTTATCTGCGGCGGCAGTATTTTGTAATCAGTTCAGAAATTATCAGCTTGACTGGGAAATTTCAGGTTTTTCGGATGCACGGTCTTACGACGAGAATTTGATGAAATGTAAATATCTCGATTTAATTGCCAGAGCTGACGATATTAAGGATTAATAATTACCGGAGGAAATTGTCTGAAAGTTTTTAATAAATTCGGTGTGATTCTTTTTACGCTGATTTTGTTTGCCGTTGCTGAACCGCAAACTGAAATCAAAAAAAGTTTCACAATCGAAAATGAAGCAATTTCTTCATCTCTCGATCTAGAAAATCAGGCGGAGAATCTCGCAAATCAATGGAACGGTTCAGCAGTTCGTCGTTCCATTGAAATTTTTGATTTTCTGTCGGAAAAATACAGAAACCAAAACGATTTTAAGAAAGCCGCCGAAACACTTCTAAAATCAGCGCGGCTTTCGCTGTTGCTCGAAAAATTTGATGTTGCCGAAGCAAAATTGGGAAAAATCTCGGAAATTAATAAAAAATTAAATGATGAAAACCTTCTCGGTGAAATTTTGAGTTTGCATTCAAATATTTCATTGAAAAAAGGGAAAATCCCGGAAAGTGAAAATTTTATTAATCAAGCATTAATGTTAAATTTGCCGGACGGTGAAGCAAAAGGTGCAATTCTTTCAGCCAACGCGGAAGTTAAATACACTCAGCACAATTTAAATGAAACTATCGGTAATGGTCTGAAAGCCCTCGAAATATGGCGGAAAAACGAAAATGTGAAGGAAGAAATCAAAATGCTTTCACTGCTGGGTTACGCATATATCTCGGACGAAAAATTGCAGGAATCGCGCCAAATTATCGAGGAAGCAATCGAAACATCTCGTCGAAACAATTTGCGTCGTGAAGAAGCACTCGCACAGCTACAGATGGGTTGGTATTATATGGTTACCAACGAACCGCAAAAATCTCTGGAAATATGCCGGCATATAGAATCTCTTTTTCCTGACGATATGGATTTTATCGAAAAAGCGCAACTTTTTAATGGAATCGGTTCGATTTATGAAGTCTACGCCGATTGGAAAAGCGCGCTTATTTACCGACACAAAGCGTTAGATCTTTATGAAAAGGGAAAATATCCGACAGGCAAATTGGCATCAATGTCCTCATTGGTCAATCTAAATTTTCTTATTAATGAAGAAAATAAAGCATTTGAGTTTTTCAAACAGACGGGAAAATTGTCGGCGAAACTCAAAGATAAGTTTTATATAGCTTATACAAATATGTTTGTCGGAGATCACTTTAATAAAACCGGGAAAAGCGACGAAGCGATTGATTTTTACTCCAAAGCCTTGAATTCATTTAAAGCCTTGAATTTTATTAAAGAAGTAAATAAAGTCGAAAATAATCTCGGAAAAGCATATCTCAGGCAAAAAGAATTTGAAATCGCCGAAATTCACTTCCAGTCGGCGTTAGAAATTAGCCGGAAAATACGTGACAAAATTTCAGAATCCGAAACACTGTTTAATTTGTCAAAACTCAGATACGAACAAAATAACACGGTCGAAGCCTTGAATTTTGTTGAGCAATCGGTAGAAATTACCGAAAATCTTTCTGCCGGAATGGTAAATGCCAAATTGAAAACTGCTTATTTTTCCAATGTTTTTCAACGATATGAACTTTATATAAAACTTCTTATGGAGTTAAATACAAAATATCCCGAAAAAAATTACGCGGCTAAAGCATTCCAGATCAGCGAAAAATCACGGGCGCGGCAAATGTTGGAATATTTGACGCTTTCTGGATCGGATTTTACCAAGGATGCACCGAAGGAATTGGTTGAACAGGAGAAAGAAATCAGAAATTTATTAAATGTTAAATCTAATAATTTGAGCGATTTGCTAAATCTCAACGAGAATAAAACTAAAATTACCGAAACAGAAAACGAGATTCGCCAACTCGAAAACCAATTGGAAGAGATTCTTGCCCGATTGAAACGAGAGAGTCCGGTTTACTCGGCAGTAAAAAATCCCGCACCGTTTGAAATTGCCGAATTTCAGAAAAATATTCTCGATGAAAACACGGTTTTATTAGAATTTTCTCTCGGCGATGATGTGAGTTATTTATGGAAAATAGGCAAAAATGAATTTTCATCGTTTGTTCTTCCGCCGCGGGAGCAGATTGAAACTAAAGTTCGTATCTTACGCGAACTTCTGGAAAAAAATGAGTTGGGTGAAAACGAAACTATCGAAAATTTTCAGGCGCGAATTGCCGAATCTGAAATAAAATATCAAAAAACGGCGAACGATTTAAGCCGGGAACTTTTCGGTCAAACGATTAATGAATTCGCCGGAAAGCGTCTGATAATCGTTGCCGACGGTTATCTAAATTATTTTCCCGTCTCGGCACTGCCTTTTCCGAATTCTTCTGATGACAGACCGATTTTGCTTACCAATGAAGTAATCTATGAACCTTCCGCTTCTTTATTGACAATGCTTAGAACAAACGCCAGCAATCAAAATAATCCACCAAAAGATTTATTATTATTTGCCGATCCGGTTTTCTCCAGGAATGATTCGCGTTTTTTCGAAAATGAAATGGTAGCTGAAAATTCACACCCGGAAAATTCCGGGAAATTTAGATTTACAGGTTCGTTGGATTCACTTTCACGTCTGAGAGCTTCGAAAGACGAAGCAGTTTCTATTTTAAATACTGTCGGCACAGAGCAATCTACCGAGTTTTCCGGTTTTGATGCCAGCCGGGAGAATTTCTCACATACGAATATTTCCGATTATAAAATCCTGCATTTTGCTACGCACGGTCTGATTAATGAAGAACGACCCGAACTTTCCGGTATTATTCTTTCGCGTTTTGACCGCAATGGCAATAAAATAAACGAGTCAATCCGTTTGCAGGATATTTACGAACTCAATTTAAAATCCGATTTGGTTGTTTTAAGCGCGTGTAATACAGGAATCGGTAAAAATATCAAAGGCGAAGGATTAATGAGTTTGAACAATGCTTTCTTACAGAGCGGTTCTAAAACGGTGATTTCCAGCCTTTGGAAAGTTGAGGATTATGCCGCTGTTGAACTTATGAACAATTTTTACCGGAAAATGTCCGATGAAAATGTTTCACCGTCGGTCGCACTTCGTGCCGCGCAAATAAAAATGTGGGAGAATCCTCAATATAAATCACCGTTTTATTGGGCGGCGTTTACGATACACGGAGATTTTCAGGTTAAGCCGGAGTTTTCCAATTCGAGAAATTATTACAAATACTACATTTTGCCGTCGGTTTTATTCTTACTCGTTTTGCTTTTGGGAAGTTACGGCATTTATAAGAAAGTTTATCGTCAATCAATCGAAAAATTGTAATTGATTTTTGTTTCATTCGCCGTCGAACTATTTACGCTTACCTGATAAATTCCTTTTTGAAAAATTTTTGACGGCACAAATAATCTGAATTCTTCGCCATTCGGATTTTGATAAATGTGATCAATAACCTGTGTAAAAATAATTTTTTCACTGCTTTTGAATTCAACTTGAAAACTTTTTGAAAAATCAACTCCGTTGGGCAGAGCAAGCCGAATTAAAACTTTATCGGTCAGGTCTTTTTGTGAAAAATTACTAAGGTTTTCTGCCGAGCGAAAACTTCCCGAAACCAAACTGACTTTTGAAATATTAAGAAATTTTTCGAGGTCACTCAAATTACTGTTGTTTATTGCGGCATATTCATTTTCGAGACTGGAAAATTTTTTGTTTCCAGAATTTCTATGAACTGCAAACCAGAAAATTCCGATAAAAATTCCGATAATTACAAATCCGCAGGCGATTCTAAATGGAAAAAATGAAGGCAAAGTCGCAAAATCCCAGAAAAAGCCGTTTTTATTTTCAGAATCTTTTTCGACGGTATTTTCAGAGTTAATATTAGTTTCTGCGTAATTTTTCAATAAAGCAGTCTGGAGAATTTGTGCTTCTCTCTCTTTGGAAATGAAAAAGTTTCTATGAAAAAGCAAAAGATCGGCAGAAGATAAATTTTTTTCAATAAAATCTTCAATTAACCCATTTTCGGCAATCAATAAATTTTCTTCCGACAACTCGCCGGAAATTATTTGAAGATCAATTTCTTCTGTTTCCGCTTCATTCAAGCCGCCGATAAAATACTGTTTTAATTTTATATTTTCATAATTCATAAGATGTTAATCTTCTCTGAACACTTATATATGAAAAAAAACTCAATTCCATTACAAACTTTTTTTCTCAACACACTTTTCAATACAGGTTTTTAGATCGTTTCTTAACCTGTAAACTTTTACGTGCAAAGTGCTTAAAGCAATATTTAATTTTTCGGAAAGTTTTTTTCGAGCTTCAATTTTTTTGCTCCCTTCCTTGCGGTAATAGTCAATTAAAATCTTGCGGTTTTCCCCGGACATTTTTGCCAAACATTTCTTAAAACACGCGACGTTTACATTTTGCTCATCATCGTTTTTTTGTAAATTTGAATATAATTCTGTTTTTATATGTTCAATCGAAACTTCACGATTGGAAGTTCTCAAATATTCGTGATAGATATTCTTGGCAAATTTGCGTAAAATAGGAACTTTTGGGATATCTTTTAATGATTTGTAGGTTTTTAATTTCGTTGCGACACGAGTTATCGTTTCATCGGCGAGGGCTTCCAAATCGTTACAATTATGATACCGAAAAAAAATTATTAATCCATTCCGAAGAATTTCATATTCTGCATTGGCTTTTTTGCTGTCGCTTGAAAGCCAATTTAAAAAGAAATCGAAATCTTCTTCTTCTAGTTTCTCAATACTGCTCATTTGGGAATCGTTAGGCGTTAAATTTCTACTGTAAAGTATAGCAGAAAAATCTATTTGCAACTTAGCTCTGACGAACATTAATGAAAAAACGAGCAAATTTTTTAAGAAGTTTATGATTTAAGAAACTTTCAGATTACAAACAGGACAAATTCTGACATCCTCTTTTATTAAAAAACCGATCCAAAAAAGAGGAAAGAAAGTGATTAGCAAAACTGCGAAAACTATCCAACCGGCGGTAGAAATTTTCTTTTCATAACGCGGAAAATGTTGACTAAAACAACGCGGGCAGCGATATGCCTGAGCCAGCATTTGAGGTTGCGTTTGATAATAACTTTGCTGAATAGAAACGTCAGGATTTGTTCCGTAAGGATGCTCCATCAGCGGTGCGGGATTTGGATTTTGTGTTTGCGGATAATTTGAAATATTATTGTGCAGATGCGTTGTATTACGCGGATTCGGCTTATGCTGCTGCTGCTGTCCGACTGGAAATTCATCTGTTTTCCAAGCATAAGGTTTGGGCGGCTGAACTTCGTAATCGTTTTGTTTCTGCATCTGTTGAAATCGTGTTCCGCAGAAGCGGCAGAAATTACTTTCTTGAGAATTCGATTGTCCACAATTTTGGCAGATATTCATAAAAACCTCGTTTTGTTTTACGGTATGTTTAACAAAAAGGTTCACTTTCCGGCTAAGATTATTTTACCTTTTTTTTGAAAATTACATCACTTTTGCACTTTTTCCTCAGCCTCTTCCGCCAGTGCATTTTCGTGTTTGATGCCTACACGTAAACGCCTATAAATGCTCATCCATTGATTTGCCAGCCACGGCAAAATGAAAAATGACAAAACATAACCGCGCCAATCGGGAATTAAAGTATGAAATCCAGTTAAAAACAAAATTACAATCGTTACCCAATGACTAAAACAATACTCGCAAGTAAAAACGTAGAAAAATTTTTGTTGAAACAGAGTATTGCAATTTTGACTTCTGTCAGCACAATATTCGCGGGGTTCGCGGAAAATCTCTTCCTGTGTTACCGTCCAGGCGATTGAAGCGACGACCAACGAAAGTATAACAAGTTGATAAATTTGTGAAACTAAATCCATTTTATTAATTTATTTTCAAGTCTTTAAAAATAAATTGCGATTCACAATTGCCGTTTATATTTTAGCAATCACAAATCGCAAATTGTAATTTATAACATTATATTCTACTGCTTTTGCTCTAAAAACGCCTTCAAACGTCTTGAACGCGACGGA
The DNA here is from genome assembly GCA_965219305.1 of Pyrinomonadaceae bacterium. Classification (GTDB taxonomy): domain Bacteria; phylum Acidobacteriota; class Blastocatellia; order Pyrinomonadales; family Pyrinomonadaceae; genus DATHTS01. The sequence continues at coordinate 522,684 of OZ244725.1, forward strand.
TGACGAAGTTTTCTCAACGCTTTGGCTTCGATTTGTCGAATACGTTCGCGCGTTACCGCAAAATGCTGTCCGACTTCTTCGAGCGTGTGTTCCGAGCCGGTGTTTCCGAGTCCGAAACGCATTTTGATAACTTTTTCCTCGCGCGGAGTTAATGTTTGAAGAACTTCGTCCGTGATCGTCCGCAGATTCGTAAATGTTACGGATTCCGCCGGATTCATCGCCGTTTTGTCTTCGATAAAATCGCCGAGATGCGAATCTTCTTCTTCGCCGATCGGAGTTTCGAGCGAGATCGGTTCTTGCGCGATCTTCAAAACTTTCCGAACTTTTGAAACCGAAATGTCCATCCTTTTGGCGATTTCCTCGCTCGACGGTTCGCGTCCGAGTTCCTGCACCAGTAAACGCGATGTGCGGATCAGTTTATTGATCGTTTCGATCATATGCACCGGAATCCGAATCGTCCGCGCCTGATCTGCAATCGCCCGCGTGATCGCCTGACGAATCCACCACGTCGCATAAGTCGAAAATTTGTAACCGCGCCGCCATTCGAATTTATCAACGGCTTTCATCAAACCGATGTTTCCTTCTTGAATCAGATCGAGGAACTGCAAACCGCGATTCGTATATTTTTTCGCAATCGAGACAACCAGTCGCAGGTTCGCCTCGACGAGTTCGCGTTTCGCTTGTCCGGCTTCCTGATCGCCGATCAAAATCGTCCGCAATGAAAGTTTGATTCTTTGCGGAGTCAGGGAATATTTATCTTCGATCTCGGCTAAGGTCGTCTGAAAATCCTTGATATTATGATTTAACTCTTTCTTTTCATCGGGCGTAAGTTTTCCTTCAAGTCGTTTTTCCGCCTTTTGAATTCCGATCTCGGCACGGCGCACGTCGTCATTTACTTTGCGAATCGCGCGAATCAATTTGTGATTCGTGCGTTCGGTCAGTTCAAGACGTTTCATTTCCTGCGAAATCTCGATTCTCGTGCGACCGAGTTGGCGTTCTAATGCTTTAACTTTTTTTGTTTCTTTGCCTTTTGCTTTTTTTTGCTCTTCACGCAGATTGTCGAGAACTTTCAATGCTTTTTCATAATTCTTACGAATCATTTCGATGCCTTCGACCGTCCAACGCAAATATTCGTCAACTTTATCTTCTTCACCCGTTAATTCAGCCTGCTCACTAAATTTAACTACTTCGCGGATGCTCGCTTGATCCGTGTCGAGACGTTCGCCGATACGAATTAATTCCTCGACGGCAATCGGTGAACGGGAGATTGCTTTTTGAGTTTTGTTGATACCGCGCTCGATTCTTTGCGCGATAATGACTTCGCCTTGACGATTTAGGAGCGGCACAACGCCCATTTCGCGCAGATAAAGACGCACCGGATCGTTCGATTTGTCGAGTTGTCCGGCGGAAAGATCTAAATCTACATCATCATCATCATCGTCGTCGTCGTCAGTGGCGAGTTGTGCGGCTTGTTCTAACAGAACCGCATCTGCTTCGGCAACAGTAATGTTTGCGCCTTCAAGCCGTTGAAGAACGTCCTCAATGTCATCGGGCGACATCATACTGTCCGGGATTTCTTTGTTGAGTTCGTCAAAACTCAATGCTTTTTTGCGCTTGCCGATAGCAAGCAGCTTATCCATAATGTCTTCTTTGTCGTTTAAAGTCTTTGTTGCCATATCCTTTTATAAAAAACTTTGATTATATCACAATAAATTTAGTTGGTAACTAATTCAGGGCAAAAAATAATAAATAATTTAAATAATCCGATCATCAAAATTGCGATTTTCCAGATTTCTCTTTAATCTCGCAAGTTGAATCTGCTCATTGACGAGTGTATTTCGTAAATCCATATCTCCGATTTGTTCCGCAACCATTAATTCCTGGCTAATTTCTAAAATTCTACGCGAAATCGTCATCGTTCGCAGAGCCATAACGCAGTTTTCAGCTTCTTCCAAAACTTCGTCAATCACTTCGCCCGCCGCTCGCATCGGTTCGCTCATCATTAAAACCGGCACGAAATCACGCGCTTGTTCGTCGTCTTCCGTCATTTCAAGCAGATTTTTCTGCGTGACTTCAAGACCGTTTTGATGAATCACGAAAAGCGCGCGAAAGATCGAAGCCGTCGCCAGAATTTCGTAATCGGCTTCTTCCATCTGTGGCAAAATCTCGTCGCGCAATTCACGGTCGTAGATCAAAAGTTCGAGCAATTTATGCTCGGCGACCGTCATTTTCGCCTGCGTCGCCCGCGCTACTTGTTGGCGAACCGTCTCTTTTTCAAACTTCGCGCCGGATTTTAAATTCTTCCAGATGTCGCGCTGTAAAATCCGATCTTCGACGCGCAGATAAAGCATCGCCTGATTAAACGATTCGCGCTGTTGAAACGAATTTCGTATGCCGGACAAAAACGGCATTACTTCTTCGATCGCTTCGGCTTTTTGTTTCGGAAGCGAAAGGTTTCGACCGCGCACCGTGTCTTCCAAAACAAACGTCAAATAAGGCACGGCGTTGTTTTTGTGCTGTGCTTTGTAAGCGTCGAAACCTTCAGCGCGAGTAAAATCGTCCGGGTCTTGTCCGTCCGGCAAAACCAGAACTTTAATTTCAAAATCCTGTTCGACCAATGTTTCAATTGCGCGTTTGGCAGCTTTGATGCCCGCTTTGTCTCCGTCGTAATTGACAACGACTTTACGCGCCGTGCGACCTAAAAGTTTCGCCTGTTGTTCTGTAAAAGCCGTTCCCAAACTCGCCACGCAATTTGTCACGCCGAACTGGTAAAGCGCGATCAGATCGAGATAACCTTCGACGAGAATCGCGTATTTCTTCTGGCGAATCTCCGTCTGATTCTGAAAAAGTCCGTAGAGATGTTCGCCTTTGATGTAAGCCGGAGTTTCGGGCGAATTTAAATATTTCGGTTCGCCTTTATCCAAAATTCTCGCTCCGAACGCGATCGGATTTCCTTTAATGTCGAGAACCGGAAAAATTATCCGCCCGCGAAAACGGTCGTAAATACGATTTTTTTCTTCGTTTTTCGTTACCAGACCGCTCTGTTCGATAAGTTTTTCGTCCGCGCCTTTTTCCTTCAAAAGATTCAGCATCGTGTCCCAACTTTCGGGCGCAAAACCGATACGAAAAGTTTTTATCGTTTCTTCGGAAATCCCGCGATTTTCTAAATATTCACGCGCCGCTTTCGATTGCGGATTATCGTCGGCGAGATGCGTTTCCCAAAATTCGAGCGCGATTTTATTAAGTTCGACGACTTCATCTGAAATCGCCTTTTTTTCTTCGCGCCGCTGTTTATGCTTTTGATAATCCTTGTCTTCGATCGGTTCGGGCAGAACGATTCCAGACTTTTCGGCAACTTCTTTGATCGCCTCTGGAAACGAAAGTCCGCCGACTTCCATCACGAAATTAAGTGCTGTCCCTGCTTTTCCGCAGCCGAAACACTTGTAAAAACCTTTGCTCGGGCTGACCGAAAATGATGGAGTTTTCTCCTGATGAAACGGACAGCAACCCCAGTAATTCGCGCCTTTTTTCTTGAGCGGAACGTAAGGTTCGATAATCCGCACGAGATCGGCGCGGTCTTTTAATTCGTCAATAAATTGTTGCGGGTAGAGCATCTAAATCAAAGCGAAACAATCAAATTTATTCCGCCGGACTGCGTCTTGCGTTGACAAAGGATTGGATGCACAAAATTACAAAAAACAGGCAAACGAGTGCCATCAAAAATTGCGACAACACGGCGAGTGAAACCGTCAGGCTGTTATATTTTGAAACTAATCTTCCGGTCGGAATGATAAACCCGAGCAAACCGACTAAAACTGCCGCGTGCATCAGATGTTTTCCGGCTGATTCTTTTGCTCTGGCGGCGGAACCCAAAGCGACGAGCAAAATTCCGAACGCCGCCGGAATCAATGCCGTGAGACTGTGATTTCCGTCCACGATGCTGAAAACGTATCCGGCGATACCGATTAAAATTAAAAGAACTCCGCTGATGATAGCTGTATTTGGCATAATTTTTCCTGACAATGAACAAGTTTACTGGTATTAATTTAACAGAGAAAACTGCCGAAACCGAAACCAAAAGCGAAAAAAAGTTGTTTCTCTGAGAAATAACTTTTTTTTATAAAAATCCTTTGCCGGAATGCTTACGGCATTTTGTTTAACAAAGTAAGTAATCTGTCCGCCCGCGATTTATCGAGCGTTTTTAATAATTCGTATTGTTTCATCGCCAAAGGCTTATTGTTTTCGGCGGTGTAAGTAATTCCCAAGCCATATTGTGCGAGTGCCGATTTGCCGTCGAGACTTATCGCTTTTTTATAATTTTCTTCCGCTTCGGCGTAGCGTTTGAGGTTGTAATAATTGTCGCCAAGATAGATGACGGCGTTTAACCATTGCGGATTAAATTCTACGGCTTTTTTATAAAAGGGAAGTGATTCGGCGTATTTTTTCGTGTTGTAATAAACATTTCCCAGACCCAAATGCGCTTCGGCATAATCCGGTTTTATCGCTATTGCGGCTTTATAATTCGTAATCGCTTCATTTCCCTTTTTTTCGATTTCATAAATATCGCCGAGTTCTTTGTAGGCAAGCGCGGATTTTTCATCGTATGTCAAAAACTTTCTAATCATCGGAACCGCTTCCGAATTACGTTTCAGGCGCGACAATGCCATTCCTTTGTAAAGATATGCTTTGGAATAATCGGGATCGTAAGTAAGTGCATTGTTCAGAGATGTGACCGAATCTTCATAATTTTCAGTCAGATATTGGCACAAACCGAGATTAAAATGTGCCGACGGATCGTTCGGCACGAGTTTTATAAAGGCTTTGAAGTTGTCTGCCGCTTGTTCGTATTTTTTGGCGGAGAAATTTTTAATGCCTTCGGAAAAAAGTGCCTCGGCATCCTGTGAAAATGCCGAAGTCGTTAGAATAATGGTTAAAATTAAAGCTGTAGTTAAAAGTTTTAAGTTTTTCATATTATTAAGTGTCAGTTTTTGAAAAAAGGTTTCATCAAATTACCGGATTATTTTGCGGAAACACAAAATAATCTTTTCGAATGAATCGCAAAAATTAGACATAAAAGGGTTCATCGGGAAAAAATTCTTTCAAGTTTTTTGTAAAGACGGATAAATTTATAAACTCGACATTCGAGATGCGATAGTTTAAAACATATATTTTTGGAAGACATTATTTATGGACATTAGTTATAACTGGCTCAAAGATTTGATTGACACGAAACTTTCGCCGGACGAAGCTGCGCGAAAATTGACCTCGGTCGGTTTGGCGGTCGAAGGAATCGAAGAAATCGGCGATGATTTCGTCTTTGATATTGATCTGACTTCAAATCGCGGCGATTGCCTTTCGCATCTCGGCACGGCGCGTGAACTTTCGGCGATCACGAATTGCGAATTGCGAAGTGCGAATGAAATCGAGGCTAAAACAGACGGAAATTTTGTAACAATTGAAGATTCGGATCTGTGCCGACGTTTTACCGGGCGAATAATTCGTAACGTAAAAATCGGCAAGTCGCCGAAATGGTTGAAACAGCGTCTCGAATCACTCGGCGAGCGTTCGATAAATAATGTCGCGGACATCACGAATTATGTAATGCTCGAACTCGGAAATCCGATGCACGCTTTTGATCTGGCAAAGTTGAAAGAAAATCGAATTGTCGTGCGCCGCGCTAAAAACGGCGAAACGATTCAGACGCTCGATGAAGTTCAGCGCAAATTGGACGAAACGATGCTGGCGATCTGCGATGCGGAAAAACCGGTTGCCGTCGCCGGAATTATGGGCGGTTTCAATTCTTCGATCACGTTTGACACAACCGATGTTTTGATCGAAGTCGCATATTTTAACAGCGACAATATTCGCCAGACTTCGCGCAAATTAAATCTGACGACCGAAGCGAGTTACCGTTTTGAGCGCGGTGTTGACATCGAAAATCTGATTCGCGCCTCGAACCGCGCCGCTGAATTGATCGTCGAACTCGCGGGCGGCGAGATCGGCGAATTTTCGGACGTTTATCCAGAAAAATATGTTCAGAACAATATCGAATCAAATAGTATTCAAAACGCAGTTAAAAGATTAACTGGCTTAAATGTTGAAGAAGACGAAATTTTAAGAATTTTAAATGCGCTTGGAATAAAATCCCAAATCTCAAATCCCAAATCTCAAATCTTCGTTGTTCCGACGTGGCGGCACGATCTCGCTATCGAGGAAGATTTGGTCGAAGAAGTTGCCAGAATCGTCGGTTACGACAACATCGCCGACGAAATTCCGCCCGCAACGAACGCCGGAAGTTATCAGCCGAACGAAACGAACAAAAAACTTCTCCGTCAGGCGTTGAAAGACAGCGGTTTTGACGAAGCGATCTCTTACAGTTTTATTGATACGAAAGCTGACGGGAAATTCGATTTCGTGCCGAATTTGCTCGACGAAAATACAGACGAAAAATTCGTTTCCCTGCGCGATTCGGTGATTGAAGGCGCGATTCGGATGCGACCGACGCTTGTTTCGGGTTTACTCGACGCGGTCAAAACGAATTTGAATCGTCAGCGCAAGAATTTACAGCTTTTCGAGATCGGCAAAGTTTTCGCCGCCGGAACGGGCGAAACTGAAAATCTGCCGCTTGAAAAAGAACATCTCGCCTTAGTCGTCACCGGGGGCGAAATTTTGCAGAAAAAAGCGGTTTCGACGCGCGAATTCGATTTTTACGATGCGAAAGGTGCGCTCGAAAACGCGCTCGAAGCGATCGGATTTCCCGAAGTCGAATTTGCCGCGTCGGACGCGAAACATCTGCGAAAAGGGCAGTCGGCGGCGGTTATATTAAACGGCGAAAAGGTCGGATTTGTCGGACGTTTAAGCGACGAACTCGCCGCCGAATATAAATTCAAACAGCCTGTTTTCATCGGCGAGATTGATCTTCAGACATTTTTGAGCGAAAAAGCAACGCCCGCCGCTTACAGACCTCTGCCGATCTACCCTTCGATCGTGCGCGACGTTTCACTTCTGGCGAAACGTTCGACGAGTTTCGATCAAATCCGAAAAGTGATCGCCGCGCAAAATCACGAGCTTCTGCAAACTGTCGAATTCGTTGATGTTTACGAAGGAAAAGGAATGGCGGACGACGAGCGTTCGATCACGATTCGCCTCGAATACCGTTCGGACGAAAAGACTTTACTCGACGAAGAAGTTGACAATGTTCACGCCGAGATTCTGAAAAATCTGGAATCGGAAACGGGCGCGAAATTGCGCGGCTAAAGCCGTTTATTTAATCAATGCGAAGCGCAATAAGAACTTCTGTTTCTGTCCCGGAGCAATTTAAGAATCGGCGTAGTGAAAAAAGAAGTTTGGAGTTCCAACATTAGTTGGCTTCCTTCGCCGCGCTTTGCCGGCGGTTTTACGCTTTCAGCGTGAGCCAACTAAAGTTGAAACTCCAAACACTGAGTGCTTAGTGCCTGCACTGAGTCACAAAGTGTATGCACTAAAGTAAAAAGTGTATGCACCGGAGACTTTAGTGCCGTAAATAAATTAAATTTTGTCTGAAATACTGTAAATCTCGACAGTAAAATCCCCATCTGCATCCACAAAACCGCGATACATACCTTCTGAATTGAACGGCAGAGCGATATTTCCCTGATTATCAACCGCGATCAAACCGCCTTCGCCGCCGATTTCGGTTAAATTTTCAATCGTTTCCCGCGCCGCTTGTTCCAAACCGATCTTTTTATATTTCATACGCGCCGCAACATCGTAAGCCGTTACGCCGAGCATAAAAAATTCGCCGTGTCCGGTGCAGGAAACAGCGCACGTCCGGTTTTCCGCGTAATTTCCCGCGCCGATGAGCGGAGAATCGCCGATGCGACCGAATTTTTTGTTCGTCATTCCGCCCGTCGAAGTCGCCGCCGCGAGATTGCCGTTTGAATCGCACGCGACTGCGCCGACAGTGCCGATTTTATTTTTGCTTTTTGCACTTTGCACTTTGCTCTTTGCTTCCGCGTGATCTAATTGCACAATGCCTTCTTCACGCGCTTGTTTTAACTGCTCGAAACGATGTTCTGTAAAAAAATATTCGTCGGACTCGGTTTCTGTGTTCAACTGTTTCGCAAATTCGTTCGCGCCTTCTCCGGCAAGCAGAATATGTTCGCTTTTTTCCATCACGAGACGCGCAAATTTTACCGGATTTTTGATATTCCTGACGAATGCGACTGCGCCCGCTTCGAGATTTTTCCCGTCCATAATCGAAGCGTCGAGTTCATTTTTGCCTTCGCTCGTAAAAACCGCGCCGCGTCCGGCGTTGAAAAGCTGATTATTTTCGAGTTCGACGACCGACGCTTCAACCGCGTCAACTGCATTTCCGCCGTTCTGCAAAATTTCCCAACCTGTCCGCAGAGCGTTTTGCAGACCTTCACGATATTCGCGCTCGAGTTCGGCGGACATCTCTGATCTCAAGATTGTTCCCGCGCCGCCGTGGATCGCCAAAGCTGTTTTATTCATAAAATTTGAAAGTGAAAAGTTTGAAAGTAAAAAAGTGAAAAAACTAAGAGTTTTGCGCTTTTTTACACTTGAAAAGTCTGATCGTGCCGAGCAGAGTTTTAAAATATCCGGTGCGTTCAACGTGAAAACCGTTTTCTTCCATCAATAAACCCAAACGCCCGCGCAGATTGTCCTCGGTCGTTTCATTGCCGTCAATTGCCCGCACGAATTTTGATAAAACAAACTGTTTTTTATCGCGCGGCAGACCGTAATCCGCCAGATGAAATTCGCCGTCGGATTTTAAAACGCGGCGAATTTCCCGCAAAGTTTCTATCTTTCGCTCGTGATTCAAATGATGAAAAAAAAGTGTCGAAAAAACGCGGTCGAAGTGTCCATCCTGAAACGGCAGATCGTCCGAATAACCTTGCTCGTATAAGATTTCTACTTTGCGGCTCGCCGATTTTTCACGAGCCATAAAAAGAATTTCTTCGTCCACATCGAACCCGTAAACTTTCGATTCCGGGAATCTGCGTTTAATGCCGATCGAAAGCGTTCCCGTTCCGCAGGCGAGGTCCAAAATCGTCTGTCCGTTTTGAATATCCGCCTGAGCTAAAAGTGCGCGTTTGAAAGTGTATTCTCTGGTTGTAAAGCGAACAAGCGGATCATAAAAGCGCGTCAAAATTTCAAAACGCAGCGCAGGCAGATAATTTTTTGTTTTCTCGTGCATTACAACCTCAAACTTCCGAGCCGTAAAAATTTAGATTATCTCAATTGAGTAAAAAACTCATAATTAGCAAAGAATAAAATCCTTTACAAAGTAAGAAAGCGCGGACAATTAAAATTATCATCCGCGCTTTTTTTTACTGAATTGTTGTTTTAGAATATTTTATTCTTCAACATCCTCGACATCTTCGAGCATTATATCCTCAATATTTTCATCATCTTCGTCTTCGATGGTCAGCAAGGACGCGCTCGTTACAAGATCGTCCTTACTTGTTTTAATCAAAGTAACGCCCTGAGCATTGCGCCCGGTTTCGCGGATATGGTCAACGCTGATGCGAATAAGTTTCGCCTGCTGTGTGATTATCATCACTTCCGAATCTTCTTCGACCGGAAATGCGGCGACGACTTTTCCGGTTTTTGCCGTCGTTTTCAGATTGATGACACCTTTTGCGCCGCGTTTGGTCAGACGGTAATTATCAACCTGCGTCTGTTTGCCGAAACCTTGTTCGGAAATTGACAGCATTTTCTGTTCACCGTCGGGCGAAACCGCGCAGACCGAAACGACATAATCGCCTTTTCTGAGGCGAACGCCGCGAACGCCGCGTGCGGCGCGTCCCATCGGGCGAACGTCGTCTTCGTCGAAACGAACCGCCATTCCGTCGTGTGTGGCGATGAAAATTTGCTGTGTTCCGTCAGTTTTTATCACATCGAGAAGTTCATCTCCGTTGTCAATATTAATGGCGTTGATTCCGGTAACGCGAATGTTTTGATACAGTGAGAGCGCGGTTTTCTTGACGGTTCCTTGTTTTGTAACCATCGTCAGGTAAACATCGTCCGTGAAATCGTCAACCGCCATTACAGCGACGAGTTTTCGCGCCGTCGGGAGATTTACGAGATTGACGACCGCTTTTCCGCGAGCCGACGGTGCGGCATCGGGAATTTCGTGGACTTTCATTTTGTAAACCTGTCCGTCGTCGGAAAAGATCATCAGATAAGAATGTGTCGAAGCGATAAATAGATGCTCGACAAAATCTTCATTTTTCGCCGTCGCGCCGAATCTCCCTTTGCCGCCGCGACCTTGTTTCGAGTAAATAGTTACGGGAGTTCGTTTGACGTAACCGGCTTTTGTCACCGTGATAACGACTTCTTCGTTCGGAATCAAATCCTCGATGGAAAGCTCGACTCCGGCATCTACGATTTCGGTTTTTCTCGCGTCGCCGTAATTTTTTCTGACTTCACTCAATTCATCAATAATTACTTGTTTGAGTAGAGCGTCGTTTGCCAAAATCGCTTCGAGTTCGGAAATATATTTCAGAATCGTTTCGAGTTCATCAATAATTTTCTGACGTTCGAGAGCCGATAGACGGCGAAGCTGTAAATCGAGAATCGCCTGCGCCTGAATTTCGGTAAATCCGAGTTCGCCGATTACTTTTTGCAGTTCCTTCAAAAATCCGCTGACGTTTTTATCGTCTCCGGCAATTCCGCGCCAATTTTTGATCTCGTCGAGCGTTTCAAAATTTGCCGTCAAAAATCGTTTCGCTTCATCAACCGAACGCGAATTTCGAATCAGCGGAATAATATAATCGAGCGCGTCAATCGCTTTGTTCAAACCTTCCAAAATATGCGCCCGCGCCCGCGCTTTTTTGAGATCGTATTCCGTTCTGCGGCGAATGACTTCGCGGCGGAATTCGATAAATGCGACGAGCATTTCCTTGAGCGTCAAAACTTTCGGCTGTCCGTCAATAATCGCCAAACTGATGATTCCGAACGAACCTTGAAGCGGCGTATGTTTGTAAAGTTTATTTAGAACAACTTGCGGAACTGCATCTCGTTTGAGTTCGATAACGACGCGAATTCCTTCGCGGTTCGATTCGTCGCGGATCTCCGAAATGCCGTCGAGTTTTTTCTCGTGAACCAATTGCGCGATCTTTTCGATCAGGCGCGATTTGTTCAACTGATACGGGATTTCCGTGATAATAACCGCATCGCGTTCGGAATTTTTGCGTCCGACGCGATCAATCGCCGCGCGTGCGCGCATCTGAATAATTCCGCGTCCGGTTTTGTATGCCTGATGAATTTCCTCGCGTCCGTAAATAAATCCGGCGGTCGGAAAATCCGGTCCCGGAATCATTTCGATCAGTTCGTCAATCGTAATATCGGGATTTTTGATCGTCGCAATCGTGCCGTTGATGATTTCGGTCAGATTATGCGGCGGAATTTTCGTCGCCATTCCGACGGCGATTCCTTCCGAACCGTTGACGAGAAGAAGTGGAACGCGAGTCGGCAAAACCGTCGGTTCGCTTAAAGATTCGTCGTAGTTCGTTCTAAAATCAACGGTTTCCTTTTCGATGTCCGCTAAAATCTCGCTCGTCAGCTTTTGCATACGAACTTCCGTGTAACGCATCGCCGCCGGATTGTCGCCGTCAATCGAACCGAAATTTCCTTGCCCGTCAACGAGCGGATAACGCATCGAAAAATCCTGTGCCAGACGGACGACCGTATCGTAAACCGCCGTGTCGCCGTGCGGGTGATATTTTCCGATCGTATCGCCGACGACGCGCGCGGATTTTTTGTAAGGTTTGTTATAATAGTTGCCGAGTTCGCTCATCGCCCACAAAACGCGGCGGTGGACGGGTTTTAATCCGTCGCGCACGTCGGGCAGGGCGCGTCCGATGATGACCGACATTGCATAATCGAGATACGAACGCCGCATCTCGTCTTCAATATTAATTTGATTACGTTCTTCTAAAATTGTATCCATTTATGTTGTTTTTGTATTTCTTCAACGCTTAAAAATGTTGAGTTAAGAGTTAGCAAATTTGGAATTCCAAAGGAATTAATGATGTTTATATTTTACAGGCATTTTGTCTTATAAGCAACTTGTCTAATCTCCTGAATTTCATAAAAAAGGGCAAAAAAATCTCTGTTCTACATCGAAACGCCCAGTTATAGTATTTTTTAAATATGCAGACCAGCGCAACCACACAAGCAGACCAACGCCGCATTAACCGCATACCTCTGTCACTTCCGATTCGGGTCGAAGGTAAAATAAACAGTCAAACGAGTTGGAACGAAATTACACGGCTTAAAGATGTTTCCGCTTTTGGTGTCGGTTTTAATTTACAGCGTCCGGTTAAGCGCGGTCGGCTCGTTTACCTGACGATTCCATTGCCGCGTAAACTTCGTTGTTATGATTTCAGCGAATCGCAATACAAAATTTGGGGAATTGTGCGCCGCTGCGTAACGGTTGATTCTAAACCCTCACAAGAAATTTACTCGCACGGAGTGGCATTTATCGGCAAACATCCGCCGGACAGTTATTTTGACGATCCTTCCAGAATTTACGAAATTACCAGTCGTGAAGAAGAAGGATTCTGGCAGCTGATTATCGCCCCGACGATGCCGGATGAAAGCCATCTTCCCAAAGAAGACCGCCGTCATTCGAGATTTCAAATTCCCGTCAGTTTAACGCTCGAATTACTAAATGATCAGAGAAATGTAATCGCTTCGGAAAATACCGTAACGGAAAATATATCTTTAAGCGGAGCTTCGGTTTTCTCATCGCTGCCGATTGATAAAGGATCATTTGTCCGTGTCAGCAGTGATCAATATAACATCAAAATAATTGCAATCGTGCGCGGCAAACGAGTTGGAGTTGACAATATTCCGCGTCTTCATCTCGAATTTATTGACAAGTTTTTTCCTCTCGAAGGCATCGAGTGATCTGCGAAATTTTATTCTAATAACCTCGGCTTAATTTTAAAATTTAATAATAAATCGTATATCGCAAATCCGACTGCATTTCGTTATAATTTTTGGAGTGAGCAGTCAGAAAAGCGAATATCCGTCTCCTTTTGTCATAAATATCATAAGAGGCTTTGTCCATTCGATCAGCCGTCTTTTGTGGCGCATCGAATATAAAAACACTGAAAACATTCCGAAGGATTTAGAAGGCGGTTTACTTATTACGCCGAATCATCAAACTTACGCCGATCCCTTTTGGATCACCGTGCCGATAAGAAGAAAAATGCGTTATATGGCGTGGGACGAAGCGTTTGACTGGTTTGTTATCGGGAAATCAATCAAATATCTCGGCGCGTTTCCCGTCAATCTGGAACGCGGTTCAAAAGGTTCGTTTCTAAAAGCGATAAAAGTTTTGCGCGAAGGCGCGACGCTGATAATTTTTCCCGAAGGCGCGCGCGAATTAACTGACGGAAAATTACTGCCTTTCAAACAAGGCGCGTTCAAGATCGCTCAAAAAGCCGGAGTTCCGATAATGCCCGTTACGATTCGCGGCGCGAATAAAGTCTGGGGAAACGGAATAAATGTTCCGCGAATCGGAAAAGTAGAGATCATCTATCATCCTATTATCGAAATACCGGATTCAAAAGATAAAGACGAATCGGCAAAAATCATCGAAGAAATGACAGAAAAGGTAAAGCAAATTATCGGAAGCGAATTATAGAATTTAGTTTTCCGGTGTCGGCGGTGTCGGCGGTTTTTGTTCCGTTTGTTTTTGCAATCCTTCCGCTTTGCGTAATTGCCGACGTTGCTCCGGTGTTAATTTCCGCAGTTGTTCGGGTGTAAGTGACGGTGATTTCGGCGGTTTCGGAATATTGTTCCCCGCATTTTTTTTGAATGTTACATTACCGTTTTCGATAATGATCTGGTCGGTTTCAACTCTGCCTTCACTAATTTTTACATTTTCGAGATTTATTTCATCATCATCCTCGTCGTTCTCATCATTTTTTTTCACGACCGTCGTTTTAGCAGAATTATTTGCGGGCAATGACTGTTTTTTAGTTTCCGTCCGAACAAGATTTTCGGCAATTATTTCCGGCTCATTTTCAGTTTGATCGAGATTTATCGAACTGTTTTCATTTGTTACGCTGTTGGAGTCGGTTTGCGTTTTTTCATTGACGGAAACCTGGATCTTTCCATCTGTTTTAGCAGGAATTAGCGTTTCCTGTTGATTGGCATTTTGATAATTATACAAACCGTAAATTCCTGCACCGAACACTAGCAGAATGCCGAAAACCGTCGCGGCGAGTGCATATTTGTTTTTGAAATTGCCGTCCGTTTTATGTGCCGATGCCAGTTTTGTTATTTTGGATAAATCTTTGTCTGATTCTGCGCTTTGAAAAACTTTCGTTTTCAGATCGGCTTGACGCGGCGCGGGATTTGTCCCCGGAATAATCACGGTTTGACGGGAATGAATATCGTCGGATGCAATTATTTTTATAGGCGAATTTTCAGTATTCTCGAATGTCAAACTTTCCTGATTTTCAAATAATTCCCGCATTTCCGTGGCGGAATTCGGGCGTTGATCGGCATTTAACGACATCGCGCGGCGCAGAATTTCAGAGATCGCCGGAGGAATATTTTCGTTGGCAAGATGCGCCGGTTCGAGCGGATCGGGTTTGGCATTTAGAACGGTCATTGCGCGCGTCAGAGCGTCGGTCGGCGGAATTCCCGTCATCAGATGATAGAGCGTCGCGCCGAGCGAATACAGATCGCTGCGCGGTTCGGTTCCCGTGCCTTGGATTTGTTCGAGCGATGCGTAACCGAGCGAATAACCGAAAATACTTTTCGTCGCCGTGTTCGTGATTTCAGCCGGATTTCCTTTCGCCAGACCGAAATCCAGCAGAATAATTTGTTTGTCGGGCGCGAGCTTCAGATTTTGCGGTTTGATGTCGCGGTGAATGACGGGAATAGTTTGATTGTGCAGATAATTCAGCGCGTCGAGAAGTTGATTTGCCCATTTCAAAACATCTTCGAGCGGAAAAGGTTTTCCAGTTCTGATCAAAGTTTCATACAAATCTTCGCCCGCGATGTATTCCATCACGAGAAATTCTTTATCTCCTTCGGCAAAATAATCGCTGACATTCGGAAGCGCGGGATGTCGAAGAGAATTTAAAAGTCTAGCTTCGCGGTCAAAAGCCTTTCTAAAATTTTCTTCGGTGAAAAGCATCTCTTTGATCGCCACGACGCTTTTAAAACGCTCGTCTTTTGCAAAGTAAACCGCGCCCATTCCGCCTTGTCCGATCTGCTTTTCGATGCGATAACGATTTTGTAGTAATTTTCCCGCTTCCAACATAATCTTTTTAATTACAGTTTTTTTTCGCCGAATGTTTCAATTTATACAACGCGAAATATTGTCAGGGAAAGTGTCTTTTGAAATTTTATAATACAATTGCAGTTAAAATAAAAGCTGAAGAGAAAATCGTGTCGTTTACTTTTCGACAAATTTTTGGAAATAAAAAAATTATATACAATAACGCGAATCTGCAAACGGCAAATTATTGATTTTTTGCCGTAATTTTGATGCCGAATTTAAGATGCTTGAAAACCGGAATGGGTGTAGAAATATTCTGAAATTAAAAGTTCATCCATTTTCTCGACATTTCGCACCAAATTACAAGACCGCGCCAACTTCCGAAGCGTTCGTAAAATTGATGAATAAGTTTATCGTCGCATATCGTTTCTGAATTGTGTTTATCGTAAAATCTCTTACGAAGCATCGAATCGAGCGCGAGACCGTCGTAACGTCCGACGAGTTTTAGCAGATTTTCCGCCGCGTAATCGCCAACGCCTTTTAACTTTTTCATCTGTTTTTTCAGTTCCGCCGTCGGAAGATCAGTTTCGAGCCATTCTTCCGGGTTTACTTTTCCGTTCGCCACTTGTTCGGCGATTTCCGCAAAATATGGCGAACGATAACCGGCACGGATTTCTTCGCGGTAAAATTCGGGCGAAACGCTTGCCATTGCCTCGGCTGTCGGAAATGCTTTTTTTCCGTCTTTTGCAGGTGCGCCGAGTTTTTGAACGAGATTCGTCGTCATTTTTCTCGTTAAACTCCACGAACAATTAGTCGTACAGACGGTTTTTATCAAATCTTCAAAAACGGTCGGCGAACGAATTAATCGTCCCGCATTTTTTTCGGCGATCCAATCGAATTCTTTTTCCGCTGTCAACAATTCATAAAATTCGCTCAGATCATCGTCAAAGCGCAAAATATGTTTTACGGCGCGTGAAATTTTTTCCGTGTCGGCAAAATGATCCGCAGTTTCGACGATTATTTTTCCTTCGTATTCATAAATCAAAGTGGAAATCGGCAACGTATTCGTATCACCGAAATTAAAAACATAACTCAAAACCCAATTTTGATCGTCAAGTTCAAAAGGAGCGAGTTCAGACCAGCCGTGACTATAAACAGTGCTTTTAAAATTGAAATTCGGCGGTGTTTCGATAAATAATTTTTTCATTTTTAAAAATAATTCAGACTAATCTAAATTTTGCGTCGTCTAATAATACCAGAACGAAATTTTCTATTATAAATTCAATATCAATCGGTTAAAAATAAGTGTTGTAAATTTAAAGTATTTAGTTTATAAATATATTTGTAACAATGACAAACAAAGTTAAAAACTTGTTTGAAATCTAACAAAATTTAGAATCAAAAGTTCAAAACATTTCCAGATAATCTACAGGAGAAAAGGTTATGAAATTCAAAGAATTGCCATTTTTGCGGCAATATTTTTATTTGGTTTCGATTATGCTGATGCTGGCTTTTCCGGTATTTTCACAGACAGAACCGAACCCGAATTCACCGACACCGATTTTAGTCAGCCAGCCGGATTCGACGCGGGCTTTAGCAGTTTCTGCCGGAAGAACCATCGGCGGGAAAAATAACAGATTGAATACGGATGTTTTCGATTATTATTCAAAAGTAATTTTGTATGTAACCAATCTCGATCTTTCGGAAGGAGAAGATGCGGGCGCGTTTCGCGTTTACATTCAAGATCAAAACAAACGAAAGTATAGATTTTCAGTTTTGAACATCGAGCCGGTTAAAGATAAAGAATGGGTGTCTGCCGTGACCGTCGGATTAAAAGACGAAATCGGATTTTGGACGGAAAAACCGGCGACCGGAGATGTTCTCGTTCAAATTACGTGGCGCGGTTTGGCGAGTAACAAAGTAAAACTCGGACTCGGCGCGACGGGCGGAAAACTCGAAGAAGATGCAGACGCAAAACCGACACCTTTTCCCAAAGAACCTTTAAAAAACGACGATAATTCCGGTGAATACGCCGGTTACAAATATTCCGGCGACCGTATCAGATTTTTGGAGCAGGCGACTTTCGGCGCAACACCCGAACTCGATCAGAGATTACGGCGAATCGGATTATTTACTTGGCTTGCGGAACAATTTGACGCGCCGTATCCGAGCGCGGATAATCCTTATCCGAATCTCGAATTAAAACCCGGCGATGCCGCAGTCGGTTGTCCACAACCGCAGGGAAGCAACGAGCGACGAATTTGCACGCGCGATTATTACTCGATGTATCCGATGCAGACGTGGTTTTCCAAAGAAGCTCTTTACGGAACACCTCAGCTTCGCCATAAAACGTCCTGGGCATTAAGTCAGATTTGGGTTGTTTCCGGTTTTGACACGCAGCAGGCGAGTTGGATGATTGATTATCACCAGGACATTTCAAAAAACGCCTTTGGAAATTATCGTCAGTTGATGAAAGATATGACGCTTAACGCCGCGATGGGAAATTATCTGGATATGGCGCGAAGCACGAAAAATAGTCCGAACGAAAATTACGCCCGCGAAATAATGCAGTTATTTACTGTCGGTCTGTTTATGATGAATCAGGACGGAACTTTGCAGCTAGACAGTCAGGGGCGACCGATTCCGACATATACACAGGAAACCGTAAATAATTTGACGAAAGTATTGACCGGCTGGACTTTTTGTAATACGCAGAATACCTGCCCGAATATTACGCTCGGCGCGCCGAATTATAAAGATCCGCTTTTGCTGAATCAAAATAATCACGACACAACGGCGAAAGTTTTGCTTGATTATCCGAATGCGGTAAACAAAAATATTTCCGCCGGATTAAACGGAAATACTGAAATGGATTTGGCGTTGGATAATATATTTTATCATCCGAATGTCGCGCCGTTTGTCAGTAAGTTGTTAATTCAACAAATGGTTTCGAGCGATCCGAGTCCGGCTTACGTCGGCAGAGTCGCCGCAAAATTTAACAATAACGGAAACGGTGTCCGAGGTGATTTAAAAGCGGTCATTAATGCGATTTTGCTTGACCCGGAAGCACGCGGCGATGTAAAAAGCGACCCGTATTACGGAAAATTGCGCGAACCCGTTCAACAAATTATGAATTTCTACCGTCAATTCAACCCGCGTTCGGCGGACGGCACACAGAAAAGTGACGGAGTTGTATATACTTTTGGCGACCAAATGGGGCAAAATCCGTTTTACTCGCCGACGGTTTTCAACTTTTATCCGCCGGATTACATAGTTCCGGGAACGAGTTTATTAGGACCGGAATTCGGTATCAGAACGACGGGAACTGCAATCGGAACAGCGAATTTTGTAAATTCCGCCACCTTCGCGGTGATTCCGGTTTCTTTGAATACGCCGCTCGGAACTTCCATTGATTTGAGCGAAATGACGACGCTTGTGCAAAGCGATTCGACGGGAAATCAGATGCTCGACACACTTAACACACGGATGTTGCACGGAACGATGAGTGCTTCGATGAAAAACAAGATTTTGACGGCGGTGCAGGCTGTTCCGGCAAGTCTTCCGCAAATGCGCGCCCAGCAAGCGATTTATTTGATTGCGACTTCCTCGCAATATCAGATTCAAAGATAATTTGTCGGGTTTCGCACTTATTTTAATTTCAATGCAGATGTAAAAAGGGAGATTTATAATGAAACAGTCAAGACGTGATTTTTTGAAAAAAACAAGTTGTGGTTTGAGTATGGCGGCACTTGCGACGCAGTTCGAGCATTTCGGTTTGATGAGCGCGTTGGCGCAGAAGGTTGATGACGATACATACGCCGAAGCACCGGGCAATTACCGCGCTCTGGTTTGCATTTTTATGAGCGGCGGAAATGACGGAAACAATACGATTATTCCGAATCACAACAGTTCGTCGCTTAGTAATTATTCGACTTATTCAGCAGCGCGAAGTTCGCAAGGGCTGGCAATTGCACAAAGTGCGCTTTTGCCGATTAACGTGCCGCGTGCGGGGAATTTGAACTACGGACTTCATCCGAGTTTCGGAAGCGTAACCGGCGGAATTAACAGCGGTCTGCACGGACTCTGGGCGCAGGGAAAAATGGCGGCGGTTACAAATGTCGGAACTCTGGTCGTGCCGACTTCAAAAACTCAGTATCAGAGCAGAACCGTTCCTTTGCCGTATCAACTTTTTTCGCATTCGGATCAGGTAAATCAGATTCAAGCCGGACTCGCCGGAACCGGAACTTTCACGGGTTGGGGCGGAAAACTTGCCGACCGGATGACGGCTGCAAATAATCCGTCGGGTTTGATTCCGATGGTTACATCAATCAAAGGAGCATCATTGTTTACTTCCGGTCACGATACGCTTGCGCTGGCGATCTCGGATTCCGCAACTCCGCTGAATCTTGTATTAAATCCGCAGGGATTTGATAGTTCTGCAATTTCAAACGCCAGAAAGCAAGCATTTAATGATTTGAGAACGATTGATCTGGAAAATAAATACGTGGAAGCGGCGGATCATATTACCGATCAGGCTTTGACCGCCAACTCGGCATTAAGTACATATCAGGAAGTAGCGACGGCATTTCCGAATTCGGGACTCGGAAGACAATTGAAACAGGTTGCACGGCTTATAAAAAAACGCAGCGATCTGAATGTCAATCGGCAGGTTTTTTACTGTCAGCTCGGAAGTTTCGATACGCACAGCGGACAATTAACGAGCCAGGGAAATTTATTATCAGAATTCAGTCAGGCGGTTCGCGCATTTTACGATGAAATGGTGGTGCAGGGAAATCAGGATAATGTAACGACATTTTCAATGACCGACTTCGGGCGCACATTCATACCTGCCGGAACTGGCGCAGCAGCCGGCAGCGATCACGCCTGGGGAAATCACCTTTTCGTAATCGGCGGCGCGGTTGCAAGTGCTGATTTTTACGGCGTAAATACAACTAACGGAACGCCTTTCCCAACATTACAAATGCAAGGTCCCGATGATACAGACAGTAATTCAAGCGCAAAAGGTCGCTGGATTCCGACAACTTCGGTCGAACAATACGCCGCGACTCTGGCGCGTTGGTATGGATTATCAGAAAACGATATGCCGCTCGTTTTTCCGAATTATAATAATTTTCCAAACACTAATCTCGGTTTTTTGTCCGCATAAAAAGTTTACTTGAGGTTTTTTTTTTGGTGAATGGAGAGAAATAAATTCTCTCCATTTTTTTGTGTTTTAACGAATAAATTCCAATCGCATTCGCACCACGGTGTGTAACCGGAAATTACCGGAACCGATCTGCTGCACAGTTGACAACAAATTTGAGAATCGTTCATTAGACAAATTCAAACGAAAATTTAAAAATTCAACGGTTTATCTGATAAATCTTTGATTAAAGTTTTAATTTTATAAATTTAGAACTTTTTCCGTCGCCGCTTTTGCTTTTCGCGCAACTTCAAAAGGGTCTTCGTTCCAGTATTCCGGGCGGAAAATCTCGATTGAGACCATATTGTCATAACCGATTTGATCGAAACGTTTTTTGATTTCCGCAATCGGCAAAATTCCTTCTCCGGGATAAATCCGGTGTGCATCGGTTAAATTTTCTTTCGGCAAATCTTCCGCATCGTTAATGTGAAAAATAAAAAGTTTTTCGGGATTCAAAGTTTCAATCGCTTCAAAACTTGAGTTTCCGGCGTAGAAATGAAACGTGTCAATCACCAAACCGACATTTTCGCGGTCAACTTCTTCGACAATCTTTTTGCATAAATCTAAAGTCTGGACGGAACAATCCGCCTGACCGAGAAATTCAAAAGCCAACGAAACATTATATTTTTCTGCAATATCGGCAAGCTCGTTCAACACTTTAACCGATTCATCAATAATTTCTTTTTCAACGGCATTTTCGGGCAGTTTTCCCGGAACGACGACGACATTCGGACAATTTATTTCGCCCGCAATTTTTGATAAATCTTCACATTCGGCTTTAATTTTGGCGTAATCACTTTCGTTTCTGAACGTAATATATTCGATAGAATTTATCGAATAGGGTTGAATATTATTTTCTTCAAGAAGCGTTTTCAGATCGGTTACTGTTTTAGTTTTTAAAAACTCGCGTAATTTTGCCGCCCAAATCTCGATTAAATCAAATCCGGCTTCGTTTGCGGCTTTTATGTCGGTTTCCAAATCGGCGTGCATCGTTGTTGCGCCGTTTAATGCAATTTTCATAATTTGTGTAAAACTTGTATTTGTTTTCTAGAAAATATTATCACGAAGAAGCGACGAATCTAAATTGAAAAATTTATAAAAAAAAACAAAAAAATAAATTTTTTTTGTTTCGGGATTTATTGACAAAATTTGAATTTTATTCAAAAAATTGGAAAAAAAAACGAAAAAAAATGTAAGGTTTTAATCATTTTTGACATATATATATGAAACTACACCTCACAGGTTTCACCAGAAGCAATCATTCCTCACATATTTCGGTTGTCCAGATTGCTTTTGTGTAAATAACATCCCTTGTTTCTAACAATTTTTAGAAACTTAAAAGACGTGCCGCAAAATTACGGCATGTCTTATTTTTAATATTTTATTTACCGATTATTTTTAACTTTTCTTCTTTTTTTTCGATCACTTTGAAACCGTCTTTATTTACAAATAAAAGATCGGATTTGTCTCCGTTGAATTTGGCAATAACAATATTTGACTGTTCGGGATAAGTTTCAAAAAAAATCGTATTTTTTAACCGGAATCCTTCGATACTTTCATCCGACGGAATTTCGAGATAGACAAAAATGCGGTCAAAATCCGTTTCTTTTCCAACCCATTTAATGTTTAAGGTTTTTCCGTTTTTATCTTGTAAAACAAAATTTTCGGCAAGATATTTTTGAATCAAACCGTCAATCTCCTTAGAGTTTTCAAGTTCTACGGATTTTCCGGCGATTTTTTCAAAAACTTCGAGAACGTCGTGCGTGATTAACTGAACGGCAATTTTTATGTTCTTTTCATCCGCATCATAATCAATTCTCGTCAGACTGCTGTGAAATCTGTGCGCGTTTTTTGCCGCCGCAGAAAGATTTTCGGGAAGAAAATTTAATAAAGTGAAAACGGCAAACACCGCAGATAAAAATTTGCGATGTCTGCCGTTTAATGAATTAAGAAACTTGAATATTATCAATGTTTTTATACCTCAAAAACAATCTATTGAATTTTGACGGCGGTAAACTGTGCGTCGCCCTGCGGCGCGGAAATCGTTCCATTCATTAAGTTTCCGGTAACTTTTCCGTTAATCGTCAAAGCCGTCGGCGTTGTGGTTTTCAGAATCACATCGCCGTTTTTAATACTTCCGCTTGAAAACTGCATCGTGCCTTGCGGCGAAGTCAGCGAACCGGAAATCGTTTCGCCGTTTTGCGTCAGATTCATCGTAAAAGTCATCGTCTGACCGCCGGGAATGTTAATCGAAATATTCCAATTTCCGTTTAAATCCGATTTCATACTTTCCGCCGCCGGTTTTTCGTTGTCCGGCACTTTTTCGACTGCCGAACGCTGGCGCGATTTGAAAACGTCGAAGCGCGAAGGAACGATGCGGCGCGGGAAGAAATTGTTCGACAAATCGGTATCAGCCGTTTCGAGATTCGGGTCTAGAACGATTGCTTTGGCTTCTTTTTTTGTGATGATCATTTTTGAAACATTAAAATTATCATAACGCCAGATTTGCGCCGGAATTCTGATTTCCTCGCTTGTTCCGTCAACATATTCGACCTTGAAAATCAAAGGCATCACGAGTCCGCCGACATTTTTTAAATCAACAACGTAAAAGTAATAATTCGCATTGATAAGCTGTTTTTCGCGCTCGTCCAATGTCGAAACAAATGCGCGGTATTCGGCGCGTTCGGCATCGGAAATCTTGAATTGATCGTTGTCATTGTAAAAATCACGCAAACTCGGATATTGGTCAATGCGTTTCGGAATGGATTTATTTCTTTGCTGCGAGAGCGTCAGAGGTTTTTCGTTTTCCTTTTTTCTGAGTAGCTCTTTTTCAACTTCCGGGTTTTTCGTGTTTATTTGATAAAGCCGGACGTTTTCAATCGAAATATCAACGTGATCGGTCGTGAAAAACCAGCCGCGCCAGAACCAATCGAGATCAACCGCCGAAGCGTCTTCCATCGTGCGGAAAAAATCCGCCGGAGTCGGGCGTTTAAATGCCCAGCGTTTGGCGTATTCCTTAAACGAATAATCGAAAAGTTCGCGTCCCATCACGGTTTCGCGCAAAATGTTGAGCGCGGTCGCGGGTTTGCCGTAAGCGTTGTTGCCGAACTGCAAAACCGAATCCGATTGCGTCATAATCGGCACTTGATTATCGCTCGCCATATAATCGGCGATATTTTGCGGTTCGCCGCGCCGCGAAGGATAATTCGTTTCCCATTCGCTTTCGGCTAAATACTGCAAAAATGTATTTAAACCTTCATCCATCCAAGTCCAGTCGCGTTCGTCGGAATTGACGATCATCGGAAAATAATTATGTCCGACTTCGTGAATGACGACCGAAATCAAACCGTATTTTGTTCCCGCCGAATAACTTTTATCGGGATTCGGACGCGGACCGTTAAAGCAGATCATCGGATATTCCATTCCGCCGACCGGACCGTTGATGCTTTGCGCGACCGGATAAGGATATTTGAATGTGTAGCGCGAATAGACATTCAAAGTGTGAATTATCGCCTGCGTCGAGTATTTTTCCCACAGCGGATTTCCTTCGTTCGGGTAAAACGACATCGCCATCACTTTATTGCCCTCGACATTGTGACCTTGCGCGTCCCAGATAAACTTGCGCGACGATGCAAACGCGAAATCGCGGACATTATCGGCTTTGAAAACCCACGTTTTTTTGCCGTTCGGTGTGCTTTTTTCGTTCGTTTTTGCTTCTTCGGCAGTAATGATTTTCAGCGGTTCTTTGGCGGTTTCCGCTTGTTTCATACGGTCGCGCCATTCTTTTTTCATTACGTCGTTCGGATTCTGCAAAACGCCCGTCGCTGAAACGACGTGATCGTTCGGCACTGTAATTCGCACGTTGTAATCTCCGAATTCGAGCGTAAATTCGCCGCTTCCGAGAAACTGTGTGTGCTGCCAGCCTTTGTAATCGGTGTAAGCCGCCATTCGCGGAAACCACTGCGCGATTTCGTAGATATAATTGTCGTCCGCCGGAAAATATTCGTAGCCCGTGCGTCCGCCGTAGATTCTTTGATTATTGATCTGATAATTCCAATCGAGCGAAAAAACAAATGTCCCGTTCGGCGCAAGCGGCGCGGGCAGATCAACGCGCATCATCGTATTGTTGACCGTAAATTTCAGCGGATTGTTTTTTCCGTCGCGCACATTTGAAACTGTAATTTTCCCGTCATAACGCCTGTCCGCGAGGTCTTCGACCGCCGACAAAGGAACGCCGCCCGCGCCGATGGTCGGTGCGGTTCGCGTCAATTGCGCGTCCGAATCTTTTGAAAAAATGTTCTGATCAATTTGAAGCCAGACGTAATTCAGCGAATCGGGCGACAAATTTTTATAAGTTACGGTTTCTTTGCCGTTGATGCGTTGATTCACGTCGTCCAATTCGACATCAATCGAATAATCGGCGCGCTGCTGCCAGTATTTATTTCCAGGCGCACCGCTCGCCGTGCGATATTCGTTGGCGGTCGGCAGTTCTTTTTCAAGCTGGGCGAATTTGTTGTCGGGATTCGTTCTCGATTGTCCGAAAGCGAAAGTTGAAAAAATCAAAACAAATAATACAAAAGTAAGCGGACGAATTTTCATAAATAATAGTAATCCTCAAAAATAGAAATGTATGACAAATTTAAGCTACAATTTTTACTGGAACTTGTAAAATTTCTTGCGAAAGCATCGGTTGATACGCAGTGAGCAAAATAAAGTTTTAATTTGTTTCCGAAAAAGCTAAAATCGGCAGAATGCAGATACCTGAAAGAATAAAAAATCTATTAGATAAAGCAAGAAAAGTTTGCGCGATGACGGGCGCGGGAATTTCCGCCGAATCGGGAATTCCGACT
Organism: Pyrinomonadaceae bacterium; assembly: GCA_965219305.1. Classification (GTDB taxonomy): domain Bacteria; phylum Acidobacteriota; class Blastocatellia; order Pyrinomonadales; family Pyrinomonadaceae; genus DATHTS01. The sequence goes on from OZ244725.1 coordinate 547,987, forward strand.
TTTCGCGGCGGCGGAAATTCGGCGTTGTGGAAAGGAATGCCGTTCGATCAAATTTCATCGGCGCGAATGATAAAAGAAGACCTCGATGCCGTCTGGGAATGGTTCGATTACCGGCGCGGGATTTACAAAGATTGCGAACCGAACGCCGGACATTTCGCGCTCGCTGAATGGCAGAACCGTTTTGAAGATTTCACGCTCATCACGCAAAATGTGGACGGTCTGCACGAATGCGCCGGATCGCAAGATGTCTTGGAGCTTCACGGAAATATCAATCACGCCAAGTGCGAAAATTGCGGCAAAGTCTATAAAATGAACGCCGAAGACGTGCCGCACAAACCTGAAATTTGTAATAAATGCCAAACGAAAGTGCGTCCCGATGTCGTTTTATTCGGCGAGATGCTGCCCGTCGAAGCATTTGAAAAAGCAGAACAAAAATCGCGCAACTGCGAATTATTTTTTATTATCGGCACGTCCGCGCTCGTCTATCCGGCGGCGGGACTCGCGGAAATCGCACAATTTTCCGGCGCAAAGTTAGTTGAAATTAATCCCGAAGAAACTCCGTTGACGGATTTTTGCGATTTTTCGTTGAGAGGAAAAGCGGGCGAAATTTTGCCGTTGTTATAATTCGATTTCAAAAATCAACTCTTTTTCCGCCGATAAAACTGAATTTTATATTTCCGTCTCTGTCCAACACCGCTAAATCCGCGAGTTTTCCCGTTTCTATCGAACCGCGTGTTTTTTCGGTTTTGAGAAGTCTTGCCGGATTTGCGCTTGCCGCCCGCGAAACGTTTTCAGGCGAAAATCCGAGCGAGAGCATTAATTTTACCGCGTCGAGCATCGTAATCACCGAACCGGCGATGCTTCCGCGTTCGTTTCGTGTTTTTCCATTTACTACCGAGATTTTTTCATTCCAGATTTCGTAGTTTCCGTCGCCCAAACCTGTCGGCGCGACGGAATCGCTGATTAAAATCACTTTGTCGGACGCTTTGTTTCGACAGGCGAATTCGAGCATTTTCGGCGCAACGTGAATTCCGTCGGCGATAATGTCGAAGGAAACTTCATCGTTGGTCAGTCCCCAACCGACAACGCCGAGATCGCGGTGATGCAGTCCGCTCATTTGATTGAAAAAATGCGTCAGATGTTTCGCTCCCGCCGCCAACGCCGCGTCTAAAGTTTCGACATCGCTTTTGGTATGACCGATGGAAATCGTCCAGTTTTGTTTTTGAAGCTCTTTTATCAATTCGATTCCATTTTCAATTTCCGGCGCGAGCGTCGTCAGGTGAACGGCGGTTTCGTCTCTTATTTTCGGGAGCGATTCGATTTCGCCATCGCCGTTAAAAGATTTGAAAAATTCTGTATGAAGTGCGCCGCACATATTTTCGTTGGCGAAAACGCCTTCGTAATGCACGCCCAGAGCCTGCGCGACTGGTTTGTTTTTTTGCACTTTGAAAAGTTCATCGAGTGCGCCGATCACTTTCGCGTAATTTTCATCAGAATCGGGAACGAGCGTCGGAAGCCACGCCGTCACACCGTTTTTCGCCAGAAATTCGCCCAATTTCAGAAGATCTTCGACATTCGCCGTGTTGACATCAACGCCGACCGCGCCGTGATTGTGAATGTCAATAAATCCGGCGTGAATTGTTAAACCGTTTAAGTCCAAAATTTCGTCGGCGTTGAAATCTTCGTTGTCGGCTGAAATTTCGGCGATCAATTTGTCCTGAATCAACAGCGAACCTTTTTTAATGATTTCGTTCGGCGCGATGATTTCGGCGTTTTTAAGTAGAATTTCCATAAATCAATTAAGTATGTAAGTTTTTTTCAGATGTTTGCCAACGAAACACACGAAAATTACGAAAATTATTAAATAATTTAAAATATTTTCGTATAATTCGTGTGTTTCGTTTGTAAAAGCTAAATCGTCTTCGTAACTTTAGAAAGCGAACGCGGCTGATCAGCGTTCAAACCTTTTGCTTCGGCAAGATAAGCGGCGAAAAGCTGTGCGGGAATGATGAACGGGATCGGCGACAAGAATTCGTCAATTTCTTCGCTCAACATCAAACTCCGCGAACTCAGACGCGCGATTTCTCGGTCGTTGGTGATCGAAAAACAGTCGGCGTGCAGTTCTTTCAAACGTTCGAGCAGATCGAGACTGCTTTGTTTGGTAACGCCGTTCGGCGCGAACAAAATTACCGGAAAACGCCGTTCGATGATCGCTAAAGGTCCGTGAAAAAAATCCGCCGTCGAGAATCTCTCGGCGACAACGTAGCACGTTTCCATTAATTTTAACGCCAGTTCGTAAGAATTCCCGTAATTGAGACCGCGTCCGACGACGACGCAGTTTTCCATAAAAACGTATCTCTGCACCGCTTCTTCGATCACGTTTTTGTGTTTTAACGCTTCGGCGGCAAAATCGGGAATTTTCTCGAAATTGATGTTTTTTTTCGACAAAATATCAGCGAGCATATAAAAATGCAGCATCTGCCCCGTGTAAGTTTTCGTCGCGGCGACGCTTTTTTCGCGTCCGGCGTGAATGAGCAGAGTTTCGTCAACGATCTTCGCCATCGTCGAATCCGCTTCGTTCGTTATGCCGAGCGTTAACGCGCCGCTTTTTTTCGCGCTTTCCAAAACCTGATTGATGTCAACGCCTTCGCCGGACTGCGAAACGCCGATGACGAGCGCACGTTTGAAATTCAGACTCGCACCGTAAAGCGTAAAAACCGACGGCGCGGACAGCGACACGGGAATTCCGGTCGTAATTTCCAAAAGATAACGACCGAGCAGAGCGGCATTGTCCGAACTTCCGCGTGCGACCAAAACTATCAGATCAATTTCTTTTTCTTTTAGAATCGCCGCGAGTTTTTTATATTTTCCGCTCTCTTCGCGGATGGTTTTCTCCAAACTTTCCGGCTGTTCCGAGATTTCCTGAAGCATTAACGACATAATTTTTTGTATAATCAATCAGGATTCTATCCAGATTTTTAATGTTTATCAAACTAAAATTTTCAAACTTCACTTAGAAAAATATAAATTCAACTATTTATTTTATTTCACATTCAATAATAACTTGTCTTTTCAAAGAGTAAAATCTGACTATTAATCTTTATAAATAATGAAAGAAATTTTGAACGTTTTAACCTTTATGGATTTATTTGTCATAATCTTAAGAACGTCGGTAACTTTTGCGGTTTCTGTCGTTAATTTATTATGAAAACTCTTTATTTCGACTGTTTTGCGGGCGCAAGCGGAAATATGATTCTCGGCGCACTCGTCGCGCTCGGCGTTTCGGCTGATGAATTGGTCGAAAATCTCGAAAAATTGAACATTTCCGAATTTGAAATGGAGTTTTCCGTGCGTGATAAATCGGGAATTTCCGCGACGTTCGCCGATGTGCGCGTGCCGGAAGAAAAAGCGCATCGCCATCTGCACAACATCGTCAAGATAATCGAAGATTCAGAACTTTCGGACGCTGTGAAACAACGCGCCGTCAAAATCTTTACAAAATTGGCGGAAGCAGAAGCAAAGGTTCACGGAATTTCAGTCGAAAAAGTGCATTTTCACGAAGTCGGCGCAATGGACGCGATAATTGATGTCGTCGGCGCGTGCATCGGTTTTGAAATTCTGGGAATCGAAAGGTTTGTCTGCTCGAAAATCCACGTCGGCAGCGGTTTTGTGAATATGGCGCACGGGAAATTTCCCGTTCCGCCGCCCGCGGTCGCCGAAATTTTGAAAGATTTTTCAATTTATTCGACCGAGATCACCGGAGAATTGATAACGCCGACCGGCGCGGCGATCATTGCGGCGGTTTGCAAAGATTTCGACGGGAAAATGCCCGAAATGATAATCGAAAACACGGCATACGGCGCGGGTTCGCGCGATTACAAAGATTTTCCAAACACATTGAGATTGATTTTGGGAAATTCAGTTGATGAATCACGAGTTGAGGACGAAAAAGAATCAACGAACGACGAGCAACGAACGACGAACGACACACTAATTTTAATTGAAACGAACATTGATGACCTTTCGCCACAGATTTTAGGATTCGTGATGGAAAAAGCATTCAATCTGAACGCGCTCGATTGTTGGTTTACGGCGATTCAGATGAAAAAGAATCGTCCGGCGACAATGGTTTCGATTCTTTGCGATGAACAGAACAAAGAAAATCTGATCGAATTGCTCTATACCGAAACTTCGACATTGGGCGTTCGTGTATCAAAAGTCGAAAGAAATTGTCTGGACAGGGAAATCCGAAAAGTCGAGACGGAATTCGGCGCGGTTGACGTTAAAATTGCAAAATACAAAGGTAAAATCGTCAATGCGAAACCCGAATATGACCGAATCAAGGAGATTGCGTTACAATCGAATAAAACTCTGCGAGAAGTCGAGAGAGAAATTTTGGATAAAACGGACTTTATTAACCGCGAGATATAAATTATTAGAAATTTGCGTGTCCTTTGACGTATTTCGCGGGCAAATAATCATAAAACATTGGCTAAAAAACAAAAAAACAAAGTAGATATTGAAAAGATGGCGCGGGGAATTCGCCTGCTTTTAGAAGGAATGGGCGAAGACATCGAGCGCGACGGTCTGCAGAAAACGCCGGAGCGTGTGGCGCATTTTTACGCGGAGCTGACCGAAGGAATGTGGCAGGACGCGAAGGCGGAAATCGTGCCGCTTCCCGGAGATTCGCACGATGAGATGGTTATTGTGAAAGACATTTCGATAGCTTCGGTCTGCGAACATCATCTCGCGCCGTTCGTCGGGAAAGTTCACATCGCATACATCCCGAAAAACGGGCGCATCGTCGGACTTTCCAAACTCGCGCGCATCGCCGAGATATTTGCGAAACGTCTTCAGGTGCAGGAAAGGCTTACTCAACAGATCGCGCAGACGCTTTTTGAAGAACTCGAACCGCTCGGCGTGATGGTCGTGATGGAAGCCGAACACACTTGTATGACTTTGCGCGGCGTGAAAAAGCCGGGATCGAAGACGATTACTTCGTCGGTTTTAGGCGGTTTTCGTTCGGATGCACGGACTCGTGCGGAAGCGATGAGTTTAATAAAAGGATAGTGAAAGCCGAAATAAAATAATTAGTTTTAGCATTGATCAAAGTAACTTCAAAATTATTTTTGAAGTTCGAGCCGCACTTTATTCATCCATTGAACCACCGGAGAATCTCCCGTGATGCTTGAATCATCAATTTCTTCATCATAAAAGGAGAGTTCAATTTTGTTTGAATTGTTTTCATACCAAAGTTGGTAAGTAACGCCGTCGAGAATAACGGTTACTTCGCCGGTTTCATCAAACTTACGAGATCGTTGTTTGATGACATTTAAGGAATCACCGAGCGAAGTAAGGAAATTGTTATGCCACTCATTCACTTTTGCTAAAGATACAACTTTCGTTTTTTTTTCAATTTTAATTTGCTTTGCCATCGCTTCGGCATCTTCCTTACAGTTTTTGGCTAAAATTTGATTTAAGTTATCGGAGATGTTGCCGTTTAATGATTTGTATTCTGTAACTTCTACTTTATTTTTAAATTTGCTGATTACAATTTGTGATTTAGGGGCAAAACTCGGATGAAATCTTATTGCGATAGAAAAATCAACATATTCCAATGTCGAAGGTTGTCGCGGGAAAAGAATATCTAAAACTCGGTCATATGTTTTTTGGCTGACAACCGAAGATGACTTAGGAGATGTTTTATCGCATTGTGCGTTAAGCGTCATAGTTTGAATTATCACCAACAATGTAACTGTTAGTAATAATCCGATAACACGAATTTTTGCTTTAATTATATTTCTCATTGATTTATTGATTCTATTTAAGTTTAAAGTTGCAAGGCTTCAACCAGTCGAGATTTTTGCGAAGTTCATAAGTTTTTTTAGTGGAAGGATCATACATTGTCATACCGTATTGATGCATAACATAAACCTGTAAACTATATTTATCGGCTACATAAGTATCACCTCCATCCTTTTTGCCGTCATAGTTATTATTTGGAGTAGAAGGGAATTTTGAACTTTTATTCGGATGAACGTGGAAGATGGCAAATGTCAAACCCGGAATAATTGTCAGTGTTTGTTTTTTTAATTGGTTAGTAACAGCATTCGGGACGATTGTATAATTTTTCGGTGAACCATCTAGGCGAAATCCGGCTTCAACTCCTGAAGTTCCGTTACCCGATTGACTCTATGCTTTTTGCATTGCTTCAATAACATCCGGTTGACAATACACTCCGATCCAACCAAATGGATTAGTAAAATCAGGAGGTCGAATCGGGTGCGGCATAATAATTTTTGTATCCTCAAAAACACGCAGTAAAGTTTCATTTTTGATATTCATTACAAACCTCTGTTTCCAATATTACCTTTTTTGAAATTGTTAAATTTTCAAATCAATGAGTTAAATTATAAATCATTGATTAAAAAAATGTCAATAATTTCAACAATTTGCTGTCTTCCAAGACAATGACAATATTGTTAGACGATAGACTAAAACTAATTGTTCTTTTACACTTAACAAAGTGGAATCATCTTTATTTGTAGATGAGAAAATCGCCGGATTTTTAATATCTATCCGGTTTTTTTTCCACAAAGCCCTTAATTAAAAAATCCGTGTGGATTAAAATGGAGATAATTTTTTATGAAAATAAAATTTTCGACAACTCTGTTAGTAATTTTGTTGTTTGCACTTAATGTTTTGGCGCAAAATTACACAAATCTTTTCAGCGAAAAAGATTTGCGTTCGACAGTAAAGTTTCTCTCCGACGATTCGTTTGAAGGACGCGCGCCGGGAAGTCGCGGCGGCGAACAGGCGGCGAAGTATATCGCGCATCGCCTTGAACTTGCGGGAATTGCGCCGGGAAATAACGGGAGTTATTTTCAGCCGGTTTCGCTAGTCGGTTTGAAACCGGATCAGAATACGGTTTTGAATGTTTCGCGCAAATCGGATAATAAGACTTTCGATTTTAAATTCGGGCAGGATTTCGTCGGATTTACGGACGCGCAGACCGATAATATCAATGTCGAAGGCGATCTCGTGTTTATGGGTTACGGAATTGATGCGCCCGAACAGAGATGGAACGATTACAAGGGAGATTCTTCAAAATGGAAAGACAAAATTCTGCTGATAATGGTCAACGATCCGCCGGCGACTGCGAAAGAGCCGAATCTTTTCGGCGGCGACGCGCTGACGTATTACGGTCGTTGGACTTACAAATACGAAGAAGCGGCGCGGAAGGGCGCGAAGGGCGTGATCTTGATTCATACCGATAAATCTGCGGGTTACGGTTGGAACGTCGTCGAGAGTTCGTTCGGCGGAACGGAAAGATTCGACATTGCGCGGAAGGACGGCGACAAAACGCCGTTCTTGCAGATGAAAGCGTGGATGCGCGACCGCGCGATAATGGAATTTATCAAATTTACCGGTCAGGGAATGAACGAATTGATGAAAAAAGCCGAGACGCGCGATTTCGAGCCGGTTGATCTGAAAACTAAGATCAGCGTTAACTTAAAAGCCGATTTGCAGAGAGTTGATTCGCAGAATGTCGTCGGAATCTGGGATGGCGCGGACGCGAATCTGAAAAACGAATACGTCGTTTATTCGGCGCATTGGGATCACATCGGAGTCGGCAAACCGGATGCGAAAGGCGACGCGATCTATAACGGCGCGCTCGATAATGCGTCGGGCGTGGCGCAGATTATCGCGCTTGCCGAAGCGTTTACGAAGCTGCCGAAAACGCAGCAGCCGAAACGCTCGCAGGTTTTTTTGTTTACGACTGCCGAAGAACAAGGTCTTTTAGGTTCGGAATACTACGCGAAGAATCCCGTTTTCCCGTTAAATAAGACGGCGGCGAATTTGAACATTGACGGCGGGAATTTTTTCGGGAAAACAAAAGACTACGGCGCACTCGGCGCGGAGCGTTCGACGCTCGGAATGTTTGTCAATGAAGAATTGGCGAAACGAAATATGAATTTCTCGCCGGACAGAAGCCCCGGACAAGGTTTGTTTTTCCGTTCCGATCATTTCCCGTTCGCTAAAGCCGGAGTTCCGGCGTTGAGCATTCACAGCGGCAGTGATTATGTCGGGAACGGCAAGGAAGCGGCGAAGAAGTTTTCCGAAGATTACGGGAAAAATCATTATCACCAGCCGTCGGACGAGTTCCGCGAAGATTGGGTTTACGACGGAATGGTGCAGATGCTCGAAGTTACGATGGCAATCGGTCTGCGCGCGTCGAACGTCGAAAAACTTCCGGCATTTAATTCCGGCGACGAATTTGCGAACGCCCAGCCGAATCGAAAATAGATTTTGTCGGGAATAAAACGAAGAATATTTGCCCGCTAATAAACGCGAAATTACGCGAAATAAATAAAAAGATAATTTAGAAAAAACCTTTAGTTTTAATTTTATTTCTTTTTTTGCGCTTTTTCGCATAATTTCGCGGGCAATACTTTTCCTTCCTGCCGTTTGATTTAAGAAATAATTTAACCACGGATTTACACGGATAAACGCGGATTGATAATTGTCGAATCGGCGAAAGTTTGTGATAATCTGTGGTTTATTTTTGTTATGGAAACTTTTTACATTACAACGCCGATCTATTATGCGAACTCTCTGCCGCATCTCGGACATCTTTACACGACGACCGTGGCGGACATCGTTCAGCGATATAAAAAACAGCGCGGTTTCAAGACGTTTTTTTTGACTGGAACGGACGAACACGGGATAAATATTCAGCGTGCCGCCGAGAAGGAAAACCGCACGCCGCAGGAACAGGTTGATTTTGTCGCGGGCGAAATGAAGAAAATGTTCGCCGATTTCGGTCTGAATACGGAAAACGGCGGTTACGACATTTTTATGCGGACGACGAACGAATTTCATTACGAAGCCGTCCAAAATTTCTGGCGCGAAATGGCGAAAAATAAAACGCCGAAAGGGAATTCGACGATCTACAAAGGTTTTTACGAAGCGTGGTTTTGCGCCGCGTGTGCCGAATTTAAGACGGAAACGGAGTATGAGATTCGCGACGGCGAAGAAATTCCGCGTTGTCTGATTCACGAAAAACCGCTCGACCGCGTTGAAGAAGAAAGTTATTTTTTTCGTCTGTCTGATTATGACGAAATCCTGCTCGAAAAGATCGAAAATACAAAATTAGTGCGACCGGAAGCGCGTCGCAACGAGATCGTTTCATTTATCAAAGGCGGTTTGCAGGATTTGTCCATTTCGCGCGAAAAGAAAAACGTCAGTTGGGGCGTTCCCGTGCCGGACGACGAAAATCACGTAATGTATGTCTGGGTTGACGCGCTGTCGAATTACATCACGGCGATCGGTTACGGCAACGAACAGCAGAAACACATCGGTTTTGAAAAATACTGGCAAAACGTCACGCATTTTGTCGGCAAAGACATCTTGCGTTTTCACACGGTTTACTGGTTTTCATTTTTGATGGCGGCTGGTTTGGATTTGCCGAAGACGGTTTTCGCGCACGGAATGTGGCTCGACGGAAACGGGCGCAAAATGGGCAAAACGCTCGGCAATGTGATCGAACCGGAAATCCTGCACGAACATTTTCAAACTGACGCGCTGCGCTATTTTCTTCTGCGCGAGATGACTTTCGGGCAAGACGGAAAGTTTTCGTATGAAAATCTGATCGAACGCGCCAACGCCGATCTGGCAAGCGGTTTGGGCAATCTTTCATCGCGCACGCTTTCGATGATTCGCAAATACCGCGACGGGAAAATTCCCGACGGCACGATTCACGAGCAGAATTTCATCTACGCCAAACGCGCCGGAATTGCAGGCGACGAACAGGAATTGGCGTCGGTTCTGGAGTTGGCGCGAGATGAATTTGTGCGGAAATTCGACGATTACGAATTCAGTTCCGCGCTCGAAACTTTGTGGAATATCATTGCGCGGATTGATAAAATGATCTCCGACGCGAAGCCGTGGGAATTGATAAAAGACGAAAATCAGGCGGAAACTTTAAACGCCGTTTTATACCGCGCGACGGAAACGCTTCGTTGGCTGTGCGTTCTTTTGTCGCCGACAATGCCGGAATCGGCGCAGGAAATTTATTCGCAAATTGGTCTGGACGGCGAAGTTTCAAAGATAAATCCCGCCGATTTGAAATGGGGAGAATTACAAGCGGGAACGGAGATCGGCGAAACGAAAGGCGTTTTTCCGCGTCTCGATAAAAACAAAATAATGGAAAACGTAAATTTGAAAATGGAAAATAATACAGAAGAAACAAACAAAGAAATAGTAGAAAATTCGACGGTCGCACCGGCGGCAGTTGATTCGGCGAATGCGATCAAGGAAGAAACGGCGGAAGAAGAAAATTTCATCACGATTGACGATTTTCTGAAAGTCGAACTGATCGTCGGCGAAGTAAAAGTCTGCGAACCGATCCCGAAAGCCGACAAGCTCCTGCGTTTTGAAATCGATCTCGGCGAAGAAAAACCGCGCCAGATTCTCGCCGGTCTCGCGGAATACTACGAACCCGAATCGCTCATCGGTCGCAAAGTCGTCGTCGTGGCAAATCTGAAACCGAGAAAAATGCGCGGTCTCGAATCGCAGGGAATGATCTGCGCCGCAAGTCTGGAAAGCGGCGAAGGCGAAAAACCGGCGTTGGCGACGTTTATCGAAAATGTTGATATTGGGGCGCGTTTGAAATAATTATGAAACAAATACTGCTTTTATTTATATTTGTCTTTCTTACAATTTCCTGCCAGGCGCAAAAGAAAGATTTAGATTTACAATGGAAAACGTATGAATTCCCCGAAGCGGGAATGAAAGCAAGTTTTCCTTGTGAACCTGTGAAATCTTTTAAATCATTTCAGGACAAACCGCGTCCGATTCACACTTATAATTTTGATTGTGAAGTTAGTGGAATAAAGTTTTTAATTTCATCCAAGAATCATTTAGATGATTTCGATGAAAATACTTTTGAGCGAAATTTTGAGGCAAATGAAAGTAATTTGAAATTTATGTTTGGCGCAGTCGAGAGTTTTGATAAAAAAGAAAACTTTTTGACGAACGGGTTTATTTCTAAATATTACGAAATTAAGCCAAAAGTTGGCGGGAAAGTTAAAAGTTTGATGGTTGTCAACGAAAGCCGTTCTTATGAAGCACTTTTTGGAGTAACTCCCGATAATGAAAAGAAATTAAAAAATCTTAAAATTGATTATGATGAGATTGGCAAGAAATTTATAGATTCTTTTCAGATTCTGGATAAATGATTTTTGAGAATCTCATTGCCAAATTTAAAGCTGACAACTTAGGTAATTACGGCGAGTTATCGAATGCGTGAACACTGAATCTATATGACAAAGAAAATGTATGGAATTTGAATGGAATATAGAAAAAGCCAAGTCAAATTTGAAAAAACACGGTGTGAGTTTTGATGAGGCAAGTTCTGTATTTGGAGATTTATCGGCTAAAATGTTTTTTGACGATGAGCATTCCGCCGATGAAATACGCGAATTTATTATCGGTTATTCGGAGATGAATCGTTTGTTGATCGTCCATTTTACTGAACGCGAAGGTAAGAAGATAAGAATTATTTCCGCGCGAAAACCGACTAAAATCGAACGTAAAGATTATGAAGAATCCACATATTGACGAAGATGATGAAATGAAATCGGAATACAGATTCGATTATTCCAAAGCGCGACCAAATCGTTTTGCAGAAGAATATAATCGAACTCAGAGAGCAGTTGTGCTTGATGCGGATATTGCAGACAAATTTCCGAGTTCGGAATCAGTTAATGAAGCGTTGCGATTTTTGGTGAGAATTACTGAACAGCATCAGACGGAATTAACGCACAAATGATTTTTACAGACTCACATTGCCACATTGACGGCGAACAATTTAATGAAGACCGCGATAAAGTCGTGCGGCGTGCGAACGATGCGGGAGTAAAATATATGCTCAACATCGGGACGGGAAATCCGCACGACGGCGAGATTGCGCGGGCGGTCGAAGTTGCGGGGAATTATGAAAATGTTTTCGCGGCGGTCGGCGTTCACCCTCACGATGCGAAATTGTATGACGACGCGGCGGAAAATAATCTGATTGATTTGATAAATTCGAGCGAAAAAGTAATCGCTTGGGGCGAGATCGGGCTTGATTTTTATTACGATCATTCGCCGCGTGAAGTGCAGTTTGATGTTTTTAGAAGACAGATTCGAAAGGCGCAGGAATTGGATCTGCCGATAATTATTCATTCGCGTGATGCTGATGATGAAACGGTCGAAGTTTTGCGCGAGGAATGTTCGGGCGCAGATTTTCGCGGCGGAATTATGCACTGTTTCGGCGGAACGGCGCAGATGGCAGAAGATCTGATGAAAATTGGTTTTTTGATCTCGTTTGCGGGAAATGTAACTTTTAAAAAAGCCGAAAATCTGCGTAATGCGGCGCGGGTTGTTCCGTTGGAAAAACTTCTGATCGAAACGGATTGTCCGTATTTAACGCCAGTTCCGTTTCGCGGGAAAAGAAATGAACCGGCGAGAGTTGTCGAAACGGCGAAGTTTCTGGCTGAATTTTACAGCGTCGAACTTGAGATTCTTGCCGCAAAAACTAGTGAAAATTTTCTGGAATTTTTCGGTTTAAGTTAATCGAGAAATAATCCGAACGCTAAAACGATAATTATTCCGCCGACTAACAAAGATAAAACCACAAGATTGTTTTTTATTATTTTACAGCATAGCGGACAGTAAACGCGATACCAGGGCGTTCTTGAGTAGCCGTAATAACACAGATGTTTTCTACTGAATTTAAATTTTGTCTGATTTCTTATAACTTCTCTCATAGATAATTTCACGGGCAATTTATACCGATTTTATTTTCAGGGAATTTCGGTTCATATTAATAATGCGTAAAAACCTTGAATTTCAGGTCAATAAATATCTTGGAATTTTATTGTTTCTAAAACATAACAAAATGATTAAATCTGTGAGAATAAAAATTATTTCAATCTTGAATGTTTAATCTTTAAAATTGTAAATCGAAATTAAAACGCCAAATAAACTCAAAATGTTAAAAAATAAACTGTTTTGACACGGTTTTGTTTGGTGCTATTCTTGCAAAGAGGAAAAATAAAAATAATGGCAAAAGAAAATTCATTCGACATAGTTTCAAAAACAGATTACGCGGAAGTTACCAACGCGATCAACCAAACGCGCAAAGAAATTTCTCAAAGATTCGATTTTAAAGGCAGTAAATCTTTGGTTGATTTGTTCGACAACGATTTAATCTTATCAGCCGAAGACGAAACGAAACTTCGGAATATGAACGATGTTCTGCAATCGAAACTCGTTAAACGCGGAATTTCGTTAAAGGCTTTGGATTATCAAAAAGTGGAACCTTCAGCGGGCGGAACTGTTCGTCAAGTGGCGAAAATTCAGCAGGGAATTCCGACTGAGAAAGCTAAGGAAATCGTCAAGTATATCAAAGATGCAAAGTTGAAGGTGCAGGTTTCGATTCAAGGTGATTCAGTCAGAGTTTCGGGTAAAGACCGCGATATTTTACAAGATGTAATTTCTCAACTAAAGTCGAAAGATTTCGGAATAGATATGACATTTGATAATTATCGAAGCAATTAATTTGGACTTTACAGATTTACTCAGATGAAAAAAAATCAGTATAAAAATTTATTCAGCTTGTTTCTCGTCAGCGGATTGATTTTGTTTTCGGTAATTTCCATTCGGGCGCAGAGCAAGTTGAACGATCTTCCGACGGGAAATTCCTGGAGAGATTTCAAACTCGATTTCACAACACCGGAAAAAATCATAAATTCTCTCGGTAAACCGAAAAAGAATCAACTTAATTCTCCTGAACGTTCGGCATTGAAAGATGTAACCGAGTTTGAAAAAAGTAAGAAAACACGCACGATTACTTATAAAAAGATCGGAGATTACGGCTCAATCGAATTTACGTTTGTTGACGATGTTTTGGTCGGAATGAATTTTTTAATCAAACAAAACAAGATGAAAGGATTGGCTAACAGAAAAAGCAATCTCTTGCCGGCAAAAGATTTGAGCGAGATTTTTACGACCGATTTCATACTTTTTAACGGCTTGGCGAAAAACGCTAAGATTATTGATTTTGAAGGGCAAAAAGAAACGACAGTGCCGAAAGTTTACAAGCAAAGTTATGCGCTTCTCGGAATAAACAGTGATTCGGTGATTTTAGTTTCGGTTGACAACACGAGTTTTAAATCGGGATTAAAAGAAATTTTTGATAAACCGACAGTTGAACTTTTTCCCGGATTTGCACAGAGAATTCAAATCTACAGCCGAACAATTATTAAATAGAATGCAGACATTTGCGCTACTTAAAGATAAATTAAATCCGCAGATCGCGGCTCGGAAAACTTTCAATTTAATTAAAAACGAACTCGCGCTCGTCGAAAAAGAATTCGAGCGGCAGGCTTCGTCAAATATTCAGGTAATAAATTATCTCGGTGATTATCTGCGTGCGTCGGGCGGAAAGCGTGTTCGTCCGGCGTTGTTGATATTGGCGAATTATGCGGTCGGCGGAAACGCTTCGGCTGAAAATGTGATTCGTCTGGCGACCGTGATGGAAATGCTTCACACGGCGACGCTCGTTCACGACGACATAATTGACAACGCCGACACGCGCAGAAACCGGACTTCCGTGAATGCGCGTTTCGGAAATCAGGCTTCGGTTTTAATGGGCGATTGGCTTTATATGTCGGCGTTTGAAACTTCGCTGAAGGAACGCAGTTTGGAAATTCTCGATATTCTGACGCGATTGACGCGAAAAATGACCGAAGGCGAATTGATTCAACTGACGACGCTCGGCAATTCTTTAATTTCACAGACAGAATATTTCGATATTTTGCAGAGAAAAACCGCGTATCTTTTTTCGGCTTGCTGCGAGATCGGCGCGATCTTGGGAAATGCGAGTAAGGAAAAACAATATGCGTTAAGAGATTACGGAATGAATCTCGGAACAGCGTTTCAACTCGCTGACGATGTGCTTGATTTTACTGCCGATGAAGAAGTCTTAGGAAAAGCGGCAGGCGCGGATTTAATCGAAGGAAAGTTGACCTTGCCGCTCATTTTATTAGTTGAAAAAGACGAAACGGTAAGAAAAGAATTGGAAAAAGTGATGTTTGACGGAGATTATGAAAATGTCTCACGCGACAGCATTTTGAAACGTTTGAAAGTTCACGGAACATTGGAAGAAACTCGTCGCCGGGCTTATCAATTTGCCGAAAAAGCCGAAAAAAATCTTGCAACTTTAAATGAAACAGAGTATCGTTTAACAATGGAAGCGATTCCGGGCTTTATGATCGAACGCAATAAATAGTTTGTAAAGTAAATTTCAGTCAATAAATTTCACACAAAATTCTATTATGGATGAAAATCTGATTTCGACGCTTGATAAAAGTTTGCGTCAGACGCGCAATGCACAAAATCGTCTGGTCGCGCGGCTTAATGAAGTCGAAGATGAAGCACAGCGTCTGCGTCAGGAAATAGAAGCGTTGGAAAACAGCGCGGAGCAGACCGAAGCCGCAATTTATTCGCTTTTGGCGACGGTTCGTTCCGGAAAACAACCTTGGAATTTAGGAAAGCGGTTTCACGTTGACGAAGATTACGAAGTTCCTGCGGCGACCAGAAGACCGCCTCGCGTAACGCCGCGAAGTCAGCAAAATAATCATCCGAACGATTACGGAAATCAAAATAATTCTCCGCAAAATTACAGAAATAACCGTAATAATCCCGATAATTATAACGGTGATAATTACAACAATGATCACCGGGAAGACAATTATCGAGAAGATAAATACAACGATAATTCATCGGTTGCTTATATCAATAAGCATCGCAATCAATCACCGATTAACCAAAAAATCGAACCTCTGACACACCGTTTTGCCGACCGCACGATTACACAATCCTGTCGGCTGCTTTTGCTCGAAGCTGATGAACCTTTGCACGTCAATGAACTTTATACGCTGTTGGTTCAAGGCGGTTTTGAATTCAAAGGAAATAATCCGACAATTTCGATTGCAGTTTCGCTTAACCGCAACCGCCGCTTTAAAAAAGTCGCGCCCGGAACTTTCGATCTCGTGATGCGCGAAGCCTCGCAAGCCGCTTCTTAGAAAGCAAAATTTCAAAATTTAATTCTTTTTTCGTTAAAATCAAGCAACTAATAAGGCAATTTTAATCACAAAGATTGCAATAATTTCTTGTACGGATTGATTTTCGCTTGAGTTTTAGTTGTAAAAAATAATAAAATCCTTTTTTTAAAAGAAATTTGCAAAAATTAAAATGAATCATTTCAGAAATAATCATAATAAATTACTATTTTCACTATTCGGATTGTTCGCCTTTTTATTATCATTCGGCATAACAGCAAACGCGCAGAAAGTTCGGCTACGCGCTCAAATAAATCCGGCTTGTGCGGCTTCTAATCAACAATTGAAGTTCGCCGATATTTACGCAGACGGAAATATCGCCGTGCAGGGAACTTACCTTTGTCGCGGCGCATTTATTTACGATATTTCAAATCCCGACGCGCCTGTCCTGGCTTCGCAATATAATCCGGGAAATAATCAACAATTTCTCGAAGCCGTCGTTATCGGGAATCGCGGATATTTCGGCAGCGGAAACGGCGGCGGTGTTCATATCGTTGATTTGAGCAACCCTTATAATCCGGTGCTTTTAGGAATTGTCAGTCCTTCAAACGGCAACGGATTCAGTTCGATTCACGAGATGGTCATTGACGGAAATCATCTGATTGAAAACTACAACGGTTTGTCGGTTAAAACGCTGAAGGTCATCAATATCAGCAATCCGGCAAATCCGGTTTTTATCCGCGACATTGTTCCGACCGATCCGCGTTGGGTTCACGCAATGCACATTCGCGGAAATCGTATGTTTACATCGGGTTGGGGAACTCCGACGGCACGCGGCAGAACGGAAATTTACGATATTTCCAATATTGAAACTCAAGCACCGACTTTGCTCGGTTATATTGAAGATTCTTCGGCAAATGTAACCGCCGGAAACAGTATGCACAGCAGTTGGACGAGCGAAGACGGAAATTTTCTTTACAGCTGCCGTGAAACTAATACAGGAAACGCCGATTTACGGGTTTACAATATTACCGATCCGGCGGCACCGCTTTTGGTAAATCGAATCGGGATGGCTGATTTGGGATTGAATGCAGTTTCGCCGCATAATCCGGTCGTAATGGGAAATAAACTTTATATTTCCTGGTATCAGGCAGGTGTGCAGGTTTTCGATATTTCCAATGAAGCAAATCCGAAGTATCTGGGACAATATGATACCTTTCCGGCAGCGTTTCAAAGCCGGGAAGCAAAGGAAAGTTTGGTTGACGAACCCTGGGATTTAATTTGCGGCAGTGAAAATTTACAGAGTGCTTTGCCGAACACTTACGATGGAAATTGGGCGGTTTTTCCGTTTTTAGGTGAAGATAAAGTTTTAGCGGGCGATTTGGCAGGCGGGCTGTATGTTTTGGATGTCAGCGATTTCAGTGCGCCGCGTAAGAATCTTGTCTCAGATTTTGATGGCGACGGTAAAACGGATTTTTCGGTTTATACGCCGAAAGACGGATTTTGGTCAATCGAAAAATCTGCTGATTCTTCATACGGCACGACTGCTTTCGGTGCGCCGAACGACAAATTAGTCACCGCCGATTACGACGGCGACGGTAAATCCGACATCGCCGTTTTTCGACCGTCGGAAGGAAACTGGTATATTCTCGGAAGCACAAACGGTTTTATGGCGGCGACTTTCGGGCAAAACGGCGATGTTCCCTTAGCAGGTGATTTTGACGGCGACGGCAAAGCCGATTTTGGAATTTTCCGTCCTTCAAACGGATATTGGTTTATAATGCAGACAATGAAAGGCTTCAAGGCTTTTCAATGGGGCGTATCAACAGATAAAGCGTTTATCGGCGATTTTGACGGTGACGACCGCGCCGATGCGACCGTCTTTCGACCAAGTACCGGAACTTGGTATATTTTGCGAAGCACGACAAATCAACCGCTTTACGTTACTTTCGGAGCCGCAGAAGATAAACCGCTTGTCGGGGATTTTGACGGTGACGGAAAAACCGACATTACGGTTTTTCGTCCATCGCAAGGTTATTGGTATCGCTTGAATTCCTCGAATAATTCATTCACCGCAACTCAATTCGGTTTGGGTGATGACATCCCGATTCCGGCGGATTATGACGGCGACGGAAAAACCGACATCGCTGTTTTTCGTGCATCAAATAACGCCTGGTATCGTTTAAACAGTTCAAATAATGCTTTTGCCGGACGAATTTACGGGCAGCGTGGCGATATTCCGACACAGACTTCGGTTAATCCTTAGTAGTTATTTCAGAAGAATTTACTCGAACTTTAGAGATAAAATATTATTAGCCGGTTCTGAATAGTTGAAAGAAATTTTCAACGATGAGTGAACCGGCTTATTTGCTTTAAATTTTACGGGATGATTTTATTCAATTATTTTGACTGAATATTTTACAATTTTACCAAAAAAAGCG
The DNA here is from genome assembly GCA_965219305.1 of Pyrinomonadaceae bacterium. GTDB lineage: Bacteria > Acidobacteriota > Blastocatellia > Pyrinomonadales > Pyrinomonadaceae > DATHTS01. Next base: position 566,537 of record OZ244725.1, read on the forward strand.
AAGCGTTGAGAATTTTTTCATAAAAAAGCGATGGAATGCCCGCGGCGTTTTAAAAGTCTTCGGCGGGCAATTAGGAAAATGAAAGTGGTTTCTTCAAATTTTGCCGGGTCATAATTTTCGAGGAACTTCCAAATATCCTGAAATATTTCCAACGTAGCAGTTTCGGCTTCGGGTAAAGAAGAAGTATGTTTTTTTGCTAAGTTCCAAACTAAATTTCCGTACGTGGCAATGCACATTTCGATGGCTGATTTGTCATAATTGGCGATTCTCGAGAGGATTGCCAAAGATTTAGAATTCAGACGTCGGTAATGTTTTAACATTATTTTTTTTTCGCATTTTCTTTACAAATTTTTGATTGCAAATTGGTTATTTACGCCGCCATTTGTATTTATGCTGCCAGAAGTTCCAACGCCATTTGATATTTATCGGATTAGCCGTTTCGTGAAAACCGAGTGCTATGCCGATCAGCAGTTTGGTGTAATAAAACAAAAATAAAATTAACATCATAGGCGGCTAATTTTTGTGTAAATTTACATTAAAAATTAGAGTTCCGGCGTTGAAAATATGCCTCAATCGAATTAAGGGATGCACCGAAACACATCCCTTTCCCCTTGATCTGCTTAAAAGCCACAATTGAAAATTTAGTAAAAAAAGTGCGTTACTTGGCAATATAATTTACGGGCAAGACACTTATTTTTCTTCAAAAGCTTAATAATAATTTAAAGTTTTAAAAAGATTCAGTCTGTTATCAATCAGACAGAACTGCGAAATTTAACTTGTTAAATTATTGATAATCTGAAATGGAAAACCAATATTTTTAATTAAATCATTGGGATATGAAGAACAGGAAACATTTTTAATGAAAAACAAAAAATATGACTTTACCCGCTGCTTATATTTTATGCTTAGAAGTTGATAAAGATTGGTTTGAGTTGATGGAATTAATGTTTGAATACGCCGAGGGAAATTTTAAGATAACTTTGGTTTCAACAATTCGGGAAGCTTTAATTTTAATAGGACATATTAAATTCGATCTATATATTCTTGATTATGTGCTGCCGGATGGCACGGGAATCGAAGTTTGCCGCAAAATTCGTGAGATGTATTCGGATTCGCCGATTATGTTTTATACAGCGATGGCTCAGAAAATTGAACGCGAAACGGCAATTAAATCCGGGGCAAACGAATATCTGATAAAACCCGACAATTTGAGTGATTTTTTATTCACGGTCAAACGTCTTTTGAGCAAGTCCGACATAATAAATTCTTGCGTCCGCGAGGTTGAAATTATCAGAGAAAGTGAATCTTTAATTAAAACTAATTTAAGCGAAAAAATCCACTAAAAGGACATTTTATGTTTTAAGTCAAACAAAATCATCTTGATAAAATTCTTATGTCCAACAATGAACTTGTAAAATAAATTGAGCAACAAAGAGTTTTTTATTTTTCACAAATTATATTTATCAATCGAAAATACCCAAAGTCAATTGCACGTTTGACTTTGGGTATTTTATTTTTATTATTTCAGTATGCGATTATTACTGACCATAACAAGCGGAAGTTTGAGCGGACAGATTTTCGATTTGTCCGAAGGTGCGTTGTCAATCGGGCGCAGCGCAAATTCGAGCATCAGATTCGATCCTCTCAATGAAAAAATTGCTTCCAAACAACACGCTTTTATCGAATCGAGAAACGACGGATTTTATCTAATTGATAATCGAAGCACGAACGGAACTTTTCTAAACGATCAGCGGATTGAATCGGTAAAATTAAACCACGCCGATGAAATAACATTCGGTAAAAACGGTATCACTGCAAATGTCGTCATAGAAAAGAATTTTGCAAGTTTTCCGGTGACTGCTGCAGTTCAATCGTCGCCGGAAGAAATTCAACGGAGAGACGCTAAATCGTCAACTTTATTACTGCCAAATGTTCAACATAACAAACCTTCGTTCAGAAATTCTGTTTCGAGTTTCGGACTCGGAAATTATGATGCACAGCAAGTCGCTCCTAAAAGTCAAACCGGAAAATATATCGGAATTGCGATAACTATTTTCGGGATTGTCTTTTTGTCTTTGGTTGTAATGCTGATTTTATTTGCCAGCATCGGAATCGGAACGGCAATTTTAGCCGCAATCGTCGCTTTCGTTCCGGCATTGATTTATATCCTGCCGCTGATTTTTCTCGACCGTTATGATCCTGAACCTCTCTGGCTGTTGTCGCTGGCTTTTGCTTGGGGCGCACTCGTTTCGGTTATTGTTTCGATTGTTATAAACACTGCAATTGGTGTCGGTGTGGCGGTAATCATTCATCCGGCGGTGGGGAATTTAGCAAGCGCAGTTATCTCCGCGCCGATTTTCGAGGAATCTTCAAAAGGCATCGGGGTTTTGATTTTATTGATTTTTTTTCGCCGTTATTTTGATGATATTCTCGACGGAATCGTCTTTGCCGGAGTAATCGCACTCGGTTTTGCAACCGTCGAAAATGTGCTTTATTACGGGCGCGGTTTCAACGAAGGCGGTTTAAGCGATTTGTTGTTACTTTTCGGTTTGCGCGGCATTTTATCGCCTTTTGCTCACGTAGTTTTTACCTCGATGACCGGAATCGGCTGTGGAATTTCCCGCGAATCACATAATAAATTTATAAAAATCATTATGCCGTTTGTCGGTTATATCGCTGCGGTCGGTCTGCATATGATCTGGAATGCGTTGGGAATTGTTCTGATGGTTATTTTGTCGAAACTTGATCTGCTCGGCAGTTGTCGGGTTATCGGTTTAGGAAACGACCCCGGATTGTGTTCTTTTTTAGTCGGTTACGGCGTTTTGGAGGTTCCGCTTTTTATAATATTCGTTATTTTTCTAATTTATATAATGCGGCGGCAAAACAGGATTCTCAAAGATATGCTGGCTATTGATGTAGTGCGCGGAATTATTCCCGAAGAACATCTCAGAGTTGCGACCTCGGCATTTAAAAGTTCATTTTGGTTGTTGGGAAGTTTATTTAGCGGGAAATTTCGTGCGCGTAGTAATTATATGCGGGCAATCGGTAAACTCGGACTTTCTTACTGGCATATTCAACGCGCCACCGCCGCACAAGGTCACACGGGAAGTTTTCAGCAGAATCCGATCTTGCGTAATGAAGTAATTAAATGGCGCGATAAGGTTTAAAATAATCTGTGAAATTATTTAGTTTCTGCGAACTTATGATTGCTCCGAGTTTTGATATTTGATAACACACAATCAAATCACTTGGTATATTTCTGCAAACTCGCAACAAGAAGAATAATAATCGCCTGTAAAACTTCGACTAAATCTTTTGAAACGTATTCTGTAAAAGCATCAACGAAAATTCCGCCGCGCTGCAAAATTGCGAAAAATATCGCTGCGATGACGATTCCAAACGGGTGATTTCTACCCAAAAGCGCGACTGCAATTCCCCAAAATCCCCAACCTGCCGAAAAACCGTCGTAATAGCGATAACGATAACCGAGAACTTCGCCGACGGCGACCATTCCGGCAAGCGCGCCGGAGATCGTCATGGCGATGATTATTTGTTTATTCGCCGAAATTCCGCCGTATTCCGCCGCCGCAGGATTTTCGCCGACCGCACGAAGTTCATACCCCCATTTCGTTTTCCACAAAAAGATATAAACCAGAACGCACATTATAATTGCGATCACGAATGCGATGCTTAAAGGCACAAATTCCGGCATTCCCGGAATAAATTGACTGATGCGCGGAATATGCGCTGCTTCGCCGATGGGAACAGTTTGCAAGATCGGATCGCCTGCTTGCTTAAAGTGATATTGCGTAAAATAACTGACCAAACCAAGCGCGACGAAGTTGAGCATAATCGTGTTGATGACTTCGCTCGAACCGAATTTGGCTTTTAAAAATCCCGGAATCGCCGCCCAAATTCCTCCCGCGACCATCGCCGTTAAAATACACAATGGAATCAGCAAAAATGACGGCAAAGACATCCACGAATAATCGACATTTTCACCGAAAACATTAACAATTGTGCCACCGAATTTGATGCCGACCCACGCCGTCGCAAATGATGCGACATAAAGCTGACCTTCCGCGCCGATGTTTAAAAGTCCGCAGCGAAAAGCGACCGCGACTGCCAAACCCGTGAATATCAGAGGCGTGGCGTAAAAGAGCATATAACCGACATCTTTCAGCGAGCCGAAAGAGTTGCCGATCAATAAACTAAAGGTCGTAAACGGATTGTCGCCGATCAGTAAAACGATGATTCCGCCGATGATGAATGCCACAACTACGGCAACTATTGGCGATAGAATTTCACGATAGATTTTCATTTTTAAAAGTTTAGGACGAGTTCGCTATTAAATATAACTGATAAAAGCCTTAAGTGTCATCTCAAAACACGATAAAATAATTTTTCGAGAGACTTGACAATAAGACACTCAAGTTTTATTATGGTTAAAGACTAAGCAATGAAATTAGTTTGATTTTTTTATTATGAGATTTGACAGATATACAATTCGCGGACAGGAAGCGATTCAGGAAGCGATCGGAGTCGCCGAGAAAAATCAAAATCAACAGGTCGAACCAGAGCATCTTCTGGCTTCGATGCTCGAACAAAAAGAGGGAACGTTGCGCCCGATTCTTGGAAAGATCGGCGCGCGTTCCGAGCAAATTTTAGATGAAGTTACGGCGGCGATTGCAAAATTTCCGCAAGTTTCCGGCGGTCAGCAGTATTTTTCTTCGCGCATTAACACGATTTTTCAGGAAGCACAGAAAGAAGCCGAGAAAATGTCGGACGAATATATTTCGACGGAGCATCTTTTGCTGGCGATTGCCGCTGAAAAAGAAGGCGACGCGGGACGGATTTTGCGCTCGAACGGAATCACGAAAGAAGATTTAGAAAAAGTGATCGCCGATATGCGCGGCGGTGCTAAAATTACCGATCAAAACGCGGAAGAGAATTTTCAGGCGTTGGAAAAATATGCGATTGATCTGACCGAACGTGCGCGAAAAGGAAAACTCGATCCGGTGATCGGGCGCGATGATGAAATTCGCCGGACGATTCAAGTGCTTTCGCGTCGGACGAAAAATAATCCGGTTTTGCTCGGCGAACCGGGCGTTGGAAAAACGGCGATCGTCGAAGGTTTGGCGCAGAGAATTGTTTCGGGCGATGTGCCGGATACGATCAAAAATAAAAGACTCGTCGGGTTAGATTTGGGCGCGATGCTCGCGGGCGCAAAATATCGCGGCGAATTTGAAGACCGTCTGAAAGCGGTTTTGAAAGAGATCGAAAAATCGGACGGGCAGATAATTTTATTTATTGACGAACTTCACACATTGGTCGGCGCGGGCGCAAGTGAGGGCGCGATTGATGCGTCGAATATGCTGAAACCGGCTTTGGCGCGCGGGATTTTGCGTTGTGTCGGTGCCACGACTTTGAGCGAATATCAGAAATATATCGAGAAAGACAAGGCTCTGCAACGGCGTTTTCAAAATGTCTATGTTGATGAACCGAATGTCGAAGATACGATTTCGATCTTGCGCGGTTTAAAGGAAAAATACGAAGTTCATCACGGCGTTCGCATTACCGATGCGGCGATTGTCGCGGCGGCGACGCTTTCAAATCGTTATATAACCGACAGATTTTTGCCGGACAAAGCAATTGATCTGATTGATGAAGCCGCGTCGAAGCTGCGAATCGAAATTGATTCGCTTCCGGTCGAGATTGATGTTTTGGAGCGCGAAATCTTACAGCTTGAAATTGAAAAACAAGCGTTACAGCGCGAAACCGACGCGAAATCGAAGGATAGACTTGAAGACATCGAAAAACGCATCGCCGATCTGAAAGAAAAATCCGGCGGAATGAAGGCGAAATGGCAGTCGGAAAAAGACGAGATCGAGAAGATGCGCGGCGGGAAAGAGCAGTTGGAGCAGGCGAAACTCGAACTCGAACAAGCGCGTCAACGCGGCGATCTGGAAAGTGCGGCGAAACTGCAATACGGGAAAATTCCCGAACTCGAAAAACAGTTGACGAGCGAACAGGACAGACTTGCCGATTTGCAAAAAGAAGGCGTTTTCCTAAAAGAAGAAGTTGACGAAGAAGATGTCGCGGAAGTCGTCGCCAAATGGACGGGCGTTCCGGTTTCCAAGATGCTCGAAGGCGAGATGCAGAAGCTCGTCAAGATGGAAGAGAATTTGCGTAAACGTGTAATCGGTCAGGACGAAGGCTTAAATGCCGTCGCCAATGCGGTTCGACGCGCCCGTGCCGGACTTCAAGACCCGAATCGTCCGATTGGTTCGTTCATCTTTTTAGGTCCGACGGGCGTTGGAAAAACTGAAACGGCGAAGGCTCTGGCGGAATTTATGTTCGACGACGAACGCGCGATGGTGCGGCTCGATATGTCGGAATATATGGAAAAACACGCCGTCGCACGGATGATCGGTGCGCCGCCGGGATATGTCGGTTATGACGAAGGCGGTCAATTGACCGAAGCCGTGCGCCGCAGACCTTATTCGGTCGTGCTTTTCGATGAAATTGAAAAAGCGCACCCGGACGTTTTTAATATTCTTTTGCAGATTTTGGACGACGGGCGTTTGACCGATTCTAAAGGTCGCGTCGTGGATTTCAAAAACACGGTTTTGATAATGACATCGAATCTGGGTTCGCGCGAAATTCAATCGTCGGAGTTGGTTGACACGCCTTTGAAAGATATGATTCTCGGCGTTTTGAGGAGTCATTTCAAACCGGAATTTTTGAATCGGATTGATGATATTGTCGTGTTTACGCAATTAAAACGTGAAGAGATCGCGCAGATCATTGACGTGCAGCTTGCGAAGTTGCGTAAGAATTTGTCCGATAGAGGAATCCAAATTGTTTTGGAAGATTCGGCGAAAGCACTGCTCGTCGAAGAAGGTTACGATCCGACATTCGGCGCGAGACCTTTGAAACGTGCGATTCAGACGCTGATTCAAAATCCGCTCGCCGTCAAACTTTTGAACGGTGAAGTCGGAAGCGGCGACACGATAAAAGTTACGGCTGAAAACGGCGCGATGAAATTCGCGTCGGAAGTTTCGACGGCGACGGCGTAGGGAAAAATTGCCGCAGAAAAACAAATACGAAGAGAAAGTAAAGAAATATGCCGAACTCGCGGCGGAATTTGTCAACTCTGCGGTTAATTTTTCCCAAACGATAGATGGTTTGCTAAACTTAAATACGGCAAAGCATTTATCAAAATTTATGAGCTGGTTTAGTAAAAAAAAGATGAACGAACAAGAATTTGAAAACGAAGAAATTATTGACGGTGAAGTTGAAGAGATGAATTCTGAAAACAAAAATGAAGAATTCGAGGACGGCGAAGATATGAAATTTGAAGAAGCCAAAACGCCGAAAGACGTAAAATCCGCGCGCGAGATCGAACTCGAAAACAGACTCGGCGAAGAAACTCTCAGACGCGAAGCGGCGGAAGCGAAACTCGTCGGTGTGCAGAAAAAATTTAACGAGGTAAAAAACGAAATGGAACGCGAAACGCAGGGAATGCGGGCGCGTATGCAGAAAACTCTCGAAGATCGGGCAAAACAAGGGCAATTCAACTTTTTATTGACGCTTCTTCCGGTTTTGGATAATTTGAATCTGGCAATTCAGGCGGGCGAGCAAAATACATCGGCGGATAATTTATTCGACGGCGTAAAAGGCACGGCGCGTTCGTTTGAACAGGCGTTGTTGAGCGTCGGTGTCGAAGCCGTTCCGTCGGTCGGCGCGGATTTTAATCCCGAATTTCACGAAGCCGTTGATATGGTGGAAGCCGAGCCGGAAAATGACGGCAAAGTCGTCGGTGAATTTTCGCGCGGTTATAAATTGGGCGACAGATTACTGCGTCCGGCGCGTGTTCAGGTCGGCAAAGCGTTGGCGAAAAACGCCGGATAGAAAATTATGGGTTTGGCAAAACTCAAAACTCGAAAGATTTACACGCCCGAAGAATATCTGGAATTCGAGCGTGAGAGCGATTCGCGCCACGAATTTCTCGACAGCGAAATCTACGCGATGGCTGGCGAAAGTCTTTCGCACAGCCGCGTTTGTATGAACTTGGCGCGTGAAGTCGGAAATAAATTAAAAAGAACAAACTGCGAAGCGTTGTCGCCGAATATGAAAGTTCGGACTTCGACGGCGAGTCTTTTTTCTTATCCCGATCTGACGATCGTTTGCGGAGAACCGCAGTTTCACGACCGGAAAAAAGATGTTTTGACGAATCCGAAAGTGGTTTTTGAAGTTTTGTCGCCTTCGACCGCCGATTACGACCGGACAACGAAATTTTTGCGTTATCGAATGGGAAACGCAACGCTCACCGATTATATTTTGGTTTCGCAAGACCGTTGTTTCGTCGAGCATTTCACGAAGCACACCGACGGAAGTTGGATTTATAAAAGTTTAAATCAGCTTTCAGATATTCTGCGAATTGAAACTATTGATTGTGAATTGAGTTTGGAAGAAATTTACGACCGCGTTGAACTTTTGCCTGAGGAAGAAGAGGAAAACGAAGATTGAAAATTTATTTGGAAATAGGAGTAAAAAACTGCGTAAATTTTTTTTCCGCAAAACATTTTCAAATGTTATTATATTTAAGGGCAAAAGAATCTAAATCTCATACATCAAAGGTTTGGTTTTAAAAATAAGAGGAATTATATGGCAGATATTGACAGATATAAAGATAAGTTCAGCGAAAGCGGACAGAGAGTTTTGGAGCAGGCGTTGGATGAATCCAAGCGGCGCGACCAGAATTATATAACTATCGGACATATCTTAAACGCTTTGACTGTCGAAGAGCCGGAGCTTTTCGACGAAACGATGCGCGATCTATCTATTGACCCGCGCACGGTAAAAATGCTGATCGAGCGGCGAATCGAAGCCGCCACTCAGCATACGGGCAGAGGTTTCCGCATCGCCAGCGAAACTACTGATTTATTTAAAAGAGCGATGGAACGCGCACGCGCTCAAGGTCGCCGCGTGATCGAAGCGAGCGACATTTTTTACGTTCTTTCAAACGACGAACGCAGTTTATTGAATGAAGTTTTGCGTAATTTGGGAGTGCCGCCCGACGACGTGGCGCAAACCGCCAGAACGCGGATTCGCCGTCGTGAAAAAGAAGCCGAAAGAGTTCGCAAGAAATACGAATTGCCCTCGTTTTTGCGGCATTTTGGAGTTTCTTTGAACAAACTCGCGCATCAGGATAAATTATCGCCGACGATCGGACGCGACAAAGAAATTCATCAGATGATGGAAATTTTGTCGCACCGCGAACGCTCGAATTCACCGATGCTCGTCGGCGAACCGGGAGTCGGAAAAACGGCGGTCGTCGAAGGTCTTGCAAGAATGATCGAACTCGAACCGGACAAAGTTCCCGAACGTCTGCGAAATTCGCACATCGTGCAGTTGCAGATGGGCGGACTGGTCGCCGGAACGATGCTTCGCGGAATGTTCGAAGAACGCATCAAGGGAATTATTGACGAGGTTAAAGAAAAAACCGACATCATTCTTTTCATTGACGAAGCGCATACGATAATCGGCGCGGGTTCGGCGATGGGAACGACTTCAGATGCCGGAAATATGTTCAAATCTGCGCTTGCACGCGGCGAACTGAGAATCATCGGCGCGACGACGATCACCGAATATAAAGAATATATCGGCGAAGACGAAGCGTTGGCGAGACGTTTCAGAATGGTTAAAGTCGCCGAACCGACGATTGATGAAACCAGAGAAATTCTGTTCGGTCTGCGTCCGCGTCTGGAGAAAAATTATTCGGTTAAAATTCAGGACGAAACCATAAATATGGCTCTTGAAATGTCGCCGAAATATATTCGCAATCTGCATCTGCCGGACAAAGCGATCGGTTGGCTCGACACGGCTTCGGTCAAGGTCGAGATCAACGAACCTTCTTCGATGATCGTTAAGCCGGAACATATCATTGACGTTATTTCGCAGGAATCGCGCATACCGAAAGATATGATCTACCGCGATACGTCGGATCGTTTTTCTTTGATGGAAGAAGATTTGGCAAAACGTGTGATCGGTCAGAAAAACGCGGTCAAAGCGGTTGCGGAAAGACTTCGCTTGAACAAAGGTCCGCTCAAAGAAAATCATTACGCGCCCGACGGCGTTCTGCTTTTCCTCGGACCGACGGGCGTTGGAAAAACCGAACTTGCAAAAGCGGTTGCCGAATTTATGTTCGGCGACGAAGAGAAAATGGTTCGCATTGATATGAGCGAATACGGTGAAGGCACGGTCGGCATCGAGAAACTTATCGGAATGCCGCGCGGAATCGTCGGCAGTGAACGCGGCGGGATTTTGACCGAACAATTACGGGAAAATCCTTATACGGTTCTTCTGCTCGATGAAGTCGAAAAAGCCAATCCGTATTTGATGAATATCTTTTTGCAGGCATTCGACGAAGGCTGGTTGACCGACGGACGCGGAAAGAAGGTTTATCTTTCGGACGCAATCGTTATTATGACATCGAATCTCGGTTCGGAAAGTTTCAAAAAATACGAGAAACCGCTCGGTTTCGGTATGAAGTCGCTCGGCGATATGAAAGCGATAAAAGGCGACGTGATGAAAGCCGCCGAAAATCGTTTTTCGCCGGAATTCCGTAATCGAATTGACGAGATCGTCGTGTTTTCGCCGCTCGTGATGGACGAGGTGAAACAAATTGCTCAAATCTATCTCGGCAAAATCAAAAAGCAGATGGAACGCAGCGGAAAGTTTATTGAAACGACCGACGCGGCTCTCGATCTGTTGACGGAAAAAGGTTTTAGCCCGTCATACGGAGCGCGTTTCTTAAAACGCACGATTGATCAGAAAGTTAAACTCCCGATCACGAGTGCGTGGAAAACCGCGACGAAATTTAAAATTGATGCCGAAGACGGTGAAATTGTTGTTAAACCGGAAGATGCTTTCAGTTTGAATTAAAAGTTTGACAGAATTTTCCTGTTAAAACCAGCGAATAAAAAAGGTTTTATAATGTCGTTCGGCGACATTATAAAACCTTTTTTTTACAGATTTAAATTTGCAGATTATATTATCGGTTAAGATTATATTTCCCGATAATTGCATCCAGATTTTTCGCCGTTTCCTTATTCCAATGTTCGGGCTGCGTAAAGATCGCATTTTTTGTCGCGCCTTCAAACGGATTCGGTGTGGACTTTTCGTTCACACGCTTTACGGCTTCTTTCAAAACCAACTGCGCGTTGCGGACGTTTTTCTGCAAGTAACCGATGACCATTTCGACCGAAACCGAATCGTGTTCTTCGTGCCAGCAATCGTAATCGGTAACAAGCGCGAGCGTCGCATAAGCGATTTCGGCTTCACGCGCCAGTTTCGCTTCCTGCAAATTCGTCATCCCGATAATGTCCATTCCCCACGAGCGATAGACGTTCGATTCGGCTTTCGTCGAAAACGCCGGACCTTCCATACAAATATAAGTTCCGCCGCGATGGACTTTTAGATTTTCGACGGTTTTGCAAGATTCTTCCAAAATGTCGCCGAGTTCCTCGCAAACCGGATGCGAAAACGTGATGTGTCCGACGATTCCGTTGCCGAAAAACGTGGATTCTTCGGCGCGTGCGCGTGTCCGGTCAAAAAATTGATCGGGAATCACAAAATCCGTCGGCGCGTATTGCTCCTGCAAACTTCCGACCGCTGAAACCGATAAAATATAATCTACGCCAAGCAATTTCATCGCATAAATATTCGCCCGAAAGGGAAGTTCCGTCGGCGTTAATAAATGCCCGCGCCCGTGACGCGGCAAAAACGCTACGCTCACGCCTTCGAGTTCGCCGATAATAAACGAATCCGAAGGTTTCCCGAACGGCGTATCAACCGCCAATTCCCTGACATTTTCCAATTCCGGCATCTGATACAAACCGCTGCCGCCGATGATTCCTATTTTTACTTGTTCCATTTTTTATTTTCTTTTTAAAATTTATTCCTCACAATAGAAATGCTTTGATACATCTAATAACTGACAATCCGCAAACCTTAAATTCTCAAATTTATAAGGTTTTAGCAATTCTTGAATTTGATTCGGTAATTTTGAAAAATTTAAAGGTTCACTTGGTATGGATTTTAATTCATAAGGAGTTTTCCGATACTTGTTGTTTTCGGCTTTATTATTTTGAAACCAGTAAATGTCTTGCGGGTCTTCAAAAATAAACAAACCTGTATTAGATTCTTTTGTCCAAAGTTTAACTTTCTCAGATGAAGGTTTTATTTCTTCCCGTAAATTTTCCGGTATTTTTCCTGTCGTAATATCAGGTAAATTGTTAAAAAAGAGGTCTAAAATTTTGTTTGCTGACAAATCTTGAAAAAATATTTCGGGAATATAAGTTTCAGCCGCTTGAAATTCTGCCAGACTGCCTTCCGAATCAACTCCATACCAAGTAAAACAATCGTAAGCACTAAATATTTCCCAACGCTTTTGCCAATCTTTCAAACTTAGATTCTGACTGTTATATTCATCTGCATATAGATTTGCATCGGCTTTTCCAAATAAATAATTCAAATTAACTTTTATTTTTTCAAGTAAAGTCATTTTGCATTACATAAAAACCAATCTTCCTTTCGGTTCGGGAATTTGTCTTCCCAAATCCCGCGCCGTTTCGATCCATTCGTGAATAATAATTTCCACGTTTGCTAATGCTTGCTGATAAGTTTCGCCGTCCGCCATACAACCTGAAAGTTCGGGAACTTCGGCAATAAATGCTTCATCTTCTTTGCTCCAATAAATAATAATTTCGTATTTACTCATCATTTCCTCCAAGCTTATATTTCAAAATCAAATTTCTTACCTGCTTAACTTGATACGCTTTAGATTTCGCGCCAATCGGCTGAATGTTAATAATTTCCTCTATGCCGTCTTTCGTGAAAATATGATGACTTCCTTTTATTCTTTCAGAAAATCCATAATTCTTTAACAATTTACACAAATCTTGAAATCCGATATTTGTATCCGACCTGCCGGATAATATTTGAGATTCGATTTTACCAAGTTTTGACATAAAATTTTGAATGAAAATGTCATAACGTAAAAAAATCTTTCACTTTTAATTTGCTCCGGCTTTTTCTAATTCCTTGCGCGTGTCTTTATGATCGTTGTCAATCGCGTGCTGCAAAGCGGTTCTACCGTTTTTATCCGTTAAATTTAAATTTGCTCCGGCTTTTATCAACACTTTCAAAGTATTTCTCTTGCTGTTCGCCGCCGCCAGCATTAAGGCTGTTTCGCCTAAGTTGTTTTGAGCGTTTAAATTTGCCCGCGCACCGGCGAGTATTTTTGTTGCATCTTCTTGACCTTCCATCGCCGCCAGCATCAAAGGCGTGATGCCGTCTTCGCCGCCGCGCTTGTTTACGTCAACACCGGATTGAATAAGAAATTTGAGCGAATCTGTTTTATCGCCTCGTGCGGCAATTCGCAGTGCGTTATCGGTTTCGTTGCTGTCAGGCGAAATTCTGCCTTCGTTCATTAAAACGCGCATTGCATTTATGGAATTATAATAAGCCGCCGCTGTAAATGCGGTGTAACGGTTATTGTCATAAAGTTTAATATTTGCACGTTCGCGCAAAAGGTAACTTACCGAATCTGATTTGTTGCTTATCGCCGCCCGCATCAACGCCGTCTGTCCGTTTTCATTCCGGCTGTCAATATCAACATCGGCATCGAGCAAAAGCCGTAGAATGTCCGTGTGACCGTTGTAAGCCGCCGAACTCAGAGCGCGTTCGCCTTCGTCGCTGTCGGCACCGCGAAACGCTTCGTCGTTCATAATCATTTGGACGGTGTCGTATTGACCGCTTGCCGCCGCTAAAGAAAACGCCGATTCGCTTTTATTATTACGCACGTTGAGATTTGCGCCGCCGCGTAATAACAAGCTGACGACTTGCGGAAAACCTTTCCACGCCGCGTAGATCAAAGCCGTATTTCCGTCGTTATCGCGCATATCAACCGTCGCGCCTTCGTATAACAGAATCCGCACGACATCAACCGAACCTTTCGTCGCGCCGAGCATCAGAGCCGTCTGTCCGGTCGGGTTTTTCTGATTAACGGCTTGCCCGCTGCGAAGCGCGTCCCGAACCGTTTGAGCGTTTCCGTCTAATGCCGCGTCGAGAAGTGAATATGCGGAACTTTGAGCCGATTCGCTTTGCAGAATTTCAAATTCATTCGCCGCGTAACCTTTGCCCGCGTAACCGTAATTGCATTTATTATTTTGCAATCTTCCCGGTTGTTTCGAGCCGTCTTTCAAGATCGCGCGACAGATATAATAATCTTCATTTCTGCTTTTTCCGCCGATAATTGCGATATTATAGTCAATATCGTAACCGCTCCAGTAATAATCATCGCCGGTTAAAATCTCGTAATTTGAAGAAGTATATTCTGTTGTTCCCCAATTATAATTGCATTTATCTCCGACGACTTTGCCGGGAAGCGTCGTGCCGTTGTGAACCGTCCGGCAAACATAAAGCACGGCTCCATTAGTGTCTTCGCCGCCCTTTACCGCATTTCGCGGAATGCGGTTATACTGCGGTTTAACCCAGTTCAAAGCGTTTTGGGCAAAAATTTGAGTTCCACCTAAAACAAATAAAATAGAGGCGAAAATCGCAAAAATGCGGTTTCTTACGTTAAAATTACGTTTACATTTCATAATTAAAATTATTAAAGTTTTTTTTGCTGTGTAATTTATTGAATAATAAATTGTAATCCTAAAACATTTTAAGAATTTGAACTAATTGAAATATTCATAATATTACTGTTGCGGTTCGTTTTTCGGTTGACTGTTTACATTTGTATTTGTTTCAACTTGATTCGGACTCAAAGCCTTTTTTATTTCATTTTGGGCAAACGGCGCATTAATTAAAGCCAGACCGAGAGCAATGTCGCTTTCCAAAACTTTTGCGTTCGATTTGTTCGCCAACGCCAGACGATCACGCGCTTCCGTAAAATGCGTTTTAGCTTCCTGATAATTTTCAGATAATAGATAAGCGCGTCCCAAAAGATAATGATCTTCGGCAGTTTCCTGCATTAAATCCTTATTTGCCTGAACATAAGCCGCCGGATTTGCATCAACCGTGCGTCGTCCTTCTTCAAACGAAGAAAAATCTATATTCGGCGATTTCATTTCGGTCAATTGCGGCGCAAGCGGTGGTATTTCCTGTTTATTTTGCCGGTTCCATAAATAAAATCCGGCAATTCCTAAACCTGCGCCGATAATCAATAAAAGCAGTGTACTGAGAAGTTTTCCAATTAAACTGCCGTCGTTATTTTCCGGCTCATAATTTCCGATGCCTGATGCCGTTGAATTTGTATCCAGAGGTTTTGTGATTTGACTCGAGGTTTCGGCGGCGGGAATCGTAATTCTGTTTTCATCCGTCGGTTTAATGCTTTTTAGATTCAATCTTTGCGTTTCTGTTTCTTGGTTACCGGCTGAATCAAAATTAACATCTCCAACGGATGAGGCGCGTGCCGCAGCAATTGTTGATTCTTCAAAATCGGCTGTGACGGCATCTTCGGATTCAGCCGGAATTTCACCGACTTTTACGATAACGGCAGTCAAATTATCTTCCGCACCGCGTTGGTAGCAGACGTTTTTCAGATGTTCGCAAATAGTTGCAGGCGAACTTTCCAATCTAAGAAAATCACGTAATTCCTGGTCCGAAATATGTCTCGTAATGCCGTCGGAACAAAGTAAAAAGGCAGTTTTCGCGCCGACCATTATTGTCTTCAAATCAACTTCAACGTCAATTTCTGCGCCGAGAGCGCGGCTGATGACGTTTTTGCTCGGATGATTTTCGGCTTGTTCGGGTGTCATTCGTCCGGCACGGACTTCTTCTTCGACAACCGAATGATCTTGTGTTTCGCGGAAAAGATTTCCGTTTTCGTCCAGACGATAGACGCGCGAATCGCCGACGTGACCGATTGTAGCAATGTTCCCTTCGAGATGCAGCGCGACGATTGTCGTTGCCATTGTCGAAAGTTGTTCCAATTCGTGCGACATCTGATAAATGGATTCATTGGCGCGTTCGATGGCGAGTTTCATCATATCTTCGGCATCGCCGCCGCCGAGATTAACAAACGCTTCGCCGACGATTTCCATCGCCATCTGCGACGCGACATCTCCGGCTTGCGCTCCGCCAACACCATCGGCAACGGCGAAAATCCCCATCTTTCTGTTTTCCAAATATGAATCTTCATTCTGCGGTCGCTTCTCGCTCAAACCGCGATCTGAAATTGCCGACGAATTTAACTGAAAATTGTTTTCCATAATTTTTAAGAGTTTAGAGTCTGTAGTCCAAAGTCCAAAGTCTTTTTATGTCCTGACTTAGTTTATAGTTTTAATCGGCGTAAAATCCAATAACGGTTGTAAAAAGTTAAGTCATTAACTTTGGATCTTTGGACAACGGACTCTGAACTTCCTCGATAAGCGCGTCAATTTTGTTGCGGTGCGAAAACGCCATCAGCATTCCGAGCATCACGAAGCTCGTTATCAAACTGAAACCGCCGTGGCTGACGAACGGCAAAGTAATTCCCGTCATCGGAAGTGCGCGCGTAATTCCGCCGATATTGACCAACGCCTGAAATCCGATAAATGCGGCGAGTCCGACACAGCATAATTTGCTGAACATATCGCGCGAATCGAGCGCGGTGCGAATTCCCGCGCTGACGAAAACTATCAACGCCAAAATCAACATTAATCCGCCGAAAAGTCCAGTTTCTTCGCCGATCGCCGCGTAAATATAATCCGAATCGGCGACGGGAATAAGTTCGACAAAACCGAGTCCCAAACCGCGTCCGGTCGTGCCGCCGGAATTTAAACCGAATGTCGCCTGCGCCGGTTGAAACGCGAGAATGTCGAACCACGCATCAACGTTGATTGATCTTTGCAGATTCGGATCGTCTTCGAGCATCTGCGGCAGTTCGGGATTTTTCTCGACGAGCTTTTTGTAATAATTATCGTAATCGGATTTCCACCAATCAGTTTCCGGTGTCGGCGGATCAAAACCGTCGAGCCACAAGTGAAATCTCTGCTGAATTCTGTTCGGCAAAACTGTTTTGACGGGTTTCGCCAATGTCGGTAAAAGCGGAATTTTTTCCTGTTTATTTTCCGGCAATGCGCCGACGACCAAAATCGAAACTAGCAAAACGACGCTTCCGATCAGCACAACTCTCTGCGGCAAACGACGCACGGCGATAAAATAAAGCGTGATATAAACCGCGCTGAAAACCATCATTTGCCCGAAATCTTTTAAAACAAAAAACGGCACAAACGGCAAGATCGCCATAAAAACGAGCGGCACGACATCTTTCGCACGCGGAATTCCCCAATATGTCCGCGCCAGATTTTTATACAAAACTGACAAAACCGCCGCGAATCCGATGAGAAACGGAATTTTCGACGGTTCCCAAGGTGTCATATTCGAGATTGATTTGCCCGCGCTCGACGTGATCGCCGCGAGCATCAGCGGAATCAGCGTCAGCAAAACTATCAGAAAACCGTTTTTCTGCAAAAGCGTCAAAACATCTTCGCGCCGGAAAAGAAAGATCGTCACGCCGAAACCGATAAACGCGAGAATCGGGTTGACGGTATTTCCCGAAAGAAAAACGTCGGACAAATCTTCATTCGCCGGACGCGGTTTTTCGGCGGAAAGATCAACCGGCGACGGCGGCGTGGCGGGAAGTCCCATAATTTGTTTCTTTTCCGCCGAATAATTTTCCTTAATATAGTGCATCTGAAGCGTCTTGATCTTCGCCTGACGCGCTTCGGATTTGTTTTGTCTCGACGTATATTCGGGATCGCTGAAAAGTCTGTATTGAAACGTTAAACCGATCGAAAATAAAAGAACCGCCGATGTATATAGCGTCCAGTTTCCTTTGAATTTCAAAACGCGCGACAAAATTATCGGAATGATTGTTAAAATCACGAGCAGAAAAACATTTCGTCCGCCCGTCACCCAAGAAGTTTCGTAACCGCGAATCAGCGCGCCGTAATAAATGGAATAATGGCTGATCGCCGTGATAACGACGATGGCAAGAAGTATTAAAAAATGAACTGATGCGCGGTTTTGCATTAAAGTTTTAAAAATCTAACGGCGTTTTTTCGGTTTCGGTTTGCTGTCGGGCAATTTCGTTTTCGGCTTATATTCGTCGCCCAAAAGTCCGAGATCACGCGCTTTCAAAATCGTATTTGCTGCAATCGGCGCGGCGGCGGTTGCGCCGTAACCACCGGCTTCGACGACGACGGCGATTGCCAGAGTCGGTTTTTCGAGTGGCGCGATCGAGATATACCAACTGTCAACTCGCTCCTGCATTACTGTCGCGTCATATTCGACGAGTTCGCCCGCTTCGTTTCTGCGTTTTTTCTTAACGGTTTTTAATTTTCCGGTTTTTTCATCGTAAACGGGCGCGAGTTTTTCCGCCGTTCCGGTTTTTCCACCCGAACGAATTCCGGCGGCGCGGACGTTGCCGAAAACTCTCGTCGCCGTTCCGCCCGAACCTTCCGTGACCAACGCCATAATTTCTCTGATCTGTTCGGCTTGCTGCGGCGAAATCACGGGCGAATAAACTTCCGGTTTTTGGTCGAACTCAATCTTTGGCTTCATCAAATTGCCGTTCAAATTCGCTGTCGCGGATGCGATCAAAGCCATCTGAAACGGCGTCATCTGTCCGGCGTAACCTTGTCCCATTCCTTCCAGACCGATGTCGTAAGCCGAGATTTTACTTCCCGTGACGATCGCCGATTGTTCAGGCGCGAGCGCGTTTTTTATCGCGTCGTTGCTCGTGTTCCAGATGTCGGGGAAAAATTTCGTCTGCAGTGCTTCTTCCGGCGTGTCAACCGCCCAGATTCCGAAAACTCCGGCGGTTTCGCGGATTCTTTCGCGCCCCAAAGCGACCGCCATCTGTGCAAAATATTGATTGCTCGACGCTTCGTAAGCCTGTGCGATATTTAAACTCGTGCAGCCGTACGGCGGTTCGCATCCGCCGTTCGCGTCGGTGATTGCGCGAGAACCGCGAAACGGGACGAAACCGCCGCCGCTGCTCGTAAATTGCGAATTCTGCCGTCCGACGCGATATGCCGCCATCATCGTAAATGTTTTAAATGTCGAACCCGGCGCGTAATATTCTCTTGTTGCGCGGTTTAACAAAGGTTTGTCCCGCGTATTTCCTTCGAGTTTGAGCCAATCGTCGAGACTTTGCGCTTCGTTGATGTTAAACGACGGATTCGAATACATCGCCAAAACGTCGCCCGTCTGCGGATTTAGAACGACGACCGCACCTTTTTTACCGTCGAGTTGACTGGCGACGAAAGTTTGCAGTTCGCGGTCAATCGTGATTTTTACGTCTTTATTTTCTTCTTCGGGACGCTTGATTCTGGTCAGAACTTCCCACGCTTCGGGCATCGTGTCAACTTTTTTCGGATAAAGCGTGCGTTCGAGTCCGGGCGTTCCGCGTTCCGTTCCGAGCAAATGCGCCATCTCTTTTTCGAGCGAAAAGGCGCGGTCAATATCGCCCTGCGAATCAACTTTGTAATATGCCAGCGCATTTCCGAGTTCGCCCGTCCGGTCAAACATCCAACCGCGCAGAGATGCCGCGTTTGTTCGCCGATTTCGCAAATCTTTATAACTTAATGCTTGAAACTGTTCGTTCGATTCGTCCGCAAAATATGTCCAGTAAACGTGAAATCCGTAAACCGAAAACGCCAGAATTATAAAAACGATCTGCCACAAACGAAGACTGCGATTCGTCACCGTCATCGTTAATCTTTTTTTGACTTGTTTTGGTAAATTTAATTCAAAATTGAGCTTCGGACGGCGAAAATTGCTCAGGAAAGAAAGAATCAAAAAGACAACCAAGACCGCAAGACAGATTATATAAATAATCGTCAAACCTGCAGGAGTTCTCTCCAAAATTTGTGCGCCGAAGAGATTTTCAGGACGGAGTTTGTTCAATCCTTCTTGTAAAAAAAATAAAAACATTGATTATTTTTTGTCCGGATCAAAATCTAAAAAAATTTCCTGTTCGGTAGCGGGATATTCATTATTCGTTTCATTTTCATCGTCAACATTTGTATCATATATTGATTTTTCATTTGTTTTTTCTTCAAACGGCAGGTCTTTGGGCATCTCGATTTTTGCTTCCGAAATTTCTTCGATCTTGAAATCTTTGTTATTTAAAACTTCAGTCGGAGCAGTCATTTCCGGTTTGATTATTATAGTCTGCGCCACCGGAAGTTGTTTTGAATCGGCGAGAATTTTCGGCTGATTTTTGTTTGACATTTCAAATTTATCAGTTTCATTTGGCGAGTTGATTTCATCTTCCCGAAATTCAAAATCTTCTTCCAGCGGAACGTATGTAAATTCAACTTCAATCGAACCGAATTTTACATTATCGCCCGGTACTACCTGAACCGCTTTTCCGTATGCAATACGCTCGTCACTCAAAAATGTTCCGTTTGTAGAGCCTGTATCGGATATTATTAAACTGCCGTTTTCGCCTGCAATAAGTGCTGCGTGGACTTTTGAAACGCTTTCATCATCGAGCCATAAATCGTTCGCACCGGAACGTCCGACTGTTTTGCGACTGTTTTTACCGAATGTCAATTCGGTTTCGCGCTGTTTATCTTTGATCTTAAATTTTGCAATATAAATTTCCGCTTTCGGTTCGGGCAAAATTTCTACTTCGGGTTCGATAACGACATCTTTTAAATCGGGAACTGTCACATTTATTTCAGCCGCGCTGTTATTTTCGTCATTTGTTCCGAAATTTGCCAAAAGTTTAACGCCGTCCGTGAAATAATCAGGTTTTATTTCCAAATTTAACGGCGCGAAAGTGTGATAACGGTTATTGTTGATGTGGTCAACCGCCGTTATCAGTAATTCGTTTTCCAATTTTTCCATCGAATCTTCCGAATCAGTTGAAAATTTATCCCATTGCATTTTCAACTGAATATTATGAGGAACAAATTTTCCATTATTTTCGGTTTCACGAATTTTGGAATCCAGTAGAATTTTCAGCTTTTCAGATAATTCGCTGGTTGCCAGACTGCTCGACGGTTTCCATCTTCTGCCTGTAAATGAGTCGAAAATATCACCGACTCTTGTCAAAACTCCGGCTATCAACCAATCTAATGAAATTTTTTTATTTTTGTCTGTTTTATTGTTCACAAGTCGGGTTAAAAGAAAATCGGTATAACTTACACATTTTATTAGACAATCGAAATAAATAAAAGTCCGAATGATTAATGAGTCAAAACTTTTAAGATTTACCGTGTAAAATTGAATTCTTGACTGCTCATAACAAAATTTCACACTTCTCTAAAATGAAATAAATAAACATAAGCAATAATGTTAAACTTTGTTGACAAAAGTTAAATAAATAATATATGATGTTAAACTATCAGAAAGCAAATAAACTTTCTGGGAACGCGATCCATTCCTACTCACAAATTTAGCATTTCTAATGATAACTTTTAGAAAAAATTACAAAGTCAAAAACGATCAACGCCGGAGAAAAATAAGAGGATATTCGCTTATCGAAATGATCGTTGCATTAGCGATTATCGGAATTTTATCGGCGATTTCGCTGCCGTATTTTTTCAATTATCGAAGAGTTTATAAATCGGAAGAACAGGCGAGAACGTTGATGGATTTAATGAGAGAAACCCAACAACTCGCGTTGACGCGCCGCAAAACTTATAGATTTGAGATTGATCTAACCGCAGGCTCAATGCTGATTATAGATGAAAACGGAGCAGGTCCCGCCGATGACACTCAAATAAAATTTATTCCTATGGAATCAACTAATGACATTAGAGTTGATCGTGCGCCGACCGGAGTTTTTAGACCGGTTCCACCGAATTATAACGACACGGTTTTTGCGACCGACACGATAGGACACCAAGTCGGAAGCAGCCGTGTAAGCGGAAATCAGGTTTGGGCGGCAAGATTCAAAAGCAACGGTTCGGTTGTAAATGCAGCGGGAAATCCGCTTAGTGCCACAGTATTTATATGGTCGCCGCGCAGTCCGGGAAATGCTGCGGCGCGGGATTTAAATGAAGTCAGAGCGGTTACGATGTTTGCGGGCAGCGGAGCGGTTAGATATTGGAAATATGACGGAGCGAAATTTTCAAGCTTCTAAGCTGATTTGAATGTTATGAGTAAAAACGGTGAATCTGGTTTTTCATATATGGATGTAATGGTCGCCATCGTTATTCTGATGGTCGGCATTTTGGCATTTTTATCGGCAATTACGGGAGCAGTCGTATTTTCAAATTCTCAACAAGAACAATTAACGGCAAGACAAATCGCTTCTTCGACAATGGAATCCGTGATTTCCACCAAAGAAACAAACAGTGCGCGTTTGGGTTGGGGAAAAGTTGGAAATATCGGAAGTAATCCTGATATTGACGGCGTAAATCAAGGAATATTTGTTTCCGGCGTTCAACCTATAACAGCCGATGCAGGACCCGATCAGGTAATCGGAACCGCCGATGATACGGGAGCGACAATCAGCGGTTTCAGCAGACAAATAATTATTACCGACGAATGCGATCCCGACAGACCTTCGGCGAATTGTCCGACACCCGGAGTTTTTGCCGTGAAAATTCGAAGTATTCAAGTAAGGGTTTTTTATAATATCGGAAGACTTCAGAGAGAAGAAAATCTGACGACCGTTTTAACTGAGTATTAAATCCAAAATTTATGCAGACAAACAAATTTTCGGAGCAAAAAGAGAATCTGATCAAAAAAGATTCCGAACGTGGATTTACTATTCTTGAGATTATCATTTCAATGATGATTTTCCTGATTGTAACATCGGCGATTTGGGGAATTCTGCAAATTTCCCAAAAAAGCCGAACTACCGTCAACGAAAAAGTTCAACTGACACAAACGGTAAGATTCGCCTTAAACATAATCGGACGCGACACTTATAACGCAGGTTTTGGTTATCCGAATAATACGACGGTCGTGTTAAAGAACAACGCAGTATCGAGTCTTCTCGCAATTCCGCGAGATAACGATAATTCTAGAGATACAATTCCTCCGATTATTGCCGGAAACGACATTACCACAAACACTTTTAACACGGAAGCAAATGTCAAAACCGATCAGATAACAATGCTTTTTAAGGATTCGACTTTCAATTTGCTTGGAGAAACCGGAAAAGAAGTTTCACGCTCGCTGAACGTTAAAACCATAAGCAGCGGCGGTGATACTGTGGAAATTGATCCGACTTCAGGCACTAACTCGAGTTGCCGGATAAACGACATATTGCTGATTGGCGGAGATACGAGTACGACAATCGGTATTATTACCTCTTTAGAAGGAACAAACAAAGTAAAATTTGTTAACGGCGACATACTTAATTTTAACAAAACAGGAACCTCCGGCTTTTTAAGTAAAATCGCTGTTCCATCGAGTTTATATCGGGTTCAACTGGTTACATATTTCACGACGGCGGACGGTATTTTGACGCGAAGAGAATACGGCAACGATCCGACTTTATCGAGTTCTAATAATTTTATAGATCAGCCTTTGGTATATAACGTAGAAAATTTTCAAATTCAATATGTTTTGGATAACGGCACACTTACGGATAATCCGGCGGCAGGTCCTGACGGGATTTTAGGTAACAACGATGATTCACAGGCAATTCTGCAAAATGTTCGTCAGATAAAATTCACTATCAGCGTCAGAAGCATTGAACCGGATGCCGCGGGAAATCCATATAAAGTAACGATGTCAACAACTTACAGCACGAGAAATCTGGGATATAACGCAAGTTGACGGGAAGTGAAAACATATCGAAACATAGACGAGTTTTGTGTTAAACGAGAACTTAGAGTTCTTACGATCCGTTTTGCGGATTGGAGACGGAAAATGTGGTAAGCAGTATGAAGAATAGATTATTGGAAAAACACCCTAAAACGGCGATTACAGAGGACGAAAATCAAAAAGGTTCAGCGATTGTGATCGCATTGTTCGTTCTGGTTTTGCTCAGTGCGTTTGTGGCTTTAGCGATGTCGAGAACCGCTTCTGAAGCGGCGGCAATCGGCAATGACGCGGCTGAAGCAAAAACCACTTATGCGGCGCAGGGAAGTCTGGAAATGATGACCAGAAATTTTAATAAACTTTTCGAAATCAAACTCAATCCGTCGAGATCGGATATTGACGCAATACAATTGAGCGAAGAACCGGGTTTAATTAATCAATACAGTTTCGCTCGGGAAGTTGATTCTATATCGGACAGTAAGCCGGTTGTTTTGCCGCCCGGCGGACCGTTTGCCGGTCTTTATGCGATTCGTGATAATTGGCGATTGCGAACAACCGCCACGCAAAATCAAAGCAATATCCAGGTTCAATTGACGCGCAACATCTTGAACAATCGTATTCCGATTTTCCAATTCGGTATTTTCTACGATGATGACCTTGAATTATTTCGTCCTCCGAGATTCAGTTTCGGCGGACGCGTCCACTCAAATCGTCACTTTTTCATCTCGCCGGGAACGGAAGGCGTTTATTTCGATTCGAGAGTTACCGCCGCCGGACATATCGTCACGCAATCGTGGCGTAACGGTTTTACCGGAGACAGCGGTAATAATCAAACATTTATCAAAAATGCGTCCGGCGATAATGTCCAACTCACTCCCGAATCAGGAAGCGTTTTGAATACGAGTTCAGGCAGTAATAACGTATTTGCTTCCGATCCCGATCTGCCGCCGAGTAAACTCAATCCGAATTGGACTTCTGCAAGTTCCGCTTTCGACGGTAATTTGCAAAGTCTGGTTGACCCGCTCAAACTTCCGATCAAGGTCGGTTCGGATAAAAACGATCTAATTGAAATGATTAAGCGAGGCAAAGAAATTGCTTCGGGAAGCGGCGGAGATTTGTGGAAAAATGATTCCAACACGCTTGTTCCGGTCACTGCCGCAGATACCGATAACGAAGTTTTTCGAGCCGAACGCTTTGCCAATAAAACCGGCATTCGTGTCAGTCTTGCCGACAGCAAAGCAAAATTACCCGGCTGTGCCTCGGGTTTCGGGACGAATGCGATTTCAGGGAGCTGCGGCGTAAGACTCGACGGGCTTGCTAACGGACAAGGCGGAAATCCCGTTTCGCTTTCATCGTCACCGTCTAATTTAACAACGGTAACGCGCGGTTATCAGCCGAAGTCAATGAAGATAACAAAATCCGGTGCATTTAGTTATGCACCGACGCGGGTAAACGGGGAACGTATTTATACAAGCGGTCGTGAAGTATGGATAAAAATCGAAACCGTCTCCACCGATCCGATAAATAACAGCATTATTACGAAAGACATTACCGAAGATTTTCTTAGTTTAGGAGTAACGGAACAAGCGGATCCTATTTCTACTAAATTCCAAATAACGGATCCAAATTATAATTATTCTCCGCCGACGAGTTCGCCTATTGCTACAACACCTCAATCACCGTCGCAGGGAACAGATAGTCGTGCGGTGTTAAAAATTCAAAGATTTGTAATTCCCGGTCCGGCGATTCCGGGCGGAAGTAATTATCTGAAATCTTATTCGACAAGCGGCGGTTATAATGTGGTTGTCAGATACAGCAATGCTAATTCTTCAAGAATTGCGCTCGGCTGCCCGACAAATTCCGGCAACTGTACGGCTGATAATGCAGATCCGAATTCTTCTGATCTTGAAAAATACGGACATTTGAAATTGGCAACCGTTGACGGAAATACAAACAAAGCGATCGTTCCTTTTCCGATTGAAATGTTCGACACACGAGAAGGCGAATTTTATGATTTATCTGGTCTTCAAGCCTCTAACAAAGTTACAAAAATGGGCGTGATGAGTATGATTGACATAGACATCGCTAATCTCAGACGATTTTTTAGAGGTGATTTCGACGGATTATTTCCCACGGATACCAAGTTTGCGATCAGTAACGCAAATGTCGGGTTAAAGAGTTCGGATATTCCGAATAGAAGCGGTTGGGTACTTTATGTGTCAGACCGACGCGGTGACCGGGATTTTGACGGGGAATTCGATATGGAAGATATCTACGGATACGGCTATAACAATTCCACCAGCAGGTATTACGGAAGCGACGGAGTTAAACAGTCCGGTGAGGATGTTAATAAAAACGGTATTCTCGATACGGATTTTGGAAACGAGGCTCCGAACAAATATGATGATGAATCTCCGGCAGATTACGCAGCCGTCGTGGATCATAAATTTTACAGACGCGGCGTTCGCCTGATAAACGGTGAGGTTTTACCGGGGATTTACGACGCGACGACGGCTGCTAATACGCGAGGCTTCACTGTAGCGACGGAAAACGGCATTTATGTTTTGGGAAATTATAATGCGAAATATGTTGCGAGCGTTCCGTCAACCGGAAACACGCCATATACCGATTTTATGCCGTTCGATACTCCGACTCATATTCCGTCTTCGATAGTTGCCGATGCGGTTACGATTCTTTCAAACAGTTGGAACGATGCTGAAAGTTTTTACAGTCCTTATAATCAAGACAATCGTCAGGCATCGAACACAGTAATGCGTTTTGCTATGATTTCCGGCGATACGATTGCGAGTATCAGTGCCGCACCGCACCAAGGCGGAATTTCCCCGCGTCTTAACGGCGGAGTTCATAATTTTAAGCGGTTTCTTGAAAACTGGACTGGAGATCGTCTCGATTACAGCGGTTCGTTGATTAATCTTTTTAATTCTCACAACAATAACGGTTCTTTCAAATGTTGTGAAACCGTCTATAATCCGCCTACTCGTAACTGGGTGTTTGACGGCACTTTTCTCGACCCGAACCGGCTTCCGCCCGGAACTCCGTATTTCCAATACATTCAAACTACCGGTTTTCTTAGAACCAATCAGTAGAAATTAAAAAGAGAAGGACGATTCGGTTCTTCTCTTTTTTTCCAAAATGTTCTTCAACGAAGGGCGTGAACATTAAGGGTTTCAAAATCGTATCGAAAAGTGTAAAATTATGGCGGCACACCGTCGCATACACTTTTCGATTTTTTGATTTTAATGAGAGAACTCGCCTTAAATAACTGCCGTTTAGATAAACGCTATGACATACAAAGTCGTCTGGGGCAGGGAAGTTACGCCGAAATTTTTCTCGCCCGCGATTCGTTGGCTTCACCGGCTTCGCCGCACAGTCTCGTTGTAATCAAAGCTCTAAATGTCTTTCTGCAAAACGATCTGGATGTTGATCTGGAACGCACACTGGTCGAGAATTTCCAAAACGAAGCGATTGCGCTCGACCGCGTGCGGCATCCGAATATAATCAGCCGTCTCGGACACGGAACGGCGCGTGATCTGCGCGGGACGGTTTTTCATTATTTAATACTCGAATATCTTCCCGGCGGCGATCTGGCGCGTCTGTGCCGCGATCAGAGTCTTTCTTTTGCGACATCGCTCGATTATCTCGAACAAGTCTGCGCCGGACTCGCGCACGCGCATAAAAACGACATTATTCACCGCGACATCAAACCGCAGAATCTACTTTTGACCGCCGACAGATCAACGGTAAAAATTGCCGATTTCGGTGTGGCGCGTGTCGAGATCAGCGATTCGCCGATCACGCGCGTCGGCACGGACATATACGCGCCGCCCGAACATTCGCCTGCGATGGCTGGAAAAACCGACGTTCTAACGGTAGATAAATTAACGCCTGCCGCCGATATTTATTCGCTCGCCAAATCGGCGTATGTTTTGTTTACTTGCCAATCGCCGAGATTTTTTGCAAATGAACCGATCACCGAACTGCCTTTTGAATCGCGCAATGAAGTTTGGGCGGATGCGCTTTTGAAGATATTAAATAAAGCGACGCAGAGTAACGCTGAAAATCGTTATCAAACGGTTGATGAATTCTGGGACGATCTGAGCAAATTAAAGACTCACGAAACGGACGGCGAGATGCTGACGCAGATCAAGAACCGCGTTAATAACTTACCGCAACCGCACGTCGCCAAAGGTTATTCGCCGATTGCGCCGCACGTTCCGCGTTTCGACACGACCGACAAACTGAAATTAAAGTTAAATAAAACCGCCGCAGCAAATCCGGCACTCGTCATTGATCTCGACAAAAATCATCAATTTCCGCCCGTCAAAAATCCGCCGCCGCAACCGCAGATTAGCGAAACGCCATACGTTCAGCCGGAAATTATTCAGGAAACGGCGAATCAGACGAAAAGCAAACGGACTTTTCCGCGAAGATTTGCGACGCTGACGATCCTGCTTTTGCTTTTTGCGGGAAGTCTTTTCGTAACTTACAATTATTTGCTCGGTCGAGGCTTTTTAACAAATTCTGCAAGCACTCGCGGCGAAGCGGGAACGGCGAACACGGACGTTAATCTGCGTTCCGTGCCGACGAGTTCGGGAAACGATCCGATTGGCGTTGTTACCAAAGATTCAAAAGTTCGTGTTATAAATAAACAGGATAATTGGTACGAAATCGAAATAATCGAGCAAGGTCGTCCCGGCGAGAACGACGGAAACGCGACGCGCGGTTGGGTGTACGGCAAATACGTTGATATCGGGAATAATCAATTTTAAAGAAAGCGGAAAGTGAAAAATGATTTATGCCGATAGTTTGATAACTGATAACTGATAACTGATAACTGCTATGACTGTATTGGACAAAGTTCGCAGATGGATTGACGGCGAGAGCGCGGAGATGGTTCTCGAAGAAGCGGCGCGTAACGCTCAGATTGAACCGCGCAGTAAAAGTGAGGAATTTATCGTCAAGATCGCCCGCGCCGTCGAGGAAGTTATGCAGAACGAGATGGTGCCTCTGCCGCAAGGCACGACCATTATTCCGGTCGAATATATAATTTTTCTCAGCGAAGACGACGACAAGGAATGGCAGGGCGCGAAACGTCGCGGACTCGAACAAGGGCTTTATCACATCCTCTCCGAACGCGCCCGCGAGATTGCCGGGAAGCGCAAACTCGAAACGAAGACCTTCGCCGTCGAACTCCGCGTTGACGGCACGCTCGGCAGAGGCGAAATTCGCGTTCAGCACGGTTGGGAAGACTCGAACAGCAGTAAGACGGGCGTTTTGTCCCGCGCCAGACTGCCGAAAAATCCGCCTGCTTCAAATACTCCGGCGACTCCTTATCAAAATCCGCCGCAGAACGCCGCTAATTATCAAAAAAATGATCAAAACGATACGCCAACGATGTTTCCCGGCAGTCCGGCGCAGCCGACTCAGGCTTATCGCAACGTAAATTTTCAACAGGAACCAGCCGCGCCGCAAAATGTAGAGCAAACACAGGAAAGCGAAGAAATGACACACGTTCATCCGCGCCAAACAGAACTTTTCAAAGTAGAGATATGGCGCGGCGGCGTTCGGCAAAATGTCGTCCCGATTTATCAAAACGAAATCGCTATCGGGCGCGGTTCAAAATCAAAACCCGTTGACATTCCGCTCGCCGGAGACCCCGAAATCTCACGCCGTCATCTCGTCATCAGGCGCGACGTAAACGGTAATTACACCGCCGTCAACGAAGGCAGAAATCCGGCGATGATAAATAACGCCGAACTTCCCGTCGGGCAACACATCACCGTCTCGCCCGGAATTCCGATCAGCATTTGCAGCTATCTGATTCGTATACAATAAGATTGGAAAAACTAAAACAGTTGGATTGAATATCGTCTGAAACCAGCCGTTTATTATGCGGTGAAGTTCAATCCGGCAACTTCGTCGTGCCGCCTGACACGCAGGCTGAAAACAAAAATATAAAGAAACTACTGGAAGATAAATAATCAAAACAAACTTAATAAGAAACATGAAATATCCATTAGAGCGGATTAAGAATCGGCGTAGGGAAAAATAAGTTCGTAGTTCCAAGTTTAGCTGGCTCACGCTTCAAGCGTGAAATCGCCGGCGAAGTGCGGCGGAAAGCCAGTCAAAGCTGGAACTACGAACGTCTCACTTATATGCAAGTTTAATGCGCTCTAATTTACGGCTGATTGATAATCTGTCCAATTACCCGTAAATTCAATGTTTCAAGAATTTCTTAAGTCGAACTCACGTTGTTAATGACAAATTCATAACAACTTAACTTAAGTTCGACATAAGCATTTGAAAACCGCAATTTATTCTTAGCCCATAACGCAAATTACGTGAAAGATTTATAAAAGATATTCATAAGGTTAAAAAACAACGGCATAAACATTTGTGCCGTTATCTTCAATGGCTTTATCAAACTTTGACAATTTTTCTACATCTTATAATATAAGCTACAAATATGATGTCGGTTTCACCGATTAATTCTGAATTTTCTATAACTAACTCAAAGTAACATATAAATAATTACAAGTTACTTATAAACGCTCATAGAAAATTTATAAACATTCACAAATCAACTAAGAACATTCATAAATTATCTAAAAGTATTCATAAATGATTTATAAACGTTTATAGATTACTTATAAATACTCATAGATAATTTATAAATACTTGTAAATCATTTATAAATAGTCATATATCATTTACAAACATTCATAAACAATCAATTAATACTAATAAGTTATTTATCAAAACTATTAAACAATCTAAAAATATCGTTAATCTTAATAATCGAATAATTTCAGTTCAAAAAAAAGCTTGAAATTTAAACTAATTTTTGATATTAATATTTTCATAAAGCAGAATACTGTCAAAAATTAAGTATTGAAATATCTATATTCTTTGACAAATTATTAATATTAACGGAGGAAATAAAGGCTTATGTATCCTAATACACCGGCTGAATTATTAGAAGCTTTAACCATTTTAGAAGCGAATATCAACACTTATCAAATAGAGGTCGGAGCGACCGCAGAGGACATCAAAGAAATTAATAATTTCCGCGCAAATCTGGCGACGGTGTTAAATAATGCCGATATTGTCAATGCCGACAAACAAACG
The DNA here is from genome assembly GCA_965219305.1 of Pyrinomonadaceae bacterium. Classification (GTDB taxonomy): domain Bacteria; phylum Acidobacteriota; class Blastocatellia; order Pyrinomonadales; family Pyrinomonadaceae; genus DATHTS01. The sequence continues at coordinate 597,479 of OZ244725.1, forward strand.
ATGACGCAGATTAAAAAAGCCGTATATAAAGGTAATCCGGCGGCTAAAATTCCGTCTTATCCGCCGTTTGAACTTATTCCTTTACCGTTTCCCGATCAAAAAGCGGGCGCGGATCAATTTTATCGAAAGATCAAAGCGCGTTATAAAACAGCGCAAAATTACACGAAGGAAATCGGAACCGCGCTCGGTTTTGAAAAAAGTTCGAGCGAAAAAGTTTCTCCCGATCAACTCGTAGCCGCACTTAAATTAGCTGATGCGGGTAATCATCAATATGTCGTAAATTTCGCTAAACAAGGTCAGAACGGTTTGCTGATTCAAGACCGACCGCGCGGAACGGAAAAATGGCGCGATGCGAAAACCGCTCTGATGTCGCCCGTTACGATTAACGCCCCCGAACCGTCTGACGAAAATGCGGCGGTGCAGTTGGAAGTTCGCGGCAGATTGCTTAAAGGAAATATCCAAGTCGGAAAATGGTCGCCGATCTATTTGCTGACCGTCACCACTTAAAAACCATCTGAAAGCTCGAAAATTAACCTATGAAACACACGAAATTCACGACAAAGTTAATATTTTTAATTGTTTACTATTTCTTCGTCTGTTTCGTGTATTTCGTGGGCAGAAAAAATAGTTTTCAAACAACTTGTCGGGAAAACGACGAAAAAATAAAATCCAAGGCGCGAAATTGATACAGTTTTACAACTGTTTTTTCCTTAAATGCCGTCCGTTCAATTATACGGCTTGAAACTTTGAGAATGTTTCGGGTTCGTTCGTTTCTTCGGCATTTCGCAAATTTCCTGTTATTCATTCTTGACGCAAGTTTCTTATTAACTTAACTTTAATCAAATAAAGCGGGATAATCCCGAAGGACAAACCGGATATATGATTTAGGATTTGCTTAATAGATAAAACCGAAATCCGAAATCCGAAATCAAAAAAATGGAAGATCGAATACACCGCGAGATCATCGGCGGGCATCTGCTCGTCATCGGCGGCGCGGAAGACAAATACAACGAGCGACGGATATTGAAGAAGTTTCTGCAATTAGCGGGCGGCGATAAAGCCGAAGTTTTAATTGTTCCGGTCGCGTCGGACTTTCCCGAATTTGCGGCTGACGTTTATGTTCAGGCGTTCAGAAATTTGGGCGTGGCGAATCCGCGCGTGCTTCGTGCAACATCGCGGCAGGATGTTTTTAGTGCCGATGCCGACGCGCTGCTTGATGGAATCACGGGCGTTTTTATGAGCGGCGGCGATCAGATGCGTCTCGTTTCGATTCTCGGCGGAACCGATTTTTCTCAAAAACTGCGCCAACGCGCCGTCGAAACCGACATCGTAATCGCCGGAACGAGCGCGGGCGCGGCGGGAATGAGTGCGACGATGATCGCCCGCGGCGAATCAACGCCGCATCCGCAGAAAAACTCCGTGCGATTATCGCCCGGACTCGGTTTCCTGAAAAACATCATCATTGACCAGCATTTTACCGAACGCGGCAGAATTTCGCGTCTGATTACGGCGGTTTCATTTAACCCGTATAATCTCGGCATCGGAATTGACGAGAATACGGCGATAATTTTAAGTCAGGAAGGCGTTCTGGAAGTCTTCGGCGAAGGCGCGGTAACGATTGTTGACGGTTCGCAGATAACTTATAATGAAATCGCCGAAGTGGACGACTTTCAGGAATTCAGCATCTCCGGCGCACAAATCCATATTTTGCGCGACGGTCTTGAATACGACTATTTCGCCAGAAAAATGATTACGCCGGAGACGGAGTTTTTGCTTCCCGACATTGATTGATTTGAAAGGGAAAAGGGACGAGAGACAAGGGGCGAGTAAAGAAAATCCCTTATCCCTTATCCCTCGTCCCTTTTCCCTAACTTTATGAACATTTTAGAGATCAGAACATTGCGCGGTCCGAATTACTGGAGCGGTTATCGAAAAACGCTGATTATAATGCGGCTCGACATCGAGGATTACGAGCAGAAGCCGACCGATAAACTCGATGATTTTTACGGGCGTATGAACGAGGCGATGCCGTCGCTGCTTTCGCACGGGTGCAGTTATCAGGAAGAAGGCGGTTTCTTCAAGCGTGTGCAGGAAGGAACTTGGGCGGGACACGTTATCGAACATTTCGCGCTCGAATTGCAGACGCTTGCGGGAATGGATGTCGGTTACGGGCGAACGCGCGAGACGGACGACGCGGGAATTTACAACGTCGTTTTTGCGTATATGGAAGAAGAAGTCGGACGTTACGCGGCGCGTGCGGCGGTCGAAATTTTTCTCGATCTGGCGGAAGGCAAACCGATTGATGAAGTGAAACAGCGCATTAATGACGACGTTCAGGAAATGCGGCGGATTCGTGAAAAAGTCCGTTTCGGTCCCAGCACATCGTCGCTCGTCGAAGAAGCCGAATCGCGCGGAATTCCGTATATTCGCCTTAATGAACAGTCGCTCGTCCAACTCGGTTACGGCGTTTATCAACAGCGTATTCAGGCGACGACGACCAACAAAACCAATATGATCTCGGTGGACATCGCCGGGAACAAGGACGCGACGAAAAACCTTTTGGGCGAAATGGGCGTTCCCGTGCCGAAAGGTTATCTGATCCGCGACAAAGACGAGATCGAATCCATCGTCAGACGTATCGAATATCCCGTCGTTATCAAACCGCTCGACGGCAATCACGGCAAAGGTGCGACCGTCGGCATCTCGAATATCGAAGAAGCCGAAGCCGCGTTCGATAAAGCCAGGGAATATTCGCGCTACGTCATCATCGAGAAAATGCTCGACGGCAATGACTTCCGCGCACTCGTCGTCAATAATCGCCTGATCGCGGTTGCCGAACGTACGCCCGCGCACGTCGTCGGCGACGGCAAAAGCACGATTCAGGAACTCATTGACGAAACCAACAGCGATTCGCGGCGCGGTTACGGACACGAAAACGTCCTGACCGAAATCGAAGTTGATGGGCAATCTGAACGACTTTTAAAGTTGAAAAATTATACGCTCGAAACCGTCTTGCCGAAAGATGAAATTCTGCATCTGAAAACCACGGCGAATCTTTCCACAGGCGGAACGGCGATTGACCGCACCGACGAAGTTCACCCCGAAAACGTCTTTTTGTTCGAGAGAATCGCCAAGATCGTCGGACTCGACATCGCCGGAATTGACATCATCGCGCCGAATATCAGCGAACCTCTGAGTGAGAACGGCGGCGGAATTATCGAGATCAACGCCGCGCCGGGATTTCGTATGCACCTTTCGCCGAGCGAAGGAATCGGCAGAAACGTCGCCGAACACGTTATTGATATGCTTTTCCCGCCCGGAACGCCGTCGCGCGTGCCGATCTTTGCGATCACCGGAACGAACGGCAAAACGACCGTTACGCGCCTGATCGCGCATATTTTAAAAGGAAGCGGCAAAACGGTCGGATTTACGACGACCGACGGAACTTACATTCAAAATCAGCAAATTTTAAGCGGCGACAATACGGGACCCGTCTCCGCGCAGATCATCTTGAAAGACCCGTCAATTCAAGTCGCCGTTCTAGAGACGGCACGCGGCGGAATTATCCGTTCGGGTTTGGGTTACGATTTCTGTGATGTCGGCGTAGTGACGAACATCGCCGCCGATCATCTCGGTATGAAAGACATCAACACGCTCGAAGATTTGGCGCGTGTCAAATCCGTCGTCCCGCGTTCGGTCAGTGAAGACGGTTTTGCCGTTTTGAACGCCGAAGATGAAAACGTCTATTGGATGCGTAAATGGGTTGACGGCGAAGTAGTTCTGTTTTCGATGGACGAGGAAAACGAAAATATTAAACGCCACGCCAAACGCGGCGGAGTTTCGTGCGTCTTTGAGAACGGTTTTATCACGATCTTAAAAGGCAAATGGAAAGTCCGCATCGAAAAAGTCACGAATATTCCCGTTACGTTTGAAGGTCGCGCACGGTTTATGATCCAAAACGCACTCGCCGCCACGCTCGCCTGTTTCGTGCAGGGCGTTTCGCTCGAAGACATCCGCAGCGGTCTGGCGACGTTTAACGCGGGAACGGCGCAAACTCCGGGACGTTTGAACTTCGTCGAGATCGGCGACGTTACGGTTTTGATGGATTACGCGCACAATCCAGCCGGATTCAACGCGCTTGCGGATTTCATCACGAAACTTCACAACACGCGCCGCACCGTCATTATCAACGGCACGGGCGACCGCCGCGATGAAGATTTGCGCGAAATGGGCAGAATCGCCGCCGATAATTTCGACAGAATCATCATCCGCCGAGGTCATTACCTGCGCGGGCGAGGAGAGGAAGAAATGCGCGAACTGCTCAAAGCCGGAATCAAAGAAAGCGGCAAAGAAGTTGAAGTGCAGATGATTCCCGAAAGCCGCGATGCGATTCAATACGCCATTAAAAACGGGCAGAAAGGAGAACTTATCGTAACGCTCGCCGATGTCGTGGCGACCGATATGGAAATCGTTGACGAACTGCGCGATGAATATGTTAAATCGCAAGAGGTTTAAGTTTGGGGTTCTAAATTTAGTTGGCTTACAAAGCGAGACCTTCTGCGAAGCGCGGCGGAGGAAGCCAACTAAAGTTGGAACCCCAAACAACAAGCAAACAAAAAGCACGAAAATCAAATGATTTCCGTGCTTTTTGTTTTCAAATAAATTAAAAGTTTATTCCAACGCTTTAGCCGCGTTTATTCTTCCGCCGCTTTCGATCTTGTCGCTCATCGAGTCAACTTTATCAACCGAATTCAGCAATTTCTCCCTTAATTGTTCGACGGTGAAATCCGAATTATTCGACAACACGAGCGCGGCAATTCCCGAAACATAAGGCGTTGCCATCGAAGTGCCGGACGCTTCGCGGTAGCCGTCGTTCAGCCAGGTAGAAAGAATATCTTTGCCCGGCGCGGCGATATGGACGGTTTTGATTCCGTAATTCGAGAACGATGCGAGTTCGTCGTTATGATCCGAAGCCGCGACGCTGATGACGTTCGGCAAATCATAATTCGAGGGATAATGTGGGCGTTTGTCGTTGTCGGTGCTGCTGTTTCCGGCGGCGGCGACAAACAAAATTCCTTCTTCACCGGCGGCACGAATTACGTCGCCGAGTGCTTTGGAATAAACGGTCGAACCCCAACTCGCGCTGATAACTCGTATGTTTACGCCGTTTTTCTTGCGGTCAATCGCGTAATTGATGGCTTCGATTGCATCTTTCGTCGAGCCGTTTCCGCTTCTTCCGAGAAATTTGAGCGGCATAATTTCGACTTTCCAGTTGATTCCGGCGATGCCTTGATCGTTATTGCCTTCCGCGCCGATAATTCCCGCGCAATGCGTTCCGTGTCCGTTATCGTCCATCGGATCACCGTTGTTTTCGGCGGCGTTGTATCCGTGAATGTCGTTTATAGTTCCGAGTTCGTTATCGGTATATTGCGGAACATTGTCGGGACGAAACCAGATGTTATTTATAAGATCTGGATGCGTATAATCAACGCCCGTGTCCAAAACTGCAACGACGACATCAGTGGTTCCGGTAGATTTCTGCCAAGCCAGAATTGCGCGTAAATCGGATTCCGCTTTTCCGCCGCTTTGACCGGTATTTTTCAACGCCCATTGATCGCTGAACATCGGATCGTTCGGCGAAGCAACATCTTCGTAAGATTTGCGGTCGAGCAAATCTCTCGGCGTGTATTCTTCCGCCGGTTCGTCCAAACTTATGTCATTAATTGCTTCGGCATAAACAACCAGATTGGTCATTTTCGCGTATTGTTCGGCGACGGATTTCGCATCTTCGTTGTCGAGATCGTCAATCGCTGTCAATCCTTTTACCGACTCGATATTGTCTTCCAAGCGGTCGTTATTTCTTGCAGTGAGTTTTTGTATTTCAGCAAGACTTACGCCCGGACGAAATCTTACATAAACTTCAGGCTGCGAATCCTTATTCGACCGTTTAATTGCGATCGGTTTCGTCATCGGAATTTTTTCGATAACAACACTTCGCCGTGAATTTTCCCAATATCTAATTTGTCCGAGAATCGCCGCCATCATAATAACGACAAGCGCGATTCCAAGATGTTTCCAAAAATTTTTTCGATTCATAATTGTCCTTTTAAAAGTTATTCAATCCAGATAATTTTACGCTGACAGATCAGCAAAAGTTTGGATTCTACACCTTTATGATATGATTCCCACCGTCGTGGTTGCTCAGGCGCATTTGATACTTATCGGCACGGTAATCAAAAGTTTTACCGTCCGCCTTCAAATTCACCTGCCAACCGCTCGAAATCATCATTGCCGACATCTCATCTCCGACGGGCGCACCAAGCGATGCGTCGGGAAAATCTTTTTCCGTAACGGAGACGAGTTCGATGTCGTCTTCCGAAATGTTCAAGCGTCCGGCTAAATCTTGTTTAGCTCTTTCAACTGCACTTTTTTGATTAAGACTCATTGTATTATTTTTTTCGGGTAACTTTTATAATTTTGCGATTATTTAACGATTTAGTCAACATTAGCGAAAATCCGTGTTACATTTCTAAGTTGAAAAATGTCATAAATACCTATGACGGTTGGTTTTAAGGCAATTGTGAAATTTCAGATATAAAAACTTGTCAACTTTATAAAAACTTATTATAATAAAATTTGTCTATCAGAGAGCGAATTAATCTGAGTTTTTTAATACGCTGCTAACATAATAACATAAAATTAGTATCAAAAATATTTATAGATACTGAAAAAGATCGTCTTTTCCGGCGGTCTTTTTCCATTTTAGCGACTTGAGTAATTTAAAGTATCAAAGGATAATTCGACTATCTCATTCAGACAAAAGATGATAAGTAATATATTCACGAAAAAAATACTAACCGCCGCCGGGATAATTTTGGCGATGTTGCTGGTAATTTTTCTGGTTTATTACGCCATTGACATTTTTATGCTGGCGTTCGCGGCGATCTTGCTGGCGGTCTTTCTGCGCGGTTTGGCGGATTTGATTAACGATTATTTGAACATCAGCGAAGGCAAAGCGGTTCTCGTCGTGTCGTTGATCTTGATAATTATTTTGGGCGGAAGCATCACACTTCTCGCGCCGAGCGTCGCGGAACAGTTTACACATTTGCGCGAAGAATTGCCTCGTTCGGCTGAAAATGTCAGTCAATATATTTCTCAATATCCTTGGGGAAGAGCGATTATTGACCAAATGCCGAGCGCGAACGAAATCCAATCAAAAGTCAACACGATGACTGTAATTTCCAGCGTCGGCGGGTTTTTCTCGACGACTGCCGGAATGATCGCCAACTTTTTAATTGCGATTCTTCTTGCCATTTATCTCGCCGCCGAACCAAAAACTTATATTAACGGTTTCGCAAAACTTTTCCCGGTTGATTCGCGTCCGCGCTTTTTTCAGGTTATCGGCGAGATCGGCGAAACTTTGCGTTGGTGGCTGATCGGAAAATTCGGTTCGATGCTCGTGATCGGCGTTTTAACGTGGCTCGGACTTTCGATTCTCGGCGTTCCCCTCGCTTTAACTTTGGGATTGATCGCCGGGCTTTTGTCATTTATTCCGAATTTCGGACCGATTCTTTCGGCAATTCCCGCGCTTCTTTTCGCATTTATCGAAAGTCCGATGACGGCAGTTTATGTCGGCGGACTTTACATCGGCGTTCAGCTCATCGAATCAAATCTCGTTACGCCGTGGATCGAACGGCAAACCGTCGAATTGCCGCCCGCGCTGACGATCATTTTTCAGTTGATTCTCGGAGTTTTAACCGGCGGTTTGGGTTTGGTTTTGGCGACTCCGATTCTCGCAGTATTAATGGTTTTGGTGCAGATGCTTTACATTGAAAATGTTTTGGGCGACAAAGATACGGAAATAAATGCTGAAAATAAACAAAACGAAAATGATAAAGAAAACGACGATCTTTTAATTCACGTTTCGGATGGAGATATAGTTGTAAAGGAAGATTAAGCGAGGATTTTTGATCTTTGCCTGCCCTTTGTTAGAATTACGAATTTATGATCGAAAGATACACATTGCCCGAAATGGGCGCGGTTTGGCAGTTACAAAATAAATTCCAAAAATGGCTCGACGTGGAAATCGCCGTCTGCGAAGTTCACAACGAAGACGGAATTATTCCCGATGAAGATTTGCAAAATATCAAATCGAAAGCGGCGTTTACGGTCGAGAGAATCAACGAGATAGAGAAAACGACCGATCACGACGTGATCGCTTTTACGACAAATTTGGCGGAAAATATCGGAGAATCGGCGCGTTTTGTTCATTTTGGTTTGACTTCTTCAGACGTTGTTGACACGGCAAATGCGCTTTTGTTAAAAGAGTCGTGCGAGATTTTGCTCGAAAAAGTTAATGGACTTTTGGAAGTTTTGAAAAAACGCGCGTTTGAATTTAAAGACACGCCGCAGATCGGCAGAACGCACGGAATTCACGCCGAACCGACGGCGTTCGGAATGACATTCGCTCTCTGGTTTGCCGAAATGCAGAGAAATCAAACTCGTCTGGAAAAAGCGAAAGACCTCGTTTCCGTCGGCAAAATCAGCGGCGCGGTCGGCGCGTTCGCGCATCTTGATCCTGATGTCGAAGAAAGAGTCTGCGCTAAATTGGGAATCAAAGCGGCGGAAATTTCGACGCAGGTGATTCAGCGTGACCGTTACGCTGAATATCTCTGCACGCTCGGCATCATCGCGTCGAGTTTAGAAAAAATGGCGTTAAACGTCCGGCATTGGCAGAGAACCGAAGTCCGCGAAGCGCAGGAAAAATTCAAAACGGGACAGAAAGGTTCAAGCGCGATGCCGCATAAACGAAATCCGATCTTGTCGGAAAGAATCTGCGGAATGGCGCGGACGGTTCGCGCAAATTCGATCGTCGGTCTGGAAAACGTCGCGCTCTGGCACGAACGCGATATTTCTCATTCGTCCGCCGAACGCATCGTTTTGCCAGATTCATCCGCCGCGCTCGATTATCTTTTGTCGAAAACCGCTTCGCTTCTCGAAAATCTCGTCGTCTATCCCGAAAATATGCTGAAAAATTTAAATCTTACAAGAGGTTTGGTTTTCAGCGGGCAATTGATGTTGGCTTTGACACAAAAAGGAATCTCGCGCGAAACGGCTTATGCGTGGACGCAGAGAAATGCGATGAAAGTATGGGACGAAGGCGGCGAATATAAAGATTTGATTTTGAACGATTCGGATATAAATTCAAAACTTTCTACCGAAGAGATCGAGAGAGTTTTCGATGTGAAGTATTATTTGCGGAATGTGGGCAAAGTTTTTGAACGGGTTTTTAAATAAAAAAAGCGCGGACAAAATTTATAAATTTTGTCCGCGCTTTTATAAAACGAAATTAAACTAATTTGACCATTTATCAGCCATATCGCCGATAACGGGAAGTTTCCAGAATTGACCTTGATAACCTTTTACACATCCTAAAATCATTAGAAGTATAAAGGCGGCAATGACGACAAAACTAAGAATACCTGTCAAAGAAGCCAAAGCCCCCGAACCTGTAACGCCTCCGATTATTCCGGCGAAAATCGAAACGACAATAAGCAATACAACATAAACGCCTGTAAGCAATAACGATTGAAATGCGTGGAAACGCACGAACTTGTTACTTTTATCAGTAACCAAAACGATAATGCTGTAGATTAAACTAATCGCGCATATCGGTAAATAACATAACAATGCACCAACATTTGTATCCAAACCGAGTGCAGTTTTACCATCAGTATTTTGCATAAACTTTTAGAATCTCCTTTTGAATTTTTAGAACTTTTAGAACTCCCTTAATTCGTTAATCTAACATAGAAACCTTGCGAAAAACAATTTCTTATGTAAAATAATCTTTTTTCGGAAATTAATATACAAAATGAAAGCAAAAGTTTACGTTACGTTAAAACCGAGTGTTCTTGACCCGCAAGGCAAGGCGATTCATCATTCGGTCGAACTTCTCGGTTTTGAATCAATTGCTGAAGTCCGGCAGGGGAAATATTTCGAATTGACGCTTGAAGATTCTATTTCCGAACAAGAAGCGCAAAACGCCGCCGAACAAATTGCGAAAGACGTTTTGGCTAATCCTGTAATTGAAGATTACAAGGTTGAAATAGTTGGTTAGCATTTTGTTTTCGGCACTTTGCTCTTTGTTGCCGTAAAAATAAAATCCAAATTTAACGAACTCGGCAAAGAGCAAAGTGCCAGAACGAAGAATAAAATAAAATGAAATTCGGAGTAATAGTTTTTCCCGGTTCAAACTGCGACCACGACGCTTATCACGTTGTTTCAAAACACGTCGGTCAGCCGGTTGATTTTGTCTGGCACAAGGAAACCGATCTGAGCAGTTATGATGCGGTCATTGTGCCGGGTGGTTTTTCTTACGGCGATTATCTGCGCGCCGGTGCGTTGGCGCGGTTTTCGCCCGTAATGCAGTCGGTTAAAAGGTTTGCCGACGAAGGAAAATTCGTTTTCGGAATCTGCAACGGTTTTCAGATTTTGTGTGAAGCCGGACTTTTGCCGGGCGCATTGATGAGAAATGAAAATCTGCATTTTATATGCAAACACGTCAATATCTCCGTCGAAAATAAAAATACGCCTTTTACGCGCGAAATAAAGAAAAGCAGCGTTTTATCAATTCCTGTGGCTCACGCCGAAGGAAATTACGTCTGTGATGACGAAACTCTTCAAAGCCTCGAAGAGAACGCTCAGATTGTTTTTCGTTACTGCGGCGAAAACGGCGAGATAAACGATGAATCGAATCCGAACGGTTCGCGCTCGAACATCGCGGGAATTTGCAATCAAAACGGAAATGTTCTCGGAATGATGCCGCATCCTGAACGCGCCTGCGAAAATCTGCTCGGATCGGACGACGGGCGCGAAATTTTCCGTTCGCTGTCAAATACTATCGCTTCGCTTTAACTTTCGGAAACAGTTAATCCTTCGTTGCAGATTTCCCACTCCAAAACTTTTGCGCCTTCGGCTTTGGCTAAAGTTTTTTCGACATCTTCACGACGATTTTCGTCGCAGAAAAATGCGATACAGCCGCCGCCGCCCGCACCGCAAACCTTTGCCGCAATTGCGCCGTTTTGATATGCTAAGGCGATTAATAAATCCATCTGCGGAGTCGTGATATTCGGCGAAAGACGCATTCTTTCGGGATGTGCGCGCCGCAAAATCTCGCCCGATTTTTTCCAGTCGTTCGCTAATAATGCTTCGCGCAAATTTAAGGACGTGTCGCGGATTCCTTCAAAAATATTGAAAAGTTCGGCATCACCGTCAATGTGACGTTTTGTAACTTCCCAATTATTCGTGCCGGAATTACGCGGTTCACCCGTGTAAATCACGACCATTCGCTCGCGCAAAGTTTCAAGATCAATGTCCAAACCTTCGCGTTTAATTCCGTCGGGACGAAAATGAATACACGCCGCGCTTCCATATTGTGCCGAATAATAATCCTGAAATCCGGTCGGAACTTTTATCACCTGACATTCGATATTCGCCGCAATCGGAATGAATTTCTCAGGCGGAAAACGATCTCCGACCAATTTATTCAACGCGCCGATACACGCGATATTCAACGTCGAAGAACCTGCAAGACCCGCGCCCGCCGGAGCTTCCGATTCGGTCGTCATTTTAAATCCGGTCTCGGGTTTAAAGAAATAGACGAGTTTTGACAGAAGTTCGAGCCGCGTTTCATCTTTTAAATCGCAGATTTTGTCAACGGTCGTTTCCAGTGAACATTTCTGGTCAACTGATTCAAGAATAATACGCTCGTCGTCGCGTGTTTCGATGCGGCAATGAGCCATCAAAGAAATCGCAAAATTTACCGTCGCCGCATTTTCGTGAAATAAAAATAACGGCGGAATATCAATTGTTCCGCCTGCCAGATCAACTCGCGTCGGCGCGGATGCTTCGATTATCACTAATAATTTTCCTCGTAAAGTTTTTAATTTTTATAAAATGTAGTTTTGTCCAGCAACGTTAAATATAAAACGATTACAAATTTCAATCAACGAAGGTTTGGCGAATTGTCGAATAAAATTTAAGATTACTTTTCGTATGAAATACGGTTTAATTGCCGGTAACGGCATATTTCCATTTTTGGTTGTCGAAGGCGCGAAAAAACAAGGCGCGTCGCTCGCGGTCGTTGCAATTCGTGAAGAAACCGATAAAAGCATCGAGGAAATCGCGGAAAAAGTGATTTGGGTCGGCATCGGTCAACTCGGGAAAATGATCAAATTTTTCAAAAACGAAGGCGTTGAAAAAGCGATTATGGCTGGGCAAGTAAAACACGTCCAAATTTTTTCCGGCGCGTTTCCCGATCTGCGAATGGCGAAAATGCTGTGGAATTTGCCGCAGCGAAACACCGACGCGCTGATCGGCGGAATTGCCGACGAACTTCAAAAGGAAAATATAGAATTAATTGATTCGACATTTTTTATAAAAGATAATCTCGCGGCTGAAGGAGTTTTATCAAAGAGAAAACCCGATAAAATCGAATTCGGAAACATCGAATACGGTTTGAAAGTCGCAAATGAAATTGCGCGTCTCGATCTCGGACAAACTATCGTCGTCCGCGCTAAAGCGTGCGTGGCGATTGAAGCGATGGAAGGAACGGACGCAGTAATCAAACGCGCCGGAGAACTCGCAAAAGGCAGATTAACCGTGATAAAAGTTGCCAAACCGAATCAAGATATGCGTTTCGACGTTCCGGTCGTCGGAATTCCGACAATTGAAACAATGATTCAATCGGGCGCGACTTGTCTGTGCATCACACCGAACAAGACTTTAATCTTCGACCGCAAAAAAATGCTAAAACTCGCTGACAAAAATAAAATTTCCGTTGTTGCCGTCCGTGCCGAAACTAATTTAAACGAACTCGCGTAACAAAAACGGAATCTGATTTACGGACAACACGAATTTGCACAAATCCGAATAATTCTTTCCAAAGTTTTGTGTTTTAGTTCCAAAAAAAATAATGAGAAAAAATTTACTTGCATTTATATTAGTTTTTACATTCTTTTTCCCGACCGCGCTTTTTGCTCAGACGGCGGCGGTGAAAATCACGCCGGCGGAAAAGAAAATCGCCGATATGATAACGGCGGAACAACTTCGTGATTATCTTTATTTCGTCGCTTCGGACGAAATGGAAGGGCGCGATACGCCTTCGCGCGGACTCGATATAACGGCGAAATTTATTGGTTTGAATTTAAAACGCTGGGGCTTTAAACCGGCGGGCGACAATGGAACTTTTTATCAAAAAATCGCCTTAAACGTTAACAATACTGACACTGAAAAAACGAGTTTGGAAATCGGCGGGCAGAAGTTACGCTACGGATATGATTACTACGCGAGTCCGGGAACGGGCGAGGCGAACAATTCGCCGATTGTGTTCGGCGGAAACGGTTGGTATATCAAAGAAAAAAACATTGACGCGCTCGCCGGTTTGGATGTTAAAGACAAAACCGTCGTAATTTACAGCGAAAGCGATTACCCGGAAGGCGTAACGCAGCAGGATTTGTTTTCGGGAAAATTAGGTCGGTTCGGCACGGACGTTTTGCCTCCGCAGAATTATGTGCGGATGAAAGGCGCGAAAGCCTTGATTGTAATTGCCAAAAATGAAATCGCTGAACGTTGGGATTTGTATCGTCAGGAAGCTGAAAAGGGAAGACCGTCCGTTGATAAACTTCCGCGTGATATTCGTCGCGGCGGCAGCGCAATTCCGACAATCGTAATCAGTAGAGAAGCGGCGGCAAAAATGTTTGACGGTGAAAGCATAAGTTATACGGGAAATTCATCATTTGAAATGAATAAAACCGCAAATTACACGATTGCAGTTAAAACCATTCCTGGAACGACGCAGAATGTCGTAGCCATTTGGGAAGGAAGTGATCCGGTGTTAAAAAAAGAGATGGTAGCGGTCGGAGCGCATTACGATCACGTCGGCGTAAATCCTTTATCAAAAAGCGATGATAAAATCTGGAACGGCGCGGACGACGACGGTTCTGGAACGGTTGCCGTTCTTTCGATTGCCGAAACTTTGGCGAAAACACCCGTCAGACCGAAACGCTCGGTTTTATTCGTCTGGCATTGCGGCGAGGAAAAAGGTTTGTGGGGAAGCGAATATTTTAATAAATTTCCGACCGTTGATATTAAAAATGTCGTTGCACAATTAAATATAGATATGATCGGACGAAGCCGTAAATCTGATGACACTAATCCGAGAAACGCTGAACTTTCCGCGCCGAACGAAGTTTATGTGATCGGTTCGGAAATGATGAGTTCGATGCTCGGCGCGGTGACGAAACAGACAAATCAAGCATATTTAAAATTAAATTACGATCTCAAATATGACGATCCGAATGATAAAAATCGTTTCTTTTTCCGCTCGGATCACTTTAATTACGCGGTCAACGGAATTCCGATTGTTTTCTGGTTCGACGGCGTTCACGAAGATTATCATCAACCGGGCGACGAACCGCAAAAAATTGATTACGATAAAATGGAAAAAATTGCGCGGACGATTTTCCTGACGCTTTGGGAAGTCGCCGATCTAAAAGTCAGACCGGCGGTTGACAAAGAACTTCCGAAAGAATTGACTCAGCGCAACTAATCGGGAAAAAACCATTTTCTAAAATAGAAACGACGGGGTTTTTATTTAAATCCCGTCCTTTCCGGCTATCGAAAGGTGAATTTTCAGTGAAGAACAATGCCGAAGCCGAAGCGGAGGTTATTACTCGTATCGCCGTTTGAACGAACCGGATTATAATCAATCTGCGCGACGCGGATCGAAACCCGTTTACTGACTTTTACATCGAGTCCGCCGCCGATTGCCGCCGCAAAACCCGTTTCGGAATCCTGCAAATCCGACGGGCAAGACGTGCCGAGAGTTTCACGGCAAAAAGAATCGTTTAGTCTCGTTTTTGCAATTCCGACACCGGTGAGCAGATATACGAAAGGCTGAACTTTTCTGTCTTTTGTATTGTTTTTAATTTGAATTCCGCCGAGAACATTGTAAAGCGATGCTTTGACTTCCGGTTGATTCGCAACGCCCGGAACATTAAAATTAAAATCCTTGTAATGACCGGAAACATCGAATTTCAAGCCGACATATTTTGAAACATTTCCCGTGATTGAAGTTTCAAAACCGTTAAAATTTCGTGATTTCCCGAAATCATCACTGATCGCGTCGTTTGTGTCCGAACCGAAATCAACACGATTCAGGGAATAGCCGCCGAAAAATTCAACTTTGTTATATTCATCCGTTTGAGCGAAAGAAAATGATGCGAAAATTGTGGTTAAAACCACGCAAAAAACAAGTTTTTTCATTTGTTAAATAATCTCCTGGTTCAAAATTGTTACTTTTGTAACTTGTTTAGAGATTACTTTTGAAAATATGTAATCGGTTCAATGATTATGATAGTTTATCAAGTCTCACAGTGAAATTTAGAAATTAAAATAAAAAAGAGCCGTTCTCAGGCTCTCTTTTTATTTTGCTGGTTGTAAATTCAAGATTTAGTGGAAACAATTCCGATTCCGGTGCGAAATTTTTTTGGACGGAACTTCCGAAATTATTCTCGCTTGAAAAAAATGTAGGATTGTAATCGAATTAAATGGCGCGAATATTTATTGTTCGATTGACTTTAATATCCAAACCGCCGCCGAATGCTCCCGAAATAGAAGTTTCGGAATTATCAAAAGTATTTTGAAAACCTGCACAATTGAAAGTCGGAATAGTCGTGCATCCCAAAGTTGTAAAATATTGTGGAAAACCCGCGAGAATTAGAGATTAAGATTAGATAAAATAATTTTTCGTGAGTCTCTACAAAAATTTAAGATGTCGCCGTAAAGAGATAGTTGTATTTTGGGAAACTATTCTTACGGAAATAATTTTTTGTTCAGTTATTTTGGCAGACGATTAAATTTACCGCACCGAACGCTTTTTCTTTTACTTCTAAAACTTCAAAACCGCAATTTTCGGCGATTTCGGCGATTTTTCGATTGAAATGATCTTCGATGAGCGCAACTGTCAAAATATTTAGAAGATCAAAAACATAACCGAAAACATTTTTCGGGCGGATGTGTTCTAATAAAATTATTTTGCCGCCCGGCTGCAAAACTCTCTGCAATTCGCGGAAAGCATTTTCAGGTTTCGGGATCGAACAAAAAACGAGCGTGGCAAACGCCGCATCAAAAAAATTATCTGGAAAAGGTAAACTTTCGGCATTCGCCTGGACGAGTTCAATTTTTCGGTTTTCGATTTTCGATTCGCCAAAATTCAACATTTGCAAGGAAATATCGAAGGCAACGGCGCATTCGGATTTCGGGTAAAACTTGAAATTTGCACCTGTTCCCGCGCCGATTTCAAGAATTCTCGTCTTTGGCGGCAAATATGATAATGTTTCTTCGCGCCATTTATCAAGAAAACGATTGTTAAACGAAGCAAAGACTTTATCGTAATTTTTGGCAAATTTATCGTAAATCATTAGGTAAGACAGTAAAATAGGATTATAATACAAAGTTTTATTTTGAGGTCTAATCTGGTAAAAACAGATTCGGAAGAATAATGTAGTATTTTCTCTCAAACCTTCTGATTATTGATTACTGACTTACGGCTTCAAAAGTATTATATTAAATTTTAATTTTAAATTAATTATGGCAAAAAAAGGTTCGGTGTTAGTTTGTGATGATGAAGAGATAATGCGCGATGTTATGGAAACAATTCTTTCCGGCGCAGGTTATAAGGTTGAATTGGCGAAGACGGGCGAAGAAGCTCTCGAAGCATACCAGGAAAAAAATTATGATGTAGTTTTAATGGACGTTTCGATGCCCGGAATGGGCGGATTGACGGCACTCGAACAACTTATAAAATATGATTCCGAAGCCTCAGTTTTGATGGTTACGGCATTTGCAACTTTCGATACGGCGATTTCTGCTTGGGAAAAAGGCGCGACCGGCGTAATTCGCAAACCTTTTCAAAATGAACAAATCGTTGCGCTCGTCGGAAAAGGCGTTAAGAAACGTCGAAACGAAGAAGAACGGCATACTTTGCGGCAGGCGATGACTCGCTCGGTCAGCCGCGGTCAAATCGTCGGACGTTCGGAAAAAATGGAGGAAATCTTCCGGCTTGTCGAAAGAGTCGCTCCGGCGCGTTCGACGGTTTTAATTACGGGAGAATCGGGAACCGGAAAAGAACTCGCCGCTAAATCAATTCACGAATCCAGTCCGCGTGCCGATAATCCGTTTGTCGTTGTTAATTGCTCGAATATTCCATCGGAATTGCTGGAAAGCGAACTTTTCGGACATACGAAAGGCGCATTTACCGGCGCGGTTGCGGCAAAAAAAGGACTTTTTGAAGTTGCCGATACGGGTTCGATATTTCTGGATGAAATCGGTGATTTGCGACCGGAAATTCAGGTTCGCCTGTTGCGCGTAATTCAGGAGAGAGAATTTACGCCGCTCGGTGAAACAACTCCGGTGCAAGTTGATGTCAGAATTATCGCCGCGACAAATGTTGATTTAAAAGAAGCCGTCAGAAACGGCACTTTTCGTGAGGATTTATATTATCGCCTGTCGGTTGTGCCGATTGAACTTCCGCCTTTACGCGACCGCGAAGAAGACATTTTGCCGTTAGCAAAGCATTTTATCAGAAAATATAACGAAGAAAACGCGCGTGATATTTCCGAAACTTTATCGCCTGAAGTTTTGTCGTTGCTCGAAAATTACTATTTTCCCGGAAACGTCCGCGAACTGGAAAATATAATCGAACGCGCCGTCGTTATTGCTCCGACCGATGAAATTACGGTTGAGTGTCTTCGCCCGGAAGTCAGAAATCCTGATCTCGCCCGCGAAATGATAATGAACAGCGAAGGTGTTTCATCTGAAATAGACATTGCAAGAGGCGTAAATTTTTACGAGGAAGTCCGCCGTTTTGAAATTGATATGATTACGCGCGCTTTAGACCAAACCGGCGGACATCAATCCCGCGCCGCACGCCTTTTGGGATTAAATGCGACGACGCTGAACTCGAAAATTAAAAGTTACAATATTGTGGCACGAAGCTAAAAATCAAAATGACTGAAAATATTATCGAAAACTATCTTTCGGACACGACCAAATCATTTCACAATTATAAAAAAATGGCGGAAAAAGCGTTGTCTCAGATTTCTGATGAAGAATTTTTCCGTGCGCTCGATGCTGAATCGAATTCGATTGCCTTGATCGTCAAACACATCACCGGAAATCAGCGTTCGCGGTGGCGATTTTTTCTGACAACGGACGGCGAAAAAAACGATCGTTATCGTGATAAGGAATTTTTGCAATTTGAAGAAGATTCGCGCGAAAGTTTGATGAATGCTTGGGAAAACGGCTGGGAAATTTTATTTGAAGCCGTAGAATATTTGACGGTTGAAGATTTCAGCAAAACCGTCCCGATTCGCGGCGAACATCATACAATTGTCGAGGCGATAAACAGACAATTGACGCACTACGCTTTTCACATCGGTCAAATCGTATTTCTGGCAAAACATTTTCGCTCGGAAAATTGGCAAACATTGACAATACCGAAAAATAAATCAGTCGAATTTAATAAGTTTTTGGAAGAAAAACGCGAATCGGGTAAATCGAAAACTCATTATTTGGATGCGCCGCAGGAATTTGCGGAAAAGGAAAATAAATAAAAACTTTTATGCCGAAATATGAAACATTTAAGGATTTCAAGATTTGTCCTTATAAAACGGGAAAGTTACAAAATTCTTGGCGTAACTAGACAATTTAAATTTTTTATATATTTATAAGGAAAGAGCGTGAGAAATTAAATTCTTACGCTCTTAATTTTAGTCAGTTTATTAATAAAATTTTTATCTGATTCTGACGCGGTTTAAAACTCTGATTTGAGTTCTACCGTTCGGTAAATATTTGATCTGAATTGTTTCACGGTATCTTTGTCTTCCGACCTTGACGATTCGTGTTCTCGTAACGACTCTGACACCGCGTCGGTTGTAGCGCGTATTTTGTTGAATACGTCTCGTTTGTTGATAGCTGATATTGTTTCTTTGCTCGATTTGTCTTGATTGCGCCTGTGTAAAAGTCGCAGTAAAAACCAATGAAGCAAGAAGCAATGTTAAAGTAAATAATTTTTTCATTGTAAATTCTCCTCAAAATCCAAATTAAAGCAGACGATTTTCGTTTGCTAGAGTTGTAAGACGCGGACTGTCTTTGGATAGTTGGGAAAGGATATGTGAAGAAATGCGATGAAGTGTAAAGCAATGTAATGTGCAAATTTTGTAAATACAATAATTTATCAAAATTTACACATTATGATTCAGTCAAAATTTCAAGGTTCAAATTTCGGCTTTTAATTCTTTATTCCCGAATTTATTACGCAGAAATTCAATAATTGGCGGTAAAATCGAAAGCAGAACGACAACGATGACGACTTTTTCAATATGATTCTCCAATTTGATATTAAAAGCACGTTCGATCACGCCACCGAGAAAATATCCGGCTAAAACCATACTCATTATCCACAAAACGCCGCCCAAAATGCTGAATGAAAGAAATTTTAGATACGGCATTTCAGTCGCACCGATTGTCATCGGAGCAAAAGTGCGGACAATCGGCACGAAACGCGCCAGAATTATGGTTTTTGCGCCGTATTTTTCAAAAAAGTCTTTTGCTTTTTGAACGCGGCTAGGTTTGAAAACAAAAGATTTTTCGCGGTTGAAAAGCGTTTTTCCCATCAAACGTCCTGTCCAATATCCCGTCGAATCGCCGATAACCGAACCGAGAAAAAACGCGAGAAGAACAAGTCCGATATTTAATTTGCCCGCCGCCGCAAATAAACCCGACACGACAAGCAAGGAATCACCCGGAAGAAAAAAACCGACTGCTAAACCCGTTTCCGCAAAGATTATAAAAAAAAGTCCGAAATAGACGTATATGCCTAAAATGTTTAAAAGATAATCAATTAAAAATTTCGGATTTAGAAAATCTTTGATTTGATATAAAAAATCAAAAAGTGAATCCATAACTTTATTAAGTCAACAATAAAAATGTGAAAAATAATTTTGCAGCCGTAACCGAAAATTAGTTTAAACTTTGGCGGCTTTCTTTTTGTGTTCTTTGACTTTCAGAATATATTCGGCGGCATCGGGAGTTTTACATCCGGTTTCGCCGTGGTTTACTTTGACCTGACCGATTTTATTGGCTACTTCCAATGCTTTTGCTTCCAGATATTCATTTCGCGCACCGATATTTATTAACGCGCCGTTCATCGCATAGCGGACGCGATTCGGACGTTTATGAATTTTCGATTCGATAGTTTTCAGAAGATTTTCAAAGTATTTGTCGTCGAGATTTTCTTTTGCGGTCAATGATGAAATAACCTGCCACGCGACCGAACCGTGCCATTCTTCATCAGAATTCATCCATTTTTCGGCGATTTCCTTTGCCGAATCCATTTGTTTGACAAGTTTTGCAAATGCGTCCGTAATAACATAATTGCTCAGATCAGTCGCCCAATTTTCAACTTCTTTTCCTTCCATTTCGGCAGGATCAGCAATCATTGTCGCAAGAATCTGCGCGTCGTGATTTTGGGTTTTCCAAAGTTGAACCGCTAATTTGTGGTCAACTTTAATTTTCTTTCCGAGCGTAGCGAGATTTGCATAACTAACGCCGAACATTTCATTTTTAACGCCGTGTTTACCGTAAACTTTCTGATTTTGTTCAGTCCCGAATTCTTCGAGCTGATCCATTGCTTCTTTAAAATTCATAATCTTTCTTAATGTTTCGTCTTCCAACCGTGTTCGCCAATTAATGGAACGAACGTGCAAACTCCGAAATCTTCCGTCTTATAATTTTCCGCAGTTTTTGTAACGCGGATCAGACGCTGTAATTTTTGATCTGTGCCGATTGGAATGACAAGTTTGCCGCCGATTTTTAACTGATCGACCAGTGGAGCGGGAATGTCGGGACTGCCTGCCGCAACTAATATGCCATCAAACGGTGCGTATCTTTCCCAACCTATTGTTCCATCGCCCTGTAAGAGTATAACATTTCGGATGCCGAGAAATTGTAAACGATTTTTAGTTTGTTCCACAAGTGACGCAACTCTTTCGACAGCATAAATTTTTTTTGCCAAAAGTGAAAGAATCGCGGTCTGATAACCAGAACCCGCGCCAATCTCTAAAATTATCGAATTATTCGCAGGTTCGAGAAGTTCCGTCATTTTTGCAACGATAAACGGTTGCGAAATAGTCTGATTTCCGGCAATTGGTAAAGCATTGTCGCTATATGCCTGCGCCTTCATTGCTTCGGCGACGAAAATCTCACGTGGAACTTTTTCCATCGCTGACAAAACACGCTTATTGGTTATGTTGTAATGATCGCGCAGGCGATCAAGCATTCTTTTTCGCGGAATATCAAACGCACTCATTTATTAAAAAAATTAATTAAAATTTAACTTCCCAACTTTTCAAAAGTTCAATAGCTTTATGATTTGTCAAATCGCTTCGCATCGGCGTTACCGAAACAAAACCTTCGTCAATTGCCTCAAAATCCGTTCCGCCTTCGGCGTGAAAACCTTCGCGCACTTCGCCGATCCAATAATACGGTTTTCCGCGCGGATCAATATGTTCACTGATAACCGGACGCGCGTCTTTAAATCCTTGTTTTGTAACGAGAATTCCTTTCGGAGTTCCTTTCGGTATATTAATATTTAAAAGAGTTTCTTTTGGTAATCCTTCATTTATCGCCTTTTCGGTCATTTCTCTGACGACTTTCGCCGATTCCGTAAAATCGTGATTTCTGGATGCGGCAAGCGAAAAAGCAAGTCCCGGAACTCCGAGAATCGTTGATTCGAGTGCGCCAGCGACCGTTCCCGAATAAGTTGCATCATCGCCGAGGTTCGCGCCGTGATTTATTCCCGAAACGCATATGTCGGGAAGAATATCGGCAGTTAAAATTCTGTTTAAGGCAAGCGTCACGCAATCTGTCGGAGTGCCGTCAACCGTCCAATGCCGTTCGTCAATCTGTCGAATTCTGAGCGGTCTGGCAAGCGTCAAAGAATGAGACGCGCCGGACATCTCCGATGCAGGAGCGACAATATAACATTCGCCGATTTCCTTTAGAGCGTTTTCAAGCGCAATGATTCCTTCGGAATGATAACCGTCATCGTTAGTAATTAATATTCTCGGTTTTGTCGAATTCATAAAAAAATGCGCGAAGCGGAAATCGTCTATAAAACAAAACGCTTCGCCTCACGCACTAAAATTTTCCGTCTAATTAACGGCTGCTGCCGGTATTACGGTTATTGTTGTAACCGCCGCCGCTATAACCACCGCCGCTGTTACCGCCGCCGCCGTAACCACCGCCGCTGTTATTTCCATATTGACGCGACATACGCATCTGTTTGAAACGTCTGCGGTTTCGCTTACGGGCATTTTGCGATTTGAGCTTCGCTTTCTGACCGGGCGGAACAAAATGCGAGTGCTTTCTGTAATCTTTGATGATTTCTTCGCTGATCACTTTTCGTTTAAAGCGTCGCAGTGCATTCTCGATCGGTTCGTTTGCATTAACATTTATATAAGCCATTTATCGTATCACCCCCTTTCGGCGTAAATTTCCTGCTCTTAAAAGCAAACATACATTAAACATTTTTTCTTGTTTGATTGCAAGTATGATAAGAAATTTCTGCCGCAAAATTTATTCTGTGAATAATAAATTTTGAATTTATTGCAATTATATGAGATATTTATTAGAACAAATCAGCAAAAACCGTCGTTTTACAAGCGGAGATTAAATATAAAATTTAAGGAGATTAAAGAATGGGAATTTGGGATAAAGTAAAAAATGAGGCGATGAGTCAATTTATTGAAGTTATCGAGTGGCTTGACGAATCGAAAGATACGATTTTATATCGTTTTCCGGTTCACGGACAGGAAATTAAAAACGGCGCACAATTAATCGTGCGCGAATCGCAAGCCGCTGTATTCGTCTTTGAAGGACAGGCGGCAGATGTATTCGGTCCCGGAAGATACACGATTGACGGCGGAAACACGCCTGTTCTTTCAAAAATCGGAGCTTGGAAATATGGTTTTAATTCGCCGATGAAATCGGAAGTTTATTTTGTCAATACCAAACAATTTACCGATATGAAGTGGGGAACTTCAAATCCGATAATGCTCCGCGATGCTGATTTCGGAATCGTTCGTCTGCGCGCGTTCGGCGCGTATTCACTGCGAGTTGCCGATCCGGCAACCTTTATCAAAGAAGTTGCCGGAACAAACGGTCATTTCGACACGGAAGACATTGACGGTCAATTAAAACGCTCGATAGTTACCGAATTTACCGATGCCGTCGGTGAAATGAAAATTCCTGCTTTGGATTTGGCGGCGCAGTATAAAGAACTCGGTGAAGCAATACGCGCCAAGATCAATGAAGATTTTAGTTCTTACGGTCTTGAAGTTACTAAATTTTATGTTGAAAATGTCAGTCTTCCGCCGGAAGTCGAAGAAGCGATGGACAGACGCGCTTCGATGGGTGCGCTCGGTGATGTAAATCGCTACACGCAGTTTCAAGCGGCTGACGCGATGCGCGACGCAGCGCAAAACGAAGGCGGCGGCGCAGGTCTGGGTGCAGGTCTCGGCGCGGGTTTTGCTGTCGGAAATCAAATGGCAAACGCATTCGGCGGCAGTCAGCAACAGCAAGGCGGCGGCGAAGCCGCGCCTCCGCAACAGCAAACAGTTTCGTGTCCGACGTGCGGAAAATCGAATCAAGCCGGTGCGAAATTCTGCGCCGAATGCGGCGGAAAAATGGAAGTTGCAAAAGTTCCTTGCGTAAAATGCGGTGCTGAACTCCGTGAAGGCGCGAAATTTTGTTCGGAATGCGGCGCAACGCAGGAAAAACAAAAATGCACGAATTGCCAAGCCGAACTTGCACCGGGCGCGAAATTTTGCCCTGAATGCGGAACAAAAACCGAACCAAAGGCTGACGAATAAAATAGTCGTTAATTACAGGTTACGAATTACGGTTTACTAAACTCCGTAATTCGTAATTTTTTTATGAATAATTCCGGGAGAAATAAATTATGGCAATCAGTCCTGAACTTTTAGAAATTTTACGTTGTCCGAAATGCAAATCAAAGGTTGAAATTAAAACCGATAAAAGCGGTTTGAAATGTGTAAATCCAGAATGTTCTTTAGTTTATCCGATTCGTGACGAAATTCCGGTAATGCTGGTTGAAGAAGCGACAGTTGAGAAGTAATTGCAAACAATATATTCAAAATCAATCTTTAGAGTAAATATGTTAAACAGATTAATATTATCCGTTTCATTAATAAGTTTGTCTTTTTTTGCAACAATTTCCTGCAATAGCAAAATAGTTAGCGGAGTAAAGGCAACTTACTTGAATAACCCTAACGCACAGCCGACACCGCCGAAAGTTGAGCGTGATAAAACTGTTAACAATAACAATCCGATCAAAATTGCGGCTGTCGGCGATATTATGATGGGTTCGCCGTTTCCGAATGAAACGCGAATGCCGCCGAATGACGGTGCAGATTTACTTAAAGATGTAACGCCGCTTCTTTCATCCGCCGACATTACTTTCGGAAATCTCGAAGGTCCGATGACCGATGGCGGACTTTCAGTAAAATGTGGTTCGGGAAGATCGAATTGTTTCGCTTTCAGAATGCCGACTCGTTATGGAAAATATCTAAAAAGCGCGGGATTCGATGTGATGAGCGTGGCGAACAATCACGCTCTCGATTTTGGAATCAAAGGACAAGAAGATACGCGGGCGACGCTCGACGCGCAGGGAATTAAACACGTCGGCGGAAATCGCGGCGAATTTGCTTCTGCCATAATCGAAGTAAAAGGCAAGAAGATCGGTTTTATCGGTTTTGCGCATAACAGCGTTTCGCCGAACGTCAACGAACTTGATTTTGCGCGGCAACTTGTCAGCAGCGTTTCAAAACGTGCCGACATCGTGGTTGTTTCGTTTCACGGCGGTGCAGAAGGAACTGATGCGGTTCACGTTCCAAATCGAACCGAAATGTTTTTCGGCGCGGCGCGTGGAAATCTGCCGCTTTTTGCACGCACTGTAATTGATGCCGGTGCGGATTTGGTTCTCGGTCACGGTCCGCACGTTTTGCGCGGAATGGAAATCTACAAAGACCGTCTGATTGATTATTCGATGGGAAATTTTGCGACTTACGGTTGGTTTCAACTCGAAGGTGCGACTGCCGAAACGATGGTTTTGGAAATTAATATTGACGGCGAAGGGAAATTTCTCGGAGGAAAAATCAATCCAGTCAAATTAGAAGGACGCGGAATTCCGGTTTTGGACAACACGAAATCTGCAATTCGCACAATCCGTAATCTTTCGGTTTCCGATTTTAAGGCAAACGCGCCGAAAATCGCCGATGACGGAACTATTTCAATTAAATAAATGTTAAATCTGCTTGATTACGAAATTAAAATCGGTCACGATTTATTGCCGGAATGCGGAAATTGGGCGCGAAATTCTTTACCTGAAAAAACAAAAAAAATCGCCATTATTTCAAATCCGAAAGTTTTTAAACTTTACGGCGAAATCGTCGAATCGAATTTAAAAAACGCCGGATTTCAAACATTTGTCTGGCTAATGAAAGACGGCGAACGCTACAAAAATCTCAAATCTTTAGAAGAATCACTTGCATTTTTAAGTTTAAATAAATTTACACGCACCGATGTAATTGTCGCACTCGGCGGCGGTGTCGTCGGTGATTTGGCGGGTTTTGCGGCGGCAATTTATCAACGCGGAATTAATTTTCTTCTGATTCCGACGACGCTTCTTTCGATGATTGATTCTTCCGTCGGCGGAAAGACTGCCGTCAACACGAATTACGGCAAAAATCTTATCGGCGCATTTCATCAACCCGAAGGCGTTTTAATTGATGTAAATGTTCTGAAAACTCTCGAACGCCGCGAAATCTCCGCCGGATTTTGCGAAGCGATTAAACAAGGTGCACTTTCCGGCGACAAACTTTTCAATCAAACATCTCTAATTTTGCAAAATTATTCACCGAATAATTTTAAAAAATACTTTTCAAATAATGAATTTCTCGAAAAATTTGAAGAATTTATAAAATTACAAGTTTCCTTCAAAGCCGAAATTGTTCAACACGACGAGAAGGAAAAAATCAGCCGTACTGACGCTAAATCGCGTAAAATCTTAAACTTCGGACACACTCTCGCTCACGCTCTCGAAAAAGTAACCGACTATAAACGCTTCAAACACGGCGAAGCCGTCGGAATCGGCATTCTTTTTGCCGCACAAATTGCAAGGGAACTTGATATTTTTGATAAAGATGGGTTAAGATCGTTAAACGATGTTATGCATCTGGTTGGGAAGTTCCCCAATACAAGCGACATCAACGTCAAAGAGATTATTAATGCCTTTGCTTTCGACAAAAAATCTACTGGTGAAACTCTTCACTGGATTTTGTTAGAAAAAATCGGCAGTCCCGTCATAATCGCAAATGAAAAGATTCCCACAGTAATCATCGAGAATTCTCTCGAAAAAGTTTTGCAAAATTGAAGAAATTTGCGGTCGGCGAATACCGCAGAATTGAAAATACTTTTAAATCGAAAATTCTAAAATTTGCTCATTGTAGGAGTTAAACAAAATGAGTATGAAAACATATTTAAAATCAGAGCGCGGCGAAGCCGGATTCAAATTACTGGTCTTTGTGATAATTGCGTGTTTAATAGGCTTTGCAGGAATTAACTATGTTCCGGTAGCTTACGAAGGAGCAAGTTTTAAGCAGGAGATGGAAACGGCTGTCATCAAAGGTTTTGCAATCCCGTCGCAAGGATTATCGCCGGTTGATTCAGTCCGGCAAAAATTGAAACGCGCAATGACTGAAAATCAAATTCCAATTGATGCTTATCTTGACGTTAAGCAGATAAAAAATGTAGTTCAGGCAAGAGTTTATTACAGAAGACAAGTTGACATTTTGCCGTTTGGAATCTACAGCTATACATACGTTTTTGACCATACTGCAACACCGACAGGATTTATAACGAGAGTTGATTAAATATGAAAAAGTTTTAATTTGGAAGGAACGATATTTTTTATAACTTTTTTAGCGGACTCGAATATCAAATGAAGCGTTCAATTTATGCTGTAAAAAGGTGTTTTCAAAAAAAATGAATTTTAAATTCAAACCAGCCGTAAAGTTATTTTTATTCAAATGACAGCGTCCGACAAATTTTTCGCCTTAACTTACCGGGAAAAGGTGTGAAAGATGAAAATTCCGATGTCAGATGGATTGATAAAATTTGGTTCGAGAAAGACTTTGAAAAATAGATTAAACCGCTGCTGCCAGATTTTCACGAACTTTCAAAGGCTGAATTTTTATTAAACTTTCGGGCGCGTCAGCCAGCCAAGTTGACGGACAAACGCCGCACGTCGTGCATTTTTCGACCGCCGGACAAGGTTTTGATGAAAGTGCTTCGTGTGCTTTTTCGTGTTCGGTTTTCAGGAAATCGAATGATAAGCCCGAATCAACAATTGACCAAGGCAAAAATTCGCCGTATTCACGATTGCGCGAAGTGTGAAACGCCGGATCAATTCCCGTAACTCTTAACGCTTCCTTCAAATTTCCTTTAAGACGTGCTGCCGTTTCGATTACTTTTGAAATCGTTCGATCTCCGGACGAAAACAACGCTTGCTCGTGGGCGATTCTCGCGCTCATCGCGCGGACTTCGACGTTCGGAATTCGCGCTAAGTTTTTAGAAACCCATTTCAGACGATTTTTCAATTCCTTTTCGTCGCAAATCGCGTCCCAATGAAGCGGCGTGTTAGGCTTCGGCACAAAACCGTTTAACGACGGAATAATTTTCCCCGCAAAACCGAATTTCTTTCCGGCTTCTAACATTCTATCCTTCACTCGTTCGACAAGAACGAGCATTTCTTCCAAATCTTCCTGCGTTTCCGTCGGCAAACCGACCATCAAATAAAGTTTGACGGTCAACATTCCGCGATCAAAAACTGCGCCGCAGATGTCAACGATTTCGTCGTTCGTTAGATTTTTGTTGATGACGCGCCGCAATCTGTCCGAACCCGTTTCAGGCGCGACGGCAATTTGCTGATCTTTCGATTCGACGAGCGCGTCGAGCAATTCGTCTGAAATTTGATCTAATCGCAACGATGAAACTGAAATTCGATATTCCATCTTACGAAGTTCGCTCAAAATCGTCGAAATTTCGGGATGATCGCAAACTGCAGTCGAAACTAAACCGATCTTATTCGTTTTGCTTCGCCATTCTTTCGCTTTCGCCAGAATATCTTTCGCCGGAACGACGCGCGGCGGATAATAATTGTAACCTGCCCAGCAAAAACGGCAGCCTTGCGAACAACCGCGCGAAATTTCGACTAACAATCTTTCACCCATTTCCGCTTCGGGCGACCAGATTGAAGTTGACGGACAAAAAATATCTTGATTTATTAAGAAATCGGCAAGTTCCGTTTCGCCGCGTTTCATTGCGCGTCTTAAAGTTCCTTCTTTCGGATTCGTCGCGGCGAGTGCGCGTCCGACTTTTTTTGGAACGCCGTCTTCTTTCGGCAGATAATCGAAAACCGTTCCGTCTTCGTTGTAAATCACTTCGTAAAGCGACGGAATATAAAAACCGCGACCGATCTTGGCGAGCGCGAGCAAAATATCTTCTTTCGTTTCGTTTTCAAAGATATTATCAACAAGTTGAAACGCGAGAACTTCGCCTTCGCCGACTGCGATAATATCTGTAAAATCGGCGATCGGTTCGGGATTCAAAAACGAAGCCGCGCCGCCCATAACGACGAGCGGATCGAAATGCGTTCTGTCTTTTGACCAGACGGGAATCTGCGACATTTGCAGCATTCGCGCCATATTTAAATAATCTGTTTCAAATGAAATTGAAAACGCAACGACATCGAAATTTTTAACCGGAGTTTGAGTTTCAAACGAAAGTAAGGACGTGCGCGATTTTTCATATTCGCGCATTTCAAAATCGTCGGGCAGAAAAACTCTTTCGCAGGAAACTTCAGGAATTTTGTTAAATAGTTCATACATCGTATGAAGTCCGAGATTCGCCATTCCGATAGAATGCGTGTTCGGATAACACAGCGCGATGCGAAGCTGTGCGCCGTGTTTGATGATAACTCCTTCTTCTGACGCGAGTTTTCTTTTATAACTTTCGATTATCTTTTTGCTCATTAAATAAACCGCACAAAATGCGAACTGTCATTCTATCCTAATTGATAAAAAATTGTAAGGCTGGAATTTCGCGGAATTAAATAGATGCGTTTGATCCAAAATTAGATGTTAGCGAAGTCCCTGACCGAATTGCTCGGTTCCGAACGCGCCGATGCCGTTTAGACGGAAACTGAAAACGAAGCGGTTTTCCTGTCTTTGACCGACGTTGAATGTGTAATACTGAACCGCAAGTGAACAGCAATCATAAGCGTAACCGAGCGTAAAAAGCGAACTGATAAGCGGCGAAGAATTTTTTGCACGGTTGTTTTGAAAATCGAAAAACAGCGAAGTTCCGCCGTAAATTCCTTTATCACGATTTCCCAAAAACAGCGACGGACTCCATTGCGAACCGCGCAGAGTTCCGGCTTCTTTGCCGAACGGATCGGAAAATTTTTGAAGCGACGGAATTAGTGTAACGGCGCGTGTGTAATAAAAAGTCTGGAAAAGTTTGACGAGTTTCGTATCATAACCGACGGTTGCGCTGATTTGCCGAAGTCCGTCGCCATGAACGCCCAAATCCATCCGCGAATTGACATATACTGTTTTTCGGGGACGATATGTAGCATCAATATTAAGCGGGGAAAAACGTCGCGGAATTCCGCCGAATGTATAAAACGAAAGTGCCGTGATCGGTTGAATTTGATTGCGCTGTCCGGGAATTAACGCGCCGCCGAAATTTTTGTCGAAGAAGTATTTTCCGCGAACCGTCAGAGTAAAAATTTCATACGGTTGAACAGCCAGCGGTTTTTTCTCGCTCGCCGCTTTTTCGCTCAGACGCTCCTGAGCTTCTTTTGTTACGGCTTCAGTATAACGGCGCGTAAAAATCCGGTTGGTAATTCCGTATTCTATTTCATTCGTGTCGGCTGCCGTGTCGTTAAAATCGAAACGTATGATTTTATTGAAATTGTCAACGCCTTTTATTAAATGATAAGTGACATAAGGTTCGATAACGTGGCGAAAACGAAATTTATCATTTTTGCCGTAAAAATTTCTCGCCAGAGCAACGGGACGGACATCAAATTCAAATTCACCGTATTTGCGTATGACATCGCGCCCGACCACTTGGCGTAAATTGTTATAAGAATTAGAGTAGTATGTTACACGCGTCGAACCGGTCGCCGTGAAATTAAAATATTTCGTCTGGAAAGGAATTGAAATCTGCGGCTGAACATCTAAACGCTGACCGAGCGCGGGCGTGATTGTCGGTTCGTTTCCGGTTTGCTGACGGTAAAGATTGATGTCCTCGACGGCTTCGCGGCGCGAAATTCCTTCCAGACTCGATTTGAAGGAAAAATAGGCATCTTTCCAAAACCACAACGGCGACGGACGTTTTTCAAAATTTACGCCGGGAAGATTCCGCGTTTTAACCTGCACATTCGGAATACGGATTTCCTGCGAACGCGCCCGAATGTTCAGCGTGTAATTGTCCCAACTTTTATTTAAAAATGCCTGCGAAACTTCAATCGGAGAAATGACTTGTTGTATTCCGTCCGAAAAAACCTGTCTAAACGAAAGATTTGAAGTTAATCGCACATCGGCGACCGCCGTAAAACCATTTGAAAAATACTGAACTCCGTCAGCGTAAACCAAAGTTCCGCCTTGATCGGGATTTTCCGCACTTTCACTTGCGCCGAGAATTCTGTCTTTAACGCCGTAAAATCCGAAATTCAAAAACGAGCGCGAATTGGAACGAGTCCGAAAATCCGCGCCGAAACCGATTCCGCGTCCGGCATACAAATCACTGCGAATCGTAACATCAGCCGAACGTCCGAGAGTTTGAAAATACGCGCCGGAAAGACGAAATCCTTTATTTCCCGAAAAACCGAAAGTCGGCGTGAGAAAACCCGATTGACGATCCTGACGTTCAATCGGAATCGAAACATACGGCAAAACTAAAACCGGAACATCTTTTATAAGAAATTTCGGTTTTTTCAATTTCACTTTGTCGTTTGGGCGAATCGTCGCTTCATCAGCCGAGAAACTCCATTTCGGAATGTTTTCATCACAGGCGGTGAATTTTCCTCCGAGAACTTTAATTTCATTTATCTGAGTTCGTTCGACGGAATCTGCGGTGAAATACAGAACCGTCCCGTCATCGGTTTGATTTGTAAAGCCTGTGGAATTTACAAATTTTCCGAGTTTCGTTTTGTAATTCCAAATGCCGCTTGCTCCGGTAATTCGCTGATCTTCGCCCTGATCGAAAACGACGCTTCCGGTCGCTTCAATAATTCCGGTTTCTTCGTAGATAACGATTTTGTCGGCTTGCAGACGATAAATTCCGTAACGCACATCAACATCGCCCTCGCGCGTGATGATTCTTTTTCCATCTTCGCCTTGAATGGCTTCTCTGATCGAATAAACGACGAGTTCGTCATCGCCGCCTTCGGGTTTGTAATCCGGGTCTGTTTGCTGGGTTTTCGTCGGTTTAATACTTTGTTCCGGCGAAATCGGATTGACATTCGGCGTGTCGGTAATCGGGTTGGCAACTTTGCGGTCAACGGGATTTGTTTCCTGTCCGGTAATTACCGAAACAAGTAAAAGCAAAATTAATAAACCAGATTGTAGAGATTTTTGAAGCGGCATCAGAGATACGAAATCTTAAAGAAAAATGCTAACACAAAAAAAAAATTAAATCATTTAGTCTGACGCGACGAATTTGAGAAAAGTTTGTTTGATGAACTAAACGTCTTTTTTCTTCTGGAAAAGTTGCCACAATGAAATCAGATGACTAAATAAAACGAGCGGAACAACAACTGTCGGAAGCCAAATAAAAGGGAAATACAAAACCGCGCGATTCGGCTGATCGAACGCAAATTGCTGAATCGGAAACGGCAGAGTTAAAATCGCCGTTGCAACGATATTTAGCAAAAGTCCGAGCGCGAGAAAATTCCAAATTATCAGTAAAAGACGATTTTTTTTGTTTTTTCTAAATCCGAGCCATAAAATTATCGGCGCGGAAATTCCAGACAAAATATCGAAATTTGCGCTTTCAAACGTCATAACTTGCGGAATAATTTTTTGCTGAAAAAGCCATAGCAAAACTATTTCGACCGGAATCCTGATGATATGCAAAAATGTGAGAATTTTGATCGGCAATTTTTCGATGAAATTTT
This sequence comes from Pyrinomonadaceae bacterium, assembly GCA_965219305.1. Taxonomy (GTDB): domain Bacteria; phylum Acidobacteriota; class Blastocatellia; order Pyrinomonadales; family Pyrinomonadaceae; genus DATHTS01. Next base: position 629,868 of record OZ244725.1, read on the forward strand.
TTCTTGCGAAAATGAAATATAGAACGATTGTCAATAACGCGGGAAAAACACCGAAAATAAAAAGTCGCGGCGGCATTACATCGGTTATCAGATAAAAACCGCCGCCGCTGAGAATCATTTGAAAGATCAGCCAAAACGCGAGTAAAAAGGCAAAGATTTTCGCGGAAGTTTGTTTAAATACAGTTTTCCGAACTGCATAAAGAAAAATCCCGACGGTCAAAAAAGTCGTCAGGATAAAAGTCGTGGAAATATAACCCGGCAGATTTTCGATCATCTAATTTTTTCATCCGATTCGATCTCACCGTCGCGGATCGTTATCACTCGATGAGCGCGTTCGGCGATTTCCGGTTCGTGCGTAACAAGTATGATCGTGTTGCCGTCTTCGTGCAATTTCTCGAAAAGAATCATAATTTCCTGACTCGTTTTCGTATCGAGCGCGCCCGTCGGTTCGTCGGCGAGCAAAATTGATGGATCATTGACAAGTGCGCGGGCGATAGCGACTCTCTGACGCTGACCGCCGGAAAGTTCGTTCGGTCTGTGCAGAGTTCTTTCGCCGAGTTCGACCGATTTCAAAACACTTTCCGCACGTTCGTGACGTTCAGCCGTTCCGAGTCCGGCATAAATAAGCGGAAGTTCGACATTGTGCAAAGCGGTCGCACGGGAAAGAAGATTAAATGTTTGAAAAACAAAACCGATTTCTTTATTACGAATTCGCGCGAGTTCATCATCCGTCATATCGGAGACGAGATGATTGTTGATCCAGTAATGTCCTTTTGTCGGCGAATCGAGACAGCCGATCAAATTCATCAGAGTTGATTTTCCCGAACCCGACGGACCGATGATCGCCAAATATTCGCCGCGTTTCACATCAAAAGAAACATCTTTGAGAGCGTGAAGTTTCTCGCTTCCCATCGTGTATGTTTTCCAGATGTTCCGCATACAAATCAGCGAATTCGGATTTTGCGGCAGTTCGTAATCGTTTGTTGCTATTTCTTCAGCCATAAATTTTAACCGCCGGAATTATCGCCTTCTTTTTTCGTCTGAACTTTGACGACATCGCCTTCTTTTAATTTGTTCAACACGCGGCTCGGTCCGGTGATAACTTTCATATCTTCGGACAAACCGTTAGTAATCTGGATTTCGGTTTCGCCCGTAATTCCGGTTTCGACTTCGATGAATTTAGCGCGTCCGTTGTCCATTATGAAAACACCTTTGACCGGTTTCAGTTTCTGACCGTCGGGTGTCGGCTGCGGCGCAGCATCGCTTTCGACAGTCGGCGACGGCGATGCGTCTGGTTTCTTTTCGATAACCGCCTGAATCGGAACGGCAACCGTATTATTTACAGTTTTTGTCGTGATAACCGCCTGTGCGCTCATTCCGGGACGCAGACCGTCTTTGAGTTCTTCCGGCAAATCTTTTAGTTGAATTACGACACGGAAATCTTTTGATTCCTGTGTATTAATTTGCGACGAAAGTCCGCCAGAAGTTTGCGATTGTCCAACGGCGAGCGGCGTTTTTTGTATAACTTCGCCGGTCAATTCCTTATCGCCGAATGTATCAACTTTGATCGTGGCAGTTTGCCCGACTGCAACATTCTCGATTTCGGCTTCATTGACTTTTACCTCGACATTAATAGTTGACATATCGGCAATCGTCAAAAGCGGTGTCGAAGAAAGATTCGCGGTCGCAAATGTTCCGACTTTTGAAGGAATATCGGCGATAACTCCGCTGATCGGCGCGAGCTGTAAAGTTTTATCGCGTTGATCGCGTTGAGCGCGAAGTGATGCGAATTGCTGTTGTGCGCGATTGGAACTCGCGTTTGCGCTGAAATTCGCCGTTTCAACTCCGCGTCGTGCGTCTTTGACGGAAACTTCCTGCTGACTTGCTCTGGCACGTGCTTCTTTGACGCGGGCTTGTGCTTCATTTACTTGCTGTTGCGCGACTTTAACCGCCGCTCTTTGCGCTTCGAGATTTGCCTGAGCATTTCTGACGGCGACTTTCGCAGTTTCCACGCGATCTTTCGCCTGATCGTATTCGAGCCGCGAAATCACCTGCGATTCGAGCAATTCTTCCGAGCGTTTCAATTCGCGATTCGCCGCATTTAATTCAACCTGCGTGCGGTCAACTTCCGTCTGCGAAGCAATCGTTCTCTGACGTGTTTGATTAACGTTTTCCTGCGCCGAATTGACCGATTGCTGTGCCGTCGTAATCGCGGCTTCCGAAGCGATCAAACCTTGCTGCGCCTGCGAAAGCTGATTTTGCGCGGCAAGAATTTGTGAACGCGCCGCCGCCGAATCGTCTTGTGCGGCTTGATATGCGGCGAGTTGAGCATCTGCGCCAGATTGAAGCTGCGACGGATCAAGCCGGACAAGTTGTGCGCCTTCCTGAACTTTATCGCCTTCTTTAACGAAAATGTCTTCAATTCGTCCCTGAACTTCGCTCGTCAGATTTATATATTGAATCGGTCTGACCTCGCCGGGAGCGGTTACGGTTGATTTTAAAACCGGTTTGATTTTAACTTCAACAACCGTAACTTCCGGCGTGTCCTTGCGGGTTGCCAGAACGCTCACGATTATTATAATTAGAATTAAGACAGCGGCGGTTGCGCCGATAATTATTTTACCTTTGCGGCTTAATGCCATTATTTTATTATCCCTTTTTTGAAAATTTGATTTTAATTCAACGCAATAGTATTAGGTTTCTTTTGCGTTCGGTTTTTTTTACGACTTTAATTTTAAAAAGTTTCGATAAATATTATTTGTAGAATATTGCTTCCGTGAAATCAAAGATAAAACAATTAAGTTTCAACGATCAATAATTAGCCAACTACCTTTTGCAGAGAAGGAAAAACGGGTTAAAATAATTTGTCTAAAAGAATTCATTATATTAGTTATATAAAGGTAAGAAAAATAAGATGATAATATGCCAAGCATGCGGGAATGAAAATCTCGACAGTTCGCAGTATTGCGACGAATGCGGCACGAGATTGGCAAAACAGGGAACCGAAACAATTACTCAAATGCCGCCCGCCGATAATCAAATGTTTCAAAGTGCAAATGTTACTTCGATAGGAATTCCGCCGATTGTTGAAGAAATACCCGAAACAAAGGAAAATGTTTTATTAAGCGGCGAAAATAAAGGGCAGGAAACAAAAGGAGTTCACGCGACTTTGACGATCGAGCGCGGCGCATCGGTAGGAACGGAGTTTAATTTGACGAGCGAGGAATCATATATCGGACGTTGGGACGCAGATAACGGCGTATTTCCTGACATTGATCTTGATTCGTATGACGAAGAAGCGAAAATATCGCGCCGCCACGCGCGAATCATCAATCGCAGCGGCGGTTATACAATCGAAGACCTCGGTTCGACAAACGGCACTTATGTAAATCGCGGACGGCGTTTGATTCCGGGAAATCCGCATAAACTCGATGACGGTGATGAGATAATTGTCGGGAAAGTTTTTTTAAGACTTCAGGTTAAAAAATAATTATTTAATATGATCTATTGTCACGAATGCGGCGAGAAAATTTCGGGAAACGACTCATTTTGTCCGTTTTGCGGTATTTCTTTAACTCCGGTTGCTCCGGTTGAAAGTCCCGAAAAAGATATTTCCGATGAAAATACGATTGCCGTCAGCGGTGAGGAACTGGAAAACTTGAGAAAAAACGCGGGTTTGGAACATATGAACATTGTTCAAAGTAATGAATCTTCGCCTGAGATTTCAAATGAATCAAAAATCCGGGAAAAATCTGATGTCGTCTCTGAACAGCCGCAAATTATATCAACTTCACAACTAAAGGCTGAAAATGTCGAAGAAGAAGAGCAAATAAGTGTTGAAAATTCTAAAGACAGTCAGCAAGTTTTATCAGGAGAAAATTTAGATAATTCGGAAAACGGGAAAGATGAAACCGAATTGGAAGATTCGCAAATCGTAGAAAATTTCGGCGTTGTTATTCCCGAAAATACTCCTGAAAAAGAAAACGAGCAAATCATCGAAGACGCTCAAAAAGAATTGGAAAGCGACAATGAAACAGAGACGGCAATTAAAGAATCTGAACACGAAAGTGACGTTGAAAATCCGCCGTTAGATCTGAAAATTTCAAGTGAAGAAGAAGCAAAAATCGAAGACGACTGGCAAAGTGAGGCAGAAGAAACGGCAAATGAAAATGCGAATGCGGAAATCGAAGAATTTCAATTAAACCAAGTTGAAGAAAATAGTTTGGAAAATGAAAACTCCGATAATAATTCTCAACACGAAGAATCAAATCTTCAAGAAAATGACGAACAAAAAATCGAACCGCCTCAAGAACCGCTTTCGCTGGAAGAAGATGAAGTAAAAATGCCGACAATTTCCTATGATTCAGGCGACGCGCTGGATATAGCCGAAAACAAAGTTTATACGGATAATGAAAAATTCAAGAGCATTTTTAATGATAAATTGCCAAATTCAACTGAAAACCGAAGTTCGGAATCTGAGATTCAGCAAAACGACACCGGACAGCGAAAATTGGAAGAATTAGCCGGAAAAATTAGTATTCCCGAAACACCGCTCGAACAAATTGAAGATTACGACAGGCGTTACGATTCGGTAAAAATTATGGACGATGAGCCGGATTTGGCGAACGAATCCGAAACCGTCAAAAACCAAGCGGAAAATTCATACACAACTCCGAATTTTGCCGGTAAAAATGACACTGACGGCAGAAAAGGTTTGAAACTAAAGCCTTTAGAAGAAGGAACGGTTTTAAATAATCGCTACGAAATTATCAGAAAGATCGGCGGCGGCGGAATGGGCGCGGTTTATATGGCGACCGACAAAAATCTCGGCGAAACTTTGCGTGCCGTCAAGGAAATGGTGCAGTCCTATATCGAAGAATCGCAGCAGGAAAAAGCCATCGAAGATTTTAAACGCGAGGCGACGATTCTCTCGACGCTCGATCATCCGGCGATTCCGACCATTTACGATTATTTTTACGACGAAAACGAAGGCAGATTTTATCTGGTGATGAAATATATTTCGGGCGGCGATCTGGCACAGCGTCTGCGTTCCGCGTCGGAAGGTCGTCTCGATGAACTGAGCGTCGTCGAATGGGCGATTCAAGTTGCCGACGTTTTAGCTTATTTGCATAAGTTACAGCCGCCGATAGTTTACCGTGATCTTAAACCCGCAAACGTGATGCTCGACAGCAATACCGGGCGAATTATGCTGATTGATTTCGGCATCGCACGTTCGATAAATAAAGAAGAAAAAGGCGTAACGGCAGTCGGAACGATGGGTTACGCGCCGCCGGAATTGTTCAGCGGAAATGTCGAGGCGCGTTCTGATATTTACAGTCTCGGCTCGACGATGTTTCATCTTTTGACGGGCGCGGATCCGCAGAGCAATCCGCTTTTGATTTTTGATTTTCAAAAACATCCGCGCCCGCGCCAGATAAATCCTTCGCTGACCGATCAAATCGAAAAGATCATAATGCGCTCGGTCGAATACAACGCAAACAATCGTTTTACTTCCGCCGCCGAATTGCGCGATGAATTGATAAAACATTTGCGAAGTTTGAAAGCCGGAAAAGTTAGTTACGGAATTTCCGAGTCGCCCGCCGCCGCCGCGCTCGAAGATCAAAAGGTTTTCTGCGGTTTTTGCGGACAGCAAATTGTGGCGACAGATATGTTTTGCGCGTTTTGCGGTTCTAAACAACCGCTCGCACAGCAAGGCGTTCATTCTTCGGAATACGTTTCGCCGGTAATGACCGCGAAACTTTTCGTTCTCGGCACGAACGATCTCGGCACTCCGGCTTATGCACTTGAAAAAGATAACAATATCTTAGGCAGACGCGATCCGATTACGCAGATTTTCCCGGAAGTTGATCTTTCTAAATTCGATCCGCAGACGAAAATTTCGCGCCGTCACGCGAGAATCTGGCGCGAAAACGGGAAGTTTTTGATGGAAGATTTAGGTTCATCAAACGGAACATTAATAATTCCCGTCGTCGGCGATTCTTATAAATTACGTCCGCATAATCCGCATAATCTCGTCAACGGCGAAAAAGTAAAGGTCGGCGACACTACTTTGCATTTTGTTATTGACTAATTTTTGCATTCTGCTCTTTGCCGGCTGAAAGTATTTTTGTTCGATTTGACGGAAATAAAGGGAAACGTATAATTTAGTTTGCGATTTTTACAAAGAGCAAAGAGCAAAGCACAATTTATTTATGAGTTCCAAAACTGGAAAAATCGAAAAAGTTGACCCGAAACCGCCTGCGCGAAGATACAGAACCGAAAATGTCATTGTTGATTTTGACGCGGAAAAATTAAAAGCACCATTCGTATTACGCTTAGGCGCGATTTTAATTGATTATATTCTGCTTGTCAGCATTCCGGTCATCAGCATTTTAATCAGCCGAAGCTTCGGCGACGACGGCTCAAAACTCTTAAATAGCGAAATCAGCAACGCGGGTTGGTTGATAACGATCTTGCTCGGAATTACAGATTTCGTTATTTTTCCGATGTTCAGCGGGCAGACAATCGGTAAAATGTTTACGGGAATTAGAATCGTCAGAAATGACGGGAAAGCCGTTTCGTTTACAGGCGTTCTTTTGCGAAATATAGTCGGTTATTTCTTATCAATTATAACTTTAGGACTCGGTTTCGTGCTTGCTCTTTTTAATATAAAAGGACGCGCACTACACGATTTTATCGCCGGAACAGTCGTCGTTTACGGGCAAAAAAGAGTAACCAAGGAAATATTGGAATAGAAGATTTCAGAGTTCAAATTTAAAGTCTAAAATTTAGAATCTGGAAATTAAAAACCTGAAATTCCAAAATAAACAATCTAAAATTTAAAATCGAAATGCCTCGTTTAATAGTAAAAAGTTTAAATAACAATGCCGAAGAATTTCCTTTGACGCGCCTGCGGACGACAATCGGGCGTTCAGCGCGGAGCGATGTCTGTATTCCCGACGCATTTGCATCGCGTTTACACGCCGAAGTCCGCAAAGAAGGCGACGCATATTTTCTGCACGATCTCGGTTCGGCGAATGGCACGCGCTATAACGGAAAACTCGTAACTTTGCCGATGCCGATTTCAAACGGTGACGAAATAAAAATCGGCGAAACTTCGATAATTTTCGAAGGCGATATTCAGCGCAGAAATATCAATTCAACATTGATAGCCGAAAACACGGACGCGCTCGATCCGCAGCAGACGATCTCGCTTTCACGCGAACAACTGCCGACTTCGGAGATTCTCGGCTCACAATTTTCCGACCGCAACGAACTTCTCAAAATTATCAGCAAAGTCGGAGTCGCGCTTTTATCTTCGAGCGGTTTGGACGAGACGATCAATCAAGTCGCATCGCTCGTTTTTGAAGCTGTTCCGGCGGAAAGATGCGTGATTATGCTGCGCGACGACTCGGCGAACGACGGAATGAAAATTCTCGCGGCGCGAACTCGCGGAAAAGAAGATCAGATCGAAGAAGTTCGCATCAGCCGCACCGTGATGCAGGAAGTTATCCAAAACGGCAGATCGGTTTTGACTTCCGACGCACAACACGATCCGCGTTATGCGAGTCAGACGATGGTTTTGCTCGGAATTCGTTCGGTTTTGGCTGTTCCGTTAAGTGTTGACGGCAAAGAGGTTTTCGGAATAGTTTACGCCGATTCGCCGACGAACGAGACGACTTTTTCCGAAGAACATCTCGATATTTTAACAACTCTCGCTTCGGTCGCTTCGATTCGTCTCGAAAATGCGCGTCTGCTCGAAGAACGCTTCGAGCGCGAACGTATGGAGCGCGAACTCGAAGTCGCCATCGAAATTCAGCAGAGATTTCAGCCGTCCGCGCCGCCGAAGATGGAAGGTTACGAATTTATCGGAATTTCGTTCGCGTGTTACGAGATCGGCGGCGATTATTACGATTTTATCCCGCTTCATAACGGCAAAATGCTCGTCGCGCTCGGCGATGTTTCCGGCAAAGGAACAGCCGCCGCGCTTTTGATGTCGAGTCTTCACGCCGCGCTTCACGCGCAGGTCGTGACGCGAATAGACCTGTCGGAAATGATTTCCGCCGTCAACAATTATATGGCGGAAACAACGCCGTCAAATCGTTTTATTACATTATTTACGACGGAACTCGAAGCCGAAACGGGAAGTTTGAAATTTATCAACGCCGGACATAATCCGCCGCTGATCGTTCGCGCAAACGGTTCAGTCGAACAGCTCGAATCCGGCGGTTTTCCGCTCGGAATTATCCCGAACGCCGACTACGATGTCGGAAACGCCGTGTTAAATTCCGGCGAATCTTTGATAATTTATTCCGACGGCGTAACCGAAGCCGAAAACACGACTGGCGAAGAATTCGGTATCGAAAGACTTTCCGAAGTTCTGGCGCAAAATCATCAAAGATCGGCATCTGGAATGCGCGACAGAATCGAATCGTCGCTTTCGACATTCACACATTCTGCTCCGGCGGGCGATGATATAACGCTCGTCATCGTTAAGAGAAATTAACGGAAATAAAAAGAATTGAGCGCGTCTGACAAATTTTCAAGTTTGTTAGACGCGCATTTCTTTTCTATAATCAAATGTTTGATTTCGACAGAAAATCAATAAAGGAAAAGATTTTTGATTTACGGATAAGGAAATCCAAAATCTAAAATCCAAAATCAAATTATGGCTTTTTTTTGGCGTAGAAATAAAGATAAAGATAAATTTTCAACCTCGATATTAGGACTCGACAAATCAATCGAGGAATTGCAGGCGCAGGAAGCGGCGGTCGAGCGCGAGTTCGGCGTGCGTTTTAACAAGGCGATCGCCAAGACGCGCGATTCGATCAACAACCGGCTCGACACGATCTTTGAAAACCGCAAACAGATTGACGAACAGTTTCTCGACGAACTCGAAGAAATGCTGATCTCGACCGACATCGGCGTAGCGACGACGATGCAAGTTCTCGATGCCGTCCGGCGCGGCGTTTCAAGGCAGGAAATCAACGATATGGACGCACTGAAAGCGGCGATGAAAAACGAACTGCTTTCGATTATGAAAGCGTCCGAATCAAAAGGTGTCGCATCAGAAACCGAAGTTCCGGTTGACATCAAACCATATGTTCTAATGGTCGTCGGCGTAAACGGTGTCGGCAAAACAACGACGATCGGCAAACTCGCGCAGAGAATCAAGAACGAAGGAAACGAGATTTTGATCTGCGCCGCCGACACATTCCGCGCCGCCGCTTCCGAACAACTGGAAATCTGGTCAACCCGCGCCGGAGTTCCTCTGATTCAGCAAAAACAGGGAACCGATCCGGCAGCGGTTTTGTTCGACGCGCTAAAATCGGCAAAAGCAAGAAACGCCGACGTGCTTATAGTTGACACGGCGGGCAGACTGCACAATAAATCGAACTTAATGGCGGAACTGGAAAAAATGAAACGAGTTGCCGCCAAAGAAGTGCAAAACGCCCCGCACGAAACGCTTCTCGTAATTGATGCCGTAACCGGACAAAACGGTTTGGAACAGGCAAGACAATTTATGAAAGCCGCCGACGTAACCGGAATCGTTCTGACAAAACTCGACGGCACGGCAAAAGGCGGAATTGCCGTCGCCATCACGAAAGAATTAAATCTCCCGATTAGATATGTCGGAATCGGCGAGCAGGTTGATGATCTGATGGTTTTCGATGCGGAAAGTTATGTGAACGGGTTGTTTAATTAGGAGGAAATTCAAACAATGCAAACAATTGAAGCAATTTATCAAGACGGAATGTTTAAGCCGATAACTCCGGTTTCCGAAGAAATTACAGAAGGCAAGCAGGTAACTCTCAGCATAAAAACTAAGCAAGAATCAGCAAATGAAATTCTGAAGGCGGTGGAAAATTTTTATGAAGATTTGTCGGAATCAGACATAGCCGAAATCGAAAGTGTGATGCTTGACCGTTCTAATTTTTTCGGAGACAGGAAACCGTAATGAATGAATTAGTGCTTGATACGGACACAATTTCGCTGGTTTTGAAGAATAATCCAAAAGTAATGGCGGCAGCGAACAAGTATTTGAGTTTTTTTCGCGGCTTTACCTTTTCGACAATAACCCGTTTTGAAATTTTACGTGGCTTAAAAATCAGAGATGCCCGAAATCAACTTGCCAGATTTGAAATTGTTTGCAACAACAGTCGGATTTTAAACATAAATGATGAAATTATTATAAAAGCCTCAGATATTTATGCCGATTTACACAGGCGCGGACAAATCATCGGTGACGCTGATATTTTAATTGCGGCGACGGCGATTGTTAATAATTTGACGATTGTTACCAATAACGAAAATCATTTCAGCAGAATTTTAGATTTGCGCGTTTTGAATTAGAATCGGTAGAATTAGAAAATACTTAAATAAATTATTGCTGAATGAGATAACAATTTTGGTTGACGCAACTGATTTGAAATCTCAAAGCATTATAGCGAAAATGAAAAACATTTCTAAAAAAATAATTATTAGCCTAATTCTATTTAGTTTATTTGTATTTTCAACTTCTGCTCAAAAAGGATTTAAAGTTTCCGATAAGAATCCGCTTGATTGCGCTTATAATTTGATTCAATCTGAGGAAGATTTAGAAAAATGGGATGACGAAATTTCTTATATTGCCGAACTATTTTGGAAATCGGGAAATAGAGACAAAGCATTTAAAGTAACTGAGAAAATTACAGATTCGATTGTAAAAACCAGAACTTATCTGAAATTTATCGAAGATTTGGATAAAGAAAATAATGTCGAAAAAATAAAAGAAATTTATTTGAAGGTATATAAAACCGGAGATGATGAATACGGCATAAACAATCTCTGGAAAAATGACGGAAGGTATGAAATAATCAGGGCTTTATCAAAATTCGGTTACTCGGAAATGTTAATTGGGGAAGTTAATAAACTTGATGATGCAGAAGACAGATCATTTGCATTATTAGCAATTAGCGATGGTTTTTCCGACAATAAGGAATTTTCCATGTCTGTAAATTTGATTCCTCAAATAATAGAAAATGCTGAACTTTCAAAATGGAAGGATTTGGAACTTCTCGCAAAAGTAAAAGCCGGAACAATTTATCTCAAAGCAGGAAAAGTAAAAGAAGCAAAAATGCTTTACGATGAAGTATTAAAAGCGTCCGGTGCATTGAAAAAAATAGAGAATATTTTTGTTAACCGATTGTGGGAGGAAATATTTTCGGGGTATAAATCTGTTGGCAGATTTGATGACGCGATTAATATTTTACTGGATTACAGAGAACTAAAAAACCTAAATTCTGAAAGATTTGCATTTTCAAATTTAGTGGAAACTTATCTGGAAGATAATCAAAAGGAAAAAGCTGTAAATTTGTTAAATGAGAGTTTTGCTTCGGACAACGCAGATGATTGGTTGGCGGAAAAATTTCTCGAAATTAACGACGAACAAGCAGCAAAAAATGTTTTCTATTCTACAAAAAATGAATATGAGCAACAGTTAACTGCCGGAAAAATTGCAAATTATTATCAAACAAAAGGAAAAACAGACTTGGCTGTTGATATTTTAAATCAGGCGTTTGAGAAAGCAAGAAAAATAGAAAGTGATGAGCCGGAATCGGGAATGATGTCAACTTCACCTGCCAGAAGAAAAGCTGATTATATGTCTGCAATTGCTGAAAAATTTATTGAATTGAAACGTTATGATTCGGCTGTAAAAGTAATTAACATAATTGAAAAACCGAGAATAAAGGCTCGAACATTTATTAAATTAGCCGTCGCCGAAAAATCGAAAAACTCACTAAATTTAATGAATCAAGCGTATTTGCTGGCGAAAGACAGTAAAGAAGTTCTCTTGGATGCGGACAAATATGAAGTTCTAAATCAACTCGCACTCGGTTTCAGTAAAATCGGACAAAATGTTAAAACGGTTGATATATTCAACGAAATTCTGTCGTTAGAGAAGTTTACTGATGTTGATGAACTAGATGATTATTCTCTACACTTACTGGCTGAAACAGGTTTTTTCTATAACAAATCCGGCGTTGGAGAAAATTCAAAAATTTCAAATTCACTTCGTAAAATAATTAAAAATTGGAAAGAGAAAGACGAATAGCAAACGAAAATTATTCATTAAAAGATATTGAATTTACGCGCCGCGCTTTGGAACTCGCTTCTTTTGGTGTTGGGCAAGTTTCTCCGAGTCCGCTGGTCGGTTGTGTGATCGCCGGTAAAAACGGCGAAATTGTCGGCGAGGGAACTTACCTTTTTGAGAATATAACGCACGCCGAGGTTCTCGCGCTGCAACAAGCCGGAGAACGTGCGAAAGGCGGGACGGCTTATGTTTCGCTTGAGCCGCATTCTTATCAGGGAAGAACGAAACCTTGCACGACGGCGTTGATAAATGCGGGAATCGCGCGCGTCGTTTGTCCGGTTGAAGATCCGAATCCGCTGGTTTCGGGAAAAGGTTTTGAAGTTTTGCGCGAAAACGGCATCGAAGTCGTCACCGGAATTTTGCGCGAAGAAGCGGCGCGTTTGAATGAAAAATTCTGCGTCTGGCATCAGAAAGATCGTCCGTTCGTGCATCTGAAATTGGCGATGAGCTTAGACGGACGAATTTCACTCGAAAAATCGGTTTCAACGCGAATTACAAACGCCGAATCTTCAAAGCGTGTGCAGGATTTTCGCCACGAACACGACGCGATCTTAATCGGCGGCAATACGGCGTTGGTTGACGATCCGAATTTGACGGACAGAAGCGGGAAAAAACGGCGGCGCAAATTAGTGCGCGTGATTTTGGATAATCGTCTGCAAATTCCGGTCGAATCGAAATTGGTTCAGACGGCAAAAGACACGCCGACGATTGTTTTTTTAAATTCGGACAACGAGGAAAAGATTAAAGTTTTAGAAAATCACGGCGTTGATGTCGTGCGTGAAAATTCACGCGATCTGAATAAAGTTTTAACGGAATTGAAAAAACGCGATTTGCAAAGCGTTTTGGTCGAAGGCGGAACAGAAATCGCGGGCGCATTTGTTGATGCAAAATTGGTTGATAAAATTTCGCTGATGGTCGCGCCGTTTATTATCGGCGGACATAATGCGCCGCTTGCAATCGGCGGAAACGGTGCGAATTCTCTGGAAAATGTTTTCAAATTGCAAAATGTCAGAATTATAAATCACGCCGAAGATTTTGAAATTACGGGTTATCCCGAATAAGTTTTAAATTTTCAATTTACGATTCTCAACTGACATTTATTTTACTGGTTCTTAAAAAAATAACCTGCAAAATAATTGATAGATGATAATTGAAAATTGATAAATAAGATATTTTGCTTCAACAGAAAATGTTTATGAATGAGCGACCGCGAAAAACGAATTATGCGAAAAAATCCTTCGGTCAAAATTTTCTCGTTGACCAAAATTACATCAACAAAATAATTTCCGCGTTAAATCCCAAAGAAAACGAAACAATAATCGAGATCGGCGCAGGTCGCGGCGCGTTGACGGAAAAGTTGATCGAAAGCGGCGCGAATATTATCGCCATCGAATTGGACAGAGATTTGATCCCGATTTTAGAAAACGATTTTGGCGAAAATGAAAATTTCAAATTAATCGCAAACGACGCGCTCAAAGTTGATTTTTCCGAACTTAGCACTCAGCACTCAGCACTCAGCACTAAATTAGTCGCCAATTTGCCGTATTATATTTCGACGGCGATCTTGCAGCATTTAATACAATATCGAAACGAATTTTCAGAAATGGTTTTGATGCTGCAAAGGGAAGTCGTCGAAAGAATTACGGCGGAAATCGGGAACACCGAGCGCGGATTTTTGACGGTTTTGGTCGAGGCGTATTTTGAAGCGGAAAAACTTTTCGATGTTCCGCCGAACGCTTTTCGTCCCGCGCCGAAAATTTGGAGTTCGATCGTTCGTCTGAAACCGAAAGCGGCGGACGACATTTCCAATGATGAAAATTTCAGAAAGATCGTCAGCTGCGCTTTTCGGCAGAAACGAAAAACTATTCTCAACAATTTGAAAAATGCACCTGAAATCTTGTATAAAGAAGACCTCAAAGAAGTTCTCGAAAAAAATAATATTGAAACGATTCGCCGCGCGGAAACATTTGATTTGGGCGAATGGAAAAAAATAGCGACATTGTTATCAGTCAAGGACGAATGATGAAAAATTAACTAATTATCATCAGACGGAAAGTTTGATTTGAACAGACAGGCGTTTCAAATAATTGAGTTTTGCGAACCGTCAGATTTGAATTTTATAATTATGACGCGCAACGCAGTAAATTGAAGTTACATCTCAAAAGTGTTATTTTTGAAAGCGGACAAAGACATTTCCCGCTTTTTACGAAAACTCAAATCAACTCTTCCAATTTATTTATAAAATGAAATTATTCAAACTTACCGCTTTTTTACTCGTCGTTTTTTCATTGACAATTTTTACTTTCGCCCAATCCGACGCGGCTTTGTCGCGCGTGACGGCGCAGGACGCGGGCGACCGTGATGCGAACGGGAAAATTCTCGTTCTGCCCGTTTACGAACATTTGAACCGCGGCGACGTTTATATGAAAAATCGCCATTTTCCCGAGGCGCGTGAGCATTACGAAGCGATTTTGAATAATTACGGCGAAGATCAAAATGCGATGCCGCGCGCACTTTTCGGGATTGCGCGTTCATATATGTGGGAACGTCAATATGAAAAAGCGGTATTTTGGTTTGATCGTTTGAGCAAGGATTTTTCCGGCACGAAAGACGGGCGCGAAGGTCTTGCGTATAAAGGCGCGTCATATATTCGCGCGGGAAAAAATGCCGAAGCAGCCGAAGTTTATAAACTTTACGCGACAATGTATCCGACGGGCGAAAAGATCGAAGCGGCGTATTTGAACACGATTGATGCACTTCGGGAAAGCGGCGATTACAAAGGCGCGGACGAATGGGTTGTCAAAACGCGGACTCGATTTATTGACACGCCGACCGAGACGGACGCACTACACGCTAAATTGCGGATGGAAATTTATCGTCAAAATTGGGACTTTGCAATTTACACGGCTGATATTTTGTTGAAAAACAGAAATTTCAGCGGTTCGATGACGACCGACGACGAAGTTTTATATCTCAAAGCGTTGGCTTACGACCGCGCGAATAAACGTCAGGAAGCGATCAGCACATACGCTTCGATTCCCGACACGCCGACGAATTATTACGGCGGTTTAGCAACAGACAGATTAAGAGAATTGGGACAAACCGCGCTCGCCGCTCAACGTGCGAGTTCGATTCCGAAAAGCTACACGCGAACTTATCCCGTAAAATACCGCACGGAATTAATGCGTTATGCGAAAATCCGCAAAGTTGATCCGCGTTTTCTGCTCGCCATTATGAAACAGGAAAGCAGTTTCCGCGCGGGCGCGAAATCTCCGGCGGCGGCTCGCGGACTTCTCCAGCTCGTTTTCGACACGGCAATGAAATATAATAAACAAGCCGGTTTTCCGAATTTGCTGCCCGACGATTTGTATAATCCGAACACGAATATCGCTATCGGAAGTCTTTATGTTAAAGAGTTAAAAGACCAGTTTTCGGGCGTTTACGAACCGATTGCCGCGAGTTACAATGGCGGCGAAGACAACGCCGCGCGTTGGTTAGAGCGTTCAAAACCGAAAGAAGCCGGAATATTCGCGTCGGAAGTCGGTTTCAAGGAAACGAAAAATTACGTCTTCAAAGTGATGAACAATTACCGCGTTTACCGTGAGCTTTACACGGAAAATTTACTGCCGAAGTAAAATTTTTATAAAAACGGATATTTTGGTTTATTATTTTTGCGGTTGTAAGAACTATGTTAGAAATTTAAATTTCAAGTAAAAATTATGCGAAAATTTTTAACGATATTGCATTTGAATACATTTTTAATTTTCTGTCTGGCGTGTTTTTGTTTTATTGAAAATGCCGCCGCGCAATCCGGTCGGCATCAAAAACCGAAAAACGAAACTGTAGAAAAAGTTGAAAATCCGGTAACAAAAACGGTTGAGAATAAACAGGTATCGGAAGAGAAAAAAACACACGAGAAAATTTCTTCGCTGATCGTCGTCGGAGAAATTCAGCGAAATACCAGTTATTACGCCACAGGCGAACTTGATCGCGCTCTGAAAGAAGTCGTCTATTATTACGAACTGCATAAAAGAACTTCGCCCAAAATAACCAGAGAAGGGAAATTAAAATACGACGAGGCGAAGGAGCGGGCGAAAAAGGAAACCGAAAATTATATTTTGTGGCTCGGTTTTGTCGAAGAAGACGACAGTTACGGAAATGTTCGGCTATCTTCCGTCCAATACGCAATTTTAAGTCCGAAAACAGCGGAAATAGTAACACGCGGTCAACTCGAACCCGGACAATCGAATATCGGAAATCCCGGCGGCATTTTGCAGATGCCGAAGCCGTCCGGTCGTCAGGATGTAAAAGATCAACTGCGAAATGCCGCTTACGGAATCGTCAATATACTTTTGCACGGCGGTTGGCTCGATTAACGCTTATCTGCAAATAATTATCAAATTGTTTTTATAGCAAAGCGGCGCGGACAAATCGTCAAAGTTTTTTGGCGGAAATATCAATTCAAATTCATCTGAAAATATAAAGTAACGTCAGTTCGGGATAAAATTTGTTGAAAAACAAAGAGTTGGTTCGGAAAAGGACTTACTTTGCATTACTTTGCGCTTATCTTTGTGCGCTTTGCGGTTAAAAAAGATAAAAATTAAACGCAAAGCGCGCAAAGAATCTGACGCAAAGCAACACAAAGCGTGAATTATCTACATCTTTTTTCTTTCTTATTCCGAACTCACGTTAATTACTTTAATCTCAATGCTCATAAGTATTTTCTAGATTATATTATCTTTAGCTTTCACCAAATCAATAAGATTTTTAACGATATGCGTTGCGCTTTTTGGTGTGGCGAGATTTTGAACATTCTTTTTCATCATTTCGAATCTTTCTTTATCCGAAATCAACTTGTCTATTTTATAAGAAAGCACCGATAAATTATTGCATTTTATAGCACAACCGTTTTCTAGAAGATGATCGGAGTTGCGTTCTTCCTGTCCGGGAATCGGGTTGACGATGACGAAGATCAAGCCTTTTGCCAACGCTTCGCTGGTCGTTAAACCGCCGGGTTTGCCAACGATCAGATCGGACGCGGACATATATTCGTCCATCTCGCGTGTGAATCCGATGGGATGAAATTTAACTCGATTGGTGTTTAATTTTTCGTTGGCGAGTTTGTCCAGATCGTTTTTTAATTCTTCGTTGCGACCGCAGACGGCGATTATTTGAGATTCGGTTTCGAGTTCGGCTAAGGCTTCGAGCAGATTGGCGATGTTGCCGACTCCGAAACCTCCGGCGGAAACCAAGATCGTCAGTTTGTCTTTGTCCAAACCGTGTTTTTCGCGCATTTCTTGTTTGTCTTTGTGTTCGGCGAAAACAGGATCAATCGGAATGCCGGAAACGGTGATTTTTTCGGCGGGAATTCCGAGTTTTTCGAGATGGATTTTCGTTTCGTCTAATGCGACGAAATAATGTTCAAAATTATGACACAGCCACATCGCGTGCGCGTCGAAATCGGTTACGACGATTGCCTGTTTGGTGTCAATTTTATTTTTCGCCCGCAGCCAACTGATAATTTCGGCGGGCAGAAAATGCGTACAGACGGCGATGTCCGGCTTTTCTCTTTTAATGAGTTTGATAAATTTTTGAGTGTTCAGACGATCAAGCGCAAGTCGGCGGCGTTCGTTTTCCCAGGGTTTGTCCAGACTGTCATACATCCAACCGAGAACTTCCGGCATTTTGTTGACCATATCGAGATACGCTTTGCCGTAAAGCCGTCGAAAAAGCGGGTTCGTATATTCGAGAACGTCAATGTTTTTGATCTCCGCCCCCGCGTTTTGCTTTTTGAATTCCTTTTCGAGGGCATTTGCCGCGTTGATGTGTCCCGCGCCGACCGATGCTGACAATATCAAGACTTTTTTGAACATACTTTTTGAATAGAACTATTTTGGGGCATTCACCAGAAAATCATAAACGTTTGAAGTTCTCAGATTTATCATTAAATTAAAAAAGCAGCTTCCGCCGCCGTCAACTTCGATAATTTGTTTTTTCCAATCAATATCATAACCGTTACAAAAAGCATTGACCCAAACTTCCTTTTCTTTTTTTGAATTATAGACCGGAATATATTGAAACTTATATTCTTTCAAATCTTCTATTTTGCCATATTCTTTCTGTTTTGAATTGTTTGTTTCAACGGCTTCGCTAACTAATTTTTCAATGTTTTCAATTTCGCTGTCGGACAAATTTGCTGGGCGGTTGATGCCATCGAAAATATAACGGTGCGATTCGGCTTCGTAGTTTATCACGGCAAAATTTTCGGTCTTAAGTTCTAGTTTATCTTTGTATTTGGCTTCGATTTGTTCAAATGCGGCACGGATATTTGACCAATGTTTAGCATTTTCGCCTGAAAGCGGGAAATTATCACCGTATTGAACGCCGTAAACTTTTTTGTCAAAGCTGATATTAATTCCGCTCGAACCCGCATCATAGACGATCTCTCCGCATTCATCATTTTTAATCAGATTGAATTTGTTGACGACAAAAGTTTGATAGAATTCATTTTGATCATCTTGGGAAATTTCAGCCGTGCGAATTTGTTTCTCGCGAACCTTCATCGTTACTTCTTCGACAATTATCTGATTTCCGAAAATTCTTACAGATTTGTAAGCCGGAGACATTCCGCCGTTTTCGCTGTATTTCATTTGCGTATCGGCGGGCATTTCCGGCGGCAATTCGATTTTCGGGAAATCATTTTTTGCGTTTTTTCCTGCCTGATTTTTTGGTGAATTAGTATTTGGTAAACTGTTTCCGCACCCGAAAATTATCAACGGCGAAGCGACCGACAACATAATCCCCAACATCAATGTGTATATTTTCATAATTGTTATTCTCCGCGTTTATTTATCACAGATTGACACAACAGAACGTAATACAAAAAGGAATTTGTAACAACAGAGAGATTGAAATTTTTAGATTACACCTTAATTTCCGATTCCGCCGACCGATCTGAATTTTTTGTAAAATTGCTCGTGGTGTCCCCAAGTCAAATCCTGATGACATTGCCAGGCGTGAGTTAGTTCGTGTTTGAGAATGTTGACGAGTTGTTTTTGATTGGCTTTTTCGTAAAAGACATTTTTGACGAAAATTTCCGGTTTGTCTTTTTTACTGCAAGTCGTATAAGCAACGCCGCGTTCGGTGTTCGTGCCTTCTTTGTTGATAATTTCGTCCGACAAATAAACCGGAACAAGCGGCATTTCTCCGAATAATTTTACCAAACGGTCGGTTTGTCCTTGTAATTTGAAATCACGCCGATGCTGTTTTTCCGGTTCTTTAACTTTCGGTGTTGCCGACGGCTGAGGTTGAGAAACGGCGGGCTGTTCATTCGGTTTCAAATATAGAAAAACTATTATCGAAACAAGAATTATAAAGACCGCCGTTATAAAAAACTTCGAGAAAAAAAAACTTTATTTTAAGGTTTCAAACGATAAAGCATACGCGGGAACGGAATCGCTTCGCGGACGTGTTCGATGCCGCACATCCACGCGGTTGCGCGTTCGATTCCCATTCCGAAACCGGCGTGCGGAACCGCGCCGTAACGCCGCAAATCAAGATACCATTCAAACGATTCTTTCGGCAGATTGTGTTTTTCGATCTGCTGTTCGAGAAATTCCAGATCAATCGCGCGTTCGCCGCCACCGATGATTTCGCCGAAACCTTCGGGCGCGAGCAAGTCGCAGCCGAGCGCGAGTTCGGGTCGGTCTTTGTCGCGTTCAAAGTAAAACGCTTTGATTTCCGTCGGGAAATGATGAACGAAAACCGGCTGACCGAATTGGCTGGAAAGATAAGTTTCGTCCGGCGCGCCGAAGTCGCCGCCCCATTCGAAATCGTTTTCGAGTTCGCCTTTCTGATGACCTTCTTTTAACATTTCGACCGCTTTATCGTAATGAATGCGCGGGAACGGCGATTTGATATTTTCCAAAATCGAAACGTCGCGCTCTAAAGTTTCGAGTTCTTCGCGGCGGTCATTTAAAACTCTGCCGACGATGAACATAATTAATTGTTCGCCCAAATCCATCACGTCCGAAAGATGCGCGTAAGCCATTTCCGGTTCGACCATCCAAAATTCCGTCAGATGGCGGCGCGTTTTAGACTTTTCGGCGCGAAAAGTCGGACCGAAAGCGTAACTTTTCCCGAACGCGGCGGCGGTCGCTTCGTTGTAAAGCTGTCCGCTCTGCGTCAAATACGCTTTGTCGTGTCCGAAATAATCAACTTCAAAAAGCGTCGAAGTTCCTTCGCAAGCGGCGGGCGTAAATATCGGCGTGTCGGCTAAAATAAAGCCGTTTTCGTCAAAAAAATCGCGCGTCGCTTTGATGACCGTATGACGAACTTTTAAAACCGCGTGTTGTTTCTTCGAGCGAATCCAAAGATGGCGGTTGTCCATCAAAAATTCCGTTCCGTGTTCTTTCGGCGTGATCGGGTATTCCGAAGCGTTCTGCAAAACTTCAAGTCCGGTAACGTCAATTTCCACGCCGATTGACGAGCGCGAATCTTCTTTGACCGTGCCTGTAACGATGATCGAAGATTCTTGCCCCAAACCTTTCGCGTTTTCAAAAACGGCTTCATCGTTACCCTTGAAAACGACGCACTGCACGATTCCCGTGCCGTCACGCAACTGCATAAAGACGAGTTTTCCACTCGAACGCGAGTTGTAAAGCCAACCCTTCAATGTAACTTCTTCGCCGATGTGATCTTTTAATTCGTTGATATATGTCTGATTCATTTATTTATAATTCGATAATTATCTTTAATTTGATTTTTTACTTTCTAATTCTTTTGCTTTCGCTTCGTCTTTTTCCGCTAACTCCGTTTTGCCGATTTCCTTATATATCGAAGCGCGGTATCTGTAAAGATGTGGTTTGCTTGGATCAATTTCGATTGATTTAGATAAATCAGAAATTGCCTTTTCATTATCGCCTTTAAGTTTGTAAGCTACAGCACGGCTGTTATATGCGGCATTAAAAGCGGGTAATTGAATCGCTTTGTCTAATTCTGCGATACCTTTGTCAAACTCTTTAAAAACAGTCGCAAGCATTGAGCCGTGTCTGAAATACGCTGTTGCCATTTTGGGTTCTAATTCGATGGCTTTTGCGAAATCTTCCAACGCTTTTTTGTTGTCTTCTTGGTATTCGTAATAAATTCCTCTGCTGAGATAAGCCGAGGCGAACTTAGAGTCTAACTTCAATGCTTGATTGTAAAGTTTTAACGCTTGATCGTCTAAACGAGGAATCATTAACAAATCGCCTTGAATGACCAACGCATATTTGTTGTTTGGATATGTTTTTGAAGCTGTTTCATAAGCAAAATAAATTGCGCCATAGTCGGGAGACAGTTGTTCAGCTTTTACAAAGTCGGCTTGCTTTTCTTTATGTTTGTTTTGAAAGAAGTAAACATTTGCTCTGCCCCAATAAGCCGGAGCATATTCGGGGTTCGCTTCGATGGATTTGTTCAAAAAGTTAAGCTGACACTCTAAATCTTTACATTCATAAGCCTGAAAGAAATACTTTTCCGCACTTGTTTGACCATTTGCACAGGATATAAATAAACAAATAGTGAAAAATAACAAAATGGCTTTGAGTTGTTTGATATATATCTGATTCATACTGTGTTAAATATAATCTTCTCTTAAATTTCCTAAATTCGTTAAAATTTTCAGTTCTCCTTTTAATTCTACCAAAGGTTTTAGTTTGTCATAAACGTAATGCCAATCGAGGTTTTTCCTTTTTATCAAAATTCCGCTAATGTCATTCCAATCTTTTCCTCTCGCGGCAAATGACTTTAAGACAATTAAATCTTCGGCGGAACAAATATTCAAGCAATACTCTTTAAAATACTTTTGATATGCGGCGCGTTCGATCATCTCTTTTTCAAAATCATACGCGCCGAGCGAAATATCTATGCCGATGCCGTTTTCGGTTTCGAGCAATAAAACACGATTCTTTAACGCAAACTCTTTCGCATCTTCGATCCTGCCGTTGAACTTTTCGAGAAGTTTATCAATATAAACTTCCTCGTTTTCAAATCCGGTGAATATAGTCAGATCAATGTCTTTTGTCAGACGCGCTTCGCCCCAAAACAGCAATGCGAGACTGCCGATGAAACAAAATTGCCATTTCTGTTCTTCGCAAAAAAGCTGCACATCCGCCGCTGTCGAGATCAAGGTTTGCATAAAGTTTTTGCGAGTATTTTGTGAAATTCCACCAATCCCGAAGTCATTTTGTTCGGCGAAAGATTGAGCGATACGAGAAAAACTTCTTCAAATGCGGCGAGCGAATCTTCGAGATTTGAATCGCGGATGTCGTTTTGCCGCATATTCTCCAGAATCGCGCCCGTCCGCTTCCATCGTTCAACGTATAAACTCAACGGCTTCTTGTCTTTCTCCATAAACGTAGAAAATCTTATCACAAATTCACACGAATTTTTATTCGTTTTTGTAAGATTTGACTTATCGCAAACAGACGCGCAAATTTTAATTTAAATGGCTGAAGAGAAAAAGAAAAAGGTTAATTATTCCAAAGCGTGGCGCGAAGCGAAGATTTTAGTGTGGAATTATCGCTGGCGTTTAATTCTCGGTCTCGCGCTGATGCTCGTCAGTCGCGGCGCGGGATTCGTTTTGCCGTCTTCGACGAAGTATTTGGTTGATGATGTTTTCGGGCAAGGGCAATATTATCTGCTGAAATGGATCGCGCTCGCCGTCGGGATTTCGACGTTGATTCAGGCGGTTACGTCGTTTACGCTGTCGCAGGTTTTGGGCGTGGCGGCGCAAAGGGCGATCACCGAGATGCGGAAACGGATTCAGGCGCACATCGAACGTCTGCCGGTTTCTTATTTCGATTCGACGCAGACGGGACAGCTCATTTCGCGGATTATGCGCGACGCGGAAGGCATCAGAAATCTCGTCGGCACGGGTTTGGGGCAGATCGTCGGCGGACTTTTGTCCGCGCTCGTTTCGCTCGTGTTTTTGTTTTATTTGAACTGGCAAATTACGCTGATAATTCTCGTGGTTCTCGGCGCGTTCGGATTCGTGATGAGCTACGCATTCAAACAGCTTCGTCCGCTTTTTCGTGATCGGGGCGCGATCGAGGCGAATGTTACGGGACGTTTGACGGAAGGTTTGGGCGGAATTCGCATCGTCAAAGCATACACGGCGGAAAAGCGCGAAGATTTGAGTTTTGCGCGGAACATTCACGGATTATTCCGCAACATCGCCAAATCCGTCACGGGCGTTTCGGCGACGGGCGCGTTTGCGTCGGTCATTATCGGCGCGATCTCGGTCGTGATGATCTATTTCGGCGGAAATGCGGTCGTCGCAAATTTGCAGAATCCGGCGACCGGAATGAGTTCGGGCGATTTTACGATGTATATCGCGTTTACGATTTTTATGGTCATTCCGATTGTTGACTTAGCAAATATCGGCACGCAGATTACCGAGGCGTTTGCCGGACTTGACCGCATCAGCGAAGTTTTCGATATGACGACCGAAGACGATGCGGACAAAACAAAAGCCGGTTTAGAGCGCATCGAAGGCACGATTGATTTTCAAAACATCTTTTTCGAGTATGAAGAAGGCGTTCCCGTTTTAAAGGACGTTTCGTTTCATTCGGAAGCGGGACAGACGACCGCGCTGGTCGGCTCATCAGGTTCGGGAAAATCCACGATTCTAAGTCTCGTGTTGAATTTTATCCAACCGAACAAAGGAAAGATATTAATTGACGGAAAAGATTTACAGACCGTAAAACTGCGCGATTATCGCTCGCAGCTCGGCGTTGTTTTGCAGGAGAATTTTCTTTTCGCGGGAACGATTATCGAAAATTTGAGATTTGCCAATCCGCACGCCGATCTCGAACAGATAAAGGAAATGTGCAAAATCGCCAATGCCGACGAGTTTATCGAGAAATTTCCCGATGGCTACGATACGGTCGTCGGCGAACGCGGCGTAAAACTTTCCGGCGGTCAGCGGCAGAGACTCGCAATCGCCCGCGCACTTCTGGCAAATCCGCGAATTTTGATCTTAGACGAAGCGACTTCGAGCCTTGATTCCGAAAGCGAAGCGTTGATTCAGGAAGGTTTGAACAATCTCCGAAAGGGAAGAACGACGTTCGTCATCGCGCACAGACTTTCGACCATTCGCGCCGCCGATCAGATTCTAGTCGTCGAAGCAGGCGAGATAGTCGAACGCGGAACGCACGACCAACTGATCGCAATGAACGGGCGTTATAAACAGCTTTACGACAAACAATACAGTTTCGAGCAGAATCTGTTTGTCAATCCGGGCGAAGATTTTACGACGAACGCGGCAAAAGATGTGGCGCGGAAAAGTTCGATTTAATGTTTATTATCAAATATGTATAGGCTTGTCTGGAACAATTTAAGAGTGAGTGTGCGGGTTTGATCTATCAATTATCAATTTTCATCTTTTATCCATATCGTTAGTTTTTAAATAAATTACTAAAAATATAATTGACAGATGAAAGTTGATAATTGATAGATTTTCCTTTATCAATACTTAATTTGTTTTGACTGATCTTTTATTCAAAATTGAGATAATTCAGACAATATCTCAGCAATATCTAAACGAAAATATGACGCAGCAAACTTGCCGGATGACGCAGCAAACTTGCCGGATGACACGGCAAAGTTGCCGGATGACACGGCAAAGTTGCCGGATGATGTTTCCAGTCGGTTAGATGACATTTCCGATGTGCCGCGTCATCAAATTATCTTAATTGCTGAATTCACGAATCACCGCGCTGATCGAATCTTTCGCATCGCCGAACAACATTCTCGTATTCGGCTTGAAGAATAAGGGATTTTCGATTCCCGCGAATCCCGAAGCCATCGAGCGTTTGAGAACGAAGACGGTTTGCGCGTGATCCACGTTTATTATCGGCATTCCGTAGATCGGACTCGTTTCATTATCGCGTGCGTCGGGATTGACGACATCGTTTGCACCGATGACCATTGCGACATCGAAATGTTCCATTCGCGGGTTTGCCTGTTCCATTTCCAAAAGCAGATCGTAAGAAATATCGGCTTCGGCAAGCAGGACGTTCATATGTCCGGGCATTCGTCCGGCGACGGGATGAACGGCGTAAAATACTTCCGCGCCGTTCTTTTCGAGCAGATGCTGGAGTTCTTTGACGACGTGCTGCGCCTGCGCGACCGCGAGACCGTAACCGGGAACGATCAACACGCTCGACGCGGCTTCAAGTATGTAATATGCGTCTTCGGCGTTGATCGGATTGACTTCGCCCTGCGCTTTGCCCGTCTGTTGTTTGACCGCGCCGAAACCGCTAAAGAGAACATTCGACAGCGAACGGTTCATCGCTTTGCACATTATATTCGTCAAAATAATTCCGCTCGCACCGACGAGTGCGCCCGCGACGATCAGGATAATATTATTGACCGCGAATCCCGCGGCACACGCCGCGAGTCCCGAATAACTGTTCAAAAGCGAAATAACGACGGGCATATCCGCGCCGCCGATCGGAATTACGACCATAATTCCGAGCAGAAGCGAAACGCCGATAATTACATAAAGATAAATTGGATTTGTCGGTTCGAGAATGAACAAAATACCGCAAACGATGACCGCTAAAACGAGAATCGAATTGAGAATTTGCTGTCCGCTGAACAAAACGGGTTTGCCCGAAATCTTTTCACTTAATTTCCCGTAAGCGATTAAACTGCCCGTAAATGTTATGTTCCCGATAAAAATCGAGAGAATAACCGTAATGATCGTGAAAGTCGTGTTTCCCGTCGTAAAGAGCGTGGCGAAACCGACGAGTGCGCTCGCTAAACCGCCCGAACCGTTAAACAATGCGACCATTTCCGGCATCGAAGTCATCGCCACATAACGCGCCGCCAATGCGCCGATGATGCTGCCCGCGATGATGCCGACCGCCAGCCATTTGAAATCGAGAATTCCTCTATCGAGCAAAGTAACGGCGACCGCGATCAACATTCCGGCGGCGGACAAAAGATTCCCGCGCCGCGCCGTCGCCGGTGAACTGAGTTCTTTCAAGCCGAAAACGAAAAGAACCGCCGCCACGACGTAAACGAGATTGATGATTAAAGTTTTATCCATTAAAAGATTATTTTGCCGCGGATTGCGCGGATGACGCAGATTAAAAACAGATAAAATCCGCGTTTTCCGCGTTCATCCGCGGCTAATTATATTAAATTGATTTTGCACGATCATTAATTTGTTTTAACTTTTATTCATTGCCGCCCGGTTTCTTTTTCCTGAACATCGCCAGCATTCTGTCCGTTACGAGATAACCGCCGACGACGTTGATCGTCGCAAAAGTAACGGCGAGCGTTCCCGCAATCGTCGCAATCTCCGATTTTCCCGCGCCGGCAAACGCCAGTGCGCCGACGAGCGTAATTCCCGAAATCGCGTTAGAACCCGACATCAAAGGCGTGTGCAGAGACGACGGAACTTTGTTGATAAGTTCAAAGCCCAGAAATATAGCGAGAATCAGGATAAATGTTAAAAATACGATTTCCATAATCTTAAACCGGGGAGCGCAGGCTTCCAGCCTGCGTATATTGTTCGTCTGCGTAAACACCTGTTTCTTAAAATTTCGTTTTGCCCACAATATACAACGACGCTTCGCGCGTTGGCAGGCTGGAAGCCTGCGCTCCCGGCTAAAAAACTTTGCCGCCGTGTGTAATTACGCAGTTTTGCAAAATTTCGTCTTTCATATTTAAATTAAATGTTTTCGTCTCTTTGTCCCAGAATTCTTCCAGAAGACTGAACAAATTCGACGAATACATTTGGCTTGCGTCACGCGCCACGAAATTCGACCAATTCCCGTCGCCGATGATCGTAATGCCGTCGAGCTTTATCGTTTCGCCGCCGCTTGAGCCTTCGACATTGCCGCCGCTTTCCGCCGCGAGATCAACGATGACGCTGCCTTTCTGCATTCCGTGCAACATATCTTTCGTAATCAAAACAGGCGGTTTGCGCCCGAAAACCTGCGCGGTCGTGATAACGATGTCGGATTTTGCTATCTGTTCTTTCTGCGCCTGTTTCTGAATTTCGATCTGTTCCTTTGTCAGTTCGACGGCGTAACCGTCGTTCGTTTCGCCCGTCGCGCCGAGATCAATTTCGAGAAATTTCGCGCCGAGAGATTTAACCTGTTCGGCACAAGCGGCGCGTGTGTCGAACGCCGTAACCTTCGCGCCGAGACGTTTCGCCGTCGCAATTGCTTGAAGTCCGGCAACGCCCGCACCGATCACAAAGACGTTTGCCGGTTTCAAAGTTCCCGCCGGAGTCATCATCATCGGCAAGATTCGCGGCAGTTTTTCAGCGGCGAGCAAGACGGCGACGTAACCCGCCAAATTCGCCTGCGAACTCAGCGCATCCATCTTCTGCGCCCGTGTCGTGCGCGGGATCATTTCCATACTGATCGCGGAAATATGTCTGTTTTGAAACTCTTCGATCAACTCCGAATCGTTGAACGGATCGAGATAACTGATGTGTATCGCGCCTTGTTTTAATTGCGAGATCTCAAGAATCGGCGGTTTGTGAAGACGCAAAATGATATGTGAATTTGAAAGGATCAAACTGCGGTCATTCGTGATTTGCGCGCCCGCGTCTTCGTAATCGGCATCGGAAAATCCGCATTTTTCGCCCGCGCCGCTTTGTATGATAATTTCCGCGCCGAGCGCGACGAGTTTCTTGACATTCGGCGGAATGAGCGAAACTCTATTTTCAGACGGATATAATTCTTTCGGAACTCCAATCAGCATAAATCCAACTTTCTCAACGAATTGTTAAAATGATTATGCCATTCTCAGAGCATTTTAGGCTAGTTACATTTTTAATTCGCTTTCGATAATTCTTTGCAAAACGGGAAACCTGTCTAATTTTTTACAAGTTTGCAGGACGGTTCGGAACATCGGTTCGATAAATTGTGCATAATTTGTCTTGCCGAAATTTGCGGTTTGATTGGAAAATGTTCCGTTCGCTTTTAAGCATCTCTGAATCGCGGAAATATCGAATTCATAATCGAAATCACCTTTCGTAATTTCCTGTAAGCCGAGATTTTTTCGCGCATTAAGAAAATGATTTTTCTTTTGATCGAGCCAATTTTCCGCCGGAATTTCCGTTACGCGGTCGAGCAGAAGCGAAACGAGATCGTAAGCCGCCGAACCGGTTCTTGCGTCTTGATGATCTATGATTCTTAAATTATTTTTTGCATCAATCATTAAATTCGCCGCGTGAAAATCTCTGTGACAGAGATATTTTGCATAAGTTTCGAGTTCACGCGCGATTTCTATAAATTCTTTCGTTAACTTTTCGTCATCATCCGCCGAAAGCCTCCGTTTTTTCAGACTTTCAAAATAATGAGTTTTGAAAAAAATCAGTTCCCAGAGAAGTTTTTCCTCGTCGAATTTCAGGTGCGAGGCAATCGAATTCATCTCAAATGCCTTTTCCGTCGCATTTTGAATTTCAGCGATCAGATCAATTGATCTTTCAAGCAATTCCTTTATGCTTTTGTCATCGGAAGCAAGCAAAAAGTCGCGCAAAATGACATCGCCGAAATCTTCGTGAAGGACGATGCCGGAATCTTCATCGAAATCGTAAATCTCCGCGACAGGCAGATTTGCCGCCAGAAAAAGTTTAGTCACATCAATTTGCGGCAGATTCTCATTAATTGTTTCGGGATAGACACAAGCAATGGCGGTTTTGTCATTCCAGACAATGCGGAAAAATTCGCGCGTCGAAGCGTCGGGCGTGAGTTGTTCGATATTCGTTTGCCGGTCTTTTTTCTGCAAAAAAGAAGACAATCTTTCGATTGCCGCCGTTTGAAAAATTTCGCTCATAGATTTTTACTGGTTGAGAGAAACGACGTAATTTTCGCCGATGATTTCGCCTTTTAACGCCTTTTGCGGAATTTCCCTGCAATGTTTCAACATATCGGCGCGGACGATTACCGCATTTTCGTAAATTTCACCGTCGTTTATCGTAACGCCGTCAGCGATTATCGTGCGGTTTAATTTTACGCTTTCGCCGAGTTTTACATTATCCCAGATGACGGAATTCGATATTTCCGCGTTTTGCGATTTTTGAAAATTCTGCCCGACGGAAAGTTTTGTCCCGTTCATCATCGCCAGCGAAATGTCGAGATAACGCGGAATCGTCGAAAGTTCGAACCATTTCCCGTCGGCGATGTGCGCGGCGATCTTTTCGCCGTTCTCAATCGCCGGAATATAAAAAGCGGGCAAAATATCCGAATAAACGCCACGTGGAATATAATCGAAAACTCGCGGTTCGAGAATATGAATTCCAGTAAACATCAAAGGATTTCGGATTTTAGATTTCAAATTTCGGACTTGTTTCGGAAAATCGCCGAATCCCGTTACCAGATCGTCTTCGACAAAAATTTCGCTGAATTTTTCGTGTTTCGGATTTTCCTTCAAAACCATCGTGGCGATTGCGCCACTTTTTTTGTGCGTTTCGATGGCTTTGGAAATATCAATATCGGTGATTATTTTGCCGTTTATTATTAAAAATGTATCGTCTTCGAGATATTTTCTGGCATTGTCGAGTGCGCCCGCCGTTCCTAAAATTCCCGGCTCTTCGAGCGCGTAATTTATTTTCACGCCGAAATCCGAACCGTCGCCGAGTGCATTTATAACCGATTGCGGTCGGTGATGCAGATTGACGACAATATCTTTGAAGCCGAATTTGGCGATATATTCGGCGACGTAGCCGACAAGCGGTTTGCCGATGAACGGAATTGCTGGTTTTGTGCGGTCAATCGTTAAAGGAAAAAGCCGTGTTCCGAAACCGGCGGCTAAAATTATTGCTTTCATCGCTAAACAAAATCGAAGATGCAGGAAAATTTGCAGTCTTCGATAAATTTAATTCTTTAGGTCTGACGTTAAAGTGTCAAATCACGGTTGGAACTAATTTCCGCCGTCGTTTAGAATCTGAAAACGAATGAGCGAAAAAACTTACGGTCTTTTCCCGAAACAAAACAAGCGGAAATTCATCTCCGAACTCGAAAAAAATGGCGCGGGAATCGTTTTATTTCCAGAATTTACGGAGGAAAAAATTGATTTTGACGAGTCTTTGATCGAAAATCTGCAAAACTTCGAATGGATAATTTTTCAAGATATTTTCACCGCTGATATTTTTTTGGAAAGTTTAAAGGAAAGCGGTTTCGATCTTTACGAATTCGACAATTTCCGCATTCTCGCCGCTGGAGAAGCGGTCGCCGACCGTCTGCGTTTTGAACAGATTCATTCTGATATTATCCCGACAAATCTTTCGCCGGAAGCGATGTTTCAGGCAGTTTCCGATTATGAATCGAATTTAAACGGCGCGAAATTTCTAGTGTTAAAACAATCCGGCAGTAAGAACGAATTAAGCGGACTTTTGAAAAACGCTGGCGCGGAAGTTTCGGAAAAAGCGGTTTATCGTTTAAATTTCGCCGACGAAAGCGAGTTATCAAAGTTAAAAGCCTTGATAAAAGGCGGTGCGATAGACAAAATCGTGTTCGCCGCGCCGGAGGAAATTTTAGCCTTTAAAAAGATTTTCTCAATGGAAAATTTGCGGGAAATTCTGCGCGAGACGGAAGTTTCGGCAATTGACGAAGTAACGCGGAAATCGCTCTGGGAAAACGGTCTGTAACAAAAAGAAAAGGCGACTTAACTTTGAAGTCGCCTGTCTTGAAATTTTGTATGTTTTGGATTCGATCTAATAATTCGACGGTTGATCCACGTTTTTACCGGAATGGGCAAATTTGCCTAAATACCACCGATCTATTGTTAATAATCAACTTTCAAGCTATCAAATCTCGTCCGTTATGATTGTAACCTTTCCGAATTTTGCCGACCTTCATCGGCACGAAAAATTCGGTGGCGTATCGTTTGAAGTTTCTGTCATATTCTACCACCTCCTGATTTTTAGACTACTCTTTTAAGCACTCATTTGTCAAGATTTTTTTTGGACACATTTATGAAAACCAGAAAATTAATTTGACCGGAATGACTATCATTAAAATAGCTATCGCCAGGGTCAATCCGGCAATACCAATTCTAAGACCTTTTACATTCGATAATTTTTTTACCTCAAAATAAGCCACCACAAATAAAATCACGGCAAGCGGAGCCAGAATTGAACCGGCGGTCAATCTATTTTCACCAGAAAGTAGTTGGTAAATCTCGTCTTCGATAGTGAATTTGAGCATCAATATCCAATTAATTGAAGCTGTCACCAAACTAACCACGGCGAAATATGAAATTCTTTTTTCGGGTTTAAAAGCGTGAAATTTGCCGATCAAAAAAGAATGTTCTCCGTTAGTTATTATGCCTTTCTGAAAAAGATCATTGATTCGCGAGATGGGAAACTCATTTTCTGAAAAATCTTTTGTTTGATATTTGAAATTATTAAAAATAGGACTGTCAGGATTATATTCATTATTTTGAGAAAACAAATTGTCATTCATAATCGTCAGGTTCTCCATTTTGAAGCGAAGTTTTAACGAATTTTAGTCTGAAGACAGGATAAATATCAATAATTTTTTTACTAAATTAACGTCAGTTCGAGATAAGAATTAAGCTATAACCAAGTCTTTTCCTAGTTCAAGGCTTGGTTTCTTTTCTTGAAATGTGTAAGCGATCAACCCGGCGACGATGTTGCCGTAAAAGTTCCACACCGAACGATGTCGCGTATGCTCGACTTGTGAAATGTTCTTTAACTGGTCGTTGACCGATTCGATGATCGCTCGTTTTCTCAGCATCAGGCGATCAAAAAGCGGCATCAACTTGTTCTTCATATTCTTTCTGACCTTTGTTACCAGTTGAACATTGTGTTCGCCCAATAATTTACTCAACTCCTGTGAAATATAACCTTTATCGCCGAACAGTTTGCCCCACAACTGCTTGCTCATTTTCCCGACCGGCTTTCGGTCATCAACATTTCCCAAAGTGATTTGCCACGCCAACAACTCGCCGCGGTCGCTGATTATAAGATGTATCTTGAAGCCGTAAAACCACCCCGTCGAAGTCTTCCCGCGTTTTGCAATCTCCTTAAACACCTTGTTTTGCTTAATCCGTAAATTGTTACAGACGGCTATCTTAGTTGAATCCACAAATGAAATCCCCGAACACTTTCCCAATCTCATTTGCATAAACGCTCCGAGCAGAAGCAAAGCGTCGCGTTGGAGTTCGACGAACCGATTATAACTGAGCAGATCGGGAAACTCGCCCTTGTAGTAAACACCGATCATCGAATTATAAAACGTCTTCAAATTACGGAATCCAGACCTGTGAAAACAGATCAAAATAGTCATCACTTCCGAACGCGACATCTTCGACGGCTTAATTCGTTGACTCTTTCCGCTTTCTAACAACTGATGATTAAACTTCGGTTCAAACACTTTACAAAAATCGTCAACTTGGCAAAAAACTGTTAAGATATTCATTGAAAAACTCCTTTGGTTTGGTTTATTTGTTTCTAAACCTAAGTATATCTTACCTTTGGAGTTTTTCTTATCTCGAACTCACGTTAAATTATTAGGTTAGTGTCGCCCGAAATTTTATGAGTATAATCACATTTGGATAATTATGTGGTACGGTATTTCAACTATTATAATTTTGTAGTTATATACTTACGTTATTGCAACGAAAAAAGGGCAGGAAATTAAATCCTACCCTTTTTTATATTTTTTCCAAAAAACTACGGATTTGGCGCGGCTTTCGACGCTTCGCCATCGGTTTTATCGGGAACGGCGCGTTCTTCTTCGAGGAGTTTTGTTTTCTCGAACGCTTCGTCAGCCGGACGCGGGGCGGCGAGTCCTAAATCCTGTTGTCTCCACAAATTTGAAACGAGCAATTCGCGGATGAATGTCATTTCCTTTGGCAGTCGGTCATAGAGTTTGAAGAAAAGATCGTCGTGCGAAGCGATCTCTTTGAGCCACATATCGCGGTCAATATTCATCACTTTTTCGAAATCTTCCTTTGTGAAATCTTCCATTCCACGCCAGTCGAGATGTTCGTAACGCGGCTGCCAGCCGAGCGGCGTTTCTACGCCTTTAGATTTTCCGCGTGCGCGTTCGACGACCCATTTTAAGACGCGCATATTTTCGCCGAAACCGTCCCACATAAAGTTTCCTTCCTCATCTTTTCTGAACCAGTTGACCGAGAAAATGCGCGGCGGTTCGGGAATACTGCGCCCGAAATTGAGCCAGTGCGAAAAATAATCGCCCATATGATAGCCCGCAAACGGGAGCATCGCAAACGGATCGCGGCGGACTTCGCCGATGTTTCCGAATGCGGCGGCGGTCATTTCACTGCCCATTGTCGCCGCCATATAAACGCCGAATGCCCAGTTGAACGATTGCAAAATAAGCGGCACGACAGAATTTCTGCGTCCGCCGAAGATGAACGCCGAGACGGGAACGCCTTTCGGATCATCGAATCTTTCGTCAATCACCGGACATTGAATCGAAGGTGCGGTGAAACGTGCGTTCGGATGCGCGGCGGGTTTTTCATTTGCAGGTGTCCAATCGTTGCCTTGCCAATCAATCGCGTGTCCGGGCGCGTCGCCGTCCATTCCTTCCCACCAGACATCGCCGTCGTCGGTTAAAGCGACGTTGGTGAAAATGGTATTTTCCTTGATTGATTCCATCGCGTTCGGATTGGTCTTGAAATTAGTTCCGGGCGCAACGCCGAAAAATCCGGCTTCGGGATTGATGGCGTGAAGTTTGCCGTGTTCGTCCGGTTTGATCCACGCGATGTCGTCACCGACAGTCGTTACTTCCCAACCTTCTTCCTGAAACGCTTTCGGCGGAATAAGCATCGCAAAATTCGTCTTACCGCAAGCCGATGGAAACGCCGCGCAGACATAATCTTTCTGACCGTCCGGCGATTTCACGCCGACGATGAGCATATGTTCGGCGAGCCAGCCTTCATCGCGTCCGATGGTCGAAGCGATGCGGAGCGCGAGACATTTTTTGCCGAGAAGCGCGTTTCCGCCGTAACCCGAACCGTAACTCCAGATCAGACGTTCTTCGGGGAAATGCACGATATATTTGTCCTTCGGATCAGGCGAACACGCCCATGCGACATCTTCCTGACCTTCCGCGAGCGGCATTCCGACCGAGTGAAGACAATGAACGAAATCGCCGTTGCCGAGCGCGTCGAGAGCTTTATCGCCCATTCTCGTCATAATCTTCATATTGACGACGACATACGGCGAATCAGACAATTGAACACCGAACTGCGAGATCGGCGAACCGATCGGTCCCATACAAAACGGGATAACATACATCGTCCGTCCTTTCATCGAACCGTCGAATTTCGGCGTTAAAGTCTGCTTCATTTCCTTCGGATTCATCCAATTGTTCGTCGGTCCGGCATCACCTTTCGAAATCGAACAGATGTAAGTTCGGTCTTCGACACGCGCTACGTCCGACGGATGCGAACGCGCAAGAAACGAATTCGGGCGTTTTTCTTCGTTAAGACGGATAAATGTTCCGGCTTCGACCATCTCTTCGCAAAGACGGTCATATTCTTCCTGCGAACCGTCGCACCAATGAACTTCGTCCGGTTTACAAAGTTCGACCATTTCAGTTACCCAATCAATCAGTTGTTGGTTTTTTACGTTCGAGGGCGTATTAATATTTGTCATAAAATTCTCCAATAATTGCTTTAATTAAATTTGTGTTTTGTTTATTTTCTGATCTTGTAAAGATAAAAATCCGATTGACCTTCCGGTCAATCAGAGAAAGTATTGTTTCAAGCAGTAAGCGAAACAATTTTAAGTCATTCTAACATAATTAAATGAAAGTTAAAGGTCAAAAAATAACTTTGTTGGGTAGGGGAACAAAATAGATTTCATAATAATTTTCTAGGTTGGAATAACTTCCGGCATCTTTCTGGAGTTGTATAATGTATGAGCGGCAACCGTGATAACAATAATTATTCCGCCGATAACCGCCCAGTTTCCCGGTGTTTCTTTTAGAAAAATGAAAACCCAGATCGGATTCAAGAGCGGTTCGACGAAACCGATGATGCTCGCATCCAGACTGCGAACACCTTCGGCGATTCCTTTTGTAAATAATATGTAGGCAATGCCGATCTGAAAAACACCGAGAAAAAGGACGGCGAAAATATCCATTGTATTCGGCGCGGGCGGATTTTTTATCAGAAACGGAAGCATTAAAACAACGATTATCAAGTTTCCGTAAAAAACTGAGATTGCAGGATTTTTATTCGCCAACGAACGCGGATGTCTTAGATAGATAAAATAAAATCCGAAGAAGATTCCCGAAAGAATTCCGGCGATGTTGCCGTAGAAAATATTCGGTGCAAGCACGTTTGTTGCCGATTGTTTTTCAAGAAAAAACAAACTCATTCCTGCCAGACACGCGATAACGGTTATCAAATCCGAATAGCGAAATTTTTCCTTTAATATCAGGGGCGAAAAGGCGAGTATATAAACCGGCGCGGTATATTGGAGAAAAATAGCGTTGGCGGCAGTCGTGTTTTTATTGGCGTAAACGAAACTGCTGAGAGTTCCGGCATAAAGCAGGGAAGTTAGAACGGTGAATTTATCGAGTTTCAGTCCTTTTTTATATGTAAAAAACGCGACCGTAATCGCCGCTAAAAGTGAACGTCCGGCGTTGACGGCGAAAGCATCGAGCGTATTTCCCTTGATAAAAAGTCCGCCCGTTGACCACAGCAAAACTGCAAACAAGACCAGAATAACAGGCGGAAAACTGAAAGACGAATTTTCTTTTTCCATAAAGAAATTGAAGTTTAAATTGGCAGAAATATTTAATCAATTTAGATTTAGAGAATTCTATTAAGTAGTTTGCCAAAAATGTATTAAACTATCTGCACTATGGGCAGAATTATCAAAGTTGAATTAGATGACGATCTCCGAAAAGAACTGGAAAAAGGCTATCGAAATGGTCAAAGTCATGCTTTTCGCACTCGATGTCAGATGGTCTTGTTAAAAAGCGAAGGACGCAAATCAAAAGACATTGCCTCATTTTTAGGGTTTTGTCAGCAAGCTGTCAATAATTGGCTCAAGCGATATAAAGCCGAAGGTATCGAGGGTTTAAAAGTCAGGGCAGGACGCGGACGACCCGCGATCTTGTCTCGAACCGAAGACTTGGAAGCTGTCAAAAAAGCCGTCCGGAAACATCGGCAGCGAATTTCGATTGCCAAAGTCGAATTGGAAACTACTCTCGGAAAAGAGTTTTCTAATCGAACTTTAAATCGGTATCTAAAAAATTTAACTGCCGATATAAGCGAATTCCGAGACGTTTGAAAAATAAAGAAAATGAAGTAGTTTATGAACATAAAGTTGACATTTTAAGAGAGTTGGAAAATTTGTCCGAGCAAGAAATAATAGATTTGTATTACTCGGATGAAAGCAAAGTCAGCTTAACTCCGTGTGTTCCATATGGTTGGCAATTTCCCGATGAAGAAGTTTTTATGCCGACGCAAAAAGGTGCGGGCTTAAATTGTTTTGCTCTCTTAAAAAGAAATAACGAGTGTTTGATTGAAACCACGACCGAGAATATCAACAGTCAATTCGTTTTTGAAAGGTTGGAAGAATTATCAACCAAATTGAAAAAGCTGACGGTCGTAGTTTTAGATAATGCTCGAATTCATACTTCAAACCTTATCAAAGAACGCCTCGCAGTGTGGCAAGCAAGAGGATTGTATCTCTTTTATTTGCCGAGATATTCGCCGCATTTGAATATTGTTGAAATATTGTGGCGAAAGTTAAAATATGAATGGTTAAGTCCGGGTGATTATCAAGCTAAAGAAAATTTGTTCTACCAAATCAGATTAGCTTTGAAAGCAGTCGGACAGAGTTTATTAATTAAGTTTTCAAAATTTAGACTTACTTTAACTTAAATATGTCCGACTACTTATGTGTAAAAGAAGTATTCTGATTTAGCTGATGCTGGTTACTTTTCAGATAAAAATTCTTTAACCGCCGCTTCGAATTTTTCCGGCGTTTGAATGTGCGGAATATGTCCGACACCTTCGATTTCGACGAGTTCGGCGTTTGGAATTTTCGCCTTCGTTTCCCGTCCGAGCCTCGGATATTGACCATAATTGTCAACAATTTCTTTTGGCACACGCGCTTTTCCGACAATCGTTCTGTCAGCTTGTCCGATAATTAAAAGCGTCGGCATTTTTAAGTTTTCAAATTCATATACGACGGGTTGTTCGTAAATCATCTGATAAGTCAAGGCGTTTACAAAAGCAATCTGCGGGAAATTTTTTAATTTGAGGTCGGCAGATTGCGCGTCGGCGAATTGTTTGTATTCGGATTTCCAGACAGGAAAATAACTTTTCTGATATTTTTCGACGGATTCAGCCGTCGCTTTTAACTCATTTTGTTCGAGCATTTCGAGCGGCGTGTATGGAACGAAAGTTTTGTAATCTTCCAAACCGATTGGATTTTCAAGGATAAGTTTTTCAACCGTTTCGGGAAACATCAAAGCAAATCTGGTCGCCAACATTCCGCCCATCGAATGACCGATGACTAAAACTTTTTTGATATTCAAACTGTCGAGAAGTTTTTTATTATTTTCGGCTAATAAATGAAAACTGTAATGAATATTCGGTCTGTCGGACTTTCCCCAACCGATCTGATCTGGAACGACGACGCGATAACCTTGTTCATTGAGTTGCGTAATGACATCTTTCCAATAATAACCGTTAAAATTTTTGCCGTGAAAAAGTATAACGGTTTCGCCGTTCGGTTTTTTCGGAGAAACATCCATATACGCCATTTTGATATTTTGTTTTTCTATCAATAAAGAAAAATACTTTGCCGTATGCGAATATTTAATTGCTGTATTTGTTTGAGCTGAAAGCGAAAATGAAAAAGTGGTAAACAGTAAAAACAATAATATGTATTTCATAAATTAATTGAAATTTTAACATATTAATTAATTTTAACCGGCATTGATACACTGACGAAATTTTCATAAAAAAAGAGATTTTTAAATGATTTGAAAATCTCTTTTTTTATTCTTTCACTCAATTATTTAGTTCCGTTTAATGATTGAATGCTTTTTCGTGCGTTTATCCTGCGGGAACTGATCGGTTTGTCGGTTTGTATGACATCACCGTTAGATTGAATTATCTCCTTGACTTGAGCCTGTGTCAGATTTTTATTCATTTTCAAAATCAGAGCCGCTAATCCGGCAACGTGCGGACAAGCCATCGAAGTTCCGTTCATTCTAACGTAATCACTCGTTTTTAATTTCAGCGATAAAATATTAACTCCGGGTGCGGCAATACTTACCAAATCGCCGTAATTTGAAAATCCAGCCCGCGCATCATTAATATCGGTTGCCGCAACCGATATTACGTTCGGATGATTGGCGGGAGAATAATTCTGAACGTCGTCGTCATTATTTCCGGCGGCAAAAACGACAATACATCCTTTATCAACGGCATAATCTACGGCATCTTCGACGACGCGGTTCGAAGGTCTTGGGCTAGTCGGTCCCCAACTGTTGCTGAGAACGTTCGCCCCGTTGTCGGCGGCAAATTTTATGGCTTCCGCGCAAACCGTATCGAAGGCTTTCGGAAAGATTTTGACTGCCATAATCTTAGCCTGCGGCGCGACACCGACAACACCGACATTATTGTTGATTGTCGCGGCAATCGTTCCGGCACAGTGCGAACCGTGTCCGTGAAAATCTAAAGGATCGTCGTCGCCGTCGGAAATATCTCTGCCGTGATTTCCGGCGGCATCAGTCCACATACTATCTTTAATGTCTGGATGATTATAATCAACTCCGGTGTCAATTACGGCAACTGTGATCTCGTCTCCCTTTGATCTGTCCCAAGCCGCCGGACATTCAATTTTTGAAATGCCCCATAATTCAGATAAGCGCGGATCGTTCGGGTCGAAACATATTTGATTCATTTCATCGAACTGAACGTATTCGACATTTTCGTCGGCTTCGAGAGATTCATACAAATTCTCTGTTTCTTCAGGCGAACCTTCGGCGACGTAAGTGCGGAAAAGTTTTTGTTCAGGTTCGGATTTGGTGGTATAAACTTCCGTATCGAAAAATTCCTCTTCGCTTTTACTTTCCAGGCTTTTCCTATCTGCTGACATCGGCGACATTTCACGAAACGATTGAACTTCGTTTCCGATGTCGTAAAGTCTTTTTACCTGTACGCCTTCATCTTCTCCGAAAGGCGAATTCGGCAAAACCTCAGCCGGCGATACGCCGTCTTTTACACGAAATATAAGTCTGCTGTTTTTACTTTTCATTTATTTTATCTCCTTATTTACCTCAAAATTTTTCTGACATTTTTAATTTCCAAATCTTTTATTCAAGATTCGAGCGGAACGGAAAATTTCTCCATTCAATTGAGAATGACATAAAGCGGGAAAACCTTTCAGAATTTGTTTCTTGACAGGGAATGATTAGTGGAAATACTATGAATTAGTTACAAATAAAGCATTATTTTATTTATTGCAGAGGGATTTTTGGGAAACGGAAATATTGATTTTCCGATTCAACTTTTTGTTTGCGGTGTAATTAATTTCCAAGTCGAAAAAAGTAATAGAACTTTGCGGCTGGTTTTCATAAATGGCTAAAGAAAACACGATTAGACAGGAAAATTTCGATATGCTTCTTGATTGGCTTGACCGTAATCGTGAAGTTGCCGGAATAAAATATGAAAAGATAAGGCGGCGTTTGATCCGTATTTTTGCATCGCGCGGATGTTTTGAAGCCGAGGAACTGGCAGATCAAACGATTAATCGTGTTATCTTGAAAATTCCCAAAATTATCGAAGATTATATCGGAGAACCCGTAACCTACTTTTACGGTGTAGCGAATAATATTTATCACGAATGGTTAAGAGATCAGAAAAAGAAAAACTATTTAACAATTCCCGAGAATGAAAATCACTACGAGCCGGATTCGGAAATCGAATTCGATTGTTTGGAGAATTGTCTGGCAGCTCTGGCGGACAAACAGCGAGAACTGATAATCAAATATTATAATCAGGAAAAAGGCGCGAAAATAGAACTTCGCAAATCCTTGGCGGAAAATCTCGGAATTAGTCTGAATGCACTGCAAATTAAAACGCACAGGATTCGCAGCGGATTACAGGAATGCGTCCGAAATTGTGTGTCCGGGAAAAGAATCTGAAAGGTTTTCCGCATTTTTGTCATATCAATATGGAACAGGATCAAAAAAACGTGAAAGAAATTTTATTTACACGAGACGATGTTCTCAAAAAATACCTGCTGGGAAGTTTGGCTGACGAGAACACGATGCGCCTAATAGAGGAAAACTTGCTGTTCGACGACGATTTCGAAGAGCGTTTTTCGATTGCCGAAGAGGAATTGATCGAAGAATATCTCGACGAAATTCTGGACGCTTCCGAACGTGAGCAGTTCACAAAAATTTTTCTCGCTACACCGGAACGAAAGCAAAAATTGAGCTTCAGCCGAAATTTACGCCGGGTTGCTGCGAAACATCAATCTCCGGTTGAGAATTCCGCTAAAAATAAAAATCTCTTTTTTGATTGGAAAAAACTTTTTACCGTTCAGAAATTAGGTTTTGCAGTTCTTGCTTTAATCATTACCGGAGTTAGTTATACCGTCTGGCGGGTTGCCGTTTATGAGTCCGACACAGAAAAAGGTCTGGCTCAGATGCGTATCGCATATCGCGGACAAAGACCGACCGAATCACGCACGACTGCGGATTTCGAATATGCGCCTTTGCCGAACATACGCGGCGCAAACGAAAAAACTGCGGCGGATACAAAGGCGCGTGCGCGAGCCGAAAGATTTCTTCTCGATGCGGCGGCGGATGAAGGAAACGCTGAATCTTTTCACGCTCTGGGACTTTTCTATCTTGCCGAACGAAAATTCGATGAAGCATTGCCTGAATTAAATCGTGCGGTCGAACTCGCGCCGCAAAACGCAGGATTTCAAAGCGATCTCGGTGCGGTTTATCTCGAGAAAACCAAACAAGCCGAAATTGAGGAAAAAGGCGAGGACTTTTTCAAAAATGCCGATGCCGGTTTGCGGCACATCAACAAATCGCTCGAACTTAACGAAAATCTTCTGGAAGCACTTTTTAACAAAGCTCTGCTTTTACAAAAAATGCAGTTGAGCGGTCAATCGCGCGAAGCGTGGATGAAATATTTGGAAAAAGATTCCGCTTCGCCGTGGGCGGATGAAGCGCGGAAATATCTCAAACTTCTGGAAGATCAGGATAATTTGTCAAAAGATAACTCATCGGTTTTGAAAGATTTTCTGAATGCTTACCGAAGCCGGGACGACGCAAAAGCGTGGCAAATTATCAGCGAAACAAAGGAATTTGTGACTGGTTTAATGGTCTTACAGCAATTAGCGGAAAAAAATCTCGAAGCCGAAAATCGGAATAAAACAGATGAATATGTCGAAATGACGGCGGCGATGACGTATCTTGGCGAAATCGAGAAAGAAAATACGGGCGATTCGTTTTCGGCGGATTTAGCTGGCTATTATAAAAATACAACCGCCGAACAGAGGAAAACATTACTCGAAGCACAAGATATTTCCCGGCAGGGACAAAAAATGATTTTCAAACCGGACTTTAAAAACGCTCTGGAAAATTTTAAAAATGCGAAAAAGTTGTTCATTTCAGCCGGAGATATTTGGGAAGCGCAAGTTGCTGAATACCAGAATTGCTATTCGCTCTACAGCACAGGGGAAATTACGGAAAGCACCGAACGGCTTTTTGCGCTTTCGGCTTTTGGCGAGAAAAAAAATTATAAATGGCTGAAGGTTTTGGCTGACAATTGGATCGGAGGCAATCAATTGGCTTTGGGCGAAATGTCGCGTGCGTTGGATTTTAACCGAAAATCCTTGGAGTTAGCCGAAACTACTTCGGACGTTTACAACATCCAGAGAAATCTAATTCAACTCGCTGAAGAATATCGAAGCATCAGCAATCCGCAGAAAGCTCTCGATTTTATTTATCTGAGTTTAATGTATCCGGTTGTTTATTATTCTTTTCCGCGACAAAGATGGAGAAATTTGTCTTTTACGATGCAGATTCTCTTTTCCTTTAAATTCTATGAAGCGGCATCAGCCTATGCTTCCGAATCGGTAAGTTACGCCCGCGACCGTCTCGACGACAAATGGATGCGGCAATCTGGTTTGATCTATTCGGGAATTATTTACGGGAGTTTGAACAAATACGACGATGCTTTTCGTCAGTTGGATGAAGGATTAAAATTCGCCGGGACTTTTGCCGACGAAGAAATGAAACGTCGTCTAACGGCAAGAACACTCGTTTCGACGGCGAATGTTCAGAGACAATCGGGCGATTGTGCGGCGGCTCTCGAAAATTACGGGAAAGCAATTGAGATTTATGAAAAAACGGCTTTTGAAGCCGGAAATTATGAAGCACGCAAAGGAAGACTTTTGTGTTTAGTCGCGCAAAACGATGATGAG
Source organism: Pyrinomonadaceae bacterium (assembly GCA_965219305.1). Taxonomy (GTDB): domain Bacteria; phylum Acidobacteriota; class Blastocatellia; order Pyrinomonadales; family Pyrinomonadaceae; genus DATHTS01. The sequence continues at coordinate 672,476 of OZ244725.1, forward strand.
GCTTTTCGCGGCGAAATAAGTAAAGTTATTAAAATTTTCGATGAAAACCGCAAAAAAATCTCTGCCGAAGCCGACCGCAATATTTTTTTCGACAATGAACAGACCGTCTATGATATTGCCGCCGATTATTATTACACGAGATTAAACGATAAGGCACAAGCATTTGATTATGCCGAAAATTCCCGCGCGAGATCTTTGCTGGATTCGATTGCGAAAGATTCTTCCGAAAATCAGCCGTTAAAAATTTCAGAAATCCGCAGACAAATTCCGCCGCAAACTCAGATTTTATATTACAGCGTTTTACAGGACAAGATTCTGATTTGGTATATTTCCGGGACGAATTTCTCAAGCGTCGAAAAATCCTTTAATTATGATGATTTAAAAATTGAAATCTCCGATTATTCGAGACATCTGCAAAACAGAAACGATCAGGAAAATTTTAAAAACGCGGAGCGGGAATTTTATGATTTGCTGATCGGCGCGGTCGAACCTTTTTTAGTAAAAGACAAAACGATTTGTATTATTGCCGATAAGGAACTGCTACAGATTCCGTTCGCATCTTTAATTTCACCACACACCGGAAAATATTTGATTGAAGACTATAATCTTCTATATGCTCCGAGCGCGACCGTATTTATCACCGAAACAAATTTAGCCGGACAAAAACCGAAAAGAGAAAACGAAACTATTCTAAGCGTCGGAAATCCATCTTTTTCGAGGAAAAATTACCCGGAACTTGTCGAACTTCCATCAGCGGCGGAAGAATCGAAAAAATCCGCCGAATTTTACAAATCCGCAAATGTTTTGACGGGTAATCAGGCGAAAAAAGAAATTTTTACCGAAAATTTACATAATGCCGATGTGGTTCATTTTGCCGGACATTATATTCCTAATACGAAAAATCCCTTGCTTTCAAAATTTCTTCTTGCCTCGGATGATCTGACGGTTCAGGACATTGACAAACTGAAATTGCCGCGCGTTCGTCTGATAATTCTGTCGGCTTGTGAAACGGGAATCGAAAAACTTTATCGCGGCGAAGGCGTGATCGGAGCGGCGCGTGCTTTTCTGGCGGCGGATGTTCCGCTCGTTGTCGCTGCAAGTTGGGCGGTAGAATCAGATGCAACCGCCCAACTGATGATCAAATTTCATTTTTATCGCAAGCAAAAAGGAATGTCGTCAATCGCGTCTCTTCGTCAGGCACAAATTGATCTGCTGTCGGGCGAAGACGCGAATCTGCGGCATCCGTATTTCTGGGCTGGCTTTTTGCCGATTGGCGGATATGCCGAGTATTAAAACTAAACAAAAGGAGAAAGAAAAAATATGAGAGATAATTCTGTTCAAACAACCGGAACGATACCCGAAAATCCGAAGATAAAAGTGCATCTTCGCGGTTTGGGGGTTGTATGTTTCGATAATAATGATAATCGTTCTGAAACCGGATTTTTAGATATTCCGGGTCATCCGACCAAGTTTTTGATTAGAGACACGGATGGAAATACGATTGAATCCGGAATTTTTGATGGCAAGAAATTAAAAATAGTTTCTGAAGGAAAATCATCCGTCGAAGTTTATAAAAATGGAGAAAATGACGTGAAAAACTTCGACAAATTATTAGATTTAAGCGAAATTTACGGTGAAATTAACTTAAATGCAGGTGCGAAATTCAGTTCAAAGATTTATATTCAAGATGCCGTTTTCTTTGCTGATCCTGAGTGTCCGCCGTCAAAAGTTTTTTCTTATGAGGCTTCGGATAATCAAGAGCGTCCGACTTCTCAGGAAATATCTCTTTCCCGCGCGCTGTTTGCTTATACAAAAAGCGATCAAGTGAGTCTTTATTTGGATGATAAAAATATTAAACTGGATAATGACAAGAGTTACAGCATATGTATCTGGTCGCAATGTCCTTTAACAGAAGAAAACGAAGAAAGCGATTTTCAACATTATTATGATATTCTCCAGAATCAAACCAAGCCTCAACAAAATCTGAAATATGTCAGCGGCGGAAATACTTGGGTTTCAAGTCTCTGCAATGCTGAAAAAAAATTCAAAAAATTGGCGGGAAAAGTCGAAAAATTGATCACGGCGGCATCTTCGGATAAAGAACAAATGGACGTTAACGAAATTAAAAGGATAACTTTTGATATGCAGCATTTGGCTGATATTTTGTGTGTTCCCGAACCCTGTTTGTTAGTTACATTTGCTAACAAATCCCGAAGTATTCCAGAATAATTTGTATATTTTAACGGATATATTCTTGAATTAAAAAAGCGGTCGTAGTTGGCGACCGCTTTTTTTCAATTTCGTATTATTCATTATTTACCGCTTCTTTGATTGTGTCTCTCAATTTCTTAGCGGAAGTGGTCGCCGGCTTGAGTTCGACTTCCTCGACACCGTAAATCTTTTTGCCGAAAACTCCGTTCCACGGCGGAATTACCAGATGAACGTTTCCGTAAGCCTTCGCCTGACAAGCCAGACGCATAAACGGTTTGGCTTCGTCCGTTTGATTGTACCCGAAAGATTTCATACGCTTGCGTTCGAGATCGGCAACTTCGGAAAGTTTGTCTTCGCCGCCGAGAATCCCGACCCAACAAGTTCCGCACGCCGCTGAACGGCATTCGACCGGAATCACTCCTTCACCGCAGCGTTGGTCCATTTCGCGCCAGTTTTTCGATTGATCTTTTGCCGATGCTCCGGCGATTTCTTCGTCGTAGATGATCGGGAATTTTGCACCGCTGGTGGTTTCATCATAAAAGACATTGAATTCTTTATTTACGGTTTTCAAGAAACCGAATACACCTTGAGATTTATCTTCATTGCGTTTTTTGACGATTTCATTTGGAGATTTGGCGAGCAAACCTTTTGGTTTTGATGCTTCGCCGCTCGCCGTTTTGAATTTGTCGAATCCGGTTTGCACGAGAGTCATCAAACCGACTGAAGCAATTCCTAATAATAAAGATTTGTCGGTCTTAGTTTTACCCGAAACCGTTTCAGCAATGCTTTTAATTTCGCTTGTCAGACTGACTTTTTCATCTTTATAATTCGCCGCACGTTGTTCGATGGCAGTTTTTACATCTTTCCAGAAACGATGTCCGTAAAGAAAATCGTGTGAAGAATCAATTTGATCGGCGAGTTCGTAATCGCCCTGCATCACGAATTTTTGAACCGCTTTTGCTTTATCTTCGGTTTTTTCCAGAAAACGATGTAATGCCAACGGATAAAAACGAAACCAGATTCGTGCCGCATTACGGTCAACTTCGTGGATTTCGGGAGATAATTTTTCGATTGTTTTAAACCATTCTTCTTCGCTGAATTGGTTTAGAAAATTTTCGTAAATATTTGACTTCATAGATTATTTTTTAATATGATAAATTTATTGAAATAAAAAAAGAATGTAGCAAAACTTAATATCAAAATCCAACTCCCTAAGTTTTAGCCAAAATTTCTAAGTCTTATAAACCCAACCGGAGTCGCTACCGAAATGGACAGAAGAATTTATTACATAACTGAGGAAATAACCGAAACATTTTATATTCAATGGACAATCCAAGCAATGGCGGAATCCATAAACCTATCAATCCCACACTTCCAAAAAATTTTCAAACAACAAGTTGGAATTGCACCGATGACTTTCTTAAAAGATTTGCGTCTGGAAAAAGCGCGTGAACTTTTAGAAGACGAAAATAATTTTTTGCAAATTCAGGAAATCAGAATTAAAGTTGGAATATCTCACGATAGTCATTTTACCCGCGACTTTAAAGAGAAATTTGGCTTAACTCCAACTGAATACCGCAGGCGACATTCGGAAAAAATGCAAGCCGAAAAATAAAATGGTAAGAAGTGCCAAACTAGGACAAAGGAAACAATTCTTCGCTAACAAAAAATTGTTGACGATAAAAGAATTGCAATTATAATTCATATTATAACACTTGTTCTGCTCTAAAAATTGCGGATATTGAAACAAAATGCAACTGTTTAGAAGTTTAAGTGTGTGAAATGTTTTACTACTTAAATTACGAATCTAGATTAGTAAAGCAAAAATCAAAAAACGACTCAAATCTATGGAGAATTTTAAAATGAAAAACAAAAAACAAATTGTTGTATCACTATTTTGCTTCGCCATTTTATTGGCGAGTTCGGTTTTTCCGATAGTTAAAGCTAATGCTTTTAACAAAGAAACGGCAGTTATGGTTAAACTTACATTGCCGGGTGGAGAATGGATTCAAGCCCGAGTGATTGGAGATGCTGTTCTCAAAATCAAGAATGACAGAACTGGTCAACTTATTGGTTTCTCTATGCAAGTTTTAGATGAGAAAAGTGGAACGGTTAGAGTAAAATCTCTCGAATTTAACGGTGGAAACGACAGTTCGTTTAGAGAATTAGAATCGTTGGATGTGTCATTCAAGTCACCAAAAACAACTTCTGTGATTCAGACAACGAATATTGAAGTTTTGGCTATTACTCAACAGGTTACAGAAAAACAATCTGGAGATGCTGAAAGACTAAGACCGCCAGAATGTTGCGTTACTTGTGGCGAAATAACAGCCTGTGCTAATTGCAGTGTAACAATGTCTTGTGGATCGTGTCATACAGAACTTTGCCCTAAGTAATTACATCTGAAATTAATAATGCAAAAGGGACTATTTATATAATAAATAGTCCCTTTTCTTTCACTAACATCAGAACAAATCATTGGATGTGAGGGGGAAGTTAGCTTGATCGAAAATTCTTGGATAGGATTATGACAAAATAAATAAAATTGCTTTAGATGAAAATACTTTAGAATTAACTTTCAATGCAATTGAAAAAACTCAGCGATTATAGCTAAAAAAATTAAAATCACTTTTGTGCAAAAGTGCGCTTGACAAAGTTTTTCTCAATTTGTATAGTTTGGAGTTTCGGACTTTGGTCTGAAAACAAATTGTTACGACAGTTTGTTTTTGAAAGCGCAAAAGACATTTGGATTTATCCAAATGGTTTGAACATTTATTGTGGCGTAAAACTAAACGACATATTTTTTTTATAAAGTATTCCATCGTTTAGGGCGTAAAATAATCGCTAATCGAAACATTGCTTATCATTAATATAATAAGCCACGCCACAGAAAAGTTGAGAATTGGAAGGTTTTAATAAAGTCGCGCCTTTGTTTTGTGAAAACTTTCCCGTATATTTAATCAGTATTAGTTAAACGCCAAGGATAACCGCTTGAACTAACTGCCGGAGAACGATTCGGTAAGAGACAGGTTAAGGGTTATTTTTGCTTTAATTTAGATTTAACGAAGATAGGAAATTTTATAAATGCCGACGATAAATCAGTTAGTTCGCAAAGGACGCAAGAAAATTAAATACAAAACGGCGAGTCCTGCTTTGCAGGGAAATCCGCAAAAACGCGGAGTCTGCACGCGGGTTTATACGCAAACGCCGAAGAAACCGAATTCCGCACTTCGCAAAGTGGCGCGTGTTCGTCTGACCAACGGAATCGAAGTTACGACTTATATTCCGGGCATCGGACATAATTTACAGGAACACTCGATCGTGCTTATTCGCGGAGGTCGTGTCAAAGATTTGCCGGGAGTTCGTTATCACGTTATTCGCGGAACATTGGATTCGAGCGGCGTTGCCAACAGAAATCAGGCTCGTTCGAAATACGGTGCAAAACGTCCGAAAGGCGGAAAATAATTTTAAAAAGTTATGTCAAGAAGAAGAGTTCCAGAAAGAAGAGGCGTTTTGCCGGATCCGATTTACAACAGCGTTGTCGTTACAAAATTTATCAACGCCGTTATGCAGACCGGAAAGAAAACGATCGCTGAAAAGATTTTTTACGGTGCGATGAAAGATGTCGCCGAGAAAACAGGGGAAGAACCGTTAAAGATTTTCAAAAAGGCGTTGGAAAATGTCGCGCCGAATCTGGAAGTAAAATCGCGCCGCATCGGTGGCGCAACTTACCAAGTTCCGCTCGAAGTTACGAGAGACCGCAAAAATGCGCTGGCAATTCGTTGGATCGTTCTGTTTGCACGACAACGAAATGAACGCACGATGCAGGAAAGATTGGTTGGTGAATTGCTCGATGCGACAAACAACCGCGGCGGTTCGGTCAGAAAGAAAGACGACGTTCACAGAATGGCGGAAGCGAACAAAGCATTTGCTCATTACAGATTTTAGTGAGTTGCGAATAGACGAAAACTATTTAAGATTTACAGTTCACTATTAACGAAAAAAGAAATGGCTAAGATTAGTTTAGACAAATTTAGAAACATCGGAATTATGGCGCACATTGACGCTGGTAAAACTACCACGACCGAGCGCGTATTGTATTACACCGGAGTTTCACACAAAATCGGCGAAGTTCACGAAGGAACGGCGACGATGGACTGGATGGAACAGGAACAAGAGCGCGGAATTACAATTACTTCCGCTGCGACGACTTGTTTCTGGACACGCAGCGGTGTCGAACATCGAGTCAACATTATTGATACGCCGGGACACGTTGACTTTACAATGGAAGTCGAACGTAGTCTGCGGGTTCTTGACGGAGCAGTTGCCGTATTTGACGGAGTTGCCGGAGTCGAACCGCAATCGGAAACTGTCTGGAGACAAGCCGATAAATATAAAGTTCCGCGTATTTGTTTTATTAATAAATTAGACCGCGCGGGCGCATCGTTCGAGCGTTCGTTCCAATCAATCTTAGACAGACTCGGCGCAAATGCCGTCGCTTTGCAAATTCCGATCGGTTTAGAAGACAAACTTCAAGGAGTTGTTGATCTGATCGCAATGAAAGGTTTGATCTGGAATGATGAAACCAAAGGTGCGGAATATGAAGTTGTTGACATTCCTGCCGATCTGCTCGATAAAGCAAAAGAAGAACGCGAAAAATTAGTCGAAGCAGTTTCGTCAATTGACGATGATCTGATGGAAAAATACCTCGAAGGCGAGGAGATAACCGAAGAAGAACTTCGCAAAGGAATTCGCAAGGGAACGCTTTCGCTGAAACTTGTTCCGGTTGTGACAGGATCGGCTTTCAAAAATAAAGGTGTTCAAACATTGCTTGATGCGGTCGTTGATTATTTGCCGAGTCCGTTGGATGTTCAGGCAATTGAAGGAATCAATCCCGACAATGACGAAGTTGTTAAGCGTGAAGCCGACGACAACGCGCCGTTTTCAGGACTTGTCTTCAAATTAATGGCTGATAAGCATTTAGGTCAGCTTGCATTCGTTCGCATTTATTCGGGAACTGTTAAGTCTGGAACTTACGTCTTAAATTCAGCGAAAGACAACAAAGAGCGCGTCGGACGTTTGATGCGTATGCACGCCAACAAACGTGAAGATATTGAAAGCGCAGGCGCAGGTGAAATTGTCGCTATCGGCGGTATCAAAAACGTCACGACCGGCGACACGATCTGTGACGAAAACAAACCGGTAATTTTAGAATCAATTGATTTTCCCGATCCGGTCGTTCGGGTTGCGGTCGAGCCGAAAACTCGGCAGGATCAAGATAAAATGGGACTTGCGCTCAGCAAATTGGCGCAGGAAGATCCTTCGTTCCAAGTTACGACCGATCAAGAAACGGGTCAGACGATTATCGCCGGAATGGGCGAACTTCACCTTGAAATTATCGTTGACCGTATGAAACGCGAATTCAGCGTCGAAGCAAACGTCGGTAAACCGCAAGTTGCTTACCGCGAAACGATCACGAGACCGGCGGAAGGAAAAGAAATTTTCAAGAAACAATCGGGTGGTCGCGGTCAGTTCGCGCACGTCGAGATCGAAATCGAACCGGCACCGGGAGAAGGTTTTGTCTTTGAAGACAAAATTACCGGTGGTTCAATTCCGCGTCAGTTTATTAAGCCTGTTTCTGAAGGAATCAAAGACGCTATGAAACGCGGATTCTTGGCGGGTTATGAATTAGTTGATATTAAAGCGAGACTTGTTTTCGGTTCATATCACGAAGTTGACTCGGACGAAAGAAGTTTTCATATCGCGGGAAGTCTCGGTTTTCAAGACGCTTTGAAGAAAGCGAAAGCGGTTTTACTTGAACCGATTATGAAAATCGAAGTCGTAACGCCGGAAGAATATATGGGAGCGGTCAACGGCGATTTGAGTCGCAGACGCGGACAAATTGAAAAAATGGAACCGCGTCCGGGAAATGTTTCAGTTGTTACTGCTTATGTTCCGCTTTCGGAAATGTTCGGTTACACGACCGATCTGAGAAGTTCAACGCAGGGACGTGCGACATCTTCGATGCACTTTGAGCGTTATGATGAAGCACCGCGCAATGTTGCCGAAGAAATTATTGAAAAAGTTAAAGGCGCAGCCAGCAATTAACCCAGTTTATTTATCGAATAAAAGATAGAGAAATTTTTAGGAGAATATTATGAGTAAGGAAAAATTTGATAGAAGCAAGCCGCACGTGAACATCGGGACGATCGGACACGTCGATCACGGGAAGACGACTTTGACGGCGGCGATCACGAAAGTGATGAGCAAGAACAATCCGAAGATGACTTTCAGATCGTTCGATTCGATTGATAACGCGCCGGAAGAAAAGGCTCGCGGAATAACGATTGCGACGGCGCACGTCGAATACGAAACGCCGAATCGCCATTACGCTCACGTAGATTGCCCGGGACACGCCGATTACGTTAAGAATATGATCACGGGCGCGGCGCAGATGGACGGCGCAATTCTCGTCGTGGCATCAACGGACGGACCGATGCCGCAAACCAGAGAGCATATCTTGCTCGCACGTCAGGTCGGAGTTCCGGCGATGGTCGTGTTTATGAACAAAGTTGATATGGTTGACGACGAAGAATTGCTTGAACTCGTCGAATTGGAGATCAGAGAACTTTTGTCAAGTTACGAATTTCCGGGAGACGATATTCCGGTCATTCAAGGAAGCGCACTCAAAGCATTAGAAGGCGATCCGAAATGGGAAGCGACGGTTGACGCGCTGATGGAAGCGGCGGATGCTTATATCCCGGAACCGGTCAGAGAAACCGACAAGCCGTTCTTGATGCCGGTCGAAGATATCTTCACGATTCAAGGACGCGGAACAGTGGCGACAGGAAAGATCGAACGCGGAATTATCAAAGTCAACGAAGCGGTCGAGATCGTCGGCATCAAAGACACGATGAACTCGGTCTGCACGGGCGTTGAAATGTTCAAAAAGCTTCTCGATGAAGGAATGGCGGGCGATAACGTCGGTTTACTTCTCCGGGGAGTTGACAGAAAAGACATCGAACGCGGACAGGTCATTGCCAAACCGGGAACGATCACGCCGCACACGAAGTTCAAAGCCGAAGCCTATGTCTTGACAAAAGAAGAAGGCGGACGACACACGCCGTTCTTTACGGGATACCGACCGCAGTTTTATTTCAGAACAACGGATGTGACGGGAGTCGCGCACTTGCCGGAAGGCGTGGAAATGGTGATGCCGGGAGACAACATCCAGATGGAGATCGAATTGATCGCTCCGATCGCGATGGAGAAAGGACTTCGGTTCGCCATCAGAGAAGGCGGCAGAACAGTCGGCGCGGGAACTGTTTCCGAAATTGTTGAATAGGAATTAGTGTTTGGAGTTCAAACTTCAGTTTGCCATCGCGTCGGCAAAGCGTGGCGCGGAAACCGCCAGTGAAACACGGCGGAAGCCAACTAAAGTTGGAACTCCAAACTAAAACAATATGTTAAACGAAAAGATTCGCATTAAATTAAAGGCTTACGATCACCGCGTGTTGGATCAATCCACACAGGAAATCGTTGAAACGGCGAAGAGAACGGGCGCGAGCATCGCAGGTCCGGTTCCGCTTCCGACAGTCAGAAATAAATGGACTGTTTTGCGTTCGCCGCACGTGGATAAAAAGTCGCGTGAACAGTTTGAAATCAGAACGCACAAGCGTTTGATGGACATTTTAGACCCGACGGCGGAAACAGTAGATGCGCTGATGCGCCTCGATCTGCCAGCCGGTGTTGATGTCGAAATTAAAGCCTTCGGAAAAAATTAAGATGATTTAGAATTTGGATTGAAAAATTATCCAATATTCAAAATCCGAAATCAAAAATATGATTAACGCAATCATTGGTAGAAAACTTGGAATGACACAGCTGTTCGCGGAAGACGGAACAGTAACACCGGTAACGGTTATCAAAGCCGGTCCGTGTGTCGTCGTTCAAACGAAAAAAGCGTCGGGAAATGACGGTTACAACGCAGTTCAATTAGGATTTGTTGAAGATAAACCGATCAGAATGAAAAATGTTACTAAGCCGATGCGCGGACACTTTGAGAAAACCGGAGGCGGAACACCGCCGACCAGAATTCTGCGCGAAATTCGGTTGCAGGATGAACCGGACAGCAACGTCGGCGATCAGATCAAAGTTGATGTTTTCGCAGACGGCGACAAAATCGAAGTTGTCGGAAAGTCGAAAGGTCGCGGTTTTGCCGGAACGATCAAACGACACAATTTCCAACGCGGTCCCGAATCGCACGGTTCGATGAATGTTCGTGCGCCGGGTTCGATCGGTCAGTCGGCTTACCCGTCGCGTGTTATCAAAGGCACAAAGTCGTCGGGACATATGGGCGACGCGCGCGTTACGGTCAAAGGTTTGACGATTGCGAAAATTGATGCGGACGAAAATCTTTTAATGATAAAAGGTGCAGTTCCGGGCGCAAACGGCGGATTAGTTATTATAAAGAAATCGATTAAATCATAAGTCATCGTGACTGAAGATTAAGACGGAGTAAAATTATGCCAACCGCAAAGGTTCATAACTTAAAAAATAAAGAAGTCGGAAGCGTAGAATTGTCCGATGCAGTATTCGGAGTCGAATTAAACGAGCATTTGATTCATTCGGCGGTGAAAAATTACCTGCAAAATAAACGGCAGGGAACTTCCGCGACGAAAACACGCGGCGATGTTCGCGGCGGCGGTAAAAAGCCTTGGAAACAAAAAGGAACAGGACGCGCTCGTGTCGCTTCAATTCGCTCGCCATTGTGGAAAGGCGGCGGTAAAGTTCACGGTCCGCAACCGCGCGACTGGTCAACGAAAATGCCGAAGAAAATGCGTCAAGGTGCTTTAAGATCAGCATTGTCAGAGCGTTTGAGAGAAGAGAACATTATCATTATTGATGATTTTTCAATCGAAAATTCCAAGACGAAATCTTTTATCGAAGTCTTAACGACGCTTGGTCTGAAAGAAAACAAAAAGCACAAAAAGACGTTGATCGTTGATTCGCTCGATAACGAAAATTTAATTTTGTCATCGCGCAACATTCAAAAAGTTAAAGTTACAAACAGCTACGGCTTGAATGTTTACGATTTGCTTTATCACGAAAAATTGATCTTGAGTAAGTCAGCAGTAGAAGAAATAAACGGTTGGCTTGATCCGACGATCGAAAGAGCGGAAAAGGTATCAAAACCGAAAAATAAGAACAAAGCGAAAGTTGAAAAAGCTCCGGCGGAAGATACAAAAGTTGAAGCAAACGAAGAGGAGGCGAAATAAGTTATGGCTAAAGTAGAAATGAATGTCTGGGATGTATTGAAAACGCCTGTCGTAACTGAAAAGAGCGTTATCCTGAAAGAAGATTCCAGCGACGAAGAAAACGAAGACAGAAAAGCCGGGCAAGTTTTAACATTTAGAGTTAATAAAAAAGCCGGAAAGAAAGACATCAGACGCGCTGTTGAAGAAATTTTCAGCGTCAAAGTCGCTAAGGTTCACACGGTTAATTACCAAGGCAAAATGAAACGTCGCGGACGCACGGAAGGTCGCCGTGCAAGCTGGAAAAAAGCTTATATTACATTGAAAGCGGGCGAACCGTTTGTTGATTACGCAGAAGCAATTTAGACAGTCAACAGTTATCAGTCATCAGTCAACATTTAAAAAACTGATAACCGATAACTGCTAACTGATAACTGATAAAATGGCTATTAGAAAATTAAAACCGACATCACCGGCGCGACGTTATCAAACATATTTAACGCGCGACGAATTGACCAAAGGCGCAGTACCGGAAAAGTCCTTGCTCGAACCGAAAACTAGAATTTCGGGACGCAATAATGACGGACGAATCACGGTTCGCAGACGCGGCGGCGGCAGTAAGAGATTTTACCGCGTGATTGATTTCAAACGCGACAAAATCGGAATGACGGGTGAAGTCGTGCAAATCGAATACGATCCGAATCGTTCGGCGAATATCGCTTTGATCGAATATGAAGACGGCGAACGTCGTTACATTATTCATCCGGTCGGATTAAAACAAGGCGGAAAAGTTATGAGCGGTGCGGAAGCCGACATTTTGCCGGGAAACACTTTGCCGATTGCAAATATTCCGCTCGGAACGGAAGTTCACAATATCGAACTTCGTCCGGGAAAAGGCGGACAACTTGTTCGTTCGGCAGGCGGTTTTGCACAATTAGTTGCGAAGGAAGGAAAATTCGCGCAATTCAGAATGCCGTCGGGCGAAATCCGCAGAATTCCGGTTGTTTGTATGGCAACCGTCGGACAGGTCGGAAATGTTCAAAACGAAAATGTTTCGTTAGGAAAAGCCGGACGTTCACGTTGGAAAGGTCGCCGTCCGAAAGTTCGCGGAGTCGTAATGAATCCGGTAGATCACCCGCACGGCGGCGGTGAAGGTAAAACTTCCGGCGGTCGTCATCCGGTAACGCCTTGGGGACAACCCACACGCGGTTACAAAACGCGCAGTAATAAACGCACGGATAATATGATCGTGCGCGACAGAAGAAGAAAATAAACAATACGAATTATGCCACGTTCAATTAAAAAAGGTCCGTATATTGATTTAAGTGTTCAGAAAGCGGTAAGACGCATTCAAGATGGCGGGAAGAAACCGCCGGCGATCAAAACCTGGTCGCGCCGTTCGACAATTTCGCCAGATATGGTCGGTTTGACCTTCGGCGTTCACAACGGCAAACGTCATATTCCGGTATTTATTACGGAAAATATGGTCGGACATAAACTCGGTGAATTTTCACCGACGAGAACATACAAAGGACATCCGGGGACGAAAGCCGAAAAAGCGGCGAAGAGAAAATAGTTGACAGTATTTGTGGTCAGTTTTCGATATTAACCGATAACTGATAACCGATAACTGATAACTGACAAAAGTTATGCAAGCAATAGCAAAATTAAGAGGAATCAAAGGTTCGCCGCAGAAAGCGCGGCTTGTCATTGACTTGATTCGCGGACGAAATGTTTCGCAAGCTCTGGCAATATTGAAATTCACGAATAAACGCGCGGCGCATCCGATTGCAAAATGTTTGAATTCAGCGATCGCCAACGCGACTTATATGGCGGAACGGCAAAACATCGCTATTGATCCCGAAGATTTGTGGGTAAAAACCTGCTTCGTTGATATGGGACCGCACAAAAATCGCCGCCGTATGCGTCCTGCGCCGCAAGGTCGCGCTTATCGTGAACAGCGTCATTATTGTCATATCACGATCGAAGTTTCGAGCGAAGATTCGCCGGACAAGAAAAAATTAAAGTATTCGCCGAATGTTAAAAATGTTGATACGCCGATCTCAGGTGACAAAGTTAAAGTCAAGGGAAAAGCTGAAAAAGAAGTTTTGAAAGAAACTGATGCAACGGAAAATGCTGAAAAGGAAACTAAAACCGATTCGGCAGAAAAAGCAGTTAAAACTGAAAGCGCAGTTTTGGGTGAAGAAGTTAAAGGTTTTGACAAAGCACCAGAAAATACGGACGTAACTGGTGACGCGCCGGAAGTCGTGTCAGGAAAGGAAACAGACACCGGCGAAACAGACACGCCGTTTGAAAATAAACCGCTTGCGGCACAGACGGACGAAGAAAAAACCGGAACAGATATGGCGGCAGATGCCAAGATTGATAAAGTCGAGGAATTAGAAAAGCAGTAAATTTATTGAAGATTTGAGTTTTGGAAAGAAATCCAAAATCTAAAATCTGAAATCCAAAATCAAATTATGGGTCAGAAAGTTCACCCTTACGGGTTTAGAGTCGGATACAACAAAGATTGGCACTCGCATTGGTTTGCGAAAAACGAATTCGCCGAATATTTAGCTGAGGATTTGGCTCTCAAGCGCGAATTGAAAAGACGTTTTGACGGTGCGGGAGTTTCGCATATTGACGTTGAACGTGCTGCCAACCGCGTAAAGATTATTATTTATACTTCGCGTCCCGGAATTATCATCGGGCGCAAAGGTTCGGAAATTGAAAAATTACGCGAAGATTTGTCGAATAAAACCGGACGCGACGTTATTGTTTCGATTCAGGAAATTCGTCACCCCGAACTAAATGCTCAACTGCAAGCCGAGAAAATCGCGCAGCAGCTTGAAAAAAGAATTGCTTTCCGTCGTGCGATGAAAAAAACGATGGAAGAGACGTTGCGTATGGGCGCAGAAGGTATTAAGGTTATGTGTTCCGGTCGTTTGAACGGCGCGGAAATCGCTCGACGCGAATGGTTTTTGCAAGGTCAACTGCCGCTTCACACATTGAGAGCCGATATTGATTACGGTCTCGCCGAAGCGCACACGACTTTCGGAGTTATCGGCGTAAAAGTTTGGGTTTACCGCGGAGAAATTCTCGATCCGAATGCGAATATGGCTCGCGGAACGACGACCGATCCGATCAAAGAACCGAAAGCCGACAGAAGTTTCAACCGACGCGACAATAGAAGACCGCGACGTGATAGAAACGACGGCGGCGGCGGAAGAAGATAGAAAGAAAAAGACATTTGATTGTCTTTTAATTACAAAAAAGTTATTGGAGTAATTTATTATGTTAATGCCGAAGAAGGTCAAGCACCGAAAACAACAGAAAGGGCGTATGCGCGGACAAGCAACGCGCGGCGACAAATTAAACTACGGTGATTTTGGACTAAAAACTCTCGAAGCGGCGTGGATCACCAATCGCCAGATCGAAGCGGCTCGTATCGCAATGACTCGTCACATCAAACGCGGCGGAAAAGTTTGGATTCGTATGTTTCCCGACAAACCGATTACGAAGAAACCGGCTGAAACCCGTATGGGAAAAGGTAAAGGTGCGCCGGATCATTGGGTTGCCGTTGTTAAACCGGGCAGAGTTTTATATGAAATTCAAGGTGTTTCGGAAGAGTTAGCACGCGAAGCGATGCGTCTGGCGGCTCAAAAACTGCCGATCAAGACAAAATTTGTAACACGCGCCGATTTGGAAGGAGGCATTGTTTAAGATAATGAAAAGAAAAGAACAATTAGATCAACTTCAGGAAATGAATGACGACGAATTAAAAGATCAAGCCGATGCGCTCAAAGAATCGCTTTTTCGTCTGAAATTTAAGAAAAATCTCGGTGTTGGAGAAACGCTTTCCGACATACGCCGCGAAAAGAAAACTCTTGCGAGAGTTTATACTTTGATGCGCGAACGCCAGATGAATACGAATAAGGCTGAAGCCTAAAATTTAAAATTCTTTGAGAAAGAAAAGGTAAAATAATGCCGAAGAAAAAAGAAGAAGTAGAAGAAACAAAAGACGAAACCGTGCAGGAAGAAACGGTTGAAACAGAATCGGTGAAAGCGGATGCTGCGGAAACCGAAGATTCGACAGACGAAATGAAAGCGGATAACTCGGACAATGAAACCGCCACGGATGATGAATCGGCGACTGAGGAAGAAAGTTCTTCAATTGTCGGAGCAATCGCAGACACGGTTGCGAGTGCGGTCGAAACAGTCAGCGAAGCTGCAACGGCAGTAATTGATACAGTTACGAACGCGGTCAGCGGAAACGGCGATGAGCCGAAAACGAGTCGCGGAAACCGTTCGGAAAGAATCGGCGTTGTTGCATCGGACAAAATGGAAAAAACCGTCAGTGTTCGTGTTGATCGTCTTGTAAAACATCCGATGTATCGCAAATACGTCCGCAAGAAAAAGAAATTTTTAGCGCACGACGAAATGGGCGCGGCAATCGGCGACAAAGTTCGCATCATAGAAACCAGACCGCTTTCAGCTAGAAAACGCTGGCGTGTTGTTGAAATTATTCAAAAAGCCGAACGATAGTTGGCTGAAAGTTAACAAAGTTGGCTGGAAGTTAACAGAGTTGAAATGAGTGAATAACTCGGACAACTTTCAGTTAACTCGGAAAACTTAGTCAACTTAGAAACGGAGTGAGATTATGATTCAGATGCAAACCGCACTTGCGGTAGCGGACAATTCAGGCGCGAAAAAAGTTAAGATGATTATGTCAATCGGCGGTTCGACCGGAAAGATTGCAGGCATCGGTGACCAGATTAAAGTTACGGTAAAAGAAGCTTCGCCTGACGGCACGGCTAAAAAAGGAAATGTTTATAGTGCCGTAATAGTCAGAACGCGCAAAGAAATTCGCCGCAAAGACGGCACATATATTCGGTTTGACGATAATGCCGCCGTTCTCATTAAAGATGACGGAACACCGATCGGAACTCGTGTTTTCGGTCCGGTGGCGCGGGAATTACGCGAAAGAAACTTTATGAAGATCGTTTCGCTCGCGCCGGAAGTTATCTAATTTCGGAATTGGGATTTAATGTAATGAAAACAGTTAAGAAAGGAACAATCAGAAGCAAAATCAAACGCGGCGACACGGTGGTTTTTATTGCCGGACGGGAATATAACCGCTTTGACAGCAACGGAAACCGCGTTCCGCTTCGCGGCAAAGTGATTGCCGTTGATCCGCGTGCGGGAAAAGTCAAGGTTGAAGGCGGTCAGATAATGAAGAAACACGTTAAACCTGTTCCGCAACTCGATAAAAAAGGCGGGATTTTTGAACAGGAAGCGTGGGTAAATGTTTCAAATGTTGCGCTGATTGACCCGGACACAGGAAAACCGACGCGCGTGAAATTTGAAACCCGCGACGGAAATAAAGTCCGCGTTGCGAAAAGCGGCAAAGTTGTCGCCGACCCGGAAATTAAATTCCGCAAGGAAACGCCGACACCTGTTTCGGATACGGTTCAGCAAGAAACACAAGTTGTTCAAGATGCCGAAACGACGGAAGCCGAACAAAAAAATGAAGAAGCCGTTAAAGGCAAGAAGACGAAAAAATCGAAAAAAGATACCGAAGATAAAGGTTAATTTAAGATGGCGGTTTAATTAAAGATCGCAGATTCTAAATCGAAAATCGAAAATGGCAAGACTTAAAGATAAATACAGAAACGAGATTGCACCGGCGATCGCCAAAGACTTCGGAATTGAAAATCCGATGGCGATACCGAAGATCGAGAAAATTATCATCAATATGGGAGTCGGCGAAGCTATCGGCAACGCCAAGATTCTTGATACGGCGACGGAAGAACTGCGGTCAATCACCGGACAAAAACCAGTCGTTACGAAGGCGAAAAAATCTATCGCGGCATTTAAGTTGCGCGAAGGAATGAGCATCGGCGCGATGGTGACATTACGCGGCGACCGCATGTATGAATTTCTTGATCGTCTGATTTCGGTTGCTCTTCCGCGTGTTCGTGATTTTCGCGGAATCTCGGGCAAATCGTTCGACGGGCGCGGAAATTATACGCTCGGTGTAAAAGAACAGTTGATATTTCCCGAAATTGATTTTAATAAAGTTGATAAAACTCGCGGGATGAATATCTCGATTGTAACGACGGCGAAAGATGATGAACAGGCGCGTGCGCTTTTGAAGGCAATGGGAATGCCGTTCAGACAATAACAAAAAACAATGGCAAAGATTAGTAAAGTAGTAAAAAATGAAAAACGTAAAAAGATGGTCGCCGCTTACGCCGAAAAGCGCGGAGCGTTAAAAAAGATCATTAATAATCCCGAATCAACGCCGGAACAAGTTGATGAAGCGGTAATTAAACTTCAGAAAATTCCGCGTAATGCTTCACCGATTCGTGTTCGCAACCGTTGTTCGCAGACAGGTCGTCCGCGAGGTTATTTGAGAAAGTTCGGAATTTCGAGAGTTGCACTCAGAGAATTAGCGTTGCAAGGGCAGATTCCGGGAGTTACGAAATCGAGTTGGTAATTCGATTCGGGATTTAAGAAAAGATTTTTTTGGAGTAAAAGTATGACTGATCCAGTAGCCGATATGCTCACACGAATTCGTAACGCGATAAGCGCGGGACATACGAGTGTTGACATTCCGGGTTCAAAATTAAAGAAGGAAATTGCGCGTATTCTTGAAGAAGAAGGTTATATCAACGGATTTGTTGTAACCGGCGAAGGTTTGAAATACCAGATTCGTATTGTTTTGCGTTATGACGCTAGAGGCGAATCTTCGATCACGAAAATTTCCAGAGTTTCCAGTCCGGGAAGACGAGTTTACGTCGGTGCAAGTAAATTACCGAACGTTCTCGGCGGATATGGTATAAATATAGTTTCCACATCAAAAGGTTTGATGAGCGGAAAACAAGCCCGCCGCGAAAGTTTGGGCGGTGAAATTTTAGCAGAAGTCTATTAATTTTATAGTTTAGATTCTGGATTTTAGATTTTTATAATCAATCCAAAATCTAAACTATAAAATCTAAAATGTAATTATGTCGCGTGTAGGAAAAAAACCGATACAAATTCCGTCCGGTGTTGATGTCAAGATCAACGGTGACGAATTAGAAGTAAAAGGGGCGAAAGGAACGCTTAAAACGCCGATTCCGCAAGGTATTTCATTCAAGATCGAAGATAATACTTTGACTGCGGAACGTGAAAACGACAAATTGGCGGCGTTGCACGGATTGGCGAGAGCTTTGGCAAACAATGCCGTAGTCGGAGTTACCGAAGGTTTTTCGCAGCAGATGGATGTTGTCGGAGTCGGTTACAAAGCCGATGTTCAGGGAAACAAAATTGTTTTCGCATTAGGTTATTCGCATCCGATTGAATATGTTCTGCCGCAAGGTGTCGAAGCATCGGTCGAACGTGTAAATACGAAAAGTTCTATAACTCAGTACCAGACGACTTTGACACTAAAGGGAATGGACAAACAGAAACTCGGTCAAGTCGCCGCTGAACTCCATCGTCTTAGAAAACCCGACGCTTATAAAGGAAAAGGTGTCCGTTATGCCGATAGAACTTATCGTCTGAAAGCGGGTAAAACAGCAAAATAGTTTTAGATTTTATATTCTGGATTTTAGATTTTTTCTTAAATCCAAAATCCAAAATCCAAAATCCAAAATCAAGATATGGCAAGCACAAGTAGAAGCACAATCAGGCGCGGAATTCATAGTCGGATTCGCAAAAAAGTCAGTGGAACGTCGGAACGTCCGCGGTTGGCGGTTTTCCGCAGTCTGAATCATATTTACGCACAAGTAATTGATGACACGGTCGGAAAAACTCTGGCATCGGCTTCGACCGTCGAAGCCGATCTAAAAGCAGAAACCGGCGGTGACATCGAAGCGGCGAAAAGAGTCGGCAAAGCGATTGCCGAACGCGCACAGACGGCGGGCATTTCAGAAGTGGTTTACGACCGCGGCGGTTATGTCTATCACGGTCGCGTCAAAGCATTAATTGATGCCAGCCGCGAAGCAGGTTTGAACAAACGCGACACCGATTCGCAAACTGAAGAAAATTCTCAAGAAGAAGAAAGCAATGAAGGATAATAAAAAAATCTCGGCGCAAGGATTAGACATTAAAGATCAGTTGATTTCGATCAACCGTGTTACAAAGGTCGTCAAAGGCGGTAAAAATATGTCGTTTGCGGCAATAGTCGTCGTCGGTGACGAACGCGGACACGTCGGTTTCGGAACAGGCAAAGCAAAGGAAGTTCCGAATGCGATTAAAAAAGCGGTCGAATCAGCGAAAAACAATATGATTCGTGTGCCGCTGATCGAAGGAACTTTGCCGCATCCTATGATCGGTGAATACGGCGCAGGACGTGTATTAATAAAACCGGCAAAAGAAGGAACCGGAGTTATCGCCGGCGGCGCGGTTCGTGCCGTGATGCAAATGCTCGGCGTTCACGATGTCAGAACGAAAATTCTCGGTTCGACTAACGCACACAGCGTTTTGCAAGCGACATTTAACGGCTTGAAAAGAATGCAAGACCCGATGGAAGTTGCACGTAAACGCGGCAAAGATGTTAACGAACTACTTTAAAATTACGAATTACGAATTGTAAAATCAATTTTTTAATTAATTCGTAATTTGTAATTCGTAATTAAAAAATAATGGCAAAGCAAGAAAATACAGAAAACGGTGGAACGATAAAGATTCAATACTATAAAAGTATGATCGGTTATTCCGGCAAACAAAAACAGATGGTAAAAAGTTTGGGCATCACCAAATTGAATCAAACCATCGAACGACCTGATAATCCGGCAATGCGCGGTGTGGTGGCGAAAATTCCGCATCTTTTGCGAATTGTTGAGTAAATTTTTTATTAATCGTTAATGGTTAATAGTTAATTGATATGCTTAAATAGTGTTTGCAATTGACTATTAACCATTAACGATTAAACGAGACGAACAAGAAAATGGCACTATCATTAAATAACATCGCTCCGGCAAAAGGCAGCACACACAAAAAGAAAAGAATCGGACGCGGTCCCGGTTCCGGTACGGGAAAAACTGCCGGTAAAGGACATAAAGGACAAAAATCACGTGCGGGTTACAGCGGAAAAATTGCTTTTGAAGGCGGACAGATGCCGCTTCAAAGACGACTTCCGAAGCGCGGATTCACCAACATTTTTAAGAAAAAATGGATTGAAATCACGCTTGCAAAACTCGAAGACAATTTTGAAAAAGGTGAAGAAATTACGCCGGAACTTTTGCACGAGCGCGGTCTGATCAAAAAATCAAAACACGATCTTGTAGTTTTGGGAAATGGCGATGTTACAAAGTCGTTTACTATTTCAGCACATCGTTTTACAAAATCCGCTCAAGAAAAGATTGAGAGCGCAGGCGGAACGGTTAATTTGATCACGACTCAAAGTTTTGCCGAAAAACGCGAAGAAATGCAAAAACAGGCAAAACAGGAAAAGAAAGCGAACAAAAAGTAGCTTCTTAGTCCGCATAGATATTCCCGAATTCTTTCAGAGGTTTTATGGATAAGTTTTTAAATGCCGTTCAAAATATGTTCAAAGTGCCGGAATTGCGTAAGCGCATTCTGTTTACTTTGGGCATACTTGCCGTTTACCGACTCGGAGCGCACATCACCGCGCCTGGAATTAATAAAGCGCAGCTTGCGAGAGTTTGGGGCGAAGTCGCCGGAACTTTGCTCGGCGTTTTAGATTTATTTTCCGGCGGAAACTTTCAGTCAATTTCGGTTCTCGCACTCGGCGTTATGCCATATATTACCGCGTCAATTATTATGCAGCTGATGCCGGTTCTATATCCTCAGATGAAGAAAATTCAAGAGGAAGGCGAAGTCGGACGGCAGAAAATTAATCAATGGACGCGCTATCTGACAGTTGTTCTTTGTGCAGTTCAGACATTTTTCGTTGCGACGTGGCTTGAGAAAAACAACGTCATTCCTAACACCTGGTGGGCGACAATGATGATTACGATCACGCTTACGACGGGAACGATTTTCGTAATGTGGCTCGGTGAGCAAATCACCGAACGCGGTGTCGGAAATGGAATATCATTGTTGATTTTCGCGGGAATTATTATGAAACTGCCGAGCGCAGTTTCACAGGTGTCCGAAAAAGTCAGCGGCGGCGATCCCTTGCAAACACTGGGTGTTTTATTTTTAGTAGGGATAATGATTGCCGTTATAGCATTCATCGTATATATGGAATCGGCGCGGAGAAACGTGCCGATCAGTTATGCGAGCAGGCGCGTCGGAAGTCAGGTTTATCAAGGTCAGGAAACGAGTCTTCCGCTCAAAATCAATATGAGCGGTGTTATTCCGGTTATTTTTGCTTCATCAGTTTTGGCGATGCCGCAGACAATCTTCGCGGCACTTCCGCCAGATCCGGCGAATCCGAATTCGACTTGGGCGAAAATTTACGCATTTTTTCAGCAGTTTCACGGCGGTGATCCATATTACGAATTTGTTTATATCGGCTTGATTGTGTTGTTTACATTTTTCTACATCACGATTGTTTTTAATACAGATGAAGTTGCGGACAATCTGAGAAAATCAGGCGGATTTATACCGGGAATTCGTCCCGGCGCACAGACGGCGGATTATCTGAATACGATTATGACCAGATTGACGACAGTCGGTGCGCTTTATTTGGCATTAGTCGTTTTTATTCCGCAACTGTTATTGAGCGGATTTAAGGTTGCGCGCTTACCTTTTGTGGGCGAAAGTATTGACGCATTTTTTACTGCAACGCCCGGACTTAGTTGGATCCCGACGGGTATGGGTTATCAGTTTTTCTTCGGCGGAACTTCACTTTTGATTATCGTCGGAGTTGCGATGGATACGATTCAACAGATCGAAGCACAACTCGTAATGAAAAATTACGAAGGATTTCTCGGTGCGGGACGTTTACGCGGAAGACGCAATTAATTTGAGAAAGGGATATTTGACAGCAGTTTCTTTATAAATTTCTTTTTCTCCATATTTTTCAATTATGGACAAAATTATAGTTCTCATCGGTGCGCCCGGTGCAGGAAAAGGAACACAGGCAAGGCTTTTGCAGACGCGGCGCGGAATTCCGCAAATTTCGACGGGCGATATGTTCCGCGAAATGAAAGATTTAAATACACCTCTGGCGGAAGAAATTCGTCAGATTATGTCTTCGGGAAATTTGATTTCCGATGACTTGACATTAGAAGTGGTCAAAGAGCGCGTTTCGCGTGAAGACTGTAACGGAACATTCATTCTTGACGGTTATCCACGAACAGAAATTCAGGCGAAACAATTAGAAGAAATTTCAGAAAAACTTGAAAAGCCGGTTCAAGCGATTTTAGTTGATGTTCCTTTAGATCATCTCGAAAAACGTATGACCGGACGCAGAAGTTGTCCGGTTTGCGGCGAGATTTATAACATTCATTTCAAACCGCCGAAAAATGATAATGTCTGTGATTTTCATCCCGATTCCGTGTTGAAACATCGCGCCGACGATTACGAAGATAAAGTTAAAGTAAGGTTGACAACATACGAAAAAAATACAGCACCGCTAATTGATTATTACGAAAAGTCTGGAAGATTAAAACGAGTCAGCGGTGAAGGCGAAATGGAAGAAATTTACGCGGAATTAGAAGGTTTGGTTTAGATTTACAAATGTTCCGTAAAACAAAGATCGGCGATGTTATTAGAGAATACAGCCAGATTTTTTTTGGAAAAGCAATGATAATAGCAAAGTCGAAAAAAGATTTAAGTAAAATGCGTGAAGTCGGCGAACTCGTTGCCGAAGTGCGCGAGACTTTGCGGGAAATGGTCGAGCCGGGAATTACAACGCTTGAATTAAATATCGTCGCGGAAAAAATGATGCGCGATGCTGGTGCGATTCCGGCGTTTATCGGTTATGCGCCGGCAGGTTTGAGTCCATATCCTTTTGCAATTTGTGCTTCGGTGAATGAAGAAGTCGTTCACGGATTTTCAACAGACAAAAAACTTGTCGAAGGTGATATTTTGTCAATTGATATGGCGGCAAAGTATAACGGATTTGTCGGCGACACGGCGACGACTATTCCGGTCGGCAAAATCAGCGATGAAGCGGCAAAATTGATTAAAGTAACGGAAGAAGCATTAGCAAGGGCAATTGACCAATGCCGACCGAACAAAAGAGTAGGTGATATTGGTTGGGTTGTGCAGGAACTTGCCGAACAAAACGGTTACGGAATAGTCAGAAATTACACCGGACACGGAATCGGTCGAAGTATGCACGAAGCACCTTCGATTCCGAATTACGGTCGTCCCGGAACAAAAGAAAGAATTCGCGCTGGATTCGTGTTTGCGCTTGAGCCGATGCTGACTCTAGGTACGCACGAAACCGAGACGTTAGGTGATGGTTGGACGGTGGTAACTGCTGACAGGAAATTTGCCGCGCACGCCGAACACACAGTGGCGATAACTACTGAAGGACCTGAGATTTTAACTTTGACCAAAAAGCAAAAAGCTGATCTTAAAGAGTCTAAAAAAGAAACTGCTTCGGCTTAACTTGATAAAATATCAAGTAAAAGATATAATCATCGTTTTGCCCGATTAAGGAAATTCGGGTGATTAAGTTATGTCAAAAGAAGAAGCGATAGAAGTTATGGCGACGGTTATAGAAACGTTGCCAAATGCGCTGTTTCGGGTTGAACTTGAAAATAATCAACACGAAGTTTTAGCACATATTTCTGGAAAAATGCGGAAGAATTTTATCCGTATTCTGCCGGGAGATAAAGTTCTGGTTGAACTTTCGCCCTACGATCTAACGCGCGGGCGGATTGTCTATCGTTACAAATAAAAAGCGAGGAAAGAAATTATGAAAGTTCGTCCATCAGTAAAGAAAATGTGCGACAAGTGTAAAGTTATACATCGT
This sequence comes from Pyrinomonadaceae bacterium, assembly GCA_965219305.1. GTDB lineage: Bacteria > Acidobacteriota > Blastocatellia > Pyrinomonadales > Pyrinomonadaceae > DATHTS01. The sequence continues at coordinate 696,824 of OZ244725.1, forward strand.
AAAGGAATCGTGCGCGTGATTTGTGAAAATCCCAAGCATAAACAAAGACAAGGATAGAACGATTTGCGATTTTGGATGTTGGATGTTGGATTTATTCCTTTAGTCCAAAATCCAAAATCCAAAATCCAAAATTAAATTATGGCTCGAATAGCAGGAGTAGATTTACCGCCGAATAAAAGGGCGCAAATCGGTTTAACTTATATATACGGAATCGGCAAGCCGCGTGCGACAGCGATTTTGGAACAAGCGGACATCAGTATTGATACGAAACTCAAAGATTTGAGTGAAGACGAACTGAACCAAATCCGCACGATTATTGACGAGCAAGGCGGAGTCGAAGGTGATCTGCGGAAGCGTGTGCAAATGGACATCAAGCGTTTGATGGACATCGGCTGCTATCGCGGTCTGCGTCATCGTCGCGGTCTGCCGGTTCGCGGACAACGCACCAGCACCAACGCGAGAACCAGAAAAGGTCCGCGTAAAGCCGCGGTTGCGAAGAAGAAAGCACCAGGTAAGAAATAGAATACAGTAGTCAGTAGTCAGTAGTCAGTAAAAATTCTGACCACTGACTGCTGACTACTGACTACTTTAATTATGGCAAAGGCAACAAAAGGTAAAAAGAAAGTTTATAAAAAGAAAGAGAAAAGAAACATTCCTTCAGGAATAGTTTTTATTTCGGCTTCTTTTAACAACACGCTGATTTCGATTACGGATACGGAAGGCAATTTGGTTTCGCAGTCGTCTTCCGGCGCACGGGGTTTCCGTGGTTCGCGTAAAGGAACTCCGTTTGCGGCGCAGCAAGCTGCTTATGAAGCGGCGAAAAAAGCGACCGAAGTCGGAATGCGTGAAGTCGAAGTTCGCGTTAAAGGTCCGGGCGGCGGTCGTGAATCGGCAATTCGTGCATTAACGCAAGCCGGAATTCGTGTTACATCAATTCTCGATACGACACCGATTCCGCACAACGGATGCCGTCCGCCGAAACGCAGACGTGTTTGAGGATTTTGGATTTTTAATCTTGAATTTTGGTTTGGTTTCAAGATTTTTAGTTCAATTTATTGAATTTTAATTTAATTATCAAAAGGACGAAGGGAAATATAAAATCCCGTAAACTTTTCCGCAAAAAATGAGAAAATGATTTTTTATTTGCGATTTCAGATTAAACAAAAATCTAAAATCTAAAATCTAATATCCAAAATCATTTTTTTGCCGAAGCAAAAAATAATATGGCTAGATATAGAGATGCGGTGTGCCGTTTGTGCCGCCGGGAAGGTGGAAAGTTATTTCTAAAGGGCGACAGATGCTACAAGTCGTCGTGTGCTATCGAAAAACGCGGAACAAATCCGCCGGGACAACACGGTGCGGCAAGACGCAAACAGTTGTCCGGTTACGGTCAGCAGTTGCGCGAAAAACAAAAAGTAAAACGTATTTACTTTATCCTCGAAAAACAGTTTCGCAATTATTTCGAAAAAGCACTTCAACAAAAAGGCGTTACAGGCGAAAATCTTTTGTTTATGTTGGAACGCCGTCTTGATAACGTGGTTTACCGCGCAGGATTTTCGACATCGCGCCGTCAAGCTCGTCAACTCGTGAATCACGGACATATCGAAGTCAACAACCGTAAAGTTGATATTGCTTCTTTTCAGGTAAAAGAAGGCGATGTCGTGTCGGTAAAAGCGAAAAGTCACAAAAATCCGCACGTCGAAGGCGCGTGGCAGACCTCATCGGGACGCAGTCGTCCTTCGTGGATCACGGCAAATGAAGTGGGAATGAGTGCGACAGTTGCTTCGATGCCGAAACGCGAAGATATCGGTCAGGATATTAACGAGCAATTAATCGTCGAACTTTATAGTAAGTAATATATTTAGTTCCAAGTTCCAAGTTCCAAGTTTTAAGTCAAACGACTTCGACTTGGTTGGAACTTGGAACTTGGAACTTTTTAAAAAAGAATATGACACAAAATAATCAATGGTCTAATTTTCAGATGCCGAACAAACTGGAATTTGACAAAGAAAGTCAAAGTACGCAGTTTTGCCGCTTTTCCGCACAACCTTTTGAGCGCGGCTTCGGCACGACAATCGGCAACTCCCTGCGCCGTGCGTTATTATCTTCGATTGAAGGTGCGGCGGTTACAGCTATTAAAATCGAAGGTGTAGAACATGAATTTTCCTCGATTAAAGGAGCTACGGAAGACGCTACGGACATCATTTTAAATGTTAAGCAAATTCCATTCAAATTACATTCGGAAGGTCCGAAAACATTGACGATCAGTAAAATCGGTCCGGGCGAAGTTACCAGTGCGGACATCGAACACGACGGCGATGTGGAAATTCTGGACGATGAAATTTATATCGCAACACTCAGTAAAGGCGGCGAATTAAACATCGAAATGCGTTTGAAAACCGGACGCGGATATGTTTCCGCTGAATTTAACAACGACGAGGATTTAGCTGTCGGGTATATTCCGATTGATTCGGTTCACACGCCGATCAAAAAAGTAAATTACACCGTTGAGAAAACCCGTCAGGGTTACAACACGGAATATGACAAATTGATAATGGAAGTTTGGACTGACGGTTCGGTCAAAGCAGAAGATTCCATCGGTCTGGCGGCAAAATTAGTCAAAAGTCATATGACGATCTTCATCAATTTTGAAGAAGAGGAAGAAGAATATAAATTTGAAGACATTGCGCGTCCGCCTCTGATGAGAAACGATCTTTTGGATCGTTCGGTTGACGAACTCGAACTTTCGGTTCGTTCGTATAACTGTCTGAAAAATGCGGACATCAGAACGATTCGTGATTTGATTCGCAGAACAGAGCGCGATATGCTGAACACGAAAAATTTCGGCAAAAAATCGCTCAATGAGATTAAAGATTTACTGCACGGAATGGGATTAGATTTCGGAATGGATTTTGACGATCAAGGAAATCCGATTCCCGGTTCAGGCGGAAGAGAATAAAGAGGCAAAAGTAAAAAGGTAGAAGGCAAAAGTAGAGAAATTAGTTTTGCCAGAACTTTTCGATTATTGGAATTTATTTTGGAAAAATCCAAAATCCAAAATCCGAAATCCAAAATTGATATGAGACATTTAAAAGCACATCGTAAATTAGGAAGAACGACGGAGCATCGCATTTCGATGTTGCGTAATATGGCGACATCGCTCATTAATGCGGAAAATGAATACATCGTAACGACCGTTCCGAAAGCAAAAGAATTGCGTCCGTTCGTTGAAAAAGTTATCACGCTTGCCTGCAAAGCGCAGAAAGTCGAAGGCGATGATGCAACGATTCAGAAAGTTCATCTTCGCAGAAAAGCGGCGCAGTATTTTCACGCCGGAAACCACACTTTCAAACGTGAGCAAAGTCGTTTTCGCGGCAAAAAGGGCGAATCGAAAGACACAGTTGAAAGAACAGCCGGAGTTGCCGCGGTTCAGAGACTTTTCGACGAACTTGGCGAACGTTACAAAGATCGTCCGGGCGGTTATACGCGCATTATTCGCTTAGGCAGACGGCACGGCGATAATACGGAAATGGCGGTTATCGAATTGGTTGACAACCGGCGCGAAAAGAAAGCTTAACGAAATTATAAAGACCACATATTATTTGCGATTTTTGTGCAGTCGAGTTACTGTATAAATCCAGATAATCTGTGGTTTTAATTTTTGAAAAATGGACGCATCAAAACAGACGAGTAAAGGAAAAACAGCGGGAAAAGTAAAGCAAGCCGAGCCTTCGTTAAATTTAGACGAACTGCGCGAACTTGCCGATCTGGTTAACGAAAACGGTTTCACGGATTTTGAATTTGAAAATGCAAACATTCGCGTTCGTTTGAGCAAAAATACGCCACAGCAATTCGTTCAAGCAGTTCAGCCTTTTCAAAGTGTTACGCAGCTGCCCGCCGCTGCACCTCAAACACAACAAAACGCCGCGCCGTCTGAAGAAACTAATTCAGCAATCGAAACTGATGCCGATGCCGGTTTGCACATTATAACTTCGCCGATTGTCGGAACATTTTATCGTTCGTCCGCGCCCGACAAACCGCCATATATCGAAGAGGGAAGTAAAGTAAATTCATCATCAATTGTTTGTATTGTAGAAGCTATGAAATTGATGAACGAAATCGAAGCGGAGGTAACCGGCGAGATTGTCAAAATTTATGTCGAAAACGAACAACCTGTCGAATATGGTCAACCGCTTTTCGGAGTTAAAAAGTAAAAATTGAAAAACGGAAAATGGAAAATGGAAAATATTAAGTTTTATTTTCCATTTTCCATTTTTCATTAATTTAAAATGGAACAGCGAAAATTTCGCAAAATTCTAATTGCTAACCGCGGCGAAATTGCCTGCCGAATAATTTGGACGTGCCGCGAAATGGGCATTAAAACGGTTGCCGTTCACTCGGAAGCAGACAAAGAAGCGTTGCACGTAAAATATGCCGACGAAGCGGTCTGTATCGGTCCGGCATCTTCTGCGGAAAGTTATCTGAATATACCGGCGATTATCAGTGCTGCGGAAATTACGAACGTTGACGCGATTCATCCCGGTTACGGTTTTTTGGCGGAATCTGAAACTTTTGCGAAAATCTGCGAAGACTGCAACATAAAATTTATCGGACCGCGTGCCGAAGTTATCGGTTTAATGGGCGATAAAGTAGAAGCCCGTCGAACGATGAAAGCCACCGGAGTTCCGATTTTGCCCGGTTCGCCCGAACCTATCGAAGATCCGGAAGAAGCGATAAAACTTGCTAAGGAGATCGGTTTTCCGGTAATTATCAAAGCATCAGCCGGCGGCGGCGGACGCGGAATGCGAATCGTCCGTAAAAAAGAAGACCTCGCCGTAAACCTCGAAACCGCTCAACGCGAAGCACTCGCCGCATTTAAGAACGGCGCGGTTTACATCGAGCGTTATATCGAACGTCCGCGACACATCGAAATTCAAGTTTTAGCCGATGAATACGGCAACTGTATTCATCTCGGAGAACGCGAATGCACGATTCAGCGGCGGCATCAAAAACTTCTCGAAGAAGCTCCGTCGCCGGTAATTACGCCGGAACAACGCGAGAAAATGGGTGCGGTGGCTGTAAATGCCTGCAAGCAAATCGGTTATTCGAGCGCGGGAACTTTTGAATTTTTGTTGGATGAAGATGGTTCTTTCTACTTTATGGAAATGAACACGCGCATTCAGGTCGAACATCCCGTGACGGAAATGGTTACGCTCGCCGACATCGTGCGAAATCAAATCAGAATTGCGGAAGGCGAAGAACTCGGTTACACGCAGGAAGACGTGCAGATCGTCGGACACGCTATCGAATGTAGAATTAACGCCGAAGACCCCGAAAAATTCACACCTTCGCCCGGAAAAATTACAGCTTTTAACATTCCCGGCGGAATCGGCGTTCGCGTGGACACATTTGTTTATCCCGGCTACGTCGTGCCGCCTTATTACGATTCAATGATTGCAAAACTGATCGTTCATGCGCGGACGAGAGAACTGGCAATTCAAAGAATGAAACGCGCCTTGCAAATGCTCGTCGTCGAAGGAATTAAAACAACAATTCCGCTTCATCTGAAAATTATGGACGATGAAAACTTTCAAAAAGGCGATTTTTCGACTAAGTTTATGGAAGATTTTTTGAACAAGTAAATATAACATTCTTTAACTTTGACGACATTACATATGTTTGTTTAAATGAGATTTAGAAGATAAATCAATTTTTGGAGGTTTATATATGATAATGTATCCGATTTTACGTTGCGGTAACAGACACGATTTAGTTTCTCTTTTAAAAAAAATTTCTTAATGAACTTGTTAAACCAAGTCCTAATCTACTGATGATGATTTACTTGATGCTCAAACTATAAAAGCTGTCGGGAATTTTAAAAAGCAGTGGTATAGCAAACTCGGCGTTACAAATAATTATGTATTTGAACAAATTGATTTATTCCTTTGGCAAATGATTGGAAAAGCATTAGGCAGCGAAAGGTTACGAATGGAATTGAAAGAAACTGATAATTATGAGGTTAGGAGTTTATTGCTTGGAATGGATAGTTCGGCAGCCTATCATATTAAATATTATACAAAAGAAATGGAAGTTTGTGATGTTAAAATAGCTCAAATTTTCGGCGGCAGTAATGCAGTTGCGGCAGCTAACGGGTTTGAGCCTGAAGGTCTTGCCTTAATTGGAAAAACGTATTATCGAGGCGACAATATTTTTATTTGGCGCGACGGAACTGAGGTTATAGGTCCCGGTCATCTGTCGAGACACGTTATGCATATGTATGGAAGTACTGATGGAACAAGGCTTGGAGTTGACGGAGAAACCTACACTGATGTTTATATACCTAACGGTTTTGAAATGAACAGTAGAGTTAAATATGAAAATAATAAAAATGCCTTGACTCAAATACCTACTCCTGAACAAAGTATTGTTAGATTTTATTACAAAAAAATCGGAAATGTCAGCGATGCTACTCTTATGATGATGCACATCAAAAACTTTAAAGCAGTTAAAGTAGGTGATCGGTGGAAGATAGGTTCAATCGGTGGTAAAGGCGGTGAATCAGCTGATTCGGATTTGGGTTATCTCCATTAGCATTTTTTAATGATGAAAGGAGACGAAGGTTTAGCATTTAAGTATGACAAACAGGGAAAGTATGATATGACGGCTACCGGACTATACAGAGCCTCAAAAGGCATAAGATTTGTTGACGCTTTTTGCTAGAAAAAAATTATGTTTATGAACTATAAATTTCGTCTGCTATTTTTCGGTTGCTTGCTTATTTTTACACAAATAAGTTCCCAATTTGTTTTTGCTCAAGAAAAAAAACCGAGTGTTTCTATATCCGAATCCGACAAAATTTCTTGTGAAAATTTTTACAATGAGTGTTTGACACGAGAATTTTATGCAAAATTAAGTCCATATTTGATTGATACATTTGGTGATATTTCAGGAGAGGTTACATTTAGTCGCTTGGATGCTTTCACTCAAAGAGTGCAAAATTCATCTGAGAATGCAAATGGTTATATAGTTTATTATGGAGGCAAAAACAATAAATACGGCGAATACAAAATTAGAACAGATGCGGTAATGAATTATCTATTAAAATATAGAAACCTTGACCCATCACGTTATAAATTGATAAATGGTGGATTTCGAGACAAATTTGAATTTGAATTGTGGATTTCAGTAATTGAAAACATTTCGCCTCCAATATCATCAACTATTTTAGCTGAAGATGTAAAATTCAAAGGAAATATGAAACCACTAGGTTGGGAAATCTTATATTAAGTAAATAATATAGCAAATGTCTGTACTGTAAGAATTATAAATCATCTGAAAATTTTGGACGAAGCAGGTCTTGATTTTTATTGTAAAAATCGGGAAATTGCGAGGACGTAACTTTGATGATTTCTCATATAAAAAAATTATAATTTACAAAAAGAAGGTGATTGCTGGCAGATAGGAAAAATCGGCGGCAAATCAGGCGATAGTGAAAACTACATACACTCACATTTTGATATGTTTAAAGGTGATGTCGGTATGACAGGCAAACGTGTGCGGATAGCCTTCGCTGAGGCTTTTTGTTAGTTGAGGTAAAAATATGAAAATAATACGGCTAAAGAATTCTCTACTTTTTTTTGTAATTTTAATCGGCGGTCTTATCTTAATTTCTATTTTGGGTGTCCGCCAACTTTCCGCTCAAAAAGTCATTACGGATGAGTGTGCCGATTCACTTGAAAAATATTTTCAGTTCAAAAAAAATTATAACGAATGTTTCAGTGGAGAACTCGTTGACGAATTCGTTCCTAATATGGTTGGACATTTCGGAATAACAAATCTTGAAGAAGAATGGTTGAATATGGATTCATTAAATGTCCGTTATAGGAACGACTCTGCACGACAGATTTTTTTGGTAGTTTATGGAGGCAAAACGAATAAGTCCGGTGAAATTAAAGAAAGAACAAAGCGGTTGATATATTATTTAACGGAAAATCGTCATATACCAAAAGAAAAAATCACTATTATAAATGCCGGTTTTCGTGAAAAGTTCGAGTTTGAATTTTGGTTATCTCCGTCTGACAAAATATTTCCGCCGCTCTCGCCGACAGTTGATGTTGAAAAGGTGAAATTTAGGGGGAAAATGAAACCTTTACCGTTGGATTTATATTCGGATTTATAATATCTAAAGCATTATATAATTAAGGGTTATGAGTATCGAGAGAAAGAAAAACTACTCACCGTTTCTCAATTTTTTGAGTTTAATTTTTATAACATCTTGTTTGGGAATTGTCGTAAATGCTCAAATTAATGATGAAAAAAATGTAGAAGAAAATCTTGAACATCTCAACAAATGTTATCGTGAATGCGGCGATGACGTTTATATCAATTCCTTATCGCCGCAACTGTTTTACAAGTCCGGCATTATTAATCAGGAAGAAGAACAAGCAAATTTAGATTCTTTTTTCATAACTTTAGCAAATCAGCGAGAATCCCAAGGTTTTATTGTTGTATATGGCGGGAAACTAAATAAATACGGTGAAATTGATGCGCGAGTAAAACGAATAAAAGATTATTTGAAATTAAGAAATTTTCCGCCGGATCCTATAAATTTTGTTTTCGGCGGTTTTCGGGAAAAGTTTGAATTCGAATTTTGGATGTCGAGAGTTCCGAACGCTTACCCGCCTTTGTTACCCACTATTTCACCGGAGAAAGTTAGATTTAAAGGTAAAATGAAACCATTTGTAAATGTTCTATGAAAATTTGCTAGGTATCTGGAAATTATAGATGATGAAAACTTTAAGAAAGGTGAATTTTCTACTAAATTTATGGAAGAATTCTTTCTAAATAGTCATAATTTGTCTAAAAAAAACAAACCAATAATGCTGATGCAAATTGACAAATTATCGTTAAACAAGTAAGTTCGTTAGATATACTTGGTGCAAGAATTGAAAACTATTCAGAGTTTTTACATTAGCAAAAGTATGAGTATTAATTTTAGTAGAGACAGGAGAAAGTTATGAAAATTAAAATATTTCTGGTATTGAGTTTAGGTGCAATGATGTGCTTTGCGGGTTGCAAAAGCGGAACAAACGCGAATATGGCGACCACCAATATGGCGAATAGCAATATGGCAACCGCTAATTCGAATATGATGGCGAAAACGCCGGAGTCGCCTAAAACCGATATGGCAATGGAAAGCAAAATCCAAGATGCTTTGAAGGCAAAAGGTTATGAAAAAGTAACAGTTGATACTGCAACATCGCCTGCAACATTGCGCGGAACTTATCCGAAAGGTAAATTAGCCGAAGTTATACAAGTTGCTATGGAAGCAAATGGCGGAAAACCGGTTAAAAACGAAGCAACTGAAGAAAAATAATCAAGGAGAAATTAAATTATGGCATTGCAAGATAAATATCAACCGTTGGTAGATATGGCAAATCAACTCGGAATTTCCGGTTTGGATGTCAATGAAGAAGACGGATTTTTGAAAATCACGGGAAATGCGACGAGTGCTGAAGCAAAGAAAAAACTTTGGGACGAATACGCGCGAATTGACCCGGATTATCGTTCGGGCGATTTGGTATTAAATATTGATGCCCCGGAAACAGCAGAAACGACTTACACAGTTCAATCCGGCGATTCTTTGAGCAAAATCGGTTCACATTACGGTATCAGTTGGCAGAAAATTTTTGAAGCCAACCGCGATAAATTAGATGATCCCGATAAAATTCAACCCGGTCAGGAATTAACAATTCCGCAAGAATAAACACTTAGACGGTTTTATGAAAAACTCCGTTTCGCCTCTTTAACAGGGAACGAAACGGAGTTTTTTATATTTTAAATCTTATGAAAGAAATTAATATAAATGGTGAAAATTTAACCATAGATGAAGTTATTAAAGTTGCTAACGGAAAACCGGATTTCCCGAAAATTTCTCTTTCAAATGAAGCTGAAAAAAATGTCGAACGCTCTGCCGAAGCGGTGCAAAAATTGATTGAACGAAACGAGATAGCTTACGGAATTACAACCGGATTCGGCGCATTTAAAGATAAAATAATTTCCCCCGAAGCGGTTGAAGAATTACAAAAAAATATAGTTTTGAGTCATTCGGTCGGAGTCGGCAATTATTTTGATATTCCGACAACACGGGCAATAATGCTGATTCGTGCGAACACTTTATCACGCGGTTTTTCAGGGATCAGAATGAAAACCCTCCAACGATTACTTGATTTTTTAAATCTCGGAATTCATCCGCTCGTGCCGGAAAAGGGAAGTTTGGGAGCGAGCGGCGATCTTGCACCGCTCGCTCATATCGCGGCTGTTTTGATCGGCGAAGGAAAAGCTGAATTTCAAGGCGAAATTTATACGGCGAAAGAAATCTTAAATAAATGTGGACTCGAACCGTTAATTTTGGCGGCAAAAGAAGGTCTCGCTTTAACAAACGGAACGACGATAATGACGGCTGTCGGTTTACTGGAGATTTATAAATCTTTGAAACTGGCGGAAGCGGCGGACGTTTCAGGCTGCTTGAGTTTGGAAGCGTTAAATGGAACTGTTCTTGCATTCGATGAACGTATTCACCAGTTGCGTCCGCATCCGCGCCAGCAAAAATGTGCTGAAAATTTGCGTAGAATTCTTAGAGACAGCGATTTCGTCCGCGAATTTGATTCTTCAAATGTTCAGGACGCATATTCTTTGCGTTGTATTCCGCAAGTTCACGGCGCGTGCCGCGATGCAGTTGATTATGCAGAATGGTTAATCAAAAACGAATTAAATTCAGTAACCGATAATCCACTTATTTTCTGCGATGAAAATTTGGAAAATATCGAAGTGATTTCCGGCGGTAATTTCCACGGGGAACCGCTGGCATTGGCGTTTGATTATCTGGGAATTGCTTTAACCGAACTGGGAAATATATCTGAACGTCGAATTATGAGATTAACTGACGAAAATTCAAATGCTCACGTTTTACCGGCATTTTTAACCGAAAACGGCGGATTAAATTCGGGATTTATGATTGTTCAATATACCGCCGCTGCTCTTTGTAATGAGAACAAAGTTTTGTCTCATCCGGCAAGTTCAGACACGATTCCGAGTTCTGCAAACGTCGAAGATCACGTTTCGATGGGAGTTACATCTGTTTTAAAAGTCAGACAAATAGCAGAAAACTTGAAAATTATCATCGCACTTGAATTATTTTGTGCCGCGCAGGGAATAGATTTTAGAAAGAAAATAACTGGAGATGATAAAAAATTGGGAAATGGAACGCAGGAAATTTACAGGAAAATTCGTGAAAAAATTCCGTTTATCGAAAAAGATGAGTATATGAAAACCTTTATTGATGAGATTTTAGAACTTTTCGACAAAGAATTTTTGTGAGCATAAAAGGCGGAAAATCTTTTTAATATTTGATTTCCCGCCTTTAAAATTTACCGGTTATAAGCGGATGGAATCGGTTTGTCGGTTGGAACACCAAAAACTTCTCCGTAAAATCCGCCGTTTGAACTCTTTAATTGATACCAATCTCCAGATCGAAAAACCGCCACATCGGTTTTACCGTCGCCGTCATAATCTGCCGGAACCGGCAAATCGGTCGGACTTCCAAATTGTAAACCAAGAAATCCGCCGTTTGTTCGCAAAATATACCAATATCCCGCGCGAAAAACTGCGACATCTGTTTTGCCGTCGCCGTCGAAATCATTTGCCATCGGAAAGTCGCTTGCGACTCCGAATTGGACGACTTTAAAACCATCGTTAGTATTTAGGATATACCAGTATCCGTCACGAAAAACTGCAAAATCAGCTTTTGAATCGCCGTCAAAATCTGCCGCCACGGGTTTATCACCATCTGCACCGAATTGGGCGGCGAAAAATCCATTCTGACTTCCGAGAACATACCAAGAACCGTTTGACGGACGAAAAACCGCCACATCGGTTTTTCCGTCGCCGTCATAATCTGCTGGCTGCGGAATGTCCGAACCTGCGCCAAATTGAACGGCAGAAAAACCGCTTCCGGATTTCATAATATACCAGTAACCGTCGCGGAAAACCGCCACATCGGTTTTTCCGTCACCGTCATAATCCGCCGGAACGATTCGGTCTGTCGGCGCACCAAAGGTCGAAGCCGTGAAACCGTTCGCGCTTTGATTGATATACCAATTTCCTTCGGAAGCGCGGAAAACAGACACGTCCGAGCGACCGTCGCCGTCAAAATCGAAACGGGCTTTCGAGGGCTGTGCGGTTTGGACACTTCCTTTTGCCAATTCGCCGATGTAGGAAATGGCGAGTTTTGTAAATTTCAAGGCGTGATTTGCATTGTTTCCGCTTTGTGCGAGCGTATCGTTCGCGGTATGAATTTTATTATTTGATGTTGAAAAAGTTGATTCGAATGGGAAACTTGCGGGAATTCCGCGATTATTCCACGAAGCGTGATCGGAACAGCCATAACCGCAGCTCGATGTCCCGACCGTATAAGCCGGAAAATAATTTGTAATTAAATCCCGTATAAATTGATTCTGCGCGGCATTCGTATAATCCGTGAAAATAACTACATCAAAACCGCCGGTCGGTTGATAATTCGTCATATCCAATTGAAAAACGCCGATCACATTTTTATTATTCGCCACGTAATTTGCGGCGATGTCGTTTGAACCTTTCAGTCCGACTTCTTCAGCGGCATAAGCCATAAATTGGACGGTTTTTTTAGGACGAAAGTTTTTCTCGACCAAAACTCTCAACGCCTCGGTCAGACTTGCTACGCCGGAAGCATCATCATCGGCTCCGGGCGCATTTGCAGTTTGACTGCTGGTGTTTATCGAGTCCTGATGTGCGCCGAGAACGACGATTTCGTTGGGCGTTTGCGTTCCCGGAATTGTTAAAATTACCGAAGGCTGAGGAGTTACGCTTGCCGGATGATTGAAAAATTCCACTCTAATATCACTGCGGTTTCGCACAATTTCCGTCCATTTATTTTTTATCCAACTTGCCGAATCCAGACCGCTCTGTAAATTATGACGGCGATTCGGAAAAGCGGAAAGTGTCTGAATTATTTGTAAAATTTGCGCTGAATTTGCTGCCTGCAAAAGCGTTGTCACGGTTTGTTGGTTATCAATCGTGTAAGTAATTTCAGGAGCGTTTGAATCATTATTCTGCAAATTCGAGAGCGCAAAATTGGCATCTGCTAAACTTTCGTGAGAAATAAATCCTCCGCATTTATGATATTCGTCGTGCATAAAACCGGAAAGTGTCGGAAGCTGTGATTCGGAAATTTTCAAAACCGCAATACCGTTTTGTTCATCAACGAAATCATATTGGAACTCTCCCTGTTTTGCGCGGGCGACATTTTGAATATGTGCAAACTCATTTTTGTCAATCGTGATAAAAAGCGTATGCTCTGCGGCAGTTGATGCGGAATCAAAATTGAAATAAAAAAGACTTGCTGAAATTATGGCAAAGATAAAAAATGTAAATAGTCCGATTCGTAAAAAATTGTTCATAATTAAGTTGGAAAAAAAAATTAAAAATACCTCAAATAAAATAATAACATATATAAAATCCTGTAATCACAGAAAATGGTTGAGCAAAGAGAATCAGCAGCGGGAAATAATATAAGCAAAAAAAATATATTGACAATATCAACCGGTTGCGCGTTTTAAAACCGGACGAATGTTTTTATCAACATATTCCTGAATTTCGCAAAGTTTCATCAACGCTTCAACCGGAGAAAGTGAATCAATATCAATTTCTGAAATAAATTTTTCCAGAGCGGTCTCGGCTGTTTCAGAATCGGTGAGCAAAATTTCTTCATTTTCATATTTATCAAGAAGTTCCAGGGCGCGGCGCACTACAGGTTTGGGCAATCCGGCAAGTTTCGCGGCATAAACTCCGTAGCTTTTGAGTGAAGTTCCTTTTTCAAGTTTGTATCTGAAAATAAGTTCGTCTTTTTTTTCTTCAATTTTGAAATGAAGATTTTCCAAATTCCGCAGGAGTTTTTCGAGTTCGGCAAGTTCGTGATAATGTGTGGCAAAAAGCGTTTTAGATTGCAGTTTCGGATGATTATGAATAAATTCAACCACCGAACGGGCGACGGCTAAACCATCGTAAGTTGAAGTTCCGCGCCCGAGTTCGTCAAGTAAAATCAAACTTCTCGGCGTTGCGTGATGAAGAATTTCGGCGGTTTCGATCATTTCCGTGACAAAGGTAGATTCACCGCTGCCGATACGGTCGTATAAACCGATCCGCGTAAAAATTCGATCACAAATTCCGATTACCGCTTCTTCCGCAGGAACATAAGAACCGATCTGCGCGAGGATAACGATCACGGCGATCTGTCGTAAATATGTGGATTTTCCCGAAGCATTCGGACCGGTAATCAGGGCGATTTGCGGCGCACCGTTTCCGCCGAGAGCGGCATCATTGGCGATGAAAGTTTTTTCTCTTTCTGACAAAATTTTCTCGATTACGGGATGTCTCCCGTTTTTTATACGTAAAAGTGAAGTTTCATTTACGGTCGGGCAGACATAATTAAATTCATCGGCAGCGTCAGCCAGACCGGAAATTACATCGAGATAAGCAACTGTCGAAGCCGTAAGCATAATCTCCGGTCTCGATTTGCCGATTTCCATACAAATTTGACGAAATAAACTGGCTTCGAGTTCGGCAATTCTTTCCTGAGCGTGAATAACGAGACTTTCGTGTTCTTTTAATTCAAGAGTAATATAACGCTCGCTCGGAATTAGAGTTTGTTTTCGTTGATAATCTTTCGGAACAAGATGTATGTTCGGCTTTGTAACTTCGATATAATAACCGAAAACTTTGTTGAAACCGACGCGCAGACTTTTAATTCCCGTTCGCTCACGTTCGCGTTTTTCGAGGTCTTTGAGAAAAGATTTGCCGTCTTTTAATTTATGCCGCAATTGATCCAATTCTTCAGAGTATCCATCGCGGATTATTCCGGTTTGTTCGTTGTAACGGCTCGGAAGTTCTTCGGAAATTGCGGAATCAATTAATTTAGCGATTTTTTCACTTTCCGGCAGATGAACTAAAATTTGCCCGAAACGAACCGTGTCGCTATGCAGAATTTTTTTTAATAAAGGAATAAGTTCGAGACTTTTTCCAAACACACGAAGTTCGACCGCATTTATCAGATTGGCTTTGGCACGACTCGAAAGACGTTCCAAATCTTTAACATTTTCCAAAATTTCACGAAAATCCTGTCTTTCAGTCAAATGCTGTTTAAACCATCCGAGATGTTTTTGACGGCGAAAAATCTCCGTCGTATCGAGAAGCGGTTGACGGAGCCAACGCCTCAAAAGACGACTTCCCATCGAAGTTTTAGTGCGTTCAATTATGGAAATCAAACTTGCGCCCGATTCACTCTCCAAAATTTCTAAACTTTTATATGTTTTCCCATCAAGAAACATAAAATTTTTAGAATCATAACTCGTCAGGCGATTTAATTGCTCGGCAGTATCAAATCTGGAAGATTGTAAATATGAAATCAAAGCTCCGGCAGTAGAAATTGCCAGCGGAGAATTTTCAAGACCGAAAGGTTTTAAGGTCGTGGTGGAAAAATGTTTGAAGAGAGTTTTTCGCGCTTTTTCCAGATCGAAAAACTGCGAATTCAAACGTGTAACAAAATGTGGTAAATCGCGGTTGCTGAATGTTTGTTGAGTTTCCGCAATAATTATTTCAGCCGGAGCAAGTCTCTCAAGTTCGGCGAGAACAAATTTATTTTCGATCTCGGTTACGGCAAAATCGCCGGTCGAAACATCAGCATAAGCGATGCCGCTTTTTTTTCCATCACTGAAAACACAAACAAGGAAATTATTCGAGCGGCTGTCGAGAAGTTGCGGCTCGATTACTGTTCCCGCCGTTACAACCCGCGTAACTTCACGTTTTATCAAACGTTTACCATCCGCGCCTTTTACCGGAACATCGGAAGTTTGTTCACAAATTGCAACCCTGTGTCCGCGCGTTATAAGTGTTGCGAGATGTTTTTCAAGAACAAAATGCGGTATTCCGGCTAGCGGAACACGCATATTTTTTCCCATCGGTTTGGAAGTTAACGCAATATCTAATTCTCGCGCAACAAGTTTCGCATCTTCGTCAAACGCTTCGTAAAAATCGCCGAGACGAAAAAGCAAAATCGCATCTTCGTGATTTTTTTTAATTTTAAGGTATTGCCGGCGAATCGGCGTGTCACCTGTCATAAAAAATTTGGTTAACCGCGCATTCTTTCCAATAACGTCATCATTAAAACGCTCAACAGAATAAGCGTTTCGTCTTTTGATTCAATAAGAAAATCTGGAGTAAAAATAAATTTTCCCTCGAAAAAAGCAGGTTGTTTTGCAATTTTCGCAATTTGTGTGCCGTCGCTTTTAGAAATAATGTATGACGGATTGAACAAATATCCGGTAAACATTCCTAAAATTGGAACTTCACCCGCAAGAGAATCGAAAACTTTAATCCAGGCACTTTCTTCATTTATCTGAAAAACGTGACGATTTTCGGCATCGGAAATTTCATAATTAACCTTCCATATCGAGCGCATTCCCTGACGTTTGATAGAACCGAGAAAATTTCCTTCGGCGGAAGTAAAATCATAACGTGCTGAAAAATCAATCACTCGGTCAGCTTTGATATTAAAAAGCAATTTTGTTTGACTTTCGTCGGCGTAAATATCAATGTCTTCTTTCAGTTTGAAAAGTTTCTGTTTTACATAACCGATCAATTGCTCATTGTTGTCACGTATATAAATCTGGCTTCCTAAAGCTAAAATTTTAAATGATAATTCCAGCGGATAATTCATAAATTTTTTCCTTTTTCTTAATGTTCAAGAAATTTCGTCAGAATTTCGGAAATATCTATAATATTATCATAAATTTTTTTCATTTCAGTAAAACTCAAGATCGTTAGATAATTTTCCAATTCTTGAAATTCACGACTCAAGGATTGTTTAGCACGTTTCGTATCGCGTTCGCTTGCTACGATCAAAAAAGGTTTTGTCCTTTGAGCGTCAAAAGCACGTTTCAATTTAGCAAATGCCGAATCAATGTTTCCTTTACTTTGAACTTCAAAAACGTGGGATATACGCGGATTATTTTCTTTTTCCCGCCAGATTACATCGTAATACTCAAATTCCAATTCTGCGTAAAATCCCAGCGCACGACCGATTTCAGCCGTTATTTGTTGAATTTCTATATGCGAGAACGTCTCATTTGCCATTTTTGTCAATAAAAAATCGGCTTTTTTTTCGGCAGCAGCTTCAATTCCTTTTTTACTTAAAGACCAAATGCCGTGTTCACGCGCCAAAAGCCCATCATCTGCCAGATTTTTCCCGGCATTTTGAACGATTTTGCGCCAACTGGCATTTGAACCATTTTGAATAGAAAAAATCTCCGCGTCTGATAACGAAGGAAAATAAGAAATAAGACGTTGGTAAAGAAAACGCAAATTATCCGAGCCTCCAACAAATGAAAGTTCTTGTAAAATTGGCAGTTCTATTTGTTTTGAAGCAGGCAGAGACATCGGTTATCTATGTTATTTCAAACAATTCTTTGATAATCGTCAAATCGTTTGAATAAAATATCCTTTTTTAATTCCTCAAGATTTTCCGTGGATTTTTTTTCAAAATAATTTGTTAAAATTTTTTTATTTTCAAATTTATTGAAGACGATACTTTCTTTGATATTTATATTAGCGAAAATTTCGGGTTTGAAATTATTCAAGAATTCGTATCTGAATGACAAACAAATTGTTTGACATATTCCTAATTTTCGAATTATTGTTGAGATTCCACTATAAAAATTTATCGGACGAAAATCATTAGGCAGAATTTCTCCTTGGGGAAAAATCCAGATAGTTTTCTCGGAATCTGTCAGCAGATCTACAGCGTAATTAATACTCTCAAAAGCTGAACGCGGCTGATTACGAACGATTGAAAATGCACCGAGCTTCCTGAATAAAAAGAAACGTTTTAGAGTTTTCTCTTCCATCATCACAAAGCTGTCAAGTTTTGCTTTTTGAGAAATCTGAAAAGCCGCAAGTCCATCCCACCACGAAGAATGATTTGCGTATATAATTAATGGAAGGGAAGTTTGTCTGTTTTCAAAATTTTCCAGACCTTTAACACTAAAAGAATGAAATCTTCTTTTAATTAAATTGGAATTATAGAAATAAAAAATTTTTTCAAACAATTTCGACTTATTAGCTTCCAACATATTTTCTCGGAACGCGACGACTAATTCCGCAGGTTATTTCGTAAGATATTGTATTTAATTTTTTGGCGACTTCGGCGACAGAAATTTTTTTGTCGTCCTGTTGTCCTATTAAAATAACCTCATCATTTACTTTAACGTCAGGCACATCTGTTACATCTAATATTGTCCAATCCATCGAAATACGTCCGACGATCGGTGCAAATGTTTTATTGATTATCACTCGTCCGCAATTGGAAAGTCTTCGATGAAAGCCGTCTTGATAACCGATTGGAATAGTAGCAATTAAAGATTCCCGTTCGGTTTTAAATGTTCTACCATAACCCAAAGATTCATTAGGAGAAACTTTTTTTAGATGAGCTATTTTTGTATGAAGAGAAAATATCGGTTTTAAAAAAGGTTTTTCGGCTTCAAGAGGTAAAATATCTTCACCCAAACCGTATAGAATTCCACCAAGTCTGACCAGATTTCCCAAAGAATCAGGTTGAACTATTGTGCCGGGCGAATTAGCCAAATCTTTGTATTTCGGATGAAAACCATTTTTCTCAAAGAAGCTTACGGCTTGGTAAAACCTGTCTATCTGCAATCTCGTGAAATCATTTTCCTGAAGATTATCAGCTGCCGCAAAATGCGTCATAATTCCTTCAGTATTCAAATTTTTCAAAAGTTTCAATTGTTCAACAAAAACATTAAGTTCTTCCATTCTGACACCAATTCTTCCCATTCCGGTGTCAATTTTAATATGAATATTGGCAATTTTATTTACAGAAGAAGCTGCATTATTCAGTAGTCGAGCTTTGTCAATCTGATAAATAACAGGTGTTAAGTCATTTTCCAACAACAGTTTCTCTTGTCCTTCCCAGAAACTGCCTAAACATAAAATCGGCTTCGTAATTCCAGCTTCTCTAAGTTCCAGTCCTTCTTCTATGATTGCAACACCGAACCAATCAATACCTTCTCTTTCCAGTCTTTTAGCGCAATCAACGCTTCCATGCCCATAACCGTCAGCTTTTACAACCGCCATATATTCGACTTCTTTACTCAAGAATTTCTTAACAGATTTCAGATTAAATGCCAGATGCTCCAAGTTTATTAGAGCATAAGTAGGGCGATGAATAATGTTATTTACCATAAAGTAACCGAATAAAATCTTAAAGTTAAACCTTAGATGTCGTATCACAGACTATTAAAGTAATTTATAGGGGGATATTTCCGTGTTTTTTCGGTGGATTATGATCACGTTTGTTTTGCAGTAATTTCAAAGCTCTGATTAATTTCGGTCTTGTAAATTTCGGTTCGATTACTTCGTCAATAAAACCGTGTTCAGCAGCAATATATGGATTGGCAAATTTTTCTTCAAATTCATTGATCTTTTTAAGGCGCAAATTTTCAGCATCCGTTGTTTCATTTAGTTCATTTCTATATAAAAGTCCGACCGCACCTTGTGCGCCCATAACTGCAATTTCAGCTGTGGGGTATGCAAAATTTATGTCAGTACGAATATGTTTTGAGGACATAACGCAGTATGCACCACCGTAAGCCTTTCGGGTAATGACTGTTATTTTAGGCACCGTCGCTTCGGCAAAAGCATATAGAAGTTTTGCTCCGTGACGAATTATTCCGTAATGTTCCTGGTTCACTCCGGGCAAAAATCCGGGTACGTCTTCAAAAGTTATCAACGGAATATTAAAACAATCACAAAATCTAACAAATCTAGCTGCTTTAACCGACGCATCTATATCCAAAACTCCGGCTAGAAATGCAGGTTGGTTAGCTACAATTCCAACCGGGAAACCGCCGAGTCTGGCAAAACCGATAACAATGTTTTGAGCGAAAAATTCTTGTATCTCAAAAAAATAATTATCATCTATCACAGAATTAATGATGTCCCGAATATCATAAGGTTGATTTGATGAAACGGGAATCGCCGAATTTAATTTTTCATCTACTCTGTCAACAGGATCAACGGATTCTAGAAACGGTGGATTCTCCATATTATTGGAAGGGATAAAAGAAAGAAGTTCGCGGGTTAATTGAAGACAATGTTGATCGTTTTCAGCGGCAAAATGTGCGACACCCGAAATCGAATTATGAGTCATAGCACCGCCGAGTTCATCTTTGGAAACTTCCTCATGCGTTACGGTTTTAATAACGTCGGGTCCGGTAATAAACATATAAGATGAGCCTTTTACCATAACGTT
Source organism: Pyrinomonadaceae bacterium (assembly GCA_965219305.1). Classification (GTDB taxonomy): domain Bacteria; phylum Acidobacteriota; class Blastocatellia; order Pyrinomonadales; family Pyrinomonadaceae; genus DATHTS01. The sequence goes on from OZ244725.1 coordinate 717,243, forward strand.
AAAATCCGTAATTGCCGGAGAATAAACCGCACCTCCGGCACATGGTCCCATAATGCAGCTGATTTGCGGGATTACTCCGCTTGCCAGAGTATTTCTTAAAAATATATCTGCGTAACCGCCTAATGAAACAACTCCTTCCTGAATTCTTGCGCCGCCGGAATCGTTCAGACCGATTACAGGCACACCTGTTTTCATTGCCAAATCCATAACTTTGCAGATTTTTCTTGCGTGTGTTTCGCTTAGAGAACCTCCAAAAACAGTAAAATCCTGTGCAAACACGAAAACTTCTCGTCCATCAACTAAACCGTGTCCGGTAATCACCCCGTCGCCGGGATATTTTCGTTCATCAAGTCCAAAATCGGTTGAGCGGTGAATTACAAATTTATCAAATTCTTCGAATGAATCTTGGTCGAGAAAAAAATCAATTCTTTCACGCGCTGTCATTTTACCGGAAGTTTTTTGTTTTTCTAGTCTGTCCGTGCCGCCGCCTTGTTCGGCAGTTTTCGATTTTTCTATTAATTGATCGAGTTTTGTTTTAAGTTGTTCAGCCTTGGTCGGATTCATATGTAAGATTTTAGCTTGTTTGTAAACTTATGCAAATTTCTACAAATCTAAAAGTTCTTTTTCAATTTCAGGAAATATGCGACCCCTGATGCGTCTTAAGAAGAGTTCCGTATCACGAATTTCTCTGTCAATTTCTGAAATATTCCGACTGATGTCGTCGGACAAATTACGCAATTCGCTCTGCGCTCTGTATAACAATTGGCGGCGAATATCTCTCAAACCTTCAGCATCGGTCGTTCCGCGCAAGGAAATACTGCGGTCAATGCTTTCGGGACGTAAATCGTCTTCGATCTGTGCAAGTTGGATATTTATTTCAGTCAGTTTTTTTGTCAGATCAATCTTAAAATTTTGAAGAGTAGCGAGACGTTGTTCGGCGCGATTCAGATATTCAAATGCGGCGAGAATATTTTGCTGTTTTTCCGATAGACGCAATCCTTGATTGGTGGAAAATGTTTCAGAAAATTTTTTGAGCAAAGTATTTAGTGCTCGAACTGAGTTTGAAATATCATTTAGATTTTTCTCGATATTATTTAATTGGATAGATGTTTGATTTGAATTATCAGGAATGATCTGAGCAATTGTCGCTGAATAAGAGAAAATAATGAAAACGAAAGTCAGAATTATTTTAGACATATGAATCTCCGAAAATTGAATAGTTCTTCTAAACACTTTGTTTAAGAGAATTTGTTGCAAAAACATCACATTAATGAGGAAAATTTTATTTGGCTCAAACAACCATTATTCAGCGAATACTGCGTAACGTCCATCCGAGACAGGAAGCGGGAACAATTATCAAATAAATTGTTTCATAAATATGGCTGAATGATAAGTTTCCGTTTAAAAAAAACTTGTTAAATCAATAATAGAAATGGTGGGAAAATATAAGCGATTATTTGCAAAGGATATGATTATAAAAACGACAGATAACTTAATCCTGCAACCTGACTCGAAACTAAAGCTCCGACTCCGAAACCGAATGCAAAAAATGTAAAGACGGGTTTGATTATCGGCGCGACCAATTCGGTTTTCAAGAGTCTTATATAAACACGCGAATTATGTCGCCAGATTGAGAAATAATCAGTTAGAGCAACTTTTAAAATTGCTAAATTCAATATTGTTCGGTGTCAAAATCAAAAGGGAATTTTCTCGATTTTAATAAAATCAAAATTTCTTCGAGAGTTTTTTTTGTTTTTGAAATTAGACTGTCGGAATATTTATAAAGTTTTGAATTTTGTTCAAATTCATCTTCATCCAAAATTTTATAGCTGAAATCTTTATTTACGATCAGATCAATTTCGAGGTCAATATAATCCAAAACTCCGTTTTCAAATACGGGAGGCAAATTTATATTGCAGTAAAAGTTTCTAAATTTTCCATCGGGTTCGTGAAAACGAAAAATATTATAATATTTGTCTAACCAATAAAATTCATAAGAAATGGTTTTGCGTCTGATAATGCCAAGATGTTCGTGTTTAATTTCTTGGTCGAATTCACCCAAAAAAGAAAGCAGGGAATTTTCTCTTCCGATTAAAAAAGCATTCCAGCTTCGGTGAATTTCGCCGTTGAACTTTCTTGAATTGATTACGACGGGATTTGCTTTTAATTTTAAGTTATTCAATGTGATTTTTAATGATATATACGAATTAATGTTTAAAGTTATTCGTCCGAAGTTCGCACAATCAAAACGGAACAAGGCGCGTTATGAATAACCGAATCAGAAACCGAGCCGAGCAAAATACGCTCCCAACGGTTGTAACCGTGAGAGCCGACAATTATTAAATCCGCATTTATTTTTTCGGCGGCTTCGACGATGCGGCTGTCCGGCGAACCATATAAAACCTCCGTATTTATACGAATGTTTTTAATATTTAGTTGCTCAGAAAGAAATTTTTTAGCATTTTCTAAAATCCTTTCGGCGGCTTCACGAACATTCGTTTCAATCTCTGTTGTCGGAGTTATATAACCGCCGTACATATCAATAGACATCGGCACTGCCATATCAACTACGGAAACAATGTTAATTTCATCATCCGCATTCAATTTGAAATCTAAAATTTTTTCGATAGCCGCACGGCTGTGTTTTGTTCCGTCAGTCGCTGCTAAAATTTTCATAAATACTCCTAATTAGAAACTGAATTTATTATCACTATTTTTGAACCAACTGCAAAAAGACATCTTCCAGATTCGCGGGTAGCAAAAGCATCGGTCGCGTTCCGCAATACCGCATCAATGTAGTCAAACTCTCCGTGTTGTCAGCAAAATACAAATGAGCAGAACTGCGTTTTAGAAAAATAAAACTGCTGTTTCCGACAGGTTTGATTTCAAAAGGCTCACGGATTTCAAGCGCATACTTCTTCAGCGAATTTTTTATAAGTTCATACGGAATTCTTTCTGAAATTATTTTGCCGTGAGGCATAATAATTATTCTCTGACAGAGTTTTTTTGCTACGTCCAAATAGTGTGTCGAAAGTAAAATTGTGAGATTTTCGCTGCGGCGAAGTTTATCTATTTTATCTGAATCTCCTGCCGGACGTTCGTATCTAATCCCGTTGTCGGTTCATCAAGAAGCAAAATTTGCGGACGATGCAGCAACGCTCTCGCTATTATCAAACGCCTTTTTATTTCGCCGGAAAGATGTTCAACCTTTGCGGACGTTTTATTATTGAGTCCGACAAAATTTAGTAATTCATTACTTCGCCGTTTTGCTGTTTCCGTTTCCATACGAAAAAACTTGCATAAACAAGCAAATTTTCAAGAACGTTTAAATCAGGATCGAGATTATTTTCCTGCGGAACTATTCCAAAAATCGTCCGAATTTTGGAATAGTTCCGCAGCTTTAACATCTAAACCTTCAACAAATAATCTTCCGTCTGAAGGAGACGACCGGAAGGCGATCATTTTTAGAAGTTGATTTTCCTGCATCGTTTTTCCCAGTATGCCGAAAGTTTCGCCCCGCCTTATATCAAAAAATAATATTATTTACAGCGATAAAATCAACGAATTTTTTTATGAGATTTTGAGCTGATACTGCCCGGTTTCATAAATTATTTTTTTCATTATCAAAAAGATGATTTTTCATTTTACCAAATATTTGTAAAATAATTAGTTTTTCCGTGTCGCTCAAACAACCAAAAAAATCAGCTTCCAGTTCTTTCCATTTTTCAAGTAAATCAGCTTTTACGGAGATGCCTTTTTCCGTCAAAGAAACAAATACAACACGCCGGTCTTTCGGGTTTCTGTTTAATTTAATAAAGCCTCCTCTCTTTAAACTTGCGACCATATTACTAACTGTCGGTGATGTGATTCTTAAATTATCTGCCACTTCAGTCTGGCTCTGTCTGTCCTTTTGCCAGAGAGAAATAAGAATAAAAACCTGTCCGCCGTGCAAGCCGATTTCTTTCATTGATTTATCAAGTTCAGTCCAAAATGAATTGGTAATTTCGGAAAACAAAAATATGATTGATTCATTTATATTCATAAGATTATTAGCATACTAGCTATAATAATATAGCATACTAATCATTAATATACTATTTAATTTTACTTAGGATGCTAATCATTTAAAAATTTGCAACAAAAAAAGCGAACCCGTCGAAATTTAACGGGTTCGCTTTTATAAAAATCTGATAAATTTTACACTTTGGCGATCTTTTCCCAATCTTTCAAAAATCCTTCCTGACCTTTATCAGTCAGCGGATGTTTGACGAGTTGTTTTATAACATTCAGCGGCATCGTTGCCACATCTGCGCCGATTAAAGCGGCTTCGACAATGTGCATCGGATGTCGTATGCTGGCTGCTAAAACTTCGGTTGCAAAACCGTAATTGTCATAGATTTTGACAATATCGGCAATTAACTGCATACCGTTTTGAGAAATGTCATCGAGTCTGCCGATAAACGGGGAAACGTAAGTAGCTCCGGCTTTTGCAGCGAGCAGTGCTTGCGAAGCCGAAAAACACAGCGTTACATTAACTTTTATATCCTGTTCACGCAATCTGCGAGTTGTTTTTAATCCTTCCAAAGTCAACGGACATTTTACTACGACATTCGGTGCGATTTTTGCATATTCGAGACCCTGACGGAACATTTCTTCCGGGTCTGTCGTCGTAACTTCCACGGAAACATCGCCCTCGACGGCTTCGCATATTTTTGCGATATGTTCTAAAAAAACGACCCCGCCTTCTTTGGAAACAAGCGACGGATTTGTCGTAACTCCGTCAATTAAACCGAGTTCTCCGGCTTCTTTGATTTCATCAAGATTAGCCGTATCAATAAAAAATTTCATAATTCTCCTTTCTGCCAAAAACTTCTATAAACTGTTCACAATAGTATTTGTTAAAACGCCGATGCCTTCAATTTCAATTTCACAAACATCGCCGCCATATAATCTGGAAACTCCCGACGGAGTTCCGGTAGCTATGATGTCGCCGTATTTCAACGTCATCTGATTAGAGATATATCTTATCAAAAACGGAACGTTAAACACCATCTGAGATGTTCTTCCCGATTGCCGGATTTCACCATTTACGCGAACTTCTATTTTGAGATCTGCAACATCCAGTTCGGTCTCGATGAAATTGCTTATCGGACAAAAAGTATCGAAAGATTTTGCTCGCGTAAACTGAACATCCTTTTTTTGTAAATCGCGGGCAGTTACGTCATTTAAACAAATATAGCCCAAAATATAATCGAAAGGATCATCATTTTCCGTCAAATTTTTGCAAATTCCTCCAATTACAACTCCGAGTTCACCTTCGTGTTCGACGCGTCGGGAGTTTTGCGGGATTATTATCTCATCGTGATCGGTAATAATCGCTGACGGAGCTTTCAAGAATAAGAGCGGTTCTGATGGAATTTCATTGCCTAATTCTTCCGCGTGATCGGCGTAATTTCTTCCGACACAAACGATTTTAGATGGTTCGACCGGAGGAAGGAAATTGACTTCAGATATTGACACAGAGTCTGATAATATCAATTCTTCCGTAGAATTTTCTAATTCGTTTTGAGCCGGAAAAGCATAGACTGCATCATCTTTAATTGTTCCGTATTTTATTTCATTTCCATCGTAAAACTGACAAATTTTCATAATTTAATTTTTTTTAGAGAGCGGTTTCATTAACGATCTCTGAAGGTTGACTTTCATTTCCAAATTTATCAACAGCGGTAATATAGTAAAAATAAGTTTTGCCGGGTTCGACTTTTGAATCCGTATATGAATTATTTTTGATAATTTCCTGTGTGATCAACTCCCAATTTTCTTTTGGGACGCTGCTGTCGTCTGAACGATAAATTTTATAACCGGCAATGTCTTTTTCGATATTAGCGGCAAAAAAGATAGAAATTACATTCGGTGCGGCGGCGATTGTTATTGCTTCAGGAAAATTCGGCGGGAATTTATCCGTCGGTTTTACGATATAAATATTTGAATTCAAACTTTCAATCGGTTCGCCGTTATTGCCCGAAGAGACAGTTCTGACAAAATAGCTGTAAGATGTATCGAAATCAAAAAATTGATCTGAAAAATTAGTATCTTTGAAAGGTATTTTGTTGAGAACTTTCGCCTCACCATCGTTTCCTTCACGACGATAAATGTTATAGCCAAGAATATTTGCAGGTTGAGTCCCGTCAACATTCAATTGAGGTTTTTCCCATTCTAAATTAATCGCAGATTGCGAATAAGTTCCAATCAAATTTTTTGGGTTTTCCGAGATGGCTGATTGCGGTTGAATTAATAAAAAATTTGAAAATGAAGCTTTCTGTCCCGAACTGTTTACAAATCTGATCGCGTAACGAAGACGCGCCGGCTGACCGGAAAACTCAAGAATATCCGTATAAGTAATTTCGGAAAATGAAAAATCACCGTTAGATACCGGAATTGATTTTATCAGAGTACTTTGTGAAACAAAATCATCTTCCGAGAGCGACAAAGGCGCACTTAACTTTTCGATTAAACGATAAACATCAATTCGATCTATGTTTAAGGTGTTTCCTTCGACTGCATTTCTGGCGGGCATCGTCCACCTTAAGATGACCTGATTACCTTGTTGGACACCTTTTATATCAACTCTTTGCGTAACACGTTCTTTTGGAGGCAAAGGCGGTTTTCGCTTTCCACAGCCGCTGAATAAAGTAATAAGCAATACAAAAGTAATAAACGCTAATACTGTTTTATGCAGATGGTTCCGGTTTAATATTTTTGGTTTAAGCATAAATGTTAAGCACTGCTTAAATTTACAAGATGTACTGGCGAAGATTTTTATCTTCTACCAATTCCTGAAGCTTATGCCTGACGTAATCGGCATCAAGTTTCGGTTCTTTATTTTCAAGCTCACTTCCAAGAAAACTTATCTCTTCGAGAAGTTTTTCAAGAAGCGTGTGTAGCCTTCTGGCACCGATGTCTTCTGTGTTTCTGTTTATTTCTACAGTCATTTCAGCCAGAGTGGAAATTGCGCTTTCCTCAAATTGAAGGTTGATTCCTTCCGTATTAAGCAGTGCTTGATACTGCTTAATAAGCGAATTCTTAGGCTGAATAAGTATTCGTTTAAAGTCGTCTAAAGTTAAAGATTCCAACTCGACACGAATCGGAAATCTTCCTTGAAGTTCGGGAATTAAGTCGGAAGGTTTTGAAACGTGAAATGCGCCGGCGGCAAAAAACAAAATGTGATCCGTATTGACCATTCCGTAACGTGTGTTGACGGTCGTTCCTTCGACAATCGGCAATAGATCGCGCTGGACACCTTCACGGGAAACTTCCGGTCCGCCGCTTCCGCCCGATTCCCGTCCCGCGATTTTATCTAATTCGTCGAGAAATATAATTCCTGAATTTTCCGTCAACTGGACGGCGCGGCGGGTAATTTCGTCCATATCAACCAAATTTTCCTGTTCGTCACGAAGAAGAATTTTTTTAGCTTCAGAAATTTTCAATTTTCGGCTGACGGTTTTCGCAGGAAAAAGATTTCCGAACATATCTTTGAGATTAACGCCCATCTCTTCCATTCCGCCGCCGCCGACAAAATCAATCATTGTCGAAGAACGATCCTGCGTTTCAGTCTCTATTATTCTGTCATCTAATTTTCCGGCTCTAAGCTGATCGCGTAATTTTTCGCGGGTGTTATTTGTCTGATCTGTAATTTCGATAGAACCGCCGTCACTAAAAGTATTCGCCGAATAAGAACTCGGGAGCAAAGCATCTAAAATTCTTTCTTCGACATTATTTTCAGCTCTGTCGCGGACTTCTTCAAAAGATGATTGTTTCGTCATATCAACAGCGACATCCATTAAATCGCGCACCATACTTTCGACATCGCGCCCGACATACCCGACTTCGGTAAATTTTGAAGCTTCGATTTTTATAAACGGCGAATTTGCCAGACGAGCTAGACGACGCGCAATTTCGGTTTTTCCGACTCCCGTTGTTCCGATCATCAAAATATTTTTCGGCAAAACGTCTCTGGCGATTTCCGGCGGCAGTTTCTGACGGCGGATACGGTTCCTTACGGCTATCGCCACAGCACGTTTTGCTTTGTCCTGACCGATAATATGCTTGTCTAATTCCGCGACGATTTCGCGCGGTGTCATATCATCCAGCTTCGGAGTATCAAATCCTTTTTCTCCACTTAAATAAATAGGCATTTTTTTATTATTTTATTATGAAAGTTCTTCGACAATTATGTTCGAATTGGTGTATATACAAATTTCTCCGGCGATTCGCAAAGATTCGGCGGCAATTTCTTTTGTATCCAGATTCGTGTGTTTTACAAGTGCGCGTGCCGCCGCCAGAGCATACATACTTCCCGAACCGACTGAAAGCAGACCTTCATCGGATGAAATAACATCTCCTTTACCGGAAATCAGGAAAGAATCTTTTTTATCGGCAACAATCAATAGTGATTCGAGATGACGCAGATATTTATCGGTGCGCCACTCTTTAGTTAATTCGACGGCTGCGCGTTCGAGTTGCCCCTGATACTGTTCGAGTTTAGCTTCAAATTTTGACAAAAGCGAGAAAGCATCAGCGGTTGCGCCGGCAAATCCGACAATTATCTGGTCGTTGTATATTCGCCTGACTTTTCGGGCATTTCCTTTGATGACAGTTTCCCCGAGTGTAACCTGACCGTCGCCCGCCATAGCGGTTTTACCGTCTTTTTGCACAAGAAGAACTGTTGTTGAACGTATTTTATTTGAATCGTTTGTAGTATTCATAAACTAAAAAATAAATGATAAAACTTATATATCAAATGCTCAAATTGACAGACGGACATAAATTTCCGAACATTACTTAAGTTCTATGAACAATTTTCCTCGAATCGGTCTGACAATGCGGCTTGAACAGGCAACCGGAAGATTTTATCTCGGACGTGATTATAGCAAGGCACTGGAAAATTTCGGAGCAATTCCTCTGCACATCGGTCTTATACCAAATAAAGAGAACATCAGGGAATGCGTTAAGACTCTGGATGGAATTTTATTGCCCGGAAGCGACAGCGATGTTGATCCGTTAAATTATAATGAACAACCGCTGCCGGGTTTGGGAAATGTAATACAGGAAAAAGATGAGACCGATTTTTTAGTTCTGGAAGCGGCGGAAGAATTTAATCTTCCGGTTTTTGCAATCTGTTTCGGAATGCAGTCTTTAAATGTTTTTCGCGGCGGAACTCTATTTCAGGATATTGAAAGTCAAGTTGAACATCCGATAAAACATCAACAGGGAATGCCTTTAAACAGAAATTCTCATAATTTGACTGTATCCGGAAAGGGAATTTTGAATGATATAACGAAAACTATTTTTGATAGTAATCAAATTATAGTGAACTCTCATCATCATCAATCCGTAAAAACACCGGGAGAAAATTTAAAGATTACGGCGAGGGCAAAAGATGACGTAATTGAATGCATCGAAGACATCAGAGAGAATCGCTTCATTATCGGGGTTCAATGGCATCCTGAATTGTCATGGAAAGAGGATAAACTATCATTCGAATTATTTAAGGTGTTTGTTGAACACTGCAACAAAAAACGGGTTTTATGACTTCAAAAATGTTTCAACCGACCAAAGTTAAGTTGGGTTTGGAAAAGAGTTTAGCTAGTGCTAGAAAATACTTTAAAGGTATAAGATTAGGCATTATTTGCAATCAGGCTTCGGTTAATCATAACTTTGAACATATCGCCGATCTTTTTTTCCGAAATAGTGACATAAATCTTACAGCTTTGTTTGGTCCGCAACACGGAATTCGCGGTGATGTCCAAGATAATATGATTGAAACCGAACACAAGATTGATTTGATAACCGGTTTGCCGGTTAATTCTCTCTATAGTGAAACCAGAGAACCAACTGCCGAAATGCTTGAAAATCTCGATGCTTTGGTTTTCGATTTGCAGGATGTCGGATGCCGCGTTTACACATTTATTTATACAATGGCAAACGCGATGAAATCGTGCGCTGCTTTTGGTAAAAAGTTTATAGTGTTGGATAGACCAAATCCCATCGGCGGAATTAATGTTGAAGGTAATATTCTCGAAAAAGGACACGAGTCGTTTGTCGGGCAATTCCCAATTCCGATGCGCCACGGAATGACCGTCGGAGAGTTAGCCAATCTGTTTAATGAAGAGTTTTCAATCAAATGTGATTTGGAAGTTGTCAAAATGGACGGTTGGGAACGTCAACTTTATCTTGATGAAACCGATGCGCCTTGGGTTTCGCCTTCGCCAAATATGCCGACTGTCGAAACGGCGGTGGTTTTTCCGGGGACGGTTTTTTTGGAAGGTACGCAAATTTCAGAAGGGCGCGGTACGACGAAACCTTTTGAAATTATCGGCGCACCTTTTATTGACGGTTACAAATTATCCGAAATACTCGACGGATATAATCTTCCCGGAATCATTTTCCGACCGACGGAATTTTTGCCTACTTTTCAAAAGTGTGCCGGAGAAAATTGCGGCGGCATATTTTTACATGTAACGGATAGAAATGCTTTTAAACCTGTAATTACCGGCATTGCGATTGTTAAGGCTGTATATGAATTATACAAAGACAAATTTGCTTGGAAAAACACTCCGTATGAATATGTTTTCGACCGGAATCCTTTCGATGTTATCGCCGGAACTTTAGAGATCAGAAAAACAATCGAGGACAATAAATCAGTAGATGAGATTGAAGCAAGTTGGCAAAAAGGTTTAAGTGAATTTAATAAAGTTAGAAGTAAATATCTAATGTATTAGTTTAACTAACCTTAAATTCAATCTTTCAAGGATTTAGAAATGATATAGATGTGTAAAGCATTAAATGTCTATGACAGACTGTTAAACAATCTGTTGAATAAAGTTTTTTATGAAAAACACTATTTTTATAGCAATAATTAGTTGGTTACTGCCCGGTTTCGGTCATATCCAACTCGGACGCTGGAAACGCGGAATTATAATCGGTGCAGTAATTTGGACAATGTTTCTGATCGCGGTCATCAGCGGCGGAATGTATTATCCCGGATTTAGTTTTAAAGAAGGTGCATTACTTTATTTACTTAACGCTTTTGCCAGAATGGGTAACGGTTTAGGCGGATTGATAAGTTTAGTTCTGGCAATAAATCCGCCGAAAGATGTTGCCGCCTGGACGGTTTTTGAATATGGTGGCAGATTTTTAGAAGTTTCCGGGTTGCTGAATTTATTGGCGGTTATTGATGCGGTTGACATAAATGTCGGGAGAAAAAAATGATTTCATTTTTATATTTAATTTGTTTTGCCACGTTTGTCGCACTGGTTTTTGCCGTGATTCACACCGGAGAATTAAGGGATAAATTTTTATTCGGCTTAAAAGTTTTCTTACAGTTTGTCGGTATCAGTTTACTTCTTGCGTGGGTGCTTTATTTTCTTCCTTTTTAAAAAATGGGTTTACAGGAAACAGAAGGATTAGTTTTGAAAAACTACAATTTGTCCGAAGCGGATAAAATCGTAGTTTTTTTAACCAAACAAGATGGTTTGATTCGCGGAGTCGCAAAAGGTGCGAAAAGGCTGAAGAGCCGTTTCGGAAGCAGTCTCGAGCCGTTTACTTTTATAAATCTCACCTATTTTCAAAAAGAAGACCGCGAACTAGTATCAATACGAGATATTGAACTGATAAAATCTACTTTTAACAGTGCCAGCGATCCCGATTTTTTATCGAGTTTTGCATATATTTCAGAATTAATAACGGAATTTTCACCACCACACGATCCGAATGAAAACCTTTACAGAATGGTTAAAGTTTGTATCGAGACGGCGGTTGAAAATGACAGTCTTCTAATCGAAAATACTATTTTGTATTTTGAAATCTGGCTTTTGAGACTCGGAGGATATTTGCCGAATTTTAATATTTGCGGCAATTGCAAAAGACAACTTTTTGAAAACGAAAGCGGAAATTTGCAGTATAATTTCCAAATTTTTTGTCAAAATTGCGATAACAGCAAAGTAAAAGATGTTTTATCCGCTTCGGAAAGAAATATTCTGAATTTGTCGCAAAAGCAAAACCCGGAAAGTTTCGTTCAGATCACCTCGCAAAATATGGATTCCATTCACTCTCTGTCCAAAAAGTTTAAAAGTTTAATTACCAATATAATCGGAAAAAAGATTTCCAATCAAAAGTTACAAGCCTCTGCCAAATAAAAATGAAACGATTCGGTTTTATAATTTCTATATACATTCTGAAAGCCGTTATCCCGTATTTTTTGTTTTCGTGGCTTCTTTTAAGCGTTATTTTGTTTGTGCAGCAGGCAAGTCGCTTTTTTGATGTTTTCTTTAGCACGACCCTTCCACGCGGCATAATCTGGCAATTAGCAGCGGCATTAATCCCCAATGTTTTGGCGTTTACCAGTCCGATAGCTATTTTAATCGGCGGTGTCGTCGGGCTTTCAAAATTGCAGAGCGACAGGGAACTCACGATCTTGCGTGCTGCCGGTGTCGGAAATTTACAAATCGCACTTCCGGTCGCCTTTCTCGGTTTGCTTCTTTCAATTTTTGCATTGTTTGTAAATTCATACGGAGTTCCGATCGGTGCGCAAATTGTTCGTCAGGTTGCTTTGCAGACAGCCATTTTAAAACTTGAATCGCCTTTTGAACCGGGAGTTTTTAATACGGAAATCAGAGGTTTTACCGTTTACGTAAAAAGCGGAAATTTACAAAGTGGAAATTGGGAACAGGTTTTTATTCATTATATAGACGAACAAAACGGCGATGTGCGTCTGATAACGTCAAAAAATGGTAGAATTGATGTTGATGATGAAAAAAAGGATGCCGAAGTCGTGTTGGAAAATGCTTCCATCACGACGCTAAACCCATCAAATCGAAAGTTTATCGGGGAAAATGTGAAAAATTTCAGGTTTTCGATCAGCACAAAACGAAATGAGTTAATCGAAAAATTAAAAAATGCACAAAAAACGCCCGAAGAATTAGGATTAAACGATCTCGCCGAATACGCCAGAAGCAATAACGGAAGCGAAAAAACAGAGGCGATAATTTTGTGGCAGAGACGAATAATTTTGTCCGTCACACCGTTGATATTTGCACTTTTAAGTGCCGGTTTAATTATAAAATTCAGACAGGGAAGCCGTGGTTTGGGAATTTTTCTGGCACTTTTCAGCCTGATTTTTTATTATTTGATTACTTTGCTGGGTGAACAATTGGCACGAACCGGAATGGTAAATTCAAATATTTCCGGGCTTATTCCGCTGTCTATCAGCATCGGTTCGATATTCTACTTGTTCGGCTCACAAAAAATCGCTTATTCACGCAGATTGACGGAACTTTTGAATCTTAAATATCTAAAAGAAATTCCGGGAAATTTTTTAGGAAAAAGATCAAGCCAATTTATTAATTCGAAAATTTTCGATTTCGATATAATCATCAATCTCTTAAAATTTTATTTATTATCACTTGGAATTCTGGGTTCGATTTTTCTTATTTTTACAGCATTTGAACTTTGGAAATTTGCCGGAACATTTGAAAACGGATTTTTTCTGCTTTCCGTGTATTTGCTTTATTTGATTCCGTATATCTATATACAACTCGCGGGCGCGGCGTTGATGGTGGCGACGCTCGTCACTTATATTATCAAATCGCGTAATCGTGAAATCGTCGTCTGGTCGGCTGCCGGAAGAAGCATCTACAGGATTTTGCTTCCGTGTATTTTATTGGTTATTTTTATCGGTGGAATAAATTATTTTATTCAGGAAATAATTTTGCCGAAATCCAATATTATTCAGGATGATTTGCGAAATCAGATCAGAAGCAGAGGCAAAATCGCCGATAATAACGGTAAATTCTGGGCGGCAAATGAAAATAATATTTACTCGTTCGAGATAAATTCACCGAAAGATTATACCATCGTAAATAATCTTACAATTTACAAATTTGATGAAAATGGAGAGAAACTCACTTCTTTTATTAACGCTCAAAAAGCCGTCTGGGAAACCGGCAAAATAAAATTTCCCGAAGGTGCTTTAATAAATCGTCTAAAAGACGGAAAAATAGAAACTTCTGAAAGCGGCGGAGAAATCGCCGAAAATTATAATCCGTTTAAAATTCGAAGCGATATTCCCGCGCATCTGTCATCAGAACAATTAAAGGAGCGAATAAATAACGCGAAAACAGATAATGAAAAAACCGTTCTCGAAATTGCTCTGCAAAAAAGGTCTGCAACATTATTTTTACCGCTAGTCATTATCTTGTTTACGGCTCCTTTTGCAGTTTCGATAAACCGGCAGGGAAATGTTTTGCTAATCGCTTATGCTGTGGCTTTGTGGCTTTTATTTACTGGATTCACAAGTGTTTTTGAACAGATGGCGGAAAATAATCTTATTTCGCCGGAACTCTCCGTGTGGAGTCCTATAGTTTTTTTTGCGATTCTCGGTATGATTTTGATTTCCAGAATCAAAACCTGATTTTTCAACAGTTTTCAATTTTTCGAGAAAAAATCTTTTACCGTTTGAATAATATAATTTTGTGTTTCTTCAATCATTTCCGTATGGATCGGCAGGGAAATCACTTCACGGCAGAGCATCTCTGTAACCGGCAAATCCAAATTTGCCGGAACAAAAATATTAAAAGCCTTTTGTTCGTTAAGCGGAACAGGATAATAAATATTCGCAGGAATATGTCTTTCAGTCAAAAATGTCTGCAGATCGTCGCGTTTACCGTTTTTCACGCGGAGCGTATATTGATGAAAAACGTGCGTCGAATTTTTTTCGTGAGACGGAATTTGCAACTCTTCAATTTCAGCAAACGCTGAATCATATTTTTCGGCTACGGCGTTTCGTGCCTGCGCGTATTCGTCGAGATATTGTAATTTTACATCTAAAATCGCTGCTTGAATCGAATCCAGACGCGAGTTAACACCGATTACATCGTGATAATATCTTTCGGATTGCCCGTGATTGGCAATCATTCTCATTTTTGCCGCAAGATCATCATTATTTGTAAAAATCGCGCCGCCGTCGCCATAACAGCCGAGATTTTTTGCCGGAAAAAACGAAGTCGTGCCGATGTTTCCGATTGTGCCGGCTTTTTTTGTCGTGCCGTCGGGAAATTTATAATCTGAACCGATCGCCTGTGCGTTGTCTTCGATAACGAAAATTTTGTGCTTTTCAGCGACTTCCATAATCGGCGACATATCACACGTCTGCCCGAACAGATGAACCGGAACCACGGCTTTCGTATTCGGTGTTATTGCTTTTTCGATGATTTCCGCCGTTATGTTAAAAGTGTTTTCGTCAACCTCGACCATCACGGGTTTTAATCTCAAAAGCGCGATGACTTCCGCGGTAGCGACATAAGTAAAAGACGGAACGATGACTTCGTTTCCGGGTTGTAAATCCAATGCCATCAAAGCGATCTGCAAAGCGTCGGTTCCGTTTGCACAGGGAATTACATTTTTTACGTCGAGATATTTTTCGAGATTTTCCTGAAATTCTTTGACTTTCGTACCGTTTATAAAAGCCGTCGAACCGAGAACTTCCAGAACAGCCGTATTAATTTCCGTTTTAATTTTTTCGTATTGACCTTTTAAGTCAACCATCTGAATGTTTTTCATTTCTACCAATTACATATAATCAAGAAGCCAAAGATTAACACAAAAAAAAAATTGTTAAAAGACAAAGTAGAAAATTTGATTGGGAAAGTTATTATTTTTATTTTTCAAGTTTTTGTTGCTTTTAGAATATCTATTTTCCATTCCGAGAGATTTGTGCAAGGAAACTCCGTCAAAAAACTCCAAGTTGATTACAATCAAATCGGTTCAATTCAAAACTTCCGTCAATTATTGTCGGACTTTTTTTTACAATCAATTCAATTTTGTTTTTTTCTCGAGCAAACCCACAAACTTTACGTGTAATTTTTTTAAAAATCCTTTCTTCGGGATTAACAGGAATATTTAGTTCGTTCATTGACCATTCAAAAAGCGGAAGAATTTTTTGATTGTCATTTTTCGTTTCAAAAATGACTTTTTTTATTTGCGGCGGCAGATTTTCAAACAGATTTTCGTTGACGCGGATAACTCCGACTTCATTTCTGCCAGAATATAAAGCACCGGAAAGATTCATATCCCACAAACCGAAAAAACTCAAAAACGGAAGTATTGCGCTGGCGAAAACGATAATTGTTATAAGAAATTCTCTGCCCGATATTGTATTTTGCGTAATCTCGAAAATAGAATTGTCTGTTTTCCAAAAGGAACAAAATACAAGCAAAATAAGGGTTGCATTCCAAAACCAAACTATTTGATTGTAATTCTTTGCAATCAAAAGCGTTAGAATAATCGTATGCATAATAATTGCCGAATATATTGAAAAGCGTCTTGTTTTATGAAAAATAAGTCCGCAACCGATAATTATTTCTATCATTGCCCAAGTTAAACCGAGAAAAATCAACGGTAATTTATTTATCGAAACTAATGTTTGCAACGGTGATAAAAACAACGGAAGAGTTTCAAATACGAAGTTATAATTGAGTTTTTGCAAACCGCTCCAAATATAAAGGCTCGCAATTAATAACTGTATGAGCAAGAGAGTCGGCGATGAAATTTTTTTTTTCCAATCGTGAAAAGTAAACAGGACTATAATTAAAAAATACTGGTAAACCCAGGGTTGAAGACGCATTTGGTCAAAAATTGCCAGAAAGAGCAAAGAAGTGATTGCCGAAAATTTACAAATTTTACGTTTCGGAAAAATTATTATCGAGACTAATGAAATAATGAGAATAATCGTAAGCAAGCGGTCAAACCACATCGAAACATCAATAAACACCGGGACTCGCGGGAAAGTTCGGTTTATCGGTAACCATAATTCAAATGAAAAGAAAATACCGGCAAGAAATCCGAGGCAAACGATTGATTGCAAGAATTTTAGACGCTTGGAATTATTCAAGGCTTTGCCCCGGCATCTTCAAGAATTTTTATGATTTGTATTTTCTCGCTCGAGTAATAATTCGGACTTAATTCCAGCGCATATCCATATGGAGTTTTTCCGCCCTCACAAGTTAGATTTACATTCGCACCGTTCGCCAGTAAAAGTTTGACCATTTCGATATCAAAATTTTCGACTGCAACTGTCAATGCTGTTTTGCAACTGTGAACGTCGTATTTTGAATACGGGACATCACTTGTCAGTAAATTAACTTTCGCGCCTGCTCGAATCAGTAAACTGGCAATTTCAAGCCGTTCTTTCGGTTTGTTAAAATCCATCAAGTACATCAAAGCCGATCTACCGTAACTGTCTTGTGCATTGAGAAAAACGCCTTTTTTTTTCAATAATTTGACGATCCGCAGATAACTTTTATCGGCGGCAATCATTAAAGGTGTAACCGAATCTTTTGCTTTTGGATTAAATTCTGCCCCGGCTTCAATTAAACTCGCTGCACCGTTTTCATATATTTCAATTTCTTCTTCCGTAACAGGATATTCTTTGTGGTATGGAAAAGTGTAAAGATATTTGAATAAAATATTTTGAGAGAGTTCTTTTTTTCGGATACTTACACCGGATGAAAGAAACTCTTTGACCGTTTGCCCGTTACCTGAACTTACGGCGTAAAGAATTATCGGTTCTTGTTCGATAACGGGAATTCCACGAAGATCCGAAGTCGTCAAATTCGGATTTAATCCTGACGCAATGAATTTGCGGACGGAGAGAGTATCTCCCGCTTTCGCCGCCGCAAAAAATTCTCTTTTGGACTGTTCATTTCCGATCGCAATTCGTTCGGTTCGGGTTCTAGGTTTCAACAAAAGTTCGATTTTCAATCTCTCTCTAAACTGCTTGGAAATCCCGAAAATATCGGCAAAAGGAAAGTAACCGTTTTTGGAAATATTAAAATCGTATGTTTGGCAATCTCCGAAACCGATCGGTAATCCGCCTTTTATCTGTCCTTTTTCATCAGTTATATGTTCTCCGCCGACACAACTGCCGCGAACTTTAATCTCAGCATTTGCTAAAGGTTTATCGGCAAAATCAACGACTTCGAGAAAACTATAACTAACTGCACCTTGCGCTTTGGTGCTTTGGGTTGTGGCACAAATTGCAAAAGAAATGCCAAATAAAGCGAATAAAAAATGTCGGCGAAAATTCACCATAATATTTAAGGATGCCCGACACTTCCGAATGGTTTGTTTCCGTGATAAATCTCCGCGCCTGTTCTAAGAACTTTTTAGACTTTTTTCCGCCATTCCGAGCGAATGCTTGACTGTTGCCAAAGTAATGTTAGCGTTTCGTGCGTTATAATTCTATGTCAACTAATCACTAAGTTGTTGGAAATTCGCACCAAAACTTATTTAAAGCATCAATCATTATTTGGTTTGTAACTCAGAACTGTTTTGCCGCCTGAATAGAGTTTGGCTGATATGGGCGTAAATTTTCGTATGCTGTCGAGCGAATTAAAAATAGTCATCCCGTCGCCCATCGCGGTCGGATTGATAATGAGATGATACTCGTCAATCAGTCCTTCTTTTATCAGTGATGAAACGAAATCTGCACCGCCGATAACAAGAATATCTTTACCATTCCGGTTTTTTAATTCGGTAATGTCATCCGACAAATTTCCTTTTGACAAAGTGGTGTTATTCCAGATTGATTCGTCAATCGTGTTGCTGAAAACAATTTTCGGAGTATCAACTACTTTTTTTGCGAACGGATGTTCAGGATTGCTGACGGCAGTATTTTCCCAATGTTCGATAAAGCCGCCTGTCACCAGTTTTCTGCCGAGTAAAATGGTGTCCGAGGAATCGAAATTGGATTTCATAAAATCTATAAATTCGTCATCAGGATTCCACGTCATCCAGTCATTTTCGCCGTTTGGTCCGCCGACGTAACCGTTGATGGTCATCTGCATTAATAATTTTAATTTTCTCATTGTCGTGTTTTCTTTGCTCGTGAAATTATCTCGATTAGCTATTTCACCGGCGCAGTTTTTTTCATTTTATGCCGGATGCAAATTCTTGTTTACTTTAGAAAGCCGTCCATATAATCCAGAATTGTTTTCGTTTGGTTCATCACGCTCACATGACTTTGCGAAGGCACAATCGCCAGTTGCGATTTAGGCATCGGTGCCATATCAGCAGAGACTCCGCCGCCCAAAAGTTGATAGGTTTTCATCAATTCGACTTTATCCAAGCCGTCATTGTCGCCTGCGATGATCAATACGGGCGAGGTGATCTTTGAGATATTATTGTCGCCGCAGTCAAACGGCGTACCGGCGTAAGCAAACATCTGTTCGACGAACTTTTTCCACTTTGTTTTATCGGGCGCGACTGCTTCGTATGCCGCTTTGGTCGGTGTGTTATCAAAAACTTCGGGCTTCAAATTTTTAAACGCCGTGTTGATTACGGGTAACCAGCCGGAACTTTTATAAGTGGAAGAAATGATTACTAATCTATTGACCCGTTTAGGATATTTTACAGTCAGTTGGTAAGCCACGGAGCCGCCCATGCTGTATCCGGCAACATCGGCACTGTCAACTTTTAAGTAATTCATCACGCCGTCAACATCGCTTGCCAGAGTTGCAAGCTCTAATTTTCTGTCCGAATACGGCGTATGCCCGTGTCCCTGCATTTCAATGGCAATTACTTTTCTGGTTTTCGACAATTCAGGTATCAACTCTCCCCAATTTCCGTCAATGGTCATAAACGCGCCGTGTATCAAAACGATTGGTTTGCCCTCGCCATATACCTCGTAATAAACTTTGATCCCATTAACAGGCACGTAGCCGCTGACGGAAGGTTTGCTCTGCTGCCCGTTGGACTCAAAGGCGGTTAAAAAAAGCATCGCAATTATCAATGCCGGTTTAATTACATTAGAGTTTTTAAATGCTCTTTTCATAAAACGTCCGCTCGGTGACTGTGACAATACAACTGATTTATTTATTGTTAAATCTATTATTTTTTTCATTTTAATTTTTCTATTTATTCTTTACTGCCGTTGCGATGAAGCCGCCAAAAGCTCATCCAAATTGACCAAAGACATCTTGAAGCCTTCCGTAAAGCCCATTTTCAGCATCGTTTCCAGACGCTCAAGCGATTCATTAAAGATCGTAATTTGCACTTTTGTAATTCCGTTTTCCTCGCTGAAATTGTAATCCCATTCGGAACCCGGCAATTCTGGATTTTCATTCTCGTCGGCAAAAGCGTTCGACATTTTGAAGTTGGTTTTCGGGCTGATCGAATTATATTTCTGAATTGCCCAACGCTTCTCACCTTCCGGGCTGACCATCGCGTAGAATCTTTTTCCGCCGACTTCAAAATTCATATATTTTGTTTTTGATCGCCAGGGCTTAGGCGCGACCCATCGGTCAAGCAAATCCGCTTTGGTAAAAGCATCCCAAACGAGCGAAAGTTTGGCGGCAAACTCCCTGGTTATAAAGATCGTTTTCGCCGGTTTATCAACCGTAAAATCGAACAGCAAATTATTGTTCATTTTCTTCTTCCTGCATTTTTGCTAATAGATCGTCGAGTTGGCTGAAACGGTCTTCCCAAATTTGTCGGAATTGAGCCAGCCATTCATCTATTTCCTTCATTTTCTCGATTTCGAGAACGTAATAAATTTCTCTTCCCTTAAATTCCTGTTTAACCAGTTCACACTCGGTCAAAATCCGCAAATGTTTTGAAACCGCTTGCCGCGTTATATGAAAATTTTCCGCCAGCGCATTCGGCGTCATCGCCTGCAATGCGATCAAAGCAATAATTGCCCGTCTGGTCGGGTCTGCGATGGCTTGAAAAATGTCTCGTCTCATCTGTGAAACAGTATAAACAAGAAACCAATTGGTTGCAAGTCAAATATGCAACGTTTCGGTTTCGCATTATAAGTGCTTACAAATAAACGTTAATTTGATCGTTTGGAATTGCAATAGAATGAATTGCATCAAGATTTTGTATAAAAAAAGAACGAAGCCGAAGCCTCGTTCTATAAAAATATCAGTTGAGAAAATTTTAATGACGCTCGTGTTCGCCTTCTGGCAAATTTACGCCGCTCGCGTTCCACGCCCGAAGAAATGTTTCGCTCGCTTCTTCCGGCTTGCCTTTGTCGTCCAAGTCCATCCCTTGCAGACAGAGTTTAACGATATTGTTGTTCGGGTTGAATTCCATTTTCTATTTGATATGCAAATTATCGTGGTTAAGAATATTCCTTTGAGTTATTTAATCAGTTTCTCTGACTTTAAATAATCAATTATTTCTTGTTCAGATGAAAAGTATACGTATTTTTCATCTGAACATTTAAAACTATATCCATTGTAGCCGTAAGAAAGTTGAACGCTTTTGCTATTGATAAGGTAGATATATTTTAAATATTCGATTGAATTGGAATCAATATAAGAAACTTTATTTCCCAAATCTTCCAATGCAATTTTTAAGGCATAAGAATAGTATTCTCTATGTGTTCCATTAGTTTGTGTTCTTTCCAATAATAGAATATCGGTTTTACTTTCCCATCGAATAAATTTTTTATCACCGCAAACTTCCAATATTTCAGGACGTTTTATAAAATACCTGCGCCAATCTTGACAGTTATCGTTTTCAATTATTCTTTCGAGATTTTCTTTGGCTGTTTCAGCTTCAATATAATCAAAAAGCAACTTTAGGTAATCTCTCTTTTCATTATCGTCACGCAAATATCGTTTCCAACTAATATCGCGTTCATCGCCACCTACTAAAAAACTTTTATTTCTTGACTTTCGAAGAGTGTAATCTCCTTTTGACAGCAAAGCTCTTTGCCATAAATAACCGCCAAAGTCTCTGAGACCGGAATCTTCAAACATAGTTTTGGCTTTGTCTCCGTATCGAACAAACGATTCAAAATATGATGCGTTTTCTTCATCAGTCCAATTAAGATGCTTATTGAGTTCGTAATATTCTTTTATTCCTGAAAACTTTAGAAGGAAATCTATCTGACCTAAAAAATATTTGTGATCTTCGAAAGAAATAATTGCTTCACGCCATTCTTCGCTTTTCAAAAGCAAAATAGCTTTAATGCGTTCTTCTTGGATTTGTATAGCGGGAAAACCATCAATTTCTGAATCAGGATTTGAAAAGAAATTTAATATGTCGTTGCTTGAATGAAGTAGTTTCTCAATTTCTTTAATGCCAAATATAAAAGGTTCAATTTCGTTACGTGTATTGACTGCTAAGTTTCTTACTATTCTCATCCAGTCAAACAACCCGTTGACATTGCCATTATTATTTATAAGATATTTGTAATAGCTAAAAAACAAGATTCTGTCTGTAAAAGTTAATGAATTTTGAAGGACTTTATTGAATAACAAAGACTCGTCAACTACTTTTTTATCATTCAAAAATGTTTTAATTTTATCGCTACCATTCTTTAAGTAGTCTAAGGTTTGAATTATATCCTGCAAACAATTAGAGTCTAATTCATACTGATCGAAACTCACCGATTTGAATCGCCCTGAAATTGTGTTTATATAACGGTTAATTGAAAGACTGTAAGGATGTTTTAGAGTGTAATTATTGATGGCTAAAGCACGGATAAAATTCATTAGCTGACTGTCAAATATATTTGTGAGTTTATCTCTGTAGTTCCAAAATAAATCCGTCCAATCCGTATCTATTTTTTGGGAGAATTCTGTCTTGAATTCTGTTTCATTTTCTACATCTAACTTTTCAATATACTGCTCGAATTTAGCCTTAAAGTTTTCAAATTCCGTGAGTTCCTTGCCTCTCGAATTCATCTTTACATACAAACTATCGGTAAGCCCAAAATTTTCTAATTCGATAAATTGAAAGCAAATTGTTGGGTTATCAGCATCTATAAGTTTGTCGTAAAGACCTTCCGTTTTTGAAAAGATTTGATGAATTTCATCAATAACCACAAGCATTGATTTGATTGTCGGATCATTTTGCCAAGACAAGAAAAACCAACTTGAATCTTTTATAATTTCGCTTAAATATTGAGAACCATCTGTTAATTCAACATCATTTGAAATAAGAGCATTACAAAAATCTCTTGATGTTACTCTGGTTTCATAACTGAATTTCGCTTTGTTGCCAAACAACAACACTTCTCTAAGTTCCGGCAATCTGTTTTCTTTTATTGCGAGATACCAATGTAGCAGAAAAAGTGTTGTTAATCTTTGTTGTCCGTCTAATGGAGTCAGAAGATTGGTTTCTCCGTTTTCTATTATGCTTCCATAGATAAAATCAAGTTCAATAGGTTTATCGCCTTCAAGATATTCTTTAAGTGCCAATAAAAATTGATGTCGAATTTCACCCGCCGATTCTCTACCTTGAGCATAATCTCTTTGGATAATCGGAATCTCAATAGTGTAATTCTTATCGGAAACAAGTTTATAAAATGTCAGTTGTTCGCCCATCTTCTTCAGTGTTATTTACGTTTTGTTCAGGTAAAAATTCTTTCAAAGTGTCAATTATTGCCTTTAGATATGACTCTTTATCTGATCTTCCCCACATTGTCATCTGTTCCACAGATTCGGTGTAATATTTTAAGAAAACATTTTTTGTGCAAAGTGGAATGAAAGTTCCATTTTGATCTTTTTTAATAATTTTATTCCGTTTTATTGGAAAAATTGCATTTCCGTATCCTCGATTAGTTCCAGCATCTAATAACGTAAGATTTGAAATGTCATTTATTTCTTCGGCTTCACCATTTTCAGAATACGTTTTCAAAATATCCTCATAAACTTCATCAAAAGATTCCTCTCTTGATTTTTTTTCAGTTTCAAGCCAATTTTTCGCCCTGTTTTTTAAGTCGTCATCTTTTGTGAACTCCAAAAACTCTTTTATCCATACTTTTTGATGCTCATCAGTTGCTGGCATATTTGATTCGACTGCGTGAATGTGTTCAATATCCCAATTTTTATTCTCCTTGAATCTACCAAACTGAAAACGATAGTTAGACTCTGAATTATTGATAATCGAAATGATGTTGAATAAAACAAGAACATTTTTGATATGTTTTCTGTCAGATTTTTCAGAATAATCTAATTCTGAAACCTGTAAATTTGCATACTTTTTTATTTTGGTTTTTAAATATTCCTTAAATTCAGTTTTTGTTTTTCCGTTTAAGTCCGCTTTCAATTCTTCCACTTTCTCTCCGACAATTATCAAAAAACCAATTAAATGGTATAGATCTCTGTCGTTAAACCATTCCTGAAAAATTAGAAAATAGTTTTTCACTATTTTCCAAGCGGCTTCGACATCTTGAGTTTCATCAAACAAATCACTGAAATATCTAAACGTAAAGTCTTTATCTTGATTGGTTTTATTACTCATCAAGTCAAATATAAACTCAATTCGATTGTCGAAATTATCGCTTCCGTCGCTTATAAATCCCCAAAACTCTTCATCTCTGAGATTTGCTTCTATTCTGTCCCACTCTCCTGCAATTTCTAGCTGTCTTAACTGTTTTGTTTGATCGTTTCCTTCAAAATTATCTCTGAATAAAAACAATGCTTTAATTAACTCTGCATTCGTTAATGGAATTTTTCCGATATTCAAGCGAGTAAATATATCTATCGAATCAGTATCTTCATTGACTTGATACCAAATTATTTTAGTCGAATTGAGTAATGATCCTTCAAAATCATTAATAATATTCTGTCTTTGTGAAAACCAATCTCGGATTGTTGAATACGCTTGGTGGATATGAAAATAATCCACATTCGTTTGACTCTCTTCTGGGGAAATCGTTTCTAAATACTTAGCACTATTTTCTCTTGTTTCGTATTCAATTTTATATAAATCTTTCCGAAAATCTTCTGCTAAACGATTATTGAAATACTTGAGCAACAAGAAAATTGTTGTAAGCCTTTGTTGTCCGTCAATAACTTCCCAATTATTTTCTCTAGGTTTCACAACAATAGGCTGTAAGCAATAAAATTCGTCAACTTTCTTTTCTTTTTTTGTCGTGAATTCATAAATATCATTAATTAAGTCGGTTACTTGTCTTGTCGTCCATCTGAAACCCCGTTGATACGAAGGTATGTAAAAGGAAAACGGGTCTCCTTTTATTAAATCGTAAATTGTTAACAGTTCTAATTGATTTTCCGCCATAATTCAAAAGAGTATTTTCGTATCAAATTAATGATGATCGCCCGCGCCTTCGGGCAAATTGCCTTTATAAATCTCCGCGCCTGTTTCTAAAAACTCTTTCGATTTTTCCGCCATTCCGACCGCCAGAGCTTTTTCGGCTTCGACGTTTTGTTCTTTGGCGTATTCGCGCACGTCTTGGGTGATTTTCATCGAGCAGAAATGCGGTCCGCACATTGAGCAGAAATGGGCGAGCTTTGCGCCTTCGGCGGGGAGAGTTTCGTCGTGGAATTCTTTGGCTTTTTCGGGATCTAAGCCGAGATTGAACTGGTCTTCCCAGCGGAATTCGAAACGCGCTTTGGAAAGGGCGTTGTCGCGGTATTGCGCGCCGGGATGACCTTTGGCGAGGTCGGCGGCGTGGGCGGCGAGTTTGTAGGTGATAACGCCTTCCTTGACATCCTGTTTGTTCGGCAGACCGAGATGTTCTTTCGGCGTGACGTAGCAGAGCATCGCGCAGCCGAACCAGCCGATCATCGCCGCGCCGATCCCGCTCGTGATGTGGTCGTAACCCGGCGCGATGTCGGTTGTCAGCGGTCCGAGCGTGTAAAAAGGTGCTTCGCCGCAGACTTCCAACTGTTTGTCCATATTCTCTTTGATGAGGTGCATCGGGACGTGTCCGGGACCTTCGATCATCGTCTGCACGTCGAATTCCCAGGCGATCTTTGTCAATTCGCCGAGCGTTTCGAGTTCTGCAAATTGGGCTTCGTCATTCGCGTCGGCAATCGAACCGGGACGCAGACCGTCGCCGAGTGAAAACGCGACATCATACGTCGCCATAATCTCGCAAATCTCGCGGAAACGCGTGTAAAGAAAACTTTCCTCGTGATGCGCGAGACACCATTTCGCCATAATCGAACCGCCGCGCGAGACAATTCCCGTCGTGCGTTTCGCCGTCATCGGAATATATGGAAGTCGAACGCCCGCGTGAATCGTGAAATAATCAACGCCTTGTTCCGCCTGTTCGATCAGCGTGTCGCGGTAAATTTCCCAAGTCAAATCTTCGGCTTTTCCATTAACTTTTTCGAGTGCCTGATAGATCGGAACTGTCCCAATCGGCACAGGCGAATTTCGCAGAATCCATTCGCGCGTCGCGTGAATGTTTTTGCCCGTTGACAAATCCATCACCGTGTCCGCGCCCCACAGAGTTGACCAGCGCATCTTTTCGACTTCTTCTTCAATGCTTGAGGCAATCGCCGAATTGCCGATATTCGCATTAATCTTCACGAGGAAATTCCGCCCGATTGCCATCGGTTCGCTTTCGGGATGATTGATATTGTTCGGGATAATCGCGCGACCGCGAGCGACTTCATCGCGCACGAATTCCGGCGTGACAAACTCCGGCAAACTCGCGCCGAACGAATCGCCTTTGTGCTGATGATATAAAGAAGAGCGGTCGTCGGCTAATTCCTTCGACATTGCTTGAAACGCGATCTGCCGCCCCAAATTCTCACGAATCGCTACATATTCCATCTCCGGCGTGACGATTCCTTTCCGCGCATAGTGCATCTGCGAAACATTTTTGCCCGATTTCGCACGAAGCGGCGCACGTTTCAAACCCGGAAATTCTTCGAGCTTGCCGACGTTTGGAGTTCCATCTTTAGATGGCTTCGCTTTAGCGAACTCTTCCGCGCCTTTGGTCAAATAACCGTTATCCTGCGGCAAAATCTCGCGCCCTTCGTATTCCTCGACATCGCCGCGTCCCAAAATCCATTCGCGTCTCAACTGCGGCAAACCTTCGCGCACATCGCATTTCAAATCGGGATCAGTCCAAACGCCGCTCGTGTCATAAACCCGAACCGGCGCATTTTCCTCGATCTCGTCGTTCATATTGCGCGACGGCGACAGCGATATTTCCCGAAACGGCACACGCAGATTATGTTTATTCTCATTAACCGTCGAGCCGTTCGTTTCGACATAGATTTTCTGCGAAGCAGGCAGTTTCACCGCATCGCTCGTTTTTTCAATTGAATTATTCTCCGTATTTTCTTTCATTGTTTTCTCCTTTCGTCGGCATTACCCGCATCAAGTGTTATGGGTCGCGTTTTCAAACGCCTCTCAGCCGTAGCTCCCCAAATCATTCATTGTTTTTAGTCTTTTTTGTCAAAAGACTGCGTAGATAAAATTATCAAGATAATACCCATAAATACCCCTCCAAAGAACACTAAAGAAATTGATCCTTTGCCGATCCCCAAAAAAATGCCCATAGAAATTGCTGAAGCTAAAATACACAAAGTTCCTGCCCATCTAAGCAATTTTTTTTGGTCATTGTTATCCGTTGCCATTGATGTTCGTCTCCTTTTCATTCTGACTGATCGTATTTGTCCCTTCGTCGGTATTATCCGCAACAGGTTTTAGGAGTCGTGTTGTTTTTACAAACACCTCTCACCCTAAAAAAAAGCTTCTCCGAAAACCTTTGCATCATTAAAATTAAAACAATTTTTTGTCTATAAGACAAGAATGCTCTATGGCATCTGTTTTGCATTTAGCCGGATCAAGTGAAAATTGTCTGTATCAAAAACTTACAGCAAAATTTTTTTCTTAATTTAAATTACGAGCAAAGGGAATTAACAAAATGAAAAAAAATATTTTACTCGGCGCAATGTTGGTTTTAACTATATGTGCGACAAGCATTATGGCGCAAGACACAATGGGGTCAAATGACAAAATGTCAATGAAAGGGAAGGCGAACGCGGACAGCAAATTTATGATGACGCTTGCCACCGGAGGAATGAACGAAATCGGTCTAAGTCAGACGGCTGTATCGAAATCTACAAATGATGACGTAAAACAATACGCTCAGAAAATGATTGACGATCATACGGCGGCGGGCGACGAATTAAAAACTTTGGCTGATAGCAAAAACGTGACTTTGCCTGCTTCGATGGATTCTAAACATACGGCGTTAAATCAGAAATTATCCACAAAGACGGGCAGTTCGTTTGATATGGATTATATCAAAGCCATGGTCAGTGACCACGAAAAAACAGTCGCACTGCTTCAAAAAGAAGTTAACAGCGGTAAAGATGCTGATGCCAAAGCACTGGCTACGAAACTTCTTCCGACAGTTCAGGGACATCTCGAAATGGCTAGGAGTATGATGACTTCGATGTCGGGAAATAAAATGAACAAGAAGATGAGCAATAAAACTACCACGACAAACGACGACGGAAATTAAATTCTGCCTGACAAAATTTTTATCTCAAAAGCCCTTACGAATTTGTATTTAATTCGTGCGGGCTTTGTGCTATTTAGTTTCTATGAAAATATTTTTGTAATTTGAGATAGAGAAGCATCTGTTTGATTCAACTGATATCCATTATTCGTGTCCGTTAAACTAAAGTTGTTGTCTAAACAGAACCTGTAAACTAATGATAATAAATAATTCAAAAAATTAAAGTATACAACTTTAGTTTAAAGTTTCATTAACTAAACTTGTTTACTTCGTGAGAATTTTAACTAAAGTTGTTTACTTGGTGGCGGTATAAAGCTAAATATTGATAAATTTGTTTTTTTTTGGGATTAAACTCATATTATCGTTGACTCAGCTAGTAGGAACTAATATTAAATAGATTTTAAAAATACTTGTTTTCTGTTACCCAGAATCGTAAGTTATCGAATAGACAGCATTATTTATACAAGTTATTTGCACCTTTATTTTAAATAAAATATTTGTTTATTAATTTGATAAAAATGACGCTAAAGGCTTGAGATCAAATAATTGCGTAATTTGGTATTCGGCTGATTGTTATTAAAGCAAATTTTCCTTTTCCTTTTCATATCTGATGAAATGCAACATATTCTGATATATTACCCAGAATTTAATAAATTAACTAAAGTTTCCTCTTGAATCGAAGAATAAAGTTCCTGACATTTACTCGCCAGAGATTTACTCATATGATAAACTACCTCTGGGTTTTCATCCAGATAAATTATTTCTTCCGCATCATCACGTCTATAAGCACAAAAAAGAGCAGTAGATGAAATAGAAAACAATAATACGGCATCTGGGTGTCGCATATCCGTCCAAAATACTGGTTCATCTCCAGTTGGTAGGCTGGTTTTTTCTGGTAACAAGCGAATTTGCCATTTCATTGATAGAATTAATTCAGAAAACCAAGCGATTATTCTAAAAATACCTTTCGGAAAGGCTTCACCTTTAATATGTTTATCTGTGAAGTCAGCCGAAAATTTTGGCGGGAGAGAGAATCTTCCAGTTTGCTCATCAAAATCCGGGTTAATTGCACGCAAACGAGTAAGGACTCGCTCCTTTTCTTCTGATGGCACATCTGTGGTAATTTCCGCAAACGACAAACCTACGTGATTTGTATTTTTCACGGACTCTCTAACAGTATCATCGTGTAATTTTCGCGCTGCTTTAGTTCTTGCCAACATACCGGCAATATATCGCGCGAAAATTATTTGTTCATCCTCTTCCAAAAACTTTCTTATATAAATTGATTGACCACAAGCAAGCGTAATAGTACGCAATTTATCAAATACCCGGTCAGTAGGATTCTCAATCTCGCGTTGTAATTTGTTTTCGTATTTTTCAGGATCTTCAACTCCATCTTCATTCAGAAAGGAGTAAAAATTATCTACAAAGCCAGTATTATTGATTCCCTTTAGAGCTGGATTCTTTTCACTGCTCGTTCCTTCCGTTTGGAAAGGCATTCCTTTTTTGTAAACATACACTGAATCATTGTGCAGTTCATTTTCTTTTGGAGCCAAAAAACCTTTCAAGTACTTTTGCGGCTGGATATGAGATTTGATGACCATATGTTTATTGTGATTTAATAATATACTAATCTTAATCTGCCCCAATCAAATCACAAAACTAACAAAAGGTGAATGGATAATTTCTTTTATTAAACTGGCAAATCTAAATCATCATCAATGAGAATATCGGTTGAAATTCCAATAAGGCGAGCATAAGCAAGGATAATTATTAATGAAGGTTCCCTAAGATCTCGCTCAAATTTAGAAATTTCTTCCCGATTGAGATTATTTTTCATTCCTAAACTTAAAATTAACTCGTTTTGGGACAAACCTAAATCTTTCCTTATTTTGAGAAGTTTTTCGCTTAATCTGGTTGGTTTTTCCCTTGGTGCTTGCCCCATCAGAAGATACCTCCTGAAAGGACATTGTTATGTAAACCATAGCTTGAAAACTTGCTAATAGGTTTAATTGGAACTATTATGTTTAGTAACTGCGATACTGCCGAAAAAAAAATTAAGAAAAGCTTTTCGGCACGGTGCGTCACTTAATTTGTGTCACCGTCCATTGCATTTACTAATTTCTATTATATTTGCTTGTTTACAATTATGACAAAACACTTAAATGTTTTAATGATTTTTTTAAAGTCTAAGTTTGTCAGAAAAAATATTATTCATCTGTCACTAGTATTTTTAATTTTGCTTTTTATTTGCCCTCAGATTTTTAGTCAGACCAGTAATGTTAAGTGGCTATATTTTGGCACGGATGCTGAGGCAAGTCGTTATTATTTAAGGAGTGATACTAAAAAAAACAATGACGGATACTTCCAAGGTTGGATGAAAACGGTCTTTGATGATCTTACTTATTCTGAGCGGTTGTATCAATGGGATTGCAAGGGAAAACGTATGAATAGGCTTTATCTTGCCGCTTATTATGCAAATAATAAATTACTTTACAAAGAAGAAGGCAAAGAAAGTTGGGAGGTAATTATCCCGGACACTTTGGGAGATCGAATGTTGAATCATCTCTGCGGAGTTAAAATAGATATTTATTGGGCTGAGGTAACTTCGTTAAAAGCTAATATGCGTTTGTATCCGGGAACAAATCAAGAAGTTTTAAGAATTGCTAACAAAGGGCAAGAATTTCGGATTATTAGCTTCTTAAATGACAAGAGCTGGTACAACGTAGTAGATGAGGAAACCCAAGAAGACTATTGGGTACATAAAAGCACAATTAATATTTTCAAAAAATCATAATAACTGACAAAAGAAAATGAAAAATGAAATCAAAGAAAAAACAAATGAACCTATAATGCTTCGGTTGCCACCAAGTTTAGTGGATGAATTGGATCAAGCTAAAATTGATTTTAGGAAACGAATCTCTAGAAGAAAAAGAAATAGATTAAGTAGATCAAAATTGTGCGAATTAATTTTGGATGCTGTAATAAGAAATTATCAATGCGAAAGAAACGATAGTGTCCTTTATGATATTGTTTCTAGTTGGCAAAAACACAATAGTTGATTGATATTTAACTCATTATGATACAAATCAACTATTAAATTTAAAACATAGATCCAGAAATCTATAAATCTAATTTTATATTTTAACTTAAAGAATTTTGTCAATTTTAAATACCTAAGAACTTATCGGATTTAATTTTTGGCAAAGAGGTTATTGTTATTACATCAAAAATTGATAAATATAAACGCTTTGTCGGAAAGGTATTTGATTAACGGCATTGATGTCAATCTCGAACAAATTAAAGCGGGTTTTGCGTGGCATTACAAAAAATACGCCGATGAGCAAATCGAGTCGGATCAGGTGCTTTATGCCGATGAAGAAACAAAAGCGCGAAATGCCAAGATAGGATTGTGGCAGATGCCGGAGCCGACACCACCTTGGGATTGGAGAAGCGGTAAGGACAATGCCAATCTCGAAGGCGTTCCCGAAGGCTCGATTATCGGAAACGAAAACTCGAAGATTTATCATACGCCCGGATGCGGGACTTATGCAAAAGTGTCGGTGAAGAATAGAAAGCTATTCAAAACCGAAGCCGAAGCAAAGGCGGCAGGTTATCGAATAGCCAAAAACTGCACTGTCATTGTCGATTAAATTCCTCGCCGGAAATAATCAGCGGTTTCGTAAAAAATTATATATTGTTAAACGGCAACTTCTCACTTATTTTATTCATTGATTATAGTGATTTTAATGTTGCCAACGGAGAAGCTTATTTGTGAAGAAATCAATAGATTTTAGCGCAAAACGCAATTTATTTTTTTATTTGCCGAATTAATGGATCAAGCAAGTAATTTTCGTTATTTAATTCGCACTCCCATACGGTTAAAACTTTCCAGCCCATATTCTTTAATAACAGTGTGCTTTTTGCATCTCTTTCCATATTTTTGTCCAACTTTTCGTTCCAAAATTCAACATTGGACTTTGGGCGACCGGATTTACTACACCCTTTATGCTGATGCCAAAAACATCCGTGAACAAATATCACTGTTTTGTATTTCGGAAGAACGATGTCCGGTTTACCGGGTAGTGCGGCAACATTTTTTCTAAATCTAAATCCCCGTTTGTGCAAGTCGGAACGCAGTTTTACCTCGATTCGAGTGTCTTTACCTCCAACTTTCGACATTATCTCGCTACGCTTTTTCCGAGTTACTCTGTCCATCCGAACTATTCGAGATTCCGATTTTTAATAGGGAATACCAAGGGAAATATGGATAAAATTAATTCTCCATTTTACCGGTTGTTGCCCATCTCCTTAACCATTCCGATTCGTCCAAACCAACACGAGACATAGTTGATGCGTAATTATTCGCTACTCTTTGAGCCTGAGCGAATTTCAAATCTCCGAGCCACTCAAATTTCCTTTCTACCTGATTTTCAGGAACCGATCTAAAAATAAATTCGTCGTCTTCATTAATACTGCCAATGACTTGTTTATCATTCGGTTTAAATTTGATAAATTCCGATTCATAAGGTTTATATACGATGGATACCTTAAAATAGTCATCTTCTTCTTTAAGAACTAGATCAAAATTTTTACTCCTATCTTCAAAGAGTTCTAATTTTAGAAACGGGAATTTTCTTCTTCCGGGAACTCTCACGCAATCACATAAAGGCTGAACACACAACCAATATTTCGGAGTTTGATTGGTTATTTCTTTTATAACAGTTCCAAATTTCAAAAATGGTTTATCGGCATAAGATGAATTCACCGTTGTTAAATAAGCGAATTCCCGGTCAAGTTTTTCGGCATCGTGTTCAACGGCGGCAAATCTTTTTGTAGTTTCCAGAGTATGAATGGATGCCGTTATTTTTTCAATTTCCTTTTTCCGATCCGCTTCGAGTTCCGTTTCAACCAAATCACTCATAATCTTTTTATTCGGATTACCGTCTTCGGATAGAACTTTGTAGATGTTTTCCGCAATATCATCTTTTGTCGATTTCCCATTCATCAACATAGAATTCCAATCATCGTGCCAGTCATCTTTTGAAGAACTAAACTGTTTTAACCACTCTTTAAGGTATTCATTCGTCTTCTTGCCAATCACTAGCTTATCGGCATAGTAGCCAGCCTTCTTGCCTTCCAGTAAAGCTGTAATTTCATCTCCGATTAGATTGGACAAATATGTGTTGGCATCGGTTGGATGAGGCAACATTAGTCGGTGACTCAAAAAAGGTGCATCCAACTCTGGGCGAAACTTTGCCAGAATATGATGAGTATTGTCACGAATCACCGCAAACGATTGCAATGCGACGTTGGAAACCAAACCCGAAGTCATTTCGGAAAAATCGCGGATCAATCTTTCCGGTATTTGTTCCTCGCCTATTTGACGATTATAAAGATGGCTTTCCTCAGGTATCTGAGCGTATTTTTTAGCGAAGATGCCAATGCGAACGGCATCAACGGTAATTGTAAGATTTTCCGCATCTTTTACTGGAGAAAGCCCATCCTCGGTTAGTCTATTTTCAACCGAGTCCAAGACAATATCTAAATCCGCATTTCCGGTATACACTGCAATCAATCGTAATTTTCTATTCACTTTAATTGAATTTTTTGTAATGTCGGAAATAAACTGTGAAGTTTTCTTTCCTTCGGCATCATCTCCCTGTAAAATCCAATCGAAGATTACTATGTCCGATTTTTCGGCTAATCTCATAATTCGGCTTTCCAATTGTTTTTCCTCAGTTGTTTTCGGTCGAATTACGGTACAGGCTATTCCCACATCGGCAAACGAATCGGTCAAAACTTTTGCGTTTAATCTGTGTTCGGCTACCTTTTCGTCATTGGATTCCGATGGCGGAAGAGGCGGAGTCAATGTTATTTCATCCACTTTATTTCCCACCCGGATACCTTTCGGTTTCTTTATTTTTTTTACTTCAGTGCCAGCCGGAACACTTGTTTTAAATTCTTCCTCTTCCACAAAATATGCCTGATCATCTACAACCATAACCGTTTGCAGGAAGTTTTGTGCAATTTCTCCCGATAGGGTTTTGAATGAATTTTCCGTATGAGTTTTTGTCATGGGAATTGTAATCTCCTTTAATCTTTTTGTTTAATTATAAAAGTGGTGCCACTTTTTGGGGACGTTTCACCAATAAGTAATTCATACCCCGCTTTATCAAGCACTTCGCGGGAAATCTTTAACCCCAACCCTCTGCCTCCCGGCTTACGGCTGAATCCCGGCTCAAAAATAAAATCACGATCCGTCGGATGAATGCCGGGTCCGGTATCGGAAACCGTCATCGAACCGTCTTCTGCAACGTCGAGTTTAATTTTTCGCGGTGTCGGGCGGTCTCTTAACCAATATATTGCATTGTCAACCAAATTAATGAACACGGGATAAAAGGTTGAAGGATACCCCGTAACCGTGGCGGTAGAAAACCTATCGGAAACTTCCAAATCTATTTCGTGTTCCGTCAAATTAACGGAAAATATTCTTCGCAAATAAGCCGCAATTTTTCCGCCCTCAATATCTATTTCGGTTCGATAAAGTCTTCGCTGAAGTGGAGCAAATGTCGTTAGATACGAATCGAAATGTTCAAATCCGCTTTTCAGGTTTTCATATAAATCAGCTAATTCAGGCGATTGTTTAGCCCACACTCCAAGTCGTTGAATTGATTCGCGTATGTGATTTGCGGTTCCGCTGAATTCGTGTCCTATTATTGATACAGCCATTCCAAGTTGAGCCAACTCGATGCTTTCGTCATAGCGAGTTCGTAAATTTATATTTTCCTCTTCAATGGCTGCTATCGTTTCATCCAAGGTGTATGGTCTCTCACCCGTCTTGATCGTGTCGTATAAGTCGGAAATTCTTTCACTCAGAACGGCTAAAACGGACGAGGTATTATCCGATAATATATCCAACTGCTCGCTAAAAATACCGAAAGCATCGTGAAACACCTCTTCATTCCCGCGAACGAGTTTATTTCTAAGATCGTTTTCGGCGGTTTTCGAATTGTTGTTGAAATCGGTCTGTATTTTTTCTACTTCTTGCGACAACTTGAGAATGGAGTTTTTCGTTTCTATAAATGCTGACTTTATTTCTTTGTTTATTTTTGTA
This sequence comes from Pyrinomonadaceae bacterium, assembly GCA_965219305.1. GTDB lineage: Bacteria > Acidobacteriota > Blastocatellia > Pyrinomonadales > Pyrinomonadaceae > DATHTS01. Next base: position 752,660 of record OZ244725.1, read on the forward strand.
ACTTGTAGTTTGGAATTTTCCAGAACCCATTTTCTTATTGGAGACGATGTGTCCTTAGTATTCAGAGATTGTTGGGAAATTTCGGAAATTCTTTTATAGGCATCCCCAACATTGTTGTTCTCGAAATTCAAAAATTCGTTTCTGTAATGTTCCCACTCTTTAGTTAATTTCTCGTCCAAACCCACTTGCGGTTTTTTTAATTTATATTTGTCGTGCAGTTTTTTGATTTTCCCCTGATAGCTTTTTTCCAAAGTTAGAATTTGATCGGTAAATTCCTCCGGTAATAAGTCTTTCCGAAGCATTTCAATTTTTTCATAAAATTCCTCGACTATTTCCGTAATGCCGAGACCGGGAATCTCATTGTCGAACACCTCGATAACTCTACCCAAATCATTTCTTAGTTTTTTTCTGGTCTCATTATTGTTTTTTTCAATTTCCTTACGAATTTTGGCAGCCTCACTTAGCTGTGTTTTGGTTTCTATATATCCGCCAAGATTTTTACCACTTTCCCGAAAGAAATCCACTGCAAGTTGAACGAATAAATTAACGAGCAATTTTTTAAACTGTTTGTAGGCTTCATTATCTATAAAACCTTCCCGACCCGCTTTTTCCGCTAACTCCCGGTTGTTTTTTTTACTTACTTCAACATATCCGAATAATCTTCTATAAGAAAAAAAATAGTACGAAGCCTTTTTGGTTCGCCTCATTTCAAGTCCCAGGTAATCATTGTCGTAATTGCCGTAAGGCTGAACTCTTATATTATCCTTATAAATATATAGTCCGCCGATTCTGTCCATTTTTGACGTAATCCTGTTAAAATCGTCACTGGACAACGAAGAATCCTTCTGCGCCCCCTGAACGTATCCGAATTTCAGGTTAAATGAACCGCATCTAATCTTGCCTTTAATACCTTTCGGTTTTTCTACGAAGTGATCTATTGGGTCTTGGTTATAAATTCTGATTTTTCCCTCAAAATTACCATCCTCGTCTATTTTTCCTTCCACCAGATGATCCGTAAGTTCAAAGTCATCAAGCGTAAAAAAATTCTGTGAATTTATTATGTCCTTATAAAAATCCGTTGAAGTATGATCCCGGAAAGCCGTTCGTATCAACGGCTTTGGAAAAGTGCTTTTTTTCTCATTTTCCCACGATTTTCGCTTCGCATCCGGTTCGGCGGGAAGTTTCATCGTATTGGTGAATCCGACAAGGGTTTTTATCAGAGGCGGCGCACCGTCGCCATCCTTATCTTCGTCAATTTCGCTGCCGAGTTGGGTCGCGGCGGGAAGAATGTAAAAATGCGTTCCCGTATTATTTCCCAACAGCGACAAATTTGATTTCGGATCGTCTCTTTCGTTACCGAAACTCCGCAAGTATTCGTCGGCTTCATTCGGGTCGAAATCGAATTTCTCCAAATCCTCCAAGATGAGTTTCCGAAGTCCCTTCGGAATGCGACTTTTCAATTTTTCGATATTTTCCCTAAAAAGTTCAACCAATACGGAAACCTCCTCTCCGGTCGGTAAGGTTCCTTCGGGATACGGTATAACGGGTATTTCTATTTCATCCAAATCTATTCCGGGAGCCTCGAAAATTCTCCAATTCAGAAAGGCGGCGACCGTCGGTAGGTAAATATCGTTTTCCTTGGAACGTGAGAGTACTAATACTTGGGAACCGATGGTGGAAATGGCAAGTCTTCCGATGCCTTTTTCACCCATCATAAACCGCAATTCTTTACCGCCGGGAGGCGGATTCTCACCGCTTCCGTCTTCGATATACTTGCTCTCGGTTCCAACCGCCAACCAGCGCTCCGTAAATTGACTCTCGGACATACCTGTTCCGTCATCCCTGAGGACGAACAGATCGTTGTAACGAAAATAGTCGGCTTCTATGTTGTCGGCGTATGCGTCGTAGGAATTTTTGAAAAGCTCGCTTATTGCGGTAGATATGTTGGCGATTTGTTGTCGTCCGAGCATATCTATCGCTCTGGCTCGCGTTTTAAATTTAGCCATCTATATTTTCTAGCTCGATATTCCGAAAATGTGAAATGAAGTTTTCCCCGAATCGCTCGGCAAGTAAGACCGGAACGGCATTGCCGATTTGACGTGCAACGGCATTCAGTCCGCCTTCGAAGATGAATTTGTCCGAGAAAGTTTGTAATCTTGCTGCTTCGCGTGCGCTGATTGCCCGATCTTCTTCCGGATGTCCGAATCTTCCGTTTGAAAGACTGGTACATCTTGTCGTAAGTCCGGTAGCCGGTTCGTGCCAGAATAATCGGCTGTAAACGTCCGTATGCGTTGCGTCTTTCCCTTTGTGGCACTCAAGTTGTAGGTTTTCGGGCAATGAGAGGCGATTACCGCCGATAGGAATTGCCTTAATTCTCTGCAAATTTAAGGACGACAATCCGGCTGATTGATGATTCGGTATCAAAGGATGAGTTTCACCTTGTTCAATTTTCGGAAGGGCGTTTATACCGCCTATTTTGTCAAAAACGGTAGCGAATCGAACGTCTTTCCCGTCATTGGTTTCTTCGGGGTAGTCAATCTCCCCCAGAAGACTGGCTATCAAAATGATTCTTCTTCTTCTTTGGGGAACACCGTATTTGTGCATCTCGATAATTTTGGGTTTCGGGTATTTATATCCCAACTCATCCAATACTTTCAGCAGTTCGGCAAACGGCGCGTGTTCATTGGAAATTTTTTGAAAACCCGGAACATTTTCGACAAATATAAAATCCGGCAGATAATATCTGATGAATCTGATAAATTCCAGCAACAGTCTTTCCTTTTTTATTTTTTCTTTATCTCGCTTTTCTCTTCGCTCCAGTTCCTGTTTGTCATCCGTCGGCAAGTCGGATTTTTTCCACCGATTTAAAACGGAGAACGGCTGACACGGAGCGCATCCCGTAAAAAGTATTTTCCGAGTCCGGCTACCGGGTTTTCCGACATAATCTTCCAGATCGGTTGTTTTTATATTATTGATATCTTCGCAAATAAATTCGGCTTCGGGAAAATTTTTTTTAAATGTTTTGTACGAATACTTATCAAAATCCAGTCCTAATGCTATCTCCATTCCGGCATTTCGCAGTCCGGAACTAGTTCCTCCGCAACCCGAGAAAAAATCGTAAACTACAATGGGATCATCTTGTTTCAATTTTTTCGACATAATCAATATAATTTGCTTATTTGAAGAATCATATTTATGAAATATTACAAAATGTAATAAGAAAAGGACACAGTTAAGCATAAATTTTAAGAATATAAAGAGATAAAGTCAAACCAACAAATGATTTGACCGGAATACGCCCCGATATGATTAGAGTTATTATTCCTATATAAAATTGTCTAAAATTTAAGGTTTAGTTAAGTATTGATAAATAAAGGTATTTATTCATATTTATTCGGATATTTATTTTTAGCGGACATAACTTGAGATAAATCTACTTCATCATCAATTAATATGTCAACGGAAACATTGGCTAATCGGGCATATTGCAACAAAACTATAAGCGGCGGTTCTCAAGGACCTTTTTCATATTGAGTAATACTTGCCCGATGTAAGGGAATTGAAGGACAGTTTAACTTTGTAACAAAATCTTCCGTTGTTAAATTCAGACTTTTCCGGATCAACTTTAGTTTCTCCGCCAACCTTGCCGGTCTGACTCTTTTTCCGGTTCCCATCAGAGTTTTCCTCCTGATGAGATTTTTAAGGCGAATTCGGCTAGTTTTATACCAGTTGAGAAAATGATATGATTGTTATCATTTGGTAGTAGAAATTGGTTACCTGATCTTTGTGCCGAATAACAAATTAAAAATTTGTTCAGCCCATCATTCATTTGTCAATTCCAAATCGAACCGTCATAGCTGGTAAAAAATTATTAAGTTTAAAAAGATCAATTAATTGGGAGCAAATTACCGGGAAAATGAATATTTTTGTTGATAAGCTAGTAAGCTAGCAAATAAGCAGTCTTTGGATCTTCAATCGTTTTTAATAAAATACATCAATTGGTAACTGCATCTTGAATGATTATAGATCATAAGTAATGAATGATAAAAAAGCGGATAAATCCGACAAATCCGAGAGCAGTAAAATTTTGACAAGTTTTTATCTTTCTCCGAAAACTCAAGAAAAGATTGACGACCTTTTATATTATATGAAAAAGCGGCTGCCAATCGGAAAACGCAGGAAATTAACAAAATCCATCTTTTATGAAACGGGATTTAGAATTCTTATCGAAGAATATAATTCAAAAGGCGAAGAGAGTGCTTTACTTAGGGAAATACTGGAATTAATGAAAGAATAATCAGCCACCGAAACTTTATGATTCGGTAATTCTCACGTTGGCTTCCGGTTGGTCTGAATGTCTATGGGAAAGAAATCGAAAAGCATTAAGAAAAAATCTGATGTAGAGAAAGAACAAGTAAATTTGCGTTTACCCGTTGATCTTGTAGAAGATATTGAGCGAATTTTATTCTATGCCCGTCAGTCGGTTCCGAGGGAGAAGCGAAACAAACTACATAAATCGAAACTTTACGAGATAGTTTTTCAGGTAGTTTTAGAAAATTATATAGAAGAAAAACACGACAGTCTGTTAAGTAATTTGATCAATAAATGGGGCAGAAATTAAACTTTTACATTTTTTACCTAAATGAATTTCGTAGATCAGAAATATTAGCGAGTAGAAAAAAGCACTGAAAAAGTAAGCCAAAATCAAATGAGATTAGAAGCGTAACATATTTTGCCTACTTAACAAATTAACTGTTTCAATTTCTTTAGTTATATTATTTTCTTTACTTGACAGTTTAAATTGCTCTTAACCAACAACTAAAAAATTCAATATCCAATCTATAACTAGAAGTCTGAATCTCAACAATTCTTGCAGTCGCTGATAGAATAATTTATACATGTTAACGAACATTAATAGCTCTTTCTTTTGTTTCACTTTCCAGATGGTAAGTTTCAACCAACTTTGTAGGATTTAATTCCAGTTCCAAAAACCCATGTTCCCAAAAATGTTTCTTCGTTTTAATACATTTGCATCTGCCTTTGGCATACCACTCAGATTTGTTTTCAGCTTTTGGTTTTTTCCACTTTTCTAAAAATGAGCCGTTACCTATGCAAGCCCCGTTAAAACCAATTGTTTCTTTTTTATAAAATACACAACTATGTTCGTGTCCCCAGTACCAAGAGAAAATTTTTGGTAGTAATGTTTCAATTTGATTTTTTAGTATAGGTGAAATTCCGCCCCAACTAGACTCAATGTAATGATGACTCAGTAGAATGACTCTTTTTTCGGTATTACAAACTAATTCCTCAAGCCAGCTTAGTTGGTCTTTATCTAACTCTCCCTCATTACGGAGAAAATTCTTTGCAGGCAAAGCTGTATCCAAACAAGCTATTACCCAATCTCTGTTTTCAATAGAAAAATATCTTCCCGGTTGTTTTAAAACGTCGAGCATTGCACTAACTGGTTTTCCTCCCATATAAAGCTCGTGATTTCCTAGAAGCGTTAACACTTTAGGACCTGCCTGTTGAAAGGGAGCAAGGAAGTGTTCAAGCACTGATTGGTACCCCCCAGCAAAATATATATCCCCAAGGTGAATTAAAAAGTCGAATGGGTTTTCTTTGTGTATTTCCCGTACTTTACTCAAAACTTTTTGCTGAATTGGACTATTAAACCCGCCATCTCCAACCAAGGCTAATCTAATATTTTTAGTTTCGATTTTTATCGAATGATCGGGAATTCGATTTTCTAAATCGTTAAAGCTTTCATCACCGTGATTAATATAAGCTCTTAATCCTGCCGACAGCCATTCGATAATTCTACCATTATGGAGCAATCCATCCATATTATCGGCACTAGCGGTTAGAATTGAAATTCTTTCACTCTCTTCTCCAGTAGCGGTCAAAATCGGAATACTCTCGCTTTGTTTGAAGAAATAAACTGCGTTTGCCAAAACAGGATCTTCATAAGTGAAATCGCCGTCCGGATTCCCGCTAAAGATTTCGGGATTTTGTTTTAATCTTTTCAAAGCGGAATTAATTTCATTCGATACTTTAGGATCGTCTTCGTAAGAAGCGATTTTTATCAAAAGATTTTCAAAGTCTTCACGATTCATCATAATTCATTTCCTCTATAGATACCTTTTAATTGTTCTCTCAAAAACATTCGCATCATTCTAGCGTATTCATATTCGCTTTCTTCTTCCGAATCGAATTTTTTCAAGATTTTATTATATATATTTTCTATTGTTAGAATTACGCTTGAATCCACAGTTTCTTTTTTATCAATTTCATCAATTATTTCGTGAAAAATTTCTGTCCAATAATCTTTATATTCTGATTTTTGAATAAATGAGATTTTTGTTGTGAATCCGAAAAAATCTCCATTTGTTTCCTTAGTAAAAGAAACACCTAATCCTTTTCCAGCCAAACAAGCAAATGCTACAAGTATTCTAGGACCAAGATCAAAGTCGCTTTTTGAATAAAAAATGGATGTTTCTTCTTCAAAATTTCCTTTGACATGAAGTTTATTAACACTTCCGTGTCCCCCAAAAATAAATAGACCAGGCTTATTAAGCTTTTTAGAATCAATTAGTTCTTTGTAAGAAATTTGTTTATCCTCTAAATCTATGAATTTAAAATCCTTATTCGGATACTTTTCAAGAATATTTTTGATAAATTTCGTAGTACCATTTTTATCATAACAAGTTGCACAAATCACTCTCGGTAAGGTTTCGTTTTTCATTATTTTGATTTTATGTTTTTATTCAATTTAACCTAGCTAAAGTTTCAAACAATATCTCATCTCATCTATGAACATACTAAATAATCTTTGCCCATCTTCTGTTTCATTTTCGACCTGTTCAGCAAGTTCATAGGCATTCATAGAATCTCCTCCCATCAGAAAAACACTTTCTTCTGGATTCGAGAAGTTTACCAACCATTCAATCAATAAATCTTTTACTCCTGAATCCAATACGGAAGTTTTTTCATCGCTTTCCGATTCAACATCTGCTATACCGCCCAAACGTTTCTTTATAAGATCAATATTAATTTGTTTGGAGTTCTCAATGATGTTAGAAACTTTTCTCCGCCAATCATCCTCTCCTTTATCAATAACTTCAATTCCTAAACTCTCGAACCTTTTATCTTCATTACCTGTTACTGTCCCTGTGATAACTATTATTTCTGCATTGCCGAATAATTTCCGGTTGTTAGCAATCAAATCATATCCAGACATTAGAGAATTATCATAATTAATATCGACTACTACTGCGTCATAACCCCGCTTTGAACTTTTCAATTTCTTGATAGCATTTTCAGGAGAATTGACAATATCAACTTTTGTCATTTTATTAAATTCAAATAATTCCTTGTTTCTATCTAAAAACCCTGTATCGTCATCAATAAGCAGTATATTTACCCAATCATTCTTAGGTACAATTTTGATTTTAGGTTCCACTACCATTTCCGGTGCCGGTGCCGCCATTTTTGTTCTCCTCCGTTGTATTATCTCTACTATTTTCTAACACTAAAAGTTTATTTAAGTCTGCAATCTCTTGTATGAAATCTAGTTCTTCAACATCAATAATTTCAAATTCATCTTGGTCTGTTTTGCTTTTTTCGTTTCCAATTAAATTATTTTCTACTGCTTTATTGTAAGCTTCCCATTCAGGAAAGAATAATGAGACGGTTGTTCCTTCATTTAGCACACTATTAAAAATAATTGCTGCATCGTGAATTTTGAGCAACCTTTTTGCAATAAATAAACCGATACCTCCGTTCGGCTTATCCTTTGAACTATAGGTCGTAGTAAGCTTACCTATATTTTCTTCCGAAATACCGCACCCCTCGTCAGAAATGCTAACTTTTATCCATGTTTCGTAAACTCCTGTATTAATATGTTTATTTTCTTCAGTTACTTCAGGAGGTAAAGTCTCAAGAGTTTGAATATCAATCTTAATTTCTCCTTTGTTATCTCCTTTTTCTATTATTGCTTCTATACTGTTTTTAAAGATATTAGATATTACCTGCTGAATCATCGGTGGAAAAGCACGGATAAAAACATCCTTATTTTTATTCTTAAAAAAAAATTTTTCTGTATTTAATCGATTTTCTATCTTAACTGATCTAATGGCTAGATTAATTACCTCGGTAATTGAAATCTTTTCCATAAATTTATCGGTTGCAAAATAATCTTGTGATGCTCTAATGAATGGAATTATCCTAGCAGTAGCAAATATCCTGTATCGGTCATTTTCTAGTCTTTCAATATATTTTTTAAGCCGGTTATTATTAGGAAAAGCTGTTTTTATGGTTTTTATGTCAGTTTGTAGATTTGCTAAAGGAGTTTTTAAGTCATGTTCAATACTAGCTGATATTAATCCTAAAACTGCTAAGTTACTTTTTTGATAAAGCAGTCTTCGGGTATTTAAAAGGTCGTATTTGGTTTTAATAAATTTTGGATAATTTATCCTAAGCATTAAACCCATCATTCCCCATATATTTGCTGATTTGAGTATTAATGCAATAATAAAAGGCATTATGACAAAACTTAATGGTAAGCCAAACAGAGTATCTGTTTGTTGCAAAAACAGCTTAAATGGATAAACAAACTGTAAAATTCCATATAGAAAAAAGGTGTATGGCAATAATTTTAGAGATAATAATTTTTTGCTTCCTTTATCCTTGTTAGTCATCTCAGATACGAAATCACTTATTTTGAGACCTAGTAAACTCAAACTATAACTAGTAAACAAAACACCGGGAATTGTCGCAATTGCAAAAATATAAGTGTAAGGACTTGAGATAAGTTGTGAAAAATCAAAAATAAGCAAAATAATTATTGGAAGTATAGATATTACTGCCCATATAATTATGTGAATTCTTTCTAAATAAAGAATCAAATTTTTAAATTTGGAACTGTTCTTATTTGAATATTCTTCTGAGATTTCGTCTTCGTTATCCTCAAACTTTTGAACTGCTGCTGAGTAAAAGAAAATCGTTGATATCAACGAAAACAAAAATACCATTAATGAATAATTAAGGCAGTAATTACTATCGAATAAACAAGACGAACTGGTTGAATGAGATTCGCAGAAACTCTCAGAAACTATTGAGCATTTATCAACAAAAAAGAATTCGGAGATTAAATATACACTATTTGTAAACCATCCTACACTAATAAAAAGAAACGATCTTTGTTTAAAGAATTGGTAAGCAAAATAATAAGTAATTGTCAGCCCTAAAACAATAATCACTGAAACTTGTCCGAAAATTAATCGAACATCAACTAATTCATTTATTGCAGTTTTATCTATAAAAAAGTAAAGATAAATACCCAAGAACAAAATTATTAGGACAATGACTGTCAAGGGGACATTTCCTAGCTTTGGTTCTCTATTAATTTTAAGAACAATATTTTTAGATTTGTTGGGAATGTTTTCCATCTCAAAAAAGATTTTACATAAACATCGATCAAGAATTTCGTAATTCGGAAATTAAATTCGTTTCAGTAACTTTTATCTTAGAAAACTTTTAATTTAGTAAAACTAAATTTAAAATAAGTGAAAGTTTCACGCATATTAACAAATGAATAACAACAAGTCAACAAAAATTATCCTGACCGCGTAATGCCTCAAATTTTATGCTGACGTAAATTGTGATAATGAACATATAATTTTATCACTGCGGCGTACATTTCATTGCTCTTCGAGAATGCTATCGTTCTGCGATTTAATCTTTTCAAGTGCAGACGAAAGTTCAAATTGACTCGCTCGATTCGTTGCGTTTGTAGCGTGATCTGATGATCGAACTCGACGGGTGGAAAGTATTATTAAAGAATCTGGAAATCGGGTGAGGAGAATATCGGGACTTCGGTTTTGTCAGACTGCGTTCTGATGGCAGAGTGTGGGCGCGTTTGATCGGCATTTAGGCGAGCGAGACAAAGAGTACCTGCTATTAACGAAAAGTCAGACTACTTAACCCAAGTTGCCAGTTATAAGGCACTCGATATTTGAAATAAGAAAAGTCTCCTCCTACAATTTTGTTGGCTGACAAAATTTTACAGGAGAAGACTTTTATATGTGCGATAGCACTCTTGCAATATACTGTTTTATTGATGACTTTCTCAAGGCGAGCGGTCACAAAGAAGATATTCGTGTCGAAGTTACCGACTCGGAAGTAATGACCATCGCTATTACGGCGATGCTTCATTTTGGCGGTAATTTCGAGCATTCGCGTCTTGTTTTGCACCAGCTCGGCTTGGTCAAACGCCTTCTGTCGCGGTCGCGGTTTTCGCGTCGCGTCAATCGGCTGGCTGATTTGATCCATCTGATATTTCACAAACTGGGCGCAGTTCGCTGGGCAGTTGCATTGGGAATCGCGCTACGTGCTTGATTCGTTTCCCGTGCCAGTATGCGATAACATTCGCATTAACAGATGCCGGATCGTGCAAGGTGAACTTTATCGCGGGAAGATGCCATCGAAACGACGCTATTTCTACGGCGTTCGAGTGCAGATTATGGCAACGACCGACGGCATTCCGCTGGAGTTTTGTATTATGCCGGGAAGCGTTTCGGATTTGCAGGGCATCGCCGAACTCGCGCTTGATCTGCCCGAGATGGCGCAGCTTTTTGTCGATGGCGGATATAATTTCTACGAATGGGAAGATTATTTGCACGAAAGCGGGCAAATTGATCTGCAAGTTCCGCGTCGGAGAAACTCCACACGCGGGCGCGAACCGTGGTTGGAACTGTATAAAACGCAGATCAGAAAATATATCGAAACGACGATTGGAGAAATAACAAAGTTGTTTCCGAAAAAGATTCACGCGACAAATTTAAATGGCTTTTTATTGAAGATCGCTTTGTTTTTATTTGCTTATCAGATTGACAAAGCGTTTGTTCAATAACTAGCAACTTGGGTTATATAAAATAATAAGTTGGGCGCAAACATTTCTGACAAAAGCAGACGTTGAAGTAATGCCCTGCGACCTAATATTAAAGTGATGAATCCAATTACGCTCTTTAATCAGCTTCGCAACTAATGCCGTTTTACCGATTCCTGGTTCGCCCTTTATTAAAATATAGCCAGACCGAAAAGCCGGATTCTCAATAAATTTATCAATCCCGTCAAAAATGAATTGACGACCGACAAAGTTTCGCGTTCGCTCCTCTATTAAATTTGCGAACTGCTTATTGCGGAGATGGCGAGTCAATAAAGGTGGAACTTGTTCTGGTAAAAATATATTGTTTGAATTATTTAAATTCATTGTGCCAGTTGTTTATTATTATTAGATTTTAATATTTTGCTAATTACCGCAAAGTAGATCAGCCCGCCTCAACTAATTCTAAACTTTATTACTTTTTTTGTAGTATTTGAATACGAAAGTAATTCTTGAGACATATTTCTTAATTAAACTTGTTGGTCTACTCACAAAGCAATAATTCCATAAAAATTATAATTGCAAATAACTCAACCGAATAATTACAATTGTAAACATTTTGAACTTAATTAAAAATTATAGTTAAAAAAATGAACTGAAAAAAATACAAAATTTAATTTTGAGAGATAAATTAAGGAACTATATAACTAGCTTGTAAAACTTCAAAAAATATGTTAAAAATCGTTTAATTATTATTTGCTAATACTTATATTTTCGAGAGTAGATTATGGCAATTTTTCGATCTAAAGATGAATCTGGGTGTTCAAAAAGCAATGAAGAATTGAGTGATTTTTTGCCTCTATATAATTCACCGGTGTATAGCGGACCTCAAACGCGTTATGGTAATAACCGATGGGAAGTTTATAGCTCTAAACTTAAACGTAACATTACTTTATACAGTAATCTGGAGTATGATCATTGGGTTCTGATTGAATTTAATTCAGAAGTCTTATTTTTTTGTGAACAACCTTTGAAAATCAAGATTAAACTTCCAACCCGTACAGTAACCAGTATCTTTGATATGTGGATTCAGTGGAAATCAGGCTTGGAAGAATTTCGTGAGATAAAGTTTGAGGAAGAACTAAAAGATTTTGGGACTAACTCAAGAATTAATTGGCAGATACAGGCACAGCAAAAATGGTGCGAACTTAACAATAAAAAATATTCAGTCATCACAGAAAAGTATATTAGGTCAAATTCAGTTTACTTATCTAATCTAAAGATAATTCTACGTCATATTGATGGTGAAAACAGCAAACAGAAAGATTTAATTATTGAGAGAATTCTACGATTGTTATCAGATCAAAAAGAATTATCAATCGGAAAAATAGAAAAAACTTTTTCTGATTTAGAGTCTTTTACTGTTAGAACTGCGCTTTTTGAGTTATTATATAATGGCAAACTAATCTGTGATTTGAAAGAAAAGCCTTTGGATTTGAGATCAATTGTGGAGAAGAAAAATGATTAGGTACAGGGTGAGATTTAGCCGAAATAACTTAGATCCTCAAATTAAGGATGTGTCAACTTGGGCAACGGTTGATCCAAGCCAATTGAGCGATGAACAAGCAAGTCGATTCAAGAATTTAAAAGAGGCAATTTCTGACTATCTTTCAGATGTGTCAGTCGAAAAGATTTGTAAAGAAAAAGGGGTAACAAAGCAAGGTTTAATTAGACTTGTCAAGAGATGTATTACAATGCACCAGGATGGGAGAATTTGGGGCTTTCGAGCACTGATTTCAAATTCGAGGCAAAAACAATACGAGCGCAAAGCGGAAACAAATAGTAAGAAAAAATCTAAGCATGGTGGGAATTCAGGAGAGATGTCCAAACTTTTTGATAGAATTCCTGATATTAAAGAATACATTGATACTCTTTTTTTACAAAATTATGAAAAGGGAGTTGTTCACGAGTCGCAAATTCCGTTCAAGTCAATTCATAAAAGATTTCTTGAAAGATGTCGAAAAGAGGGCATTGCACCAGACACTTATCCATTTACAGTAAAAAATTTGGGTTATGTCGCCTTATGGAAGTACCTAAAAAAATTATTCAAACAAGAACAAGAACGTGGAACTAGAGTCCGCTACGGTAAGGACGTAGCAAGAAATTTAAAGACTCAACTAAACAATGAATCCGAAAGAGATAAAGTAACCCGTCCCTATCAACGAGTTGAATTTGATGCGCATAGGTTGGATGTTTTCTGCACTATATCTATTCCCACAATTTTGGGGGGATATATAAAAAAAGTAGTCGATAGAATTTGGCTCCTCGTAATAATAGATATTTATACCCGTGCCGTCCTTGGGTATCACTTCTGCTTTAATAATCAATACAGTAAAGATGACGTACTTTTGTGTGTCAAAAATGCAATTATCCCGTGGCGAAAGAAAACACTGACAATACCAGCACTTAAGTATCCCGAACGGGGTGGTTTCCCCTCTGGGGTTTTCAAAGAATTGGAATGGGCATTATGGGACGAATTAGCGTATGACAATGCTAAAGCTAATTTAGCGGGGGATGTTAGAGAAAGGTTAACCTCGGTTGTTAATTGCGCGATAAATGCTGGTCCGGTTGGTATGCCTGAACGACGTCCTTTCATTGAAAGATTTTTTCAGACTTTAGAGGAAAATGGGTATCATCGCCTTCCTTCAACTACAGGTGGGAATCCTAGAGATTCAAGACGTAATAATCCTGAACAGAAAGCTCTTGAATTTGATATTGAACTTGAACATATTGAGGAATTAACCGAAGTTATGCTGGCAAATTATAACGGTGAGCCTCACTCAGGAATAGGATATCGGTCACCAATTGAACTTCTGGAGTATTATATTAACTCGAATAATATTCTGCCCAGACAGATACCAGTAAATCAGCGCAGTAATTTGAAATTATTGGACATAAAGGTTACACGAATAGTCAGAGGTTCAATAGCGTCGGGTAAAGCACCACATATCAACTATGAAGGTGGAAAGTATCGCAACGATGTATTAGCACGTAGTCCTGACCTTATTGGTAAAAAAATTACCTTGATTATTGATCCATCCGATGTCCGCTTGATAACTGCATTTCTTCCAAATGGTGCGGAATTTGGAGTTTTGGCAGCACAAGGAGCTTGGAGTAGGTCGCCTCATACGCTCACGATGCGTAAAGAAATTCTTAATCTAAAAAACAAGAAACTTATTTGGTACACTCAGTCTGACGATCCTGTGCAAATATATTTAGACTATTTAGGGAAAAAATCTCTTAAAAGTAAGTCTTCAAGAGGGAAGTTAGTGACTGCACAACGAACTCAAAAAGCAAAACTCCTTAGCATTAATGTGAATGAAGAATTACAAAGTCACTCTATTTCTACAGAGCGGAAGAAATCTAAGTCGAAAAAGAAAAATTCAGTTAAGGCGGAATCCAAAAAAATATTACCAAGGTTGAAGACTTTTACTTATTAAGGGGGGCATCATATCAGACAGACACAATCATTCATACGACCAATTGTAGTTACTGGAAGACATCCGGTTGAAACAACGCGTTACTTGTTAGGTACTCAGGTTATAAGTAACTTTCAACATACTGTTTGTCAGTGGATCGATAATCGGGCTCCAGGTGGGATGATTTATGGTAAGCCTAGATACGGTAAGACTAGAGCAATTAAGTATTTATGTCTGGCACTGCCAGGTCTTTACAATAATATACCTGTATTTTCATGTCCTTGTAGAGATTACAAACAACCATCTGAAGCGACTTTTTTTGAAGATTTACTTCGGGCATCAGGTCATTCGTTGTTTTCAAAGGGAGATAGTCGCGCAAAAAGAAATAGGTTGAAGGAGTTTTTATTTGAAAAAGTCGATAATACGGGACAAGACAGGCTAATTTTATTCTTGGATGAAGCTCAAAAACTCCACGAACAGCAGTACAAGTGGTTAATTGACATACATAATGAACTAGACGATATGGGAATAAGTCTTATCGTCCTTTTAGTTGGGCAACCTGAGTTAATGCACCAGTATTCTGCGTTTTCGCTTGCTGATAAAAAACAGATTATAGGACGTTTTATGGTGCATCAGCACGAATTTAAAGGCGTTTCCAATATAAGCGACGTGTCAGTATGTCTGAGTGGGTATGATGAGGACTCGGAGCATCCAACAGGTAGCGGTTGGTCATTTACGAAATATTTTTATCCATCAATTTTTAGTTCCGGTTGGCGGTTGGCAGATTCTGCGGAAGACTTGTGGGAGGCATTTACCCAAACGCATGAGACATATGGTTTTGTTGGAGATCTCAATATACCAATGCAGTATTTTTGTAGAACCGTTGAATATGTGATGAAAAAATTTAGTACGCTTCACGAAAAAGAGCCAAAATTGTCGATCAAAGTTTGGAAGGAAGCAATAAGTTGTTCAGGATATATTGAGGCAGAAGAAAAGGATGGAAATAAGGCTACAAGGGAATATTAATCAAATTTCGGGGTTAGAAGATACGAAAAATTATTGTTGGCGTAAAAATTTAGTAAGTCCCTATGAGTCTCTCTGGTCTATATTGCATAAATTTGCCTCACTAAATGCTGCTAACGCATCAAGTGTCCGAAGTATATTTGGAAAGGATTCTGATCATATAGATACAGCCAATCACTGGAAATGGAACGAACGCGATGATTTAAGGTACTTTGGTGGATTAGATCCACTCAAGGTTGCACAAATTACTAATCTCGAAGATCAAGTTATAAAAGAATCAGTAATACAAACTTTTATTAAGCAAAATGAGCGACAATCTCATAGTTGTACGGTTTTAAGATTTTGTAAAAGTTGCTTACAGGCAGGATTTCATAGTTCATTGTTTCAACTTCTATTTCTTAAAAATTGTCCCTTTCATAAGGAGGAATTTCTTACTCGTTGTCCAAATTGTGGGGAGGAAATATCTTACCGACTTAACAATAATGCCTTAAAAAAACCGTATGGTTGTGCAAAATGCAGTAAAGTCTTTTACCAGGCTTTGCTAAAAATTGGATACCGGATACCTGTGGTAAAGGAAAGAGATCAAATACTTGAATTAATTGGGAATTGGCTAATAAATAGAGTTAAAAGAGAAACATTGGGGCGAACGTTGAATATAAATAATTCAGGTAGTTCAGTTTTTTTTTTAGAACGAAAGAATAAAACAATTTCCAATCTTATCAGATACTGGATAGATGCTTTTAATCCATCAGATAGAGTTAATCAAGCTTTGAAGCATCAAATATCTGATTCTAGGAATTCTTATGTAAAGATTCCTTTTAGGGTTATTAACGAGAATAAATCAAGAACAGATTTATTTGGTAAAGAGTGGGATCAAGATTTATATGGTATTTATAAATCAATTGGTCGGCACTTGAAAAAGACTTGTTTGGCTGAACACGTAAAGTGTATTGAAAATTTTGGGCGGAATCTTTGGTGGGACAAATACGCACTCTCTCGTGATGGTAAGATCTGCGAGTTTGCAAATGCCTTTTTACTATGGCGAATGTATTTTGAAGGACTTGACCATCCAAGTTTACTTTTTAAAAAATTCAAGGGGTATGGTTTTGGGAGGTTGCATATAGAATGGCAACCGCCTAATTTAGGTTTTTCTGAATCAATTCTCAAGAGAATATTTGCTATTGAATGTTCCTGGGCATTTTTTGAATGCATACTAATAGCAAACAGATTTCATAGACGTGATTCTTATTCCTTCAATTGGGTTTATCTTAATAAAAGTTTTACTCCTTATTGGATAGTTGAACCAATTTTGAAAGAAAAGAGAGTAAGCTACTATAATTTTCACTATTGGATTGATTATTCAGAATTAAAAGAACGTGAATCATTTAAATCATTTGAGAATTATAACAAACTAATTGATATTCCATAGGATAGATTATACTGAAAAAATTATAAGTTTTTCCGTTTCAGCAGGATACAGGGAAAGACAACAACTTTAGTTTATTGAAGACAACAACTTTAGTTTATCAGACAATTCGCTTATTGGTTATAAAAAAGCATAATATCTATTGCGTCTGATAATAAAGATTATGTTATGCTCGTATTATTTTTGAAATTCAAAATCTAATTCGCCATCATTAATGACGACATAGACGTTTCCGCCGTCAGATAATTTACCGAATAAAATCTCTTGTGCCAATGGTTTTTTAATGCTCTCCTGAATCAATCTCTGCATCGGGCGTGCTCCGTATCTGTTATCAAAACCACGCTTTGCCAACCATTCGACAGCATCGTCGGACAATTTTACGGAGGCACTTTTTTCGAGTAATTGCAGGTTCAGTTCTTTTATAAATTTTCCGACTATTGATTTAATAACCACGTTATCTAAAGGCTTGAATGCGATTTGGGCATCGAGTCTGTTTAAAAACTCCGGCGTGAAGGTTCTTTCGATCGCGCCTTTTGCGATGCCTTTTGTTTCGGCGGAATTTTGAAAACCGATGCCGCCGGAAGAAAGTTCGCGCGCACCGGCGTTGGTAGTCATAATTAAAATTACGTTGCGAAAGTCGGCTTTTTTTCCGTTATTGTCCGTAAGCGTTGCGGAATCCATAACTTGCAATAGCAGATTGAAAAGGTTCGGATGAGCTTTTTCAATTTCGTCGAGTACTAAAACCGAGTGCGGATTTCGCAGAATTGCCTCGGTTAAGAGACCGCCCTGATCATATCCGACGTAACCGGGAGGTGCGCCGATCAAGCGTGAGACGGTATGCGACTCGGCGTATTCGCTCATATCAAAGCGCAGAAATTCTACCCCCAGATTTTCCGATAATTGTTTTGATAGCTCGGTTTTGCCGACACCTGTCGGACCGGAAAACAAAAATGACCCGACTGGTTTAGCGTCGTTTCCGAGACCGGCTCTCGAAATTTGTATGGACTGGACGATTTTTTCGATGGCAATATCCTGACCGAAAATGACATTTTTCAGGTCTGAAGCGAGTGTCTTTAATTGTCTCTTTTCATCTGCGATGACCGTCCTCGGAGGAATTTTTGCCATTTTTGCGACGGTGTTCTCGACCATCTGTGTGCTGATTTTTTCCGGTCGTCTGTCTTCCGGCAAAAGTTTCGTCATTGCGCCGACTTCATCAATAACATCTATTGCTTTGTCGGGCAGATGACGGTCGTTTATATATTTCCCGGCGAGTTCGGCAGCCGTTTTCAGGGATTCGTCGGTATATCTGACGTGATGATGGTTTTCATAATATTTCTGTAAACCCTTGAGAATTTCGTATGTTTCTTCGACGGACGGCTCGAGAATCTCTATCTTTTGAAAACGTCTGGCGAGCGCGCGGTCGCGTTCGAAAGCTGCTTTATATTCGCTGAAAGTTGTCGAACCGATACAACGGAGAGTTCCCGCAGCAAGCGCGGGTTTTAGAATATTCGAGGCATCCATCGCTCCGCCGGAGACGGCTCCGGCTCCGACGATAGTATGAATTTCATCAATAAATAATATGGCGTTTTTCTTTTTACCCAATTCTTTTATAATACTTTTGAATCTTTGCTCAAAATCTCCGCGATAACGTGTTCCGGCTAAAACAGCACCCATATCCAGAGCGTATATCTCCGCGTCCGCAATTACGTCAGGCACTTCGCCGTTTGATATTTTTAACGCCAAACCTTCTGCCAGTGCCGTCTTCCCGACACCCGGTTCGCCGACATACAGAGGGTTGTTTTTTTTACGACGACATAAAATCTGGATGGTTCTCTCTATTTCATTTTCGCGTCCGATAATAGGATCAATTTTACCTTCTTTAGCTCTTTGTACTAATTCGACGGTAAAAGATTCAAGAGTATCCTTTCTATTTTGTGTTGTCTGTTCGTCGAATTCGTCGGAAAACTCACGTTCGCCATCTGAAATTAAATCATCACTAAGTTTTGAAATCCCGTGGGAAACATAGTTCAGAATATCCAATCTTGAAATTCCCTGCTGTTGGAGAAGATATACGGCGTAGGTGTCGTTTAGCTGATATATAGAAATTAGAACATTTCCGCCGTTGATTGTTTTTTGTCCGCTTCCCTCTGCCTGCAGGATCGTGTTATGAATTATTGTCTGAAATGAATCCGTCAGATCGGGCATCAGGTGAATTGTTTCCGGTACAATCTCCAGTGAAGTGCGAAAATAATTAACTAATTCGGCGACCATAAACTCCGGGTCTCCTGCACAGTTTATAATTACCTCTTTAACGAAGCTATCCCTCAGCAATGTATACAGAAGATGTTCGACTGTAACGAATTCGTTCTTAAATTTAACCGCAACATCAACCGAATCGCTCAGTATTATTTCTAATTCTTTTGTAAGCATATTTTGTAAAAAACCGTCTGCGGAAGTTTTTGTTTCACCGCTCTGTATTTAAATTATGTTGATTTTTTTTGTAAATGTCTATTGAGTTATTGTTCTGGATTATTATCAGACGCTTTGAAGATTTTATTTGGAAATCGAAGTGATTTTCTTCCTGTTCATTTTCTAAACGGGCATTTATATATTTTTCTGTAATAATACCTGTGTGAACATCTACCAGATAAAATTCCGTCGAATATAAAGATTTAATAAAGAAATCTTCTTCCGTCAATTTGATAACGCTCGAAATTCTTCCCGACAGACGTTTCTTCCATATGCGCTTTCCACTTGAAATATCCATACAGTAAATAAAATTATCATTTGAAGAAACTATTATTCTATCTCCGAAGATTTTAATATCCGTCAGTTTTCCACCGGCTCTAAATTTCCAGATAATGTTCCCGTCAATGTTATTTATGGCATATAAGTTACCGATCGAGTCTCCGACTATATAAAACTTATCAGTCAAGACAATTGAATTAAAGGCTTTCGTTTTTTTTGGTTTTAGAACAAATTTACTTTCCTCAAATTTATCTTTATTTAGAGAAACTCTTAAAACTTTATCTTTATACAAAAACAAAAAGAGTCCTGTTTTTACATCAAATAATGGTTTAGCGGACAGATTTTCACTAATTGGATATTTACTAACGCTCCGACTCAAATCAAAATTATAGACCGATACAAACAGATCACTCACTATATATAAATAATTTTTATCAGGAAATAAATAAAAATCTCTTTCCCCGGAAATATAAATTTTATTGATGGTAATACCCGATTTTTTATCTACCGCCCACAATTCAGATACATCATTTCGATTAGATATATCTGAATTATCTACCGCACCATTTTCTGTATCGCTGACAGAATTATTATCTAAAACCCCGATGCTATTTGTATCTGATTTGGAAGTAACAAAATATATCAAGTCTTTACTTTCGGCGATCTCGGAAACAAATCTACCACCGAAATCAGTCATCCACAGTTGTTCAAAGGTGTCACCATCGAATGAATATAAGATTCCTCCAACTTCTGAAATAAACAATTTATTTTCATTATCAGACGCATAAACAGATTTTATTCTCTTATCAGGTTTCAAAACAATGGTTTTCGGTTTTCCGGAAAAATTTTGGGAGGGATTTTCAAATTGTTCATTTTTTTCCTGACAGTAAGCATTAGGAAGAAGAAGAAAAAAGAAAAAAAATATTGAGATAACAATTTTGGATTTTACCAAATCAAACATAAAATAATCTATCGGTATAAAACTTGACCGCACTTGTCGGATGAGAGTATTATCCGAAAAAGTTTGCTTAAATTCATTTACGATAACTAAAAACAACGAGAAAAATTATGTCATTCAATAAAATAATCATAGTCGGAAATTTAGGGCGTGATCCCGAACTTCGATACACGCCGCAGAATATTGCGGTCTGCAATTTATCGGTCGCAACCAGTGAAAAACGCCGTGATAAAAACGGTGATTTTCAGGATATTACTACATGGTTCCGGGTTACGCTCTGGAGAAATCAGGCAGAAGCCGCATCCAAATACTTGACCAAAGGAAGACCCGTCTATATCGAGGGACGTTTGAACGTTGATGAATGGACGGATAAAGACAATCAAAAAAGATATACTCTCGAAGTAACCGCCACAGAAATGCAGTTCATAGATAGTCGCGGAAATGACGAAGGATTTTCCGGTTCTTCCGGTAGTGAAAGCGATTATTCGGATTCTAATTCTGGTTCAGCAAATGACAACTTTGAAAACAACCGAACCAACGCCCCCGGCGACGACGATATTCCCTTTTAAGGAACGCATTTTTTTCTCCCATAAAACTATCTTTTCACATCTTTTATATCAATTCATTCATATCAATGTATCCGTCCGATAAAAATTTTATATACAATCAATTATTTATACAGGATGATTAACACATTATCAAATTTTTAACATTTTGATTATTACAGCCATTTTCCCATCATTCTGAATTTTTGATGCCTTTTCTCCAATCTGTCCGACTGATCTTCAGAAATTAAT
Source organism: Pyrinomonadaceae bacterium (assembly GCA_965219305.1). Lineage (GTDB taxonomy): Bacteria > Acidobacteriota > Blastocatellia > Pyrinomonadales > Pyrinomonadaceae > DATHTS01. The sequence goes on from OZ244725.1 coordinate 773,973, forward strand.
TCAAGTAAATTCTTTTTCAAAACCGATTTTAAATTTTTCGTTACGGGATCCGGCTCGCTTTTATCCGCAGAATTTTCAAACTCCCAGATTTGCTTTTCCTTTACTATTTCATCAATCAAGTTTAGCGAAAACAATTCCTCGGCGGTCAATTTTAAGCAAGCCGCCGCCGTATCGGCGCGAGCCGCATCTTTCCACAAAATCGCCGCACAGCCTTCGGGCGAAATCACGGAATAGACGGCATTTTCCAACATCAAAATTCGATCACCGATACCGATCGCCAACGCCCCGCCGGAACCGCCCTCGCCGATAATTACTACGATCGTCGGCACACGCAGACTCGCCATCTCACGCAGATTAAGAGCGATCGCTTCCGCCTGTCCGCGTTCCTCTGCATCTACGCCCGGAAAAGCTCCCGGCGTATCTACAAATGTGATTATCGGACGCTTGAACTTTTCCGCCAATTTCATAATTCTCAGAGCTTTCCGATAACCTTCAGGTTTCGGCATTCCGAAATTCCTGATTCTACGCTGATTTGTATCACGACCTTTTTGATGCCCGACAACGGCGACATCTATACCGTCAAATTTTGCAAAACCGGTAATCAACGCCGAATCATCGTAAAACCGGCGATCACCGTGAAGTTCCCCGAAACCGTCAAATATATTTTCGATAATGTCCGATGTATATGGTCTTTTCGGATGTCTCGCATTTTGCACCCGCTCGAAAGCCGTCATTTTTTTTGACATATTTTTATAATAATTTTTTTTAATTCCTAAAACACTATTTCAATCAACTTTAATTTTATAAAACCCACTCGACATTACAACCGAGTTGATCCAGATCATTTTGCAGACGGGAAGTTCCCTGAATTCTTAACGGTTCAGAACGTATTTTGAGGCGAACATTATCATCTAATCTGTAGATCAATTCGACCTCACACAATCCCTGATCTTTCCCCAAAATCCCGACAAGTTCTGATAAAGACTTATCGCTCGTCAATTCCTTCGGAATTTCAACCTTTAATTTTCTCGCTTTTAACGGGACGATGTCTGCCAGTGCTTTAGCTTCATCGCATATAAAAGTTATTTCCTGTCCTTCATTCGCTTCAATCTTGCCGCCGACGACCAAAATCTCGTCATTTCTCAGACATTCACGATGTTTTTCATAAAATTCAGACCAGCCCAGACATTTTACACTCTTTGACTGATCTTCCAGTTTGAACATACAAAACAGATTTCCCTTCTTGCTGTGCCGCGCCGCAAAATCGGAAACAACGCCGGCGATGCTTATCATATCACCCGGCTTCAGGTCGTCGTAATCGGCAATATTTTTTATCTTCAAATCCGATAAAATTTTAGAATAAGCGTCCAACGGATGAACGGACAAATAAAATCCGACGGAAGATTTTTCCAAATTACATAATTCCGTCTGACTCCACACGGCGGAATCATCGGAATCCAGTGCCGCAAAGTTATCCGTCGCCGTCTCTACGCCGAACAGACCGCTCTGACCGCGCACACGGTCACTCCAGACGCGATTTCCGTGAGTCAGAGCCTTTTCTACCGAATTATATAATTGCGCCCGCCAACGTCTGATCGAAACATTTTCGGCATTTAATGAATCGAATGCTCCGGCGGCGATCAAACTTTCCAACCCGCGCCTGTTGAGAACGCCTTGTGACAGGCGACCCGTGAGATCGAAAACGGACGTAAAATCGCCATCCTTACGGGCTTCGATAATAGATTTGACGCTCGTCTCGCCAATCCCTTTGATCGCGCTCAGACCGAATCTGACAGATTTATCAGCCGGCGTGAAACCGACTCCGCACTGGTTTATATCAGGCGGGGAAAGTTTCAAACCGCCCAACTGCATTTCGCTCGAATATTTATAAATTTTAGCCGAATCCTGCGATTCGTTTGATAAAACCGCCGCATAAAAAAACGTCGGAAAATGCGCTTTCAGATAAGCCGTCTGAAAAGCCAGATACGCATATGCCACACTGTGACTGCGGTTAAAACCATAATCGGCAAACTGCGCCATCAGATGAAAAATATCTTCGGCTTTTTTACGATTTATGCCTTTTCCGACAGCTCCGCCTACGAATTTTTCTTCGTGAAGCTGCATTTCCTCACGTTTCTTTTTGCCCATCGCCCGGCGCATCATATCCGCTTCGCCGAGCGTATATCCGGCGAGAATCTGAGCCAACTGCATAATCTGTTCCTGATAGACTAAAATTCCGTATGTGTTCTTTAAAATACCCTCCATTTGCGGGACGATATACTCAACTTTTTTTTCACCGCGATGACGTGCGATAAAATCGTCAACCATTCCGCCGTCGAGAGGTCCCGGACGATACAGTGCGTTTAAAGCGGCTAAGTCTTCCAGTTCTTTTGGTTTTAAGCGGCGGCAGATTTCCTGCATACCGCTCGATTCAAATTGAAAAATTGCCTCGGTTCTCCCTTCACCGAAAAGTTTCATCGTCGGCTCGTCTTCCAGCGATATTTTTGTCCAGTCAATTTGGTCGTTCGTCTTCTGCTTAATGCTTTTTAAACACTCGCTTATGATGGTTAAGGTAGTTAAAGCAAGAAAATCCATCTTAAGCATTCCGACTTTTTCGAGGTCGCCCATCGTATACTGGCTGGTCAATTCATTTTTTGACGAGAGCGCGACCGGAACGATTTCGTGAAGTGGTTTCGGAGAGATTACGACTCCTGCGGCATGAACCGATGTGTGTCGTGAACATCCTTCGAGCCGTAAAGCCAAATCAATCAGTTCACCGATCTTCGGCTCCTTTTCAGATAATTTTTTCAATTCTGTAACTTGTTCGAGAGCCTGAGAGATACTTATATTACGACCACGCACGGGCGGCGGTATTAATTTCGCTATTTTCTCGACTTCACCGAGCGGCATCTGTAATACGCGACCGACATCTTTAATCGCCGCCTTTGATGCCATCGTTCCGAAAGTTATGATCTGGCAGACCGATTCACGCCCGTAAACTTCCGTCACGTGATTTATAACATCTCCGCGCCCGCGAACGCAGAAATCTATATCTATATCAGGCATCGAAACCCGTTCCGGATTTAAGAAGCGTTCAAAAAGAAGGTCATACTGGATCGGATCGATGTCCGTTATTCCCAGACAATATGCGACCAGCGATCCGGCTGCCGAACCGCGACCGGGTCCGACCGGAATATCCTTTTCGATAGCGTATTTTATAAAATCCCAGACGATCAGAAAATATCCCGGAAATCCCATCTGACGAATCGTCAAGATTTCTTTTTTTATACGTTCTCGGTAATCATCCAGAGAGTATTTCAAACTTCCGGTTTCGATCTGTCCGTCCCAAGTCTGTTTTTTTCTTTCTTCAAAACCGTCCATCACGACTTTTTCAAAATATTCGTCAATCGTCGAACAAGCAGATTCTGTCGGAATCGGATAAGCCGGCAGTGCAAGGTTATCGTCCATCGCCAATTCGACACTGCAGATTTCAGCAATTTTTAAAGTGTTTGTTAGAGCATCCGGCAATTCCCTGCCGAAAAGCCGCCACATTTCACTGGCATCACGCACATAATATTTGTCACTGCCGAAAACCCTGCGTGAGTGATCGTTGATCGTTTTCCCTTCACCGAGACACATTAAAATTTCGTGGGCTTTGGCATCGCTTTCAGTCAGATAGTGAGCGTCATTGGTTGCAACCAACGGTAGTTCATTTTTATTTGAAAAACCGACGATGTTTTTATGAATCTTTTTTTCCGACTCCAAACCGTGATCTTGAATTTCCACGTAAAAATTATTTTTCCCTAAAATATCTTCAAACAGTTTTGCGTTATCAGACGCTCTTTTTTCATCACCATTTTGCAAAAAGTGCCAGATCGCGCCGTCAAAACCGCTCGACAAACCTATCAATCCGTCTCCGTAAAGGCTCAATAGATCAACGTCTATCCGGGGTTTATTAAAAAATCCTTCCGTGAATGCTTTCGACGATAAATACACCAAATTTTGAAAACCGGTGTTGTTTCGCGCCAGTAAAACTAATTTATAATACGGCTTTTCTCCTGCTTTGAGCGATGTAGTCTGGTCAAACCGGCTATCGAAAGTCAAATAAAATTCACACCCCAGAAGAGGTTTTATTCCCGCATATCTCAGCGAATTATAAAATGAAACCGCGCCGTACATATTGCCGTAATCGGTTATCGCGCACGCCTTCATCTCAAATTCACTCAAAGTTTTTACGAGCGGTTTGAGTTGGATTGCGCTCTCTAAAAGGCTATAATCTGTATGCAGATGCAGATGGACGAAATCTTCTGATTTAAATTGTAATTTGTTCGTTTCCATAATCTCGTTTTAGCAATTTTTTACAACTGTCTATGAAAAAAGTTTATATCGAAACTTTCGGGTGTCAAATGAACGTTTCGGACACCGAGCGCGTCTTAACGAAATTAGGCGACGGCGGCTTTCAGATTACCGGCGATGAAAATAACGCCGATGTGGTCTTGTTTAATACCTGTTCGGTGCGCGAAAAAGCAGAGCATAAATTGTTTTCCAGAGTCGGTCAGGTCTGTCACGATAAAATTAAGAAACCCATCGTCGGAGTTCTCGGATGCGTCGCTCAACTCGAGGGTGAAAATCTTTTTGACCGTTCCGAAAATATAGACTTTGTTCTCGGCACGCGCGCTGTCGGGCGTATTAATGAAATTATTGAAAAATCCTTTTCGGATCGTAATAAAATTTTTGATCTCGGCGAACGAGAATTCGATTATGATTGGTCTGTCAGAGAAAATCAAAGATCTTCGGAATTTGTCGCTTTCCTTCCGATCATCGAAGGTTGTAATAAATTCTGCACATATTGTATAGTTCCTTTTTCGCGCGGGAGAGAAAACAGTCTTCCCGCCGTTGAAATTATCAGGCAGGTAAACAAATTACAAGACGAAGGCGTGAAGGAAGTTCATCTGATCGGTCAAAACGTCAACAGTTACAGACCGAAGATAAATGACGGACTTGAAAACTATCCCGGCGCGACACCTTTTTCTAAATTATTGCGCGCTGTGGCAAATACCGGTATCGAAAGAGTTAAATTTACGACTTCATTTCCGAGAGATTTTCATCCCGATATTGTTGCGGCTATCAATGAATATGAAAATCTCTGTAATTGGGTGCATTTACCGGTTCAATCAGGGAGCGACAAAATTTTAAGAGCGATGCGACGCGGACATACTATCGAAAATTACAAGACGAGGATTGATGTAATTAAAAATTCCGCCCGGCAAATTTCGATAACCACCGATATAATCATCGGATTTCCGGGCGAAACTGCGGAAGATTTTCAAAAGAGTCTGGATTTGGTAAATTATTGTCAATACGACGGCGCGTATGTTTTCAAATATTCGCCGCGTCCGGGAACTCCCGCTTACGATTTGCAAGATAATGTGTCACTTGAAGAAAAAAAGGATAGATTTATACAATTGGACAACTTGCAAAAGAACAATCAACAGAAGAATTATAATAGCTACATTAATCGAACTGTTAAGGTATTAACCGAGAAAATGTCAGTTAAAAATTCGTCTGAATTTTCAGGTCATACATCCTGTCACAAAGTTGTCAACTTTAAAGCTGATAAGAAAATATCTATGGGAGAAATTGTTCCGGTTAAAATTATCGAAAGTAAATTGAATTCTTTGTTTGGTGTCGCCGCGTAAAAAAGTTTAATTTGTAAAATAGTCTAGAAATTTTATCTGAAATTATGTTAATCGAAGTAAAAATTGGTGCTTTAATAATGGATCCGAACAGTAATACACCGATTGTGGTGTTAAAAAGTAATGACTCGGAGACGGTTTTGCCGATTTGGGTCGGTGCGTTTGAAGCAAACGCCATCGCTCTCGAAATTGAAAAAATCGTTCCGCAGCGTCCGATGACTCACGATCTGATAAGAAATTTAATCATCGAAAGCAATTTGACAGTTTCCAGAATTATTATAAATGATCTGCGCGAAAACACATTTTATGCTCTAATCGAATTGAAAACAGAGAGCGAACAAATTATGACTCTCGATGCTCGTCCGTCAGATGCGATCGCACTTGCGCTCAGACTCGACTGTCCGATCTTTGTCGAACAAAAAGTTTTGGATATTTCCTCCGCTACTACTCTCCAAGCCGAAACCACATTTGATGAAACGGAAACGACAAATGATGATTGGGCTGATATTATCGAGTAGAAAACAAAAAAAATGATTATTGTAATAGCAAACCAAAAGGGGGGCGTTGGTAAGACGACCACCGCCATTAACCTTTCGGCGGCGTGCGCCAAATTGAAAAAAAAGGTTCTCTTGATTGATCTTGACCCGCAGGGCAACAGTTCGCTTTCGTTTATATCACCGGAAATCATAGACGGCGGTGCCTTTGAATTATTTACCGATTTGAACCAAAATGCCGATGACCTGGTCTATCAGACGGCGATTAAAAATCTGGATCTGATTCCGTCGAAAATTAACCTCGCCAAACTGGAACCGCGTCTGGCGGGAGACTTCGATGCAATTTTCAGACTGCGTGATCGTCTCGAACAAATTCGTAAAAATTACGATATTATTTTTTTGGATACTCCGCCGACGCTCGGACTTTTAACGGTAAATGCACTTGTCGCCGCAACTCACGTCTTGATTCCGATACAATCATCTTATTTTGCGCTCGAAGGCACGGATGATCTTTTGGAAACCATCGAAAAAGTTCGCTCCCGTCCGAATCCCGATTTGGAGATTTTGGGCGTTTTAGTTACGCTTTTTGACAAACGGACGACGCTTTCAAAAGATGTCGAAAGTCATATCAGGAATGTTTTCGGCGAAAAAGCTTTTAAGACGATTATTACCAGAAGCGTCAGACTCGAAGAATCTCCGGCTCACAAGGAAACAATTTTTCAATACGCCCCGAAATCTTCCGGCGCGACGGAATATCAGAAATTATCGAAGGAGGTTTTAAAGCGTGGTTAAAAAAAGAGGTCTGCCCGGAAATTTAACGATGCGTCACGATTCGCATTACGTCGAAGAACTTGCTCGCTCGAATCGTTCAATCGGAAAAGTCATCCCGATTAATAAAATCGAACCGAATCCCGATCAACCGCGCGTCGAAATCGGCGATTTAAGTGAATTAACCGCGTCTATAAAAGAAAAAGGAATACTTGAACCGTTACTTGTTAAACCTTTGAATAACGGAACTTATATGATTATCGCCGGCGAACGCCGGTGGCGTGCGGCAAATCTTGCCGGTTTACGTGAAGTGCCTTGTATTGAGTTTGATTTCGACGATGTAGAAATTGCCGAAGTCGCCTTAATCGAAAATATGCAGCGTAAAGATCTGACCGTCTGGGAAGAAGCCGACGGTTTGGCGGCACTCAGCGAAAAATATAATTATACTCACGAACAAATTGCCAAAAAACTCGGTAAAAGCCGTTCGACTGTTACGGAAACTTTGACAATTGCAGGGCTGCCGGATGAAATCAGAAAAAAATGCCGGAAATTTGATATAAATACAAAATCAACTCTTTTAGAAATCGCCAGACAATTCGATGAAGAGGCGATGCACTTTTTTCTGGACAAAATTTCAGGTAAAAATTTGTCTGTCAAAAAAGTTCAAGAATTGGTTCGCCCGCAAAAATCAGAATCTAAAGTCAGTAAAACTCAATCAGAATCTACCGAAAATGAGACTTTTTCTTTAAATCAAAATAATTTTAAATATGAAGCTGAAAACAAAGAATTTACGGTTGAACTCATCTTTAATGATACGGAAACATATTCACGAAAGGATATTTTAAGAGCCTTGAAAGAAGTATTCGATTCGGTAAAATCTAATATAAGAAAATAAAAGTATATTCTCTAAAACATCAGGCGGCTTTTTCGATTCCATACCGCTCGATTTTCATATATAAACCGCGCCGCGTAAGTCCCAGTTCTTTCGCCGTTCTCGAAATATTCCAGTCGTGTCTGCGAAGTGCGTCCACAATCATCTGTGTTTCCAATTCGCTGACAGCTTCTTCAATCGTGAAACCTTGCTTTCCGACACCGAAAAACGAACCGGCATACGAGGTTATTGATCTGACATTTTGATTATCAGTGATACCTGCGGTCGGCAGTGCCTTTTTGAGCAGTTCGGCTGACAGATGTTCCGGGGTAATTACTTCTCCGTCAACTGCGCGGGCGACTAATCTCTGAACTTCATTACATAATTGCCGTACATTTCCATCCCAATCTCCAACCATTAACAAATCCATCGCCTGCGGGGTAATGGTTACATCTTTTTTTCCGAATCTCGTCGAATAATGATTTATATAATAATTAACCATCGGCGGAACTTCCGAACGTCTTTCCCGCAAAGGCGGAACCCTAAGTCGAATTACATTAAGTCGGTAATATAAATCTTCACGAAAGGTTCCGTCCTCAACTTTTTTTTCCAACAACATATTCGTTGCTGCAATGATTCTCACATCAACTTTCAAGGCTGATTTCTCCCCGATCGGCTGAATTTCACCTTCCTGTAAAAATCTCAAAAGTTTCGGCTGTATATCCAAAGCCAAATCACCTATCTCATCTAAAAATAGTGTTCCGCCGTCTGCGGCTTTTATCAATCCCGGAGAATCCGAAACGGCTCCTGTGAATGCGCCTCTCCTGTAACCGAACAAATGTCCTTCAGTTAGTTCTTTAGGAACTGCTGTGCAATTAAACGGAACAAAGACTTTATCTTTACGGTTGGAGACAGTATGAATTGCTCTGGAAACTAGTTCTTTTCCGGTCCCGGATTCTCCCGTTACGAGTACGGTTACATCAGATGAACGTATCTTATAAACTTCTTCAACCAGTGAAGTCATCGCCGGAGATGAATGAATAAATCCGGGCATCAGACTTTGTGAAGTAAAAGGACTCAAATCTTCTTCATCTTCATTCGATGTATAGGAATTATCTCTATTTCTTAAAGCACATACGTCCATTCCGAGCTGGACTACCCGAAGCAGGGGTGATAATTTTCCATAATCATTTAATACGGCACCACTTGCAGGATAAATCATCAAAAATGCAGTCGGTGAGTTTGGAGTTTTCAATTCGATGACTTTTATGTTTTTTTGAATAGAAAAGTCCTCAATTTTATTTTTATTCAAGGCGTAATTGAGTTTTTCAGTTATATCCATACTTTCAGCCGGAATAAAACCGTGACTTATAAATGGATATAGATTTTTTTCATCATTAAATTCTGCCAAAATTATGCGCTTGGCTCGGCTTTCCTGCTGCAGAACTGCGATCAGTTCACGAAAAAGCAATTCTCTCGATGCTGTCGCCTCAGCAAGTCTCAGCATTAAAAGCTGCGATCCGGCATTATTGGTTTTTTCAATTTTTTGCTCGTTTTGTAATTGAGATTTTGAATTTCTAATCTCTAAAATTAATCCTTCCGTTTTTTCAAATAAGTTAATGACACCCAATGAACGAAATGTTTCGCTGGCGGCAAATAGATGTTTTAAAGCTTCCTCCTTTTTTCTCAGACCGATAGTGCGCCCGATCAAATAATGAATAAATGCAGTTTGAAAAAGGTCTTCCCCGGTTTCAAAAATAGTCAATGCGCGACGAAAATGATGCTCCGCTAATTCATTATTGTCGAAAGTTAAAGCAATTTTCCCGCGAATTCTCTGGATGTTTCCCAACACAAAAAAATCATCGTGCGGATCGGTATCTTCAATTATATCAATATTTTCTTCACATTTATTGATGTTATGTTCGAGGAGAAAAGCTTCTGCTAAAACTAATCTGGCGGCATTAGCGATAACTTGTTCGCCTGATTCGCAAAGTTCAAGTGTTTCCTTAACCGATGCTTTTGCCAGATCAATTTCTCCTGTAACGAGATAAGTTCTGGCTAAGTTTCGTAAGTTCTGTATTTTATTCCATTTACTCTTCTTTTCTTCAGCAACTTTAACACCTTCCTTAAAAAGTTTTTCAGCATCATTAAAATCTCCTTTAAGAAACTTCAATTCCCCTAGAGAATCCAGTATTCCGGCAATGTGAGCGTGATTGATTTGTTTAGCCAAATCCAGTGATTTTTGAATCACGATCCCAGCTTTTTCCCATTCCCCCAAAAGCATCAGGTTTATTCCGAGATTATTATATGCGGCAACGGATTGTATTTTATGCTCGGTTTTTTCAAAAAATTCAATGGATTTTTCAAGACATTTAATTCCTTCTTTCGGCTGACGTAAAAACCAGTAAGTGCCGGCTATATCGGAATATAATTTTCCTAACAAATACGGGGCAGTTCGTTCACCTATAATATTAATCGCAAGCTGAAGATTACTGACTGCCTTTTCCAATTCGCCTTCCTGTTGAAAGCACATAGCCGACAACTGGTAACTTTCCGCGATACCGCGCCAGTCGCCGAATTCCCTGTGATACTTCAGTGCTTTTTCTGCCGATTCGCGAGCAATCGTAAATTCGTGAAGTTTTCTGTAAACTTTTGCCAGAGCCAAATAAATATTACCGATTAGGTCTTTTCTATTGAGATCGTTAGATATTTCAAGAATTTTTTGTAGAATGGCTGAAGCCTTTAGCGACTCGGAATTATTATTTAAGGCAATCGCAAATCTGACCTTAATTTTTATTTTGTTTGTTTCATTTAACTTTTCAAAAAAATCCCTGCTTTCATATTCGGAGACAATTTTCAAAGATTTTTCATATTGTCCGATTGTTTCGTGAGCATATGACAATATACAAATCAAATCTGCACGTCTGTCGGGCGTAAACTTATGTCTGGAAAGAGTATTTTCTAATAATTCTACTGCCGCACTGGAAAACCCCTGTGTCAAAAGATTTTCGGCTTCATCAAAAATATTATTTAAGCGTTCTTCTGAAATATTTGTAGTTTTATTGTTTTTTTTTGCGGTGTAACCTTCAATTATTTCATTTGTAAAATCGGAATTACCGCTTTCTGATTTTGTAGAAGTTTTTTCCATAAAAATTGCTGATGCTTTTAGAAATTCTTAATAAATGATTTATTTCAAATTGAATCCGATAAAACACTAAAAGGAATGATTTCAAACTATAGTATCTCCAAACTTAGCAAAAATAACCTTAAACGTCCACTTTTTGGCTTCATAACGTCAATAGACAGAAACTTATTTACAATTTGAGTCTGATTATCATTTGATTTTACTTCTTGAAAATTCGGTTTTCATTATTGATTCAATTGGACGATAACAAGTTTTTTGTGTCATTCTTTATAAAAATACTATGGAGAAAATAAATTGACACCTGAAAAACAACGGCTCAAGGAAGCTTTTAGACGGGAAACGGACTGGAAACTTTGGGGATGTTATATCAGTGAAAGAGCGTGGGGGACTGTGCGAGAGGATTATTCAGCCGACGGTTCCGCTTGGGACTATTTTCCTTTTGAAGAAGCGGTTTCTAAAGCCTATCGTTGGAATGAAGACGGAATTGCCGGAATTTGCGATCGTCGTCAGAGAATTTGTTTTGCCGTCTCTTTTTGGAATGAAAACGATGAAATTGTAAAAGAAAGACTGTTCGGTCTTTCCGGTCCGCAGGGAAACCACGGTGAGGATGTCAAGGAGTATTACTTTTATCTGGATAATACTCCGACACATTCTTATATGAAATATTTATATAAATATCCGCACGCCGCATTTCCTTATGAAAATCTTAAAAATGAAAATGCCGGACGTGATAAAAGTCAGCCGGAATTTGAATTATATGACACGAAAGTTTTTGATGATGACGCGTATTTCGATATTTTTATCGAATATGCAAAAGCCGATGCAAAGGATATTCGGATAAAAATTACCGCTCATAATCGAGGAAAAGCTGCTGCTCCGCTTCATATTTTACCGACTGTTTGGTTTAGAAATCGCTGGTCTTGGTATGAAGAAGTTGAAAAACCATCATTAAAACTAAGCGACATTGAATTCGATAATGTTCCGGTCATAGAATTATCCGAAGAAAAACGCGGAGATTATCAGCTTTTTTGTGTCGGTTGCTCTGAGGTGTTATTTACTGAAAATGATACAAACTTTAATAAATTATATGGTGCTGAAAACGAAGTAAAGTTCACTAAAGATGGAATCAATGACTTTATAGTTCACGGTAAAAAAGATGCTGTAAATAAAGAAAATACAGGCACTAAGGCTGCCGCGCATTATACTTTTAATATTCAACCGGGCGAAAAACAAACTATTTACTTGAAATTTTCCGAAAAAGATGCAGAACTCAACGAAAAACAAAATCCTAACGAAAAAACATTTATCAATGATTGTGAAAAAGTATTCGAGCGCAGAATTATTGAAGCTGACGATTTTTACGCGGAAATAATACCGGAGAATTTAAGCGCAGATGCGGAAAATGTTATGCGCCAATCACTTTCCGGTATGCTTTGGTCAAAACAATATTATCATTACGTCGTCAAAAACTGGCTTGAAGGTGATGAAGATTTTCCGCCGCCGCCGAAGGAACGTTTAGACGGCAGAAATAGTGATTGGAAGCATCTCTATAACGACGAAGTTTTGGCGATGCCCGATAAATGGGAATATCCTTGGTATGCGGCGTGGGATACGGCTTTTCATTGTATAACTCTTGCTTTGCTTGATCCCGATTTCGCTAAACGTCAATTAATCTTACTTTTACGCGAGTGGTATATGCATCCAAACGGGCAGATTCCGGCTTATGAATGGAATTTTTCCGACGTTAATCCGCCCGTTCACGCTTGGGCGGCTTTTCGTATCTATAAAATTGAAGCTAAAAACAATGGTATTGCCGACCGCGAATTTCTCGAAAAGATATTTCACAAACTATTACTAAATTTTACTTGGTGGGTAAACAGGAAAGATTATGAAGGAAATAATGTGTTTGAAGGCGGATTTTTAGGACTCGATAACATAGGAGTTTTTGATCGAAGTTCGGATTTGCCGACGGGCGGACATCTCGAACAATCGGATGGGACTTCTTGGATGGCTATGTATTGTTTAAATATGCTCGGTATCGCTCTGGAACTGGCAAAAGATAATAAGGCTTATGAGGATGTAGCGAGTAAATTTTTTGAACATTTCGTTCGGATTTCCGACGCAATGAACAACATCGGTTCCGAGGACACCGAATTATGGAACGAACGAGACGGGTTTTATTATGACGTTTTGCATTTTAAAGACCGGCGTAATATACCGATAAAAGTGCGTTCGATGGTCGGGTTGATTCCACTTTTTGCGGTTGAAACTCTTGAGGCGGACTGGTTGGAAGACCTTCCCGAATTTAAGAAAAGAACCGAATGGTTTTTAAAGAATCGTCCTGATTTAACCGATCAAATTTCCTGTATGCAGGAAGAAGGAAGAGACAATCGTCGTATTTTGTCTTTGGTTACAAAGGAACGTCTGAGACGGATTTTGCGTTATATGCTTGCCGAAAACGAGTTTCTTTCCGATTTCGGAATTCGTTCGCTTTCCCGTTTTCACAAATCTAATCCGTATTTATTTCAAGCCAACGGCAGAAGCTGGTCGGTTGATTACGAACCCGGCGAATCTCAGACCGGAACTTTCGGCGGAAATTCTAATTGGCGCGGTCCGATATGGTTTCCTGTAAACTATCTTATAATTGAATCTTTGCAAAAATTCGACTACTTCTATGGCGATGATTTTCAGATAGAGTTTCCGACAGGTTCGGAAAATATGCTGTCTTTGTGGGACGTTTCACAGGAATTGGAAAAACGTCTGACAAATATATTTTTGATGGATAAAGAAGGAAACCGTCCTTTGTTCGGAAATAATGAAAAATTTCAAAATGATGAAAATTGGCGCAATTATATTCCATTTTATGAATACTTTCACGGCGATCACGGCTGCGGATTGGGAGCAAGCCATCAAACCGGCTGGACGGCTCTGGTTGGCAAGTTGCTGCAGCAACTCGGTGAATACGCCGGCGAGGATAGTGGAAGACATATCGAAACCGTTCAAAAAGATAAAGATGACGCGGAAACTAAAACGGTCGAAGTTAAGTTTTAGGCATTTGGTTATTGTAGTATAATTTCACGTATGAAAGCTGTTGCTGTTATACCGAAAAAAATAAACTCCGCCCGACTTGTCGAGATGGAAATTCCGCAAATTTCCGTTATCAAAAACGGTAACGGCGTATTGGTCGAAGTTCTGCGCGTCGGTGCGTGCGGAACTGATCGTGAGATAAATGCCGGAGAATACGGCATCGCGCCGGCAGGTTCGGAATTTCTTGTTCTCGGACACGAAAATTTCGGGCGGGTTGTCGAAATCGGTGAAAATGTTCGTGACTTGAAAAAAGGTGATTTTGTGGTTGCTAGTGTCCGTCGTCCCTTTGGTCACAGCATTTACGATACTATCGGGCAGCAGGACTTTACGACAGACCTTGAATATTGGGAGCGCGGAATTTCGCGTCTGCACGGTTATTGGGCTGAATTTTATGTCGAAGATGCCGAGTTTCTGATAAAAATTCCCGAAAAAATCGCCGAAGTCGCTGTGTTGCTGGAACCGCTGTCAATTATCGAAAAGGGTTTAAAACAAGCCGAAGATATACAAAAAAGACTCGATATATGGAAACCTGAAATCGCCGCTGTTTTAGGCACCGGAAACGTCGGTCTGCTGACAATTTTAGCTTTGCGTCTTCGCGGATTTGATGTTCACGGTTTCGGTCTGGAAAATCCTGACGGTTACTTAAATGCGGATTTATGTGATGCCGTCGGGGCGACATATAATTCTACAAAAACTCTTTCTATCCGTGATTCTGTTGAAACATATGGGGAATATGATCTGATCTTCGAATGTACGGGTTATTCCCCGATAATTTTTGAAGCGATGGAAAGTCTTAATGAAAACGGCATTTTGATTTTGGCGAGTGTTACCGGCGGCGATAGAAAAACCGATGGCGTAGAATCAGACAAAATCAATCAGGAGTTCGTTCTCGGAAATCGCGCAATGGTCGGAACCGTGAATGCTAATCGTGAACATTTTGAAATGGGCGTAAAAGATCTCGCATTATCCGAAGCGATGTTTCCCGGCTGGTTGTCGCGGATGTTAACCAACAAAATCGTGGGATTGGAAAATTATGAAAAAGTGTTTGATATTCTCGAAAATGGTGCTAAATATAATGCCATAAAAACTTTTTTTGAACTAAAGAGTTTTTAATCGAGTAAATATATGAATTAAACACATATATTTAGTGTTTTATATATGATCGCAAATTGTCGTTAGTAAAATAATTTTATTTCATTTGCAAAAGATCACGAAAACTCAAGCAGAATTTGAGTTCATTTTGTATTTTCTTCAGGCAAAATAATAAAAAACTATTCGGCATTGTTAGTTACGTTAATTGATTATGTTATGCCGGATTTTCCAGACGATAATTTTAAAGAAGATGTTTTAACACAAAGTAAAATAAAGTTACAAAAACCGAAGTTGTATAAGGTTATTTTGCATAATGATGATTATACGACGATGGATTTTGTAATTTTTGTTTTACAATATGTTTTTAAAAGAAATGATTCCGAAGCATTTGGAATTATGATGAAAGTTCACAACGAAGGAATCGGGATCGCCGGAGTTTACCCGTATGAAATTGCGGTAATTAAATCTGAAAAGGCAAAAAATTTAGCTGCCGCTCAGGATTTTCCACTTCTTTGCACTATAGAAGAAGAATAAAAATTAAAAGCAAAGTTATTAATTGAAAATAAAAATCCGCACTTTTAACAACAAAGGCGGATTTTTTATTTTCAATTAAAAAAATCCGGTTAAACTCCGGAGTACGCATTCATTATTTCGTAAATTTTATCTTTAACAGCAAGTTTTTCTTTTTTCAACTTAGCTTCTTCCAAAACTTCATCATCATTCGGAAAATGTATGTCAGCCAATTCGCTGAGACGATTTTCATAACTCTCGTGCTGATCAACCAGCTTCTTAAAATCTTGATTTTCCTTCATTAATATATCCTGAATTTCTATTCTTTTTGCTCTTTCCATAATTTATTATCTGCTCCTTACGAAATTTATTTCCAAAACAATTTTTTGGTAACATTATTGTAATTCCAATAAAAACTCTTTTCAAGTTTTAATATTTTCATTTTTTCAGGTTTTTTATAAAATAAGTTTCATAATTACGGCATCTTCTAAAGGCGTTGTGTAATAATTTTTTCTCTCGGCGATTTCCTCAAAATCCTTTTGCTTGTAAAACTTGCGCGCAATAATATTCGATTTGCGAACTTCCAAAAAAATTTCCTGTATTTTATTTTTTTTACAATGTTTTATAAAATTTTCTATTAAAAAATTTCCGATTCCGTTTTTCCGGTATTCTTTACTGACGGCTATATTATATATTTCCGAAAAATCAATTTGCCTGTCCAAATTAATAATTATCAGACGCGCAATTATGAAACCGACAATTTTATTTTCTAAAACAGTCGTTTTCGTAAATGAAAACTTACTGTTTATTTCCTTTACATAATCAGCAGAATTCCAATCTGAAAGACCGCTTTCAGTTTCGATTTTTTTTATTTCAGAAATATCGGAAACTTTCATTTCAACTAATTTTAAGTTTATTTTTTTCAAGGTAACTCAGAAATAAAATTTTTTTCATTTAAATAAATCGGTTCAGGTTTTTCGACATTTTCACCTTTGTTGAAATAATCGGAAATCAAAGCGGATGAAAGATTTTCGCCGAAGTTTATCAAATTTATCGAGTCGTTATTTAGAAAAACATTTGTTTCTTCAATATCAGCATATATTTTCGAATCAACACAAACAGACATCATTTGCTCGCTTTTATTCTTTTTCAGATATTCTGAGATATATTTAATTAAAATGTTCGTATCACTTACAAAATACTCATTCTTTGAATAATTCGCATTTATTTTTTTTTTATCAAATTCAGACCAGCAAATTCTGTTTCGCCCGTATGTAACGGCTGAAATTACTTTTTCAGATTTAGTTTGAAAATTTTCCGTCTGTGCCATAGCACTTAAAAGATTGATTCCCGAAGATCTGCATTTTAGAGATTTTTTTAAGGCGAGAGCAGTAGCGATGCCGATGCGAATTCCTGTAAAACTGCCAGGACCGTTTGAAACAATTATTATATCAACTTCAGATTTCGGAATTTTATTTTTTATTAATAATTCGGAGATTTTCGGCAGCAAATCTTCTGCTCCTGAAATTGATTTGCTGCCGATAAAAAAATCTATGATTTTTTTATCGGCAAACAACGAAACGCTTCCGCCATTTACGCCGGTTTCCAACGCCAAAATAATATCAGATTTAGTTTTTGAATCCTTTAAAATGTTATTTACCACCTTTTTTTTATTGATGCTGTTAATCTAGCATATAAATTTCTCATTTGATAAAAAAAGCGTGTTCGATTGTCAAAACTGCCTTCACACATAATTGTCGAAGTTATCGGATTTGGCGGAAATCTTTTTATAATTTGTTGAAACAAAATTTTGGGACTATTGTATGGTGGTTCTATCGGTTTAATTCTAATTTCGCTTCGCCATTCTTTTTCGAGAGTTTCAGTCAGCCATCTCGGAAGTTTTCCCGCTTCGTCGGCAAAGGGCAAATCATCAATTTTCAGATTTAAGTATTTATGAACGATCCCAATAACGCAGATTATCCAACGGCGGCGGTTTTCATTTACTGAATTCAAGCATCTGTTCCAGTCAAAGGATTTACCGCGATTTTTTATCAACCAGTAAATGTCAAATAGTTTATTTTTATATTCACCGCCATCCGTCAGCCAATGAACGCATAAAACCCTTAGATGATCTTCCGGGCTTAAAACTCTGACTTTATAATTATCAATGTCCAAAAAAACGGAATTGTTAAAAAGATTTTCCCAATCCAAAGTATCGTGACTTCTTAAACCTTCGTGCAAATCTACTAAACCGAAATTAAAAGAACCGCCTGTTAAAAGTTTTTTTGCCCGGTAATATTTGTCGGGAGCGATACATAAATCCAAATCCGTTGATTGTCTGTGAAATTTTAGCGGATAAAATTCCGCCGCCGCACGACCTTTGATTAAAATCGGCTCAATTTCATTTTTTCTGAAAAACTGAAAAATTTCAACAAGTTGTTTTTCTTTGACCTTAAAATTTATTTGAAGCCATTTTTCAGTTTGTTCGGTTGACTCAGCCATTTAAAATAAAAAGTAGTCAGCCTTCTGGACTGACTACATCAAATTAGATTTAATTATCAAGAGATTGAATAACCAACCGATTAGAATCGGTTAGAAGTTTATTGGCATACGTTTCCAGCCGGAACATTACAAGTTGTCGGACAACCTGCCACATTGCTGCAATCCGTGGGAATGCTGCAGCCTGTACAGGAAACCAGAGCTAAAACACTTGTCGGGGCGGCTAAGGATGCGACAACCGGAAGAGCAATTACGGCTGCCAAGCCAATTTTTTTAATAACACTTCGACGCGATTCGCCGTGAAATCTGGAATTAATTTTAGATGTCAAAAGATCATTTTCGTTTAGTTGATCAATCGCAAGCCAAATTAAATCTTCGTTAATTTGATCACCGGATTGTTTTTCAAACATCCGTGTAATGTCCGCAATGGAATTATTTCCGTTACACGCTTTCCAAACGAAAGCAGCCGTTTGATTTAAGCAATGTGCTTTATTAGTATTCAGATCATATACCAATACTTCTTCAGGCATATCTTGAATAACTAAACCTTCTTTTCTCGCCTCAGGTGTCTGAGAATTAAGCATATATTTTTCTTTTCCTCCAAGTAACAGGTTATTTAAATTTAAGTATGGGGCTTACGAATTAAGTTCTAGAATATTTAATATAGAATCAGTGAGCTTTTTGGCTTCACCTCTTTTACTTTTGGCGATTATGGCACGGTTTATTAATTTGTGCAAGACCTCCAATGTAAATTTTGGATTAAATTGTATCGGGACAGTATGTTGCAGAATTTGCATTATTGCATTCCCGGGACTGAGAAATTCCGGCGACCATTTAGAATTTTCTACAAATTCAGTCAAAACGATAAGTTTGACCTCGACAGGCTCAATTCCTGCCTTACCTCCAAAATGTTCAACCGGAAAATCCGTCTGAATATATTTGTCTTCAATTCCGCGTAACGAAATTTTTTTTGCAAAAGGATGAAGCATTGCGTTTTCATCCAAAACGGCGCAATCGTCAGAATAATAAACCGCTCCGGCTTTTACTAGTTCGGATGTTAGCGTAGATTTTCCTTGATAGCTATTTGCCGGAAAAATTATGCCTTTATTTTTATAACTTACGGCTCCGGCGTGTATAAAAACTCTCGATTCGGCGAACTCTGCGATTAGTATAAATACTCTTTTTTCAAGGAATTGTAATGTTTTATCTAAGTTTTTACTTTCAATAATTACTTCACCGTTTTTCTTTATAAAAAACTCTCCTGTTTTACTTATGATTTCAAAACGATGAACAGAATCTTCAAAATTAATTTCGGTCGGATTAAATGGAAGATTGTTGCCGATTTCTATTTTTGCTTTTGATATAATCTCAACACTATCCGCAGATAAACCAATTTTCACACCGTAGGCGGAAAAACTGTAGAAATAACTGTGCTTTAAATCATTGTCAGATTTCATTTTTAAGAGTTTATGGAATTCTAAAAAATTCAACCCAGATTAATAATCCTATCGATCCTATGAAACAGGCTATAATCGTTAAAAATCCGAATGGAAAACCATAGGAAAGAAATAAAATTAATAATATAGAAACTAAAATTGTTAAAGCCCCGTAAATCAAACTTACCGAACTGTGAGAAAACCCCTCGATAATTAACTTTTGAAACAGATGTTCCCGGTGAGCTTCCCAAAATCTTTTTCTTTGAAAAATTCTTTGAACTAAAGTTTTCCCGCTGTCAAAAACAAAAAACCAAACTAAGACCACTCCTGCAAAAGTGAATTCCGACAAATGTCCAAGAGATTGTTGAGTTGCAATCAGGGGTAAAACAGCGAAATTGAAACCGAGAAATGCGCTTCCGACATCGCCCATAAATATTTTTGCCGGCTGCCAGTTATGAATCAGAAACGCAATTGCAGAAACTGCAATCGTTAAGCCGAGAATTGCCGTATTGTTTGAACCATATATAAAACCTATTAATGACCAAAAAAATCCGGCTAATAATGCCTGAACTCCGGCGATTCCGTCAATTCCGTCCATAAAATTATAGGCGTTTATTAACCAGACTATCCACAAAAACCAGACTAAATAAGCAATTATTGAAAAACTGAAATCGCCGAAAATCGGGATTACTACAATTTGTGGAAAATCATAATAAAAAAGCACCAAACCGGCGGCGACTGAGTGACACAAAAATCTCCAGATAATCGAAATTGAAAATAGATCATCCAGCCAACTTATACCTGACACCAACAGCGCACCGATAAAATACGCCCAGATTATTTGTTGATGAGTTATTAGCAAATAGGTAAAAAAGGCAGTTAAACAAATAATAACGAACACCAAACCGCCGCCGCGCGGTGTCGGATCTGTATGTGAACTTCTTTCATTCGGAATGTCGTAGATTTCCCTTCTGATACACCATTCTAAATAAAACCTAATACCGAGATAAGTAAAGGCAAAAACCGTAATTATGAATAAAAATATTTGCAAAATAATTTCTGTTAAACTGGAAGATTTAAATTTATAATTTTAGCTGCTGTGTTTTCTCAAACTATTGTATCCCAAAATAATTTTTGCTACCGTTCTTGATACATTTTTCGTTAGATACTCTTTCGGTGCTGACCAATCGGTTCCGGCGGTAACAGCCAAATTAACCGCTCTCAAAATGCTGTCACTTTCCGCACCGCTGAGAATATTGCTTCCGCATTCCAACGTTTCCGGGCGTTCGGTGACATCTCTGACCGTAACGTTCGGCACATTAAATATCGCACATTCTTCCTGCACGGTTCCGCTGTCAGTTAAAACTGCAAAAGCATTTTTTTCCAAACTTACAAAATCAAAAAATCCCAATGGTTCAAGCAGCATTATTTTATCGTTGGTCGGCAAAAGATCATATTGTTTAAGTTTTTCCGCCGTTCTCGGATGCGTGCTGACGAGCATTTTTTTATTGAATTTTTCGACCGTTTTCACAAAACCGTCCAGTATCTTCTTCAAACGTTTCGGTTCATCTACATTTTCGGCTCGATGAAGCGTTACCAAAAAATAATCTCGAACTTTTACATTTAAATCATCTGCTATCCGACTCGCATTAATTTGAGGCGAAAAATGATTTAACACCTCGTTTATCGGATTTCCCGTAATAAATATTCGTTCCCTTTCAATTCCCTCTCTAACCAGATTTTCCTTACTGCGTTCAGTATATGGCAACAGGTAATTGCTGGAATGATCAATAATCCGCCGATTGATTTCTTCCGGTACGCGGTCATCATAACAACGGTTTCCGGCTTCCATATGATAAATCGGAATCGCTTTTCGCGCCGCTATAATTGCAGATAATGCGCTGTTTGTATCACCTAAAAGCAAAAGTCTGTCAGGTTTGTATTTTTCTAAAACTTCGTCGGTCTTTTGAAGGATTTGTCCGATTTGCTCACCGAAAGATTTGGATTTTATACCGAAATGCTCATCAGGCGTTCTTACTTCCAAATCCCTGATAAATATATCGCTCAAACTTTCATCGTAATTCTGTCCGGTATGAACCGTCGTATGTTCACAGGTTTCATCGAGAATTTTTAATATTAAACTTAAACGAATAATTTCAGGACGCGTCCCGAATATTGTCATTATTTTCATAAATTAATTAATTTAAAAACTCCTTGATTTCTTTATCAGCCGAAGATAAAAGGCTTTGCAGTTCGGTAATCGAAATATTGTTATTCTTTGAGGAATATTCCGAAGTTAAAAATTCTTTTTCATCTGTTTCATTTCTCAACTCCGGCAAAACAGGCAAAATTACATAATAATCTCCGCGTTCGATTGTTCGGAAACATTCTTCTTCGGAAACCATTATTTCGTGAATTTTTTCACCCGGTCTGATTCCTGTAAATTGAATCGGCAGATCTTTTTCTTTCATTAATGCCTTTGCAACGTCCATAATCTTCGCCGCCGGAACTTTCGGAACAAATGTATCTCCGGGATTTCCCTCGGTTACAGCCGCAAAAACAGTATCTACTGCTCTATCTAAACTGAGCAGAAAACGAGTCATTTCCGGCATCGTAACCGTCAGCGGTTGATTATTTTTTACCTGTTCGACAAATAACGGCACAATCGAACCGCGCGAAGCGATAACATTTCCATAACGAACACATTTAATATCGGTGTCTATACAATCTCGATTGGCTTCGATAAAGATTCGTTCCTGCAAAGCTTTTGTTAAACCCATAACATTAATCGGTTTACAAGCTTTATCAGTAGAAATTCCGATTATGGTTTGTACCGGAAGTTCATTTTCCTTTACTGCCCTAACAATATTTTGCGCTCCGTGAATATTCGTCTGAATCGCTTCAAAAGGAAAGTATTCACACGAAGGAACTTGCTTAAGTGCCGCTGCGTTAAAAACTATATCAGCTTTCCTCATCGCTGAAACCACCGCTGAATAATCCCTGACATCTCCAATGCGGAAATTCAATATGTCTTGGGAATTTTTATAAATTATTTCGTCGGTGGCAACTTTTCGATGCAGAAAATCCAAACGCATATAATGCTGCTTGGCTTCATCTCTTGAAAAAACCGTTAAATTTTTCGGCTTTCCCAACTCTCCGGTCAAAATTCTTCTAACCAGAGTTTGACCTAATGAGCCGGTTCCGCCTGTTACCAGAACCCGCTTTCCTTCCAAAGTATTCATATCTTTTTATTTATATCCGGTCGGATCATCCGCCATTATTTTTATCATATCCGTCCATTTCATCGGTGCAAATCCCGTTTCATTTCTGAATTTATCGGAATTTAAACTCCTGTCTATGTAAAAATCTTCAAAGGGCTGAATTTCGATGTCCGCACTAAATTCTTTTTTTATGAGATTTAACAAATCATATTTACTTATCGGTTCGCTGGAAATATGATACAAACCTTCAAGATTTACCTGATTAATAATCAAATCAGTTAAAATTTCGGCAAATATAAAAGTTGGAAATCCCGTATAAATTGCATTTATGAATCCCTTCACTTTTTGCCCTTCGTTGCTTAAAAACCATTCTACTAAACTGTGTTTGGTTAAAAGTTCCCGCCCGATTATAGATGTCCGTAAAGTCAAACAATTTGGTCTCTCAACTTCGCCGAGATTTTTACTTTTACCATATAAATCAAGCGTATTCGGAATGTCCTTTTCAGTATAATCGCCTTTCGCGCCATTAAATACGCAATCCGTACTAATATTTATCAACCGTGAATTATATTTTGCGG
The DNA here is from genome assembly GCA_965219305.1 of Pyrinomonadaceae bacterium. Classification (GTDB taxonomy): domain Bacteria; phylum Acidobacteriota; class Blastocatellia; order Pyrinomonadales; family Pyrinomonadaceae; genus DATHTS01. The sequence continues at coordinate 797,370 of OZ244725.1, forward strand.
CTATATCAGCCAATTGATGAGGAAACACTGAATTCACCTGAATCATTCTGGCTGTAGAACTGCCCGATTTAATTTGTTTTATTATTCCGACGGCATTAATTATAACATCCGGTTTAATTGCGCTTACGGATTTTTCTACTTCACCGATTTCTAATACATTCAGATTTTCAACGATCTTATTTCTATCAAAAATTTCAAACTTTTCATATTCGGCGGCTTTTCCTTTCAAAGTTGTCCAGACATCAATTTTTTTTTGAAGCTGTTGCACTAATTTATGTCCGAGCATACCGCCGCCACCGATAATTAAAGCTTTCATAATTTAATTTATTAAGTTTTTAATAATATGATTCTTTTATTTAATAATGTTTTAGAATAAGTAAGTTATTTATCTTATCTTTACACTTTTATCAAGTTTCGCAGTTTTCCTTAAAACATCTAAAACAATTCGAGCGTGATTTTCCCAATTCCAACGCAGAGCGTTTTCCTTTCCGGCTTCGATCAAAGAGCTACAATTTAAATCATTATGAAAGTATGATTTTATCTTTTCAGCTAATTCATCAGAATTCTCCGGCTCAAAAAAAATTGCTTGATTTCCCGAAACTTCACGCAAAACCGGAATATCGGACAAAATTATCGGCTTATTACGCAACTGAGCTTCAATAACGCCTAATCCGAACCCCTCGTAAATTGTGGGAAATGCTATCAAACTCGATTCTTGCATTAACCACTCAAGTTCTTCATTTGAAACTTTACCCAGAAATGAAACGTGCTTTTCTATATTATTCTTAAAGACGTATTTTTCTAAACTGTTATTTTTTATATTTCCACCGGTCAATACCAGATGTATTTTATCAATCAAGTCTGGATAAGCTGTTGAAAGTAAAGCAATTGCCCTTAAACCCGTTATGTGACTTTTATGTGGCAAATGATCGCCGGTTTGTAAAATTATTTTTCTGTCGTCCAATATCAGTTTAGACGGTTTCTTAGTTTTAATCAAAACAGGCTGACTGGCTAAAGGTGCAACAAAAACATTCTGGTCAGTTTTTATAAACTTTGATTTCTTTAGTTCATCCGCGATAAAATTGCTGATTGTTAAAAGATTATCCGCTCGCCTGACAGATTTTCTGAGGAATGACTTAACTGCGCGAAAATAAATCGGACGGTAAAAAGGAAACTTTCGTGTGTAAAATTCGCTAACCAGATCGTGTATCAATAATACACTCGGAAAATTTACCTTGGGCATTATATTGAAGGGAAAAAAAATAACATCGGCTTGATTAATTTCTGCAATTTTCTCTATCTCGCTCGATTCCGACATCATACGTTTTAGAATTGAATTTACAATCGGCTGTGAAATCCACGAAAAACCGGGTGCAATTTTTTTTCCCCATTCGACTCCTCTTTCAGATGCGGCAATTATTATTTTTTCATTTTTTATAATGTTTGATAAAGCTACCAATAGTGAACGAAGATAAACTTCGCTTCCTAATGTCTTTCCGGGATCAAATCTTAAAATCGAAATAAGAATTTTCATCTGCTTTACTTTTCTGGACAACAAAATATCAGCATTGCTAAAAGATATTTCTGAGAAATTACAAATCGGAAACTTAAAAAATTCAGTTTAAGTGATCTCAATTTTTATTGTTTTCAACTAGATAATTTACTAATTTTTGCTTGGTAATAGTTGTTGTCCCAATTTCTTCAACTACTAATCCGGCTGCCGAATTTGCCAAATCCGAAGATAAAATCAAATCATTGCTTGCACCGTAAGCTACTGCCAAAGCAGCAATTACTGTATCGCCCGCACCCGTTACATCGTAAACTTTTCGGGCTGATGCTTTAAAATCAATTGAATCATTATTTTTTTGAAATAAAGTCATACCGTCTTCGCCACGGGTTATTAAAATCGAGTCAAACTTATATTTACTTATTAATTTTTCCCCTGCTAATTCAACTGAATTATTTATTTCGCTTTCCAAACCGGAAGCCATAACAGCTTCGGACTGATTGGGTGTAATTAAATTCGCGCCTTGATATTTTTTATAATTTTTCCCTTTTGGATCAACTATAACCGATTTATTTAACATTTTACATTTCGTTATCAGACGCGATGTCAAATCTTCGGTCAACAAACCTTTGGCATAATCCGAAATTACAATAATATCTACATTCGTAACTATATTGGAAAAATTTTCAAATATTTTTTCCCTTTGACAGGTTTCTATCGGTTTGGATTCCTCCTGATCTATTCGCACAACGTGTTGATTATGAGCGACAACTCTGGTTTTGATTGTTGTCGGTCTATTTCCAATTTGCAAAAGATTTTCCGCTGATATATTTAATTTGTTTAAGGCTTTAATAAATACTTCTGCTTCTTCATCACAACCGATTGCGCCGATCAAAAACACTTCCGCCCCGAGTCCTTTAATATTTGCGGCAACATTGGCAGCACCTCCGACAACCAAACTTGTTTTTTTTAAATTTACTACCGGAACGGGAGCTTCTGGAGATATTCTACTGACGTTTCCCCACCAGTACCGGTCAAGCATTACATCGCCGATGACAAGGACTTTAATCTTTTTAAAATTTTCAATTATCGAAAGGTAATCGCTCACGGTATTTATTAAAATAGATGGAAAAAGCGGATAAATTTTATTAGTTTTTATTCAAGGAAACTTTACTATCAAAAATTTCACACCAGATATGACCGATCACAATGTGTGCTTCTTGAATTCTTGCGGTTCTTTCTGAAGGAACAAAAATACAGGCATCGCACAGTGAAGCTAATTTCTTTCCCTTCGCGCCGGTCATTCCGATCACAATGCAGCCCAAACTTCTGGCTTTCATAACAGCTTCGATTATACTCGGAGAATTTCCGCTCGTGCTGATGGCGATCAAACAATCACTTTCTTTTGCCAAAGCTTCGACTTGTCTGGCAAAAACTTTGTCGAAATTATAATCGTTGGCTATTGCCGTAAGCGCCGATGTATCTGTTGTCAGCGCAATTGCCGGGAAAGCCTGCCTTTCGGTTTCATATCGTCCGACAAATTCCGCCGCCAAATGTTGTGCGTCCGCCGCACTTCCGCCGTTGCCGCAAAACAATACTTTATTGCCATTATTCAAAGTATTGAATATCATTTCCGCACACTCTTCAATTATGGGAATTTGAGTTTGTAGAATCTCGTTAATAACTTCGAGATGTTGTCTAAGTGAATCGCTACTCAAACTAACAAAATTATTTTCAGATTTTTTCTTCAATATATTTTCTTCGGGCGAATTCCCGTTTCTAATTTTGTTTACAACTATGCTGGAAGAATAACCCTTTTTTAATGGAAGCGAAAACACCTTGCCGCCGTTCTCATATACGAAATCTGCGCCGATAATTTCCGTTTTCTTCCAATCACCGCCTTTTACCAACACATCAGGCTTAATCTCTTTTATCAGGTTTTCCGGTGTAAGTTCATTAAAAATATAAACTTCATTGACGGCTTTCAATCCTAACAAAACGGTTTTTCTCTCAACCTCATTCATAAACGGGCGATTATTTCCCTTTATTTTCTTAACGGATTCATCACTATTTATTCCGACTATCAAATAATCTCCGAGCATTTTGGCGCGCTCTAATAAATCAATGTGACCGGCGTGAATAATGTCGAAGCAGCCATTTGTAAACACAATTTTTTTCATCAGTTAGACAGTTATGAATTTTAATTAATTTTTAGTCTCAAGTTTGAAAATTATGTACTTAATAAAACCGGTTTTGATTTTTTTACAAGAATATGGATTATTATTAATCCGATAATGGCAAAAATCCCGAATTTTATGATTTGAGGAAATACCGTTCCGTAAAAACCTTCATACGAAACAGCAGTCAGCAAAACATAATAAAGAGTAGTTCTCCAGACCGAAAATTTTTGGTTGTATATTAATGAATCGTAGATAATTCTCAAAAATAAACCCAGCAACATCATTCCCAAAGCTACTCCGACGACTCCGAAATTCCTGATTAAATCGCCCATTACCGTAATTGCGAACGAACTTTCTCCATAATCAAAGTAAAGTTGGCTGTATTGGCGGGCATCCGAAGCTAAAGGTTTATTTTCCCATATAACTCTCGGAATAAAAGTAATTAAGGTATCCTTGATAATATTATTGTCCAAACCGTAACCTTCTTCATACGGCTTTAACTCTTCATAATTTGACACAACCACCGCAAGAACGGTTCCGGTTTCAACTATACGGTCGCTTAAACTTGTAAATCCATTTTCCAGGATTTTGGAGTTATCTTTTCGTCCGATTGTATCAAATGTTTCAAAGATTTTCTCAGTATATTCATCAATACTTATTCTCGATTCGTCTTGTTTTACGTTGCGAAAAGTCGTTCCGTAGATAATTCCGGTGGTAACCGAGAAAAATAATAATCCGGCGATTGCGACTCCTTGTTTTAATTTTATTTTATTACCGGCTAAAACGTAAGCCAAAGTCATCATCAACCCGACTTGTAATAAACTGCCGCGATTTCCGGCATAGAGTGCTTTTACCAACGAAACGATAGTCACAAAACCGCCGACTACAAACGCTAATGAATCCATCTTTCCGCGCCTAAATAATAATAACCACAGTAAAAAACTCGCTTCCATCCAAAACAAGGTGGTTAAAAAAATAATTCCGTCATAAGCACCGAAAACTTGAGCAGTTTGATAACCGATTACGCCGACTATAGACGCATAAGCCGTTGTAAAAATTCCGCAGCAGAGAAGAACTATGCCGGGCATATATAAAAATTCAGGTCTCCAATGAGGAACCGGTAAAACATCTCTTATTTTCTCGCCCAAAATTCTCCCGACAGGCAGAAAAAAACCGACTGATAATCCGGCAAACCCTAGCATTGCAATACAATATGAATATGGAAAATTGTATTCCGGGTCTTTAATATAATTCAGATAAAACGGTTCGCTTACACCGACTGCCATCAGCAGACCGCCGAGAACGAATGCCGGAGTAAAGTAAGTTAAACCGGCGTAAACTATCGGATGAAAAATACTGAACTGCTTTTTATAAATCAAATAGGCGAGAGGTGTGCCGATAACCAGCGCGTTCATCAAAACCCAAGGCAGTAAATAAAAATTTTTAAATTCGGTAAATCCTTCTCCGACCGTTCCCCAGATAATTAATCCTAAGATCATTACAGAAACCCACAGAATAAGAATCGGCAAAACTTTAATGCCGTTTTTTTTCTTTTTTATGGCTAAATTGTAATGATTTACTTCCTGCACAATAAAATGATATTTCTAAATTCTATAAACTACAAACTGCTATTATACCGTCAGACCACTGAGGTGCGATTTTCACGCAAACATCGTTGCAAAAATTATAATACCAGGGATTTTGAACTCGATGTTCCACGCCCAGATTATAGAATAAAAATTCCTGAACCTTTAAGTTTTCCCGCTTTATAATCAGACTTAGAGTCGAAAAAGAATAATATGCAACGTGATCAGGATGAACAGGTTCAACACTTCCGCTTCTTCCGCGTAGTCCGTAAACCCAAAATCTTAATCCCATATAAGCATTTATCGTGGTTATCAGCAATTTTGTATCTTTGTTCATAAATCGCTGAATTCCTTTGAGAAAAAGTCCCGGATTTGATAAATGTTCAATCATCTCGCCGGCTACAATCACATCAAAAGTTTCGTTTAAATCAACTTTATCGAGGTTTTCCAAATCAGCTTTATATATATTTTCGACGTTATGATTTTTCAACACTTCGATGCCTTTTTCATCAAAATCAAATCCATAAAGCTGGTCCGCGATTTTTTGGAGTTCAAAATGAAGAAGTCTGCCGTTGTCTATCGCAGCCTGAGTATATGGATAATCGGTGCATCCGAGATGCAGAACCTTTTTTCCCATACAAGTTTTTTTCAAAAATGTTACCCGATCAACAAGATCAATCTTTTTCGTCATTTATTTAAAATGCTTTCAGGATTTCTTTATCTAAGTTTCTATTTCCCTGTAAAAATTTTGTAATCTGTAAATTGTAGAATTACTTAAATTTATTTTTCTCTTTTAATGAATTGTTTGATAAGCAATTTTTCATCCTCGCTGATAAAACCTAAAACAATCAAACAAATCGAAAAAATTGTCAATCCGGTAAATCCACCTAAAAGCAAAGTAAACCATTTTACAGGCAACATTCCAAATATCCAAGTTTCAACTAATGAACTCAAAAGAATTGCCGTTCCTAAAGTCAAAAATATTCTCACCCAAAATGAAGATTGAACTTCTCCCAAAAATCTTTTTTCAGTATAAAAAACAGCCGGAAATGTTAAAAGTATGGCAAAAAACCGGGCAAATGCAATTCCATTTTCGCCCCAGTTTTTTGAGAGAAAAATCATTGCCGGAATAGTAATTAGAAGCCAGAAAAAAGAAATTACGGCGTTTATTTTAGGTTTCCCGTAACCTTCGGCAAGCTGCCAACTTAGCGTATAAATTGCAATTAATCCGAATGAAAGCGCGTGAAATGTCAGGATTTGATGAGACACTTCAGCAAATTCGGGACTAATCCATAAAGCGAGTAAAAGTTTGCCTCCGCAGATCAAAGACAGAACCGCAAATGAAATCAAAGTCGCAACAATTTTTGTTGATTTCTGATAAAGCCTGATTATTTTTTCGCGCTCTTCCAGCATTTCGCTGATTACCGGAAAAACTACCTGCACCAAACTGATGGTAAAACCCAAGAGATAAATACCTAAAGTCATCGGCACAACGTAATATGTAAGCGAACCTTCGCCGAATTGACGAATAATCCAGAAGCGTTCAAAAAGCAGAATTATATTGCCGAAAATTTGATAACCGAAAATTCCCAATCCGAATTTACCGAGCAAACCGATTGATTTGGGATTAAATTTCAGACTTAATTTTATTTCGGGAAGAAATTTTCGACTGCTGAAAAAAAATAAAAATCCGCTGATCGTCGAAACCAACAAATTCCACCAAATCAATGCAATCACATCGAATTTCAGCAAAATCAGAACGATGTTGCCGACAGCAAGCATAACCCCGTTAAAATTTATTATTACAGCGAGTCTGTCAAAGCGGTGGGCGGATTGAATTAAAGCCTGATAAATTTGACTGACAAGTAAAACAAAAATCGTTGCGCCTGAAATATAAAGCGCATTAATTGATAAATTTTGCCTTTCCGTGCCGATTTGTAAAATGTCTTTTACTATTGTTTCAGCAAATAAAACGATCAGTAAATTAGCGATAAATGCCAGAAAAATACTGATATATAATGTTGAGGATACGACTTCGACCGCTTCTTCGACACGATTTTGCGACAAATATTCTGAAACATATTTTGTCACGGCGCGTCCGATACCGAAATTAAATGTATAACCGATAAATCCGATTACAAGTGCATAAATTCCGTAATTTTCCGTTCCTAAACCCTTGACAATAATCGGAGTTGAGAAAAATGCCAGAATTAACGGTAAGACCCAGGATAATGAACCGTAAATGCCATTGGAAATAAGTTTTGTTTTTCGGTTTTCATTTTTCATTCGGCGGTTCGGGTTTCCAGATTTTTTTCGTAATTTTTAATCGCCACGCCCGTCCAAAATCTTTCGTCGAAATTTTTTAATACAAATTCTTTTCCCCGATGTGCAAGTTTTTCACGAAGATTTGTATCGCCGAGCAATTTATCAAATGCTTCAAACAATTCTCCACTATCGCCGGGTTTGACCATAATTCCTGTTTCCATATTTTTCAACGCTTCGGGAATTGCATTAATATCGGTTGAAACCGAACAAATTCCGAGTCCCATAGCTTCGAGAAGAGAGATCGGCAAACCTTCCAAAAGACTCGGTAAAGCGAAAATATCCGCGATCCGAAAAAACTTTAAAATATCAATTCTCTCATCGCCGACCGTCGAGGATTTAACAGCCTGAAATGAATTTCCCAGACCAAAACTTTCGATTTTATTTAAATCCGCTTCATCAGGCAATTGCGGCATTAACCATACGAATCCGACTTTCGGATATTTTTTAATAAGTTTTTGCGCCGCTTCCAATAAAACCCAGCGTCCTTTTCGATCAATAAACTGTCCGACACTTAAAATAATTTGTTCTTTTCCCCGCAAACCGATTTTTTCTAAACTTTCTTCACGATTAAATTCCTTTTTGGAAACAATATCGAGTTCTACGGGATTAACACTTGCTCTGGATAAAATTAATTTTTCCCAGTTTTTTTCATCAATAATGTGTTTAAAATCTTCAATTGTTTGTTGGTTCGCAGCAAAAAAATTAAAATTATCAAAAGTGGATAAAAAATCTAGTCTTTTTTTCCAAATCCATTCTCTCCAGGACGGATGTCGTCCGAGCGCATTATGGAGTGTGACAAATACCTTTCCGTAATGCGTCAGCGAATAAAGCATTATCCAAGATTGCCACGGCGCGGACTCAATGTGGAAAATACTGTTCTCCCGCGCATTATTCTTTAAATACCGGAAAGTTTCGTAATCTACCTTAAAGCGGCTGATATGTCTTTGAATTTTTCTTTTCAGCGTCGGAGCGGGATTTCCGTCAATTGTGTTTTTTAAGAAATCATATTCAACATTTAAATCTTCAAGAAATTTCAAAAAATCAGGACTCGATCCTTCGGGAAGCGCGACCTTTATGTTCCAATCAGTTGCGGCAGCGCGAATTATTGATAAAAAGTAAATCTGCGCTCCGCCCCAATTCGTGTAATTCCACAAAAATATCAAGTTTCCCTTTTTTTCTTTCATTAAATTTAAAACTTGGTGATTTTTTATTTAGGAAGACACATCGGAATTTTGCTGGGAGAAAACTACAGATGATGCGTATCTTTCTTTTAACGGCAATTCCGTATTTTTTTCCGCAAAACTTTGATTTTCGTAATTTATTTTAAGCAGCATTCTCACGAAAAAAATGCCGAAAGCCGTCAAACCGTGAATTTTCGTCGGTGCGGCGTAAATATAACCGTAAAATTTTCGTCTGAGATTATGCACATTCTTCAAATCGAAAATCAAAACCCTGATTTTTTCCTTCAAATTCATATTGCTGATCTTCGGCGGCAAAGTGTTAGGCTGACAAAAAACGCGCGCACGCGGTTCAATCAAAAGCGTCCAACCGTTTTTCTTCAAACGCGGAGTAAATTCCGCATCACCGAAATTAGGAAATTTTTTTGAATCCATCAACCCGCATTCCTCAAAAGCCTTTCTCGGAACAAGCAGACAGTTTCCGACGATTATTTCAACCTTCCAGGGTTTCTCAGGAATCGTCCAAATCGTTTGATTTCCCCAATGCCGCCAACCGCCTGAAAAGGTTTTCCATTCCGGGGAAATCTGAAAAAGTTTATGCGGCTGATCCCATAAAAGAAGCAGAGAACCGATTACGGAACGCGGGTATTTTTCAGCGGTTTCAACCATATATTGCAAAAATTCAGAATCGAACACCTGATCGTCGTTCATCATCAACACATAATCGCAATTTTTTTCCAATGCTCTGCGAACGCCGACATTTGTGCCTTCGGTGAACCAAAGATTTCCGTCGCCGTAAATAATCTCGACTTCGGGAAAATCATTTTTTACCGCGTCGGATGTCCCGTCCGTCGAACCGTCGTCAACCAATATTATTTGAAGATCAATTCCTTTGGTGTTGATTCGACTTAAACTTTTTAAGCAAAGCAATGTTAATTCCTTTCTGTTATAACAGGGAAAAACTACACCGACTCGCTTTGTTTTATTTTCAATAATCGAATTCTTAGGTTTCATTATGCCGCCCCAAAGCCACAATTTTCACATTTTCGTGAACACTTGATCTATTAAGCTGCCGCCAACAATCTATTATCACAATTTCGTCTTCCGGCTCAAATTCTTCGATTGCTTTAACATAATTTTTAGACATTAATGTTAAAACGCACACCGAGGAACTTTGTAAACAATCTTCTATCGAGGAAGTATAACTGATTTCATCATCGAAGATGGTTCGCGCGCTTTCCATCGCCAACGGATCAAAAATCGTAACATCAACATCTTCGATTACAAGTTCCTGAATCGAAACGATTGCCGGAGATTCTTCAATTACGGGCGTTTTATCTTTAAATGCTACGCCGAGGAAAGAAACTTTTTTATCTTCTTTCAGTTGAGAGTTTATGATTTCCGTCAGATGTCTGTTTTGATCAATGTTAACTTGCTCGACGGCTTCAATTAAAACCGGGCTGACATCGTGCTGATTTGAAATAGTGGCAAAAGCCTTTGTATCTCTCGGAAAACAAGTTCCGCCGAATGCCAGTCCGCCTCTGAAATAATACGGCGAAATTCTTTTGTCTGCTCCTAAAGCACTTGTAATTGCGTCAACATCTGCGCCGGGAATTTTCTCACAAAGATTTGCCACCGAATTTGCGAAACTTATTTTTAACGTAATATAAGCGTTCAGACTCACTTTTGCGACCTCGCCGCTTATCAGAGACATACGAAAAATCGGCGGATCGTTTTTACACATTTGTTTGTGAATTGATTCTACACGATCTCCCGCAGCCTGATTGCTTTCACCGATTATGACAAGATCGGGATTTTGAAAATCTTTCACGACATTTCCGAGCGCAACAAAATCCGGGTCAAAAGCGATGCTAAAACCATCATTTAATTTTCTGCCGGAATATTGTTCGATGATCGGTATAAAAGTTTTCTCGGTAGAACCGGGAACAACCGTGCTGCTAATAACAAAAAGATGGTTTTCTTTGTCACTTTCTTTTAAATGTTCGGACAGAGATTTTAACGCCGATTTTATATAACGGTTTGAAAATCTTCCGTCGCCGATGCTCGGTGTTGCCACTAAAATAAAAGTCGTATCCGTTTTCTCGATTGCTTTTTTATGACTTTGTGTAGCTTGAAACTTTCCACCTAATTCATCAATTAATTCCTGATACTGCGGTTCGACAAGCGGAGTTTTTCCGCTGTTTATATTGTCAACAACTCTTTCATTAACATCAATTCCAAGCGTTTCGATACCGCTTGATGCCATACACAAAGCCAGACCGAGTCCTAATTTTCCCAATCCGACGACTGAAACTGCATTATTCATAAATTATCTTTGCTTCCGATTTCTAAATGTCCTTTCCAACCAGGATAAGGTTTAAAATTAAAAAAACTGTCAGTCTTATTATTCAAACAATTTCGCCATTTTATGACAGGCGTTTTAATATCAATATCATCCAATTCTTTTAATCCGAAATCGTAATTTTTCTCTTTTAATAAATACCTTAAATACTTTACACACAACGGATCGAATCCCATCAAGCGAGTTCCCACAATATCCGCCGCCAGAAAACTTTCACTTCCGATTAAAATTCCTGACTCGACCGGATCAGGTTCGAGCGGACCTTTATTTTCGCCGCCGATTATCCCGTCAATTATACAAAATAATTTTCTTTTCTCTGTTTTTTTTATTTCGCCGTTTTTATCGGCAAACATTATAACTTTTAATAAATCCGCTGACATTCGCCAAGCCGAATCATTTCCATACCAGTTTCCCACATCAAGCAGACGCTTTTTCTTTTCGACTTTTAACCCGAAAGGTCTGATAAAATGTCCGTGAAGCCAATAGATAGTTCGGTGAACATATTCGAGCGGAACACTTTTTTTGGCAAGAAAAGTATCATACATCCAACGCTCGGTTTTTATCAGACGCTCTTCCATCGGTGTAAAATGATTCGGCGGATATTGATCTCCGCCGTTTTCTACGCTGCCGAGACTATAATGAACGATCAGATTTTTATTGGTACACGCGCCGACCAATCCTTTGATATTCATCGTTACGCCGACTTTTTTGTGAGTTTTCAATTTTGGGACGGAAATTACAACATCAGCTTTCATAACCGTTCCCGAAAGTTCATAAATTTGTCTGTCGCCGGTGTGATTTCTGATTAACTCCTGTCTGTGATAAACCGCGCCGTATAAATTTTTCGGGTCTTTTACGTTTTTAACTGCGCTGTCCGAACCCAAATTCACTTTTACTTCGCCCTTGAGATCACCTTCGAGCGGAATAATCATAGATGGAAAATGTTTTCCGCGTGACCAATAATTTCTTAAATCATAAACCTGCATCGAATTTTCCCGGTTCAGATTATAAAATTTTTCAACCTTATCAAGTTGTGTAAGTTCAATCAATTCCTGCCAGTTACCGTCATATTGCGGTGCATCGGCGATTATAATTTTTCCTTTTCTATTAAGCGCAATCCAGACATAATCGCAAATTGCTCTCAGGACCGAAGGATGCGTAATCATCGAATAAGGATTTTTTTTCTCGGAATGCCAACTGCGGACAAAATTAGGTTTTAATACGACATTCATTCCCGGTTTAACTAAAAATCCGAGCGGATTCCAATTTTGCGTATCGAAATTTTCCTGATCGTAACCTAATTCTATAAATAAATTTCTAACGGCGTTATAAACATAATTCGGCGCGGACGAAACATTTTCGCCAAACGGATATTCGGGAAAATTTTCGGACGGGTGATACGGAGCATCTGCCGGATATTCCACTTGTTCTGCCCGCGTTACCGCAACATCTACGCTCATAAACTTATCGCTTTATTTAATGCCGGATGGTCGAATTTTAAGTCCAATTCCTGAATTAACAGCTTATGTTTTCCACGTTTTGTAAGTGGAATTTCTTTTACCGACTCTAAAATCAAATCTATATCGTCGCCTAATTTATTCTGCAAATTTCTTTTCAACTCTTCAAAAGTATCGGCATCAACGCCTGATTTCGGAATAAATCGAAAGATCAAACTTCCGCGCTCTTTTTGATGAAACTGGAATTGTTTTAAATAATCGTAAGAATCATCGTGCATATTAAGCATCGAAGTTGAAATCAAACGACCGTTTTTAGTTTCTACAAGTTCCTGCAATCTACCTTCGATGCGCTCCCAAATTTGATATGGTCTTCCGCATTTTTTACATCCAAAACCTTTAAATACAGCTAAATCTTCAGTTCGATAACGAATAAAAGGAGTTGCGTGCATTATAAAAGAAGTTGCTGCGATTTCACCGACTTCGCCGGGTTTGGTAACTTGATTATCATTTTTGTCCAGAAGTTCAACAAAACCATATTGCGGTAAAACGTGATAATCGTCCGTATATTCACAAAAACCGGCGATTGCCGCCATTTCATAATGTCCGTAATGAACAAAAATTCGTGCGTCATCTCCGAAAACTTCTTTGAATAATTGTTTTTGAAAATCGTAGAGCTGTTCGGACGAACACAACATTCCTTTAATTTTCGGAAAAGGTTTGCCCGAATCTTTCAAGTAACGGGCAAAAACATAGCCGGAAGACGGATAACAACGAATCCAATCCGGCTGGTATTCAAACGCCTTTTGGCGATATATTTCCATTTTTTCCGTTCCGAATTGATATGTCGAACAGCGAAGTTCATTAAATTCGGGAAAAAATTCTACGCTGTCGGGCTTGTCAATTTGCAAACCGCGAAAAACAATTTGACGGTCTCCTTCGCGCCAGCCGATTCGGTGATATTGGTGTGCTTTTGATGCTAATTCTTTGGCGAATGAAACCGGATCACGATACATTCCGGTAGGAATTCCGGTGCTTCCGCCGGTCGTAACATAAAATCTTCCGGGAAATTCAGTCGAAAAAGAATCAAGGTTATCCCGAATCATTTCCTTCTTTAAAAACGGAATGTTTTTTATGTCTTCGGTGGTTTTGATCTCAGTCGGATGAATGCCCGCTTGATCAAATAATTTTTTGTAACCTTCCGTTTTTGAATAGGCAAACTGGAGAATTCGTTGTAATTCTCCAGTTTGATATTCCCGTATTCGTGTTTCAGACCATTCTTCACTTTGTCTTAAAAATTCCAGCCAATCTACATAAAACGGGTTTTGTAAATCCTTGTGTATCATTATTTAAGCGGCGTGAGAATTTGTTTTATCTTCGCTCTTTTGCAGTTTTGCTCTGACCTGTTCTTCGATCCAGTCATAAGTCGTTTTGAGACCTTCTTCTAAAGAAATCTGCGGATCCCAACCTAATACTTCCCGAAGTTTCGTATTATCGGAATTTCTGCCGCGAACACCTTGCGGACCTTCGATATGTTTTTTACTAATATTGTAATTTGCGGCTTCGGAAATTATGTCGGCGAGTTGATTAATCGTCACCATACGATCTTGTCCGAGGTTTAAAGGTTGTGCAAATTCCGACTGCATCAAACGATGCAGTCCTTCGACGCAATCGTCAATATAACAAAACGAACGTGTCTGTTCGCCGTCGCCCCAAATATCAATTTCACTTTCACCGGTTAATTTTGCGACGGCAATTTTTCTGCAAAGTGCCGCCGGTGCTTTTTCGCGTCCGCCTTCCCATGTTCCGTTTTCACCGAAAATATTATGAAATCTTACGGTGCGTGTTTCCATTCCGTAATCTTGAGCATAATGTTGGCAAAGAATTTCGCTGATTAGTTTTTCCCAACCGTATGCATCCTGCGGTTGTGCCGGATACGCATCATCTTCTTTCAGCGGCTGAACATCAGTTTCCTCTTGAAGATATTCGGGATAAACGCACGCCGAACTCGTATAAAGATAGCGTTTTACACTATTTACGCGAGCAGCTTCGAGAGTATGCAGATTAATAAGCGAGTTATTATAAAGAATCTGAGCGTGATGTGCAGAAATAAATCCCATTCCGCCCATATCAGCGGCGAGAGCATAAACTTGATCAATATTTCTCGTTGCCTGAAGACAACTGTCCCAACGCCTCAAGTCTAAAATCTCGAATTCGTCAGCGTCTGTCTGCGAAAATTCAGGATATTTAATATCAACACCACGAACCCAAAAATCTTTATTTTTTAGATATGTAACCAGATGACTGCCGATAAAACCGCCGGCACCTGTTACTAAAATTCTCTTGTTTTCACTCATAAATAATTACACTACCTAAATATATTGAAATAATCAAAAGCTAAATTTATCAAGGCGCAAGCATTTCTACTTGCGCCTGTTTCTTTTATCTACATTGTTTATAAACCTTTGTCGGCGATAAATTTCACTAAGTCCCGCACGCGGCACGAATAACCCCATTCATTGTCGTACCAGGACAAAATCTTTAACGCTTTGCCCCCGATCACTTTAGTGTTTTCGGCATCAACTATTGAAGAATTGGAATTACCTCTAAAATCAATCGAAACAAGCGGCTCTTCGGAAAAAGCAAGAATTCCTTTCAAATCACCGTTTGCGGCATTTTTTAACACATTGTTTACTTCTTCGATTGAGGTTTCTTTCCCGACATTGAAAACACAATCAACAAGTGAAACATTCGGAGTCGGAACACGGACGCTGATTCCGTCGAATTTTCCTTCAAGTTCAGGAATAACGAGTGCCACGGCTTTTGCGGCTCCGGTCGAGGTCGGAATCATCGAAAGTGCCGCAGCGCGGGCGCGGCGCAAATCCTTGTGTGGCAAATCGAGCAATCTTTGATCGTTAGTGTAGCTGTGGATCGTATTCATCAAAGCATTTTCGATTCCGAAATTTTCGTGAATAACTTTAGCGACCGGTGCAAGACAATTCGTCGTGCAGGAAGCATTCGATATAATATCGTGTTTGTCTGCTTCATACATTTCCTGATTAACGCCGAGAACAATCGTCACATCCTCGTTTTTCGCCGGTGCGCTGATGATAACTTTTTTGACCGAACCTCCGAGATGTTTTGCAGCGTCCTCTCTTTTAGTAAATAATCCGGTAGATTCAATAACAATTTCCGCACCGACTTCATCCCAGGGAATGTTTGCCGGATCACGCTCGCTAAAAACACGAAAACTATCGCCGTCAACCGTAATCGAATCGCCTTCGGCTTTAATCTCGTGCGAAAGATTTCCCATTACAGAATCATATTTTAATAAGTGCGCTAAAGTTTTCGTATCGGTCAAATCATTAACCGCCACAAAATCAAAATCACCGTCTCCGAGAGCTGTTCTCATCACGGTGCGACCAATTCTTCCAAAACCGTTTATACCGACTTTTATTGCCATAATTATTTATTCCTTAACCAAATTTTTTATATAGTAAATCGTTTGAAAGTTTGAAGATAACTTATAACAAATCAAATTTCAAAGTTATATTGAAAAAACCGATTATCAAAAGAAACTATTTTTTTTTGAAACTAACACAATTTATCTGTCGTAATAAAATTTGAGTTCTTAAGGAAATATCATATCTAAATTTTCTAATAATTGGAGTTAATCAACACAATGAATAATGCCGTCCGAAATTCGATTCTATTTTTTTGCCTTTTATCAATCTTTAGTCTGAACGCAATAACGGCATTCGCTCAGGATGATGTTATACAAATTGCCAAAAATGAAACAGTTGAACCTGAAAATTCAAATGATGGTGAGAAAATCAAACCCGTCGAATTTTCCAATACACCGATAAAAGTAAATTCCGGGATTTTAACCCGAATCGGAGTTTCGCAAACCGTTACATTGCCGCTTTCATTAAACGATGCCATCCGCCGTGCTTTGGAAAACAATAATACTATCGAAGTTGCACGCGATGATGTGCGGATTCAGGAAACTCAGCTTCGTTCGCTTTTGGGATTTTACAATCCGACGTTAAATGCCAATCCGGTTTTTTCCAGAAGTGCTACTACCGGACGTGACGCATCGAACGATTTCCGCATTGATTCGAATATTACGCGGCAGGTGAGACCGGGCGGCGGGAATTTGAATTTATTTTTTAACAATAGTCAGGTCGGCAGTGCGTCGCAAAATAATACGACGTTTAACCAAACCGCTAACATTGCGCCTTCGGCAAGCACGACATATTTCAGCACTTTGGGAATTCAGTATAATCAACCTTTATTTAGAAACTTTAAAATTGATAATCAACGACGGCAGATAAAAATTCAGAAAAAACGTCTTCAACAATCCGATGCCGAGTTTCGGCGAAACACTATTGAAATAATCACACAAGTTCAGCGCGGCTATTGGGATTTGGTTTTTGCTCTGCGCGATCAGCAAAACAGAGCGGCAAATCTGAATCTCGCACAAGAGAATTTGCGTCTGATCGAAGCCAGAATTGAAGCCGGAGCAGCCGCCCCGCTTGCCCGCGCCGAAGTCGCCACCGAACTGGCAACACGCGAAACCGATGTTCTCAACGCTACTGAACAGGTTTCAATTGCAGAAAATAATCTAAAAACACTTTTGCTTAGAGACCCGACTGCGCCGGAGTGGACGAAAAGTCTCGTGCCGACCGATTCGCCTGTTTTCAGTCTTGAACCGATTGTTCTTGATGATGCCGTAAAAGACGCGGTTGATAATCGTCCCGAATTACGCCGTCTTCGTTTACAAAACGAAATAAACGATATTGATATAAGTTATTTTAAAAATCAGGTAAAACCGAGAATTGATTTAAATTCAGCTTTTTCCCTCAGCGGTTTGGCGTTCGGAGATCAAGATATTGCCGGCGGAACTTCAACATTTCCCTTGATCTTCGGCGACCCGACAACCAGTGCAAATGTTTTTTTATTAAACAGTATAAATCAAACCAGAGCCGATATTTCAAGACTTCTTTCACTTTCAACACCGTTAAATCCACTCACGCCGAATAATGTCACTGTGAATAATACGCCTGCATTTTTCAGCGGCGGTTCGATTCAGGCAATCCAAAATCTTTTTCGTTCAGATTCGCCGAGTTACTCGGTCGGCATAACATTTTCCTTTCCATTCGGTAATGAAGCGGCAAAAGCAAATTTAGCCGGAGCGCGAATTACACAGGAGCAAAATGATGCACAGATGCGTTCGCAGGAACAGACGATTATCGCCGAAGTCCGTAATGCAGTCCAAGCGGTCGAAACTTCACGTCAGAGAGTTTTGTCCGCCAGAAGCGCAGTAGAAAATGCACAAATTCAACTCGATGGCGAGAGAAAACTTTACGATGTTGGAAGATCAACTCAATTTTTGCTCTTTCAACGTGAAAATACTTTGACAAATGCGAGAAATTCTCTGATTCGAGCGGAAACGGATTATAATAAAGCTCTTGCAGATTTACAGCGGGCAACATCAACAACTTTCAGAACCAATAATATAGACATTGAATCTCCCGTTGACGATAAATAAATTCTCATTTCAGTAAATAATTTTTCTAAAGCAAAACATAAAGAGTCTGTGAACAGACTCTTTATGTTTTGCTTTAACTTTGGCACAATACAACTGTGAAAATTTCCGCTTGCTTGATTACTTTTAACGAAGAAAAAAATATTGCCGAGGCGATAGATTCCGTTGTTTGGGCTGATGAAATTTTAATAATTGATTCAGGTTCAATTGATAAAACCATCGAAATTGCCGTTTCAAAAAATGTTAAGGTAATTTCTCAAGAATGGTCTGGATTTGCCGCACAAAAACAGTTTGCCGTTGATAATGCTGAAAATGATTGGATATTTAGTCTTGATGCCGACGAGCGCGTTTCGGACAGTTTGAGAGACGAGTTAATAAAGTTAAAGCAATCATCGAAAAATGATTTAGCCGACGGTTATAAAATTCCACGTTTGTCATTTTATATGAATCGCCCGATAAAACACGGTGGTTGGTATCCAGATTGGCAGATAAGATTTTTCAACCGCCAAACCGCGAGATGGAAAAAAGCAATAGTTCACGAATCTGTTGAGGTTGACGGCGAAGTAGCCCGTCTTTCCGGCGATATTCTGCATTACAGCATCGAAAATGCCGCATATCATCACAGGTTAATCGGCGAAAGATATGCACCGCTTTCCGCCAAACAAATGTTTGATAACGGTAGGAGAACAACCAGCATAAAACTTTTTACTGCCGGTTTTGTTACTTTTATAAAGAATTATTTTATCAAACTAGGCTTTCTTGACGGAATTCCCGGATTTTGTATTGCCAGATTCGCAGCGCACCATTCATTTTTAAAACATCTTCTATTATTAGAAATGCAAAACGACAAAAACAAATTTCGATAATTCTAAAAAGAATTCCGTTATACAACTAATAAAATTCTCTGCTCATCTCATTTCTTGTCCAAACGTTTTTTACTGTATATTTGTATCAGGTATTTTTTATGAAAAGTTTCTTTTTAGTCTTATTTTGTCTTGTTTTTGTTTCCGGTGTTTTCGCACAAAAAGGCGTGGATACTCAAACAAAAACTATCAAAGATGAAGGCACTAAAACCAACAATGGAAATAATAAGTCAGATAACAATGCAAACCGCAGGACTTTTGATTTCGGTAAAGAAAAAGCCGGAACTCGAACCCGTCTGACAAATCCTTATCGCTTGAACTCTCGCCGTGATCGTCTTGTCGAAACAATTATGCAGATTCTAGCCGATAATAAAGTTATTGTAGATGAATCTTCATCGCGCTTGGAAGAAGGCATTATAGTTACGCAACCATATACTTTTGCGAAAGGTGCTGTAATAACCCGTAATGAGTTGAGCCGTTATGCGGATTTGCCCGGTCGTGATTCGATATATACTCGCGGCAGATATACTTTAACAATCGAAGTTCGTTCGATTGACGGGATTCAAAACGATGTTTACGTTTTGGCAAACGTCGAGGGTCGTCAGGAAAACGGTCTTGGTTCAGAATGGACGACGCTTTCCAGCACAGGTGTAGCTGAAAATGATTTTCTTGTTAAATTGATCGAAGCCGTTACAGGCACAAATCCTGAAGCCGAACCGGTTGATGATGAAACTCCGTGATATGTTTTTAATTTTTCGTTATTTTTGTTTGCTTTCGTTTTTCGTTTTGACCTCATTGTGCGTCCAAGCGCAAATTTCTGCTGAAACGAGAAATGGTCAACCGTCCGAGAAAGAAGAGTTGCCGAAAAGTATCAAAGAGTCTTTAGCAAAACAAAGAATTGAAAAAGAGCAAGAAGATTATAACGAAATGATTGAGCGTGGCGAAGAAGCACTCAAGATAAGCGAACAACTTTCGGTTTCTTACGATAAAAATAAAAGTTTTTCAAAATCTGATTTTGAGAAACTGGACAGGCTCGAAAAATTATTGAAAAAGATTCGTAAAGAATTAGGCGGCGATGATGGCGACTCCGAAGATGAAAATGAAAATAAACCTTCAAATTTAGGAGATGCCGTAACAAATCTTCGTAAAAATACGATTAATCTTTTTGACGAACTTCAAAAGACAACAAGATATTCTATCTCCGCCATTGCCATTCAAAGTTCTAATACTGTTTTGAATATTGTAAAATTTATGCGTTTTTGGAAGAACTAAAGTATGTTTGATTTTGAAAAATATATTTTTAATGCTTCATTAAAAAGAACGTATTGTTTACATTTGATTTCATTTTTTTTCACAATCGTAATTTTCTCAGCATTTTTTAATCAAAGTATTTTCGCGCAGGTTGAAGAAGATGAACCGATATTATTCGATTCATCTTTGGTGGTTGTAAACGCAACAATTACCGATGAAAAAGGGATTCCGGTTTCCGGGTTGAAACAAGATGAAATTCGAGTTATCGAAGACGGTAAAGAACAGGAAATTCAATTTTTTGAAAGTGAAAAAACTCCGTTTGCCGCAGTTATTTTAATTGATACATCAGGAAGTATGGAGGAGCGTATTTCGCTTGCAACTTCGGCGGCGATAAATTTTCTTGACGGTCTTCGCTTTGATGATAATGTGGCAATTTATAATTTTGATTCAAAGGTTTCAATGATTCAGGATTTCTCGAATTTGCGGGATATAACTTCCAAAGTTTTTGATTTAAAGGCACGCGGGATGACGGTTTTGAATGACGGAGTTTACGAAGCCGCAATGTTATTAAGCAAACGTCCTGAAAAACGCCGCGCAATTATTGTTTTGTCGGATGGAGCAGATACTCAAAGTAAGCAGTCGTCAACTAAAGCCTTAAAAGCCGCGTTAAGTGCCGAAGCAATGATTTATACGGTTGATATGTCGGGAATTGTCGGCGGCGGACGTGATAGAATGCAAAATCAGGGCGTTTTAAAAAATTTCGCAAAAAAAAGCGGCGGTAAATTTATCGAAACTCCCGGCGGAGTTCAGTTGCGCGAAGCATTTAAAAACATCGTCAGTGAATTAGGAAATCAATATACCTTTGGGTATCAACCGACAAATACAAAAAATGACGGAAAATGGCGGGAAATTGAAGTTAGAGTTGCCCGACCGAATCTTAAAATACGCACTCGTGACGGGTATTACTCAAGTCAAAAATAATTTGTCAAAATATTAGAAAATATAAGAAAACCAAGGGTTTTGCATCTCGTCAACGCTTAAACTTCCGAATAAATAATCAGAGTTTCCTTTTTTATCAGTTAATGAAATGCTGTATTCACCATTCGATAAATTGGAATCAAGTAAAACTTCAAAACTTAAAACTGAAATATCCGAACCGTAATCGTGATTCATTAAACTTTTCGGATTGACTTTTATTAAAGAAGAATTTACGGAAGCACTCAAATTTGCAGAATCCAAGTTTTTTCCTGCCACATAAACCGTGTAGCTTTTTCCAGAATTCAGAGGAACGGCTAGATTGGCAATTTGTCCGTTAAAACCGATAAATTGCATTTCAAAATTCTTTTGTTGTAATTTGAGTTTACTGTTAAAAGCCGTTTTTTCATTCGGTAAAACAGTTACAGTTCCAATTTTCTCAACTGATAAATTAGCAACTAATGATTTGGAAAAAAGATTATAATCTCCGGCAGATAAACCGTCAAAATTAAAATTTCCATCATTATCGGTAAAAACTTCGGCAATAAATGCGTTAGTTTTTGTATCTTCCAAAAAAACTTTAAATTTTTTAGCCTGACTTTTACCCGTAACGAGAATTTTTCCGCTTATTGAACCGCAACAATCATTTAAAACAGAGGTTGTACCGTAAAGAGAACGAATTCCCGAAATATCATCAGCCGATAAAGTGCGTGGAGCAAAACTTTTAAGATTATAAATCCCGTTTTTTCCCTGATTTGCAAACATCGTTGATCCTAAAGCATCCGAGTGTTCCAATCCTAAAAGATGCCCCAACTCGTGAGTTAAAACTGCTTCAAAATCATAAGTCCCGATACTTCCGTCTGTTGAAAATCTCGTGTATGGATTAAGAACTATATCTGATTCTGTGATATTTCCTTTTCGATTGAAGAACACACGAGTCCTTGCGGCGTTATCGGACGCATCGCC
Organism: Pyrinomonadaceae bacterium; assembly: GCA_965219305.1. Classification (GTDB taxonomy): domain Bacteria; phylum Acidobacteriota; class Blastocatellia; order Pyrinomonadales; family Pyrinomonadaceae; genus DATHTS01. The sequence goes on from OZ244725.1 coordinate 819,565, forward strand.
GTTGAATAGCAACAAGTTTTCCGATGTTTGCGAAATCGTAACTAAATTTATGCTGTCACCGTTTTTTCCGAGCGGACTTACTGAATTTTCATCAGACCAATTTTCAATAAACCGAATATCCGCTGCGTTTTCCCACGTTTCCAAACTTGAATTTATCGCCTTTAAAACTTCCTCTTTTGAAATTGAATTTTGATTCAATAAAGACCGGGAAAAAGAGACGGGAATTTTTTTATTTTGCCAACGTAACGGTGTGCTTTTAGAATTATCGGAAAATTGAACATTATAAGCCGTTGCCGTCGTTATAAAACTAAACAGCATCACTAAAATTAAAATAATTTTGGCAAACTTATAATTCATTTACTTAGACACATAAATCATTATTGATCAACATATCCGGCAATTGCATTACGATCAATTTTTTCAAGATCTGCGAATGCCACGATAAATAACAATAAAACCAAACCGAGAGTGGCGATTACATATAAGAGAGCGATCTGCTCGAAATATATTAAAAATGAGATGACGATGCCAACAATTAAACACCAAAAGAGAGCAACTGTCCGACGGCTGAATTTATTCGTTTTATTTTCCATAACTTTTATACGAAACTTCCTACAAAAAAGGTTAGTTATTATATATTCTATTTTTAGCTCGGCTAAAGCCTGTAATTTTTACATATAATTTAATTTTAATCAATAATCCGTAAAGGTAAACTATTTATTTTTTTTGAAGTTGTACCTGAATTTTCAATTACCGGAGGAAATTTATTCTTGGATCGCCCCTTGACACCAACTTCGACAATATCAAAATCCTGCAAAAAAATATCATTTTCCCCATCAGCCTTTATTTTATCAAACTCCACTTCGATAATATCCGTGCTTACACCTTTTTGACGAAATATTGTAATTTTATCCGACTCAGCATCTCGTGAAAAACCGCCAGCCGAAGCGATAGTTCTCGAAAGGGTCATTTTTTCTCGTGAAGAAATAGCTTTCGGATTATTTACTCCGCCGATTACATATATCGGATTTGCTTCTAAAACGGTTATTATGTCACCTGATAAGATTTGCGGATTAAATTTTCCGCTAATTAAATCCGTTACTGAAAAATTTATTGTTTCAGAAGTTTCAGTCTGATTGATTTTCAAAACTTTTTCGATTTGGCTATTTTCTTTTGTGTTTTGAATAATGTCACTTGAACAACTTCCACCCGGCGGACGAACTATTTGTATTGATCCGCTTGATTTGTCGGTGAAACCGCCGGACAAAACTATTAATTCATTCAACAAGACAGGACGTTTGATCTGAAACCTTTGTTCGGATTTGACTGCGCCGAAAATAGTTGCGGGAGAACGATTCGACCTGTCGAGAATTGTAACTTTTATCTTCGGTTCGCGGAGAAGTTTTGAGTATGAAGCGGCAACTTCTTTCCCAACATCTTCGACTGATTTACAAAGCGCGTAAACAGGCGATTGTGTAAAATTTAATCCGTCGAGATTTCCTTCGGGCGTTAATGTTCCGCGCCAATCAAATTCGCTGCTTCCGATTATATCAACATCTATGATGTCACCCGAATGTATTAAATCGTTCTCAGAAAGATTTCCCGGCAAATCATCTGTTGTTTTTTGTGCATTTAGTGATATCCCCGATAAAAGAAATATGCTAAATAATAATATTTGAAGTTGCCGAACTGCTTTCATTGATCTAAAAATCAGATTAATATTTAAAAATTAACTACCAAAACTAACTCTTTCTTCTTTTACTTTTGGTTTTCCAGTTAAGCGTACCCGGAACTGCGAAACCTCTGAATTCCCAATTACAGGCATCACATAACAAATTAAATCTGCATAAAATTTTAGACCATAACGGGGTTGGTCGGTAACCGCGCCTAATTCTTGAGCTATCGCATCTGGGACATCGCTGACTTATCATATTTATATAAACGACTCAGTTAAGTTTTGTGATGATTACAACTAAGTCTGGGTTTAACTTTAAATCTTAAAAAAACTCCGTTGAGTTTAACAAAATATGACGAAAGGTAAAAATGTTTTGTTTAATTTTTATTTTTATCGGGAAATTCAAATTCATTTTGCTTGCTTTGCAATGCCTCAATTGCAGAGTTAATCTTTGCGGCAATCATATCACGATCATCATTTCTGATATTTTCGCGTCCGAGATAAAATAAGGCATCTTTATATAAACTTTGCGCGACTTGATAATTTCCTTTAAAGGCATTTCTTTCCGCTTGTTCGATCCAATGCGAAACTTTAATTTTCGCACCGTATTCACGCATTGCTTCTGCTGATTCAATCAGTTGATTATCGTTCGGATAATATTTTAACGCAGTTTTTATTGCGATTGTAGCTTGCTGAATTGAATCAAGTTTATCATCAATTTTCACTTGATTTTGAGATTTGTTCACATAATTTCGCGTGTGAATTCTTGCCCACGCCAATAAATGCTTACGATGCAAACCGGAAATGATTTCCCTTCCGCGTCTGAGTGCTGCAAGACGCGGCGAACCTATTCCGACAGTTTTTAACTCATTTGTATTCAACATTAAGTATTCGTGACATAAATTAAAAACTTCCCAATGTCCTTCGTGTAAATCCCGAAAAACTTCAGCGGCTTCCGATTTAGATTTTATTTTATTAATTATTTCAGCATTTTGTTTTAACGATAATTTTTGTTTATTTTTGGAATTCGGAATTTTCGTGATGTGAAGATCAAGTTGTTTTTCGATATACAGATATTTTGCCCGTGCTTTTCTTAAAACAACTTCTCTGACAAAAACTGCACATATTATTAGTAGAGCTGCTAAAAGCACGGCGGGAATAAATGCTTCCCGATCTCCGCTTTCAGTCAAAATGCCCCAGAACAAAAAGAAACTTCCAACGGTCATTGCCGTCGCCATAACATAATAATTTAATGCCGGCAGCCAAAAAGGTCGCCGATATTTACTCTCACGGAAATTGACGGTTCTTTTCTTTAACTTGTAATTGTTAGCCGTATTCACTTTCAATTTTGTTGAATGCAGAATAAATTAATTTTTTGTTCAAAAAAAATGGATGAAAACTGTAGATTTACTACGTTTTGTTATAATTCTACATTGTAATTCCAAAAGTATAAAGTAATAATCAACATTTGTTGAATTTATGAAGACAACTAATCATAAAAAGTCAGATATAAATGTCTGGGCAAGACCTGAAATGACCGTTATTTTCAGAGCTGAATTAATGCCCGGTAAAAGCCGCGAAGAAAGAAGTTTTCGTATTCAAGAAGTGTTAAAAAGCGGGCGTGTAAAACTTCACGATTTTATCGGTGAGCATCGTGAAATGGAATTTGAACCATTAAATTTCGGACTTTAAAATTTATATACTTTACCTATTTCGAGAATATTTAGATTTTCAATATCAAGGTTATTAATTTCCAGAATAATTTCCTTTCGATACATCGGTTTCAAATTAATTAAGAAGATCGGTGTTTCAGAATCCTTAAATTTTTTTAATTCGTTTATTAAAAGTTTAGGCGTAAGATGATGCGAGGCATTTGCCAATCTATCCAGATTATCTGGAAAAGCGCATTCAACAAAAACGGCATCAAGTTTTTCTTCTTTGTTTAACTCGTTCCAAAAGTTGTCGGTCGCTGCCGTGTCTCCGCTGATTGCAATTTTCGTTTTTCCGTCAGAAATAATAAAACCAACACTTGGAACTTTATGATTTACCGTAATCGGTTTTAATTGCAAATGTTTTACCGTAAAAACATTATCAATATCGAAAGGACAATATTCTAAAACCATTCCGTTGTCATTGGTTAACTCTGTGAAATCTGGATAAACGTCCCAATTGAAAATATGCTGCTTTAAAACTTTGATTACAGGTTCGAGTGCAAAAACACTTATCGGTTCTTCAAGAGAAGCAAATAAATCATCAATGAATAAAGGCAATCCGGCGATATGATCGAGATGTCCGTGAGTCAAAACTACATCTCGAATATTATTTTTTTGAACTTTATCAGCCGCCATCGCCAAACTTCCGGCATCAATCGCTACACGATTATCAACTACAAAACAAGACAAATGCTGCCGCTGTGAAGCCGCACCGTTTTTCTTAAATGTTCCCGGTAGTGCCTGAAATTTCACTATGCTTTATATATTATAAGGAATAATTTGATTTTTTTATCTGGCACAAGTCTGAGCGCGACCGCCGTCAATTTCGTAGGTTGCGCCCGTAATCCAGGCGGCTTTTTGCGAAGCAAGATAATAAATCAGTTCAGCCACTTCTTCTGGTTGTCCGACTCTGCCGATTGGATGAGTCGTTTCAGAATGTTTCAAAAAATTTGCGTAATCTTCTTCATTCATTCCGGCTCGCTTATGCAATTTTGTTTCTGTAACACCCGGATTTACAGCATTTACACGAATTCCTTTGGGAGCAAGTTCAAGTGCCGCACATCTAGTTAATTGATCAACACCGGCTTTAGAAACACAATAAGAAAGAACATTCGGAAACGCCCGTAACCCCGTAATACTAGAAACATTTACAATATTCCCTTTGTTTTTTTCCAGATGCGGAATACATTTTTTCATAAAATAAAAAACCGAGCGTAAATTGATGTTCATCATTTTATCCCAGTCTTCCAAATTCGTATTCTCAATCGAACCGTTAGCGATAATGCCTGCGGCATTAATTAATACATCTATTTGATTGAAATTATGTACGATTTCGTTCACGAGTCTTTCAACTTGACTTGTTTCCCGAATATCTGCGAGTTGAGTTTTTATCAATCCGTCAAATTCATTTACTTCATTGCGAAGAGTTGCCAGTTCTTTTTCGTTTCTGCCGATTCCTATAACTTGCGCCCCGTTTTTGGCAAAAATTAATGCCGTTGCCCGCCCAATTCCGCTGCTTGCTCCCGTAACTATAACAACTCTTTTTTGATTTTCCATTGAGTGATGTTCAGACTTTTCCCTTTAACTTTATCTATTAAAAAAAATTAGGACAGTCCGAAAACGACTATCCTAATTAATATAAATAAAATTGTATTATTTTGTTATGATTACGGCAAATCAAAAGTTGATTTGTATTATAAAGCTACAACTAATTTGTTTGCGGGCGAACTGCAAAAAGTTGCTTGAAAGCTTCGGCGGTTTCTTCTTTTTTACGTTTTTGAAAATCTGAAACCCAATCGGAAACAGTTGAAACCATTTCGCGTGCGGCGGCTTTTTTCTCGATCTTTTTAACAATTACGGGCTTTTCTTCTAATTTGATCTCACCTTTTTTGATGATTTTAATCTTGGCTTTTCCTGACATTTTCTATCCTCTATATTTGAAGTTTTTTCTGTTTGAAAACTTTTGAGCAAGTATTTCTTAATTTTTCTTAAGCAATTCTTATGCCAAAAATTATGTAATAAAATATTGCATTCGCAATCTGCAAAGTCTATTTATTCCTTTTTTGCGCTTTGCTAACATAGCTACGCTTAAAATGTTTCGAGAGTTCCATTTTCTTTTCGTTTTGCCTTGTAATTTCTATAAATTAAAGCTTTATTCTTATAAAAGCTACCAATTATTATTTTGGCACCAACTTTGCGCTTATTTTTAATGATGAATTTGAGCGATTTTATAATTATTTATCTGGCGTGCGGTTCACCCGTCGGTGTCTGGTTTTATTTCAATAATAAAAAAAGCAGAAACATTTTATTGAAATCTTTTTCTGTGACTTTATTTTGGCTTGTTTTTATCGCTCATCTTTTTTATCAAAGAAAGTTTCTTAATTCTCGCAAAAACGATAAATTCCCCGATCTCAAGCAATTACAAAAAAATATCGAAAATTATTTACCTGAAAATATTTCAATTTTTGTATTTCGTGAAATTCTGAGCCGTTATATCGGTTTATCACTCATAAAATATGACAAAATGGTTAGATCATATAATGACAATAAAGAATTTTCTACTGCTTTCGGCAAAGGTTACGAAACTATTTCTTCAAAATGTTTGCAAAGAAAAAATCTGCAAAAATTAAATTATCACCAAATATCTGCACGAAATGATTTTCTGAAAATGATAACTCAGGTATCGGAACAAATTAATGAATCAATTGCATTTAATAAATTGATTATAATGTTTGTAAAAATGCTAAAAGATCAAAAAACAGAAATAGAAATTAAAAAACTTATTGAGAATAAATCGCAAATAACTGATGTAAAACCCGTCAATAAAAAGGAATTAGAATTATGGAACAACGAAAAACTCAAGTTGCAGACAGCAAATCAGACGAATTTTCAGTTACTGAATTCAAAACCGCAAGCAATACGGATGACCAGCAAAGATTGAATCAACTTTTAGAATTAAACGCTGAAACTATTCGCAACAAAGAAAACTTTAGATCTGAATTTGAAAAATTTGAAGTTGATTTGATGAAAAATCCTTTGAATGCAAGAGCAGCATTTTCATATTTTGGATTAATGCTCGGAACCATTCCTCAAATTACAACAATCGGAAAAATTATTCATCATATTCCGAATTATGGCGATTTTAACGGAATTTTGTTTTTTGGTTCATTTGTCACAATTATTACGGCAATTGTTGGATTTTATACGGGCAGGAGAGTTGGAACAATAATTAATAATCTCGAAGACGAATCCTGGCTTAAAATGCTGTTTCTTACACCATTGGTCGGTTTTATATGGGGATTAATTACCGGTGGAGCAGGCGGAATTATTGTATTTATTATCGGTGCTGTTTTCGGCGGAATAATCGGCGGCGTTGTCGGTTTTGCAGCACTGACGGTTTTTACTATTTTCCATCGGTTATTAAAAAAAGGTGAATTTATTGAAACTAAACATTTTCTTCCATTATCCTTTGGAATTATCCTTATTCTTTGCGCTCTGATTATCGGAATTTAACTTTTTAACTTTACCGATTTTGGTTTGTAAATATTAACTCTCATAAATTCCATTCGGAATTATCAATAATAAACAAATTGTTTTAATTTTTGTTTATTATTAAGTTTCAATAAAATTAATAATCACAATCCCGCAATAACACTTTTTAATGCAATTGTTAATCATTATTAATGACGGTAAAATCTCAATTTGCCGTTCTTTTTTCATATTAAAATATGCTTGTTTTACTTCATCTTTTCGCTCTCTTCTTGTTGGTCGCATTAGGATTTTATGTTTTCGTGGCGAGTCCTCGAAACCGAACGCATCAAACTTTTGCGGCGTTCATTTTTTTTCTTGCACTATGGACGATCAAAGATTTGATTTTTTGGAATTTCAAAGAAGCACAGGCTTTCGCCGGTTTGTGGGCTTCGACAAGTTTTGTCATTGCCCTTTTGATGCAAACATCATTAGTAGTATTTGCGTGGGTTTTTCCTGAAAACTCTCCTATTCCGTTGAAGAAAACCTCAATTCTGTTTGCTCCCAGTTTGATTTTAATTCCAGTCGCTTTTCTCGGTTTTTTGTGGCACGAAGTCGGATTCGTCAACGGAAAATTTACAATTGACCTTGCTCCGCTGGCTTACGCATTTGTTACTTACATTTATGTCGTTTTTGGTTATGGAACTTTTATCTTGTTTCAAAAATATAAAAAATATCGCGGAACTCAACAAGGACAACAAATCGGTGCGGTTTTCACGGCGTTAATTATAACGGCAATTTTTAAAACTTTCGCTAATTTGTTTTTTCCGTTTTTCAATGTTTATGAATTACTGCCTTTCAGCGCGATTTTCGTGTTACCGGGAGTTTTAATCTACGCTTATGCTATTTCCAATTTTAGACTTTTTTCTCTCGAAAATGCGTTCGACCAATTTCGACTTTTTCCGGTCACATATAAAATTGCTTTAAGTATTGCTTCAGTCGCTATTGTAAGTTTTGTACTTTTTCAAATTCCGATAGTTTGGTGGGCTTTTTTTGACGGGATGTCTTTTGAAGCGTGGCGCAAATACTTGGTGTTCAGCATTATTTCCGCCCTCGTTCCAAATCTTTTGCTTGTTTTGTTCGTAGTAAGAATTTTTTCTCGTCCCTTACAGAGAGTTACTCTTGCGGCAGTCCAAGTTACCAAAGGTGATTACGGAACCGAGGTTGATATTCGCAAAAGCAATGACGAAATCGGTCTTCTCGCTGAATCATTTAACGAAATGAGTCGTAAAATGGCTTCTGATATTGAGCAGTTGCAGGAATTAAATTTTCATCTTATCCGAACTGAAAAACTCGTAGCAATGGGAACATTGGCGGCTGGCGTAGCCCACGAAGTTAATAATCCGCTGGCTTCAATCTCTTCATTGATTCAGATGATGCAGGCTAAAGGAAATCTTGATCAACGAACGGACGAAAATTTGAGATTGATTTCCGAGCAAATTCATCGAATTACACAAGTAACACACGATATGATGGATTTTGCCAGGGTTCGTCCGGCGGCTAAAAGTGAAATTGATATAAATCAGACAATAGAAACTTCCCTGCGACTCGCAACTTTTGATAAATCATTTAAGAAATTGACGATTACAAAGTCATCTGATAAAAATTTACCGAAAATCTATGTAGATCAAGATCAATTACAACAAGTGTTTCTAAATCTTTTCCTGAATGCACGCGACGCGATGCCGGACGGAGGAGAACTTTCTATAAAAACTTATTTTGAAAAACGTGAAATCATTATTGAAATAAGCGACACCGGAACTGGAATTAATGAACCAGATACAAAAAAAATATTCGATCCTTTTTTTACTACGAAATCACCCGGGCAAGGCACAGGACTAGGTTTAGCAGTTTGCTACGGAATTATTACCGCCCACGGTGGAAGAATAGAAGTCTCAAACAACGAACCACACGGAACTAAATTTTTAATTTTATTGCCTTGCTAGTTTACAAAATTAAAAACGGGCGAAATCAATAAATTTAATAAATTGATTTTACCCGTTTCTGATCGTAAAAAATTATTTATGAGTTTTTATAATTTCTATAAATAAACTCTGCGCCCGTTTTTCACATAGTATCTTTTACCATTTCTGGCTTTATAATACTTTTTGCCGTTGCGCGTATAAAGATAAGTTGCACCGCCGCCTGCCGCCGCGCCGATTGCCAATCCGGTTTTACCGCCGATAGCGGCTCCAGTTCCGGCTCCTAACAGCGCACCGCCCGCAACTTTAGAATATCTGCGAACATTACTGTTTTGGTAGCGTCGCTTTGTTCCTTTGCGGCTGGTCGCATAAAGCGTTCCGGCTCCGGCTCCGATTAACGCGCCGTTTCTGCCGCGTCCGATTAATGCACCCGCCGCAGTACTTCCGCCGACGATTGCAACATTTGTAATTAACCCTTTGCTTGATTTCTTTTTCTTACGTCTGGTTTGTCCGAATGAATCGGTCGAAACCGCGGTCATCAAAAATACGAATGTTATTGTTAAAATTAAAATCTTTTTCATAGTTGAAACTCCTTTCAAAAAATCTCTAAGTGCCGTTATATCAAAGTTCGTGCCACAGCGAATCAGCAACCATTTGAAAACCAATTCCAATCTTATAATTAAAGGTTAATAATTTTTATTATTGTTTGAAATTTTAACATTAAAAACTTTTGTTAAATACCAAATCGGTTGCTGTTTACAGACACTTATACGATTTCGTTGCATTGTAACAATACAAATAATTTATATCTGTAAAGAAACAAAAAGATTAAAAGTTTTTCATTTTTTAACTTTTTCTTTATAATAGCAATAACTTATTCTTTTCAATTATTTTCTCCTTTTACGAAACTAAAATTATGAAAATTTGTCCCCAATGCAACAAGACTTATAATGACGATAATTTAAATTTTTGTCTTGATGACGGATCTTTGTTAAATCAATCGGGCAATCTTAGAAAAGACGGCTACGATGAAGCAATAGAAATAAATCCTCGAAATACAGATTCCGGCGACAATAATTTACCGGAAACGGTGATGCTGAATCAACCGTCCCAATCAACTGAAAATGCAAGTTTTAATCAAGGATTTGGTAATGGACAACAGCAAAATCAACCGAATTGGGGAACATCGGCGCAACCAGTCATACCGGCAAAAAAAAGTTCTAAAACGTGGATTTGGGTTTTGGGAATTCTCGCTGTTTTGGTTCTAGTTTGCGGCGGAGGACTTGTCGGTCTAATAGTTTTATTTTCAAACACTAATAATGAAACAAATTGGAATTCCGATTTTGGCAAAGATTCAAACATCAGCACAAGTAATTCCCGCACATTTGACGGCAACAAAACTTTATCAACATCTGATGATCGAAAAGATATTACAAATGTTGATATGGAATACTGGGTAAAAGGTGACACAGAATTAGGATTAACAGATTTTGAAAACGGTGAATTTTTAATGAATGCCCAGAAACCTGATTATTATTATGTAATTGCCGCACCGAAACAATTTAAAAGCGAAAATGCGACGACAAGCGTAATTGTTAGAAATACTGAGAGCGCAGATACAAATTTGGGATTCGGCTTGGTTATTCACAGCGATCCGCAGCCTTTACAAAAGGATTATGTCTTTTTGATTGATTCGGAAAAACAGCGTTTTCGTGTTGTCAGACATTCTCCTAAAAATGAGATTACAGTAGTTAACTGGACAGATTCCGGTGCCATCAAAAGCGGAACTCAGGAAAATGTTTTAGAAGTTCGGGATAATAATTCAAAAATGAATTTTTACATAAACGGTCTGAAAGTTGCAGAACAGACAAATGTTTTCGGATATAGAGGCGGCGTAGCAGGAATTTACACAGGAATTGCTTCACCGATTGCTTTTTCAGACCTTAAAATAAGAAAATAGTAATTATAGATATGAAAATTTGCCCGATTTGCGAAAAAACTTATAAAGACGACAATTTGAATTTTTGTCTCGAAGACGGTTCGACCTTAAAAGAATTAAATTCGGATGAACCGCCGCCGACAATCCTGATGGATTCCGTTCGACGAACGAATCCAAACTTTCCGCCGCCGGCTACAGATTATGAAGCACCGGCGTTTAATGATTACGATCAACCGCAATTCGGCGCACCTAATCAACAGATTTATCAACAAACGCCTGCTTTCCCGCAAACAAATCAGTCTTTTGTCAGTCAGGATAAAACACTTCCTATGATTTCGCTGGCACTTGGCGTTGCGGGTTTTTGTTTACTCTGCTGTTATCTCGGAATGCCGCTCGGAACGGCGGCAGTTGTCGTCGGTTTTATCGGTATGAAACGAGTTGACACCGATCCGCAAACTTATGACGGAAAAGGTCTGGCAATCGCCGGAATGATTCTCGGCGGATTTGCCATATTGATAAATATCGGAATGATTATAGCTGCCTTTTTTAGCAATTGGTAAATAAACTGAAAAAGTGTAAAGTGAAAAAAGGTAGATGATAGTAACATTGCGCGTGATCGCGGGTCCTCAGACAGGGCGCGTTTTCACGTTTGACCAACACGATACTTTTATGATCGGGCGTAGCGAAGACGCTCATTTTTGTCTTCCGCAAGACCGTTTTTTCTCGCGTCATCACTGCATTTTAGAAATAGCTCCGCCGCAGATTTTCCTACGCGATCTCGGTTCAACGAACGGAACTTTTATTAACGGAATTCGCGTTGAAACGGCTCATATGAAGAGTGGTGACAGAATTCAGGGCGGCGAAACCGTTCTTGAAGTTGAACTTCGTTCCGACCCGACTGAAATGTTTTCTTCGGTTCCCGCAGGATTCGGCGAAACCGCGCCTTCAATAATTACCGTCGAATGTCTCAACTGCGGACTTTTAGCTGAAACGGAAGCATCACAACCCGATACTAAATTAAGTTTTTTGTGTGATGACTGCCGCCGCAAATTAAAAGAAAATCCGCAGCCGATTCCAAATTATCAAATGATAAAACTTCTCGGACAAGGCGGAATGGGAAGTGTTATGCTTGCGCGTTCGGTCAAAGACGGGCGGGCGGTTGCTATCAAAACCTTATTGCCTGAAGTCGCCGTCAGCGAACAATCATTAAAGCGGTTTATGCGCGAGATCGAAGTTGCGGCGAGTCTTCGACACCCGCATATCGTAAGTTACATCGAACACGGAACGCATAACGGAATCGTCTATCTTGTAACCGAATTTGTCAGCGGAATGGACGCTGCCAAACTTTCAAAACATCGCGGCGGAAGACTACACTGGCAAGAGGTTGTCAAAATCGTCGAACAAACTTTATCCGCGTTGGAATTTGCACATTCACAAGGTTTTGTTCATCGTGATATTAAAGAGCAAAATATTCTAATTGAGGGAAATTTCCCGAATTATATTTCAAAATTGACCGATTTCGGTTTGGCAAAAAGCTACAAACAAACCGGAATGAGCGGCGTTACAATGGTTGGAGATGTTGCCGGAACTATTGCATATATGCCGCCTGAACAAGTGCGTGATTTCAAAGAAGTAAAACCGCCGTCGGATATTTATGCGATGGGAATGACGGCTTACAGTCTTTTAACGGGAGCGCACGCGCTCAATATCAATCCGAAAAGCGGTATCAGCGAAACTGTAAAAGCGATTTTTGAAAAACCGTTGATACCGATTGCCCAACGCTTGTCTGAGGTTCCGCCCCAAATTTCTCACGTAATCGAACGGGCGATTGCTAAAGAAGTTCCTAATCGCTGGCATTCCGCCGGTGAAATGCGTGCGGCTTTGCTCCAGGCATATTCATAATCAATGTCAATTTACGATAAATATCAGCCGATTGATCTGGAAAAAATTTCCACTTACGAACTTGAATCTCGTCCGAGCAAAGTGACAATCGCAGATTTTTCAAATTCAATAAATTCTACAGATTCCTTGACAGAATTTCTCAAACAACTTCCCGATATTTTAGCAGTTAAATCTCTGCGTCAGATCGCTTCTCAGATTCGCCGCGCTAAAAATTTGAATAAACCGATAATTTGGGGAATCGGCGGTCACGTAATAAAAACGGGGCTTGCGCCGTTAATTATTGATTTGATGAATCGCGGATTTGTTTCGGCAATTGCGGGAAACGGTTCGGTTTTAGTTCACGATACTGAAATTGCGCTCGTCGGTTTTACAAGCGAAGATGTTGACGCAACTCTCGGAGAGGGCGATTTCGGCGCGGCGAAAGAAACCGGAGAAATTCTAAATTCTGCCGCAAAAAATGGCGCAAAAAATGAGACCGGTTTGGGTGAAGCGATGGGCGCGGAGATTTCTCTCTTAAATCCTAAAAATGCAGATAAATCGCTGATTATTCAAACTTATAAAAATAAAATTCCCTTTACGGCTCATTTAACAATCGGCGCGGACATCGGTCATTTTCACGCTTCAGCGAACGGCGCAAATTTGGGAAAATGTTCGCACACGGACTTTAAACTTTTCTGTTCGTTGGTCAAAGAATTAAACGGCGGCGGCGTTTATCTCAATATCGGTTCGGCAGTTACGATGCCGGAAATTTTTCTAAAAGCCGTAACCGTCGTCAAAAATCTAGGCTTTGATTTGAAAGATTTTACCACTGCAAATTTTGATTTTATTCAGCATTATCGCCCCTTAACAAATGTTGTCAGACGACCAACGGCAAATGGTGCGGGACGCGGTTTTTCGATAATCGGACATCACGAAATTATGATTCCATTGCTCGCCGCGCAGATTTTATGCGGTGATTAAATTTTATTCATAGCTTTCCAAAACATCTAAAAGTGTTGATTTTTCCGTTTCAATATCAACAATTCTTAACTGCTTATTGTTAAAATGAGCAACAACATCGCTTAATAAAGAATCTTCTATATTTCTGTTAAATTTGAGCTTGATTAAATTTTTATCCGGCAAAATCGAGTAATCTTTTAAATATTCCGGCATTAAATTGCGGACTTTTTGTTCATTGGTTTCCTTAAACAAAATCACGACGGTTTGTTGCGTGCGGTTCAAATTTCGTAAATTTGTTGTAGAATCAATCGCGCGAATCTCGCCTTTTGAAATTATCGCCACACGCGAACAAAGTTCTTCGATCTCGGCTAAATTGTGTGAAGTAAGCAAAATTGATACGTTTTCAAGATTAGTAATCAAATTTCTCAAATCCGCCGCCGCCAGCGGATCAAGTGATCGAGTCGGTTCGTCAAGTAGTAAAATCGGCGGATTTGGCAAAAGTGCGCGGGCAACAGCGAGTTTTTGTTTATTTCCGGTCGAAAGTTCGGAAAAACGCCGGTCAGCTAAATCAACAAGATTCAAGCGTTCAAATAATTCATCAATTTTTCGGTTTGCTGTCTTGTCATTCAGTCCATAAAGTCTGGCAAAAAACATTAAATTCCGTCGCGAACTCAAACGCCAGTAAAATGAACGTTCTTCCGCCGTCGCCAAACCGATTAGAGAACGAACTTTCACTTCATCTTTGACCGAATCAAATCCTTTAACCGTGACTTCCCCGCTTGTCGGTTGAATCAAAGTTGCGATAATTTTCGTTAAAGTTGTTTTTCCCGCTCCGTTTCTGCCGATCAAACCGAAAATTTCGCGATCATTAATTTCTAGTGAGATATTTTTCAAAGCAGTTACCGGTTCATCAATTTTCATCCGAAAAAAGTTTTTGAGTCGCGGAAAAAGCGGCGGATATGTTTTAGATAAATTTTGGATTCGGATTGAATTCACGTTTTTATTCAAAAGGAAGAGTTTAACCGATAATTTTAAAAATAAAAATCGAAGCCGTATTAATAACTTCGATTTCGTAATTTTATTTAGAATTCAACATCCGGCGGGTTCTCCGGGATCGGCTCCGGCGGTGTCGGAAATGGTTCAGGATCTGGAATCGGCGGATCAACCGGAGTTTTCCCAGGAAATGGATCAAGTGGATTCGGCGGCGGTTCTGGAATCGCCGGTTGATCCGGGTCGGTATATGGGTTTTCCGACTGCATAGAATCATTTTCGTAATTCATAATTTTACCTCGAAGCTTACAAAACTTTACGGACGGTTCGACGAACAAATTCTGCCGTCAAACCATAAACTAGATGTGATGCCAAACCAAAAGCGTGTGTCGAAAGCGGAATCTCCGTCGGAGCATCGGAAAGTCCGAAAGCGGGGACGGCGACTTCATCCGCACCTAAAAACAAGGCTGCACCGAACGGCAAACCGCTACCGATTGTCGTAAGCGGCACAAATTCTGCCGTCATACCATAAACTGCGCCGACAGTTGTGCCGAAACCGTAATGAACTGCATTTCCCGCCTGCTCTTTTTCACTTTTCTTCAATTTGTGGTCAAAAACATTTTTAGAGATGGCTTCGGCGGTTTTAACTGTTGCATTTTCGCCGTCCTCATCATTTTTCTTTTCTTTGTCTTCACTTACGGCTTCGACAATCTGAGAAATTCCCGTTTGAAACTGTGTCATTACCCAAGTTGCAACTAAACCGCTGATTAAACCTGCCGCTAAACCCTTTAAAACATTACCGTTTTCATTTGTGCGTATCATTTTACCTCTCTTTTCTTATCTTATAGGAAATTTTAATTTTATTGATCATTTTGTTTTTCCAAAGTTTCACGTTCTTTACCCCAAATGTGATCGTCCACGCCTTCTACTCCGGCTTTTCTGGCACAATGAGCGCAACAATAATAATTTGCCATAGCTTCAACTCCGTGTCCGATTATCTTACAACCGCAAGTGGCGCAAATCGGCGCGAGTTTATGAATTGCACATTCAAAACAATCGAAAGTATGTTTATTTCCAGCTGTTATAACTTCAAACGCCAAATAATAATCGTTTCCGCAGACTTCACATTTTGCCATAATTTTAACGAGTTTAGATGACTAACATTTCAAAAATCGAAATGTTAGTCTTTCCAATAATTACTCTTCCCCTTGCTCGCCTGATAATATCTTATAATAAATCTATACAAACAAAAGTTTTATTTTCTGTGTAACAATTTCATTCAAAGATTTTATCGTCAGTTAATTTAGCAAATTCTATGCCTTTTAATTTAAAAACTGAGAGTCAAGTGATTTCCGAGTCAATCTTGAATCACCTGACTATTCAGAATTATTTACCTGATAATTTAAATTTGATTTGGCAATAAGAGTTTTACTTCATTTTATCTTGAATCGCTTTTATTTTATCGTAATGTGATTTGATAACGGGTGCATATTTGGCGGCAAATGCTTTTAAGTCGGCATTTTCCGCATCTTCGGCTTGGTCTTGAAAGGCTTCCGTATCTTCGTCGTGGTCTTTGACCATCATATCAACATATTCCTTATCAAATTCTGCGCCGGATAATTTTGAAAGCCGATCATAATCAGCTTTCTGTCCGCCTGTCATATCCGCGGGCAGTTCGACACCTTTTTTGCCAGCCAGAGCTTTTAGATCAGCATTTGCTTTGCCGTGATCTTCAACCATTTGTTTTCCAAATGCTTTGACATCAGCATTTGCCGCCTTTGAAGCCGCAAGTTCACCCATTTTTACTTCCATCATTCCGCCCTGCGCAGCTTCAGTCATAAATTTATCATCCGCGCTGGAAACTTCCTTATTTGAGTTCGACATATTAGAATTCATCATATTGCCGTTAGACATATTTGAATTCATTGAATTCATCGAATTCATATTGCTGTTCATCATCCGATTAGAATTCATATTTCCGTTAGTTGCATTGCCCGGACAGCCTGTAAAAACCAGAGCGGTAAATGCTAATAACGCCGTTAATACTAAAAATTTATACATATATTTCCCCTTTGTCTGTTTCAAAATAATTGAATCTACATTTGACAGTAAACGTAGGAATTCAATTCAAATAATCAATCGTAAAATTAAAGTGCAATATCAATGCCACGATTTTATTATTTTGCAAATTGAATTTAATATTTGATATTTTTGTATCAAACACCGTTTCTATTGACAAATCAACGTAACTACCGAAATGAATTTTCGACATTGAATTTTTGATTATTTCTTAATGCCAATTACAAATCTATTCTTTCGGCTAGTTCAGCCCAACGATTAATATTTTGCTCAAGTTTTTCCTCAAGCAGTTGTTTTGCGGTGTAAAGTTCATTTAATTTAAATGAATCAGTTGCAAATTCAATCAATTGTCTTTCGATTTCTTCTTGATATTTTTCCGCTTCGGCAATGTCATTTTCGAGTTTTTCAAATTCCCGCTTCTCTTTAAACGAGAGTTTTTTTGGTTCATCCTTTGCTTTCGGAACTTGAATCGGCTCATTTGATTTTGATTCTGATTCTGTTATTTCAGATTCATCCGATTCTTTTCTTTCTAAATAAGCCGAATAATTTCCTGGATATTCACGAATTTTGCCTTCATTTTCAAACTTAAAAATACTGTCAACCGTGCGATCAAGAAAATAACGATCGTGGCTGACGACGATTAAGGCTCCGTTGAAATCATCAAGATATTCTTCAAGCGCAATAAGCGTCTGAATATCCAAATCATTTGTCGGTTCATCTAAAAATAAAACATTCGGCGAACTCATCAAAATTCTCAGCAGATAAAGTCTGCGCCGTTCGCCGCCGGAAAGATTTCTGATAAATGAATACTGAGCTTCCGGCGGGAAAAGAAATTTCCCCAACATTTGACTTGCCGTTATTTGCTGTCCGTCTGCGGTCGTTACATATTCTGCAATTTCGCGGATGTAATCAATCACGCGCTGTTCTTCATTCAATTGACGGCTTTCCTGATCGTAATAACCGATGTGAACTGTTTCGCCGATTTCTATTTCGCCCGTATCAGCTTTTATTCTATCGGTGATAATTTCCAAAAGCGTCGTCTTTCCTGAACCGTTTGCGCCGATTATTCCGATTCGATCATCGCGTTTTATGAGATATGAAAAATTGTCTATCAGTTTCAAATCAGCGTAAGATTTTGAAACGTCGTTGATTTCAATAATTTTAGAACCGAGCCGTTTAGAACCGATGGCAATATCCATCTCCGATTTCTTTTTATCTTTCGGCTTCGCCATTAGATCATAAGCCGCATTTATACGATGTTTGGATTTCCGCGTTCGAGCCTTTGCGCCGGTTCTAAGCCACGCCAACTCCTTTTTTATTAATTGTTCGCGTTTATGTCCTTCGACGGCGCGAAGCGTTTCCTGTTCTTCTTTTTTCTCCAGGTAATATGCGTAATTTCCGTTAAAAACCTGAACTTCACCGCGATCAATTTCAAAAATTTTATTCGTAACGCGGTCAAGAAAGTAACGATCGTGCGTTACAAGCAGCAATGCGCCGTTATATCTTTCGAGATAATCTTCGAGCCATTTAATCGTGTCGGCATCGAGATGATTCGTCGGTTCATCCAGAATTAAAATGTCAGGTTTGACTATTAATCCGTGAGCCAGCGCAACACGCTTTCGCTGTCCGCCGGAAAGGGTTTTCATTTTTGCCGAAGTATTGTTTATGCCGAGTCTGGTCAAAACATTTTTTGCATTTGTTTCGATTTCCCAACCGCCTGAAATTTCAAGTTCGTGCTGTAAGTTGGAAACTTTTTCCAATGCTTTTTCCGAATATTCCAGCGTCAGATCACGGCAGGCGTTTTCATAATCTCTGATAAGTTTCATTACGCCGCCGGTCGCTGCAAACACGGTTTCGAGAACAGTCGCTTCTTCGACGAATTCGGGATTTTGCGAAAGATAAGTTACTGTTTTCCCGTTCGCCATTACGACGCGTCCGGTGTCCGGCGTTTCTTTTCCGGCGATTACTTGTAATAAAGTGGTTTTCCCGGAACCGTTTGCGCCGATAATTCCGATCTTTTCTTTATCTTCAAAACCGATGGTTACATTTTCAAACAATGGTTTGATGCCGTAATTTTTACTGACATTTTCGAGCGAAATGATATTCATAAAGCAGAATTTACTTTACTCAAATCAAATGATTTTCGCCACTCTATGATGTTTTTGTTACTGATAAATTTTGAGAATATATTACAAAACTTGAATTTTTCGCGCGATATAAACGATGTGTTTCGATTCTTGTTGTTCTGGAATTTATAAAAAAAAATGATTTTCAGAAACTTTAAATTTAATTACGCAACGGACAATTTTTTATAAAATCGCTCGAGACTTTCTGAAACTATCTGATTCCGACCTCTGTTTTTTGCTTCATAAAGCAAAATGTCCGCGCGATCTAACGCATTTTTTAGTTCTACGTCTTTTTGACTAATTTCAGTAACACCGAAACTTGCAGTAATTCTGATATTTTCGGATAAATATTTCACTTTCAAATCTTCGATAGCCGAACGCAAATACTCTGCAACAATTTCCGCTCCGCTGCAATCGGTATGCGGCAGAATAATTGCAAATTCTTCACCGCCCAATCGTCCCAAAGTGTCGGTTTCACGCAATAATCTACGGCAAGTTTCGGCAATTTCGATTAATACCTGATCGCCGGCAGAATGACCGTATTTATCATTTACGTTTTTAAAGAAATCAACGTCGAACATTACCAAACTCAGTGAAGAACGAAAACGCTTGGCACGTTTGATCTCGTTTTCACCGATTTCAAAAAATCTTCGATTATTATTAGTTCCCGTCAGGAAATCGGTCGTCGCAAGTTTTTCCAATTTTGACTGCGTTCGTTCCAATTCATTATAAAGACGATTGCTATTTAAATTAATGTAATTAAACGTCCAGACAATTTCAAACAAAATATAAAGGATAAAGAAAATAGGCTGAATCCCGTCAGGCGAGTAAAAATTATTTTTATCGCCGGTTGAAATTGTAATAATCGAACGTGAAACCATAATTACCAAAAATATATAGTATGTAATTGAGGTAAACTTAAAGGAAAACATCGTTTTCCTTGTAGCGTTCCGGGTAAACATAAATCCGCAATAACCGCTTACAATACCGACCATTAAGGATGTAAATGCAATCTGCCAAACGATATTTTCAAAATAAACTTTGAAACAAATCAAAGCTGCCGTATGAAACAGGAAAAATATCGAACTTATCAAATAAGTTTTTTTGATCTTCAAAAATTGCCGGTTTCCTTCATAAGCTATTAAGACCGCGCTAAAAGTCAGTGAAGTTCCGATCAAATCCGTCCAATGACTGGAAAAACCGACCATTAGAATTCCGACCGCGATGACAATATTAGAAATCACCCATAATCCGAAACCGGAATATGTTTTTTGCGTAAACCGGACAAAAATTATGACGAACGTCAGAAAAGCAGTAACGGACACCAAAACAAACGAGAGAGTTTTTAAATCTAACAATATTGGAGACATACCTTGTCGTGTTAAATTTTATAAAAAGTTAAAAAACTTTAACTTTTTAAGTATCAAAAGAATTTCAATATGTGATATAAAAATCTATATTTAGTTGAATTCAGGGATGTTAGTGGAGTCAGTCTAAAATCTGGGAGATAACCCCAAACCAATTATAACAAATTTATACTACTATTTGACAATTTTTTTAACAATGTTTTGAACATTCAAATTTTACAATTTTTCCAACGAGTATAATTATGAAAAACATTCGTAACTTTTTCGGTAATATCGATATTTATCTTTTTGACCAAATACAAAAAGAAAGATTCTCCCAAGATATGAAAATTTTGGATGCCGGATGCGGCGACGGGCGAAATATTATTTATTTTATGCGGATGGGTTTAAGCATTTACGCAGTTGATAATAACGCGGATGCAATCCGAAAAATCAGAAACGCAGCAAAAACGCTCGCTACTAATTTGCCGCCCGGAAATTTTCAGATTTCTTCTGTTGAAAATATGCCGTTTGTCGAGAACTTTTTCGATTGGATTATCAGCAATGCAGTTTTACATTTTGCGGAAAATGAATCACATTTCAAACAAATGATTACAGAAATGTGGCGCGTATTAAAACCCGGAGGGATACTTTTCGCCAGACTCGCTTCATCAATCGGCATTGAAAAACTGATAAAACCGGTAAATAACGGCAGATATTTTCTTCCTGACGGTTCGAAAAGATTTCTTGTAAACGAAAATATGCTGATTTCGGCAACGGAATTTTTGGGCGGCACATTAATCGAGCCGATAAAGACGACTAATGTGCAAAATCTACGATGTATGACGACTTGGGTTTTAATGAAAAACTGAACTTTATTAAACTTTTAACCAAATAATTTGTCTGGAGTTTTTTCCACTGAATAAATCGAATATTTGTATGATTTCACAAATATAAATTGAGGATTTTGACAGTTTTCCAATAAAACGATACACTTTGCCTTTTGTATAAACAACAATTACATATTATAGGAGTTAAAACATATTGAGAAAGCAAAATTATTTATTTACATCCGAATCGGTAACTGAAGGACATCCCGATAAAATTTCGGATCAAATTTCCGATGCGATTTTGGATGATATTTTAAGACAAGATCCGACCAGCCGTGTGGCTTGTGAAACCTTAGTTACAACCGGTTTAGTAGTTGTTGCGGGTGAAATCACAACAAATGCCAACGTTGATTTCCAAAAAGTTATTCGTCAGACGATTAACGACATAGGTTACAACGATGCAAATTTCGGCTATGACAGCAAGACTTTAAGCGTGTTAAACGCGCTCGGCAGACAGTCGCCGGACATCGCACAAGGCGTGGATACAGGCGGCGCGGGCGATCAAGGCTTGATGTTCGGTTTTGCCTGTAACGAAACACCGGAATTGATGCCGATGCCGATTCAACTGGCACACGATCTGACAAAAAAATTATCTGAAGTTCGTCGTAACGGTGAACTTTCATATCTTAGACCGGACGGAAAATCGCAGGTTTCAGTCGAATATAAGGATGGTAAACCTTTCCGAATCGAAGCGGTCGTAATTTCATCGCAACACTCTGAAGATATTACTATCGAACAATTGCGCGAAGATATTTTAGAAAAAGTTATCAAAACAGTCGTTCCTGCTGAACTTTTAGACGAAAATACGAAGTTTCACATTAATCCGACCGGACGTTTCGTCGTCGGCGGACCGATGGGCGATGCCGGTTTGACAGGACGGAAAATTATCGTTGACACATACGGCGGCTATGCACCGCACGGCGGCGGCGCATTTTCGGGCAAAGACCCCACGAAAGTTGACCGTTCGGCGGCTTATATGGCGCGTTATATTGCTAAAAATATCGTCGCGGCGGAACTCGCCGAAAAATGTACCGTTCAATTGGCTTATGCCATCGGTGTCGCCGAGCCGGTTTCGGTTTTGGTTGATACTCACGAAACAGGCGAAGTAGATGAAGAAGCATTATCAGAAGCAATTCGCAAAATTTTCGATCTAACGCCGAAAGGCATTATTGAAACGCTTGATCTGCGACGTCCGATTTATCAGGAAACCGCCGCTTTCGGACATTTCGGACGCGACAATTTCAGTTGGGAAAAAACGGATAAGACAGAAGAATTGCAAAACGCATTAAGTAAAGCACAAACAGTTTAATCAATTACGAATCACGAATTAAAAATTACGAATTGTGACGGAAAAACCGCTTTGATTCGTAATTTTTAATTCATTTTTCGCAATTCAAATAATATTATGGCACAAGAAGGATTATCAATGGATTACGATATAAAAGACATAAATCTTGCTGAACAAGGCAAGCAAAGAATCGAATGGGCGAACAGAGAAATGCCCGTTTTGCAATTGATCCGCGAACGTTTTGAAAAGGAAAAACCGCTCGAAGGAATCAAGATCGCGGCGTGCGCTCACATTACGACCGAAACGGCGAATTTGGCGAGAACCTTGCAAGCCGGCGGCGCACAAGCGATTTTGATCGCTTCAAATCCGCTTTCAACACAAGACGATGTTGCGGCTTCGCTCGTTAAAGATTGGGGCATTCCGGTTTACGCGATCAAAGGCGAATCGAACGAAACTTACAACCGTCACGTCCGCATCGCGCTCGACTACGATCCCGACATCATCATTGACGACGGTTCGGATGTTGTCGCAACGATGCTTAAAGAAAGAAAAGATTTAGCGGAAAAAATTCTCGGCACGACCGAAGAAACCACGACCGGAATCGTTCGTCTGAACGCGATGCAGAAAGCGGGCGTGATGACGTTTCCTTCAATTGCCGTCAACGACGCGCAAACCAAACATTTTTTCGATAACCGTTACGGAACGGGACAATCAACTTTAGACGGAATTATCCGCGCGACGAATATTTTGCTCGCCGGAAAAAATCTCGTCGTCGTCGGTTACGGCTGGTGCGGAAAAGGCGTTGCGATGCGCGCACGCGGAATGGGCGCAAATGTTATCGTCACGGAAGTTGACCCGATCAAAGCGGTCGAAGCCGTGATGGACGGTTTCCGCGTTCTGCCGATGTCGGAAGCGGCGAAAGTCGGTGATTTTTTCGTTACAGTTACGGGCAACCGCCACGTTATTGATAAAGAACATTTTGAAGTAATGAAAAGCGGCGCGATTGTCTGTAACAGTGGACACTTCGATCTCGAATTAAACCTTGATGCTCTGCGCGAATTGTCGGAAGATGCGGTCAAACGCCGTCCGTTCGTCGAAGAATATCAATTCAAAAACGGCGACAAATCAATTATCGTTCTCGGCGAAGGTCGTTTAATCAACTTAGCCGCCGCTGAAGGACATCCGGCGAGTGTGATGGATATGTCGTTTGCTAACCAAGCGTTGTCCGCTGAGTATCTCGTTACTCAAAAAGGTAAATTAGATCACAAGGTCCACGTTCTGCCGGAAGAAGTTGACCAGGAAATTGCGGCTTTGAAACTCCGCGCGATGGGAATTTCGATAGATGAATTAACATCTGAAATGGTCGAATATCTCGGAAGCTGGGAAACAGGAACGTAATTTAAGTCTAATTAGAAAACAAAAAAGAGGCGCACAAATGATTTGTGCGCCTCTTTTTTTGTTCAAAAAATTCGATTTTCCAAAATAAGAAGTATTCTAAACTGCCGAGTTTAATTTTTTTGCATACATTTGTCGGTAGTATTCACGATATTGACCGTTTCGAATATTCTCGACCCAATCTTTATTCGATACATACCACTCGACGGTTTTCTGGAGTCCGTTTTCCCAGGAAATTTCAGGTTTCCAACCGATTTCATTTTCTATTTTAGACGGATCAATAGCGTATCTTCTATCGTGACCGAGCCGGTCGGAAACACGTTTGATCAAACTTGTCGGCTTATTTAAGGTTTCTAAAATCGAAGTAACAACTTCGATATTTTTTTTCGTATTTCGCGCACCGATATTATAAGCCTCGTTTGATTTCCCTTTTTCGAAAACCTGCCAGATCGCTTCGCAGTGATCGCTGACAAAAATCCAGTCACGTACATTCTGCCCGTCCCCGTAAAGCGGTAGCGGTTCATCGTTTAGCGCATTTGAAATCATTAACGGAATAAGTTTTTCAGGAAACTGCCTGTAACCGTAATTGTTGCCGCAACGTGTAATAACGACATCAAGTCCGAAAGTTTCGTAAGCGGCGCGAATGAAATGTTCCGCCGCCGCTTTTGATGCGGCATACGGTGAATTTGGCTCAAGCGGTGAAGATTCTGTAAAAAAAGAAGCATCGCTTTCCGGCAGACTTCCCATTACTTCGTCCGTTGATACTTGTAAAAATCGGCGAACATTTTTTTCGCGGGCGCAGTCAAGTAAAATCTGTGTGCCGAGAACATTTGTTGTAACAAATTCGTGTGCCGATGAAATGCTGCGGTCAACGTGAGATTCAGCTGCGAAATTGATAATTCCGTCTGTTTCATCAGGCAATGCTTCTAAAATCGCTTGACGGTCGCAAATATCGCCTTTAATAAAGGTATGACGACTTTCATCAATTCCCTTTAAATTTTCGAGATTTCCGGCGTAAGTTAAAGCGTCGAAATTAATTATATTTAACTCGTCATTTTTTTCTAAAACGATTCTGATAAACTCCGAACCGATAAAACCTGCGCCGCCTGTTACAAATAAAGTTTTCATATTTTTGTTTGTCTTATGCAAATTTTTGATGTTACCATATCTATTTGAAATTTTGCCAGATAAGTAAATTCTGGCAATCAATTTTGCGCGGAGATTTGGAAAATTGGAAATAAGAAAACTCAAACTGGACGGAACATTTGAAATCCGACCTAAGTTACACGGCGATTTACGCGGATATTTCGCGGAAACATATCTTTCAAACTTATTTGAAGATCACGGTTTGCAGACAAATTGGGTTCAGGAAAATCAATCTCTTTCGACACGTCTGCATACAATTCGCGGATTGCATTATCAGACTCCGCCTGTGGCTCAAACAAAACTCGTCAGAGCAGTTGTCGGAAAAATTTTGGACGTTTTCGTTGACATCAGGAAAGAATCGCCGACTTACGGACAATGGGATTCACTCGTAGTTTCCGATGAAACCTGCAATGCGGTTTACGTTCCGCAAGGTTTCGCTCACGGTTTTTGCACTCTGACTGAAAATGTTATCGTGCAGTATAAAGTGGATAATCCTTATTCGCCGGAAAATGAAGGCGGAATACGTTGGAACGACTCGGATTTGAACATTGATTGGAAAACCGAAAATCCGCAAATGTCACAGCGTGATTTGGAATTGCCTGTTTTTAGTGAACTTGAAACTCCATTTGATTAAAACATATTATTATTTCAGAATAATGTAAATCTGATTTCAAGATTAAATAATTTAAAGTAAAAATCAAAATAATATAAAAATATAATGAAAGGCGTAGTATTAGCAGGCGGTTTAGGTTCGAGACTTTTTCCGCTGACAAAAATCACAAACAAACATCTTCTTCCAGTGTTCGATCAACCGATGATCTATTATCCGATCAGAACATTGGTCAACGCCGGAATTGACGAAATAATGATCGTTACCGGCGGAAACTCTTCGGGAGATTTTCTAAAACTTCTCGGCAACGGAAAGGAATTCGGTTTAAAACACATTAATTATACCTATCAAGAAGGTGAGGGCGGAATCGCCGACGCGCTCAGTCTGGTTGAACATTTTGCCGATAACGGCCCGATTTGCGTTATTCTCGGTGATAATATTATCGAAGGAAATATAATAAAAGCCGTCGAAGATTATAAAAATCAAGGCAAAGGAGCAAAAATTTTATTGAAACAAGTTACTGACCCGAACAGATTCGGCGTTCCCGAACTTGACGGCGACCGCGTTTTGCAAATCGAAGAAAAACCGGAAAACCCCAAGTCCGACCTTGCCGTTATCGGAATTTATTTTTATGACTCGACCGTTTTTGAAATTATTAATAAACTCATTCCGAGCGAACGCGGCGAACTTGAAATAACGGATGTCAATAATCATTACATAAATCGCGGCGAAATGACGTGGAACGAACTCGACGGTTGGTGGACGGATGCCGGAACTTTTGACAGTTTGCTGCTCGCTACGAATTTGGTAGCCGAAAGCGGAGCGAATAACCTTCAAATGCAAACGACTAACAACTAAAAAAACAATTTCAATTTATATCAACATTACAAATTTGCCGGCATTTTTAAATAATTTGCCTGTTGAAAATACTGCCGCCAATATAAACTTTAACTGAAATTTTTCACATATCATATACAAATTTTACATATTATAATCTTAAATAATCTTTAATAAAATGAAAGTTGTAATTCTTGCAGGAGGTCTCGGAACCCGGCTTGCCGAAGAGACTGAAGTCAAACCGAAGCCGATGGTTGAAATCGGAAACCATCCGATTTTGTGGCATATTATGAAAATTTATGCTCATTATGGTTTTAACGAATTTTTTATCGCGTTAGGTTACAAAGGTTCCGTAATCAAGAGATTTTTTTATGATTATCATTCGTTAAGCGGTAATATTTCGTTAAATTTTTCCGACGGCATAATTGATGTTAAAAATAGAGATTGTGAGGATTGGCGTGTACATCTTATTGAAACCGGCTACAATACGATGACCGGCGGACGGGTCAAGCGTTTGGAAGAATTCCTAAAAGACGACACATTTATGGTTACTTACGGTGACGGAGTTGCAAATGTTGATGTTGGCGAACTCGTAAAGTTTCATAAATCACACGGAAAACTGGGAACCGTAACCGCTGTTCACCCGCCTGCACGTTATGGAGAATTGCTTATAAATGACGATTTAACCACCGCATTCAGCGAAAAGCCGCAAACTCACGAAGGTTGGATAAACGGCGGTTTTCTCGTGTTTGAACCGGAGATTTTAGAACATTTATCGGGAGATCAGAGCATTCTGGAATTGGAAGCACTCGAAAGACTGGCTAAACAAAATCAACTGGTTGCTTACAAACATCACGGATTCTGGCAGTGTATGGACACATTGCGCGATAAACGACAACTTCAGGATACGTGGGAAAATGGAAATCCGCCGTGGAAACTTTGGTAAATGGAAGAATTTTGGAAAGGAAAACGTGTTTTAATAACAGGACATACCGGATTCAAAGGCAGTTGGTTAACATTTTGGCTAAATCTGCTCGGTGCGGAAGTTTGCGGTTATTCTCTCGAAGCGGAATCGCAGCCGAATTTATTTGAGAATTTGTCTCTCGATAAAAAAATTCAGTCAAACATCGGTGACATTCGTTCTTTGGAAAATTTTTCTAAAATTATTTTGGATTTTCAACCCGAAATTGTTTTTCATTTAGCGGCTCAAAGCCTCGTTAGAAAATCTTACCGCGAACCTGTTGAAACTTACACGACAAACGTCATCGGAACGGTGAACGTTCTGGAAGCGATTCGGTCGGTCGAAAGCGTAAAATCGGTTGTAGTTATTACCACCGATAAAGTTTACGAAAACAAAGAATGGCATTGGTCATATCGTGAAAATGAACGACTCGGCGGTTTCGATCCATATTCAAATTCAAAAGCCTGTGCCGAACTTGCCGTTTCGGCTTATCGTAATTCGTTTTTCGCAGATTCCGACTGCCTGATTGCGACGACGCGCGCCGGAAATGTGATCGGCGGCGGCGATTGGTCGGAAGATCGTCTGTTGCCGGATGTATTTCGTTCGCTGATTTTCGGTGACGAACTCGTGATTCGCAATCCGAATTCGATACGCCCGTGGCAGCACGTTTTTGAACCTTTAAACGGCTATATGTTATTAGCCGAAAATCTTTTTAACGGCGAAAAAGATTTTGCCGCCGCCTGGAATTTCGGAGCTGACGAAAAGGATTCGAAAACGGTCGGTATTATTTTGAATAAAATTAAAAATATCTGGAACGATCCCGTAAACTGGACTTTTTCCGACGGCGTTCAGCCGCACGAAGCGCGGCTTTTAAAACTAGACAGTTCAAAAGCGAAGTTTGACCTGAAATGGAATTCAAAATTAAATCTCGAAGAAGCCGTAAAACTTACAGCCGAATGGTATCGCGGATTTAAGGATAACGTAAATCTCGCGGAATTATCCGAAAAACAAATATTTTACTACCAAAATAAAGATGAAACTGACACCGCTTAAACTCGAAGGCGCATATCAAATAAATCTAAATCGCCTGAAAGATGAACGCGGATATTTTATGCGTTTTTTCGACCGAAATGTCTTCGCCGAACACGATTTACCGACAATTTGGGAACAGGAAAGTCTTTCTTACAATCGTGATAAAAATACGCTGCGCGGTCTTCATTTTCAAAATCCTCCGGTCGTCGAAGCAAAAATCGTCCGCGTCGTAAGCGGTGCGATTTTAGACGTTTTGGTTGATTTGCGTAAAAATTCCAAAACCTACGGCGAATGGGAAATGATCGAGTTGTCGGAAGAAAACGAAACGGCTGTATTTATTCCGAAAGGT
The DNA here is from genome assembly GCA_965219305.1 of Pyrinomonadaceae bacterium. Taxonomy (GTDB): domain Bacteria; phylum Acidobacteriota; class Blastocatellia; order Pyrinomonadales; family Pyrinomonadaceae; genus DATHTS01. Next base: position 848,231 of record OZ244725.1, read on the forward strand.
TTTGCACACGGTTTTTGCACGATTGCCGATAATACTTATATCGAATATAAAATTGATGTTCCTTATCAGCCAAATTTAGCCGACGGGATTCGTTGGAATGACAATTATTTATCAATAAAATGGGAAATTGAAAACCCGATTATTTCCGAACGCGATTCCGGTTTGCAATTTTTTGCCGACTTCGATTCGCCATTTTTGTAAAAAAATGTATCATTATTTTTTCGTTGAATGTTTTCTAAATGAATTGCCGCTTTTGTAAAAACTCTCTGACACACGAATTTGTTGATCTGGTCAATAGTCCGCCGTCAAACTCATATCTTCGAGCCGAACAATTAAACCAGCCGGAGATTTTTTATCCGCTGCGCGTTTTCGTCTGTGAAAAATGTTTTCTCGTCCAGATTGACGAATATAAAAGTGCGGATGAAATTTTTGACGAAAATTACGCTTATTTTTCTTCGTTTTCAAAATCCTGGCTCGCTCATTCAAAAAACTACGTTGAAATGATGTGCGAACGCTTCGGTTTTGATGAAAATTCACAAATTATAGAGATCGCTTCTAACGACGGTTATTTACTTCAGTATTTCAAAGAAAAAAATATTCCCGTTCTCGGAATCGAACCGACTTTAAGCACGGCGCAGGCGGCACGCGAAAAAGGGATCGAATCTTTGACTGAATTTTTCAGCGTGAAATTTGCGGAGCAATTAGTTTCACAAAATCGCCGCGCCGATCTGCTTTTAGGAAATAATGTTCTGGCTCACGTTCCCGACATAAATGATTTTGTCGGCGGTTTAAAAACGGCTTTAAAACCTGACGGAATAATCACGATGGAATTCCCACACGTTTTACAACTTGTTGAAAACAATCAATTTGACACGATTTATCACGAACATTTTTCTTATCTTTCGCTGTTTACCACTCAAAAAATTTTTGCCGCGCAAAATCTAACGATTTTCGATGTCGAAGAAATTCCGACTCACGGCGGTTCACTGCGAATTTTTGCCGGACATTCCGGGAATAGTTCAATAGAAGTTTCCGAAAATGTTAAAAATCTTTTGGATAAAGAAAAACTGACGGGTTTGATGAATTTGGATTATTATCTCGATTTCCAACCTAAAGTCGAAAAAATCAAAACCGACCTACTGACATTTTTAATCGAACAAAAAAGAAAAGGTAAAAAAGTCGCCGCTTACGGCGCGGCGGCAAAAGGCAATACTTTATTGAATTATTGCGGTGTAAAAAAAGATTTGATTAAATTTGTCGTGGACGCTTCGCCGCACAAACAAAATATGTTTTTGCCCGCAAGTCACATTCCGATTGTTGATGAGAGTTTTATCAAAAATGAAAAGCCGGATTTTGTTATAATTTTGCCTTGGAACATAAAAGATGAAATTATCGAACAAATTAACTATATAAAAGATTGGAATGGTCAAACTGTCGTCGCCGTGCCTGAATTAAAAGTTTTATGACTGCCGAACAAAAAACTGAAAAAATCGCAATTACCAAACCTTCCATTAGTGATTTGGAAATCGAATATGTAAATGATGCAATTCGTAACGGTTGGGGCGCAAACTGTTATGATTATATTTTTCGTTTTGAAAAAGCCTTTGCCGATTATCTCGGAAGCGAATTCGCAATGGCGACATCTTCCTGCACAGGTGCAATACATTTAGCGTTGATGGCACTCGGAGTCCAAAGCGGCGATGAAGTTATTCTCCCGGATATTACCTGGATCGCTTCGGTCGAACCGGTTTTATATATCGGTGCAAAACCCGTATTTGTTGATGTTCTGCCTGACAGTTGGTGTATTGATCCGCAAAAATTTGAAAAAGCCGTTACATCAAAAACCAAAGCCGTTATTCCCGTTCACGTTTACGGAAATATGTGCGAGATGGACGAAATAACGGCGATTGCCGAGAGATATAATATAAAAGTTTTAGAAGATGCCGCCGAAGGTTTAGGATCGGAATATAAAGGCAAAAAAGCCGGCAGCATCGGCGATGCCGGAGTTTTCTCTTTTCACGGAACGAAAACAATTTCGACGGGTGAAGGCGGAATTTTAGTAACCGACGATCCGCAAGTAATTGAAAAAGCCAGAATCCTAAACGACCACGGTCGAAATCCTAAAGACAATAAAACATTTTGGATGCGTGATTACGGTTACAAATATAAAATGTCGAATCTTCAAGCGGCGATGGGCTGCGCCCAGATCGAACGCGCCGACGAATTAGTTGAAAAGAAACGCCAAATTTTTAATTGGTATAAAGAAGAATTTGAAGATTTTCCCTGCAAAATGAATCCTGAACCCGATTACGTTAAAAATAGTTTTTGGATGCCGACGGTTGTTTTTGACAGAGATTTAAATGTTAACCGTGACGGTTTGATAAATTATCTCAAAGAAAACAATATAGATTCGCGTCCGTTCTTTTATCCTCTAACTTCTCTGCCGATGTTTGAAGAAAAAAAGGAAAATGAAGTTTCATATGATATTTACGACCGTGCGATAAATCTGCCGAGTCATCATGATTTGTCCAAAGATCAGGTTAAAAAAGTAATTAAAGCAGTAAAACAATATCTGGAAAAATGAAAATTATTTTTTTAGGCGCAAATAATCCTGAAACCATTCGGGATATTTCCGCACAAAAGCAGAAAGATCCTAGTTTCGAGGTTGTCGGCTTTTTAGATAATGACGAAAACAAAATCGGAAATTTTTTTCAAGGCTATAAGGTATTAGGCAAAATGAAGAATGCCTCACATTTGGTAAATTTAGACGATGTAAGATTTTTGAATTTAATAACTCGGGACTGCAAAACAAGACTAATTACTACGTTCGAAATAGTTAATCTTGGAGGTAAATTCACAAATCTAATTCATCCAAATGTCAATCTGGAAAAAGTTGAAGTCGGAAACGGAGTTTATATTCAAGAAAATGCCGTTTTACAAGCCGAAAGTGAAATTGGCAATAATTGTGCAATCAATACTTGTTCAATAGTTTCACACGAAACAAAGTTGGGTCATTCGGTTTTTCTTGCGCCCGGTTGTCATTTAGCCGGATGTATAACGGTTGAGGAAGGAGTTTTTTTCGGAATCGGCTCAACTGTAATGCCAAGACTCAAAATCGGAAAATGGTCTGTAATCGGAGCAGGAAGTGTTGTCACTAAAGACGTTCCGCCATACAGCATTGTTGCTGGAAATCCGGCTAAAATAATACGATCAGTTAAACCTGAATTTGAACCGCGAAATATTTTAATATAATTATGCACCCTAAAATCGAAGAATTTTTAATAGAAAAAAAACAAAATATAGAATCACTTGGAAAACAAAAAAATTTACAAGAACTCGGACTTTCTTTTTTAGTAAAAACTGCTGAAAGTAAATATTCATATAACTTTTCGTGGTTAGGAATACCGATTATTCAATTCCCGCAAGATATGATTGCCTTGCAGGAAATTATATGGAATGTTAAACCTGATTTAATTATCGAAACTGGAGTTGCTCACGGCGGCTCGCTAGTTCTCTCGGCATCAATACTCGAATTAATCGGTAATGACGGTTTAGTTGTCGGGATTGATATTGATATACGTCAACATAATCGTGAAGCGATAGAAAATCATCCGATGTTCAAGCGCATAAAACTACTCGAAGGCTCATCTGTTTCCGATGAAATTTTGCAAAAAGTAACAGAAATTGCTAAATCAAGAAATAATATATTGGTTATTCTTGATTCCAATCATACTCACGATCATGTCTCGGAAGAATTGAAAAAATACAGTCCATTTGTTTCTACTGATAGTTACTGTATAGTTTTCGATACTGTAATTGAAGATATGCCCGAAGATTCATTTCCCGACCGACCTTGGGGAAAAGGTAATAATGCCAAGACAGCCGTCTGGGAATTTCTCAAAGAAAACGAAAATTTTATCATTGATAAAGAAATCGAAAATAAACTTCTTATAACGGTTGCGCCTGACGGCTATTTAAAAAGAATTAAATAATAAAATCAGTACAGTAAAAGAAGAAACGGCTTTGTCTTCTCTAACAACTCAGATCGAATGTAAACAAGGATATTTAAAATGCAAACGATTTGGGATTAAATATTAACAATTACCATTTTGAAACTTGGTTAAGGAAAATCATTAAAAATGTTTGATAAGGTTTTTTCAACCAAGATAAATGTTGCGGCAAATTTCGTCGGCAGTATTTGGGCGGCAATTCTGGGAATTGTTTTTGTTCGTATTTACCTACAGTATATTTCCATTGAAGCCTATGGTTTGATCGGTGTTTTCACAAGTATTCAAACTTTTATTATCCTGCTCGATTTCGGACTCTCCCCGACATTTAACCGTGAAATCGCCCGCCTTTCCGCTTTAAAAAATAAAGCTCAGGAAATGCATGATCTAAAACGCACTTTAGAAACGCCTAATTGGATTTTCGCCATCATCATTGCTGTATTATTAGTTATCTGTTCTCCGATAATTTCCAACTATTGGTTACAGCCCAAAAGTTTATCAATTACAACAGTTACTAATTCATTAATCCTTATAAGTATTAATGTCGCCATTCAGTTTATAATGAGCTTTTATGTCGGCGGTTTATTAGGATTACAAAAACAAGTTTTACTAAACGTAATTAATATAGTTTGCGGAACTTTGCGCTCCGTCGGCGCATTTTTTGTTTTAGCATTTGTATCGCCGACGATTGAAGCGTTTCTGATTTGGCAAACTATCATTGTTATTCTTCAATTTGTTCTGATACTTTTTTTTCTAAATAAAAGTTTACCTGTTTCTCCTTCTAAAGGTCATTTTCAAAAAGAAGTGCTACGGAAAATCTGGCGATTTGCTATCGGAGTTACAGGAATTACTTTTGTCAGTTTAATTTTGACTCAAACGGATAAAATTATTTTGAGCCGAATGCTGAATTTAGAAATTTTCGGATTCTATACACTGGCTATTACGATTGCAAATATGGCAATTATGCCGATTGTCAGCGCAATGAATAACGCATCTTTTCCCAAATTCTCGATGTTTGTTTCAAATGACGATGAAGAATCTTTGAGAAAATTTTATCATCGAACGTGCCAATCATTATCTATGATAGTGATTCCGATTGTAAGTATTCTCTCGCTTTTTTCTTATCAAATTTTGATGCTTTGGATAGGAGATGAAAAAATTGCCAGTAATACATATTTATTGATGACACTTGTCGTGATCGGAACAGGATTAAACGGTTTGGTAAATTTGCCGTATCATTTACAGCTTGCGTATGGATGGACAAAATTATCTTTTTATGTAAATGTTGTAGCAATTTTTATTCTCGTTCCTTTAATGATTTGGGGAGTTTATGTTTACGGGGCAATTGGCGGCGCAATCTCCTGGATAGTAATAAACGGTCTCAGCATTTTAATCGCAGTGCAGATAATGCACCGACGAATTCTGAAAGAAGATATGATGAAGTGGTATTTTGAAGACATAACAATTCCGGCGGTTGTGTCATTAACAATTGCCTGTTCTGCTAAATTGCTTCTTTCAATGAGCGGATCGAGAATAGAAATTTTGTTAAAAATAATGTTAATTTCTTTTCTTACATTATTTTTTACTGTTCTTTCGACAAAAGTAGGAAGAGAACTATTGAGAAATTTAATGACTCAACTAACTTTCTTTTCAACCAAAATTTTGAGAAGATCATAAATTCTTAAGTTGTCGTCAAATTTATAAAAGCTGAATGAGTAACGTTTCACCATTATTTTCCATTGTCCTTCCCACGCTTAATCGGGCATCATATTTAGAATCGGCTATCAAATCAGTATTAAATCAATCTTTCAAAGATTTTGAGTTAATTATTTCAAACAATTCATCAACTGATAATACCGAAGAAATTATTTTAAGTTTTGACGATAACCGCATTGTGTATGTAAAAACCGATTCTCAATTGCCAATGGATAAACATTGGGAATTTGCATTAAGTAAAGCTAAAGGCGAATATGTAACATTTTTGGGAGATGATGATGCTTACAGTCATATTTATTTACAGTCCATTGCCGAAATTATTAATAAGCACGATTCAGAAATAGTGGCTTGCAGAATGGCGGATTATTATTATGAAGAGATCAAACAAGATTACGGCTTCAATATAAATGCAGATTCTTTACTAACTTATAAATTTGATAACGGTTTGTCTATTTATGATTCACCGCAAATCATAAATAATATCTTCGCAACTGCAAATCTGATTAACTCTCCAGTATCTGAAGAATTTCAAGCTCCGCAACTGATCAATACTGTATATAAACGTCAACTATTTTCCAAATTAAAGGATAAATATAATAATGTTTTTCCTCATAATTTATCTGGTGATTATTATCTGGCAATAATGACGTTAAATTTAACCGATAAATACTATTTTCTAAATTCGCCTCTTTCATTTCACGGTGTTTCCTCTGCCAGCACCACAGTTTCTATAAGCAAAAGTAACAAAAAAGACAAGTCATCCAATAATTCTTCCTCTATTATGCAGTTAAATAATGCACCTTTAAAAACATTTACTCCGATAAATTTCGTTGTGGATGCCATTCTCGAAGCAAAATTTAAATTAGGAAGTGATTTGGATTATATTCAATTAGAATACACAAATTATATCAGAATGCTTCTCGGTATAATTTACAATCGTGAATTGGCTGGTGCGGACGTTGCGGCGGAAAAAGCTGAAATCAAAGAGTTTATTGCGCTTCAAGATAAAGAAATCAGGCAGGAATTAAAGTCGGATGTATTAAACTGGAAAACCGTGCTTAAAAACTTTTTGCGTTCTAAAATTTATAATACAAAAATTTATGATTTATTAATGAAAAGACATAACGCTCCGGTTCATCCACAACTAATTATCGAAGGACGCGAGAACGGATTCAGCAATATCGAAGAGTGCGGACAGGTTGTCGGAAAAGAATTTTTAGATAAATTTGCAGGAAAATGATAGTTCATAGATTGTATAATTTATAGTTTTTGAGGTTAATGAAAATTTCTATCGCATTATGCACATATAACGGTGAAAAATTTTTGGAAGAACAGTTAAACAGTTTTCTCCGTCAAACCCGGCTGCCCGATGAAATAGTAATTTGTGATGACGGTTCAAATGATTCTACCGAAAACATAGTTAAGAATTTCTCGAAAAAATCTCTATTTCCCATTAACTTTTACAAAAATAAAAAAAATATCGGTTCAACGAAAAACTTTGAAAAAGCGATCGGTTTATGTTCCGGCGATTTGATTTTTCTGTCAGATCAGGACGATGTCTGGGAAAATAAAAAAATCGCAATAATGGAAAGTATCTTTCAAAAAGATTCCGAAGTTATTCTCGCTTTTAGTGACGCTGAATTGGTTGACGAAAATCTTGTTTCTTTAAACACAAATCTTTGGAAAACGACTTTTGATGATAAAAAGAGAGAAAGTATTTCTGAAAATAATTTTTATAAAATTTTTCTAAAAGAAGGAATTATCACGGGTGCGACGGCTTGTTTCAGCAGTGAATTAAAAAATTATATTTTACCGATTCCGATTTTGGGAAATTTTATTCACGACGGATGGATCGCATTAGTTGCGGCAAGAATTGGCAAGGTGGTATTTTTATCTGAAACTCTGATTAAATATCGTCAGCATTCGAATCAGCAAATTGGTGCGGCAAAAGCCAAACGGCAAAAACCGTTTTCGGAAATTTTGGCGACTCATAAAAAGGATTTAAAGGAAATTAACGAACTAATATCACAATTTAGCAGCAGGAAGTTAAATGACAATTCAAAAACTACCGAATTCAGAGAAATGTTGGTAGAATTAAGAAGCGACAAAACGGATTTGATTCAGCATCTTGAATTCAGATCGAGTTTACCGAAAAGTATTTTAAGCAGATTTTTTAAAATTTTTATTGAAGTCAGAAAAGGAAACTATCATCGGTTTGAACGCGGTTATTTGACTGCCGGTAAAGATTTGCTTATTAAACTTCCTCAATAAACTTTTATTTATATGATTCCTGAATTAAATAATATTGGATTGTCAGTTATCATCGTCAACTGGAACGGCGAGGCATTTCTTCCCGATTGTTTGAAGAGTATTGTAAAAAACCCGCCGTGCATTCCGTTTGAAGTTATTGTGGTTGATAATGATTCAACCGATCAGAGTGTCGAATATCTAAAATCTGAAAATGTCAAAAATTTGTTTGGCAGTGTTCCATTTAAGTTAATAGAAACGGGCGAAAATTTAGGTTTCAGCCGCGCCAATAATTTAGCTATCGAGCAGACCGATTCTCCTTTTGTATTTCTATTGAATCCCGACACCATTGTAACTTCCAATGCAATTGACCGTTTAGTCAAAACACTTGAATCTTCGGAAGACATCGGAGCAGTTGCTCCAAAATTATTGGAAAAAGACGGAAGAATTCAATATAGCGTCTGGCGATTCCCGCCAACTCCGCTTTCGATATTAACCGAAAGTTTCAAACTCGGTAATATAATTCCCGGACGATTTTTGGGCGAGTGGTTATATTCGTCTCATTGGGATTATCAAAAGAGAACAGCGGTTCCGTCTTTTAGCGGTGCGGCGATTATGGCTAAACGTGAAATGATAGATAAAATCGGTGCTTTCGACAGTGATTTTTATATGTATGGAGAAGATGTCGAATGGTGTTTCCGAATTAATAAAAACGGTTGGAAAACGATATTCGAGCCTGAAGCTGAAATCTATCATCTCGGCGGTCAAAGTTCCGTTCAACGTTGGGGAAGTTCGGAAACTAGAGTAAAAGAACAAGCGGGTTTTCTCTATTGTCAGAGCAAGTGCATCTCAAAACCCTGGTTTTTTTTTAATCTGCTGACAAGTTCTTCCGTTCTGACTCTCTTTTATTTGAAGAATTTAATTTTAGGAAATGATCGGGAAACTTTACGGGAAACCTTAAAACTTCACCTTCGCTGGCTCAAATCTTTCTTGAAATTCGGCTCGGAAAAATCCAGCGGTAATTATATTAATTAAATGTTTTATACAACATTTAATTTTTGAATCTCAAATTGAATAAAGTTATAAATTATTGTGTAATAATTGTGGTTTTTAGTCTCACAATTAAATTTTGAAACTGTTGTGTGACCATCAATTTTGAAACGAGTAAAAGTAAAATATCTTCTGAAAGATAATAAAGACTGGTAAATTCAAATTAAATAGGAATTTATAAACAATTTTGAATACTTGAATTATATAAGCGGAACAAATTTTAAGTTATATCAGAACGAAAAGTATATTATAGATTATTTAAAATGAATAAAAGCGTCTCAGTTGTAATTCCAACCTATAATTACGGACAATTTATAAAAAAAGCAGTAGAAAGTGTTTTGGAACAGACCTTACCTATTTCCGAAATTATTGTTGTTGATGACGGTTCGACTGATGACACAGAAAAAATAATTAAAGAATTCGGCGACAAGATAATTTATATAAAACAGCAGAATTTAGGCGTTTGTGCGGCTCGCAACAACGGGGTTAAGCATTCTTCCGGTGACTTTATAGTTTTTCACGATGCGGATGATATTTTGTATCCGTCGAAAATCGAAAAACAAGTTGATATTTTTAGTGAAGACCCTGAAATCGGATTTGTCCATTGCGGGATGCGTGAGTTCAATTCGGAAACCGGAGAAACAATTCAGATTCATACGGAAGGCGAAGAAGGCTGGATCGCCGAGGAACTTTTACTTTTTGAAAAACCGGTAATCGTCGGTCCCGGTTCAATTATTATCAAAAGAAGTGTTTTTGATGAGGTCGGCGGATTTGATACGGGTTTAAAAAACGGTGAAGATTGGGAATTTTGTTATCGTGTTGCCAGAAAATACAAAATCGGTTTTGCGAGAGAAGTATTATTCGATTATAGAAACCATATGTCGAATGCTCATTATAACGTCTCGGAAATGGAATTTTCGCTTCTCAAAGCATTAAAGAAAACCTTTGATACGAACGATAAAAAAGTGTTGAGTTTGCGAAGACGTTCATACGGTAATCTTCATAAAATTTTGGCTGGTTCTTATCTATACAATAAACAATATTCGGACTTTTTCAGAAATCTATTCTGGAGTTTGTGGTATAAACCTAAATTTTTATATTATTATTTTTCTCTTTTGTTTAGCGGAAAGAAAAAAATTATGTAACCTGAAATCTTTTTGGGCAAAATAATAATCTGAATTAAATAATTAAGAATGAATCACACGCTTTATCTATGTTACTTCGGGTTACGCGAACCTTTGGTGCAAACACAAGTTTTACCTTATTTACGCGAAATTGAAAAAATAAAAGGTTTAAAAGTAAGTCTGCTCACTTTTGAAACCGACTTGAAGAAAAACTGGACGACTGATGAAATAGAAACCGAGAAGAAAAAACTCGCCGGAGAAAATATAAATTGGTATTTTTTGCCTTATCACAAAAAACCGACTGTCCCCGTTACAATTTATGATATTTTCAACGGAGCGCGATTTGCGCTGAAAATGTTTCGCAAAGAAAATGTTAATGTTTTACACGCAAGATCACATATTCCCGCAATTATGGGAGCAATAGCAAAGAAATTCAGTAAACAAAAATTAAAGTTGATCTTCGACATTCGCGGTTTTCTGCCTGAAGAATATGTTGATGCAGGAGTTTGGAAAGAACAGAGTCAAACTTTTAAAACTCTCAAACATCTTGAAAGTTGGGCGTTGCGTGTTTCTGATGGTTTTGTAATTTTAACCGAAAAAGCCAGAGAAATTTTGTTTCCCGAATCAAAAAAAACCGGCTACGATAAAAACGGAAGACCTGTCGAAGTAATTCCCTGTTGTGTAGATTTAGATAAATTTAAAAATGTAAATCAAGAAAACCGTCATACAATGCGTCAAAAATTAAATATTGAAAATCGTTTTGTCGTAGCTTACGTCGGTTCGCTCGGCGGATTTTATTTAACGGGGGAAACTGCTGATTTTTACGGAGTTTCAAAAGAAAAGAATCCGAATATTTTTGCTTTAATTCTGACGCAGAGCGATCCCGAAATAATTTTGTCTCTTCTAATTAAAAAAGGATTTTCTGAAAATGATTTTTTTATAAAAAAGGTAAAACCATCTGAAATCCCGCTCTATTTGAGTGCGGCTGATGCTTCACTTTCATTTATCAAACCGACATATTCAAAATTATCTTCTTCGCCAACTAAAAACGCCGAATATCTGGCTTGCGGATTACCGATTATCGTCAATAATCGAGTAAACGATACTGCCGATCAAATCGAAACAGATAAAGTCGGTTTTGTGATTGACGAATTTACCGATGAAAATTATCTGACTGCGCTTGAACATATTGAAAACTTGATTAAATCCGATGATTTATCGGACAGATGCCGTCAAAGTGCAAAATCTAGATTTGATCTTGAAACGGTCGGCGGAATGAATTATCGTCGTTTGTATAATAAATTATTGTCTTTGAATTCGGAACAATGAAAATTTTAGGTCTCTGCTCTTTTCCGGTCGAATCGGCGGCAACCCGTTATCGTCTGGTACAATATATAGAACCGCTGGCAAAAGAAGGCATTGAACTTACGGTGATGTCTTTTCTTGATTCCGAACAATTTAAGCAGTTTTATCAAAAAGGAAATAAATTATCGAAAATTCTGAATCTGATTTTTCCCTTAATCAAGCACTTTATCGAATCAATCAAAGTCAGAAAATACGATTTAATTGTTATCCAGCGTGAAGCGATGTTTTTCGGTCCGGCATTTTTTGAATTACTTTTCCAGAAAATCGGGAATTGTCCGATTGTTCTGGACTTGGATGATGCCACTTATGTCAGTTATATCAGCCCGACTTACGGGAAAATCGGGAGTTTTTTCAAATTTTTCGGGAAAACTGATAAACTCATTAATCGTGCCGAAACCGTTATTTGCGGAAATCGTTTTATTGCCGAATATGTTGACAGTAAAAATAAAAAATCGGTTGTCGTGCCGACGATAGTTGACACGGAAATTTTTCTTCCGTTTGAAAAGGAAAATCAAATTCCGGTTATCGGTTGGGTTGGAACTCATTCTACTTTTCCGTTGTTGGAATCAGTATTTCCCGTTTTGAAAAAACTTGCCGAAAAGTATGATTTTACTTTGAAAATTGTCGGGGCGGGAAAACAAAACGTCAAAATAGACGGCGTGAAAATTGAAAATCTCGATTGGAATTTGGAACGTGAAGTTTCGGATTTTCAATCGTTCGACATCGGACTTTATCCGATTACAACTTCGGCTTCGGCTTCACAGGAATGGTTATTGGGAAAATCGGGTTTTAAGGCGATTCAGTATTTGGCAGTCGGAATTCCTTATGTTGTTACGCCGGTCGGAATCTGCGCTGAAATCGGCATTGACGGTGAAACTCATTTTTCGGCAACCACCGCTAAAGAGTGGTATAATTCACTGGAAAAATTGCTTTTGGACGAAAATTTACGAAAGCAGATGGGAGCAAAAGGAAGAGATTTTTCCGTAAAACATTTTTCGCTTGAAGAACAGACGGAAATTCTAATTCAAACGTTTAGCGAAGTGGTAAAAAATTATAAAAAAGCGTAACTATGAAAATAAAATTATTATTGTCCGTATGTTTCGCTTTTTTACCGTCATTTCTGAAATGTCCGCTTTACCGTTTGTTTTTCGGTTATAAAATCGGAAAAAATGTAAAAATCGGTCTTTCGGCAATTGCGGTTGATAATTGCGAAATACAAGATAATGTCACAATTGGTCATTTGAATGTTTTTATCGGAACAAAAAAACTTTTTATAGGCGATCACACGCGAATCGGATATCTAAATATTTTACGCGGCGGCGACGAAATAAATTTAGGACGATACACGGAAATTATTCGACTGAATGAAATTAATTCTATTCCCGATCCGATAGCCAGCACGCCTAATGATCCGCGGTTTATACTCGGCGACGGCAGTATCATCACCGCATCGCATAAAATTGATTTTACGGATCGCGTGGAATTCGGTAAACGTGTAATTTTAGGCGGAAGAAATTCTTCGCTGTGGACACATAACAGGCAAAGTACCGAACCAATTGTTATCGGTGATTACTGCTATGTCGGTTCGGAAATTCGTATTGTTCCCGGAGGTTCTGTGCCGTCGAATTGTATAGTCGGGATCGGAACGGTTATAACCAAAAAATTTGAAGAAGAATTTAAATTAATTGCCGGAGTTCCGGCTAAAATTATTAAAGAATTGGACGCAGACGGCAAAGTTTTGATTAAATATAAGACACGACCTGATTTGCCTGAAGAAATATAATGGATAAATTACTTGCTGTTTTAAGCTTTTTAACTTTTGTCGGGGTTTGTGTTATGGCTTTCCCGGACGGTTTCGCAGGGATTGTTATTGTTTTGATATTCGGCGGTTTAACGATCTACCTTATTCACAGAAACACCGAAGAACCGGCATTTCTTACACGGCTTTTTATAATGGCTTTGCTTACGAGAATTATTGTCGGAACATTTATTCACCTTTCGGATTTAAGAGACTTTTTCGGGGGTGATGCGGTGACTTATGATTCACTCGGTTTCAGATTAACCGAAATATGGTTTAACAACGCATCGAAAAGTGATCCGTTAAGTCTTCAAGCGATGAATATGAGTTCAGGTTGGGGAATGAATTATATAACCGGTTTTGTTTATTCATTCACCGGAAGGAACATTTTAGCCCCGCAATTTTTGATTGCTGTTGTCGGAGCCGCAATTTCTCCGCTGATTTACGCCTGCTCATATAAAATTTTTTACAATAAAAGAGTTGCCCAGGTTTCCGCCATTTTAGCCGCATTTTTTCCTGCATTTGTCATTTGGACATCACAACTTTTAAAAGACGGTCTGATTATTTTTCTTTTAATCATCGTGATGATTATGGTTTTGCAGTTACAGGAAAAATTTACTCTAACATCGGTCTGGATACTTATTTTTTCTCTGTTCGGTATTATTTCATTCCGTTTCTATATTTTTTATATGGTTTCGATTGCCGTAGCCGGAAGTTTTGTCATCGGTTTAAGCAATACTACAAAATCATTAATAACAAGAGCTTCCGTATTGGTAATTATTGGAGTATCTCTAACATATTTAGGGGTTATCAGAAATGCCACCACCGAATTTGATACTTTCGGAAATATGGATCGAATTCAAAACAGCAGGCAGGATTTAGTAAAAAGTGCTGATTCGGGTTTTAGTAAAGATGCGGATATTTCGACGGCAAACGGCGCAATATTAGCTATACCGATTGGATTTATCTATCTGATGTTTGCACCGTTTCCCTGGCAGGTTGCAAGTTTACGGCAAACTTTTGCTGCTCCCGAAACCCTTATTTGGTGGGGAATGATGCCGTTTCTGGTAAGTGGAATTTGGTATACGATTAAATTCAAGCTGCGTGCCGCAATTCCAATTCTCATTTTTACGTTAATGCTCACGATAGCATATTCAATTTTTCAGGGAAATATCGGTACGGCTTATCGCCAAAGAACTCAGATTCAAGTGTTTTTGTTTATTTTCATCGCCGTCGGTTTAACTATGTATTGGGAACGCCGGGAAAATCGAATGTTGCAGACTAGAAAACATAATCAACAAACGAATCAGTTTAAAATTTGAGGATATTTGGATTGTAAAAAAATATAAAAATGTGCGGAATTGTCGGAATAGCTAATTCAAATTCACGTCAGATCAGTCGTGAAACACTTGAAAAAATGAACAGATGTATTGTTCATCGAGGTCCTGATGATGATGGATTTTACGTAAATAATAATATCGGTCTGGCGATGAGGCGGCTTTCCATCATTGATATTTCACACGGAAAACAACCGATTTATAGTAGAGATAAAACGAAATGGATCGTTTTTAACGGCGAAATTTATAATTTTCGGGAACTTCGTGATGATTTGGAAAAAGGCGGTTATAATTTTTATACTAATTCCGATACCGAAATCATAATTTCTCTTTACGATAAATACGGCGCGGACTGCGTTAAATATCTGCGTGGAATGTTCGCTTTTGCAATTTGGGATGAAACCGATAAAAGTCTATTCATCGCCCGCGACCGTGTCGGTAAAAAGCCGCTTCTTTATTCTCATCTTGCAAACGGCGATTTAATATTCGGTTCTGAATTTCGCTCGCTTCTCGCGCATCCCGATGTTTCACGCGAAGTTGATTTCGAAGCGATCAATCATTATTTGAGTTTTTTGTGTATTCCCGCGCCTTTTACTGCTTTTAAGAACATCCGCAAACTTGAACCCGGACATTGGATGCGCTGGAAAAACGGCGATGTTAAAACTGAACGGTATTGGCTGCCGAATTTTTCAAAAAAAATAAAAATCAACGAAACCGAAGCTATCGAAGAAACAACACGGATTTTACGTGAATCCACAAAACTTCGGCTGATCTCGGAAGTTCCGCTCGGCGCATTTCTTTCCGGCGGCGTTGATTCTTCAATCGTCGTTGCGCTTATGGCACAGGAAAGCCAACAGCCTGTAAAAACTTTTTCCATCGGTTTTGAGGAACAGGATTTCAGCGAATTGAAATATGCCAGAAAAGTTGCTGATTTTGTCGGCGCAGATTATAACGAATTTATCGTAAAACCCGATGCACTCGAAGTTTTGCCGTTGCTGGTCGAACATTACGGCGAACCTTATGCCGACTCTTCCGCGATTCCTACATATTATGTTTCAAAAGAAACAAAAAAATATGTAACAGTTGCGCTAAACGGTGACGGAGGCGATGAATCTTTTGCCGGTTATGAACGATACACCGCAATGAAAATCGCCGAGATTTATCATCGTTTTCCCAAACTTGCCAGAAAACTTTTAATCGAAACTCCGGTTAATTTGTTCCCGACCTCGGAAATAAAAAAATCGCGCGTTCGTGATGTAAAAAGATTTTTGCAGGCGGCAAATTTGCCTAAAACAGAACGGTATTTTCGCTGGATGTCGGTTTTCAATCGTAAAGCGAAAGCGGAACTTTACACGGATAAATTTTCAAAATTGCTCGGACATCATAATTCCGCTGATATTTTGGAAAAGTGGTTCAAAAAAGCCAACGGCGCGGGACTCTTGGATTCGACGCTTTTGACCGACCAGATGACTTATTTGCCGAACGATTTATTAGTCAAAGTTGATATTGCTTCGATGGCGAATTCTCTTGAGGCGCGCTCGCCGATGCTCGATCATAAAGTTATCGAATTCGCCGCTTCCCTGCCCGAAAATTTAAAAATTCGTAGATTTGAAACCAAATCTTTGTTAAAAAAAGTTGCGGCAAATCTTGTCCCGAAAGAAGTTATTTATCGTCGCAAAATGGGTTTCGGTGTGCCGATCGGCAACTGGTTTCGCGGAGAAATGAAAAATTTCCTGCGCGAAATTCTGCTTTCGGAAAAAGCGTTGAACCGAGGAATTATCAAACCGGAAATGCTAAAGAAATATGTTGAAGATCACATTTCAACAAAATATGACCACGCTCAACAACTTTGGACGTTTTTGATGCTCGAACTTTGGTTTCAAAGGTTTATTGATTAAATGACGGCAAATTTAGACAAAAATGTAGTGGACGGTTTTGGTGATGAATGGTCGAGATTTGACCAATCGGAACTTTCAGCCGAAGAACACGAAAAAATGTTCGACAATTATTTCAATATTTTTCCGTGGGAAAATTTACCGGAAAATGCTGTCGGCTTCGACTTGGGTTGCGGAAGCGGTCGCTGGGCAAAACTCGTCGCACCGCGCGTCGGTAAACTTCATTTGATTGATCCGAGCGATGCGTTGGAAATTGCCAGAAAAAATCTACAAAATTCAGAAAATTGTGAATTTCACAAAAATAGTGTTGAAGCTATTCCATTAAATGACAATTCGCAGGATTTCGGTTATTCGCTTGGCGTTCTCCATCATATTCCCGATACGGAAAACGGTTTGAAAGCGTGTGTTAATAAGCTAAAAATAAATGCACCTTTTCTGCTCTATCTTTATTATCGTTTCGACAATCGTCCGGCGTGGTTTCGTGCAATTTGGAAGATGAGCGATATTGTGCGAAAAGCCGTCAGCAAAATGCCGCATTCGCTTCGTTACGTTTCGAGTCAGATTTTAGCCGGAACTGTTTATTATCCATTGGCAAAAATCGGCAAAATCTTGGAGAATTTCGGCTTAAATGTTGAAAGATTTCCGCTTTCTCAGTATCGAAATAACAGTTTTTATACGATGAGAACCGACGCGCTCGACCGATTCGGAACGCGTCTTGAAAAGCGTTTTACGAAAATTGAAATCGAAGAAATGATGAAAAACGCCGGACTCGAAAATATTACTTTCAGCAAAACGTCTTTTTGGACTGCTGTCGGCTATAAGAAATAACAAATTTTATTTCTGTAAGATTCTATAAATGAAAATTTTGCGTATTATCGCCCGCCTGAATGTCGGCGGACCTGCGCGGCACGTCGTCTGGCTGACTAAAGAATTGCAAAACGACGAATTTCAAAGCGTGCTTTTGGCGGGAACCGTGCCGCCTGAAGAAGAAGATATGCAATGGTTTGCCGATGATAATTCCGTGAAACCGATTTTCATCGAAGAAATGAGCCGTGAACTTTCGCCAAAAGATGTTATTTCTTTATGGAAGGCATACCGCTTTATAAAACGTGAAAAACCCGATATTATTCACACACACACGGCAAAAGCCGGAACTATCGGTCGCGTCGCCGGTTTTTTTTATAAATGGCTAACTATAAAACCGCGCCGCGTTAAATTTGTTCATACATATCACGGACACGTTTTTCACAGTTATTACGGAAACGCGAAAACCAAAATTTTTCTTTTCATCGAAAAAATGCTCGCGTTTTTCGTAACAGATAAAATCATTGTAATTTCCAAACAACAATTTGACGAAATTCACGGCAAATTCGGTGTCGGTCGAAAAAAACAATTTGTAATTGTTCCACTCGGAATTGATCTCCGGCTTTTTGCCGATTCAAATGTAAAAAGAAACATATTACGCGACGAAATCGGCGTAAAACCGGACGAAATTTTAGTCGGATTTGTCGGCAGATTAACGGAAATAAAAAATATTCCGCTTTTTTTGAAAGTTGCCGAAATGTATAACAATTTGGAAAAATCCGAAAATATCAAATTAAAATTCGTTATCGTCGGCGACGGAAATTTGCGTGATGAACTGGAAAAAGAATCGGCTCAACTCGGTTTGAACAATATCTTAACATTTGTCGGAAATCGTGATGATACTGACGTTTGTTATGCCGGATGCGATATTATCGCGCTGACTTCACTAAACGAAGGAACGCCGCTTTCGCTAATCGAAGCGATGGCGAATGAAAAACCCGTGATTTCTACGGCGGTCGGCGGCGTAATTGATCTTTTGGGGGAAACCGAATATAAATCGGAAAACTTCACGTTGTGCCGGCGAGGTTTGCGCGTCGCGTCCGGCAATACCGAAGGCTTTTTCGATGGTTTGATTTATTTGGCGAAAGATAAAACTTTACGATATAACTTGGGAAAAAATGGTGCTGAATTTGTAAAAAATAATTACTCGAAAACTCGTCTGGTAGATGATATTGAAAAACTTTATCGTGAATTATGTCCGTTAGATTCGAAATCAAATTTGTAAAATAAACCGTCCGCTTTTGCAGTTTTTATTATTTAGATTTAGACTTCGACTAATGCCTATAAAATCACTCAAATTAAATTCATTTCCAAAACTGTTAGGTTTAATCGTTTTGGGATTTATTATTTTGATTGTATTTTATTTTTTTGCAAAATGGTGCTTTGCCTATGAAATTGCCGTCCATTCTCAAAACCGTGAGGTTTCCGAATACGCAGTTGAATTATCCCCGAATGAACCTCAAAATCATTACGCTTTGAGCGTTTGGCAGGAACAAACCTTTTTACCGGAAGATTTAAAAAAATCACTTGTCGAAATAGAGACGGCAACCGCGTTGTCTCCCAATGATTACAGATTATGGCTTGCGCTCGGCAAAATACGTTCACTAAACGGCGATTCGGCAGGCGCGGAAAATGCTCTAAAAAAAGCGCAGTCGCTCGCGCCGAATTACTCGGAAGTTTTGTGGGCAATGGGTAATTTTTATTTTCGTCAAGGCAAGATAACTGAAGCATTTCCGCTGATTCGCCGCACCGCAGAAATAGATTCCAATTACAGAATTCCGGCAATTTCCATTTTATGGCAAATGTTTGACGGCAATGTTTCTCAGATTAAAAATGCGCTCGGCGAGTCGCCGCAAATAAAAGCGGCTTTAACAGATTTTTTGATGAAACAAGGGCGTTCAGATCAAGCGGTCGAAGTTTGGAATACTATATCTGAAAGCGAAAAAAATACGGAATTCCAACAAATCGGAAGTGATTTATTTACAATATTAATAGCTGAAAAAAAATTCCGCACGGCATTGAAAATCAAAAACCGTATGGAAGAAACCGAAAAATTCTATAATGGCGGTTTTGAAGAACCGATTCAGCAATCAACAAACAATGTTTTCGACTGGCAGATAAGCGGCGGTTTGAAACCCGTAATCGGTCAAAACAATGAATCAAAACACAGCGGAAACACCAGTCTTTTTATAATTTTTAAGTCCGATGACGGAAAAGATTTCCGGCAAATTCAGCAAACTGTGCCAATTATTTCAGGTAAAAATTATAAATTTGAATTTTTCTACAAAACAGAATTAAAAACATCCGCTACATTTCGTTGGGAAATTGTAGATACGGCGGAATCGAAAATCCTGGCGGTAACTAAACCAATTGAAGCAAATTCCGATTGGACGAGTTTAAGTGCGGATTTTACCGTGCCGGAAAATTCCGAAGCAGTAATTATCCGCCTTGCCCGCGAAGATTGTAAGCAGGGACTTTGCCCGATTTCCGGCAAAGTTTGGTTTGACGATTTTACGATTAGATAATTTTCACTTATTAAAATAAAAAATGGCTGAAAATACGCGAATCTCCAATTATCAGATTAATAGCAAAAACGCACGTTTTGACGAAAAACCGTCACTCTTAAACATCGCAGCGTTTGTTATGCTCTGGGTAATTTTGATGTTTACAACTATCGCTTACGGCGCAGTTGATTTTTGGGCGATTGGATTATTATGTATTTTTACCTGCTTATTAATAATATTTTGGTTTTCCGACGCTCTGGTAAAAAAAGTATTTGAATTCAAGTTTAATCTTCTCCAAGTTCCGCTTCTAGTATTGATTTTAATTGGTCTGATTCAGCTTTTGCCTCTTCGCAGCGGTGATTTAAACGGTAATTTGTCCGTTTCGGCAATCAGTAGTTTGTCGCACGACTTTTCAGCAACCAGATTTGCTGTCATTAATTTAATAAATTACTTTTTATTTTTTGCAGCGGCTTATGCTTTGATAAATAATGAAAAACGGCTTAAAAAAACCGTTTTTATGATAACAATTTTCGGGGCGATAATGGCATTTTTCGGGATTTTACAGCGATTTTCAAATCTCGAAGCAATTTACGGGATGCGCGATGTCGGGCAAGCTACGCCGTTCGGTTCATTCGTCAACCAACATCATTTTGCCGCTTTTATGGAAATGACGATTGGCATAACGCTCGGTTTAATTTTTGGAAAAGTGACCAAAACCGATAAAAATCCGCTTTTAATTATTGCCACGGTAATAATGGGAATCGCTCTTCTTTTAACAAGTTCGCGCGGCGGATATGTAAGTTTGCTAGGCGTTATCGCATTTATCGTTTTAGCAAATTTATTCGTAAAACGAAGAGTTTCAGATAAGGACGAAAAAGCAGGAATATCGAGCAATTCACGCCGAAATATGGCGATCATAGCCAGCGGAATTGCAGTTATTATCGGTTTATTCGCCGCAATGCTGTTGCTCGGCGGTGATGAATCGCTGTTGCGAGGAACGGGTTTGCAATATAATGAAGCCGATTTGTCGAACGGCAGATTTCATTTCTGGCAAATCGCAGTTAATGTATTTTTAAATAATCCCATTATCGGCGCGGGCTTGAATTCTTTCGGTATGGTTTTTTCGCAGTATGATACTTGGAACGGAAATTTTCGGGTTGAACAGGCGCACAACGATTATTTACAGATTTTAGCTGATGCCGGAATTCTCGGTTTTGCGTGTATATTAAGTTTTATTTTTTTGCTCTTCAAAAGAAGTTTACATATTATAAGAAAACAAACTACGGGTTTTAGACGAAATGCGGCAATCGGTGCGCTCGCAGGTTGTTTCGGGATTTTAGTTCATAGTTTTTTTGATTTCCCTCTTCGTACGCCTTCTAATATGTTTTTCTTTCTGACATTAGTTGTAATTGCATCCGGTAGAATAAAAAGTCAAAAAAACAGAAATCGTCGGGTCAAGCGTTCTCAACCCGACGATTTAATAGATTAAAAATTATCAATTACTTCAATTTTTCCGTTAAATAATCTCTCAATTTCTCGACACTAACTCTTTCCTGTTCCCAAGTATCACGATTTCTTACCGTTACCGAATTATCATCAAGCGAATCAAAATCAACTGTTAGACAAAACGGAGTGCCGATTTCGTCCTGTCTGGCGTAAAGTTTACCGATACTTCCCGTATCATCATAAACTGCACGCATCGCAGGCATTAGATTACTTTTAATTTTTTGAGCCATTTGGACAATCTCTTCCTTATTTTTCTTGAGCGGCAAGATTGCGGCTTTAATTGGGGCAAGTTCGGGTTTTAATTTCAAAATCACGCGCTTTTCGCCGCGTTCATCTTCCTTTTCCGTATAAGCATCCATCATAACAGCCAGCAAAGTTCTGTTCACACCTGCCGCCGGTTCAATAACGTATGGATAAAACCGCTCATTAGTATGCGGATCAAAGTAGGAAAGATCATCGGTTGTATCAGAATTCAGACGCTTTCCGTCTGCGTCTTCTATTTTCTTGGAATGTGCTTTCAAATCGTAATCAGTTCGATTGGCGATTCCCATAAGTTCATCCCATTGTTTGTCTTCTTCGTCGCGTTCGGGGAAAAAACGATACATAATATCAACACAGCGAACGGCGTAATGCGCGCGTTCTTTTTCGGTCTGTTCGTATTTAAACAGATTTTCCGCAGAAACTCCCAAATTCTGAAACCAACTCCAAAAAGCATCAATCCAATGTTGATGAAGTTCCGGTGCATCTTCCGGGCGAACAAAATATTCCATTTCCATCTGCTCGAATTCTCTCGTGCGAAATATGAAATTTCCGGGCGTTATTTCGTTGCGGAAAGATTTCCCGATTTGTGCAATTCCGAACGGCAATTTTCGCCTCGATGTATTCAAAACATTATTAAAATTGATAAAAATTCCCTGCGCCGTTTCCGGTCTTAGATACGCAATTGCCGTCGGATCGTCTTCGGCGGAAGCTGCGCCGATAGTTGTGCGAAACATCAAATTAAAATTTCGCGGTTCGGTGAAATCACAATCATCAGATTCTCCGGCGTGAACTTTAGGATGAAGCGGACATTGCGAATCCTGTAATTTATCAGTGCGAAAACGATTTTTGCACGTCCGGCAATCCACAAGAGGATCGCTGAATGTATCTTCGTGACCGGAATATTTCCAGACCAGACGATTTTGAATTATCGAAGAATCTATTCCTTCAATATCGTCCCGCTCATAAACAAGCCACCGCCACCAGTTTTGTTTGATATTATTGGCAAGTTCAACGCCTAATTGTCCGTAATCCCAACTGCTTCCCAAGCCGCCGTAAATCTCGGAAGACGGAAAAACAAATCCTCTGCGTTTTGACAAATTAACGATTGTTTCAATATTCGGTGCTGACATAATTTAACTTTGCGATTAATAAATTTTTGAGTTTTATAAAGTAAAAGTTAAATGGTAAATGGTAATTGTTGATTGGTAAAGTTTGAGAATTAACAAAGTAACAGGAATTCGTGAAATTTTTAAGAAAAAAAAGGGACGGTTTATAAAACCGTCCCCAAATATTCAGCAAGGAATGAAATTATTGCGGCACGGGCGGACTTGCTCCCGGCGGAATTATCCATAATTCATAGGTCGTCTGAGGCATACTTCCCCAATTTGTAATCACAATACGACGCGGATCAATTCCTCTGTTTTTGACCAAATAGTCGAGTGCGCGTTTTCCTAAGACATCAACCTTTTTGTTTCTCATACTGTCGCGGTCAGTTCCCTGATAAAGAATTATATAACCCTGCGCGTCCGGTTCGTTTTGCAAAGCTATGGCGAAACTGTCAAGTCGTGCTTTATCATCATCCGGGGCGGTTGATACGAATCTATCTACTCTGTAAGATGACGGGGGCGGAATCGTTTTTACTCTCGTCGGCGCATTATCTCTCTGGCGGCATTTTTCATCAAAATATCCATCCGAAACATCGAGATATGCGGTAACGGTTTGATCGCCGATTCCTGTGGTGTCAACCGTAATAGCAGAAGTTCCGAGTCCGCTCGTAATTCGCGCAGTCGAAGGCGAAACCGTCCAGACATAATTTAACGGATTTGGCGTATCGGTTCTGTTATTGTTGGCAACAAAAGTAATTAAATCGCCCTCGATAACTTCTTCCGGTCCTTCGACACGAACATCATAAGGACATTCACGCGTCGTTTGTTTTTCAGTGTAACTCAAACAAACACAATTTTTTTTGTCCCTGACAATTTCAACGGGTTTGTTGAACATTTTTCCGTTCGGAAATTCGACTTCCAGTTGATAATTTCCCGGCGGCATAAAAAACTCAGCCGGTGAGTCAGTTCCGCTCATTCCCATAAATTCACCGTTTACGCGAACCGAATAAGCCGCCGGTGATGTTCTGACCGTCAGAGTTCCGGTATTTTTCGGACGTTTATTTTTTTGTGCGCTGACCGTTGCATTTGCAATTCCTATTGTCAGCAATAATCCAAGCATTATCAAAAAGCCGTTTCTGATTTTTCGCATTTTTTCTATCCTCACTAAATTCTTATTCAATATTATAAATTAATTTTTAAAATTAGATATTTGAGTGGCAGTTCAAATATCTCTACCAGTTAAACTTCGCTTTCGCTTTCGTCCTTTTTACCAAATTTACGTCGCGCCGCCATACCGATTCCGGCTAAACCCGTTCCGAATAAAAGTATCGTCATCGGTTCCGGCACCGGTTCCGGCGGAGTCGGAGTTATCGTTGGTGTCGGAGTAATAGTCGGAGTCGAAGTCGGAGTTACTGTTGGTGTCGGCGTTTCGGTTATTGGCGGTGTCGGAGTCGGACTGTCATTGTCATCGCCGGGCGGAATAAAGAAAAACGGAATAGCCGCTAACGGAAGTAATGCAAAATATGGAAAACCGCCGCGCGGAGTCGGAACATCAATGCAATCGCAAACCTCTTCTTCAACCACATCGTAATCTGTTTCGACAATAACCCGATCATCCTGCGGCGGAGTCGGCGATGTTACCGGATCGGTCGAAGACGGCGGATCATCTTCTCTGCTGCTTGAAGGCGGCGGATCATTAGCCAAACGCAATTGGGAAAAATTCCCGGTTTTCGCTTTTCCCGGTTTGGCATTTACGACCTGAATCACCTGATCAAACCGAACCGGCGCGGCATTTAGCGTCGTTGCCGCTAATAACGATATAAAAGCGACACTCGAAAAAAAGTTTCTAAAATTAATTTTTCTCATCTATTTCTAACTCCGACATTCTTTTCGACAGCACATTAAAAAATCTGAAAAGTTTGTGTTTGTTTTATTGTTTCTAAATCCTTATGAAAGTTATTTCACACTATACCAAAAATTTATTAAAATATCATCTTGAATCATCAATATTGAAAATTAACTATTTTGGGGAGTTTCAAACTTTCACTATGTTAAAACTGGTAATCAACAGCGGATTCCAGAATTTTGTAAAGATTTACAGATTAATTCACAATTTCTTTTCGATTAAACAAATCAATATTTAAAACCCATTGTCTCTGCCATTACAAAGAAAATCCAATTCTCTTCCATTGAACCGCGAATTAAATCCGAACCTGCGCCGTCTGCAAAAATCGCTACGTCTTCTCCGCTGTGAGTTTCATTCGATAACGGCACAATTGATTCCTGTTTATATTCAGGATTTGTAACTTCTTCCTGAGTTAATTTCGGACGCTCACCTTTTCTATAGCCCGGACCGTTTGCGTATCCCAAAGTCGTGTATGGTTTTTTATCACTGTCGGTCGAAGGTTTATCTGCGGGATTTCCCTTTTCGTCAACATCTCTTGTCAATCCCAAAATATTATTTCCGCGCGCCGGATAACCTGCAATCGTAAAAACGTGGCTGTGGTCGGCAGTTACTATAATCAATGTGTCTTTTAAATCTACCTTGTTTTGCGCCGTGCGAACGGCATTTGAAAGTTCGATGGCTTCGGTTAATGCACGAAAAGCATTTCCTTCGTGATGTGCGTGATCAATTCTGCCGCCTTCGACCATTAAAAAATACCCTTTTTTATTGTTCGACAAAATATCAATCGCTTTTGAAGTCATCTCGCTTAAACTCGGTTCGCCGCCCGTATCTTTTTTGCGATCATATTCATACTTCATATGCGACGGCTCGAAAAGTCCAAGCAGATGTTTTGTTTTTTTCGCATCAATTGCATCAAATTGTTGTTTATTCCAGACGTATTCCGAATTTTTATATTTATTTTTCCATTCTTCGGTTAGATTTCTTTTATCGAATCTTCTGCCCGTAACTTTATCCGAATATTCAGGATCAGATATTTCAGACGGCAAAAACATCGTCCGACCGCCGCCCATCGCAACTTCTAAACCGTCGCCGTATGGAAATTCGATTAATTGTCTGGCAATATCAGGATAATCGGCGTTATATGCGTCTATCGCCGAGTTTTTAATATCAACATCAGCTTCCCAGTTTCTGTTCGGCGAATGTGCATAACAAGCCGCCGGAGTTGCGTGAGTCAAACGCGCCGTCGAAATAACTCCGGTTGATTTTCCCGCCGTTTCCGCCATTTCCAAAATCGTCATCGCCTTATTTCCTTCGACGGATTTGTAATCGTTATTTATTACATTTTGATTGATGGAAAGAATTCCTTCATCGGTTTTAACGCCTGTTACCATCGCGCTCATCGTCGGCGCAGAATCGGAAGTTTGCTGATTTGCACTGTAAGTTCTCGAAAATGCGGAATAAGGAAATTGATCGAAACTCAGTAGATTTTCTTCGCCGCTTTCGCCACGGAGTTGTCCTTCGAGAATTCGCGCCGCCGTAATCGTCGAAACTCCCATTCCATCGCCGATAAATAATATGACGTTTTTGGCTTTCGAATTAAATTTCGGTTTTTGTTTAGCCTTTTGAATCGCCGCTCGACCTCCGATTTTCCAGCTTTCCGGCGTTTCGATTCTTTTGGTCGGAAAATTATTTTGCGAACTTTGCGGAATAGCGATTCCTGCAAACGCAAAATTTATTAAAATCAATAAAGTAAAAAGTTTGTTTAATTTTTGCATAATTTTTAAAATAAGAAACGGGATTTAGATTTAATAATCAAATCCCGTTTCCTTAATTGCAACTTCAAGAATGTTAAATTTTAGTAACCGCAATGATAATTTGAAGTTTCCAAAATCTGCGTCCATTTTCCGTCAACTTTTTTGTAAGCATTAAAATTACTGCCCTCAAAACTTTGCGCCATAGTAAAAATTTCAGCCGTTCCATCACCGTCAATATCTAACATATCAATTAATAATTCGTGATAAATTCCGTTGTCCAGGTCTTTAACGTCACCGCTCATAATATCGGATGCTTTATATTCGTTAAATTTACTAAACGGAATTGTAATCGAACCGTTTTTCGATTTATCAGCAATGAAAAACATTAGAGAACGAACTTTATCGCCGGTATTATACCAATATGTTCCGACGAATTCTGGATTTCCGTCATTGTCAACGTCAACTTTTGTCAGGTTTTGATAACGAAGTTCGTTGATTTTCTTGATGGGAATATTCTTTTTCAACATTTCCGCCATTACTAATTTTTCGATTTCCAACCTTTCATCGGCGGTCGGCAATTTTCTCGTCCCGATAACGGATTTTTTCGCGGCGGCATTCGTCGCCAATGCCATTACGAATCCTTTTGGTCTAACGGATTTGGATTGAATTGAAATTTCCGCCTGATTTGCGGCGCAGTCTGTTTTGGATAAATCTTTTGTAACGGAAACCGTTCCTGCATTTTCTCCGCCGAAAATCAGATTGTATTTCGTTTTCGGTTTATAATACGATTTGACAAAATTCGGATCATTTACCAAATCCGCATCTTCGCCGACAATCGATTCTAACTTGCCGTTTACAATAAATGCAATCGGCTCGATTTGTTTTCCATCTTCAACAACCGCAAAAATCGGTTGATTCGTTTTTTTCGGAGTTTCCTTGGTTACAACTTTTTTTTGTGCGGAAATGCCGGAAACACAAAACACAAACATTACTAACAACAGTATTTTTTTCATAATTTTTATTAAATTTTCTGCGAAACCGATTTTCCCTGCATAAACTGCAAAAGATATTCGCGCCCGCCGGCTTTTGAATCCGTGCCGCTCATATTAAATCCGCCGAACGGATGAACGCCGACGAGTGCGCCCGTGCATTTGCGGTTTAGATAAAGATTACCGACGTGAAATTCGCGTTTTGCGCGTTCCAATTTCCCCTGATCCGTCGAATAAACCGCGCCCGTCAAACCGTATTCCGTGTCGTTGGCAATTTCTAAAGCGTGATCGAAATTGTCCGCTTTGATAACAGCCAGAACAGGCGCGAAAATTTCCTGCTGCTCGATTGTCGCTTGCGGTTTTACATCATCAATAATCGTCGGTTCAACGTAAAAACCTTTCGTGTCGTCGCCGTTTCCGCCGATAATGACTGTGCCGCCTTCTTCGATTCCTTTGTTTATCATCGAAGTTGCGTTATCAAAAGATTTCTGATTAATAACCGCCGTCATATTAGTATCGGCTTCGGTCGGCAAACCCACTTTGAGAGTTTTTGTTATTTCGACAATTTTCTCCATCAATTCATCGTGAACAGATTGGTCAACGATCAGGCGCGAACACGCCGAACATTTCTGTCCCTGAAAACCGAACGCCGCCGAAACAATTCCCGCCGCCGCCGAATTCAAATCTGCATCATCAGCTACAACAATCGCATCTTTTCCGCCCATTTCCGCAACGACGCGCTTCATCCAACGCTGACCTTCGCGTGTTTTCGCCGCTTCTTCATAAATATGAAGACCGACTTTTTTCGATCCGGTAAATGATATAAAACGAGTTTTCGGACTCGAAACCATCAATTCGCCGACGGCGGTTCCACTTCCCGGAAGAAAATTCACGACCCCTGCGGGAAGTCCGATTTCTTCGAGAACTTCCATAAATTTATAAGCTATCGTCGGCGCGTCCGGCGAAGGTTTCAGAACGGTCGTGTTCCCTGTAACGACCGCGCTCATCGTCATTCCGACCATAATTGCCAGCGGAAAATTCCACGGCGGAATAATTGCGCCGACTCCGAGCGGAATGTATTGAAAACTGTTATTTTCTCCATCAAGCGGCGTAATCGGCTGTTCATTTGTCCAACGGAGTAATTCACGCCCGTAAAACTCCAGAAAATCAATCGCTTCCGCCGTGTCACCGTCAGCTTCCGCCCAAGTTTTTCCGGTTTCAAAGATCATCCAAGCCGAAAAATAATGCTTTCTTTCGCGGATAATCGCGGCGGCTTTAAAAAGAAACTCCGCGCGTTCGGCAGGCGTGATAAACTGCCAGAATTTAAAAGCATTCGTCGCCGCGTCGAGCGCGTTGTTTACCAGATTTTCTGCGTCAGCATCGGCATCCGAAAAAACACCGACAATTTGCGTCTTTTCCGCCGGATTTATGCTTTGAAATTTTTGTCCCGTTTCGATCTTTTCACCGTTCACAATGACCGGATATTCGCGTCCCAATTCGCTTTTAACTTGTTCGATAGCGGCACGGATCGCAATTTCATTCTCCGCCACCGAAAAATCCGTGAACGGTTCGTTTTTAAATTCGTCTAATGTTCTTTGTGTTTGCATAAAATTTATTGATTTTTTTCGTCCGGCGTAAAAATCGCGCCAATTAATACTTACTGAATTATTAAATTTTAATTTCTGCCGGATAGATTATTCCCATTTTCCAGTTTTCTGTAATCGCTTAATTTTTCTTTTTGCCAGATTTCTCTTTAATGAAGTCATTCGGTCGAGAAAAACAATGCCATCGCAGTGATCGGTTTCGTGCAAAATACAGCGAGCAGTTAAATCTACGCCGTCGAGTTCCTGAAAATTCCCGTCAACATCCTGAAAACGAACAACTGACCGCAGATTACGTTTTATCTTCGTATATATTCCAGGAAACGAAAGACAGCCTTCGTCGCCATACTGCTCGCCTTCAACGTGAACAATTTCAGGATTTATCAAAGCAATTTTTTGCGATTCATCTTCGCCGCCCGAACAATCCATCACGAAAAGACGTTTAGAAACATCAATCTGCGGCGCGGCAAGTCCGACACCGCCGGCATCATACATCGTCTCGAACATATTCGCCACCAACTGTTTCATACCGTCATCGAATTCATTTTCGAGGACGGGTTTTCCGACGGTCAGTAAAACGGGTTCAGGATAAT
The DNA here is from genome assembly GCA_965219305.1 of Pyrinomonadaceae bacterium. GTDB lineage: Bacteria > Acidobacteriota > Blastocatellia > Pyrinomonadales > Pyrinomonadaceae > DATHTS01. The sequence goes on from OZ244725.1 coordinate 877,854, forward strand.
TGATAACTCTGAGTAAAGCCATAAAAAGATGTCATTTATTTATATGCCGCAACTCCGGCTTCGGCAACGGCGTGGTCGTCTTCGACAGTGCTGCCGGAAACTCCGATCGCTCCGACAATATCACCGTCATTATTTTTTATTGGAATTCCGCCGGGAAATGTAATTAATCCACCATTTGAAATCTCAATATTAAAGAGAGATTCGCCGGGTTGAGAAAGTTTTCCGACTTCGCCGGTGGGCATATCGAAAAATCGGGCGGTTTTTGCCTTTTTAATTGATATATCAATGCTTCCGAGCCAAGCGTTGTTCATTCTGACAAAAAATTTCAAGTTAGCTCCGACATCAACAACCGCAATGTTCATCTTTACATTCATTTCTTCTGCTTTTTTCTGTGCGGCATCAACAATATGTCGGGCTTGTTCAAGTGTAATATCTTTCATAATTGCTTTATATTCTAGCATAAAACACTTTAAATATAATCTCTCCAAATAAAAAAATCTCCGCCAATTCCGGCAGAGATTTTTTTCGAGTTTGAAATTTGTCGAATCGAACTTATCTGTAAATATGTTCGCCTTGGTAATTGGTTTTCCACTCATTTTCAAAGTAATCGGCATCTTCATCCGTTCTGGGATTTACTCCCATATAGATTCCGCCATCTTTGATACCTTCATTATAAAGTTCCGCGTGTTCTTCCGGAATACCTGAACCGATCAATGCTCCGACCAAGCCACCTGTCAGACCGCCCGCGCCTGCGCCCGCTAATGCTGCGGCAAGCGGTCCGGCTACAATTAAACCTAATCCCGGAAGCAATACATTTGTTCCGATTGCAGCAATTCCACCAATGATAGCACCGAGCGTTCCGCCAATTGCCGAACCTGCGCCTGCGCCCTCGAGAGCTTTGCTGCCTAATTCCGTATCCGCCGCATCATCTCCGCTGTAGTAGCGTTTGCGAGTGTCATCCGACATCATTACATTAATATCATCGTCGCTGTAACCACGGTCACGAAGTGATTTATAAGCATTCTCTGCTGAATCTCTATCTCGGAAAAGTCCCGATAGCATTCTGTTCTGTTCTCTTTCTCTTGATGTTCCTGAATTGTCTTGAATATCCATAATAATTTTTGATCCTCCTTGTTATTCTCCTCAATGCGAGAAGTTGTTAAGATATACATCGTGCAAGTCTTGTTCCATACTTTATTCTCCCGAATTAAGGGCGCAGGAGGTCTGAAACAAAACAATGTGTTCTAAAACAATGCAGTTTGTTTAATGCTGTGAGTTGGAACTTTACATATTTTTGCGATATAATTTCCATTATTAGAGAGGAATAAACCGTTACTTTATATATTTGTAATTCGTAGTGATATTTACCTCAAATTTATATTTTATAAATTATTCAATATATTTTCTGAAACAATTTGCCTATTAGCAATTTTACTAATTAGCAGTCGAGAAAACTTTTTTTCGACCAAAAAAGTTGATAAATTAGATTTTTCATAATTTCAAGTCAGACAATGCCCCGTCAGAACTGAAATCAAAATAATTTTTCAAAGTATCTATTAACACAATGCCCGTTTTAATAATTACTTTGAAATTTAACTAAAGTTGAAAAATCGGTCTATTTAAAAATGATTTACCGAGAGTGCCAAATGTATAAATTCCGCTTTTTTCTATTAATTGCGCTATGCGCTTTTCTGCTCGTTTCCTGCTCGAGCCAAGCTAAACAAAAACATTTAGATCGCGGCGAAGAATATTTGCAAAAACGCAAATTTCACGAAGCCGTTATGGAATTTCGCGCCGCCGCAGAAATTGACAAAGATTCCGGCGACGCATTTTGGGGATTAGCACGCGCGGAAGAAAATCTCGGTGAATTTACTCAAACCGTCGAAAATCTCCGTAAAGCCGTCGAACTCGATCCGAAAAATTTAGATGCCAAAACAAAACTCGGAAATTATTTTCTGGCTTTTAATCCGCCCGCGATTCCCGAAACCGAAAAACTGCTGGAAGAAATATTTGCACAAGATTCTAAATTTATCGAAGGTTATATATTAAAAGCAAATTTATTTGCGGCTCAACATAAACCCGAAAGCGATATTCTGGCAATCCTTAAACAAGCCGTCGCGTTAAATCCTAAAAGAACCGAAAGTTATCTCAGCCTTTCGCGTTATTTTATGAAGATGAAAGATGCTGAACGAGCTGAAAAATCAATTGTTGAGGGTATAAATTCCGGTGATAATAAAATTATCGGTTTGGTGGAATACGGAAAATTTCTCGCCTATGTAAATCGCCCGGAAGAAGCCGAAAAACAATATTTGAAAGCCGTTCAAACCGACTCGAACAATATCGAAGCGCGAGAAGCAATTGCAGATTTTTACATCAGACAAAGACAATTTCCGAAAGCCGAAAATCAATATCTCGAATTGGTAAAAATTCAGGAAAACAGTCCTGAAAGCCGCCTCGAACTGGCGAATTTTTATGAATCAACCGGACAAACCGCTGACGCTGTAAAAATTTTTAACGAAATTATTAATGATTCACCGGAATACGCACGCGCTCATTATCGTCTGGCAGAGATATATCTCGAACAAAAACAATATGAAAATGTTTCGATGGAAATTGAAAAACTTCTGGCGATCAACGATTCGGACACGGAAGCATTGATGCTTCGTGCACGTTTGTATCTGGCAGATAATAAACCCGCCGATGCGGTAAAGGATTTAGAAGATATTCTTAAAAAACAACCGAGTCTGCGCGATAGTCTTTTTTATATGGCACAAGCGCGTCTGGCACTCGGTCAGCCTGATCAGGCGAGAGCTTTTATAGGCGACTTGGAGCGTTATCATCCGAATTTTCTGCGAACGAAACTATTAAAAATCCAAGCCAGTTTTACAGCCGGACAAACTGAATTAGCACGACGCGAAGCAAACGAACTTTTGGAAATTGTTCAGAAATCTTATCCAAACGCTGATAATACATCAGGTGAACTGGAAGATTTACGTCAGAGAGCTTTATCCGCCCGCGGTTTGGCAAATCTGCAACTAGGCAAAATCGAAGAATCAAAGGTTGATCTACAGGAAGTCGCACGTCTTTCACCGAACTCGAATGCGGCTATGCTCAATTTAGCAAAAGTATTGATTGCGGAGAAAAACTACGGTGAAGCGTTGACTTTATATGAAAAAGTTTTAAATTCAGACGGAAATAATTTCGATGCTCTAAATGGTTTGGTCAGTGTTCTAAGTCGTCAGGGAAATTTTGCGGAAGCTAATCACAGGATTGAAGATTTAATGCAGAAACAACAAGCAAATCCTGATGTAATGGCGGCTTTACATTATTTAAAGGCGGAAGTTTCACTCGCCCAAAACAACTCGAACGAAGCCGAGCAGCACTTAAACAATTCGATTGCGGCAGATGAAAATTATCTTCCCGCTTACACGGCATACGCTTCTATTTTAATCGGCAAAAATCAAACTGCCGCAGCAATCGGACAATATGAAAAATTAGTCGAGAAAATGCCGTCGGCTTCGGTTTATACATTACTCGGAATGATTCAGGAATCGGCAAACAATATGCCGGAAGCCGAAAAAAATTACCGAAAAGCGTTGGAGATTGCGCCGGAAACTCCGATTGCATCAAATAATCTGGCGTGGCTGATCGCCGACACCGGAAACGGAAATCTCGACGAAGCGTTAAAACTCGCGCAGACGGCGGTCGAACAAAATCAAACTGCGGCGAATTATTACGATACACTCGGTTGGGTATATTTCAAAAAAGGGCTGTATTCTCCGGCGGTCGAACAATTGCGAAAAGCCGTTTCGATAAATGAAAACGAAACTAGAACCTCAGGCAAAAAGCCGAACGCGGATTATCGCAATCGGCTTGTAAAAGTTTTATCGGTTGCCGACAACGTAGAGAACGCTAAAAAATAATTTCAGAAAATTTTAATTTTCGGTTTTCCCTCTCAGCAGTAAAATAAAACGAACGCAAAAAAATTATTTATGAATAATATTTCAGATACACTAAGTTTATTAATTCTCGGCGTATTGCTGATTTTGGTGACAACCGGAATACGTCATCTATTAAATAGTTTTGAAGTTAAAAATAACAGGGAGCAAAAAAACTAATGAGTGTTGAATTTAGACAAAGAGCAATCGGCGAATATCTCAAAATGTTTAAACGTCGCAAATGGCTGATTTTTCTGCCGCTTTTGACGATGAGCATTGCCGTCGGTTATGTGGTTTATCACTTGCCGAGTATGTATGAATCGAAATCGCTTTTGACATTGAAACCACCGACGATCTCGCAAAGTGTTATTCAGTCATTATCGAATGAAGACCTTTCACAGCGTTTGCAAACAATCAGTCAGGAAGTTTTGAGCCGTTCGTCGCTTGAACCGATGGTCGTTAAATACAGACTTTATGAAGCCGAGCGCGATGCCGGAATGCCGATGGAACAGGTTATTGAAAAGGTTTATAAAAATATAACCATTGAACTTGAAAGAAATGACAGCGATAAAGTCGCGGCGTTTAGTGTTTCATATAAATATCTCGTGCCGAAATCGGCGCAAAATGTAACGGCGGAACTCGCCAGTAAGTTCGTTAATGCACAGACGATTTCGCAAACACAACGTGCGGAGACGACTAAAGAATTTATTGAAGAACAAGTTAATCAATCTAAAGCGACGCTCGATGTCTTAGAAAAACAAAGACTCGAAATAATGATGGCAAATGTCGAAACTTTGCCCGAATCTTCGCAGGGATTGATCGCTCAACTCGAAGGTTTGCGTCAACGCGAAGCGGGAATTTCCAAAGAAAAAGAAACACTTATCAGCGAAAAAGGTCGTTTAAATGATAATATCCGCGCGTTAAACAGTCAGATGCGGATCATCGAAGATTTCGGTGAACGCGAAAATCAGGAAACTGTCAAAGATTTAACAAATGTCACTCAATCTCCCGCATACGTCGAACTTGTAAAAAAACGTGCTGAACTTTCGGCAAATTTGCAGAATTTGAAAATTACTTTACGCGAAAAACATCCGAAGGTAATTGAAGCAACGAATGATCTCGATAAAGTTAATGATGAAATTAAGAAGTTGGAAGTCAATCTGCAAGACAGTGCCAAAACCGCAACTGTTGCGACCACCAGAAAAGCTGATCTGCAAAAGCAAAATTTGATAATCGAAAAACAAAAACTCGAAAGTCAGATCACCCAGACGGAACAACAATTGTCATTTAAAGATCAGGAAATTCAACAAAATGCCGGACAAATTGCGATTCTGGAATCAAAGATAAATTCTATTCCGAATGTTAAAGTCGCGCTTGAAGGCATTAACACGCAATATGAATCCGCAAAGAAAACTTATAATGAATTACTGGAAAAGAAAAATGCGGCGGAGTTAGTGGTCGGCGTAGAAAGCAACGCGCAAGGCGAAACGATTCGCGTGCAGGATGCGGCAAATTTGCCGTCTGCCCCATCGAACGCTTCAAAAAAACCGATGCTCGTGATGGTCGGTTCGATGATCGGTTTAGTTATCGGATTATTTTTCGCGGGAATTCTCGAAATTCCGCGTCTTTTCACGATACAAAATGTCGAAGATGCGAAACATTATACCGGTTTGCCGGTTTTGGCATCCGTTCCGCCGCTTTATTCTCACAAGGAAATTTCGTGGAAAAAACGTACGCAATGGCTTAAATTAATAGCCGGAATTGCATTTGCCATCGGTTTAATTCCCGTAATGATTATGTTTTTGCAGGCGACACATATTTTTGACCGGATGGTTTCGTAATGGCTGAACAGATTATTTTAGAGTTTCGGACAGTTAAAAAAATTGAGGATAAATAAATGTATAAAGAATTTTTCGGATTAGAAGACATACCGTTCACATTAACGCCGGATCCGCGTTTTATCGTATTTACGCCGAGTTACAATGAAGTTTTGGCGAGCCTTTATTACGGTTTGGAAAATGCCAAAGGATTAATCGTTTTAACGGGCGAGGTCGGAACCGGAAAAACGACGGCTTTGCGTTGGATTTTGCGGCGTTTGGATTCTTCGGTTTTGGCGGCGTATGTTTTTAATCCGCGTCTTTCGATTGATGAATTTTATCATCACGTAACGCAAATGCTTGGCATTAAAGAATGGTCGAATAAAGCGGAACTTTTAGACGAACTCGGCAGAGTTTTGGAAGAACGTCATCGCCGCGGACTTCGTACAGTTTTAATTATTGACGAAGCGCACGAACTTTCGGATTATGTTCTCGAAGAAATTCGCCTGTTGATGAATTTTGAATCTGACAACGCCAAACATTTGCAAATCGTTTTGACCGGACAGCCGGAATTGCGCGAAAAACTGAATCAGCCGAATCTGCGCCAGTTAAAACAAAGAGTTGCACTTCGCTGTAATATGCACGCGCTTCCCGATGTCGAAGAAGTCGAGCGTTATATCACCGAGCGTCTTTTGATCGCCGGTTCGGAACAACCCAATGTTTTCACACCCGGAGCGATTGATTTTCTCTATCAATGTTCGGAAGGAATTCCGCGCCAGATAAATAATATTTGCGACAACGCGATGCTGACCGCTTACGCCGCCGGAGAAGTTATGATCGGCAGACAGATAATCGAAGAAGTCGCCGACAATCTCGATATGCTTCCGCGAAGAGATAATCTGATCGCCAATATGAACAAATCCGATCAAGTTACAAATGCGCGTGTTTTAACTGACAATGCGCGTGAAGAACTTTACCAAAATCAGCAGAAAGCCGAAAAACCGAAAATGTTCCAAACCGATGAACCTCTGGAAATTATTGATGAGATGAAACCGAAATCAAATGGAAACGGAAATGGAAACGGCAACGGCAAATCGAAACAAATCTCACTTGAAGATTACGACGACATCGAACTCGAAGTTGAAGAAATCGGCGGATTTTACTAAATCACAGCTCAGGATTATAAATTATGAGTATCTTAAAAGCGTTACAGAAAAAACAAAATGAATTTCCGAAAGAATTTGAACGGAACAATTCTGATTCCGTGTTCAAAAAAACCGAACGGAAAAACCATGACAATATCGTTCCATTTGAAAATAAAAAGCTGCACGTAGATGATGATCAGACGGCTTTTCTCAAAAATGACAGTTTCAAAATCGGAACACCAAGTTCAGCGTTCAATGGGCAAAATGATTCGCAAGTCGGGACGGCACTCCTTGATTTGAATTCGAATAATTCTGCCGGGGCAACTTTGAACGCTGTCAATAAACTCGCTCCGGTTGAAAAACGGCTTCCGTCATTCTTAGAATGGGAAGTCGAACCGGAGCGCGTCGAACCGCGTCTTGTAACGATTACTCATCCGCATTCGAGTTACTGCGAAGAATACCGCAGTTTGCGAACGCATATTCTTCACAAAAGCCAACGCCAAAAATTGCAGTCAATCGTCGTCGCCAGCGTTAATGCGAGTGAAGGAAAATCCGTAACGGCGTTAAATTTTTCGTGGCTTTTAGCACAAACCGACGGCATCAAAGCGTTGATTATTGACGCTGATCTTCGGATGCCGAGTTTAACGGATTATCTCGGAATCGAAACCGACAGAGGTTTATCCGATATGCTTGTCGGAAACGCGCGTCTGAATGATTCGATTATCAAACTTCAGCCTTCGGGACTTCATCTGCTGCCCGGCGGACAAGCCAGAAGCGATATTGCCGAACTACTTTCCGGTCCGCGCTTTAAACAAATTCTTGATGAAGCGAGAGAAATCTTCGATTTTATAATTATTGATGCGCCTCCGCTCGGTATTTTCACGGATGCCGCCGTATTGACAAATCACGCCGATGGCGCAATGCTTGTCGTTCGGGCTAATAAAACCCGTTATTCTCTTGTTGACCGTGCATTGGAAAATATTCCGCGCGACCGTATGCTCGGTGTTGTTTTGAATCAAAGCGAAGACGTATTAAACGAAAGTCATTATAATTACGGTTTTTATAATTATGACCGTAAAAAATTAGATTAAAAGGTTTGTCGCGAATCATTTTTTTAAATTTGCGATTATTTTCAACTTACTTTTACACCTCGATTCCTTTTTGAAGTGTGAAAAATTCAAGCTCGCGCACACTTTGGTTAATTTTCGCCGATGCCGCAATTATTTACGGCGGCATCGTTATGGGAATGTATTTGCGCGTCGGAGTTACGGGTGCAGATTATGAATTGAATGAGCGAAACGGTTGGTTCAAAATAGCTTTTGCTACGCTTGTCTGTCTTCTGATTTTTTATTTTTACGATTTGTATGAATACACAGTGATGTCTAACCGCCGCGAATTGATGCTGCGGCTTGTTCAGGCACTCGGAATTTCTTGGATTCTTCTCGCTTTCTTATTTTATTTTGTTCCGCCGTTGCTTCTCGGTCGCGGAATTTCCGTAATATCGGTTTTAATTGTTTTAACATTATTACTCGGTTGGCGAATCGGAATTCATATATTGACCGGACACCCGGAAATCGGCGAAAAAATTTTGGTCGTCGGAACGGGAAAAGCCGCTCAAGACACCGCTCAAGCCGTTTGGCTCAGACGTGATGCCGGTTACAGAATCGTCGGTTTTGTCAGCGAAAACGGTTGCGAACCGCCAAAAGAAATCTCCGAAGCAAATTTTTTAGGCACAACCAACGAACTCCAAAGCATTATAAAAAAAGAAAAAATTGATCGAGTGGTAATGGCTGTTCGTGAAAGACGAGGAACTTTTCCCACTGAAACTCTTTTGAAAATGAGTCTGGCTGGCGATGTCGCCATCGAAGAATCAACAACCTTTTTTGAAAGATTAACCGGACAAGTACAACTCGAAATGGTACGTCCCTCGTGGTTGATTTTCAGCGGAAGAAATAAAGATACGCGCCTGAAAACCGCATTTCGTGACACTGTTCACCGTTTGCTGGCTGTTTTCGGTTTGATTTTATCGCTTCCGATAATTATGATTACGGCGATTTTAATAAAATTGGAATCAAGCGGCGGAGTTTTTTATCGTCAGGAAAGAGTCGGCAAAAACGGAAAAACTTTCAAAGTTATCAAATTTCGCTCGATGCGTTCGGATGCCGAAAAAGAAGGTAAACCGATTTGGGCGACGGCACAGGACGACCGCGTAACGCGCACCGGAAAAATTATCCGCAAAATTCGCGTTGACGAAATTCCGCAGTTTATAAATATCATCAAAGGAGAAATGAGTTTTGTCGGACCGCGCCCCGAAAGACCTCATTTTGTCGAACAACTCGCGGAAGAAATACAATTTTATGAACATCGTCATCTCGTCGCGCCGGGTTTAACGGGTTGGGCGCAAATCAAATATCCTTACGGAGCATCGGTCGAAGATGCCAGAATGAAATTGCAATACGATTTATATTACATAAAAAATCAGACGCTCGCGCTTGATTTGGTAATAATTTTTGAAACCGTAAAGACAGTTTTATTCGGTAAAGGCGGACGATAGGAAAATAATTTACACGGAAATCAAAATAGATTTGCAGCAACCTTTTTTTCTCAAATTTTTATGATAAAATTGGATAAATCCCTTTAATAAGCCTTTTATAAAGACGGAGAGATTGATATGAGATCAGCAGTTAGATTAATAATTTCGAGTTTGGCGATAAGCCTCTTTTTGACGATTGGAATTTCGGCTCAAAAGCCGAAGGTTATGCCGACACCAAACCAATCGGTAAAAATTGCACAAGCTAATAATAATAAAGAAAAGAATAATGCGGAGAAAAATACGGACAATTTAAATTCTGACAGCGAAAATGTCGCTTCACCGTCGGTAGAAACGGTGACAGAAGAGAAAGAGGTTTTAACTTATTACAACAATTATCTTAAAGAATATCGTCTCGGTGCAAATGATGTGATTTCAGTGGAAGTTTTCGGACAATGCCCGGATTATTGCATTATCAACAAAACCGTTCCGCCGACTGCGAAAATTTCTTATCCGCTGATCCGCGAAGGTGTTTTTGTCGGTGGAAGAACAATCGAAGAAGTTCAGGATGAAATCAGAAACAAATTAAACGAATATATCATTGACCCGCAAGTTTCGGTTACGCTCGAAAAAGCGATGTCGGCGCGATACAGCGTGATGGGCAAAGTTGAATCTCCCGGAATTCGTATAATGGATCGCAAAGTCAGTATTTATGAGGCAATTGCCGAATCGGGCGGTGTTGCAAAAGACGGCGAAAGTAAAAATATTGCGATTCTGCGTTTCAACGATCAGGGAACTCTGACTCGTGAAGATGTGGATTTAACCGCCATTGAAAAAGGAAAAGCTCCGATGGTATTTCTAAATCCGGGAGATCAGGTGATTGTCCCGAAAAAAGGCTTTTCGCTCAGCTTTTCAACTGTTTTCGATGTTCTGCAAAAAGCCAGTATTGTTCGACTTTTATTCGGAAGTCCGTTTTAAGACAAGTTGAATTTGGGATTTGTGTTTATGCTGGTTACTTTAAATATGCCTTTTAAAAAACATTCATAAACAAACAAATATGCGTTTCAATCACAAAATTTTAATCCTTTTCATAATTTTAGTTTTTGTCTCTCAAATTAGAGCAGAATGGTCGAAAATTGATTCAAAAACTCTTGCCTGGCTGCAAACTGTAAATTTTGCCGATCAAAAACACGGCTATATCGGCGGAACAAACGGCACTTTTTTGATTACGACAGATGGCGGCGAAACCTGGAAACAAGCCGCCAAATTTACAAATGACACGATTCGAGAAATTCACTTTACAGATTCTGAAAACGGTTGGCTGTTATGCGAACGCGACCAATTTTCGCTCGGTTCGAATGCACCTTCTTATTTATTGAATACGAGCGACGGCGGAAAATCCTTCGAGCGCGTTGAATTTGAAGATGTCAAACGTGAAAGAATCTCTGATATTTTCTTTACAAAATACGGAATCGGCTATGCAGTCGGGGAATCCGGCGCAGTTTTTACGATGCAAGATGACCGTAAAACTTGGAAAAAACAACCTGCGCCAACTCGCTTTCTTCTCGTCGGCGGACTTTTTCAAAGTAATATGAACGGTGTCGTCGTCGGCGGCGGCGGCAACATATTTTTTACAGAAGATTCCGGTTATACGTGGAAAAACGCAACGATTTCAAACAATCCGAAGACACGTTTTAATTCGGTGTTTTTTTTGAATGATAAAATCGGTTGGACTGTCGGAACTGACGGTAAAATTTTCCAAACCATCAACGGCGGGAAAGTTTGGCATAATCAAAACTCCGGTGTCAACGCAGAACTGAATGACATCGCATTTCTCGATACGCGCGAAGGTTATGCAATTGGTGCGGAAGGAACGATTCTTTCTACAAATACTGCCGGAAATATTTGGAAGGCGGTTAATTCAAAAACAAATCATCGTTTGGAAAAATTATATTTCGCAGATAACAAAGGCTGGGCGGTCGGTTACGGCGGCACAATTCTTTTATATCAAAAGGAAATTATCTTAGACAAACGAATACCAAAATTTAGATTAACTCATTAAACTTCATAATATTTTTTGACTTCCGATGAAGATCGAGCATTAAGACAAATTAACGAAAGTGAAAGTCAGATGCACATCTACTGACGGAACGCCTGCCCGCCGTTTGAGTAAAAGTTTTGAGTTTCGGGACGCGCCGGATTTGACGTGAGTAATGATCCTTTTCACAAAATAATTAACGTCAGTTCGAGATAAGAATTAAGCTATAACCAAGTCTTTTCCTAGTTCAAGGCTTGGTTTCTTTTCTTGAAATGTGTAAGCGATCAACCCGGCGACGATGTTGCCGTAAAAGTTCCACACCGAACGATGTCGCGTATGCTCGACTTGTGAAATGTTCTTTAACTGGTCGTTGACCGATTCGATGATCGCTCGTTTTCTCAGCATCAGGCGATCAAAAAGCGGCATCAACTTGTTCTTCATATTCTTTCTGACCTTTGTTACCAGTTGAACATTGTGTTCGCCCAATAATTTACTCAACTCCTGTGAAATATAACCTTTATCGCCGAACAGTTTGCCCCACAACTGCTTGCTCATTTTCCCGACCGGCTTTCGGTCATCAACATTTCCCAAAGTGATTTGCCACGCCAACAACTCGCCGCGGTCGCTGATTATAAGATGTATCTTGAAGCCGTAAAACCACCCCGTCGAAGTCTTCCCGCGTTTTGCAATCTCCTTAAACACCTTGTTTTGCTTAATCCGTAAATTGTTACAGACGGCTATCTTAGTTGAATCCACAAATGAAATCCCCGAACACTTTCCCAATCTCATTTGCATAAACGCTCCGAGCAGAAGCAAAGCGTCGCGTTGGAGTTCGACGAACCGATTATAACTGAGCAGATCGGGAAACTCGCCCTTGTAGTAAACACCGATCATCGAATTATAAAACGTCTTCAAATTACGGAATCCAGACCTGTGAAAACAGATCAAAATAGTCATCACTTCCGAACGCGACATCTTCGACGGCTTAATTCGTTGACTCTTTCCGCTTTCTAACAACTGATGATTAAACTTCGGTTCAAACACTTTACAAAAATCGTCAACTTGGCAAAAAACTGTTAAGATATTCATTGAAAAACTCCTTTGGTTTGGTTTATTTGTTTCTAAACCTAAGTATATCTTACCTTTGGAGTTTTTCTTATCTCGAACTCACGTTAATTAAGCATATAATCAAGAATCACGTATCAGTTTGGCAACAATATGGCTCGCATTTTCGGAAGAATTTAACCAATCACTATTTAAAAAATATTAAATGCGGTGAAAACTAAACAATTTCTCCAATAAGATCATATTCGTGCGCTTCGGAAATACGCACGTCGTAAATTTCGCCGATCTGCGGTTGTAAATCTTCGGGCATATCGTTTATCAAAATATAACCGTCAATTTCCTGCGCTTGTCCCTGCATTCGACCTTGGAAAAGCAGATCGGATTCTTGCGAAAGTCCTTCAAAAATAACGGGAAAAGTTTTCCCGATCTTGGCTTTGTTTTTCTTTTTGCTGATTTTCGCCTGTTCCTTCATCAATTGCGAACGGCGTTTTTTGGCGATCTTCGCGTCAACTTTATTCGGCAGATCGAACGCCGCCGTTTCTTCTTCGTCGGAATATGTGAAAACGCCGACGTTATCGAATTCGCAGTTTTTTACGAACGTCATTAATTCCTGAAAATCTTCGTCCGTTTCGCCGGGAAATCCCGTGATAAAAGTCGTGCGAATCGTAATGCCGGGAATTTTTTCTCTCACACGCTTGATTAATTTTTCCAAAGATTCACGATTTCCGCCGCGTTTCATCAATTTCAAGACATTTCTTGAAGCGTGTTGGAGCGGCATATCGAGATATTTGACGGCTTTCGGCGTTTCATTTATCGCGGCGAGAAATTCGTCGGAAATATGCGTCGGGTAAGCATACATCACGCGGATCCATTCCAAATCTTCAATTTCGCCGAGCGCGCGAATCAATTTTCCGAGCGCGTCAACTTCGCCCAAATCCTCGCCGAAACGCGAAGAATCCTGCGCGATCAAGACGATTTCCTTCACGCCTTGTTTCGCCAAATCTTCGGCTTCCTTTAAGATCGAACCGAAACGGCGGGAACGAAACGAACCGCGCATTGAAGGAATCGAACAAAATGCGCACGGACGGTCGCAACCTTCGGCGATCTTGATAAACGCCGTGTGCGAATCAGTCGCGCGATGACGCGGCGTGTCAAAATCGTAAAGATAAGTCGCGGTTTTGTTGCCGATAGAATTAAGCGGCAAATCTTTGAAGTTCGTCTCTGAATCCGCCGCTTCTAAAATTCGATCCAATTCATTCGTCCCGATAAACGCGTCAACTTCCGGCAATTCCTTCAAAAGATCGTCGCGGTATCTTTCAACCAGACAACCCGCCACGACGACTCTCTGCGCCTTTCCGTTTTCCTTGGCGTTCGTCGCTTCGAGAATCGCTTCGATAGATTCCTGTTTCGCCGATTCGATAAACCCACAGGTGTTCACGACCAACGTATCCGCTTCGTTCGAATCGTTCGTTATCTCGTAACCCGCGTTTTTTAATTGCCCCATCATAACCTCGGAATCAACAAGATTCTTCGGACATCCGAGACTGACAAATCCTACTTTTTTCATTTATTTATTCAATTTTCTAACGACTAAACAGCAAGAACATAACTAAAACGGTCAATATTGGCGTAATAATGGCAAATCTGGCAAGCCATTTTATTTTATTTGTAAGATTTGATCGAAATTCTAACTTATTTGCTAAAAATAAAATGATGATTCCAATAAAAAATCCATAAAGGACTGAAAACATTATTAAAGCCTGATTTAATCTCCCAATTCCCTCAAATCCTACCAAACCTAATACATATGTTATTATTGAACCAAAAGGTAAAAGAATTATGGCAACTAGCGGCGCAAAAATCCAAAATGGTTTCCAAAACTTCAAACCAATTTTTTCACGCATTGTTTCAACGATTTTCAATTTAGTTATCACTTTGTTTTTCAGTAGATTTATTTTCTAAGCTTCCTAACCAGTTTTCAATTTCCCGCGCTTCATCTTCCGACAAATCCTTTTCACCGAACCGAACGTAATTATATCGCTCAGTAATCTTAACAGCTTCGGGCATATCCAAAGTAAAAGCAAACTCAAGCGGTGTTTGATGCGCTTTGCGGACGAAACCTTTGCTTGCCAAAACATTTTGCATCCGTTCGTAAAATTCGATGATGTTGGCGTTTGTTTTTTGTCCAAACCGACCGAACATATTTTTCCAGAATTTCAAACGAACGACTTTGCGAAAAATCCAAACTAAAAATAATAACAAACCGATCGCGCCGATCAAATATCCCGCGCCCCACGCGATGGCGACTGCGCTTGTTTGAAAACCTTTGTCGCCGCGAACTTCTTTCCACCAATCGTTTATTTTCCTTTGAAATTGGTCAAGCCAGACGGAAGTTTTCGCCTGATAATCAACAAATCCACTTTTGACGGAACGAAATAAAGAACGCTGTTCGTTATTGTCGTAAGCCACAAAATACTGAATCCAAAAAGTTTCCAATGCTTCAAAATAACTGCCGAAACTGCCCAGAATCCCGACATTTTCCCCTCCGAAAGAGCGTCCGGCGAAAGGTGTCGGATCGAATGTTATCCACGCATTATTTTCGGGAAAATAAACTTCAACCCACGAATGAGCGTTTTTTTGTTTGACGATATACGCGTCGGCGGTGCTGTTATATTCGCCTGCCTGAAAACCGTTGACGACGCGCGTAGCAATTCCCTGTGTTCTGAGCATTACAGCCATCGCCGTCGCAAAATACTCACAATGACCTTCACGAATATTAAATAAAAAATCCGCCAGAGGTTCATCGCCGCCGGCTTTTAAATCTAATGTGTAGCCGAACCGAGTTTGCAGATAATTTTCCACGGCGCGTGCTTTTTCAAATTTAGTCCGTTGATTCGCTGTAATATTAGCCGCGAGATTTCCGATTCGCGCATCCATTTTATCAGGCAGTTGCAGATAACGTGCCGAATCCACATCGTATGCGCCGTTATCGGTTTTTAGAATTTCATTTCCCGGTTGCTGAACATCGGAGAAAACCTTATAACTTATGCGCTCTAAACCCGGAAGATTTGTAATCACTGAATCTTCTGCGTCTTTGCTGATGTAATTAAAATTTCCCTGTATTAAAACAGGATTTATGAGCGTAAATAAAACCTGTGTCTGCAAAGGTTCGAGATAAATCGTCTGCTCGACCATTTCTTCCGGTTTCGTCGTCGTATTTAAAACGAAAATATTTTTTTGAGTTTCGGAAATTGCCAGATTTTTTTGGCGGGAAGATTTGCTCCAACTTTGATTATCAAAATAATCCAGAGCGATCCCGCGCCAACGCAAATTTTTAACATTTCCGGCGTTTGTTTCAAGCCGCACACGCATTACAACTTCGTCGTTTTGAAGAAGCTGACCGATTGCGCCTAGTTTTACATTGTCGGAAAATCCGGTCATTCGATTGCTCGTGCCGTTTCCGCTTCCGATTCCCGCACTTCCGACTCGTGGAAAAGTAAAAAATAGAGGAATTGATAAAAGCAGAACGCCGATTAATAAACTGACAGCCGTGAAAGGAATTTTTCTCAATGGAACGGCGGGCATTTCCTTTCTGACATTTTTTGCTAAAATTTCGCCTGATGTTTTTCGCATCTCGAACAAAACAAAGGCACAAACCGTCAATAAAAGATAAAGTATCAGCGAGCCGAGATAAAGCGGGCTGATGCTTAAACCGGCGGCGAGCAATACTTCAAAAAAGGCGATCAGATAAATAAAAATCCAATCTCTGTCAGTTTTATTTTGTAAAATTTTGACGGCGCATAAAAATAAAATGAGTTTACCCAAACTTCCCACCGCGAAAGTTCCCGTTCCGACCGAACCGATAATTCTGTATTTCCAATCGAGATAAAATAGCGGAATAATAACAAAAATCAAAATCACTCCGACACGGCTTCCGATCTGCCATTTCGTGTTTTCAAAAAACCAAGCGAGAAATAAAACTCCGACAAACAAAGCCGCGACGATAACACCGATGCCGCCGGAAACAAACAGCGAGAGCATTCCGCAGAGCGCGACTCCGTAAGAGACGAGCTTGAAAAATTTCTCAAATGTTTTGTTTTCCGCGTTCATAAATTCCGGTAGAAATTCAGTATTTTAGTGATGATATAATGAAGTAAAAAGATTTCCGGCGGTTTGATAAATAAAATTCTTTATCAAACCGCCGCTTTTTTGTAAAAATTTATCGAAACTTTTGCAAATTACTTATCAACATCTTCACCGCCGCCCAAAACGAAAGTAATAATCATCATCACGGTATATTGATTAATTTTCCCGTTTTCAACACCGACTTTTTGCTCTTTTATCCAAGCACCGCGAATGTCTTTGATAGTTTCCGAAGCTTTAGCGATTCCCTTCTGGATCGCATCTTCAAAACTCGTGTTGGATGTTGATGTTATTTCTATATTTTTTGCTACTGACATTTTTTTTTACTCCTTTAAATTTGTTTTGTTTCTTGACTTATCATTATATCGTTCGATGGCAAAATTTACCAATAAGTCAAGGATTTCGGTAAAATTCCTTCCCGAACCAGCCCACATTTTCGGAAAACCCGAAGCATCCGTTAAACCGGGAATTGTGTTGATCTCGTTTATTAAAACCGCGCCCGTGTCGTTTCTTAAAAACAAATCAACACGCGCAAAACCCGCACCGTCAACCGCTTTAAATGCGGTAATCGCCATATTTTGGATTTTGCGGCTCAACTCTTCCGAGATTATCGCCGGAACTATAAATTCATTATTTCCCGTTCCCGCATATTTTTCCTTGTAATCGAGAAACTTTTTGTCATCCGATTTGATAATATATTCGCCCGGCAAACTTGCCATCGGCGCGTCATTTCCGATTACGGCACATTCAATCTCGCGCATATCAACGGCTTCTTCGATGATAATTTTCCGGTCGTATTCGGCAGCGGTTTCGATTGCCGCTTCGAGAGATTTGCGGTCAACAGCTTTTGAAATTCCAACCGAAGAACCGAGATTGGCTGGTTTTACAAAACAGGGATAACCGAGTTTCGTCTCCGCTTTTTCAATTACGGAATCGCGCTTTTCTTCCCATTCGCTGCGTAAAAACCAGACGTATTTACAAAGCGGCAGATCAGCATCACGAAACAGAGTTTTCATTATAACTTTGTCCATTCCGCAAGCCGAAGCTAAAACGCCGCAACCGATGTAAGGGATTCCAGCCATTTCAAGCAAGCCCTGAATCGTGCCGTCTTCACCGTAAGTTCCGTGCAAAACCGGAAAAACCACATCGAGTTGAATATTTTCGTTGTCACCTGATAAGCCGATTTTCGTCAAACCGCGCCGTTTCGTATCGCCTATCAATGCAATTTGATTATCATATAAACTTACTGCGTTATCAGACGCATAATAGTTTTGAGTTTCTTCCGGCAGTAAATTTAATGAGTCTTTCGGACTAAGCCAATTTCCTTCTTGTCCGATAGCAATCGGAATTACTTCATATTTTTCCTTATCAATTTTTTCAATAACCGTTTTAGCCGAACGAATTGAAATTTCGTGTTCGCCGCTTCGCCCTCCAAAAATTATTCCGATTTTTGTTTTGCTCATATTTTTAAAGAATTGTTTTTCCGAGTGCCGATAAAATTAATTCTCCGGCGAGTTTTACAGTAATATTCCTTTCGTCGAGCATCGGATTTACTTCGACGATTTCAAACGAACGCATTTTTTCCGATTCCGCGACCATTTCCAAAGCGAGATGCGATTCGCGGTAAGACATTCCGCCGCGAACGAGCGTTCCCGAACCCGGAGCAAAACGCGGATCAATTACGTCAACATCAAAAGTCACGGCAAATCCTGCTTCGGCTCTTGATGCAACTTTTATTGCCCGTTCGACACATTCGCCAATACCGAGACGATCAATGTCGCTCATCGTAAAAACCTGCTCGCGTATGCCGAGTTCGCGGATCAGATTTTTTTCTCCCAAATCCAAGTCTCTTCCACCGATGTGTGCCAGATGTTTCGGGTTTATTTTCGGTGAAAATCCTTCGATCTTAACAAGCGAATCTTCCCCGATGCCGAGAATCGTGGCAAGCGGCATTCCGTGAATATTTCCGCTCGGCGAAGTTTCCGGCGTGTTCATATCGGCGTGAGCATCAAACCATATAAGACCGACTTCTTTATTTTGTTCTCGAAAAAATGATGAAACTCCCGAAAATGTGCCGAGTCCGATAGAATGATCGCCGCCGATAATTACAGGAAAATCGTCGTTTTCGAGTATTTTTTTGACATCCTTCGCCATATTTTGGCTCGATGCTAAAATCTCTTTCAAGTATTTCGGATTTTCACTCTCTTGAGCCGGTTTTTCAGGTTTGATAATTTCAACATCACCGTAATCGTTAAACTTAAAACCTAACTCTTCGATGTGTTCAGAAAGTATTTTCCCTCTGATATGTGCCGAACGCAGCGCGGCTGGACCCATATCACTTCCGATTTCGCCTGCGCCGAATCCAAGCGGAACGCCCAGCATTCCTACTGTTTTTCCCTTTCCCGGAAAATCTCTTTTCTCAAAATTCATAAATATCTGCTTTTTTACTTTATACTGTGCCGATTCGTTGCTTTTAATCTAAATTGAATTGGCAAAATCCGCGAAATTTAAAGTTCTCCAAAACCTTCATTAAATAATTTTTCAATAGCGACATAAGCTTCTTTCTCGTCTTTGCCGTCGCAGTTTAAATTTAAAATCGTTCCGCGCGCCGCCGCCAAACTCAAAACGCTCAAAATTGATTTGGCGTTGGCGGAAACTCCGTTGTCTGTTCGGCTTATTGTTATTTTACTTCCAAAAGTTTCAGCCAAACGAATAAGTTGCGCCGCAGCTCTGGCATGAAGCCCGAGTCTGTTGACGATTTTGATTTGTTTTTCAATCATCCCGGATTACTTTTTCAACGGCGCAAGGAGTTCTCCGGCGCGGTAAATCGCTTGTTTTCCCTGTTCTTCGACTGTTTTCGCCATTTCTGCAAGTGTCATCTCTTTATTTTGCGAAGCGAGTTTCAGAACCATCGGCAAATTAACGCCCGTCACAATTTCGACTTCGCTTTTATCCAAAAACATAGCCGAAATATTCGTCGGAGTTCCGCCGAACATATCGGTTAAAAGTAAAACTCCCGATTCGCCGGAAACTTGTTTTATCGCGCGGGAAATTTCGCTTTTCGCCTGCTCGACATCATCGTGCCAACCGATCGAAACCGCCGCGATATGATTTAATTCGCCGACAACGGTTTCCGCAGCCGCCAATAATTCGTTGGCAAGTCTTCCGTGAGAAACAATTACTCCGCCGATTTTTTTCATAGATTTATTTTTTGTTTTAGATTTTTATTTTTGAATTATTATGGCGATTGACTACACGATAAAAATTACAAAAACAAGAAAAAAAGTAACCGTTATTTTTTTATATCACGATGAATTACAGAAACATTAAAGCCGACTTCCGATAATTCTCTGCCTAAACTTTCCGAAACCATAACCGAACGATGTCTGCCGCCGGTGCAGCCGATACCGATTGTCAGATAAGATTTTCCTTCCTGATGATATTGCGGCAAAAGATATTTAAGCAAGTCGGAAAATCTACTAATTGTTTCAATTACCGTTTCCTGTTTACTCAAAAATTTAATTACTTTTTCATTTGTTCCGGGCAATTCTTTGAGATTTTTTTCAAAATACGGATTCGGCAGATGCCGAACGTCAAACAAAAGGTCAACGCCGCGCGGATTGCCGTGTTTATGTCCGAAACTGACGATTTGCACATTTAATGGAACGCCTTCTTCCTGCTTACCGAATTTTTGAACAAGCATTCGCCGCAAGGTATGGACGGTTAAATCGGAAGTATTCACGATCATATCGGCATTCTCGCGCACCGTTTTCATCGCCTTTTTTTCCGCCCGGATTCCGGCGAGTTTTCCGCCGCCTTTATCTGCCGGATGCGGTCGGCGCGTCTCCGAAAAACGTCGTTCCAAAACTTCATCATCCGCTTCGAAAAACAACACGAACGGAGCGTGATTGTTTTTCTTGAGTTTCAATAACTCTTTCGGAAAATCGGACAAAAAATGTCGTTCACGAATATCAATCACCAATGCGGCTTTTTCGATGGCGGCAACTTCTTCATCTGCCGGAACAAGCAGTCGCGCAAAAGTTGATAGCATCGAAATCGGAAGGTTATCAACACAGAAATACCCCAAATCTTCAAAAGCATTTGTCGCCGAACTCATTCCCGAACCGCTTAAACCCGTAATTATCACAAAATTTGGGATATTTAGATTTTCCGTATTGTCTGTCGCCATAAAATTAATTATAAATTTTCGTTTAGTATCGCCGAATGTTTTTCTACAAACAATTTTGCAGCATCATAACCTTTAGTTTTTAAAAGGTAAATTCTTACTGCTGTTTCTACAAGAGTTGAAAGATTTCTTCCTGAACTGAGCGGTAAAACAAATTTTAATACTTTAATTCCAAGAATGTTTTCCTTTTTGGTTTCCAATCCTAAACGCTCAACTTCTAAAACCTCGTTCCGTTTTACTAATTCGATACAAAGACTGATTTGCTGCGTTTTTCCGACCGCCGAAACTCCGAATAAATCCTTTATATTGATTATACCGAGACCTCGTATTTCGAGATGTTCGGCGGTTATCTCCGGCGTTTCACCGAAGATATTGTCGCCGACCTTTTTAATAATTACCGTATCATCGGAAATCAGCCGATGTCCGCGCGTTATAAGATCAAGAGCGCATTCGCTTTTTCCGATTCCCGATTCGCCGATAAACAAAACGCCCGTGCCGAATACTGCTAAAAGAACGCCGTGCATAACAGTCTGCGGAGCAAGAATTTCCTGCAAAATTAAAGAAATTTTTGAAATTGCGTCCGAACTGATAAGATCGGTTTTGAGTAACGGTAAATTTTTGCGTTCGGCGATTTCAATTAATTCTTTGTGAGGTTCGAGATTTTTCGTCACTAAAACACAACAAATTTTATCGAAATCCAGTTTCTCTAACTTTTGAATTATTACTTTTCTGCTGAATTGTGAAAGATAGGAAACTTCACTTTTGCCGATGATCTGAATTCTGCCCGGATGAATATAATCTGGAAATCCCGCAAGTGCTAAACCGAGTTTTTGAATTCTGTTTGAAACGATTTCCCGTTTCGTCAAACCGTCCGCGCCGGCTAAAATGTCTATTTTCAATTTAGCCGACGCGATTTCTAAAAATTCCGCGATGTTAATTTTCGGAACTGGTAACATTCTTTTACGGTTCGATTAAACCGTAATTTCCATTTTTGCGTTTGTAAATCACTGAAATACCGTTAGTTTCAGCGTTTCTAAAAACAAGAAATTGATCTTCTTCATCTTCAAGACGCATCGCCGCTTCTTCCGCAGTCATCGGTTTTACGGCGTAACTGTCAATACTGACAATATTCGGTTCATTTGGTTCCGGCAAAATTTCTTCCGATTCGGGAATAATTAAACTGGCTTTTGTAGCTTTGTGAGATTTATCAATTATTTTCTTTTTCAATCGCCGCGCTTGTTTTTCAATCTTATCAATTGTTTGCGAAAGCGATTGATACATATCGTCCACCGTCGTCTGCGCCGTCAAAACTTCCTTCATCCAATTGACGACGATTTCGGAACGATGCTTTTTCCCTTCAACTTCAATCGTAACGTGCGCCCGAATATGTTCGCCGTCAAAAAAATGATTGAATCTTTCAAAATGTTCCTCGACATGAGAACGCAATGCCGGAGTTACCTCGATGTGTCTGCCTGTATATTCAAATTTCATAAGTTTAATTTTGTTCTTTGTCCTAGTTTTTTTTTTGTCTCTGGAGCAAATTTAATGGACAATTTTGTTTTCGTTAAAACAAAAGGCAAAAAACTGAGAACAAGTTTTCAAATAACTGTTTTACGTTCACGAGAGCCTGGAATATTCATTTGATCGCGGTATTTGGCAACTGTCCGGCGTGATAATTTTACGCCGCCTTTTCCTAACAATTTAGCGATTTTATCATCGGTCATCGGTTTTTTCGTATCTTCTTCTTCGATCATTTTCTTGATCTTCAATTTTAGAATTCGAGTCGAAACTTCTTCGCCATCCTCGTTGAGCATTCCTTCCGAGAAAAAGCGGCGCAGTTCGATAACGCCCTGCGGCGTATGCGCGTATTTTCTATTTACAACACGGGAAATTGTCGAAAGGTGCATTCCGATGTCTTCCGCCACATCTTTTAGCATCATCGGTTTGATATGCTGAACACCGAAATTTAAAAAATCTTCCTGCTTTCTGATTATACAATCTACAACTTTATAGATTGTCTGTTTTCGATGCTCGATATTTCTTAAAAGATCAATCGCCGAACGGACTTTATCTTTGATAAAATCCTTAGTTTCCTTTGACGTTTCATCTTTATCAACCAGATTTTTATAAGAACTACTGATTCGCAGGCGCGGACTGCCGTCGTCCGCAAAATAGATCACATATTCGCCCTCGATTTTCTCGATATAAACTTCCGGCGCAACATAAATCGGTTCTTCCGTCGAATAACGCCTGCCCGGATACGGATCTAAAATACGAACTTTATTAATTTCTTCATTTAACTCTTCAAGCGCGCGTCCGGTATCTTTGGCAAGATGTTGAAGACGATGCGGCTGCAAGTTTTCCAGATGATTTGCTACGAGTTCAGCCGCGAGTGAATCGCCTTCTCCGTTTGCTTCGAGTTGTGCAAGCAGGCATTCTTTAACATTTCGAACGCCGCAACCGACGGGTTCAAGCTGCATAACTATCTGCCGCGCCTTTTCAACAGTTTCTAACGAACAACCGCACATTTCCGCGATCTCTTCGTTTATGGCAATCAAACGCCCGTCGCTGTCAAGATTTCCGATAATGCAGTATCCGGCTTCTTCCGTTTTGTCATCAATACTGCACATATTGAGTTGCCATTCGAGATGATCGGTCAGATTCGGCGAATAAGACAAAAACTGTTCAAAACTCGGCTGATCTTCTTTGTGTTCGAATTCCTGAGTTTTATATCCCGGATCGAGATAGTCCTGAAACTCACTGCCAAAATCAATTTCTTCAAAAGCGTCCGAATTATCTTCCGATCCGTCGTCGCCGTCAGAATCTGAACTTTCTTCCGTGGCGTTTTGAACCAAACTGTCAGGCGAAAAATCTTCTGCGCTATCCAAATTATCAAGTGAATATTCATCACCGCCGTTTTCGGTCAATTCATTTTGACCGTCAGTATTTTGATCGAGAATTTTATCGGCGATTTCCTGCAGTTCGTCGCCCGTCATCACTTCTTCTAATATCGGATTTTCAACTAATTCCTGTTGAATAAGCTCGGCGAGTTCAAGCGTAGTCATCTGCAGCATTTCGATTCTTTGCCGCAATTGAGGCGTTAGAATCATTCTCTGAGATAGTTGTTGTGTAAGTCTAAGTGATGCCATCTACAAACTAAATTTTATGTTTTCTGCGTGGTTTTAGTCAAAAGTGAACTCTGTGTGAATTATACATCATTTCAGCATAAAGGAAGAATTTTTAACACAGATGCACACAGATAAAATCTGATAAGAAGAAGATAATGCTAAATATTAAATTCTTATCTTATTTTCATCTTACACTTATTTGTGTGGATCTGTGTTGAAAATATTTGTTTCCGTATTTGCATAAATTCCACATCAAAGCCGAAATCGTTCACCGAGATAAAGTTTTCTAACCTGTTCGTCTTCCACCAACTCAGTGGGCAGACCGCTTTTTAAAATTTCGCCTTCCGACAAAATGTAAGCTCGGTCGGTAATTCCGAGAGTTTCGCGAACATTGTGATCGGTAATTAAAATCCCGATATTTTGACCTTTTAAATACAAAATAATTTCCCGAATATCATCAATTGCAATCGGATCAATTCCCGCAAAAGGTTCATCAAGCAAAATAAATTCCGGTTCGGTCGCCAGACAACGCGCAATTTCGACGCGCCGCCGTTCGCCGCCGGAAAGCGCATCGCCGCGCGTTTTGCGAACGTGAGAAACGCCGAATTCTTCTAAAAGTTCATCCAACCGCTCGAATCTTTCCGAGCGCGACATTTTCATCGTTTCAAGAATTGCCAGAATATTTTGCTCGGCGGAAAGTCTGCGAAAGATCGAAGGTTCCTGCGGCAAATAACCCAAACCGAGCCGCGCCCGCAGATACATCGGAAGGCGCGTAACGTCCTGACCGTTAAGAAAAATATTCCCGGTTTCTGTGCGCTCCAATCCGACCATCATATAAAAAGTCGTAGTTTTCCCCGCACCGTTCGCGCCTAAAAGCCCGACGACTTCGCCCTTTTCAACGTTAAGCGAAACATCATCAACCACGCGGCGGCGACCGTAAGTTTTTTGTAAGTTGATTGCGAATAGTGAATTTAAGCGCAAATCATCATCTTCCGCCATCGTTGTTTCGTTTAATTGTTCCTTTGAGAAATTTAACACTATAGGATGATTATTTTAGATATTTGGAATGAATTTTAACAATTTTAGAAATTATTTACTGTTTTGGCGATTTCTCTTTTAATTCAATTTCAAAATAAACTCCTTTAGAGAAATCTCCTCCGAACTTTTCCGGTGAGTTTTTAAGACCATTTTCAAAGTCTTTATCTGAAATTGATTCAGCCCAATATGCTGAGTAGTTGTCAAATCCGATTGCCATACTGTTTTCAAAAACTCTAAATCTTGTTGAAAAGAGAAATTCTGCTTTGTATTTACTATTTTCCTCAAATGATAAATCGTAAATTCCTTTTTTCAAATTATTGATTTTGAAAAAACCATTTTTATCGGTTTTAACCTGAACTTTCTCATTTCCGTTATCAAGAAAAAAGTTGTAATTGGGAAGAAAACTTCTTTTCCAAATTTCTTGTTCTTTAGTTGATAAGACAACCGAGCCGTAAAATTGCGGTTCGGGTTTTCCCTTTAATTTCTCGTTTATAAAATAGATTTGATCTTGGGCGTTTATAAGTTTTTCAATCCGGCTGCAAAAAGTATATGTTCTTAAATTCTGTTCATCATTCCCGTATGCATAAATCAAGTAAGTTTCGCCAACTTCAAAACTGCTTTGACATATATCAGGCTTTCCCAAATTTATTTTTAACGCCTTATTTTTAATCCCCTTAAATGAGTTAACGATTTCAAATTCATAAATCATATCTTCTTCCCGCGCCTTTTCATACTCTTCACGCGACAAGTTTTCTTTAACACTACTTTTAATTACCTTTCCAATAAATACTGCCGAAGATTCGTCAAATGCACTCCAAACAGTGGGTAAGGAATCGCATTCACAAGCAAAAACGCTGAGTGTAAAAATCGGACTGATTAAAAACAAAAAAGAAATAAATAATTTCATATCAAATTCTCCTATGGTTTTTTAACTTTATAAACTGAACGGATTCTGCCGCCCGAATTTTCCTCTGTTTTCCCTTCTCCGACAGCGCGGTTTTCTCTCAGATAAACCGTCAATTGCGCGCTCTGCGAAGAACCTTGTTCGGCATCTGAAACCGTCGCCGGATTTCCGCGCAGAATTACGACCTCATTTTCCGCCGTGTATTGCGCGTAATCGCCCGTCGCTTTGCGGTTCGGCTGCGTGACGACGACGTTTTGTTCGGCGATAGTTTGTTTTAATTCATTTTTATTGTCGAGAAAAACATTCGCAACACCGGCGGTTATGCGGTCGGTTCCCTGCCGAATATCAACCGAGCCTTCATAACGCAGAATATTTTTATCTTTTGCGTAAAATAATTTGTCAGCTTGCGCGTAAACTGGCTGATTAGAAGTTTTACCGTTTTCCTTTTTCTCAACGTCGTAAAGCAAACTCTGCACATTAGTATCGGCGAAAAATTGTCCTTCCTTTTGTTTTAAGATCAGACGCTCGCCGCGCACATAATTATTTTCCTGCCACGCCCGCGCATTTCCCGTATAAACGGCGGTTTCAGCAGTTTGATCGAATTCCGCCGCGTTCGCCGTGATGAAAACCGGATCGTTTGATTTCGAAAACGGCGTAGTTTCGCCCGTCGTTTTTTGGCTGTAATAAGTTGTGCTGACCGTATTTCGCAGAGATTGTTTCTTGCCGCGCGTGTCCCAATCAATTTCTCCGGCTTTGGCGCGACCGCTCGAATCCCAAACTGTCGGTTCGCCACCGCGCAATTTGATGAAACCGTCGCCCGACGTAAAAGTCATATTGTCGGCAATTCCGTTGCGGTCGAGTTCATTAAATTTCGTGTCGCCGACGGCATCGAATTGTTGAATATCGCGCGTTCCCTGATTAAAAATCGCGTTCAGACGTTTCGCACTCAAAGTTTGTTTGCCACGAGTTGCAGCCACGACGGTCGGAACCCGGACGGCTTTGGCGTTGTCGAAAGCCGAACAATTTTTCGCGTTATTTCCCGTCGGATAAAAATCGCAGTCGAATTTCGGCGCGGTCAAAGTCGTGTTGTAATTTTCCGCCGTCGCCCGCAAAGGCTCGACGTAAAGTTCGGCGTTTCCGATCGCCTGCGCTTTCGCCAGATTTTTTCCGTCCGGCTGTAAAGTCGTTATCACGGAATCAGCCGTCAACTTTTTATTTGCCGCATCGGGCGAATTGTTCGGCGCGTCGAGATAGATCGTCGTGCGTCCTTCGGTCTGCATTTGCGATAAAAGTCCACTGTTTTGAAAATTCAGACGAATCGCATTCGGCGCGGAAAGCGATAATTTGCTGTAATCCGATGCGCTCGCCGGAACGATATTGACGCGGCTCGCGCCGAGCGCGTTGGCGTTTTGCATCTGTTTATTTTCGCCGAAAACCGCGTTTAACTGCGGCGCGTAAACTTCCGCCGTTCGTTCGTCCGTTACCTGCTTTAAGTAAGCATTTCCGGTCGCTTCGGCAGATTTTAATTGTTTGGACGGGAAAAGACGCGCGGTTAATTTATCGCCTTTGACAAAATTATTCGTCTGCCAGATTTCGGCGTTTCCGGTCAGAAAAATGTTGCCGTTCGCCTGTTCGTAAATTGCTTCGTTCGCTTTGATGTCGGTCGGTTCGCTGCTCTGCGTCGTAATTATGTGAACGGCGTTTCTCAGTTCAAAACGGTCGGAATCTTTTGTATAAAGCGCGTAAGCCGAAGTTATTTTCGTCGGCTTCACATCATTCATAGTCGTCTCGATGTCAACATTTCCGTCGAGTTCGAGCGATTTTACTTCCTTGTCAATTTTCGCCGTCGCCTTTTCCGCCTTCGTGCGCGTCCAATTCGGATTGTTCGCCGTCGGTTTCTGATAAACTTCGACGTTCTGCCGCAGATCGATCTGTTTTAATTGTTTGTCGGTAAATAGCGCGGTCGCAAAATTTGCTGAAATGTCGGTCGGCTGTGAAAGTTTCTGATTTTTCTCGTCCGGCACGACGTTGATTCTGACGTTGTTGTTGAGTTCGATCTTCCCGCCGATTTGGTCGAACATCGCATAATCGGCTTTCAAATGCGCGGTTTTGATGTCGCTTTTGGCGAGTTCGTCCGTCGGGTTCAGCGCAAAAGCGTCAATCTCGACAGCGTTCATCAATTCGACTTTTTTCTCACGAATCCTGACGATCGCGCCCGTCGAATGACCGGAAATATTTTCGCGCAAAAATTCGATATATTCTTCCGCGTCGGCGACTTCGGTTTCTTTTTTATAAGTCAAATTATCGGTTTTCACCTTTAATTCATCGCGCGTTTCGACGTTGACATTTCCGGCGAGATAAACCGTGAAATTTTTCGGATCGTTTTCCTTCGGAACATAAATTGCACTTTCGGCGGTTATTTTATCCGAGCTTTCGCCGGTTTCATCAAAAACCTGCAAAAACATATTTTCGAGTTCCTGATGATTATCAGTAAAAGTCTTTGCTTTGTCGGCTTTTATGTAATAATTTGTAATTCCGTTATCCGATTCGCGCCGCTCATAACCGTTAACTTCGGCGACAACTTTATCCGAAAGATTCGTCGGCAAAGACTTCATACGAAAAGTTTCGCGTCCCCAATTCAGATAGAAACCGATGCCGACACCGATGACCACGAGAATCAATCCGGCAAACGCCGCGATGCGAAAATATCCCGGCAAATTCGCGCGGAATTGATAATTTTTTAATTTTTTGTTTTGGTTTTCCGACATCTAAAATGTCAATTTTTCGGCGAATTGCGAAACTGCAATTTTCCCTGTGTGCGAATAAAATTCGTGTTCACCATTGTCTTTGACAATCCAAACTTCCGACGCGCCTTTTTCCAGATAAAGTCTGATCTTATGTTCGATCTCGCCTTTTGTATTTCCCGGCGAAATTACTTCGACACAAATTTCAGGTGCTTTGGGAAACGGCGTAACTTCGCCGAATTCACTCATAAATTTATCGCTCGCCCACGCGACATCGGCGACTTTTACACCGTCGCTCGTCAAGATCGAACATTCGATAATAATAACGCCGCCTTTCGTATTATCATCAATTTGACGCGCAACTTTGTTTTGCAAAATTCCGTGTTTATTTGATGCCGGACTCATCAAAATCTGCCCGAATTTATTGAGTTCGACCTTAAACGGCGCGTCTTTGAAAAACGGATTATTTATAACTTCATTCCATTTGACGGCTAAATCCATAATAAATTCCCTCTGTTATTTTGTTCGGAGTTCCAACTTCAGTTGGCTAAAACTCCGAGTCTTCGATGGCGTTTCCTACACTTTAGCGTTTTTTCCGTTAGCGAATCGCGGCGGAAGCCAACTGAAGTTGGAACTCCGAACCCTACCGCAAATCCTGAACGACCAGTTGCAGACGAGTGTTTCCTTTCCAAACATTTGCTTCCGCCGTGTAAGCGAGTTCGATGCGTTTCAGCGGTTGGAGAGTTTGCCCTTTTGATTTCTCCACGCCGTCCCACCAAACCGCTTCAAAATAATTATTTTTCTCGTCTTTGAGCTTTAATTTCAGATGTTTTTCCTTCATCACGAACGGGTCTTCGGCGATTATCAGATTTTCCGTCGCAAAGATCGGTTTCGGATTTCCCATTCCGAACGGTTCGAGTTTTTTCAAATCTTCGATTAGATCGAGATTCAAACTGTCCGACGAAACAGGCGCATCAATGTGCAATTGCGGAATCAAATCTTCTTCCGTCAAAATTTCTTCGGCGTATTGATTGAGCATTTTCCGCAAAGCCGCGATGTTTTCGGCTTTGATTTTCATTCCCGCCGCCGCCGCGTGTCCGCCGTAATTTTCAAACAAATCTTTACACGAATCCAAACCTTTCAGCAGATGAAAACCTTCGATGCTCCGCGCCGAACCATGTCCGATGCCGTCTTCGTCAATCGAAAGAACAATCGTCGGGCGATAAAGCTTGTCGGCGATCCGCGAAGCCGCCAGACCGATCACGCCGCGATGCCAGTTTTCACCCGCAACGACGACGAAATGACTCTGATTCGCACTTCCGCCCGTTTCGACGTATTCGCGCAGAGAAGATTCGGCGATCTCTTTTTGAACCGTCTGCCGTTCCTGATTTTTGTCGTTTAAATATTCCGCGAGTTCACGCGCTTTTTCAAAACTTTTCGCTTCAAAAAGATCAACTACGTGCCGCGCCGCGTCCATTCTGCCCGCCGCGTTTATTCGCGGCGCGATGCGAAAACCGATGTGATAACTCGACATCTCCGAACGGCAATCGGCGACTTCCATCAACGCTTTTAAGCCGTAATTGACCGTTTTCGGCAAATCCTGCAAACCGATCGTAACAATCGCGCGGTTTTCGCCCGTCAGATTCATCATATCCGCGACAGTTCCGAGCGCGACGATCTTCAAAAAATGCGGGACGAGATTTTCCCTGCCGTATTCGCGCAAAAGCGCGTGCGCCAATTTGAACGCCACGCCGACTCCGGCGAGATTTTTGTCGGGATATTCGCATTCCGGCTGATTCGGATTAACGACGGCGAGCGCGTCCGGCAAGCCTTCGTCCTTCGTCAAATGATGATCTGTTACGATCGTGTCAATCCCGTTTTCCTTCGCCCACGCGATTGGTTCAAATGATGTGCTTCCGCAATCAACCGTGATCAAAAGTTTATAATCACGCTTTTTCGCCGCTTCGAGCGCGCCGATATTTACGCCGTAACCTTCGGAAAAACGATTCGGAATATGAAAACCCGTTTTCGCGCCGATAATTTCAAGTGCTTTTCTTAAAACGACAGTTCCGGTCGTTCCGTCAACATCGTAATCGCCCCAAATTAAAATTTTTTCGTTATTTTCAACCGCCTTTTTAACGCGGTCAACCGCCATCTGCATATCTTTGAGCAAAAGCGGTTCGTGTAGATCATCGTAAGAAGGATTCAAAAATTTCTCGGCTTTTTCAAAAGTGTCAAAACCGCGCGCGATCAAAAGTGCGGCAACGAGCGGCGAGATTTTTAATTTATCTGCAAGTTTTGCCGCTTCGTTTTTGTTATGTTTCTGAATATTCCAACGCTTCATTGTTTATGATTTTATGTGAAATTTATGAAACGGCAAAATTGTTAATCGGAAAGTGAAAAATTTTTACAGATTATTTTCTCAAACTTGCGGGCTAATTACATTTTGTAAAAGCAAAACAAGGATAACCGCACCGAGCAAAATTCTGTAAATGATAAAGATCAGAGTCGAGTTTTTTCGCAAATACGCAAGCAAAAACCAGATCGAAAGATAACCGACAATTCCGGCGACAATCGTGCCGACGAGCAACGCCGTCAGATCATCTCTCGACAACAAATGCCACGCTTCCTTTAATTCCAAAAGTCCGCTCGCCGTGATTGCAGGAATCATCAACAGAAACGAAAATCTCGCGGCGGCTTCGCGTTTTTGTCCGGCGAAAAGTCCGCCCATAATCGTCGAACCGGAACGCGATGCTCCCGGCATCAACGCCAAACATTGCGAAAATCCGACGACGAGCGAATCAATCAATGTGAAATCTTTTAATTCCTTTCTCTTGCTGCCGATCATTTCCGCAAGTCCGAGTAAAACCGCGACGACAATCAGCATTATCGCAATTACCCAAAGATTTTTCGTCGCCGGACCTTCGATGTATTTTTTGAGCGTCAGACCGATTACACCGATCGGAATCGAACCGATAATTATCAGCCAACCGAGCCACGCTTCGTTTGAAAGCCACGCCGGACGGCTTCCGTGTGTGCCGGAAAAATTAAGCCGCCGTCCGCGAATAAACGCAAAATTATCACGAAACCAATTCGCCAATATTCCCGCAATATCGGGCGCAAAATAGACAAAAGCCGCCGCTAACGTGCCGAGTTGAATAACCGCCATCGTCGCCGTGATGCGTTCGGGATCGCCGCCGTAGATATTCGTCCAACGGCTCGCAAAAACCAGATGCGCCGTCGAACTGATCGGGATAAATTCGCTTAATCCCTGAACAATTCCGAGAATAATTGCCTGTAACAAATCCATATAATAATTTTAGGGAATGATGTAAAAGAAAGAAGTCCAAACGTGATTTTGCATTTTCTCGCCTAAAAATCCAAATATGAAAAGTAATTATCCTTTTTTCGCAGTTTTTTTTTCCTCATAAAAGTGAAAATTAATATTTTTTAACTTTAAACAAAAGTTATTATTTTCAAAAATCAAGCTTCTCTTCAACAGAATGGTTTTAAGAATTTATTTTCTTGATATTGACAAAGTTTCCGGTTACAAATACGGAACTATTTATTTTCTCATTCTTTATCTGCCGGACAATTTCAATTTTGATTTTTCCATTTTGCTTTTAGTCATACTATCAGATCTTTACTTTCTCTGTTTACTATTTTCAACAATCGTTTAAAAGCTCTGTTTACTGATATTTAAGCCGCTTGAGAGGTTGATTTACTCAAAACTTAAGAGTATTATACAGATATTATTTTAAGGATTCGGATGCTGTGTTTCCCCGACAGCATCTGCTTTTTGGTTCGGGGCAAGATTTAGGAGACCAAATTTATGAGTGGAAGATCAAATGTTTCAAAGTCATTTCAACTCGGCGACGGCGCACAATTCTGGGCGTATATTTCGCCGTCTAACGATACTGAAAAATATGTTACCGAATGGGAAGTCAAACTCGAACAGGCTGACGGTAATTGGACAGGCACGATTAGTTCTGATGATCCGACAACAACTCTGCAAACGCCGGGTTTATCGGGTGAATTTAACGTTACCGTAACAGCATCGGGACCTAATTTCAAAGAAAAGAAATTAGAAGTCAAAGACAGCCCGCCGAATATCGGGTGTAATGTAAATTGCGCTTCGATGGTCGGTATCGTTGCCACGTCTGACGGTAAAGATGCAACTTACTGGACGACTTGGGACGCTTTTTGCAATTAGAATCAAGTATCGGTTTCTCCCATAACAAGCAGGAATGTAGATTTTCCCACTCTACATTTCTGCCTTTTTTATTCCCTGTATTTCGCACCGCCCGCGATTTTGTCGTAAAGCCACGCCGGAAATATTTTTCCTGCACGAACTAACGTCGCTAATTGCCACGGAAAAGCAGCGAATTTCTTTTTCTTTTCGATGGCTTTCAGGAAAAGCGGAATCGAATCTTCGAGTTCCATTAAAAACGGCATCTTCGCCGCCCTGCCGGAAGTCAGCGGCGTTTTTATAAATCCGGGTTGAATTATCGTAACCGACACGCCGCGATTTTGAACATCAAGACGAACGCTTTCAAAATACGCCGTCATTCCGGCTTTCGACGCGCAATACGCCGCCGATTTCGGCAAGCCGCGAAACCCCGCAAGCGAAGAAATCGCCACGATCTGCCCGTTTCCTTTTTCGATCATATCGGGCAAAACCGCCGTTACCGAATTTACCGCGCCCATCAAATTCGTATCAACCACGCGCCGGAAATCCTGCGGTTTCACATCTTTGGCGTGCATTGTTTTTCCGCCGATCCCGGCGTTGGCGATCAAAACATCAATTTTCCCGAATTCCTGCCGCAAACTTTCAGCCGCATCTCTGACAGAGTATTCGTCCGTAATATCGCACGCAAACGCACGCGCCGCCGTTCCTTTCCGCTCGCATTTGGCGACCAGATCGCGCAGAAGACTTTCACGCCGCGCCAATAAACCGAGAATCGCGCCTTGTTTTGCAAGTTCCAACGCCAACGCTTCGCCGATTCCGCTCGACGCGCCGGTTAAAAATACGACTTTTTCATTCCAGTATTTCATAATAAAAAATGCCAAGTTCGCTTATTTTATATCAAAACTGCGAGCTTGGCATTTTTTATCGAAATTATTTGAATTTTATTCGGCTTTTAATTCCAGCAAAAGCGTTTCGCCTTTATAAAAGTAAAGTATTTCGCCTTTTATTTCGTAACGATTTGTATCCTGCAATTTCGCTAAAAACGAATTCTCAATTTCCGAAGTGTTTTGACAAAACATTTTCGTCGAAATAATCTGCGACATTTTAATCGTCGAGTTTTCAACCTTCAAAGTTCCGCCCATTCCGTTGCAACCGCCGTTTCCGCCGAATCTGTTTTCCTTAATATTAAAGGTCAAAAATGCGCGGTCGGTGTTCACTTTTTCGCCTTCGATTTCGTCTAAAATCCATTTCGTTCCGGCGAGTGTTTTGCCCGCCGTTTCCGTCGAAGATTTTTCGCGGTTGATGATTTTTTTCAAACGGTACTTAAATGAAGAACCATCGGCAGGCGGATTTTTCACGTTTGTTTTTTTAACTTCCAGCAAATAAAAATAACCGGATTCAAATCGAAAGTTTTCGATTTCCCCGCTGAAATTTTCCCACTGCGTTTCCTGCGGTTTTTTGATTTGCAGACATTTCGTTTTTCCGACGGTCGTGCAGTCAACCATTTTCTCGTTGACTACAATATATTCGGTCGTTTTTTGCGCGAAAACGCCGATAGTTAATAAAAATAATATCGAAAAAATGCTTGTTAATAATTTTAGTTTCATAATAAATTTCCTCAATGACATAAAAATTGCCGTATTTTTCGACGGCATTTTTAGAACTATTTTGTTATTTTAACTTGCGGAATTTAATGTAAAGAAATGTCAGCACAAATCTTCGACGACTTCGCCTAAAACTTTTAAAGCTTTTGCCAAATCGTTTTGTTTAACCAAGATATGATCGCGTGAAAACGCTGACAGCGCGACGATAGATATTTCCGCTTCGGCGAGAATCCGCGAGATTTCGGCGATAAAACCGACCACCGAAAAATCGAGTTCGACGGCAAACGTCAAAAGCCGGAAATTTCTCTCAACCTTCGCATTTTCAAGTGCGTTTTGAATTTTTCCGAAATCAATTTCATCGAGCAAAAGAGTCGTTTCATAAGCATCGCGGAAAATCATAAACGGCGCGGTCATACGCGGCGAAAGTTCAGGATTTTCGAGAAGTTTGAGCCAATCTTCCTGTTGGAGAGAAACTAAAGTGAAAGTTTCTGGCGTGATTTCAACTTTAGTCTTAGACAAAATTTCCGAAATAGTTTTATCTGGCATTTTTCAAATTCTAAACTTCAACAATCGTCGGCACAATCACGGGTTTTGAGCCGGTTTCTTTTTGTATAAATCTTTTCAGATGAATCCGCAAATTTTCTTCCGCCGCTTTCTTGTCGCGGAATTCTTCTTTTTTCATTATCCCGACGACATCGGCGATGTGTTCGCGTGATTGTTTTAATAAACCGTTGAGCGGATTTATTCCGGCAACGCCTTGAAGCGTGATGTTCGGTTCTTGTTTTAATTTTTTCGTGTCTTTGTCCAAAGTTACGACCATCGAGATCATTCCGCCGTAGCCGAGTTTTTTGCGTTCGCGGATGATTTCGTAATCAATTTCGCCGGAATGCGCTTCGTCAATGTATGTAAAACCGATTTCCTGTTTCGATTCGACTCGTGCGCCGTGTTTGTCAATGACAAAATGGTCGCCGTTTTCGATCAAGATTACATTATCATCATTGTAGCCTTCGATGTGATTTTTGATAAATTCCTTATGGCGGAAAAGCATCCGATATTCGCCGTGAATCGGAATGACGTATTTCGGGCGGACGGTTTCAGTCATTATTTTTATGTCTTCCTGCGAAGCGTGTCCCGAAACGTGAATCAAACGGCGTTTCTCCTCGATAATATTGCCACCGCATTTGTAAATGTTGCCGATCATCTGCGAAATTTCTTTTTCGTTTCCGGGAATAATCCGCGCTGACAAAACGACTGTATCGCCTTTTTTGATACTCAAACCTTTGTAGCCGTTAGTCGCCAGATTCCAGAGACAAGCGCGTTTTTCAGCTTGCGAACCTGTAACGAGATAGACGAGTTCTTCGTCGAAAAGCTGACGCGATTCTCCGAGTCCGACTAATGTTCCGTATGGAATATTTAACAATCCGAGATCGCCTGCGAGTTCGACGTTTTTCATCATCGAACGTCCTAAAACACAAACTTTCCGGTCTGTTTTTTTCGCTACATCGAAAACGACCTGAACGCGGTGAAGCGATGATGAAAACGTCGAGAAAATTATTCGCCCGTCGGTTTCTTCAAAAATCTCCTCGATTGCCGGAA
This sequence comes from Pyrinomonadaceae bacterium, assembly GCA_965219305.1. Lineage (GTDB taxonomy): Bacteria > Acidobacteriota > Blastocatellia > Pyrinomonadales > Pyrinomonadaceae > DATHTS01. The sequence goes on from OZ244725.1 coordinate 913,919, forward strand.
TCACTTCTTGTTCCGAAGGCGTTCTGCCGGGAACGGTCGCATTTGTTGAATCGCCTAACAGCGCGAGAACGCCTTCGTCGCCGATGCGTTTTAACGTTTTCAAATCGTAGCCTTTGCCGACGACGGGCGTTTCGTCAATTTTGTAATCGCCCGTGTGAACCAATGTTCCGAGCGGCGTTTTTATCGCCAGCGAAAAACATTCGACCAATGAATGCGAAGCGTGAATGAATTCGACCTCGAAAACGCCGATTTCCGCGACATCGTTCGGGCGGACGCGGTGAACCAAAGTTTCGTCGAGCATATTATGTTCTTCCAGTTTTCGATCACACAGCGCGGCTGTAAAATGCGACGAATAAACCGGAACATTGAACTTTTTCAGAAAATACGGCAGTGCGCCGATGTGATCTTCGTGTCCGTGCGTTAAAACGAGCGCGGTGATGTCATCTTTATATTCGTCCAGATAACTAAAATCGGGAATCGAAATATCAACTCCGTAAGGTGTTTCATTGGGAAAACCCATTCCGGCATCAACGACGATCATTTCGTCACCGAACCGAATGCCCATACAATTCATTCCGAATTCGCCGATGCCGCCTAAAGGTATAATTTCTATTTTACTCACTATATTTTTAACTCTCTCAATCTCTAACAAAATAATCAGTTAGTTTAACATAAAACTGATTTTTTGGAATTTGGACGCGGCACTTGACACGGAAATCATTAAGCTGATAACTTCAAAAGGACAATTTGAAGGGGAGTAGATAACCCGAAACGCGGTCTGACGAGATCGTCAACACGATTTTTCTGAAGGAAAATCCGGTTCGTCAGCGAAAGTATCGAGACCTTCTGTAAAGCATAATTTAATTGCTTGCGGAAGGTTTTTTCTTTTGCGGCAAAGACGGAAAAACGGAGATTTTTTTGATGGAAGCGTTGTTAGAGGTTTTACTGGAAATCATTTTTGAACTTATCGGGGAAATTTTTGCCGAAAGTTTTACTTTTCTGATAGCCTTTGCTGTAAAAACCGAACGCTCGGACAAAATTTTCGAATCCGTGGAAGACAAAAAATTGGATGATTCCAATAAAATTTCGGAGGTTTAAATATATGACACTATTCCCTTTTGCCGATTACTGGTGGTTTTACGGCGGTTTTTTGATTTTCGTTTTTATAATGCTCGCGCTCGATCTCGGCGTTTTCAACCGCAAGGCGCATATTGTTTCGTTTAAAGAAGCGACAATTTGGAGCATCGTCTGGGTCGCGCTTGCGCTCACGTTTAATTTTCTTTTTTACAATTACGCCGTTTCCAAATTTGGCGCGGAAACCGGCACACAGGTCGGACTCGAATTTTTAACGGGTTATATTCTCGAGTATTCTTTATCTGTTGATAATATTTTTATTTTCGTTTTAGTGTTCAGCTATTTCGGAATTCCCGCGAAATACAAGCACCGCGTGTTGTTTTACGGGATTTTGGGCGCGCTCGTTTTCCGCGCGGTATTTATTGCCGTCGGTTCGGCGTTGATCCAATTCAACTGGATAATTTATATTTTCGGCGCGTTTTTGATAATCACGGGAATCAAAATGTTTTTTTCAAATTCGGAAGAGATCGAGCCGGAAAAGAATTTTTTGATCCGCATTTTCAAAAAATTTATGCCTGTTTCGCACACGATTGACGGGAAAAGTTTTTTCATTCGCGAAAAAGGAATTCTGCACGCCACGCCGCTTTTTATCGCGCTTCTTTTTCTCGAAGCGACGGACATTATTTTCGCTGTGGACAGCGTTCCGGCGATCTTCGCGGTAACGAAAGAGCCTTTGATCGTCTTCACGTCAAACATTTTCGCCATTCTGGGCTTGCGTTCGATGTATTTTATGCTCGCGGGCGTGATTGATAAATTCTATCTCTTAAAATACGGTTTAGCCGTTGTGCTTGTGTTTGTCGGATTAAAGATGGTTTGGCTGAATCCTATGTTCGACGGTCATTTTCCGATTGTCTGGTCGCTCGTTATAATTCTCGGCGTGATTTTGACCTCGATAATTGCTTCGTTAATTTTCAAAAAATCAACTGTTTCGCCGGAAAATAGCGGCAATTAGAAAAACCGAAATTTCATAGAATCATATCCAAAAAAAATCCGACAAATTAATTTTGCCGGATTTTTTTTCATTTTAAAAATCTACTATTCAGCATCGTCCTGATCCTGACGATATTGGTCGCGGTAGTAATAACTTTGATAATAATAGTAATTATCTTGTGCTTTAAGATTTACGTTGTTCAAAACTACGCCGAAAACTTTAGCACCGATGTCCTGCAAAAGCTGACGCGAGCGTTTGACGACTTGACGCGAACTCTTGCCGGAATGAACGACGAGAATAACGCCGTTGACCATTGAAGCAATCAATACGCCGTCAGTAAAAGAAGCAATCGGCGGAGAATCTACGATAACGTGAGTAAATTCTTCCTGCAAATATTTCATTAACCGCGTCATTTGCTCTGAACCGATAAGTTCCGCGGGATTCGGCGGAACAGGTCCTGAACTAATTAAATGAAGTTTTGAATCCTCATCATACTGCACGACATTCAAAATTTCATCTTCTTTCATATCGCTCGACAAAATTGTGCTTAAACCGGCGGCATTACTGGTGTTGAAAATATTATGAAGTCTCGGTCGTCGCATATCGGCATCAATTACCAAAACCTTCGCGCCGGTCTGCGCCAAACTGATCGCCGTATTAACCGCCGTCGTCGTTTTTCCTTCAGCCGGCAAACTCGATGTAATCAAAAGCGAACGCGGAGCGTGTCCGGCGGTCGAAAGTAAAATCGAAGTTCGAAGATGGCGATATGCCTCGGCTAAAGATGAGCGCGCATCGTTATGTATCAATAATGAGCCGGCATTTGACGTTTTTTCAACCGGTTCGCCATTTGCGCCGACGAGCAGAAGTTTGCGTTTTTTCGGCAATGAATCAATTGTCGGTATTGCCGCCAGAGCCGGAACTCCGAGAAATGACTCTACATCTTCGGTTGTGCGAATCGTATCGTCGAGATATTCGAGAAATAATGCGAGTCCCATTCCAAAAAGCGTCGAAAGCATAAGCGCGGCAAGCACGGCTGAAGTTCGGCTCGGCGAAACAGGCGCATCAGGCGGAATTGCAATTTCAACAAAACTGATATTGTTATTTGTTCCCGTCGCCACAACATCATTCGAGTCCTGCTGTTTTCTAAGATTTTCGAGAAAACCTTTTTTGGTATCAATATCTTGTTTCAGAAGTCCGATTGTAACAGCCGCCTGATTTTGTCCCTGCGCCTGATTATATTGCTGGTTGTAATCGGAACGGAGTGCTTCTTCTTTGCTTTTCGCCGCGATATATTTTGTTCTTAAACCGTCAACTAAAATTTTTGCCTGACGATTGCGAAATTCTTCCAGATCATTTTGATTGACATCCGCTGCTTTGCTGATCGCTTCTTCGAGAGCTGCAACCTGCCGGTCAATTTCCCTGATTTCCGGCGCACCGTCTTTATATTCAACACTTAATTTATTGCGTTCGGCTTTTAATTTGGCAATGTCTTTCTTATTTTCATTAATCAGGTCGCGGATACTGTTTTCTCTTTCCGTCGTATAACGCCCGACTTCCTGTTCGACTCGTGCTTTAATTCTTTCCGGCGAACCGCTTACCGCATTATATTCGGCTTGTGCGCTTTTACGGGCTTCTTCAGCATCGAGAAGCTGCCTTTGTAATCCCGAAAGACGATCAATAACGATGGTCTGTTCAGCGTTTGTTTCAATAATTCCGGCATTTTTCGTTTCGTTAAAAAGTTTCAGTTCTCCGGCGCGAATCTCAGATTGCAGTTCGGCAATTCGATCAGTCAGATATTCATTAGTATCCCGATTTTTTCCGGTTCGTTTTTCATCATTTTGTTTCGTAAAGACAGTTCCTATTCCGTTGACAATCAGCGCGGCTAATTTCGGGTCGGTATGACGATAAAAAATTTCTATCAGGCGCGTTTCTTTGAAAGTTTGACGCGATTCACGAACAGGTTCGACAGTAAGATTTTTCCGTAAAATGTCCACATAAGGTGCAAGCCGTTTTGCTTCTTCCATTTTTTCGGCGGATGCAATTCCTATATCGTCTGCAATCGTCGCTTCCTGAACACCCGAATCGTCTTTTACAGGTGCATCATTTGCCAAGCCGATGGCTTTTAACATCGAACTGAAAGTTGACCCGGAACTTTGTTTTTTATCTTTTTGAAAATCTTTGCTGCTGTCTAAACTCAATTCTTTTACAACCCGCCGGAGAAGACTTTCACTGGTCAGTAATTGAAGCTGAGTATTGAAATACGTTGGATCGTTGCTGATCGGAGAGCGTCTGCTCGAATCTACCAAATCTTGATTCGCCAGTTCAAGATCAACCTGAACCGTCGCTTGTGCTTGATATACGTTCGGACGGCGAGCCATATAAATCGCTACCAAAGTCGTCATCAAAACAGCCACACCGATAACGAGCCACAGACGTTTACGAATCGCACGCCAATATTCGATAAGCTGACTGGTTTCCTGATCGTAGCCGCGATATGCCGGATAATTTCCATTTCCGTTCCCAATCGGAATATGCGGTTCAAAGGGTTTTTCTAACTCAACTTTTTCAGCAGTCGAATTTTTAACTATATCTCGAGTTTCTTTCATTACAGTAATTTCTTAAAATCTATAAAAAAGTGTAGGAATTCCTGATTTTATGGCATCTACAAATCCTTTGATTATTAATTTTTTAGAATCTTTTGAAACAGCCACAATGTCGTTCGGTTCGAGTTCAGGATCAACAATTTTTTGATTTTCAATGTCTTTCAAATTAAAGACGAGTTCTTCACGATCAAGACTATCAGGTTTACGTCGCAGAATTTTGACACTGCTTTTGTCCGTCGTATCTTTGACACCTTCGGCGGCGGCAATCGCTTGCGACAAGGTTATCGGTTCTTTTAACTTTAAAGTTTGACGCTTGTTGACATTTCCGACTACATAAACAACATCTGCATCTAAAACCGAAACGATGTCACCCGGCTGCATCCACAAATTTTCCTTACTTTCGAGAATATCTTTTATTTTATAGTCGAGAAGCGAAATTTGTTCGTCCTGATTTATTTGAACCGCGACATCTTCACGGCAAGTCGAAGGACTTCCCGTGCGGGCAACAATCAGTCTTTGTCCGGCATCATCATTCGGTCCTCCGGCGTATGCCAGAAGTTCAAGCAGACGAATTTTACGATTTACATAAAATGTTCCGGGTTTTTCAACCGAACCGATGACGGCAAAAGATTGAGATTTTTGGTCAACGGCGCGAACATTTACGAACGGATCGCGCAAATAATCTTTTCGATATGCGTCGGCAATCTCGTTTTTTAATTCATTTTCGGTTTTGCAAAGTGCAATAATAGGTTTTTCCAAACGAAATAAATTTATCGTTCCGTCAGGATTAACATTTACCTGACCTGAAAGTTCAGGATGACGGTAAATCGTTACATCCAATGTATCTTGATACCCAATTCGATAACGATCTTTTGTATCTTTGTTATCTGTAGTTTGTGTTGAAGAGGTCGCCGTCAAATCATCGTTGTTTTTTTCTTCATCAACAGTTATCTGTTTTGTCGTATCATCATTTTTTGTTATTTTGGGAGGAACGCCGGGAACTGAAACACTATTGTCTGTCGGTTTAACGGTTTCCTGTCCGATAACAACCGAACCGGCTGCCAAAACTAAACAAAGCGTCATTAAAATTCCGTGTATTTTCATAAATTTATTTCTCCAAACAGTTTTTATATAGTTTGTAATGATTTAACTGCCTTTGATTCAACACAAAGAGGAAAAGTTTATTGGTATTTAATAATTTATTCGTCTTTTGTAAAATAACTCAAAAACGGACATTTTAGCAAATTATCGCGGCAAGTAAAGTCAGAACTATTTCAAGCAGTTTCAATAACAATAAATTTTGAGTTAAACTTTATCATTCAACAATTAACCAATTGTTTACTATTATTATGCAAAAGGCAACGCCGATGCTTCGGCAGTATTTGGAAATCAAAAAAAAATATCCCGGCACATTACTCTTTTTCCGGCTCGGCGATTTTTACGAACTTTTCAACGACGACGCGAAAATCGGTTCACGCGAACTCGACATAACTTTAACGGCGCGGCATAAATCCGGCGATAATCCGATTCCGATGTGCGGCGTTCCGCATCACGCCGCGGCGGGATATATTTCAAAACTCGTCAAAAAAGGTTATCGCGTCGCCATCTGCGAACAGACCGAAGATGCCGAACAAGGAAAACTCGTCAACCGCGAAGTCGTCCGTGTGATAACGCCCGGAACGGCAATTGACGAACAACTTTTAGAAAAGAAAGAATCGGTCTTTCTCGCGTCGGTCGTCGGCGCGGGCGAAAATTTCGGCGTTGCTTATCTCGAACTTTCGACCGGAGAATTTTCCGCGACGCAGATTTCGGGGAAAAACGCTTTTCAAAAGATATGCGACGACATCGAAGCACATTCGCCGCGCGAATTATTGTTTCCCGAATCTTTGGAAAAATTGATCGAAAGTCATTTTTCAAACACCGTTTCGCAGAGAAATCTCGCCGAAGGAAACGTCATCGCTTTTAATCAAACACAAACCGTGCCGAAATTTACGACGGTTTTAACGGCATTGGACGATTGGATTTACAACGCCGAAGACTGCGCTAAACTTTTGTGTCGCCAGTTCGGCACGAAAGAACTCGCCGGATTCGGGATTGATAATAAAATTCAGGCGATTCGCGCCGCCGGTGCGTGTCTGCATTACGCGCACGAAACGCAGAAAAAATCCGCCGAACACATCGCCGACATAAATTATTTCGAAGCGAACGATTTTATGATTCTCGATGCCGTAACGCTCGACAATCTCGAAATCGTCGAATCACGCGCGGGCAAAAAACGTTCGCTGCTCGGCGTGATTGACCAAACCGTAACGGGAATGGGCGCACGTCTGCTTCGTTCGTGGCTCTTGCGCCCTTCGATCAAACGCAGCGAAATCCAGACGCGCCTTTCCGCCGTTTCAGAATTGACCGATTCGATGTTTCGGGACAAAATCCGTTTTCTTCTAAAAGAAGTCGCCGATCTCGAAAGACTCGTCGGCAGATTAAATCTCGGCGCGGCGACTCCGAGAGATTTGCTCGCGCTGCATCGTTCGATCTCGCAAACGCCGCGCATCAATGAGATTTTGTCCGACGCGGGCAGTCTTTTATTGCAGGTTTTGAGCGAAAATATCTTTGAACTTCCCGAAATCCGCGAACTTATCGAAAATTCGATCAGCGAAGAACCGCCCGCGAATTTTAATGACGGCGGCGTTATCAAAGATAATTTTAACGACGAACTCGACGAAATCCGCAGTATCAGCCGAAACGCGAAACAGACGATTGCGGCATTTGAAGCAGCCGAAAAACAGCGCACGAACATTGCGAATCTGAAGGTAAAATTCAACAACGTCTTCGGTTATTTCATCGAAATCTCGAAAGGCAACGTCAAATACGTTCCCGACAACTACGAACGCCGCCAAACTTTGACGAACGCCGAACGATATACAACGCCGGAATTAAAAGAATGGGAAGCGAAAGTTCTCGGCGCGGAAGAACGTATAAAAGTTTTGGAAAACGAGATTTTCGGCGAAGTCCGCCGCGCCGTTCGTGAAGAAACGCGGAAGTTGCAATCAACCGCACGCGCATTGGCGACTTTGGATGCGCTTGCGTCTCTGGCGGAAATCGCGGCGCGGCAAAATTACGTCGCGCCCGTTCTGCACGACGGCGACGAGATCGAAATAAAGGACGGCAGACATCCGATTGTCGAGGCGTTCACGAGCGAAGCGTTTATCCCGAACGATTTGAAAATGAACAATTCGACCGACCGTATGCTGATTATCACGGGCGCGAATATGTCTGGAAAATCAACGGTGATGCGGCAGATCGCGCTGATTCAAATTCTCGGTCAGATCGGTTCATTCGTTCCCGCGACTTCGGCGAAACTTCCCGTTTTGGACAGAATCTGGACGCGAGTCGGCGCGTCGGACGATCTCGCTTCGGGACGTTCAACGTTTATGGTCGAGATGACGGAAACCGCCGCGATTCTGCACAATTCAACGCCGAAAAGTTTGATTCTGTTAGACGAGATCGGGCGCGGAACTTCGACTTTCGACGGACTTTCAATCGCGTGGGCGGTCGCGGAATATCTTCACGATTCGCCGGAACATTCGGCGAAGACGCTGTTTGCGACGCATTATCACGAATTGACCGAACTCGCCGAAAACCTCGCGGGCGCGAAAAACTACCGCATCAAAGCGGCGGAAAAAGACGGCGAAATTGTCTTTCTGCACAAACTCGAACGCGGCAAAGCGTCGAAATCCTACGGCATCGCCGTTGCGAAACTCGCCGGACTTCCCGCTCAAACAATTTTGCGGGCGCAAGCCGTTTTGGAAAAACTCGAACAATACGAACTCGCCGTTTTCAAGGATGCGGAAGTTTCAAAAAACGACGAAAATGCGCTCGATAAAGCAGTCGGACGCGCCGCGACGGGAAAAGCCGTTACGCAAGTTTCACTTTTTGCCGTTAATAACGAAAATGTTATTGACGAATTAAGAGAAATTAATGTAAATGAACTCGATGCAGGAAGTCTCAAATCAATTTTGCTAAATTTACAGAGTAAAATCATCTGAATTTAACCTTTTACTTAAACTGCCGGGTAACCGACGATTAACAAATCACTTTAAGTTCTGTTACAATCGGATTTTCTTTTCTCAAATGTCACAAAAACTTAACTTCGACAACTTAACAACCGCGCAAAAAATCGGACAGATGTTTATTATCAGTCTGCCGAAAGCCGAAATTGACGAGCAGACGCGCGAAATTCTCGAAATCGTCAAACCCGGCGGAATTTGTTTTTTCGCACGGAATATCAAAACCGCGCAGCAGACCAGAAATCTTTTGGACGAATGCCGCGAGATTCTCGATTTTGAACCGTTTTTAACGCTCGACCAGGAAGGCGGACTTGTTGACCGTCTGCGCCGCGTGATTACGCCGATGCCCGCGCCGAAAAATTTGAAGACAGCCGAGCAATTTGAAAAACTCGCCGCGATAACGGCGGAAGTTATACGAATTCTCGGTTTTAATATGAATTACGCGCCCGTCGTTGATGTGATTGACGAGGCGCGTTCGCAGTTTTCAAACGGACTTCACGCCCGCAATTTCGGTAATTCAAAGGAAGATGTCGTCAATTTTGCAATTCCGTATCTGAAAACACTGCGTTACGGCGGAATTCTCGGATGCTTGAAACATTTTCCCGGTTTGGGCGCAAGCAAAGTTGACTCGCACGATAAACTTCCCGTCATACGCCTGTCGCGTGAGCAATTGTTTGAAAACGATCTTTTTCCTTACATAGAATTCTTAAAACAAATCGAAGTTTTCGTCGTGATGATCGGTCACGCTGTTTACACGGCGTTTGAAAACGGCGCAGACGAGGGAGATATTTTGCCTGCGTCGCTTAATCCGAACATCATTGACGGACTTTTGCGCGGCGAATTGGGTTACGAAAATCTGGTCGTCACGGACGATCTGGAGATGAGCGCGATTGATAACAACTATAAAATGGGAAAAGCGGCGGTGATGGCGATCAAAGCCGGAAACGATTGTGTTTCGTTCTGCTCGAATCCCGAAGCGTTGATGACGGCGCACGAAACGGTTACAAAAGCGGTCGAATCCGGCGAAATTTCAGAAGCGCGACTTGATAAATCAATCGAACGTATTAAACGAGTCAAAAAACGTCTGCAAACGCCGTTTCCATTTGATGAATCAAAGATTGAAAATCTCTCCGGCGAAGTAAAACAATTAAACGAATCGTGTTAAACTTTTTTTAACTGCTGTTTCTCTCAAATTTAATTTTACACGCGAATAAGTGAAAATTAATAAAAAAAATTAAAAATTTGCAAAGTGTTTAACTTTTTCGCCCGTTTTCGTCTCTCAGTCTGCTAAAAAAGAGATTTATAATCGTGAATTTTCATAAATATACAAATTTTTCGGAGGAAATATCTTGAATAAAAAATTATTTATAACTGCAATTTTATTAAGCTTATTAGCTTTTTCATTCGCCTGCCGTGATCGTACGAGCGGCAAAGATTTTACGATGGGTCTTGTCGGTTCATTTTCGACGCTCGATCCGGTCGGTTCTTCAACAATTACGGCAAACGACGAACGACTGCGGACGCTGATGTTTAATTCGTTGGTTAAAAAAAATGATCAGTTCGACTATGAGGGCGACTTGGCAGACATATCTGACAGTCAAGACGGGACAGTAATTACTTTTAAGTTAAAAGACGGAATAAAATTTCACGATGGAAAACCATTAACTTCGGCTGATGTGAAATATACATTTGACAAATTATTTGAATCGAAAGGCGCAAAAGGCTCGGCTTTCTACGATACAGTAAACGGCGAAAAAAAGCCTCACATTCTCGCAATTGAAACGCCGGATGAAAAAACCATTAATCTAAAACTTTCGAGAGCATCGCTGAAAAGCCAGCTTCTCGCCAATCTCGTGCCAATCGGAATTATTCCCAACGGCAGCGAAGTCGGCACACAAGCAAGCAACACTAGACCGCCGATCGGAACCGGACCTTATAAATTTGTTTCATTTGATCCGGTGCAAAACATTTTAAAAGTCGAAGCATTTCCAGATTATTGGGAAGGTGCGCCGAAAATCCCGACAATTACTGTCAAAGCGATTGCCGATGCAAACTCGATGTTAGCCGAACTCAAATCCCAAATAATTGACCTTGCTCCCGGCGCATCGGATATTGCCCCGGACGCATTAAATAGCTTAGAACAAGACCCGAATTTAAAAGTGCTGAAATTTGACGGTTCGAATGTGCAATATATCGGGTTTAATACAGAAACCGAGCCATTAAATAATGTCAAAGTTCGTCAGGCAATTTCCTACGCTATTAACCGCGAGAAAATTATAAGTGATTTATTGTTAAACCAGGCAAAAATTGCTCATTCGATTCTTCCTCCTGAATCTTGGGCTTATAATGAAGGAACAAAATATAACTTTGACCCTGAAAAAGCCAAACAATTGTTGGACGAAGCCGGATTTAAGGATAAGGATGGCGACGGAATGCGGGAAATGCCGAAAATAACTTTCAAAATTTCTCAGGGAACAACAAGTCAATATGCAACATTGATGCAAAGCCAATTGGCGGAAATTGGAATTCCGGTTCAACTTGAATCTCTCGAGTTCAAAACTATGCTCGATCAAGTTAAAAAAGGACAATATCAGATGAGTACGGGTCGCTGGGTCGGGGGAAATCAAGACCCGCTTTTTCTAAGAGATCTTTTTACTACTTCGCAAATACCAACCAATGAAGGCGGCGGTTTTAATCGTGGTCGTTACAGCAATAAGCAAGTGGATGAATTATTAAATGACGCTTATAACGAAATAGATCGGGCGAAAGCCAAAGAATATTATTTTAAGGCGCAGGAGATCATCAGCAACGAAGTTCCGATGCTGCCGTTATGGTATTCGGCAAATATGGTTGTGGCAAATAAACGTGTAAAAGATATCAAAATCAATGCCAGCGGTGATTGGGGATTCGTTAAAAATCTTACGGTTTCTGCCAGTGAATAGATAATTTTGATTTTTGCATTTTATATTCAAACTTAACTTGACAAAATTGTTTGAGTCGGTAGAATAAAAATTTGCGACGAGCGGGAATAGCTCAGTGGTAGAGCGCAACCTTGCCAAGGTTGAAGTCGCGAGTTCGAATCTCGTTTCCCGCTCCAAATCTTTGAATGTAAAAGGCTGAATGATGAATGATGAATAAAGATTATGTCATCATTTATCATTCAGCCTTCCTACTTTATTTTGAGGCGGCGTAGCCAAGTGGTAAGGCAGAGCTCTGCAAAAGCTTTATTCATCGGTTCAATTCCGATCGCCGCCTCCAACTTACCTGTTTTTTTATAAAATAATTCAAAATGTTTTTACTGGTTATTAGTATATTGAAGTAAATCAGTTATAAAATTAATGACCGGATTTCCATAATTTTCTTTATTTCAGCAATTTTCAGAAAAAGTTACTCTTGTTAATTATTAATATTGAAAATCACTGCCTATAAAAATAAAAAATTTATTCCTCAAAAAAATTCGTTTTGTTGATTTAGGTTTCTCTATTTAACCTATTAATACAGACGATTAAGATATGCTGATCTATCTATATCGTATTTAGGAGGGAAAGTAATTAAAAACGATTTTTCCAAATTTTAATATCAAATATTCTTCGTCACTGTAATAGTAAGAAAAGTTTAGGATTTAATGTTATTACTATTTGAAGCGGTTAGGTTAGATTAATCCGATTGAGTTAAATATACATAACTAAAAAAAGTGATAAAATCGTGAAATTAAAACACGATTTTATCACTTTTAAGTTTTAATCTTCTGAACGATTGATAATTAGCTAATCGTCCAAATAAGATTTACTGAACACCAAAAGCGGCAACCGGAATATTTACATTACCGGCACTTCCCCATCCTTGAACGATTGTTCCGTTATTAGAACTGCGACGAACCATAAATTGTCTGGTGCCTGGACGATAAATAGCAATATCGTCTTTTCCGTCTCCGTCATAATCACCGCCTCTTAATGGAATATCACGAACGGTACTTATACCGGGAGTTCCAAATTGCAGACCGATTGTCGAATCGTTAGCCAGCAAAATATACCAGGTTCCGTTCGGTGTAGGATCAGCTGCTGTATCTTGGAATCCACGCCAAACTGCGAAATCATCTTTACCATCGCCGTCATAATCACCGCCCGGTAAAATAAAATCGGTATTATAACTACCCCAATTTCTGGCTTTTGTTACCGTTCCGCTGGTTGTTCCAACATAAAAGGTAATCAAGCCGTATGTAGGTGCAGCCGCAGAACTGATTCGTGCAACAGTCGGATCGTCTTTTCCATCACCGTCATAATCTGCTCCGCCCAAGGGAATGTCGGTGTTAAATGCACCATATGTAAACGCCGTTAAAGTGTTAGATCCGCTATTAAGGATATACCAAACATAATTAGTATTAGGACCACCTGAACGAACTACGGTAAAATCGAAAACACCATCGCCGTTGTAATCACCTTCCGCACCGATATAATCAGTCTGGAAACTACCCCAAGCCTGGAATTTTTGCGCGCCGACGTTGGGTCTCGCGTTTTGAAGTGCAAGATAACTGTTTGCGGCAGCTCCGCCTGTATTGTCACGATATACAACAAAATCCGGTCGAACGTCTCCGAGATAATTACCGACATTCGGAATAGAATCAGTTGAAGATAATCCCCAAGGAATATCCATTATGTTACTGGTTGCGGTCGTCGGATTGTCATTTTGTGCAATAATCCATCTGACTTGTTGTCCGGTTGTTTGACCTGCCGGATATGCAATGACGGCAAAATCAGCCAAACCGTTTCCGAAGAAATCGAAGGGCGATGGTGCCGGTCCTGTCGGTACGCCTGCGGTCGTTATTTCTAAATTAGCGGCTGAAACTGCACCAGTATCTACATTTGCATTATCAGTTATACGCAGAGTCCAAGTTCCATTCGGACTGACACCATTAAAAGCAGTATTAAGGCTGGTTTCCGGTGAAAAATTAGCCGCAGCCTGAGGACCTGCCTGAGTTGTTCTGTAATTTCCTGCCGGAATTACATAATTGGTGTCTCCGGCAGCTGATGCCGCCCACCAATTTGTGTTCGATGCTTGATCATCAAAATTATAGACACCGCCTAAATTCGATGAATCTCCACAAGCTGTGTCAACTCTGCCGGTGCGTGAATAAAGAATATGTGATGTTCCGTTAGGAGCAATCAAAGTTGCTGTAATATCACCAACCCAAGTATGAGTGATATTCATATTGACGTTCACATCATTGACAGTTCCGGTTAAACCGCTGACATTAAATGAAATGTTGAGCGGCGCACCAGGGCTATCACATACAGTTGCTGTCGTTCCGTCAGGAATAGCTCCCGTTCCTGTTCCCGGAAATGTTGCCGCCGGGGCTTCTGTTTTGTCACTTGCTTCTACTTTCGTGTTAAATTGCGTTCCGCCCCACATTACCGTGACTACTAATGCGAGTATTGCAACTGCATATAACGAAGAACGCAAAGACTTTATTCTATTAGTCCAAGACATAAATTAAATCCTCCTCTTGATTTTAATTGTTTATTTAAATTGATTCGGTTGATAGTATCGAACGATTCTCAATTACTTTCAATTTCCGAAATACTGTTTTATTTGAAAAACTATTTAAAGACTACTAATTAAAGAGGTTGGTTGTCAAATGTTTAAAAGATAAGAATTGTTTGTTAATCTCTGAAAGTAATTATCGGGCTATAAAAAAATGACTAATCACGCGGTTTTACTATTATTTATTGACGGTTTGGGAATCGGAGAAATTAACGGGAAAAATCCATTTTCTGTTCTAAAAAATTTATTTCCATTGGCACATTTTAGAAATATTTCAAGCGAAATTATTTTCAGAGGGATTTTAAAACCGACCGATCCGCGTCTTGGCATCGAAGGTCGTCCGCAAAGCGCGTCGGGACAGACGACAATTTTGACGGGAATAAACGCACCGAAGTTTTTGGGAAATCATAAACAAGGCTTTCCCAACCAAAAGTTGCGCGATATTCTAACCGAACATTCGATTTTTTTACAATTGAAAAATAAAAACATTACGCCGAATATTTTTGCAAACGCATATCAACCGAAATTTTTCACGGAAAAACCTCGCTGGAAATCAGCAACGACGGTCGCTGTCGAAGCCGCTGAAATGCAATTTCGACGACTTCCCGATTTAATGGGACGAAAAGCTTTGTATCACGATTTTACGAACAAAATTTTAATCGAAAACGGTTTCGGTATTCCCGAATTTTCAGTTTCCGAAGCGGCAAAAATTCTGGCTGAATTAACTTCCGAACATCGTTTTACGCTTTATGAACATTTCATCACCGACAAAATCGGACATAAACAGGACTTCGTTTGGGCGGGCGAACATCTGCCGAAGTTGGCTGAATTCGTGCGCGAAGTTTTAAGCCGCGTTGATTTAAAAACAACAACTGTCATCTTGACAAGCGACCACGGAAACATCGAAGATTTGTCCGTTCGACAACATACTTTAAACGATGTTCCGACTGTTATTTGGGGAAGAAATAGTGTAGAAACCGCCGAACGAATTAACGATTTAACTGATATAACGCCCGCAATCGTCGGACTTTTGCAGAATTAAAAGAATATGAGTCAGGTTACAAACCAAAAGAACGACCGCCGCGAGATTTTCGGCTGGTTGATGTATGACTGGGCGAATTCGGTCTTTTTTACGACCGTCGTTACAGCTTTAATCGGACAATATGTTACCGCACTCGCCCAAGCCGCAGTCGGCGAAAACGGCGTTGTTTTCAGTTTTTTCGGCTTGTTTCCCGTTACCGCAAAATCACTTTTTCCGTATTCAGTCGGTTTTTCCGTTTTCATACAGATATTTTTCCTGCCGTTGATGGGCGCGATTGCCGATTATACAAATTTGAAAAAGACCTTTATGGCGACTTTTTGCTATATCGGTTCGTTTGCCAGTTGTCTTTTATTTTTTATTGACGGCAACCTTTATCTGCTCGGAATGGCGTTTTTCATCGTCGCCAATCTTTCCGCCGGCGCGTCAATAGTTTTTTACAATTCATATCTGCCCGACATCACGGACGAAGCGATGCGCGACAAGGTTTCGAGTTGGGGTTTTGCCGCCGGATATATCAGCGGAAGTTTGATGCTGGTCGCCAATTTGATTCTGCTTTCTTATGCTGAAACGCTCGGAATTTCGATAAATCTCGCCGTCAGAATTTGTCTTTTGACCGCCGGAATTTGGTGGGGCGGATTTTCCATTTTTACATTTAAACTACTCAAAAAAAGACAACCGGTGCGCGACGTTCCGCCCGGAAAGAACGTCATCGCCGCCGGATTTTCAGAACTCGGCGACACTTTCAAACAACTGTTCAAATTAAAACACACGCTTACTTTTTTGATCGCATATCTTTTATACAATGACGGAATTCAGACCGTCATCAGTCAATCGGGCGTTTTCCTGACGCAGGAATTATTCGTCGCCAAGGGTTTGAAAATTGACACTTCATTTCTTCTACTCGCGCTTCTGATCGCGCAGATCGTCGGACTTTTCGGCGCGTTGGCGTTTGAAAAAATCGCCAGTGCGACATCTACAAAAATCGCCATCATCATTTCGCTCGTCATCTGGTGTTTCGTCGTGATTTACGCATACGCGGTTTTGGATACGGTGATCGAAGCGTATTTTATGAGCGGCGCGATCGGTTTCGTTCTCGGCGGTTCACAGGCACTTTCGCGTTCGCTGTTCTCGAAAATGATTCCGAAAGGACGCGAATCCGCTTTTTTCGGCATTTATGAGATTTCCGAACGCGGCACATCGTGGATCGGTCCCGTCGTTTTCGGCATCGTCGCGCAGGTGACAAACTCTTATCGTCAAGCGATTCTTGCGTTGATCTTTTTTTTCGTGGTCGGCAGCATCATTTTATTTTTCACCGATACGACCAAAGCGATTCATTCCGCCGGAAACAGAACGCCCGAAGAAATTGGCGAAGAAGAATTATCGGCAACATAAATTTGTAAAAATAAAACTTTCGAGTGTAGAATTTTATTAATGATTCCACAGGCAAAAGACAAAATCGTAACAATTTTCGGCGGCTCGAAATGCGATGAAAATTCAGTCGAATATCAACAGGCAAAAGAACTCGGCGAAAAACTTGCTGAAGCCGGTTATACGATCTGCACGGGCGGTTATCTCGGCGTTATGGAAGCCGCATCGCGCGGCGCACGCGAAAAAGGCGGGCGCGTTTTCGGCATCGTTTTGAATCAATTCAAAAGTGAACCGAATCGTTATCTAACCGATAAAGTCGCCACCGATCATTTTTACGACCGTCTGCAAAATCTTATAAATCGTTCGTTCGCTTTTGTCGCGCTGCGCGGCGGAATGGGAACGGTAACTGAAATTTCGCTCGTCTGGAATAAACTTCAAACCCGCGTCATAAAGCCGTCTCCGCTGGTTTTGCTCGGCGATTGCTGGAAACCGATTGTCGAAACCTGGCAAAAATATCTCGTTGTCAGCGATGCCGATATTTCTCTCCTGAACTTCGCCGGTTCGGTTGATGAAGCCGTCGAAATAATCAACCGCAAAGCTGAAAAATCAAATGTTTAACTAATTCGGTTAAAGACAGTAACTTTGCTTTCGACATTAAGTTTTTTATAATTGAGAATTGAAAGTTTTTAAGAAAAACTTAACCTCTCGATTTTAAATTCAATGTCGTCAAACCTCGAAAATCACAAACGCAAAAAACTCACAAATTCGACAAGTAGTGAAATAAAAATAAAAGCGAGAGCCGTCGCCAGAGGCGTAGCTCACGGAAAAATCATCTGTCTTCATGGCGAAAAGCGTCAGTTTTACCGGATAAATCTGGACGATTCGAAAATCGAACGCGAGATCAGAAGATTTCGTGCGTCCGTGCGTCTTGCCAAAAGTCAGATCAACAAAATCGCTACCCATAAAACTGAACAAAACAGTAAAATTCAATCGGAAATTTTTCAAACTCATCTTTTGCTTTTGTCCGATAATTCTTTAATTACGAAAATCGAAGATGTCATCAATTTACAAAAGGTAAACGCTGAATGGGCGGTAAAACTCGTCTCTGACAGCTATATTACGACTTACAAAAATATCGCCGATGAAAATCTGCGCGAGAAATATATTGATCTCGAAGACATCGCCGAACGATTGCAGACTGCACTCGGCGGCGGACGAAAAACTGAAATTAAAACTCCTGAAAATGCGGTTTTTGCCGCCAAGGAAATAAAACCTTCAACTTTAATCGAACTAAGCCGCAACAAGCCGCAGGCGATAATTACGCAAAACGGCGGCTGGACTTCGCACACATTTATTCTGGCGCGTGAACTTAATCTTCCGGCGGTTACGGGCGTAGAAGGAATTTTACGTCGTTTTGAAAACGGTGACACGGTAATTGTTGACGGTTTTCAAGGACACATAATAATTCACCCGGAAGATTTGACTTTGAGGAAATTCAAACGCGCCGCCAGAATTTTTCAAAAGAAAGAAAACTTCCCTGCCGAAAAAATTCAAGGCGAACTCAAAACTCTCGATGGTCGTGAAATTACGATGCGCGCAAATCTGGATTTGACCGACGATTTTTTACAGGCGAAAGATGCAGGTGCAAAAGGCATCGGTCTTTATCGTTCGGAATTTTTATTCAATCAAAATCGCGGTTTTCCGACGGAAAAAGAGCAAGTTGAAAGTTATCGTAAAATTGCCGAACTCGTCGGTAAAGACGGCGCGAGAATTAGAACTTTCGATTTAAATACCGAACAAATTCCCGATATAAACGGCGAACCGGAAAAAAATCCGGCACTCGGTTTACGGGCAATTCGTCTGAGTTTTAAAAACGAAAAACCCTTTCGGACACAAATACGCGCACTTTTACGCGCTTCATTTCAGACGAATTTGAGTATTGTTCTGCCTATGATTTCCGATGTTTCGGAAATTCACACTACAAAAGAAATTATCGAACAAGAAAAAGAGCGTCTTTCCAAAAGAAGACAAAGATTCGGAAATCCGAAAATAGGTGCGATGATCGAGATTCCGGCGGCGGTTTTAATTGCCGAAGAAATATGCCGCGAAGTTGATTTTCTATGTCTCGGAACAAATGATCTCGTGCAGTATTTACTGGCTGTTGACCGCGACAATGAAAGCGTCGCCGATTGGTTCAGAACACTTCACCCGGCAGTTTTACGAGCGATTAAAATGGTTTTGCGAGCGGCGGAAAATCAAGGAATTTCCGCGACAATCTGCGGCGAAATGGCTGGTTCGCCCGTTTATGCGGCGGTTTTAATCGGTTTGGGCGCAAACGATCTAAGTATGTCGCCGAATTCGATGCGGCGCAACCGGCGCGTAATTTCGAATATTGCTTACGAAGAAGCTCACGAAATTGTTAAAGAACTGGAAACTTGTAAGACAGCCGCCGAAATTGAAAAAAAAGTGCGTGAGAAATTCCGCAAAAAGTGGTCGCATTTGTTCGACAAAAAAGATTTACCATAAAAAAATGATTGATTATTTTTATGATTGTTAAAAAAAGTTTACTATTTTTCTAAATATTTGCACCTTTTAGTCTTTTATAAAGTCAGGAACAAATGTTCCGTCTGAAAACTTTGCCCGTGAATAAAAAGATGTTATAGTTTCTTTCAATCCCGAAAAATACAGGTAAATTTTGGACATATGAAATAGTTATGAAACTGACTTTGCTAAAAAATACATTATTTATCTCCGCACTTTCTGCAATCATTTTTGCAGGACATATATTCGCTCAGGAAACTGAACCGGCAACAAAAAAAGTAAATTTCGGTTATTCGAGAAATCCTTCGACCAAATCAAAAACTTCTGAAGAAAAAGCAGATAATTCAAACGCCGAAAATCCCGCCGATATTGCAAAAAACAATGCTTCTGAAAGCCGTTCGGCAGCGAACAAAACTTTAGAAGTTGCTAAACGCGCCAGCCGCGCCGCACTTCCCGCGACTGAAACTTATAAAGTCGGAATCGGCGATGTTTTATACATCAGCCTGCAAAATGCACCGGCAAAAGACTCGACATATTTCACGATTTTAAATGACGGAACGATTGATTATCCACTGGCAGGTGAAATGGTTTCAGTTAGCGGTTTAACAACTGAAGAAATTGAATACATTCTGCGGGAAAAGATCAAGCTTTATGAAAATCCGCAAGTCGCCGTCAAAATCCGCGAGTTTTCAAGCCAAACTATTAATGTTCTGGGTTTGGTTGAAAACGCCGGAAGAAAATCTCTCCAACGCGATGCAGTTCCGCTTTTCGTTATAAAAGCCGAAGCCATTGTTCAACCGCGTGCAAATCAAGTTATCATCCGCCGTGCAAATGGAGTAATCGAGACACTGATTTTGAACGATTTGAAAACGGACGAAGTTTTAATTTCAAACGGCGATATTATAGAATTTGCCGATTCCGGTGAAACCGTTACAAAAAATACGCCGCAATTTTTTTACATCGGCGGCGAAATAAGTTCGGTCGGTCAAAAAGATTTTTATAAAGGAATGACATTGACACAAGCAATTCTAGCTTCGGGCGGCGTTAAAAATTCAAAAGTCAAAAAAATAATTGTCCGCCGCAAAAATGCTGATGGTCTTCTGGTTTCGACAGAACATAACTTAAAGGAAATCAAAGAAGGAAAATCGCCCGACCCGGAAATTCAGGCGGGCGACACGATTGAAGTCGGTGATTAAATTCTAAAAATTATTCTGGTTAAATTTTACTTTTCATTAAGCTTATACTTAACAACTGCACCAATTTGCAGAATTTCGAAACGAGGAAGGGGAATTTTGTCTTTCAACAAAATTCCCCTTCCTCGTTTTTTTGCCGTTACCCTTTAGCAAAAAAATTATATTAAGCGACTTTTTTCTTCGCCGGCTTCGCTTCCGCCGCCTGCGCTTTCATTTTTTCAATGCGCGCCGTCATCCGCTCATCGAGGTCGGCGATTTGTTCGGCATTTAAATGATAGATGTTCGGCTGATTGTGATAAATCTTCGCCCCTGTAACAATGTCGGCTTTTTTGAAACCGTTTTCTTCGGCTTTCTTAACTAATTCTTCAATCGTAATTTCTTCGTTCTTGACGAGTTTCAAAGGTTCGCGTTCTTCGATAAATTCGGGAACTTCCGATTTTTTCGGTTTCTCAAACGCCAAATCCAATGCTTCTTCGCCGCGCATATGTTCGAGAAAATCTTTGAAACCGATGTTTCCGGTCATTTCAAAACCGACTTCAAATGCCGGAGAATTCGATTTTATAATTTGAAAAACTCGGACGATCTCGCCGTCGCGTTCCTGCAATGAAACTTCGACCATCACGTCCACAAAATATTCCAGACCGCTTGCCGTCATCGGCAGAACGCGCCCGATTTCGTTGTCTTCTTTTGCTTCTTTACCTTTCGCCGGAATTTGATCGGCGATAACGATTGATTTTCCGCTTTCGATGCAGAGTTTACGCAGAACATTCTGCAAAATCATCTGATCGGCGGCGAGTTCTTCCGCGCTCGGCTGTGCCAGATGATCGCCCGTTTTTTCGCGCACGGCTTCGATCATTTCCGAATGTTTCGCGCTGAAATACGCCGCCCAACTGTCCAGAGCAAAACAGCCGTAATTTTGTTCCTGCCCGTCGCCGTTAATCGCCCATTCGATAAATTCCGGCAATTCATCTGTGTTCTCAATTTCGAGCGCGTCGAATTTTTCACCAACGCCGCGCAAAAGTCTCGCCTTGCGTTCCGTGTCGAAAATGCAGAGTTTTCCTAAACCCGCATCGCTCATCGAACTGATAAAATGACTTTTTCCAACGCCCGCACCGCCGCGAATCGCCATCACCAGACGCTGCTGGCGCGGCATACGGCTGAGCGGATTGATCTTCGGTCTATTCGTATTTTTCATTTTTTGTTTCTCCTATAATTTTTTCTGTCAGCTTAATGTTTTTCTTTATTTATCCTGTGCTAACTGCCTACCGTCTAAGGCATTATGTTGCACTGATGAAACAAAGATAGCATAGGTTGTGTATTGTTGCAAGTGTGAAACGTTCCTCATAAAAATATGATTTGAGTATCACCTATCACATTTTCCCGAAAAAATTTGAAATTTACCAATTGTGTGGATTTTGAAATTTTCAAAACATCAGATACAAAACAAGTTAATTTTTGTATTTGAAAAACGTAATCTAAATAGTTAATACTATTAATTTGTAACTAACTTAAACTAATAAGTATCTCAAATCTCCCTTAAAACTAATAAATAGGAGCAAATTTATGAAACTCGTAAAAATAAGTAAAAGGTATTTTTATACTTGTGTTTTTCCTCTAATTGTAATTATTTTGACATTTTCTCAAATAATAAATGCTCAAAATTATGATCGAATTGAGAAAGGAAGAATGAAAGACATTCTGAAAAATATAAAAAGTGATATAAAAAAAACTTATTATGATCCTGATTTTAGGGGCATAAATATTGAAGAAAGATTTGATAAAGCAGAAAAAAGATTGGACGAAGTTGAAAATTTGGGGCAGGCATTTGCCGTAATTGCACAAGTATTAATAGATTTTGATGACTCGCATTTATTTTTTATTCCACCTGCTACAACCGTAGATATTAATTATGGTTATCGAATGCAGGCTATTGGAGACAAAGTTTACGTAACTTCAGTTAAGCCAAAAAGCAGCGCAGAAAAGAAGGGATTAAAATCAGGTGATGAAATTTTGTCTTTGGAAGGATTCAAACCCAATAGAAAAGATTTATGGAAAATGAATTATTTTTTTAACATATTAAATCCAAAAATAAAACTAAATTTAAAAGTCATCCATGCCGGTTCAAATAAGCCTGAAGATATTGAGTTTGACTCAAAAATTATCAAAAGGAAACGGGTTTTAGATTTAAATACTTCTTTAGACTTGTATGATTTAATAAGACAATCTGAAGATTCTGATAGTAAATTTTTTTCTTACACTCGAAAATTCGGGAATACCGTAATCTGGAAACTTAAAACCTTTTCATTTGATCCTGACAAAGTTGATACAATAATGAATGGAGAAATCAATAATAGCAAAAATTTAATTATTGATTTGCGAGGTAATGGCGGTGGTTTTGTAAAAAATCTCGAAGCTATTTCAGGTTACCTGTTCGATAAAGAGATGAAAATTGCAGACCGTAAAGGACGGGATGATAAAAAGAAAATAAATGAACCGATGATGACCAAAACTCAAGGTAATAAAGGTTTCACCGGAAGATTAATCATATTAATTGACAGCCAATCAGCTTCTGCTTCTGAAATTCTTGCACGATTTGTCCAACTGGAAGAGCGCGGGGTTGTTTTGGGAGATATTTCGGCTGGGGCAGTAATGCAAGCCGTTAGCAGGGGCGGAAAAACGGGTAATGAGCGGGAGATATTCTACGGAGCAAGTATCACTAACGCAGATGTAATAATGTCGGATGGCAAAAGTATAGAAAATTTAGGTGTGGTTCCTAATCTAATAATAAATCCAAGCGCACTTGATTTATCTAAAGGGAATGATCCGGTGTTAGCTAAAGCCTTACAACTTTTTGATAATGAAATTACGCCTGAGCAAGCGGGAAAAATTTTTCCAGATGATGAATGGGATAATGATTAGCAGAATTTTCTTACTAAAAAATCTGTTTCAATAGTTTTACAAATCTGAGTAATAAGTTTTAAAGGGAGAAATCCTACTATTAGGCTTTATATATTATTTTTATGCATCTGTATCTGACTACTCAAATCTTTAATATGACCAATTTATTTTTAATGACTAAAGGATTGGGAAATACTTATTAAAAGTTTAACATATGGAAAAAGCTAAATAATGATATTCAGAAATTGAAGAATTCCAAAAGTTATTGGAAAAAGTAGAGAAAATACATTCCGAACTGTGCAGTACCGGCGGCGATACTTTTATCGCAACGGTTTACGATCCGTTTGAAAATATTTTCAGCATCATTGAAAATCCGGGATTTAAAGTTGAAAGTTCCGAATAGATTATTAAATAAATAAAACTCAAAAAGCGTTCGGACATATTTCGGACGCTTTTGTTTTTAGTTTGGATTTTGAAGTTAAACCATTGTGTCTTAAAATCAGAAACTTATGGCTGAAATAAATCCGAAAACGGCAACCATAATGATGATTGCGGGAGCGGTTGATTGTTTGATTGCAATAGTTATTTTGATCTTTGTTTTCCTCGAAAAAAGCAGTCTGCCGATTTTCGTACCGATTTTGTTACTCGTTACGGGAGTGATGATAATTGTCGTTTCATTTAGTTTTCATACAAAAAAATAAAATTATATGTCGCAGGAAAAAGAACAAATAGAACAGATTCGCAAAAGTTTCGAGGCTGATTTTGAGAAATTTAATAAATTGAAATCCGGCATTTCAAATTTAAATTTAGCCGACGCAGAAAATCTTCAGCGCGAATTGGGCGAATTCAAGGTAAAACACACGGGCAAAAAGAGCGAGATCGCTGGTGCGAAAAAGCTGATCGGGCGAATTGCGCCGGAAGATCGCGGGGCATTCGGACAATTCGTGCAGACGGTTGAGAAATCAATTGTTTCGTCAATCGAGGCGGCGGAGACGAATCTGAAAAGTTTTATCAACGATGCGAAAACCGAACGTGAAAGTTTGGATGTTACTTTGCCGGGACGACGCACGCGAGTCGGACATCTGCATCCGATCACGCTTTTGCGTCAAAAGGTGGAAGATATTTTCGTCAGCTTAGGTTACGCCATCGAGGACGACCGCGAGATCGAGACCGATTATTACAATTTCGACGCGCTGAACATTCCCGAAGGTCATCCGGCAAGAGAATCGCAGGACACTTTTTACACGACCGACGGTTTCGCGCTTCGTTCGCAGACTTCGACCGTGCAAATTCGCGCGATGGAACGGCGCGGCGCACCTTTGCGAATCATCGCGCCGGGCAGAGTTTTCCGCCGCGACACGCCCGATATGACGCACACGCCGATGTTTCACCAGATCGAAGGTTTGTGCGTTGACAAAGGAATCACGATGGCGCATTTGAAAGGCACGGTTCACGAATGGCTGCGCCGTCTGTTCGGCAAGGAAACCGAGATTCGTCTGCGCCCGAGTTATTTCCCGTTCACCGAACCGAGCGCGGAATTCGATTTCTCGTGCTTCAAATGCGGCGGCACGGGTGAATTTGAAAACGAAAGATGCCGCCCGTGCAAAGGGTCCGGCTGGATCGAACTCGGCGGTTCGGGAATGGTGCATCCGAACGTCCTGCGCGCCTGCAATGTTGACCCGACCGTCTATTCCGGCTTCGCCTTCGGTTTCGGTCTGGAAAGAATGTGTTCGCTGATGTATTCGCTCGACGACATTCGTCTGATGTTCGAGAACGATGTCAGATTTTTGGAGCAATTCAGGTAAAAAATTATGCCCGCCAAAGATTTGTTTCACGATGCCGTCAAAAACGGACTTATCAAAGAAGGCTGGACGATAACGGACGACCCTCTGACTTTTCGGATTGACGGCATCAATATTTCGATTGATTTGGGTGCGGAAAAAATTATCGGTGCGGAAAAGGATGGCAAAAAGATAGCAGTTGAAATAAAAAGTTTTATCAGTCCGTCGCCTTTAACCGATTTTCACACAGCACTCGGTCAATTTCTCACATATCGTCTGTTTCTCGAACAAGAAGAACCAGACCGCGAAATTTATTTAGCCGTTCCCGAAGATACTTACAATTTTTTCTTTCAAAAGGATATAATTCAAAGGTCAGTAAAAATAAACGAATTGAGAATTATAGTTTATGATTCGTTAAGCGAGGAAATTGACCAATGGATAAAATAGAAAAATACCGCCGAATTATCAAAGAAGTTCTAACCGAATATGCGAGTCATAAATTTGTCAATCAGGACAAAGCCGACGAGTTTGAACGGCAGACGATTTTTGATGAAACGAATGACCATTATCAAATTTTGAACGTCGGTTGGGAAGAGTTCAAAAGAACGTTCGGTTCACCGATTCACATTGACATCAAAAACGGCAAACTCTGGATTCAGCAAAATATGACAGATTACGATTTTATCGAGGATTTGATCGAAAAAGGAATTCCGAAAGAAGACATTGTTTTGGCATTTCACGCGCCGTATAAAAGACCTTACACGGGATTTGGTGTCGGTGTTTGATGTTCGAGAACGATGTCAGATTTTTGGAGCAATTTCGATAAATGATTACTATTTTATCTGATAAGAATGATGATTAAGAATTCTCAAAAGTCGTTGAGAAAATCGTCAATAAAATTGTTGGAATTACTGCACCTGATGAAATTTTTCTAACCAAAATAGATAATTGGTTTGATGTTAAATGGCGGGAATTTTCAGGGAAATTATTAGGCGCAGTAGGTTATTGGAATAAAGAATTGACTGTTCCACCCTTTATTCCAGACAGAGTGTTAGAGCAGAAGTATTTTCAACGATTGAATGAAACTTATATTGAGACAGAAGAAAATAATTTACATTTTTATCAACCGAGTAGAGAAAATATTGGAAGAAAATTAGAATCTTATCCAAACGCTCGCACAAGACTTTTTATTTGGTATAGCGGAAATACTAAAAATAGTCTGCGCGGTTGTATTATGTATTATGAAATAAAGGAAAACTCCAAAGATTCTTACTATGTTTCATTTCTCAAAAAAGATAAATGGCAAGTTTATAAAACAGACCAAATTTCAAGAAATGAAGTCATGAGTTTGATGAATTAATTTATGGGTTGGGCGACCGCATACATTGCAAAATTGGAAAATGGCGAAACTGTTCAATTTCGACCTCGCGGACATTCGATGAAAGGGAAGATCGAATCGGGACAACTTTGCACGGTTGAGCCGATTGAGGATTAACAAATCTGTCAGAATTTGAAAAAATTTATTAGGACTTTGAATTTTCCGTCAGAGTCGTAAAAAAACTGTCAGATCTGTGAAAATTTCATCAGAGGTGTGAAAAAGATGTAAACGCCGTGAAAATTCTATATACGCCGTGAAAATCTCATATACGTTGTGAATTTTTCATATACGCCGTGAAAATTCTATATACGTTGTGAAAAAGCCATATACGTCGTGAATTTTTCATATATGTGGTGAAAAGTTTGTATAAAACGATTTCGCGGGAAAATCTAAAATTTTACAGAGAATTTTTTTAAAATTATTATCGTATGAAGATTCTCATAACGGGCGCGACAGGTTACATCGGCGGGCGTTTGATCCCGTCGTTTTTGGATAAAGGTTAGGAAGTTCGCGTTTTTGTGCGCGATCCGAAACCTCTGCGCGGGAAAAGTTGGTCTGAAAAGGTCGAAGTCGCGGAAGACGATCTGTATCCTGCACATTTGTTGATATTTCGGTCAGATGGCGCGGCACATCGCACAAGGCGCGGAAGCGTTGGAAACCGATTTGTCGGCGATACCGGAGACGGTTTAGTTTCGAGTTTTCATATATACTTTAGCCGCGGATAAACGCGGATAACGCATATAAATCATTAAAAAATCTGCGGCATCCGCGTTTATCCGCGGCTGAATATTTTTACTTTCTCATTTCTTCGAGCAGTTTTTCGATCTCGGATTTCAAATGCGCGGTTACGATCTCGTATTTTTGCTCGTCAGAAAAATCAGTTTCCATTTTCCGTTTTCCATTTTCCATTTCCAAAACTTCCTTCGGATAAAACGGTTTGCCGAATTTTACTTTTACTTTGCCGGGGCGAATCATATTCGATTCGCGCGCCCAGACTTTGTAGATTCCGTCAATGGCGACGGGCAAAATCGGGAGTTCGAGTTCGGTGGCGAGAATCGCCGCGCCTTTTTTGAATTCCGACAATTTACCGTCGAACGCGCGTTCGCCTTCGGGATAAATATTTAAAACTTTCCCGTGTTTCAAACCGACCGCTCCGGCTTTCATCGCTTTCATCAACTGCGTGTCGGGATCAATCGTAACGACGCTTAAAAGCTGTGCGAGCCACTTCATAAACGGGCTGTCAAAATACATATTCGCGCCGACGTGGAAAATATTTTTATAGATGTGAAACGGATAATTTGCCGTGATTACGAACGGATCGAGATAACTTTGATGATTCGGACAGATCAAAAACGGGCGTTCCATCGTGTCGAGAACTTCCGCGCCTTCGACCTTCAAACTCATAAAAAACAGGTTGAAAAATTTGAACGCATTGTAAACCGCATAAGCCAACGCCGGGAAAAATACGCGGTCGCGCAAAATAAATTGAACTTCCGGCACGTCTTCGGCTTTTGCCTGAACGATCTTGCCCCAATTCAGATCGGTCGAAAGTTCGGTATTTTCGTCCACATCGCCGGCGTGTTTTTTGACGAGTTCGAGAACGTCTTTGACCGTCAACGCCTGCGCCGCTTCTTCGCCGTCAAATTCGGTCGAGAACGCTTGTTCGAGCGACGCGAAAACTTCGGCGCGGCTCAGTGAATCCAATCCCAAATCCAGTTCTAAACTTTGATCGGGCGTGATCTTATCGGCTTCTCTGGAATTATTTTTCAGGATCGAAACGACCGTTTTTCCGACGTTTGAATCCAGAAGTTTTTGATCTTCGTCGGAAATTTCGACGGCTTTCTTTTCGAGTTTTTTGTCGGCGGAAAGTTCGCCCGCTTCGATCTGTTTTTGCAGTTCAAAACGCTTGACCTTTTTCGTCGCCGTTCGCGGCAGCGGTTCGCCCGTTATTATATAACTGCGGACGCGCTGATATTCGGGCAGAGTTCGCCCCAAATTGTCCATATCGTAGCGAATCCATTCTTTGGAGTTGGCGACTTTTTCCTGTTTCAAATACGCGAAATCAGGAACGATGACGGCGACGAGTTTTTCGGCTCCGGCGTGCGCCGCCGAATCGTCTTTTACGCCGAGAATCGCCAATTCTTCGATATACGGCGATTTCAAATAATGCGTTTCCAAATCTTCGGGATGAATATTTTTCCCGTTCGGCAAAACGATGACATCTTTTGAACGCCCGACGATAAATAAATGCCCGTCTTTGTCCAATTTTCCCAAATCGCCGGATTTGAACCAACCGTCTTCAGTGAACGCTTCTTTCGTCGCTTCGGGATTTTTATAATAACCGCCGAAGACCATTTTTCCTTTTATCAAAACTTCGCCTTCGCCTTTTTCGTTCGGTTTGTCGAGTTTTATTTCGGCATAATTAACCGCTTTTCCGACCGAACCGACGACATTATCTTCAAATCTCGTCGAAGTTACCGCACCGCTCGTTTCGGTCAAACCGTAACCTTGAATCATCGAATAACCGAGCGCGTAATAATCTCTGGCGATCTTTTCGTCAAAGCGCGAACCGGCGGAAATCGTTACATCGAGTTTGCCGCCGAAACCGTCGTGAACTTTTTTGAAAAACTTTCTGCCGAGATTGATGTTGAAATTTGTCCGCAGAAAAAAATTCGTCTTCAACATCACTTTGAAAAGCGTCTGGACGATCTTCGATTGTTTCTCAACGCCGTCGAAAATCTTTTTGTGAAACAGATACCAAATGCGCGGAACGCCCGTTAAAAGCGTGATCTCGCCGGTTTGAAACGCTTTCGTCAATTCATCCGGCACGAGTTCTTTGACGTAACAAATTGTTCCGCCGATGCTGGCGATAACCCAAAGATTGACGACCTGCGCGAAAACGTGAAACAGCGGCAAAACGCTGAGAACGACTTCGTGTTCGGAAATGCTCATCACTTCCTGACAGCCGTTCGTTTCGTAATAAATATTCGCGTGCGTCAGCGGAACGCCTTTCGGTTTTCCGGTCGTTCCAGATGTGTAGATCAAAACCGCCGTATCTTCGGGTTTGGCGGGAAGCGGTCGCGTGTCGTAATCTGCGGGACGCGTCGTTTTTGCCCAATCTTTGTAAGGTTGAAAACCGTTTACTGAAGCGTTTTCTCTATCGAAATATTCGTCCTGCAAAACAATTGCGGGAATTTTTGCGCCGAGATTTTCTTCGATCTGCTGAAATTCCTTGACGAATTCTTCACCGATAAACGCCATTTTCGCTTCGGAATTTTCAAAGAAATTCGT
Source organism: Pyrinomonadaceae bacterium (assembly GCA_965219305.1). GTDB lineage: Bacteria > Acidobacteriota > Blastocatellia > Pyrinomonadales > Pyrinomonadaceae > DATHTS01. Next base: position 943,687 of record OZ244725.1, read on the forward strand.
AATCGTTTCGATCTCGCCGTGCGGATCAATCGGCACACAGACCGCGCCGCGAAACAAAATTCCGAAATAACAAATCGCCCAACGCGGATGATTTTCGCCGATCAAAGCCACGCGGTCGCCAAAATTTATTCCTTCCGATTCGAGACGAAAAGAAATACTGTGAATCTCATCGAGCATTTTGCGGAATGTATATTCCGAACCTTCAACGCCGATGGTTTTCATCGCTAATTTGTCGAGATTCGATTCGGCGGCTTGCTTGATTTGTCCGCAAAAAGTTTTTTCCATAAATTCAGAAGATTTTACCACAGAAATCAATAAAATCAGTATAGCGAACCATAGCGAGCAAACTTATAGCAATTTAAGAATTAAAAAGGGAGAAAAAGCTTGGAGTTCCGGCTTTAGCCGACTCACGCTGCAAGCGTGAAACCGCCTGCGAAGCGCGGCGAAATAAGCTAACTAAAGTTTGAACTTCAAACTATACTGATCTTAATTTTTCGGCACACGAACTCTCAGAGCGTTCGGCACGATCTCGAAAATTGCGGGAAGTTTTCCGGGCAGTTCGCCGTCGGTTTCAAGTCTGATTTCCTGATTTTTATCAACGGGCGAAACTTCGATTTTTTTGACCAATTTCGATTTTACTTCGTCGAGTTCGAGATGCGTTCCGCGATAGAGCGTGTAAGCGTTCAGCAGAATTTTTGCCGTCCGAATGTCGCCGATGTTTACCAAATCCAGAAAACCGTCGTTTAATTTCGCATCCGGTGCGATTTTCATTCCGCCGCCGAAATATCGGGAATTGCAGACGCAGAAATTTATCGTGTTGAGAAGGTTTTCTTCGCCGCCGTCAATTTTCACGCGCACGGTCGTTGAATTCAGATCAACGACTTCCTGTAACGTCGAAAGCGCGAAACTCGCCTTTCCGCGAATCGCATTGAGCGGCAGCCAATCGAGCGAAGATTTTGTTTTCACGCGCTCAATAATCGAAGCTGAAAGACCGAACGACGAAACATTTAAAAAATAACGGCTGACCGTTTCATCATTAAAATTTTGAAAAGTAACGCGCCCGACATCAATGGTTTGTGTAACCCCGTCACGCAAACTCTGCGCGGCTTCGCGCGGATTCGTCGAAAGTCCGAGTGTTCGCCGGAAATCGCCGCCCGTTCCCGACGGCAAAACGCCGAATTCGATGTCTTTGCCCGAAATTAAAATTCCGTTAGCGACTTCGTTTATTGTTCCGTCGCCGCCGCACGCGAGAATAAATTTTCGTCCTTGTTCCGCGCCGCGAATCGCTAAATTAATTCCGTCGCCCGCACTTTTCGTAAACGCGACTTGAAACGCACCGAAATGCGCCCGCAGATCGGATGCGAATTGCGCCCAATTCGATTTGGTCGCGCCCGCCGCCGATTTCGGATTGACGATGACGAGCGGCAAATTTGAATTGCCTTTTTCCGAATATAAATTTGTCAGACTTTCTTCCAAATGCGTTAAATTAACGAGCAGAAATAAATGAATTGCCGTCTAATTTGTTTAACTCTTTTTCCGTTTCAAGTCAATTTTAAAACAAAAAAGGCGCGAAAATAAACCGCGCCTTTTTTATAAAAAGTTATAACTATTTCTTTTCTTCCGACGGAATCATATAAGACATCGCCGCGTCCCAAACCGCATCGGGCAAAAGATCGTGCGCTCTGCCCATCACGTTTGAAAACACGCCGACGTGATAACGTCGGCTCGGATTTTCGGCGGTCGCCGCTTCGACGACTTTTTTCGCCACGTCTTCCGGTTCGAGCGTCGTCGTATTTTCCGGCGAAAGCATCTGTTTCGTCGTCTTTTTCAGATTTTCTTTGAAAGTGTAATATGGACTGTCTTTTCCCGTGTCGGGAATTTTCGAGATCGCCACTTCGTCGAAATTCGTGTTGACAGGTCCGGGCAGAACACCGATGATTTTTATGCCGAACGAATCAACTTCCATTCTCAACGCTTCGTCAATCGCTTCGACGGCGTGTTTCGTCGCGTGATAAATTCCCGCGCCCGGCTGCGACATTTCGCCCGCGACCGAACTGATGTTTATTATTCTGCCGCCGCCCGCTTTTCTCATCGCCGGAAGCGCGAGTTGACACATTCGCAAAAGTCCGAAAACATTGACTTCAAAATCATTTCTGATCTCGTCGAGCGGAATTTCCTCGATCGGTCCGTATTGCCCGTAACCGGCGTTGTTGACCAAAACCTGAATCGAACCGTTGCGGCTTTCGGCGGTTTTGATCGCTTCTTTTATTTGATCTTCTTTTGTAACGTCAAGCGTTAAAAGTTCAAATCCTTCTTTATTTAAATCGTCGGATTCCGCAAAATCCGGCGCGGTCGCGTAAACGTAAAATCCCGCTTCTTTTAATGCGACGGCGGTCGCTTTTCCGATTCCCGAAGATGCGCCCGTTACAAGTGCTGTTTTATTTTTATTTTCCATTTTATTTCCCCTTGTTCGTAGTTTCAACACGAATTTGTGCTGTGACTAAATAATAAAAAAATATATGCTGACATCAAAATCTGTTTAATTTAAGATTTTTGATATTTTCTTAAATTAAGCCGACAGTGATGTAAAAAGTGAAACACGCAAAACCAACTAACTTTGCATATTTTATTTCAGATATTCAAATACTGCTTTTCATATCGGAAATATCACGCTTCATATTCCTGAAATAAAGCGTGATATTTCAATTGATAATCCTGATTCTAATTTATTAGTTTATAAATCTATTTAACCGCAATGAGATCAACTTTTTCGATGTTAGGCTCTTCCGCTAAAAGTTCATCTTTTTTTGCCATTAATGCTTTAGCAATTTCGCCATTTAAATGCGCGTCACGTCCATCTTCACCTTCAAAAGTGTCGAAAATTCCGAAAGTCGAATCGTCGAATTTCAGCGCATACCAACTGACGGTTTTCTGTTCATTCTGCGCCAATTCAAGAGCGTCGTTCAAAAATTGCTCGAGTTCCGATTCCTTTCCTTCTTTCGCTTTTAATCTCGCAAATAATGCTTTTTTTACCATATTTTTCCCCCTTGGTTTTTCGTTAATTCTGTAATATTTTATTCGTTCAAATCCGAATTTTAGATTCAAGCGAATTAAACCACAGATTGTCGAAATTTAATTTTCACAAGCCGGAAATTTCGCAATCTTATCTTGAAAGAGTTACAATTTCGTTATTGATTTTTACAAATTAAATTTACAAGGGGGAATTTATGAACAGAAGAAAATTTTTAGGAAATACGGCAATTGCCGCCGGAGCAGTTGTTTTATCGGGAGATTTAACAAAAACCGAAGCTCAAACTTCGGGCAAATCTATGAGCGGTTCGATGACTTTTTTGCCGCCAGTCGAAACATTTCGTGAGGGCGATATGATTTACCGAATGCTCGGTTCGACCGGACAAAAAGTTTCGGCAATCGGAATGGGCGGTTTTCATATGTCGAAACCGAAAACCGACGAAGAAGCCGTCAAACTCATCCGCACGGCGATTGATCGCGGCATTTCGTTTATGGACAATTGCTGGGATTACGCCGACGGCGTGAGCGAAATTCGGATGGGAAAAGCCTTAAAAGACGGTTATCGAAATAAGGTTTTTCAAATGTCGAAAATTGACGGACGCGACAAAAAAACCGCCGCCAAACAAATTGATGAATCGCTTTTGCGCCTCGGAATTGACCACATTGATCTGATGCAGTTTCACGAAGTCATTAGGCTCGAAGACCCGGACAGAATCTTTGCCGAAGGCGGCGCGGCAGAAGCTATGACGGACGCGAAAAAAGCCGGAAAAGTGCGTTTTGTCGGTTTCACGGGACATAAAGACCCGATGGTTCATCTGAGAATGCTTGAAATTGCGGCGAAAAATAATTTCAAATTCGAAACGGTGCAAATGCCTTTAAATGTAATGGACGCACATTTTCGTTCGTTTCAGATGGAAGTTTTACCGAAATTGGTCGCGCAGAAAATCGGTGTTCTCGGAATGAAATCTCTCGGCGATCCGTTTATTTTGGACAGCAAAACCGTGACTGCGCCGGAAGCGTTGCGCTATTGTCTGAGTTTGCCGACTTCGGTCGTCATTACGGGAATCGAGAAAATGGATATTCTCGAACAAGCGTTAAATGTTGCGAAAAATTTCAAAGCGATGAATGAAACGGAAATGACGGCAATTCTCGCAAAAACGAAAGAAGCGGCGATGACCGGAAAATTCGAGAAATTCAAAACCGACAATCGTTTCGACGGAACGGCGAAAAATCCGAAATGGCTCGGCGGAATGCAGGAATCTTAATTTAAAATCAAGCAAATGAAAAAAGTTCAGCCGATTAATTCGGACTGAACTTTTTTTATTTGAAAATAACGCGGATTTTTATTTTCTGATTACACGCACGATCTCGCCCGGCGCACTTTCAGTTCCTTTTGAATCAACGGCGCGGACGTAATAAAAATAAACTTCGCCGGATTCGACACCTTCGTCTTTGAATTCGGTGGTTTTCAAAATTTCCTTATTGCGTCGTTCCCATTTTTCAAGCGGAACATTTTCTCCGGCGGAACGATAAATATTGTAACCGACAAAATCTTTCAGCGGATTTTGCCCGAAACGATTTCCGGCGTGATCCGTAAAAGAACTTTTCGGCGTGTAGGGTTCGCCTTCTTTGCCGCGCGAATCAACTTCCGTGAGTTTGTAAAAATACCGTTTTCCCAAATCGGAAGGCTGATCGTTAAAATTACCGTCTTTGATCGGCTGATCCGTTAATTTCGTCCATTGTTCAAACGGCATATTTTCGTCTTCCGAACGATAAACATTGTAGCCGACGACTTTTCTAAAGTTTAACTGAAACGGACTTTGTTTTTTGTTCTTGCGCTTTTTTATTTTCATATTCGTTGACGAATATTATATTTAATCAGGCATTGAAAATAAAATTCAGACAGTTTCGCTGTGACGAATTTTTTCGATAAGATTCTGTTTTTCGACGAATTTATGCGCGGCTTCGCTTTGAAAAAGTTCGCGCGTTTCGGTTTCATTTTCAGTTACGGGTTCTAAAGCCAAATCCGTATATTCCAGTTTTTTCGGGTCTTTGCGAACTTTTCTGTAAATTAAGCGAAGACGAAGATAAAGCGAAATCCAACGAATTTGTTTCCACAGGGTTTCGAAGAAAATTTTCGGGTGAAATAGTAAAAGATTTTCGAGCGGCAAATTAGAACGCCGTGAAGTTCTGTTTTTCCGGCGCAGAAAACCGCCTTCGAGCGGATGAATTCCTTCGATGTCAATGCAGCCGTTAAACCACGTAATAAAAAACATCGTCTTGCCCGGACTTGTTCCCGTGGCAATTGCGCGGCGCAAAATCGTTTCGATATGTTCGTAAGTGTAATAAGTTTTCCACGCTTTGCGGTAAGTTTCTTCCCAATTTTCCTTCGACATTTTCGGATGCGCGGTAACTGCGTGATTGAGATCGTATTTGTTCAAATCCGCGTCCATTTCTATCTCGTTTTCGTAGAGTTTTTTATGATCCGCCGAACCGGGAAGCGGCGTAAGATAGAAAAATTCGAGCAGATCAACGGGCAATTCTTTTTTTATAATTTCGATGTCGCGCAGAATTGATTCCTGCGTGTCATTCGGAAAACCGAGAATGTAGCCGCAATAAGTAACGATTCCGACTTTTTTCCAGGCAAGAAGCATTTGGCGGTAATCCGTGATTTTATTCTGTCTTTTGCTCGCGCCGAGAAGCGAGTCGGGATTAATATTTTCCAAGCCGATAAAAACTCTTTTTACGCCCGCGCGTTTTGATTTTTCGATAAAATTCGGCAACTTATGACAAAGCGTATCAACCTGTATGATAAAACTGATATTTAATTTTTCGACTTCGCGCAGTTCAATTAATTTATCTAAAATGATTTCCCAATCTTTGTTTCTGGCAAAATTATCGTCCGTGATAAAAAACGAATGAAGACCTTGAGCAATGTTTGCTCGAATTAGTTTCTCGATGTCTTCGGGAGAACGACGGCGCGATTTTTTGCCTTGAACATTAATGATCGTGCAAAATGAACACGAAAACGGGCAACCGCGTCCGGCATCGAAACTCGTCGTCGCGCCGGCTGTCAAATGAACTCTTTCCGCCGGAAGCAAAGGCGTTGCGACGTTTTCGATATTCGGCAGATCATCCATATAATTGTAAATTTCAGGAAGTTCGTTATTTGCCGCATCAATTAAAACCTGTTCGAGCCGACCTTCCGCTTCGCCGGCGAAAAGCGTTACGCCCAAATCAATAGCTTTTTGAACGTGCGCGTCGCGGTCTTTGAGCATCGCCATTGTTCCCGAAACGTGAAAACCGCCGACTGCCGTTTTGATGTTTTTTGCGCGGAATTTTTCAGCGAGGTCTAACGCGCGCGGGAATTGATTCGATTGAACTCCGACAAGCATTATCATTCCGTCATCGGCGTTTTCGATCAAAGAAATTATTTTTTTTGGATTAATATGAGTATTTGTTTCATCAAATGCGAAAATTTCCAATTCTACGTTTTCACCTAAAATCTTTTTTTCGGAACATTCGAGCGCAAGACCATAAAGACAAGCCAGAGAATTCGCCGGAATTGCTGAACGAAACCACTGAATAACATAACCGTCGTCGTCATAATGCGAAGGTTTAATTAAAATTAAAGAAAATTTTTTCCTTATATCCGACATTTTTACGAAATCGAAGCGATTTTATACTAATAACTTTATCAAATCAAGGAAAGTTTTTTTATTGAACAAAAGATGATTTTGCAACGATTTTGACTAACACGCTTTGAATTAATATGCTTTGAAATGATACACTACAGCGTCTTTAAGAAAATAATCATCAATTAATCTGTTAATTCATTTAGCACAATTTAATATTTCAGTCTAATACAAGAGGAGTCTTTTTAAGTGAACCGGATAAAACTATTTGCCTTTTTAATATTTTCGTTATTTGCAGTAACATTTTACGGTCATCGGGCATTTATGCCGACGGCAATCGGACAATCTGAAGGTGGAACGATTGCTCCGCCGACGGGAATCATTGCTTCGGACGGACAATATTCCAATAAAGTCGGGCTGTCGTGGGATACAATTCGCGGAGCGACGCTCTACCGAATTTTTCGCAGCACAACTAATAATCCGGCAACAGCAACCGATGTCGGAACAACAAGGTCAAATTACTTTTTTGATTCATCCGCCGTCAGCCAACAAAATTATTATTACTGGATTCGCGCCGAAAATGCCGGAACTAACAGCAATTTAAGCGTTGCAGATCAAGGTTTTCGGGCTAATGGATTTATTCAACCGCTTCCCTTTCCGCCGCTTAATCCGCCGCCTGCGCCTGCGGGAAATGAAGTTACGGCGACAAAAATTTATCTCGGCAAAACGCTTTTCTGGGACGAACAACTTTCTTCGACGCGCACTGTCGCTTGCGGCACTTGCCATATTATTGCAAACGGCGGATCTGATCCGCGCTCAATCACAGATGTCGCCGGTTCGACTAATCCCGGACCGGATAATTCGTTCGGAACTTTCGACGATATTACGGGTTCGCAAGGCGTTCCCTTGAGCAATGCCGACGGCACATATTCCCTTTCTCCTTTGTTCGGTTTCAATCTTCAAACTACAAATCGTAAATCGCCGTCTTTCTTAAATTCGGGATATTCGCCGACACTTTTTTGGGATGGGCGTGCTTTATCCGAATTTCGAGATCCTCTAACTAATGCGGTTGTTCTGTCAAATGGAGCGGCTCTCGAAAGTCAAGTTCTCGCACCGCCGTTAAACACATCGGAAATGGCGCATCAGGGACGCGACTGGAATCAGGCGGCGCAGCAAATTTCTGCATCCAAACCGCTCGCTTTAGCACCGTCTGTTCCTAATGCTCTCAAAACCTGGATTAACGACAGAAGTTATTCGCAATTGTTTCAGGAAGCGTTCGGTTCGCCGGATGTTTCACCGACAAAAATCGCTCTGGCAATCGCAACTTACGAACGCTCTTTGTTTACCGACCAAACGCCTCTTGACAAACAAGCATACGGAATTGAACAGCTTCCCGAAAGTGAAGATACAGGCAGACAATTATTTACAACTCTGCAATGCAGTTCGTGTCACAGCGGCGCGCTTTTAACCGATAATTTATTTCATAATATCGCTGTGCGCCCGCAAAACGAAGACACCGGAAGATTCATCGTTACAAATAACGCGGCAGATTTAGGCGCGATGAAAACTCCGCCGTTGAGAAACCTCGAACTGCGCTCACCGTTTATGCACAACGGGCGTTTCCAAACTATCGAACAGGTCGTCGAATTTTATAATCGCGGCGGTGATTTTGATGCACCGAATGTTGACCACGGAAAAATCAGACCATTGCAATTATCTACACAGGATAAGATAGATTTGGCAGCATTTTTGAAACGTCCTCTAACCGATCCGAGGGTTGCCGCCGGTCTTCCGCCGTTTGATCGTCCGACACTTTATTCGACATCAAATCGCGTACCGCAAATTGTCGGTGACGGACGCGCCGGAACGGGCGGTTTCATTCCGAAAGTTACGGCAATTGAACCGCCGATTCTCGGCAATCCGAGTTTTACGGTAGGCGTTTCTGAAACTCTCGGCAATACGCAAGCCGTCTTAGTTATTGACTCAAACGATCCCGGAGCCGGTTCGTTTATTCCCGGTTCGGGTTCATTTGCACGCGTTACGGTAAATTTAAACGGTTCTGGAAACAGCGGCGGTTCGGGTTCTGTGAGTTTACAAATTCCGAATAATCCGGCATTGAACGGAAAAACTTTCTTCGGGCGTTGGTATGTAACAGATAACGGCGCGGCAAACGGTTTTTCGGTTTCCAAAGCTTTTAGATTCACATTATTCAGCGATGCCGCCGCAAATAATGAATTTATTGATTTCGACGGCGACGGCAAATCGGATATTTCCGTGTTTCGTCCATCAAACGGCGCGTGGTATATTCAACGCTCCGCCAGCGGTTTCACGGGCGTGTCTTTCGGCGCAGACGGCGATCTGCTTGCTCCGGCTGACTTTGACGGCGACGGCAAAACCGATGTTTCCGTGTTCCGTCCTTCCGACGGCGGCTGGTATCGTGTCAATTCTTCGACCAATACTTTCTACGGCGCAACTTTCGGCGCGAACGGCGACTTGCCGCGCCCGGCTGATTTCGACGGCGACGGCAAAGCCGACATCAGCGTCTTTCGCCCGTCAAGCGGCAGCTGGTATCGTCTGAATTCATCGAACAATTCGTTTTACGGCGTGGCGTTCGGAGCAAACGGCGACAAACCTTTGATTGCCGATTTCGACGGCGACGGCAAATCGGACATCGCGGTGTTCAGACCGTCAACCGGAGCATTTTATTCGCTGGATTCGACGACGGGAGCATTCAGAGGAGTGGCGTTCGGAGTAGGAACGGACATTCCGACACCGGGCGATTACGATGGCGACGGCAAAACTGATGTCGCAGTATTTCGACCGGCGGACGGCGGATGGTATCGAGTGAATTCTTCGACGAACTCCTTCTACGGCTTGACGTTCGGAGCAAACGGAGATATTCCTGCGGCGGCGGATTACGACGGCGACGGAAAGACTGACGTAGCGGTATTTCGCCCGTCAGCCGGAGCGTGGTATCGCCTGAACTCGACAAACGGCGGATTCTACGGAGAATCATTCGGCGCGGGAACGGATTTGCCTGTTCAAGCATCTTTTCGTTAAAAATAATTTTCAGCGAAAAGCAAAAAGCGGACGTTTATGAAAACGTCCGCTTTTTGCTTTTGTATTTGTAAGTATTTAATCAAATAATTGTCGTAACTATTTCTCTGATACTTCTTTGCAATTCCCGATCATCCGTAATTGGGGAACATATTGCGACCTCGGCGGCATCAACCGGAGAGATTCCCTTGGCAATCATTTGCGCCGCATATATTAAAAGTCTTGTCGAAACGCCTTCCTCCAAACCGTGACCGCGAAGATTTCGAACTTTTTGTCCGATTTTAACCAAATCCTGTGCTATTTCTTTTTTAATACTTCCCTCTTTAGCGACGATCTCCGTTTCTTCCTCGGCGTTCGGATAATCGAATTCCATAGCCACGAAACGCTGTCTGGTTGATTGTTTTAAATCCTTTAAAATTGATTGATAGCCCGGATTATATGAAACAACAAGCATAAATTCAGGCGGTGCTTCGACGACAGTTCCGCGTTTTTCAATCGGCAGGCGGCGGCGGTCATCAGTTAGCGGGTGAATGATGACAACCGTATCTTTTCTCGCTTCGACAACTTCATCCAAATAACAGATCGCACCGTTTCTCACAGCCGTCGTCAAAGGTCCGTCGTGCCAGACGGTTTCTTCGCCTTCGAGCAGAAATCTTCCGACGAGATCGGTCGCCGACAAATCTTCGTGACACGCGACGGTTATCAACGGGCGACCTAATTTATACGCCATATATTCGACAAAGCGCGTTTTACCGCAACCCGTCGGACCTTTGAGCATAACGGGCAATTTCGCCGCGTATGCGGTTTCAAACAATTCGACTTCCTGATTTAACGGTAAATAGTAAGGTTCGTTTTCGACTTTGAATCTCTCGACTGCTAATTCCATAAATTTAAGAATAATTGAAATAGGTGAAAAAGGTAAAAAGTAGTTTTGTGAAAAAATGTGCAATTATTTTTTCCTGCTCTACATTTTTAACAATTCGCAAAAAAGCATTTCGATTTGCATTCGCGGTGTCGCTTGAGAAGTTTTGATCGCTAAATCCGTGTCGGAAAGACGGCTCAAAATTTTAGTGAATTTTTCAGCTTCAGTGCGGCGGGCGTAGGCGAGAAATTCTTCCTGTTTTGAATACGGCAGACGCATAACTTTAGCAACTTCGCGGCGGTCAACTCCTTGATTCATCAACTCTTTAGCTGCAAACAAACGCCTGTAATGATGCGCCAGCAAACCCAAAAGCATTAATGGTTCCGCGCCGTCATCAAGAACTTTTTTCAAGTCCGACAACGCTTTTGATTTATTGTTTTCGAGCAAATTATCAGTTAAAACGAAATTAGTCAATTCCTTCGTGTTTGGCACGAGTTCTTCGACGAGTTCGAAAGTTACGAGTTTGTCCGGCAGAGCGGAAGTCGCAAGTTTTACGATTTCGGTGTTTAATTTTCTCAAATTTCCGCCGACCAAACCGACCAGATAATGCAGAGCTTTTTCATCAACCGTCGCGCCGTGTTCGCTGAATTTATCTTTAACCCATTTACTTAACTCAAATCTTTCCAATACTTTAAACTCGACGGCGACCGAATTTTCGAGCAGTATTTTTGAAACTTTGCGGCGTTTGTCAATTTCATCACCGATAAAAATCACAACGGAAGATTCGGACGGATTTGCCAGATAACGAGCCAGAATTTCTTCGTTTTCTTCTTTAAGATTATCGCGGTTTGAACTTGCACCGATTTTTACGTTCGTAATTTGAATAACGCGCCGTTCCGCCATCATCGGCAATTGTTCGGCGGAAGCAATCGCATATTGGAATTCCGTTTCATCGAGACTAAAAACCGTGTCGTTAAACTCTCGGATCGAAGTTTCGCCGAGCGTAAAATCGGCAATCGTCTTTGCCGCTAAATCGCGTAAAAAAGTTTCTGCACCGAAAAGCGTGTAAACCGGAGCAATCTCTTTTTTCCGCAATTGTGCGCGTAAATCCGCAACTGATAAAATTTTCATTTAAAGATTTTGTCTTTTTTGTTTATTTCTTTTCGTCTTTAACGCCTAAACCATTGACAAAAGTTGAAACGACGGATTCGGCAAAGGCTCGCGCCATACGTTCGACTGCGGGGTCTTCTTCATCGAAGAACGAGCGCGGGTCTTGAGAAAATTCAAATGAATCGCGGAAAGTAAAATTCTGATTGTCGTAAAGAATTGAATTATCCTTTAAATCTCTGAGCGTTACCGCCGAAATAATTGTAACTTCGTAAACTCTGGCGCGTCCTTCCGTATCCAACAAAACGCCTGAAAAACTGAAATCCCGAATTGTGCCTTCAACCACCGCGTCGGCATTTTCGCGCGATCCCTGAACTTTTAACCCGCGTCCGCGTTTTATAATTTCTTCGATAACGGCATCCGTAAAACGCGCCGCCACACGATAACGTGCGCCGCGAACTTCAAATTGGAACGCAGGAACAGCAATATTTTTAATATTTTTCGGCAAGCCTGAATTCGTCACGGGCTTGTAACATTCCGTAAAACCGCTGACGGACAAAAAAATAAAAATTACTGCGGATATTCTTAAAAATTTCATATTTGTTTTTTGATTGCGTCTATAATTTTCGCAGTTTCGACTGCCGCTCTGACATCGTGAACTCGAATAATATTCGCGCCGTTCCAAATTGCGACTGAATTTGCCGCCGAAGTTCCGTTTAATCTTTCATTTTTCGGAGCATCACCTAAAATTTTCCCGATAAATGATTTTCGTGAAACACCGACGAGCAACGGATATTTTGAAAACTCCGCAGAAAGTTTATCAAGTTTTGCGATGAGTTCTAAATTCTGCTCGAAAGTCTTGCTGAAACCGATACCGACATCAAGACAAATTTGCTCATCTTTAACTCCGAAATGCTTTGCCTTATTAATACTGTAATTAAAACCGTCGGCGACTTCTGAAAAAATATCGGACACGGGAGATTGATCGTGCATCGTTTCAAAATCGCCGCGCAAATGCATCAAAATTAAACCCGTATTAAAACTCGCCGCAACTTCACCGATTTTTTCATCAAATCTTAAACCCGAAACATCATTTATAATTTCCGCGCCCGCAATGACGGCTTGTTCGGCGACTTGCGATTTGTTTGTATCAATCGAAACCGGAATATTAAAACCATTTACGATCTCTTTGATAATCGGAACAACGCGGTAAATTTCTTCCTCAGCCGAAACTCTCTCACTTTTAGGGCGCGTGGATTCGCCGCCGATGTCCAGAATATCCGCGCCTTCTTCAATCAACTTTTCCGCTTGTTTTAATGCGTTTTCAAAATCGGAAAATTTCCCGCCGTCTGAAAAGCTGTCCGGCGTTACATTCAAAATTCCCATTATCAGCGTTTTTTCGAGCGAAATTTTACGGCGCAAAGTCTGCCAAACTTTCATATTGAAATAAACTTAAAAGGCAAAAGTAAAGTCAGCGTTTACTTTGATTAGTTTTCAAAAAAATATTTGTAGAATTGAAAATCAGAAGAAATGTATTACTTATTTCTGCATCAAACTTTTGAATTTTCACACACACATCAATAACAATGCCTGATTCTCCCTGTAACATCCCGCTTTAGCAAAACGTCTTCGAGTTTTTCATTATTATCTAAAAAAGTAACTTTCAGTAACATTTGACCGTCAAAAATTTTGCCTTCAAAACGTGCGTCACGATCGACCGGCTGACGATTTAATACGACAGGTCCCGGTGTTTGCGCCGTATATTTTCCGTCTAAAGTAAAATTACCATCATCGTTAATCGTAAACTTCTGCGTAATTTCCCCACCGGCACAATCATATTCGATTTTCGCGCCGTCATCCTGAATTGTCAGATTAATTCCTGTAGTTCCCCAAATACTAGGCTCAACGGGCAACAGATTTGTTTTATTCATTTGTTTTTTCGGTTCTTCTTTCTTTTTATTCTTTGAACTTTTTTTTCCGTTTTTTTTGCAATCTGCTGTTTTTTCAGAAGACTTCGTAGTTTGAGCGTATGATTCCAAAGAATTACCGGCGAATAGTAAAATTATAGCGAAAAACAAAAAACCGCAACCGGAAATTTTCAACTTTATACTTTTCATAATTTTAATTGTAACGCACTTATTTTTCCGATAAAACTGTTGTCCGAATTTCTAATTTATAAATCTGACATTCAAGAAATATTTCCAAAAATTGAGATGTTGAAATTCATTTTATTTACTGCTTTAAAAAACCGGAAAACAGCTTATACGGCTTTTATTTGGATTTAGCATTCAGAAATGTTTTAAAATATAGATCTAATTTTTGCAAAAAATCCGCAAGAAAAATTATAAAACTCAAGGATTTTTATAAATGTATCATTACCAATCACTAACGTTAACTTACTATGCAATCTAAACGAGATTTTTAATTTAGCTGAGAAATTGTTGAGTCGTAATAACGGCATAAAACATTCTTTAAATATAAAAGCAGAATAAAGTTAATACTTTTTACTAAAAATTTTAAGATTTTTGTAACATTTCTCTTTTCCGAGGCAAAATCTGCTTGACGGTTTGAAATTTTTAAACTACTATCCAAATAGATTTTGATTAAAGTTTGAGTAAAGCAATAGCTAACTCTGATAGCAGTCGCCTATCGTAAAAACAGATAACAAATGTTTTTGTAGAAAACGCTGAATAACACATAGATAAATTTATTTATCGGTTGCTAAATTAGCGTTTCGAGGTAAGAAAAATTTTCTCCTACGGTTTTGTTTGTAAACAAAATTCTACAGAACAAGGTTTTGCTATCTGGGATGTGGCTTTTTAAATATATTTTTTGATGAGTTGTATTTTTTGCGAGCGAACATAAATGAATTATTCGCGTCTCGTTTAACAACAAGAAAATTAATTGTTAAAACGATGCTTGATAGTAATATTGTGGTTAAAACAAAGATTTTGCTGCAATTGTAAGCAAATTATGGCTAAAGGCATTGACGTAATTTGAAACTTTAAATCTTAACTCGACAAATTTATAAATTGTGAAGGACTACCGAAATCGCCTCCCATTCACCTAAAATGGTGAAATTTTTGCAGAAAAAATTGAAATTTCTGCGAGCAGGAAAGTTAATTACAGAAAAGCAGAAAATTTGATCTGCTGATGCCAACGTAAATCTCCAATTACGAATGTGAACCGTGATTGGAGATTTATACAATGCAGATCAAAAAATATACTGAAACGACAATGGGATAATTAACAAAGTCGTTTCTGAAAAAGATTCACGCGACAAAGTTGAATGGCTTTGTATTGAAAATTGCTTTGTTTTGATCTCCTCACATTAACAAAGATTTTATTACAAAAACCGAAAACTTAAGTTAAATGTAGAAATATAAAAATAAATAGTTATTTGTGGAAAATAAGTAAATATGAAAAACACAATCTTGAAGTTGGTTGGTCAGTTTGCCGGATTTGCCGGTATGTTTTTAATAGCTTTGATAATTTCATCGCCGTTTATGATGCGTTCGGTGAACGCGCAGAATAAAGGTGTCCGCGTGGGAGCGGAGAAAAAAGCCGCTGAATCCAAGCGAGCAGGAAAGAAGAGTAAAAATAATAAAAAAGGTAAAAGTAAGGAAATAGATGACGATGAAGATGAGCCGAGAGTCGTTAGACTTTCACCGCGCTCCGGCGAGTTTAAAGCCAGTGACCCTATTTCCAAAACTGCTAGTGCATTTGGTATCACACCCGCAATTGGTGATATTTCTGAAACTAGCAAAACGGAAAGAGAATTCGACGGTGAGCCGGTAATCCGAGAGGAAGAAAATAACGAAGTCGAAGTTATCCGCACCGTTGAAAATGCGAAACTTGACAAACAATTTACTGATCCTCTGGCATTCCTGAGCCGTCTGACAAATGCGCCGTCAAGTCCGCAGGCGATGCCGGGACCGGCACTGTCTTTTAACGGAATTTTAAGTAATGATCTGCTTACGAATTTTGGAACTACCTCGATGCCGCCGGATACGGTCGGTGATGTCGGACCGAATCATTATGTGCAGGCGACGAATTTCGGCGTTTTCCGTGTCTTTAGTAAGAACGGAACCCCGCTGACACCTATTGCTACTATCAGCACGCTTTTTACAGGATTACCGGCAAATGATCCGTGTCGCGTGCGAAATGACGGCGATCCGGTTGTCAATTATGATCCGCTGGCAGATCGCTGGATGGTCAGTCAGTTTTACGTTAACAATCCATCGTTCGGACAATGTATCGCCGTTTCGCAGACAGGCGATCCGACCGGCGCGTGGTATGCGTATGATTTTCCGTCTCCGGCAGGCAACTTTCCCGATTATCCGCACTGGGCGGTTTGGACGGACGGTTACTATCTGGCAACACACGAATTCAATGCGGCTGGAACGGCTTATGTAGCGGGCGGATTTTACGCTTTCAACCGGGCAAAAATGCTCGTCGGCGACCCGACTGCTAATTTCATTTATTATTCGGATGCTAATTCCTATGGACATCTTCCCGCCGATGTGGACGGCTATGCTCCGCCTGCAACCGGAACGACCGAGTTATTTTTGGAATTAGACGCTCTCATTTATGGTGGAGCAGACCAAATTATAATTCACGAATTAGTGCCGGATTTTAACACACCGGCAAATTCGACTTTCACACTTAAAACTCCGGTTCCGATTGCTCCTTATGATCCGAGAGATCCAAGCGGAAGAAGTGATATAGAACAACCGGTAGTGGCTACAAGTGCGTATTTAGATTCGGTCGCAGGTCGCTTTATGTACCGCGTAGCTTATCGTAATATCGGGACAACAGCCGCGCCTGTAAATTCTTATGTAACAAACCTAACAGTTAACGTCAGCGGCGTTACTCCAAGTACTGCTGCAACTTATCAAGCGGCGATTCGCTGGGAAGAACTGAGACGCAACAGCGCGGGCGAATTGAGCGTTTTCGACCAAGGAACACACGCTCCCGATCCGGTAAACGCCTCTACGGGACGCAACCGTTGGATGGGAAGTATCGCTCAAGATAATCAAGGAAATCTCGCAGTCGGATTTTCCCGTTCGGGCAGGAACGCAACTGATTTCCCGGACATCGTCTGGGCAGGACGCACGGGTGGACAAGTCGCCACCGGAACTTTAAACGAAGGCGAAATGACGATGAAAGCCAGCACCGGTTATCAAAGCTCAGGCAATCGCTGGGGTGATTACAGTGCGATGACCGTTGATCCGACCGATGACTGTACATTTTGGTACACGCAGGAATGGCGCGATTCGGCAAATAACGGAACGACCAGCAACGCTCAGTTCAAATGGAGTACGCAAATTGCCAACTTCAAATTCCCCTCTTGTACGGCAGCACCGAAAGGACAAATCGCCGCCAACGTAACTGACTGTAATACAGGTCAGCCGATCAACGGCGCGGCGGTATTAGCGCAGGCAGGCGGATTTTTACGATTGACTAATGCGAGCGGAAATCTGATCTCGAATATAATCTCCGCTCCCGGCGATTATACAGTTAGCGCGTTCAAAAAAGGTTATACGAGTTCATCTTCAGTACCGGTTACTGTTACTAACGGAGGTATCACAACCGCCAACGTCTGTCTTAGCGGGGCATTTACTATTCTTGAACTTGCCTCAACGCCCAGCATTACACCTGTTGATGAAAATGCAAACAGTCGCCTTGATCCGGGTGAAACCGCAACTTTGAGTGTTCCTTTAAGAAACATCGGCGGTTTGGATGCGACTTCTGTTACAGCAACTTTAACGACATCAACGCCGGGCGTAACCATTCTCCCACCGCAAACAGTGTCGTATCCCAATATACCGAATGGTGGCGGAACCGGAAATAATACAACACCATTTAAATTTAAACTGGATCGCAACAGTTTCGCCTGCGGTAGTTCAATCACTTTCACACTAACCGTAAATTACAACGGTACATCTGCCGCGCAGACTTTTAATTTTACAATTCCCTCAATTTCGCCGTTCAAAATTACGACGGCACTCGACTCGACACCGCCGCCGCCTGCTCCCGAATATACAGCGACGACAGGAACACAAACGGGACGTTTGGCTCGAGCCAATGGAGCAAGCAGTTGTACAACTCCCAAAGCTACACCTGCATTGCAGGATTCTACAACCGGAAGACGTTATGATGCTTATACTTTCACGGCATCTGCGGCAGGCTGTATAACTGTTACTTTAGATACAGAGAATGCGTTACTTTATACTGCTGCTTATAACGGAACTTACAATCCGACTTCGATCCGAACAAATTATCTGGCTGATCCGGGAACTTCCGGTACAACTTCGACTTATTCATTTAATGTTGTTGCCGGACAACAATTTACAGTTGTCGTCCACGAAGTAACCGCCGGAACCGCAATCGGACAAAACTATACATTGAGTCTGAGCGGACCGGTTGAACGTGGCTGCCAGGTTTACCCGCAGTATGAAGGCGATGTGACAACACGACCGAACGGCGACGAAATTGTTAATGCAGATGATGTTCAGCAAATTCGTAATTTCAGCGTCGGAATGGGTCTTCCTTATCGTCCATTCGAATTTCAACGCGCCGACTGTTCGCCGCGAAGCAGTTCCGGCAACGGAGTTATTAACGGCGATGATGTCCAGCAAGCGCGGCGTTATTCATTTGGCACCGATGCAATTCAAATAGCAGGCGGTCCGACTCTTTCCGCTCTAAGTTCTGCTGAGTCCAAAGAGATCAACAAGAAAACTGAACTTCCGTTCGGAATGCAGTCGTTTTCTGCCCAAAAAGCTTTTGCGGCACCGGCGGCATTACGGGTTGACTCGCAAAACACGAGTCGCAGTTCAACTTTAGTAGTTCCGGTTCGAGTTGATACGGTCGGCAATGAAGTAGGCTATACTTTCAGTCTCTTGTATGATTCGACCAGATTGACTAATCCGCAAGTAGCTATTGGTAACGCAGGCGGAGATGTTGTAGCCAATACTTCCACAGCCGGTCAGATCGGTTTTTCCGTCACCGAATTTCCCGGCGGCGCAATTGCAGCGGGTAATAATATTATTCTCGTCAATGTTACTTTTACAGTAGCGACAAACGCCGAATCAGGACCGACACCGATCACCTTCACAAATGCTCCGGCACAGCAGAGGGCAACAGGAGTTGATCCGGACGCTCCGATAACTCAGCCGACTTATACGGGAGGATCAATCACAATTGCCGCACCGACGGCGGCTGGCGTTTCGATTAGCGGACAAGTTTTGACATCAAAAGAGACAGGTTTGGCTGGCGCAGTTGTTCAACTGACCGACCAAGCAGGTAACACACGAACAGCGCGAACGAATTCGTTTGGTTACTTTAGTATTGGAGATGTTGAAGCGGGACAAACTGTAACAATAACGGTTATTTCCAAGCGTTACAGATTTGAATCGCAAGTTGTCAATCTAATTGATAATTTGGTCGGGTTAAACTTTACTAGTATCAACTAATAAAGGTTAAACCTAAAATCAATCAAAAAAGCGCGAAAGTATTAAAAACTTTCGCGCTTTTTTTACATTTAAATGTCCTTTTTAAATTTAGCGTGAGTTCAATATAAGAATTTCAATTTTTATTTAAGTGATACTCAATATTATATTTGCAGCCTAAATCTCGTAATGTGAGAATATTCATAAGGAATGTTTGAAGCCATTAAATACGGCGACATCGCTTATCATTAATAAATAAGTTGTAATTTTCGATGCCTTAATGAAATCAAATTGACTTTAATCACGCTGTCATATAATCATAAAAAATTTAGTTCGCCGCTTGCTAGAATAAACTTAATGCGAATCAGGAATTGAAATAACGTTCGTTGATAACATAACAGTTGACAACCCGAACGGAACGACATTCATTTTGTCGGCAAGATTGTAAGAGCAATCTAAATAACTGTCCGGCTATCCCGAAATTTGATTTTAACATCTGTTTTTAAAGATATTAATTCGCGCTTACTGGCTCGTATCGTCAAGATAGACGACGTTTGATTTTCAACCTTTGTATTCACATTCTTAATTGAAATTAACGCTTAAATTGATCAATCAATAATTTTACCCGACGATTCTAGACTTTGGGATTTCGGTAATAAATGTAATTTGTGTTGTAGTCAGAACAGTAAATTATATGCAGTAAAAATCATTTTTCCAGATATTTTTGGAAAGATATTCCTTTTCAAATTAAGTTTCACAAAATAAAAGGCGCAAATCGAATTTGGAAAAATTCGATTTGCGCCCTTTATTTTGTGTGTTGTATTAAGCCGTCGCCGGATTATTTCCGGTAATCGGCGGGATGAGCGGATTTTTGAACGGTTTCTTTTTCTCGTCAATAGCCGATTTATTTCCTCCGTCGTCATCTGTCGGCGTTCCGCCTTCATCATCAAGCGGAAGTCCGGCGACAACCCGGCGAATTTGAACGCTGTCGAGCGTTTCATATTGAATCAGCGTTTCGCTCAATCTGACCATCGCTTCACTGTTTTCAGTGATGATACGCTTTGCGCGGTCATACATATCGGCGATGATTTTTTTGACTTCAATATCAATAGCAATCGCCGTATCTTCCGAATAATCACGATGTTGATTGATCTCGCGTCCAAGGAAGATTTGTTCTTCCTTTTTACCGAAAGTCAGCGGTCCGAGCGAACTCATTCCATATTCGCAAACCATCGCGCGGGCAAGTGCTGACGCACGCTCGATGTCGTTTGACGCGCCGGTCGTTACGTTTTCGTCGCCGAAATAAATTTCTTCGGCAATTCGTCCGCCCATCAGGATGGAAATTTGACTCATCAAATATTCTTTCGTGTGCGAATGACGATCCGCCTCAGGAAGTTGCATCGTAACGCCGAGTGCCATTCCACGCGGAATGATCGAAACTTTGTGAACCGGATCGGCTTGCGGAACTTTGAGCCCGACAAGCGTGTGTCCGGCTTCGTGATACGCGGTAAGTTTCTTTTCCTCGTCGGACAAAACCATACTTTTGCGTTCCGCGCCCATCATCACTTTGTCTTTGGCTATCTCGAAATCCGACATCATCACGACTTTTTTGTTAAATCGCGCCGCATTCAACGCGGCTTCGTTGACGATATTTGCCAAATCTGCGCCCGTAAATCCGGGTGTTCCGCGAGCGATAATATTGATGTCAACATTTTCGTCCAAAGGAATTTTACGTGTGTGAACTTTAAGAATTCCTTCGCGTCCTTTGACATCGGGACGACCGACGACGACGCGACGGTCAAATCTTCCCGGACGCAATAAAGCAGGATCGAGAACGTCCGGTCTGTTCGTCGAAGCCATTAAAATAACGCCTTCGTTCGACTCAAAACCGTCCATTTCGACGAGCAATTGATTAAGAGTTTGTTCGCGCTCATCGTGTCCGCCGCCCAAACCTGCGCCGCGATGACGACCGACGGCATCAATTTCGTCAATAAAAATGATACACGGAGCGTTTTTCTTTCCTTGCTCGAAAAGATCTCGAACGCGCGATGCGCCGACTCCGACGAACATTTCGACGAAATCCGAACCTGAGATTGAGAAAAACGGAACGTTCGCTTCGCCCGCAACTGCTTTCGCCAAAAGTGTTTTGCCCGTTCCCGGAGGTCCGACCATCAAAACGCCTTTCGGAATTTTTCCGCCGAGTTTTTGAAATTTTTGCGGGTCTTTCAAGAATTCGATAATCTCTTCGAGTTCTTCTTTCGCTTCTTCGACTCCGGCGACATCTTTAAATGTAACGCGCTTTTGCGTGTTGTTGAGCAATTTCGCTTTCGATTTGCCGAAACTCAAAGCCTTGTTTCCGCCGGCTTGCATTTGCCGCAAAGCGAAAGCCATAAAGCCGAAAATCAGCAACAGCGGCAAGGCGTTAAATAAAACCAACCAAAAAAGTCCACTCGATTGCGATTCTTCTTTATAAGTAATCGGATTTGGATTTGTTTCATTTGCCGTATTTATTTCTTTAATTAAAGCGGCTTGTGTAGCATCACTTCCAAATGTAGTGAAAAATTTATTACCCGAAACATCAGTCCATTCAACTTGTCCGGCTTTAAATGCGCCTTCCTTTATTTGTTTGTCCTTAATACGAGTAATTGATTGGTCAAGAGTTAATTCTTTCGGCGCGTCGGCTTGCCGTCCATTTAAAAAATAGACGATCAGCAGTGCGGTCGAAATAATCATTAACCATAATAAAACTTGTTTTGCTTTTGAACTCAATTGATAGCCTCCAAAAAATTAACTTTCATCAAACGATTTCCTATCGCGCTTTATGATGAAAGTTTTATAACACGAGTTGTTCATAAGCGCATTTTACGCTTTTCTTTTCCATCTTTGATTGTAGTTTGCCAACAATGTTTTTTCAACTATTATCTTCAGTAAAGAAAAATAAAATCGGCTGTGTTTTTACAATCTTTGTCGTTTACCCAACTCACACGGCGGATAAACGATAACAGATAATCTCAAATAATTTGCTGAAATCAAAACCCTTAAATGATGAAAAATGTGTAAAAAACGGTTTATTTCAAAAACTGGCAGCAAAAATATTTTTAATTGGTTGATATTTAAGGACTTTTGGACATATTTCAGAAAAATCATTTATATATGAGATAATTATTTTCGGACAGACGACCGAAAAATAAAAGCACAAATAATGTCGAAACCGAATTTTTTTCTGCGGACAAAACTTCTCCCGCCTCGTGAAGTTGCCGAATTTTTACAGCGTCCGCGTTTAACGGAAAAATTAAAATCAAATATTGACGCGCCGGTAACGATGGTTGCCGCTGATGCCGGTTGCGGTAAAACTACGCTCGTCGCGGATTTTGTCCGCAATCAAAACCGCGAATCAGTCTGGTATCAGCTCGATCACACCGATGCCGATCCGTTTGTTTTTCTCGGTTACATTACAAACGGAATCAAAAAATTCACGCCCGATTTCGGCGACACGATTCTGCCTTATTTGAGCGAAGCCGACGAAGAACTCGTAAAATTTCCCGAACGCGCGGTTGACCTGCTGTTAAATGAAATTTTTGAACAACTCGAACAGCCTTTCATATTAGTTTTAGACGATTATCATCACATCGGGCGCGAAACGGTCGTTCATAAATTAGTTGATCGAATTCTGCAATACGCGGCTGATATGATTCACATTATTATCACGACGCGCGATCTGCCGCCGCTGGCGATTATGCGGCGGCGGACGCAATCCGCCGCGCTCGTGATTCCGCGCGAAGAACTGCTTTTTACCGACGACGAAGTGCGTGATCTTTTTCGCAAGACTCTGAATGTCGAGTTAAAGGACGAAGAAATCGCCGAATACCGCGAGCGAACTCACGGTTGGATCACGGCTTTGCAGATCGTCCGGCAAGCCGCCGATCAGGAAATTTATTCGCATTCCGAGAATAGTTCGCCTGATCTTCAAAATATTCTCGCGCAATCGGAAAAAGATATTTTCGATTATTTTGCTGAAGAAGTTTTCTCGCGCGAACCCGAAGATGTTCAGAAACTACTGCTTGATCTTTCGCTTTTGGAAACTTTGCCGCTCGATGTCTGTTCGAGACTTTTCCCTGATGCGCGTTATTCGGCGGTTTTGCCCAAACTTGTTGATAAAAATATTTTTTTAACTGCTGTCGGCGACACCCACGATGCAGAAGAATATCGTCTTCACCCGCTTTTTCGTGATTTTCTCGAACGCCGTATGCGAACCGAGATCGGACGCGAAAAATTGGCGTATGAAAGAACCAGAATTGCCGGTTTTTTCACTGACAATAACCAATGGGACAAAGCCCTGCCGCATCTTTTGAAAGCAGATAATTACGATAAAGCCGCCGAAATTATTGCAGAAAACGGCGGCGAATGGATTGCATCGGGCGCGTTTATTTCACTCGGAATTTTTGCCGATAAAATCCCGCTCGAATTTCTCGAAAAGCATCCGCGCGCACTTTTTCACAAAGCCGAAGTCGCGCGTCTGCAAGGCGAATTGAGCAAATCCACAAATTTACTTCAACGCGCAGTCAAGCAACTTCATACTAATAAAGACGCGGTGGGAGAAGCCGAAGCGTTGCATTCGCTGGCGAGTCTTTCGCGGCGAAAAGGAAATTGTGTGGAAGCGTTTGAATATCTCGAACGCGCCGAAAAATTGGTAGATAAAAACACCGAAACTTACCTGAAATGCGCCAACACGCACGGACTTTGTTTGATCGCGCAAGGCGCGTGGACGAACGCCGAGCAGCAATTTCGTTACGCGCTTGAATTGGCGGAAAAGCAATCGAATGAGCATTTTACGCGCCTTATAACGCACAATCTCGCTCTGCCCGCCGGATTTCGCGGAGATTTTAGTGAAGCACTTCGCTGGTTCAAAAGAATTTTCCGCGATGATGAAACCGGAAAACCCGTTCCGCAGGAAGCAATCGGACATCTAAATGTCGGGCGGCTTTATCTTTACCGAGGCGAATTTGATGAAGCTGAAAAACATCTGAATCGTGCGCTTGAACTTTGTCAGCTTTACAATCTCAATTCCTTGCGCGGTGAGATTTTTGAAGCGTTTGCGGATTTTTACCGCGATAAAAAAGATTTTCCGCACGCGACGGAATTTTACGAACGTGCGCTTAAGGCTTATGATGACGCGAATGTAAATATTGCGACACGTGAAATTGAAGAAGAACGCGCCAAATTTTATTTGATGCGCGGCGATGCGGTCAAAGCTCGCGGTTTGCTGGAAAATCTGCTTGAAGCGCGGAAAAAATTGGGCAATGAACTCGGCGAAAAATCGGTCGAACTCGGTTTGTGCAAAGTTCGTCTGGCGTTGGGCGAAATGGAAAATCTGGCGAAAGAGATCGAAGGAATTCAAAGCATTTTTCAGGAAAATAATCTCAATTACGACGAAGCAAACGCGGCGTTATTATTAGCTGAAACGCATTTTGCGCTCGGAAATAAAAAGAAAATGCTTCCGGCTTTGCAGAGAGCGTTGGATTTGACGGCGCGTTTTGATTACGAATTCTGGCTAAAAAAAGAAGCTGAGAATAATCCGCAGATGTTCTGCGACGAAGACGTTTTGGATAAATTGCCGCTCGATCTGCGAAACGAAATTTCGGACAAACCGAAAACCGTCGTTCAGACGATTCAAATTGTCGAACGAGACGAAAAAGTTACTGATCTGACTGTTAAAACTTTCGGTTTCGTCGAAATTTACCGTGATGTTTCAAAACAATTTGCGCCCGATGCGTGGACGACGAAACGCGCCCGCGATATTTTTTGTTATATCGCCGCAAGTCCGCACCGACGCGTTGAAAAAGACGTTTTGATCGAGTTGTTCTGGACTGATGAAGATTCGGAAACGGTCGAGAAAAATTTTCACCCGACGATTTCTCATATTCGCAAAGCGTTGAATTCGCGGCAATCTTTCAAACAGAATTTTATAAAATTCCGCGACGGCGCGTATCAATTAAATCCTGAACTTAGTTATTCGATTGACACTGAAGAATTTGAAAACGCAATCGCCGAAGCCGAAACTGCGAAGGAAAACGACGACACGGAAAATTTCAGAATAAATCTGGAAAAGGCAAACGAACTTTATCGCGGCGAATATATAGCGGGCGTTTACGACGATTGGGCGGAAGAAAGAAGACCATTTTACGCCGAACAACATTCGAGAGTTTTAAGCGCACTCGCAAAACTTGCTATCGGTGAAAAAAAATGGTCAAATGCAATAAAATATGCCGGCGAGATTTTACAAACCGATCCGTATCGTGAAGACGCGCACCGATTTATAATGCAAGTTTTTGCCGCGCAAGGCAAACGGGCAAAAATCAAGGAACAGTTCGACACCCTCAAAGAGTTACTGAAAAAAGAACTCGGCGTTGCGCCTGCCCCGAAAACGCAGCGTCTGTTTCAGGAGTTAACCAGATGAAAATATTTGATAAAATTTTTGTAAATACGATTATTTTATTTTGTTTTGTTTTTTTTGCCGGAGAAATTAAGGCACAAATTACTTTTGAAAATGTTACCAACACCGGCAATTTTGCGACCGGCGGTGTAAGAAATATGCCGATTAGCGTTTCTCATACGATTTCGGGAATTACGAGAGTTTTATATGTCGGCGTTTCTAATTATCGAATTCCGGCAACTCCCGGAACTTCGTGTGCAGTTCCGCTTCCAGTGACAGGTTCGGTAACGAGCGTAACATTTAATGGAAATACTTTCGAGCGATTGACAACTCAATCCACAAATCTCCGCGCCGTCGTATCTGCGAATTTCTGTGATTCGGTAGAAATTTTCCGTCTGACAAATCCGCCTGCGACAACTGCCGATGTAATTGTAAACCAACCGACCGGAGGCGATTATACAGTGGTTGGTGCGATTTCCTTTTTTGGTGTAGATCAGATGACTTCACCAACAGGCGCGATTTTTCCGGCGACGGGAAGCAATGCCAATCCTTCCGTAACCGTAACGACCGGAGTAAATGATTTAGTTTTGGATGTTTTAGCGGCTGATTTTAACGCAGGTTTGGCAAATCCTTTGCAAACTTCGCGTTGGAACGGTCGCGCGTTTTTTTCATTTACTCAGGATATAGGCGCAGGAAGCACGAAATCTGCAAACGGAACTTCGACGACAACTAATTGGACGCTTAACAATGCTGCAAATTGGGCGTTGGGCGGAATCAGCTTGAAACCGCTCGGAACTTCCGCCAGTCCTGTATCAATCGAAGGTCGAATTAATCAGTCAAACGGCAATCCGATTCCGTCCTCGCTCGTTATCTTGAAATGTTTAAGCACCGGCGAACAGTTTTACACGCAGTCAGACGGAAAAGGCAGATTTATTTTTGAAGATGTCGAAGTCGGAAGTTCCTATAATGTTCAGATTTTTAATTTCAGATATAGTTTTACGCCTAACACTCAGACTTTTAGTTTGACAAACTCGGTCGAAAATCTGAATTTTGTGGGAAATTTAATCAAGAAAGGTATATTTCTGAGTGATTTTTTAAAACGCTGATACAAAACTTTAAAATATTATTGCTCACTTCTTAAAAATAGTAGTGAAAATGTTATCTTCAACTATTACATCGGCAAAAAGTCATAAATTCTCAAATGTCAAACTTTATCGAAACCGAAGAAACTTTAATAATTGAAACACCCGAACGTGTTCAATTGTCGTTTGCTTTGGCTTCTATCGGAAATCGTTTTCTCGCGGTGGCGATTGACCATTTTATTCAATATCTTTCTATTTTTTTAATCGCCTGGATTTTTCTTTACATTTCGGGAGTTAATTTTAGTGGCGAATCAATGGAAAATATTTTTGCCGATACTTCAAAATGGACGATTGCCATTTTAATTATTGTCGTTTTTACATTATTTGCCGGATATTTTGCCGTTTTTGAATGGCTTTGGAACGGACAAACGCCGGGCAAACGCTTTATGAAACTGCGCGTTATTCGAGAAGACGGCAGACCTTTGACTCTTTGGGAAGCGTTAGCGAGAAATTTGCTCAGAATTTTCGACGCAATTCCGGGTTTCGTCTTGCCGGTTTATTCAATCGGTTTGGTGATGATATTTCTCAATAAACGCGATCAGAGAATCGGCGATATGTTCGCCGGAACGGTCGTCATCCGTGAACGGATAGATGAAGCACCGACATTTAACGAAACATTTTCCAACAAAATTTCCGATGCCGCTTTCCGGCGCGTCCAAAAACAAACTGCATTTCAGGCAAATGTCGTTTCACTAAAAGAGGAAGAAATTGAAGTTGTCGAATCTTTTTTACGTCGCCGTTGGGATTTAACCGAAAAACAGAGGCTCTGGATGGCGTGGCGCATCGCACTTCCGATTATGTTCAAACTCAAACCGAATTATGACCCGAATAATTTTACTTACGAAGGTTTTCTGGAAGAATTACTTCATAAATTTCACGCTCAAAAGCGGTTTATCAATTAGTCGGTTTCATTGAAAAATCCCGAAACATTTTTTAATTTAAAATAAAAAAAGGAGTAAAAACTCCTTTTTTATAAAAAATTAATTTTAAATTAAACTGCCGCTTGCTGCTGATTATTATCAACCGCATCTTTGGCTTGTCCGGCTAAAGCGGCGAACGCTTCCGGTTGTTTGACCGCCATATCGGCGAGAACTTTTCTGTCTAATTCGATTTCGGCTAATTTCAGACCGTGCATAAACTGCGAATATTTCATTCCGTTGATGCGGCACGCCGCGTTGATTCTGACGATCCACAACCGCCGAAAATCACGCTTTTTGCGTTTTCGTCCGACATAACCATACTGTAAGGCTTTTTCCACCGATTCCTTGGCGGAACGATACAGTTTCGATTTAGTCAGGTAATATCCTTTAGCCTGTGCTAATATCTTTTTGCGCTTCTGAACACGCTTATTTCCACGTTTAACTCTTGGCATTTTTCACTCCTATTTCGATTTTGGATTTTAGATTTTGGATTTTGGATTTAATTTTATTTCATCCTTCATCCTTGTGCCTTCATCCGTTATTTTCTTCCGTACGGCAACATCCGTTCGACACGCTTTTGATCGCCTTCCGAGACATATGTATCAATATCTAACTTACGTTTACGCTTTGTTGATTTTTTCGTCAAAATGTGACGGGCGTGCGATTTCCCGCGTTTGATTTTACCTGTTGCTGTAAATCTGAAACGCTTTGCCGCGCCTTTATGTGTTTTTAGTTTTGGCATAATATACTCCTTATTATTTGGCTCTTCGCTCTTGGCTCTTTGTGAGAAATCAAATTTTCTACAAAGCGCAAAGTGCCAAAAGCAAATGCAATTTACTGTGTTTTCTTCGGAACGAAAATAGAGAACATCTGATAACCTTCCATTTTCGGTCTGACTTCAATGTCGGCGATGTCCTTCAAATCGTCTTCCAATTTTTTTAAGATCGCCGCGCCGAGTTCCCTGTGCGTCATTTCGCGACCGCGAAAAGCAATCGTCGCGCGAACTTTGTCGCCGTCTTCGATCCAACCGCGGGCGCGTTCCATACGATAACCGTAATCGTGGTCGTCGGTCGCCGGACGGAATTTGATCTCTTTGACCTGCACGGTCGTCTGCTTTTTCTTTACTTCCGCCGCTTTTTTCTTTTCTTCATAGATAAACTTTCCGTAATCTATAATGCGGCAGACGGGCGGTTTCGCCTGCGGTGCGATTTCGACCAAATCTTTGCCCTGTTCGCGAGCCATCCGAACGGCATCGCGCGAATCCATCACGCCGACCTGTTCGCCGTCTTCGTCAATAACGCGAACTGCCGGAACGCGGATGCGCTCATTTGTGCGGTGCTGCGGTCCTCTCTGACGCGGACGATAATTCTTCTTTCTTCTAACGATATGAAACCTCCAATTTTGTTACCATAAATGTTTTTTATTCAGATTCGGCTTTCTCGTAAGAAGCCGCTCGTGTTGATTTTAACTTTTCGGCGATTTTTATAAAATCCGCTAACTTCATCGTTCCGATGTCGCCTTGCGATCTTTCGCGGACCGTTATTTCGCCGCTTTCCTTTTCGACATCGCCTAAAACGATCATAAAAGGAATTTTCTGCAATTGCGCCTCGCGTATCTTGGAACCGATTTTATCAGATTTCAGGTTTCTTTCAACTCTAAAACCCGCTTGTGTCAATTCTTTCGCAACTTCTTCGGCGTAATCGTTAATTCTGTCCGTGATCGGCAAAACCGTAATTTGCACCGGCGCGAGCCAAAACGGAAACGCTCCGGCATATTCTTCGACGAGAATTCCGAAAAATCTCTCGATCGAACCGAATAACGCGCGGTGAATCATCACCGGACGATGCTTCGCGCCGTCTTCGCCCGTGTAATCAATGTCGAATCTTTCCGGCAAATTAAAATCGAGCTGAATCGTTCCCAATTGCCAGATTCTACCGATCGCGTCTTCGATCTTAATATCAATTTTCGGACCGTAAAACGCCGCTTCGCCTTCGATTCTCTCGTATGAAATACCGAATTCCTTGAGCGCGTTCGCCAGCGAATTTTCAGCATTTTCCCAATCTTCATCTGCGCCGAGATAACCTTTGTTTTCAGCACCGCCGCGCACGGAAAGTTCAAAATTTACTTTTTTAAAGCCGTAAGTATCGAAAACTTTGAGCGCAAAATCAAGACAATCGGCGACTTCTTCGCGCACTTGATCGGGGCGAACGAATAAATGCGCGTCGTCAACGGTAAATCCGCGAACGCGCATCATTCCGTGCAAAGTTCCAGAAAGTTCGGCGCGATAGACTGTTCCGAGTTCCGAATATCTCTGCGGCAAATCTCTGTAACTTCGCTGATTCGATTTATAAATTCCGATATGAAACGGACAATTCATCGGTTTCAGACGAAATTCCGTGCCTTCGATCGTCGTCGGCGAAAACATCGAATCCGAATAATTTTCTTCGTGACCGGAAACTTGCCAGAGTTCGCGCTTGGCGATGTGCGGCGTGAAAACAAAACTGTAACCGCGTTTCTGCAATTCTTCCTTCAAGAGATTTTCCATCTCCATCCGAATAATTCCGCCTTTCGGATGCCACAAGATCAATCCTTGCCCGTATTCGTCCTGAATCGAAAACAAGTCGAGTTCTTTGCCGAGCTTGCGGTGATCGCGTTTTTCCGCTTCTTCGCGTTGCTTTGTCCAAGCGTCTAGTTCTTCCTGAGTCGCAAACGCAGTTCCGTAAATTCTCTGCATCTGCTCGCGTTCCGCGTCGCCTTTCCAATACGCGCCGGAAATCGCCAGCAGTTTAAACGCTTTGATTTTTCCCGTGTGCGGAACGTGCGGTCCGAGACAAAAATCAATAAACGGCGATTCATCAATATAATAGATCGTCGCTGAATCGCCTTCGACCTTTTCGGTGATAAGTTCACATTTGAGCGGTTCGTCGCGCTCTTTGAAAATATCTA
The DNA here is from genome assembly GCA_965219305.1 of Pyrinomonadaceae bacterium. Taxonomy (GTDB): domain Bacteria; phylum Acidobacteriota; class Blastocatellia; order Pyrinomonadales; family Pyrinomonadaceae; genus DATHTS01. The sequence goes on from OZ244725.1 coordinate 974,270, forward strand.
AAATCGCGTTTTTATTAACGACATCGCGGCGGTATTTCAAATTCCGCTTCGCCATCTCGCGCATACGTTTTTCGATCTTCTGCAAATCGTCAATCGTCAAAGTTTCGGGCGCGATCACGTCGTAATAAAAACCGTAACGCGGATCATCCATCAACGCCGGACCGACACCGAGCTTCGTTCCCGGAAACAAATCCAAAACCGCCGCCGCGAGCAAGTGCGCGGTCGAATGACGAATCACTTCCAGACCGTCGCGCGTCTCCGGCATAATCGCTTCGATAGACAAAACTTCGTCCGTCGCCGCGAGTTCACGGTCGAGATCGTATTCTTCGCCGTTAATGCGCGCCGCGATGGATTTCTTCGCCGCATTGCGGTCAAACGCCTTCAAAGCGTCGCCGACCGAAACGGGCGCAGGAATACTTTTTTCGTATTCTCCGTATTTTAAATTTAATTCGCTCATACTCTTGTTAATAAATAATCCTCCGTCAAAATGGATTCAGTCGAAAATTAATCCGGCAAAATCAATTCTGATAAAATCAAAACGGGTAAATTAAAAATTAACAAACAACTACCACTAAAAAGATTTGATTTGATAAGAGCGACTTTGCCTTAGCGTTTAATTAATTTAAAACGCCGAATTACGCGCCGTGTTTAGCGCGTTGTAGTAGTTCGTGTCGTAAATGCAAAGTTCTTTGCCAGCATCTTATCAAAAAAATGTATTTGGTAGTCAGTAACAGATTTGAACTGTTGACCCCTACCGTGTCAAGGTAGTGCTCTACCACTGAGCTAACTGACTATCCTTAACGCTTCAAATAATTGAAAGCGAACTATTAAAATAGCGAATTAAATTGTTTGGTGTCAAGTTTCAAATTGAATCAAATGCAATTTAAACTAAAAAAATCGCCGTTAATGAATTTTTTAAATCAATAACGACGATTTTCAATAAAAAAGTTTAACAATATGGTAATTGACTAATATATTCTTCGCTCACACCTTTGAGATAAACGTAGTCATTTTCGATTTTGCTGACTTGGAGCGGTTTATATAAATATGTATAAGCTAACGGCAAACCGATAATTGCCGCGAAAAATATCAAAAAAGCCATTCCGGCATATCCCAAAGAACCTAGTAAAAAAATGGCGAAAACAGAGCCGACACCGGAAACGAGCAATTTTTTTCCAGTGATGTTTTTATTTTCCAGATGATTGCTGCACAGCGGAATATCAACAGTTGCGTTTTTGCTTAAGACCGCCGCTAAAATTATGTAAATTATAGGACTTATCAAAGCGATATAAATAAGCGGACTGTGCCAGCGGTATTTTTGCCGCACAAAACCGCCGCCTGCATTATAACCGGAAAGCTGCTCGTTACATTTAACGCAGCGTTCGGGCATCATCGCGTTTTTATGAACGACGACTTCTTTCCCGTGGCGGTAAATTCCGCCTGACGGTTGTTGATAAGGATGCGGAAACGACGGATTGTAGGCTTGCGGGTTCATTTGTTGAGGCGGATTCATTTGCGCGTTCATCTCCTGCCATTGATGAAATCCCGTCTGATTTTGCGGTTGATATGATTCAGGATAATCGTTTTGCTGATTTGGCGGTGATTCCAAATGCCGCGTTTGCGGTTGAAAATTTGTTTGATCTAAAACTGGTGCATTTATGTTTATTTTATCAACCGGATTTTGTAAATTTATATTGATATTAACCGTCTGTCCCTGATTATTCTCCGCTGTAGAATGAAAAGGCATTCTGCACCTTTTGCAAAAAAGCGCGGTGGAAAAATTGACTAAGCTGCAATTTGAGCATTTGATTACGTTTGAGTTTGTCATAACTTTTACAGGGATTTTGGTAACTTGTGCAGGTTGGAAAACTTGCTTAAACTCTATAAATTATAGTGTCTTGAAATACGGATTGTCAATAAATTTATTGATAATATACCAAAGAAGTTAAACATTAGATATATGATAAAAGCAATAATTTTCGATATTGACGGAACATTGATTGATTCCAATGCGGCACACGCCGAAAGTTTTGTAAAAGCATTTGCAAAATATGATAAAAAGGTCACTTTTGATGAATTAAAACGCCTGATTGGAATGGGCGCGGACAAAATACTGGAAAAATATTTGAGTAAAGATGAAATCGTAGATTTTGGCGACGATCTTACCGAATATCGAACAAAGATTTTTCTTGAAAATTTTCTACCGGAAATAAAAACATTTCCGAAACTGCGCGAACTTTTGGAAAAAATCAAAGGCGACGGGAAAAAGATCGTTCTCGCAAGTTCGGCGGGCGATGAAGAACTCGAAAAATACAAAAAGCTGATGAAAATTGATGATCTGCTCGAAGAAGAAACCTCATCCGATGATGCCGAAGAATCGAAACCCGATCCCGACATTTTTCAAGCCGCTTTCGATAAATTGAAAAACATCGAAAAAGAAGAAGTAATAATTGTCGGCGACACGCCTTACGATGCCGAAGCCGCAACAAAAACCGCAATAAAAATCTACGGCGTAGAAAGCGGAGGTTGGTCTCGTGAAAAATTAATTGAAAAAGGTTGTGCGAAAGTTTTTCTGGATATTGCTGAAATATCTAAAAACTATGACGAATTATTTTAGTAAATTCCAACGAAAAATCAATTTTTGAAATAATCCGCTAGTTTTTCGCTGGATATTTAAATCTTTCATCAAAATTATAAAACGAAAAAATACTGATAATTATTCGGGTTATTTTAACGTGAGTTCGAGATAAGAAAAACTCCAAAGGTAAGATATACTTAGGTTTAGAAACAAATAAACCAAACCAAAGGAGTTTTTCAATGAATATCTTAACAGTTTTTTGCCAAGTTGACGATTTTTGTAAAGTGTTTGAACCGAAGTTTAATCATCAGTTGTTAGAAAGCGGAAAGAGTCAACGAATTAAGCCGTCGAAGATGTCGCGTTCGGAAGTGATGACTATTTTGATCTGTTTTCACAGGTCTGGATTCCGTAATTTGAAGACGTTTTATAATTCGATGATCGGTGTTTACTACAAGGGCGAGTTTCCCGATCTGCTCAGTTATAATCGGTTCGTCGAACTCCAACGCGACGCTTTGCTTCTGCTCGGAGCGTTTATGCAAATGAGATTGGGAAAGTGTTCGGGGATTTCATTTGTGGATTCAACTAAGATAGCCGTCTGTAACAATTTACGGATTAAGCAAAACAAGGTGTTTAAGGAGATTGCAAAACGCGGGAAGACTTCGACGGGGTGGTTTTACGGCTTCAAGATACATCTTATAATCAGCGACCGCGGCGAGTTGTTGGCGTGGCAAATCACTTTGGGAAATGTTGATGACCGAAAGCCGGTCGGGAAAATGAGCAAGCAGTTGTGGGGCAAACTGTTCGGCGATAAAGGTTATATTTCACAGGAGTTGAGTAAATTATTGGGCGAACACAATGTTCAACTGGTAACAAAGGTCAGAAAGAATATGAAGAACAAGTTGATGCCGCTTTTTGATCGCCTGATGCTGAGAAAACGAGCGATCATCGAATCGGTCAACGACCAGTTAAAGAACATTTCACAAGTCGAGCATACGCGACATCGTTCGGTGTGGAACTTTTACGGCAACATCGTCGCCGGGTTGATCGCTTACACATTTCAAGAAAAGAAACCAAGCCTTGAACTAGGAAAAGACTTGGTTATAGCTTAATTCTTATCTCGAACTGACGTTATTTTACTAAAATTTTGATGTTTTCAGATAGATTTTGCCTTCACACGCAAACGCCCGAACTCGGTTAAAAGCGGTCTCAATTTTGCGACCGCTTTGTCGTGAGCAACTCCGTTAGTTGCCAAAACGCCGTTGTGATTCTGCACATCTTTTATATCGTATCGAATCCGCGAACCGAAAAGATCGGTCAAATTGCCGCCCGCTTCTTCTAAAATTATCTGCGGCGCGCAAGTGTCCCAAAATTTCGTGCGCGGTGAAAGATGAACGTAAAGATCACAGATTTGACGGGCGAGCAGACCGATTTTCAAACCGACCGAACCGCGCCGGACTTCCTTTTTAAAATGAAAATCTGCCGAAATGCGCGACATTTTCGGACTTCTGTGATTGCGCGAAATTGCCGGAATCATCTCGCTGAAATCTGTTTTACTCGAAACTTCGAGTTTTTTCGATGAATTTTCATTTTCAATAAAAAACGCGCCTTCATCTTTCACGGCGTAATAAAGCATATTTTGATTTGGCAAAAATACGACTCCGAGAACGGCTTCGCCGCCGACCGCCAAACCGATTTGCACGGCGAAATCGCCGTCTTTATTGATAAACCCGCGCGTTCCGTCGAGCGGATCAATTATCCAAACTCTGCTTTTCGACAATCTTCGCCGCGAATCAGGTTCTTCTTCGGACAAAATTCCGTCTTCGGGAAACTCTTCGGCAAGTTTTTCGACAATGATTTTGCTCGCCGTTCTGTCGGCGATCGTTACAGGTTCGGAAAAATTATCAACGCCGTATTTTTCCTCTGCAATAATTTCGAGCGCGTAAAATTCGTTAATAATTTCGCCCGCCTTTCGTGCGGCTGCGATCGCCGTTTCGAGTTCTTTTTTCAAATTCATTCAGTTTTATATTACTTGAAAAACAATTTTCCCGCGAAACACGCGGAAGATGCGGAAAAGATTTGCCCACGAAATACACGAAAGAAACGAAAATTTCTTAATGAATAAGTTTTTATTTTTCGTAATTTTCGTGTATTTCGCGGGCAAAAAACTTTTTTCTTTTCGCGCTGTTTCGCGTCTTTTCGCGGGCAATAAATCTTTTATTTTTTCGTTTCCAAGAAATCGCGCACCTGTTTCATATCTTCCCAAACTTCCCTTTTCTTCGTCGGGTCGCGCAAAAGATACGCCGGATTAAACGTCGGCATAAAAGTAATGCCGTCAACGGTTTTAAATTCGCCGCGCACTTTCGAGATCGGCTGTTTTGTGTTTAATAAACCTTTTGTCGCCGTGTTTCCCAGCAAAATCACGACCTTCGGCTGAACGACGGCGAGTTCGCGCCAGACGAACGGCGCGAAAAATTTTATCAATTCCGGCGTGATTTCATCTCCGGCGGAAACGTATTTGACGATGTTGGTCAAATACGCATTTTTGCGGCTCAGACCGATCGACGACAAAATCCGGTTCAGCAGATCGCCCGTCGGACCTTGAAACGGCAGTTCCGAATCAACATCCGGCGGTCCCGGCGATTCGCCGACAATCGCAACTTCCGCCGAAATTTCCCCTTGCGAAAAAACAAAATCACGGTTTTTCAAATCAGGAATCTGCCGCGCTTTGTCGAGCATTTCATTTTTTATCTCGTCCAGCGTTTCGTTCGGCTGATTCAATTCCCAATTTCCGCTAAATAAATCTGTTTGCATTTACTTAATCCATTCGGCAAATTTTTCTTCCACATCACCACGCGATAAGTTGCCTGCGGCGATGTCGAGAAAAAGTTTGATGATTTCATCGTTCGTCGCGTTTAATTTCACGCCGTTTAATTTCAAAAATAATTCCGCAACAACCGCCGCAATGCGTTTATTTCCGTCAACAAAAGCGTGCGCCTGCGACAAATGGTAAGCGTAAGTCGCAGCTAGTTTTGCCAAATCTTTAGTTTCGTAATTAAAACGATTTTCCGCCGCGTTTAATGCGGAATCCAAACCGTTCGCGTCGCGCAAACCTTCGCTTCCGCCGGTTTCTTTGAGAATTTCGGCGTGAATCAACAAAACTTCGTCGAAATCGGGAAAGAAAATATCGCTCATTCGTGTCCTTTTCCGAGTTCGATCAAAGCCGAACGGCGTTCTTCGATAATTTCGCGCGTGGCTTCTAAAATTCTTTTTTTCCTGTCGCTTTGTATTGGGCGCAAAACTATTTCGCCGTTTTCCTTTGAAATTTCCACTTCATCGCCGTCATTGATGCCGAGCTTTTCCATTTCTTCCGCCGGAATTAAAATCATTCCCGGATTTTCTTCGTTTTTAACTACGGTCAACATAATATACCTCAAAGTCTATTTTACTTTAATTTATTGTCCGTTACGAATCATTTTTCGACATCAAGGCAAACAGAAAAATGAAAATTTGTTTTACCGGGCTAAAAAATAAGTAAGCTAACAGAATAACGGTCAAAAAAGCCGATGCTTCAAGAAATGTATCGTAATAAAAGCAATCCATACAACTAAATCTGTCAGTTTTGTCGAACGAACCGTATAAGTATTTCGTGGTAAAAAATTTGAAGAAAAGAATTAGCAACCAACTGAAAAGCCAAACAATCTGCGAAATCCAGATAAATTTAGTTTTACTAAAAAATAAGAATGCAAATCTTACTGAAAAAATTATTGCAATTATGGCTTTGAAACTAATACCTATCAAAATCATTTTCCAGACCCAACTTGCAGAAGTAGCAAATTGTTCTTCAGTTAATGAAAAATAAGATTTTACGCTCAAATAATGAAAAATAAGATTTTACGCTCAAAAAAATTTCGGAAAGTAAAAGTATTACAACAACAAAAGTTGAAACTTTTGAAATGAAGCGAGTTTCATTTAGAATTTTTCTGTAAGATTCTAAGATTTTCATAATTTTAGTCTTTCAATTTCTCTAATTCATCACGAACTTTCTTCATATCTTCCCAAACTTCGCGTTTCTTTCGCGGGTCGCGCAGAAGATATGCCGGATGAAAAGTCGGCATCACTTTTACGCCGAAATAATCAATGAATTCGCCGCGCATTTTGGTGATTCCTTCTTTGGTGTCGAGCAGATTTTTCATCGCCGTATTTCCCATCACGACGATGACTTTGGGCTTCACAACGGCGATTTCGCGCATTAGAAAAGGCTTGCAGGTGTTTGCTTCCTGAATCGTCGGCGCACGATTTCCGGGCGGACGGCAGCGGTTGATGTTGCCGATGAAAACGTCTTCGCGTTTCATATCAATCGCTTCGATAATTTTGTTCAAAAGCTGTCCGGCGCGTCCGACGAACGGTTCGCCTTGTGCGTCTTCGTCTGCGCCCGGTGCTTCGCCGACGAACATCAGATCGGCTTGACGATTTCCAGTCGAATGAACGATCTGCGTCCGACCTTCCCAGAGCGGACAGCGCGTGCAGTTTCCGATGTCGGCGCGGATTTCTTCGATCGTTTCGTCCGATTCGGGCAGAGTTTGTTTTAATTCATCGCCGCCAAATAATGACGGCATTTCTTCCGTTTGTTTCTTCGCCATTTTAATATTTTCCCTTCCTTGTTCTTGAATTTCAATTTCCGAATAATCCGTCGGTTCAGATTTCGGCAAATCCGTCAGATTCGATAATTTCGTCATCTCCAACATACTTCGCCGCGCTTTTTTCGCCTGTGAATTTTCAGCTTTCGCCAAAGGCGCGGCAACTTGTTTCAAAGTCTCCGCAAATTCACCTTCCGACGGCACAAATCTTTCCAATTTTTCACGCGGAATATTACTTCCGGCAGTTTGTTGTGCAAAATCCGACTTTGGACTTTGCAAAACTTCCGGCAATTCGACATCAAAATTTTCCACGCCGAGTTCCTGCAAATAAAGAATTTGCTCTCGTAAGTCGTTAAATAAATTGGAAATTTCTTCGTGCATTTTTCTCTTAGCCACAGATTATCACAGATAAACTCAGATAGATAAATCTTGGAAAATCTATGTTTATCCGTGTCAATCTGTGGCTAAATTCTTTTTCTCAACTTCAAAATTTCGTCCAAAATCCGATCAGCCATTTCGCGCTTCGACATCAGCGGAATTTCGACTTCTTCATCGCTGTTTTTCGTAAAAATAGTAGCGATATTCGTATCACTATTAAATCCCGCGCTTTCTTGCGTGATGTCGTTTGCTACGACGAGATCGAGATTTTTCTTCGCCATTTTCGATTTCGCGTAATTTTTAACATCGTTCGTTTCCGCCGCAAAACCTATGACAAGCAAACCGTCGTGCCGATTGTTTGAGACGTTCGATAAAATGTCCGAAGTTTTTTCCAGTTCGAGGTTTAACGAATCTTTATTTTCCTTTTTGATCTTCGCCGTTACGATATTTTTCGGACGATAATCCGCAACCGCCGCCGCGCCGACGAAAATTGTTTGATCCGGCAATTCTTTCATTACAGCTTGAAACATTTCTTCGGCGGAAACTGCTTTAATGACATTTATATTTTCAGGCGGCTTAACCGCCGTCATTCCGCAAACTGCCGTAACTTCCGCACCTCTGTCGCGCGCCGCTTCCGCAAGTGCAAAACCCATTTTCCCTGACGAATGATTTGAAATAAATCTTACCGGATCAATCGCTTCACGTGTTCCGCCAACTGTTATCAAGATTTTCTCGCCGCTTAAATCTTGAGTTTCCTTCTCCCTTTCTCCCTTTCTCCCTTTCTCCCTTTCTAAAAGAGAAAGCACCTGCGCCGCAATATTCTCCACGTCTTCAAGTTTCCCCGTTCCAACCGTTTTACACGCGAGTTCACCGGAAACGGGTTCGACGAAATAAACTCCGTCGTTTTTTAACCGCTCGATATTTCTCTGAGTCGCCGGATGATTCCACATCGTGACGTTCATCGCGGGCGCGATCATCACGGGCGCGTTTGATGCGAGATATGTTGACGAGAGAAAATCGTCGGCGACACCGTTTGCGAATTTCGCCAAAATATTCGCCGTCGCCGGAACGATCAGTAGCAGATCGATTTCCTGCGAAAAATTTATATGCGCGATCGGATCGGGATTGCTTTCGTCGTAATCGTCAACCAAAACGTATCTTTCCGTCAGCGCGCGAAACGTCAAAGGCTGAATAAATTCCGTCGCGTGTTTCGTCATCGCCACGCGCACTTCGCAGTCCGCTTTTTGCAGAAGACGCAGAACTTCGATGGCTTTATACGCCGCGATTCCGCCGGAAACGCCGAGTCCGATGCGGTATTTTTTGTGTTCATCGTTCATAGCAATAATTTTGCAGTTTAACATTTGCGCGAAATTTAGGCGAAAATGTGGAACAAAACCGTAAAGACTGTGGCAAGCAACAGTCAAAACTTTTCGCGTGTGTGTTAAAATCGCTAAAATTCTCGTGTTATGAATACAGAAGAAAACAAAAATCAACCGACACTTTTTGAAACGAAAACGAGCGGCGGCGAAGCGGAAAAGATAATCCTGTTCGCGCTCGGCGAATTTCAGGAAAGAGGTTTTGAATTGATTGACCGCGAACTCCCGCTCGACCGTCTGCGCGGTGCATTCAAACGCGCCGCCGAAAATTTCGGTTACGAAGAATTCCCCGACGAAAAGATCGCCGAAATCTTAAAAAATCTCGGCGCAAAGATCGTCAAAGTCCCGATCTACGTCGCCAAACATCCTTTTCGCGTAACGGTTGACGCGGAACTTGCGATAAAAGCTACAGAAATTTACAAACAACATTTGGAGAAAAAGTTATGAATTTAAAAAAAGTATTTATCGGCGTTTTTATATCAACATTCTTTTTAGGAATTACTGCTTATTTTTTAATTCCGAGATTAAACCAAATAGCACAAAAAGAATCCGTAAAAGAATCTCCGAAAGTTATGGCAGAGCCAAAGTCTGAAATAGTTGAAGAATCAAAAGTTCCTAAAGAAAATCTTGAGATTCTTGAAGAAAATAAAGATTGGGAAAATAGAGATGAATCTAGATTCAAAACAAGACTTATAGAAACGGGCGATGGTTTTCACGGGGACGAAATAGAAGCAAAATCCGGCGAAACTTGGTTAGGGCTTTTCAAAAAAGGAAATGATTTTTTTCTTAAAAACACGAAATTAAAAGTCAGACGAGTTCACGATTCTATTGTTGATGGTGAAAGAAAAATAAACACAGGTAAAAGCGTTTTTAGCCGAGAAAAAAGTCAAGCGGTTTATCTTCTTAAAAATGCAAAGAAACTTAAAGAAGTAAAAATTAAAACATTATTTTACTTTGATGACGACGACAGAGAAGATTATGATGATTTTTTTCAATTCAATATCGGCGTTCGTAAAAAATTCAGTATTGGAGAAAATAATTTCTCAATCCAGGTAAAAAAAGGAATCAATAAAAAGGGTGAAAAAATTATTGCTCTAATTTTATCTGACGGTAAGATTAATCAAACTCTTCATTCGTTAAAATATTTTGGTGAAGATGATTACATGGGAAGCCTTGTTTGGGTTGGTGATTTAGACAATGACGGAAAGCCGGATTTTTATCTTGATTTATATTTTCACGATAATGTTGAGTATAAAAATCTCTTTCTTTCATCAGAAGCAGAAAAAGGTAAACTTGTTAAGAAAGTCGCTGTGTTTTCTATCACAGGTTGTTAATTTTTGAAGAATAAAGTTAATTTATCTTTAATTGATTTTATTCCGGCGAAAATGAAACAATCGTCTTAACAATGCCGAACGAAAATTCGCCTGACATTTCCGAGATCGAACGCGCTTACCGTTATTGCGAAAACGTTACGAAACTTCACGCCAAGAGTTTTTATTTTGCGGCTTCGTTTTTGCCGAAGATTAAACAGAAAGCGGTTTTTCCGATTTATGCTTTTTGCCGTCACGTTGATGATGAGATTGACGAAAGCGACAATGAAGCATTAGCGATTCGGGCGGTTGAGAATTGGCAGACGCATTTAGAAGAAATTTATTTTGCCGCAAAGGCGCAAAGGCGCGAAGGCGCGAAGAAAAACGACGAACAACGAACGACGAACGATGAACAACAAAAAGTTCTCCTCGCGTGGTCTGATCTTTTGCAAACTTACAACATTCCGCAGAATCTTCCGCTTGAACTTATCGAAGGGGTTTTGATGGACACGCATATTAAACGCTATGAAACATTCGATGAGCTTTATGTTTACTGCTACCGCGTGGCTTCGACGGTCGGTTTGATGTCGTCGGAGATTTTGGGTTATTCGGATGAAATCGCGCTCGAATATGCCGAGAAAATGGGAATCGGAATGCAGCTCACGAACATCTTGCGCGATGTCAAAGAAGACGCGGCGCGTGGGCGGATTTATTTGCCGAAAGAAGATTTGGAACGGTTTAATGTAACCGAACGGCAGATTTTGGAAAACCGTTTTGATGACAATTTCCGCAATTTGATGAAATTTGAAGTCGAACGCGCGCGAGATTACTACGCAGAAGGCGAAAAAGGAATCGCGCTTTTGTCGAAAGATTCGCGGTTTACGGTTTTGCTGGCGTCGCGTGTTTACGGGCGAATTTTGGACGAGATCGAAAAACTCGACTATAATGTATTTCTCCGGCGCGCTCATACGACGAAATTGCGGAAATTTTTGTCAATCCCGAAAATCTGGCGCGAGGCGCGGAGAATTTAAGAATATTTGCCCGCGAATAAACGCGAAAAGGACGAAAAAATAATAATTTAGATTAATCAATTTTCGTTTCTTTCGCGTTTATTCGCGGGCAAAAAATAAAAAATTTATGCTCACATTAAATGAAAAACTTCAGGAAAAAATCGGACATCATCTCGTGTTTTTCGGCGACGGCGGAATTTCGATGAGCGATGCGAATTCGGTGGCGGGAAAAGCAGGCGATATTGCCGATTCGGTCGGTCGCCTGCTCGCACAGACGGGGAGTTTTATTAAAACGACTGAACTCGACGGCAAAAAAGTTACGCTCGAAATGCCGAAGAGAATCGAGAATCTGACGGAAGTTGCGAAGAAAGACGGCGAACTTTACGGTTTGAAGGCGTATTTGATGGAAGCGATCAAAGCGAAAAATGCTTTGATTGATAATTTGAAAGTTGCGCCGCTTGATGATTTTAAAGAAGACGGCGAGGAATTCGAGAAATTCGACACGAAAGAAGACGAAATGCCCGTGCGCGATGCGGTGACGGAAAATACGGTTTTGCAGAGTTGGACGCTGGAAGAACGCGCCGAATATTATCTGCTCGAAGCGCGAGTCGCGCATCTGGGCAAGAAAATTCATCCCGACGGAATCTTCGACCGTCTGGCGCAGAACAGCTTTGAAGGCGTGCGCTACGAACGCGAGGAATTAAACTCCGGCAAAGGCGGGACGAAAACGCACATCGCCGAAGTCGTCTCGGTTTATACGCCGCAGGAAGCGCAAAATGCGTTTTACGAGCTTCACGACGAACGGCGCGAATTGGAAAAACGTCTGAATTTTTACAAAGCGCGTCTGAAAAATGAATTGACGAAAAAAACGCTCGAAGCGGAAAAGAATTTCCGCGAAAAGCTCGATGAATTTAACGAAATGCAGACGAAAAAACGTGAGCGCAACGAAAAACTGCGCGGCACGTTTGAAACCCGACGCTTGGAAAAAGTGCGGGAAGCAGCGGACTTGAAAATTCTCATTCCCGGCGTTCTGCAAGGAATTTACGACTTTGTCGTGAATTTCAGCGGCGCGTTGGTGTGAAAATTTTCGGGCGGTTGAAATAGCTTTTTTGAAAACGCATTCAACCAAATTTTGGTAAAAGCAAACGATTAATTCGTACAAAAACAAACTTATCGGGAAGATCACAAATTAAAAAACGGTAAGTGTATTGCAGGTTCGAGTCCCGCCGCTTACTTTGTCTTTGTCTTGGTCTTGGTTCGTGATTTTCCGTCTTAGTCTTGGTTTTTGACTTCGGCTTGGTCGTTTTGGATGCGAATTCAAATCAGCGACAAGAATTTTGCAGATTTCGGCGGCGGCAAATGTCTTCGGACGTTTAATGCCAACGAATGATGCGGAATTTTTTCCAACCGTTATTTTTTCTGTGGAATAAATGGTTTTGTAATTGTTATAGTAAAATTGAAATAATGCGAAAGATTTTTCCCGCAATGGAGCAAGTGTTGTTTAGATCGGTTCGCAAAATAAGTTGACAGGATCGGGATTTTTTTATGAAAAGAACAATTTTATTGGTCAGTATGTGTATATTGGCGTTGGCGGTTAATTCGTTTTCGCAGGATGTCGTTAATAAAGGCGAAGAGAAAACGGAAAAGAATGTGATGCTGATGAAATACGTTTCGGCGCAGGACGCGCAGAAATCGGCGTTAAATGTCGGCGCGAAGATGCCCGCGTTTACGTTGCCGGACGAAAAAGGCGATATGGTTTCAAGCGATGAACTGCTGAAAACCGGAAATCTGGTCGTCGTCTTTTACCGCGGCGCGTGGTGTCCGTATTGCAATCTGTATTTGAAGAATTTGCAGAAGAATTTAACCGAAATTGAAAAGAACGGCGGGAAATTAGTGGCGATCTCGGTGGAAAATCCCGACACTTCGTTGACTGTTTCGCAGAAAAATGAGCTTTCATTTAAAGTTTTAAGCGATCACAATCTCGATCTCGCGCGGAAATTCAAAATCGTCTATCAGCTTTCGGACGAAACAAACGAAAAATACAAAGGTTACGGCGTTGATCTCGTCAAGCAAAACGGCACGGAAACGCCGGACTTGCCGCTTTCGGCGACGTATATCATTAAGCAAAACGGTGAGATAGCTTATGCCTTCCTCGAACCCGATTACACGAAACGCGCCGAACCTTCGGTCATTATCGAAAATCTGGCGAAACTCAAAAAACCGAAAGAGATGATGAAAAAGAATTAAACTTCAATAAGTTTTAGTGTAAAAGCGTTTAATCTTGATTGATTGGACGCTTTTTTTTGTTTGGAGTTCCGCCTTCAGGCGGCTTTTCTTCCGCCGAGCTTCGCCGACGGAAAGCCGCCTGAAGGCGGAACTCCGAACTTAACTGCAAGTCGCGGTTTTCGAATCGTTCAAGAAAGCGAAAAGGCTTTTGAGAAGCTAGTTTGAAAACGGATTTTACGGTAAGATAAGGGCGCGGAAAAATTTCTTCCCCCGCGAAAACGCGCTTTCAATAATATATTTAACAGGAACGTTTGATTATGAAGAGAATTACATCTTTTTTACTGGTTTGCATAATGTATTTTGCGATGATTACGCCCACGATTATGCCGGCAAGAGCGCAGATCGTCGCGGGGAAAACGACGACGAAAAAAAATATGGATGATATGCCCGATGGTCTGCAATTTCGCCTCTCGGAAGGCGTTGAAGGCGCGGAACACCGCGAGAAAACACCGCCTGCGGGCGGAAATCCGTTGACGGAAAGCGAATCGGGAAACCTTTTAAAGCGTCTGCCGGAGATAAAAGCCGATGATGCCGACAAAAAAGACTTTGCAAAACGCGCCGGAAGTCTGCCGCCGCCGAAAACGGGCGAAAAGATTCCCGTTAAATTCCCGTCAGATGAACAGCGCGGAACGCCGAAGATCAACGTCGGCGATATATTAGAAGTTATTCGTTATTCGCCCGAAGGCGAAGTCTCGCTCGCGCCCGATCTTTCGGTGACGTTTTCACAGCCGATGGTCGCCGTAACGTCGCAGGAACAAGCGGCGCAGACCGTTCCCGTAACAGTTTCGCCGCTTCCCGAAGGAAATTGGCGTTGGCTCGGAACTAAAACTCTGATGTTCGACACGAAGACGCGGTTTCCGATGGCGACGAAGTTCACGGCGAAAATTCCCGCCGGAACGCGCGGCGCGAACGGGCAGATTTTGCAGAAAGATGTCGTTTGGACATTTACGACACCGCCGCCGAAGATCGAACAGATGCTTCCGAGCAGTCAAATCGTCAAACGCGATGCGGTGATGTTCGTTTCGTTCGATCAGGCGATAAATCCCGAAGCTGTTTTGAAGACGATCTCGGTAACGTCGAAGGGAAAGAAAATTCCGGTTCGTCTGGCGACGCAGGAAGAAATTGATGCTTCGACAAATTTGTCTTATTACATAAAACAAACTCAGCCGAATCGCTGGCTCGCGTTTCGCGCTGTCAACTCCGATGGTCTGACGGAAAACGCTCTGCCGTCCGCTTCGACGATTACGGTTTCGGTTGAAAAAGGAACGCCGTCCGCCGAAGGTCCTTTGACGACGGAAAAAGCGCAGGCGTTTAATTTTCAAACTTACAGTCCGCTCGTTTTTAACAAAGGTTACTGCGGTTGGCAAAACAATAAAACCTGTTCGCCGTTTGAAAGTCTGGTGATGGAATTCAACAACCCGCTCGACGCGCAGAGCTTTGCGGAAAACATCGTCAAGATCGAACCTGCGGTCGAGAATCTCAAGATCTATCCGAGCGGAAACAGAATTATTTTTGAAGGTTACAAAAAAGGTCGGACGACTTACAAAATTACGGTTGACGGCAGTTTGAAAGATCAATTCGGGCAGAGTTTGGGCAAAACCGTAACGGCGACGATCAAGGTTGATTCAGCCGAACCGAATCTTTACTCGCAAGGCGGACGAATGATCATCGTTGATCCGACGGCAAAGCCTTTTTATTCGGTTTATTCGACCAATCAACCGTCTATAAAAGTGAAACTTTACAAAGTTTCGCCGACGGATTGGAATCAGTTCAATCAATATATTCGTTATATGAACTATGACGACGGCACGAAAAAGCCGCCGATGTCGGGAACATTGGTATTCGATCAGACGGTCAACATCGAAAACCGCGCCGACGAAATGGTCGAAACGCGGATTGATCTGTCAAAGGCGTTAAACGGCGGTTTCGGCAATGTGATTATTGACATCGAACCGACGGTCAGACGCGACAAATACGACCGGACGAGAATTTTAACGTGGGCGCAGGCGACGAACATCGGGCTTGATGCGTTTGTGGACAACACGGAACTCGTCGGTTTTGCGACGGAACTGAAAACCGGAAAACCGATCAGCGGCGTTCTGCTCGGAATTTATCCGAACGGAAACGCGGTCAGTAGCCAGAATTCAGAAGACAGTAGTCAGAATTTTTCGCTTGCGAGTTGGACTGATTGGCTTTGGAGTTTTGTCGAAAGCGCGCCGGAAGAAGTTTCTTCCGTAGATGAAAATGGAAACGAGATTGAAGCCGAAACGATCGAAGAGGCACAGTCAAACACGACGGGCGCGAACGGGATTTTGCGTCTGCCTCTGCCGGAAAAAGCTGCCGATCAGCCGAATATTCTGATCGCCAAAAAAGGAACCGATGTCGCATTTTTGCCGGAAAATTCTGATTATTACTGGCAGGAAAACGGCAATTGGTTTCAGAAACAAGAAAGCGATTATCTGCGCTGGTTCGTCTTTGACGACCGCAAGATGTATCGCCCGAACGAGGAAGTTGCGGTCAAAGGCTACATCAGAAAGATCACCGCCGGAAAACTCGGCGATGTTGCGGCTTTGGGTGATGCGGCGAACGGTTTGAATTATGTCGTGCGCGATTCGCAAGGGAATGAAATTGCAAAAGGCGAAGCGAATCTCAATGCTTTCGGCGCGTTCGATTTCAAATTCAAAACGCCCGACAATGTGAATCTCGGTTATTCGTCAATTCAGCTTTCGACGAATTCAAAACTTAACGGCAACACATATTCGCACAACTTCCAGATTCAGGAATTTCGACGACCGGAATTTGAAGTAACGGCGCGAAATGTAACGGAAGCTCCGTATTTTGTCGGCGAATCGGCGAATGTCGAAGTCGAAGCGAAATATTTCGCGGGCGGCGGTTTGGCAAATGCTGATGTTAATTGGACGGTTTCGGCGACGGCGACGAATTACACGCCGCCGAATCGCGGCGATTACACATTCGGAACTTGGGTTCCGTGGTGGAGAGATTACGGCGGTTATCGCGGCGCGGAAAACACGCAAAGTTTCAAAGGAATTACGGGCGCGGACGGCAAACATAATCTGAAAATAGATTTCGAGAGCGTCAAACCGCCGCGACCTTATAACATCAACGCTTCGGCGGCGGTGCAGGACGTTAATCGTCAAACTTGGTCGAGTTCGACAAATTTATTAGTTCACCCGTCGTCGCTTTACGTCGGGTTGAAAATCTCGCGTTATTTTGTTCAAAAGGGCGAAAGTATTGATGTTGATTCGATAGTTTCGGACATTGACGGCAATCTGGTTGCGGGACGCGATATTGAAGTTAAAGCGGTTTTGCGCGATTGGCGTTTTGATAAAGGTTCTTGGAAAGAAGTCGTTTTAGACGAGCAGACGTGCATTGTAAAATCCGCCGCCGATGCCGTGAAATGTAAGTTTCCGGCGAAAGAAGGCGGGCGTTATCAGATCACGGCGCGTGTGATGGACGACCGCGAACGGTTTAACGAAACGGAAATTACGATCTGGGTTGCGGGCGGAAAAGTCGTACCGAAACGCAACGTGGAGATGGAAGAAGTTCAACTAATTCCGAGCAAAAAAGAATACGCGGCGGGCGAAACGGCGGAAATTCTCGTTCTCGCACCGTTTTCAAATGCCGAAGGCGTGCTGACTTTGCGGCGTGAAGGAATCGTCAAAACCGAAAGATTTACGATCAAAGACACTTCGATCACATTGAAAATTCCGCTCGAAGAAGCGTATCTGCCGAACATCTACGCGCAGGTTGATCTCGTCGGCGCGGCGATGCGAACTGACGATAAAGGCGAAGTGCAGGAAAAATTGGCGAAACGTCCGGCGTTTGCGAGCGGACAGATTAATCTTTCGATCTCGACCGCGTCGCGTGAATTGACCGTTTCAGCCGAACCGACCGACAAAACTCTCGCGCCGGGCGGCGAAACGAATGTTACGGTAAATGTTAAAGACAACAACGGAAACGCGGTGGCAAACAGTGAAGTCGCGGTCGTCGTGGTTGACGAAAGCGTTCTCGCGCTGTCGGGTTATGATATTTCAAATCCGCTCGGCACGTTTTACGCCCAACGCGGCGAAGGCGTAACCGATTATCATTTGCGGAAAGATATTTTGCTCGGAAATCCTGAAGATGTAAATGCGCCGCCGCCGCCGCCGCCGCCGCCCTCGCCGGCAATGGCAGGGGCAGTAATGTCTGAAAGCAGAGCTATGAGAAAATCTGCCGCCGATCAAAGTGTAATGCTTGACGGGCAAGAAGTTACTGAATACAAGACAGGCGAAGCAGATACACCAATCAATCTTCGCAAAAATTTCGACGCACTCGCCGTTTTCGCGCCGAATGTGAAGACCGATTCCAGCGGAAATGCGACGGTTAAAATAAAACTTCCCGATAATCTAACGCGCTATCGAATAACGGCGGTTTCCGTTGACAACGGCGGAAAGCGTTTCGGCAAGGGCGAATCGAATATCACGGCGCGTCAGCCTTTAATGGTGCGTCCGTCTGCGCCGCGATTTATGAATTTCGGCGACAAAATCGAACTTCCCGTCGTCGTCCAAAATCAAACCGACAAAGATATGACGGTTGATGTTGCGGTGCGTGCGACGAACGCTAAACTTACGGGCGAAAGCGGCAAGCGCGTCGTTATCAAAGCCAACGACCGCGCCGAAGTTCGTTTTCCTGTTTCGGCTGATATGGCTGGGACGGCGCGTTTCCAAATCGCCGTCAGTTCGGGCAAATTCAATGACGCGGCGGAAATTTCTCTGCCTGTCTGGACTCCGGCGACTTCGGAAGCGTTTGCGACTTACGGCACGACCGACAAAGACGGCGCAATCGTTCAAACAGTGCAGACTCCGGGCGATGTTTTCCCGCAATTCGGCGGTTTGGAAGTTACGACTTCTTCGACGCAATTACAGGAATTGACCGATGCGTTTATCTATCTTTACGATTACAAATTTGAATGCACCGAACAGATCGCGTCGCGGATGATCTCGATCGCCGCTCTGCAAGATGTTCTCGAAGCGTTCAAAGCCGAAGGAATGCCGACGAAAGCGGAACTCAAGGCGAGATTTGATAAAGACATCAAAATTTTGCAGTCGCGTCAGAATTCAAACGGTTATTTCGGTCTGTGGAAACGCGACGGCGAACGCTATAAATACCCGTTCGTGACGGCACACACCGCTCACGCGCTGATCTTGGCGAAACAAAAAGGCTACGATGTTCCCGACGATATGATAAATAAAGTCAAGCCGTATTTGAAGGACATCGAAAAGCATTACGAATCGTATTACCCGCAAAATGTGCGCTGGACGATCTCGGCTTACGCGCTTTACGTCCGCAATTTGATGGGCGATAACGATTCGGCAAAAGCTAAGAAATTGCTCGCCGAAGCGACAATCGAGAAAATGCCGTTTGAAGCGTTGGGTTGGATCACGACGGTTTTGGTTGACAGCAAAAATTCGCAGACGGAAATCGCGCAGATTTTGCGTTTCTTGATGAATCGAACGAGCGAAACCGCCGCGACCGCGCAATTTAACACCGATTACGGCGACGGCGAATGGCTGATTATGTATTCCAACCGCCGCGCCGACGGCGTTTTATTGGAAGCGTTGTTAAAAGCCGATCCGAATAATGATCTGATTCCGAAATTGGTTCGCGGACTTTTGGACAATCGCACGAAAGGTCGCTGGTCGAACACGCAGGAAAATGTATTTATTCTGCTCGCTTTGGACAAGTATTTTCAGGCTTACGAAAAAGTTACGCCGAATTTTGTTACGAAAGTTTGGCTCGGAAGTGCTTACGCGGGCGAACAGAAATTTATCGGGCGTTCGGTTGATTCCAACTTGCTCGAAATTCCGATGTCGTATCTGACCGATCAAGGCGGAACGTCGAATCTGATCTTGGATAAACAAGGCGCGGGCAGACTTTATTACCGAATCGGTATGAAATACGCGCCGAAAAACTTAAATCTCGCTCCGGCGGATTACGGTTTCACGGTTCTGCGGACTTACGAAGCGGTTGACAACGCCGACGACGTGAAACAAAACGCCGACGGTTCGTGGACGATCAAAGCGGGCGCGAGAGTTCGCATCAGATTAACGATGGTCGCGCAGGCGAGACGTTATCACGTCGCGCTCGTTGATCCGATTCCGGCAGGTTTGGAAATCTTGAATCCTGAACTCGCCGTAACGGAAAATATTCCAACCGACACAGGCGGCAGCGGCGCAAATTCCGTCGTCGAACTAAGTTCGAGAAGCTACGGCGGCAGTTATTGGTGGCGCAGAAATTGGTTTGAACACCAGAATTTCCGCGACGAACGCGCCGAAGCGTTCACATCACTTTTGTGGTCGGGCGTTTACAATTATTCGTATGTTGCGCGTGCGACAACGCTCGGACAATTCGTTGTTCCGCCTGCGAAAGCCGAAGAAATGTATCATCCCGAAACATTTGGTCGAACGGGAACGGATTTTGTTAATGTCGAATAAAATAATCTTAGAGGAACAAAATAAAAACTTTTATTTTGTTCCTCTAAAGTTTAATTCAATTCCTGTAAAGCCTTTTTCAAATTGTTCGATTGTAAAGAATCGAACATCGGATTTATTTTAAGGCTTTTATTCAGAAAATCCTTTGCCGATTTTATGTTTCCCAAAGTTTTTTCAATCATTCCGGCGTGATAAAAAAGTTTGGCATCGTTTGTTCCCAATTGAAGAGCGTCTTTCATCATCTCTTGCGCTTCTTTTAGTTTCCCCGCTTTTAACGCCGTCCAAGCCAAAGCGTCCGCGCCGTAAATATCTTTTCGAACTTCATATTCTTTCGCCGCCAGATTATATGCTTCTTCCTGTTTGATGTCGTGATCGGCGTAAAAAAGTGCCAGTTGACGATTGTAAAGTGCGCCGTTTAACGCGCTCAATTTCCCGATTTGTTCGACTAATTCATATTGAATTTGCGCGTCGTCTTCGCGTCCGGCAAGTTTAAATAAATCGCCGAGCGCGGCGACGTAATTCGGATCGGGCAAAATTTTTGTAACTTTTTCATATTGTTCGATTGCGCCGTCTAAATCGTTCTGCGCGGCGCGAACTCTTCCTAATGAAGCGATTGAACGATAATAATCGGGAAACGTCGTCAGAGAATCACGATAATGTTTCTCCGCCGTTTCGTAATCGCCGACCGAAAAAGCAGTTTCGCCCAATTGCCAGCGAATCCAAGCGACTGTTTCACGCGGCGGCGCGGATAAATTCAGCGCGAGTTTTAAGGCGGTTGCAAAATATCTCTGGGCGGCGGCGTTGTCACCTTTTAACTGAGCCAGACGCGCGAATCTGGTTTCACTTCCGTGACTTATTGCGCCGTCGAGCTGCGCGATTTTTTTATATGCCGTTTCCGCTTCGCCGTATTCGCCCAACTCGATAAGAACATCGCCCAAAATTCCCTGCGGATAGCTTTTATTAGGTTCAAGTTCAATCAGGCGGAGTGAATGTTCTTTGGCGGAAACAAATTCGTGCGAGGCAAATTCGGCTAAAGCGAGCGCGGCGACTCCGCCGGGATTTCTTACATCCGGCACGGAATCGAGCGAACGATGTGCGGCGCGTGTTGCCAAATCGAGATACTGAATATCGCCCGTTTCGCGTAATTTTTGCAGAAAAAGTCCGGCAATCTTATTGTTTGCGCTGAAATCTTCGGGATCATCTGCAAGTTTTGCTTCGAGAAAACGCATTGCGCCGTCATTATATTTGTCATCGGACACAATCGGTGCAGCGGGCGCAACGACAACCGTATTTGATTCGTGCGAGTTCAAGTCGCAGCTAATTGTCGTCAAGGAAAAAATTATTACCGATAAACCGCAAAAAAGGTGATTAATTTTGAATTTCTGCATAAAAATAATTATTCGGTAAAATACCACTTTCAAGTTAAACAATAATGAGCAAATCAGCAGGTTTTTACATTACATCATTGCTCATTATTTTGTTGATCATCTTCTTACCGGAAATCTTGATTTCCGTTGAAAACACTCATTTTCTACAGTCTTATTCTCGTATCTCGGCTGTTGATACCGTTCGGATTCGGCATCACCTGCGGCGCGGCGAACGGGAACGTATTACCAAACTCGAAATCATTGCGGTCAACAAAATCTCCTAACGGATTACCATTATTTATCAGCGTAAAAGTCGAGTCAACAACGTCGTCCTGTAAACGTCGTCCTCCCATATTTGCAGGTCCGCCGCTCGCGTTGTTGCCTCCGCCCGGTCCGAAGTTCGGCACATCAGTCCTCAGTCGAAGAATGTCACCCCGCGTCTGAATCATATTCAATATAGCATTGATATTAGTATCGCCCGTGCCGAAATTACGCAACGATTGGATAATGTCGGCTCTAAACTTGCCGTTGGCATCGTCCTGCGTTGTTGAGCCGTTATATTCGTCTTTTCG
The DNA here is from genome assembly GCA_965219305.1 of Pyrinomonadaceae bacterium. GTDB lineage: Bacteria > Acidobacteriota > Blastocatellia > Pyrinomonadales > Pyrinomonadaceae > DATHTS01. The sequence goes on from OZ244725.1 coordinate 996,275, forward strand.
CGCCGGAGGAATCAGTCCGTTATTGACGAGCGGAACTCCTTCGCGGTCAACGGTTACGTAATTACCCGAACCTCTGACTTGCCCGTCTGTTCCGACGGTTTGATTTACCCGACGTTGCGTTACACCGTTTACGCCAAGTTCGTTGCGTCCGCTGGTTATCAGCGAAACCGGAAGTTCGACTGCAATTAATAACGTGCTGAATCCAGAATATGTATCACGTCCCGCACCTTGATTTAAGCCTCGATTACGCGCTTGACCCGGAAGTTGTCCCGAAGTTTGGTTGTCCGCATTCGGATCAGAACCGTCGGGCGCATTAAATCCGGCACGATTGGCAAAAACCTGTCGGTCGGGATTGCCGGGATTGCGAACCGATGATAAAACAAAGCGATTGGCGGCGGTGTTGTCGAGGAAAAACGGATCGTCCGTTACGCCGGCGAAAAAACTAATATCGTTAAACGGATCAGTCGTTACATTTAAGGCAGGAGGTTCGGTGTTATTAATATCCGCGCCCTGACTCGGAATATTCGTTAGCGCAGTAAACTCTCGTTCGCGGGGAAATCTCGGACGAGTTTCTATCGGGGGATTTGCAACCGAAGGCAAGATTGTGGCGACTTGCGGTCCGGTTTCACGCCCGACTCCGCGTGCAAAAGTCACATCAATAAAAATGTCCGGCGTTGCATCGCCGCTATTTTCAATTTCGAATCGGTATCGGATGTTGTGGTCAAAAATTGCCTGACCGATGATTTCCGAAGAAATTAAAAACGGATTAACCGTCATAATCATTACCACTTTTGAATTATCGTTCGGATCGAGAAAAAACCACACATCGTTTATATCCGAAGCGTGGTCGTTGGCTAATTGCGGTCCGTCAATGTGATCCGACGCTATAGTATGCGGCACGGGAACGATTTGAATCGCCACCATCGCCAATACAAAAAAAGCGGCAATCATAATTTTCCCGCTTTTATTAAAAGTTTTTTTTGTGTTGTTTCTATTGAACATATATCCTCCTTGAATACTTAAGCCGCCCGTGATTTTTCACGCCGTGCTTTGTGTTTTGATTAAGCTGCACCTTTGCTTACCATCGCTGAGTAAGCGGCACGACAGTTTTAGTGTTTGGATTTTGGAAAATAAGAGAAAAAATTATTTAAAATATCTTCTCCTTTTTTATCAATAAATCTTAATTATTCAATACTTCTCTCGACGGATTTTATTCCTGAAATGTTATAAAAGTCGTAAATAGTTGAGCGCAACAGAGTTTATTTGTTTAAGCACAATAATTTGCAGTAAATTGGAATCAAACAAATTCGGCAAATGCGATTCGTCGCTGACAGCGAAGAAGTTTGCCGTTAAACCCGTTGATATTATCTAGACGTTCTCACGTAACTTTAAAAATGAATGAACTGCGCGAACGTCTGTTTGTAGAATACGGGCGCATTTTTCTTCCAACCGTTAGTATTTCTAAAATAAAAAAACATCTGAAAGTTGAGCAAATTCGCAAAAATTCAATTAATCAAACCTATCAAATTTCCAACACCGAATATGTAATGAAAATCATTTAATTTTCACTTTATAAAATTTAAATGGCAAAATTATTTTATGATCGCTGAAAACTTAACTAAACAAAGAATAAATTTGAGTTCATAAAACACCGGAATTATTTGAAATCATCGAATTTACAAAACAAATATTCCGTAAGAATAATTTAAAATTTTCTGCCGATGCCGACCATTTTTTCACACGCAATCTTTGCCGCCGCAACAGGAAAAGCCGCCGTTTCAAAATCCGTCTCCGTTTGGTTTTGGATTTTAACGGCTTTATGCGCGATTGTTCCCGACTTTGATGTCGTCGGTTTTTCATTCGGCATTAATTACGGCAGTATGTTCGGGCATCGTGGATTTACACATTCGATTGTTTTCGCATTATTGTTCGGAAGTTTTGTCGCTTTTCTTGTCAACAAATTTCTAAACACCGGATTTTCGATTTTCCTTCTCATAATTTACTTTTCACTCGCCACATTTTCTCACCCGTTTTTCGATATGTTCACAGACGGCGGTTTGGGAGTTGCATTGTTTGCGCCGTTTAGCGGCGAAAGATATTTTTTCCCGTGGCGACCGATTCAGGTTTCTCCAATCGGTTTAGAATTTTTCAGTGAAAGAGGTATAAGTGTTATTTTGAGCGAAATCGTCTGGGTTTGGATTCCGGCGTTTTTCGTTTTATTATTAATGACAATTTTTCGGAAATTTAAGAAAAATTGAAAACCACCAAATTTAAAAAATAAAATTAAATAAATTGTTTTAAATTCTATGCCGAATAAAACGAACAGACGCGAGTTTTTAAAAATAATCGGTGCGGCTTCTGTCGGAGTTGCAGTTTCATCGGGCAATGTCTTCGCGCAAAAACGAAGGAAATCCTGCGTCGTGATCGGCGCGGGATTTTCCGGTTTGGCGGCAGCTTATAAATTGAAAAACTCTGGTTGGAACGTCACGGTTTTGGAAGCGCGGGACAGAATCGGCGGGCGCGTTTTTTCTTATTCGATGCCGCAGAATAAAGATTTGATCTGCGAACTCGGCGCGGAATGGGTCGGCGAAAGTCACGAACGTCTGAAAAAACTTTGCGGCGACTTTAAGATTCCGCTTCAAAAACATCAGTTCGACGATTATCTTCTGCAAAACGGCAAAGTTTCGCGTCCCGGCGCGTGGGGATTTTCCGAACAGGCGAAAACCGCATTTGCGAAAATCAAAGCCGGTTACGAAAAATTAACCGCGCTCCAACAGCAAAAATTAGACAAATTGGATTGGTGGACGTATCTCGAAAAGATCGGTTTTTCGCAGGAAGATTTGCTCTTGCGAGATTTAATGGACAGCACGGATTTCGGCGAATCAATCCGCCACGTTTCGGCGTTCGGCGCGTTGGCGGAATATGCCGAATCGAGTCCGAAAAACGAGATGGATTATAAAATGACGGGCGGAAATTCGCGTCTGACTCAGGAATTTGCTAAACGAATCGGCGCGGAAAATATCAAAAATCAAACGCTCGTTACGGAAATCAATCAGTTAAAAGGAATCGTAACAGTTAAAACCGAAACCGATTCATACAGAGCCGACGCTGTGATCTGCACCGTTCCGACGAATTCGCTTGTCAAAATAAAATTCGATCCGCCAATGCCGACGGCGCAAACCGAAGCGGCGGAAAAATTGATCTACGCGCGGATTTGCAAAAATTCGATCTTATTTGAAAATCGTTTTTGGAAAGATGAAAATTTTTCGATGGTTTCCGACGAAACTTCGCATTATTATTTTCACAGTACACAGAAACAAAAAGGAAAAGAAGGAATTTTGACGAGTTACGCCATCGGCGAAAAAGCCGACGTTCTCGCATCGCAATCGGATGAACGGCGGATGAATATAATCACGCGCGATCTCGTTGATTTTAATCAAGATGCGCCGAAAATAGCGAAAGGAATCGCGTCGTATGCGTGGCAGCGCGACAAATACACCGACGGCGCGTATGCGCTTTATCGTCCCGGTCAATGGTTCGGAATTCGCCCGATTTTGCAAAAACCGCATCTCAAAGTTCTCTTTGCCGGCGAACATCTCGCCGATTGGCAGGGTTTTATGGAAGGCGCGATTGAAACCGGCGAGGCGGCGGCGGAAAGTCTAATAAAATAATATCAGACCGACATAAATTTCCTGCCCACAAAATGCACGAACGAAAACGAAATTTAGGAAAAAAGCTTTTTTTTTTGGTGTTTTCAATATTTTTCGGGCAAATTTTTAGTTGTCAAATTTCATTTTTCTTAAATCGAATCGGCGTTAAATAAATTTTAGGTTTCATTTTTTTCGACGATCTGACCAACGATTCCAAACATATATTCGATAATAAATTTTTTCATTTTCGCCCTATTTTTAGCGCGGTAAGCGATGTAATCTTCCTGAAAATCTTTTTGCCCGCGAAGCAGTAGAAGATAAGGTTCTAAAAGTCCCGCATCGTCAACCTTTATTAATCTGATCAAATTTTCATCAGGTTTTTTAATTTTTCCGGTTTTAATTCCGTCTCGTGCGGCTTCTGCGACTTTTTTCCAGGCGATAAATTCGTCGGCAAGCGTGTGGCGCGAATTATTTATCGAATTTTTCCTTAACTGTTCTCTGCGAACGTCGTTGTAAAGCTGCCAATTATTTGTGCCGTTTTCGCTGTTCAAAAGTTTTTCATCAATTATAATTTCTCCAAACGGTTCATTTCCGGGCGGTGACAATTCAATAAAACCGATCTCGGATTCAGAAAGTTCGCTCCAACGTTTGAATGAATCCCAAGTCATTCTGGAAAAAGGTTCGGCGATCATCGCTTCGGCAAATTTGTCGAGCGAAGCGGCGAATCTTTTTTGAAACAACAGCGCGTCTCCCCAATAACGAAAAGCCATTTCCCGATTAGGTTGAAGTTCGGCGGCTTTTGCGAACCAAATCTCCGATTCGGCATATTTTTTCTGCGCGTAAAGCGAATCGCCCATAAAAACCATCGCCTCATAATTTTTCGGATCAATTTTATGAGCTTTTTCGTAAGCTGTAAAAGCTTTATCATATTCGCCGCGTCCGAAAAAACTTTCGCCTTCCCGCAACGCCTCCGAAATTTTGGGATTTTCATTGGTAAAGTTATCTACAAAGCTATCATCTTCGGGAATGGATTCGAGCAAATGCAGTGCCTTAACGTTCTCGGTTCCCAAATCTTTAGCTTTTCTGAGAATTTCCAATCCTCGCAGAAGTTCCCTTTTTCTGGCTTCGGGAGTTTTCAGCACAATCGAATTTGTAACCACAGCAATTCCGTATTGTGCTATAAATTCGGCATCTTTTTTGTTAAACGGCGCGAGTTTTTCCAAAAGCGGAAGTGCTTCGAGATACTTATTTTGCCTAACCAATGTTTGCGCCTGAACATTCATTTCCTCCAGATTATCGGGCATTTTATCCTGAGCAAAAATACCAGTTAAAAACATCAGGCTAATACTTATGATTAAGGAAATTCGGTAAGTTTTGTTTAAGTTAGAGTTAGTCATATTTTTTAAGAAAATTTCTTTTTATTTGTTGAATTCTAAAACCTTAATGCTGAAAATGTCAATAAAAAAATCGGCTGCGGTTACTAAGTTTCGTAACCGCAGCCGATTCAATTAAACGGTTAAAACCGTTTTTAATTTATTTCAAATTCTGATTAGTTATTTGAAATATATCTGTTCGGAACCGGAATATCCGTGCTTGCTCCGAAAGTATATGCCGTAAATCCGGCAGTTGATCCTTGAATAAACCAGTTTCCGGTTGACGGTCGGAATACCGCAATATCAACTCTGTTATCGCCGTCATAATCGGCAGGAACAGGCGTATCCGTACTCGCGCCAAAGTTAAACGCTCTGAATCCGCTGGTCGAACCTTGGATATACCAGAATCCGGTTGACGGTCGGAACACAGCAATATCCGTCTTGCCGTCGCCGTCAAAATCGGATTGAACGGTTGTATCCGTACTTGCTCCGAAATTAAATGCCGAAAATCCGTTGGTCGAACCTTGGATATACCAGAATCCGGTTGACGGTCGGAATACCGCGTAATCGGTTTTACCGTCGCCGTCGTAATCGCCCGGAACAGCCCGGTCGGTTGAAGCACCGAAATTAAATGCTCTGAATCCGCTGGTCGAACCCTGAACATACCAAAATCCGGTTGACGGTCGGAATACCGCATAATCGGTTTTGCCGTCGTTGTCGTAATCGCCTTGAACCGGCACATCGGTTGAAGCACCGAAATTAAATGCTCTGAATCCGCTGGTCGAACCCTGAACATACCAAAATCCGGTTGACGGTCGGAATACCGCATAATCGGTTTTGCCGTCGCCGTCATAATCGCCCGGAACAAGTTTGTCTGTCGAAGCACCGAAATTAAACGCCCGGAATCCTACTGTCGAACCTTGAACATACCAATTTCCTTCCGACGGTCTGAAAACGGAAATATCCGATTTACCGTCACCATCAAAATCTGCTCGTTTTGCTCTTATCGGTGTCGGAGTAACTGTCGGAGTTACCGTCGGCGTGACCGTTGGAGTAACCGTCGGTGTAACCGTCGGTGTGACTGTCGGCGTGACTGTCGGTGTGACTGTCGGTGTGACCGTCGGAGTAACCGTCGGTGTGACTGTCGGTGTGACTGTCGGTGTAACTGTCGGTGTCGGTGTTCCGCCACCGATTCCAGTGATGTTAATATCATCAATTCCGATAAACTCATCACTTCCAAGTGCATTAGTTGTCATAATTCTGACTTCAACCAATGGCTGATTATTTGCTGATGCGGGTAAAGTAACATCTACAGGTGTAACAAGCGTGGCTCCGGGCGCACTTGCATCGGCAATATAACCACCTGTGATATTTGCATAATCACCAGTTCCGCCAACACGGAATTGAGTATTTATCTGTTGAACGGAATCAACATTTGTTCCATTATCAATATCACGAGCATTATATCTGACTCTGATATTGCTTTGTCCGGTGGTATTTAAATAAATAACAAGGTGAGGAACATCAGCTGTTCCCGATCCCTGAATTGCAACTACCGGATTGGGAATCCCGTCAAATTCAGCAACGCCGCCGGTTGCGTAAGTATCAGGGTCACTTCGATTAGCATTAACATCAATCGGGGTTCCTGAACCGTCTGTAATGATTGTTCTCAGATCAGTATCAACACCCGTTACAATATCATCACCGCGATAACCGACAATTCCCGGAACACCGCTCCAGTCATCATCAGTTGTAATTAAGTTGACATTCGTCCAGTTTTGAGTAAAAGGAAGGGTTTGTGCCACGTTATTAGCATCCGTAGATTTTAAACCGATTCCGCTAAATTGAATAGCAACAAGAGTAACAACTGCCGCTATACACATATAAATTCTTATCTTTTTTTTAATATCAAAAGTCATATAATTCTCCTAAGTTTTCTAATAATTCGTCCCGTTTCAAACCTGAGTTTAACCTCAAAGAAACTATTTATTTACGGGGAAAGTATTTTTTTTTCAACATTTTCAATGTCAAAACGAAATTTTTCTGATACTACCATACAATTTTAGAATGTCGAAAATAAGCGACGTTAAATGAAAGTTAATTATTTAGCTGATTATAAATGAACAAGTTTATTCGATTATTCAATATTTGATTTTTTTACGGCAATTTTAATACTACCGGGAATTATTAATTTTTTTTTTTACAGGTTATAATTTTATTAATGAATTTTTCGAGAGTTTGCGGAATACTTTTACACCCGACATCGTTGCCGAATGATTTTGGAATCGGTGATTTCGGTAAATCAGCTTATGATTTTGTGGATTTTCTGGTTGAAACCAAACAAAAATACTGGCAAATTCTTCCTTTAAATCCGACAGGTTACGGCGATTCGCCATATCAATCTTTTTCTGCATTTGCCGGAAATACGATGTTGATCTCGCCTGAAAAACTTGTCGAAGATAATTTTTTAACAGTCGGAGAAATAAAAAACAAACCGAAATTTCCAGATGACCGCGTAGATTACGGTGAAGTTTATAAATGGAAAAACGATCTTCTTTATAAGACAACTGAAAAAATCCGGCATTCCGAAGATTTTCGAATATTCTGCGATGACGTTGGTTGGTGGCTTGACGATTACGCAATCTACCGCGCAATCAGGCAGAACGAAAATCACAAATCGTGGTTCGAGTGGGAAAAATCACTTCGGTTTCGTGACGAAAATTCATTAAACGAAAAACGCGAAGAATTGTCAGCAGAGATTGAGAGGGAAAAATTTTATCAATTCTTATTTTTTCGTCAATGGATGAATTTGAAAAAATACGCAAATGAAAAAGGCGTGAAAATTATCGGCGATCTTCCGATTTTCGTTTCCGCCGATTCGGCAGATGTTTGGAGTAATCCGTCTTTTTTCAAATTAAAAGAATCCGGTGCGCCATCCGTCGTCGCCGGAGTTCCGCCGGATTATTTCAGCAAAACCGGACAACTTTGGGGAAATCCGCTTTACGATTGGGAAAATTTACGAGCCGACGGTTTTGAATTTTGGAAAAAGCGCGTCGGTTTCGGATTGATAACGGCGGATGTTTTACGGATAGATCATTTTCGCGGTTTTGAAGCAGTCTGGGAAGTTCCTGCCGGGGACAAAACCGCTGAAAACGGCAGTTGGGTAAAAGTTCCCGGTTGGGATTTATTTCACGCTCTGCGTGACGGATTTCCCGAAATGCCTTTTATCGCCGAAGATTTAGGCGAAATTACATCGGAAGTTACAAAATTACGTGATGATTTCGGTTTGCCCGGTATGAAAATTTTACAGTTCGCTTTCGGCGGCGGCGCGGAAAACGGTTATTTACCTCATAATTATTCGCATAACTGCGTCGTTTATACGGGAAGTCACGACAACAACACTTCGCGCGGCTGGTATAAATCGGCAAACAGACACGAGCGCGAATTTTGTAAAAAATACTTTAAATCAAATGGCAGAGAAATTCACTGGGATTTTATAAACGCCGCATTTTCTTCAGTCGCCGACACCGCAATTATTCAATTGCAGGACGTTCTCGGTCTCGGCGGAGAAGCGCGTATGAATTTTCCCTCGACAATCGGCGGAAATTGGCAATGGCGTTTTCGTCAAAAAGATTTAACGGATCAAATCAAAAATAAATTAAGAGAAATAACCGAAACCTACGGGCGATCAGGCTGAGATTTTACAGTATTTTTCGCCCCATCGGACGTGATTCCGTCTTTCTGATTTTTTTCCTGCTCACTAAAAACCGCTCGAAGAATCAATAGTCGGGCTAAAACACGAAGTTCTGTGCGCTCGAAACGGTTTGTCAAGTTTTTTGTCCGCGCAAAATCAGCGTCGGCGAGCAGTTTGAGAGACTCATTCGTCTGTCCTAAATTGCCCGATACCTGCTTGATCATTCCGCCGCCGAACGTGCCGACCTGAACCTCGCCGTTTTCAATAATTTCGCCGCTCACATCCATAAATGCGGCAACTTTAACAAATGCCGAAACCGTTTCGTTAAGGCGATATATCGAATCTTCAAGAATTGGAAAGGCTTTTTCCGGCGCAACTTGCGCGTAACCGCTCGCCAACATCCAATTTTGCATAAAATCCAGATAATTTATCGGATTTTGTGAAGCGAAACTCTCAGCTTCATTCATAAGCTGCAAAGCAGTTTCTTGTTCGCCCATTTTAGACATCTGCGCGGCGAAAACTCCCAAAATCGCGGTTTTTGCCAGCGGGTCTTCGGTCTTTGCGACTTGTGCGCGAACCAAAGCGATCATTTTATCTTTTACCGCGTCAGGGATTTTGCCTTTGCCGAGTTTTTCTAAACCGTCTGACATTTTCATCACATCTACCGGCGGCGGCGGCGGCGACGGCGATGTTGCTCTTACTGGTGTTGCGCTTCCTCTTCCGACTGATATTTCAACATTTTGCAGATTAAACTTCTGGCGAACCTGCGCTGCACGTTCGGGCGAATATATCTCTACGGTTTCTCTCTGTACGGGACAAAACGACATAAGTTAGCTGTTGTCAGCATCTTAGAATTGCAAAGATATTTACTCTCGAATATCTCTTTAGTTCAAATAACACCTCTTGGATTATTTCACATCCTAATCTGAAAAGACTTGTTTGCGCTCTCCCGTTCTTTTTTATTTCAATCGAGTTGACGGCGTTTTCCGCTTCCCCTGTTTTGATCGCCCACGCCACTGCTAACGCCAATACTCCGAATAACTTATCTATCTTCTCCACTTTCGTCAGATGCGTTTTTTCGATCTCGAATCCGCGACTCTTTAAGTTCTGAAACAATGTTTCTATCGCCCATCTCCGCTTGTATTCCGACAGGATTTTCTCACTCGCTTCAGACGAAATGACAATCACACTTTCCTGAGAGTCTTTTCCTCTTTTCACCTCGACCGATACCTTGACTCCGGCGTATCTCCTCGCCCGTCGCAAACGGTAACTCTCGCCGATCTTCAATGTTCGTAACAATTTCCCGCATCTCATCGGCTTCCCGCTTTTGTTGGTAATCGTCATCGAAGCTTTTATCCGCAGACGAAACGGGACTTTTTCCTTGTCCAGATATTTGACCAATTCATATCCGTCAAACTCACGGTCACCACTCAAGTATTCGATGTTTTTGATGCCGAATACTTTGATATAACGCCCGATTATCTGTTTCTTTTCCGCTAATACGGAGTTGCCTTTGCGCGAGAGCGTTATCCAAAATAACGGTATCGAAGTGTTTCCAACCACGATTGATAACGTCAAAATGTTGACCCATATCAAGCCGTATTTCCACTCGGTGCGATCCAACGCCAAAACATACTTACCTTTCGGTTTGATGATCGCAATAATCAACTCGGCAAAAATGTCGAAATCAATCTCAGCCAACTGAAAAAAGCGTTTTAACCGCCGATATTTTGAATCCTTCTTAGCCGATAAGTCTAAAACATTGGCTAATCTTGCCAAATTTGTAGTGTTCTGTTGAATAATGGCGATCAGCAAAGCCGCCGCCAACTCGACGCGACGCTTATCTAATGGTAAATTTGCTCGTAATGCTGCAAAGCATTCGGATGTGTTTTTTTCATATGCTGAGGGCTAATTTAGCTCAAAACACATCCGTTATCTATTTTCAAATATCTTTTTAACTTTGTTTTTGTCCCGTGCAGAGACGGTTTCTAGAAAATGAGAACCCAAAGCGAAACTTTTTGCATCGAGTTTTAGTAATTCTAAGCCGAGTAAATCAGCCGCTTCGCGCATCATTTGTTCATTAAAAACAGGTGTTTTGCTCAAATCACCAGAGTTTCGTCTGCCGAGTTCAAGCATCGAGTTATATAAATATAATTGCCCGTTTTGACCATTCATTTGTTTTATTTTCGCAAAAATCTCTTCGCCCAATGCCGCGCCTTCTTTGTCATTTTTTTTATAAATTTTGTCGAGCAGACCGAGAATTCCGAAACTCACTCCGTTTTTCAAAGATTGGCGGGCGAAATCAGCTAATTTGTCGGGATTTTGTTCGGCGACTTTTTCGAGAAGTTGAGTTTCAAAGTATGCGTCCTGACCGAGATATTGATCGCGGAGCTTTTTATTTGAGATTATTTTTGTTTCATTAAAAAACTCCAGTGCAAGAATTGCATCATTTTCAGCTATTGAGAAAGCGACCTGTCGGCGCACGCTCATTGCATTGCGAAGTTTCTGCAAAACTTTTTCCTTTGAATTTTTCGTCCGCATAAAAGGCATATACGAGTTTTCTCCGCCATCTATATTTAACGCATTTATTTGTGCATCAATCTGAACCAACATCTGACGAAAATCGGTAATCACATTTCCAAACATTGTCCGCGCCTGTTTTTCGTCGTGGAGCCACATTAACGCCGCAAGTTCGGAGTTAAAACTTATACGATTTTCCGGCGTTCGAAAAGAATTGATTTCAATCGTAGTTTCTTTTAAGAAGTCAACCGCCTGTTTTTCCAATTCGGCGGCTTTATCTTTTTCTGAAATTTGAGGAAAAACAGGAATTGAAAATACGGATAAAACAACAAAAAACAGAATTTTTTTATGCAGCATAATTTTTCTCCGCCTTCGATAATAAGCGTTTCTTTTATAAAATTACAAGCAAAATCTTTTGCAAACAATCCGCGCAGAAGTTACCATTATTAATGTTTTTGCAAAATGAATATGAATGTAAAAAGATTTATCTGCACGATTGCAATAATTGTCGTAATTTCCGCCCTCATCGGTTGCGGCGCGAGAAGCGACGAAACTACGCCTGAAATGGCGAAAAGTATGCTCGGTTTGAGCGGTTATAAATTCACCGAAGAAGATTTTTTTCGCGCTATCCAAATGGAAAACGCTAAGATGGTTCGAGCTTTTATTCAAGCCGGAATGAATCCGAATTCTAAAAATAATGCCGGCGAAACCGCTTTAACTTTTGCTTTGCAAAAAAACGATGAAAAGACGATAAATGTATTGCTCGAGAAAGCCGATATAAATCTGAAAGACGATCAAGGAAATGCGCCTTTGCATTTGGCATTAAAAAACGATGAATTCGAGCCGATTTTCGACTCGATGCTTGAAAAAGGCGCAGATGTAAATATCGGCGGAAAATCTCAGAACACTCAAAATCAAACGGTGCTTTATGTTGCCGTTTTAAAACAGCGCGAAGATTTAGTGCAAAAACTTTTGGAAAAAGGCGCAGACCCGAATAAGAAAGACAGTGCCGGTGCGCTTCCGCTTTCCGAATCCGTCATCGGCGGTGCAAATATGAATATCGCAAAAATTCTTTTGGATAAAGGTGCAAACGTCAACGCGCAGGAAAAAAACGGCGCGACGGCGTTGATTTATGTTGCTACCAACAGACAAATTCCCGCCGAACAACGCGCTGAATTAATCCGTCTGTTGTTAGATAAAGGCGCGGATAAAAATTTGAAGGACGAAAAGGGCAAAACCGCCGCAATTTGGGCGAAAGAATCCGGCAACAAAGATGTCGTCGAATTACTGAAATAATAATTTATGTTGTTGATTATAGATAATTACGATTCATTTACATACAATCTCGTTCAATATCTAGGCGAACTCGGCGCGGAAATGCGTGTTTACCGTAACGATGAAATTTCTGTTGACGAAATAGAAAATAAAATAAAACCCGATCAAATTTTAATATCGCCCGGACCCGGAACGCCGAATGATGCGGGAATTACATTACGGACTTTGGAAAAATTCGCCGGAATTATTCCGATTCTCGGAGTGTGTCTCGGTCATCAGGCAATCGGACAAGTTTTCGGCGGAAATGTAGTCCGCGCTCCTTTTCCCGTTCACGGAAAACCTTGCGATGTGCTTCACGACGGAAAAACGATTTTTAATAATTTGCCCGAAAAATTTACAGTCGGACGTTATCATTCATTAATCGTCGAACGTGAAAATTTACCTGATTGTCTGGAGATTTCCGCCGAATCCGCCGACGGTTTAATTATGGGTTTGCGTCATAAAACGCTGAAACTAGAAGGAGTTCAGTTTCATCCCGAATCAATTTTGACACCGGACGGCAAGAAACTTTTAGATAATTTTTTGAATTTGAATTAAAAAACACCAGAACAATTTGAGTAAGTTTGTTTTGATTATTTTCCTGTGAGTCCGCAGAACAGAAATCAGATTTTACTTCAGGCGCGAAGCCCGAAGTTTTTTTATAATTTTATTTCCAGCTTTCCAGCAGACGGCACAAACAATCTGTTTCCTGCAAACTGAATAATTTATTTTCCGGTCTTTTGAATTGCTAACTGTTGCAAAAACTAAACATAATAATTTCGGTATAAACTCATTTAAAAAATCGGCAGAAATAAATTATTGCCTTTAATTCTGCCAATTTTTGCTGATTTTAATTGAGATATTTTTCTTCCAAATCCGAAATTAAGTCGCGCCAGTCTTCGAGTTCGGGAATTCCCGGTTTTCGCTTTCCGAAGAATAACGCGATGTCCTCATCCGATTTATTAAAAATTTCCAGACTTGTAACAATCCCGTCTTCCGTCGGTTTGCGGACGACATAAGCCGCGCCAACTTCTTCCTGATTGATGTGCAGATTAAATTTTTCGTCCATCACATTAAACCAGCCGCGCGCTTCGAGAACGTTTTCGATTTCGCCCGTGTGAATTTGGATGATTCCGTCGTTTCCGACAAAAACCATAATCGGAACTTTCCGATCCCGCGCCGTTTCCAAAACGTATTTGAAACTTTCCGCCGGAACTTCTTTCGCAAATTCGGCATCGGCTAAACGCAACGCTTGTCTCCGTCCGACTTTGAATTTCATCATCAAAGGAAAAAAATCGTGCGTGTCTTTCATTTCCGCCCACGCTTTTCTGAAACCTTCGACATCAATTTCAGAATCGGGCTTATCGGCTTTTTTCGCAGTTTTTTCTACGACTTTTAATTCGGCGTTTTGATCGTCGGCTTTAAATTTCTCGACCAATTTTTCATAAGCGTTTAAATCGCTCGCTTCGGTCAGATAAATTTTGTGAATCGCCGTTCCGTCCTTGTCAAAAATCTGCAAACTCCGCATCGTGCCGCGCGCTGAATCACTCGTTACTGCAAAACCGTGATGCCAATTGCCCGTAAAAATTCGCAAATCAATATCAGGATTTACAAATAAAGCCATTTTATGCGGCAAATCCGTATTTGCATTTTCATAAATACCTTTTCGCTCGTGAACGATTTCTTCATTTCGCGTCAAAGCCATAACGCGCCCTAAAGTGTGCAGTTCGCAAAGCAGTTCCTTGAAATTATTTTTTAGTTTGACGACGTTTTCGCCCACGCCGGTAGCCAAAAGTTCTCCTTCGCTTACGCCGATATGTTTCGCCGCATCACGGATTCTGACTTTCGGATTTTCCGACTGAAATTTAGTCCAAATTTCCTTTAAACTATTTGTCTCTATTGTTGCAGGTGTCATTTTTTCTATTAGAAGCTGTTTGAAAACTCAAGAATTTTCCCAGGAAATTTACGAAATGCACGAAAATAAACTTAAAATTTTATTTTTTATTTTCGTTTGATTAGTATGTTTCGTGGGCGCAAAAAACTTCTCAAACAGTTTCGTAAAGGCAGATCAACTTTTTAATCTGCCTTTACTCAAAGCGATTTTTTTTGCTTAAAACAGTTCCAAACTCGTTCCGGCAATAAATGAACGTCCGCGAGCCGGAGCGAAAACGTATTGTTCCCGATAAAAACGGTCAAACAAGTTAGTTACGCCAACATTGAAACTCATTTTGTAACGCTCTTTCTTATATATGTAACCGCCGCGAATGTCGGTAGTTGCAAATCCCGGTTCTGCGCCTCCGTTATCAGTAAAGAAGGTTCTCGAAAGTCGTTCCTGTTTATTGACAATTCGCGTAGTAAAATCTACATAATAATTGCTCAAAAGATTTTGCCAACGAAGATTCAAAACGGTTTTTAACGGTGTAATCGTGTCCAAAGGTTCACCGTTATCGAGATTTTCACCCCGAAGATAACTTATGTTTCCGCTCGGCGTTAAAAATCCGAGTCCGATTTTTACAGGATATTGCAGATCGGCTTCAAAACCTTGAATTCTCGCCCGCGAAACATTTTGCGTCTGGTAAAGTCCGAGAGAATTCGGTATCGAAGCTACAAAAACGGACGACAGAAAATTTTTGTATGTGTTGTTAAAATATGTAAATGAACCCGCAAGTTTTGAGTTATTATATTTTAATCCTGTATCGAAATTAACGCCGCTTTCAGGTTTTAACGTCGGGTTGCCCACGACAAAACCGCCGACCGAACCTGCCCCTGTAAAAAATCTTTCAAAAAGATTAGGAACACGGAACGAACGTCCGATTCTTCCGGTTAAGCTCAAACTGTCAACTATTTATAAACTATACCGAAATCACCAGTTACCGCCGTCTGAGAAACGTCAAGCCCGTTTTCCAAGCCGGCAAGTCCCAAAGATTGAAGCACGTTCTGCGAAACAAATTGTGTTACTCCAAGCGGAATAACAAAACCTTCGGTCGGCTTGGATTTGGAAATAAACCGATCCACACGAACTCCGCCGACCAATTTCAATCGGGTCGTCGCTTGAAACTCATCCTGAGCAAATACTGCATAACTTCCGTAACTCGAATCGGGAACACTCTTTGAAAGATCGCGCGTGATAACCTGAGCCGGCGGATTTGCCGCGAAATTCGGCGAGTTAGTTTCAATAAAACGATCATCTTTATTTGTATCGCGGAAAAAACTAAATCCTGCCGTCAAGAAATTGTTGTTTCCCAGAATCCAGTTAGTTTGCAAATCTAATCCGGTGCTGTCGGTATCGGTCACGGTTTCGCTGAATTGATTAACAAAATAAGGTCCGAAAATTGGAACATTCAAAATGTTTGTAAAATTTCGTTTCTGTTTTTGAAAATAAACATTTGCCGAAACTCTTGCCAGATACTTATTAAAATTCGTCCCTTCGTAACCGGCGTTAAATTTATCGCGGTCGGAATAAGGAAAATAAGCGTTAAACACACCGACTAAAGTTGGCGAACCGATGTCGGCGGCGCGTCTTCGCGTGTAATTGAACTTCAATTGATTACTGTCATTCAAAAAAAATCTCGTGGTTAGCTGAGTATTTCCGCCGTGAGATTGTGAATTTAGTACTTCTCTGTCAGGCGTAATACCGTCAACGGACGGGCTAAAATTTAACTCGCCTGATTTTCCGGCAAAATAATTTTCGTATCTTTCAAGCGTCTGAGCCGCGCGAAACGAGAAATATTTATTTGATCCCGTGACTGCCAAACTTCCACGCCTGCCGTGTTCGTTCGAGCCGTAATAACCACCAAAAGAACCGCCTAAATGAAAACTGCCGTCGGTATTTCGCGGCGCATCTTTTGTAATAATATTGATCGTTCCAGCCAGCGCGTCCGTGCCGTAAAGTACCGAACCGCTGCCGCGCACAACTTCGAGCGTTTCTATTTGATTTGTATCAACTAATCCTATTTCGATGCCGGAATTTGATGTTGAAGTTCTGCCGTTATTGAGTCGTTCGCCGTCAACTAAAACCAGAACCCGATTGCTGTCTAAGCCGCGAATTCTCGGTCTTACTTGAAAGGAACCTTCATTAACGGTTGTAACTCCGGGCAAATCACGAAGAGCATCACCGATTGTTGAAACATTTTTTTGCTCGATTGCTTCCTGATTCAAAACACTGACCGGAACCGCCGTTTCGCTTGTCGAAAGTTGCGTTCGAGTCGCGGTGACACTGACTGTTTCGTTTATATTTCCCACTGAAAGTGAAATATCTAAATTGCTTACTGATGCTCCTTTTTCTAGAGTTACGTCCTTGATTTGGCTTGAGAAACCGACAGCTTCAATTTTGATACTGTAGTTTCCAACCGGAAGATTTAAAAAATCAAATTCTCCTCTTTCATTTGTTTGCGTTTTAAATTCTCTTCCCGAAGCTTTATTTTGCGCGGTTATGTTCGCGCCCGAAACTACTGATGTATTCAAATCCGTAATTTTGCCCGACAACTCATTATTTCTATCTTGAGAAAATCCGGCATTTCCTGTTAAGGCAATCAATAAAATTGCAAATACTATTATTTTATAATTACTAAGCATATATTAAATCCAATCTATTTTTGTGAAATTGAAAATCATTTTCATTATTCAAATTAGTCAATTCATTATAATTCGTCAAATATGAATTTAATTTATTGACTTATGTAAAAGATAAGCCAGCCTGACAACTAAATATAATAATTTGTCATTAAGTATAAAACTTATCGTGAATTATTCATATATTACCATTTGAATAGAACACATTGCATCTTTTTTAATGGAATAATGATCAATTTAAATTATAACTTTTCATTAAATCTCCCGTCATAAAACAAACTTGACAACAACTCACTCAGGTATTATACTTGTTCAAGGCTCAAGTTAGGCACAGGCTTTATTTAAGGAAATTTAGCCGTAAAAAACTTTTTATTGGAGAATTTATAAATGAGTAAAATTATAGGAATTGATTTAGGAACGACAAACTCGGTGGTCGCCATTATGGAAGGCGGCGAACCTGTCGTTATTACAAATGAAGAAGGCGGTCGAACGACTCCTTCTGTCGTGGCGTTTGCCAAAGACGGCAATCGTCTTGTCGGGCAAGTCGCCAAACGTCAGGCGGTAACAAACCCGGAAAACACGCTTTATTCGATCAAACGCTTTATGGGACGGCGTTATGATGAAGTTGCCGAAGAAATTTCACAAGTTCCCTACAATGTCGAAAAAGCGTCGAACGGCGATGTAAAAATTAATGTTGACGGCAAACAATACAGCCCGCCGGAAATCGCGGCGATGGTGTTGCAGAAATTGAAAAAAGCCGCCGAAGATTATTTGGGGCAAAGCGTTGACAAAGCGGTTATTACAGTTCCGGCGTATTTTAACGACGCACAGCGTCAGGCGACGAAAGACGCGGGAAAAATTGCCGGTCTCGAAGTTATGCGAATCGTCAACGAACCGACGGCGGCGGCGTTGGCTTACGGTCTTGACAAGAAAAAAGAAGAAACTATCGCTGTTTTTGACTTTGGCGGCGGAACATTTGACATTTCCGTCTTGGAAGTCGGCGAAGGCGTGGTTGAAGTTAAATCAACCAACGGTGACACGCATCTCGGCGGCGACGATGTTGATGAAATGCTTGTTGACTGGATTATCGGAGAATTCAAAAAAGATCAGGGAATTGATCTGCAATCCGACAAGATGGCGTTGCAGCGTCTGAAAGAATCGGCGGAAAAAGCCAAGATCGAACTTTCGACGGCGATGGAAACCGAAATTAACTTACCATTTATCACGGCTGATCAATCAGGACCGAAACATTTGGTTATGAAATTGACGCGCTCGAAATTTGAGCAGTTGATTCAACCGATTTTAGATCGTCTGATGCCGCCGGTCGGCAAAGCTTTGGAAGATGCGGGATTAAAACCTGCCGATATTGACGAATTGGTTCTCGTCGGCGGTTCGACCAGAATTCCGAAAGTTCAGGAAATGGTCAAAGAATACTTTGGCAAAGACCCGAACAAATCGGTTAACCCTGACGAAGTTGTCGGTTTAGGCGCAGCGGTTCAAGCCGGAGTTTTATCTGGCGACAAAACTGATATTTTATTGTTAGATGTTACGCCTTTGACGCTCGGAATCGAAACTTTGGGCGGCGTGTTCACGGAGATGATTCCGCGCAATACGACGATCCCGACGCGCAAATCGGAAATTTTCTCGACTGCTTCGGACAATCAAACTTCGGTCGAAGTTCACGTTTTACAAGGTGAACGTCCGATGGCAGGCGGTAACAAGACGCTAGGTAAATTCCATTTAGTCGGCATTACGCCCGCACCGCGCGGCGTTCCGCAAGTCGAAGTTACATTCGATATTGATGCGAACGGAATCGTCAATGTCTCGGCGAAAGATGTCGGCACGGGACGTGAGCAAAAGATCACGATCACTTCATCGTCCGGTCTATCGAAAGACGAAATTGACAAGATGATGAAAGAAGCCGAATCACATTCGGGCGAAGATGCGAAACGCAAAGAAGTCATCGAAGCGAGAAATCGTCTGGACGGACTTGTTTACAGCGTCGAAAAATCTTTTAACGAAAACAAAGAGAAAGTTGATGCGGCGGCGGCTTCCGAACTCGAAGCAGCGATCAGCGAATCGAAAACCGCTCTCGCGGGCGAAGATACGGGCGCGATGGACAATGCGTTTGGTCGTCTGCAAACAGCTTCGCATAAACTCGCGGAAGTTCTTTACGCACAAGCCGCACCGGAAGGCGGAGCCGAAGAACAAGCAGCTTCAGCGACTGCCGGAAGTGAAGGCGATGCTTCTTCGACAACAAGCGGCGCAAGCGACGATGATGTTATTGATGCCGAATACGTTGATGTTGATGAAAATGCCAGCAATGACGAAGAAACCAAATAACCAGTGAGCGGTGAGCGGTGAGCAATTCTGCTTATCGCTTAAGCTTTAATTTTTTGATAAATTATTCAAGGGAATTTCAAATCCTGAAATTCCCTTGAAACGGCTCACTGATTAAAATGGCAACCAAGAAAAATTACTACGAAATACTCGGCATAAAAAAAGATGCAAAAGCCGACGAGATAAAAAAGGCTTATCGCAAATTAGCCAGAAAATATCACCCGGACGTTAATCCGAACGATAAATCCGCCGAGGAAAAATTTAAAGAAGTTCAGGAGGCATACGACGTGCTTTCGGACGAAAAAAAGCGGAAAGTTTTTGACCGTTTCGGTTATTATCACGACAATCTCGATGCAGATTCGCCGTTCAGCACGGGCGCGTCAGGCGGTTACAGCGGCGGCGGAACGGGCAGTTACGATTTTTCCGGTTTCGATTTTGAACCCGGCGGAAGCGGCGGCGGAAGCGGCGGTTTCAGAGATATTTTTTCCGATCTATTCGGCGGCGGAGCAAAACGAGAACCGGAAGTTCCGCGCGCGATTCCTAAAAAAGGTCGGGACATCGAAATTCCGCTCGGTTTGAGTTTTGAAGAAGCCGTAACGGGTTTGACGACTAATTTAACTGTCAATCGTTCCGAACAGTGTTCGCGTTGTCAGGGCGCGGGCGATACGGGCGGTCCGGTCGTCGTCTGCCCGACTTGTAAAGGAACGGGACAAGTTTTGAAAACCGGTGGAAGATTGCAATTTTCGCAAACCTGTCCTGACTGCGAAGGCACGGGAAAACGCCGTCAACCTTGTTCGCAATGCAACGGTAAAGGGACGACTCCAAAGACCGAACAGGTAAAAGTTAGAATTCCTGCCGGAGTTGATACGGGTTCGCGCGTTCGCGTGGCGAAAAAAGGACACGGCGGACGACTCGGCGCACCGCCGGGAGATTTATTTATCGTAACCAATGTCGGAAAGCATCCGTATTTTACGCGCAAAGGTGACAATATATATGTAACCGTTCCGATCACGGTCAACGAAGCCGCACTCGGCGCAAAGATCGAAGTTCCGACCGTTTCGGGAAAAGCACAATTGAAAGTTCCCGCCGGAACACAGTCAGGACAAAAATTTCGTCTGAGCGGAAAAGGTTTTCCGAGTTTGAGAAATCCGAATATGAGCGGCGATCAGTTTATCGAAGTAAAAATTACATTGCCGAACATTATTTCCGAAGAAACAAAAGAGATTTTGCGGCAATTTGAAAAAGCAAATCCCGAAAATCCGCGAAAAGCGATGGGATTGGAATAAAATGAAGAAAAAAGTAAAGACTTACACAATCAGCGTTGTGGCGGAACTTTACGAAGTTCATCCGCAAACATTACGCCTTTATGAACGCGAAGGTCTTATTAAACCGTCGCGTTCCGAAGGCAATACGCGACTTTTTACCGATTCCGATCTCGAAGAACTCGAAGTCGTTTTATCTTTGACCAGAGAACTTGGCGTAAACCTCGCCGGAGTCGAAATCATTCTCAATATGCGTAAGAAAATGAGCGCAATGCAAAAAGAGTTTGAACATTTCATCGAATATCTGAGAACACACGCCGGAGAAATTTCTCAACACGTCGAAAATCTCTCTGATAGTCAGGCACTTATTCACGTTTCCACCCGCCGCCGCGATCTTGAAAAAGAGTAATTTAATAGAAATTTACTTTTTCTTAACATAACTCCGCTTTACAATGATTTTTTTTAAAGGCAGAATTAGACGATTCTTTTTTTTAACAAACATTTTTAACAATTAGGAGATATTTTATGAGAAATATATTTGGAAAATTTCTATTTTCCCTTTTTTTACTGAGTTTATTTTTTACAATCAACATTTTTTCACAAGATTTGGATGACGTTACCATTAGCGGCAAAATTGTTGATACAAACGGTTTAGCTATTGTAGGGGCAACAGTTACAGCCACAAGAACCGAAACCGGCATTGAAAGAACAGTTACGACAAATGATGAAGGAAGATACAAAATAATCGAACTTCAACCGGGAACATATTCCGTGAAAGCTACAGCAAATGGTTTCGGTGAAACGATCAAAACAGAACTTCAGACAATTTCAGGTCAGAGTGTTCAGCTTAATATCAAACTTGATCCCGCAGGCGTTGTGATTGATCCGATTGAAGTTACATCCGATGACGCACCAACAATTGACACAACCAGAACGGTTGTCGGCGGAACTATTACTCAGAGGGAATTAGAAGAACTTCCGAACTCTTCAGGCGATGTTCTGGATTTAGTATATACACTGGGCGGAGTTGATGAAGAATCTTTTTCAACGCGCAATCTGTCGGATGACCGAATCGGCAGCGGCAGCGGCACGATTAACGAATCTTCCGATATTCAGGGAACTGGAATTTTCTCGCTGTCCGGCGGCGCGGCATATTCTACCAATATTACTATTGACGGTTTAGATAATAACGATGATCGTTCGGCAGAAGAAAGATTTCAACCGCCGATTGATTCGGTTGCCGAAGTTCAAGTTATCACCAATCAGTTTTCGGCGGAATACGGTCGTGCTTCGGGCGGTCGCATTAACATCAGAACAAAAGCCGGGGCGCGAAAATTTCGTGGACGTGCATATATGTTCTATGAAAACGCCAAACTAAATGCTAACACTTACAACAATAATCTGCGTGGTTTATCAAAACTTCCGTTTAAGGAACTGAGACCAGGCGGAACTTTAAGCGGACCGATTCCCTTCTGGTATTTCAAAAATAAGACGTTTTTTATCTCTTCATACGAATATCAGGACAGAAATGCCAACACATTAATTGACACCGCGCTTCCGGTTCTTCAAAATCCCCGTTATCCGCTTCCGATGCCGACAAATTTGGGAACTACCAGAATTGATCAAAACGGTAATAACGAACCATTTGCACAGATCGCAGATTATACGAGTCAAATAAATACTCCCACCAACAGACACAGATTTACCCAGAGAATTGACCATAATTTTACGGATAATCACAATATAACGCTGAATTATTCTTTGGGACGAAGCAAAAATTTTCGCCAATATCGCGAAACGACAAGGTTTCTCGATGATACTTTGATCGGCAGAACTCGCGACAGCGATTCTTTTTACCTAACTGATAACTACATTTTCAGCGAAAAACTCGTTAATCAGTTCCGTTATCAGTATTCGACATACAGACCTGATTTTGCGACTGACGGTCAACAGAATCCGGTTGTTATTGTTTATGTTTCCGATGACAGCCGTAATGGTGCAGATAATCGGGTTAACGGTTCGGTTGTTCTCGGAAATTCGACAACCGGAGCCACGCTTCGCAAAGAAACTCGGCATCAATTTCAAAATACTGCCAACTATTTATACGGAAACCACACATTTCGTTTCGGCGGTGACGTTCAGTTTATCGAATCTGACAACACAAATTTAGCCGATGTAACCGGAACATATAATTTTGACACCGTTTACGGCTTTATCAACAATGATGTTCTGCGCTATCGCCGTAATTTCGGGAGACAAACTATTCAGAAAAATACTTATTACGGTATATTTCTTCAAGATGACTGGAAGGTCAGATCGAATCTATCACTAAGTTTCGGACTTCGTTACGAAAGAGAAACTCTTGTAAATGATAAAAACAATTTCGGTCCCAGATTTGCCGTTGCTTATTCTCCGGGAAAAGACAATAAATCTGTCTTTCGTTTCGGCGCGGGAGTTTTTTATAATCGGGTTTTGTTGAGAACTCTCGATGATTATTCACTTGGCTCTCAGCAGCAAGCGTTCGACAGTCGTCTCCTTTCCGCTGCAAATCCGGCAACCGGAATCAGGGCTGACAGAGTTTGCCAAAATCAAACTTCTGCAAGTCCTGATTACAACTCCGACAGATGTCGTTTTCTCAGATTGGTAAATAATAGTTTTCCGAATCCACCGACGCTTGATGAAATTCGTCAACTGCAAGGACAAATTGATGTTAGCCGCGGATTCATTAACTCTACAAACTTTACCCGACTTATTGAGCCGGGAATCAATATTCCTGAAAGTTACCAACTTAACCTTGGTTACGAACGCGATTTAGGAAACGGTTTTGCTTTAGAAGCAAATTTCACTTATAACAAATCCGCGCGTTTGTGGCGCGAAACAAATATTAATGCTTATGTTCTTCCAAATGGTTTTGCAACTTACACAGATTTCCTCTTATCTCTAGGAACTACGACAGTTAACGGAAGTCCTACACGTTTTGTATTGGGAGATAGAAATGATCCGGTAGGAATTAGTACGGTTGGCACTGTTAAAACCGTTAATTTAAATACTACCAATAATTCACAAGCTACTGATAATACATCACCGATTGAACTAGCTCGTTTAGCATTAGATGCGAATTTGAACCGGCGTTATAACAATTCACTTGGTCAAGTTGAACAAGTAAGTGCAATCGGACAAAGCGTTTACGAAGGATTGACTGTTGAATTACGTCGCCGTTTTCGTGATCTCGGTTATGGTTTCAGATCATCATTTCGTCTGGTTTACGTATTGTCACGAACCCGCGACGACGGTTTTGTAGATACCAGTTCAGCCCAAATTCCGGGAGACTTCAAAACCGAACTGAGCGCGAGTGGAACAGATCGCCGTCATAAATTCAGACTTTCAGGCACAATGGAAACTCCGAAGTGGTTGGGCGGAATAAGTTTTTCGCCAATTATACGCTTAGAATCAGGCAGACCGTTTAATGTTTCGATTGGCGGAGTTGACAGAAATCTTGATGATGTCAGCAATGACCGTTCAAATTTTACCGGCAGTTTGAGCGATATTACCAATGCAACTCCGGGAAATCCTCTTCCTCAGAGTCTCATTGATCAATTTGTTCTTGCCCCGATTGGTACTCCCGGAAATCTTCCGAGAAATGCGGGACGCGGACCGGCATTATTTACATTCGATGCTAATTTCAGCAAACGTTTTAAGATAACTGAACGTTTCAAACTCCAATTGTTGGCTCAGTTTGACAACATTTTTAATACAAGAGTGTTTAGTTTCGGTTCTGATTACATTGATTTTGATGATACTCAAACTGCAACATTTCGTCAGAATTTCTTAGTTCCGACAAGAACACTTCGTCCGAGACAAGTACAATTGGGAGTTAGATTTGATTTCTAAGATGAATCAAGAAAACAAAAGAAAGCGCATTATTTACAAATAATGCGCTTTCTTTTTGTTTTTAAGAAATTGGAAAATTTATCCCTTTGCCTTATTAATTTCCTCAACTAAAACCGGAATCGCTTCAAATAAATCACCGACAATTCCGTAATCTGCAATATCGAAGATCGGTGCTTCCGCATCTTTGTTGATCGCAACGATTGTCGTGGCATTTTTCATTCCGACGATGTGTTGGATCGCGCCGGAAATTCCGAGAGCGATGTAGAGTTTCGGTGCGACCGTTTGACCTGATGAACCGATCTGACGGTCAATCGGAAGCCATTCTGCATCGCAGATCGGACGCGAAGCCGCGATGTCCGCGCCGAGCGCGTCGGCGAGCTGCTGCGCGATGGACAGATTTTCCTGCGATTTGATTCCGCGACCGACGGCGACGATGATTTGCGATTTTGAAAGATCAACCGTCGCTTTCGCTTCTTGGAAAGGTTCTTCCGGTTCCATCCGAATTTCTCCGATTTCGACCTCGACGGTTTCGGTTCCGGCACTTCCCTTTTCAGCGTTATCGCCGCGAAACGCGCCGGATTGAAATGTTACGAAATAAGGCGCGTCGCCTTCGATCACGACATCGGAATCTAATTTGCCGAGAAAAATACGGCGCGTGAAAACGAGTTTTCCGTCTTCATTCGTGTAGCGGATACAATCGCCGACCATTTCTTTTCCAAAACGCGCCGCGAGTTTCGGGCAAAAATCACGCACTTGATAAGTGTGCGCCATAATCACATACTGCGGATTTTCGCGCTTTATTATCTGCTCGAAAGCGTCCGTGTAACCGTCCGGCGTGTAATGGGCGAGTTTTTCGTTTTTCGCAACGATCACTTTTTCGATGTCATACTGCGAAATTTCCTGCGCCAGAGCGCAGTCTTTGTCGCAAGGAATGACAGCCGAAACTTTTAATCCCAAATCTTTGCCGATGGCTTGCGCCGCCGTGATCGCTTCGAGCGAAGTCTTGTTTAATACACAATCTCTGTGTTCGATAAATACTAAAATACTCATAATTTTTAGCGAATAATATGTTCTAAATAGTTTTCTAATTTCTATTTACAATTTATTAAAGGACGCGCACCTCCGTTTTTAATTTCTCGACCAATTCCGTCGCTCCAGCTTTCGCGTCACCATTTCCGAGCATCTGCGTCTGCTTGGTTTTGAGCGGCATATAAACTTTTTTGATTTCCTGTGAAGACGCAAAATCTCCGATGTCCGGCGTAATTTCTTTGACTTCCTTTTTCTTCGCCGCCATAATTCCCTTCAAACTCGCGTAACGAATTTGCGAAATTCCCGATTGAATCGTCAAAAGCGCGGGCAATTGATATTTGAACCATTGATACCAACCGCTTTCGAGTTCGCGCTTGATTCTGAGTGATCCGTTCAAACTTTCGCGGTCAATTTCAATAACCAAAGTCGCGTGCGGAATTCCGAGAAGTTCAGCCAACACAACGCCCGTCTGACCGTAACTCGCATCATCGGACTGCAAACCGGAAAAGATCAAATCCGCATTTTCATCACGAATCGCACCGGCAATCGTTTTGGCAATTTGCAACGGCGAAAGTTCGTTCTCTTCTTCGACGACAATATGAATCGCCCGATCCGCGCCGCGTGCCAGAGCGTCTTTGATAACCGTTTTCGCGCTCGCCTTTCCGAGCGTGCAGACGACGACTTCGCCTTCGCCCTTCGCTTCTTTCATCCGCAACGCTTCTTCGAGAGCGTAACCGTCCGATTCATTCGTCTGGTGCGAAATTCCGGTTTCGTCAATCCATTTTTCATCGCCGCGAATACGCAAAACCGCGTCTTTGTTGGCGACTTGTTTCATTAATACGATTATTTTCATAATTTTAAATCAATAACTTTTATAATTTTATCTTAAAACTTTTCAAGAAATATATCCAATCGAAAAATGAATGGTCATTCATTCATTAACAAAGAAATGGCAATTTGATCTCGGTGTAAGATCAAATTGCCAAAATTATTCACCTGTTAAAACTGCCTGCAAAAACTCTTTCGATTCGGGATCAAATAAACGAAATGACTTTCCCGTATCAACAATTTCCAGTTTTAAAAGCTGTGAAAACACACGATTATTTTCTACATTTTTAGAAACCAAACGACCTTTATCCCGCCGAAATGCCATTAAAGGCGACGGCAAATAATCGCGTTCCGGATCGAGCAAATAATACTCTTCAACTCCGAGCCGCGCGTAATCGAGACGTTTTCCGCCGAGATCATTTTCAAATGTGCTTGCCGAAGCAATTTCAAAAACGACCTGAGGAAAAACACCTTCTTGCCAGGTCTTAAATACGCGGCGCATTTTATTTTCTACATCAAAACAAACAAAAACATCGGGCGCAAGCCATTTTTTCGGTTCGCGCTTTTCGTAATAAATCATTTGATTTGCGGCAACCGCAACATTGTTTTGTTCCGCGAAAAATTGTTCGAGAAGTGCGTAAAATAAAGATGCGAGTTTATAATGTAGTCCGGTTTCGCCCATTTCTTTTTCGAGTTCTGCGGGATAATGAGTTAAATCTTCGACGTAACTTTGCGAAAAAGTTACGGGCGAATCCACAGTTTGAACATCTGTTGTGGTTTGATTATCCATACATTATTCATTATAACTCTTAAAGATCAAACTCGCATTAGTGCCGCCGAAACCGAAACTGTTTGACAGCACATAATCAACTTCTGCTTCGCGCGGTTCATTCGGCACATAATCCAAATCACAGTCGGGATCGGGATTTTCGTAATTTATTGTCGGCGGCAGCATATTATTTTTCAATGCTAAAACCGAAATTACGGCTTCGATTCCGCCAGCCGCGCCGAGTGCGTGTCCCGTCATTGATTTTGTCGAACTGACCGCCAATTTATAAGCGTGTTCGCCAAAAACTTTTTTGATGGCGAGCGTTTCAAATTTATCGTTATACGGCGTAGAAGTTCCGTGAGCGTTGATGTAACCGATCTGTTCGGGCGAAATTCCAGCATCTTTGATCGCTTTCGACATCGAACGAATTGCGCCCGAAGCGGTTTCGTCCGGCGCGGAAACGTGATATGCGTCGCCGCTCATTCCGTAACCGACGATCTCGGCGTAGATTTTCGCGCCGCGTGCCTTTGCGAATTCGAGTTCTTCTAAAATCAAAAGTCCCGCGCCTTCGCCGATCACGAAACCCTCGCGTTCCGCATCGAACGGGCGTGATGCTGTTTTCGGCGAATCATTTCGCGTCGAAAGTGCGCGCATCGAAGCAAACCCCGCGACCGACATCGGCGTAATCGCGCTTTCCGCGCCGCCGCAGATCATCGCATCCGCATCGCCGCGTTCGATCAGACGAAAGCTGTCGCCGATCGCGTGTGCGCCCGCCGAACAAGCCGTCGCGGTCGCCGAATTCGGACCTTTCGCCCCGTGACGAATCGAAACGTTTCCCGCCGCCAAATTTACAATCGCCGAAACGATAAAGAACGGCGAAACTCTGCCCGGACCCGATTTTAAAAGTTTATCGTGTTCGCGCTCGATCGCCCAAAAATCTCCGATTCCCGAACCGATATAAGTCCCGATTTCTTCCGCGTTCGATTCGTCAATAATCAAACCGCTGTCCTTCATCGCTTCATCCGAAGCGGCTACGGCAAAATGAGTAAACGCGCCCATTCGACGCGCTTCCTTCTTTTCCATAAAATCTTCGGCGTTAAAATTTTTGACTTCACACGCAAATTTCGTGGAAAACTCCGACGGATCAAATTTTGTAATTTCAGCCGCCCCGCTTTCACCGCGCAGAAGTGCATCCCATGTTGCCTGAACAGTATTTCCGACGGGCGTAACAAGTCCGAGTCCCGTAACTACGACACGACGTTTCATAAATAAAATAGTCAGCAGTCAGTAGTCAGTAATCATTAGTTTTACAGAATAAATTCTGACTACTGACTACTGACTATTAACTACTCTTGAAATTAGCTTCCCTGATGTTGTTCGACGTATGCGTAAGCATCGCGGACGGCTTGGATTTTTTCTGCGTCCTCGTCCGGGATTTCGATGTCGAATTCTTCTTCAAAACGCATCACGAGTTCGACCAGATCGAGCGAATCCGCACCTAAATCTTCGATAAAACGGGCGTTTTCCGTAACTTCCCCTTCATCAACACCTAACTCATCAACAACAATTTGTTTAATTTTATCCTGAACTTCTGACATAATATTCTCCTGTTATAAATTATAAATTTTCCTTAGTATTTCTTAAACTATCCGAATTTTCGACGTTCAAACTGCGAACATCACGATTAATTTGTCTGACTAAACCCGACAAAACTTTTCCCGCACCGACTTCGACAAAGGTCGTAACGCCGTTTTCGATCAATTTTTCAACCGTCTGTTTCCATAAAACCGGAGCGGAAACTTGTTCGGTCAATGCTTCCTTGACTCGTTCGCCGTTCGAATTTTCTTTTGCCGAAACATTTTCAATGATCGGAAATCTTAAATCCTGAAAATCAATCTTTTCCAGATCGCTCGCCAATTTTTCCTGTGCAGGCTTCATCAAAGCGCAATGAAACGGCGCGGAAACATTTAACTTTATCGCCCGTTTCGCGCCTTTTTCTTTTGCAATCTCGATCGCACGATCAATCGCTTCAGAATCTCCGGCAATCACGATTTGCGACGGCGAATTTATATTTGCCGGACTGCAAACTTGTCCTTTTGCCGCTTTTTTACAAACTTCCTCGACTGTTTCAAAATCCGCACCGAGAATCGCCGCCATCGCGCCGACACCGACCGGAACTGCTTCCTGCATATAAGTTCCGCGTTTGCGGACGGTTTTCACAGCATCTGCAAAACTCATCGCATTCGCCGCCACAAGTGCGGAATATTCGCCCAAACTATGACCGGCGACAAAATCAGGCATTTCAAATCCTTCCGATTCCATCGCGCGAAATGCCGCAATCGAAACAGTTAAAATCGCAGGCTGCGTATTCGCCGTCAATTGCAGATCGGCTTCGTCGCCTGAAAAACACATTTCGGAAAGCGAAAAACCGAGCGCGTCATCTGCTTCTTCAAAGACCTCTTTTGCGGCGGGAAAATTGTCAAATAAATCTTTTCCCATTCCGACACTTTGCGAACCTTGCCCCGGAAATATGTGTGCGATTTTGCCCATTCTAGAATCTAATAACAGTCGCGCCCCAAGTTACGCCGCCGCCGAAAGCGGTTAATAAAACCAAATCGCCTTCCTTAACTTTTCCCGATTGAATACATTCGTCCAAAGCGATCGGAATCGAAGCTGACGAAGTATTTCCGTGTTCGGCGATATTTGAATAAACTTTTTCTTCCGGCACTTTCAGACGCGATGCAACTGCGTCCGTAATTCTCTGATTTGCTTGGTGCGGAATCACGAGATCAATATCGTCAACCGTATATCCGGCTTTGGCGAGCATTTCTTCGGAAATTTCCGTCATCGAACGCACAGCGACTTTGAAAAGTTCATTGCCTTTCATTTTGAAAAAATGATCGTGATTATCAATCGTTTCGTGCGTCGTGCCGAGTTTCGTTCCGCCGCCGGGCGCGTAAAGCTGTTCTTCGTAACGACCGTCGGAACGGATTTTCGTCGCCAGAATTCCCTTTCCTTCTTCGACCGGAGCAAGCACCGCCGCGCCCGCGCCGTCGCCGAAAATTACGCACGTCGAACGATCTGTATAATCAACGTATTTCGTCAAAATTTCCGCGCCGATCACGAGTGCGTTATTTATCTGTCCGGTGCGAATCATTGATTCGACCATCGTAATTCCGTATAAAAAACCCGAACAAGCCGCAAAAATATCCATTCCGGCGGCATTCGTCGCGCCGATCTGCGCCTGAATCAACGCGCCGGTCGAAGGCATAATCTGGTCGGGCGTGGTCGTCGCGCAGATTATCATATCAACATCTTCGGCTTTTAATCCTGCGCGTTCTAACGCTTGATTCGCGGCTTTCACACCAAATTGCGAAGTATATTCGTTGTCGGCGGCTTTGTGCCGTTGCTTGATTCCGGTGCGCGTAGTAATCCATTCATCGTTCGTGTCCACGATTTTCTCCAAGTCGGCGTTCGTTAAAATGCCTTCAGGAAAACTGTGTCCCATTCCGATGATGCCAGCGTTATTTTTCATTTTGGATTTCGGATTTCGGATTTCGGATTGAATTTTTTTAACCGCCAACTGCAAATCGAAAATCGCTTCTAAACTAAATTTAAACTTCTTTGACCGGAATAATTTGGCGACCTTTATACATTCCCGTTTCGGGGTCAATGCGGTGCGGCTGTTTGGCTTCGCCGGTTGTCTCGTCAATATAATATTGCGGAATTGTTAAATGGTCGTGGGCGCGTCTTTTGCGCGTGCGTGCTTTTGAATGTCTTCGTTTCGGATTCGGCATAACTAATAAAAAAACCTCTTTGTATGTATTTCGGAATAAATAAATTCCCGATATTTTTATTTTAAATCTTGAAGAGCCGACCAACGCGGGTCAACCTCTTTTTCTTTACATTTACAATCTATCAAATTTCGGTTCGCGGTGCATATTTCGCACAAACCTTTACAATCTTTTCGGCAGTAAATATGTTCCGGCAAATTCAGCAAAATCTGCTCGCGGACGAGTTCGACCACATTTATTTTGTCTTTTTCGAGAATCGCCACGCTCAAATCTTCTTCGTTTAGTTCAGTTTCCTGCGCCTTCGGATAATTTTCCGGCTCGACATAACTGACTTCAAACGGGATTCGCAAATCTTCCGTAATTTTTGTCAAACAGCGCGAACATTCCGTTTCTGCTTCAGCAAAAATCTCGCCTTCAACGTCCGCCTTCATTATATGCTTGGTCAAAGTTGCCTTAACTTCGACCTCATTTATTAACTCGACCGTTTCGCTGTCAAGATTTATTTCATCTGCACCAAATGAAACATCAAAATCAAACGGCGATTTTTCCAAATTGAGCAAATCAATAATCATTTCAAAACAGATTTAACTATTCTATCAAATCGTATTTTCGCAAACGGCGCAAAATACAAAGAGTTTATTATAGCTTTTGCAGGTTTTGTGTCAAACCTAAATGTTCTCAAATTGCTTTTTACAGCTCATTACTTATCCCAATTACTTCATCGAGATTTTTAAAACCTTTTTCCTCGAGGATTTTTTCCAAACTGAAATTTACATCACGCGCAAAAGAAAAACCTCTATAGATAAAACCCGTGTAAGCCTGAACGAGCGATGCGCCGGAAGCGATTTTTTCAAACGCATCTTCTGCCGTGAAAATTCCGCCGACACCGATGATCGGGATGTTTCCTTTTGAATATTTATAGATTTTTGAAATTATTTCGTTTGATTTTGTCTGCAAAGGTTTTCCGCTCAAACCGCCCGTTTCTTTGATATTCGTTTTCAAATTTTCTCTCGAAATTGTCGTGTTGGTCGCAATAATTCCCGAAATTTTTAATTTCAAAACAATATCAACGATCGCTTCAACTTCATTTTCAGACAAATCCGGTGCAATTTTCACGAGCAGAGGTTTTGCAGTTAATTCATAATTTCGCTTCTGCAAAGTTTGCAGTAAATCTTCCAAATTTTCCGCTTTTTGCAGTTCGCGCAAATTCGGCGTGTTCGGCGAAGAAACATTTACCGCGATATAATCGGCGACTTCGTGTGCGAGATCGAAACTTTTCAGATAATTTTCGATCGCTTCTTCGTTCGGAACGTCTTTATTTTTCCCGATATTTACGCCGAGAACGCAATTCGGTTTTATTTTCTTTAATCTTTCGACGACTTTCAGCGTGCCTTCGTTGTTAAATCCCAGACGATTTATCAATGCCGAATCTTCTGGAAGCCGAAACATACGCGGTTTTTCATTTCCCTTTTGCGGATTAAATGTAACAGTTCCGACTTCGACAAACCCGAATCCGAGCGCGGCGAGTTGATTGACGACAATTCCGTTTTTATCGAATCCGGCGGCGACTCCGAGCGGATTTTTAAAAGTTAAATTAAACCGCTCGATTTTATCTTTCGATTCAAAAGAAAACTTATTTTCCAGAATTTTCTGTGCGAATTTACTTGAAAAGGTATTTTCTAAAACTTTAATACCGATTTCGTGAGCCGTTTCAGCCGGAAAATTAAAAAGTATCGGACGGAGAAGTTTTTGGTAAATGGACATTCAATAATTGATTTTATATAAGTTCAAAATTCGTTCAGCGTGTTTATTTTAGACTAATTGATAAAATTAAAAAACTTTTACAGCTAACTTTGAATTTCGTCCTCTGCAATGCTACGATTTGCGAGAAGCTATGGCAGATGAATACGGATTAGAAGAAAAATCGCGCATTATGGATAGTGCGCGTATGAAACGCGCTCTCTCGCGTCTGGCGTCGGAAATTGTTGAAGAAAATCAAGGCGCGAAGGATTTATACATCGTCGGAATTCGGCGGCGCGGCGTTCCTCTGGCGGAACGAATCGTCAAAAAAATCGAAGAACTCGAAGGCGAAAAACCGCTTTACGGGATTTTGGACATCACACTTTACCGCGACGATCTTTCGACCGTCGGCGCAAATCCGATTGTTAATCGCACGGAACTCGATGTGGATATTGAAGATAAAGTCATCGTTTTGGTTGACGACGTTCTTTACACGGGCAGAACGATTCGCGCCGCGATGGATCAGATTATGGATTTCGGTCGCCCGCGCAAAGTTCAGCTTGCGGTTTTGATTGATCGCGGAAAAGAACACCGCGAATTGCCGATTCAAGCAGATTTTGTCGGAAAACTCGTGCCGACAAAACAAGCCGAGATTATCAAAGTAATGCTCAAAGAGTATGACGATAAAGAAGCGGTTTGGATTTATGAGAAAGAAACTGAATAATTATTATAATGAGCAAGGTTAAAATGCCTTGCTTTTTTTGCAGACAGAATTATGGAAAAACCGTTTCGCCGAAGAGATTTGCTCGGAATCCGCGATTTATCGAAAGAAGAAATACTGGGAATTTTGAACACCGCAGAGAATTTCCGCGAGATCAACCAACGCGAGATCAAAAAAGTCCCGACTTTGCGCGGCAAAACCGTCATCAATCTTTTTTTTGAAAATTCCACACGAACGCGGACTTCATTTGAACTTGCCGCTAAACGTCTTTCCGCCGATTCGGTCAATATCAGCATTTCTTCGTCGTCGGTTGCAAAAGGTGAAACTCTAATTGATACGGCGTTAAATCTCGATGCGATGTCGCCGGATTGCATCGTCGTTCGTCACGGCTCGGCGGGCGTTCCGCATCAATTGGCAAAAGTTTCAAGAGCGGCAATCGTCAACGCCGGCGACGGAACGAACGAACATCCGACGCAGGCGTTGCTCGACGCGATGAC
The DNA here is from genome assembly GCA_965219305.1 of Pyrinomonadaceae bacterium. Classification (GTDB taxonomy): domain Bacteria; phylum Acidobacteriota; class Blastocatellia; order Pyrinomonadales; family Pyrinomonadaceae; genus DATHTS01. Next base: position 1,030,269 of record OZ244725.1, read on the forward strand.
GATTCGTGAGCATAAAAAGAAAATTTCCGGTTTGAAAGTAGCGATCATCGGCGACATTCTGCATAGCCGCGTGGCGCGTTCGAATATTCATCTTCTAACCAAACTCGGCGCGACCGTTTACATCGCCGGACCGAAAACGCTCGTTCCGCAGGATTTTGAGCATTTGGTTGAAGAAGGTTTGATCGTCAACAAAAACATCGAAGAAGCAATCGAAGATACCGATGTCGTAATGATTTTGCGAATTCAAAAAGAGCGTCAGGATTCGGCGTATTTCCCGACTTTGCGCGAATATGCGATTCATTACGGTCTGACGCAGGAACGGCTCGAATTGGCTAAAAAAGACGCAATTGTTTTGCATCCGGGACCGATGAATCGCGGTATCGAAATTTCCTCTGATGTCGCCGATAGTTCGCGCTCGTTGATTTTAGATCAGGTAAAATACGGCGTGGCGGTGCGAATGGCGGTTTTATATCTGGCTACCGGCGGAAACCCAAGTCAGTAACTGATTTTTGCTGAAATATTGTGTATGATTTTGCAGTAAATGTTACAAGTTATTACAAATAAGATTTGATACCGAATAAATTTTAACTTGCTAAAATTGATCCAATTGTGTTAAACATTTAAGTAGAGCCGTTATTCTCGGATGCGGCTTGTAATCCACCAGATAACTTCCAGAATCCGAAACCGGCAAACTTAAAAACTTTTGAAATCATCAATATAACGGTTGCTTTTCAATTTCCAACCCCTGAAAAGCATAATAATTAACCCGTATTTATTTCTAGAAAATACTTAAATATTTCAAGCTTTTTTGAAAGAGGAGAAAACGAAATGAAAAACGAAACGGCTGCAAAAACTGAAAAAACTGAAAAAATTCAAAAACTTGATCCAGACAAGAAAAGTCCGCGCGCTAAAGAATTTGAAGATCAACTTTCCTCATTAATCGTCGGTCAAGAACGTGCCGTCCGCCGGATGAGCGGTCTTTATCAGATTTATTTGGCAGGAATGAACAATCCGACACGCCCCATCGGAACATTATTATTTTTAGGTCCGACCGGTTCGGGTAAGACGCGCGTTGTCGAAGCGGCTTCGGAAGTTCTATTAAATGATTCACATTCGGTGGTTAAAATTGACTGTGCCGAATTTCAACATTCACACGAGATCGCAAAATTGATCGGTTCACCGCCGGGATATTTGGGACACCGCGAAACTTCCCCGCTATTGACGCAGGAAAATCTTGACAAATCGCACACCGAAGATACAAAACTGACTTTTGTTTTGTTTGACGAAATTGAAAAAGCGTCCGATGCGCTGTGGCAGTTGTTACTCGGAATTCTCGACAAAGCTACGCTTACGTTAGGTGATAACCGGCGTGTTGATTTTTCAAACACAATCGTTATAATGACCTCGAATCTTGGCGCAAGAGAAATGTCTGAGATGATTTCCGGCGGAATCGGTTTTGCGCCGCGCGGTGCGGTCAGCACGACGGAAGATACGGAAGTGGACACGAAAATTTATCGTACCGCACTTGAAGCTGCGAAACGTAAATTCTCGCCGGAATTTATGAACCGGATTGATAAAATCGTCGTCTTCCGAAGTTTGAAAGAGCATCATCTCAGAAAAATTCTCGATATTGAACTTGCTGCCGTTCAAGAACGCATCACCAGTTCTGCGGGAACAAAATTCATTTTTGAATGTTCCGACGAAGCGAAAGAATTTTTGCTTAAAGAAGGAATTGATCTGAAATACGGCGCACGCCATTTGAAACGTTCAATCGAAAGATTTCTCGTCTATCCGATCTCGAATCTTGTAGCGACAAATCAGGTCGAAACCGGTGATGTCGTGATAATCGAATTTGATGAGGAAACAGAAAAACTTACTTTTTCAAAAAAATCCGGCAAAATGGTCGTTAAAGAATATGAAAAAAAAGAAACTCAAAGCGCACCATTAACAAAATCTGACGGAGTTGGTTTGCAGCTTCCGCAGACTGCAACCGCCGAAGCAAGTCAGACGAAAATGGAAAACAGAGAAGGATAACTTTTTTGAATCTAAATAAAAAACAAGCTTGCAAATTTCTTTTGAAATATGCAAGCTTTATTTTTTTAATTTGTTATCAAGTTTTTTTACTTGGATTTTATTCGATTCGGACGACTATTTGTAAGTTTTTAATACCAAACAGTTTATTTTTTCCGGTCGAGTAATTGACGAACTCTTTCTCCTAATTCTTCGGGAGTAAATGGTTTATTAATAAAACTCACATCTTTTTCCAACATACCGGGCATCATTTCTCTATCATCAGAATAACCTGAACTGTAAAGCACTTGAACTTCAGGATTTATTTTTTTTATTTTTTCAGCCAAATCGCGCCCGTTCATTCGCGGCATTACTATGTCGGTAATTAAAAGAGAAATATTTTCCGGCAACGTTTTAAAAATTTCAAGCGCATCTACGCCATTATTTGCTTCAATTACCCTATATCCGTAAATCTCAAGGATTTTAACAATTAATTCGCGAACGGCTTGTTCATCTTCAACCAGAAGAATTGTTTCATTTCCATTTAAATTAGTTTCGATTTTGGTATCTTCTTTTAAGACTGTAACTTCATCATTTATTCGAGGCAGATAAATATCGAAAACCGCGCCTTCACCGGATTTACTTTCAACAAAAATATAACCGCCGGACTGTTTGACGATTCCGTAAACCGTCGCTAATCCGAGACCTGTTCCTGCACCTTTCTCCCTTGTTGTATAAAACGGTTCAAAAATATGTTCAATGTTCTCATCATCCAAACCGATTCCCGTGTCTTTAACCGACAACAAAACATAATCTCCGGGAATAGTCGGAGCATATTTTTTTGCGTCTTCCTGATCGAAATAAACATTTTCAGTTTTAATTATTAGTTCGCCGCCTTTTGGCATTGCATCGCGGGCGTTTACCGCTAAATTCATAATAACCTGCGAAAGCTGTCCCGGATCGGCTTCGACGCGACACGCATTTTCGTCTAATTCGATATTTAACACGATATGTTCGCCGATCAGACGGCGCAGCAATATACTTATATCATTTATTATGTGGTTAATATCTATTTTTTGCGGTTTTAGAATCTGGCGGCGGCTGAAAGCCAGAAGCTGCTGTGTCAAATCAGCCGAGCGTTCGCCCGCTTTTTTTATCTCCAATACTTTTGAACGAACCGGATTTTCTTCGTCTAACTGCCGCAAAATCAGTTCGCTGTAACCGTTAATCGCCGTCAGCATATTATTAAAATCGTGCGCGATTCCTCCGGCGAGCCTTCCGACGGATTCTAATCTCTGAGATTGTCTGAGTTGTTCTTCACTTTTTAAAAGTGCTTCCTCGGCTTTTTTGCGTTCACTGACATCAATCGTAATTCCCGTTAAACTGACAACTTCGCCGAGATGATTTTTGACGGTTTTCATTTGAGTTTCCGTCCAGATTATCTGACCGCTTTTTGTTATAAAACGATATTCCAGAGAACCTTCGCTTTTTTCTTCAAGAATCTCATTTATTTTTTCAACTACCTGTCGGCGGTCATCAGGATGGATTATTTCCAGCCAGAAATTCGGATGAGACAACCATTCTTCTTTGGTATAATCGGTCATCTTCTCAATGTATTCGCTGACAAATCCAGTGCTTTGGCTGGGAATACCGCTTATAATATTAGTTTCCCAAACTGCTCCCGGAATGCTGGTGATAATGTCGTTGAGACGCTGGTTTTGAAATTCGATTTGCGCGATAAGTTCCGCACGTTCGGCTTCTGCAAATTTTGCCTGGGTTATATCGCGGCTGACAGCCATTACCAAAGTCGGCGAAATATTTACGAAGTAAAGGTCAACAATTTTTTGTTCCGCAGTTGTCGGAAATTGAAATTCCGCTTCGCTGTGAACTATTCTTTTTTCTTTTATACAAGTTTTTAATCCGTTCAGAATTTCGGGGACGCTTTTTAATAATTCGGTTGATTTCATTCCAAAATAGCTGCTGGAAAATAAAGCTTCAGGTTTTACACCGGCATCATTTGATTCAACCAAAACAAAATCATCTTGCTTTTCAATTTTTTCCCAGATATAAATAGGTATCGGAATTCCTTTAAATAACGACTTAAATTTTTCCTCACTTTCGCGTAAATCACTTTCCGCTTTTTTTCTTTCTGAAATATCAGTCGCAATTCCGACTATTCTATCAATCTTGTTTTGAGAATTTAAAATAGCGGTTGCCGTTTCTTCAAGCCAGATTATTTTATTGTTGTCCCGCCTGATAATACGAAATTCGGAATGATAAGCTCCGCCTGATTTTGCAATTTTTTCCACCACTTCGCGGTGTCGTTCGACATCTTCCGGGTGAATAAGATCAAATCCTTCGATTGAATTTTTGATATTATCGGGTAAACCGTAAATTTCCGTAAAATTATCGCTGGTTATTATTTCATCTAATGAAGGAGTCCATTCCCACCAAACCATTTGTGCTTTCTTTAAAACAATATGATGTCGCTCGTTCAAAAGTCTTCGGTCGGTTACATCCCGCGATGTGATAAGAACGGTTCTTTTTTTGAAAATGCTTTTATTAAATCTGCCAATCGAATGAAAAATCCGCCACGTACCATTCTGATGTTTAATACGGTAATCAATTCCCTTTGCTGCTTCTTCGAGATCGGCGGTTAATATGTAATCAATTACAGTTTGCCGATCATCGGGGTGTATCCATTCAAAAGCATTTGCACCGAGCGAATCCACGGGTTCTCTTCCGAGAATTTTTTCAACCGACGGACTCTCATATAGAATCGAACCGTCGATTGTGATAACCGTAATAATATCGGTTATACTTTCGATCAACGACCGAAATACAATATCCTGATGTTCGAGTGAATTTTTTGAAGTTTGTCCTTCAATCAAAACTGTAATTATTTTTATGAATTCCAATGGCTCGAACGGAGTTTGAATATACTTGTCCGCACCTGTCTGAAGTTTCAAGTAAATTTGTTTTGTATGCGAGATTTCCGCACCGACCAAACACACAACCGGCAAAATTATTTCCTTTTCAGCACGAAGCTGGCGGCAAATTTCAACCGATTCCGACTTTTCCGAAACATCGTCGCAAACCAATAAAACCGGTTTTCTGGTGCGAATTATATTTATAGCAATATCAAAAGAAACAGCAGATAAAACCAGATAACCCGACTTACTTAAAATAAAAGAAAGATTATTCGCCGAGCGTTTGTTTTCGATTACTAAAATTAAATTTTTACCCGTCATTTTGGAAGGTCTGTTATTAACAGATTAAAATAATCCCGCCTATGATTTCTCAAGACGTTAATTTAACTTTTGACTATAAATAAATGATTTTCAAGTGGAATTTGAAAATCATTATTTAAAAGAATAGCAAATTTTCGTCATATCCCAAAAATATATTTACTTATTTTTCAATTGAGAATTTCGGGCAAACAGACAATTAATCAAATAAAATCCGGGTGTAAAATTTAAACAACCGATGCGTGATAATTCCGGTAATCTTTTAATGCTTCGGCAACAGTTATTTTCAGTTCCTTTAAGTTCCAGGGTTTGGAAATAAATTTATGAATCAAGCCGTTTTTCATAGCGTATTTCAATTCATCTTTTACGATATAACCTGAAATTAAAATTCTAAATGTTTCCCTATGCGTTTTGATAATTTCTTCAAACAATTCGACACCGCTCATTCCAGGCATTCGCTGATCCGAAATAACAAGCGAAATATTGTGAGTTTTGAATATTTCCAGAGCTTCAAAAGCGTCTGCGGCACAAAAAACCTCGTATTCTTTATAAAAGACTTTTTCCAGAAGCCTTCTGATCGGAGCTTCATCATCTACAATCAAAATTTTACTGTTCATAATTTCGTTCCTCTTAAAAATACTATTTTTCGCTCAAATGAATGACAGGCAATTTTATCGAAAATGTCGTTCCTTTATGTAATTTGCTTTCGACGCTGATGAATCCGTAATGTTCTTCAACTATACTGTGAGCGGTCGAAAGTCCGAGTCCGACTCCGCAGCCGATGGAACGTGTTGTAAAAAACGGTTCAAAAATTCGGTCGAGATTTTCAGGCGCGATGCCTTCCCCCGTATCTGAAATTTTAACGCAAATAAAATCATCAAGATTTTCAGTCGTTATGGTAATTTCGCCGCCTTCATCTTCTATAGATTGTGCGGCATTTAGCAAAATATCCATCCAAACTTGATTTAAATGTCCGGCAAAAGCATCAATTAGCGGAATTTTTCCATAATTACAATTAAGTTTTATGTTTTCTTTCTCCATAAAATAATTGAGAATTTTAACGGTAGAATCAATATCGCGGTTAATATCGGTTTTTATGAAACTCGGTTGGTCTAGTTTTGAGAATAGACGCAAATTCTTAACGAGTTCTGAAATACGCTGTAAACCGTCATTGCAATCGGTGATAATTTGTCCGGTGTGTTTTTTCAATTCTTCGAACTCTATTTTTTCCTTTATCTTATTTAATTCAAGCTTTTTTTTCTCCGGCACTTCGATCTTTTCATAAAAGTCCAACAAATTATAAATCCCCTTTAATTCTTCATTGAGAAGCTGCAAATTCCCGCCGACATATCCGAGTGGATTATTTATTTCGTGCGCGATTCCGGCGGAAAGCTGTCCGAGCGAAGCCATTTTCTCCGCGTGAATCATTCGCATCTGTAGTTTTTCCAGTTTGGCTTTTTGTTTAATAAGTTCGATATTTTGAAGTTCCAGATCAACTTTGTATTGACGGGCTTTGATTTCCAAATTTCTGTGTTTTAATGCGCGCTCGACGGTAAATTCCAGAACACCCGGTTTACAGGGTTTCAAAAGATAATCGAACGCCCCGATCCGCATTGCATCGAGTGCGCGTTCGGGATGATTAACTCCCGTTACCATAATTACGGGCGTATCGGGAATTTCACGGACAATATAACGCAGAAGCGTCGTGCCTGATTTTCCGGTCATTACCCAATCTGTTATAACGAGAGAGAATCTTTTTTCCTTTAAAATCTCGAATGCTTCTTCAGCGGATGAGGCTTCGACACAATGATAACGGAAACTAAGACATTCTGAAATGAAATTGCGGACAATTTTCTCATCGTCAACAATTAAAATGTGTTCGATATTTTGTTCGTCGTAATATAAATCACAGTTTAAGGTTTCGGAATTATCGGTTGGTTCTGTAGAAGTTTGTAAATTTATTATCATTGGGAGATAAATGTTGTATTTTGTATGTTATTTCAAAATTTCCCGGAGTTTAGTTTTTAGTTAAATGCGGGAAACTGCAAAATTCGTATAATAAAATAAACAATTATCGTGCCAATGCTTTTGAATTCAATAATTGTAGCAGAAGAAGATATATTTGAGCGGAATAAATTTTGTATTTTAGTAAAAATGGGGCATAAATCCCCGCAAAAGTGACCAAATCTGAATTATTTGTTATTTAAAATTTCACTTATCTTTGAGGTTAAAGCTTCAGGTAAAAACGGTTTAGCCAAAAAATGTTCTCCAGACTTGGAGATAGAGCGAAAAATTTCACTGTCATTAACAAAGCCGGATATATAAAGAACATTTTCAGCGGCATTCATAGCCATTATTTTTTTTGATAATTCACTCCCGTTCATTTGCGGCATATCAATATCGGTAACTAATAAATCAAATGCAGTTTCCCGCGATTCGCAAATTTCTAATGCCTCACTGCCGTTTCTGGCAACTTCAACTTCATAATCATCAAGCAATAAAATCTGTCGAACCATTTCTCTGACAATTTCTTCATCATCAACTAAGAGAATTGATTTTTTTCCCTGATCGGATTTCGGAGCATTTTTATTTTTTTGTTTTTCCAATTTATCACCTTTAGACTACGTTTTTATAATATGAAAGAGGAAATTATCAATCCTTCTAACAGACAATTTCTTTTAATTCAGATGACTTTTATCGTGAAAAAGTTAAATCTCACTAATGGTTATGTGCTTCCGTTTTTAAAAGTTTAATCGGTTTTTGAATAAATTCACTTAATTAATTTTAATCCTTTCAGAATAAAATAAAAAAATAAATCAAACTATTTATGCAATTATTCCAGCTATTTATGCAATTATTCCAGACTTATCCTAAGATTGCTGTATATTCCAAGACGCGTAAAAACAACGCAGCTTGACGATATTAGAAAAATTAACAATAAATCTATCAGACCGCCGTGGAAGTATTAATTTTCAATACAGATTCGATTAGAAATTTTAGTTATCAAATCTATAATTCTCGGAATTTGTCACGGCAGATTTATAGTTTTAGTTCATTTTGCATCGGTTTCTGTTATCCTTAAACCGGATTTACGTCGTTGTCCAGTAATCGTAATTTCGGCGGATATAAAACCAAGGTTGAAGAAGATAATAAACTATTTGTAGTTTTTATAAAAGTCAAATCCATACAATTAACAGAAAATTCACAAAAAAATTGGACAAATTAATTTATTCGGGTAAAATTTAATTATATATTTCGTCCTTCAACAATATCCTTTAAAGTATGAAGCGCAATTTACCGATACTGATCATTGATGATGAACCTCAAATTCGCAATTTTCTTAAAGACGTTTTACAAACAGAAGGTTGGGAAATTTACGAGGCGGAAAGTGCTGAAGAGGCATTAAGAAAAATTAACGAACAAAAATGGGTTTTGGTATTTTGTGACGTAATGCTCGGCGATGCTGACGGTTACAGCGTTCTACGGAATTTTGTCGAGTCACAACCGGAAGCTAAATTCGTGCTGATGACAGGTTATGAATCAGCCGCCGGTGCGCTCGAAGCAACTTCTATCGGCGCGTATGATTATTTAGTCAAGCCGTTTACGATTGATGATATTCTTACACTTTCAGGCAACGTCAAAGAGCAAAATAAATTATCGAAAAAAACCTCTAACTCTGAAGAGTCCGAAACCGGTTACGTTTCGAGTGTTAATTTAATAGGTCGCAGTCCGAAATTTGTAGAATGTCTGAAAATGGTCGGTCGTGTTGCGCCGACTGATTTGCCGGTTTTAATTTCAGGCGAATCGGGAACGGGAAAAGAAGTCGTGGCGCGCGCAATTCATAGCCGGAGCAACCGCGCCAATGAAAAATTTGTTGCGGTCAACTGCGGCGCAATTCCGGTCGAATTAATTGAATCCGAACTTTTCGGACACGCGCGCGGTTCTTTTACAGGCGCAAACCGCGAACGAATCGGACTTTGGGAAGAAGCCGACTGCGGTACGATTTTTCTCGATGAAATTACCGAAACGCCTCCGCAGTTTCAAGTAAAAATTCTGCGTGCGCTCCAGCAACAGGAAATACGTCGCGTCGGTTCCAATCAAACGATAAAAATTGATGTTCGCGTAATTGCCGCAACGAACCGCGACATAGAAGAAGAAGCCGAGAAAGGAAATTTTCGGGAAGATTTGATGTATCGGCTCAACGCTGTAACGATAAATCTGCCGCCTTTGCGCCAACGGATCGAAGATATTCCGGTTCTCGCAGAATTTTTTGCCGGACGAGTTCGCCCGACTGAAAAAGATTCGGTAAATTTTTCGAGCGAAGCGATGAATTTTTTGAAAAAATATAATTGGCAGGGAAACGTCCGCGAATTGGAAAATACGGTTCTGCACGCCGTTTCAATGAGCGATAAAATAGTTTATCCCGAACATCTCCCGGCGCGAATTTTAAAATCCGTCGAAGAATCTTCCGAAAAATCAGTAATAAATAACATTTTAAAAGAAAATGATTCAGTTTCTGAAAATAAAGAATGGCTGACTCTTGAAGAATTTCAAATTAAATACGCAACATTAGTTCTTGAACATACCAAAGGAAACAAACAAGCGGCGGCGCGTTTGCTTAATATTGACCGCAAAACTTTATCGAGAATGGTAAATCGAAACAAATAGACGGTTAATCTGTTCCCGATAATATAAGTTTCCATTTGTTTTGAATAAATTTTTGATTTTAAAATTACGACTGTAGAAAATTTCCACAACTCATTTTTCTAAAAGTGAGGAATATTTCCTCACTTTTAATTTAATTAATAAGTTCTAAAATAATATTGTCCATAATTTACGGGCTTTTTAAGTTTGGCACGATTGTTGTATTAATAATCCCCGTCAGTTGCAAGGATGTAAATTGACAACAGATATTTGAGAAAATAAATTCGATTCATTAAATCAAGTCAATTTTCTCCCACATTTGATTTTTGGTCTTTGACAGTTCAAAGTTTTTTTTCGCGCATCGCTAATTTAATCGAGAATTTTAGCTAAAATTTTACTCCCACGATTAAATTTTTTCTCCCACGATTTTAGAGAAATTACTTCCACAATTTCTCTGGATTTGAAAAAGTTTTCTCCCACGATTTACGCCGAAAAGCAAACAAACATTTGCTCCCACGAATTTTGTTTGCTTTTCAAATTTTTCTCCCACGATTTACGCCGAAAAGCAAACAAACATTTGCTCCCACGAATTTTTGTTTGCTTTTCAAATTTTTCTCCCCATTTGTTCGTCAAAATAACGGAGCGCGTGATGTGATGTCACGCGCTTCTTTTTTTTGGCTTTACGAATAAATTAAACAAATCGTAATGTTTCGTGAAAATAATTCATTAATATCCGACGGCTACTCCGTCGCTTCTTGAATCTATCGCTCCCAATCGGACATTTGTTCCTTCTTCGACGGCGACGGCAGTTGCCGAAGCTACATAACTTGGAGACGAACTGAAATTATGTCCCAGTTTTTCAAGAATTTGACGTGTATCGGGCGACATTCCGAACGGTTCATAATAGATTTCGTCTGGAAACGATTGATGATGAATTCGCGGCGCATCAACCGATTCCTGAATATTCATTTTGTGATCAATCATATTTATTACTGTTTGAAGAGAAGCAGAAATTATTCGCGGTCCGCCGCGCGCACCGACGGCAAACCACAGAGAACCGTCTTTTCGCAAAACAATTGTCGGAGTCATTGAAGACAGCGGACGTTTTTTCGGAGCGACAGCATTACGTTCGCCCTGAATTAAACCATACAAATTCGGTTTTCCCGGCTGAGCGGCGAAATCATCCATTTCATCGTTCATCAAAACTCCCGTTCCCTTTATTGTTACAGCCGAACCGTATAAGTCGTTGATTGTAAATGTATTTGAAACGCAATTACCGTCTGCGTCAACAATCGTAAAATGCGTCGTGTCGTTGCCTTCGTTGATCGTAATTTTTCCGGCATTAATATCAGAACTTTTTGAAGCGGCTTTCAAATCAATTGTCGCGCGACGCTTGGCTAAATAATCTTCGTCGAGAAGTTTTAACGTCGGCACTTCGGCAAAATCGGGATCAGCCATATATTCGGCGCGGTCGGCAAAAGAACGGCGCATCGCTTCGACGAGCAGATGATATTTTTCCGCCGAATTGTAACCCATTTTTCCGATGTCGTAAGGCTCAAGCATCTTAAGAATCTGGAGCAAAACAATTCCGCCCGAACTCGGCGGCGGCATCGAAATTATTTGATTTCCGCGATAGGTTCCGCGCAATGGTTCGCGCTCTTTAGCCTGATAATTTTTCAAATCTTCGAGCGTTATCAAACCGTTGTTACTTTTCATATCGGCGACAATAAGCTGTGCCGTTTTGCCGGTATAAAATTCTTTCGCGCCTTGTTTCTGAATTCGCGCCAACGTGTTTGCCAAATCAGGTTGTTTGAATAAATCGCCTTCTTTGTAAAAATCGCCGTTATTCAAGAAAATTCTCTTGCTTTCGGAAAATTGCTCAAGGGCGGATTTTTTGGCTTGTAACAGTCCGGCGAGACGATAACTTAAAATATATCCGTCTTGTGCCAATTTTCTCGCCGGTTCAACCAAATCCGACCATTTCAATTTTCCCGAACCGTATTTTGAAAATGCGTAATCGAATCCAGCCGGAGTTCCGGGAACGCCTGAAGCACGATAACCGATGGTTGAAGAACCTGCTCCTTTTTTCAGGTTGTTGTTTTCATCAAGATAAATGTCGCGCGTTGCCGCGCCCGGAGCCGTTTCGCGGTAATCAATCGCCGTTGTTTTTCCGTCTTTGAGCCGAATCAGCATAAAACCGCCGCCGCCGAGATTCCCCGCTTCAGGATAAACAACCGCCAACGCCAGACCGACGGCAATCGCCGCATCTACAGCGTTTCCGCCGCGTTTAATAATATCCGCGCCGATTTTCGATGCCAGTTCGTGTTGTGATGCCACCATTGCGCTTTTTCCGCGCACAGGATCGCGCCACGCGGCATTTGCAGGAAGATGTCCGAAAATCAGAATAGAAAAAACGATGGACGGAATTATCTTTGTAATGAATATTTTCAAGGTTCGCATAGCTTTTATTGATAATAAAATTATCGCCTGATATTTAACAAATATATCAAATGTGTAGTGACTTTATGAATAAATAATTAAATTTTCCATTTTTTTCACTTTTTTTGGAATAAATTTAAGTTTTTCGGGATTAAACCCTTGATATTTCTTGGCAAAATAAAAAAAAAGTAGTAGATTATTTGATTAAGCCCTTTTTAAATAGAATTGTTAGTTTCCCCATTTAATTTTAAGTTATTTGTTTCGAGGTAAAAATTTATGAAAAAATGTTTGACTTCCTTAGTATTAATTATCATTTGCTTAGCATTGAACTCTGTTATATTCGGTCAGATCGGTCGAATGCAATCCAAGATTCAAGCTCCGACAAAATTCTTTGTTCAAATTGAACGAGCCGAGTCTTTTTCTGACGGAAACGGAACTTGGATTCATTGGCAAACCCAAAACGAAATCGGAAATCTCGGTTTCAATATCTATCGAGTTTCAAAAAAAGAAACGGTGCGCGTAAATCCGCATCTTATACTTGGCGCACTTTTTGATTCCACAGACCAGAATTCACTAAGTAAAGAATATACATTTTTTGATAGAAGCGGGGATTCAAATTCTGTTTACTATATCGAAAGTAATGGAACAAACGGCAACAGTAAAAATCTTGTCGAATTAAGAACTCAATACATCTCGGATTTATCTCAGGTGACAGGTTTTACATCGGCTTTTATGCAAGAATCCGCGCGAACCGCTCAACCTAATGTGCTAAAAACGGATCTCATTTTACCGCCGGAATTACAACCTGAAAACATCGGCGAACGTCCGGCTTCAAATCCGACACTTCAACAATGGGTTGCAAATCAGCCCGGCGTAAAAATCGGTGTGCGGCAAAAAGGTCTTTATCGCGTAACTAAAACCGAACTTGCGAATGCCGGATTTAACGTTAATTCCGACCCGAATTTCTGGCAATTATATCTAAACGGCGATGAGCAGGCTATGAATGTCGCGCCAAACGGTGATTATGTCGAGTTTTACGGCAGAACGGTTGAAACTTTGTTAACTAATACAAACATTTATTTTCTGATAAACGGTTCACAAAACGGAAAACGCATAGAAAATAAAGTTATTCGTCCTATCGGCGGCAATGTTGTCGCAACGAGTTACAATAATATATTCAAAAAGAAGGAAAGATTTAACTATCTCTTAAACCAGTTAAATGGTGAAGAAGAAAATTTTTATGGAACGGTTGTAAATGTAACGAGTACATTTATAAATTTTAATCTTTCAAATTTTGAATCTAATCAAGGTTTTACAAACATTAATGTTTCCTTTGCCGGACAGACAGCAGTCCCTCATTCAATTAAATTGGAACTAAACGGAAATTTTATCGGTCAGATGAATTGGAACGGAAAAGTAACTCTTGGTCAAAACTTTTCTATTCCGTATCAATTCCTGCGAGATGGAACAAACTCATTGAATGTTATTCCGTTAAACGATGCGAGCGATGTAATGTTATTCGAATCTCTCTCGGTTGATTATCCGCATAAATATGTTGCTGAACAAAATAAACTTTCCTTTTATACAAATAATTTGAAAGTTTCCAATTTATCGGGATTTACATCGCCTAATGTTAGATTATTTGATGTTACGTTCCCTGACAATCCGGTACTTGTAACAAATGTTCCGGCTGTTTCAAACGGCAACGGCGGTTATAATCTGAGAATTCCTGCTAACCGTGCATATATTATGTATGCAGTTGAGGACAGCGCAATTTTAACTGCCGATACTCTGGTTCAAAACTTCCCTTCGACTCTTTCGACTCCGGCAAATAATGCTGATTTTATCATCATTTCTCATCGTGATATGCTGACGCAGGCAAATTCCTGGGCGGCATATCGTGCCAGTAGAGGAATGAATGTCAAAGTTGTTGACATTGAAGATATTTACGATGAATTCAGCTTCGGTTTGATGAGTTCCAACGCCATTCGTGATTTCCTGCTGTATGCAAAAACTAATTGGCAAACTCAACCGAATTATGTGATGTTAATTGGCGATTCAACTTACGATCCCAAAAATTATTTGGGATTCGGTTATTTGAACCAAGTTCCGACTCAAATCATTGATACGGTTTATACTGAAACCGGAAGCGATGAATCATTAGCTGATTTTAATAATGACGGTTTGGCTGAACTTTCAATCGGTCGAATTTCCACACGCACCCCCCAGGAAACAAATGTTGTCTTTGATAAAACGGTAAACTTTGAAACTAATCTCTCAACTGCTTACGATCGCGGCTTTATGTTTGTCAGCGATTTGCCCATCGGTTATGACTTCGTGGGTGTCAGCAACCGTCTTCGCGCTGAATTGCCAGCCGGAACAAACTCAACGATGGTAAATCGTGTAGACACGGACTCCAGATCGCAAGTTCTAAACGGTTGGAATACAGGAAAATACCTAGTCAACTGGACGGGTCACGGGGCAGCCGGTTTGTGGGCTACATCAGGCGGAACCTTCTTTAGCAATAATGATTTCGCTGGTATGACAAATACGGATTATTCAATATTAACTGCTCTGACTTGTTTGAACGGCTATTTTATCGCTCCGGTTTTCCCAAGTTTAGCCGAAGTCGCCATCAAAACTCCCAACAAAGGATCAGTTGCAGCTTGGGCTTCGACCGGTTCAACTACACCTGATATTCAGGAAATTATGGGAAGACGTTTCTTCAAGAAACTCGGTGAAGGATCAATTCCCAGATTGGGAGATTTGATTCGTGATGCTAAAACTCAGATACCGGGTGGACGAGACGTAAGACTTTCGTGGGCATTATTCGGTGATCCCACTTTGGTTGTGCGTCCGTTGACTCCGGCTGCAAAACAGGCGGAATCTGAAAATATCAAAATGATGTTCTCCAAAGACCGTTAATTTGAGTCATTAACTTAGACTAAAAAAAACTGCCGGAATTAATTCCGGCAGTTTTTTTTATGCAACTTATTGAGTTTAATTGCGTGACTCAATCTTGAAAAATAATTCCCCTTTAAAGGTTTTTTTGTGATAATATATTTTTTAAACATTGACGCGGAGGTTTTTTGAAAGATTATGACTTGTTGGCACTGTAGTAAAGAACTGGATTTTATTTGTATGACGAAAGAAATTGAGAAGTTCTACCATTGCGCGAATTGCGATAAATGGTATGAAATGAGTAAGGAAAAAGGAAAAATAAACAGTTCTGTCCCTGTTAGATTTTTCGAGTTGGAGCAACGCCCGCAAATTCAAGCGAACTCAGCAGCTATGGCAGCTTAAACAAATTTTAATTGAATAAAAAAAATGCCTGATATTCTTATGGAATATCAGGCATTTTTACTATTTTGCTTTCAGTTATTCAGCTAACAATTCGCGCAAAACATAAGGCAGAATTCCGCCATTCTTGTAATACTCGATCTCGATCGGCGTGTCAATCCGCAGAGCAACCCGAATCTCATTTGAAGTTCCGTCCTGTTTATTTATTCTCAGCGTTACGTCCTGACGCGGTTTGACTTCCGCTTCTTCCAAACCGACAAGATCGAAAGTTTCCGTGCCGTCCAAACCGAGCGATTCGGGCGTAACGCCTTCTTTGAATTGCAGAGGCAAAACTCCCATTCCGATCAGATTCGAGCGGTGAATTCTTTCAAACGATTCGGCAACGACGGCTTTTACGCCCATTAAAAGCGTGCCTTTCGCCGCCCAATCGCGCGAACTACCTGTTCCGTATTCCTGTCCGGCGAGAATGATCAGCGGAACACCGTTTTCTTCGTATTTCACCGCCGCATCGTAAATCGTCATCTCTTCGCCCGATGGCTGATAGATCGTGTAACCGCCTTCCTGAGGCGCGACCATCTGATTTTTTATCCGAACATTCGCAAAAGTTCCGCGCAACATTACGCGGTCGTTTCCTCGACGCGAACCGTAGGAATTGAAATTTTGCGGTTCAACGCCGTGTTCCTGCAAATAAAGTCCCGCCGGAGAAGTCGGTTTGATCGCGCCTGCCGGCGAAATATGGTCGGTCGTAACCGAATTTCCGAAAATGGCGAGCGGTCGCGCACCTTCGATGTTGTGAAATTCGCTCGTTTCCATCGTAAAACCGTCAAAATACGGCGGTTCTTGAATGTAAGTCGAATCGGAATCCCATTCGTAAACTTGTCCCGTAACGGTCGGAATATCGTTCCACATCGGATTTTTCTCGGCGAAATCGCTGTAAAGTTTTTTATAATTTTCAGGATCAAACGCCTGTTTCATAACTTCCCTGACTTCTTCGAGCGATGCCCAGATTTCTTTCAAATAAACGTCGTTGCCGTCTTTATCAACGCCGAGCGGTTCTTCCGACAGATCTTTCGTGATCGTTCCGGCAAGCGCGAACGCGACGACAAGCGGCGGCGACATCAGGAAATTCGCTTTGATATTTTGATGAACGCGCGCTTCGAAATTGCGATTTCCCGACAATACCGAGGCGGCGATCAGATCGTTTTCGACAATTTGTTCCTCGATTGCCGGATGAAGCGGACCGGAATTTCCGATGCACGTCGTGCAGCCGTAACCGACGAGATTAAAACCCAGATCGTTCAAATACGGCTGTAAACCGGTTTTTTCCAGATAATCGGTAACGACGCGTGACCCCGGCGCAAGAGATGTTTTGACCGTCGGTTTGATCGTCATTCCGCGCTCGACCGCTTTTTTCGCCAAAAGTCCGGCGGCGATCATTACGGACGGATTCGATGTATTTGTGCAGGAAGTTATCGCAGCGATCAAAACGTCACCGTGTCCGACCGATTCCGTGTGCGGATCGTCGGTTTCAAAGGCATCGGCTTCGACGCGGTCTGGAGTCGGACGATTCTGCATCATTTCCATTTCAGTCGTGACGCTCGTGTTTTTCAGACTTTCGCCATCATCTTTTGAAATCGGTGCAGTCGCCGAGTTTTGTTCGCCGCCGCCGGTCACGGTTCCCGATTTGTGACTGTTTAATGTTAGATAAAAACGGCGATCAAATTCTTCCGCGTCACGATTGAAACCGCCGTCGGTAACGCTTCCTGTAAATAATTCTTCAAACTTTTCGTCCAGATCGGTTAGATTAATTCTGTCCTGCGGACGTTTCGGTCCAGCAACTGCCGGAACTATCGTCGAAAGATCGAGATCAATTACTTTCGTGTAATCAACTTCGCCTTTTTTCGGAATGCCGAACATTCCCTGCGCGGTGAAATAATTTTTGATCGTTTCGATATGTTTTTCATCGCGTCCGGTCGCGCGGAAATAATCCAGCGTTTTTTCGTCAACTCCGAAAAATCCCATTGTCGCGCCGTATTCGGGCGACATATTCGCAATCGTCGCGCGGTCGGTCGCCGGAAGATTTGCCGTTCCTTCGCCGTAAAATTCGACGAATTTGCCGACGACTTTTGCTTTACGCAAGATTTCCGTAACTCTCAAAACCAAATCCGTCGCCGTCGCACCCGAAGGCAGTTCGCCCGTCAAATTAACTCCGATCACGTCCGGCGTTAAAATATAAACCGGTTGACCGAGCATCGCGGCTTCGGCTTCGATTCCGCCAACGCCCCAACCGACGATTCCGAGACCGTTAATCATCGTCGTGTGCGAATCAGTTCCGACGAGCGTGTCGGGATAATAAACGCCGTCTTTTTCAAAAACACCTTTCGCCAGATATTCCAAGTTGACTTGGTGAACGATGCCGATTCCCGGCGGCACGACTTTGAAGCCGTTAAACGCCTGAGTTCCCCATTTCAAAAACTTATAACGCTGTTCGTTGCGGCGAAATTCAACTTCCATATTTTTCTGATACGCTTCTTCGCTGCCTGAATAATCAACCTGCACCGAATGGTCAATCACGAGATCAACCGGAACGAGCGGTTCAATAACGCCCGGATCTTTTCCCGTTCTCTCGACCGCCGAACGCATCGCCGCCAGATCAACCAGAAGCGGAACGCCCGTAAAATCCTGCAAGATGACGCGCGCCACCGTAAACGGAACTTCTTCCTCACGTTCGGCGTTCGCGCCCCAATTTGCCAGAAATTTCACATCTTCTTCGGAAACTTTTTTCCCGCCGTCGAAATTTCGCAAAACCGATTCGAGAACGATTCTGACCGAGATCGGCAGACGCGAAATTTTCGCTACGCCTTCGGCTTCGAGTTGCGGAAGACTGTAAAATTCGGCATCGCTTCCGTCGCCGGTCTTAAATGTTTGTTTTGTATTGAAAAGATTATGTTTCATATAAATTTTATTATTTCAATTTGTGTTTAATACTTATGTTTTAAGTGTAAAAAGGCGGGCGAATTAAATCAAGATGCGGAAATCGGTAAATTTTTATAGCGTAGTTAGAATTAGGAATTGGAAAGCATATTTCAATTTGCCTTTGATTCTTTAAGTCTAGGCAATCAGAACAAAATTAAAAAAACAAAAGAAGCGGAATATACAGAAATTTTCTGGTTGAACTACTGATAATAAGCACGTCCTTCCTCCAACAAAATATACAATTGATCGAGAGCGTAGATAATTCTTTTCTGATCGGGTTTATTTGTGTAAATCCGCCCGTCGCGTTTAAACATCTTGATATATTCTAATGTAACTTCCGGCGGCGGCGGCGGTTTGATACGATAATTTTTTTTATTTATCGTTGATTTCAGTTAATAGCTGATTTCGCTTTTTCCGTCAGTGCTTCAATTCTTTGTTTCACATCGTCATATTTTGGATCAATTTTGAACAGAGCTTCGTAAGTTTTTTTAGCATTTTTCCGATTACCAGTTTCTTCAAAAGACCTTCCCAGTAAATAAAGTGCGACAGTGTTTTGATGATTGAGTGAAATAGCCTTTTGCATACTTATAATTGTGTCTTTGTATAGATTAAGTTTAAATTGAACAAAACCTAAACCTTCCCAAAATATGCTTGATTTTGGATCAGATTTAGTTAAATACTCATATTGTTCTAAGGCTTCACGAAATTTCCCGTTTTTTTGAAGAATCTCCGCAAAAAGAAGATGTGCTATAAGATCATCGGGTTTAATTTCCAAACCGGATTTTACGGCTTCTTCCGCCCTAATCAACAATTCTGAATCGGTTATGTTGGATCGTTCAATCTTCTGTTCGTTAAATTCATAATAACTTTCCGCAAGATTAAATCGAACATTTGCACTATTTGGTGATAGTTCTATTAAGCCTTCAAAACAAACAATTGATTTGCTATAATTTTTCTTTTCTTTAAGTTCGTAACATTTATCGAAAACCGCCTTTTGTCCCGCATTGGAAATTTCCATCCCCTCGTCGGGATGTGCAAGAATTGCTTTGCTGTAACAACCGGACGCGCCTTCGAGGTCATCCTTGTCAAGAAATTGCTGACAGCGTTGCAATGAATCGGAAACGGTTTCACTATTGTTTTGACACGAAGCGGTCAAAACAATAGTGAAAAAGAAAAACAATAGAAACGGAAAATACAGAAATTTACCAACTAAATTATTGATAATAAGCACGTCCTTCCTCCTAAATTTTAATTAGTTGCTGCTTTCCGTTTTTTTGTTAATGCTTCAATTCTTTGTTTCACATCGTCATAATTTGGATCAATTTCAAAAAGTTTTTCAAATTTTTCAAGTGCTTTGTCTCTTTTTCCTTCTTTATCATATAGCTTTCCTAAAAAATAAAGCATTAATGTATCGTCTGCTTTTATACTCAAGGCTTTTTCATAACTTCCAATTGCTCCGGTTATATCGTTGTTTTTTTCTTGAGCCATACCGAGATAAACCCAAAATACTCTGGTTTCAGGTTTTAGTTCGACAGATTTTTTATATTCTTCTATAGCAACTTGAATATAACCTTTACCCTCGAGAAGAGTGTCTTTTTCTTTGAGAATATCACCATAAAGAGCGTGAGCCGCCGCATCATCAGGTTTAAGTTCTAAGCCGGATATTACTGCTTCTTCTGCTCGATTTAACAATTCCAAATCGGTCATTTTAGACCTATTAAACAGTTGTTTATAATACTGATAGTTACTATCAGCTAGTAAGAAATAAATGTTTGCGCTATTAGATTGTAGTTTTTCTAAGTCATTAAGACAATGAATCGCACTTTGGTAGAATTTTTCATCTTTTAACTCAACACACTTTTTAAAAAGTTCTCTGTGTCCGGCTTTTGAAAGTTCAATTGCACTATCAGGTTGGGCAATAATAGCTTTTTGATAACAACTTGATGCACCATTATAATCGTTTTTATCAAGAAATTTCTGACATTGCTCAAGTGTTGCAACAATTGTTTTCTGTTTATTTTGACACGAAGCGGTCAAAACCATCACGCAACAGTTGAACAAAAGAAATGCAAAAAATAAAAATTTGCCGATTGAGTTATTGATAATAAGCACGTCCTTCCTCCAACAAAATATACAACTGATCGAGAGCGTAGATAATTCTTTTCTGATCGGGTTTATTTGTGTAAATCCGCCCGTCGCGTTTAAACATCTTGATATATTCTAATGTAACTTCCGGCGGCGGCGGTTTAAGACGATATTTTTCATCTTCGATTTGATTTTCGAGCCTTTGCTTCTCACTAAAAAATCTTGTTAAGAAAGCCATTCGATCATTAAATCTCCTCCATTTATAGGCTTCCAGAAATATTGTCACGCTAGAACCCCAACGATCTGCCACATTATTAGCTCTTGAATAAGGGTTGAATTTATTTGGTGCTAACTTTAGTCCTCTGATTCTGGGTTTATAACCTTTTCCTTTTGCTCTCTTCTTTGTATCAATATCCCATTCCACTGTGTCTAATTTGTCGGTCGGTTTTTGAAAGTATTCGCCGCTTCGATGATCGGTTGTAGGAATTTCTGAACCAATATTATCATTGTCATTCCACTCTTTTTCCTGTTCTTTTCTTTCCCTATTCAAATCATTTAAATCTTTTGAAGTTTTGGTAGGTGCGCTAATAGCCTCTTGATCGGGCGGAATCAGCGGAATCAAATCATCATCGTAATAATAATCACGTTCTTCTTGCGACATCGAGAAAAATCTCGCTATCCAACGGCGGTTGTTTGCTTTACCGGCAATGTTTTTATCGGTATAAATTAAGCCTGCCCAATCATTAAGTGCGGCAGCTTCCAGACGGGTAAGATTTCGCTCCGCCGGAGTCGAATCATCAAAGTAAAGCCAATTATTCGCCGTCGTAACAGCACTTATAACATCATTTTGATTAATTCCGCCGGTGCTGACCATCGTAAGTTTATCCGTAAAATTACCGATTCGCGCCCACAAAATCCACAAAAAGGGATTATCGTTATATCCCGATTCGTTCGTTAAATAACGCAACGCCCGAAAAAGTCCGATTCTCGTTTCGGGCGAACTGCTGATTGCCACCATTAGTCTGCCCAACGCTTGAAGCCGCGCGTCGCCGGAGGATGAAAGAAGCAGTTCCAAATCGGTGGTTATTTGGCTGCCGAGTTCGGTATTTGTAATAAACTGCCCGACCTTAAACGCCTCGAATGAAGCACGCTGATCTCGAAAGGCAATCAACTCCTCTATCAAACTTTGTGACACCGGAACGGATATATTTCCCAAAGGATCGGTTTTTCACATCCGCACCTGATCATACGATGCCCACGCTTTTTCGTCATTGTTTGTAATTCTAAAACCGTTCGGATACTGAGAATTGTAATCTTTGATGTCGGCTTCCGTATATCTGAAATACTTTTTTAGCAATTCATTGCGAATGTCCAATGCGCTGTTATTCGCAGGTTTTTTCATCAAAAACCTTTTTCTAACCGGTTCGTCGAATGAATTTCGTGTTTCCCATCTGACTGACAAAAATGATTTCCTTCTTTATTTTACCCAAAATTCTGTAAAAACCTCTGACTAAAATTAACTGTTAAAATTTTACGCCTTTAAAAATTTTATGTCAACGATTTTCGTTTCAGAAACGTCGATGTTATGAATGCTAACCGGTAGATTTTCCGGCATTTCGGCTAAATTGAGAAGTAAATTAAAATTAATTTACTTAAATAAGGAAAATGAAAAACTTATTAACCGAATCTACGCAAATAATTTTATGAAATTTATTTTATATTTATTCGCATTTATTCGCGTAGATTCGCGGGCGAAATTTTGTCATAATTTTTATTCCGAATCGCTCAATGAAAGATTCCAGATCAAATTTTTTGACCAGCGGTGTGAGCCAGATGTTTTTTTCGACAATCGCTTTCGCTCTGGCAAACGGCTTTGTCAAAAAGGTTTCAAACATTCACGTGATGGAAGTCGTCTTTTTTCGCTGTTTGATCGCCGCCGTGTTTTGCGTGATCGGTCTGAGCAAAGCGAAAGCGTCATTTTTCGGCACAAATCGCGGTTTGCTGTTTATGCGCGGATTTTTCGGCACGCTCGCGCTCGCGCTGTTTTTTTACACGGTGCAGAATATTCCACTTGCAACGGCGATGACTGTGCAGTATCTGTCGCCGATTTTCACTGCGATCATCGCCACTTTCTTTTTGAAAGAATCGGTCAAACCTGTGCAGTGGATTTTCTACGCCGTCGCTTTTGCGGGAGTTTTGCTGATCGGCGAAGTCGATGCGCGGGTTTCTTTTTTGTTTATATTTCTCGGCGTAATTTCCGCGTTCGGCTCCGGCGCGGCTTATAATATCGTGCGGAAATTGAAAGATGCGGAACATCCTTTGACGATAATTTTATATTTTCAAATGGTCGGAATTTTTGCGGGCGGAATTTCCCTGCCGTTCGTTTGGCAAATGCCCGTCGGTTCGGATGGGTTTTATTTGCTTTTGATCGGGATTTTCTCACAGCTCGGACAAGTTTTTTTAACCAACGCCTTCAGCCGTGAACGCGCCGCGAGTGTGGCGATCATCGTTTACACGGGCTTGATTTACGGAATTACAATCGGCTGGATTTTCTTTGACGAAGCGCAGACAATTTTCTCACTCGCCGGAATGCTGCTCGTCGTCGCCGGAGTAATTATGAGCGTGATTTACAACAAACGGCAGAAAGATTTGGAAAAAATCGAAGCAACAATCGGTTAGAAAATTACGTAAAAGATTTTAATGAGCAGTAAAGAAAACAAACAAATTAACGCAATCGTAGTTACGGTCAGCGATTCGCGCGAAGAAGAAACAGATATTTCGGGTGTAACTTTGGTCGGTTTGCTTTTGGAAATCGGCGCGGTAATTGATGAAAAAATCATCGTTTCCGATGATTTTGAAAATTTGCGGCAGACGCTTTTCAGTTTGACCGAACGCGAAGAAGTAAATTTGATTATTACGACGGGCGGAACGGGTTTAGCCGACCGCGACAACACGCCCGAAGCGACGCAAGCCGTGATCGAACGCGAAGTTCCGGGCATTGCTGAAGCGATGCGAATCGAAACGCTCAAAAATACGCCGTTGGCGATGCTTTCGCGCGGCGTTTGCGGCGTTCGTAATAATACTTTGATTTTAAATCTTCCCGGTTCGACGAAAGGCGTGAAAGAGTGTTTCGCGGTAATCAAATCGGTCTTGAATCACGCTGTAAATCTACTTGAAGGCAAAACTTCACACGATTAAATTATTAATTTGGCTAAAAAGTTGAATTTGGAAATTTCAATTTCATATTTTATTATTGGTTTTTAAGAATTTAACAAAATGGCAATTAAAACAGCAGGACTCAAAACCGACAAACCGGCGGAAATCAAAATCGAAAAAGAAACTGAAATAGAACTCCCGAAAGACACGGAAGATCATATCAGAAAAGTCTTCGCATTTCTTCCTCTCGAACAGATGCGCGGAATCACTAAAATCAGAATTGTTGATTTTATCAATGATCCGCGTCTGAAAAACGCCGACGTAAAAATGCAGGGCGATCTGCCCGGACTTTATCATCCGCGCGTTCAAAACAAAGGCGCGTGGCTCGAAGTGTCCGCCGGAGCTTTGCTCAAACCTTTTTCAAAATTTATGGAAAAATGGATGGCGAAAACTTCGTTCAAGGCAAATCTCGCCGGAGTTATTTTCTCGCTCGTCGGTCAGCATTATTTTATGACGCTTCGCCATTCGGTCAAAAAACAGAATATCGAACCGCAAGTCCGCAAATACGCCGAGAAAAATTTAAGAGAATGGAGCGAAAAACAATCCGAAAACAGTTGGCGCGGGAAAATCTTCAAACCCGTCCGCCCATATATGGAAAAATGGGCGAAATGGCTCAACAAACGCGCCGCCGCCGCGCAGAAAAAATAATTTACAGTTGAACATTCGATCAGCGAGTTTTTTTATCTCTTGTTTTCCGCCTGCACCATTTTCTTCGATATTTCACGCGCCAGATTTTCCGCCAGACTTCCCCAAGAAGTCGTCTCTCCGGCGGCGATTACTGTTCCGCTTTTGTTGTCGTAAACGCTGAACGTATAACGATGTGTGATAATCGAAAAATGCACGAAACTGATCTCGATTATCAAATCGGCATCTTCTTTGTAACGCACGATGTTAAGATTCAAACTCTGCCAATCCGTGCGCTTCATCAATTCTTTCTCAAGTGCTTGCGGCGAAGGATTTAGCGAATCTTTTTTAATCGCTATCGTCCGCGCTTCCTTTAATGCCTCTTTCGGTTCAAGCACGACGTGAGTGTTCTGCACATCGCCGGGATTTACAAATGACGGTTTAGCTTTCGGAATCTCATCCGCAGTTTTTTCCTGCGGTTTTTCAAGCATTATTTTGATAACTTCATCGGTTACGCCCGCTTTTTTCAAATTAATCAAATCGCCCATTGCCGTCTCGAATCCGCCTTTCGTCTGCTTGATTTTCAAAACAATCAAATCGCTGCTCAATCCGGTCTGCGTCATTTGAATAACATCTTTATTTGTTAGAATTTCGTCTTGCGAAAAAGCCGTTACTGAAAAACATACGATTAAAAATATTATTGTTATAAATCTCTTGATATACATATTTTATCCGGCAAAAAGTTGCGCGTAAAAATTATGTTAATCGGATAAATTTTGGATTTGTGATGAATTGTTATAGTTTTTCGACTGTCATAACAGGTTTTCAAACGAATTACGAACATTAAGCCGTTGAAATGTAAGAGTTTCCAGCAAATTCTGAATGTTTTCCAAATTCATTCTTTCGGAAATAATTTGCAAAGCATTCCGATTAGCAATCGGCAGCCGCGTAGAACGTCCGTTTGTCAGACGAAGATTATGATCGAGTTCGGTCAGAAATTTGTAACCTTCGGAAAAATTCTGAAAATCTTCGTCTGTCATAGAATTTTTCTCTAATAATTTTTTAAGCGTAAATATTGTCGAACGATCTTGTTCTTCATCGGGAATATTATCGCGCAATTGAAGAAATCGAGCGGCAAAATAAATGTCCAGTAAACCGCCTTCGCCGAATTTTATGTCAATTTCTTTTCCATTGCGCGAATTCGATTTTTGTTCTTCCAGAAGATTCCGAACGCGCAAAGTTTCGGTTTTGAGTTCCGCAAAATCTGCTTTGACGGCATTTGCGTGAATTATTTTCCGCGCCTCATTTTCCGCAGATTTTGCCAATATGAGATCGCCCGCCACGCCGCGAAGTTTGACGTAAGCAAGCCATTCCCAGATCGCCGCGCGATTTTCCAGATAATTTAATAACGCAGTTTTCCCGATGCTCGTCGCGCCGTTTTTGCCGTCGGGACGCAGACGCAGATCAACGCGGTAAAGACTGCCGCCGCGTGTTAAGCTCGACAAAACATTGACGAAAATCTCAACCGCGCGGCTATAAAATTCAGCGTGAGTCAGATCAATAACGGGCGAATCTTTTTCGTCATTGTATATCAGAACCAAATCTAAATCCGATTCGTAATCCATTCCGCCGCCGCCGAGTTTTCCCAAACCCAAAACTGCAAAACCGTAATTTTCATCAATTATCGCATAACGCTTTTCGAGTTCGCTTTTCGCTATAAAAAGCGCGGTTTCAATGCTCGCTTCGGCTAATTTTGTCTGGGCGTTTTTGATCTCGTGAAGCGAAAGTTTACCGAAAATGTCAAAGACGACGATTTCCAATAAAAATCCCGACCAGATTTTTCTTAAAACTTCTAATTGTTTCGCAAAATCATTTTCTTGTTTTATAGACGAAGACATTTCGCCGAGAAAATCTCTTTTATAAAATTCGTCATTTTCCGTCGGGAGTTTTTCGATTAATGATGGATTTGCAGTCAAAATCGCTGAAAAATGTGAGGAAACTGTTGAAATTTTTTCTACTGTTTTTAATTTCCCGTCATCGAGATTCGATTCCGTATTAGACTTCTCAAGCGAATTATAAAACGAACTTAAATCTCCGATTTCATTTGTTTTATTTTCAATTGAATCTTGATCTATTTTTTTGACGGAACTGCGTCTCTTACTGAAATTTTCATTTTGGGAAAAAACTCTGTTGAAGATTCGATTTACATTTTGCGTGTAAAACTCCAGTTCTTTATCAAAATCCGCGACGAAAAAAATTTCCATTCTCTGTGAAATCGTCAGACGTTTTTCTATATCGTCAGGAATGCGATGCGTCTGCAAACCGTTTTCCATCTGCACGCGGTGTTCGAGACGGCGCAGGAATTTATACGCTTCGACAAGTTCCGTCAATTCAGTTTCAGTCAAAAGTTTTCTGTCCGCCAATCTCTGCAAACTTCTCAGCGTATGCGAAACCCGCAGCCATTCGTCGGTTCCGCCATAAGCGAGCTGCAAAGCCTGTGCGATGAATTCGATCTCGCGGATTCCGCCTTTTCCGAGTTTTACGTTAAAGCCGTTTTTTTCCGCCTTTTCCAAATTGATTTTTTCTTTTGAAAGCCGCACGTTTTGAAGTGCATTTTCGGCGGTTTCGTTTTCCGCAAAAACGTGATTTTCAACTTGTTTGAAAAATTGTTTGAATATCTCTTCGCCGCCCGCCGAAGCGCGTGAGCGAATCAAAACCTGCCGTTCCCAACTTTGCGCCGACGTTTGATAATATTTGACAGCTTCGGAAAAAGTAATCGCCAACGCGCCGACACGCCCGTGCGGTCGGAGACGCATATCAACACGATATGCCGCGCCTTCGCCGGTTTGTGCGCCGACGAGTTTGACGATAAATTCGGAAAGTTTAACGAAATATTCCTTATTCGTAATCACACCGCGCGAGCCTTGACCGGAAGTATTTCCTTCTGCCGAATAAAGAAAAAGCAGATCAATGTCCGAAGCGTAATTTAGTTCTTTTGAACCGAGTTTTCCGAGCGAAACAATACAAAATCCGGCAGGTTTGGCGCGACCGTTTTCATCTATTTCGAGCGGAATTCCGTAAAGATTATCGAGTTCCTGTTTTGCGGTTTGCAGCGAAAACTCCAGAATTGCATCCGCCAAATTTGAAATATCTTCCGTAATTTCGGCAATCGTGCCGAGATTTCTGATGTCTTTGAGATAAATACGCAAAAGTTCCCGGCGGCGAAATCTTGCGAGCAAAACATTTTTGTCAATCTGCGAATTCGTCAGCGAAAATTGCGCCAATGATTCGAGAATATCCTCTTTTTCAAAAACATCTGAAATTTTTCTCGCCTTTTCAAGCCACGTAATATACAACGGATTTTGTAAAATCGTCGTCGCTAAAAGCGGACTGTATGAAACAAGAGTTAAAATGTCGGAAAACAAACCCTTTTTTTTGAAGAGTTTTCTTAATTGCGTCGGATGTTTTGCGCCGAATTGGTCAACAAAACGCACCGCAGATTCGGCATCGGGCAAATCTTTGATTAGAGCTTGGGTTTCTTGCGTCATTAACTTATCAGGTTATTTATTGTAACAACTTGTCGTTTAGTCGAAAAATTTCATAATGAGTTAATATTATATTCGTGCTGAAAAAAGTCGAATTCCAAGTTGAAGAAGCCTTTCACAGAAAACGTCTTGACGAATTTTTGTTTGACAAGTTTTCTTCGCTAAGCAAAATTTATATAAGAAATGTCGTCAATACGAAAAATTGCGAAGTCAACGGTTATCTTGCAAATACGGGAACTAGAATTAAGAGAAACGATTTTATCGAAATTACGGTTGACACAAAACGCGAAACGGCGATGCAGCCGCAGAAAATGCCGCTTGATATTGTCTATGAAGACGCGGAAATAATCGTCGTTAACAAACCTTCCGGTTTGCTTGTTCATCCGACGCACCGCGAAAAAAACGGGACGCTTTTAAATGGTTTATCGTATTATTTAAATTCAGAAAATCCTGAAAAAACCGTTCGTCCGGGTTTGATTCATCGTCTTGATAAACCAACTTCCGGTTTACTCGTTGTTTCGAAAACTCAAAATGCTTTACGAATTCTAACTAATTACTTTAAACGTAAGTTAGTCAAAAAAAGATATTCTGCTTTGGTTGAAGGCGTTTTAGAAGAAAACGATGGTAAAATTGACGCACCGATCGGACGCTTCGCCGAAGAAAAATACTGGGGCGTTAAAGAAGACGGCAAAATTGCCGAAACTCGTTTTTGGGTAAAAAAAAGGTTCGCCGATAAAACTCTTTTAGAACTCAATCCCGTAACCGGCAGAACAAATCAATTGCGAATACACGCGGCGCATCTCGGACATCCGATTGTCGGCGATATAAAATACGGCGGCGCAAAATTTTCACGGCTTTGTCTTCACGCATTTAAACTCGCTTTTCATCATCCGACTTCGGGCGATCGGATTGAATTTGAAATTGAATTGCCCGACGAATTCAAACTTTAAATCACAAGACGTGATTTTTCTTGACAAAAACACATTTTTTTATAAAATTTCAAATATGAAAATAAGTCAGTTTCAATTATTCGTCTTTATTTTTTTAGCCACGGCGATTTGCGTAAATGCACAATCAATCGAATGGTTAAAGGATTTTGACGAAGCAAGCCGAATTTCACAGGAATCGGGCAAACCGATGTTGCTCGATTTTACGGCGAGTTGGTGCAAACCTTGCCAGCAAATGGAAAAAACATTCTGGACGCGATCCGATATTATCGAATTATCGAAAAATTTTGTCGCAGTCAAGGTTAATTTTGATAACGAAAGAAGTCTGACTCGCAAATATTTCGTTTCGGCTATTCCGAATGTAACGACGACCGATCCGTGGGGAAACAGTCTTAATTTCAGCCGCGGTTTCGGAGGCAATTCCGAAAATATTTTAGAAATTTTAAAATCCATACCTAAAGATTTCAGCCCCGTAAAACAATCATTTGCCGATATTGAAATTGATAAAAATAATCTCGAAGCATTAACAAAAATCTCGGATTTCTATACTGAAAATAAATTTTATTATCAAAGCAATGAATTCAACAAGAGAATTCTGAAATTGGAAACCAACGCTGAAAAACGCGAAAGTTTAATGCTGACAACCGGTTTTAATTATATTCGCTCAGGTTTGCCTGATGAAGCGGAAAATTATTTCGATGATTTCGAGAAGGAATTTCCGAACAGTAAATATAAAGAAGTAGTTTCTTATGGTTTAGTTTTTGTAGAAATACAAAAAAAGAAAGTTAAAAGTGCCGGAAAAATGCTCGAAAACTTTAGGAATCAATATCCGAATTCAAAATATATCAAACTTCTCGATGATGAAATCGCACTCGCCAAGAATAAAAAAGATTAATCGCCGAAACTCTTTACCGTTAATGTTTTACAAGTTTTATTCGTTTTACGTTTATTCGCGTTCCAAACAAGGTTTTTCCGCCGATTTGTCGGCAAGTTTTCTCGCTTCAACATTTTGATTTTTTGACGGCGAAACGATGTCTGTAATGCAGGAATTTTCGCCATTTATCTTTGCAACCATCAAATAAGACGTAATTTTCGAAGAATCTTCCGCATTTTCGCTGACATTATACCGAATAATCAGCGCAATCGGTTTGGTCGCTTTCCCTTTTTTGACGATTCGCCATTCGGCTTTATCGCCGACGGACGAAAAACCGCCTTTGAAACTCCAAAATTCGAGTTCCCGTTTATCTTTTTTATTTGGCTGAATAATATTTATCGTCTGGCGAATATCACCTTCTACAAGTTCGAGTTTGTAATCGCCGATTCCCGCGCATTCGCCAATGTATGAACCTCCTTCGTCGGGATTTGACTCGATTATTTTACATTTCCCGGACGATAAATTTGTGTAAACCGAACTTATTTTCTGCGCCGTAACCGAAGCACATAAACTCAAAATCAGCGTCATTATTATAAGAATTTTTTTCATTTGTGTTTGTCTTGTATTAATCTTTCTTTTTTTCGTTTGTTTCGTGGGAAAATTTCTATTTTCCAGATTCAATTTTCTTATGTCGAAATCACGTTAAGTAGTCGGACATATTTAAGTTAAAGTAAGTCTAAATTTTGAAAACTTAATTAATAAACTCTGTCCGACTGCTTTCAAAGCTAATCTGATTTGGTAGAACAAATTTTCTTTAGCTTGATAATCACCCGGACTTAACCATTCATATTTTAACTTTCGCCACAATATTTCAACAATATTCAAATGCGGCGAATATCTCGGCAAATAAAAGAGATACAATCCTCTTGCTTGCCACACTGCGAGGCGTTCTTTGATAAGGTTTGAAGTATGAATTCGAGCATTATCTAAAACTACGACCGTCAGCTTTTTCAATTTGGTTGATAATTCTTCCAACCTTTCAAAAACGAATTGACTGTTGATATTCTCGGTCGTGGTTTCAATCAAACACTCGTTATTTCTTTTTAAGAGAGCAAAACAATTTAAGCCCGCACCTTTTTGCGTCGGCATAAAAACTTCTTCATCGGGAAATTGCCAACCATATGGAACACACGGAGTTAAGCTGACTTTGCTTTCATCCGAGTAATACAAATCTATTATTTCTTGCTCGGACAAATTTTCCAACTCTCTTAAAATGTCAACTTTATGTTCATAAACTACTTCATTTTCTTTATTTTTCAAACGTCTCGGAATTCGCTTATATCGGCAGTTAAATTTTTTAGATACCGATTTAAAGTTCGATTAGAAAACTCTTTTCCGAGAGTAGTTTCCAATTCGACTTTGGCAATCGAAATTCGCTGCCGATGTTTCCGGACGGCTTTTTTGACAGCTTCCAAGTCTTCGGTTCGAGACAAGATCGCGGGTCGTCCGCGTCCTGCCCTGACTTTTAAACCCTCGATACCTTCGGCTTTATATCGCTTGAGCCAATTATTGACAGCTTGCTGACAAAACCCTAAAAATGAGGCAATGTCTTTTGATTTGCGTCCTTCGCTTTTTAACAAGACCATCTGACATCGAGTGCGAAAAGCATGACTTTGACCATTTCGATAGCCTTTTTCCAGTTCTTTTCGGAGATCGTCATCTAATTCAACTTTGATAATTCTGCCCATAGTGCAGATAGTTTAATACATTTTTGGCAAACTACTTATTTAGAATTTATTTATCTTTCGTGCTGATCGTTACTTCAATTGTAAATTCCGCTTCTGATTTACTATTATTTGTAATTTCAATAGTGTAATCGCCTTTTTCATTTAATTCGGCACGCAAAAATCCCGTATCTTCTGTCGTTTCGGCATCTCCAAAACGCAAGTTTACCGCCGTGTCCGTGTCTGGACTGATTTTGACGATCATCAACTGACCTTTATCTGCGCTGACAACGAAACGTTTGAATTCACCAGCCGCAATTTTTGCTTTCGCCGTGCCTGAGGATTTTCCCTTTTGAAAGCTGATGCGCGTCGCCGGATAAAGTTCACGTCTTTCGGGTTTCCCGAATTCGATGAGTTTTTTACCGTTCCATTTATATTCATTTTTAACTGCAAATTCCGCGCAACACGCCGCACCGTTTTCACCCGCATCATTACGCTCAACAGTTAAAATTCCGTTATTTACTTTGATCTCAATAATTCCGCCGTAAGCACGGTCACCGCCTGATATTCTGTCAAGCAGAAACGGTTTTCCGTTTTTTATCGTGTATATAAAACCTTCAGAAAAATTTCCTGTTCCGCCCGTATTGCAAATTGACTCGATTATCGCTTCATCTTTCCCGTCGCCGTTTACATCGCTGTAACCGTCAACCGACGCGCTGAAAAAGAATCTGTCGGTGTAACCGTCTTTTTCATTTTCTTCGGAAAATTCTCCGTTTTTTACCTTCACATTTTGCGTCTGATCTCCGGCGCAATACGGTTGAAATGTGAAATTCTTAAAATCCACTTTTCGAATATCCGTCTGCGAATGAACAATTCCGGCGAAAGCGATTGCGAAAATAAACAATCCGAATAATTTTTGTTTCATATTATTAATGACTTTTAATCAGAACACGATAACACGGAAAACTTATCTGCGTCGGCAGAAAACCTCTGATTTTGCTGTGTAAAATAAATTAAACTTTGCATTTTTTTTCCGTTTGAAATAAAAAGTTTATCATATTTGATAAACGACACAGTTGATTTTAACAGAAATCTATTTGTAGGATGAAAGTTGTCTTTGCTTTACATATTTTATTTTTATGCGTAACGAGTTTATAGATTCTATTGTAAAATTTCAGCCGAAATTTGATCTGGAAATAAGCAGCGAAAAAATTTCGCTTTTAGCCGATTACTACGAATTTGTGATGGAAAATAACGAATTTCTTCATCTGGTTGCGCCTTCAACGCCTGAAAATTTTGCGGTTCGCCATATTCTCGAATCACTTTATGCAGCAAAGTTTTTGAAACAAAATTCAAATTTTGCCGACATCGGAACGGGCGCGGGTTTGCCTTCCGTTCCGTGTCTCATTTTCCGTGATGATTTACGCGGAGTTTTGATCGAATCTAAGTTGAAAAAGGCGGATTTTTTAGATCAGGTTTTGTCCAAGTTTGATTTGGAAGATCGAACGGAAATTTTTAACCGGCAATTTGAAGAACTTCAAACTCCTGAAGTTTCTTATATTTTATGTCGTGCGCTCGATAAATTTACCAAGAAACTCCCGAAAATTTTGAGTTGGATCGGCAAGTCGAATTTCGTGTTCTTCGGCGGGAATAATCTTTTTGAAATTTTGCAAAACTCCGCAATTTCATTTGAAAAAATTCTTCTTCCGATGTCCGAACAAAGATTCATTTTTGTTTCTAAATAAATCTTTGCTGCAATAATATTTTAGATTTTATTCTTGATTGAGCGTTTCACATATAATACAATGTGTTATATGGCAGACGCAGTTACCGGAACAAGTAAATTAAAAGCAATTAAAACAACTCGACGAACTACAAATAAAACTGTAAAACAAAACGTCCAATCCAAAACGTCGTTAAAAAAATCAACAGTAAATAATAAAGTTTCTACTGCTCCGAAAAATGCTCGCAATTCTGAGACTAAAAGCACTTCTTCCGCAAAAAAAGCAGTAAGCGCAACAAAAAAAGCTGCTGCACCAAAAAAAGTCACCGAACGCATTGTAAAGCAAACGAAAACTGTTTCAAGTATTAAAACAAACGCGAAAAAAAGTGCTTTAAAGAAAACGCCTGCTAAAACAAAAACTCAAACCAAAGTAAAAACCGCCGCACCAATAGTTCCCGTAAAAAATAAAACTGCAGTTAAAAGTGAGAAGAAACCTGTAATTAAATCTAAAACTGTTTCCCGAAAAAATATAGAAATAAATCCCGTTCGGAAAAAAGTAATAAAGAAAAGTCGAAAAATCGAATCCACAGACAGCAAAGTTTTAAAATCTCGCACAAAAACTGCGACAACAAAAAGAACCGTTAAACCGAAAGCATCTTCAAATACTTTAAAACCTAAAGTCACGAGATCAAAGATTGCGAAACCAAAAACGCCGGAAAAAGTAAAATCTCAATCCGCTGTAAAATTAACTGTAAAAAAACCTGTCTTAAAATCGTCAGATGTTACTAAAACTGTAAAAACCGTTTCAAAAACCGGAATTGTCAGAAAGCCTAAAACGACACGAAAGATTAAACAAAATGTTCTCGTAAAACCGTTGACAACGAAGGAATCATTAAAAAAATCAATCAAAGAAGCCGCCGCAAAAAAAATTGCTTTGCAAAAACTATCGAGAGCTAAAACAAAAATAAAAAAAGCAAATTCAAAACCAAAACCTTTGATTCAACAAGCCGCAGATAAAACAGGGAAAAAAGTTGTGCGCTCAATAAGTTCGGCGGTATTTCGCGGGAAAAGTTCCGCTTATGATTTTAAGGTTTATGAAATAAATCAGAATCCCGGAAAAATTCCTGCGGTTTTTGTAATCTCAAAACGAATCACCGACCGGCGCAAACGCGGACATCATTCGCTTGTTTGTATCGGTCAAACTGAATCTGTCGCCGAAGCATTGAAAAATCATCGCAAAAGCAAATGTTTGCGGCAAAATCAGGCAAATGTTATCTGTGTTTTGCGCGAAGAAAACGAAAAAAAGCGGCTTCAAATAGCTGAAGATTTGAGAACCGCTCATTCGATTGCCTGTAATCAGGAATAAAATTCAATACTGGATTTTTTCCTTTGCTTTTTTTACTAATTGGTCAAAATGATTTTCTAAATCATCATTCGCTCCGCGAAGTCCGGCGACTACTTTCTCGCCCCAATCAACGTATTCCAAACGTCTCTCTTTTGACCAGCCATCAGGCGGATTTTCAATCACGTCGCGGATATTACTGATCTTATCGCAAAGTTTTATCTGTTTCGCGCCAATAGAAATATGCGGTGCGTGTTCAACTTGTTTTTCCTTGCGTTCTTCTTTCGGAAGTGTTTTATCGTCGGTCAATTCGGAAACCATCAATGCGACGTTCGCGCCGTATTTTTCACTGATTTCTTCGATTTTTGTTTGTGTGTCCTCGACCGTATCGTGAAGAACGGCGGCGATTAAAATGTCGAAATCTTCAACTTTTCCGATGTTGGTCAACAGATTTACGACCTCGACCGGATGATTTATATAAGGTGCGGCATCGTTTCCTTTGCGCTTTTGTGAGATATGTTTACTTGCGGCGAAATAATATGCCTCTGTTAAATTTGCCAAATTATTCATATTTTATTTGATAATTTCAATGGCTAAAACTTGCTTTCCTGAAATGAGAAAGTCAGCAGGCGCAATTTCTTTTTCGGAAATAACAGTTTCAACCGTCGGTTTTACGCCGCCGATGTTTCTATTATTATTCAAAGTCGCCAAAACGGACGGCGGCAAATTCGGTAACTCGTTCGAGCCGATTATTGCGCCTTGACTGACTTTATACGTCTGAACATAAAGACGATCATTTTTCTTAACCTCATTTATTTTTGAGATTAATTCCGACAAATCCTTCGGAACAAATTGTTGAACGACGGAATTTTGCATAATTTGTCCGCCGTCGCCGACCGCAATCATCAAATTCCCCGTCGGCGTTCCCGCAGGAATCGTAACCGGAATATTTTGGACGAAAATTTGTCCTGCATCATTTCTGACAAACGCTTGAACTTGAACGGTTTCACCTGCTCTGACTTGTGTTTTATCTAGCGCAAGTCGTTCCAAAACCGCCGTTCTGCTTCCATCAGTAGTTGTTAAATTTAATTCGATGCCGCTGATTTCAAGATCACCGAGATGACTTTGAATCAAAAGACTGACCGGCGCGGCGACTGAACCGGCTGCCATATTCATTGCCAGCATACCGCCGAAACGACGTTCGACTTTTATCGAATCGTGATTTTTTATTTTTATCTCTCCGCCGATTTCAACCGTTCCCGCACCAAGTCCGCGTTCATTGGCGGACATCGCGTTATAAATCGTCATATTCAACAAAAGCGGCGTTAAAAATTCATCTTTGGCGATTTCATAAACCAGCGTTTCCTTTTGGTTTCTCGTGTTTGTCGTCGTCAATTTAACAGGAATCATTTTTGGCGTTTGTCCTAATTTACCAAAAACTCCCGTGTTTCTGTCCTGTGTCATACTTCCGACGAGCGATTGAGGAACGGCAAGTTTGAAAGAATTGCTCAAATTCGGGATAACCGTAACGACGCTCGATTCCGACATCGGCAGGTCCGCCGCACCGAGATTTAAGAACGGATGACCGAAAGCGTAAATTTTATCTCCGTCGCGCCAGGTTACAGTTCCGCTTGCAGCCATCGAAAAATCGCCGCGAGTCAGGTGCATTGTAACCGAATCGCCGCCGACTAATGTATTTGAATCGGCTTCTTTGAGCGGTGAAATTGCCGCTGTTCCGCCCGCCGCCGCCACGGGCATCAAACCGGCTTTTAACAGATCGTTCTGAAAATGATCGAGTGTATCTTGCGAAAAACCGTTAAAAGTAATCGGCGTAGCGATCGGCTGAAAAGTCTGTCCGGCGATTGACGACATTTGAGAACTTCCTGCGTTGTTCATAAGAACGGAACTCGAAACAGGCGAATTGACGGGGAAAGTTTGTGACCAATCCGTCGAAGCGAGTTCCGTAAACGAAACGGCGCGGGGGGACTTAGCTTGTGATTTTGTTTCTGTTTTATGCTCGAAAATATTTATCATCTGCTCGATCGGCGTAATTCCGCAAATCGGTTCTTTGGAAAATGGAAAACTATAAGAAATTGCTCCGACGAGTTTACCGTCAATATAAACGGGTGAACCGCTCATTCCTGCAAAAACGCTTGTTCTGTCAGAACTTCCACCGGAAATTCGCCCAATAACCAAATCCTGATGCGGACCTATTCCGCCCGGCACAACGCCGATTATTTCGACATTAAATTCTTCGGATTCGCTTCCTTTAAAAACGGTGCGCGCCGTTCCCTTCATTCCTTCTTTGAGTTCGGAAACCGGAAAAAATGCGGTCGTTTTTTTGTTGACATCTTTATTTTGAGAGAAACCGTTAAAGGTAAAAGTAAGGACTATAAGTAAAAAAGCGAAAATATTTTTGTTAATCATTGTTTAATTCTCTTTCCAAACTGACAATTGTATGGTAACATTTTAGACAGCTTACCGAAAGTTTTTTCAGAAGACTTTCAAGATAAGACACTCAGATACAAATTCAAGTTGTAATTTATATTTACATTTTTTATAAAAAGTTATGGCAAAAACCAAACGCTTAGTCAGAAGTTTTTATCGTATGTTTTTTCCCGCCGTCCTGCTGATTTTAATCGGTCTGATCACGGCATCAATTTTTCTAACGCGCGATATTTCAAATCCGCCGCGCAACTCTTATTTATTAACACCCGAAACATACGGACGTTTGAGCGCGCGTGGGGCGCAAGTTACCGACGAAAAGTGGACAAATTCCGACGGAACAACGGCGCGCGGATGGCTTTTACGCGGCTCTCAGAATGCACCTGCCGTAATTTTACTGCATAATTATGGAGCCGACCGTTCGCACGTTTTAAATCTGGGCGTTAAAATCTCGGAGGCGACGAATTTCACTGTTTTGATGCCCGACTTGCGCGGTCACGGAGTTAGCCCGAATGTAAAAAGTTCGACCTTCGGCGGAAGCGAAGCAACTGATACAATTTCTGCTGTCGAATATTTAAAGAGCCTGAAATCGGAGAACGGTGAAGATTTTGTCGGCAAAAATGTCGGAATTTACGGCGTGGAACTCGGTGCATTGGCAGCAATAAATGCCGCTGCAAAAGATGAGAATATTAAAGCGTTGGCGATTGATTCCGTACCAAAATCATCGGATGAAATTATTACAAACGCTATCAATAAAAAATATCCGTTTGTGAGTTTTCTAACATCTAAAATTGCCGAACAAGGAACTTATTTATATTTTTGGGACGGAAGCTACGAACATAAACCGGCTTGCGATTCAGCAAAAAATATATCCGACAAGCAAATTTATCTGCTCGGTGGCGCAGACAATGAAGTTTTGCGGGATTCGACAGCTTATTTGGAAAAATGTTTTCCGAACAATAATAAAGTCGAAGAAAAATTAGATTTAAATCCGTCCGGTTTTAACATTAGCAACGCTTCAAACGAGCAATCTAATTCTTACGATCAGCGAATTATCGAATTTTTCCAAAATTCATTAAACAATATCTAAAAATCTCAAAATAAAATACTTGTTTTTGAGATATTTAATCAAATAGATTTCCGATAACTCTACATTTCGCTAAATTGTAAATTTATTTACGCTGATCTGCGACTAAAAATCAATTTTCTTTTTCGCGTGTCCGTTAGTTTGCGAAACTTTGATAATGTTCGCCGTATCTTCAATTTTTTCAACCGCTTGAATAAGAATTTTTCTGACATTTTCAAGTCTTTCCAGCGTCGAACGAGTTTCAATCATCGGAACTTTAACTTCTGACGATAAACTAAACGCCGCACTCACAAGAAAAGACAATTGTTCAGGTTCGGCTTTCGGAATATCGGGAAAACTCGTCCGGTTTCCGCTTAATTTGTGTGCGGCGGCGGCAACTCTTTTAAAAAGTTCAAAAACATCTTCCGCCACAGGATCGAGAAGTTCCGGCGATTCCGGTTCGTCCTCAAAAAATTCGACATCCGCAACTAAATATTCATCGCCCGTTTCTACATAATCGAGCAGACGATACCGAATTACGCCGAACGAAATAATATTCGAACGTCCGTCATCAAGCGTTTGAACTTCCCTAATTTCCGCCGCACAGCCGATTGAACCAATCAACGGTTTGTTATCAATCAAACTTTCCGCGTCAAAAAGCGAAACGCCGAACATATTTTTCGACAGTTCGATGTCCCTGAGCATTTGACGATATTTTTCCTCAAAAATATGCAGCGGCAAAATCTCCCACGGCATTAAAACCAACGGGAGCGGAAAGATCGGCAAATGTTTAATTCCTAAAACTTTTTCTGATTGTTCGGACATAGATTTTTTGAGTGGAGTGCTTAGAAAAAAAACTCAGCACTCAGCACTTAGCACTAAATTGTTTTGGCGGCGATGAATTCCATTATTTTCTCCGGCGCATCATCATTCATCACCATTTTTTTCGCACCGATGACGGCATCGCTGATTTCGTCAATTCTGGTTTTATAACGATTGTCGCGGAAAATCAAATCTTCGACGACTTGGCGTTCCAACTTTTCGCGGCTGACATCTTCGCCCATTTCCGCAGCGACCGCGTATTCGATCGGGACGGTGAAATTTTTCACGCGAACGTGCAAAGCGTTCGTCATTTTTTGCGCTTCTTCGCGTATCTTCTGCAATTCGAGCGTCGAATTCGGCATTCCTAGATGTCCGCGCAAAGTTATCTCGATGATCGGCGCGGGCGAATCTTCATCATAAGTTTTCGCTTCGAGATTTACGCGGTCGAGAACAGTTTCTGTAATAAATTTCGCATCATCAAAACCGGAAACGTCGAACAAAATTCTTTGAAAAGGTCTTTGCGTATAATCCTGAATATGTTTCGCATTTACTTCCAGATTTTCGCCGACTTCGACGAGCCACGCGCCGCGTGTTTCGCGGAATTCGTCAATCTTTGTAATTTCCAATGAACCGGGATTAAACGCCCAGTTGTCAATTTCATACATTTTGTGCGTGTGTCCCAAACCGACATAATTTGTAACAGATTTCAGTTCCGTCAAATTCGCGATCGTCAACGCCGGAATCGGATGCGTCTGATGACCTTCGACATCGGTGTGAAGCAGTAAAATATGAAACGCGCCGTCGCGCTGATTTTGTTTAATTGATTCAGTCAGCATCGGAATCGCCCAATTTGCCGACGCTCCAAACCAATCCGAGCCGAAAATCCGCGCGTTTCCGACATCAATAAAACCGCCGCGTTTCGCGTCGTCGTCCCACGGCTGATAAGTCATTTTCCCTTCAATATTCGTCGGCTCGAGCAGATAGATCAGATTCCAGTTCGCCAACGAGCGAAGCCACGAATAATCGTTATCATTATGTTTCTGATCGTGATTGCCTTCGATGGAAATCACCGGAATTCCGGCATCTTTGAGCATCGAAAGTCCCGCAAAAGCGTAATTCATCGTTTCCGGTTCGACGTGCTTTTTGTGAAAAAAATCGCCGCCCATCACAACAAAATCAACCTTTTCGCCGACGGCGTATTTTTGCAGAACATCAAACCACGCATCAAAAAAATCACGCGGCGACTCCGGCAATTGATAGCGCGTGCAGCCGAGATGTATATCGGAAATGTGTAAGAATTTCATTAAATAAATTATAACAAATTGAAATTTTATAGTCTTTTCGTGTGAAAAAATTTGAGGAGTTTGTTAATCTTGATTTTCGTTTTTGTCATTAGTTGACGGGAAATTGAAATAAGAATATTTGCCCGCGAACTACGCGAAAAGGCGCGAAAAAAACGGAAGAAAATTACCAAAGCCGAACAGAATTGATGATTTTTAAGTTTTTGTTTTAAATCTTTTCTTTTTTTTCGCGTCCTTTCGCGTAGTTCGCGGGCAAAAAAAACAAATGGAAAAAGTTAAAATCGGAATCATCGGAACAGGTTATATCGGCAGCGTCCACGGGCGCATTTATTCGCAGAATCCGAAGGCGGAGATCGCCGCGCTTTACGACATCGCGCCGGAAAAAGCCGAACGCCTGCAAAAATCCATCGGCGGAAAAGTCTGCACATCGCGCGAGGAACTTTTTGAAAACTGCGATGCCGTTCTCGTCACCACGCCGAACAAAACGCACGTCGAAATCGCGTCCGATGCAATCGCGCACGATAAACACGTTTTCTGCGAAAAGCCTTTCGCCATCGGCATCGAA
Source organism: Pyrinomonadaceae bacterium (assembly GCA_965219305.1). Lineage (GTDB taxonomy): Bacteria > Acidobacteriota > Blastocatellia > Pyrinomonadales > Pyrinomonadaceae > DATHTS01. The sequence goes on from OZ244725.1 coordinate 1,071,165, forward strand.
GACGCGCAGAAACTTCTCGATAAAGCGAACGCGAGCGACAAAGTTTTTCAGGTCGGACACAACCGACGTTACGCGCCCGTTTACGCCACGCTCAAAGAATTACTGACCGAAGACACCGCACATTCCGCGCACATAAAAATGAATCGCGGCGAACTGAAAAATCCCGTCTGGACGGGCGATGTTAATGTAACGGGCGGTTTTCTCTACGAAACGACGATTCACCTGTTCGATATGATGCGCTTCCAATTCGGCGAAATCGCGGAATTTTCCGCCTACGGTTCGCAACACGAATATCCCGAACTCGACGAATTTTCCTGCATCTTCAAATTCAAAAACGGCTTCCACTGCACATTCGCCTCATCTAGCGACGCAAGCTGGCATTTCCCTTTTGAACGCATCGAAGTCTTCTGCCATCACCGCACAATAATGACCGAAGAAATGGAACGCCTGCTCGATTCACGCGGAATGGACGCGAATTTTGAAACGAAATCCTTCCATATGACCGAAAAAGAAGAACGCTGGGGCTACGTCCAGGAAGATATTGCGTTTATTGATGCGATTTTAGAGAACAAAAAACCGCCCGTAACTGCGACGGACGGGTTCAAATCGGTTGAATTAGTAGAAAAAGTTTATGAAGCGATTCGGACGGGCGAGAAGATTAAGTTTAATCAATTCTGAAAAAACTTAGCGTGATTATACTTCCATCTTGTTTGTAATATAACTATGCCGAATTTGGCAATAAAGTAATTTTTTGAAAGTTTTTATTATTTTAAGGAAAATCAATGCAAGAATCTGTATTAACTAAAGTGCATCGCCTAACTCTGTTATAAGATAAGTAAATAGCACTAAAGAAATGATGCTTTTGAAGAGCCATTATTGCATACTCAGAGCAAGATGGGTAAAAGCGGCAAATACAGTTTTTTCGCTTTGCATAATTGTTACTCAGTTTTTTTTGCCAAATTTTTTCTATCAACCAAGCTAAAACTTTGTTACATACTTTTATTTCCTCTCTAAAGTTTGCAGAACTACATTGTGGACAACTTTGCAATCTTTGTAGTTCACTTTTGTTGGCATTCAAATTCCTTGATGCCTGAGCCTGAGTTCCTGAACCAATTGTGCCGCAAGTTCCACAACTCTGCATTGCTCCTCCACAAGCCAATAAAGAATCTGATTGTTGACTGGAAACAATTTGCTTTTCTCTTGATACAAGTGAGTGCCACATTTTCCCGCAAACTTGACAAGTTCTCCTAAACTCAACAGGTTGATTTACATTTTGTTGTGGCACAGGTTGGTTTGTATTTTGTCGTGGTAATTGTTGATTTGTTTGGGGACGATTTTAGAATCGTAAATTGGTATATTTTTGTTTCTTTTTACAAAATGAACATAACAATGTTCCAGAAGGCATTGGTTCTTTACAATAAAGACAAAATACTATTTCCATTTTTTCTATTACTTTTTGAAGTTTAAAGTTTAGTTGCTAACTATATTTTGCGATTTCGGTTGAGCAATACCGAAATTCACATTTTGTTTAATTATTTAAATATTATCCTAAATCTCAATGTCAATGAATTCTAATCATTTATAGAAATTTATTCAGTTTTACATCTGCGATCTCAACTCTGCGTAAACTTTCAACGTAATTTTGCATCGCCGTTTAATTTCTGAGAAGAATAGATTTTATCCTGTGAAACAAGTTAATGTTTTGCGATTTTGACGGGCGAGAATATTAATTTGGATTAAGTATCATTAAATTATGTTGGTGAACTTGCTTTGGGTTTTTCCGGCAATAATGTAATTAAACCGCGTAAGGCATTGTTGACAGTTTCCGAATCGGGAAAATATTCGCGCACGTCCGGCTCTAACAAAACCGCGCCTTCTTCGAGCGTGAAATGCTGAATTTGTTTTGTTCCGTCGGTTTTATTGATCGTTACCGTATGACCGCGCCGGTATGCTTTGTGGTGTTTGCCGCGCACGCCGCCGCTGAAATCATATTCCGGCAACATTTCGTCATTTTCTTGGTCTTGTGATTTTTTAGTTTTATCTTTCTTCATATATTTTGCGCTCCGCTTTTGTCGCTTTACGGCAACTGATGAGCCGAATTTTTTGTCCTCGTTCGGTATAGGAAACAACTAAAACTTTTCCGTCGGCACAAGTTCCGATGTCAATGAATCTGCGTTCGTCAGACGAATGTTTCGGATCATCAACCGTAATTGTGAAAGGATCGGCAAAAACCGTCTTTGCTAGTTTAAAACTGATTTTGTGCTTTTTGAAATTGGCGACGGCTTTGTCTTCGTCCCATTCAAAATCTAAATCAAAATCAGATGCCATCAATCAATTATTATCGCATACGAATATTTTTGGCAATAAAAACCCTACTTTATTTTGCAGTTCCTCATTAATAAGTAGATCTCGAAAATAAAAAACCGCCCGTAATTGCAACGGATGGTTTCAAATCGGTTGAATTGGTCGAAAAAGTTTATGAAGCGATTCGGACGGGCGAGAAGATTAAGTTTAATCAATGATAAAAAGTGTCTGCCTAGTCCTTGCGTAAAATCGTTTCGTGCAGTTTACCGAATGTAATTCCCAGAAACTTTATTTTGCCCACGTTGTCTATGGTCTTTCCATCGGGCATAAGTTCGAGCGTCTGGTGCATAACTAAAGGTCCTTTGACTCGATATTTCAGACGCAGACGTGAACCGTTCGTCATTCCGGTTACGCGCCCTGCCGCATCGCTTAGTGTGCCGGTGATTTCTTTTTGACTGCCGGACGTGAGTATCCAGAATCGTTTTTGGCTTTTTTTGCCTTCAAAAGTAACGGTTTGATCGAGGCGGAAAGTGCCGTCCGGTTGGTTGTAGCCGTTGCTCTCAACGTGGAATTTACGACGCTTGCCAAACAAAAACTTGAGTGTGCCGTTTCCTTCACTACGACCGCTGAATCCATTCTGCGGCGTGAACTCCAACGCCCCATCTTTCGCCTGCGCCGAAACGCTGACGACTGAAATGCCCAGAACAAGAACCAATATTGCTAAAATTTTCATATATGTTTATAAGGATTGAGATGTCGTGGAGCGAAACCTTTGCAGTTATCAGTTAACAGTTATCAGTTCACAATAAAATACTGATGACTGTTGACTGATAACTGTTAACTGTCAAGTCGCTGTTTCGCCCTCACGTCCATTGATTTGTTATGTCGTCCGTTATTTTCCACGCGCCTTCTTCACAATCGGCAACTTATATTCAAACTCAAACGTACCTGTCCACGCCGATAAATCTAAATCTTTTCCGTCAAAGTCCGAATCAAGTTGAAAATTAATTGTTGCCGTTGCGCGTCGTGCTTGGATGTCTTCAGGTGCATCAACCGTAACGTCAATCTTGCGGCTTTCTTTCGGTTGTAAGGTTACAAAGTCGCTTGGTTTGTAGCACAAAGTTTTGCAAACCAACTCGTCCGTTTCCGGGTTAAATCCGGTGGAACTTGTGCAGGTCATCGAATAACCGCCAGTTCCTGTGCAACCACCAGCACCGATTCCGATTTTGCGGCTCTCTTGCCAACACACGCTCGGGCGAAAACCGGGAAGAAGCGAAAAGGTAAAAGTTTCGTCGCCTGTATTTTGGACTTCAAGCGTAAAAACATACGATTGTCCGGCGACTAAAAATTGCGGCGCATTAGCAACTTTTACAGAAATTGGCGGAGTTAAGGCGTTTGCGTTAAAACACAAGGCGACAGTTAAAATTAAGATAGCAAGGGAAAATTGTATATGTCTTGAAACTCTCATAAATCTATGATGCTAAATTTCACCACGAGGCATCGAACTTTGTATTGAACCGAATTTCAGTTTTCTTATACAGAATTATTTTATAACCTACCATTTAGTGAAAGTCAATAAATACTTGGTTTTCAGTTAATTTAACATTCATAATTCCGTTAGATCGGGAATTCCGTTGAATCAATTTAACGGAATTTTTTCAATCAACTGTTTTTCGATAATCGGCAAGCGTGTGTTTGTGAACCGCAGGTTGCTGCCCGCGATCCGCAGGGATGTTTTTTTGTTTCGCAGATTTGTTCCTACGGCTTGTATATTTGTTTTTGTCGCTCGCAGATGTGATTCCGTCAGCCGCATACGTGTTTTTGCGGTTTGCCTATTGTTTTCGGATTATCGAACTAATTTTTATTATTTTGAACGGTGATCTTTGCGCTCGTGTGTTTGCCAATTTCTTTTCAAACGTATGATAATTACATAATTTTTAGGCTAATAATTTCGCTCGAAATATTTTTTAATCTCGGGATAAGGTGATTACTGTCTGCAATGCAGCGACATTTTCGCCGAGAACAGACAAAACCTATTTCGGGTGTTGATGCGAATAATCTTTCACCGCTTCTTCGGCTAAATAGTATGTTCCGTCGGAGGCGACTTTTTAAATTGAGCCTGCCGTCAGAATTCGCCGCAGACATTTTTTTTTCGAGCAAACGCAAATCTGACAAAGGTTTATGCCGTTAGAAAAGAAGTTGCGCCGGAATCCCGAAAACGTTTAATGATACGTTCTATGATGCGGGACAAATTTCCATACGAAATTGATGACAGCCGAAATCTCATTGCCCGTCGGCAGTTTTCGTCTTTTGAATCATTTCTCGAATCGTGTCGGTTTCGCCGATTTCATAAAGACTTATCAATCCGTCTTCAATGGTAAAAATTTGATGAACCTCAACATCGGCAAGCACATTGCCTTGCAAATCTTTGATGATTTGATGAACTGTTACCACGTTTCGACCTTTTTCGTCAGTCTCGAATTTCAATGCTTCGAGTTCGGGTTGAATATCATTAAATTGATTAGTCCAATATTCGCGCACCGCATCGCGTCCGTGAACGAAACCGCCTTCGAGACCATTCGCCCATTTCACATCGGGGCGCAACAGCGGAATAATCGTTTCGATCTCGCGTTTGTTAAAAGCATCATAAATATTTTGCAGAAACTGCTTGTTTGTATTCATAGTTATTCGATCTATATTAAAATTATCGTTGAAACAAAAAGTGTCACAACGACTTGAATTAAATTCGTATGATCCCGGATAAGCAGTACCGAAGTTTTTTACTCCGCCGGAATTTATGTTAACAGTTTCGTAATTAGTGTAATACCAAAACAATTACAATTAAGATTTATTTAAAACTTAAACATAATTGTTTTGATAAAAAATTCAGACTAATCGTTCAGATAAGCGTTTGGAACTGGAATATCGGTTGCGGCTCCGAAGGTCAGACCCAAAAAGCTGCCATCCGAGCTTCGCAGTAAATACCAGTTGCCGTTTCTGTAAACGGCGATGTCAGTTTTGCCGTCGCCATCGTAATCTGCGGGAACGGGAATATCGGACGGGACACCGAAGGCAGTTCCTCTGAATCCGGCTGTAGACTGCTGAATATACCAAGCACCATCGGACGGGCGATAAACTGCATAATCGGCTTTACCGTCGCCGTCGTAATCGCTCTGAACGGGTTTATCGCCGTTTGCGCCGAAAGAATACGCCTGAAATTCGCCGTCCGAACTTCTCGAAATAAACCAGACTCCGTTAGACGGGCGGAAAACTGCGACATCGGTTTTACCGTCGCCGTCAAAATCCGCCGGAACAGGTTTGTCCGTGCCGAGTCCGAAAGTGCGAAAATCGAATGCACCGTCGGAACTACGCAAGATATACCACGCGCCGTTTGACGGGCGAAAGACCGCAATGTCGGTTTTCAAATCTCCGTCAAAATCGCCCTGCACCGGAATATCGCCGTTTTGACCAAAAATAGCACCTGTGAATCCGGCGGTTGACCGCTGTAAATACCAAGCACCGTTTGAAGGGCGAAAAACCGCGTAATCTTCAATGCCGTCACCGTCGTAATCGCCGGGGGCGAGTATGTCGCCGGATTGTCCGAAAATGTATGCTTTGAAAGTTCCATTGGAACTGTTGAGACTATACCAAGCACCTTCCGACGGTCGGAAAACAGCAAAATCACTTTTTACATCGCCGTCAAAATTTGAAATTGCCGAACCTGAAAGCGTAGATTTTGATGTCGTGTAAATGTGATCTCCCGTCGTATCGCCGTTGGAATCGGCTGCGTTTCCGGCGGCATAAAAATCTATTTTGCCGATTCTGCGAGCGGGCGGTGTCCACATAAACGTCCAAGAGCGCGTTCCGAAAGTCGTCGGAATAACTCCGGCACTTGTATGTTCGACGTATTTTCGCACCGGAGAACCGAGAAAACCATCAACGATCTTCATCTGCGGTGGTGTCTGGCTCGGAACTGAAAATGTTCCCGCACCGTTACCGTTTTTATCAATTGCGGTTAATTCAAAACCGTATGTTACCGCGTCCGATTGGTTAACGGTTACAGTAACGGGAATTTGAGTTCCGGGTTTGTAGTTTTGATTCAGTCCGCTGATTACAATATTTCCCGCTCCGCTGTTGATGCCGAAATCCGTATGACACGCCGCGCAGGTGTTTTCAGACGGTGCGCCGGTGAGTCCGGGCGAAGGACCGGAAGAATTTGCCTTTACTTCAAATTGTTTCCGGGAGATTTTCTGCATTCCGAAAAGCGCGAAAATTAATGCCAGACCGATTATGCCGAGTTTTAGGAATTGTATTTTTTTCATCTCTTGATTCGTTTGTTGTCCGTAAATTATTGTTTTGACGTTTTCTTTTGTAAGAAAGTTTATAAATTCAATTGTATCAAAATTATTTATCGAAAAAAAACAAAACTCGAATTCATACCAATTCAAATCAAGTTTGACGCATTACAATACGGGTATTCTCGTTTTAACTTGGTATTATTGACGACTTAGCCTTTATTTAAATTCATATTGATAAATTTGAATTTTTTTAACTCACAAAAAAAAGGCGGCACAAAGACCGCCTTTTTATTTTATTTGTAAAAAAACTTACTGTTGGGTTACAAAATTAACATTTGTGAGATTTCCATTAAGTTGTACGTTTTGTGAAGCAAACACATAACGTTTTGAAGAAACCGAAACCGTGTAATTTCCACCAGTTTGAATGCTATCAAAATGGTAATAACCGAATGAATTAGTAAATCCCGATCTCACATTATTATTTGAATCGGTAACAGTAACAAAGGCATATGCAATTCCCTGTCCGGCAGCGTTTGTCACGCGACCTGCCAGAGAAGCGAAGGAAACAGTAGATGAACTTGGACCTTGAACCTGAACGGTTATCGGACTTCCGGTTTTGAAAAAGCCGATTGTTGCATCCGTATTTTGCGGAGGACTTGTCGAGTCGAAACGGAAGTTATACATCGTTCCCCAACGAATAGCATTGGCGTTCGGATTTTGGGCGAGAGTTTCCGAATTCCAGCTCATCGAATTGCCTGTCAGATTTTGCGTCCACGGTGCGCTGCTGAATCCGGCATTGCCGACTGTTCCGTCATACGACCAACCGGGATGCTGCGGCGGAGCGTGAAATCCGACATTGGTTATCGAAACACCGGAACTTAATGCCAACCCGAAACTCTGAATGGCGCGATCCATATTTTGGTTATAAACCGCATATTCGTAATGCCAGACTCCGGGCGATGTCTGCGTGACCTTATAAGCGACCGACCCGATACCGTCAACTCCCGGTGCAGGATTAATTCCGACCATCGTCGCTCCCGTCCAGGCAGTAACTGCCGATTTTGCTCTGACGGTCGCCGCCGCCGGACTGAAACTGAACGGACTGCCTGTTCCCGAAACATTGTATCTTCTATATGAAACATTATTATTCATATTGCATTGTCCGGGATTCGCCTGACACCAGTTATACTCGTGCGGAGTAATGTATTGAGCTTCGGCGTAATATGTCGAACCGGAATTCACACTCGTGTTTAAATCGCTCATTTCAGTAAGAATTCTATGCGAAGGTCCGGTGTGCGTATGTCCGGTATGCGTGTTCGGCGGAGTAGCGGAATCGCCGCGCGGATAATCACCGCTAAAAGGATTTATCCAGGCGCGCGAACCTAAATTCGGTCCTGCATTCAAACTGGCTGAATACGGATCGGAACAACCCGAACCGAGTCTCGTGCCTCCGACTCCGTTACAACCCAACCCGCAGATGTTTTCCGTTAATGCCGTGAATCCGTGTTTTACACTCGATTGTCCGATTTGCTCAAAGCGTTCATCGTTAGCTGCGCCGCCGCTCATCCGGTATAAATTTTGCGGAATTACAGGATGGTCATTGCTCGGCAAAGCAAACCAATTTAAGTCAACAGTTCCAAAATTACACGAATCTGTTCCGACGGCGAGACCTACTTGAGTTCCGCTGCTGCTGCCGAATTGCGCCAACCCGTTTAAGTCTCCGACGACTACGTCCGGTCCCGGAACTGTTCCGGCATCGGGATTACCAATTGCGGGCAAAACATCCGATTCCGGTTCGCCGTCAACATAATGAGTTATTTCGATGGGACGCATTGTGGCGGAAATGGAAATTTTCCCGACAACTGTTCCGGCTTCCGACGGATAACCGAGGTCGGCGGCAAATTCTCTCGATAACAACAATCTTCCCGACATTACATTTAATGAATGTTCTACGGCATCGTAATCAAACTGTTGTCCTTCAATGTTGAAAAAGACGAAACCCGATTTTGCATCACGAACGACGAGATCGTATTGACCGCCCCAAGACTTATTCTCGATTGCAAGCTGTTGGTATGAACTATTTAATTTTGAAGGTAAATTAGCACTTTGCTTCGGAGAAAGTGTCATCGAACCGGGCAGAGGACCGCGTAAATCGTTATTTAATACAAGAACGGTAAAAAAAGAATCACGTTCGACATCAAAACTCAAATCATTCGATTTGGTCAATTTCGAACTACTACGGCTGCCGCCTGTAAAACGGTTCAAATTTAACTCCATCGAAACATTTCCGTTTGCGACGATCAGTTTTTCCAGAGTTCCGTTGTTACCTTCCGGTACTTTTTCATTGATGATATTTACCGGTTGAAGCGAGCCGTTACTAAACAGCATATTGAACGAAAGTAAAGCTATAATAAGTGTTTTTAACATAATTTTATTTATCAACCGTCCCGGTTGAACAAGTAATTGGTTTTATTTGTATTCGATGCGAAAGATTAGCACTTTTTTTTATACAACCTTTTGAGGCTTTAATCAAGTCAGTTATAATAAGACTTTTGCCTGACACATACATTTTAAAACCGAAATTGATTTATGAAAAGCGGTTGTGAAACCCCAAAAAACAATAAAAAACGGTCAATCGAACTTCCCGTTTTAAAAAATTCCAAATCTTCCAATGACGGAATTCAAAAATCCCGCGTCAGCCGTTGGCGGGCGGCGGCTCTCGTCACTCTTACATTGCTGATGATCGCCCACATCATTCAATGGCTTTTGATGGGACAGACGATTTCCCCGATCGAGCCTTCCGAATCAATGGAAACCCTGCAGTCCGGCGCGGTTAACGCGGGATTTATCTTTTTTACGCTGGCAATTTTAGCTACGCTGATCTTCGGGCGTTTTGTTTGCGGCTGGGGTTGTCATATTCTCGCGCTTCAGGATTTTTGCGCTTGGATACTAAAAAAGTTCGGACTTACTCCAAAACCGTTTCGATCACGTCTTCTGGTTTTTGTGCCGCTGATCGTTGCGCTTTATATGTTCGTCTATCCCACAGTTTACAAATTTTTAGCCGCGCCGAAGAACGAGCCGGTTATTCCGCAATTTACAAATCATATTGTCACCAGCGATTTTTGGGAAACATTCCCGTCGGTTGCGGTCGCCATTCCTTTTCTTTTTGTCTGCGGTTTTATGACCGTCTATTTTTTGGGACAAAAAGGATTTTGTACTTACGCTTGTCCCTACGGCGGTTTTTTCAGTCTTGCCGACAGATTTTCCCCCGGAAAAATTCGTGTCACCGATGACTGTAACCAATGCGGACATTGCACAGCGAGTTGCACATCGAATGTTTTGGTTCACGCCGAAGTTAAGGAATATGGAATGGTCGTGGATCAAGGATGTATGAAATGTATGGACTGCATCAGCGTCTGCCCGAACGACGCTCTGTATTTCGGTTTCGGAAAACCGGCAATTACTGTTAAACCTTCGATTAAAAAAAATTATTCGCTGACGTGGAAAGAAGAATTTGCGGGAGCAGTAATATTTTTGGCGAGTTTTCTGGCGGTTTGGGATGTTTACCAACTCGTTCCGATGCTGATGGCACTTGGAATTGCTACGGTTACGACGTTTCTCGCGCTCAGAATAATCAGATTATTTACAGCTAAAGATTTGTCTTTTTATCGTTTTAACTTGAAAGCATCCGGCAGCATAAAAAACGCGGGATGGATTTTTTTATGCTTGGCTTTTTTATGGATCGGCTTAAATATTCACAGCGGATTTATTCATTATCACGAATCTGCCGGAGCGCGGGCGTTTGAAAAAATCAAAATTTTCGATGAACTCGCCCTGGCTCAGACAAATCCCGAACAATGGATCAATGCGACGGATCGGCAAAATATTGCAGAAGGAAAAACACATTTTCAAACCGCAACGGATTTCGGACTTTTCACCAACAATCCGGCTCGTTCAAAATATGCTTGGATAGAATATCTGTCCGGCAATACCGAACAAGCAGTTAATCTGCTCGAATCCGCCGCCGATAATCAAAAGGGACAGGCGAAAGCATTAAGTCTTTATTATAACGGCGCGATATTAAATCGTCTCGGACGTTATAACGAAGCCTTGAAAAGCTTGGATAAAGCCATCGTCGAACGCCCGGATTTAATTCTTGCCCGTGAAGAAAAAGGCGAATCACTCTGGCGGCTCGGTCGAAAAATGGATGCCGTCGCCAGTTGGCGCGAGGCTTTGAAAGGCAATCCGACTTTGCCGATTGCCAATAATTTTCTAGCCGGAGCCGCGAAATCATTAGGTCAGAACGACACAGCGAACGCTTATGAAAAAGTTGCCGACCGATATACGCCTGCCGATGCTCTTTTTCATTTGATGCTCGGGCTTCGTCTGCAAAACATCGGAATGAACGACCTTGCCGAAAAACATTTTCAGACTGCCGTTCAACTAAATCCGACTCTTAAAACTCGTGTAAATACTGATTCTAAAAATTAACTTAAAAATTTTGTATATAGTTCCAAATTAAAATGATATATATAATGAATTATTAAAAATTCGGAATTTTCCGAAAATCAAATAATATTTTCGCTGTTTGAAATAGTAGAAAACCTTTACTTAAAATAAAAACATCTAAAGCGATTATTTTCAAAATACACTAAATTAGTCAATAGGATTCTTAACATTTAAGAATTCCATACTTAAATGTTAAGATGAAAAAATTATTAAAACTATTAACTTTCGTAGTTATATTATTTACACTGTCGTTTACCGGATTGAATAAGGTTTCCGGGCAGATAAAAAAATCTAACAAATCCAAAATATACAAAAAAAATAAATCTTCCGACAAATCTAAGTCAAAGCGCAAGAAGCGTGTGGAAAATGAAGCCGCAGAACGATACGACGCGCCGGGTAAAGAGAACGAAGATGAATTCGAAGAAGATCATAAAAAACGCGAAGAGTGGTTTATGTATCAGCGAAGTTTTCCTTTCGACTCAATTCCCGTCGAAGCGCGACGCAAGGCATTTGAAGAGCGTCCGGCAGACGCGGATTTCGGCGAAAGCCAGTTTGCCGCGCCGCAGTGGAAACAGATCGGACCGCAGCCGACGAATTCTTATTTTCCGAATAATTGGGGATTGACCAGCGGACGAATTAATTCAGTTGCTGTTTCTCCGGCGAACCCGAATATTATCATTATCGGTGCGGCAAGCGGCGGCGTGTGGCGTTCAACAGACGGCGGCGCAAATTTTACGTCAGTTACCGACGCACAAGTTGATATTGCCGTCGGTTCGATTTCTTTTTCGGCGAGCAATCCTAATATTGTCTATGCCGGAATGGGCGATAAAGATTCCAATTATTTCGGTTCTGGAGTTTTAAGATCAAACGATGCCGGATTAACCTGGACACGCGTCAGCAATAATTCACTTCCCGCGCCGGGAAGAATTTCTCAGATTTTGGTTGATCCGAATAATTCCAACCGCGTTTACGCCGCACAATACTCGAATTTAAGCGGTGCAACATTATTTGCGAGCGGATTTTTCGTATCTGCCGACGGAGGTGTCAGTTGGACTAAAACATTCAACGGACTTCCGAAAGATTTAGTTCAGCATCCGACACAGCCGAATACTCTCTATATGTCTTCGACGCGCGAAGACGGCGGAAGTTCGTCGCTCGGCGGCGTTTATAAATCAATCAACAACGGTCAGACGTGGACGAGAATTTATTCTTCGCCGTTTTCTTCGACCTCGAATGCAAAAATTGCCGTAACTCCGTCCGCGCCGTCCAACATATATGTTTTGATCGGCAGCGGTTCAACGGCGCGAGTCGAGATCAGCACCGATGAAGGCGCAAACTGGACTAATAAAGGTTCAAATTTTGACACTGCACAATTCTCGTATAACTGTTATATTTTCGTTCATCCGGCACAACCGAACACTCTTTACGTCGGAACGCGTGATTTGTGGCGCAGCACCGACGGCGGCACGAATTATACGAACATCACGAATAATTTCACGCTGAGCGGCGGTTACACTCCGACCAGCGCGAAAGCGCATCCCGACCAACATCATTTTTATATTTCTAATTCCGATCCGAACACGATTTATATCGCGGGCGACGGCGGACTCTGGAAATCAACAAACAGCGCATCTACTTTCCAATCGTTAAACGCAACTCTCGGATTAACGATGTTCGTCAGTCTCGATCTTCACCCGACGGATGCAACGCGAAGTTACGGCGGAACGCAGGACAACGGAACGCAGAAGCGCACAGGCAATCAAAGTTGGCGCGAATTTGCGACCGGAGATGGCGGACAGACGATTATTGATCCGCTCGATCCGACGATTGTTTATACAACTTATGTTTACAATACGGTTTATCGTTACAATAATAACGGCGATTCATACAGCGGACGCATCGGAGACGATAGTGTTTTCAACACCGACCGCGTGGCTTTTTATCCGCCTTTTGAGGCGAATGAAGCAAACGGAAATTTGTTTTTCGGAACTTATCGCCTTTATAAAAGTACAAATCGCGGAGCAAGTTGGGCGCAACTCGCCGGAGGTTTGGATTTGACTTACGGCTCTGATGTTTTATCCGCCATCGGAACGAGCAAAGCAAATCCGAATTATATATACACCGGCTCTTCAAACGGCAGAGTAATGGTTTCGACCGACGGCGGCGCGACATTTACCGACCGCACCGCAGGTTTACCGCAGCGATTTATCAAAAGCATTACGATCAGTCCGACAAATCCGGCGACGGCATTTTTGACCGTTTCCGGTTATCTGACCTCGCACGTTTTCAAAACAGTAAATGGCGGAGCGAACTGGACGGACATCAGCGGAAATCTGCCGGACATTCCGGTAAATACGCTTTTGATTGATCCGACTAATTCCAACACGCTTTATATCGGAACGGACATCGGCGTTTTTCGTTCGACCGCCGGAGGCAGCAATTGGCAGACCTTTAATATGAATTTCCCGCCGACGATAGTTTCCGAACTTGACGCGCAGGCAAGCGGACTTTTACAAGCCGCGACTTACGGTCGCGGAATGTTTGAAATTAATATTAATCCGGGAAGCCGCGCAGTTGCCGATTTTGACGGCGACGGCAAAACTGATATTTCCGTATTTCGTCCTTCGACCGGAAATTGGTTTATCACGAACAGTTCAAACAACGGTTTTAACGCCGCCACATTCGGACAAAACGGCGATATTATTACACCGGGCGATTATGATAATGACGGAAAAGCCGATTATGCAGTTTTCAGAAACGGAAATTGGTATATTCTGAGAAGTTCGGACAATATTTTCTTCGGCATAATATTCGGTGTGGGAACGGACAAACCTATTCCGGCTGATTACGACGGCGACGGAAAAACCGACATTGCGGTTTTCAGAAACGGCGCGTGGTATGTTTTGAAAAGTTCAGACAATCAAATCAAAGCCGGAACTTGGGGATTCGGAACTGATATTACTGTTCCGGGTGATTATGACGGCGACGGAAAGGCGGACTTCGCAGTTTTCCGACCGTCAGACGGAAATTGGTATATCTTAAAAAGTTCGGATAACGGTCTGATCGCCTATACTTTCGGACAAAATGGCGATAAACCTGTTCCGGCTGATTATGATGCCGACGGTAAAACCGATTTCGCGGTTTTCCGGGGCGGAATTTGGTATGTTCAGCAAACGACCGCCGGATTTCGCGGTCTAATATTCGGCGCGGCGACCGATATTCCGGCTCAAGGTGATTATGACGGCGACGGAAAGACCGATTTCGGAGTTTTCCGACCTTCAAACGGCACTTGGTATATTTCGCTGAATGCGAATAATGCTTTTGTTGCTTCGGCGTTCGGCGCGGGAAGCGATGTTCCGGTTCCATCGGCTTATAATCATTGAGATTATAAATTTCAGAGTTAATTCTAAAAGTGATGATTGATTTAAAGTCAATCATCACTTTTTTTTATTTTAAGTCCGACTGTTAGAATAAAAATTCAATTGCCGCCGCCTGGAATATTTATGTTTAAAGATCAAAAAAATAAGCGAATCTTTTTGTTTATTTTGATAAGTTTAACGATTCTCGGTGGTCTGTGTCTGGCTTACTCATATTTCATCGAACCTCAAAGACTGGTCGTTAATCGTCAAAAAATCAAGGTTAAACATTGGGACAAAAATTTTGACGGCTTAAAAATCGCAATGATAAGCGACATTCACGGCGGATCAAACGGCGTAACCGAAGAAAAAATTCGCCGCGTTGTCGAAACGACTAACGGCGAGAATCCCGACGTTATAGTAATTCTCGGTGATTATGTTTCACAGGTTAGCGGAAATCGCAGCCAATTAAAAATGCCAATTCAAACGATCGCTGAAAATTTGCGCGGACTGCGTGCGAAATACGGCGTGTTCGGCGTTCTCGGAAATCACGACGGTTGGAGCAATGATCGTGAAATTTATGATGTTTTGAAACAATCCGGCATTCGTATGTTGGAAAACGAAATTGATTACATCGAAAAAGACGGGAAAAAGTTAAAGGTTATCGGTTTGAAAGATCACCTTAAAATCACGAATTGGCAATTATTTTTGGATGACACTTCAAACTTGCTCGCAAGCGGCGAACCAACCGAAAGCAATATAATCCTTGAACACGCGCCGGATGTATTTCCGATGTTTAAAGACTCGGCTTTTCTCAAAGAAAACGCCGGATTGCTTCTCGCCGGTCACACTCACGGCGGACAGGTTTGGCTTCCGGTTATCGGTTCTCCGATTGTGCCGTCGAATTACGGGCAAAAATATTCCGCCGGACATATCAGAGAACAAAATATGGACTTGTTCGTAACAACCGGAATCGGTGAAAGTCTTTTGCCTTTTCGTTTTCTCGTTCCGCCGGAAATTGCCGTTATCGAAGTTTATTCAGAATAAATTATTCAACCTAGAAAATAAGAAATAATTCATATTCTTATAATTTCCCGCAAAATTTCTTTCCGCATCGCATTTGTTATAAACTTAATTTTTAGAATCGGAAATTAAAGGATAAAAAATGAGCAAAATAATTACGTTTTTAATCGGCGCAATAGCAGGTTTATTAATCGGCGGTTTCGCCGTATTTTTCTATCTCGGCGGCGCACCGCGCGCATCGGAAATTCCCGGCAAATTGATTCAGCCGCCCGATCCGAACGGAAATCCGGGAGGAACGGCGCAAATCGTCTTAAAACAGGAATTTTTCAATACGGTTTTGCAGACGATTTTCCGCGATATGAATTCGCCGTCATTTCCCATCGGACTCGGCGCGGAAAATCGCACAAAAAATAACGATCCGCTGCAATTTAGTTACGGATTGTTGCAGCAAACTCCGCAATGCACGAATGAAATTACGCTTTTGCCCGAAGGAAGCAATGTGCAGACGGCGGTAAGTTTTGCGGATAATAAAATTTCGATGCCGTTGGCATTTAAAGGCAGTAATTATATAACTCTCATCGGCTGCGTCGAATACGCCGGCTGGGCGCAGGCAAATCTCGATTTGAGATTTGATGAAACACAAAAAACGGTTTTTGGAACGATAAATATCGAAACAGTCAATGTTGACGGGCTTTCGCCGATGGTTTCTGGTTTTGTCACGCCGGTCGTTCAAAGCACGCTTAACAGCCGTGTCAATCCGGTCACGATTTTACGCGGCGATCAAATTCGTCTTAATCTGCCGATTGCGGCAACCAAGGGTAATTTGCAGGCGCAGGTCAAAGATATTCGCGGCGAAGTTAAAGATAACGCGCTGAATCTTTTCGTCGTTTATGATTTTGCCGGAACAAAATAATTTTCTGTTTGTTCAAAAAGTTAGTAATAAATCCAATAAACGACAATTTTCAAATATTCGCTGACAATCGTCCGCCAGCCGGAAGTTGATAACCACCAACTTTGCGGCGGCGGATTTAGTTTATTAAAAGGCGCGTGTGCGATGCCGAAGTTCAATGTCGCATTATTCCGGCGATTTTCGCGCTCGAACGTCCGAATTGTCCGACTTGTATGATAGACGGAAGTTACAAGCAGAATATTTTGCAGATTTTTATTCTGGGAAAAGTAATCAAAAAAAACTCTCGCTTCGTAGATCGTGCCGCTGACTTGCGGTTCTAAGACCTCGATGTCTTCGGGAGAAACTCCCTGTTTTATCAATTCCCTTCTGGCAAGTTCAGAATACTTTAAATTCGTCCGTTCAACCCGATTCCAACCGGCGCGTTCTCCATCGTCAGTCAGCAGAATTTTTTTTGAGATGCCTCGATTATATAATTCAGCGGCGGTCTGAGTTCGTTCAACGTAAGCTCTCGAACCGCTTAGAACAATAATCACATCGGCTTTTTCGAGCGGTTTTTCGACAATCAGATTTCCCGCCAGAAACGGTGCGACTAAAAGCCAGACTGCTAAAAAAGCAACAGTGAAGATCAAAAGTTTAAATATACCGCTTCGACTTTTCACAAACTATACTTTCTCTAAAATCAATCGCAATTCGTCAATTTTCGATTCCCAACTTTCCGTTTTTATCGAATCGCTGATCTCTTCGCGCGATTTCGGATTTTCCAGAGCAAATTCGATTTTGTTTATAAAATCGCCGTGATTTTCTCCGATCAGACAATAATCTAAAATCCGAACTTCGGGAATATCGGTCGAGACGACCTGTAAACCGGCGGCGAGATATTCGCGGACTTTCAAAGGATTCGCCGCCAGCGTCAATTCGTTTATCTCGAAAGGATTCAATGCGACATCGAAATTTTTGCAATACGCGGGCAAAGTTTCGTATGGTTTTCTGCCGAGAAAATGAATATTTTCGATATTTTCCAAAATCTTTATTTTGCGTTCGGCATCAACCGCGATTTTTCCGATCAAAACGATCGAACCGTTTTCAAATCTTTTTGCCGTTTCTTTTATCAATTCAAAATCAACCCAATCGGCGAGCAAACCGTGAAATCCGATGATCGGTTTCGGCAAATCCTTGATGTCCGCCGGCATTTCCGTCGCGTCGTCGAGCGCAGTTCTGAAATGATTCCAGTCCGTGCCGTGACGAATTATAAATGTGTTGTCGTTATATTTCTTTTTATCGTCGAAAAGTTTCTCCGCCGAAACGATCACGGCATCGGCTTTTTTAAAAAGATCAACCTCGATCTCGCGCAGACCGTTCGCCGCGCCCGTGAACGCCGTGTATTCGTCAACGCAATAATAAATAAGCTGTTCTTCGCCCAATTTCCCCGCGAGAAGTCCGGCGGCTGGATTAAAAACCATATTCACCGGATTTTCAAACTTCATCTTCCGCATCGCTTTTTTGACTTGAGAAACGAGAAATTTTTCGTTAAAGGTTCTGACAACTTCGTTTCCATAAGTCGGAATCGCCAGCGGATTCAGAACAAAAATATTTTTCTCGACCTCGCGCACGGGTTCGCTGAACGCTTTCAGTTTCTTAAAGATACGCGAAACATCTTTGCCCGAAGCCGTCGGCATACGATTAGCAATCGCGTTTATCCACAAAATGCGGTTTTCCTTTGAAAGCACACGCATCAGATGAGTTTTAGAAAGCGGATCGCCCGTCCAATCGTGCGAAAAACACAGAATGTCGCGTCCGCGCAAAATTTTATTTGAATTATCGCTCATTTTTAACTTTCGCCGTCGAGAAATCGTCTCTGCCACATCTCAAAATTCACAAAAAACCACAAACGTTCGTCGTGATTCTCGCCCGCGTAATGTTTTTCTACTAAATCGCGCACGAAATCAGAATTAAAAATCCCGCGTGAGAGCGTTCGTTTGCTCAAGACAAATTCTTCGATGATGTGTCGAAACTCTCTTCTAAACCATTTTCCGACCGGAACGGGAAAACCCATTTTCGAGCGATGCAGAATTTCGTGCGGCAAAATATCTTTCATCGCTTCCCGCAAAATCCATTTTGTAGTTTTACCGCGAAGTTTCATTTTTGTCGGCATTCTTGACGTAAATTCGACGAGTTCGTGATCGAGAAACGGGACGCGCGATTCTATCGAAGCAGCCATTGACATCTGATCCTGCTTCATTAAAAGTTCCTGTAAATAAGTTTTCGTGTCCGCATATAGAATTTTATCCAGCAAATTTTCCCCATCGTTTTCTCCAAACCATCTGTTTTGTATTTTGTAGGGATTTAAATCCGCGATTCTATTTTTCGTTTTATCAGTTAAAAGTTCCTTCTGCATTTTTTTTGGAAAAATTGCAAAATTATCAAAAAACAAATTTTCAGGATCAGATTCTCTGGTTAAAAATGTTCGTGACAATTTACGGTTAATAGATTTCGGCAAAGCGGACACGCCCGTTTTTACGGCACTTCGCAAGAATTGAGGCGTTAATGACTGATAAGTTTCACCGTATTGCATCAACATTAAAGTTTTTGCGTAACGACCGTAGCCAGCCAAAATTTCGTCGCTTCCTTCACCTGTCAAAACAACTTTAACGTGTTTTTGGGCAAGTTTAGAAACAAAATAAAGCGGAACACTGGCAATAAATCCGAGCGGTTCGTCCTCGTGCCAGATGAGATTCGGAAGTTCGGCAAAAAATTGTTCGGGCGTGATGGTGATTTCGTGATGTTCGGTTTTAAAGGCTTTTGAGACGATTCGCGCATATTCGAATTCGTTCGCTTCGCGTTCCGCAAAACCGACGGAAAAAGTCTTGATCGGTTCGTCAACCATTTCCGACATCATCGCGCAAATTGCCGACGAATCAATTCCGCCGGACAGAAACATTCCGAGCGGAACGTCCGCCATCAAACGCAGTTTTACGGATTCTTTGAATTTCTCGCGCCATTCTTCGACATATTCGGCATCGGATTTTTCAACAATTTTCGGTTCAAACGAAACGTCCCAATATTTTTCGATCTTGATTTTCCCGTCCGACCAAGTTAAAAAATGTCCGGGCAAAAGCCTTTTTACTCCGGCAAAAAGCGTTTCATCGTAAGAAGTTCCGTGATTGGCAAGTTGATCGGGAAGCGCGTTGTAATTTAATTCCGGTCTGACGGCATTTGCGGCGAGAAGTGATTTTATTTCGGAGGCGTAAAACAAATTCCCTTCATCATCGTGAACATAATAAAGCGGTTTGATTCCCAGACGGTCACGCGCAACAAATAATTCATTTTTCCGTTTGTCCCAAATTGCAAAAGCAAACATTCCGCGCAATTTTTCGAGACATTTTTCGCCGTATTCTTCGTAAAGATAAAGAATCGTTTCCGTGTCGCAATTCGTCTGATATTTATAGCCTTTCGATTCTAATTCGGCGCGGTAATCTTTATGATTATAAACTTCGCCGTTATAGATTATCGCCAGAGATTTGTCGGAATTATACATCGGCTGATGTCCGTGATTTACGTCAACAATCGAAAGCCGCCGATGCGCCAGACCGATATTTTCGTCAATAAAAATTCCTGCGTCATCAGGTCCGCGATGCGTTATCACGTCGCGCATCGCAGTTAAAAGTTTTTCATTAACGTATTTTTGTTTGCGGGTTGCGTAGGCAATTCCGTTGATTCCGCACATATTAAGATTATAAAAAAAATGAAGATTTCGTCCGAGAGATGCCGGACGTGCAGCAGTTTTTTATTTTACACGAAATTTTAAAATTAAGCTAAGTTTTTTTTATTTTAAGTCTTTTCAGATTCAAATTAGCAATATTTTACGTTTGAATTTATTCTAAATCTGGATGAAACTTTCCCGACATCAAAAAGCTCGCATCAGACTTTGGCGAAGACAAATACACCACATAAACATCGCGTTTCTGCGTCTGTTTATCAGATTTATCCCGTCGGAAAATCAGCGCGTTTTCGGTCTTACTCTCGTCATCGGCTTGATTTGCGGTTTGGCGGCGGTGGCATTTCATCTCGCCATCAGATTTGTTGAAGAAAATTTAATAAACTTTGCGTTAAACGCGCCGGGTTATTCCTGGATTTGGCTGACACTTTTAGTTCCGGTCGGCGGCGGATTAATCTGCGGCTGGCTTTTGCAGAATGTTGTGCCGGACGCACGCGGCAGCGGAATTCCGCAGGTTAAAGTCGCGTATTCGGTCAAGGGCGGTAATATGCCGTTTCGCATTGTTATCGGCAAATTTTTTATTAGTGCATTGCAGATCGGTTCGGGCGCGTCGCTTGGGCGCGAAGGTCCGACGGTGCAGATTTGCGCGGGAATCGCCGCGCTTTTCGGGAGATTTGCGGCACTTTCGCGGCAGAATATGGCGCGGCTTTTGCCGGTCGGTGCGGCTGCCGGAATCGCGGCGGCGTTTAACGCGCCGATTGCGGCGGTTACTTTTACGATTGAAGAAATCGTCGGCGATCTCGATCAGACGATTTTGTCCGGTGTGGTCGTCGCGGCGGCACTCGCGGCGGTCGTCGAACGCGGGATTTTGGGCGAACATCCGGTTTTTAACGTGCCGGGAAATTACGGTCTGCATCACGCTTCTTCACTTTTTTTCTACGCATTTCTCGGCATCGCGGCGGCGTTCGTTTCGATTGCTTTTACCGATTCTCTGCTTTATTTGCGAAGACAATTTCAGACGATGAAAACGATTCCGATCTGGATGCGTCCGTCAATCGGCGCGGGAGTTACGGGATTTCTGGCGGTTCTGGCGTTGCTTTTATTTAAATCGCAAGGCATCACAGGCGGCGGTTACGACACGCTTTCCGAAGGACTTTCGGGCAAGCTCGCGGTTCAGGTAATGATCGCGCTGTGCGGAATGAAATTGATCGCCACGGTTTTTTCATATGCGAGCGGCGGCGCGGGCGGAATTTTCGCTCCGGCACTTTTTATCGGGGCGATGCTCGGCGGAGTTTTCGGATTTCTCGACATCAATGTTTTGAGTCACGGAAGCAACGAATTCGGCGCGTTCGCGCTCGTCGGAATGGGCGCGGTTTTCGCGGGAATTATTCGCGCTCCGATCACATCGGTAATAATTATTTTTGAGATGACGGGCGCGTATTCGTTAATTCTGCCGCTGATGCTGGCAAATGCGACTTCGTATATTATCGCCGGACGGCTCAGACCGAAACCGATCTACGAAGCGTTGCTCGAACAGGACGGCGTGAAATTGCCGCACAAAGACAAATCGGATAAAAAGATTCTCGAAAATATTAAAGTCGAACAGGCGATGACGAATAATCCCGTTACACTCAAACGGTCAATGAGTGTAAATGAAGCCGTAAATTTCGCGCTAAAAAGTGACTTTTCCGCATTTCCGATAACTGATACAAATGATCGTTACCTCGGAATTATCGGCGAAGCGCGTCTGCGGCGAATGCTTGCCGAGGAAAACGGCGAAGAAAAAATCACGGAATATATGGAAATGCGACCGTATATCTTGCCCGGTGCAACGTTAATCGAAGCCGTCGTTAAAATGCACCATCTCGAAACGCGCCAGATTGCGGTCGTTAATTCCCGCAAAGAAGGGCGTTTGATCGGACTTCTTTCGATGACGGACATCGTTTTGAAACAAGCCGAGGAAAATCTTGACGATGATATTGAAATTACCGTTATGCCCGAAATGAGCGCGGAAGCCGAAACAATCGGCATTGATGAAACAGAAAAAGGCGTATTAAAGTCTGATGATAGATTTTAATACGCCTTTTTCCAGAATAATCCTGATTTTTAATCTTTTAATTTACATTCCGAAATTTCCCGCATATTCGGTCGGCGGCGGTGGCACATCCTGAAACTGTTGTCCGCCGACATCTGGAAAAACCTGCCGATAAGCAAATGCGCTCGACGCGTGAATTATCGGCAAAACGAAAAATATGCCGATACAAAACATCAAAACTCCGCCAATCGAAATCAGTATTTGTAAAATTCCAAGCAAAATTAAGCCGCCGACATTGCTCCAAGCCGCTTTCGCGCTGTATTTTATTGCATCGCCAATTCCTAGATTTTTATCTATTATTAATTGGTAAGAGAAGAAGAAAGTTATCCAAAGAAATATGGAAACAATAAATCCGATAATTCCCAATACCAAAACTATTCCGCTCAAACCGGCGGCGACGGCATCGCTGTTACCACTTTGTCCTTGTGTGTAAATTCTTGCAAAGTCAGTCGTATTACTTGTAATTTGAATCACAACACTCGGCAGCATCTGGATCAAACCGATTACCATCGCAGGCAAAAACGTTTCAAATCCTTTAAACATTTCCCCAAATTCAGGAATGCCGCCGCGGATGGCTTTCAGATAAACATAATACACGCCGCACATAATCGGTCCGGCGAGAAATATATTCAGGCAGACCACACAAGTCAAAATCACGGCTGACAATGCCGAAACTCCGAGATATAAGCCGTAATTTTGCTTTACCAATTGCCAGGCATTGCTGATGCAATCGCCCGGCGAAACTGCACCTTTGTAGTATTCTATATTTTCCATTTAGTTTATAAAATTCCTTATCGCTACATTGCCATATTTTTCACGAAATGACAATAAAAATTATTTTTAGTAATGAAAAAGTTTTTCAGGAATAAAATGCACCGAACAACCGTATATATAGTTTTAACATCAAAAAATCATCTTGCAAAAAGACACTTTGATAAATAAAATAATTAAATCACAGGGGAATTTTTATGGCTAATTTATTTTTTCCTAAAGTAAGCCCTCCGCGCCTTACTTTTTCGTTTTTCATACTCATTTTTTTTCTGGCTTTCGGCTTAGAGGTATCGTTCGCTCAAAACATTAACCCGACGGCAACACCGACGACGACACCGACACCGGAGATTGAAGAATCGAATGAAACAATCGAAATTCCGATAGATCTTGTTACACTTACTTTAACAGTTACCGATTATTACGGACGTTATGTTTCCGGTCTGACTAAAGATGCGTTTAAGGTTTACGATGAAGGCAATGAACAGGAAATTGCTTTTTTCAGCGATACGGATGCTCCGGTTTCAATCGGAATTTTGTTCGATGTTTCGGGTTCGATGTCAACGGAAAAAATCAATAAAGCGCGAAATGCCCTTGAAAGATTTATCAATACAAGCCATCCGAATGACGAGTATTTTCTAATCGCATTTAATTCCCGCGCTCAACTTTTAATGGACAGAACCCGCGATGGCGACGCGGTTTTACGCAAACTTACACTCGTTCAGCCGAAAAATAACACCGCGCTGTATGATGCCGTCTATCTCGGAACCGAGCGTGTTTCACGCGGAGCGCATCAGAAGAAGGCAATTTTGATTATCAGCGACGGGCAGGATAATTCATCGCGTTACAGTTTTAAAGAAGTGCGGCGTTTGATGAAAGAATCGGATGTCGTGATTTATTCGGTCGGCATTATGGACAGCCGCGATGCTTCCTCGATGGACGGAATGCAGGGACAAGCATTTTTAGATTCGCTTTCTAGCGTCACAGGCGGAAAATCTTTCTATCCGCAAACCAATGTCGAACTCGATGAGATTTTTGAACGAATCGCCCTCGAACTTCGCCATCAATACTCAATCGGCTACACGCCCAAAGATTTTAAGCCCGACGGAGAATGGCATAAAGTAAAAGTTAAAGTCAAACCTCCGCGCGGTTTGCCGCGTCTAACAGTTCGTTACCGCGACGGTTATATTGCCGCTCCGAACACCGAATTTCGTTAGAATTTAGAAAAAAATGAAAAAATTATCGAAAATTATTTTGGTTGTATCCGTTTTTGCTTTAACTTTTGGTTTCGCATTTTTTAATTTTATTGTCAGTAAAGCACAAACAAAAGGTAAAAATCAGCGTTCACGTTATGCCGCAACTCCGACACCGAAAGCGACAATTGATATAAACGACATTCCGCCGCCGCCGCCGTTAGATATTGATACGGGTCCGATTGTTATCGAACAGGAACTCGTTAATCTTAACGTTCGCGTGGTTGACCGATTCAATCACTCAATCGGAGATTTGCGTCAAAATGATTTTCAAATATTCGAGGACGGCATTCAGCAAAAAATCAGTTTTTTCACAACTTCTGAAGTACCGACCAATTACTCGATGGTTATTGACAATTCAGGTTCGATGCGTCCGCTTATTGATAAAGTTATTGATGCCAGTAAAACTATTATTGCCACCAATAAACCAGAAGATGAAACCAGCATTATTCGTTTTATCAGCCGTCCCAAAATTGAAATTTTACAAGATTTTACCGCCGACAAAAATGAGTTATACGACGCGATGGACAATCTTTATATTGATGGCGGTAAGACGGCGATTATTGATGCGATTTATCTGGCGGCGGAAAGAGTTGATGAATATGAGAAATCCATTGACCCGAATGACCGGAAACGGCGCGCGCTGATTTTGGTTTCGGACGGCGAAGACCGTGATAGTTATTATAACGAACAACAACTTTTTCAACTTTTACGAGAAATTGACGTGCAGATTTTCGCCGTCGGATTTGTCAACGAACTCGACGATGACGGCAGTTTAATCAGCAAAAGTCCCCGGAAAAAGGCGCAAAATTTTCTCCAAAGATTGGCGGATGAAACCGGCGGAAAAGCATATTTCCCGGAAGGAGTCGGACAGTTAAACGGAATCGCGCAGGATATTGCGCGGGAATTGCGAACACAATATTCGATCGGTTACGAGCCGACCAACACAAACAAAGACGGTAGTTTACGAAAAATAAAAGTCGTAATCGCCGACGGACCTAAAAACCAAAAACGGATTGCAGTAACACGCACCGGCAGGATTTCTGAAAATACCGACGGTTCTCCGAGCCTTCAGAAAAAATAGTTTCCAAAAAAGTAAAAAGGACGAGTCAAATTTTAATTTGACTCGTCCTTTTTATTTGATCACTCAAGAAAAATAAATTTTACACGTCATAATACATCGAAAATTCAAGCGGATGCGGTCGCAAACGCAGCGGTTGAATTTCTTTTTCACGTTTGTATTTAATCCAACGTTCGATCATATCGGTTGTAAAAACGTCGCCTTTCAGCAGAAATTCGTGACTGTCTTCGAGATTTTTGATGGCTTCATCAAGACTTCCCGGAAGACTCGGCACGTCTTTTAGTTCTTCGGGCGTTAGATCGTAAATGTCTTTATCGAGCGGTTCGCCCGGATCAATCTGATTTTGAATTCCATCGAGTCCAGCCATTAACATTGCCGCAAAAGCGATATACGGATTGCAGGTCGGATCGGGCGGACGAAACTCCAGACGTTTGGCTTTCGGCGATTGCGAGAACATCGGAATTCTTACTGCTGCGGAACGATTTCTCGCCGAATATGCGAGATTTACGGGAGCTTCAAATCCGGGAACTAAGCGTTTGTAACTGTTCGTTGTCGGTGCGGCAAAAGCGATCAGCGTCGGCGCGTGTTTTAATAAACCGCCGATATAATGACGCGCCATTTCCGAAAGTCCGGCGTAACCGTCGCCTGCAAAAAGCGGATTTCCGTCTTTCCAGAGCGATTGATGACAGTGCATTCCCGAACCGTTATCGCCGTAGATCGGTTTCGGCATAAACGTCGCCGTTTTGCCATGTGCGTGAACCGTGTTTTTAACGATATATTTGAAAAGCATCAAATTATCGGCGGTTGACAAAAGATTCGAGAAACGAAAATCAACTTCGCATTGTCCGGCGGTTGCAACTTCGTGATGATGACATTCGACTTGAATTCCGACTTCGCCGAGAATCGTCGAGATCATATTGCGAATATCAATCAGCGAATCCATCGGCGCGACCGGAACATAGCCTTCTTTCGGACGAATATGATAACCGTAGTTCGGATTCATCTCGGTTCCCTGCCGACCGGAATTCCAATGTCCTTCTTCGGAACTGATCGAATATCCGGCGGATTGCTGGTCATTACGGAAATTTACATCGTCAAAGATAAAAAATTCCGCTTCCGTTCCAAAGAAAACGGTATCGGCAATTCCCGTAAATCTGAGATAACTTTCGGCACGAACCGCGACCGATCGCGGGTCTAAGCCGTAACCTTCTTTTGTAATCGGATCAACGACATTAGCGATAATGCAAAGCGTCGTTTCCTCGGCAAACGGATCAATCCAAAACCTTTCTGCGTCCGGGACCAAAAGCATATCCGATTCATTAATCGCCGCCCAACCTCTTAGTGAAGAAGCATCGAAACCGAAACCTTCTTCAAATGATTCTTCGGTAAATTGATCAATCGGATATGTCAGATGATGCCAAGCACCGGGTAAATCGGTGAATCGCACAGACACGAATTTTGCCCCTTGATCGGCGGCATAATTTAATACATTTTTTGCGTTATTCATTTAGTTTTTCCTTTGTAAATTGTTGTTATTTGAATTGATCTTGTTTGCATAACAAATAAAATTGCGCTCGTCTTTAACAAGCGCAAATCAAAATGGAAATAATACACTATGAAATTGTAACTTTAAAGTAAGAAAAAGAAAATTCTATTGGTCGGGCGACAAATCATTTACTTTGACAACGCTCTCACTCGCATAAGCGATCGGTCTGTTTTCATCGTCGAGAAGATGTGCGGTGTTATAACCCTTTTCTTTTCCGACGGCAATGATTTTTTGAAGAAAATGCTCCTTTTCTTGTAAGTTTAAACTGTTCCAGGACGGAGCGATTTTTCCGAAAAATATGCCGTTCGACATTCGGGCTGATTTCAAATGTTCTTTTAACACGGAATTTTCCAGATCAACCTTATCCGCAACAATTGCAGAAGTCTGCACGCCGGAGACCGTTTCACCTGAAAATAAAAATAACGCGGCGTTTCCGACAATTACAATTAATGCGGCGGCAAGAAGCCATCTGTTTATCCCGAAAAGACCACTCTTTTTGCCCTTTTCTTTTTTGCTCTTTATTACTTTTGTTTTTTGTTCTTCGGAATTTTCCTTAAAGAATAAGTCTTCTTTTTCTTCAATCTCTTTGTCGTTTTTATCCGATTCTTCTTTATTACTTAACAGTTGTGCGAGCTGCAAAGTTTTTCCGGTAATATCGGAAATTGCTTCTTCACGCAAAACGCCGTATTTTTTTATCAGGATTTCCGGGTTAACTTCTTCGGCTCTCAATAAATCAACATAACGGTTGCCGATTTGAACGTTACATTCAATTGCCGCTGTAGCTATAACCGGAGCGAAAAAGTTTTCGCTGGTGCTTTCCTTAACTGCCCGCAGACGATTGAAAAAATCTTTTTTTAATAAACTATCAAATTTAGTCGCCTCTTTTGCTTCCGACATAAAATCTTCAAATTTTAATGCCGCGATTAAAATCGTCGAATCATCTTTGTCAGGCGAATATAGAGAAATACTCGACCATTCGGCGTAAAGTCCTTCGAGATGTTTAATTACTTCATCTCTGGAAAAAACTAATTCACGCTTATCGTCTTTGATTTCTCTCGTAAGTAAACGAGTAATTACCAAATCAAATTTTGAACGGACGGATTCCGAATAAGGTGCATTGCGGTAAAATCTTGCTAATGAAAGAAGTGCCTGAGAACTTAGTGCCGGACGTGTATTTTCAAAAAACCGTCTTAAATGACCGACTGATATGTTTTTATCTCTCTGAGAAAGTGCGGAATACCAGTTTTCGGTTTCCTGCATTAATTGAAATTCCGTCTGACTGTGTTCGGTCGAATCATTTTCCTCGGCAGCCATCGCAAATTTATGAAGTGCGGTTTTAACGGCTAAATCGTCGAATGTTTTCGGGACGATTTTCATCTGGTCGCGTTCCGCTCCCGAAAGTATGTGTTCGACCATTTGAAGCGAGGCTACTTCTTCTTTCGCGCGTCGGTAAAAAAATTCTACTGAATCCGGTATTTTTTCGACCGTTTCTTCAACATTTCCCTTTAATTTATCAGTATCTACAGAAACATTCTCATTAGAAGTCGAAGGTTTAAATTCAAATCCGGTTTCGTCGGAGTTATTAAATGTTTCTTTCAGAACTTCCGACGTGTTTTTATCTTTCGATAAAATTTTTTTATCGAAAGAATCAAGCAGTAAAGTCGCTTGATTCTCTGTTTGAATTCTCTCGCTAGTTTCAATAACGGTTTCTTCCAACAGATTTTCTTCTTTTAACTCATCAATAAGTTTTTCAAAGATATTCATTTTTAATCGAATAAGCGGATCGGATTTTAGGAAAGATGCGGTAATGAGAAATGGAAGAAAATAGCTTTAAAAATTAATTATTCAGCCAATTCAATGATTCTGCCGGATGCGTCGAGCGATAAAGAATAACTGTCTATTCCCACAGTTCCCGGTTTTCTGACAAAGATTGTAAAATTTTCTTTCAGTTGAGCATCAGTCGGAGTTAAAGGATTCATTTCAAAGGTAAAAGGTCCGCGAATAAGTTTTTCACCAACCATCGTGCCTAAACCATTTTGGTATTGGGCGTTGAGTTCGTCAAGTCTTGCGTATCTTCCTTTAGCCGTAAAAAAAGACACTTGTGATGAAAACAAACCTCGCGTGGAAGCGTAAACATTACCATTTTCCGCTTTATTTTTTACTTTTATCAAATAAGGAACGGTTATACCGGCTAAAATACCGATGATAACGATAACTACCAATAATTCTATTAATGAAAATCCTTTTTGTCGATTAATATTCATAACTACTGAGTATAGAAATAATTCCAAATTTATATTTATGACAAAATTTGGCAGTTATTTGTGACAAGTTTCGACATAATAAATTTTATTTCTTTCTTACAACTACATATCTATGAGGGTTTCAGCCAAAACTTTCGACTGCATTAACGAAAGTTGGCAATAGTTATGCCAGAATTGTAAAAAGCTATTTCTTAAAATTTATCGAATATCTGCGCTTTGTTAATAAAAAAAAAGGGTTGTTGCAAATTTTGATTTTTGATACATTTTCTGTAGTCTATAAATTTTTACCGGGTATTATTATTTATTACAGTTATTTATTGGAGAATTTGTAAATTTGAGTCAAGTCATCGAGCAGACAATTGAAACCTACGGCATAGAAAATTGGGGAGCGGGATATTTCGGTGTCAATAAGAAAGGAAACCTAATCGTCCGCGCACCTGAAGATGTGAGTTTAACGGCAGATGTCAAAGAAATTATTGACGATCTGCAAAAACGCGGAATAAATACTCCCGTTCTGCTTCGTTTTCCGCAACTTCTGGTCGGACAAGTCCGCAAACTCCAATCCGCATTCAGAAAAGCCATCAAAGAATTTGATTATAAAGGCGGACATTTGTGCGTCTATCCGATGAAGGTCAATCAAAACCGCGCCGTTATCGAAGAATATTTGCGCGAAGGTTCTCGTTATAATTTTGGATTGGAAGCCGGTTCAAAGGCTGAACTTTACGCCGGGTTAGCGATGGAACAATCCGAAGACAGCCTGCTCGTTCTCAACGGATTTAAAGATGAAGGTTTTATTCGTCTTGCATTTGCCGGCGCGCTAGCCGGAAAAAATGTAGTCATAGTTATTGAAAAACTTTCAGAACTCGAACATACGATCAGACTTGCCGACGAAATAACCTCTGAAAATCCAAACGCCCGTCTGCCGATCGTCGGCGTTCGCGTCAAACTTTATTCAAAAGGTTCGGGCAAATGGGAAAAATCCGGCGGCGAAGCGGCAAAATTCGGTTTGACGACGACGGAAATTCTCGAAGTTATCCGTCAATTAACCGAAGCCGGACGAATCGAAATGCTGCGTTTTCTGCATTTTCATATCGGTTCACAGCTAACCGACATCAAACGGATTAAAAATGCGATGAAGGAAGCGGCGCGGGTTTATTCAAAGATTCGCCAGTTAAATGTTCCAATCGAATTCCTCGATGTCGGCGGCGGTATGGCGGTTGATTATGACGGTTCGCGGACTTCTTACGAATCTTCGGCAAATTATAACGCGCAGGAATTTGCCAATGATATTATTTACGTAATTAAAAACGTCTGCGATGATGAAAATGTCCCGCATCCGACGATTATTCAGGAATCCGGCAGGTATTTGTCGGCTTATCACGCGGTTTTGGTGACGAATATACAAGATGAAATCGAAACCGTCGTCGAAGATTTAACACCGCTTTCGATGGACGAAGACGATCCGCAGGTTGTTAAAGAACTTTACGATTTACGGGAACACATTAACGGTAAAAATTACCGCGAATATTATCACGACGCGCTCGAATACCGCGAACAATTATTTACAATGTTCAATCTCGGCTTGATTTCTTTGGAAGATCGTGGTAAAGGAGAAGTGTTATTTTGGGATGTTTGCGAAAAAGCCGACGGTTTTGCTCAACAGAAAAAGTATGTTTCAGAGGAATTCGACGAGTTAAGACGGCTTTTATGTGCTAAATATCTCGCAAATTTCTCGGTTTTTCGTTCGATGCCGGACAATTGGGCAATCGAACAGCTTTTTCCGATCGTCCCGATACATAAACTCAACAAAAAGCCGACGGAATATGCTACTCTATGTGATATAACCTGTGATTCCGACGGTATGGTTGATAAATTTGTAGATTTGCACGATGTAAAAACAGTTCTCGAACTTCATAAACTCGAAAAAAATGAACCGTATTATCTGGCGATAATGTTGGTCGGAGCATATCAGGAAGTGATGGGAAACAATCATAATTTGTTCGGTGCGCCCCACGAAGCGCATATTCATATCGGCGAAGACGGTTATATAATTAAAAAGGTCATTAACGGTTCGACTTTGGGTGATGCGCTTGAAACCGTGCGTTTTGACGGGGCGCAACTGCACGACCAATTCAGGCGGATGATTATGCAGCAAATCAAAATAAATCAATTGTCTTCAAAGTCAGGCAACGAATTGATCGAATTTTACGAAAAACAAATCAGCGAATATACTTATCTGTCTCCAAACGGCACAGAGAAATAAAATCTGCTGACATCGGCATTTTTTGCATTTGCCGTTTAAATTTATTTTTATTATTTTATTAAGTTATTAGAAAAACCTATGGTGGCTCAAAAAAGAACAAAGACATCCAAATATTTAACCGTTCCGACAAGACCGATTCCCGTTGACCGTGACCGCTCGGTCGCAGGTCTTCTTGAAAAGATGGAAGGCGCAGGTTTCGGCGCAAAACAATTAGCCGAGGCGCATCGCGTCTGGCTCGATATGCTCGAAGACAATTCGACGATTTATATGTGCGGTTCGGGCAACCTGATTCCGTCCGGAATGCGGCGGCTTTTATCGTTTGTGATAAAAAACCGCTTTGTTGACGTTCTGGTTTTGTCGGGTTCGGTGATTTTTCAAGATATACACGAAACGCTCGGAAGAAATTATTATCAGGCACATCCGAGTATGTCGGACGATGAACTCGAATCATCCGAAATCACGCGCGTCGGCGATATGCTTGCCAGTCAAGCCGAATATCAGGAAGCCGACGAATGGATCGGAAGCGTAATAAATCAATTAGATACTTCAGTTGCATATTCGGTGCGCGAATTTTTACATCTTTTGGGACGTGAACTCGCCGAAATTGCTCACGAAGACGGACTTCTGACGGCTGCTTATAAATCGAAAATTCCGGTTTTCTGTCCTGATTTGCTTCAGACTCAATTAGCGGTCGGTATTGCCAGAACCCGTTTTGAAAAGAAATTACAAATCAATATAGATATTACCCAAGATACTCTCGATATGATTACGATTTCGACGAAAACGCGAAACTCCGGCATTATCACATTAGGAAGCACTTGCAGTCAGCAAATGGTAAATATGGCGGAAATTTCGTCATACATTACTCAATCGGCGCATCGCGGACATAAATACGCAATTTCGTTAACAACCGATTCTGTTCCGCTTGCCATTAGAACGCCTTCATTCAGCGGAATTCATACAAAAGTTTTCGGAAAATTAACCCGCGATGCAACGACGGCTTACGTTCCGGCTGATCCGTCAATTGCACTTCCGATGCTTATTACTGCGTTATCGCAAACCGCCGCTAAATATATGAAAGGGCGCAAACGTCCGACTTTTTCGTTCTCGGATAAAACTCTGGGAATGGAAACTCCGTAACATTTATCATTGAACATTTATCATTTATCGAAATACAGAATAGAAACGATTTGCGTTGAAATTCCAGAAGCAGATAAATGATAAATGATAAATGACCAGTGAATTATGTCCGAATCTGAAAATCTTCCGATGAATTTCGGCGGCATTGA
Organism: Pyrinomonadaceae bacterium; assembly: GCA_965219305.1. GTDB lineage: Bacteria > Acidobacteriota > Blastocatellia > Pyrinomonadales > Pyrinomonadaceae > DATHTS01. The sequence continues at coordinate 1,103,839 of OZ244725.1, forward strand.
TGAAGCCGAATATTCCGATTTCGATAAAGCGAAAGTTCTTATATTTCCCGTCGCTTATGAAGGTACGGTTTCTTATGGAACCGGAACCGGCGCGGGCGCGGGCGCGATTGTTGATGCTTCGCGGAATATGGAACTTTATGACGAAGAAACCGACGCGGAAATCTATAAAGTCGGCATTCACACTTTAGATGAATTCAAACCGCGCGAAACTCCCGAAGCGATGATGAACGCGCTTTATGAAGAAACGAAAGAACTCTTAAAAAGTGACAAGTTTGTCTGTATGCTCGGCGGCGAACATTCGGTTTCCGGTCCTGTGATTCGCGCTCACGCCGAAAAATATCACAATCTTTCAATTCTGCAAATTGACGCTCACGCCGATCTGCGCGATGAATATGACGGAACGCCGCATTCGCACGCTTCGATTATGGCGCGAACCGTAAAAGATTTGAGAATTCCGGCGGTGCAAGTCGGAATTCGTTCGATCTCCGGCGACGAAGCGCGTTCGCTTGCCGAAGACGCTTTGCCGACTAAAATTTACTGGGCGAAAGACATTGTCGGTAAAACGGGTTGGATTGATGAAGCGGTCGAAAATTTAACGGAAAACGTCTATCTGACAATTGATATTGACGGACTGGATCCGAGCATAATGCCGACGACCGGAACGCCCGAACCCGGCGGTTTGGGTTGGTATGAAACTCTCGCTTTAATCAGAAAACTCGCCGAAAAACGCCGCATCGTCGGAATGGATTTGGTAGAATATTCTTACGTTGAAAATCAAGATGCACCTGCGTTTCTTTGTTCAAAACTGGTTTATAAAACATTAGGTTACATTTTCAACTCGGAGACTCCGAAGATAATGAAACGATTTTAATTTCCTGTTTTCGGATAACAATACTTTAAAAAGTCTAAATTTCCCGCCGATAATTTTAAAACATAAAATTCTTAAAATAATCTCTTTTTATTTTCAGTAAATTGAAAAAAAATAAAGAGATTATGTAATTTTTGCAAATCTGATATTATAATTCCAGATTTTTTATCGTTAAAGATCAACCGCATCGCCACAAATGCTCGGAAGTTTATCAAAAATAGACTTTGAAATATTTCTTAAAACGCTTGACCAAAATCAGGAAAAAGCCGCCGAGAAATATATAACTCTGCGCGAAAGACTTGAAAAATTCTTTGAATGGCGGAATTGCGAAAATGTAGAAGAACTTACCGACATTGTTTTTGACCGAATCACAAAAAAAATAATCGAAGGCGAAAAAATAAAAAACGTCGAAGCATTCAGCGTTTCGGTCGCTAAATTCGTTTTAATGGAGAATCGGCGCGAGGCTTTGCGGACGACGGAAATTGATGAGAATTTATTAAAATATAACGAATCGAACAAATCGAACGAAGATGATGAATTGCACCGAATAAGATTGAAATGTTTAGACAAATGTATGTCTAAATTATCGGCTGATAAGCAAAAATTGCTGATCGGATATTTTAATACGGATGAAAAAACAATGATTTCGGTACGCAAAAGTCTGGCTGAAAAAATGGACATTACGCTGAATTCTCTTCGTATTCGCGTCAGCCGTCTGAAATCCAAATTGGAAAAATGCACGAAGGAATGTTCCCAAAAAAAATAATTGAAATGTTTTCAGGCGCATTGACACTATAAACGGGCAGAAAAATGAAATGCCGATTGAAGTAGAAAAAGAAAAATTAATTCGACAGTTTTTGTTCGGAGAATTGCCGGAACAGAAACGTTCGGAATTTGAAGAACAATTTATCGCAGACGCTGATTTGTTTGAACAAATAAAGTTGGTTGAAGATGATCTGATCGAAAAATACGTTCGCGGATGGATGAATCCGGCGGAGTTGTCCAAGTTTGAACAAAAGTATTTAACCGGCGAAAAACGCCGCGAAAAGATTGAATTTTCCAGAACTTTTATAAATAAAGTTCAGATTTTGAGTTCTGAAAATGAAACTGCGAAAACCGCTCCAGGAAATATTTCCGAAATGTCGTTTTGGGAAAAACTCGGCGGATTTTTTTCTACGCCCAGAATTGCACTGGCGACTGCATTTACTTTTTTAATTGCCGCATTTGCCGGTTGGTTTTTTTATCAAAACTTAACTGTCAAAAAGCCGCAAATAGCTTTTGAAAACAATATAAATAAATATAAAACGCCTGAAATTATCGAAGCACCTGCTCAAGTAATTCCTTCAAAAGAAACTGATAATTCCGAAAATAGGCAGGATAATACTTTCGCAGAAAACGAAGACGATTTAAATAATTCTCTGGTCAAAGAAATGCCGGACAAAACACCGAAAATCACCGAACAGATAATTCAGAAATCGCCGACACCCGAAGAAAAGCCGACAGTTAAATCAAATAATGCACCAAATCCTATGCTGGCACTTTTTGCGGGAACTCTGCGGTCAGGCGGGAAAAATAATGTTCTAACTTTGCCGGAAAATTCTAAAGGCGCGACTCTGCAATTAAATTTGGAATCAAATGATTATAAAGTATTTAAGGTCGAATTAAACGATGCCGACGGAAAGATCATTTTCCGTAAAAATAATCTTAAATCCCGAAAATCAGCAATAAATGTTTTTATTCCGGCTGATAAACTTCAAAGTGGTGATTATTTATTAAAATTATTCGGCGAAAATGAATCGGTTGCTGATTTTCAATTCCGTGTGAATTAATCGAGAATTTTGAATTTGCCGATTTAAATTCAATGATATTGAGAAGTAAAAAAATTAAACGCCGTAAAATTATTGACGTTATGAAAAAAGAAACGCATAGAATCTTACCAATTCTCGGAGTATGCTTGTTATTCTTTTTTAACACAAATTTATTTTCTCAAAATCCATTAGTTTTAAATGCTCCGATAAAGTCCGAAATTATTGAAGGTAAACCGAAATATTTCATAATCAATTTACAGGAAAATCAAACCGCACGAATCGTAGCTGAACAAACCGGCGCGGATGTGTCTCTTATTTCTTATAATCCGTCGGGCGAGAAAATTCTTGAATGGGGACTTCCGCTCGGGCGCGTCGGCAGTGAGGAAATTTTAATTATTTCCGAAAGTGCGGGCGAATATCGAGTTGAAGTTGCACCAGGAAACAGTCATCGAAATTTTGGTGAATTCATAATTAAACTAACCGAAATTCGCAAAACTTCCGAAGATGACAAAATTAAAAATCAGGCGGCGGCGGACATAATAAAATTGATGCCCGAAGCGACAGAATTGGCGCGGGTTGATGCGAATTCGCAGCGGCGAAAATCGCTCGAAATGTGGCAGGAGATTTTAAAATACTCGAAAATTAAACAAGATAAATTTGCCGAAGCAAGAGCGTTAAACGCAATTGCGAATAACTTTTATAATCTTGGTGAGTATCAAAAAGCCCTCGACAGCTACGTCGAAGTTCTCGAAGATTGGCGCGAATTAAAGAACAGACGATTTGAAATGGTCGCCGCCGGACGAATCGGACATATTTGGATTGAAACGGGTGAATATGAAAAAGCGATTCCAATTTATCAAGAAGGTTTAAACATCAGTCGCCAAATCGGAAGCAGATTGGGAGAAGCAGACAATATTTTAAGTATCGGCACTGCATATCTTTTTCTCGGAAATCCTCAAAAAGCATTACCGTATTTTGAACAAACATTACCGTTATACGCCGAATTTAAAATTCAGGGAATGGAAGCCTCAAATTTAAATTTTCTCGGACGCGCTTATTTTGATTTAGGCGATTACGGAACGGCAATCGGATATTTTCAAAAGGCACTCGATATACAAAAAAGCATAAATGAACTCGAACAACAGACAAATTCGCTTCTGAATTTAGGGAAATCTTTTCTGAAAATCGGAGATTCTGAAAAGGCTTACGATTATTTTACTCAAGCAAATTCGTTGGCGGACGAAGTTGGAAATAAACGTCTGCTGACAGACTCGAATTATTTTCTGGCAATCATTGAGAGCGAGCGCGGTAATCTGGACAAAGCAATCGAAAATCTCGAGATCGGACTGAAAATAATCGAAAATACTCGCGGCGAATTGCGAAGCACATCTCTGCGGACGAGTTATTTTGCAACCGTTCAGAATTTTTACGAGCTTTACACGAATTTGCTCGTCAGACGATGGGAAAGAGACAGAAATTCGTCAGACCTCGAACGTTCTTTTGAAATGAGCGAACTTTCGCGTTCGAGAAGTTTAGTTGATTTGCTCGAAGAATCGAAAGTCAATTTTAAACAAGGCGTAGATGCGGAAATGCTAAAAAGTGAACGTGATTTACTTGATGATTTAAATTCAAAATATCGAGACCGCGAACGCCTTTTGAGCCGCAAATCCGAACAGAAACAAATTGACGATATTTCCGCGAAAATCAATGATTTAGAAATCGAACTCGAAAGAACATATCTGCAAATCTGGCGTAAATATCCGCGTTTTTCAAAACTTGTCCGCGGCGAAATAACACGCGCCGGAGACATTCAAAAACTTCTCGACAAAGAGACGGTTTTGCTTGAATACAAACTCGGCAGAAAACGCAGTTTTTTATGGATCGTAACAAAAAACTCAATTGACTTTTACGAACTGCCGGAACGCGAAGAAATCGAAAATGCGGCGAGACGTTTTTACGACATAACGGTTTCAAATAAAAAAGAAAATGCGGAAGAAATACAGATTCTGTCCGTTAAATTAAGTAAAATTTTATTATCAAATGTTGAGCCGAAGATCAAAGGAAAACGTCTCGCCATCGTCGCAGAAGGAATTTTGCAGTATCTGCCGTTTTCCGCTCTGCGTGATGAAAATAATTATTTAACCGACAAAAACGAGATCGTAATGCTGCCGTCGGCATCCGTTTTGGCACAACTGCGCGAACATAAAAATTCTTCATTTCAAAACGATAAAACGATCGCAATTTTTGCCGATCCTGTTTTCGACAGACAGGATTCGAGAATCGCAAAAAAATCGCGGGAAAAATCGAAAGTTCAAAATCCGGCATTTGCGAAAACTCTGCGCGATTTTAATTTGGACGAGAGTTTGCCGCGCTTGCTGGCTTCGAGAACCGAAGCGCGAAATATCTCCGGTTTCGTTGATAAAAACAACTCATCTTTACAGTTAGGATTTAACGCGAATCTTAAAAATATCGAGAATTCCGATCTTTCAAAATACCGTATTTTACACTTTGCAACTCACGGTTTATTAAATACTTTGCGACCCGAACTTTCCGGTTTAGTTTTCTCATTATATAACGAAAACGGTCAGTCCCAAGACGGTTTTTTAAGTTTGAATGATATTTATAATCTCGATCTTTCAAGCGATATGGTCGTCCTTTCGGCGTGTCAGACGGCATTGGGAAAAGACATTCGCGGCGAAGGTTTGATCGGCATTTCGCGCGGTTTTCTTTACGCCGGTTCGCAAAGAATAGTGGCGAGTTTATGGAAAGTTGACGATTCGGCGACGGCGGAATTTATGAAACTCTTTTACCAAAATCACCTCGAAAAGAAAATGCCTGCATCAACGGCTCTACGACAAGCGAAACTCGAAATGAAGAAAATTCCGCGCTATAAATCGCCGTATTATTGGAGCGCATTTACACTTCTCGGCGATTGGCAATAAATTGAAAAAAAACTTTAACTTTTACAAAGACGGCTCAAGTCGTCTTTTTTTGTTTTTAAAAAAGTGAAATATTTTTCCGGTTTAAAACACTATCAATGAAAGGAGAAATAAAAATGAACACAAAAACTTGTAAATCGTGCGGACGGACTAACTTCCCGGAAGCGGCATTTTGTTCAAATTGTCATCAGACTTTGGAACAAAGTACCAACAATCCGGTTGAAAAAAAGCAGGCTAAATCTGAAAAAAGCAATAAACTTTACTGGATACTCGGCGGAGTCGGCGCAGTTGTCGTTATCGGCGGATTCTTTATCACGGCGTTGGCGGTCGGAATTTATTATTACGCAAGTCCGACAACGATATTTGAAGGTGAAAATTTCAACACAGATTCGAATGTTACGGCGAAAAAACTTTCCGGCGACGATAAAAATACTGATAAACCGGACAACAAAAAGAACGATAAATCCAGGTTCGGCAGTAAAGATTGGAAAAGCGTTATCGAATCAAAGCATACGAAACTCGGCAAATATAAACTTCAGAGCGTTTCAAAAATCGAAGAAAAAGAAAAAATGATCTTCAAAGAATCTGCCGACGAAGCCTTTGCGCTTTATTCGACGAACGACAAAAAACCTCTGGAGATTTTGTTCAGCGTCGCCAATTTTTCAACGATTTCGGATGCCAAAAGCGATGTTGATGCAATCAAACAAAAAATAAAAACTGCGAAAAACGGAAAAATTATCAAGGAAAGCAAACTTTCCGACGGCGTGATAATCACCTATCGCAAAAATAAATTGATCGGGATTTTAGACTGCAAAGATAAAACCTGCACACAGACGACCGGCGTAAACGGCACAAAAGTGTCGGATTTTTACAAACAAGTTACGAACAATGTTTTTTAGATAAAAAATAAGGAGTAAATATTATGAAATTAGCAATCAAATTAATCGTTTTAACAATACTTTTAGGCGGCTCGGTTTTCGCACAAAATGCGACTTCGCCGAAAGTTACGGTTCTGACAATGCCCGATAATTCCGATACGGGCGCAATTACAGGAAATCTCTCCGAAGGACAAAAAATCGCGCTCAGATGGGCGGAAAACAGCGCGGTGGCGTGTTTTCCCGGAACTCGCGCGGAAATGTTTACGGGCAATAATGTCTTTTACCGCGTTACGCTTCCGGCGGCTTCGGCGATGACTTTAACATTAATTCCGAAAGATAACGCCGCGATAAATCTCTACGCATTGCGTTTGAACAACGGAAGCACAGACGTTCCGCCGAATATCAAACGCGCAATTTCGTGCGAAGCCAGTTATCCGATCTACGCCAACATTTCCAAAACCAAAACTGTCAGAAACAAAGACGACGGAACGCGCAAAGTCGAATATATTTCGGTCAATTCCTCATACACGATATTGATCGGTGTAGGCGGCGCGAAAGGTTTGACCGAAGGCGATTTCACTTTGAATATCTCGATCAAACCTCGTTAATTTTTTAAAATAATTATTAAAATTTCCCTTTAAATGAAAAAGTATGTTTGGCTGGAAACGTGCTTTTTCATTTTAGTTATTCATTTTAAAACTGCCGTATTTTGATGCACGTTTTTTCTTCTATTCTGATATTCATACATTTTCCGTTTCTCAACAGCCGTTTTATGCCAACAAATACGGTAATTTATTTAGGCACAATAGTTGTTAGCTGCAAGACTTGAAGTTAAATATAACTTTAAGGAAAAGATTATGAAAAGAATTAAAATTTACAGCTTATTTATATTACTGACAGTATTTGCTATGAGCGGAAGTATTTCCGCGCAAAAGGTCAACAAGAAGGAACTGAAGAACGCGCAGAAACGTGTTGACAGCGCAACCGAAGTGATGAATGAAATTATGAAAACGGCAGACAAGGCAATTCCGAAAGAAATTTTGGAAAAAGCCGAAGCGGTCGTCGTCTTTCCCGGTGTTGTCAAAGGCGCGTTTATCATCGGTGGACAAGGCGGAAAAGGCGTGGTCGTTCGCAAAATCGGCAATAGTTGGTCTGCTCCGGCGTTTCTAAACATCGGTGGCGCGAGCTTCGGCGCACAGATCGGCGGCGAAAAAATTGATTACATTTTAGTGGTAATGAACGAATCGGGACTAAAGGGTCTGCTTGAAGACAAATTTGAAATGGGCGGCGAAGCAAGCGTCGCGGCTGGTCCGGTCGGCAGAACGGCGGCGGCAACGACAAATGCTACATTAGACGCGGGTATCTTAAGTTATTCAAGAAGCAAAGGTGCATTCGCCGGTGTTTCGCTAAAAGGTTCGGTTATCACGCAGGATGAAGATATGAACACGGGAATCTACGGAAAATCCGCCCGCGAACTTCTCATCACATCGCCGACCGATTGGACGAAAGCACCGAAAGGTTTGCAGAAGTTTCCGAAAACGGTCGCAAATTACGCGAAATAGTCAAAGTTTATTTTTGATAATTAAAAAGGACGCTGTAGATTTACAGCGTCCTTTTTCGTTTGAGATTTTGTAGATTATTGATCTTTGTTGTTTTACTCAACAGGCGCAGATTATTCCGTTTTTCCTTGATTACAGCGTTCGATGTTTATTCGCTTTGCCAATCGGTTAATTTTAACAGTTGGTAATCTGCTGAACTAAGTTTTCTACTGTTTATCTGGTATATCTTTGTAAACTCGTTTTTTGTCTTCAGCGGCGTAACTTCAAAACTCACATTTTCGCGGTTGATTGTTATACAAAGTTTAACGTATTATATTATAGGATTTAGATTAACCCGAAAAAATCACTTCCGATACTCACCATCTCGACAATTATTTGTCACATAATAATTTTATATACAGATTTTTTTTTGCGGTTAAATCATCTGGTCAATCTCGTCTGCACACTATAAACAAGAATTTTAAAATTATGAAACATTATCTAGCATTAGCAATTTTACTGGTAGCGTTCGTTACTCTCGTTCCGGCGCAAAAGAACAAAAGTATTTTAGTCGAAGGGGTCGAGAATCCCCGGATCGGTATCGCTATGATTTCCAGAGTAAACGGAACTGCTGTAACCTACGAAGTCACTTTGGAAAATCTGGGCGATGTTACGATTTCCAACCTTATGTTAAGTGATCCGTTAAATCCCGTCTTCGGCAGCGGAAATTATTCTATTACTTCTCAACCCGCTTTTCTGGAAAATCCCGGAACAATTACGTTGAGTCCGCAGTTTTTCGGATTCAATATCTTTGACAGATTGATTACCGACGGTTCTCTGGCTCCGGGCGCGAGGGCGCGTTTCCGCTTTGTAGTTAATGTTAATGCGGTTTCGGATCAAGGAAACGGATTCGGCATTTATTACAATCAAGTAACGATCAACGGGCAATCTCCAGATGCAACGGCGGTCAGCGACCTGTCGGACGACGGAATTGATCCCGATCCGAACGGCAACGGAAATGCCGGAGATGCCGGAGAAGACGATCCGACACTTACCGTTATCGGCGAAGATTTATCCGTCGGAGCGGCGACCACGGTTACGACCAACGGAACTCAGGGAACTTATGACATATATCTGGAAAATTTAGGCAACACCACGGCAACGCTGACTTCCCTGACGGATGATCTCGACGCTTTCCTCGGTGCCGGTAAATATAATGTTCTTTCCGCGCCCGCGTTTATTGACGATCCGGGAACGATAACGCTCAACAACGCCTTTGACGGTTCGTGCGATAAAAATCTTATCTCTAACGGTTCGACGCTGGTTGCCGGCGCAACGGCGCAAATTCGATTCACCGTTGAGTTCAACGTCGGCGGAAATCTCAAACAACAAGTGCTTGTTACGGCACAAGGAACGTCAGGAACTGTAACTGCTGATTACTCCGACGACGGAACCGATCCTGATCCGAACGGAAATAATAATCCAGCCGATCCCGGCGAGGATGATCCTTCGACTTTCGTATTGCTCGGACCGCAAATTCTGATCGTCAATACGACGGACAATATGGACGACGGAACGTGTGATGCCTTCGATTGTTCCCTGCGCGAAGCGATAAGCATAGCAAATCGCAGTCCGTTCAATGACACGATAGAATTTTCGTCGTCCTTCGATTTTCCGCAGACGATCACGCTCGTCGGAGAAGAAATAATAATTTCAGATAATGGTTCGCTGACAATAAACGGTTCGGGCACAAATCTTCTGACGATTGATGCGGGCGGCAACAGCCGCATCTTTACAATTCAAACGGGAGCAGTCGCCAATATCAATGGATTGACCATAGCCAACGGCAATTCGGGCGGCGATAGCGGCGGTGGAATCAGTAACAGCGGCACGCTCACGATTTCCGATGTAACGGTCAGAGATAACGTTTCGCAGGCTTCGTTGGGCGGTAACGGAACGGGCGGCGGCGGCGGAATCTATAATTCCGGCACTTTGCTCGTTAATAATTCAACCATCAGAGATAATTATACAAACTCCGGCGGTTACGGCGGCGGCATCGTAAACACAAAAAATTTAACGATGACAAATTCGACCGTCAGCGGCAATAATGCGGTCGGCGGCGCAGTCGGCGGTTTGTATATGCGCGGGATTTCGACCAATCCGACGGCAACTTTGACAAACGTAACATTCAGCAACAATTCTGCGGGAATTGCCGTCGGCGGTATTTATTTTGTCGGTGGAACGATTGATCTTAAAAATTCGATAATCGCCAATTCAGGCGCGGGAAGAGATTGCGAAGCGGCAAGCGGCGGAGTGGTCAATGCCGATTACAGTTTGGTCGAAGACGGTTTAGTAAATTGTTCGAGCGGAACGCAAGCGAATAATTTGTTCGTTGATCCGATTCTAACACCGCTCGGATTTTACGGCGGCAATAATTACACACACGCTTTAACCGATAACAGTCCGGCTCTAAATATGGGCGATCCCGTTTCGAGTCTTGCTACCGATCAGCGCGGCGCAGCGCGCAACGACCGTGTGGACATCGGCGCATTTGAATTTAATAGTGCTCCGGTTGCCGATCTGCCGGATGCAAGAACAAATCAAGCCTACAACGTGGTTATCGTTCCCGATAACGGTTCTTTCACATATTCGTTAGCCGGCGGCGCACTTCCGCCCGGCGTAATGCTGACAACAAATTTCGCTCCGCAAGCCGTCGTCGCACTGACCGGCACACCGACAATGGCGGGAACGTATAATTTTGCGATTATGGCGACCGACGGCGCGAACTCTGTGACGACCAATTATCAGATAGATGTTGCTTTTGCACCGACCGCCGCCGCCGTTTCAGTTTCGGGACTCATCTCAGCCGGCAAAATGGGAATCGCCGGTGCGGTCGTTTCGATGACGGACGGTTCGGGAAATACGAGATCAACGCGGACAAACAGTTTCGGCTTTTACCGCTTTAACGATGTCGAAGCCGGACAAAGTTACACGATGACGGTTTCTTCGCGCCGTTATTATTTCTTCCCGCAAATCCTCGCGGTCAACGATGCGGTCGAAAATTTGAACTTTTCGGCTGAATAAGAAGTAAGCGAAAACAAAAAGTGGAAGCCGGAAATTAATTTTCCGCTTCCACTTTTTGCGTTTTCATTTATAATTTCTACTATTTCTTAGGTCTTTCATTCGCCTTCAAAACTCTTTTTCGCAAACGAATCGCCAGCGGTGTAACTTCGATGAGTTCGTCGTCGGCAATAAATTCGAGAGCGCGTTCGAGCGACATTTCGCGGACGGGAACGAGACGCATCGCGTCATCTGCCGAAGATGTTCGCATATTGGTCAGTTTCTTTTCCTTGATCGCGTTGACATCAAGATCGGTGTTGCGGGCGTTTTCGCCGATGATCATTCCCTCGTAAACTCTAATCTGCGGTTTGAGGAACATAATTCCGCGTTCCTGTAAGTTAAAGAGCGCGTAAGTCGTCGTTTCGCCGACACGATCCGAGATGAGCGAACCCGTTCCGCGACCTTTCAATTCGCCCTGCCATTTGTCGAAGCGCAGGAAAAGCGTGTTAATTAATCCCGTTCCTTTCGTTTCGGTCAAAAATTCGCCGCGAAAACCGATCAGACCGCGTGAAGGAATCTCATATTCCAAACGCACCCGCCCCGAACCGTTGTTAATCATCTTCATCATCTGACCTTTGCGGCGACCGAGTGCTTCGGTGACAACGCCGATGAATTCTTCGGGAACGTCAATGACGACGAGTTCTATCGGCTCTTGCAGTTCGCCCGTTTCCTCATCGCGTTTGGTGATGACTTCGGGTTTTGAAACTTGCAGTTCGTAACCTTCGCGGCGCATCATTTCGATCAAAATCGCGAGTTGGAGTTCGCCGCGTCCCGAAACTCTGAACTGGTCGGGCGATTCGGTTTCGGCAACTCTTAACGCGACGTTTCCGAGAAGTTCCTTGTCGAGTCGTTCTTTGATCTGGCGCGACGTAACGAATTTCCCGTCAAGTCCTGAAAAAGGCGAATTGTTTACGCCGAAGATCATCGAGATTGTCGGTTCGTCAACATTTATGACGGGCAAAGGTTTCGGGTTTTCCGCCGACGTTATGCTTTCGCCGATCTCGACATCATCAAATCCGGCAAGCGCGACGATCTCGCCGACTCCGGCACTTTCCGCCGGTTCGCGCTTCATTCCTTCAAAGACATACATCTCTTTGACGCGAGTTTTGACGATCGAACCGTCGCGTTTGGCGATGGCAACTTCCTGATTTTTGGCAATTTCGCCCGAAAAGATTCTGCCGATGGCGAGTCTTCCGACAAATGCGTTGTAATCAATGTTTGCTACGAGCAGTTGCAGCGAATCGTCGCGCAAAGCCTTCGGCGCAGGAATCGTCTCAAGAATTTGATCGAACAGCGGTTTGAGAGTTGTCGAATCGTCCGCCAATTCCTTTTTCGCCACGCCGTCACGCGAGATCGCGTAAAGAACCGGAAAATCAATCTGTTCGTCCGACGCGCCGAGATCAATGAACAGATCGTAAATTTCGTCTAAAACTTCTTCGGCGCGTTGGTCTTGCCTATCAATTTTATTGACGACCGCAATCGCCGGAAGTTTCAGTTCGAGTGCTTTACGCAAAACGAAACGAGTCTGCGGCAAGCAGCCTTCCGCCGCGTCAACGAGCAGAACGATGCCGTCAACCATTTTCAAGACGCGCTCGACTTCCCCGCCGAAATCGGCGTGTCCGGGCGTGTCCAAAATATTAATTTTGTAATCACCGTAATGAACCGCCGCGTTTTTCGCCATAATCGTAATGCCGCGCTCGCGTTCCAAATCCATCGAATCCATCACGCGGTCGGCGACTTCTTCGTTGTCGCGGAACGTGCCGGATTGTTTTAACATCGCGTCTACGAGCGTCGTTTTGCCGTGGTCAACGTGAGCTATGATGGCGATATTTCTGATATGTTCTCTGTCAATCATAAATTTATTAAATAATAGTTCTCAAACAAAAACAGTTAGATTATATGTTTAAGCGAGAAAAAGCAACGTCAAACATTTATCATTTAACATTTATCAATTATCATTTAGATAACATTGGTTATTATTTGACGATGATTTTTGAATTCGTCGGTAAATGATAAATGTTCAATGATAAATGAAATAAACAAGGAGGAATTTTAATAATTTATGGGTGATACATCAGTAGTAAAAGTAACGAGCGAAAACGCGCCGCACGGCGATATGGGACAGAAATATCTGGCTTCGGGCGTAAATGTTTCGATGCGTATGTGGGAAAGCGAGGAACCGAACGGCGACAAAACCGAACATACGCGCGAATATGAAACGGTCGGTTACGTTGTCGAAGGCAAAGCCGAACTTCATCTCGAAGATCAGATGGTTCTGCTCGAAAAGGGCGATTCGTGGGTCGTGCCGAAAGGCGCGAAACACACTTACAATATTTTAGAAACATTCACCGCCGTCGAAGCGACTTCGCCGCCGGCACACGCTCACGGGCGCGACGAGTAAGAAAAAGTAAAATTAAAAATTAAAAAAGCAAAAGTGAATAATTCGCTTTTGCTTTTTTTTGTCCGGTGCAACCAAACGGCGAGTTGATGCACAAACTATTTGTAATTACAAAATAAATAAAAAATACAATTAAATTCAAAACAAATAAATTATGAAGATCATAATTGGGATACTTTTCTGTCTTTTTTTCGCAATAAGTATTTTTGCTCAAGTAGAAACCGAAAATAAAACAAATGCCGTCGGAGTCGAAGATATAATTCTTTTTAAAGACGACGGCACAGGAAAAAAAGGCGACGAAACGGAAAACTTTTCAACTTCCGACAAAACACTTCATTGTCAGATTTTGCTCGATTCGGAAAAAGCGGTGACGGTCAAAATGGAAATGGTCGCTGTCGAAGTCAAAGGTGCAAAAGCGGGAGCGAAAACGGTCGTTATCAGCTACAAAACCAACGGCAAACAAAACGTCGTCAATTTCAATTTCAAGCCGCAGATTGCCTGGAACGCCGGAAAATACAAAATAAACGTATTAATTGACGGCAAACAGACGGCGAGTAAAGAATTTGAAATCACCGCGCCGGAAATAAAAAAGAAATGATTTTATTTCTCTCTTAATCTTTCTTCAAAAAGCCGAGTCGAAACCGTCAGGAAATCGTGCGAAGTCAAAAGACCGACGAGTTTTTTGTTTTGGACCACGGGCAAACAGCCGATTCCCTTTTCGCGCATCAGCAATAACGCTTTCAGCGACGAAGTTTTCGGCGAGATCGTGATGAGATCGGTTTTCATCACGTCGCGGACGATGAACGATTTCTTGTCATCTTCTTTTTTCTTTAAGAGAATCGAAAGCAAATCTCTCTGCGTTAAAATTCCGATCAGATTTCCTTTATCGTCCTCGACCGGAATATGTTTCGTGTGTTTCCACTTCATCAGACTCGCGGCAAGATCAATCACGTCTTCGGGGCGCACGGTGAATAAATCCTTCGCCATAAATTGTTCGACGGTGCGGAAATTGTCAATCCAATCGGTTGATCTTTCGATCTGCGCCAGTTTCCATTTGTGGACGGGTTTGCCTTCGGTCTGATTTTTCTGGATCGCGGCGGTCAGCGTCCGCAGTTTGACGTTCGGTTTCGCAACTTTGTCCATATTCGCGTAAGAATCGAGCATCCAACGCGCTCCGGTGCAGTCGTTCTTCACACGCGCTTCGATAATTCCGAGATATTTTTTGATGTCGGCTTCGTCAATTCCCGCGCTTTGCAGACCTTTTTTCGCCGACGGCAGCAATTTTTTCAGGATCAAATCCTTTGCCGCGAAACTTTCGCCGCCGAACCAATTTATCTGAGTTTTCAGACCGGTCTGCGCCGCGTTGTAAAAATTCATCTTCGCGTCGTCAAACGACATAATTTTTGAAACATCGCCGTATTGTTCCGGCAGATTCGACATCAAACCGAGATAAAACGCCGCATTCGCCATTTCATCGGCGACGGTCGGACCGGCGGGCAAAAATCTCGCTTCGACTCGCAGACTCGGTTTTCCGCTCATTACGCCGTAACAAATTCGATTCCAACGCCAGATCGAACCGTTGTGCATCTGCCACGCATCGAGTTTCGGAATATTTCCACTTTGCAAAACTTCGACCGAATCTTCTTTGGTTTCCTTTGTCAAAATAAAACGAAAACGCGCGACATCTTCGTGAAACATTTCGAGAATCGAATTTTTCACCCAACTGTCGCCGAAATGAACGCGCGGCGTTTGACTGCGTTTTTGAAATGTTGGCGAACGCGCATCGGTCGCGTGTTGGAAAAGCGCGATTCTCGTTTCGTGCCACAGCCGATGACCAAGTAAAAACGGCGAATTTACCGCGCAAGCCAAAACCGGTGCGGCGACGGCTTGCGACCAATTGTATAAATTTCCGAATTCTTTTATCTTCGCCTGAAAATGAACCTGAAAGCTGACGTTTGAAAATTCGATAAAAACATTTTGCGTCTGAAAATGAAGTTCGTCCAAACCTTTGATATGAATCAGACGATTTTTTCCGTGAAGTTCGGTCAAAATCCGGTTCATCTCGATATAACGCGGTTCGGGAGTCAGATTTTCGGCGACGTAATCGGATTCTTTCAAAGTCGGCAAAATTCCCGCCATCAAGATTCCGGCATCGAATTTTTTCGCCGTTTTCCTGATATGTTCGAGAACTTCGTTGAGTTCAACTTCCATCTTTGCGAAACAATCGCCGGAAAATTGATGCGGCGTTAGATTCGCTTCGAGATTATAAAGTCCGAGTTCCGTCGTTAAACGGTCATCATTAGCCGCTTCGATAATTTTCATCGCCAGCGGCGTAGCGTTCATCGAAGAATCAACGACGAACATTTCCTGTTCCGCGCCGATACGCCCGACATTTTCCTCGAAATAATTGTCGTCAAGCATTTTTTCCAATGCCTGCAAATCGTTAAGAACGGCTTTTGTAAAATTCCGAAGCTGTTCGTTTCCCGTTTCCGTTATAACGTCTTTATCGCCCATAAATTCTTGTTTTACATCATAACTTGACTTCGACGTTTTACAAAACAAAATAAGTAGGCAAATTTCGCGGTTTTGTAAATTAAAGCTATAATTCAAACAAATTTAACGGTTTGAAGAAAAAATTATGACGGAAATAAAATTTACGAAAGAACAACTTGAAAAACGACTCGACGCAATCCGCGAACAACTGAAAAAGGTAAATTCCGCCGAGAGAATCGAACTCGATAACGATATGGAAGATCAAGCGATTCAGGTCGAACAATCCGAAGTCGCGGTGACGATGGAGAAAAATTTACAGACGGAAATGACAATGATCGAAGAAAAACTTCGTGAAATGAACGACGAATAATGTTACTTAACATCAGTTCGACATAAGATTTTTAGCCCACGAAATACACGAAAGAAACGAAGTTTAAGATAAAAAGCTTTTTAATTTTCTTTTTTCGTCATTTTTGTGTGTTTCGCGGGCAAATTTCCACTTTCCTAAATTTAATTTTCTTGTATCGAATTTACGTTAACTTATAAAATAAATTTCGAGGTCTGATGAAAAAAATTTTCGTCAGACCTTTTTTTTGTGTCACATAATTATTTTCTGCGGTGTTTATTTTATGAAACCGCAATTTTGCGATCAAATTCAAATTATTTAGGAGAAAATTTATGATTTTAGGAAATATTTATTTTTATACGGCACTTTTAGTCGCGGCGATATTTTGCTCGGCAGTAGGAACTTCAGCTCAGAATAAAAAAGGTTATGACGAAAATTTTTGTTCGGATAACTGGTCGGGAGACGGGAAAATCAGTTTTACGGACAGACGTGAATTGAATTTGCCTTTCAGAAACACTTTAGAAGTTGACGGAGACCGAAACGGCGGCATCAGCATTCGCGGCGAAAATCGAAATGATATTTCGATCCGCGCCTGCGTCACGGCGTGGGACAAATCCGAATCCGCCGCACAAAATGCGGCGAAAAGAATCAACATCAGCACGAATTCCGTCATAAAGGCGGAAAACGGCGGCGATAATTGGTCGGTTTCTTACCAAATCGTTGTTCCGCAAAATATCAATCTAAAATTAACGGCAAACAACGGCGGAATTTCGATTAATTCGGTTGAGGGAACAATAGAATTTTTCACGAAAAATGGCGGTGTTCATTTGCAGGATTTAGCGGGAAACGTCAGCGGCAGAACTCAAAACGGCGGAGTTTCGATCAAACTTTCGGGAAATACCTGGACAGGAAACGGTCTCGATGTCGAAACAAAAAACGGCGGTGTAAATCTTTCAATGTCGCAAAATTATGCGGCGAATATCGAAACGGGAACGACCAACGGCGGTTTCAAAAGCGAATTCAGCGAACTTCAACCGGAAAACAAAAAAAGTTGGGGGAAAAGACAAATTTCCACGAATTTGAACGGCGGCGGCGCACCGATTCGCGTTGTTACGACGAACGGCGGAATAAGAATTGATTCGTTCTAAAAACCGAATTTGTTAAATCAAAAGCGCGTTTCGGCAAATATCCGCAACGCGCTTTTTTTGCTCGAAATCAAATGCAAATCAATGCAATTTGCCGTTAACCAATTCGATTTTCTGAAATAAAGGTTTAGAAGGCGACCAAAATTCCGCAAGTAGAAACCATTGTAACCCGCCCAAAGTGAGTAACAAAAATGTGTTCAGATAAATTCCCTCGCCGGAAAACGGACTCATTCCAAGAAAATGATTTGCCGCGATAAAAACCGGAATCGCAAAAAGACTGCACGGTGCAGACAATATCAGCGCGAGAATATTTATTCCGATTATCGTATATTGCAGGCTTTCCGGCGCGTATCCGAACCAGTGAAAACCGAGCAAAATCGTTGACAAAAAAGTAACCGCCATCCAGATGTTTTTTAGATTGTTTTTTATTTTCATATTTTTTTTCTCCTTGAAACTGTCTGTTTTTTTAGACACCATTCCGTAGAATTTGTTCTCGGTCTTTTTAATTTGAAAATAAAAATCTGCTTTGATGGTCATTCTTCGCTGATTTTCGCCAGCATAATTTCGGCGGTTGTCTGATCTTGTCTGGCGTAGAGAATTCTTTTGCCGTCGTTTGAAACCGACAAATTCGAGTAATATGTCAGCGGCGGTTTATTAACGGAAACAATTTTTTTGGTTTGTTTCGTTGTGAAATCGTAAAATTTTATGTCGAGCGGAATTTGCGGCAAAAACGACGTAAAATAAATCCCGTCCGGCGTTACCGACCACGAACGCCATCCGCCAACTTCCGATAAATCGTGAATCGGTTGTTCATCTTCACCTTTGGTTGTAACGCTCCACAGACCCATTTTTCCAATTGATTTTGAATAAATTATCGTTTTGTTATCAGGTGCGGCGAACATTTCGAACGCACCGTTTTTTGTAATTTGTGTAGCTGGACCGCCATTGACGGGCATTTTCCAGATTTGTGCGCTGCCCGAACGATTCGACAGAAAAAATATCGAATTTCCGTCCGCGCTCCAAGCCGGCAGAGAGTTATTACCGGCATTTTCGGTCAAACGACGCGGCGCGCCGCCGTTTACCGAAATAATGTAAATGTCGCTTCCTTCAGCGTATTGCGCGTCGTATAGGACGAATTTTCCGTCCGGCGAAAAGCGCGGACTTCCTGCCGAATTTTGAGAATCGGTTATTTGTTTTTGATTTTTCCCGTCCGCATCGGCGATCCAAATTTCGTAATTTCCGGTGCGTTCGGAAGCGAAAACGATCTGCGAGCTGTCGGGCGAAAATTGCGGGCTGTGATCGGCGCGTGTCGAACGAATTATCGGATGAGATTTGCTTTCCGCGTCAATTTCCCAGATATTTTCGTCGGCTGTTTCTTCGACAAAGGCAATCATTTTTGAGTCGGGCGAAACCGAAAGACCGTCGGGATTTTTGCTTCCCGTCGGAATCATTCGAGGTGCGTCTTTTTCATCTACGGAAATTTGCCACAAATTCAATTGCCCGACCGAGCGAAAAGATGTGAAAAACAGATGTTGATTATCTTTGCTCCAATCCAAACTGTAAATTCTCGTATCATCGAAAGTGATTTGACGCGGTTCGCCGCCTTTTGCGGAAACGACGAAAATTTCGCGGCGAAAACTCCCGAAATACCGGATAAAAGCGAGATTTTCGCCGTCCGGGGAAAATCTCGGCGAAAGATCAACGCCCGGATTTTCGGGTTTTGTAATCTGAGTTTTCTCGCCGTTTGCCAGATTTATGAAGAAAATTCCGGCATCGTTTTTTGATAGATCGAGATTCGCGGCAGCGAGAAATTTCCCGTCGGGCGAAAATGAAATACTTACGTAACTCGCCTGTTCATAAATTTTACGTTCCGCACCGCCGAGCGCGGGAATTAGAATTATTTCGTTATGATCCGGGAAATTTCTGACAAAAGCGATTGATTTTCCGTCCGGCGAATAGACGGGATTTATTTCGTCTTCGGCGGTTTCGGTTAAACGAACGGGTTCACCCGCGCCGACGAGTTTGATGTAAATATCGAGACTCGCGTTTTCGTTTCCGTTGTCCCAGGCGTAAACGATTGATTTTCCGTCCGGCGAAAATGAAGGCGAAATTTCGCGTCCGGGCAAACCGGAAAAAGGAACGATTTTCGTCGCAAGAATAACGTTTGATTGATTTTTATTAATAAACGCCTGGTATGTTAAGAATCCGGCAACGGCAAAAATTAAAATCACGGGAATTATCCAATACTGTGAAATTACTTTTCTTTTTTGTGTGCCGGGTAAAAATTTCTGTTTTGAAATTTCCCGGATTTCCCCGTCAACGATTGAAACTTCATTGTTCGCAGATGAAGGAATAATCTCGATCGTTTCCTCGACGTGTATTTCCTGAACGATCTGTTCTTCGACGTAAATCCCGGCGTTTTCGCTGAATTTTATTTCAGGTAAAAATTTGTAACCGAGTTTCGGAACGGTTTCTATAAATTTCGCAGCGTTTTCGTCATTGGCGGATAATTTTTTTCTGAGCCACGAAATATTGCGCGTCAGTGTTGCTTCTTCGACAAACGTATCTTTCCAAACCGCGTCGAGCAATTCGTCTTTTTCAACGACGCGCCCGGCATTTTCGATCAGCAATAAAAGCACACCAAATTCCTTCGGCGTGAGTGAAATAACTTCATCACCGCGCATCAAACGGTGTTTTTTGATGTCTAAACGAAACGACGCAAATTCGTAAAACTCTTTCATTTGCTTGTTTTAAATAATATCCGAAATTTTATCCGGACTTTTTTAAGAGGTTGGATTAAATTTTAGCAGACCGAACCGATAAGCGTTCGGACTGTTTTTAGTTTAACCGAAAACAAATGAAAATTATACGCAGGACGAATATTTTTATCAAAACCAAGCGAAAATTTATCGTCAGTAATCAAACTCTGCCCGAAATTATTTGCTGCGAAGAATGTGTCGAACAGATGATCACGGCACAAGCATCAGCCGATTTTTTCGGTGTCAGCAGCCGGAAAATTTATCATCTGATTGATAAGGAAAAAATTCATTTTGTCGAAACCGAAGCAAATCAAATTTACGTTTGTCCCGCTTCTGTCAAAAAAATTTTAGAATCGCCCGAAACATCGGCTTAATTTCAGTAGTTTAGTGAGTTTGGTTACAAACTGCGTTACATTTATTGCAATTAAAATTACAGGAGTAAAAATATTATAATGAATTCAAATAAAGATAGTAAGAATTTTATCGCAAACGCAATTTTGTTTGCGATAATTTTAATCGCCTCAAATGCGGCGATTTACGCTCAAAAGAGCAAAAATAATACAAATCTGAACCAAGCTAAACTTTGGCGGCAAATTGACGAAAATAATCTTCAAAATCGTGAAAGCCGCGAAGTTACGCCGGAAAAATATCTGGTTTTTCAGCTCGATCGAAAATCTTTGAAAAGTTCACTAAAAGATTTGCCGTTTGAAAATACGGACGCGGCGACCGGACGAAATACAATTATTGAAATTCCGATGCCCGACGGCACGCTTTCGCGTTTCAGGATCGAACAAACGCAAGTTCTCGCGCCGCAACTCGCCGCCGCGTTTCCCGATTGGAAAAGTTTTGTCGGCTACAATGTTGACGATCCGGGCATAATCGGACGCTTCGACTGGAACGCGCTCGGTTTTCACGGTTATATTTCGACACCGAAAGGCACGGTGATGATTGACCCGTTCGCCAAAGCAGATACGGAAAATTATCTGGTTTTCTACAAACACGAATTCGGCAGATCGAACAACGAATTTTACTGCCGCATCGAACACAAAACCAAGGATTTTGCCGAAACCGCTATGAAATACGATTTTCTGCCTTCCGCGTCCGAATTCAGTTTCGGCGGGAACGTTCGCACATACAGACTTGCAGTTGCAACGACCGGCGAATGGGCGCGAAACGCCGCCGGATATAACGGCACACAAACCTCCAATCAGATTCGGACAGCCGCGCTTGCCGTAATTATGACGGCGGTCAACCGCATTAACGGAATTTATATCCGCGAACTCGCCTCACAGTTTCAACTCAACAATCCTACAGTCACTAACAATGCCACCAACATCGTTTTCGATGATCCGGCGACCGATCCGTATGACAATACCGACAGTTCGGCGCAGCTTGCCATCAATCAAACAACCATTGACAATCGTCGGGGCGCGGTTAATTACGACATCGGACATCTTTTCGGCACGGGCGGCGGCGGCGTGGCTTCATCGCCTTCTTTGTGCAGTACTCAAAAAGCGGAAGGTTATTCGGCGCGAGGCACGAACACGGGCGATCCGTTTGTCGTGGATTACGTCGCGCACGAAATGGGACATCAATTCGGGGCAAATCACACTTACAACAACGCCGATCCGTCCGGCGCATGCACGACTCGTTCGGCAGCCAACGCGTTTGAAGTCGCCAGCGGTGCGACGTTAATGTCTTACGTCGGCATTTGCGATCAGCGCAATTTACAGCAATACGTTGACACCGGATTTCCTTCATTTCATATCAGAAGTGTGACCGAGATAACCAACAATCTGAACGATCCGAACGGCGATCCGCAGATGACCGGATGCGGCACGGCTTCGGGAACGAACAATGTCCCGACAGTCAGCGCGGGAGCGTCTTATACGATTCCGCGCTTAACGCCTTTTACTTTAACCGCAACCGGAAACGACGCGGACGCGGGCGATGTCGCTAATCTGCTTTATTCGTGGGAAGAATACGATCTCGCGCCGTCGCCGAGCGGCACTGCGGGAATTCCGCCCGGAACTTACGATGTTGATTCGGACGGCATTCTGCGCCCGCTGTTTCGTCCGTATTCGCCGGTTTCGGGAAATTCGAGAACATTTCCGAGCCTGAACTTTATCTTGAATCCGGGAAATAACGATCAGACGGTGAACATCAACGGCGTTGCAAGTAATCAGCCGGTTTTGACATATATGGGAACGCATCCGACAGGATTTCCGGGCGCGGTCTGCGAAACTGGAATGACCTGCGTCGTCGGCGAACGTCTGCCGACTGTCAACCGCACGATGAATTTCCGCGTTTCACTGCGCGACCGGCGCGGCGTGATAGATGCCGGAACGACCGTAAATATTAATCAAGCGTCGGGACCGTTTCAATTGACGACGCAGAATGCGCGTCCGGCAATTGCACCGGCAGTTGCTTGGCAAGCCGGAACAACGCAAACCGTAACGTGGGACGTAGCCAACACGAACGCCGCGCCGGTCAATGCGGCAAATGTCAACATTCTGCTCTCGACCGACGGCGGGCAAACTTTCCCGATCACGCTTGTCGCCAACACGCCGAACGACGGAACCGAACAAATCACCGTTCCGAATAATCCGACGACAATGGCGCGTATCAAAATTCAGCCGACGAACAATATTTTCTTCGACATCAACAACGCAAACTTTGCGATTACCGCTCCGTCCGCCGCTTCCGTTTCCATTTCGGGTCGCGTAATTTCTTCGGACGGCAGCGGCATTTCCAATGCCGTAGTAATGATGACCGATCAAAACGGCATTGTCAGAACCGCCAAATCGTCTTCATTCGGTTACTATCGCTTTGAAGATGTCGAGGTCGGACAAACTTTCACTTTTAATATCACGCACCGGCGTTATCAATTCTCGCCGATCGTTGCTTCTGTTAATAACGAGTTATTTGAATTTAATTTTGCTTC
Source organism: Pyrinomonadaceae bacterium (assembly GCA_965219305.1). Taxonomy (GTDB): domain Bacteria; phylum Acidobacteriota; class Blastocatellia; order Pyrinomonadales; family Pyrinomonadaceae; genus DATHTS01. The sequence goes on from OZ244725.1 coordinate 1,127,075, forward strand.
GAATAATTAATTTGATTAAATTCGTATATGAAAAAGGAAAGGCATCCATTCAGATGTCTTTCCTTTTTTTTTATAAACTAAATTGTCGGTAAAAATATCCGCCTTTCTGCCGTGAAAACAGACTCAATTATCTTTTCGGGTTATTTCAATATCGCCTTTGGAGCTTTATATTCTTTGTCCCATCCTAAATAACAGACATCGTGGCAGTTCATCAAATAAGTTACAACTTCCCATTTTCCGGCTTTTTTATTCAGAAGCGCGTAAAGACCTTCTTCAAAATCGCCGCTGTCAATAAATTCCTGATATTTTGTCAACTTCCAATTCGGTTCGCCGCCGTCTTTGTTTTTCGGATTTCCCGCGATAAATGCCCAATTGTCCTGCACGTTTATTTTGTCAACATTAAAGATAACTTCCTGTTTCAATTCCTTGGAAACCGGAACACGCAGAGCGTCCATAATTTCTTTTCGTTCGGGCGAATCTTTCGCGGGCGAATGTAACTCGGTTTTTGATTCAGCCGTTTCGGTTTTCGTCTCATTAACTGAATTCGTATTTTTCGCCGTCGCCGGTTCATTATTTACGACGGTTGCCGTATTCGTATTTTTAGCAGTATTTGCAGTAATGTTGACTGCGGTTTTTTCGCCGCAGGAAGTTATAAATAACGCTGCGATAAAAGCAGTTAAAATTGATATTTTGTTTATTTTCATTGTTTTTCTGTTTTTATTTCCCTTTTGTCAAAAAAATATAATCCGTTGCCGATCGGTCGTCTTCCTGCAAATTATTACAATCAAGTTGAATTTCTTTGACTAAGGTTTTGTAACCTGATTTCGTAACCGTAACTTTATAAGTTCCGGCGGCGAGATCGCCGAATACGGGAAAACCTTCAAACAAAACGGCTTTGAACATCTCATTCGTTCCGGTATTCATTGCAGTCGCGTTCGCGCCCTGAACAGGAAGTCCTTTTGTATTGTTTTCGGTGATTTCCAAATTCAGACCGCAGGGTTCGGCTTTCTTCTCAAGGCGCGTTACCGGAAATTCTTTTCCCGAAGCGTCAACGAATTTCGTAATTGTGCCGTATTCGGGCGAAACGAAATGTCCTTTTCTGCCTTTTTCCTTCGGGTTAAACGTGCCGAACGTCATTGATTCCGTATCAATTACCTGAAAATTTTCCTGATCGTCGCATTTTACACGCGCCCAATATCCGCTTTTGTTTTGGTTGATCGTGCATTTTGTGTTACCGACCATATAATCGCCGCTCAGCTTGTCGGTTTCATCTGCGGCTTTCATTTCTGCTTCTGACAAAATTCCGTATTGCAGTATCGAAGCCAAATCTTCAGCATCGCTATACATAATGGTTTCGATCTTCCAAGCCTTCGCGCCGGTCCTCTCTTTTACCAGAGAATATGTGATTTCCTCGTCTTTGCCGAAATTTTTGAATCTGACTTTGACCATATTATTCGCGTCGGCTTTTCCGATAACAAAATTGGTAATTTCATCGTCCTGCGCGTAAAACGACGGATTAAAATCCAACGCACCGACCCCGTCGGTCGTCGCAACCGCGTCTTTCCAAATCGCATCGGCGAGTTCGCCCGTAAAATATTTATCTACCAGAGCGCGATTTTTGTTTTGAAAAAACGGATCGGTTTTCGGATTTTCCCGCGCCGCGTATAAATTTTTAACCACCATATCGGGCGTAGTAATTGCAGCTTTTTTCGTTTGAGCAAAGTTAAGCGAAACGAATGTCAAAAGACACACGAAAAAAAAGATAATTTTTGTTTTCATTTTGTTATTTTAATTATAAAGAACAGCCTATTTTTCAGCCAGGCTCAGCCGGATTGTCTGTTAAGTCTCGGATATTCTAGCATTTAATTTCAGAATTTACTACTTTTTTTAATTGTGCTTATCAGAACCAGAAAAGACCGCGAACATATAATATCGTTCGCGGTCTTTCCTAGTTTTATTTTTAATTTTCTTACGGGTTGATCGTCGCATAAACCGAATCTGACGGTTCGCCGACGGGTTCGTTTTTATCGTATAAAATAACGCGCACCTGAATACGTTCGGGTTGACCTTCGGCAATCGGCACGATTTGGACGACGACATCGGCGGTCGTGCTGAACTTCACATCTTCCCATTTTTCGCTGTTCATACGCCGAATCTGCACTTGATAAGCGGGTTTGCCCATCCGCGTCGCGTGGACGGGCATTTTATAATCCGCGCCAATGTTTGAAACGTTAGCGACGGGTTTCAAAGTATCAATCGCAGGTGCTTCGGTTTTCGACGGCAGAATGTTTAAAAGCACACCGACACACCGCTTTTTCAAACGCCGTAATCTGCACGAAAACATCCGCGAGAAACTGCATCACGTAGTTGTCGTCCCTAACCCACGCGACATCATCGGTCAAACCGAGACTCGCCGCCACTTCCGCAAAATTCACGGAAAAATTTTCATACCACATCGCCCTTTCGGGCAAACCGCGTGGAAACCATCTGTTACTCGGTATCATAATAATTATATTCTCCTTTCTATCTGAAAAATACGGAATTTGTTGTTCCAATATAGTGTAAAAATTTCAATTCGTTTACAGGATAATTTTAGTCGTGCAAAAGTCAAAAGGCACTGCGCTTTGATAACGGCGCAATGCGCTTTATTGACGGCGCGTTGCGTTTTATTGACGGCGCGTTGCGCTCTAATGATGGCGCGTTGTGCTTTGACCTTGGCACATTGCGCTCTGATGATGGTGCATTGCGCTTTGACCTTGGCACATTGCGCTTTTGTCTTTGTTAGTCGTGCAAGTGTCTTTATCGGATGTGCAAACGGTTTAGTCAACTGTTTTGCTTAATTGTTATCGGAAATTTAGTTTGATTCGGCAGATGATTTAGAGCGTTTGAGATGATGTGGAGCGAAACCGATTACACGTAGCGTCAGGAAACCCGAAGAACGCCAAATGAAAGCCGCTGTTGCCGCCTCGCATCCATTGATTTGTTCAGCTTATCGCTGTCTTTTACGGCTTCTTATTCGGTGTAAGGACATTCGGTTGTTGACCGCAGATTTAAGGATATAATAGTTGCAAAATCTCCGTGCAGGGACTTTCAATTTTTATTTCCTGAAGTTCTTTTTTCTTCGGCGACAATTCTTCTTTGATTTCGCCGAGCGTCGTGCTGCCTTCGCTCATATCCGGCGTTTTATAAGCAATCACACCATGTGCATAAACGGCTTCAAACGACGGAATTGTTGAAATTAGTTCGATTAAGGTTTTGACCAACCACGCGCCCGACTGAATTTGCCCTATTGACGGCGGCGGATAGGTGTTTTTCACCCAATCATATTTGCCGACAAATTCAATCCCGATAGAATTATAGCTGTTCGGATATTTCTTGTCCCTTAAACTTCCGGCGTGATTGCATCGCTTGATAAATTTTCCCGTCCGTGCCTGTATATGAGCGGGTTTTTCCGGTAAAAATACCAGTGCCGGGATTCTTGGGATTTTCTATTGTTTCGGAAAATGAGCCGCCGTTTCGGTCAATAACAAAATGCGCTCCCGCTTTTATTTTACTCGTTTTCCAGTAATTCATCGTGCCGGAAGCATTATAGGAATCGGTCTGATGAATGATAATCGCGTTTATCTTCGTAAAATCGAGTCCGGGACGTTCGATGTTTGAAATAATGTTTTGAGTGATTTTTGCATCCAATAGTAATCCGTTTTTAATTTCCGCCATTATTTTTTGCTCTCCTTTTTTCAAATTCAAAACTTTCTATAATTTTGCCGAAAATTTCTGCGGCATTTTCCGGTTTGATAATATTCGGATTTTTCCAAGCGTCCGTCTTTTTCGCTTCGGAATATGCTGGTTCATACAAATATCCCGCGATTTTCTGCTCGAAAATTAAACTTCGATTTTTTGAAAACGGATAAAAATACAGATAACTACCGCAGAAATGATCAGTTTGACGAAGCGATTTCCCCTCAATTATTCCCGCTAACTTCCAAACAGCGTCTTGCGGGTAATCAATTTGCGGATAACCGCCGACTGCACGATCAAGATTTTTGTTGACGATTTTCAAGGTAACGTCAAAATCAACCAATTTCTCAAGAAAAGGCGAATTGTCTCGGAAATCGCACGGGTCTTGAAAACGGTATTCGACGAAATGATAAAGTCTGATTGCATCTTTTTTTTCTCTAGAATCAAACTCGGCGGATAGCGAAACGAAAACCGTTTTTCGCGTCTTTATATATTTTCCAATCGGATATTTTCAACCCGCTTTTATTATTAGAATTTGACGGTTGAGTGACACTTGATTCACGTTCTCCATTTTTTTGCGCTTCAGTCTGTGCCAAACAAGAAGAGCAAAAAACTGCTAGAATGAAAATCGTGAATAGATATAATAAATTTCTTTTTACTCTAAGTAATATATTCATAGCTCTGTTATTGTAAATTAAGATTGGAAAATCCACACGAAAAAGCCGAACGACTGAGATGACGTGGGGCGAAACCGCCGCCACGCAACTCCGAGATAAAAAGACAAGATTGATAACAAAGTCGCTGTTTCGCCCTCACGTCCATTGAATTGTTAGACCGCCGACGCATAGGTTAAGCAACCGAAGGTCGAACCTCAATCTCAGCTAATATCGCTTTTCGCACACTCCAGAGACGCAAAATCGCACCGCTCCACAAAATGACGCAGCTTCCCAAACCGACAACGATGCCCCACAAAAAAACGGATTGGGCTTCCGAGTTTCGTCCGGCGGCATACATCGGCACTGCCAGCATCGTGACAAGAGCCAGCAGGCACATCAATCCGGCGAGTACCAAAATGACGGGGGACTCGCATAGAAAACGCAAGCGGAATAAAATGCAATCCGACAATCAGAGCGATGACGGGCGCGACGTATTCCGCCATCTTGAGATTGATGAGGACGTTCGCCGCCGCAAACATCGCTATCCCCTGTATAACATTGACGATAATAAACATCCGTCCCGCTTGAACTTCGCGTTTCTGCAAAGCCGGACTAGCAACTACTGCCGGTAATTGCTTGACTTTCGTTCGCAGGTAGAAGCCGGCACTCAATAAGCAAAACGCCATTAAGATTAAGCCGATTGCCAGCCACGGTTCGCCGCCGCCCTGCAATGACAGCGAACCGTATATTGCCCACAAGCCGCCGGCAACAGTAAGAACCTGTGCGCCCGTGAGAGTCGAGCTTAGTCTGTCCCTGAGAGAAGGCAATTCAATTTCTGTCATAATTTTCTCGAAACTTACAATTAGGCGGTCTAACTATTTATTAACTCCAACGCCATTGATAATACATTAATTTTTAAGGATTAAGTAGTCGGACATATTTAAGTTAAAGTAAGTCTAAATTTTGAAAACTTAATTAATAAACTCTGTCCGACTGCTTTCAAAGCTAATCTGATTTGGTAGAACAAATTTTCTTTAGCTTGATAATCACCCGGACTTAACCATTCATATTTTAACTTTCGCCACAATATTTCAACAATATTCAAATGCGGCGAATATCTCGGCAAATAAAAGAGATACAATCCTCTTGCTTGCCACACTGCGAGGCGTTCTTTGATAAGGTTTGAAGTATGAATTCGAGCATTATCTAAAACTACGACCGTCAGCTTTTTCAATTTGGTTGATAATTCTTCCAACCTTTCAAAAACGAATTGACTGTTGATATTCTCGGTCGTGGTTTCAATCAAACACTCGTTATTTCTTTTTAAGAGAGCAAAACAATTTAAGCCCGCACCTTTTTGCGTCGGCATAAAAACTTCTTCATCGGGAAATTGCCAACCATATGGAACACACGGAGTTAAGCTGACTTTGCTTTCATCCGAGTAATACAAATCTATTATTTCTTGCTCGGACAAATTTTCCAACTCTCTTAAAATGTCAACTTTATGTTCATAAACTACTTCATTTTCTTTATTTTTCAAACGTCTCGGAATTCGCTTATATCGGCAGTTAAATTTTTTAGATACCGATTTAAAGTTCGATTAGAAAACTCTTTTCCGAGAGTAGTTTCCAATTCGACTTTGGCAATCGAAATTCGCTGCCGATGTTTCCGGACGGCTTTTTTGACAGCTTCCAAGTCTTCGGTTCGAGACAAGATCGCGGGTCGTCCGCGTCCTGCCCTGACTTTTAAACCCTCGATACCTTCGGCTTTATATCGCTTGAGCCAATTATTGACAGCTTGCTGACAAAACCCTAAAAATGAGGCAATGTCTTTTGATTTGCGTCCTTCGCTTTTTAACAAGACCATCTGACATCGAGTGCGAAAAGCATGACTTTGACCATTTCGATAGCCTTTTTCCAGTTCTTTTCGGAGATCGTCATCTAATTCAACTTTGATAATTCTGCCCATAGTGCAGATAGTTTAATACATTTTTGGCAAACTACTTATCCACAAAAGATTTAAACTGTAGAAAAAAATCGGAAACTGACGCGCTTCGTGCAATTGTGTTTGCCGGAGAAATTTAAGCGCGAAACAGATTGTTGTCCTTAAAAATCCGTTTCGCGCTTAAATTTTGTTTATTTTATTTACCGTCCGTCTATTTTTTGAGACCGAGCGATTTTACTGAAATGACTTTCGCAATAGTAAATGATGCGGAAAGTGTGGCTTCCAGTCCGGGAACTTCACAGCCTTCGCCGTCGCCGAGCGTCGCCGTAACCTCGCATTGTTCTTTATCTTTACACTTGGCTAAAATCGCGCGTCCGGCATCGGAATCGTTCATAAAACAATACGCCGCATAATCGCCCGTCTCCATTCCGACATATAGAATTACCGATTTGGTTTTTCCGACTTCCAATTCGCCGCTGGCGTTTTGGTTTTCGGATTCTTCGGTCATTCCGCCCGGATTTTCATCATCTTTTATCCGCGTAACTTTTATTTCTTTGCCTTTCGCGTCGAAATATTTGCCGTCAGTTTCGCCGTTTTTGAAAACGAATTTGCCAAGCGGTTTGCCTTTGTCGTCGTTGTAAGTATAAGCGGTTTGGGTTTCATCACCTTCGGCGGCATATAATTTATAACCTTCCTGCCCGTCGCAGTTGACGCGGTAATACTCTAGACGGCTCATTGTCGGCGAAACAAAGCATTGCATCGTACCGATCATATAATTACCTTGAAAGGGATTAGCGTCATATTCTTTCTTATATTCCTCATCTGTCGGATAACGCAGGATCGAAACGAGTTCATCGCCGCTGCTGTATTCGATGTCGTAGATTTTCCATTGCTTGTTCGCTTCGCGTCGGAGATTAAACCCGACTGAATCGGCTTTTCCGTAGTTCTTGAAATTAACTTTCAGAAAAACATCATCGGGACCGGATTCATTTTTTGGTGTGCCGACAACTAAATTGGTAATTTGCAAATCTTGCGAACCGTAAAGCGGATCAAAATCAATCGCCCCGACTTCGCCTTTTGCCGCAATCGTGTCATTCCAGATCATATCGGCTAAATCTTTAACAAAATATTTGTCAATGAGGGCGCGGCTTTTCGTTTGAAAAAACGGATTTGCTTTTTCCGATTTCTGCGCCGCGTATAAATCTTTGACAACCTGTTGAGGCGCAGCCGCAGTTGTTTTTGCGGTTGTTTTTTTCGCCTGTGCGAAGCCGATGCTAGAGACCGTCAACAAAAGTGCGGTCAAAAATACATATTTGATTTTCATAATTTTCTCTTTATTGTTTTTTTGGAATCCTAGTTGGTTTTAACAAAGGTAACCTTTACTTCTTTGCCCGCTGCGTCAAAGTATTTGCCGTCAGTTTCGCCATTTTTGAAGACGAACTTTCCTTCATCCTTGCCGTTGTCGTCCACGTGAATATAAGAGGTTTCGTTTTCATTGCCGTCAACGGCATACAATTTAAAACCTTCCTTGTCTTCGCACGTAACGCGGTGAAACATACCGTTCATCGTCGGCGTAACTTCGCAGCGCACCGCGCCGACCATATAACCGCCTTTAAAGGAATTATTCTCATCAACGGATTTCTGAAATTCCATATCGGTCGAATAACGCAGAATCGAAGCGAGGTCTTCGCCGTCGCTGTAATCAATATTGTCTATTTTCCATTGTTTGTTCGCCTCGCGCCGCATCACGAAACCGACTGCTTCCATTTTGCCGAAATTCTTAAAAGTGGCTTTCACATAAACATTATCGAGACCGCCGTCTTGTCTCGATTTGCCGACGGCGAAATTCGTAATTTCCGTATCCTGCGCGTTATAAAGCGGATCAACATTCCAACCCGTTTCCGAACTGTTCGTTTTCCAGATCAGATCGGCAAAGTCTTTGGTGAAATACTTGTCAACCAAAGCGCGGCTTTTACTTTGAGCAAACGGATTGGTTTTCTCGACTTTTTGCGCCGCATACAAGTTTTTGACAATCGTTTCCGGCAAAACTGCCGCCGTTTTCTTTTGTGCAAAACTGATCGAACCGAATGCCGCAAGGCACACTAATAGCAAGATAATTTTCGTTTTCATATTTATACTTTTTGTTTTTGAAGCCAACAATTTTCAGCCTTGGCTCGGCTTAATTTTGATAGGACTTGCAGAGTTTAGCACTTGCGAAATCATAAAGCAACAATTTTTTAAGTTGTTGTGAAATAGATGTTTTTCCCGTTCAATTATTCGTATCACGCAAATTGAACCGGCGGCATTCTTTCCGCAAAAAATTGTCGGTGTTATAATTTCCAAGCAAGCTATTTTTAATCGAAATTAAAATTATGACAACAGATGATTTCCTGACAGGCACGGTCAAAGGTCCGGGCGAATTGCCGCACGAATATCTTTTTATCACCAAAGACAACGAGAAAACGCGCATCGGCGAGTTTGTTTATTATCAAGCGAAGGTCGGCGAGAAGGAACGCCGGATCATCGGCACGATCAAAGGTCGCAAGCTCGTGCGGAATTTGCCGGACGCTTTTTTGTCCGATCCGAACACGCCGCCTTCGATGGTTTCTTCGCTAATCGGTTTGGACGGCGACGGCTGCGAGATTTACGAGATTCAGGTCGAAACCATCGGATTTTTCGACACGACCGTAAAGGATTTTAATAACCCGCGCATTCCGCCGAATCCGGGACAAGCGGTTTTTCTCGCTTCGTCGGAAACTCTGACAAAGATGTTGAGCGCGAAGAAATCCGCCGAAACGGGTTCGGCGCATATCGGGTCGCTTTTAACGCGCGATTCGGGCGAAGTTCCGATCGTGCTTTCGGTCAAAGATGTCGTCTCGACGCACCTTGCTATCTTAGCGTCAACGGGTTCGGGAAAATCTTACACGGCGGGCGTTTTTGTCGAGGAATTGATGAACAAATACAACCGCGCCGCCGTTTTGATCGTTGACCCGCACGGCGAATATCACACGATGAGTTCGATTATGGGCAACGAGCAGTTTTTCGGCGAAGACGGTTACAAACCCGAAGTCAAGATTTTCACGCCCGACAAAATAAAAGTGCGTTTTTCGACGCTCACCGAAGCCGACGTGAAATATCTTTTGCCCGAAGGAACATCGGATAAAATGGCGCATTTTCTGTCGCAAGCCTTTAGAAGTTTGAACGAACGCTTAAAAGCCGAACGCCGCGCCGATTACGCTTACGCTTACCACGATTTGCGCGACGAAGTGAACGCGCAGAAATACGGCGACGAATCGAAAAAAGACGGTTCGGGCGGCAATGTCTCTTCGATTGACGGTCTTTTGTGGCGAATGGATTCACGCTTCGACAAACCCGACAGCATTTTCTCCGCGCAGGATCACATTCCGCTCAAAGATTTATTCGCGCCCGGACGCTGCACGATTCTCCAACTTTCCGACATCGAACAGCACGAACAGCAAGTCATCGTCGGCACGCTTCTGCGCCGCGTCAACAAAGCCAGAATGCTCACCACACGAGGTGAAGCCGCGCCGAACACGGAAAATTTCTTGAATTATCCCGTTTTTACACTCTTGGAAGAAGCGCACCGTTTCGCGCCCGCCGGAGCAAGCGTCGTTTCGACGAATATCTTAAAACAAATCCTCTCCGAAGGCAGAAAATTCGGTGTCGGCATCGGTTTGATAACACAGCGTCCGGGCAAATTAGACCAAGATGTTCTCTCGCAATGTATGACGCAGATAATTATGCGAATCGTCAACCCGATTGACCAGCAAACCGTCGCCCAATCCGTCGAAGGCGCAGGACGCGCAATGCTCGCCGAACTTCCCGCCTTAACAAAAGGTCAAGCCGTAATTTCCGGTGTCGGCATCAACACGCCCGTAATGTGCCGCATCCGCAAACGTCTGACCGAACACGGCGGCGAAACCTTCGACGCGCCGACCGAATGGATGAACTGGCATTCATCTGATTCCAAAGACAAACGCGAAATGAGCGATTCGCCGTATTTAAAACCGTCTTCGGATAAAAAGCCGGAGAAAGTCGGAAATATTAGGATTTAATTTCCTGATTTAAGATTTGCATTTCAACCAATTTTTGAATACTATCAGTAACAAATGAAACAAAAACTTAAAGCAATAGATTTATTTTGTGGTTGCGGCGGATTATCAAAAGGACTTCAAGATGCCGGATTTGAAATTTTGGCAGGCGTTGATATTGAACCGAATTATATTTGCACTTTTTCTCATAATTTCCCGAACGCTAAGAGTCTGCAAATAGATTTGGCGGAAACATCACCGAAAAAATTTATGAAGATCGTCGGAATAAATCGAGGAGAGTTAGATTTACTTGCCGGAGGTCCGCCGTGTCAGGGATTTTCAAAAAATGTTCCGCGAAAAAAACGATTTTCGGAAGATTCAAAAAATAAACTTATCCAAACTTTTTTAGATTACTGTGAAGCATTGCAACCGCGATTTATTATTTTGGAAAATGTAGCGGAAATGAGAAACGGATTTTCTAAAGCATACACCGATGAAATTCTGTCGCGTTTGGAAGGTTATACCACAACTCAAATGATTTTGAACGCTGCCGATTACGGCATTCCGCAACGAAGACGGCGGGCGTTTTTTATTGCCAACAGGGAAAATATAAAATTCAAATTGCCGACTCCGACGCACTCTAAAGAGAAAAATAGTTTATTTGCGCTTCCTGATTATGTAACAGTTTGGGAAGCTATCGGCGATTTGCCCGAAAAACAACATACTGAAAATGAAGACGTTCCCTGCAAATACGCTCGTCCGGCGTTTTCCGATTTTCAAAAATTGATGCGAACCGGCGGCAAAACGGTTACAAATCACGTCGCCCGTTTTCTTCAGCCAAAACAATTTGAAAGAATTTCTTCACTTGAAGCCGGACAAGGATTGAAGGATTTGCCAAGGCATCTTCAAACAAAAGGCGGTTACAGCGGCGCGTATGGACGTTTGACGAAGGAAATGGTTGCGCCGACAATTACTCGTTGGGTATTTCATCCGGGTTCGGGACGTTGGGGACATCCGGTTGATAAAAGACTTTTGACAATTCGTGAAATCGCCCGAATTCAGAGTTTTCCCGATAATTTTGAATTCATCGGTTCATACACGCAACGCGCCGGACAATTAGGAAATGCCGTTCCGCCGCTTTTAGCGCAAAGAATCGCCGAAACTATGCTGGCTCAGGTCGGAATATCTAAAGTTGAAAGCAGTTCGATAAATCTTTCAAGTTCGATGCCTTCATCTGAACCGGGAAACCTGAAAGCAACCGCGTGAGAATCGTCTTTTGACAACCACCAATTTCTCTCGCCTGAAAAATGCAACTGATTTTCGCCCAAACCGTGCCAAGCAAACCACTTTTTCCCGCTTTCAATTTGAACGCCGTGTAAGGCAGACAATTGTTCTTTTCTCACGGTGCGTTTTGGTGTTGACCATTGCCAACGAAAATCAGCCGGATTAAAAATCTGCGGATTTTCTCGTGTGCAAAGTAATTTTTCAAAATATAAAACCGTGCCGTCATCAAAAACGACAAGTCTGCTGTAACCGATTTCGGCTAAATTATATAACTTTATACTTGCTTCGGCGTGTTCATTACAAAATTCGATAATAGCATTTCCGAGAATTTGACGCGCATCTTCCGAATCAAGTGAATCTTTTACAAGTCGCTCTTGATTCGGTATTTTCGCACGTTTCCAAGTAACCGGAGTTGTAGCTTTAGTTGATTTAACCTGCCAGCCAATTTGGGAGTTCCGCTTGATGACATCAACAAAATCATAAGTTTTCAACACCTCGGCATCACGCACATAAGCCAACGCGCCTTCTAAAATTGCTCCAGGAATTGTATCAGTTGAAAAAGGCAAACGAATATATTTTGAAAGAACATCGGCTAATCGAGAAAGTTGTTCGGGTGAAGAGAAAATTGTGCTTTCCATTATTTTCTCTCCTCGACGAATAATTCACAGGGTGAAACATCAAGCGCATCGGAAATTTGCCAGATAACCGTTAATGTAGGATTTCTCACACCGCGCTCGATACCGCTGATATATGTTCGATGTAAATTAGACGCTTCGGCAAAGTCTTCCTGCGACCAACCTCTTGATTCGCGTAATTCTCTGACTTTTTTTCCGAGTTGTTCTTGTTTGCTCACATAAAGTAGAATGAATTAAAGTAGCCTATCAGTCCACAGCCTATAAGTAACATAAATTAAAATTTGACGCGCCGAGCGAATAGATGAAATGGCATTCGTCCGAATCGCAGGAAAAACGCGAACAATCCGACGCGCCTTATTTGCCGCCAAAAAACGAGAAAAAGCCGGAAAAAGTCGGTAATATCAGAATTTAATTTTGTGATAAAATGCGTTTGAGAGGTGGAATTTATATGACATATTCCTTAACAATCGAAATTCCCGAAATATTTATCGCGGGATTGTGAGTGAAGCTGAATCGAAAAAGCGCAAGGTTGAGGAAATTGCGCTTGAAAGATTGGCGAAAGATTTGCCGAAGCCGACTGCTGATTCGCTCGATAATTTTGTCGGCGCGTTTAGAAGCGATGTTGTTGATTGAACGGACAAACACGAACAGGACAACGCGCCGTAGTTGAATCTAGGCAATCAGCATATTCAGAAGCATTTTTAGCTGTTGCGGGTTAAATGGTTTGGGAAGGAAAACCTTTGCTCCGGCGGCGACGCTTTCGTCCCATATTTTGGGGTCGTGTTCGGCGGTTATCATTCCGACCGGAATTTTTCTAAGGCGGTCGTCGGTTTTCATATATTGAATCAAATCCAGACCGTCCAAATGAGGCATCATCATATCCAGAATCGCCGCGCTGAAATCATCTTCTTTTTGCAGAACTCTGAAAGCCTCGCGTCCGTCTTCCGCCGTTACAACTTTGTAATCGTAAGAACCGATTATTACTTTTAACATCCGCAAAGTCATCGGATCATCGTCGGCAACCAAAATTTTGCCCAGTTCTTTTTTGGCTGGTTTTTCGTTTTCTTGTTCCAGATACTTTTGTGCATACGTTCCGCCTTTTGAAACGACTACTTCAGCGATCAGTTTCCGGTTTGCCGGGGACAACTCCGTGAATTTGAATCCGAATCCCTGCGGATAATCGGAATATGTTACTTCTCCTTCCAAAGATACCCAGTGTCCGCTCGGGAGACGTAATTTAAAACCGAATATTTCGCCGACACCACCTTGCGCCAAACAATCAATATGTCCGCCCGTCATACTCATTTCGCTGAGTCGCGCATCGTGTTTGCGATATGAATCCTGCCAAACTATGTCTAGTGAAACATAGACATTTTCGTTTGCTTTTTCCTTAACCATCTGTTCTTGAGACATTCTATTACTCCTAAATAATCAACTCTTCTACATATTTTCGGCAACACAATAAATTTACCGTTTAACAATTATACCATTATTTTTTGTTTTGTTAAATGTTTTTTAACCAAGCAACGATGACGAATTTATATTTAGTTATTCTAATAACTCGTCGGTGATTTTTTCATTAATTCTTTAAGCAGCCCGACGACTTTTTCAAACTCTTTTTCCATTGATTCAAATAAGTCTAAGACTTTCTCGCCGTTCCTGATATTTTTCTCGACTTCTTTGCATAAATTCGCCAAATGCTGCGCTCCGATGCTTCCGCTGCTTCCTTTTATGGCGTGCGCTTGTTCTTTGATTACTTCCGTGTTTTCTTCTTCGATTGCCTGCTTCAAACTTTGCAGTCTGTTTCCGGCATCGTTGATAAACAAATTCGACAATTCCGTTACGATGTCTTCGGAATCGGCTTCCTGAAATTCCCGGAAAGTTTCGAGAACGGTCAAATCTAAAGATTCGACTTCATCAACTTGCGGCAAATCGTCATGTTTATCCGGCGAAATTGCCGGTTGTTCCGATATTGAATTTGAAATCCAATGATTTATCACCTGCGACAAATTTTCTACCTTTACCGGTTTGGCGATATAGTCATCCATTCCTGCTTCGATACATTTTTCGCGTTCGCCCTGCATCGCGTTTGCAGTCATCGCAATAACAGGAATACGTTTTTTGCCTTTTTCAAAATCTCGAATTTTAGTCGTCGCCTCGTAGCCATCCATCACGGGCATCTGACAATCCATCAAAATTAATGAGAATTCACGATGTTTGATGACTTCGAGAGCTTCTAAACCGTTTGAAACTATATGTGTTCGGAAACCTAAACGCTCGATCTGTTGTTTGGCGACCTTTTGATTGACGACATTGTCTTCGGCAATCAAAATCGTCAGTTGTTCACCGCGTTTGTTTTCCTTTAACGAGTGCTGCGTTATCAACTGAATAGGCGGTTCGTCTTCGGCTTTTATTTCGGTCATAACGTCAACTGCTAAAGTTGAAATACAATCGAACAAATCGGACTGACGCACGGGTTTAATCAGATAAGCCTCGATTCCTTTTTTCCGTGCGGTTTTAGCGTGTCCGCGTTCGCCGAATGAGGGCATCAAGATCAATTTGACATCGCTGATTAACTCATCTTTTTTGATAAAATCCGCTAATTCAAACCCGTTCATATCCGGCATCATCAGATCGAGAATCGCCAGATCAAACGGTTGATCATTTTCCACCGCTTCACGAAGTTTAATCAATCCCAGAATTCCGTTTTCGGCTTCTTCGGCATACAATCCCCAAGACGAGACCTGATGCATTAAAATTTTTCGGTTGGTTGCATTATCATCAACTATCAACACACGCAAATTTTGCAGATTTTTAACGTGAACGATTTTGTTTATGCCGGTTGACTCGCTTTTTTCAAATTCTGCCGTGAAAGAAAAAGTTGAACCTTCACCGAAAACGCTTTCAACCCTGATTTCTCCTTTCATCATCTCGACCAACTGCCGCGAGATGGCAAGTCCTAATCCGGTTCCGCCGAATTTTCTGGTCATCGAGCCGTCGGCTTGGGTAAATGCCTGGAAAAGATAATCCTGCGCTTTAGGTTTGATTCCGATTCCCGTATCGCTGATGTTAAAACGCAGTTTGCATTTTTCGTCATTTTCGCTTTCTTTAACGACGCGGACGAAAACTTCGCCGTTTTCGGTAAATTTGACGGCGTTACCGATCAAATTATTCAGTATTTGCCGCAAACGTCCCGGATCACCGCGCAGATTTATGCTTATATCGGATTCGATTAACGACGCTATTTGGATATTTTTACGGCTTGCCTGTTCGCTAAAAATTTCGACTGCGCTTTCAACCGTATGGACGAGATCGAAATCAATTGTTTCAAAACTCAATTTTCCGGCTTCGATCTTTGAAAAATCCAGAATGTCGTTAATGATTGTTAAAAGTCCATCGGCACTGCTTTTAATAATTTCGGCATTTTCGCGTTGTTCTTCATCCAATCTGCTGGAAAGCAAAAGATCGGTCATTCCGATAACGCCGTTCATCGGTGTGCGGATTTCGTGAGACATATTTGCCAGAAATTCCGACTTCATCTTCGCCGATTCAAGGGCGGCATCGCGGGCGGCTTTTAAATCCGCCTGTAATTTTTTGATCTCGTTGATGTCTGAAATAGTCGCCAAATGTCCTGAGAAGATTCCGTTTTCATCATATTGTTTGATAGCTCGCGCAATAACTTCCGTTTCTACTCCGTCTTCGGTCAAAAAACGGAATTCGTAAGTTGTTTCTTCTTCGATTCTGGATTTTTCCGTCCAATCCTTTAAGATTTCTTGACGATCTTCCGGGTGAACCGCACTCGCCCAACCTTCGCCTTGAGCCTGCTCGACACTTAATCCCGTTATTTTACTCCAACGATCGTTGACAAAAACCACTCCGCCGTTTTGATCAGTTAAAACGATTCCGACGGGTGAATATTCGAGCAGATTACGAAAACGGCGTTCGCTTTCGCTGAGAACTTTTTCCGCCTCTTTTTGAGCCGTAATATCGCGTGCGATTTTCGATATTCCGGTAATATTTCCTTTTCCGTCTTTGATCGGCGAGAGTGTCAGCGAAACCGGAATTCTCGATCCGTCTTTTTTAATGCGAACCGTTTCAGTTTGTTTAACGGGTTTGCCTTCTTCGACACTTCCGCCAAAAGCCGCTTCTTCTTCGTTTGATTCGGGCGGATATAAAACCGAGACGGGCTGACCGATAACTTCATTTGCCTGATAACCGAATATCTTTTCCGCTCCGCGATTCCAGGTTTTAATAATGCCGTCCAGAGTTTTGCTGATAATTGCATCTTCGGACGATTCGATAATGGCGGCGGAACGGGCAAGTTCTTCCTGCATTTGCTTGCGTTCGGTAATCACTTCGGTAAAAAAGATTACGCCGCCGATTTCCCCGCTGTTATCGTGCCACGGATACATTTCCCAACGAAGCCAATCAATCGTTCCGTCCTCATTTACAGACGGTTCTTCTTCACGTTTGATAGTTTCGCCTTTCAGACCTCGCAAGTGAATATCCTTTCTTGCTTGGTCAATATGAGGAAATACTTCGTAATGATTAAGTCCGGTGATGTCTTGATCTTCGAGATCGTAGTCTCTCAACCAACGCTTGCTGATCATCACGTAACGCATATCGTTGTCGAGCATAGCGACCGCCGCAGGTGTGTTTTCAACGAACAGGCGCATCCGCTCTTCGGATTCGCGGAGTGCGATCTCGGCACGTTTCGTTTCCGTTATATCGAAAGCGTGACCCAGAACGTATGGTTTTCCGTCCTTTTCGTAAACCGTGTTCGTGTATGACCAAGTTCGTTCTTCGCCCTGTTTTGTAAGAACGCGCATCGTGCCGCTGATGCCTCTGTTTGTTTCAACCTGCTCGACAAACTCATCGAATACAGCCTGTCTGTCGGGCGGAATAAATTCAATCAAAGATTTCCCGACCAATTCTTCCGGCTCATAACCGAGTGCCGCCGCCGCCGCCGGATTAACCGACAGCAGAATTCCGTCCAAAGTGTGTGTGGAAATCAAACCAGGACTTTTTTCGATTAAATCGCGGTTATACTGTTCGCTCTTTCGCAGTGCTTTTTCCGCTTCCTGCTGTTTTGTAATATCAAAGGCGATAACGCCTACCAGAGTATTTCCGTAACCGTCATAGACCGGAAATTTATATGTTTGCCAAGTTCGCAAAACTCCGTCCTGCGAAGGAACTTCCTGCGTATATTCCAGAATTTCACCCTTTGTTATAACTTTTGCATCTTTTTCACGGGTTTTTTGAACGAGTTCGTCATCCAAAAAGCTGAGATCTGTTATCTCTTCCGAATCGTTTACACTTTTACCGAAGACTTGCTCCATCGTTTTATTCATAAAGAGATATTTCCCGCTGCCGTCCTTGAGATAGGAAATAGCAGGAGAATTATTCATAAACGTCTTGAAGCGTTCTTCAGCCACGCGAGCCTCTTCGGTTGCGCGTTTTTGTTCGGTAATATCGTTTCCGATACCGAGAAATCCGGTGATTTCTCCTTCTTCATTTTTTAATGCGGTAATAGAAAGGGTAATTGGAAAACGTGAACCGTCTTTCCGAATATAAGTCCATTCGCGTTCGTTGATTCTTTCTGTTCTCGATTTATGAACAAAAACTTCAAATCCCGGCTCAAATTTTTGCCCCGTTTCATCGCTTAATTCTTTAGCGCGTTCAACTACTTCTTTTAAATCGTGCAGGATTCCCGGTGTGGTTTTTCCGACAACCGCTTCCGCCGTGTAGCCTAGATTCCTTTCGGCGGCTTCGTTAAATGAGATAATCGTCCCTTCCGTGTCGGTGGCGATTATCATATAATTCGAACCGTTCAATAACGCCTTTTGGAAAGTGGTCGTGTCATAAAGAACTTTTTGAATTTGTTCGCGTTCACGAATTTCGTTCTCTAAAACTGCATTTGCGTTCGTCGCCTGAAGTGCGCGGAAGCGTGCCTGCTGCGCGAGCCAAACCATCCACGCCAAAATTACGGAAAGCAGTATGCCGATTAATAGTGACCAATTCTTGGCTGTAGAACCGAGGTTAGAAACCGTCTCCTGATTCGGCGTGATTCGCATAACCCAGGAAGTTCCGAAAAGATTTACAGTGTCCTGAGCGGTAAATTTTTCGACGGTTTTGTCAGATAAAACTGATTGAAAAATCGGTTTATCATTATCAAATAATTCAATCGAATAATTTTCTAAAGTATCCGGCGGCAAACTGGATTCGACAAAATTCTTTATCTTGAAAATGCCCGCGATATAACCGCCAAAATCATCGCCGGAGTATAGCGGAACAAATACTAAAAAACCTTTTTCGCCCTGAACCAAATCTACGCTGTGGCTTAATGTCGTAATGTGTTCATCGCGGGCTTTTTCCATCGCCGCGCGACGATTTGTTTCTGATAACAAATTAAAATTTAACGCTTTTTCGTTTCCGATTTCAGGCATTACCCAACGTGAATATCCCGTTTCATCAATCCATTCGACCGCCTGATAACCTTCAAAATCCGTTACATAACGGTTTGCATCCGAAGTCCATTCCGGTCGCGGAGTTCCGCGGCGCATTGACCACCTTTGAGCCATTCTCTCGAGTGCGCGCGCGTGATTCTTGATTTGCGTTTCGATATTATTTCCCAGATTTGAAGCATTAACCTGAACAACATTAGAAACTCTTTCATTGTCGTTAATTTGAAGTAAATACCAGACTAAAATAGTTGCCGAAAGCGCGATTATTCCGATAAATGCCGGGAGATATTTCATAGATTTATTTTTGAGGTTTGTCGGCGAATAATTTTCTCTTTTGTTTGTTGTTTGCTTTGCAGATTTCATAGGAGTTTTATGAAAAAACTGAATTATATAATTTTAATAATTCTACGGAGAAAGAATTTGGGATTTCCGTAATATTTAGAAGTTTGATTTAAGATTCAAGCGATTGTAAAATTATCTGTTTTGAGTGAAAAAGTATGTTTAAGGCTTGTATTTATTAGCAAATCTGATTTCGACTTAAAATTACGATCCGGGAGATTTTCTCCACTCTATTAACTACAATACACTAAAGAGCAAAACTTGTCATTAATTTTGAGGACGACAAGTTTATAAAAATTAACTATGGTTGATATTGTGATGAATTAATGTTGTTACCTAAATCACTCCTAATTTAAGAATTTCTCTTACCATTGAGACAACTAACAGATTTCGGTGTACGACTGAAATCCTCTGCCGTGTTCGATTGACCGCTTCTTTGACCTGCTCCAGATATTCTGCCTGGTTCCGTCTTCAAACCCGCAATGCTTTGCGCCTGGTATCAGTTCACCCAATTGTAAACAGTATTCCCACATCCTATCAAAATAGCGACCACTCCTAAGACAAGCGTATCTCGCTTTTTAATAAAACCATCTGACAGCGTTGCCGGAAACATTTGTCTTGCCATTACGATAACCGTTTTCCAATGCTCGACGTTGTTATTTAGTCAGTTTGATTACTTTTGTTTTACCCATTTTGCTTAATAGTCTAAACTATTTCTGCACGATTACTTATTTCAACTATTTGTTGGTTACAATTCAACCAGTATTTAGCAGAAATATCACAAACATTTTAACAGATTTGCAAAATCTAAATTCAGACAAAGATAAGGTTCGATCCCGCACTAGCCGGTTTGATTTTAGAAAACTTCGTCGTAACGGAGTTGAAAAAACAGCAGAGTTTGGCAGATACTCCCGTCGAGATCCTTCATTTCAGGACAAGCAACGATCAGGAAGTTGACATCGTGCTTGAGATGCCGAACGGCGAAATCGTCGGCATCGAAATAAAATCGGGAGCCAACGTCAGCGGTAGAGCATTTAAAGGATTAAAGATTTTGGAAGAATCAGCGGGCAAAAAGTTCAAACGCGGCATATTAATTTACGCGGGAGAAAAATCCGTTGCTTTCGCAGACAATATGTTTGCTGTTCCAATTCACACAATGTGGCAGTAAATCCTCTGGAAGACATCGCTGAAAAAATCGAAGATTTTATAATGCCGATAATTTTGAAGAAATTATCGGCATTGTAAAAGAACTTAATTCCAAAATGTATCATTGTCTCTCAAACGATGTGAGAATTACAATATGAGACACAATAATAAGACAAGGTTTCGGCAGGGTCTTGTAAAATACACTTTCTGGTACTCCATGAAAGAGATTATTTTGAGTTTCTAAATTAAAAGAGTTGAATATAGACTTGATCGCTTTGGAATTAACTTCCTCTATTGATCCATTTCGAGGGGTTGGGCAAAGAACCCCTCTTTCGGTCTTCGAAATACTCGCGCATTTTTTCCAGTTGCATCGGCAGCGTACTTTAATCGTGGAGTTAATACTCTGGCGTAAATTCCGACTCGCATATTTTCACGACAAATAAAAATACGGAGTATTTTCAAATTGTATAAACATCAACCCTAATTAAACGATTTTCTGAATTCAAGCGGCGAGACTTTCGTTTTGCTTTTGAACAATTTAATGAACGACTGAGAATGCTCGAAGCCGAGACGGTAGGCGATTTCGCCGACTGATAAAGAAGTTGTCGTTAGTTGTTCTTTGGCTTTTTCGATCAGTTTTTCGTGAATGTGCTGCTGAGTATTTTGCCCCGTGAGATTTCTCAGCACATCGCTCAGATAATTCGGCGAGACGTTTAAGTTTTCGGCGACGAATTTAACTGTCGGCAGTCCGGTTTGCGATTCGTTTTGACGGTTGAAATATTCGTTGAGCAGATTTTCCAGTTTGATTAAAATATCGTGACTGGCTTTTTGGCGCGTGATGAATTGGCGGTTGTAAAAACGGTTGCCGTAATTGAGCAGCAGTTCGATTTGCGAGACCATCACGCTCTGACTGAAATTATCAATATTCGAGCGGTATTCGCGCTCGATATTTTCGATGATATTCGTCATCGTTGCTTCTTCGCTGTCCGATAAATGCAGAGCTTCATTGACCGCATAGCTGAAAAATCCGTAGTTTTTAATCGCGGCGGATAAGGAAGTATTCCATAAAAAGTCGGGATGAATCAGTAAAAGCCAGCCGGAAGGATTCGTATAATTTTCGCCGGTTTCGATGCCGAAAACCTGATTCGGCGACATAAAAAACATCACGCCGTCATCGAAATCGTATTCCTGCTGACCGTATTTATATTTGACGTTGTGCGCTCTTTTCAGCGAAATTGCGTAAAAATCCAACACCAAAGTCATCTGAGTTTTGTCCGGCACGGGCGCGACATCTTCGATATTAATCACGCTGATCAAAGGATGCGCGGGTTTCGGCAACCCGCGCAAACGATGAAATTCGCTGATCGTTTTAATTCTGTATGGTTTGAGATCGTTCATACCGTTTTAATTTTCAGATTGCTGATTATACGCCGCCGCGAAATACTGCGCGAAATCTTTTAATTTTACTTTACCTAATTCCGGTCGGTGTCGGTAGTAATCTTCATAAAGCGCACCGCCGCGTCGGGCAGCGTTCATTTCCATAAACCCCTGCGCCGTCTGCGGATTCATTCCGGCATTCAGTAAATTATTCAAAAATTCTTCATCAGAAATTTCCTGCCATTTAACATCTTTGCCGACCGCTTCGCCCAGAGTTTTGACGATTCGTTCGGCGAAACTTCATCGCTCGCAATGTAGAGAATTTCTTTGCCCGCAAAAGGTTTTTCCATTTCTTCGGCGATCACTGCGGCAATATCGAGCGGTGAAACCCACGGTTCGCGTTCGTCGCCGCTGTAATTTGCGGCAACTGCGCCGATTGATTTGATGTTGTCAATAAAAGTAAAAAGATATGTGTAAAAACCGACCGGACGCATAAATTTAATCGCAGCGTCTTCGGGCAATTCCCGCAAAATGTTTTCGACGTTATGATGAAAACGCAGCAGACCAACGCCCGTGTCCGCGCCGATGCTGCTTAGATGAACGATGCGTTTAACACCTGATTTTTCGATGGCTTTTTTGTAATTGCGTCCGATCTGCGTGGTTGCTTCGACGGCATCAATGTTCGGATCAAAAAAAGCATCCGCCGCCAGCGTTTCCATCACATAGACGATGTCCGCGCCTTCAAACGTCGCCGCCAGAAAATCCGCGTTTTCCATCGTGCCGATCGCCGCACTCGCGCCAATTTCTTCGATAGTTTTTCGCCTTTCGTCGCTGCTGCTGACAACCGTCACCTGATGACCTTTGGCGACCAACTTTTCGGTTAATGGTTTGCTGATATTTCCCAAAGAACCTGTTACTACTATTTTCATAAATACTTCCTCACAAATTTATTATTTCTGAAACATCACGTTTCATAATTCTAATGATATATTTTTTTTGGCGAAAGAAATTAGCTGTATCAATGATTATTGTAGCCAAAAACGGGAATATTTCATTTATTGGCAGATAAATTCACCAATTCTGGTGAGCTTCCTTGAATTTAACTGGGAAGCGGAAAAATCTTTTGACTTCGGTTAAAATCAAAAATCTATGAGTCGGAACTTGATTGAGAAAATTCGCCGTTATATTAAAATCAGCGAAGAAGAAGAGCGTTTTGTCAGCAGTGTTTTCAAGTTCAAACGACTTGCCAAAGGCGAACATTTTCTGCTTGCGGGCGATGTGTGCGGCGAGGCGGCGTTTATCGAAAGCGGCGTTTTCCGGTTTTATTTCAACACGGGCGAAAACGATCCGACTTATTATTTTGCGGCGGAACACGAATTTATTTGCGAATATCCGAGTTTTCTCTCGCAGCGACCGTCAAACACCAACATTCAGGCACTCGAAGCGGCGGAAATCCGCGTAATCGGCTTTGATGATCTGCAAAGATTTTATCAAAAAATTAATCTCGGTGAGCGTTTCGGCAGATTAATCGCGGAAGAAATTTTCGTTGATTCGATTGAACAGCTTGCCTCTTTTTATCAGGACAGACCGGCGGAAAGATACCGAAATTTCGTGCGGCGTTTTCCAAGACTCGTGCAGCGTCTTCCGCAATATTACATCGCTTCCTACGTCGGCATCAAACCGCAATCTCTGAGCCGCATCCGCCGACGTTTTCTTGCCGAAAAATAAACTTCAATAAACAACTTTTTATTAACCGAGGTGAATGAATCGTTCGCCTTTTTTTTGTAATGTTTGGTTGAAAGAGAAAATTTATGAATGAAATAATAATCGTGTCGGCTCTGTTATGTGCATCATTGCTCGTCGGAAATGAGTTTGCCATCGGCGTGTTTATCAATCCGCTGTTCGGTCGCTTGCCGGAAGTTCCGCAGGCTTACGCGACGAAGGAATCGGCGCGGATTTACGGCAAAGTGATGCCTTTCTGGATGATTACGAATTTTATTTTGTGTCTGTTGCTGACTTTTGTCGTCCCCGAAATTTATTCTGATGAGTGGTGGTTTTACCTGACAGCGACGAGTTTATTTGTTCTCGTTACCGTTTTTAGTGTGATTTTTCCCGTGCCGATAAATACAAAAATCACCGATTGGAATCCGAACAATCTGCCGGACGACTGGCGCGAACTGCGGAAACGCTTTAACCAATATCATTTCGTCCGCATCTTTATGCTAATCATCGCACAGGTCAGTTTGATAATCGGAACAATTTTACATAGTTCTCAATAATTTGTTTATTCAAATCAATTTGTCATATTTAACTTAAGAATCTTTATATAAAACCTGAGTAATGAAAAAAAAGGAGAGTGCCAAGCAAAAAACTCACACTCTCCTTTTCATTTGTTTTAGACCAGCAGGATTTAGTCATTTTAGAACGACTGCACGTTTTATGAAGTAATATCTTGCTTGTTAATTGCGCCGCGTCCGGGCAAATTGGCGCGTTGGCGAGCGGCGTTTGCCAGAGTTTGGCTGCCGTCATACCATTTTTGCGTGATTTGCGCGGCGACATCGCGTCCGCCCAAACCGAAGGCTAAACCGACGGCGAGGGCGACCGAACCGATCAAGCCGATCAATAAAGTGTTGATCAAAGTCGCGGCGATGCCGAGCTGGTCAATCGCGGCAATAACGGAGAATCCGATCACGATATACTGCGTTAATGTCGCCAACAGATTTGGACTGCCAACACCGAGTTCGGAAACGCTGGAGCGCACCAGACCGGACAGAAAACGCGCGATCATCGTGCCGACGATAATGATCGCCATCGCGATAATTACGTTCGGGATATACAAAATGATGCGGTTGATGATTTCCGTCAATTGCGGTATGCCGATTATGTTGGCGGCGGCTTGGACGAAAATCAGAAAAACAAAGTATTTAACGAGCATAGCGATGATGCCGGAAGTCGTCATTTTCGTTCCCGAACGGCGTATAAAATCGCCGATACCGGAATGTTCGACGGCATTTTCAAAACCGACGGCTTTCAAACCGCGTTCGATTAAACCGGCGAGTAAGCCGGAAATAAACCAGCCGACGATCAAAATTAAAACCGCTCCGACCAACGCGGGCAAAAAGCTGATAAAGCGCGTCAACGCGCCGGTCAGCGAATAAAAAATTGCCTCGCTCGTGTCGCGGAAGCCTGTTACAACTGGTTGTGTCTGCATAATATTATAATCTCCTGTATTTAGATAATGCCGCGCTTTTATTCAGGCGGCTGTGCTGATTGTTTGCCGGTTAAATAATTTTTCTATTTGGAAACGGGCGCGAGGGCAGATTCGTTTGTTGCTGAAGACAGGCACGAAATAATTTGATTTGAAAATCGAATTTTTCGCGTTTGACGAACCTGCTATCGCGCCCGGGCTTTTTAACCGTTCTGACGGTCAGGATTATTCGTCCGATTTATATCGTCGGTTTTGTCAACATCAACATCGGTGCGCTTAACCGTGTCGCTGACGGTTTCGGTATGTTCGGTGACTTTTTTGCCGATCACAACTTCTTCGACGACGTGCGCTTGTTTGGAGACGACCGGAACTTCCGCCATTTCGGTGACTTCAATCGTGCCTTCCTGAAACGCCGCCGGAGCGTTTTCGACGGCGCGATCAACCGGACGGCGTTCGACCGTCACATTTTCCTCGCGCAGAGTTACCGTTTCCTGAACCGGAACTTCCGAAACTTTCGTGTGAACCTGCGCCGCGCCGGTTTCGACCGTACGTTTTCCGACGCGAAGCTGTTCTTCAATAATCGGAATACTGATTTCGTCGTCATTCGCCGCACGTGTTACTCCGGCGATATGTCGGCTTTCGTCCGTCCGGCGCGGCATCGTTTGTTCGTATGATTGCGCCGCGCCGTCTTCCGCCGAATTGTTCATTTCCAATTCGCCGCCGTGCATAATTCCGCGCACGACGACCTTCTCGTTATTGAGCGCGAAATCCTGCGCCGCGATGCGCTTCCGGTTGTCAATTAAAATCGAATCAATCATTTCCGTATCGGTGCTGATCAGCATTTCGGTCACTTCACCGATCTTGTTTCCCGCCTGATCAACCGCCGTCCAACCGATACAATCCTGACCGCTGTTGACCAGATCGTATTCGTCCTGCTGCGTGTAATAAACTACTGCCATAATCTTAACTCCTTTTTTTTCAATGTTTTATCCGTCTAAATTATTTTCCGTCGGGCGCGACTTTTTCGGTTGTCGAATCGCTCGTCGCCACTTTATACTCGATGCGGCGATTCTGAAATTTTCCTTCCGGCGTGTCGTTGCTCGCTTTCGGATTCGTTTCGCCGTAGCCTTTTGACGAAAGCATCGCCGGCAAAACTCCGTAGCTGATAAGCGCACTGCGAACTGCATTAGCGCGGCGTTCGGATAATTTCTGATTTAACGCGGGTTCGCCGTCATTGTCGGTGTAGCCGTCAACTTCGACGCGCGTGTCCGCCGGAGATTTTTTCAGCATTTCCGCTGCTTGTTTGAGCAATGATTTGCTGTCTGCGGGAACATCCGCGCTGCCTTTAGTAAAATTGACGATTGACAGATTCAACGCTTCGATCACCTGTTGCGGTGTGCCGTTCGGATAAATTTTTTCCATCGCCAGACGCGCTTTTTCGTTCGCTTGGCGAAGTCTGTCCGCTTCATTAAAATCCGCGCCGCCCGCAGTCGTCGAATTCGCGCCGCCGTTCGCATTGGTCACAATTGCCGTATTGTCCGCGCCGTTTCGCAGATTGCCGACGGAATTATTCATATTGTCAACCGCGACCGAACGGTTGCCGTTGGCGTTCGTATTGTCAACAACCGCCGTATTTCTGCTGCAAAAATATAGCAGTGGAAACAACAATAAAAGCAACAGCAGCGGAATCAGCCACCACGGAAAACCGCCTGTTTTTTTCTCTACCGGAATTTCAGCCATTTAATTTGTATCTCCTTTTATTTATTCGCCGCATAAATTTTTACTAAATAAGTGCGGAATTTTTTAATTTGTCCGCGCCGTCTTTTTAGGCGGACGACGCGGACTTTATCGTTAAATTTAATTAGTTTTTCGCAGATTTCTCTTGTTTTCTGTCATCAGAATCAGTTTGTTCGACATCAACATCGGTTCGTCTGACCGTATCGCTGACGGTTTCGGTGCGTTCGGTGACGTTTTTTCCGACAACCACTTCTTCGACGACTTTCGCATCTTTTGAAACAACCGGAACTTCCGCTTTGGTCGTAACCGTAAATTCGCCTTGTTTGACCGCCGCAAAATCCGCGTCGCTCGCATCACGATCAACTTTATGACGATCAACCGTGATATTTTCTTCGCGCAGATTAACCGTTTCCTGCACGTCTTTCTCCGAAACTCGTTTGTGAACTCTAACGCCGCCGCGTTGGACGACGCGTTTGCCGACATTTAGCTGTTCTTCAATCACCGGCAGAGCGATTTCGTCTTTATTTGCTGAATTTTCTCTGTCGTCGGCTGCGTTATTTTCTTTTGCGCCGCGCATTTGCGCGTCGTTTTGAACCGCGCCCGCATCGTTTTGAACCACGCCGGATTCATTCAAAATATCCGCTGCCCGATCAACCATATTTTCCTCGGCGTGAACTGTTACGACGGTTTGACCGCCTTTGACCGATTCGGTATAAGTTCTGCGTTCGTCGTCATTGATGTCGGTGCCGAAAATGCCGTCGAAAAAGTTCGAGACCTTATCGCCGATTGACGTTCCGGTTTCGTAGTCGCTGGAATTTGCGCCGCCGTAACTCGTATAGCCTGTGCCGCCGTCTTCTTTTCGGGCAATCGAAATATCGCCCTGTTTGATTCCCGCATTTGTCAGTTGAGCGACCGCTTTACGCGCCGCTGTACGATCTTCAAAAATTCCTACTAATGTATGTGTCATAATTTTAACTCCTTGTTCTGTTTGTTTAATTCGTTATATTTCAAACTTTCCACCTGCGCGGGCGTTTTTTTTTTTACGCGCCGCGCATCTGTTCATCAACCTGTGCGGCATCGGCATTTTCGCCGTCCGCCGCCGGTTTGATATTTTCGAGCGTCGCCGATTCGCTCCGCAAAACGATCTGCTGCGGAGTCCGCACCGTCTCGCTTCGCTTCTTAATCCTGATTTCTTCGCGCACCACCAATTTTTTCTCGACGACCAAAACTTCTTCGAGCAATGGCACGATCATCACGTCGCCTTCGTAACGGACGGCGGGCGGCTGGTCAACAAATTGATTAACGGCGACGCGCTCGAATTCGATTTCTTCCCGAAAAGTCGGTTCGTCAACCGTTTCGGTGCGCTCGGAAACTTTTTTGTGGACGCGCACACCGCCCGTCAAAACTTTTTTGCGGGCGATATTTAACTGTTCTTCGAGAAGCGGAATGACGATCTGCGTCTGGCTGCCAAAATCCGCCGCGCCGTATTTCGACGATTTATTCTGCTCGAAAAGCTCGGCAAAGCTACCCGGAAATGAATAAAACCCTTCTTCGCGTTCGACAAATGTTGACGCGTCGGCAAACACCTGCGAGCCGTCGTCAAAACGCACCAGAACGAGCTTTGAATCGCTGCCCTGCGGCGGCACGACCGTCAAGTCCAAAGTCCCGCGCACGCCTTTTTCGTCAATCAAATGAAATCCGCTTTTATTTTCGTCAACCATTTTTATTCCTCGTCCTTGAAATTCACGCAGTTCTATCCGGCGCAGAATTTCATCTTAAAACCTCAATGAAATCTAACTTTAGTTCTTCCGGCGGATGCCGACAACGGTATTTACACTAACGCGGTGTAAGTAATTACACGGTCATCTTTTTATTTGTATGGATTTTTTTTATTTACTGATTGTCGCTTCGCTGGATGATATAGCGGGCGATTTCGACGCGGTTGGAGAAGTTTTTTTTCGAGAGAATGTTTGAAACGTGCATTTCGACGGTGCGGACGCTGATTTTCAGATGATCGGCGATTTCTTTGTTGCTCAATGTTTTGGCGACTAATAATGCAACACGCTTTTCGGCTTCGGTCAATTCCGCGCCGTGTTCGATAAAGTCGTTTCGTTTTTGCGCTGTGTGTTGCGGCGATTCGCTTGCGCCTGCCACGCGGCGATGGGTGCGCGAAATTCGTTCGAGAATGTTTTCGATGACGGCGGCGAGTTCGTCCGGCTCGAACGGTTTAACGAGATACGCATCAACTCCGGCGCGAAAGCCTTTGGTGCGGTCTTCGCTTCTTTCTTTGGCGGTCAGAAAAACAATCGGGATCAAATCCGTGCGCGGATTCGAGCGCACTCTGGCGGCAAATGCGAAACCGTCCGTTCCGGGCATCATAATGTCGCTGACGATCAGATCGGGAATCGTTTCGGCAATTTTCAAAAGTGCTTCCGAACCGTCGCGCGCCGTCATCACGTCGTAGCCTGCTTTTTCGAGATAAACCGCGATGACGCGCAGTAGACGCGCATTGTCTTCAATGACGAGCAGACGTTTTTTCAATGTTTTTCTCCTTCGTCAAAATTATACTCGTCCGTTGAATCAACTTTGTCTTCCGCTTCATTCCAGACTTTTAGAAAAACCGTAAAACTACTGCCGCGCCCGACTTCGGATTCGACCGAGATGCGCCCGCCGAGCGTTTCGATCAGACGTTTGGCGAGATACAGACCGAGACCGACACCGGGCGTGGCGGCGCGTCCGGCGGCATCGTCCGGTGTGCCGTCGGTGGTTTCGTCGTGCGGAACGGTGTTTGCTCCGCGAAAAAATTTGTTAAATAATTTCGGAATATCAACGGCGTAAATTCCGCGCCCGTTGTCTCTGATTTCAATGGCGATTTCCCGCTCTGATCTATCGGATTCTTCTTGCGAATTGACGAGCCGGGCGGAAATTTTAATTGCGCCGCCGATTTTTGTGTATTTGACCGAATTTTCGATGATCGAACATAGAGCGCGGCGGAGTGCTTTTGCATCGCCTCGCGCGGGCGGCAGCATTTCGTCGAAAACGACGTCGAATTTCTGCTCGCGGGCATTTGCCGCAAAGCGTTCGATTTTGTCGCACGAACGCAAAAGGCGCGGCACATCCACGGGTTCGAGTTTCAAATCAATCGAACCTTCTTCGACGCGGGCGATGTCGAGCAAATTTAGAATCATATCAATCTGGCGGTCACATTCGGCGACAATCGTCTCCAGATATTCGTCTCTTTCCTGCTGAGTTTCGCCGCCGTCTTCGAGCATTCGAGCGAGCATTTTGATCGTCGTCAGAGGTGTGCGGAATTCGTGGGAAATCAATTGCAGAAATTCGTCCTTGGCGCGATTGGCATATTCGGCTTCGGCACGCGCGGCTTGCGCTTCTTTGTGCGCTGTCTGTTCGCTCAAAAAAAGTTTTGCGATACGTTCCTGCGCGGTTTCGTGCGCGTCTTCGAGCTTTTTGCGCCCGGTTATATCGCGCGAAACGGTCAAAAGCCGGTTTATCGCGCCGCTTTCGTCCGCAAACGTCTGCGCGACGGTTTCCACCCAAATATATTCGCCGGATTTTTTCCGCAGACGATAATCCACCGTCAGATCGTTTTCGCCGCGCAGCAGACGAACGTGCGTATCGTCGCGCACACAGACGATTTCGTCCTGATGAATAAAGTCATATATTGACTTATTGACCATTTCTTCCGGCGCGTAACCGAGCATTTTCAGCGAAGTCGGCGAAACATATTCGTAAACGCCTTCGGGCGTGTGCAGACACACCAGATCGCACATATTTTCGGCAAGCAGACGATATTTCGCTTCCGATTCGCGGATGCGCTTTTCAGCTATTTCGCTCTCTGTAACGTCGGCGATAAATCCTTCGAGCGCAATTATTTTACCGTCCGCATTATCAATAAAACAAAAACGGTCGCTGACATATCTGATTTCGCCGTCGCGTCGAACGATGCGATATTTAATTTGCAGAGGCAAATCCGCCGCCGGAGTATTTGTATTCATCAAACGACGAATTTCCGTGCGGATGTGCGCTTTGTCTTCGGGAAAAATTATAAAATCCCACGTCGCCGGATTCTCCGCCTGCGTCAATTCATCCGCCGCGTAGCCGGTCAACCGGCGGCATCCGTCGCTCAAAAATTCGCTCGTAAAACATTCATCCACGCCGCAGCGATAAACTACGCCCGGCAAATTACCGATCAGCGTCCGCAAAAAACGCTCGCGCTCGTGCAGACGAAATTCGACTTTTTCGCGCTCGTCCGCTTGATTTGGTTGTTGGGCTTCGGTCATCATTTACAAAATTTTAATTGAACATTTTTTATACGCTTTCAGCCACTTTTGCTTTGCGCCGGAATATTCACGAATTGATTATCAATGCTAAACTTTTTTCGGAACTAATCAAAACCCGACGCACTCGGAGAGCGAAAAAAGCAGCAAGTTATTTTAGACAAAAAACTGTCTTTTGTTTCCTCCATTTTTCGATTTTAATTCCATCTCGAATTCCATCGGACTTTTGCAGCCCAAACTCGAATGTAATCTCACCCGATTATATGGATAATTAACCCGTTCCGCATCAATAAAATTGTATCGTTTCAACTTTCTCTGCCGAAGATGTCGTGAAACGAGCCGCTTAAGATTTCGACCTCCTGTTCCAGTTCCCGGCTGCGTTTCTTCAAAGCCTCGATTTCCGACAACTCGGTTCCGCTTCGAGTCCCGTCGCCTTTGGTCAAAGCGGCTCGTTGCCTACGGCAGTGTGAATCAGCGATTCATTAATCCTCAATTCTTCGGCGACCGATCTGACCGACTGCCCGTCAAACACCTTGTTCAAAGCGTTCTGCTTGAATAATCGTCGTATTCTTCCACATATCTTTGATATTGCATCAAAGACAGTTTCTTGTCTACTATTATTGAACCTACTCACTTTTTTGTGGGTCTTTATTCTTTTGATACTAAGATTGCGACGAACTTCCTTGGCGACATAATCGGCTTGATAGTAAGTCGGATGATATTTTCGCCAGAGCTTGACGGTCGCACCGATGAGTTCTTTGAGTTCTTTGGTTTCAGAAGTTTTATTTGATTTAGAAATTTTCGCTTTAGTCATAAAATCAAGAATTTCGTCATACAAGATGAAGTCCGAAATTAGTCTTGATTTAACCGGACAAAAGAGATAAAAAAGGCGGAAAAATAGAAAAGATTTCGCTATTTGGGCATTAGGCGAAATTTCTATGTTTAGATTATCAACTCAAAATCTCCCCGCTTTTTTCGCTCTCCAGTTCAAAGTTGGCTATAACATTTTTGAACCTGATTTTTATGGCTTTTTTGACGATTATATATTGATTTTCAATCGCTTTGATGTTCATTTCAATATCGTCAGGTGAGGTTGTAAGAGCGGCGATTTCTAATTCGTGGCATAGTTTGGCGAGGTTTACGGCACCGATGGTTCCTGCCAAGCCTTTGAGCGCGTGTGCGGAAAATTTGATCTGATTAATATCACTATCGGCGGCGAGTTTTTTCAATTTGGTGATATGCTGCGGTGCGTCTTCAAAAAACATCGTGGTAAATTCCGCAATTACTTCATCTGGAGCATCGGGCGCGAGTTCAGCGAGCGATTCGAGTATTGCAAAATCCATCGTTGAATCATCACTTTCAACTTCTTGAGATTCAATTTCTTTTTTTATTTTCGGAGGACTAAATTTGCCAACGGCATCTCGCAGTTCTTCTTTGCGGACGGGTTTGCTTAAATAATCGTCCATTCCCGCTTCGAGACATTCTTCACGATCGCCGCGCATTGCGTTTGCCGTCATTGCTATGATTCGCGGTTGTTTCTTGTCTTTCCACTCGCGGCGAATGCGGCGCGTTGCTTCCAAACCGTCCATTTCCGGCATCTGGACATCCATCAGAACAATGTCGTATTGCCGACGGCGCAGTGCGTCCAAAACTTCCACGCCGTTTTCCGCGACATCAGCGCGATAACCTAAACTTTTGAGCATCAGCAAAGCGACTTTCTGATTCACAGCATTGTCGTCGGCGATCAGAATTTTTACTTCTGATGTGTCAACGATTGGCTGTTGTTCGTCCGATTTATGACCGTTGCCGTTGGTTTTCTCCGCAATTTTTCTAAACGGGCAGACGGCAACTTTTTCGGAAACCTTCTCTGTTAAATTATTTTCTTCAACTTCTTCTTCAATAAATCCGCTTTTCGTAAAACTGGCGGTAAACCAGAATGTGCTGCCTTTTTCGACTTCACTTTCAACACCGATTTCGCCATTCATAATTTTGACGAGCTGTTTGCAGATCGCTAATCCGAGTCCCGTTCCGCCGAATTTTCGATTGATCGAGCCGTCCGCCTGTGAAAAAGGCTGAAATAAATTCTCTAATTTTTCCGGCGGTATGCCGATTCCGGTGTCGGAAATGCGAAACCGCAATTCGATCTCTTCATTTTCTTCGCGCACCAGATAAACCATTACCGAAACTTTTCCGTTCTCTGTGAATTTAATGGCATTGCTGACGAGATTGGTCAGAACTTGTCGAATTCTTCCCGGATCGCCGCGCAGAGCGGACGGAATTTCCGGCGCGACCTCAAAATACAATTTGTTATTGCCGCGCAGCGATTGTTCGACAAATAAACTCCGCACTTCGCCGATCATCTGGCGAAAATCAAAATCAACCAGATCGAAATCAAGTTTGCCGGCTTCAATTTTCGAAAAATCCAGAATGTCATTAATAATTGTCAGCAACGCCTCAGCCGAATAACGGACGGTTTCCATCAGATCAACTTGATCGGGCGGCAAGTCTCCTTCAAGAAGAAGTCCCGTCAGACCGATGATACTGTTCATCGGCGTTCGGATTTCGTGGCTCATATTAGCGAGAAATTGGCTTTTGGCGCGTGTTGCGGCTTCGGCATCTTCTTTTGCCTTATGAAGTTCGGCGGCTACTTTTTTGCGTTCCGTCACATCGCGGACGATGCCTGTAAAAAGATGATTTTCCTGATCTTTGAATTCACCGAAAGAAATTTCGATAAATACTTCGTGACCGTCCTTATGCCGCGCCGGAACTTCGACACCGCGCCACGGAATATTGCGGACACCCGTGTCCATATATCGCTGCGAGCCGGTCATATGCGCCTGCTTCAGATGTTCAGGCATCAGCATCGTCAGCAGATTGCCTTCCATTTCGGCTTTCGTGTAGCCGAAAATGCGTTCAGCGGCGGAATTGACGAATAATATCTCGCTTTTCCGGTTGATCGTGATAATTCCGTCATTAGCGGATTCGGCAACGATGCGGTAGCTTTCTTCGGATTCGCGCAGAGCGTTTTCGATCTTTTTGCTGTCGGTTACGTCGCGGTAAACCCACATATGTCCGCGATAATCGTCGCCCACCGTCACCGGCACATAATCGCGTTCGAGTTCGCGACCGTCAACGAGTTCCAATTCGTCGCCCGTTACTTTAACGCGCTTTTTCAAAATCTCGTCAATTCGCTCCAGAAATTGTTCCGGTTCGTTAAAAAACGGTAGAGAAAGCTGTGCGGCTTCGGCGCAGGATGTTCCGATCAATGCTTCCGGTTCGGCGGGAATCTGAAACATCTCGCACGCCTGATTATTGACTAAAGCGAATTTTCCCGCTTCGTCTTCGACTAAAATCGCCGCATTGAGATTTGAAATAATCGCACTAAGCCGCGTATTCGTAGCAGATAACTCATTTTTTATACGTTTTCGCTCGGTCAAATATCCGAGTTGAACGCCGACGTGAGACATTATTTCCAGAAACTTTTCGTCCGGCGAATGTTTTTCGGTCGAATAAAATTCCATTACGGCGACAACTTCCGTGCCGATAACAATCGGGAACGCAAAACCGGATTGAATTTTATTTTTTATAATCGAATCGTGACGAACAAACCATTTTTCTTCCGGCAATCGGCTGCTCCATATCGGCGCTTTTAATTCAAATGCTTTTCCGACCAAACCGATTCCCGGTTTGAAGACGGTTTTTCGTGATTCCTCGATAAATTCTTTGAAATCATAATTTTCTTCGATATGCCAGATATTGCTCGAACTAAGGCGCGGTTCGGTTTCTTCATCAACCGTATAAATGTGACCGATTGACCAGCCGGAAAGATGACAAATTTTTTCCAGACATATCAGTAAAGCGTCTTCGACATTCTCGGATTGGTTCGCCGCAGCAGTTGCCAACTGCAAAAGCGTAACATAGACGGATTCTTTAAGCAGCGCGTTTTCAGTCCGTTTACGTTCCGTAATGTCGCCAAAGATTCCCGAAACGCCGATAATCTCGCCCGTCTCTGAGCGCGTCGGTTGAGCAAAAATTTCAACCCAGCGAAAATTACCATCACTTGTCAAGACACGTGATTCCTCGCGGCAGAACTCCAGGTTTCCGCTGATTATTGACTGAAAAATTCGCCCGCCGTAATTTCGGTCGGACGGATGCACGTAATTTACCGAGACTTTGCCGATCGTTTCCTCAATGGAAAATCCCGTAATTTGCCGCCACGCCGGATTAAGCAATGTAAACGCGCCGTCGGTGTCGGTTTGGAAAATAACTTCCTTGAGTTTTTCGACGACGTTGAAATATCGGGAATGGCTTTCAGCAAGTTCCGAACCGGATTTTTCAAGTTGTTCGACCGAAACTTCGGCATCGCATAATTTGCGGCGCATTTGAAATTGGAATTCTACTTGATGAGCGAGCGCGACGAGCGATTGTTTTTGTTTTTCGTCCAGAAATTTTGGCTGCGCGTCATAGACACAAAGTGCGCCGAACGTGTCGCCTTCTGAATTGTTAATTGGAATTGCAGCGTAAAACCGAATTGCCGCTTTTGATTCGCCGACTTGAGAATTTCCGCCAAAGCGTTCATCAGCAGATATGTCTTCGATCACCAAGAAATCTTTGTTTTCAAAGTCTTCGGCGGAAAACAAATGATTTATGCCGACCTCCGGTTCAAGTGATCCATATTTAGATTTGAACAAAATATGATCGCCGTCGAAAATGCCGACAGCCGCGCCGTCCGCGCCGCAGATTTGCGCGGCGATCATTGTCAGACAACCGAACGATTGTTCCGGTTCGATGTCGGGAACAATACATTCGCGCAGCATTTTGAATTTTTCGCCGTCCGTCATTTAATTTTTGCCAATTTCATAAAATTATTTTATTAAAACTGCATTTTTGAATGATTTTATGAGTATTAATTGTGTTTCAGTTTCATTTTCTTTTCGGCGTTTGTAAAACGCGGCGAGCGAGAAAAATAGTTGCGTGAAAAATTTTTGATGTATGACCGGAGAATTTTTAGATCCGTTCGCCAATCAGCCGAGACCGCGTAAACCGATTCGGAAAGATAACGGTCATCGCTTGTTACCGATGCGCCGCCGAAAACAAATGCTTCGGTAATAATTCCGGTTTTCGAAGACACGTAAAACTCGCGCCAATCGGCAGGAAGCGCGGCGACTTGCTCACGATCTAGCGGTCTTACTCCGACAAAGCGCATTTCGCCGCGCGCAACATTTATAAGTGCGGGGAGAATTTTCAGGAAAATTTCGCGCCAATCTCCGGTTTCCCAATTATGTGTCGTTTCCGCAGTCGAAAAATCAAAACGCCGAAAAGTTTGCAAGCGATTTCCTTTTTTATTTGTCGGCAGAAGAACGGTTTCCCGCGCCTGCATAACGCGCCCGCCGCGCCGCGTGATTTTCAGCCAGATAAATGTAAAAATCAAAACCGGCAGAGAGAACAGTAAAAGAAAAAAGGCGGCGAAACGCGACAAAAAGTTGACGAAAAATCGTTTTATCTCCCGTTCACGCAGACTGCCGAGAATAAATTGATCGGGAATTTCGATCTCCGCGCCGAGCCGCGTGTTAATTATTTTGCCGCCGCCGAGCAGTGAATCGGCGACTTCCAGATTTTCGCCGACGTAACTGTCCGCCAAAACGAGCGAATTATTGATTGCACATTTTTTTTCGATCAGACAGTTTGCCCCGAGAACGGCATTTGGTCCGACCTCGGCATCGGCGGCAATTCGACAATTTTCGCCAATAAAAACCGGCGCGTTAATCTTCGCCGTCGGATGAAGACTGACGTTGCGCGCAAACCACACACCGCGCTCGATTTCACGCGCCGTCAGTAAATCTCGCGGAGCATTCGCGGCGAAAAACTTTTTCTGCGCGTTAAGAAGCGCGGCGCAGTTTTCCGCGCTGTAAAAATTCGGGGTTGAATTTTGATCGTCTTTTGCGGGAATTTGCGGTTTGTCGAAAAGGCTTTCTAGTTTTAATTCGGAATCACTGAGCGTATCGGCACTAATTGCCATTTTTTCCAATCCGGCAAAAGCGTCTGTTGAAGGCATCTCCGCACTAAATGCCGAAAATCGGTCGGCTCTGACCGGCAGAAACTTTTCGTCCGATGATTCAGCCGTTAGTGCAAGCGCACGCAAAACATTAGAAGTTTCGGCAACGCGGCGCGTCAGATGAAATTTAAATTCGCATCCCCAGCGTGTGCCGTCGCCGAAAAGTTTTTCAAATTTTTCCGGATGGCGGCACATTATAAAATCAAATTTCCTGATGCCCGCTTCGATCAGATTTTCGACGACGTGCTGAATGAACGGGCGGTCTATTAACGGCAACAGTTCGCCCGGTAAATTTTCAAATTCGAGATCGGTATCCGAGAGTGTTCCGGCGGTAAATATTATTGTTCTCATAAATTTTCTGTGCCTGAATTATTTTTTAAGAGTCTTATGATCCCGGTAAACTGTGAAGAGTTAAAAGATCAAAATTAAAACTTTCATCATTGGTTTAATTGCAAGCCGAATGCCATTATTTCGATTTTCTGCAAAAGAGCATATTTACCTTTCAAAAAAGGACAAAAACAACTTTAGATTAAACAAATTAATGCGGCGATGTGTGGTTGTTTTACATTGAATTTGAAACAACGAGTCTATCTGCCACAATGCGACGGTAAAATCTAAATTTCAATCGGGTTATTTTTGAACAAATAATACAAATAATTTGGGCGAAAACTTTCTATAAACCGTTTTATTTGAATCAAATGTTAAAAATAATCTTCAACAGTTAAAAAAATCATCAGTAATTCATTTATAATTTTCTTTTGCTGATTAAATCTTTCGCATTTCCGATAAGTGTTTCGGGAGTAAAAGGTTTTTGAATAAAAGCGGTTTGTCCGTCAATTATCGGAATTTTATTTTTGTAATCTTCGATGTAGCCGGAAGTAAATAAAATCTGCATTTCGGGCGCGGATTCCGAAATAATCTGCGCCAATTCGATGCCGCCCATTTCCGGCATAACCAGATCGGTAATCAGCAAATCAAATTCGAAGTTATGTTTTCTGCAGATTTCCAAAGCTTTTTTGCCGTTGCGCGCTTCAATAACTTCATAGCCGCAGGATTCTAAAATTGTGAGTGAAAGACGGCGCACGATATGTTCATCTTCAACCAGCAGAATTTTGCCGCTGCCGTTCGGCAGTTCGGACAATAAATCAGGTTCGGAAACCGTATCAACTTCCCCCGTTACGCACGGCAGATAAATTTCAAATGTCGTTCCTCTCCCCACTTTGCTGATAACATCAATAAAACCGTTCGATTGTTTAACGATCCCGTAAACGGTGGACAAACCGAGACCTGTGCCTTTTCCGGCTTCTTTGGTTGTATAAAACGGTTCAAAAATACGATCGAAATTTTCAGCGTTGATTCCCACGCCGCTATCGCTTACCGTCAGCTGAATGTAATTTCCCGAAATGATTTCTTCACCGTTTTTGATAGTTTTTTCATCGAGAAAAACGCTTTCCGTTTCAATCAAAATTGTTCCGCCGTCCGGCATCGCGTCGCGGGCGTTGACGATAAGATTCATAATTACCTGCGAAATCTGACCGGGATCGGCTTCAATGTAACAGAGATCGGGCGGCATCACCTGCATAATCTGAATGTCTTCGCCGATGAGCCGTTTTAATAAGCCGATTGTTTCCTTGATGATGAGGCTTAAATCAATAATTTCAGGACACAGCATTTGGCGGCGGCTGAATGCCAAAAGTTGGCGCGTCAGAGAAGTCGAACGCTCGCCTGCGTTTCTGATTTCTTCGATGCTGTTTCGAATCGGATCTTCCGGTTCAAGACTACGCAGCAGCAGATCACTGTGACCGTTTATTGCCGTCAGCATATTATTGAAATCGTGCGCGATGCCGCCCGCGAGTCTTCCGATAGATTCGAGTTTTTGCGCCTGCCGCAGATTTTCTTCGCTTTTGTGCAGTTTTTCTTCGGCTTGCTTTCTTTCCGTAATATCTATATTAACACCAATTATTCGCTCGACTCTGCCTTCTTCGTTACGAATCAGCCGACCGCGTGCCGCGATCCAAAGCATTCCGCCATTTGCGGGATGAAGCCGATATTCCAAGTCCAGATTATCACCGTGCCGCATTGCAGATTTGATTTTATTTTCGATGTTTTTTAAATCCGAAATGTTAACAAAATTTCTCCATTCGTTAAAATCCTCGTCAATCGTTCCCGGTTCAAGCCCGATCAATTTCCACATATAGTCCGACCAGTTGACCTTACCGGAACTGACATTCCATTCCCAGGTGGCGATGCGCGCCGCTTCCTGCGATAGTTGCAAACGCGCCTCGCTTTGACGGAACTTTTCCTCGACGAGTTTACGCTCGTTGATGTCGGTGAATGTTCCGATCCATTTGCGAAATTGATTATTTTGATCAAACACCGGAACGCCGCGCACGGCGTGATAAACATATTCGCCCGAAACTTTTCTCAAACGATAAACTTTGTTTAGAACACTAAGTTCCGACGTTGCTTTGAGCCAGGCGGTGCGAATTTTTTCGCGGTCATCGGGGTGAACGGCATTCAGCCAGCCGAAATTTTTCGTCTCCTCTTCAGTCTGTCCGGTAAATTCCATCCACCACGTCCGAAATCCGTTTGAATTATTTTCTTCATCGAGCGTCCATACGTGCTGCGTCGTCGCTTCAACGAGTGCTTGAAAATCTTCGTTCGATTCTTCGATTTTTTTCTCCTGCTGCCGCTGTTCTTTGATGTCGCGGGCGATCTCTGAAATCGCAACGATCTTTCCCGCCTCGTTTTTGATCGGTGAAACACTCAGCGAAATCGGCACTTCCGTGCCGTCTTTATGTAATCTGACGGTTTCGTAAGGGCTGATGCGTTCGGCGCGTTTGATTTTTTCCAGAATCGTCTTTTCTTCCGCTTTGAGTTCCGTCGGGAAAAGCATCAAAATATTTTTTCCGACGGCTTCGCCGGATTTATAACCGAACAGATTTTCAGCACCTTTATTCCAACTCAAAATGTTGCCGCTGAAATCTTTGCTGATAATGGCATCTTCTGACGATTCGATGATGGCGGCGAAATGTCGGGATTGTAATTTATTAAGCTGTTTTTTAGAAAGCGAACTCTTTTTTTTACCTGCACAATCAATAGCGCGGCATAACTCGGCTTTTTTCAAGCCGCGTTTTGATAAATAATCGTGTGCGCCGCTGTTAAAGACACGAACGGCATCGGCGGCAGACGGAGAATCGCTCAAGACGATAAACGGCAAATTATCCGTGCCGCTTTCGCGCTTGATTTCATCTAGAATTTGTAAACCCGTTGATTCGGTAAAAGCCGAACTAAACAACACGCAATCAAATTCTCCGTCACCGAGCAGTTCAATTGCACTTTTAGCGTTTGCCGCTTCGGCGATCAAAAATTCAGGTTCGGATTCTTCCTTTAATAACTGCTGTAACACATTGCATTTTCGGGAAGGTTCATTAATAAGTAAAATTTTTCGATTGGGAGAATTCATTTTTTTTATTAAATCAAACGAGAAGTATTAAATCTTCAAGTCATTCGTTTTTTTTATTTCCATATTGCGGATGGCAAATATTCGGCTCGGCATTTGAGCGAAAAATTCAATTTCATCGCGCCGGGAAAATGTAATTTTAAATATCATTGTCAAAATCAATACCGAAACGATCCGCCATCCGGTAGAGCGTTCGTCGGTTAATGTGAAGTATTTCCGCCGCTCGCGTTCGATTTCCGCCCAGAGCATCGAGAAGATATATCAAATAACGACGTTCGAGTTCGTCGAGCGACGGGAAATCTGCATACAAATCCGTCAGCGATGAACGCTGAGATTCGGCGCGTGAGCGAATTTCTTCAGATTGAAGACGAGCAGGTAAATCTTCCGGCGTGATCGTATTGGAAAGCGTGTTGAGCGCGGCATATTCGATTGCCGTTTCGAGTTCGCGGACATTTCCCTGCCAATCGTGCGCGCCAAATATTTTTACCGTTTCCGGCGCGAATTTTAATTTCCGTCCGGCATTGTTCGATGCTCTGCATAAAAAACTATCGGCGAGCAGCGGAATATCCGAACGACGTTCGCGCAACGGCGGAAGACGCAGTTTGACGACATCCAAGCGATAAAATAAATCTTCCCGAAAGCGACCTTCTTTTACTTCTTCTTCAAGATCGCGGTTGGTTGCGGCAACGACGCGCGCGTTGACTTTAGTCGGATTCGACGCGCCGACGCGCCTGATTTCCTGTTCCTGCAAGGCGCGCAGTAGCTTAACTTGCATCGCTGGCGAAGTTTCGCCGATCTCATCTAAAAATAGTGTGCCGTTTCCGGCGGCTTCCCAAAGTCCGCGCCGATCAGCCGTCGCACCCGTAAATGAGCCTCGCGTATGACCGAACAATTCCGATTCCAGCAGAGTTTCGGTTAAAGCACCGCAATTGACGGCAATAAACGGCAAATCGGCACGTTTACTGTATTTGTGCAGAGCGCGGGCGACGAGTTCCTTACCTGTGCCGGATTCGCCGTAGATCAAAACGGTGCTGCGAGCATCAGCGACACGGACGATTTTCTTAAAAAGCGTCAGCATTGCGGGCGAACGACCAAGCAGACCTGTCTTTGAGATTTTTATCTCCATTTCGTCCGCATCGTCGTCATTCGCATCATCGGCATTATCATCTAGCACTCGACGCACGGTAGCGATCACTTCGTCTATATTGAAAGGTTTGGCAATAATGTCCCACGCGCCTTCGCGTGAGGCTTCAAATGTAGTTTCGAGCGTTCCGGTGCCGGTTATTAAAACAATCGGTGAGTTGTCGCGCAGTTCGCGCAACAGATCAATTCCGGTCTCATCCGCTTGTAAATTAATATCGCTGATGATTAAATCGAAATTTTCCTGTCCCGCTAATTCTTTAGCACGTTCGGGAGTCAAAGCTGTCTCGATTTGCCAACCCTGTGAAGAAAGAATAGTGCGTAACAAATTGAGAGTGCTGCGCTCGTCATCTACGATCAGTATTTGT
Source organism: Pyrinomonadaceae bacterium (assembly GCA_965219305.1). Classification (GTDB taxonomy): domain Bacteria; phylum Acidobacteriota; class Blastocatellia; order Pyrinomonadales; family Pyrinomonadaceae; genus DATHTS01. The sequence continues at coordinate 1,168,976 of OZ244725.1, forward strand.
TTCATAATGTTATGCCGACTCGCTTTATAAAAGTTTTTCGAGTTTGGGAGCGGCGAAAATAAGGGGAATTTTGGTGCTTTTACAGGGAATCACCAAAACTTATTCTATTTTTACATTTTTACGTCATTTAGTAAATGATTTTTTTGCCGCATAATTTGCGTTATTGTTTAAAAATAAACTTAAATTTCCGAAAATGATGTGAAAAATGAAGTAAATAAAACATTTACTGAATATTTTATTTTAAAGGATATTAAGAAAATGAAAGTTTTGAGACTGAAAATATTAAGTTTGTTTTTTAAATAGTTTTTCGATACCGATCCGAATTAGAAATTCAAAATTTCCGACGAAATAACGCCGCCACATTCGGCGCGGTTCCTGGTAAAATCGGAAAAACCACTCAAATCCCATTTCGCGCAGCCATTGCGGAGCGCGCGGAATTCGCCCGGAATAATAATCAAATAAACCGCCGACACCAATCGCCGCTTTGATGTTCAGCTTTGACAAATTTCCGGCGATCCAAATATCTTGGCGCGGTGCGCCGAAAGCGACCAACAGCAGATCGGCGCGTGATTCGTTGATTTGATTGATAACTTCCGGTTCTTCAGCGGCGGAAAAATATCCGTGCCGCGTGCCGCAGATGATTATTCCGGGGTAATTTTCGACCGCCCAATCACGCACAGCGTCAGCGATTTCGGGTTTCGCGCCAAGCAGGAAAAGACGTTTTTCCGAATCCGCCAGATTTTCGCAGAGTCGTGGAAAAAGATCGGTTCCGTTGACGTTTTGTTTGATGCCCGTTCTGAGCATTTTTCCGGCGAGTTTCATTCCGATGCCGTCGGCGAAAACATATCCGGCGGAATTTAATACCTGCTTGTAGCTATCGTTTTTGGCGGCAATGTTGGCGCAGTCGGCGTTGACGAAACAGAATTGTTTCGCGTCAACTGCGTCGAGCTGTGCGGCGATTATTTCAACGGCTTCGGTCATCGTCGTATTGCAGACCGGAATGCCCAGAAGATTGATTTTATCGGGCGCGGGCGCGTTATCTGTTCCGCCGTAAAAAATTGTCGGAACGGCGCGGGCGGCAATGCCGAGATCGTTTAAAACTCCGTAATTATTGATATATTCGGCATCCGATTCAAACTCCGAACCGTAATCAATATTGGCGCGGCGGCGAATCCACCACAGACATAATAAACCGGGACGCGCATCCGTGCGCCGACGCGCCATTTTTTCGCGTAGATTTAATTGTTCCGGCGCGACGGCACGCGGTCCGACGAAAGACATATCGCCGCTTAAAATATTAAAAAGAACGGGTAATTTGTCAAAATGAAATTTCTTCAAAATGCGCCCCAACGCATTTTCCCGAAAATTAAACGAGAAAAGCGGAAAAAATTCCGCGTAACGACCGACCCGCAATGAACGAAGCAGACGCTTTTCACCGCGCGGCAATGCCGCCGAAGCGATTAAAAAAAGAGGTGTTGCGAGAAAAATCAAAAAGGCGGCAAGAAAAAAATCGAAAAGGCGTTTGCCGATTTCCGCGAATGTTTTTAGAAATCTGCTGTAATTTCCGCGAACCGTTTTTTTCAGGCGACTTTTCATTACGCCTTGATCGGAAAAGCGTTGATAAAACTCGGCTCTCAGGCTTTCTTTCGACTCCAAAGTTTTCATAAATCCTTTTTTTCTAGTATGCTCCTTTGCCGAACAAAACCGCCGGAATCGTTTTGAGCAGCAGCAAAACGTCAAACCAAACGCTTTGGCTTTCGATATACTGCACGTCGAGTTTGACTTGTTCGGGAAATGGAATTTCGCTTCTGCCGGAAACTTGCCAGATGCACGTTAAACCGGGCGTAACATTCAGACGGCGACGGTCGGCGAGCGTGTAAAGCGCGACTTCGCGCGGCACCGGCGGACGCGGTCCGACGAGCGACATATCGCCTTTTAAGACGCACCATAATTGCGGAAGTTCGTCGAGACTGAATTTGCGGATGATTTTTCCGATCCAGGTGATTCGCGGGTCGTCTTTCATCTTAAAAGTAACTCCGCTCACCGATGCGTGCTGATTTTGCGCCAACAATTTGTCTTTGATTTTTTCCGCGTCGGCAACCATCGAGCGAAATTTGGGAAACGGAAATTCCCTGCCCCACAAACCGACGCGCGTCTGCCAGAATAAAACTGCGCCGCCGTCGGTTAATTTGACGGCGAGAGCGATCATCGCAAAAAGCGGCATCAGCGCAACCAGCATTGAAGCGGACACGAAAATATCAATTCCCCGTTTTAGTATTTTCGCGCCGCCGACAACGATCAGCCAACTATATTTCTTAAAAAGAAAACGCGCCGAACGCCGACTGAACGCATTATCTCCGTCGGAAAACCGTTTTTCCAACTCGCTGAGAATGCTGTCTCGATTTTCCAATTCGCTTGTTCCATCCAAAATCATAATTTTTCCTTTAAAGATTTTCTAAAAGCGAGCGATGTTAATTGTTGACTTGCCCACACAATTAACAGTTGTGCAATCCTAATGCCATTCTGTTATCGGTCGGCGGGCGTTATGTTTACAGGAGTTTAATCAAAAATATCGGGTTTTAAATCTCCGGGCGTGTGGTCTTTTTTACCAAACGTTAATTGTGCCAACCGTTTTGCCACATCACACTTTAATTTCCGTATTTCGCAAAAAATACCGATTTTATTGGCTCGGATTAATGAGAAAGCACTTCTTTTTTTTTGGAACGCGGCTTGCCAATCAAAAAGCGAACTCAAATGTCACAATTTGAGCGAAATTAAAATTTAACTGTTAAGAAAAAACTATTTTAATGAAAGATTAAAAAAATGATCGGAACATCAGCACGAACCTTAATGGTTTACTTCTGATTCTTCCATAATACTGGTGCAGTCTTGTTGATTGCGATTTAATACAAATTTTACGATTAATTAAACTAAATAAAAATGACAACCAATATTTCCGATGTAATCGTCAATGATTTCAGCAATCCTGCTGTAAATTATAATTTAAATAATAAATTTTCCGCCGCCGCCGACACCTCGAATAATGATGTGCCGAAAGTATCGGCACTAATTGAGATTAATCCGTCAGACGATATTAATAAACCGAAATTATTTTACGTAGTAAAAAATTCAACTTGTAAACTTCGTTTGCGTGATCTGCGAGAGAATTCTGCGACCTTTGGTAATATCACGACGCTTTATTTGAGTAATGAAGTTCCAAAGACCATAAAACTCCCGCACGGCATTCAATATTACTGTCAGAATTCCGGTAATGTTCCGATGACGCTTTTTTGTGCCGAGGATGATTTCCCAATAGATTTTTCGTTTGAATCGGCTGTTGATCTGGTTCCGGGCGAATACCTGACAAGTCAGACGTAAGGTACTCGTTCAATTTAACCAAAAGCTGATTTTCAGCAATTTCAAAAACAATAAAAATTATGAAAAAACTCCTTGTTACCGGCGGCGCAGGCTTTATCGGTTCCGCGTTTATCCGTCTCGTTCTCGAAGAACTGCCCGAATATAAAATCGTTAATTTCGACGCTATGAGTTATGCGGGAAATCCCGACAATCTCGCCGATATAAAAGATAAACGCTACCGGTTTGTTTACGGAAACATCACCGACAGATCAGCCGTCAGTCAAGTTTTAAGTGAAGGTTTCGATGCGGTAATCAACTTTGCCGCCGAGTCGCACGTTGACCGTTCAATCGCTTCGGCAGATGCTTTTATCAAAACGAATGTGATGGGAACTCAGGTTTTGCTCGATGCCGCGCGAAGATACAATGTCCGGCGTTTCGTTCAAATTTCGACCGATGAAGTGATGGGCAGTCTGCCCGACGACGACTCGGCATTTTTTACGGAAAACTCAAAATTCGCACCGAATTCGCCATACGCCGCATCAAAAGCCGCCGCCGAACATTTAGTTCGCGCCGCCCGCGAAACATTTGAAATGGACACGATCATTACGCGATGCGGCAACAATTACGGACCGCGTCAGTTTCCCGAAAAATTGATCCCGCTTCTGATCGCCAACGCGCTCGATGAAAAACCGATTCCGGTTTACGGCGACGGACGCAATGTGCGCGACTGGATTTTTGTCGAAGATCACTGCCGCGCGATTTTAGCCGCGTTTTTAAAGGGAAAATCCGGCGATATATTTAATATCGGTGCGCGTAACGAGCGGCGCAATCTCGAAGTTGTTAAATCAATTCTCGATATTTTAGGAAAACCACACGATTTGATCGAATTTGTTACCGACCGCCGCGGACACGACCGTCGTTATGCGATTGACGCGACGAAAACTGAAGGTGAACTCGGATGGAAACCAAAAGAAACCTGGAAAAGCGGTCTTTCCAAAACAGTCGAATGGTATCTGAATAACAAAACGTGGCTCGAACGAATCAAAAGCGGCGAGTATCGCAAAATTTATTCCGGCTTCGGCTCTTACACATATTCGCCGCACACCGCCGTCAGTTCAACGAGAGAAATTTACGGCGCAGACCGCATCTTTTAAATCTATAAAATTATCAAACTCAAACAAGGAGAAAAATGCTTATTCAAAATGTAACTAAAACTTCGCATCCGAAATCAAACGACGTAAACGGTTGGACAACGATTCTCGATGAAGCCGCCGATTTGCAGAAATCCCTGCGGCGGCATCTGCATTACACTTTCGGTAAAAACTGGAAAACAGCATCAAACGCTGATATTTACAAAGCTCTTGCCGCAACCGTGCGCGAAAAGATGATTGACCGAATGATCGAAACTGATGCCCGTTTCGATGTCGTAGATGCCAAGCGCGTAAATTATCTTTCGATGGAATTTCTGATGGGACGCGCGCTCGGCAACAATTTGATAAATCTCGGAATGCTGGACATTTGCCGCGATATGCTCGGTATGATGGATTTCAATCTTGAAGATTTGTCCGCCGTAGAACCCGATGCCGCGCTCGGCAACGGCGGACTCGGTCGTCTGGCGGCGTGTTTTTTAGATTCGCTCGCCACGCTCGATATGCCCGCGACAGGTTACGGCATCAACTACGAATTCGGTCTGTTTCGCCAGACTTTCGAAAACGGAGAACAGCGCGAACATCCCGACAATTGGCAGCGCGATTCGTCGCCGTGGCTGATCGAACGCGCCGACGAAGCGTGTCTCATTCCGGTTTACGGCAAAATTGATCACGCCGCCGACCGCACCGGCGATTATAATCCGATGTGGACGGACTGGCGAATCATCGTCGGCGTGCCGCACGATTTGCCGATCGCGGGTTACGGCGGCAAAACCGTTAATCGTCTGCGGCTTTTCACAGCACGCAGTTCCGAAGAATTCGACATCGGAATTTTTAACAGAGGCGATTATCTTCGCGCCGTTTCGCAGAAAATCGAAACGGAAAAAATCTCGAAAGTTTTATATCCGGCGGATTCGTTCGCGGCGGGCAAAGAACTTCGGCTCGTCCAGGAATACTTTTTCACCGCTTGCGCTCTGCGCGACATCACGCGCAAATTTGAAGAAAAACACGACGATTACGCCGAATTTCCGAAACGGGCGGCGATTCAGTTAAACGACACACATCCGGCGATTGCGGTCGCCGAACTGATGCGTCTGCTCGTTGACGAAAAAAGTCTCGAATGGGAAACAGCTCGGGAAATCACCGAAAAAACTCTCGCTTATACGAATCATACATTGATGCCCGAAGCTCTCGAAAAATGGTCGGTCGCATTATTTGAAAAAGTTCTGCCGCGTCATCTGCAAATTATTCGTGAGATCAATCGCCGTTTTCTCGAAAAGGTCGCCGCCGTTTTCCCTACTGATAAAGCTAAAACCAAGCGCGTTTCGATTATTAAAAACAAACAAATCGAGATGGGAAATCTCGCCATCGTCGGCAGTCATTCGGTCAACGGCGTGTCCGCGCTGCATTCGGAACTCGTTAAAAAAACGCTCGTGCCTGATTTCTACGAAATTTTCCCGGAAAAATTTAACAATAAAACAAACGGCGTAACCCCGCGCCGCTGGCTTTTAAAGGCAAATCCGCGCCTTGCCGATTTGATTACCGAAAAAATCGGCGATGATTGGATCACTAATTTGGAACATTTGCGGGAATTGGAAAATTTCGCCGGCGACAGCGAATTTCAGAGACGTTTCTATGAAATAAAACAGGCGAATAAACTCAAACTTGCGGGCGTAATTTACAAGACGAACGGCATAAAAGTTGATGTCGAATCAATGTTCGACGTGCAGGCGAAACGTATTCACGAATACAAACGACAGCTTTTAAAAGCCTTGCACATCGTTGATGAATATCTCTGTCTGATCGAAGACGATGTTGCTCCGCCCGCGCCGCGCACTTTTATTTTCGCGGGCAAAGCCGCGCCGGAATATGCGGCGGCAAAACTTATCATCAAATTTATCAATCACGTCGCCGCGAAAATTAATAATGACCGCCGCTGTGACGGTCGTTTCAAAGTGGCGTTTATTCCCGATTACCGCGTTTCGCTCGCGGAAAAAATAATTCCCGCCGCTGATCTGAGCGAACAGATTTCGACCGCGGGAATGGAAGCGAGCGGCACCGGAAATATGAAATTTGCGCTTAACGGCGCGCTCACCATCGGAACTCTGGACGGCGCGAACGTGGAAATTTTAGAAGAAGTCGGTGCGGAAAATATTTTTATTTTCGGTCTCAAAACCGACGAAATTCTTGAATACAAACAGCGCGGCGATTATCTGCCCGAAGAAATTTACAAACCGAACTGGCGCATACGCCGTGTGCTGAAAATGATCGGCTCGAACGAATTTTGTCCGAACGAACCGGGCGCGTTCAAATCGCTCGTCGAATTTTTGCTCGCGCCGAATGAAGCGTATTTTCACCTCGCAGATTTCCAATCATACCTCGACGCGCAAAAACGTGCGGTAAATGAATACGCCGATCAGGCAAATTGGACGCGGAAAGCCATTCTCAATGTTGCAGGCAGCGGCAAATTCTCCAGCGACCGCACGATCCGCCAATACGCAAGCGACATCTGGAACGTTAAATCAATCGGTTGAGATCATTTGAAACAATTAAAAAAAGGCTCGGGCAAATTTGCCCGAGCCTTTTTTTTCGTTCTAATTTTTTGGACAGCAATTTTTATTTGTTCAAGCCGCAAGAGGAATTTCGGTGTTAATTGGCGATTTCTTTTGTCGCGGTTTGATGACCGCTGGAACTCCGACCGCGATGGAACCGGGCGGAACATCTTGTAAAACGACGGCGTTCGCGCCGATTGCCGCGCCGTCGCCGATATTGATTTCGCCCAAAATAACTGCGCCCGCACCGATGTCCACGCCGTCGCCGATCACCGGCGCACCGCGCACACCTTTGCGTCGAAGTCCGATCGTTACGCCGTTGCGAATCGTTACATCATCGCCGATCACCGCGTCGCCGCTGACAATTATGCCGCCGAAATGCTCGATGCAGAAACGCCTTCCGACCGTCGCTTCGCACGGCAGATCAATGCCCGTCAAAATCTGGCTCAAAAGTTTCAGCACGCGGTAAATAAAAGAAAAAATCTTTCTTAGAAATGAATTTTTAATCGTGTAACGCCAGCGTCCGAAGCGGTAAACTGCCATTACCCAAAATCCCTGCCGCTGAATATCGCGGTCGTAAGTCTGCCAATCTTCCCTAATTAATTCAAACATAATTTTATAAACTCACCACGGACGTGCGGGCGAAATTTTGCCGCCGTTCGTTTCGCGCCACGCGCGTTCGATTGTTTCGATCATCGCCTTTGAAGCATCTGTTTTTTCGTTTTCCGGTGCGCGAAGCGAATTTTTAAAAGCGCGCAAAGCGTGCCAGTTTTTTTCGATCTGACACGCAATCCACGCGCCGAGTGCGCCGTGATGTTTCCGGTAATAAAGCATTGCGGAACGAACGCGCCAGAGCGTAAGCTGCGAACCGGATTTCGACAGCGACAAATGCGTCAGAGTTTTTGAAGATTCGCCGCCGATGTGAATACAGCAAACGTCCGCCCAGTATAAAACTTTGTAACCCGCATTTTTTAGACGGCGGCACAGATCAACTTCTTCGTAATAGAGAAAAAAATCTTCGTCGAAATAACCGATTTTTTCAAGCGCATCGCGCCGGATCAGAGCAAATGCGCCCGGAACCCAATCAACTTCCGCTGATTCGTTTTCATCAGCCCACGTTCTGTCCGGTCGTCCGAAAAATTTCGATTTCGGAAAACGATCTGACAATCCCGACAGGATCAAAAAATCATTTACCGGCGAAGGAAACATTCGCGCCGAAGGCTGCGGCGAATCGTCGCGTCCGATCAATCTCGCGCCGCCGAGACCGATTTCTTCGTCCGCATCCATTTTTATCAATGCCGTCTGCAAAGCGTTCGGTTTCAGAAATGCGTCGGTATTTAAAAGCAATATATAACGACCTTTTGCCACGGCGAAACCGCGATTGTTGCCGCCCGCAAATCCGAGATTGACATCGCTTTTAATTAAATGAACGTGCGGAAATTCGCTTTCGATCATCGCCGCCGAATCGTCTTTTGAATCGTTGTCAACGACGATGATTTCGTAATTTACTCCCGCCGCTTCGCGCTCGAAAGCCTCGATACATTCGCGCGTCAACTCTCGCGTATTAAATGAGACGATGACGACCGAAACGTCCGGCGAGGCGTTTTTTATATTACTGGTTTTAATTTTTGTATCGGTTTTAATCATAATTTTTCCCCGGATTTACGCGCGCGGTTCTCACCCATTCATTGTCGCTTCGCGCGGATTTGACGAGCGATTTCAGCAGCGTTAATTTCCACAAAATGTAAAACGGCGCAGCGAAAAGCGCGGCTAAATCTTTCAAACCGCCGCCGCCGACCGCAATCGCCGCCAAAATATGAAGTGCGGCAACCGCCAGCGATAACAACGCCGCCGATTGCAGCGCAAAACTAAACTGTGCGAGCGCGACAAAAAGCAGCGCGACGTGAAAAGCGAGCGGCAGAAGTAGCAGCTCCAAAAGCGGTTCGATCAGGCGAAAGCGACCGCGCAAAACTTCGCTGAAAAGTTTCGGCGCAAATTCCCAAATCATTCGCAAACGCCCGCCTTCCCACCGCGAACGCTGTGTTTTAACGCCTTTGCCCGAAGCCGGCATTTCCCCGTAAACGCTCGCCGCGTCTATAAAAGAAACCTTGAAATCTTTGCGGATCAGATCGAGATGATATTCCAAATCTTCGACGACCGAACGCGCTTTGTATGGAACGGCGTGCAGAGTTTCGGCGCGCAGACCGAAACCGTTTCCCAAAATGCCGCACGAAATTCCGAAAAATGCACGACCGCGCGGTCGCAGAACGTTAAATGCAAGAAGCGCGACATTCATCAGACGAGTCCGAACCGAAGAATCCGCGTTGGCGACCGTGTAGCGGCACTGAATCGCATCCGCACCGGAAATAAACGCGCGGCGTGATTCGTCAAACAGATTCGGAGCAACGATCGTGTCCGCGTCAATCACCAGATAAGCGTCAAAATTTTCCGGCAAAAGTTCGTTAAATGCAAAATCGAGCGCGTAACCTTTGCCGCGTTCCGCCGGATTATTTCTGACCAAAACCCGCGCGCCCGTTTTTTCGGCGACGCTTGCCGTTTCGTCCGTGCAGTTGTCGGCGATAACGATGATCGCGGTTTTTTCGTCGGCGAATTTGATAAGGTTTTGCAGACAAGTTTCGATATTCGATGCTTCGTTATGTGCCGGAACGACAACCGCGAGACGAAAATTTTCGTCAACTTTTTCTACAAGTTTGCGGCGCGGCATTATTCCGCCGACGGTCAGGAAAATCAGTTCGATCGTTCCCGGAATCGTCAGCAAAAGCGCGACACATCCGAGCAAAGTCCATAATAATTTGAAAAATTCGAGTTTCATAAATTTTAATTTTCGTCCAGCAAAACGGCGAAACCGTAAGGGTTAAGTTCAAAACTGATAACATTTCCGCGAATTTGAAAAGGCACTTCGGTAATTTTTACTTTTTCCGCAGTTTCATTCGTGTCAGTCGGATTTTTCGCATCGAGCGAAAGAAGTTTGAAATTTCCCTTTTTGTTTAATGAATCAGGCGGAAATGTCAGCGAAACTTCCCTCGAACGCGGCGCATTCGACACAATCGCCGTCGAGCGTTTTTCCTTATTTTTGAAAGCATAAACCGAAACGTCGGTCTCCGAATTTTCCTCGACCGGAATTTCATTCAGATCACCTTTTATCGCGCGATTCAGCATTATTAAAGCCATTCCTTGAGGACGAAAACGTTTCGTTTCGCCGAGATCGCGGACAATTCCCCAGAGTTTGACGGCATTTTTTCCGTCGTCCGTTTTCGCGTCGAAACCCGTAAATGTATAGACGCACTGCCGTTTTACGCCGAGCGTCAGATTGTCGAGCAAAACTTTGGCGAGCGCGGTTCCCGCCGCCGCGCCAGCCGTAATTTCGTCGCGGTCGGACGATTTCGCGCCGCCGCCCGTCGTGTGCAGATTGACCTCGTAAACCGCTAAATCTTTGTTCAATTCGCGCGTCTTGACGGCAATTTTTTTCATACGTCCGCCGTCGCCTGCAAAAAGTTGGTCGAGATTTTCGGAAGTATCGGTCTGATCGGCGAGTTTGTAGAGAAAATACGGCGCGACCGCCAGCACGTCGGCGTTTTTCGTATTGACGATAAAATCCAGAGCCGCGTCCGGGTTGGCGTGCTGACCGCCGATGACAAATTTCAGTTGCTCTGAATTGCCCACGCCGTCGCGGATTTTGGCGAACGCGCGATTCGCGGCTTCGCCGAGTTTTTGCGCGTCGGAAATCCCGGCGACGCGAAAGATCGAATTCCAGTTTTCGTTGCCGAATTCGACAATGATTTCGGAAAATCTGTCTTTATTTTCCGACAGATACGCGCCCAATTTTTCGAGTTCGGCATCGCTCGCCGTCGTCGGGACGATGAGCCACGGATTCGCTTTTATTTCCTCACACAAATCGAGAAATTCTGGAATCGAATAATAAAAATCCGCCGCTTCCAGATTTTCGGGTCGCACGCGCACACTTAGGCGGGCATTTCTTTCAGCCAACCGATTCTCAATCGTATCGCCCAATTGTCCCTGCCAATCGCGCAGAAAACCGGGCTGAATTTCTTTGAGAGCGTTGATGACTTCGCTGCGAAACGCGCTTTTTTCGTCCTGAATGGCAAAGAGTTCGACATCATCGAGCAAAATTTCGCCCGCTTCACCGGACGCTTTGAAATTGAGTTCCAAAATTCCGTTCGCGCCTATATCTTTAGCATTGAAATTGAACACATTCCGTTTCCAGATCGTTTTCGGCGCGAAGGTTTTCCGCACGAAAGGCGTTGAATTTTGTCGTCCGAAAGAAACACTCAATTCCGCATTACCGTTTTTGCTCAAACTCCAGAACGACAAACGCCACGCGCCGTTGACAGGCAGCATTTTTCCGGCTTTTTCGCCAATCGCATCAAAATAAGAACTGACCGAAGCGGATTTTCCGTTTTGCGGCAAAAGCGCGAGCGTACGCCGTCCGCCGCTGTTCGGGCGCGTGTTTTCGTTATTTACGCCGACAAGATTTTCCGAATCTTTCGCAATCCACCAACGCGCCGGAATTCCCGAATCATCGGTGCGCGTCAAGGCGACGACATCACCTGCGTCGAGCATTAATCCGGCATCGTCAACGCTAAAATCCGGCAGACCGCTTGCGCCGATTCTGCGCGATGAAATTATTTTTCCCGTGCGTCCGGCAAATCGTCCGGTGCGGACGTCAAAAACGGCATTTTCCCAGAAATTGTCCGGTCTTCCGAGAAATGTTTCCGAATCGGAAAAATTTCCGGGCGACGAATTTTTAACAATCACGACGGCGCGGTCAATCGTTCCTTCAAAACCGGGATTTTTGACGATGTTGGCGTTTAACTGTTCCGCGCCCCAGGAAGTTGCGAAACCTAAATTCAAACCGATTTTTTCGACACCGGAAACGGCGATTTTGTCCGTGATGATAAATGAACGCCGGTAATTATCGCTTGTATCGCCGTAGTTAAATAAACTCTCAAAAGACGCGGGCAAACCACACGCTGACGCGAAAATTATGAGAAGAATTAGAAAAAAGATTTTTGTAAAAACTATCTTTTGCATTTTTGACGGCAAAGTATTTGAAGGTTTCCGGTAAATACCGACGATTTATTTTGCACAAAGCGTGCCGCACGACGGATTTATTGGAAACATTGACCGGCGTGAAAATCACTTATTAAACTTTTAATAATCATCGCCGTTCTTTAAATTCAGGTTTTCGAAGGCGCGGAAAAATTATGCAGGACTTTTGATGAAGCGTTAAAAATTTCTGTAAACTCTTGATTTGCTTGAGTTAAACGTTTTTCAAAAACTTCACCGAGATAATTCGTATTGCGCTCAAGATTATATTTTTCGATTACTCTTTCGCGTCCGGCTCTGCCGATTTCTGCGCGCATTTCGGGCGAATCAATCAGCTTTTTGATCGCTTCGGCGAGTTCTTTTTCGTCGGACGGCGCGACCAGAATTCCGTCCGTGTTGTGGCGAATTAGTTCGGGAATGCCGGTAATGCGCGTTGTGACACACGGTATTTCCATCGCCATCGCTTCCATCAATACAACCGGAATGCCTTCGGCGAAACTTGCCAGCACAAACGCATCGGCTTTCGCGTAAAGCTCGCGGATGCGATCTTGATTGACCGCGCCTTCAAACATCACATTATTTTGCAGAGCATTTTCGCGGGTGTATTTCTCCAGAGATTCGCGGTCGGGTCCGTCGCCGACAAAACGCAGACGCAGATTATATTTGGCGGCGAGCAAATCTTTTACGGCGGCGAGTAAAACGTGCTGACCTTTAACGGGAACCAGCCTTCCGACGCAGATAATTTCAAAAATTTCGGGATTTTCTCTAAAAGGGCGCGGCGCGAATTTTTCCGCGTCAACGCCGAGCGGAGTGATCTCGAATTTGTGCCACTGCGACGGCGAACAAAGCTGCATCAACTGGCTGCGAGCGTAATTTCCGATGCAGCAGATAAATTCCGCCTCATTGATCTTTTCTTTCAAAAGATAACTTTCGACGTTGTAAAATTCGTCCGGTCCGTGAACCGTGATTGAGAAATTTATGTCGAAAATTTGTTTGGCGACAAGCGCGACGGTCGAAGCGGGCGTGGCGAAATGAACGTGCAGATGTTTTCTGTTATTTTCCCGCATCCATACGCCGAGCATCACGGCTTCGACGAAATAAAAGAAGCTGTAAATTAATTTCTTGAAATTCGCACCGCTTAATGAAAGCGCGTAGAACAAACCTTTTATATAAGTAAGAGGTTGGCGAAAAATCGTCGCGGCGTGTGCTTTCAATGCGCCTTTTGCGCCTTCGCGTTTAATGTAAAATGTCTCTTTTGATTCCGCCAGTTCTTCCGCCGTTAAACCTGAATCCGGGCGGTCGGGAGCGTTAATCGAAGCCGTTACGATGTCGAAATTTTTCTTTTTTAAGTGCAGAATTTCGCGCAAAATAAAGGTATGCGAAATTGCCGGATAACGGCTGACGAGATATGCGAGTTTGATTTTTTCATTATTCATAATTTTTTTTACGTTAAAACTCTACGAAAATTATAAAGTCCGGTCGGCGCGGAAATTGTCGCCGATTCGTCCGTGTTTCTGCCTAATCCTTCACGTTTTGACAGCAGATACGCTTCCGCCCAGCCGGAAATAATAAATAACAGGTGAACGACCTGTTCGCCCATATAAACCGTGGCGATGGAAATAAAAATAGCCAGATAAATTCCCGCAAATGTGAAAGCGAGCGAACTTCCAGAAGGAATCGCGGACGGCAGAGAAAATCCGCGAATCAAAAGACGGACGAACATCCACAAATGAAGACCGACGAGAAAAGCGAGCGCAATCAACCCGTGCATCAGCGAAATGAGCAGGTAAAAATTGTCAATCGAAGGCATTCCGGGAACTTTCGGATATGTATTTCTTCCCCAACCCCAGACGCTGCGTTCAACCGCGATGCCGATGTATTTGTCCATCAATTCTTTTCGGTAAGCGGCGGTTTCCTGAGAATCCGTTTTCGCGTTTTCGCGACCGACCGAAGCATACGCCCAGAAACTGACAGTTGCCGGAATGCCGACAAAAACGATCGCGCTTAAAACCAAAATTACGCCCAACACTCTTTTTTTTGTGCGACCCAAAGCGACGACAACCGCCGCCGCGATGCCGCCGAGCCACGGTCCGCGGCAGCCCGTCATAATACTTCCCGCTAAAATTCCGAGCGTGATAATTTGCGCCTTTGAGATTTTTTTAAATCCTTTGAGTTTGGAAAACTGCGGTTCCCACGCGCCGCTCCATTCGAGCCAGCGGGCGAGACGATAACCGATAATAATAATCACGCCGGCTAAGATCGCGTGTCCGTAAGGTCCGGCGACGCGCGCGAAACCGTTGCGAAAAGTCGTTACCCAACCCAATCCCTGCCCCGGAAAAAAGCGGTCTAAGATCAAACGGTAAGGCGTTGCGCCGAATTTAAATTCGTAAACGGCGGTAACTGAAACGAGAAAAATCAGCCAGACCATTTTTTTAGCGAATTCCTCGCGTTTGCCGAACGGTTCGATCAGCGATTTCGCCAGAATATACGGCATCACGACCATACAGATCATATCCACCATCAAATTCTGCGCTTCGTTATAACCGGCGTTCAAGTATTCCGAGTAACCGACGCAGAAAGCGTAACCGAACACCAGAAAATCGGTAAACGAGAATTTCCATTGATTTGAATGACGCAAAACCCAGACGACAAAAATCGGCACGATTGCGGCTTCGTTCATCGTCGGATCCGGCAGTCCGGGCAGCATACAACGGTAATAATTCGGCAGAACAAGCAAAACCGGAAGATAGAGCGAAATAAACGTTTCGGAAGCCGACTTTTTAGTCAGCCACAAAACGGCGAGAACACCCGGAATAAGCGCGACAAAATTCATCCTTTTGCCGTCTCCCAAAAATGCGCGATACGCAGACGATCGAGTTTCGGCTGAAGTTCGGCATCAAATGCGCCGTCGCGTTTTTCGATCAAATCAATCCACGGAAATTCGGAACTTTGCTCGCGCATTTTTTCCGCTATCTTGTCTAATTCGGTAATTTTTTTGGCGGGAATTCCGCCGACGACCGTATTTTCCGGCACATCGCGGCTGACGACCGAACCGGCGGCGACAATCGCGCTCGGACCGATAGTTACGTTCGGCAAAATGATCGCGCCGTGACCGATGAAAACATTGTCTTTAATATCAATTTTTCCGACGCGGTCAATTTTCCAGCCGAACGCGCGATTGATCATATTTACCGAACCGTCGTGACCGAACAAAGTGCATCCCGAAAGCCGCACGTTATCGCCGAGCCGCACGTATTTCGGATCGGTGATCGTGACATTCGTCTGCACGGAACAATTTTCGCCGATTCGGTAAAGCACGTTTCTTTTTTTCAAAAAGTTCGCCCATTCTTCGCCGTCCGGTTGGCAGAAATTCAGATAAAAACTCTTCGCCCGACCGTGACGAAAGGCGATATAACGAAAAAATTTTCGCAAAATGTTTTTCATATTTTTTCGATTTGCGCTGCGAAGCGGTCAACTTTTTTCAGGTAAACTTTTTCGATAATTTTATCGGCAAAAGCGTTAATTTTCCGGCGTTCGTCCGGGCGGGCGAATTTATAGAAAACGAGTATGTTAAACGCGAGATAAAGAAAACCCGCAAAAGCTGCCGCGCCGAATAAAATCAGACGGTTCGCTGCGAATGATTCGAGCGCGGGACGCGCCGCCAGAAAAACGGCAAAACCTGTAAAATACGGCAAAATTCCCGGCAACAACACACCGAGAATATAGTTTTTCGGCGCAACTTCAATGAAACGGTTGCTGTAAAAAATGTAAAAAAGAGAACTTAAAATCATACTGGCGGCGACCGTGTAAGCGATTGTCAAAACGCTCGTGCCGAAAAAAAATATGCCCGACGGCACGATAAGCGCAAGCATCACGATCTGCGAAACAGGATAGATAGTTTCGCGCGACGGTCGGTTTGCGCCGCGGTGAAATGCCGAAGCCGGTCCGGTCAAACCGTTTAATTGATACGGCACAGTAAAAATAGACATAATCGCCGCGCCCAGAACGATTTCTTCTTTCGCGCCCATCCAAATTGTGATCAGAGGCGCGGCGAAAGCGCATAAAAACCCCATCATCAAACCCGTTAAAACACTTTGCAGACGCGAACTTTCGATGTAAACTCTGGAAACTTCCGCGCGCCATTTGCGGCTTTGCATATTTGACATTGCGGGCAAAAGCGCAGTATTCATCGAACTCGTAACCTGACTCGCCATTACCGGAAATTTTTCTCCGATGTCGAAAAGTCCGGTCGCCCGAACGCCCAGCAAACTCCCCGCGATAACTTTTTCCGACGAGTATAAAATCATACTCAAAAGTCCGTTAAATTGAACGACTGCGCCGTAACCGTAAAAAAGTTTGAGCGCGTCGCGCCTGATTAATTTCGGTGAAATTTTCAGCGTCGGCAGATAACGCCGACAAATTACGACATAAGCGACCGTGGCAACGAGATAACGGAGAACAAAAGCGATCAGCAGCGCATAAATGCCGAAACCTGCGAACAAAAATGCGACGATCAAAACCGCTTCCAGACAAAACGTAAAAATCCAGACTTTCGTCTGTGCGGCGATTTCCTGCAAACCGTGAAGAACGTAGGCGAATGCGCCGAAAGTCAAATCGAACAAAAATGTCGCCGAAACGCTGAAAAACAAAACAAACGCGGTGCGCCGCAAATCCGGCGAAATCTTAAAAAGCGTGATGATATAAGGCAGACCGAACCACAAACCGGCGAGCAGAAGCAGCGAAATCGAAATTGTTACGGCAAGTCCGCTTGAAAGGAGTTCGCTGATTTTTTCATTTTCATTTCGCGCGGCATATTCCGCCGTATAACGAATGTAAACATTGGTTACGCCGAACGCGCTCATTCCCAAATAACCGACAATTATAAAACACGAAGCCCAGATGCCGTATTCTTCGAGCGAAACGAAAACGAGCGTCAGCGGCGGCAGAAAAAGGCGCGTCGCCATATAAAAAACTTTTGACCCGATGCCGAAAGAAAAATTTCTCGCCAACAGTTTGTCCTGCGCTTTTTTCTCGTTTTCAGTTTCGTCTAATTCGTAATCCATCTTAAACTTTCTTCTTTTTCAGTTTCCGAAGATTCAGAGGTTTGGCGTGTTTTCAGCAGCGATTGATAAATTTTGAGTGCGTCGTTTATTTTCGCGCTCCAACCGTAAAAATTTTCGGCGCGTCGTCTTCCTTCGATTCCGCGCTGCTGCCATTTTTCCGGGTTGGCAATAACGTCACGGAAAGCGGCGGCGAGCGAATTTATCACCGCTTCTCTTCCGTCCGCTGCAATCGGTGTGCCGATTTTTTCGTCAACGATTTCCTTCGGTCCGCCGTAAGCGACGGCGACCAACGGACGCGCCGCCGCCATCGCTTCGAGCAAAACCGCGCCGCCCGATTCTCTGACCGACGGCAGACAGAAGACGTGGCATTTTTTCATCGCGGCGGCAATGTGTGACAGAGATTTATTGCCGAGAAAGTTGACGATGCCGTCCAGATTTAGTTCTCTCGACATTTTTTCCCACTCTTCGCGCATCGGACCGTCGCCGATAATTTCCAGTTCGACGGCAAATTCGCCGCTGACTTTTTTGACCGCTTCAAGCAGAAGCGAAACGGCTTTGGCGGGAATTAAACGCCCGACGAAGAGAATTTTGAGCGGTTTGTTTTTTGATCCGGCGGGAAATGTCTGCCAGACGGTCGGTTCGAACAGATCGAGATCAACGCCGTTTTCAATCATCGCACGGCATTTTGCACGGTATTTTTCGGGAAAAGTTTTCAGAGTGCTTTCGGTCGCCGTCAAAATCAGCGCGGCGCGGCGCGTCGAACCGATAAAAAAATCGAAAATTCTGCCCAATTTTTTGATCGGATAAAGCCACGCCGAATCGGCTTTCATCAATTCGGGGAAATTTTTCGGTGATTCCAAACCGCCGTTTAACGGTCCGACGATAAGCGGAATTCCGAGTTTGTAAAGCGTCGTCGGTGCGGACGGCGAAACCGGCGTAACGACCTGAACGATGTCGAATTTCGTTCCGGTTTGAAGTCGCTTTTTCGCCGCGCGTTTCGCCAAAAAATCGTATATGAAAAAATCAGCCTGCGCGAGCAGAAAAACGGCGTGTTCGCTGTTCGGAAAAAGTTTGTTGGCGATTTTCCAGAGCGGCGCGGCAAGCCATTCGGTGTCAATGAAAATGATGTCGGAATTTTCCTGCGTTACGCCGGATTTTTCAAGCGCGGAACGATTGCGGACGTGAGTAATCAATGTAACACGCGCTTTTTTCGACAAACGCGAAAACCATTCCCATCCGATTTGCGAGACCGAACCGCCGCCTTCGGCGCATTGATACGCGGCAAGAAGAACGCGCATTATTTCTTTTCGTTCAATTTTCATTTTTGTTTAAGCTTCTTTATATTCAATAAGTTCGCGTTGGCGAAAGCGGCGGCGGTCGCGGTGATACTGAAGCTGTCCGACGAAAATCGGAATATGTTGAAAATGCGAGTGAACACCGTAAAGTAAAAGTGTAAAAATATCTGATGATTTCCAACTCATTTTATAAGCCGAACGCAGACTGAATATCATTAAGAGCAACAGCGCGGCAAGAATGGGAAGCGGCGAAATCATTATTAAAGAAGCGAGCAAACCGACGAAAAATATCAACAACCAGGCGACCGACCGCGTAATATTGCGCCGCACGTCTTCTTCCCAGAAAGGCAAACCGGAATAACGAAATCGGTGCGAAACTTCGGCGTAAGCGTAACCTGTGCGCGTCGCCCGCCGCCAGTATTGCGAAAAATGTTTGATTGCCAGATCGTGTTTGGTCATCGGCTCGTCAATATGAGAAATCAGATAACCTGCAAAACGCATCCGGCGGCACATTTCCGGTTCTTCGCCCGCGATCAGATTTTCGTTATACCCGTCAAATTCTTCCAGAATTCGCCGCCGCATAATCGCATCGCCGCCGCAGAAAAGCGCGTTTCCGACCGGCGACAGCCAATCCAGATCAAGCACGCGATTATAAATTGAAGTTTCGGGAAACATCTCGCGGCGATGACCGAAAACGACGGCGACTTGCGGATCGTCGAATTCCTCCATCGCGCGTTCGACAAACAGCGGATCAAGAATCGTATCTCCGTCGAGAAATAAAACATACGCCGCGTTTGCTTCGCGCCAACCGGCATTGCGTCCGAGCGCGGCGGTCGGTCGCCGCGGTTCGAGAACAATGACTTTTGCGCCGAGTTTTTCAGCTTTTTCCGCACTGCCGTCGGTCGAAGCGGTATCAACATAAATGATTTCAACTTTTTCATTAAAATTCTTCATCGCTTTGACCGATTCGATACAGCGCACAAGCCGCACACCTTCGTTTCTGCCGATGATGACGACCGATAATGTAGGTTTTAAAGTTGTTTCTGTGTTCGTCTCTGTTGTTATTTTCACTGTATTGTTACTGCTCCCTTTTGAATATTTTGATATTTGCCGAGTTTTTTTGAATTAAGTAAATAGCGGTAATTTGCCAGACAGGATTTAGCTGAAAATCTATTATTTAACGTGTTCTGTGCGTTTTCCGTGATTGAATTGAGCGTGTGCGGCAGTATAAATCTGATCTGCGAAAGTTTTTGCGTCAAATCCCGCAAGTTGTCGGCGCGAAAATGAAAACCGTCGAAAGTGTCTGTAACGAGCGCACCCGCGCCGCCGCTGTCCGGCACTAAAACCGGAACTTTAGCCGCAAACGCTTCGATAATTGCCAAACCGAACGGCTCTTCGGGACACAGATGAAGCAATAAATCCGCCTTTGCCAATTCTTCGGCGACATCGCTGCGATAACCTGCAAATGTTACGTTCGGATTATTTTCCGCCGCGCGTTTTTTGAGCGCGTCGAATTCCGAACCAGTTCCGTAAACGGTAAAGTTCATCTTGCGAAGCGTTACGCTGTTGTCGAGCGCGTCAAGCAGTAAATGAATTTTCTTGATCGGATCAACGCGCGAAATAACGGCGACGTTTTGAATTCCGGTTTGCTCGAATGGCGAACGCTTCGGACAATTTTCGACGCGCTCCGGCGGCAGAAAATTTTCAACGACCGTGATTTTATTTTCGCGGACGCGATGCGCGATCAGACGTTGTTTAACGAACTCGGAAACGGCGACAAATTTAACATTGAAAAAATTCAAATATCTCTTGCGCCCGTAACTTAAATGTTCGTCCGTTCCGCCGTGAACGATATGCAAATGATTTACTTTGCGGCGGTAAATTAAATTCAAAACGATCAGCGCGAGCGAATGAATCAGTCCCGTGGCGATAAAAAAAACTTGATCGTTCGTCCGCAAAATCGGTTGAATTTTTTTTGCGAAATCCATTGCGCCTTCAAAACTCTGCGCTTTGAAATTCATATCCATCGCTTTGGCGAGCGCGGCACCTTCGGGCGCGAAAATATGACAGTCGTATTCATCGCGCAGACCGTCGCAGGTGGCGAGAGCCATAAGTTCCGTGCCGTAGAGATTTCCGCTGTGCAGTGCGTAAACGAGCGTCTTTTTCATAAAATTTCCTTTTTTAATTCCACAAAAGTCTGGACAGGCGCGATTGAACGGGCGGACGTTCGCCGGTTTCGTATTCGCGCAAAATGTTTTTCATCTGCGTATCGCCTTTATGAACGTGAGCGCGATTCAAGATCGTTCCGAAACTTTTCGGCGCGAGACGTTCGAGATGCGCGACAGCCGTTTTAACCTGCGTTTTGCTGACCGCTTCGGCTTCGACGACGAGTAAAGCGCAGTCGGCGGAGTTGATCAATGATTCGGTATCTGACGATAGATGAAGCGCGGGCGCGTCAATCAAAATCACGTCGTAAGTTTGTTTGATTTCCTCCAACAAAGTTTTGAATCCGTGAATCTGCGGCAAGTGGCGGCGCGTGCCGAGTTCTCCGATCTGGAGTTTGCCTTCCGAACCTTTAATAGAATTTTCGACGACGGATTTTTCTTCATCATTTTCCGAGACGGCGATCAGCATTCCGGCTAACCCGAAACGCGCCGCCGTTCTTTTTCCTTCGGAAGAATCATCATTATCGAGCGCATTGTCACCGGAAAGATCGTCGTATGAAATAAGATAACGCGGATCGGCATTCATCGCGTTGGCTTCGACGGCGAGCGTGCGAACGCCCATATTGGCAAGTTCATTTGCCAGATCAAGCGTTAGAGTTGTCACGCCGGCTTTCGGTTTTACACCTGTCAGAACGAAAGTTTGTGTGCCGTGCGTGTGATAATCGCGTTCGATTGCCGTCGCCAGACGCATCGTCTGATCTTCGGCGAGAGTCGCGGTCGCTTCGTCTGAACGTTCGATAATCCAACCGAGTGACGGCAGTTTCAGAAGTTTCTCGAGATCGGAGACAAATCGTATGCGCGGATCGAAAAAGTCAATCGCCACCGGAATCACCAGACCGGCAAACACGCCGAGTAAACCGATAATCAGCATATATTTTTTGCGTCCGCCGCCTTTATACGGCGCAAGCGGTGTCTGCGCGGGCGAAAACAGGCGAACAAATCCCGGAGCCTGCATTTCGAGTCCGAGATATTCGAGCCGATCCTGAACCGAATCGAGTTGTTTGCGCGAGCGGTCAATGTCCGAGCCGAGATTGACCGCTTGCTGAAAACCTTTGGAAAATTCGCTGGCGGTCGAGGCGAGCGCGGCGACTTCATTTTCCAAACCTTCCTCAACTTCTCTGGTGCGTTTCACTTCGCTGCGTCTTTGATCGAGAATCATTTTCCGCATCGAATCCATCAAATTTCCCGACGCTCGATCAATTTCACTGTCAATTTCATCGAGTTCGATCTCGGCGGCGATTCGTGCCGGATGGGATTTTCCGAGCGAACTGATTTTGGCGAGCAGATCACTGCGCCGCTGGTACAGACTCGCTTTTAAACTGTTGAGACCGTTATCTTTGATTATTATTTCCCGCGAAAGAGAATCAAGCGTCTGTTTCGCGGCGGCATTTTTCGGGTTCTCGACCGCCGCAAGTTCCGTTTCGGCGATAATGCGGGCGCGTGTCGCTTCGGCAAGCGCACTTTTGGCGTTGGTCAAAAGTTGATCGTAAGGATTAATCACCGAATCATTAAGAGTCGTAACGGAAAGTTTTTGCGCTAAATCGGTGCGGCGGTTGATTTTTTCCTGAATGTCATTTGCAAGGCGTTCCCGCTCTTTCAACAAATTTTCGATGCGCTCGTCGCTGCCGTAAAATTCTTCGGATTTGTATTTTTCGGTAAATGAATTAACAACCGCGTTGACGATCTCGGCAAGTCCGGCTTTTTTGTGAGCTTCGAGCGCGACCGTGATCTGATAAGTGTCCGGGACCGGTTTGATGTCGAGCGCGCCCTGCAAACGCTCGATGCTCCGGCGTTCGCTCTCACCTTCTTTTCGCCACGTCTGCTTGATGCCTTCCGACAGAGATTTATACGCCGCTTCAACAATGTCGTAACGATTAATCGTTTTAACCTGCTGTTGAACGAACTCGCGGTATTGTGAATTCGACTGAATTTCAAATTCCTGATCGTCCTTTAAGTTTTTTACAAAACGCGGCGCGACCATAATTACTGCCTGCACGTTGTATGCTTCTTTTCCCAACTTGAAAGCGACCGGAATTCCCGCCGCTGCAATAATAACCATTACAATCAAAGCGATAAATTTATGCTTCCAGATGCTGACGAGCGGATTGATCGGCAGCAGAGAGCCTTTTTTTACCGGCGGCGCGGCGAGCGGTTCGGGATTTTGATTTTTTGTAATGATACTATTCACTAAGTTGTTAATTCTTTAAAATCCGCTCAAGGCTTTTCCTAAAAATAGCGTCGAGAAAAACGGGCTGATTTTTTCGATAACGTAATTGAATTTCGCCAATTTGCGTTCCGGCACATAAAGCACGTCGCCTTCTTCGAGTGAGACATTTAAATTCTGATTGCCTTTGACGATTTTTTTCAGATCAATAATTCGGCTCGTGCCGTCTTTCGGACGCACGACGTAGAGTGTGTCGAGCGAACCGTCCTTGGTCGCGCCGCCGCCCTGACCGAGCAGATCGAGAAACGTCATATCCGGCGTTAAATGATATGCGCCCGGACGATTCACTTCACCCAACACATAGACGAGTTGATCGTCGGAATCAGGAATGTAAATCAGGTCGTTGCGTTTTAATCGGATGTTAAGAGCGAGATTGCCTTCGGTTAAAAGTTTTTTAAGTTCGATCCAGACAACCTGATCGCGCCCGCGAAAAACCGCGAGCCGTGTTAGTGCCGCTTTTTCCGATCCTGTTCCGCCGACCGGCAGACCGCCGGCGCGCATAATCGCTTCAAGCAATGTCGGCGGCGTGTCAAACTGTATTGCGCCCGGCGACGAAACGCGCCCTAAAATATAGACGCGGTTGGAAACGTATCTGTCAACGCGCACCGTGATGGCAAGTTGATTATAAAATTCATCATACGCCTTCGTAATTTTTGTTGCGGCTTCTTCGCGCGTTAGATTCACGATATAAATCGGACCGACGAGCGGCATCGTAATTGCCCCGTCGGGACCGATCGTGTGTTTCGCCGTTAAATCCGCGTGATCAAAAGTTTCGACTGATATTTCGTCGCCTTCGCCGAGTTGATAGACGGTTTCGTATGCCGGTTCAAACTTCGCCAGCGCGTCGAGAGTAGTAATATTTTTCTCTTTGCTTCTTAATTCAAAATCTTCCGGTGTCGGTTGCGGCGCAACATTCGGAGTCGGCATCGAGACCGGTTCTCGATTCTGCGCCGGTGCCGGAAAAAACGCGGCAAATGTAAGCAGCAGAACGATGATCGCACGCTGCGCTGCGTTTTTTCCGGCTGATTTTTTTGCATTGGCAAATTTCATTTTTACTATTTCGTATTTCTTAAAATGCGACCAGAGCTTCTTCACGAGTGTTAAAAATGTCGAAGATTTTGTGCATTCGGACGAGTTCAAAAAGTGCGCGGACGGGTTTTGTCAAAGAGCAGATTTTCAAATCTCCGCCTTCGGCATTTAGCGTTCGCAGACACGATAAAATCGCGCCGATGCCGGAACTGTCCACGAACTGAACTTGGCTCATATCAAACACGACGCGATATTCCTGCATAAGAATCTGCATCATTTCGCTCTTGAATTCCAGGACTGTATTTGCGTCCAGAACGTCGCTGGTTACTGTAACTATCGTTACGTCTTCTTGTTTTTCTTTATGTAATTTCATTTTTTACTCCTTTTTATTTTGATAATGTTTTATTTTTTACTTCTAACTTTTTGGTCATAACAATTCGATTACGTCCGTCTGATTCACGCGAATAAGCAACGCAGTCAACCGAATTTTCAATGATATAAACGCCGAAACCGCCGGTTTGCGAACCATCAAAAAGAGGTGCTGGAACGCGTTCGGGATCAAAATCCGCGCCCTCATAAAAGAAAGCGATTTCAATCACGTCCTTTTCGACATATCTCGCCGATATTTCAATCAGCGAGTTCAACTTTTCGGCGTGTGCGTGTCGAATAATATTCGTTAAGGCTTCGTTCGCCGCGAGTTCGAGTTCGGCAACCGCTTCATCAATGATCTGCTCGTGGCTGAAAACCTCGACCGCCTGACGGACAAAACGCCGTGCTTTGGCGAGTTCCTGTAAATTCGATTTTATTTCTTGCCGCCAAACTCTCTTGAAATTAGAATTTGTCTCCTCTTCAATGCGGACGGCGACACAAGTCAGATCGTCGGCAAAAGTTTTCGCATCGGAAAAACGGCGCAATTCACTTAATAGTTCGTCTATTAATGTCTGAGGCTCGAGATGCGCCGATTTTTTGATAAAATCCGCCAATCGTTCGTCGCCGAAAAATTCACCTTCCTCATTGCGCGTTTCGGTAATTCCATCCGAGAAAAAGAAGAAAACATCGCCTTCCGAAAAAGGCTGAATTCGCTCTTCGTAAGTTTCGCGCAGGGAAAAACCGAGCGGCATATTATCGCCTTCGAGCGAAGAGATCGCCGCGTTTTTGCGCTCGTAGAAAATCGTTTTCGTGTGTCCGCCGTCAACAAATGTGAGACAGTTTTCGGCAAAATCGAAACGGGCATAACAGACGGTGATGAAACTTTCGAACTGCATCAATTTGTCGGTCATTTCTTCATTGACCCAGCCGACGATATTTTTCGGTTCGGGCGACGCATTTTTTTCTGCATATTGAAGTTGTCCGACGGCGCGAAGAAAACAACTTTTCGTCGCCGCGCCGACGAGTGCCGCCGGAATACCTTTGCCCATTACGTCGCCGACAATTAGATCAAAACAGTTTTCATCATATTCGATGAAATCATAGAAATCACCGTCAATCTGGTTTGAAGGCACGGTCAAAGCCGCAATTTTTGCCCATTTCAAACCCTTCGGAGGATTTTCGGCGAGCAATATTTGCTGAATATCTGCGCCGATTTCCATCTCCTGCTTGAGTTTTTCGTTACGAATTGATTCGCGGTGCAGAAGATCGGTTTCGATGACCATCGCTGCCTGCACCGTGAGCGTATCGAGAAGTTGGGTCGTGCGCGAATCAAAATCCTTT
The DNA here is from genome assembly GCA_965219305.1 of Pyrinomonadaceae bacterium. Classification (GTDB taxonomy): domain Bacteria; phylum Acidobacteriota; class Blastocatellia; order Pyrinomonadales; family Pyrinomonadaceae; genus DATHTS01. The sequence goes on from OZ244725.1 coordinate 1,194,667, forward strand.
GCGCCTTCTTCTTTCCAAACGGCTAAAACACCGTATTTAGCGAGCGGCGTAGAAACCGGCAAAACTATAAGACGCATTGCGCTGTGAAGTTCGAATTCCTTTTCGCCGATCTTTTCCGAATTTTCGCAATTGTTGGAAAAATATGAAGAATTTTGCGTAAAAACATCGCCGATGATACCGTAATTCGCCGCTCTTGGTTCCAAAATTCCGGTATTGACTGCCGTAACGGGCTGTAAAGTCGCGTTATTTTCAGCAGCAAGCCACAAAACAGCCCGCGTGTCCGCTCCGACTGCCGCCGCCACACGTTCCGTTATTTTTTCAAGTAAATTCTGGGAACTCGGCGAAGCGTTCAAATCTTGATTTAAGTCATAAACTGCTTGCAGACTTTCCCAACTCAACGCTAATTCTTCGAGCAGGGCGACTTCATTTTCCGCCCACATCTCTTCAGCGGAAAGAGCATTGATATTCGGCGAGTAATTTGTTGTTTGGGTCGGCTGAATCATTTAAATAAATTAATATGTTTGAATATTGAAATTTTCGAGCGTTCGGATAAGAGTGGTCGGTGCGATCGGTTTACTGCATTGTGCATCTGCCGAATATTGATCGAGAGTCGAACTTGATTCGTCACACAAAGTGGCTGTTAAGACCATAACTTTTGTCTTTGCCAATGTTTGATCGGCGCGAATTCTCCGTAAAACTTCCAATCCGCTAATGTCAGGCAGTCCGAGATCAAGCACAACCGCGTGCGGCTGAATTTCCCGAAGCGCGGCTAAACCCTCAATACCGTTGTTGACGACGAAAACCTCGTATTCGTTTTTTTGTAATACAAATTGAAGAAATCTGGCGATATGTCTTTGATCTTCAATTACTAAAATTTTTCCTCTGCACATAATTTGGTAAATTGTTAATAATGCTTCGGACTATTAACCCCGATTTTGATTTAGCAAATGTTGTTCCGTTCGGAAAAACCTGCTTTTTAAAATCCAAGTCTTTTATTTGCAGGGTTTAATTATAGTTAAATATTTTTTATGTGTGGCAGTTTCTACCTTTTCAATTTGCTGAAGACAAATTGCCACTAACAGAGCGAGAAAAATTAGAGAAGATTCTTAACGATCAATTTTGGTAGACATTAAATAGGGAGCAAATATTTTACTGGATTTTAGCTATTTGCTGTACTGATTGATTTTACCATTATATGTTATTCACATTTTTCTTCCATTTTCAAGTCCTTGATTTTGGGATGTTTAATTTGAGAGGATCTAATAAAAGGTTCTTCCGCACTTTTGATACCGTTGGTGAATTCGTTATGTTGTTATTGCTTGTCTGATTACTCTGGCAAATAGCGGCTGTCTTGTCTATGCTATCGGCACTTTGTTCAGCCAATTACTGAGCCGGACGGCATTGACCGCCGTCGCCGTCAGCACGTTTTGCAGATACGTTTTTGCTACTCCGACATAGCGCGAACGGCGCATTCCAAACCCTCTGACCGCCTGTGAAATTGTTCCTTCGATTCCTGACCGCCGCCGATACTCTAGTTTGTACTCCGGGGTCTGCTCTCTTGCTCGTGCGACTTGACGAAGTTCATATTGTTCCTGCGGCAAGATCGAAAGTGTTCTCCTTACCTGTTTACTTTTTGTGCATTTATGATGAACCGAACAAACCCGGCAGTCTTTCGTTAGAAATTTAATTTTAATCATCCTTTTACCCGTTTCGGTGGCAGCATCAGACCAACTCGAACTCGTTTTTCCCATCGGGCAAACCGCTTGTTTCCGCTTCCAGCCAATGGAGAAGTTTTTATTTGAAAACTTCGGATCATTACGGCTTTGCCATTGCTGATCGGTGTGCGATAGACCATATAAATCAACATCGTATAACTTTTGTGAAGAAAGCATTAGTTCGGCATCCACAAATCCCATATCCGCCGGATGGGTTGCCGGCAGCAAGTCTTTCTTCTCTAATGATTGATGAATCGGTTCGCTTAGATCAAAGTCGGAAACCGGTGCCGGACCGGTTTCCGACTTTGAAAATGATGCGCGGCAGTTCGCGCGTCACAGTTTTCCGTCAGATATACTTTGTATCCCGACCATTGAAACTGCCGCTTTTTTTCCGTAATGAGAATCGAGGTCATACGGTGAGTTAATAAAAATCAGTAACGGCGCAATGCCTTCGGCACTCGTTCGCCAATGAACGCCTTTTTCATCAACATAGAATTGCTGCACTACAACGCGCCGCAAAGTTTCAATGGCTTTGATTTCCCTTTTTGTTTCCGACACCAATCAAGAAGTTTATCGAACAATTGATTTTCAGCATTTTCCGAAACTAATCGAGCGCGAAACTCACATAATACCGTGCTGTCAAAACCCGAGTTTTCCAGATCAAGACTTAACGCATATTTCCAGTCAATTCTCGCTCTGACTGCTTCGGCTGCCGCCGGTCTGACAGGTTTTCAATAAACTGAAAAATGCTAATCAGAGCAAGCCGCCACGGTGGATATGCCGGTTGACCGCGAGTAGGAAATAAACCTGCAAAATCGGCATCAGTAAATAAAACGCCGATCTCATCACGAATCTGTAAGAAAAGATTACCTTTCGGAAAAGCTAAACGGGCGATGCGAGCAGTTTCTTCGGGGACGGGCGGAACGGTTTACGGACAAAGTGAGATATAAATAATCCTCCATAAAATAATTAAAGAAAGAGTATTTTATAACCGTTTTACAACAGTTGCAATGAATTCGCCAGCGGTATCAAAAGTGCGGAAGAACCAAAAACTTGACCGTCTCAATTGCTGCTGGACGAATTGAACTCAGTTACACAAAATTTCTGACACTCTCCAATTAGGTAGCAACTTTAATTCACAGGTAACAACTATAATCCATCAGACTAGTTGATTAAAAATTAAAACAATTCAAACTTTATCGTCAGATATTTCTTCGGGTTCTGGCGAAAATCATAAATTAATTTTGTGCCTTCGGTCGTAATTTGATTGACGTTTGAAGTTGTTTGATTGATGTTGTTGTAAAGTGATTCATCGGTTAAAAGTTTCCCGATTGTGCCTTTTCCGCTTTGCGCGTCGGCAAGGAGCGTTTCCAATCTCGTCGCTGTTGTATCGAATTTGGCGAGCGTATCTCTCGCGTTATCGTAAAGTTGTTCGTCTTTTAGAAGTTTGCCCGCCGAGCCGCGTCCGGCATTTAAATCAGATGTTATCGAACTTATGTCCGCCGAAATTTGGTTAAATCTTTCGAGCGTGGGTTTCAAATCCCTGACCGAATCGCGCAGATCGGAAACGGCGGCGCGGGCATCGTTATAGAGTGCTTCATCGGTCAAAAATTTTCCTGCCGTCCCGCGTCCGGCGCGAAGATCAGTCGAAATGGCTTCGAGTTGTGAAACCGTTTTGTTTAAGTTGTTATAAAGCGCGGGATCATTTAAAAGTTTTCCGGCACTTCCGTCACCGTTATTTACTTTATCCAGTGTATTTTGCAGTTTTACGACGGTCAGACGCGTTTCCGCAACTGCCGAATCGAGATCGGTGTATAAAGATTCGTCGTTAATAATTCTGCCCAATGTTCCGTCGCCGCGATTTGCTTTTGTTAAAATCTCGTTGGTCGGTATAGCGAGTTTGTTTATTTGCTGAAGAAGTTCGTCGCCTGTCTGGGTTAATTGATTAATGGAAATGGCGACGGTCGAATCCATTATGTAATTTTCCGAGACTGGTTCACCTTTCGGAGTTCCGGGCGTAATGTTAATAAATTTGTCATTTGCCAAAACCGAAGTGGCAATAAGTTTAGCAGTCGAATCCGTGCGGATTCGTTCGCTGATCGGACGACCGTCAATTGTTGTATCAACGCTCATTACGGCTTCGATGTGCGAATCTTCCGGGCTGTCCGGCGGCAGCATTCTTACTTGATCTACTTTGCCGATCGGAACGCCCGCAAGTTGAACTTCCGCACCTTCACGTAAACCGTCGGCACTTTCAAATCGCGCTTTAAGTTTTAATCTGCTGGCGAAAGGGTTAAAATCGCCCGTCGAATTTATGATTAGAAATCCCAAAACAACCAATGCGATCAGAACGAAAATTCCGACGCGAAGTTGGCTAAATCCTAAACTATTTTGTGTTTTCGGCATATTTGTTTGGTGATAAATTGTAAATAACTATTCGATTTAGCATTTTTGAATTATCACTTTTCTTATTTTCCACGCAGAAATGTTTGAATATATTTATCTTCATTAGCGCGAAGTTGTTCATCTTTACCGCTGAAAATTATTTTCCCGTCTCTTAACATCAAAATTTCAGTATTTATAATGCACAATTTTTCGCCTTCTTCCTCGAAAATTATCTCGCCGTTTTCATCTACGATGGCATATTCGCTCGAAAGATATTCGAGATTGTTCATTTCGTGAGTTACAAAAATCGAGGAAACATCTTCCAAATCACGCAATTTTATGGCAAGTTCGCAGATTGTTCGCGCCGTCGGCGGATCGAGTCCGGCAGTCGGTTCGTCAAACATCACGATTTGCGGATCGCCGACCAAAGCTCTGGCAATTCCGACACGGCGGCGCATTCCGCCGGAAAGCTCGACCGGCATTTTGTCAATCGCATCTTCGAGGTCAACAAATTTCAGCATTCGCCGCACTTCGTGTTCAACTTCATCTTCGTCAACTTTTTGTTCGTGCAGACGATACGCAACATTATCATAGACCGAAAGCGAATCGAACAATGCGCCTTCCTGAAAAACCATTCCGATCTTTTGTCGAACACGCATCATTTCTTCTTCGGAAAAATCGGTTATGTCTTCACCGTCAATCAAAATTCTGCCCGCGTCCGGTTTTAAGAGACCTAAAATCATCCGAATCGTCGTGGATTTTCCGCCGCCGCTTCTTCCCAGAATAATTTTTGTTTCGCCGCGCCTAACCTTAAACGAGATTCCGTCGAGAATTACTTTGTCGTCAAATGCCAGATGAACATCTTGAAATTCAATTACGGGTTTGATTCGCTGCGGTTCATTTACCGCATCTTCCAAATCCTGCGGAGCCAATACTTCGTCAAATTCTTCGTCCGGCAGTTGTCGGTCGTCAGTTTCACCCACTATTTTTTTTTCTTCCGTTTTAGAAGAGATCATAAATGTTCAAATACCTTTACATTATAACTTTATCGCGCAATGATTAACAAATTTCGTTTTTTCCCGTTATATCAATTAGCCGAAAGTTTTTGAATCGAGCAGTTCTTGTAAACCTTTTGAAAGAAAGAAATCGGTAATGATAACGACAATTGATGAAACAACGACGGCATTTGTGGTCGAACGTCCGACACCGACCGTGCCGCCGGTCGTGTTCAAACCTTTGTAACAGGAAATACTACCGATAATCAGACCGAAAACAAGCGGTTTTATCACGCCGCCGATAATGTCCTGCGGCGTAATTCCATAGCGAACACTTGTTGTATAAACATTTACCGGCAGTTCGTAAATATATTTCCCGACGACACCGCCGCCGATTATTCCGAAAATATCCGCTGCAACCGTTAAAAGCGGAAGCATTAAAACAAGTGCAGTGATTCGCGGCGCGACGAGTTTTCGCGTCGGATTCGTGCCGAACGCACGCATCGCGTCAATCTGCTGTGAAACAACCATCGAACCGAGTTCGGCGGCAATTGCCGATCCCATTCTGCCCGCGACCATTAATGCGGCTAAAACCGGACCGAGTTCGCGGATCAGCGTGTAAGCGACGAGTCTTCCCGTCTGACTCTGTCCGCCGAAATACGCCAGCGTCGGATAAGTTTGAAGGGCGAGAACGCCGCCGGTAAAAAATCCGGTCAAAATAATGATCGGAAGTGAACCGACACCGATAATGTCCATCTGCTTGATCGCTTCCGCATAATAACGCGGTCGCCGAAAAAGCGAACCGAAAGCGGATAAAATCAACTGCGTTATTTCCTGTAATTGAAACAGAAATTTTCTGAACGGACTCATTTTAAGTTATTATATTTCGTTGATATACGGCTGGGTTTTCAAAAATTTTTTGTTTCCAGATTTACCGCTTGATTGATAAAAGATTACAACGAATGAGGGAAAACGACAAACAAGCACCGTTAAATGAAAAATATATTATTTGGGCGCGATGATTTTAGATTCGATCAAATCCGCCTGATAATTACCGATTGCCAAACGAAGCGGAAGCCGTGCGTCACCGTTTCCGAGCCACAGACGGACATTGAAACGATCAATCGCCGGATTTCCGGTTATGATATTAATTTGCTGCGCGGCAACTTTTTCGCCTTGCAGATTTATAATATCGCCGTCCGACGGGCGCAAAATAAAAACATACGCTTTATCGTCCAGAAAAACCGCGACGCGCGTATCGTTAACCGGATTTTTCGGGTCTTTACTCGGCTTTAAATTAAAAGAACGAATCGCATAAGCAAGCGATAAAAGGCTGTGTGTGCCGACGGGAATCGGCGCGCTTCTGGCTCCGTTAAACACAACCGTGCCGACTTCTTGCTGGAAAAACGCGGTTTGATTAAAACCGGCGTATTTCGGACTGAATTTTAGTTCGATCTGGCGCGGCGCGAGCGTCGCCGGATCAACTTGTGCCGTTATCGAATCGTTCAATGTCAGAAACTGATTGTTCGCTTCAACCGTCGTAACTTTGGCATTTAAAAATAACGTGTCTGCATTTTGAATCAACTTTCTTTCCGCCGCCGAAACTTCGACCGTCCCGATTTTAAAGCCGTTTTCGGAAATTTGATATTTAAGAGTTTCGCCCAGTTGAAACGGTAATTCCGGCAGCAACGCCTGATTTTCGATATACGGAGTCGCCGACGGTTTCGGAGTTGAAACAGCAATCGGAGTCGGAGTCGGAGTTATCACCGGAAGAACATCCGTTTTTTGTTCGAGATTTTGCAGACTTGCTATTTTGCCGCTGAATTCTCCTTTTGCCGTCTTAAATCTTATCAAAACAGGAAGCCGCGCACCGTCTTGCGTGAAATTGACGCGCATACTCAAAACGCCGTTTTCCGTTAGAAAATTACTCTGAACGGTAGAAATCGTAGTTTCAAAATCGGCGACATCGGTTCTCACGCGCTCGCTTCCGGTATTTTGAAAACTGATATTGTAAATCTGACCGTTTTCTTGAAGATTATAACTGCCGATGCCGCCGTTTTTTCTGACTTGATAAATCAATGAAAGCAAATCGTAATTTCCCGTCGGCGCAACTAGAAAATTGCTCGACTTTTCCTGCGGCGCACCGCTCGCTCTGGAAATCTGGCGAACGTAAAGCGGCACGCCCGTATCGTTCGAGACAAAAGTCGTTCGCGTTTCATCAATCAGAAAAAATGCCGCACTTAAAAAATCACTGGTTCTGAATTTCGATTGGATTTCAACTGCATCTTTGTCGCCTAATTTCCCTTTTGAAGCAACGTAAGTTTCGGCGTAAGCCACATTTTCAAAAGTTTCAAAGGAAAAATTGTAAGTAATCCGTTCACCGACACGAAATGCGTCCGACGCGACCGGATCGGGCTGAATTACGACAGGCTGAACGACGGTTTGAGCGGACGCGCCGTTTTCGACGATGCTGAAAAAAACAGCCGCCGCCGTGAAAACGATTGCTAAAAGAAATACTAATCGCGGGTAACTTTTTGAAAATAGGGTTTTGCTTTTGAGGGTTGAAGTTTGATTTTTAGCTTTACTCATTAATGTTTATTTGCCGCCGATTTCATTCAGGATGTTTTTGATTGCCGCTCGTCTGTCCGTCGCCTGCGTGATCGGTCTGCCGATAACGAGATAATCCGCGCCCGCGCCGATGGCTTCATTTGCCGTCATTACACGCTTTTGATCGTCGAAAGTTGCGCCCGCTTTATTTCTGATTCCCGGCGTTACAATCGTGAAATCGTCATTTTCAATATTACCGCGAATCAACTCGATTTCGAGCGGCGATGCGACAACTCCGTTCAAGCCGTATTTTGACGAAATTTTTGCAAGACGCAAAACCTGTTCTTCGGTTTTTCCGCTGATTCCGGTTTCGGCAAGCGTTTCGTCATCAGAACTCGTTAAAACCGTAACGCCGATTATCAAAGGTTTTTCAAGATTTTCCTTGTCGCAAACTTCACCGACTTCGGAAACCGTCCTTTCGATCATTTCACCGCCGCCGGAAGCGTGGAGATTAAACATCCAAACGCCCATTCGTGCGGCTTCGATTCCGGCGCGGGCGACCGTATTCGGAATATCGTGAAATTTCAAATCGAGAAAAATTTTATTTTCTCTCACAACTTGTTCCTTCACAAAAGATGCGCCGGCGGCGGCGAAAAGTTGCAGCCCGATTTTATACGCGCCGACAAATTCGGATGTTTCGGCAATAATTTTATTGGCTTCTTCTGCTGTTGAAACGTCGAGCGCAACGATAATTTTATTTTTCATAATTTACGCCCGCAGATGTGCAAGAATAAAACGAATATAATTAAAGACAAAACCGTTTTTTATTTTGTTGGTATAAATTTGTGTCATTCGCAGGCAAAAAAATTAATTTAACCGTTCAAAACATTAAAAATCAAATAACGCACGAATTTTCTAACGCGCTGTGAACCGCCTGTCAGCAATCTTTTTTTGTTTTCAAAATGAGTAAACGGCAGAGCAATTTGAAGGTCAATTTTGTTTTTTGCCGTCACAAATTCGATACATTGTGCGCCGTTTTCCAGATTTCCGATAACCGATTGAAGCGTTTCGTCGGCTTTTTTCTTTTTATTCAAAAGACTGTAATTCAAACTTTTTAAAAAGTAAGCGTCGGTAAAATTTTTATCGGATTCGATTGTTTTTTCACAGTATTTGAGAGATTTTTTAAAGTTTTGTTTTTGAAAAAACACGCTTGCCAGCAAATATAATGTTTCGGGAAACTTGAAGTTTTCAAGGGATTTTTCAAATAATTCGACGGCTGTTTCCAAATCGCTTTGATAAACCGCCGACATCGCCGAAATAAAATCAGATGTGCAGTTGATCTTATCGTTTTCGGTCGAAAAATCCAACAATTTTTCCGTCTTCCCGATTTCGATTTCATCGGCGTAAACCGCACCGAGAAAAAGTCGGATTCTTTCATCGTCAGGCGAGATTTTATAAGCTTTTTCAAGTTTTTGGCGGGCTTCTTCAAATTTATCGGCATAAAAAAGCTGTTCGGCGAACAAAAGCAGAAGCGGAACATTTTTCGGCGAAATCGGTTCGGCACGTTTGAGCGCGGCAAACACCTGACGTTCGTCTTTTTTTTCGATAAATTCAAACGCCTCACGGACGAGAAGTTCGAGCATTTCAAAATTTTTAATATCGTCAGCCGCTAAAATCTCGTTGATTCGTGGCGAACTTCCCAACTCGTGTTTTTCAAAAGCCTCGTCCCATTTCGGCAAAATCTTCCCGCGATTTTCAGATTCCAAATGTTTGAGCGATTCGTATAATTCGCGCACGAGATTGTGTTCGTCGCGCATAATCTGACTTTGACTTTTCAAAACTTCAAGCGTCATCGAAAGACTTTCCGAGACTTGCAGAAGACGCATTTCGAGCAGAGAAACACGTTCGAGCAGATGATCTTCATACGCTGAAGTCATTGCAAATTCATCGTGCTTCATTCCCGGCGGAAAAACGACAAGCATCAACGGCGTGCCGCAACTTCGGCACGTCGTATCGCCCGGCTCATTTGCCGCGCGGCATCTCTGGCAGTATTGAGAAATGTTTTTCACACTAAAAACTAATCTAAATCCAACGGGTTTCGATAAGGCTCGGCATCTTCATCATCGGCGTGGCTCATCGCTTCTTTGAATTTTTCCTCCAAAATTCTACTGCGGTCTTTCTGCGCCGCTTGTTCCTGCGAAAAAAGTTGTTCGCGCAATTCCTTTTGTTTGTCCTGCTGACTCAGCAAATCTTCAAACGAACCGAGAACTTTTTTCTTTTCCTCGTGCGACAAAATCGCGCCCGTCTGACCGTCAATGTTAATTTTCGCCTCGCAGCACGGGCAAATTATACTTATCTTTTCCATAGCAAAAACGATTATAAAAAAGCTTTGAACAAAAAGGAAATGTCAGTCCGAATTGTTTTCAAACAAACAAATTTGCCCGCAACCCCACAATTATTTCCGGCAGATCGAACATTCACACGTGATGATCGAACATTCACACGTGACGACTGACCATTCACACGTTACGAACGAACATTCACACGCGATGATCGAACATTCACACGTGACGACTGACCATTCACACGTGATGACTGACCATTCACACGTTACGAACGAACATTCACACGCGATGATCGAACATTCACACGTGATGATCGAACATTCACACGTGACGACCGAACATTCACACGCGATGAACGAACATTCACAGGTGAAAATTTATAATTTCACCTGCCGAACGGCTACGACCGAATCTGAGTTTTTCAATTTATCCAAAACCGCATCATCGAGCGCGGAATCAATCTCGATAACCGCCAACGCTTCGCCGCCTTTTTGATTTCTGCCGAGATAAAAACGGCTGATGTTGACATCGTTTGCGCCGAGAAGCGTGCCGATGTTTCCGATCACGCCGGGAACGTCTTTGTTTTTCGTTATCAACATAAAACCGCTCGGAATTGCTTCAATACCGAAACCGCTGATCTCTGTAAATCTGCCTTCGCCGCCCGCGAAAACTCTGCCCGCCGCGGTTTGTTCGCCTTCGCTTGTCACGGCGTTCGTCGAGATGTCCGACGCGAAATGTTTTCCGGTCTGTTTATAACTCGTCGTCAATTTAATGCCGCGTTCTTCGGCGATAATCAAGGCATTTACGACGTTGACACGCGATGAAACGTCGCGCAAAAGTCCGGTTAAAAACGCACGCGTAACGGGCGCGGCGTCTTTTCCGGCGAGATCGTTGGCAAATTCGAGTTTGACTTCCGAGATCGGCGTATTTCCGAGGATTTGCGCCTGCAATCTGCCGAGCTTTTCGGCTAATTCGATGAACGGCGCGAAAACTTCGAGTTCCTTCGCCGCCATCGAAGGCGCGTTGACCGCGCCGCGCAAAGTTCCGTCGGCGAGATAATCGCGCATCTGTTCGGCGACGGTCAGCGCAACGCCTTCCTGCGCTTCGGTCGTTGACGCGCCGAGATGCGGCGTGGTGATTATTTTTTCATTTCCTAATAACGGTGAGTTCTCCGGCAAAGGTTCGGTCGCATAAACGTCCAACGCCGCCGCCGCAACTTTTCCGCTTTCGATAGCTTCAATTAAGGCGTTTTCATCTACTAAGCCGCCTCGCGCACAATTGACGATGCGAACGCCGTCCTTCATTTTCGCAAACGCTTCCGCGCCGATAATGCCGCGAGTTTCGTCCGTGACGGGCGTGTGAATCGTGATAAAATCCGACTTCCCGAAAATATCGTCGAGCGTTCCGAGTTCCATATTCATTTCCAACGCCTGTTCAACAGAGACGAACGGATCGAACGCGAGAATTTTCATTCCGAATCCTTGCGCGATCTTCGCCGCGTGTTTGCCGATTCTCCCAAGTCCGATCACGCCGAGAGTTTTCCCGTTCAATTCCACGCCGACGTAACTTTTTTTGTCCCACGTTCCGTTTTGAAGTTTTGAATGAGCCTGCGGAACATTACGCGCCATCGAAACGAGTAAGGCAATCGTATGTTCAGCGGTCGTGATCGTGTTGCCGTCCGGCGCGTTCATCACGACGATTCCGCGTTCGGTCGCCGCTTTGACATCAATATTATCAACGCCGACTCCGGCGCGACCGATGACGCGGAGTTTGTCCGAAGCGTCCATTATCTCCGCCGTAATGCGCGTCGCACTTCTGACGATCACGCCGTCGAAATCCTTTAATTTAACGGCTAATTCTTCCGGCGAAAGTTTCGTCTGTTTTTCAACAACAAATCCCGCATCTTTCAAAGGCGCGAGTTTTTCCTCGTTCACATCGTCAGCGACAAAAATTTTAATAGTAATCATAAAAAGTAGTCAGTAGTCAGTAGTCAGTAGTCAGTATTTTTTTTCTAACGCAGTATTTTTTTGAAATCTTAACATTATTAAACTAAACTGTGTCAGTTGCGAATTACAATTCTCCTAAAACCGGCAACTGATAACCGATAACTGTCAACAGACAATTGATAACTGATAACTGATAACTGATAACTGAAAAGATGTCCGAACCAAATATAGATTACAATTCCGGCAAAACCGTAGCGTTCACGCTTCCCGATAATCGTCATATGATGGAAATCTTCGTCTATAAAAAAGGCGCGGACGAGGTTGAAAGATATTACACAGCCGAAAATCTGCCCGCGCTATTGGCAGATGAAACGAATACGGTTTGGGTTGATTTTGAAGCGACGAATCTGGACGAGGAAAAACAAGCAGCTGAAATTCTTAAAAATATTTTCAAGTTTCATTACCTGACAATCGAAGATTGTATGGAAACGCGCAATCAACCGAAGGTCGAAGGATTTAAAAGTTACATTTATTTCATTGTCCACGGCGTAACCAACCGCACGAATTCGACGAATTTCGCCACGAAGGAACTCGACGGTTATCTCGGCAGCAATTACGTCGTCACATTTCGCAACGAACCGTTCAAAAGTATTGACGCGGTTAAAGACAAATTAGACAAATCAACTTTCGCCTGTCAGCGCGGTTCGTCTTATCTGCTTCATCAGATTCTCGACCAACTCGTTGATCTTTATATGCCGATTGTTGACGATTTCGACAATTCCATCGAAGACCTCGAAGACAGAGTTTTTCAGATGAAACGCAACGACAACGCCGTTTTAGAAGAAATTATGGATTTCCGCCGCAGCGTCGCGCGTCTGAAAAGAATTTCGACGCGCCAACTCGACGCGCTTTATCGTCTGTCGCACGGCGAATTTCCGCAAATCCCCGAAAACATTCTTCCCTTTTACCGCGACGTTCACGATCATCTGCAAAGAATTTCCGATCTCGCCGAAAGTTACCGCGATCTCGTTAACGGTTTGTTCGATATACATTTTAGCGTTACGGCAAATAAAACAAATGACGTGATGAAAGTTCTTGCGGTTTTCTCGGCGATAATTTTGCCGCTTTCATTGATCGCCGGAATTTACGGTATGAATTTTGAAAATATGCCCGAACTTCATTCGCGTTACGGTTATTATTTGACGATGGGTTTGATGTTCGCTATCGGCATCGGTCTGTTTGTTTATTTCTGGCGCAAAGGTTGGATTTTCGAGAGTAAAGAAAAAGAATAAATTTAAATGGTAAAGGCAAAATGGAAAATTTAAGAAAGTTTTTTTATTTTCCACTTTCCGTTTAGAAAGAAATCCGAATTGCGTAAAGCAGACTAAGGACGATGCCGCCGTAAAGTCCTGCGAGAATGTCATCGGCGCAGACTCCGATTCCTTTCGGCATATTTTGCAGATAATCAATCGGATAAGGTTTCCAGATGTCGAACAAACGAAATAAAAGAAATCCGGCGAGAACGAAAAACCAGTGAACGCCAAATGGAATAAACAAAAAAACGATCAATTGTCCCATCACTTCATCGGCGACGACCTTTTGCGGGTCTTTGTCGTTTAAAATCTCCGAAGCGCGGCTTGATGCCCACATTCCGACCAGACAATAAAACGTCAGCAACAGCAGATTTATTGCCCAAAACCACGCCGCGATCTGTTCCGTCCGCCAACCGCTGCCGAACATCAACGCGCCGATCACGCCTTCGCCCCACGCCACCGCCAGATAGATCATCACGCCGACAATCGAACCGAAAGTTCCCGGTGCAAGCGGCAGATAACCGACTCCGCAGGTTGTAAATGCCAGGATAAAGATTTTTTTCATAAACGTAAATTTATAATTCTAAATGGTAAATAGTAAATCGGGGAATCGGGGAATGTTATTTATTTAGAATTTATCACTAAACGCACACCGCACAACTGCACTTATACACCGCCTAATCAACGTTTATATATTGAGCGGACGCGCCTGCTCCGATGCTGAAGGTTAAATTACAGTTAACTTTCCAAGAACCTGTTGATTAATTATTGTTCAATCGGCTAACGTAGTAATTACATTTACATCCCAACTTTAATTTTCGGGTTTAATACCATTTTAACCAAGAGGAGTTTTTTAGTATGAGAATATTTACAATAATTAACGTTTTGACGGCAATTTGCTTCGCCGTTTTATTCAGCACGACGGCTTTCGGGCAAATTAATCTACCGGCGAGTTCGCCATATACCGAAACACTTGACGGTATCGGTTCAGCTCTGCCTTCCGGCTATACTGTCAGAACAGGCGCAACTGCGACAAGTTTGGGTTCTGCTGCATCTTACTCAAACACGATGATCTTGTGGTCAGACAGTTCGGGGGCTTTCAAGAATCTGGCATCGGCGGACGGTTTGACATCCGGCGCAACTACGACGCAGCAAAACAGTTCGACCGACCGCGCACTCGGTCTCAGACAATCCGGTTCGTTCGGTGATCCCGGAGCGGCTTTCGTCTTACAAATCGCCAATACGACCGGCAAAACCAATCTCTCACTGACATTCAAATTTCAAACATTAAGTCCGCAAACCCGCGATACGACCTTTACGGTTGATTACGGCATCGGAGCTTCGCCCACAACTTTTACTCCCGTTACGACGGTTACTTCGGGCGCGTTCGGAAGTCAGAACGTAACTGCGAACTTCGGCACGGCTTTGAATAATCAAACCGGACCGGTTTACATACGCATCGTCGCACTCGACCCGTCAACGGGCAGCGGCAGCAGAGATACGGTCGCAATTGACGACATAAGCATTACATATACAGTCGCTACCGGATCAGCCGGAACTATCGGCTTTAATCCGGCAACATACACAACGACTGAGAATACCGGCGCGGCAATGTTTACTGTCAGCAGAACCGGCGGCACTTCGGGCGCGATCTCGGCAAATTATGCGACCGCGAGCGGAACTGCGACCGGCGGCGCGACCTGCACGGCGGGAGTTGATTACCTCACGACAAGCGGAATGGTTAGTTTTGCTGACGGCGATGCGACAAATAAAACGATTATGGTTACGATTTGTGACGATGCGACAGTAGAAACAGATGAAAATTTCACCATAAATTTAACCGGAGCGAATGTCGGTTCAACCGCCACCGCGACCGTTACAATTACGGATAACGATCAGGTTGCCTGCACGAACGTGTTGGTAAATGAATTAAGTGCGGATCAACCCGGCACAGACGACCACGAATATGTCGAAGTTCGCGGAGTTCCGGCAAACTGCACGATTCCGGCGAATACATATTTTGTAACTCTCGAAGGCGACATCGGCAGCACAACCGGAAACGCGACTTTTGTCGTTGATATAAGTAATTTAATGGTGCAGGATAACGGTATTTTATTTATAAGCGGAACAAGCGGTGTTTTTACGGCTCCTATCAATACGACCAGCATCAATGATTCTCAGTTAAATTCAAACGGCATCCAAAACGGTGCAAACACATACTTTGTTATCACGAGTGCCGTGCCTGTTACGGAAGGAACGGATTATGACACAAATGATGACGGAACAGCCGATTTCCCGATGGGAAGTGTAATTCTTGATTCCATCGGCTACAAAGATGCAAGTGCCGGTTTTGTTTACGGTCCTGAAATTGTAACGGTTTCAGGGGCAACACCGGACGCGATTTCGCGCTTTAACGGCAATACCGCCAATCGTGGATTATCGAAAGAAAAAGACGCGCCGGATGCCGCTTCGTCTTTCTACGGCGGAGTTTTGCAAGGTATGACATCAGCTGCAACGCAATACGATCCCGCCAATTCGTCGGCAAATCTTCCGCCGAACGCCGCGCTCACTCCGGGGACGGCTAATCTTGCGCCCACGGCTGGTGAAGTTTTCGTCGGCGGTATAGTAAGAAGTGATCGCGGTTTTCCGCTCGGAAATGTTACGGTTATGCTCGTCGGCGGTCCTTTAACTGCACCTCGTTATACTACGACGAGCGGTTTCGGTTATTTCGGATTTTCAGATGTTTCTCCCGGAAGTTCTTATATAATTTCCGTGATGAAAAGCGGATATTTCTTTTCACAATCTTCGGAAGTTCTCAGTCTGACGAATGAAGTAACCAATTTAGAGTTTGTCGGGAAAAAGTTTTTCGTCACCCAGGAAAAATCCCAATAACCGTCAACTTAATAATTAAACACCAAGGAACGTCGTATTATAACGGCGTTCCTTTTTTAGTTCTATTACCAAATATTTTGATAACAATATCCAAAACTAAATAAATCGTTATGTTGAGTCGGAATCATCTGCGGCTGTGGAGAATATAACAACACTTTTTTAACTTCAGTTCAGGATAATCCGTCGCAGACGGCAGCATATTCAAGGCTTACAACGCTGATTATGGGAACTTCAAGCTTTTTATCAACCGCGATACATAATTTATGCCGTCATTTCGGGTGACTTTTTTTTAATTACTACCATTTCTTCACTTGAAATATGGACTACAAATATAACGCCGGTTTCATCTTACGGTCTTTAATTTTCATTTTGTAATGAATATTTTAAAGAGTCGGAACTTTGCCAAATCAGTTAAACTGTATTACACTTCATCAATACCTTTCGTAATTAATAACCCTAAAAAAGGACGAGCCGTTTATTTATTTAAATAAACGGCTTCCTTCCATCAAATTCGTGTTGCCTTAGCTACAAAAAGCATAATCTCCGGCAGATTAGCTTTTAACGCAAAATCCTCGGTGTTACCGATCCCGTTAAAGGATTAACAGTAAAGCGGACTAACTTAACGCCGCTCGGCGAAGGATTTCCGGGATTCAGACCGCCGCCGCTTCCGGTTCTCGTTCCGGCGTTGGCGTTCGGCGAATTGGCGGGCAACAATTGCTCACTGACTATCGAAAAATCAGCAGGACCGTGGGCGAAACCGTTGACTCTTAAAATATAAGTCGTGTTCGGTTGGACGGCGGCTGAAACGAATTCGTTTGCAGTTGCAGTTGCCGAGGAACTCAAAACCTGTCCGTCTGTCGTTCTCAGTTCTAAGTCGAGATCGGGCGCGGCAATTGAACTCAATGTCGCTTCGAGCGCGATTGCGTCGTCTTTGGTCGTAACTTGAATTTCTTCCCAGGTGATTCCGCGAAATGCCGGATCGCCCCACGTCGCGCTTGCGCCGCTCGTCGCCGTCGGATCGCCCGCGACTAAAGTTCCGCTGAACGATTCGCTAAAAATTCCGAAAGTTTGCGGCGCGGGCGGTTCGCTCGTGCCGTCGCCGCCTTGCGTTCCGTTTCCACCGACAGAACCGCCGAAAGCGTTGCCGTAAACTTTTGCGTCAAATGAAAACATCTGCGCGTTCGGATCGTCGAATTCGAGACGTTTCGCGTTTGAAGTCGCGCCGAGCGTCAATGTTTGATTGAAGACGAATGTGTCGGAATTCACGTCTGCATTTCTGATCGTCACGTTCGGATCGGAGATGCTGACGATCTGAAATTCGATCGGCTGATAGATCGTTTTGTCGTCGCCGAATGCGCCGCGAGTGTTTTTCAGTTTCAAATCGAACGCCATCACGCCGCCGCCGAAATTGATGTTCGAGATCGCCGAATCAACTTGCGTCGTTAAATTCTGACGAGTTTGCGTGGCGTTTGCGCCGCCGGTCAAGAGCGAGAAACCGAGTTGACCGTTCGGTGCGACTGAAATCGTGCGGACGACGTATTCGTGATCGAACAGATTGTCCAAACCTTCCGGCGCGAAAACTTCGTGAACCGCGCCTTGATCTTCGTAAGTCGTCTGATCGCCATTTACAAAAGCAACGTGGCGAAATCCCGTCGTTGAAGCATCGCCGTCGTTGAAATTGCGTTTGCCGTTTTGTCTGCGCTGACCTTCCGAACCGATTCTGCGTTTTAACACTTCATAAGCGAGTGCGCCGCTGACACCGTTCCAACTGACATTTAATGTGCGAGCCGAAGCGGGAGCGGTCGTAACATTTGTCGGCGCGTCCGGTGCGGTTTGGTTTCCGGCAAAATTTGAAACCTGCGTCGAGATCGTCGCCGTTCCGCCGGAAACTTCTAAAGCATTGATGCCCAATTCGTGCGCGGCGAATACCTGTTCGATCATTGCGCGGTGTTTTCCGGGCGCGGCGGGATTCGTCGAATCTGTGGGATAAAGCATCTGATCGGCGATTATCATCGCATCACGTGATTTAACCATCGTGTCCGGCGCGGTCGTGCCGAGAACATACATCGAACCTAAAAAGTCGCGTTCAAAGATTTCCGTTCCCTTCGTGATTTTCTTTTCCGCTCTGCCGTCTTTCGGCTGCGGGCGTTTGTATTGCGAGTTTTGCGGATACATTCTATTCAACATCGCGCGGATGTCCCACATCGTTGACATATATATTTCGCCGTCGTAGTGTTCTTCAAAATCGGAAACTCCGGCACTCGTGCGTGTTCCGATGTCCGAGTATTTCAAAGTCGAAAGCGCACTGCGGATGTATGCCACCGTATCAGGATTGCGTCCATTATTTCTCAGCAAGTCGCGGTAGCCTTTCGCATTGACGACATAATCGCCGAGCGAAGCGTTGTCCGTGATCGTGAACGCCCACATATCGGCTTGACCTTCGTTTAACGCGCCGCCTTCGGGTTCGCCTTCGAGTCCGGCAATCGGCGAAGTGATCGCGTGCATTCCTTCGTGATACGGAACCGTTCCTTCGAGCGCGAGATCGTTAAAATAAAAACCGTGTCCGTAAGATGTCGGGTTGACGACGACAGGAGGTTTCGCGCCCGTTACGCCTTCGATGATGCTCGTTAAGTTCAGCGCGAAAGCGTTATCTAAACCGAGAACGATTGCGGCAAAGTTCGGATCGGACGGATCGGGAATTTCGCCCGCCGCCGCGTCGAGAGCTAAATAAATATTCGGTATATGGACGGTTGCGGGTAACGGATTTGTTTTGTTCGGATAATCGTCGGGAAACGCGCCCTGCGAACCGAACGTGCCGGGATCGCCGCCGACGTGGAGATAATCTACATATTCGACCAGATAAGTTACAAAGAAAAATGCGTTAATGTCGTCCTGATGTTCGGCGGGTTCGGCTAACTGATCTTGCTCGTTCGTTCGCGCTTCGAGTCCGGTCGGGTTGTCGTTGCGGAAATGCCACGTTCCGAGCGCGGCTTGACCGAACGGCTGTTTCGTCGCCAGAGCGTTGTTGACGAGCGCGTGCGTTCCGGTCAGAGTTCCGTTGACTCCGGTAACGGTATTTGATTGATCGAATCCGCGAAGCTGCACTCTTTCCTGTCCGCACGGCGTTCCGCCGCAGTCGCTGATGATTCCCTGATTTTTCAGTTCGTCGGTGATCGTCGGATATTTTGGATAAATGTCTGCCGTAAACGGAAGAACCGAGGGAGTTTGCGGAAGTTGAAAATCAACGAAATCTTTTCGCGCAATCGTTTCGCCCGTGTGCGCGTCAATCGAGATCATATATAGTCCGAACGGATTCGTCGAGAACTTCGCTACTTTATAGACCAATTTGTAACCGTCGGCGGTCGGATAAATGCCGAGCTGCGGCTGGAGATTTTCAACCACGCTCGCTTGCCGGGTTAAAATTCCCAAACCTGTCTGCAAAAGCTGATTCGCCGCCGCCGGAAGCTGGACGGAAAATTGATTCAAATTAACGAGCGCGGCTTGTTTGGCTTGCGCCGCCGTTAAAGTCGGCTGCGTATTTACGGAAACATTACGAAAATACGGACCGCTCGCCATAATGACCTGTTTATTTTTATTTAAAACCAGACCGATTCCGCCGTCTTTGACAGGAATGCCGTTAAAAGTCTGTTGGAAACGAAGAAGCGTTCCGCCGAGAGCCGAACGATTGCTGAAAACTCTCAGCGTGTTCATATTATCAATCCCGAAAGCGGCGGCGTTTTGCTGTAAAAATGCGCGTCCGGCTTGTTCCGGCGTTCCCGGAAATGACTGACTCGCAAAATCATAGACGACATCGGGCGAACCGCCGAAATCATTCCAACGCACCTGCATATTCGCCGCATTCGTTGTCGTTTTCAATGTGTTCAGCGCGGCGAGTTGTGAGTTAGTCGCTTTACGAAAACCTTGAACATTGCTCGACAAATTCAGATCGAAATCCGGTGCGCTTCGTTTATACATATTATCAAGCACTCGCGGATTCACCTGATTTGAAGCCTCGACCGAACCGAACGGCATCCAAAATAACGCCGTTACCATCAATCCCAAGATCAGCGCGGCGGCTGACAAATTTTTAATCGTTTGTTTCTTCGTTCCCATTTCTCTCATTTATTTATCCGAATCTCCTGAAATGTTGTTTTTGTCGGAAAAGTATTTCCTGATGATTTGAATATAAATAAGAACTCTTGAGAATGACTTGAAATCTCTGATTCGAGACTTGAGGGAAACTTGAGATGCGTTGAGGATCAGATTTTAGGTGACAGGAAAAAGAATATCAAAAACAGTTTGATGTGGTAAGTCAGAACTGTCTGCGGTAGCGGGCGGTTGAATTTCCGCAAAAAAAGGCGGTTCTCAAAATCTTTAAACTTAGGATAAATCATCCGCTGCCGCAGACGGTTCTGACTATTAAATGGCGCGAAGACCGAATCCCTCAATTCGATCTTCTGCGCCGCGTTTTCGCCCGTTACCCCCAACAAGCGAAATTTAATTTTAGATGGCACGAAGAAGCAAACCCCTCAATTTGTTACTTCGTGCCGTGTTTCCGCCCGTTACCCCTAGCGAGCGAAAAACTTCGATAGTGGAAGATATTTTTTTTCCGACCATCTCTGAGTCATCACAAAGTATTTCAACCGCCGGTGTTGAACAAGTTTTGATAAACCGCCAATCTTTCAGCTAAATCCGCACGTTTGACATTCGTGTTCGGCTCGAAACGCGGTCCCGGCAAAACTTGGAATTGTCCCGGCACGGTTTGAATCACTTCTGCGGGAAACGCTTCGAACAAACCTTTATCAATAGCAAGTTGAACATATCCGCGAAATACGCCCGGAATTTGCGCGTTGTCCGAAAGCGGCGTTCCGTTGAACATCACGGTTGAATTTGCTTTTGCTTTCGCTTCCGCGTCGTGTCCGAGTGCGCGAATCAAAGCGACTGCGATGTCGAGTCGGTTGACGTTTCCGGCGGCGTTAAATGTATTTCCCGAAAAACTCATCATTCCGTTCGGCGCGAAATCGTAATCTCGAAGCGTCGAACCGTTTGCCGTAACCGCTTCGGCGATTCTTGCGAAACTGCCTGAAACATCAGAGAATTTGGCACTTTCTCCCGCAGATTGTCTGAGCGATGTGTTCAAAAGAAGCGTCGTCGCAAAATCGCCGCGATTAACAAAACCGTTCGGATTAAATGTTCCGTCGGCGTTTGTATCCATCAGACGATTTTTCAGAGCAAATTCGATTGCGGCTTGTGCCGGATGTCCTTGAATGTCGGCGATATTCGGCAGTGTGTAGCGAATTTGCTGGATTTTCCCGTCAACCGGTCCGGGAAGCGCGGCTTGCTGGGGTGAACTAGCTTGCGATGCGGCGGTCAAACCCGTCGCGCCGCCGATGGTTAATCTCCAATTTCCCGCCGCCGGATTATCAACCGTAATTTCGCGTTTGCTGCTTCCGATGACCGGATATTCGATTCCCGTCGAATAGACCGTTCCGTTCGGAGAATAAAGTTTCATTCCGACGAGATTTCCAGTTCCTTGTTCCAAAAATGTGTCAACCGTCGCTGAAACATCTAACATACTCATATTTGCGCCGACCGTAAATCTATATTCATTAACCGAACTCGACGGATCGTAATCAATATGGAAATCCTGCGGCGTTTCGCGTTCTTCGCCGAACTGCGCGTTGAATGAAACTTCTTGCAAACTCGCGTAATTGCGCGAGCGGTTAAAAACTTTGTCCACTGCCGCGTAAGCGTTGATGTAGCCCGCGCCGACCTCGTAATCTTCATAACCCGGCATTCTCGTCGCCGTCTGCGTAATAATTGATTTAATTTCGTCCGGCGTTAAAGTCGGATCGGCATCGAGCATCAACGCCGCGACTCCCGCGACGAACGGTGTCGCCATCGAAGTTCCCGAAATCTGTGTGTAGAAAGGAATCATTCCAATCGGCAATTCCGCGTCCGCGCCCAAACCGTTCGCCGTCAAATTCGATGTCGAGCGCGTCGAAACTATCGCTGATGTAAAACGTCCGGCGTTCGTCTCAAAAGCGCGTCCCGTTCCCGGCGCGGTGATCGTCGGCGCGTCGCCGTCATTTAACGGGTCGCTGTCGTTCAAGCGGTCTGCTCTCGGCGTTCCGCGTGATGAAAAATCAGCTAAAGTTCCTTCTTTCGTTCCGGCGGCGACGCCGATCACCCACGGAGCTTTTGCGTACGGACTTAACGTATCTTTCGCCGAACCGTCGTTTCCGCCCGCAAATAAAACCGTCATATTTCTTTCGTAAGCGATGCGGCTGGCAATCGTGATCGGATTATTCGGATCAAACGCGCCGCCGCCCAACGGACCGTAGGAATTCGTCACGACGCGGATGTTGTAAAGATATTGATTTGCCAACGCCCATTCCCACGCGCCGAGCGGATTGACGACCAGAATTCCCGCGCCCAAACCCGCGCCGATGAGTTTCGCGCCCGGTGCAACGCCGCCGTAAGCCGCGCCCGAACGGCTTCCCGTTCCGCCGACGATGCCCGCGCAATGCGTTCCGTGACCGACCGATTCATCGGTGTTCGGTATATTTTCAACAGTTAAATTCGGAGTAAAACCTTCGACCGTATCGGTCGCTAAAACAGGATGAACATTTTGAATTACCTTCGTTCCGAACGGCAGATCGGCGTGTGTCGCGTCAATTCCCGAATCAATCACGAGAACGGAAAAATCACCTTTTCCCGAAACCGGCATTCCGCCGTTGGCGGTCGTAAAAGCAGAAGTCGAACGAATGCGGTCAACGCCCGTCAGAGTTCGCGCCTGATTCATAAAATACCGCAATTGATCGTTCGACCAGATCGAACGAACCGCCGAATTATTTTGCAAAGCGCGAACTTGTCCCGCCGTCAAAGGCTGTGCGACCATTCCAAGATTTTGAAAAGTCTGTCCGCCCGTAACGCCGACGCTTTGCAAAATTTGCAGATGCGTCTGCTGTAAACCGTTATTCGTATTAAATGAAACGATCACCATTCCGACGCTCGCGTTATCGGCTAAATTGGGCAATTTAACGCTCAATTGCGGACTCAATTTAGCCGCATTAACTGAAAGTGCCAATACACTGGCAATTACAAAAGCGAAAATTATCCTAAAAAGCTTGTTATTTACGTCCCTGCTGTTTCTCATTACCGTTTTATTTGTTCTCTGTTTCAAAAATTTATAAGTTTCCTAACTTCTGAATCAAGATTAACGGTTAAGGTTTGAGAAAAACTTGAGGTAAGTATTTACAGGGTTTTTAAAGACTTGAGGGAAACTTGAGATTATTGCCGGATTTATATTTTAATGTGACGGTTCAAGTGTTTCCAACGACGATTGGAAATGCAGGCATGATGCCTGCGAGTTTCCCATCTTTATCCGCTGGATTTATTGATGAACGCAGGCAGGATGCGCGCGTTCCGGCTTGCTGCAACTTTATAGAAACTTAATTGTTCACAAAATTGAACACGACCGTTCCGACGGCTTTGACGGGTTGACCGTTGACGCGGAAAGGCGAAAAACGTGCATCTCTGGCGGCATCGGCTGATGTGTCGCGCAAAAGCGGATGACCGCTGACCGGAGTCGCCGAAATTACATTGCCGTTTTCGTCAATCGTTACGCGCACCATCACGCGCCCTTTTGCCTGGACATTTCGCGCCGACGGTGGGTAAACCGGAGTCGGCAGATTGATCGCGCGGCTGTTGACGTTGCCGACATTGACGGGCGTAACCGTCGTCGAAGGTGTCGGGCGCGGCGTAACCGTCGCCGAAGGTGTCGGGCGCGGTGTCGGCGTGCGCGTCGGTGTCGCGTTGACGTTGAAACCCGAATTAAAATTCGTGTTCGTGTTTGTGTTCGTGTTCGTGTTCGTGTTCGTGTTTGTGTTTTCTTCCGGCGTTGGTGTCGGTGTCGGTGTGCGCGTCGGTGTCGGCGTTTTCGTATTTTCGTTCGTGTTGATGTTCGTGTTCAGATTAGTGTCGAGATTGGCATTGGAATTAAAACCCGGATCGAACAGCGAATTATCAATGTTCATATTCGTATCTATATTGACGTTTTCGATGTTGGCATTAAGATTAGAATTTCTGTTGACGCTGCCGTTTCCTTCGCGCGTGAAAAAATAATACGCGCCGCCGACAGTTAATAAAGCGATCAGCGTCAAGACAATCGTTAAAAAGATGACCTTTGCGGTATTTGTTTTTTTCGGCGGCGGCGCGGCGTATTTTGCCGGCGGAGTCTGTTTTGTTCTGACTTGCTGATTATTCTGTGGCTGTGTCGTCGGAACTACTAATCGTTGGCGCGTATTTTCCGTTTCTTCAAAAGATGTATTTTCAGAAGTTTGAACCGGAACGGGAGTTTTCCGTCGAATTACCGTCGGTTCTTCGATTTCGTTTGCTCCGCTTTCAAAATTCTCCGTCGGTTTGCCAATGAAATTAGGCGGATTTTCGTCAACCAAAGGCGTTCCGTCTTTTGTGCAAAATCGTAAAATATCTTCGTCATAACGGGTTTGGCAAGTCGGGCAAAATTTCATAATCTTATTACTTTCGCGTTGTCGGATATGGAGAAAGACTTCTGATTTCGCATTTTAACACGAATTGTTTTAGTTATGACAAACTACTCTGATTTTATTGCCGGACGAATTCACAAAGTTCCGGTTTCAGGCATACGAAAATTTTTCGGCATTGCCGCAAAAATGCCAGATGTTATTTCACTCGGTATCGGCGAACCGGATTTTCCGACACCTGCGCCTTTTATCCAAGCCGGTTTTGATGCCGTCTATCAAAGAACTATCGGCTACACGGCAAATTCCGGTTTAATCGAACTGCGCGATATGTTGTCGGCGCATCTTCAAAATCTCTACGCCGTTTTATATAATCCTGAAAATGAAATAATAATCACCGTCGGAGTCAGCGAAGCCGTCAAATGCGTCTTCACGGCAATTTGCAACGAAGGCGATGAGATTATTGTTCCGCAGCCGTGTTTTGTCGCTTATGAACCTGAAATAATTTTCGCGGGCGGAGTTCCGGTCAAAGTAATTTGTAAAGCCGAAAACAATTTCGAGCCGCTTGCCGAACAAATCCGCGAGCAAATCACGCCGAAAACGAAAGCGATTTTTCTCGGTTATCCGAACAATCCGACCGGCGCGGTTTTATCAATGAAAAACGCGCTCGAGATTGCAAAAATTGCGGAAGAATTCGACCTTTTAATAATCTCCGACGAAATTTACGACCGTCTCGTTTACGATTCGCAGCATATTTGTTTTTCCGCGCTTCCCGGTATGAAAGAGCGAACGATTTTGCTCGGCGGATTTTCAAAAGATTACGCGATGACCGGCTGGCGCGTCGGCTACATCTGCTGTAACC
Source organism: Pyrinomonadaceae bacterium (assembly GCA_965219305.1). Taxonomy (GTDB): domain Bacteria; phylum Acidobacteriota; class Blastocatellia; order Pyrinomonadales; family Pyrinomonadaceae; genus DATHTS01. Next base: position 1,220,171 of record OZ244725.1, read on the forward strand.
CGGAATTAATGGAAGCGTTTTCAAAAGTCCATCAATACGGAATAATGAGCGCGCCGACGATTTCGCAATACGTCGCGCTTGCCGCGCTTGAAATCGGCGAACAATTTGTGGTTGAAATGCACAAAGAATATGACCGCCGCCGCAAATTTTTAGTGACTGCGTTAAATGAAATCGGCTTGGATTGTTTTGAACCGAAAGGCGCATTTTATGCTTTTCCGTCGGTAAAAAACACGGGTTTAGACGACGAAATGTTTGCCGAAAAACTGCTTTATGAAAAACAAGTCGCCGTCGTTCCCGGTTCGGCTTTCGGCGCGGGCGGCGAAAATCACATTCGTATCGCGTATTGCAAATCCTACGAACAAATCGAAATCGCACTTGAAAGAATCGAAGAATTTATCAAATCTTTGTAGTTTGATTTTTATTTACAATGAAAAAAACCATCATCATCGGCGCAGGTTTAGGCGGTCTTTCAGCCGCTTGTCGTCTGGCGAAATCCGGTTTTGATGTTACGATTCTGGAAAAAAACGAAAACGTCGGCGGAAAAGTAAATCTCGTCGAAGCCGAAGGATATAAATTCGACACGGGCGCAAGTTTACTGACGATGAAGCACGTTTTTGAAGATTTATTTGAGTTTTGCGGCAAATCCATCGAAGATTATCTCGAAATCGAACCGCTCGAACCGATCTGCCGTTATTTCTGGTCGGACGGAACTAAACTCGACGCTTTTCAAAATATCGGGAAAACTGAAAATGAAATAGAAAAAATTTCGCCCGAAGATGTCAAAAAATTCAGGAATTATCTCGCCGATTCGCGCCTTAAATACGAAATTGCGGAACGCACTTTTTTATCGAAAAGTTTGAACGATTTGCCGGAATTAATAACTTTGAAAAATTTACCGGATTTACTAAAAATCTCGACTCTAAAAACTCTCGACAAACACAACAAAAGTTATTTCAAATCTCCGAAACTGCAACAACTTTTCAATCGCTTTGCAACCTACAACGGTTCTTCGCCATACAAAACTCCGGCGACTTTTGCCTTGATACCGTTTGTCGAATTCGATTTGGGCGCGTGGTATGTCAAAGGCGGAATTTATCAAATTCCTCTCTCTTTGGAAAAGTTGGCTAAAGAACTCGGAGTAAAATTTCAGTTTAAGTCCGATGTCAAAGCAATCGTTATCAAAAACGGAAAAGCCTGCGGCGTAAAACTCTCGGATAATAAACTTATAGAAAGCGATTTTGTTATTTCAAATGCGGACGCAATTGAAACTTACAAAAATTTGATCGAAAAACAAAAACGCCGGATTTATACTGATAAAAAGTTAAAAAAAATTGAACCTTCGTGCAGCGGTTTTGTTTTATTGCTGGGAACAAACAAAAAATTCGGACAGTTAGCACATCACAACATTTTCTTTTCAGACGATTACAAAGCCGAGTTTAATTCCATTTTCGATCAAAAGAGACCTGCCGAAAATCCGACGATTTACATTTGTGCGACCTCAAAAACAGATAAAACTCAAGCCCCGGAAAACAGCGAAAGTTTGTTCATTTTAATAAACGCTCCTTATACGAGTTCAAAAACCGATTGGAAAAAGGAAGCAAAATCCTACAGAAATTTGATAATAAAAAAACTCGAAAAATTCGGCTTGCAAGAGTTGGAAAAATCAATCGAATTTGAACAATATATTACGCCCGAAGATTTTGAAAAAAATTACCGGGCAAATCGTGGTTCGATTTACGGCGTTTCTTCAAACGGCATTTTTTCAGCATTTATGCGCGTGCCGAATAAAGCGAAAGACATCGAAAATCTGTTTTTCGTCGGCGGCACGACTCATCCCGGCGGCGGAATGCCGCTCGTGCTTTTGTCGGGAAAAATGGCGGCGGAGTTAATTTTTAACAATTCCAGAAACTAAGGGTGATTTGTGTTGGATTCTGAGCAGGTAATTTTAATAATTTAAAAACAAATTGACCGTGAAAATTTGAAAAGTTTCACGGTCAACTTGTTTTGTTAATTAGTAGAAAAAATTATTCTACTAAATTAAAAAAAGTTAATTACGAATCGGATACGGAGCCGAAACCGGAGTGGAACTCTGACCTCCGATTCTAAATCCTCGAACCGCTGAATCGCTGCTCTTCAAAATATAAAACTCACCTGTTGAACCGGGTCTGAATACCGCATAATCAACTATTCCGTCGCCGTCGTAATCAGCCGGTTGCGGGACATCGCTGTTTTGTCCGAAGGTGGCGAATTTCTGTGTTGTTCCGGCAACCGATGATGAATTACTCAGCAACGATCCCCAAACACCTGTAGAAGGTCTGAAAATAGTAATATCGGCTTTACCGTTTCCGTCAAAATCGCCTACTAAAGGAATATCTCCGTTTGCTCCCCAACGAGCAGCAATTCCAAAATCATAACCGAAGTTACTTTGTAATATAAACCAGGTTAAAGGTGTTCCTGCGCCATCCACGTTTTTCCTGACAACCGCAAAATCAGTTTTTAAATCGCCGTCAAAATCGCCGGTGATCGGAGTGTCTCCATTCTGTCCCCATTGAACTGCAAATAAAGAGTTAGTTGATGACTGAAGAATATACCAAAATCCGTTGCTCGGTCGCCAAACTGCTAAATCACCTTTACCGTCGCCGTCGTAATCGCCCGGCACGAACATATCACCTGCGACTCCCCAGACACCGCCGGAAAACTGTGTCGCGGTATTAGTTTGTGATGTCGCCCGATAGAAAGTGTTGTTGGAGTTACGATAAACTGCTAAATCCGTCAAACCATCTCCGTCATAATCTGCGGGAACGGGAATATCATCACTAACTCCAAACTGACGGGATTCAACTACACTTCCATTTAAAGTGATATTTTGAAAAATTCCTCCTGAAGTTCCGGGATTACGAACGGCTATATCTGCCGAGCCGTCATTATTGCGGTCAAAACCAGGCTGTTGACAACTCGTATTATATTCTATCCTGAAAGAATAATTTGTACATAATACATTTGTACCAGCATCAAGTATATCGTGGACAACAATCGTAAAGTTTTGTCCGGCGGTTACCGGAAAACCGAATGATGCCGTACCAGTCGTACTGAAACCGAAATCACCTATCACATTGATATTTGGTGTTGCCGGGTTGAAAAATGAATACGCAACTGCTTGAGTTGTCGCGCCGCCGCATTGTGAACCATCAAAGGTCAATTTTGCACAACCAGTGACTGGTGCTGTATAAGTATAGTTATCTTGGACGACAGCAGTAGAATTTTGTAATGCTTGTGTTTTTCCTCTACAAGACGATGGAACCCCGTCTCTAACTACTCGACCTGTTTGAGTAGCATCATTAGTAGTAAGCGAACCGGATTGAACAATCGGTGTCCCCGAAGGCTGACAAACATACTGTGCAAATATATTTTGATTTGCCATCAAAATTAAGGCATAAAATAAAATTGCCGAAATATAAGCTTTTGTTTTCGATCCTGAAATTTTCATTTGACTCTCTCCTCTTGAATTTTAAATTTAGACTATTGTGAAAGACTTTCACTTAACTAAATCAAATTTTTCGATTTACCCGATTTTTTTGTCGGAAATAAGCAAAAGTAATTGTTCAAACTTTACGCTTTATAACCAATAAAATCAAGTAATTTATTAAATTCAAATTTAATAAATTTCAGATTTGATTATTTATTCAAAAATCAAATTGATTTTACCGGCTTGTCGGGGGAGAGAAAATGTTATGAAGATGCAATTTAAACTAAGAATTGCAATTATGTGATTTGAACCAGATCAGTTTTTTCAACCAGGGACTGAGCATTTTTCCCTTCTTTACGCAGAATTTCGACTTCTTTGACAAATTCTTCGACAATATCTTCACCTGAAACTTTTCGCATCGGAACCCCGTCTTTAAAGATCATACCGACATTTCTACCGAATGTGATGCCGAGTTGGGAATCGTGCGCTTCGCCGGGACCATTGACTGCACAACCCATAATAGAAAGATGAAGCGGTTCTTCGACGTGTGCCAAACGGCGTTCGACTTCGGTTACAATCTCGACAAAGTTATCAATGTCCAAACGTCCGCAAGTCGGACACGCGACCACTGTTACGCCGCGTTTTCTGAGTTCGAGAGATTTCAAAATTTCCCAACCGACACGCACTTCTTCGTGCGGTTCGGCGGCGAGCGAAACGCGAATCGTATCGCCGATTCCGTCGTGCAGAAGAATTCCTAACCCCATCGCCGATTTGATCGTTCCGCCGAACGGAGTTCCGGCTTCGGTTACGCCGAGATGAAGCGGATAATCAACTTTTTCCGCCATCATTCGATACGCTTCGACCATACGATTTACGTCCGATGCTTTCAGCGAAATCACGATGTCATTAAAATTCAAATCTTCTAAAATCCGAACGTGCCGCATTCCCGATTCGACCATCGCTTCCGGCGTTGCCGAACCGTATTTTTTCAGTAAATCTTTTTCCAATGAACCGCCGTTCACGCCGATTCGAATCGGAATTTTTCGCGCTTCGGTGGCGCGGACGACTTCACGAACTCTGTCAATCGAACCGATATTTCCGGGATTTATGCGAAGTTTATCAATTCCCGCGTCCAACGCCATCAACGCCAGTTTGTAATGAAAATGAATGTCGGCGACGAGCGGAACATCGGTTTTTTTGCGGATTTCTTTGAGCGCAATCGCCGCTTCTTTGTTCGGCACAGCGATACGGACGATCTCGCATCCGGCTTCGACCATTTCTTCGATTTGTCTGATAGTTCCCGCAACATCTTCCGTGTCGGTTTTCGTCATTGATTGCACGGCAACCGGCGCGTCTCCGCCAATCTGCACATTTCCGACCATTACCGATTTTGTTTTTCTACGCATAATCTAAAAATAAAAAGTTCAAACTTTATTCTGCCTTTCTTAGCATAACAAAGTTTGAACTTTAAAAGTTAATTTGATGTTACTTCGTCGAACCTGCCGCCGGTTTTTCTGCTGGTGCGCTGAAACTCTTGGCGATTCTCGAAAAATCGAGGAAAAACACGCCGACCATTAACAACAAAATCAAACCCAATCCGACAAGTTGAATTTTTTCCTTGATTCCGTTTGAAAGCGTCTTACCAAATAAACTTAAAATCCCTTCGATTCCGAGAACCGCGATTTGTCCGCCGTCGAGAAGCGGAATCGGCAGTAAATTAAATACGCCGAGACTCAGACTAATCGCCATCAAAATATACAAAACGCCTTGCCAACCGGCAGTTTTCGCGGCTTCGGCAGATTGTTGAAAAATTCCGACCGGACCTGCAACGCCAGAATCCTGCGCTGAACGCTTGCCTGAGAAAACTTGTCCGAGAACCGTTCCCGTCAAACGAAGAACGCTCCAATTCGCGTCAAAAGCGTAATTCGCCGCGCTCGCCACCGTCGCTTTTTGAAGCGGCATTCTTGCGGGCGCATATGCAAAACCGAGCCGCGTTCTGCCGTCGGAAAGTTCTCTCGCCTGCGCCGTCAATTCCTTCTGCTGACCATCTCTTTCGATTAATAAAGTAATTGGTGCTTCTTTATTTTCCTGAATCGCCGCACCGAGCTGCTGCGGACTGCGAAGCGGTTCGCCGTTGACAGTCAAAATCACATCGCCCGCCTGCATTCCTGCATCCGCCGCCGGAGTATTCGGTTCGACCGCGCTGACAACCGTCGGCATCGCGCCCATATCGGGCTGAATATCGAGTTCGCCGATTTCTTGTCCGCCGGAAATCAAAACTTTGCGCGGAACGATTTCTTTTTCGATTTTTTGACCTTTGCGTTCGATAATCAAAGGCAGCGGTTTTTCAGGCGAAATCGCCGCGTCCATTCTGATCGTGTTCCAATCGGGATTTTCCGTTCCGTTAAACGAAATGATTCTGTCGCCGACTTCGAGACCTGCTTGCTGCGCCGAACTTTCGGCTTTAATCTCCGCAATAACGGGCGGCGGCGATGCCGGAACGCCGCTGATCAGACCGCTGAAAAACGGAATTCCCAACGACAGCACGATATTCATAAAAGGTCCGCCGATCATTACGAAAAACTTTTGCCAACGCGGGCGAAGTTCGTAAAGTTCCGAATCAGGAACTTTTTCACCTTCCGATTCGCCGCCTTCGAGCGATGCCGTCGCTTCGTCGCCGTAAAGTTTGACGTATGCGCCGAGCGGAATCGCCGAAATTCGATAATCGGTATTTCCGCGCTTAAATCCCCAAACTCTTGGACCAAGACCGAAAAACGAATACGCTTCAACGCGCATTCCGAAAATACGCGCGACAATAAAATGCCCGAATTCGTGAATGTTAATGGCAATTCCGAGAATAAAAAGCGGAACTAGAATGTGATAAAAGAGCCAGATTAAAATATTTTCCATTTATAAATTTCTCAAATAAAAGCGAGTATTTCAGATTCGTTTTGAAAACCCGGAGTTGCAAAGTAAAAGTTTAAATAACGCGGCGAGGTTTGGCAAACTACGGCAGTAAATCGGTAATTTTTACCGACGCATCCGTTTTTACAAGTGGAGAAACTTCACCGCTTTCATCAAAAGTCAATTTTTCGCCGTAAGCGAAACCGTAAAATGAGTTTTCGTCTTCTATCGGCTGACGATAAACTTCCAGAGTGCGATTTTTCAAATTCAAAATCCAATAATCTTCAATGCCGAACTTCGCATAAAGGCTCGCTTTCCGGTTACGGTCATAACTTAAAGTCGTGTCGGAAACCTCAATCAACAAATCAGCAGTTTTCGGATGGTCTTCTATAAAATCGCGCGGTTTTCCCTCGATAATTACAATATCGGGAATAGGCTCGAAATCAGTTCCGAAATCAAGCGGCATTTGATTTCGAACAACAAAATTTCCGGTAAAAATCGTCCGCAATAAATTATCTGTCAAAGTCAATCCGGTTGCGTGCGGGCTTTTCATTTGCGGCATTTCAATTATTTCTCCTTCGATAAATTCGGTGCGTCTGCCTTGAAACATACCGAGTTCAGCCATTTTGTGATATTCCTCTTTCGTCCAGCGAAAAGGCGCGGGTTCTTGATTACCGTTTTTTTTGAACTCTTTGCCGACAAAAATCGGAGTTTTTGCTGTCGTTTCGGAAATTACCTGCTGCATAAATTTTAACCTCCTTAGTTAGCCGAAGCCGTTTTTTCTAAATTCATTATAGCTTGTTTTCGCGCCCATCTATCAATTTCCAACACTTTTTCCAGACTCGAAACTGCTTCCGATTTGTGATTTTTCATTACTTTTTCGTTAATCAGCGGAATGTCGCTCAATTTAATTTTCCCGTCCAAAAACGCTTTTACCGTGATTTCATTTGCCGCATTTAAAACCGCAGGCATCGTGCCGCCGGTTTTCAAAGCGTCGAATGCCAGACGCAGACACGGGAATTTTTCGAGATCGGGCTGTTCGAATTCGAGTTGCGAAATCTTTGTAAAATCGAGCGGTTCGAGACAATTTCGTTTTCTGTCGGGAAAAGTCAGCGCGTATTGAATCGCGTGTTTCATATCTGTTACGCCGAGCTGCGCGATGATCGAGCCGTCAACCATTTCGATCATCGAATGAACGATTGACTGTGGATGAACGACGACGGAAATTTCGTCCGCGTCGAATCCGAAAAGCCATTTCGCCTCGATGACCTCGAAACCTTTGTTCATCAAGGTCGCCGAATCAATCGTGATTTTTTCACCCATTTTCCAGTTCGGATGATTTAACGCTTCTTCGACCGTTGCATTTTCGATGTCTTCTTTGGTTTTCGTCCGAAAAGGTCCGCCCGAAGCTGTTAAGATCAGACGTTTTACTTCTTTTTGATTTTCGCCGCGCAGACATTGGTGAAGCGCGTTGTGTTCGGAATCAACGGGCAAAATTTCCGCGCCGGATTTTTTCGCCGCTTTCGTCATTAATTCGCCCGCCATTACGAGCGTTTCCTTATTCGCCAGCGCAATTCTTTTGCCCGCTTCGATCGCCCGCAGAGTCGGCACGAAACCGACCGCGCCGACCGTCGCCGAAACAACGATGTCGGCTTTTTCGTGTGTCGCCGCCGCGATCAGACCTTTTTCGCCGCAGATGATTTCAGGAATTTTTGAAACGCCTTTTTCGCGTAATTTTTCTGAAAGCAGTTCGGCACGGGCATCATCTTCGCAGGAAACCATTTCGGGCGAAAATTTAACAATTTGATCCGCCAAAACATCCGTATTTTTCCCCGCACAGAGCGCGACGATGCGAAATTCGTCTTTTAGATGTTCGACAACTTTGAGCGTATTACAACCGATCGAGCCGGTAGAACCGAGGATGGAAATTGATTTCATAAAACCCGTTTCACAGATTATCACAAATCTGTTTATGTCGAGAACACGGCGTAAATCAAACAGACGGTTTCAATTAAAAAATTTACGGCTCTCATTTATAAAGTAAATTTGATTTGCTGTTGACAGAAAGCAAACAGTCATTTAAAGTTAGACATTGCTTCGGGGCGTGGCTCAGCCTGGTAGAGCGCACCGTTCGGGACGGTGAGGTCGGATGTTCAAATCATCTCGCCCCGACCATTAATTTAATTATTAAAACGGGAACGATTATCAAAATTATCGTTCCCGTTTTGAATTTAAACTTTTATATGTCAACTACATAACAAAACATTGAACCAAATATATTTATAATTTCTTGAGAACAAAAATGTTATTTAATCAGAAAAGATTAATTTCCTCGCCGATGTCGAAAAACTGCAAAGTTTCGATTGTAATTCCAGTGCGCGATGAAGCCGAACTTTTACAGAAAACTCTCGAATCGTTCTTAAATCAAGTTGATCTGCAAAATTTGCCGATTGATTATCAAATTTTTGAAGTAATAATTTTACTTAATAATTGCCGTGACAAATCGGCAGAGATCGCCCGGTCATTTCAAGAAAATAATCCCGAAATAAATTTACACATCGCAGAAATTGAAATTCCCGACGAAAACGCCAACAGCGGATTTGTCAGACGTTTAATTATGAACGAAGGCTTTCTTCGTCTGACCGAAAATCCCGGAAAAGGCGGAATTATTATGACGACAGACGGAGATACGCAAGTTTCCCGAAACTGGATTGCCGCGAATATTGATGAAATAAAACGCGGCGCGGATGCTGTCGGCGGACGAATTCTTTTTTCCGAAAACGAGTTAAAAACGATGAATTGTGCGGCGCGAAAATATCATTTAATTGATGAAGAATATCGTCTGCTTATTGCCGAACTTGAATCTTTTATTGACTTTCAATTGCACGACGGTTTTCCGCGCCATCATCAGCATTTTAACGGGAGTTTTGCAGTTACGACGGACGCTTTTGAGAAATGCGGCGGTGTGCCTGATGTGAAAAGTCTCGAAGATGTCGCTTTTTTTCACGCTTTAATGCGAACCGATGCGAAATTTCGTCATTCGATGCTCGTTAAAGTTTTCACGTCGGCACGAAATGACGGTCGCACGCAAGCCGGACTTTCGACGCAGTTAAATGATTGGAAAAATCTCGCCGAACGAAACGATTTTTTTCTAGTCGAATCAGCCGATGCAGTTGAAAAAAAATTTAATGCCAACAGTAAACTGCGCCGGATTTGGCGGAATATTCAAAAAAACAGACTGCCCGAAAAACACGAAATCGAAAATTTTTCCGAAGAGTTTTTTATTTCTTCGGCTAGACTGTTTGAGGAACTTGAAAAACAAAAACCTTTCGGCGTTTTGCTTGAAAATGTTTATCGAATTCAATTTGAAAAAGGAATTTGGAACAAAAAGTTTCCGCTTGTTCCGGTTGAAGATGCCGTCCGTGAATTAAGAAAAAAACTCAAAAAATTGCGAACTCAAAATATAACAAAAACCGTCACTGTTTAGATTTTTTCCCAAACATCCAGACGATATTTTTCGGCGCGTCTTTTCTCTAAATTTTTGAATTTTCCTTTAGCGAATTCGGCAAAAATATCGTGAACCGCGTCGCCCGTCTGCGGATAATCTTCAACAAAAGGTGTCCAGTGAACGAGGACGACCTGACCGTTTTCCGCTAAATTAGCGAAAACTTTTTCAAGTGCCGACAACCAATCATCCGGCGAGAGATAATATCCGACTTCGGAAATTAATATCAAATCGAAAATTTCACACGGAAACTCTCCGGGAATCTGCATTTTTTGGAAATTGATGTTTTTCAAATTTGCACATCTTTTCCTTGCCTGATTTAATGCTTTTTCGGAAACATCAACCGACAAAAGTTTTTCGCAGCGGGCGGCAAGTTTTTCGGTCAATACTCCAATCGAACAACCGATTTCAAAGACATTTTTATATTGCTTGCGCGGCAGACTGTTCAACGTTGCCGCATATTTTTCCGCTTCATATTCGCTCTCCGAAAAATTCCACGGATCGTCGTTTTTTTCGTAAATTTTATCGAAATAGTCCGTTTGTAAAGTTTCTTTTTTCATCACAAAAGCTAAACAGCTTCAAAATAAATTTCCCAGTCCGTTAAAAAATTCTCTAAAATTTCAGGCGAAAGCTGAAAACCTTCCGGGTCGTCGTCAATCAATCCGGCGATTTGAGAATTATGTTTGTAAATCGCCTGACGCTTTAAATTTTTCACCGAACTGACATCAAGACGGTGTGCGGAAACTTCGCCGATTTGCGGCGCATCTTCGGTTTGTGCAATTTCCCAAAGCCAGATCGGATATTCGATGATACGCAAATTTGCCAGAGTTTTCTTGATCGTGCTGACAATTTTGTAAGCCGCGCGATGATCGGGATGCGGATCGCGCCGCCACGGAACGAAAACGGTTTGCGGTTTTATCTCGTAAAAATATTCGCGGCATTTCTTGATTATTTCATTCCAATTTTCAGAATTTTCGTTCGGAACTGCGCGGTCTTTGTAACGAAAAAACCGAATTTTTTCCTTTTCGACATTTAACACTTTTAATGCTTCGATAATTTCCTTTTCGCGCAAATCGCGCAGTTTTACCGCCGGAAATTTTTTTGAATTCGGATGCGAAAGCGTTCCGTCGCTTAAAACCAACACATAAACTTCCGAATTATTGTTCCGCAAAAGTTTGATTGCGCCGCCGCATCCGAGAGATTCATCATCGGGATGCGGCGCAACGATTAATGTTTTCCCCCAATCATCTACTGAAATCTGCGGTATTTTTTCTAAATTTGTGAGATTTATTTTCGTCTCGCTCATAACTTTTTTTTCGATTTTTACCACAAATCATCGGCTTTTTTTTCATTGTGCAAAACGAATTTACCGACATCTGCCAACGAAGCGTCCGGCGCAGGCTGGCGCAGATAAATTGTCAAATCTCGTATAATTCGCTCAAAGTAAAAGGGTTTATTTAAGCCGCGCGCACCGATTGAACGCTCGCAAAAAAGCATCACATCCTGACAAATCTGTTCGATTGCCGTCCGCATCATACTCGCGTAAATCAGAAATTTTTCGCTTTTGTCAACAGTCGGATTTTGTTCATAATTATCCAATCTTTTCGCCGCACCTTCGAGCCATAAATTTCCGCTTTCGATGCGAATTGCCATTTCTCCGGCACGCATTTTTTGATACGGATCATCAACGCGTTTCAGTTTTTGCAAATATTCCCGCGTCAAATCGAAAAGGGCTTCCGCGCCGCCGAGTTGAACTGCGGCAAAACGAATCGCGCCGCCCGAAAAATACGGCTGACGGTAATAATCGCCGGGTTTTCCGATAAAATCGTCTTCGGAAACTTCAACGTCCGTAAAATCCACACGATAACTGCGTGAAGATTTCATTCCTAAAGGTTTCCACCAGGAAGCATCATTTTTTGTTTTGACCTGATCCATTTTTACAACGCACATCTGCCAACCGCCGTCAGGCAACGCGCCGTTAACAATCGGTCGGTCAACAAAATCAACGCCGGTCGCAAAAATTTTCGCGCCTTTCATCTTGAATTTTCCGTTTCCTGAAACTTCAAATTTTACGCCGTCGCCGGCTTCCGTGTTCCACACACCGAAAAGTTTATTATTTTTAATTACCGAATCAGCATATTTTTCCAACTGCTGATTTTTACCGAAAAGTTTTATCAACAAAAGCGCATTAAAATGACCTTCGAATACGCGACCGACGACCAGATTTCCGTAACCGAGATATTTATGCAGACGAAGCATTTCAAACGTCGTCGAATTTTCGAGACCGATTCCGCATCCGCCGAATGACTTCGGAATCGGCGCGGAGAAAATATGTTTAGCCCTCATCTCCGCGATTGTTTCAACCGGAAAAAAATCCGTCAAATCGCTTGATTCGGCAACCTCGAATGAGTTTTGCGAGATAATTTTCGCGTTATTTAAAACTTTCTCGATTTCAAATTTATTTTTATCAGAAACGATTGATAATTTTGCGGCGGTCGTATTTTCCATTTTCACCCAACTAATTTTTCTATTTCATCCGCCAAAGGCTGATAAATTTCGCGGTTTCCTGTTTCGTCCGCATAATCCCACAAACCATTATAACAATGACGATCATCATCCCAACCCGGATGATTTAATATCGGATAAAGACAAATTCCCTCAACCGGAACGCCGCGACTTTCGGCGATTTTAGTTTGTTCGCAAATATATCTGAACCACGAAGGGCGCAAGTCGTCTTCGATTCCGGTTTCGGCGATTAATAACGGTCTTTTGTAACGCTCGTAATACTCAAATAATATCTCGCTGAACGGACGATAATCTTTGTGTCCTAACAAAACTCTTTTGCCGCTCGGATGTCGCCATTGATTTTGGGAATAAAAATTTATTCCGACAATATCGAGATATTTTGCCGCTCCGCCAAGTTCCGGCTCGCTTTTTCCGGTCAGCATATCGAAGGCTTGAAACTGAGATTCGCGGAAATTTCCCGCGTCATTGATAAAATTGTTTTTTTTCGATGTCGTCGTAACTTCGATTGCCGGATCAGCCTGAACAAAACGCGCGTTCGGTGAGATTTTACGGATTGTATCAATTGCCGAAATCGTCGCTCTTACAAGCTGACGTTTTAATTCGTCGGCGCGATGCCTTTGATAAGGATAAAACATTGCAACTTCCGCCGCGATCCAGGCGAAAAATGAAATTTCGTTTACCGGACAAAATACGGGAGTTCGTTCGTCTTCGTTTAATAAAAAAACCGTAAATTCTTCTGTAAATTTTGTGAAACGCTCGATAAATTCCGCGTCGTAAATATCTAAGTCGGCAGGATAACCGTAATGAAATAAATCCCAAATTATCTGAATTCCCGTCTTTCTGGCGGCGCGGATCTGATTTAAAACGCTTGAAAAATCGTACTTAAAAGGTTTGTGTTCGATCAAATGCCAACGCACACCGTCACGCGCTGTTTTCATTCCGAAATCCATCAACATTTGATAATCTGTTTCGGCAAATTCATCGTGCCGTGTCGAAGCAATTACATCAACTCTCCGGCGATGCGGATTCAAATGTGTCGAACATTCAAATCCGCCCATCAAAAAACTTTGAAATATTGTCGGTTTATTTTTCAATATGATTTCGGTGGATTTTTTTTCTCCCAAATCTATGTTGCCTGAATCCAAATAATTGCCAAGATTACCAGTCATTTTTTTCGTTGTATGTTAGTTAAGTTACATACGGCTTCATTTTAATTTGCTTTAATAATCGTTTGCGCTTATTCCGAAGATTGTTTAAATTAAGGAATTTCTAACAGTTAAGCGTTTCACACATAAAACAGTTTTTTATGAAAAATATAGAATCACTAAATAAATTTGACCTGATTTGTCTGTCACATCTGCGCTGGAATTTCGTTTATCAGCGACCGCAACATTTAATCAGTCGCTTTGTCAAAAACGGGCGCGTTTTTTATTTTGAAGAACCGCAGTTTGTTGATGACGAAACCCGTCTCGAAATTACCGAACAAGAACCGAATTTATTCATTTGCGTTCCGTATATTTCCTTTGCCGAAACTTCTCACACATCGGAAATTCAAAAGGAAATGTTGGATTCTTTGATTAGTGACGGAAAAATAGAAGATTATTTACTGTGGTTTTACACACCGATGGCGATGGATTTTGCCGAGAACTTAAAACCGCTCTTGACGATTTTTGATTGTATGGACGAACTTTCAGCATTTCGTTTTGCGCCTCCGTCGTTAATCCAAAATGAGAAAAATCTGCTTGAAAAAGCCGATTTGGTTTTCACCGGCGGACAAAGTTTATACGAAGCGAAAAAGAACAAACATCCGAGAGTTTTTGCTTTCCCGTCAAGCATAGACAAAGAGCATTTTCGCACCGCACGCGATGAAAAAAGCGAGCCAGCCGATCAGAGTCGGATTTCTTCACCAAAACTCGGTTACTGCGGCGTTATTGATGAACGAATGAATACGCATTTGATTGCGGAAATGGCGGATTTGCGTCCTGACTGGCAGTTTATAATGATCGGTCCGGTCGTTAAAATCAGCGAAGACGAATTGCCGCGACGTTCGAACATTCATTATCTCGGCGGTAAAAAATACGAAGAGCTTCCCGCATATCTTTCAGGTTGGAATATCGCGCTGATGCCCTTTGCGTTAAACGAATCAACAAAATACATCAGCCCGACAAAAACGCCGGAATATCTCGCCGCCGGTCTGCACGTTATTTCGACTCCGATTCGTGATGTCGTAAAACCTTACGGAGAATCAAATTTAGTCGAAATCGCAGACAGCGCGGAAGAATTTATTGCGGCGGCGGACAAAATTTTACAACGCGGAAATTCAGACGATTGGCTGGTAAAAGTTGATGAATTTTTGCAGGACATATCGTGGGATAAAACTTTTGCCGAAATGTCCGGTTTAATCAACAAGGAACTCGCAAAAGAAACTAAAATACAAGAGCAGTTCGTTTAATTTACATCTTTAATTTTTTTTATCGTCACAAGTTTATTCGTGCGCGAATATATTCACGAAATGATAAAAATTATTACTTAACTTTATTTGCAACAAAATACAAAATATTTACAGGAACAAGGAGGAATTTTAATGTTTGATTATTTGATAGTTGGAGCAGGATTTGCGGGAAGCGTTTTAGCCGAAAGATTGGCAAACGGTTCGGGAAAAAGAGTTTTACTTTGCGATAAACGTTCGCACATCGGAGGAAACGCTTTCGATTTTTATAATGACGAAGGAATTTTAATTCACAAATACGGACCGCATATTTTTCATACGAATTCGCGTGAAGTTTTTGAATACCTGTCGCGTTTTACCGATTGGCGTTCTTATGAACATCGCGTTTTAGCCAGCGTTGACGGGAAACTTTTGCCGATTCCGATTAATCTCGATACGATCAATGAACTTTACGGTTTGAATCTGACGAGTTTTGAAGTCGAGGATTTCTTTAAAAAAATTGCCGAACCTTGTGAAAATATTCGCACGTCCGAAGATGTCGTCGTATCAAAGATCGGACGCGAACTTTACGAAAAATTTTTCCGCAATTACACACGCAAACAATGGGATTTGGATCCGTCGGAACTGGACGCTTCGGTAACTTCGCGCGTGCCGACGCGAACGAACCGCGACGACCGTTATTTTACGGACTCTTATCAGATGATGCCGAAATACGGTTATACGAAGATGTTTGAAAAAATGCTCGATAACCCAAACATAAAAGTTATGCTCAATTGCGATTACCGCGAAATTGTTGACGATATTTCTTATAAGCAATTAATTTACACCGGCGCAATTGATTCATTTTTCGATTTTAAATACGGCAAACTTCCCTATCGCTCACTCGAATTCAAACACGAAACTCACGATACTGAAACTTTTCAAACCGCGCCGGTCATCAATTATCCGAACGAACAAGCGTTCACGCGCATTACTGAATTTAAGTATTTGACCGGACAGGAACACCGCAAAACCAGCGTCGTTTATGAATTTCCAAAAGCCGAAGGCGATCCGTATTATCCGATTCCGCGACCGGAAAACGCGGAGATATATCAAAAATACAAGATTCTCGCCGATTCAAAAAGCAACGTGCATTTTGTCGGTCGTCTGGCAACATATCGTTATTATAATATGGATCAAATCGTCGCACAGGCTTTGACAACTTACGGAAAAATCGTCGGAATGAAGCATAAAGAAGCGGCTTTGAAAAAATATGAAACGATAAAGTCAAACGGACACGCCGAAACTTTCGCCGCCGCCGCTAAATAAAGTGAATTCGATATAAGAAAATTGAATCTTGGAAAGTAGAAATTTGCCCGCGAAACAAACGAAAAATACGACTAAAGGAAAGATTAAACAGTTTTTGTCTTAAATTTAGTTTCTTTCGTATATTTCGTGGGCAAATAATTTTATGTTGAAACTAACGTTAAATTTTTTCAAAACAATTTCAAAAATATAAAAGCGCGGAGAAATTTATGTTTTTCGCGCTTTTATATTGTGAATTTTTGATTAACAAATTCTCGGCAGTTGCTCGCCCAACTGCATATCAACGACGCGAGTCGCGCCGAATGCGGTTTTTGAAACGACCATTCCTTTATGTTCGCCGACGATTTCGCCGATGATCGCGGATTTTTCGCCGTATTCGTTTTTACGCATCGCTTCGAGCAGTTCGTCGGCGTTTTCTCTAGCGACAATTGCGAGAAGTTTGCCTTCGTTCGCCACATAAAACGGGTCGAGTCCGAGCATTTCGCACGCCGAACGGACGATGCGCGGAACGGGAATTTTCGTGTCGTGCAGGACAACGCCGACATCGGACGCTTTGGCGATCTCGTTCAAAGACGAAGCGATTCCGCCGCGTGTCGGGTCGCGCAGAACGTGGATTTCTTTTGTTACATCGAGCATTTCTTCGACGAGAAAATTCAGATTCGCGCAATCGGATTCAATCGGCGCGTCAAAATCCAAACCTTCGCGCTCGCTCATTATCGCAATTCCGTGCAGACCGATCTCGCCGGAAACGATGACGACATCGCCCGCTTTTGCCAGATTCGGCGCGATGTTTATATCTTTCGGCACAATGCCGATGCCCGAAGTGTTGATAAAAACGCCGTCGCCTTTGCCGCGATCAACGACTTTCGTGTCGCCGGTCACGATTCGGACGTTCGCCTTTCGCGCCGCTTCGCCCATCGTGTTTGCGATAACGCCGAGTTTTTCGACATCGAAACCTTCTTCGATAATAAAACCGCAGCTCAAAAAAAGCGGATTCGCGCCCGACATCGCCACATCGTTGACAGTTCCGTTGACCGCCAAATTTCCGATATTTCCGCCGCGAAAAAATAATGGCTGAACGACAAAAGAATCGGTCGAAAACGCCAATCTTCCGCCGTCTTTCAATAATTCGGCGACATCGAGCTGCGCCGAATCGCTCAACTTATCCAGAGTTTCATTTGAAAACGCGGGCAGAAAAAGATTCTCGACGAGTTCGTTCGACAATTTCCCGCCGCCGCCGTGACCCAAGACAATTTTCGGATAATCACGAAGTGGCAAAGGACACGTCCAACTGTTAAAATCTATATCGTTCATAAACTAATCTCTTTCTAATATGTAATAAAGTTTGGAGTTCCGCCTTCAGGCGGCTTTTGCGCCGCGCTTCGCGGGCGAGGCAAACTGAAGTTTGAACTCCGAACTTTATGAAATTTGATTCACATTTGTAAAACAACTCTGTTTGATCGTTTATATCAATAAGAAGTTAAAGTTACAGTTTCGCTTTCGCCGTCGCAATTACTTTGCCGGTTTCATCCAAAACGCGCAGACGAAATTTTCCTTTGTTGCGCTTCGGCAGCATCAGCACGGGAATCGTCTGATTCGGGCGAATTAAAACCTGATCTATCGGAACGGCGTTGTCGGGTTCGTTTTCGAAAAACGCCTGTACGACTTTTAAACCGTCGCCGCGCAGAAGTTTTTTCGGGATTTTGTATGAAACGCGGTTCAGATCACGCGCCAGCCAATCGGGACGTTCGCCCACAAATTTAACGGGCGGAAGAAAAACCTGCGCGTCAACATTCATTCCTTCGACGGGTTGTGTCCACGATTTGCCGTTTTCATCCGTAAAAATAACGGCGCGGTCTTTGACCAAATTTCGGCGCACGGCATCGCTATAGATGACTTCTTCGGCATCGGGCTGACTGCGCGAGGTCATATTTATTTCGTCAATCGTGAACGGATCAATTCCCGTCATTTCCTTGAAACGAATCGCCATAAAAGTCCACGGCACATCTTCGTCAACATCCTGCGGCTTTTCGCTGATATGGCTGACTCCGGCGAAAACCAGAAGTTTGGCGTTCGGGTCTTTGTCGAAAACGCGCTCTTTGAGGTTTTTCGCCTGCGCGATTTCCCTGCGGTTGGCGCGCCCGATCCAAGTTTCGCCTTCCAGAGAGTCGCCTTCGATTTCATAAGGAATCAATGTGAAACCGATTTCCAAAGCTTGTCTCATCATATCGCCGAACACGGATTCGTTCGTGTAATAACCGTCGGCGGCAACCGGATATTTGCGCTTTTTCGTTTCGTCTCCGGCGGAAACATTGATCGTTTCCATCGCCAGATAACGAAATCCTTTATCATAAAGACCGCGCAAAAGCCGCGTCGTCAAAACGCGCGTCTGCGGCTGATGATGCCCGTCGTTGAGCATTATAACTTTGTTTTCATCGGCGGCTTTTAAAATAAAAGAAACCGCATCAGACGCTTTGTAATCTTCTAACGGCGACTTCTCCAATGGCTTCGCTTTGCCTGATTTTATGTTGCCTGATTCGTCAATGAGCCGGTTTGCTTCACGAACATCGCCGAGAAATGCCGCAGCGTAAGCGCGTGTCTGCAAATAACCATTAAGCCATTGTTTAGAAGCGCGATATTCTCTATCTAATTTCAAAAATTCCGCATAACGCGGCAGATAATTGCCGTTGCTCGCTTCTTCTCTTTTAATCGCCGACGGCGAAGGCAGCGGAGTTTTCTCAGGATTTGCCGTCTGCGCGTTGATGCCGTTCGGCAAAACCGTTATTACTGCTAATCCGAAAATCAAAAGCAGATGTTTGTATAAAAATTGCATATTTAATTATGTTAAGAAATAATTTTCCCGCAACACTTTTACTTTTTTACTAAGCAAAAAGATTCGATAAAGTTTTCGTAAAATTTATTACTTTGATATATCAACTTCATAATATTATACTTAAAGCGTTTTAACACCAACAGCTTTTTAAAAATAAAGAGAGGAGAAAAATCTATGATGGGCGGGAAATCTTGGGACAGATGGATTGACGAATATTCGGAGTCGCATCAGAATTCGATCAATAAACTGACGCATAAAATCGGAATTCCGATGATCGCGCTGTCGCTTTTGCTGGTTCCGACGTGCCTTTTCGTCGAAGGTTTCTGGCGAATTCCGTTGATATTATTTGTTGTCGGCTGGATTTTGCAGTTTATCGGACATTATTTTGAAGGAAAACCGCCCGAATTTCTCAAAGATTACCGTTTTCTATTCGTCGGTCTGCGCTGGTGGATAAAGAAGACTTTTCAAAGCGGAAAACACAAAACGGAAAGTAAATAAAAACGGCTTTCCGTTTTTCATTTTCAGTTTCTTATGCGTATCGGTTACGGCAACGACGTTCATCGTCTCGAAGAAAACAAAAATTTGATTTTAGGCGGCGTTGAGATCGAAAGCGATCTCGGCGCGGTCGGACATTCCGACGCTGACGCGCTCGCTCACGCTGTTGCGGATGCGATTCTCGGTGCGCTCGCACTCGGCGACATCGGTTCTCATTTTCCCGATTCCGATAAAAGATGGAAAGATGCCGACAGTTTCGATTTTCTGCGTTATACCGTTCATTTAATGATCGAAAAAGGTTTTCGCGTCGGAAATCTCGATTCGACGATCAATCTCGAAAAACCGAAACTCCGTCCGCACATTGATAAAATGCGCGAAAATCTGGCGCGCGTGCTGGAAACCGAAATTGAAAACATTTCCGTAAAAGCGAAAACAGGCGAAAATGTTGATGCCGTCGGCGAACGACGAGCGATCAGGGCGGAAACTGTTGTCTTACTCGTTAAAATTAATCCTTAATTCGTAAAAGCAAAAGTTATTTTTGTTAAAACAAAAGCTGTTTTTCTTAATGCAAAAGCAGGTTTTATTAAAATAAAACTTATTTTTCTTAAAGTAAAAACTGTAGTTATATGAAGAAAACCTTTATTTGTTAAAGCAAATCTCTTACAGATTTTAATAAATCTTCAATTTCAATAAATAAAAGTTCGTTTGGTAAAATCAGATTTACTAAACGAACTTTTTTAAAAATTATTTTTAGCCGTTATCTAAAAGTATCGCACTGTTTAATATCGCCCGTCTTAAAACCTCTCGAAAACCATTCGACGCGCTGACGCGATGAGCCGTGAGTAAAAGAATCAGGAACAGCATAACCTTGCGCTTTTGTTTGAATTCTGTCATCGCCGACCGCCGCCGCCGCATTTATTGCTTCTTCGGCATCTCCGGTATTTAAATATCCTTTTTGTTTTTCGTAATAAGCGAAAACGCCCGCGTAACAATCGGCTTGCAGTTCGATTCGGACGCTTGATTTATTGGAACTTCCGGCTTTGCCCATCGTGCCGAGCAATGTCTGGACGTGATGCCCGACTTCGTGAGCAATTACATAAGCTTGTGCAAAATCGCCGTCCGCGCCGAAATCGCGTTTTAATTCATTGAAAAAACCGAAATCAAGATAAAGTTTCTGGTCGCCCGGACAATAAAAAGGTCCGGTTGATGAACCTGCCACGCCGCACGCCGACTGCACCTGATCGGTAAAGAGCACGAGACGCGGTTCGCTGTAAGTCGAACCGTTTTTGCGGAAAATGTCTTTCCAAACATCTTCCGTGTCCTTTAACACTACCGAAACGAATTGTTTCTGATCGTCATTCTGAGCATTCGGATTACCCGGACTGTCGGGTTGCTGTTGTGGTTGTTGCTGCTGAGTATCGCTCTGTCCTGTCGGCAGATTATTTAATAACTGGCTCGGATCGCCGCCGCAGAGCATTACCACGACCACTAAGATCAAAACACCGATTCCGCCGCCGCCGATAGCGATTCCCTTTCCGCTCATTCCGCGCCGATCTTCGATATTCGAACTCCCGCCACGATTTCTCCATTCCATAATTTATTTCTCCTTCAAACTCTTTTCCTAAAATTTTAATATCTTTCCCGATTCTCATAATAAAACCTTGCAGTTCCGTTTTCCAAATCGGAAATATACGGAAAAACTTTTCTTTTTATTTGAACATCTCAGGTTTTTCTTTTTGTAATTAGTGATTTAGCTGAAATTAAGTGGATTTTCAATCTTGACTGTAAGAGCAATCGAATTTATTATCTTTTAATACATAGCGGTAAGGATCTTCTTTAATTAAACTCCCGGACAGAGGAAAAAATAATGATTAAAATTGATATTGTCAATCAAGTAGCGGACAAAACAGGCGTTGCCAAACAAAAAGCCGAACAGGTCGTTGATTCCTTGTTCAACGCAATGAAAGATGCTCTGGCGGAAGGAAATCGCATCGAACTTCGCGGATTCGGCGTGTTTGTCGTCAAACCGCGCAAACGCGGTGTCGGACGAAATCCGCGCACTGGCGAAGAAGTGCCGATTCCGGCAGGAAATACCATTCGTTTTAAACCCGGCAAGGATTTGCAGGCAAAAATTATCAAAAAGAAAAAGTAACTTTCTTCTGAAATAAGACGTAAAAAGACACGGCAGAATACGAAATGTGAAGTTAATAAAATTTTGTGTTTTTGTGTCTTTTTGTGATTTTTCGACTTCACGAAACTTAGAGATTTTTACCGCCGAATGAACGATAACCTACAATTCGATTTCCGCCGTCAAGGAATGCGTCCGACGCGGCGGATTTGGATCAAACACTTGATCTTTTTACTTCTAACGCTTTTTACCGCGACAATTGCCGGAACTCTTCAACCGTTCGGAATGATTCAAATCTTTCCCGATGCCGACCCGCAGACGTGGAGCGAGATATTTCAATTCTTTAATTCTTTTCCCGCACATTATTTTCAACTTATTACCGGAACGATAAATTTATTGTTTACGGATATGACCGTTTTAGCGCACGGTCTGAGTTTTTCGCTGTCGCTTTTGTTTATACTGATCTGTCACGAAAGCGGACATTACGTCGCGTGTCGAATTTACGGAGTTGATGCAACTCTGCCGTATTTTATTCCCGTTCCGCCGCTGATCGGTCCTGCCGGAACACTCGGCGCATTTATCAAAATCGTGTCGCCGATGCCTTCGCGCCGCGCAGTTTTCGACATCGGAGTCGCCGGACCGATCGCCGGTTTTCTCGCGCTGATTCCCGTCGCCGTTCTCGGAGTTTTGACGATGGAACAAGTGCCGATAAATACTGCGGCAAACGGCGATCTCGGAATTTATTTTTCCGATCCGCTTTTCATACGCGGAATTGCTTTTATTTTCGGCAAAGATTTATCAATCGGATTTTCAAACAATCCGTTTTACGCGGCGGCGTGGCTCGGTCTATTGGTTACGGCGTTAAATCTTTTCCCGTCCGGTCAACTCGACGGCGGACACGCGCTTTATTCGATCTTCGGCGCAAAAGTTCATAAATGGTCGGGCAGAATCGCCTTTGCCGTCGCCGTGATTTTTGCGATTTCCGGCTGGTTTCTTTATTCAAGTCCGAGCAATTTTTTGTTTGCAGTTTTGTTGGGAGTAATGATGCGCGTGCCGCATCCCGAACCTTATGACGACACGCCACTCGATCTTAAACGTAAAATAATCGCGGTTTTAGTTGTTTTGATTTTCGCCGTGAGTTTCGTGCCGTTTCCTGTTCAGGTTCGATAATATACAAATAATTTTTTGCCCGCGAATAAACGCGAAAGAGCGCGAAAAAAAGAAGAAGAAAATAAGAAAAATTTAAAGAGTAAGAGAGTTTTTGTTTTTTATGTTAAAGTTCTTTTTTTTGCGCCTTTTCGCGTTTATTCGTGGGAAGAGTATTCTTCATTTCCCTAATTTAAGCCTGTGCATTTTGCGGAATCAAACCTTTTATTTCCTTGACGATATTCTGCACATCTTCCTGATCTTCAAGCGCGATCATAAAGAAATCATAGCTCGTCTTGAAACAAACCATCCCGTTTCCGAAAAACCAGATACCTTCGAGCAGAGGATTTCCGCCGATCAACCAATCAATCGGTGCGCCCGTGATCGTTTTCGGATTAAAAATATTCGACATCAAAACCGCGCCGGAAGCAAAGGAGAACGCGCCCAAAAGCGGTGCGCCGACTTGTTTGACGATCTGCCTTTCAAACTCTGCTTTTTCCTGTTCGGCTTTAGTCAATTTGCCTTCCGCGATCAATTTTTCCTGTTTGTCGAGATAAGCCGTAAATTCTTTGCCGAACCTTTTAACGACCGTTCCCGGCAAAGCGGAATTGAAAAGCCAATGCGAACTTATTCCCGTAAAAACTACGCCCGCGCCTGCACCGACGACTATCGAAAATCCGGTCGTTGCCGCTTGCATCGGACTTTCCGCCACCCAATCCGCCGCTTTTTGCAGACCTTTCCAACCGGAATTAAAAGTTCGCGTCCAAGATGCGCCGAGATTAAATGCTTTTGACACATTATTTGCCGTCGCGCTGACGGATTTGCGCGTTTCTTCAAAAACTTCATTCGCCTTTTTTCCGGCGGTTCTTAAAATTTCGCCCGCGCTGTTTGAAGCGGATTCAAAAACATTTTCCGCATCTTTCGAGGCTTCGTAAATGACATTTCCGGCATTTCTTCCGGCATCTTCCGCCGCATCACGAATCGGTTTGCTCGCGTCGTAAGCCTTTTTCGCCGCGCCTTCCGCGCTTTTTACGGTTTCTTCGGCAACTTTCACGGCTTTTCTTCCGGTTTCGGTTCTTTCGGCTTCTTTTTTAATTTTTTCCGCACTTTTCTTAGCCGTTTCCGCACCTTTTTTCGCTGTTTCACGAACGACTTTTGCGCTTTCTTCGATGGTTTCCGAGATATTTAATTGTTTGTCAATTTCCTCGAATTTTTCTTTCGCTTCTTTCTGCCACTTATCAAAACGCTCTTTATAATCTGCCATTTTTTCCTCTTATGTTTTTTAATTCCAGTTTGAAATACGCTTCCAACATCAATATTGTTCGTTTCGATGCCGATTTGCAAATTAATTCTGTCTTGATTATAACAAACACTCATTTTCAAGTCTGAAATAAATTATGCTAGTCTGTTTTTGTTATGCCAAAAGTGAAATGTCCATCGTGCGGAAAACAGACGGAATATACGGGAAACGAATTTCGCCCGTTTTGCTCGGAAAGGTGTAAATTATTAGACTTCGGCGCGTGGGCGGACGGCGAATATGCGCTTCCCGCTCAGACTGAATCTCTATCGGAAGAAGATATTGACCAAATCGAAAAAGCATATTCGGAGCAAGTTGAAAAAGATATATGGAAATAGCGGCAATAGTTTTTGTAATTTTTTTAATAGTCGTCGCGGCGATCACGTTTTTCGTCCTGAAACGCGCCTTGAAAATGGCGATGCGGGCGGCGATTGTCGGGATAATTATTTTAGTCGCTATCGTCGGCGGCGCGTCGCTCTGGTATTTCGGCTCTTCTGATTCAACTGACAAAAAACCGGCAGTAATAAAAAAATCTCGCTGACGAATCAATTACGAAAATTAAATTACGAAGCACTATTTTTATTCAATTCGTAATTCGTAATTCGTAATTCGTAATTAATTTGTGAAATTTTTCAAAAAATACAAAAATCTTTCGCCAAACGTTCTCGCGCTCAGTCTTGTCAGCCTTTTAAACGATACTTCAAGCGAGATAATTTACCCGCTTCTTCCGGCTTTTTTGGCGATCACACTCGGCGCGTCGCCTTTTGCCATCGGCTTAATTGAAGGTTTTGCCGAAACCGTTTCATCACTTCTTAAACTTTTCTCCGGCTATTTAAGCGATAAATTCGAAAAAAGAAAACTTCTTGCATTTGCGGGTTATTCGCTTTCCGGTTTACTGCGCCCGCTTTTAGCTTTTGTTTCGAGTTGGCAGCAAGTTCTCGTTTTGCGTGTTACTGACCGGACGGGAAAAGGAATTCGCGGCGCACCGCGCGACGCTCTGATCGCCGATTCGACCGCGCCGGAAAATCGTGGTTTCGCGTTCGGATTTAACCGCGCCGCCGATCATCTCGGTGCGGTCGTCGGTCCGCTGATCGCTTTTGCGTTGCTTTATTTATGGGCTGAAAATCCGACCAATCCGACGGCGAACGATTACAGCAATATATTTCTCGTCGCCGCGATTCCCGCCGTTTTGGGCGTATTCGTTATCGCGTTTTTCGTAAAAGATACCAAACACAAGACCGATAAAGCCGAGAACATCACGCCGATAAAACTCTCTTTAAAAGAGTTTGACGGGAATTTCAAACGATTTCTCATCGTCATCTCGCTTTTTACATTATCGAATTCGACCGACGCATTCCTGCTGTTGAGAGCCGAACAAAGCGGAGTTGCAACTTATATGCTTCCGCTGTTATGGGTTTTTCTGCACATCAGTAAAGTAATTTTCTCGATCATCGGCGGCGATCTTTCCGACAGAATCGGGCGTAAAAAGATGATTTTCGCAGGTTGGATTTTATACGCGCTGGTTTATTTCGGTTTCGCCTTTGTAACGTCGGCGTGGCAGATTTGGGGATTATTTTTCATCTACGGCGCATTTTTCGGTCTGACCGAAGGAGTCGAAAAAGCACTCGTCGCCGATCTCGTCGAACCGGAAAAACGCGGCACGGCGTTCGGTTTTTACAATCTCGCATTCGGAATTACGGTTTTTCCCGCATCGCTAATTTTCGGTGCATTATGGACAAAATTCGGCGCGGAAACGGCGTTTTTGGTCAGCGCGGGAATTTCGATCTGCGCCGCCGTTTTGCTTCTGACCGTTAATGTAAAACCAAAACAGTCACTTGCTTAAATTAATCCCGACGCTTTTCTTTTTGAAATTTTTTCACGACCATATCGCGCCGCATTTTCGGCAGATGGTCAATAAAAAGTTTCCCGTCGCAATGATCGGTTTCGTGCAGAAAACACCGCGCCGCGTAACCTTCGGCTTCGCGCTCGAACCATTTGCCCTTTAAATCCTGCGCTTTTATCTTTACTTTTTGCGCCCGAACGACGACCGCCGGAACTTTGCCGACCGAAAGACAACCTTCCGAACCGGATTGTTCGCCGGAAGTTTCGATAATTTCGGGATTTGCGGCGACGAGTTTTACATCTTCGCAGTCCATCACGAACAGACGCAAATTCAAACCGATCTGCGGCGCGGCGAGTCCGACACCTTCCGCGTCATACATCGTTTCATACATATCTTCGCAGAGTTTTTCCAATTCCTCGTCAAATTTTTCGACGGGTTTTCCAACTTTCCCTAAGACTTCTTCGGGATATTCAGTGATTTTTCTAATTGACATAAGTTTATTTGCCACGAACAAACACGAAAATGCACAAAAAATATTCTTTATTTTTTTGTGTTCTTACGTGTTTGTTCGTGGCTAATTAATTTTACTATCGGGGAATAACACCGCGCCGTGATTGACGGTGAAAATCGCGTTTGGCGAAAAAGTTTTTTTCATCGCGCATCTGACATTGCCAGCAGACGTTTTTTTCTTCATTTGTCGGGCTGACGAATGTGTAATAATGGTCAACTTCGCGGTCGCATTCCGAACATCGGACGATCGGTTTCGGGTTTTTGTTGTTTAATTTTTCTTCACTCATTTTCTTTTTAGGAGTCGAACTCTTTCCTTGTAAAAATCCTTTGTTTCTATAACAGTGTAATTCTCTTTAACAAAATTTTCCAACGGCAGGCAATCATCGCCGATCTGACAAATTTCCGTCGTCATCAGCCAAATCTCGTCCGCGTCCGGCGGAATTTCCGAAATTACGAACTTGATCTGATTTTTCATACTGTTTTGACTGCCGAATTCTCCTTCCAAACCGAAATCGAAAAACTTTTCATCCGGCAAAATTTTGTTTTTCCCCTTATAATAATACGGCAGAGCCAACGCCTCATAAGTTTGAAAAACGATTAGCGGTTGATTGGGTTCTTCATTTTTTTCAATAAATTCCGCGACATTTGCCCAATCGCCGCGTTTGGTAAGATTTGAATATTGTTTGTAAATTCGCGTGTAAGGAAACAAAATAGTTAATAAAATCGCAAAAATTAAAAGAATTTTTCGGGGCAGAATATTTGAAATAATTAAACCGAAA
This sequence comes from Pyrinomonadaceae bacterium, assembly GCA_965219305.1. Taxonomy (GTDB): domain Bacteria; phylum Acidobacteriota; class Blastocatellia; order Pyrinomonadales; family Pyrinomonadaceae; genus DATHTS01. The sequence continues at coordinate 1,247,357 of OZ244725.1, forward strand.
AACAAAAAAAGCGGCACAAACCAAACCGACATATGACGAATTGCGATATATTGCCAACCGAGCAGAAAATATGCCGTCATCAAAAATGCCGCGACGACTAAAGCGTAAACTCCGAGAATCATAACTTCTTTTCCGATGCCGCGAAATTTGTTCTTAAACAGAAATAAAAATATTGCCGCCGCCGTTAAAATTAGAAATATAACTCTAATAATCGAAATGATTGACCATTCGGCATTTGCCGGAAATTCAATCGGAAAAACAAGAATAAAAGCATTTTGAGCAAGTATTGATAATGCTTCGGCAGACGATTTTTCGGCGATAAATTCGTTTGATGTGGTAAAAAATTGTTGGCTGAAAATCCACACGAACGGCGAAATCAATAAACCGAGAAACGCCATTTGCATAAAATAATTTTTCGCTATTTGCCAATTCTTCATTACCAAAAGTGCGATAAAACCCGCCACGAGAAAAAATCCCAGATAGTAATTTGTGCAAAGAGCAAAAAACGCGGTAATGAAATAAAAAATCTGCGTTTTATTTGTCTGCAAACTTCCGATATTTATTTGTTTTTCCGAATTTTCAACGTAACCTTCAAAAAACAATTTTAAGAGTAAAATCGAGAGTAGAATTAATAACGAATAGACACGAATTTCGAGACTTGCCCAGAAAAGAAACGGATGAACGGCAAAAAAAGTCGTGATGAAAATTGCTTTTTTTTCTTCGAGAAACTTCCTCGTCAAATCGTAAAAAAATTTGATCGCCAACAAACTGCTGATGATCGAAAACAAACGCGCGAAAAATATCGAATCATTTATCCCGCGCCAAACGCTCAAAATTATAAAATAAAGCGGTGCTTGTTTTTCGTCGCGGAAAGCGTTTTGAATCGTGTGAATCAAACCGTGCTGAGTCGAATAAAGCGTCGAGGCTTCGTCCATCCAAATGTTTAAATGCCACGCCAGCGGCAAAGCGATTGCGGCGTGCAGAAGCATTAAAAAAATGACGAATTTGAACTCTTTCGATTTGTTCATCGGCGAATTTTAGAAGTTATAACGGAAGTTTGCAGAAGCGGAAAACGGAAGATCTTCTCCACAAAATATAATAGCAGTTTTTGGTGCGGAATTCGATTTTTTATTTTACGAAAAGTTTTTTTGAAGAAATTTGGCTCAAAGATTTTCCGCCGCTTCTTCCAATAATTCAGGTTTTAATCTGTTTTTGAAAAACACGACGTTTTCGCTCTTCAAATCAGCTTCTTCACGGCTTCCGCGCAATTCTTCGTCCGCCGCGAGAATAAATTTGCCGAATTTCGCTTCTTCAAATTCCGCCAGACGTTTTTTCAGCATTTTCGGTGTCCAAAATCCGAGAATGTCGAGATAGATTTTCTTTCTGCCCGAAACCATTACAAAATCGGGAACGAACGCCGTTTTTCCGAGATCAACGACTTCCCTGTTTTCTTTTAATTTCCATTTTGTATCGTATTTTTCCCAATTATTTAAGAGTTTTTCGCCGACCGGATTTTTATATTCGGGTTCGTCAAAATAATGAGATTCGAGTTCGTCCTGTTCGCTCGACAAAGTATAAAACGCCGTGCCGCGCTTTTTGTCGGGAATTTCCGCCGACATTTTCCAATCCCTGCAAAGCAGAAGCGCGGGCAAGAAAACCGCCATTCGAATCCCGTATTTTTGCGAACTTTTGAATAACGAAGCCGCGCCCGTCAGCGTTATATTATAACCGTCGCCGGAGTTTCCCGAAACCGAATGAATTAAACCGAAATGTTTTATCCAACCGAAGATCGCGCGGTAATTTTCCGCATCCGACGGCGCAACGCGGATTTTCATCTCGACGCAGCGGTAAAGCAACGCCTGCGCCTGCGCGAGATTGTATTGATTTAAAAGCTCGTCCGGCTCGATCTCCTCGAATTCATTTAAAATCTGATTCGCGGAAAGATCGGCGTAAAGATTGCCGAAAACCGTCTCCGCGTCGCTCTGAAATTCATCGGCGACCGTTTCCAAAACGGTTCGGCGTTCTTCGGATGATGGGAAAACCTGCCCGTATTTTCCGGCTTCGAGAAAAACCTTGCGCCGAATTTCTTCCGGCGTTTCGATACTTACGGTTTCAAATTCCGAACGGTCTTGCAAGAGTTTGATAAATCCGCGCAAAATTTTATAATCCGTTCCCGTCCCGACATAATTTTCCAGTTCCGCGTCCAATTCGCCGCGCGTTTTGCCGACGAAATCTTTAAATATCTCGACCAAATTCGCCCCGTCGCGCAAATTCGCTTCATCGCGCGGATGAACGAAATGCGGGAAAACTCTTTCGCCGCGCCGTTTATTTATTGCCAGATCAGATGTGAGCATTTTTTGATTTTAACAAAATTTATCGTCAGGTGAATTTGTCTGCTGTCAAAACGATTACAAAATCGTCGCTGTAGCGACATCATCGTCGTTTTTTATCACATCATTGTCGCTACAGCGACAAAATCCTCGCTAGCGGGACATCATCGTCGCTACAGCGACAAAATCCTCGCTGTTACCTCAACAACGTCGCTGTAGCGACAAATATATACTAAATGGTATATATTTGTCGCTACAGCGACGTTTATATACTAAATAGTATATATTTTACAGATTTTTTACTTTTTTCCAATAAAAATATCAAAAATGTTCTATCAAATCCCCGACTTTTCTCCGCGTTCGCCAGTAAACGTCTTCCATAAAAATATGTGAAAATTCGCCGTTGCGACCGACGCTTAAAAGGTTTTCGACATTCGTTGACTTTTCAAAATTCCGGCGTTCGTTCTCGTATTCATTAAGAAATACGGAATAAGCGATCGGCGTTCGCAAAACTTTTCCGCCCAAGAACTTCTCACGCGCACCGGGAATTATCTTCGTCAGATGTTTTAAACAAAGTTCGTTGATGTCGTCTTCGCCCATTTCCCAAAATTCGTCGCCGCGTTCGCAGCCGATGTCCACGGTGATGATCGTCTTGCCTTCCGGCGCGAGCCACGGCATCGACATCGTCGCTTCGGTCAGACGGAAAAACGGGAATTCATCTTCGGGAAACCACAAAACCGTGTCGGGAAGAAGTCCGCGCCCTTCAAATTTGAGATTGATAAACGTCATCGGGCGATAACGAAACTGCGAAAACTGTTCAAGAGCGTTCGTGCCTTCGACGATCTTCGCCAGAATATTCGCCGGCGCGGTGCTGATAACGGCGGAAACTTCGGTAATTTCGCCCTTTGCGCGAACCGCGACGACTTTGCCGTTTTTGATGATTATCTTTTCGACCGGAGTTTCGAGTTTTATTTTATCTTCGATTCCTTCCGCCAATTTTTCGCATAATGTCGAAACACCGCGTTCTGGATAAACGTGATAAACGCCCGCATTTTCCGGCATTTCGCGGTTATAACCGCAAGCTACGGCGCGGCGCGTAACTTTGCTCATCGCTTTTAAATACAAAGTTTTCCCGATGCTTCCCGGCAAAGATTCGCCGACGGCAGGCGAAAGATTTTCCGCCGACGCGCCCGACCACGCTTCGATCAAAGGAAGCGCGACTTCGTCCGCCAACGCCGCGCCGTAACTTTTCCGAAACCATTCGGCGGCGGATTTCGGCGCGTGTCCGTTGCCCGAAAGTTTCGCTTTAATTCCGCTGATCGTCATACGCGGAATTTTCACGAGTCCGAACGGATAAGAATAAATTTTCCCGCCGAGATAAACCGCTTCGCCGTAATGTTTCACCGTCAAACATTCATCGCCGACACCGATCGCTTCCGCCAGCCGATTCGTAATAAAATGCGCCCCGAAATCGTAGGAAAAACCTTCTTCATCCTTAAAACTCGAAGCAAGTCCGGCGATCTTTTTTCCCGCTTCAAACAAAATAAACGGCACGTTTTCCGAATGCAGAAAATCCGCGGCGGTCAATCCCGCAAGTCCCGCGCCGATGATAGCGATTGGTTTTTCGTTTTTCATATTTGTTAAATTAACCGCAGATAAACGCGGATAGACGCAGATTTTTTTAATTTTATCCGCGTTCATCTGCGTTCATCTGCGGTTAATTTTCCTCCGGCTTTATTAGTGTCGCGTTCAAAAGTCCGCCTTTGCCGAATTTCTGCAAAACGATGTCGAGCGCGGTAAATGCCGACAGCGAAACTGTGGATTTTAAAGTAAATTGATCTATCAGCCATTGCGGTTTTTTCGTGTCAACAAAACGATTGTGAAACGAATAAACCCAATTGACGGGCGAAACCTGCGTCGTGATTTTTTCAGTTTCAAATCCGGCTTTTTCACCGAGTTTCGCCAGATTATTTTTATTAAACAAATTCCAATGACGCGGAAAATGATAACCGCCCCAGTGCGATTTTTTGAACAATTTGAAATCGTAAGAATCCGTGTTGTCCGTTACGACGACGAGTTTTCCATTCGGTTTCAACACTTTTTTAATTGACGTTAAAAATTCAAACGGCTGTTCGACGTGTTCGATTGTCTGAACCGTAAAAGCCAGATCGTAAAAATTTCCACGCTCGTTTTCGATGTCTTGAATCGTCGCGTGTTTTACGTTCAAGTTCCGTTTTTTCGCCATTTCGACGGCGCGTTCGTCAATGTCAATTCCGTCTAAATGCCAGGTTTTCGCGCCGTAATTTTTCAACAGATCGAGATGAAAACCGTCGCCGCATCCGACATCCAAAATCTTCGCGTCGTCTTTTAATCCTTTGCACCAACTCAAAACTCTCTTGGCTTCGAGCCGCGAGCGAATCTTATGAACAATGCCGAAATTTTCCTCGGAAAAATCGAAGGCGTGATAATTTTCGGGATAAATAGTTTCAAATTCCGAGATCGAAGGTCGCGGATTTATATAGACCAAACCGCACGAATTGCATTGCATAACATCAAAAGAACCGTCGCTCGTCCGATATTCAAAGTCCGCGCCCGCGCCGATCTTTTCAGCATCATCGCTGTCGCAGACACAACATTTGACCGCGACCATTTTCAATTTTTTGCTTCCGTTTTTCCCCATCTCAAGTTTCAGCCGCGATTTCCCCGTGTCCCCGCGTCGCCGTCTCGCCGCGTCTCACAAAATCAGCGTGTTCGCGCATATTTACAACATCAAATTTATCAGAAAGCATCTCCAAAATCTCGCTGACGAATTCCAATTTTTCCCCGACCGGAAGATTCATCGCCGGAAAAAACTTCAGTTCCGGCGCGTCGTCGCCCGACAAAAAATCAAGCGGATGAAGCAAAAGCGAAAGCTGTGTTCCCGTCATTTTGCACATTTGAACCGCAGTTTTCCAATAAGCACGCGCCAGAGATTTTGAAAAAGTCGAAAGATAAATTACATAACTCGCGTGAATCGGCGTTTTAAAAATCGGCAAAGTCGTAACCGGAATTTCGACCAATTCTTTTTCGCCGATTTGCCATTTGTATGGTTTCAAACTTTGAAATCCGTCGGAAAATTTACCGAAAAGTTTCTTCCGCTTTTCGCGTTCTTCGTCGGACATTTCCGGTGATTTGAAAAAATAATAAGCGCGGGCGAGCGGCGCGATATAAGTCGGCAAAGTCGAGCAGTCGTATTCGTAACCGCGTTCACTCAAAACTTCCAAAACAGTCGGCGACAGCGAGTAACCCGGACCGCGAAAGCCAACGAGTTTCTGCGTCGTAAAGTTCGCCATCGCGTTTTCAGTCTTCTCAAATTCGGTTTCGAGTTCCGATTTCGAATAAAGATGGAGCCAAGGTTCGTGATTAAACGAATGATTCCCGATCTCGTGTTTCGCGTCCGAAATTTGTTTCAGCGCACCGAGATTTTCCTCACGCGCCGCGTCTTGCCCGACGATGAAATATGTAATTTTCAAATTCCGCTCACGCAAAAATTCCAGCGAACGCGGCACCACCACGTCGAGATAAGTCGGAAACGATTCCCAACCCGCATCGCCGTGCGTTTTCATATATGACCATTTATTATCGAGGTCTAAACTTAAACTTGCTATCGGTTTATTCATTTTATTTTAATTGAGATTAGCCACAAAACTAACGCGCCGCGAACTGTCCAAAGTATCGTGCGAATCCAATTTGTCCACACTAATTGGTTGACCAAATTTGCATCAAATTTTTCCGCGAGTCTGCCGTGAATCGGCGATTGAATGAGTGCGGTTGAAATCCAAATTATCAATACGAGTGCGAGACCGAACCAGAACCATTTCGTGTCGAACGGCTCATAATTAACAAACGCAAAATAAACGGCAGTTCCCAATTCTAAAAGCATCACGGGCGCGACGACGTAAGTGATGCGCGACATATGCGACGTTTGATATGCCGCGTAACCGTTTTCGCCGACATTGGCGAACAGCGGATAATGCACAATTTGAATTGTCCAGATCAGACCGACGAGAAAAAGCGTCGCGCCGGCGTGAATTAAAAAGAGAAAATCCTTCATCGCTTTAATTGTAAATCGTCACCGCGCAAAGTCTCAGTCTTGCGGAAAATTGTCAAAAAACTTCTCGGCGAGCATCACGGTTTCGTTGACGTTCAAAGTCCCGTTCGTGATCTGCGCCGAATTGAGAATGAAAACATTTTCGAGCGAAGTTTTCACGTCGGGAACATTTGCCGAATACTCCAAAGTCGGCAAAGGAAAAACCTGTCGAACGCGCGAAACTTTAAATTCCACAATATCTTCGCGCTTAAAATGCGAATACATTTTCTCGAGCGCGGAAACAAAAATTTCTTCAATCTCAGCGTCCGTTTTTTCAAACAATTCATCATCCGGCGCGACATATTTCGGCAGATATACGAGCGCGTTGCCGCCGAATTCTTTTTTATCAACGAGTGCGCTCATTTCGATAATTCCCGTAAACGGCGTTTCGTCCGTGATGTTTGTCACATAAAAATTCGAGAGTGATTTTTTCATCAGAACCGACGCGCAGACGATTCCCTGATATTTTATTTTCGTGAGTTTCGCTTTTTCCGCGTCGGTCAATTGCGGCAATATTTTCGCGGCGATGTTTGACGGGCAAGTTAAGATCACGGAATCAAAAAGGGTTTCAGAATTTGTCGCTGAAGGCGACAAATTCAATAGCGTCGGGTGCAACCCGACGTTCATTTGCGATTGATTTTCCGTCTCTGTAAGAGACGAATTGTCGGCAATTTTATTCGACACTTTCAGCGTTGGAACGGTTGCGCTTTCCGTCGTCGGGATTCTCCCGACGCTATCGAATTTGTCGCTTTCAGCGATGGAAACCGCGATTTTCCCATTCGTTAATTTTTCTATATTCTCAATGTGACTGTTTAATTTGATTTCCACGCTTTTCGACTGCAAATGCTCCGCGCATTTCTCCAGAATCCGCGCGTAACCGCCGCGCACGTAGCCGAACATTTCTTTTTTTAAACCCGAATTTCGCGCCGCATACATTCTTTGAATCGTCGCCCAGATAAACGCGGCGGACGTTTCTTTGTAGGCAAGTCCGAGCTTTGCCATCAAGAGCGGTTTCCACATTTTTTCAAACGTGCGTTTGCCCGAAAGTTTGGTCAGCCAATCTTCGACCGAGATTTTCTCCAACGCTTTCCAGTCTTTGACGCGCGAGGCGTAAAAGATCGTCGCGCCGAGACGGAATTTTGAAACAATGTCGAGCGGCGGAAACTGCAAAAATTCGAGCGTGTTCGACATCGAAACGAGCTTGCCGTCGGTGTAAAATCCGGTTTTCGTTTCAACCCATTCAAACTCGTCCGCCAAACCGATTTCTTCGACGATCTTGCGCGTAAACGAATCCGACAAAAGCGTAACGTGATAATGTTTGTCCCAAACCACATCGCCGATCTGCCACGCGCTCGCCAACCCGCCGATCTCAGGCGCGGATTCGTAAACGGTAACGCGATTTCCCGCTTCCGACAAACGCAAAGCGAGCGTCAAACCGAGAAATCCGCTTCCGATGATTGCAATCTTTTGTGAATTTATTTTTGACAATTTTTTACTTTCTCAAACTGATTATTTCTTTCTGTCATTCCATAACTTTAAGACTTTATCCTTTACATCAGTTTGATTTACTTTCGACACACCTCTTTGCACTTTATACTCAAAAACTTTGTCTTTTGGTAACTCATACCATTCTGCTTTTGCATAATTTACCCAATCTTTGTATTCGATATTGAATTGATTTTGCACAAACGAATATGACGGATTCTTTGTAATTGATTTTGGTTTTTCTTCAATCATCGTAATAGCTTTCACAGTAAATCCATTTGTAATAATTACAAATTCTCCTGCGGAGTATTTGAATCTATCAATTCCAAAAACAATTCCTTCATCTTTCATAAAATCGTAATGACTAGCGTTATTTTTTCCGCCCCAATGAGAACCCCATTTCCACATTTTATTTTGCATATTTGTTATTTAACCTCCGTAACAATTTTGTTTTCAATTTCATACCGCAAACCGCAAACGCATACAAATTCTCGTTTGTCCGAATCGTCAAACTTATGAAAAAGCTGTCCGCATTTGCAGACTGCGCCGATGCTTCGCGCCGGACTTCCTAAAACGAGATGAAAATCGGGAACGCTCTTTGTGACTATTGAACCCATTCCGACCATCGCCCAGCGTCCGATTTCGAGGTCGTTGCCGATGATGCAGCCCGCGCCGATGGTTGCGCCTTCGCGGACGAGCGTCGGCAGAGTGTGTTCGTCAGGCTCGCTCGGTCGCAGACTCTTTAAGTCGGGCATCGTCGCGCGCGGGAAACGGTCGTTGGTGAATGTGGTCGAAGCGGAAATCATCACGCCGTCTTCAATCGTCACGGCGGCGCAGATGTAAACCATCGCGTTGATCTTCACGCGGCTGCCGATCTTCACGTCATACGCGATATAAGTCTTTTCGCCGACGATACATTCCTCGCCGATCTCCGCGCCGTGACGAATATGCACGTTGTCCCAAACGCTCGTGCCTTCGCCGATCTTTACGTCGTTTTCGATAATTGCCGTCGGGTGAATTTTTACCATTTTAATTTTTAAGAAAGGTTAGCCACAGATTTACACAGATAAACACAAGATATTTTTTTGATTTTACTTAAAAAATCTTTCTTATCATCTTTTCTTTTATCCGAGTTCATCTGTGAACATCTGTGGCTAAAATTTTCTTTTCCTTCCATTCTTTGTATTTCCCGCGCAGACATTCGTAACAAGGTCTGTATCCGGCGGCGATTGCGGTTTTCTCGTCGGCGAAAAAGACGCGCTGTTTGATGTATTTGCCTTTGGCGATCCAACGCGCCGCGCCTTGGCAGTCTAATGTGCCGTAGATTTTATCTTGCGGTGTCCGCCGAACGCGCCTTTCGTTTCGCTTTCGTAAGATTTGCCGTCCGCGCAGGTGAGCGTGTATGTTTTTTTGGTTTGAGACTTCATTCAAACGAATTTTCTTGATTTCCGGTGGTTTTACGCGGCATATTTATTAAAAGACTTCTCGCTTTTAGTGAAATAAGTCTCTTCTTTTATAAAATAAGCCTTTTCTTTCGCCGGATTAAAGTCTTTTTTTCTCAAAGATGTCTTTACTTTGCTCGAATAAGCCTTTATTTTGCTCAATGTAAAGCTTCCTTTCGTCAAAATAAAGCTTATTTTGAGTAAAGTAAAGCTTACTTTCGCCGAAGTAAAGGCTTATTTAATGAAAGAAAAGGCTTATTTTTCCCAAATAAAGCTTACTTTGCTTAAAGTAAAGACATCTTTGAGCAAAGTAAAGGCTTATTTCGTCGAAGTAAAGGCTTATTTTTATTTTTCACACGCGGGTTTTTACGAAGAAAACGCCGATAAACCTTTGGAATCTTCGACTCTCGACCAGTGATCTTTATTCAAAGACCGATACGCCGCTTCGATCACTTCGACGGAAGCCAATGCGTCTTCGGGTTTAATCAACAATTCTTCCGCGCCGTTGATCGCGTTGCGGAAATTCTCAATTTTTGAACGAAACGCCTGAACTTTGTCGTAACCCGTGCCAAAAATTGTCCAATCGGGCGACGAATTCAGTTTGTATTTCGATTCCTTCCAACCGACGTGCAAAGTTCCGTGAGTGCCGTAGATGCTGATAAAGTTCGGCAGTTCCTTGTTGATTCCCCACGTCAGATCAACGCTCGCCGCAATTCCGTCGGCGGTTTTCGCCAGTAATTTTACGTTTTCATCAACCTGCAAACCGTTCGTTTTTCCGGCTTCGACCGCCAAGACTTCCGAGATCGCGCCGAGAAAATAGCGGATAATATCAACCGAATGCGTCCCGTTATCAATCAAAACGCCGCCGCCGCCGATCTCCGCATCGGAATTCCAACGCTTCGACATATCAACCTTCGCCGTGAAAGCGTTTTCAAACTGCAAAACCTTGCCGAGAACGCCCGACGCGATGAGCGATTTCGCTTTGACGACATCATTGACGTAGCGAAACTTCGATGCCATCGTAAATTTCACGCCCGTTCTTTCGGCGGTTTCGAGCATCTTCACGGCTTCCGTTGACGAAAGACAGAGCGGTTTTTCGCAGAGAACGTGCTTGCCGCGTTCCATAAAATGAATCGCAATCTCAGGATGCGAATTCGGCGGCGTGGAAACGATCACGGCATCGAATTCGGCGTTTTCGCCCAATGTTTTATAATCCGCAAACGCCTTCGCATTAAACGGTTCGGCAAACGCCTTCGCCGAATTTTCATTGACATCGGCAACCGCGACGAGCTCACAGCAATCGCTGGTTTGAAAAGCCTGTGCATAAGTTTGAGCGATTCCGCCCGTTCCGATAAGTGCAAATTTTAGTTTATTCATAAGATTTTTTTTGCCGCGGATTTCGCGGATAAACGCGGATTAAATCAAAGAAAAATATAATTCAATACTAAATCTTTTTAAATCTTATCCGCGTCATCCGCGAAATCCGCGGCTAACTTTCCTTAGTTTTCGTAACAGCGATTGCTGCCGCAAACGACACAATTTTCGTCAGATGTTTGAGCATTTTCAATCGTCACCGCCGAAACCGCTTCGCGAATCGAGTCGGCTAAAAATTCGACGTGTTCTTCTCTGTAACATTCGTTGATCGGCAAAACGAGAATGTCGTGCAGACCTTTTAATGTGCCGGGAAATTTTTCGTCAGAATAATTGACGGCTTCGGGACGCGCTAAATTAAACGGATAATGCGAATCGCCGAACGTGTTTTGATCGCGGAAAACCATACATTTGTAAGCAGGTTTGACAACGTAACGAGGCGCGCTGGCAACATCGTAAGTTTTTAGTGCCTTCGATAATCCGACCGCGCCGTCTTCGATCTTATTATCGTCAACGCGCAGGCAGTATTTCCAATAAGTCATCGTCGCATTTTCGGCTGGCTTGTAACTTTCGATGCCGTCAATTCCGTCGAGCTTTTCGTCTAAAAGTTTCGCCATTTTCTGACGCTGTTCGACCGATTTATCCAACTTTTTAAGCTGTTCGTAAGCAATCGCGGCTTGCAGTTCGGTCATCCGGTAATTGAGCGCGATAAAATAATGATCGGGATTTTCGTCGCCGTAGCCCCACGCTTTGTTGATGCAGAGATACAAACGCCGCGCAAGTTCGTCATCGTTCGTGACGACAATTCCGCCTTCGCCCGTCGTCATCTGCTTTCCTTGCTGAAACGAAAACGCGCCGATCTTGCCGATCGTGCCGACCTTTTGACCGTCAACCGTCGCCATAAACGACTGCGCCGTGTCTTCAATGACGGGAATGCCGCGTGAATCGGCGAGTTCCATAATTTCCTTCATCCGCGCCGGATTTCCGAACAGATGAGTGACGATAATCGCCTTTGTTTTATCGGACAAAACTTTTTCGATAGTTTCCGCCGTGACATTCAAAGTCTTCGGGCAAACGTCCGCAAAAACCGGAATCGCGCCTTGATAGACGATCGGTGTCAACGCGCCCATATCGGTGATCGAAGTCGTTACGATCTCGTCGCCCGGATTCGGATTGATCGCCGCAATCGCCACGTGAACCGCCGCCGAACCGGAATTACAGGCGTATGCGTATTTCACGCCCATCTTTTCGGCAAACTCTTTTTCAAGCAATTTGCCGTATTTTCCTTTCGTCGTAATTAAAGTTCCTGATTCGAGAACTTCGCGCACGGCGTTTAACTCTTCCGCCCCGAAAGTTCTTCCCGAAGCGTCCTGATCGTTTGGTAGTTTTAACATTTTCTTAGGGTTTGCTGTCGCTGTCATATATTATTTTTATTTCTTGCCCACGAAATACACGAATGAAACGAAAAAAGACAATTGATTTTTTTTGTTTTATTTTCGTAGTTTTAGTGTATTTCGTGAACATAATTTCTTATATTTTTTTATCAATATCAACCTGTGGTTGAAGTTTTTCTTTTGTTAAAGAAGTTTTAATCGGTTCGGATTTCCGAAACCAACGCATTTTCGCCAGTTTCGAGAGAAGCTTTAAATGCCCGAAAATCGTCCGCGCCGTTTTCATTTTTGAAAATCCGAACAGACGAACTTCCAGAACCGCCGGATATTCGACAATCTTTCCGCCGCTCAGATCAATGCGTCCGAGCATTTCCGCCACGCCGAGAAAACCGTTTTCGTGCAGTTTCATACCGGCAAACGAATTTCTGCGATAGACGCGGAAACAACTCGTATATGTGTCGAGTTTCGATTTCAAAACCGTGCGGTAAAGCATTGATGCGCCTTTCGATAAAAACAAACGCCATTCAGGGACATTCCGCACGCCGCCTTTCGCGTGATACGGCGAAGCGGTGACGAGATCGGTGTTTTCCGTCAAAAGCGGGATCATTTTCACGAGTTCGTGCGGATCATAAGTGCAGTCGCAATCCATCGAACAGACGATTTCAGTGTCCGATGCTTTGATTCCGGTCATAATTCCCGCCGCCACGCCTTTATTTTCTTTATGCTGAAGAATTTTTACGTTTTCCTGTTCGCCGAAAAGTTCTTGCAGTTTCCCGAACGTATTATCTTTGCTTTTGTCGTCAACAAAAATAAATTCCGCAGAATATCCTTTTTGATTCAGATCATTTTCGACGCTTCGCAAAGTGTTCGACAAATATGGAATCGCCGCTTCTTCGTTATAAAAAGGAATCACGATAGACACGGAAGTCCTGAATGCCGAGTGCTGAGTGCTGATTTTTTCCGGCGCACTTTGCACTTTGCACTTTGCACTTTGCACTATTTCAATATCGTTTTTGAGTCCGAGAATTTCCGCCGCGTTCGTAAAATTGTAACGGCGAAAATATTCCTTCAAAACCCATTCCATTTTGTCGAGCTTGCGGTAATGACGCACGCGATTGTAACGGCTCGCGGCGGAAATTCGCGGTTGTTCGGGATCGAGTTCCCAGACGTGAAAATAAAGAACGAACGGCGCGTTATAACGTCTGTGCCAATCTTGCACGGCGTGGCGCATCATCGTAAAAGGAATCTGACGAAAATAATTCCCGCCGGAAATCGGTAAAAGTCCGACACCGATATTGCGCGTCGAATACGGAAATTCCCAGATAATTTTCTCGCTCGTCTGAACTTGATGAGCGAAACGTTTTTGCTTTTCATCTTTCGTGACCGGCAAAAACGATGCGTCGTAAACCAAACCTTCTTCCGCCAAAATATCCAAAACCCAAGCGTCTTTTTCGTAAGACAATTTTTCCGCCGAACGATAACCGATGATTTTCTGTCCGCCCGCATCTTCCAAAACTTGATTCGTCCGCCGCAAATCTTCGCGGAATTCATCCGGCGTTAAATGCCGCAAACTTCGATGATAAAACCCGCGAGAAGCAACTTCGTGTCCGCGAGAAACGATCTCACGAATCAATTTCGGATTCTGCTCGGCGATCCAACCGAGAACGAAAAACGTCGCTTTGACATTAAATTCGTCTAATAAATCCAACGCTTTTAAAGTGTTTTGCTCATAACGCGGCTCGAAATTCGACCAATTTCTCTGCTGAATCAAATTCTCGAATGCGCCGACGTGAAAATAATCTTCCACGAGAACGGTCAAGAGATGTTGTTTTTTCGTCTGTTGTTCAGTCATTTACATTCGCGCGTTTGGAGTTCCAACTTTAGTTGGCTTTTTCTCACGCTTCAGCGTGTTTCCGCCGGCGAAGCGCGGCGGAAAGCCAACTAAAGTTGGAACTCCAAACGACGCTCTAAAATTTCAACGATTCGGTTTGCAGTTTTCCCGTCGCCGAACGGATTTTCGATTTCTTTTACGGAATTTATCCAATCTTCATCATTATAATTGGTTTCGAGCAATTCTTCGAGCGAATTTTCGCCGACGAGTTTTGCCACGCCGCTTTCGATCGCTTCCATTCGTTCGGTATTTTCCCGCAAAACCAAAACCGGAACTCCCAAACTCGGTGCTTCTTCCTGCACGCCGCCGGAATCTGAAACGATCAGCCAACTGTTTTTCATCAAATTTACAAAATCTGCATAATCGAGAGGTTTCAAAAGAAAAATTCTTTCGTGATCTTTCAAGAATTCATCGGTTATTTTCCTGACATTCGGATTCGGATGAACCGGAAATATCAAACAAATGTCGGAATGTGTTTCGACGAATTCGCGCAGAATCTTTAAATTGCCGCTCATCTTTTCGCCGAAACTTTCGCGGCGGTGAGTCGTCAGCAAAATTCTCTTTAATTTTTTCGTTTTCTCGATCAAATTTGCGATTTCTTCGTTTGGCGTTTCGTTTGCGAGAATAAAATTGAGCGCGTCAACAATTGTGTTTCCAGTGACGAAAATATTTTCGTCCGCTACATTTTCAGCCAGAACATTTTCGCGGTTTTTCTTTGTCGCGGCGAAATGAAATTTGGCGATCTGCGAAATAACACGACGGTTCATTTCTTCGGGAAAAGGACTCAGAGCGTTTCCCGAACGAAGTCCGGCTTCGATGTGTCCGACTGAAATTTTGCGATTAAATCCCGCCAACGCGCCCGACATCGCCGTTGTCGTATCGCCTTGCACGAGAATTAAATCGGGTTTTTCCTTTTCCAAAACTTCGTCCAAACGGCACAAAACTTTAGCCGCAACCGCGTTCGGCGTTTGATTTTCGCTCATTACTTCAAGATCGTAATCGGCGGAAACATCGAAAATTTTAATAAACGGCGCGAGCAAATCCGTGTGCTGGCTCGATGAAACGACGACGGTTTGAAATTTCACGTGATTTTTAAGCGAATTAATGACGGGGGCAAGTTTTATCAATTCGGGACGAGTTCCGAAAAGCACGAGAATTTTGTAATCTTGTTTTTGAAGCGTCGAAAGCATTTTACAAATTTTATGAATTATAAACGTCTGACAGTAGTTTTGTTTGGTTTATTGATTTTTTCTCAAATTCTTTTTGCTCAAATTGCGGACTTTCGCGGTAAAGTTTTTGATTCTGAAAACTTTGCCGTTGCCGGTGCAAAAATTAAAATCATTTCAAATTCCGGTGAAATATTTCTCTGTGAATCGGATGAAAACGGCGAATTCGTGTGTGCTGTCAATTCGGAAGGAACTTATCGGCTCGAAATCCGCGCCGATGGTTTCTCTATCTTACGACAAAACATTCAAAAAGTGCAAAATATTTTTAACAACAATGTTTTTATTTTAATTCCGCAGACATTACGCGAAGAAGTCGTCGTTTCCGCAAACCGCGTCGAAACCAGAATCGGCGAAACTCCGGCGAGCGTCGTAACGCTGTCGAAAAATGAAATAGAAACATCAGCCGCGCCGACGGTTGACGACGTTTTGCGCCAAGTTCCGGGTTTTACGCTGTTTCGCCGTTCTGGAAGCAGAAATGCAAATCCGACGACGCAGGGCGTTTCTCTACGCGGAACGGGCGCGAGCGGCGCGGGACGTTCGGCGGTTTTATTCGACGAAGTTCCGCTCAACGATCCGTTCGGCGGTTGGGTTCAATGGAACAGAATCGCGCCGATCGAAGTCGAACGAATCGAAGTCGTGCGCGGCGCGGGCGCAAATCTTTACGGCAATTCTTTAAGCGGCGCGATAAATATTTTCCCGCGAACGGTGAACGAGGATTTTGTATTTTCCGGCGAAACTTACGGCGGAACTCAGGAAACTTTTTCCGCTTCGGCGTTTACGGGTTTTAGAAAAAAAGATTGGTCGGCGGATTTTACGGCGGCTGGTTTTCAAACTTTGGGTTATAAACTTATCGAAAAAGAAAATCGCGGTTCGTTCGATGATTTTGCGGGAACGCGAAACACGAATTTTTCCGTTCGCGTCGGAAAAAATTTCGGCGATTCGGCAGATGTTTTTTTCAGAACTTCGTATTTCGGCGAAGCGAGAAACAATGGAACGATAATTCAGAAAAATGCGACACAAATTCGCCAATTCGTTTTCGGCGGCAACGCGGTTAAGACAAATTTCAAATCTCAGATTTCAGATTTCAGATTCAACTGGCGTTTATTTGGCGGAACGCAAAATTACGATCAGACGTTTTCATCGCTTTCCGACGACCGCAACAGCGAAAATCTAGTTCGTGTCCAAAGAGTTCCGGCGCAAAACTTCGGTTTCAGCGGCATTTTATCTGGCGTTTTGTTTGATAATCAGACAATCGTTTTCGGAGTTGACGCGCAGGAAGTTCGCGGTTCGAGCGAGGAAATCGGATTTTTTAATAATCGCCAAACTTCAATGTCCGGCGCGGGCGGACGCGAAAGAAATTTCGGATCATTTTTGCAAGATTACGCCAAAATCGGAAATAAAATAATTCTCGCCGGAAGCATCAGATTTGATTATTGGAAAAACTTTCGCGCCTTAAACGCCGTTCGCACGCTTTCAAATGATCTGACGAATGTTACCGGATTTCCAGATCGAACTGAAAGCTCCTTTAGTCCGCAAGTTTCGATTCTTTATCAATTAAATAATGAAATCTCGCTTCACGCGGTTTATTCAAAAAGTTTTCGTGCGCCGACGCTAAACGAACTTTATCGAGGTTTTCGCGTCGGCGATGTCGTGACGAATCCGAATGAAAATCTGCGGGCTGAAAAAGCCGATAATTTCGAGACGGGCGCGGGTTTTGCGAAAAACAACTTATATCTGCGCGGGAATTTTTTCTACACGCAAATAAAAAATCCGGTGGCGAATGTTACGATCAATACAACGCCGAATTTAATCACGCGCCAGCGTCAGAATATCGGCAAAACCCGCGCCGCCGGAGTCGAGATCGAATTAGAACAACGTTTTCAACGGTTTGGTTTTTCGGTCGGTTATCTTTTCGCAGATTCGCGTGTTACGCAATTTCCGGCAAATCCGGTTTTGGAAAATTTGCGTGTTCCGCAAGTCGCGCGTCAGCAGTTTACTTTTCAAGCTAACTATACGCGCAAGAGTTGGAATCTTGCGGTGCAGGGACGCGCAAACGGGAAACAATTCGACGACGATTTGAATTTATTCAGGCTTGAACCGTTTTTTCAGCTTGACGGATATGTTTCGCGGAAGTTCGGTGAAAAATTCAGGATTTTTGCAGCAGTTGAAAATATGTTCAATTCGCGTTATTCAATCGGCAAAACGCCGCTCAGAACAATCAGTGCGCCTGTAAGTTTACGAATCGGTGCGCGTTGGAATTAACCGCCCGGTAATTCATTTTTACAGTTTCATCAACGATTTTACCGCTTGCTGAAATGATTTTAACAATCGTCTAACCGATTTTTTTCCTTGTTGAAGTGATTTTACAGTTCGTTAGAATGATTTTACACACTGCTGAAATCATTTTTCAGAGTGTTGCGATGATTTTTCAGAGTGTTGCGATGATTTTTCAATGCGCTGAAATGACTTTTCAGAGTGTTGCGATGATTTTTCAATGCGCTGAAATGACTTTTCAGAGTGTTGCGATGATTTTTCAATGCGCTGAAACGAGTTTTCAGAGTGTTGCGATGATTTTTCAATGCGCTGAAACGAGTTTTCAGAGTGTTGCGATGATTTTTTAATGTGCTGAAATCATCTCAGAAACCGTTGAAATCATTTTTGCAAACGTTAAAATCGTTTTGTAAGCCGGTATTTTGAGAACAAACGCGCGTTTTTCGAGTTTGTAGGGTGAAAAAATCTTGTGCAAAACTGGTGGTTTCTATAAAGAAGATTGTTCAAAAATAAAAGCCGGCGCGAAATAAAGTCGTGGTTTCAAGTAAATAACTGCTTCCTTATTTCGTGCGGACTTTTTGTTTATTAAATTATTTTAAGATTCCGGCGGTCCCGAACAGCCTTCGCCGTAGAGCGCGGGAATTTTTGTGCTGATGATCGGAAAATTTTCGGCTTCGGCGTTTTTCTCGATCCAATCCATATATTCTTCCGGCACGCTCATATCGGAAAATATCGCTTCGACGGGACATTCGGGAATGCACGCATCGCAATCAATGCAAACATCCGGATTAATTAAAAGTCTGTCGGGCGTTTCGTGAAATGCTTCGACCGGGCAAACCGCCGCGCAGTCGGTATATTTGCAGTCAATACAGGGTTCGGTAACGATATATGTCATTATGTTTTCTCAGTTTTCTCCTAATATAATAAAAAGTTAAGCATAACTTGTCATTTTGACATAGACAAATGATAAAATGCCAAAAATTACTAAAATATAAAGTAACAAAATCTTATGGAAAACTTAAAAGCGGAACGGGAATTAGCACTCGATTTTTTGCGCGTGTGCGAAGCGGCGGCAATCGAATCGGCGCGGACGATGGGACAAGGCGACCGGAAACATTCGGATCACGTCGCGGTCGAAGCGATGCGGCAAGTGATGGACACCGTGCCGATGCGCGGCAGAATCGTGATCGGCGAGGGCGAACGCGACGAAGCACCGATGCTCTACATCGGCGAAGAACTCGGCGGACGCGATTATTCGGATGAATCACGGGCGGAATTTCCCGAAGTTGACATCGCCGTTGATCCGCTCGAAGGCACGAATCTTTGTGCATTGGGCGCAAATAATGCAATCGCGGTTTTAGCGGCGGCGGAACGCGGCGGTTTGTTAAATGCGCCGGACATTTATATGGATAAGATCGTCGTCGGTCCTTCGTGCAAAGGCGCGGTTGATATTGATGCGCCCGTCAAAGACAATCTGAAAAACATCGCCAGACGTTTGGGACGCGACATTGAAGATTTAACGATTATGACGCTTGACCGTCCGCGTCACAGACAACTGGTTCAGGATGTAAGAGACGCAGGCGCGAGAATTCGTCTGATCTCGGACGGCGATCTTTCGGCTGGAATTTCAGCGGCGGTTGCCGGAACTAATATTCACGGTTTGATGGGCATCGGCGGCGCGCCCGAAGGCGTGATTACGGCGGCGGCGATGAAATGTCTGAACGGCGAGATTCAGGCAAAACTCGTCTTCGATCCCGAAAGATTAAGCGTTGACAAATCAAAAGTTCCGCCGAAGGAAGTTGTGCTTGAACGTCTGCAATCAATGGGAATTAACGATGCCGATAAAATTTACGATACGAACGATCTCGCGCCCGGAAAGAAAATTATTTTTGCCGCAACAGGCGTTACAGACGGTTCGCTTTTGCGCGGCGTAAGATTTTTCGGCGCGGGCAAACGAACTCATTCGCTCGTGATGACTTCCGAACCGAAAAGCATTAGATTCGTTGACACCGTTCACGTCGAAGGCGGTCCAGATGCGGTAATTAGATTTTAGATTTTAGATTTTGGATTTTGGATTGGTTTTCAGATTTTGGATTCAAAAAATCTGAAAACCATTTTCTATAGTGAAGGAACTTGCTGAAAATTATCAATCTCCTTTTATACCGACAGAAGTAAAAAAAACTGCGTGGATCGGTTGGAGTGTCGGCTTTGCGGTCGTTTTAATTTGGGTTACGCTGATTCTGCTCGCTCCGTTTGCGGAAATGTTTGAAATGACAAGCATTTCCCAACCGATCTATCATTTTTTCAGTTACCTCTGTCATCAAATGCCGTCGCGGACTTTTCATATCGAAAATCACGCTTTCGCCGTTTGTTCGCGTTGTTTCGGCGTTTATTCGGGTTTGCTTTTCGGATTTATCGGTTATCTTTTTTTACGTCCGATCACGGAAACCGAACCTTTACCGCGTTTCTGGCTTTTTCTGTCGCTCGTGCCGATCGCAATTGACTGGACGCTCGGAGTTTTCGGAATCTGGGAAAACACATTTTTATCGCGCTACGTGACAGGAATGATTCTCGGAATCGCCTGTGCGGTTTTTATCGTTCCCGCGTTAGTCGAACTTTTCGGATTATTAAAAAAGAATAAAAAGTGAATTTTCTAAAGCGGTTTTCCGAGCAGACCGAACAATTCGTCCTGAAATTTACGGCTTAAAGAAAAATCCATCCCGTTTTCTAAAATCACATCGTATTGCCCGTTAAAAGTCTGGTGCAGTTCTTTAACGGATTCCAAATTTACGATAACGGAACGATGAATTTGCACGAATTTTCGCGGATCGAGTTGTTCGAGCATCGCCGACAAAGTTTGGCGCACCATATAATTCGATTTGTCGAAATACAAATGAACGTATTTGTCGTCGGCTTTGATGCAGTCAATGTCGGAAGTTTTCAGAAAAATCACTTTCCCGTTCTGCTTGATGAGAAGTCTTTCCAAATAAGGCGTTTCGCGCTTTGAAGCGTCGAGCATTTCTTTGATTTGGTGCGAATTTTGATCTTGGCGTGTTTCATTTTTTGCCAGATTTTTCGCGTAATTCAAGGCTTTGACAAAGCGTTTTTGATCGAACGGTTTGAGCAGATAATCAATCGCGTGAAATTCAAACGCGCGAATCGCGTATTCTTCGTAAGCGGTCGTAAAAATAATTGTCGGAATTTGCTCTTTGCCGAGATTTCCGAGCATAGAAAAACCGTCCATTTCCGGCATTTGCACATCGAGAAAAACCAAATCAGGTTCGAGATTTTCGATCAATTCCAAAGCCTTTTTCCCGTTCGACGCTTCGCCGACGATCTCGAATTCCCGTTCATTTTCTAACAAAAGACGAATATAATCGCGCGCGAGCGGTTCGTCATCAACGATAATTACTTTTAATTTATTTTCGCTCATCAATTTTCCAAAGCCTTCGAAATAAGATCATTTTCAAACGGAATTTTCAGTGTCGTAATATGTTCGCTTTTTTCCGCGTCGGCGCAAAACTCGCACGAGAAATTTTCGCCGTAAATTTGTTTCAAACGCTCGCGCACATTTTGCAGACCTTTTCCTTTTTTATTCGAATCTTTCAGAGCGTCAATTTTTCTGCCCGAAACGTGATCCGTAACTTTTATAATCAAATAATTTCCGCGTGTTTCGGCCTTTATATTTACGCGCCCGTTTTCCGCAAACGGCGCGATTCCGTGTTTGACTGCATTTTCGACGATCGGCTGTAAGATCAAATGCGGAACTTCGGCTGACAACAATTTTTCGTCAACATTAAACTCGATTTCCAAACGATCACTAAAGCGAATTTGTTCGATTTCGAGATAATGCCGGACAAATTTCAGTTCTTCATCGAGCGTGACCATTTGCCTGTCCGAATTTTCCAAAGTCATCCGCAGAAATTCGCCGAGTCTGGCGATCATTTCATTCGCTTTGTGCGGATCGGCTAAATTCAAAGACGAGATCGAATGAAGCGTGTTAAAGAGAAAATGCGGCTGAAGCTGCATTTTCAAAGTTTGCAGCTGCGCTTTCGTGAGTTCGTTTTGAAGCTGTAAATTTTTCGCTTCTTCTTCACGATAATTGCGGAAAAATAAAATGGATTGAATCGTAATTACGATCAAAATGTAAATGATAAATCCGAATATGAAATTGCCTATCGAGATAAAATTTCGCATTTGAACCGAATATGTAAATTTATTTACATAAAATGCGTCATTCAAAATCCAGACGAAAGAATAATAAAGAAACGAGTGAATAAACGAAAGAAAAATTGCCAGAGGAAAATGAAATATAATGCTGAAAACGAGATTTCTGACCGTTTTAACGCCGATAATTTTTACCCCTGAATAAATAACCGTCGTCAAGATCGCCCAAGCATAAAAATAAGAAAAGCCGAACAAATAAACCGTTACGATATTTTTCGATTCTTCGCCTCTTTCCGAAGAAATGACGTAAGAAAACGTCGAAGCCAACAATCCGATCAAAGTCCAGACGAGAAAATTGCCGATTTGAAATTTACGGTTCGGCAAATTTCCTTTTATGTTTTTTATTTGTTCGAGATCAGGATTTTTTAACATTTTCCGGGTCATCCGAAAACAGGTATATCACATTTCCGTGGAATTTATGAAGATTTTTTTGCTGTTTAATTTAAAGCGAAACGCCGGATTTGCCGGATTTTTTCACTCACGCTCTGTAATCCGCAATTGGCGAACGAATTTTAGTATTTCACGACAAAATTCTTTCTCAAAAATAATTTTCCCTGTAAATTGCAAAACGGACTTATTAAATTTCAGAAATATTTACAGGAGAACAAAACTTGAAAAAAACAATTACGACTTTTGCAATCATAATTTATATCGCGTCACTTTGTTTCGGAATGAAAAACGAATCAAAAGACGAAGCTAAAATATTAACGAAAAAAGGTTTGGAAGCGTTAGGCGGCGAAGAAAAACTGCGTTCGATTGCCGCTTTGGAATTTGAAGGAATTGGGCATACTTACGCCGTCGAACAATCGGAACGACCCGAAGGACCTTTTATTGTCATCTACAACCAGATAAAAGAAACGCGCGATTTGAAAAACAATTATTTGAGCCGCACGACGGAAATGAAACAGGGACAATCTCCCGAATGGTCGGGTTTAACGATGATCGTCAACGGCGATTTCGCCGCTTACAAACGCGGTGAACAAACTTTTCCCGGCAGAGCGAACGATGCCGAAGACGCGCGTATGAAATTGGCTCTCGCGCCGGAAAGGATATTTTTAACCGCTCTTGAATCTTCGGATTTAAGACTCGAAAAACCGGCGGTTATTCAAAAAGTAAAACACAACGTCATAAAATTTACGTGGAAAAATATTCCGGTAACGGTTTACTTGAACGCCGACACGAATTTGCCGACTCTGGTCGAAACTTTGAGCGCGTCGCCGTTCGAACATTTCTGGTCGGTTTGGGGAGATTTTACGACGCGAACATTTTATTCTTACTGGACGCTCGAACAAGGCGGAATTCATTATCCGCATCAATCGGACGTTTTCCGAAACGAATATCCGCTCGAAAGTTTTACGATCACGGATTTGAAATTTAACGAAACGCCGGACGCGAAAACTTTTGAAATCCCGGAAGAAACGAAAAAAATGTCCGCTTCGATCAAAGCGACGAAAATTGACGATCTGCCGCTCGGAATTCCGAATCGCCCGTCGTCGGAAGTCGCGCCCGGAATCATCGAAATTCCCGGCAGATGGGACATCGCGTTCGTCAAACAGACGGACGGAATCGTAATTATCGAAGCACCGATTTCTTCCGGTTATTCGGCAAAAGCCATCGAAGAAGCGAAAAAGCGTTTTCCCAGCGAAAAAATTAAAGCCGTCATCACGACTTCAGACGCTTTCCCGCATCTCGGCGGAATCCGCGAATACGCCGCGCAGGAAATTCCGATCTACGCGCTCGATCTGAACCGTTCGATCTTGGAAAAAGTGATAAAATCGCCGCATAAATTTTATCCCGATAATTTACAGCGAAATTATAAAAACCCGAAATTTAACTTCGTTTCGGAAAAAACCGTCATTGGCAAAGGCGACGATCGTCTGGAAATTTTCCCGATTCGCTCCGAGTCGGGCGAACGAATGATGATGATCTATTTTCCCGCTCACAAACTGCTTTATTCGAGCGATCTGATAAACAAATCGCGTGACGGCGGATTTTTTATGCCGCAATATTTGTCGGAAATCGTTGATGCCGTCAAACGCGAAAATCTTGCGGTAGATAATATTTTCGGAATGCACATCAGCAAAACGGCTTGGTCGGAAATTGTTGATGCCGTCAATAAACAAACGGCGGAAACTTCGGGAAAATAGTTTTCTTTTACATTAAAAAAGGCGCGTTTATTCAAGCTAAACGCGCCTTTTGAAAAATTAGAAATTGACAAAAAATTTACCTGTAACGCCAGAATTTTGAAACGGCGGCAGTGATAAAAAGCGTCGTCGAACTTATCGCGGAAAGCAGACAAAATTGGCAAAATGCTTCGATCACGAATCCCTGCACGTAAAGCAGATAAAGCGTGTAAACAAACATCACGCTCGCTAAAAGTCCGAAAACGAACCACAATTTCCGGTTTCCGAAAATCGTCAGAATCGCCAGACTAAAAGCAATGAAATATGCAACCGCGCCGTAAACTGCCAGAGGAATTCCGAACATTTCGGCGTGTGAACTCGTCAAAACCTGTTCGCAGCCCGTGATCAAACTGCACGGAACGGTTTCGTTCGCGTAATGTTTTACAGTCAAATATGCCGCGTCTATCAAACCGGTTATTGCCGCAATTGCTGCTACGACGGCGTAAATTTTCGGCGAAGTTGAAATTCGTTCGATTTTGTCTAATTCATCCATTTTTATTTAGATTTTTCCGCGCTGTTTGTTTCCGAATTTGCATTTTCAGTTCTTGTTGACCGTTCTCCGGCGGCTTGTGTATTTTTCAATTCGGCATCAATAATCAGTTTCAAACTCGGGACATCAACGCTTTCATAAGGAATTAGTCTGCCGTTGATATACACGCTCGGAGTTTGCGAAACGCCTACTGAACGACCGCGCTGAACGTCTGCATCTACGCGTTGTTTGGCAATCGTCGAAGCCATATCGTTTTTAAATTTTTCGACATCGAGTCCGAGCGTCTGCGCGTAATCTTCAAAAGTCTTCTTATGGTCTGCCTGAGTTTCCCAGGTTTTTTGATTTTGGAACAACAAATTCTGCATATCCCAAAACTTGCCCTGAATTCCCGCCGCTTCTGCCGCCACCGCTGCATCATAAGCCTTGGCGTGCATCGGAAGCGGGAAATTACGATAAATGAATTTAATCCGACTTCCGTAAAGTCCTGTAATTTCATTCATTTTCGGATGAACTCCGGCACACGCCGGACATTGGAAATCGGCGAACTCTTCGATAACGACCGGCGAATTTGTTGCACCTTTGAAATTCGGCGGAATCGCGCCGGGTTTCAAATCTTTCGGCGGAGATAATTGAGTATTTGCTGTTTTATTGGTATTTCCTGCCAAAGATGCGTTCGGTTTTGAAGCCGACGTTTGATATAACCAGATGCCGCCGAGAACGACGACGAGTAAAACGCCGCCGATAATCATTAAAGGCAGACTGCTGTTTTGTTGCTTTTCCATAAATTAACTTACAAGTTTCAGCCGTTTATCATCTTTGCGGCTTTTTTCTAAAATTTCGATATTCTTTTTAACTTTCTCGTAAATTCCGTCGGCATCGAGTCCGTATTTTGCCAGAAGCAGTTTCGGGTCGCCGTGCGTTACGATGCGGTCGGGAACGCCCATTCGGACGACTTTTAATTTGTCCAACACCTCGCGTTCTTCCAAAAATTCCATAATCGCCGAACCGAAACCACCCGCGAGATATGCTTCTTCTACGGTTAAAAACAAAGAATGTTTTCCGACAAGTTCGAGAATCAATTTTTCATCCAGCGGTTTGACGAAACGAGCATTGATTACGGTTGCCGAAATTCCTTCTTTGTCCAATCTTTCGGCGGCTTCGACAGCCGGATAAACCATCGAACCGTAAGCAAAAATCGCCAAATCTTTTCCGTCCTTTAAAACTTCCGCTGTCCCGATTTTAATTTGCTTCGGTTTTGCGGAAATGTCAACGCCGAAACCGTTTCCGCGCGGATAACGAAGCGCGGCGGGCGCAGGATGTTCGATTGCCGTCAAAAGCATATCGCGCAGTTCGGCTTCGTCTTTCGGAGCCATCAAAACGATATTCGGATAACCGCGCAAGTAAGCAATGTCTAAAAGTCCGTGATGCGTCGGACCGTCTGCGCCGACGATTCCGGCTCTGTCCATCGCAAAAGTTACGTTCAAATCCTGCAAACAAACGTCGTGAATTATTTGATCGAAACCGCGCTGCAAAAACGTCGAATAGATTGCCGCGACGGGTTTTAATCCTTCGCAAGCCATTCCGGCGCAAAATGTTACGGCGTGCTGTTCGGCAATTCCGATGTCGAACGAGCGTTCGGGAAATTTTTCCAAAACTTTATCAATTCCAGTTCCGTCCGGCATCGCGGCGGTCAGACCGATGATTTTTTCGTCGTCTTTCATCAATTCGCACATCGTATCGCCGAAAACTTTTGTATAAGTCGGAATTTCCGAACCGCTTTTTTTAAAGGGTTTTCCCGTTTTAATGTCAAAAGGTCCGGTCGCGTGATATGCGTAATAATTTTTCTCTGGATTCGGAAAACCCTTTCCTTTCGTTGTCAGCGCGTGAACGATCACCGGACCGTCTTCAACTTTTTTCGCTTCTTCGAGCGCACGAACGAGCATCGGAACATTATGACCGTCAACGTAACCGATATATTTAAAACCGAGTTCATTGACCAGTGCGCCGGGCAAAACCGCCGCTGCGATTGCGTCTTTGACGGATTTCGCCGCCTTTCGCAAACTCGAACCGAAACCGGGAACGCTTTGCAGAGTGTCGCCGATTTCTTCTTTCCAATGATGATAACTTTGCGCTTCTTTGATACGGTTCAAATATCTCGTCAACGCGCCGACCGCCGGAGCGATGGACATATCGTTGTCGTTTAATATAACGATCAGTTTCGTCTTTAAATGTCCGGCTTGATTGATCGCTTCCATTGCCATTCCGCCTGCCAGGCTTGAATCGCCGATCAACGCGCAGACGTGAAAATCTTCTTCCTGTTTATCACGCGCGACCGCCATTCCGAGCGCGGCACTTAAAGAAGTCGAAGCGTGTCCCGCGCCGAATGTGTCGTATTCCGATTCGTCGCGCCGCAAAAATGGCGACAAACCACCGTATTGCTTGATCGTTTCCATTTTGTCGCGCCGACCGGTTAAAATCTTATGCGCGTAAGCCTGATGACCGACATCCCAAACGAGCCGATCTTTCGGCGTATCAAAAGCGTAGTGCATTGCGACGGCGAGTTCGACCGCACCGAGCGACGCGCCTGTGTGTCCGCCGACTCTCGAACAGGTTTCGATAATAAACTGCCGCACTTCGTCGGCAACTTCCTGCAAGTCTTCAATTTTCAGTTGGCGTAAATCTTTCGGTGAATCAATCTCTGATAAAAATCTCATTATAAATATATTCGGCTCAAAATACGCATTTTAACGCGACGCGCCCGAAATGTTAAGCAGGCTGTTCAGATTTAAGTAATTTTACAACCGGAATTTATATTAACAACTTTTATGCCCGATATAAATATTGCCCACGAAACACACGAAATATACGAAAAAAGACAAAACTTTAAATGATTTCTCTCTCTTTCGTATCTTTTCGTTTTGTTTGCGGGCGATTTCTTATTCAACAAAAACAAAAACAATCGCAAAGCGCAAATAAAATATTGCAAAGCGCGATTTTTTTTTCGGCTAAATCAAAACCTGCTGCGTCTAAAAACCCGAAGCAGTCATTGCTATTATAAATTTTTAAGAGGTAAACAAAAATTATGACAATCAAACACAAGATTTTTTCAACCGTTACATTGGTTTTCGCATTCATCACGATGACGGTTTTCGTTTCGGCTCAGGACACGAAAAACGATGATTCGACAAACGTCCCGACAAAACGCGAACGCAAAATGAATGGAATGCGCGGCGAAGGCAGAGAAGGCAGACGCGGCGGTCGTCACGGCGGCGGCAGAATGATGCGCGGTTTTCAAGACTTGAATCTTACGGATGCTCAAAAAACTCAGATCAAAGGCATTATGGAATCAAACAAAGTCGCCAACGAACCGCTTCATCAGGAATTACGCACAATCGGCGAAAAGAAACGAAACGGTCAAAATTTGAGCGATGCCGACCAAAATCGCATCCGCGACATCAGAACGCAGATGAAACAGTCAATGGATCAAACCCGCAACACGATTCTTGCGCTTTTAACGCCCGAACAGCGTCAACAATTCGAGCAAAAGAAACTCGAAATGGAAAAACGCCGCGAAGAATTTCGTCAACGCCGTCAGGAAAGAAAATCAAATCAAAATTCTACAAAAAGTGATAGTTAACGTGAGTTCGAGATAAGAAAAACTCCAAAGGTAAGATATACTTAGGTTTAGAAACAAATAAACCAAACCAAAGGAGTTTTTCAATGAATATCTTAACAGTTTTTTGCCAAGTTGACGATTTTTGTAAAGTGTTTGAACCGAAGTTTAATCATCAGTTGTTAGAAAGCGGAAAGAGTCAACGAATTAAGCCGTCGAAGATGTCGCGTTCGGAAGTGATGACTATTTTGATCTGTTTTCACAGGTCTGGATTCCGTAATTTGAAGACGTTTTATAATTCGATGATCGGTGTTTACTACAAGGGCGAGTTTCCCGATCTGCTCAGTTATAATCGGTTCGTCGAACTCCAACGCGACGCTTTGCTTCTGCTCGGAGCGTTTATGCAAATGAGATTGGGAAAGTGTTCGGGGATTTCATTTGTGGATTCAACTAAGATAGCCGTCTGTAACAATTTACGGATTAAGCAAAACAAGGTGTTTAAGGAGATTGCAAAACGCGGGAAGACTTCGACGGGGTGGTTTTACGGCTTCAAGATACATCTTATAATCAGCGACCGCGGCGAGTTGTTGGCGTGGCAAATCACTTTGGGAAATGTTGATGACCGAAAGCCGGTCGGGAAAATGAGCAAGCAGTTGTGGGGCAAACTGTTCGGCGATAAAGGTTATATTTCACAGGAGTTGAGTAAATTATTGGGCGAACACAATGTTCAACTGGTAACAAAGGTCAGAAAGAATATGAAGAACAAGTTGATGCCGCTTTTTGATCGCCTGATGCTGAGAAAACGAGCGATCATCGAATCGGTCAACGACCAGTTAAAGAACATTTCACAAGTCGAGCATACGCGACATCGTTCGGTGTGGAACTTTTACGGCAACATCGTCGCCGGGTTGATCGCTTACACATTTCAAGAAAAGAAACCAAGCCTTGAACTAGGAAAAGACTTGGTTATAGCTTAATTCTTATCTCGAACTGACGTTAGTTAATTAAATTAAAAATAGCTAAAACCTGAAAAAAGACACTGAATTTATTATTCAGTGTCTTTTTTATTATGTCAAGATCAAAATAATCGGATGCGCTCAATATAATTCGCTGTAATAATGCTATTGTTCATTCGTTCCAATCCGGCGTGTGAAAAGTTCCCTCTTTATCAATTCTCTGATAAGTGTGCGCTCCGAAAAAGTCGCGTTGTCCTTGAATCAGATTCGCTGGAAGACGTTTTGAACGGAAAGCGTCGAAATATGAAAGTGCGGACGAAAGGCACAGCGACGGAACTTGGCTTATCATAAATTCATTATTTATTTTGCACCAGAAATCGCGGTTTTTGCTCAAAGTTTTGGCAAATTCGTCGTCCAAAATCATATTCGGCAGATCAGGATTTTTCGCGTAAGCGCGGTGCATTTCTTCCAACAATTCCGAGCGAATAATACAACCGCCGCGCCAGATTTTGGCGATTTCGGCGAGATTCAATTCGTAATCTTTTTCAGTCGAAGCCGTGTGCAAAAGCGACATTCCCTGCGCGTAAGTTACGATGAACGAACTCAGCAAAGTTTGTTTTAAGAGTTCTAAAAATTCTTCTTTATTTTCAAAAACATCTTTTCTCACGAATTCGTCGTGTGCTTCATCGGTTTCAATTTCGGTATTTTTGTCGGCATTTTCCGCAGTTTGTGAATCGAGTTTGTCTTTATGCAATTCGCTGACTGCCGTTTCGGCGGCGCGTGTTTCGCGTTCGGCTTTTTGCGAATCGGCTTCGGGTTCGCTGGCAACAACTTTTCTGCCTTCTGACGGCGGATTCGTGATTTCGGGTTCGTGATTGCCGTATTTTTCAGCAATAATTTGACGAACTTCTTTTTGAGCGGAAATCTGCCGCATCGAAACCGCCGCATCAATCGTCGGAATCGGCACGCCGAAATCCATCGCCGCCTGCGAAGTCCATTTTCCCGTTCCTTTTTGCGCCGCTTTGTCCAAGATCATTTCAACGAGCGGTTTTCCCGTGTCGTCATCGCATTTGTTCAAGATTTCAGCCGTAATTTCGACGAGAAACGAATTGAGTTCAGCGTTGTTCCAATCGGCAAACGTCTCGCTCATTTCGTTGTAGTCCATTTTCAAAACGCGATTCATAAAATCGTAAGTTTCCGCCAAAATTTCCATCAGACCGTATTCGATGCCGTTATGCACCATTTTCACGAAATGACCGGACGAACCTTTTCCGATGTAAGTTACGCACGGCTCGTCATTTACTTTCGCGGAAGCGGCGATGAGAATTTTTTCGACGTGATCGTAAGCTTCGCGTTTTCCGCCCGGCATAATTGACGCGCCGTGCCGCGCACCTTCTTCGCCGCCGGAAACTCCGACACCCAAAAATTCGAAACCTTTTTCGTTCAAATATTTTTCCCGCACTTCCGTATCGGTAAAGTGCGAATTTCCGCCGTCAATCACGATGTCGCCTTTTTCCAGATGCGGAATCAAATCTTCGATCACGGCATCAACGATTTTCCCCGCCGGAACGAGCATCATTATTTTACGCGGCGTTTCAAGAGAACCGATAAAATCTTCCAGATTTTTAACGCCTTCGACCGTATAATCCGCGCCTTCTTTGTTGAGCAGATCAACCTTTTCCGCGTCCAGATCGTAACCGACGCACGAAAAACCGTGTTCCGCCACATTGAGCAAAAAATTTCTGCCCATCGTTCCCAAACCAATCATTCCGAACTGTGCATTTTCCATAAATTCATTTTAACGCAAAGGCGAGAAGTCGCAAGGGCGCAAAGTTTTGATTTTTTTTCGCTTTGTGTCTTTGCGCCTTTGCGTTAAAATTTTTTTTTATGAAAACATTACTTGAAGCAATTCGACCGACAACTTTCATCGAACCGGAAAAATTAAATTCATACTTAAATTTAGATCTAACGATTGCCGCCGAAACATTTCAACACACGGGAAGTTTCAAATTCCGCGCCGCTTACAATACGGCGTTAAATGTCGAACAAGATCATTTGATAACGGCTTCATCGGGAAATTTCGGTCAGGCTTTGGCGTTTGCGTGTAAACTTTTGGGTAAAAAATGTCACGTCGTAATGCCGGAAAATTCGGCAAATGTAAAGATCGAAGCGGTGAAAAATTACGGCGCGGAAGTCGTTTTGATTGACACGAAAAAAATCGGACGCGAAGAAAAAGTTGCTCAACTAATCAAAGAATTTCCCGACGCTTACAAGGCTTCGGCGTATGACGATTTGTTGGTTATCGAAGGAAATTCGAGTCTCGGCGACGAACTTTCCGAAAAAGATTTTGACGAAATTATCGTTCCCGTCGGCGGCGGCGGTTTAATTTCGGGAATCTCCAAAGGTCTCTGCCGAAATGGTTCTCAGACAACATTGATCGGCGCGGAACCGCAGATGGCAAATGATGCTTTTTTGTCTTTAAAAGCCGGAAAGATTATCAGGAACGAACAAGAACCGCAAACCATCGCCGATGGCGCGAGAACTGTTTCGGTCGGGAAACATAACTGGGAAATTATTAAAACGGGCGTTTCGGAAATCATCGAAGTTTCAGAAGATAAGATAAAAGAAGCAGTTCTTTTATATTTTAATCTGGCGAATTTAAAGGTCGAACCGACGGGCGCGTTGAGTTTGGGCGCGATTTTAGAAAGCAGAGATAATTTCAAAAGCAAAAAAATCTGCTTAGTCGTCAGCGGCGGAAATGTTGATGCGAAAATATACCGGCAAATCTTGTAAACTCAACGCCAATCAGGCGGAGTTTCGGGTGGCAGATATTTTTCGGATTTATCTTCAATTTTGCTGTTGCTTGAAAATAAACCTTCGATTTCACGATAATTTTCAATTTTTTTCTTCAACAAATTTCTAAAATTCGACTCTTCGTGTTGATTTACAAAAATTCTTTTCGGGATAATGCTCAAAAAATCCGTATCTTGAAACAATAAAAAAGCGTCGCGTGTTTCCTTGACTTGTTTATAGTATTCCCATTCCATTTGAGTTTGTGAATGTTCATTAAAATAGTAAATTTCTTCTTCGGAAAATCTGAAAGTAATCGTTCTGCCGTAAAAATCCGGGTTTCGCTCGAACATTTTGTGAGGAACATTATAATAAACAGTGTAATAATAAAAAGACAGCATTCCCGTTACCAACGCTAACGTATAACCGGAAAAAAACATCTCCGGCAAAAATGAAACTGCAATTCCAAGAAATGAAAAGGCGAATGTAAAAAGAAGGTAAAGTCTGATATTGCTTGAGTTGTAATGCTCTTTTATCGCGGAAACTATGTCATCTCTTTCGTACTTAAACTTTAAAACGATTTCTTCCATAATCCTGAGATTTAATTTTCCAAAATTTGCCGAACACGCTCGAAATCCTGAATGTTATCTACGCCGATTGAACTTTCCGAAACTTCCACGACTTTGATTTTCGCCCCGTTTTCTAGGGCGCGAAGTTGTTCGAGCATTTCGGTCTGTTCTAATTTTGTCTGCGGCATTTTTGTAAATTTTAATAAAAATTCCCGGCGGTAAACGTAAAGTCCGGTGTGTTTTCGATAAAACGAAATCAATTTTTCATCTTTTTCCAGAGCAAATATCAAACTGCCGTATTTTTTCACGGCTTCGCGCGGAAAAGGAATCGGCGACCGCGAAAAATAAAGTGCAAAATCGTTTTCGTCCGTAATTACTTTGACGACATCGGAACTTAAAACGTCTGAAACATTTTCGATTATTTCGCAGGTCGTCGAAATATCCGCAATCTTGTCGCTTATTATCGCTTCGATTGCCGCATCAATCGTGTCCGGTGAAATCAACGGTTCGTCGCCCTGAACATTAACGATAATCGAATTTCCCGGCAAATTGTCAGCAACTTCGGCGATGCGGTCGCTTCCCGATTGATGATTTTCGGATGTCAAAACGGCTTCGTTTCCGCTTTCCAAAACTGCATTTAATATTTTCTCACTATCGGTGGCGACAATAACACGCGAGATTTTTTTTGCTTTTTTAGTTTGTTCGAGAGTATGCAAAATCAGAGGTTTTCCGGCAATCGGCAAAAGTAATTTGCCTTCCAAACGAACCGAAGCAAAACGTGCGGGAATTACTGCAATTACGGTTTGAGATAAATCATTCACTTGTAAAAGATTATTCGCTTTACCGATAGAATTCAACTTGGAAGTTTGCCGCGATTTCGCTAAACTCATTTTCGTGCAAGAAGAAATAACAGAAATCGCCGAATCTCCCGTTCCATCTTTGGAAAATCGTTTTCATAAAGAAGATTCACAACCGCCTTCACCGAATAATCCGCCATGGAACAGCGGTGTCGCTTTTGGAGTCTGGGCAGCCAGCATCATTTTCATTTTCGCTTTGCAGACACTTTTTGTCGGTGTTTATATGGTGATTAACAGCGACAAATTTAAGAATCTCGAAAATCTCTCCGAAGTCTTAAAAAATGATGCGGGCGTTTCAATTTATGCAATTCTGTCCGTTATTCCCGCACATATTTTGACAATCTTACTGGCTTGGCTGGTAATTACTAATTTTAAAAAATATTCTTTCACAAAGATGCTCGGCTGGCGATTTGACAGATTTAAAATTTGGTATGTTTTTGTAATCACCGGCATTATTCTGGCGATGGCAGCAGGTCTGACAACTTATTTCGGCGAAACTGATAACGATCTTTTGAGAATTATGAGAAATTCGCGTTATGTTGTTTATTTGGTCGCATTTATGGCAACGTTTACCGCACCTTTGGTTGAAGAAGTTGTCTATCGCGGCATAATGTATTCGGCATTTCAGAGAACTTTCAGTCCGACAACCGCTATAATTTTAGTAACTTTTCTTTTCGCACTTATTCACGTTCCGCAGTATTACCCGGATTTTGTCGCAATTTCATTGATCTGTTTGTTGAGTTTGATTTTAACTTTGATCCGGTCTTATACAAATAATTTACTTCCCTGTATTGTTCTGCACCTTGTATTTAACGGAGTTCAGTCCATTTTCTTGGTGTTGGAGCCATTTATTCAAAAAACAGTCGAAGCCCCGCAAACGAAAGCTGCAATTTTCTTATATTTATTAAAATAAAAAAATCGGGAAAGATTTTATCTTTCCCGATTGAAATTCAGCTTTATTGTAAATTTAATTATCGGATTCAATTTTCGTATTGCCTCTCCGTGGAGTCACAATTACCGGAGAATTATCTCTTGCGGGAAATTGCTGCGGAGCGATAGTGGTCGGAAAATTCTGCTGCATCGGTTGGCGGCGTGAGTTGGGTTGAATTACATTTCCCGGCGTTTCCCCGTTGGTTCCAGCCTGACCTGCAATTGATTGATTATTTCGCGGGCGAATCATCGGATTGCTTCCTGTTGTAGTTGTAGTCGTCGTCGTCGTTCCACCCGTCGGAGTTCGCGTAGGTTGGTAAACATTTATATAACGCGGCAACCGGTAATCCCAGAAACTGCGCCCGAAACCGTAGCCGTAAGGCGAATACCATCCGTAATCAAACGGCAGAAAACAAAATGCTCCGTAAGCTGCGTTATATGCCCATAAACCGTATGAATCATAAGCACTGTATGGATTGCGCGAGTAAGAAGAAATCAAGCGGTCGCGGATTCCGTCATTTTCTAATTTATCGTTTGCTTTAGCCAGAAACTTGGCGCGGTCTTTGCTCCATTGCTCAAAATCGTCTTTTTCGTCACGATCAAACTTTGCAATTTCCGGTTCGCCGTTTCCGACAATTGTTTCTCTCGATTTCTTAACTTTGGTCGAATCAGCAAGCATAGCTTTTCCTTTCCAGACAGCGATTTTGCTCGTACCGTCAGCTAAAACATCTATGCGGTAAACTCCCGTATCAACAAGGTAAAACTTCGTATTATTCGCATTAACCGTTACTTTGAATTCATCGGCGGCAAAAACTTCAAACATTGCGCTGCCGCGATTTACTTTTACTTCCAAATTATCAAGTGTCGTTGTAACGAATTCAAATTCCGAATTTTTATTGAGTCTCACATAAGAGCCGGGATTGAGTAAAATTTCAGCTCTTCCGTCTGCGCCGGTTGAAACTTTATCGCCAATTTCAATAGAATCACCTTTTATCAGATAACCGCTTTTTGCATTTTCGTGATTAACGGCAACTTTTCCCTCGACATAATTTATACCGCCCGCTTTTGCCGATATTACATAAAGACTGTTAGCGGCGGCGATTCTGCGATTTTCTGTCTGTTGCGCCGAAACGACTGCAAATGACATCAATCCCAATAATAGAACGCACATCAAATTTAATAATTTTCTTTTCATATTTATTTCTCCGAGAAATTTCGACCTTTGATTACGATTCTAGCATATAAATTGATTTTTATCTACTTTTTTGACCAACTGATTTTGAGCAAAAGCAGGTTACGCAAAATGTATTCAAAACAAGGAACAACCTTTGACTACATATAAGTTATCTAAGTTCCGGCTGTATAAAAGCAGGACATAAATAAAATGGCTAGTTATAAAGATCAAAACACCTGTTTCGCACCGCTTGAAATAATCGAACGGATGATTGAAATAAGAGAGGAGATGGGATTCGCACCGACGATTTATCTGCCCAGTTCGTTTGCGATTGCCGATTTTCTTGATGCTTACGGCTTTGATGTTTATGCTTTTTCAAATGAGAAAGCCGACATTAATTACGGTGATTATCGCGCTCCGATGGTTCCGGGCGGCGATTTTGTTCATTGTTCGATAACTACTCATTAAGTTTTAATTTTTTCAATTTCCATAACACGAAGGAACGCCGGAAAGAAATTTCACAAGAGAATTTCGCGGCGTTTCTTCTGCTTTTAAACGCCAAATTTGTTGAGAATCCATAATTAAATACCAAAAATCCAATAAACACCGATACGCGCTTGACGCAAATGTCGAATTTCGATACTCTATCAGTTCGCATTTTTGGCGAAAATAACTTTTTGAGTAGTGATTATGAGTACATATTTTCCGAGCGGCAAGACCCTAGTTGAGAACCGCAAGTGGTTTTTGGTTGATGCCAAAGGCAAAACAGTCGGTCGTTTGGCGACGGAAGTTGCCAGAATGTTGACCGGCAAAAACAAACCCGAATATACACCGTTTCTTGATACGGGCGATCACGTCGTCATTATAAACGCGCGTTACGTCGAGTTTAAGGGTTCGAAGAACGACCAGAAACTTTATCGCCGACACACACTTTATCCGGGCGGTCTGCGCGAAGTTGCAGTTAAAGATATGTTTGAAAAACATCCTGAGCGCGTAATGGAACTTGCTGTTAAAGGTATGCTTCCGAAAACAAAACTCGGTAGAGCGATGGCGAAAAAATTAAAAGTTTACGCTGACGATCAGCATCCGCATATCGCACAAGCACCGGAAGCGGTTGAAATTGAAACAAAATAGAAATTAGAAATTAGGATTTAGTAGTTAGAGAAACTCACTAAAACCTGACATCTAAAACCTAACATCTAAATATTATGGCAGATATACAGTATTACGGCACCGGACGCAGAAAAACCTCGACGGCTCGAGTTTACTTACGTCCGGGAAGCGGCAAAATCGTTATTAACCGCCGCGAATTTGAAGAATATTTTCCGAACGAAGCATTGAGAATGATCATTCGCCAACCGCTTCGCTTAAGCGACAGCGCGGCGAAATTCGACATTCTCGTTAATGTTAAAGGCGGCGGACAAGCCGGACAAGCCGGCGCAGTTCGTCACGGAATTACACGCGCACTTTTGGAATTTAACGGCGATCTTCGTCCGACTTTGAAAAAAGCCGGTTTGATTACCCGCGATCCGCGCAAGAAAGAACGTAAAAAATACGGTCAAAAAGGCGCACGTGCAAGATTCCAGTTCTCGAAACGATAATTACAGTTATCAGTCAATAGTTATCAGTTATCAAATTTTTCCGATAACAATTGATTGTTAAATCCATTGCCGCAGTTTATTGGTTTATAGACAAAAACTGACGGCGAATACATTTAAACCAATAGGAGATTTTTAATTTTGGCAACAGTAACAATGAAAGAACTCTTGGAAGCGGGAGTTCACTTTGGTCACCAAGTCCGGCGTTGGAATCCGAAAATGAAAGAATATATTTTCGGCGAACGCAACGGAATTTACATTATTGACCTGCAAAAAACACAGAAACTTTTTCGTGATGCCTTAAATCACGTCACCGAATCATTTACGGAAAAACCGAATCAAAAAGTACTTTTCGTCGGCACAAAACGTCAGGCGCAGGACGCTATCAAGGAAGAAGCGGAACGCGCGGGACAGTATTATGTCAACAATCGCTGGCTCGGCGGACTTTTGACGAATTTCCAAACGGTGCAAAAATCCGTTAAGAAGATTTTCGACATCGAAAGAATGCGCGAAGACGGCACTTACGAGAAATTAACAAAAAAAGAACGTCTGCAAAAAGATCGTGAATACGAAAATTTGATGAAGAATCTCTCGGGAATCAGAGAAATGAAATCTCTGCCGCAGATGCTTTTCATCATTGACGTTCGCAAAGAAGACATCGCGGTTGCGGAAGCGAATCGTCTCGGAATTCCGGTCGTTGCGGTTGTTGATACGAACTGTTCACCGGAGGGCGTGGATCACGTTATTCCCGGAAATGACGATGCGCTTCGTGCTGTTCGTCTGTTTGCTTCGAGAATTGCGGACGCAATCTTGGAAGGTCAGCAGGTTGCAACAGAAGGAAGCGGCGGAACGATGGAAGATCAAATGAGTCAGGCGGCAAAAGCCGAAGGAGACGAAACTTCTACTGAACCGACTTTGCACGTTGCAGATAAAAGCGTAGCGACAGCTGAGAAGACACATCCGAAAGATACGACAGCATCAACCGAAGGCAAAAGCGCACCGAAAGTTGCGGGTGCTTCGGGCGAAGGCGAAGTTGTTTCGCAAATTGAAACCGCAGGTTCTGAAGATGTCGAAAAGGTTTTAGAAAATTCTGAAGCCACAAAAGATGTTCAGCCGCCGACGAAAGCGGAAGTTGCAAAGAAAACTGAGAAAATCAAAGAAGAGTTGGATATTAAAGAAGATTCCGGCGATGAAAAACAAGAAAGCAGCGAAGCGACAGCTAAGTAGCAAATAAAAAACTTTTAACTTTTGAAGCGTAGCTCTTGATTTTAGATAATTAAACGGGCTACGCTTTTTTATGAAAATTTTATTATAATATAGAGGTAATTATGGCAGATATAACAGCATCAGCAGTAAAAAGCCTGCGCGAAAAAACAGGCGCGGGAATGGTAGATTGTAAAAACGCGCTTGTCGAAGCGAACGGTGACGAAACACAAGCGGCGGAAATTCTCCGCAAAAAAGGAATGGCGACCGCCGGAAAAAAAGCGGACAGAGTTGCCGCTGAAGGCGCAGTCGGTTCGTATATTCATATGGGCGGAAAAGTCGGCGTTTTAGTCGAAGTAAATTGCGAAAGTGATTTCGTCGCTCGCGGTGACGAATTTCAGCAGTTAGTAAAAGACGTAGCGATGCACATCGCCGCCCTTGATCCGCTTTATGTTCGACGCGAAGAAGTTCCGCAGGAAGATGTTGATAAGGAAAGCGAAATTTTACTCGCACAGCTTAAAAACGATCCGAAGAACGCAAACAAACCGGACGATGTTTTAAAGAAAATCATCGAAGGTCGTCTGAATAAATTCTACGAAGAAAGCGTTCTGCTCGAACAGCCGTTCGTGAAAGACCCGTCGAAAACGATCAACGATCTCGTCACGGAAAAAGTCGCTTCGATCAAAGAGAAAATCACCATTCGCCGTTTTACGCGATACAAAATGGGCGAAGGAATCGAAAAGAAACAAGACGATTTCGCCAGTGAAGTTGCTTCGATGGTTGGAGGAAATTAGCGGAAAAGCAGAAGTAAATTGTAAAAATGTTTACTTCTGCTTTTTTCTTTGATTCCAGAGTTTTAACTACAAATATTATGAAACCAGCATTCAAACGCATCTTGTTGAAACTTTCCGGCGAAGCCTTGATGGGCGATAAAAATTACGGTATTGACACGAAAGTCGCTCAAGACGTAGCTGACGAAATAAAAGTTGTTAAAGACCTGGGCGTTGAAGTTGCAATCGTCGTCGGCGGCGGAAATATTTTTCGGGGCGTTTCGGCATCCGCGGGAAATATGGACAGAGCGAGTGCCGATTATGTCGGAATGCTCGCCACGGTAATGAACGCGGTTTGCTTGCAGGACGCACTGGAAAAAAGCGGCGTTGATACAAGGACTTTGAGCGCGATTGACGTTCCGCAAGTCGCCGAACCGTTTATTAGAAGACGCGCAATCAGGCATTTGGAAAAAGGGCGCGTCGTGATTTTTGCCGCCGGAACGGGCAATCCGTTTTTAACAACCGACACCGCCGCCGCACTTCGTGCGCTCGAAATAAAATCAGATGTTATCTTAAAAGCTACTAAGGTTGACGGAATTTATTCCGCCGATCCGGTGGTTTTTCTGGATGCGGAAAAATATGCTAATGTTTCGTTTCAGGAAGTTCTTGAAAAACGCCTGAAAGTAATGGATGCGTCGGCTATCTCGCTTTGTCAGGACAATGATCTGCCGATTATGGTTTTCAATATGAAGCAAAACGGAAACATTACAAAAGCAGTTTGCGGCGATCTTTCTATCGGAACTTTGATCACGACCGACGGAAAATCCCGGGCGAGTATTTAATTTTTACAAAAATTTACTGAAATTACACGGAGAAAATTATGAGTATTGAAGATGTTTATAAGGAAGCAAAGCCGAAGATGGCTGGAGTTGTTGAAGATTTACAAAAAAAATTGATAAATGTCAGAACCGGACGAGCCAATGTTAGTATGCTTGATGAAGTCACGGTTGATTATTACGGAGTTCCAACTCCGCTCAATCAGATGGCTTCGGTAAGCGTCCCGGAAGCTCAACTTTTGGCAGTGCAGCCTTGGGACGCAACTCAGCTCGGAGCAATCGAGAAAGCGATAAATGCCGCCAATCTCGGTATGAATCCTTCAAATGACGGAAGAATCATTCGTCTTTCAATTCCCGCACTAACCGAAGACCGCCGCCGCGAAATGGCAAAACAAGTTCACGACATCGCCGAAGAACATCGTGTCGCCATCCGAAATATTCGCCACTCCGCCAACGACGACTTGAAAAAAATGCTGAAAGATAAGGAAATTTCCGAAGATAACGAGCGTATCGGTTTGGAAAATGTTCAGGATTTAACTAACGAATTCGTAGGAAAAATAGACGATTTAGCCAAGAAGAAGGAAAAAGAAGTAATGACGGTTTGAAAACCAAAAAAAAGGCGCAAAATTTTAACTAAATTTTGCGCCTTTTCAAATAATTTAACTTTTCATTACAAAAATATCATCGCCGAGCGGTGAATTAATCAAAACATCTTTCGCCTTAAATTCTGCGTAAATTGTCATTTGTCCCATATCGAAACGCTGTGCAAATTTTTCATTTATAAGGACACCTTCAATTTCACGATATTTATCAATTGCCACGCTCGTTGTAATTTCGTGACCGTTCATTTGATACGCCGATTCATATTCTTTGACGCGGTTTGTTTTTGAGTCAATTATAAAATCCGTAAAATAGCCTTCAGGAGTTGTGACACGAAAGCCGTCTTTTTTTCCGAATTTTTCGGGTAGCGCAGAAACTTTATAGCCTTGTTCACCGATTCTTGGCAAAACCGGCAAACCCGTTTTATTTATCGGCGGCATCATAAATCCGTTTCCCATTGATGAATATGTCTGTTGACCGTCGTAAATTTGTTTAAATGCCTGAATTGAATTAATTTCCAAACGATACCTGTCTCCGGCGTAAACCATATTAAAAGTTCCCGGAAAAGATTGTGCTGAAAATGAAGTTGTAACATTTATCCCGCCGCTGACGACAAGACTTTTCATATTTTTTAATTTGTCGCCGCCGTGTGCTGAAATAGTTTTTTGGGCTAATTCTTCAGCAGCTTTATCTGTCGTCATAACAGTTTTATCTGCCTGTGTTTTGGTAGATTTTTCCTGTTTCGTATTTTGGGCAAAGACATTAATAGACAATGCCAAGGTAAAAAGGGCAAAGAATAATTTTTTCATATTTTTCAGAAAGACTTAAAAATCTTATCATTTTAATCTTTAAAAGATGAAGGCGGACAGCATAAAGTTGCTGTCCGCCTTCATCTTTTAATAAATTTAATACCAGTTTAGAAACTGAATCTTGCCGTGAGTTCGACACGCCGATTTCCTGAGCCGCCGCCAAATCTGCCGAAACTTCCGGCTGATGTAACGGGTTGACCGAAAAACGGTGAACTCAAAGAACTGACCGGCGCACCGTCGTTAACAATGTTAAAGATATTATTAACGCGGATGCCGAGATTTAAATTGTAGGGACTTCTCTCGCCGCCGCCGCCGAAACCGCCGCCGCCGCCTCGTCCGCCACCGCCGCCGCGTCTTCCGCCGCCGCCGCCGATACTGCTGTTTCGACCGCCGCCTTGACCGCCGCCTTGTGCCGAATCAGTCGGCTTATTGGAACTGCCGAAACCGAAGTTTTTGGTCAACGAAAGATTGAAAGTTACAAATCCGGGAGCATTTCCGTAATTGCGCGGAATTATTGCATTCGGATCGGCAACGTCACTAATGTCGCAGAAGGAATTTTTCAGACCGAGTTGATTACAACGAGTATTTAATTGTGCGAATGTCGGGCGTTCCGTGAAAACAGTATCGCCGTTATCGTCCCTTCCGGTTGTAATATTAAAGGCTCTGCCGGAATTAGCAATTAGAAACGGACTTAAATTAAATCCGTAAGGAACTCTGACCGAACCGCCGAAAAAGAAAAAGTGGCGAGTGTCGAATGAAGCTCGTCCAAAATCGTTGCTTACGTCATAACTGTAGGAAGGAAAACTTCCCGCACCGTCCGCATCGCTTTTGGATTTGCCAAGACGATAGTTTCCGAATAACGAAATGCCGCTTTTTGGAATAAAAGTGCGGAAATTAACGATAAACTGCTGAGTATTATTAAAACCGCTCGATTCGTATTGATAGATATTTCCGCTGGTCGGATCAGGGCGTAAAAGATTAAGTGCCGTTTGATTCGTTAACGGACAAGGAAATCCCGGAGGGCAAACCGGCGCATTGATATTACGCGAACGCAAAACATTAATTGTTCTCGATGCAACATAAAACAACGAGACATTAAAGTTATAAGGAAGCTGCCGCTCAACTCCGAGCGCGGTCTGCATCGTATAAGGTGCTTTTAAGTCCGGCGAAATAAGTTGCGGAATCGTACTGAGCGGTGCGACATTTGAAAGCTGTGCCGCCGTCGGAACATTTGTAACTCCGTTCAGTGTGAAAACAGGCAAACCGAGAATTGCCGAGTTATCGCTAATTAAAAAATCTTGTTGATTAAACCCGTTCAGCCGTCTGGAATTTAACA
Source organism: Pyrinomonadaceae bacterium (assembly GCA_965219305.1). Classification (GTDB taxonomy): domain Bacteria; phylum Acidobacteriota; class Blastocatellia; order Pyrinomonadales; family Pyrinomonadaceae; genus DATHTS01. Next base: position 1,289,834 of record OZ244725.1, read on the forward strand.
CTAAATTGTCGCTGAATCGTTCGTAGAAAATGCCCGCGCCGCCGCGAAATACCGTTTTCGGCGGACGTGCGCCGCCCGCTCCCGGCGAATATGCAAAACCGAATCGCGGAGCAAAGTTTAAACTGTCGCTGATATTTGTTTGATTTTCATAGCGCAGACCGAAACTCAAAGTTAATTTTTGATTTACGCGCCAATCATCTGTAATAAACGCGCCGATGTCGAATTGCGAAACTCCCGCTTCGGGGTTTCCCGCCGACAGACGGAATTGATTCGGGTTAAAACGAATATCGGTCGCGCCGAGGAGTTTTGCGCGGTATTGTTCGATAGACGAAATAAATCCGTCGTTGTTCAAATCATATCGTAAAATCGCGCTGTTATCGCAACCCGGCATTGTTGCCGGACAAGCCAGCGAAAATCCCGTGAATGTGAATGTTCCGCCGTAATTGTTTTCCGAACGGTCTTTTACCGAAACACCTTCTAATTTTACGCCGAATTTAATAGCGTGCTGAGATTTTGCACCGATTGATGTCGTCGTGTAATTTTGCAGTTCCCAATTGCTGGCTCGGTTAAAACTCAAACCGACCTGAGAACCGCCGCCTGTAAAAGCGTCTGAAACATTTATCGTCGGGATGGAATTGTCGCCCGTGCGGTCAGCGGTTTCATACTGGTATTGAAAACGTGTTTCGTTGATCGTTTTCGGATTGATAATCATCGTTTCCGTTAAACGAATATCGTGTTCCGTTCCGCTCCTCGTCGAAGCGCGGCTGGGAAGAGAAAACCCACCGATTCCGGCATTTTCTGACGTTGTGCGTTCGAAAGAATAACGCGCAACTAAAGTATTATTTTGATTTATTTGATAATCGAAACGCGGGTTGAAATCGAGACGACGCGACGGAACCGTGAATTCCTGATTAAATGTGACAATATTAAAACTCGGATCTAAAATTCTGGCATTGACGCTTTCGCCGCTGTCAATGGCGCGATTGCTGAAGTCCAGAAAAAAAGAAGATTTGTTTTTTTGAACCGGACCGGAAAAATTTCCGCCGTAATACCGCGTTTGCGAAGGTGCGCGATTTACAGCAAACGGATTACGCGAATTCAAAGATTCATCGTTGAAATTAAAAAATGCCGAACCTCGAAATTTATCGGTTCCGGGTTTTGTTAAAATTTCGATTCGTCCGAATCCCAAACGGTCATATTCCGCTGAAAACGGATTGGAGTTAATGCGAATTTCGCGGATTGATTCTTTCGGCGGAAGATTTCCGCCCGTAAAGCCGTCAATATAAATTTGTCCGCCGTTCGGACCTGAGGAACCGCCCGCCAACGCCTGCAAAGCTGCTTCGAGTTCATCAGGATCATCAGGCAGTGCTTCCAAATCGGCTTCTTTCAAAACCGTCGCGCTCAGATTGCTGTCAGGATCGGTATTTACGCCCTGACTGCTCGAAACTTCAACCTGTTCTTCAAGTCCTTGAACAGTTAAAGTTACGGGAAGAGTTTGAGTTTCACCGGAAACTAAAACGACTTCCGTGTTTTCATATTGTGCAAAACTTTCTTTGACTACGCGAACGATATAAGTTCCCGGAATCAAATTTTTAATGGAAAAATCTCCTTGCGAATTCGTAACCGCAGTTTTTTCTTTGCCAGCCGAGTCAACTGCATAAACAGTCGCACCATTGACCGCCGCGCCCAATTCATCCGTAACCTGACCGTTTAAAATCCCAACGCCCTGAGCTAACGCGCCCAGACTTAATATAGTTATTAAAAATGCCGAAAATAGAAAATATTTGTATTTCATATAAGAATATAATAATTGCAAAAACCGGAACGCAGACTTCGATTAACCGCGTTCCGGTCGAATAAAAAATTACGGAGCGTCGAATCCTCCGTCTAAACCGGGAATGCTGAAGTTTGAATTTTGTCCACTGTTTCCTTGACGTTTTCCGCCGCCCGGCATTTGCGGAGCTTTCAAAAACGGTTCAATCCCGGATGCCAAACGAATTGCTGTAACACGTGTTGCATCGGCAGTTTTCGAACTCGAAACGGCAATCATATCGCCGACTTTCAAATCGCCTGCTGTAATCTGCGGCAAATTGTCAAAAATTTCATTTACGTCGCCACGCATTTTTCCACCGCCCGCGCCGTTTTCCTGCCCGTCTGCTGCAGGTCGCTGTGGAGGATTATTACCGGCTTGCGATTGACTGTTTCCTCCCGAAGGTGTCGCGCCGCCCGCACGCATCGCTTGCATCATCGCTAAACGATTTGCCATTTCTTCAGGAAATTTTTTAAGCTGCGAAATATCTGAAACCGCAACCGTTACATTTTGTTTGGTTTTACTGTCTTCGATAACAATTTCGTTTTTTGACGTATCAATTGATTTAACCGTTCCGATTGAAGTTTGAAATGCTCCGTAAATTAATTTTTCGGCTGTAAAACTTGCGCCGTTTTCACTTTTATCGCCGAGTCCGCGAATCGTGTCGCCGACACTAATTTCCTTGATATTGCTCGCTTTTGCGTCACTGAATTTGTTTGAAGTCGGCGCATATCTGAACAATTCGGCATCTTTTTTCGGAGTAATAACGACGCTCGTTTCGCCTGTTAAATTTTTAACCGAAATCGTAACTTGATTTGTTTCGGGATTTACCGCCGTTACGCGTCCGCTGATTCCGCGCGTTCGCCACGCATCCGACTCCGCGCTCAATTTTTTGGCGATGTCGGCTTTCGATATAATATAAATTCTATTCGCCGGAATTTGTTTTTTGTCGCCGGACACATCGCCGGTTGCGATCAATCTGTCGCCAACTCCGATGTCGGAAAACGCTGCCGGAACGGCGGCTTTCAAACTCGGATTATCGGCGGGAATTTTTTTAAATTCCGTTCTGTCCGAAAGCACGACATTAATTGAACCGTCTTTTGTTTGTAAAACGATTTTTTGGCTGTCAACAGATTTGACCTCACCGCCCGCGAGTTTCGCTAAAATGCCGACATCGGCATTTTGTGCCGAAACTGACAGACTAAAACTCGCTATTAAAGCAATTGTTATAAACAATATAATTTTACGACGCATATTTTTTCGCTCTCTATAAATAAAATAATTTGATAAATAACTTACGCGTAACTCTTACAAAAGTTGCGTTGAGTAATGTTGTAAGACGTAGATTTGTAAATAAAAGTTCTACATTTAATGTAAAGAATTGTAAATAGTTTATGGATTTTTCAAGTTGTTACCGGAACGAGCCGTAAAAACCAATCCAAGGCTTGAAGCAAGTAAAGCCAGAAGTGTAAAAGTCCATAAATAAGGGATGGAAAGCAAAAGTGTAATTATGAACGCACCGATTAGATAAGAAATAACTTCTGAATTTTTTCTATCCGTGAAGAAAATTTTCTGAATTCTTTTCCCGATGCTGACCTGAAGAGCGGCGCGTCCGAAAACATAGCCGAGCATCAGCAAAGCAAATGACATCAAACCGACTATTGCGCCGAGATAATTCGGCAGAACACTCAGACTCAAAGTTACGCCGATGATGATCAACAAAAGTCCTGCCATTCCGATTGCGACGACTTTCAGAGTAGAAAAACTAAATCGCGCAACCGCACGCGAAATTGCGCCGGGTGCGATTGTCGCTAAACCGAGTGAAATTAAAAACCAGAAAAGAACGGATAAAAGCCTTTGAGCGAAAAATGACCACGAAAAAGACGGTGCGAAAATCTGCGACGGATTTTGCATCAAGTCGCGCAATTCGTCTTCAAAAACGGCGACCATAATAGTCTGTTTTTCTTCATTCCGCAAAGGTTTTTCATCTTCGTGAATATAAGTTCCGCCGAAGATTATCACGTCACCGCCGATCCCCGCGTCTTTCTTCTGAGTTATCGAACCGCCGATTACTGCGGCTTCTTCTTTAACGTTTCCTTCGATAATCACATCTCCGCCGAGCGATAAAACTCCTTTGGCGGATTTTTTTATAATTACGGTTTTGCCGACCGCGATAACTTCCATTTCCGGCGCGTCTTCGACGATCAAAGTCTTATCATCCAGCTGTGAAAGATTTGCTTGCGCGTAAATTGTCGTAATTACCGAAAAAGAGATTACAAACGCAAAAAAAGCACGTCGGAAGACGAGCAATAGAAATGTCGAATAATTCGTGTAATTTAGAGTAACTGTCACGATTTACGAACGGCTGAAAATGAGTTTTGAGCGTGAAATAAAAATCAGCCCGAAAATAATGATTGCCGCGAAAAATAAAAATGCAAAAAATGTTTCGGGAGAAAATTGACGACTGAAAAACTTGATAATAACGGCTAAACCAACCGCGAGATCGAAAAGAAAATGTAATATAAATCCGCCGACTGCGAAAAGTTGATTGATAAAACTTCCGAACGCCGAAAACACGGTTTTCGTTTCGCTTCCCAAACCCAAAATTACCAGAAAAAACAAACCCGCGCAAATAAAAACGGCTCGAAAACGCTCTTCTTTGCCGCGAACGCCCTGAACATTGCTTTCAGCTTTAATAATAGTATTTTTTACAAAATCTGCGGGAAGTTCGGGAAAATCTTCAAGTTCCGAATCAAGCGCGGTCAGAAATTGTTTTTGAAAATTTAACTCTTCACGGCAGTTTTCACAACCGAGCAAATGAAATTCAATCTCGTCTTCCGCGTTCGGAGATAACTCGCCGTCGAGATAATCAGAGATTACCGAAAACTGACACAGTTTTTCCGTGTTTTCGTAGTTTGATTTCATAAATCAAAAATTACAAAACCAGCCGAAAACCGGAAAAAAAAATTCCGAATTGTTTATTTATTAAAATCCGTTAAATCCGCGTTCGATAAAAATCTCGCGCATCATTTCGCGCGCTCTGAAAAGTCTGTTTTTTACCGTTCCGAGCGGCAGATTCGTTACTTCGGCGATTTCGTCGTAGCTTAATTCCTGATTATGCCGAAGCACGATCAATTCGCGATAAGCCGAAGGTAAACATTTTACGACCGATTCGATTTCGCTTTTCCATTCCTTGCGTTCCTGATTTTGCTCAGGTGTCGGCACGGAACTTTCAAGCTGCATCTGATACGCACCGTCTTCGGATTCGGTTTCAAGACTTTGTAATTTTTGAGAATTTCTGCGGATGTGATCTATTGTCGCGTTGTGGGCGATGCGGTAAAGCCACGTCGAGAATTTATATTCGGAGCTGTATTTTTCGAGAGAATTATAAACTTTGATGAAAACTTCCTGTGAAACATCGAGCGAAGCGTCGTAATCGCCGAGCATTCGATAAATATAACCGACAATCGGACGCTGATAACGGCGCACGAGTTCTTCAAAACCTTCTTCGCGTCCGCCGATTGCTTTGATGATTAAATCAGCGTCGGAAAATTCCCGGATTTTATCTAAAGTTAAAGTTTGGGTTGCCATCACGTTAATCTAAAACGATAATACAACAAAAAAAGCTCGCAAAACGAATGACAATGCGTAAAGATTTGTAAAGTTGTTACGAAATTACGGTTAGTTTTCTAAAAACCGATTGCGGCGGCTCCGGCAGGTGCAGCGAGGTCGTTAAATTTTAAAGTTCCGACCGGAATATTCAAACCGACATCATCGGGACGCAAAATCTGCAAAGTTCCGCCGAGCGCGTCGGCGGCGACTTCTCTGATTTTGTCGGGAATTAAATTTTCACCGACGGCGAGAATCTTTTCGAGAAAATCACCGTTTTCCTCGATGGCGACGCGGTCTCTGTAAAACATCAGCAGACGGAAAATTTCATCGTCCGTTTCATCCGCCGAACAAGTTACACTTCTGACGACCGTCGGTTCGTTATTACGCAGAAGCAACGCCGTAAAACCGTCAGTCTGCGAACTTATGAGCATTACATCGGAATTTGAATTTTCATCAATCAACCAATTTGCTTCGCTTAAAGCTCGCGGTAAGATTAAACCCGCTTTCCAGCCGAAACGCTCGAACATTGTTTCGTATTCGTCAATTACGGAAAGTTTGATCGAGGTCGCAAAATAACGGCGATTTCCTTCCTTGTCGTTTTTAATTTTATAACGCGAAATCCTCATTTCTCCGGCGGGCGCACCGAACGTGCTTTCCGCTTTCCAGTCAATTACTTCTTCGAGTTCCTGCTTCGATGCGGGAACAGTATCGAGCGTAATTATCGCCGTCCGCGCGGAATTTCCGGGCAAGGAAACCGACCAGCGTTTCGTGTCTTTTAATCCTGCATTGACGACCGCTTCTTCGATAAACACCATCATTTCTTCATAATTGGTGATATTTTTTTCGATAAAATTCGGCACGAGCAAATGTTCCGGCAGTTCGACCGTCGCGGCTTGTTTGATGCCGAATCTGCCGCGTCCTTCTTTTTGCAATGCAAGAGCGGTCACGCTGTCTGCTTCAAGTCCGAGAGCGGCGTTCGGATAATTCGGTTTTGTTAAAGTTGAAAACATTTTGCATAATTGATAATTAATAATTGATAATTGATAATTATAAATCCAAAACTGAATTTTCAACTATCAACTATCAATTATCAATTATCTTAATATTCCGTGTATCTTTTCCCTTCGCTGTCCTCGCCGTCGGCTTCGCTTTTTACGTCAATCAAACCTTGATCGCCGTCGGGAGAATTAATATCTTCGCCTTGAACTTGCTTCCATTCAGCTTCTTCGGTGATCGGATCAGTAGGAATTTCGCGCAGATAATTAGATTCTTTTAAATCTTCGAGCGATTTGGGCAATCTTCCTTTATCGGCGGAATACTGGTCAATCATCCGGCGCATTTGCCAGAGATTTTCTCTTAAAACAGTTTCGCGCGCTTGTTTAACAGTTCGCTGATAAGTCGGCACGGCAACGGAAATCAAAATTACAAGTACGAACATCGCAATCACGAGTTCAAGCAAAGAAAAACCTTTTTGCGATTTTCGATTTAATACTTGAAATTTGAAATTTGAAATCTGTAAATTACCAGTCACTGTATTTCTCCCCATTTAATGCTTCGCCGTCGGAAGTCGAGCGAATATCGAAAACATTTATGTCATCCCAACTCTCGGAATCTTTTCCCTGATAAGATGAACGTAGATCCCATTCGGCTTCGCCCGTTATCGGATCAACCGGCATTTCGCGCAAATAAATCTTTGTTAATTCTTTCGTCTCGCCGGCTAGATCCGTCGCGTTGCGAGTGTCATCTCCAAGTCCTGCGCCGCTCGTTAAATTTAATCCGCGCGGTTTGACTTTTACGCCTTCGACCAAAACATCGAGGCTCGGCGGATAACGATCAAGATTTTGACTGTCAAAAATCGTGCAGTCGTCAATTACGACTCTCGTTCGCGGATCTGCCGGAACATTGGAATTCGATCCTCTCTGTCCGCCGATAGGATTTGCCGTCGTTATCGCGCCTTCGGGACACGAACCGTAAGCATCAAGATGAAATTGGTCAATTGCTTCCCGAACCGTTCGCAAAGTTTCGCGCAGACGCAGTTCATTCTGACGTTTCGCGGCATTCTGCATCAACGGGATCGTTCCCATCACGAGAATTGCCAAAACCGTCAAAGTGGCGATCAACTCGAAAAGCGTAAAACCTTTTTGTCCTTTGCCGCTTGTCCTTTTTCCTTTGAAATTCAAACAACGAACCCGGAATTTAGAACTTTGAACTTGGAACTTCATTTTAGTATTTTACCGTAAAATTCTTACCGTCGGCAGTCAGGAAATTCAATACATCCTGATCGAATGCGATTTCGGGCACACCGTTCGTCAATGATTCTATTTCGATATACGCCAGAACGCCGGAACTGTTTTCCGCTGTATTCTTTGTCGTCGAAAACGAAACATAAGTTTTGCCGCCTTGATTCAAAAACGGCGCGGCATCGGTTTGAGCAAATTCTCTGCCGAAAACTTCGCCGAAACTAACGGAACTGACAGACATTTTCGTCGCGTCATATTTCAGACCGAGAACTGCCGAACGAAACGCCGTCGGACTGCTGACCATTACGGCAATTTTTGTTTTCTCACCGCGCTTCATTTCCTTCGGAGCATTCAAAATGCTGAGTTGTGCGATCGGTTTCGGCACAAACGTATCTTCATTTTCCGGTTTCGCTTCCTTAATGATGTCATTTCCCGGCAAAGAGGTTTCTTTTAATTTCAAAGTCTTGTCGCCCGAAGAATTCGCCGTCGGATTAAGATTCAGAGTTTTGACATTCGACGTTTCGATCGGTTTCAAAGTAGTGGCGATGTTTTCCGTCTGTTTGAAGTTTTCAACCGAAATTTCAACTTTCTCAGTTGTTTTTGTTTCAGTATTTTGCGCCGTTCCCGATTTTACGTATTCGGGCATTTCCTCTACTTTCTGATCGGGTAACTGAACATTATTCGCCAAATTGGTATTTTTCGTGCGGCGTGCCAGTGCAATTTGTTCGTCACGATCTTCTTTAATCAACATCGCTTCGAGCGAACCGCTCGTCGGAACCGCCAAACTTCCCGTCGGACGTTCGATTTCATCTTCCGGCAAAATTGACGGCGCACGAATAACTCTGGGCGTAACCGCAATTACGATGTCGGTTTGACGATTATCTCTCTTCGGCGCGGTGAATAGTCTTCCGATTATTGGAATCAAACCCAAAAGCGGTAATCCCGTGCGACCATTGCTTTCGACATTTTGCGCGACGCTTGCCAAAAGAAGCGTTTTGTTATTTTGCACGCGCGCGGTTCCTTTAATCGTTCGTTCAGTAAAAGTCGGAGTTAGACCAGCTGTCAAAACATCTTTGGATTCAATTTCCATCGCAACCTGAACGTCTTGATTTGGAAAAACGATGGGTTTAAATTTCAGAGTCAGACCGACTTGCTCATAATTGATAACGTCGGAAACAACACCGCCGCTGCTTGTATTTGCCACGCCGGTTTGAAACTGCGCCGTTCTGACTGGAACTCTTTGTCCGATGCGCGCAGAAGAATCTTCATTGTTGAAAGCGTGAATTTGAGTCGAGGCAATTAACTTCGAGTTTTGTTTATCTTGTAGAGCAATAAGATTGACTGCCGGAATTACTAAACCGACACCGAAGGCGCGAGGAATAATACTAGCTGCTGTCCCCGCTGTAGTTGCTGCTCCTCCGTTATAACTATCATTTCCGCCAATTCCGACCACACCACGGGTTGTTCCACCGAAAGACACAGGTGTATCCGCACCTGTAATTTGATTTCCCAATTGCAGCAAATCACTCTTTGAAACTTCATAAATCGCCACATCCATTACAACTTCGGCGCGGTCTTTATCCAATGCACCGATCAGATCGGCGATAATTTTGATATTTTCCGAAGTATCGCGCACAGTGATGCTGTTGGTCGCTTCGTCAATCAGCGGAATCGTCGGCGTTCTTCCCGGCTGCGCGGGAATCGCCGTCTGCACGACTTTGGCGACATCTTTCGGGCTGGCGTTTGCCAGATAAAATGTTCTTAAAACTAATTGCTGGAAATTTTGCCGACGATTTTGATTGGCGACTAAAATCGTGCGCGGTCCGACTTTTTGGAAAAACAAACCCTGCTGCAAAAATACATAATCGAGTGCTTTTGCCGCTGTTACGTTTTTAAGTTCAATGCTGATTTTTTGCGGCGTACGAAAAGTATCTGCGTCGAAAAGCACGTTCAAATCCAAATCCTGTGCCAATTCTTTTATTAGAAATTGCAGATCAACTCCGCCCGGAAACGGCACGTCGCGTAGTTTTTCGAATTTTTGCGGAACGGTAAAATCGTCCGGCGCAACCACATCGTCGGCTTTGGACGAGGTTTTAATGAGTTTTACGTTACCTTCCGAATCGGTTATAAGATCGCCGTTTTGCAAACCTTCCTGAAATCTTAACATCCGATCCATCTCGGATTTGGCGAGTTCGTTGACCGGATCATAACCGTAAGCCTTACGAAAAGCGATATATGCGCCCGCATAGTCTTTTTGCGCCGCGAGCGATCGTCCCTTTTTCATAAACATCTGCGAGGCGTTAAAAAGGGAACGTTGATAATGAAGACGATATTCGGGATTTTTCGGGTCTTCAACAACCGCAAGCGCGAATTCTTCCGCCGCTCTGTCCCATTCTTCTGAATCTTCGTGGCGCATTCCTTCTTTAAAATGCTTTTTGCCGTTGTCGCCCGCCGCCAGAACGGAAATAGGTGAAAGTAATGCAAAAATCATCAAAAGGCTGAGTAAACTCTGAACGTAACGTATTTTTTTCATATCAGTTTTTCGGTGCTAATTTATGTCGGATCGGGTGAAATTTGTGATTCCGATGGCTATACACGCATCGAATCGGGCAAAGTTTCAAAAATATATTTCCTAACCGTTTAACAGAATTTTAAGATGTATTTAACGGACACAGATGTTGTCCTTGTTTAACAAAAGAATTTTACGCTAATTATCTGCGTGTGGCTAGTGATGCAAAGTAAAAATTACTTATCTTCACCATTTTTTCTCGTATTTATACTTTTCGGCATTACGATTTCTTGATCTTTATTTTCGATATTTTCCGATCCTTTGCGCGCATTTTTTTCGACTGCCGAACGTTCCTTCTCCCGATTTTCATTTTCCTGTGCAATTGCGTAAAGCGCAGATTTAGCCTGAAACGGCGTTAAATCAGGATGCGCTTCGAGCAATAACGCCATAATTCCGACGATATGCGGACAAGCAAAACTGTTTCCTGTCAGACTTTTATGACCGCCGCCGAGCCACGCCGTGCGGACATTTACTCCCGGCGCAGTCAATTCGATGACTTCGCCGTAACGAAAACCGAAATTAAACGGATCGGTTTCCGCAGATTTGCTGACGGAAATTAATGACGAAGAAAAAATCGAAGGAAACGAAGGCTGCGGCAGGTTGTTCGCCGCTGCGATAACGATACAACCCGATTGATAAGCGCGGTCGAGCAGATCGTGCAAAGGCGCGAAAAACTGCGGCTTCGTCGTGCCGAGAGAAAGATTTATCAAATGAAAACGATGTTTCACAGCGTATTCCAAACCTGCGAGAAACGCCTGACCGTCGCCGATTCCGCCCGCGCCGAGAACTTTTATACTGTGAAGTTCGGCATCCGGGGCGATTCCCGAAATAATTCCCGCGCAAGCCGTGCCGTGTCCCGCCGAATCGCCGCGCGTCGTCGGTTGGAATAAAACCTTTTGTTTGTCCGGGGTCGCTTCGACGGATTCTTTAACTTTTCCCTGCAAATCCGGGTGTTCGAGATCAATTCCGCTGTCAATTATCGCAACTTTCACACCTTTTCCGCTCCGCGCTCTCCAACTGTCATCAAGTTGAAAATAAGTAGAAATTGTTGAATATTCCGATACTTCGACGTTACTTACGAAAGTCATAGGATTTTGGATTTTGGATTTTGGATTTTGGATTTGATTAGAAATCCTTAAATCTTCCCTTTCCTTATCTTTGCTAAATACTTAAAAAACTCGTTTCGGTTTTGCTGTCCGAAAAATGCAAAATTGCCTCTAAAACTTCGCGGCACATACGGCGTTCCGCATCGCCGCGAGTCGCAATTTCCCTGACTAAAACCGCTAAATCAATCATTTCCCTGTGTTCCGTCCCGTCGCGCAGAAACTGCAGCCATTCGCGCACTTCGGCAAATTCGGCTTTATCATCGTCGGCAAGCATTTTTTCGCTCAAATCGCGGAAAATTCTGGCGGATTCGTAAGCGTTGACAAGCGATGCGACCGCGTCGGCAAAAAACGCCGCTTTGTCCATTTCTTCCGGCGTGAAATTATCGAACGGCGGTTCGCCGATTCGGTTGACGTATTCTAAAACGCCGATAATCTCGCCGTTGTAACGAAGCGGCGTGGCGAGAATCATCTGCGTCGTAAATCCCGTCGAACGGTCAACTTCAGCGTAAAAACTTTCGTCCGATTCCGCGTCGGCAATTGTCATCGGCTGACCGGAAGAAAATACAAAACCCGCAATTCCTTTGCCCGCCGGAATTATCAAATTTTTCAATTGATCGGCGACTTTTCCGATTGCCGTCAAAAACCGCAAATCGCCTTTGTCACCTTCACGCACCAACACCGACGCTTCTTCGCTGCGAATTTCGGCGGCGGTGATTCGCAAAAGATTATCTATCGAATCAGTCAGCGGATCGGTCAGCGCATTGGCAATGTCAACCGTTTCGATAACCGTTCTCAATTTTTCATTTAGTTTAATTTCACTAACTTCGGGCATATATTTATTGTAATCTTCGCCGAATTTCGCAGGTAAAGCAAATTTAAGACTTTTCTGACTGCGAATATCAACAGATTAAAATAGTTAATTTCATTTTATTCGTGTTCATTCGTGCTGTTTGCAAACAAAATTTCCCGTCTTTTACGAGCAAAGAAAATAATTTTATCTAGAAAAAAAAACTTCTGGAATATCTGTTTTATTAAAACTTTTATGAGGCATTACAATTCGACGAAAAACCGCTGCGCGATTGAGCGAACTTGCGTCAGGCATTGCGGTTTTTGTAAGATTCGCAGAATAACAGATTTTTCACTTCCACGGCGCGTCTGACATTTTTTTTATTTATGAGGAGAAGAGTTTTTATAATTTCCGTCTTAGTGTTGTGTTTGATAACCGACGCTTTTCCGCAAGATGTTTCGCAGATTCCGCAAACCGAGCCTTTCAAGATCAGCCGGGGCAGTTCGTTTTCCGCCTCGACGGTGCGTCCCGTTCAGACAGCGGCTAACGAAAATAAAATTTCCAACGATTATCAGGAAGCCTTAAAAGTGATCCGCGAAAATTACATCGGCGGAAACCGTCTCGATTACAACGAACTGACAAAAACCGCGATTGACACGATGCTGAAAACGCTCGATCCGCATTCTAATTATTTTGATGTAGCCGAATACGCCGATTTATTAAACGATCAGCGAAGCGAGTATTTCGGAATCGGTGCAACGATTGCAAATTATGTCAAAAACGGCGCGGCGGAAACATTCGTCATTTCGACATTTCCAGATTCGCCTGCATTCCAGTCGAATCTGCATTTCGGCGATAAAATCGTCGCCGTTAACGGAGAAAACGTCGGCGGAAAAAGTTCGTCTTACGTCCGCGACAAAGTGCGCGGAAAACGCGGCACGACGGTTCGTATAAACGTCGAACGCGCCGACACACACAAAATTGAAACCGTCTCGATACGCCGCAGCCGCGTCCCGTTCCCGTCAATTCCCGACGCTTATCTGTTGCGGAAAAACATCGGTTATATTGATATGACGAACGGTTTTAATTACACGACCGCCGATGAATTAAATGTCGCTTTGGAAGATTTGCACGAACAGGGAATGTCATCGCTGATCTTGGATTTGCGAAATAATCCGGGCGGAATTTTGGAACAATCCGTGCGGGTCGCCGAAAAATTTCTGTCGCGCGGGAAAACCATCGTGACTCAGCGCGGACGTTTTTCGATTGACAACAGAACGTGGAAATCAGAGGGACGAAAACCGGAAACTTTGCCGCTCATCGTTCTCGTCAACGACAGCAGCGCGTCAGCATCGGAAATCGTCGCCGGAGCGTTGCAGGATTATGACCGCGCGTTGATTATCGGCGAGAAAACATTCGGCAAAGGTCTCGTACAAAGCATCATAAATCTGCCTTACGGTTCGGGATTGACCTTGACGACTGCAAAATATTACACGCCTTCGGGACGCTCGATTCAGCGTGATTATTCAAATTCGGGGCTTTACGATTATTACAATCACAAAATAAGTTTGACCGATAAACAAAGACCTGTTTCACGCACGAGTTCCGGCAGATTAATTTACGGCGGCGACGGAATTGCGCCGGATGAAACCGTAAAAACGCCCGATCTGACAAACGATCAAATCGCTCTGCTCGATCCGATCTTTTATTTCGCACGAGATATTTCCGGCGGTAAAATAAGGAGTTTTGAAAACTTAAAATCGAACGTGCAAATAAAATTCGGTGAAAGAATTCGCCCGAACGATTTTGTTATTTCCGATAAATTATTTGAGACTTTCAAAAATTTCGCTACCAAAGAATGGAAAATTTCGGCAGATGAAATTTCAGGCGAGAAAAGTTTTATTATCGAAAGACTCCGTTTTCATCTGGCAACCGCAAATTACGGAAGCGTCGCGGCGAATCAAATTCTGATCGAAAACGATCCGCAATTAAATAAAGCGTTGGAGTTTTTGCCGCGCGCCGAACAATTTGCGCGGTCGGCTGAAAAGAGATAAAAAAACGGCTTGCCGGGTAACATTCCCGACAAGCCAAAAAGAAACAGGAGGAATCAAAAAGACTAAAAACCGGACTTATTGGTTTAATAATTAATTCGGCTCAAGTCCTTAGTCCAATCTTAAAGATGCTTCCGATTTTTTTTAGGTTGCCATTTTTTATTTTTAGCGGTCATACTTAAGAATTGCACCGTCTTGACCGACAGCCCAACCGTATTTTTTATTCATATAAAGACCGTAAAGATGCTTTGAAGTTTTGCTCTCTTGTTTGAGCCACGATTTTCCTTTGTCCGACGAACGCAAAATTGTGCCGTCCCTGCCGACAATCCAGCCGTTTTCGTCGTTTGTAAAATCCACACGCAAAAATGTCGAAGGATAAGCAGTATTAACTGTTTGCCAGGTTTCGCCGCCGTTGTCAGTCCGCAAAATCGTCCCGTAACCGCCGACGGCGTAACCTTCGTTTTTATCACGGAAATCAACCGAATAAAGTGCCGGTTTCGTATTTTTACCTTTTACCGGTCGTAATGATGTCTTTTGTATTTGCCACTTCAAACCGCCGTTTTGTGTCGCTAAAATCATTCCGTCATCGCCGACGATCCAACCGTAATCATCATTTATAAAATCGAGATTATAGATTTCTTTGGTAAACGGAACGGTGATTCGCCGCCAACTTTCGCCGCCGTCGGAAGTTTTCAGAACGAGCGAATCAACAACGCGCACGTCATCGCCGAATTCTTTCAAAATGGAGCCGATGATAAAACCGTCTTTTTTACCTGTAAAACGAATGCTCAAAAATTCCGGCGTTCCGCCGTTGAAATTGCGCGATTCGAGCGGCACGAATTCCTGCCAACTTTTTCCGCCGTCAACGGTTTTGAACATCACTCTTCCGGCAACGAGATAACCATTGTCGTTATTACGAAAATAAATTTCGTTGATGTTGTCGCTGATATTCAAATCCTGCCGCGTCCAGTTTCTGCCGCCGTTTTGTGTGATCGCCAGAAAACCATTATCTCCGGCAACCCAGCCGTTATCAGATGATGTAAAACAAACAGTTATCAGATCGCCGCCGCTTTGCGCTTTAGAGGCACGCCAACCTATTTGAGCGTTAAAATCTGCTGCGAAAAGTAAAAAAAACAAACCGATAACTAAAGAATATTTAAAAATTTTCATAATTAATTCGTAGGGATTTGCAAAAAAAGGATGATTTTTTGCTGACGTATTTTATTTTAACATATAAAAAAGCACCCTTTTTCAAAAACGAATTTTAACCGATTTAGTTCGTAATCCGATATATTCGGTTTTTCCAAACCACCGTTACATTTTCGCCGAGAGCGAGATACTGTCCTAATTCCGGTTCTTTCTCGATCAGATCGAAATATTTTTCGCTGGCAAACCTAATTTTCACTTCGGGAAGTTTGGAATCTTCTTTCAGTTCAGAATCAATCCAATTACCGCTCTGATTTGTAAAATTCTTTACCCCGACAAATTGATTTGAAACCGTGTTCTGCACGAAAATCTGCGGCGAAGACTCTTCCTTTTTAGATTCCGAATCGGCAGTAACCGACACATTCGCCTGCATCGCATTTTGCTGACGACTCAATTGAACGGCATCTCTGCCGGAATTTTCTCTCAAAACGCTGCCGAAAGAAGTTCCCTTCGGTAAGGCTTCCATTCTTCGACTGTTCAAAGTCAAGTTCTGAACTGTTCCGTCGGTCGCTAAATACGAAGTGTAAGGCGTAACCAAACCGTAGCGTGTGCCGAGATCAATTACTTCATCTTTTAATTCCTTGTTTTCGCCGTTAATTCGGATTTGCTCGATCAGCCAACCGACGCGGCGCGATGCCCAAAGTCTCGGCAGAAAATCGTTTTCATTCGCACGCGCCGGAAAATCGAGATTTTTGTATGTAAAAGTTTTCGTTTCCTTTCCCGATTTTCCCGAAAGCCTGAGCGTTACGTTTTCGACATCAGCCGCGTTCGTGTAACGTCCTAAAAGAACAAGTTGCGAACCTTTGAAAATGTCGGTCAACTGCCGAGGATACATTAAATCAGTCCGCACACCGCCGAAATCCATTTCCAGATCGCTCAAAACGGGCGAACTCACCTTTGAGAAAAAGTTGGAAACTTTTACTTCCAAATCTTCCTTCGGCTCGACATATTCCGACACACCGGAATTTTCCGAGGCGAGTTTGTCCAGCAAGTTCGTGTTGACATCATAACCGACACCAAACGGGAAAATCCGTAAATTTTCAACTTCTACGTTTTTTGCATTGTTCGTAATTTTTATTGCGTCGGTTTCGCCGACCGTCGGCAAACCGTCGGTCAGGAACACCAACATTTTCGGTCTGTCCGAATTATCAAATTGTTCAAGCGATGCTTTCAAAGCGTCGTTGATATTCGTCCCGCCGTTCGGAGTCAATTTTTTAACGAATTCCTCGCCGCGTTTCTTATTTTCATTTGAAGCCGCAATCACACCTTTTTCGAGAAGATGTTCTTCGCCCGCAAAATTTATTACGTTAAAACGGTCGCCTGCGCGAAGTCCGCGAATACCGAAAAGCAACGCCGAACGCGCCTTTTCCATTTTTCCTTCGTCCGCCATCGAACCCGACGTATCGAGAACGAAAATAATATCTTTACTGACGACTTCCCTTTCGGCGATGTCGTCTTTCGGTGACAGCATCAGCAGAAAATAACCGTCTTTTCCCGGTTCGCGGTAAGTCATCAAAGACATTCCGAAATCGTTGTTCGACAAACCGTAAAACAACTGAAAATCGTTGACGTTGTTTTTCGTTTCAAATGAGATCGTCGCTTTTGTTTCGCCGTTTCGATCAACTTCTACCGAATGACTCGGCGAATAAATATTTCGCAACGCTTCTTTTCCGATAATTTCTATCTTGCCCGAAACCGTTCCGAAATCTTCCGAAACGGGCTTTGTCTGCGCTCTTTCAAAATCGTTATTAGAACGAGTCAGGATATTTCTTCCTGTTCCCAATGGATAACGATAAGCGACCGTGCCGGATTCGGCTTTTAAAACCTGCGAATAAGTCATTTCGAGTTTTTTATCCGAATTCGGCGGAATCGGGAAGATCGAAGCCTGAAAAAGATTTTTGCCCGCATATTCCAGAAGTCCGGGATCACGCTGTCGCCTGACGATTTCGTCGTAGATTTTTCTTGCTTCTTCGCGCGAACGAACTTCGCCGACGAGTTTCTTACCGTTTTCCCAGATCGCAAATTCGCTGATGGAAGCATCTTCGGGAATCGGAAAAAAGTACGTTCCTTCAAGTGTGTAAGGCGTATCGTTGCGAAAAACTTGTTCGATCTGCGTCGTCGCTACCTGTCCCAAGATTTTCGTATCAATTTTTATTGATTTAACCGGCAAAGCGTTCGGCACGGGAATCGGTCTCGGAAGAGGAACCGGACGCGGCGGACACGGACGAACATCGCAAATGATCGGAACAATAACGCCTTGAGCATTTGTCGAAATCGCGGCAAAAAAGCCGAAAAAGATAATGCTCAAAAACCTGAATACGTTTTTAAAACTCATAATTTCTCCTATCTGTTTAATTTTTCGTGCGAAGCGTTTCCGCCTCTATGACGTATTGATGAACGTTTGAAGTTGTAAACGCTTGCAGAATAAAAAGAAAATTTATGAATTTATTGAGATTTAATTTTTCACGTTCTTGATTAAAAGCCTGCCGGTGTAATCTATTCTTTGCAAAAAAGGTTTGAATTTCAACTCGCCGAAATATTCGTCCGTCGCTTTTCTCGCGCCCTGCCAATGTCCGTAATCGTCAATAATTAAAATTCCGTTTTCGGACAAATTCGGGTAAAGATGAATGAGTTCGTGTTTTGTCGAATCATACCAATCAGTATCGAGCCTGAGCAGACAAATTTTTTCGGGCAGCGTTTCGGGAATCGTATCCTCGACTTTTCCTTCGATAAGAAAAATGTTTTCTTTCGGATAACCTGTCGAATGTAGATTTTGCAGAACGTCCCGCTGATCGGCAAAACACCAGCCTTCGGAATTTCCTGCCGTTTCGCCGTAAAATTTTTCCGCCGCCGTGCCTTGAAAATCCACGTCATTTTCAGAAGGCGCGGGCATTCCCTCAAAAGTGTCGTAGAGAAATAATTTACGGTTCGTGTCGCCTAACTGACGCAAAATCGAAGCGACGATCATCATACTTCCGCCGCGCCAAACGCCGCATTCGACAAAATCTCCTTCGATTTGGTTTTCGACAACATACTTTACCGACTGCATCAAAGAAACGGCTCTTTCGACGCTTGTCATTGTAAAGGGTTTGACTTTGTTAAATACTTCCTTTTCATTGTCCGATAAATCCGGCGGAAAATTATTACTTCCGTTGTTATTACTCGGCACAATATCGTAACCGTATTTTTTTAGAATATTTTTGACGATGGTTTTCATTCTGATATTTTTGTTTTTGATAAGGAATTCAGCCGTTATAAAATGCTGATTCCGATTCTATGTTGTATTTTTTTTCCAAACAAATCAAACGGCAATTTTATCAACTGCCCTGTAAAAAAGCCGCATACACTTAACATTTATTTAAACAAAAAAAAGGAACGCGAGATTATCGCGTTCCTTTTTTTTGTTTAGCCGTCTTCTTCTAATATGCCGCCGGAGTTGGATTATCATTTCCGACTCCGAACGTCTGACCTGCGAATCCGCCATTTGACGAGTTCAGACGATACCAGTTTCCATTTCTAAATACCGCCACATCGGTTTTGCCGTCCCCGTCGTAATCCGCCGCTACCGGAATGTCTCCGTTTTGTCCGAATGTTAAGCCGTAGAATGAGTTCGTCGAAGAATTTATCCGATACCACGCGCCGTTTGACGGTCTGAATACCGATAAGTCCGTCTTCCCGTCGCCGTCATAATCGCCGAGCGTCGGAATGTCCGTTCCTACTCCGAATGATGCTCCGCGGAATGCTCCCGTCGTTGAATCCAACGAATAAAATGCTCCGGTTGACGGTCTGAACACTGCAACATCGTTTTTACCGTCGCCGTCGAAATCGGCAAGCAGCGGTTTGTCCCCGTTTGCTCCGAAAGCCACGCCGTAAAACGAATTGTTCGATGAATTCAAACGATACCAACTGCCGTTTGAAGGACGAAAAACGGAAATGTCGGCTTTGCCGTCGCCGTCGAAATCTCCGGGAATCGGAATATCTCCGTTTGCTCCGAACTGCACTCCGTAGAAAGTGTTGGTCGAAGAATTAAGGCGATACCAACTGCCGTTTGAAGGACGGAAAACGGAAACATCGGTTTTGCCGTCGCCGTCGAAATCTGCCGGAGTAATCAGATCGGTCGAAGCCCCGAAAGTAACGCCCGTGAAACCGTTTTGTGACTGCTGAATATACCACGCGCCGTTTGACGGTCTGAATACCGATAAATCAGCTTTGCCGTCGCCGTCGTAGTCGAATTTAGTGCGTGAAACAGAATCCAAGAGCCGGGCGATTCCCAATCTCGTAAATTCGTTTACCTTTGTAAAATTACCCGTAATTAGTATTTTACCGTTGTTTTGAGGCTTAATATCTGAAATATCATTATTAACAATTACTTCGGCAAAAGTATTGTCCCGCGTTCCATCGGGATTGAGCCGGAAAAGACGAGCTTTGGTATCCGAAAAGAGTGTTTGAACAAGAATTTTTCCGTCCGATTGTGTTCTTACCTTGCGAACTCTCTCATTAATAACGGGGGAAAATGAAGCATCAAGTGAACCGTCTGAATTCAGCCGCGCCAAATATTTTTTAGTCGTATCAAAACTTACTCCCGTAAAGTCTCCGCCGATTATAACTTTTCCGTTTGATTGAAGTGCCAAACTATAGACGAAATCGTTTGGTCCGCCGCCTACTGGATTGAACGTCGAATCCGGCGTGCCGTCGGGATTGGCTCTTCTTACTCTCGCATTCAAGTTGGTGTAAACGGAGTAAACTACTTTTGAATCAGGCTGAATGGCTAAATCGCTTATTGATTCAAGACCGCTTATTCCTCCACTAACAAGTGTTCCGTCAGGATTATAACTCTTTAAATTAAATCCGCCGCCGACGTAGATCTTTCCGTCGGGAGCAATATCAATTCGCGTTATTGGAAATTGCGATCCGGGAAACTCCAATTCAAACGAACCGTCCGAATTCAGACGAAATGCTCTGCCGGAACCGACAATTATTTTGCCGTCGGGTTGAACCTTTACTGCGGAAACTGAAACATCATTCCCGATAATAACGGGATTAAATGAATTATCAACCGTTCCGTCAGGATTTAATCTGACTAGAAACTTTTTCAAAATTCCGTTGACGTTTCTAAATGTACCGCCGACTAATACTTTTCCGTCCGCCTGCACATCGAGCGCATAACCTCTTTCGTGAATTCCGGGTAACGGCGAAATGAAAGAAGTGTCCCGCGAACCATCGGGATTTAATCTGTTTACCGAAATTCCCGTCGTAAGGATTTTACCGCTTGGCAAAACGTCCAAATCAATTACCTGCGATCCCGGAGCCAAAACGGATCCTGAAACAAAAGTCCCGTCCAAACTTCCGTCAGGATTCAGACGCGCCACCTGATTAGTACTAACTCCGCTGACCTGTGTAAAATTCCCGCCGATTAAAATCTTTCCATCCGGCAAAACCAATACTTTAAAAACGGGTCCATTGATATTAATCGGATTTGTCGTATTAAAAGTAGTATCAATCGAACCATCGGTATTTATTCTCGCCAAATTTTTAATCATAAATCCGTTGATATTATTGAACCCTCCGCCGACGATAACTTTTCCGTCCGCCTGCGTATCAGCAGACGCGAAGGCTTGTGAAGTTGAAAAAGTAGTGTCTTTTGTAAGGTTGCTGTTTACACGGTAAAGAGTTCCGTCATTAGTTAAAAGAACAACTTTACCGTCGCTTTGCAGGTATAATTTATCTGGAGCAAATGTCAGCGCGACATCTGAAATATATGTTCCGTCAGGATTTAACAGAGTCAGACGAGTGCCGCGGGAAATTAAAATTAAATTGTTCGGATATATGGTAATTCCCCGCACATCTTCATTATCTATTACAGCGAATGTATTGTTGAAGGCAGTATCCGGCGAACCGTCGGGATTGAGCCTGATTAATCCTTTATTTTGTCCAAAATTTAAGAGTCCCGCGACAAGAATTTTCCCGTCCGATTGAATTTCAATGTCAGCCAGAGTACCTGAAAGATTCGGCGGATTAAATGAATCATCTACTGTTCCGTCAGGATTTAAACGGGCTAATCTTGTCTTGACACTACTGTTAAGAGTATCAAAATCGCCGCGTATTAGAATTTTGCCGTCCGGCTGAACCACACTTTCCTTGACGACTCCATTAGTATTAGCCAAAAACGCGTTAAACGACGTATCAACTTCTCCGGCGGCATTGACATTTATAACGACAATAAGATTCGCCAGAAACAAAACGGGAGCCAGTAAAAACATACATTTTTTATTCATAATTTTTCTCCGAAATTCAGACACTTTTGGTATTTTAGTATTATGCGGGTGTTCGGTTGGAAAAAATCATTAAATCGCCGCGTATAACCTTCGATAAAATAGAAAAACCCGCTGCACCCATCTATTAAATACAAGTAGCGATTTATTGTATTGAACTTTTGCTTAAAAGTAAAGTATTTTTTCCATCTGCCGGAGTAAATACAGTGCCTCTGCAATTTCAACAAACATTTAAGTTATAACCGATTTTCTGATTACGATAAATTTTTATCTGGATAAATCTACAGCGTCACAGACATTTACGGAAAACCGGCTTTTTAACCTCGAAATTGTTCTTTGCCGAAGTGATATTACATTCTTCGGTTCTTGCTATCTCGCCGTTTGTCGGATAAATTATATTCTTACCAAAATGTTAATTCCGATTATCCGAAATTCTAAAATAATTTGATTCGGTGTCGGGGTTTACTGACTTTAAAATTAAATAATACAAAGGAGAATTTGCCGAAAATGAAAGCATACGAAACAGAACATATTCGCAATATCGCTGTCGTCGGACACGGCGACTCGGGTAAAACCCAACTCGTCAGTTCACTTCTGCACATCGCCGACGCGACGACGCGCTGGGGAAAAGTTGACGACGGAACAACCGTTACGGATCACGAAGATGATGTGATCGCCAGAAAGGTTTCACTTAACAACAATTTTGCATTTCTCGAATACAAAGACACCAAAGTAAATCTGATTGATACGCCCGGTTACGCCGCATTTATCGCCCACGCGCGTCCCGCGCTTCGCGTTTCCGATTGCGGTCTGGTCGTCGTTGATGCGGTCAACGGGATTGAAGTTCAGACCGAACGCGCGTGGAATTACGCCAACGAATTCGTGCTTCCGCGTTTCATCGTTATCAACAAATTAGACAAGGAACGCGCCGATTTCGGACACGCATTAGATACGGCGACCGAGAGTTTTTCGCGCGCCATCGTGCCTTTTACATTGCCCATCGGACAGGAAGCGGATTTCAAAGGCGTGATTGATGTCGTCCATATGAAAGCATACGAATTCGACGAAAACGGCAAAGCGAAAACGCGCGAGATTCCCGAACAGGGACGCGAGATTTTGGACGCGACGCGCGAAAGATTAATTGAAATTGTTGCCGAATCCGACGATGAACTGTTGGAAAAATACTTTGAAAACGGAACGCTCGAAGAAGAAGATATTATCCCGAATCTTTCAAAAGCAATTGCGAAAAGCAAACTTTGTCCGGTTTACGCGGTTTCATCGGAAACGCTCGTCGGACTTTCCGTTCTGCTCGATCACATCATCGAATTCGCGCCGCATCCGGGCGTTCACGAATCGGAGATCGGACACGAAACCGCCGACGAAGAAAGCTCGCGCAAAAACCGCAAATACAGCAACGACGAACCGTTTTCCGCCTTCGTTTTCCGCACCATCGCCGACCCGTTTGCGGGCAGAATAAACGTGATGAAGATCGTTTCCGGCAAAATCTCGTCCGACGCGACGATTTTGAATTCGACGCGCGACGTTCAGGAAAGATTCGGCGGTTTGAATTATATTCAAGGCAAAACGCTCGAAAAAATCTCCAGCGCACAAACCGGCGACATCGTTGCCGCCGTCAAGTTAAAAGAAACTCAAAGCGGCGACACGCTGTGCGACAAAAGCGATTCGATTGTCTATCCGACCGTAAAATACCGCGAACCTGCCGTCGCTTTCGCCATCGAACCGAAATCACGCGCCGACGAAGAAAAAATCTCCGCCGCACTGCACAAAATTCTCGAAGAAGACCCGTCTTTGAAATTCGAGCGCGAACCGCAAACCAACGAATTTATTCTAAGCGGTTCGGGACAACTCCATATCGAAACGGTCGTTGATAAATTAAAAGATAAATACGGCGTAGAAGTCGCGCTCCACCCGCCGAAAGTTCCGTATAAAGAAACGATCACCAAACAGGTCGAAGTCCAGGGGCGGCACAAAAAACAATCCGGCGGACGCGGACAGTTCGGCGACTGCAAAGTCATCTTCGAACCGCTCGAACCCGGCAAAGGTTTTGAATTCGTTGACAAGATCTTCGGCGGTTCGATTCCGCAAAACTTCCGTCCGGCAGTCGAAAAAGGCATCATCGAAGCCGCCGCCAACGGCGCAATCGCCGGTTATCCGCTCGTTGATTTTCGCGTAACTTTGATTGACGGCAGTTATCACGCCGTAGATTCGGACGAACACAGCTTCAAAGCGGCGGGACGCAAAGCCTTCCGCAACGCGATGGAACAGGCGAAACCGACCTTGCTCGAACCGATTATGGATGTCGAAGTTTTCTGCCCGCAGGAAATGTCCGGCGACATTATGGGCGATCTCAACTCACGGCGCGGCAGAGTTTCGGGAATGGATATGCGCGGCAAACAGCAAGTCATCAAAGCGCAGGTTCCCTTGTCCGAAATGCTCGATTATCAAGGGCGTTTAAATTCAATGACGCAAGCCAGAGGTCAATATCATATGCAGTTTTCGCACTACGACCCGATTCCCGGCAATCTCTCCCAGAAAGTAGTTGACGAAGCCGTCGCCGCCGGAAGAATCAGAGCGCACGACGACGACGATTAAAAAGTTATTGTCGGTATGAAGTTTTAGAGACAAAACTATTCTAACTTCATACCGATTTCTATTTTTAAAATTTTTCAAAATGTATTAGATTGTAACTTCGGAAATGTAGTTTTGTAGGACTTTCACAAATATGAATATACGAGAAAATTGCTTGTTCAATATCACGAGGATTTTATCAATTTTAAAAGTTGAAGTTGAATTTCGGGGCAGCTTGAATCTTTATGATATTAATATCCACGCCGAAAATTTCTATAGAGATTTTTTTAATGTCATATTTGACTTGAACTTAGTAAATCTTAACTTTGATGAAAAAAATGCCAGTTATATTGACTTAATTGACAAGAAAGAGAAAAGAGCTATTCAGGTTACATCACAAAATGATGGTGGTAAGATTAAACATTCTATTGAGGGATTCATGAAGAAGCCTGAACATTCAAAATATCAACTAGAGGTTATATTAATCGCTAAGTCGGCTAAAGATTATACAGCAGATTTCACAATTAAAGGGAAATTTGATTTTGATCACAAAAAAAACGTTATTGATTTGGAAAGATTGCTCAAAATTATTAATAACCTAAAAACAGAAAAACTCGAAGAAATTTTTGAGTTTCTTTCAAAACAAACAAATATTCCTCGTCCAAAAACTGAAACAAATGAAGTAGAAACAATAATGAGTTTGATAGAGTTTCTGAGTGATGATGAAAATACACAGGACAGTAATAATGAAAAACCTAATCCGCCTGATCCTGAACGTAAATTTCACCGATTTGAAGAACACAGAGAGTTTCTACAAAGTCATTATGAAGAAATGTATGCTCTTTATTTCGGAACCTTACAAATCGCCAAAGAAAAAGTTGGACTTGATGGTGTAAGAGCAAAAAAAATTACATCTTTTCTGAAATATAAAAGTGATTCGGTACTAAATGAGTGCAATAATAATCCTAGAGTAGCGATTGACAATTTGACAGATTTTTTTGAGGAAAAATTATTTAAATATGGGTTCAATTGCGACCAGTCAGCAATCCGATTTTATCTTTTGGATGAGTTAATTCAATGTAATGTGTTTCCGAATCCTGTAAATAACGAAAATGCTAGTATCTAAAGACGAAAATATT
This sequence comes from Pyrinomonadaceae bacterium, assembly GCA_965219305.1. Lineage (GTDB taxonomy): Bacteria > Acidobacteriota > Blastocatellia > Pyrinomonadales > Pyrinomonadaceae > DATHTS01. The sequence continues at coordinate 1,315,215 of OZ244725.1, forward strand.
AAGACATCTTCAGTGTATGTCGGCTCTTTGATTTTAAAGTTATTTAAAAAGAAAAAAGTAAATAAATTATCTATTTTTGAAGTTTCAGAGCATCTTAAAAAGTATAAAATTATTCATTACCGACAAATGTTTTTCGGTTTGGCTTTTTTATATTCAAGCAACATAGTGGATTTTCAAGAACCGTTTATAGTTTTAGTAGCAGAAGACTGGCAACAAAAAGTAAATAACAAACCGAAAGAAAAAAACCAAAGATTATTATTTGAGTATTAATGATTAGGCTAAAACGACTTTACAGTGAACCTGAAGTATTTGACCCGATTCAGTTTGAATCCGGGATAAATATTATTTTGGGTGAAAAGTCTGAAAAAAGTAATAAAACAAATGGAGTCGGCAAGTCTATTTGTATGGAATTTCTTAATTTTTGTTTACTGAAAAGGGCGAATGAAAGTAGAGTAATGTATATTCCAGACTCCGTTCTTGAATCTGACACGAAGATAAAGTTAGATTTACGAATCAATAATTATAACCTAACAATTACAAGAACCAAACAAAATCCAGACACTGTTACAATTCATAAGGATGGAAAGGAGATTGTTTTTGAAGAATTATTAGATGCATCGAACTACTTAGGTAACTTATATTTTGAAAACTATTCTGCTAATACTACAAGGTTAAGTTTTAGGGAATTACTAGCTCCAATTTTGAGAGATGAACGATCAGAGTTTAAAGACATTATCAAATCCTACGATACTGACAAATATATTCCGCGAGATTACAAACCGCATTTATTTTTTCTAAACTTAGATGTTGATTTGTATGTCCAAATCAGAAAACTAACAGACGAATATTCCAAAAAGACCAGTTATGTTTCAGAAACAAAAAAACAATTAACTAATAATAACGAGATCAAGCCAGTTGATGCCAAAGCGAAATTAAATGATTTAGAAAGCGAAGTGCATAAAATAAATCAATCCATGGAGAAACTGGAAAGCAAAGAATCATTTAAGGCAGTTCAGAGTGATTTAATCGATATTGAGTCAAAACTTAAAGAGTTAAGAACAAAGCAAAAAGCAACAAAATATGAGATAAAACAAATCAATTCTTTACCTGCACCTGAACATATCAGCGAAAATGAAATTGTAATCTTATTTAATCAATTTAAATCAGGATTAGGTGATATGGTTGAAAAATCTCTGGAAGAAGTAAAACTATTCAGAGATAAAATTGATAGTTTCAGAAATACTTTAGTAAATAAAAGACTGGAAAATCTTAGAGAAGAACTTTTTAAGTTAAATAACCAAATAGATAAGCTAGACGAGGATTATTCTAAAAAAATTGGTTTAATTGATGAGGGACAAATTATTGGTGATTTAAAAACATCAATTAATGTCTTTAGGGAAAAGAACGAAGAATTAAATCATTTACGATTTTTAATTAATCGTTATGATTCTGCCGAGCATGAAAAGAAAACCCTAAGTGTGCAAAGAACGAACAGCATACAAGAATTTGATATTGAACTTGCTGAAAATCTTACAACGATAGAGAGTTTTAGAGAAACAATTTTACAAATACATGAAAAGATTTTGGGAAATAGAAGTGCTTATTTTGATATAAAAATAGATTTTGGGAGCAGAAAAAAAGATTTTTTACAATTTGATCTCAGGATTGATTCTGACGGAAGTCATGACATTGAAAGAATCAAAGTATTTATTTACGATACTTCATTGATGTTTAATGATCTTACAAAAAAAAATCATCCTAGATTTTTGGTTCACGATAATATATTTGGACATTCTGACGATGATTTAGAAAAGTGTTTAAACTTTCTATATCAGCAGGAAAAAAATCATCCTGAAGAATTTCAATACATCCTTACTCTGAACAGAGAAATGATTGAAACAATTGAGAACAAGGAAAAATTAAAATTTAATATAGATGATTACAGACGAGCATCCTTCACAAGACAGAATAGATTTCTCCGCAATATTAAAGGATATACAGAAACTAAACCAAGAAAATAGTTCAATCAATATTAAATTATATACTCCACGCTTGACCTAAAAAGCGGTTTCAGTGTATTTTTCTAAATGAATTTCGTCGTTTTGTATCTGAACTCCAAGCATTCACAGGTGAATTTTCCCAATTTACTGATAAACGACGGGCATTTTACGGTGAACGCTTAACATTCACAGCTTAACGGCGATGATTCACAGGTGAACGATGAACATTCACACGTGAACGCGGCACATTCACAACTGAACGCTGAACATTCACACGTGAACGACGAACATTCACAACTGAATTTTAAAGATTCACACGTGAACGACGGATATTCACACGTGAACGCCGTATATTCACAGGTGAATTTCCTTGATTCACAGATCAACAAACTAAAAATACAGGAGAATGAAAACGATATGAGAGATGTTGAAAGACGTAAGCTCGATAAATTCGAGCGTGAACAGGCTTTTATGAACAATAATTCGGGCGATTTTCCGGCGGGATCGGTGGGCGGAAAAGCGGCGGCGGTGCTGGGCGAAGTTGTTAAAGAGATTCACACGCTTGCCGGAGATCAGCTTGTCGGCGAGGGCGAAGCGCGGCAGTCGGTGGCGGGAAAGGACGACGCGCTCGATGATATGTGGACGATGATCCGCAATATGAACCGCGCGGCGAACGCTTTTTCCGACGAAATGCCGAACATCACCGACAAATTTCGTCTGCCGCGCAACCGTTCGCAGGAAAATACGGCGGCGACGGCGCGTGCCTTCATCACCGATGCCGCGCCGATTAAAGCGAAATTTGTCGAATACGGTCTGGCGGACGATTTTCTCGAACAATTACAGGCGGACATTGACGCTTTTAACGATGAAGGCACAAATGCCGATTCGGGCGGCGAACAACGTGCGGCGGCGACCGAAGGTTTGCTCGACGCGGCAAAACGCGGTATGGACATCTCGCGCAAACTCGATTCGATAGTCAAGATAAAATACCAGAACAACCCGCAAAAACTAGCTTCGTGGCGAGTCGCTTCGCATCTGGAAAAAGCACCGAAATCCAAAAAGGATTCGCCGATGAATGACTAGATAATTCTGAATTTTACACAAGCTGTCGAAGACGGCAGCATATTTTCAGCCCAAAACGCGAGTTATGGAAATGGCTAAATTAACGTGAGTTCGACATAAGAAAATGAAAAACAACAACAAATAATACGGCTAACTATCAACTATCAACTATTAACTATCAATTATTTTATTAGTTTAATTTGAAACAGCTAAGAAATAGTTGATAGTTAATAGATGAAAGTTGAAAGAGAAGATTGTTTTCAAGAGAAAAGTATTATTTTTGGGTAATTTTACGTCGAACTCACGTTAAATTAAAGTATTTTAGCCGTTAAAAATGGCGACATATAATTATATGTCGCCATTTTTAACGGCTTTATCAAATTTCGGCGATTTCCCCGCTCTTGCAATGTGGGTTAAAAGTATAACGCCGATTTCACCCGCTGGATATGAATTCGCCCGGCGAACAAACATCTGATCTCACTTATCTATTTTACCGCCCCGTAAATCGTCAGGATAATTATCAACACGAATAAAATCACGACGACCAGACAGCCGATTTTGAGCCACGAATACGGGCGTTCGCCTTGAACTTCGCCAGTTCTGCCGTTGATGACGACCTGATAAACTTTGTTGTTGAATTTATACGCGCTCGCGTAAACCGGAACGAGCAGATGTTTGAAAGTAATATCGGAAAAATTCGTGTTCATCGAACTGATCTGCTGTTGGTCGCCGCCGATGTCGCGGCGGACATCGCTTCTGATAACCGAATCGGCGATGATCTTGAATCGCTCGAAACCTTCTTCGAGCGAAACCTGATAAGTCTGCGCTTTATGACCGGAAAGATAACCGGGATCGTATGAGACGAGTTCGCCGAAATTCCAGTTCAGGCGTTCGAGATACTTCGGCAAAACCGATTTCGTCGCCGGAACGGGCGTGTCGTCGAAATGTCTGGAAACATCGCCGCTTACGTTATACCAACGCGTTTTTGTAACGCTTCTCGTCTGCTGTCTGCCTTCCGAATCGGTGTAATGTTCGGTGTCCTGATAATTGTCGCCGCGCTGTCCGCTGTAATCCGTGTAAGAATCCGCGTCGAACGTCCAATACGGCAGATAAACGCTGTCGGCTTTGTCGTGTTCGGCGAGCGTCTTTAATTTGTTCGGCGCAAACCAGCGCGAACTCGTCCACGATTTCAGCGAACTGACGGCTTGGCTGTTGGTAAACGAAAAAGGCAAAACACCTTCCGGCGCAACGAGCGGATCGGCGGATTTCGATTGCGCGACATATTTGCCGCCGCAGAAATCGCACGAAGTCGAAGTAGTCGGCGGCACGAAAACCACCGTCGCGCCGCAGCTTCCGCACGAAACCTGCATCGCGTCAACGGCAAGCGGCTGTAATCTTTCGGCAGACGGGCGAAGATAAGAAGCAAAATCGCGTTCGACAATATCGGCGGCATTCGTCTCAATCGTCTTCGTCGCATCGCAATACGGGCAAGCGAGTTTTCCGATTGCCGGATCGAAAATCATATTCGCGCCGCAGTTTTCACACAGTTGTCTGTTTATATTTCCCCTCGCAATTTCGGGTTTGTTCTCCATAATTCTTCTGACTCGATATTTGTAATTTAACTCCGAACACGAATTATATTATCAACAAATTCAATTCACTTTTTCCGCCGCGAACCGTCCAATTATTTCAAGAACGCACCTTTTCCGTCTTTGCCGATTCGCATATTTATAAGCCAATCGAGCCAGCGATACTTTAAAACTTTCGGCGTGAGATGTTCGGTAATTCCGATGGTTTTTCGCGGTTTGCCGTCGCGGAACGCAAGATTCATTTCGCTCAAGAACCTTAAATAAAAGAAACTCGAATCAATAACTTTCGTCTGTTTAACGCGCAGACGCAAACCGCCCTGCGTCACGAAACGCATTCTCTGCGGATATTTTATTCCGAATTTGTCGCGTTGAAAATTCTGTTGTTCTTCAAAGATAACTTCCCTTTCCTTGAATTCGCCGTCGGAAATTGTAAATAATTTTGTCAGAGGTTTGTCCGAACCGATCTCTTTATAACGATAAAAAATCGCCGTCGCATCCGAAAAATGTGCGCGTCCCCATTGCCAGTCTTTGACGGTCGCCGGCAGCCAGCGATTGTCGTAATTGTGATCGTGATAACCCGTCCCGCGAAACTGAACGGTGTCCAGACTTTTACCTTTATCGGATTTTATGTCAATCTTTCCCGTTACGTCCGCGCGCGGCGAAACCATATTCCAACTGTGCGAATCTTCTTTTTTGAATTTCTTGTCCGGCAGAAAATCACTCTCGATGGAAAGCCATTCGAGTTTTGCTTCGAGCCGCCGTTTTTTCGACATCTGCGCGTTTATTTCGATTAAGAATCCGTGACCGTAAGGCGCGGCGGCAAATTCAAAAGAACTGTCGCCGATTTTTCCTTCCGGCGTTTTTTCGCTCGCCTTAAAATCGCTCGCGCCGAATTCGTTGATTGCGCGGTAACAGCATTTGCCGTCGCGGTAATAAAAAAACGCGACCGCCGGAAAATGCGCCTTTTTTTCTTTCGGATTTTTCGCACACGCGGCGTTATAGCGCGGTGAAAAGATGAAATTGTCGAGAAAAATAACAACAATCGCATCGCGCCCGTCGTCGCTGATCGCGTCGAAATACCACCATTCATAAGCGAATTGGTCTTGTTTCGGTGTCCAAACGTCGGAAGCCACGCTTGATGAAAACGAAAATTTTTCCTCGCCGGTTTGTTTCGCCGCAGTTTTCATTTAGATTTTTCCGGTTAATTTTCTGTTAAATAAAACACTTACAGCATCTCAAAATTTCAAAACTTTGGCAAACTTTTCCCGCTGAAATTGAATCCTTTATTGCGTAAACGCGCTCTTCCCGGTTTAATATCAAATAAGGAGATAAATCAATGAAAATACAGGCAAGAACGATCTTAATCGGTTTAGTTTTAATAACGGGAATGCTGACAATGGCGTGTCCCGAACGCACGAGCATCGCGGACATCGAAGCGAATCCGTCGAAATTTAACAATAAAGAAGCGGCGGTTGCCGGAACGGTAACGGACAGTTACGGCGTAAACATCCCGTTTACGAGTGTTCGCGGCGGAGTTTATAAAATCAGCGACGGCACGGGTTCTCTGTGGGTCGTCACGCAAAACAGCGTTCCCGCAAAAGGCGCACAGCTCGGCGTAAAAGGCAAAATTCAAAACGGCGTGAGTTTCGGCGGGAAAAATTATGGTCTCGGAATGATGGAAGACGACCGCAAATTCAAAAAGAAATAAATTAATCAGTCCAAATTTTATTTAAGGCATTGAATATATTTTCGATGCCTTTTTTTATACTGCGATTTTTTTCGCGCAATTAAACCTGAAAAGTAATTGATAATTGAGATTCGATAATTGATAATTGAATCTGTGCCGAATGAGACATTTATAAAAATCTTTGAAAATAAGTTTGAAAATCTGGACGAACGCTTGCGAAATATTATCGAAAAAACGCCGGATGAGTTTCTTTTTTTTCAACCTTCGGAGATCGCGCTCGATTTCCCTGCGTTTTCAGTCGGCAGTTTCGTCTTGCGAAGTGCCGGACGAGTCGAGCAGACATTTAACGGATTGACCGCCAAACTCTGGGACGATCCGTTTGAATGGACTTTGCCCGAAACGCTCTCAAACGGCAAAATGATTCTTGAATACTTAGATGAAACCGAACAAATTCGCCGAAAAGGTTTTTCGCTTTTCAAATCCGACGAAGATTTAAATCGTGAACTTCCCGCGCCCGAAAAAATGAAAACTCTTTTTGAAATTCTGCTCGAAACAATCGCCGAAGCCGAAAATCTGCACGGACAAGCGATCTTAATTTACCAATTCCTAAAAAATCCGAAATCCGAAATTTAAAATCCAAATTCAATCTATGTCAATCATCGGCATCGTCGCCGTCGCACAAAATTACGCAATCGGGAAAAACGGGAAACTCCCGTGGCATTATTCGGCTGATTTAAAGTTTTTCAAACAAACAACGCTCGATCAAGCCGTTTTGATGGGTTTCAACACTTGGAAATCAATCGGCAAACCTCTGCCGAAACGCCTGAACATCGTGCTTTCCGGCTCGCATTCAATCGAAAACCAACCGAATTCCCTGCTCGTCCGAAGCGTCGAAGAAACTGCGGCTTTAGCAAAATATCTAAATTGCGATCTGTTCATCATCGGCGGCGCGAAAACCTACGAAAATTTTGCCGGAGTGATCGAAAAATGGATCGTTACAGAGATTCCCGAAATTGTCGAAGATGCCGATACTTTTATGCCGGAAGATTTCCTGAAAAACTTCAAAAGCCGGAAAACCGGGATTTTAGATAATAACTTGAAGGTTAATTTTTATGACAAATCAAATTAACTTGTTTTGAATTTATAAAGAGATTTCAGTTTATTAAGGTTTTTATAAATAATTATCCGCGAACAATTCTATAAATAAAGTCCGAACCGCTTATATCATTTTCGGGATTTACTCCGCAAAATTCATTTCGCTCATTGCGATCAAACGCCAATCCGCGAGTGCCGCGATGCGGTGCGCTTCGGCTTCTTTCCTGTAAATCTCATTTGCCGTAATTCGCCGAAAAGCCGCAACGTTTTCATATCTGACAATCGCCGCTTCGTCCCATTTTTCATCGTCCGGCGCGACAAATTGTGTCAAAACTTTTCCCGCAAAAAATATCTGCACATCTTCGCCTTCGGCAGCCTTCCGAAAAGCCGTTGCATATTTTTTGTAATACGCCTCGCGTCCCGTCAACGGCTGCTGATCTTCTTCGCTTTCATAATTCGCCTGTTCGTTAAACCTCAACAAATTCAACATAAAAAGCGGTTCATCTTCGGGAATTTGCTCAAACGCCGCTTTCGCTTTTGCGGGATCAACTTCGATTCTGTTCATAAATTTGCGATATTGATTTTTCAGTCTTTCGTCTGCCACTGAAAACTATTCAAAATAAATTTTATCTCGTTCTTATATTCATCGTTTCGCGGGTAAAGAAAACTAAAAACGACTGTTTTGTTACCAAACGAGCGATAGTAAAAACTAATTTCTTTGAAAAACAAAGTGTGTGTCGGAGCCTCTAATATATCTAAACTTTTATATTGCCAATTATTGTATTCAGTGGAGTCTTTTAATGTAGCTTTTTCAAAAATACTTGTTGCCTTGTTTAACCCATTTTTCTCTATTTTTCTACCAACTTCATCTAGCGTAAGATTTGTTACATAAACTCTTCCTTGAAGATGATCTACATTACCAATTCCCCAATTTTTACTTCCAAAATGCGCGGCACAATATCTAAATGGAATTACAGCATCCATTACTTGACCATCTTCTTCATTAAAATTAATTCCATATTCAAAATTAATCTTCTCAAGTTCTCCGCAATCTAAAAAAATGTTTTTCGCTTGTGTATATTTCAGCCAATCTTCTGGAATATCGAAATTGGCATCGAATGGTTTTATAGTAATTTTATTTTTTTCAATTGTAGAATAAGGACTTCCATTTTCGATAGAGTGCTTAGACTTTGGAGTCATTAAATCTGTTATCTTTTCCCAAGCAATAAGATAAATAAATGTCGTACCTACAAGAAAGGCTAAAATCAAAACGCTGATGCGGACGATGTATTTTTTCATATTTAAACTGAACTTTTCCCTAATTCTATTCAGCAATTTAATTGTTTAGACACTAGATAATCATTTTTGTTCCATTAAACTTACTTCGCCGTCGCTACAAATCTCCCATAATTATAATAAGCCGCGCACGCGCCTTCGCTGGAAACCATTGTTGCGCCGAGCGGTTTGCGCGGGGTGCATTCTTTGCCGAAGGCAGGACATTCGTGCGGTTTGATCGTGCCTTGCAGGACTTCTCCGGCGTGGCAGAGTTTCGATTCGTGCGTTTCGATTCCGGTTACGTCGAATTTGTATTCCGCATCGAAATCGCGGAAGTTTTCGTTCAAACTCCAACCGCTGTTCGGAATTACGCCGATGCCGCGCCACGCGCGATCTTTTGTTTCAAAAACGTCGGCGAGCATTTTCTGTGCGGCGATGTTTCCGTCGTAATTGACGACGCGCTCGTAGGCGTTTTCGACTTTCGCTTCATTCGTTTCGAGTTGGATAACGGCGCGGCGAATTCCTTCTAAAACGTCCAAAGGTTCAAATCCGGTAACGACAATCGGCACATTGTATTTTTCGGTCAAAGGAGGATATTCCGAAAAACCCATAATCGAACAGACGTGTCCGGCGGCGAGAAAAGCGTTGACGCGATTGGTCGGCGATTCCATAATCGCGGCAATCGCGGGCGGCACGAGAACGTGCGAAACGAGCATCGAAAAATTCCCGACGTTCTGCTTTTTCGCCTGAAAAACCGCCATCGCATTCGCCGGAGCGGTCGTTTCAAAACCGACTCCGAAAAATACGACCTGTTTTTCGGGATTATCCTTCGCAATTTTCAAAGCGTCGAGCGGCGAATAAACCGTCCGAATGTCGCCGCCTTCGCTCTTAATTCTAAACAAATCCTTTTCGCTTCCCGGCACGCGCAGCATATCGCCGAACGAGCAGAAAATCACGCCGGGTTTCGCCGCAATCGCCAACGCTTTGTCAATCAATTCAAGCGGCGTAACGCAAACCGGGCAGCCCGGACCGTGAATCAGTTCGATCTTGTCCGGCAAAAGCTGGTCAATCCCGTTGCGAATGATCGAATGCGTCTGCCCGCCGCAAACTTCCATTATCGCCCAATTTTTCGTCACGTTTTCGCCGATCTCGTCGAACAATTTCTTCGCCAAAACCGGATCACGAAACTCATCCAAATATTTCATATTTTCAGTTATCAGTTATCAGTTATCAGTTATCAGGATCTGTCTATTCTGAGTTTTTTGATAATTGAGAACAGCATTTTTGAAAGTTCGTCGGCATCGGCAAACATACTTTCAAAGGTTTTTTCGGTCATATAATTTGTTTCTTTCATCAGCGAAAGCCAGTATTTCGTTTCCAACGATTCTTTATATGCGATACTCATTTTATTGGAAAAATCTCCGTCGGAAATCGCGCCGTTAGCTTCGGCGATATTTGCTCCGATCGAAGTTCCGCATCTTAATAATTGTTTGGACATCACGAACTCTCTGTGTGTTTCCTGCAAATATTTGTATGCGTTGACTATCCGTATAGCGAAGGCAAACGCTTTATCATAAACAAAACTATTATTTAACACTTTTTCAGTTATCAGCTATCAGTTAGCAGTTAACAGTAAAATGATAACTTTTAACTGCTAACTGATAACTGTCCAAGTTCTTCTTCTAAGATTCCTAAATCACGGAACATCTGCAATTTCTCGCGCGCCGACTTTTCGTCGAGTTTCTGAATCGCAAAACCGACGTGAACGATCGTGTAATCGCCGACGACGATCTCCGGCACGTATTCCAGACAGATCTCTTTCGTAATGCCGTCGAAATCAACTACGCCCATCTGCATATCGTTTTTTTCGTAAATTTCAATTACTTTTCCCGGAACTGCTAAACACATAATATTTTTTTATAAAATCCTTTTTCGTTTATTCTAAATCCTTTACCGTCAATCCTGAATGCTTTGTATTTTCTCGTAAATGTGTTGTTGCCAGACGAAAACTCACTTCTGTTAGTTGTAAATGGCTTTCTGTTACAAGAAAATGGCTTGTTGTCAGATGTGAATGGCTTCCTGTTAAGTGTGAATAGCTTCCTGTCAGCCGTGAATAGTTTCCTGTCAGGCGTGAATTCATTCCTGTCAGCATTGTTTTCTTTGTTGTTTTAGCTGTTTTCTTTGGTGTCATCGCTAAATTCTTTGCATTTTATCTAAAATTCATTGTTGTTTATCCATACAATCAACCATACAGCCCGCGATTATCGCCTGTCCAAGTGCCAAACCGCCGTCGTTCGGCGGAACTTGTTGATGCGTTAAAACATCGAAACCATTTTCATCTAAAAGTGTAATTGTCTTTTGCAAAAGCGCGACATTTTGAAAACAACCGCCGCTCAATGCCACTTTGTTTAACGCAAATTTTTCGCGCATTTTCAAACTCAACTTTAAAATCAGTCCTGCGACCGCATTATGAAATTTCGCCGAAATTATCGAAACAGGAATTTTCGCCGAAACGTCTTTCACAATTTCAAATACCAATTTTTTCCAACTGATTTCGATTATATCATTTCCCGTCAAATTAAACTCGTAAGCGTCCGTATTTTCCGCATCAATCAACGCCTCGAATTCAATCGCCGCCTGCGCTTCGTAAGTAATTTTCTGCCGAATGTTCGCCATTGACGCAACCGCATCGAACAGCCTGCCGAAACTGCTCGTCGGGATAATATTCAGATTATTTTCCAACTGTTTAAGTAAAATCTTTCGTTCGGTCTTATCGCAAAAAGAAACGCATTCCAAATCTTCATTCCATTCGATTCCGGCTTTATTCATCAAGGAAAGCGCGACGCGATACGGTTTTTTAACCGCCGAATCGCCGCCCGCGAGCGGAAAATATTCGAGATGCGCGACACGCTCGAAACACGAATAATCGCCGACGAAAACTTCACCGCCCCAGATCGCGCCGTCATCGCCGAAACCCGTTCCGTCAAACGCGAAACCGATCACTTTTTCATCTTTCTGCAAACCATTTTCCGCCATCACCGATGCAATGTGCGCTTTATGATGTTGAACTTCGACGAGTTTTATTTCATGTAAATCTGCCGCCATTCTACGCGCCCAATTCGACGAAAGATAATTCGGATGTTTGTCGCAAGCGATGATTTGCGGCAAAATGCCGAACAAATTTTTCATCTGCTCGAACGACTTTTCAAACGCCTGCAAAGTTTCCAGATTTTCCATATCGCCGATATGCTGCGACATAAAAGCATAATCCTCGCGCGTCAAACAAAACGCCGCCTTCAATTCGCCGCCGACCGCCAAAATATTCGGCACTTCAAACGGCAATTTCACAGGAAACGGCGCGTAACCTCTTGAACGTCTGATCGGTAGAATTTGAGATGTTTTAGCCACAGAGTTCACAGAGTTTTTTTCAATTACTGTTTGATTAAAATCTTTTCTTAATCTGTTTTCATCCGTGTCAATCTGTGGCAAATATTCTTCTTCTTTCTCTGTGTATTCTGTGTCCTCTGTGGCTAAAACTCTTATAACAGAATCATCACACGGCACATAAATTTCGCGGTCGTGAAGCAGAAAAGCGTCCGCCAGATTCGCCAATTTCTCCAACGCTTCATCGTTGTCTTTAACAATCGGTTCGTTCGATAAATTGCCGGAAGTCATTACGATAACTACGGGAGTTTTTTCGCTTGATTCAAAAAGCAAATAATGAAGCGGCGAGTATGGAAGCATCACGCCGAGAAATTGATTTCCCGGCGCAACCGATTCGCTCAAATCGTTTTCGCGTTTTCTTAACAAAACAATCGGACGTTCTTTTGAAATTAAAAACTTTTCTTCAGTTTCGTTAATTTCAACCAACTTTTTCGCCGTGTCCAAATCCCTGCACATCACGGCAAACGGTTTTTGGGCGCGCCCTTTCCGCTCGCGCAAAGTCTGCAAAGCCGCATCATTCCGCGCATCGCAAACCAGATGAAAACCGCCGATTCCTTTGACCGCGACGATTTTTCCGGCTTGTAAAAATTGCTGAGTTTGTTTGATCGGATCAGTTTTGAGTCCCGCCTTCAGGCGGCTTTTCTCCCAATCGTTTTGCCCGCTAAAGCGGGGACTCAAAACAACTTCCGGTCCACATTCCGCACAGCAAACCGGTTCGGCGTGAAATCTGCGGTCGAGCGGATTTTCATATTCGCGTAAACATTCCGCGCACATTTCAAAATCGCGCATCGTCGTCATCGCGCGGTCGTAAGGAACATTTTCGATGATCGTAAAACGCGGTCCGCAATTCGTGCAATTGATAAAAGGATAACAAAAACGTCTGTCGCCCGCGTCAAACATTTCGCGCAGACAATCTTCGCAAGTCGCAATATCGGCGGAAATCGGCACGAATCTGTTGCCGTTCGCGTCGCTCGCCAAAATTTGAAACGTCTGAAAATCCGCGCTTTCGGAAATGTTTTCCCGCGTAACCGATTCGATAAAAGCGAGCGGCGGCGCATTAATTTTGATCGAATTTACAAACCGTTCGATGCTTTCGTCTTCGCCCTCGACATCAACGAGAACGCCGTTTCCATTATTCAGAACTTGACCTTTGAGCGAATTTTCCGCCGCCAGCGCAAACACGAACGGGCGAAATCCGACACCTTGAACAATGCCCTTGATTTGTATTTGCGTGCGCGTTTTCATTATGTGAAACGATTCGATATTTAATCTTTTGGATCAGTTCTTAATATCTTCTCCATACTTTCCGCCCATATCCAACCTGAAAGTCCGTAAGATGAATGAATTTTAAAAGCCCTTATATTCATTTCGCTCATTTTTTGTATCAATTCTTCCTTTGAATCATAAGAGAATGGAATCCAACAGTAATTTTTCAGACGAGAAAATGTTGCTTCATATTCTTCGTATATTTCAGCTAAATTAGCTTCCTCAATATCGAAAATTATAGTGTCGAGATTATCGCTTTCAAAATAATATGTTGTTACATTCTTGAAGATTACATCTGTATATTCAAAAGGTTCTTTGTCCAAAAATGCAGTATGAAAATGTATTTCGCGTTTTTTACACAAAACTGAGTAAGAAGTTAGAAAATTATCGTGTATAGAAATGTCGTTCATTGATTTACTTACTTGTTATCAAAATGAGACTCTAAAAATTCCAACCATTCATCCATTCCCGCGCCGGTTTTCGATGAAACTTCAAAAATCTGCATTCCGGGACGCACGGCTTCGATGCTGGCGTGGGCGGCTTGTTTGTCGAATTCGACGGCTTTGGCTAAATCCATTTTGGTAATTATCGCCGTGTCCGCCGTATTGAAAATCGTCGGATATTTGCGCGGTTTGTCTTCGCCTTCGGTCGTGGACATCAGCACGACGCGCAGAGCTTCGCCGAGATCGTAGCTCGACGGGCAGACGAGATTGCCGACGTTTTCGATAAACAGAAAATCTAGTTCGTTCAAATCCCAATCTTCCAGCGATTTTTCGACCATCGCGGCTTCGAGATGGCAGATCGTTCCGGTAATAATTTGTTTGGCGGGAACTTCGGCGCGGGCGAGACGCTTTGCATCGTTCTCCGTTTCCAGATCGCCGACGAGCGCGGCGACTTTGTAGTTTTCTTTTAACGACGTGAGCGTTTTTTCGAGAAAAGCCGTTTTGCCCGAACCGGGACTCGAAACAAGACTGACGACAAAAACATTCGCCGCTTCAAAACGCTTTCTCAATTCTCGCGCCAAAACATCATTGTGTTTCAGCACGTTTTGCCTGACTTCGATTAGCCGTGTTTGTGTCATATTTTTTTGCCGCGGATTACGCGGATTGCGCGGATTTAAGAAGAGATTTAGAAATGCAAAAAATTATAAGAAAAGACGTAGCAAAACTTCTTATTTATCCGCGTTCATCCGCGCAATCCGCGGCAAAAATTTCTTCGATTTCCAACGCCGTAACCTGTAATTCCTTCCCGCTGATAATTTCCGTCGCGGGCGTTTCGCAGGTCGGGCAAACTAAGTTATTTATCGCACCGAGCGTTTTTTCCGCTTCGCATTTTTCGCAAAAAATGACGACGGGAATTTCTTTTATTTCAAGCCGCGATTTTTCTAAATTCGTTCCCTGACAGGCGATTTCCCACGAAAATTCAAGCGCGTCTTTGACCACGCCGGAAAGTGCGCCGAGCGTCAGATGAACCGCTTCTATCTTTGCGCCGCCGCGTTTTTCCGATTCTTCCGTCGCCATTTCGATAATGCTCAGCGCGATTGAAAGTTCGTGCATAATTTTCAAGCGAACAGCGTAAAAAAATTCATTCGCGCCGTTTCATCTGAAACGTAACGAGTTTCAATTTCGATCAATAAAGAAATAATCGCCGTCTTACATCGTGCTGATACGAATGTAGCGTTTGATGTCCGGCAAACTGACGATCACCGCCGCCGCCGCAAGCGCGACGACCGCGCCGCCGACGACCATCCACGCTACGTTTCCTACTGAAGTTTCCGAATCTCTTCTTGAAACTTTTCGTCTGTTATCTCTTCTTTCCATTTCGTTATGACGCATAATTTTGTTGCTCCTTGTTTTTTATTATACCACCGCACTTTTACGGTTTTCATTCAGAATTTCTTCGATGAGTTGTTCGATAATTTTAACGGCTTCGACGACCGCCAATTCGACAACTTCGTTCATTCCCATTTTTTCCTCACCTTTGTTCAACATTTCCGGTTCACAGCCGACGAGCAGAATTCTTTTCAGATCGCCGCCCATTGATTTGACCATTGCCAGAACTTTCAACGGATTCATTCCGTGCGGATCGAGTGCGGCATTTTCTTCGAGATTTTCGTCGAGTTCCGCCAAATCCGGTTCGATCGTGTAAAGCGTCCCGATCTCGCCGCCGCGCGGAGTCGCGTCCACAAAGATCGTTACGTCTTCAATTCCGTCGAGCAAAGTGTAAGCCAGATCAAGACCGCGAATTCCGAAATCCACGACGCGCACGTTTTCCGGCAAATCTTTTTTTAATAATTCACGCGCAACTTCGCTGCCGAAAGCGTCGTCGCCCATAAAAATGTTGCCGATTCCGGCGATTAAGATTTTCGTCTGCTTGCTCATCAATCTTCAAACGGTTCGATCTCTTCCGGCGAAAAGAAAAAACGATGTCCGGGCTGGCGCAGCATTCCCAAATCTTTTCCCGGATCGTCTTCTAAAACCACGGCGAGCTGAATTCTGTCTTCGTAATCCTGCTCGATTGATTCGATGATCGCGATCTGATTCGCCAACGCCATATCGAAAACGTCGGCGTTTTTCTTCGGGCGCAAAATTACGCGCGAACCTTTTTTCACATCAACGCCGGAAATCGTAACTTTTTCAAGCGGTTCGTGTTCTTCGAGAATTTGCCAATCTAATTCGTTCATTTTTTTTGTTTGCCCGCGAAATACGCGAAAAAGCGCGAAAGAAGAGAAATTTTAGCCACAGATGAGCACAGATATACACGGATAAAATAAAGATTTTATTTGATGAAAATCTAAAAAATATCTGTGTTCATCTGTGTAAATCTGTGGTTTCATATTTTTTTTTCGCGTCCTTTAGCGTGTTTCGCGGGCAAAAATTTATTCTCCTTTTCCAACCTTTTTCAAATCGCGTTTCGACGTTCCGTGCAGTTTCATCATCAATTCCGGCGACATCGTTTCCGTTCGTTCGAGCATTGCCCGCGTTCGTTCGTCCGCGCCGCGCATCTGGTGTTTTTCGTCGTCGGTCAGCGTCATAATCCGCAGCGCGAGCATCTCGTCAATTTCCGTCCCGTCGAAATAATCGCCCATACTTTCCGGCGCGATCTGCGGGTAATCATACAAAATTATCGGCGACGACAAGACGAAATCTTTTTCCGGTTCTTCGCCGACGAGAATGGGAAAAGTGCCGATATTTTTGCAGTTTTCGGCGATTTCCTTAAACTCTTCCGGCGGATCGAGAAGCGAAACGAATTCGCCGCCGTTCGCTTTTAAGATCGTGTGAGTCGAAACAAACGCGCGATTCAGCGCGTCTTCGCGGCTCTGATCTTCGTGGAATTTTGTTTCGTTTAAAATTTGAATATTGACTTTATAAAGATTTTTCGCCGCAGTTTTTTCAATCTTTATTTCAATTTTGCCTTCGACAAATTCCTTTTTCCTGACAATTATTCCGGCGATTTTTTCATTTTCATCGCGCAAAAATTCATTTTCGCTTTCCGCCGCAAAACTGAATTTATGTTCAAGTTTTTCGCCCGCCGACTCGCTCAAATTCAAATTTGGCAGATCGAATTCGCGCTCGACGGCTTCCTGCCACGTCTGAAAAAGTTTTCCGCCGACTTCCAGCGATTGAACATTTTGAAAATCCGAATCTGTAAAATCGTTTTCATCAAAATCATCATTCGTCCGCCCGACTTCGCGCGTGACCATCTGCAAAAAACGGATTTTCACATCGAGCGTCGCGCCGTCATCTCCCGAAATCAAACATTCCGTCCGCATCAAACAAGCGTCCGTGCCGTTCTGCATCTCGGAAAATTTCTCTGGATAAACCGCGCCGAAATTCCAACGCTGCTGATTTTTTATCGCCGACGGACGATATGGATAAAGTATGTAACCTTCGTAAAGCACGGCGTTGGCGATTTTTTCTACTTTTTCGAGATTCATAAAATTCATTCACACGATTATTCAGATGTCGCCGTTGTTTTCACGATGTTTGCCTCACTATTCCAACAATCCAATCCGAGTTTTACTTGTATCTGTGAGTTACTTTTTGTTGCACTCGATTTTTTAACTTTTAACGCAACACGATAAACAAAATATGGCTTTTCATCCACATATAACCAAACATCAATAGCATATTTTCCCTTTTCAAGTTCCTTAAACTCAAAGAATCCATCCTCATCTGTGAAAATTGAAGACAGTAAATTTTGTTCTTCATCAAGTTTTATTAAATCAACTTTTGTTTTTGCTATCGGTGCTTCCGTTTTGTCATTCCAGATAACTTTGCCATTCAAACTATTAACTTTAAGAGTTTCAATAGGACAAATAGCTTGAGCAAAACCTTGATAAATTATGGTTAAGCAAAATAAAACAATTAAAATTGAAATTCTGATTTTTTTCATATAGTGAAATGTATTGTTGTAATCAATTTTATAACTAATTCGTGTAACCGCTCGCCGTTTCTTTGACTTCGATTTCTTCTTCCGGCAAAAGTTTTTCCAAAGTTTGTTCCCACGTCGGAATTCCGTGTTTGATTTTGTAATTTAACAATCTTTCAAAAACATCGCGCCGGATTCTCAGCCAATTTCCGTTCGGGTAATAGGTTTCCATCATTTCCTGCCAGACGTTTGCCGGAAATCGGAAAGTTGATTCTTTGTTCCACGAAATCCGGCTGATCTGCACATTTCCGAGTTCATTTTCGTAAAAAACCGTTCCTGAAAATAGAAACAAAAGCGGAATTTCGCCGCCGCTCAAACCCGCGAAATATTTTGTCGCCGCGATGTTGAAATCGTATGTGCAGTAAACCGGAAGATTTACCGTCGTTTCGCCCGAAAACGGCTGAATCACGGTGTCGGCGTGTGTCCACAGCATTGATGTTAAAGTTTTTCCCCATCGGTCGGGTTCGCCGAAAAGATCGAGCATTTTCTTTTTCTCGGCTTCGCTGTATTGGCGGCGGTTCGGTTCGATATTTATCTGACAACGAAGCGCGACGGTCTGAATTCGCTCATCCTTTTTCGCGTTCGTAACCTGCAATTTAAAATGCAGAAGCGGCGCGGCGGCGTGCGGAACGGCTTCGACGGATTCGACTTTGAAATCAAGATCAGGCATTTACCGCTTCTCCTTTTTCAACGCGCGCGTTTTTTCTTAAATCTTCGTAAAACTTTTTGATCTCGCGCCAGACGACCGTTCCGCCGGAAAGTCCGCGCCAATGTCCGCGAATCAAGCCGACAAGCCGGAAACATTCGTCAATCGGCGCGATGTAATATTCGTGCGCGTCACCGGTTCTGTTGACCAATAATGCTTCTACATCGGGTTTTATATTTTTCAAAACCGGATTATTTTCGGTTATTTCGTTCCACGATTCGAGCGACAACATTGATTCGGTCGCGCCCGCCGGACTCGGGTAAAGCGCGACGATCTTCTCTTCCGTCGAACTGTAAAAAAAGAATGCCAACTGTATCGGAATATTCAAACTTCCCCAAGCCGCGTCGGACAAATTGAAATTTTCCAGAAAACGCGCCCTGTCGGGAATGACTTGATAGCGCGTGTCGTGCGGATTATCGAAAAGAATCATACACGGTCGGCACGAACAAATGATTTGCCGCGTCATCGGCTCGATCAGATGCGGATGCTCGTCCGCGATCTCGTTTCCGCACAACTCGCAACGCTCCGCCGGAGGTCTTTGACTTGCGAATTTCTTTAAAGCAGCGAACGGCGAACGGTTTTTGTTTTCCGAAACTTCTTTCATTGTCAACTAAACCAAATTCTAACATAACCCATTAAATTTTCCGATTAAAAGGGTTGAAACTCAGAATTTATTTTTTGATTTAATCAACTATCGGCTAAATTCTTTTCCGTTTGTAAAATATGCTGCGTCATCTCAATCACTGTGTTCGGATTCAGAGAAATAGAATTGATTCCCTTTTCGACAAGCAAGTCGGCGAATTTATGATAACAACGCTTTTTATAAAACAATTAAATGTGTAATTTACAAAAATTTACATTCAAATCCTTCTTTCGCGTCATCTATTTGTTATACAATTTGACCTTTAATTATTATGCAATTAAAGCAACTTACAGGGAAAAAATACATCTTCGGCTTATTAGCCGTAGTTCTTCTCATTTCTTTCGGAATTTCGTGCGGAAAAAAAGAAACGGCGGGCGAAAATAAAACGGAAGGCGAAAACAATCAAAGTCAGACGATAAATATCACGGTTGATAAATCGGTCGCCCGTGAAGTTCCTTCTTATGTTCAGGCGACCGGAAGTATGGTCGCTGACGAAACTTCCGACATCGCATCGAAAGCGGCGGGAAAAGTCGTCAATGTTTACGCAAATGTCGGCGAATTCGTAACGCGCGGAAGCGTTATTGCAAAACTCGATGATAACGATGCAAAACTTCGCGTCGCCGAAGCGCAGGCGAATGTAAAGCAGCAGCAAGCTAGCGTTCGCCAAGCGGAAGCGCGTCTCGGTTTGACGGCGAACGGAACTTTTAATTCGTCGGCAATTCCCGAAGTTCGTTCAGCGTCGGCAAATTACGAACAGGCACTCGCCGAATTGCGCCAAGCCGAAGCCAACGAAAAGCGTTATCGTGAATTGGTCGAAACCGGCGATGTGGCGATGATAACTTACGAGCAATACCGCACGAACCGCGACACGGCGCAGGCGCGTGTCAATGCCGCTAAACAAGCCTTAGAAGCGTCGGTAAACACCGCGAAACAAAGCAACGAAGCAATAAAATCCGCACAAGCTGCTGTCGAAGCTTCGCAAACACAAGTTGCGACGGCGCAGGCGGCAATTAACGATTTAGTAATTCGCGCACCGTTTTCCGGTTACATCAGCGCACGTCCGACAGCGGTCGGCGAATATGTAACGTCGGCTTCGCCCGTGGCGACGATTTTGCGGACGAATCCGATCAAAGTTCAGATCCAAGTCGCCGAAGCCGACGTGCCTTTTATCACGATCGGACGCGGCGTTTCGGTCGAAGTTGATGCTTATAAAGACCGCAAATTCGGCGGCACGGTTTCGGCGATAAATCCTTCGGTTGATCCGGCATCACGCGCGGCAATCGTCGAAGCGCAGATCGAAAACAACGATAACGCTTTGCGTTCTGGAATGTTTGCGACCGTGAACATCGTCCGTCAGGGAGGAAACACGGGAATTTTCGTTCCGAAATCGGCGGTTTACAACGATCAGGCGACGCAGAGTTACCGCGTTTTCGTGATCGAAGAAAATGTCGCCAAATTAAAAGTCGTCCAACTCGGAACGGCGGAAAACGACACGATGCAGATTTTGTCCGGCTTAAACGCCGATCAAATCGTGGCAACGGGTAATTTAGATCAATTATACGAAGGAGCGAAAGTCGTCTTTTAAAGTGCTGAGTGCCGAGTGCTAAGTGCTGAGTTTTATTTTCACTCAGCACTTAGCACTCGGCACTCAGCACTCGAATTTTTATGCAGTGGTTAGCAGAAATTTGTGTTCATCGTCCGGTATTTGCGACCGTGATCGTTTTGTTTTTAACGGTGGTCGGCGGATTTTCGTTTTTTACGCTCGGCGTTGACCGTTTTCCGAAAATTGATGTGCCGACGATTTCGGTTTCGACATCGAATTCGGGCGCGGCTCCCGAAGAGATCGAATCGGAAATTACCGACATCATCGAAGGCGCGGTCAATACCGTTCCCGGCATTGACGAGATGACTTCGACTTCTTCGCGCGGAAGTTCTAATGTTCGTCTGACTTTTAACTTGGAAAAAGACCCTGATCAGGCATATCAGGAACTTCAGCAAAAAATCTCGACGGTCGTTAATCGTCTGCCGGAAACCGCCGATCCGCCGGTCGTTCGTAAATCCGATCCCGATTCTTCGCCTATTTTGCTTTATGCGGTCAGTGCGCCGCGCAACGCGATAGAATTGACGAATTTGGTTGAAAATCTGATTCAAAAACGTATCGAATCGGCCGACGGTGTCGGCGAAGTTGCGATCTACGGCGCACGTCAGCGCGAGATAAAAATTTTCATTAATCCGAATCGTCTGCGGGCTTATAATCTTTCCGTAACTGACGTAACGAACGCCGTCCGCACGCAAAATCAGGAACTTCCCGGCGGCGATATAAATGAAGGCGCAAAAACGCTCGGTCTGCGGACGATGAGCAAACTGACAGATATAAAACAGTTTAACGACGTTGTTATCGCCACGAAAAACGGTTTTCCGGTCAAAGTCAGCGACATCGGACGAGTTGACGACAGCGGCGCAGACGCGACTTCCGCCGCTTCTTTAAATGGCGTTCAATCGGTTTCGGTCGCTATTCGCAAACAATCCGGCGCAAATACGATCGCGGTTATCAACAACGTAAAAGCGCGTATGGCGGAAATCACGCCGAATCTGCCGAGCGATTTCAAACTCGCCGTTACGCGCGATCAATCGGAATTTATCGAAAATTCCCTTCACGCAATTGAAGAACATCTCGTGATCGGCGGACTTCTCGCCGCAATTGTCGTGTTTTTATTTTTATGGAATTTCCGCACGACGATCATCGCCGCGCTTGCTATTCCGACTTCGATCATCGCGTCGTTCGCCGTTATCGCATATCTCGGTTATTCGCTCAATCAAATGACGATGCTCGCGCTCACTTTGATGGTCGGCATCGTGATTGACGACGCGATTGTCGTCTTGGAAAATATTTATCGTTTTATTGAAGAAAAAGGAATGACACCGTTTCGCGCCGCCATCGAAGGAACACGCGAGATCGGTCTGGCGGTTTTGGCGACGACGCTTTCTTTGCTCGCCGTGTTTATTCCCGTCGGATTTATGAACGGGATCGTCGGGCGTTTTATGTCGTCGTTCGGTCTGACATCGGCGGCGGCGATTGCTGTTTCGCTGATCGTTTCGTTTACTTTAACGCCGATGCTAGCGGCGCGTTGGATCAAACAGAAAAAAGTTCACAACGCCGAATTTGAAGATCAAAATCCTGATTGGAAACCCGAAGCGTCCGAAGAAATCGAATACGAATCGGTAAATCAGGAAAACGCTGAAATTTACCGCGAAGAAATCGCCGAACAAGAAACGACGGAAAATCTCGACGCGCCGCCGGTCAAAGAAAATGACGGAAACGAAAGTAAAGATTCGTGGTTTTACCGCAAAGTTGACGGCGCATACACGTTTCTTTTGAAACTTTCGATGCGTTTCCGCTGGGCGATCGTTCTGCTCTGCGTGATCGTCGTCGCTTCGATTTACCCGCTTTTCAGTTTCGTCGGAATGGCGTTTTTGCCGGACGAAGACGAATCTTCACTCGATATAAATCTGCGCGGACCGCAAGGAACTTCGCTTTCGGCAACGCAAAGTATTCTCGACCGCATCGCCAGAGATTTGCGCGAACAAGTGCCGGAAATCGAAAGTACTCTGGTTTTAGCCGGATTCGGCGGCGGCGGCGGAAACGGCGGCAGAATTTTCGTAACGCTCAAACCGATTGCCGACCGCAGCAAATCGCAAGCCGATGTGATTAATGTGGTGCGCGGAATTACAAAAAAATATTCAAACAAAGATTATAAAATAAACGCTTCCGGTTCGTCTTCGATTTCGGGAAGTCTCGGTTTGGGTCGCGGCGGTTCTGGAATCGGTTTTTATATTGCAGGACCCGATCAGGAAGTCTTAAAACAACTCGGCAATCAACTCGTCGAAAAACTTTCAAACGACCCGCTTTTCCGCGATCCAGACACATCGGATCAGGAAGGTTCGCCGGAAATCCGCATCGTCATTGACCGCGCGAAAGCCGCTGATCTGGGCGTAAAAGCCGGAGATGTCGCACAGGCACTTAATATTTTCGCCGCCGGACAACAAGTTTCGACTTTTAGCGAAGGCACGGAACAATATGATGTCGTCGTTCAGGCGGACGAACAATTTCGCCGCGACCGCACTGATTTACAGTATTTCACCGTTACTTCGACCAGCGGAACTCCAGTCGTTTTGGATAAAGTCGTCAAACTCGAAGAAGGAACGAGTCCGTCTTCGATCAGCCGTCTGAACCGCCAACGGACAATTACAGTTTCCGCCGGTCTGCCGCCGAATACTTCGGAATCGGACGCATTGAAAAAACTTCAGGTTTACGCGAGCGAACTCAAAATGCCGCCCGAATATGTAACCGGCGTGACGGGACAATCAAAGGAATTAAACCGCGCTTACGATGCGTTTCTTTATGCGTTTTTATTGTCGTTCGTGTTTATGTATCTGATTTTGGCGGCACAGTTCGAATCGTTTATTCACCCGATCACGATCCTTCTGACATTACCGCTCTCGATTCCGTTCGCGCTTCTTTCGACGGCGATTGCGGGACAAACGATGAATATATTTTCCGCACTCGGAATTTTACTTCTTTTCGGAATCGTCAAGAAAAACGCCATTTTGCAGATTGACCACACGAACCATCTGCGAACAAAAGGAATGCCCAGATACGAAGCGATAATTCAGGCAAACCGCGACCGTCTGCGACCAATTTTGATGACGACGCTCGCGCTTATCGCCGGAATGATTCCGCTGACAATCGGAACAGGCGCAGGCGCGGCGACGAATCGTTCGATCGGAATTCTGGTCGTCGGCGGACAGATGATGTGTCTTTTGCTGACGCTTCTCGCGGTTCCGGTTTTTTATTCGCTCTTTGACGACGCGCAACAGTCGTCGTTTATGAGCGGAATGGGAAATCGTCTGCGCCCGATTTTCAAGAAATTCACGGGTAATTTCAAAAGAAAACCGGACGCTAAGGCTGAGGTGGAAAATGAATAATTATTTGCCGACTGGAGCGCAAGCGTCCCCGCTTGCAATGAGTGCGGTAGCACGAACATACGTTTGTTATTTGCGGGATTGAATATATATCCGAACATCTTTTCGCGTCGAAGCGACGCTCATTGCAAGCGGGGACGCTTGCGCTCCAGTCAAGTAGCGACGCTTGCACTCCAGTCGGCTTCGCGCTTTAGTAGATAATTTCATCAATTTGTTTAAAGTTATGTCTAAGCAGTTTTTCACAGTTTTATTCTCGATTTTGCTGACGGCGTTCGCGGTCTCGGCGCAGACTACGCCGCCGACCACCACGACTCCGCCGACGAATCAGCCGACAACTCCGCCGACTCAGCAGCAGACGGAAGTTCAGCAGCAAAATAATCAAACGCAACAGCAGAATCAAACGCAGAATCCGACGGCAAATCCGACGAATCAGCCGCAGGTGACACAGCCGACGCAGCCTCAGCAACCGGGCGTTACGCCGAGCGGACAAATTCCGAACAGTCAGACCGTGATTCAGCAAACACCGACTCAGAATGTCGGAACTTCCGGCGTTGCCCCGGCGATTTTGCCCGACGATCCGCCGCCCGTCGCGCCGAATTTTGAAGCACCGATTCGACCTCTGCCGTCCGCCGAACGTGTCGGCGTTGATATGATGAATCAGCTAACGCTGACTTTGGAAGAAGCCATCGAAATGGCTTTGCAGAACAACAACGACATTGACACTTCGCGCAACGACGTGCAGATCGCCGAATTCAATCTGCGTGCCGCCAACGGAATTTATGATCCGAATATCGTTTCCGAAAATTACTTCGAAAGCGCGACCACGCCGACGGCTTCGACCATCGGCGGCGCGACGAACGGTTCGGTGACGGCGCAGAGATTTTATAATTCCGCCGGAGTTAGCGGATTCTCCCCGTTTGCAGGAGGAAGCTATGCAACGGATTTCAATTTTTCGCGGCTTACGACCAGCAACTCGAACGCGACTTTGAATCCGCAGTTTCCTTCTGCATTAACATTTTCATACGTCCAGCCGCTTCTGCGCGGCAGACGTTTCGACAATAATCGCCGTCAGATCGAAATTGCCAAGAAAAACTTGTCTTTGACCGACGCGCAATTTCGCCAACGCGCCATCGAAGTCATCGCGCAGGTCGAACAATCTTATTGGAATTTGGTATTTGCTCTGAGAAATCTGCAAGTCCAACTTGATGCCGTCCGCCAAGCCAGAACGCAGTTGGAAAGCAATCAAAGGTTAGTTTCAAAAGGCGTTCTCGCACCGATTGATATTATCGCGGCGAACACGCAGATCACGACTTTCGAGCAGAGCGTTTACACGGCGCAGGAAGATGTCACGCGGGCGGAAAACACTCTGAAAACTCTGCTTCTCGCCGACAGAACTTCCGGCGACTGGTCGCGCCCGATCACGCCTGTTTCCGAAGTTTCGCTCGAAGCACCGCGCGTCGGTCTGGAAGTCGCCGTCACCGAAGCGTTGAAAAATCGTCCCGAACTCGCCGAACTTCGCACAAATTCGGAAATCAACAAGATTGATGAAAGATATTACCGAGATTTGACGAAACCGGAAATCAATCTCGTCGGCACATATACGACGCAAGGTTTGGCGGGAACGGCGCAACAACGCACGGGCGGTTCGACGACTTCTGCGCTGACCGACCGTGTAAACCAGCTTTCGACGCTTGCCGGACTCAATCCTTTGCCGCCGAATACGACGACTTCGACTGTTCCGTCGAATCTCGTCGGCGGAGCGTTTAATTCGCTCGGCAATCTTCTGACGCAGGATTTCCCGACTTACCGTGTCGGCGTTCAGATCGCGCTTCCGTGGGGAAACCGAACGGCGAAAGCGAATCTCGGCAGAACTTACGTCCAAGCCGACCGCATCAAAAATCAGGAAGCGCAAGCCGAACAAATCATCGAAGCCGAAGTCAGAAACTCGATTCAGGCACTTCGTTCATCCGAAGCGCGTCTCGCATCGGCATTAGCTTCGCGCCAATCCGCCGAACAATTATACGACAGCGAACAACGCCAATTCCGTGCCGGAACCACGACGTTTTATCTCGTTCTCCAACGTCAAACCGAACTCCTCGTCGCCCGCAGCCGCGAACTTCAAGCGCAGACCGATTTGAACAAAGCAATTTCCGAATTTCAGAGAGCGACGGGAACGACGCTTTCAGCAAATGATGTCGCGGTTTCCGACGGAACGAATTTAATAAAATCAAAAACGCGCCGCACAACTGCTTTTAATAATGGTTCGGTTAGATTTCCACTTCCCTCGAATTGATTATTTTTAAATCTTAAAGCCGTAGAATAATATGATTTTTCTATATGGAAATTAAAATCATAAAAAGGAGTTTTAAATAAACAGCGGACTGATGACGATTTCACTATTCGGGTCGTCATCTTTGCGAACTCCGACACCGACGATTTTGCCCATTATTTCAACTTCGTTTTCGTCGAAAAGTTGTGGCTCGGATTTTGATCCTTCGAGACAGACGACACCAAAATCGGCATCGTAAAAACCGCAATAAACGGCTTTACTCGCTTTTTCTGAAATTGCCGCCAAATCACCGCGTTCGACCGGAATTCCGGCGACAATTGCCAACGAATTCTTTTTCAGACCGATTTCTTCGAGATGAGAATTTTCCATCCAAATGCCTTGTATATCGGTATAATGTGAAAGCGATGACGGCAAAATCAGATTCATACTGCCCTGAGACGAATTTTTCGGGCTGACATTTTCGCGCCGCACCGAATATTTTCTTTCATCTAAAATTTTCTCGAATTCCGCCGCTAGATTTTCCACCGCTTCCTCCCCGACATTCATTCGGGCGATCTGCACGGCTTCGGTCAAACAAATAATCGCTGATTTGAAATCATCGAGATAAAGCAAAACCTTTGTTTTTGTCTGCAAAGTTTCAACCAGATACGCTGCATTCTCACTTTCGCGCAGCATTTCGATAGCGCGTTCGACAGTTTTTAATGCTTCGTCATATTTTTTTTCCTCGAAATAGATCAATGCCTTCGTATCGAGCGAAAATCCGGCGCGTGTTTTATCTTTTATTTCCTTGAAAATTCGTGTTGCTTCATCAATCACACGATGGGCTTTTTCAAAATCTTTTAATGACTTATAAAGTTGAGAGCGATTATTTTCAATAGTTCCGAGGTAAATTTTATGTCCTGAACGATGATGATAATATCTGGCTAACACAAAATATCTTGATGCTTTCGTGAAATTTTTGCATTCCTGATAAGCAATTCCTAAATAATTGTAGAAATCGCCCTTCAAACAATCGTCGCCGAAATCTAAAAAGTTTTTCTCCTGAACTTTTAGAACAGCAATTATCTCTTCGTATTTTCTATTCGATAAATGAATAACACTTTTTATTAATAGTGAATAAAGTTTTGGAAAGCATTTATCTGGAAGATTATGTGATAAAACTTCTGTTATATAAATATCTGCTTCATTCAGCTCTCCCGCACGCCAAAACGCAAGTGCCAGATAATTCTCGCAATCGGCAATTTTTTCAGTATTATTAAGATTTATAAAAAGCTGACGCGCATTTGTCAACAAATTCTTGGAAATTTGTTGAGAATCAGGAATTTGCTTGTTGTGTCCGTAGAATCCGATCAAACTTCCGCATCTGAGCATTACTTCCGCCGCTTCTGCTGCGTTAAGTCCTTTGACTTCAGGTAGCTGTCTGATGTCTTCCCAATATGCGCTTACTTCCGTAAACGCTTTCTCATATTCGCCACGTCTTTCAAGACGAAACAGGTTCCCGGTTAAAATAGCTACATCGGTGTGGAAAATTTTCATTTTTTTTGTCTAACTCTGATATTATAAACGCGATACTTTCTAAAGTGTCAAGTAAACACGAGGAAAAAAATTATTATGAAAAATACAATGAAATTAACAGCCAAACTTCTTTTGATCGTCAGTCTCTTTTGTTCGATCGCTTTCGCCGAAGACGGCAATATGGGATCGGGGACGAAAGCCTGCACTGAAAATTGTCGTCCCGCGAGCAGTTCGACGGTTACTAATACGACTAACGAAGGTTCGGAAGTTTCAGTATTCGACTTAATCGGCGAATATCTGTTCGATCTTTTCGGATAAACGGATCATTCGGACAAAAAGTAAACAGGAATTTTTGCCGTTGTTTTGTTTTTTTGGCGCGCAGGTCGGATTTTTTTCCTGCTTAGTTTTCCAGAAACAAAACGATCTTGGTTTTTTGACGATGTTTTCTGATTCGTCAGAAAAATTCCTGATTTATCTTAACATACTTGCCTGACGAAACCATTGGTTTCGTCAGTTAGTAGAGGTCTGTTTTAAATTATCCGCACCAATTTTTTTCTTCGCCTTAACTTATTGTTCTATGATACACGTGATTTGCTTAAATTCAAACGCGTTCACGATTCATCAAATTAACCGGATTTTCCTTTAATTTCAACCATTCAGTTTTGAGCCGTGTGTATGTGTCGTAATAAGGCGAGTCCGGCGTGTCGGGTTTTGGGACGGTTTGCGGCGTTTGTTTTTGGGCTTCGCTTTCTTCGGCTTGCCATTTTTGCCAGAAATATTTCAGAAGCGAAAAACAAGTCGTGCAGCGTCCGCAGGCAATTAGGGTTTTGTATTGATCTTCGTTCATCCAGAGCGTCGTCGGGACGATTTCTGCCTGAGCTGAAAGTTCCTTCATCTCGAGCGTCGGTTTTAGCTTTAAAAGTGCGCCTGCTCAAAAGACAATCCGTATAGGATGCCGCCGAACGAATTAAACTCAGATCGGTCGAACCTGAAGGCGACGGAGTTGTGTAAAGATCATTGAGGGCTTTATCTATCGCGTTAGTGGTTTTCAGATACTTGCTGAAATCTTAAAAAAAACCGCTCCGAAAGTTTTCTTTTCGCTTTGCCAGACGGAATAAGTCAACCCCGTAAAAGTTCCGCCCGAAACTGTGGACAAAAGTTTCACATCGTTTAATAAATCCAACTCGTCCAACATATCGAGTGTGCCGAGCGCGTAAGTCGCGGCGCGATAACCGCCGCCGGAAAGACATAATGCAATATCTCCAAAGGGTTTGTTTGCGGAAAAATCTGCGGGCATATTTTCTAGCTCTTTAAACTATTGATGTTGATAAAGCACCAACAATATATACCTTTTCTGCAAGTTTTTCAAAATATAAAACAAAATGCGTTTCGAGTTCCGAATTTAGTTGGCTCGCGCTCGTATAGCGTGCGCGTGTTTCCGCCGGCGAATCACGACGGAAAGCCCACTAAAGTTGGAACTCCAAACTTTTCAAAATACTTGGATTACTTTTTCTTAAATGCTTAAAATATTTCTTACATCTTAAATCCGCCGCGCGTCAGCATTGATTCAAATCCGGGTTTATCAACCGCTTTGATGTAAGCGTCGCGCGGTTCGACGAGACCTTTTTGGACGAGTTCAAAAAGTGCGTCGTTGAGCATTACCATTCCTTTGCTTTTTCCGGTCTGCATCGCTGAAGGAATCTGGAAAGTTTTGCCTTCGCGGATGAGATTGGAAATCGCGGGCGTGACGATCAGAATTTCGAGCGCGGCAACTCGTCCGCCGCCCTTTTTCGGCAGAAGCGTCTGCGCGATCACGCCTCTAAGCGACTCGGAAAGCATCACGCGGATTTGTTGCTGTCTGTCCGCCGGGAATTGGTCAATGATGCGGTCAACCGTCGAAGGCGCGGTCGTCGTGTGCAGAGTTCCGAAAACAAGATGTCCTGTTTCGGCGGTTTCAATCGCAATCGAGATCGTTTCCAAATCGCGCATTTCGCCGACGAGCAAAATATCAGGGTCTTCGCGCAGAGCGGCGCGGAGTGCATCTTTGAATGAATCGGTGTGATTGTGAACTTCGCGTTGATTGACCAGACATTTTTTGTTGTCGTGGACGAATTCGATCGGGTCTTCGATAGTGATAATGTGATCTTCGCGCGTTTTGTTGATCGAATCAACCATCGCGCAAAGTGTCGTGGATTTTCCGCTTCCAGTCGGACCTGTGACAACGACCAAGCCCTTTGAAAGACTGCATAAATCCATTATCGCCTTTGAAAGTCCGAGTTTTTCAGCGGTCAAAATCTCGGTCGGAATGATACGGAAAACGCCGCCCATTCCTTTTCTGTCCATAAAAATATTTGCACGAAAACGCGCCAAACCCGGAATCTCGTAAGCAAAATCCGTGTCGTTGCGTCTGTCGAATTCTTCTTGATTTTTCTCCGGCATAATCGAAGTCAGAAGTTCGCGCATCTTTCGTGCGTCGAGAACGCCTTCCGAACATTCGAGTTCCGCCATTTTTCCATCTTTGCGGATCAGCGGCGGCGCGGAAACGCTCATATGCAGATCGGACGAACCGACTTGCGCCATTTTATGAAAAAGCGCATCCATTCTCGCCTTTGCCTGCGGATTTGCAGTCGCAGGCGCAAATTCCGCTTCCGTTTGGAACTGCTGTATTTCAGGCGTTTGATAATTCGTCTGAATCCGGGGCTGCGCGTTGTTTGAATTCTGTGGAGTTTGCTGATAATTGGCTTGCGGGTAAGAAATTTCGGCGGTCACATCCGGTTTATTATTCACCGGACTCCAATCTTTTGTTTCCGGCTTATTTTGAAAATCAGACTTAAAAGTTTGATCGGAAACGATTTCGGGCATTGCCGCAAATTCGGATTTTTTCAACGGCGGTTCATAACTAGAACTGTCGGAAAAACTCGTCGTAAACGAAGGATCATCAACCGGCAATGTTTCGATTCGTGAAAAAGAATTTAATTTTTGGTTTGGAATCTGAACTTTATCAGGAACAATTTCCGGCGCAGAATAAGTTGTTTTTTGCGGTTCTTCTATTTTTTTCGCCTGAACGTCGGGTATTGTCGAATTTATAAAATTAAAGTTTTTC
Organism: Pyrinomonadaceae bacterium; assembly: GCA_965219305.1. Lineage (GTDB taxonomy): Bacteria > Acidobacteriota > Blastocatellia > Pyrinomonadales > Pyrinomonadaceae > DATHTS01. Next base: position 1,346,304 of record OZ244725.1, read on the forward strand.
GCACTAGAAGCGTTCAGATTGTCTTGCTCGACAATATCTTTTTCAAACTGAGCCTGAATTTCTTCGCCGTTGATAACCGGGCGAATTGTTACATTAAAACCAGCAGGTGATTTTTTTACGGACACGTTAAAATCGCCTAAGTTGTGCGGATGCACAAATTCGACTTCAGTCGTGGTCGGCAGCAACTGTTTGACATTTGGCGGAATCAATGGAAAAACCATCATACTAATTTGCGTTCCTAAAAGCGGCGTATTAGTAATGTCCATTGTTCCTTCTGTCGAAACCAGATACGGATTTTTATTGGGTTCGAGATGGAGTTCGTAACTTGATGTCGAAAGCAATGTCTGCAAATATTCGTTTAATTTTTCCATTTTAAATAAATTTTGATTGTGAATTAATAGCTTATTTGTTTTAGATTATGGAAGTTTGCGGAAAGCGTGATTAAACACAGTAAAAGATTAACACAAGCCAACAGTGTTTGTCATCTTTTTTGTTCAGACTCAAATTTAAATCTGAGTAGAATAAGTTATTTATTAAGAGTGCTTTTTATGGGATTTTACAAGCAATTAAAAATTTCAAAATAGAAAATACAGTTGTGTTTTACAATTTATGATATTTGCTTTTCCTGTGCAATTTTAGCGACATCTACGACTAATTTCTTCTTTTATCACAAAGCCGAAAACTTTTCTCATCAAAAAAATAAAAGCGGACTGAAAATATCAGTCCGCTTTTATTCAAGAATCAATTAAGAAAATTAAACTTTCAATTATTTTTCAATTTTGTAATTTACGACCTTCGCTTTTTCATTATTGTCGTCCAATTTTATTTTGAAATCAATCTGTTTCCAGATCATACCGCCAACTCTAACTTCGCCTGAACCTTGATATATATTTGTTTGCGGATCAACTTTTTGAAAATCATCAATTGCGATTACGATTTCAGTTGTTTTGTAATCATTATGAATTTGCTTCATAATTTCACGGACCAAGGTTGATTCGACTTTATCCGGCGTGTCATTTGAATTTGTCGCTGTTGGGGCAACATCTGCCTCAAGAAATTCATAATCTAGATTTGTTACTGTTACGCCGTTTGTATCTGTCGAAAAACTGAAATGAAGCGGAATGTTATCTTGCTTAACTGTAAAAACTGCTAATCCTTCACCTTCAACCTGTATATTTTTTTGATCAACTTTGTCTTGGCGCAAATTCGTCAATTTGAAGTCAACCGATTTGTCATTAAATGTATTTTGCAACTCTGTCTTAATATGCTTGACCGCAACGGTATAACTTTTCTCAACTACGGTTTTCGGCGAATTAACATCCGTATTACTCATTGCCGATACGTTTGTGAAAGATATAAATAAAACTAAAAGTAATGATTTAATTGTTAACAGATTAGTAATTTTTTTCATTTTCAATTCCTCGCAACTGTTCAGCATTATCGCAAGACGTGTGCCAAAGATGTTTAAAGTGCGTGATCTTCAAGCTTTACGCCATATTTTATTTATTTTTAGTTTGCGGAAAACATAAATTGAAGTTTGTGTATGTATTAAAAGCAAACATATTTTAATAAGAATTTTATAATTGGTTTGCAATTCATAAAAAAAATGAGAAAATCACTTCTTACGAAAAAGCCGTTAATAAAAAGGTTTCCGGCTGTTTTCAACAGAATTAATGAACAACGCTGAATTACTCGAAAAATTATTCAAAGGCGAACCGCGTTTTGTCGCTCGTGCTATAACAAAAGTTGAAAATGCGACAAACGAAGCTGCTGAGATTATGAAAGCCGTATTTCCCAGAACGGGAAACGCAGTAATTATCGGTATTACAGGTTCACCTGGCGCGGGAAAATCTTCGCTTGTTGATAAACTCGCACTTTATTATAAAGAAAGAGGCGAAAAAATCGGCATTGTCTGCGTTGATCCGTCAAGTCCTTTTTCCGGCGGCGCGATTCTCGGCGACAGAATTCGGATGCAGACTCTAGGACTCGACAATAATGTTTTTATTCGTTCGATGGCGACGCGCGGAAATCTCGGCGGTTTGTCACGCGCGACGGTTGACGCTGTAGCGATTTTAGACGCTGCCGGTTTTGATAAAGTCATTGTCGAAACAGTCGGTGTCGGGCAAGACGAAGTCGAGATTGTTAAAACGGCGGACGTTTCGGTCGTCGTTCTCGTTCCCGGAATGGGCGACGATATTCAGGCGATTAAAGCCGGAATTATGGAAATCGGTGACGTTTTCGTCATCAACAAAGCTGACCGCGAAGGCGTTTTGCGAACTGAAAAGGAACTCGAATCACTTTTAAGTCTCGCACATCGTCCCGATTTCTGGAATCCGCCGATTGTCAAAACGATTGCGACCGAAAGCAAAGGCATCGAAGATTTGTCGAAATCCATCGAAAGTTATGACGAATTTCAAAAAAGCGGGAAAAATCTCGAAAGACGAGTGGCGATTGCCAAATGGCGTTTGCTCGAACTTTTGCAGGAAAAACTTCTCGCCGATGTTTTGAAACGAGACGGAACGAAAGACACAATTGAAAAATTGGCATTAGAAATTGCGGAAAAGAAAAACGATCCATATTCGGCGATCGAGGAAATTTTAAAATAGTTATGAACAGACCGATAATTTCACCGGAACAATCATTAACTTTTTCAGACTATTTTAAACTTCGCGCCAGCACTGAAGACATTTTGAATTATTTCGGTTATTCAAAAACCAACGAAAGTCTTGAATTGCCTTCGTCAAATAAAGAAATTGTCAATTTTGAAACTTTAGAAGCGCGACTAAAAGAGCATTTGATTCATATCAGTCTTGAAAACGAATTAACCAGACGCGAATTTTTGCTTGCACCGATTTTGTCGGAAGTTCGACATATTACGCAATCAAAGTTACGTTCGGAATACTGGTTCGAATATAATCATCAACTGCGCGGGTCGTTTGATTATTTGTTAAAAAAAGAGAAGAATTTGGTGATTGCCGAAGCCAAACAATCAGATCTGACTCGCGGTTTTACACAACTCGCTGTTGAAATGATCGCAATTGATAAAGCGGAAGTTTCCGAGAAACCGGTGATTTACGGCGCAGTCACGACCGGCGAAGAATGGCGTTTCGGTAAACTCGACCGGCAAACTAAAATTGTTCATCAAGATATTCGGCTGTTTGTTTTGCCAACAAATTTGGAAGAAATTATGAGAATTTTAATCGGTATCTTGGAAATGTAAGATGATTAGGCTTAATGAGTATAACCTCAAAAAAAGTAATCTTAAATTCTAAAAACGGATATTCTGAAAGTAATATCGAATTATTGAATAATCTGATTGATAAAAAAATCCTGTTATTTTGTACTGTCGGAAAAGATTGTGAACTTTGGCACGATATTATGGATGAACTTTTCATTGGATTTGGAGAAGATAGAGATTTTTTTATGATTACGACTTGGCATAAAAATGAATCGCTTGAAAATGTCATTGAATTTGCTAAGAATTACAATTTTGAAGGAATCAACAATGCACAGTTTGAGATAATCGAAATATGAAAATAAATCATCTCGGAATCGCCACCGAAGGAATTGACGAAGCGTTAAAATTTTGGGCGAACGCTTTGGGATTGGAAAACGTCCATACGGAAACGGTCGAAGATCAGAAAGTACGCGTTGCGATGCTGCCGATCGGCGAAACTCGTATCGAATTGCTTGAGCCGACATCGGAAGATTCACCGATCACGAAATTTTTGGAAAAACGCGGCGGTGGAATTCATCATATCGCCGTCGAAGTAGAAGACATCGAAGCGTCGCTGGCGAAACTTAAAAGCGAAGGTGTGCGTTTAATAGACGAAAAACCGCGAATCGGGGCGGAAGGCTGTTTGGTCGCGTTCGTTCATCCGAAATCGGCGAACGGAGTTTTGCTCGAATTAGTTCAGGAAAATAAATAATAGTTTGGGAAGTTAATTAATATAAACAATGGAAAACGAAAACAAAGAAAATCTCGAATCTTCGGATTTTGATAATAACGAACATATTGAAACCATTGGAGATAACGAGAAAATCGAATCCTCCGATGAAATTGTATCAGACGAAACAATTGATTCGCCGTTTGAAGAATCGGCTTTTGAAGACGCGGCTGAAAAAGAAACTAAAACTGTAACGCCTTCGAAAAAAGCCAGAGACGACGTTAAACCGGAATCGAAAAAAAGTAATTCAGCAATGATGATTCTCGTCGCTTTGCTGGTTTTGGTGCTTGGCGGAATGGCGTTCGGTTTTTACAAATATAACAGCGGACTTCCTGGCTATCAGCCTGTAAAAAGTGTTGATAAAGCGAGCATCGAGGCTTTGATAAAAGACGCGAATCCGATGATGCTCAAGCAGTTATCGGATAATCCGGAAGAGAAAAAGAAACTGACGGACAATTTCAAAAACGTTTTCGCCATTGCAAATCAAGCAAATAAGGACGGTTTGGGCAATGACGTTGGTTCGCGGCGCGAACTCGCCAATATCGAACTCGAAACAATTGCATTGTCTTACGACAAAGAAATAAATAAGTCCGCCGGAGCCGGACCGCCGATGGGTTTGATTACCGAAGATCAGGTAAATAATTTTTGGAACGGTTCGGACGGTTCGCAGAGTTTTATGGACAGTATCGGACTCGGCGGAAATTCGGCGGCGGCGCGTGAGACGGCGTTTGACACTTTTCTTAATTCAAAAATCGAGATGTTAAAAGCTAGCAATACAATGCCGCAAGACCGCCAAATTTCCGATGAAGAGCGGAAACAGGCGCGTGATTATTTTGCTAAAACCAGAATTTATTACAATGAAGCCAAACAAAAAGCCGGTGAATTGGGCGACGAGTTCTGGCAAAAAGTAAATTTTCAGGTCAAATTGCAGCAAGCGCAGTTTATGGCGCGCCTTTATTCGCAAAAAGTTTTGGAAGATAAAATGAAGGTGACGGACGAAGATGTTGCGGCTTATCTGCAATCTCATCCGGAAATAGATAATTCAGCGGCGAAGAAAAAACAAGCCGAAGAAGTTCTGGCAAAAGCAAAAGCCGGCGAAGATTTTGCTGAATTAGCCAAAACATATTCGGAAGACCCGGGAAGCAAAGATAAAGGCGGGCTTTACGAAGGCGTTACGAAAGGAATGTTTCAGCCGGAATTTGAAAACGCCGCACTCGCGCTTGAACCCGGAAAATTCACCGAAAATCTTGTCGAAACTCCATTCGGTTATCACATTATCAAGTTGATTAAAAAAGGCACGAAAAAAGGTGAAGACGGCAAAGAACAGGAAACTTATGATGTTCGCCACGTCTTGATCGCAACCGGATTCAAAGACCCGGAAAATCCGATGGCACGTCCGATGCCGCCGAAAGAATATGCAAAAACTCAACTTGAAAAGGAAAAACAAGACAAGGTTTTGGACGAAATAAAAGTTAATAATCCGATTGATGTTCCTGAGGATTTTACGATTCCGCCGGTTGACGAACAACAATTGAAAATGCAGATGCAAAAACAAATTATGCAACCGCCGCCGGGTGCGCCGCAACCGCAACCTAAAACTCCGCCTGCGGATGCTCCTAAAGAAAAATGATTAAAACGTGCGAAAGAAAACTCTGATGTCAGAGTTTTCTTTCGCACGTTTTAATCAGATTTTACAAAAAGGGTTTTTAATTGATATAAAAACAATTTGAAATAAAAAACACGCATAAAAAAAGAGGTAAGAATAAATTGAATACTTTAACTAAAGGCATAATTTTAATAGGCATAATACTACTCATCGGCATCGGTCTCGTTTTCTGGAAAAACAGCGACGGCGCACATGCTCCGGTTGTTGAAAATCTTTCTAAAGAAGATATGGAATTAATTCTCGAAGATCAAGACCCGATGCAGCTAAGGCAAATTGCCAATGACCCGGAAGCAAAAAAAGAAATCGCCAATAATATAAAAGAGATATTTTCACTCGCCGCACAAGCCGAGCGCGATGGAGTTGCCTCTGATATTAACGTCAAGCGCGAACTCGAAGATATGGAAATTTCGGTTATGGCAATCAATTATGATCAAAAGATCAATCAAGAAAATGCCGGTTCGATGCCGCCGCTCAGTATGATCGGCGAAGACCGCGTTGACCAGTTTTATGAAGGTGAACCGGCGACTTTTCTCGACTATTTGGGATTTGATAAAAATTCAAAAGCCGGCAGAGAAGCGTTATTTCAAAAATGGGTTGATTCGAAAATCGGTCTGATGAAAATGAACGGGATGAATGTGCCGAAAGAAATTCCTGAAGATCAATTGAAACAAGCACGCGATTTCGTCGCCAAAACGCGCATTTATTACAAAGAAGCGTTAGACAAAATTCAAGCATCGAAAGGCGACGAAAATATACGTGATGAATGGAGCAAGTTTGAACGCAAAGTTGAACTGCAAACCAAACTTCAAAAAGCTCAGTTTTTAGCCAAAATGTATCAAAAAACTTTGGCTGAAAAAGTTAAGGTTAATGACGAAGATATTAAAACTTACTTGATACAACATCCCGAACTCGACAAAAAAGCCGCCGCTAAAGTTAAAGCCGACGAGATTTTACAAAGAGTTAAAAACGGTGAGGATTTCGCAAAATTAGCCGAAGAATTTTCCGAAGACCCCGGAAGTAAAGATAAAGGCGGTCTTTACGAAGGAATAACGGAAGGTTCGTTCGTGCCGGAATTCGAGCAGACGGCGTTTTCGCTTAAACCTGGAGATGTCGCCGATCAACCGGTTGAAACAAAATTCGGTTATCATATTATCAAATTAGAAAAACTCGGCGAAAAACCCGGAGCGGACGGAAAACCGACACGTTCTTTCGACGCGCGTCATATCCTGATTTCGACTTTGGTAAAAGACCCGGAAAATCCGGCGGCGCGTGAAATGCCGGTCGAAGATTATATTCGCGGAAAACTCGAAAAGGAAAAAGCCGATCAAGTTCTCGAAGAAATCAAAGAACATAATCCGGTCGCGGTCGCTGAAGATTTCGACATCAAAGTTCCCGATATGCCGGAAACTCCGCCGATGATGCCGGAAAATATGCAAATGCCTCCGGGCGCGGATACGCCGCCGCCGCCGCCGAAACCGGAAGCACCGGAAGCGAAAAAGCCACAGCCTAAGAAATAACAATCTGGACAGTACAAAGAAAATGGATAACGAGAAATTTGACTAAATTATTCGTTATCCATTTTTTATTATGTTAATCGGCGATTACAGAATAGAAATTATTCCCGACACGGAATTTCTTCTTGACGGCGGCGCGATGTTCGGCGTTGTGCCGCGCGTTTTGTGGGAAAGAAAATGTCCGCCCGATGAAAAAAATCGCATAAAATTGCAGATGAATTGTATCTTCATTGACACAGGCAAAGAAAAAATTCTGATCGAAACCGGAATCGGCGAAAAATGGACAGAAAAAGAAACGAAAATGTACGGCATTTTCCGTCAAAAATCCTTTGCCGAAACGCTGTTTGAAAAAACGGGCGCAACGCCGGACGAAATTACTATCGTCATCAACACGCATCTGCATTTCGATCACGCGGGCGGAAATACGGTAATTACCGACGAAGTTGAAAATAAACGAACAATTCCGCAATTTCCGAATGCTCGTTATTTTGTTTCCGAAGCCGAATTAAATGCGGCGGAAAATCCGCACGAACGCGATAGAGCGAGTTATCTTTCCGAAAATTGGCGACCGCTAATTGAAAACGGGCAACTGGAAACAAAAAATGCAACTTATGAAGCCGTCGAAGGTTTAACTATCGAACAATTTCGCGGACATAATGAAACGATGCAGACTTGGAAATTAAATCGCGGCGGCGAAATTCTCTACGGTTTTGCCGATCTGATTCCGACGATCGCGCACATTTCCCTGCCGTGGATTATGGGTTATGATCTGTTTCCGACGGAAACTCTGGAATTCAAGAAAAAGATTTTGCCGACAGCGATAAAAGAAAATTGGCTGTGTCTTTTCTATCACGATTTTGAAACTCCGCTGTGCCGTTTATATGAAACAGACGGGAAAATAAAAATTTCTGAAAACATCAAATTGTAAAAATGATTTTTATTTACTAATTTAGCTTTCCAAAATTAATTTTAAAATAATCGCAAAAAACAAATTTTACCTGAATTTGTTTTCAACTGTTACGCCTTTCCAATCGTCCGTGCGAAAAGGTGATGCGGGAAATCCCGCCGAATTATAAAGATTCGCGTCCGTCGGCGCGTCCGACCACGCATAACGAACGGCGACCGGATTTTTGACGTTTTCGTTTGAAACAATAACTTTGTCGCCCGAAATTTCGGCTTTTGAGTAATAGAATTTCTTGTCCGCGCCCGCGATTTCAAAACCGCGAACATAACCGAATTTGTCTTTCGCCATCAAACCACCGTCAGCGAATTTGAACGAAATGATCGCTTTTCCGTTTTCAAATTTCGCCGCATCGAACATCGGACTCGAAAACGGAATATCCATTCCGTAAGTTTGTTTCAAAGCGTTCGCCGCCAGACGATGTCCGACATCTTGTTTGTTCGTCGGGTGAATATCGTTCGCGTTTCCGATGTCGGTCGTCACCGCCATTCCTGTTTTCGGCAAGCTCAATGTCATTGTCTGCGCCTCGCGCAATTCCGCCCAACCGCTTCCAACATTGCTGTCCTGATTCGCGCCGTAACTCGACAATTGAACAAAGTAAAAATAAAAATCGTCGCCCCATTTTTTGCGCCAGTCTTCGATCATCAAAGGAAAAGTTTTGCGATATTGATACGAACGCCCCGCATTTGTTTCGCCTTGATACCAAAGCACGCCGCGCATCGCAAACGGCACGAGCGGCGCGATCATCGCGTTGTAAATTATCGTTCCCGCATTGTTGCTCGAATGCGCGTAAGTGTGCGGTTCGGCAAAAGCCGGCATCAATCTCCATTTATAATCGCCGAGCGGAATTTTTTCGTCCACCGTTTTCACAAAAACATCGTCCGCCGAACCTTGAAAACCGAGACCGAACCATTCGGGTTCGATGGCTTTGTTCATCTTCACGACGAGCCGATTCTTTCCACTTTTCCAACTATTTTGCGGCAATTTAATTTCACGTTTGCCTTTCGTGATTCCCGAAAAAACTTGCTTGCCGTTGATATAAATTTCGTTATAACTGTTGCTTTCCGCCAAACCGAGAATCGTTTCCTGTCCGACAAAATTTGCAGGAATTTCGACATCACGCGCAAAAAAACCGTTGCCGCGCCACGACCAGATACCTTTCCAATCCCATTGCCCGATCGGATCGCTCGTTACCCATTTTGAAACGTCAAAGTCAGCCGCAAGATACTTTTTCTCATCGAAAACTGTCGGATTCGCGTCCGCATTTCCGAGCGTTGCGCGTTTCACATTTCGTTCGAGCAAAGCATCAAATCCCGCCCAATCATTCGGCAGATTTTCGCCGTAACTTTTCAGTTCGTCCGAAGAAATCATTCCTTCCTTTGAAATCCAGCTTTCGACCTGCGAACCGCCCCACGACGAATGAATTAACCCGACCGGAACTTTCAATTTCTTATAAACATCACGCGCAAAAAAGAAACCGACCGCCGTAAAATCGCCGACCGTTTCCGGCGAACTCGCCTTCCAATCGCCCGATTTCAAATCCTTCTGCGGCGCGGGTTCGACGACGTGTTCGACGTAAAACTGCCGAATCATCGGATAATCCGAATCTTTCTTTTCATTGGCAAAATTGTCGGCTTGTTTAACGGTAAATTCCATATTCGATTGTCCCGAACACAGCCAGACTTCGCCGATCAAAACATCTTTGACTGTCAAATTTCCCGATTTTGCCGCAACTTTCAATTCCAAAGGCTCGCCGCTCGCTTTCAACGGCGCAAAAGTAACCGTAAATTTCCCGCTCGCGTCGGCGTTCGCAGTTTTATTTTGTCCGCCGAGCGAAACAGTTACACTTTCATTCGGATTCGCCCAACCCCAAACCGGAATCGGTTTTTGACGCTGTAAAACGACGTGATCGGAAAATATTTCTGCCAATTTCAGTTGCGCGTGAGCCGTCGAAATTCCGGCGACGAAACAAAAGATCAGCGCAAATGAAAACTTTTGTAAAATTGTAAATTTGCTCGATATATTCATTGCTTTAATTTATTCAATTGATTTTCGCATACAGACGCTGTTTTCGATACCTTCGTATTGCCCGTAATTCGGAATAATTTCATAACCGCTTTTCTGATAAAGTTTGATCGCTTCGGGCTGTTTCAAACCTGTTTCAAGAACAAATTCCGTAAAATTCAATTCCTTCGCCCAGTTTTCGAGTTCTTCCAAAATTTTAGCGGCAATTCCGCGCCCGCGACTTTCTTCGCGCACATACATTCTTTTAATTTCCGCCGTGCCTGCTTCGTATTTCTTAAACGCGCCGCAGCCGACAGCTTTTTCATTTTCATAAGCCACGACCACTTCGCTGATCTTGTTGATCTTGTTAAACTGCGCGTAAAACGAATGTTCATCGCCGTCACGAACCGCCAGATCAGCGTCGAGCAGTTTGACGAGTTCGCGGAAATCTTCATTTTCCGAATTTGTTCTTAAAATATTTATCATCATTATTTAGTCAACCATCGGGCTGAAAATCGAGCGAAATTTTCTAAAAAAACTTGAAGCGCATTATAATTCTGTCCGAATCAAACTCAAGCAATTTCGCCGCATTCCAGCCTATTCCAAATTAAATTTCGCCGTTGAACTTTCTCTTATCAAATTATAAGCCAACGCGAACCACAAAATAAAAGCGGCGTAAAAATCAATTCCGAAAACCAGCAAATATCTCTGCGCGAGCCTTCCGGGATACAGAGGTAAAATTATTGTTGCTAAAATTATAAGACCGATTGCCGCAATATTGATCTTTGATTTTTTTTGTAAAATCGTATAAATCAAAGGCACAAGCGGAAAAAATAACGCCGTAAAATAATAACCGTTCGAGCGCGGCGCGACGATCAGCATTAAGCAAACCATCAAGCCGAATTCGTAATAAGCCAGAGAATCGAAATCCGAGAAAATTTGTTTATTTTTTCCTCTTAAACGGGCGCAATACCAGATAAAAAAACCTGTCGCCGCAAAAATTAAAAAACCGGAAATTTTCCATATAAGTTCGGTTTGTGATTTATTCAAATTGGCAATATTAACATTTTCATATTCGGTGTCGGTTTCCCGCTTTGAATAATCAATTTCAGTTAAAACGCGCTCCAATTGTCCTTTTAACGAAATATTTATCGGACCGTTCGTTTCGTGAAATTCATTGTTGACCATTACGTGGTTATACCAATCGTTTAAAATTCGCGTGTTCAAAGACGCGCCGAAATGCAACGCCGGAAGAAGATTGAAAACAATGATGCAAATTACGGTCGCGGCTAAAAATTTCCACTGTTTTTTCAAAACGAAATACGGCAAAAGCAAAACCGGAACGAGTTTGAAAGTAATCGCCGCAGCCATCATCGCAGCGGCAGGCAGCGGACGATTTTTGAGAACTAAATAAAACGAGCCGAAAACCAAACCGAGAATCAGCAGATGCGCGTTAAAATGCTGAAACAGCATAAAAAAATATTTCGCCGAAACGGCAAACGACAAAGCCAAAACGAGCGCGAGCCGCATCTGCTTTTTCGTAATGATTTCATAACCGCGCCAAATCGCCCGTGTTGCAAAAAAACCCGTTAAGATATTCAGCCAAAGCCAGATAAATTTTACAGTTCCGTAAGACAAAAGACTGAGCGGCGCAAAAACAAACAGAAAAAAAGGCGGATAACGATAATCCATTACCTGACTGTCTGCAAAATCCGGCGAATACAAATCAACACGCCCTTTCAAAAGCGATATTCCCGCATTGTAATATGTATGAACATCTTCCCAGTGAAAATACCAAGACGCAAACGCCGTCAAAACCACCAAAACCGATAGTGAAATAATTTTGATCTTTACAGAGGAGTTAATCATTAAAAAAACTTCTGACGTTAAAACGTCACTTCCTTATAATTGTTGTAAATATAGCACAAAGACGCACAAACGTCCCGTCTTTGTTAAATTGAATAATCTACTTTTTGATTTTTTATTTCAGATGAAAACAGAAAATAGTTTTATGTGTTGTGTTTCTTAAATTAGTTAAATCGTAACAATTCCGGTCAAATCAGAGTATAGTTTCGCTAAACTCTTTTTCCCGCTTCGCTTTCACCGATCAATCTTTCAAGCCGTCTTTTCCGTGCTGCTTCCTGCTTTGCCGACATCACCCAGTAATCTTTTGCTTTTTATACCAATTCGCCTGTTTTTCAAAAAATTCCCAAGCCTTTTCGTTCGCCTTAAATCGTTTTTCAAACGCTTCGGAAAATTCTTTCGCTTCGTTTTCATAAGCATAAACCACCGATCTTTTCTCGTCGCGCTTCTCAAAAGCCGCAACTCCCGCAGATTTCATCAAATCTTTTTCGGTCAAAACGCGAACTTTCTCGATATTGACCGCGCTCCAATTGCTCCCGGCGCGGCGCGGCGTAAACCGATTCGAATAACTTTCCTCATCAATCTTGCGCCGAATTCCGTCAATCCAACCGAAACAAATCGCCTGATCCACCGCTTCCGACCAATTCATATAATTTTTGCCCAAACCGACTCTATAAAAACCGACGATGATCTCGGTTTCCTTGTCGTGATTTCCCTCAAGCCATTTGCGGAAATCTTCTTGTGTCGGGAAAAATTGCGGCTTCATTAAAGTTAAAAGTTTATTGTCTAAGCTAAGGCAGGTTCTAATTGATTTTCAGCACAAGTTTTCAATGCTTGCCGCAAATCTTCCAAAATTCCTTCCATCTCATCGCGTGTTGCGCCGAATTTATTTTCAATTTCGCTCTCGGACATTTGCGATAAAACTAAATCCAAAGCCGTTTGATAAACTCCGATCTCGTCGGCGGAAACCAAAACTTCCGCTAATTCTACCGATGCGATATTTTTCGTGTTTATAATTTCCATAATGTTATTTCAAATCCTCAGGCAAGTTTGAACGATCAACTTTTTCCCATTTACCCGATTGCCGACGCTCCAAGCGGTTTCGTTTTGTCGTCCGAAAACTCGTATGATGCAGACCTTTCAAAGTAAAAATATGCGTTCGACCTTTCTCGCCGACAAAAACATAATACTCCGATTCGATGTCAAAATATATTTCCGAAGCCGCCGCCTTATCCTGTTCGGCTTCACTCGTCGGGCGTTCAATATCTTCGTGCCGCTCTTCTCCGTGTTCAGTCCTTTCAACCATTTTCAGCGCAGTCGTGTTCATTCGCCGGGCGATTCATATCCTCTTCGGTCAAGTTTTTTCCGTCCCAAACTTTGTCTATCGCGTCGGTTGCTTTGTCGGCGAAATATTTGGCGAGAATCGCTTTTATCTCGCGCAAACTTTCATCCGAAACGCCATTGCCGTAAAGCCGCAAAAGTTCGAGTTGTAAATTACTCATCGTTTCCATTATTTATTTTATCAAATCTTGAATTCCGTAATATCAACTGTTGAACCTCTTTCAATTACAGGTTGAGCGAGCAAAAATTTATCCAGTCTTTTATGTATAACAATATGCCAATACATACGATCTTTATTTGTTGTCCATAAATTTTTTACAAAAGGCTTAAAAGTTTCAAATGGAATTAATATTGTATTTTGAGGTGAACTACATCCATAAGCGACAAAAGCATTTTCAAATTGCTCAAGAAACTCTTGTTGATGTGGGTGAAATGCAAACCAAAATTTTTCAAATTGTCCCTGCTTATGTGGTTTTGAAATAGCACAGATTAATCCAACAGATTTGTCTTTATTAGAATATGAAACACGAGTTTGTTTTATTAAATTTATTCCTAATTTGGATTGAATTTTTTCTAAACATTCTTCGTGAAAAGTTACCGGAGTTGCTTTAGTGTGATTTAAATCTTTTTGAATCGTTTCGCTTTCTTCTTCAAAAACTTCTTCGGATTCTGCGGAATCTTCAATTTCTAAATCTTTTGAAGTTAGAAAAATTAAATCGATCAACTTATCGATTCTTGTATATTCTTTGGGTTTTAATAATTCATTGATTTGCTGAATTGTTTTTGTGTCGTTGAGTTTTTCTTTTAACGCTAGTAACTGTAAAAGTGAATCAGTGCTTAAAAGTCTAATGTCCCAAGCGTGACGCGAACCTCTGATTTGTGCTTCAAGATCGCCTGTATCTTGTCTTCCGACAATTATTAAAATTGATGAGTTTGATTTGTTGATTTGTCTTTGTTCAATCAACTTATTTCGATATTCAGCAATCGTGTCTAAATTTATTCGGTAAGCGTCGGTTGTTTTCACTTCGACAATAATGCTGAAATCTTCGTTTGATTTCCAAATCCCATCGTAACCAATTTCGTTTCTTCTACCTCGATAAAGTCCGTTCGTTACATCAAAACCTAATCTTGAGCCGATTTGATTGATAACATCTTGAAGCGCAAAACCACTATCTTCAAATTTTTCCGTAAGGCAGTTTTCAGAGAATTGTTTCAAAAGTTCAAACGGAACTTGATCGAGCAATTCTCGGAATTCATTCGAAGTTGTATTGTTGTCTTTTAGTTTGCCGTCACCTGCAAAAGACAAAATTTGTGAGAGCGATTTTGAGTCAAAAGTCTCTTTGCTGTTAATCCATATTTCCGAAATACTATTCATAGTTTTTCTTTTCGTGAGATAAAAATTCAACTAACATAATTTTGTTTCCAAAATCAGCAAATTGTTTCTTCTGTTTCAATTTTATCTTCTTCTAAATGTTGTTTAGAGCAAGCCATAACTACTTTATCATTTGTTTTTCTATCGAAAAGTGAACGCATTTGTGGATCAGCGTAGATTTTGTTTTTCTCAAACTGTTTGATCCAATTTTCAAAATCTTTAATGATTGATTCATCTTCTATTTTTTTGTGATTTTGATTTTCTTTTATAATTCCTTTAAGTTCAAATGGTATTAACCTTGCCTCTTCCCCAAAATAATAAAAATGATCAGAAAGTAAAGAATTGATTCCACTTAAATCTTTTTTACGCTCATTTTCTTTATGAACACTTTTTCTCAATCTTGGATTTAATCCATTTGAATAATCATAAATACAATCCCCCATACGAAGTCGCCAATCGGCTGTCCTCCAGTTAGGAATTTTATTGGGCAAAGAGTTTTTGCAAAAAATATCGTAATCTTCCAAAGTTTTTATATCGCTTATTTTCATCGCATAAACTAAACTGTCTGATAGATCATAAATGTTTCCGTCATTACACTTGGCATTTTTAGAACCAGTTCCAACTATCCAATCCCCGATTTGAGCATTTCTTCTAATTGCAGGCTTGCAAATCGTTAAGGTACATATTCCCCAAAATGGATTTGGTGCTGCTCCATCATCGTATCTTAAAACATATGAATAAATCTTTGTCATAAAAATGTCATAACTTCAATGAACTAAAAAGCCGGTTCTTCATAAATGCCGTAAACATCTCTTAACGCCGTGCAGATTTCTTCGACGGTGGCGTATTCTTTGACCGCTTCGATTGTCAAAGGCATTAGATTTACATTTTCTTTTGCGCCTTTTTTTAGTTTTTCGAGGACGTTGGCGACTGCGCCTTCGTCGCGTTTTTGTTTGACGGTTTCTAAGCGTTCGAGTTGGTGATCGCGGACGTTTTCGTCAATTTTTAGAATGTTGGTGGTGGAAATCTCGTTTTCCATCGCGTATTTATTTACGCCGACGATGGTTTGTTCGCGGCGTTCGACGGATTTTTGGTATTGATACGCCGATTCCTGAATTTCTCTCTGCGGGAAACCAGCTTCGATGGCTTCGACCATTCCGCCGAAACCGTCAATTTTGTCGAAATAATCGAAACAGCCTTCTTCCATTTTCTTGGTCAGAGATTCGAGATACCAACTGCCGCCGAGCGGGTCAACCGTGTTTGCCGCGCCGGTTTCTTCGGCGATGATCTGCTGTGTGCGAAGCGCGATCAACGCGGCTTCGTCGGTCGGAAGTGCCAACGCTTCGTCGTATGCGTCGGTGTGCAGAGATTGTGTGCCGCCGAGAACTCCGGCAAGTGCCTGAATCGCAACTCGTGCAATGTTGATAAGCGGCTGTTGACTCGTCAATGAAACTCCGGCGGTTTGCGTGTGAAAACGCATCTGCATCGTCTTCGGATTTTTCGCGCCGAAACGGTCGCGCATCGTTTTCGCCCAGACGATTCGGGCGGCACGATATTTGGCGATTTCCTCGAAAAAGTCGTTGTGCGCGTTAAAGAAAAACGAGATGCGCGGCACGAATTCGTCAACGTCCATTCCGCGTTCAACGCCGTATTGTACATATTCCACGCCGTCGCGCAAAGTGAACGCGAGTTCCTGCAACGCCGTCGAACCGGCTTCGCGGATGTGATAACCCGAAACGGAAATCGGATTATATTTCGGCAGATGTTCGGCGCAAAATTCCATCGTGTCAACGACCAACTTCATTCCCGGTTTGATCGGGTATATCCATTCCTTCTGCGCGATATATTCCTTCAAAATATCGTTTTGCAGTGTGCCGGAAATTTTATTAAAATCCGCGCCCTGTTTTTCGGCAAGCGCACAATAAAACGCCAGAAAAATCCACGCCGGAGCATTGATCGTCTGCGAAACTGTCACGTCTTCCAGACTGATTCCGTCAAACAAAGCTTCAAAATCAGCAAACGACGAAACCGCCACGCCGCATTTGCCGACTTCGCCTTCGCTCAACGGTGAATCCGCGTCCAAACCCATCAATGCGGGCAAATCATACGCCACCGAAAGTCCGGTCTGACCTTGCGCCATTAAATATTTAAATCTCTGATTCGTCTCTTCCGGCGAAGAAAAACCCGCAAACTGGCGCATCGTCCAGAGTTTTCCGCGATAACCCGTCGGGTGAATCCCGCGCGTGTATGGAAATTCGCCGGGAAAACCGACTTCCGCGTCGAAATCAATGTTTTCCGTGTCGGCTTCGGTGTAGAGACGTTCAACGGGTTCCAAGGAAACACCCTCAAAACTCATTTTTCGTTCCGGTCTTTTTGTCGTTACGGGATTTAAGGTTTCTCCTTCCCAACGCTCAACTTTTGCTTTGTTTTCTGATGCTTTTTCTTTTGTTTTCGGCATAATTAATTCCTTTATAAATATATTTTATCTAGCGATAATTGTAACACGAGTTTTTATTACTTTTGAAAGAGGATTGTTTTATCGTTCGCGCTTTCGGCGGCAGAGGTGAAATGCAAAATGAGCGGTAAGTTTAATAAACTCACCGCTCATTTTAATTTTACAAACTTTTCGCCGTTTTACTGGCTCGCCATATACCATTCGACGTTTTTGCCTTTCGTTTCCCAGAACATTTCGTGGATTTTCTTGATTTTATCCATCAATTCCTGTGCGTGTTCGAGGCTGATTTCCTGTTTGCAGGACGAGCAGAGCTTCGCCGCTTGCCAAAAAGTTTCGTGCAGATCGGGATATTTTTCGAGATGTTCCGGTTTGAAAAAGTCCGTCCACAAAACGAGAATATGGTGTTTCGCCAAATCCGCGCGTTCTTCCTTGATAGCGATAAAGCGCGTCAGCGTGTTCTGATACGCGACGCTCGCTTTTTCGTCACTTCCGTCCGGTTTTTTCAGATCGAGAATTTTCTTCGTCAACATCAAAACCGATTCGGCTTCGATACGCGCTTGTGCCGGATCGTAAACCCCGCACGGACCATCACAATGCGCTTCGGCAGTTTCAAAATTTTCTACATTAATTAATTTTTCAAACATAATTTTTCTTTACTCCTTAGTTCTATCAAGTATTTTTCTGATTCAAACCTTATTCGACAGGTCTTCCGCCCGCGTCAATTCCTTCGACGCTGGCTTGCCTGACAACTTTGACGTGCAGATCATCGTTAACACGAACCTGACACGAAAGCCGTGTGTGATCGCCGAGATCGGTTTTCGTTGCAAGAATCGCTTTTTCGGGTTCGCCGATTTCGCCCGGATCGCCCGCTAAAATTTCGACGCGGCACGTCGTACAGCGTGCATTTCCGCCGCAGCGATGCAGAATGTCAATTCCGTTATCTTCAAGACATAAAACGAGTTTTCTGTCCGGTTCAGCTTCAAAAGCAGTCTGACCATTTGCGGTTTCCGCAGTAATTTTGTGCATTATTTACAAAGACTCCTGACTGTTAAAATAGTAAAACTTCAATACTTTGACTTTAAAAAAACGATTTGAAAATAGCAAGTTGAGCAAATCTTCAAAATATGAAAAATGCAGCTTTAAGAAAGTGTAAAAAATTATTCACAAAGCGGGTAAAAAGTGTATAATTCCGATTAAAAGATTTAGAACTAATCAAACTGAAAATTAATTTAATCGAATCGAGGAGATTTTAACAGATGTTTCCAATCAGCGACGACAATTCAGACCGCGTAATTACGCCGTATGTCAATTACATTATTATCGGCATAAACGTCTTGGTTTTCGTGCTTTTTCAGCAGATCGGCTCAAACGAACATTTTACATACGCTTTTTCACTCGTGCCGAAAGAAGTCACGACCGGCATTGATCTGACCGGATTGCAGGTTATAAATTCGGGCGGACAGACGGCGCAGATTCCGAATTACGCCGCGCCGTTCGGCATTTATTTTAATCTTTTGAGTTCGATGTTTATGCACGGAGGTTTCAGTCATATTTTTGGAAATATGCTGTTTTTGTGGATTTTCGGCGATAATATCGAAAACCTGATCGGACACGTCCGCTACGCCATTTTCTATCTCGTCTGCAGACTCGCCGCCGCGCTCGGACAAATTATTATGGGACCCGATTCGATAATCCCGATGCTCGGCGCGTCCGGCGCGATTTCCGGCGTTCTCGGAGGTTATATGCTGATGTTCCCGACCAAAAAAGTCCGCGCACTGATTTTCAGAATTATTACGACCGTTCCGGCTTATGTCGCGCTCGGTTTATGGATCGTTTATCAAATCGTTCTCGGATTTATGTCTCCGGCGGGCGAAGGCGGCGTGGCTTATGCGGCGCACATCGGCGGATTCGTTGCGGGCATGGCTTTAATAAAACTTTTTGCCATCGGAAAATCAAACGAACCTTTGCCGGAAAAATAATTATTTACTTGAAACTTCCCTTTGCACATCGGCGAAATTTTTGTTGACGAGCGTTTCACCGTAAAAAAACGGTTTGTCTGTTACTTCGACGGCAACGAAATTAGGAATTCTAAATTGCCGCAAGTCCTCTTCGCTGTCAAACAAAACTTTCGCTGTGTTCAATCCCCATAAATCGCCCAGATAAACGTCAATTTCAAAACGATGAAAATCGAAATCGTGAAAATAACGGTTTTTGCGGATTTCCCGATCTTCAAACTGCTCGAATTGTTTATGTTCGTTTTCATTTAAGTAAATCTCCGCCATTTTCCAATGTCCGGGATTTTCCGCCGGAAACCGCTGCTGTAAAATATACGTCCATTTTTTCGTCGCCGGTTCGCGCACCGTGCGGAGCCGAATTCGCGTGTTTTCGATATAATTGTCAAACAATTGCAGATGACTGCTCGCCGGAGTCAGAGGTTCGGGTAAATTGTGGAGTAAAAATAAGCGGTGTAATTCGTTTCGGTATGTTTTGTCCATTTCGCGTTTTTAATTTATACTTTTTTCTTATTTCAAAAGAATAATTTTTATTATGCGTAATTTAATTTTATTATCAATTTTCATTTTATTGACTTTTGCCGGATGCACAAGCACGGAAACGCCGTCAAATGTCGTAAATACAACAAATCAAGTTGGAAATTTGAATACAAACACGACGAATTCGACCGGAAATTCTAATCCGCTGAACACGACCGGCACACCGAAAGCCGAAACGATCAATCAGGCAGAAACTCTTATGCCCGTCGTTAAAGCATATTGCGACGCGATTCGCCAGAAAGACAATGACGGTTTGAAAAAAGTCTTGTCGGCGGAAACATTTAAAATGCTCGAACGCGATGCAAAGGACGAAGGAAAAAGTTCGGTGGCTGAATTTTTAAGCGGAATCGAAGATGTCGGCACACAACCGTGCGCCACGCGCAACGAACAAATCAACGGCAACACGGCAGTCGCCGAAATGACCAGCGAAAGCTATCCGAACGGAATCAAGATAAAATTCATCAAGGAAAACGGTGATTGGAAGATGACCAACGAAAGTCCTGATGTGCCGACAAAATAGTTATTGTTTTTCTAATTTCGGATGTTTCTCGACAAATTCGACCAGACTTTTGACGTAAGTTCTAAAGTCTGGACATTCGATTTTGTGCGGCTTAATCAGATTTTCCAGAATTCCCGTGTCGTAAGTTTGCGAAAGAAAAAAATACGGCACGCCTTCGTGCGGAAGTCCGCTGATTATCGGCGTAACGGGAAGCATCAATGATTTTTCGACCAATTTTGTCGGCGGCGTAATCAAAGAAGTTTTTCCGGTAAGCGTTCTGGAAATCTCATCGAAAAGTTCCTTCGTCGTCAAAGGATTCGGATCGGCGACGGCAATTGTTTTGCCGACCGCACTTTTATCTTTTGACAAAACCGCGATTGTTTCGACGACAAAATCAACCGGAACGAGATTCAATCTAACTTCTTCATTCCCGACATTTACCAAACGAAAAACCGACGGCGATTTTAGTAAATACAAAATCAAAGAGTAAATTCCGTCATATTTCGCGGTTTCCCCGGTTTTTGAATCGCCGACGACAACCGACGGACGAAAAATCGTCAGCGGAGTTTCTTTTTTTAATTTCTCGACTTCTATTTCCGCCAGATATTTCGTTTCCTCGTAATAATTGCGAAATCCTGTATCGTGTTCGAGTTCGTTTTCGTAAATTTCGCCGGTTCGCTTTCCCGCAACGTAACAGGTTGAAATATAATTGTAGCGATTTAAATTCGGCAGATTTTTTACAAAATAATTGATATTTTTCGTGCCTTCGACGTTTACCGAAAACGCCAAATCTTTTTTTACGCCGAGATCATAAACTGCCGCGAGATGAAAAACATCCGTGGTTTCGGTTTCAATTTCCTGTAAAGTTTCCGGCTTAATTCCGAGATTTTCTTTTGTAATATCTCCTTCGACAATGACAAAATTTTCAACCGGAATACGTTTTTCCGCAGCGATTTTCGTTATGTTTTTATTGGCTTTTTCGGCAAACTGATTCTGAACGATCAGAAAAAATTTCGTTTCCGCGTCTGCTAATTTTACAACCAGTTTTTCGGCTATAAAACCCGGAAATCCGGTGAGAAATATTACTTTGTTAAAAATCATAAATTCGATCTTACTATAAATAATTCTTTTGACAATTTACCGAAATAAGTTGTTTTGAAGCAAGCTAAGCGGCGGTTTTCTGAAATACAATCTGCGTTAAATCTTTTATATTATGCAAATTGCCGTGCTAAACTTGGTGAGAAGCTAAAATTTGCCGGGAAATTTTTAATAAATAAATGGAAAATGAAGAAACGGAAAACCCGAACAAACTGAATAACGTTCAAGAAATTACCGCCCCGATTATCGAAGACAGATTAAGCGAATTGGACACGCCCGTCTGGTCGGTTATCAGTTTTGAAAAGCGCGTCGGGAAAAATTTAACATATTCCGATGCCCGCGATTTGCTCGATAAACTCGTCGTTGAAAAGGTTTCCGGCTTGTGCATTATTACGGACGAAGCGGCTGAAAAAATTCCCGGTGAATAATTTTATTTTTAGCAGAGTATTTACCGCGAAACTTTTGATTTTTATAGAATAAACGGCAGAATATGAACATCGCCATCATCGTCGCCGCCGGAAGCGGAAAACGCTTTGGAAGCGAAACGCCGAAACAATTTCTCGAAATTGCCGGAAAACCTTTACTATTTTACACGCTCGAAAAATTTGAAAACTGTGCTGAGATTGACGAATACATCGTCGTTTTGCCTTCCGAAGAATTTATAGATTATTTCCACAAAATCAGCAAAAATGAAAAAAGTTCAAAGCTGAAAAAAGTTATTTCCGGCGGAAAGACCCGCGCCGAATCGGTCTGGAAAGGTTTACTGGAAATTAACGCCGAAAATTGCCGCGTTGTCGCAGTTCACGACGGCGTAAGACCTTTTGTTACTAGCGAAGAAATCACGAAAACCGTCAATAAAGCCAACGAAGACGGCGCGGCGTGTCTGGTCGCGTCGGTTACGGACACGATAAAGCGCGTCGAAAACGGAAAAATCATCGAAACGATTGATCGAAGCGTTTTAAGACGCGCGTTGACACCGCAGACTTTTCGTTTTGAAATTATCAAACACGCATTTGAAAATGCCGATTTAAGCGAAACGACGACGGACGAATGTTTTCTCGTCGAAAGTGCGGGTTATCAAATTTCATACGTCGAAGGCAGTCCGCGAAATATAAAAATTACACATTCCGAAGATTTGGCGTTGGCGCAATTTCTCTTAAATAATTAACTTTTCGTCTTCGCACCGACGACGCTTTGAGATAAAATCAAAACGTGGAAAAAACTCATATTTTAGCTTTAGACATCGGAACTTCAAGCGTGCGTTCGGCAATTTATGACGGCGCGGCGGAAGTTTTGCCCGACACGATGGTGAAAAACGAGCGCGTCGTTAAAATTACCGGCGACGGCGGCGCGGAAATTGATGCAACCGAAGCATTTACACAAGTTGTAAAAGCAATTGACGATGTTTTTTCAAAATGTCCGGCGGAAGTTTCCGACACGAAATACGTCGCGGCTTCGTGTTTCTGGCATTCTCTGATCGGAATTGACGAAAACGGCGAACCGACGACTCCGGTTTTTACTTGGGCGGAAACCCGTCCGGCGGATTTTGTGCAGAAACTGCGCGATGATCTCGATGAAAAGAAAATTCACAATCGAACCGGATGTCGTTTTCATTCGAGTTACTGGACGGCGAAACTTCTATGGCTGCGAGTTGAAGAAAAGGAAATTTTTGATAAAACCGTAAAATGGCTGTCGTTTTCAGATTACGTCGCCTTGAAAATTTTCGGGACGGCGGCAACGAGTATTTCGATGGCTTCGGGAACGGGAATTTTTGATATTCGCAAAAATGATTGGGATGACGAATTAGTAGAATATTTGAAAATCAAGCGCGAAAACTTACCGGAAATCGTCGAGCGAGATTCGCAGAATTTTTTGCTGAACGAAGAATATAAAAAGCGTTGGGAAAAACTGAAAAACGCCAAATGGTTTCTCGCCATCGGCGACGGCGCGGCAAACAATATCGGCGCAAATTGTCTAAAAAAAGAAAAAGCCGCGTTGATGATCGGAACTTCCGGCGCGATGCGCGTCGCCTTTGAAGGTGAAGTTCCCGAACAGATTCCGTTCGGTCTTTGGTGTTACCGAATTGACCGCAAAAAAATCATTATCGGCGGCGCATTAAGCGACGGCGGCGGTCTTTATTACTGGCTCAAGAAAAATTTTCGTCTGAAGAAGAATGACGATAAAACTGAAGCAAAAATTGAAAAAAGAAATGCCGACGGACACGGAATTACATTTCTGCCGTTTCTTGCCGGTGAAAGAAGCACAGGTTACCACGAAGACGCGAGCGGTTCGATTATCGGATTAAGGCAATCACACGACAAAATTGACATCGTTCAAGCCGCACTCGAATCTGTGGCATATCGTTTTGCTGCAATTTTCGACCAGTTAAATAAAGTTACGGAAATAAAAGAAATCATCGCTTCCGGCGGTGCATTGCGCGAATCGCCCGTCTGGACGCAGATCATCGCCGACGTTTTCGGACAGAATATGAATCTGCCCGACACCCGCGAAGCATCTTCACGCGGCGCGGTTTTATTAGCTCTCGAAACTTCCGGCGAATCAAGCGGCATCGAAGAATTAGCAAATCCAAAAGGTCAGGGATTCATTTTCAACAAAGAAAATCACGCAATTTACAAAAAAGCGCGTAAAAGGCACGAGAGTTTTTACAAATTACTTTTGCCGTAATTAATTTCAGTTTGTTTTAACGTCGGTTCGGCATATTTTTTTTTGCCCACGAAATAAACAAAAGAAATAAAATTTAAGACAAAAGCTGTTTAATCTTTCTTTTGTTTCGTATTTTTTTTTATTTCGTGAGCAAAGTTCTCTTTCCAAGATTCAATTTTCTTATGCCGAACTCGCGTTATTTTAGATAAAATTAAACTTTTGCGTAAGTTAATCCCGTCTGATTTTGATATTTTCCGCCTCTGTCCGAATATGAAACGGCGCAGTCCTCGTCTGATTCAAAAAACAAAATTTGTCCGATTCCTTCGTTAACGTAAACTCTGAGCGGCAGATTTGCCAGATTTGCTATCTCGACGACGAGACGACCTTCCCAACCGGCTTCGAGCGGCGTTGCGTTGACGAGCAGACCGGCGCGTGCATAAGTTGATTTGCCGATTGCCAAACCCGTAACTTTGCGCGGCATTTTAAATTTTTCGACCGTTACGCCAAGACCGTAATGATGCGGCGGCAGCAAATAATATTTCGCACCGTCATCGGCAGTTCGCAGTTCGGGTTCGATCAGGGAGCTTTCGTCAAAATGTTTCGGGTCAATTTCATAACCGTGAATCGGCGAAAAAACGCGGAAACCATCGTCTGCCAGACGCATATCGTAACCGTAACTCGACGCGCCCGCGCTGATGATTTTATTTCCGTCTTTTTCACGAAGAAGTTCCGGCAAAAATGGCACGATCATATCCTGCTCAGCCGCCATACGACTTATCCAAAGGTCTGATTTAATAGTCATAATCTAATAAAAAAAGGAAAGTGATAAATTAAATTATCACTTTCCCGGCGCATTTGGCAAAAGATGAAGTTTTCAAATAAACGGAAAGTTTACGGTGCGATTTCCGCAATTGTTAAAGTTCCGTCGTTAACGGTTAAGTTAAGAGTCGCGCCGCCGCCGCCGGATTTTGCCTGAATATTATTGTCTGTAAATTTTGTTCTGTCCTGCGGTTTTAAAAACTCGCATTTGTTTTCTACTTTTCCGTTTCGCAAGACTTTTGCATTTAAAAATCCGTTAAAACTCGGCGAAATCTGTAAATCAATCGTGCCGTTCGTCATTTGAAAATCGGCTCTGTTTCCGCGCCAATTCGGTGTTGCGACGATTATTTTAGCTGTTCCGCTTCCAAAGTTGGCGGCAATCGCGCCGCCCGTTAAAATCATTTCGGCATTTGTTTGTAAAAAATTTATCTGCATTGCGCCTTCTATATTTTTCACGCTGAAATCACCTTTGCCGCCGTCAATTTTCAAATCCGAATAAACCGGAACTTTAATGAGATAATCAATTTTGAAAAAAGTTCCGATCAGGCGTTTCGGGAAATTTTTCACATTTTTTTTTACGTAACGCTTATCGTGTGCGCCGACGCTGGTAATGGTTATATTTCCGAAACTATTCTCGACGGCAAAACCGTTGACTTGTGCAAGCAACGCTAAATCTTCTTCCGTCGCCGCCACGGTTTCAATTTCTGCGGTAATTTCCACTTCATTTTTCTGCCAGCCTTCAAACCGAATGGAACCGTTTGGCGCACCGATAATATCAATCGTGCCGCCGACTCCGAATTCGAGATTTTCCGTTTTATATGTTGTGCGTTTAAGCGAAGTTTGGGAAAAGACGGCGGCGTTCAGACCGAATAAAAATAGTCCGAATATTAAAAAGTTAATTATTTTCATTATAATTACGGAGAGAAAATTCGGTCTAGCGACGTATAAAAGAAATTGTTCCGCGCTGATTTGTAACAGTCAAACTCGCGCTTCCGTCGCCGACTTTGCCGACAACGCGCCGACCGTTGGAGACGAAACTCAGATCGCCGCCCGACCACGAACCGAGCGAAATACTGCGCGTCGAAGGTGCGGTGGCGACGAGGCGAAACGAAGAATTAAACGGAATTCGCAAGTTTATATTCCCGTTCATCGAAGTAAAACGATAAGTACCTTCATTATTGATCGCGCCGTCATAAAAAATATCGCCCATTAGATTTTCCGCCGAAACCAAGCTCGCGCCGATATTGGTCAGCGTGATGTCGCCTTCGGTAGAAATATGTGCGCGGACGAGACCGCCCTGAACATTGTTGACGCTCAAATTTCCGATGCGCGTTTCGATGTCAACCGACGATTGATACGGAACTTTGATGTCGAAATTGACGTTGCCGACTTCACCTTTGCCTTGATTGTCTTTGATAACATTTAAAACTATCGTGCCGCTGAGATTTTGCGGAACAATATTGGCGATCGGATTTTCAAGATAGGCGGAAATTTGAACCTCGTCTCTGTTCCAGCCTTCGACCGTAATTGTTCCGGTGCGATTGACCAGTTGCAGACGAATGTTTTTACTCGCAGGATATGTTTTTGAAAAACGCTTTTGCGCCGACACTTCGCCGCCGAGCGTGGCAATGAAAAAAACTACGCCCAAAAGGAGCAGAATCGTAATTTTTGCCGTGCGCGTCGAGTAAAATAATTTTTTGTTAAATACCCAACTCATTTTTTATAAATCTGAAAATTCTCTTAAAAGTTCGACTTTTTCATTCAGCGTCGAATCAAGCATTTCGCCTGAAAGTTCGTCTTCCGGGTTTTCCTGTAAAGTCCTTTGATATTCAAAAACCGTTTTGTCAATTTCTTTAACATTCCGGTCAAAAGTATTACGGAGCTGCGCGTCCCAATTATGTTTGCGATTTTCGATGCGCCCGTTCCAATAATCAATGGCGGTAAGGCGATCTTTAATACTTCGCTCACGCGCCTGTTGCGGAGTTTCGACGATGCCGAGTTTGCCGAGAACTTTTTCAAAAATCGAAGTTTCAGCCACACTTTCGGCAGTATATCTTTCGGCGGGCGTTG
The DNA here is from genome assembly GCA_965219305.1 of Pyrinomonadaceae bacterium. GTDB lineage: Bacteria > Acidobacteriota > Blastocatellia > Pyrinomonadales > Pyrinomonadaceae > DATHTS01. Next base: position 1,373,129 of record OZ244725.1, read on the forward strand.
AAAAATTGCGAACTCCGATTACGGTTAAAAGTGAACTTATCAAAGCGATACCGAGAACCGAAGCGGCGACTTGAGAAAATGAAAAATTCCAACCGCCGACGAAAAATCCCGATTCTTTCTTTTGATCTTCAGGTTTTGTTTCTCTTGGTAATTCAGCAGAAACTTCGGTTTCGATAATGTTGTTGATTCGGCACCAGAGAGCTTGTGAATTCGGTGGAATAACCGTATCACCGGGAGTTTCGCCGCAAAAATCCAGTATTGACGTTAAATCTTCGCAAGTTGCAGCACATTCCGCACAAAGCGCGAGGTGCGCCTGAACATCTAAAGACTCTCGTTGTTCAAGGTCATCGTCCAGAAAGACGCTCATCAATTCTTGGCATTGTTCGCAGGTCATCTCAATTTTTGTTTGGTAATTATTTAATCTCGCCTTCAATTTCAATAGATTGCCGACAAACACATTTGGTTGCCCGTTCAATCTGTATTCGGGAGTATTTTTTGTCGGATTCTGAATTTTTAGAGAAAAAACGTTTTGAATGTCAATCGTTTTTCTGTATCAATAAACCGCGAAGTTTCAGACGCGCTTTGTGAAGCTGAGATTTGCTCGTCCCGACCGAGATTCCCAAAATTCGCGCAACTTCCTCGTGTTCATAACCTTCGACATCGTGAAGAATAAAGACCGAACGATAACCTTTCGGCAATTCGGCAATCGCATTCGTAATAGCGATGCGGTCAACGATCGGCATTTTTCGATGATCTTCCGAACCGCTTACGATTTGGTCAGGCATCTCGCCGCTTTCGCTCGTTTTTTCGCTTTTAACGCTGCGTTTGCGAAAATGCATCAAAACCTGATTGACCGTCAGACGATGCAGCCAAGTCGAAAATGCTGATTTGCCTTGAAAACTTCCGACTTTTCTAAAAAGCTGGACGAAAACTTCCTGTGTCAAATCTTCGGCTTCGGTTACATTCTTCGTCATTCGCAGACAAAGACTGTAAGTTCGCCGGTGATGACGCACATAAAGCATTTCAAAGGCGGCAATGTTTCCATCTCCCGCAAGTTGTGTTAATTCGAAATCGGGCGCGTCCGCCGCAATTTCTACGATTGCCTGTGCCGGTTGAAATTCGACTACGTTAGTCGTGCTTTCCCCGGTTTGAGCGGCAAGTTTCTGTTCCAACGCCGTCGTTGTAATTTCCATAGCTGCTACTCCTGAATTGTCAGAATTTGGTAAATCTCTTTCGGCTATGATGAGTCACCTCCAAAAATTAGTTGCTTTGCCGTCTATGATTTTATTCCGAAAACGGGAAAAATGTAAAGGTTTTTAATTCTTTCGGCGGATTTTTTTTATCAAAATTCTTTTTCTCATTCTTCTTGTTTGATAAATTTCTCCAACTTATCGTATTTTAATGTCAGTTCGAGATAAGCATTACAGTATTTGAGAAGAAGAAATTTGCCTACGAAACACACGGAATAAACGAAAAAAAGACGAAATTTTAATTGATTTTTCTTTTTTTTCGTGTCCCGAAGGGTATCGTGTGTTTCGTGGGCAGAATATCTTATCTCGAACTGACGTTATTTTACAACTCTATCGAGTTTTTTTTACTATTTAGTAGAACCTCCTTGTCCGGGATACCTTTTGGGTTCATTTTTTTCATTTTCACGTTGTGTTTTTAATCTCTCCAATCTTTCTTTTGCGTCGTCATATTTAGTTTTGATTTTCAGCAATTTTTCATAAGCAAAAATCGCTTCGTCAACTCTGCTCAACTTTTCATAAAGCATACCCGAATTATAAAGTGAAAGTGTATCATTCGGATCAATTAGTAACGCTTGATTATAACTCGTAACCGCCTCCCAATAACTTCCGAGTTTTTCTTGAGTTATAGCCAATTTAATCCGGTATAAAATTTCATTCGGTTTAATTTTAACTGCCTGTTTATACTCTGATAATGCTTCTTTTATCCTGTTTTTTGAGATTAAAATTTCTCCATATAGGTAATGTAAGTCGGCATCATCAGGATTTATTTTCAAACCGTCATTAACGGCTTCTTCCGCTAAGACAAGCAAATCTCCTGTTCCGTTATTACTAGTTTTATAATATTGAAGATAACTGTCAGCAAGAAAATAATAAACATTTGCGTTGTTGGGCTTGAATGCGATTATTGAGTAAAAACATACAATGGATTGTCTGTAATTTTTCTTGTCGTAAAGTTCAAAACATTTTTTGTCAATGGAATCTTCAGCGACTTTTGAAATTTCAGTCATTCTTTCAGGATTAGCAAAACCGGTTTTTTCATAACATTCGCCTGCCGATTGAACATCATCTTTGTCAAGCAACTGTTGACATTGATTCAATGCAATTTCAACTTTTTGCTCCTTCGTCTGACAGCCAGCAAAAGTTTGGCAGAGAAACAATATGACTGAAAACAGTAAAATTTTAATTATTAAGCTACTTTTTTCCGTGATAAGCATAACTTTTCTCCAAAATCCTTCTCAATCTATATACCAAGATTCTCGCTCTTTCTTGTTGATACCAGTTCGCTTTTCGAGAATAAAATTGAATAGTTAATCAGTTTTTCAATATCCTGCGGCTTTTCAGGAACTAAAAACAAGCCTTCGCTCTTTAGCTTTTTTGTCATCTATCGCGGTCGTTAAGATATGAAGTAGCCGTACTCATTCTTTCATTAAATATTGCCAACTTAAAGCCTTCGGATATTAAAGCCAGCCCTCCCATAACACCATTGCTCCCCAAATTAACTCCCTCCCGATTTAAGTCTTGGCTAAGAACTGCCCGACTCTTATATTCACTGGGACGACTTTGCGAAGGCGGTTTATTGCCATCTTTCTTGTCGTGAACTTCGGTTGTAACTTGAGTTTCGTAAGTTGAAGTAATTAAACTACTTTCTCCGGCTTCCGGGTCGGAAGGTTCAACATCTTGTCGGCTTTTGTCATTTGCTTTCTCCATTTCTTTCCGCTTGATATTTATAGCATTTAATTTATTCAGATCCGTTCCAGCTTCAGTAAGAGGTCTCGGAGTTCCGATTGCTTTTGGTCCGGGCGAAGTCAGCGAAATTACATCGCCCGGTTTATATTGAGCTTTTTCTTCCGGCGACATCTCATAAAATCTTTTTGACCAATCACGGTCCTGAAATTCCCAGTCATCTCCCATTGCGGCATACATTACGGCAGCTTTTTCATTGAAATAAGCCGCTTCCTGACTGCTCAACGTCGAAAAGGGATTTCTGTTATCAGCCGAACTAAATCTTTGAGATACGATTTTTAAGGAACTATTCAACAGCGCAAGACTCTGAATATTACGATCTACACCAATTAAAGCAGCAGCGCGGGCAAATTCCAGAAACGGATTGTTTTTATAACCTTGCGCTTCCAGATTAGTCAATGCCTTTGAAATATCCAAATTGTAGGAAGGATCGGCGGCGAGATTCATCAAGTTTCTCAATGCCGTCATACGCTTTTCATCCGTATATTTCAAAATATCGTACAAATCATTAGTAAATTTCCGTTGAACTTCAACATCCGAGATAATGCCGGCAGCTTGACTGACGGCAATAAGAATTCTCAAATCGCGGAAGTCCGTGGCGGCTTTTACCCACACAGTTGAAAGGTCTATCAATAATAAACCGTCTGCTTTGTCATAATCAAAATTATTAACCAATTGCGGAGTTGCCCATTTATCGGGAGCGCGACTACTTTAAATAATATAGTCATTCGGATATTTTCTGTTAAATTCCTGAATTTCAATGTCGGTATATCCAAAATATTCACGCAAAATGATGTTTCTGATTTCTTGAGCAGGTCTTATACCGCCCGGATTCTTTACTTTAACGGTCATTACGCCGCCAACTAATGCAGGATCGTCATCGCCGTTTCTACCCCAAGCATTCCGCATTATCATTGTAATAATCTCCTGACTAATTCAATAGTGAAAATTTTAAGTCTTTAAAAAACTTATGTCAATAATTTTTTTTGCTGAATAATTTCTTTACTTTAATTCGGAACTTGAAAACTTCTCATAATTATTATGAAGCATTACAATATTAACTCTTTTTTGTGATATAACTTATAAATCGCAGTAGAAAAACCATTTTTTCGAGGCAAAAAAACTTATGCTCTTCCTTACTCAATCTGCTGCCGTTTACGGAATTGACGCACTGGTTGTGGACATCGAAGTAAATCTTCAGCCGATTCCGGGCGAAGCCGACACCGCGCCGCCCGTGATAATCGTCGGTTTGCCCGATACCGCCGTCCGCGAATCGCGTGAGAGAATTCGTGCGGCGATCACGAACAGTTCTTTCTTTTTCCCGTTTCATAAAACGACAATAAATCTCGCGCCCGCCGACGTTCGCAAAGAAGGCGCGAGTTTCGATCTGCCGATTGCGCTCGGAATTTTAGGTGCAAACGGCGATCTCGGAAACGCGGAACATCTCGTAAATGTTTTAAGCGTCGGCGAATTGTCGCTCGACGGGCGAGTTCGCCCCGTTCGCGGTGCGCTTTCGATTGCGCTCAGAGCGCGTGAAGAAGGAATCGAAAATCTGCTCCTGCCCGAAGAAAACGCGCCCGAAGCCGCCGTCGTTAAAGAAATAAATGTTTTCCCGATCAAAGACTTGCGCGAAGCCGCCGAAATTTGTCAGGATTTGATGAAGAATCTCGAACCGCAGACACCACCGCTTAAACTCGATTTGAAGGAATTGCAGAATCAGGAAATTACTTCCTTAATAAATTTCAACGAAGTTCGCGGACAACAGACGGCAAAACGCGCGTTGGAAGTTGCAAGTGCCGGCGGTCATAATATTTTGTTAATCGGTCCGCCGGGATCGGGAAAAACGATGCTGGCAAAGCGTCTGCCGACGATCTTGCCGCCGCTCGAATTTGATGAATCGCTCGAAATCACGAAAATTCATTCGGTCGCAGGTTTGACGGGAAAAAGCGGTTTGATAAAATCGCGACAGTTCAGAAATCCACATCACACCATTTCGCAGGCAGGTTTGATCGGCGGCGGTTCGATTCCGAAACCGGGCGAAGTTTCTTTGGCGCATCACGGAGTCTTGTTTCTTGATGAATTACCGGAATTTGACCGAGGCGCGCTCGAAGTTTTGCGTCAGCCGTTGGAAGACAAAGAAGTTACGATCTCACGCGCCGCTTTGAGTCTGACTTTTCCCGCGAGTTTTACGCTCGTCGCTTCGATGAATCCGTGTCCGTGCGGCTATTTCGGAAGTCAGCGCGAATGTAAATGCAATCCGTTTCAAATTCAACGCTACGTCGGCAAAATTTCGGGACCTTTGATGGACAGAATTGATATTCACGTTGACGTTCCGGCGGTCGAATTTAAAGAATTGCGCGGACGCGGAACGCCCGAAGGCGATTCTTCGGAAATGATTCGTAAAAGAGTTTTAAAGGCGCGAAACATTCAACTTGAACGATTCAAGGGCGAAAATATTTTCTCGAATTCGGCGATGCAGCCGCGTCATATCAGAAAATACTGCGAACTCGACACCGACAGCGAAATTCTGCTCGAACGCGCGATGTTAAAACAAGGACTTTCGGCGCGGGCGCACGACAGAATTTTAAAAGTTTCACGCACAATCGCCGATCTTGCCGACAGCGAGAAAATCCAATCGAATCACATCAGCGAAGCGATAAACTATCGTTCGCTTGATAGAAATTACTGGACGTAGGATAATTCGAGTGCTGAGTGCTAAGTGCTGAGTTATTCTTAGCACTTAGCACTAAAAATCTATGTTAATTAACGAAAGCGAACTTTTATTATCAATCAGCGAATTTCTCGCCGAAGACATCGGGCGCGGCGACCTTACGACGCAGGCGACCGTCAATCAGGAAATCACGGGAACAGGCAGTTTTCTCGCCAAAGACGATCTCGTGATCTGCGGTTTGGAAGTCGCGCAAGCCGTATTTTTCGAACTCGATGAGGAAATTCCCGACATCGAAACAAATTATTCGGATGGCGATTTTGTCGAAACCGGAACGATTTTCGGAACATTGAGCGGTTACGCCGATGTTCTTTTGACGGGCGAGCGCGTCGCTTTGAATTTGATGCAGAGATTGTCGGGAATTGCGACGTTGACGCGCAAATATGTGCAGGCAATTGAAGGCACGAAAGCGAAAGTTGTTGACACGCGCAAAACTACGCCCGGACTTCGGATGCTCGAAAAATACGCGGTTTCGGTCGGCGGCGGGAAAAATCACCGTTTCGGTCTGGACGACGGCGTTTTGATCAAAGACAATCACATCGCGCTCGCCGGCGGTGTCAAAGAAGCCGTCAAAGCCGCCAAAGATTCGGTCGGACATTTGCACAAGATCGAAGTCGAGATTATGAATTGGGCGCAGCTTAGAGAAGCAATTGATGCCGGCGCGGACATTCTTTTATTGGACAATCAAACGCCGGACGAAACGCGAAAACTCGTCGAAATGGCGCGAGACCTTAATCCGAACGTGATCTTGGAATCTTCGGGCGGCATAAATCTCGAAACGATCAGAGGTTTTGCCGAAACCGGAGTTGATCTGATAAGCGTCGGAAAACTTACTCATTCGGCGCAGGCGGTTGATATTAGTTTTAAAATCAAAACGAACTAAAAAGTAAAAGCGGCGGACTCTAAAAACTTTTTCAATTTCTTTGATCTATCAATTATCAACTTTCATCTTTTATCTATATTTTCATGTTTTACGGAAACACAAAATATAGTTGAGAGATAATAATTGATAGATCGTTTATCTTTTGCAGCGTTTAACAAAAACTGAATTCTAACCGAAACTACACAAGCAACTTGACAATATAACTATATCGTTATATTGTCATATCTGTAATGACAAACAAAACTCTTTCAAATGAAGCAATGGAAATGATCGCAAAGCGGTTCAAAGTTCTGTCCGAACCGCTTCGTCTGCGGATTTTGCACACGCTGCAAGACGGCGAAAAAAGCGTTAATCAATTGAGCGAAGCCGTCGGCGCGAGTCAGCCGAATGTTTCGAAGCATTTGAAAATTTTACAGGAAGCAGGAATTTTGCGGCGCGAGCAGAGCGGCAACGAAGTTTTTTACAAAATCGTCGATCAGAGTATTTTTGATTTATGCGAATTGGTCTGTAATGCGCTTCAGGAACGTGTCGAAACACAGGCGCGGGTTTTGGCTTTTAATTAATGAGGAGTAAAGAAAAAATTATGTCTGACTGCACGGTTTCAACATTAAATGAAAAGATGTCAGCCAATGACACGCAGCTTATTGATGTGCGTGAATACGCTGAATTTGCGGGCGGCAGAATTTTCGGCGCGATGAATTTGCCGCTCGGCGAAATTGAAAAACGCGCGTCGGAAATTGACCGCACGAAAAATATCTATGTGATGTGCCGTTCGGGAAATCGTTCGGCGCAGGCGCAGAAGAAATTGAAAAATCTGGGTTTTGAAAATGTTATCAACGTCGCGGGCGGTTTTGAATCGTGGGTAAATGCCGATCTGCCGTTTGAAAAAGATGAAAAAGCGATGTGGGCGTTGGAACGGCAAATTCGTTTTACCGCCGGACTGCTTGTTTTAACCGGAGTTTTGTTGAGCATTTTCGTTCATCCGTATTTTATCGGTCTGTCCTGTTTCGTCGGCGCGGGTTTAATTTTCGCGGCGGTGACGGAAACTTGCGCGATGGGAATTATGCTTTCGAAAATGGCTTGGAATAAAAGGCAGATAGCTGTTTACAGTCAACAGTTATCTGCAAATAACAAAGCGTAAAATGTCAATAATTTTTTACATCGGTTTGATTTTGAGCGCGTTGATCGGTCTTTCACTCGGATTGATCGGCGGCGGCGGTTCGATCTTGACCGTGCCGATTCTGGTTTATTTTCTCGGCGTGCAGACGCGCGAGGCGGTCGGAATGTCGCTCGCGGTCGTCGGCGCGACGAGTATTTTCGGGGCGTTTCTGCATTACCGGAAAAACAACGTCAATTTTTCGAGCGGAATGTTGTTCGGGATTTCGGGGATTTTCGGCGCATTTCTCGGTTCGCCGCTGACGCATCTTGTTTCGCCGACATTGCTGATGTTGATTTTCGCCGCGCTGATGTTTGTCGTTGCAATTTCGATGTTGTGGCGCAGACGAAATGCGGAAGATGATACTATTCACGAAACAAACCGGACAAAAGCGATTCTGGCAGGTTTCGGAGTTGGAAGTCTAACAGGATTTCTCGGTGTCGGCGGCGGTTTTTTGATCGTTCCCGCGCTCGTGTTTTTCGGCGGTTTGCCGATGAAACAAGCGATCGGAACTTCCCTTTCGGTAATTGCACTAAATTGCGCCGCCGGTATTTTGGGACATTTGAGTTACGGTTTATTCGATTTTAAAATAACTTTAATGGTCACGATTCTGGCGGTTTTCGGCGCGGTTTTCGGAACGCTTTTGTCGCAGAAAATTTCCGTTTCAAATCTACAAAAAAGTTTTGCAATTTTGGTTCTGGCGGTAGCGGTTTTTTTAACATATAAAAATTTATTTACCCGCAAATAAACGCAAAATTACGCTAAAAAAAAGAAAAATTAAAGAATGAAATTTTCGCACCTTTTCGCACATTTCGCGGGCAAAAAAAGTTTTAGGAGAATAACAAATTATGAAATTCAAACAGTTTTATCTAGGTTGTCTGGCACACGCATCATATTATCTCGGCTCGGAAAACGAAGCAGTAATTATTGATCCGCAACGCGATATTCAGCAATATTTAGACGAAGCAGAAGCAAACGGGCAAAAGATCAAATACGTGATCGAAACTCATTCGCACGCCGATTTTGTCTCCGGTCACAACGAACTCGCTGAAAAAACCGGCGCAGAAATTGTTTACGGCGAGCGTGCAAACACGAAATTTCCGACGCATAAAGTAAAAAACGGCGACGAATTAAATGTCGGAAAAATAAAACTGAAATTTCTCGAAACGCCCGGACATACGCCTGAAGGAATCACGATTTTGGCGAATTATGAAAATGAACCGACAAAAATGTTCACGGGCGACACGCTTTTTGTCGGCGATGTCGGTCGTCCCGATCTGATTGGCTCGAAAGGATTTACGGCGCAGGAAATGGCGGCAATGCTTTTTGATTCCCTGCACGAAAAAATTCTGAATTTGCCCGACGAAACTGAAGTTTATCCGGCGCACGGCGCGGGAAGTTTGTGCGGAAAATCACTCTCGAAGGAAACCTGGTCAACTTTGGGAAATCAACGGAAATTCAATTACGCGCTACAGCCGATGAGCAAGGAAGAATTTATCGAAAAAGTGACCGCTGATCAAACGGAAGTTCCCGCATATTTTCCAAAGTCCGCCGCAAAAAATCTCGAAGGTTCTTTATCTTTGGAAGATTTGCCGAAACCGAAAAAGTTCTCAACCGAAGAGATCAAAAACTTTAACGGCGTTATTTTGGATGTTCGAAAAAACACGAAATACGGCGCGGGACATATTCCGAACGCAATAAACATCGGACTCGGCGGTCAATTTGCAACTTGGGCGGGAACATTGATTCCAATCGGAACGCCGCTCGCGGTTTCGGCGGACATACAGGAACAAATTGACGAAGCCGTGATGCGTCTGGCTCGCGTCGGACACGAAACCGTTAAAGGTTACATTTTGTTGAAAGATTTTTCAGGCAAAGAGAAAATCATCAAGCAAATTTCGGTCGAAAAAGCTAAGAAAATTCTCTCGGACGAAATACAATTTGTTGACGTGCGGCGCGTTGCCGAACACGCGAAAGGACACGCACCGAACACGATAAATTTGCCGCTCGATAAATTGTCAAATGAAATTGATAGACTAAATCCACAGAAAGTTACGTATGTTATTTGCCAGAGCGGTTATCGTTCGAGTTTGGGATCGAGTATTTTAGAAAATGCCGGATTTGAGAAAATTTATAACGTCGAAGGCGGCACACAAGCGTGGATTGATGCCGGATTTGATACAGAAGTTTCGGAAACCGCCTGCGCCAATAAATAGTTTATATTTTTTTGTTACCAAAAAATTTCAAACTGATTTTGAAACGCGAATTCGCGTTCGCCAAAATCGTGAATAAAAATGTTCATCTCTTTTTTCCATTTCATAATTAACTAAAATTTATCAAAGCGGATTTTCCTTTTTTTGTAGATAAAAATGCCACAAAAGCCGCGCCGCGACCGAACGCAGAGGTTTCCATTTCTCGGCAATTGTTTGAAATTCATCAGAATTCGGGCGAAGTTCGGATTTTGCAAGTTTTTGCCACGCAATGTGTAAAGCGAGATCGCCTTTCGGCATAACGTCGGCGCGCGACATCGCCATTAAAAGATAAATGCCCGCCGTCCAGGTTCCGATTCCTTTTATTTTTATAAGCTCAGTTTTCACATCTTCGTCGGAAAGATTTCGCAAATTTTGCAAGTTCAAATTTCCGCTCAAAACTGCTTTTGCCAATTCTCTAACATAAACGGTTTTTTGTCGGCTGAAATAAGCGTCTTTCAATTCTTCGTCGGAAAGTTTTAAAACATTTTCGGGCGTAATTTCGCCGATCTTTTCCTGTAGTTTATTAAATGCCGAAAGTGCCGATGCGAGAGAAACCTGTTGTTCCAAAATAATATGAACGAGCGTCGAAAAACCTTCGTCGCGTTTCCAAAGCGGCGGCGTTCCGTAATTTTCGTAAATAAATGAGAGATCGGAATCTTTTTCGGCGAGCATTTGACACGCAGAAGCGAGATTTCTCTGATTTATAATTTTGATTTGTTTACTCATTGAAGCGGTAAATTTAGAATAACTCAATTTTTTCGTTTATCGAAATCAAAGAAAATTGCCCGCCAATTATGCGAAAAAGCGCGAATAAAAGAAAATAATTCTTTACTTTTTCTCTTTTATTCGCGCTTTTTCGCGCTTTTTCGCGGGCAAATAATTCTTCAAAACGCAGATTAATCGAACTTAACCTGCGCGTAAATCTCCGCCAAAGATGCGCGGCAATTTATTGATTCTAAAATTACCGTATCTTCACGGCGATTGTAAATTTTGTAAACCCATTGATTCGTGCCTTGATTCGCGTAATGTTCGACGCGCATTCCGTCTTCTTTGACCAAAACCATATCGCGCACGCTCGGCATCGCCAGATAATAATCGAGTTTTTCGGTTTTATCGAAACAAAGCGTTTCGGGCGTGAAAATTTCGACGATCAACGTCGGATTTAAAAGCAGATCCGTTTGATCTTTATCAAACGTCGGTTCGTCTTTAACTGCCAAAACATCGGGATAAGATGATTTCTTATCCGACATTCGCACGCGCATTCCGCCGGCATAAATCTCGCATTTATGTCCGCGCAGACGACTGCCGACAGCAATCGTCAAATTACTGCTGATCAAACCGTGCCGACGGCTGACTCCCTGTGTTTCCTGCATTTTCCCATCGGAAAATCCGTGTTTTCCGTTTTTGTGATTTTCGACAAACGGACGGGGTTTCGATGTCGTAAAAACATCGTTTTGCGAAATAACTCTATCGCTCATAAATAATATCTCCTTTTCCTTGTAACTTAATTGTCTTGTAAACTGGGGAAAGTTTTATTGCCTTGACTTTTAATTATAAACAATCTTGGCAATTTTTTAAACTACTTTATTTTATGAAATTATCCGAACTTGCAAAATTAACAGATGCAAAAATCGAATTTGGGGAAGAGAGCCTCGAAATCGAAAGCGCGGCTGGTCTGGATTTAGCCGAAAAAGGACAAATCACATTTCTGGCAAACCCGAAATATACGCCGCAAATCAATAAAACCAAAGCAAGCGCGATCTTTTTAAACGAAACCGCTGAGATAAGACGAAAAGATATTGCAATTTTGCGGACGAAAGACGCATATTTATCTTATACGAAAGCATTACGCTTTTTTTTTCCCGACCGAAAATTTGAAGCGTCAATTCATCAATCGGCGTTTATTGACGAATCCGCCGAAGTCGCCGACGATGTTTCGATTGATGCTTTTGTTTCAGTCGGGAAAAATTGCGTCATCGAATCGGGCGTGAAGATTTTTCCGAACGCGACGATTTACGACGGCGCAAAGGTCGGTAAAAATTCCGTGATTCATTCCGGCGTTGCCGTCCGCGAAAATTGTGAGATTGGCGATAACTGCATTATTCACAACAATTCAACAATCGGTTCGGACGGTTTCGGTTACGCGAAAACTGAAGAAAAAAGCTGGCTAAAAATTCCGCAAATCGGGCGCGTCGTTTTAGAAGATAATGTCGAGATCGGCGCAAACACGGCGATTGACTGCGCTTCTGTCGGCGAGACACGAATCAAACGCGGCGCGAAAATTGACAATCTCGTGCAGATCGGACATTCCTGCACGATCGAAGAAGACGCACTCATCTGTTCGCAAACCGGACTCGCTGGAAGTTCCGTAATCGGAAAACGTGTAATTTTAGCCGGACAAGTCGGAATCGCCGGACATTTAAAAGTCGGCGACGACGCGGTTATAACGGCAAAATCCGCAACATCGCACGATGTCGAAAACGGCAAAATAATTTCGGGAATTCCGGGCTTTGAAAATCGCGACTGGCTGCGCTCAACCGCCGCATTTCGGCGTTTGGGCGAAATGTCGAAAACGGTGAAAAATTTAGAGAAAAGAATTAAGGAATTGGAAGGAAAAGAATAAAGAATTTTGCTCACGAAACACACGAAAGAGACGAAAGTTGAAAAATATTTTTTTTTGTATTTTTCGTGTGTTTCGCGGGCAATAAAATTATCAGATACGCAGCGGCATTACGACATATTTATAGTCGTAACCCGTATCGCCTTCGATTCCCAACTGCGTTTGTGCGTTTCCGTCTTTAAATTCAAAACGGATTCGATTCGCACTGTTTGTTTCTTTAACGCGAACGGTTTCGCCGTCGGTTTCTTTTTCGGTTTCGGTGCTTGCCGTCTCCGTTTCGCCCGCGCTGACGACATTTAGAAATTCTTGTAAATACTGCGAGTTAAAGCCGATGCTGATTTCTTCGCCGTTATACTCCGCCGTAATGTTTTCGTGTCCTTCGCCTTCTTCGGAGCTTTGCGCACCGATTTCGATCTCGCCGGGTTTGATCGTCATACGCACTGATTTTGTGCGTTCGTCCGCCATCAGAGCGACGCGGCGCAGTGCGTTTTTCATTTTGTCGGTTTCGAAAATCACGACTTTATCGTTATCTTTCGGCAAAACCATCTCGTAATTCGGAAAAGTTCCGGTTAATTTTCTGGTAATCAACAATCTGCCGCCGACTTCAAAATAGATGTGGTTCGCGTCTTCGCCGAAGCTGATGTCGCCGCTCGCGTCTTTGGCGATCTTGACGAGTTCCATCAAAGCCTTTTTCGGAATCAGCGCGTCGAGCGGTTCTTCGGAAGTATTGTCGAGTTTGCGTTCGATGAACGCGAGGCGATGTCCGTCGGTCGTAACCATTTTTGCCGTGCCGTTTTCGATGACGAATTTCGCGCCGCTTAATGTGAAACGCGATTGTTCGTTAGTGATCGCAAACGCCGTGTGGTTGACGAAATAATTAAAAATTCCCGCCGGAAGACTGCGCGGAACGCTTTTGAATTCCGGTACTTCGGGAAACTGATCTTTTGAAACGCCGGCGAGTTTATATTTCGCTTTGCCGCACGACATATTGACCCATTCGTTTTCCGCTTTTGAAAAACTGATGTCCGCGTCGGGCAAAAGCCGCACGAGATCGAAAAGTTTCCGCGCCTGAATACACATCGTTCCGGCTTCTTTAATGTTTGCCGGAGCTTCACAGCGAATCGTTACATCTAAATCTGTTCCGAGAATTCGAATCGAATTTTCGCCGACCGATTCGATCAAAATATTCGACAAAACCGGAATCGTTGATTTTTTCTCGACAATTCCGTTGACGAATCCCAATTCGTCTCTTAAAACGCTTTGTTTAATAGTAAATTCCATATTATTGCTTTCCTTTTTTATAATACTTTTATTCTAGCCGTTTTTCCGCATAAATTCATCCATAAAACCGACTAAATCTACAACGCCTTGTTTCGGAAAAGCGTTGTAGATCGAAGCGCGAAGTCCGCCGACCGAGCGATGACCTTTTAAACCGTCGAAATTGTTCGCCGTCGCTTCCGCCGCAAATTGTTTTTCGAGTTCTTCATTCGGCAGACGAAACGTGACGTTCATCAGCGAACGCGCATTTTTTGCGGCGTGTCCTTTGTAAAAACCGTCGCTCGAATCAATCGCGTCATACAAAATTTTCGCTTTCTCTTCGTTTTGCTTTTGCATTTCAGTCAAACCGCCTTTTTCCTTGAGCCATTCGCCGACGAGATTTATCAGGTAAATTCCCCAAGTGTTCGGCGTATTGAGCATCGAATCTTTTTCCGCAAGCAGACGATAATCAAGCATCAAATGTTGATTTTCCGGCACTTTTCCGATTAAATCATCACGAATAATCACTAAAGTTACGCCCGAAGGTCCGATGTTTTTCTGCGCTCCGCAATAAATCAAAGCATATTTTTCGATGTCAATCGGTTTCGATAAAATGTTCGACGACATATCGCAAACGACCGGAATTCCGCCGCCGTCGAGATCATATTTGAATTCCACGCCTTCGATAGTTTCGTTTGACGTGTAATGAATGTATTCGGCGTTTTCGCTGAAATTTAATTCTTCCTGCGACGGAAACGATTTAAAACCTTCGTCGGCAGTCGAAAAAATCGTCTCGGCGTTTCCGCACCGTTTCGCTTCTTTGATCGCTTTTTTGCCCCAAGTTCCGGTAATTATATAATCGGCAGTCTGATCTTTGCCGAGAAAATTCATCGGAATCATCGAAAACTGTAAACTCGCGCCGCCTTGCAAGAACAAAATTTTGTAATTGTCGGGAATTCCCAACAATTCTTTCAAATTCGCTTTTGCAGATTCCAAGATCGCATCGAAATTTTTTGAACGATGGCTGATTTCCATCACGCTCATTCCGATGCCGTCGAGCGATAACAATTCACTCTGCGCCTTTTCCAAAACCGGAAGCGGCAATGTCGCCGGTCCCGCACTAAAATTATAAATTCTTTCGGTCATTAAAATCCTCAAATAAAAGTAATAAAATAATTCACAAGAATATCACGCTTTTTTGCGGCTTGCATTTCTTCGATAAAAAAAATTGAAATTGTATTTATGGACTTCAAAAAAACGACATATATGCGCTAGAATCTGAAATCAAGTAACAACCGAATTAAAATTTTCTACATCTTAATCGGCGGTTTGATAATATAACAATTAACACAATTTTGGAGGATGATAATGTTACATAAAAATTATTTTATATTCGTTTTAATGATTGCCGCAATTTTAGTCGGCAATGCGGCGGTCTTCGCCCAAAGCGCAACTATTTCCGGGCGGGTTCAAATGACTGACGATAAAGGAACTAAAACTCCGATACCGAATGTTCTTATTGAGGCTTATCGCACGGATACTAAAGCAGTAAAACCCGTTTCAGCGAAATCGGATGAAAAAGGTGATTTTAAGATAGAAAATCTGCCTGCTGGAAAAATTTTTGCTTTAGCAGTCAGCGGTCAGGGCATCGAAGCATCAGTTTTAACCGATGTTAAATCCGATGTTAAATCCGATGCCCCAAGTCTTGCCGTTCTTGTAAAGTCCGGCAATGGTAATCAACCTGGTGCAGATCAGGTTTATCAATCACTTTTGGCAGCAGGCAAATTGCAAATTTCCGCTGAAGAAAAAGCTGAAGAGGAAAAAGCACGGAAGGAATTAGAATCCCAAAATGCTAAATCCGCAAACGTCAATACCATTATTAAAAGTGCTATTGAACAAGGAAATAAGGCGTTTAACGACAAGAATTATGATTTGGCAATTACAAAATATGAAGAAGGGTATCAAGCTGATCCGGCATATTTGGGAAGTGCGCCGACATTTTTAAGCAATAAAGGATCGGCTTTACAGAAACGTGGACTTGATTACCATAACAAAAGCGTCAACTCAGGTGATGACAAAGAAGCCAAACTTGCAAATTATAATAAATCAAAAAAGGATTTTAGTGATGGATTAGATGCATATTATGCAGCCTGGATGATTCTAAAGAAGGCTACAGACGCGGAAAAAAGTTCCACACAAGGTTTTCAAGATAATAAAATGAGAATTTTGTCGGGCGCATATAATATTTTAGATGTTTCAATTAAAACCGAAAAGGTTGATCCTGAAAAGATTGATAAAGCTAAGGAATTAATTGAAGGATATGTAAATTTCGAATCTGACAAAACGAAAAAAGCTGATGCACAGACAATTTTGGGTAATTATTATCGTTTTGCGGGTGATTTCGACTCGGCAATTGCTGAATTCCGTAATGTTTTATCTGGCTCTCCTAAAGAACCTGGAGCATTATTCGGTTTGGGACTTAGTCTCATCGTTACCGGATATAACGACGATGGCAGTATAAAAAAACCTGTAATTCAAGAAGGTGTTAATGTACTCAAGCGTTTCAAAGATGTTGCTTCGCCTGATACTTTCAAGAGAGAAATAGCGGATGCCGAAAGCACTCTTAACGACCAAAAAGTTGCTAATAATATAACTCCTAAAAACTAAGCAACCAAGGAAACTTTAAAATGAGAAAAGGCTTGATGAAACTTTCAAGCCTTTTCTCATTTTAAAATTTAAGTTAAAACCGATTCGAGAACTGCTGAATGTCTCGAAGCAAAATCAAGTTTTTCTTCCGAGTGATCGAAAATCTCGTCCAGTTCTTTTTCGACACTTCCGTGTCCCGCCGGAATTTCTTTGACGACGGGCGCGAAGTTTTTGAAATCGTAAAGGTCTGTGTCAAGCAAATGCGAACCCGTAACATTTGAAAGCGCGGTCATCATCGAACTGCGGATAAACGGGATTTCTTTTTGCAGATCGTTAATTAATCTCTTGACGCGGGCGCGTTTCATATTCGGCTGTGAACCGCACAAATTACACGGAATTATCGGAAACTGTTTTTCTTCCGAGAATTTTACGATGTCTTTTTCGTGACAATATGCGAGCGGGCGAATCACGGTATTTTTCCCGTCGTCGGCGCGCAGAATCGGCGGCATCGCTTTTAATTGTCCGACGAAAAAGAAATTCAGCAGAAAAGTATTTATCACATCGTCGGCGTGATGACCGAGCGCGATCTTCGTGCATTTTTCTTCGATCGCCGTCGTATATAAAATCCCGCGTCTGAGGCGCGAACACAATGAACAAAAAGTTTTTCCTTCGGGGATTTTGTCAGTTACGACCGAATAAGTATCTTCTTCGACGATGCGGTAATTCACGCCTAAATCTTTCAAATAATTCGGCAAAACTTCTTCGGGAAAATCCGGTTGTTTCTGGTCGAGATTAACAGCGAGCAATTCAAATTTAACGGGCGAACGCTTTTGCAGATCGAGCAGAAGGTCGAGCATCGTATAGCTGTCTTTGCCGCCCGACACGCAGACCATTATCTTGTCGCCGTCTTCGATCATCGAAAAATCACGGATCGCTTCGCCCATTTTTTTGAGGAGTTTCGTTTTTATTTTACTTTCTACAAACATTTTCTATTCAATAAACACGCAAACTAAGATGCGAAGTTTGAAATAATACTATATTTTACGCAAAAATACTAAGCAGTTATCGTCAAGACATTTACTATTTGTTTTCTAAATGGAAATTCAGACGGTTACTCGTTTGACTAAAAATTAGCAGTAACAGAAAAAGGACAACCGATTTTATCCCTGAATTCGGCAATTAAATTTAAATCTTAAGGAGCGTAAGGAAAAATGATAAGAATGGGAAGAAATTCCAAACCGGAACAAGAAAACTAAACGGACAACCAGCAAACAAGTTATCAATACACGAGCAGTAATCTGCCGAGCGAAACGCGGGCGATTTCGGAAAGCGAATCAATGGCACGCGATATAAAAGAAGGTCGTCTGAGCGGTTTTGTCGGCAGCGGCACGACTTTGACGGGCGAAACGAGTTTTCAGGCGATGCTTCGTGTTGACGGACATTTAACGGGAAAAGTTTCTTCGGAAAACGGCACGTTAATTATCGGAACGGGCGGACAGGTTGACGCGAATATCGCGGTCGCCGAAGCAATCGTCAGCGGCAGAGTTAACGGTGATATTATCGCCACGGAAAAACTCCAACTCGGTCGCACGGCGCGCGTCGTCGGAAATATCCAAACGCCGCGTCTGACGATGGACGACGGCGCGATTCTCGAAGGAAGCTGTTCGATGCTGAAAGCCAAAGAATCAATGGAAAAACGCAAAATGGAAGAAACTTCCGGCATCAGCAATTCAACCGTTTCAAATTATGAAGATTCGGAAACTGAAGATGAAGAAGAAACTTCAAACGGTTATTACAGTTCGACTAATTACGCGGAAACAGATGATTCGGACAAAGAAGAAACCGCGGAAGCAGCGACAACGTAAATTTTTGTAATTATTAAACGCTGCAATATAAAAATCGCTTTAACATTCGGGAAATGTTAAAGCGATTTTTAGTGCCTTTAATTTTCCTCAATCACCGTCTTCGCCGATTGCCTCGACCGGACACGCCATTAACGCTTCTTCGCAAAGTTCAACTTCTTCGGGCGTTTCCGGTTGTTTATAAACGTAAGAATAACCATTTTCGTCGTAGCGCGTAAAATTTTTCGGCGACGTATCGCGGCAAACGTCGCAGTCAATACACTGATTGTCAACGTAAAATTTTCCGCTCGTATTTTCCGGTAGTTTGTCTTCTATTTCAGCCATTTTGATTTGAGATGCGGGATTTCAGATTTGATTGTTTTACCGGCGAATTCAAAAGCCGACATATTGAATAATAAACGATTAACGATAAATATTCAATAATATGCGCCTAAAGCAACCAATCGAAAAACTCGACGCATCACAGATTTTAAGTTGCGGTAAACTTATAAATTTCAATAATTAACAAGGAAAATTTATGCGGAGAAAAATTCTATTTTTGCTCATATTAGTATTCGTGTGCGCGTTTTCGGCAAATTCCCAGAGTAATATTACTGTTGACGAATCTCAATTTTCGGCGTTTTTCGGCGACGGAATATTTTATGTAAATCTTGCTTTAAAAAATGAAGATATTGCGGAAACAGTGCGAATTAAATTAGAAATTCTTGACCAGAACGATAAAATTCTCGCTCAAAATTTAATTGTCAAAACTGTCAGCAAAGGAAGCGAGAACGCCAAGTTTCCCATTAAATTTGCTATTGATAAAAACGATACGAAAGAAATTCTTTGGTATCGTCTGAAATATGAAATTTCAACCAAAAACTCCGCAAATAATGTTTCCGGCATCATCTCATTTTCAGAAATTTTAAAGGATTTTTTTAACTTACGAGTTTTAGCAACGGAAGCTATTTTCGCCGGAACAAATTACAAAATCCACGTTATCGCCGTAAATCCGATAACCGCTCAACCCGTTGAAAACGTAAACATTTTGGGCGAAATTCGTCTTGATTTAAATACTGATGAAGATGAAGACGATTTGAAAATCTTCGCCAAAGGCAAAACAAATGATGACGGTTTTGCTGCACTAGATTTTCAGGTTCCGATTGGTGCAAAACTCGATGACGACGGCGAAATAAAAATTTCCGGCGAGAAAAACGGTATTCGCCGCAACGCCGACGATGACATTGACATTTCCGTAAAATCATTTGTTTATCTAAATACCGACAAACCGATCTATCAGCCGAATCAAAAACTTTACGTTCGCGGACTTTATCTTAATCCGCTGAAAAAACCGCTCGCCGACCGTGAACTCGAAGTTACGATTTTTGACTACGATGAAGAAGAAGTCATCTTTACAATAACGCTGAAAACTTCCCTTTTCGGCATTGGCAGTTTCGAGTGGCAAATTCCCGAAAATATAAAACTCGGAAACTATATAATCGAAGTTAAAAATGAAGACGGTGATAAAGTCGGTTCAGCGGGATTTAAGATTACGCGCTACGATTTGCCGAATTTTACCGTTTCCGCAAAACCTGAAAAATCCTTTTATTTGCCGGGCGAAAATTCGGCACTTATCAAAGTTTCGGCTGATTATCTGTTCGGTAAACCCGTCGCCGCCGGGAAAGTTCGCGTTGTCGAATTGGACGAAGACGATGAAATTGTTGAAATAATCGGCGAAGGCGCAACGGATAAAGACGGAAATTTCTCTGTTGCGTTTGATCTGAGCGAAACGCACGAAGAATTAAAAGATAAAGAAAAGTATTTTGAAGATTTAAAATTCGACGCTTATTTTACCGACGCGACGACCAATAAAACCGAACAAAAAAGCTTTGATCTGCGCGTTTCAAAAGAAGCGATTCACGTTTATTTTATGCGTTACGCGGAAGACGCGAATCCGAAACTTCCGTATCAATTCTACGTTTCGACATTTTACCCCGACGGAACGCCCACCGTCTGTGATGTTGTCATTAAAGGAAATTATAAAAACGCCGCCGATTCAAACATAAAATTAGCCGAAGCAAAAACGAATTCTTACGGCGCGGTAAAAATCGAAATTGCTATTCCAACGCCTTCTTCTGAAAAAGATGACGAATTTAACTTGGAAATTTCCGCGACCGACAAAAACGGGAACACGGGAAATTTTCGCGGCGAGATCGAAGTCAGCGAAAACGATAAACAGATTCGCGTGTTTACCGGCAAAACCATTTATCGCCAAAACGAAGACATTAGCGGCGAGATTTTTTCGACGGATGCCGAAGACGCGCTCGTAATTGACGTGATTAAAAATTCGGGCGTAATTTTATCGAAGATAATAAAAACTTCCGGCAACAAAACTAAATTTCAGATTCCTTTTCAACCGGAATTTAAAGGAGAAGTCGCCATTTTTGCTTATTCGCTCAACGACGCGGGATACGATGCGCCGCGCTTTACGAAAAATTTGATCTTTCCGTCGCCGGAAAAACTCGATTTTAATATCAAATCTCTGAAAAGCATCTATCGCCCGAATGAAAACGCAAAAATTTCTTTTAACGTCCGCAATGACAGAGGCGAAGCGACGCAAGCCGCGTTCGGCATCGTCGTTTTGGACAAAGCCATTGAAGAACGAGCCGCGACTGAAAATACATTTGACAACTTCGCCAAAATCCGCAAACTTCTCGGAACGGACGATCATTTCGGAAATTTAACGTTGCGCGATTTGAAAAATCTCAACACGAATAAACCGTTTAACGACGAATTGCAATTGGCGGCGGAATTTTTGCTTGCGTCTCGAAATTTCGATCTGAAAAGATTTGAAACCGATTTTTACAAAGGAAATTTTCCGGCGATTTTTGAAGATTATTTCCGCCGCGAATTAAAGCCGATTGAAAATATTTTGAGAAAACATTCCGATGAAACGGGCGAAATTCCCATTGATGAAAATTCCCTGCGAAAAATTTTAAGAGAAAACGACATTGAAGCTGATTCTCTGCGTGATGCCTGGGGGACAAATTACAGTTTTGATTTTGAGACCAACAAGACCAATGTCGGGTTGAAAATAATAACAGCGGGCGCGGACAAAAAATTTGAAACCTCAGATGATTTTACGGCGGCGAAAATCGGATTTCAAAAATATAAAAAACTTCAATATGATCTGAATTTGATCTTGAATCAATACAGGCAGGAAATCGGAAAATTTCCCGCGACAAAAGAGGAATTAATAAAGATTTGGAAAGACGCGGGATTTGATTTCGAGAATTTGCGCGATGATTGGAATCATCCTTTTTATATTAATGTTTATAAATCCGAACAAGGCGCAGTAAAAACATTTTTTGAAAATATCGGGAATCTTGACGGCAAATTTCAGAAAATTCAACGGCAAAAAACCGTTACTCAGGAAACCATTGTTTATACAGTTCGAAGTATGGGCGAAGACGGCGTTCAAAATTATACCGGCGATTTTGATATTGCATTATTTTCAGGTGTTTTGGATGAGAAAAGTTTAGACGGGAAATCGCCCGCCGCCGTAATTTCCAAAAGCGCAACGAATAACGCAAGCGGTGCAATCAGCGGAACGGTGGTTGATTCAAATGACGCACGAGTGCCGGGAGCGAAAGTAACTGCGAAAAATCAAGCGAACGAAGACAGTTTTTCGGTAATTACAAGCGATTCGGGCGAATTTGTTCTGACGGGTTTGCCGTTCGGCACATACAATATAATTGTGAATTTCGTCGGTTTTGAAACAACGATAATACAAAAGGTCGTAATTCGCCCGTTAAATATGGTGACTTTAAAAATTCCATTGCAAGTGGGCAGCGTTACGTCAACGGTTGATGTCGTCGCAGAACCGCTCGTTATAGATTCAACAAGCTCGAGCATCAGAACAACAACCGAAACGGAATCAACATCCATTGCCAATTTTTTGGGTAAAATAACCAGCGGCGAAACGTCAACGCCGCGCGTGCGCGAGTATTTCCCCGAAACATTAGTCTGGCAGCCGGAAGTCATTACCGGCAAAGACGGACGCGCCGAAGTTAATTTCAAACTTGCCGACAGTTTGACGACTTGGAAACTTTACGCCGTCGGTTCGACGAAGGAAGGACAAATCGAAATGGTCGAACGCGAATTTCAGACGTTTCAGCCGTTTTTCGCCGAACTCGATCCGCCGAAGATTTTGACCGAAGGCGACGAAATTTCCCTGCCCGTTCCGGTTCGGAATTACACGGCGAAACGGCAGAATGTTTCCGTCGAGATGGCGAAAAACGATTGGTCGAATTTATCCGGCGGCGCACGGCAAAAAATCGAAATCCCCGCCAATTCGACGGCAAATGCAGTTTTCAATTTCCGCGCCGCCGCGCCGGTTAAAGACGGAAAACAGAAAGTTACGGCGTTGGCGAAAGACGAAGCGGACGCGATTGAAAAAACAGTAACGGTCAAACCGAACGGCAAGGAAAATGTCGTGGCGCAGAGCAGTTTTTTCGAGCGCGAAACCGCTTTCGACGTAAACTTTCCCGCCGTCGCTTTTTTGCGTCATCGAAAAACGGAAATAAAAATTTACCCGAATATGTTCGCGCACATCGCCGAATCGGTCGAAGGTTTGCTGGAACGTCCGCACGGCTGCGGCGAACAGACGACTTCTTCGACTTATCCGAATTTGATGATTTTGAAATTTGAAAAGCAATTTCCCGGCGCAATTGATGAAGGATTAAAAGTGCGCGCGAAAAATTATCTCGCCGACGGTTATAAAAGACTTTTGAATTATCAGACCGATTCCGGTTTCGGTTATTGGAACGGAGATTCGCCGGACATCGCGCTGACGACTTATGTTCTGCGTTTTCTGCACGATGCCGAGGAATTTATAGAAGTTGATGAAAATGTCGTCCGAAAAGCGGAAAAGTGGCTGTTAAAGCGGCAAAATGAAGACGGAAGTTTTGAAAATTCCGCTTCGACGACGGCGTATGTCGCGCGTTCGCTTTCGCTGACGGCGGGCGACGATTCGGAAAAGAAAAATGCTCTGCAAAAAAGCGTAATTTTTTTGAAAAATAGTTTAATTACGAACGACGACGCTTTCGTTTTAGCGAATCTGGCTTTGACCGCTGTCGAAATCGGCGACATAAAAACGGCAAATATAGCGGCGGCGAAACTATCCGACATCGGAAATTTGTCTTGGACAACTAAAAACACGCCGTTTCACGGTTGGGGCAAAGCCGCCGAAGTTGAAGCGACCGCGCTGGTTTTGCAGACGTTTATAAAATTAAACGAAGGTCGAAAATTTGATTCGCAGATCGGAAACGGTTTTCTTTATCTTTTGAAAAACAAAGACGAACACGGCGTTTGGTTTTCGACGCAGACGACGGTAAATGTTTTAGATGCGATGATTTTGTATCAAAATCTGCAAAAGCCGAATTCTACGGCAAACGAAAAAGCGGAGATTTTTATTAACGGCGCGAAGTTCAAGGAATTTGAAATTTCCGCGAATAATTTGAGAAATCCTTTTGTTTTCGACGCTTCGGCATTTTTGAATCAAACAAACAAAATCGAAATAAAAGGTTTTCAAACTCCGGCGATGGCGCAAATCGTTTCGACTTATTATACCGATTGGCGGCAAAACGAAACTCCCGAAAACAATTTCTTTAATTTGTCGGTGGATTTTAATAAAACGGCGGCAAAAATCGGGGAAGAAATAACGTGCCGCGTCAGTCTGCAAAGAAAAGAAGCGAGAAACGGAATGATTCTGGCGGAAATCGGAATTCCGCCGGGAGCAGACGTTGACCGCGCATCTTTGGAAAAAGCAATTGCGCTTAATCAAATCAGCCGCTATGATGTTTTGCCCGATAAAATAATTGTTTATTTATGGGCAGATCAAAATACTAAAAATTTCGATTTCAAATTCAAACCGCGCTAGGGAATAAACGCGCAAAATTCCGCGTCAACTATTTATGATTATTATAATCCAGACGCAAAAGCGACGATTGCGCCGTTGAAATTTGTTGTTGAAGGCGAATAAAACTAATTTTTATTTTCAGTTGTCTTTCACGGGCGGAGCAGCGAGCGGAATATCGCCGTCATCGGTGATTGTAATCAGAGGTTGGCGGGATTTAATCTTTGGTTTGGAACTGCTGCCGAGGCGCAGAACTGGCGGAATTAACGTAGAGGGAGTTTTAATTGTGGCGAGTGTTTGAGAGCGTTTTAGAATCGTGCCGCCGCGCCCTGCAACCCATAAATCACTGCCGCCGAGAAATACTATCGTCTGCAAAGAATTTGTCGTTACGTTCGGTTGAATTTCCCAATTTTTTCCGCCGTCATTTGTTACCCAAACCGAGCCGAGTTCGCCGACGACGATTGCCGAATCTTTTCCGCGCGATCTGACACCGTAAAGATTTACTTCCAGCGGTGATTCGACATCTTGCCAGATTTCGCCGCCGTCCATCGTTCTTAAAATCGTGCCGTTTGCGCCGATTGCAAACCCGTTATTTTCATCGTAAAAATCAACCGCGTAAAGATTTTGATCAAGGTTGGTCTTTATTTTCGTCCACGTCAAACCGCCGTCAATCGTCTTTAAAATCGTTCCGCGGTCGCCGACCACGATTCCTGTTTTTTCGTCAAGAAATTTTATATCTTCGAGCCAGTTCCGCGTGCCGGATTCGACGATTTCCCAATACGAACCGCCGTCATCACAACGCATAATTACGCCGTTCGAGCCGACGGCAAAAGCTGTTTTTTCGTTGACAAAACTTACGCCGAAAAGATCTTCCGTAATATTTGTAACGCTTTTGTCCCAACTTGCTCCGCCGTTGATCGTCCGCACGATTGTTCCTTTATCACCGACCGCCACGCCGTTTTGCGGCTCTTTAAAACTCAGCGAATTCAAATTTACGTCAACGCCGGAATAAACGGGAAGCCAATTTCGCCCGGAATTATTGGTGATCCACGATTTGCCGTTTGAGCCGACGGAAATGCCGATTTGCCCGTCAAAGAATATCATATCATTGACATCTTCGCGTCCGCCTTCGGAAAGCCTCTGCCAACTATAACCGCCGTCGTCGGTGCGAACGATCAAACCTTTTTCGCCGACCGCCCAACCCGTATAATTGTCGGCGAAATATACGGCGACGAGTTTCGGATTCGTGCGAACATTAAACGGCAGCCAGGTTGTGCCGCCGTCGCCGGTCAGCCAAATCGTGCCGTTTGCGTCGGTCATCGAACCGGATTTTTCACCGGAAAAATCAACGGCGAGAAAATCCGCGCGGCTGTAAACATTTATTTCTTTCCAGGTTTCGCCGCCGTCAACGCTTTTCGCCACACAGCCGCCATAACCGACGGCGACAATATTTTCCGCTGAAACAAACGACGCGCCGGAAATTATCGAAGTTCCGCACGGCTTGGTCTGCTGCCAATTTTCACCGCCATCTTTTGTCGTCAGAATTGTTCCGTTTCCGCCGACGATGACGGCTTTTTGCTCATCAAACGCCGAAACTTTCAGCAGATGATATATTGTTCCCGACTTCTGCTCTTTCCACGTCAAACCGCCGTCAACCGTCTTTATAATTCGACCGTAAGTTCCGACCGTCCAACCGATTTTGTAACTTTCGCCCGTAAAAATCGTGCTGTAAAAATGATCTTTAACCGTCGAATTAACGGTTTTCCAGTCCTTTCCACCGTTGTCGGTTATAAAAATCATCCCGCGCGCGCCGACGATGACGGCGTGTTTTTTATCTTTGACGAATACGCCGGAAAGTGTCGTATCAACCGGAACAAACTGCGGCTTCCAATTAAAACCGCCGTCGGTCGTTGCCAAAACCGCACCGTCCGCACCGACGGCAAATCCGGTTTCTTTATCTTTATCAAAATGAATCGCATAAAGCGGATTTCCCTGCGGCAGCGGATTTTGCCAAACCCAACCGAGAGAATTGCGCTTTTGAGGAAAAACCGTTAATGAAAAACACAGAAAAATAAAAGCACCGGCAAGCACAAATCTCGCCGCTAACTTATAAAAGCGTCGAATGTTGCATTTTGCGGGCAGATTAAATTTTGAGAATACTTCGCTCAATTTATAATGTTTGGGGTGTTCCAAAAGATTATATTAGAAGACGCTGAAAAATGAGAATAAGTTGGAGAGAAAATCAATTAAAAATTTCAAATTACGAATTACGAATCGAAAACCATTTCGTATTCATTCGTAATTCGTAATTTTTGATTCTTAATTTAACTGATAAACCTTCCCAGATAATAAGGCAGCATTTTGCGCCACCAAACCCAATCGTGGGCAACGTCGTGTCCCCAGATTTCCAAAAGGTGCGGAATGGATTTGGAATGAAGAACGCCGGATAATTCGCGGCTTTTGTTCGGTGCTTCAAACGCGCCTTGTCCGGTGGCAATTACGATAGAATCGGCGTTTTGCAGACGCGGAAGATGATAATTGTCGCCTAAATTTTTCAGATACATCATCGGATTATTAAAGTAAACATTATCATTGTAAAAACCTTTGTCCAAGTAGCTGTAAATGTCGTAACTTCCGCTCATCGCAATCGTTCCGCGAAAATCGTCGGAATGTTTGAAATATGTATTCGCCGCGAGAAATGCTCCCAAAGACGCGCCGGTTGTTAAAGGACGCGCGTCCGCACCGCATTCGTTGCGAATCAACGGCAGAACTTCTTCCATTATGTAACGGTCATAGCGTGTCAACATCTCGACTTTAGATGCCGGTTCGGACTGACGATTCAAAAGACTGTATTTGTTGACGGAATTAATCGAATACGCGCGGATAAGTCCGTTTTCGATAAAATCCTTAATCGCGTCAACCAGATAAAAGCGTTCATATTCCAGATAATCTGCGGCGGCAGTCGGAAACATCAGCATCGGATAACCCGCGTGTCCGTAAGCCACGAGCGGCATTTCCATATTCAAATTGTGGCTAAACCACGATGTCGTATCACGTCTCATTAAATTTTTTGGCTCCAATAATTAAATGTTAAATATTAAAATTCGATTATGTGAGATTAAAAGAAAACCGATGCAACTGCAAGCGGATTAGAGAGAAAAAATTTCAGAAAAAACAAAAAAAAGGGAAACGGAATAATTCCGTTTCCCTGATCGAAAATTAATTCGACACAAAAATTTATTTAATTTATTTCAATGAAACGTCGTCCACACGAAACGTTGTCGTAACCGAACTGTCGGTCGTCGTTCGGAATTGAATTCTAACGGTCTGCCCTTTATAAGCGGCTACGCTAAACGATTTTTGGGAATATGCCCCGGCAGTCGTCTTATTCAGATTGCTGTATGTCGCAAGCGTCGTCAGAAGCGTTCCCGAAGTATTGCGGACTTCGACGAACAATTTATCGTATTGAGTTGTCGTCGTCGTCTCAGATGAAGTCGTGTTAAGCCAGAAACTCAAAGTTCCGGTTGCATTGCTCGGAATCGTAACCGACTGATATGCTTGTCCAGCCGTATTATCATCAACGCCGAAATATTCATATCCCGTGCCGCCGTGCGGATAACTTCCCGGATTGACGTAGAAAACGCCTGTGCCGGACGCAACCCACGGCGATGCACTGCCTTCAAATCCGCCGTTGGCAAGAAGCTCGCCGCCGCCGCCCGGTGTTGCCGTCGGTGTCGGTGTCGGTGTTCCGCCCGTCGGGCAGCTTCCCACGCCGACCGCGCACCAGCCTTTTGCAACCGTAGTGTATTGCGAACTCGATGAACCGTAAAGATCGGTCGCCGCGTTCAACGTCGCCGTTCGCGCGCCGGAAAAGTTTGTGCCTGAAGTCATATAAGCCGTCAGAGCGCGATACCAGATTTTTTCCATCGCTGATGTTCCGACACCTGCAACTGCCACGCCGCTAACGCGATTCGTGCCGCCCGCCGCCATCAGATAATAGGCGTGATTTACGATGCTCGAATTCGTGTGAACGCCGCCGTTATCGCTTGATCCGGTGTAGCGCAAGCTGTAGTGATCGGGATCGCCGACCGCATTCGGATTGTCCATCCGGCGAAGCGCGTCACCCGCCGTGTTCGGCGTATATGCGTCTTCACCGATTTTCCAGGTGTTAGCCGAAACAACGCCGCCGTCGGCGCGAAGTTCGACCATCGAACCCATAATGTCGGAAGTCGCTTCATTTAATGCGCCCGATTCATTTGAATAATTCAGACCGGCGGTTCTTTCCGTTACGCCGTGCGTCATTTCGTGACCGCAGATGTCAATCGTCGTCAAGGGTGTAAAAGTCGAACCGTCGCCGTCGCCGTAAGTCATATTAGTTCCGTTCCAGAAAGCGTTGTTATAACCGTTTCCGAAATGAACGCGCGAGACGAGCAGACTTGTTCCGCTGCTTGCGGCGGCTGTCGTCGAACCCGGACCGTAATTGCCGTCAATGCCGTTACGACCGTGAACTGCTTGATAATAATCGAATGTTTTCGCCGCGCCGTAATGCGCGTCAACTCCGGCACGCTGCGCGGTCGTGTTCCAGACATCGTCCGTATCTGTATAGCGCGACTGCGTTCCGCCTGTTCCGGTCGTCGTGTTGCCCGTGTTATTCATATTGAAAGTTCCCTGTTTGCGGGTTAAATCTTCCATATAATATGTCGAACCGGAAACGCTCGTATTAATCGAAACCGTTCCGCTGTAAAGTGATGATCCCGAACCTGTCTGCAAATTGTCGTATTGAAAAATCTTTTCGCCGGTTTGTGCGTCTATGAAAAAGACGGGCATTGACGGATTTTTCAGATTATTAGAATTATCAATCTGCACACGATATGCCAAATGATCACGATCTTCAGCGCGAAAAATAAATAATCCTATCTTATTGTTTCCGTCGCCTAAATGAACTTTACCTTCAAACATTCCGATTGCCAGGTTGTAAGCCTCTTTCTCTGAAAAATTCGGCTCGGTGTTGACTGCAATATCTGTTTTTAATTCATCGGTAATTGTAGAAAGCGAACCGTCTTGATTCAAGTGAACGATGGCTTCACCTTCCCAAACCGGAATGTTATTTACTGTTTGTTGGACGCGTGTGTGCGCCATTGAAAGACCGTCAATTTCGACCTTTTCAACCTTAAAATCGCTTGCATTTCCGATGCCGCGACTCAGTGCCTGTGACTGCAAATATTCAAGACTGATCTGTTTAGCTTTTTCAAGTTCATCTTGTTTGCCCGCACCGAAAACTTTCTTTTCGGCAAATGTCGTTTTAAAAACGAAAACTAATGGAAGTAATGCGACTAGGAATGTCGCGGTAATCGTCAAAATTTTTTTCACACTGTTATCTCCAAAAAAGTTAAAATATGCTGATAATTTTTATCAAGCCGATATGTATAAATATGCCGATACGCGGACACAGAAATCCCGTATTGGGTAGAAAAATATATGCACTTTTTTTTGGCTAATTTAGTAAAAGAACAGTTAAAATTTCTTGCAAAATTTTATGAAAGCAGAGAGGAGTTTATCACGATATTTTACAATGTCAAACTTAAAAGTCTATGTTTAAAACTTTTTTTACCTGAATTTTTTAGTTTGAATTTTTATCTTTTTTTCTCAAAGTTTTTTTGGGAACTTATTTTGTATATAAAACCGACCACTTCGTGATTAAATCCTTTTGGAATTAAACTTTTTGTCCAAAAATTTTGAACGATAATCTAATTGCAGTAAGTCCCGCACCGTCTGATCCGAAATCGAAACGAGATTTATTTGTCTCAGGTTCATCTTTGCACCGACGGCAAGCCAAGTCTTTAAATTCATCGCGCCCGTCGGTTGAAGTTTTTGCTTTTGTGAAATTCCGTCAACGCGTTTTTGTTTCCGCATCAAATAAAGTCGAAGATAAGATTATTGTTGAAGTTTGCGGACTCGAATTGAGAAATATTTTTATGATTTTAACGGCGGGATGATTATTTCCTTTTCGGAACACATACGCCCCTGCGTGTAAAGAGTTTGTTTTCATAGTAAATTCAAGTATGTGCTTCATCAAAACACTAGTCAAAAAATTTTCAAATCTCGCGAAAAATATTTTTTTACGTTAAACAATGAAAAACCTCTTGAAGATTTTGTCCAAGATGTGCTAATTTAAAGAACAGCGAATTTGCTGCTAATCCTTTCACGGCAAATTGCCAACAACTTGATTACACGATAAACTTTCCATTTAATCCAAAACCGAGAAGAGAATAACCAAAATGGCAGAATCGCCCTTTAGTATTGACGAACATCAATTTCATAAAATTAAAAATATTCTTGCACGTTTGTGCGTCGAATGTGCTGCCCGTGTAGTTTTTCTAGTTGACCGTGACGGTCAGCCGATTGCGTTTCACGGCGACATCGGCGATATGGACACGACGAGTTTTTCGTCGCTTGCAGCTGGAAATGTCGCAGCAACAAGCAGTATGGCAAAATTGATCGGCGAAGATGTTTTCCCGTCCGTCGTTCACGAGGGCGAGCGAGAAAGCATTTTTATCAGCGTCATCGGAAGAAGTCTTCTGGTCGTGGTTTTTGATGAACGCTCGACGCTCGGTTTAGTAAAACTCAGAACAAAACGCGCCAGCCACGAAGTTGCAAATCTTCTGGACGAAATGGCAAAAACTTCCGCCAACCCGACATTTGAACAAAGTCAGTTCTTCGCCGAAATCACCGACGATGATATTGACAGCCTTTTCAGTTAGCAGTTATCAGTCAACAGATTGATAACTGCTAACTGCTAACTGAAATTATGACTTTTATAAATTACGCTTCCCGTGAGATTAATTGCAAAATAGTTTATTACGGTCCCGGACTCGGCGGCAAAACGACGAATCTGCAATACATCTACGATTCGACCGCGCCGCAGGCTAAAGGAAAACTCATCAGTCTGGCGACCGAAACAGACCGCACGCTGTTTTTCGATTTTATGCCGCTCGAACTCGGCACGGTGCGCGGTTTTAAGACGCGCTTTCACCTTTACACCGTTCCCGGACAGGTTTATTACGACGCATCGCGCAAATTGATCTTAAAAGGCGTTGACGGCGTTGTTTTCGTCGCCGATTCGCAGGAAGAAAGAATGGACGCGAATATCGAAGCTCTTTATAATTTAGAAGAAAATCTGGAAACACAAGGCTACAATCTGAAGGAAGTGCCGTATGTGCTGCAGTTAAACAAGCGCGATCTGCCGAACGTTATCTCGACCGAAGAACTTTCCGGCGAACTCCAACGCAAAAACGAGCCGGTCTTTGAAGCCGTCGCCGCGCAAGGTGTCGGTGTTTTCGACACGCTCAAAGCTGTCGCCAAGCAGGTTTTAACGGAACTCAGAAAAGGCTAGAAAAGTTAAAATTTAAAAAGGCAAAAGTAATAAATCAATCTTTACTTTTGCCTTTCGCCTTTTTAAATTTGCCTTAGATTTACTTCGGCATTAAAACCGAATCAATAACGTGAATTACGCCGTTCGATTGCATAACATCGGGAATTGTAACAGTCGCTTTTCCGCCTTTTGCGTCGGTTAAAACAACTTTGTCGCCGTCCATCGAAGCGGTTAAATTTTCACCGTTGACGGTTTTAATGGTCGCTTTTCCGTTGCTGTCTTTGATCATTTTGGCGATCGAAGCCGCATCTTGTTTTCCGGCTACGACGTGATATTTCAAAATTGCCGCCAATTTATCTTTGTTTTCCGGCTTCATCAAACTATCGAGCGCGGCTTTCGGAACTTTGTCAAAAGCTTCATTGGTCGGCGCAAAAACCGTGAACGGTCCGTCACCTTTTAATGTTTCAACCAATCCGGCAGCTTTAACAGCTGAAACCAATGTCGTATGATCTTCCGAATTCGACGCATTTTCGATGATGTCTTTATTCGCCATCATCGGCGCGCCGCCCACCATCGGATTTTCACCTTTCGACATACTGTTGTCGTTCGACATCATATTTGAATTCATCGTGTTTGAATTCATCATATTTGAATTCATTGTATTTGAATTCATCATATTTGAATTCATTTTCGTATTTGCAGTATTTGTCGCCGCTGGTTCACAAGCCATCAATAAACTTAATGCCGCTATTGCAAATATTGCTGTAAAAATTGTCTTTCTCATAATTTCTGTCCTCTCTTTTTTAATTCCAAACAAAAAAAATTTGCTTCGTGCAAATTTTCAATTCGTCGGATTATATTATAGTTTTCGCTTATTTCAGCCGATTGGATTCAAATTCAAAAACTCAAACACAAACAAATCTTCATAAACAAAAGCCTGTCAAGCATTTACAAATGATTGACAGGCTTTGAAAAAGTGGCGGAGCCGACGGGACTCGAACCCGCGACCTCCAACGTGACAGGCTGGCGTTCTAACCAACTGAACTACGACTCCGCATTGGGATTCAGGATTTGGGATTCAGGATTTGGGATTTATAAAAATCCGCAATCCAAAATCGTAAATCCGAAATCGGTTTGGTGGGCATAGAAGGACTCGAACCTCCAACTTCCTCCTTGTAAGGGAGGCTGTCTACCAATTGACGTATATGCCCGAAATTCTTCTGGAAAAATGTCAAATGAAAGACATTTTTTAACCCACGCTGATTTTTCAAAAAAACACGCTCAAAATTATTTTTGAGCGAATTGCAATGCTACGAAAAAACCGTTTCACTTGTCAAGTTAAACAAACAAATTTCGCAGCACTTTCCGAAAAATTATTTCGCCGCTTCTTTTTGCTTCGTTTCGCTTCCCATAATCGGCGACGGTTCATCTATGCTTTCTTTGTATTCGCAGTTGTTGCAATACTCGAACAAACCTTCTTTTTTCGTGCTTTTTTCCAATAAATACGGCGCGTTACATTTCGGACAGTTTTTTTCTACAGGTTTGTCCCAGAAAACGAAGTCGCATTTCGGATATTCCGTGCAGCCGTAAAACGCTTTTCCGCGACGGGTTTTCTTAACGGCAATTTCGCCTTTACAACCCGGTTTCGGACAAGCGATGCCGAGCGTTTCGCGTTTGACGTAATCGCATTTCGGATAATTTGAACACGAAATAAATTCGCCGAAACGTCCCTGACGTTTGACGAGTTTCGCGCCGTCTTTCGGACATTCTTCGTCCAATTCGACGGGTGGTGCAACCTGCGTCGTCTCGCCGCTTTTCTTATCAATTTTGCGGATGTTCTTACATTCTGGATAACCCGTGCAGCCGTAAAATGCGCCGAATCTGCCGCGTTTTAACGCCATATCTTTTCCGCAAAGTTCACATTCGGGAATTTCTTCCGGCTCTTTCGCGGAACCGTCGGCATTGGTTTCGTCGGGATCGGATTTTTTGACGATTTCCCGCGTCGTTTTACATTCGGGATAATTCGAGCAAGCCAAAAACTGCCCGTAACGCCCGAATTTTATGACCATTCCTGCGCCGCACGTTTCGCATATTTCGTCCGTCGGAATTGCTTGTTTTTTCTTGTCTTTGAGATTTTCTTCGGCGGATTTGAGTTTTACTTTGAACTTATCGTAAAAATCCGTCATCGCCTTGCGCCAATTAACTTTTCCTTCTTCGATGTTGTCGAGTTCTTCTTCCATTTTCGCCGTGTAAGCGAAATCGAAAATCTCGTCAAAACCTTCGACAAGCAGATCATTGACCGTCATTCCCAAACCGGTCGGATGAAAACGTCCTTCGATTCTTTCGACATACTCACGACTCTGAATCGTCGTCATAATCGCCGCATACGTCGAAGGTCTGCCGATGCCTTTTTCTTCCAACGCTTTAACCAAAGTCGCTTCCGAATAACGCGGCGGCGGTTCGGTAAAATGCTGATTCGGCGTAATCGAATTCAATTTCAAGTTATCGCCTTCTTCAACCGCCGGAAGCGTCAATTCCGCATCGTCATCATCGTCGCCATCAGACGGTTTTTCGTCGCGTCCTTCCTGATAAACTTTCAAAAATCCGTCGAATTTCTGAATCGAACCCGTCGCACGAAATGTAAAACGTCCGGCTTTAATATCAATCGTCGTCTGATCGAAGAGCGCGGGCATCATCTGCGACGCGACGAATCTCTGCCAGATCAACGTGTAAAGTTTCAGTTCGTCCGGCGTTAAATAAGACTTTAAACTCTCCGGCGTGCGGTTAACGTCCGTCGGGCGAATCGCTTCGTGAGCGTCCTGCGAACCTTTTTTACCTTTGTAAAAATTCGGTTTTCCGGGCAGATAATTATCGCCGTAACTTTCGCCGATAAATCCGCGTGCGTTCGCTAAAGCATCGTCTGAAACGCGAGTCGAATCCGAGCGCATATAAGTAATCAGACCGACCGCGCCTTCTTTGCCGAGGTCTTTTCCCTCGTAAAGTTTCTGCGCGACGCTCATCGTCTTTTTCACGGGAAAACTAAGTTTTCTTGATGCTTCCTGCTGTAATTTCGAAGTGATAAAAGGCGGTGTCGGATTTCGTTTGCGTTCTTTTTTCGTCACCGTCTCAACGATAAATTTTTCTTTTTCCGCTTCTTCGACGATTGATTTCGCCTGTTTTTCTTCTTTTATGTGAATCTCGTTTTTCTTCACATCTTCGTCAAACTTCCCTGTTTTAACGGTCAACTTGTCCACTTTATAAAGCCTTGAATCAAACGCCGGCGGCAATTTCGCTGAAAGATTGGCAAAAATTGACCAGTATTCGGTTTTTATAAACGCTTCGATTTCGCGCTCACGTTCGACGACAAGACGAACCGCGACAGTCTGAACACGTCCTGCCGACAAACGTCCGCCGATGTTTTTCCACAAAAGCGGCGAAACTTTATAACCGACGAGACGGTCTAAAACGCGCCGCGCTTGCTGTGCATCAACTAAATTCTGATCAATTTCCTTCGGCTCTTTAAACGCATCCAAAATCGCTTTTTTCGTGATTTCGTTAAACATTACGCGGTAAAAAGGTTTCTTCGGACGTTTCGGAACGATCTCTTCCGCCAAATGTTGACAGATCGCTTCGCCTTCACGGTCAGGGTCAGCGGCGAGATAGATCGCTTCGGAATTTTTCGCCGCTTTTTTAAGTTCCGAAACGGTTTTCTTATTATTACGCTTCTTTTTGTCGGGAATTACTTCATACGTCGGCTCGAAATTATTCTCGACATCAACGCCGAGGTCTTTCGTCGGCAAATCTTTGATATGCCCGATCGAAGCCAGAACAAGATAATCGTCCCCTAAATATTTATTGATTGTTTTCGCCTTTGCGGGCGATTCTACTATAACTAAATTTTTTGCCATTCTGTTAAATTTTATATTTGAGTGCAACTGGTAAATTCACGTTTGCCGGTTATCAATCTGAAAAATCACGCCGGAAAATTTACCGGACTGCCGACATACTGACTTCTATCACCTGCCGTCGCGTCGTGTCAAATCTTTTTTTTACTTACGCCGCAAACCGCAAATTTTTAAATCGCGCACTTTTCACGGATGAGATTGCCGAACGCGCCGTTGTCCATTTGTCTCCCGGCAGATGATTCAGACATTTGCACAAATCCAATTTAAGAATTTATAAAAAAGTAAAATATTTTAGGGAAATTTATTTTTTTGCGGTCAGGAAATATCGTTTTCAGCGAGAAAACTCGCGCTCAACAGCACGAAAACTATCCAAACCGCATCAGCTAAAAACAAATGTCCGAGCTGCATTAAAATCGGCGCAAGTGTTAAAAGCGTAACCGCGCCGAACGCGACTTGCAAAAGAATCAAGATCGAAAGCGCGTTCGACCAGCGATTTACCCAAATACTTTCGCGCAACTGTTTTCGCAGCCATCCGGCGAGAAAAACCAGATAGACGCTCGTTATTACGGAAAGAATCGGATGACTGATGCGAAGTCGCAGAAGTATATTTGAAGTCGTCGAAAAATCTTTTGAAATTCCTTCCGCTAAAGTTTCCGAAGGGAAAAGCATACTGCTCAAAGCCGCAACCGAACCGCTCATTCCGATGAGAAAAACTCCAAAAATCCCGATTGCAATAAACAACGCCGCTTTTTTATCGTTTTTGAAATTAAACGGTTTTCCGCCGCTTGCAAACCACGCGGTCAATGTCAGAAATGCAAGCAAAATCAGCGTGTTTATAAGATGCGCCGCCATCCAAAACGGACGCGCCGCCGTCAGAGTTTCCGCCGTGTTTCCCGTTAAAACGAGTCCCGCGCCGAGAAGTCCTTCGATGACGACGAAGACAAATGAACCGATGACCGTAAACAACAAATATTTTTTTCTTTCATCTGTGCGAAAATACCAGCGTAAAATCGCCCAAACGACGAGCGCGATAATAAAAATTCCCGCCAGACTGCTCGTGATGCGGTGTGAAAATTCGATGACGGTTTTCAGTTGCGGCGCAGACGGAATCACCTCGCCGCCGCAAGTCAGCCAATGTTGTCCGCAACCGTCGCCGGATTTCGACGCGCGCAGAAAAACGCCCCACAGAATTACGACGACATTGTAAGCAAGCACGAACCAAGCGTATTTTGCGAAGCGATCGAGTTTTAATTTCGCGTTCATTTCTGTTAAAACAATAACACGCGTGGCGCGAAAAAGCGGAATGAAAACTGTATAAGAAACGCTAAAATACTATGAAAATCGCATTAATCGGTTACGGAAAAATGGGGAAGATCATCGAAACGCTCGCCACAGAAAAAGGCGATGAGATCGTCGCCAAAATTGACGAACATAACGCCGACGATTTGATCGAATTATTAAAAACGGCTGACGCGGCAATTGATTTTTCAAACGCCGAAACTGTCAGGAAAAACGTCGAAGCGTGCATTAAAGTCGGAATTCCGCTCGTCGAAGGAACGACGGGTTGGAGCGCACAAAAAGACGAGATAAAAAGTTTGATCGAAGCGAAAAACGGCGCGTTCGTTTTCGGCGCGAATTTTAGTATCGGCGTGAATCTTTTTTACCGCATCGCCGATTTCGCGTCCGAACTTTTCGCCAAGTTCAACGATTACGAAGCGTTTATCGAAGAACAGCATCACTCGAAAAAGCTCGACGCGCCGTCAGGTACGGCTTTGAAATTAAAAGAAATCGTTTCAAAAAATATTAAAAAAGATTTCAGCGTTTCGGCGACGCGCGCGGGAAAAATTCCGGGAACACACCGCGTCGGGTTTGACGGAAATGCCGATCAAATTCTGCTCGAACACACGGCGCGTTCGCGTGAAGGTTTCGCTTCGGGCGCGATTTTAGCCGCGCGTTGGATTGTCGGGCGGAGCGGTTTTTACGAATTTACGGACGT
Source organism: Pyrinomonadaceae bacterium (assembly GCA_965219305.1). Classification (GTDB taxonomy): domain Bacteria; phylum Acidobacteriota; class Blastocatellia; order Pyrinomonadales; family Pyrinomonadaceae; genus DATHTS01. The sequence continues at coordinate 1,410,695 of OZ244725.1, forward strand.
AATGGACGAAGTTTTGGGAAATAAAAAATAAATCCTTATCGTAAATTCATCCATCATTTTTTCTATTTTAATAAAATTTGTGCGAATCGGAATAATTTTATTTTTTGCAGTTTTTGTTTTAACGAACTGCGGGAAATCTCGAATTGAAAACAGTCAAAAATCTTACCTGGAAACTTCATTTTCCAATCAAACGCAAATTTCGTCTTCTGAAGTTACGACGCAGACGACAGATAAAATTTCAAAAGAAATTTATGACGAGACAATTCTCGATGAATTGTCAGATGAAAAACAACTTTTTTATAACGATTTCGACATTCAAAACACCGAGCAAGGTCTGGCAATTTTTAAGAATGGTGAAAAGGTTTTGTTTATCAAAAAGACAGACGATTTTAATAATTTAGGAAAAATCGGACTGAAATCCCTCGTGCCGAATCTCGGAAATCAGTTGATTTATCTGGATGAAACCGGAATGATTTGCTGTCAGTATTTTAATATTGTCGAATTTTCTTCCGGCATACCGAGAATAATTTATCAAAGTTCAGATTATAACGTCAGCGAATTCGTTACATTCGACCTTGAAAACGATGGAATCTTGGAGTTTTATCAGTATGTTTTCGATTTCAGATACGAGTTAAATTTAAGCGGAGCAAGTTCGCCGCACCCGAAATTATTTTTCGCTTTCGATAAAAACCAAAAAAAATATCTCCCGATCAAGAAATTAACGAATCAGCAAATAAAGGAAATCAGCGAACTAAAAAATTCGATCGAAGAATTTGATCGTCAGAAAAATCATAGTAAGTATGACGCTGAAAACAATTTTATAGATGTGTTAAATGTTCTTCTCACGTATATTTACGCAGGAAAAAGAGATGAAGGTTGGCATTTTTACGACGCGCAATACAAAGCGGCGGACAAACGTGAAATAAAACAAAAAATCGAAAAAATACTTGCAGAAAGTAAATCTTATAATGCGCTTTACAGTAATTAAATTTTACGCTTTTCGAGAATTCGTGTAATTTATTATAAGAGTTATTTTTAGAAAGTTTCATAAAAACAAATGATCAATCAAACAACAGTTTCCGACCTTTTCCGCCGCGCTTTGGAAATCAGAGTGGCAAATCCGAACGGTTCTTTTAAGGACGTAAAAGACAAAATCGTCAGCGAATTCGACGGCAAACCGTTTCCGTCGCCCGCATTTTTGACGATTCCCGAATACGACAACATCGCGCCCGAAGAAGATTGGACTGCCGGACTTCCCGTAGTTTTGCGCGGAATTCAGACCGAAAGCTGGGCGGAAATCGCGCAGGGGATAATTATTTCTCTCGAACAAGTCGAGAATTACCCGAAAGAATCCGGCAGAGAAGACGCGCCCGAAAAAGAATGGCGCAACCGTCATAAAGGCATCGCCGAAGAAGAAGCGAAAAATATGTCAAAATGGATGCCGGAAGAATTGATGAATATGGCGAAAAATAAAGTTGGGAAATAGTTGACCGGAAGTTGACTGAAAGTTGACTGAGTTGGGCGGGATTAAAACTCGGTCAACTTTCAGTCAACTCCGCAAACTCAGTGCAACTTAAAATTTATGAAAGCAGTTTATGTCAAAGAATTCGGCGGCGCGGAAAATCTCGAAATCCGCGAAGTTGAAAATCCTCAAAACCCGAAAGACGGACAAGTTTTAGTAAAAGTAAAAGCATCGGCAGTCAATCGCGCCGATATTTTGCAGCGCAAAGGTTTTTATCCCGCGCCGAAAGGCGTTGACGACAGAATCCTCGGTTTGGAATTTGCCGGCGAAGTCGCGGAAATCGGCGACAATGTTAAAGATTTTAAGATCAGCGACCGAGTTTTCGGAATTACGGCGGGCGCGGCGCAGGCGGAATTTCTTTTAACCGAAGATTCTTTGCTCGCGCGAATTCCCGGAAATCTCTCATTTGCCGAAGCCGCCGCGATTCCCGAAGCGTTTATTACGGCGCACGATGCGATTTTTACAAACGGGAATTTACAGGAAAACGAAACGCTTTTGATTCACGCCGTCGGTTCGGGCGTCGGACTCGCCGCGCTCCAATTGGCGAAAGCGAAAAATATTAAAGTTTTCGGCACTTCGAGAACGGAAGAAAAATTAAAAGACTGCGAGAATTTCGGACTCGACGAAGCGATAAACACGAAAGAGATCGAGAAATTTTCCGAATTTATAAGAGAGAAAAATGACGGAAAAGGCGTTGATGTGATTCTGGATTTGGTCGGCGCAAGCTATTTTACGGAAAATTTAGAGAGTTTGAATTTAAAAGGAAGATTGATTTTGGTCGGTTTAGTCAGCGGCAGAACGGCGGAATTTAATCTCGGAACCGCGCTTTCAAAACGTCTGAAAATTATCGGAACGGTTTTGCGTTCGCGTTCGACGGTGGAAAAAGCCGAAGCGACGCGCAGATTTATCGAAGAAGTCGTGTCTCTTTTTGAAAACGGCGCGATCAAACCGAACATTGATAAAGTCTTTCCCATCGAAGAGATACAAAAAGCGCACGAATACATCGAATCTAACGAGAGTTTCGGGAAAGTTGTTTTAGAATTTTAAGATTTTTTGCCCACGAAACATACGAATAAAACGAAAGGTTAAACCAAAAATTTCGTTTTTTTTCCGTTTCTTTTGTGTATTTCGTGGGCAAATGTCTTCCTAAAATCTCGTGTATTTGAGTTTCTGAATCGAAGCCAGATCATCAATTCCGAGACTTTCCAACGTTTCTAAAAAATTAACAAAAACTTCGGCAGTCGCCAGCGCGTCTCCGGCGGCGCGGTGACGATTTTTGATGTAAATTGAATAATGTTCGGCGACCGTGTGCAGACGGTGATTGGCGATATTCGGCAGAAGTTTTCTGGAAAGTTTGACCGTGCAGAGATGCGGATTTGCGACGCGGTAATTTTCGTAAATTCGATCAATTTCGTGATTTAAAAACCGCAGATCAAACGACGCATTGTGCGCGACAAGAACCGAATCGCCGATAAAATTCAGGAAATCTTCCGCGACTTCCCAAAACTTCGGCGCGTTTTTGACCATTTGATTGTTGATTCCCGTCAAACCGACGATGAACGGCGGAATGAACATTTCGGGATTGACGAGAGTTTCAAACTTGTCGGTAATTTTGCCGCCGGAAATTTTGAACGCGCCGATTTCCGTGATGCGGCACGGCGGGGTTTTCGCTCCCGTCGTTTCGAGATCGAAAACGACAAAATCGGTTTCGGAAAACTTGCGGCTTTCGACGTTCGATTCGATCAATTCGACAAAATCGTCGGTCAATTTCAGACGCGGATCGGTTTGGATCAGATCGGAAACGAGCGTTCGCGCCAAGTCCGGTTCGGGCTTTTTAATTCTCATCACTGAGTCAACGACCTTGACGGCAGATGCCCGACCGCCGAAGGCTTGCAGTAGTTGAACGGTTTCGTTAATGAGAAAAGAATCTGAAATTAAATTCGGATAAGGCGGCATCGGTTTATTTTAGCGCGAATTTATAAAAGTGGCTAGTGGAGTTTGCAGACTCGGCGACTTTCGCGCTAAATAAAAGTATGAATGCTGATATTTACATAGAAAAGTTCAAGGAAGCCGACGCGCTTTTGGATGGTCATTTTATCTTGTCGAGCGGTTTGCACAGTTCAAAATATCTGCAATGCGCGCTCGCCCTGCAATACCCGAAAGACGCGGCGTTTTTCGCTAAAGCTATCGCCGGAAAACTCGCCGCCGAACAATTCGACACGGTTGCTTCGCCCGCGATCGGCGGTTTGATTGTCGGTTACGAAACGGCGCGTGCGCTAAACGTAAAATTTATCTGGACGGAACGCGACAAAAACGGCGAAATGAGTTTACGGCGCGGTTTCACGGTCAAAAAAGATGAAAAAATTCTCGTCGTCGAAGATGTCATCACGACGGGCGGTTCGGTCAAAGAATGTATTGACGTGTTGAAAGCTCACGGCGCAGATGTCACGGTCGCGGCTTCGATAATTGACCGTTCGGGCGGAAAAGCCGATGTCGGAGTTCCGCGTGTCGCACTCGCCACGCTCGAAGTTCCGGTTTACAAACCCGAAGATTGCCCGATGTGTCATCGCGGCGTTGAAGCCGTAAAACCCGGCTCGCGTAAAATGACAAAGTGATTTCGACTTGACAGCTAAACGCTTTCACAATACTTTTAATAAACGCATTTTTTATGCGGAGGCGCATCCTGTCCGGTGATGGGCGCGGTCTTCAAAACCGTTTGCGAGGCTGTGAGAGCAGTCTTGGGTTGGTTCGACTCCGACACGCCTCCGCCAAATTGATTTTGGATTTCGGATTTTGGATTTTGGATTGTTTAGCTTCGTGATGTTGATTTTTGTTTATGACTGAGCAGGAATTTAAAGATAGAACTAAGAATATTGCTTTGCGGGTGATTCGAGTTGTGGCATCACTTCCGAATACGATTTCGGCTCAGATTATCGGGAAACAACTGCTTCGTTCGGCGACTTTTGTCGGGGCAAATTATTGTGCGGCTTGTCGCGGGAAATCTACGGCGGATATTATTCACAAATTGGCAATCGTCGAAGAAGAAGCGGACGAGAGTTTGTATTGGCTCGAATTATTGATCGAATCCGAAATAATGACGGCAAATAAATTGTCGGCGTTAATGAAAGATATTGACGAAATTGTGGCGATGACGGTTTCTTCGATAAAAACGCTATGCTCGAAAAATTCCGACAATCCAAAATCCAAAATCTAAAATCCAAAATGAGAATATGAAGGAATGGATTTCTCTCAATATGACTCCCGGAATCGGTCCATTGAAAGCGACGCGGTTGTTGGAAAGGTTCGGTTCGGCGGAAAATGTTTTTCACGCTTTGCGGCGCGATCTGGAAGGTTTGCGGCTCAAACCGGAAACTATTCAGAGCATTATAAAACGCGAGTTTCACGCGAAAGCCGAAGAAGAATTGGCGCGTGTAAAAGAACTCGGCGGCGATGTTTTGATCTTGGACGACGGCAGTTATCCGCAGTTTTTGCGCGAGATTGACGATCCGCCGATCACACTTTATGTGCGCGGCGATTGGCAGGCGTGTTTTGAAATGCCGTCTGTCGGCGTGGTCGGTTCGCGCCGCTGCACGACTTACGGGAAAAACGCTTCGGAAATGCTCGCGCGTGATCTGGCGGCGAACGGCGTTTGTATAATTTCCGGTCTGGCGCGCGGAATTGATACGTCGGCGCATCGCGGCGCAATTCAAGGAAAAGGTCGAACCGTCGCCGTTCTCGGAACGGGAATTGACGGCGTTTATCCAAAAGAAAATGGCAAATTAATTGACGAAATTTTGGAAACGGGCGGCGCGGTCGTTTCGCAATTCCCGCTCGGAACGCCGCCTTTGAAAGAAAATTTTCCTTATCGAAACAGAATTATCAGCGGTCTGAGTTTGGGAATTCTGGTCATCGAAGCGTCGGAACGTAGCGGTTCTCTGATAACGGCGCGTCTGGCGATGGAGCAAAACCGCGAAGTTCTCGCCATTCCCGGAAATATCACGTCGCGCGTTTCCATCGGCACGAATTATCTGATAAAATCCGGCGCAAAACTTGTTCAGCAATGGCAAGATGTTGTCCACGAACTGCCGCAGGAAGTTATCGCCAAAATCTTGCCGCCGACCGTTGATGAAAAAAGCGACACCGCCAACAGTCCGCAGACACAACAAAAACCGCCGAATTTAAGCGCAGACGAATTGAAGGTCTGGAACCTTTTATCGGCTGACGAAGGAAAACAGATTGATGTTCTGCTCGAAGAAAGCGGCTTAGAATTCGGCGAATTGAGTAAGATTTTACTCGACCTCGATCTACGCGACGTAATTCGCGTTATGCCGGGAAATAATTATGCCCGAAAGATTTGAGTTTTTCGCTTTATATACGAAAAGTTTGCTCTTTGCATAAACTCAAATAACTGCGCTAGATTTGTTTTAATATGATTGATTTAAGAAGCGACACCGTCACGAAACCGACCGCCACGATGCGGAAAGCGATGGCGGAAGCCGAAGTCGGCGACGATGTTTACGCGGAAGACCCGACGGTTAATCGTCTGCAGGAACGCGCCGCCGAAGTTTTCGGCAAAGAAGCGGCGTTGTTCGTGCCGACGGGTTCGATGGGCAATCAGATCGCCGTCAAACTTCACACGAAACCCGGCGATGAAATAATCGTCGAAGAACGCGGGCATATTTTTAATTGGGAAATGGGAACGTCAGCCGTGATGTCGGGAGTGACGATTCGCCCCGTTCGCGCGGCAAATGACAGCGGAATGCTGACGTGGGCGGAGATCGAAACGGCAATTCACATCAAACAGCCGTATTATTCCTGCCCGACGGGTTTGATATGTCTGGAAAATACGCACAATTTCGGCGGCGGTTCGGTAATGAGCGCGGACGAGTGCAATGATATTTGCGATAACGCGCACGCGCTTGATTTGCCCGTTCATTTCGACGGCGCGAGGATTTTTAACTCGGCGGTCGCGCAGAATGAAACGGTGGCGAATCTTTCAAAAAATGTTGATTCGGTGCAGTTTTGCCTGTCGAAAGGTTTGGGCGCGCCGGTCGGTTCGATGCTTCTGGGAACGCAGGATTTTATTAAAGAAGCGCGCGTCTGGCGCAAACGTTTCGGCGGCGGAATGCGGCAGGTCGGTGTCTTGGCGGCGGCAGGTTTGATCGCACTCGAAGAATCGCCGAAAAATCTGCACATTGACCACGAAAACGCCAAAAGATTAGCCGAAGGCGCGGCAAATATAAAAGGGATTTCGATTAATGCGGAACGTGTTCAGACAAATATCGTGATTTTCGACGTTTCGGAAACGGGCAAAACTTCGGCTGAAATTTGCAATCAACTAAAAGAAAAAAATATTTTGGCAAGTCCGTTCGGCAAAGCTATTCGGATGGTTACGCATTATGATGTTTCGCGGGAAGATATTGAAACGACGTTAGAGCATCTGGAATCCATTGTAAAAATGAAGTGAACAATATCGTCGTAAAAACTTACGTCTGGAAATCCGGCTTGGCATTGTTTTGTTGTTTGCTTTTCGTTTTGACCGGAATTTTTATTATTTCAGTTTCCGAAAATTGGATAGAAACATTGATCGGCGTGACGAGTATAACCTTTTTCGGCGCGGGATTTTTCATATTGCTTCGGCAAATAATAGACCGTCGCCCGCGTATTTCAATTGACGAAACGGGAATCACAGACCGCACTCTCGGTGTCGGGAAGATTGATTGGGCTGACGTTGAATTTGTTCACTTGAATTCGACTTTTGCAAACAATTTTCTCGTTCTAAAATTATCAAATACGGAAAAATATTTGCAAAATTTATCCAATACTTCGAGAAAACTAACCAAGCTGAACAAAAATCGGCTTCGGCGAACTAAATCTCAATCTCACATTGATAGATATGAATCCGAAAAAACTTCACAAACTCATTTTAGCGAAAGTTTTAGAAGATCAATACGGTTTGCCGAAGACGGCACGGGAAATTCAAAGTTAAATTATTCCGGCACAAATTCGTCAAGCGAATCGGCAGTTTGTGCTGAAAGATCAATTGCGGCTTCGGTCGCTTTTTGTTCGTCGTTGCCGACCGAAGTCATCACGCGAATCATCGCGCCGTCGGTTCTCTGGCGGAAAATGCTGTCCCAGACGGTATTGATTTTATCCTGATATTCGCTCGCCTCGGCGCGTCCGCGTCCTTGATACCAGTAGATCATTATTTCGTCGTAAATTCCGTTCTCGATGCGGTAACGGTTGGCGCGAAAAGTTTTCCCTGACGGCGTTTTTATCTCGACGGTTTCCGGTTCTTTCATTATCCAACCCGCGCCGGGAAGACAATTTTGCGGACTGTGATAAGTTGCGCCCGTGCGTTGCGAAGCGTAATAGCCGACATAGACATTTCCCAATCTGCCGTCGGACAAAGTGTATTCGCGCATCGTATAATCGCTGGTTTTCAAGACGCTTTCGGTTTGTTCGGAAAACTTTATCTCACTTCCCTTTTGTCGCCAATCGCCAAGTTTAGCAGGCATTTCCGTCAGAGGGTTTCTCGAAACTTCCGCTTCGCCGCGATGCTCGAACCAATTTATAAATACGCCGCCGAGAAATAACACGGTGATTAAAACGAGTGTCGAGTTTTGAGTGCTAAGTGCTGAGTTATAGTTTTCAAATAATTCTTTTTTTTCGCTTTGCTTCGTCGCAAATTTGCCGGAAATGAATTTTAGAAATTTGTTGATGCCGAATAAAATCAAAAGCGCAACGACATAAACGAGCCAACCGGACAAATCGTGCCAGAAACTTTCGGTCGCTTTTTTGCCGTAATAATATGTTAAAACGCCGATCGCCGTAACTCGTCCGGCGTTGGTTAAAACCGCAATCGGAATCGCCGACAGCATCAAAATTATCGTCCGCCAGAAATCGAAATTTTTGAAACAGAAAAACCAACCGTCGTCCGCGTTGTGCTGTTTGTCGCGCGTAAAATAAGCGAGAATCAGCGCGAGCGTAACGAGTGTCATCAAGGAGCGAATTCCGCTGCACGCTTCGACGACTTCGAGCGCGATTGTCTGCGTCGCGCCGTCCGGCAAAATCTCGAAAACATTGCCTTTTCTGACCGCCGGAACGCCGAACAGACGAATTCCCCAAACGGCGATCTGCGAAGCGTAAATCTGCAAAGGAAACGCGATTTTATTAAAAATAATCTGCGGAATCGGAATCGCAAAAAGCAGAAGTGCAAACGGAACGACGAGCAACTGCAAAATTTTCGCGCCGAAAAAATAAATAATAATTCCGACCAAAATCAGAACAAGCGAAATTCTCTGCACAAAAAGTTCCGCGCCCAAAACTCCGCCCAAAAGCATCACGAGCGCGAATGATATAACCGTAAAACCGAACAAGATTTTCGGTTCTTCGACGGCTTCTTTCAAATAATCAAATTCCGACCAAATAATAAAACCGATGACGAACGGCACGAGCAAACCGTGCGAATAATTTTCGTCCGTCCACCAATCGCAGCCGAGTTTCGCCAGCACATTTGCATAGAGAAACATCAAAGCCGCCGCGATCAGCGTCGGTTTCCACAAGTTTTTAAAATTTATTTGGTGTGCCTTCATCACAAGAGCTATGAACAAAAAAGGCGAAATAGCAGAAGATTTCCGCTTTTGAGATTATAGCACGAAGAATAGTAAAAATTTACGCCTTCATATATTTTGCCCCGCCGCGAAACCTGACGACCACGCCCATTGAAAATTATAACCGCCGAGCCAGCCGGTTACGTCCACGACTTCGCCGATAAAATAAAGTCCCGGAATTCGTTTTGCTTCCATCGTCTGCGAGGAAAGTTCGGTGGTCGAAACTCCGCCGAGCGTAACTTCGGCTTTGTGCCAACCTTCGGTTTCATCGAATAAAACGCGCCAATTATTTAAGGTTTCGGCGATCTGTTCAATTTCTCTGACGCTCAATTGATTGACCGGTTTGTCAGGAAAATGTTCGGCGGCGAAGATTTCGGCGAAACGATTCGGCAGTAAACGGCTCAAAAAATTGGCGACGGTTTGTTTGCTGTCGCGGTTTTCTTCAAAAATTTCGCGCGCGTTTTCATCCGGCAGAAGATTAATCTCGATCTGTTTGTTTTTACGCCAGTAATTCGAGATTTGTAAGATCGCCGGACCGGAAAGACCGCGATGCGTGAACAATATATTTTCGCGGAAAGTTTCTCTGCCGAAACTCGCCGCCGAATCAACCGAAATTCCGGCGAGTTTTGCAAAACCTTTGCCGTTTTTAAAAACCAGAGGCACGAGCGACGGGCGCGTCGGCACGATTTTTAGACCGAATTGTTTGGCGATTTCAAACCCGAACGCGGTCGCGCCGATTTTCGGAAACGAAAGTCCGCCCGTGGCGACGACGAGTTTTTCTGTTTTAAAAGTTCCCTGATTCGTTTCAACTTCAAACAGTTCGTTTTTTGAAATCGTTTTAACAATACAATTCGTGCGGATTTCGACGTTTGCATTTTCACATTCGCTCAAAAGCATCGCTACGATCTGACGCGAACTTTCTCGGCAAAAAAGTTGTCCGAGCGTTTTTTCGTAAAACTGAATGCGGTGTTTTTTGACGAGTTCGACAAAATCCTGCGACGTATATCGCGCCAACGCCGATTTACAAAAATGCGGATTTTCCGACACGAAATTTTCCGCGCGGACGATTTTGTTCGTAAAATTACAGCGTCCGCCGCCAGAGATCAAAATCTTGCGCCCGACTTGCGCGTTTCGTTCGAGGACGAGAATTTTGCGCCCGCGTTTTCCAGCTTCAGCCGCGCAGAAAAGTCCCGCCGCGCCCGCTCCGATAATTATTACGTCAAATTTCACTTTTTTGATTTTACAGAGTTTGCTAAATTTTTCCTAAAAACTGTAAATTTAAACTTTGCAGGCAATAGCAATTTGACGAAAAAATCATTAGCATTATTTTTAATTTCGGGTTTTATTTTATGAAAGCATTATCTCTGATCGCATTAACATTATCGGCATTTCTGATATTTCTGGGCATTTCGTCAAGAGCAAGCGCGGGCATTTTAAGCAACGCTATAATTATCGGCGGCGTGATAATTGCGGTATTTTTGGCAATTGTTTGGATAGTCTCGTTTGTTTATAAAAGGAAACAATAAAAAAGAACGGCAATATTTTGAAAATATTGCCGTTCTTTTTTATCTGGAAATTTGATTAAAAATTAAATTCCGTCGTTTCGAGATATTCTTTAATATAAGATAAAAATCTCTCGGCATCTGCGCCGTCAACAATTCGGTGATCGTAAGTTATAGCGAAATACGCCATCGAACGAATTGCAATCACATCATCGCCGTCATCGGTCGTAATAACTTTCGCACGTTTTTCAATCGTGCCGACGCAAAGAATTCCGACTTGCGGCTGATTAATGATCGGCGTTCCGTATAAACCGCCGAAAACTCCCGGATTCGTGATCGTAAACGTTCCGCCTGCAACTTCGTCCGGCATCAGTTTTTTCGTCCGCGCACGATCAGCCAGATCGTTTGCCGACTGCGCCAAACCTGCCAGCGAAAGCGAATCCGCTTTTTTGATAACCGGAACGATCAACCCCCAATCGAGCGCGACCGCCATTCCCAAATTTATGTCGCCTTTATAAATTATCTGATCGCCGGAAACTTGCGCGTTGACAACCGGAAATTTCCTGAGCGCGTTGGCGACGGCTTGAAAAATAAACGGCATATACGTCAATTTCGTGCCGTAACGATTTTGAAAGTCCGCTTTATTTTTGTTGCGGAATTTCGTCACGTTCGTCATATCAATTTCGTAAACGCTCGTAACGTGCGCCGAAGTCTGCTTCGAGAACGTCATATGTTCCGCGATCTTCTTCCGCATATTCGACATCGGTTCGACGCGGTCGCCGACTTGCGACGAAACTTGCGGTGCTTGATATTGCGTCTGTTTTGCAGGTTGCGATTGAGTTTGCGGAGTTTCGACTTTAGACTTTGGACTTTGGACTTTGGACTGCGACAGCAAATCCTGCGGACTGAGTGCCGCGCCGGATTCGATGAAAGACATAATATCTTTTTTCGTCACGCGACCGCTCATTCCCGAACCTTCGAGCCGCGAAATATCAATGCCGTGTTCTTTAGCGATGTTGCGAACAAGCGGACTGCTGCGAGTTTTGCGAAGATCATCCAAACTTTGATCGCCGATCGGGGGCGTGTCGTGTCCGTTTGACGAAGACGCATCGGCAACCGCGCCCGGATGCCCGTAATCGTAACTTCTGCCTTCGGTTTCTTCGATTTCGCGTTTTTCCGCCGACGGCATCGAAACGCCCGAACTTCCCGCCGTCGCGCTTGTCGCCTGCGCCGTGGATTGTTCAGCTTGCGATTGTCCGCCGGAAGATGTCTGACTTTGGACATCGGACTGTGAACTTTGAGATTTCTTCGCCGTCGCGCCTTCTGCGCCAACCAAGCCGACAATCGCGCCGACTTCGACTGTTTCGCCTTCTTCGACTTTAATTTCTAGAAGAGTTCCCGCCACGGGCGACGGAACTTCCGCGTCAACTTTATCTGTCGAGATTTCTAAGAGCGGTTCATCTTTGTCAACTTTGTCGCCGACCGCTTTCATCCATTTTGAAACTGTTCCTTCCGTAATTGATTCGCCCATTTGAGGCATCGCAATTTCCGTCGCATCACCGACATCCGCCGAATCATCGGAAGAATCAGTCGAAGCCGTCGCCGAATCAGCAGTTTCAATAACTTTCGCGTCATCCGGTTTCATTGGGTCTTCCGTAATTTCGTCAATTCCTTTATTATTATCTTCCGCTTTCGTTTCATTATTAGCAGCAGGCTGACCATTTCCGGCGACAGGCTGTTCGCCCTCTTCACCGATAATTGCGACGACCGTTCCCACTTCTACTGTGTCGCCTTCTTCAACACGAATTTCCAAAAGAGTTCCGGCGTTCGGTGCAGGAACTTCCGCATCAACTTTATCCGTCGAAATCTCTAAAACCGGCTCGTCTTTTTCGATCTTGTCGCCGACCGCTTTCATCCATTTTGAAACTGTTCCTTCCGTAATTGATTCGCCCATCTGGGGCATTACGATTTCTATGCTCATATAATCTCCGTTTTATAAATAATAACTTATTAAAATATCAAATACATAGAATACAGGAAACCTGTGCCAAATGTGAAAGAGCAGGCAATTGAATTTTTCAGATATGAAATTTTCCAAATTTATTTAAAAAAGTTGAATTTCCGTTTGCGAATAATTTTATCTTGGCATAAACTTAACACCGTTAAGTAAAATTAGCACGTAAAGTAGATGGGAATCAAAGAACGCAGAGAAAGAGAACAGGAAGATTTACGGCAGAAAATACTCGATGCAGCAAGCGAGATGTTTGCTAAAAACGGCTACGAAAGCGTTTCGATGAGAAAAATCGCCGAAAAGATTGAGTATTCTCCGACGACGATTTATCTTTATTTCAAAGATAAAAACGATCTATTAAATCAAATCTGTGAAGAAACTTTTGCAAATTTAATAAAAGACTGGCAAAAGATCGAAGATAAAACGGACGATCCATTGACGAGTTTAAGCAAATCAATGCACGCTTATGTCGAATTCGGTCTGAAATATCCGAATCATTATGAAGTAACTTTTATCAATCCGCTCGCCGATTATCTCGGCGAAGACGAGCATCCTTTTGAAGGCTCGATGGGACAAAAAGCGTTTGAAAATTTAGCTTTTCAGGTTTCTAAAACTATGGAAGCCGGACAGATAAAACAAGATGATGTGGCAAAAATTAGTCAGTTGATCTGGGCGATGGGACACGGAATCGTTTCGCTTTTGAATTCGCACAAAGATTTTCCGTTCGTTGATAGAAATGAATTAATTGAAGGTTCAATAGATATTATTTTCAACGGAATTAAACTGTAAATTTTTTTTGCACTACAACTTAACAGTGTTAATTCAATATAAGCCGTAAAGTAATAAAAATGAGTCTGAAATCTGAAATCTAAAATCCAAAATCGAATTATGGCTTCGCTGGCATTAAAAAATTTGTTTCACGAGAAAGTGCGGTTTGCCGTGACGCTGACCGGAATTGTTTTTTCCGTGATTTTAACGGCGGTTCAGCTCGGTATTTTTCAAGGTTTTATCGCGGCTTCGACCGATATTGTTGACAAATCGAACGCCGATCTGTGGATCGTTTCGCAAAATGTTTCGCACGTCGAGCAAGGCGTAGAATTTTCGGAAAGCAAACTTTATAAAATCCGCGAACTTGAAGGTGTCGAACGCGCCGAAAAACAGATCGTCTCGCTCGGCGCAAAGGCGAAAAAACCGGACGGTTCGACCGATGGTGTAACGTTGGTCGGTTCGGATTTGGACGGCAAAATGGGCGGCGCGTGGAATATTGTCGAAGGTGATTTGGCGGATTTGAAAAAGCCCGATGCGATTTTCGTTGACAAACTTTACGCCAAACAAAAACTCGGCGTTGAGAAAATCGGGCAAGTTCTCGAAATTAACAAACGTCGCGCCCGCGTCGCCGGATTTACAAAAGGAATCCGAATTTTTACGTCGCAGCCCGCAGTTTTCACGAGTTTCAAAAACGCGCAGAGTTTTCTGAATATGCGCGAAGACGAAACGCTTTACATCGTCGTTAAAGCGAAAGCCGGCAAAGATTTAGCAGAAGTCAAAAAAGAAATTTCGGGAAAACTGGAAAACGTCGAAGTTTTAACGCGCGACGAACTCGTTTTCCGTCAGGGAAAATATTGGGTGATCGGCACGGGCGCGGGAATTACGGTTTTGGTCGCGGCGTTTTTGGCGATCATCGTCGGCGTGATTATCGTCGCGCAGACGATCTATTCGGCGACGGTTGACCACATCCGCGAATACGGAACTTTAAAGGCGATGGGCGCGACGAATTTTTATTTATACAAAATTATCATCACGCAATCAGTCGTCAGCGGTCTGATCGCTTACGTCATCGGAATCGCCGTTTCGCTCGTCATTTCAAGAATAAGTATGGAAGGAACGCTGGCGATAATCGTCAATTTTCGGCTCGTCGCGGCGTTATTCGTTTTGACGATTTTAATGTGTTGCGGTTCGTCAATCGTAGCGATTCGTAAGGCGACGACGATTGATCCGGCGATGGTTTTTAAAGGTTAAAAAATTATGAAAGTAATCGAAGTAAAAAATCTCGTTAAAACTTACGGCGCAGGCGAAACTGCGGTTCACGCGCTGAAAGGCGTTGATCTCGACGTTTTTGAGAGCGAACTTTTACTGCTTTTGGGCGCGAGCGGTTCGGGAAAAACGACTCTGATTTCGATCATCGGCGGAATTTTATCGGCGACTTCCGGCAAATGCGAAATTCGCGGGAAGGAAATCGTCGGTTTGGCGCAGAAGCAACTGCCGAAAATTCGGCTTGAAAATATCGGTTTTATTTTTCAAGGATTTAATCTTTTTCCGGCGTTGAACGTGCAGGAAAACGTCGAAATCGCGCTCGATTTAAAAGGCGTGCGCGGCGGAAATGCGAAAAAACGCGCCGCCGAATTATTGGAAAGAGTCGGCTTGCAGGAAAAACTGAAAACTTATCCGAGCGATCTTTCCGGCGGACAAAAACAGCGCGTGGCTATTGCGCGGGCGTTGGCTGGCGAACCGCCGATCATTCTCGCCGACGAACCGACCGCCGCGCTCGATTCGGAATCGGGAAAATTGATTATGGATCTATTGCAGGAACTCGCGCACGAAAAAAGCCGCGCGGTTGTTGTCGTAACGCACGACAACCGCATTTTCGAGTACGCAGACAGAATCGTCGAGATCGAAGACGGGCGAATTAGAGAAGAGATAACAAATCATTTTCCCGTTGCACAGCCATTTATTGGGCAAGAAGCGACTTTAGTTTGATTTTGGGAGAAAGAATTTGCCCGCGAATTTACGCGAATCTTCGCGAATTTTTAGCAAATAAATGTAAAGATTTATTCGCGTAATTCGCGGGCAAAAAATCGGAGAAATTTATGAAACGGACAATTATTTTATCGGCAATCGCAGTTTTGCTGACGGGTTTTTCGGTTTTTTATTTCGCGTTTTATCAGACAAACAACGGCGAACGACAGGTTTCGGCGGAAAATCAAACGAATGAAAAAACGGAAATCAGCGAAGACACAGTCGCCGCGCCCGGAGTTGTTGAAGCGATTTCCGAAGAGATCGAAGTCGGCGCGGAAATTCCGGGAAAACTGGAACGGGTTTTGGTCGAAGAAGGCGAACAGGTTTTAAAAGGTCAAACAATTGCAGTTTTGGAAAATTCGGATTTCAAATCGAGAATCTCGGAAGTGCGTGCGAAGATCGAAATTTTGCGGCGGCAAAAAGAAACCGCCGAAGCGCGTTCTTTACAGGCAAAAGCGGACAGAGAACGCATTTTTAACGGTGCGCGTTCGGAAGAAAGAGTCGAAGCGAAACGAAATGTCGAGCAAGTTCAGCCGGAAATATTGCAGGCGAAAAACGAACTCGAACGCCGGAAAAGACTTTATGATTCGGGCGACGTTTCGCGCGAAGATTACGAACGCTCACAGAGAAATTACGAAACGGCGGTTAAACAAAGCGAGACGTTAAAAGCAAAATATAACGTCGTCAATGCCGACGCTCGCGGCGACGATTTGCAGAAAGCCGACGCGGCGATTCGACTGTCGGAAACGCAGGTCAATGAATACGACGCGATGATTCGCGAAGCCGAAACGAAGGTGCAGACGGCGGAAGCGAATTTCGATAAAACTATCGTGCGTTCACCGATAACGGGCGTTATCTTGCGGAAACGATTAAAAGACGGCGAGACGGTTTCGCCTGAAAATCAGACGGGAATTGTTACGGTCGCGGACGTTTCCGCGCTTCGTGTGCGCGTTGATCTGGATGAAACGGACGTTGCCAAAGTGCGCGAAGGTCAAAACGCTTTTGTAACCGCCGACGCTTACGGCGAACAGAAATTTTCGGGCAAAGTCGTTAAGATCGGTCAAATTCTGGGCAGAAAAAATTTCCGCGCTGATCGTCCGACGGAAAAAGTTGACACGAAAATTTTGGAAGTTTTAATAGAATTAGACGCAAATCAAAAATTGCCTTTAGGTTTGCGCGTTGACGCTTTTATTTCAGGAGAATAAAAATCTATGACAAGCAAAGTAAAAGATAATGCGGGCGTTGTCGCGCCGCCGCCGTTGATATTTTTGAGCGGTTTAATTTTCGGCGGAATCATTCAAATGATTTTTCCGCTTTATATTTTTCCGGCAAGTTACGTGATGTTTTCGAGAATCGCGGGAATTTTACTTGCGGTTTTCGCAATCGGTATTATTGTTTCGGCGCAACGGAAGATGAAAGGTGCGAAAACAAATATCGAACCTTGGAAACCGACGAATTCAATCATTTCGGACGGTGTTTATTCACACAGCCGAAATCCGGTTTATGTGGCGATGGTTTCAATTTATCTCGGCATAACTTTGATTTTTAACGCATTTTGGTTTTTGCCGTTTTTGATCGTTATTTTAATAATAATAACTTTCGGAGTTATTTTGCGCGAGGAAAAATATCTCGAAAAGAAATTCGGCGACCAATACTTAAACTATAAGGAAAGCGTTCGGCGATGGATTTAAAAAGAAATTTGACAAATTTCCGGTATTAAATTTTGTCGAATCGGGTTGACTAAACTATTTAAAAATGAGAAAACTAAATAAGTAAGTAAGCACTTACTTATCATAAAGCTATTTTATTATGAGCGAGAAAAGATCAAATAAAAACATTATAATCAAAATATCAATTATTTTAGCAATACTATTTAGTTTCAGCGGAATTTACGCTCAGGATGCAACGCCCACGCCGACTCCGACACTACAAGTTTCAGATGATCAGATTTCAGATGAACAGAAAAATGTGGACGATTCGCAGGAAGTTCAGCCGGAAAATCTTGAAGGAGTTCCGCAGATCGCGCCGAGTTATCAATCCGAAGACCGCACTCTTCCCGATCTGGGAAGAGTCGGCGTTGATATGATGCAGCAAAGACCGCTTTCTTTGAAAGAAGCGATCACGTTGGCGTTAGACAATAATAAAGACATCGAAGTTACACGGCAAAACGTCCGTATTGCCGAATTCGAGTTTCAATCGGCGAACGGCTATTATGAGCCGCGTTTTACCGGACAAACATATTACGAGCGGGCGACAGTGCCGAACATCAGCTTTTTCGCGCCGGATGTTACGAGAGTAACGACGAGTTCTTTTGCCGGAAACGCCGGATTACAGGCATATATTCCAAAATTCGGGACGGTTTTTAATACAACGATAGATAATCAGCGCGTCGGTTCGGACAATCCGATTTCGATCATCAGTCCGCAATATAATACGGGATTAACTTTCAGCGTTACGCAGCCGATTTTGCGCGGGCGAAGGTTCGATCAGCCGCGGCGAACGATAGAAATTGCGCGACGTAATCTTTCTTTGACAGATACGCAGTTTCGTCAGCGTTCGATTGAAATAATCGCCAATGTTCAGCGTGCGTATTGGGATTTGACTTATTCTTTGCGAAACCTGAAAGTTCAGCGCGACGGCGTAAAAGACGCGAAAGATCAACTCGAACACAATAAGCGTTTGGTTGAAGACGGGCAACTCGCACCGATTGATGTTGTCGCGGCGGAAACTCAGGTGGCGAATCTCGAACTCGCCGTTTATGACGCGCTCGAGGTTGTTAATCGGGCGGAAAATGTCCTGAAAAATCTGATCGCCGAAGATAAAAATGCCGCGATTTGGGTTGAATCGCTCGTGCCGACCGATTCGGTCGAACTCGACGCGCCGAATACGACTTTGCCGGAAGCATTAACTTTAGCTCTGCAAAATCGTCCTGAAATAGAAATTAACAAGGCACAGAGCGACATAAACGAAATTGACCGCCGTTTTCTGCGCGAACAGACAAAAGCTCAGGTTGATCTGATAGCAAGTTACACGACGAGCGGAATCGGCGGAAGTTTGAATTCAGGATTTACAAATCCGTTGATCAGAACCTGTACGCCCGGCGTGGCGGGATATGATGATTGTCTTGCTCAACAGCAAGCGGCTGCGCTGTCGCAACAGACGCTTCTGCAAAATGTCGGCGGCGCGGGAACGACTTTTACGGATATTTTGACAAACAGATACCCGACAATCCGCGTCGGTGTGCAGTTTAATTTGCCGCTTTTCGGAAACAAGGTGGCAAAGGCGAATCTCGGAAAATCGTTCGTACAGGAAGAACAGATCAAAACCCAGCGCGAGCAGATCGAGCAGACGATTCAGGTTGATGTTCGCAATACTTTGCAAACCGTCCGCACCGCCGAAGCGCGTCTGCGAACGACGGCAATTTCGCGGGCAAATTCCGAAAAACAATACGCTTCAGAGCAAAGAAAATTAGATGCCGGACAATCGGATATTTACAAAGTTCTCGAACGTCAAACAGCCCTTGTCAATGCCCGAAGCGCGGAACTTCGCGCCCAGACAGAATTAAATAAAGCCATCGCCGAATTGCAGAGAGCGACGGGAAATTCGCTCAAAGACAACGATGTCGAAGCGCGTCTGCGAAAATAAAAATGTAAAAAAATATTTCCGGCAAAAGCAACTGATTTTTAAACTCACCTCATCTATCATTTTGAGCGCATAACTTGCGCCAACTTCTTGTGAAATTTAGATTTATAAATTTTTGAGAGGATATTTTCGTATCTTAAAATAGGAGTAATAATATGAAAAAATTAGTTAAGGCATTATGTCTGACAATTGCACTCAGTATCTGTGTTTTCGCACAGACGGACAATAGCGACGAAATCAAAAAAAATGAATTTTTCGTCGGCTATTCTAATCAACAAGTCGGTCTTAATTCCAGCCGTCAAATATTTAACGGATTTGAAGGTTCTTACACGCGCAATATCAGCCGCTACGTCGGCATCAAAGGCGATGTTTCGGGAGCTTATAATAATACGTTTACATCAATTCCAGTAAATACCAACGGCAGTTTTTCCGATGTCAGAGTTAAAAACAGTTCATCCGTATATAATTTTCTCGGCGGCGTTCAATTTAAGGACAACGCTAAAACAAGCAAATTAAAACCCTTCGGTCACGTTCTCGCCGGAGTTGCCTACAGACGATTTAAAGTAAAAGATGATCAATGTATTACAAATTGTAATAACGTAGTGCAAACACCTTTTCTATTTAAGGGTTCCAATAATGGTTTCAGCGCGGCACTCGGCGGCGGTTTGGATGTGAAAATTACTGACAACATTGATATTCGCGCCATACAAGTTGATTACAATCCCGTATTCATAAATAGCGGACGAACTGATAGCGTTCGTTTCAGCACCGGAATTGTTTTTTAACAATTTTTCACCTCACAAATTAAATGGCGGAAAGGAAATCAAAATTTCTTTTCCGCTTTTTTATCTTTAAAGTCAGATATTGTCGAATGAAAACAATTAAGTTTATTCACATTTTCCGCCGAATAGTGTTAAAATTTTCTCGAACCTCTTCTGATGACAGTCGCCGAAAAACATAAAGACACGATTGATAAAGCAATTGCCGCGCTTCTTTCGCGGGCGGAAAATCCGCGCGGATTGAAGGCGGAAAATATTTTCGGGCGCGTGGAAAATGGGTTGGAAAAATATCTTTTCCGCGACGATGAAAACGCCGGACACAGTGAAATAAAAGATTTTATTGACGGCTGTCGTGCGGACGATCTTTGTTTGATTATCGCCTGCGAAAACGGTGACGAATCAGCTTGGGAAGATTTGGTTAAAAATTTCGATTTCACGGTAAAATCGGCGGCGCGGAAGATTTGCAAAAACAATGAAGACGCGGAAGATTTGGCATCTTCGATCTGGGCGGAACTTTACGGTTTGAGAGTTGATAAAGCGGGCGAACGGAAAACAAAACTCGCGTATTATTCGGGGCGCGGAAGTTTGGGCGGTTGGCTTCGCGCTGTGACGAATCAACTGGCGATTGACGGATTTCGCAAGATGAAACGGCTCGTTCAGGTCGAAGAAGACCGCGAATTTGAAAATATGGCGCAGGTTTCATCGGAGAAAGATGAATTTAAATCCGTCGTCACGGCAACCGAAAACCCGGAAGAAATTTTCAGCGAAAACGAAGCGCAAAAAGATGTCGCGGCAGCGTTAAAACGTGCGATTGACGAATTAAAAGACGAAGATAAATTGATTCTGAAACTTTATTATTTCGATGATTTGAAGCTGAAGGACATCGGCGCGACGTTCGGTTTTCACGAAGCGACGGCGAGCAGAAAATTAGCGCGAATGCAGACGGAAATCCGCAAATCGGTCGAAAAGATTTTGTGCCGCGATCATAGATGGAACGCCGACGAAGTAAATCGTTATTTATCCGATTCGGCGGCGAAGCTCGGTATTAATCTGGAAAAAATGTTTAATATTTTGATAATTTTAACGCTCCTGCAAGAAATTACGCGAACGGGCGTTCAGTAAGCGACGTTTTTAAGAGGCAAAAAAACGCCGGACAATTAATTTGCAGTAAGAAAAATTAATGGAAAATAATTTCGACAAAGAAATTGATACTCTTTTGCGGCAATCGGCGCGAAGCAACAGCATTGTGTCAGTTGCTGATTTCGACGTGCATCTGGATGCGGACGAGATTTCGATGTTTGCCGAAAATGTTCTGCCGGAAAAAGCGCGAAATAAAGTAATCAAACACCTCGCAGAATGTAACGATTGTCGGAGCATTTTATCCAATCTGATTTTGTTGAACGAAGAAACTGAAACGGAAAATGTTTCTTCCGCCGGAGAAAAAGCGGTTCAGATTGCCGCCGTTCCCTGGTATAAAAAATTATTTATTTTCCCGCAAATTGCTTACGCGATGGGCGCGTTGGTTCTCGTTTTCTCCGGCGCAATCGGCTTTCTTGTCTATCAAACAGCAACCAAAAGCAGAAGTTTTGAATTGGCAAAACAGACGGAAAATTCGTCTGTTTCAAATACAGCCGCTTCGACTGAAAATTCCGTCGGGAAAGAACCTGATTTTAACGCCGAATCGTCAAATTCAATGACGATCAATACAAATACGGCAGCGAATTTTCCAAATAAAAACCGCACGGAAATAATTCCGTCGGAAAATTCAAATGTCGGAGTCGAAAACGCGCCCGCCGTTAAATCAGAGCAAAACGAAAACGTATTACTCGAACAACCGAAAAGCAGCGTATCATCAAGGCAAATGGAAAATCTTCCCGCGCCGGGATTTGTCCCAAAACCTTCAATTAAGAGAGAGAACGCGGAAGAATCGCGTGATGACAAAGATGAATCTGTCGCCGATAGCGTAACAAGTGCGCCGCCGCCGCCGCAAGTCGCCGCCGCCGCACCTAAATCGAATATATCGAGTAGAAACGCTGAATCGAAAAAAAATGAAGAGAATGTGGACGCGAAAACGAGCAAACTGGCGCGAAATACCGAAAACAGAAGACAAATCGGCGGCAAATTTTTTAATCGGATCAACGGCGTTTGGATAGATTCAGCTTACGACAAAACTGCCGGTAATAATTTGGGACTGCCGCCGACAATCAGCGTCAAACGCGGAACAAGCGATTATTTAAGGCTCGACAAAAGCATTCGAACAATTGCCGAAAGTCTGGAAGGTCCGGTAATTATTGTGGCAAATAACAGAGCTTATCGAATTCAATAAAAAATCAAATTGAGACAAACGGAATAAATTAAAAACGGGATTTGATATGTTTAATTTGCTGATTGCCGTCAGTTTTCCCTGATCTGTTTCTAAAATTGACCAACTCAATAAACTTTGACAGCAAAAACTGCGTAAAATTAAAACAATCTGCCGGATTTCGGTGCAAGTAAAATTTCCAACCGTCAGGCAAAATCCGACATCTGAAAAATCGGTATTTATAAATCAGGAGTTTCATTTAGTGAAAAAATTATTTTTAAGTTCTTTTCTATTATTATCAATCGTTTCGGCTACATTAGCACAAACAGCCAATCCGCCGAAAAACTCTGCCGCCGTTGCAGCGACTAAGAAAAACGAAGGAATCGAAGTTCCCTTCGTTAATAAAACATTGTCGAACGGACTCGAAGTTATCGTTTTGCCGGACAAATCCGTGCCGCTCGTAACTGTCGAGATCGCCGTCCGTAACGGTTCTTTTACCGAACCGCCGGAACTCAACGGATTGTCGCATCTTTATGAACATATGTTCTTTAAGCCGAGTCAAGCGGAACTCCTCTATCGCTGTGAAGTCGCGCAGCAAAATAATGCGACGAGTTATCTCACAGGCGAAAATTGTAATGATAAATTTAAACTTCGCAATACAATCGGCGACGTAATTTATCTGAACGATGACGATCAGCTAAACATCAAAAATGCGACCACGCGCGAAGAAGTCGTTAATTATTTCTTCACGACGACAACGCCGTTTCTCGCCGACGCGATGCAGTTTATCAATCACGCGATTCGTTTTCCGACATTTGATAAAAAGGAATTGAACGACGAGATCAAAGTCGTCATCGGCGAAGTTGACCGCAACGAAGCGAATCCGTTTTATTATTTGCAGGACACGCTCAACGACAAACTCTTTTACAAATATCCGACGCGCAAAAAACCGCTCGGAACACGCGCCACGATTCAATCGGCGACGGTCGAAAAAATGCGTCTGATCCAATCGCGTTATTACGTTCCGAACAACGCTGCGCTCGTCGTCACCGGCGATGTCGAACCACAGGACGTTTTTGATAAAGCCGAGCAATATTTCGGCGGTTGGGAAGCGCGAAAAGTTGCGCCGTTTAAAGAATTTCCGCTTGTTGAACATCCGCCGCTCAAAGAAAGTTCCGCTTATTTTGTCGAACAGCCCGTTCAAAATGTGATCGTAAATATCGGCTGGCAAGGTCCGTCAATCGGCATAGACGACGCGGCGACTTATGCGGCGGACGTTTATTCATATATTCTCACGCAGCCGGATTCCAAGTTTCAGCGCGCAATGATTGATTCGGGTTTGGCGGCGGACGCGCAGATAAATTATTACACGCAGAGAAACGTCGGTCCGATTTCCGTCTTGCTCGTAACCACGCCGGACAAAGCAAAAGCGGCGGTCGCAGAAATTTACAAACAAATCGCGCAGTTCGACAAACCGGATTATTTTACGAACGAAGAACTCGAAAGCGCGAAGACGATTCTCGAATCGAGAGATTTGTTCGACCGCGAGAAACTCAGCGAATATTCACATACGCTCGCTTTTTGGTGGTCTTCAACCGGAATTGATTATTTTCGCGGTTATCACCGGAATTTACGCGCCACGACGCGAGCCGACATCAATCGCTATATCAACACTTACATAAAAGGAAAACCGCACGTCAGCATCGCCCTTTTATCGGCTGATGCGAAAGGCGAATCGGGCTTGACGGAAAGCGATCTGATCGGAGGTGCGAAATAATGGAAAATCAGTGGACAGTGGAAAGTGGAAAACGAAAAATGAAAAAAGTTAAAAAAGATATATTCTCAAAAATTACGCTCGCCGCATTTTTATTGCTCGCGTTCGTTTCCGCCGGAATTGCTCAGACGAGTTTGAAGGAACAAGCCGCGCTCGTTTCGGAATTCGATGTCAACGGGCTGAAAGTTCTCGTCAAACGCCGTCCGAATATGGCGACGGTTTCCGCCGGACTTTTCGTGCGCGGCGGAGCGCGAAACATTACGGCGAAAAACGCCGGAATCGAAGCGTTTATGCTTAATGTCGCGTCGGAAGGAAGTAAAAAGTATCCGCGCGAAACTCTCAGGCGCGAACTTGCCGGAACAGGCGGAAGCATCGGCGCGGGCGGAAACAGCGATTTCCACGCGATCAGTCTGGCGACTACTTTAACAAATTTTGATAAATCGTGGGACATTTTCACTGATGTGATTATGAATCCGACATTTGATAAAGACGACATCGAGCGCGTCAGAGCGCGGACTTTGACAGGATTACGCGAACGCGAAACCGATGCCGATAATTTTCTGACCGTTTTGCAGGATCGCACGATTTACAAAGGTCATCCGTATGAAAACGATGTCAACAGTACGCCGGAAATTATCAGCAGTTTTACGGCGAAGGATTTACAGGCATTTCACAAAAAAGTGTTGCAGACTTCACAGCTTTTGCTCGTCGTCGTCGGCGATGTTGACCCGAATGAAATCGAGAAAAAAGTTGCCGCAGGTTTGGGCAAATTACCGCGCGGCGATTACAAAGAAACGCAATATCCCGCGCTCGATTTCAAAGAAGCGACGCTAAATATCAGCGAACGATCTCTGCCGACAAATTATGTCAAGGGAATTTTTACCGCGCCTTCGATTGGAAACCCCGATTATTACGCGATGCGAATTGCGACGGCGATTTTGCAGGGACGAATCTTTCAAGAAGTTCGCGTTAAACGTCAGCTTTCTTACGCGCCGAACGCCGAACTCGATTCGTGGGCGGTCAACACGGGAAATATTTATGTGACGGCGGTTGACGCAAATCAAGCGGTGAAAGTTATGCTCGATGAAGTTGACGATATGAAAAAAACGACGATTCCAGAAGGTTATCTGTCGGCGATTTCGGGAAATTTTCTGACGATTCACTATATAGATCAGGAAACAAACGCCGCACAGGTGCGCGAACTCGCTCAATATGAATTGATCGGCGGCGGCTGGCAAAATGCTTTTAATTTCCTCGAAGGAATTCGCAGCGTAACGCCGGAACAAATCCGCGATGTTTCAAAAAAATATATGAAAAATCTACAATTCATCGTCGTCGGCGATCCGTCGGCGATTGACAGAAAAGTATTTTTGCGGGCGGCTAAATAAAATCATTTTTGTTAAAGCGAAAAAAGGGAAAGAACAGACTTTGAAATCTGCTTTTTCCCTTTTTTGTGATTAATTCTAATTTTAACCGTCCTTGTTTTCTTTGTTCGGTAAACTCATCGGTGAAGATTTTCTTTCCGGCTCAGGTTCACTTTTTGTCGGCGGCGGTTGCGGCGGATCGGCTTGCGGCGGCGGACTCGAACGCGGCGGTTCTTGGCGCGGCGGAGGTTCCTGGCGCGGCGGCTCAAAAGACGGTTGGCGCGATGGTTGGCGCGATGGCGGCGGCTCTTGACGCGGTTCTTCCTGTTTTACCGATGGCGGACTTTGACGCGGAGGTTGAGAATCAATTGTTGGTTGACGCGGAATGCGCCGGGTTTTATTCTCATCTTCGGTTTGAAGACTGCCCGGGCTTGCCGGAAAATTATCAATTCCCGTATTGCGCCGCGTTCGTGCCGGTGGATTGTCAGTATTTTCATCTGCTTTAGGTTCACGAGTTACTGCGCCGGTGTTACGCGTGGTCGGTGAAATTCCGATTCCGCCGTCAAGTTCCGGTTTTTCGGAACGCGGCTGTCGAATAACCGGCTGACGGTCGCCGAAAATTTGTTTTTCCCGCATTTGCCTGTCAATCGGCGCATCGTCTTTACGCTCGGTTGCGCCGATTTTTATTCGTTCGCGGTCAACTTTCACGGCAATTGTCGGTTGCTCGGCACGAACTTCCTTCGTGATCTTTTCACCTAATTCATTTCGCGTCGGGAGTTTTGGCGGCGTATCAAGGCGTTCAGGTGTTTTTGAAATAATCTGCTTGCCGGTTTCAGCGGAAACCGTACCGAAGCCCTGACTGCCTCGCGTGCCGAATCTGTCTATCGGAACGGTTACTATCGCGCCAGCCGGAATTTGTCCAATCGGCGTATTAAACGGTATTTTCGGAGTAAACACTCGTCCGGTTGCGACAGGTGTCGGCGTAGGTGTCGGATTCGGGTAATTATTTACGATAGTAGTGTTGTTAATGATTACCGTTTTACGCCGATCATAATAATAATTGTAGTTGTAATAATTATACGCATACGGCAGAGGATACCAGCAATAATTGTTTCCCCACGTCGTAAAGATGACGAGTGCCGGTCGCCACCAGCTACGGGCAGCGCGATTATGACCGTAAGGTGTCCACGCCCAATAACCGTCGTAATAAACCCAGCGTCCGTGGTGATAAGTCGCCCAACCCCACGGTTCATCATTAACCCACGTCCAGCCGTAATGCGGCAGAAATCGCCATTGTCCATAACGATACGGCGACCAATTATCATAGACGCTTGTTACGTTATTGTATGGTCGCCAGACGAAACCGTAATCGCGCGTATTAATCCATTCGCCGTTGCCGTTTAAGTCTTCCGCACCGTAAAAATCGTCGTTGTAATACTCGTCGTATTTCGCTTTTTGCAGACGGCTGGCAACGACATCGTTGCGCTCTAAAACCCATTCGTCGAAATCGTCGGTAAAACGCGGCGCGGCATTCATATCCCATTCGCCCGCATATTCGCCGTTGATCGTGATCGTCGCGTTTCTGCCGTCGCGCAAGATGAAGGCGGAATTTGCCGAATAAATGCGCGCTTGTCCGCCGTTCATAACCGTTACGGCGACTTCTTCACTGCTCGAATTACCCGCGTCAATACGATAAGTTCCGGCGTTTTGTGCCGCGATGGTCGTGCTTGGCGCGTCAATTTCAAAATAAGTATTGTCTTTGTCAAACCTCAGCAAATTCAAACTTAAAACGCCCTGCGGCAAACTAACCGCAATGCCTTCATCACGCAAATTTACAATTTTCAAATAGGAATTTTCGCCGAGCCGCAGATATGTATTGCGGTCAAATTGAATCTCGATCCGCGCATTTTCACTCGTCGTAATTTCATCGCCTTCGACGAGCGGAAGATTCGACACGACGCGCTCCCATTCGTCGGAATTTTCATTATCAGCCGTTGCCGCACGGCGAATTTGCGCTTCGCCCTGCACGACGCTGACGCGCACGACGCGCTGCGTAACTTCGGGAATTTCATCGTCGGCTAAAATATTGGACGCGCCGACGCATAAACAGGACAATACGATTAGAATTGTCCAAAATGACGTTTTTATAAGTCTCATTTTCAAGTTTCTCCTTAGAATTTTTTATTGAGAAGAGTTGTCTGTCGCCTTTCTCTAGGTTTGACAGCAATTTGGACGCAAAATTTATACCGCTTGAAAACGCGCACGATTTGCTCATTTTCTAAACCATTTGGTGTGAAAAGATTTTTCGAGCTATACGAAATCGTGCGATAATTTTTCTTTGCGGAAAACTTGAAGGTTTGATTCTGCAACTAAAATTTTTCGACAAAAGAAAAGACAAAAAGAAATATGAAAAAAATCGCAATTTTAAGTTTTATAATTTTAAGTTTGACTTTCACGGCTTTCGGACAGAAAAAATCGGCGGCAAAAACCGATCCGACAAAAGAAATTCAAGCTGTTTTCGACCGTTTAATTGACGGCATCAAAGAAGTTGACGCGGACAAAGTAATGAGCGTTTACGCCGACGATCCGCGCACTTTGTTTTTCAATTACAACGGAACGGCGACGATCGGCTGGCAAAATATGGCGGACAACCGCAAAGCGTCGTATAAAGACCGCAGTAACGTAACTTTAGACGTTACGGGTTTACGAATTGAAGTTTTAAGCCCGACGAGCGCGTATGTTTCCTGCAAGTGGAAACAATCGCAGGAATTCGGCGGCGAACTGGAAAACTCGACGGGCAGAATGACGCTCGTTTTCAAAAAGATCGGCAAAGATTGGAAAGTCGTCCATCTTCACACATCGCCCGATGTCGCGCCGAATAATATTGTGATTCCGCCTTCTGAAAAAATAGTCGTAATTCCGAAACCGGACGGCAATTAAGAATATTTGCCCACGAAATGCACAAAAGTTACAAAAATTAAAACAAAGGTCTAAAAATTTTCTTTTCGTATTTTTCGCGTATTTCGTGGGCAAATATTCTTGAAACAGATCGCTAAATTCTCTCTAAAATAACCTGCGCCGTCGCGTGTTCGGTCGTGTGAGAAAGCGAAATGTGAATTTTGTTCGCGCCTGTTTTTTCTAAAATTTCTCTGGCTTCGCCGCTGATCTCCAAACGCGGAACGCCTTGTTCGTCATTTAAAACTTCCATATCGTGCCACGTAATGCGCCCGCGCCAACCTGTTTTTAACGCCTTCAAAAACGCTTCTTTCGCCGCAAAACGAGCCGCGAAACTCTGCGCCGAAGCCACGCCTTTATTGTTGCAATATGTTCTCTCGCGCTCGGTAAAAACGCGCTCGGCAAAGCGCGGCGTTCTTTCGATAGTTTCCCGAATACGGTAAACTTCAATAATGTCTATGCCGATTGAAACGATCATAAATCAAAAGTCAGAAGAACAAATTTTAACAGAAAACGGATTTTTTTGGCGGGAAACTGACGGCGTAAAAGTTTTGGTTTCGCAAAAGCTGGAAGAAAACGGCTTTGCCAACGGCTTTTCGACGCGCATCGGCGGCGTTTCGCCATTTCCCGAAAACGATCTCAATCTCGCCGGATTTGATGAAGATTCAAATGAAAATATCGCGGAAAACCGCAGACGTTTTTTAAAAATTTTCGATGAAGATTTTATATTAACGACGGTTTGGCAAATTCACAGCGATTTGGTGAAAATCGTCGAAATTAAAGAAGATATAGCAAACACGGAAGAAAAATTCGATGCGCTCGTTTCGGATTTGCCGAAAATTCTCGTCGGCGTAAAAACCGCCGATTGCGTTCCAGTTTTGATCGGCGATAAAAAGACCAAAAGTTTCGCCGCAATTCACGCCGGTTGGCGCGGAACTGTCGAATCAATCGTTATCAAGGCAATCGAAAAAATGCGCGAAAAATACGGTTCAAATTCAGAAGATCTAATCTGCGCCATCGGTCCGGCGGCAGGATTTGAAAATTATGAAATCGGAAAAGATGTAATTGACGCTTTTGCCGAAAAATTTCCCGAAAGCGAAAATCTTTTCAAACCGACGCGCGAAGATCACGCTCTAATTGATTTGCACACGGCGAACAAAGAACAATTATTGAGCGTAGGAATTTTGGAAGAAAACATTTCGATTGCGCCGTTCTGCACGATGCAGCACACGGATTTATTTTTCTCATACCGCGTCGAGAAAAAAAAATACGGTAAAACAGGGCGTTTAATGTCGGTAATCGGTTTAAAGAAATGAAGTTTAATATCGAATTTATATCAACTTTTGCACGACACTACATATTATAAACAAATGCCGCATCAGCATTTAATCCCGACAATTAAATATCAGCCGGACTTCGCACACCGATTTGATTTTGGTGCATAACGTGGGTATATATCATCGTCGTTGTGAGTTCCTTGTGTCCCAACAAATCCTGAATCGTGCGAATGTCGTAACCGTCCTGCAAAAGATGCGTCGCAAACGAATGACGAAGCGTGTGCGGACTCGCCGATTTTGGAATCCGGCTTTTCCGCACCGCCGTCTTAAATGCTTTTTGCAGGCTCGCCGGTGAAACGTGATGTCTGCCCGTCGCACCGGAACGCGGATTTTTGCTCAAACTCTTTGACGGGAAAACATACTGCCACGCCCATTCGGTTTCCGCATTCGCATATTTTCGCGCCAATGCAAACGGCATTTCCACTTTCCCCAAACCGCGTTTCAAATCTTGTTCGTGCATATTCCGTACAAATTCCAACTGTTTTTGAAGCGGTTCGATCAAAATTGTCGGCATCACGGTAAAACGATCTTTACCGCCTTTGCCGTCGCGCACGACAATTTGCCGAAACCCGAAATCCAAATCCTTGACCCGCAGACGCAATGCTTCGATCAGACGCAAACCCGAACCGTAAAGCAGATTAGCAATCAGCCAATTCGTATTTTTCAGTTCGGCAAGAATCATTCTCACTTCTTCTTTCGTCAAAACCACCGGAACGCGGTCGGATTTTTTAGCAGGTTTGAGTTTCTCGAGCCACGGCAAATCAATCTGTAAAACTTGTTTGTAAAGAAGCAATAAAGCCGCGAGTGCCTGATTTTGTGTCGAAGCCGACACATTTTTCTCAACCGCCAAATGTGAAAGAAACTCTTCGACCTCAGCCGCGCCCATTTCGTCGGGGTTTCGGATGTTATGATAGAAAATATATTGTTTTATCCAGTAAATATATCTCTTCTCGGTTTCATAACTATAATGTCGGGTTCGCATCAAAGTCCGCACACGGTCAAGCAATTTCGGCATAGTTTTCTCCGGTTTGGTGTAAAATTTTACACGGAATTATATTTGAATATAAAATTAAAGAATTTTTTCTTCAAAGTCAATCTTTTATTGACTTTTAGAATTAAAGTAGAGTATAAATAATTCGGTATAAGAAAACTGAAATTCAGTTCAATACAAAGTTCGATGGCTTTCTGGTAATTTATGATAGAACTTATAAAGAAACATAAAATCGTCACTTTCGCTTTAACGCTTATCGGCGTAATAATTATTTACTATGCAGTTATCGTTGTAAATGCGTATTTCGAGACACCGCGCATCGTGTCTGAAATTCTTGCCTCAGACAAAATGGTTGTGCGTCTTGAAGATTTCCCCGACGACTATCTACATATTCTCTTGACCGTCGAAGACCCGAACTTTTACTCTCACAACGGCGTTGACCTCTCGACTCCGGGCGCGGGACTCACAACCATCACGCAAGGTATCGTCAAGCATTACTACTTTGAGAATTTCAAGCCCGGCATCGCTAAACTTAAACAGTCATTGATGGCTCTTGTGCTTAACAACCGCGTGGATAAGAAAACGCAGTTGCGAATCTTCATCAACACAGTCTATATGGGAACGCTCGACGGGCAGCGTATCAGCGGATTCAACGATGCGGCAAAGGTGTATTACGGTAAAAAATTTTCCGAACTGACGAGAGACGAATATCTATCGCTCGTCGCAATGATTGTCGCTCCCGACGGGGTTAATGTGCAGAAGCATCCGGCGGAGAACGCCGAGCGGATGCGAAGAATCGAGCGGCTCTTAGCTGGAGAATGTCAACCTGCTGGCAACAGAGATGTGTATTATGAAGCGTGTAGATAATTGTGCCGCCATCGAACAAATCAATGGACGTGAGGTCGAAACAGCGACTTTCTTATCAAACAGGTCTGTTAAACTTTGAGTTGACTTCTGGCGGTTTCGCCCCACGTCATCTCAATCGTTCGGCTTTTTCGTGTATAATTAATCCGAGTAGAGAATAGTATTATGAATAAGATAACTAAAATAAAAAACATAAATTTATTGTTTATTTTTGCAATCTTTGTAATAACGAGTTTATGTGTTTCTTGTTTAGCACAAACCGAAGCACAAAAAAGCGCGAATCAAACTTTAGATACCACTAAAACGACAAGTTCGGGTGAGGTTACACTTAATAAAACCGAACTTGATACATCTGATTGGAAAACTTATAAAGATTTGAAAAGAGGATTTTCATTTCGTTATCCGTCAAACTTGATTTTGCAAAAAAAAGAGAACGGCGCGGTTCGATTATATCATACCGTTAATTTCAAGCACCAAGACCCGTGCGATAGACGGGATGAACCGCCGGTGTTAAAAAAACTGACAGATTTCGATTTGACCGTTAAAGTAACCGACGAGGATTTTCATAAACGCAAGTTGGAGGAAGCCGATGATGATACTGAAATCGAACTCGGCAGAGTGAACAAGGCAAAAGGTAAAATCGTCGAACACAGCTACGACGGATGCGGTTATTACGAATACGTTTTTCCTTTTAAGGCGGATAAAAGTTTTGTGCTGGAACATCAGATTATCGGCTTGTTCAGTCCGATAAACGCCGACTTTCCGGGAGTTGAAGAAGTCCGCCGCCAGCCTGACTTAATAAAAACGGATGAACCGATTATCAGAGGAATTTTGGAAAGTTTCCATTATTTGAAAAAATGATCGGGAAGCAGATGAAAAACTATGGCTGAAATAAAAAACGGATTGCTAATTGACGGTCGGGTTACGCAAAAGATTATCACGAATATCGAGCGTCCCGGATTAGACTTTAAGAAAATCAACTCGCTTATCATTCATCAAACCGACTCGTCAAACGCTTCGGGAACGATGTCTTGGTGGGAGAAATCACCTTACGAGCGCATTTTATAATTGATCGCGGTGCGGGGACTTTTCAAAAGACCAAAAATGTCGGAACGAAAGACAAACCCAGTTATCAATACGCGGGAAAGACGGTTTCCTACAATGGTTTTGACGGAAAAATATATCAGACAGCGCATCTGAACAAGCGATGTAATCACGCCGGAAAACTAAGAGATAAAAAGTATCCGAACAATTACAATTCAATCGGCATTGAATTCGTCGGCAAATACGACGAAGTTAAAAAATCATATCCGCCGCCGTCGATGGAGCAAATTCAGTCGGGCGCGTGGTTAGTCAAAACCTTAATCGAATTGATTACGACAATACCTTCAATTGAAGCCGTTTACGCTCACGGCGTTATCGCTTTCAAAACGCCGGATATGACTGAAGGCGGTTCGACTCTCGACGAAATCAGAGAAGAACTACAACCGAAAAAAGAAAAGCCGCAGGACATAAAATTAGAAAATTCCGATTGCCCGGAGATCATTCAACTTTTATTTCCTTATTTGTGCAATGAATCAAGCATTATTCCAAAAAAGAATCCATAATAAATAATGACAAGCCGAACAAATCAATGGACGCGAGGCGGCAACAGCGGCTTGTGTTGCGAAGGTTTTAAGCCGCCCCACGTCATCTCAGCCGTTCGATGCTTTCCTGTTAATTACAGATTGAATGTTGAAAAAGTTTTACTTATTGTTTGTTTGATTTACAATAGAATTTCATAATTGGAAAAAAATGGAAATTTTTAATGTTACAAACCCGTTTGGGAATTCTAAACAAGCAAATATTCTCATTACAAAATATTTCAAGGTTTATATTCCGCAGTTTTTTGACAACGATCCTTCGCCCAAACTCGCCTTGCCACAAGATTTCAGCAGTTATATTTTCAGCAAAGCAAGCGTTCCTCTAAACGGTAAAGATGTTTTTCTTCCAGAAGTTGATAAGATTTTGACCGAATACTGCAATCAATGTTTGCAAACCTATTTTACGATTGAATTTATTGAACTCGTTAATCAGCAGTCTTTTTCATCTAATTTCCCAATAAAAGATGAGAAGTTGGAGTATGCCGTCAATCTTTACATTTTAATTTGCAAATTACCGACCGGAATAAATGAGGGTGCAATCCGAAAAACGCTTTCATTTTATTTGGGGAATCCGTTCGGCTTAAACGATTTGCTAAATCCGAACTGGCAAAATAATTTGATTAATCTAAAAAAATCATTAGAGCCGATAGCCAAAACTTACCTCGACAAACTTTTGCAAGTCAATCTGCCGAATCCAAAAACGCCCGTCAAACTTAATAACGAATGGGCGCAATGGTTTATTGCGCGGGCGAATTCAGAGATGGAAATTGATCTGAATTATTATTTTGAAAAAGCTAAAATGCGAGCCAGATTATTTAGCACCGACGATATTGTCAACGACCCGCGATTCAGAGCGTCGCTTGCTGATTCTCGCTGGAACGAATACGACGAAACCATCAAAAGTGAAGTTGCTTTTTATAACCAAAGATTGAGCGGCACAAGCGGATTTGTTCCGCTTGATTGGCGATTAGTTAAAGCAATGTTATGGACTGAGGTGCAAGCCGGACCGAAAGGCAATCCGGCACAATGGCAGAAATATCCTTTGCAAATTGGAAGATTTGCCGAGGATGCCGGATATTTGGTCGTCAGTAAGGGGTTAGACAATTCCGATTTAATAGTTTCCTCCGAACTCCGCCAACAGATACAAAATAGAATAATGTAACCGGACAAACTAATGTTAAGGCTGGTATTGCATATTTATACATCAAAGCAATTGACGGTAAAGTTTCTTGGAGAGAAATAATAGACAATCCGCAAGTTTTAAGCGGCACGATTGAAAAAACGGATCGGGGACTTGACGCTGTTGCGAAAAGATTGGAAACCACAACAGATAACATCATCAAAAACACTCTTGGACTAACCAGATCAAGCATTTTGAAATCGGGTCAGCCCATTAATTACCAAAAGGCTCATTTGGAGAGGTATATTTCCGGTTGGCTTGATTGGAAGGCGGCAATAAGAAACTACAACAGTAAGACACCCGACATAAAAGGAGATAAGAAATATATGGATAAGGTTGAGCGAGCTTACCAAATAATTATCAACCGAACGGAAAAATAGTTTTAAACGTATTTACAAATGAAAAGTTATGCCACTTCTAAAAATTAAAATCTATATTTTGGTGTGTTTCTTGTTATGCGGTGCTTGTTCATTTCGTGATTCAGAGATAACTAAAAAAAGTCAGAACCCTTCGGCAACTATTTTTAAAAGTTCCGACAATAGCCGCAATTTGCAAAAAAGTTTTCAATCAAACTCAGAACAAATCTCATCTTCAGAAAAAAAAAACATTCGCTATCAGACAAAACTGAGCCGCAAAAAGATTAGATTCCCCGAAGATTGCCAATACGTTATCGGTTTGGAAGACGAATATCAGTTAGAACGAACTTGCGCTGCGGCAATCGAATCTGTTTTGCCCGATTTGCCGAGAGAAGATTGCGCGTATAAATCGTATTTAGAGAAAAACAATTTACTTGACTTCACAAAATATTCAACCGAATATCATCCGGGGGCGGTAAAATTTTATCCGCTTTCAGCTGGTAACTTTTTGGTCGAGATTCAATGTTGGAACTCCGCTTACAATGTTTCAAACGTCTATCTGCGCTATGACGAATCATCAATACCTGCAACAGCACGGATTTTAGAGTTTCCGAGTTTTTCATTCACCGGAACTGAAAATTCAGATAAAGTTGAAAGCGTCAAAAAAACAGTAGTCAATACTGTTAACGGTGTTTACTTTAATAGAAAAACTAAAGAACTAATTGCTTTTGTTAAAGGACTTGGCATTGGTGATTCCGGCACTTATGCAAAATACTCGTTTGTTGACGGCGATCCGAAACTCAGAGAATTCCGTGCCGATTTCAAGGATGGATGCCCGTGTTATCAGACAGATCAAGTAATTAAAGAATCGCCGAAAAAGTGGAAAAGATATTATCCATAACCTATTGTATGTCTAGTTTAATAATTATTTTCGCGCTTTGTATTTCTTTCATTACGTCTTCGTGCGGCTTTGTCAGTTCACAGACAGCCAATACAAATAATCAAAATACAACTCCGAAGGGACGCGGCGAACTGGTTTTGAAAAACACTAACGGCTCGCCCAACCAGCCCGACAATTATGAAATTGCTAAAGCCGGAGCGGAAAAATTAAACTCCGAACCAGTGGCGCGAATTGAAACCTATGCATCTGTCAAGCCGCTGACGCGCCGCCAAATCCGTGAATCTCTCATTGGCAACAAATTAATCGGCGAGTCAAAAGACGGAAAAATCGGCGGCGGCAAAATCGCGCATTTCAGTCATACCTGCGATTTGTTGGTCGAAGGCAAATTGTTTCACGTTGTTTATGTTCCCGTTATTATTCAGCTTGCATCTTTTTCTCGAAGATACGATCATACGTTGATTTACAATGATTCAATGCAGATGATTCACGATTTGACGATTGGTGACGCGCCGCTGTTTTGCGACGGCAACCGTTTATTTTTTGATAATTATAATCTGAATTTCTCCTACGGCGAACCGACACAGGAAGTAAAAGGAAATGTTTTGATTTTCACCAACGGCGCAAAAGACATCGAAGGCAGAATTGCCAGTTTAAATTTTTACCGTTTCAAAAATCTAATTTATTGATTATAAATAACGCCGCACCGAACAAATCAATGGACGTGAGGGCGAAACAGCGGCTTTCATTTGGCGTTCTTTGGTTTCCCTGACGATGCGCGTAATCGGTTTCGCCCCACGTCATCTCAGCCGTTCGATGGCTCGTGTTTGCCCTAAATTGTTAATGGAGGAATAAACTAAATGCCTGATTTTACTGTCAAAGAACTAAACCAAAACTTTTTGGACATTGTTGATGACCTAAAATCCCAACCAGCGGGCGCGAAACAGAAAATTGTGCCGAAACTTTCCGGTGTTGCCGCATCCGAGGCGGCAGCGAAAATACACGCGACCGCAAAACTTTCACCTTTTAAAAGCGTATTAAAAGAAAAATTTGAGAGATTAGGGGTCAAACATCAAATCGCTCCGGCATTGTTGGCGGGAATTGCGAGTCGGGAAAGTAATATGGGTATGGCACTCAAATCAATTCACACTATCTATTACGGCTGGGGCGATTACAGCACGCGTTGGAAACACGGCGAAAAATCTCCGACGTATCACGGCTTTGGGGTTTTGCAGATGGACAGGATTACTTGTCCGTTCGCTGAAGTGAAGCTCGAACTGAATCGCTCACTCGGCAAAATTAAACTCGACCCATATGAGGACAGATGGCTTGAGTGGGGAATAAAAACTTTTACGAACAAACTCAGCACAGCAGGTGACGATTACCCGAAACTTGCTTCCGCCGAACAATTTGCTACTGCTTTGAGCAAGTATAACGGCGGACATGTGAACAAGTTTTATCCTGAAAACGATAAATATACGACCGGACACGATTACGCTAATGACACATTGGCGCGGGCGCGTTGGTATGCAAAAAATTGGGAGCAGATATAATGATGAAAGTTATTTTTTGTATTGTGGGAATAATTCTAACGGCGTGCGGTCAGACAGCACTGCGCTCAACTCCGGCTCAAATCTCCGGCGATAAAAACCAAACTCCAAAACCGCTGCCCACACCTTCCGGGCAGATGATTTCCGAGTGCACGGAGAAACGGATTTATGGCTTGCCGAACGGCATCAATATCCCGCAACAGTTTTGTATTGATGACAAAAAGCCAATAGATAAAAGCGAGCGAATAAATGTTCCATCAGGAAACAACGCGGCGTATGCCCGTTATGAAGGGATTGACGTGCCGTTTGAGAAGCTAAGCGAAGAAGTGCGGAACATCATCCGCATAACCGCGCCCGACGTAAATCCGAACGAACTGCTGTTCGACATTCAGATGCTTCCGACCAAAGATACAACAACCGACCGATTGATTAAAAGCTATATCTACAACTCACACGTAAAAAACAAGCAGAACAAGAACGAAAAAAACGATAAAAGCTGGACATTCAAACGTCAGGGCAACGCTCTCAAACTCGACGAAGCCCAATTTGGAGAAATTAAGGAAGCGGAAAACACAGCCGAAACAGCGGAGTTTATCACTTTTAACTGCACAAAAGATAAAACTTCTGCTATTCCTGCTAACGCTAAACTGCCGTCTGTCGCGCCGGATTTGTGCTTTGACGATAAAAGAGTTGCCGACGAGAGCGAGTATTCTAAAGTTTCTTCAAAAACTCCGACCGATTTAATTCTTAAAGATGAAGAAAACATTTCGTTTAGTGAACTTCCGGCGGAAGTGCAAAGCATTATCCGCGCGACGAGCGGCGAGCGAAATATCGGCAAAAAGTTTTATTTGACGGTGATGCTCGATTACGGAGACGACCGCAACGCGGCGGGCAAGAAAGTCGTGAAAGATTATTTATATTATCTGAACCGGCAAAGCGGCAGGGACGAAAGTTGGACGTTCAAGCGGCAGGACAATCGCTTAAAACTGACGCAGGCAGAAATATTAAAGCGATAAGAGTCGGGAAGCCTCTGTCAAAGATTAAACAAAACTTTTTGCCTCGCTTCCGCTCAATACATAAAATTGTTTGATGTCTTATATATTTTGGGTGAAAAAGTTCGGTAAAAATATCTTGTCGCTGCAAAACAACGATAATTGAACGGATACTGACGGCGACGAGAAATAGGTTATACCGAGGATGATTAAAAAATTGTGGAAGTTTTAATACTGATAAAGGAGTTATTTCTAGTAAACGCAGAATTTTCAAAATACCATTAAAATACTTAAGATTAAACAAAAACGCCATCGAACAATTCAATGGACGTGAGGCAAAAACAGTGACTTTTTTATCACGGTTCTTCTTAAACCTTTGCTTGCGCGTAACCGGTTTCGTCCCACGTCATCTCAATCGTTAAACTTCTCATTGACGCAAAAAGAGCGAACAAAATTTAAACTTTTGTTCGCTCTTTTCTTTAATAGTAAAAAACTTACCGCACTCGCGCCGTCAGCGTTAAATTTTGATTCTTCGGCGGATAACAAACTTCGTCTGTGCAGGCTTGTGTGCGGACGACGGCGTTTATTTTGACAGAATTTCCTCTAAAATTTTTCGGCACGGTTACGTTAAATCCTAAAACCGTGCGTCCTTCGTAGACGTAAATTGCCGCATCTGAAAACGAAAATGTGCGGCGTTTTCCGCGCGGGTAACTGACCGCGCCGATCTTTACGCCCGAACCACTGAGCTTTACGGTCGTCGGAATCGAATATTCGCTGCCCGGATTATTGGCGTTGACGTGAAGATTTCCGGGAATGCCCAAAACGACGTAAGCGCGAACGGTCGTGCCGCGCGAAACCGTTCCTTTGCCGATTGAACCGCTGATACTTTGAGCGTTGGCGTTTGAAAAACCGCCCGCCAAAAATAATAAACTCAAACCTAAAATTGCGCTGAATAATGTCTTTTTCATAATAATTATGCTGTCTTTGTTGATGTCTTTTGTTAAATTCGAGATGCTTTTATTTTAAATTAAAACTTTCGATCAGCCGATCTTTCCGGTCGCCAAAATCTTCCGCGTGCGCTTCTAAAACCATAACTTCCAAGTCATAAGTCTTCCCTTTCGGCTTGCTTTCGATGATCTTATGAAAATAAAGTTTGCCGACCGCATCTTCGTCGTTTTCCGGTTCTCTCGATTCGATCAGACAAATTTGCTGACCTTTAGGCACACCGTCGTAAATAATTTCGGAGACGACTTCGGAAAATTTTTCCCGCGTTTTTTCACGAATTTCTTCAAACTGCAAACCGTCGTAAATTTCTAGTTTCGCCATTGATTTCCGCATACGTCCGGCATTTCTCTCGCCGACTTCGCGTGTAAACGCTTCAAACGGATAATCCGTAGCTTCGTCAATCGGCGTTAAATAACCTTCGGGTTTGAAAATAATAAAATCGTTTTTATTGATCGTTTCCGGCTCGAACGCCGCGCTCGCCGATTTTCGGACGCGCGTCGAAATTAAAAGCAAAACCGCGATAAAAACGGCAATAAAAAGTATGTAAAAAAGCATAAATCTAAGCCGCCGTCTTCAAAAGATTCGGCTCGTTTTTCGCGGCAAGTTGTCCGCAAGCCGCATAAATATCGCGCCCGCGCGGTCGCCGCACATAAGCCGAAACGCCTTTCGTCTCTAATATACCTTTGAACCGCTCGATTTGTTCCCGCTTCGGCGGATGATATTCCAGAGGT
Source organism: Pyrinomonadaceae bacterium (assembly GCA_965219305.1). Classification (GTDB taxonomy): domain Bacteria; phylum Acidobacteriota; class Blastocatellia; order Pyrinomonadales; family Pyrinomonadaceae; genus DATHTS01. The sequence continues at coordinate 1,450,502 of OZ244725.1, forward strand.
TCGGCGGAATTGTGCGCGATCAAATTTATTTTAACACGGTTAAGTTCGTATTTATTCAACAAATTAGCCAAATTTCGCGCGTGTTCGTCAGTGTCATTTACGCCGCCCAATAAAACATATTCTAACGTAAAATTCTCGCCGCGTCTGAGAGTTTTTTCAAATTCTTTCGCCGCCGTAAAAAGTTCTTCGATGTTCCAACGCTTATTTATCGGCATTAATTTATCGCGCAGATCGTCGTCCGGCGCACTCAAGGAAATCGCCAGATGCGGACGTTTTTCGAGTTTGGCAAATTCGTAAATTTTCGGCACGATTCCGGCGGTCGAAACCGTGATTCGATTCGGGACGATAAAAAGTCCGTCTTCTTCCGCCATAATTTCGACAGCTTTTACCAGATTTTCAAAATTCAAAAACGGTTCGCCCGCACCCATCGCCACCAAATTTGTTCCGTGCGGCGTTTCTTGTCCAACGCCGTAAACATCATTTAAGACAATAATTATTTGCTCGACAATTTCTCCGGCGGTTAAGTTTCTAAGCAGTCCGAGTTTCGCCGTCAGACAAAAATCACATTTTAAAGGACAACCCGACTGCGACGAAAAACAGATCGTGTCGCGGTTTTCGGTCGGAATAAAAACCGCCTCGACCGGAAAATTGTCGTGCGTTTTCATCAAAAACCGCCGCGTTCCGTCTTCGGAAACATAACGATTTTCAACCTTCAAACTCGTCGCCGTGGCGATTTCTTTTAGTTTTTTGCGTAACGCTTTCGGCAGATTCGTGATTTCGTCAAATTCCTGCAAACGCTTTTCGTGAACGGCGCGGAAAATCTGTTCGGCGCGATATTTCGGCTCGCCGATATTTTTGACCAGTCCAATAAGTTCCGTTTTTGAAAGTCCTGTAATGTGCAGTTTCTCGCTCATTTTCCTGCGGCAAATTTGCCAAACGCCGATTTTATCATTATCTGAATTTTATCTAAAGATGAATTTGTAAACTGACAATAAAAAACTCCGCATTTCGACAAACACGGAGTTTTTTATTTGGATTTTCCCAGCGTTTATTTGTCTTCGAGCGATTTCTTGAACTGTTCTTCAAGCTGCAGAATATTCGGCAGAAATCTTTTATTGTCCTTGAATTTTTCCTTCACAAGATCAAACGCTTCCTGTCCGCGCGGGTCGCCGAGTTTGGCGATTGCCTGAATTCCGGTGAAAATTCCCTGCAAATTATCGTTGTCGAGCGCGGTCTTGAAATTACCGAACAGCAGCGGATAAACGCGCGAATCGCCTTTTCCGGTCGCGGCGATAACGCCGAGCGCGGAATTGCGAACGCCGGACGAAGTATTATTATCATTGACGTATTTGATCGCGTTTTCGAGAGCGCGCTTGTCGCCGAGCGCGGCGAGTCCGTTTAACGCGGAAACCTCGACGCGATTTTTCCACGTTTTTTCGCCGAGCATTTTCGTCAAAGCATCATAAGCGCGTTGATCGCCCGTTCTTCCAAGCGCGAGCGCGGCTTGATTCACGACGAAATAACTCTGATCTTTTAGCGACGAAATATATAAATCGGCGTATTTTTTGTCCTTCGTCGCTGAAAGAACGGAAATCGCGTTGCCGCGAACCTGCGAATTTTTATCTTTCGCAGCTTTCAAGAGCGTCTGAATCGTCGCGTCATCATAACTGGTTGCCTGATTATTACCTGCGGGTGCGGATGAATTATCGCCGGACTTTGACATTATCGAAAGTTTCGCAACATTTGAGATCGCCGCGTTTCTGATCTGCCACGCCGGATCATTCACCGCAGAATTGAGAAAAGCGTTATAGATTTGCTGTTTATCAGCGGCTCTGTCTCTCAACTGTTCCAACGCCCAGTTTCTGCCGATCACATCGCCGTCGTTTTTCATTTGATAAAGCAAATCTTCGTTTGATTTCTCGAATTTTATTTCCTTTATCAAAGTTCCTTCGTTATCGAAATCAACAAGAAGCGGTTTTCCGCTGACGGCAAAAGTGTAATCGTTTTCGGCTTGCGGTTTGATGAAGACGGTTTCGACGCGCGTGCCTTTGCCGTCTTTGATCTCGATGTCAACGGGCATCTGGAAAAATTCGACTTGCGGATAACGCGAAGTCAAATCCATCTGCTGAACCTGTTTGACTTTGAGATTTAATTTTCCCGCCGTCGCGTCGTAATTTTGCGTTACTTCAAAAACGGGATGTCCCATTTTATAAAGCCATTGATCGAAAAATGCGTCCATTGACTGTCCCGTCGTCTCTTCGATAGCGATTCGTAAATCTTCCGTCTCGACTGGCTGATTCGCGTTCGTCGTCAGGTAATGATTAAGCGATTTGAAGAAATTCGCGTCGCCCAATTGTTTGCGAAGCATATGCAAAACCGCACCGCCGCGCGGATATGCGTATGTGTCGAAAACAGCGTCGGGATTTGCGTAATTTTTCGTTACAATCGGACGGCGACTTCCGCCTTTCCACGCATTTAAATATTGATCCTGATTATTTTTCAGATCGTTAAACAGAAAATAATCCTTGCCCTTCGATTCGAGCTGCCATAAACCTTCCATATAAGTCGCAAAAGATTCGTTGAGCCAGATTTCGCCCCAATCGCGGCACGTTACGAAATCGCCGAACCATTGATGCGCGAGTTCGTGCGCCTGCAAACCGTCTTCGTCATTATCAATCAGCGAACGCGCGTCCTGAATCATATTGTCGGTCTGCGTCGTTGCGGAGATATTTTCCATTCCGCCGCTGAACGTATTGCCAGTCGTCTGCGCGTATTTCACATACGGATATTTGAAATTAAGTTTTTCCGAGAAAAATTTGACCATCGCCGGAAGATTCTTCGTCGTCGCTTTCCCTTCTTCGAGCCACGCTTTGTAAACGTATGTCGAAACCGGAATTCCCGCGTATTCACCTTTGATTTCGGCAAATTCGCCGACAACGATCGAGGTTAAATAATTTGCATACGGCGTGTCCATTTTCCAATGATAAGTCGTCGTATTATCTGCATTTTGTTTCGTTTCAACGAGTTTGCCGTTCGAGATGACCATAAACGGTTTTTCGACCGTCGCCGTAATTTCCGTCGTGCGGAAATCGTTCGGATAATCGTAAGACGGAAACCAGTAATGATTGTATTCCGATTCACCCTGCGACCATATCTGGCGCGGATTCGACGGCGAAGGATTTTCCGGTTTGACGTATTTGAGACCGCCGCCGCCGCCGAAACCCAGAGTGTTAGCGACGACTTCGCCCTTCGTTTTGTAATCAATCACGACTGTCAAATCTTCGCCGTAATTGTAAGCGCGGTCGAAATTTATCGTCAAAAGTTCCGCCTTCTCATCATAAGAAAACGGCAAATCTTTCCCGCCTTCGAGTTTTACCGAATTAAAAACCATCGCGCCCGCGTCCAAAACTAATTGCTTAAAATCGTTTTTGAGCGGCGCAAATGTGAACCTTTCAACACCGGAAGTCTGCGAATTGCTCCAATCGAATTTCAGATCGAGCGCGATATGCTTCGTGTCGAAATCCCGACTGCGAATATAACGAGTGTCTGGAAGTTTTTTAACTTCAATCTTCTCAACAGTCTGCGCCGAAACAAACGACGAAAACACCAGTAAAACGGCGAAAACTGCGGCGAAACTTTTTATGCGAAACGAATTATTGTTCATAGATTTTATTTTAAAAGGCTGAATAAAAAGTAATAATCAGAGTAAATGTCAGTCTTCGTACAATCTTTTACCGAAAATTCCTAATTGCTTACCTTATGCAGATTTTTATACGCAAATCGGAAAATTCTGGTTTCAATCAAAAAAAAGGATTACCGAAATAATCCTTTCAAATAATTGTGCTTTTTTTACTTTTTTATTTCTTTCCGGTTATGTAGCCGAATGCCATCGAAGCCAGATCGTCCATCGCAGAGCCGTCGCCGTCTTTGTCGAGATAGCGCGATGCCATATCAATCATCGGGTTGCCGGACGACTGCATTTGCTGCTGCTGTCCGCCGAGCCAGTTGGAAAGACCGTCTGCGCCGAGATTTTCCTGTTGTTTCTTTTTGCCGAGAAAACTCATCACAATCGGTGCGAGAGTAATTAATAACTGCGCGACCTGCGACATATTCAGACCGCTTTTCTGGCTGACTTCCTGCGCGACTTGTCCTTGACTGCCGCCTAAAATATGTTCGAGAATCCCTGCGCCGTTTGTTTCGCGGTCGGCTTCCTGCGGTGTCGGAATTCCGCCGCCGAGATAACCCATAACATTATCGAGAAGTCCGCCGTTATGATCTTTTTCAAGCACATTGTTCAAATTTTGTGCGCCTTGCGGCTGTTGTGCGTTGTTCGCCAAACCGCTTAAAATCACGGGCAAAGCCATCTGAATCGCCGAACTGACGGCTGAATTGTCCGCGCCTAAGTTTTGGCTGATTTGATCAACTGCCTGATTTCCCTGCTGCTGTCCTAATAAATCCTGTAATGAAAACATATTTTTCTCCTTTTTCTAAAACTCCTGTGAGAAAAATAGTATCAGAATTTACAGGCGTTTGGAAGATTCATTTACTTTAAATTACTTGCTTTGTCTGATTCTTCAAATAAAACCCAAGGAACAATCGTTTCGGTTTCTTTTTCAGTTTCCTTTATTTTAACTTTTGATTTTTCGGTTTTAACAGGCTCACTTTTTTCATTTTCATCATTTACAATTTCGGGTAAAAATTCGTAACCCGGCAACGGCTGCAAAATTCCGAGCTGCGGTGTCGAATTTTTGTTTGCAGTTAAATTATTTTCCCTTGTTTTACGTTGCTCAAAAATCCCCGCCGCATCTGCCAACTCATTTGCAGATGCAGTCAAAGCTTTCTCGACAAGATATTCGGGAGAAGTTTTAACATCGCCGTTTTGGGCGTAAATATAGATTTGTTTTTCGCCCCGCGCCGAAGTTCGCAAAATGACGTTTTTTATCAACGGGTGATTATCGAAAAAACGTGTTTCGGTTTTGTTTCCCGCACCGTCGAACATCGTGTTGAGCGTCGAATTGTCGTTGAGAGTTTTTGATGAATTTTTTAATTCTTTATCGTTTCTTATTTCTAAAGACGCAGTTTGATATTCGCCTGTTTGTTGATTTCTAGTAATTTTCAGGCGGTCGTCAAAAACAATATCACGCGGCTGATTCGGCGCGTTTCTTGTTGAATCGGAACAGGCAAGCTGCAAAGCACCGAAAATTATTGACAGAAAGATTAATTTTTTCATTTATTTTTCGGCAATTGCCACGACTGTCGCGTTAATCCGGCTCGAACCGAACAAAAGACCGTTTGCTTTGTAAACGATGCTTGAAATCAAACCGCCCGTCAGATCGTATTTCGGCGGCAAAAATCCAGCAGTAAGATTTCCCGCCTGATACGGTGCGACGACAAGATTTCCCTGAAGCGTTCCGGTTCCGATTCCGCTGCGGCGCACACCGTCCGCGCCTGTCACCAAAATTAAACCGTTAAAATCGAACGTTTCATCGAGCGTTAATTTTCCTGTTACAACAAAAACGCCGCCGCCCGAACCTTTGAGTTTTCCGTTGCCGTCAATAAAAGTAATTCCCGTGCCGTTATAATTATCACCGTAATCCGGCGGCGTTTCACCGCTTGCGAAATAACGTCCCGAAGATTTAGCGATTTCACGTAATTCTTTGACGGTTTTATCCAATTCGGCGGGCGACGAAAGCCAGTTCGGAGTTTCTTCGGAAACGTCCGCCGGTTCGCCGTCGGTCGTGCAGCCGAGACATAGAATTCCGCTTAAAACTACATTTAACAAATTCCCGTTGCCGGTTTTATCGGTCGCGCCGATTGGTGGAATTTTGGCGGACGAAAGAATGTCGTTGCCGGAATAAGAAACATTTTGAAGCAAACCCGAACCTGAATTAAAAACCGAGCCGACGGTTTTGCCGACGAGCATCACGGTCGCCGGAATAATTCCGTCGAAAACGTCGCGCTGAACAATCGCTTCCAAAACCTTTTTCGCGCCGCGCGGACCGTAACCAACTGAACGAATGACCAATCTTTTCGGCTGTGAAAGCGTAACAGTTACGCCGAGTTCGGTTTTCCCGCTGTTCGTCTCCGGCGCGTTCGGAGTAATCGAAGTTAAAGGAAAAGTTACCGCACTTCCCAAAAGGCTGAAAATTGGCGCGGCAAATTTTATTTTTACATTTCCGACGGAATTGTTTTTGATCGTGCCGCCCGTGATTTTTCCGCGAACGACGACAACTGCCTGAAGCGGCGCGGTCATCCGCACGGTAATTTCAAAATCCGTGTCGGGAATCATCGCGCCGAAACCGGTCGTCGTAATTGTAAAACTTCCGAGATTGACATTTGCTTCGCGCACTGAAACGTCAATATCGCCCGTGTTCACGGAGTTATATGTGATCGTCGCGGTATTTGTCAGAAATCCGAAAGTTTTCGTATTTGACGTTCCGCCGATCTTTCCGCTCGTTGTCAGTTTGATGATTTTCGCCGGATTATCGGGATCACGAACGCTGACAGTATATGCCAAACCGTTCAGCGGATTATAAGTTCCGCCGCCGATCGTTACGCGGTCGGGAATCGTTTCGCCGTCCGGCGTGTAATTGTATGTCATCCAACGCGAAAGACGCGCTTCAACGCTCGTGTCCGTTTCCGAATTTGATGTAGAAAGTTTTATTGCTTTGGCAAAATCAATTTTGTTGTTCGGATGACTCGCCGGTTTTGACGAATCAAGCAGAGGACTCGGCACGGTATTTGCGCGCAGAACATTGATCGCCGTTTGAATTCCGCTCTCCGCCGCATTATACGCTTGCTGTTCGGCAATCGTATCTGTAACATTTGCCGTGTTTAACGACGCTTCCATCAAAATGCCGAAACATACAACTAATAAAAGTGAAGTCAATAAAAGCACCATCACCAACGCCGCGCCTTTTTCTCCTTTTTTGTTTTTCGTCTGTCTGTTTACGGTTTTCATAATTTTTAATATTGTTTCAGCATATAATCCGAATTTCTCAAAACCACTTCGGTCTTGAAATTAACTTCCTGATTTTCCATCTGCCCGATTACTCTTTTTAATTTAACGACGATATTGATCTCGACGCGTCCGGTGTCAGCAGTCGGCGCGGCATTTTCAATTGCCGTCGAACTTCCCGCGACATAATCGAAGTATTTAAAATTTATGCGGCTGACGCTGTTAATGACGATTGACATTCGCGGACTGCCGTTTGGATCATATCGAATAATTGCCTCATTATTCGGGTCGAAATAATAAATAATGTCTTCGCCCGGTGAATCGGTTGTCGAATTCGTATTGTCAATATTTGCGCGAACTCTTATTTTTTGCGCGTCGGAATCCGTGATTACAATTCCGTTTCCTTTTAAACCGTAACCGGAATTTCCAACTTCGCGCGAGATAATGTTCATCGCGGCTTGCGCGGCGGTAAGCGAATCCGTGCGGTTGCTTTCTCGTTCCCGTGTGCTTAGTGAACGCGATAAAATTCCGCTGATTAATCCCATCAGCATCAGCAAAATCGTCATCGAAATCATTAATTCGATAAGCGAAAATCCGTTTTGTTTTTTCTGATGCGGAAATTTCATACTGACTTAATTCAAGTTAATTTGCGCGGACTCTACGCAAAATCGTGGTCGCCGGAATTGCCGTCTGCCAACCCGCCGAAGGGCTGTCCAATGTTACGGAAACCGTAATTTCTTTGAGCGTGGAAAAATTATCAACCTGCAAACCGGCGACCGACGGATTATCATCAACCGTCGTTTGCACACGAAAATTGTTGCCGTCCGCCGATGCGACAACTTTCGGAGTTTTTACGCCGCCGCTCAAAATAGGATCAGTGACCGACGGCGTAAATCTCGCGCTCTGCAAATTTTCAGTTTCCTTGCGAAGAACCGCCAGTGCCTGAGAACGCGAATTATTGCCGGAATTGTAATTGATGCTGTATGTAAAAACCGTAAAAACGCCGAGCAGCGCAATCAGCATAATAACCATTGCCACAACTACTTCGATCAGCGAAAAGCCTTTTTCGACGTGAATTTGCGGAGATTTAAATAGAAATCTCCGGGAGTAAATTAAAATTGCAGGATAAAATTGCTTCACTCTAAATGTTTTTATCGAAAAATGATTTTATTCGATCATTGCCAACTCATCTATCTGCGAATTATTTTGCACTGCCGAAATTTGCGGAATGGGAAAACTCGGCAGACTTTGTGCGCCTTCGGTCATCCGAACGGTTCCGGTCGGCGAAACGGTCAGAACGCTGAAATTATCCGAAGATGCGCCGCAATCGTTGCAAACAATGAAAAGAGGCTCGATAACCGTGCCGATTCCGTTGGTCGCCGTCATAAATCCGCGCCTGTCAAAACTTAGCGTAATCGGATAGACGAAACCGTCTTCTTGTATTTTGATTTTTTCGAGCCGCGCAAAATCAACTCGCCGTGTATCTGCGGCATCCAGTTTTCCGTTTTGATCGGTATCGCTAATCAACGAAAAAGAAGTGTCGTTATGAATGACAATTCTAGATTCGTCCGAAGCAAGAAAAGGCGAACGTTTGATAGAATCAAAACGGGCGCGTTCGATTGAAACTTTGAGTTCGCGTGCAATATTCTGACGCTGAAAATCGTCTTTTGCATCGCTCACACGCATAATGGTAAATGTGCCTATGATGGAAGTTATCGTTAAAACGATCAGCACTTCAATGATAGTTATTCCGGTTTGGGATTTGTGGAAGTTCATGGGAAATTTGTACTCCGAAAATTTGTAAAAGATCGAGGGTTGCCCCTTTAACTAACATTTTTATAACACAAATCAATTAACATAGTCAACAATAAGGCAACAATGTTTAAACAAATTCTTTCAGTTTTTTTGAATATATTGCAAACATCAGATTAATATGAGAAATTTTATTTTACTCCTTTCAAATGAATTCACCTCAAAATTTCTTTGCTGATGAAAAAACATAAATACAAAATATTTTTAACTTTTTTTGCGCTTATTTTTCTAACTCCTTTCGTCTTTGTATTTACAACTTGCCGAAAAATCGAACCGGAAAGAGTTTATTGGAAAAACACAAAAACGCTTGCTGGATTTAACCGCGAATTCGGCGAACCGTTCGGCGCGGCAGTTAAAGATAACGAACTTTATGTTTCCGACGGCGCGAACGGGAAGATTTTCCGCGTCGAGAAAAACGGCGCGGTCAATCTTTTCAGCGACAAATTAGACACGCCTTCGCAGATCGTTTTCGATAAAAACGGTGATCTGATCGTTGCCGATTCAGGAACACACACGATAAAAAAATTAAAACCGAACGGCGAAACGGAAACGATTGCCGGAGTTGAAAACCGGAGCGGTTATAAAGACGGCGCGGCTGGCGAAGCACTTTTTAACGCGCCGGTCGGCGTGGCGGTTTTTGAAAATAAAATCTACGTCGCCGACACATACAACGACAAAATCCGCGTCATCGAAAACGGACAAGTTTCGACGATCGGCGAAAATGAATTCGACACGCCGAACGGTCTGGCTGTTTGGACGGACGGCAGAATTCTCGTCGCCGATTCAGGAAACTGCCGAATTCGCGTGATCGAACAAAACGGAAACATCTGGACTTTGACGGGAAACGGAAAAGCGAATTTAAAAGACGGAATGCTCAAAGACGCGGAATTCGTTCAGCCGACGGCATTGGCGGTTGACGAATTTCAAACGATCTACGTCGCGGACGGGAATGCGATTCGCGTTATCGGCAGAACGATTTTTCCGCTTGTCGAAACGATTTCAAATGATCGTCGCGGATTTGCCGACGGCGATTTGAAACTTTCGAGATTCAATCGTCCGTCGGGTTTGGCGTTTGACGAAAAAGGCAATTTGTTCGTCGCCGACAGCGAAAATAAAGTTTTGCGAATGTTCACGGGCGAAGATTTCGGTAGGCAAATTTCGGAAGATGAAATAAAAAGTCTGCGCTTTTCGCCCGAAGAATTCAAAAAATCAGCCGAACCGCGCTGGAGTTATGATCCGCCGCAAGCGACCAGAGAAATCGCCGGAACGCTCGGCGAAATTCGCGGCGAGATGAAAGGTCAAGATTCGAACGTGCATTTTCACAACGGTTTGGATATTGTCGGCGGCTACGGCGAAACGGCGCGTTTTATCCGTGACGAAAAGGTTTTGAATCCGTTCGCCGCGCAGAATTTCGGGACATTGCGCGAACTTCTGCGAATGCCGTCGCTCGGTTACATTCACATTCGTCTCGGACGCGATAAAGACGGAAAAATTTTCGACGATGAACGTTTTCAATTTGAGAAAAAAGGCGAAAAATTAAGCGGCGTGAGAATTCCGCGCGGCGCAAAATTTAAAGCGGGCGAACCGGTCGGCACGCTGAACGCGATGAATCACGTTCATTTGATCGCGGGATTTTCCGGCGCGGAGATGAACGCACTCGACGCGCTCATCTTGCCCGGAGTTTCCGACGAAAAAGCTCCGACGATCGAAAAAGTAACGCTTTTTGACGAGAATTGGAGGGAAATCGAAACCGGAAACAACTCTGAACGTATTAAACTCGGCGGCAAAACGCGCGTCGTCGTCCGCGCATACGATCAAATGGACGGAAACAATGAACGTCGCAGGCTCGGCGTTTTTAAGGTCGGTTATCAAATTTTGAAGACGGACGAAACGCCGCTTTCCGAAATTGACTGGATGATTGATTTTGATCGAATGCCCGACGCTGAAGCAGTATTTTTCACATACGCAAAAGGCAGTAAATCCGGCGCGACGGGCGAAACGATTTTTAATTATATCGCTACGAATCGGGTAAACGGCGATTCGTTCGGCGAAGATTTTTTGAAAGTCAGCAGTTTAGAAAACGGAAATTATATTTTGCGCGTTTTCGCGGCTGATTTTTTCGGCAATACGGCATCAAAGGACACCAATATCGAGATAATAAAATGAAATATTTTCCAGCATTATTTTTAGTTGTAACATCATTTTTAATCGCGCCTTTTTTAACGAAGGCGGAAATTCCCGTTGCGGAAAAACCGCCGAAAACGGTTTTCGTAACGCCGCCCGCGCCGCAGTTTTCGGACGCGGAACGACAGGCTGAATTAAAACGTCGGCGCGAAAAAGTTTTGGCGGCGATGGAAGACAATTCGGTAATGATCTTGATGAGTGCCGAGCCGAAAATTTACACGAACGATGTTAATTATCCGTATCGTCAGGAAAATAATCTTTATTATCTGACCGCGCTCAAACAAGAAGAAGTAACGCTCGTGCTGACGAAAAACGGCGGAAAAACGGGCGCATATCTTTTCCTGCGGAAACGAAATCCGTTTATGGAAACGTGGAACGGGAAAATGTATTCCGACAACGAAGCGCGGACGATTTCCGGCGTGGAAACGATTATTTACAACGACGAATGGAATGATTTTCAAAAATCGCTGACAAACAAAGAAGCGTTTACGTCGAAAGACGGAGCGAAAATTCCGGTTTCGGCTGAAAATCTTTATCTCGTTCTGCCGAAAACCGAACGCGACCGCGACGGAATGCGCGAGTTCGGGCGCGAGTTTGAAATGACGAAGAATTTTGCCGAAGTTTCCGTCAATGAAAAAACTCACGCATACGAATATCAGCCGACAAAAAATTATAAAATACTGAACGCACAACCGATCTTCGCCGAATTGCGCTTGGTCAAATCGCCGTATGAGATCAAATTGATGCAGCACGCGGTTGACATTACGACCGAAGCGTTGATGCGGGCGATGGCGACCGCCGGAAAATCCAATTGGGAATACGAGACGCAGGCGGAAGTCGAGTATATTTTCCGCAAACGAAACGCCGATTTTTGGGGTTACCCGTCAATCGTCGGGTGTGGCGACAATGCGACGACGCTGCATTACGTCGAATCGCAGGGCAAAGTCGAAAGCGGCAAACTTTTGCTGATGGATGTCGGCGCGGAATACGATCATTACACGGCGGACGTTACGCGCACTTTTCCCGTCAACGGTAAGTTTTCAAAGGAACAGCGCGAGATTTACCAAATCGTCTATGACGCGCAGGAAGCGGCGGCGGCGAAGATAAAACCCGGCGCACGTTTTGCGGAACCGGCGGAAGCGGCGCGAATCGAAGTTGACAAAGGTCTGCAAAAGTTGGGACTGACGATCGGCGCGTTTATGCCCGGAACGGAGCGCGAAGTTCCCGACGGCAAAGGCGGAACGCGCAAGGTCGGAACGCCGCAATCTTTTCTGTGGTTTATTCACGGTTGGGGACATTGGCTCGGAATGAACGTCCACGATGTCGGCGGCGGCGGAATGACGGTTTTGGAGACGGGAATGATTATGACGAACGAACCGGGAATCTACATTCGCCAAGACGCGCTCGACAATCTGCCGGACACGCCGGAAATGCGCGAATTCATCAAACAAATTCGTCCCGCGTTTGAAAAATACAAGGGAATCGGCGTTCGGATCGAAGACGATATGCTCGTAACCGACGGCGGAACGGAATGGCTGACGAAAAATCTGCCTCGTAAAGCCGATGAGATCGAAGCGTTTATGAAAACCGCCGCAAAATAAAAAACAAGCATATTTAACGTCAGTTCGGGATAAAATTTGTTGAAAAATAAAAGAGTTGGTTCGGAGAAGGACTTACTTTGCATTACTTTGCGTCGGATTCTTTGCGCGCTTGGCGATTAATTTTTATCTTTTTTAACTGCCAAGCGCACAAAGATAAGCGCAAATTAACGCAAAGCGTGAGTTATATACATCTTTTTTCATTTCTTATCCTGAACTCACGTTAAACCATCGGGTTTTCCTTTATACCAATCGAAAAAGAAACTCAAAAATTGAGTCGAACATAATTTTCCCGCTATTGTTGAGCGTGCTGCGATGATGTTTGAGCGTGTTGCGGTGATGTTTGAACGTGTTGCAATGATATTTGAGTGTGTTGCGATGATGTTTGAGCGTGTTGCGGTGATGTTTGAGTGTGTTGCAGTGATGTTTGAGCGTGTTGCGATGATGTTTGAGCGTGTTGCAGTGATGTTTGAGCGTGTTGCAGTGATGTTTGAGCTTGTTGCGGTGATGTTTGAAGGTGTTGCGATGATGTTTGAATACGTTGCAATGACATTTGAGCGTGTTGCAGTGATGTTTGAATACGTTGCGATGATGTTTGAGCGTGTTGCGACGATGTTTGAAGGTTTTGCGATGAAGTTTCAAAACGCTGCCGTGATGTTTGAACAATGCGGAATTACTGATCGAATGACAATAGCGGGCAGAAAACTATGTCTTTTCTTTGCCGATGATTTAAGTTTAACGTGAGTTCGACATAGGAAAATGAAAAACAACAACAAATAATAGGGCAAACTATCAACTGTCATCTATTAACTATCAATTATTTTTTAGTTTTATTTGAAACAGTTAAGAAATAGTTGATAGTTAATAGATGAAAGTTGAAAGAGAACATTGTTTTCAAGAGAAAAGTATTATTTTCGGTTAATTTTACGCCGAACTCACGTTAAGTTTACCTCAGTTCGGAATAAAATTTGTTGAAAAACAAAGAGTTAGTTCGGAAAAGGTTTTACTTTGTGTATCTTTGCGAGCTTTGGGGTTAAAAAAGACAAAATTAACCGCAAAGCACGTAAAGAATTCGGCGCAAAGTAACGTAAAGCGTGAATTATGTACATCTTTTTTTATTTCTTATCCCGAACTTACATTATTCAAAACGAAAAAAAAGTCCGCGTAAAATAATTCGCGGACTTTTTATTGCGGCGTTGAATTCGCCAGTTTAAGAATTTGCTTTATAAAAACTAGATATTAAAATTTTTATGCGGCACGTTTTCCATCGTGTTTTGAATCATACGGTCAACGACGGGTTTGAAATCTTCGCCGTTTTCGTAATACACCTTTAATTGTTCATCGGCAGAAGTTCCGCGTTCCAAGATGGTGTGAATATGTTCGACCTCTTTGCGCGAACCGAGCGGATCGAGAACGTCGTCAACGAAATCGAGAAGTTCGCGGATTAAATCTTTGACGGGAACTTCCTTTCGTTTGCCGAGATCAATCAAATTTCCGTCCAGACCGTAACGCACCGCCCGCCATTTATTTTCCTGAATCAAAATTCGGCGATAAAGCCGGAAACCGAGATTTTTATCAATCAGCATATAAAGTTTGGCGACAATTGCCTGAATCAAACCGGCAATAGCGATCGTGTCGTCAATGCGCGTCGGAATATCGCAGACGCGGAATTCGAGCGTCGGGAAAAGATGATGCGGACGCACATCCCACCAAATTTTCGAGCCGTCCTGAATCGAATTCACTTGAATCAGCAAATTAACGTAACTTTCAAACGCCTGATATGAATCGAAATGATCGGGAATATCGGTGCGCGGGAATTTTTTGAAAACTTCCGAGCGGTATGATTTTAGTCCCGTGTCGAAACCGAGCCAAAACGGTGAAGAAGTCGTCAACGCGAGCAGATGCGGCAGGAAATATCGCGCGGCGTTCATAATGTGAATCTGCCGTTCGCGGTCGGGAATGGCGACGTGAACGTGAACGCCGAAGATCAGCAGCGAACGCGCAACCATCTGCAATTCCTGCACGAGAAGTTTATAGCGGTCGTGTTCGTAGATCGTCTGTTCCGACCATTTTGAAAACGGATGCGTCGAAGCGGCGACCATTTCCAAGCCTTGTTTCTTGGCAAGCTGGGAAATAAGACTCCGCAGACTCGAAATATCTTCGCGCGCTTCCTGAATATTGGCGCAAACGCCCGTGCCGACTTCGATCATTGACTGGATCATCTCCGGTTTGATCTTTTCGCCGACAAGCCTCACGCCTTCTTCCATCATCTCCGAAACGTGCGATTTGAGTTCGCGCGTATGCGGGTCAACAATTTGAAATTCCTCTTCTATCCCAAGTGTAAACTGATCGAACATAATTTTAGCAGTTAGCAGTTAGCAGTTAGCAGTTAACAGTTATAAATCTTTTAAAATCTGATAACTGATAACTGATAACTGCTAACTGTTTCACTCAACTTCCAATTCTTTTTTCAAGATCGCTTCTTCGTCTTCCGACAAATTATTAAACCGCACACCGACACCCTGACCTTCATCAATATAAGTAACTGTGCCGTCAAATTCGGTATCTTTGCCGCCGAGGGTCAGACGCAATTTTATAGTTTGACCTTGCTCGAATTTAGCATTCGTCGCCATATACAATCCGCCGATTCCGATGTCGCGCGTGTTGGCGATGCCGGTCGCATCGCCGCCTTCGAATTCGACATTAACGATCAGCTTTTTCCTATCGGTCTGCCGCCTTTCCGACGGTGCAAGTGCTTCATCCGGTTCGTTTGGAAACATTTTTTGATTACTCCTGTTTGTGTTTGTTAAAATTAAATTACAAAACCACCGTAATTGATTTTCACTAACTATTTGTTAAATCTAAAAATACACCAACCGCGCAAAAAAAGAAAACGGCGTGTAAAAATTAGACCTCTTGCAAAAGTATTGTAAATAAATAAAGTAGAGTTATTGAAATATGCTCTACAAAAAACTTGAAAAACTATCTGCCGCTAATTTCAAACGATATTGCGGCGTTGAACGTAAAACTTTTGATAAAATGTGCGATATTGTTCGCCATAAATCTGCTGCCCGCAAACTTGTCGAGGGCAGACCGTCGAAACTGGTCATCGAAGACCAGGTTTTGTTGACACTTGAATACTGGAGAGAATATCGGACGATTTTCCATATCGGCACGAATTGGGGCATTAGCGAGTCTGCCGTTTCACGCATCATTAACCGCGTCGAAGATATTTTGACCGATTCGGGTGAATTTGCATTGCCGGGCAAACGAACGGCTGATTTGCCGCTGGAGGTCGCAGTGATCGTTGTCGATGTCGCCGAATCGCCGATCGAACGCCCCACGAAAAAAAACAAAAGCGGTATTATTCGGGCAAGAAAAAGCGGCACACGATAAAAACTCAATTGAGAGTTTGCAGAAAATCGCGCCGCGTTATTGACACCAGATTTGCCAAAGGCGCAAGACACGATTTTTCGTTGTATAAACACACCAAAGCGGAGTTGCCGAAAGAGATCGAATGTCTGGCGGACAGCGGTTATCAGGGATTGCCCGCATTGCACGAAAACTCGCGGACACCGTTCAAGAAACCGAAAGGCGGCGAGTTGACCGATGAGCAAAAAGAATTTAACAATCAATTGGCAAGCGAGCGAGTGATAGTCGAACATATTATCCGACATTTGAAAATCTTCCGCATCGTGAGCGAACGCTACCGCAATCGCCGCCGCCGCTTTATGTTGCGAATGAATTTGATCGCCGGTTTGTATAATTATGCAATTAAACATTATATTACTTTTGCAAGAGGTCTACTTAAAATTTTGACAAATTCCCAAACATCCAAAAACGAATTGTAAAGCGGAACGGGTGCGACGCGAATTACGTCAGGTTCGCGCCAATCGGCGATCACACCGCGTTTTGTAATCTCATTAAACAGATTTTTGTCCGCGTTTTTCACACGAATCGAAAGCTGACAACCGCGCTCATTCTCGTTAGTCGGCGTGATTATTTCGATTCTGTCGGTTTTGATTTGTTCGAGCAGAAATTCCAAATAGCCCGTTAATTTGCGCGATTTTTCCAGTAAATTCTCCATTCCCGCTTCTTCAAAAATATCGAGCGAAGCGCGAAGTGCCGCGAGTTGAAATATCGGCGGATTCGACAATTGCCAACCTTCGGCGGTTTTGATCGGCACGAATTCGTCGTCCATCAAAAAACGCGTCTCCTTGTCGTGTCCCCACCAACCCGCAAAACGCGGCAGATCGGCATTTTCGTGATGACGTTCGTGAACAAAAATTCCCGCGATTCCGCCCGGACCGGAATTTAAATATTTATAAGAACACCACGCGGCAAAATCCGCGTTCCAATCGTGAAGTTTTAATTCCACATTTCCCGCCGCGTGCGCGAGATCGAAGCCGACAACCGCGCCGATGTTGTGTCCGACTTCGGTGATTTTTTCAAAATCGAATTTCTGCCCCGTGTAATAATTCACGCCGCCGAGCATTATCAGCGCAATCGAATCGCTGTTTTCTTCAATTGTTTGCAGAATATCTTCGGTGCGTAAAGTCGTTTCATCGTCGCGCGGTTTGAGTTCGATCAAAAAGTCAGAACCGTCTGCGGTAGCGGGCGGTTGAAGTTTGTTATCTGCGTTGTCAGATTTCCGCGAAAAACCATCCGCTACCGCAGACGGTTCTGACCTTTTATGAAAATCTATCTGCGATTTTACCGCGTATTTGTCCGACGGAAACGCATCGCCTTCAATTATAATTTTGAATCTTTCCGCTGTCGGGCGATAAAACGAAACCATCAAAAAATGCAGATTCGCGGTCAGAGAATTCATCGCCACGACTTCCGTTTTTTTCGCGCCGACGATCTTTGCAAGTCCGTCCGCAACAAATTCGTGATACGGCATCCAAGGATTTTTCGCCGCAAAATGTCCTTCAACGCCGAGATTTTCCCAGTCTTTTAATTCCTGTTCGATATAATCGCGCGTCCGTTTCGGCTGAAGTCCGAGCGAATTTCCCGTGAAATATAAAACTTCTTCGCCGTCGGAATGTTTCGGAATGTAAAACTTTTCGCGGAAATGTTTTAACGAATCCTGTTCGTCCATTTTTCGCGCGAAATCTTCGGAATTTTCAAAATTTGTCGTTTCGTTCTGCATAAAAATTAATCACAGATTATCACATAAAAATCATAACTTTTAATGCTTATTTATTTTCCCGATTCCGATTATTTCATTGCCCGCAATTACTTTGCCGTCATTTTCATATACACTGTTTGTTTTAGCAAATTTAGCAATTGATATGATTACATTACCGACAGAAGAAAATATTGACGACAGATTCGCGCAATTCGATTTGAGTGAAGAATTATTAAAAGCGATCAGCGATCTCGGTTACGAAAATCCTTCGCCGATTCAGAAAAAAACCATTCCGTTACTGCTCGACGGCAAAGATATTATCGGTCAGGCGCAGACCGGAACGGGAAAGACGGCGGCGTTTGCGCTTCCGATTTTGGAACGCATTGATAAAACGACTTCGCGCGTTCAGGCGCTCGTTTTGACGCCGACGCGCGAATTGGCGATTCAGGTCGCCGAAGCGATTCACGGTTACGCCAAACATCTCGGGCGCGTGCGCGTTTTGCCGGTTTACGGCGGGCAGTCAATTTCACAGCAAATTAAACATCTGCGAAGCGGCGTGCAGATCGTCGTCGGCACGCCCGGTCGCGTGATGGATCATATGCGGCGCGAAACGATGGACATTTCAAATTTGAAAATGGTCGTTCTCGACGAAGCCGACGAAATGCTGAATATGGGATTTCAGGAAGATGTCGAATGGATTTTGTCGCACACGCCGGAGACGCGCCAGACCGCGCTTTTTTCCGCGACGATGCCGCGGCAGGTCAAACGCATCGCCGAAAAATTTCTGCAAAACGCCGTCAACATCGAGATCGAACAAAAAACGATAACCGTTCCGGCGATTTCGCAGTTTTATATGAACGTCTCGGACAAACAAAAAACCGACGTTCTGACGAAATTGCTCGAAACCGAAACCGCCGAAGGCGAAGCGGTTTTGATTTTTCACCGCACGAAGCTCGGCACGGACAATCTGACCGACAAATTGCAGGCGCGCGGTTACGCCGCCGAAGCGATGCACGGCGATATGAATCAGGCGCAGCGCGAAGCGGTCGTTAAGCGTTTGAAAAACGGCAATGTCGAAATCGTCGTCGCCACGGATGTTGCCGCTCGCGGTTTGGACGTTGAACGAATTGCGACGGTCATCAATTACGATATGCCGTCGGACACGGAAAATTACGTTCACCGCATCGGTCGCACCGGACGCGCCGGACGCGAAGGCAAGGCGATCTTGTTCGTCACGCCGCGCCAGACGCGAATGCTCCGCGACATCGAAAGATACACCAAACAAAAGATCGCGCCGCTGAAATTGCCGACGCAAGCCGACGTTGCCGCACGCCGCGTCGCGCTTTTGAAGGAGAGAATTTTGAAAACTCTGGACGATCAGAATCTGGAATTATATCTTTCATTGATCGAAGAATTAACGGACGAATCGGGACGCGATTTGGCGGAAATCGCCGCCGCCGCGACGTATCTGGCAGTCGGCGAAAAAACGCTCGAAGTCAAGATCGAACCGAAACCCGCACGTTTTTCGATGAACGAAGAAGGAATGACGCGCCTGTTCATTGATGTCGGTCGCCGCCATCAAGTCAGCCCCGGACAGATCGTCGCCGCCATCGCCAACGAAGCCGACATTCCCGGCAAAGCCATCGGCGCGATTGATGTCAACGACCGTTTCACATTGGTTGATATTCCGGCGCAGTTCGTTTCGCAGATTCTCCAGCGAATGAAAAGCACAAGAATCGCCGGACAAAACGCCGTCATCCGCGTCGCTTCCAATGGCGATACAAAATCCGAAAAATCGCCCCCGAAACGCGAACGCGAATTCAAAGACAACCGCGATTACAAAGCGAAACGCGATTTCAAGGAAAAAGGTGAATTCAAGGAAAAGCGTGAAGTTAAAGAGAAACGCGAATTCAAAGATCCGCGCGATTTTAAGGACAGCCGCGACGCAAAACGGAAAAAACCGTTCAAATCCACCAAGTCCGCAGGTTACAAACCGAGAAAATCGAAAACCGACGAAAACTTCGGAGATTCAACGCCGAAAAGAAAACCGAGAACGAGCAAAACCAAACAATTAAGCCCCGACAGTCCGTTCGCCGCGTTTGCCAATAAAAACAAAAAACGGAAAAAGTAATTTCTTCCCAAAAATAAAAAACGCGTAAGACATTTTTGATTTATGCGTTTTTAGTTTTGACCGGATTAATTAGTATTGGGACTCTCACAACACGACCTAATAAAAATAAACAATTATTGTTACCGCCTTAAATCAATTTCTTACTTCAAACTCTCGTAAACATTAGATTCTTCAACTGAATCTTTCCAATATCTGTTTTGTTACATAATTTACTGATTTAATAACAGCACTTGACACACTTTTTTCGAGATAATATACTTTGTAGTTTCGTGAATGAGAAAGCGTTCACATATTGGAGTAAAAAATGCCGAATCATAAATCTGCTGAAAAGCGTGTCAGACAAACAGTTAAAAAGACGGCGGTAAATCGTAAAAACCGCAGCAGTCTTCGTACACAGATTAAGAAATTAAGATTAGCCTTAGCCAACGGCGACAAACAGCTTTCTACGGAGCTTTTGATTCCGACGGTGGCGTTGATTGATAAATCGGTCAATAAAGGCGTGCTTCACAAAAATACGGCGGCGCGTCATAAATCGCGCTTGACCAAGCACGTAAATGAATTAACCTAATAGAAAAACAGCCTCATCTTCATAGTCTTTCTCCTTTGATTTGATACGGAAGCGACTTGATACATCGCTTCCGTTTTTTTGTTTTAAAGCTCACATAAAAAACATTGTAAATTCTCTTCACTTCAATTACAATAAATCCATAATTCTTTTGACAGCAGAATATCCCGACAATTGAGGTTTTAAATTATGTTAATGTTAGTTCCCGAATATGAAAACGATAATTTTTTATATGAGTATATGGCGGCAAAAGTAATTGCGGCTGAAATTCCACCTTTACCATCTGATGATATTAATCCTAATTTAACATTAGGTGAGATGTTAGAAAAAAACATATCTCCGCCCGGAATGATTCCGGTTTGGACACCGGAAGCGAGGAAAAAGTATGAGGCTTGTGCTAAACCTCATATAGATAAATATAAAATTGCTGTCGATAAATTAAATAAACAAGCTACAACAACTTACGAGGATCAAACTGACGATTATTTGTCATCTAATTTAGGTATTGGAGGTATTAAGTCGATGTATGATTTGTTCCTTAGTGATAAGGCAATAAGTGCAAGATACAGCCCTCAAAGTGCAACAAAAGGTGTAAGAGTAATTTTTTGGGTTACTTTTATTTAGAGTACTCGTAATTATCTCAAAGTTAGAGCAAGAGCTACTGAAAATGAAAGACAGGAATTTATAGAAGCAACCAATTCTTTTTTTGAAAAAATTACCGAGTGCAGATTAAGTAACCCCTACGATATGTGGCGAATGAAGACAACTGAAGAGCAGTATTATGATTCGGTGTTTTACAATGGTCATTTTCTTGTGCATCCAAATGGACGCAATAGAACCACGCATAACAAATGGATTTATTTGCCGGATGATAAACCCGATATTTTCAAGGGTGTTAAACTTCTTCCTGACAAAAAACCTGATGATAATCCTTTCAAATAATTAACAGATGTTTAAGTTCGGTAGAAAATTTTAACCCGAATTTCTAAACTAATGAATAATGTTATGAATGAAGCAGATGAAACAAAATTAAAGGATAAAAAAAATTTAACACCTGTCCGTATTCTTTATTTTATAGTGGGACTTAATTTTTTATGGTATTTGATTGATATATTTACCGGATTTCCTTCTGATGCTAATCCGGCAAATTCGTCTACATTATCTGGTTTTTTGTTAGATTCGAGTCCGAATTGGCAAATTTTTCTGATAGTCAGATTATTTTATTTTATTTTCAGCTTTTTCTTTGTCTTTTTTTTATTCATATCGTGGAGTTTTGTTTTATTTGGCAATCCGCTAACCTTAATTTCGATTATTTGGAAAAAAGCCGATGTTAACACATCAGGGGAAAGTAATTCTGTCGAAGCTAACGAGCAACTTGTAGATGAAAAAACTTCGGAATCTGCTATAAAATCTTTACTTCGATGGATTTTAGGAATTCCGGTCGGAATAGGTTTCACTATGTATCTTACGGATATATTTTTTAATTTTATTCACAAATTTGAACGGGGCGAACCGATAACATTATCCGGCTTCTTTTTGGGAAACAGTTCCGATTGGAATTCTTTTTGGACTTACAGACTGGATTCTTTAGCCTTTGGATTACTGTGTGCCGTGTTAGCATTTATTTATTACAGGTATATCGGTAATAAATAAATATTTTAAGGCTCTAGTTCTTCATTCAAAGCGTCGTCAATTTCCTTCTCTAATTTCAGACGAATCTTTTCAACCATCGCGTCGGCACGACTGACGCTCAACTCTAAAGCGGCGCGGTTTGTTTGGATTTGTTCGAGCAGACTTTCCAAGTTTGCCTTTTCACTTTTCAACGCCTTTTGACGCGCATCACGGACATCTTCCGGTCTGAGCGAACCGATTGTCGCTGTTGACATTCTGATAATTTCTTCGCGCGAATCGTAACTTATCTGGTCAATTCTGGTTTTAATCGCGTTTTCCTTTTCGATCATTTCAAAAAGCTGTTTCCGCAAAGTTTCCGACCGCTGTTCGGCTCTCGAAAGAATATCCAAGTTAAGCAGAAGACGTTTTTGATTCGCGTCATACGGCTGTTCCTTATTTGATTCGAGCGAACTGATGCGCGATTTTAATTCTTTGACACGCGCAATTTCTTCGTCCAATTTCCGGCGCAAATCTTCTTCCGTTTGAGTTTCAGGTTCGACGACGACCGTTTGATCTCCGGTCGGATAATCGTCGGCGCGGCTGATGACGACCGGAACGCCGAGCGGCGGCGGTGTCGGCGACGGCAGACTTCTCCGTCCTTGTGCATTCGCGTCGAAATTATTTAACGAAAAGACACAAGCAGCGGCAAATAATAATGTAAAAAACTTTAATTTCATTTAACTTTTCTTCGGCATTTTCGGCTGATCTTCAGTCTTTTTGTCGGGGAAAAAATCTCCCGTAAAAAACTCGACGACATTTTTCGCCGTTCCGACAAACGGCACAGCATCAATTCCCGAATTCAAAATGCCGTAAACCGGACCTTTACGCTTGATGTCGAAACCGACCATACCGATTGCGACGGCACTTCCGGCATACGGAATTGACTTTGCCAGACGGCGGGCAAGCGTCCAACCTCCGGCGTTAACTGCTTTGCGGACTAAACTTGGATTTTTATCAGACATAATTTGTAATTTTTCTTATTTGTTCCTTCAAGTTTATACTTGTCAAATTCGGATGACAATCGCATACTTTTAGTTTGCACGGTAAAATGTTATAAAAGTTTCAAATTGAAGAAAATCAATGACATTAATAATTAAAAATATTTCCAAACAATACGAAAGTATGCGCGTTTTGAAGAACATTTCCCTGACAATCGAAAAAGGCGAAATTTTCGGTGTGTTCGGAACTTCCGGCGCGGGAAAAACCACTTTGATGCGTGTTATCGCGGGGTTTGAAAAACACGATGAAGGCACGATTCATCACGATGAGAGAGATGTAACTTTCGAAGATTGCGGATGCCGGAATTTTCATTTTCCAAAAGTTTCCAATCAGGCTTACTGGCAGAGAATTTTTAAAACCGAACGCGATTCCGAACTTGCCGACGGCGAAGGACAGCTTCTCGCATTTGAAGAAGCATTGCGAAACGCCGAAGGAGTTCTTTTGCTTGACGATTCATTTTGCGAAATGAGTCGTGATGTTCGGCTCGACACTTACGAAGAATTACGCGAAAAAGTAAAGAAAAAAAATCTCACGACGGTTTTCGCCACTAACGATTTTGAAGAAATTTTTATGACGTGCGACCGCGTTGCAGTTATTCACGAAGGTAAAATTCTCCAGACCGGAACGCCGCGCGACATCTACGAATTTCCGAATTCCGCAACCGTGGCAAAACTTTGCGGCAGAAACAATTTGATAAAAGCCCACCGAATCACCGATTCAAACAGCGATATGCCGGAATTTACAACCGACAAAGGCGAACATCGTCTTCACACGGCAAAACGGGAATTACAAGAATCGGAAGAACTCGCTCAGGAAGTTACGCTCACCATTCGCCCCGAATATATTTCTATTGCCTTCGGCGCGTCATTTCCCGAAGACAATCTAATAAAAGCCGTCGTTACCGATATTGATTTTTACGGTGCGACGACATTGATCGAATTAGACGCAAACGGTTTGCATCTCGAAGTTATCGTATTGAGATTAGTCGGTTTATCGGTCGGCGAAGAATGTATGGTCGGACTTCCGCCGGATAGAATTTTAGTCTTAAAAGATTAAATTATTTCAAATCTTTGTTTTTTGTTTTGGAGCTGAGATACCAGTAAAGCGAAAATATAAAACAAAACCCGATTATTAAAAACGGCAAAAAGTTAATTAGAACGAGTAAAAACAACCCACTTTGTTGAGGTCTTTCAGTAATTTTGATCGGATTTCTGCTCGCTTCATTCAACTGAATGAGTTCTCTGTATATGCTTTCTCGAGTTGCCTCACTTCCAATTGTAGAAAAATACTGATTTTCATTATTATCAATAAATTCAACTTCAGAGTTATGAAAATCAGCTTCTTTAAATTCATTATTACGAATAGATTCAAGTGCCTGTCTAACCGAAATTTCCTTTGGAGTTGAATTATTCAGAAACGGCATATTTAGATAAACAACGCCGGCACTAACACAGAAAAAAACACCAAATAATGCACCTAAAATAAAAAAGTTTCTCTTGTGATTACTCATTTTTTGACCTCTTAAAAATCAATTTCCCGTTATTCTTTGTGATTTGTTCGCCGTTTGCAATTTCCACTATTTTACCACTTTTCCGGCTAAATGCAAGGTTTTCAATAGCTTGAATGTTTTTCGAACTCAAACGCCGCAGATCGCCGCGGTTTTCTTTGAGCCACAAGCGCAAAATTCGACGGCGCATCGAAGGAAAAACATTTTTCAAATCATCGAGATTTAATTCCGTCTTTTCCGTATTTGAATGAAAAAGACGCATTTTCTCGACGCTTGCAGTTTCGAGTTCGTCAAAATCTTCTCTTAACAATTTCGCTGTTTTTGATAATTTTCCGACAATCTTTGGATTAAAATCTTCGAGCATCGGAATCAGAATTTTGCGGATTCTGACGCGGCTGAAAGTTAAATCTTTGTTCATCGAATCAAGGCGAAATTCGATCTCGTTTTGATGACAAACATTTTCCGTGTCTTTTCGTTTCGCCCAATTCAACAGCGGACGAACGACCAAAATTCCCGTTTCTTTATTTTTATTCAAAGGTCTAACCTCGCGCATCGCGCCGAGTCCTTCGATCCCGCTTCCGCGTATTAGATTTTGCAAAAATGTTTCGGCTTGATCGTTAAGCGTGTGCGCCGTCAAAATAGCTTTTGCTTTGAGATTTTTGGCGGTTTCTTCAAAAAATTTATATCTTGCAAAACGCGCGTTTTGTTCCAGATTATTTTTTTCCGAAATCGCTTCGGAAGTTTTGCTGACCAATTCAAAACCGAGTTTAACGGCGATTTCTTTGACGAATTTTTCGTCTTCTTCACTTTCATTACCGCGCAAATTATGGTTAAAATGCGCCGCGACAAAGCGGTTTCGCAGCTTTTTGCGTTTTATCAGATCATCAATCGCTAACCACAAAGCGCACGAATCCGCGCCGCCCGAAACTGCAATAACAAATGTATCGCCTTCAAACGGCAAACCTAGTTTACGCCATTCGGTTAATAATTGACGCGTGAATTTATTCATCAAAATCCAATTCGCGGCGGGCGTTTTCAAGCGCGATGCGAATTTTTTCGTTGTCATCTTCCGACGCGGCTTTTTCCGCTTCAAAATCCAGATCGCGCAAAACGCTCTGCATCGCGTTCAGACAAGCAAATGTCGAATCGTTCGTATCGAAAACCGCTTCAATAATTTCCGACAAAAGAAGTTCGGAAGAAAATCCGCGCAAAATCAGTTGAAGCGCGTTTTGACGGCTGAAAACGCGCGAAGTTTTCCCGCTGATAATTTCTAAAACAGCTTTTTTTTCGCCGATTTCGATCTGACTTTCCGCGTTGGCAAACAAAAGTAAATCTTCCGCCAGACGCGCCAGATTCAGCATAATAATCGAGCAAACATTAACGAATTCTAGAGCAAAAACAAATTCGAGCGCATCATCGGAACGATTTTCGACGATTCCTTCAAATTTCAGATCACGCGCAATTTCGTCAAAATCAATTTCTTCGGCGAGTTCGTCGGCTTCGATCAGAGGTTTACGAAAAATATTAACACGCCGCCAAACTTCGTCCAGACGTTCACGGTCGCGCCGCCAGACGACGAAATAATTCAAATACCATTCCGCCCGGAAAACGGTTTTTTGATCTTTCGCAATTCCAACTTCGACCGCGTGATTTTCCGAAATTCGCAAAATTTCGTGTTGCAAATTTTTGATCGCTTTGGAAAGAATAACGATTTTTTCGCGCAACCAAATTCTCAGAGAAGTTTGTGTTTGTTCGCCTACGCTTCGCCCGAGATTTATCTTTTTCGCCGAATCGCCGACGAGTTGCAAAAGTTTGTTTTCGATGAATTGATGAACATTTCCCGATTTTGCTTTGCCGAAATAATCGTGATCATAATCGGCGCGTTTCAAGATAGTCTGCAAACCGTTTTTGATTCGCTCAGATTCGGCTCGCGTCAAAATTCCGGCGTGAAACAGCGCGTTGCAGTAAGTTAAATTTACGCGAACGTCCGCCGAAAACAATCTTTGATCAAGTTTAAAAGTGCCTTGAAAATCCTCTAAAAAGTTGCGGTCGAACGCCGATTCGGTTTTTGTCATCTATTTTATTTATATACCTCTTTCCGGTAGTTTATTATAACTCAATAATGTTGGTAAACTGGAAGTCTTTGGTGATTAACTTTTTTCTAAAAGTGAATTTTTACCGCAAATTCGAGCAGATGAATGTGAAGAACTTTATAAAATTTATTTTTCTGACAATAATTTTCGCGGCTGCTTTTTCAACGGAAATTTTGGCGCAAAAGAAAAACTCCGTCGAATTTTTCGCACGGATTTTTCTGCCGTTCGAAAAAAGCGTCTGCAAAGAATTCAAGCCCGGAAATGTAATTCTTTATAAAAAACCGGAATATTCGACAAAAGCGAAAACCGCCGGTGTCGGCGGCATTGTCGAATTTAAAGTTGACGTTTCCGAAACCGGCGTTATCGGCAATCCGCAAAAACTTTCCGGTCATCCGCTTTTTGATGAAGCAACACTCGATACCGCACAAAAAGTTCGTTTTTCGCCCACGCTATGCGATGGTGAACCGAAAAAAGTTTCCGCTTTATTGGTTTATGTTTTTCTGCCGGAAGGAGATTTGGACAGCTATTTTGTTCCGTCAAAACTAGAAGATTTCACTGATATTTCCAACAAATCGCAATTTTACGAACCGCTTCTTTTCTTAACGGAAAATTACAAATTGACTTACGGTTTTTCCGATAAAAAATTTCATTCCGAACTTCCTTTAACTTACGGCGATTTTAATTATTTTCTTGATTCTACTCTTAAATTGCTTTTTGAACGCGCTAAGATCGCCAATAAAAATCCGCTCGAAATTGGCTTATTCTCGCCGTTTAATCCGCAAAATTTGGAATCTGCTGACAAAATTTTGGAATTGAATAATAAAAAACCTTATGCCGAATCAGTTAAAAATCTTCTGCGAACTTATAAAATCGCAATCGTTGACGTGAACAACGAGTTTCACGGCGAAGTTCTGATGACGGATGTCGAAGTTAAAAATTATTGGCAAAAAATTTTCGGCAAAGAAAGTATTCCGATAAACTTCCAAACCGGCGAAAACGAAGAACGAACAATGTCGCGCGGCGAATTTGCGTTGTTTTTGCGCGAGAGTCTGGAAGTCTTGCTTTACAAAGTTTTGCCTTAATTAAAAATTATGCTTTAGCCGCAAATAAAGGTTGATTTTTGTTTTATTAGCCGCATTTTCCGCGAAATTTGCGGCTAAAACTTCAAAATTATCACTTCTTCAATCTGTCCGAAAACTTCTGCCGAAATTTTGAAACTTTCGGCGCGACAACGCCCATACAATACGGCTGATTCGGATTATTTGCAAAATATTCCTGATGATAATCTTCCGCCGGATAAAAATTCGTAAATTCGGTGATTTCCGTAACAATCGGTTTGCCGAAAATGTCTTCGTCCGTCAATTCTTTAACTACTTCTTCCGCCGTATTCTTTTGTTCCGGCGTTTGATAAAAAACCGCCGAACGATATGACGAACCGACATCATTTCCCTGACGATTAAGCGTCGTCGGATCGTGAGTTCCGAAAAAAATCTCTAAAATTTCCTTGTAAGAAATCTCTGCGGGATCGAATTTCACCTGCACTGCTTCGGCGTGTCCGGTCGTTTCCGAGCAGACTTCCTGATAAGTCGGATTTTCCTTATGTCCGCCCGAATAACCGGACACGACATCTTTTACGCCGATCACCGAATCAAAAACTGCTTCCGTACACCAAAAACATCCGCTGCCGAGTGTTGCTGTTTCTAAATTACTATTTTCCATAAACTTATATATTCCACTTTGAACGTAATATATTCCATTTTACAAAATTTCCTCGAAACTTTGCACGACGCGGTGATTCGTATCTTCCAAAATCGGCGCATTTCCTTCGCGAACAGCGAGAATCGTCTGCATTCCGGCATTTCGCGCCGCGTCTAATTCTTCCGGCACGTCAGAAATAAAAGTAATTTCTTCAGCAGGAAAATCGAGCGTTTCGGTAATTATTTTGTAACTTTCTTCACTCTTTTTCGCGCCCGTCGCCGTGTCGAAATAATTTGAAATATACTTTGTCAAATCACCGGATTTTGTATATTTGAAAATAAGTTTTTGCGCCAAAATACTTCCCGATGAATAAATCGAGATCAAATAATTTTCGCTTTGCCAACGCTCTAATGCGTCAGGCACATCTTCGAAAACTTCGGATTTCAGTTCGCCCGTTTCATAACCTTTCTGCCAGATTTTCCCCTGCAAAGATTTCAAAGGCGTAGATTTGCGGTCATTTTCGATTAAAAATTCGAGATAACCCGCAATCGTTTCCGGTCGCGTTTCGTCAAAATCGCGTCCGTAAATCTGTTCGGCAAAATCGGTTTTATATTCCGTTTTAAGCTGCGAAATTTCCGTTTCGATCTCAGTTAAATTCCTGCTGACAAATTCGCTCAATTTCGATTTTGAATAAGGAAAAAGCGTTTTGTGAACAAAATCAATCGGCGTTGTTGTGCCTTCGATGTCGAGTAAAATTGCCTTCATAATTTTATTTAGCCACGAATAAACACGAAAATTCACGAATAAATTTAAAAATTTTTCGTGTTCATTCGTGTATGTTCGTGGCTAATTTTTATAATTCTGTTCCAGACCGCTTTCCGTGTAATGCGGTGTCCAGCCGGAAGTGTCTTGAAAAAGCCGAATAGCGCGGACGGTTCTGTTTTCGTCGAGATCAAACCAATGTTTCGTGCCGACCGGAACGCGGATCAAATCGCCTTGCGTCATTTTTATCAGCGTTACATCGCCGTTTTCCGGCGCAATTGTGAAAATTCCGCAACCTTTTATGATAAAGCGAACTTCGTCTTCATCGTGCCAATGTTCCGGGCGGAATTTATCCAGCATCGGTTCAAGATTCGGCGTTTCCGGCTTGATGTCAATCACATCCGCCGTTTGATAACCGCCGCTTTTTTTCAATTTCTCGATCTCAACAGAATAAGCCGTGAGAATTTCTTCCGCCGAAGCATCGGGCGAAACATTTTTTTCGTTTTCCCAACGCTCGTAATCAATGCCGATTTGTTTGAGATAATCTTTGATCTCGCCTGCATTTTCTAAAACTCTTTTTTTATCCGGTATCGTTACAACTGCCATAATTATTTATTTTTGACGATTTTCGCCGTCGTGACAAACTGCCCGACGTGCCGCGCCGTGTGTTCGGCGATATGAAAAAGCAAACCGAAAACATTTGTCGGAAGTTTTTCACGACCGACAAAGCGTTCTTCAAATAAGTTCTCGTCCGAAATATTTTTCAAAAATTCGAGCGCGTCATCAATTGATCTGACGGCATCATTTCTCAATTCTTCAAAATTCAAATCGGAATTTCCCGCTGTTTCGTTTTTAAGAAAATCAAACTGTTCCCGTGCCAAATCTTCGTCGCGCGTATATGTTAAAAGCCTGTCAATGCTTCCCGCAATGTGCCGCAATTGAAAAGCGGCGGACGAGATATGATTCGGGCGTTTCAACAATTCTTCAACGCTTAATTCTACCGCATTTTCCAATTCAAATCTCGCCTGCGTCAGCGCGTGCGCCGCAGGCATTTTTATTGCCGAAAATCCTTCGAGTTGCCCATCAAGCCACGCTTCGCGTTTCATATTTTCAAACTTCTTCCTAAAACTTCAAACAAAAACTCAAAAATCTCAATGTGCCGTTTCGCTTCCGCGATCGAATCGCCCCAAGTATAAAGCCCGTGACGGCGCAGATAAATTCCGTGTGCGTTCGGATTTTCACGAATCACGTTTTCGATGACGTGCGACAGCGCGATGTAATCTTGCGAATTTTCGATGATCGGCAAAATTTCGCGGTGTTCGTGAGTTTTTACGCCGTTTAAACCTTTCAGCATTTCATAACCTTCGATCTCGACCGCGCCGTTTTCATAGAATTTATCCGACAAAATCGTTCCCCAAACCGAATGCGTGTGCAAAATCGAATTTGCTTCGGGTTTCAAATTGTAAATTATTAAATGTAAAAGAGTTTCGGCGGAAGGTTTTCCAACGCCTTCGATAATTTCGGCGTTTTGATCTACTTGCAGAAATTGATCTTGCGCCAGATTTCCCTTTTCATTTCCGCTCGCCGTAACGCAGATTTCCAAAGGTTCGCGCGAAAGCAACGCGGAAAAATTCCCGCTCGTGCCGAGAACCCAACCGCGTCTGTAAAATTCTTTTCCCGCTTCGGAAAGTTGTTGCGTAGAACTTTCAAAACTCATTGATGAAAGTCTAACGAAATGTTCTTTTCGTAGCAAATTATCTGTAATTTTTGCCGATCAATTCTTTTATTTTTGCGATTTCGCGGTCGAAATTATTCCCGACATATTTCGGCTGTCTTTGTACGAAAACGTCAGGAATTACGCCTTCGTCTTTTTCGTCGGTCAAAGGTTTCAGATAAAAAACCGGAATATCAATTTCAACTTTTGAGTTCGGCAATTTCAAAAAGAAATAACTTCCGCCGTTGATTCCCTGTTTATTTCCGCCACTTTCCTGCCCGACGATCATTGCGAGTTTATTTTTTTGCGCGTAATTCAAAAATTGAAACGTCGCCGAAGCGTTGCTCGAATCGGCGATTATGTAAGCGTTTCCGCGAAAATTATTTTCGTAAGGCGTAACTTTCGGAAAACCGTCGTTTATCAAAATTTCGTAAAATCCGTTTTCCGCTTTTTTGTAAAGATTTTGCGGAACACCGTTTTGTATAACGAATTTTATTTGCTCATCATAAGTGTCCAGATATTTCGCTAAATCCTTTTGCGACGCGACGTTTCTGATCAATTTTCTGCCTTTTGCATATTCCGGCAGTTCTTTTTTTGCTAAATATTTGGCAAGTTCAAAACCGATATTCATATCGCCGCCGCCATTTTCGCGCAGATCAATAATTAAATTTTGAATATGTTTAGCGCGAAGTTCGGCGAAAGCGTCTGCCAGAAATTCTTTGAATTTTATGTTTTTTAACTTCCACGTAATCGAATTATCAATTTTTAAATATCCGAGAGAATTTTCCCGAATTTCAAATTTCCAGCCGTCGTCATAAGTCGGCGATTTACCGTAACGCTTCGCCATTTCTGCTGTTCGCTGTTCTTTCGTCATCGCAGCAACTTTGAATGTTACCGTTTTATTGGTCTTAAAATCTCGCGCTTCAATCGTAAAACTTTCGTCTTTCAAAGGAAAAAATAACGGAAAATACCAATCGAAAAGCGCGAAACTTTCGGCTTCAAAGCGCGGCAATTCAAGCGAACCGATTCTATGAGAAAGCGTATTTCTGCCGTCGCCTTTCGTAACAGTCAAAAGTTTTTCGATTATCGTTTTTGCCGGAATATCATTTATTTTCGTAATTTCGCTGCCTTTAGCGAGCTTTTTTTCGGAAGCGTTTTCCGTGATGATGATTTTCCCGTCAATTATCTGAAAATAAAACGGCAGATAAGTTTTGCCGCCGAAAAGCCGCGCTTGCAGATTTTCATCTTGATTATACGGATTGACGAAAGTGTGTCCGCAGTAAATCTGATTTGCGGTTTGCGAGATCAATTTGAAAAATTCGCCTTCCGCCAACGGATTTTTTAATTTCGCTTCGCTTTCATTCAAAAGATTTTCAAAACTTTCTTTTGTTTGATAACGATAAATTCCCGGATGAATCTGCAACAAAGTTTGTTTAAAAATGTCAAAATCTTCCTTTAACTGCGCTGCAGACAAAATTTTCTCTGATCTTGTTTCCTGTAAATTTTCACTCTGTGAAAATACGTTTGTTGATAAAATCGTTAAAGCTAAAATTGCTGTAAAAAATAATTTGTTCATATAATTTCTCATAATTTCGTGTTCTGAAACTATTGCGAGAATATTGTTTTACACAACAAAAATCGCTTCAAATGATAATTTGAAACGAAATTATAAATATTTGAGACGTAAAATTTATTAATTTTTAAGAGCGTGGTTTATTTTGATACTCTTTCGGCGAAAGTCCTGTGATTTTTTTGAACGCACGATTAAAAGTCGCTTTGGAATTAAAACCGCAGTCGAACGCGATTTCGAGCAAATTCGAGTTTTCCGCGCCGCCGTTCTGCAATTTCTTTTTGACTTCGCCCACGCGGAATTCGTTGATAAATTCGTTGAAGTTTTTCCCGAAACCGTTGTTTATCACATAAGATAAAATGGTCGAGTTCACGCCGATCTTTCTCGATAATTGTGTGAGAGTTATTTGCGAATCGAGAAAAGATTTTTCCGTTTCCATCAGATTTTGCAGTTTCGTCTTTAAATTTTCGAGTTCGTTTTCCGTCAAAAGCGTTTTCTTGTTTTCAATTTCTTTTTTCTCGGAAAAATCGAGTTCAATCGTCTGCGAACGAAGATAACCCGCAATCGCTAAATAATACGTCATCAGCGCGAGAACAAATTGAAAATAAAAATACTGAACATAAGAAAGCGGAGTTATAAAACTTCCCGTAAAATCGAAAATCGCACCTAAAACCAAAACGAAAGTGTAAATGTAAAGAAAATTTCGCAACCAATCGAATTTGATTTTTTCCGTGTCGGAATAATTTTCATCAAGCCACGCGCGGTATTTTTTGTAATGTTTTATTGAAAAATAAAGAAGCGAAATATTCCAGATCAATTCGGTAATGAAAATAAAAGGCGTAATAAACGGCGTAGAATAATTTTCGCTAAACCAAATTTTGAAATCAAGATTTTGTGCAAAAAGCGTAAAACGAAAGATCAGATAAATCGCCGCCGGAATGAATAAAAGTAAATCTTTTTTAGAAAAATTTCGCGTCGAATCAGTGAGATTTAGAACATAAAACCAGATAAAAACGCCCGTTGCATAAACAATCGTAAACGGGAAAAATGTCAGCCATTGATTGCGGTCGTAAACATTTGCAAAACCGATGAACGGCGTGATGAGACTCGAACAAAGCAAAAGCAGAAGCGCAGCGAGCCATAGATCGGCTTTCTTTTTATGTTTGTAAAAACGAAAAAGCAAAAGCGCGGCGAAGATCACGCCTTGCAAAATGCAGATAAAAACGATGATGCTGCGCGGATTAAAAAAATCCAGCGGCAAACCTTCGATTAAAAAAAAAGTAATTTTCACGAATCGCTATTGCTCATCAACGGACAGCGGAAGCAGATCGCCGACTTTGATTTCGACATCGGGAAAGGCGACGAGATTAAAACTTTCATTTTCGCCGTAAGTTTTTTTCGAGCGATAACCGTCGGCGGAAGGTTCGCAATAATCTTCGAGTTCGTTTGTGTTAAGATTTAAGATCAAATACTGAATAATTCCGTTTCGGGCATATTTAACGGCTTTTTTGCGGTCAATTTCTATTGAACTTTCAGCGACTTCGACAAGCAAATAAATATCTTCGGGAGTTGGGTGACTTGAAGCATATTTTGCTAAGGGAGAAACTGCCAAAACTACATCAGGTTCCGGTTCGGAATAATCATTAAGTCGAATCGGGTCTTGCACTTGAATCAATGCCTTTTCTCTCAGAAATTCGTAAAAGTAATCAGTAGTTTTCGTTGTCGCGTTTCTGTGTTTAATACCTTTCGGACTCGTTTTTACAATTATTCCATCCCACAATTCGAGTTTTTCATCTTCATCGAAAATGCCGTATTCGATCATTTTGTCGTAATCTTCAACGAGCAAAAGATGCGGTAAAAAATCATTTCCGTTCGTATTCAGAATCGTGGATTGAACTTGTTTTTCGATAACTGCCGACATAATGTAATTTCCTTAAAATAAATTTTAACAAAAGCGGTAAATTCTAAAAACGACGTTTTAACCACCGATAAAACTCATCGAGCGCGATGCCGGAAGAAAAGTTTTATCGTTTATGTGATGACTTTTTTCTTTTTGCATCACGACCGATTCGATAAATTCGATTATTTCCGCGCGGTTTGCGCCGCTTCGCATTACGTCGCGCAAGTTGTGTTCGGTTGTCGAGAAAAGACAAGTTCTGATTTGCCCGTCGGCGGTCAGGCGAATCCGCGAACACGCGCCGCAAAACATTTCCGTTACGGGTGCGATTATTCCGATCTCGCCTTTTGCGCCGTCGGCGAATTCGTATTTCCAAGCCGTTTCCGCGCCGCGTGAAGTTTCTTTTAATTTGAGCGGAAAAATTTCGTTGATCTTCTCGCGGATTTCTTTTCCCGAAACGACCATATTTTTGTTCCAATCGTTTCCCGCATCGAGCGGCATAAATTCGATAAACCGCATTGAAAGATCGTTTTCACG
This sequence comes from Pyrinomonadaceae bacterium, assembly GCA_965219305.1. Lineage (GTDB taxonomy): Bacteria > Acidobacteriota > Blastocatellia > Pyrinomonadales > Pyrinomonadaceae > DATHTS01. The sequence goes on from OZ244725.1 coordinate 1,485,329, forward strand.
CGCAAAACTCGCAAAATCAACGATCTCATCGTCATTCCAACCGCGCACGACGACGGAGTTTATTTTAACCGGAGTTAAATCCGCATTTTTCGCCGCTTCGATTGCTTCTAAAACTTCGTCTAATTTATCAACGCCCGTGATTTTCTTAAAATTTTCTCTTTTCAGCGAATCGAGCGAAATCGTTACGCGGTCTAATCCGGCGCGTTTTAGATCTTTCGCCCGCGCTTTTAACGTGTGTCCGTTGGTCGTTAAAGCTAAATCTTTAAAGCCGAACTTTGAAATTTTCTCGACAAGAACTTCGACATCTTTTCGCAAAAGTGGTTCACCGCCGGTCAGACGTATTTTTTCGATTCCCAAATCTGCAAAAATTTCGCAAATTCGTTCGATCTCTTCAAAAGTTAAAATCGTGTCTTTGCGGGCAAGCGGCGGTTCGCCGTTCGGCAGACAGTAAAAACAGCGAAAATTACAGCGGTCGGTTAAGGAAACGCGCAAATCGCGGATTATTCGGTTGTGAGCATCACGAAGAAGCATATATTAAAGTATAAATTCTTCAAGACGAAAAGGACAGTCTGCTTTTTTTCGTGATTCAAAATTACCTGTAACCTTCGGCAATCGTCTGGATTTGTGCCAACGTTTTATTTTTTTCTACATAGACGAGTTTTGCGACGATTGCTCTCAATTCGGTAAGCAGTTTATTGAATTCCGCACGATCTGATGTGTCGTTTGCCGAATAATAAATGTTTTTAACTTTTGCGTCAGCCGTTAAAGGTTCGAGCAAATTTGTCAGATTATTTAAGGCTTCTTTGGAATGTTTGCCGTTTGGATAAAAGTTCAAATATTCTCCGCTGGTGGCGCGCAGCGCGTAAATATGACAATTTATATAACCTTCGCATTCGCCGGGAATCGGATTTAACGCGCCTTGCCAAGCGATTTCGTCGCCGATTTTGTAAGCGGAATAACGATTTTGCAGTTCCCAAAAAGCATTCGAGCGTACATACCATCTGCCGGACGGTTCGCTGTAAACGACTTCGTTTTCATTTTCCTTGAGAAATTCTCTGTATGGCGATTTATCGGATTTATCAAACGGAATCGAATCGAGCGCGGAGCGTAAAACAGAAAGACGTTTCAGACGCAGATCGCCGCCGATTTCATAAGTTCTCGCTTCATCGGCGGCTTTCGGCAGGAATCTCAAAAGTTCGCCCGCCGTTTTTATATCTAATTTATCCCTTTTCAGATATTTTTCGGCGATTTCCTGATAAATTTTTCCGCGTTGCGAATCATCGTATTTTGCTGTGATAGTGTTTGAAATCCATCCGTTTTTATTTTCGGAAAGTTCGATGTTCGACCAGTTGTTTTTTTCATCAATAACATCAAAAACACTTCCGATGTCGGCAACTTTCAATGTTTCCGACTGAGTATTCGGCTGGCTTCTGACGCGCCCCGAAGTAACGTTGACGACAATCTGTTTTTTCGGTTTCGGCGCAGGCGTTTCAATTGCTTTCGGCGTAGGTGTTGCCGCCGGTTTTGTTTGGGAAAATATAGTCAGGGCGAATGTTCCGAATATCAGGAAAGCCGTCACAAAACTAAAACCAATTCGCTTTATACTATTTTTTTTTATTTGTCTCATCTTTATTTTCCAAAAGAGCTTGAGCGTTTCTCTGCAAACCGCTCAGTTTTGTTCGCTTTATCGCACTTTTGCGAAATTTTTCAGCATATTTTTCTTGGGTTAATGATAAAACTTCTTCCAAATCGGGAGAAACATTTCCGGGACGCGGTTCAAATCTCGTTTCATCGGTCGGTTTTTCAAAACGATTCCACGGGCAGACATCCTGACAAATATCGCAGCCGTAAAGCCAGCCATCCAAATTTTCAGTAATTTCCTTTGGTAATGCAGGAGAGCGCAATTCGATTGTAGCATAAGACAAACAGCGATTTGAATCCACGACATACGGTTGAACAATCGCACCCGTCGGACACGCATCCAAGCAAGCCGTGCAGTTGCCGCAATGATCGCCGATAATTTCGGTTTCGTATTCGAGTTCGGCATCAATTAGAATCTCGCCGATAAAAAACCACGAACCGAAATCTTTTGAAATTACATTTGAATGTTTCCCGAACCAGCCCAAACCGGCGCGAACCGCCCACGCTTTATCCATTATCGGTGCGGTGTCAACACAGACTTTTGCGTTTATTTCAGAATTTTCGCCCTTTATAAAGTTTAGCAATTCAAAAAGTTTAGATTTTACGACATCGTGATAATCGTCGCCCCAAGCATAACGCGAAATTTTGCCTTTTTCATTATTTTCTTCGTGTTCGTGCGGCGTAAAGTAATTTAACGCCACGACGATAATTGATTTCGCGCCCGGAAAAAGAAGTTCGGGCGATGTGCGTTTTTCCGGTTCGCGCTCCATCCATTTCATTTCGCCGTGATAATTTTGCGCGAGCCAATGTTTTAATCGCTCTGATTCTTTTTCGAGAGATTCGGCGCGAACGATGCCGATTTTATGAAAACCGATTTCCAACGCTTTTTGTTTTATTAAATTTGTAAATTCTTTTTTAATCAAAGGTTTTCCCGGTTTTTAGACGAGTCTAATGCACCATTCGTTCGTTTTATATTTTAACAAAAAAAGCCGGACAATTTTAAAACTGCCCGGCTGTAAATTTTCGTCAAAAAAATTAAGTTTAGAAATTAAATTTCAAACCGATTTGAAATTGACGCTGATCGTAAGCCGCCGTCGAACGGCTGTAATAATGACCGCCGCTGTCGCGTTCGCCGAAACTGTTGACATCGGTAAAAAACGGTGATGCCGACGCTTCGTTAAAACGATTGAAGATGTTAAAGCCTTCCAGAATCAAGTCGGCGCGAATTCTTTCGCCAAAGTTAAATGAACGTGTTACGCGCATATCAACAGAAGCATAAGAATGTGTTCTGCCGAGATTTCGACCCAGATTTCCGATAGCAAATACGGGATTGCCGCCAGAATCAGTGTCGAAAATCGAACCGCACTGCTGACCGCCGACAAAACTTCCGGGAATACAAAGCGTTCCGTCCGCTAAAACGCTCGGACGGTCGGTTTGCGAAGATTGATCGTTGTTGGCATCAAAATTGGTAATAATGTTGAACGGACGACCCGAAGAAAGTTCGATAATCGGCGCAACCGTAAATTTCGAGAACAAACGATAAAATATTTTTTCCGAATTTCTCCACGCCTGCGGCGAAGTCAAAACTCCGCTGAAAACGAAGCGGTGACGCTGATCAAACAGTGAATCGGCTCTTTCAAGATCAAAACGTCTGACATTTTGCGGAAGAAGAAGCGTTTGCAAATCCGAAGAATCATCAATCGAATGTGACCAAGTATAAGAAGCCAGAAATTGGAAATTGTTGGAAAAACGTCTTTTCAATTCGACATTCATCGCATCATATTCCGATTGTCCGTCGGAAACCTGCGCGTTGACCGAGCCGAACGGCGAGAAAATTCCCGGAGTTCGTAATGTTCCGGCAAGCTGCGAATCTAAAACCGCCTTTGTCACCAAACCGCCGGAAGCGGCGAACGCCAGAAAATAATTCGGAGCGTTCGGACGGAAAAAATTAGCGATTGCCGGATTTATCACGCGACCGTTCGGACATTGCGCGATGATTCCGGGAACGACAACGGCACAGGTTACGCCGAAATTATTTACAAACGGTGTGCCGGGAACGATTGTTAAGCCGGTTGTAGAAGTCCCGGAAGGAATCGTAATTCCGCCTACGGCTTCGGTTTGAGTAAGCGGAAGACGGTTGGCATACCGACGGAAATTAGCGATTTGCAAAGATGTATCGGGCGAATTTAAGTCCGTCGGATGCGGCAAATGCCGCGCTCCGACGTGAATATAAGAAACCGACAGCGACATATTTTTTGTCAATTGCTGCTCAATTGTCGCATTTGCCTGAACCGCCGAAGCGTATTGAAAATCTTTTGAAACCGGAAGCGAAAACGGCAAAACCGCTCCGAATCCCGAAAACGTCTGATCGTTAAAACGCTGTCTGCCGAACTGATATTGAGCAGACGGCGCAGCACCGGGCGTTACAAATCCCGCCGGACAAAGCGGATTTGCAGATGCCGGAGTGCAGACCGTTCCCTGAAATACCTGAGCCGCATTTAACAAAACCGACGACGGAAAAGTATTTGCCGTCGGAACGCCGTTAATGATGACGTTGAAAGTTTGAGAGCTTGTAAAAGCCGGACTTCCCGCTGTTAAAACCGATTGCTGCTGTTGAGCGGCATCGGCGATGTCGGAGTTAAACGCAACCGCCAGCAGCGGATGATCGTAAAACAACCCGACCGCACCGCGCACGACGGTTTTTCCGTTTCCAAATACGTCTAATGCGCCCGCCAGACGCGGGGCAAAATTATTCTTGTCGCGCGGAAGTCCCTGCTGAACACCGATTGCGTCCTGTGCCGCCAGAACATCGCTCGCCGACAATCTGATTCCCGTCAGCGGATCGGTAATTCCGACCGGCGCGATGGTGTTCGTCAACTCGACATCATACCGAATTCCATAATTGATCGTCAGACGGCGCGTGATTTTCCAAGAATCCTGTGCGAAAAACGCAATCGGTTTGTTGCTGATCTGACTGACCGGATTTCCGAAACCTTGAATATAAGTTGACGGCAAACCGAGACCGTATGACTGGACGGGCGTAAAATCCGGTGCGCCGAGTTGAGCGAACGCAGAATTTAAATTCCCTGAGGCAAACGGTCCGAAATTAAACAAACCGGCAAAATTGAGTTCAAAAACCGCTGACGGAATTTCAACATAGTTAAAATCACCGCCGAATTTAAATGTGTGATCTCCTAAAACATAATTGAAATTATCGGCGATCTGATAACGGTTTTCGGTTCGGTCAACCGGCGAGAAAAGTTCGCGCCCGATAAATGCCGCGCCGGAAATATTAAAAGCTACCGCGTCGCCGTTTTGCGAACGAAAAACCGTGTTGCGTTTGCCGTATTGAAACTTGAATTCGTTGAGCGTATTGGTTGTCAAAGCCGAAAGAAGTCCGGCTGAAACGGAATAATCCTGCGTGTCGCTGATGCCCGTCCGGGAAAAATCGTTTTGACCGAGCGATTGATTTTGCGATTCGACCTGAATTCCGGTCAGCATACTCGGATTGAAGCTGAAACGCGCCGTGAATTGATTTTTATCGTTAAAACTGTGATCGCCGCGAAGCGAGAAAAAGTGCGTTTTTTCCCTTATCGGAAAAACTTTTTGCAGATCGTTCAGCGGGCGAAATGCTAAAAATTGTCCTGCACCGTTCTGCGTATTGAGCGGCACGGGTGCGCCCGTTAATAAAAATCTCGAGCCGACCGTTCCGGGCAAAATCGGAGAAATCGCCGGACATTGACTGCCGTCGTTCGGACTGAATAAACCGTTGCCTCCGTTTAAAGCCGTCGAACTGCCGCTGGCGGCGAAAAATGCGTAAGCGCGCGCCGCACAAATCAAAGACGCACCTTGTTGAGCCGTCGTCGGGCTTCCTAAAAGCTGAATTCCGGTCGCTACGTTTCTGTTGATAAAAGCGGTCTGTTCCGGCGTTAAAAAATTAAAAGTTCGCGCCAGCGGATTCAAACCCGTTATAACCGGAATTGTTGCGGAAGAAGTCAGACCTTCACCGACATTGCTCGTAAAAAAGCCGGATTCGCGGCGTTGTCTGCCTTCAAATGCGGCGAAGAAAAATGTTTTGTCGTGAATAATCGGACCGCCTAAAGTCGCGCCGTATTGAGCGCGCGTGAATGCCGGTTTGTCCGAAGTCGGAGCAAACGCCGGACGTGCCTGAATATCTTTATCGCGCAAAAATCCGAAGACATTTCCGTGAAAATCGTTTGTTCCACGCTTTGTTACGACGTTGACGACACCGCCGATGGCGCGCCCGAATTCCGGCGCATACGAGTTTGTTGCGACTTGAAACTCCTGGACGGCTTCCTGCCCGACGGTCGAGCGTGCGGCGTTGGTCGAATTATCGGTAAAATCTGCGCCGTCAACCTGAACGAGAGTCGAACGTCCGCGCTGTCCGCCGATATTTAAACCGGAAGTCGGCGCGGGACCGATCGGACGACCGTTATCGCGCCCGACGGTTGAAATTGTCAAAGCAAATCCCGTCGCGCTGCGCTCGTTGATCGGCAGATTATCAATTCTCTGTTCGTCAATCGTGTTTGAAATAGTAGTTTTCGATGTTTCGACTATCGCCACATCATCGCCGCTGACTGTAACGAGAGCCGTCTGATCTCCGAGTTCGAGAGCGATTTTCAACTCCGCCGTCTGACCGACGGTTATTTTTACATCAGAAAACAGAGTTCTCTTAAAAGTCGTGCCTTCGGCTGTTATGTTATAAGTTCCGGGCGGCAAACCGAGAATTTGATAAGCTCCGTCGCTGCCCGATGTCGTGTTTCGAGAGATGCCCGTCGCCGTGTTTCGCGCCGTAATTGTTGCGCCGGGAACGACCGCGCCGTTCGGGTCAACAACCGTGCCGACCAGATCGGCAGTTTGTGACTGCGATTGCGCGAAAATCGCAAAAGTACACAGAAAAGTAATAGTCGCCGTTATCAAAAACTTTCCGTATATACCGGAAAATCTGAAATTATTTTCTTGCATTGATTTTTTTCTCCTGAATTTTAGAAATTTTCATAGAAATGCCGGATTGTGAAAAACCGAAAATTGCCTTTATATGAAAGATAAATCGGGCAATGTTTTAGTTTTTCCCAGTTATAGACTCAGTTTTATGAACTTCGACCGACAGACTCGAAAAAGAATAGTAGCTTAAAAATTTTTAACTTAAAATTGAAGAGTTGGCAAATAATAAATTACAAATTTATTACAACTCGAATTGATTTTACCCGAGAGCCGGAAAATTTCAAACCGAACGCGTTGCGCGGGCTAATATCTCTCTCGGTTTTTTCCCGAAACTCAGCAAAGAAACCGCCGCATCTGCTAATTTCGGCATAAATGCGAGGCGGCGCATTACCGCACAAACACGCAGACGTTTTTGAAATTTTCGTTTATGAAATACTTTATAATTTTCGCCGATTTCGTCAAAAGAAAAATCCTGATTTGCCAGAATGTCCGCCAGAATTTCAGAGCTTTCCAAAGCCATCAACATTCCGCTTCCCGTAAACGGATCAATAAACGCGCCCGCATCGCCGATGGAAATCAGATTTAAAAACGGCTGAAGATTTTTTTTGCCGAAACCGTCCACTGAAACCGCCAGCCAATCATAAACTTTTACCGCGTCGCCGAGCGTTTTCTTTGCGCGCAGATTCTCAAATATCACGTTTTCGACGATTGCATCGGCATTGCCGCCGTATTTTTTGACGATTTCCGATTGAATTAAAAAACAATGATTTCCGAGATCGTTTTCGACAAAATTCAGACCGCCGTAACCGCCGCGAAAAAAGTAAATTTCGCAAACTCCTTTTTCCAGATTTACGTTTTTCAGATGAGTTTTAAATCCGACTAATTTCGATCTCTGACCTTTGATTTTTGAGTTTTGACCTTTGTGTTTTTCGGCAAAATTTGCCAAAACTGCGGCGCGTCCGGTTGCATCAATGAAAAAACCGGCTTCGATTTCCGCTGTTTTATTATTGAAACCGCGAACTTTTACGGCGCGAATCTTTTCGTTTTCAAAAAAAAGTCCGTTGACCTGAGTTTCTTCCAAAACTTCAACACCGACATTTTTTGCTTTTTCCAACAGACGAAAATCCATTTCGGCGCGACTCAGACCGACGGCGTTTTGTTCAAAATCGCCGAAGAAATAACTCGGCACACCGACTGATTTTCCGTTTATCGCGTAAAAAATCGTCTCCGAAATTCGTTCGCTGCCCGTCGAAAGCATCGCGTCCAAAACACCCAAATCTTTAAAGTGTCTAAGACATTCGGGCGAGATAAATTCGCCGCAGAGTTTCTGACGCGGAAACTTTTCGCGTTCGAGCAAAGTCACGCGAAAACCTTTATTTGCCAGACGAATCGCCAAACTCGCGCCCGCCGGACCTGCGCCCGCGATTAAAATTTTCGACTGTAAATTTATTTTGCTCACTTCTGTTTAGTTTAGTCTTTTTTGAGCAAAACAAGAATTCACTATCCGTTTAAACCGAATGTTTTTTCGAGATGCTGACTCAAATTTCCCGAAATCTTTTCAAATAATAATTTATCAAACGAATAATTTACCGCATCTTCCTGCCGAAAAACTCCGCCTTCGATGCTTTGCGGAAGTTCCGTGTAAGCCGTGGTAAATTGTTTCGACGAATCGGCGGATTTCACCGTCAAATTAAAAACGGCTTCGACTCCGGGATAAAAAACGGTTTCCACGAATCGAACAAATTTTCCAGACGTTTGGCTTCCGAAAAATCGTCGTATTTTACAACTTCCTCATTCGTTCCCTGCCAGACTTCAAGAATTCCCAAATCTTCTTTGACCTGAACGGCTTCGATGTCTTGCAAATTCCAGACTTGAATACAATCGTCCTCGATCTTAATAAATTCGTCCGGCGTAAAAATGTAACCGTTGCGTTTTTTCGACAGAAAATATCCGGCGACTTTCGACAGACTGAAAATCAACAGAAACGCCGCCGGTAAACTTACGCCGATGTTCAGCCATATCATCCAATTCTCCCAGCGCAGACTTTGAGTTGATAACAACAAATTTATAAACCAGATCAGCGAAGCAATTATCAAAACCCAGTAAATAATTGACGGTTTTCTGTTAAAAACAAAATTTTGTTTGCTTTCGCTGTTTTGCAGTTCGATAATTTGCGCTTTTTTATCGGCGGACAGTTTCTTAAAACTAAATTTGCTGTAAGTTGTATCGTTCATAAGTTTATAGCTTCATATATAAATTCAGACGTTCAAACGAGTGTTTTGAAACTCTGAAAAACAATGCAATTTAAACGGCAGAAAAATTATTCTTGTGTGTTTTTTTATTTACGAAATTTAATTTAAGTCTTTTATGAAACGATATGCAAACGAGATGTGAAAATTTTATGTTTCTTTCAGACGCAAAACTTTTTTTCTGCCGAAAATTGTCAGAAAAATTCCGCCGAATAAAAAGATGCCGGAAAGTAATAAATTTCGGAATTACAACTTTAGTCAGCTTTTTCCGCCGCGCTTCGGCGACTTTTCACACTTTCAGCTTGAGTTTGATAATGCAGGAACACTGAATTTCCGGTATTGAATCACAACGTCAAAAAGACAATTTCCCGTTGAGAAATTGCCTTTTGGGTAAAAAATGCTTTGCTGTAAATTATTCGTCGTCTTCAATATGGGCGACATTTTCTTTTATCAGCGAATTGTCCTGAATCGCGCCGACACCATCGGTCGGCATTTGATCTTCGTGATGATCGGTCGAATGATCTTGTCCGGTCGGTCGGTCGTCGGTTTTCCCTTCGACCGCGTCCATATCTTCGTCGGAAACTTGCCCGTCGCCGCCCGGAATATCTTTGCCGATTTTTTCGTCGTTGTTATTTGGTGTCATAATTTCTCCTTTTATTCGTCGTCTTCGTCTTCGATTATTTCATCGTCTAAAATCTCGTCATCGTCAAGTTCTTCGCCGACTTCGCCGAATTCCCAGCCGTCGTATGAATCAATGTCATATTCTTCGGCAAGTTTCTGAAATTTGACGTTCGTTTCCGCCAGACTTTCGGGCGTGTATGTAGTGATTTGGTCAATATGCAAAAGATATTCTCCCGTCGGTTCTTTGGTTTCCTCATCGCCGATTTCAAAAATATCAATAAAATCCAAATTTTCCGTTTCGAGATTTTCCCCGAGTTTTTGCAGTTTTTCCAACGATTGGTCAACAAAGTAAAAACTGTAAAGCATTTCCCCGTTTACGTCCCAACCGTCTTCCGACCGCGCCGTCTCAAAAATTTCGCGGATGCCTTCTAATTGCGATTCTGTATCATTAAATTCCATAATTTATTTCTGTTTTCTTCGGGTGCAATTGCCGTGCCTTTATTGAAAGTTGGGAGTTCCGCTTTTAAGCGGCAAACGCCTGCGAAGCGCGGCGATAAAGCCAACTGAAGTCGGAACTCCCAACTTAACTCGGATTAATCGGCGGCGTTTCCGTTTCCTCCGATTTTTCTTCTTTCACAACCGGACGCATATGCGGGAAAAGAATCACGTCGCGGATCGAATGTTTATTTGTCAGCAGCATCACGAGGCGGTCAATCCCGATGCCGATTCCGGCGGCGGGCGGCATCCCGTAGGCGAGGGCGCGGATGTAATCTTCGTCCAAAACCATCGCTTCCGCGTCGCCCGATTCGCGTTCTTTCATCTGGTCAACGAAACGCTCGTATTGTTCCTGCGGGTCGTTGAGTTCCGAAAAACCGTTGGCGCATTCCATCCCGTTGATAAACAATTCAAACCGCTCGGCAATCTGCGGATTCTCCGGCGACGCTTTCGACAAAGGCGAAATTGATTTCGGGTAATCTATGATGAATGTTGGTTGAATTAAATAACGCTCTGCTAATTCTTCAAACAAAAACGCAATTATTTTGGCTTTTTGATTTTCTTCTGTGTCTTTTGGATTAAGTAAATCATTTATAGTTTTGTTTGTTTTAGAACTAAATTGATATTTATTAAGATCAAAATCTTTTTCCAATTCTTCATTGATTACAATTGCTTTGTTCCAAATTTCATTTCTTTCATACGAATCTTTAACTATAAGTTTTATTGTCTTCTCATTACTTAGCGTATCTTTTTCCACCGTTTTATCTGAAAAGAAAGTTGCTACTGAATCATCTTCATTTAATGGCATTTCTTTGAGGTAGTCATCAAAAAGAGCAATGAATAACAATACTCTTCGCAAATTATTTAAATCATTGAAAAATTCCACATCAACATTTTGTTCACCTAATTTCTGCCACTCTGGATTCCAATGTTTCAATACAGCTTCTTTCATTGTAAGTCTCTCAAAGTTTTCAAAATTGATTGTTCTAGCTTGGATTTTGCTAAAAACAATTTTCACAACCAAACTTCCGCCCGTCGCTTTCTGCACCGATTCTTTAATCATCGCTTCGGCGAAATCCATCATTCCGTTTACGTCCATATAGGCGCAGTAAAATTCGAGCATCGTGAATTCGGGATTGTGTTTGTGCGACAAGCCTTCGTTGCGAAAATTGCGGTTGAGTTCGTAAACCTTTTCAAAACCGCCGACGGTCAGGCGTTTGAGATAAAGTTCGGGCGCGATTCGCGCATAAAGCGGAATGTCGAGCGCGTTGTGATGCGTCTCAAACGGAGTCGCCGCCGCGCCCGTCGCCTTCGGCGTGAGCATCGGCGTTTCGACTTCGATGTAATCGTGGTCGTCGAGAAATCGGCGCATTCCGCTGATTAATTTGGCGCGGCGTTCAAAAACTTCGCGCGTCGTCAGACCTTCGTGTTCGATCTGCAAACTAGACGCGATCAGATCGGCGTAACGATAACGCCGCTGTAATTCGGGATCGGAAATCCCGTGCATTTTGTCCGGCATCGGCAGCATCGCTTTTGCCAGGAATTTTATCGTCTCAACGTGAACCGACAATTCACCCGTGTTTGTCAAAAACAGCCAGCCTTCGACACCGATAAAATCGCCGTGATCGAGATATTGAAACAAATCCCAACCGCTCGTGTCAGAACCGCCTGCGTCAGTGGGCGGTTGATGTTTAGTTTCTGCGTTCTCGGTTTGCGAGGCTTGACCACCCGCTGACGCAGGTGGTTCTGACGTGTTCATTATCGCCTTTACGTCGTCTTTGCGGACGTAAATCTGCAAGCGACTCATTCCGTCCGACAGATGAACAAACGCCGCTTTTCCCATCACGCGCGGCGGAACTGCGAGCCTGCCGGAAATCTTTACGTTTCCCAAATCCTTTAATTTCGCGTTGAGTTTTTCCTTTAATTCCGCGTTCGGTCGTTCGCGTTCGGCTAAAGTTTTAACGTGCGCGTCCATTTCTGCGGCGACTTCGGCAATCGGCGCGAAATTTACAAGATTCGTGATCGTGTCTTCATCGCCCGAAACTTTCGTGCGTTCAAATTTGTTCGGATAAGCGTTGCCGACGATCTCTTTGATTTTCTCAAGATGGTCGCGTCTGGCTTCGGTCTGGTCGTTCGGTTCGATGATGTCGTTAAATTCCGGTATGTTCATAACAATTGTTTAAGCAAACGATTTTACATTTACGGGTGAAAGCATTCAAATCAAATTTCCCGTTTGGAGTTCAAACTTTAGTTTGCCGTCCGCTGCGCTTCGCGGTCGGACATAAGCACGCTGAAGCGTGAACTCCGAACTTTTGATTGCAAATGGACAACGGCAATTAACATCTACATAATGGTTTTAGAATTTTTATTAACAAATCAGAGAACAATTATGAAATTAACCGCTTTAATGCTTTTCGGTATGTTTTTCGCGCTCGGTTCGACCGTTTTGGCGAAGGAAACCGCCGATCAGCAATTTGAAAAACTTGCCAATCAATACATTTCGGAATACATCAAGATGAATCCCGAAAGCGCGACTTCGCTCGGCGAACATAAATACGACGGGCAGTTAAACGATTATTCGCTCGCCGGAATCAAAAAGGAACATAAGTTTACCGCCGATTATCTGGCGAAATTAAATAAGATAGATTTTGCGAAATTATCCAAAGTCAACAACATTGATGCGCGGATTATGAAGCACAGTCTCGAAGGCAATCTGTTTTCGATTGACGAGCTGCGCGCTTACGAATGGAATCCGATGATGTATAACGTCGGCGGCGCGCTCAACGATCTGATTTCGAGAGATTTCGCGCCGTTGAAAACTCGTCTGATGAACGCCAAATCGCGTCTGTTGGGAATTCCGGCAGTTGTCGCCGCCGCCAAAGCGAATCTGAAAAATCCGCCGAAAGTTCACACCGAAACAGCGATTCAGCAAAACAAAGGCGTGATCGCGCTGATTAACGGCGATTTGCAGATGTTCATAAATGAAGCCGGAATGAAAAAAGAACTCGCGCCCGCGCAAAGCCTTGCCGTTAAAGCGTTGACAGATTACGGAACTTGGCTGGAAAAAGATTTACTGCCGCGCTCGAACGGCGATTTTCGTCTGGGCGACGCGAAATTCCGCAAGAAACTTTCATATTCCCTGCAATCCGATCTGACGAAAGAGCAGATTTTGGAAAACGGAATGAAGGATTTGCAGGCGACACAGCAAAAAATGTTCGACATCGCGCTGCCGCTTTACAAAAAATATCATCCCGAAATTGATTTCGACCGCGTAAGATTAGATACGAAAGCCGTTATTAAAGAAGTTCTCGACAAACTCGCCGAAGATCGTCCGAACAATGACAACATCGTCAAGCAGGCGAACGCAGATTTGGCGGAAGCGACGAAATTCGTCCGCGATAATGAAATTGTCTCCGTGCCTGACGAACCCGTAAAAGTTATCGAAATGCCCGAATTCGCACGCGGAACCGCCGTCGCGTATTTCGATTCAGCCGGACCTTTGGAGAAAAAGAACGAAACGTTTTTTACCATTTCGCCGACTCCGAACGATTGGACGAACGCGAGAAAGTTGTCGTTTTATAAGGAATATAACGATTATATGCTGCAAGATTTGACCGTTCACGAAGCGATGCCCGGACATTATCTGCAAATAATGCACTCGAACGAATTCAAAGCTCCGACGCTTGTTCGAGCGATTTTCCGCAGCGGAACTTTCGTCGAAGGTTGGGCGGTTTACGCCGAACAAGTTATGGCGGAACAAGGTTACGGCGGCGATGCGGTTCATATGCAGCAATTGAAAATGAAACTCCGCGTGATAATCAACGCCATCATTGACCAGAAAATTCACACCGCCGGAATGACGGAAAAGGAAGCGATTGATTTTATGATGAAAGAAGGTTTTCAAGAAGAAGGCGAAGCCGCCGGAAAATGGAAACGCGCCCAGCTTTCCTCGACACAACTTTCGACATATTACGTCGGTGTCGTCGAAGTAAACGACATCGCCGAAACTTACAAAAACAAAACCGAACGTCCTTTTTTGATGAAGGAACTGCACGACAAAATGCTCTCGTTCGGTTCGCCCGCGCCGAAATATGTTAAGGAAATGATGGGTTTGTAAAGACAGATTTCAAATTTCAAATCTCAAATCTCAGATCAAAGGCGATGGGAAACTTTCGCCTTTTTTCTTTTAAATATAAAAATCAGTTTTATTTTAATTTGCGGGATTTCGATTTAATCAAGTATGCTGTCAATAACAATTATGGGTTTAGACAGCAACGGGACGAAATTTCTTTTATATGCACATTTGCGGCAAGGTGTTTCATTTGAAAATATGGCGATGATCGGGCGGCAGACGCTCAATCTGACGGCGGAACAACTACAAAGTAATTTGCAAAAATTCGAGATTCAAGGCGGCAACGCGAACGAAATTTTGAAAGCGGCTGACGGTTTTTCGGAACCTTTTATTAAACTTTTAGATGCCGAAAAAATTACTTCGTTCGATGCGTCGGATTTTGAGAATGCTACGGAAGTTCACGATTTTAACCGACCGATTTCCGAAAAATTCAGAAACAAATTTACGACGGTTCTTGACGGCGGAACGCTCGAACATATTTTTAATTTCCCGGCGGCGATAAAAAATTGTATGCAGATGGTTAAAGTCGGCGGGCATTTTCTTTCGATCACGCCGACCAACAATTTTCTCGGACACGGTTTTTATCAATTTAGTCCTGAACTTTTCTATCGTGTTTTTACCGCTCAAAACGGTTTCAAAGTGCGGCAGATGATTCTTTTTGAAGATTACCCGAATTCCGATTGGTATGAAGTTACCGATCCCGACACGATCAAACATCGCGTTTTACTAGCTAATTTTACGCCGTCGTATCTGCTGACGATTGCCGAAAAAACCGCCGATGTGAAGATTTTTGAAAAACCGCCCCAGCAAAGCGATTATTTTGCGATGTGGGAAAACTCAAAAAATAATAATTCGGATGTGCCGAAATCGTTTAACGACAATGCGGTTAAAAATCCTATTTTACGTCTTCCAAAATCGGCGTTTATTCATCTTCGCCGCAAAATAGGACGAAGATTCGGCGAACTCCCCACGAAATCGCATTTTTACAAAAAGCTGGATATTTAGACGAGTTATCGTTTTTTTACAAATCAAATTTGAAACCATTCACCGCAAAATGAAAGGTCGGCGCGTCCCGTAATCATCATTTCGCCGTCTTCGCGCCAGACGGCATCGGTCGTGCCGCCGACGGCGTGAACGGCGACTGAATTTTTTGTTTTTCCCGCAAAAACAGACGCGACCGCCGCCGCAATCGAACAAGTTCCCGACGAAGAAGTTTCGCCCGCGCCGCGTTCCCAAATTCTGATTTCGATATTTTCCCTGTTTTGAACTTTCACGAAAACGACATTCGTCCGTTCGGGAAAGTGTTCGTGTGTTTCGATCTCCGCGCCGATCTTGCGCCAGTTAGTCTCATTAAAATCATCAACAAATATTACACAAACCGGATTTCCCACATCAAGCGTAATTGTTTGAATTTCCCCGTTCGTAATTCGTAATTCGTAATTCGTAATTGATTTAGGTTTGCCGAGTTCGGCTAGAAACCAAAATGTGTTTTCTTCACGTTTTAGGCATTCGTAATTTTTGATTCCGCTTTTTGTTTCTAGTTTGAGATTTTTTTCGTTGTATAGATTTTTATAATAAAGATACGCGACCGCACAACGAGTTCCATTGCCGGAAAATCCCGCTTCGCTGCCGTCGGGATTGATGATGCGGCAAGCATAATCGGCGTTTTCCGATTTTCCGATAATTGCAATGCCGTCCGAACCCGCGCCCGTGTTACGGTGCGAGATTTTGCGCGTGAATTCGCCGATGTCTGTTACATCGGCGAGCGCGTCGGATTCGATAACGATGTAATCATTGCCGAAACCGTGAAATTTGCAGAAATTGATTGGATTCATCACATCAGGGAGCGCAGGCTTCCAGCCTGCGTGTAACAGCTTCAAAGAATTTTATATTCTTAGATTTAGTTTTTTACGCGCAGGCTGGAAGCCTGCGCTCCCGGCTTATTTTCGCGCTTCGGGAACTATTTTCAGCGTCAATTTTACCGCGCCGCGCATTACGACGACTTCGTATTCTTCGCCCGCTTTCATTTCGCCGAGGACGAAAACGTAATCGGAAATATTATTTACGTCGTGTCCCGCCATTTTGATGATTTTGTCACCCGCTTTAATTCCCGCTTTTGCCGCCGGACTTTCGTCGCGCACGCCGTCGAGCAAAAGCCCGTCGTTAGTGTTGTCGGCGTAACTCGGCACAGTTCCGAGCGAAACGCTGAAACCGCGTCTGCCGCCCGACATTCCCGAACTCTGCGCGACGGTGTAAGTCGGTCTGTTCGGATTTTGGTCAATTGATTTGACGATCTCGCCGACGAAATTTGTAATTTTCATCAAACCTTCGTAATTGATCTTCTCCGCCGTGTCCGTCGGTTTGTGATAATCCGAATGCGTTCCAGTGAAGAAAAACAAAACGGGAACTTTTTTGCCGTAAAATGACGAATGATCCGAAGGTCCGAAACCGTCTTGATTGAGTTGAAGGTTGAATGCAAAATTCTCTTTTTTATAGATAAATTCGCCGATTACCTGCATATTATTTACCTTTCCAAGAGACTTCGGTTGAACTAACACACCTTTATTTAAGTTGGTTGTAAAATCCTTCCACTCGCTCGCCGTTCCGATTCCGCCGACCGTCAATTTTTCTTTATCCAAACGCCCGACCATATCCATATTTATCATCGCCACGGTTTTTTCAATCGGGAAAACCGGATTGTTGACGTAATATTTCGAGCCGAGCAAGCCTTCTTCCTCGCCGCCGAACGCGATGAAAATTAACGTGCGTTTGTTGTTTTTCTCTTTGCGAAACTGTCTGGCGAGTTCGAGCATCGCCGAAACGCCGGAAGCGTTGTCGTCCGCGCCGTGATGAATTTCCTTTGAATTGACCGCCAAACTGGATTCGCCGCCGCGCCCGAGATGATCGTAATGCGCGCCGATGACGATGGCTTCGTTTTTCAGAACATTATCGCGTCCTTCGATAATTCCGACGACGTTGTAAGCTTCGGCTTGTTTCTGCACGAGATCAATTTTCAAATTCGCCGTTCCGTCAACCTGAAATTTGATATTCATCTCGACACTTTCCGGTTTATCTTTGCGCGACGCGGCGATTCTTTCCATTTCTGCGACGACCTGCGTATCTTTCTTATCGCCGAACAAACCAGCAACCGTCTGGCGCGAAATGACCGCTGCCGGAATCGCCGTTTCGCCGAGCGTCTGATTAAATTCGAGCTGCGCGAGTTTGTCGTCCGCAAATTTTTCTTCGCCTGAAACAATCAAAATCGCCTTTGCGCCTTTCGACTTGGCGATGTTGGCTTTGGCGTGAACATTAAAACGCGCAAATTCGCTGTGCGGATTTCCCGCATCGGGTGTGCCTTCCAAAACCATCACGATCTTTCCGTTCACATTCAAGCCGCTGTAATCGTTATACTTCAATTCGTCCGAAGCGATGCCGAACCCCGCGAAAATAACCTGAGAATTTGAAATATCAACATTCGGCGAAAATCCGACCGGCATCCAGCTAGTGACTATATTTACTGCCGCGTTGTTTATCGAAAAAACATTTCCCCCGCCAAGTGCCACACCTGCGATATACGGAAATTTCTGTAAGTAATTTTTTGTTTTCTTACCTTTAGAATTTGTCTCCGTTACGCCTTGTTCGAGTTTGTAGTTGGAAAACATATTCGCCACATAACCCGCCGCAACGGTCGCGCCTTTCTCGCCCGTCCTGCGCCCGTCAAGCGTATCCGAAGCGAGATAACCGACATTCGTTCGCAGATTTTTCTCGACCTCAGACGGCTTTTGCGCCGAAATTGTGAAAACGAATGAAAGTAAAATCAATAATAAGGAAAGTTGTTTCTTCATAAAAAATCACATTAATCGTAACTACAAGGAAAGTCCAACGGTTTACCATCACGAAATTTTATACTGTCCAATGTTGGCGTTGGTTTCCAAGGTGCTTCATCTTTGGGCAATATAAAAGGTTCAATTTCAAACTCTTCTCTGTAACCCCCGTTTATAAACCAAACCCTTGACGAGTCATATCTTCTGACTCTAATATGATCCCGGATAGCCTGAATTCTAATCTCTGCTTCTCCGCGAGCAGGCAAAACTGTTTTAAATTTAAACAATTTACCTTTGTTCAAAACCGGAACTTTATATTTGCCTTCATAATAAACTAGAAAAAGATTATGCTGTGGATTTTTTTGTAGCATAATGAAAAAATTATCCGTCATAGCTCTGACTTCATTACAATCCATTGCGGAATTGATTGTATTAAATTCCGTAAAATGCACCTGCGCCGAAACACTAAAAGTGAAAGCGAATAAAAGTAATAAAACGGAGAATTGTTTTTTCATAATTAAAACGGTTCGTCGCAAGTCCATTCAGGTTTCCCTTTGCGAAACTCTATTTTATCTAAAGTTGGAGTCGGTTTAGGCAAATCCGCACCGTTTGAAACAAGCCAGAACTCTGTTTTGTTTTCCTCACGTAAACCACCGTTGATAAACAAAACTCTGCTTGAATCATAGCGTCTGAGTTTTATGTGGTCGCGGATTATCTGCATACGAAATTCCGCTTCGCCGCGTCTCGGCAAAAGCATTTTCGGCTTTTTGTTTTCTTCATCATCGGCGGCGTATTTTCCTTCATAATAAATTATAAAACCCGTCGCCTGCGGATTTCTTTGCAGTTCAATAAAGAAATTATCTAAAACTATTCTTACTTCTTCACATTGCCAAAGTGAAGGCAGTTCGCTAGTTTTGCGCGCTTCTTTTTTCTGCGCCGAAACGCTGAAAGTGAAAGCGAACAAAAGAAGTAAAACTGAAAGTTGTTTTTTCATAAAAATATAAGCTACAAACAATCACGAACTAACACGAAAAAATTTATTCGGGAATTTTCGTGTTAGTTCGTGGCAAAAATTTTTATTCAACCCAATCGGCGATAAAAACATTCGTATCGCCTTGTTTCTCCGCGTTGCGGTTTGAGGCGAAAACAAGTTTTTTGCCGTCGGGCGAAAACATCGGGAAACCGTCGAAACTTTCGTTGAAAGTAACTTGTTTTAATCCGCTGCCGTCAATATTTATCATTGCCAGATCGAAATTTCTCTTTCCTTTGTCGGTCGCAAAATAATTCGTGCAGAAAATAATTCGTTTGCCGTCGGGCGTAAAATACGGCGCAAAAGACGCGGCGTTTAATTTTGTAACTTGTTTTTTGTTGCTTCCGTCGGCATTCATCGTCCAGACTTCAAAAGTCAGCGGCACGATCATATGTTCTTTTAACAGTTCTTTGTCGCGTTCGATAAGTTTCG
The DNA here is from genome assembly GCA_965219305.1 of Pyrinomonadaceae bacterium. Classification (GTDB taxonomy): domain Bacteria; phylum Acidobacteriota; class Blastocatellia; order Pyrinomonadales; family Pyrinomonadaceae; genus DATHTS01. Next base: position 1,504,718 of record OZ244725.1, read on the forward strand.
GATCGGACGGATGCGAACCGCGATAGACGATCATTTTGTTGTCCGGCGAAAAGAACGCGCCGCCGTCGTAACCGGGTTCGTTCGTCAGGCGTTTGATGTTTTTGCCTTTCGTGTTCATCGAATAAAGTTCCAGATCGCCGTCTCTTTCAGATGTGAAAATAATTGTTTTGCCGTCCGGCGAAACGGTCGCTTCAGCATCATAACCCGGCGAATTCGTCAGATTTTTGATATTTTTGCCGTCCGGCGATGCCGTGTAAATTTCGTAATCGGGATAGATCGCCCAGACATAACCTTTCGTATAATCGGGATTCGGCGGACATTCCTTCGCGCCGCCGTGTGTCGAGGCGTAGAGAATTTTCTTGCCGCCCTTGAAATAATATGAACAAGTCGTGCGTCCTTCGCCGTTCGAAACCATTTTGGTATCAGAACCGTCAATGTTCATCGTGTAAATCTGATCGCAGCCGCGCCCGTCGCGTTTTGATTGGAAAATCAGCTTTTTGCCGTCGAACGAAAAATACGCTTCGGCATTTTCGCCGCCGAACGTCAATTGTTTAATGTTTTTTAAGTGATCTTCGCCTTTAACTTGAAGATTTGCGTCTTGCGCGAAAACACACGCGGATAAAAATATAATAAAAATAAGAACTTTCATAATTTTGGTGATTTTATACTAGCATTTTAAGACTTAAAGCCAAGAATTAGGAATCATAAAAACTTGAAACCTGATAAATTGTTTCTGCTTATAAAGTTTTTCGCAAAGAATTTTTGATGCGTTAAGATTTTGAACGGTTAACCGCTTTTTTATTTCGAGCGGTAAAATTCCACGCCGTCGTTTAATTCGACTGCAATTTTGTTTTCCGATTCGGCATAATCGAGATGCGCGATCGCTTCGGAAATTGCTAAGAAACGATGAACGTCTTTATTTATCACGTCGGGAAAAAGTTTCTGCGCGACATCGAATGCCGTCATTCCGTTTTTTGAAACGATAGAGATCACGTTTTTCTGCCGCTCATCAATTGCGCGGACGTAACGGTGAAAAATTTCTTCAAAATCCGTTATCGGTTCGCCGTGTCCGCCGTAAACCAATGTCGGCGAATAACTTCTGATCTTCGCAAGACTGACAAGATATTCGCCGAGAGATTTAAAACGCAGTTCGCCGTTTACAGGATCGGGCGAAACTATCGGATTCGGCGTGATTCGTTTTAAGACGCAATCTCCGGCGATGATCGTGCGGTTTGCTTCGCGCAGAAAAGAACAGCTTCCCGGCGTGTGTCCGGGCGTGTGCAGAACTTTGATAATTCCCGTCTCAAATTCCAATTCCTGTTCGTCGTTTAACGCGGAAAATTCGCCGTCGTTTAATGTGTCCGTCAAAAGACTGATTTCCGCATACATTTTCTGCATTTCATCGAAAAATGCAACGGGAACTCCGGCGCGAAGCATTAATTTCCGGTGATCGTCGCTCGCCAATCTTCCGAAAAGATGTCCGCTTTCCCAAGCGTGAATGTAAATCTCCGCATTTTTCGCTTCGTCGCGCAATTGTTTTGCCAAACCGCAATGATCTTCGTGCGCGTGAGTTAAAACGATTCGCCGAATATCTGCAATTTCAACGCCGTTTCGTTTTAGTTTTTCCCGCAGAACTATTGACGCTTCCGTCGTTTTCGGTCCGACATCAATTATCGTCAACGGTTCTTCTTTGATTAAATAAACATTGACATCGCCGACGTAAAACGGTGTCGGAATCGAAAGCGGAATTATTTTCATAGAATTATTTTGCGTCTTAAATTATCGAATTTGATTTTAACTTCTCTAATTTATCTCAATTTCGCCCGCACGATAAATCGGGAATTTTTAAATTTTACAGACAATCAATCAAACGGTCGCGTCATCTAAGACAATCATTTCGAATCGAAGCGTGTTTTTGTAAAGGTCAGAGTTCAAGTCAGTGTCGTTACATTGATTTTCATTTGACGAAAGGAATAAATACTATTATTTTAATAGTTTCGCGTCCAGATTATTTTATAATGTGTAACAATATTTTTGTTCGGTAATTCAAAAGTTTCATTTACTTTACTGATTTATTTGTTTACTTTTAACGAATTATTTTGTGCTTGTTTTCTATATTTTAATATTTTTGAGGATTATTTTAGTGAAAAAAAATTTATCGGGAGAATCGCGTCGGCGAATTCTTTTTTGTCTGTGTGTTTTAGGTTTGCTGACGGCGATTATTATTGTGCCGAACGGTTTTCGTTCGACGGCGCAAAGCAACTCCGGCGGCGAAGGATTAAGTCAAACAACTTTCAGTCACGAAGCGAATTTGGAAAATTATGATATTCGCACGGCTAAAAAGCAAGATGCGGCGGACGCATTGATGTCTTATCGTCAAGACGGCGGCACGGATGCCGTTTCGATTGCGGATTTTCGGGACAAATTTATTAAAGGCGAAGAAACTTTGAGAAAAACTCTTCCGAATTTGAAAGTCGAATATAATCGTGATCTGCAAATTCCCGAAGTCATTACTGCAAACTTGAACGCGACGGAAAATCTGGCGGATTCTCCAGCTTCAAACCGCGCGGAAACTTTGCGGAATTTTGTTAAAGGCAATAATGATTTGCTCGGCGTTGACGGAAATCAAGCGAACGATCTTGAAGTCGTCGCCGATTATACGAATCCTGCGGGCAATTTGTCTTATGCTCATCTTAAACAACAAATTAACGGTTATCCCGTTTTTCGCGGCGAGATCAAAGCCGGATTTTCCAAAGACGGCGTGATGTTCCGCATTATTAATAATCTCGCTCCCGGACTCGGCAATCAGAATCTTTCAGACGATTTCGGCAACGCGGGCAACGCGGTAAAATTTGCGGCGGCGAATATCAATCACGAATTAAAATCCTCGGATTTAGCGGTAAATGACGCGCTTTCAAACGACGCAAAAACAACTTTCGGCAGCGGCGATTGGGCGACGACGGCGGAAAAAATTTATTTCCCGACCGAACCCGGAATTGCAGTTCCGGCGTGGCGCGTGGCGATCTGGCTGCCGGCGAACGCTTTCTATGTTATCGTTGACGCGAAAACGGGAACGATTCTGTGGCGCAAAAACACGACCGAAGATCAAACTCAATCGGCGACCTACAATGTTTACGGTTCGGACAGTCCGACTCCGGGTTCGCCTTCTCCGATAACGACAACTCCTTCGACGGGTTATCAACCGTCGGTTGTCGCACGGACGAATTTCACGCTGATCGGAAACGAAGCACCGAACGCTTTTAACAATCTCGGCTGGATTACGGACGGAATTAACACGACTGACGGAAACAACGTCGAAGCCGGAATTGACCGCGACGGAACGAACGGTGTTGACCTGTCGGGAAAAGCAATCGGTTCGCCGAACCGCGTTTTCAATTACACATATAATCCGTATCCGGGAAATCCCACACCGGGCGAAGACCCTGTTCCGACGACTTATCCGCCAATTTCACAGTTTCAGCAAGGCGCGGTTACAAATCTTTTTTATTTAACCAACCGTTATCACGACAGTCTTTATCGAGCCGGATTTACAGAAGCGGCGCGAAATTTTCAAAACGATAATTTCGGACGCGGCGGAGTTGCCGGAGATCGCGTGAGCGGCGAAGCGCAGGATTCGTCAGGCACGAACAACGCTAATTTTAATACGATGGCGGACGGTGTGCGCGGACGTATGCAGATGTATATTTTTACGAATTCGACTGGACGACGTGACGGAGATTTGGATGCGGAGATTGTTATTCACGAACTAACACACGGCACATCAAATCGTCTGATCGGCAATGCCGATGGCTTAAATACAAATGAAGCGCGTGGAATGGGCGAAGGTTGGTCGGATTTTTACGGTCGCGTTTTGTTGGCAACACCCGACGAAGACATAAACGGTTTATACGCGTCGGGCGGTTATGTCACGAACAATGTTTTCGGAATCGGAAACAGCAATTATTATTACGGAATTCGCCGCTTTCCATACGCGCTGAAAACGACGACGGGCGGACCGAACAATCGTCCGCATAATCCGCTGACACTTGCCGATATTGATCCGTCACAGGCAAATATCTCGGACGGTGCGTTTAGTGCGAGCGCGCCTTTTGCCGGAAATTCGGCATCGGAAGTTCACAATGCCGGAGAAGTCTGGTGTATGGCATTATTGGAAGTTCGTGCGCGAATTATCAATCGTCTGGGATTTGCCGCGGGCAATGAGCGAACTTTGCAAATCGTTACCGACGGTATGAAATTAACGCCGGATAATCCGGGTTTTATTCAAGCCCGCGACGCGATTATCGCTGCCGACATCGCCGGATTCGGCGGTGCGGATGCGACCGATATTTATACCGGGTTCGCCGTTCGCGGAATGGGTTTCGGGGCGACATCGGACGGTTCTAATTCGGTAGTCGAATCATTTGCTCTGCCGAATCTAATTCAAACGCCGTCATTTTCTTTCAGCGATCCGAACGGCAACAATAACAGCATTGCCGAACCGGGCGAAACGATTTTGTTAAATATCCCGTTGTATAATCCGCTTACCGAATCTGCAACCGGAGTTACGATTTCCATTAACGGCAACGCTCCGTTTAATTACGGAATTATCAACGGTAATGCGACCGTTACAAATCAGATTCCATTCACGATTCCGGCATCTACAACTTGCGGAAGCGTTCTGACGATAACGATTACAGCCAACAGTAATCGCGGCGTTGTAACTTTCACGCGCCAAATCCTGATCGGTCAGCCGATTATTTCGTTTACAGAAAATTTTGATTCGGTAACTGCTCCCGCACTTCCCGCAGGTTGGACGACAACGGCGACCGGAAACGGTGTACCGTGGGTAACGACCAATAATTTGCCGGATACCGCGCCGAATGCGATTTTTACAAACGATCCGACATCGGCGGGCAGTTCTGAAATCGTAACGCCGAATATTTCGGTTCAATCAGCAAATTCTCAAGCGAATTTCCGCTTGAATTACGATACCGAAGCCGGATTTGACGGAATGGTTTTGGAAATCAGCATCGGCGGCGGCGCATTTCAGGATATTTTAGCGGCGGGCGGTTTATTTTTGAGCGGTGGTTATAATCGTGCGGTTGCTCCGGGCGGCTCGAATCCTATTGCCGGACGACAGGCGTGGACGGGAAATTCAAGCGGTTATATTGATGTCGTCGCAGTGTTGCCGTCATCCGCAAACGGGCAAAATGTCAAACTGAAATTCCGCTCCGGTTCGGATGCTTTTGTCGGCGGCGTGGGTGTGCGGGTTGACGGATTCAAAATCGTCAACAGTTTTAACTGTGCATTTGTTGCACCGACGAGAAATAAGCGGGCGGATTTTGACGGTGACGGTAAAACCGATGTGTCGGTCTATCGTCCGTCGGACAATAATTGGTATGTCAATCGTTCGAGTGCCGGATTTTCCGCCGTCACCTGGGGAACGGCTTCCGATACGCTCGTTCCCGGCGATTACGACGGCGACGGCAAAACCGACGCGGCGGTGTTCCGCCCGTCTGACGGTGCGTGGTATATTCTCAAATCCGGCGGCAACACTTTGCAGGTCTTCAACTGGGGCGCGTCTTCGGACAAAGTCGTTCCGGGCGATTACGACGGCGACGGCAAAACCGATCCGGCGGTGTTTCGCCCGTCCGACGGCTACTGGTATGTTCTCAGAAGCGGGAGCAACAGTCTGCTGGCGAAGCAATGGGGACAAAACGGCGACAAGCTGATTCCGGGCGATTACGACGGTGACGGGAAAACAGACACGGCGGTAATCAGAGACGGAACGTGGTATATCAGCGGCTCGACGAGCGGACTGATAGTAAAAGCGTTCGGAGTACCGAGTGATATGCCTGTGCCGGCGGATTACGACGGCGACGGAAAAGACGACATCGCGGTTTATCGAGCGTCGGACGGTTATTGGTATTGGCTCAGATCAAACGGCGGACAGTTTGCGGCGGTGCAGTTCGGAGTATCGGGAGACATACCTGTGCCAGGAGATTACGACGGAGACGGGAAGTATGATCAGGCGGTAGTGAGAAACGGAACGTGGTATGAGAATCGTTCGACGAGCGGATTCGCGGCGGAGGTATTCGGAACGGGAAGCGACCGACCGCTTCCTAAATCTTATATCCCGTAATTATTAAAAAAATGATCAAAATAAAAACGAGCGTGAGGAAAGAAACTCACGCTCATTTTTATTTGCTCGAAAAAATTTTTGACCGCCGATGTTTATATTTGTTAGAGTTTTAAATAGAAGATGTCCCGCTTGGAATTTTAAGAAAATATGAATCCGACAACACAAAAGATAAAAGAAAGCGACAAAAAGATTTTGTCCGTTGATGATGCTAAATATTTGTTTAACCGTGAAATCAGTTGGCTTGAATTTAATCGTCGTGTTTTAGAGGAAGCTCTCGACAAAAACACGCCTTTGCTCGAAAGGCTTAAATTTTTGGCAATCTTCTCGACCAATCTGGACGAGTTTTTTATGATTCGCGTAGCTGGTCTAAAGGAGCAAGTTGCCAAGCATATTTACAGCACCTCGATTGACGGAATGACTGCGGGTGAACAACTGCGTGAAATTCGTTCTCGTCTTTGTCCGATGGTTGCGGAGCAGATGAAATGTCTGACCGAAGAAATTTTGCCGCAGCTTACCGAAAAAGGAATTATTATTTGCTCGTATGAAGATTTAACAGATAATGAGAAAAAGAGGATTAACGAATACTTTCTGAAAAATGTGTTTCCGGTTCTTACGCCGCAAGCTGTTGACAAAAGTCACCCTTTTCCATATGTTTCCAACCTCAGTTTGAATTTCGGGATGCTCGTCAATCCTGATAAACGCCTCAATCACGGTAAATTAAAACATCTCTACGATCAAAAACGTTTTGTTCGTTTGAAACTTCCGCCGAATCTGCCGCGGCTCATTCCGGTGAACGAAAACGAAACACGCTTTGTATTACTCGGCGAAATCGTTTCGGCTAATATCGAACATCTGATGCCGAATATGAAAATCAAAAAGCCGCAGCTTTTCCGCATCACGCGCGATGCCGACATCGAACTGCGCGAAGACGAATCAAACGATCTTCTGAGAACGATGGAACAGGAAATTTATGAACAAAAGCGTTTCAGTTTTCCTGTTCGTCTTGAAATTTCGGCTTCAATGCCGGAGGAAACCATAAAATATTTAACCGGCGCAATCGGATTAACGGAAAAAGATGTTTATCGTATTGACGGCGTACTGAATATTCCCGATTTGATGCATCTTTACTCGCTCGAACGATCGGATTTAAAGGATAAACCGATTGCTTATTCAATTCCGACCGCATTACAAAAGCCGGATAATATTTTCGATATTATAAAGAAACAAGACGTTCTCGTTCATCATCCATACACGGTTTTTAATACCGTAACCGATTTTATACAATCGGCGGCGGAAGATGAAGATGTTGTCGCTATAAAAATTTGCCTTTACAGAACCGGGAAAAATTCGCCGATTGTAAATTCGTTAATTCGCGCCAGCCGCAATGACAAGCAGGTTGCCGCGCTGATCGAATTAAAGGCGCGGTTTGACGAAGAAAATAATATCGAATGGGCGCGGCGACTCGAATCGGAAGGCGTTCACGTTATTTACGGAATGCGCGGTTTGAAAACTCACTCGAAAATATGTCTCGTCGTGCGCCGCGAAGGCGACACTCTGCGCCGCTATGTTCACATTGCCACCGGAAATTATAATTCGACGACATCGCGTATTTACACTGACTTGGGACTTTTGACAGCCGACGACGAGATCGGCGCGGACGTTACGGATTTATTTAATTTCCTGACAGGTTATTCTTTTCAGACGAGTTTTCGTCAACTTCTGATTGCGCCGATAAATTTGCGGGAAAGAATGTTGGAGATGATCAACCGCGAAACCGAAAATAAACTCGCCGGACGTGAAGCGCGGATGATTATTAAAACCAACAGTTTGACCGACGACGAAATTATTCGCGCACTTTATCGCGCTTCGCAAGCCGGAGTCGAAATTGATTTGATCGTGCGCGGAATTTGTGTTTTGCGTCCCGGAATTGAAGGACTTTCCGAAAATATAAAAGTCGTTTCGATTGTCGGACGTTTTCTCGAACACAGTCGCATTTATTATTTTGCCAATGGCGGCGACGAGGAAATTTACATCGGAAGTGCCGATTGGATGCACCGCAATCTTGACCGCCGCGTCGAAGCGGTTACGCCGATAAAAGATGCGAAACTCGCTAAATACTTGAAAGATGAAGTTCTTGGCGCATATCTTAGCGATAATCAAAACGCCCGTATTTTGTTGCCTGATGGAAATTATCAGCAATTAAAAACAGAGGTTGACGAATCTCAGGTTGATTCCCAGATGTATTTCGTCGGACAAGAAATTTAAGCAAAAAAAACGCCGCGATTTAATAAATTAAATCGCGGCAAGTTCACCTAAAACTAAAGAGATAAAAATGAAGTGTCTAACATTTGCCCAATAGCCAAAAAACGAGAATAAAAATCAATACGGTAGAAATAATTCCGCCACCTAATTTCCAAGCCACCGCTCCTGCTACTACGCCTTTTAATAAATCGCCCATCTAAATAAAGTCCTCCTTGATCTTCCGTCTTTTTCCTTATGAACTAAATTCGTTCACATCCTTTCCTGTTCAAGCATCAATGCAAAATGCGTTCCAAATTTTTATATTTTTTAAATATATTTTTACTTTTCGTAATTTATTTTTTTAATTTAATTCCGCAACCTTAACAATTGCCGATGCAAGAGCAATCCGGTTGATCGAATTATTCGGATTAAATTTGTTATTCTCCAAATTCAAAAATCCTTTTTGCAAAGCAACCGCCACATAACCGCGAAGATTTGCAGGAATAAAGTTCGCATCTAAAACATTAGCCGGAAGAATCGCCGTCGCCGCTTGATTATCGAGTTCGGCAGATTTTACAAGAGCAACTGCCGCAACCAAATTTGTCGCATAAACATCGGGACGAAATTCACCGCCACTTGAAGCGTCATAAAAAAGTTTTCCTTCAGGACGATTTTGCGTACTTTCGACGGCATTGCGCGTTGTTAAATCTCCGACATCCGAAAACATCGGAGATGCCGAAACAAATTGCGAAGCAAAGCCGCCGCGAACCAATGTTTTTGCTAATTCGGCTCTTGTAACGGCGGCGTTCGGACGAAATCGCACGCCTTGCGAAAGCATTAAAAACGAACGCAGAGATTGATAAATTGCAGCTTTTTGAGTTTCCGAAAGATTTGCGATGTCCTTTAACGCGGCGAAATCAACTTTCGTCGTCTCAACCGCGCCGACAAATTCCTGTGATGTTCCGATATTTCCGGTGTGAGAAACGAGTGCGGTAAGATTTTGCGCCGAAGGATAATTCAGCACGACTTTTTCGCGTCTGCCCGTTAAACCCGGCGCATTTAGATAATTTGAATGTCCCTGAAGATTATTGTTCGCGTCCAAAACTTTCAAATCCAAATCGTTTGAACTCATTCCCCACGAAATGTGAACGCCGTATTGAATTGTTTGATTCGGAACATTAATAAGTGTCGAAACAGGTGCGCCCGGAACTGCCGTGCCGGAAAATGTCTGTGAAATTCCGGTCGTAAATTTTACGGTTTTTCTTTCCAATTCAGCGCGAAATATTCCGGTTCGACGCGACGGAAATGCCGATTCAAGCACCGCTGCATAAGTGTTTAATAAACCTGCACCGACTTCGTGACGATAGTAATTCGGCATCGGCGTTGCCGTTCGGCTTAAAATGTCTCTAATTTTTGCAGGCGTTAAATTCGGATTTGCCTCGAGCATTAAAGCGATTGCGCCTGCGACCTGCGGCGCGGAAAATGATGTGCCGCTTGCCGTCGTGTAAAAAGGAATTTCCGCCGGAGCAAGTCTCTGCGTATCCGCGCCTATCACGCCCAAAGTTCCGGTCTGCGAAATACCGCCGCGTAAACTGACGATATTTGTTCCCGGTGCTGAAAGTGTCGGACGTTGAAGAGAATTGCCGAAAACTCCCCGCGATGAATAATCCGCCAACTTCCCTTTTTCGTCCGTCGCACCGACGCTGACAACCCACGGCGCGGCGGCGTAAGGGTTTAATGTGCCGTTGCCCGCACCGTTGTTTCCCGCTGAAAAAACTACGTTTACGTTATTTTTTGTTAAAATTTGCGTGGCGATGTTGACGGGATCGTTATAATCGAAAACCGTATTCGACGAAAAGCTGCAATTAACGACGCGAACATTGTAGTTTGCGCCTTTATCCAGAATATAATCGAATCCGGCGAGAACGTAAGATAAATTCAGATCGCCCGCGCTCAACCCCAAAATTTTCGCGCCCGGAGCAACTCCGCCGTATTTCGTGCCGGACATTTGACCGCTTCCCGCGATTACGCCCGAAACAAAAGTTCCGTGTCCGCTTAAAGGATCGGTATTCTGAATTCCTTCAACCGGCGAAGGATTTGAAAAACCGACCGACGCACTTTGCACATCAACTAGCCGCACATTTTGTATGACGCGATTTGCGAGATCGTTATGCAGAGAATTAACGCCCGTATCGAGAACGGCAACCGTAATATTTTTGCCGGTTACAGGCATTCCGCCGTTATGTCTTTGTAAATCTCTGTCGGGAATTACGCGATAACTTCCTGTTTTGACGAAAAACGGATCACTGTTAAAAGTAAGTGTGCGGTTTCCGTAAATTGAACGCACATTTGCTAATTTTGAAAGTTCGAAAATTTGCGACCGTTTCGCCGTTAAACTTATCATCGGAAGTTTTTTATAAAGCGTTCCGCCCGCGATTCCGAGTTGTTGTAATTTTGTTAAATCGTTTTGTGTCGGATAATTGTGGTAAACGATTACAGCATTGATATTACTGTCATCGGTTGACTTATCAAGCAAAAGCGCGAGTTCCGGGTCAACGCTTTGCAAATTTTTTCCGGTGTTATAATTATCATCCGCGCCCGTAAATGTAATTCCGTCCGCGCCCGTCAAACTAATTCCGTCCGCACCTGTTAAAGAAATTCCATCTGCGCCTGTAAATGTAATTCCCTGTGGATAATAAAGCGTAAAACTGGTTCCGTCGTAACGAAATCCGACTAATGAATCCGCGCCCGTGAATGTAATTCCGTCCGCGCCCATCAAACTAATTCCGTCTGCGCCTGTTAATGTGATTCCGTCCGCACCTGTTGATTTGATTCCGTCTGCGCCCGTTAGTGAAATTCCGTCCGCGCCTGTTAGAGAAATTCCCGACGGCTGACGAACCGTTACCGAATCAGCTTGATAAGTTACGCCGTCCGCGCCGGTAAACGTAATTCCATCTGCACCCGTCAGCGAAATTCCGTCCGCGCCCGTTAATGTAATTCCGTCCGCCCCTGTTAATGAAATCCCGCTTGCACCTGTGTAAGTTGCGCCGTCCGCGCCCGTTAAGCTGATTCCGTCTGCGCCCGTCAGTGAAATTCCGTCCGCGCCTGTTAAGGAAATCCCGTTTGATTGATAACTCAAAATTCCGTCCGCGCCGGTCAAAGAAATTCCGTTTGTGCCGACAAATTTAATCCCGTCTGCACCTGTTAATGAAATCCCGTCTGTGCTTGAAACAAGAATACCTGCGTTGACGGCGTTTATTGAAAAAAGGAGAACAAGAATTATAGAAACAAATTTTTTAATCATCTTTTAAACTTCACTTAGGAGCGAAATTAGTAACGGAATATTTAATTATTTTTGAATTGAATTAAAACAAATGTATTATATCCAGACAACTTTATAAAGATTTATCGTTCAAACTGAACATTTACAGCTTAACGGGCAATATTTGTGCCTTTCAAAGAATCTTGATCGGCTGACTAAATTCCGGCATTTTCGGCGGTTATTACAAAACTCTGAAAAAGTTGAATTCTAAAAATTAACTTTCTAAGATTCTTTCTATATTGTCCGATATTGAATTTTCAATTTTTTGGAAAACTGTCGCAAAATAGTTTTCTACAATTTTAAATTATCTACAAAAGACTTGAGAAAAACTTGAATTTTCCGACCCAATTCTTAAAATCCTCAAGTTTTACTCAAGTCTGTTCCGATAAATTGAAAATTGTATGATGTTGAATTTTTCATTTCACGAAAATTTTGAATACGAAAACACTTTGAACGGTCTTGAAATAAAGACGGAATATTCAAAATACAATCCTGTTATAAAGACGGAAGAAAACTATCTGTTTGCCGAAAAAATTACTGCACCTGCGCCGAAAAATATAGTTTCGCGTCTGCGGCTCAATGATTATCTGGCGAAAACTTCGCGGCAGATCGGCACGACATTTATCATCGGACGCACGGGAACGGGAAAAACCACACTCGCCGCAGATTACGCCAAAATGTATAAACGTGCGGTGTGGTACACGGCGGAAACGGCGGAAACTGACTGGAATCTTTTTTCGCGTTATTTGACGGCGGGTTTTAAAGATCCGCGTCTGAATTTTGAAGAATTACAAAGCAAACAACCGGAAATATTCATTGAAAATTTAACCGCACGATTGACGTTAATCAACTACCAAACACCGCTTTTGCTCGTTTTAGACGAAGTTCACAGCGTTTTCGATGCCGAATGGTTTAACGTTTTTTTTAAAACGCTGGTATATTCGCTCACACCGCAAATTCATTTACTGCTTTTAGCCAGAAGTTCTCCTTCGTTTCCGATTTGGCGGATGCGTTCAAAACAAATGGTCGAATTAATTGACGAAAAATTGTTGGCTTTTACGGAATATGAAACAAAAGAATTGTTTCTCAAAAATGAAATCAATGATGACAATGCGGCAAGTCAGGCGTGGAGGGAAACATTCGGCAGAATTTCAAAACTTAAACAGATAATCCGCGAACAAAATGGAAAATCGGCAAGCTGAAAGATAAATTCTCGCTTAAAATTTTTCGCATATTTTTGATTTAAATTTGAAAAATTAAAAAGCGAACGTGATTTTCCACATTCGCTTTTTTTTGTATTTTAATAGCAAATTACTGAATATTCGGAACCAGAACGACATCAATCCGCCGATTTTTAGCACGATTTTGATTGGTCGTATTTGCGACAACCGGCAAACTCGCGCCCATTCCCTTCGCTTGCAGACGATCTTGCGCGACACCCAGAAGCATTAATTTGTCAGCGATTGCCTGCGCTCTTTCCTTTGTCAAAGTTTCGAGTTCCGTCGGCGTTCCTTTATTGTCCGTGTGCGATTCGATGGCGATATTGTAGTCTGAATTATTTGCCAGAACTTCGCCCAAACCGCTCAAATTTGTGTCCGAACCGTTTGCAAAAACGCTTACACGTTCACCTGCCCAATAATTTTCCGGCAGAGTTAAAACGATTCCGCGTTCGGTTTTGTTGACAGTTCCGAAACGTTTCAACGAACGCATCAAAACATCTTCGTTTTCCGACAGGCGCGTTATTCGCTGCTGCTTCTCACGCTCCTGTTCGAGAATTTCCTGACGCGCTTCGATCTTTGCCAATTTGATTTTATCGGCTTGTGATTCGGCACGAACCGTCTCAAGTTCCTGCTTTAGTTGATTAACCTGTTCTGAATAATTCATCGCGTCGCGTTCGGCAAGTTCGCGGGCGCGTTTTTCTCTGGCGAGTTCGGTTTTTACATCATTTAACTGTCCTTCGAGATCGCCGAATTTTTCTTCCGAGCGGCGAACTTCCGCATCATTTTTAATTTTTTCGTTGCGTTTTTCGCGCGCGTCTTTACGGACGGCGGCGGTTGATTCAGCTTTAACGGCAGTGCTGATTGCTCGTCGCGCCGTGATGTCAATCGTTTCTTCATCGCGTCCGGCACGCCATTGATTTTCGGCGTTTTGCAGAAGCGTTTCGGCTTCGCCTAATTCTTCCGTCGCATCGCGTTCTGCGCCCGCATATCTCGCTAACGCAACCGCCTGTTTCGCCTGCAAAATCGTCGGCGGAACTTCGCGGTAATCAACTTCGGCGATTTCCGGCGTTCGCGCGTCGCGGAAATAATCGGACGAATTTCCGAAATAAGTAATCGCGGTCGTCGTCGCTAAAGTTTTGCCGCTCGCGCTGTATGGATTTAAATTTTCGAGCATTATCTGCTGGCTCGGACGGCGCACGAGAAAATGCGGTTCGGCGGTAATAATCAACGCAAAAGTTTGAAGCGGTGTAGTTACGGAAATTTTCGAATCGAACTCGAAAAACCCGCGCCGTTTGATCTCGCCGAGATTATCGGCTTGACCTTCGGGCGAAATCGCCCATAAAACGTAAGTCGCGTAACCCGCGCCGAGTTCAAACGGGCGCGGCATCTTGGAAATCGAAAGTTCGATTTCCGTTCCGTTTTTGTTTGTTCGCTGAACTTTCGCTTCGCCTTTCATACGCGGATAGCGCGTCGTGCCGCGAAACTGAACCGTTACCTTTTCGTCCAAAGGATAAGTAATTGCGCGCGTTTCTCTTTGAATATCAACTTGCGAAAAAGCTGAAACTGACAGTATAAATACAATTAAAATTGCCGGAATAAAATGTTTTTTCATAAAATATGCCTCGAATAAAGCGTAGAAAGTTACTTTCAAAAAGATGCCATAAACCGTTTTGACGTTGCAAATCTAAAAAATCAGCCCGACTTTGGACTTTTCGCATCTTATTCAAGTATATTCGAGTATTTGACGTAAATGATGCAGGATTTTCGACGTTTTCTAAAATACTTACGCCCGCACTGGAAAGTTTTCGCGCTTTCGGTATTGGCGATGTTTATTGCCGCCGGTTTTGAAATCGCTATCGCCGGGCTTCTCGTTCCGATATTTGATCAATTTACTCAAAATATGGGAATTCAAAGTCAGACGCTTTTCAATCTGCAAAAATATATACCGCAGCAACCCTGGCAGCGGGCGTGGATGACAATTTCGATTTTTCTGTTGATTTTCACGGCTGGTAAAGGAATCGCGGAATATTTTTCGTCGTATTTGATGGCGAAAATCGGACAATCGGCAATTTTAGAACTTCGGGAAGAACTTTACGATCATCTTTTGCAGCAATCAATCGCGTTTTTTGAAAAACACCGCACGAATTTTCTCGTCTCGCGTCTGGTCGTCAGTTGTTCGGCGATAGAATTTGCGATTTCCGCGAATATGCGCGATATTTTGCGCGAAAGTATTTTGCTCGTTTACCTAATAAGCGCGGCGGCTTATTATAACTGGCGGCTTTTGCTCGGTTCGCTGATTATCGCGCCGATTATCGGCGTTTTAACATCGAAATTTTCCCGCGCGCTGCGGCGGCTTGCCAGTGAATCGCTCGAAGGCAACAAACTTTTATCCGACACGGCGCAGGAAACTTTGACGAATCAGGCAATCGTCAAAGCATACACGGCGGAAGAACGCGAAAAAACGCGCTTCAAAAAGTTCGCTGAAATGATCGCCCGCGCCAATCTGCGTTCGGGCAGAATTGCCGCGACATCGCCGCCGACCATCGAAATCATCGGCACGGTTGCCATCATCATTTTGTTGTTTTTCGGTTTTCGAGAAATAAACACGGGCGCGATGGACGCGGGACAATTTTTCGCATTTTTGTATCTTTTGCTGAGAAGTTACGATCCGATGCGGAAAATTTCGCGTCAGCACAATGAAATTACAAAAGCATTTGCCGCCGCACAAGATGTCTGGGAAGTTTTGGATGCGAATGAAAAACTGCCGGAAAATTCCAACGCCGTTGAACTAAAACTATTAAATAACAAAATCGAATTAAAAAATGTTTCGTTTAATTATCAAAACGAAGAAAAAACCGTTTTGAAAAATATAAATCTCGAAATTCCGAAAGGACAAATGATCGCACTCGTCGGCGAAAGCGGCGGCGGAAAATCGAGTTTGATAAAACTGATTCAAAGACTTTACGATCCGACGGAAGGCGCGATTTTATGGGACGAAACCGATCTGCGCGATGCGAAACTTTTAAGTTTGAAAAAACAAATCGCGCTCGTCACGCAGGAAACTGTTTTATTTAACGACACCGTTCTCTACAATATTTCTTACGGCAAACCGGACGCGACCGAAGCGGAAATCGAAAACGCCGCAAAGATCGCGTTCGCGGATAAATTCATCGAAGAATTGCCGAACAAATATCAAACCATCGTCGGCGAACGCGGCACGTTTTTGTCCGGCGGGCAAAGACAAAGAATCGCCATTGCCCGCGCCGTTTTGATTGACGCGCCGGTTTTGATTTTAGACGAAGCGACGAGCGCGCTCGACACGGAAAGCGAACAATTCATCAAACGTGCGTTAGCAAATTTAATGCAAAACCGCACGTCAATCGTCATCGCGCACAGACTTTCGACCGTTCGCCGCGCCGATAAAATCGTCGTAATGGAACGCGGCGAAATTACCGAAACCGGAACGCACGACGAGCTTTTGCAGCGCGGCGGCGTTTACAAAAAATTATACGAACTTCAATTCGAGGAAGATGAGGAAATCATTTGATTATTGATAGTGAATAATTTTAAGTTTTAACTATCAACTATCAACTATCAACTAAAATGGACAATCTCGTTTTTTCAAATATGCTTCATCGTCCGGCGCGAACAGCCGTCAGCATTATCGGCATTTCGGTCGGCGTTTTGCTGATCGTTTTCACGGTCGGATTAACAAAAGGCTCGATGCGCGGACGGGCATCGCTCGACGCGAATGTCGGCGCAGAAATTTTCTTTCGCCCTTCGGGTTCGGTCGGATTAGCGGGAACGGAAGCAGTCGCTCTGCCCGTCGGTTTGAAACAGGAGATCGAGACTGTGGAAGGCGTTCAAATTGCCATTCCGGTCGCGCAAAACACGGTTTCGACCGACGACAATAACACGGGCAGTCGTCTCATTGAAGGCATAAATTTCGATGAATACTCAAAACTCGTCGGAATTTACATCGTCGAAGGTCGCAAATTTAACGGTTCAGCAGATGAAGTTCTCATTGACTCGGGTTTTCAACGCCAGAAAAAATACAAGATCGGCGACAAGATGAAGATTTACGAGCGCGATTTTACGATCGTCGGAACTTATGAACCGGCGGCGGGAGCGCGCGTGAAAATGCCGCTCGGTGTGATGCAGAAACAACTCGGCGCGGAAGGAAAAGTTTCGGCGTTTCTCGTGAAAATTAAACCCGGATTTGAAGAAGCGGCGGTGGCGAAAAACATTCAGGACAAATTTCCCGACAACCAGATAATTCCCGTCAGCCAGCTCGAAGAACTTTATATGTCGGCGATTCCGGCGATGGGAATTTTTCTCAACGTCGTAATCGGTGTGGCGGCGGTCATTTCCGCGCTCGTCATTTTGCTGACGATGTATACGACAGTTACCGAACGAACGCGGCAGATCGGCGTGATGAAATCCTTGGGAATGAGCAATTTCAACATCGGCTGGATAATTACGCAGGAAGCACTTTTGATTACATTCTGCGGAATCGTCGCGGGAGTTTTGCTGACAATCGTTATGCGATTTATTTTAACCCGTTTTATGACGCTCGAGGTCGAGATCAATTTTTTAACAATTGCTCTGACATTACTTTTCGGACTCATCGGCGGAGTTTTCGGCGCACTTTATCCGGCAATGAAAGCCGCGCGAATGGATGCCGTCGAAGCATTGAGTTACGAATAAATAATCTCCGCGACAAATACCGGAGTTGCAATATCCGAACGAATAATAACTAAATCGGATAAATCAAACAAAACATTCCAAGTATTTCACGCCCGCGCCGGTGTTGAAGATGACGACCTTTTCATTTTCATTTATCAAATTTTCGCCGATCATTTTCCGCAAAGCCGGAAGACACGCCGCGCCTTCGGGAGCGCAAAAAACGCCTTCCGCCGCGCCGATCTCGCCGACGGCTTTAACGAGTTCCGCATCCGAAACCGCGATCGCCGTTCCACCGGATTCGCGCAGAGCGTCAATAATCAAAAAATCGCCGATCGCTTTCGGCACACGCAAACCGGAAGCGACGGTTTCGGCATTTTCAAATTCGTCGGCAAAGCGTTTCCCTTCGTGAAACGCGCGGACAATCGGCGCACAGGTTTCCGATTGAACCGAAACCATTCGCGGACGTTTTCCACCGATCCAACCCATTTTTTCCATCTCGTCAAATGCTTTCCACATTCCGATCAAACCCGTTCCGCCGCCCGTCGGGTAAAGAATCACGTCCGGCAAAGTCCAACCGAATTGCTCGGCGAGTTCGTAACCCATAGTTTTTTTGCCTTCGACGCGATACGGCTCTTTCAATGTCGAAACGTCAAACCAATTTTCCGCGTCTTTTCGGCGTGCGACTTCCGCGCCGCAATCGGTTATTAGACCATCAATCAACGTAACATTCGCGCCGGTCTGCCGACATTCAATAATATTCGCCTGCGGCGTGTCGGACGGCATAAAAATATTCGCTTCGAGTCCGGCGCGTGAAGCGTAAGCCGCAAGTGCGCCCGCCGCATTTCCGGCAGACGGAACTGCTAATTTTGTCATGCCGAGTTCTTTCGCCATCGAAACGGCGGCAGTCATTCCGCGAGCCTTGAAACTCTGCGTCGGATTTTGTCCTTCGTCTTTGATATAGAGATTTATTTTAACCGGAAGCGTGTCGGCAAGCCGTTTCGTTTCCAAAAGCGGTGTCCAACCTTCGCCGAATGAAACGATGTTTCCGGCATTTTCGACCGGCAAAACTTCGCGGTAACGCCACAAATTCGATTCGCGTGTTTTAAGAGAATCTTTAGTTAAAGTTTTCTTTGCCTGGTCGAGATCATAGCGGACGAGAAGCGGTTTTCCGCATTTGGTGCAGAGATTTTGCAGTTTTCGGGCTTCGTGTTTTTCGGCGCAATTAGCGCATTCGAGATATGTTACGTTCATTAACTTTCAAGTTAAGACGGAACTGAACCGATTGCAAGTGCGGTTTATTGATCGAGCATTTTCTTTAATTCCCGATAGACATTATCGGTCATAATTTTCTCGCCTTCCGCGTTCGGGTGAATGCCGTCGGCTTGATTCAGTTTTTTGTCCATCGCCACATTTTCGAGGATGAACGGCAGATATGCGAGATCATATTTATCCGCGAGATCGGGAAAAGTGTCGTTGTAAATTTTCTGATAATTTGCCCCGACCGATGGCGGTGCGAGCATTCCGCAAAGCAGAACCTTGATATTTTTTTCCTGCGCTTTTTTGATTATGTTTTCGAGATTCGATCTCATTTTGTCCGGCGGCATATTTCTCAAAAGATCGTTTGCACCGAGTTCGAGAATCAGAATTTGCGCGTTCTCAGTTCCTAAAACCCAGTCAACTCTTTCAAGTCCGCCCAAACTCGTGTCGCCGGAAACGCCCGCATTGACGACCTCATAATCGTAACCGTCAGTTTTTAACTTTTCCTGCAAAAGATATGGATAAGATTCTTTTTCCAACAAACCGAAACCCGCCGTCAAACTATCGCCGAATGCGATAATTTTCGGTTTGCCGGAGACGACCTGCGCGGGCGGCGTTTTTCTGGTGATCGTTTTATTCGCCTGTTGTTCGGCGGTTGAAACTCCGCAGGCGGAAATCAAAAATGCGGAGATTGTAAAAACTAAAATTATCGAAGCACGTCTGAAATTGAACATTGTTTTCTCGTAAATTACTTTTATGTGATGCAATTATTTACAAACGCATTGCCTGTAAGTTTATTTCGCTTTCAGATTTATTGATCGTAGAGATAAAGTCCCAAACCGAACTTCGATGCGGCGCGGCGAAGAGCCATACTTTCCGCATTACTTGAAGAATCTCCGTAATTATCTTTATCCTCGTCTTCTTGTCCGGTGGCTTCACGATAGACGATTCCTTCAGCGCACGGGACGCTCAGACGAACCGTTAAAATCAATTTTCCAGCGATGTTCTGAATTGTCCGCACTTCGTAATTCCAACCCGGTGCGTAATGATCGAGATATTTTATCGCGTCGTGCCACGAAAGAAATTTTATTTCCTTGCCGCCTTGTTTTCGCATCCGCAGATGTCTTTTTGCCACGGGTTTTGTCAGATCAGCCACGATGTCGCGGATTGAACGCAGTTCATATTTGTTTATATTTTCTGCAAAATTCCCTGCCGCGTCTTCAAATTCTTCTGTTTCGATTGCCGCTTCTGCCATAGTTTTTTCTCCTTTTACAAAACACTTTGTTTCACAGATGAAACATTATCATTTGATTTTTTGACGGTCAAATCTCGTAAAACAAATTTCAGATTTCACTCTTTCTCTCGAACAGCGAATATTCGACTCGTTTGAAATATTCTTCGACCGTTTGCAGATCAACATCAGCTTCGATCGTCCTTTTGGCAAGTTCAAATAAAAGTCTTGCTTGCGTCTGGAAAAGTTTGTGCCGTTGACGGCGTTCGTCTTCGGTCGGCAGATCGAGATTTGTTTTACTTAAAATATTTATGGAATTTAATTGGCGCAAGATAACGGCGACATTTCCGCCCGCGTTTTGCCTGATTTGATTAAATGCGAGATCGAAAAAATCTTCAAACCGCTGTTGTTCCAGAATCAAGCGCATTTTCCCTTTTTCGTAAAGAAACGACGGACACGACGGACGTTTGGCAAGACAGACCATAATCGCGCTCAGATAATCAACGCAAATTATGCCGGTCGTCGTATCATTCACGGCGGGCGAAAGTGCTTTGAGCGCGATGTCAACGATCTGGCGCAGACCGAATGCGACATCGCCTTCGACGGTGCGAAAATCGTCAATTTCGTAATCGCTTCTAAATTCGGCGGCGAGTTTTTCGGTTAAAACGAAATCGGTCCGGTCTGTATAAAGCCGCAAAATCGGCAAACCTTCGATGATAAATTGCCCGATTCGTCTTTGCATTTTCACGTATAAATCGTGTTTTGCGGCAAGTTTGAGAAATTTTTGCGCGTCGGCGTTTTGAACATAACCCGTTTTAACGGCATTTATTTCAAAGAAATTATCGCTTGTAAAAAGCCGCGCGGCTTGTTCATCAATTTGCCCGGTATCATCGCCGGACGGAAAATTCGATTTTATTTCCCTGATTGTTTCCTTCGCAATCAAAGCGATAATACTCGTCGCCTGAATCGAAGTTGCGACGTGATGAATAAAATAGATCAGACATCCGATGGCGACAAAACCGAGAATCACGCCGAAAAAAACCGCGACTGACGGCACGAAACTGTTGGCGGGATTGTCGCCGCCGTCCTGAATCGTCCGCAAAACGACGATGCTGTAAGCGAAAATTCCGGCGAGAACGCCGAGAACGACCTGATTTCCCATATCGCGCATAAATGTTCGTAAAATGCGCGGCGAAAATTGAGTAGAAGCGAGAGTTAAGGCAACAATCGTAATCGAAAAAGCGGTGGCGGCGACGGTAATGGTCGAACTTGCGATAACGGAAAGCATATCGCTTGCGCCTGACGGCTGAATTCCGAAAAGGCGCGGGAAATAACCGAGTTTTTCGCCGATCGTATAATCAACACCGATCAGCAAAAACGCGAGCAAAATGCTGCCGACAACGATCAAAGTCGGCACGAACCACAGCGTCGAAATTATATGATTCCAAAAGTTTTTGCCCGTCGTCATATTTTCAATCACGAATTAAGAAATTGTTTTCCGTAATTCGTAAATGATTCTACTAAAATTCCCAGAAATAAGGAATCAAAAACGTTGCAGCAAGCCATAAAACTATATTTAGCGGCGTTCCGACTTTTAGAAAATCGGCGAATTTATATTGTCCCGGACTGTAAATCAAAGTGTTCGTTTGATAACCGACGGGTGTCATAAAACTCGACGAAGCGGCGAACATCACGGCGACGAGAAACGGGCGCGGATTTACGCCGAGAGAATGCGCGGTCGCAATTGCAATCGGCGCGAGAAGTGCGGCGGTGGCGTTGTTCGACATTACGCTCGTCAAAACTGTCGTTAATAAATAAAACGCCGATAAAATTCCGACTACGCCCCACGAACCGGCGGTCGAAACTATTGTTGTAGAAATTACGTCCGCCGCGCCCGTGTTTTCGAGCGCGATTCCTAAAGTTAAAACTCCCGCCAATAAAAAAATTATTCGCCATTCGATGGATTTATACGCTTCTTCCATCGTCAGACAGCCGACCAGAATCAGCAAAACCGCGCCGACTATCGCACTGACGACAATTTCCGTAACTCCTAAACTCGCCGTTAAAATAATTCCGAAAACGATAAACAATGCGGGAATCAACTTTCTTTTGCGAAATTTTTCCTGACGAATTTCCGATGTGATGACGAATGACGGATTTTTTTGCAGTTGGTCGTAGCGTTCGGTTTTAACTTCCAGCAAAAGTGCATCTCCGGCGGAAAGCGCGGTTTTGGCAATTCGTTCGCGCAGAAGCGTTCCTCGATGGCGAATCGCAAGCACGGTCGCTCCGAAATTTTCGCGGAATTTTACTTGTTTTAAAGATTGTCCGACGAAATAAGAACTCGGCGCGATAA
Source organism: Pyrinomonadaceae bacterium (assembly GCA_965219305.1). GTDB lineage: Bacteria > Acidobacteriota > Blastocatellia > Pyrinomonadales > Pyrinomonadaceae > DATHTS01. The sequence continues at coordinate 1,527,170 of OZ244725.1, forward strand.
CGGCTTCGACGAGTTTTGTTTCGTCATTTTCGACATCTTCGTCCTGCCAATCGAGTTGCGGCTTGAAAAGTACGCCTTCACGCGCCTGAATTCGCTTGAATTTTTCCAGATCGCAGCGAATTCGTAAAACATCGCCGAATTGCAGAACAACTTCGGGTGAAGGAACCGAAGCAGTTTCCTCGCCGCGATGAATTTCGAGAATGGCGATTTCCATTTCGTTGACGAGCGGCGCATCTTTTATCATTTTGCCGACGGAAGTGGAATTTTTCAGAAGCACGACTTCGGTAATATATTCCTGAAGACAAAAACTTTGAATCAGATCGCCTTCCGTGCGGCGTTCGGGAATTTGGCGTACGCCGATCACGAACATATAAAGCACGCCGATTCCGAACATAATCAGACCGAATTGTGTAAATTCGAACATCGAAAACGGCGGGATATTATATTGTTCGGCAATCGAACTGACGAGAATGTTCGTCGAAGTTCCGATCAATGTGCAGATTCCGCCGAGCATCGAAGCAAACGACATCGGCATCAGCAATTTTGACGCACTCGTTTTAGTTTCGTTCGCCACGCCCAGCAAAATCGGTATAAAGATCGCAACAACCGGCGTATTATTAATAAATGCGGAAAAAAATCCGACTCCGAGCATTATGCTGATCACGCCGAGCCAATAATTTTTTTTGAAAATTATCGAAGTGATTTTGCCGATATAATTTACCGCGCCGGTTTTAAAAAGAGCTTCGCTGATAATAAACATCGCGCCGACCGTAACTGTCGCTTTGTTGCTGAAACCGGAGATGCTTTCCGTCGGTGTGATAATCCCGAAAACGAGAAGTGAAGCCAACACGATGAGTGCCACCAGATCAACAGAAAGTTTCTCCGTAGCAAACAAGATGACAGCCGCGAGAGCTATCACGATGACTAAGATCATTTCAAAGTTCATAGTTTCATTTTGTTAAATGAACTAAAACAACTGCACAAGCGAGAAATATTTTGTGAAGAATCTAACCGCTTTAGTAAAATCTTTCTCTTATTTTACATTATTCTTTGGTAAAACGGAAAATATCAGACAAAAACGCCGGAAAAACTGAATTAATATATCCAATTCTTCCGGCGTTTGTATAAACTGTTGAAAAATCAAATTAAGGACATAAAACCATTATCGCGGCAAACTTTTATCGCTAATTAAAAAGCCGGAAACCAAGTTTTCCGCCGTTTGATCAAATTTCCAAAATTATTTTATTCGGTAACGTGAATTTCCTCTTGATGGCTCATCTTATTAATCAGGAAAAGTGCGCCCAAACCAACTGCCGCAAGAGCGAAAACAATTCCGAGAATCAAATACAAGGTTAATCCTTCGGAATGTTGAAACGACCAAAAAAAGAACGCCGCTGCTCCGGCGGAAACCAACGCTAAAAGTGCATAAAGCATATTTTTATTTCTTGCCTCCTTTACTTGTCTGTCAAATTTTAGTCTTGAAAATCTTTGCAGTTTCCGCATTAGCGGAAAGAACCGTCATTTTTTCAACCCTGCGCGGACTTCAAAACTGCTCGCCTAAGAATGCTATTACTATAATCTGTTTTAGGCAAAAAAAGCAAGAAGCAAATTAGCAAAAGAGATAAAATTAATTTTCGGAATTAATCCTCAAACTGCAATTTTTCGATTATTTCTTTCATAAACCGCTTTCCTTTTTCGAGTTCGTCGGGTTTTAATGAAACCGCGCCGACGACCGCGTGTCCGCCGCCGCCGTAACTTTCGCAAATTTCGGCGATATTGTGCAGACGCGGGCGCGGCGACCACGGATTCGAGCCGACCGAGATCTTCGTGCGGTATTTGCTTTGCGACAGAGCGACGTTATAAGTCGTCTGCGGATAAAAATAATACGGAATAAATTTATTATAACCTTCGATATTTTTGTCGGTCAGATCGAAACTGACCACGCCGTGTTCGTATTTCGCGCGTTCTTTTATCAGTTCGACCGTCGCCCAATGCTGTTCTAAGATCGGTTTCAGACGCGCTTGAACTTCGTCGCTTTCCAAAACTTCGTCGAGAGATTTTCCCGTCAGGTCTTTAATAATTTTCGCCACGAATTCCGGTTCTTTTTCGCCTTCGATAACCTGCATCAATTTGAGCGCGGACGAGCGAAGTTCGACGCATTGCGCGGGCGATTCGTATAGTGCGCCGTCAATAATATGCGCCCATTCGATCAACTCATTTAACGATTCGTCTTTGAAACCGAATTTTTCTTCGGCAATTCTGGCGATAAATTCGGCGCACGATTTGCTCTCCGTGTCGAGAAATTTTTTGCCCGATGTGTCGGCGAGAAAATTTTCTTTGTCCGGTTCGGATAAAAACGCCGATTGATGATGATCGAACCACCAATCGAGACGTTCGTCGGCGCAGTATTTAAAGTCAACGATGGCGTTTTCGTCGCCGTCGAATTGTTCGCGGTCAAAAGCGTTTCCGGCGCGGTGCATCGTCGGCGTATAAAAAACTTCGGCATCGGCGTTTATTTTTGCGCGGTAAAATTTTGTAAAAATCGCGGCGGAAGAAACGCCGTCAAAACAATTTCCGTGATAAAGTATTCTAAGTTTCATATTTCAATAGTTTTGTATTTTCGGCAAAACATTTTAGAGTAGATGTCTGAGGCGTTTTCGTCAAGAACAAAACCTAAAAACCGTTATGAAAATTCGACTTGCACAACAAAATGAAGTTCCCGATCTGGTGGATTTCAATCAAGCGATGGCGTTTGAGACCGAAGGCAAACAATTAGAAAACGAAATTTTGCGAAAAGGCGTTGAAGCGGTTTTTGCCGACGAAAAAAAAGGTTTTTACGTCGTCGCCGAAAGCGAAAATAAAATTGTCGGCGGTTTGATGATTACTTACGAATGGAGCGATTGGCGAAATAAATGGTTTTGGTGGATTCAGAGCGTCTATATTCTGCCCGATTTTCGCGGTCAGGGAATTTATCGAAAACTTGCCGAATTTGTCGAAGAAAAAGCAATGGAAAATGGCGATGTAGTCGGCATAAGGCTTTACGTCGAAAAGGAAAACACGAACGCGCAAAAAGTTTACGAAAAACTCGATATGGAACAATCTCATTATTTGATGTATGAAAAAGAAGTGTGAATCATAAATAGTAAATAGTGAATAGAAAAGAAACAATTTACTATTTACGATTCACGAAAAAAACCTGTCACAAACTTAAAACCAGCGGTGTTTACTATTACAGAAGCACGATTTTGATGCTTACTAATGAACGAAACAGCGGAAATATTTGTGGACTCAATGTCCGAAACACGGGCGGCAACTGCGGCGGAAAAAGATAAAATCGAATTCGACGAGGCTTTTACGCTTCACCATCGAACTGTCTTTCGAACGGCGCGTTCGGTCGTGCGCGACGAAGGACTTGCGGAAGATGTAACGCAGGAAGTCTTTTTGCGGCTGTATCATAATCTCGATTCGATCAAAGATGGCGAGATGCTTCGACCGTGGCTGATTCGCGTGGCGATAAATGCGGCGCGAAATATGATTCGCGGAAATATGAGAGCCAACATACGCGAGGAAAATTACGTCAAAGAGAATGTCGAAACGCAAGTCGGTTCGGTCGAGATGACTTATGAACAACGCGAAACGGCGACGGAAGTTCAAAAGGCATTGGATAAAGTTAAAGAACCTTTACGAAGCTGCCTGATATTGAAACAGCAAGGTTTGTCATACCGCGAAATCGCCGAAACGCTTGATCTGACGGAGACGAGCATCGGCACTTTTATCGCGCGGGCGAGAAAAGAATTTGTCAGATTTTACGGTAAGATCGGAGTCAACGATTAAGTATCTGAAATCTGAAATCTGAAATTTGTATTTATGTGTTTGGATGAAGGAACAATTCAAGCGTTTTTGGACGGCGAATTAGACGCGCAGTTGATGGAAGCAACGGCGGAACATCTCGCCGACTGCCAAACGTGTGCCGTCGCTTTGAGCGTCGCCGAAGAAGAATCGGTGATGGCTTTCGGTGCGCTCGAACGCGAATTCGATTCACTCGTTCCGACTCATCGTTTATGGGAAAAAATCAATACTTCGCTCGAAGAAGAAAAACGCGGCAGATCATTCTGGCAAACAATAATGACAGGCGTTTCCGGTTTCGGTTTTAATTTTACGACCATTACGGCATTTGCGAGTTTGATTATTGTCGGCGGAATTTTCGCGGCGGCTTGGATGTCGAACGAACCGATTCCGAATGTTCCGTCGCCGAACGTAAAAACAGAAGTTGCCTTAAATAATGCGAAAGTTCCGAGTCTTAGTGATGTGGTTGATCTTAACGCTGAAAGCGATGATTCGACCGCCGAAACAAATGTTCCGGTCGTTAATCGCAAAACATCGTCAAAGGAAGATTTCAAAGTTACAAAGACTAATTACATCGCACCCAAACGCGCATCGAAACGCGAAGCTAAAACGGACATCGTAACGCCGAATCCGGTCGAACAGGAAGTTTTGCCGGGTGAAGAAACTTATATTAAAACGATTGCTTCTTTGCAAAAATCGGTTGACGGTAAAAAAGATTTAACTCTCAAACCTTCCGCGCGTATTGCTTATGAAAAAGATATGGCGGTTTTAGACGATGCTATCGAAAAAATGAAAACGGAAGTAAAAATCAATCCGAGAAACGACGGTGCGAAAAAGGTTTTGTTTGCTTCATATCAAAATAAAATTGATCTGCTGAACTCCGTTTCGGAAAAGAACGAATTGATGGCGAGTTTGAAATAAACTCCAATAACTTATGCGTATCGCAAGATTTAATAAAAATTTATTTGCGGCAATTTTCACGATTTTTATTATAATTGTGATCGGCAATATCCTCATTGTCGCGCAAAGTCCGATTTCAAAAACCAAAGATTTCAAAACAACCTGGAAAACTTTTCAGATCGCCCGAAATTATAGCGGAACTCCGGCTGAGAAATCAATAAACGTTGATGAGAAAGTAAATCTGCAATTCTGCGTTTCCGAGGGAAATGTAAAAGTTACGGGTTGGGATCGCAGCGAAGTCAGAGTTTTTGTCAGCGAAGGCAGTCAGATCGGTTTTAAAGTAATGCAAAAAAACAGCCAAACCGACAAACCGGTTTGGATCGCGGTCGTCGGAAACGAACCGGAATCAAAGGAAAATTTTCGTTTTGACGAATGTCTGTCCGGCGAAGAAATCGAACTGGAAGTTCCGCGCAACGCGACCGTCAACATTAAAAGCCGCGAAAGCAAAACAAAGATTGATTCGGTCAGAAAAGTAAATGTAAAAAACTCAAGCGGCGGAATTTTTCTTAACAACATCGCTGAAGGTGTCGAAGCTTCGACTTACGAAGGCGATGTGACGGTTGAAAAATCGAACGGCGCGATGAATTTGGAAAGCGTTTCGGGAAATGTTCTCGCGTTCGATGTTCATTCGAGCGAGATCGGCGATAGATTCAAAGCCAAGACGAGTAGCGGAATTATCACGTTAAAAGACATCGGACACCGCCAACTTGAGATCGAAACAAATTCAGGTTCGATCAGATTCAACGGCGCGTTCGTAGTTGGCGGACAATATGCCTTCGGCACGACCAACGGCGCAATAAATCTGAATATTCCCGTCGAATCTTCCTGCAACATTACAGCGTCTTACGGATTCGGAGTTTTTAATACAGATTTACCGATGAAAAACATCGAAAAATCGCAATCGAGAACCGTCAAAAATCTCACCGCGACAATGGGCAAAGGCGATTGCACGCTTAATCTGAGAACTTACAACGGCGCGATTATGCTCGCCGATTCTTCCGTTAAAGAAACCGACAAATAATTATTCAATTTCAAGCCGCTTTTTGATCTGCGCCGTGTGCCGCATTTCGTGTCCGCCGACGAGCGCGAGCCATTCGTGCGCCGACATATCGCCGAACGCCGGATGCGGAAATTTGAATTGCGAACATTCGACATTTTCAAAAAGCGTTTTTAATTCATACAGACGCTCGCGGCTTTCTTCCAAACTTTTCAAAGATTCATCAATCGTCTTTCCGCCTTCGGGGACAACTCTTTCCGGCGCGTCAAATTTCGTTTCACGGTGTTCGTAAAGTTTTTTCAAAAATTCTTCTGAAATCACCGCTTTTCCGTCCGAAGTTTCGCCGACGGCTTGCGCCTGCGTCAGCAGTTTGCCGGAAATCTGGCACATTCCGTGTTCGACTTTCGCAATATGTTCGACGATCTGGGCAATCGTCCACTTTTCGCCGTCCGGCAGATTATTTGCTTCTTCATCCGACAAATTCGCAATCGTCGCCTTCAAACCTTCACGAATCTTGTCGTTTGCTTCGTATATTTCTTCGATACTTTCGTAATTCATAATTTTGTAAATTTTATCCTGCGTTTATCGAAATTATATTGATTTCAGATTGTATTGACAACATTCGATTATCGTTGTTTGGAGAAATTACATTTATAAATCGCTTTGGTTGTCATAATATGATTTCAAATTTCACTTTTTTGCATCTTTTTGAAAAATGATGTTTTATCAATTGTCAGTTTAGTCCAATCTATGAAAATCAAGTATATTTAATTAGAAAACCTGTAACAAAATTTTACGAAAAACGCGGAATATGAAAAATATAAAATTAGGAAAATTTGCAATAATTCTTTTGGGTTTTACGATCTTTTTATCAATAAATCCGGCGGCGGTTTTTGCCCAAACGAATTGTAAAAATACCGGAGAATCTCAAAAATTCACCTTTGAAAACGCGACGGGCAAACCTGTCGAAATAAAAATTCTCGATGATAACTGCAACGAAACGCCGGGAAAATTGTTGAACACGGGCGACAAGATCGGCGGAACTGCATTTACGGGAACTATGTTTCGCGTTTACGACATTGCGACGGGAAAAATGATCTCCGAAGTTAAATTGGACAAATCGAAAACGCTTTACAAGATCGAAATTATCAAAAAAGAAATTCCGCCGGAAGACAGAATTAATCCGGCTATCGGATTTTTAGAAACGACCAATGAAATCCGCGCCGATAAAAACCTGCCCGCAATGCAGCCGAATGATATTTTAACCAACGCCTGCCAGTTTTTCGCCGAACAGATGGCGCAAGCCGACAAAGGTCCGGCGCATACGTTAAAGGAAATCGGTCTGCAAAAACTTTATAAAGACAGAGACAAAACGAGCCAGCGTCTTATTTATTACGGTTGGAACACAAGCACTGCGTATTATGAAGTAACCGCAATTGATTCGGTCGAAGATTACAACACGCTCGGCAAACATTTCGCCGAACTCTGGGCGTTCAGCACGACGCATTACAAACCGTTTTACGATAAAGACAGAGTAACATTCAACCAAGTCGGTTTCGGAGTCGCCAAAGCCGAAAAAGGAAATAACAAATATTACGCCTGCGCGATTTTTGGCAAATTGTAAAAAGGACAAGAAAAATTTTATCGTTTGTTAATTGACTACGACACGAACGAAAACTAAATTTAAATTATATTTCTAGAGCAAAAAAACTATTATGACAACTGCGCCGATGACACAACAATCAATTGAACAACTTTCCATAAACACGATCAGAACGCTTTCGCTCGATGCGGTCGAGAAGGCAAATTCGGGACATCCGGGTTTGCCGCTCGGCTGTGCGCCGATGGCTTATGTGATCTGGACGAAATTTTTGAAATTTAATCCGAAAAATCCGCACTGGTTTAACCGCGACCGTTTTATTTTGTCCGCCGGACACGGTTCGATGCTGCTTTATTCGCTGCTTCATCTGACGGGTTATGAAGATATGACGATGGATCAAATCAAGAATTTCCGTCAATTCGAGTCCAAAACGCCGGGACATCCCGAAAGTCATATCACGAAAGGCGTTGAAGTTTCGACCGGACCGCTCGGGCAAGGTTTTGCCAACGGCGTGGGAATGGGAATGGCGGCGAAACACATCGGGGCGTTGTTTAATCGCGGGACTTACGACATTCTCGATCATTATATTTACGTCATCTGCTCGGACGGCGATCTGATGGAAGGCGTTTCGTATGAGTCAGCGTCGCTCGCCGGACATCTCGAACTCGGCAATTTGATCTATCTTTACGACGACAATTACGTGACGATTGACGGCACGACGAATATCACGTTTACCGACGACCGCGCAGCGCGTTTTGAGGCGATGAACTGGCACGTTCAAATGGTCGAAGACGGCAACGATCTCGCGGCAATCGAACAGGCGATTGCCGAAGCACAGACCGTCAAAGACAAACCTTCGATCATCGTCACGAAAACGATCATCGGTTACGGAATGCCGTCCGAAGGCACGTCCGACGCGCACTCCGACGCGCCCGGTGAAGATGCCGTTAAAGAAACGAAACGAAACTTGGGTTGGGACGAAGACAAGACGTTTTTCGTGCCGGAAGAAGTTTACGAGCATTTCGGCGAAGCGGCGAAACGCGGCGCGGAAGTCGAAGAAATCTGGGACGGACAGGTCGAAGCTTTCTGCAAAGAATACGAAAAAGAAGGCGAGATGCTGAAGATGTTTATGAAAAACGAACTTCCCGCCGATTGGGAAGATTCTCTGCCGAAATTCGAGAACCTGAAAGCCGCCGCGACGCGCGCTTATTCGGGCGAAGTCATCAACGCGATTGCCGGAAAACTGCCGCAATTGTTCGGCGGTTCGGCTGATTTGGCGGTTTCCAACAAGACCGACATCAAATCTTCGCACAGCTTCGAGCCGGGCGAATACGACGGGCGCATAGTGCATTTCGGCATCCGTGAACACGCGATGGGTTCGACGATGAACGGAATGGCGCATTACGGAAGTCTGATTCCGTTCGGCGGCACGTTTTTAACTTTCAGCGATTATATGCGCCCCGCGATTCGTCTCGCCGCGCTTTCGCAGATTCAGACGATTTACGTTTTCACGCACGATTCGATCGGTCTCGGCGAAGACGGTCCGACGCATCAATCGGTCGAACACGTCGCCGCATTACGCGCAATTCCGAACCTTTTCGTCATACGCCCGGCGGACGCATTCGAGACCGCCGAAGCATATCGCATCGCCGTCAACCGCCGCCACGCGCCGACCGCGCTCGCGCTTTCGCGTCAGAACGTCGAGTTAATTGACCGCGAAAAATTCGCGTCCGCCGAAGGCACGCGCAAAGGCGCATACGTTTTAGCCGACACGGACGGCGAAAAACCCCAGGTAATTTTGATCGCCACCGGCGCGGAAGTCGGCTTGGCGATGCAAGCCCGCGAAAAACTCGAAGCCGAAGGCATCAAAACGCGCGTCGTCTCGATGCCCTGCACCGAACTTTTCGACGAACAGGACGAAGATTACAAAAACGAAGTCCTGCCGAAAGACGTAAAACCGCGCCTCGCCATCGAAGCGGGCGTAAGCTGGGGCTGGCACAAATACGTCGGCGATTCCGGCGACACGCTGACCGTCGATAAATTCGGAGCGTCCGCGCCCGCGAAGAAGGTTTTTGAGGAATATGGGTTTACGGTCGAAAATGTTGTGAAGAAAGCGAAAAAATTACTTTAATATGATGTTAAAAATACTCTTAATTTTATTATTTGTTTTTTCTTTATTCTCTATTGTTTTTACGCAACCGCCGCCGCCTGCTGCGCCTGCGAAAACAAATAGCGAAAGTCCCAAAGTTTCTCCTTGGGATTCGATAAAGAATTTGCCGTCAAAATTACCATTTGTTTCTCTGGAAGGAAGATTTTCAATTTCATTCAGTAAAGACATTCAAGGTTTCGCCGCGCTATCGCCGAAACAATTAGGAATGCAGGCAACCGGAATGGAGTTTACTTGGAAATTTCAGGAAGGTGAAACTGTTTTAATGTTTGTCGATCTTCCTAAATCGGAGTTTAACGGCACTAATGAAGAATTAAAAAAAATTTCGGAAAACACGAGCACAATGGTTTTAAGAAGTTACCCGAAAGCAAAAATAACTGAAGAGAAGTTTTTTAAATTCGGTGATTTTCCTGTTTCACAGGCACACTTTGAAATTGAAGAAAATAAATACTTAATTCAACGCCTTTATCTTGCCGAAAACCGCTTGTATCGCATTGTTTCAATGTTTAAGAGTGCCGAAAACGCGAAATTTATTAATCAAACTTTTGATACCTTTAAATTGATTTCACAAGATACCATTGATGCCGAAAAGCAGAAAAACTTTGAAGCGTTGAAACCATCTGCATTACCGCAAGAACCAGTCGCCCAGAAGGAAAAAAGCGATGCAGAGGATGAAAACCTTAAGGGTAAAGTCAAAATAATCGTACAAGATACTGAAGATTTATCGGGGACTTGGAGCGTTCAGGGAAGAAAGCCTTCGTCAATAACGTATTTTAATGAAAAAGGAAATTACACTGAAAGAATCTCGTATGATTCGCAGGGCAATCCGTTTCAAATAACGATGTATGGTTACATTGACGACAGACGTGTTTCAAACAGCAAAGCAGCTAGACATGAGTATGATCCGCCAGTGATGGCATTACCGAAAGCTAAAAGTGAAGAACCTGTAAAGAAATCTGATTCGCGATATGAGTACAGTTTTGAATATAAATATGAAGACGGAAAACTTACTGAAAAACAAATGGTTTTCAGCAACAGTAAAAAGGGAATGAAGTATGTTTATAATCACAACGGAAATCAAATCGAAGAACTTGTTTATACAACTGAGGGCGAATTAAATCAAAAATATCTCGTCACCCTCGACGAAAACGGCTATGAAATTGAAAAAACAAGTTACGGAGTTACAAAAATTTATCCTGACCGCAAGTACCGCTATAAATACGAATTTGACGAAAAAGGTAATTGGATAAAGAAAACAACTTTTACCGAAACATTTGAAAAAGGTTCTGCGTCCTTCAAACCGTCTTCGATAACTTATCGGACTATTACCTATTTTTAAGAGTCTGAAAATTATATGAATGCAAAAGAATTTTTAATTCACCAATTTACTTACAATTACGACACGGACACATGGTTTGTCGCGCTTGGAAATGCTATTAAAGGTTTGTCGGCGGAACAGGCGGCTTGGAAACCGGACGGCGGGGATAATTCGATCTGGGGAATTATCCGGCATCTGAATTTTTACAATGAGCGGTATCTGAAAAGATTCAAGGGCGAAACGGTCGAGAAATCGGATGTGGAAAACAGCGAAACTTTTGAGGGCGCGGATGTCGTTTCGGAAGAAGATTGGCAAGCCGAGATTGAAAGATTCGACCGCGTGATGAAAGGTTGGCGAGGCGTGTTTGAAGCGGCGGACGAAGAGAAATTTGAGGAAATCTACAACGAGGAAGATCAAACGACGTGGGCGGAAATCGTCGGTTTGATGAACACTCACCACGCGCATCACGGCGGGCAGATCGTTATTTTGCGGAAGCTGCAAGGCAGTTGGGATTCGGCGAAGGGCGTTTCTTAAAACACAGGAAAGGTTTATTTAACCATTGCAATGTTTTAATTTATGAAAATGCGTGTGTCTGCAACATCCGCGCTTTATTGAAAAGAAATTTTTATTATAGAATTTTAAAGAATAAATCATCAAAATTTATTTTCGCGGCACGTCTTCGCCGATTGTCCAAACGACGACCGAACTGGAAAGACCTAAACCGGAAAGACGACCAGCCATCATTACGATTGATTCGCAATCTTCGACCACGCCGTTTTCGAGCAGAGTTTTTTCGCCGATCTTTAAGATTTGTCCGGTCGAATCGCAAGGTTCGTGAATAAACGGTTGAACGCCCCAGATCAGCGCGAGTTGATTTTTTGCGTCATTCGATGTTGTCAAAGCAAATGTCTGCAAGCCCGAACGATATGACGAAAGGCGGCGTGCCATCAAGCCGGATTCGGTAAAAACCGCGATCTTGTTCGTCTGTTTTTCTTTGGCACAATATGCGGCGGCTTTGCAGAGTGCCTGCGAAGTTCTGCCGGATTCTTCCTGCAAAAACTTGATCGGTTTTCTCAGTTGCGAAGCCTTTAATGTTTCCGCCGAATCAATAATATTCGCCATCGTTTTGACAGATTCGACAGGAAAATTTCCGGCGGCGGTTTCGGCTGAAAGCATCACCGCGTCGCTTCCGTCCCAGACGGCGTTCGCCACGTCGGACGCTTCGGCGCGTGTCGGGCGCGGATTATCAATCATTGATTGAAGCATCTGCGTCGCCGTGATGACGAATTTGTCGTTGGCGATTGCGCCCGCGATGATTCGTTTTTGATAAACCGGAACGAGTTCGACGCTCGTCTCAACGCCGAGATCGCCGCGTGCGACCATCAAGCCGTCAGTCGCTTCGATAATCGCATCGAGATTCGTGATCGCTTCCGCTTTTTCAATTTTCGCAACCAGCAGAGCGCGTCCGAATTCGCGCTTGTTCAGACTTTTAATAATTTGTATAACTTCAGTGCAGTCTTCGGCTTTTCGCACAAACGAAAGCGCGATGTAATCAACGTCCTGTGACATCGCCCAATCCAGATCAACGCGGTCTTTATCCGTCAAGGAAGGAATCGGAAGCGGCGTGTTCGGCAGGTTTATTCCTTTGCTCTCATACAAAAGTCCGCCGGAAATGACGCGGCAGACGACATCGGTTTCGTTTACTTCTTCGACTTTTAATTCGAGCGAACCGTCGTCGAGAAGAATCGGCGCACCTACTTCGACAACCTGCGGCAATTCGGTAAAGGTCGTCGAAACTTCGCGTTCGTTGCCGACAATATCGCGCGTCGTCAAAGTAAAAAGCGCGTCGGTTTCAAGCAAAACCGGCTTTTTATCTTCGAGCGAGCGCGTGCGGATTTTCGGTCCTGAAAGATCAACTAAAACCGACAACGGTCTGTTAAGTTTTTCCGCCGCATCGCGGGCATTTTTGATCGTCTGTGCGTGTTCTTCCTGTTTGCCGTGCGACATATTTATCCGCACTGCGTTCATTCCGGCTCGCATTAGTTGTTCGATTTTTTCCTGTGTATTTGAAGAAGGTCCGAGAGTTGCTAAAATTTTGGCACGTCGCATAACTTTGTTGTAGTTGTGATTATAAGTTTTTTATTTGAAATTTGTCACTTCACAATTAGATTATTTTTTCGCTTTATTTCTCAGATCAACCGTCTCGATTTCGCCGATGCCGATCTTCCCTTCTTTCGGCAAAGCATTGTCGGCATAAAGTTTCCATTTTAATTCGAGATTACGGAAATTCGTCTCGGCAAAATCCTGCGTCATCGGAATTTTCCAACTCATTGACATACTTCTGAGCAACGGAAAATTCGCCTTGAAATTTTCGTCGCCGAATTCCTGATTGAGATTAAAAAGGCGGTGACGGTAATAATTTCCGCCGTCTGTCAGATTAATCTTATTTTTCGTCTCGCGCAAAAGCGTCGTCGGAACATCTAAAAGACACGCGACATACTGCGCGAACGCCGAACCGTTATTCCGGGCTTTTATTATCAAACTCCAGTTATTTTCATTTGTAACTTCGATCAAAAAAGAAAGCAAAATGTCGGGCGTTTGCTCGCGAAACATAACGTCGCGCACTTCGTAATCTTCCATCGGCACCGATTGGAAATTAAAACGCTTGTAATAACGATGATTTCCCGCCTGATGCGCCGTGTTGCTCTGCGGAATCTCGACCACGTAAACGACATCATTTTCACCGGAACTCAAATTCACCGAATGAATTACGATCCCGTCAATGCGCGGACGAATCGAATTTATAATTTGTTCGAGCCATTCACGGGAAAATTCCGCACGATTTACGGGAATGATTTTTTCCGGCAGATGTCTTTTGTCCGTCGGCGAAAATTCGCTGATCCCGAAGATCAAAACTCCGCCCGCCGAATTCGCCATCGCGGAAACGTCCTTCGTAATTTCCTGTTTCTGATAATCGCTCTTGCCGAGCGCGTCGCCGGATTTATATTCAAGCGTCAAAGATTCCTCGATCTCCGAATCAATATAATTCTGAATTTTTTGTTCTGTCCAGTTTTTCGGCATTAAATATAAATTTGAAAATTAATCTATGAATTATCAACTATCAACTATGATCTATATTTTATTTTCTCAAATTAACCTCAATAAAATGGTTGAAAGATAATAGATGATAATTGATAGATTTTTCCGTCAATCTTGCTTCGTAATGTTCTTAGCTGTTTTCAAAGAAGCGATCAGTAATTTTTGCAATTCCTCACAATCGGCGATTATTGATTCGGCGTGACTTTCGCTTAAATATTCGCCGTCGCGCAGTAATCTCAGCCAGAAATTTGTCTTAAAAGCGAATTTGTTGGCAGTCGCCAATTTACTCAAAAAGTCCGTGCGGTCTTCGCCCTGCTGTGCTTCTTCGACCGATGCTCCGATTGAAGTTCCGGTGAACAAAATTTGTTTCGACAAAACATATTCCTGTTTTTCGTCATTCAAATAACGGCAAAGTTTCACGATTCGCAAAGCAAATTGATACGATTTTTCGAGCGTAATACTATCTTTCATAAATTTGTTTTCAAATTTTAACGACCACAGTTCCGGCAATATAATCGTGAAGGGCGCGATGTTTTTCAGTAGAAAGCGCGACAATAATATCGGCGATATTCCAAATCCATATCAATGCGGTCGTTAATCCTGCGACATACGGCATCACCAATTTATCGGCTTCGCTCGCCGAGCCTGCGAGAAATTGCGGATTGCTAAAACCGATAATGAGAAAAAGCGGAATTATTTGCGGCAAACTTCTGATTATAGCCTGTCCTAAATTGATCGGATTTTCTTCAAAATTTAGCACCTTTACTTTTACTGCAAATTTTCCGAGCGTTTGTCCGTAACGCGCGTGTGTTCCGACCGTGTAAATTACTGGAAGTGCCGTAATTAAAACTCCACCCAAATATCTGAATATATTTGAAGAATCGCTAAATTCCAAAAACCGAACATACAGCAAAAATAAAACACCAAGCACTATTATAGTCAATACCGAATCAATTATTAATGCCAGAAAACGCGCCCCGATCGTTTGATATTTGTCCATAAGATTTATTTCAATTCTTGTAATTTATTCAAATAATTTATCACGGTTGCAAGGAAAGTAGAATGCGACCAAGTAAGCGGCGAAACGGAAACGGGTTCGCCGGTTTCGGGATGAAGTTGTTCTGCCAGAACGCCCGACGCGAGCGCGTTTTTCGTCGTCCATTCTAAAATCTCGATCACGCCTTTTAAGTCCGCTTTTTTCTTCGCCACGGCAATTCGATAATCGGCGAGCCAGAGCGTGCAGATAAACCACGCATTGCCCGTAAATTCTTCGGAAACGCGCATATAACCGTCGTTTTCAAAACGCGCCACGCCGCCGAAATCGCCGTTGACCCAGAGTTTTTCTTCGACGGCGCGCATCGTGTTTTTCACCATTTCATCGTCCGCCGAAAACGCGCCGAAATAAAACGCGCCGAACAGCGATGCGTCAACCGTCGCGTCCGCTTCGTAATGCTCATCGCCGTGAAACTGCAGCGAACGCAGAAAACGCCCGTGTTGCTTGCTGTAAAGGTGTTCGCGCATTCCGTTCGTAAATTCGTCCGCCGTATTTTCGTAAAGCTCGGCGCGTTCATTTTCGGCAAAAAGCCGCGCGAAATTCGCCGCCGCGCGAAGTCCGCCGATCACGGACGCGACCGTAAAAGTGTGAATTCCGCGCCTATCTTCCCACAGATTCCACGACGGTTTCGGCAAATTCAAATCGTCGTGCGAAAAACTGACGAGAAAATCGGCACAGCGCACAATCAATTTGTGATAAAGCAGATGCACGAATTCGATGTCGCGGTATTTGTCGTAATGTTCCCACAACGCCCATAAAACCAGCGAAGTTTCGTCTTCCTGAATCGGCAGCAGACGTTTTTTCGCAAAATTATCCCACGATGCGTGCCAGCCCGAAGCGACCGTTCCGTCGGAATTATATTTCTGCAAAAAATAGCCGTTTTGATGAACGATCTTCGCGCAGAAAGCAAAAAACGGGCGCGTCAAAGTCGGATACATCGCCAAATCCAGAGCGTTCGCTACAAACGCACCGTCGCGCGTCCACAGATAACTGTAATGATCGGTTGCTCGAAGCGTTACATCCGAATCGTTCGCCGCCAAAATCGCGCCGTCGTTGTCAGTTTGCGTGCGGACAATTAACAGCGAACGCTTGTATAATTCGATAATTTCCGGCGATAGATCCGCAAAATCAACATCGTTCTTGTTCACCCAGGCACGCCAGTAATTTTCCGTGTAGGCAAGAAAATTTTGTGGTCTGCGCTCCAAAACGTGCGCGTTCAAACGTCCGACTTCCCTGTGAGAAGTTCCGGCGCAAATCCAGTAAAAAAATTCGTATGAAGCTTGCGCTTCTAAATTAAAATGCAAACCGACCGTCGAATCAACCGAACCTTCCGTGATCGCGCCGCCATTTAAAACACCGTCTTCAGCATCGCGCCACGTTCCTTCCTGATCTTTGAACGCCTTGCGTCCCGTCGAAAAAACGTCGAAGTGCGGTTCGGTGTTGACCAGAAAATAACGATGCTTTTTGTAATGAATCAGCGCGGAAGTATCAGGATCGTAAAATGCCGTGTCGCCAATCTTGTTTTCGTAAATCCGAAAATCGTGATGCAGAAAAACGCGGATTTCACGCGCTTTGTCCGTCAGATTATTAACACGAACGCGCCGCAGAAAAATGTTTTCGTGACTCGCCACCGTGTCGTTTGAAATTATTTCCAGATCGAGTTTTTCGTTGACCAGACGAACATTCGTCACCAGCGTTTCCGGCAAATATTCTAACTCCCGTTTCCAATCGTCCGAAAAAATCCAAGAAAATTCGCCGTCCGCCCAAACGCCGAAGCGAAACGGATAACCTTCTGCATGATTTTCCTGCCCGACGTGCGGAAAATAAACGTCGCGAATCTGATATTTATCGTCAAATGTTACAAGTAAAGAGCCGTTGCCTACGGGAATATCTCTCATTATTTTGTCAGAATGTTTTTTACAATTTTCGGTGCGATTTTTTCCAAACGATTGTCATTCGTCCAAAATTCATCGCAATTATAATTTTCAGCGGTGGCGAGATGTAAAGCATCAGGAGTTTTTAAGCCCACAAAATCAGCGCGAAGCGCAGCGGCTTGGTGAAAAATTTCTTTGTTTAGCGAAACTGCGTTTATTTGTTTAAACCAATCATAAAACTTATCAATCAGCAGTTGATTGTTCTTGCGGAAAGGCATCACCAAACATTCCATTTCGGTCAAATCGGAAACAACAAAGGTTAAATTTGGTTCGTTTTCAATATATTTTTCCAAAATCGGTGCGAATATCGGATGTTCTTCAATCAAATAAATTACCAGACAAGAATCCAGATAAACAAAAAGTTCTTTTAATCCCACGATTCCCGTGCCTCCAAGATTTGCGCTTCGATTTCTTCAGCAGTAGAACGTGAAGATTCAGGCAAGCGATTACTTTTCAGAAACTCCAAAACTTTTTTCGAGTTTCCTTTCTCGCGCTCATTTCCATTCATTTCTTCTAAAACCGTAACGATTGCCCGTGTTTTTTTCGTTACGCGAATAGGTTCGAGCAATTCCACATTTCCATTAACATCAATTTCGGCTTCGACTGTTTGCAGCATAGTTTTCTCCTTCAAATCTTCCCGATTATAACACGAAAATGGATGTGGTATTTATCATAAAATCTTGTAGACAAAGAACAATTTCTAAATAATATATTTTTTATTTTTTCTCGCTCCAATCAACTTCCAACTTTTCCCTGTCCCAATTTGCCGCGTTCGCGCCCGCTTCGTAGGTCGTCTGCATAAAATCGAGAATCGTTTGGTCGGGATTTTCCGAGTTTCTGACATCTTCGTATTTTAGAAAATATTCGCTCATTTCATCTGAATAAAATGCCGCATCGGGTTTGATTTTCGCGTCTTTGAAACCTTCCGGCGCGGGCGTGTGATAAGCGTAAAATGCCGCTTCGCCTAAACCGTTTCCCGTCCAGAAACCGTGGCTCATAACTTCCTGATCGTAAGCGATGCGCGTGATTCGGTCGGCATTTTCACGCGGCGGCGCGGTTCGTCCGCAAAATCTCGTAACCGCCAGATCGAAACTTCCCCAGAAAAAATGGACGGGCGAACATTTTCCCGCGAAACGCGAACGAAATTCTTTGAAAACGCGGTCAACGCTCGAAAGCACGCGGAAAAATCTTTCGACCGCTTTCTTGTCATAAAATTTATGCGTCGTATCTTCGGCAAACGGGATCGGGTTTTCGAGTTCGTCGGGAATCGCGGTAATCTTCATTTCGATGCCGATTTCCTTTAATTTGCTCATTAGCTTTTCGTAAAAATCCGCGACCGTCATCGGTTCGAGATCGAACGAAAAACCGTCGTCAAAGCTCGTCTGCACGAGCAGTTTATGACTTAAAAAATCGAAATCAATCGTAAAAGATTCAACGCCGAACGGCATCGCCGAAGTCGTCAGACCGCGCGGCGTAACATACAACGGCACATTCCACCATTGATTCAAAAGCGGCGTTTGCACGAGGCGAATCTTGCCGACGATCTGCGTCCACATATGCAAAGTGTCGTTCGTGTCCTGCCAATCTTCGAGTTTGAGCGGCGGAAATTTTTCTGCTGAATTGTTCATAAAATTTTAATTATTTCCCTTGATCGAATTTTCAATCGCGTCATCGAGCTGCATTTTAACGATGTTATCGAAACCGACGAGTTTTGTTACCAACTTGCCGTCGCGGTCAAAGACGGCGGTTTGCGGAATGCTGTTGTCGTTGCCCAAAAGCGTGCGCATCAGCTCGTCTTCGGGATAACCGAGCGCGTAATCAATGTTTAGTTTTTCGACGAACGCCGGAACTTTCGGCTTGTCCTCATCGCCGCCGACGTGCAGACCGACGATTTGCAAATCCGCGCCGTATTTCTTTTGTAATTCTCTGAGATGCGGAATTTCTTCGATACACGGCGGGCAATATGTCGCCCAAAAATCAAGCACGACGACTTTGCCTTTCAAACTTCCGAGCGTTTCATTTCCGCCTTCAAATCTTGTCCAACCGAGATTTTCGACATCTTTCAAAGGCGGCATCGGCTGATTCGTCGTCGGGCGGTCGTTGATCGAAGACGGACGATTTGCCACCGAAACCGGCGCGGCGGCGGGACGGCAGGCGGTCGCAAGGCAAAAGGCAAAAGTTAAAAGGCAAAAGGCGAAAATTCTCATCACGATTTATTTTACACGAAAAAACCGACTGGAGCGCAAGCGTCCCCGCTTGCAGTAAGCGCATAGCGCGAAAAAGTGTCTATGCAACTGCGGCATTCGGAGAATCAAACGCTTTTTCGCATCGAAGCGATGCTCATTGCAAGCGGGGACGCTTGCGCTCCAGTCATTTATCATTTGCTCCGGTCATTTAAATCTCACTTTAAAACTTTCCCTTCACAAGTTAAAATTTAAATAATGACTTTGCAGGAAAAACTCAAAAATCTGCCGACCTCGCCGGGCGTTTATATTCACAAAAACGAAGCCGGGAAAATTATTTACATCGGCAAAGCGAAGAATCTGAGAAACCGCGTGCGTTCGTATTTTCAATCGGGGCGCGGACACGACCGCAAGACGCGGCGGCTCGTTCAGCGCATCGCGGATTTTGAATTTATCGTCGTTGATTCCGAAGCCGAAGCGTTGGTTTTGGAATCGAATCTCATCAAAAAACACAAACCGCGCTACAATGTTCTGCTCAAAGACGACAAGCAGTATCCGCATTTGAAGATCACGAACGAACCGTTTCCGAAGGTCGTCATCACCAGAAAAATCCTGCGCGACGGTGCGAAATATTACGGACCGTTTTTGCCCGCGTCTCTGGCGCGGAAAACTCTCGATCTGGTGAACCGCACGTTTCAGATGCGGACGTGCGACATCGAAATCAACGGGAAACTGCCGCGCCCGTGTCTCGAATATCATCTGAAAAGATGTCTCGCGCCGTGCGTCCGCGAGCTTTGCAAACCGGACGAATACGAACAAGCCGCCGAAGACGTGCGTCTGCTTCTCGACGGGAAAAACAACGAACTCGCCGCCGAACTCGAACAGAGAATGTGGCATTTTGCCGAAGAACAGAAATACGAGATCGCCGCGAAATTCCGCGATCTGCAAAAAACCGTCGTCGCGCTCGGCGATCAGACGCAGAAAATGGCGATGACCGCCGACCTCGACGTTGATATTTTCGGTTTTTACCGCGAAAAACAACGGCTTGCGCTTCAGCTTTTCACGATGCGCGAAGGCAGAATCGTCGGGCGGCGCGAATTTTTCTGGGAAGATTTGCCCGAAGAAGACGATTACGACGTTTCCGAATTTTTCGGCGAAGTCCTGACGCAGTATTATTCGACCGATTACGTTCCGCTCGAAATTCACGTTCCCGTGGATTTTGAAGACCGCGAAGTTTTAGAGGAAATCTTAACCGAACGGCGCGGACGAAAGGTAAAAATTCACGAACCGAAACGCGGCAAAAAAGCCGATATGATTTCCTTGGTCGAAACGAACGCGAAGATCGCTTTTGAACAAAGATTCCGCGTTTTAAAGCCAGATTCGGAAAAACTTCTCGGCGAATTGCAGGAAATTCTGGAATTACCGCATTTTCCCGAACGAATCGAAAGTTTCGACATCTCGAACATTCAAGGCGCGGAAAACGTCGCCGGAATCGTCCATTTTGAAAACGGCAAACCGAACCGCTCGGAATACCGCCGTTTCATCATTAAAACGGTAACGGGCGCGGATGATTTCGCCTCGATGAACGAAGCCGTTTTCCGCCGCTACAAACGCCTGAAAATGGAAGAAAAACCTCTGCCCGACTTAATTTTTATTGACGGCGGCAAAGGTCAAATCAACGCCGCCGCCGCCGCGATGCAGATTCTCGATCTCGAAATGATCCCGATCGTCGGCTTGGTCAAACCGCCGAAACATCACAACCAAATCTCGCATCTTCTGAAATTCGGCAACGAAGAAAACCCAGTAAAATTTGAAGCGAGAAGTCCGGTTTTCCGTCTCGTCCAGCAAATCCGCGACGAAACGCACAAAACCGCCATCGAATTCCACCGCAAACGCCGCGAAACGCGCGATTTCACATCCGAATTAACCGCAATCGAAGGCATCGGCGAAAAGCGCAAAATGAAGCTTTTGAGAAATATGGGTTCAATCGAAAGAATCGCGCAGGCAAGCGTCGAAGAACTTTCCCCGTTCGTCGGAGCAAAAGCGGCGAAAATGGTTTTTGAACATTTTGAGCGGCAGAGGAAATTGGCGAAGAAATAAGATTAGCCACGAACAGACACGAAAGAACACGAAAAAGAAAAATAAAGATTTTTTTTATTTTCTTTATTTTTTCGTGAATTTTTGTGTTTGTTCGTGGCTATCTTTTTCTTATCCCAACGCCCGATGTTCGACCATCAAACACGCATTTTGCACTACTTTGATTCCGGCTTTTGCTAAGGTTTCGGCGACTTCGGCGTTGGCGATGCCCGACTGCATCCAGACGGCTTTCGGTTTTTTTGCGAGAATATCTTCCGTGTGTTTCGCCACGTCGTTTGAGCGTCGAAAGATATTGACGAGATCAATTTCGCCGGGAACGTCTATCAAACTTCGATAGACTTTTTCGCCGAGAATCTCCGTCGCGTCAGGATAATAGACCGGAACGGGAACGATCTCGAATCCCGCGCTTTTCATATAATTCGGCACATAATATGCGGGTTGAAATGCCTCCATTTTAATTCCGATGACGGCGATGCGTTTCGTGTCTTTTAATAATTCCGTGATTTGTGCGTCGGTTTTGATTAGATTTTCTTGCCAGTTCATAATTTAAGTTTTACCGCAAAATCCTTGTTTAAAGCAAAGATATTTGCCCGCGAAACACACGAAAGATACGAAAATTAAGAACAAAATTTAAGATGGTTTTTTATTTTCGTTTTTTTTAGTGTGTTTCGCGGGCAATTTTTTTTCTAATCTTCCCGCGTAAACCAAAATGCCCACGCGATCAAAACGAATTGAAGCGGCAGACGCAGATAGATCATCAACGGGCTGAATTCGGGAAAATTTTCCGCGTTCATCGCCATATAAATATTCGCCGGAAAAACCGCTATCAAAAGCAGAACGATTCCCCACGCGGCGAGGCGCGAAAATTTAGGAATTAACAATAAAATTCCGAAAGCGATTTCAAACACGCCGCTCAGATAAATCAGGAAAAGCGGAAACGGCAAAACCGGCGGCATTATCCGCATATAAAAGTTCGGATTTACGAAATGATTTATTCCGGCGAAAATGAAAGCAATCCCCAAGAGCCATTTTAGAATCTGTTTTATGATACGCATCGAAGTTATTTTACAGGGAAAGTTTGATATAATTTTGTAATTATTTTATTAAAACACATTTATCATATATGAATTTTGAATTAAACGAAGAACAGGAACAAATTAAATACAGCGTCCGCGAATTCGCCGAGAGCGAAATTTTACCGCACGTTATGGAATGGGACGAAACTCAGCATTTCCCTTCGGAACTGCGCCCGCAGCTTGCCGAACTCGGACTTTTGGGTGTGCTTTTTCCCGAAAATTACGGCGGCGCGGGAATGGGTTATATCGAATATGCGACCATTATCGAAGAACTCGGACGAGTTGACGGTTCGGTTGCGCTGTCGGTCGCCGCGCACAATTCGCTCTGCTCGAATCACATCTATATGTTCGGCACGGAAGAGCAGAAACAAAAATATCTCGTGCCGCTCGCAAACGGCGAATCGTTCGGCGCGTGGGGTTTGACCGAAGCACAAGCCGGTTCTGATGCGTCGGGAACGCGCACGACTGCCGTTCGTGAAAACGGTCATTATGTCGTCAACGGCTCGAAAAATTTCATCACTCACGCGATTAGCTGCAACACCTGCGTCGCGGTCGCCGTAACCGACAAAGAAAAAGGCACGAGAGGAATTTCGGCGTTCATCTTCGACAAAACAATGGAAGGTTTTCGCTCCGATCACAAGGAAAACAAACTCGGAATGAGAGCAAGCGAAACTGCGTCGGTCGTGTTTGAAGATTGCAAAGTTCCGGCGGAAAATCTGCTCGGCAACGAAGGCGAAGGTTTTTATCAGGCGATGAAAATCTTGGACGGCGGACGAATCTCGATCGCGGCTTTGAGCGTCGGAATCGCCCAAGGCGCGTTTGAAGCCGCGTTGAAATATTCAAAAGAGCGAGTCCAATTCGGCAAACCGATCGCCGAATTTCAGATGATCCAATCTAAACTCGCCGATATGGGAACGCAGATCGAAGCGGCGCGGCTTCTGACGCTGCAAGCCGCGTTTATGAAAGATGAAGGCAAAAACGTCAACAAACAATCGGCGATGGCGAAACTCTACGCCTCGGAAGTCGCCGTCAAAGTTTCCGAAGAAAGCGTCCAGATTCACGGCGGTTACGGCTACACCAAAGATTATCCGGCGGAAAAATACTGGCGCGATTCAAAACTCTGCACCATCGGCGAAGGCACCAGCGAAGTTCAGCGTCTGGTTATCGCCCGTCAACTTTTAAAGGCATAGAACGGCAGCTGAGAATCGAATCCGGCGAAATTTATAAAAGCGGAAAATTACTCGACGGGTAGTTTTCGCTTTTATATTTGTGCCGGAAAAGACAGCCCCGGAAATTCCCGCTTCAAACTTCTATTTTTAATTTGAAACGCCGGTTAAGTAATTTCCGTCTAATCGTCGAAAGACTTGCGGTTTCGCTTGACAACAATCATTCCATTAATTTAAATTATTTTGAAATTGCACAATTTTATATTTTGATCACACCCAAAGGAGGATTACATTTCTTATGTCTGAAACAGGTCATATAAAAAGCGTCTCGAAGTTCGGCAACTTGATCGCATTGTCAGTTCGATGGGCAATTTATACAAACCGCTCGTTGATATTATTTCGATTGCCAATCTGCAAACTCAACAGACGGGCAACAATCAAGTGATGCAAGCGGCGCAGACAACGAAAGCAGCGGACGAATTCGCCGTCAATCGCCGCCAGGATTTGCACGCTCGACTCGATGACAGAGCTAAACGCTTCGTCGCGGGGTCGAAGTTTCCAGTAACGACGCGTTTTTCATCGAAGATATAAAAAACGATAAACGCCAATTTGACGGCAGATGCGCCGGCGACAAACCCGTTGACGATACTTCAACTCCCGACATTGACGAATCAAAAAACATCCATCTGCCGGAATAATGAAGGGCGACAGATCAAAATAAAAAATCCGCCGGACAACAAACTCCGGCGGATAAATATAATTTCGCGTCTAAAAGTGCGGCAAGTTACAATTTAATTTGTCGCCCCAAAGTTGTGTGAATTCCTTCAAGCCTTTATCATTTGCCCCGACAGTTCGAAATCAGTCGTTCACAGAGATATTAGAAAACTCGGACTTGAGGAAAAACTCGAAAAAATTTCTAAAATTGATGCGCTGGCGTTCGGTTTCCCGTGCAACGATTTTTCTATCGTCGGCGAGCAGAAAGGCATTGACGGCGTTTATGGTCCGCTTTATCAATACGGCATTGATGTCTTAATTATTTCTTGCCCGATTGGTTTTTAGCGGAAAATGTCGGCGGTCTACGAAATTTCACAATTTGAGGTATTTAATTAAACTTTTGATACAATAACATAATGAAATTTATAGACCTTTTTGCAGGTATCGGCGGAATTCGGCTGGCTTTCGAGCCTTACGGCGAATGCGTTTTCAGTTCCGAATGGGATAAAAATTCTCAGTTGACCTACATTGCCAATTTCAATGAGAGACCGTGGGGCGACATTACAAAATTTAAAGCCCGCGATATTCCCGCACACAATCTTTTGTTAGCAGGTTTTCCTTGTCAGGCATTCAGCGTTGCAGGTTATCGGAAAGGTTTTGAAGATACACGCGGAACTTTATTTTATGATGTCGCGCGGATTCTTAAACATCATAAACCGGAGGCATTTTTGCTTGAGAATGTGAAAGGTTTGGTAAATCACAACAACGGAAATACGTTTGCAACAATACAGAGAGTTTTAGACGAAAAACTGGATTATCAAATTTTTGCCCAAGTTCTCGATTCGTTAAATTATGCAAATGTTCCGCAAACGAGAGAAAGAATTTTTATCGCCGGTTTCCAACGTGGAAAGGTTAAAAATCCTTTTGATTTCAGTTTCCCCGAAAAGATGAAATTGACAAAAACGATTCACGATTTTCTCGATAAGGATAAAAAGCCGGATAAATATTATTATCATCCGACGCACAGATATTACGAAGAACTCAACGAATCAATCACATCACGCGACACGATCTATCAATGGCGCAGGCATTACGTAATGGAAAACAAAAGCAACGCCTGCCCGACATTAACCGCAAATATGGGAACAGGCGGACATAATGTGCCGATCATCCGCGACGATTACGGAATTAGAAAATTAATTCCGCTAAATTGTTGATTGGTTTTAGTCGCGTAGCGACATTTGAATTTAGCCGTGCGTTTCAACGCACGGGATGATAAAAAAACAAATTCCGTCGCGTCAGCGACGATTGAGCATTATGGCAAATACATTTTCACATCTGTTTTATCATTTTGTTTTCAGCACGAAACACCGCAAAAATTTTATTCATCAGGACATTGAAAACCGAGTTTGGGCATATCTCGGCGGAATTGCCCGCAAACATAAATTAACAGCTATACAGATCGGCGGGATTGAAAATCACATTCACGCTTTGATTATGGCACCGCCTGTTATTGCGCCGAGCAAAATCGCACAGTGTTTAAAAGGTGAATCTTCCAAATGGATTCACGAAGAATTTACGAATTTACGAATGTTTGCGTGGCAAGACGGCTTTGGAGTTTTCACGGTCAATAAATCATCTGCGCCGAAAGTAATACAATATATTAAAACCCAACGCCAGCATCATTTGAAACAATCTTTTGAAGATGAATATATTGAACTTCTGGAACTTCACGAAATTGACTACGATAAAAATTATTTGTTCGGTTGATGTTCAGTCGTCGCTGACGCGACGGAAATCTTTATCTAATCGACCGTGCGTTGAAACGCACGGCTAAATTCATAAAATCGCTACGCGATAAAAGAACAAAAACGTATGAGTCAAAAACACGAAAACTATGACATTCTCAATATGATCGGTTATGGTTTAGCTAAATTTGATAAAGAATTTATCAAGCAATTCGGATTCAATACAAAATCCGCATTTTATAAATTTTTGGTTGATAAAGAAGTTGCGGACACAACCGGAACAGTAAAAAATCGTCAGGATATGCTTGATCCTTTTTTCCCGAATCTGCGAAGCGGGTGGTGGCAGAAAAAAGAGCATTATAAACATAGATTCATTTTGATTGACGGACTTTTCGGAAACGAAAAAGTTGAAACCTTCGCTAATATCGTAAAGGTTTATCTAAATCAAGACCTCAAAATTACTGACTTTCAATCTTCGATAAAACCGATTGCTCAATCTAAATACAGACAAATGCAAGAAACGGGACAAGAAGCCGAGGAATACTTTAAATCCAATTATAAATTGATTTCTCCGTTCAAACGCGGCAGCATTGAAGATGCCAGACTTTATGGCGACGGATACGATTTTCAGTTGGATTTTCCAGATGAAAGTTATTTTTTGATCGAGGTTAAAGGATTAAGAACAAGGTCAGGAAGCATTCGCTTTACGGAAAAAGAATATCATCGAGCAAATGAATTCAAAGATGAGTATTTTGTGGTCGTTGTGAGTGATCTGATAAATTCACCTCTCTTTTCGATAACGCAAAATCCGATTAAAAACCTGAAACTGAAAAAACAAATCCACAACCAAAAGCCTGTCATTGAATTTTTATCGGAGAATATCAAATGGCAACCTTGGAAGAACAATTTGAATGGCTAAAGGAAGTTTTGGAAGAAAACCCAAATAATTTTGCCGATTATTACAAAGACGATATTTCAAATTATCTTGATATTGAGAATATTGAGGCGGAAAATATCAAAGATTTATTGGGCGGGAAATTCGATATTTTTACGGATTGCAAAAACAAAAAAGATGTTCGGGATTTCGTAAATAAAATTACAGGCTATGTCGTGATGAAAGCGCAGATTGAAGAAATTGTTGCGGATTACCTTTCATAAACTTACATCTCACCAAAACATCGAAGCGAAAATATGTCGCGCATCCGAAGCGTGAACACTAAGCCGGAAATTATTGTCCGTTCGCTTCTGCATCGGTTGGGTTACAGATTCAGAAAAAATGTTAAAACTCTGCCCGGAAAACCCGATGTAGTTCTCAAAAAACATAACGCCGTGATATTCGTTCACGGATGTTTCTGGCATCAGCACAAAGGATGCAAGCGTTCAAATATGCCGGAAAGCAATCTCGATTACTGGAAACCGAAACTCGAACGCAACGTCGAACGCGACAAACAGCATAATAAAGATTTAAAAAAACAAGACTGGCAGATTCTCACCGTTTGGGAATGCGAAGTAAAAGATTTGCCGAAACTCGAAAAAAATTGCTTCGATTCTTAAATTAATTTCAGAAATTTTGGCGGCTGGACGGGCGAACTTATCATCACGGGCGCGAATTCCGAAATCGTCCATCACGAAAGACCTGCTTAATGGCTGATAATCTTACGCCCGAACAGCGAAAGCGGAATATGAAGGCGATCAAAAGCCGTCATACGAAACCGGAAATGATCGTCCGTTCGATTGTTCATCGTTTGGGTTATCGGTTCAGGCTTCACGACAAAAAACTTCCCGGCAAACCCGACATCGTTCTTCCGCGCCACAGGAAAATAATTCTCGTTCACGGCTGTTTCCGGCATATGCACGACTGCAAGCGCGGAAATGTTACGCCGAAAACGAATGTCGAATACTGGCAGACTAAACGCTTTCGTAATGTCGCAAGAGACAAAGAAAATCTAAAAGCGTATAAAAAAGAAGGCTGGAAGATATTGACGATTTGGGAATGTGAAACGAAAACAATTGATGACTTGAAAAAACGCCTCGTCCATTTTCTGAATAATTAAATATTCCGAACGTAAAAATTCAAACTCATACCGTAAAGATCGGAACTCACGCCGGAAAAGATGGAACTCATACCGGAAATAACGGAGTGACCGCCGGAAATCATTTTCAATCATCCGCCTAAATAAAAAAAGAGGAAACGATTTGCCTAAACCGCTTCCGCCGAGTGTCTTATGCAAGACAGGATTTGCTGTTAATTGTTCGGCGCGTTTGAATCGGCTTTTTTCGTGCGTTTGATGCCGCCGATTTGAACGTAAATATCCCATATCTTAAAATTATTTGACTTTGTAACTCAAAGAACACTACAATCACTTAGAACAAAATTCATTAGCGGCGGCATAAGTATGCGTAAATTCTTTCCTTCGAACATATTCATTCCGACAGACGGTTCGGCGGAAGCGGCAAATCTGATTAAAAGTTATCAGAACAGGCGAAGCAGTAATTTTGTTTGGTATCGGGAATTAGGCAAGGATTTGATAAAGTTCATTGATCGTCCTAATTTTATTGTTGAAGTTTTAGATCAACTTTCCTCTATATATATTGGCTTTATGGCTGCCGCTAATGCGGAATTTGTCGAGGCTTTATCATTAGATCAAATAAAAAATTTAATCCAAGATAAGCAAGGATATTCTATGATAGATATTGTGCAGATTCGATTAAATACAGATAATTCTTCATATACCATTCCCATTCCGCTTGATGTAAATAAACTCAGACAATTGTATCTGAAAATCGAGCGTATTCGCATTCCCATTATTGTCAATGATCCAAGACCATATGTTGGCGAAATGGTTGGTTCAGAGGAAGATAGAGGTATTGATCCGAGTATCGCATTCGGGCGAATAAAAGATTCTCTCCGATTTGGCGGAACACACGACGGAGAACACTGGCTTACCAAAAATATCGGGGCGCAAGTTAGAGCTACCGCAGGTATTAAAGGAATTGCGCTAACATATTATTACTGATGTTACGCACAAGCCACTGATTTCAAGTTGCTCAATTCCTTAAAAGCAGCTTTCAAGGCTTGCGTGTAGATTTTGGTTTTCAGGGCAAAATGATTCATCTTGGTGACGAATTTCAGCTTTTCTAATTTGATATATCCCAACATCGAAGCATATAAATGATTCGTTTGCGTTTTTTCCGTCCGCGTTGGCGATTTGGCGATTGAAACATTTTGTTTCAGACTTTTGTGATATTCCTCAACGCTCCACCTTTTTTTGTAGATTGTTGTCAGTTGGTCATCAGTCAAACTCAAATCATTGCTCACCAAAAATCTGTAACCTGCCCGTTCATCTTTGTTTGTAAGGATTTGTTTGGTCAACAAGACTGGAAATTCCAAGTCTTTTAACCAAACCTCCACAGGTTTATTATTCGGTGTTTTCAATTCATCTATTCTTGTCCAATTTCCCGCTCTTCGCTCGGCTTCACTGACAGCCGCCAGCCGATTGCTCTGCATATCAAAAATGAATATCTTCTTTTTCTGCTTGATAAACCTCATATTTGCCACACTTGCAAACCAACTGTCGGCAATAATGTATTTGAACAGCAAGCCATTATTGATTACTTGGGCAATCATTCGGAGCATCAAATCATTTTTTGAAATATCACTTTTGCGCTTCTCTTTTTTCGTTTTCATATCACAAAAGCGAATCGTCTTCCTGATCGTTTCAAAAGCCACAGGCACTCGTAACGGCTCACTTTCCCCATCTTTCCAACTATGATAAAACGCATTCAAGATGTTGATTCCTTTGACGTTCCGCTTCTTTGAATGATCCCAGTGCCAACATATCAAATCGTTTTCATCCGTGTAGGCTTTCTCGATAATGACATCATCAAAAATCAAACAAGCATCTTCCGCCTGATGTTTTCTGACCAGCGGTTTGATCGTTTGCCACAAAGTCTTACTGCTGAAATCAGAATTGCTCAACAACCGCGTCACACTATCGTGCTTGATTTCATTGTCCACTAACCGGGAAAGCCCGGTTGCACTAGTCTGCCCAAAACTCGAAATTAAATAATCGGTGTATAAATCTAATAAGTTTTCCACCTTTTCAAAATATCATTTCTTTTTGCTCATTTTCTACTTTTTGCGTAACATCAGTTATTATTAAGGTTTCGGACTTTGGAATGTGATGATATTGCTGAGAAACACCCAAATAGTTCTGATAATTAAAGATTTAGTAACTTTGGGATCAAAGTTTACCGACAACAAACATCTTCTTCTGACAACTCCCGACGATCATAAAACCAGACAGAAAGACGAATCAAAATTTGTAGATAAAAACGGAAATCCAATCAGCAAAGTTTTGTTGAAGAACAGAGATATTATCGGAACAACAAATCGTTGGGAAACCGACACGACAAAAAGATATTACTCCGGCTATGACGGCGTGTTCGGAACATTTCACTTTGCTTTTATGAAAAAGGAATTTGTGCAGTATTATCGTTCAAATGCAACCGGAGGAAGCGGAGTTGCGCCGGATGATTTGCGAAATCAATTAGATCCGAAAGAGAGAGCCAAAAATCCTGCGCTAAGTTGGTATATTCCCGTATTGAGTCCTGAAAGTCCTGTTAAATGCTTTAAGTAACCGGCTATTACAAGTTTTAAAGTTAGTTATGAAATATTTTGTATGTTTAGTTTTTATTTTAATCGGCTTTTGTCAAACCGGATTTAGTCAACCTAACGCGACGCTGATAGGTCAATATACGCCCGCCACCGAAGACCCTGACGGACTTTACCACGAGATAGAAAATGCGGCAGATAAATTTACAAAAGACCCGAATGCGTTTTTTGCTATGAGAGTTTGTTCGGCTAATCCGCTGCCGATTGCTTTTGCAAATGCTCTCGGTGTGAAATTTGCCGTTAAGATAGTAAATCAGCATATCGAGTATTTTAAGAAAACACTTGCCGTCAAAATTCCCGATTCAAAAATATATTTTCTGCGAAACGATAAAGGATGCAAACTTATCAGCCAACCGAATACTGAATTTTGGTTTGTTCCATCAAACGCCGATTTCCCGGCTTTCGTTGAAATTGAGAATTATGACAATTTAACCGTTCACAATTTTACTTATTGGTTTGAAGAGGTGAACGACGGTATGCTTTTGTCGCCACCGCTTCCTTCGCCGACAGGTTCTTTACTAACTCCCGAACTTTATGAAAAAGTTAAAAGCAACATATACCAAACACTCAGAAATAAAAAAACGGCTTATTTACAAATTGAAATTCCGAGATATGGAAAAAAGACACAAATTGCAAAAATAAAAGTCCAAGCCGGGAAACTCAAAACATTTTTGACCGGCAACGGAATCGGAAGTCATCGAATTTTCGTCAGAACAATAGAAGACGCAACAAATTCGGAAAGAGATATTTATCCTGACGTAACAATCATCTATCAGGAAAAAATAAACTAAACCGTTTTGTAAAAGTAAAAAAGCGGAAACGATTCGCCCGAATCGTTTCCGCCGAGTGTCTTATGCAAGACAGGATTTTATATTAGTTGTTCGATGCGTTCGTATCGGCTTTTTTAGCGCGTTTGATGCCGCCGATCTGGACTAAACTTTCGCCTTTGATGCTGTTTTTTTCCATCACCATTTGTTGATAGAGTTTTTTCATCATCTGCATTTCTTCGGCGGCGGTTTTCGGTCCTTCCATTTCCGGTTTGTCCGGGCGAGCCAGGTCAACTTCATTTAAGATAAGCTCGTGAGCCGAGTTGTCCAAGGTAACTTCTTTGTCACGCGCGAAGACTTCGTGGCGACCGTGTTCTTTATACCATTGAGCGACCGTCGCATTTTGGTGCATATGCTCGATGATGTTTCTCCAGCCGATTCCCGTGTTGTATGCACAGAAGGAAATTTCGCCTTCCTGCGTTCCGTAAGGAATGATGCACATTTCGGTGCGTCGAAAATCGTAGTTGAACAAATCTTGGAACCACATTCCCGCGATGAACAGGAAGTTCCAAGGGTCTTGACGGCGTTTTTCGATGTCTTCGACAGTTCTCGTGCCGTCAACTTTTCCGTAATCCTTTCCAGACAAACCGAAAGATTTATCGAACTTCGCAAAGATTCCGCCGAGCGTCAAACTGTTCGGTGCGCCATAGGGATTATAGTTTTTCAATAACGCCAAGCCCATCATCAAATTCGAGAACCATTTTCCGCGAGCCGTGTCGGTGATATGTTTCATATCTTCGACGAGTCCCGGAATGTTCAAGAATTGCGGTACAGGTGCCATTTCCTTGGTTTCTTTGTTAATCATCACGGCAGTTCCGACACCGCAGTTCGGGTGACAGCCGCAGGAAACTTGTCCCCAATCGGCTTCCGGTCCGTGAACGAGATCAGCGAAATCGGCGAACGCGCCCATCAATGAAAGCGGGAACCAATCGCGCGTCGGTTCGGTGATTCCGACCTGTTTCTGAACGTCTTGCGCCAGATGCGACAGCGTATATCGTTGTTGTAGACGGCGTTGTTCGGTGATGTGTTCGTCGCGTCCTGTGAACGAGACGGGTTGAAATGACACAAATGAAACTTTTTTCGGATTGTCGAGCGCGAAACGAACGATTGAACCGACTTGGTCGTTGTTGATGCCATTGACGAGTGTTGTAACGAGAACGATGTCAACGCCTGCTTCGTGCAGATTGTTGATTGCTCTTAATTTAACATCAAATAAATTTCCAACTTGTCTGTGCGAGTTCGCGTCGTTGCCGATTCCGTCAAATTGCAGATAGACGAAACGAAGTCCGGCTTCAGCGGCTTCGCGGCAGAATTCTTTCGATTTCGCAAACTCGATTCCGTTCGTCGCGGCTTGCACCGAGTTGTAGCCGACTTTGCGCGCATAACGAATCGCTTCTAAAAAGTGCGGGGACAAAGTAGGTTCGCCGCCCGAATACTGCACTGACATTTGGCGGCGCGGTTTGATCGAGATTGCGTTGTCCAAAATTTCCTTCACGTCTTCCATCGAAAGTTCGTGAACGAATCCGACCTGATTCGCGTCCATAAAACACGGGTCGCACATCATATTGCAACGGTTCGTCAAATCAACGGTCAAAACCGCGCCGCGTCCGTATTTGATGGTTGAACTGCCGTGATTGTGAAGTTCTTCGTCGTTATGCGCCTGAATGTCGCGTCCCGGGAAATTTGCTTCGATATGAGCCAAAAACTTGGAGTCAATCGCCATCAAATCTTCAAAATGTCCGTGTTCCGGGCAATCTTTGATCATCCAAATTTGTCCGTCGCGCTCGATGATCTCGGCTTTGATTTCGCCGACTTTTTCATTGACAAGCGTCGAGACGTCGCGCTTGCCGCTTAAAATTTCTTCGCGCGCTTCGATCACACAGTTCGGGCAGAGCGAATCCGTCTTACGCGGAAAACCGAGCGTCGGCTTTGTTTTCTGCCAAGATTTCAAAAGCGGTTTGTCCGACCATTTCGGCGTGAATGATTCGTTCGGTTTAAATTGATTGACTGATCTGATTGCCTTGAACGCGCCTTTGGCGACGTATGTCAAGCCTTTTTCAAAGTGTTTAATAGGTCTCATTATAATTTCTTCTCCAAGTAAATAAAATTTTCGATTATTTATACGGGTTGGTAGTTGACTGTTTTTATCTGCAAATTTAGAATTTAATAGTATTATTTCACGAGATAATTACGGTTTGCATCAATCAAAGTCCCGTTCGTCTCTTTCTTATATATAGGCAAAATTTGTGCCACCAAAGCGTTACTACCGTAAATACTGCAATAACATCAGATACAATTGTTTGAGTCTGATTTATTGATATTTATATTTGTAGCTTAATGACACGAACGGTTATTATAAATCTATTATGTTGCAAAATGACACAAAGCAGTATATCTTAAACACAAAACCCCTGATTAAGCTAGTGTTTAAGTATTTTCCACAGTTTTTTATAACTGAAATGATTTTTTGTGCCGTCTATAAAGGACTTTGTAACTAATTTCACATATCTGGATTATCGTTCACCATTTGTTCACATTTAAGCAGTGTCTTTAACCATTACTTGAGCTAAACCTTCCAAACCATTGATAACAGATAAGTTAAAAACCCAACAAAAAAACTTTACATCGTAAAATTCCTGTGATAATTTCATAATTGCTTTAGCACACCAAACTCTTTTTTAACGAGTAGTTTTACTGAAAAAGTTTTACACTATAAAAAAATTAGGAAGTGAACTAAAATTTAACTTCAAAAAATATATGTCTGTTCGATTCGGAACATCAGGTTGGAGAGCGATAATTGCCAAAGAGTTTACTTTTGATAAAGTTGAGATTGTTGTAGAAGCAATTTGCAGTTATTTGAAAAAAGATTCGGGCGAAAATTTACAGACGCTGATCGTCGGACACGATTCGCGGTTTATGGGCGAACAATTTTCTGAATTCGCCGCCGAAATCGCCAAGAAAAAAGGTTTTCGCGTTTTATTATGCGACGGTTTAACTCCTACACCAACTATTTCGTACGCGATCAGAAATCAGAAAGCTATCGGCGGGCTGAATTTTACGGCTTCGCATAATCCGCCGGAATATCAAGGGATCAAGTTCTCGACAGCAGATGGCGCACCGGCATTACCGGAAGTTACGAAGCAGATTGAAAAGTTAATAGAAGAAAACGCCATTGCAGAAGATGCAAGCGGCGGAAAGATTGAAAATTTTGATCCGCGTCCGGCTTATCTGGACGATTTGAAAACTAAAATACGTTTCGACGTAATCTCGAAAGCGAACGGCAAATATGCTTACGACGCGCTCTGGGGAACGGGACGCGGTTATCTCGATAAGATATTGCGCGACCACGGTTTAGAAGTCGAAACGATCCACGATTGGCGCGACGTTTTATTCGGCGGTCAGCCGCCCGAACCCGGCGAAGAGCATTTGGACGAATTGCGGGAAACCGTTAAATCAAAGAACTTGACGCTCGGTATTTCGACGGACGGCGACGGCGACAGATTCGGAGTAATTGATGCGAACAGCGAATTTATCACGCCGAACCAATTGATTCCGTTGCTTGCAGATTATTTAGCGGAAAGCCGCGGTTGGACGGAAGGCATTGCGCGAAGTGTCGCCACAACGAATTTGGTTGACAGAGTTGCTAAAGATCGCGGACTCGAATTATACGAAACGCCGGTCGGTTTTAAGTTTATCGGCGAATTGATAAATGAAGATAAGATTATTTTAGGCGGAGAAGAGTCCGCCGGACTTTCCATCAAGGGACATTTCCCTGAAAAAGACGGTATTTTAGCCTGTCTTCTCGCAATCGAAGCGGTCGCGGCACGCGGTAAAACGCTGACCGAGCAATGGAAAGAATTGACAGACCGAATCGGAAATCTGGAATCAGCCAGAATCGGCGTGAAGCTGACCGATGAAGTCAAAGAAAGTTTGCCTGAAAAACTTGCCCAAGAGCCGACGGAGATCGGCGGGCGCAAGATTGAAAAAATAAACCGTATTGACGGCGTGAAGTTTGAATTCACGGACGGAAGTTGGATGTTGATGCGTCCGTCGGGAACCGAACCGCTGGTTAGAATTTACGCCGAATCGGAAAATAAACAAGACTTGGAGGATTTAATTGAACAAGGTCGCAACTACTTACTGGAATAACGGTTACGCCGTTTCAAAAGCAAAACGCCCGCGCGTTAAAACCGCGAAGCCCGCCGCTCAAGGAACGAAAAATTGGTTCACTTTTACGGTGATAGTTTCGATAAGTTTTATGGTGTGCTTAGCGATAAACTTCCGTGCATTCTCGGATATGCGGCAGGAATTAAGCCAAAACGAGCAATATAAAACTCAAGTCGAAACATTGACAACTGAAAACCTGGCGATACAACAGGAAATACACAAGATTAAGAACGACGCGCACACGATCGGATTGGAAGCACGCAAGATCGGTCTGAGCCGTCCTAATGAAAAAGTTTTCGTGCCGTCGAATTAACAAACTTAGCGGAGAGTTAATTCGTTAGCACAACTACCCTGCCCCAATAAATCCGCCTTTTTGCCTATCCGCTCCGCTTTGCCTACAGAAATTCCCTTCCGCCTAAATTCGCGGCAGATGTTCCCGAGACATCTGCCGCACTTCTCTTTTAAATTTAAGATTTACTTCTCGAACGCCAATTTTGCAAACGTCTCAAAGCAAGAGAAAATCCCGTCCAAACCAAAAACGCGCCGCCGATACAAGCGATAAAACCGATTACTTGTCCGATAAAACCGCCGGTTTCGCCCGTGTGTGTAAAGCGCACCCACGAACGAAGCTGTCTGCCGGAATTTTGTTCGCCGTAAGGTTCCCATTTAGCGACTTCGCCGCTTTGTGTATCAATTGTCAGGCTCGAACGCCCGAACTTATTCCAGTAAATTCCTTCCTCAACCGTAAAATTCGCCTGCTTTTCGACAGGAAGACGCAGACCGATTGATTTCCAATTCGTATAATTTTCGGCTTTTGCCCATAATTGTTCGAGATTTTCCGGCAAATTTTGCGGCGTTTCTTTTTCTTCACCGCGTCCGGCGTTCGGCGGTGCTTGCCGTCCTTGCGGCGGTTCGTTTCCGGTCAGAGTATAGACAAGATTATTCGCCCACCCGTAAGACATCACAATCGCCGTCGCCGTTAAAATTACGAGAACGAGCGAAGTCCAGAAACCGATCACGTTGTGCCAGTTAAAGTTCCTCGCTTTCCCGCGCAGACCGCGTTTAAACCATAAAACGGGTTTGAAACTTTTCCACGCGAGTTTTCGCGGAAACCATATATAAAGACCGGAAATTGCGAGGAAAAGAAATAAAACGTTCGCCGCATCGTTTAATTCCCTGCCGACGGTGCGACCGCTTCCGGGAAGCGCGAGCCAGCGGTGCGCGTCCTCTACAAAGCGGAAAAATGAACGCCAGCCTTTCGCGCCTTCGCCCGTGATTTCGCCCGTGTATTGATTAACGTAATATTGCCCTTCGCGTCCCATCGAAACTATCGCCGCCGCGTTTGCATCGTTTTGCAGAGTGATATTCGAAGGTTTCGCGTCGGGTTTTGCGGCTTTGATCTTTTCGACGATCTCGCTGATCGAAAGACGTTTGGCATCATTCGACGGCGTTTGAACATAACGCGAACCGCTTTCGGCAAATTCCAGAATATTTGGTTCAAACGAAAGCAATGCGCCCGAAACGCACATTATAAAAATAAAGATTCCGGCTAAAACGCCCGCAATCAAGTGCGTCCAAAATAAAATTTTGCGAAATTTTCTCATTGTTATAAATTTTTAGGAAACCGTATCGCTGACCAGAATATTTTCATCTTTAGCGATTAGATTTATCAGGTTATAAAATTCGAGACTGCCGAATTGCTGTTGAAAAATCTCATTGACGCTGTGCGTCAGTTCGGTAAATTCATCCTTTGTAAAATTTAACATAACATTTTGCGCTTTGAAATGAACCTCGCGGCAGTGATCGCAGCACCAAATTCGTAAACTTTGCGTATTTTTCTGTTTGTTTAGTTCGTTGTTATTTTCCATTTTTTTACTTCCTGATTTGTTTAAGTTTCCGCCCATTGGCGCAATAAATTATGATAAACGGCGGTCAGTTGCGTAACCGACGGATGTTCGGGCGCGTCCGATGCGATTCTCTGAATTGATGAATCGAGATCGAAAAGAATCGTTCTTTGCCCGTCGTCGCGCACCATTGATTGAATCCAGAAAAACGACGAGATCCGCGCGCCTTTCGTGACCGGACGAACATTATGCAGACTCGTCGCCGGATATAAGATCATATTTCCGGCGGGCAATTTTATTTTATGAACGCCGTATGTATCTTCGATAACGAGTTCGCCGCCTTCGTAATCAGCCGGATTCGTTAAAAAAAGCGTCGCCGAAAGATCGGTGCGGACGCGGTGCGGCGTGTTCGGGATTTGTCTTATCGCATTATCAACGTGATTTCCGAAACTTTGCCCGCCTTCATAACGATTAAAAAGCGGCGGGAAAACCTTCAAAGGCAAAGCCGCCGACATAAACAGCGAATTTCTTTCGAGCGCGGCGAGAATTTTTTCGCCCATTTCCAGCGAAAGCGGATGATTTTCCGGCAATTGCCGATTATTCTTCGTCCGCATTGATTGATGTCCCGCTGTAACTTTGCCGTCAATCCATTCGGCATTTTCTATATTGTTTCGATATTTCAACGCTTGTTCAGCAGTTAAAACGTCCGGTATCTGTAAAAGCATTTTATTTATCTTTACCCGCAAAATATGCGAAATATGCTAAAAAAAATTTAATACAAAAGTTTCGCATCCTTTCACATATTTCGCGGGCAATGTTTATTAAGAATCAATTCGTGAATTTTCCATATACGTCGTGAAAAATCCTTCGGAATCGTGAATTTCCCATCAGAGCTTTGAAAATCTTGTCAGAGCTGTGAATTTTTCATTTATTCATCACTTTTCAAAAACACGACGATAATTTTTATATCTGCGCGAATAATTTAAAAATGAAAGTTCGTCGTAAATAAAATCGTCCGCGCCGCGCCCGGAACTACTTGTCCGCCCGTGATGCGGTCGAAGTAGTATTTGTCGGTGATATTATTTAAATTCAGCCGCAAATCCACGAATTTGTTGATCCGATATGAAGCCGTCGCGTCCAAAAGCCAATAACTTTCGACAAAACGATTGTTCGTCGTGTTGCTGAATCGCTTGTCGCCAAAACGCGCCCCGCCGCCGATTTCGAGGCGGAACGGAAAACGGTAAGTCGTCCATAAACTAAACGAATTGCGCGGCGTATTCGCCAGATGATTTCCGATTTCCGACGGATTATTCGATTCGACGACTTTATCAGCGAGCAAAGTATAAGCCGCGAGAACGCTCCAGTTCCGTGTAAAATTCCCCGTCGCGCCGAGTTCGATTCCGTCAACGCGCTGTCTGCCGTCCAAAACGACGAGCGGTTCTCCGGGCAATCCCGGCGTTCTCGCATTAGTTTTTTCAACCCGAAAAACCGCGCCCGTCAAAAGCAGACGCGCATCGAACAAATCCCATTTCGTTCCGGCTTCGATCGTGTAAGTTTTTTCCGGTTCGACCGTATCGTCGCCGACGACATACGAAAGTCCTTCGAGCGACGGATTAAAGGACGTGCCGTAAGAAACGTAAATACTGCCGATCGGAATCGGTCTGTAAACCGCGCCGAGACGATAACTCAACATTTTATCCACACGCGAAACCGGCGTAAGTCCCGAATTACTCGCGCTCTGCCCGTCAATGTCGAATCTGTCCCAGCGCAAACCGCCTGAAATGTCGAACTTTTTCGTCAGTTTCACCGTGTCCGAAATATAAAACGCCTGTGAATCCGCCGTAATATCGCCGACCTGCGGCAGAAAAATTATCGTCCCGTTGTAAGCGTCATAAGGATTCGGATCGTATAAATTCGTCGTTTCATTCGGCGCGGAACGCAGGCGGCGAAGATTGTTTTCGCGTGTGAACTCAATTCCCGTAATCACGGAATGTTCAAACTTTCCCGTAGAAAATCGCGCTGAAAAATCCGTCTGATTATCAAAAGTTTCGTCTTCCGTAAACCACGCACGCATTTCGCGGTTAATTACCAGCGAATCAGGACTCACAAAACGCGGCGGTGTCGCCACCGAATCGCGCGTCGAAAAACCGTAACGAAACTGATTACGCAAGTTCAGATTGTCGCTGAAAGAATAATTGAACGCGACCGTTCCGAGATCGGCTTTTAATTTTTCGCGGTCTCTGTTCTTGAAACCGTAAAAAGTGTCACGCGAAACGGGCGCAGGTTTGTCGCGGTATTCGACCAGAATATTATTTGTTGCCGGAACCCACGGAATTCCGTAATCGGACGTGTTATTTTGATCGAGATGAAAATAACTCAATGTCAGCGAAGACTTATTCGTTAGACCGAAAGTTAAAGTCGGCGCGATTCCCCAACGGTCGTTTTCGATGATGTCGCGTCCCGCAAACTTGGAATCGTGAACCAGAAAATTCACACGAAAAGCGGTGCGTTCGTTCAGACCGAATCTTTCAAGCGGAATATTAACATCGCCCGTCAAGCGTTTCGTCTTATCCGAACCGAGCATCAGCGAAAAATCGTAAAGCGAATTGAATTGCGGCGTTTTGCTCACGAGATTGATCGTGCCGCCCGTCGAACCGCGACCGGAAAACGTCGAGGACGGACCTTTGACGACTTCGACCTGTTCGAGATTAAAAGGATCGCGCGTCTGCGGTCCGAGATCGCGCGCGCCGTCAACGTATATATCGTTTCTTGCGCTGAAACCGCGCAAAGTCAGATTGTCGCCCGCCGGAGTTCCGCCTTCGCCCGCCGCAACCGTGATTCCCGGAACATTTCGCAGAACATCGCGCAAAGTCGTCGCGCCTTGTTCTTCGATCGTTTCCTTATCAATGACGTTGATCGTCTGCGGAATATCGCGCAAAGATTCGGTATATTTCGGCGACGAAAGCAACGAACCTTCGCCTTCGACCTCGACCGTCGCCGAAACGTCCTGAATTTTCAGCGTGACCGTTTTCGCTCCCGTAAAACTGTATATAATTCCGGTGTCGCGCAAAATTTGTTTCAACGCCTGCTCCGCCGTGTAATCGCCGGAAACTCCGGGCGAAGCGACCGTCTTAAGATTGTCGGGAATGACGATTCGCCAACCCGTCTCTTTTTCAAAAGCCGCCGCGACTTCTTCTAAATTCCCCGCCGGAATATTAAAATACTTTAAATTTTTGTCGTTGTCGTCCGTCAAAAACCGCGTCACTTCAGCGTGTTCGTCTTTCACATAAGCGACGTTCATCGCGCGGCTGCCGCCGACCGTGTAAGCAACTAAAATGCCGATCGTCGTCGCCGAAAGTATCCAGTAACGCGGTTTTCTTTTGCGCTTGCCGTTTTTGTGTTTGTTGTTAAATTTTCCTTTCATTAAATTTCTCGATTTTGTTCTTAAAACAATTCGCGGGCGGAAAATTTGAAACAACCGATCTTTTATTAGAAAATCTCGAAAGTTGTCTGTTATAACTTCCGATATTTTGGATTGATTATCTGCGGCGTGCTAAAATAAAACAGCACGCTATCCGCAACACGAATATGTAACCAGCGTATAGATTTGTGCAATTGAAGTCTTCGGCGTTGCCGCGCCGGAGACTTTTGCATTATTAAATTTTATCAAAAACTGAAATTGAAAATCGTTTTCAATAAAGACAATTTTATTTGACGACTTTTAGCGTGTCAATTCCATTAATGAGAAAAGTCCGATTTACATTTTTCAAGACTGATTTTTTTGCATCACGAAGGCGAAAATAGTATTCTGAGCGGAATGAGCGAATATCGTCTGTTTTATTCACCTTATTATTACGCGGACATCGGCGAAGGTCACGTTTTTCCGATAAAGAAATTCGAACTCGTGCGCGACATTTTGATAAATGAAGGAACGCTTTCCGAAGAAGAAGTTTTCGACCCCGAACGCGCCGCGATCGAAGATTTACTGCTCGTTCATACCGAAGATTATCTGTTTCGTTTGATTGACGGAACTTTAACGGCAAAAGAAATACGCAAACTCGGACTTCCCTGGTCGCAATCGCTCGTCCGCCGCACGCTTTTG
Source organism: Pyrinomonadaceae bacterium (assembly GCA_965219305.1). Lineage (GTDB taxonomy): Bacteria > Acidobacteriota > Blastocatellia > Pyrinomonadales > Pyrinomonadaceae > DATHTS01. The sequence goes on from OZ244725.1 coordinate 1,568,744, forward strand.
GCGGTTTCAGGCACGATAAACGCGGCGCGTTCGGCTTTGGAAAACGGTACCGTTTCGTCAAATCTCGCGGGCGGCACACATCATTCTTTTCCAGATCGCGGCGAAGGTTTTTGTGTTTTAAATGATGTCGCGGTCGCAATCCGCGTTTTGCAGAAAGAAAACTTGGCGAAAAGATTTCTGATCGTTGACTGCGACGTTCATCAAGGCAACGGAACGGCGTTTATTTTCAAAGACGAACCTGAAGTTTTCACATTTTCGATGCACGGTGCGAAAAATTATCCTTTGTTCAAAGAAATCTCGAATCTCGACATCGAACTTCCCGATAAAACCGCTGACAAAGAATATCTCGAAACGCTCGAACAGGCACTGCCGCGCATTTTTATGCACGATCCCGACATAATTTTCTATCTCGGCGGCGCAGACCCGTTTGAAAAAGACAAACTCGGACGACTCAGTTTAACTTTTGACGGTTTAAAGAAAAGAGATGAAATGGTTTTAAGATTCGCAAAGGAAAACCAAACACCGATCGTAACGGTTATGAGCGGCGGTTACGCGGCAGATATAAAAGACACGGTTGAAATTCACAGTAATACGATTCGTGCGGTGAAAGAAGTTTTTTTCAATACGGTGGAAAAAGCAAAGCAGATTAAAACTGTTAAATAATTGGGGTTTCCGGTGTCCAAACATCAAAAGTTCCAAAAAAAATACAAGTTTTTGATTGCTTTCTTTAACTTGTTTTTCTTTCGATCAATTCCTAATCTATAATTTACGCACTTCAGAAAAAGCGTTTTAAGATAATAAATGAAAATAGTAGTAATCGGCAGCGGATTCGGCGGACTTTCGGCGGCGATACGTCTTCAGGCGAGCGGGCATCAGGTAACGATAATTGAAAAGCGCGACAAACCCGGCGGGCGGGCGTATGTTTATGAGCAGGACGGTTTTGTTTTCGACGGCGGTCCGACGATCATTACCGCGCCGTGGCTGATTGATGAGTTATTTACGATTGCCGGAAAGAAAACGGGCGATTATGTCGAACTCGTCAAACTCGATCCTTTTTATAACATTCGCTGGGAAGACGGAACGGTTTTTCATTACAACGACGATAAAGCGAATCTTCATAGACAGATCGCCAAAATCAACCGTTTGGATCTGGACGGCTACAAGCGTTTTGCGAAAGATCTGCAGGAGATCTACCGCGTCGGCTTTGAACTGATAGACAAACCGTTTTCGAGCGTCTGGGATATGGCGAAGGTCGTGCCGCAGATGATAAAACTGCGCTCGGATCGTTCGGTTTATAAATTCGCTTCCGCTTATTTCAAAGACGAGAAACTGCGTCAGGCGTTTTCGTTTCACCCGCTTTTGATCGGCGGAAATCCGTTTAAGGCAACTTCGATCTACGCGATGATTCACGAATTGGAGCAAAAATTCGGCGTGTGGTTTGCGATGGGCGGAACTGGCGCACTCGTCAATGCGCTGTGCAATTTGTTTATGGACATCGGCGGCGAGATATTTCTCGAAGCGGAAGTTGAAGAAATTTTAATCAAAGACGGGAAAGCGTCGGGCGTGAAAATGAAATCGGGCGACGTTCTCGAAGCCGATGCGGTTGTCAGCAATGCAGACATCGCTTTTACATATCTGAATCTGATTCCGGCGAAATACCGCACGAAAAATACGGACAAGAAGATAAAAAGTCTGACTTATTCGATGTCCTTGTTCGTTCTCTATTTCGGGACGGACAAAAAATACGATGACATCGCACATCACGAGATAATTTTGGGCAACAGATACCGCGAATTGCTGACGGAAATCTTTGATAAAAGAACTCTCGCCGACGATTTTTCGCTTTATCTGCACCGCCCGACGGCGACCGATCCGTCGCTTGCGCCCGATGGCTGTGATTCGTGGTATGTGCTTTCACCCGTGCCGCATCTCGGCGGGAAAATTGATTGGAAAACCGCCGCGAAAGATTACCGGAACAAGATCGTTGCTTATCTCGAAAAACATTATATGCCCGAATTATCGAAACATATCGTTACCGAACATTACATTGATCCGCTTCATTTTGAAGATACTTTAAACAGTTATCTCGGTTCGGCGTTCTCGGTCGAGCCGACACTTCTGCAGTCGGCGTGGCTGCGTCCGCACAATAAGAGCGAAGACATCGGGAATCTGTTTTTCGTCGGCGCGGGAACTCATCCGGGCGCGGGACTTCCCGGCGTGATGAGTTCCGGCAAGATAACGGCGAATATGATCGCCGATCTTTGATTTTAGATTTCGGATTTGGGATTGATACGCGAAATAGAACATAATTTAATGTGTTATCGTTAAGATAACGTGAAATCCGAAATCTAAAATCCGTATGTGGTATTGGACAAAACTTTTATTTGCGATCTTGCTCGGCGCGGTTCTCGTCTGGCTGGCGTATGAACTGATTACTTTTCCGAACATCTCGAAACTTCAGACCGAAAACCCGACGACGACTTCGCTGATCGAATATCGAATCTCGGAAGCAAAAAGCGAAGGACGCGAACCGCAGAAAATGATGATCTGGCAGCCGATCGAGCAAATTTCCCCGAATCTGCAAAAAGCCGTTCTCGCGGGCGAAGATTCGCACTTTTTTGAACACGACGGTTTCGATTGGGACGCGATCAACAAAGCGTGGGAAGAAGCCAAAACGGAAGGTGAAAAAGAAGCCAAAGCCGAAGGCGACTACGACCCGAACGATTGGATTCCGCCGATGCCGAGTTTCAAACGCGGCGCGTCAACCATTACACAGCAACTCTCCAAAAACTTGTATTTATCCGAAGAACGCTCATTTTTCCGCAAAGGGCGCGAAGCACTCTACACATATTTTCTCGAACGCCAACTCTCGAAAAAACGGATTCTCGAAATCTATTTAAACTGCATCGAATGGGGCGACGGAGTTTACGGCGCAGAAGCCGCATCGCGTTATTATTTCAAAAAAAGCGCGTCGAATCTAACGCCCGCCGAAGCCGCTTATCTGTCGGCGATGATTCCCTCGCCGCTCAATGTTTTCAACCCGAAGAAAAACCCGAAGCGCGTCAAACGCCGCCAAAACGTGATCGCCAAAGGAATGCGTTATATCAAGTTGGCTTATTAATTTATTTTTTATTTACATTACAATTATGTCGCTTAAATTAAGTTCGCAACTTGATGCAGATGCAGATGTAGCATTTGCACTTTACAAAAAATATTTCGATAAAAACAGATGGTTATTTCCTGAATCAGTTATTGAAGTTATGGAAAACTCTGACTGGATTGGAGGAGTTGACAGTAAATCACCGCACGACGGCGAACTCAAAAACATCTCAATCACTGGTATCGGCACTAACAAAAGCATCATTGAATTACTGCTATTCAAATCTTGGCGTGACTTAAATATTAAAGTTACATATATGGAAGTTTTAGACTTTAATCTTCCCAGTTTAGGAAATTTGCACGAGTCTCACGAGTGGCGTTATGAACAGTTTTTATATTTTGATCCTTATCACAGCCACGGAATCAAAAACAAAAAGATGTTCACACACGATATTGAATGGCAAAATGGAGTAATTTGGAGCATAACGGCTTCAGATATTGAAGTAATTTGGAGTTTTGAATAATCAAGTTTCACAATTCTTCACTCATATCAATCACCGCTAATCTTTCAACGACCTCGCCGCCGATGAGATGTTTTTCGATAATTTCCGGCACATCTTTGGCGCGGACTTGGGCATACCAAACGCCTTCGGGATAAACCAAAACCGCCGCGCCGATGGTGCATAAACCGACGGAACTGCAATCTGTCAGGACGATTTCGCCGTTCGGGTTTCTGCCTTTCGCTTCTTTGCCCCAGCGTAAATTCTTTTCCTGTAATTGGTCTTCAAACGCCGCCTTGACTTCCGCGCTTCCGACTTTTGCACAAGCCGTTCCGTTACAGACGAAAACCTGCCGCTTGATCGGTGCGGCGGTGACGGGTGCGTTTTTTTCGATTTTTTCGCGGTCTTCGATGAATTTCGGTTCGCTCATAAATTTTATTTTGCCACGCGAGGAAAAAAAATACGAGAACATTTATTTTTTTTCGGCGTAAAGTTATTTTTTCCGCTTTGCTTCGTGATAGAATAGCAATGGGCATTTTAGTGAATTATCCCAAGTATTAAATGGAACGCGGTATTATCATTCACATTTCAGTCGGCGAAGAAAAACGCACGGAGTTTTTTTCCGACGAGCATATCAGCATCGGCTCGGACGATAAAAGCGAATTGCAGATTATTTCGCCGAAACTAAAAAAAAATACTGTTCTGCTCGAACTCGAAGCACGCGGCAAGAATTACATCGTCTTAAAATATGATAAAGACGCGAATCTGACGCTTAACGAAAAACCGATGCGCCGTTTTGCCGTTATCAAAGACGGTGATAAAGTTTCCGTCGGTGAAACCGAAATCGAATTTTCTTTTTTTTCGTTTGCCTCAAAGTCTTCGCTGATCGCCGTCAACCGCGACCAACCGCATATCGCGCCGTTTATCGAAGATGCCGCGCTCGAAGCCGCATTCACGCCGCAGCGCGACGATGCGAAAGTTTTCCTGCGAGAATTCGTCCGCGAACTGTCACGCGAGATTAGTTGGACGACGAAGATGATTACGCTTATTCTCGTCGTCGGTTTTATCAGTGGAATTTTCTACATCGGTTATCTTGTCAACAGCGAATTACGCGAAAACCGCGAAATTTCCGAATTACAAAATAAAACTATTCAAGATCTGAGAGAAAAAATGGGCGAAACGAGCGTCCAGATCGGTGAGATTGATAAATCGAACAAGGATATGATTAAAACCGTTTCGCTCGCACAAAATATGCGCGTCGAATACGGAAGCGGCGTATGTCTGATAGTCGGAGTTTACGATCTCGTGGACAAAAGAAACGGGAAAACTCTGCGTTATCCCGATCCTTCATCTTACGAACCGGATTATTATGAAGAACCAAAAATGCCGATTAACGAAGGTGATGCGCCGAGTCTGCCGCCGCAAAACGAACAATCCGACAGCGGTTTGACGACCGAAGGAAACGGAACACCGCTCGAATATGATTTTATCGGCACGGGTTTTCACGTCGGCGGCGGCTATATCGTAACAAACCGCCACGTCGTCCAGCCGTGGAACGACGACGATCTGATAAAACAAGTTATCAAAGAAGCGAACGGACGCGCCAGAATAAAAAAACTCGTCGTTTATTTTCCGAATTCGGAACAGCCGATTCCATTAAAAATCCGCAAATTAGATTATCGTGAAGATGTCGCGGTCGTTTCGATTCCGGTCGAAAGTATGCCGTCGAATCTTCCGGTTTTGCCGCTCGAAACCGAACCGCAAACTGCACAAGTCGGAAAAACCGTTGTTTCGATGGGTTATCCGAACGGACCGGACAGACTTTTGGCGATGGTCGAAGACGATGAAGCAAAATCAATCAACTCACGCTGCAGCGGTTCGCGGCAATGTATTATAAATTATCTGGCGAACACGAAAAAAATTGTTCCTTTAACGACTCAGGGCGCGATTACGGATTTAGACGCGAAACGTGTCGTTCACGACGCGCGAACGGCGGAAGGCGGTTCGGGTGCGCCGCTTTTCGGTCAGAGCGGAAAAGTAATCGGCGTAAATTTCGGAGTTTTCACCGGAAATACAGCGGCAAATATGGCTGTGCCGATTCGTTTTGCAATTGATCTCTTAAAACAAGTCGGTTGGCTTTCACCTGACCCGACTCAACCGAATTCTGCAAATAATACGACGGCGACAACGGAAGCAATGGTCAAATCTACACCGAAGTAAGTAAACTTCAAATATGTTTTACAACATTTATTTTCGTTAGACTTCGCTCAAAATTAAATTCAATTCCGCAGCCTGATTTGAAGTTGGCGGCGAAGAGAGTTTTTCGGGTTTTTAAAGAACATATTCTAATAACACTTTTTTTATTTACAACACTTTTGCAGGAAGTTTATTATAGATTTTCGGCATAATCGTTAAAATCAGAAATTTCGGGACAATAAAAATATGGCGGAAAGCACTCTTTTTAACAAGGAAACTCAAAAATCATCTTACAAGTTCGTAATAATCTTCATCGTCCTGATAATCGCGGCTTTCGGTTCGGCTTATGGAATTTGGAAATACATCAGCTATGAACCGGAAATCTCCGACGAGCAGATCGCCGAATGGAAAACGCGCGATTCGATTGTAATGCTTTTGGCTCAACCGACTTTTTCAGGTGAAGAATTTCGTAATCAGATACTTGGCGACGCGCGACTTCAAAAATTCGTGATAGATAAAAAGGAAGTCTATTTTTCACTGCCCGAATCCGGCGAAAATGAATTCAAAACAGCGATTGATAAATTTATTACTGATACGCAAAAGATTGAAAACGCCGAATTGATTGACGATAAAAAATTTAAACTCGATAAATACTCTTTGGTAAAATCTACCGAAACCGGATATTTTTTCAAGACTTCGGTTGAAAATCTGAAATTTGATAAAAACACGGAATTGGAGTTTCCATATCCCGAAGCAACTTACACATTAAAGTTGCCGGAACTTTTAGAACTTTCTAACAATGATAATATTTACGGCGGCAGAATCGCGGCAGCGACGAATCCGAAAATTGACGGAAAAGCGATTTTATTCGGAAATCACGGCGCATTTGTCGCTAAACCGAACGAGCCGAGTTTGGAAAGATTTGCTGAAAATCTCTTGAAAGATTTACCGGAAAACGCCACGCGCGAGATGAAAATTCAGAAACTCCTCGATTTTGTTTCAAAAGAGATCGAATACGATTATTACGAAGCGTTGGGAAGAAACGAAACATTAAAACGCCCGAACGAAACTCTGATGACGCGCAAATCCGATTGCAGCAATAAAACTATTTTGATGGCTTCATTGCTTGAGCAGATCGGCGAAGAATATCTTTTGCTGTATTGTCCGCAGCACATTACAGTCGCTGTTCCGCAGGGAAATTTTGAAGTTGAAAATAATCTGAATTTCAAATGGAGCGGAAAAAATTGGATAGCTGCCGAAACGACTTTGCCGATGTTTCAGATCGGCAAAACAAAAGTTACACAGACGATTCAACTCAACACGGTGAATTACGTCCAAAATCCGAAACAGCCGGAAATAATTTTTGAATCGCAGACGTTTCGACCGTTGGAATTCCGGTAATTGTTAATCAATCGTCGCAATGACTTTTAATTCAATCGCAATCGGAGTCGGCAAACTGCTGATTTCGACGGTCGTGCGGCACGGTTGATTATCTGCAAAATATTCGGCGTAAATTTTATTGTAAATCTGAAAATCGTCTTTCATATTCGTCAGGAAAACCGTTACGTCAACAATTTTTTCCCAGGACGAATTTGCCGATTCCAAAATAAGACGCACATTCTTAAAAACCGAATGACACTGCGTTTCGATGTCGTAAGAAACGATTTTGCCGTTTTCGCCCAGTTCAACGCCCGGAATTTTCTTCGTTCCGCGTTCGCGCGGACCGACACCCGACAAAAACAGAAGGTTACCGACGCGCCGTGCGTGCGGATAAAGCCCGACGGGTTCGGGAGCTTGTTCGGAATTTATAATATCCATTTTTATTCTTCGGTGGTTCGTTCGCCGTTATAAACCGCGTCAGCACATTCAACAAACAAATCCAGATAATAATCGCGGATTTCGTCTTGTCCGAGTTCTTTGTTTTCCTTTTCGGCGATAAATTTCATCAATTCAAATGCCACTTCTTCGCCCGTTTCAATTCTGATCGGTTGTGTTTCGTTAGTCATAATTTTGTAATTTTACTATATATTTTGTTTCGATGTTTTGACGATAGAAGTCAGCATTTTGATTATTTCAGTTCTGTCATTTTCGATTGATTGATACTGCGACTCGTTTAGAAGTCCTGATTGAAATAAAAGCATCAACCAATATTCGGTTTCCGATGCTTTGCGGCGGGCAATTCCCATTTCAGTAATAAAAACCTGTCGGGATTCCGCATCGGTCGCTTCTTTAATATGTTTTCCGATATGCGTTCCCGAAATCAAAAGTTCTTTGCTCAAGACAAATTCCTGTTTTTGGTCAACCAAATATCTGTAAAGTTTTACAATTCGTAAAGCAAATGCAAATGATTTTTCAAGAATTGGATTATCTTCCATTTTTAATTATTAATTTTTCATTGTTAATTATTCCGGATAAAAACCAAGTTTTCCGGGTTAATTAATAATGAAAAATTTATAATTGTTAATTTTATTTAGCTAAAAACTCTTTTAGAATCTCCGTTACAACTTCCGGTGCTTCCTGCTGAACCCAATGTCCGCTCGTCGGGACGTGAAATTCCTCATAATCTGCTTCGATAAATTCGCCGATATTTTTCACGGTTTGCGGCAAGATCGCCGTGTCCTGTTCGCCGTAAATAAAAAACGTCGGAACTTTTATTTTCTCGTTATTTTTCGTTTTCGTAAAAAACCGCGTGAGAACATTCGCACGGTAATAATTGAGCATTGATGTCAATGCGTTCGGTTCGCTCCACGCTTTTTTGTATTCGAAAATGGTTTTATCGGTAAATATTCCCTTTTGTGCGGTCGAATTTTTCAGACCGTTTTCAAGTAATTTATAATCATTTAATCGAAGCAAAAATTCGGGCAAAACCGGAATTTGGAAAAAGAACATATACCAACTCGCCAGCAATTGTTTCAGCGAAAAGTTTTTCTTCAAAACTGCCGCAGGCGGAACTTGAAGCGCGCCGAGTTTCCAGACATATTCGGGATAAGTCTGCGCCGTCGCCCACGCGACCGCCGCGCCCCAATCGTGTCCGATGACCGCCGCTTTTTCGCGCCCGAAATGCCGGATCAAACCTGTTACGTCGTCAATTAGATAACCGAGATCGTAATCTTCGATGTGTTTCGGTTTATCGGAAAGATTAAAACCGCGCAAATCTGGCGCGACGACCGTGTAATCTTCGCTCAACGCTTCGATCTGATGCCGCCACGAATACCAGAATTCGGGAAAACCGTGAAGTAAAAGCACGAGATTTTCGCCGTCGCCCGCCGTCGCATAATGCAGACGAACACCGCCGATCTGCGCGTAATCAAATTTTATTTCTGCCATAATTTTTTTAGTGCTGAGTTCTGAGTTCTGAATTAATTCGAATTTACTCAGCACTCATAAAGTATATCCGCATTTTCCGCAAAATTTTGTTTGCGGCGGATAAGTGGTTTTGCAGCTTCGGCAAATCTTTTCGACCATCGGCGGCGGATTTATCGGAATATTTGAACTAAAACCGACCGGACGATTCATATTCGATTGTGTCGCCGCCTGAGCAAATTTAAAACCGCAGCGTCCGCAAAATTTCGATCCCGACGGCAATTCCGAATTACAGCGCGGGCAAGTCGTGGACGGCAGTTTTTCGCCCGGAATGACGAGAATAAAATTCGTGTTTCCGCAGCGTCCGCAAAAATTCGCACCTTCTGCAAAACGCGAATTGCATTTCGTGCAGGCGACGATTCCCGGCATCAAACTCGATTTTACTCCGCTACTACTTGTGCCGGATTGCGACAGCGACGGCTGACTTCCGCGCATCGGTTTTAATTGCGCTTGAATTACCTGTTCATTTGCGCCTTCGCGGATTTCGATCACGCGTTCATCGTCGCGTTCGCCGAGTTTTGAAACGCGCAAAACGTGCTGTCCCGCCGGAACGGTCGAAAGGATCAATCTGCCGGAACTTCCGACGCTTCCCTTGCGCTCGTCGTTGATATAAACTTCCGCGCCGAGCGGAGCCATAATTACGAGACGCGAAGTTCCGGTGTTCGCTTTTTCGTCAACGCCTTCAGCGGCATTTTCAAGTTGCGTGATCCATTCGGCGACATCTTTCGGACGATCTTCGGGTTTGATCGCCAACGCGCTCATTATCACTTTTTCGACCGTTTTCGGAACATCCGAACGCAACTCCGAAAGCGGCGGCGGTTCGTGCATTATTTTCTGCATTATCAACTGCATCACGTCGCCCGAAAAAGGAGTTTTGCCGCCCAGCATCAAATAAGCGATTGTGCCGAGCGCGTAAAGATCGGCGCGTGCGTCAACGCCGAGTTCGGGCTGCATCTGTTCGGGCGACATAAATTCCGGCGTGCCGATAATTCCACGCGACGAAGGCGTATCGCTCGAACTGATGTCCGTCACGGTTTGATTGACGATCTTCGCCAGACCGAAATCGCCGACTTTTACAAAACCGTCGCCGCGACCTTTTTTCATTATGAAAATATTCGCCGGTTTCAGATCGCGGTGCAGAATTCCTTTTGAATGTGCCGCTTCCATTCCGTCGGAAATTTGCCGCAGAAGTTCGACGGCGCGACCGACGGGCAAAGTTCCTTCGCGGCGCAACAATTTATGTAGCGTTTCGCCTTCGACATATTCCATCACGAGATAGAAAACGCCGTCTTCCGTTTCGCCGAAATCGGTAACGTCAACCGTGTGCGGATGAGAGATCGAAGCAGCCGACATCGCTTCGCGCTCAAAACGCGCGATCGCTTCGCCTTCCGCCAAATTGTCGCTGTTTAAAATATCTTGTCTGACGGTTTTGACCGCAACGCGCCTTGTGCCGAGATTTCTGTCCTGCGCGATATAAACATTTCCCATCGCGCCGCGCCCGATTCGTTTTTCAAGCCAGTAACGCTTTGCCAAAAGCTGTGTTCCCGGCAAACTGAGTCGCGTCTGCGCTTCATCGTTCGGACAAACCGTTACTTCATCGTCATAACACACTTCGCATTTCGGACATTCTCTCATTCGTTTACATTTTAACCGCTTACATCAATTTTCCAAATTATAAGAACGCGAACTGTTAATTTTGTTGCGAAGTAAAATTTTACAACTTGAATTTATTTATATAATTGCTATAATCCAAATCGGTTCAACCCAAAATGGGTCGTTAGCTCAGTCGGTAGAGCAGCGGACTCTTGACAAATTAGGAGCGTTCATTGGAAACAATGAAATGAAAATGCGGCTGTATGCTGGAAACCCCTGAGAGCTTCAAATACGTTTTGCGACGTGAAAATTTTGAAGATTGGGCAATCAGCAGGCAACCTCGACTTTGTAAAAAATTTCGAGAAAGCCCTCAGAGACTATACGCCGCACGCCCAAACTTTTTTAGATGTGGGCGATGAGATAGTCCAGACTACAACGTCGAATTTCGGCGGCTGATGAAAGTCAGTGTGGTAATGTAATCCGCGGGTCGCAGGTTCAATCCCTGCACGACCCACCATTTTGATTTGCGATTTTAGATTTTGGATTTTGGATTGTTCGTTTATCCAAATTTCAAAATCTTTTTTATTTGCCTTTACTTATAAATCCAAAATCTAAAATAAATCCAAAATCTAAAATCTTTCAGACTTTTTACAATTATCTTGCGTCTTAACAAGCAACGACGTGATATTTTTCGCGTTTAGGCGCGGGGTTTGATAAACTCCTCGTGCAGCGAAAGTAAATTCAAACACGGGTTGATGTTGAAAAATTTATCGGATGAGCAGTTGGTTGAAATTGCGGTTTCACAAAACCCGGAAGCCTTCGGGGAAATCGTAAATCGTTGGGAGCGCAAGATTTTTGCGCTTTGTTACGGTATGCTCCAGCGCGAGGACGAAGCGAAAGATGCGGCGCAGGAAGCGTTTATTTCGGCTTACAAAAATCTGTCGAAATTTCGCGGCGACGCAAAGGTTTCGTCGTGGCTTCATCGAATTGCCGTCAACCAGTGTTTGACAAAAAAACGGCGCGAGAAAACACGTTCGGAAACTTTTATTGACGAGGAAAAAAACGAGGAAGAAAGATTCTTCGTCGCTTCGGCAAATCAGATGCCGTCGAATGTTTTTGAACAGAACGAACGAACGAACACGATTCGCGTGGCGATAAATTCTCTGCCGAACGATTTGAAACAGATCGTCATTATGAAGGAATTTGAAGAATTGACGTTTCAGCAGATTTCCGACGCGCTCGAATTACCGTTAAGCACGGTCAAAAGCCGTCTTTACACCGCGTTGAAACAATTGCGTATGAAGTTGGAGAAAGTAGAGTTGGAGGTTTTGTAACAGTTATCAGAGAAGTTACAAAGTAAAATCCTTATGAATAATAATAATCACAAAAATTGCGGTTTCGCCGAAGATGCGGCGGCGTATCTTTATGATGAACTGGAAACGCCCGCAAAAATAAAGTTTGAAACGCATCTCGCCAAATGCGATTCGTGCGCCGAAGAATTTGCGGATTTTATATCGCTTCGTGAAGGAATCGCAGATTGGAAAATGAAAGATTTCGATGCTCTGTTTACGCCCGTCATCGAAATTCCTTATGAAAAACACGCGGCGACGACAGTTAAAATACGGACGGAAAAACTTTCGTGGCTTGATTCGATAAAAAACGTGCTGACGCTTTCGCCCGTGATGGCGACAATTGCGGCGACAATTGTTCTCGCATTTTTCGGAACTGTCAGTTATATGGTTTTAAATTCTGACGGCAACGAAATTGCGGCAAATATTAATGTCGAAAAAGTTACGAAGTCACAGACAGTTGAAGACAAGAAACCCGAAATTGCTGAAAATCCCGTAAAAACTTCCGATAAAGAAATTGCAGAAAATGATTTACCAAAAACCGATATTGAAGAAGAATCCGAACCGATAATTACGAAAACGAAGATTTATGAAAAACCGCAATCAGTAAAAATTGCGAATGAAACGCAGACAAAAGTAAAAACCGTTGTGCCGAAACCGAAACCGAAACCGGAAAAAGGGAAAATCATCAAAGAAAATACTCCTTTTCAGGCGCAGAAACTTCCGAAATTAAATACGCTTCCCGACGAAGAAGAAGAAGTTGATGAATTGAGCCTTTCGGATTTGCTGGCTGATGTTGATTCCAAATAATTTCAGGAAATAGAGAAAAAGAAATGTCGAAATTTAAATTTATATTTGCCTTTTTGATTTTGATGCTGACGTTTTCAGCCGTCAACGCGCAAATTGATGACGAACCGGATGACGCGCCGCCGACTGCCGGACAAAACGCCCGCCCGACGCGCCGCCCGAATTTGCTTCGTGCGCTCGATTTATCTGACGCGCAGGTTCAGCAGTTGAAAACCATCAATCAGGAAAACCGCGTAAAATTGCGTGCCGCGCAAGGAAAAATGCGCGAGACAAAACGTGCGCTCGACGAAGCAATCTACGCCGATGCGGTTGATAACGCGAATATCGAATTAAAACTTCGCGCATTTTCCGCCGCCCAAGCCGAGATAATCCGAATTCGCGCGACAACCGAACTTGCCGTGCGGAATGTTTTAACACCCGAACAATTAACGCGGTTCCGCGCCCTTCGTGAGCAATTTGAAAAACGAAAAGATGATTTTCGTGGCAAAAGACAAGATCGAATTGATAATAATCAAAATCCGTCTCAAGATAAACAAATGCGGCGCGGCGGAAGAAGAACAAGTCGCCCGTAATTAAATTTACAAACAAAAAAAACGCCGTCAATTTTCGACGGCGTTTTTTTTAACTTCGCTTAAATTTATTCAATAATGATTTCAATCTTAACATCGAAAGCACCCGTATTATCGTTTAAATTTCCTTCGTTTACGCCCAAAAACAGCGCACCGTCGCGGTCGGCGACAAATTCCGTGTTTTCACCGACGAAAATAAAATCGTTATTATCATCACCGATCACGGCAACTAAGCCGCCGGTCGGTTTATCTTTGAGAAGTTTATTTGAATCAGGCAAAGAAGAAATTCCGTTTGCCGTCGTGTAACGTCCGCCGCCCAGAGAAATGCGCCCGTTACTGACGATGCGGATTCTTTGACCTTTGCGGACAACCCAACCGGAATTCGTCCAACCGTTCGCTGTATTATCGGCAAGAACTTTGGCATCAATCGCAATCGGCTGCATTTTAGCAGAAGAATTTGTATTATTTCCGGCAACATCGTCATCGGTAACAACGTCATTATCGTTATTGTTTGCCGCCGTATTTGTGTTTACATTCGGCGAAGGCGTTTTAGGATTATTGTTCGTATTTTTTCCGACGGTGATAACGGTCGAATTTCCGTTTGTATCTTTTGAATAGTTCGGTGCGCCGGAAGCCTTTACAACTTCGACCGGCATTTCCTGTTTGTCGAAAACAATCGAAGCGACATCGCCCGCCTGAAAAGTCATCTGGCGTTGGCGCGAACCTTCGCCGATCATTACGGTAAAACTTCCGTTGTCGAAATTAACGATTTTGCCTTTTATAATACTTCCGTCTTTGAGACGAATCGTATCGGCGAAAACGAGAGCGGTCATTGAAAACATTAGACAGAAAAGTAAAAGTATTCGGGAAAATTTGAAATTTTGCAGCATATCTCCTCCATTAGCAGAAAGTTATTTATTCGGGGACAGTATTTTTATCGGTATGATTCTTTCAAAAAATCTATAAAAAGCTATTTGTAGATGCGATTTTTTTTGGGAAAAGTTGCACTTTACCTTTTATGCGGTAAATGTGAGTTTCATTATACATAAACATATTTGATTTGTGAAGCGTTTTTTTATTTTTTGGGAATTTTCTCTCTGCGAGAATTAAGAATATGTTTGCCCACGAAACACACGAAATACACGAAAATTAAAAAAGAATTCTGTTTTATGTCTGTTTTATATAGAATAAATTTTAGTTTTCTTTCGTGTATTTCGTGGGCAAAATTTTCCGAAAACATTCTATTGACAATTAACGATTATCATTTAACAATAAACCGAATATGAGAAAACCCGTTATTGCCGGAAACTGGAAAATGTATAAAATGCACGATGAAGCGGTCAACACCGCGCTCGCGTTAAAATCGTTGGTTTCCAACGCGAATCATTGCGAAGTCGTTATCGCGCCCGTTTTTACGGCACTTAAAACCGTCGCTGACCGTCTCGAAGGCTCAAATGTAAAAATTGCGGCGCAAAATTGTTCGACTAAACAGGAATTCGGCGCGCAGACCGGAGAAGTTTTGGCGGCGATGCTCAAAGATGTCGGCTGTGAATATGTCATCGTCGGACATTCCGAACGGCGGCAGTTTTATCACGAATCGGACATCTTTGTAAATGAAAAAACCAAAGCCGCGCTGGCGGCGGGATTGACGGCAATTGTCTGCGTCGGCGAAGCATTGGAGATGCGACAAGCGGGCAAAGCGGAAAATATCGTCAAGTCACAACTCGAAGGCGCACTTGATGGTTTGACAGTTTCCGATATGGAACGTATTATTATCGCTTACGAGCCTGTTTGGGCAATTGGTACGGGTCAAACCGCCACGCCCCAACAGGCTCAAGAAATGCACGCTTTTATCCGAAATGTTCTTGCCGCAAATCACGGGCGAGCAACGGCGGAAAACACGAGAATCCTTTACGGAGGCTCGGTCAAACCGGAAAACATCGCTCAACTTATGAGCGAAACGGACATTGACGGTGCATTAGTCGGCGGAGCAAGTCTGGAAGCAGAAAGTTTTGCTAAAATTGTCAATTATAAATAGAGGTAAAAAATTGGTTTACGTTTTATACACATTATTTTTTCTGTCCTGCATCGCATTGATCGCATCGGTTCTGCTTCAACCCGGAAAAACCGACGCAGGCGCGCTTTTTACGAGCAACATTTCGAGCAGTGCATTTCAACCGCGCGGCGCGACGACGATCTTGTCGAAAATCTCAATCGGTTCAGCAGTCGTCTTTATGATCACAGCCTTATTACTCTCGATGCCCGCGCTGACGGGTTCGGGTTCGATTCTGAACACGGCGGGCGATATTCCGGTCGAAGAACCTGCTCCGGCGATGGGCGATAATGCCAACATTGATATGAGTACGAACTCCGGCATTAAGGAAACGCTTCCCCCCGCAACCGGCGATACGGTAGCGACAAACAATGATGTCAATAATGTTCCGGGAAATGCCGACGACGCAAACAAAGCAAACGCGGCAAACGTCGCAAACGCGAACAAGTAAAAAGCAGTTTTAATTAGATTGTGAGGTTGAAAACGGTTTCAACCTTTTAGTTTTTTTTGACAAATCAGCCGAGGTGGCGAAATTGGTAGACGCGCACGTTTGAGGGGCGTGTGGAGCGATCCATGCGGGTTCGAGTCCCGCCCTCGGCACCAACCTTAAAAATTATTTTCCGCAAGTAAATAATTTACAGGCAAGTTAAAAACTTTTGTGTCCTAACAAAGACGACAAAATAATTTTTAGCTTGCCTTTTTCTTTTTTAATTGCCTTGGAAACGACAGGGAAAATGATTTATTATCTGAATACGACAAAGCAAAATGGAATATAACTAATTCAAATTTTGCCGGAAAAGAAAATTTATGTCAGATGAAAAACCAAACGTGTCCGCTTCGCCGGAGATGGACGATGAAACCTACGAATTTATCCAAAAGATGTTCCAGATCGCCAGAAACGGCACGGGCGAACAGATGCGAAATTATCTCGAACGCGGTTTGCCGCCGAACATCCGCGACGGCAAAGGTAACAGTTTTCTAATGTTGGCGACCTATAACGGAAATTATGAAGCGGCGCGCGCTTTACTCGAACACGGCGGCGACCCGCAAGTTGTCAACGATCAGGGACAAATTCCGCTCGCCGGAACTGCCTTTAAAGGAAATAAAGCGATGACCGAACTTCTTCTCGACAACGGCGCAGATGTCAACGCGCCGATGCCGGACGGAAAAACGCCTCTGATGTTCGCCGCGATGTTTGACCGCACGGAAATTATCAATTTGTTTATCGAACGTGGCGCGGACATCAACGCGAAATCTGCTAACGGTATGAGCGCGATTGATTACGCACGAACGATGAACGCTGAAAACGCCGCAAATCTGTTGGCTGAAAAATTGGAGAAATAAAATTATAAACGTTTTTTTTCTATGAATAACTCAAAAGAATTTGTATTAATTGCAGAAGGTTATTACGAATCGGCGGACGAAGCATTTAACGCCTTATGCGAGCCGTTTATCGAAGATTTTGTTGAAGAAACCGGAACTTTCCGCACTCACAACTACGAAGACATCTCGCCCGTCAGCGGCGTAAGTTTGAGCGATCTGGACATCGCAGTTTTAGACGACGGCGTTTTCGAGATCAGTCTGCGTTCGTCGCAAAAAGTTCTGAACAAACAAAAAGCCGAAGAACTAGCCGAAAATCTCGAACGCCAGTTGATCTTCGATTCGATAAGCGTCAAACCTTTGGAATAAATTCAAAATTCAGTCTGTACGCCGTAAGTTTGGAGTTCAAACTTCAGTTTGTCCGCTGCGCTTCGTCGGCGTTTTATATAGGATTTATGGAAAATAAATTTTTAGAAGGAAAAGTGATCGTGAAAACAGGCGACATCACCGAAGAAAGTGCAGACGCAATCGTCAATGCGGCAAACTCGACATTGCTCGGCGGCGGCGGCGTTGACGGCGCGATTCACCACAAAGGCGGCACGCAAATTTTGAAAGAATGTGAAAAAATCCGGCGCGATAATTATCCGAAAGGTTTGCCGACGGGCGAAGCCGTTATCACGACCGCCGGAAATCTTTCCGCTAAATTCGTTATTCACACGGTCGGTCCGGTTTACAAAATAAACGACGGACAAGATGCAGAACTTCTCGCGGATTGTTATAAAAATTCTCTAAAATTAGCGGCGGAAAATAATTTAAAGACAATTTCATTTCCGTCAATTTCTACGGGCGCGTTTCATTATCCGAAACACGAAGCCGCACAAATTTCTTCAAGAGCAATTCGGGAATTCTTAAACAACGATTCAAAAACAGAACAAATAAATCTCGTTTTCTTTTCCGAATCCGACGCGAAAATGTTTATCAAACATCAAAAATTCGGCTAATTCCTTTCGCCCTGTTTATTTGACATAATCACACCAAAACCACAAAATATAGTGCCGGACTTTCCACGACAGCACAAAATAGATGTTCAAACTTCAGCGTCTCGAAATCACAGGATTTAAATCGTTTGCCGATTACACGGAGATCGTTTTCACCGACAACGGAATCACCGCCGTCGTCGGTCCGAACGGGTGCGGGAAATCGAATCTGAATGATGCGATGAGTTGGGTTTTAGGCGAACAACGCGCCAAATCTCTGCGCGGCGAAGAGATGAAAGACGTTATTTTTCAAGGCACGGGCAAACGCAGTGCGGGCGGAATGGCGGAAGTTATTTTGCATCTCGTGCGCGACGAAGACGTTTTTGATTCTAACGAAGAAGACGAACTCATCGAAATTGATGCGAAACTAAGCGAGATTGACGAAAACACGCTCGAAGTAACCGAAGTAACCGAAACAATTCAAGAACCAGATTCAACCCAAGAATTTGAAACGACGCAGACACTCAGCACTCAGCACTCAGCACTCAGCACTAATTCTTCAACTGTCGGTGTCGGCGAAAACATTCAGATCACAAAAGCGAAACGTCATTGGAAACCGAGAAGTTTCGCGCTCGAATTTATGCCGGGCGAAGCGGTTTCGGTCGGGCGCAGACTTTATCTTTCGGGCGAGAGCGAATATCTTTTAAACGGGAAATCATGCCGTCTGCGCGACATTCAGGATTTGTTTGCCGGAACTGGTTTGTCAGGCGCACATTACGCGATCATCGAACAAGGTCGTATCGGGCAGATTCTTTCGGCGAAACCTTCGGAACGCCGCAATTTGATCGAGGAAGCCGCCGGAATTTCCAAATTCCGCACACGCCAACGAGCAACGGAAGCGCGTCTCGAATCGGCAAAATCCAATTTGAGCCGCATTTCCGACATCGTTTCCGAGATCGAAAAACACGCCAATTCCCTGCGCCGTCAAGCGTCGAAAACCAAGCGTTACAAAGTTTTGCGCGAAGACTTGCGCGTGCTTTTGCGGCAGATTTACGCCATCGAAGGCGCGAATCTCGGCGGTTTGATCGAGGAATTGGAAGAAAAACTCGAAGCGGCGACGAAACTCGAACGCGAAATTTACCGCGCAACCGCCGAAAAAGAAGAAGCGTTTCGAGACGCGACGAACGCAGCGCGTGAAGCCGAAGAACTTCTGGCGGAAATGCGCGAAAAACATTCGCAGAACGCGCTCGAAAGAGACCGCAATCAGCGCGAGTTGCAGTATCAAAAAGAGCAAATCATCAATTTAGGACAACGTCACGCGGTTTTGAAAAACGAGATCGAAAACGCCGAAAGCCGCGTCAAACTTTTCTCGGAAGAATTCGAGCGTCTCAGCGCGGAAGAGAAAAAGGAACGTGAAGCCGCCGGAAAAAATGAACTCGCTCTGCGCGAAGCCGAAACGAAATACCGCGAAAAAGTCGCCGAATTAAACAAGATCGAAAGCGAACTCGACACGACGCGCACCGACTTGATGCAGCACACGGCGGCGGTCGAAAGATTCGGCGAAATTCAGCGCAGTCTCGATAATACACTGGCGCGTCTGCGCGAACGGCTCGAGGGCTTACAGCGCGAATCGAAACGCGCCGAAGAAAATTTTCTCGAACACGAACGCGATGCTGCCGAACTCGAAAAACAACTCGCCGAAGAACGCGAAAAGCTCAAAGAACTGCAAGACGAAAAATCGCAGATAATTCAGGAGATCGGCACAGCGCGTGAAATCTGGCAGCGTGAAGAAAACGCGCTCAAACAGATTCGCGATGAATTTTCCAAAAAGAAAAATCGCCTTGAAACTCTGCGCGAACTCGACGAAAAACGCGCCGTTTACGCGCCTTCGGTGCAGAAACTTTTTGCCGAACAGACAAAGATCGGCGTGAATTTTCTCGGAACGCTTGCCGATGTTCTAAATGTTGAGATGCGCGCCGAAACCGCCGTCGAAACGATTTTCGGCAATTATCTGCAAGCTGTTTTGGTCGAAAACGAAACGGACGCGAAGAAAGTTTTTGATTATCTGACGGCGAATAAGTTGGGCAGAATCGCAGTTCTAGTCGGTTCAAAGTTCAAAGTTCAAAGTTCAAAGTCTGAAAACTTGAAACCGGAAATTTCGCAACTTCTCGGAACTTCCGGCGAGGTGATTGAAACATTGAAAAATGTTTTTCCCATCGAGATGTCGGCAAAGTTTGTCAAAGATTTTGAACAGGCGAAAGCGGGCGAAGTTTTGGTTGACGCGGACGGAAATCTGGCGGTCGGGAAAAAGTTTTTGGTCGGCGGAAAACACGTCGCGGGCGAGAAAAATAAATCTTTGCTCGCATTTAAGCGCGAGTTGCGCGGACTTGAAACTGATACGGAAAAACTTTCAAAAGAGATCGAAATTGCGGAAACTAAGACCGAAAAAGCGAAAAAGAAACTTTCCGTCGCGGAAGAAAAACTCGTTGATTTGCAGGCGTTGATCGTGAAGATCGAGCGCACGATTTTATCGCAGGAAATTCAGTCGAAATCGCTCAAACAGGAAATCGAACGCTCGATCCGGCACAAGCGCGTCGTCGGCGAAGAGACGGCGCAGATCGGGCGCGAACTCAAAGAGAACGAACTTAAAAAGACGAGCGCGGCGGAAAATGCCGCGAATGCGGAATCGGCGCGGAAAGATGCCGACGCGAAACTTTCGGGAATCGTCGAGAAAATAAACGCGGCGCGGCAGAAGGTCGAAGCCGAAAACGCCGTTTTGAATGAAAAGAAAACTCTCGCCGCGACGAGCGAAGAACGGCGGCGTTCGGCGGAAAATGCGCGTCGGCGCGTCGGCAATGAACAGACCGAATTCGAGTCGAGAATTTCGCGTCTGAATCTCGAAATCGTCGAGATCGAAGGCAAATCCAGAGGCATCACGGAAAACGTCGAGAAACTAAAAGAACTGATCGAAATCGCTGAAACGGAAAAGACCGTCGAACAAAACGAACTCGAAACGGCGAAGGAAAATCTGACGAACACGCGCGAATCCGCCGACAAATTTTCCGTCGAACTCGCCGACCTCAACAAAAAATCCGCCGAAGCGCGAAACGAACGCGCCGCACTCGAAATACGCAAAAGCGAATCAATGGAACGCCTGCGGAACATCAACGAAAACTGCGTCCGCGATCTGAACGTCTCGCTCGTCAAATTGGTTGATGAAGTCGAAACGTCCGAAGATTTCGATTTGCAGATGGCGCGAACCGAATCCGAAACTCTGCGCGACAAACTGGAAAATTTCGGCGCGATCAATATGTTGGCGATGGAAGAACTCGAAGAAGTCGAGGAACGTTTCACGTTTTTGACCTCACAGCGGCAGGACATTCTCGACGGAATCGCCGCCGCCGAAGCCGCGCTTAAAGAAATAAAACAGCGTTCACGCGAGAAATTCCGCGAAGCGTTCAAGGCGATCAACGAGAATTTTTCGGAATTTTTCACGGAGCTTTTCGGCGGCGGCAACGGCGCGATGACCTTGCTCGAAGCCGACGACGTTCTCGAAGCCGGAATCGAGATCGTCGCCCAACCGCCCGGAAAACGTCTGCAAAATCTCTTGCTGTTAAGCGGCGGCGAAAAAACGATGACCGCCATCGCGCTCGTCCTCGCCATCTTCCGATACCGCCCCGCGCCCTTTTGCTTACTGGACGAAGTTGACGCGCCGCTCGACGAATCCAACGTCGGCAGATTCGTGGACAAAGTCGCCGAAATGAGCGCGAACACCCAATTCATCGTCATCACCCACAACAAACGAACAATGGAAGCCGCCCGCGCCCTCTACGGCGTAACGATGGAAGAAGCAGGCGTTTCAAAGGTCGTGTCAGTTAAATTTGAGTAATATATTATCTAGCTTTCACCTAACACTTCATCTTGTTCATCCCCAGAAACTAATACGTCCGCATCAATTCCTAAGATAAGAACCGGAATATCAATGTTTCCAACACCTCGTTCTTTTAGATCCCAAGTAAATTGCTCAAAATAGGCGACTCCCGTTGACATCTCTTTCGTCAAACCTCTTACCGGAACAATTTCGATCCCACAGTTTATATATTTGAGATTACGAAAGATGGTCATTTTAGCGCAGACATTGTAAACCATAAAAGCATATTTGCCGAATTGAACCTCAACACCGAGTTTGTCTTTGACAAAATCCATTTCTCGATATGGGCGTTGACCACTAAGTTTCTTCGGTTTATAACCATCTACATAATATTCTTGCGAGTAATCACATAATACTTTCACAGGTTTCCAATCTTTCTTTTTTGCAAATTCGGCTTTGAATTCTTTATTTAAAGCCGGTGGACTAAACAATATTCTTCCCGACATTGTTTTTTCAGCACTTTTTTTAGTTTTGCATCTATGCGCCTGAACTCCTGTTATAACTTCTTCGACTTCTTGTAATAATTGCGGAAAATTATTGTTAATATACTCTTCGCCTTCGTTAAACGAATATCTTGCTACTATTCTCATATATTTGCTTCCTTTGTCCATTCAAGCGGAATTTGCGCGACTTTCTCACGCCCCGTCGGTTGATGAACGGGTTTTCCTAAAGGTCGGTAACGCAATCTACCTGCCCCTAAATCTTTTATTCTTTGTTGGGCGATTTCCAAGTATTCAAATTCTTTTTCGCAACCGACTGCGCGACGATTATTCTTGAGCGCGGCGAGTAAGGCAGAACCGACACCGGAAAAAGGATCTAACACCCAATCTTCTTCATCGGTCAATGCAAGAACGCATCTTTCGACAAGTTCAATCGGAAATTGGCACGGATGCAAAGTTTTCTCAGGATGATTGGCTTTAACATTCGGAATATTCCACAATGCAGTTTCCCAATCCTGAACCAGAATTGTCCAAATATCCGAAGGATTTTTCCCCAACGGATTGCCGGACGGTTGACCTTTTTTGTCGCCTTTATAATGAGTTTTGCCCGGATATTTTGACGGAACGCGCACCGGATCGAGGTTGAACGTATAATTATCACTTTTCGTGAACCACAACAAAGTTTCATAACGTCCTGAAAATCTTTTCGTGGCGTGAAGTCCGTGTGCAAAATGCCAGATTATTCTATTTCGCAACTTAAAACCGCGCTTTTTGAATATCTGATAATAAAATATGTCAAGAGGAAAAACCTCTCCTTTTTCAACATAATTGCCGACTTGCCAGCATATTGAACCCTCGGGCGCAAGAACTCTGAAAAGTTCGTCAATTACGGGGTTTAATTCTTCAAGATATGTGTCCAAATCCGTCGCTTTTTCATACTCCTTGCCGATATTATAAGGCGGTGATGTAACAATTAATTTTATTGAATCATTCGCTACCGTTTGCAAATTTAATAAACAATCTCCGGGCATTATCACTGCCTCTGCATCTGAATTAAATTCTGATTCAACTTTTATATCCCAAAATTGTGCTTGTTCTTTATCCATTTTTCTTACTTGGCTATAAATTAACACGATTCAGACCTTCACAACAAAAGTATAAAACCGCAGGAAAAAGCGGCGCATAATCGGATGGTCGAGATGGTGGAGAAGATGTTGGCGGGGAAAAAATCGCTGGCTGAGGCGCGGACGGATAAGGACAGGGCTTTTTATGAGCGTTATTGTTTGTCGCTCGACGGGCGGATTGATGCTTTGGTTTATGGACTTAATTCGCTGACAGCGGATGAGATGCGGTTTTACAATCGGGAACGGCAATTTTGAAATGTAAAACTGTAGTTTTTTAGTTTGAAGTTGGGATTTTACAATGTAAAACTTCAATTTTACATTGTAAAATCTGCGTTTTCGCTTTTGGAATTTTGACTTTACATTTTAAAAGTTGCTTTTTCGTCTTTAAAAGACACGTTTTCGGGTTGGAAATGGCAAATTTACATTTTGAAATCTGCATTTTTGGGAGCGGAAATTGTCGTGAGAGAACGGGCAAGAAGGTTAAACGGGTGATAAAACCGGATTCATTGTTGTTGTTTTAGTCTGAAATTTCTCATATTTTTTTTGGAGAATTCACATTTTTATGTAAGATTTCGGAAAAAAAAAACATATATAAATAGAAGGCAAAAAAATTGTCTTTGTCCCTTGCGGGAAAAAATCTAAAACAATTAAATAGGAGATAAATAAATTATGATACCCGATTCAAGATGGTTTCCGACTAATTTTCCGGCGCGTGCCGATTGGTTTAGTAACTTTTCAAAACAATTTGCAACCGTCGCCGACGGTCTCGGCTTTTCGTCAGAAGATACGAAAAGTGTCGAAAACGATAATCAGGTGATGCTGTTTTTGGCGGAGGTTTTTGTGCAGGCGAAGGCGTTTGACGATGCGGTGCGGGCATATCGCACTGAGATTACCGAGGGCGACACCGGCGAAACGACACCGCAGTTTCCGGCGAATCCGGCGTTTAATCCGCCGGTTTCCGTGCCGACGGGAATTTACGAGCGTCTGGACAATCTCGTCAAAAGAATTCGCGTCGCGCCCGGTTATACGGATGAAACCGGCGCGCTGCTGGGAATTATTCCGAAATCTCCGGCAGATAAACCTTCTGACGATGTAAAACCTATGGTTCAGACGTTTGCCGCGCAGTTCGGGCATCATTTTTCCGTCGTCGTCGAAAACCGCGGAAAAGCGACGATGTGGGATGTTTTGATCCGGCGCGAAAAACAGGAAAAATGGCAAAACGTCAAAACCGCGTCCGGCAAATCCGTTAATGTCGAGGTCGAATTGAGCCAGCCCGACACGCCCGAACGAATTCAGGTTATCGTCCAACTCAAGAAAAATAACGAAAATTACGGTCAGCCGTCCGATCCGGTTTATGTAACGCTCAATCCTTGAGCGACGGAAAACGGAAAATCGAAAACGGAAAACGGAAAATATTAAAATGCCGTTTTCCGTTTTTGAATTTTGACCGGCGATATTTTACGATCTTCAATTCTCCTCTTTACAATTTAACTGACGAACCCGAACCTGCGGACAGACATCAAAGCACGGACGCTGTTAAATTTTTTATAAAACTTAAAATCAAAATTTTCCAAATGCTGAAAAATATATTTTCGACAACCGCTTTTTTATTATTAATTTTTACTTTTTCATTAGGCGCGGCGGCGCAGACCGGAAAGCAGGAACAGACAAATAACAGTTCCGGCAAAAAGAACGCGCGTCCGGGCGAGACGAAAATCGAAACGGAAAAACCCGCAGTTAAAACGAGCGATTCGATTGATTATTTTTACGAATTTTCACAGCCGCAGTTTCTCGTTTCGCACGTCCGCATCGAACACGACGAAAACGGGAAAGGCACGATCACGCTTGCGAAAATGGATTTCGACGAAGAATATACCGATCCGATTCAGCTTTCCCAAGCGACGCTGGAAAAAATTAAAACGCTTTGGAACGCGCTCGACTTTATTAATTCGGGCGAAGATTATCAATCGAAAGAACGTGATTACGGGCATATCGGCAATATGACCTTTAAAATGCAAAAGGGTGAAAACGCGAGAACCGCAAAATTTAACTGGTCGGAAAACGCGGACGCGCAGGAGTTGGCGCACGAATATAAAAAAATCACCAATCAATTCGTCTGGATGTTCGACATCACGGTTTCGCGCGAAAATCAACCGCTGGAGTCGCCGCGCATTATGAAATCGCTCGATTCGTTATTAAAACGCGACGAAGTTTCCGATCCGCAGCAGATGATACCGTTCTTAAAAAAATTGAGCGAAGACGAACGTGTGCCTTTGATTACACGAAATTACGCGCTTCGTCTGGTCAAGGAAATTGACAAGAAAAACAAGAAGTAAAAAATATCTGTCCGCCGGTTGCGGAAAAAATTACAGATAATTTCAGGAAAAGACGCGAACCGAAAATCTTCGGATTCGCGTCTTTTTTAATTGACATTGAGGTGATGAAAATTAGTCTATATCGTTACATAAGAAGTTTGATTCTGCCGATTGACTAATAGAAGAACAGGTTTATCGCCGGATGCCGTCAGAGCCGTTTTGACATCAGAAAGCGTGTTTACGCTGCGGCGATTGATCTGCATAATCACATCGCCTTGCTGCAAACCGGCATCTTCGGCTTTGCTTCCAGTCTGCACATCGGTAATTACAAGCCCGCCTTTGACATCTTTTAAGCCCAATTGTCCCGCGATTGCCGGTGTCAGAGGTTCGACTTGCAGACCGAGTTTTCCGCCCGCAGATAAGTTTTCGGCATCGCCGGATTTATCGTTATTTTTATCGTTTGCGGCGATTTGTTCGGGATTGAATTCTCCTAATTTCGTCGTAAAAGTCTGCTCACTTCCGTCGCGCATAACGGTTAAATTGACATCCGTTCCGGGCGCGGTGTTCGCTATTTTATTGCGGAATTCATTTGAATCAACAACATTTACGCCGCCGACCGCCGTCACGACATCGCCTTGTTTAATTCCGGCTTTGTCCGCCGGACTTCCCGCCTTGACCGAATTTATTAAAACTCCGAAATTGTCTTTTAAACCGAAGCTGTTCGCCAGATCGGAATTCAAATCCTGAATGCCGATGCCGAGCATTCCGCGCCGCACTTTTCCGGTAGCGACCAATTGCGTCATCACGGATTTCGCCATATTCGACGGAATCGCAAAACCGATGCCGATGCTGCCGCCCGACGGTGAAATTATCTGCGAGTTGATGCCGACGAGTTCGCCGTCGAGATCAACTAATGCACCGCCGGAATTTCCTTGATTGATCGCCGCGTCGGTTTGCAGAAAATCTTCAAAACTTCCGTCGGAAAGTCCCGTCGCGCGACCTTTGGCGGAAATAATTCCGCTCGTTACGGTCTGGCGAAGTCCCAGAGGATTGCCGAGCGCGAGAACGACATCGCCGACGCGCACTTTGTCCGAATCGCCGAGCGCGAGCGCGGGAAGATTCGCCGCGTCAATCTTTAAAACCGCCAGATCGGAAAGCGGATCTGTGCCGATGACTTTCGCCGCGTAAGTTTTGCGGTTGAGCAGTTCGACTTGAATTTTTTCCGCTTTATCAACGACGTGATTATTGGTCAAAATTATCCCGTCCGCGCCGACGACCACGCCCGAACCGAGCGCGTGTTCGGTCTGCGGTTTCATCTGCGGAACTTTGCCGCCGAAAAACTGTTTCAGCAAAGGATTATTCTGCAACTGCGACATATCATCATCGCCGCCGCCGCTCGTCACTTTTATGTCTGAACGAATCGTAACGACGGACGGCGAAACTTTCTGCACGATGTCGGCGTAAGAACCCGCCGCCGCACGCGGATTAAGAATCGGCGCGGTTGAATTATTGTCCGTTTGAACAGTCTGCGCGGATAGATGCGGCAAAATTAAAGCGGAAAATGCAATGATTAATCCGAGAAAAATTGCCGCCGCGCTCACGAATTTTGTTCGATTTCTTTTTGCTATAAATTTATTCATAATTACTCGATCTTTTTAATAAAACTAAAAATAAAACAGTCGTTTGCCTACCCCTTGCAAACGACTGTTTCCCCCTTTTGCCTACAGGCAGTTTTTGTTTCAGATGAAGATGCTGCCTCTCTACTGCGCTTAACCATCTTCCTTCGCTATTATGTAATCGCAAAGAACGTGCCAAAATTTTTCTTGTTAAAAACTTCTAATTTGCGGGAATTTTATAAAAATGAGCGGCGAATTTATTTCAGACGGTTGTGACAAAATTGAACTAAAAACCATTTCGCCACAGTTGTTATCGAGATTTGATTTGAAAATTTTAGATGTTTGTTCCGAATTTTTAGAAACAGACAACCCGGATTTTCGCTGAACTGAAAAGCAAACTGGCATCTGATTTGCTTCATTTCTTGCAAGAAGCACTTAAAACGCTTCCGGGAGTTTTGAAAAACATTTTGTCGAGATTGAAAAAAACATTGCTTGTCCGAAAAATAATCGTTGCGGCAATGATGATCTGCGCCGTCGGTTTCGGCATTTTCCGCTTAACCGGAGCAAGCCGCGGAATCGTAATTACTTACGATTCCGATCTGCGCGATAAAATCGCCCGAACCGAAACCGTTAAAATAAACTCTCCGCTCAATGATCCCGACATTGAAAACATCAGAAAAAAGTTTTTAGAGACCGAAAATTATGTTAAAGACGGTGAAGATGAAAAATCGCTGAATGCCGTTAACGACATCAAACGTCAAACCATTTCGCTCGCCGCCGACAATTCCAATCCGCACCGCATAATTTTCCAAAACGTCGAAAACGAGATCGCCGGAATCGAAAAAACTCTGCACGACGGCGATGACGACAAAGCAAGTCGTGAGATTGAAATTTCTCTTAAAGAATTAGATGACGCAGATCGTAAAAGGTAGGAAACACGAAACCGAACGCAGAAAAATCAATCGTCCAAATCTATTCCGAAGCGTTCCGCCATTCGGTAAAGTGTTCTTCGATCAATTCCCATAACTTCGGCGGTTCTGGTGCGGTTGTGTTCCGTTTTTTCCAAAACGAACTGCAAATAACGCTTTTCAACTTCTTCGAGCTTCGGCAGATCGTCGTAAAGTTCGTGCAGATGAAAGCGTTCGGCAGCTTTTTTGTTCGATTCCGAATTTAACTTTTCCGGCAGATCTTCCGGCAAAACTTCGTTGCCGCGCGAATGCAATACGGCGTATTCAATCGCCGCTTCGAGTTCGCGGACGTTTCCTTTCCATTCGTAAGCCGACAAAAAATTGATCGTCTGTTCGGAAAATTCGACGTTCGTTTTTTCGGCTTTGGCGAGTGCTTTATTTAAAAAATGTTCGGCGAGCAGCGTAATATCGCCTTTTCTTTCGCGCAGCGGCGGAACTTTCAAACTGAAAACCGACAGGCGATAATACAAATCTTCGCGGAAGTTTCCGGCTTCGACTTCCCTTTCCAGATCGCGGTTCGTGGCGGCGATGATTCTGGCATTTACTTTCGTATTCGTGCTTGAACCGACGCGGCGGATTTCGTTTTCCTGCAAGGCGCGAAGCAATTTGACCTGCATCGCCAGAGAAATTTCGCCGATCTCGTCGAGAAAAAGCGTGCCGTTTTTCGCTTCTTCCCAAAGTCCGCGGCGGTCGCCGTTCGCGCCCGTGAACGCGCCTTTAACGTAACCGAAAAGTTCACTTTCGAGAAGCGTTTCGGTCAACGCGCCGCAGTTGACGGCAACGAAAACTTCATTTTTGCGCGGGCTGTTTTGATGAATCGCCTGCGCGACGAGTTCTTTTCCCGTGCCGGATTCGCCGGAAATCAGCACGGTCGAACGAGTCGGCGCAACCTTGGCGATTTCCTTGTAAAGTTCGATCATCACGGGCGAACGTCCGACAATCGCCGTCGAAACCGGATCGTTTCCGGGAATTTCCGCGCCGGTGTTCGTTTTCGCTTTTTCCAATGCCCGCCGCGCCGTCTGCACGACATCTTCGACCTTGAAAGGTTTCGAGATAAAATCCCACGCACCTTCGCGCGTTGCTTCGACCGCCGTTTCAAGCGTTCCGAAACCCGTAACCAAGATCACGGGCATTTTCTCGTGCAGTTCCTTGAGCAGATCGAGACCGCTTTTTCCCGCTTCGAGATTGATGTCGCTGACCAAAAGATCGAATTTTTCATCTTCCGCGAAACGCAGAGCATCCGTCGGATCACCTGAGGTTTTTACCTGCCAGTCTTCGGATTCAAAAATCTCCTTGAGCAGTTCGGTCGAAGCCGCATCGTCGTCCACCACGAGAATTTTTTTCATAAACGGAAAAATCATAACCTATTTTTTGTAAAAAAATAAGCGGCGTTGCACATTCGGGCAATTCCGCTTATTTTTGTTTTTGAATTGTGTTTTTGTTTTTTAATTATCGGAATCA
Source organism: Pyrinomonadaceae bacterium (assembly GCA_965219305.1). Classification (GTDB taxonomy): domain Bacteria; phylum Acidobacteriota; class Blastocatellia; order Pyrinomonadales; family Pyrinomonadaceae; genus DATHTS01. The sequence continues at coordinate 1,598,425 of OZ244725.1, forward strand.
TCACTTCCGGTCGTCATAGTTTTTTTACTTTTCGTCTTTTTGTCGGACGTTTTCTTATCCGTCATCTTTTTGTCTTTACTCATTCCGGTCATACTCGTCGTTTTTTCCTTTTCTGATTTGATAACTTTGCCCGACATATCTACCCAAACATTTATGACCGCATTATTTTTTTCCTTGATATTGAACCAGTAAACCGATTTTCCTTTATAAGTGTCGGTTTTACTGCTTTCGACCGTTCCCGGAAATTTTTTCAATGCGACGGCTTGCGCCTGTTCGATCGTAACGGTTTTTGTTTTTTTGTCCGTTTTCTTCTCCGTTTTGTGAAACGGGTTTTTTAAGTGAAACGGACTCGCATAAGTCGAAACATTCGCACCGACAACTAATGCACCGCAGAGAACTGCACCTGTAATAACTTTTTTGATCATAACTTTTTTTACTCCTGTCTGAAATTTTCCGCTCGTTTTTCTCAGCGGCTGACGTTCATATTCGCAACGAACGTGCCAGAATAAAACTTCCGTATTTATTGAATCTGAGTTTTAAAATATTCAAAAATAATGTGGCGAAAATGTATGATGTGGCGAAAGTGTAGTTCTTAAACTGCCGGAAATTCGGTGATAAAGGAAGTTCCTTTACCGGGCGAACAACTTTTAATTTTGATCGCAGCATTATGTTCGTTCAAGATTTGTTTGACGACGACCAAACCCAAACCCGTTCCTTGTCCGCGTTCTTTCGTCGTGAAAAGCGGCTCGAAAATGTGTTTTTGCGTTTCTTCGCTCATTCCCGTTCCCGTGTCGGAAATTTCGACAGTCATTTGTTCTTGAATATTTTCCGTAGTTATTCGCAGTTCGCCGCCGTTCGGCATCGCGTCGGCGGCGTTGTTTATCAAATTTAGAAAAACCTGCTGAAGACGTTCGGCGTTGGCTTTGATCGGAAACAGTTTTTCGGCGGCATTAAAAGTAATTTCAATCTTTTCAGCTTCGAGTTTCGGCGCGACGATCTGGATAATATTTTCGAGGACTTTATTGGCATCAATCGTCTCGAAAGCGACATCATCGAGCCGCGTTTTGTCGAGCATCGAATGAACTATCGTTTCGATTCTACCGATCTGCGAACCGATTATATCGAGTCTTTTTCTCGCCGCATCGTCCGCATCAAACTGCTTCTGTAAAAGCTGAACGTGTCCGCTGATCAAATTCAGAGGCGTTCCGACTTCGTGCGCGAATTGTGCGGCGGTCTGTCCGGCGGCGGCGAGTTTTTCAGACTTGGAAAGATTATTCGTCGCCCGCCAGATTTCCTTGTTGGCGGTTTCGAGCTGTTCATTTCTCTTTTCTAAATTAACGGTCGCTTCTTTAACTTTTCCTTCTAAAATTTCGTTTTGCCGTTCCCGCTCGACCGTAAATTGTTCGATTTTGTCGAGCATTTTGTTGAGTTCGCGCCCCAAAATCCCGATCTCGTCGCGGCTGATAACTTCGGCGCGTGCCTTTAATTTTCCGTCTCTGGCTTGATGAAGTGCCGCAGTAATTTTATTTAGCGGGCGATTAATGAAAAATTTCGTCAATATATAAATCGAAAGAGCCGACAAGATTATAAACGCCAAAACGAGCGAAAATCCGAGAATCCAGAAACGCTCCGCTAAAGTCGAAAAAGTATCCAAATCTTCGGCGAATTCGACCGAACCGACGACTCGCGCGTTTAAAATTACAGGCACGAAAACGCGGTAAACTCCTTGTAATTTGTCGTCAATTTTTACTTCCTGCCGGTTTAGTAAAGCATTTTCCACCGGAAACGACAGTTCCGAAATCGAATCTCCGTTTCCGGTTTCGATGCGTTTATTAAAATTCGTCTGGTAAATTTCCCAAACGCGAATTTTGTATTTCTCGGTTTTATATCGCTTGGCGGAATCGAGAATCTGAACTCTTTTCAAGACCAGATCGAAATTATTCAGCGGCAGAACATCAGCGATTTTTTCAGCGAGATTTTCCGCCTGCGCTTCGGCGTATTCTTTTTGCTCGTTCTGCATCTGTTGAACGACGACCACGCCGAAAATCACAAACGTGATCGCCATTACGAAAATAATTGCGACCGACGCGAGAATCGTTGTTTTAATGTGCAAAGGAATCCGCATTTAGAGTCGTATTTTAGCACCGGTTAGCTCAAAAAACCATTAAAATCCCGATTTACAAATATTTCGCCACAACATAAAAAGGAAGAACAATTTGTATCATTCTCCCTTTTTCCAGACTCAAGTTTGGTTTTACATTTGTTATTTAATGTTCGCGGCTTCCGGTAATTCATCTTTTACCCAGATTACTTTGCCGTTTCGCGCATTGATTAATTCGTGCGCCGTAATTCCGTCGCTTTCCAAAACAAAAACAGAATAACGCTCTTTGCCGTGATGCGTTATCAGATTTGACTGTTCGACGGTTCCGTTGATTCTTTTCAAAGCTATTGATTGAGCTTCTTCCAGACTGATTTTAGGCTTTTTGTCGCTGTTTGCCAGAACGCTGCCGCCCAACAAAACGACTGCCAATGTTGTTCCGATTAATAATTTTATTCGCATTATAAATTCTCCTATCAAATTTAATCCCGGCGGTTTTTCTTCTTCCGCCGTTAAACTGAATCGCAAGCGTCGTGCCAACCTCAGAACCCGCAATTACGCGATTATAATGATTTCAGAATGTTAAAAGTTGTGGCAAAACAGCAGATTGTGGCGACATTGCTGGTTAAGTTATGCGGGCAGATTTTTTTTTCAGCGAATCCGATTTTTCATTTTTTTTTTCCAAACTTCTGCCTAAAATTTATTTACTTCATCCAGCGCGAAACGGACTTGTTTTTTTACCGAAGCCGGAGAAATTGAGAGCAATTCGCTGATTTCCCACAGCGAAAAAACCTGAAAAATCGAAAGCAATAAAAATTTTCTTTGTCCCGCATCGAGTTGAGCAATAATTTCCCCGAACTTTCCCGGTTTACGTAAATTATTATTGTTGTTAAATTCAAAATATCCAATCAGATCGCTTGAAAAGCCATTGAATATTTTGTCGTTTTTTACTTGCAGACTTCTTAAAATTTCACGTAATGTAATCGTCGCTGTAAATATTTTTTCCGAACATTTTTTTTCATCGAATTTTTCGGCGGTTTTCCAAATCTCCAGAAAAATATCGCAAACCGCATCTTCCGCTTCCGCAGCAGAAGAAGTCATCAATCGCGTCATTGACCAAATCATACTGCCGTATTCGTCCAAACAATCTCCGACGGCGGTTTTATCGCCTGTGGCGATACGCTTCATTATATACGGTGATAATCTGTCCATAATTTACTCACTTACATTTTGGACGGCAACGATTTTTATTTCAGTTTCGCCCGGTTATGATCCTTAAATTGGTAAGAATTGAAATAATACCAACGCCATTTCAGGTTCAGCGGGTTAGCAGTTTGATGAAGACCGAGCGCGACATCAATCCGCAATTTACTGTAATAAAAGAAAAAGAAAATTGCCTTCATACAAATTTTATCGAAAAATCAGATAATCTCGATTCGCCGTAATCTTTTTCGGCAATTTCGATTTATCGCAAGTTAAAACGAAATCGGAATTGAAAATTCCAAAGTGATTGCCGAGCAAATGCCGTGCCTGATTTGCGGTATTATTTTTGCTGACTATTTCCGGTAATTATTTTTTGTAAACCGGAGCAACAAATAATTTCAAATTTGAATTTGCCGGTAAAAATTAAAATGAACACGAGAATTCCGCAAATCAAGAAATTGATACAAAATAACCTCCCTGAATGGACGATCAAATTAGTTTCCTTTCTCGGCGAAGGCGATTTTTGTGCGGCATATCTGGTTAATGATGAATGGATTTTCCGTTTTGCAAAACATAACGCGGCGCGGGAAAGTCTGCGCCGTGAAGTTTGTCTTTTGCCGAAACTTGTTGGAAATACTGCGCTACAAATTCCTCTGCCGCAATTACATTTTCTTGCCGATGAAGACGCTGAAAAGTCATTTATTGCTTATCGTATTTTGCCCGGTCGCGCACTTTGCCCGGAAATTTATTTTAATTTTGATAATAATGACCAAAGACTTATTGCCGTTCAGACGGCGAATTTTCTCAATCAATTTCATTCGGCAAACATCGTCGAAGCGGAAAAATGCGGCGTTCCGAAAAATGATTACTCAGCGCAATACTCGCATTTGCAAACTCAGGTGAGATTTTCTTTGTTTCCGCTGCTGGGAAAAACGGAAATTGAATTTATTGAAACAACGATCAAAAATTATCTCGAAACCGCCGAAAACTTTGAATTTCGAGTTGTTTTACTGCACGGCGATTTTTCTCACGATCATATTTTATATGACGAAAAAACCAATCGAATTTGTTCGATAATTGATTTCGGCGATATGATGCTCGGCGATCCGGCGTGGGATTTTTTGTGGCTTTACGAAGAATATGGTGTTGATTTTCTGTCGCGTTTGATGCCGTTTTATTTTGAAGCCGATAAATTAAAACTGCTCCGGCGTGTTTATTATTATTCAATTTTGCAAGCCGTCGAATGGACGGCGGATTGTCTTGAAAAAAATGACGATGATTTTGAAGAAGCGTTAAATCAATTGAAAAACAAAATTTTAACAGCCGAAAAAAATCAAAAAAGTTTCTTTCGTATCAACGAAAAAAACTCGCTAATTTAAACCGATTTCATCGCGCACACCGGACAGTGAAACTCCGCTCTGACTCACGGCGGCAAAACCCAAAACCCAGAGCGGAATTGTCAGAAGAAGAAAAACGACAATCGAAAATCCGGCGGCGGTCGTTTTATCAACTCCGAACAGAGTTAATCCTAAAACCGTAAAAAACTGGTAACTCCCGACATTGGCGGGCGCGGCAGGAATCGCCGAACCGATCTGGACGATCAGAAAAACGATCAAGCCGGCGGCGGGCGAGATTTCGATGTGATAAGCGCGGATTATCAGCCAGAACGACGCGGCTTGCAGGAAAAGCAAAACGAGCGACAGACCAAAAGCGGCAAGACTTCCCTTTTGCGTTGAAACCGCGCGAATCTGTTCGCCGGTTTCGGCAAAAATTTTCCCGATATTGTTTCGCCAAGTCGTTGATTTTTCTGCCGTTATTAGATTTTCTTTGATTAATTTTTCCCGCTTTTTCGAGCGTCTGACAATCAGAAAAACGATGCCGATGATTAAAATAATGACCGCGCCCAAAATTTCATCGGCTTCGATCAAATTCGCCGGAAGACTAACAAAAAACGCGGCGGCGGCAATTCCGGCGACGAGCCAGAAGGCATCGAAAAAGCGTTCGGCAATGATTGTCGGCAAAATTTTCAAAACATTTGTCTGCAAATTCTTTGCGGCGAGAAATGCGCGAAATGCTTCGCCGAGTTTGAACGGCAAAACTTCGTTGACGAATAATCCGGCGTAGATCGCTTTTGTCGCATCAAAGACGGAAATTTTCCCGTTTGAACGCAGAAGCAGAGACCAACGCCAACCCTGCACGGCGTAACTGAAAACATCAAGCAAAATCGCCAATGTTACGAGTTTTAAATTCAAAGTCGAAAGGCTCGAAACAAGCGAGGAAAAATCAACTGAATACAGAACCCAAATCAAACATAAAACGGCAAAAGCGTAACCGAAAAACACGCTCCGGCGCGGCTGTTTTTCCGGCATATTCTCTACGTTGATAAAATGTTCGCGGGCGGATTCCATATTTTATTTATCCGGCAGAATTTCATTCGTCCAATCGAGCGAATCGTCAATCGTCTGCAAAAGTCCGTCCTGATTATCGGAGAAAGCGTGGTCAGAAGACTGAACGAGCGTGAATTTTTTCGGCTCGTTTGCCAACGCTAATTGCGAAGCGGCGGTATCGTTCGAGATAAATTGGTCGCCGCTCGAATGAATAAAAGCGAGCGGGAGCGGCGCAACTTCGGGCAGATATTTGGCGACTTCGAACAAAGGCTCGTCCGGGTCTGCGCCCGTAAAATATGTCACGTCATCGGCGGTTTTCCAGCCGAGTTCGGCTTTGTCGGGCAAACCTAAAACGACCACGCCGTCGTAAAGTTTCGTGCGGTTCGGTCCCGACGCGCCGAGAACGACGAGTCCCGCGCCTTCGGACCAGCCGACCAAAGTTACGCGCTCGAACATACGCGGATTCATCCAATTAATGATCGCCCCGAAATCGTCAATCACCTGCGGTTCGGTCAAAGTCGCGCCGTTTTCGTTCGTAAAACTCGCCAGATAGCGTTTCGTGTCGAGCGCGTAAACTTCGTAACCGTCAGCCGACATTTTCTGCGCGATGGTGATCGCCAGACCTTCCCAACCGCCGTCGCCTGGAAGAAACAAAACTTTCTGATAATTCGTCCGTGCGCCGTCGGTCGCCGGAAAAAAATAAATGTCCTGCGGCTGACCGCGCAAAACGAGCGGCACTTTTCCCGCCGGCGGAAGCGGTCGCGGATGAAGTTCATACCACGCAAAATACGAAAACGCCGATAAAACGATGACCGCCGTGATAAGCATTGGTTTTTTGAAACGATTTGAGCGCGAATTTTTCGCTGTTTTATCTGCAATTTCAGTTTCGACTTTTTCAATTTCGGCGACGCGCAGAAGTGCCAGACCGATCTTCGGCAGATCGAGCTTGTGTCGGAAAATTAGATAACGCGGCTCCCAAAGTCCGGCGAATTTGGCTTTGAAATTTTTCAAACCCGTGTAGCTGAACAGAAAATTCATCCGTTCCAGAAACATCTGTACGGCGCGTTCTTCGGGCGTTGGAGACGGATTTTCGACGAAATCGGCGAGCGGAGCCATTCCGAGCGTCAAGGTTTTAAAACCTTCCTTTTTCGCTTCGAGAATCAGTTTCGTAAAAATAAAATCCATCGTCCCGTTCGGTGCTTTGTCACGATGCCGCATCAGATCGAAAGTCGTTTCGCCTTCCGCATAAGACGGAATTTTGTTGACGAACGCGAGCATATTATTCGCCGCATCGAAAACGGCGTAAACAGCAGTTTCGCGCAGATATGCGGCATCGAAACTGCCGAGCGAAAATGCGCGTTCGCGTCTTCCGGGCAAAGTCAGCCAATCGTCGGAAACTTCCTGCATCTGTTTGAGAATCTCGTCCGAAAGCGGCGCGTCGAATCGTTCGAATCCGTAATTTTCACGCTCGAATTTATTCAATGTTTTACGGAGTTTTCTGTTTCCCGGACTTTCGATCTTAAAATTTTCGAGTTCGACAATCGCATCTTCGCCGATCTTCAAACGGCGCAGACCGCAACTTTTATATATTGCCAGAAATTCGGGCGTTGTCTGATAAAAGGCGGTTTCCCAATCCATCAAGCGGCAGAATTCACAAAATTCCTCGATAATTCTCGGAATTTCTTCATTTTCACCGACCGGATCGCCGAGGGCAAGCGCGACTCCGCGGGCGACGCGGTAGGAAACAAAACTTTTTCCCGTTCTTGAAAAGAAATAAGATTTGTCGCGCCATAACTTAAAGAAATCCATTGACGAACGCCCGCTTTTATTTAAGATTTCGGCGGCTCGCAGTTTTTCGCCCGACAAATTTCCGAATCGCTGCACGACGGGACGAAAAAGCGTAAAAATCGAATAACCGATGGCGGTAAAAGTCAACAAATAAACCGAGCGTGTAAACCATACGGCATATCCGGTTTGCGGCACGATCTGCGGTCTGCCGACGAGTGAAATAATTGAAAATGTTGTCTGAATCGCGTCAATCAGATGAAAATTAAAATTAAAATGACCGGATTCGAGCAGATAAAAACCGATGATTCCGTAACCGGCGACGATCAAAAACGCAGTTAAAATTCTCAAATAAACCGATTTGAATTCCAAATCCGCGCTTTTGACCGTAAATTCTTTGCGCGCCGAGATCAGCATTAAAAGCAAAATCGCCGAAACGGTCGCTTCTTCGTAATCAATTCCTTTTGTCAGATGGAAAATGATCGAAACAACCGATAAAAGCGCGACGATTCGAAATGCTCTCTGTTTACGTTTTAAGATATTGAGCGATGAAATAATAAGCGCAAATCCCGTTAAAAGCACAAAAAAACGCGACAACTGCAAAAATTCGAGAGGAAACAATTCGAGCAGTTTAGAAAATCGTTCGGGCAAACTCGGATTGATAACGGATTCGAGATTGACCAAACCGCTGCCGCACGTGACGAGCGCGATCAGCCAGACGAGAATTTTCTGATGCCGTCCGCCTTCTGCTTTTAAAATGTGTTTTTGCTCCGGCAAAGCGATATTTGCTGAAACCGCTGCTTCTTTCGGCAATTCGTCCGTATTCAACCACATTTTTCGGTTAATAAAATTAAACATTTTCCGTTACCGTCGCCTTTCGCTCGATTTTGTTCCAACCGACAATCGCGCCTTTGATCGCGGTTTTGACCGATCTGACCATCACCGAATACATCACCTGGCGATAACCGAACCGCTGAATCGGCAGATATAAAAGCAGTTTCCGGTTTTCATTTCGCTCGAACGAAAAACCGACCGCCGCCGCCGTGATGTCAACGGCGAGAAAGAATATGTAATAAAATACGACTTCTTTGAAATTCGACGCGAGAAATTCGTGCGGATGTTCGAGACGCTGCATCAGGTAATTTAAAAGCGTCCAGACGAACATCAAATCCATTAAGGGCGCGACGAGCGGAAACAGAATCTGAAAAATCCAGACGTTCGGCATCGCCACGAAACCGAGTGCGCCGTATTTTTTGTTAAAAAGCGCGCGGCGGTGTTTCCACATACATTGCAGAGTTCCGAACGACCAGCGAAAACGCTGTTTTGCCAAACCGCGAAAAGTGTCGGGAGCTTCGGTGTAAGCGACGGCGTTTTCCGCGTAAGCGATGCGCCAGCCGAGCATTCTTACGCGCAACGTCAAATCCTGATCTTCGGCGAGCGTGTTCGATTCAAAACCGTCCGCCTGTTCCAACGCTTCGCGCCGCCACGCGCCGACCGCGCCGGGAACGACCGTGATCGCGTTAAGTCCCGCAAATGCGCGTCTGTCCAGATTTTGCGACGTGATGTATTCGAGTGCCTGCCATTTTGTAATCGTGTTCAGACGATTGCCGACTTTGGCGTTGCCGGCGACCGCGCCGACTTTTTCATCAATAAACTGCGCGGATAGTTCGCCGATCGTTTCAGGCGTAAAGATCGTGTCCGCGTCGAGTCCGATGATGATTTCGCCTTTCGCCATTTTCAGACCGAATTCGAGCGCGTTCGCTTTGCCGCCGTTGGTGAGCGTGAACAATTGAACTTTCGGTTCATTTTCATAATTTTCCGAAATAATTGCGCTCGTTCTGTCTGATGAACCGTCATCAACGACGAGAATTTCAAAATTCGGATATGTAGTTTTGAGCAGACTTTCGATCGTTTTAACGATAACTTTTTCCTCGTTAAATGCCGGAACGATGACGGAAACGAACGGTTGAAAATTTGCGTCCGTGATGATCTTTTTGGCGTAGCGCGAACGCCACGCGAGCATTGCGACGACGAACAGACGCGCCGTTCCCAAGATAATTCCGAGCCAGAAAATCGTCTTTATAAAACGGTTGAAATACCAGAACAGATCGAACGTAACATTGTCCGCATTTGTGATCGCCGCCTGATTTTGCGCGATGAACGGCATCGTTTTTTCCTGCGGAATTCCGGCGAGTTGGGAAACAGTAACGAATTTGTAGCCTTTCGCTTTTAACGTATCAATGATTTTCGGCAGAGCGGCAAGCGTCTGCGAACGGTCGCCGCCGCCGTCGTGCAGAAGAACGATCTGACCGCGCACGTCTTCGTCGGTCGTCTGATTGACGATTCCGTCCACGACGCGCTGTGCGATCACGTCCGTTCCGGGCGTTTGCCAATCATCGGGGTCAATGTGCAGACCGACGGCGATGTAGCCGAGTTTTTTCGCCTCGACGATCGGTTCGACCTCATCGGCGGTCTGCGGTTCGGCATCGCCGAAATACGGCGCACGGAAAAGCGTCGTGCCGCGTCCCGTCGCCGATTGAATTAGTCTCTGCGTCGCGTTGAGTTCGACGGTTGTTACGCCGTCGGGAATTTCGCCCAAGTTCGGATGCGTGAACGAATGATTGCCGATGTCGTGTCCTTCATTAACGATTCGCCTGAGAAGACCGGGATTTTCCTGCCCGTAACTGCCGACGATAAAAAACGTCGCTGGAATCTTTTTACTTTTCAATTCATCGAGAATTTTCGGTGTCCAATCTGCGTCCGGTCCGTCGTCAAATGTCAGCGCAACTTCGCCGGGACGGTCGCCGCTGCGCTGAATAACATAACTCGACGGCGTGGCGGTAAAATTCTCGTCTGAAATCGCGCCGCTTGAGTCGAATTTGAAAGTTCGGCTGCCGTCCTGCGGTTCGGATGTTACCTGCAAAATCTCGCCCGTTCCTTCAAAATCAACGTCGTAACCGTAGCGAATGGTTTTCAGATTTTCGATATTTGCACGCGCCGTGTTATCGCCGCCGAATGCGTCCCACAAACTCGGATCTTCCGAACCCAACCGCCACAAAGCGAAACCGAACGGCTGATATTTGCCCGCCGCTTTGATCTCGTTAAACGCCGTCATCGCGTCTAAAAACCAGACCGTGTGATGTGCGCCGTCTTCTTCGTCATACTCGAAATGCGGATTTTTCGCCGCCGGATCAAAGACAATTTTCGCTTCCGAATCGCGGGCGGACAAAACAGATTCCTGAAACGAAACTTCGTCCGCTTCTTTTTTCTTGCTCGACCAATCGTAGCCGTAATTTCCGATACAGACGATCGTTTTCGCCGGATCGAGTTCCGTCATACGTTTTGCCAGCGTCGTCTCGAACCAATTTTGCGAAGCGATCGCTCCGGGCGTTCCCGTTCCCCAATGTTCGTCATAAGCCATCAGCATCAGATAATCATTGATCGAGGCATATTGTTTATAATTCCAATCGGGATTATCGAACGGCACGGCTTGCGCGACTTTCCAATTGTGCGCGTGAAATGCAGCCGACAAATTCGTCATAAACTCGATCAAATTCGTCTGCGACGCTTTCGGTGCTTCTTCGAGATCAATCGTGATGCCGGAAAATTTGTTATCCGCGACCATTTTTACGAGCGCGTCAATCAAATTTTGCCGCGATTCTTTGGTAGCGACCGCTTTTGCCAGAATGTCGGAGTTAAAAACTTCGTCCTTGTAATTCTGCACGAGCGGCAAAATCGGCATATCCGGTTTTTCCTTGTGAATCAGATCGAGTACTTTATCGGAAAAATCCAAAACCAGCGGATGTTCATTATCGCCCGAAAGCCGCACCCATTCCGGCGCGAGCCAGTCAATTTTGTCAATGTTTCTTTTTAGTGAAGCATAACTCGTATCGTCGTAATTAACGTAAAAACCGACCGTTACGGGATGATTTAGATTGTTGTTGACTGCGTTCGCCGGAATCTGCGAATTATCCGCTTGAACGGCACTTTCGCTTTTATTTCCCTGCGCCAAAATCTTCCTTTCGCGGATCGGAAAATCCGGTAGATACGGCGAAAAGAAAAGGCTGATAAAAAATACGGCGATAAATGCCGAAACGATCAAACTTACGCTCAAAGATGCGATTCTGGTCAATTTCCAACGTCTGCCTCGCGGCTCGTAAAACACCGGTTTTTGCGGTTCTTTCATATCCTTTATCCAATCTAATTTTAATCAGCGAATTTTAGGTTTTAATTCAGGAGCAAATCCAGTTTGCTTATCCGCAACCTGTATGCCAGATTTAAATCAAACTGCATACGTCGGCAAACTTGTTAATTAAAGCAGTTAGCAAATTTTCTTACTCAGTTTTTTTCTGCGTTGAAACGGGGCAAACTTGCTGTCAGAAACCATATCGCCACGCATAAATAAAATTGAAAATCAAACCGGAGTATTTATTTTTAGCTTTTCTCTTTTCTCTGAAAGGTAATAAATATTTTTTTTGCGACAGTTTTAATTGAACGAAACGAAATTTGACTGTCGCAGACACAGAAATACCGCATTCGACAAATATCTTTTTGATAGTTAAATTTTCAAATTATTCAATAAAGTCAGTCTTTTTATTAAATCCCGCAGAACATAACTATCGTGAAAGGAATTTTAGAAATCGGAAGAATTAATAATGTCCGCAAATCTGGGAAAACTTTCAGATACGTTATTAAGAGATTGGTTTTTTTTGTCAAATAATTTTACTAAACAAATCCGGCGGAAATTTATAAAGTGTTTATTTTGGACACTATCGAAAAACAATCGTTTCTGATTTTATAAAATTACACTTGAATAAGTGTTTGATACAAATTTTATTTTCAAGGATAAAATTTTTACATTTTTACTTGACTTAAAATATTTTGCGTGTAATATGTTAAATGTTTTAACATATTATTCTTATTTCCGTAAAGTTTTTGTTCAATAATTCAAATTTTAACACTTAAAGTTGATATTGCTTTTATTTTCTCCTCATACAAACTTAGATATTTTTAATTTGTTAATTGTTTTAACAAAATAATATGCGAAAAATACATCCGAAAGATTTTACACTTGCCAAGAGAGGAACATCGCGCGAAATCAATCGCCAGATCGCGTTGACGCTGGTCGGAACTCATCAACCGATTTCGCGGGCGGAATTGGCGCGTCTGATGGAAACCAACCGCGCAAACGTAACTTTTTTGATTAATGACTTGTTAGAAGAAAATCTGGTTCGTGAAGGCGCGCAGGGAAACGAAAAAGTGCGCGGACGAAAACCGACGTTTTTATATCTGAACTCTCAGAAAAGTTTTGCGCTCGCGGTTGACGTGCGGGCGAGCCGGACATTTTTAATGATTACCGATTCTATCGGAAAACAAATTGCCGATTTAATCAGCTTCCCGACCGTTCTCGATGAATCAAAATTTGTGGAATTTCTAGGAGAAAACATCAGAAATTCTCTGGAAGGTAAATTCGATTTATCCGATTGTCAGGGAATCGGCATTGTTCTGCCGGGAATGCTCGACCGGGAAACGGGAGTTTTGATTAACGCGCCGACTCTCGGATGGCGCGACGTAAAAATATTTGATTCGCTTCAAAAGGAATTTGGCGACATAGAAGTTCATCTCGAAAATTCGGGCAGAGCCTGCGCTTTATCGCAAATTTGGACGACGCGGAGCGAACATACGGTTTACAGCGACATTGTTTTCGTCAGCGTTTCGGACGGTTTAGGTGTCGGGATTGTCGTCAACGGCGAAATAATGCGCGGCAGGCACAATACGGCGGGCGAATTCGGTCACGTTCCGCTCAGCATTGACGGTCCGCCGTGTTCGTGCGGCGCGAACGGTTGTTGGGAAGCGTATATTTCAAATCCAGCGACGATTTCGCGTTATTTCGGAAAAAGAATTTCTCAACGCCAACCGCAGACAATAGAAACGGCTGAATTTACTATAGAAGATTTGATCGTGCGCGCACGCGACTGCGACAGCAAAGCGTTGACCGCCCTGCAATCAACCGCGCGTTATTTAGGTTTGGGATTAGCTTCGGTTATCAATGCGATAGATCCGTCGTGTATTTTCATCGGCGGCGAGATTACCGAAGCCTGGGATTTGATCGAAGCGGAAGTCCGCAGTGCGATTCAGGAAAGAACTCTGACAAGAGAGATCGGAAGAACGCCGATACGAATTGTTCCGGCGATGGAATATCCGCGTTTGCGCGGAGCCGTCGCGCTGGTAACAGCTCCGGCTTTTGCGGCTCCAAAAGTCGCTTAGCAGAAACAAAAAAAGTATTCAAAATATTTTGCCGAAGTTTGCCGATTTTAAAACGGACAAACTTCTGTTGGGAAGAACTACGCTCTAAATTATGTTGGCGTTTTAGAGAAGAGAAAATTTTTAGCCGATAAAAAGCGGTTTGCAGAGGATTTCATAATAATTTCCGGAGGATAAGTTTAATGTTTAATGAGTTTAAGTGTTATCAAAAGCAAAGATTTTCTTTAATGATCTTGCTGACGTTTTTTGTATTAATTGGTATTACCAATATTTCGGCACAGACGAGTTTCGGACGAATTTCCGGTACTGTTTCCGATTCGACCGGCGCGACTCTTGCTAATGCAACCGTCATCGTTTCCGATACGGCGACGAATTTTTCGCGCACTATAGTTACTGACGAAAGCGGGTTTTATACGGCGACGAATTTGCCCGTCGGAACATACAGCGTCTCCGTCGAAGTTCCTAATTTCAAAAAATCCATTAGGACCGAAAATGTGCTTAATGCCGACGGACGTTTGACCGTTGATTTTGCGCTTGAAACAGGTGAACTTTCTGAAGTTGTCGAAATTAAGGCGGAAAGCGGCGAAACCGTCAATACGACTTCGGGTGAGGTCGCCAAAGTAATTGACAGTCAGCAGGTTGATAATCTCGCGTTAAACGGTCGAAATTATTATCAATTATTGACCGTGATTCCCGGTGCGGTGGCGACGACCGACGATCAGTTAGACACGAATCTTGCCACCAACACGATCAATATCAACGGCAATCGCGGCGTGTCCAACAATCTGACGGTTGACGGCGGCAACAATAATAACGCCGGAAGCAACGCCAGCCAAATTAACAATGTCGGTGTTGATTTTATTCAAGAAGTTAAAATTCAAACGTCGAATTTCTCCGCCGAATACGGGCGCAATTCCGGCGCACAGGTCAACGTCATAACAAAACGCGGCACGAATAAATATCACGGCTCTTTGTTTGAATTTTTACGCAACGATATTTTCGACGCGCGTGACGCTTTTGCGGCGACCAAACCGTTTTTGCGTTATCACAATTACGGCTACAGTTTCGGCGGTCCGATGCCGTTTTTGCGCTTCGGCGAACGCGACCCGAAAGACTCGGCTTTTACTTCGGGAAAAGACAAATTCTATTTCTTTTTCGGTCAGGAATGGAAATCAATTCACCGCTTCGGCGCGTCGAATCGCCAGACGGTTCCGACGACCGCCGAATTAAACGGCGATTTCTCCAATCGTCTGCGCGGCGCGGACGGTATTGTCGGCACCGCGGACGACGGTTTTTTGCGCGATCCGACACGCTCGGGAAGCTGCGGAATCATCTCCGGCGCAGTTGTCCGCACGGCTTGTTTTGCGGGAAATATCATTCCGGTTTCGAGAATTACGACAAACGGTATGGCTGTCGCCAACGTTTACCGGGCAATGATCGGACTCGCATCGGGATATAATAATTCGCCGGTCGGAAACAACATCACGTTCCAGCCGCCGATAGCGAGCGATTTCCGGCAGGAATTTATTCGGCTCGATTATATTTTTAATCAGGAACAAAGCATTTACGGTCGTTATATTCACGATAACAACGCCGTTGTCGAACCATACGGAACATTTATCAATTCGCCGCTTCCGACAGCGCAGCAGTTTCGTAATCGTCCGGGCAACGGTCTTCAGGTCGGTTACATTTGGAATATTAAGCCGACGCTCATAAACGACGCTAAATTCAACGCTTCGTGGACGGATCAACGAATTTTGCCAAGCACGGATTTTTGGAAGCGCGACACTTACGGCTACAATTTCCAACAGCTTTTTCCGAACGGCGGACAGTATGAAGATTCGATTCCCGATACCTCTTTCAGCGGAACCGGAACGGTCGCCAATTATGCCGGTGTCGCGCGGGCTTTGACCGCGTTAGCGCGTGATTACACGATTATGGACACGATGACGTGGGTTTCCGGTAGTCACACGTTCAAGTTCGGCGGTCTGGTGAATAAAAGCGAAATTTATCAAAACGGTCGCTCGACTTACGCCGGAACGGTCAATTACAGCACGACGCAGAATCCGAATTCCAGCGGAAACGCTTTTGCCGACGCTCTGCTCGGTAATTTCAGAACATACACCGAAGCGAGCCGCGATCCGGTATCGCATTTTAAGTTTGAACAATACGAAGCGTTCGCGCTCGACAGTTGGCGGGTAAATCAAAAACTCAGTCTCGAACTCGGTGTGCGCTGGCAATACGGAACGCCTTTTTATGCAGGCGAAAATACGATTGTTAATTTCGATCCGGCGTTTTATGATCCGGCGCGCGCGGTTAGTTTGAATTCGACGGGAACGGTCGTCATTTTAACGCCCGGCTCGAATCGTTATAACGGCTTAGTTCGTCCGGCGGGCGCGATTCCGGCAGAACTGCAAAGCAATCTGAATCTGGCAAATGTTCCCGATGTCGCACCGCGCGGACTTTTCGACGCGAAAAATTATTTTATGCCGCGCGTCGGATTTTCTTACGCGCCGTTTAATAATTCAAAAACGGCGATTCGCGGCGGTTTCGGAATGTATTACGACCGCATCGAAGGAAATATTATTTTCCCGCTGGAAAACAATCCGCCGTTTGTCGAGTCCGCAAGTTACGAAAACGGTAATCTCTCCAATATTCGCGGCGGCGCGGCATCCGCGCTCGCGCCTTTCGCCAATATCACGACGATTGATCCGAATATGAAAACGTCTTACACGATGAATTTCAGTCTCGGAGTTCAGCACGAACTGCCCGGCGGATTATTTGTCGAAGCGACGGGAGTCGGAAATCTCGGTCGCAATCTGACCAGACAAATAGATTTAAATTCGATTCCGCTCAGCGTGCAATTCGCCAATTCGGGAGTTTCGACGGCTTTGCTTCGTCCGTATAAAGGCTACACCGGAATTTTGCAAAGAGTCAGTGACGCGACTTCGTATTATTACGCGATGCAGTTATACGGAGCGAAACGCAAAGGCGATCTGCTAGCGACTGTCAGTTATACGTGGTCAAAAGTTTTAACCGATGCCAATGTTTTGACCGAACAAGCCGAAGACGGTTTAATTAACCGTGAATTCAATTTCGGACCGGCGACGTTTGACCGCCGACACGTTTTTGTGGCGACTTACACATATTCCCTTCCGTTTTTCAAGAAGTCGAACGGTTTTGTCAAAGCACTGCTTTACGGTTACGAAATAAGCGGAATTACGCGCTTTCAATCCGGCAGACCGTTTACCGTTACAGGTTCGGCGACGGTCGGCGGAACGCGCCGCGCCGATGTCATCAGCGACGATCTTTACATCAGAGAAGGTCGGCAATGGATCAATCCGGCGGCATTTGCGGGAGTTACGACCGCGCGTCTCGGAAACAGCGGTGTCGGCATCATCAGAGGACCGGATTTTTTCATCAACGATCTTTCGATCCGTAAAAGATTCAAGTTCGGCGAAAAAAAAGATTTGCGTTTGCAGGCTGATGTTTTCAATGCTTTTAACCGCAACAATTTCAACAGCATAAACACGACTTGTTCGAGCAGCACACCGACCGGCGGATGCACGAACTCGGGTTTCGGATCGCTGACGGCTTCGGGTCCGGGCAGAAGCGTTCAGTTGGGAATTAAATTCGGCTTTTGACCTCCGAAGAAAGCCGGACATATATAAAACGGGGTTTACGTTTGTAACAAATCGGTTCGCTAAACTCCGTTTTATATAGAAATTAAACGTGAATTAATATGTCAAAACAGAAAATTATTTTTCAAAAGATAATTCTTGCTTTAGTTTGCTGCGTTGTTTTACAAACTGTAATTTCGGCGCAGTCAAATCAAGTTCAAAAGACAGTTTCAACAAAAGAATTAAATTCCGAAATCAGAGAATTTACGGCGCGTGAAATCGCGGCGCATTTTGCCGATATAAAAACTCTGAATCCGCCGCCCGACAGAGTTGAAGGCGCGTTGACCGTCGGCGAATTTTCGTGGGGCAGTTTTGCCCGCGCGCTCGCCGCACAAGCCGACATCGGCGGAAATCAAAAAATTGCCGGAAAAGACTCGGCGCGGGCGATTGCGGAAATGGGCTTGATCGAAGCGCGAAACGGCGGCAAGGCGTTTTCACAGCTTTATTCGACGCTCGCGCTCAGGCATTACGGAACGGATTTATCAAAAAATGCCGTCTGGCAAAGTCTTTCGGAAAGCGAGAAAAAAGAATGGCACGAACTTCTCGATCCTTCGAGATTTTACGACGCGAAAAAACGTCAGGTCATTAATCTTCCCGAAAATTATCTCGGAGTTGCGGCGCGTGTCGCGGCGATGAGTTGGCAGATGGGCGTTTTGAAAGACCGCGCGTTTTTGGATTCGGTCGTCGAACGTGCCGCCGAGCAGTTTTTGAGCGGAAAATTATATTCGGACGATAATCCGCCGACCGGACGTTATGATCGTTATTCAAACGAATACGCGCGTTTCTGTTGGGACGCGGCGGAAATTGCCGGACGCAAAGATATTCTGGAAAAACTGAAACCGACTCTCAAAGAACAGATGAAACTTTGGTGGGATTTGGTTTCGCCCGCCGGTTACGGCTATAACTGGGGCAGAAGTCAGGGACTTGTCAGTTATCTCGATACGCTGGAAATCGCCGCTTTTCTCGCACAGCACGCGGAATTTCGTCCGGCGAGTTTGGAAAATATCGCCGCGATTTACAATCAGGCGTGGCGTTGGGTTCGCGCCGATTACAGCGATGAAAAGCATCTTTTCACGGTTTTTAAATTCGGGCGCGGAAATTATTCATATATAAATCCGCAGCGCGAATGGCAGCAGGCGGGAACGAGTTTCGGGAAAATAATTCTGGCGAACGACAATTTTATGCGCGTTTTGGAAAAAGAAAATTTGAAGGAATTTCCCGCCGCGCCGAAATTAAAAGATGTCGCACGCTTTGAAGTTTTCGAGAAAAAAACGGACAGACAGTTCGGCGTGTGGCTCGTCCGAAACGGGAAATTTCAGTTCGCTCTGCCGGTAACGACCGGAACAAAACCGGCGATTGCCGATTATCTGCCCGCGCCGTTCGGATTTGCGGGATTTGCCGCGCCGGTCGAAGAAGTTTATCCTTCGCTCGTGCCGTTTTTGGAGTTGGCGGACGGCAAAACTTACGCGACGAGCGAAGGCGCGAACGATATTTTTCCTTCGGCGGACGGCAAATCCGTAAAAATTGTCTGGAAAAAATGGGCGCAAATCGGCGCGAAATCCGGTGAAGTTTTTGGAAACGGTTTGACGAGCGAAGTCGAATTCAAAATCGAAAACAATAAATTGACCAGACGCGAAACTTTAACGGCGGACAAAGATTTAACTGTAAAAAAATGGCGCGTCGCTGTTCCGACAACTGCCGATAAAACCTGGTCGGAAACGACAAACAATCAGAGAACCGATTATTTTTCAGGACGCGAAGGAAAACTCGCCGTAACTGCGAAAAGCGATTGGAAAATGACGCAGAGTATTTTTGCGACCGGCGATTCGCGTTTGGGAAAAGGCGTTCTCGGCGCGATTCCGCTGCATTTGATTTTTGAAGCGGAAAATTTACAGTTTAAAAAAGGACAAAAAAAGATTTGGGAAATGACGCTCGAATTAATAAACTAAAATTCAAAACAGAGAAATTTATAAATAATTTTAGAGCAGAAAATAATATATGATTGCTGAAACAACCGGATTAAAAGCTTTAATTACCGATTGGAATAAAGTTCCCGTCGAAAATCCCGCCGAGGGAATCGAACGCCAAATGGTCGTCGGACAAAATATGATGATTTGCCGTTTCCGTTTCGCTCCTTTTCTCGTTACGCCGGAACACACTCATCACCACGAACAGATGACGCTTGTCGTTCAGGGCAGAGTGAAATTTTTTATCGAAGGCAAAGAACACATCGTTTCGGCGGGCGACGTTCTGCATTTTCCGCCGCACAATCGCCACGGCGCAACGATGCTCGATGAAGAAGTAATTTTAATTGATATTTTTTCGCCGATTCGTGAAGAATTTCTGTCAAAATAAAATTTATGTTTCGTAAGTTTTTCAGTAAAATTTTTGTTATTTCGATTGTGGTGTCGGTCAGCGTAATTTCAATTTTCGCCCAGAAAAATCCGCGCGTTTTTTTGCTGAATCCGCAGATTTTACAAGCTCAAAAAGCGAAATTTGCTTTGAATAAATCCGACGACTCATTAAAAACGGCTTTAGCGAAACTCGAAGCGGATGCGGAAAAAAAATCTTAAAACGGAGGATATGCGGATGAAAAATTCAGGAAAATGATGTCCGCCGTTCTGAAAACGAAAGCGGGCGACAGAGGTTTGCTTCTGGAAAAATAAGATTTTCGGCTGAAAATCAATCTTCGAGCGGCGCAACGAGATACAAATCGCGTCCGGCGCGTTCGACAATTAAAGTGTCGGAATCGTTTTGATAATCGGCGAGGTTGAATTTTTGATAATCCATAAAATTCAGATTAACGCGGCGGCAGATTTCTTCGCTGATTTTTGAAGCAAGCGTGATTTTAAAACGAGTTCGGATTTCGCCGTTTTCATCCGTACGACCGGCGTAGGCGACGTGAGCGAGATGCGCGGCGACACATAAATTTTCCTGAAGTTCGCCTGATTGGGCGACGAGTTCTTTGACTTTTTCAATCGGCGCGTAACCGCCGAATTTTTCTATGAATTCGCCGTGCGTTTCGGAAATGCAGTGCAGATGCGGCGCGTAAATTATCAGTTCGCCGCCCGTTTCGATGACCGCGCCGAGCCGGTAACTCGCTTTTCCGCCCGTCCAGAGTTCGTCGTAATGTTCGTCGAGAAGCGCGACGACACGTTTGAATTTCCTGTTCGTATATTTAACGTGAACTTTCCGGGAAATTTCGGCGGCTTTTCTCAGCGCGAGGCGAAAATCCCCGGCGAAAAGCGCGTGAGTTTGAAGACGGTCTTCGTCGGTTCTCGATATTACGCAAGTGATCGAAATAATTTCGGCGGAAATAAAATCGGCGGCGGCTTCGATCAAATGGCGCGTCGGCGTTTCGACTCTGCCGATAATATTTTCGATTGTCGCAAGAGCCGCGAGCCAGTGCGTCGCGTGGGTTAATTCCGCGCCGGAAACGCCCGGAAAAAAATATTTCGCGCCGCCGGCAAAACCTGCGACTTCGTGCGGAACGACTCCGCCGAACAGTAAAAGGAGATCGTAATTGCCGGACGCGAGAAGTTTGTTAATTGTAAGTTTGATCGGTTCTTTGAAAAGATTTCCGGTAACGTCGCGGACTTTTTCGGATGAAAGTTCGCCAATGACGCACAATTTTTCGGGATCGCTCCAGTCGTGATCGAAAACGTTTTCCAGATTCGGAATGTCCGAAAAACTTTGTGCACCGATTTTGGAGAGTTTTTCTTCGATTGTCATCGGCGAATGTGTGCCTTGAGCGACGAGTGCGTCGAGTTTTGAGATGTTTTTTCGAGCCAGAAGTTCGGCGGCAATCGGAAAAAGTTCGGGCGTGTTATCATCGCGCGTTTTATCGGAAATTATTGCCAGAACACGCGCCCCGTCTGAAATACCGGAAAAGGCTTCGCCGAGAATTTTTCGGAAATCTTTATTGGTTAAATCGGCTTCGGGCGCGCCCGTTCCGATTACGAAATTTTTAGAAACTTTCATCGCTTTTCATTTAATTTTAGCGGGAAAGAAATGTCAATTATAAAATAAATTAAACGGCGCGAATTACCGCCGAAAAACTTTAGAGAAATTATTTATATGTATCAAAAAACTTTTTACGCAACGCATCCAGAATCAATTTACGGCGCGACAAACGACGATTTGCGCGAACTTTATCAAGTCGAAGATTTATTTGCCGACGGAGAAATTCGGCTTAATTATTCGCATTTCGACCGCATCGTAATCGGCGGCGCAGTTCCGACGGACGGGAAAATTTCTCTGCCCACGCACAGCGAACCGGAATCTTTGAAAGGTAAACCGTTTCTCGAATTGCGCGAACTCGGCGCGGTCAACATCGGCGAAGGACGCGGAACGATCACGGTTGACGGCGAAAGCTACGAACTCGGAAAAAAAGATTGTCTTTACATTCCGAAAGAATCAGTTGAAGTTTCGTTTGAATCGAGCGACGCGGGAAATCCGGCGAGATTTTATCTCGTTTCGACGACCGCGCATAAAAGATTTGAAACGAAATTAATCACCGCCGACGAAGCGAATAAGCTGAATCTCGGTTCGGTCGAAAACTCAAACGTCAGAACGGTTTACCAATTTATCATTCCGGGAATTTGCGATTCGTCGCAGTTGGTTTTAGGACTTACCGCGCTCGAAACGGGAAGCGTCTGGAACACTTGTCCGCCGCATATTCACGAGCGGCGTTCGGAAGTTTACTGCTATTTCGATCTGGACGAAAAGGCGCGGATTTTTCATTTTATGGGACAAGCGGACACGACGCGGACAATCGTTTTGGAAAACGAACAAGTAATTTTATCACCGCCGTGGTCAATTCATATGGGCGCGGGAACGTCGAATTACAGTTTCGTCTGGGCGATGGGCGGCGAAAATCTCGATTATACTGATATGAATGTTTTGGACATTTGCCAGTTGAAATAAATTTTTGGAAGAATTTTTTGCCCGCGAATAAACGCGAATCTGCGCGAAATTAAAACCAAAAGATTTTTTAACTTTTACTTTCTTGATTTTTTTTATTCGCGTCTTTTCGCGTAATTAGCGGGCAAATCTTCTTAAACTAAACAAAATGAAAACATCTTTTTTGCTGATCTTAACGATTCTTTTTAACTGTTTCGCATTTAATATTGCGGCGCAGGACGCGAGCGTTTTTCCGAAGAAAAATATTTATTTCGATACTTGGACGGATTTTAATAAAAACGGAAAAAAAGACGTTTACGAAGATTCAAAAGCAGACATCAACGCGCGAATCGAAGATTTATTGTCGCAGATGACGCTCGAAGAAAAGACGAATCAGACGGCGACGCTTTACGGTTACAACCGTGTTTTGAAGGATGCAATTCCGACGCTCGAATGGAAAAACGCGATCTGGAAAGACGGCATCGCCAATATTGACGAGCAAAATAACGGTTGGGACGACAAAAATCCTGATAATCCTTATGCGTCTGATTTGAAAAGGCACGTTTGGGCGATGAACGAAGTGCAGAGATTTTTTGTCGAACAAACGCGGCTCGGAATTCCCGTTGATTTTACAAATGAAGGAGTTCGCGGCGTGGCTTACACGAACGCGACTAGTTTTCCTTCGCAGCTTGCGTTGGCGAATACTTGGAATAAAGGTTTGGTGCGCGAGGTCGGGCGAATTACCGGACTCGAAGCCCGCGCACTCGGTTACACGAACATTTACGCGCCGATTATGGATATGGGACGCGACCAGCGTTGGGGACGTTACGAAGACACTTACGGTGAAGATCCGTTTTTGGCGGGGACGCTCGGCGTGGAAATGGTCAAAGGTTTGCAGGAAAATTTCAACGTCGCGGCGACCGCCAAACATTTTGCGATTCACGGCGTGAACAAAGGCGCGCGCGAAGGCGATGCCCGCGTTGATCCGCAAATTTCGCCGCGCGAAGCCGAATATATTTTCGTCCGACCGTTCGGCAAAGTCGTGCGCGAAGGTGGACTTCTCGGCGTGATGGCTTCGTATAACGATTACGACGGAATTCCGATTATCAGCAGTAAATACTGGTTGATTGACCGCTTGCGAACCGAATTCGGATTTCGCGGCTACGTCGTTTCCGACAGCGGCGCGGTCGAAGATTTGGATCGAAAGCACGGAACGGCGATTGACGCGAAAGATTCCGTGCGTCAGTCAATCGAAGGCGGAATGAATGTCAAAACTCATTTTCGTATTCCCGAAACTTTTATTCTGCCTCTGCGCGAACTCGTCAAAGAAGGCAAAGTTTTGATGCAGACTTTGGACAACCGCGTGCGCGACGTTCTGCGCGTCAAATTTAAGGTCGGAATTTTTGACCGTCCGTATATTAAAGACGCGAACGAAACGAAAAAAATCGTCAATTCCGCCGAACATCAACAAATCGCGCTTCAAGCCGCGCACGAATCAATCGTTTTGCTCAAAAATGCGAACAATATTTTGCCGTTCGATAAAAACATCAAATCAATCGCCGTCATCGGACCAAACGCCGACAACAAATCGGATATGACTTACCGCTACGGAATTTCACGCCCGAACGACGGTTTCACGGCTTTGCAGGGAATCAAAAATAAACTCGGTGAAAAAGTTCAGATCAATTATGCGAAAGGCTGTAACGTAACGAGCGAAAATTGGGCGAATGAAGAAATTCTGCCCACCGATTTGACCAAAAACGAAAAAGCGGAAATCGAAAAAGCGGTCGAAGCCGCGCGAAAATCAGATGTCGCCGTCGTTTTCTTGGGCGATCAAACCGACGCTTTTCAGCGTCCCGAACCTTTAACGGTCGGCGAAAGCGCGTCGCGCACGAGTTTAGATTTGCCCGGTCGCCAATTGGACTTAATCAAAGCCGTTTACGCCGTCGGCAAACCGACTATTGTCGTTTTAATCAACGGTCGCCCGATGAGCATTAATTGGGTTGATAAAAATGTTCCGGCGATTTTGGAAACGTGGTTTCCCGGCGGACACGGCGGCACGGCAGTCGCCGATGTTCTTTTCGGCGATTACAATCCGAACGGAAAATTGACTTCGACTTTCCCGAAAACCGCCGGACAAATTCCGTTTAATTTCCCGTCGAAACCGAACGCGCAGTGGGAAAAGGAAAAATCCAGAGTAAATGGCGCGTTGTATTATTTCGGACACGGTTTGAGCTACACGACTTTCGCTTATTCAAATTTGAAAATCACGCCCGACAAACAAAATGTGAGCGGAAATATCACGGTCAGTTTTGATGTGAAAAATACCGGAACGCGCGAAGGCACGGAAATCGTTCAGCTTTATACACGCGACGAAGTTTCGAGCGTTATCACTTACGAGAAAAATCTGCGCGGATTTGAAAGAGTTTTGCTCAAACCGAACGAATCAAAGACCGTAACTTTTACATTAAAACCGGAAGATTTGGAAATGCTCGACATCAATATGAAATGGATCGTCGAACCGGGAAAATTTAAAGTGATGATCGGCGCGTCATCGGAAGATATTCGCTTGAACGGCGAATTTGAAATTACTGCGAAGTAACATTTTTAAGAAAATGAAACCACAGATTTTCACAGATGAACACGGATAAAAGAAGATTTTTGATTAATTTTTATCTGTGTTCATCTGTGGCTAAAAAAATTATGAAAAAAACTCAAATTTATTTTGCCGTCTTAATTTTAATGGCATTTTCCGCAGATCTTTTCGCGCAAAAGGATGAAGTTTTTCAAAAGAATTTCATCAAAGCGCGAATGCTGAAAGTCGCCGAATGGCAGTTGAAAAATCCGAAACACGAACCGAACGATTGGACGAACGGCGCGTTTTACGCAGGAGTTTTTGCGGCTTATGAAACGACGAAATCACCCGTGATTCGGAACGCGCTGCTTGATCTCGGAAAGCAGACCGATTGGCAGCCCGGAAAGCGTTTCGATCACGCCGACGACATCGTTATTTCGCAGACTTACATTAATTTTTATCGTCTGAAAAAAGATCAAAAAATCATTCAGCCGACGATTGATACGATCAAAAAACTGCAAACCGAAAAAAGCGTCGAAGCCGAGAAACACGGCATCACTTGGTGGTGGTGCGACGCGCTCTTTATGGCTCCGCCGACGCTGGCGAAACTTTCCAAAACGACCGGCGATAAATCTTATCTCGAATTAAACGAAAAACTTTTTCGGGAAACTTACGACTTGCTTTACGACAAAGATGAATATCTTTTCGCCCGCGATGCCGGATATTTACTTGATAAAAATGGCGAAGGCAAACGCGAAGTAAACGGCAAAAAAATCTTTTGGAGTCGCGGAAACGGCTGGGTTTTAGGCGGTCTGGCGCGGCTTTTAAAAGAATTGCCGAAAGATTACCCGCGCCGCACGTTTTACGAAAATCTTTACAAGGAAATGTCGGCGAAAATTATCACTTTGCAGCAAACGGACGGGCTTTGGCGTTCGAGCCTGCTTGATCCCGATTCGTATCCGGGCGGCGAAGCAAGCGGCAGCGGATTTTACATCTACGCGCTGGCGTGGGGAATTAATAACAAAATCCTGGATAAAAACAAATATCTTCTCGCTGTGAAAAAAGGCTGGACGGGATTAAATACCTTGGTTCACGAAGACGGCAAAGTCGGTTGGACACAGCCGATTGGCGCAGACCCGCGAAAGAATTTCGATGCCGACAGTTGGGAAGTTTACGGCGCGGGAGCTTATCTTTTAGCCGGTTCGGAAATCATAAAATTAAAGCAATAGAAAATTTTGAATTAAATTTTCTATTGCTTTGTAAAATAAACATAGCTGTAAAAATCACCACCTCAATTTAAATCCATTCGGCGGTATCGCGCCATTATGAACATATTTACGCCGTAGAGAATCAGTCCGGCGGCGGCGATGCCCATTAGGAATTTGCCGTAGGATTGTTTCGCTACGATGTCGAGCGCGCCGCTGATGCCGACGATTTCTTCTTGTCGGGCGTAGTAGGCGGCGAAGTTTAAGAAACCGCCGATCAAGATGAAGACGATGCCGCGGGCGGACAAGCCGAGTCTGCCGCTGGCGACGGCGACGGTCTGCATCGTTTCGCTCATTTGGTGTTCGCGCAGACATTCGCGGAATTTGTCGGTCAAACCTTTGTAAATCTGGAAAATTCCCGCGCCGATGAAAACGAGTCCGATTAGACCGATGGCGATCTGTCCGAGGTCGTTCATCATTATTATTGCCGATATGTGTTTTTTCGTTTCGCCGCCGCCGCTTGAGCGCGAGACGAAACCAAACGCGAGCAGAAACGCATAGACGGCGAAACCGCCGTTAAAGAGCGCGATAAAAAAGTAACCGATGCGCGTGAAAATGTTTTTGTCGTCGGGATTTTTGACGGCGATGATAAAACGCCACGTCGCGTAGCCGAGCAGACCGATGACGAGTATGACGACGAGAATCTGCCCGAACGGCTGGCTCAAAATTGCGAGGACAATTTCCTTTGAATCTTTGGTTTTATTATCGAGTTCGAGCGCGGTCAGAGCGGCGAAAAGTCCGGTCAGCGTGTAAACAACGCCTTTGCCGACAAAACCGAAGCGCGTGAAACCTTCGAGCCATTTATCGTCCGTGTTCGTGATTTCCTGAGCTTTTTCTTCAATTGCTTTTTTGGATTGCGCCGCGTTCATTTAACTCAGATTAGCAGAATCGGACGGTAGTTCAAATCAGAGAGTTTTGCCCGCGGAAGGCGCGGAAAGTTGCGGAAAAAAGAAAGAGAATTTTGCCCACGAACTACACGAAAGAAACGGAATTTAAGACAAAAAGCTATTTAATTTTTCTTATTTCGTGTGTTTCACAGGCAAATTTCTACTTTCCAAAATTTAAATTTCTTACGTCGAATCACGTTAAACTAAAAAAAATTTGTGTAAAAGTGTGTCGCACGCGTTTATTTAATTTAAAACTTAAATTAATTTTGTGATAAATTCATTTTAGATTATCCTTCTGTTGACAGCACTTACCGAATGACATCAAAAACTAAAAAAAAAGTTTAGATTCCAACTTCCGCCTTCGCCTCTGCAAATTTCTCGACCGCAAACTTTAAATCTTCCATCGAATGCGCCGCCGAAACCTGCGTTCTGATTCGCGCCTTGCCTTTCGGAACGACGGGAAACGAAAATGGGATGACATACACGCCTTTTTTCATCAGGAGTTCAGCCATTTTGACCGCCGGTTCGGCATCGTAGAACATGATCGGAATGATCGGATGCGTTCCGGGCAGAACTTCGAGTCCGGTTTTGGCGATTTCTTCGCGGAAGAATTTCGTGTTGGCTTCGAGTTTGTCGCGCAGTTCGGTTGATTCGGTCAGCATTTCCAACGCTTTGAGCGACGCGCCGACGATTGACGGGGCGAGCGAATTTGAAAATAAATACGGACGCGAACGCTGGCGCAGGAGTTCGATCATTTCCTTTTTGCCCGAAGTGTAACCGCCCATCGCGCCGCCGAGGGCTTTGCCGAGCGTTCCCGTGATGATGTCAACTCTGCCCATCACAGAACAGTGTTCGTGCGTGCCGCGCCCGTTTTTGCCCATAAAACCGACCGCGTGGCAATCGTCAACCATCACAAGCGCGTCGTATTTTTCCGCCAGATCGCAAATTTCGCCGAGTTTGGCGATGTAGCCGTCCATCGAAAAAACGCCGTCGGTGGCGATAACTTTCCGCCGTGCGCCGGACGCTTCTTTGAGCTTGGCTTCGAGGTCGCTCATATCGCTGTTTTTGTAACGAAAACGCGCCGCTTTCGAGAGCCGTATGCCGTCAATAATGCTCGCGTGATTGAGTTCGTCGGAAATAATCGCGTCTTCCGCCTCGAAAAGCGGCTCGAAAAGCCCGCCGTTCGCATCGAAACACGCCGCGTAAAGAATCGTGTCTTCCGTCCCCAAAAACTCGCTGATCTTCGCTTCGAGTTCCTTGTGAATCTCCTGCGTCCCGCAAATAAACCGCACGCTCGACAACCCGAATCCCCATTCGTCCAAAGTCTTATGCGCCGCCTCGACGATCTTCGGATGATCCGAAAGCCCGAGATAATTATTCGCGCACATATTCAAAACTTCCTGATTGGAAACTTCGATCCGTGCATCCTGCGGACTCTCGATCACGCGCTCGTTTTTATAAAGCCCCGCTTCTCTGATTTCGTTTAATTGATTTTCTAATTGATTTTGAATGTTTCCGTACATAAATTTATAAAAAGATATTATTGATTCGGAATTGGACCGAAAACTGATTTTTTCCAATTTTTATTAATTATCACATCGCCTTTGGGTTGCTTTTTCTGAGTTCTATCAGATTTATAAATTTTCCCGTTAAATCGGAAAATCTCATAATGCGGCTCAACTCCGCCGCCTGCTATCTGAATAGTGACATCACGCCAACCGTTAGTTTTAGAAGTTAAAGCAATAATCGGTGTCCACGCCGCTTCATCAAACAATTTTTGAAATCCATTTGATGTTTTTGAAAAAATGATGATTGGATAACCGCCCGTTCCTCCCAAATCCAAATTGGGTGTCCAAGTAACAATTTCTTTGCTTCCATCGTTATCTAAATCTATTTGCTTGCTGGCATAAACAAATTCTGCTGTTAACACTTGTTCAGTTAAATTTAATTCTTTTACTAATGCGCTACAAAGTAAACTTTCTTCAGAATTTTTTATTTGCTGACAGGTTTCTGAAGGAGAATAGTATTTTCTATCATTACTACTTATAACCGCATTTGCATTAGTAATTGGCGGAGTTGGTTGAACAATTAATTTTGACTGTGAAGTTGCAATTGATTTTTGACCACAACTCAATAAAAAGCTGACCGTAAAAATTAGAGAAAAGCATAAGGTTAAAATAATAATTTTTAGCATATTTTTTAAGTTTAATACAAAATCACCTTGCCGATGTTTCTTTCGCACTTTATTAAATTAAACCATCAAATCATCAAGACGCAAAAACTCCTTTGACCGCCGAAAGTCTTTGTGCTTTGCGCCACGCGGCGATGTTTCCGCAGTGATGTCCTTCGTGGAAGACGAGCGTTTGCAGGTGATGCCCGATGGTCGGCTGTGTTCTGGCAAGCGTTTCGTCCGGCGTCGGATGGTCGAGATTTTTCATTTGGCGAACCGCGTCCGTTCTGAGCAAGCCTGTTTCGGTCAATCTTTCGACGAGAAATTGTTTCGAGTCGTAATTCGCAAGCGTCGGAACCGGATTTGAATTCGGTCCGTATTTGCTCAATAAATCCGAAAAATCCGCCGAAAGCTCACGAACTTTCAGCATTGATAAAAGATAAACGTCGCCCAACAAAAGATGCCCAAGAATCCAAGCCGGATGATTTTCGCCCTTTGAGTTTTGCAGACACATCTGTTCGTCGCGCAAATCTTCGACCAGATTCAACGTCTGTTTTCGGGCATTTTCGAGTGACCAGATCAATAAATCACGCATTTATTTAAGAAATATCAGTCCAATCCAAATCTTTTTGCTCAAATTTTCTTATGTTCATTTTTGCAATTGAGTTTTTGTTTCTTTTGCCGCTCTCGCTAATAATCGTAAAGCCTCGTTGACGGCTTCCGATGTCGGGAACATTTCCGCTACGTCAGGAGCCAGAATGATCGTCGTTTCGTTCGGATTTTTTCTTCCGCGACCTGTGGCGACAACAGTTAATTGGCTGAAATCGTATTCAGGGCGCAATTCATCTTCCATTTCAGATTTCTTCTTCATAATTCTTACGTTCCGCACGAGTTGTTGTCCGCGCACTGATTAGACGAGTTTTCGGAGCGCGTTCGGTAAATGAAACAACGAGCAGACGTTTTTTATTCGACTCGCCCATAATGATAAAACGCTTTTCGTCAAATGAATGGTCGGGATCGGCGAAAATCAAAAAAAGCGGATCGTCAAAAACCGTTTCGGCTTCTTCAAATGAAACCTTATGCTTTTTCAAATTCGCTTTTGCCTTTTCTTCGTCCCACTCAAAATCCATGATAACATTGCGATTTTCAAATGACTAAAATATTCAATTGCTAAATCTCACTCCAATCCAAAATCACCTTTCCGCTGTTTCCTTCTTTCATCACTTCAAAACCTTTTTCAAAATCTTTGTATGAATAGCGATGCGTGATAACGGGTTCGATGTTGACGCCGGATTCTAAAAGAACGGACATTTGATACCAGGTTTCATACATTTCCCGCCCGTAGATGCCTTTTATGTCGAGCATATTGAAGACGACGGTTTTCCAGTTGATTCCGAATTCTTCGGTCGGGATTCCCAAAAGCGCGATGTTTCCGCCGTGCGCCATATTGGCGACCATATCGCGGAACGCGCTCGCTACGCCGGACATTTCAAAGCCGACATCGAAACCTTCGGTCATTCCGAGTTCCTTCTGCACGTCGGCGATGGAAGTTTCCTTCGTGTTGACCGTGCGCGTTACCGCGCCCATTTTTTCGGCGAGTTCGAGCCGTTTCGGGTTGATGTCGGTGATGACGATGTGCCGCGCTCCGGCGTGTTTGGCGACCGCCGAAGCCATAATTCCGATCGGTCCCGCGCCCGTAATCAAAACGTCTTCGCCGAAAACTTCAAACGCGAGCGCAGTGTGAACCGCGTTGCCGAACGGATCGAAGATCGCCGCGACTTCCAGATTCACGTCTTTGTCGTGTTTCCAGATATTCGTCATCGGAACGGCGATATATTCCGCAAAACCGCCGTCGGTCTGCACGCCGATTCCCAAAGTATTCGCGCATTTGTAACGTCTTCCAGCGAGACAATTGCGGCAGCGTCCGCAAACCAGATGACCTTCGACGCTGACAATATCACCGACGTAAAAGTCATTAACATTTTCGCCGACTTCGACGATTTCGCCGACGATTTCGTGTCCTAAAACCGTCGGAATTTTTATCGTGGCTTGCGCCCAAGCGTCCCAGTTGTAAATGTGAACGTCCGTTCCGCAGATTCCGGTTTTCAAAACGCGAATTAGAACATCATTTATCCCGATAGTCGGTTCGGGAACATTTTCGAGCCAAAGTCCCGGTTCGGCTTTACTTTTTACGATTGCTTTCATAATTTTTATTCAAACAAACTTCTTTCCAAATTTAACCATTTCAAAGCCGCGCCGTGAAGCATTTCAGCTTTTGTTTCCTCGTCGAATTTTGAACTTTCAATTAACTTTCCCGGCTCTAATTCACCGAGCGGAAACGGATAATCTGTTCCCAAAGCGATTTTGTCCGCGCCGACGAGTTTTACTAAATATTCCAGGATCAATTCATCGTGAACGAGCGAATCGAGCCAGAATTTGCCGAGATAATCGCGCGGATTTACATCGTTATCAACCGCGCAAAGATCGGGACGAACTTCAAAACCGTGCGCGATTCGCGCAATCGTCGCCGGAAACGAACCGCCGCCGTGTGCGAAAGCGATTCTTAAGTTCGGCAGTTTTTCCAAAGTTCCAGAAAATATCAGTGAAGTGATCGCTCTTGAAGTTTCCGCCGGCATTCCGACGAGCCACGGCAACCAGTATTTCTGCATTTCAGCTTGTCCCATCATTTCCCAAGGATGAACGAAAACCGCCATTCCCAAACTTTCACACGCCGCGAAAAAATCGAAAAATTCCGGTTCGCTCAAGTTTTTTTGATTGACATTAGAACCGATCTGAACACCGACGAGTCCGAGATCTTTAAAACGCTCAAGCTCTTTAATTGCAAGTTTTGTGTCCTGCAGCGGAACTGTTCCGAATCCGACAAATCTTTTCGGATATTTTTCGACGATTTCGCCGATTCCGTCATTTAAAACTTTAGAAATTTCCGCGCCGTCGCGTGCTTCTGCCCAATACGAAAACATCACGGGAACGGTCGAAAGAACCTGCACATTTACGCCGAAATCGTCACATTCTTCGATGCGTCGTTCCGCCGACCAGCAATTGTCTTCGATCTCGCGGAAAAAATGCCCGTCGTCTTTCATCATTCGCGCACAGCAAGATTTATGATGATCCAATTTTATAAATCCGCCGTAACCGAATTTGTCTTTCCAATTCGGAATATGTTCGGGTAAAATGTGCGTGTGTATGTCAATTTTCAGCATTATTTGTTTCGATAATTACAGATTCCATTTTTTTTCTCAAATCTGAAATTTTTATAAATTTTACCGAAGGAAAATTCTTGGTTTTATAAAGCCGATTTTCGTAAGATTTTACATCCTTTACAAATTCTTATCATCGTTTTAACCAAACATAGTTTTGAGCGTTAGATACTGGAAATCAAGTTTTTATTTAAAAACAAATTTGGTATCAAAAAAAAGTAAAAATGAATAAATTACAGAAAAATTCGTGTTGGTTAATATGTTTAATTATATTGCTGGCAAATGGTTTACAGATAATCGCACAGGAACAAACCGTTCAAACTAAAGAAGAAATCGAGGCAGTCAAGATTCTTGAAAAACACATTTCGGCAATAAGCGATCCCGGAATGTTTGAAAAAATCAAATCAGTGGAAACTACTACGGAAATGTCTGTTTTAGGTAAAACTGTGACAACCTACAAACTTTATGACATAGAAGGAAATCGTTCTTATATGCGTCAGAATTCGGGCAGTTCGGGAATTATGGAAGCCGGTTTCGACGGCGAAAAGGCGTGGCAGAAAGCCTCGTTTTTCAGAGGTTTTTTGGAAGGATCGAACCCGATGGAAAAATCTCTGAAAACAAAAAGTTCGGCAATTCCCGGAACTTCTTTATATAATTACAATACGGAAGGCAAAAGATTTATCAGATTACCGGACGAGAATGTTGACGGCGAAAATTTTATTGTTTTGGAAACACTCGGAACGGTTGATGCTGCCGGACAAAATTCAAAAATGAAATATTATTTCGATCCGCAAACTTTTTTAATCAAAAGAACGGTGATCGGAAACGCGCTCAAAATAATCGGCACTTCGGCAGATTATCGCAAAGTGAACGGAATAACGATTCCTTTTGCCGGAACTTCTACAAGTCCGCAATATAATCTGACGAATAAAATCACCGATTTGAAATTTAACGTTCAATTTGATCCGAAAATTTTTCAATATGACGCGACGGACAAAAAACCCGAAACGGAAATTCAAACGGTAAAATCTGCACAAACAGGAGTCGCCGAACCGAATAAAGCAAAATCTTCATTGGAAAAAACCGGTGAAATTTCCGAAGAATTGAGATTGAAAACTTTTGAAATGGTTTGGAAGCGCATTGATGACACTTTTTACGACCGCACATTTAACGGTATCAATTGGCAGGAAATTCACGACAAATATCTGCCGCAAGCTAAACAAACCGCCGACATCGAGAAATTTCATTCTTTGCTGAACAAAATGGTGCGGGAGATGAAACTTTCACACTTTAGCGTAAGTTCCCCGACATATACGCGAACATTGAGTTCCGACGCGGCGAGTTTTGCCGACGGTTATCTCGGATTAAGTTTCAAATTGGTTCAAAATCAATTGTTGGTTTCCGAAATCAAAAAAAATTCGCCTGCCGATCTGGCTAAAATTAAAGTCGGTTTTGCCTTAAAGAAAATCAACGGTCAAACGCCTGAAGATTTTTATGCCAAATATAAAGAAGAAAATTACGGTTATCAATTTCGTGAAGAACTCGGTCGGGTTCGCGCCGTCAGAGGAGAATTGAACGGAAAAGCCGGTTCGACGATTGAGTTGGAACTGCTCGACCAAAACAACAATTTGTTAAAACTGAAACTTACCCGCGCCGAAAAGGAAAAAACCAGTTCACTAGAATATGATTCAAAAAGAATTTCAAATGACATCGGTTATGTTAAATTCAATTTATTTTTCGGCGATTTGTTGGAAAAATTTCAAAAATCAATTCGGGATTTCAGCGACACTAAAGCGTTAATTGTAGATTTGCGCGGCAATCCCGGCGGCGCGGGCGATCTGACGACGGCTTTAGCAAACCTGCTCAGCGAAAAATCAGGTTCGCTCGGAAGTACACAATTTCGTTACGAAAAAACCGAATTTTCATATTCCGGCACGAGCAAAAATTCTTACAAAGGTAAAGTAATCTTGCTGATTGATGAAGGATCAGCGAGTTCTTCGGAGGTTTTCTCCGGCGGTTTACAATCGAGCGAACGCGCTTTCGTCATCGGTTCGAGAAGTGCCGGAGCAGTTTTGCCTTCGATGATGATGCTTCTGCCGACCGGCGGCGGTTTGCAGTATGTGATCTCGGATTTTAAAACTTCAAAAGGCGAAAAACTCGAAAGCAAAGGCGTAGTTCCCGATTTGATCGTTAATCCGACACGTTCTGATTATTTGCAAAATCGTGACTCCATTCTCGAAAAAGCAATAGATTTTGCAAAGAAATTGTAATTCAATGTGAGCAAATCAGATAAATAAACTCGATTGCATAAATTTGATTCTGAATCAAAACAAAGTTGAAATTGAAAGGAAAAATAGACGTTATTTTACTTCAAAATTCTGTCTATTTCCCTTTACTGGTTTTAGTTTTCGGATTTACACTTTTCTTTCGATTTTTATTCAATAAATTTTCAATGTCTTTTTCAAACAAACTTCTCTCAGCCGCGCCGACGTATTTTTTCACCAGACGGCTTTCTTCGTCAATCAAAAGCGTCATCGGAACAGATTTTTGCTGTGAAAGAAGCGAACCGGGAACGGTCAGCAAAACCGTGTAATCCATCTTGAAATCTTTGATAAATTTGTTGACCAAATCTAAATCTTCGCTGTCAACATTTACGCCGACGATCTTTAGATTTTTCGTCTTATATTTTTCCGAGATTTTTATCAGATCGGGAATTTCCTCGCGGCACGGCGCGCACCACGTCGCCCAGAAATTGAGCAAAACGATATTTCCGCGCTGCTCGTATAAACTCCATTTTTCGCCGCCGAGCGTATCGAGTTTCAAATCCGGCAAAGTTTTCGCTTCCGTTTTCGTCTGCGCTGATAAACTGATCGAGAAAATTCCGAAAATTAGAATTAGTAAATTGAAGTGTTTTATAAATTTATTTTTTGCCGGTTTCATCAAAAGTTTGACTCGTTTTCGCCGATAGTTGTTGCAAATTCTTTTTCGCGGGAATTTATCAGATGACTGCCGATTCTAGCAAAGTTATCGTCGCATTTTCCGCGTCGAGTTCGGCTTTTATTCCGACGGGCAAAGTGCATTGATCGCCGATATGACCGAAAGAAAGTCCGTAGATAACAGGAATTCCGAGATTTCCGAGACGATCTTTTAGAACTTCCATCAAAGACTGCGAATTTTCGTCTTTTGCTTCACAACCCGAAAAAATTCCGAGCGCGATTGCCGAAATTTGCTTCATATCAAAATTTTGCAAAAGCTGAGTCAGCATTCGGTCAATTCTGTAAGGTGCTTCGCCGACATCTTCGATAAAAAGAATTTTTCCTTTCATATTTCGCAGACCGAACGGCGTTCCCGTCATCGCCGCGAGAAGCGAAAGATTTCCGCCGATCAGTTCGCCGACTGCTTTTCCCGGCGTGATCGTTTGAGTTTTAAAAACGCTGGTTTCGTTCGCCGCATTTGAAGGCGAAATCTCGATTTTATAATTGTCGGACGGATTTGAAATGACATTTAAAACGTGATCTTTCACATAATCCGAATAACCCGAAAGTGCGCCCGGACCGTGAAAAGTTACAAGTCCCGTGTTTTGAAAAATCGCCGTGTGAAGCGCGGTGATGTCCGAATATCCGATAAAAATTTTCGGATTTTTCTTTATCAATTTGAAATCCAAATCCGGCAAAATCCGCGTCGCACCGTAACCGCCGCGCACGCACCAGACGGCTTTGACTTCTTTATCGGCAAACGCCCAATGCAAATCTTCAACTCGTTCGCGGTCGTTTCCCGCCAGAAAACCGTTTTTCAAACGCGCATTTTTCCCGATCTTCACGCGAAATCCCAAATCTTCGATATTCCGCACGGCATTCTCAAAATGCTCTATTTCAACACCGCTCGCCGGAGTAATCAACGCCACTGTGTCGCCTTTCGACAGACGTTTCGGCTTAATAATTTTCATTTTTTTTTGCAAGTGTTTTTTTTGACTGAAAGCAAAATTCGTCAGAAACGGCAACACCAAAGCACCTTTTAACAATTCGCGTCTTTTCATATTTCATTCTCTTTTTTCGCCGACTTGCCGTTCATTTTCATTTTCCGCTCATCGGATTCTTTTTTCGCCTTCAGCAAAGACAGCGAAAGTTCGCGCAACTGGTCAACCTGCCGCAAACGTCTCGTTATCGCTTCGCTGGACATATCAATTTCCTTCATCTTTTAACCTTCCGATGTCAATTAAATCCTTATCTCTTCCCGCAAGTTCCTTCATCTTGATTAAACCATCGCGCGACACGATCCACAAAGTTTTGTCTTGCCAGATCAAAGTTTCCCGCGTGTCCCAAACGTCTCTTATTTTTGAATTAGCAGCCACAAATTTGATCGGCAATATTCCGCCGTCTTCGTCAACTTTGGAAACAATCTGAACTTCAAATGAACTATGTTCAAATAATTTGTCTGTTTCCGTTTTATCGTAGCCGTATTGCTTCACAATGTCGCAGGCTTGTTCAATTGAATCAGCCTGAATTAAAAAATCAAAACCATAACTAGCCCGCGCAAATCCGTGAATCGCCAACGCCAAACCGCCGCACACCGCATATTCGATGCCGCCGTTTTCCAAAGCGGAAATTATATTTGATAATTCGTTCAAAAGTGTCGCCATTTTTCACTTGCGCCCGCTGACGAGATACATCAAAGCCGTGCTTACATCATAGTAATTTTGATTTTCGACTGCATCTTTTAATTCAGTTTTATATAAATCAATTTTCTTGACCACACTTTTCCGAATCGCGTCGTATTTATCGCCGAACGTCGCAAACTGCGCTTTGGTTTCGGCTTTCATAAATTCTTCGTAATCGTTTTCAAGCCGGAATTTCAGCATCGCTTTTATCTCCTGAGTTTGATACGGCGGAATTATCACATTTGCTTTATCCGAAATGTATGTTCTGATGTCGCCAAGTTCCACTTGACTGAACAATTGCGGCAGAAGATCGCCGAGCGAATTATCGCCCTTTCCCAGATTTATCTTGCCTTTTTCTTTGATAAGTCCGAATGTGAACCATTCGATAAGTTCATCAGTTTTAAATTCATCAATAATCGAATCTTTCAAAACCGAAGCGATCAAATTATTCGGTTCAGCGCAAAAAAGAATACCGTCCGGTTTCAAAACTCTTCTCATTTCCCGAAGCGCATCGAGTGGATTTTCTAAATGAATCAAAACCGTCTGACAAGTTACCGCGTCGAAAGAATCGTCGGCAAAAGGAAGTTTCAATACGTTCGCTTCTTCGATTTGAAAATCAATGTTTCTCCCGACAAAAAGCTCGCGCAGTTCTTCATTTTGCCGCGCCCATTTCGGATCGGAATCAACCGCCGTAACAGACGAACCTTCATCCAAAAATGAAGCAACGATCCGCGTCCAATGACATTGCCCGCAACCGACATCGAGCAACGATTTCACATTCGCCAATTCCCAACGTTTCGCCATCAACTCCAGAAAATCGCGGTTATACCAATAATCCCGAAAATCTCCGAAATACTCTTCCGAATGTCCTTTTGCTTCCATTATTTTACTATTTCATACTTTCTACCGATTAATTCACATTTCTTTGTTACGTTCCAAAAGCCGTATCCTGAAGAACCAGTTGGTATTTTCCAGTAAATGATTTCTCCATCAATTTTTTTTAAACCAAACTGACCTATTGAACCATCCTTTTTCATTTGGATATTTTTAATCTTATAGCCTGAATGCCATTCAAAATCTTTATAATCCAACTCTTCAACGACAGAATTTTCAAATTTTATAAATCTTTCCGTTGTAATTAAGATAAAAAGTTCCGATTCAATCTTAAGCAATAGAACAGGAATTTCAATTTTCCTCAAGGTTAATTTCTCTGTTATCTGTTTTTTTAATTCATCTCCAAGTAAATCAAAAAGAGTAAATTCTTCGCTTCCATCAAATTTATCGCGCGATTTGCAATAGTATTTTAGAAACCAATGTTCAATTTGTTCTTTTATTTTTTGCGCTGATTTTTTAATATTAATTTCTCGCTGATTATCTTAAGATTTGTTTCATTTTACTGTTGGCGGCGGTTACATCACGGTTCAGCAATTGTCGCAGATTTGCGAATCTTCGTTTTTGTAAAAGCGTTTAATTAACACTCGTGCTTATTTGTTAAAGATAAATCAAAATTGGTTTGATTACAAAATAAAAAAGGAGCCGCTTTTTAGACGACTCCTTTTTGTTTTGATTTGGCAAATTATTGATTATTTGACCAAAATATCCGTCGGTAATCCGAAATAGAGATATTTGAATGTTCCGTCGGCGGAGTTGCGGATTGCCCAGAGTCCGTCGCGGAATATGGTTTTATCGGCTCGACCGTCGCCGTCGTAATCGCCGACGATTGATTTGTCCGTTTCCGCACCGAAATGTTCGGCTTCAAAAACAGTGGTGCTGTTGAGAATATACCAGAAACCGTTTCTGAATTGGGCGATGTCGGCAAAACCGTCGCCGTCGTAATCGCCCGCTGACGGAATATCGGTCGCCAATCCGAATCTTTCGGCTGAGAACACGTCGCCCGAACTTCGCAGCGAATACCAAATTCCTTCAGATGCGCGATAAACTGAAACATCCGCCCGACCGTCGCCGTCGAAATCTTCGACAACCGGCGTGTCCGTATTTAAACCGAAGTGTTTTGCACGAAAGGCTCTGTCCGAACTTTGGAGAATATACCAAAAACCGTCCCGGTAAACTGCAACATCGGCTTTGCCGTCGCCGTCATAATCAGCCGGAACCAATTTATCATCCGGCAAACCGAATCGTTCGACGCGTAAATCTTCGGTTTGCGACTGCCAGATATACCAATTTCCATCCGACGGTCTGAATACCGCGTAATCGGTTTTGCCGTCGCCGTCAAAATCCGCCGAAACCGGAATATCCGTGCTGAGACCGAAATTGAAAACGCTCATTTGACTGTCGCTCGATCTTAAAACATACCAATTGCCGTCGGACGGACGGAAAACCGCTATGTCGCTTTTGCCGTCGCCGTCAAAATCATTTTTGGGATGATATATTTTAGCCGTCGAATAAAAGTTCAATCCGACAACATCATCAACCATATTGACTATATTGTTTGTCGAGCCGAACGAGTATTTACTGCTTAAAGGCTGGACGATATAAGTTCTGCCGACAGGTTTGTCCGTAAATATATAATTTCCGTTCGCATTCGTGCGGGTAAAGGTTTTTGAATTTTCACTGCTGTCAGTTAAAACAACCAAAGTATTTCGAAGCGGATTTCCGCTGAAAAACAATGTTCCTGAAATACTACCGTTCGATGATGTCGGAGCAAGGACAAAAGGAACATTTGCCGTCCCTTCGGAGCCGCTTTCCGCACCTGCGTTATCAATTGCTCTAAACGGAATAGCGACGGACACCGCGCCGTCAACCGGATCAATCGAAATCGTCTGTGTCGGGTTGCCGTTCGTTCCAGCCGGAACTGTTACTCCGGCGACCGGAAAACTTGCGGATGTGTAATTTGTGCTGTTAATCGTTATCGAAGTCGTATTTGCAGTTGGAAAACGGGTTATACGAATACTGCTGACAGTGCCGGGAGAAACGTCGCTTGCCGTGAATGTGGCTGCCGGAACTGCGACACTTGTCGTGCCGCCCGGATTGGTCTGACTTGTCGCCGTATTAGTATTTGCCGTGGGTCGTTGTTGAACGCCGAAATTGACGTGATTGGTCGGAGACGAGGCAACCGAAAATTCCAGCAATCCGTTTGTCAACCCGTCATTTCCCGCAGTCGTTCCGACGTATTCCCCGGTTGAAACCCAAGCTGCGGGTAAAGCCGTCGCCGGCGCAGGATTTGAGGCAACTCCCTGATTAGTGCTTATTTGAACGCGGTATGTACCTATTACATTCGGAAAAGTATATGTCCCGTTTGCCGCCACCGCAACGGATGAAATAACGACTCCGCTGGAATTCAGCAAATTCGCAAAAAGCGTGCCGCCCGCGTTTGTTCCCGTGCCGTTGACGG
This sequence comes from Pyrinomonadaceae bacterium, assembly GCA_965219305.1. Classification (GTDB taxonomy): domain Bacteria; phylum Acidobacteriota; class Blastocatellia; order Pyrinomonadales; family Pyrinomonadaceae; genus DATHTS01. The sequence goes on from OZ244725.1 coordinate 1,638,868, forward strand.
TCGAATCCGTTAAACCGTTCGTATCGTTAAGAACGGTTCCGCTCAAACTCGAAGTGTTAAACGGTCTGCCGAAGTCATTAACCTGACAAGTGAGATTAAGCGAACCGTATCTGCCTTCACTTGCGCCGTTTGCGCCGCAGTTGCCGCTGGTACTAAAAGAATATGTCCAGTTAAATTCATCTACGTCTATATAAAGCGCGGCACTCGCAAAATCCGCACCGTCGCCGATTCCGCTTTGAGTCGTTCCTGAACCCGCAGTAACCGTATTTCCCGCTAAAATCTGCGCGGTTGAAAGGGTTGTCAAAACCTGATTCAGCGCAACCGAGTAAGAAACCGATTCCAGAAGCCCTCCGCAGGCACCTGAGCCGTCGTTGTCAAGAGAAATCGCGGCAACGGTGATTTTTTTCGGCGTGGTCGTTCCGGTTACGACGAACTGAATTCGATACGTAATACTTCCGTTCCAAGGCGATCCCTGCGCGCTGGTATTGGTTCCGCCGATGCTCGGTTGTAAATTATCTACATATCCTAAAGTGCCTTCGACATCGTCGGATGGAAAGTTTGTCGGTGTGCTGTCCTGATTGTTCGTGTAATTAGTTACAGTAACAATCGCATCAAGCACAGTTCCGTCGGGAGCGGTTCCGGCACTCGAATATCTATATCTGGCATTGATGCTGTTGGCAGTTCCCGAAATTAGTGTGCGATTAGCATTTCTAAAAACGATGGAAGTAACCGAAGCTCCATTGCACGTATTGGCTATCGGCGCAAAAACCAGTTCGCTGTCACCACAATTTAATGACTTATTATTTGTTAAGGCATTTCCTAAAAAATATTTAGCCGAATTAAAATTTTTGTTATTTCCGCCAAAATTAGATAAGGCAGTTTCATTTTGACCGGAAATTAGCGGTTGATTGATTGATCTGGTAAATTGTGCGGATGCTGAGTCCGCTTGAAATAAAAAACAAATTAAAAACAATAAAAGACTTTTTTTCATAATTTCTCCTGAATAGATTAAACTTCGTTAAAACATACTTAGCCGCCCAAATACACCTAACGGTGATCTATTCTGCAAAGATTGAAAATATATCTTTTATCCGACAGATCGAACCGAATGATAAACTGATTTTGCTTATGCAGTTATGGGAGTTTGAATAAGCGATTTGCGCGAAATTAAAAGTAATTTGTTGGGAAATACTCTCTTGGGATTCAGCAAAGGCTTAAATTTAGCCAATTGCTTTTAACAAGATATAACATATTAAACAAAACTACAACTAAAAAATTTAAAAGAATTTAAGTGTTTTGATTGTTATTAAATTAAGTTCAAGAAATACGGATATGAAATTCAAATATTTAACAGAAGATTCTATTGAAACTCTTTTATTTTTGCGAATTTAGCGAATTGTCGTAAAAGGATTAAATGTTTAAGATTTTTCCGAATCAACTCACAATCGGCGGCTGTTGCATTACCGTTCCGCAATTGTCGCAGGTTCGCAAATCTTCGTTTTCGTAAAAGCGTTTGAAAACGCCTTGAAACTGCGTCGTGATGTCGTCGAGTTCAAAATATTCTTCGTAAAGTTTGGAATTACAGTTTTCGCAAAACCACATCAGACCGTCTTTTTCGCCGTCGCGCCGACGTCGTTCGATGACGAGTCCGACCGTGTTTGCGCCGCGAATCGGATTGTGCGGAACTTTTGGCGGCAAAAGAAAAATCTCGCCTTCGCGGATCGGCACGTCAACGGATTTGCCGTCTTCCTGCAATTTGACGAGAATGTCGCCTTCGAGTTGGTAGAAAAATTCCTCGCCTTCGTCGTAATGAAAATCCTTGCGCGAATTCGGTCCGCCGACGACCTGCACGATAAATTCCGCGTCTTCGTAAATCAATTTGTTCCCGACGGGCGGTTTTAATAAATGTCTGTGTTCGTCAATCCATTTTTTGAAATTAAAAGGTCTTTGTATTGGCATAATGTTTTATTTTAGCCCACGAAACAAACGAAAGAAACGATAAAAGCAAAAATATCAAATTATTTCGTTATTTTCGTGTATTTCGTGGGCAGAACTTTTTCTATAATTCCAAAACTTTATTGACAGTTCGCCAATTCCGCGCCGTTGAAGGAATTTGCAGCTTTTTGGCGATGTAATCTTTGCCGATCAAACTCTCCAAAACGCTGACGCGCAAAAGGCAGAAAATCTCACGACCGCGCACGGCGAATTGTTCATTTTCGTTGTTATTTGAAAGCAAAATTTCACATTTTTCGTCCGGCATTTCTTCGTCTAAAAAGAAAACGTGTAAATCTTTATCGTTTTCAAACTGCCCGTCAAATGGATTATTTTTAACGATTTCTTCAATTTCAGAAATTGCGCGAACAATCGTTTTTATCTGCAAACCGAATTCTTTTTCAATTGCTTTTTCAATTTTCGCGGCAAGTTTTTTGTCATCTGTTTTGCGCGTTTCAAAAATCACGTTTCCGCTGTTGATATAAGATTTTACGTCTTTAAAACCTTCCGTCTCGAACATTTCTCGCAGAATTTCCATTTTAATTTTATTTTTCCCGCCGACATTTATACCGCGCAGTAAAGCAACATATTTCATAAATTTTCACTAAAAAAAAGCTAATCATTTCGTAATTTCCAAAAGACTTCGCCGATACTTTTTGCAATATTATACCTCATACAAAAATAGTTTGATGATTAGTCGCACATTTATTTAATTTGCCTGTTAAATTTACTCGCAACATAAGTCGGCGACAACGATTTCGGTGTCTTTCGCTCTGAAACAGATTTCCTGTAATCAATAATTTTGTTGCTTTTTTGATCTATATCTCGTATATTTTAATCCACTTACTTCTTTTGAAATAACCCGTTGAAAGCAAATCCATTTATGAACCCAACAGAACAAAAATCAACCGTTTCGGAAGCCGTCCGCAAACATAAAGAATTTCTTTTTCCGGCAGTCGCCACATATTACGAAGAACCCGTCGCGCTCGTCAAAGGCGAAGGCGAATATGTCTGGGATGACGCGGGAAACAAATATCTCGACTGTTTCGGCGGCGTTTTAACCGTCAGCGTCGGACACGCGAATCCGAAAATTAACGCGGCGGTGATCGAGCAGATCAACACTATTTCGCACACTTCGGGACTTTATGTTAATCAGCCGCAATCTGATCTTGCCGAAAAACTGGCGGAAATCGCGCCCGGTGATTTGAAGAAATCATTTTTTACTTCGAGCGGAACGGAAGCCGACGATACGGCGATTTTAGCGGCGAAATTGGCGACGGGCAGACAGGAAGTTGTCGTTCTGCGCCACAGTTATTCGGGCAGAAGCGCGACGGCGTTGTCGGCGGTCGGTCAGGCTTCGTGGCGACCGATCGGAGCGCAGGTTGCGGGAATGGTTCACGCCGCCGCGCCGTATTGTTACCGCTGTCCGTTCAAACTCGAATATCCGTCGTGCGGCGTGGCGTGCGCGACCGACATCGAAAATATCATTCAAACGACGACGACCGGACAAATCGCGGCGTTTATGGCTGAACCGATTCTCGGAGTCGGCGGTTTTATCGTGCCGCCGAAAGAATATTTTGAGATCGCTTACGGAATCGCCAGAAACTACGGCGGACTTTGTATTTCGGACGAAGTGCAGACCGGTTGGGGACGAACGGGCGAAAAATGGTTCGGCATCGAGCAATGGAATGTTACGCCCGACATTATGACGAGCGCGAAGGGCATGGGCAACGGCGCGCCCGTCGGCTGGACAATCGCAACCGCGGAAGTCGCCGACAAATTTCCCGGCATTACGTTCGCCACGTTCGGCGGAAATCCCGTCTCGATGACTGCCGTTTTAGCTGTCATCAAAATGATCGAAGAAGACGATCTGCGGACAAACGCGAAAATCGTCGGCTCATACTTACGCGAACGGCTCGAAGAATTGCAGGAAAAATACCAAATCATCGGCGACGTGCGCGGAATGGGTTTAATGCAGGCGGTCGAATTAGTCGTTGACCGAACAACCAAACAACCGAATCCGCAAGCGGTTTTGAAAGTTTTTGAAGAAACGAAACGGCAAGGCGTTTTGATCGGCAAAGGCGGACTTTACGGCAATGTCATCCGCACGGGAATGATGCTCAATTCGACGAAAGATAATGTTGACGAAATGATCGCCGCGCTCGACAAAGGTTTTGCGGCTGTGTAAACAATCTACAACTAAAGCGCACTTTCCCCGGTTTTAGTTTTTTATAAAAGTTCAAAGATACTTTGTGATAAAAAAATGAAAAATCCGTGGTTCAAATCAAAACCGCCTGATGAAAGACCGCCGTTCTGGTGGCTTCGTTGGGTTCCGACCGTCGTTATTTCGGTGTTGCTGCTTTACTTTTTATACGTCGTCGGTAGAGTTGCGGTCATTCCCGTGCTTGCTTCGTTCGCATTGGCTTATTTGCTTAATCCGATCGTCTATCACGCTGAAAAACTCGGACTTTCGCGCGTGTTTTCCGCCGTCGTCGCGTTGCTTTTGGTGGTGATGGTAATGGTGGTTTTTTCGGCTTATATTTTGCCGGATCTATGGACGGAAACGACGAAAGCCGGAGAAAAGATCTCGGAAAATTTCACGCCGGAAAACGCCGCGCGGCAGAGAGCATTTTTGAAAAGATTTTCGCCCGCGCTCGAACGGGTTGCCGGAGATAAGATCGAGAGTTTTTTAAGCGAACCCGTTACTTTTTACAACGAAAATATCTCGACTTCGACCACCGTTGACGAGGAAGGAAAAGTTACGGCTGCGACCGGCGGTGCGACGATAATCTGGGAGGCGTTGAGTTCTTCGTTCGATCTGGTTTTGATACCGTTTTTCGTTTTCTACATATTAATTGATTTTCAAAAATGGCGCGATTCTTTTGAAAAACTGATTCCGCCACGTTTCCGTCCGCCGTTCAGTCTGCTTTTTGACGAATCCGGGCGAATTTTGGAATCTTACGTGCGCGGACAAATTCTGATCGGCGCGATTATGGCGGTCTGCTACGCCGTCGGATTTTATTTTCTCGACGTTCCGGCGTGGGCGGGAATTGCGATAATCGCGGGATTATTAAACGCCGTTCCGTATGTCGGAACGATCAGCGGCATCGTTCTCGCCTGCGGTTTCAGCTTTGCCAACGGCGGAAGTTTCGGACATATCGCCGCCATTCTCGGCGTGTTCGTCGCCGTTCAGAGTTTTGAAGGTTATGTTCTAACGCCGAAAATTCTCGGCGGCAGATTAAATCTGCATCCGATGGCTGTTTTCCTCGGACTTCTGATCGGCGGCAAATTGTTCGGACTTCTCGGCGTAATTCTCGCAATTCCGGCAATCGCCATCGGCAAAGTATTTTTCAAATTCCTGCGCGAACTTTATCAGGATTCGTATTTTTATCACAAAGGCGATGTTAATCCGTCAGATGTTCCGGGCGAAAACATCGAAAAACGCCTTGCCGATGCCGCCGAAACTGTTCTTGCCGAACAGCAGCAAAAAGATATTGACGAAGGTGTTAAAAGCGAAGTTGAAACCGCACCCGAAGTTGTTCCGGTGATCGCTGAAAAACCGATATAAACCGGAGAGGAATTGTTTTTGGATATGAGAAAATATTTATTTGTAATTTATCTGTTGTTTACGGTTAATTTTTTTCCGGTTTCTTTATTCGCCCAAAAGATGCCTTTTCAGAATTCCTCGCTGCCGACAAATGAGAGAATAAAAGATTTGATCGGTCGTCTGACGCTCGAAGAAAAAGCGTCGTTGATGTTCGATCAATCTCCGGCGATTCCTCGTTTGGGCATCAAAAAATTCAATTGGTGGAGCGAAGCACTGCATGGATTTGCGAATAACGATAATGTGACGGTTTTTCCCGAACCGATCGGAATGGCGGCATCTTTTAACGATTCGCTGCTTTACGAGATTTTTAACGCGACATCCGATGAGATCCGTGCGAAATATCACGATGAACTTCGCAAAGGCGGAGAGAACCGGCGGTTTTTCAGTCTTTCGGTTTGGACACCGAATGTCAACATTTTCCGCGATCCGCGTTGGGGACGCGGGCAGGAAACTTACGGCGAAGACCCGTATTTGACATCGAGAATGGGCGTTTCGGTCGTCAAAGGTTTGCAAGGTCCGAGTGACGCGAAATATCGAAAATTGCTCGCCGGCGCGAAACATTTCGCGGTTCATTCCGGTCCCGAATGGAGCCGTCACGAACTGAATCTCAACAACGTAAATCCGCGCGATCTCCGGGAAACTTATCTGCCCGCGTTCAAATCTCTGGTTCAGGATGCGGACGTGCGCGAAGTGATGTGCGCTTACCAGCGTTTGGACGACGAACCGTGCTGCGGCAGTAACAGACTTTTGCAGAAAATACTTCGTGATGAATGGAAATTCAAACATCTCGTCGTTTCCGATTGCGGCGCGGTTACGGATTTTTACACCAGTCATAAAGTTTCCTCCGACGCGACGCACGCCGCTTCGAAAGCGCTGCTCGCCGGCACCGATGTCGAATGCGTCTGGGAAGGTTACGCTTTTCAAAAACTTCCCGAAGCCGTCAGGAAAGGTTTGGTCAGCGAAAGCGAAATTGATAAACATTTGGAAAGAGTTTTGGAAGGACGTTTTGCGCTCGGCGAAATGGATGACGATGCGGAAGTCGAATGGACGAAAATTCCGATGTCGGTCGTCAATGGTGAAAAACATCGGAAGCTAGCACTCGATATGGCTTTGCAGTCTATGACCTTGCTGCAAAATAAAAATAATGTTCTTCCGTTAAATAAATCTATCAAAAAAATCGCCGTTCTCGGACCGAACGCCGACAACGAACAGATGCTCTGGGGAAATTACAACGGCAAACCCGTCAGAACGATTTCAATCTTAAACGGCATCAAATCGAAACTCGGCGCGGATGCGGTGTTTTACGATAAAGCCACCGATTTGGTTGACGACAAAGTAACAAACAGCTATTTTTCAAAATCGTCATTTGAAGAAAAAAAAGGTTTTAAGGCGACTTATTGGAACAACGCGGAAAGAAACGGCGAACCGGTAATTACGCAGCAGATCGAAAATCCTTTCAAAATGACGACTGCCGGACAGCACGAATTTGCTTCGGGCGTAAAACTCGAAGGATTTTCAGCGGAATACAAAACCGTTTTTGAAGCTGACAAAACCGAAGAAATCGTCTTCAAGTTCGCCGCCACCGGACATTTCGAGCTATTGGTCAATGGCGTTTCATTGGCAAAATATGACAATTGGCGTTCGCTGCCGTCGCGGATTCCTTTCAAAGTCGAAGCGGGCAAAAAATACGAAATCGAAATTCGTTACGCGCAATTGAACAATTGGCAAGCAAATCTGGAATTCGATTTCGGACGCGAAACCGATATAGATTTTACAAATCTCATCGAACGCCTCAAAGACATTGACACGGTAATTTTCGTCGGCGGACTTTCCGGTCTGCTCGAAGGCGAAGAAATGCCCGTTTCGTTTCCAGGCTTCAAAGGCGGCGACCGCACCGAAATCGAACTGCCCGCCGTTCAGCGCAAATTGCTGAAAACTCTGAAAGCCGCCGGGAAAAAGGTAATTTTCGTCAACTGTTCCGGTTCCGCCATCGCACTCGTTCCCGAAACGGAAAGTTCCGACGCGATTTTGCAGGCGTGGTATGGCGGCGAATCCGGCGGTCAGGCGGTCGCCGATGTTCTGTTCGGCGAATACAATCCGTCGGGCAAACTTCCCGTAACTTTCTACAAATCGCTCGCGCAACTTCCCGATTTCGAAGATTATTCGATGCGAGGGCGAACTTACCGCTATATGAACGACGCGCTTTTCCCATTCGGCTTCGGTTTGAGTTACACGGAATTTTCCATTGGCGACGCGAAGATCAATAAAAATGAACTCAAAAAAGGCGAAGCCGCAACATTGAGCGTTCCCGTCGAAAATCTCGGCAAACGAAACGGAACAGAAGTCGTCCAGGTTTACATCCGCAAAACAAACGACACCGACGGAGCTTTAAAGACTCTGCGAGGTTTTCAAAGAATCGAAGTTTCGGCAGGAAAAACCAATCAAGCCGTCATCGAATTGCCCATTTCGTCATTCGAATTTTACGACGAAACGCAATTAAAAATGACTGCCGCGCCCGGCGATTACGAAATCTTTTACGGAAATAGTTCAGCTGATAAAGATTTGAAAAAGCTGAACATCAAGTTACTGTAAAATTATAAATCGGCTTAAAACTGTTTTGAAAAATTTGAGGATAAAATTGTAAATTTGAATCTCTGTAAAATTATGTTTTAGAGTTACTATTATTTGAGAAATGGATGCAAATTTTGAACTGAACGGCATTGAGTTTGAGTGGGATGGAGAAAAATACGCTGTCAATCTTCGCAAACACGGCGTAAAATTTGAAGAAGCCGCTGAAGTTTTCTTCGACCCGTTAAGCATTTTCGATGAGGCTTCAGTCGCGGAAGAAGAAAGGGAAAGTATTTTAGGATTTTCGGTTTCAGCAAAAATATTGTTTGTGGTTTTTGTCGAACGCAATGTGCGGACGCGAATAATTTCGGCACGTCCGGCGACTTCGCAGGAGAGAGATGAATATGCAGAAAAAAACTTTAGAAAATAAATCGCAGGAAATTTCAATCGGCATTCCGCCTGAAACACTCGAAGCATTGGAAAAAATCGCCGAGCGCAAAGACCTGCCGCTCAAAGCCTTGCTCAAATTCTATGTCGGACAAGGTTTGAGTCAGGATTTGAGTCAGGAAGAAGCGAAAGAACTCGCGCTGAAAAGATTGAAATCTAGAAAAGGTGCAGAAGAAAAACAAGATATTGATGTAGCAGCATAAAACTTTGTTTATGAAAAATTCCGAGTTAGCAACATTTATTAAAAAATGCGAACAAAATAATTTTCGGAATCGTGAAGAACTGCTTACAGGAATCAAATCAGGCGAAATCGCTTTCGACACTCACAAATCTGACTCGGATTTTCATTGCAGTCATTTTAACGGAATTTACGAACGTCGTGAAAAACATTTAAGGCAATTTCAAACGGAACATTCTGAAAACCTTCGCAAAGACGTTTTGGAAATTTTGGAAAAAATGTCGAAAACACCAAATGCAAAAGATAGATATTGGAATTTTAATAAAAAGCCCAATGTTAGTTTCAACGTTTTTGAAAATGTTGAAACACAGGAAATTTTTGGCTGCACCAAAGGATTTGATAAAAGATTGACTTCCAACAATGAATGGGAAGAAATTTGGGGAAAGAAATTTAATTATGAAGACACTAATTAAAAACGGACGTATTGTAACAGCGGTTGACGATTACCGCGCGGATATTTTAATCGAAGACGAGCAGATTTCCGTGATTGGGAAAACGCTTGAAATGGAAGTTGATTTAATCATTGATGCGAGTGATAAACTCGTATTTCCGGGCGGGATCGATCCGCATACGCATATGGAATTACCGTTTGGCGGGACGTTTGCGAGCGACGATTTTTTCACCGGGACTCGGGCGGCGGCGTTTGGCGGGACGACGACGATTATTGATTTCGCGGTGCAGACGAAAGGCGATTCGATGACTTCGGGCGTGGACGCTTGGCATTCAAAGGCGCAGGGGAAATGCGCGATTGATTACGGATTTCATTTGATTACGACCGAGTTTGAAGACGGCGACGAGAAGGAAATGTATCGTTTGATGGACGAAGGCATCACGTCGTTCAAACTTTTTATGGCGTATCCCAGCGTATTTTTGGCGGACGACGCGACGATCTTTCGGGCGATGAGCGCGGCGGGAAATCGCGGCGGTCTGGTTTGTATGCACGCCGAAAACGGCGTTGTGATTAACGAAATTATCAAACGTTTTCTCGCCGACGGTCGCACTGCGCCAAAATATCACGCTTTGACGCGCCCGACGATCGCCGAAGCCGAAGGCGTGCATCGCGCGATTGCGATTGCGGAAATGGCTGAATCGCCCGTTTACATTGTGCATTTAAGCTGCACCGACGCGCTCAACCAAGTCCGCGAAGCACGCGACCGCGGCATTCCCGCGTTTGCCGAAACCTGTCCGCAATATCTGTTTCATTCCATCGAAGATTACGGCGACGATTTTGAAGGCGCAAAATACGTAATGACTCCGCCTCTGCGCGAAAAACACAATCAGGCGGAACTCTGGAAAGGTTTGAAAATGGACGATCTGCAAGTCATCTCGACCGACCATTGCCCGTTTTGTATGAAGGAACAAAAAGAACTCGGCAAAACGGATTTCTCGAAAATCCCGAACGGCGCGCCCGGCGTGGAAAATCGAATGTCTCTGATCTACAACGGCGGAGTCGTCGAAAATAGAATTTCCCTGAATCGCTTCGTCGAATTAACCTCGACCGCCGCCGCGAAAATGTTCGGACTTTTCCCGAAAAAAGGCACCATCGCCGTTGGTTCCGATGCCGACATCGTAATTTTCGACCCCGAACGCGAACACACTTTCGGCGTTGAACACGAACATATGAACGTGGATTATTCATCCTACGAAGGCTGGAAAGTAAAAGGCAAAGTTGAAACCGTTTTATCACGCGGAAAAGTCGTCATCGAAAACGGCGAACACAAAGGAAAAGCCGGCGACGGGCAATTTTTGAAGCGCGGTGAGTGTGTGAAGATTTAATTCTGGAGTTAAAAATGAAACTAAAACAAATTGCTGTTTTTCTGTTTGTTTTTTTGACCTTACTAACAAATGGGTTGGAAGTCGCAAATGGCTGCACGAAACACGGATTTGGACTAACAACTCTCGATAAGTATGAGAGATCAGAGTTTGTTGTTGTAGCGAAAGGAATTTCAGCTGAGAGAACTAAAGAAGGCGAAAAAACTTTTTCCCGTTTCGGTGTTAAATCCATAAAAATGGTCGTCGAAAAGAGTTTTAAAGGGAATCTAAAGATCGGTGATGAGATAGTTTTAGTTGAGGGAAACGGCAATGATAATGTCGATAGTTTCCGCGAAAGCGATGTCGGACGCAGCTATTTGTTGTTTCTTTGTTCGCGCAAGCAAAACCCGAATATTTTTCAGGTTCTGCGCGGAATGAACGATTGGCTGGCAGACGATAAAACAACAGATTTGAGGTATCACGAAAATAGTGCCGCCGAAGATTTGCTGTATTTGGAAAAATTGGACGAATTGCGCGGCAGAACACGAATCTACGGCAAAATCGGAATAAATCAAGATTCGTATTCCGAAATGGGCAAAAACTCAATCAAAGTTTTTAACAACGTAAAAGTCAACATAATCGGAAGCGGCGGAAACTACGAAACCACCACTAACGAAGATGGAGTTTATGAAATCTATGATTTGCCTCCCGGAAGATATTCGATTTCACCGGAAATTCCTAAAGGTTGGAAAATAAGCGACGTTACATCGTTCGGCGCAAGCGGCGGAGACGATTCGGCAATGAATTCTCGTGTTGAGCTAAAAACAGGCAAACATGCTTTTTATAGATACGATCTTGACTCAACCAATACCGTCAGCGGTAAAGTAATTGACCCAACCGGAAATCCGATGAGCGATGTTTGTTTGGAATTTCTGCCGATAGCCGGAAAAAGTTCAGATTCTTTTCTGACCAATGACTGCACGGACAAAGACGGAATTTTCAAATTTGAGCAGATTGTCGGCGGTGATTATCTGATTATCGTCAACAAAGACAACGTCATCAGCAGTCGAGAACCGTTTCCGACAATTTATTATCCGAATGTTTATGAGCGCGAAAATGCCGGAATAATCACTGTCATCGAGGGTGAAAATCAAAACGGAATTATCGTTAAGATTCCCGAAGTAAAAGAAACAATTACGGTCAGCGGAACATTTCTGTCAGCAGACGACGTTCCGGTTGTTCGCGCCCGCATCGGTTTTAGTGCGGTCGAAACAGAAAAGAATATAGACGGAAATGCGTGGGCGTTTACTGATGAGGAAGGACAATTTTCAATCAAAATTTTAAAGGGTTTAAAAGGCACTCTTACAGGATTTTTAACTTTAGACCAAAGTCAATTTACCGCTTGTCCCCAGATCATCAAATCAATAAATGAAAGCGGTGATGTTGATTGGCGCGATAAAAAATCTAACATAGTGCAAATTAAGACAGATAAAAATCTTGATAATATTGAATTAAAACTTGCTTTTCCAAGCTGTAACAAAACAAAAATAATCAGCCGAATGAGAGTTGACTAAAAGCTACCAGAACAAAACTTTCTATGAATGAATTATCGAAAACAGCGAACACAAAGGCAAAGCGGGCGACGGACAATTTTTGAAGCGCGGCGAATGTGTGAATATCTAAAAAAACTATGACCAATCCTGAAAATCGGCAAGATTTTATCGAACTAACCGAAGACGTTTCCGCGTCGCCGCTTTGGAATCACGATCTTGCGCCGACGACCATTAAAGATAGAACTTGGTCAACTTGGAATATCGCCGCGCTTTGGATCGGAATGAGCGTGGTGATTACGACATACACGCTCGCGGGCGGTTTTATCGAAGCCGGAATGAATTGGTGGCAGGCGATGCTGACCATTTTGCTCGGCAACACGATTGTTTTGATTCCGATGGTTTTGAACGCGCAAGCCGGAACGAAATACGGCGTTTCGTTTCCGGTTCTGGCGCGGGCAAGTTTTGGGACGAAGGGCGCGAATATCCCGGCGATTTTGCGGGCGATTGTCGCTTGCGGCTGGTTCGGGATTCAAACTTGGATCGGCGGAACGGCAATTGACGCGCTTTTGACGGCGGTTTGGTCGGGTTGGGCGAATTTCGATTCGGTGATCGGCGGAAATCCGCTTCACACATGGATTTCGTTTTTTCTGTTTTGGTTCATTCAGGTCGTCATAATCTTAAAAGGCATCGAGGGCATAAAATTTCTCGAATCTTGGGCGGCACCGCTTCTGCTTTTGGGCGGAATCGCGCTTTTGATCTGGGCTTCGAGCAACGCGGGCGGACTCGGAAATGTTTTGTCGAATTCTTCCGCTTTGCAAAAACAGTCGGGCGATTTTTGGACGATCTTTCCGGGGGCGTTGACGGCTTCGGTCGGTTATTGGGCGACGCTTTCGCTAAATATTCCGGATTTTACGCGCTACGCAAAATCGCAAAAATCGCAGATGCTCGGTCAGGCTCTCGGACTTCCTTTGACGATGACGGCGTTTGCATTTATCGGCGTTGCCGTCACAAGCGCGACCGTTTTAATTTACGGCGAAGCGATTGCCGATCCGGTCAAACTCATTCAAAAATTCGACAGCACGATTGTTATTTTATTTGCGATGCTCGTGATTTTTATCGCGCAACTCACGACAAATATGGCGGCAAATGTCGTTTCGCCGTCGAACGATTTTTCAAACTTGAACCCGAAACGAATCTCTTACGTCGCGGGCGGTTTGATAACGGCGGTGATCGGAATTTTGATGATGCCGTGGCAATTGATGTCTTCGATGAGCGCGTATATTTTCACTTGGCTGATCGGTTATTCCGGCTTGATGGGCGCGATTGCGGGAATTTTGATCTGCGATTATTGGGTGTTGCGAAAGCAGAAATTGAATCTCGCCGCGCTATTTAAAACCGACGGGATTTATTCGTATTCAAACGGTTTCAACTGGCGTGCGATCATTGCTCTGATCGTCGCCGTCGCACCCGTCGTGCCGGGATTTTTACGCGCCGCGACAACTCCGGGCGGACAGGTCGCGAATCCGAATTTCTTTGACACGCTTTATATTTATGCGTGGTTCGTTACCTTTGCGATTGGATTTGTTTTATATTTAATTTTGATGAAAACAGTTTTAACCACAGAGAAAGCAGAGAACACCGAGTAAAGATAAAATCTCTGTGCGCTTTGTGTTCTTTGTGGTGGGAAATTTATGAAATACGAAATAGTTAAAAATTATTATAACGGCGAATTTGCTGAAAGTTCGGCGAGTGAAAGTTTGGATGTCGTGTCGCCGCTTGACGGGAATTTGTTGTCGAAAGTTCCAATGTCGAGCGTCGAAGAATTAAACGCGGCGGTCGAATCGGCAAAGAAGGCTTTTCCGATGTGGTCGAATACGCCGATCAAAGAGCGTGTGCAGGTGTTTTTCCGGTATCGCAGTTTGCTCGAAAGAGATTTGGATGATCTGACGAAATTGGTGTCGGAAGAAAACGGGAAAACTTATGATGAAGCAAAAGCGGAAGTCGAAAAAGCTATCGAATTGACCGAGTTTGCGTGTTCGATGCCGCAGCTTGTTTCGGGCGAGATTTTGGAAGTTTCCAAAGGTGTCGAATGCCGCACGGAACATTTTCCTTTAGGCGTGGTCGCGTCAATCGTGCCGTTTAATTTTCCGCTGATGGTGCCGAATTGGACGATGCCGAACGCGCTTGTTCTCGGAAATACGATGGTGATGAAACCTTCGGAACTCGTGCCGCTCTCAATCGTCAAAATGGCGGAACTTTTAAAGGAAGCAGGACTTCCCGACGGCGTTTTCAACGTCATCAACGGCGGCAAGGAAATCGTCGAAGGTTTGTGCGCTCATAAAGATATTGAAGCGGTCAGCTTTGTCGGTTCGACCAAAGTTGCGAAGCTCGTTTATCAGCAATCAACGCACAATCTGAAACGCTGTATCGCGCTCGGCGGCGCGAAAAACCATTTGTTCGTGCTGCCCGACGCGAATCCGCAGATGACGGCGACGAACGTCACCGCGTCGATGTCGGGCTGTGCCGGTCAACGCTGTATGGCGGCTTCGGCGATGCTCGCGGTCGGCGATGTTGATTCGATTATTGACCAAATTTGCGTCGAAACACGCAAGCTCGTCGCGGGCAAAAATTTGGGCGCGGTGATTTCCAAAGCGGCGCGGGAAAGAATTGAAAATTATATTTCCGAAGCCGAATCACAAGGCGCGAAAATTCTCGTTGACGGCAGAAACGCGGTCGTCGAAGGCAAGGAAAACGGAACTTACGTCGGCGCGACCGTGATTGATTTCGTCACGCCTGAAATGTCGGTGGCGACCGAAGAAATTTTTGGTCCCGTGATCTCGATTATGCGAACCGCAAATCTCGAAGAAGCATTGAAAATCGAAAACGCCAATCCATACGGCAACGCGGCTTCGGTCTTCACGCAATCGGGCGGCGCGGCGCGTTACATTATGGAACACGCTTCCGCCGGAATGATCGGCGTCAACATCGGCGTTCCCGTCCCGCGCGAACCGTTTTCCTTCGGCGGTTGGAACGAATCACGTTTTGGTGCAAACGATATTACAGGAAAGAGTTCGATTGAATTTTGGACGAAATTAAAGAAAACAACGACGAAATGGAATCCCGAAGCGGGTGTAAATTGGATGTCATAAATATTTTGATGCAAGAAATGCTGTGCTATACTTGAAACAGTTTGTGAAATATTATTTTGGAGAATCTCACAATGGAAAATAAACAAAATAAAATATTCTTTGAAAATCTTAAAATTTGGTCGAAACGAAAGCATCGTCTTTTAGCAAAATACTTGCCGCCATTCAGCGCAAAAGTTGCTTCAACGACTTTGAATCGAGATGTTTATTGTGTTGACGGATTCGCAGGAGCAGCTAAATATGAAGATGGCAGCGAAGGTTCGCCTGTTTTGATGGCAACATTTTCTCAGGTTTGTGCTAAATGGAGCAAACCTATCAATTTGCGAATTATTAATGTCGAATCTGATGCAGATACTTTTCAATCTTTAGAGAATCGAACTAAGGGATGGAAATCTACAGGAGTCGTTGAAAATATAAAATCCAAATTTAATGATGCAATTCCAACTATTTTGACGAAAATCGGTTCTTCGCCAACGCTTTTTTTCATTGATCCTTTTGGTCCGACTGATATTCACTTCTCACATTTAATTCCGATTTTGCAAAGAAATCCCCACATCAAAGAATTAATTATTAATTTTGATACAGACGGATTGCACAGAATAGCTTGCGCGGCGGTTTCCAAGAACATTAACCCTAAAACGGCTGAGACAAATGCGAACAATGTAACAGCAATTATTGGTAGCGATAGTTGGAGAAATATCTTTACACAAAAAGATTTAACTACTGAAGAGGGCGAGGAAATATTGTTGAAAGAATATATTTCAAATCTCAGTAAATACGGATTTGGTGTAGCCGATTATGCAATCAAAGAAGCACTAAACAAAAAACCGAAATATCATTTCATTTATTGTACTCGTCATAATGATGGTGTTTATTTAATGAATGATTTTATTAGAGAAGAAGACGATTTGATTTACGGCGAATATGTTGAAGATAATTTACCTATGTTTCAAGATGAAGCATCTTTATCTTACGAAATTGAAAATCGCAGAGAAAAACTTCGCAAATTAGTTATTGATTATTTAACAGAAAACGCCAAAACAACAAGAAAACAAGTTAAACACAATCTCATATTCAAAAACTTCGGATTCTTTCATAACAAAGATTATAACTTCGTAGTTCAACAATTACTTGCAAAAAATATATTACGAGAAAAAACAGGCAAGAAGCGGATCAATGACAACGACTTTTTAGAATATTTTCCTAAATAAAACTATGTCAACAAAATCACCGATTGAATGGACAGAATCAACGTGGAATCCAGTAACGGGTTGCACAAAAATTAGTGATGGTTGTAAAAACTGTTACGCAGAAAAACTTGCCAAACGTTTAAAAGCGATGGGACAAGCTAACTACAAAAATGGTTTCAAACTGACTTTGCAACCTGATATGCTCGAACGTCCGTTGAGTTGGAAAAAACCGCAAACGATCTTTGTGAATTCGATGAGCGATTTATTTCATAAAGACATTCCAATTGACTACATTCAAAGAGTTTTTGATGTAATGGCAAAAGCCGACTGGCATCAATTTCAGGTTTTAACGAAACGTTCGGAAAGGTTAAAAGAAATTAGTGGGTTGTTAAACTGGAAAACTCATATTTGGATGGGCGTAAGCGTCGAAAATCGTAAAGTAATTCATCGCATTGATGATTTGCGACATTCCGACGCGGACATAAAATTTCTTTCAATTGAGCCGCTTTTAGGAAGTTTGCCGAATCTGGACTTAACCGGAATTGATTGGGTAATTGTCGGCGGTGAATCAGGTCCAAAAGCGCGTCTGATGGAAGAAAGTTGGGTTTTAGAAATAAAACAACAATGTGATGAGCAAAAAGTGCCTTTCTTTTTCAAACAATGGGGCGGAGTCAGAAAAAAGAAAACAGGTAGAACTTTGTTAGGAAAAACTTGGGACGCAATGCCGCGAAAAGCAAGAGCCGCTTAGCTTTGAAATAAAAAGAAAATTCTATGAAAACAAAAATTAAAATCGCCGCAATTTTTACGTTTGCGATTTTCGCGCTGATGTTTTTCGTGCCGAAAGCCGAAATGCAAACGAAACAAGTTGAAACTGCCGGACAGCATTTTAAGAACATCAAGGTTTTGAACGATATGCCCACCGATCAGCTCGGCAAGGTGATGAATATGATGAGCGCGTCTTTGGGCGTGAATTGTAATTTTTGTCATATCGAAGACGATTTTGCGAAAGAAGGCAATGAGCATAAAGACATTACCCGCGATATGATTAAGATGACGTTTGATCTGAACAAAAATTATTTCGGCGGCAAGCAGGAAATGTCGTGCAACACTTGTCATCAAGGAAATTCGCACCCGCAGTCGGCGATCAATCTTTATCCCGCGCCGCGTGAGGAACGACCGAAACAGCCGGACGCGAAACCGTCGGTTGAGCAGATTTTGACGAAATATGAAACCGCGCTCGGCGGAAAAACGAACATCTCAAAAATAACTTCGCGGCAGATAAAAGCGCAGAGAATCGAGCCGGATAACAAAACGTTCGAGGAAGAAACCATTTTTCAAAAAGGCGCGAAAACGGCGATTGAAACGAAATACGGCGATTACGTCATCAGCGAGATTTACGACGGCGTTACGGCTTCAAAATTCGGCGGCAACAAGGATTTGCACGTTCACACGGACGAACTCGAACAGATCAAACGCGAAGCGCAGCTTTTCGCGGGCGGCGATTTGTCAAAGATTTACGAGAAAATGGAATTTCGTGCGGCGGATAAAATTGACGGGCGCGACGTTAATTTAATTATCGCTTCGACCGCCGATAATATGCGCGAACGGCTTTATTTCGACGCAATAAGCGGTTTACTCGTCCGACGAATCGCCGCCGTACCGACGGTTTTGGGAGCGTTTCAATATCAGATTGACTATCTTGATTACAAAGATTTTGGTGGCGTGAAATTGCCGACCGTCGTAAAATTCGCCGTGCCGAATATTCGCTGGACGCGGAAGATTTTGGAAGTGAAAAATAATGTTAAAATAGATGACGCGAAATTTGGGAAATGAAGAATAGTTTTAGCCGCGGATTGCGCGGATGACGCGGATAAGAAAAGATAAAAACAGATAAGATTTCTGAAAGAATCGGATTCAATTTTGGTTTTTGCGAAATTCGCAACTTAGAATAGAACTATAAAATCTAAAAAATTTTCTTTCTTGAATCCGCGTCATCCGCGCAATCCGCGGCTAAAAAAAACAGTTCGCGGCTAAAAATCTTATGGAAGATTCATTAAAACATCGTAATTTGACCGAAAAAATAATCGGCACATTTTATGAAGTTTATAATGAACTCGGTTTTGGATTTTTGGAATCTGTTTACGAAGAAGCGATGCTGATTGCTCTGCGGGCGAAAGGTTTGAAAGTTGAACAGCAAGTTTACGTTCCGGTTTGGTTTCGCGGAAAAAACATCGGTAATTTTGAAGCTGATTTAATTGTTAATAATTCGGTTATAATAGAATTGAAAGCCGTCAGAGCGATTGACGACGCGCATATTGCACAGCTTTTGAATTATTTGAAAGCCACCGAAATCGAAGTCGGTTTAGTTCTAAATTTCGGACATCGAGCCGAGTTTAAAAGAAAGGCTTTTGATAATCAGCGCAAGAAAAATTCAACGAGTTCGAAGTTAATGATGGAGAATTTGTTGTCGGAGGATTGAAAGAAGATTTAGCCGCGGATTTCGCGGAGAAACGCGGATTAAGAAAGATTTTAAAACTGATTTTTAGATTAATTAAAAACAAATTTTATCTTCATCAAATTTAAATGAATTTCTTTCTTAAATCCGCGTCATCCGCGAAATCCGCGGCTAAAAATAAAAAGTAAAAAATTATGTCAAGAATAGTTAAATGCGGATTGATTCAGGCGCACAACGTCGCACCGACGGATGCGCCGATTGAGGAAATAAAACGCGCGAATATCGAAAACCAGATGAAAATGGTTGAAGATGCGGCAAATCAGGGCGTGCAGATGCTTTGTTTTCAGGAGATTTTTACTACGCCGTATTTTTGCGCCGAACAGCAGACGCGCTGGTATGAAGCGGTCGAACGAGTTCCCGACGGGAAAACCGTTCAGATGATGCAGTCGGTGGCGAAGGAAAAAGGAATGGTTTTGATCGTGCCGATTTATGAGGAAGAAATGTCGGGCGTTTATTACAACACAGCCGCCGTGATTGATGCCGACGGGAAATATTTGGGGAAATACCGCAAGACACATATTCCGCACGTTAATCCGGGATTTTGGGAGAAATTTTATTTTCGTCCCGGAAACTTGGGTTATCCGTGTTTCGACACGGCGTTTGCGCGAATCGGCGTTTATATTTGCTACGACCGCCATTTTCCCGAAGGTGCGCGCTGTCTCGGTTTGAACGGCGCGGAAATTATTTTTAATCCGTCGGCAACCGTCGCCGGACTTTCGGAATATCTCTGGAAACTCGAACAACCCGCGCACGCCGTCGCCAACGGTTATTTCGTCGGCGCGATCAACCGCGTCGGCACGGAAGCACCGTGGAACATCGGCGAATTTTACGGTCAAAGCTATTTCTGCGACCCGCGCGGACAAATTATCGCCGAGGCTTCGCGTGACAAAGACGAACTCGTCGTCGCCGATTTAAATATGGATTTGATCCGTGAAGTCCGCAATACATGGCAGTTTTTCCGTGATCGCCGTCCCGACGCTTACGGCGCAATTGTGGCGGATTAAAGAAATTTTAGCCGCAGATGAACGCGGATAAACGCGGATTATGAATGAAGAAAGCAGAAAACATCCGTTGAATACGAAAGGCAAATATTACATCAATCAAGATTATTGCTTTTGGTGTGCGACCTGCGAATATGTTGCCCCGAATAATTTCAAAGTAGATTCGGGAAATGCTGACTTTGGAGCATACGTTTTCAAACAGCCTGAAAATTCCGAAGAGGAAGACAACTGTCGAGAAGCGTTAAATTCTTGTCCGCACGAAGCGATTCACGATGACGGCGAGTAAAATATGAAAAGTCTTTTAGTTATTAAACTTTTTCTAAGCATCCTGCTTGTTTTTTCCGGCTCGGCTTTTGCCCAGAGCAGCGCGAAAATCGAGCAGGAATTGGTTAGCGCGATCAAGGAAGTTCAGAAATGGTCGGATTACGGGAGCAATTACGATGATGCAAAACTCTCGAAGGCGAATGAAGTTTTTGAAGATACACTTTTGAAATACACGAAAAACGCCGCGACGCTCAAATATCCTTTTGCGACGCTCGGCAAACTTTTGACCATCGCTACTTCGGACGACGGAAAGTTTCGCGTTTATTCGTGGGACGCGGAAACCGGCGGCACGATGCACGATTTTTCGCGCGTTTATCAATACATGAGCGCAGACGGCAAAGTTTATTCAAAGACCGACAAACTTTCTGCGGATGAAGACGGCGCGGGCAGTTTCGTTTACGAGATTTACACGGTCAATGCCGCCGGAGGAAATATTTACATCGTCTGCACGACTTTTATCGGTTCAAATATAGATCATTACGGCGCGGCGGATTTATATAAAATCGAAGGCGAAGAATTGATTGATAGAGTCAAACTTTTCAAAACAAAAGAAGGCTTGACCGATTCAATCGGTTTTGAATACGACTTTTTCACGGTCGCTGACCGCAAAGACCGACCGCTCAAACTTATTTTGTATGACAAACCGACGAAAACGGTTAAAATCCCGATTGTCATCGCAGACAAACAATCGCCGCTGGGCAAAGTGACAAACAGATTTATCAGCTATAAATTCGACGGAAAATATTTCGTTAAGGTGAATTGATGCAGGAAAGACAAAAATATTCGTCGGGCGCAAAATGGGAATCTGTCGTTGGCTATTCGCGGGCGGTCAAAGTCGGTTCGCGGATTTATGTGACGGGAACGACGGCGACCGATGAAAATTCAAATATCGTCGGCATCGGCGACGCTTACGCGCAGACAGTTCAGGCGATAAAAAATATTGAAAAAGCTTTGCAGGCGTTGGGCGCGAATCTTGAAAATGTCGTCAGAACGCGAATGTTCGTCACCGATATTTCGCGCTGGGAAGAATATGGACGCGCACACGGTGAATTTTTCGCCCGAATTTTGCCCGCGACAACGATGGTTGAAGTTTCAAAACTGATTGATGAAAATATGCTGATAGAAATTGAAGTTAATGCGGAATTGTAAATTATTTTGCATCGCAGAACGCCTAGAAACTTTAAGAAATATTAACCACAGATGCACACAGATGAAATCGGATAAAAACAGGATAATTTCAATCTATCTAAACAATCCCGAAAAATCCGTGTTTATCTGTGTAAATCTGTGGCTAAATTCTCTTCGCATTTTTGCAGTTGTATAAAATTATGTCAATAACACACGAATCACCGATAAACATAGAACAAATCGAACGTAATTTTGCGGAAATCAATCCCGCGCTGTCGCAAGCCGAAGCGGTTTTTGAGGCGAATCGCTGTCTTTATTGCTACGACGCGCCGTGTATGCACGCTTGTCCGACGCATATTGATGTGCCTTCGTTTATCAAAAAAATCGCGTCGGGAAATCTGCTCGGTTCGGCGCGGGTGATTTTTGACGCGAATCCGATTGGCGCGTCGTGTGCGCGGGTTTGTCCGGTCGAAGTTTTGTGCGAAGGCGCGTGTGTCGAGAAAACTTTGATGGATAAACCGATTGAAATTGGCAGATTGCAAAGATATGCGACGGATTATGCGGTCGAAAGCGGACGGCGGATTTTTGAAAAAGGTGCGCCGAATGGGAAATCCGTCGGGATTATCGGTTCGGGTCCGGCGGGTTTGAGTTGTGCGGCTTATCTGGCTCGAACCGGTTATGAAGTAACGATTTACGAGAAAAAGCCGCTCGCGGGCGGACTCGACACTTACGGAATGGCGGAATATAAAATGTCGCAGAAAGATTCGCTCGATGAAGTCGCGCTGATCGGGAAATTGGGTGTTGAATTTCGTTTGAATTGTGATGTCGGAAGCGATGTTTTGTTTGAAGATTTGCAGAAGAAACACGACGCGATTTTCGTCGGTGTCGGTTTGGCTGCGACGAGAGATTTGAGCGTCGAAGGCGAAGATCTTGAAGGCGTGATGGACGCGCTTTATTTTATCGAAAAGATAAAAACGCGCGATTGGCAGAGCGTTCCTATCGGCAAAACGGTCGCCGTGATCGGCGCGGGAAATACGGCGATTGATGCCGTGACGCAGGCGAAACGTCTGGGTGCGGAAAAGGTTTTGATGATCTACCGGCGCACCGAAAAAGACATTTCGGCGTATCAATACGAGTATGAATTAGCCAAAAAAGACGGCATCGAATTCGTCTGGCAAACCTCGCCCGTCGAGATTTTGGGCTTTGGCGGGAAAGTTTCCGGTTTGAAATGCAAAAACGCGAACGGCGAAGAATTTGAAATTGCTTGCGACACCGTTATCAAAGCCATCGGACAGCAGAAACAGATCGAATTTTTCAAAAATCTCGGCATTGAATTAAACGAAAAAGGTCAGGTTGCGGTGGGCGATTTGATGCAGACATCAAACCCGAAAACCTTCGCCGGCGGCGATTGCGTCAACGGCGGCGCGGAAGCGGTTGACGCTTCGCAGATGGGAAAACTCGCCGCGCAAGGAATTCACGAAATATTAACGGGCAAAAAATTAGAATTCGCAGGTGCAAGCGTTTCCGTTTTTCAAAAAAGCCCGCATCACTAGATTTGTAATAAATTGTCTGACATTTGCCAGACTGTTTGAAGAAATTTTTGAAAAAGTTTCGCAAATAAATTCGCCAGAAAGATTACCGACTAAAAATCTGAGTCAAAAATTGAAAATGAACAAATGAAAATCAAGAGTTTCGTGTGCCGAAAAACTTAAATAGATATTTAAGTTTTTTTGCAAAAGGTTTGATAACGAATAATGCAAATGATCGAGAATTTTTCGACATTTTCCGGTTGAAAATTATCGAAATAGGCGAGAGTTTTGTTTTGCCGCAAATTGTTCCAGATATTAAGGCTTTTCTGATAAATTTCGATGGCTTGAGTATGTTCGTCCGCAATTTTTGCGCCGGATTTTTCCGCGATGGAAGATGATTGTAAAGTTGTTAAATAGACTTACACCGACGACGATAATATTAAACTGCTTTTCAAAGCAAAATACGATCCGCCGTAACTTCATAATATTCATACGATGCGATTTTTCGACGCGGACGGCATTAATATAGATTATAAATACAACCTTATTAACGAAATATTTCAAAACAAAAAGCACGATTTCAATTAAATAAAATCCCTTTATTTCCGCGCTCAACTTCGGATTTGTTATAATTTTTACAAGTTAAAGATTCAAGGATGAAAATCTTTTACATTTTAAAAATTATGTCAGCAGTTTTAGAACAAACGGATTTAGCAATCGAAAATTATTTAACGATGAGCGACGAGGAAATCTCGGAACGCATCGAGGCGGCGCGTGAGGAATTGGGAGAAAAGGTCGTCATTCTCGGTCATCATTACCAGCGCACCGATGTCGTCAAACACGCGGATTTGACGGGCGATTCTTATCAATTGTCGGTTCTCGCGGCAAACACGAACGCCGATTATATCGTCTTTTGCGGCGTTCATTTTATGGCGGAATCGGCGGATATTCTCGGCAAACCTTCGCAAAAAGTCATCTTGCCCGATCTCGGCGCAGGATGTTCAATGGCGGATATGGCGACGATTGACCAAGTTGAAGATTGTTGGGAACAGTTAAGAGAAATCGGCGTTGTCGGCGGCGATTCGAAGGTTGCGCCGATCACTTATATGAATTCGAGCGCGGCGATCAAAGCCTTTTGCGGGCGCAATGAAGGCGTTGTCTGCACGTCGTCGAACGCGATTCCGTTGTTTGAAATTTATCTCAAGGAATTCGATAAAATGCTGTTTTTCCCCGATCAGCATCTCGGCAGAAACACGGGCGCGAAGTTCGGAATTCCGCGCGAAAAGATGGTTTTGTGGAATCCTTTTGAAGAACTCGGCGGCAACACCGTCGAAGAATTGCAAGCGGCGAAAGTAATTTTGTGGCGCGGACACTGCTCGGTTCACGGGCGTTTCAAACCGTGGCACGTTGATAAAATCCGCAAAGACGTTCCCGGCGTGAACGTCCTCGTGCATCCCGAATGTATGATCGAAGTCGTCGAACAATCGGACTTCGACGGCTCGACCTCGTTCATCATAAAAACCGTCGAAAACGCGCCCGCCGGTTCAAAATGGGCGATCGGCACGGAAGTAAATTTAGTAAATCGTCTCGCCGAAAAATTTCCCGACAAAGAAATCCACCTGCTCGCGCCCGATCTCTGTATGTGCGCGACGATGTACCGCATCTCGCCGCAATCTTTGGTATGGTCGCTGGAAAATCTCGTCGCCGGAAATGTCGTTAATCAGATAAAAGTTGATGATGAAACGAAAAAATGGGCGAGCGTTGCGCTTGAGAGAATGATCTCGATGTCGGAGAAGAAGTGAAATTTTTTTTATCAAATATAAAAAGCCGGCATTCTGTAATGCCGGCTTTTTATTTCGATTATTCCTTTGTTCGCAATCTGTTGTTATTGAATCGGAGTCAGTGTCAAATCCGGTACGTCGTTGTTAGCAGTTAGGACCTGCGGCGTAAATCTATACCGTTTATGTTTGACGCTGATCGTGTAGCTCAAACCGCTCGGCACATCTTCAAACTTGAAATGTCCGAATGAACTGGTTTGTGCCGTTCGCGTTTCTCCGTTTGAATCGGTCACAGTTACAGCAGCATTGCTTAATCCGAAACCGCTGGCAAACGCTACTCTGCCTTCGATTGTCACTCCTGCCGCCGTCGGTGCGAACAATATACTTTGATAAACGCCGCGCCCGTAAGTCGCCGCCGTAATGCTGTTTGTTGCTACAGTCGGTGCATCGGGCTGATCCGATGATTCGTCGAATTTGATACTTTCTTTCGTCAAAGGATTTGTATTATTTAACGATGACGGACGGCTAGTAAAAGTGCCGTTAACATTCGTAGTGGCGAGCCGCATTACGATAACCGGCGGCAATCCGTCGTTGTAATTGTTGAAGGTTGCGCCAGAATCGAGCGAACGGAAAATTCCGATGTCCGTGCCGATGTAGAAGGTCGTCCGAGTGACCGGATCGGTTACGAAATCGTTGACCGGAATATCAACCGAAAAATTCAGCCGCGTGATTACCGCGCCGTAAGCGGTTGATCTGAGAACGTGATTCGTCGTGCCGAAACCGGAAACGGTAATATATGCGATTGACGGATCGGTCAAATCCATTTTGATGCTCGTGATAAAACGATCTCCGCCGACGGCGGCATTTAAAATCGCCGAACGATCCGTAAATGTCTGACTGCCGGGTTGTCTAACCCAGAACGCACCTTCTTCGGAGCCGGTGTAAATCGCCGGAACGCCGCCGTCCGCCAGTTTTTGCACTGCCATCGCATTAATTACGTCCGATCCGCCTTTGGTCAAATCCTGCCCGTTGCCGTTTGCCGGATACGTCCAAGTGCCGGTTGTCGTTCCGCAAGTGGTGCAGACCGCCAGCGTTTCCGTGCCGACATAGAGCGTCGCGTCCGTGCCGTTGCTTTCCGCCGGTGGATAGAACGAAATACGATGCCCGGTCGAAGGATCGGCGAGATCAACCGATTCGTTAGCACCGCCGCCGACTGCCGTTTCGACGTTATCGAAACGCGAGAAACTGCCCTTTGTGCTGTTGACGTATAAGCCGGTGAAATTCGGCGCGATCAAACGATTTCGCCCGCCGTCGCCGCCTTGAAATTCCTTCCAGTTAGTGCCGGTCAAACGCCGTTGTGTGCCGTTGTCCTGCGCGCCGACGTAAATTTTATCCGAATCATTCGGTTTGACGCTCAAACCGATTGCCTGATCCAGCGACAGTGTGCGATTTAGATTTTTGGTAAAAGTCGCGCCGGAGTCTAATGTCCGCGAAACGCCGCCGTCGTGGGCAGCAAAAAATTGCGCGTTGTTGGTTCCGACAAAGGCTAGCTGCTGCTGATCGGCGTGAACTTTCGAGCCTTGCTCCGTCACATCGTATTTCATCGTTCCCGCATTGTAAGTGAACCCGTTAGTCAGGTTAGCGGTGGATGCGATGGTACTGCCATTGTTAGCATTACTATTATTGATGACAAATTTGTAAACATCGCGCGAACCGACGAAAAGCGTAGTGTTGTTTGAAGGATCGCCGACCAGATAGGTGTTGTAACCGAACTGCGCGGGATCAATCTGGCTCGCGGTCAGGTTGATTGTTGTATAAGTTAAGTTCTCTGAGGGAGTTCCTTCATTATCCCTGATGACAACCAGCTTCAAATCTGCCGGAACCGCCGGAGACGGAGGGTTATTCGATACGTCAACTGCGCCTTTGCCGCCGTAAAGGTGAAGATAGCGGCTTGAAAAACTGCCGACGGAAATACGATAATCCGTCGCGGTGGTAAAGTTCGGCAGATTAGCATTCGTTCTCCGGGTAAAAGTTGCTCCGTAATCTTGTGATTTGTAAAATCCGGGTGTCGCTCCCGTCCCGCCGCCGATCACGGTCGCATATATGACGGATCCGGTAAATGTTATCCCTCCGTCAGCGGGTCGGTAAATCGCATCGGAAACCTTGCCGTCGAGCGTTTTCGTCCACGTTACGCCGCCGTTGGTCGAACGATATAATCCCGTATCGAAAGTCAATGCCGGAACATTTCTGGCTTGATTGGAAGGTTCGCCGCGCACCACGAAAAGGATGTTCGGATCGGTCGCATTAACCGCAATTTTGAGACTGAAGCCTTTATCGGGAAGTCCGGTCGTGTTGATCTTCGTCCACGTCGCGCCGGAATCGGTTGATTTCAAAATGCCCGTGCCGAAATAACCGTTGTCGCGGTCGCCCATCGCCGCGTAAACAATGGTCGGATTCGACGGCGCAAAGGCGATTGAACCGACCGCCAAATCAACCTGATTATCCGAAACCGGAGTGAAAACGACCTGACTGCTGTCGGCGGCAAGCGCATTGGTCGAACGCCAGATGCCGCCCGTCGCCGTGCCGAGCAAAACGATGTTGCCGTCCGCCGGACTGACGGAAATCCAGTTGATGCGCCCGCTGGCATCGCCGTAAGCCGCTGTGCTGAGAAACGAATCAAGCGGCATCGGTCCGACCTGATTCCAGACGGCAGTCGGCGCAGATTGTCTTTCAAAAATTGGCGGCGAAATTGTGTCGGCTTGATCTTTGGCACTTTCACGCGCCCGTTCGGGAATTTCTCCTAAACCGAAAAGTCGCTGTTTCAAAAACCAACTGGTTCGTTCGATAGCGTCTTTACCTTCTTCGCCATCTTCCGTTTCGCCGAGATCGGCTTGACGCAGATATTCCCGTTTTTCAGAATGTTCCGAATCGGAAAGCGAACCGCCGATTTGGGATTTTAAAACAATTCCGGCAAAAACTGCGCTCGTCGTTACTAATATAGCAAGCAGAATGTATAACTTAGCTATATTTTTCATTTTTGTATTTCTTGATGTATTTTTCATTTTTTAATTTTCTTGAGAGTTTCCATATTTTTTTTATATTCGTCGGTGTTGTTACCGAATGATTGAAGACATATCAAACCGACGTTTTCGTCCGTTTCGGAAAAATGAATTTCACCGGCTTCGACCAGACGATAAATCGTGCGGTAACTGATGCCGAAAAATTCTGCACCGACGCGCTCCGAAATCATCTTGCCGCCGCATTGCGGACAATCAACTTGTTCACCGGCGGTAGTGTGACGGATAACGAATTCTCTTTTCGTCTTGATGATTATTTTGGTCTTTTTTTCTAATCTCATTGTTTAGAGTTTGAAATTATCGGTATCTCCGATTCATTTAACTTGCTGTGCGGGATTTTAATGAAACCCATCTGCAAAGTCCTGATAAAAAACCGGAAATTTTTCGGATAAAATTTCGGATAGTGTAACGCCCAACAAATAAAAGAGTTTTACGAATTTTCCTGATTCCGGCTTGACGTAAAAAAAACGCCGTTTGTTGCCCGACGACGAAATTATTCCGCTGTTAACGGACAATCCAAAGAAACGCCGCCGCCAAAAAGGGAGTTTCAACGTGCCGGATTATTTCGGCTGTTTTGATTTTTGCCGCGCCCGAATTTGGGACGCATCGCGCATACATTTATAAAGTCAATCGAATATGAAATCAACCGAATGCCGTTCTGACATCGAAAATCGCGGCGTTTTCCGGTCTGCCCGGACGCGAACAGCAGAACACTCACCGAACTGGTTGAATAATGTGAACTAAATTTTGTATGTGCGCGACGATGTATCGCATCTCGCCGCAATCTTTGGTATGGTCGCTGGAAAATCTCGTCGCCGGAAATGTCGTTAATCAGATAAAAGTTGACGACGAAACGAAAAAATGGGCGAGCGTCGCGTGGTCTGACAACAGAAGTAAAAAATCGAATCGTTTCCAGATCAGTCGGACATATTTTAGTTTACAGAAGATTCTCTGATCTGTTTCTCTTAAATCCAGATTTTTTTTACCATTTTATTAACAAAGGAAAAGGCGAAGATTAAAATCTCCGCCTTTTCCTTTGTTTACTTATCTTTATTATTGTCTTTCTTGCGCGTCAATCCGGTTTTTCGTTCGGATTTTCGGACGCGCCCCGTGCCTTCGTAAAGTGCGCTGTCTTCGCCGTAGCGTTCGTCTCCGGCGATGGCTTTGGCGATCTTTTTTTCCATTGCCAGATTTGTCTTGTCGGTGTCGCGCACATTGTTTCGCGCCGCCGTCAATTGTTGTTCCAGACTTGCGACCGTCGCCCTCGCATCGCGTGATAATTGAACCGCCGCCTTATAATCGGCGAGCGCAATGCCGTAAAATTCATCTGCCGCCGCGTGTGTTTCCCAAGATTGTTCCGTTTCTTCAAGTTTTGCTAACCCTCTTTTCATTTTATGTATTTACTCTCCTTTTTATAAGATTTCCGACTCAAATTCTGAATCAGTTTATTCGTGCCGGTAAATATGCGACGATAAAAACCGAACTTTTTGCGAAACTTTTTCAAATTTTGTCTTATTTTTTTAAAAAGAAGCCTTTAAATTAACAAAAGATGGCTTTACATCGGGCAAAGTAAAGCTTACATCAGTCAAAAAAGGCTTTACATCGGGCAAAGTAAAGCTTACATCAGTCAAAGTAAAGCTTACTTTGACTGATGTAAAGCCATCTTTCATCAAAGTAAGCTTTACTTTAGCCAAAGAAGCCTCTTAACGGATAAATGTAAAGACATCTTTTGTAAAATAAAAGACCAAATTCCCGAAAGAAGACGAATAACCGGCAATTTATAAAGCGTTTCAAATACACGCTTTAAGATACAACACCCGCCCGGCTTCGCAATCGTCCGGTAAACTGAAAGTCTTTGAAAATTAAACAAAACAATATAAATCGCGTAGCGATGATCTGAGTTTAGCCGTGTAATTTATTGCACGGTAATAAATACAAAATTATTATGCGTCGCCTCAGCGATGGTCGAATTATCTTCAATTGTCACTGACGCGACAAAAAAATTCGCGTTCTGCATTCCGTGCAATAAATTACACGGCTAAACTCAAAATGTCGCTCTGCGACAAAGAATTATTTTTCAATTGATCTGAATTTCGGCTGCAAAACACGCGCTCAATCTTTTTCGTCTCCCGCTTCCTTCGCCTTTTCTTCGAGCATTTGTTGAATTTCCTCAACGCTCAAATCCCAATTTTTCCGCGCCTTTCTTTAAGAATGGGACAAGCGCGTTGACGGCACTTGCGGCGATGATTGCGATGGTTGCGGTTTCCATAATAGTTCGCCTTTTAAGGTTTTTCGGAAATTTTGGCATATCTTTTGTTTCATACAGCTTTTAACGTTATCAAACAGACAGAATTTAAAAGAGAAAAAGAGTTCGAGCAAAAGATCGAACTCTTTTTTATTATATTTCGATTAACAATTTTGTATCGAAATTGTCGCGTGTTTTTGGTTAACCGTCGCCTCGTCCCGGTCTCGGAGTCGGAGTCGGTGTCGGTGTGCGCGGCGGTGTCGCCACGGGTGTCGCCGTCGGTGTCGGCACGGGTGTCGGTGTTCGGACGGGAGTCGCTGTTCCAACCGGTGTCGGTGTGGTGACCGGAGTCGGTGTTGCCGACGGACTCGGTGTCGGCGGCGGAACGGGTGTCGGAATTGGTGTCGGCGTTGGTGTCGGTGTTACGACGGGTGTCGGTCCCGGATTCGGAAGCGTAGTGTTTCCGGCGTTATCAACCGGAACGGGTGCTTCTAAAAATTGTATATTCCGCACACCGACCTGTGTTGCGCCGTCAACTCTTTTTTTTGTGCCGTCATTTAGAGCATAAGCGGTTTCAGCGACGATATACGGTTCGATAATTCTGACTCTCGCCGATTGATTTAATTCCAACTGCTCGGCGGGCTGTTCCATAATCACTCCCGCCGCCGCCGGTTTTAACATATAACGAAATTGCAGATCAACGATATGTTCGGCGATTACGCTGTCAACAAAACTTTTACTTTTTATGCCGAATGCGCGTCGAACGAGTTTGCCGTCGGTATCAATAAAATAATGAACGATGGCGACGCGCAACAAAGTTGCCGTGTCGCGGTTGCGGTTGGTAGCAACACCTAAAGGTCCGGTTACGCCGTAACGGTTTAAGCCGAAAGCGTCTCCTTCTTCCCACAAAATGCTGTTGGTCGAAGTATCAACCGACGTTATCATTCCGAATGAACCCGTTCCGCCTCCGGTAATGTAATAAATTTCCCCGGTTGTGAAATCCCCGATTCTCGACGGCGGAATGTTTATTTTTCCCGTGTCGTAATTACTGCCGCCAACCGGAACGTCAACGGCGGCGAACGATGGATCAATCGCTAAAAGCGTTATGCGATCCGATGCCGTTTGAACCTTTGCCGCCGGATTGATATTCGGAATACTGACATTCGCCGGGAGATTATTGTCCGTAATTATCGAACCGATGTTGACAAAGCCTGTGCCTAACGGATCAATGTCCGTGGCGGTTCTGACGGTGAAGTTGCTTGTCACGAAATTCGTCGGCAGCCATATATTTGAAACGCCGCGCAAACCGTCGCCGACGGTCAAAATGTCGCGCGTGATAAATTCGTGTGAAGTCCGCATATTCTGTGCGGCGGAAGTCATCTCGAAATTCGTGTTCGCCGTCGAAATCGTCCCGCGCATCAAGGTAAAAACCGCCGCTAAAATAATGCTCATCAAGACGATGACGATTAGCAGTTCCATCAGCGAAAAACCGGATTGATCAAAAGATGCAGAATGAAGGACGAAAGCCGAATCAGGTGATTTGCTTTCAATTATTACATTTGAATCCGTTTGTTCTAATTTTTGATTATCTGTAGAAATCGCTTCTCTCATTTCTATGTTTTCTCTTTTCTTAAATTCATCCGCCTTCTTTTATCTAAGGCTTTGCCGGAATCCCGTCGCCTGAACATATTGGAAAAAAGGCGTTCCGGGCGGAAGTTTGTTCGGTGTCAGAAATGTCGTATCAAAACTCCAATTTCTGCGCGGCGGCGAATAAATAACCGAGGTGTCGTTTTCCCATTGTGAAATTGCCTGAGTCGAACGGAAAAGCGGAATGAATGAACCGGAATAATTCCAGGATTGTTCGACCGTTCCCGTGTTCCATTCTTCGAGAAAACGCGGATAATTGACGATTCCGCCGTTTCTGCGTAGTCCGGTCGCATCTCTGCCCGGCAACGCCGTCAACGCCGAAATTGTCGTTCCCGCCAGAATTCCCGCGCGGACGGAAGTTCCCTGCGCCGTCGAGGGCAGATTTTCGTCGGCTATTCGATAAGGTTCACCGAGAAAATTTCGTGCGTCGCTCATTCCTTCCGGGTAAAGTGCGCTCAAACAATCAGACCACGTTTTAGAAAGCGGAAAAAATGCGTCCGCGACGATTGAAGACGGAACCTGATAACCGGAATAACCGCCGTCATTGAGCGTCGAGCCGCCGTTCGGAATTCCCGTGATGCCTGTCGTGTTGTAATTTCCCCAGATATAAACCATATTTTCCGACGAAACCGTAATGCCTTTCGTGTCGGAAAGCTTATTTACGCCGCGCGTCGTGGTTAGATTTTCGCCGTTAAACAAACGTAGAGAACGGCGAAAATATGTAGTTTGATAACGAAACACGGTCTGCGCTCTGTTCAGACGGTCAATGACCGGAGCATTGATCGGCGAAGTCGTGCAGCAGATAACTCCGGCATCGGGCAATTCGTCCGTCCGTTTTTGCAAAGTTCCCTTTTTGCTCGTTCCGTTCGCGTTCCAACCGAAATCAATCACGTCTTCGCCCGGATCGAGCCGACCGTTCGGACCGTAAATATCTTCATTGTCAACCGTTCCGTTCGTGCTTCGATAAGCCGTTCCGTTTGCCAGATATTCCGTATCAACGCGGTCGCCGCGACGGTCTGAAAAATAGACAACGTAACCTTCTTCGCCTTTTATATTCGTGCTGACGGCGTTTGTTCCCGACAAAAGATTAGTATCGTAAACCGCATCAAACCAACGCGCCAGATTGTGCATATTAAGTTCGACGACGCTCGTAATTCCGCGTTCGTGAACATCGTATTCGTTTGCCGTATTTCGCACCCATCCTTCGCGGACGTTATAAACATTGATCGGCACAATCTGATTTTGAACTCCGACCGGCGTATCTTCGCGCACATAATTGCCGTTGTCTTCGTCTGAAGCTATCGGACTCATACTGATAAATCCGCGATTCGGTTCTATCGAAGAAAAAGGATCGGCAATTTCCCCGTCGGCGATCTGCTGGGAATTGGTCATCAAACTTACAAGATCGAAACCTCTGCTTTGACGGTCGCGGCTTCCCTGCACAAACGCCGCCCAGATCGGACGCTGGAACATTACGATTGCATTCGGTTCGCCGACCGTAATTCCCATACTCAAAATTTCCTGCGTAACGTCAACCGTCGTGCCGTCCGGTTTGACGATTTCGATTAAAACTTTACCCGACACGCCCGAACCTGTCGGATAAAAATTCGAACTGCCCGGCGGCGGCGTATTATTTGCCCGCGCCCAACGCACAACTTTTGCCTCAGTTCCCGTTCTTCTTTGTTTGACGACGCTGCCGCTGACCGTTCCCGTATCGGAGATGAGCTTCAGAACATTTCCGCCGCCCAGAGGTGTCGGAATAAATTCGGACAATTTCAATCCTTTTCCCGCCGGAATTCCAGCCACGTTTCCCGCGCCGTTCGGTGCGCTTTCATCGTCAACCAAGATGCGGATTTGCGATTTACTGTGATAGCGCGACGACTTTAAAATATCTGTATCCGACGGAAGAGAACGCTTGATAAGTTCGGCAGGCGAATTTCCCGCCAGTTCGAGCGGCGTTTTTAATTCGTTCGCTCCGGTCGTATGTGTCAAAACTTTTCCGCCGAAACGGTCTGGAACTCCGTTTGCGGCAGGTTTAACGGATTCCGTGTCCCAAACCGCATTTGGAACTCCGTTCGGGCTGTCGGGATAATAACCGCGATCTCCGGCGGCACTTCCGGCGATGTTCGGACCGCCGACCGCGCTTCCGCTCGCCTTCATACTGCCAATGGTGCTGTTCACATTTACATTGTTGACCTCGACGAAAACATTATTTTTATCGGCATAATCATTCGATTCGCCGCCGCGACTGGAGTCGCGTATAAATTCGCCCGCCATCGTCAGACGATTCAGGAATTTCGTATTTCTTAAAACGTATATGTTTTTATTGCTGTGAACGCGACCGTTAAATGTCATCATCGGTCCGGGATGAACTTCGATGTCTTCGGTGCTGTACATACCGAATTGAAAAAGCGGTACGAGATAATTATTAAATTCGCGCTCTAATTTGACCTGCGTTCCGGTGTTTTTTTGGGTCGCCTCGGAAGTCATTTTATAAGGAATTAAAGTCGCATAAAGACCGCCGTATGCGCCGTCCGGTATATTTACGCGCGGAAAATAATTTGCGGGCAGATTTTGCGTCGCGCGAAGATCGGCGAGTCTTTTCCTGTCTAAATCAAGACTTTGTGCAAATCTGAAACCTTCGTCTAAAAGCGGCTGCGGCGGGCTTCCGGCGATATTTCTGAGATCGTCGTCGGTCGGAGTCATTTTTGTTCTGAATAATTCGCTGAAATCGTTGGTCATCTTTTCCATTCCGGCGGTGGTCGCGTAAAACGTCTGTGATCTTTGCAGATCGCTTCCTGCGATTCGCGCTTCTGTAGATGAAAAAGCCAATGCCGTCAGAGCGATAACCGACAAAATCGCCATTATTATTATCGCAATTGCCAACGCCGCGCCGCGCTCATTATTCTTTTCGCCTCTATTTCCGTAAAACATATTATTCAAACTTTTCCACTTTAATTCCGCGTAATACGCGCTTCGTCGTTCAAATAACTGACACCGACAATTTCTGCCTTTTTTCCTTCGCGCCCGACATAGCGCACGCGAACTTCGACTTTTTTCAGTGTCGGACTTAGTTCGCTAATCGTGATCTGCCGCCAAAAACCTTGACGAACAAGCGTCGGATCGGTGCCGTCATCAGCCGTTCCGTATATTCCGTCCGCACCTTTTGAAATTAAATCGTCATCCGTGCCGTTTACGCCGTCCGGTCCCGGCTGAGTCGAAACGTCTCTGAATCCGTCGCTGAATCCGGTAAAACGATTTTCAGCGTCCGTATTATCAACTCCGGCTTTATTGGCGATTTGGCGATAATTTAATCTTCTCGAATTTCGCAGCATCTCGATTTCTTCGATTGAGGCGACGATTACGAGTTTTGCTTTCGTAACATTTTTACTGATCGCTCCGAATTCAAGCGCGTAAGTGATCGCTCCGGCAGTTCCGATTAATCCGATGGTCAAAATAAAAATTGCAACTACGGCTTCGATTAACGAAAATCCCTGTTCGTTTTTTCGCGTATATTTTTCGTTTGTTTTATTCAACATACGTATTTGTTTGTTGGTTATACCGCCAGATTTTTACGCGCCCGCCCGCGCCGAGTATCGAAACGGCAAACGCCGTGTCTTTTTTATAAAGGTTGTGATAAAAAAACATCGCCGTATCTGACGGATTATTCGAGGAATCAATGACCGAACCGTCAGCCTGAAATGTAACTTCGACAGCCCGATTCGATAAACCCGTCAAATTTGTCCCGTCGCCGAGATTTTGATTAGATATGCCGCCCGGAATTCCGTATTTGAGATCGGACGCATTTAAACCGGTTCCCGACATTTCGGTAACTGTATTTTTCTGGTCGCCCAAATTTCCGAAACTTCCGCCGTAAATAATCGTCCGCCAACCGCTCTCGTCAAAACGAAAAGTGATCGGCGTTCTCTGCGACATCGCTTCCTGACGTGCATTTCTTAAAGATGCGACAAATTGTCTCTGCGTTCCCGAATAGCGGAACATTCTCTGCGAAGATATTATTTGAGGCAGAGCCAAAACCGCCAGAATCGCCAAAATCAATAACACAACCAATAATTCCGGTATGCTAAAACCTTTTTCCTTGTTTGAGGTTGTCCTTTTATTTAAGAGTAGGCGTTTCATCTTATTAACTGCTTTGGATTATTAACGTAAGAGTAATTCTTCAATACAACACTTTAAATAACCGTGTTATTCCAGAAAAAACATTGTTTATGAGAATAAATGATTTGTGCGTGTTACTTGATTTTCCCTTTGAATTATCGTCTGAAAGATAAAATCTGAAGTTCTAAATTCAAATTCCGAAGTCAAAAAGTCCCGTCAGACCGAGCCGAGCCTGACGGGATGTCAATGAGCCAATACGAATTTCCGCTTTTGCTTCCTCCCGATTTATTCAACCGGA
This sequence comes from Pyrinomonadaceae bacterium, assembly GCA_965219305.1. Taxonomy (GTDB): domain Bacteria; phylum Acidobacteriota; class Blastocatellia; order Pyrinomonadales; family Pyrinomonadaceae; genus DATHTS01. The sequence continues at coordinate 1,675,022 of OZ244725.1, forward strand.
TTATTTTATTTGTGTAGAATTTTTAAGTGTAAAGAATTAAAAAAAATCAAAATTCTTTATACTTATCTTTTCAGATTCTACGGATTTGTGTTCAAATTCGGCTGATTCGATCTAACCTGCGGATTTGTCGCAGGAACAACCGGAACAATCGGATTAACATTAGGCTGTTGAGGATTCGGATTTGTTACCACCGGATCGGAGTTTGAAGGCGGATTGCCGAGCGGAACGGGTTGGAGAATCGTTGTCGAGCGAGTTTTGTCGCTGACTTTTCCTTTTGTCGGATTTCCCATAAAATCAGGTCTGTAAATACGCGGTGTAATGAAGAATAAAAGTTCATTGGTTGCGCGTTGGGTACTGTCACTTTTGAACAATCTACCAAGTAAGGGAATTCTCGACAAACCCGGAACACGATTTTCATTATCGCTTTCGATGTCAACTAAAGCTCCGCCGATAACGGTTGTGCCGCCGTCGGGAACCATAACATTGGCTTTCATACTCTGTGTCGAAATGGTCGGAGCTACTCCGCCGCCAGATGAAACATTACTATTTTCTACCGTTACATCAAGAATAACTGTTCCGGCATCAGTGATTTGTGGAATAACTTGAAGACGCAATGGAACTGATACATATTCAGTAGTAAAGACGACACCTCCGCCCTGACTGCTCTGAGCTGTTGTTACAGGAACTTGAGTTCCACTTTGAATTTCAGCCGAACGATTATTCAGCGTAGTTACGCGCGGCGTGGCAATTGTTTTTGCTTGTCCTTTTGTTTCACCTGCGGTAATTAATGCGCTGATTTGCGCTGTTCCGAAGATCCCTGTAATACCGATAACGGTACTTTGGGGCGAACCGTTGAGACCGCCGACTCCTGTCGGAAAACCGTTCGTAGAAGTGGCAGCACCAGTGTCGCTTGACGGAAGATTTCCCGCAGAAATCGCGCCGCTAGTTCCGAGCGCGAGAGCTGACAACTGAACGCCGAGATCACGGCTGAAATTGCGCGTTGCAACAACTATCCGCGCTTCGATTTCCACTTGCGGTTCGGGTTGGTCGAGCAGATAGACGAGTTGACGAATCGCATCTATATTTTGACGAACATCGGTAATAATTAGAGTGTTACTGCGCGGATCAACTTCGATTGCGCCGCGTCTGGAAAGACGACGTTTAATAATACCTAAAATTCCCTGTTCGCCGCCGCCGCCGGAACCTCCCGGATTGTTTGAACTGGTTTGCCCGGTAATAGTTCCGGTTCCGCCGGAAGCAGATACTCCGTTTGCATAATTCAAACGAATAAATTCCGTGTAAAGCGGCGAAGTATCAAGTTGTGACTCCTCCGCTTTGGCGCGGATTTCGCCTTCGGTCGCCAAAACTCCTGAGGGCGCGATGCGAAGAATCGAACCGTTAACCTGAACGCCCAATTCCTGAGAACGTAAAATAGCATCAAGAGCAATGTTCCACGGCACTTCGCTGACATTGATCGTAACGGGAACAGCCGGAACGGATTTATCAATCACGAAATTAATACCGTATTGTTCGGTGATATAATTCAAAATATCCCGCACGTCGGTATTAACGACCTGAAGATTTATCGGTTCGCCGACAAAGCCGGGATCACCATACATTTTGCCCTGCTGTTGCGGCGGCACGGTGTTTTGTGCGGTGACTGCTATCGCCAAGCAGGCAATCATTAATAATTGGAAAGCTATTTTTAGGCAAACTCTGCCTTTGGCTTCAAGGAAATTCATATTTTACCTCAGTTTCTTTAGTTTAGGTTTGGGAAAAAATTGTCTCAGTTTCTGTTGTCGGTTTCGGCGGCACGGGAAGAAATTTTGTGCCGCCGAATTTGTTTTTGAAATTATTGCTTTTTGGCAACTTTTGTCGGTTTTTTGCCGTCTTTTTTGGACTTATTTTTAACGGAATCTTCTTTTGTCTCAACGGGTTGAGTATTCATTTCGTCGAGCGGTGAAATGACGACCGGTGTTTTCAGAGTGGCTGGATTACCGTCTTCACCTGCGGCGGGCGGCGGCGTGTTCGATGCCGATTCCGGTGTTCCCGATTGATCAATCGGTGCCGTTCCCTGTATCGTCTCCTGCAAAGTATATTTCTTCAAAGGTTTGTTTTCTACCGATGAAATAAATTTACCGTCCGTCATTTTAATTACTTTTCGAAAGACGAGACGATTTTCTTCTATGGCGACAAGTTGACCGTCAAAAAATTTTTCGCCCGGATAGATCGTGTAAGAAAGTTTTATCGGTGTCGCTTCAACCATTGCCGCGTAACCGCGCGGAGTTTTGAAAATGCCCGTAACGCTCATTTCATTAAGCGTCATTACGGTTGTTACTTTCGGAAGCTCCTCACCATTTGTCGCCGCAGTTTCGCGCAGACGATAATAATATGCAATTCTCTGTTCGATTGCGGGCGGTGCGATCGGTGCAGGACCTACTTTGACTGGTTTCGGAGCAGGACTTCCCGGTGTTGAAGGCGAACCGCTCGAAGGATTTGGATTCGGATTCGGATTCGGATTCGGATTCGGTCTCGATGTTCCGCCGCGTTTTAGAAAAGGATCGCGGTTTTGCGCGGATGTTTCCGTCAAACTGCCGCAAATTATTACAAAGGCAATCGCGGCAATTGTTAAACTCAAGATTTTTAACGTCTTAGATTTATTCAGCATAACTTTCTCACTCACAGGTAAAACTTTTTCAAAATGTCTTTTATAAATTCAATAAGTGCTTATTGCGGCGGTGCGCCGGGTGCCGTTCCCGGTGCTGGCGGCGTACCCGGAGCCGCAGGCGTACAAGGAACGGGCGGTGCGCCGGGTGCCGCAGGCGGTGCGCCGGGTGCGGGTGCGGGTGGCGGTGCGCCGGGTGCTGTCGGCGGTGTGCCGGGAGCGCACGGTTGAGAAGCGGTTATCGCAGCCAAATCCTCAGCCGTAGCATAATAAGCGGACAGTAAAAATGAGGCGTGCAGTGTTCTGTTACCGGTTTGACTGGCAAGTTGATTCAATTTGAAATCGCTTATCGAAACTATTCGTGGAAGTTTCGCCATCTTGTCGAAAAAGTCGCGTAAATTGTTAAAATTACTGTCAACTTCGACTTCGACAGGTTTGGCGGTTATGAATTCTTCCTGCGTATCTTCACGCGGCGCAAAACGCATTACGATCAAACTGCTCTGTCCTGCCGTGTCCTGTAATCCCTGCAAAACATTGGTAATTTCGCGTTGTTCAGGCAGAAGAACTTTCAATTCGTCATATTCCTGCTGTTTGGTCGCATACAGCGAACGAAATTCATTGATGCGCTGAGTGGCAAGTTGTGCGGCTTGATTTTTGGTTTTCAACTGCGCTATCTGGTCATTTAAACTCTGAATCTCAACGCGCGTTTCGCTCGTTACAAAATACCAGACTCCGAGATAAACCAGTATGGCAAAGCCGATCAGCGATAATAATTGTATCTGCCAGGATAATTCCTTAAATTTATTCAACATTTCTACAATCCTCTTACTCTATATACTTGTTAGCTTAATTACCGTTATTTTGTGCGACCTGCGGCGGGGTTTGCCCGCTGGCGGCGGGTTGAGTTTCATTCGGCGTATTTCCGCCGTTCGCCTGCAACGAGTTGTCAGAATTATTTCCGGCTTTTGAAGGCGTGTAAGCACAGCGAATAATAAAGTTGACGGTGTCGAGAACCGGAGTTGAACCTTCAATTTGTGTAGCGGCGACTTCTTTTCTTTGCGTTTCGATGCTCAGATTTGAGAATAAACCGCCGGAAAATTCCAGACTCCGACCAAATTGCGTTACCGCCTGCTCGTCCGGCGAATCACCTTTAATGACAAGTTGCTCGCCCGTCTGCTCGACCGATTCCAGATAAATTCCCGGAACCATCGTAATTCTTTCACGAATCGCATCTAAAACCGCACTCGGACCGGCTTGCGATGAACGAAGTTTCTTGATTGCTTCGATTCGAACATCTATATTTTGGATTTTTTGCTCCAATTCCTGCTGTTCCTTCAGCGCAGCTTCGAGTTCGGTAGAAATTTTTTGCTGGTCGGCAAGTTCCTGCTCGGCTTGTGTTTTGGCTCTCTGAGTGCTGATAACATCCCAACCGATAACCGCCAACAGCATAATCATCACGACAATGCTCATCACCATCATCCGCGACATCGGAGACGACATCTTGCGTTCGACGGCGACAACCGCACCGTTATTTCTTTCTGTTACCGAATGTAAAAGATTTACTCTGATCATTTTAATTCAACTCCTCTTGCGGCGAGACCTACGGCAACCGCCATTTCGGGCATAATTTCACTTAAATAATCGGGATCGAATTTCTTGGCATCAACTTTGATCTGACGAAACGGATCGAGAACTTCGACCGGAATTTCGAGCCGCATCGCTAAATCTTCTGCCAAACCGACGAGTTTTGAACCACCGCCCGAAATCAAAATCTTCCCGACAATTAATGTTTCGTCTTCAGTCGTCGCACGATAAAAATCGAACGTTTTCTGAATTTCCATCGCTACCATTTCCGTCACGTTATTTATCAGCGGTTCAATGGATTTTTCTTCTTCTTCGTTTTCGTAAGCGTCCGCAACACCACGTTTAACCGCTTCGGCTTGCTGAAAACTGATTCCCAGACTTCTCTGCAAAATGTCCGTAAACTGACTTCCGCCGATTGTAATATCGCGCGTAAAAAGCGAAGTCGTTCCCTGCACGATATTTACGTTCATCGTCGCCGCGCCGATATTTAAAAGCGTTACAACTTCGGACGGATCGGGCTGATAATTTATTTCGTAGCAATTTTGCAGGGCAAATGTATCAACATCAACTGCCAAAGGAGTTCTGCCGGAAAGCTGAATCGCCTGACGCAGATTATCAATCCGTTCGCGTTTGCACGCCGCGATTAAAACCTGCGTTGATTCCGGCGTTTCGACGGTTATGTGATAATCGAGATTTACTTCCGATAAATCATAAGGAATATGTTCTTCGGCGTGCCAGTCAATAGATTCTTCGAGTTCTTCGCGGCTCATTGCCGGAAGCACTATATTTTTTATAATGACCGAATGCCCGCTTACGCCCGTGATAACTTGATTGGTTTTTATCTGATGATCGTTACAAATATTTTGGATAATTTCCGCAACCGCGTTAAGTTCCATTATTTGACCGTCAACGATCGTATCGTCGGGCAGATTTTCAAATCCCAGACTGACCAAACTCAAATTGCTCAATTTGCCGTCGAGTTCGACAATTTTTACCGCACTCGAACCGACATCTAAACCGGCAACGCCTTTCTTTTTACCGAACAGCATCTTTATTTATTCTCCTTTGCGGCTTTATTCGCTCCGCTTCTAAGTTTTTCTTTAATCTCTTCAGAATGTGTGTTTGTTTGAACGTCTTCGATTTTAAGTAAAGGTTTTTTATTCGTTCAATTTTCAGTCTTAAAAGCAACCAAAAACTTTCATTTCTGTTGCTTTCTTCTCTAAGATTTGCATTTTGGGTGTAGTGAAAGAGACACCTTGCGTGTCAACACTTTTAAAAGTTACATCAGAAAACAAAATTTGTCAACAATTATTTACAATGTTTAACATCTAATTGAAACAAACTTTGTCAAATTGAATGAATAAACAATCAATCTGATACATAATTTGAGTTTTCGGGAACTTTATTTAGTTAGTATTTGAAGTATTAATTCGGCGGTTTCAATCGGTTTCTCAAACGGGAAAAGATGAGTTCCATCCAAAAAGTAAAAATCGAACGGAAAATTTCGGCGCATAAAACCGATTCGCGCCCATTTTGCTTCCGACGAACTTTTGCCGCCGATGTAAGCAACGGGAATTTTTATCTTACCGCGAAGTTTCGGCAAAAAATCCGGCAGAGTTTTATAAATTTCGGCTTCGATCTTCGGCTTAAAAAATAGTGAAATTCCCTTTTCATTTTCCGTCGTGCCGTATTCAATGTAATCGCGCAGAACGTCTTCATCGAAACGGCGAAATTTTTCCTTTTTGTAAAAATGTTCAAACGCTTCCGTTTTATCTCTCCAGAGATTTCGGCGAAACTTTGTATGAAATGCAGGAGAATATTTTTCCAGAGGTTTGAATTTCTTCATCATTTTTACACCGAGACTGCTTATTCGGCTGATGACCGGCGCATCGAGAAGAATTATTTTTTTGTAAAGTTCGGGATTTTCTGCTGCCGTCAGAAGATGAAGAATTCCGCCTAAACTGTGTCCGAGACCGATTATCGGTTGATCGTAACGAGTTTTAATTTCATTTCGCAGTTCTTCTTTAAGAAAATCCCAGCCATCGGAAACCGGAAAATCAGGATTATGAGCGTGTCTGTCGAGGAAACCGATGTTAAAACCGTCTTCCAAAACAGAAAACATTTTGCCGTATGTTTTAGAAGGAAATCCATTGGCGTGAGCAAAATGAATTGTATCTTTTGTCATACTCGTTTTAACATTCTTAAAGATAAAGAGATAAATTTACGATTTAGTTATAGAACACCGCGAAAACTTTTGCGGTGAATCTCACACGCGCCATAAATTTTAATCGCTTCAAAATGCGCTTTTGTGCCGTAACCGACGTGCTTTGCAAAACCGTATTCTGGATATTTCGCGTCTAATTGACACATTAGATTATCACGATAAGTTTTAGCCAAAATCGAAGCGGCGGCGATTGATGCGCTGGTTGCATCGCCTTTGATAATGCCTTTTTGCGGAAGATTTACATCTTTGAGTTCGAGCGCGTCAATCAGCAAAAAGTCGGCTTGCGGTCGGAGATTTTCGATTGCAAGCCGCATCGCTTTTTTTGTAGCTTGGAGAATATTTATGCGGTCAATTTCGTCTGCTTCAACTTGAGCGATTGAATATGCAAGAACATTTTCTTTAAGTTCTTCGGCAATTGTTTCGCGCTTCTTTTTCGAGATTTTTTTGGAATCATTTAACCCTTCGGGCAAAGGTTTCGACAAATCTAAAATGCAGGCTGCCGCAACGACCGCACCGGCAAGACAACCGCGTCCGACTTCATCAACTCCGGCGATAAAATGAAAACCTTCTGTGTGCGCTTGTTGTTCAAATTCAGTTCCGATTGTGGTTTTGATTTTCATAACAAAGAATATTGCCCGCGAATCTACGCGAACTGCAACGAATAAGTTTTCTTTTATTCGTGCAAATTCGCGTAGATTCGCGGGCAGAAATATGTTGAGATTCAGATAGAATCAATTGCGCCGCAATAAATTAAATCCAAAATTTTTAAGCTGTTTTCTTCGCTTTTCCTCGCAGATCGCGTTCCGGGATACGGGCGGCTTTTCCGCGCAGATTACGCAAATAATACAGTTTCGCACGGCGGACTTTTCCGCGACGCACAACGTCTATATGGTCAATAACAGTCGCGTGAAGCGGAAAAATTCTTTCCACGCCGATGCTTCCGAAACTGATTTTGCGAACGGTAAAAGTCTCTCTTGCGCCGCCGTGTTTGCGTGCGATGCAAACACCTTCAAAAATTTGCAAACGTTCTTTATTGCCTTCTTGAATGCGAACGTGAACTTTAACGTTATCGCCCGGCTGAAAATTCGGGATATTATCCCGCAACTGTGTATTTTCTATATTATCTAAACGGTTCATTTCTTTATGTGAATGGTAAATAGTAAATGGTAAATAGTAAATTTCTTTCAATTTACAACTTACAATTTACAACTTACAATTACTTCCTCACTCCTTTATCAAATCTTCTCTAACCTTTCGCGTCTTCTCCAACGCTTTTTCTCTTCGCCACTTTTCGATGGCGGCGTGATTGCCGCTCAAAAGCACTTCCGGCACTTCCATTCTGCGAAAATCACGCGGCTGCGTGTAATTTGGAAAATCAAAAATCCCGTCTGAAAACGAATCATTTTCGGCGGAAGTTTCGCTTCCCAAAGCGTTCGGCAAAAGCCTCGTAATCGCATCAACCAAAACAATCGCCGCCGGTTCGCCGCCCGATAAAACGTAATCGCCGATTGAAATTTCATCGGTTACGAGTTGTTCGTTGACGCGCTCGTCCACTCCTTCGTAACGACCGCAAATCACGACAATATGTTCGGCTTCGTCAGCAAATTCTTTCGCAATAGATTGCTTTAATTGCCTGCCCTGCGGCGAAAGCAAAATCACGCGCGTCTTCGGCGGATAATTTTCCCGCTCGCTCGTGCCGATTAAATTTTCAATCGCCCGAAATATCGGTTCGGGCGTTAAAACCATTCCGTCGCCGCCGCCGAACGGTCGGTCATCAACTTTGCGGTGTTTGTCGAGCGTAAATTCGCGTAAATCAATCGCATTTATCTCGACAATTTTCGCTTCTTTTGCGCGGCGGATTATTCCGAAATCAAAGACCTCGCGGAAAAATTCGGGAAAGATCGTTAAAATATCAATCTTCATTTTTCCGTCCTAAAATTCTAGCAAACCTTCCGGCGCGTCAACGCGAATGAGTTTGTTTATAACGTCAACTTCGGTGCAGATCGTTTCGGCAAACGGAACCAAAAACTCTTTTTTTTCTCCGATTACAACCAAAATCTCCGTGCCGCCCGTTCGCATTAATTCTTTCACCGTGCCGATCTTTTCGCCCTCGACTGTTTCAACATGACAGCCTTCAAGTTCCCAATCAAAAAATTCGCCTTCTTCAAGTTCGACCGCTTCATCTTCGGGAACACAAATCTCCGCATTTCGTAGATTTTCCGCCGCTTCCGGCGAATCAATTCCAACGAATTTCAAAAGAATACGTTTTTGATGGAAACGAAATTTTTCGATCTCCAATTCGGAAACTTCCTTGTTTTCAAAAACGGCGAAAACACGCTCTAAATTTTCAAATCGTTCGGGAAAATCGGTTAAAATGTCCGCGACGGTTTCGCCTTGCAAACCGCGCGTTTTGACAATTCTGGCAATCGCTACGAAATCCATAAAATTATGGCTTCTTAGTCTTCGACGATGTTCAGGTTATACCGTTTGTCGTGTTTTTGACCCGCGACATACAGCAAACTGCGGATGGCTTTGATGGTTCGTCCCTGCCGTCCGATCAATCTTCCCATATCGTCCGGGGCAACGCGCACGTCAATATTTACCCAGCGATTATCGTCGTTCATCTGAATCTCGACTGCTTCTTCGTCGTCAACGATTCCTTTTACGATTTTCTCGACTACTTCTTTCATCTCGTTTCTGTTTTGATTCCACGTTTTAGCGTGTAACCGCGAAACTGTTCCAGCGATTCAAAATCAAAACTCTAAATGTTTACTAAGCTTCTTCCGATTTTTCGGCTTCTTCTTCCGGCACGGCTTCTTCCGTCACGATTTCAGTTTCTTCCACACTCGTTTCCGTTTCAGCATTCGCATCGGCTTCCGCCTTTTCAGCCGCTTCTTTTTCGGCTTTCTCGGCATCTTCCTTAGCTTTCGCCGCATCAGCTTCTGCTTTTTCAGCCGCCGCTTTTTCGTCCGCTTCTTTTTGCGCTTCGGCAATAATCGCGGCATCGCGGTCAGCTTTCGCTTTCGCTTCCGCTTCTTGCTTGGCTTGTTTTTCTTCGGCACGTTTGGCTTCAACTTCAGCGCGTTCTTCCTCGCTCATCGCCGGATTGTGCTTAATTAAACTCGCCACCGTTTCCGTCGGCTGTGCGCCGTGATTCATCCAATATTCGATGCGTTCGTGCTTTAATTTCACTTCCGCCGGTTCGGTCATCGGATTATATGTGCCGACGTTTTCCAAATATTTTCCGTCGCGCTTCGAGCGTTTTTCTTTTACAACAACGCGGTAAAAAGGTCTCTTCTTCGCGCCTAATCTCATTAAACTTATTGATAACATATATTTCTAGTGCTAAGTGCTAAGTGCTAAGTGCTAAGTGCAAGAAAAAAAACTTACCGCTCACCACTTACCGTTTGTCACTATTTCCGTCTCTTTTTGTGTCTTTTTTTCTTTTTAAGACTTTTTCTTAAACTGCTTTTCTTTTCGTCGTAATCGTTGTCGAATTCTTCATTTCCGCCGCCGCCGAACATTCCGCCTAAACCGCCGCCGAGCAGACCGCCCAAACCACCGCCCATTCCGCCCATCGCTTTACCCGCGAGTTTGGAAAAAAGACCGCCGCTGTTCATCTTCTGCATCATCTTTTTCATCTGCTCATACTGACGCAAAAGACCGTTGACTTCGGCGATTGTCGAACCGGAACCGTTGGCGATTCTCGTTTTGCGGCTCGCGTCAATCACTTTATGATTGCGGCGTTCCATCTTCGTCATCGAATCAATGATCGCTTCGGTGCGCTTCATCTGCGCTTCGACTTCTTCGGATTGTTCGTCCGACAACTGCATACCGCCCGTCATCTGTTCGGGAAGCATTTTCATTAATTTCGACATCGAGCCGAATTTTTTGAATTGTCCTAATTGACTGCGAAAATCTTCGAGCGTAAACTGATTGCTCGTCATTTTTTCGAGCTGTTTCTGCGCTTCGTCTTCGTCAATCTTACCCTGAACTTCTTCAATAAGCGACAACACATCGCCCATTCCCAAAATTCTCTGCGCGATACGGTCAGGATAAAAAGGCTCAATCGCGTCGTATTTTTCGCCGACACCGACGAATTTTACGGGCTGACCGATAACTTCCTTAATCGAAAGTGCCGCGCCGCCGCGCGCGTCGCCGTCCATTTTCGTCAAGACAACGCCAGTGATTCCGACTCGTTTATGAAATTCTTCCGCCGAACGAACCGCGTCCTGTCCGGTCATCGCGTCGGCGACGAACAAAACTTCGACGGGTTTTGTTTCCGCTTTGATCTGTTCGAGTTCGACCATCAACTCATCGTCAATGTGAAGACGTCCCGCCGTATCAATTAAAAGCGTATCAAATCCCGTTTCCTGCGCGTGCTTCATCGCACCGCGCACGAGCGTCATCGGGTCGTTCGTTTCTCTGTCTTGAAAAACCTGAACGCCGACCGCGCCGCCGACGACTCTTAACTGTTCGCGCGCCGCCGGACGATAAACGTCAACCGAAACAAGAAGCGGTTTGCGTTCCTGATTGTCCCGAAGCCATTTGGAAATTTTCCCCGTCGAAGTCGTTTTTCCCGAACCTTGCAAACCGACGATCATCACGACGTTCGGAATTTGCTTCGTAAAAACAAGGCGTGAAGAAGTTCCGCCAAATAAACTTACGAGTTCGTCATAAACTATCTTTACAACTTGTTCGTGCGGTTTCAGATCTTGCCAAACTTCCTGTCCTTCTGCTTTCAAGCGAACATTTTCGACAAAATCTTTGGCGACTTTATAATTAACGTCCGCTTCGAGCAAAGCCATCCGAATCTCACGCAGAGCCGCATCTACGTGTTCGGGCGTAAGTTTCCCTTCGCCGCGCAGATTTTTCAGCGTTGATTTTAATTTATCGGATAATGACTCGAACATATAAATACACTTCAGGCGTAAAAGCCGAAATTTAAGATTCTATCAGATATAACCGAAGTGTCAAGAAATAGAGACTACTTTTAGTATTTTCTTGCAAATTTATGCAATAGTTAAAAAAAATTACTCAAACTAAAAAAAAATGATGACAAACCGTTAAATTTTTGTTACACTCTCATTATTCCGCTTGGGAGACGGTCTTGACAAGTTAATTTATTAACAACTTTAGGACGTTAAGTATCAACTAATTATTATTGGAAAAGTTATATATTTTAAACGCTTTTCCAAATTTTTTGATAAGGTTTGCGACAAGTTTCACAAACAGAAACTACTCAGGGAGGGATAAATAAATGAGGGAGGAAGAATATATGGCAGCAACAGCAAAGCCGATGACTTTGCAGGACAGAATCGTCCAAATTGATCACATTCAAGCGCGACGCTTCGGAAAATTGAAAGGTGAAACGCTTGAGATAGCGACGGAAGGAATCATCCGTCATCTTCGAGCGTGCGCTCGTATGGATGTCAATCCGGATGCTTCCGCAGTCCGCGAAATCATTGACGATTCGTTAAACGGTAGAAGAGTGTTTGCAGAAACTTCAAACGACCTTCTCGCCGCATAAATATATACCTTAACAAGCAGTAATTATAAATAGACCGCCTTTTATTTGGCGGTCTTTTTCATTTTATAATTTAAGATTTCTCAAACGCAGAGCATTTAAAATAACCGAAACCGAACTAAAAGTCATCGCTGCAGACGCGATCATCGGCGACAAAAGTAGTCCTAGAAACGGAAATAAAACTCCGGCGGCGATAGGAACGCCGATCAGATTATAAATAAATGCGAAAAACAAATTTTGCCTGATATTGCTCATCGTCGCTTGGCTCAAATGTTTCGCTTTCAAAATCCCGCGCAGATCGCCTTTTAATAATGTAATATCGGCGGATTCAAGCGCGACATCAGTTCCCGTTCCCATCGCAATCCCGACATTTGCCTGCGCCAGTGCGGGCGCATCGTTCACGCCGTCGCCAGCCATTGCCACGATCTTTCCTTTCGCCTGTAATTCCTTAACCTTTTCCGCTTTTTGTTCCGGTAAAACGTCGGCGAAAACTTTGTCAATTCCCAACTTTTTCGCCACGGCTTCGGCGGTTTTCGCATTGTCGCCCGTCATCATTATGACTTCGATATTTTGCCGATGAAGTTCGTCAATCGCGTCTTTTGCCGTCTCTTTGATCGTGTCGGCAACTCCGATAATTCCCGCAGTTTTTCCTTCAACCGCCGCAAACATCACGGTTTGACCTTCGCCGCGAAGTTTTTCGGCTTCTACATCTTTTGAAAAATCAACGCCGTTGTCGTCCATCAATTTTAAATTTCCGAACAAAATCTTTTTCCCGTCAACCGTCCCGATAATTCCTTTTCCTGTTATGGATTCAAAATTCTCAACTTTCGCCAATTCGATTTTCTTTTCTTCCGCGCCTTTCACAATCGCCTCAGCCAACGGATGCTCACTGGATTTTTCCAAAGATGCAACGAGTTTCAAAAGTTCATCATTCGTAATTTGTAATTCGTAATTCGTAATTACTGCTTGCAGTTTTGGTTTTCCTTCGGTCAAAGTTCCCGTTTTATCAACAACGATAGCGTCAACTTTTTCCAAAATCTCCAACGCTTCGGCTTTTTTTATCAAAACGCCGTTTTTCGCGCCGTGTCCCGTGCCGACCATAATTGACATCGGAGTCGCCAGACCGAGAGCGCACGGACAAGCAATAATCAACACCGAAACTGCTGCGACAATCGCGTAAGTAAATGAACCGAAAATCATCCAGACAACGAACGCAATAACCGCGCAGACGATAACGGCGGGAACAAAATAACCCGAAACGACATCCGCGAGACGCTGAATCGGCGCGCGCGAACGCTGCGCTTCGCCGACCATTCGGACGATGTTCGCCAGAAGCGTGTCGCTGCCGACATTTTCGGCTTTCATCGTAAAACTGCGCTTGCCGTTGATCGTGCCGCCGATAATTTTGTCGCCCGAAACTTTTTCGACGGGAATTGATTCGCCCGTCACCATTGATTCATCAACTGAAGTTTCGCCGTCCAAAATTTCGCCGTCAACCGGAATTTTCTCGTTCGCACGAACGCGCAAAGTCGCGCCTTTCTGCACGTCTTTGAGCGCGATTTCTTCTTCCGTTCCGTCGCCAAAAATGACCGTTGCCGTTTCCGGCGCGAGTCCGAGAAGTTCCTTGATCGCCGAAGAAGTCTGCGAACGCGCACGCAATTCCAGAACTTGTCCGAGCAAAACGAGCGTCGTGATAACCGCCGCCGATTCGAAATAGACGTGAATCAAATTCGTGTGCGCGTCGCTCATCGAAGCGGGAAAAATCTGCGGCAAAAACAAGCCAACCAAACTAAACAAATAAGCCGCGCCCGTGCCGAGCGCGACGAGCGTAAACATATTCGGACTCGCATTTTTGACCGACGCAATCGCCCGCTCGAAAAACGGCAAACCGCCCCAAACTACAACCGGCGTTGCGAGCAGAAACTGAATCCAGACGGAAGCTTGCGGCGAAATTATCTGATTAAATCCCGGAATCATTTCCGCCATCGCCAGCGCGAAAACGGGAATCGTCAGCGCGGCAGAAATCCAGAAACGCCGCTTCATATTCAAATATTCAGGATCGGGTTTGTCGTCCAAAGTAATAACTTTCGGCTCCAAAGCCATTCCGCAAATCGGACACGAACCGGGACCGATCTGCACAATTTGCGGGTCCATCGGGCAAGTGTATTCCACGCCTTCGCTCCCGGCTTTTAGTTTTTCTTCTGCTTGTTCTTCGAGAAAATTTTTCGGATTTTGTCTGAATTTGTTCAAACAATTCGTCGCGCAGAAATAATAAGTTTTCCCTTCAAAATCATAATTTCCCGCCGCAGTTTCCGGCGCGACCGACATTCCGCAAACCGGATCAATAAGCTCACCTTCCGGCGCGGCTTTCATCTCGCCGTGCGAAACCGTTTTTTCGACGTTTTCGAGATTTGAAACATATTTGTTTTTACAGCCGACCGCGCAAAAATAAATCGTTTCGCCATTTTCCGCTTCGTATTTTGCGGCGGCAGTTTCCGGTTTAACGGTCATTCCGCAAATCGGATCAATAAATTCTTTTGTGTCGTTTTCCGCTTCTTTTCTAACGATTTGCGTAAAATTCGTCTGCGGTTTTGCGCCGACTTTTTCCTTGAATTGTTTCAGACAATTCAGACAGCAGAAATAAAAAGTTTCGCCCTCACATTCAAATTTCGCGGCAGCGGTTTCTGGATTAACTTTCATTCCGCAGATCGGATCAATAAATTCATTCATTTCGGTTTCCCCTTGTTCAATTTTACAAAATACTTTCTAAAATTCCGCATTCTGTTTTACCCATTCCGCGCGAAGCAGAAAACTGCCGTTCGTTACGACTTTATCGCCGACGTTTATTCCGCCTAAAACTGTGAAACTTTTGTCTTTTTCCGCTCCCAAACTGACTTGGCGAACGGTAAAAACATTCGGCTGATCTGTAACGAGAAAGACGACGGATTTGTTATTTATCGCCTGAACCGCGTCGGACGGCACGACGGGCGCGGTTCGTTCCGCCGTTCCTAACGCGCCGAATGCGACGTTGACGTATTGCCCGATTTTGAGCATTCCATTCGGGTTTTCCAACACAATTCGGACTTGCGCCGTGCGCGTTGATTCATTCAGATTCGGATCAATATATGTAACTTGCCCGCGAAAAACCTGTCCCGGAAAAGCATTTGACGAAACGGTCGCGCCCGTTCCCGTTCGAATCTGCGCCAGATCTTTTTCATAAACTTCGGCGATCACCCAAATCGTGCCGAGATTCGTGATTTTGAAAAGTTCCTTATTCGCTTCGATGATTTCGCCGTTGTTGACCGATCTTTCCGTGATAGTTCCCGAAACCGGCGACGTGATCGCCAGATCGGAACTGATTTTACGCGATGTTTTTATCTGATTGATGCGGTTCGGCGAAAGACCGAGAACGAGCAGTTTTTGACGTTCGGCTTCGGCTTTTGCCTGTATCGAACGAACTTGCGCCTGCGTTCGATCAATCTCGTTTTTGCGTTCGGGATTTATTTTCAAAAGCTGTTTTGCCCTTTCAAAACGCTTTTTCGCTTCGTCGAATTTTGCCTGCGCGGTTTCGTGTTCAGCTCGTACCATTTCAAACGATTGCCGACTTTCCGCGCCGATTTTTACGAGTTTTGCCGAGCGTTGATAATGGCTGAAATGCGCCATATGTTCGGCTTCGGCGATCTTCAGTTCCGCTTCGGCGCGGTCGAGTTCCGTTCGGGCTTCCTGTGAAACATCGGTCAATTCGAGCGCGCGTTTGTAACGCTTTTCCGCTTCGTCGAGTTCGGCGTTCATTGATAAATAATCCGATTGAGTCGTCGCTAATTCGTCGCTGTAAACCGTCGCAATCGTTTTGCCTTGCCGCACGAATTCGCCAAGCTGCGCCGAGACATTACGAACCACGCCGCCGACCAGAGAAATCGCAGGCGTTTCTGCGTAATCATTGGCACGAACAACGCCCGTCGAAGTTGCGCTAACCGCTTCACCTGAAAGAGTTTCGCCGACTATCGCCGTTTCGATCTTGATATTTTCTATCTGTTCCGGCGGAATCGTCAAAGTCTTTTCCGTCAAAACATTCGCGTCCGTTTCGCCAGGTTCGTTCGTCCCGAAATTCACAGTCCGAGGCGCGGGAACGACGTGACCTTCTTCGGAATTTGACGAACGCCAGATCAATAAACCAATCACGCCCAAAAGAATCACGCCGAGAACCGAAGCCGCGATGATAAAAGGCTTTTGTTTGTGAATTAGTTTTATCGTTTCATGTTCGCTTTCTTCGATTTCCTCAATTTCCGTTTCCGAAATTGGCAAATTTTCAGCGTCCGTTTGATCTTTAATTATTTCTTTTTCTTGATCGTTCATTTTTTATGAATTATTTTTATTTCCCGCTAAAAACTCTAAAAACGCTAAAATCTTTAAATCTTTCTTTCGCGCCTTTGCGCGCATTTCGCGGGCAAAATCTTCCTATCTCACTATCAATTCCGGCGCATTCGTCGCCCGTAAAATCTCCGTTCTCGCCTGATAAGTTTCAAGCAGCGCGTCAACCAGACTGTTTTCCAGATCCAAAAATCTGCGTTCCTCGGCGATGTAATCGAGCAGGTCTTTTTCGCCGAGTTCGTAAGTTTGCCAGACGACATCTAAATTTTGTTTCGCCTGATTTCGCACGCCGACTTGATAGATCGTCAGCGCACGGACGGCGCGTTCGTAGCGCGTGTAAGCGGCGGTAACTTCGCGTTTCACGGTTAGTTCACCGAATTCGACGCGCTTTTGTGCTGCGTTTATATCGAGCGCGGCGGCTTCGATATTTCCCTGATTTTTATTGCGAACCGGAAGCGTCAGATC
Source organism: Pyrinomonadaceae bacterium (assembly GCA_965219305.1). Taxonomy (GTDB): domain Bacteria; phylum Acidobacteriota; class Blastocatellia; order Pyrinomonadales; family Pyrinomonadaceae; genus DATHTS01. The sequence goes on from OZ244725.1 coordinate 1,691,858, forward strand.
AACGCCGAAAGTTATAAAATTTTCGCCGATCAGACGCGGTTCGAGTTCGACCGGATTTTGATTTACGATGCGCGGTGCAATGCGTGTCATTCTCTGAAAACCGAGCGAAACGCCCGCATCTAAACGACCTTCGGCGCGTGCCTGCTCAAGACGCGCATTTCCGAGTCCCAAAGTCAGACGCGCCGATTCGAGATCGGGACGCTGACGAGAAGCATTTTCGACCGCATCGGAAAGCGGCAGAAGTCTGACAATTAAATTTTCAAAATCGCCTTTCAAACGCAACGGCTGATTCGCTTCGATTCCCATCAAATTTCGCAGTTCGAGCAGTTTTATCTCGACATTTCCGGCGGCAATCTCGCGCATCGAACGCATTCTATTTAATTCGACCAAACTCATATTTTGTTCGAGCGGCGCGTTGCTGCCTTCGACGACTTTGGCAGAAATTAGTTTGTAACCTTGCTCGACATTTGCCAGAAGTTCTTCCAAAATTTTAAGTTTTTCGATGCCCGCCAGAGTTTCGCCGAATTTCAGACGAACATCCGACGCGAGAATTCTTTCGCTGTTGATTAGCAAACTTTCGCGCACTTTAAATTCACTTTCGGCAACCGCGATTCGCGCACCGCGCCGACCGCCGAGTTCGAGCGGCAAACTCGCTGAAACTGTTCCGCTGTAACGATTTCCGATGATTGATTCCTGACTTCCGCTGATATTTAATTTCGGATTCGGGCGCAGTTCCGATTGTTTTATCAAACTTTTTGACGCTTCGAGTTCGTCGCGCAACGCCGCAATTTCGCCGTTATTCGCCAGCGCGATTTTCACCGCTTCATCCGCGCTCGTGCCATCCGCCTGATCTAAATAAAGTCCGATCGTCAGATTCACTTCCGGCATTATTTGTTCCGGCGCGACCTTTTCGACGGTCGGCTCAATCGCAATCTGCGCCCGCGTTTCAAAGGCGAAATAACACGTTTGAAGCGCGATCAGGGCGAAACTGAATAGTTGTTTTTTCATATCGTTATATTTCAACGAATTGCGGAAAATTTAACAGGGATGGACAGTATAAACAGGGATTTTCTGATCGCAAAATCAAGTTTATTCCCAAATATTATTATCTTGTCCATCCTGTTAATCCCTGTTAAGTTCCTTCTTAACCTGAAAATCGGTTAAGGCATTCTCTTTCTTCAAACGCCGTTCGTGAATCCAGTAAAAAATCACGGGCGTAATGATCAAAACGTGCAAAAGCGACGAAACCATTCCGCCTAAAACGGGCGTGGCGAGCGGTTTCATAATTTCCGACCCCGCGCTCGTACTCCACATAATCGGCAAAAGTCCGGCGACGACGGTCGTTACGGTCATCACTTTCGGGCGCAGACGCAAAAGTGCGCCTTCGATGACGGCTTCGAGCAGATCTTTTTTGTCCAACGCGCCGAGTTTTTTGTGCTTTTTTTCGACCGCTTCTTCCAGATAAATTACCATCACAACGCCCGTCTGAACGGCAGTTCCGAACAACGCGATAAAGCCGACCCAGACCGCAACCGAAAAGTTGTAGCCGAGAAGCCATTGCAGATAAACGCCGCCGGTCAGCGCGAACGGGACGGCGAGCAGAACGTGCGCGGCTTCGACCGCCGAATGATATGTAAAATAAAGCAGTCCGAAAATGACGATCAAAACAATCGGCACGACGAGCAAAAGCCTTTGTTTCGCACGTTGCTGATTTTCAAATTGTCCGCTCCACGCGATGTAATATCCCGGCGGCATCTGGACTTTTTGTTTGACGAGCGCGTCGGCTTCGTTGACGAACGAAACGAGATCGCGACCGCGCACGTTTAATAAAACCGTGCCTTTCAAAAGTCCGTTTTCGCTCTGGATCATTGACGCGCCGTCGGTCATTTTTATGTCGGCGACTTCCGCGAGCGGAATCGTCGTTCCGTCCGCCGTGACGATTGGAATCCTGCCGATATTTTCCATATCATTGCGAAATTCCGGCGCGTATCGAACGCGGATCGGAAAGCGTTCGCGTCCTTCGATGGTCGTCGAAAGATTCGTTTCGCCGATGCCTTTTTCGATCACGTCGTTAATCATTCCGACATCAATTCCGTAACGCGCGGCGGCTTGGCGATTGATGTCAATGTCAATATACGGCGTGCCGATAACCTTTTCGGGATAGACATCTTTTGCTCCGTCAATGTCTTTGACCACCGCCGCGACTTCGCCCGAAAGTTTCTCCAAAGTTTTTAGATCGTTGCCGAAAATCTTGATGCCGATCTCCGAACGAATTCCGGTGGCGAGCATTTCGATTCGATTAATGATCGGCTGTGTCCAGATGTTTGTAACTCCGGGCATTTTCAATTTGTCGTCCATTTCCGAGATCAAATCATCGCGCGTCAATCCGACTCGCCATTCGTCTTTCGGTTTTAAGTGAACGATCGTTTCGTTCATATTTACGGGCGCGGGATCGGTCGAAGAATCAGCGCGTCCGGCTTTTCCGACCGCGTATTCGACTTCGGGAATTGACGCGAGAATTTTGTCCTGCATCTGCATTATTTTCAACGCTTCGTCCATCGAAATCGCCGGATCGGTGACGGGCATAAACATCACGTCGCCTTCGTTGAGATTCGGCATAAATTCCGAACCGATTCCGACCGCGAGGAAAACCGCGCCGCAGAATAAAACGAGCGCACACGAAATTGCGATCAGACGATTTTTCAGCGCGAACATCAGCGCGGGTTTATAAATTCTCTGCAAAAAACGCATCAGCGGATTCGCGTCTTCCGAGTGCATTTTTCCGCCGAGCAGAAATGTGCATAAAACGGGAACCAAAGTTACGGCGATAATTGTCGCCGCGACCATCGCAAAAGTTTTTGTAAATGCCAGCGGATGAAAGAGTTTCCCCTCGCGTCCTTCGAGCGCGAAAACGGGAATAAAGGCGAGAATAATGATCGCCATCGAAAAGAAAACCGGACGACCGATCAATTTTGTAGATTCCAGCACCGCGCTCCAGACGGCTTTTCTGTCTTTTGTGTCAATGTCGTTTTTCTCAATGTAACGAAAGGCGTTTTCGGTAACGACGATTCCAGCATCAACGAGAACACCGATGGCAATCGCAATGCCCGAAAGCGACATTATATTGGACGAAATGCCCATAAAATACATAAACAAAAACGACATCAAAACCGCCAGCGGAAGCGGAATCGAAACGATTAAAATCGAGCGGAAATGGAAAAGAAATAAAATGTGAACGAGCGTAACCAGAATCAATTCTTCGATCAGCGTGTGCGTTAAAGTCGAAGTCGCGCGGTTTATAAGCTGCGTTCGATCATAAAACGGGACGATTTTCACGCCTTCGGGCAGACCGACTTCGATCTCGGCGATCTTCTTTTTCGTCGCTTCGATCACGTCGAGAGTGTTCACGCCGTAACGCGCGATGACCACGCCGCCGACCGCTTCTTTGCCGTTTTTGTCGAGCGCGCCGACGCGAAACGCTTCGCCGATCTTCACGTTCGCCACATTTTTGACATAGACGGGCGTTCCGTTATTTGAACCGACGACGATATTTTCGACATCGGCGACCGATTCGATCAAACCGATCCCGCGCACGACCGCCCATTGTCCCGACTGCTCGACGACGTTTCCGCCGACGTTGTTGTTCGATTTCTGCACCGATTCGACGACTTTTGAAACCGGCATTCCGAAACTACGCAGTTTATTCGGGTCAACATCAATCTGATATTGCTGAACATAACCGCCGACCGACGCGACTTCCGCCACGCCTGAAACTGCATTCAACTGGTAACGAACAAACCAATCCTGCATCGTGCGAAGCTCGCGCAGATCGTATTTGTCCGATTCGAGCGTGTACCAAAAAACCTGCCCAACGCCCGTCGCATCAGGTCCGAGCGTCGGCGTTACGCCTGCGGGCAATTGACCGCGCACGACGTTTAAGCGTTCCAAAATCCGCGTCCGCGCCCAGTAAAGTTCGACGTTTTCATCGAAAATTATATTAATCATCGAAAAACTAAACGCCGAATTCGCCCGCACGACCTTCACGCCCGGAAGCCCTTGCAGATTCGTCACCAGCGGATAAGTTATCTGATCTTCGACTTCCTGCGGCGAACGTCCCGCCCAATCCGTAAAAACGATCACCTGATTTTCCGAAACATCGGGAATCGCATCAATCGGCGTGTGAACCAACGCCCAATATCCCCAACCCGCAATGCCGAGAAACAGCACGATCACGATCACGCGATTTTTTAGAGACCATTCGATGATTTTGTGAATCATTTTTTCAGTTATCAGTTGTCAGTTATCGGTTATCAGATTTTGTTGACTGATACTGTTGACTGTTTTACTGCGCTTTAACGGGAATAGTCGTCTTTCCTGTCTGCGCTCCTTCGTAAGTTATCTGCGCCGTCCAATCGCCAGCCATTTGCAGATTCAAACTGCCTTTAAATTGTCCCGGCGTTCCGGTCGTCGTTAAATTCGCCGCATCGTTCATTTCCGCCATCGAACCCATCGCGGGCATATTGAAATTGAGCGTCGCCGCGTTGATGTCAACGGGTTTTCCCGCGCCATCAGTAAACGCCAGCATTATTGTCTGCTCGCCGTTTTTCAATTTTCCGTCCGCGCCTGAAATTGTAACTGTTAGATCGTCGCTGACTTTCTTCGTCGCGATCTGCTTCATTCCGCTTCCCGCCGAATTATCGCCGCACGCCGCCGCAAATGTGACCATTGCAAAAATTATTAGTGTTATTATTGATTTTGTAATTTTCATAAATTTATTCCTCTCAAATTTGTATTATGGATTTAGAGTTTTGAGTCCGTCTTCAGACGGCAAACTGCCGATGAAAGACAACGAAAAACACGCTAAAGGGTGGACTCAAAACGAAAAACGCGCCTGTATCTGCGGACACAATTCGACCGCAAAGTTCAGACGCACTTCTGCTTTAAAGTTAAATTAAAAACGATTGATGTTGGATGTATTTGGGTTGGTTGGTTTTCAGCCGAAAGTTTTTGATGTCAAATTTCTTCGCTGCTTCTTTCGGTCTGGTGGAAAATAAAATCTCGAAAAGCGTCGCCTTTTCCGACACGATCAGCATCGGCGCAAAATTTGTCGGCGCGTTATTCGCAGTATTTGTGGGCAGATTCTGTGAACAAATTAAAATTCTGCATAAAAATTTCGCGTCCGCATCTTGCGGCTTAACAGCTTTTGCCGATTTTTTACAGCATTTCATCGGACACACATTATTTTCCTTCATTCCGCCATCGGAAAAAGGCGTTCCTGCCGGCACGCTGCCGACCAGAACGATCAGGAAAAATAATGATGTGAACCATCTTGCCATACAGGTTTGAATATATTCGCCCGTTAAAATTTTGTCAACGTAAAAAAATCAACTCATCCGTTGGAATAATTTTTAGTGGGTGGTTACTTAATTTTGGTTGCCAATGAAGATAAAATGAGAAAGACTTGTTTATACTTAAAACCATTTAAAAGTAAGTAATTTTGCGATACAATACTTCTCGAGGTTTTACGATGAAATTATTGTCTTCATCTCCTTCAGACGTAATTCTTTTTGTCCAATTTCCCTTTGCGTCAAATTCCAGATATTTGTAGATTTCTTTCCCTTCGAGTTTATTGTTTTCAGTATCGTAAGCAAGCATCTCAACAACATTTCCTTTATTGTCGAGATTATAAACATATTTTTGATTTAGAGTTCCATCAGCATCATATACAAGTTCCTCTTTCTGTTTTTCTTTGAGATTGTAAACATATCTCAACCATAAAGACCCGTCGCTTTGGTACCAAGATTCTTCCGATATATTTCCTTCGGTATCGTGTTTAAATTTGAATTTGTAGTCATAACGAGAGTCAAATTTCTTCAGATTTTCTGCATCCGGCGCAGAATTTATTTGCACGATCTTGTTTGGATTTTCAACTTCCTCATATTTAATAACGGTTTCGCCATCAATACGATCATAAATACCGGATTCAAATAAAGTTCCTGTCAAATAATCATAAGTTTTCCAAGTCAGACGATTTCCATTAAGATCATATGTAACAGCCTCTTTGAGCCTTCGTTTTGATTCTTTTAATTTGCCCGACTTAAATTCATAATCAGCTATTTCCGTTGAAACAGATTTCACAAGATTTTTCAATCCGTCGTTTTCTCTATCACTTATTTTTTTTTGAGCAAAAATGGATAGAGACAGAACCAAAATTAGAATTATTACTGAATATGATTTTTTCATAGGCTGTAAATTTACTAAAATTGTAATTTTTAATCAAGCAAAATTTTTGAAGAACTTCACTTTATTGATTTGCGGGCGTTAGTTTATAAAGTACGAAATCACCGAAAACTTCGCCCGCATCTCGCTGATACCATTTGTCGAGATTTTCATAATCCGGCTCATTATCGCGTTTTGCGACGGCAAATTTTAGCGGAAAAAGTTTTGCTTGTTCCGCTGAAAAATTTTCGATATAAACTTTATATCTCTGCACTTCCGCTTCGACTTCGGGTTTTGTCAGCGGGCGGTAATTGACCGACAGATTTGCGTTGAATCTGTCCCAGCCGAAAAGTGCCATATACGCTTCGATGTCGCCGCGCCGGAAATTTTCGCGCATCCAATTTTCGTCGCGTCCCGAAAAATAGAGCAGCTGATAAAATCTTTCCTTGTTCTCTTCCCAACCGACACCGGCGAAAACGTGTTGATGCCGCGCCCATAAAACCGCTTGCGGCGCGATATTCGGCTGCGTGTCGGCTTGGACGTAATCGTAATTTATCGTGATATCGTGCTTTGCCGCGTCAATATTTTCTCCCGCAATTTCGCGCAGACGTTTTGAAACCTGCGCCGATGTTTCGCGTTCGATATTCCAGAAACTCAGCATTTCCGTCGTTTTTGTAACTTCAAAATATCCCCAGCCGATAGCGAAAACCAATAAAATTGCTGAAATCGCGTTGAAGATTTTCTGCGATTTTACTTCTTTTAAGAAAATATAAATCGTTAATATCACGACCGTGGCGACGACGTAATTGGCGACGTAGTATTGATAATGAAACGGCTGTAATGAGCGTCCCGTGATGATTTGCTGGTTGAAAACCGCGAACGGCACGAGCGCGAAACTGATTAAAAAGATCGTGTTCAGACTTTTGAGTTTCTCATAACCGAGAAAGATCGCAATTCCTAAAAGTGCGAGACAAACATAGCAGACGATTGACGGAACGCGGAACAGATCGGGCGCGCGCGAAAAAACCAGAAGCTGGATCGCGTCGGTCGCTTCGGCGCGGTTTGAAACTAAATATGCGTATGGAACGAGCGCGAGAAAACAGATCGCGCCGAGCAATATCAGATATGGAAAATCGCGTTTCCAATTCTCCGGTCGCAAAATCAAAAAGATCAGCGTAAATAAAAACAAAAACGCCGCGACGGTCGTCCAAAGGTAATAATAAGAAAAAACCAAAAATGTAAAACAAAGTCCGCCGACAACGGCAAAAATAATCTTGTTCGTTTTAATTTCGCTCTTTATCAACAACCAAACCGACGCGAACAGACCGAAAAAAAAGGGGAACGCGACCGACGGAATGTAGCGGCGCAAAAACGGCAAGTAAGGATAAGCCGAAGCGCCCGTCAAATATCCGACCGCGCCCAGACCGGAAACCAACGCGCCGATGCTGATTATCAAAAGCGTCCCGACCGCCGCGTAAATCTCGTTTCCCGTGATCAGCGAAATCAGCCAGAACATCGCCAACGCCGTCAGGAAAATAAAAATTGCAGAAGTCGCAGTAAACGTCTGCGAAGCGTTCGCGCCGACGATTCGCGCCGGAATCGAAAGAACCAGCGGCGGCAGAAACTGGATCGAGAAAATTGATTCCGGCTGAGGATTTTCCGGCGATTCATCGCGCCCCGAATACGGATCGTTCTTGCGCGGTCTGCCGTCAATCAACGCCTGCAAATACGCTGCGTAAGCGATTTCGTCCAGATCGTTCGACGCGAAAGTGCCTTGAAAATCCGCGCCGCGTTTTTGCCACAGATCAATCTGCGGGTAAAGCCCGAAAAAAATCGAGATCAACCCGACAAGAACGCCATACTTCCATTTTACATTTGTCATTTATCATTTATCATTAAATTTTCGTCATTTACCGGGAAATCAATTCAATGAACGGATTTTGATAAATGATAAATGATAAACGATAAATCTAAAAATATGAGTTTGAAAGATAAAATTACAAGTGACATAACCGCCGCGATGAAAGCAAAAGATGCGAACCGGCTCTCGACCTTGCGAATGGCAAAAGCCGCAATAATGAACGAGGAAAATAAGCGCGGAGTCGGAACGGTTTTAGCCGATGACGAAGTGTTGAAAGTGCTGAATACGCTCGTCAAACAGCGCAAAGATTCCATCGAACAATACACGGCGAACGGGCGCGATGAACTCGCCGAAAAGGAAAAAGAGGAACTCGTATTTCTCGAAGAATATCTTCCGCAATCTGCAACCGAAGACGAGATCGGAAAAGCCGTTGACGAAGCGATCGGTGAAACCGGCGCGTCGTCAATGCGCGATATGGGCGCGGTGATGGCGGCGGTAAAAGAAAAATTGACGGGAAAAACCGTTGACGGAAAAATCGCCAGTCAGATTGTTAAGTCGAAGTTGTCTTAATAAAAAGAATTTTTGCCCGCGAAAGGACGCGAAAAAAAAGAAAAATTTTAACAAAAAACAAAACGTTCTTTCTCTTCTTTTTTCTTATTCTTTATTTCGCGCTTTTTCGCATCATTTCGCGGGCAAAATATCTTCGTTCCAAATGTAAAATCTTAACATCGTTCGAAATCGGCACGGCATCAATTTAAGTAATGAGATTTACAAAATTTTTCTGCAAAATTCTTTTTCTGCTTTTGTTGTTAAATAATTTCGCCTGCGCCGACACCGAATTTTCCGATTCGGGAACGGACGATCTGCCCGCGCCGAAGCAGACTGAAAAATTCAAAATCGAAACCGTCGCGGAAAATCTCGAAGTTCCCTGGGCAATCGTTTTCGCGCCGGACGGCAGAATTTTCGTCACCGAACGTCCGGGCAGAGTTCGCGTTATCGCGGACGGAAAACTCGTCGAAAAACCGCTTTTTACACTTCCCGATGTCGAACTTTCGAGCGAAACGGGTTTGATGGGAATGACGTTGCACCCGAATTTCGCGGAAAATCATTTGCTTTATCTCGCCTACGTTTACGAAAACGGCGGCGACAAATTCGTGCGCGTCGTGCGTTTTAAAGAAAACGGCGAAACTTTGCTCGAGCCGAAAACGATTATCGAAGGAATTTCCGCCGCACGTTTTCACGCCGGAACGCGGCTTGGATTTTCGCCCGTTGATAAAAAACTTTACATCACGACCGGCGACGCGACGCAACAGAAACTGGCGCAAAAACTCGATTCTTTGAACGGGAAAACTCTCCGTTTGAACGACGACGGAAGCGTTCCCGAAGACAATCCGTTTGTCGGAAACAAAGACGCGCGACCGGAAATCTGGACTTACGGACACCGCAACGCGCAGGGTTTGTCGTGGCAGCCGGAAACGAATCTGATGTGGCAGACCGAACACGGACCGTCGCTAATTGACGGCGTTTCGCTGTTCAAAAAACGAACTGGCGGCGACGAAGTAAATATCGTCGAACGCGGGAAAAATTACGGTTGGGCGAAGATCAGCCACAATATGAAAAAGGAAGGAATGGAAACGCCGCTCGTCGAATATTCTCCGGCGGTTGCGCCCGCGTCCGGCACTTTTTACAGCGGCGATGCGTTTCCGAATTACAAAGGAAATTTCTTTTTCGGCGCATTAAAAGGCGAAGAAATCGTGCGTCTAGTGATCGAAGGACGAAAGATCACGGCGCAGGAATTTCTGCTTAAAAAACAATTCGGCAGAATCCGCGAAGTCGCCGTTTCGCCCGAAGGTTATATTTATTTTTCCACATCAAACCGCGATGGGCGCGGCGATGTTGCGAAAACCGACGACAGAATTATGCGGCTCGTTCCGGTTAAAGAAAAGTAAGAATATTTGCCCGCGAAATACGCGAAAAGGCGCGAAAAAGATTTAAAATTATTTTAGCGTCTTTTCGCGTATTTCGCGGGCAAAAAAATTTAAGATGTTAGAAATCAAACATTTAACAAAAGAAGAACTCGAAGCAGGTTTGGACGAGATTCAAAAATCGCCTTTGAATAACGGAATTTTGGAAATGATCGTCTGCCGTCCGAAGAAAAATGCGCGCGAAATTTTGGAAACCGGCGAACTCGATACGGAAGTCGGTTTGATCGGCGATAATTGGAAAACTCGCGGAAGCTGGGCGACGAAAGACAAAAAAGCGCACCCGGAAATGCAGATAAATATTATGAATTCGCGGGCGATTTCCCTGATCGCCGTCGAAAAGGAACGCTGGCAATTGGCGGGCGATCAGCTTTTTGTTGATATGAATTTGTCGGACGAAAATTTGCCGTGCGGAAGTAAGTTAAAAATCGGCGACGCGATTCTAGAAGTTACGGCTGTTCCGCATAACGGCTGCGTGAAATTTACTAAAAGATTCGGCGTTGAAGCGACGAGGTTTGCCAATTCAAAGATCGGAAAACAATTGCATTTGCGCGGAATAAATGCAAAAGTCATCAAAGCCGGAAGAATTTCCGTCGGCGATGCAGTGACTAAAATATAATTTTGAAAATTTATCATCAAAGTATGCAAAAGTCTTGAGTTCAAGCGTTCTTGTAATTATTCGGTTTTTCCGCAAAAAAGTCGAACAAAACTTATGAAAAAATTAATAACTTTGATCGCATTTTGTATGATCTTTGCCGTCGGTTCGGTGTTTGCTAACGACGGTTCTTTTTACGCTTCGGGAAACACTTTGATTCCCTTACAGGAAACGCAAATACAACTAAAAAAGGAACTTTTACAATTTCATATTTCTGATTTTTCTTATATGAATGTCGAAATAGATTTTGAATTTTACAATCCCGGCGCGGAAAAAACTTTGACGGTCGGTTTCGTGTCACCGCCCGCTTTCGGCGACATTGATGAGGAATTGAGCAAAAATCCGAATATCAGCGATTTTACAGTTTCAGTCAATGACGAAAATATAAAGTTTCAGCTTAAGCGAATGGGTGAAACGGCGTTTAAATTGAACGATGAAAAGATAAACGGTTATGATTTCGTTTATTATTTTCCCGTGAAATTCAAAAAAGGAGTGAATAAAATACGACACACTTACCGATTTTTAGGTGGAAATTCCATCGAAACGCAGAGAGATTTTTCGTATCAAATCACGACCGGAAAGCGTTGGGCGAATAAGCAGATTGACGATTTCGAGTTGCAAGTTCATCTTGATAAAGGAATTTATTTTATTCCGGCGACGTTTAATAAAAACGGGAAATCCGCCGATTGGCAGATCGTCGGCGACGGTGTGATTTCAAAAATTTCGCGTGATTGGTTTATCGAAGGAAGTCAAAAGATAAAAATGGCGCATTTGAACAGCGGTTATTTGCTTTTGAAGGAGAAAAATTTCAAACCGGACAATGACATTTTTCTCGGCGAATATAATTGGGGCGCGGGTTGGATAAACAGTTGGTGCAAAACCGAAGCGAAGTGTTTCAAAGATGATGAAATGACGGATTTTTCCCGCGCCGTTTATCTGAATCCACAAAACGATATTGACGAAACGCAATTTAAAGATTTAAGCCGCACGGAATTAAAACTTCTTAGAAATTATTATTTCGCGCTCGCCGGATACGAATTTCAAGATAAAACCGTTAAGAACTTTTACACCAAGTTTTTCTGGTATAAGCCGAATCCGAATGTCAAAACGGAAAATGTAAATATTACCGATGGTCAAAAAACATTTATCGAGACAATCAAAAAAGTTGAAAACGGTAAAGTTAATTAATATTTCCGGCATAAATTTAGTGCGTCCTTAGAAAAGATCTAAGCGCATCGGCTCTAAGCGGCTTGCTGAACAAGTAACCTTGAAGTTCGTCGCATTCTAAATCAGATAAAATATTTGATTGTTCTTCGGTTTCTATGCCTTCGGCAATCGTTTGTAAATGTAGATTATTCGCCAAAGTAATAATCGTTTTAACGATTGCCGCATCATTTGGACTGGTAGCTATATCTCTGACAAAAGCCTGATCTATTTTCAGCACATCAATGGGCAAAATCTTTAAATACGAAAGAGATGAATAACCGCAGCCGAAATCGTCAATAGAAATTTTAATGCCGAGATTTCTTAACTTCTGCAATGTTTCAATCGCCTGTTCGGTGTTGTTCATCAGCACGCTTTCGGTTAATTCCAATTCCAAATATTGCGGATCGAGTTTTGAATCTGTCAGAACACGGTTGATAATTTCGATCAGATCGTTTTGCTGAAACTGTCTCAGCGAAAGATTTACGGCAATACGCAAATCTGGAAATCCGTCGCGTTGCCACGCTACGTTTTGACGGCAGGCAGTTTCCAAAATCCATTCGCCGAGCGGCATAATTAAACCGGTTTCTTCGGCAATCGGAATGAAATCGAGCGGCGAAACCATTCCCAGTTCAGGATGCTGCCAGCGCACGAGAGCTTCGGTTCCTGTTATCTTTCCGGTTTTAGCGCAAATTTGCGGCTGAAATTGTAAAAAAAACTCTTCATTTTCCAGTCCGCGCCGCATACTGTTTTCGAGCGACAAACTTTTTAAAGCGCGTTCGTGCATATGTTCCGTATAAAACTGGTAATTATCGCCGCCGCTCTGACGCGCTCTGTATAATGCGATGCTGGCATTTTTTATTAACGTCTGACTGTCGTCTCCGTCATTCGGCGGAAGACTGATTCCGAAACTGGCGGTCAGATAAAGTTCCTGTCCGCCGCAGAGAAACGGCGGAATTAAAGAATTCCTGATCTTTTGCACGATCTTGGCGCAATTTTCAACTCCTTCGACTTCATTTGCCAGCAGAGCGAATTCGTTACTGCCGAAATAAGCCGCCGTATCGGTTTTTCGGATGCAATTCACCAGACGTTTGGCAAAATCGCGCAAAATTTCGTCGCCGACGGAATGTCCGAGAGTGTCATTGATATTTTTGAAACGGTCGAGTGCGAGAAAGATAACCGCCGATAATTTTTTATTACCGGACGATCTGCCCAATTCGTGAGTAAAACGATCTCTAAAGAGCGTCGGATTCGGCAAATTCGTCAGCGAATCGTAATAAGCCATTCGATTGATTTTTTCTTGAGCTAACTGACGTTCGAGAATTTCACGCTGTAATTCTTCCGTCCGCAGAACGATCTGTTCTTCCAGATGATTTTCGTAGCGTTTCTTTATCAGGCGCAGTGATTGATGTTCGACGGCGCGTTCGACGATTGCTTCAACGAGGTCGAAATCAAACGGCTTAGTCATATAATCGAACGCTCCGGCACGCATTGCTTCGATGGCATTCTCGATATTATGAAGTCCGCTGACCATAATAATATCGGTATCCGGCGCAATTTCGAGAACTTTTGGTATCAATTCCAGACCGCTGATACCGTTCATCTGTATATCGCTTATTACCAGTTCAAATGTTTCAGCCTGAAGTTTTTCTAAAGCCTCTTCAGCCGAACCGACATTAGAGCAGTCATAAGTTCTTTCTAACAATTCACTTAATACATTTCTAACGAGTGAATCATCGTCAACAATCAGAATACGAGATTTGCCGTTATTTTCTTTGAACATAAATTTAATTCCCTTTTTCGTTCAGTTAAAATAATTTCCCTAGCATTATTTTAACTGAAAAGAAAAATAAGTATAAGTTAAATTTTCAAAACATCATTTTTACAAATCCAATTTTGCTCAATCCGGTTTATTACAATTCTTGTCTGTTTTTTTCAAATCTTTTTATAAACTCCAATTATTAACGTTCATAAGACCTTTGCTCAAGTTCTGTGATAACTCTCAAACGATAGGGGCAAAATAGGCGGGAATTTTGCCCTTTGATCGAAAAAAAACTTTATTTTGATCTTCAATCGTTGTGAAAATTGATAATCTTAAAAAAATAAAAAAAATTATATTACTTAGTAAATACTTTTCTTATACCGTTTGCAAAAAATAAAAGCGTCGAATTTATAAAGTTTGAGTTTTAATTGATGACCGATTGGCATAAATATTGCACCGTTTGTAAAACGTTCGGTAAGAGAAATTACCTGTCAATTTCCTAATTTACAATCATTTTCTTCCCAAACCGAACAAACACTATTTACAATCCATTAATTTAATTTCTAGTAAGGAATATATGTTTGAACTCAAGAATTACTTTTCAACTTCCGCGTCAATCCTTATCTTTTTTATGATTTCAACTGTTGCTTTTGGACAGCAATCTCGCTACGTCAAATCAAAAGCTATGATTGCTCCCACATTTTTCACAAATCCGCTTGTGTATAAAAATGATGGCGGCTGTAATTTTGAAAATCTGGATTCGGCAAGATTTGATGGACAAATCAGCACAAATCAAAAGATACTTTTTTGTAAAACTCTCCAAAAAATTTCATTAAAACTAGACGGCAATTGGTCTCCCGCTCTTAAGAGCGAGATGCAGCAGATATGGCAAATTTTTGCTCGTGAAAACGTAAAAATCTGTCTATTTAAGTTTGGGGTTCCATCGGGTTATCGGGCGATGGCTGAAATTGCTGATGAAAAAACCGGCGGAAACGGATTTAACATAAATCTTTATTTAAGACCCGAACAAACCGGAGACAAGTCGTTTTTTCCGATCTTTATGCACGAACTTCGGCATATTTTTGATCTATATACAATCTGGAAAAATAAAACTTCTATAACTCAGGCTGAACTTGAAAAAAGAGCTTTCAGAATTACCGGGAAAATAAATCAGGAATTGCCGGACAATGATAGATATTCCGGCTTACCTACTTTTTGGAAAAATAGTTGGAAAAATTTATCGCCGAATGAAATAAATCAAAAACGTGAAGCAAAAATCGAAAAGTTTATGCAAAACAACAGCGTATATAAAAATTTGCTGATAAATCCCGAAAAACACCTGATTGATTATTCATCGAATCAATCTATTACAGAAACTTCTAAATTAAACGGAAGTAAAAGCGAAAGATTGCCCGAACGGTTAAATATTCGCCAAACGAAAAAATTGCTTCCACAAGAAATCAACGAAGTTTCATTCCAAATGGAAAAAGCCGCCGACGCGACAAATCCCGATCAGATATTACGGGCGGCATTGTTAAACGAACAGAATTTATATCACAAAATGGACAATTTCGTTTACGACCAAAATTTACAGCTTCAATGCTGGCAAAAACGGAAAGTAACTGAAAATTATGAATTGGAACGCTTAGTTACGAGAACTCAGAGCGGCGAAGCATTATTTCAGAACAAAAAAGGTTCGCCCGGTTTGTTTAGTTCGCCTTCCTGCGTTTTGGATTTTGAAATAATCAAATCTGATGCGACCGATACTTTTTGGGCGGCACCATATCTTGACCAGATGCGAATAAAATTTGATTCTTTCACCACTGTTGATAACATTCCGGTCGCCCGTTATACGGTTTTCCAGCCCTCTCAAAAAATGTTCAAACAGATAGAATCACATTATCCGCATATCAAATCTTTTCGCGTATTTGTGGGAACGATCTTCGTTTCCGTCGAAGATTCACAGATCGTCAAATTTTGGGGAACGAGTTTTCCTGAAACACAAACTACCGGATATTCTTCGAGAGTGGGCGGAAGTTACGGAGCGACGGCAGTTCGTCAAAAACTAGCCAGCGGAATTTGGGTAACTACATTGTTAAATATCGTCGCGGTTACAAACGAAAAAAACAAAATGAAGCCTTTCAACTACGTCGTCAAATATCGAAACTATCGTCAGGGAACTACCGATGTTGTGATTCTTGACGATGAGGAAGCAGTTACCAAACAATCACTATAACTCAGGTTATTTTTTGTAAAAACCGCCGGATTATTATCCGGCACTAAAATAAAATGATGAAAAACAACACAATACTTCTAATTAGCAACGAACCTATCAGATTCAAAAGCCTGTCCATTATTCTGCGGCAACTCGACTACAGTGTTTTATTTGCCGCCGACGGACGCGAAGGTTTTCGATTAACCCGTCGCGCAGTTCCTGATCTGGTCATCAGCGAAATAAATCTGCCGGAAATTTCTGCAATCGAATTATGCCGTATGATTCGGGAAGACAGAGAATTATGGACAACTCCGTTGATGTTCGTGAGCGAATCACCTCAGAAAAACAAAAATCTTATTGAACTTTTAGAAACCGGAGCAGACGAATGTCTCGCCGAATTTTCTAATCCACAGTATATCGCCGCAAAAGCCAAATGGTTGATTAAAAGAAAATATGCGGAAAATAATTTAATGCAAAACTACGAAATTTTACGCAGAAGACAGTTGCCGATTGCTCAACTTATCAAAGATACCACCAAATTATTTACTAATTCGGACATTGGTTATAAAACCGTCTCTTTGAAAGAATCCAACACTCAGGACTTTGAAAAAATCCTGAGTCAAAGAGTAGATTTAGGAATGAATATGATCGGCGCACTGGCTAATTTGTTGGAAGATCAGGTGAAAGTTTTAGAAAATTGGAAACGCTCGCACCACGAAAGAAAGTTTGTATTTAACCAAAGATCCGCCGGTAATCTGCCGGAAGCAAATTATGAATATATTACCGATAATTCTACAAACGATAATTTAAGAGTCAATTGATAATTTCAAGAAAAATATGCTGTTTGGAATTTTCATATTCATCAAGTAACCGGGCAAAAAAAATTTCTGTTTTAACTTGAGTTATTATCCGGTATCGTTTTTTTAATTTTTTGTCATCGTTCGTTTCAAAATCCAATCCGAGATCGTTTCCAAAACCTGCGGCGAAATTGTTTCTTCGATTTCGCCGTATTCCTGCAAAAGTCCGCTTTTGCTCGTCTGGAAAAGATGATTTAATTTCGGAAAAGATTTGATCGTAAAATCTTTGTTTCCGCCTTTTTTGAGTGCATTGGAAATCGCTTCGAGATTTTCCTTTGACAAAACCTGCGTGTCGTTTTCGCCGTTTAACGCAAGAACGGGAATTTTCACTTTTTCGAGCGTCGGGCGCAGATCATAAGCCAGAAAATACCGATACCAAGCGGATAAAAGTGCGGGCGTTTGCTCTTTCACTTTTTTCTCGACCGGCGCGAAATCTTTTTGTTCTTCTTTACTTAATTTATTTTCACGTTTTTCCAACATCTCACCGATCTTTTGTTCGGCGATTTTGTTGTCAGGCTCGGCTTTGATAATCGAGAAAATACTTTGTTGCAATTCGGTATTTTCGGCAATTTCTTGGGAACTCGTCCCGCTCGCTTTCATAATCGCCGCGCCTTGTGAAAGCAACGCTTCTTCGCCTGACAAACCGGTTCCCGCGAGCATCACGATAAACGCCACGTCTTTCGAGCGAACCGCCGCCGCAGGTGCAATAACGCCGCCTTCGCTGTGTCCGATCAAACCGATTTGTTTCGGATTTATTTCCTTGCGGTTTTTCAAAAATTCAACTCCGGTCAAAACATCGCCAACGAAATTTTCCGTCGTCGCCGAACGCGAACCCAAATCCGAACCGCCGATTCCGCGGTCGTCAACGCGCAAAACGGCGATTCCTTTTCTCGTCAGATAATCCGCCAGAACGAGAAATGATTTATGCTGAAAAATCGTATTGTCGCGGTCTTGCGATCCGCTTCCGGTAATCAAAACTACTGCCGGAAATTTTCCGTCGCCGTTTGGCAAAGTCAGCGTTCCGGCGAGTTTTATATTGTCTTTTGCATTTGTATAAATGACTTCTTCGGATTTATACGGAAAAGGTTTCTGCGGTGTTTGCGGGCGTTTCGGCGCGGCTTCAGCATTTAAATCGCGCTTGAAATTCAATGGCAATTTCGCTGCGCCTTGAGAAAATGTTCCGCCGATCTCGTCGTCTTTTTCATTCAAATTCCCTTCGTAGCTAAAACCGAATTTCGCGGCTGAAAATTTCACGGTTTTGTCTGTTTTCGTCAATGAATCGAGCGGCAAATCTTTTGCGCCTTGTTCAGGAATATCGAGTTTCGCCGGGTAATTTTCGGCGTCTTTTGAAATTTTCAGAACAAAAGTCAGCGTCGTTCCGCCGACATCGAGCGCGCCGCGCCAGTTTCCTTCAATTCCCGTTTCGCTCTGCGCGAAAATCGAAGCCGTAAAACCAATTAACAAAGCAAATACACACAATAACAAATTTTTCATTTTCATCTCCCAATAAATTTATAACTAACAAAACAATTTTCCGTTCATTTTTCCGCCTTCACATTTTTTCATCTTCCGCCGTTGAGTTTTAAAAGACATTCGAGAATTTCGCTCAAACGGTCATAATTCAAAAAAATGATTACCGGCAAAAGAATCAGCGGAATAATGCCGAGAATTAAACCGGCTTTTGCCCAAACTCTGTGTTCTTTCAAAATCGGCTCAGGTTTAACGCGAAGCGCGAGCCACGCGAAAATAATCGCCAAAATTGCTTTTTCCAAACCGAGAATATTGACGAAACAACTGATTCCCATAATCAAAGAAGCGGTTGCAAATGCGTATTTTTGCCCGACGATAAAAGATTCTTTGTTTTTCGTTTCATCCATAATTCTAATTCTCCAAAGTCATTTCCGTGTTAATTTTAAACGGATTTTCTTTTATAAAAACAAACAATGCGACAACCAAAACGAGCGGCACAATTTTAAAAGCGAAACCGAAATCGCGTTCGGTCAGCATTTCCAAAAGTTTGTAAACGATGAGAAATACGCCGAGAAAAACAAACGGTTTTAATCCAAAAGATTTTTTCGGTTCGATTCGTTTTTCAATCGCCGCCCACAAATTCGGCTTCAGTTCGCGCCGCGTCTGTTTTTCAAATAAATCACCGGCAATTTTCATTTGCTCAAATTCGAATCGGCAATTGTCGCAATTTGAAAAATGCGAATTCATAATTTCTGCGGAAATTTCACCGTTTTCGCCGTCTAATTCAGCCATTTTCGCAATTAAAATATTTTCACAATTCGTATCGTTCATAAATTTTAACTAAATCTCGCCGTCAATTTCGCCTGTAATTTCTTTCTCGTGTGAAACAGACGGCTCATTACAGTTCCGCGCGGAATTTCCAGATGTTCGGCAAGTTCGTCATAAGAAAAACCATCCAGATATTTCAAAGTAATGATTTCGCGTTCTTCGCTCGTTAGTGAAAGCAAAGCCTTTTCAAGCGCGATCGTTTCTTCGACCGAAATTCCCGTTTTCGATGCGAGAATTTCAGTTTCCGTAATATCTTCGGTTTCGCGCCGTTTCGCCGACATTTTATAACAGCGATTGCGGAGCAAAACATAAAACCACGGATAAAACCGGCGCGATTTATCGAAACTTTTTAACGATTTATAAGCATCAATAAACGCTTCCTGCACCGCATCTGCCGCGTCTGCTGCATTGCCGAGAATCGCGGCGGCGTGTCCTAACGCTTGCCTTTGATAATTTTCAACGAGATAACGAAACGCATCTTTTTCACCGTTCAAACATTTTTCGATTGCTAATGCGTCGTCCATTCGTGCTTCTCATAATAACGTATCCGGGAAAGCGGAAAATTATTCAAATTATTTTTCGTTTAAAATTAAAAAAGGCAAGACAAAAAGTCTTAACCTTTTATTTTCTATATTTTACCTTTCAAATTTAATTTCTGAAATTCTGCGTAATCATCAAACCGCGTCTTCCGCCGTCTAAAATTCCGATGCCGACTCTGCCGAATTGCGGGCGCAGAATGTTGGCGCGGTGTCCGGGCGAATTCATCAAACCCGTGTGCGCTATCTTTAACGTCGGCGCGAGCGCGAGATTTTCTCCGCCGGTTTTGAATTTCACATTGTCGTCGCGCATACGGTCGAACGGGTCTTCTCCTTCGGGCGTGTTGTGCGCGAAATAACCGCGCTTGAACATATCTTCGGAATGTTTCAACGCCACGCCGCGCATTTCATCGTCGGCTTTGAGCGGCGCGAGTCCGTTTTCGGCGCGTTCCTGATTAATTAAATCAAGCATTTCCGATTCGAGATCGGGACGTTCTTTGAATTTCGTAACTTTAAACGGCAATTCAACTGTCTCGTCCGAACCGGGATGAGTTGTCAGGCGATGCGTTAAAGTCTGCGCGACGGCTTCTTCAAAGATCGGCGAAAGCGCGGATTCGATGTCGTCGGAATAGACGGCGAGCTGTTCGGCGAGTTTGCTGTTTTGCAGAGAACTTTGAAACGAGC
Source organism: Pyrinomonadaceae bacterium (assembly GCA_965219305.1). Classification (GTDB taxonomy): domain Bacteria; phylum Acidobacteriota; class Blastocatellia; order Pyrinomonadales; family Pyrinomonadaceae; genus DATHTS01. Next base: position 1,712,130 of record OZ244725.1, read on the forward strand.
CGCCAAACGGCAGCGAATAAAAAAGCGCGGAAAGAATCACAGCTAAAATTAAGCCGCTGACGAGTCCGGGCAAAATTCCGAAGATTTTGTTGAAAATATTCTCGGAAACGATTTTCGGCAGACGCTTTAAAATCAAATTTCCTAAATACTGAATCAGCGAACCGGAAATAAAAAACACCAACAAAAATGCCAGCGGCAAAGTCCAGGTTTCTTCCCAACCCGTTACAAAACCGAAAAATCCGGCGATTGGATTATAAAAAATAAAAGCCGCCGCAAGACTCCCGAGCCAGCGAATTATATCGAACAAACCGAGTATAAAACCGCGCCGAAAACCGTTGAACGCGTTCAGAAGAATTAATAAGATAAGAAAAATATCAATAAAATTAAAAGTCATTTCAGTAAAAAATATCAATTCTTTGATGCCGCCGAAACCATTTTGTTTTGACGCGAAATTATGTAATTACGAGAAACTTACATTTTTCTTAAAGTATTAAAATTTATTCCAATTCGTCAAACTTTTGATAATCATAATCAATTCGGCAGGTTCGATCGGTTTCGGAACGTGCATCTGAAAACCGGCGGAAAGCGCACGCATACGATCTTCAACCCGCGCGTAAGCAGTCAGCGCAACCGCCGGAATTCGCCCGTTTTTTTCCGGCGGAAGTTTGCGAAGTTTTTCGATCAATTCGTAACCGCTCTGATTCGGCATTCCGATGTCACTGACCAGAACATCGAATTTATCATTTTCAAGCGCAGTTAATGCTTCTCCAACCGAAGACGCATCTACAATTTTGGCATCGCAGCTTTCAAAAATAGAAGACAATAATGCTCTCGTGTCGGCTTCGTCATCAACGATGAGAATTCGCAAATTCTTTAACTCCGGCGGACAACTAAATTCGATCTTCTTATCTGCCGTCGGATGAATTCTTTCTTCGTCGCGCGATTTCGAATCGGAACGCACGACCGACAGCGGAAATGAAATCGTAAAAACCGTGCCTTTCCCGATGCCTTCGCTCGCGGCGGAAACGACTCCGCCGTGTAGTTCGACAAGATGACGGACAATCGCCAGACCTAAACCGAGTCCGCCGTGTGTGCGCGTCGTCGAACTGTCGCTCTGGCGAAAACGCTCGAAAATAAAAGGTATGGTTTCCGCATCAATTCCCGAACCATTATCAGCGATTGTCAGTTCGACGTGCGAATTTACACGCTCCAGTTTTACTTGCACGCGCCCGCCTTTCGGTGTAAATTTTATTGCGTTTGAAAGCAGATTCCAGATAACTTGCTGAAGGCGGTCGGAATCGCCGGAAATCAAACCGACTCCAGAATCTAAAACGCGCTGAATCCTTATTTCTTTAGCATCAGCCGCCGGACGAACGGAATCAATCGCCGATTCGATTACATCAGTCAGATCAACCGGACGAACGGTCAGACGCATTTTGCCGGAAATTATTCTTGAAACGTCGAGAATATCTTCAATTAACTGCGACTGAGATTTTGCGTTGCGCTCAATGGTCTGAAGCGCGCGCTTCGCCTTTTCATCATCGAGTTGATCGGTAGCGAGCATCCGCGACCAACCCAGAATCGAAGTCAGCGGCGTTCGCAATTCGTGAGAAAGAGTTGCCAGAAAATCATCTTTCAGACGATTTGCAGTTTCGGCTTCGGCGCGGGCATTTTTTTCTCTCCAGAGCAGATTTTCCCGTTCGGCTTCGACTAATTTATCGTCGGTTATATCCATCGTAATTCCATCGAAACGCAGCGGATTTTTGTTTTCATCATAAAATCCGCGACCGATGGCACGAATCCATTTAAATTTGCCGTTAAGCGGATTTACCGTTCGATATTCGATGTCATATTGCGTTTGTTCCTCGACTGATTCTTCAATTGCGCGTCGCGTCAATTCGCGGTCTTCGGGATGCAGACGCTCGTAAAAAAGGTCAATCGTAACAACTTGATCGGCTTGAAACCAAAAATGCTCTTTCGTAGTTTCGCTCCAATTCAAAATATCGAACGGCAAATCGCAATACCACAAACCGAGTTTTGAGGCTTCGAGAACAATTTGAAGACGTTCCTGACTTATCAGATTTTCGGCGACGGCTTTTTTTCGCGCAGTAATATCCTGCATTGCGCCGAGCATTCTAACCGGTTTTCCTTCTTTATGAAGTATAAAACCGCGATCAAAAACATATTTGAATCCGCCGTCGGATTTTAAGAAACGATATTCATCCGACCAATTTCCGCCCTTTTCGATAACTGTGTGGATTCCGTGAACTACGCGCTCGCGGTCTTCGGGGTGAATGTGTTCGTACCACCATTTAGCCGTATTATCTATTTCATTTTGTGCGTAACCGAAGATCGTTTTTACACCTTCGTTCCACCAGACGTAATCTGTTTCCAAGTTCCAATCCCAGATGGCATCATTCGTCGCACGGCTGATTAATTGATAACGATCTTCGCTTTCGAGCAAAATCTGCTCGGTTTTTATTTTTCTCGTAATATCTTCAACTTGGTGAATAACGTAGGCGACTTTACCTGATTCATCAAACCCCGGAAAAGTTATCAAACTCCAATAACGTTCTTCAAAACCGCCGCCGGATTCTTTCGGACGTTCCAGATCGTATTTTTGAACAGGTAATTCGTCCGGTTTACCTGTTCGGAAAACTTTTTCAACCGATGCTTTGACCTCTTCGGAATGTTCAATATCATCAGGATTATCTGTAAAAATATCGAAGATATTATTTCCGACTAACTGGTCACGTTCCCGAAATGTCGCTTTCAGATATTCATCAGTTACGGCAGTTACTCTTAAATCCGGCGAAAGCACTATAAATGATCCCGGAAGCGTTTCAAAAAGTTTTTGAAAATTTAAATTTGAATATGAATCGTGCATCATCTTGAATTCTAAAATTTAATATCCGAATTTCGCAATATTCATTTGTCAGATAATCAATTTTCCCTGAAAAACGATTTTTGCAAATATATTCGGCACAAGACTTGCACCTTTCGTTAAACAGAACTTTTATGTGTGAAACGCATACAAATTTTACAGAAAAGGAAAAACAATTATGAATGTAAAAGAAATAATGACGGAAAATCCGGCGTGCTGTACGCCGGAGACGAAATTGCAGGAAGCCGCGAAAATGATGGTTGACAACGATTGCGGATGTATTCCGGTCGTTGAAAATAACGATAATAAAAAGCCCGTCGGAATGATTACCGACCGCGACATCACGATTCGCACGGTTGCCGACGGGAAAAATCCTCTGGAAATGACGGTTAGTGATATAATGAGCAAAAATGTCGTCACGGTTACGGGCGATTCTTCAGTTGAAGATTGCTGTAATTTGATGGAAAAAAATCAAGTTCGCCGCGTTGCCGTGGTTGACGAAAATGGCGGTTGCTGCGGAATCGTCGCGCAAGCCGATGTTGCGATCAACGCACAAGGCGATAAAACGGCGGAAGTCGTTCAGGAAGTTTCAAAATCTGCGACGAATTAATTTGAATTTCAATAAAACAAAAAAAGGAACGATGGAATTCGATCGTTCCTTTTTTTAGTATTTAACTAAAATTAAATTATCTTCCCGAAGCAAGCTGCAAACGCGCATTCGCTTTTTGCAGACGTTCGCTTTCGGCTTCAAATTCTTCTTCCGAACCGTCTTTCCACGCACCGAGAACTTTTTGCGATTCGGCTTGTTCGGCTTTCGCCGCTTCGATGTCAATGTCGGTCGCAATTTCGGCAGTATCAGCCAAAATTGAAACTTTGTTGTCGCTGACTTCGACAAAACCGCCCGCGATGACCATTTTTTCGGTCGTGCCTTTGTTCGTGTAAGACAAAATTCCCGGCATTAAGGTCGAAATAAGCGGCGCGTGATTCTGCAAAATCCCGACTTCGCCACGCGCCGTCGGAATAGTTACCGCATCAACCGCTTCGTCGAAAACTTTTTTTTCAGGTGTTACAATTTCTAAATTCAACATATCAGTTATCAGTTATCAGTTATCAGTTATCAGTTATCAGTTATCAGTTATCAGTTTTTGTTGACCGATAACTGATAACTGTTGACTGTTTAAGCAGTCGCTGCCATTTTCTGAGCTTTCTCACGCGCTTGCTCGATCGTGCCGACCATATAAAACGCTTGTTCGGGCATATCGTCGCATTTTCCTTCGAGAATTTCGCGGAAACCTTTGATCGTGTCTTCGACCTTGACGTATTCGCCTTTCAAACCGGTGAACTGTTCGCCGACGAAGAACGGTTGCGAGAAAAATCTTTGAACTTTACGCGCGCGCGCAACGGTCAATTTGTCTTCTTCGCTGAGTTCGTCGAGTCCGAGAATTGCGATAATGTCCTGTAAATCTTTGTAACGCTGCAAAATACGTTTGACCGATTGCGCGGTGTCATAATGTTCGTCGCCGACAATGTCCGGTGTCAGAATCGTCGAGTTCGACGCGAGTGGGTCAACCGCCGGATAAATTCCGAGTTCCACGATCTGACGCGAAAGCGCGGTAACAGCGTCAAGGTGAGCAAACGTCGTCGCCGGCGCGGGATCGGTGTAATCGTCCGCCGGAACGTAAACTGCTTGAATTGACGTAACAGCACCCGTTTTCGTCGAAGTAATGCGCTCTTGCATTTCGCCCATTTCCGAAGCGAGCGTCGGCTGATAACCAACCGCCGACGGCATACGACCGAGAAGTGCGGACACTTCCGAACCGGCTTGCGTGAAGCGGAAAATGTTGTCAACGAAGAAAAGCACGTCGTTCCCTTGATCGCGGAAATATTCGGCGACCGTCAAACCCGACAGCGCAACGCGAAGACGCGCTCCCGGCGGTTCGGTCATCTGCCCGTAAACCAACGCCACTTTCGAATCCGGCAGAGCGGCTTTGTCAACTTTCGTCATATCGAACTCGCCGGTTTCTTCAAAATGCTCGACAAAACCTTGACCGTAAGAAATAACGCCCGATTCGACAAATTCGCGCAGAAGATCGTTTCCTTCGCGCGTTCGTTCGCCGACTCCGGCAAACACCGAATAACCGCTGTGCGCGTTGGCAATGTTGGTGATAAGTTCTTGAATCAAAACCGTTTTACCAACGCCCGCGCCGCCGAAAAGACCGATCTTTCCGCCGCGTTTGAACGGTTGGATCAGATCAATAACTTTGATTCCCGTCTCGAACATTTCGAGTTCGGTCGCCTGCTCGTCAAATGACGGCGCGTGTCTGTGAATCGAAGCGTGATCGTTTGAAGTAACGTCGCCGAGTTCGTCAACCGGATCGCCGATGACGTTCATCACGCGCCCCAGAGTCGGTGCGCCGACGGGCATCATAATCGGATTTCCCGTATCAATCGCCTTCATTCCGCGAACCATTCCATCTGTCGGAAGCATCGAAACCGCCCGGACGCGACCTTCGCCGAGATGCTGTTCGACTTCGACAACCACGTCAATCGGTGTTTCCACATCAAAACCTTCGCTCGTAATTCTCAACGCTTGATAAATCGGTGGTAAATAATTGTCTGGAAATTCTACGTCAACGACCGGACCGATAATCTGGACAATCTTCCCGTCTTTGTTTCCGTTTGCTTGTGCCATTGTTTAATAAACTCCTTTAATATAAATAGGTAAATAATAAAATAACGAGGATAACAAACCGCTCGAAAAAACGCAAAAGGCAGAAGATTTTGAAGATACCCGAAAGCCGGCGTATAATTATTTTGTTATTTCATAAAAATTAATCCTATTTACTTGACTAACTTTTTTGCAATATTCGTTTACAATACTCAAAGAAATGCAGTTTACTTTTTTAATTTTGTGCGGTTTTATCGGATTGGAGATTTTTTCATACGTCGTTCATCGTTGGGTTTTTCACGGCATTTTATGGAAAATTCACGAAACTCATCACATCGCAACAAAAGGAAGTTTTGAAGCAAACGATCTTTTCTCGATTTTTTTCGCGCTTATTTCAATCGGTTTAATAGTTTTTGCGGAAAAACCGTATTTAACTTCGCTTTCATTTCCGGTCGGTCTGGGAATCGTCATTTACGGTGTGTTTTATTTTATTCTTCACGACCTTTTTACGCATCGCCGTTTCATACCTTTTAAATCGAACAATTCCCTTTTCCTGACAATTCGAGCCGCGCATCAACGTCATCATCAGACGGCGAAAAAACGCGGCATCGAACCATACGGTTTATTTATTTTTGATTTCGGAAAGTTTCGGAAGAAACTAATTCCGACAAATCCAAAATCTAAAATCCAAAATCCGAAATCTGTTTAATTTACCGCCGCCGAACGCGCATCGGCTTTTAATTCGGCTTCGCTTTGCGGAACTTCGACCATAAATGACGCGCGTTTGCTCGTCAATTCATTAAGCGCGTCGCCCGTCGTAGTTAATTCGACTTTTGAAGTTAACAAACGCGAAACTCTTTTCGGCAGAAGTCTCGGCGCAATTCCGGCGATTGAATCTGTAAGTTTCACGATGTCGCCGCCGCCGTCCCAATGTTCGCGCACGACATTTTCATCGGTGCGGTTTAACAGACGCAACAAAACGAGCGAAACTAGATAAATATCGTCAACTTGTCCGACAAACGGAAAAATGTCAGGTATTAAATCAAACGGCACGATAACGTAAACAATCGAAGCCGCAAATAATGCTTTTTCCGCCAGCGCGACGCGGTTGTCGCCCATTAATCTTCCGAGAAGTTTCACCAAGTTCGGCAGAAACATCAAAAACCCGTTCATTCTTTCTTTCAATTCGCTTTTCTCTTGCCGCGTCGGTTTTTTAACCTTTACTTTTTCGATTTTGCTCATAATTTTTAATTCCCTTTTTTTGTCTGAAATAAGTTTAGAAAATGCCGTGTCTTTGAGCAAGTTAAAAGTTAAATAGTTGCCGACAATTTAACTTTTTCTATTTTCCATTTACCATTATAAAATATGATTCTCGAAACCATACGCCAGAAAGCCGCGACCGACCGACAACACATAGTTTTGCCCGAAGGCGAAGACATTCGCATCATTCAAGCCGCCGCGCTCTGCGCCGAACAAAATATCGCTAAAATAACTCTGCTCGGCAGAGATGACGTGATCCGAAATTTGGCACAAGAATCCGGCGCGAACTTAAACGGCGTGGAGATTTTAAATCATCGCCAATCGCCGGATTTCGGCAAAATGGCGATGCTCTATCACGAATTGCGCCGCGCCAAAGGAATTACTTTGGAAGAAAGCGAACAGATCGTTAAAGATTCGCTTTTTTACGGAAATCTGCTCGTGCGCCTCGGAAAAGCCGACGGTTCGGTCGCGGGCGCGGTCAACGCCACATCAAACGTCGTCCGCGCCGCGCTTCACTGCGTCGGCATGCGCGAAGGCTTTAAAACAGTTTCGTCATTTTTCCTGATGGTCGTTCCCGACAAAAAATTCGGACACAACGGCGCGATGATCTACGCTGATTGCGGAGTCGTAATTGATCCGAATCAAACTGAACTCGCCGAAATCGCCATCGCATCGGCAGATTCGTGCCGCGCTCTGATCGGTGTCGAACCGCGCGTGGCGATGCTTTCATTTTCTACAAAAGGAAGCGCAAAACATCAATTAATAGATAAAGTTGTCGAAGCCACAAAAACCGTTAAAGCGCGAATGCCCGAACTCGAAATTGACGGCGAACTTCAAGCCGATGCCGCTTTGATTCCATCGGTCGCCGCTAAAAAAGCCGAAGGCTCAAACGTCGCCGGACGCGCGAACGTCTTGATTTTTCCCGACTTGAACGCCGGAAATATCGCTTATAAATTAACAGAAAGATTGACGGGCGGAACGGCGATCGGACCGATTTTGCAAGGTTTGGATAAACCCTGCAACGACCTTTCGCGCGGCTGCAAAGCCGAAGATATAGTTGATGCGGTAGCGATCACGGCAGTTCAATCGCAATCCCGTAAAAATCAAAATTGAGTTTATTTTGGAAAATAAATCTTTTCTTTCCAAATCAGATTTGGATATTCAAAATTTTTGTAGTATAAGTAATTTTGATTGCTTCCATAAGCAATTGCAAATCATAGCATCCAGAATAAAAAATTTTTCATCAGAAGTAAGCAAAACGAATAAAACACGGCGTTTTAAAAATTTTTGCAAATTATTCGGGAATATGTGATATAATTTAGGCAGTTTTCTTTTCAACCGAGAGAAAATTCAGCCCAAATAACCCGAAAACAAATTAGAAAAAATGAATAGATTTAACTTTAATAAAGCCTTTTGGCTAACTGTCGCCTTCGTTTCCCTATTTGCTTCGACGATTACCGCACAGGAGCGAAAACCTTATCTGCCGCCGGTTGTAATTCAGACTGATAATGCAAAACCTGCGCCGACTCCATCGGCAGAAAGACGTGGAAGAATTGTTCCAACTCCGACTCCACTGGTCAGTAATACGGGAAGTTCATCATCAACTTCTAAATCGGCGGTTGATGTCGTCAGTCCGGTTCTTGACGACGTTGAAATTCCGGGTTATTCAGGTGTTTTAGTCGAAACGGCAGACGGCAAAGTTCTAAAGGACAACTATTCAAATTACGCATTTAATCCCGCCTCAAACGTAAAAGTCATTACAGCTTATTCAGTTATTAAAACTTTCGGTCCCGATTACCGTTTTCCGACGGGCGTTTGGACGGACGGACAAATTGACCGTTTTAACGGCGCGATTATCGGAAATCTTTACGTTTCGGGACGCGACCCGATTTTCAATCTCGAACACGGAATCGCCATCGCCAACGAATTAAACGCGCTCGGCATAAAACAAATTACCGGCGATTTGATCGTGACAGATAATTTTACGATGAGTTACAGCGATTCGGCGGTGCGTTCGGCTAGCACTTTACTGGCTGTAATGGACGCATCGAAACGAAATTCGGCGGCAAATACGGCTTGGTCGAAATTTCAGGTAAATGCGAAGAAACTCGGAAAAGTTTCGCCTTCGCCGAGTTTGACGTTCGGCGGAAGTTCGTATGTTCAGACATTACCGACCAACGCGAGACTTTTGTTTTCGCACGAATCCGCGCCGCTGCGCGAGATCGTTAAAGTTTGTCTGAGTTATTCAAATAATTTCCTGGCGCACCGTCTCGGCGATATGCTCGGCGGCGCGTATGCAGTCGCCCGCGTGGCGCAAATTAACGCCGGATTCGATCCGAACGAAATGGTTCTGGCGACGACGAGCGGTTTGGGAGTCAATCGCGTAACGCCGAACGCGATGATGAAAACTCTGCGCGTTTTAGATGCGGAACTCAAGAAAAATAAAATGACATTCGCCGATATTATGCCGGTGGCGGGAATTGACGACGGAACCTTGAAAAACCGTTTTAATGATCCTTACGTGCGCGGCAGCGTAATCGGAAAAACAGGAACTTTGCCGCGAACCGACGGCGGAGTCAGCGCGTTGTGCGGCGAGATTAACACGCGGCGCGGAAAACTTTATTTTGTAATTTTCAATATGAAAGGCGGTGTCGGACGTTTCAGAAGTTTCCAAAATTCTTATGTCGCTCTTGTTCAGGCACTCAACGGCGGCGCGAAACCGATCAAATATGACGCGCCTTCACACGATTCGCGGCTGGCGCAAAGCCGGATGGTTTATCCGAAAATCACAAAATAAAAATTAAAGCCGGAAAGTAAAATCGAAGGGCAAAAGTTTAGATATAATTCTTTACTTTTGCCTTTTTTCTTTTGCTTTTTTTACTTTATACTTTTGATTTTTGCATTAACAAAAAATGAGTGAAATCGAAGACACATTTCCGAATAAAGAACAACCCGAAGAATTAGCCGAACCGCACACCGACAAAGAAATCCCCGAACCTGAAAAAAGCGGACAAAAAAGTGTCGCACGAAGTGCGGGCATCGTTTCTATCGCCGTGATGTTTTCGCGCGTTTTAGGCTTGGTCAGAGAAATGGTTTTCGCGCAGTATTTCGGCGCGGGTTATCTTTATGACGCTTTTCAGGTCGCTTTTCGGATTCCGAATGTTTTGCGTGATCTGTTTGCAGAAGGCGCGCTTTCCGCCGCATTCGTTAAGGTTTTTACCGATTATCAAATTTTAAAAAGCGAAGAAGAAGCGTGGAAACTCGCCAGTCTCGTTCTCAACGCGCTCGTCGTCGTTTTAAGCGTTATCACCGTTCTCGGAATCATATTTTCGGGGCAGATCGTCGGTTTAATCGCCAGCGGATTTCCGCCCGAAATCGCGGCTTTGGCGACGACGATGACGCAGATAATGTTCCCGTTTATTTTATTTGTGGCGATGGCGGCGTTGGCGATGGGCGTTTTGAACACGAAGGGAAACTTCGGCGTTCCGGCTTCGGCTTCGACGGTTTTTAATATCGTTTCGATCTTTTTCGGTTTGGGTTTGGCGTTTTGGCTCAGCGGCGGAGTTTGGGAAAAAGGAGCGAAAGGCGCATTTCCGTCGGACGCGGCGCAATGGGCGATTATCGGAATGTCAATCGGAACTCTGATCGCGGGCGCGTCGCAGTTTTTTATGCAGCTGCCGTCGCTTTACAAGGTCGGTTTTCGTTTTACGCCGCTGCTGAGTTTCACCGATCAAGGCGTGCGAAAAGTCGGGCGTTTGATGGCTCCGGCGATCATCGGCACGTCCGCCGTGCAGATAAATGTTTTGATAAATACATTTTTCGTAACGAGCATCGTCGGCGGCGTTTCGTGGCTCAGTTATTCGTTTCGCCTGATGCAATTTCCTATCGGCGTTTTCGGCGTGGCAATCGGGACGGCTTCGATTCCGGTTTTGTCGCGGATGGTCAGTTTGAAAAAAATGGGCGAATTCCGCGATACGCTTTCGAGTTCGATCAGTCTCGTTTTTCTGCTCACATTGCCGTCGGCGTGCGGTTTGGTCGTTCTCGGTCAACCGATCATTCGCCTGATCTATTCACACGGCGGCGCGTTCAAAGAATCGGACGTTCCGATGACGGCTTACGCGCTTGCGGCTTATTCGATCGGTTTGACGGGTTACGCGGCGATCAAGATTTTGTCGCCCGCATTTTACGCGCTCGATGACGCTAAAACGCCGATGATAATCGCACTTTGCTCAATCGTCATCAACGCGGGCGCGTGTTATTTCTTTTTGAATCTTTTCTCGAATTACGGCGTAACGCCGGAATATCCGAACGGTTACGGACACGCCGGAGTCGCTTTGGCGACATCGTGCGTCGCGCTCGTCAACTTTTTCGCGCTGATCCTGATAATGAAAAAACGCATCGGCAGAATAAACGGCGGCGAGATTTTCAAATCATTTATAAAGATCGCCGTCGCTTCCGCGATTATGTCGGTCGTATGTTATTTCAGTTACCAATATTTGTTCGCTCAACTCGGCATCAAATCTCTTTCCGTGAAAATGATCGAAGTATTCGTGCCGATAATTCTCGGCGGAATCACATTTTTCGTCGCCGCCAAACTGCTCGGCGTGAGCGAATTGAACAAATTCGTCAACGCTTTAAAGCGTAAATTGAAGAAATAAAATTTTGTTTGCACCGGAGTAAAAAGTGAAGATTGCTAAAGTATTTAGTGCCTTCACTTTTCGTTTTAGGACAAATTTCTAAATCACCGCACCATCTTTTATAACCGCGTTTTTCGGAATAAGAATGATTCCGTCGCGGATGTAATAACTGCCGTCCGCGCCGTCTTCTTCGTTTACATTATTGCGGTTGACGAGTTTTACATCGTTTCCGATGCGGGCGTTTTTATCAATGATTGCGCGGCGAATAATGCAGTTTTTGCCGACTCCGACGTGCGGAATTCCTTTTTCGGCATTTCTTTGAATCATTTTGAAACTCTCGAATTCATCCGCGCCCATAATTATCGAATTTTCAATTCTCGTGCCTGCATCTATTCGGCTTCGCAAACCGATGATCGAACCGTCGGCAAAAACTCCGTGCAGGATGCAGCCTTCGCTGATCATCGAATTCGTGATTTCGCAATCGTGCATTTTCGACGGCGGCAGATAACGGCTGCGCGTGTAAATCGGTGCTTTCGTATTGAAAAAATTGAATTTCGGCAACGGTCGCGCCAGATCGAGATTTGCTTCGTAAAATGCGCGAATCGTTCCGATGTCTTCCCAGTATTGATTGAAAATATGCGCCTGAACGTTCGCCTCTTCGATAGCGGCGGGAATTATCTCACGCCCGAAATCAACCCACGATTTGTCTTTTTCCAGTAGTTCGACCAGATATTTATATTTGAAAATATAAATTCCCATCGAAGCCAAATACGGACGTTTCGCACTTTCGTCTTCCGACAGACCGAAGCGCGTCGTATCAACTTTCATTGATTCGAGCGCGTCGCCTTTCGGTTTTTCCTTAAATTCGATAATTCGTCCGTCCCCATCGGTTTTCAAAAGTCCGAATCCTTCCGCGTCGCGCTGCTCACACGGAATCACGGAGATCGTTACGTCCGCTTTCGTTTCAAAATGACGGCGCAAAAATTTGCGGTAATCCATCCGGTAAAGATGGTCGCCGCTCAAAATTACGAGATTTTCGACTTCCAATCCTCTCAAATGAATCAACACCTGGCGCACCGCGTCCGCCGTGCCTTGAAACCACTCCTCGCTTTCCTTGGTTTGTTCCGCCGCGAGAATTTCGACAAAGCCGGAAGAGAACGTCGAAAACCTGTAAGTCCGCGCTATGTGACGATTCAAAGAAGCTGAATTATACTGCGTCAAAACGAAAATTTGAGTGATATTAGAATTTATACAATTGGAAATCGGGACATCAATCAAGCGATATTTTCCGCCTAAAGGAACTGCCGGTTTCGCCCGCTCTCTGGTTAAAGGAAAAAGCCGCGTTCCCGCGCCGCCGCCAAGTATAACCGCCACCACATTATCGTATCTTGCCATAAATTTATCTTAACAGAATGTCGCGCCCGAAGGATAATTTCAAGTCCGCCTATACGCTTTTGACATTTTCGCCCTTAATTGATAGTTTTCTCGTTACATCAAATTCTGGTGTTGTTTTTTGTTATTTGCCATATTTTATAGTTTCGAGGATGCCGTTTTTTAATTCGGCAATTCAGGGAAAGCGTGTGAAAATCACGCACGGTCGCGCCACTGTGAAGCGATTTTAGACTTTTGATTTTTGATTTTGGATTGTATCAGTAAAGAATAAATCCGAAATCCGAAATCTAAAATCCGAAATCGGAAGTCAGGAAACCTGCACGAAACTTTTTAGCCGTTAATACGTTTCGCGTCAAGACGTTAAAGGTTGGGTAATTTTCTCCATTTTTGGAATAAAACCGTCCCGTCTTTTTATTTTCTGTCGTTTCGGAACGTATTAAAAGGCGGGATTTTTTATTTTGATCAAGATTTACGGAAAATTACTTTTTACATCCAAAATCTGCTGTGTTTTGGCGATTTTGCTGTTGCTTTTCGCGGGTTGCCGAACTGCGAACCAAACGGCAAACAATAGTCCTTCAACGCAAGAAGTAAAAGACGACCTCGGCAGAACTGTAAAAATTCCGCAAAACATCGAACGCGCCGTTTCGCTCGCGCCGAATCTGACGGAAAATATCTTCGCCATCGGTGCGGGCGACAAACTCGTCGGCGTAACGACGTTTTGCAATTATCCGCCCGAAGCCGAAAAAATCCAGAAAGTTTCCGACACGCAAACGCCAAATCTCGAAGCGATAATCGCGCTGAAACCGCAAGTTATTTTCGTTTCGACCGCTTCGCAACTCGAAAATTTCACAAACACTTTAGAAAAACAAAACATCGCCGTTTACGTTACGAACCCGAAAAATCTGGACGACGTTTTCAAAAACCTGATAACATTCGGCGAATTATTCGGAACAAGCGAAAAAGCCGAAAAATTGATTTCCGAACTAAAGACGCGCGTTTCCGCCGTCGAAAACAAAGTAAAAGACAAACCGAAAATAAAAGTTTTCGTGCAGATTGATAAAGATTCGCTTTACACGATCGGCAAAGAATCGTTTATTACGGACTTAATAAATCGTGCGGGCGGCGAATCGGTGACGAAAGACGTTGAAACTGCATATCCGAAGATCAGCAAAGAAACTGCGTTGGCATTAAATCCCGACGCGATAATTTTGTCGGAAAGCGAAAACAATTCCGCGCCGAACGAAGTTTTCAAAAATTCAAGTGCGGTGAAAAACGGTAAAGTTTTCAAAATAAACGCCGACATAATTTCGCGCCCGTCGCCGCGTTTGGTTGACGCACTCGAAATAATTGCGAAGGATTTGCACGAATGAGCAAAGTTCAAAGTTCAAAGTTCAAAGTTCGAGGTTTTCGTTTCGGCGTTTTGCTTTTAATTTTGTTGGCGATCGCTTTACTTTGCGGTACTTATTTCGGAAGTGAAAAATTACAGTTCTTTGAATTGACCGATTCGCAAAGCACGATTTTGTGGGACATTCGTTTGCCGAGAGTTTTGCTCGGCGCGACGGTCGGCGCGTCTTTGGCGATTGCGGGCGCGGCATTGCAGTCGCTTTTGAGAAATCCGCTCGCCGAACCGTATCTTTTGGGCGTTTCAAACGGCGCGGCTTTAGGAACGATGCTCGCGTTCGTGTTTTTCGCGGGATTTGAATCGGCGCGTCCGGTTATGGCGATCATCGGCGCGGGAACGGCGACGTTTTCGGTTTATCAGATGGCGAAATCACGCGCCGGAATGAGCGTCGAGAGATTGGTTTTGTCCGGCGTGATCGTCACGACGTTTCTTTCGTCAATCATCGTTTTGCTGACTTCCCTTTTGGACGCGGCGAAACTTCGTTCTTTTACATTCTGGCTGCTCGGCGATCTTTCGCAGGCGACGAAAAGCGGTTTTTATCTGACTTTCGCCGCCGTCGTTATCGGCACGATAATTCTGACTTCGCAGGCGCGGGCGTTAAATCTGATGATGATCGGCGAACGCGACGCGCTCGATTTCGGCGTTGAAGTCCGGCGTGTTCGTTTGATAATTTTCGCCACCGCGTCCGCGCTCGTCGGAATTTCCGTCGCCGCCAGCGGTTCGGTCGGCTATGTCGGTTTGATCGTGCCGCATCTCGTCCGTCTTTCGGTCGGCAGCGATAATCGTTTAGTTGTTCCGTTTTCGGCAGTCGCGGGCGCAATCTTCGTCGTCGCGGCGGACACAATCGCGAGGACGGCAATCGCGCCGAGAGAATTGCCCGTCGGCGCGATCACGGCGTTGATCGGTGCGCCGATGTTTATTTGGCTTTTGAGAAGGAATTAGCCACGAACAGACACGAAAATTCACGAAAGGAAATCAATAAAATTTTTCGTGTTCTTTCGTGTCTGTTCGTGGCAAAGAAAAATGCTTGACGTTCAGAACATTTCAATAAAATACGGCGTTTGTGCGGTCGTGCAGGATATTTCCTTTGCGCTCGAACCGCGAAAGATTATCGCCATTCTCGGCGCGAACGGCGCGGGAAAAACTACGCTTCTGAAATCTTTGAACGCGAGTTTGCCGACCGCAAGCGGCGAGATTTTGCTTGACGGGGAAAATATTAAAAGTTATTCGCGGCGCGAGATTGCAAAGCGAATCGCCGTAATCGCGCAGGAAAATGAAACGAAATTTCCCGTTTCGGTTTTGGAATTTATTTTGTCGGGACGTTTTGCACACGGCACGAATTTCGGTTGGGAAACGGAAAAAGATTTGCAAATCGCGGTTGATTGTCTGGAATTGTGCGATTTGAAAAATTACGAAGACCGCCTGATGAACCGTCTTTCGGGCGGCGAACGGCAGAGAGTTATCTTGGCGCGTGCATTAGCGACGCAGACGAAAATTCTACTGCTCGACGAACCGACGACGAATCTCGATCTGTCGCATCAGGCGTTGATGTTCAAGATCGTCCGCGAAAAATGTAAAGACGGCAATTCGTCGGCGGTTTTGATAACGCACGATCTTAATCTCGCGTCGGAATTTGCCGACGAAATTATTTTGATCAAAAACGGCAAAATAACCGCCAAAGGCGAACCGCGAAAAGTTTTGACCGGAGAAAATTTACAAGAAATCTTCGGCGTAAAAGTCTTGCTGGACGAAAATCCGGCGAGCAGAAATATTAGAGTAACGACGCTCTATTAAACGGAACGCCGTCCATCTTGGCGGCAATGGACGCGCAAGCGTTCAAAAGAAACGTCCGGGCAAATTCAAACTTGAACTAACCCGAACATTTTAGATTGCTCGCGCAATCTTTGCCGTCAAGCTGACGGCGTTCCAACGGCTGACAAGCGAAACAAAGGAACGCGGTGAAAGTCCGCGACTGCCCACGCAACAGTGAGGACGGTTATCAGTCAACAGTTATCAGTTATCAGTAAAATTTTTGATAACTGATAACTGTTGACTGATAACTGAAAAAGTCTGGAACTTTGTCCGTTTGTTAAGGGAAAAACCATTGTCCGCGCTGGGCGGAAAGGAGAATTTATGAGAATTATAAAAGTTTTAAGTTTAATTTGTTTTTTAACAACTATTATATCGGCGCAAACGGGCGCGATTATTACGGGAACGCTGTATGAGCGAAAAACGGCGGGAAAAGCCGTTTCAAATTCCGAAGTGAAAATAATTTCCGCCGCCGATCCGACAAAATGGTTTTCGACGCAGACGAATGCCGCCGGAGAATTTAATTTTGCGGGCGTTGCGGACGGAGTTTATACGATAGTTTATTCTAATTCATCCGGCGAAGAAGAAAGCGGAATCGTCGTTATCAAAAATGGAAAACTCGTTTCTCAAGAAGGAGAATCCGCCGTTCGTCCGGCTCTGCTCGGCGAAGTTTCGATAGTCGCTTCCGGCACGATGCAAGTTGACGGCGAAATTTCAAAAACCGTCAACATCATTGATGCTCAGGAAATGCGCGACCGTGCGGATTTTGCTTTGCCGGAAACTCTCAGAACAATTCCGGGTTTTCGCGTTCAGCAATTGGGCGGATTCGGTCGAACGGCGAGCATTAAAACTCGCGGTTTGAGAAATCAGGACACGGCGGTTTTGATTGACGGGATTCGTTTTCGGGACGCGAGCGCGATCACGGGCGATGCTTCGGCGTTTTTGTCGGATTTTACTTTGACGAGCGTTTCGCGCATTGAAGTTTTGCGCGGTTCGGGTTCGTCGCTTTACGGCACGAACGCCATCGGCGGGACGATTGATTTTCAAACGCCGAAACCGGCAAGCGGTTTTCACGGCAACGTCAGCGGCGCGTTCGGCGGTTACGGTCTCGGACGTTTTCGCGGCAACACTTCTTACGGCACGGACGACGGAAAATTCGGCTTTAACATCGGCGCGTCGCGCACGGTTTACACGAAAGGAATTGACGGCGAAGACGACGCGCACAATACGAATTTTCAGTCGCGCATCGAATATAATCCGTTTCAAAACACGAATATCTCGGCGCGTTTTTTCGTGTCCGACGCTTATGTTCGTCTGAATTCCAGTCCCGACACATTCGGCATTTTGCCTGCTTCAAACGCGACGATCATTGATGCAAAGCAAGGCGTGAACTTTGTTTTTGACCGAAACGATCCCGACAATAATCAGAAATCGAAATTCTTTAACGGGCAGATCGTTCTGACTCACGTTTTCAACGACAAACTCGTTTTCCAAGGTCATTATTCCGGTTTGAAAACCTCGCGCAAAAACAATAACGGCATTTTAGGAATCGGGTTTCAAAGCGCGTCAACTTCCCTTTTCGACGGCACGATAAACACGGCGAACGGGCATTTTAATTGGACACCGAACCGCGCCAACGAAATAACTGTCGGTTACGAATTTGAAAATGAAAAATACGGCAACGACGGTTTAACGCCGAGCGGCGCGGGCAATTTTTTCACGCGGGCAAAACAGTCGAGCAACACGTTTTACGCGCAGGATTTGCTTCAATTTTTTAATAATAAATTGCAATTCGCGGGCGGTTTTCGCGCTCAGTTTTTCAATGTTGACCAGCCGGAATTCAGTTCGGCGAACGCGCCTTTTTCTAATTTGAACATCGAAACGCCGCCGAACGCTTACACATTCGACGGCGCGGTTTCTTACTTTTTCGACAAAACCGGGACGAAAATTCGCGGTCACGTCGGCAACGGTTATCGGATTCCGTCGCTTTACGAGCGGCTCGGAACTTATTTCACGACGTTTCCGCGCCCGGGATTCGTCGCGCTCGGTGATCCGAATCTCAAACCCGAACGCACGATAGCGTTCGACGCGGGAATCGAACAAAGTATTTTCAAAAACCGCGCGAAGCTAACCGCAACTTATTTTTACACGCGCCTGCTCGAAACCATCGGTTACGGAACTTTGCCGTCGCCCGATCCGTTCGGTCGCAGCGGCGGTTATCTCAACACGAAAGGCGGCATCGCACGCGGCGCGGAATTCAGCGGACGAATTGCGCCGACGGGTTCGACCGACATTTTCGCGTCCTACACATTCACCAACAGCGACCAGCGAATTCCGCAGGTTTCCGGCAGTCGAATTATCGAAACGCTCGGCATTCCGAAACATCAGATCACGCTGACGGCGACGCAGAGATTTGAGCGATTCTGGGTAAATTTCGATTTTCTCGCATCGAGCGATTATCTCGCGCCGATCTACAGCAACACGACGTTTAATTCATACATCTATCGCTTCGACGGCAACCGCCGCGGCGATGTAACGGCGGGTTATACTTTCCCGCTAAATAATGAAAAACTGAATCTGCGTGTGTTCGGGACGGTTGAAAACGTCTTCGGCGACGATTATTACGAAAACGGTTTCCGCACATTCGACAGAAACGGGCGCGTCGGTTTGGCGTTCGGATTTTAACAGTTAACAGTCAACAGTTATCAGTTATCAAAATAATTATTGGTAACTGATAACTGTTAACTGATAACTGCAAACACCTGAGAAAAATCCGCAAAGGCTTTGAATTCGAGCGCGTTTCCCGCAGGATCGAGAAAAAACATCGTCGCCTGTTCGCCGACCTCGCCTTCAAAACGGATTTTCGGTTCGATGATGAATTCGACGTTTTTCGATCTCAGTTTATCGGCGAGCGTTTTGAATTCGTCCATCGGCAAAACGATCCCGAAATGCGGGACGGGAACGTGATCGGCATCAACCTCGTTTTTATGTCGAATCCCGACCGCTTCCGGCGCGAGATGCGCGACTATCTGATGTCCGAACAGGTTAAAATCAATCCATTGCGCCGAACTTCTGCCTTCTTCGCATTCCAAAACCGAACCGTAAAATTCCCGCGCCTTGTCCAGATCGTCAACGGGAAATGCCAGATGAAATAAATTGCTCATAGATTAATTCTAAATGGTAAATGGTAAATGGTAAATGGAGGAAATAATTTACCGTTTACTATTCACCATTTATCATTGAATTACGGCGCGACCGTTACCGTGTAACCCGGCGAATAATTGCCGAAGGGTTGATTGTTCTTGATATAGACGGCGCGTAGTTCGACTTGTTCGGCATCGCCGACGGTTTGCGGGTTGACGTTGAAAATGCCGGGGCTTTTAGTCAGAAATGCAATCGGCATCCAATTGCCGCCTTTGTGACGGACTTCGACTTTGACGGCATCCATTCCGTATTTTCGGAAATCGGTTTTCACGCCGTAATTCGCCGTCGGATGAATATTGAAAAGCTCCGCCGAGTAGTTGTTTTCGGTCTTTTCCAGTTCTTCGGGCGACAAAATTCCGAGCAGGTTGCCGTCGGCTTTGGTAAAGACGGATTTTTGCGATTTTATCTCGTTGATAACTTCGCGGATTCGTTTTTCTATTCCGGGCGGCACGGGTTGCGGCTGATCCGGCGGCAGTGTCCACGCCGGATTTCCAATCGCGGGCGCGCCGAGTTCGCCCTTGATAATGCCGCTCATATAATCGGAAATCTGCCTGTCCTGCTGCCGCGCCGTATCACGCGCCGGAACCCAATACTGCACCCAACCGTTATCGGTTTCCAATGCGGCAACCTTCGCCGCATCAATCCCGTATTTCGCCGCCAACGCGGGCAGATTCAATATAAAATTCGCAAACCAAACCGCAAACGCTTCCCTGTTTTGCGGTATAACTTCTCTAACCGGCATAATTTTTTATTCTCCTTTTTATCTTGATTTATTTTGAAAATAAAAAGACCGCACAGCCAAAACCGATAAAAACCGACGGCAAACATCAATCGGTTTTTTTTGAAAACCAACTTTGCCCCAGTTTAAATTTTAACTATACGGTTGTCTTAAATTCGAAATTATTATAAACCCGTCAAATCCCTTTTGACAAGCAACACGCGGCAAATTCCCCGTTTTCGGAGAAAAATTTATGAGTTTAACCAGATTCTGTTAACCTAAGCAAAAAGTCGGTGAAGCCGACAAATTCGATAGCGTCGGGTGCAAACCCGACGAATATAATGAAAAATCAATCCGACGCTGAAAGTGTCGAACTTTTTACAACTAACGTCGGGTTTGCACCCGACGCTGTTAAATCTGTCGCTTTCAGCGATAAAACCTCTTATGTCAACAGAACCTGAAAACTGTTTTCGAGATAGCTTGTAAAAAAATGTCTGCACTTTTCAGTTTAGTGCAGGCACTTTTTCATTTAGTGCAGGCACTTTTCAGTTTAGTGCAGGCACTTTTCAGTTCAGGACTGCACTTTTTTGTTTGGTGCAGGCACTTTTACTTTTAGGACTGCACTTTTACTTTTAGTGCAGACACTTTTGCTTTCAGGACTGCACTTTTTTATTTAGTGCAGGCACTTTTACTTTCAGGACTTGCCCCAACGCTTCAAATGCAGGCATTTCCCGCAAAAAAAACTTCCCTTCGCCGCGCCGTTTTATGCTATTATTTTGAGCGAATCATCAATTTTCCAAGATCAGGAGAAAACGCAACGATGCCGGAAAAAACCCGAAAACCCGCAACCGAATCCGCCGCCAACCCCGAAACACCGAAAAAGCGAACGAATACCGCACAAAAAAATCGCCCGCTTCAAGCCGAAATCAAAGAAATTCCGCAATGCCGTATTCACGATAAAGTTGAAGTTTGGGAAGTTGATGATATTCGCGCAAACGTCTGCTGTAACGACGAACCGCCGACCGAACACACCGACGGCAAACATTATTGCCTGTTTCATCTTCCCACCAAAGAAAAAGCCGAAAAATTCGCGGTAAAGTTCAAGGAACGTCTTGAAAAGATCGAGAAAGAATTAAAGCGCGTCGAAAATCTCCCCGAAGAAGAAAGAGAAGCTGAGAGATGGAAGATCAGGTATGACTTTCGTTATGTATGGTTTCCTTCGTGGGTAAGTTTCTCCCGATATAAATTTTCGGCTGTCGCTTATTTCAGTTCGGCGACATTTTCGGCTGACGCTTATTTCAGTGAGGCGACATTTTCGGCTGTCGCTGATTTCAGTTCGGCGACATTTTCGGCTGTCGCTGATTTCAGTTCGGCGACATTTTCGGCTATCGCTTATTTCAGTTCGGCGACATTTTCGGCTGACGCTTATTTCAGTTCGGCGACATTTTCGGCTGTCGCTTATTTCAGTTCGGCGACATTTTCGGCTGTCGCTTATTTCAGTGAGACGACATTTTCGGCTGTCGCTTATTTCAGTGAGGCGACATTTTCGGCTTTCGCTGATTTCACACGAACGAAATTCAGCAAGACAAATTCCACTTCTTTTCAACAAGCTAAATTTACAAAAAAAGTTTTTTTCGACCGCGCAAGATTTAGAAATTTTATTACCTTCGAGTCCGCAGTTTTCGAGGACAAATCAGATGTTTTCTTTCGCCGCTCCTTTTTTGCTAGTAACGCCAATTTTCAATACTGCACCGCTGAAGGTTATTTGCGGTTTAGTAATCTTCGTCAGGGTTTGCACAGCAAATTCGATTTTCAGGAAGCCGCGTTCGAGAAAGCTGACCGTGTTTCGTTTCATACAGTTCGGCTTCAACCAAATTGGTTTGTTAATGTTGATGCGCGGAAATTTGTTTTTACCGATATTAAATGGGAAAACGTCAAAGCCGAAAACGGGAATGAAAACATCGGGCGCGAACTCGAAAGCCTGAAAGAGCGCGGGATAAAAGATTCGAGAAAACATCTGCTCGAAGTTGCCAGCCGACGACTTGCCGATAACGCTGAACAGAATAATCGTTATGAAGAAGCCTCGAAGTTTCGCTACATGGCGATGGAAACGCGGCGGCTCGAACATAGCGGTTGGCGAAGATTTTTTAATCTGCACAACTTTTATAAATTGTCGAGCGGTTACGGCGAAAATTGGCGGCGGGCGGCGTTGGTTTTGGCAATTATTCTTGGCTTTTTTGCTCTGCTCTATGCGATGCCTTTTGCCAATTTTGATTACAGCAATTCTTCGACTACGCAGACGACGGAAAAAACAATCATTCAAAAATCGTGCGACCAACTGCGTTTTCAACAGTATAAAGGTGGAATGAATGTATGCGATGCGATAATTCACAGCATAAACGTCGCAGCCTTACAACGTCCCGAACCTAAACCCGCCGACTGGCTGATGCGTTCCTTCGTCATTGCCGAAACGATCTTCGCGCCCTTGCAAGCCGCGCTGTTGGCTTTGGCGATAAGGCGGAAATTTATGAGATGAACAAATTAATAATCGGCAAAAATATTTATTTATATTTGTCTGCGGAATTTAGCGAATCTTTTTCCCTGTTGGTTAATTCGAGCATTTCTTCGGTCGGTTTGATGAACGGCGTGAACCAGAGCAAAACAATAGAAAGTATAATGGCGATTGTGCAGGCTAAACCGCCTTCGAGTCCGTAATCGCCGCCGGTCAGCCACGCGGGACCGAAATCGTTCGCTTTTAGAAGCGGCGCGGTCGTCAAATCGGAAATTCCGCTGACTTGTATGCCGAGAATCGAACCGAGAAACCAATTCCACGCCAGATGAATTCCGAACGGCATCCATAGAGTTCTCGTTTTCAGATAAGCGACGGCAAACCATAATCCGGCGATAAATGTGTTAATCAACGACAGATAATTCGCGCCCGGATTATCTGCGTGAACGGCGGCAAATAAAATTGACGTGAAAAGCACGGCGAACCAGCCGAGTTTCGCTCTTGTCAAAGTTTGAAAAATGTAACCGCGAAAAAATGTTTCCTCGGATGCCGCGCCGCCGATAAAGATCAGCAGCGAAATTCCGAGCGTTAAACCGACTGCCGAAAATCCCGCATTATTATATTCAAACCTTAAACCGCCGGATAAATACGCAATCAAAGCGCAAAAACAAATCGTCGCCGCGCCGGTCACAAAACCGAAAATCAAATCTTTGAGCCAGTTTTTAGTAAACCACGCGCCGAGTGCGCGAAACGGCAAACCTTCGAGATATTTCCCGAAAATCCAACTTAAAATTAAAGCGACTACGGTCGAAATGCTAAACGAAATCGCGTAAAAAAGTAAACTTTCCTGCGTAAATCCGACGGGCAAAACCATTAATAATGAAACGGCTCCGCCGATAATCAAACTGGAAAGAATCAAGAACGCCGCCAAAAACAGCGCGACGCGCCAACCGCTTCTGAGCCGTTGTTTGTCGTTAAAAAAAATCGTCGAAACGCTCATTTATGCGGTTTAATCTTTCGTTTCTTCGTATTCGTCGTCGCTCGCCGTCAAGTCCTTGTTGACTTCCTGATGAATAGTTCCGGCATCGAGATTATATTCGCCTTCCTTGCGCGTGATGCCGTCGCCCGTGATAATTCCGCCGACTTGTTCGATCCCGCCGATTATCATCTGCCCGACGGCTTCGAGGTTTTCTTTCAGCGAATCTTCTCTTTCTTCGCCGTTTTCTTCGTTGTCTATAGTTTCTTCGTTCATAATAATTCGATTGTATAAAATTCAGCGCAAAAAATATATAAAATTATGATTTATAAACTCTTTTGACGAAATTCCCGTTCATAAATTCCTTCGGATTAATCGCGCTCTGCAGAACGATTCCTTTATATTCGCCGCTCAAAAGCATCATCGCCGATTCGCAAAGTGGCGCGGCGGTCGTCGTCTGAATCGCCCGCAAATAATGACCGTTTATTTCCAAAGGCTTAATATGAAATGCTTTTTCGACCATTCGACGGCGACCGTTTTTGTCGAAACCGTCAACCGATGCGTGAATCAAAACAAAATCTTCATCAACCGACGGGATTTTCTCCAGCATTTCGTTTTCCAGATTCTTCGGCAGATTTCCGTCGAGCGGATTTTTTTTGATTAAACTTTCAACCCAATCGTAATGACCGACGTGACGCAGAGTTTTATAATCCAAATCTTTCACGCGCCCGCTGAAATAATCCGGCAGATCAGCCGCGCCGCCGCTCGTTAAATCGGCTTCGTAAAAATAACCGTTGATAACGATTCGTTCGCGCTCGGACAAAGACGCGAGATTGACGTTTTTTCCGTTTCGCGTAACGCGCGCAGTTTTGATATATTCCGTCGCCACACCGATCGGCGACCAAGTAAAACCGTAAAAATGCGGCGCGTGCGCGTGAGTCGAAAGTGCGCCGACCTTCATTCCGATGCGCTCGACATTTTCGTTTTCCCAACGCTCGACAAATTGATTATAAAGCGAAACCGCCAGAACATTGATAAATCCCGGCGCAAGTCCGGTCTGCAAAATAAATCCCGTTTCCGCATCTTTCGCAATCTCGATGATCGCGTCGGTTTCCGCAACATATTCGGTCAGATTCGCATAGTGCATCTTAAAATCCACCGCAAACTGCGCCATCTTCGGAGCCTGCGAACCGGGCGAACAATCGAGCAAAACTTCGCATTCCTCGAACGCCGTTTTCATCTCGTCGCTGATTCCTTCAAACGGCATCAAAACCGTGTTCACTTTTGAAGTTTTATCCGAATTCCGCAAAACATATTCCTTAGATTTTTCCAAAGCGATTTCCGAAACGTCGCCGAGAAAAATTTCCAGTTCAAATTCCGACCATTCACGCAAAAGAATGGCGACCGCTTTTCCGATTCCGCCCGAACCGGCGATAAAAATTTTGTGACTCATAAACGGTAAATTTCATCACAAAACCGCTACCGATGCAAAACGCCGGATTTTTTATTTTTCACCGGAATATTTTACCGCGTTCGTGTATTTTTGCTATTTTTACAACCCATTTGTGATAAATTATTGTCAGCACTCAGCGCAGTTTATATCAAATAATTTTATGAATAATCTAGTAAAAATTCTTGTATTTTGCTGTTTAGTTTTCGCAGTTTTCTTCGTTAATGCGTCGGCACAAACCGAACAAAACGAAAAACCCGTTAATAAAGTTATCAACGGCTCGGCTCTTTCTCTGCCGAAACCTGATTTTCCCGACAAAATAAAAAAGGACGGAATCGGCGGAAATATCAATGTAAATGTTTTAATTGATGAAACGGGAAAGGTAATTTCCGCTAAAGCCGTAAGCGGAATCGAAAACGCCGAGCTTAGAAAAGCCGCCGAACAAGCCGCGCTGAAATCTACATTTGCGCCGACATTACTTGCGGGAAAACCCGTTAGAGTAACGGGAATTATCGTCTATAATTTTACAGATGACGTATCGAATGAAGATAAAGTAAAAGTTTTCGGCTTGGGAACTTTTCTTTTCACAATGAAAAATTCGGCTGATGATTTACTTGTTTTCCATAAAGTTTTTGAATCTGACGATGCTATAAAAAACTCCATCGAAGAATTCTCGAACTTTTCCGGCGATTTGGCTCCGCTCAATTCGTTGCAAAAATTATCGTCCAAAGAACGGCTTGCAATAATAGAAAAAGTAATTTCTTCGATCAAAGCAAAATTAAATACTTCCGAATTATGGCAATTCGAACTCGGCAGACTTTTTGCCGAAATCTCCCGCCAATTTATAAATGTATCTTCCGAAGAAGAAGTTGATCTTAGCAAATTTGATGAAAATCGCGTTAAGAAAACTTTACTGGAAATTAAGCAATTGACTTTGAACGCGCCGCCTGATTTTCCTGCCGACATACTCTCAAGGATTAAAGATTTTTCAGAATTGGGAAACAAGAATATAATGTCATCACAGGAAAATTGGGAAGAATTTATGAATAAAATGGAGAAAATATTTGAAACGATTTCTCCCGGTTCTACCAAATAAACCGCCGCTGTGATTCGGGGAAATCGTCTTTTTTTTATGTATTCGTTTTTCTGAAAATCATCGTCAGAAGACGCGGAATCTGCGTTTTCTTGTCGCCGTCAAACCATTCTTTTAATTCTATAATTTCAAAATTATTTTTCTTTGCCGCATCAAAAAAATCCGAAATGTGATGGACGAAACATTCGAGTTCAAAAGTTCCCGTTTCGGTTTCAAAACGCGCTTTCGTTCCCTGATATTGTTTGAACGGGTGAAGTTCGCCGATGTAAAAAAGTCCGCCGGATTCTAGGACTTTTCGCGCCTGATCGAAAACGAAATCGAGATTTTCGATGTGTTCGAGAACGAGCGAACAAGTTATCAGATCAAATGAATTTTCCGCAAAATCCCAATCTTCGCGCAAGTCGAGTTTCTTAAATTCGACATTTTCCGCCGTAATTTTCGCCTTCGCTTTCGCCAGCATTTCTTCGGAAAAATCCGCGCCGATCAGATATTTTGCTTTTGTCTGCAAAAATTCGGTATTTTTCCCCGTTCCGCAGCCGATTTCCAACACATTTAAATTTTCGCCCGAAATCATTTCCCGCAGAGCCTCTGCTTCGAGATCGCGCGTTTTATTTTCCATCGCGTCATAAGTTTTCGACCATTTGTTATAAGCATTTTGATTGTTCATTTTGATTTAAGAAAACGAAAAACGTCCCGGCAATAATTGTTTCGTCAAAACTATTTCAAAAAAATTTCGTTTCAACCTGTTAACATTTTATATTTTTAAAACGTCTTTATAAACGGCGAACAAAAAGTTTCTGTGAAAAAAATGTCTGAAAGCGGAATAATTCAAAATTTATTTTTCCCCGCGCGGCGCAAAAAAGCCGAATTGCTTGCGGCGGAAGAAAAACCGTCCGAAGAAGCAAATCTGGTCGAGCGCGTTTGTGCGGACGATAAAAACGCTTTCGATGAATTTTACCGCAAATTTTCGCCGCTGATTCACGGGATCGTTCTGGCTCGCGTTCCGCGCGACGAAGCCGCCGACATCGTGCAGGAAGTTTTTATCACCGCTTACGAAAAACTTCATACGCTGCGCGACAAAGAGCGCGTCAGTCCTTGGCTGGCGAGCATCGCGCGGCGAAGAGCGGTCGAATTTCACCGCCGCAATAAACCGACGGTCGAACTTTCGGAAGATTTGAGTTTCACGAGCGACGCGAAAAACGAAGCCCGCGAGATTTTGGACGCGATCCGCGAGCTTCCCGAAACTTACAGCGAAACATTGATCCTGCGGCTCGTCGAAGGATTGACCGGAGCGGAAATCGCCGAGCAAACCGGATTAAAACACGAATCGGTCAGAGTAAATCTGTCGAGAGGAATGAAACTTTTGCGGCAAAAATTGGGCATTTCGGAGTAATAAAATGAAAGAAGATTATCTGTGGAACAAAACGGGTTCAGACCCGGAAATCGAAAATCTGGAAAACGTCTTGAAAGCGTTTCGCTTAAAAGATGCCGCGCCGCCCGAACTTCCCGCCAAAGTTTTTGTTCTGGACAAAAATTTTGAAAGACCGGGAAAAAGACGAAATATTTTCCGGCTGGCTTTTACCGCTTTCGCCGTTCTCGGTTTGGTCGTTTTTTCAGCCGGAATTTTTCAGATTTTGAAAATCGAAAAAACGGAAGTTTCGCAAAACGATGCGAAAAATGTTTCGAGCAAAATAAAAAGTGAAGATTTCGCCGAAAATTCGCAAACGACGACGGAAAATGTTGCGCCGGAAAAAAAACGTTCTGAGAAACCGATCTTGAAAAAATCTGCGGCTGCGGCGAAACCGCAGATCGAACGACGTCCGGCGAAATTAAAAAAACAAATTCCGGCACAAATGAACGTTGAAACCGTCGCCGAAAAAATTAAAACTCCGAAACCTTTGAAGAGCAAATCACCCGAAGAGGAAATTTTGCTGACCGAAGAAGAACAATACGCTTATGACCAATTGATGAACGCTCTGGCGATCACGAGTTCGAAATTTAAATTGGTCAGAGATAAAGTTCAGGGCATTGAAAAAAAAGAAATCGTTTACTGATAAAAGAGCAGACTTAAAAATTTTAGAAAAGGAACAATTCGTTATGAATAAATTTATGAAAAAAATCGTTTTACTGGCGGCGTTTATGCTGACCGCTTTTTCTCTGGCGCACGCCCAAAATGCGCGTATTCAATTCGACAATTTGAAATTTCTCGAACCGCGCGCCGCCGATATTGTCGAAGTCAACATTGACGGCAAGATTTTGAATATCGCAAAGAATGTTTTAAATAAAGTTGACAACAAAGACAATAAAAAAATCGCCGAAGCCGTTAAAGGACTCGAAGGAATTTACGTCAGAATTTACCGCTTTGAAAACGACAACGAATACAACGCCGGCGATGTCGAAACGATTCGTTCACAGCTTAAAACGCCGAATTGGGAAAAACTCGTCAATGTTCGCAGTAAAAAGAACAATCAGAAAATTGACGTTTACACGATGTTCACGGGCGATAAAGTGAGCGGCGTAACCGTTTTGATCTCGGAAAACAAAAGCATCGCGGTCGTTAATGTCGTCGGTGAGATTGACATTGAAACGTTCGCCGAATTAGGCGGAAAATTGAGCATTCCCGAAATCGAGATCGAAAAAACCGGCGATCAATAAGGAGATAGAAAAAAATGAAAATACACAAAAAAATCTTTATCGCGCTGACGTTTTTCGCTCTGGCATTTACTTTGATAGTTCCGAACGCGGAAGCAAAAAGCAATGAATTCGACGCGGTTTGCAGTCATCTGAAAACAAAATATCAGGCGAAAAAACTCAGTATCCCGTTTATGTGGATGGCTCGCGCCGTCGTCGGAATCGCCCGTCCCGCCGGAGTTAAAAGTTTCAAGATGACAATTTTCCGCGGTTTGCAGTTTTCTCCCGAATCGCTCAACGACGAGATGAAAGGCGTGATGCGCGACGCTTTCAGCGAAGATTGGAGTCCGATCTTGCGCGTCCGTTCTAAAAACGGCAGTCAGGTTTATATGAATATGCGCGAGGAAAATAATAACATCAAAATTTTCCTCGTCACGATCCAAAACGACGAAGCCACCGTTATCCGCGCAAAATTCGATCCCGACAAACTGACGGACTTTATCAACAATCCGAAAATTTTCGGAATTTCCCTCGATGATTCTTCCGACGATTCGGAAGATGATTCATCACAATAGTTAAACGCTAATATAAAAAGCGAACACAAAAGTCGTGTGCTTTTGTGTTCGCTTTTTTTGTAAAATTTACATCAAAAATTACTCGTGCATTTTGGTGAGCAAATAGTTCTGTTAAATCACCAGCGTCTGAATCGAACGCGCCGGAATCATCGTTTCGGCGGCTTGCCCGTCAATCCACAGGAAATACGGCACTTCTTTTTCGCCTTTGTTCATAACGACGGTAATTATTTTGCCGTCGGGATTCAAGAACGAAGTCGAAAGCAACGCACTGCGGCTCGGGCTGGTGGCGATGCGTTTCGCGCCGGGTTTGATGAATTTCGAGAAATGTCCGATGTAATAATAAGAATTCGTGTAGATCAATTCGCCCGTGCGCGTGTCGGCGTGAACCGGCGCGAAGCAGAAATTTCCGACGTGATTCGGTCCGCCGGTTTCATCAAGCAAAACGTTCCAATCCGTCCACGCAACTGTTCCGCTGTTGAAATCGTTTATCATCGAATAACCGTAGCGTTCGCCCAAATCCCAATCTTTGACCTTTTCCAAGTTGAACGGATACGCGCAGCCTTCGGTAAAAATCAAAGGTTTTTCCGGGAAAGTTTCGTTAACGAGCTTGACGTTATCAATCATCATTTCGCCGCCCGACCACGGTTCATACCAGTGAAAACCGACGTAATCTGTATATTTCGCGGCTTCCGCGTCGCTCATAATCGTGTTCACGCGCTGGTAGATCAGATCGCGGTTGTGATCCCAGACGATGATTTTCCGGTCGCCCAAACCTTCTTTTTTCATCGTCGGTCCGAGATGATT
Source organism: Pyrinomonadaceae bacterium (assembly GCA_965219305.1). Lineage (GTDB taxonomy): Bacteria > Acidobacteriota > Blastocatellia > Pyrinomonadales > Pyrinomonadaceae > DATHTS01. Next base: position 1,742,142 of record OZ244725.1, read on the forward strand.
TTTCAGAAAATCGCGTTCGTCTTCCGCCGTGTAAACGCACGATTCCCACGGTTGCGTCGCCATCGGTTCGTTCTGCACCGAAATTCCCCAGATCGGAATTCCCTCTTTTTCGTAAGCCCTGATAAATTTCGCGTAATATTTCGCCCAGCTCGCGGCGAATTCAGGTTTTAATTTCCCGCCGTGAAGCATTTCGCCGTTGGTTTTCATAAACGGCGGCGGCGACCAGGGCGATGCGAACATCGTCAGTTTTCCGCCTGCGGCTTGGATGGATTTTTTGATGAACGGGATGCGATATTGGCGGTCGTGTTCGATGTTGAAAGTTTTCAAATCCTTGTCGCCTTCGTCAATATATGTGTAACTTCCGCTCGAAAAATCGCAGCTGTGAATGTTCGTGCGCGAGAAATTGTAGCCGATTCCTTTGTCTTTATCGAAATACGCGGTTAAAAATTCGTCCTGTTTTTCCTTCGGCAATTTCGCAAAAGTTTCCGCCGAAGCGTCCGTCAACGCACCGCCGATTCCCATAAAAGTCTGAAACGTGCGTTTCGGTTCGACGAACACGCAAATTTGCGTCTCCAGCGGTTGCGCCATCGGTTTGAATTCCAGCGTGTCAGTCGCCGATATCTTCATCTGGGTGTCTTTGGCGGTCGTGTAAACGGAAACTTTTTTGTCCGTCACGGAAGATTTCAATTTGTCATTATTATTTTCAGCGGCAAACGTCGGCAATCCGGTTTTCGCTAAAATTCCGGCGGCAGTTCCGGCAACTAAAAAATCACGGCGGTTTATTTTCATAATGTTTTTTCCTTTTTTGGCGGAGATTAAATTTCAGATGATATTACAACATTTCAAACAAATAATTAAATTTACGACGCTTTCTTTTTGGCGGACGCATCCGCCGTAAGCATTTTATGTCAATATTTTTGAGTAACAGTTTCGGATAGTTTTTGCGAAGTTTGTAGTAATCTATAAAAAGGATTTTTTGTCAGAAAAAAAAATGATCCGGCGAAAAAATCTTAATAATAAACATTCGAACAAGGGAGATAAATTAAATGGCGGAACACAACGATACGGAAACCAAAGAAGAGAAAATCAAAAAAATCGGTGAATTTATAATGGACATTGATTTCACGATGATGACGACGATTGATGAAAACAGCGATCTTCAGTCGCGTCCGATGTCCACGCAGAATAACGAATTTGACGGCAACGTGTATTTTTTCACATACAGCGATTCAAATAAACTCAAACACATAAAGGCGAATCCGCGCGTAAACCTCGCATACAGCGATCCGAGTAAGCAAACTTATATTTCGCTCAGAGGAAATGCCGGAGAAAGCCGCGACCGCGCGAAAATGGAAGAAATGTGGTCGCCGGAAATGAATGCGTGGTTTCCCGACGGACTCGATACGGAAGGCATCACACTGATCAAAGTCGAAGTCGAGAGTGCCGAATATTGGGATACGCCAACGAGTTTCGTTACGCACGCCATCGGTTTGGTCAAAGCCAAATTGACCGGAAAAGTCCCGCACATCGGCGACAACAAAACTGTCGAATTCGACTAGAAATTAAAAGCCTTAATAATTGATTTATAATGTCAATTATTAAAACTTTTTTGCCCGCGAATTACGCGAATAAACGCAAATCATTTAAGAAAATAATTTAATGTTTTTTTCTTAAAATTCGTGTTTATTCGCGCTCATTAGCGAGCAAATATTCTTACAGTTCCGCGTCTTTCTGCGTCTTTTCGCGGGCGAACGATCTTCAATCTTTCTGCGGTTCGTACCACAATTCGACTTCGCCGCTGGAAAATGATTCGGATTTTATTAATTTTAGTTTTAATTTTTCGTCCAAATCTCTGAAAATAGAAAATCCTGTGCCGATGGCAACCGGATTGACGAAAAGATGATATTCGTCAATCAGATTGTTTTTTATCAAACTACTGACAAAGTTCGCGCCGCCGTAAATTATAATATCTTTTCCGTCTTTATTCTTCAGCTTTTCGATTTCTTCGACCAGTTCGCCGTTTTCGACGGTCGTGTTTTTCCATCTCGATTCTGTTACGGTTTTGCTAAAAACGACTTTCGGAATGTCAACCATTTTTCGTGCGAAAGCATTTTCGGGACTTTCCGCATTTTCTGCAACGCTCGTCCAATAATTTATAAATTCATCCGTCATTTTTCTGCCGAGCAAAATCGTGTCCGAACTGTCAGTCAATTCATTAATGCGATTCGTAGATTTTTCATCCGATTCAGAAGACATCCAATCGAGTTCACCATTTTGTCTGCCGACGAATCCGTCAACCGTTATCTGCACTTGTAATTTTAATTTTCTCATATATTTTCTCATATATATTTTTCTCTCAAATTCCTTTATTTCATCTCAAAAAGCGGCGCGTATTTTTCGCGTTCGGTGTAAGCCAAAAACAAAGTTCCGATAAAAAGCGGAATCGCAATCGCCAAACCGGACGGCAGATGAATCGCGTTGACAAACAAAATATTCAGCATAATCGGGAAGATCAAAACCACTGCGAGCGCGACGAATCTGCCTGATAAAAACGCCAACGCGCACAAGAGTTCAAAAACTTTCGACAACGGCAAAATGTAATGCGATGCCGCCAAACCGTCGAAAAAAAGTTTTGTGTCGCCGCTCAAACCTTCCGGCGGCGGCGCGACGTTCAAAAAATATGTGACCGATGCGAAGAGAAACATCAGACCGATCAAAGTTCTGACAATAATAGTTGCGATTTTCATTTTTTTATTTTCCACGATTTTTTAAGTATTCAGTTTAGCAAAATCCATAAAAAGCTGATTCCAACGATGTCCGTCCAGATCGTAAAATGCAAATCCATACATCCAGCCTTGTGTTTCCGCAGGCGCGGCAACAATCGTCCCGCCCGCGTCGAAAACTTTGCTTGCCGTTTCGTCAATTTCCTCACGGTTCGCCGCATCCAATGAAATTAAAATTTCCGTTCCCGCTTTTGTGTCGGAAATTTCATTTTTCGTAAAAGTTTTGAATGTTTCTTCGTCCCAAAACAAAACCGTCATTTTTTTCTCGCCGACCGAAAAACAAACCATCTGTTCATTCGTCTGCTGTTCGTTTAACTTAAAACCGATTTTATTATAAAACTGTTTAGTTTTATCCAAATTCTTCGCCGGAAGATTTAACCAAATTTCTTTTGTCATATTTTTTTGTAACTTGTTTTTCGCCCACGAAATACGCTATAAAACGTGAAAATATAAAAATCATAAAAATCTTTTTTTCGCATTCTTTAGCGTAATTCGCGGGCAAACATTATTTCACTTCTTCCTTAAAGTTCGACGATAGCTTTGAAACCGCCGTAAGCCATCCGCGTGTAATCGAAAGTCTTATCTTCCATAATTGCTTTCAAACGCTCGTCTTCCATCACGAGCGCGTTTATCCGGTCGCGTTCTTCCTTCGATTCGTAAACGATGAACGCAAATATCACGCTTTCGCCGTCTTTTGCATCAGCCGATTTTTTGAACGAAACCATCTTGTCGGCTTCGAGATCGTCGCCGACGGCTTCGACATATTCGAGTGCGCCGTGTTCCTTCCAAACCTCGCCCGCCGTCTGCGCGATTTCCTTGTATTTATCTACATTTTCCGCATTTATCGGAAGTAAAAAACCATCAATATATTTTCCCATTTTGTTTTCTCCTGTTTTGTTTAACCTTTAACCAATATGACTTTATTATTCTTTCGGATAGTCGTAATTGACCATCCAACTGATGCCGAATTTATCTTTCAACATTCCGAAATAAGCGTCCCAAAAAGTGTCGGCAATCGGCATCGTAATTTCCGCACCTTCCGACAAACCGTTGAAGATTTTTTCTGCTTCTTCCTTGCTGTCCGCGCCGATTGAAAGCGAAATGTTATTTCCGGTGACCGCATCTTCGGCGTGTTCGCCGACCGCGTCCGTCGCCATCAAAACGTGTCCGTCGCTGATCTCCAACGCGATGTGCATAATTTTGTTTTTGTCATCTTCGGAAAGATTCATTTCCTCGCATCCCGGCATTTCGCCGTATTTTTGCACCATCGCAAATTCGCCGCCGAAAACCGATTTATAGAAGTTAAAAACTTCTTCCGAATTCCCTAAAAAATGTAAATATGGATTTATTTTTGCCATTGTATTTGTTCTCCTTTGTCTGTATTTTTATTTATTCTATTACCTCGAAAATCCCGAAAACATTATTGTCAAGATCAATAAAATATCCTTGCCAACAACGTCCCGGAACTTCAAATTTGGGCATTGCTGTCTGCCCGCCGCTGCTTAAAATCGTCTCCGCCGCCGAATCAAAATTCGCGACTTGAATCGAACAAGTATAAGCGTTCGTCCCGCATTCGCTCGGCGGGGTTTTCGCCGGACGTTCCAACAATCCGCCGTTCATTCCGTCTGTTTCGATCTGCCAGTATTTGATCGGCAAACCTTCCTGTTCCGTAAATTTCCAGCCGAAAATGTTTGTATAAAATTCGACTAACTTTTCAGGCTCGTTCGCCTGAATTTCAAAATATCCGACTGTGTTCATAGTTTATTTTCTCTCTGAAATTTAATAAAAGTGATTTGCATATTTGTTTCACAGATAAAACATAGTATTATCCTATCACCGTTTCTGCGTGATTGTGCGGTGAATTTACGGCAATTATAATGGCTTTTTGCGACAATCTTTTCGATTAAAATTAATAAATAAAAACTTATGAAAAATGTTTCCATTCTCGTTCCCGAATCAGCGGTTTTAGCGGCGATTGATGATCCGCGCCACGTTTTTTCGCAGGTCAATGCTTTTGCTAAAGCGTCGGGAAAACTTCCGGTTTTCGATTTAAAATTCGTCGGGTTAAATAAAGAAGTAAAGCTCCACGACGGCGCGTTTTCGGTTCATTCGGATTTATTATTGAACGATGTCGAGAAAACGGATTTAATTTTTATTCCCGCATTTTACGGCGAAACGAAAAAGTTTTTCGAGACGAACGAACGATTTATTCCGTGGATAACCGATCAATATGAAAAAGGCGCGGAAATTGTGAGTTTGTGTGTCGGCGCGTTTATGCTGGCGAAAACTGGTTTGCTCGACGGGAAAAAATGTTCGACGCATTGGCGGGCGGCGCAAGAATTCAAGGAAATGTTTCCCGCAGTTAATCTGCAAACCGACAAAATAATCACTGAAGAAGACGGAATTTACACGAGCGGCGGCGCGACTTCGTATTTTAATTTATTGATCTATCTGGTTGAAAAATTCACCGACCGCGAAACGGCGATTCAAGTTGCGAAGGTTTTTGCAATTGATATGGAACGCCAGACGCAGACGCATTTTATGATCTTCAAAGGTCAAAAATCTCATTCCGACGAAGATGTAAAACGCGCGCAGACATTTATCGAAAACAATTTCGCTGAAAAATTTACCGTTGACGAAATATGTGACGAGTGCGCGATTTCGCGTCGCAGTCTCGAACGCCGTTTCAAAAAAGCGACGAACAACACCGTCAACGAATATATTCAAAGAGTAAAGATCGAAGCCGCCAAAAAAAGTTTAGAAAACGGCGGGAAAAACATCACCGAAGTAATGTTCGATGTCGGCTACAACGACACGAAATCTTTTCGCGGAATTTTCAAGAAACTGACCGGAATGACACCGCTTGATTACCGCAATAAATACAGCAGAGAAATCTAGATTTTAACTTTTTCTGCAAAAGATACCGCGTAAAACTTGCAATCACGCGCACCGTCGCCTAGCATATTCGCTAATGAATTCCGATAAATCCAAATATACAAAAGAAATTATCAAACGCCTCAAAAAAGAATATCCCGACGCGCATTGCGCTCTCGATCACACGAACGCTTTTGAACTTCTTATCGCTACGATTCTTTCGGCGCAATGCACCGATGTGCGCGTAAATATCGTAACCGCCGATCTTTTCCGCAAATACCGAACGCCGTCGGATTACATAAAAGTTCCGCAGACCGAACTCGAACAAGACATTCGTTCGACCGGATTTTATCGCAACAAAGCGAAAAATATTCAAAATGCGTGCGAGAAAATTATCGAAGATTTCGGCGGCGAAGTTCCGAAAACGATGGACGAACTTCTGACTTTGGGCGGCGTGGCGCGAAAAACGGCAAACGTCGTTCTCGGCAACGCTTTCGGCATTGCCAGCGGCGTAGTTGTTGACACGCACGTCAAAAGAATTTCAAATCGTCTCGGTTTGACCGAAGAAAAAACGCCCGAAAAGATCGAAAAATATTTGGAAAAACTGGTCCCGAAAAAAGATTGGATATTATTTCCGCATCTTTTAATCTGGCACGGACGCGCGATATGTCAGGCGCGAAAACCGAAATGCGGCGAATGTGTTTTGGAAGATATTTGCCCGAAAATCGGTGTCGAAAACGGAAATAAAAAAAGCAAATAAATTTGCCGATTGTTAGTTTTAATACCAAATCAGATTAAAACTCGATTCCCTGCTGTGCGTAAATTCCGGCGTTGAACGGATGTTTTACTTCTTTCATTTCCGTAACCAAATTTGCCATCTCAACTAATTCCGGCGGCGCGTTTCTTCCCGTAACTACAACGTGAAGCGCGGGTTGTTCGTCTTTGGCTTTTTTAATGTCGGCGAGGACTTTTTCGAGGTCGAGAAATTTGTAATCGAGAACATAGACGAGTTCATCGAAAACTAGAAGATCGTATTCGCCGCTGTTTAATTTTTCGCGGCACATTTCCCAGGTTTCTTCGCTTGTTTTAATGTCCTGCGCTTTGTCGTTGGTGTCCCACGTAAAACCGTCGCCCATCGTGTGAATTTCGATGCCGAGTTTTTCGAGCGATTCGTGTTCGCCGTAACGGTCAGTTTTCGATTTCATAAACTGGATCATACAGCAATTCAAACCTTGTCCCGCGGCGCGAACCATCAAACCGATGGCACACGTCGTTTTCCCTTTGCCGTCGCCCGTATTGACCATCAGCAAGCCTTTGGTTTTTTCCTGATAATCTTCGCGCCGCCATTTATAACGCTTTTCTTTTTTTTCTGCCATAACTTTTTAAAGATTTTGCCCACGAATTACACGAATTTACGCGAATAATTTTCTAATTTTATTCGTGAAGATTCGTGTGATTCGTGGGCAATATTCTTTTTCAAGATGTTTAGTTTTTTATACTAAACTCAGTTCAAATTCCTGTTTTTCAACTTCTTTAATGTCTGCGAATTCTTCCGCGACGGCTAATTTTAGCGCATTGACAATTTCTCTTTCGCACTCGTCCCAGTTGCCCGTAACACGACAGCCGGCGGCGTTTTTGTGTCCGCCGCCGCCGAATTGTTCGGCGATTCTGGCAATATTCAAATTTCCTTTTGAACGCAAACTGACGCGATATGCGCCGGGTTGAACTTCGCGCATATAGCAGACGGCGACGACATTTTTGGCGGCGAGCGGCATATTTACAAAACCGTTATTGTCGCCTTCGGTCGCGCCGGAACTTTCCGACATTTCCAGAGTTTGGCGCATCCACGCAACTCTGCCTTTTTCCGAGCGTTTGATTGTTGAGAGAACTTTGCTCATCAAGTCAATTCTGCTCCACGAATAACTGCTGTAAACGATTTCCGAAATTTTTGAAGGTTTCGCGCCGGCTTTGACGAGTTCGGAAGCGACTTTTAATGTTCGGTCGGTTGTGTTCGGAAAATGAAATGAACCTGTGTCGGTAACGATTGCGAGATAGACGCATTCCGCAATTTCTTTTGAAACTCTGCCGCCGATCGCTTTGCAGAGATTATAAACCATCTCGCCGACCGCCGAAGCCGTCGGGTCAATCCAATTTACCGTGCCGAAATGTTCGCTTGTCGAATGATGGTCAATGTTGACGGTAAATTGTCCGTCGAGATTGCCGATGCCGGGACGCGAAAGATCGGAACATTCGATCACGAAAACCGCATCGTATTTGCCGTTTACCTCGGAAACTTTTTTGATTTCTTTTGCGCCGGGTAATTGTTTATATGATTCGGGAATGTCGTCGCGTAAGACAACGTCGGCAGTTTTGCCGAGAGAATTTAACAGCCAATATAATCCCAATGAAGAACCGATGCCGTCGCCGTCCGGTCGGACGTGCGTGGTGATGGCAAAACTCTGTTTATTTTCAATTAACTCTACTACTTGACTTAACATCTTTAGGAGTCATAGGTCATTAAATTTTAAGTCAGAGAGAATGACTAAAATTTAAGACTCTAGACTTTCTTCTTCCTTTATATCTAAATCCTGTAAAATTTCCTCGATTCGCGCTGCTTTTTCTTCGACCGTATCACGGACGAAATGCAGGTGCGGTGCGTGATGAAGATTCAGATTGTATGTGATCTGGCGACGAATATAAGTCGTCGCGTGCTGCAATGCGCTCAAAGCATCGGCGATTCTTGCCTCGCTGCCTTCAACCAGCACAAAAATGTTGGCATCGCGTTTATTGTCGGACACAACAACATCCGTCACGGTAACGCTTCCGATGCGCGGATCTTCTAATTCAAACCCGACTATTTCAATAATTTCTTCGCGTAATGTTTCCGCTAATCTTTCCGGTCTTCTCATTTCAAATCAATTGACAATCAACGCATTCCAACAAATGTTTTTACTTCTCTTGTTTCATCATCAATCGTAATAAATCTATGATTTCCTATCTTAAAATCTGTTTTCTCTTCTGCCCTGAAACTTATATGCCACAATAACTTCTCATCTTCTTTCTTTAAAGTCAGAACTCTTTGATTATATTTCGGAAGCCAACCTTCATTTTCGCCAATCTCTTTGGCAATTTTTGAAACCTGATATTCCGACAACTGCGCTATGCTTTTTAAATCTTCTTCAATAGGGGAAAACATATCTGAAAAATAATTTAATAGTTTTTTTATCACGATGTTATTTTGATTCTTCCGGTTTCACCTTGAATTCCATCCATTTGCTGTCGTTTGTTTCAGTAGAATTAAAATAAACAAGATAAGAAATTCCTCCAGTACTTACTGAGCCTAATAATAATCCTTTTGCCTCTGTTCCAATTTGCGCCAATGTTACATATCCGTTTTTTACGGGAAACGATAAACCTGTTACCACTTCTCGCAAACCATTTACTATTACCTGTGCGATTGTTTCAGCAAGTGCTTCTTCTAAATAACGAAATATGCCTGACTTTATATAACTATTGTAACGGGGAACTAGACGAACGCCACGCAAAACTTGTAATTTCGGAGTAAGGACTGAATGCACTTTTTCATGAATTTTTGCCAGTCTGATAGATTTAGCACTTCCGTAAGGAGAGTATTTCATATTGCCTGTTAAAGGATTTGTTGAACCAAAACCTTCAGGTAGAGAATAGTCAGGATATGCTTTTGAACGATACAAAATTTTGCCCGGTGTGCGCGGCAAGTCAGGAACATTTCTAAGAGACAATGGAGTAGCTCCTTCATATGTATTCCGAAAAACTTTTACTTTTGAGGCACTTTTTAAAAATAATGCCAATATAACTTGAACACCGATTAAAGAGATTGCATTAGCAAGATGTTGAGCGGCTTGATTTAAATCTGCATCTGTTTTTCCATTCAATGTTTTTGTAGCAAATGAATATAACTCTTCACCTGCCTGAAAAGCCCCCATACCCAAAAAGACTGCACCTGCAAGTAAAAGAATTGCATCGGCAATTTCACTAGCAATGAAAAAATGTCCGGCTACCCAGACAACCAACACGCCACCCATAATAGCTATTGCCCACGGAGAAAGTAATGCTTTGAGTTGCATCGCCACGCCTTCGGGTAACAAAGGGAGACAACAAGTTATAACTTCGGCAATTTTTTCTTCCGCGATCATTTCTGAGACAGGCTTTAAAGATGGTGCGTTGGGATTTGCTAAGAATTTATTTATTTTGTCAATAATTTGTGTTGAAACATATATTGTTAAGTTTAAAAACTTCTTTTTTATGGATTTTGCCTGTGTAATTACCGGCTTGGTTTCACCAAGTTCTTTCACGAAATGGTCAACAATATCTCCACCATAAATTCTGTTATAACCATTTATTTCAGCTTCTGTGGATATTTTCAACATTTTTAGAGTTTCTCTAGCCAGATTTTCTAATGGATCGCCTGTTAAAGAAATAGTAACAGCTACAGGCTTATAATCTTCCTGTCTGTTCTGCTCCTTAATTTCCGCTTTTACCTTTAGCATTTTTGCCTCTAAAAATTATTTTACAATTCCGTTGCTGCGATTTTCTCGATAACGAATGCTTCGATCTCATCATCAACTTTGATGTCGTTGAAATTGACCAAACTAATACCGCATTCAAAGCCGGTTTTGACTTCGTTCGTATCTTCTTTAAAGCGTTTCAGCGAAGCGATGTCGCCGTCCCAGATAACAACGCCGTCGCGTATCAGACGTGCGCTCGCTTGTCTGCGAATCACGCCTTCGGTTACACGGCAACCGGCGATCATACCGATTTTTGAAACCTTGAAAGTCTCCTGAACGAGTGCTTTTCCTAAGATTACTTCCTTCTCGATCGCATCGAGCATTCCGATCATCGCCGCCGTGATTTCCTCTTCGATCTTGTAAATAATCGAATGCAGGCGAATATCAACGTCTTCCTGTTTGGCGACTTCGACCGCTCTCGCGCCCGGACGGACGTTAAATCCGATAATAACGACGGCGGTTTGTGCCGCGTCCGCTTGTGTCGCCGAAGCGAGCAAAACGTCCGATTCGGTAATCGCACCGACACCGGAACGAATAACTCTGACTTTGACTTTTTCCGTCGAAAGTTTTTCGAGCGTCGCGCGCAAAACTTCGACCGAACCTTGAACGTCGGCTTTTAAGATAATGAGAAGTTCTTTAATTTCCGCCAGACCGAGCGATTCGATACCGCGTCTGGACGATTTAATCATCGCAATCTGACGCGCCTGCTGTTGTCGTTGTCCGGCTATCGTCTGCGCTTTGTCAATATCGGAAACAACTTGGAAAGTGTCGCCCGCTTGCGGAACGCCTTGCAGACCGAGAACTTCGACCGGAGTTGCGGGCGGTGCTTCTTCGATCTGTTCGCCGCGATCCGAGAAAAGTGCGCGAACTCTGCCGTGATATTGTCCGACGATAAATGAATCGCCGACGTGCAAAGTTCCCTGCTGAACGAGAACCGTCGCTACCGAACCGCGTCCGCGATCCAATTTGGCTTCGAGAACGACACCGGAAGCACGTCTTGTCGGACTTGCTTTCAGTTCCATAATGTCCGCCTGAAGCAGAACGGTTTCGAGCAGAACATCAAGATTCGTGCGTTGTTTCGCCGAAACTTCAACCATCTCGACATCGCCGCCCCAATCAACGGGCTGAACGCCTTGAGCAGACAATTCCTGCTTAACTCTGTCGGCGTTCGCTCCCGGCTTGTCAATTTTATTGATTGCCACGATCATCGGAACTTTCGCCGCTTTTGAATGTTCGATAGCTTCGATTGTCTGCGGCATTACGCCGTCATCCGCCGCGACAACTAAAATTACAACGTCGGTAGATTTTGCACCGCGCGCGCGCATCATCGTAAAGGCTTCGTGTCCCGGCGTGTCTAAAAATACGACGCGGCGTTGTTCGCCTTCGATTTCGGGATTGTCAACAAAAACGCTGTATGCACCGATATGCTGCGTAATTCCGCCCGCTTCGCCTTCGGCGACATTATCCGAACGAATCGCGTCGAGAAGCGAAGTTTTACCGTGGTCAACGTGTCCCATTACCGTGACAACCGGCGGACGTTCTAATTCCACATCATCGGAATCAGCAGCAATGAGTTCTTCAAATTCCTGTTCGATGACCATTTCTTCGAACGGAACGAAGCTGACTTCATAACCGAAATTTTTTCCGAGGTCAATCGCCATTTCTTCGCTGATCGTTTGATTAAGCGTTGCGAAAACTCCTCTTTTTACAAGAAGTTGAACAATATCACGCGGCGTAACGCCGAGTGCTTCAGCGAATTCGCGGACGGTCGCCCCTTCGGTCAGACGTGCGGACTTGAGACTTTTCGTTTTGTCATTTCCGACTTGCGCTAAAATCCTTTCTTCGATGGAGAGCGTTTTCGGTGCTTCGACATCCGAATCGGAATATCTGCCGCCTCTCCCTCCGGTTCTCCCTCCGGTTCTTCTTCCCGGACGCATTCCCGGTCGGCGGCGATTGTCCGTCGGCGGAATATAGACGGTTTGCGGTTTAGTATTTTCGCCCGGTGTTCCGGCTAGTTCGCGTCTGGATTTCTTCTTGCGGTCTTCGCGTTTGCTGCCGCCCGTAACGCCTAATTTTGTTTTCTCGCGTTTTATTTCCGAAACGACGCGCTCGCCCGCTTTGAAACCTTTTTCTTTGGCATCTTTGGTTAGCGTAAGTTTCGTGATCTGCGTTCCTTTCGGACGCACATCTTTTTGTTCAGTTTTGGTTTCAACCGCTTTTTTGGATTCAGCGGTTTTTTCGTCCGATTCGGCTTTAGCTTCTTTAACTTTCTCAGTTTCCTCAACCGGTTTTGCTTCGACCGTTTCTTTCTCGTCTTCGACGACCACTTTTCTGGAAAGTTTTTTGATTTGCGTTTTAGAAGTGTCTTCTTCAATAAGCTCTGCGGGTTTTACTGGTTTGACTTCTTCTTTTTCCGGTTCCGGTTCGGGTGCAACTTGTTTTTTAACAAGTTTAATAATTTTCTTGCCGGTTTTGGATTCGGCTTCTTCCGCTCTTTTCTCTTCTCTTTGCGCGGTTTCCTGGGCTTTTTCGGCAGCCTTTTCCTGAAGTCTTTCAACAACCGAAGCCGGAATCACTTCTTCCGTCGCAGATTCTTCGGTGTCGTTTTCGGTTGCCGCGACATTTGCCTTGACAATTTTCTTTTTAATGATTTTGATGCCGCGTTTGGGCGAGGTTTCTACTTGTGGAAAGTATTTATTACGGATTTTGTCGGCGAGTTCTTTTCCAACGCTGTTTGAAGGCACACTGACATCCGCACCCTCGCGCTGCAAATCTTCAATGATGCGCTTGGGTTCCTGTTTTAATTCTCTTGCTAAATCGTAAATCCGAACGGTTGCGGACATAATTATTATTTTCTTTCCTGACAATTACGAATTTTATAAATCCGTTTTCTACTTTTACCGGAAAGACTTTTTTATTAGAAAGGTCTTTCCTTAAATTAACGGTTAAACCGTCACGTTCTATTAATTTTTTCCGGCAATTTACGGGCATAATAAAATTAATGAGCCTATATCTCGCCTTCTTCCTCGGAAGTTTCCTCAGTTTTATCCGAATCCGTATTTTCAGCAGATTCGTTTTCGACTGTTTCTTCTTCCGTAACTTCGCCCGACACGATTTCCTCAACCGTTTCTAAAGTTTCATCTTCCTGACTTTCATCAGCAGAAGTTTCAACGGTTTCAGCGTCAGATTGTTCGGATTCGGTTGATTCTTCAATATCTTCGCCTTCGGAATCATTTTCCTGAGTTTCCGCCGCTTCTGCTTCGGCGGCGCGTTGTTTTTGTTCTTCTATAACACCAGTTGCCGATTCGAGAATTTTCTCGGCTTCATCTAAACTGACATCAAGCGTTTCAACCAAATCGTCAAGCGACATTGCCGCTAGTTTTTCAATCGTATCAACTCCGCTTTCTCTGAGAGTTTCCACTTGATTCGGCGTAGCAATCGAAACTGCGGTGATCGGAACTTCTTCGCCTGCCGCCGCCATCGCGTTCATCTGTTTGGCGATTTCGAGTTTCAGCAATTCTTCGCTGACAATATCAATGTTCCAACCGACGAGTTTTGTCGCCAGACGAACGTTTTGCCCGAATTTTCCGATTGCTAAACTTAATTGATCTTCCGGCACGATGACTTCCATCTTGCGTTTTTCGATGTCCGTGATACGAACCTGCGAAACTTTCGCCGGTGAAAGCGCGTTCGCCGCAAAGATCGAAGGTTCGTCCGACCATTCGATAATGTCAATTTTTTCGCCGCGTAATTCTTTAATGACGGATTGAACGCGCGAACCTTTCATTCCGACGCACGCGCCGACCGGATCAACATCTTTTTCATTTGACGTAACCGCCAATTTCGCACGGTCGCCCGGTTCACGAACCGCCGATTTGATAACGACCGTTCCATCGTAAATTTCCGGCACTTCGGTTTCAAATAATCTTTTCAAAAGTTCGGCGGACGCGCGCGACGCTATAATCTGCTGACCGCGAGGTTCTTTCGTTACATCTTTGATAACGACGCGAATTCGGTCGTTAATGTTCCACATATCACTGCGAACTTGTTCTTTGCGCGGCACGACCGCTTCGAGATTCGCTTGAAATTCGACGATCATATCGCCGCGTTCGAATCTTTTAACCTGACCGTGAAAAATCTCGCCGATGCGGTCGTAATATTCGTTATAAACCTTTTCGCGCACGGCTTCGCGCACTTTTTGCACTAAAATTTGTTTCGCTGTCTGCGCCGCAATTCTTCCGAGTTCATCCGTCGGCAAAGGAATTAACAAAACGTCGCCGATCTCGGCTTCATCTCCCGCTAATTCTTGCGCTTCGGCAAGTGACATCTCGGTCGAAGAATTTTCTACATTATTGACAACTTCTTTATATGAAGAAATTTCGACGATTCCTTCGTCGTCGTTCCACTCGACTTCGATACTTTCGCCGAGCGATTTAAACTGCTTGCGCGCCGCCGCTTTCACGGCATCTTTCATTGCCTCGATAACGAACTCGCGGTCAATTCCGTGTTCGTCGCATAAGGCGTTAACGCTTTGTCCGATGGATGATGTCATATCTTGCTAAATGCAAAACCGGAAAACCTAACTTTTCGGCTTTCCTTTTCCACTATTTTTTAGTTCTTCCTCGTAATCGGCTTCCAGATTTGCTTTGGCAATTGCCGCAAAAGGAAATCTGACTTCGCCGTTTGTTACGTCTTCAAAAATTATATCTTCGTCTTCAACTTTGACAATTTTTCCGCGAAAATTCTTTTGTCCGCCGATTGCCGTATCAGTTTTGACTTTCGCATTCTGTCCGGCAAACTTTTGAAAATCTTCGATCTTATAAAGACCGCGTTCGATTCCCGGCGATGAAACTTCCAGAATATAAGCCGAAGAAATAAAATCCTCCGTTTCTAAAACTGTTCCGATTTCGCAACTGACTTTCGCACAATCTTCGTGCGTAACGCCTTCAGATTTATCAATAAAAACTCTCACCGTCGGACTTTTCTTTGCGCCGATAACTTCGATATGGACGAGTTCCAGATTTTCATTATCCGTAACCTTTAAGGCAATCTCACGAACTTTTTCGGTTATCAAAGAATTATTCATCTGCCGACTTTTTTCCAAAATAAAAAGTGGGTGCGAAACCCACTCTTCGCGTTCCCACGTTTAGCAGGAAACGAATATCATACACAAAACCGCCAACAAATTGCAAGTGGACTTATAATTTGTAAACTTCTTTCTAAAAAAAAACACCGACAAGCATTAAATTATGCCGTCGGTGTTCTTTTCTTCAAAAACAAAATAGTTGGTTTATTTTGCTTTTGCCCTTAATTTAACTACGGGATATAAGATTTAGGAAGCGGTCGGTCGCTTCCCGTTCCGAATACCTCCGCCGCGAATCCGCTCGTCGAACGATTCTCATACCACGTTCCGTTTCTTACTACCGCCTGATCATACTTCCCGTCTCCGTCGTAATCTCCTGGCACAGGTATGTCTCCCGATACTCCGAACTGCACCGCCGCAAACTGTCCGCCGTTTGATCTGAGCCAATACCAATAACCGTCCGACGCTCGATAAACCGCGATGTCGTCTTTTCCGTCGCCGTCGTAATCCGCCGGCACAGGCATATCACTCGGTACTCCGAACGCTTTTACTATCAGTCCGCTCGTCGAGCCGCTGATATACCACGTTCCGTCTCTGATTACCGCCGTGTCTGTTTTCCCGTCACCGTCGTAATCGCCCGGAATCAGCTTGTCGCCGTTTTGTCCCCATTGCTTCGCCAGCAGACTGTTGCTCCCGCTTCTGAGAACATACCAGTAGCCGTCGGACGGGCGAAACACCGCCGGATCGGTTTTGCCGTCGCCGTCGTAATCGCCCGGAACGACTTTGTCCGAAGACGCGCCCCAGTTGAAGACCTGCAAAGTGTTGCCGCCGGATTTGAGAATATACCACGCACCGTCAGACGGGCGGAACACCGCCGCGTCGGTTTTGCCGTCGCCGTCGTAATCGCCGGGAACGAGCGTATCGGAAGCCGTTCCCCAGGTGACGGCGGAAAATCCGGCACTCGAACGATTGACATACCAATTATTGTCCGACGGACGATAGACCGACACATCGGTTTTACCGTCACCGTCAAAATCCGCCCGCTTATTTCTCGTCGGTGCAACTACTGAACCGCAAGTATAATCGTTAGATTCAAAATTTAATTTCCAACCTGCCATAGTGCCGAAATCGCCCGAAGCATCATCAACCGCATACAAACTCCACGTTCCGTTTAATGCCGTGCCGGATGTTCCGAAAACGGAAGCAAACGTGTCACTGCCAGCCGGAGCTGCATTTGTATAAGGACTTGCCGGTGCCGGAGAAGCAAACGGATCATTCGCACCATTATTATACGGGCGAAATTCACCTGCCACCCATTGAGTTGTCGAAGGCTGCGCTGATGCTCCGTCGGTTAATGTAATCGTCAAGTTGGAAACAGCACCGCCGCCGCCCGAATCGGATAAGAAAATATATTTCTGCCCGCCCGGACCAACTAATAAAAAGTCCAAATCACCGGGATAAGTATGGGTTACACCGGTCAATTCAACTTTGATAACTTTGTTTCCGGTAAGTCCTGAAACAACTATGTTACTGGGATAAGGTGATCCCGGTCCGACTGATGTTGCCGGTTGTCCTGCAGGCAGGTCAATCGGAGTAGTGTTCGAGAATGTCTGCGGTGCGCCGCCAACCGGAACGCCGACACGAAATTCTTTCGTTACAGGTGCTTGTGAACCTGCATTACTTGTAACGTTAATCGTTACTTGATGTAAACTTCCACAGGCGACACCGGCAGGAACTATGTAAGGAATTTGTTTTGTAACAGTTTGACCGTCAGCGATCGTTCCGTAACTTACGCTGCCGCCGTTGACTACGCTGCCGACAACATTTGAAATGGGTGAACCGGTTACGTTAGTTACCGCAACACTTAACAAAATGCTTTCGCCTGGTTCGGGAAACCCGTTATTGTTACCTGTTGAATCGCTGACCGAGAACGGATCAACAACTTGAACATTCGGTGCTGCGAAAGATTCGACAACTGCCGAACCCAAATCTTGTGCGCCAAAACCCATTCCACGAATACGGAAGCCTTCACGGACATCTGCTACATCGGCTGATGCTTCCGGAGCAACCGAACTAGCTGCTGCTGCTGAGATAATCGCATCACGTGCTTGAATAAAATTCGGAGCATTCGGAGTCAACTTCAGACCATCTGTCGTAAGCTGTAAAACTCTGACGTTACCAGCCGATCCACCCAAGCGGGCAATCATTTTGGCGCGAACTTCCCAAAGAGCAATTGCCCAAACTTCGCCGGCATTGTGAACTTCTGTTGCGCCATTACCGACAAAAGCCGGATTGCCTGCATAAGCGCCATCCGTAACGCTGTATTGAGCCGGATCAATATCGGCAAGTGTTAACGGATTATGCGGACGATTGTTAGGTCCGCCAGTTGCTGACAAAATTGCATACGGAAAACGTCGAATGCCGTAATAATAATTATATGTGTAAGTTGAAGTCAGCAAATAAGTTGCCCAACTTCCTGTTGTATAGAGCGCATTGCTCGGAGTTGAAGGATTGGAAAGTAAAGCCAAACCGTAAAAGTCAGACCAACCTTCACCCATACTACGTGCGCGTGTAGAACTCAAACCGGAACCGTTACCAACCAAGCGGTTTGATAAACCGTGAGTATGTTCGTGAACAACAATATCTCCATCAATCGAACCGTCGAAATCCGGGTTCGGACCTGTGAAGATGTACATCTGCATCGTACCGCGTGTTCCGTCTGCCGGAGTTGAAAAGTTGGCGTTGTTCGTACCGCTGCAATCCTGAGATTGAGCTGAAACACGGTCGCCTGCGTTTCCTCCGCGTCCGAAGTTATCATTTTGAAAGTTTCTTGCCTGTTCTGTAAAACCTAAGCGATACAATTCATCGTGATAACGATTGTTAATGTAAAACAACTGAGTCGTAACTCCTTTTTGGAAATTAGTCGGCAAATCTGTATTGCTTGCAGCTAAACAGGTTCCAGGAGTTTGACCTGCCGGAAGTGGTGATTCACCTGAGCCGTTACTCGGATCGCCCGGTGCGTATGTAAAATTGAAAACGCGATTCGGACTGCCTGTTGCCATTCCATCAGGATCAATGTCCGCCGGATTAGCCGGATTTCCGGTATTAGGAAGTTTGCGGTCAAGACCGGCTTGAACATTGTTACCGTCGGTCGTATTGTTGCCGTCGGTTATCCAACCGAGATTGTTAAATGTGTTCGGTGCTTCATTACCGATCAGAGTTACGTTATTTCGTGAACCAACAGTTCCTTGCGTTCCGAGTCCGGGATTAGTAATTCCGGGAACAATCGGAGCGGGATTGGTAGGTACATTCATCAAACTTCCCGGATTCGTATAAACATTATATGTTCCCGATTGTGTTTGATCTTCAGTAATATTCTTGCGCCACAATACTTTGCCGTTTTGAGCATCAACAATAACATAATATGAACTTACAGGCTGCCAGATCAAAACTCTCCACGCCGGAACTGCAACGCCCGGTTCAGTTGGGAAATACATTTTTTCCGCCGTTGTTGCAAAATCTCCGTCACCAAAAACAGATTTGATTCCCGTCGAAGTTGCTTCATTAACAGAAAGATCGGTCGCTTTCAATTCGTAGTTGATATTAGTCGCCGCAACTTTAACGGCATCTGACGGATTGCGAAAATCAGTTGAAAGACTTTCGTAGCTGAGTGCTGGAGCCAGATTATTTATCACGCGGAACATTTCGCCGGTTTTCGTGAATCCTGCTTTGATTTCGCCGCGAAATACCGGAATGCCTTTAATTTGCTGCTCGAGAACTGCGTATGAAAGATTTCCGTCCGGATTCGTATAATCCGCAGTTACTTTCAAATCATCGGCTTGTCGGCTATTAACACCGATCAAACTATTGTTTTCTTTAATAAAATTACGAAGAGTCTCTGAACGAACAGCATTTGAAGGCGACGTTAAACGTGCAACAGTTGCTTTCATTACGTCGGTTCCGATAACTTCAGGCGTTCGAATATCTTGATTATATTCAACCTTTAGAGTCGGAATCCGTGATCGGAGTTGATCTTCGCCGCTAACAAAATCGCTGCGGACATCTGCCACGGCGACTGCATCAGTGCCGGATGTTTGACGAAAATTTAATAATGCTTCAATCGAAGCATCGGATTTATCTTCACGAATATCGTAATTTTCGAGATTCGGATCGTGACTTACAGTTCGCTGAATAATTCCTTCGCCGCCGGAATTATTTTCAGCTTCAGAAACAAATTGGTTCGGAAGTATTATTACTGCCGCCAGCAAACCTAAAACTAATAAACAGCCGAGAATTCGCCAACGCGATTCTCCCGATTTTTTTTTCTGCATTAAAAGCCCTCCTCAAAGCTTATGTTGTATATTTTCTTACTTTTTACCAAAAAGGTAATTATTAAACCTTAAAAATGTATAAGGACAATTTTGTAAATATAAAATTAGAGGATAGATTTGAACGAAAACAATTAAATCAGCTTCAAAAAGCAGAAAACAAAACCTTTGAATATTGAATTAAAACTACGAACAAAATGTTATGATTGAAAAATAATTTTAGTATGAACTAAGATGATATTAAAATTAGTAAAATTTGACAGTTTCGTCAAGTAAGTATTTAGATATTACGGCATATTAAGGAAAATAAATAAAACAAAGTGGAAGAAATTTTCGGACAAGACGGACTCATCTCCAAATATCACAAAGATTACGAACATCGCATCGGACAGATCAAAATGGCGCAGGCTGTTTTGCGGGCGTTTGAAGAAAAACGCCATTTGGTTGTGGAAGCCGGAACAGGAACCGGAAAAACTCTCGCTTATCTCGTTCCGGCGGTCGCGGCGGCACTCGGCAAGAAAAAGCGCGTCATTATTTCGACGGGAACAAAAAATTTGCAGGAACAGTTAATGGAAAAAGACATTCCTTTTCTGCAAAAAGTTTTGCCGAAGAAATTTTCCGCCGCGTATATGAAAGGTCGCTCGAATTATGCGTGTCTTTACCGAATCAAAAAAGCGGAAAGTCAGCCGATTCTCGAAGGTGTGGACGAACTCGACCATTTCGACAAAATCCGTCATTGGGTGCGCGAAACGAAAACAGGCGACCGCGCCGAACTTTTCGATCTGCCGGAAAATCTTCCGTTTTGGTCGAGAATCAACGCAAAGAGCGAAACTTGTCTCGGGCAAAAATGTCCCGATTACGAAGCGTGTTTTATCACGAAAATGCGCGAACGCGCTGAAGAAGCCGACGTTGTTATCGTCAATCATCATCTTTTTTTCGCCGATCTGAGCGTGCGCGGCAATCAATACGGCAAAGTTTTGCCCGATTACGGCGCGGTGATTTTCGACGAAGCGCATTTAATCGAAGACATCGCCGCCGATTATTTCGGTTTTCAAATCTCGAATTTCCAGATCGAAGAACTCGCCCGCGACACTGATAATCTGCCGATCACAGACGCGCACGTCGTCCGCGATATGACGAAAACGCTTGCGCGGATTATCGGTCTGGCGGATCAATTCTGGATTCGTTTTTCGCAGACGAAAGGCGGAAAAGAAGGCAGATTTCCGCTTTTGCCGAACGCTTTCGCGCAAAAAGAAAGAAACGGCGACATCACGGCGACCGCGCTCGGCGAAGCGTATTTTAATCTCGATGCGGCACTTGAAAGACTGGAAACAGGCGTTGATGTTTACTCGGAAAAGATGACCGAAGCCGAAAGTCTCGTCCGCAGAATTCGTCAAACCCGTTTCGATCTCGATTTTATCTGCTCGCAAGCCGAGAAAAATTACGTCTATTGGATTGAAAAACGCGGTCGCGGAATTTTCCTGCGCGCGTCGCCGATTGATGTTTCAAATCTTTTGCAGGACAAACTTTTCGACAAAACAGAAACCGTCGTTTTAACGAGTGCGACTCTTTCATCAAACGGAAAATTCGATTTCATCAAAGATCGTCTCGGTTTGGACAACAAAGAAACCGATTCGCTGCTCGCGCCGTCGTCGTTCGATTACGAAAAACAGGCGATAATTTACATTCCGAAAGCGATGCCCGATCCGCGTTCGCCGGATTTTTCGCAGGTCGCGGCAAATGAAATTATCAAATTGATCACGATCACAAAAGGACACGCTTTCGTTTTATGCACGAGCAATTATTCGATGAACGCGCTTTACGAATTAGTTTCGAGCCGCGTAAATTTCCCGTGTTTCGTGCAAGGTTCGATGTCGAAAGCCGGACTTTTAGAAAGATTCAAACAAACGAAAAACGCCGTTCTTTTCGCCACGTCGAGTTTCTGGCAAGGCGTTGACGTGCGCGGCGAACAACTTTCGTGCGTCATAATTGACAAACTTCCGTTCGCCGTCCCGAGCGATCCGGTCGTCGCGGCGCGGACAAAATATATTGACGAAAGCGGCGGCAAATCCTTTTTCGATTATTCCGTTCCGCAAGCCGTAATCACACTAAAACAAGGAATCGGCAGATTGATCCGCAGCAAAACCGACAAAGGCGTAATCGCGCTTTTAGATACTCGTTTGCGGACGAAATCTTACGGCAGAGATTTTTTGAATTCTCTGCCGAAAACGAAAATCACAAGTGAATTAAAGGACGTGGCAGAGATTTTTAGATAAAATAAAGTTGTTATGAAAATCAGCCGTTGGATATATTTTCCGCTCATTATTATTCTCGCCTATGTATTGCCGCATCTTTTGCTTAACGGTTCAACTCTGGAAATCACGATTTGGCTCATCTACGGAACAATTTTCGGATTCGGTATGTTGTGGTGGAGTAATTACAAAGCAAGGCAAGTGAACGAAACTGATAACCCGGAAATTTACGAAACACGTCAACATCGCACATTAACTGTTTTACTAAATTATGAAAAGACTTTTAAAGTATGCCGTCAAGCAGTTGATTCATTAGATCCGGCGAAAATTAGAATTGAAAATCCGGCGGACGGAATCATCAAATTCAGAACGCGAATGAACTGGAATAGTTTCGGACATAATGTGACGGTTAATCTCAAAAAGATTAATAACAGTTTGACCGAAATCGAAATCTTGACAGTCCCGATACCGCGAACTGCTTTGATCAGTTCCGGTTACAGTTACAAGTGCGTCGAAGACTTTTGCCGGTTCGTTCGTGAAAAAGACGCGGAAATAAACCAAAAAGTTCTAACTGAAAGCGCGGAAATTTTGGCGGAAGTTTATGTTAAACCATTTCAAAAAGATAGAGTTGATGTAAAAATATAAATAAACTTATGCGGTTTGAAAATGAAGAAAATTTTGTGAAATATACACAAGTAATTCCGGCATTCTTTATTATAATTTGGCTTTATATGAGTTATTATGTTCCATATATTGCTTCAAAACAACCTGATATAATTGCCGGAAGAATTTACAGATGGGCAGAAAAAGGCGGCGATGTTTATTTGACTTTAACGGAAGAAATTCTTTGGTGGGGTTCAATTATTCTTGCCGCAACTTCAATGTTTATTTTACAATTAATAAAATTACATTTTTGGGGCGATGAAAAAAATTAAAAGAAATTATGAATAAATTTAAATTAGTATTTATCCTCATATTTTTGACATTGATTTTGATTGGAACGGCAAATGCTCAATCCGGCAAAAAAACGGAGAAAAACGAACAAAAAAGTGAAGAGCAGTTAAAAGACCGACCTTTAGAAATACTCAGCAATCCGCGAATAAGCACGAGTGCGTTTAACCAGTGTCGGGGAAATGTTCGTGGTCGGGAATTGCTTGTCAGATTGAGAGTTACTTTTCACAGTTCGGGAAAAATAACCGATATTGAAGTTATTACGGATTCGGGGTGCAATTATTTTAATGATGAAGCCGTTAGAACAGCCGAAAGAATAAAATTCAAACCTGCAATTAAAGATGGAGAGCCGATTACAGTTACAAAAACGACGGAATACAGAGTCGGTGTGCATTAGTGAAAATTAAACAGATTAAATTTATAATGAAATTCGATTTCCGTTATAAATCAGATTTTATTTCTTCGATAAGTTTGTTGATTTTATTGAACTTTTTTTCTATTGCACCGAGTTTTTCGAGCGAAATGTCGGCGGCAAATTTTTCTACTTCCACGGTAAATTCACTTGTTTCCGCTGACAGGCGATTTACGTTCTTTTTCAAGTCCTGATCCGAACTCGAATTACCCGAAAGCCATTTTTTCGCTTCGTCAACGCCCCAATGCGTCAGTTTTACTTTGTCGTGTTTTTCTTCGTAAATCCACGAACGATACGCCAGTTCTTTAACTATTTCTTTATAACTCGGCAAAAATCCTGCCTTTTTTATAAGGTCGAGAAGATTGACGGTTTCCGAAGTATTGCCGTTAGTTTCCTTATATAATTTGACTAAAACTTTACGATAAACATCCATAATTTCGATTTCAGATTTTGGATTTAAAAACTTTATCTCTCAAATCAATTCCCAGTTTCGCCGCGCCGAGAATTCCCGCATCATCGCCTAATTCGGCACGGACGATCTTTGCACGGCTGGCAGGTTCTTTGTATGCCCGCACCGAAATTTGCTTTTTGAGTTCAGGAACAAATAAATCCCAACCGGCGGACGCGCCGCCGCCAATGACGATGATTTCGGGATTCAGCGTATTTATCAAACCCGACAGAGCGATTCCGAGGTAAAAACCCTGGCGGCGAAAACTTTCTAACGCAATTTCGTCCCCGTTTTTCGCCGCTTCAAAAATTTGTTCGGATGTCTGCATTTTGTCTTTTACCGATTCGGAGTTTTCCTGTAATTCGTCAGCCAATTCGATTGAATGACGAACAACCGCAGTCGCCGACGAATATTGTTCGACGCATCCGTAACTACCGCAGCCGCATTTTTTCCCGAAAGGTTCGACGCAAATATGCCCTATTTCCGCTGCTGTGCCGTCCGCTCCGCGCAGTATCTCGTTTTTCAAGATGATTCCGCCGCCGACTCCCGTGCCGAGCGTAACTGTTATCGAACTTTCAAATCCTTTCGACGCACCGAGCCAGTTTTCGCCGATTGCCGCAGAATTTGCGTCATTTTCCACTAAAGCTGTGATGCCGAGCTTTTTCTCCAGTATTTTTACCAGAGGAAATCCGTCAAGCATCGGAAGATTCGGAGTTTTTTTTATCAAGCCATTTTGATAATCAATACTTGCCGGAACTGCCGCTGTGATTGCCGAAATTTTTTCATCCTTCAAATTCGCGCGGCAATGTTCGGCGGCTTCAATTATGACTTGTATAATTTCTTCCGCCGTGCCTTTTTGCGGAGTTTCATTTTTGACGCGGAAAATTACTTTTCCGGCATCGTCAACCGCCGCCATTCGCAAATTCGTTCCGCCTAAATCGGCGGCTAAAACGACCTGTTTCATTTTTATTATTTTTAATTATCTAACTGTAAAATTTTCTCCGCCCGTTCGAGCGATTTTCCGTTACCGAGAAGCGTCAGAGTGTCGTTATATCGCAAAATCGTAGAGCCGTTCGGCGGGATCAATTTGCCGTCGCGCCTGACCGCCACGACAAGACAGCCGCGCAAATTCATTTCAGCTAAATTTTTACCGATGCCTCTTGATGATGTAACGCGCACTTCGTCAATTTTTTCGTCTTCCGAATTGCTTTTCATCGCCATTAATTTGAACAGCGACGGACGCAAAAGCATATTTTCCAAAATCGCCGCAACCGCGTGTGTCGGACTCATCGTTTCGATTCCGGCTTCGGTAAATGCCGGCAAACTCGATGTCAGATTGGCACGGGCAACAATTCGTTTTTCGCTGTAATCCGCCCGAATTACCTGACTGATAAGTAAATTCACTTTATCGCTCGACGTAGTGATAATAATTGCTTTGGCGTGTCCAATATCGGCTTTTCCCAGAACTTCCCTGTCCGTCGCGTCGTCACAAAAAATGTTAACACCTTTTAATTTCGAGGCTTCATTACAATTTTCTTGGTTGTTATCAATAATCGAAACCGTTTCGCCTGCCAGAATAAGGCGTTCGGCAAGCAGTCGTCCGGTTTCATCCGCACCGATAATTACAGTATGACGTGGCATAACTTTAAAAAATTTGGCTAACCGACCGGCAGCCGTTCCTTCAATTAAAACCGTTCCCAATATTACGGCAAAAACCATCGCAACCAAAACTTTCCCTTCCGCCTGAAACCCCAGACCGCCGAATTTATCCGACATCAGTTCAATCGAAAAAAAAGTTGCAATCGAAGCGGCGACTATTCCGCGCGGTCCGAGAAACGATATAAAAAGTTTTTCGTTGGTTTTCAGTTCCGAACCGAAAGTCGAAAGAAAAACGCGAATCGGGCGCACGGCAATCATCAATAAACCGACGATCAAAATTCCGCGCCAACCGACCGCCAGCAAATCTGCGATGCTTAAACTCGCCGCCAGCAAAATAAAAACCGCTGAAATCGAAATTGAAGCCAGATCGCCCTTGAATTCCTCGACTTCTTCTTTGTAGGGAATATCGAGCGAACCGATAACGATTCCCGCGATTGCCGCCGCCAAAACTCCGGCTTCGTGCGCGAAAAGCTCCGCGACGGTGTAAGCGACAAGTGCCGCACCGAGAATCACGATTCGCGCGTATTTCGCCGGAAGCAGACGAAATCTATTGGAAATCAGATAAATATACAACCCGACGACGACTCCGACGACGATGCCCGCCAAAATCGTCTCCAAACCGTGAGTTATGATATACGTCCATTCGCCTTTGTTCGTAATGGCGAAAAATATGATCGAGGCGAGAATTACGCCGAGCGGATCGGCAATAACGGATTCGGTCTCAAGCGTCGAACGAACTCGACTATTGACTTTAATTTTTTCCAAGATCGGCGTAATTACAGTCGGTCCCGTAATTGAAACGATTGCTCCGAATAAAACGCTGATTTCCCAGGATAAGCCGAGAAAAAGATGAGCCAGAACCGCCGCCAAAGTCGTCGTAATCAAAAGTCCGACGGTAATTAATCCGGTAACGGCGCGCGACGTGTGGCGCAAATCATAGACATTCAGCAGAAGACCGCCTTCAAAAACAATGATCGCCACCGCCATTTTTACGATCAAACTCAACCCGACATCGAGAATCTGCGGCTGAATCAAGCCGATAATATCTTTCCCGAACAGCAAACCGACAATTAAAAGCGGTCCGGTTGCCGGAATTTTTAACCTTTCGGAAAAAATTTGTGCCGCCGTGCCGATCAGCAAAACACAGACTAATGTAGCCATTATCGCCATCACAGGCGAAGTTTGAGACAGATTGATGATAAAAGATTCAAGCACGATTTATTAAAAAAGCCGTCATTTTCTTTGTCGAAAAATCTGACGGCTGTATGTTAATTACAGCATAAAGTAAACAAATACGGCAAAGCAATTATAAAAGTAAAACTCAATTTGATTTTATTTTCTCAAGAGATAAACTGCTTAAATTGAATTAAAAATCGGATTTTGTTCCGACAAAAGATTTTTTTCACTTATAAAAAATCACTAAACTGCCTTATTCATAAAATTTACTATTGACGAGTTAAAGTAATTTCTGATATTATTTCTTACAGTTATTCATATCGGTAAGTTTCTCTAATAACTCGCTAAAAAAAAACAAAATCCGGCTTTAAAATCAAACTTTATGGAATGTGTTATCTGCAAAAAAAGTTTTACCATTGAGTTATCGGTTTGCCCCGCCTGCGGCACAATGCAGGAAGATTCCGTGCGGGAAGAACTAATCGCAAAATCGTCGCCAAAATCATTGCCGAAAGTTTCCAAATATTTGTGTTATGAAAACTCTCCGGCAAAATCGGATGAAATTAAAGAAATTCTCAAACCAGCCGAACCGGAGATGATTTTTGTTTCCTCGGAGCCGGAAATAATTTCAAAACCTTTTATTGCCAAATTGATTTCAATAAACGAAAAATCAGAAGCTATGCCAAATAAACCCAAATCGCAATTCATCGCCAAACCGCAAAATCTGCCCATCGGTCAAACGCCGAAGAATCAACCGAAGGCGGAAAATCTGATCGAATTTCAACAAAAAAGCAATGTTATTCCAGAGTGGCGGCTGCAACTTCAAAACGCCGTCCGCGAAAAAATGCAGAGTAGAAATACCGGACAGGAAATTAATCAGACAGTAAGTTCTTCAAATCGCGTTTTGAGATCGAACGGAAATGCTGCTTTGAAAATTGCTCCGGTCGAAGAAGAAATTGAAATTAAAGAAACGCAGGCTAAAAAAACTGTTTTACACGAAAACGAAACCGTCCGCAATGCTTTAAAACGCATCGAATTATCGCGCCGCCATTATTATGTCGAAGAAGAACCGGAAGTTGAAACGGTAAAAGTCAATACTGAATCGAAAGAGAAAAAAGAATATTCGTTACAACTTGCATCAAGCAAAAACAGCGGCGAATTGCGTCCGGCAAAGAAAAATTCGATTGCCGCTCCGCCCAGACCGACGTTGGTTTCATCTCTGAGAAAAGGCAAGGAAGATTTTGACACAAATAAATTACCGCCGCTTCCGCAATCGGCGCGAATTATTTCAAGTTTGCAGAACAATCCGGTTGAAACAATTGAAAAAAATATCATCGAAGAAAAAATCGAGGTCAAAATTGTAGAGAGCGAAATAATTGCAAAGGAAACCGTCGCAGAAACAACCTTGATTGAAACCAAAAATCTTTCCGAGGAAGAAATCAAATATATAGTTGATACCGAAGCCGAAGAAGAATTCAAAAAAAATCAGGAAATTGAAGATTACGCACCGTTTACGCTGCGAATAAATGCCGGAATTTTCGATTTGTTAATCGGCGCGTTTACGAGTTTGATTTTGCTTTCGCCGTGGATGCTCTCCGGCAACGGCGAATGGTTCACATTTCCGGGACTTTTCGCTTTTCTCGCAACGACGGCAGTCGTAATGTTTATTTATATGACAACCGCCATCGGATTAGTCGGCAAAACTTTCGGAATGCGCTTGTTTTCGCTCGAACTCATTGACATCGAAAACGAAGATTATCCGTCGTTTCATCAAGCGGCGGTCAGTTCGGCGGTTTATCTCGCTTCGATGGCGTTATGCGGTTTGGGATTTTTGACTGTGCCGTTTAATGAAGATCAACGCGCCGTTCACGATCTCGTTTCAAATACTTTGGTCGTCAAGGAACTGTAAAAACGAAAACGGAAAACGAAAAATTTATTTTTATGACGGGTAAAATTGCCCGTCATTTTTTTGTTATAATCTAAAATTCTCTGAAAAACAATGAACGAAGCGACGCTGGAAAAAATAAAAGAAGAACTTGACGAAAAGCTGACGGGACAAAAATTCGGCAAAGTTTTCACTCTTTCGCGGTTTGAGACGGCGATTGATTTTCGTCTGCCGGATTCGCGTTTTTTGTTTATCAGCGTCAATCCCGTTTCGCCGAGAATTTATTTTATTCAGAGGCGTTTTAAGGATTTGGAAAAAAATTCGGGCAATCCGCCGCCGTTTGTTTTGATGGTGCGGAAAAGATTGTCGAATGCGGTTTTACAGCGAATCGAAAAGATCGAAAATGAACGGATTCTGCATTTTTATCTCACGGCGCAGACTGAAGTCGGCGAAACGGAACATTATGTTTTCGTCGTTCAATTAACGGGACGTTCTTCGAATCTTTTTCTGCTCAACGAAAAAAACGTCATTCTCGATTCATTACGCGAAAACACGGGCGACGGTCAGGAAATGGGCGATCTTTATAACGCTCCGGCGCGACCGGAACATTTTGTCAAAAGCCTCAAAAAGGAAGAAATTTTTCCGAAAGGCGAATTTGAAACAGTTTCCGAAGCATTAGACGATTTTTATCTCACACGCGAAGCCGAACAGCATTTTAAGTCAATCGCTAATTCCGCCGAAAGTAAATTGAACGCGGAGATCAAAAAGCACGAAAAGTTGCTGAAAAACTTGAATCTCGACTTGAAAAAACACGGCGACGCGGAAACTTGGAAACGTCTCGGCGATCTGCTTTTGGCGAACGTCGCCGATGCGATCCGCGAGGACGGAAAATTTTACGTTACAGATTATTACGACGAAAATCTGCCCGTCGTAGAGATCGAAGCCGAAGAAAATCAATCGCTGACCGAAACCGCCGAAAGCTATTTCAAACGCTACACGAAAGCGCGAAATGCAAAGGAAGAAATCTCGAAACGTCTCGCGGAACTGGAAAAGGAAACCGAGAAATTAAAAGTTCAAAAGGAAAAATTAAAAAAAGCGTTTGACGAAAGAGACGAAGATTTTTTCAAGCAATTTAAAGACGATAAAAAGGAAAATAAAAAATCAGGCAAAAAACAAAAACAAGACGCTTCAAAATCGCGCAGTTTTATGTCGTCCGACGGTTTTGAAATTCTCGTCGGCAAAGGTGCGAAAGACAATGATCTGCTGACATTTCGCGTTGCCAAATCCTACGATCTGTGGCTTCACGCGGCGGATTATCCCGGTTCGCACACGATCATCAAAAACCCGAACAAGTTGGAAATTCCGCCGAAAACTCTGGTCGAAGCGGCACAGCTTGCGGCGTTTTACAGTCAGGCGAAATCACAGCCGAAAGCCGCCGTTCATTACACGCAGAGAAAATTCGTCCACAAACCGAAAGGCGCGGTCGCGGGTTTGGTCAATCTTTCAAGCTTTAAAACAATTCTCGTTGAACCAAAAATGCTGTAAAACGTATTTCAAATCTTTCGCATCTTTAATAATACTTGTAACTGTGGGTTCGGCGATTTATACTCAGAAAAGCAAGTTATCGCCGTAAATGTCAGTAAATTGGATATGAAAATAATGTTAGCAGTAAAAGATTTCAGAAAAAAACCGCTCAACTTTTTTGCGGTTTTGATGTTCGCCGTTTCGCTGTTTGTAATGGGAGCGACGGCGCAAGTGCCGGAAAGTTTAGCGAATAATGCTACGCCGGAGAAACTTTCGTCTTCGTTCGCCGAGATCAGCAAGCGCGTCAAAGCGGCGGTCGTCAATATAGATACGAAAGGAAAAATTCCAGATGTCGCCGTCAAAGACCCGCCGCCAAACGGGAGCGTTGACGACCTGATGGATTTTCTACGCAAACAACAACAGCGTCCGACGGCGGCGGTCGGCAGCGGATTTATTGTTGATAAATCGGGCTATATTATGACGAACAAACACGTCGTCGAAGATTCGTCGCGCATCACGGTTCGCTTAACGACCGACGAAGAATTTCAGGCGCACGTCGTCGGGTTGGACGAAGAAACCGATCTTGCGGTGCTGAAAATTGACGCGGGACGCGATCTGCCGTTTATCAAATTGGCGAATTCTGACAATGCGAGAATCGGCGATTGGGTTTTAGCGATCGGTTCGCCGTTCGGTCTGGCACAGACGATCACCGCCGGAATTATTTCGCAGACACAACGCGAAACGCCTTACGCCTCTGTTTTTCAAAAATTTATCCAAACCGACGCGGCGATTAATCGCGGAAATTCCGGTGGTCCGCTCGTAAATATGGACGGCGAAGTCGTCGGAATAAATTCGCAGATCGCCACTTCGACCGGAGATTATAACGGCATCGGTTTCGCGCTACCGTCAAACGAAGCGTCTTATGTTTATCGTCAAATCCTGGCAAACGGCAAAGTCAGACGCGGATTTCTCGGCGTTTCGCTCGATTCCGTTAAATCGGAATTTGCCAAAGTTTACGGCTTGAAAGATATGCGCGGCGCAATAATTTTGAACGTTACCGATAAAGAAAGTGCCGCCGGACGAGCCGGAATTCAGGCGAATGATGTGATCGTCGAATTTAATAATCAGCCGATTTCCAGCGCACAGGATTTGATCG
The DNA here is from genome assembly GCA_965219305.1 of Pyrinomonadaceae bacterium. Classification (GTDB taxonomy): domain Bacteria; phylum Acidobacteriota; class Blastocatellia; order Pyrinomonadales; family Pyrinomonadaceae; genus DATHTS01. Next base: position 1,773,217 of record OZ244725.1, read on the forward strand.
CTAAAGTTGCTTCGACTGCGCCTAGTGAAACTGTAACCGTCGGTTTTCTGCGCGAAAACGGTCAGAATTTAGAACGCAAAAATGTTACTTTAAAACTCGACGAACGTCCCGGAAACGAAACCGTCGGCGATTTGGACACACCGAAAAAAATGCCGCTCGGACCGCGCGATACGCAAAAACCGCTCGGTTTGACGCTGACGGAATTGAACCCGAAAACCACCGAATCCGCTCGTTTTGAAAATGAAAAAGGATTGCTCGTCAAAAACATAAATCCCGCGAGTTACATAGCCGACGTGAAACTTTCAAACGGCACGGACGCTCTGCGCGAAGGCGATCTGATTCAGCGAATTAATCGTGTTCCGGTTTCCGATCTAAAAGCTTTTAACGAAGTTGCCGGAAAATTGAAAACGGGAGATGCGGTCGTTTTGCACGTTTTATTTTTTAATCCCGGAACGAGAAGTCTGCAACCGAAGATCATTCAATTTACGGTTCAGTAAATTTAGTTTCAAGTTCAAAGTTCAAAGTTGAAAGTTTGTCTGATAAACTTTCAACTTTGAACTTGACTATTTTAAAAGGAAAATTTATGGCAAAAATAACAGAAGCAAATAATAATAAAAATACAAAAACACAAACATATAAAAATTACATCGGCGGCGAATGGATAGAAAGCGCGTCAGGCGAATATTTCGACAACGTAAATCCGGCGGACACGACTGACATTGTCGGACGTTTTCCGAAATCTGCGAAAGAAGACGTTGATCAAGCGGTTGCGGCGGCGAAAGATGCGGCGACGAAATGGCGCAGAACGCCCGCGCCGAAACGTGCTGAACTTTTGTTCAAATTGGGCGAGATTTTGCGCGACAACAAAGAGCAGTTCACGCGCGAGATGACGCGCGAGATGGGCAAAGTCTTAAAAGAAGCGGGTGGCGACGTGCAGGAAGCGATTGACTGCACATATTACACGGCGGGCGAAGGTCGCAGACTTCACGGTTTTACGACGAAAGCCGAAATGCCGAACAAATACGCGATGTGCGAACGTCAACCCGTCGGTCTTTGCGGCTTGATTACGCCGTTTAATTTCCCGATGGCGATTCCGTCTTGGAAATTGATTCCCGCTTTGGTTTGCGGAAACACGGTCGTGATGAAATCCGGCGAAGACGTGCCGCTTTCGACGATCAATCTCGTCAAAGCGTGCGAACAAGCCGGAATTCCGAAAGGCGTGATAAACGTCGTCAACGGATTTAGCGAACCGGGCGAAGCATTGGTCAAACACGACGACGTGCGCCTTATTTCCTTCACGGGTTCGACCGACACGGGCAGAATCATCGCCGAACAATGCGCGAGAGATAACAAAATCGTTTCATTAGAAATGGGCGGAAAAAACGCGATTATCGTTATGGACGACGCGGACATTGACAACGCCGTCGAAGGTTCGCTGTGGGGCGCGTTCGGAACTTCGGGACAACGCTGCACGGCTTCGTCGCGCCTTGTCGTTCACAAAAAAGTTTATAAGAAATTCTGCGAAAAGCTCGTCGAAAAAGTCAAACAATTAAAAGTCGGCAACGGTCTCGATGCGAAAACCGAAGTCGGTCCGGTGATTAATCAGCAGGCGATGGACAAAATAATATCTTACATCGAAATCGGCAAAAATGAAGACAAAGCGACACTCGCGTGCGGCGGAAACGCGCTGACGAAAGGCGATTACAAAAACGGTTACTTCATCGAACCGACTGTTTTCACCGACGTTCAGCCCGGAATGAGAATCGAGCAGGAAGAAATCTTCGGACCTGTAACGGACGTTATCCCGTTCTCGACGCTCGACGAAGCAATCGAGATCGTCAACGGCGTGAAATACGGCTTGAGTTCGGCGATATATACGCAAGATGTCAATCAGGCGTTCTACGCGACGCAGGAACTTTACACGGGAATCGTTTACATCAATTCGGCGACCATCGGTGCGGAAGTTCATCTCCCGTTCGGCGGCACGAAAGGCACAGGCAACGGACACCGCGAAGCCGGAACGCAGGTTCTCGACATCTTCTCGGAGTGGAAATCAATCTATGTTGATTATTCGGGCAAACTGCAAAAGGCGCAGATTGATGAAGTAGAGATTTAACTTTTGTGGAAATATTCGTTTCAAAATCAAAAATTGTTAAGGCAATTTTGTTGGGAATTTTAATGACTTTCGCCGCGCTATTTGTTGCGGTGAAAGTTTTTTATATTTTATTTCCGGCAGATCGAAGCGTTTTGACTTCCTCGTTCGACATACAAATAATTCCGCTTTTCGTTGGTATAGTCAGCATTATCGGTTTTTTTATGTTCGGCGCAATGACGATAATTTTTATTTCGAGATTGTTTTACAACGAGCCGCAAGTGATTATTAATCTGGAAGGAATCGAAGATAAAAGGCTCGGCACAGGATTCATCGAATGGAAAGAAATCGGCTTTTTTTGGTGGAACGAAACGCAATATGCGTCTTGGTTGACGATTAATTTATATTCGCCGGAAAAGTATTTCAGCAAATTGTCCGGTTTTCAAATGTTTTTGCGAAAAGCGAACGGGCAAAAAGGAAATAACGATTTGCGAATTCGTTTTACCGATTTGGACACGCCGATTGGCGAAGTTTGGGATTTTATCGAAGAAAACGTCATCAAACCGCGCAAAATGGAAGAAATGGCTTTTGAACCGTAGAAATTGAGGTCTGAAAACACCGAAAAAACCGGAATTTTGAGAATTTCCAAAACAGCTTGAAAATTTATAGATGCTGTTTCCGTCAAACGGCATCTGGAAATGTCGGGCGAGAATTTTATTTTCGGCAATGCAGCTTTGGGAGAATCCGTCGAAGTCAAGATATTTGGTTGAAGATTTAAAACAAATCGGTGTCGGCGTTGAAAATGTTCTGGTCAAAGATGTAACTATCAAAAAAGAAACGGGATTTTTAACAAATTTTCAAAAGGAAGTTATAAAATCGTCATCCGCGTCGAAAATCTGGAATTGATGCCGAACGTGCTTGGAGCAATCGCCGCGCAAAAAAATTGCCGACTCGTTTTTACGGAATGAATTTTTGATGAAGAAGAAGCGCGTATCGAACTTGCGCGTGAAGCATTGGTTAAGGCCAAACGAAAAGCCGACGCGATGGTGGAAGCCGTCAGCTTTGAAATCGTCGGAATTAAAAATTGCACCGATGTTTATGATAAATTGCCGAAAATTCAACCATTTTCCGAAGATTTCTCGGCAGTGAGAATGAAAAGACAAATTGATTCGGCAGACATCGGAGCGCGATTTCAAAACGAAAACAAAGTTTCATCACCAGTTTCCGTCGAATTTATAATTACAAAAAGTGCCTGAAAATTATAAGTCTTTAAGATTTATCCTGATAAACTTCAAATTTATTTGTGCCGAAATGTAATTCTGCCTTTTGTTAAATCATAAGGCGACATTTCGATATCAACGCGGTCGCCGACGAGAACGCGAATTCTGTGGCGGCGCATTCTACCTGAAATTTGCGCCCAAACAATGTGATCGGTGTTATTTACCTGCACTTTGAAACTCGCATCGCGCTGTTTGTCAATTACTACTCCGCCTACTTCTACTAATTCTTCTTTCATACTATTTTCAATTTTTACTTTTTATTGATGTCTGAATAATGACAATTGATTTTTTAACTTGGAAATATCTCCGGCAAAAAGTGTAACCGGAGATATTTCCCCCGAAATTTTTAATAAAACTTTTTAATTATTACCAACGTGAACCGCCGCCGCCGCCGGAAGCGCGATTTTCACGAGGTTTTGCTTCGTTTACTTTCAACTGACGACCGTCAATTTCTTCACCGTCGAGTTGTTCGATAGCTTTTTTGGCTTCTTCATCGCTCGACATTTCGACAAACGCGAATCCGCGTGAACGTCCGGTTTCGCGGTCTTCGATGATATTTGTTGATTCGACTGTTCCGAATTCTGCGAACATTTCTTCCAAATCCTGTGTGCTTGTGTTGAAGGAAAGATTTCCCACGTATAATTTACTTGACATAATGTTTTTTACCTTTTCCCGGATTTACGGGAACTCCAAAGAAGTGTCGAATCAATTTAACTTCGGAGAAAAAAACGGTGTTCTAACGAAGGATCGGTTTCGGTAACTCAAAATTTAAGAGCGACTTCTGTAACTAAAAATGAACCTGCTCTCAAACTTATCTAAAAAACCGTCTTTTGACGAGCGCGCCGGAATCCGACACAAGAGAAGGACTTATATTATTAGGATGCGCTTTTCGTTAGATATTTGCAAGCCGATTTTCCAAATAAGTTTTTTTGAAGTTTGAGAATATTCAGATTTAACAAATCCGACGCTCTCAAACTTTGGCGTAATTTAGTCTTCTAAATATCCGAACTTTCCTGTTTGATAATCTTCAAACGCCTGTTTGATCTCTTCCTGTGTGTTCATCAAAAAAGGACCGTAAGCGGCAATCGGTTCATTAAGCGGTTCGCCGCTCATCACCAAAATAACGCTGTCCTGTTCGGCTTCGACACGGATTTCCTCGCCATCGTTTTTGAACAAAACAAAATTATCAGCGGGAACGGTTTCCGCTTCGTTTATTTTCGCCTGCCCTTCGATCATCACCATCGCCGTCGTATAATTTTCCGGCAGATTTAAGGTTAATGCACTTCCCTTTTTTAACTTCAAATTATAAAGATGAACCGGAGAAAACGTCGTCGCCGCGCCTTTTGTTTCATCGAAATTTCCGGCGATAACTTCAACCGAACCGCCGCCGCCGGGCAGATCGAACTTGCCCATTTCCGCGTTCGTGATTGCCTGATAATTCGGTTTCGTCATCTTATCTTTCGACGGAAGATTGACCCAAAGTTGAACCATCTGAAACAAACCGCCGTTTCGATTAAATTCTTCTTCGTGATATTCCTTATGCAAAACTCCCGAACCGGCGGTCATCCATTGAACGTCGCCTTCGCCGATCGTTCCGCCGCCGCCGTGACTGTCGTGATGCGAAATTTTTCCTTTGTAGGCAATCGTCACTGTTTCAAAACCGCGATGCGGATGAACTCCGACACCGAGCAAATTCGTGCTTGGCGGAAACTCGAACTTCGCATTGTAATCAAGCAAATAAAACGGACTCATTCGTTGTCCGGTTAAAACTTGATTCGGGAAAAATCCGTGAACCTTAAAACCGTCGCCAACCCAATGTGTCGGCGGCGGTGCGAAAATCCGCTCTACTGTTTTGGTTTTATTTGTATTTTCCATTTTATCTTTTCACTCCTTTTAATTATTTGTTGGCTCATTATTTGTTATAACAAGTATTTAAACAAAAAATTTTAATCGTTCATCTCGATCACGCCGCAACGCAGTTTTTCCAGCATTTCGATCAGCTTTTCAAGTTCTTCATCATCACAACCGCCGAGCAGATTTTTATGAAAATTTTCCATAAGCTTTTCAAGATCAGATAACAAATCCAAACCTTCTTTCGTAATACAAACCGTGACAAGCCGCCGGTCTTCGATGCCGCGCTCGCGGCAAACCAGATCTCTCGATTCCAGACGATCAAGCATTCGCGTAACGTCAGGAACAAATGTCAGCATCCGTTCGCCGATTTCCCTGTTGATCAAACCTTCCTTTTCCGCGCCGCGCAAGATTCGCAAAACATTATATTGCGGCGGCGTGATCCCAAACGGTTTGAGCGTGTCGGTGAGTTTTTTCGTTAAAAAATCCGACGTTCTCTGCAAATTCAAAAAAGCCTCGCTCGACAAACTGTCGAACGGTTTTGTCTGTTTAATTTCCTGTCTTAACAAACCAGCCATTGTTACAACAATACTTGTTGTAACAACTATTGTCAAGTTCAGCATTGCAATCTGAGGTTAAATATTAAATTATCCGTTAAATCTGACGTTTTATAATCATTAAAGTTATATCATCGTGCTGAGGCGCGGTTTGAGCGAAATCATCTATTGCAACGAAAACATCGCTAACGATATTTTCTGACGAAGTTTCCAGAATCGGACGCAGACAATCTAAAAGATTTTCGTCGCCCCATTCGTTTTCTTCGATGTCGTAGGCTTCAGTTACGCCGTCGGAATAAAGCGCGAGCAAATCACCGGAATTTAGTTCAATGTGCATTTCTTCGTAACCTTTGCCGAGCATTTCGAGCATATCCGAATCCATCATTCCGAGCGGCAAACCCGTCGAATCGAATTTTTCGACATCGCCGTTTTCCCGCAAAAGAACACAGTCGCCGTGTCCCGCGCTGACGTAAACGGCTTTGTTAGAATCGGGAAAAACTTCAAAAAGAATCGCAGTCACGAATTTGTTTGAAGGCGTTGTCGCATAAAGTAATTTGTTTGTCAGCGAAGCGAGTTCGACCAAAGTCGGGACTTTGCCGAGCAGTGCGCGCATTGTCGCCTGCATATTGCTCATCAAAAGCGATGCCGCCAAACCTTTGCCGGAAACGTCTGCAACGCACAAAAGATAAGATTTTTCGCCCGTTTCGCTGATTCTTTCAATCGGCAAAACGTCGTAATAGTCGCCGCCGCATTGGAGCGCGGGGCGATTTTTTGCGGCGATGTCGTAACCGTTTATTTTCGGCAGAAATTCAGGGAAAAGTCCTTGCTGAATACTCGCCGCAAGTTCTAATTCCTGCTCCATTTTTTTGCGTTCGATGGTTTCGAGAACATACCACGAATTTTCGAGCGCAACGCCTGCTTGTGCGACAAGTCCCGCGCCGAATTCGAGATCGGAGTTGGAAAACGGAACTTTGCCGAAACGCCCGCCGAGCGTGAGAATTCCTTTGGTCGAAGCCGATGAATTGATCGGGAAAACGAGCTGCGCTTTCTGTTTTTCGAGCGAGGTTTTAAATTCGCTTTCCGGTAAATCCACAACGCGCGCGGCTTCTGGCAAAACAGGCAGAATTTCCGACAAATCTTCGAGCGGCGGCAAAATTATTCCCTTGTTTCTCAAGACCGGAAAATGATTTTCTTTCTGAACGGCGAGCGCGTATTTGCCGATTGCCCAGCGTCCGGTCAGCGTCAAAATCAAAAGCTGCGCGACGGCTTCGGGTTCGAGTGTCGAAGTCAGACCGCGAACCAAATCCAAAAGCGCGCGGAGTTCCTGCACTTTTTCGTTTAATTGAAAATTGAATTTTTGTGTTTCGTCGTGTGCCTGCGCGTTCGTGATCGAACTTGCGGCGATGCCGAGAAGCGCGTCGAGAAATTCGTTTTCTTCCGGCGCGATCTCACCGATCGGCGGTTTTCCGATTCCCAAAACTCCGACGGGATTTTCCGCATCGCCAATCGGATAAAACGAATAAACTCCGGCGACGCGAAGTTTTTCTTCGTCAAAATCGTCGCCTTTTTTGACGCTCTTCAAACCGCGAAGCTGGGCGATTTTCATTTTTCCGTTTTCAGAAACGGCGATAAATCCGCGCCCGACAATCGTTCTGCCCATCACGGTCCGCAGAAGATGTTTTAAGAGACTGTCGAGATCGAGCGAAGAATTTAAAAGCTGCGCCGATTCGAGAAGCGATTCAAGTCGCGTCGCGTCGCGTAATTTGGCTGACATAATTTAATAATTAATAGTGAATAGTTGATAATGTAAAACCAATTCACTATCAACTATCAACTATTCATTTTTTGAGCCGTTTGCTCATATGAAGCGCGTTCTTTTTGCCCGGTTCGATTTCGTAACGAACTTCGTCCATCAAAGTTTTCATCAGGCGCATTCCGAGACCGCCGGTTTTGCGTTTGCTGATTAATTGTTCGAGTTCTTCTTGATTAACCGTCGCCGGATCAAAACCTTTGCCCGTGTCTTCAATGTCAATGGCGAATTCTTCATCATCGAGTTTTGCCCGGACGATAACTTCTTTATTTACATCTTGACCGTAAGCGTGTTCGATGACGTTGGCGCAGGCTTCGTCAACGGCGAGTTCGAGTTTGGCGACTTCTTTTTCGTCGAAACCGGCTTGCAAAGCCGTGCTGGAAATAAATTCGCGGATCAGCGCGAGATTTTCGGTCGAAGAAGGAACTTGCAGCGTAAATTTTCTCTCGATCTTTTCCATTTAATACGCATCCTCCCAATTCGTCGGTTCGGCGAATTTCTCTTTGGATGATTCGACATCATCGCAAAAATGAAAGAGCGTTTCAAAGCCTAAAATTTCAAACGGCTGTTTTACTTTTTCCGACAGACCGCAGATTTTTATATCGCCGCCTTCTTCGCGCACTTCTTCGATAAAACCCATAAAAACGCCGAGTCCAGCGGACGAAATGTATGTGAGTTTTTCGCAGTCAACGACGATATTTTTCTGTCCGTCGTCGAGAACTTTCTGCACGGCATCTTCAAATTGCGGCGCAGTGTGCGCGTCAACCGCGCCGTCAAGGCGTATGACGGCAAAATCTTCTTCGGTGTCCGATGTGATCGAAAATGGATTTGGCATAATTTAATTTTTTTTCTCCTGTAAGAGAATGGAATCTTGAAACTATTGTCCGAATAAAAATTGTAAAACACAAATGAAACGGCAAAAAATCAGCCGATTTTCAAAGCAACAAATGTTACGTCATCGTCCGCCGGTCTTTCTCGCGCCCAATCTTCGCCGATTTTTGCAAAGTATTCGACGATTTCAGCCGCGCTTTTGTGAACGATTTCCGGCAAAATTTCAGCGGCTTTTTCAAAACCGATCATTTCATTTTCAGGATTAAACATTTCGGGAAAACCATCGCTCATAATTAAGATACAGTCGCCTTTCGACAGATCGAATTTTTCTTCGCGGTATGGAAATTTCGGTATGCTTCCCAAAGGCATCGCTTTGATTGACACTTCTTCGACAGTCCGAGTTACCGCACGATAAATCAAAACGGCGGGCATTCCGGCGATGCTCAAAGTCATTTTGCCGTTCTTAAATTTTGCCATCGCCATCGCCATAAACAAACCGCGCAGATTCATTTGTTTAAGCGCGCCGCTCGTCTGACGAAAGATTTGCGGAATATTTTCCTGTTCGGCAAAAGCATTAAATAAACTTTTCGTCGCCGTGACGACCGAACCGGCTTTAAGTCCGTGTCCCGTCGCATCGCCGACGGCAACCGTCAGCGTTCCGTCCGTTCCCGTATGAAAATCGTAATAATCGCCGCCGACTTCGGTCGCCGGTTTCATATATGCCGCGATGTCGAGATTCGGCAATTGCGGCAGATTTTTCGGCAACATCGAAAACTGCAACTGACGCGCTTCTTCGAGTTCTTCGGCGCGGCGTTCGTTTTCAGCTTCGATAATTGTAAGTCTGGCTTTTTCCTTTTCGTAGCCGACTTCTTTGACAAGTTGTTCTTCGAGGTTTTTGCTCGTGCGGGCAAACTGGCGCGCGAGAAAAACGGCGTTGGCGACGATCAGCAAAGTCAGACACGCAAAACTGCCAATTGAAAGGTAACTTGAATTTTCACCGAAAATAGATACTAAAACGGTAGAAACGATGGCACTGACAATAAAAGAAAATCCGACCACACCGAGAACCAGCGAATTATCAACTTTGCGGGAAATAGCACGAATAATCACAATTGAAATAACGACGATATGCCAGATTATCAAGATTACAAAAAGCAAAATTCCAAGTGAAAAAGTCAAAATGGTAAAAATAGTATTAATTGCCAGATAAGAGACAAACAGCAAAAGTATAACCGCCAGCCAGAGAAACGACATTCTTTTCAAATAACGCGGAATCCGGTTTTCAAGAACGGTGTAGAGATACGCGGCAAACGAAAGATAATACATTCCACCGGCGATTGTTCCGACAAATATCTTGGCGAAAAATGCTCCGGTTCCCATATGAGCCAGAAACATTTCTAAAAACAAAGTGCTGGCGGCTTCGGACAATAAAAATATACTGTAAAAAAGGTTGCCGATCTGTTGCGGATAAAGAATAAACAGCAGTAAATGAAATAATCCTAACGCCAGACAAATACCGAAAATTCCGCCTCTGACGCTGTTTTTCAAAGCGGTTTCGCTGACCATATTGTTGATCGTTTGATTAAGCAGAGAAACGCGCATCTGAAAAACCATCGGTTCCAACACATACCTGGCTGATTCGGCGTTTGAATAGCGAACCGCGAGCGTGTGCGCGCCAGCGTTTTCAAAAGTGATCGCAATCGGAACAAATTCGGGATTGTAAGTTTCTTCTTCAACGGCGGCGGCGGCGGGTTTTCCAAAAGTCTCTATTAATTTTCCGTCCACATAAATCTCCGACGCGCCCGGATGATTTACTTCCAAACTCAGAGGTTTGCCGACGAGACTTTCATCAATTTGAAACGGGAGACGAAACCAGCCGATTCCGTTCCAACCGCTTTTCGGCAGTAAAAGTCCGGTTAGATATTTCGGCGATATCAGTTCCCAACCGGAATCATCGAATTCCATTTTCGCCCAAGTTGCATCGTCACCCGATTGATATTTCCAATTCAGATCACCGAGATCAACAGTCTGTTTGTCTTTCAAATTTTCCGTCGCCAAAATTATCGGTGTCGGTACAGGTGTCGGTTCGGTTTTTCCCGCGTCTTTTCGACCTTTTTCCATTCCCTTTTCAAATCCTTCCTTCATTTTTCCGCATCCTGCAAAAGCCAGAGCGGAAAGCATTAATAAAAGAAATAAAAATTTTGGAGAAAAAAATTGAAAATTAGAGAATTTTACAGTCATTTTACGATTAAAACTTGATTTAGAGATAGAAAATTTAATTTTGGTTTAAGGTTCGTTATTTCCGCGGTTGTCGCCAAATTTTAACACAACAAAAGTCACATCGTCATCCTGCGGTCTGCCGTTCGCCCAATTCTCGCCCGTTTTAATTAAATGATTGATGATTTCCCGTGCTGAAAGACCGGCATTTTTTTGCAGAACTTCCGACGCTTTATCAAAACCGAGAATTTCATTTTCCGCATTAAACATTTCGGGAAAACCGTCGCTCAACACAATTACGCAATCACCTTTTTGCAGGACGAGTTCCTGTTTTTGATACTTAAAATTCGTCAAACTTCCCAAAGGCACAGCACGAATGCTGATTTCCTCGACCGTGTTATCAGCGGCGTGATAAACGAGAGTCGAAGGCATTCCGGCGGCGCAGATACTCAAATTGTAGTCTTTTAATTTAATTAACGTCAACGCCATAAACAAACCGCGCAGGTTCATCGCCTTGAGCGAGCGCGAAATTTGCTGCAATGTGTCGGGAATATCGGCAGCGTCGGCAAAATTATTAAATAAACTTTTCGTTGCAGTCACCATCGTTCCGGCTTTCAAACCGTGTCCGGTCGCATCGCCGACGGCGACGGTTAAAGTTCCATCTTTACCGACGTGAAAATCGTAATAATCGCCGCCGACTTCGGTCGCCGGTTTCATATAAGCGGCGATTTCGAGATTCGGCAATTGCGGCAATTTTTTCGGCAGCATCGAAATCTGAAGTTGTCGGGCTTCTTCGAGTTCTTTAGCACGGCGTTCGTTTTCGGCGCGAAGATCGGCGGCGCGGCGTTCGCTTTCGATTTGCAGTGCGGAAAGTTCTTTAACTTGTTCGAGTTGAAATTCAAGTTGACGATTCGTGCGGGCAAAATTTCGTGCCAAATAGACGGAAACCGTCAGCGGCACGCTGAGAACGCTTAGATACAAATTTATTAAGTAAAGCCATTCGGGTAAAATTAGCCACTGCCTTTCCTGCGAAATATTTAAAGTTACGCCAAAAACAATAGTAAAAATGCCCGTCCCGATAATCCACGCACCATCTCGCCGATTTTTTAACGCCTGAAACATTATCCGCAGACAGTCGGCGAATGTGATAAACAATAAAATTAAAATATATGAAAAATTGTTCCAAATCTGCGCGGCATTTAGCCCGAAACCGATTGCCCAAAGACCAAGCAAAAGCCAGAAAAATTTTGAAAAGCGATTGATAAATTCGATGTATAAAAAAGCCAATAGCGAAATTACGGCAAGCCCCTGAATGTTCAGCCGCACGATGTTCGTTACAAGCGAAGCCGCCGCGCTGAAATGTGCGCTGCCGAACAGATTTTGCAGAAAAAACGTCGCGGCGAGTCCGGCAACGAAAAAACTGTAAAAAAGGTTGCTCAAAGCGGCGCGGTAAAAAATGTAGAGCAGAAAATGAACGAGCGCAAGCGCGGCAAACAAACCGATAAAGGTAAATTTCACACGGTTTTCGTGCATTTGATCTTCTGTGCGAAGATCATTCTTCTCCCAACTCTCGACATACAAATTAAAACCCGGAAAAGTGCCGCCGCGTATCAGCCAATTGTTGCGCGTCAAATCGCGCGATGCCGTAAATGAATAACGCACCGCAAGTGTGTGTTCGCCGCCGCTTTTAAAGACGACCGGAAAAGCCAGCCCGCGCTGATTGTATTCCGTTTCGCCGTCCTGTTTGATCTCGCCGAAAGATTTTATCAATTCGCCGTCCAGATAAATTTCCGCCGCTCCCCAATTCCATATTAAAAATGCCAGAGATTGATTGGCAAGCCGTTCATCAACCGTAATTTTTTTGCGAAACCATGCCCGACCTTCCCAATTTTCGAGCGTTGTTAGATCATCGTTTATCTGCTTATTCGTGAGACTTTTCCAATCACCGTCGTCAAAATCTTTCGCCGCCCATTCCTGCTTGTCTCCAGCGTGATATTTCCACGACATTTGGCTGAACGAAATACCTTCATTTCGCATAGAATCGGCATCCAGCCTATAAGACGAATCGTTCTGCGCCCAAATTGTTAACGCGAAAATGCCGATAAACAACAGGATTATTGCAAGGCGATTAAGCATTTTGTTGACCGATTTTTGCATTTTTTAGTTCAGCGTTTAAACACGAATTTATTACGTTTTGGCTTTTAAAACAACAAATGTTACATCATCGTCCTGCGGTCTTCCGCCCGCCCAATTTTCGGCGGCGGCGATTAAATGATCTATAATTTCCTGCGGCGAAACATTCGGATTTTCGCGGATTATATTGTCTGCTTCTTCATCGCCGAGCATCTCGCCCTCATCGTTGAACATTTCGGGAAAACCATCGCTCATCAAAACGATCAAATCGTTTGGCTCAAGCGCAAATTCCTGTTTTTTATATTTGATTCCAGCGATTCCGCCGAGCGGCAACGCACGCAAATCTATTTTTTCGATTTCTCCGGTCGCGTGCCGGTAAATAATCGTCGAAGGCATTCCCGCCGCGCTGATTGAAATGCGATTGTTTTTGATTTTCAAAAGTGTCATCGCCATAAATAACCCGCGCAGATTCATCGCTTTTAATGATCTTGAAATTTGCTGTAAGGTGTCGGGAATATCCGGCGCGGACGCGAGGTTGTTAAAAAGTCCTTTTGTTGCAGTAACGACGGTTCCGGCTTTGAGTCCGTGTCCGGTCGCATCGCCGACGGCGACGGTTAAAGTTCCATCTTTACCGACGTGAAAATCGTAATAATCGCCGCCGACTTCGGTCGCCGGTTTCATATAAGCGGCGATTTCCAAATTCGGAATAATGGGAAGTTTCTTCGGCAGCATCGAAAACTGTAATTCTCTAGCCTCTTCGAGTTCCTGTGCGCGGCGTTCGTTCTCCGCTTGTAATTTCGCAGTATGTTTTTCCTGTTCGATTTGTTTTTGCGAGAGAAATTCAACCTGTTCGAGTTGCGACTTCAAGTTTCGGTTCGTGTTAGCAAAATTCCGCGCAAGAAATATGGAAACGGCAACCGGAACAGCAAGAATTAAGGAGATCTCACCAACTGCGGCAACTAATTCAGGTAAATCCAATTTGAAAAATTCTCTCATCAAAATACTTAACATTCCGAGAGAAAAAACCTGTATGCCGCCCATTAAAATCCACGCGCCCGATTTTTTTTTTCGTAAACTTTGAACCAAAATGAAAATGAAGAACGCGAAAGTTAAACCGATTAACATCGCTACAAACAAGCCCAAAACCTGCAAACTATTAAGTAAAACCAAGCTGGCTATCGTATTGATAATCCATAATCCCGTCAAAATCCAAAAAAGCTTTCCTAATTGACGCTTAAAAGCGACGTGAAGAAATATCAGAAGCGCAACAAACAAGACGGCAAACATAATAGTACGAATCTGACCGAGTATAAATGTTGCAAAAATTGACTGATGACCGGCATATATAAAATTCCCGCATAAAAGAAAAAAGGCGAAGGCGGCGACATATATGCTGTAAAAAAGATTGCCGCGCTCAACCCGATAAAATAAATACAGCAAAAAATGCAGAAGCGCGAGCGACAGAAGAACTCCGATGAAGAAAAATCCGATCCGCATCGAAGAATTGTTGGAATACCGGCTGATTACCTCGCCAACGTCATCGGCGTTTCTTATCATTAAAACAAATTCCGGCGAAATTCCGCCGTTAATCATCCATTTTGCTTTAATGCTCGAAGTATCTGCAAAGGCTTTTGACGCAAATCTAACAGCCAAAACGTGTTCGCCGGAATTTTCAAAGCGAATGGGAATCGGCAAACCTTTCGGATTGTATTCACTAATTTCAGAATCGGTTATTTTGCCGAACTCTTGTAACTTTTGACCGTCGAGATAAATTTCCGATGCTCCGGTTTGATAAGCGATAAGCGCGAGTCTTTTTTCAGCAAGACTTTCTTCAACCTTAAAATGCAGGCGAAACCAAGACCGCCCGTTCCAATCCGGTTTTTCGAGCATTTCCGGTTTGATTTTCGTTTCTTCTAGTTTTTCCCAACCGGAATCGTCAAACTGCGGATTCACCCAAGCCGAATCGTCGCCCGATTGATATTTCCAACCTGCTTTTGTTAAATCCACACTTTTTTCGTCCTGCAAATTTTCAGCCTTCAGAATAAAAATTTGTTCGTCCGGCTGTTGAGCTATTGCCGGAAGCAGAAAAACAGCCAGAATAAAACACAGAAAAATAATCTGATTACTTTTAAAGAACATAAGTTTTTATTTATTAAAACTCTAATAACACGAAACTTTTACCGGGTGATGATTCAGAATAAAGACAAAAAACTTGAATAGTAGAATCCGATAATTATTGGAAAATGGCAAATTCTCGACAATATCAATATATTAAATTACTGTATTATTTTGCATTTATCATATTATTGATTTAATTTGTAATTCATAGAATTGTAATTTCAGTTTTTATATCTGAAAAAAACAACGTAAAATCACAAAAATAGCTTTTAATAAAAAAATAATTTTGGAGTAAATATAAATGAAAATCGGATTACCGAAAGAAATAAAAGATAACGAATACCGCGTCGGACTTACTCCGGCGGGCGTGCAGGCGTTAAAAGATGCCGGACACGAACTTTTTGTGCAAAAGTCAGCTGGCGAAGGCTCTGGTTTTGCGGATGAACAATACATCAACGCGGGTGCGACAATGATCGAAACTGCCGATGAAGTCTGGCAGACGGGCGATATGATCGTCAAAGTAAAAGAACCAATCGCACCGGAATATCCGCGTATGCGCGAAAATCAACTGCTTTTTACATACTTGCATCTCGCGCCGGAATTTGAACTTACAAAACAGATGATGGAAAGAAAAGTTACGGGTGTAGCTTACGAAACTATCACGGATAAAAAAGGCACTTTGCCGCTTTTAACTCCGATGTCGGAAGTTGCCGGACGAATGAGCGTTCAGGTCGGCGCGACTTACTTGGAAAAAATGAACGGCGGCAAAGGAATTTTGCTCGGCGGAGTTCCGGGCGTTCCGGCGGCAAATGTCGTTATTATCGGCGGCGGCGTAGTCGGCACGGAAGCGGCGAAAATGGCGGTCGGTTTCGGCGCACACGTTACTATTATTGACATTAATCTTGATCGTCTGCGTCAGCTCGACGATATTTTCCTGTCGAAAGTTCAGACGTTGGCATCGTCGCGTTACGCGATCGAAGAAGCGATCAAATATGCCGATCTCGTTATCGGCGGCGTTCTCGTCGTCGGCGCGGCTGCTCCGAAACTCGTTACGCGCGATATGCTTAAAGATATTCCGAACGGTTCGGTTCTCGTTGATGTCGCGGTTGATCAGGGCGGCTGTTTTGAAACGACGCACGCGACGACGCACTCTAATCCGACTTATTACGAAGAAGGCGTTTTGCATTACTGCGTAGCAAATATGCCCGGAGCAGTTCCGCGAACTTCGACTTTCGCTCTGACAAATGCAACTTTGCCGTACGCGCTCGCGTTGGCAAATAAAGGTTTTGAAAAAGCGATTCAGGAAGACAAAGGTTTGGCGGAAGGCGTAAACACTTATTCCGGAAAATTGACCTACGAAGCAGTCGCAACTTCGCAAGATTTGGAATATACGCCACTCGACAGTCTGGTTGACGGGCTTTCTTCAGCTAAAAGCGCGTAAACATAAAGGATAACGAATAATGGATAGTGGATAATTAAATATTATCCACTATCCATTATTCGTTATCCGTTGATTTAAGTTATCGCGCCGCCGTCAACAATCACGACTTCGCCGCTCATAAAACTGTTGCGTTCGCTGACCATAAATGCGGCAAATTCTGCTAGTTCCGCCGGTTTTCCTTTTCTCTGACGCGCCACCCAAAAATCGTGCATTTGCAGAAGTCTTTCGGGCAGACTGTGTCCGAGATCAGTATCGAAAATTCCGGCGGCGATGGCGTTGACGTTAATTCCGAAATTCGACGCTTCGCGCGAGAGACATTTCGTAAAACCGATCATCGCGGCTTTTGAAGTCGCGTAATGAACCGAAGTCGGCAAACTGCGAATTGCGCCGATTGACGTAATATTCAAGATTGCACCACTGCGACGGCGAATCATTTGTTTATAGAAAGGTTTTGTCACGGCGAAAAGACTGTTGACATTCGTGTCAATTACCCAATCCCACGATTTATCGGTCGTCGTAGCGAAATTGTCACCTTTGTTAACCGCTGCATTATTGATCAAAATATCAACTCCGCCATCCCATTCGTCGGCAATTTCCCGCGCTATTTTTTTCATTCCGACGCGATCCGTTACCGACACTTTATAAGACAAAGCGCGTCTGCCGTGGGCTTCAATTTTTTTGCAGGTTTCCACTGCCAAATCGTCGCTCGAATGATAATTAAATGCCACGTCCGCGCCTTCGCGTGCGAAAACTTCGCAGATCGCCGCGCCGATTCCGCGTGTTCCGCCCGATACAAATGCGCGTTTTCCTTCTAATAAAAGACTCAAATTATTTCTCCAAAATATAAAATTATTTATTAATAATCAAAAAGAAAGGTTAATGAAATTGCCCGAAACTGACAAGTTGAAAAGGCGAGATAATGTTATGCGGCGACAGTTTCCGTTTGAGAAATTTCCGTTTTCGCCGGAAGAAGTGCATTTATTTCCCTGATAATATTCTGCGTCGAATTAGGAATCGAAAGATTTCTGGCGGCAATTTTCATATCTGCATATTTATTTGAATCTTCCAAAAGTCCCCGAATCGTCGGCACGATGTCGGTCGCTTTTTCGAGCAAAATTCCCGCGCCGCGTTTGGAGATCATATTTACCGTTCCTGCTTCCTGCGGCATCGGCGGAGTCGTCGCGTCAGCAATAATCGGCAGATTACAAGCCATCGCCTCAAATGTCGTCAAACCGCCGAGTTTCGAGATCATCACATTTGCCGACTGCATAAGTTTTTCGATCTCGTCCGAATAACCGATAACTTTAACGGGAAACTTCGCTGTTTTCGCAATTTCTTCGGCTTCGCGTCTTAATTCCTCATTTTTCCCGGCAAGAAAAATCGCTTGAACGTCGAGTTCGCCTTTGGCAAGTTCTCTAAAGATTTTTGGAATATTTCCGCCGCCGACCCAACCGGCATTTACAAAGATCGTAAATTTTTCGGGATTCAAACCGAACGCAGTTCGCGCCGTCTGTGCATCTTTTTCATCAATTTCGTGAAATTTCGGGTTGATCGGCATTCCCGAAATTTTTATTTTCTCGGGCGAAATCCCGTAATCAACCAATTGCCGTTTCGCATCTTCATTTGCGACAAGATAAAGCGAAACATCATCACACGCCCAACCTTTCCAAAAACCGTAACACGGATCTGTTACAACAGTTACGAGCGGAATTTGTTCCGACAATTTTAATTCTTTTAAGATTCTGGCGAAAATATGCTGCGTCATCGGGTGAACCGAGACGACAATGTGCGGACACCATTTTTCAAACGAATCTTTGCAAAAACCGATACAGCGGCGCATAAAAAACTCGCGCGTTTCGGGGCGAATTTTGTTCATCGTCCAGTAAAGATATTTCATCCAACCCTGTTTGTGACGCAAAACCCAGTTGTAAAGATCAACCATTTTGTTGGTTATCCCGTGCGATTCCTCGACGGCTTTAATAATTCGAACCGCCGCCGAATCGCCATACCAAAATTTCTGCAAACCATCGGAAATAGTCTGCGCCGCCGAGCGATGTCCGCCTCCCGTATCGGATGAAATAATGAGGATTTTTGGTGTATTTTGTTGCATTTAATCTTTCAAGAGATTTTTCAAAGCCGCTAAATTTTCGTTTTCGTCAAAAACGGCGCGAATCGGAATTTTAAATTCCGGCAAAACCACGCTCACGATCTCGCCGCTGTTTGATTTTAACAAAAGTTCGTATTCTTCGCTCTGCAAAAAATATTGCTCAATAATTTCTTTTTCCGCATCAACTATCCAATATTCTTCAACGCCGTGCGCCGCGTAATCTTGAAATTTTGTTTCGCGGTCATTCTTCGCGGTTGATTTAGATAAAACTTCAACGACAAAATCAGGAGCGGGAAACTGCATTTGTCCGCGTTTGAAATCTTTCGCTTTTTCTTTGCCGAAAAAACAAATGTCCGGTTCATAATCATTCCGCGTCAGCGAAATCATTATTTTTTCAATGCCGACATAACCGCCGATTTTGTTCTCAATTACAAATGTGTCAATCAATTTACAGAGTAATTTTGTCGCCGAATTATGCTCTATTTTTACGGGCGAATGAAAAATAATTTCACCGTTGATAAATTCCATTTTTTTGTCTTCTTCAACAATCTCGTAAAAATGCCGACGCTTTTTCTTCTCGGCTTTCAAAGCAGAATCTAACTTCTGCGCGAAAAGAACCGCGTCGGGCATTTTCAGAGCTTGTTCTAAAGAAATCTGCATTTATGAAATTTACGCTTTCGCTTCGACAACTTCCGGTTGAGTTCGATTGTTTTCCATCTGTTTCGACGCTTTTTTCATTTTTCTTTCCAAAGATTTGATTTTGATCAAATGCTTGGCGTTAAACGGCAAACTCGGATAAAAACAATTCGATTCGTGCGTGCAGTAACAACCGTTGGCGACTTCTTTACGGCGTTCATCCATCATATTTGTCTTCCACGCCGTCTGAAAATTCCAATCGTAATCGCGCAGATTCAGAACGTCCGATTTGTTTTCGCACGAAGAAAGTGCGCCGTTGTCATAAATCACCGCGCCTGCGCTTCCGGCGTAACATTTCAATTGCGCTTTCTGTTCTTCCTTTGTTTTGGCGATGATGTCGTGCATATAAATATCCACAGCGGCTTTGAAGAAACCCGATTTTCCGCCGTAATTATTCTTCAAAGCGGCGTTTTTCGTGTCATCCAAAATCATCTGCGAAAGCTCTTGATAACGATTATGATCGAATTCAAGTTCTTTGGGATCGGCTGACGGAGGGCGAATATAATTGATATTTACTTTGTCCGGTTTGAGATCGTATTTTAAGAAATCATACCAATCAAAGATCGTGTCTTCGTTTGAAGCCATTACGCAGGTGCAGGTTTGAATATCAAGTCGCGGGTATTGTTCGCGTTTCATCTGCTGCAAAGTGCGCGCCGTGTGAATAGCTTTGTCCCACGATCCCGGCTTTCTGCGAATTTTCTCGTGCGCTTCCTGCATTCCGTCAATTCCGAGCGCGACAGACACATTCAAATTCGGACATTCGTCCAAAATGCGCGTAACGTCGGGGAAAATTCGCGGATGAATCTGTCCGTTCGACATCAGATAAACCGAGTCCAATTTATTATTTTCGTAAAATCCTTTAACGATTTCCGGCAAATCCTTGCGCGTAAACGGTTCGCCGCCCGCCAACACCAGAACGCCGAGATTTCCGCCCAGAGTTTCCGAAATTTTGTGAATCTCGTCCGTTTTCATCTGCAATTTCTTGCGCTCGCGGTCATCGAGTTCTTCGGTGAAGAAACAATGAGTGCAGCGCATATCGCAAACGCTCGTTACCAAAATATTGAGAAAAACCGGCGAGATCGGTCTGCCGACCAAAACGCTCGCGTATCTTTTAAATAATTCTTTTGTTACAAAATCCATTTTATAATTCCTGTTAAATATCTACCAACGGCGATTTGATGCCGAAAGTTTCCGCCAAGTTTTAATTTATCTGAATTTGTCACCTTAAACAAGATGAAAAATCAGCGTTCGTCGCTTAATTACAAATCTTTTACATCAAATTCGTAAATATCTGAAAAATTTACCACTTGACAACCGTAATAGTTTTAATGTATAAATTTGTCATTGAGGCTTTTGCTGGAACGCTCGGATGGTTGGTAAATTTGGAAATCTCCCGGCGTTTTTATTTTTTAAATTATTTTGCAAAACTTTCGATTTTTAAATCCTTTCCATCCGTGGAAATAAAAATCGTCCCATTTTCACCCGTTGTCGAAACTTTCGCTCCCGAATTAATCCATCTTTTGACAACTTCTGCGTGCGGATGACCGAAACGCGATCTTTTCCCCACAGGTATTATTGCATATTCTGCGCGGCTCGCGTCAATAAATTCCTGAACAGACGAAGTTCGGCTTCCGTGATGCGCGACTTTTACGACATCACAAATTATTAATTCAGGCGTTTGCAAGAGATATTTTTCCGCTTCTTTTTCAATATCTCCGGTCAAAAGAAATTTGCGCTCACCGAAAACGAGACGCAGAACGACGGAATTGTTATTTGCTGAAATTGCCGTATTTGTTTCCTCCTTTAATGGATTTAAAACTTCAACTTCAGTTGCGCCGATTTCTAAAAAGTCGCCGCTCCCGATTTTTTTTATTTCTATTTTATGTTTTTCCAGAACGGCGAAAAGTTCGTTAAAATCCGAATCATCAAAAGGAGTCCTGCCGAAAAATGCCGCACGAACTTTGAAGTTTTTTGCAACATCCGTCAAACCTTGGATATGATCCGCGTCGGCGTGTGTCGCCAGAATATAATCAATTTTCGAATAACCGCGTTCCCAGAGGAAGGCGGAAACGACCGATTCTCCGATGCTTTGCGTGTCCGGTTTGAAAACTTCCGCGCCTTCGTTTTCAGCACTTACTTCGGCAAAATTTACTTTGCCGCCGCCGTCAACCAGCATTGTTTCGCCGTTCGGAAAAGTTATGAAAGCCGAATCGCCTTGTCCGACATCGAGAAAATCAACGTGCAGCCTGCCGTCGGAAAACGGCGCGCTAAACGGATGAAAAACGATAATTGAAAAGAAAATAATTAATGTTAATGACGCGATTTTCAAAATTATTTTCGTCGAGATTGTTTTGAAATTTGAAATCTGCATCTTGAAATTTTCTTCCGGTTTCCATTTGTTTAACAAAATTGCTAAAACCAAAAGCGGAAAAAAATAAAATACGTAAATTACTTTAAAATTTCCCGAATAAACAGGAAGACGAAACGAAGCAAGATCATTTGCGACAAATAATTTGGGAAACGACAGCAAAAACCAATTTAATAAATTCGTAATTTCCGCAAAAGGCAACGCCGACGCTGCATTAAATTGCGCGAGAAATACAGCGAAAATCGCCGAAAAACTTTCCAAAGCGATAAAAATTCCAACCCAGATATTCAGAAAAATTGAACTGAAGGTGACACGGTGAAAGTAAATAATTAAGAGCGGCAAAAGCCATATTTGCACGACGCAGGTTATGAGAATTGCTTCAAAAATGTACTGCAAAATTCTCTGCAAAGACATTCTTTTTTTCAATTTAAAATACGGCGTTTTAAAAAGTTTCGCTGACCATATCTGCCGCGCGCCTTCGACTTCCCAAGCCGTTTCGCGCCAGTAAAGCGTTTCGCAAAAACTTCTCAAATTTTTCGGCACGTCCGGCGGAAAAGGCGTTTCGGCAGACGGCGACCAACTTCCGATTTTCCGCAGTTTTTCGATCAGCGGAAACGCCGTTACGACAATCGAACCGACGCTTATGAATGTTAAATGAAACGACGGATTAAAAAGATCGTCCGGTCGCCAGACAAGCAAGGTCAACGCGCACGCGCCGAGCGCATTTAAACTCGTTCCCGCCCGCGAAATCATTTGCGGAATGAGCAGAATCGTGAACATCAGCGCGGCTCGAATTACCGGAACTTCCGCTCCGACGGCGACGGCATAACACCACAAAAAACCAACTGCAAAGAAAAATTTCCATAGTTTTTTGCGCCGGAAAAACCCTGTCAAAACGAGCAAAATTCCGCCGATAAATGTAATGTGCAAACCGGAAATGACGAGAACGTGAAATGTTCCGCCTTCGCGGAAAATTTCGGCAGTTTCTTTATCGAGGAAATTTCGATTTCCCAACAACGACGCGATCAAAACTCCCGCCGTTTTCGGATTGAAATAATTTATAAAATCTAAAATCAGTTCTTGCCGGTATTCGTAAATTGCGTCCAGCGGCGTAAAAGTTTCGGTTTCACCGATTTTCTCGATCAAAAGCGGACTTTTTATCGTTCCCGAAACGTCAGTGTCTTTTATGTCGAGAATTTCTTTTCGCAGGAAAACGCCCGGATTCAAATAATCATTTTCTCTGCTTAGACGGCACGCGACTCGTATCTTCGAACCGTATTGCAAATTCAAATTCTTATAATCTTCCGCGATTTCTCCGCTTGAAATCGGCGCGAAAAAACTTACTTTTCCCGGAATTTCAATATTTTTATCTTTGTAAATCGCTTTTTCAGTTTGAATTTCAAGAAAAAAGCCGTCCGGCGCAAGTTCCGGTGCGGTTTTCAAAACGCCTTCGATCTCAATCGGATCGCCGGAATTTATTTGCGCGTTGTCATAAAGATTTTTCAGACGGTTCGCCGGAATCGTTTCTTTCTCAATCTGAAAAAATAATCCTCCGATTGCCGTAAATGAGACAAATAAAATTATTACGGCAATTTGCCGAGTTTTTAGAAAGACAATACAAAGAACAACCGAAATCAGCGAAATCGTAAGACAAACACTTAACTGAATTGAGTAATTTCCGGCGATAAAAATCCCGAATGCGAAAAAAACCGACAGCCACAACAAAGGATATTGTGAGAAATTTTGTGACCTGTTTTTACTTCCGGTTTTCATTTTTTCACGGTATTTTTTACTCTGTTTTTATTAAACTTTTCATCTCACGGAAACGCGCGTCGCTGATGCGTTCAATCAGAAGCAGATGTTCGGGTTTTCGAAATTTGCCGAATTTCTCGCGGTGTTCGACAATTTTCGCCGCAGTTTTTTCGCCGATATGCGGAAGTTTGACGAGTTCTTCAATTGATGCCGTGTTAATATTTACGGCATTTTTAACTTCATTCGTTTTTTGATTGTGCGAGTTTTCCTGAAAATATTGAACAGACTTCGTGCAACTCGTTATTAACAAAAGAGCTAAAGCAAAAACTAATAATTTAGTTTGACTACACATTCTTTCTTAATTACAGGCAAATTGCGCTGAATTTTGATATTTTCGTTACTGACCGTTAATTTTCAACAATTTCCCTATATAATAAACATTGCGGCAAATTTAGTCTATTCGGTTTAGAAATTGACCGTAAATTCGGGAATTTTAAATGCCGAAATCGGAAAGTAAATAAAAAAATATTTGTCGCAGATTTTTGAATTTTAAACAATCATTTTTATGTTTGACGGCGCAAATTATCCGAAAAAAACTTACTTACAGAAATGAAAAAATTATTAATTATTACTCTAACCTCAATTTTATTGAGCGCAATCGCTTCGGCACAAACCGTGAGCGAACCGTCGGTTATAAAAACCACGACCGGCGAAATTCCGTCTTCGTGCGATTCGGCTGACCGCAATCAGATATTTATCTATAAAAAAGATGTCGGATTATATCAGTGCAAAACGGGAATTTATGAAATTGTAAACGGTTCATCAGTCGTTTTACTTTCTCAATTTAATAAACTGAACGACGCGGTTGCCGCCGCCGCCGCCGGGCAAAAGAAAATTGTTTTAATTGACAAAAATGCTGTTTTAACAACAGATACGGTTATTCCCGGAGACATTATTTTGTCACAAACCAACGGTGCCAAAATCACAAAAACCGGCAATGCCGGCAAAATTACTTTTCAAGGAATCGGTTTGGAAAATCCGCTTGCCGAAAAATTATTTTCCGGTTTTGCACCGGGCGATATTGTCTGGACAGGAATAGATTATCCGAGAGAAATTTCCGCAGAATTATTCGATTCAAATTCAGTTACGGAAAAATACAACATTGCCGACCGCGCTCTGCTCGCAAAATCGGCGATTATTCACGTTTTTAAAGGTTCGATCACCGGACAATCGGTAGTTTCGGATAAGCACACACTGAAATTCGGCGCAGGAACTTTTCTCAATACGGCGGCGGTTGATTACCAGTTCGTTATGCAGTCCAACACGAAACTGCTCGGCGAAGGTGCCGGAATTACGAATGTTTCGGAATCTTCTGCGGACGGCATTATACGAATCGTTTACAGCAGCGGAGTAACGGCTTTTCCATTTAAGGGAAAAAATTACAACATCGAAATTCGCGGAATCCGATTTTATTCCGACGTTGACAAATTGGTTGACACTTCGGCTTCGGCTGTTTCTCTCGGAAATACTACTAACGCAATTATCGCCGACAACGAATTTGACGGCACGCACGGCTTCGGCGCGTATGTCGGCGGATTTGCCGACGCTGACAACACGGGAAAACCGAATTATGCGGAAAACTGTCGAATCGAGCGCAATGTTTTCAAAAATCTCGGCGCACAAAATGCCGGAGTAATTCAAGGGAAAAATATTTTTATTACCGACAATATTTTCACCAATATCGGTCAGCAAAGATTAATAGTTCGAGACGGAACGGCGGACGGAAAAACGACTGTAACATCGGCAAAAGGCGGTTTTACGCAAAATATGGTCGGTGCCGCCGCTACGATTCTCAAACCGAATGTCTTCGGCGCAACTTATAATATTACCGCCGTTACGCCTAAAAGTATTACCTTAAACGCGGCGGTTCCGGCAGGAACAGATTTAATTATTCAAGTTCGAACGCCTTTCCTGTCGGTAATTGACTTGGAACCGAATCACCCGAACGATATTCTCGAAAATGTAGTAGTTGCCAGAAATATCATTGACGGGCGCAATGCTGTTCACACGGCAAACGGAATTGTCTCTCAGCGCGGCGGCGCAACAGCTTCGAGAAATATTCAGATCAAAGACAATCTGATTATCGGCGGAGATAACCCGAATAATTTTGTTAATGATTCGCCGCGCAACTTTTCAATCGGCATTGTGTTAGAAGGCGCGGATGCGTCGGATGTTTCGGGAAACACTATTACGGGAACGTCCCAGTCAGCAATAAGCGTTGCCAATTCGACAAACAGTAATATCTCGAATAATAAAGTGTTACGCGGCGGCGGCGGCGGAAATCCGGGAATTCAGGTAATCGGATCACGAAATAATGTCTTCAATCAAAACATCATTTCGATTATCGGAACAGGCTCACAATCGGATTATTATCAGGAATCCGAATATTCGGGAGTAATAAATGTTGCGGCATCCGACGGTGCAAAATCCGCTGTTAAATTCGTTTCCGGTCAATATTTTATTCCCGGTAATATCGGCGGCAGAATTCGTTTCGACGGCGCATCATACGTTATCACTGATTTTATTGACTTAAATAATGTCAGGATCGCGCGGACAGGCGGTGCGCTGTCTTCGCAAAATTACGTCTCCGAATATAATAAAAATACTTATAAAGGAACGCCGCCGGGAAAAATTTTGCTGTCAGCGAACAGTTTTTCGACAATTGTCAACGAGATGCCGTTTCAATCATTGGCGAAATCGCTTCCCAATTCCGTAACTACAATCGGCAATACCGCCGGAAATTTGACGACTTTTCACAGTTACACGATAACTTCGGAAAATGCTTTATTAACGGACGGTGACGCGCTTGAGTTTTTATATTCGGGGAAATTCAGTAAATCGGCTTCGACTAATAAAAGAATCGTCTTTGATATATCCGGCGGCGTAGATTTCGATTCAGGCAATATCTCATCAAACGGCGATTGGATATTAAAAGCGAGTTACACCAGAAATGCGGACGGCAATGAAAAGATTGTCACAGTTGAATTAAACATCACCGGACAGCCGCCGATAATCAAAGTTTTCAATTATGCCGCCCCCGATATTTACGAGCGCACAATAAGTTTAAAAGCATCCGGAACTTTAGCTAACGACGTAATTCTTAAATCTGCTCTGGTGCGGCGGCGAAACTGGTAATTATTATTAAATATCGTTTAAAAAAGTTAAAAAGATTAAAAGCAAAAACTCAGTAAACAAACCTTAAATGTTGAAATAAAAGAGTTTCACATACCAAGAGTTTTTTATGTTGAAGATATGTGCAGATTGTTACAAACTCATTAAATCTAACAATTTATACTAATGAAAAGTAAGTTTTCAACAGAGATTTCCACAGGATGTGTGGAAAACTATTGAAAAAATTCGTTTGTTTTTCACCGAATTATAAACAAAGAACTTATGAATTTTCCGGTGAATTTTATTTTATTACTTCAAATTCGAATCGTAATTCTTTGCCGCGAAAAATAAAACTCAGGTAATGTTCCCAAAATTTTCTCGTAAAGCGTAGTTTAGGATGTTTAATATCGAGATTAACGAGAAATTCGATGCCTAAAGCACGCCATAAATTCATTAAGGAAACGTGAGTTTTAACGGGTTTTAGTTTAACGTCCGTATAAAAAGCAAAATTTTGTTTGGCGGGAACAAAAACATTGAACGAATAACAGTTGAAATGATTTTTATGTGTCGGATCGGTCGCCCAATCGGGATTTGTGTAATGCGGTGTGAGAAGACTGATTCGTCCGCCGTTTTTCGTGATGCGATGAAGTTCAGTCACGAATCCCATTACGTCCGGGATATGTTCGATTGCGTGACGCGAAACAATCAGATCGAATTCATTATCGGAAAACGGATAAGGAATTTCGCCTAAATCGTGAATCACGTCCGCCGCGGTTTTGGGATTATTATCCAAACCGATTGCGCCTTCATATTTGTTTGCGCCGCATCCGACATCAAGAATTTTCATAATTTTCAAGAATTCAGTCGTTGAAATCTCAATTTGAGACTGCAAAGTTTTACTGAATCCTAATCTTCAAAATTTATCAACTTTCTCAGTCGTTCCGCAACGCGGGCAAGTTAGTGTTGTCTGCGCTGCGTCAAGCCATTTGGCAAGGGCTTTGTTGGAAAATTCCGTCTGTTTCGATTCGGCTTCACCTTCGGTCATCAAACGAGATTTTTTTTCGTTTTTTTCCGCATTTTGATTTTTCAGTTCGCGTTCGCAATGTTTGCAAATCCAGCCGAAACCGTCGTTGTAAAAGTTGTCTATTTCAATTTGCTGCATAAAAGAATGTGAGCGAAAATTTCTCCGCTCACATTCTATTACAAGTTATATTAAACTGACCAATCAGCGTTCGATTGTTCCGCTTTGTCCGGGACTAAATAATTTGACCGGAACATTTAGTTTCTTGCCGTCGCGGAAAACCTCGATGTTTACTGTTTCGCCGATTTGTTTTTTGTCCAGATAACGATAAAGGTCTTCCAGTTCTTTCAATTCCTGACCATCAATCGCTGTAATTATATCGCCGAGAACAATGTCGCCGTTTTTGTCTTGGGCGATGCCGCGCAAACCGGCGCGATCCGCTGAACCGCCTCTCTGAAGCGTTCGCAACAGCAGACCGTTATTAATCGGCAGACCGATTCCCTGACTGACGAGTTTGTCAACGCTGACCAATGACACACCGAGTTTCGGGCGGCGGACTTCGCCGAATTGAATTAACTGCGGCACGACGCGTTTGGCGATGCTCGCCGGAATTGCAAAACCGACACCGACCGAACCGCCGGACGGTGCGAGAATCTGCGAATTGATGCCGATCATTTTTCCGAATTTGTCGAGCAGAGGTCCGCCGGAATTTCCCGGATTAATTGACGCATCCGTCTGAATTGCGCCCTCGATTGTTCTGCCGTTTCGCGCCCGAATCGGACGCTGTAAACCGCTGATTACGCCGGTCGTCAGAGTTCTGTCGAGACCGAACGGATTTCCGATTGCCAGAACTTTTTGTCCGACTGAAAGACCGTCCGAATCGCCGAGAGAAATAACCGTTAAACCTTCGCTCGGCGGCGTAATCTTGATAACCGCCAAATCCGTGTCCGGATCGCCGCCGACGATTTCCGCCGGATAAACTTTGTCGCCGCCTAAACTTACGGTCAATTTTTGTCTGCCGCGACTGACGTTTTCGATAACGTGATAATTCGTTAAAATATGTCCCTGATTATCTATCACCGAACCGGAACCGGAACCGCTTTCGCGCTCGAATTCCTGTCCGTAGTAATCCATTCCGACCGTCGTAGTCGTAATAAATGCTACGCCGGGCGAAAACGAACGATAAACTTCGATGCTGTTCTGTTCATCGCTGACAGCAGTCGGATCGGAAACTCCGGGCGGAACATTTTCCGCCGAAGCAATGTTATATTTAATTCCCGGACTTCCGAAAATTCCGAAATTATAAAACGCTAAAACCGTCCCGACGGCGATAAAAGCCGAAGCGACAGCGATAAGTAAGATTTGCTTTCCCGATAACTGATAAACTACTTTATTTGCCATATCTTTTTTTACTGCCTCTGATTAAATTTCAACCTTAAGATGCAAACATTAAAAATATACGTTGCGTAATAAAATTTACGCAAAAAAAAGCTGTAAGTTTCGTATATATAGTGAAACTTGCAGCCCTTTACAAAAAATTACAATGTCTGAATTTAGTTAAAAATGAAATGCCAATATCGTATTTGTCCAGTTTGCAGCATCGCTGAAAAAATTATCCGAAATCAAACCGCACGCCGATAAACCCGTTACAAAATGCACGCCCATCAATCCGATATAAATTGCCAAAACCAGAATTAAGCCGTATTTGGCAAGCCGCAAATTGCCCCAATTCCACAAAACAAAAGCCGCGAATGCACCGATTGTTATTTTTACCGCTAAAAACGGCAAATCGCCGATGTCGAGCAAAAACGCCATTAGCCCGTTGCCTTCCGTAGCAAAACCGTTGCGAACCCAAAAAAGCGTCAAAACCGCGTCTAAAAAATTCAGCGAAAATAATAGAATTGATGAACGTGCAAAAAGCATAAACAAAAAACTCCCTTGTAAAAGAATGTTTAACGTCCCCCTTTATGCGAGATGCCCTTGATTTTTAGATAAACCAAGGGCATCTCAAACAGAGATAAACGATTAACTTTGCACTATAATATACTCTCAATAAACGGAAATTTCAAAAAATTAAAGAACTTTTTTATTTATCATTTTTCCCCGATAAATGTTAGTCTTTATAACGATTGTTCCGGTGAGCAAAGATGTTTTTTGCAACGACGCGGAACAAAATAACGTCTTATGGAGCGGTTTGGCGTTTGGCAGCGTTCCGAATTGATTTAAGAAGGAAAGATAAGAGAGGAAAAAAGGATGAAAAGATTAAATAATTTAAAGACATTGGTAGCAGTTTTTGCAGTATTGCTTGTTTTCGGGTCGATTGATGCCTTTGCACAAAGGTCATATACGGTCGAAAGCGGCACTCGGGTTCGCGTTCGGATGAACGATACGCTGAGTTCAAAAACGGCTCGCGTCGGCGATACATTTCAAACGACCGTAACCGAAGCGGTTTATTCAAACAATGGTGTCGTTGTAATTCCGACCGGAAGTACGATCGTCGGTCGCGTAGATTCAGTACAGAAATCTAAAAAAGGCGGCGATCCGGGAACGATTGATGTTAGTTTTACGCAAGTAAGATTACCGAACGGAACTAATCGCTCAATTAACGGCTCACTAACCGATCTGACAACAAAAGACGCAAAAAGCGATAATGAAGGAACGGCTTCCGGCGACGACCGAAAAAATGACAAAATCATTTTCATCGGCGGCGGCGCGGCTGGCGGTGCAATCTTAGGCGGACTGATCGGCGGCGGAAAAGGCGCGTTGATCGGCGGAATTCTCGGCGGTCTCGGCGGTCTTGCCGGTGAAAGATTAACTAAAGGTGAAGATGCCGAAGTTAAATCGGGAACGGAATTCGGCGTTTATTTGAACCGCTCGGTTTCATTGCCGAAATTCGGCGCAGTCGGCGACGAAGATGACAACCGTTACAACGATAATCGTGGAGGAACAAACGGCAAAACTTACACGGTTCAGCCGGGCGATACACTTGGAAAAATCAGCCAAAAAGTTTACGGAAATTCCAGACGTTATATGGACATCTATAATGCCAACCGTAATGTTTTGAGCAGTCCGAGCCGTGTTGAAGTCGGACAAGTTCTTGTTATTCCGTAATTAAATAATTACATTTTGGAAACGAAAAAGACGTGGAACAATTTTCACGTCTTTTTTGCTTTTACATCATTTTTCAAACTTGATTTATGTTAAAATTTCACTATGTTTCTTGAAACACTAGAAGCCGAAAATTTCCGTAACCTAAACGGCAAAATAGCTTGCGGTAGAAATCTCAACATCATTTTCGGTGAAAACGGGCAAGGAAAAACAAACTGGCTCGAAGCAATATATTTGTTGGCGACGACGAAATCTTTTAAAACCGCACGGCTCGTCGAAGCGATTAATTTTAATGAAGAAATGGCGATCGTGCGCGGCGCGGTCAGACAATCGGCGGAAATCGTCAGAGGTCTTCAAGTAATTATGCAGGGCAACACGAAAACTTTGACAGTAAACAACAAAAAGGAAACAGTTCAGCGTTTTTTAGGTCAGCTTCACGCCGTAAATTTTAACTCCGATGAAATAGAAATTATTCGCGGCGGACCGGACGCGCGGCGCAAATTTTTAGACGGCGGAATCGTGGCGATCTATCCGCCGTTCGTGCAGACTTTGAGCGATTATAACCGCATCATCAAACAGAAAAATTCACTTTTGCAGACGGCGCGAGATGAGGAATATTCGCTCGACAAAGCGGCTGAAATGCTTGAACCGTGGAATGAACAACTAATCGTTCACGCCAGCCGAATTCACAAAGCGCGTGTTCGTTTTGTCGAGCGTATGAACGAAGTTTTGCAAAAAAAGTTTTTCGGCAAAGAAGAAATCATCATCAAATACGCTTCGTCGCTCGAAGGCAAAGGCGATCTGTCGGATTACAACGCGCTGTTAGCCGAACGCCTCGCGTTGCGCGTCCAAGCCGAACTCGCGTCCGGTTACGCGCTGATCGGCACACACCGCGACGATCTGGAAATCACGTTCGACGGACACGATCTGCGAAAATTCGGTTCGAGCGGTCAGCAAAGAAGTGCGCTTTTGATCTTGCAATTGGCAAACATATCGGTTTTCCACGAACAACACAACGAATATCCGCTTTTCCTGCTCGATGATCTCGATGCCGAACTCGATTACCGGCGCATCGGCGAATTGCTCGAATATTTGTCAGATAAAACTCAGACTTTTGTTTCTACTTCAAAGGAAAGTTTTATCGAAAGATTCGGAACAAATGCGGAAATTTTTACGATAAAAAACGGCGGAGTCGAATTGTTGAAAGATTTTTCTTAAAATCACAAGAATAATCAATGAATACGGATTACTTACACTGTCTTAAATCACAAAAAAATGATATAATAAAATTTGTTTTTAAGAGCTGAAAAAATGAACAAAGAAACTAATCAATTTATTGAAAGCGATCTTGAAAAATTGAGCGGAACGCCTGTATTTCGCGGCACTCGCGTTCCGGTAAAAAATTTGTTCGACTATCTCGAAGCAGGTGATGATCTGGAAGAATTTCTCGATGATTTTCCGACTGTAACACGCGCTCAGGCAATTGGTGTGTTGGAGTTTTACAAAATCAAACTCCTGGCGGAATATGAAGTTGCTGCTTGATGAATGCCTGCCGCGAAAATTGAAAAATGAATTCGTCGGACACGAAGTTTTGACGGTAAATGAAGCAGGCTTCAGAGGTTTGAAAAACGGGAAACTGATTCAGACGGCAAGCGAAGACGGATTCGAAGTTCTCGTTTCGGTTGATAAAAATATCGAATATCAACAAAATAAAGCAAATTTAGAAATAGCGATTTTGGTTTTATCAGCGCGATCAAACCGAATCGAATCGCTTTTGCCTATAATGAACGAGGCTTTGAAAGTCTTGGAAAAAATTCAAAAAGGCGAAATAATAACAATAGAAAATTAAAGTTAAGAGGAATATATAATTTGGCTACACCAGAAGAAAAACTTAAGAAAAATACAAAAGACGATTATAATGAAGATTCGATCACCGCGTTGGAAGGACGCGAAGCGGTTCGTCTGCGTCCGGCGATGTATATCGGTTCGACGGGCGAAATCGGTCTGCACCATTTAGTCTATGAAGTCGTTGATAATTCGGTTGACGAAGCGTTGGCGGGTTATTGCGACACGATCGAAGTGGTGATTCATATTGATAATTCGATCACGGTAATAGACAACGGGCGCGGAATTCCGACGGGAATCATCGAGCAATTCGGCGTTTCGGCGGCGGAAGTTGTTTTGACGGTGCTTCACGCGGGCGGCAAATTCGATTCCAATTCGTATAAAGTTTCCGGCGGTCTGCACGGCGTTGGCGTGTCCTGCGTAAATTTTCTGAGCGAATGGCTGAATGTAGAAATTTGGCGCGACGGCAAAACGTATGAGCAGGAGTTTTCAAAAGGCGGAATTCCCGTCGCACCGCTCAAACAGACCGGAACGACGAAAAAGAAGGGAACGAAAATCACATTCAAACCCGATGCAAGCATTTTCGAACACACGACTTACAGTTTTGAGAAACTTTCCGAACGTCTGCGCGAAAAGGCGTTTTTGAATAAAGGAATTCGTATTTTTATCAAGGACGAGCGCGAAGAACCGGAAAAATCGCACGAATTTTATTACAAAGGCGGCATCGCCGAATTCGTCAAACATTTAAATAAAAATAAAACCTCGCTTCACGACCAACCGGTTTATGTCGAGCAAATTGATCCCGAGCTTTCCATCGAAATCGCGTTTCAATATAACGACAGCTACGACGAAAAAGTCTTTACATTTGCTAACAATATCAACACGATTGACGGCGGAACACATCTTTCCGGTTTTCGCAGTGCGTTGACCAGAACGATTAATTCTTACGCGCAAACTTCGGGACTTTTGAAAAACTCGAAAACTTCCCTGACCGGCGACGACGTGCGCGAAGGAATTGTCGCCGTCATTTCGGTAAAACTGCCGCAGCCGCAGTTTGAAGGTCAGACGAAGGGGAAATTAAATTCCGATGTAAAAGGCGCGGTCGAATCATTTTTGAATGAACATCTGAGCGACTTTTTCGGCGAAAATCCGAATATTGCAAAAAAGATCGTCGGCAAAGCAGTTGATGCGGCGCGTGCGCGTGATGCGGCGCGCAAAGCGCGTGAAATCGTGCGTAAAAGTGCTTTGGGAACTTCGACGCTTCCCGGAAAACTCGCCGATTGTCAGGAAAAAGACCCGGCGAATTCGGAAATTTATCTCGTCGAAGGAGATTCGGCGGGCGGTTCGGCAAAACAAGGACGCGACCGAACGAATCAGGCGGTTTTGCCTTTGAAAGGTAAAATTTTGAACGTCGAAAAAGCGCGTTTTGACAAAATGCTCGGACACGGCGAAATTCAGGCATTGATTACCGCGCTCGGAACGGGAATCGGGAAAGATGATTTTGACGTTTCAAAACTTCGTTATCATCGAATTATTTTGATGACCGACGCGGATGTTGACGGTTCGCACATCAGAACTTTGCTTTTGACATTCTTTTATCGTCAAATGCCGGAACTTATTGAAAACGGTTACGTTTACATTGCACAACCGCCGCTTTATAAAGTTAAAAAGGGCAGAAAGGAAGAATATATCAAAGACGAAGCGGAAATGTTTCGTTATTTGATGAGATTGGCGACGACCGACATAAATCTGAAATCGGTCGGCAGCGACAAAGTTTATCAAGGACGTGAACTTTCAAAATTGCTCGAACAAGTTACGCAATACAATCGTTTTTTCGATCGTTTTGTGCGCCGCATAAATAATGAGGAAAAACTTCTCGACGCTGTTTTGCTGGCGTTTAATAAAGTGATGACCGATAACAAAGTCAAACTTCGCAAGATTTTCGAGCAGGAAGATTTGATGACGGAAATCGAAGGAAAAATTTCCGAAGCCGGTTACGGAACTGATTTAATGAATGACGAAGAACACGGTTTGTCGGAAATCGAGATCACGCTGAATAACGGGCAAAAAATTATGTTCGATTGGGAACTCGCCAGTTACGCGGAATTTACCGAATCGTTGAGATTGAAACGGATTTTGGAAGAAAGTTTTCCTGCACCGTTTATGCTCGGCGAAAACGGCACGAGCGAGGAAATCGGTTCGCGGCGCGAACTGCTCGAAACGATTATGGCGGCGGCAAAAAAAGATCTCGGAATTCAGCGTTACAAAGGTCTGGGCGAGATGAATCCCGAACAACTCTGGGAAACAACGATGAATCCCGAAGGTCGGACGCTTTTGCAGGTCAGAATCGAAGATGCCATCGAAACTGATGATATTTTCACGATTTTAATGGGCGATCAGGTCGAACCGCGTAGAAAATTCATCGAAGACAACGCATTGGATGTGAAGAATCTTGATGTCTAATCGGTTGGTAAAATCAAAAAAGCGCGTTCAACATTGAATGCGCTTTTTTTGTTTGCTTTCGTTGGTAAATCCGTCTTTATCAAATTATTACATATCTAAAATTTCTCTGACTTTTGACGCAAGAGCATTTGGCGTAAAAGGTTTGTGAATAAATTCAGCGGGAGATTCATTCATTTCGTATTGAATTTTTGCATCTTCCGTATAACCCGAAGTAAAAAGAATACGCAATTGCGGATATTTTTTTGATAATTGTTCGGCGAGTTCGTGTCCGCCCATTTTGGGCATTACTACATCGGTTAACAATAAATCGAATTTATAATTTTTTTCCCCGCAAATTTGTAAAGCCTCTCTACCGTTTTCGGCTGCTATTATTTTATAACCGTATGATTCCAAAATTTCACAAGTCAGTTTACGAACTACCTCTTCGTCTTCGACTACGAGAATTTTCTCGTTTCCGATCAATAAAGTTTTAGATTGGTCAATTTTCTCGACCGGAAGAATTTGTTCATTAATTCCCGGCAGAAAAATTTCAAAAGTCGTTCCGATATTAACTGAACTGTGAACATTAATATAACCGCCGGATTGTTTAATAATACCGTAAACGGTTGCCAGTCCTAATCCGGTTCCGGTTCCGACTTCTTTGGTAGTGAAAAAAGGCTCGAAAATATTATCCAGAGTTTCCTTATCAATCCCGATTCCGGTGTCGCTGACTTTTAGCAAAACATAATGACCTTCTTTAACCCAAGGATTTTCTTTGATATATTTGCCGTCGAGATAGACGCTTTCGGTTTCAATTTTCAAAATTCCGCCTTTCGGCATCGCATCGCGGGCGTTAACCGCTAGATTCATAATGACTTGCGTGATTTGTCCGGGATCAGCTTCGACTTGACCGATGTCGGAGCCGAGTTTTTCGACGAGACGAACATCTTCTCCGATCAGACGCTGAAGCAATCCGGTAGTATCGGAAATTATTTGATTTATATTCAGAACTTTGGACTGTAAGATTTGGCGGCGGCTAAACGCCAACAGTTGATGAGTCAGCGAAGCCGACCGCTCGCCGGATTTTTTTATTTCTTCAATAAAAGACCGGAGAGGATCATCTTCGCTCATCCGCCGCAGAGTTAGATCGCTGTAACCGTTAATCGCCGTCAGCATATTATTAAAATCGTGGGCGATACCGCCGGCGAGTCGTCCGATTGATTCCAGTTTTTGTGCCTGACGCAGTTTTTCTTCGGTAGCTTTTAAACTTTCCTCGGCAATTTTGCGGGCTGTAACATCAATTGTTACGCCGATCATTCGTTTTACTTCACCTTCTTCATTTCGAACGACGCTGCCTTTCGCCGCAATCCATAAAGTCTGCCCTTCGACATTTTTGATTCTATACTCGGTATCGAGTTCTTTACCGCCTTCAACCGCAGTTTTCAAATCATCTTCTAAAGATTCAAGGTCTTCGGGGTGAACGAATTTCATATAGTTGTCGTAATTCGTTCCAATCGCTCCCGGTTCGAGAGCAAATTGCGTCCAAATCCCGACAGACCAAACACATTCGTTAGTTTCGATATTCCATTCCCAAGTGCCGATACGCGCCGATTGTTGTGAAAGCCGCAGTCTTGCTTCACTTCGACGAAGTTCTTCTTCGACCTCTTTGCGTTCGGTAATATCGTTAAAGGTTCCGATCCATTTGCGAAGACTGTCGTTTCCATCTAAAACAGGAACTCCGCGCACGGCAAAATATTTATATTCACCGCCGACAGTTAAAACCCGGTAAACCGTCTCGAATGGCAAATTGTTCGTAAAAGAATATATCCAGGCAGATTCTGCAATACCACGATCTTCGGGATGAATAACGTCAAGCCAGCCGAGGTTTTTTGAATCCTCGTGATTTTGCCCGGTTAAATTTTCCCAAAAATCGGAGAACTCATTATTACCTGCGCCACCGGTAATTGACCAGACAATCTGAGAACTTGCTTCGACCAGAGCGCGAAAATCTTTTACCGATTCGTGAAGTTCTTTTTCGATTTTCTTACGTTCGGTGAAATCTAAAATCGTACTTATAAAATACTCTTCGCCGTCAATTTTTGACAGAGCGATTACCACCAAAACAGGAACGCGGCTTCCGTCTTTGCGAATATATTCTTTTTCGTATTGTTTACTCTTGCCGTTCTGACGTGCTTTTTCGATAGAAGTTAAATCAACTTCATTAAATTCGGGAGCGGTGATCTCATTCCATTTAAGCGTCCCGTTTTTGAAATCTTCGCGGCTGTAACCGACAATCTCAAGATAAGCGTCATTGACAAAAATTAAATTTCCGCTTGCTTCGCACAACGTTACGCCCGCAACATTATTTTCCGACAGTGTGCGAAAACGCGTTTCGGTAGCGATTAAATTTTGCTCCAGATTTTTTCGTTTTGTAACATTACGAACCGTGCCAATTAATCGGAGCGGGTTTCCATCTTCGTCATATTCGGCTATTCCGTGATTTGAAAGCCATACAATCTCGCCCAAATCGTTAATCGAACGAAATTCCGCGTTATAGATTTTACGGGCTTCGATAGCTTCCCCGACGATCTGCATTAACCTTTCGCCATCTTCGGGATAAAGAATTTTTTGAAAATGTTCGAATGTTCCATCAAAGTCAGCGACACCGATGATTGAATAACATTCAGGCGACCAGTAAATATCGTTAATTTCGATATTCCATTCCCAAACGCCCATTTTTGCCGCTGAAAGCGCAAGATTCAAACGTTTTTCGCTTTCGCGCAAATCGTTCTCTAATTTTTTACGTTCGGTAATATCGCGTGCGATACCTTCGATCTCAAAAGGTTTGTCGTCTTTATAAATCAGCCGCGAATTTATCTCGACAATTTTTTTATCATCGCTTTCGGTTTTGAGTCGAACTTCATACCGCATTTCGCTGATAAGTCCTTTAGTTTTTTGCTC
Organism: Pyrinomonadaceae bacterium; assembly: GCA_965219305.1. GTDB lineage: Bacteria > Acidobacteriota > Blastocatellia > Pyrinomonadales > Pyrinomonadaceae > DATHTS01. The sequence goes on from OZ244725.1 coordinate 1,811,018, forward strand.
ACGCTGTTTGCGGATTTTATTTACATCTTCCAGATATAAATAATCGTCGAAATTGCTTTGTAAAATTTTGTCCTGAGTTTTCCCGATCAGAGCTGCGCCTTTTTTGTTGATTGAAGTAAATTTACCCGTCAGATCAATGGTATAGATAGCATCACCTGCCTCTTCAAACAAATTCCGGTAGCGTTTCGCACTTCGATTGAGAGCATTTTGAGTTGCGCGCTGCTTTTGGCGAACTTTAGCTGATTGAAGTTCACGTTCGATTGCAGGAATAAGCCGCGCGAGATTATCTTTCATCAGATAATCATTGACACCGGCGAGCATTGCCTGGACTGCGATATCTTCACCGATACTGCCCGAAACGATTATAAAAGGAATATCAAATCCGCTTTCCCGCAAAATACGATGTGCTTCCAAACCGTTAAAACTCGGCATTTCGTAATCGGAGAGAATAACGTCCCAATTCTTTTGAGTAAGCGCAGTTTTCAAATGTTCCGCCGATTCTACGCGTTCACTTTGAACTTGATAACCGGCGCGTGTCAGTTTCAAAAGCAACAGTTCTTCGTCACTTTTCGAATCTTCGACAATCAAAACCCTGATCTGTTTCATAACTGGTAAACCTGAGTTTACTACAAATCCTCTATAGAAGTTTTATTAATTAACAGCCAATACAAACCGAGTTGGCTGGCTGCTTCGGCAAATTCTTCAAACTCGACCGGCTTTTGCACATAACTGTTTGCGCCGAGATCGTAGCTTTTAATGATGTCCTGCTGTTCGACGGAACTTGTTAAAACTACGACAGGAATATATTTTGTCCGTTCGTCCGCCCGGAGTCGTTTTAAAACCTCAAGCCCGTCAATTTTCGGCAGTTTCAAATCGAGCAAAATCAACTGCGGCATAAAATTCAGATCGCGCCCTTCATATTCGCCCGTTCCGAACAAGTAATCCAATGCTTCAACGCCGTCGTGTGCAACGACGATTTCATTGATGAGTTTGCTTTGTTTTAAAGCCCGCTTCATCAGCAATTCATCATCTGGATTGTCTTCTACTATTAAAATTATTTTACTGCTCATAATTATTCTTAAACATATCTTACAAAAATACAACCGATCAAAGAGTGAAATAAAATTCCGCACCTTCGCCGACTTTACCTTCGGCGCGAACATCGCCCGCGTGTTTGCGGATGACGCGCTGAACGGTTGCCAACCCGATTCCGGTTCCTTCAAAATCTGCCGTGCTGTGCAGACGCTGAAACGCCGTAAATAGTTTATCAACGTAATTCATATCAAAACCCGCGCCATTGTCTTTAACGAAATATTCCGTTTGACCGCCGTTTTTCTGCTGTCCGAAAACAATCTTTGCCGAATCTTTTTTCGACGTAAATTTGTAAGCGTTACCTAACAGATTTTCAAACGCGATTTTTATCAGCCGACCGTCGGCGTGTGCGTAAATATCTTCTTCAATCTCAAAAGTTAGATTTTCGCGCGGGTTGTTCTTCTGTAAATCTTCGGCAACTTTTTTAGCGATTTCGCTCAAATTTGTCCGTTTTTTAATAACCTCGCTGCGAGTCACGCGCGACAATCTGAGAAGATCATCAATTAGCTGTGCAAGATGTTTGCTCGCGCTTCGTATGCGATTTAAGTAATTCTGCGCGGTTGCATCGAGAGATTCGGCATAATCTTCCAAAAGCGCGAGACTGAAACCGTCCATCGCCCTGAGCGGCGCGCGCAGATCGTGTGAAACCGAAAACGAAAACGCTTCGAGTTCTTTGTTGACGGCATTTAGTTCAGCCGTCCGTTCGGCAACTTTTTGCTCTAAAGATTCATTAAGCGAAAGAATTTCTTGTTCACTCTGTTTTCGTTCGGTAATATCGCTGGTCGTAATAATAACACCTAAACTTTCTCCGTCCGCCGAGTGATGTGGCGAATGATTCGCAGTAATCCAGCGCGACTCATCTGTAACCGCAGAATAAACCTCAACATCAATCGGTCGAACTATTTCACCGGCTAACGCGCGTTCGATTGCATTAAACGCGCCGTTTTCGAGCAGATCGGGGAAAACTTCCAAAGGAGATTTTCCGATTACTTCCGCTTCTAAAACGCCGGTCAGTTCTTCCAGAAAATGATTCCACACGATATATCGCAGATTTTTATCGAGAACTATAATTCCTTCCTGCACGCTGTTGATAATTTGTTTATTAAATTGGTTGGATTCCTTGACAGCATCCTGGGCGAGTTTCTGTTCCGTTATATCCGTTACAGTCAGAAATGCAATATCTTTGCCGTCTGCGTCCTTAACCATCGAACCGCCGTAACAAAAAATCCGTTCCCACTCTATGTCTTTGCGGCGGACTTTCAGTTCCAAATTTTTAAGATTTTCTCCTCGTAAAATACGCGGCAAAGTCCACTCTTCAAAATCCAGAACTCTGCCGTCTAAAGTAGTGAGTTCAAAAATTTCGGTAAAGTCTTCAATAGACAGACTTAAATTATCTTGACCTGTAAATCCGTGCATCGCTAAACTTGCGCGATTCCGCAGAATGATATTTCCTTCTAAATCGGAAACAACTAATCCTTCAGCAAGATTTTCAACAACACTCGTCAGACGATTTTCCGAATCGCGCAAAGCCGTTTCCGCTTGTCTGCGTTCGGTTAAATCAACTGCCGAAGCAATCAGATTAATAATTTTCCCGCTGTCATCGCGCATCGGAGCGAGCATAAAATCAACCCACATCAAATAGCCGCCCGCAACTTGCAGTTCCAAATCGTGACGGATAATTTCACCGCGAGCCGCATTTTCGCAATCTTTGCGAATCAATGCCTGAACTTCCGGCGAATAATTTACCCAAAACGTATCCCAGACTTTTTTCCCGTAAACTTCTTCGCCGGTTATACCTGCCGCTTCAAGTGGAGCGCGGTTTGCCTTGAGAAAAGTTCCGTCCGGGGAAATTACAGCGACAAATGCATACAAACTATTTAAAATGTGGCGTAATTGCTGTTCACTTTTTTTGACTAATTTTTCAGATCTACGCAGTTTGTTTTCGGCTTGTTTTCGTGCGGTTATGTCGCGGGCGATCTTTGAAATTCCGATAATTTCGCCGTTTTCGTTTTTGATGGGCGAGACCGTTAAGGAAATCTGAACATCCGAACCGTTCTTTCTCCGGCGGACGGTTTCATAATGATTAATAATTTCGCCGCGTTTGATTTCTGCCAGAATTTCATCTTCTTCAGATTCATATTCCGGCGGAAAAATAATCTTGATACTTTGACCGACAACTTCTTCGGCTGTATATCCCAGCATTCGCTCCGCGCCTTTATTCCAGCTTAAAATCGTGCCGTCTAAGTCTTTACTGATGATAGCGTCATCCGAAAACTCGACGATCGAAGCCAAATAATTAATTTTCCAGTTTATATTGTCGGTATTACTCATTGGAAGTTATCCCGGAAAAACAGCCGAAAGCTAATCTGAACCATTATACTCGCTTTTTATTTGTAAAATCGAATCAGAGTTAATCAGCAAAGAGTATAATTTAAGCGGAAGTTAATAAAATATTACTTCCGTTCTATCTAATTTATCACAACCAGACGAATTTCCGACATTTCCATCATCGCATAATTTACTCCTTCACGCCCGAAACCCGAATCTTTTACGCCGCCGTAAGGCATATTATCAACGCGGAATGTCGGCACATCGTTAATAATCACGCCGCCGTATTCGAGATTTTCCGCCGCAAATCTTGAATTATTTAAGTCGCTCGTAAAAACTCCGGCTTGCAGACCGTAGCGCGTGTGATTCGCCATTTCGATGGCTTCTTCAAAATCGGAAAATCTTTCAACAACCGCGACCGGCGCGAAAATTTCGTCTGCCACGACGCGCATTTCGGGATTCGTGTCGGTGAGAATCGTCGCATCTAACATTGAGCCTTTTCGTTCGCCGCCGCACAAAAGTTTCGCGCCGTTCTGCAACGCTTCGTCAATCCAACTTTTGGCTTTTTCCGCCGCGTTTTCGTCAATCATCACGGAAAGTTCCGTCGTTTCGTTCAAAGGATTTCCGATTTTTAAATTTTTCGCTTTTTCGACGAATTTTTCGGTAAATTCATCGGCGATCTTTTCGTGCAAAATCACGCGCTGAATCGAAATGCAAACTTGTCCGGCATAAGCGAACGCGCCGAACGCAGTTCTTTCGATTGATTTTTCAAGATCGGCGTTTTCGTCAATAATTACGGGCGCATTTCCGCCGAGTTCGAGCGAAATCGCTTTTTTATTCGCCTTCGCCTTCAAATCCCAACCGACGCTATCGCTTCCCGTAAACGAGATCATTTTCACGCGCTCATCACTTAAAACCGTGTCAATATAATCCGTGTTCATCGGCACAACTTGAAGCGCACTTTTCGGCAGACCGCTTTCGAGAAAAACTTCGCCCAACAAAAGCGCAGTCAAAGGCGTTTTCGACGACGGTTTAATAATTATCGAATTTCCCGAAGCAAGCGCGGGCGCGACTTTATGACCGACGAGATTGAGCGGAAAATTAAACGGCGAAATCCCGTAAATCACGCCGCGCGGAATTTGCAAAGTGTAACCGAATTTTCCTTCGCCGCCCGTCTGCGTATCAATCGGCACGACATCGCCCGCGAATCTTTCCGCCTCACTCGCCGCCCACGCAAAAAGTGAAATGTCGCGCTCGACTTCGCCTTTTGCCGTTTTCAAAGGCTTCGCTGCTTCGTTTGCAATGCTCGTCACAAATTCGTCTTTGCGTCTTTCGATTGCTTTCGAGATGTTCCGCAAACCTTCCGCGATTTTCATACGCGAAAGTTTCCGCATCTGTTTCGCCGCTTCATCTGCGAGCGCAATCGCTTCTTCGGTCTCCGCCGCATTCGCCGAAGCGACTTCCGCCAAAACTTCATCTGTAAACGGCGACTTTACTTCAAAACTCTCGCTCGCTTCGCGCCATTCGCCGCCGATCAATAATTTTCTTTTCCTGTTCATAGATATATTGTAACTTTTATCGGCACTTTAAATAAAATGTTGCTCATTATTCATTTATGAGCTAAACTTTCATCAATTGGCTATCGAATTTTGTCAGAGAGAAACCTATGAAATTTTTCAAAACATTCCTGATTTTAGCAACAGTTTCGATTTTCATTTTCGCCTGCACAAATCAACAGTCCGGCAACGGTTCAAATACGAATACGGCAAATTTCACGGCAAATTCTCCGAAAAACACTTTGGCGGACGCTTCTCCCGCGCCGACAATGAATGAAGTCGCTTCCGGCGGAAAAATCTATAAAGAAGAATGCGCGAAATGCCATAAAGACGACGGCACGGGCGGCAAAGTCGTAATTGACGGAAAAACTTTGAACGGCAAAAATCTAATAAGCGACCATATGAAAAAAGATTCCGACGACGAATATTACGAGCATATTTCCGAAGGAATTCCCGACGAAGGAATGCCGGCATACAAAGATAAACTGAGCGAATCGCAGATCAAAGATGTAATAAAATATATCCGCGCCGATCTGCAAAAATAAAACGAGTTTGCAAAATCCATCGTTAAAAACTAGAATCTAAAATTCAGTTACGCACCCGTAGCTCAGCTGGATAGAGTATCTGACTTCGAATCAGAGGGTCGCAAGTTCGAATCTTGCCGGGTGTACCAATTTCTTATCAAAAAGACAATCAATACTGATTGTCTTTTTTCTTATACGTTTTGCGACATTTTAGATCAACTCCTTTTCTCCAGAGTCACCTCATAAAAGTTTATTTATCATATTCTACAAGCATAAAAATCATTTTTAAGATTTCATTTGAATTTGTGGCACAAACATTGCTTACTAGAAAAAGTGAAAGCTGTAAGTTATTTATTTACAGTAATTTACAAAGTTTTACATTTCTTGACAAACAAGAAATTTAGACATTATAGATAAGTTATACAAAGGAGAAACACAATGAAATTAAGCAACTTGAAAAAAACAATCGTAACATCGGCTTTAGGTTTGGCAGTCATTTTCGGAGTCAGCGAAAGTGCTAACGCGCAATCAAGAAAGAAAGTTGAAAAACGTGAGCAAAAAGTCGAGAGACAAGAGCGGAAAATTTACAATCAACAATCGAAAATTCAGCAGCAAAGAATCCAAATCGCCCAACAACGTCAGCGCGAAGAGCAACTTCGCCTTGAAAAACAGCGGCAGGAACAATTGAGAATTCAAAACCAACGCAATCAGAATTCTTATAGAAATAACAATCGTTACCGCATTTATCGAAACGGAAGTTATTATCAAACGGATAATCGCGGCGCGGAATTGCTCAAACAAGCAGTAAATCGCGGTTATCAGCAAGGTTTTGAAGCCGGACAGCAAGATCGCAACGGCAGACGACGAAGCAATTACAATAATTCTTCGATCTATCGAAACGGAAATTACGGCTATCAAAACTATGTTGATTCGAGCCAGTATCAATATTATTTCCAACAAGGCTTCGAGCGCGGTTATCAGGACGGTTATGACAGTCGTTATCAATACGGTTCTAATAACAACGGTTCGATAAATATTTTAGGCGCGATTTTGCAAGGGATTTTGAACATTCAGCCCTACTAAAAACTATAGAATTATTCAAACAAAAAAAGTTCGGTTTCATTTATTGAAGCCGAACTTTTTTTTTACTTTGGACATAATTCTTACTTTAAAAAATTAATTTCGCCTTTAGAAACAAAGCAACAACCATTTGCATCCGACAAATGCTGAAACCATTCATATTAAAGCGACGTATAAAAACCAAAATGAGTTACAATTAAATATTTGAGGAGAGAATTCTAAATTTTATGATTAAAAAGGTGAATTTATTTTTTATAATTTCTATGTTTATGACTGCCGGCGTGTTCGCGCAAAATGGAAAGATCGAATATCCGAAAACCAAAACTGTGGATCAAATTGACGATTATCACGGCGTAAAAGTCGCCGATCCTTATCGTTGGCTCGAAGATGACAACTCGGCGGAAACCAAAGCGTGGGTTTCTGCACAGAACAAAGTTACTTTCGATTATCTGAACACGATTCCCGAACGCGAGATGTTGAAAAAACGTCTGACCGAACTTTGGGATTACGAAAAATATTCTGCGCCGTTTAAGGAAGGCGGAAAATATTTTTACTACAAAAACGATGGTTTGCAGAATCAGTCGGTTTTGTATGTCACCGATTCGCCGAAAGCGACGGGAAAAGTTTTGCTTGATCCGAATAAACTTTCGACCGACGGAACGGTCGCGCTGTCGGGAATGTCTATCTCCGACGACGGGAAAATAATGGCTTACGGCGTTTCCGAATCGGGTTCGGATTGGCAGCAATGGCGTTTTCTTGATGTCGAAACGGGCAAAGATTTGCCGGACGTTCTAAAAGACATCAAATTCAGCGGCGCGTCCTGGTCAAAAGACAACGCGGGCATTTATTATTCGCGTTATCCGGCGGTTGCGGAAAAAGATCGTCTGACCGCGCTTAATTTTAATCAGAAAGTTTATTATCACAAACTCGGCACACCTCAGTCGGAAGATTATGTCGTTTACGAGCGCACCGACGACAAGGAAATGAGCGTCGGCGCGGGAGTTTCCGAAGACGGAAATTGGCTGATTATTTACGTTTCAAAAGGAACTTCGCCGAAAAATATGATCTATTTCAAAAATTTGACGATGGAGCGCGCGCCGATTATGCCGCTCGTTGACAAATTTGAAGCCGATTACAGCTTTATCGGAAACGACGGTTCGACATTTTATTTCAGCACCGATAAAGACGCATCGCGCAAACGAGTCGTCAAAGTTGATGCGCTGGCGAAAGACAAAAAATGGGAAACGGTTATCCCGGAAGCGAAGGAAACTCTGATCGGCGTTGATTTCGTCAACGATCAATTCGTGTTGTCTTACTTAAAAGACGCATACACGACCGTTAAAATCTATAACACGAACGGCAAATTCGTGCGCGACGTAAAACTTCCCGGCATCGGAACGGCGGGCGGTTATAACGGGAAACGCGACGCGACGGAAGTTTTCTATACTTTTACGAGTTTTACGACTCCACCGACGATTTACCGTTACGATATGAAAACCGGAAAGTCCGAAGTTTTCCGCAAATCGGATGTAAAATTCAATCCGAACGATTTCGTAGTCAAACAAGTTCGCTACAAATCAAAAGACGGAACGATGATCCCGATGTTTATCGTCCACAAAAAAGGTTTAAAACTCGACGGCACGAATCCGACTTTGCTTTACGGTTACGGCGGTTTCAACATCTCTCTCACGCCCGGATTTTCCGTGGCGCGTCTGCCGTGGCTCGAAATGGGCGGCGTTTACGCGATGGCGAATCTGCGCGGCGGCGGCGAATACGGCGAAGAATGGCACGAAGCGGGAACGAAATTGAAAAAGCAAAACGTCTTTGACGATTTCATCGCGGCGGGCGAATTTCTGATCGCCGAAAAATATACCCAACCGTCAAAACTTGCCATTCAAGGCGGCTCGAACGGCGGTCTGCTCGTCGGTGCGGTTTTGAATCAGCGTCCCGATCTGTTCGGCGCGGCACTTCCCGCCGTCGGCGTAATGGATATGCTCCGTTTCAATCAATTTTCCGCCGGACGTTATTGGACTTCCGATTACGGCTCGTCCGAAAACGCGGACGAATTCAAAGCGTTATACGCCTATTCGCCGATTCACAACATCGAAAAAGGCACGAAATATCCGGCAGTTATGATAACGACCGCCGACCACGATGATCGTGTCGTTCCGGCGCACAGTTTTAAATACGCCGCAACAATCCAAAAAGCACAAGCCGGAGACGCGCCCGTTTTGATCCGCATCGAAACCAAAGCCGGACACGGCGCGGGCAAACCGACTTCCAAACAGATCGAAGAACAAGCTGATATTTACGGGTTTTTAATGAAGAGTTTGGGAATGAAATCTAAATAAAATGGGTTTGGCATAAGATGTTCCGCCCACGAAAAGCACTAAATTTACGAAAAGGAAAATTATTCAATCTTTTTCGTTTAATCTAACGTCATTTCGGGATAAAATTTCTTGAAAAACAAAGAGTTAGTGCGGAAAAAGGACTTACGTTACGTTACTTTGCGTTACTTTGCAATGATGTTTGAATGCTTTGCAATGATGTTTGAGGGTGTTGCAATGATGTTTGAATGCTTTGCAATGATGTTTGAGCGTGTTGCGATGATGTTTGAGCGTGTTGCAGTAATGTTTGAGCGTGTTGCGACGATGTTTGAATGTGTTGCAGTGATGTTTGAGCGTGTTGCAGTGATGTTTGAGTGCGTTGCAGTGATGTTTGAAGGTTTTGCAGTAATGTTTGAGTGCGTTGCGGCGATGTTTGAGCGTGCTGCGATGATGTTTCAAAATGCTGCCGTGATGTTTGAAGAATGCGGAATTACTGATCGAATGACAACAGCGGGCGGGAAGTTATGTCTTTTCTTTGCCGATGATTTTAATTTTACGTCAGTTCGGAATAAAACTTGTTGAAAAATAAAAGAGTTGGTTCGGAAAAGAACTTACGCTGCGTTACTTTGCGCTTATCTTTGCGCGATTGGCGGTTAAGATAAAATTAACCGCCAAGCACACAAAGAATTCGACGCAAAGTAACGTAAAGCGTGAATATATACATCTTTTTTCATTTTTTATCCCGAACTCACGTTAATTTATATTTTTCGTGGGCAAATTTTTCTCAATTATTGTGAACGTAAAGTATTCAGCGGTTTCTTAAACAATACGTCGAAACTCGCCAACGCGCCGACGAGCATTACGAGAATCGTCGTGATGATGATGCCTGCAATCATTAAAACGGGGTTAAACTGCCAGCTTATATTTAACAGATAAGTCGAAACGACGTAAGACAAAATCACAGCGAAGAATGCGCCGATTATTCCCGCGAGAAAACCGACTATTCCGTATTCGGCAAACAAAATCGCCATCAATGTCGGACGTTTTGCGCCGAGTGTTTTGAGAATCGCGTTCTCATAAACTCTCTGCGATTTTGTTAAAGCGATCGAACCGATCAAAATTAAAATGCCGCTCAAGCCGACGAATGAACCGACGAAAGAAATCGCCAACACGAAATTGTTTATCAAATCCTGCACGACCGAAATAATGTTTGCCACGTCGAAAACCTGCACGTTCGGGAATTTTTCAAGCGTTACGCGCTGTAATTTCTGGCGTTGGATTTCGGGAATTCGCTTTAACGTCGTCGCGGCATAAGTTTGCGGTGCTTTTTCCAAACTTCCGGGACGAAATACGAAAACGAACGCCGTGCGCGTGTTGCGAATGTCTATTTTTCGCACGTTTGTGACGAGCGCGTTGATCTTTCGACCGGAAATATCGAACGTCAGATAATCGCCGACGCCGGCTTTGAGGTCTTCGGCAATCGTGTCGAGAATCGAAACTTCGGCGATGTCGTTTTCACCGAGCGGCGTATCTTTCCACCATTCGCCGGAAATCACCGATTCGTTCTCGTCAAGATTCGGGCGGTAAGTTACGTTAAATTCCCTGCCGATCTGCCCTTGCTGTTCGCGCATTTCGGTTTTGTTAAAATCGAACGGTTCGCCGTTGACCGCCGTAATGCGCGTGCGGACAAGCGGAATCGTCTCCGGTTTCTCGCCCGTCTGTTGCTGGATTTCCGTTTCCAAATTTTTTATCTGACTTGGCTGAATGTCAATAAAAAACATCGTCGGCAAACGCTCGTTGCGCGAAAAATCGAATTCGCGGACGAGATTCGACTGAAGCGATTGAACGGCGAGAACGACGAACACGCCCAAACCGACGGCGAGCAAAATGATCCGCGTCTGATTTCCCGGACGATAAAGCGAATTGATCGCCTGTGAAAATGCGAATGAACCGACATTTTTAAAAGATTTCAAAAGCCGCGTCAAAAGGCTCGCCATCAAAAACAACGCCGCCGAAGTTACAAAAAGCGCAACAAGAAAGATCGTGCCGACAATTACCGAACCGGCTTGCCACGTCGCCAAACCGATCAATCCGGCGAGACACGCCGCGCCGAAAGTCCATTTCGTCCAATCAATTCCGGGCATTTTTTCGCCCGTTTCATCTCTCAACAAAAGATTCGGTTTAATGTTCCTGATTTGCAAAAGCGGTAAGGCAGAAAATAAAAGCGAGATCAAAAGTCCGAGCAAAATTCCCTGCCACGCAGCGGAAAACGGCACTCCGTAACTCATTTTTGCGGGCAAAGATTCTCCGAATCGCCACGCGGCAAACCACAGAGTAAGCTGCGCGAGCAGAACGCCGAACAAACTCCCGACAAGTCCGAGCGTCATTATTTGCAAGAGATAAACCGTGATAACCTTATTTCCGCTCGCACCCAGACATTTTAAAACCGCGACGGATTTTTTCTTTTGCTCGACAAACGCCCGCGCCACGTTCCACACGCCGACACCGCCGAGAACCAAGATCAAAAGTCCCGTCAGCGAAAGATAATTTTCCGTTTTCGCAAATTGCTCGCCGAGACGTTCCTGTGTTTCGCGGTAAGAACGAACGCGCAAAATCGTGCCTTTTAATGTTTCCCGAAGTTCTTTGGCAAGTGCCGTCGGATTTTCCGAAGTCCGATAAAGAATATAACGGCTGACGCGGCTTCGATTCTGAGTGATTCCCGTCAGATCGAGCGCGTTTTTTGCAATAAAAACCCGTCCGCCGAGACGAATTCCACCCGAACCGCCGGGTTCTTCGTCAAATGTCGCGCGAATCGTAAACTCAGCTTCGCCGATGCGAATTTTATCGCCGACTTTGATATTTAAATCCTGCAAAACAATCGGTGCGACGACCGCGCCGTTATTTTCCAAAAGTGAAAAATCGAATTTATCTCCATCCGACAATGTAAAATCCCCGACGAGAGGAAACGGCGGTTCAATGCCTTTTATTTCTACAGCAGATACTGATTCGTTCGATTCATCAACCGGACGCGCACCCGCCGATGTCGAAACAAATTCGTTTCTGGCTTCGACGATATTTGATTTTCCGATTGTCTGTTCGATCAAAGAAATTTCCGACGGTGAAAAATCGCTCGTCGAACGAATTTCGATGTCGGCAGTCATCAACGCCCGCGCATCGCCGCCGATTGCGCCGTTCAAATTTTGAATCAGCGAACGAAGCGTAACGACCGCGCCAACTCCGATGGCGATGCACAAGAAGAAAAACAGCAAACGTCGCCACGACGAACGGATTTCACGAATTGTAAGATTAAAGATAAAGTTCATTATTTAATGGAAAATGGAAAATTAAGAAAATATTACCCGTTATCCGTTATCCGTTGATCCGAAACAACTTTCCCGTCTTTTAAAATGATCTGTCTTTCTGCCATTTCCGCCAAACTTTGATCGTGCGTGACGAGAACGAGAGTTACATTATTTGAACCGTGAAGTTCTTTCATTAGATCGAAAATATGTCCGCCGTTTTTTGAATCGAGATTTCCCGTCGGTTCATCGGCGAGTAAGATTTTCGGTTTATTTGCAAAAGCGCGGGCGATGGCGATTCTTTGTTGCTCGCCGCCGGAAAGTTCGGATGGATAATGATGTCCGCGATTTGTCAGATCAACATCCGATAGAAGTTTTTCGGCGCGTGATTTCGCACCTTTTACGCCGAGAATTTCCATCGGAATCAGAATATTTTCAAACGCCGTCAGACTCGGAATCAGATGAAAAGACTGAAAAATAAAACCGACCTTTTCGCTGCGAATTTGTGCGAGAGCATCTTCGCTCATTTTCGTAATGTCCGCGTCATCAATCAAGATTGCGCCTGTTGTCGGCGCATCCAATCCGGCGATTAAACCAAGAAGAGTTGATTTTCCGCTACCGGACGCGCCGGTGATCGAAACGAATTCGCCGTCCGTTATCCCGAGCGAAACATCATCTAAAATCGTCAAATCTTCCGTCCCTGAGCGAACGGTTTTGGTTACATTTTGCAGTTCTATCATAAATACAATTTAGATTGTCGCCACTCGGAGACATTTCGGCAAATCCAAATATGTTTACGTTTCTTTTATTTACTACGTTTCAATTAAAGCAATTTCAATTTTTCACACTTTATTAAATCTGTCCGTTTTATGAGATAAATGTCAATAGTTTATGGAACCACTTGCAAATAAAATCAGACCGCTCACTTTAGAAGAATTCGTCGGGCAGAAAAATCTCGTCGGCGACGGAAAGCCACTTCGTTTGGCTATCGAACAAGGACATATTTTTTCGTTTATTTTGTGGGGAACGCCCGGTGTCGGCAAGACGACGTTGGCGCGGATTTATGCAAATGCGATCAATGCCGATTTGTTTGAACTTTCTGCCGTTTCTGCGGGAAAAGATGACATTCGTAAAATTGTAAAAACCGCAAATCTTGAAAATAAGCCGCGCCTTTTATTTTTGGACGAGATTCATCGTTTTAATAAAGCGCAGCAGGATTTTCTTTTGCCGTTCGTCGAAAGCGGCGAATTGGTTTTGATCGGCGCGACGACGGAGAATCCTAGTTTTGAAGTAATTCCCGCGCTTTTGTCGCGTCTGCGCGTTTTTGTTTTGAGCGAATTGAACGACGAAGAAATGGCGGAAATTCTGGCGCGAACGAACATTAAAATGGAAGACGAAGCGCGTGATTGGCTGGTAAATATGGCGAACGGCGACGCGCGGCAGGCAATCACGATGATCGAAAATACTTCGCGGCTTTATGACGAAGTTTCGGTCGAGAATCTGAAAAACACTTTGCAGACAAAGTTTCTGCGCTTTGACAAACAGGGCGAAGAACATTATACCGTTATCAGTGCGTTTATCAAAAGTATGCGGGCGAGCCAGCCGGACGCGGCACTTTATTATCTGGCGCGGATGATCGCATCGGGAGAAGACCCGAAATTTATCGCGCGTCGAATGGTAATTTTCGCCAGCGAAGACATCGGTTTGGCTGTGCCGACCGCGCTTGTTGTGGCGAACGCGGTTTTTCGCGCCGTCGAAACGATTGGTCTGCCCGAATGTGGGATAAATCTGGCGCACGGCGTGGCTTACTTAGCAAATTGCGCGAAAGACCGTTCGGCGTATGACGCATATAAATCCGCGCTTGACGATGCGAAAAAACACGGCAATCTGCCCGTGCCGATAGAACTTCGCAACGCGCCGACGAAGTTGATGAAGGATTTGAAATACGGCGAAGGTTATCAATTATACACGGATAAAAGTCTTTTGCCGGAGAAATTGAAAGGTAAGAAATATTTGAAGCGTTAGGTGAAAATACGGAATGTCGTTCATCCTGGCAGCAATATTATTGTAGCAATCTAAAAAATGTTTATTATTTACAGCATTCGGACAAACAACGATTTTTTCACGCCGAAGCGAAGTTTATTGCCGCTAATATAGACGGCGTTCCGTAGTGTTCTGTGATTTATGTGATAAAAAACTTTCGGACTTTTTCAATTTTCTCTGCATCATAAAAACCGAACAATCTGATTTTTTTTACAGAACGGAAATTTTATGAAGAAGTTGGCATTTGTATTTTTATTTATTTTCGCATTTTCGACATTTATTTCAGCTCAATCCGGCAGACGCATCGAACCGCAGCCGACACCGAAAATAACGGTTAAAGATGAACCGACTTATTCCGAATCAAAACCCAATCGTGTCCGTCCGCAGTATATTCCGCCGAAGTCTGTGCGTGAAGAACGCGCTAAAGCCAGACAAAAACAACAAAATCAACCGACCGTAACAAAAACTCCAACAAGCGACAATGACGATTTAATTACCGTCGAATCAAAACTTATTACAGTTCCCGTTTCCGTTTTCGACCGTTACGGAGTTTATATTCCCGGCTTGGAAAGAGAAGATTTCAAAATTTTCGATGAAGGAGAAGAACAGAAAATCGAGTATTTCGGAACGACCGATAAACCTTTTTCAGTAATTTTACTACTCGACACATCGCCCTCGACGGATTACGAAATCAAGGAAATCCAAGCTGCATCAAAAGCTTTTGTTCAACAGCTAAAACCGCTTGATCAAGTGATGGTTATAGAATTTGACGGCAACAGTCACGTTTTGACTGAATTTACAAAAGACAGAAATAAAATTAATAAAGCGATTGATAAAGCGGATTTCGGCTTCGGCACATCGCTTTATGACGCAGTCGAATATTCTTTGATTAAAAAACTTTCCAAGATTGAAGGACGAAAAGCGATTGTACTTTTTACCGACGGTGTTGACACCACATCGTTGAAAACCGGTTATGATAAAACTCTCTATCAAGCTGAGGAATCGGGAACATTAATTTTTCCTATTTATTACAATACATTTCTCAACACGCGCGGCAATGTCGGCACAATTATTCGCGGCAGTATTTTAGGACCTAAAGGCACGCGTCCCGAAGATTTTGTCCTCGGCAAAAAATATCTCGAAGATTTGGCGGAATTAACCGGCGGCAGAGTTTTTCGTCCCGAATCAACGCCCGGCGGTCTGACGCGCGCATTTGAAGGTATCGCCGAAGAACTGCGCCGTCAATATAATATCGGTTATATTCCTTCAGCGGACGGAAAAACCGGAGAACGCCGTAAGATAAAAGTACGCGTTAATCGCCCGAATCTTGTTTTAAGAGCGCGCGACAGTTATATCGTCGGCGAAACTGTTCAGAATAAAGATTAGCGAACGGTAAATTGTATTTTTAATTTACAATTTACCGTTCGGCATTGATAAATTATCTCGCCGCGTTCGCGTTCATATCCGCGTTACGTGATGAATCGGACGTTTGAGCCGGATCGCGCATACTCGATGTATGACACCAGCCGGTTTTATGTCCGCGATTATTTGCGCCCGGAAGCTGCGCGTAATCTTTTTCAACCACGCCGTCGTCCGGGTCGCTTAAAAACAGATCAGTTCCGGCGTTGCAGTAATCGTAGCGATACCAAACATCGGTAAACGAAGTCGTCGAATAATGGACTTTTGCCCGCGCCCACGAAGGAATATTCGCCAGCCAAGCCGCCGCGCCGTTGTAAGTCAGATCGTAATTTGAACCGCAGCCCGCGCCGAAAACACTTCCCAAAGCCGCCAGATTTCCGGCGAGTGCAGTGCCTTGATACGGCGTTCCGACCGACTGAATCAGACGATTTCCCGTCGCGTAATCGAGACCGCTCCAATAATATGTGTAAAGATGAAGCGATGCCGCGCCGCCCTGACTGTGCGCGACGATGCCGAACGACGGATAAGCCGCGCCGAAGTTTTTAATTAAATTGGCAAACTGATCGTGCGAACGGCTTTGGTTCGGGTCGCTGAAAACGATATTGCTTGAAAATTGCGATGTCGGAAAAGGATTTCCGCCTGCGCAGTAACCGTGGACGAGCATCAGTTTTCCGCCCGCCGCTTCCGTCAAATTTCTTTCGGGACGTCTGCCCATCCGCATTTCGTCTGAAATTTCGCCGCGATAATTTACAGCGTTTTCCGGCACGGACGTAATTGTCAAAGGAATTCTGTCAACCGTCGCCAGAGTTACAAAATAATCCGGGTCTTGAATGCGAACATTGCGAAGTTCGTAACCGCCTTTTGCATCGGAAAAATCAAGCCAGCGAGCATCCAACGTAAGCGGCAGACTTATCCGCAGACGATTGCCTTCCGCATTTGTCATTCCGCCGAGCCACGCTACCGGACTGGATTTTCCGCTCGCATTTCTTGCCCAAACTTCACCGTAAGCGACGACTTTTTGATTAACCTGCAAACCTGAAACCGGCAGGTTTATCTGTAATCTCATATCGTCAATCAGATTCGTAAAAGCCGATTTTCCTAAAACCGCGTGACTGCCGAGAACCTGAATAATTTGCTCGGTTGTGCGAATAAAATTCTCACCGTCGGCGGTTATTCCGTTAATTTTAATCTGAACGCGATATTCTCCCGCCGCGTTCGGCACAAAATCAGCGCGGAACTGTCCGTTTCCGATGGCATCCAATTTTAATTTTTTTTCCGTGCCGTTCGGTGCAATAAGAGTTCCTTCAGCATTTCTGACTGCTGAATCGTCTCCCGAAGGAACTAAATTATCAGAATTTACCGATGCATTGAAAACGCTCGATACAATGCCGATTGAACGATTTGTCAGCGTGGCTAGCGTGTCCACATAACTGTAAATTCGATACGGCGAATCGCTTGTTAAAACGAGAAATCCGCTCGCCGAACCGCCGCGATTTTCCATCGAGTTTTTCGGCGCGGTAATCGTTACGCGCCAATTTCCCGCACGAACATAATCGAAACTGAAAATTTCCGCAGGATAATTTACTCCGTCTAAACCGACCTCGCCGTCTTTGCGCCCGACAAATTCGGTATTTTTCCGCAAATCAACCTCACCGAACGAATCGTTGATCGCCGTAATATTCCAATCGGAATTATTCGGCGCGAGCAAGGTCAGACGCAGATTTTCCGAAGTTTCAACCGGAATATCAAATATTGCCTGACCGTTTCTAAACACGACGGGTAACATCGCCGAACGCGATTTCACGCCCAAAGTTTCCACCTGCGGCAGACGCATCGCGTCCATTTCTTCGGCTGTTCCCGCCAGATTCTTATACGAATCAGATTGTCTGGCAATTCCCGAAAATGCCAAAACCGTTATCAAAACCATTAGCAAAAGCAATTTTTTCATTGTTGTTGTTTCCTCTCGAAATTTAATAAAAATAAAGACACAAAAATTACGTTTTCGCTTTTAATGGCGAATCGGGAAAACCGTTTTTTAAAATTAATTCAAAGAGATCGAAGCGTTTTTTATTTTACGTCTTTTTGTATTTTTTGCAAGCTGAAATGCGGTTGTAGATAGTTTAAATTAAATAATAAAATTTTGCGGAAGTCTTATTATTGTTACTTCGGAAAAAATTCACAAAAAAAAGCGTTGAGCAATTAAATTACTCAACGCTTGTTAAATCCTTAAAAATTAGTTACTTTCGATTGGCAAAAACCGAATAAACCTTACTGGTCGGCTTATTTACATCAGCATCTTCAATCGTTACAAATAAGCCGAAATCTTTGAGCGAAGTTTCGCTGCGAATTTCCGCTTCCTGTCGTTTGCCGGAATTGATTACCTGACCGAGTTTCAAGTATTCACCCGTTGCAGAAGATGCCCATAAGACAAAACGCTTTTCTTTCGGAGCCATTTTCATATCATCGAAACGCATTTTAACCTGAGTCGCTCCGTCTTTGCGCGGATCAATATAGGCTTTGCCTTTTAAGCCGCTCAATTCGCCCGTGAAATTAATTCTAATCTCCGTCGTTTTATTGTCAAAACTGGGGACATTGAGCAGCGGAACGTCATAAGCTGAACTGACAGTGTCACTTGTCGCCACTTGTTTTTCTTTAGCTTCATCACCATTTCTCGTGTTTCCGACCGGAACCACTGCGAATCCTTTCGGCACGGAACTGCGAAAAACTATCGGCGTATCGTTTCCAATTGTCGAAAGTCCTTCATCCGGTGAAACAACGAGCATAAATTTACTCATTGGCGTATTAAATGTAGCCACACCATTTCGTTCTTCGTCAGCCATTAGCGGACCGAGTAATGAAATAGCACCGTCCGAATCAACGGCGTAAATATAATAATTGTCAACATCTTCGGGCAAACCGCTCAGATCAACGGCAACCGTCGTATCATTTGCTGAACGCATAATTTTTGCAGAACCTTTCGCGCCCGTTAAATCATATGGTGTTAAATCAACTATTACCTCTCTATTCACCGGATATTCAATAACGGTATAAGTTCCGTCGGGATTTTGAACAACTTGTTTTTTTGTAACCGTTGTCGTCGTTGTCTGTGCAAAAGCAAAAACCGTCAAGCACAAAGTAAACATTAATATCCCACATATATTTAGCAATTTCATAATTAATCTCCTGATTTTACGTGTTTATTGATATAACCACGTTTATTCAAATATATTTTGGTGCAAAAATAATGCCACTACAATTAAAGCAAGTCATTGCAACACTTACATAATTTTAGACGTAAAGTCTTTAACAAGAAAGATTTTGTGTTTGAAATTCTTACATCAATCTGTAGTCGGTTAAATTAATGTTTTTATTGTTGTCCGCTTAATTTAATAAAGTCTAAGAAAATAAACGAAATATTATTTATTGAAGATCAGTTTATTGGATGTTTCTCTTATCTAATGGAATTATTTAATGTCCCGCAGACGCAAAATTATCAGCGTCACTATAACGAGCGCGAAAAACATAAATATCAGCACGATTTGATTTGGAATTTCGTACATCCACGGATGAAGAAATGTAACGTAATTACTTAAATCTTCCGGTATTTTCTCGGCTTTGGCAATATTCGGCGGATCGTCAAGTGTCGGAGCATCGGCTTGTTCGCCGCGATTTAGTTTCGCCTTGAAATCATCGAGTTTTTCGTCCGCATCTTTTTTATAATCGTCGAGATTGTCTTTTGCGTCGGAGATAATTTGATCGTTTTTCTTTTCGATATATTTGTAAAGTCCTTCGCCGCCGGTTTTGCCGTTCGGATTCGCGCCTTCTTTTTCGAGCGTGTCGAGCGTCGAATAACGCTTCATCGTGTCGAACGACCACGTTGCGGGCATCAGCATTCCGAGCGGTTTACTGATGCCCGACGGAACGCCGACCAGACCGGAAAATAAAATCTGCGGAATCAAAATCAAAGGCACGAGCGAAGTCGCCATTTCCGAAGTTTTGACGAGCGCGGAAACGAGCAGACCGAGCGCGACACCGACGGCGGCGGTCAAAAATACGATCCACAATTGCGGAATGCCGAGAAGCTGTCCGGGCATTGACATAATTCCGGCGAGATCGAAAAGTTTGAGCGGCAAAAACAAAAGCAGACATTGAATGCCGACGATGATGCCGAGAATAAAAAGTTTCGACGCGAGATACGGCACGATGCCGAGATTAACCATTCTTTCCCGCGCATAGACGACTTTTTCGCGCACTATCTCACGCGCCGCGACCGACGTTCCGAACCAGATGGAAACGATGGAAATTATAAAATAAATAAAATCGCGCGGCTGATCTTCGCCGACGACGATCGCCGTCAAAACCGCGATGATCGGAGCCTGTGCGAACAAGATGAAAAGATTCAGTTTGTCGCGCAAAAGGACTTCCGAATAACGGCGCGAAAGCGTTAAAAACTGCCGAATCGAACCGAAGATTCCGAGTCCGCTTTTCTTTTGAATTCCGCCGGACTGAACATTGCCGAGTTGCTTTAACGGCTCGTGAACATTTGTTCGATACTGCGGCGTTTGTTTGAATTTCTGTTTCCAGCTTTCCGCCGTTTTTTCCGTGACTTGCTGCAGATTAGCGTTCGGATTTTTACGGATTTCCTGCTCGATCGGTTCTTCGAGTTTGTCATATAGTTCCTTAAAACTCGCCGCGTTCAGATGTTTCAACGCTTCGTCCGGCGCACCGTAAAAAGCGAGTTTGCCGCGCATCAAGACAATTATTTTGTCAAAAAGTTTGACGTTTTCCATTGCGTGAGTCGTCAAAATAACGGTTCTGCCCGATTCGGCGATCTGGCGAAAGAGTTTCATAATTTTCTCTTCCGTCGCCGGATCGAGTCCCGAAGTCGGCTCGTCCAGGAAGATCACGGACGGTTTTGTAATCAATTCGACCGCAATCGAAACGCGCTTGCGTTGACCGCCGGAAAGCTGATTGATCGGCACATCGCGCCGTTCGGTCAAACCTGTTACATCTAAAACTTCGTCAATTATCTGATTTATTTCTTTTGTCGAAACATCGCGCGAAAGCCGCAATTTTGCGACATAATAAAGCGTTCGGTAAACCGTCAATTCGCGGTGGATGATGTCGTCTTGCGGAACGTAGCCGATTGACTGTTTTAATGAATCGAGATGTTCGTAAAGATCGAGATTGTTGATGCGAACACTGCCGCCCGTCGCGGGACGCATTCCGTTCATCGCGTCCATCAAAGTTGATTTCCCTGCGCCCGAAGGTCCGAGCATTCCGACGAATTCGTTCGGCTGGATCGTCAAAGAAACGTCGTCGAGAAGTCGAATCATTCCGCCGCCCGAACGGTTTTTTACGTCTTTCGTGATGCTGACCGAATCAATCCGCGTTTTCGAGCGCGTGTCGAAGATTCCGATGTTCCCACCCGCGTCCGTTTTAATTAAAAACGTGCCGATCAAAACCGAATCGTTCGGCAACATTTGCTGTTTCGTGATGCGTTTGCCGCCCACGTAAACGCCGTTGGTCGAACCTAAATCTTCGATGACGATGCCGCCCGGAGTTTTTGAGATTTTCGCGTGACGGTTGGAAATTTGCAGACCATCGAGTTGAATATCACTTGCGTCGTCGCGCCCGATGACGAGTTCGTTTTTGTTGCCGAAAGCGAACGACATCAAGAGCGTCGGATCGGCAGTTTGCTGTTTGGAAATCTTCTGGGAAATGTCGCCGAGATTGACGACCATCGTTTTCGAGCCTGTCTCTGCGACGGCAACGCCGGTTTTTCGCGCGCGTTCGCCCATTACGGCGCGTTGCCCGGTAACGCTTGCGCCGTCGGGCGCGATTTGCGCGGGCGAGAAGAAACGCAGAACCGGACCGCCGGGTCCAAGCCGGATTTGATCGTCGTGATAAAGCGGTGTCGGCATCGAAATTCTTTGCTCGTTAATTAAAGTGCCGTTGAAACTGCCGTTGTCATAGATCACGAACGCGCCGTTTTCCCTGCGAATTTCCGCGTGTTTGCGCGAAACCATCACCGCATTCGCATCGAACACGACATCGCCGGACGGATCGCGTCCGAGCCAGATTTTATCTTTTGTAAGAACAAGCAGCGGTCGCGCAGGAGTTTCGCTGAATTCGAGTCGCGCGGCTTGCGTCTGTTGCGGAGAATTTGACGGCGTTTGCGGGAGCGGCGCAGAAGGTTTCGGCGGCGTAGCCGGTGCGGGACCGCTCGAAGTTTGTTCCGTATTTACAACTTTTAACACCGGACCTTGCGTGCCGAATTGAATTCTGTCGTTCAGCGCGATGAGATGCGGCGCGGCAACTTTTTGACCGTTTGCAAAAGTGCCATAGCTGGAATTCAAATCCCAAACCATCCAACCTCTCGTAGTCCAACGAATTTCGGCGTGACGGCGCGAAACCATCGGATATTGTTGGTTTGCAAAAACTATCTGACAATGATCCGCATCGCGCCCGACGCGAATTATCTCTTCTTCGAAAGATTTTTCAGGCGACAATCCGCCGTTTTTCTCTTCGGCTAAAACTATCTTCATATCGAACTCAAAGTTTTTTCAAAATTGTTTGATAAATCTAACAAAAGCTTTTTCGGATAAATTCAATGATGAAAAACTTATCCGAATGGCTTAATCAAACAGTCAATGGAATCATAACAGAGCATTGTTTGAAAATAAACGAGTATTACGGCAAAATGCAAAAAAGCGACCCGTGAAAAATCTTCATAATTGCCTTTTGTATAACTAGCGAACATTGAGAAAAGGATTATTATTGACTACAATAACAAAAAAACGGCGGGTCGAACTTTAAAATTCAACCCGCCGTTTTCATCTTTTGTATAATAACTTAACTGGCATCAGACGCTTTTTTGCTTAACGTCTTCGGTTCGGTTTTAGCCGTTTTCTTGGCAGTTACTGTCGCCGACGTTTTTTTCGTTTTCGCGGCTGTTGTCTTTTTCGCTGTGCGCGTTGTTTTAGCTTTCGCCGTTACTTTTTTTTTTGAGTCCGCAGGTTGCGGATTGAGCATTGCGTCCCAGCGATATTCCGGTTTGTCGAAACCTTCTTCGAGTTTCTTTAAGATGAAATCGGTCATATTGTCCACGATCCAGCGGTGATTGAATTCGCCGACCGAAGCGAGTTCGGCATCGGGCGCGGGATTCATAAAATCAATCGCATACGGAATGCCATCTTTGATGGCGAATTCGACCGTGTTCAGATCGTAGCCGAGCGCGTGGCAGATGGTTTTGACATCTTTTTCGACTCTCGCGTGCAGTTCCGGCGAGAGATAATCTTCGGAATTATGATACTGCTGTCCCGACAAATAAGGCTTCGACGGGTCATACGGCATAATCAAAACTTTTTCTTTGCCGACGCAGTAACAGCGGACGAATTGATCGTATTCGATGCCTTCCTGCAACGTCATACAAAGTGTTCCGCTTTGATTGTATTCATACCAGAGCTGCTCGAGCGAGTGGATTTTCGAGACGTTTTTCCAGCCGCCGCCGTCAAACGGTTTCAGGAACGCCGGAAATCCGACGTGTTCGGTGATGCCTTCCCAATCAATCGGAAATTCGAGATTTCTCAATGATTCGCTCACGATGTCCTTAATGTAATCCTGCTGCGGCAAAAGAACCGTCTTCGGAATCGCCACGCCGAGTTTGGCGGCAAGGCTGAAATTGAAAAATTTGTCGTCAGCCGACCACCAGAACGGATTGTTGATAATGTGCGTTCCTTCGAGCGCGAACTTTTTCAAAGTCGCGCGGTAATACGGGATTTCGTGGGAAATACGGTCAATAATCACGTCATAACTCTTTCCTTCATCGTGGCGAATACCGCCGATCTTTATCATCTCGGCGGTAACTTTGCCCTCGCCTTTTTCATTTATACTTTTAATAATCGCTTCGGGAAACGTAATTTCGCGTCCCGCTAATATTCCAACTTTTTTCATAATCTCTATATGTTCCTCTAATAAATAAATGTTAAATAATTACTATATGTTTTCGGGGTTTCCGAAACTTGCTAGTGTAATAAACAACTTGCTTTCTTGCAAGTAGAAACCAAAAAAATAGCAGAAATCAAAAATAAAAGAAACGGGAATGGTAAATTTCCCGTTTCTCTTTTCTTTGTTTGGTTTTTTTATGTGTTTGAATTCGGAAGCAATTCGTAATTGCCCATTTCGCGGTTGTAAGCGTCGAGTGCGCCGAGCGAATCGGATGTCGAATCGAGCATTTGTTTGGTCATCGCTATCGAATCGGACAATTGTTCAAAATCTAAAAGAGAGAATTTCTCAGGTGTGGACATCGTTACAATTTCGTCATTCAAATATCCGAAGAAGTTTTCGATTGACTGCAACTGACCTTCGACGAGTTTGACGCTTCTTTCGAGTTCGTCAAACGATGCCAGACGGCGTTTTAGAATCTCGACGTTCGTCTGCTGAATGCGCCGTGTTTTTTCATCATCGCCCGCACTTTCCATCGCGCGAAATGCCTGACTCAGTTGATTGTGGACGGCTTGGCGGTTGATGGACTTGAGATGCTGTTTGCGGCGGCGGTAAACGTCCAAAAGATCAACGAAATCTTCCCAACGCTGTTCGAGCGAATGGAGATTTTCCGGCAATTGACGTGCGCCGGTAAATTTCACGTAATTGTCCTGAATTTTGTCTTTTTGCCAGCGCAGATATTCTACCGCTTCGCGTTCGCGCGGGCTGAATGTATTGATGAGTTTTTTGCGCGTCGCTTTATTTAATTGGAAAATGCGATCATTTTCGCGCTGTTTGACAAGTTGGCGATACCACGGAATTTGCGGTAAAACCAGCATATAAGCAATCTCGAAAAAAAGTGCCACGAGCAGAGGAATTATACTTTGTGTATAAGCCGCCGCGACTGCAAATCCGGCTAAACCCCAAAAATTCGCCGGTTCTTTAACCGCTTCTTTGGCGTAAGTGGTGTTAAGTCTGTCAATTTCTTTTTTATATTTCGCTAAATCCGCCATATTAAATAATAGATGCTGATTTTCGGATTTGAGTTTTGCCGATTCCGCATTTTAAAGTTTTATTTTCTCTTTGTCGGGACAGCAAAATTTTAATTGTTCGGCTTATTGTTCGACATATATTGCTTTAAAAGTTCCTCATCTTTGGCAGAAACTTCTTTAACTTCCGATTCGGCGGCGATCTGTTTCCCGGCGTTATTTGAACCCGAACCCGCACCGAGCAAACCCATTTCCTGTTTGTAGGCAAGCAGTTTGTCCTGTAATTGAATGTCCATCGCTTCGCGTTCGATGTCCTGCATTTGCGAATCAACGGAAGTCGAGCCGAGTTGGAGTTTGGCTTCGGCGGCGGCAACTCTTCGGTCAATTTTCTCGCGCATTTCGTTAAACGTCGAAGCATCGTCGCCGATGTCGAACGTTTCCATCGTCTGCGCCAATTGTTCCTGCAATTTCGCCTGTTTCGCCGCGCTTATCAATTGCATCGCTTCCGCCGTGCGTTTTTTCATATTCAGCACGTAATTATCACGCGCCTTTAACGCTTGCTTTGAAGCCATTGCAGCGTGTTCAGATTGAGCAGACGTTCTTTCCAGATCAATCTGAGCTTGTTGAAGTTGTCCGATATAAGCCGTGGCAATGTCGTCGCGTCCCATTTTTACCGACGCTTTGATCTTCGAATCGAGATCAACGACCTGATTTTCGAGGTTTTCTTTATTTTTTGCCAGAAGCCTTTCAGTCGCCATCACCTGCGCCACGGAATTATTGAGTTCCGGCACGCGGTCGCGCATATCGCGGATGGTCTGTTGGAGAACGAGTTCCGGGTTTTCCAATTTGTCCAACGCCGCGCCCGTGTTTGCTCTAAATAATCTTTTTATTCTCTGCCACAATCCCATTTTTCTTTTTACTTGCTCCTAAATTCTATAATTAAATACCTTTCACGGAATTTTCTACGATGCTGAAATCACGAAAGTTGCATCTTCAAAAAGTATAACAGGAAATTCGTAATTTTGAATAACTAAAGTTTGATGATAATGTAATTTTCTTTAATATCTTAGCTTTTGCAAATTTCGCTTTCCGGTAAAAGTATTTTACATTATTATTTAATGAACGAAAAACTTGATAACAAGATCCGCCTTCTCGAGCAGGAAATTTTCTTTAATCATCACGACGACACAGAACTTTTTAAACGTCTTAATCAAGCGCAGTTGGATCTAAAAATTCTCGATGACGGTCGCCCGTTTTGCCCGTTTTTGCGCCCGCATTTTTTCCGGTCGGCTCAATACAAAAACATCGCACACGCAGCGGAAGTTCTTGCCGATGCCTTTGAACGAATGACTTATGCCGCGCTGGAAAATGACGAGATTTTGTCCGAACTCGATCTAACCGAAACGGAAAGACAAATGGCGATGATAAATCCGCGCTATCCCGTGATCTGTAATTCAAGCCGTCTGGACACTTTCTTAAATGGCGAAGATTTCAAATTTCTCGAATATAACGCCGAAACGCCCGCCGGAATTACCGATCAGATGCAGATCGAAAAAGTTCTGATGATGATTCCCGAAGTTCGTGCGTTTTTGGATAAAAATCCTCATTGGCGACCCGCGCCGCACGAAAAACTTCTCGAAGGTTTGGTGACTTCTTATCACAAAACCGGCGGCAAAAAGGAAAAACCGAATATCGCCATCGTTGACTGGAAAGATGTGGCGACGGTCACGGAATTTGAAATTTTGAAAGAGTATTTTGTCAGTCAGGGTTTTGAAACAATTATCGCTAATCCGTATGAACTCGAATATGACGGCAACGCGCTGCGCGTCGGCGAATTTGTCATTGATATTTTCTACAAAAGGGTTTTGATTCACGAATATCTCGAAAAATTCGATGAAACGAGCGCACTCGTTCGCGCGTATTCTGACGGAAAAGTCTGTATGGCGAATAGTTTCCGCACGAAAATTCCGCATAAAAAATCGAGTTTCGCCGTCGTCAGCGACGACCGTTTCAGCGAAATTTTCACGCCCGAACAACTTCAAATGATTCGAAAACACATTCCCTGGACGCGGCGGGTTCGTGAAAGAAATGTAGAATTCGACGGCAAAACTTATGATTTACTTGAACTTTTGCGACGTGAAAAAGACAAATTCTTAATTAAACCGAACGACGATTACGGCGGTCACGGAATTTTTCTCGGTTGGGAAACCGAACAAGGCGATTGGGAAACGGCATTGAACAAAGCTCTCGACGAATCTTTTATCGCGCAGGAGAGAGTTGCGGTTGAAAAGACAAAAATTCCGATTTATAACGACGAAAAAATCACAATGACGGAACTATTAATAGATTTCGACCCGTTTTTGTTTCGCGGCAAAGTTGAGGGCGGACTCGTCCGTTTGTCGGCATCATCGCTCGTCAATGTCGCTCAAGGCGGCGGCGAAACGGCGTTGATCGTCTTGGAAGATAACGATTGATTTACCGGAATAATTTAAACTTCAATCGAAAAATTACCGTTTTCTTTCGACAAATTCGGATTAAAAAACGGATCGTATTCGATAATTTTTTTCCAACGACGGCGAAATTTCTCTGATTCTTTCTCGTTCGCCTGTCTTTGAACGTTTAAGATTTTTTGCGCGTCAATTTGAATCAATTCGGCATAAGACATAAAAACATTTCGCAAATTCTTCTCAGAAAGTTTCAGACAGTAATCTACATCGAAAAACTTATTCGGAAAATTTTCCGAATCAAATCCGCCAATATTTTTAAAAGTTTCGCGTTTTGTTGCCATACACGAGATCGAAACGGCTGAAAAATTTCCGACAACTTGAATGCGACCGATATTTCCGCCTGAACGGTTTGGAAAATTGTGGTGCGCGATTCCGACCGAATCATTTATTCCGACAATCAAACCGCCGTGCATAATCGTCTCGTCTTTATATAAAAGTTTTGCCCCGACCGCGCCGATCTCTTCCTGAAAAGCAAAACTCGTCAATTCCGTCAGCCAATCTTTTGAAAGAGGTTTCAAATTTAAATCCACAAAACACAAAATTTCGCCGCTGCTTTTCTCAACCGCCGAATTATACTTTTCAGCTTCGCTGTTGCTTTCGGAAATCAGTTTTTTTACCAAACGCGGCATATTTTCAAATGTCGGCGTTTCATTTTTTGAGACAAGAACGATTTCAAAATTCTGATATTCGATTTCGTTAATAAAATTTTGAATTGACCGCTTTGTAAATTCCGCATTTTCATCTGCGATTAAGATCAAACTGACTTTCGGCAAATTTTCCGGCAATTTATAACGAACGCGGTGAAGATTGTAAACAGTTTGTTCGATGGTCGCTTTTTTTCCGCATCTTTCGAAATGAGCGCGAATCGCCCGCCGCGCGGCATCGTGTGCATAAGGTTTTTCGTCGCCGCTCAAAGCGACTGAACCTTCGATCACGCGCCAATGATAGAGAATTTTCGGAATGTGCCGAATGTGTTTTTCGGGAATTTCTTCGATTACGCGCAACGCCAAATCGTAATCCTGACTTCCTTCTAATCCAATCGTGAAACCGCCGATTTTTCGCAAAACATCGGTTTTATAAGCTGACAGATGCGTTATCAAATTTCCCGAATAAAAATAATCACGACTAAAATCCGGTTTAAATTTCGGTTCAAAACGCTTTCCGTTTTCGCCGATCAAATCCTCGTCCGAATAGATCATTTCGGTTTCGGGAAAATAGTTTATTTCTTTAACGACATAAAAAAGCGCATCTTCGGCGAGTTCATCGTCGTGGTCTAACAAAACGCAAAATTCGCCGTCGGCAACTTCCAGAGCGGAATTTGAAGCGGCGGAAATATGTCCGTTTTCTTGGCGAAAAATGACTTTTATGCGCGAATCTTTTTTAACATATTCTTCCAAAATCCGGCGTATGTGCAGACTCGGAGAACAATCATCGGCAATACAAAGTTCCCAATTTTCGTAGATTTGTTTTCTGACCGATTCAATACAAAGTCGAAGCCATTTTTCCTCGACATTATAAACCGGCATTACGACGGAAATTTTAGGTTTGCGCCCGAATGATTCGATTTCCAGACACATTTTTTGACGCTTTTTCTCATCAATTCGGTGTTTTTTGATCCATTTGCGGTATTGTAATTTTTCGCGCTGATGATAATAAAACCATTGAAAACTCTGTTTTACGCCCGGAAAACCTTTTTCTTTCCTGATTCGATTGAGTTTTACCGCTTTTTCTAAAATTTTCATTTACCTTTTCACGAGCCGCATTTCCCAACCGGGATTTATCGGAATTGAAATTTCTTGTCCGGCGGGCGCGTTTTCAAATTCGGCGGCGTATTTTTGAAATTCGTAATCTTTAAATGCCGGATATTTCCAATCAGCGTAGATTCCGCTCAAAGAGATTACGAGAAGAGCAATCGAAGCATATTTTACCAACGAAATTTCGGCATTTTTAGCCAGATACAGTAAACATAAAAAGAAACAAAATATCGGAATCATCCAATAACGCACGCCGGCAACTGGCAGCCACATCTGCGTCCATTGCGGTACTTCCTTTGTTATAGCCGGAGAAACCAAACTGCCGAAACATAGAATTGCCGAGAAAACAATAAGCATCCGCAATTCTAATTTCGACTTTATAAAAGCGTAAATCAAAAAGCCGAAACCGATTACATTAACGAAAAGTGCAGTCGTATAATTCCATAAATTATAATCAATTATTCGATAATAATTTTTTTCTCCGAAAATCGAACCGATAAATAAATGTCCGCCGACGATTTTCAGAAAAAGACCTAAAGTTGCGCCAAGAGGCTGTTGAGAAGGTCTTTCGGTAGTCAAAATCGAAATCGCTTGAATAATTGCGCCGAAAGCTAAAATGACAAATAAAATAACCGTTCGTTTATCTCGATCTTTCGACCATTTTATTACAACAATCGGTAAAAGCAGTAAACAGAACGGTCCGCTCAAAGCGGAAATTGTAATCGCCGCAAAATCGAAAACCTTCCAGGCGATTTTATCGCTCGAAGGCGCGACGATTATTAAAAAACTCAAAAGCGCGAGATGCCATTGAACATTTGTCAGATTAACGTGAGTTTCATAAGAATGCGGAAGTGCCAAGTAAACAAAGGCAACCAAAATTCTTCCGGCGATGCTCGGAATCAAATTTTTCAGACGCTCTGAAAGAATGAAATTAACGATTAAAATCTTTACTAACATCGCCGCCAAGTTAAAAGTCAAAGGCGCATACGCAAGCGGGAAAATTTGCGCGAAGTCGGCAGCAATTCTTGAAATAGTTTGATAATAACCGTCGTGAGGCGTAAGTAAAGAATGAATAATTCCGTGATTATAAGCGTCTGCATACCAGACTTTGCCGTCTTCCGCCCAGAATTGCGGATTAAGAACGGCATCGGGGCGGCGGCTGAAAATTATCAGAAAAGCGATTATTGAAGACGAAATATAAAAAACTTTTTTCCCGGCAATTTTTTTTATATTTGTCATAATTTATAAGATTGCTGTATGAAGAATTTCCAGTCTAAACAATTATACTTTTTAGCAAAACTTTTACAATGAGATAAAATCTCCGACACTTGAATTGAATTTTCGACATCAATTGTTCAACCGACGATATTTGTTTTAATCTTAAAAGCATTATGAATCTGCGATGCCGCATCTGCGAAAACACGGAAAATAATAAAATTCATCAAACGCGCGAGATGATGTTCGGCACGCGCGATGAGTTCGAATATCTCGAATGCGGAAAATGCGGAACTTTGCAAATTAAGGAAATTCCCGATTTGTCAAAATATTATCCGAAAGATTATTATTCGCTCGGGGAAACGGAAAACACCGAATTTACAAACAGTCTGAAAAGAAGAATTGCCGCTCGTTTTGCCGGAAATTACCTTATTAAAGGAAAAAATCTGCTCGGAAAATACATTTCGGAAAATAAAGAATGGGTAAAATATAATTTTCCCGCATCGCTGAAAGAACCGATTCTCAATCTCGATTTTCATTCGCGCATTCTGGATTTCGGCTGCGGTTCCGGGAAATTGCTTCAAACTTTGTATTTCTTCGGTTTTCGTAATTTGACCGGCGCGGACGCTTTTATCAAATCCGACATTTTTTACCCGAACGGCATCGAAATTTATAAAAAATCGCTTTCCGAACTTTCACCTTCTTTCGATTTGATAATGCTTCATCACTCTTTTGAACATCTGCCGAATCCGCTCGAATCTTTGCGCGAAATTCACAAACTTTTAAGAAAGGACGGTTTCTGTATGGTAAGAATTCCGGTCGTAAATTTTGCGTGGGAAAAATACGAAATTAACTGGGTTCAACTCGATTCACCGCGTCATCTTTTCCTTTATACCGAAAAAAGTTTTTGTTTTTTGGCGGAAAAAGCAGGATTTTCCGTTGAAAAAGTAGTTTATGATTCGGAAGAATTTCAATTCTGGGCGAGTGAATATTACTCACAAGACATTCCGATGAACGACGAAAAATGGTTTAACGGAAATTTTAACGAAAGCCTTTTTACCGAAGCCGAATTTCTCGAATGGAAGAAAAAAGCTGCACAATTAAATGATGAAAAAAAAGGCGATCAGGCTTGTTTTTACCTGCGAAAGTGAAATTTACTTTTCGACAAATTTCGTTTCCCAATCGAACACGGGACGCACGACACCGGGCAGGTTTCCCGCATAATCTCCGCGCGCCGAATCTCCGTCGAGACTGTCAACGACCGTGAATGAAACCGTTTCGTTTTCGACGAATTGAACTTCGAGCGGTTCGTATGTGGTCGCCGCAACCGTCACAAAAATCGTTCCTTCAGCGAGAAAATTTCCCGGAATCGTCATTTTGGAAATGTAAACGCCGCACCGGCGCGGAAGTTTTCGCCATTCGCTTTGCCAATCGTGGGCAACGAAGATACAAATTCCCTGCTCATTGAAAAGATGAAAATTCGGAATGATTATTTTTCCTTCGCGCAAAATTTCAAAAGTCATCTCTATCGAAACGGAACGTCGAATATCAATCGCGGCAGCAGTTTCGCCGTTTTCGTCACAAATTCGGACGCGGCGCAAAACGGCAAATTCGTTTCCCGGCGCGTTTTGCGCGTCGTCCCAGTATTTTTCCGCGCTCGTCTGCATTTGTTCGTGCAAATAAGCGGCAATAACGTCATTTGTTTCGCCTTCGCGCATCATTTCTCCGCCTTTCAGCCAGATCACGCGGCTGCACAGCCGGGAAATTGACTGCATATCGTGCGAGACGAATATAACCGTGCGCCCTTTTTCGCTGACTTCACGCATCTTTCGCAGGCATTTTCGCTGAAACGCCATATCGCCGACTGCTAAAACTTCGTCAACGATCAAAATTTCCGGTTCGAGATGAGCGGCGACGGCAAATGCCAGACGCATATACATTCCGCTCGAATAATGTTTGACCGGCGTGTCGAGAAATTTCTCGATTTCCGAGAATGCGACGATCTCATCGAATTTGTTTTCGATTTCGGCTCGTTTCATTCCGAGAATCGCGCCGTTTAGAAAAATGTTCTCGCGCCCCGAAAGTTCGTTGTGAAAACCCGTTCCGACTTCCAAGAGCGAACCGACGCGCCCGTGAAGCTCGATTTCTCCGGTCGTCGGTTTCGTGATGCGCGAGAGAATTTTCAAAAGTGTAGATTTTCCCGCGCCGTTGTTGCCGATCACGCCGAGAGTTTCGCCTTCATTAACTTCAAAATTAATATCTTTTAAGGCGTGAATAGTTTGTTTTTTGTTTTTGGAAAACGGTTTCCGAAAAAATCCGGCAACCGCATCGCGCAGAGAATTATGACTCGTCTCGCCGAGTTCGTAAACTTTTGATAAATTTTCGACTTTGATAACCGCCATCTTTAAATTAAATCAGCAAAATCGTCTTCCATTCGTTTAAAAACGAAAAATCCGACCAATGAAAAAACGAAAATCGAAACAACCGATATTCCGATGGCAAACCAATCAAACGGCGTTCCGAAAAGCGAAGCGCGAAAACCCTGCAAAATTCCGGTTAGAGGATTTAACGCGAAAACCATTCTCCATTTTTCCGATAAAATTTCCAACGGATAAAAAACGGGCGAAAGAAACATCCAAATCTGCAACGCAAACGGCAAAGCAAATTTTACATCGCGAAAACGCACGTTAACCGCCGAAAAAAGCGTGCCGAAAGCGAGCGTCAGCAAAATCGCAAGCAATATAAAAACCGGCGCGAAAACGATCTGCCACGTCGGAATTACGCCGTAATAGATCATCAAAAGCACGAGCAGGAAAATCCCGAAAAGCAAATCAATCAAACCGGAAAGAATCGCGGCAATCGGCACTATCAAACGCGGAAAATAAATTTTTGTAACGAGATTCGTGTTCCCGACAAGGCTGTTGCTCGCCATCGTGATCGAAGTATTGACATAAAGCCAGAGCAAAATTCCACTCAAAGCAAAAAGCGGATACGGAATATTTATCGAATCAAAACGAGCGAAACTGCTGAAAATAATCGTAAATATCGCGGTCGTCAAAATGGGCTGCAAAACCGCCCAAAAAACGCCGATTGCCGTTTGTTTATAGCGGATTTTCACGTCGCGCCACGTCATAAAATAAAGCAGTTCGCGGTAAAGCCAGAGGTCTTTTAATTCGAGATCGAGCCACGAATTGCCCGGTTTTATTTTAATTGTTTCCTGCATTTATAGAACGGTTTTCTAAACTTCGCGTCCGGCGAAAAAGCATTTTAGCAGATTGCGCCGCAGATTTCTTTTTAAGCTAATAATCTTTGACTTGCAACTTTCTCGCGGCTGACAAATTCGCCGTGCTAAGTTATCCTTTTTGTTTGCCGTCGGCATTTTAATTTTGAATGAAAGTTTTAATAACCGCGCCGAGTCTTGAGGAAAATAAAAATGTCAGCGGCATTTCGTCCGTCGTGCGGCAAATTATCGAAAACGCCGATGCAGATTTTTTTCATTTTCCGGCAGGCAGGAAAGACGGCGAAAAAGCCGGAATCAATTGGATAATCAAACAATTTTTTCTCGTTCCGAAACTTTTGCGCGAGATAAAAAAACATAAAATTGATTTAGTTCACATTAACGCTGCGCTTACGCCGCTTTCAATCTTGCGCGACGCGGCTCTCGTAAGAACGGCGCGATTTGCAGATGTTCCTGTTTTGCTTCACATTCACGGAGGAAAATATTTGGTTGAAGATTTTGAGAATAATTTTCTTTCGACACTTAGCAAAAAAATGTTTCAATGGTCAAAAGTTGTCGTTGTTTTGAGCGAATTTGAAAAAGAACTGATCGAAAAACGCTATAAAAATTTAAAAATTTGGTTTTTGGAAAATGCCGTTTCGATTGAAAATACAAAAATGAGAAAAGCTGAAACCATTGAAAAAACGATAATTTTTCTCGGCAGACTGCACGAATCGAAAGGATTGCACGAAATTATCGAAACCTGCCGAATTTTGAAAAACGATGGATTTTCGTTTCGTTTCAATTGTTACGGCGCGGGTGATCTGAAAGATTTTTTTGTCGGCGAAATGAAAGAAATTCTCGGCAAAAAGTTTTTCTACGGCGGAATAATTTCCGGCGCGGAAAAATGGCAAGCGTTGGCGGAAAGCGACATTTTCTTTCTGCCGTCGCGCTACGGCGAAGGATTGCCGATGGCGATGCTCGAAGCTTTGGCGGCGGGAAATATCGTCGTCGTTTCGGAAATGGCTTCGATTGGCGGAGTGATCGAAGAAGGCGTAAATGGGTTTAAGATCGAACCGCGAAACACAGCGCAAATGGTCGAGAAGTTGAAACTCCTGATTTCGGGGAAAATTGACCCGGAAAATCTGAGAAAAAATGCGGCGGCAACAATCGCCGAGAAATACGATTTGAAAAATTACATCAAAAACTTAGAAAATATTTACGCGGAAACCACAAATTAATTTTAATGCCGGAAATCAAAGTCAAGAAACTCAACGAACGCAATAGAATCTGCGTTGTCAGTCTTTTGCCTGACGTTTGCGGAGATTGGGAAACGATCGCCAAAATCGCTGATTTGGTCGAGAAAGAAACCGGCGGTTACGTCTGTTTTTCAACCGTGCATATGGTAATGGAATCTTACGACGATGCGGAATTTGCTGAAAAAGTAAACAGCGCGGATTACATCGTTACAGACGGAATGCCGCTCGTCTGGATGCAAAGATTGCAAGGCGAAAAAAGCGCAACCCGAATTCGCGCCAACGATTTGATGATCTCGCTTTGCGAATATGCTGAAAAAAATAATCTGAAAGTCGGATTTTACGGCGGCAAACAAGAAGTTATTGATGGAATTCTGCAACGCGCCGCCGAAGATTTTCCGAATTTACAAATTACATACGCATTTTCGCCGCCGTTTCGTTCATTGACAGACGAAGAAGATGCGAAAATTACGGAAGATATAAAAAAATCCGGCGCACGAATTTTGTTTGTCGGTTTGGGATGCCCGAAACAGGAAAAGTGGATGAACGCGCACAGTAGAAAATTTCCGGCGGTAATGTTCGGAGTCGGCGCATCGTTCGATTTTTATGCGGGAAATATCAAAGAATCGCCCGAATGGATGGGAAAATTCGGACTCGAATGGCTTTACCGTTTGACGCAGGAACCGAAACGGCTTTGGAAACGCTATCTTATTTTGAATCCGCGTTTTATGTGGTTAGCGGCTTTGCAGTTATCAGGTTTGAAAAAGTTCGGACGAAAATAATTTACATTTTTAATTTTCCGTATTTTTTCGTCGTTTTTTGTTTTTTGCGTTTAGTATTCCAATTGAAAAGCGTCTGCGGCACTGCGAGACGAAAAAGCATCCTAATAATTTGCGCTGCCGATCTTGCGCCGCGTCGGTTTTCAAGCATTAGCGGAACGGCTTCACGACTGTAACCGTTGCGAATGTAATCAAACACGGAATTAAATCTCAACTCGGTTTGAATTTTATCGAGTTCGGCGCGACTGATTTTTAATTTGTCCGCCGTGCGGTTTTGTGCGGAGATCCATTCGTTCAGCATTTTCGGAAAATTGTCGCTCGCGTTCCAATCGTGTTGTCGCCACGCGCATAGAATTTTGTTGAGTCGGGCAAATTCGCCGTCGCCTGCAAGTTTCAGATACATCTCGTAATCTTCGAGTTTCGATTTTTCGTTCCATTCATATTTTTCTAACGCATTTCGGCGATAAACGACGCTCGGACTCGAAAAGATCAAACCGCGAAGTAAAAACGGAAGCACATTCCCGTCGGCAAAATCAGTCCAATTATCCGTTCGGTCAATAATATTTTCTTCTTCATCAATTAAAAAGGCGTGTCCGAAAGACAAAACCGCATTCGGGCGTGTTTCGAGAAGTTCGATGCTTTCGGCAAGAAATTCCGGCAGCCAAACATCGTCAGAACCGAGATAAGCAAAGTATTTTCCCGAAGTTTTTTTAAAGCCTTCGTTCAAAGTCGCGCAAAGTCCGCGATTTTCGCGCGTGATAAATTCATTTTCAAATGAACACTCACGCAAAACTTTTTGAATTATTTCGGCAGATTCGTCTTTTGAACCGTCGTCAATTACAATCAGTTTTTTCGGCTGTAACGTCTGCGCGAAAATAGACCGCAGAGTGCGTTCTATGAAAGGCGCGTGATTATAAGACGGAACTAAAACGTATATTTCGGGCATTTAATCGGTTATTGGACGAATTTGCATTTAACAATTTATCATTAAAATTCCGGCAAATGAAAGTTTTACATTTTTTAGATACGGTCGGGCGCGGCGGCGCAGAGATGCAAGTTTTGGATGTTTGCCGGAACGCACGCGAATTCGGCATTGATCTGACTCTCGCAACCGCGCAAGGCGGCGCGTTGGAACAAGATTTTCGCGCGTCCGGCGCGGAATTCGTAAGATTCCGCCGCAACTTCCCTGTTGATCTTTATCTCGCTTCGCAATTGCGAAAACTCATCAAAGAACAAAGTATCAAGATCGTTCACGGCTATCAGGCGGTCGAAAGTCTGCATCTTTATCTCGCCACGCGCGGTTTGAAGGAAGTTAGACAAGTTTTGAGTTTTCAAGGCTTTATTCCCGACAAAAAAAATATTCTGACGACAAAGTTTTTGATTCCGCGAATGGATGCAAATGTTATTGTCAGCAAAGGTTTGAAAAATTGGCTGAAAAGCGAATTGAAATTAGATACGAGCAAAAATTTCCGCGTGATCTATAATGGTGCGGACGTAAAAAGGCTTCAGCCCGAAGGAAAATCTTTGCGAAGAGAACTCGGTCTTGATGATAATACTTTGCTGATCGGAATGGTCGGTAACTTTTATCGTGATCCGCGAAAAGATCAATTTACTTTATGCAAATCTCTGCCGAAAGTCTTTAAAGAAATCGAAAACGCGCATTGCATTTTTGCGGGCAAAGTCGAGAATGGCGCGGAAGAAAAATACCGTCAATGCGTCGAGTTTTGCGATCAACAAAAGATCGCCGGAAAAGTTCATTTTCTCGGCGGGAGAAACGATGTGCCGGATATTTTGAACGCGCTCGATCTATTCGTTTTGTCGTCTTTGCACGAAGGCTTGCCGGTCGCAGTTTCGGAAGCGATGCTGGCGAAAGTTCCGATAATCGTTTCCGACATCGAACCGCTTTTAGAAGTCTCCGCGAATGGAAAATACGCCGAAGTTTTTCCCATTAAAGATGCGGAAGTTTTGAGCGGAAAAATTTTGAAATTACTGAAAAATGAAGATTTGAGAGCAGATTTGGCAAACCGCGCACATCAGTTTGCGGTGGAAAATTTCAGCATCGAAGCGCATCTTGCGGCTTTGAAAAAATTGTATAAAACTCTTTTGAAAAAGTAATGTTTACGAGAATTACGACATTTCCAATTCATATATTTGCAAAGTTTCGTCGGAAATTTCAGCCAACGATTCAAATGAGGGACGCGCAAAATAATATCCTTGTAATAAATCAATACCGAAATCGGTCAGCGTTTCGAGTTCTTCGGCGTTTTCGATACCTTCGGCAATTATGATGATTCCGAGGTCTTTGGCAACCTGCACGATACTTTTGACGATTGATTGCTTAACTTTTACAATATTGATGTCGCGTATCAACTCCATATCGAGTTTTATAAAATCAGGCTGAAAACCCGTCAGTAGATTAAAGTTCGAGAATCCCGCGCCAAAATCATCAATTGCCGTAAGAAATCCTGATCTTTTGTATTCGATAAGAATATTTTTCAGATGATTCGGGTCAATTACGCGCTCTGATTCGGTAACTTCAAAAACTATCTTATCAACCGGAAAACCGAATTCATTTGCCGCTTTGAGCGTCGTCCGCAGACAATTTTTCGGGTGATAAACCGCGTTCGGCATAAAGTTGATATTAAGAAGCGTATCAATTTCGAGTTTTGCCGCCAATTCAATTGCTTTGACGCGGCACGTTTGATCGAATTTATAAAGTTTTTCCGGCGTAACCTGTTTAAAAATTGTTCCCGCCGGTTCGCCGTTTACGCCTCTTACAAGTGCTTCCTGAGCGAAAATCTCTTTACTCTTCAAATCAACGATCGGCTGAAAAGCCATCGAAATATCGAATCCGAGTTCATTTTCGCTGCTGCACGCCGAACACCTTTGTTCTGGAGTAATTGTTTCTAACTGCATTTAATTCTTGTTTCCTTTTGATTATCGGTTGATCGGGATTTTGCGAGTTTTTATGTTTCGACAACTCATTTATAGTTATAACATATTTTTTAAAGATATATCAACATCTTTTAAACTTCCAGAAACAAACGGCTTGCTTTGCAAATTTCAGATTCCGCACTTAACCTGTCAATAGGATAAATAAATCAATGAATCGCAAATGGGAAATAGAAAATTTTTTATGTCAAAAGAACGGTCAATTATACATTGACGGCGTTTCGACAATCGAACTTGCCGGAAAATACGGCACGCCGCTTTTCGTTTTCAGCGAGTCGCGCATCAGACACAACATCGAACGTATCAAACGCGCCGAAAAATCGGTCGGTTGCCGCTTAAAAGTTTGCTACGCGGCGAAAGCAAATTCTAATATGGCGATTCTTCGCGCCGTAAAAGATGCGGGAAGCGACATCGAAGTAAATTCCGGCGGCGAATTGTGGAAGGTTTTGAAGATCGGTTTTGCGCCCGGACAGATAATTTTTAACGGCACGAGCAAAGAAATTTGGGAAATCGAAGACGCGATCAACGCCGGAATTTATGCGATTCAGGTTGATTCGCTCTATGAATTGAGTTTGATCGAAGCAACGGCGAGACGTTTGGGAAAATGTGCGAACGTCAGTTTGCGGCTCGTTCCCGAAATTGAAACGAACACTCATTCGGGTTTGCAAACCGCGCTTTTAACGTCGAAATTCGGAATGATGCCGGACGAAGCGTTGAGCGCGTTTCATCAATATAAAGATTCGGAATTTCTCGATCTGTGCGGAATTCATCTGCACATCGGTTCGCAAAATCCGCAATCCGCGCCTTACGCCGAAGCGTTGAAAACTTTGTTTGAAATGCTTCGGCAGATTCGCGTCGAAACCGATATAAAATTAAAACACGTCAACCTCGGCGGCGGTTTTCCTGTTAATTATCTGCGCGACGATGAACAAAGCAAAGAGTTTGCCGATGCCGAGCGCGAGATGTTTTCCGCGAATCTCGAACCGTCCGATGTTTTAAGCGAAGCCTGGAAAGCAATCGAAGAAATAATCGAAAATGAAACGGACGCGAACTTTCTAAAAAATATAGAACTTCTCCTTGAACCCGGCAGAAGCATCATCGCCGATGCGGGAATTTGCTTGACGACGGTAAGAAATTTAAAAACGAGACCAATTTTAGAGAAGTTGGAAACCCAAAAAGAAAACAAAATACTCAGCACTCAGCACTCAGCACTCAGCACTGACAATTGGCTTCTGACCGACGCGGGTTTTAATATTCTGCTCTCGATGGAAACTTATAAATGGTTTTATCAGATTGTTCACGCCGGACGCGCGAACGAAGCGCATAATTTCCTGTATAAACTCGCCGGACCTTTATGTGATGGCGGCGACGTATATTTCGACATCGAAGGTGCGGGACGACTTCCCGATTATCGAAATCTGCCGGAAAATATCGAAGCCGGAGAACTTCTCGCGCTTCTCAATTGCGGCGCATATTCCGTCGCGCAGATGTTTCAATACAACGGGCGTTTTCTTCCCGCGATCGTTTTGATAAATGAAGATGGAAAAGACGAACTAATTAGAAAACGCGACACTTTTGAAGATTTAATAAATAACGACATTTTCTAATTGCTTTTTACCAATCTTTCTTTTGAACCATCTGAAACAGCAGTTTACGGTCTTCTTCCGACATTTCGATCCCGTGTCTTTCAAAGGCTTCGGCAAGCGAAGCGAGCGCGACCGACTGAATACTTTCGCCGCGAAGTTCGGCGACGGTTGCCAAACCTTCGCGCAGAAGATCGTGGACGGTTTCGGTTTTGCCGTGTTTGGCGAAACGGTCGGCGAGTTCGATACACGCGCTCAGACGCAGGGAAAGCTGCGGCACGACCTCGATCTTTTCATCGGCTTCGGTTAATAAACTTAACGAGTCTTCGGCTTTTCCGGCTGTGTTTTTAGCATCCGCCATTCCGATAAGAGCGAACATTTTCTGACCTTCATCAAACATCGCGTCCAACGCCTGACGCGCGATTTCGTCTCTTTCCTGCGAAACGCAAACCTGCGCGATCTGCGCGAGTGCTTTTAATTGTTCGCCCGCATCAATATTTTCCTGTGCGATTTCGATGGCGCGTTCGGGTTTTTCAAATTTGGCGAATTGAACGGCGATAGTGCTGAAAAGAGCGAGTTTCGCCCGCGTGTCGCGCGTTTCCGCGTCGCGCTGTGATTTCAAGATCGCATACGCTTCTTCGAGTGCTTCGAGTGCTTCGCCGTTTTCGCCTTTCGCCCCGTATTCCTGTGCAAACCCGACCAGACACGAAGAAATCTGCGTCTTGTCTTTTACCAGATCAAGAGTTCTGTCGGCGAGTTCGATACTTCCGGCGCGGAGAAGTCCGTGAGCGATGCCAGCTAAAAACGAATCGCGGTGAATATTGTCCAAAGTTTCGGCGACCGCTTTTGCTTTGGTAAAAGTTTCGACTGCCTTATCATTTCTGCCCGCTTCGATAAAATGAACGGCGATTTCCGTCCAGGCGCGGATTTCTTCCTCGTCGTGTTCTATGTCGTTCGCCGTGTCCGCCGCTTTTTCGAGTAGTTCGACGGCTTTTTCCATTGCGCTTTTCTGCAAATTTATCATCGCCGCATTTTGGAGCGCGGCAACTTTCGCCGCCGGAAAATCGATCATCTCAATCGTTTTTTCCGCAGATTCCTGTTCGCCGACTTTTGTCTGGTCAATGGCAATTCCGGCGTATGCGTTCGACGGATGTTCGAGATTTTTGGCTACTTCCAGAGCCGTTTCAAAATTGCTTTTCGATGATTTTGCCAGCGCGATTCGTTCACGCGCCATTTCCTGCAAACCGTGATCTTCGATCGCATCGGCGAGTTGAAAAGCATATTCGTCATCATCAATCGCGGCGCATTTGCCCGCGACCAATATTAAAAGTTTGTCGCGCACGAAAGGATCGGCGACCGTGTCGGCAAGCTGCGCCGCCAGATCAACATTATTTTGTTCGAGATAACGCGGCACGAGCGTCGTCATCGCCGCGCCGTAACCTTCGGCACTTCCGATCTCTTCCGCCAGATATGTTGCACAAGCCAACACGTCGTTCTGCGCTTCGTCCAATGATATAAAATGTTCTGCCATTTTTATTAAAAGTTTTTAGTTTGTCTGAATATTTAAGTTATAACAGTTAATGATGATAACAAAAAAAACGTTTATTGAATATCTACGGTCAATTCAGACTTTAAATTCGGGAACCGGAAATATATATTACAATTAGTTTCTGAAATCTGAAATTTGAAATTCGGCTGGTTATTGTAAAATTTATTTTGGAAATATGAAAAAAGAACAAATCGAAGCGATCTTGAAATCATTCGCTGACGGAAACATCACAACAGAGAAAGCAACCGAACAGATAAAAAATCTATCATACGAAGACATCGGTTTTGCCCGCGTTGACCACGCACGAGCGGAAAGGCAGGGTTTCCCCGAAGTTATCTTCGGTCAGGGAAAAACCGTCGGGCAAATTGCCGGGATTTTTGAAAAACTTCTGCCGCGTGCGTCGAACATTTTGATAACTCGAA
This sequence comes from Pyrinomonadaceae bacterium, assembly GCA_965219305.1. Classification (GTDB taxonomy): domain Bacteria; phylum Acidobacteriota; class Blastocatellia; order Pyrinomonadales; family Pyrinomonadaceae; genus DATHTS01. The sequence goes on from OZ244725.1 coordinate 1,852,895, forward strand.
CGAATGCAGAAGTTTACGGCGAGATTCGCAATATCTATTCTGAATCCGAATGGCACGAAGCGGCGAATTTGATTCGTGTCCGGCGCGACACTGAAAATCTCGGCATCGGCGAAATCGCCATCGTGACCGCCGGAACGAGCGATATTCCGGTCGCCGAAGAAGCCGCGCTGACCGCCGAAACGATGGGCAACGAAGTCCGCCGGATTTGGGATGCGGGCGTGGCGGGAATTCACAGGATTTTGTCGGAACGCGAAATTTTGCAAAAAGCGCGCGTCGTCATCGTTGCCGCCGGAATGGAAGGCGCGCTCCCGTCGGTGGTCGGCGGTTTGGTAAAAGTTCCTGTCATTGCCGTGCCGACGAGCATCGGTTACGGCGCATCATTCGGCGGAATCGCCGCACTTTTGGGAATGCTGAATTCTTGTTCGTCGAATGTGTCGGTCGTAAATATTGACAACGGTTTCGGCGCGGGTTTTTCGGCGAGTTTGATAAATCGCAAGCAGGAAGTTTAGAAAAATTTAGTTCTACAAATAAATAATGGTTAAAAATTCTTTAAGAGTTTATACGGTAATTCTCATCATTTCGTCCGTTTTTATGACGGGTTGCCTCGGCGGCAGAAAAACGCCGAATCTCGAGGCGATTTTCGCACAGACGAAGTTGCAGAAAGGAAAACGTCCCGTAATTATTATTCCCGGAATTCTCGGCAGCGAACTCGACGATCCGGCGACCGAACAACGCGCATGGTTTAGCTTCGGTCCGATCAAAGGCGACAATCTCGCTCTGCCGATCTCGCCTGATCTAACCAAAAACCGCGACACGCTCGTCGCCAAACGAATTATTGAAAAGACAAAAGTTTTCGCCCTTTTGCCGGAAATTTCGATTTATCAATCGCTGATTGATTCGATGGAAAAATACGGCGGTTACACGGCGGGCGATTGGGACGATCCGGGCGAAAATGCTAACCGCGACAAATACTATGTTTTCGCATACGATTGGCGTTTGGACAACACGACGAACGCCCAGCTTTTAATGGAGAAAATTGACAATCTCAAAAAAAAGATCGGCGATCCGAATCTGCGTTTTAACGTCATCGCGCATTCGATGGGCGGTTTGATTGCACGTTACGCGGCGATGTACGGCAAAGCGGATTTGCCTGCCAACGGCGCAAAACCCGTGCCGACTTGGATCGGCGGACGGAATTTCAACAAGATTTTTATGTTTGGAACGCCGAATGAAGGTTCGATGGACGCGCTGAAAATTCTGCTCGACGGTTACAGAGTCGGCGGTTTCGATGTCGGAAGTTTAAGCACGGAAGTTGCCATCACGTCGCCCGCCGTCTTTCAACTTTTGCCGCATCAGCGAACAGCAAAATTTTATGACGAGAATTTAAAATTGATAGATGTTGATCTTTATAATCCCGAAACGTGGAAAAAATACCGCTGGTCGGCTTATACGAGTCAAACATTTTTGGAAAATTTCGCCGACAAGAATATGACCACACCCGGCGCGAGCAAATCGGACACGGACGGTTTCAAAAAAGAATACGGCGAAGCGACGAGAGAAGATGTTGATTTATATTTCGCCGCCGTTCTAAAACGCGCACAGGAATTTCACGCCGCGCTCGATGCCGACAGTTCGGTTCCCGCATCCGTCGGATTTTTCGCTTTCGGAAGCGATTGTCAACCGACGCTCGACGGCGCGATAATTTACAAAGATGTCAAAACCGGTGAATTGAAAACTACTTTTTCGCCGAAAACCATTAAGCTTGAAAACGGCACGAAAATCAAAAAAGAAGCGATGCGCGATGTTTTATTTGCTCCCGGCGACGGTCGCGTAACGCGTCGTTCCCTGCTCGCCGAAACGATCTCCGATCAAAATTACCGCAATTCGATCTTCAGAAAAAATCTGCCTGTTTCCGCCACATTTTTCTGCGAAGCTCACGACGAATTGCCGAACAGTAAAATTGTTCAAGATAATTTTATAACCGCTTTGATCTCAGAAATTACTCAATAAACGAGAACGCAAAAGTAAAAAATGCAAAAGTTAAGACCAGTTCTTAACTTTTGCATTTTTACTTTGTAATATGTGCCTTGTGTTAGATTTCGATCTGTTCGCCCAACTCGACGACTCTGCCCGCCGGAATTCCGAAATATGCGGTTGCACTTCGCGCATTTTTCGATAACAAAGCGAAAAGTTTTTCGCGCCAGAGAGCCATTCCCGGATATTTTTGAGTTGAAATAATCGTTTCGCGTCCGACGAAATATGTCGTTTCTTTCGGTTTGAAAACAAATCCGAGTTGATCAATATTTCCCAGAACTTCCGGCACATTCGGCTCTTCCATATAACCGAAATAAATTTTTATCCGCGTAAAACCGCCATTTAAAGTTTCAAACATATATCGTTCGCTTTCTTCGACATACGGAATCAGGCGCGTTTTAACGGTAACGAACAAAACTCTTTCGTGCAGAATTTTGTTGTGTTTGATATTTTGAAGAACCGCCGACGGCGTTTTGGTCGCATTTCCGTTCATAAAAACGGCTGTGCCGGGAACTCGCGTGATTTTCTGTTTACCGATCTCATAGATAAAATCTTCGAGCGGTTTTGATTCTTTCTGAATTCGTCTTTGCAGTAAACTGCGTCCTTTTTTCCACGTCATCATCACGAGAAAAATTATCACGGCAAGAGTCAGCGGAAACCAACCGCCGTCGAAAAACTTGATGATGTTCGCACCGAAAAACGCGATGTCAATGACAAAGAAAATCGCGCATAATGCAACGGTCGGCAGAAAACTCCAGTTCCAACGCTCGCGGGCGACGACGAAAAACAAGATCGTCGTGATAACCATCGTCGAAGTTACGGCGATTCCGTAAGCGGCGGCGAGATTGCTTGAGTTCTGAAACGCGAGAACCGTCAAAATACAACCGAGCATCAACGCCCAGTTTATTATCGGAAGATAAATCTGCCCGTATTCTTTGATCGAAGTGTGATTAATTTTCAGACGCGGAATAAAACCGAGCTGCACGGCTTGCATCGTCAAAGAAAACGCGCCGGAAATTACGGCTTGCGAAGCGATCACCGCCGCCATCGTCGCCAGAATAATCAACGGATACAACGCCCATTCCGGCGCGAGATTGTAAAACGGATTTCCCGCGAATTCGGGATTCTCGAGCAAAAGTGCGCCTTGTCCGAAATAATTTAAAACAAGCGCGGGCAAAACTATCGTAAACCACGCCAGCCGAATCGGTTTCGAGCCGAAATGTCCCATATCGGCGTAGAGAGCCTCGCCGCCCGTGACGACGAGAAAAACCGAACCGAGAATAATAAATCCATACCAACCGTTACGCAGGAAAAACCCGACCGCCTGAAACGGACTGAGTCCGATCAAAACCGACGGATAATGAACGATCTGCGCGATTCCCAAACCGGCGATCACCGCAAACCAAATCAACGTAATCGGTCCGAAAAGTGCGCCAATTCCTGCGCTTCCGCGTCTTTGCAAAAGAAACAAACCGACGATTATCACAACCGCAATCGGCACGACATAAGGCGACAAAATCGGCGTGGCGACCGTCAAACCTTCCATCGCGCTCAAGACCGAAATCGCGGGCGTTAAAACGCCGTCGCCGTAAAGAAGTGCCGCGCCGAAAATGCCGAGCGCGATCAAAATTTTCTTTTCCGTATTTCCCGAAGGTTTGATCGGCGTGGCGAGTGCCGCCAGCGATAAAATACCGCCTTCGCCGTCGTTGTCGGCGCGAACGACGAAAACTAAATATTTAACGGAAATTACGATAATCAGCGACCAGAAGATCAACGACAAAACGCCGAGAATATTTTCCGGCGAAGGTTCGATAGCGCGTTCGCCGAAAAAACATTCGCGCATCGCATAAAGCGGCGAAGTTCCGATGTCGCCGTAAACGATGCCGAGCGCGGCAAATGTTAAAACATACAAATATTTCCCGCGCGGTTCTTCGCGGGGAATATGAACGTCGGCATAAGTCGAATGAATATCTGCTGTTACAGCGTGTGACATAAATTTCTAAGTATCAAAATAAAAGCGGCATTTGCCGCGGTAAAATTAAATAGTCGGTTTATAAAAATCAAGTTAAATATAAAATTCGATATTTGTGATTCAAATTATAAAAATACAAAAAACTTCGTAAAATATGAGTAAAAAGTTTATAAAGATTTCATAAAGATTCACGACAGATCATTTTTTTTCTTTTTCTCGAAAAAATCTAATTTGTCGAGACAATGCGCCGCCAGAAAATAAAGCGGCGCGGCGAATAAAACGAGAAATGTTCCGGCGCGATTCAACAGATCGGCGCGTTCGCCCGAACCGATGTCGGACACAACGATTATCAAAATTCCCATCATCACCAACACGCAGGCGGCAGAAATGCTTATAAAAAGCGTGTATCTCCATTTTTTGCGCGTTGATAATTTCGCTTTTGAAAATTCTTCTGAATTCTCTGAGATTTCATTTGCCGGTAATGTTATTTCTCTCATCTTTTTGTTTCGGGCGAAAAAACTATTTCGCCGCTTCAATCAAAAGATTAAGAAATAAATCGTAAAATGTGAGTAAAAGTTTTATAAAAAGTTCGTAAATATTTCCATCATAAAATGTTTTTATAGTGTTTTCGCCGCGCGTTCCGAACCTAAAGTAAAATTCGGCAAAACGCGAAATATGACTAAACCAGCGGTGATTTTTGTCCGGTTTCAGGCGGAAAAGCTAAAGTTTCGGTTTTCGGGCGAGTAATGATGATCGGTGGTCGCGCCGCCAGATCGAGCCGGACGACGACTCTTAGCAAACGCGCCGACGAAATTTATTTCCTCAATTGTTCCGGCGGCGAGTTCTTGATAATTTTGCGTCAGGTTTTCCGGTTTTCGCAGAAAAACGTCTTCCGGTCGAAAAACGATCTTAACCGATTGCCCGTTGCGAAATTCGCGCGTTTCCGGCGGAGCGTCGAGACAAGTATTTTCGAGCGCGATTTTGTTTTCGTAAAAAACACGGATCAAAAGATTCGCCGCGCCCAAAAATGTTGCCACGAATTCGGTTTCCGGCGTGTTGTAAACATCGAACGGCGTTCCGATCTGTTCGAGTTTTCCCGCATTCAAAACGCCGATGCGGTCGCCGAGTTCCAACGCTTCTTCCTGATCGTGCGTGATAAAAATTGACGGGACGTTTATTTTCTTCAAAAGTTGGCGGATTTCGCGCCGCAGACGAGTCCGAATTTGCGCGTCGAGTGCGCCGAAAGGTTCGTCGAAAAGCAGAATTTCCGGTTCGTAAGCCAGAGCGCGGGCGATGGCGACGCGCTGTTGCTGTCCGCCGGAAAGTTTCGACGGCAGTTTGTGGCTGTGTTCTTCGAGATTTATCAGTGAAAGCAATTCTTTAACTTTTTCCGCGATCTCGTTTTTCTTTTCCCGCGCAGACCCAAACCGTAGCCGATATTTTTTTCGACGGTCATTTTCGGAAAAAGCGCGTAATTTTGAAAAATAACGTCCGTTCCGCGTTCCCGCGCCGGATGTTCGGTAACATCTTTGCCGTGCAAAACGATCTTGCCCGAATCCGGCGTTTCCAGTCCGGCGATAATTCGCAGAATCGTCCTCGAAATTTATATTTTCGAGAATCTTCGCCGCGCCGAAACTTTTGCTGATATTTGCGATCTGAACGGCGGAGTTTTCATTTTCTGTTTGATTATTCATCGGATTTTATTTGCCCGCGAAATACGCGAAAGGACGCTAAAAAGAAACCTTAAATTTTTCGCGCTTTTTCGCGTATTTCGCGGGCAATATTTCTTTACTCGGCTTCGAGCCAATCACGCGCGAAAAACAATACGCTGAAAATCACGAACGAAAAAATCGCCAACACAATGGCGACGGCATTTGCGGCTTCGACTTGTCCTTCGTTGAATTTGGCGAAAATATAAAGAGGCGCGGTCTGCGTTCTCATTGCGAAATTTCCCGAAACCAAGATCGTCGAACCGAATTCGCCGACCGACCGCGCGAAAGTTAAAAGTGCGCCGCCGACAATCGCGCCGCGCAATGACGGCAAAGTTATATGCCAAAACGTCTGCCAACGCGTCGCGCCCATCGTCGCCGACGCTTCTTCGAGAGAATGGCTCATCGTGTCGAAGATCGGTTTGATAACGCCGAACGCGAGCGGAAAAGTTACGAAGATATTCGCCAGAATGATTGCATACGGCGTGAACATTATCTGCATAACGGGCGATAAATACTGTCCCAAAATGCCGTAAGTTCCCCAGAGAAGCAGAAGCGAAACCGGCGACGGCAGTCGGAATCCCCGTCGGCAGAGAAATAATTACGGTGATCGCGTTGCATCCCCAGAAATTGTATTTCGAGAGAACGTAAGCGGCTAAAAGTCCGAAAAGAACGTTGAACGCCGTCGCCCAAAAACTCGTAACGACCGAAAAGTTGCAGCGCGAAGATCGCTTCCGGCGCGGACGGCAGACAGGCGTTCGCTAAAAAAAGCGTGAACAAAATAATTATTGATAAACAAATTCTACATTTCATTGCATTTTCCTCCTGACAGAAGTTGTTTAAAAACTATTTTTCCGCCCACGAAATACACGAATCAAACGAAAATAAGAAGTAAAATTTAAGTTTTCTCTTTTTTGTGTATTTCGTGTATTTCGTGGGTAAATTCTTGAGTTTTCAAACAGTTTCTCAAAACTTGATTTTCCAATTCGTGCCGATGACGTTCAGATCGCCGGGGCGCGAATATCCGTCATTCTGGCGCATATAATAAACGTCGAGCGACAATTTCGGATTCAGCGTTTTTATAACGCCGACCGTAACACGATTGCGCGAAAATTTATCGAGCGCGGAATCGTAAAAAACTTCTTCGGTCAGATAAATTTTCGCGGCTTTGAGAATTTTTTTCGGAATGTCGTGATCGAGCGTCAGAGACGGGCGATAACGCCACGAATTTTGCGGCTGTCGAATACGATATTCGAATTGACTGCGGTGCGAAAGTCCGAAGTTTTTGAACGGAAATTTATAAACCACGCGCAGATTCGTCTGGTGTTCGCGCCGGAATTCGTTTCTCGAATTCCGCGCCTCAACAAACCAGTAAAACGGCGAGATCGAAAGGTCTTTGCGCGGTTTCCAGACGACTCCGGCGGCAAAACGCCCGTCGCTGAGTTGCGTGAAATTTCCGCCGAAACGCAAAGTTCCCTGAATGAAAACGTCGAAATTTTCATTTATCGAATGGGTTAAAGATATGTCGTTCCACGATTGATTGTCGTTCTCGTCAACCGTCGTCTGCGCCTCGGTTATTGTTAGCGCGAAAGCCGTTAAAAGTATAATAAGAAAGATTTTTTTCATCATTATTCTCCAATAAACTCGTTATATTTGTTGAAGAAAACGAAAAATCATTTAAATAGACGAAGAGGCTGTGAAGTCCACTTTCGGAACTTCACAGCCTCTTGAAAAAAAGTCTGTAAAATCTTTCGCGTCCTTCTTCGATAACGCCTACGAGGTTAGCTGACGGGCTGGAAGCGAAGAAGTCTTCTGCGTCTTTGACGCTGCGCCCCGCATTTACAAAACATCTGTAAATGGTTGGTTCCCCCGTGTTATTTCTCAATTACTGAAAAACAACTTCGGCGACTAAATTGTCGTTTATTCTAGCAAAAGAAAATCGGAAAAAGCAAGCATTTTTTCGCATCACGAAAAATTTATTTTCCGCCCGAAGGATCGAAGCGATAACCGACCCACGGTTCGGTCAGAATATACTGCGGATCGGAAGAATTTATCTCGATCTTTTTGCGTAGATTGCCGAGAAAAACTCTCAGATATTCGGTTTGTTCCGTGAAATTTCCGCCCCAGATCGCGGTCAGAAGTGTGCGGTGCGTGATAACTTTTTCGCGGTTTTGAATCAGATAAAGCATTAAGTCGAATTCCGTCGGCGTAAGATGAATTTCTTCGCCGCGCACTAAAATCTGGTGCGTTTGCGTATTTATCAAAAAATCTCCGGCGGAAATTTCGGTTTCGGTTTCGTTTTTTTCATTCGGAATCCGGCGCAAATTCGCGCGAATTCTTGCCATCAGTTCGTCAATGCTGAACGGCTTCGTAATATAATCGTCCGCGCCCGCGTCGAGGGCTTCGATCTTTGTTTTTTCTTCGCCTTTGACCGACAAAACGATGATCGGCGTTTGCGAGATTTTGCGGATCTCGCGGCACAGTTCGATGCCGTTCATTTCCGGCATCTGTAAGTCGCTGATTATCAAATCCGGTTTCCAATCGTGAAAAGTATCGAGCGCGGAAATTCCGTCGGCGGCGGTTCTGACGAGATATTTATGCGCCGTCAAACTCCCGCGCAAAACGCGCGTGATCTGCGATTCATCGTCAACCACCAGAATTTTTTTATTCTCGTTCACAATTTTCACCGTTCATCGTTACGATAAACTTCGCGCCTTTTCCATTTTCTTTTTCCAATACCCGAATTTTTCCGCCGTGCGCTTCGACGATTCCTTTGGCAATTGCCAAACCCAAACCCGTTCCTTTGGATTTCGGCAAGGAATTTACTGCATTTTCCACGCGGAAAAACTTATCGAAAATCTTTTCTCGCCATTCAACGGGAATTCCTCTGCCTTCGTCGGAAACGGCAATTTCTATTTTTTTGTCCTGAGTTTTAGCGGCGGAAATTTCAATTTTAGAATTTTCCGGCGCATATTTCGCCGCGTTATCGAGCAAAGTGTAAATCACTTCAGCAAGCGATTTTTCGTCGGCATTAATCGGAGGCAAATCTTTTCCGATTTTTACCGAAACTCGATGATTTTTTAGAATATTCTTTGCACGATTTAAAGCGTTTCCGACAATTTCTTCGAGCGATGTTAGACTCGTATTTAAATTAAATTCCTTTGATTCGAGCTTGGCAAGTTCCACCATCGCTTCGATAAAATTGTTCAAACGATCTGTTTCTTCGTTGATAATTTCGAGAAAATCGAGTCTGCCTTCCGCGTCGAGTTCGATTGTGCGATGTCCGCCTTCGCTGTCTAAAAGTGTCGTAACCGACGCTTTTATCGAAGTTAGAGGCGTTCGCAAATCGTGCGTTACGGCATCGAGCAATGCGGATTTTAACTTTTCGCTGCGGCGCAGAGCTTCTGTTTCGCTCGCTTTTTCAAATGCGGTTTGCAGTTCATTATAAAGTCTTTTGACTTCTTCTTTGCGGCGTTCGGCTTCTTCGGCGCGACGTTTTGCATACGCAGAAAGTTCGCCGACCGTTATCGCCGTCACACTAAAAGCCGCCCACGCAAACCAATTCTGCGGTTCGGCAATCGTCCACGTTCTGACGGGCGGAATAAACATAAAATTAAATCCCGCAACCGCCGCAAAAGATGCCAGAAGTGCAGGATTTCTCCCGAGAAACGTTGCGATAAAAACGATCAGCAGTAAAAATACGATTGCGACAATTGCCGTATTTATAAACGGCTGAATGACATCCAAGCCAGTTATGATTAGTCCGACAAAAAATAATGCTAAAAAGTAGCGCAACCAATTTCGTCGAATTACGTTTGAAACTATCACGACTTATTTTAGAAAAAAATGATCAAAATGGAAATAATTTTAAGGATTCAGCAAAACGTATAATCTGTCTGCCCAATCCGAGCGTGAGTTTCTCAGAATTTCATACTGCACCTGCGCCATATCGCGGTTGCCGAGTTTAAGATACGCTCTGCCGAGATTATAACGCGCTTTGTCAAAATCGGGATTTAAGCTGACTGCATTGTTAAGAACTTCGATGCTTTCGTCGTTTTTACCGAGTTCAAGATAACTTTCGCCGAGATAATTGTAACTTTTCGCATCGGATTTATAAGTTCTCAGCGATTCAAATGCGTTTGCGGCTTCGGCATAGCGTTTTTGTTTGAAATACGCTAATCCCATCTTTTCAAAGGCATTTACAAAATCCGGTTTGAGCGCGACGGCGCGTTTGTAAGAGAGAATTTCCTCATCCGTGCGACCTAATTTTTCCAAACTCAAACCGAGCGAATAATAAAGATCGGGACTATATGAATCAATTTTTATCGCCTTATTGTAAGCATCAACGGCTTGTTTGTAATCGCCGAGCGCGAAACTCGACGCGCCGATGTTGATATGCGTTTCGATCCATTCGGGTCGAAGTTTTGCGGCTTGTTTTGATGCCTTTAAGGATTCATTATGATTGCCGAGCATTCCGTAACAAAATCCGGCTTGATACCACGCTTCGGCATAATTGGCATCAATTTCGACGGCGTTTATAAAATAATTCAACGCTGATTTGTAATCGTCTCTCGACAAAAGCCGGAGACCTTGCGAATAAAGGCTTTCCGCCGCCGCACGTTTGTTTTTCTGATTTTCTATATTGAGTGTCGCAAATGAACGAAGTTCGCCTGTTTTTATCTGCAAAATTCGTTCGCTCGGAACCGCGAAATTCAAACTCTGACCTTCCGCCGCCTGCAAAGTCGCCACGCCGATCACTTGCCCGCGCATATTGACGACCGGACTGCCGCTTGAGCCGGGCGAGATCGGCGCGGTAATTTGAATAATTTTCCCGTAACCCGGAATTTCGCGCACGGCGGACACGATTCCGTTAGCGACCGAACCTTCCAATCCGTATGGATTTCCTATGACAACGATTGATTCGCCTTCCTGCGGCGAATTTTCGACAATCGGCAGCCAGACGGCGGAATTTTGCGGAACATTCACCTGCAAAACTGCCAGATCACCTTCGCCGTCAATTGCCAAAACACCCTGCGCGTCATATTTTTTGCCGTTACTCAAACTGATCTCAACACGGTTTGCTTTTTCGATAACGTGGCGATTTGTAATTATTCTGTCAGACGCGATAAAAAATCCCGTTCCGCGCGAAATTGTCGCACCTTTCCCATCAAAAGTTTCAATCGCTACTGCCGAAGGTTTTACGCGGCGAACTAGCTGCGGAAGATAATCCTGCCCGAACACTGCAGAAACAGCGAACAGAATTATGATAAAAAGAAAATTTTTGAAGATGTTAGATTTCATCCCGATAGTTCTAACGGCAATTATAGATTTTTTGCGTGTGCTAAACAAAAGCAATATAAAACTATTTGCATTTCAAAGATGAAGATTGTTCTATTAACAGTTGTAAGAATTTTTATTATGAAATCGCGGAAACACGGGAAATTATCCGGCAAAATCCAAAAAAGCATTTTATTTGAATAGAAATATCGTGAAACTCTGCTGTTTTCCTTAATATTTACAGCAAAAACTCACAATCATATTTCCAAAATCTCGGATTAACGGGCGAAAAACTGAATAAAATAATGTTAAAATTTTGTGAACGCGAAACAAGACAACGAAATTTTGCGTAAATCTAAGGCGGAGCAAGGTTAATAAAATACTGGAACGTATTTTGCATTATAAAATCGTTGGTTTTATCCGTCTTCCAAAATGAAAGGAAAATTGCTGACAAATTGGAGTTTGGTGTGGCTTGTCGCGGCGGCATTTTTTGTTGCCGGCGGCGCACTTAATTTGTCGCAGAGAGCTTATCATAATATGCCGCCGACCGACGGCGTTATCTGGAGTCAAAAAGCAGATGGAATTTATGCCGAAAAAGTTACTCCTAATTTAGCCGCTTCACGCGCCGGAATTGCCGTCGGCGATAAACTTCTCGGCATCGGTCTAAATGATAATCAAATTGACGAACTCATCTCGCCCACCGACGTTCAAATGTATCTCGAAACTGCCGGTGAAGACGGGAATTTAACTTATTTTTATCAAAGACCTTCTTATTCATTTGCCGACAATTATTATTTCGCCGACTTAAAAAAAATTGACACCGTTCCGCGTTGGTCGGCGGCGATAATTTTCCTGACTATCGTCGGTTTTATTTGGCTCGGAATCGGGCTTTTCGTTCTGTTAAAACAAGGCGGCGATTCGCCTTTTGTCCTGCATTTTTCAGTCGTCTGTCTGGCAGCATTTATTTTTTTAGTATATAAACCGCTCGGTTTGGGCGAAGATTTCGATCTTGCGGTCAGTTTGATTGATGATTTGGCGTTTGCATTTTTCGTCCCGCTTTTCCTGCATTTCTGTCTTCGTTATCCGGTCAGAACCGAGCTTTTCCAAGAACCGCGTTGGCGCGAATATCTGCTTTATCTTCCGGCTGGCTTAATTTCTTTTGCAATTTTCTTTCTTTCATTATTTTTCCATCTTGCACCAACAACGAACGCGGCGGCTTGGCTTTCGGAATTTGCCGATAAATACGACGCTTTCGGTTTTCTTTACCAAGCAAATTTTTATCATTTTGCAACGGGACTTGCAGCGGGTGCGGTTTTTCTGATTTGGCGTTTTATCAAAAATAAACAAACGCTTGTTCGTCAACGTCTGAAATGGATTGTTTGGGGAACGACTGCGGCGGTTTTGCCGGTTGCCGTTTTTTACGGCGCGAAAAGATATTTTCATTTGCCGGAAGACACCGTAACTTCCGCGCTGACGATTTTGCCGCTTGCGCTGATTCCTTTAAGTTTCGGTCATTCGGTCGTGCGTTATCGTTTGATGGACGTTGATGTCGTCGTTCGGCGTGCGCTCGTCTATGCGATGACGACAATGGCAATTGCGATGATGATCGGCGCAGTCGCGCTCGGACTCGTGTTTTTGGCGGTCGGAAATAATCTTTCAAATACGGAAATTACTCTGCGAACGCTGATCGCAATTGTAGCGATGGCGGGAATCGTGATGCTCAGCGAACCGATCAAGAAATTTTTGCAGGAACGCGCCGACCGATTTTTCTACGGCGAACGCTACGATCTGCGGCAAGGTTTGCTCGATTTCGGCAGAACTTTAGCAGCGACTTCAACGCTCGATCCGTTATTAAATTCTCTGACGGAAAGATTACAGCAAGTTTTAAACGTCGAAAAAGTCGCCGTTTTTATCGAGGAAGAAAATTCGGAAAATTACAGAATTGCGAAAACCGCCGGACTAAACGATTACAGAATTCCTCACGATTTCCGGCAGATGATTCGCACGAAGTCCGCCGAACGAGGCGTTGTGCGTGCCGACGAACTGGCATTGGCGGAAATCGAATTAAGCGACGATCAAAGAGTCAGACCGCAGGAACTTCACTATTTTGTGCCGTGTGTCGCACGCGGAAAAATGGTCGCCGTCATCGGATTGGGACGCGCTAAAGACGGTTCGCTTTTGTCGAGCGAAGACCTCGAAATTTTGCAGACGGTTTCCGGTTACGTCGCCGTCGCCGTTGAAAACAGTTTGCTTTATCAAGAGCAGACTGCACGCGCCGAAGAACTCGAACTTCTTAAAGAATTCAACGAATCAATCGTCGAATCCGTCAATGTCGGGCTTCTCGCAGTTGACGAACACGGGCAAATCACGCGTTGTAACACGACTTTTGAAACGATGCTCGAAATTCCGCGCGATCAAGCTGTCGGCAAATATGTCGAAGAAGTTTTCGATGAAAGTTTTGCGGTAAATCTGGAAAATATTCTGGGCAAATCGCGCTGGCATCTAAGCGAAGTTCGTAACGCTTACAAACTTTACACAAAAAATAAAAAAGGCGAACCGCTTATTTTAAACGTCGCTATTGCGCCGCTTCAATCGGTTTCACAAAATCAGACGGGCGCGATTATCGTGCTTGAAAATGTTTCGTCGCGTGTCAAACTCGAAGAAACTCTCCAGCAAAGTGAAAAACTTTCGAGCATCGGTTTACTTGCCGCAGGCGTGGCGCACGAAGTAAACACGCCGCTGACGGGCGTTTCGAGTTACACGCAGATGCTTCTCGGAATGATTCCCGAAACCGATCCGAAACATCTGCTTCTGCAAAAAATGCAGCGTCAGACCGAACGCGCATCAAACATCGTCGGCAATTTGCTGAATTTCTCGCGCACCGGAAACTCTTCCGATTTTTATGAAGTTGATCTCAATAAACTTCTCAACGACACGATTCAACTGCTCGAACCGCAATTAAGAAAATCACAGGTCGAAATTATTAAAAACTATTCGGAAACGCCGCCGATGATTTACGCAAATGCCGGAAAAATCCAACAAGTTTTCACTAACTTAATTCTTAACGCCCGTGACGCGATGAACGGCGGCGGCACGATAAATCTTTTGACGGCAGTTGAAAATGACAAAATAGTCGTCGAAGTTTCCGACACGGGCGAAGGCATCGAATCGGAAAATCTGAAAAAGATATTCGATCCGTTTTTCACTACTAAAGGTGTCGGCAACGGAACAGGTTTAGGGTTGGCAGTTTCCTACGGAATCGTGCAGGAACACGCCGGAACGATTACTGCAGCCAGCGAAATCGGTAAAGGCACGACATTCAGCTTAATTTTTCCGCCCGCCGAAAAAGAAATACAAAACCAACAAAAAGCAGTTAGTTAAAGGTTGAATTTAATGTTGTTTGTAATTACAACTCTGCATATTATAGAGGGTGATTCAAAATAACTAATGAAAAACCTAATAAATTCTATATAATCATAGATTCACGCCTATGAGCAACAAAAAAGGCAATCTCACCGCAATAAACGGTGAGATTGCCTTTTTTAATATATTAGAAATTCGTTCTTATTCAGAAACGTAAGAACCGTAAGTCCTGCTGATGCGAAGCATATTATACCAGGTTCGGTTAATATCGTTTCCGTATTGCAGATCCTTGATTTTCAATTCTTCGTCGGTGTAATGCAATCTGTCTGAAACTTTCAGAAATTCAGCATAATCTTTCCACGCTTTCATATGTTTGCGCCACGCTTGACGAACTTCGCGCGGAAGATTGCCGTCGTCCATAGCGGAAGATTCGTCCGCGTATGAACCGACAACTTCTGCATACTCGTCAATCGAATCCGTGCCGAACGGCGGGTTAAAATCCTCGTTAATTGCGCTTAGTTGACGAAATCTGTCATTACCGTTTCGAACATCGCGGCTCAAAAGATCATCAATTGCATCTGCGGTAACAGTATCGTATTGAAGATTAAAACAGCTCGTATGATTGTGATAATAAGTGTTTGAAGACGCGCTGTCGTCAATAAACAAACCGGCAAAAGCGGCTGAAAAAACGAAAGCGGCGAAAAATGCGGTGATTGAAATTAATTTTTTACTTCTCATGGCAATATCTATTATGAACTAATTTTCGGCAAAAGTGAACCCTTTTTTAAATTATTTTTTTATAATCTGATAAAGTTACATAAACTATGCGACCACAAGAGATAATTCAAAAAAAACGCGACGGCGAAAAATTAACGGCTGAAGAAATCGAAATTTTTATCAGCGGCGTAACCGAAGCGAGTTGGGCGGATTACCAAATAACTGCACTTGTGATGGCGATGTTCCTCAAAGGGTTGGACGCGGAAGAATCTGCGGTTTTGACAAGAGCAATGTTAAATTCCGGCAAAGTGCTGGATTTTTCCGATCTCGAAATGCCCGTCGCCGACAAACATTCGACCGGCGGCGTGGGCGATAAAACTTCGCTAATCATTGCGCCGCTCGCCGCGTGTTGCGGAATCGCCGTCCCGATGATTTCGGGGCGCGGACTCGGACACACGGGCGGAACGCTCGATAAACTCGAATCAATTTCCGGTTACGACGTGAATCTTTCGCTAAAAGAATTTCGCCGAATAATTAAACAATGCGGTTTTTCGATGATCGGGCAAACGGCGGAAATCGCGCCCGCCGACAAAAAACTTTACGCGCTTCGTGATGCGACGGCGACCGTGCCGTATCTGCCG
Source organism: Pyrinomonadaceae bacterium (assembly GCA_965219305.1). GTDB lineage: Bacteria > Acidobacteriota > Blastocatellia > Pyrinomonadales > Pyrinomonadaceae > DATHTS01. The sequence goes on from OZ244725.1 coordinate 1,868,608, forward strand.
TTTATCGTCGCCTCGATAATGTCGAAAAAACTCGCTGAAGGTTTGGATGCGCTCATTCTCGACGTTAAAACCGGAAGCGGCGCGTTTATGCAAAGGTACGAAGATTCAAAAAAACTCGCCGAAGCGATGGTCAAAGTCGGCAACGCGCAAAACGTGAAAACTCAAGCCGTGATTTCCGATATGAATCAGCCGCTCGGCAAATTCGTCGGAAATTCTGTGGAAGTTTACGAATGTATAAAAATTCTGCAAAACGAAGCAGACGAAAAAATGTTGCCGACGCTCGAACTTTCGGTCGAACTTACAGCGCATTTACTCGTTTTGTGTGAAATTTCCAAAAAAATTTCAGAAGCGAAATCAAAAATTTCAGATTTAATAAATTCCGGCGAAGCGTTGGAAAAATTCAAACAAAATATCGAACTTCAAGGCGGCGAACCAAAAGTTTGTGATAATCCCGAAAGTTTGCTGGAAAAAAATCTTATTCAAGTTGAAATCAAATCGAATCAAAAAGGTTTTATCAAAGAAATAAATACAAGCGAACTCGGCGAAAGTATCGTCATCATCGGCGGCGGCAGAACAAAAGCCGAAGACGAAATTGATCACGCTGTCGGCTATTCGTGCGAAAAGAAAATCGGCGACGAAATAAACAAAAACGAGACGCTCGGCATTTTATATTGCCGAAATCAAGATCAAGCTGATTCAATAAGCGAAAAATTGCGGGATTCTTATAAAATAACGTCAGTTCGAGATAAGAATTAAGCTATAACCAAGTCTTTTCCTAGTTCAAGGCTTGGTTTCTTTTCTTGAAATGTGTAAGCGATCAACCCGGCGACGATGTTGCCGTAAAAGTTCCACACCGAACGATGTCGCGTATGCTCGACTTGTGAAATGTTCTTTAACTGGTCGTTGACCGATTCGATGATCGCTCGTTTTCTCAGCATCAGGCGATCAAAAAGCGGCATCAACTTGTTCTTCATATTCTTTCTGACCTTTGTTACCAGTTGAACATTGTGTTCGCCCAATAATTTACTCAACTCCTGTGAAATATAACCTTTATCGCCGAACAGTTTGCCCCACAACTGCTTGCTCATTTTCCCGACCGGCTTTCGGTCATCAACATTTCCCAAAGTGATTTGCCACGCCAACAACTCGCCGCGGTCGCTGATTATAAGATGTATCTTGAAGCCGTAAAACCACCCCGTCGAAGTCTTCCCGCGTTTTGCAATCTCCTTAAACACCTTGTTTTGCTTAATCCGTAAATTGTTACAGACGGCTATCTTAGTTGAATCCACAAATGAAATCCCCGAACACTTTCCCAATCTCATTTGCATAAACGCTCCGAGCAGAAGCAAAGCGTCGCGTTGGAGTTCGACGAACCGATTATAACTGAGCAGATCGGGAAACTCGCCCTTGTAGTAAACACCGATCATCGAATTATAAAACGTCTTCAAATTACGGAATCCAGACCTGTGAAAACAGATCAAAATAGTCATCACTTCCGAACGCGACATCTTCGACGGCTTAATTCGTTGACTCTTTCCGCTTTCTAACAACTGATGATTAAACTTCGGTTCAAACACTTTACAAAAATCGTCAACTTGGCAAAAAACTGTTAAGATATTCATTGAAAAACTCCTTTGGTTTGGTTTATTTGTTTCTAAACCTAAGTATATCTTACCTTTGGAGTTTTTCTTATCTCGAACTCACGTTAAAATAAGCTATGAAAATCCGCAAAAACTGGAATTAATCAAAGAAATTGTTTGAGGGAAATTAGCCGCGAACAGACACAAAAAGAATGCAATTTCTTAATTTAAGAAACTTTTTTCTTGCACTTTCTTGTCTGTTCGCGGCTAATTTCTTTATACTTTTTTTGACTTCCATCTTCCGAGTTTGAAAATCAAAGCCGAAACTACCGCTAAAACGGAAAAGGCAGACGTTATCGCCCAGAAAACTCCGCTCGGTCCGAGATCGAAATGATATGCGAGCAGATAAGCGAGCGGAATTTCAAACAGCCAGAAAATAAAAAGATTCAAGATCGTCGGCGTAAATGTGTCGCCCGCGCCGTTGAATGCGGTTTCGATAACCATTCCGAAACCGTAGAAAACAAAGCCGTAAGCGACGATTCTCAGACAGTTCGAGCCGTAATTGAAAACCGTCGGGTCAGTTGTGAAAAATCCGACAATATTTTCGGCGAAAAATATGAAAACGAATCCGAGGAGCGCGTAAATAACCGCGTTGAAAATCGCCGCCGTCCAGACCGATCTTTCGGCGCGTTCGGGTTTTCCCGCACCGAGATTTTGTCCGACGAGAGTTGCCGCCGCGTTGCTCAAACCGAGCGCGGGCAAAAGCGCGAACATAATCACGCGCAGACCGATGATGTAACCGGCGATCGCTTCGCTCCCGAATCCGGCGACGACGCGCACGAGAACGCTCCAACTCGCCGTCGCAACCGTAAACTGCACGACCGCCGTCGCGGAAAGTTTGACGAGTTTCCACAAAAGTTTCGGGTCAAAAGTCCAATGATTTTTCTCGATCGTGATCCTGCCTGACGGACGAAAAAGACACCACGCCGCATAAGCAACGCCGATTCCGCGCCCGATAGTTGTTGCCACCGCCGCGCCGGTTACGCCTAATTCTGGAAAAATCCAAATCCCGAAGATGAACATCGGACAAAGAAGAATATTCAGCCCGTTCGCCAACCACAAAACGCGCATCGCCACCGCCGCATCGCCCGCGCCGCGAAAGATCGCGTTGAGCAAAAATATAAACACGACGACCGCATTTCCGCCGAGCATAATTCGCATAAACGGCGTGCCTTGTGCGATAACTTGCGGTTCGCCGCCCAGAAGTTTGAGCAATTGCGGCGCAAAGATTACGCCGATAAAGCTCATCACGACCGACACGATCAAGCCGAGATAAAGAACGTGCGCCGCCGTTTTCGCCGCCGTCTCTTTGTCTTTTTCGCCGATTCGCCGTGCAATCGTCGCCGTCGCACCGATCGCCAGACCGAACGCGACGGCATAGACGAGTGCCATCATCGCTTCGGTAATTCCGACGACCGCCACCGCGTCCGCGCCGAGTTTAGAAACAAAATAAATATCAACAATGGCGAAAAGACTCTCCATTATCATTTCCAGAATCATCGGAACCGACAACAGAAAAATCGCCAAGCCAATCGAACCGCTCGTAAAATCACGCTCTGAACCTCTGACCGCTTCTTTGACAACCTGCCAAGGTGAATTATCCAACGCCTCGACGGGCGCATTTTGAATATTATTAGACATAACAAAAAATCCGTCTGTTAAAAATTGATTGTAAAAAGCACGAGATGTGCCGAAAGACTCGTCTCCAAACAACTTTGGGCTGGCGCGGAAACGAACAGAATTGCGAAGTGTGTTAGCTGACAGCGATTTTCATAACGAGAGAAAGATTATCACAAGATTGTTATCGTTGAAACTATTAAAAGCATTTTTCGACAGTTAAAATTTTCGTAATTGCCGGTTATGTTTTTGGATTATCTAAAATCAGTTTCGGAAGACGGTTTAATTTTTATCTTTAAGTAAACAATATCGAAATGATTTGTTTTTCTATTTGATTTATTCCAATAGAATCTGAATTGTTGTAATATACTAATTGAAAATTTATCTTTAGAGAAATAATATGAAAATCAAATTTGCAGTTTTTTTAACAGTCGCAGTTTTATCAATGACCGCCGTATTCGGATTTTTTAATTTCGGCAGTCTTCCACAAGTTTCGGCAGAAGAATTTGCCCAAAACTTCGCGTCGGGCGGAAATTTGGAAGGTGAAGGAATGAACGGCGCGTATAGTTTTGACAAGGCGCACACCGCAATCGGTTTTAAAGTAAAACATATGGGACTTTCGGAAGTTCCGGGTTATTTCCGCGATTTTACGGGAATGATAAATTATGACGCGAAAGATATGAAAAAATCTTCAGTCGAATTTACCGCTCAAATGGCGAGCGTTGACACGGGAGTTGATGCCCGCGATAATCATTTGAAAACTGCGGATTTTTTCGATGTCGAAAAATATCCGACGATGACTTTTAAAAGCACGAAGATCGAGAAAAAAGGAAAAAATTGGATAGTAACGGGCGATCTGACGATGAAAGACGTAACGAAATCGGTTTCGTTTCCTTTTGAAGTCGTCGGTTTCTTAAAAGACGAAAAATCCGGCGGAACGAAAATGGGCGCGATGGCGGAAACGACGATCAATCGCCGTGATTTTAATGTCAATTACGGAAGCAATATGCCGAACGGACTGCCGATGTTGTCCGATGATATTAAAGTCAGTCTGAGCATCGAAGCCGGAATGCCGGGAAAAGCGAAATCGGACGCAGAATAATTTTTCCTAAAAGTCTCATTCCGAGACAAGCGATTCCGAAAATAAAAAAGGCATAGACTCAAGTTACGATCTATGCCTTTTTTATTCGAAAAAGTTTTAGCTTGCTAATGCCACGACCGCATTTTCGGTTTCCGGCAGATCGAAACCGAAGTGTTCATAAGCCGCCGGAGTTACGATTCGACCGCGTGGAGTTCGATTCAAAAATCCCGTCTGAATCAAATAAGGTTCGATAACTTCTTCGATTGATTCGCGGTCTTCGCTGATCGAAGCGGCAATCGTTCCCAAACCGACGGGACCGCCGTCGAATTTTTCGATGATCGAAAGAAGCAATCTTCTATCAACTTCGTCCAGACCGAAACGGTCAACTTCCATTTCGTCCAAAGCCTTTTGCGCCATCGCGCCCGTGATTCGCCCGTCGCCTAAAACTTCGGCATAATCGCGCACGCGTCGTAAAAGTCTGTTTGTAATTCGCGGAGTTCCGCGTCCGCGCCGTCCGATTTCGGTTGCGCCGCTCGATTCGATCTCGACTCCGAGAATTTCCGCCGAACGATGAACGATAATTTCTAATTCTTTCCGCGAATAAAAATCGAGATGATTGACAATTCCGAAACGCCCGCGCAAAGGTGCGGAAATCAAACCTGCACGAGTCGTCGCGCCGACGAGCGTGAATTTCGGCAGATCAATTTTTATCGAACGCGCCGCCGTTCCTTCGCCGATTATCAGGTCGAGTTCGTAATCTTCCATCGCCGGATAAAGAATTTCTTCGATCTGCGGGCGCAAGCGATGAATTTCGTCAATAAACAAAACATCGCCTTCTTCCAGATTCGTCAGAATCGCCGCCAGATCGCCGCCTTTTTCGACCGACGGCGCGTGGACGGTTTTAAGATTTGCGCCCAGTTCGTTTGCAATAATAATCGCCAAACTCGTTTTGCCGAGTCCCGGAGGTCCGAAAAACAGACAATGATCCAACGTTTCAGCGCGGCGAAGCGCGGCTTTTAAAAATATTTTGAGATTATTTACGATCTTCGTCTGACCGATGTATTCGTCCAAACTTTTCGGTCGTAAGCTCGGCTCGGCGTTTACATCTTCGAGCGTCGCTTGACCGATGGTTAATGTTTTTTCCGGGAGTGAATTTTCTACTAATTTTAATGCCATAACAGGTCATATTTTATCATAAAAAGGCACTAAAAAAAACCGTCAAACGAGACGTTTGACAGTTTTTTAAAAACTTTTTTCGCCCTTTGTTTATAAAGGCAAAAGTTCAATTTTCTTCGGCGATTTTTTCAAGCGTCCAATCGTGAACCGCGTTTTTTAACTGCGTCAGATGATCGTCGAAAAAATGTCCGCAATTTTGAAAAATTGTTAGGCTCGTTTCCGTATTTTCCGACACTTGCGAAACCAGAGAATTCAACGATTCGAGCGAACCGAATTCGTCCGAATCACCGTGGACGAAAAGAATCGGTTTTCGCAAATTTTTCAGATAAGAAAAATCATATTTATCAACCGCCGTGCCTATGCTGATTAAACGCACGATGCGTTCATCATCCATTACGGCTTCCGTGCCGAATCTTGAGCCGAACGAAAATCCGGCAAATGTGATCGGCTGATTCGGGTAACTTTCGGTCAAATAATCGAGCATCGTCCGCACGTCGTCTTTTTCACCGTTGCCGTCGTCGTGTTCGCCGGTCGAACCGCCGACACCGCGAAAATTAAAACGAAGCGCGACGAGTCCGGCTTCTAAAAGTCCTTGCGCGGCGCGATAGACGACTTTGTTGTGCATTGTCCCGCCGCCGAGCGGATGCGGATGACACACAAGCGCAACGCCGCGAATTTCGCCCGACGGTTCTTTCAAGATTGCTTCGAGTTCGCCGTGTTCGGCGGGAACGGTTAGATTTCCTTTTGGATACATAATTCAGTTTGCGCTTGGCACTTTATTTTTTTGCGCTTTAATGATTTGATTTCAAAGTTCAATTTTACAGAGAGCAAAGAGCAAAGAGCAAAGAACGAAGCGCAAATTCCGTTCGGCAAATGCGTTTTTCTCAAATTCGTGTTATTTTTTGATAAGAAAATTAAAGAGTTTATGCAAGAGATTTTCAACGAAAACCCCGACGACGAAAAAACAGAACCTGAGATCGAAACGCCTGCCGAAACGCCGGAAGCGTCTGCCGAAAACACAGAAGCGGCGCGAAAAATACGGACTTGGCGGCAATGGATCGAAACCGATCAAGCGATGCGGAAGATTTATCTCGGCTTCGGTTTTTTTGCGATTTTGATTTTATTAATCTGGATTCAGTTTTCGACCGATGCGATCTGCTGCGGCGATTGGGACGGTTATTATCACATTCGCTGGAGCGCGCTTTTGTGGGAAAATTTCAGCCATTTCAAAGGTTTGCCGTCGTTCGATTGGCTGCCGCTGACGGTTTTGAATCCGAAAGATTACGCCGATCATCATTTTCTTTTTCACCTTTTGCAAATTCCGTTTTTGTGGTTCTTCGAACCCGTAACGGCGGCGAAAGTCGGAGCGGTCGTGTTTTCCACGCTGGCGATATTTTCGGTTTACTGGCTTTTGTATCGTTACGAAGTTGATTATTTATTGATCTGGCTCGCCGCGCTTCTCGGTTGTGCGAATTCGTTTTTATTCCGAATGAATATGGCGAAAGCCCCGCCGCTGACGATAATTTATACGGTTATCGGAATTTATTTATTGTTCGAGCGCAAATATAAATGGCTTTTGCCGCTGATGTTCATTTTCGTCTGGACTTATTCGCTGTTTCCGCTTCTGTTTCTCGGAGCGATGATTTGGGCGTTGATTATCGCGTGGAACGAACGCAAATTTGAATGGCAGCCGCTGGCATATACGTTCGGCGGAATGATTCTCGGCAATGTTATTAATCCGTATTTTCCGAATAATCTATTGCTTTTCTGGGAACATTTTGCGACGAAACTCGCGGTCGCGGGAAATTACGCGGTCGCGGTCGGCGGCGAATGGTATCCATATACGGGAAAAGAATTGCTTTTGAATTTTCCGGTCGCGCTGATTGCAATGCTGATCGGTTACATTTTATTTATGCCGAGAAACGGCGGAAAAGTGCCGGAAAAAGCGACGTTTTTCTTGATGTTCGTGACGCTTTTGCTTTTAGGACAATTTAATTCAAAACGTTACGCGGAATATTTTCCGCCGTTTGCGATTTTGTTTGCGGCGTTTTCCTTGCGGGCGTTTCTGGCGAACAAGCCGCAATTGCCGGAAGATTTCCGGCGCGAGATCGAACCTTATCTCGACCGTGAAAACGTCAACGAGAAACAGAAACTTTATACGACGTTGAAGCAAGTCGGCACTTGGTCGCTCGGAATTATTCTGGTCGGTTGGATTTTTTACAATTTGATGGGCATTAATATCGGCAAGTTTCAGGAAAACGGCTTGATTGATACGATTTCTTCTAATGAATCGAACGACAAATATAAACGCTCGATGAATTGGCTTCTGGAAAATGTTCCGGCGGGCGAACGGATTTTTAACTGCAATTGGGACAATTTTCCGAAGATGTTTTTTCTCGATCAGAAACACAGTTACGTTTACGGTCTCGATCCGAATTATCTTTACTCGGAAAATCCCGAACTTTACGATCTAATAAAAGACATTACATCCGGCAAAACCGAAGATGCGGGACCGATCATCCGCGAAAAATTCGGTTCGCGTTTCGTGTTTTCCGACGCGAAGGAAAACGAGGAAATGGTCGCCAAAATGCTCGACAGCGGCTGGGCGGAGATCGCCTATGAAGACGACGAAGTGAGAATTTTGCAAATCCGCGATGTCAAAGGCGAGTCGCCGAAAGACGACGAATTGGACGCGCCGCCGACCGCTGAAGAATTGAAACAACTCGACGAAGAAGAAAATGCTTCAAATGCTGCAAATGTGAACGGCATACAATTAGAAGACGAAGAAGATGCGGAAGATGCGCCCACGGAAGACGAAACAGATAATGCACAACAACAGTAAAATTATTGCGATTTTTTTGGCGTTTTTCGTGTTTTTAATTTCCGGCTGCCAACCGAATCCTGCGATCTTGAATTCACAGCGCGGAAGTGATCAGCCGAACGCGGTTTCGGGCGATGAAAATGCCGAACGTCCGCAGGACGAATTCGAGTTCGCGCTCAAGCGTATGCAGAAAAGCGGTTTCACGCATATTTTCGCAATGCGGCGCAAAGACGGCGGAACTATTGACAAGGAAGACGGAAAATATATCAAACAAAATTCGCCGCCGGGAACGAATCAGTTTGTTTTAACGGACAAAGAACGCGCCGTTCTCGCCGGTTCAAACTTCCCTTTTACGCCGGAAAATCTGGAAATGCTGCGCGACAGATTGAATGTCGAAGATTTTTCCCCAACGGGCGAAACGAATACGAATGTGAATCAGTAAAATTTATGAAGAAAACTATTTTGCCCGCGAAATGGCGCGAAAGAGCGCGAAAAAAAGAAATTCAAATCAAAATAAAACATAAAAAATCATTTTCTTTTCTTTCTTATTTATTCTTTTTTCGCGGATTTTCGCGCCATTTCGCGGGCAAATATTCTTCCTGACTCAAATATGTCAATACTAATAGCCGAAGACAACGAAGCACAGCGTCATTATCTGAGCGAATTATTAGAGCGCGAATTTCCCGAACACGCGCCCGTCATCGAAGCGGCGGACGGTGCGGAAGCGAAGGCTTTGACGCTCGAACACAAACCGACGCTGTGCATTTTCGACATTCAGATGCCCGAACTTTCCGGCGTAAAAGCGGCGCGTTCGATCTGGCGCGATTATCCCGAAGCGCGAATTATTTTCTGGACGCAGTTTCCGCACGAAATTTATATCAACGAAATTCGCAAGATTGTCCGTTCGCACGATCCCGCGCCGGCGTATGGATTTATCCATAAAAACAATCCCGAATCGCGCTTTCTGCGGTTCGTCGCGGCGGTTCTCGAAGACGGCGCGGATATGATTGATCCGGCGTTCAAAGATTCTTTTAAGCGTCCGCTTTTGACGGAATTTGAAGCCGAAGCGTTGAGATTTCTCGCGCTCGGTCTTTCAAATTGGGCGATTGCGCGAAAATGCAGTCTGTCTCAACGCGGAGTTGAAAGCCGTCTTTCGACGCTTTACGAAAAGCTTTTCACCGACAGCAGCGAAGGAACAGCGGACGAAGCCTATGATAAATTAGCGTTTAACGTCCGCACACGCGCTTTCAGCGAATCTCTGCGCCGCGGTTTGATAAATGCCGATGAATTGCAGAAAGCGGAGATCGAGTTGGAAAATTGGATCGAGCGCGATAAGAAACGCTATCTTGAAGAAAACAATTAAGATTTACGATTATTGATCTTTATAATACACGGTGGAAATTTCTGTTGACTTTAAATGTTCGAAGCGTAAAATTAAAGTTGTAAGAAAATCGGAATTTTTATTTTAACAAAGAGGAAAAATAATGCTTTTAGGAGAAACTTTAACCGGATTAAAATTTACTGCGAACATCCATAACTTTAAAGGCGGTGATACTGAGATTACTGTAATAATGAGGTACAACGCCCGAAGCACACGCCGAAGCAATTCTGTCTTATTATCATTTTGATAAATCAAACGAGGATACTTTCAAATCAAAATACGGTTATGATTTACGACAAAGTTTGATAGATACATACAGTCAGAATGATAATCCTTCATCGCACAAAGCAATGAAAGGCGGTTATTTTAAGGTAGTAATTCCGATGTCTCAAACGCTGATCAATCAGATTAACTCAGTCAAAAATCCAATTTCATCAAACTTCCCGGACGGACAAGGTAATTCTAGTGTCAGCGAGAGTGATTTGAGAGGTCCGACAAAAGTGGCGAAGAACGCTGCGCCTGCCGAGCGTGATTTTTATCGAGTGCTTGATTCCTTCAAAGTAGAAGGTCTGAACTTTGGCGTAAGGTTAGACAAATTAGATTTAGTTCGCGCTGACTATTTGAAAACAATCAAATTTGCCTCCGATGAGTTTGTTGATTTAGTAAAAACCGGTCAAATCACTTTTGAGGAGGGCGCACGGCGAGCTAATGGGTTAAGAAATGTTATTTTTGAAATAAGCCGTCGGAAAGATTACGATTTAGGACGTTCGCTGGCTGAATATTATAAACCCGGAGCAAAACCTTTTGAATGGTTTTTAGAAAGATATTCTTAACAAAGATTTTCTTTATCTTTTTCCTCTTTAACTTCTCAAGCACAAAAAGATGCCGTTTATCTTGATATTGTAATTGCCGCCGGACGCGATAATAAAGGAATATCCGGCATAACTCCGCATCTCGGCAAATTCGGCAAAATATGTGTTTTGGCGACTGTGGCTATTTCGGTTTATAACGTAGCTACTGCCGAAAATAAATTAGAGGCGGCAGGTAGAGAAAGCATAAGCATTCTTGGCGGATTTGCAGGCGGCGCGGCTGGCGGCGCGGCGGCAGGTTTGATATGTGGACCCGGTGCGCCGGTTTGCTCGGCGATTGGCATTTTCGTTGGTGGAGCAGTCGGAGCGTATGTCGCATCTGGAGGGTTTGACTGGCTTACTTCCGAACAATAGAGATGTTATCAAGAAAAGAAATCATACGGCGAAAACCATTGTGGCAAGCGTTATCTGATTTATGGCTCGCAGATTACGAGTTTGAACGAACGGAAACTAATAGACTCAAAAAAGAAGTTCTTTCTGCCGCTCACACTTCCGAAGAACTCGAATCTGTATTTCCATTTTATGAAAATTATGACTTAAACACGGTTAAAGCAATGATTTCATCGGAATATTCGCTTAACGAAATAGAAAAGATTCTTTTTGAGGAAGTCGCTCCCGTGGTTTACAAAAATGCTCTTGATTACGGCGGAACTTGGGGGGCATTTGATTCTGATTGGTTATTCAAAGGCATTCTTGAAAATTTAAAAAAACAAGAACGTAATCCACTTTATCGTGCTTGGGTGAAAAGCAGTTTGGGTAAATGTATAATGACTAAAATGGTGCAGGAAGATTGGAACAAAATTGTCAATTTATACGAATAATCAAAAAAATAAAAGATTTTGCGGCATCGGGCAGTTTTGATTGGTATACCTTAAAATAAAAATTAAAGTATGTTATCAGTTGAAGAAATTGAAAAACGAAAACCTTTATGGCAAGCATTCTCAGATTTTTGGCTGGATAATGAATTACAAGATTTTGAATTTAAATACACAATAGATTTGATGATTTCCTCAAACTATTCACTTGAAAACATTGAAAAGATATTTTTTGAGGAAGTAGCTCCTGTTGTTTATGTTAACTTATTTAGCGTAGCTGGACAGTGGGATTTGTTTGATCCGAAATGGCTTTTTGAAGGAATCATTAAAAACCTAGAAAGACAAGAGCGTAATCCGCTTTATCGCGCTTGGGTAAAAAGTAGTTTGGGTAAATGTATAATGACTAAAATGGTTCAGGAAGATTGGGAGAAAATTGTCAGTTTATACGAGTCATCAAAAAAGTAAAATATCATCAGTGAATTTAGCAAACTTAAAACGAAAATGTATAAATGTTGATCACATCTTCGTAATTTTTCCCGTTATAATTTCCCTATTCGTTTTTTTTCATTTTGAAACAAACGCACAAAATCCGCCGCAGATGTCGTCGCAAAATCTGCATCAATGGGGTTCGGTCAGTCTATTTCACGGCTTGCCGTCGGACAAAGTTCGCGCCATTGTGCAAGACAAGGAAGGCGTGATGTGGTTCGGGACGGACAACGGTTTGGCGCGTTACGACGGGCGGCGCGTGCAGGCGTTCGGGTTGAGTATTCCGGGCGCGGAAAAGATTTTCTCGCTGAAAATGACGAAAGGCGGCGCACTCTGGATCGGCACGGATCAAGGCGCGGCGCGTATCGAAGGCGGCATCGTTTTTCCCGTCAAAGAAACTTTCGGAAGTGCGATTGTCGCCGTCGAGATCACGAACGAAGGCAGAATAATTCTCGCCGCCAAAAGCGGACAGGTTTTCGAGTATTTCAAAAATGCGGCGGTCAAAACATTCCTGTCGAATCCGCTTTTTGACGAAATCGAGGAAAAATCAAATCAGGCGACGAGTTTGATAACGAGCAGTGAAAATTTCCTGATGGGAACGCTCGGTCGAAGTCTGGTTTCGGTGCGCGAAAGCGGTGCGTATGAGATCAATCTCAACCCGCGCCCGTATTTCATCACCGCTCTCGAACGCGATAAAAACGGCGATCTGTGGCTCGGAACGCAGGCGAACAGAAATACGGGCGGGATTTTTCTGGCGACGGATTTTTCAAATCTGCAAAAAGTAAACGTCGAAACCGGCACGATCTCGGCGTTCGCCGTTAATGAACGAAACGAACTCTGGGCGGGAACGACCGAACGCGGCGCGTATTTGATTAGCGACGCGGAAGAAATCCGGCATTTTACTTTTGAAAATACGGCGGGCGGTCTGCTGTCGAACAACATTTACGCAATTTTCGTTGACCGTGAATCGGTCGTCTGGTTCGGAACGGATCGCGGCGTGTGCCGTTTCGACGCGCGAAGTCCGCGCAATGATACGCTTTCCGAAGACGGCAACACGAATTTCGTCCGCACGCTTTTTCAAAAAGAAAACGGCGAGATTTTGGTCGGCACGAATCGCGGTCTTTTCAGCGGCGACGGCGAAGAAAGGCGGATAGTTCCCGGCTTTGAGCGCGATTCGATCTATTCGATAGCGGAAAACGGCGGGAATATCTACGTCGGGACTTCGCGCGCGCTTTACACGATTGACGGCGCGCTCGTCATTGACGAACCGATCCGCACGCTGGCGAATTTTCAGGGAAAAACTTACGCCGCCGTTTACGGGCGCGGTCTGTCGCGCATCAGCGGCACGAATTCGTCGCTGATCTTTCAGAACGAACTCGTTACCGCGATCTATAACGACGGCGACGAAAATCTGTGGCTCGGCACGTCGAAAGACGGCGTTTATATGTTCGACGGCAAACAATTTCTCCAACAATCGCCGTTTGACGAACTCAAAGACACGGTGATCCGCGACATCGAAAAGGACGCGAGCGGAAATCTATGGTTTGCCACCGAACGTGGAATTTTTCTTTACAAAGACGAGGAATTATCGCCGATCGCCGAAAATTTCGATGTCTGGCAGATAATTCTCGACGGCAACGAAATCTGGGGTGCGACCGACGGCAGAGGCGTGATTCATCTCAAACCCGACGAGAATTTCGGCTGGCTGGCGACGTTTCTCGATGCCGAACAAGGTTTGCCGTCGCAGAAAACTTTCACGTTATTAAAACTGGAAAATTCCAAAAATCTTCTGATCGGCACGAATCGCGGCATCACGCGCTACACGCCGAACGAACTCGCGCCGACTCTGACCGCAACGCGCATCGTCAGTCAGCGACTGCATTCGGCGGAAGAATTGATTGACGGGATAAATCTCGAATATCCGCAAAACTCGCTCTCGTTGGAAGTTACCGCTTTGAGCAACCGGACTTTTCCCGAACAATTTCAATACGGTTTTATCTTGAAAGACGGGAAAGACAAGATCATTGACAAAAGAATCACCGCCGAAGAACAGTTTTTGATGGAAGATTTGAAACCCGGCAGATACCGCGTCGAAGTCATCGCTTACGGCAAGGATTTGCTCGCGTCGAATCCGATAAAATTTGAATTTACAGTCGCCGCCGCGCCGTTTCCGCTGGTCGCAACCGCGCTCGGCGTTCTTCTGGCAATCGCCACTATCGCGCTTGTTTTAGTGTTCGTCGAACGCAAACGTCTGCGCGGAACGAACCGCGAACTCGCGCTCGCACGTTTCGATCTGGCAAACGAAGCCGAACGCGAACGCCGCCGCATCGCCCGCGACCTGCACGATCAGACGCTCGCCGATCTGCGTTCCTTAATGCTCGTCTCCGATAAATTTACAAACGGCGAAAGCGAGGAAATGAAAGTCGAATTTCGGCAGGAGATCGAATCGGTTTCCGAAGAAATCCGCCGCATCTGCGAAGATTTAAGCCCGTCGGTTTTAGAAAACGTCGGTCTGACCGCCGCGCTCGAATTCCTGCTCGGACACACGCTTTTGCAAAGCAAAGACAATTTCAAATACGAATTTATCGCCGAAGACAATCTCGAAGAAAACATCGAATTTCCGCCGAACGTCCAGATGCAGATTTACCGCGTCGCGCAGGAAGTTTTAAATAACATTTCGCGTCATTCGCACGCCGAAACCGTCAGAATGAAAGCGACCACGCCGGACAAAAAAGAATTTGTTATCACCATCGAAAACGACGGAAATGAATTCGATGCCGACGAAGCAAAAAAAGGACGCGGACTCACCAACATAAGAGCGCGTGCGCGTTTGATCGAAGCCGCCGTTAATTGGCAAAAACGCGACGACGGCGGAATGATCTTCACGCTTCGCAAGAGTTTTTGATTTTTATTCAAATAATTTTCAACAAAAATTTCAGATTTCAGATTTCAAATAATCAAAAGCAAAAAAGCAAAAGCCGAAAAATAAACTTTAAGAATTATTCTGAAATCTGAAATTTCAAATCTGAAATCTGCCTTCTGTGGATTTCCACACCTGACATTCGTAATGGCTCAATTTCTTTCCCGTAACAATACATTTCCCGACTGCTGATCTGCACGTTAAAACGCGCGAATTATTCATAGATAATAACGTTTAATGAAGCGGTTATTTTTTCTCAGCAATTGGCGGCGGCGCATTTTATTTTACCTTCTGGTAACGCTTGCCTCCGCCGCCGCGCTCGAAATTATCCGCATCAGAAACAACAGCCTCAATGAACTCGCCGCGGAAAGAAACCGCAATCAACTGCAAAACGTCATACCTTTTGAACGCCTGGAACTCCCACAACATCTTTCTCGAGATGTTCAATTTATTCAAAATACCGATGACACGCGCGATCTCGTAAAATTCCGCGAAAATTATTTTGCGGCAACCGGCGGCGGACTTCTTAAATTTTCGACGGACGGAAAAATCATCAAACATTTTACGGTTTTGGTCGGTTTGCCCGAAAGCGATCTGACAAAACTCGTCGTCTTCAAAGACCGACTTTTTATCGGCACGAAATCGAAAAATCTCGTCGAATTCGACGGCGAAAAATTCGCCCGCTTCAAATGGACGAATCTCGATTCGCAAGCCGTAACCGCGTTTTTTAATGACGGCGACAATAAACTTTTGATCGGAACTTTCAACGGCGGACTGATCGAATTCGACGGTCAGGATTTCCGCGAAATAAAGGCGGAAAACAAACGCATCGGCGGAATAAACTGCATTTACAAGAAAGATTCGCTTTTGTTCGTCGGAACTTTTGACGACGGTTTGTGGATTTCTAACGCGGGAAATTGGAAACATTTCACGAAAGCCGACGGTTTAACTTCAAACCGCGTCGTCGCCATTGTCGAAAAAGACGAAAACATTTTCGCCGCCGCCGATCTCGGTTTATCGGTGATTTCTCCGGCAAATTTACAACTGAACTTTAAAACTATCGCGACTTTGCCGATAATTTCGGATTTGATAAAACACGACGGAAAACTTTTTCTCACGCGCGACGACGGCGAGATTTATGAAGTTTTCCGCGACAAAAAAGATAAATTCGGAATTGAAAAATCTTCATTCAATAAACAAAAAACTCTTTCCGGCGCACGTTTTGCCGTCGCTGACGACAAACTTTTTCTCATTTCAAACAAAGGAATTCACAGCGCGAAAGATTTCAAATCGTTCGCCGAAACAGATGAAAATTCCCTGACCGACAATTTCGTTTCGTCAATCGCCTTCGATGCGAACGGGAAACTTTGGGCGGGAACTTTCCGCAACGGCGTAGACGTTTTTTCTGCCGATTGGCGCAAATCGAAACATTTTGAGACCGAAACTCTGCGCGAAGTGAACGCGCTTTTGTTCGACGCTGAGAAAAAACAGATGCTCGCCGCAACTTCAAATGGCGCGTTTAATTTAGACGAAAATTCACAACTTTCTCAAACGAACGGCGAACGACTGCCGAGCAATTCGATAATGCACATTTCCGGCGGCGGAAAATTTTTCGCGTTGGCGACATCAAAAGGACTTTTAACGGGCGAAAACGGCAAAATCCGCGTTTATTCGACATTCAACGGTTTGCCGAACAACAATATTTACGCGACCGCTTTCGACGGAAAATCGCTGTTCGTCGGAACGCTCGGCGGACTTGCGGAAATCGTTGACGGAAAAATCGTCCGCGTTTTCAAAGATTCAAATTCGAATCTCAAACAAAATTGGGTTACGGCTCTCGCTTTCGCCGGAAAACGGCTGTTCATCGGAACTTACGGCGGCGGAATTTTCGAACTCACCGCGTCGGGCGAAATTCGTTCGTTTGAAAATGAAGCAAAAAAATTCGTCGTCAATCCGAACGCGCTTTTTTCCGACGGCGAACGGCTTTACGCCGGAACTTTAGACGGCGTTCGCGTGTTGGATTTGAAAACGCAGAATTGGACAATTTTGCGAAAAGATTTGCCGTCCGAAGCGGTTTTCGCGGTTGCCGGAAGTTCAAACAAAATCTTTTTCGGCACGACAAACGGCATCGCGGAAATTGATAAAAATTATTTTGAAAACGGAGCAACAGAATGAAAAAATGGTTAAGCAAATGGCGAAGCGACTGGAGCGCAAGCGTCCCCGCTTGCAATGAGCGCGCGAGCGCGAAAAAGTCGCTGAAGACACTCACGCCGCAAATAATAAACATTTTTTCGCGCCGAAACGACGCTCAATGCAACCGGGACGGATTGCGCTCCAGTCGCTTCACCTTTTTATTGCTGGTTTCTCTGTTTTTTGCCATTTGCTTCGTTCAAGCACAATCCGGCGTTTTGCTTCCCGTTTCGACGAATAAAACCGACATCGAACCGCTTGAAATTCAAACGATGAATGTCTCGATTTTGATTGACGATCAACACGCGACCGTAAAAATCGTGCAGATTTTCGACAATCGAACGAGCGAAACTCTCGAAGGAAAATATCTCTTCGCGCTGCCGACAAACAGTTCGATCTTCGATTTCGCCGTCTGGGACGCAGATGTGCGGATTCCGGGCGTGATGATGGAAAAACGCCGCGCAAATCAGATTTACGGCGAGATAAAACAAAAGGAAATTGATCCCGGAATCTTGCAGCAAACCGATGAAACGGAAAGCGAAACCGCGTTTTCGGCAAAGATTTTCCCGATTCCGGCTTACGGCACGAAACGTCTGGAAATGGAATACACCGAAACGCTTTCGGTCGAAAATCTCGCCGCGCATTTTTCGTTTCCGCTTAAACCTTCGTTCGGCGAAAAACAGACGGTCAAAGAATTATTTATAAATGTTCGGGTTTTAAATAATTTTCAATTTTTCCCGCAGCTCGACCAAAATTTTCCTCTGCAAGTTTCAAAAAACGAACCGAACGAATTTGAAGCGAATTTTCACGGCGAAAATGTCGAATTAAACAGCGATTTCTCATTCGATTATAAAATCAATACAAACGAAAACGCTTTATCTTTTATAACTTACCGCGCTCCCGAACAAATTTCCGCATACGATCTGCGCGACCCGAAAACGGCAAATAAAAACGCCGACGGTTATTTTCAAACTCAGGCGATTTTGGGCGAAAATCAGTTAGCAGACAAAAACGAAACCGCCGCGCCGCGCCGCATTGTTTTGCTTCTCGACACTTCGCTTTCGATGTATGGCGACAAAATTTCACGCACCGTCGAATCGGCGGATTATTTTTTGCACGGTTTGCGGGAAAACGACGAATTTAATTTGATTTTATTTAATTCGGAGATTTCAAAATTCGCCACGAAACCGCTTTCCGCGACAAACGAAAATGTCGAAAACGCGCTCGTTTTCCTGCGAAATTCAACGCTCGGCGGCGGAACGAATTTAAAACTCGCGTTTGAAACTGCAATCGAACAATCAAAAGAATTTTCCGGCGGACAAGCAAATATCGTTTTAGTTTCGGACGCGAATCCGACGCTCGAAACCGTTGATCTAAACAAACTTATCAAACTTTTCAGCGAAGAAAACGCGCCGAAATTTTTCGCTTTCGGAATCGGAAACGATGCCGAAACGACTCTGTTAAAAGAGATCAGCGAAAAGACAAAAGGTTATTTCGCACAAGCGCGGGAAACGGAAGATATTTCGTTTTTATTGGAAAATTTCTTTTCAAAGATCGGTCAGCCGAGCGTCGAAAAACTTCGTTTCGATGCTTCCGATCTATCGAATTTTTATAACATTTACGCGACAAATGAAAACAGTTTCGGCGGTTCGTCATTCGGTTTTGTCGGGCGTTACAAAAATCCGCAAGAGCAAACAAATATCGGCATTAAAGGCGAATTCGGCGCGAATGAAATAAATTTTTCGCGGGCGGTTTCCCTGCCCGAATTCGATGACGTTCACAAACATCTTCCGCGAGTTTGGGCGCGGGCGCGAATTGACGCGCTGCTCAGAGAAATGAATTTGAACGGCGAGCGCGAAGATTATATTTCGGAAATCATAAATCTCTCGGAAAAATACAAACTCGTTACGCCTTACACGGCGTTTCTCGCCGCGCCGCGTGCGCTTCTTCGCCCGCGTCTGATTCAGCCCGGCGATCCCGTAATTCGGGTAAAAACCGACGATTCGATCACGGAGGTTTTCGCCGTTTTGCCGTTCGGCGAAACTTTGAAACTGACATTTTTGCCGGACGAAAAAATCTGGCAGACAAGATTTCTCGCGCCCGCGTGGATGCCGGACGGAACTTACAAATGCCGACTTTTACTGACAGATAAAGACGGAAACGGTTTCGAAGAAGCGAAAACTTTCGTCATTGACAGCAGCGCGCCGAAACCGAAGATCGAACTGCCGAAAACTTCGGTTCGAGCGGGCGAAGATTTAAAACTTCGCGTCGCGTCCGACAAAGACACGATGCGCCTCGTCGCTAAATTTTACGGCGCAAAACCCGTTCGTCTGGCTTGGTCGAATGAAGAAAAAACGAACGTCGGAACATTGAAAACCCCAAATAATCTGCCGTCGGGAAAATATGTTTTGACCGTTACGGCAGAAGATTTCGCGCACAATCAGACGAGCGAAGAAATTGCGATTGAAATTTTGAATTAAGCCGGAGCGCGGACAGCCTGTCCGCGAGTCAAAGCGCACAGCGCGAAGATACTTCATTTTTTAGAAAGTTGTCTGGCTAACAGTTACAACTTCGCTTTGCTCGTTGGCGGACAAGCTGACAAGCTGTCCGCGCTCCGACGATGATCAAATTATTATGAAAAAACCAACTTTTACAAAAACATCTGTCATTTTTCTTTGCATAATTTTTGCGTTTTTTCTTACTCAATGCTCCGACAAAATCGAATCAAACAAAACAGATAAAGTTTTCAATTTGCCGGAAATAAAAGTCGAACGAACCGAAAAAGAGATCGCCGCCGAAAATGCGCTTTTCACGGAAAAAGAGTTTTTCGGAACGCAAGCAATCGTGCCTTTTCCGACGGCGATTGCGCGGGAAAATTTCGAAAAGGTTTTGCAAAAATATCCGAAAGATGCGGAGATTTTGCAGACCACCGCCGAACTTGATGAAAAACTGGAAAAATTTGATTTAGCCGAAAACGAATTGCAAAATTCAATCGAAACTGACAAAGAAAATCCGGCGCATTACGAAAAACTTGCGGCATTTTATGCGCGGCGCGGTGCATTTATAAAACAGGCGGAAACTTTGGAAAAAATGCTTGAAATTATTCCGGCGCAAAATCGTGCGTCGGTTTTGTCGAGAATTTTCGAACTCGCGCGGCTTCACGAAATTGAAAAGTATTCAAGCGCGGAATTTTACAAACAGATCGCCGCCGACAATTCGCAGATTTTTATTACAATTGAAAGTTTGGTCAAAAAACTTGAAGAACAAAAAAATTATGCCGAAGCATTAAAACTTGTCCGCGAATTTAAAGATAATTTTCCTGAACAAAAAGACAATTTATTGGAAAAAGAAACCGATATTCTGCTTGAGATGGAAAAGCCGGACGAAGCGGTAAGCGCATATCGTGCGGCGTTCGATCCGTTTTGGTCGAAAGATACAACGCGAAATTTTTATAATTTTTTGGAAAATCAAGATCGTTTTCGCTCTTATGAAAATGAATTAAAATCTGCATTTAAACTCAATTCGGCAAATTTTGACACGGCGATTCGTTTGGCACATTTGCGGCGTTACCAAAGCGAACTCGCCGCGCCGGTGATTTCGCGTCTGGAAAAAAGCCGCAAAGAAAAAAATATCGCGTGGAATGCGAAGGAATTAACGATTGCGGCGCGTTTCTTAATTAGCGAAGGCGAAAATGATCTGGCTTCACAATTTCTTTACACGCTTCATCTGCAAAATGAACTCGCGCCGGAAAGCGAAAATCGCGCGGAAATTCTTTATGAAATTTTTAAAATGCTCAACGAAGCAGGCGAAGAACGAATCGCTCTGACGCGCGGAAATTTACGTTTTTACCGCGATGTCGCAACTGCCGATACGAATCCGGGAATTTCGACCGCGATATTGTCGCTGATTTTTTCCGACACGAATCCGCAGGAAGAACTCGAAAAAAAAGAAAGAACGGCGGCAATTTTTTTTAACCGCGCGGCAGCTTACCGAATTTTTCAAACTTACAAAAAAGAATATCCGACGTCGCCGGAACTAGCACGGATGTATCTCGACATCGTGCGGATTTACACGCTCGACAAACAGCCGGAAATTGTCGAAAGCACATTGAAAGAATTTGAATCGCGTTACGAAAAAACGGACGATTATCCGAATGTCGCGCTCAAACTTGCCGAAAGTTTCGATGTTGCGGGCAAGCCGGAAAAGAAATACGAAATTTATCAAAACCTACTAAATTTTCTCGGAAAACCGGAAAATGCCGCCGAATATTCCGGCGAAATAAGTTACGAAGAAATTTTAGACAAATACGTTTCAGATTTGACTCAGGAAAAAAAATCTGCCGAAATTCTCGCGCTTTATTCGGCGGAAATCGTCAAATATCCCGACAACGAATGGCTTTACGAAAAGCGTGTCGAGCAACTTGAAACGACAAATTTGGTTGATGAACAATTAATTGTTTATAAAGCCGCACTCGAAAAATTTCCGACGAGAAATTGGCAGGATCGTCTGGCGCGTTGGTTTTTAAGGAAAGACAGAAAACAGGAATTTGCCGAATTTTCCGCCGATTTGATCGGAAAATTGGGCGACGATGAAACTCAGCAATATTTGGCGAATTTCGTTGATTCGAATATTTCCTCGACCGATTTCGATAAAAATCTGTATCTTGCGTTTTACCGCGCGGCGCACAAACGTTTTCCGCATAACATTAGTTTTATCAATGGTTTGCTGAAATTTTACGACAATCAAAAACTCGAAAAAGATTGGCGTGATCTTGCCGCAAGTTATTATTTCGAGTTTCCCGAAATCCGCGAAAAATTCGCCCGAAAACTTGCTAAAACGGGCGAACTTCGCCAATTTTTCGACGCGGCGAAACAAAAAATTAAGGAGAACGAAAATTCTCTGGAAACTTTATCTTACGCGCTTTTTAAAGCGGACGCGGCGGCGCGGCTTTCGTATTTTGAAGATTCGGTCGCGGCTTACGAACATCTGAACGAACTTTATCCGAACACACCGGAATTCCGCGAAAGATTGATAAATTTCACGCGCTCGTTCGGACAAAAAGACCGAATTTTTTTGGAAAAATCTGCGAAAATCGCGCAAAAGCAAGCAGAATTTGAACCGTCTTCGACAGATGCGATAACGAGAAGCGGCGAATTGCAGGCGGAAACCGGCGATTATGAAAGTGCGCGCGAAGAGTGGAAAAAACTGATTGCGATAAGCACGGGCGAACCGGAAATTTATCTCGAAACGGCGACGGTTTTCTGGGATTATTTTCAATATTCGGACGCGCGGGAAACAATCGGAACACTTCGCAAAAAAACGGGCGACGAAACGCTTTACGCTTTTCAAATCGGCGCGATTTACGAAGCCGAACACGATTTGCCAGAAGCCGTCGGCGAATATATCAAAGCTCTCGACACGAACGATTCGAGTTACGATTTTACCGATTCCGACCGCGCAAAAAATCGCCTGATAAAACTTGCAAGGAATTCGGAAAATTTCAATTTAATAAAAAACGCGTTTCAAAAACAGCGTTTGCGGCAAAAGGACGATTCTTTTTTGATTTTGTCTTACGCCGAATTTTTGTGCGATTTTGACGCGCAAATTAACGAAAAATCGAAAGCGCGGGAAAATGTTCAAAACTATTCCGCCGAAGGCATTAATTTAGTCAAAAACGCTGTTTCAAACAGCAGAAATAAAAATTTTATCGAATCGGCGAAAGATTTTTTCCGCGAATCAGATGAAACTAACGGAAAACAAATCGCGCTCCGGCGTTTGGCGGAAATTTCGCAAAACCGGCGCGATTCGATCGCGTATCGTCTGAAACTTGCCGAAAGTTTTACAGACGAAAATGAACGCGGAAAGGCTTCGTTGGTTTTGCGCGAAATGCTCGCAAATTTCCCGACAAATTACGGCGTTTTAGATGAATCGGCGCGGCTCTTCTGGCAAATGAACGAACGTGCGGCGGCGACTGGTGTTTTAAGATCGGGCGCAAATCGCGGAAAAGGAGAATACAAATATATTTTCCGGCGCAAACTCGCGGCGCGTTTGACGGAAGAAAACCGAATGACAGAAGCCGAAAATGTTTTGCGCGAACTTCACCGCGAAAACGCTTCGGACGCGGAAGTTTTCCGCGAACTTGCGGGCATTTTCGTTAAAACGAAAAATGCCGACGCTTTGCGCGAAAGTTTTGATGAAACGCTCGAATTTTTGAAAAAACAAGGTTTAGAAACGCGAAATTTGAATTATACACTCGCCGAACTCCGCCGACAGATGATTGACGCTCTTACGACGCTGAAAGATTTTGATTCGGCGATTCGCCAGCATATTGAAATTATCAACCGTGAACCCGACGAGGAAGAAAACATCGAAGCCGCGATTCGTTACGCGAAACGCTACGGCGGCGCGCCCATTTTGATTGATTATTACAAAAAAACTGCCGCCGAAGCGTATAAAAATTATCGCTGGAATGTGATTTTAGCCAAACTTTATTTAACGGAAAAAGATTTTGAAAACGCCGCCCAAAATTATAAAACGGCGATTTTAAATCAGCCGGAAATGCCCGAACTTTACGTTTCGTTAGCCGAAATCGAAAGTAAACGGCGGAATTTCGACTCGGCAATCGAAAATATCAATCGCGTTTTGGAATTGACGAACGATGCACCGGAATATTTGAAAAATAAGATCGAAATTCTTGAAATTGCCGGAAGATTTGACGAAGCCGAAGCAGTTAGAAATCAATTGCCTGCCGAATTAAAACCGACAAAAGTAAAAGTAAATGATTTTCAAACGGCGCGAAATCTGGAAGCGAACGAAAAAATCGCGGCTTACCGGCGAATGTTTGCCGAAATTCTCGAAAAACCTACGGCGCACGAAGTAAATTCCGGCGAAATCAACGATTATGTGCAGACGCTTCGCAGCGTGGAAAATCTTGACGAAATCGCCGAAAGACTTTTCGTTTGGCGCGAAAAATTGATCACGGAAACCGAGCGCGAAAAATCGCTCGACGCGGCGAAAGCGAATTCGCAATTGCAGATTTTAAGTGGCGCGATGCCCGAAGCAATCGGAAGAATCGCCGCAACGAATTCGACGAGTGACGAAAATTTCCGGCTTCGGCAAAACCTCGAAAAAAGAATCAACGAAGCGATAAACACGACAGATAAAAATCAAACCGTTTCGCTGATTCAAAATCTCGCAAGCCGCGCCGGATTTGGAAATCTGGTTGAGCAAATTTTGGTTTACAAAAAAGATTCGGCGTTCGACGCGAAAGATTCGATTCGTTTTCACGCGGCGTTAAAAACGCTCATTGATTTTTACGCCGAACGCGGAACTTACGCGAAATCTTTGGAAATTCTCGAAAACGAACGTGCGCGTGATGAAGATGCAGAAAATTTCGATTACTTGCCGTTGATCGCAAAATACGCGCGAATTAACGGAAATACGGAAAAAGAATTGCAAATTTTGCGCGAATATTTTCAAAAAACAGATTCGGATTTTCAGATCAGCAGCGACGCTTTGATTACGCGATATTTAGAAATTCTTCACGCGGGCGGCGAACAAACGCGTGGAGAATTGATTTCCGTTTCGGAAAAAGATTCGCCGTTTCATCTGCAAATTATCAATTTTTTGCTCGGCAGAGGCGAAATCGAACTCGCGCACAAAGCAATCGAAGCGGCGAATTTTCCGGCGAGTTGGAAACTTTCGCGCCACGCGGAAACGAGTCTGGCTTTGCAAGAATACGAAGATTCGGCGTGCTGTTATTTCATCAGCGCGCTAAATCTCGCCACAATCGGCGAATTGACCGAGCAAAAACCGGAAAAGAAATCGCAGGTTGTCGGCGACGATTGGTTTTCTCTGGCGCGTGAATACGGCGAATGGCTTTATTTCGCGCCGAAAAAATCCGGCGATTCGCCGAGTGATTTTCTTCCCGCGTTAATCGAGCAAAAACCGAAAAGCGCGGATGAACAAGCGAAACTCGGCGCGTTTTATCTGGAACAAAAAGACGCGAAAAACGCACTCGAACATCTCGTTTTGGCTTCGGAAATGGACGGCGAAAACAAGCAAATCAAAGCCGATCTCGGCGCGGCGTATTTTCTCGCAGGCGAAACGCAAAAAGCGCGTAAAACATGGGCGGAAATTATCGCAGATTCCGAACCGGAAATTGACGACGCGAAACTTTATTTTGAAACTCTGGCGAAAAACGGTTCGGCAACACAGGCGCGTGAGGAAATTTTGCCTTTGATGGAAACATATTTGAATGATATTGACGAAGAAAATTCAAAATATTATGTGCGCGGAAAGTATCAGAAACTCGAAAGTTTGAAATCGTTAATTCACATTTTGAGCGAATCTTTTTCAAACGCTAATGAAAAATTTGTTTATTTCCGAAATCTCTCAGAAAAAGTTGACGATAGAATTCTTTTGCCGAAAATCGTCGTTAATGAAAATTTGGTTGAAAAAGAACATTTTCCGGTGTTTTATGAAATGCTTGTAAAACGCACAAAGAATTATAGTTATGAGAAAGATTACAATTTTGAAACGGTTGCGGAGAAAAATTTGGTTTACGAAGACGCGCTCGAAATTTACGACCACGAGAAAAATTTCGAGATAAAAGAACCGGAAACCGAAAAAATTTCATTTCAAAAAGAATATCTCGATTTTCTTTTGAAAAATAATCGAAAAAACGAAGCGGAAAAATTAATTTCCGAGGTTGAAAAAGATTTGAAAGAAAATTTCGCAAGTCCGGTTTGGCTTCGTCTGGCAAAACTTAATTTGCAGTTTTCAAATGACAAAACTGCATTTTACGAATCGGCTAAACGATTTGTCGGAATTGAAACGAAAACCGAAGTGCCGGACGTAAAGCCGCCGAATATCAAACGTTTGAACGAGATTTTAAGATTTCTGCGCGACAAAAACGATGAAGTTTCGGCGCGAAATCTGTTGAAGGAATTTTACGCCAGACAAATCGCGCTCGGGCAATATGACGCGGCAAATTTTAACGGTTTAGTCAGAACATTTTTTAAAAACGGCGAGACTGAAAACGGTTTAAGACTTTTGAATTTAGGCGCGAATATCGCAACGGAAAACGAGCAACTGAAATCAATTGCCGAACTCGCAAAATGGGAAATCATCAAATCTCATAAGGTCGAAGATGAAAATTTGGCGGACACGCGGGAAATTATTAATTTGAATCAAAGCGATTTTTTTGAAGTTTCCGCCGAAACCGCGCACGAGTTCGGACAAATTCAAACGGCAATCGAATTTCGCCGGAAATTAAAAGAAATCGCGTCCGAAAATACAGGAAATCTTTTGAAACTCGCCGAACTTTTTATCGAAAACGGAAATGAAAACGAAGCCGCCGACGTTTTGGCGAAAATAATAAACGACCGTCTGGAAAATAAAGACATACGTTGGCGGGCAGTTTGGACGGCGCGAAAACTTTCGTCGGCGCGACCGGATTTGTTAAATAAAGTTAGTTCGGCAGAGATGGAATTGCGCGACGCGCTGGAAATTTTATTTAGTCCGAAAATCGAAATCAAAACGAAAAATCCCAGTTCGGAATTTTGGTTTTTCGTCGGCATTGTCGCCGAAGTTCGCGGGCAAAACGACATTGCTTTTCAAGCGTTTATAAATTCCAACATCAACGGAAAAGACGCGCCGAATTTTACGATTTTTGAAACGGAAACGGTCGAACAAAAACTCATGCGGTTTTATCTAAAATTCGGCAAAACTAACTCCGCTTTTGAATTGGCTGATGCCGACAAATCGCCAAAACCTTTGGAATTATTGAAGTTATTATCATTTGCGGCGGAAAATTCCGGCGATTTTGTGAGGGCGATAAATTACGAAAAATCGAAAAATTTGCCGGATGAAACTCGAATTGAGAATTTACAAGACTCAAGCAACGAAAAACTGCGGAAAGTAACCGATTTTACGGTCGGGACGGAAAAAACGAGGAAATTATGAAAATAAAAATCGCGGTCGTTTTAACAATTGTCGGCGCAATAATTTACGTCTATTCGCAAAACAAAAATTCCGATTTCGCGCAAGCCGGAGATTTTCCGCGCGGCGCGGTCAGCTACGCACAATTTGCCGATTTGCCGCAGTTTATCGAACTCTGGGAAAATTCCGATCTAAAAAAAAATTATCTGCAAAGCGAAAATTTCCGTCAATTTCAAAACCGTAATCTGGCGTTAAAACTCACCGAAAGATGGAAAGAATTTAACGATGCCGCCGGATTTCCGCTCGATTTTCCGGTGTTCGGCAAAATGGCGAAAATGCGAGCCGCGTTTGCCGTCTATGACATCGGAAAACTTGATACGGTTTTTATCGCGCCGGTTAACGAAGAAATTTTCGCGACAATCGGTTTTGTCGAAAAAAAAGACAGATTCGAGGAAAACGCGCTCGAAGACGGCACGAAATTTTACAGCCAATCTTTTAAGGTTGACGGCGGCAGACAATCGCAAAAACTCGTTTTCTCCAACTATAAAGGGCGTTTTGTTCTGGCAACCGATGAAAAATTGTTTTTGCGGACAATTGCCGTGATCGGCGGCAAAAACGCGAAAGATTCTTTAGTGGATGAACCGGATTTCGAGAATCTGAGCCGGAAACAAAGTCCGCACGCGGCGACGTTTTGGGTGAATCAGGCGAAATTAAACGAAGATTATTATTTTAAGCGTTATTGGTTGATGTCGAACCGCGAAAATCTGAAAAAATATCGCGCCGCGATTTTCGACTTTGAACCGTCAGAAGAAAAATGGACGGAACATCGGACGATTTTATTAGCCGAAAAACAAAGCGTGAAGGCAAAAATCAAAGAAAGCGAGTTTCAAAAATTGATCGAAATAATTCCCGAATATGCAGCATTTTATAATGTGCAAACAATTGAAAATAATGAAGATGCGATTTACAAAACGCTTTTTGAAAATTCTGTAAAGCCACAGTTTGCCGAAAAAAAACCTTCTTGGAATTCGAATGATTTCGCTTACACGGATTTTGGTTTGTCGAGCGAAATCGGTTGGCACGATTACGATTATCTGGGTGAGAAATTCGACGAGAAAATTGATGTTGAAGAAGAAAATTTTCTCGTCGAACCGGAAATGTTTACAAGCAATGAAGATTTTTCAAATTCTCTGCGCGAAATCCTCGCGCAGGCGCAGCCGAAAATCGTTTTGAGCGCGGTGAATCCGCAAATTATGCCTGCGCCGCTTTTAATGGAATTTAGAAGAATCGCCGTTTTAACTCTGGAAAACCCGAACAAATTAAACAACGAAAAACTTGAAAACCTGCTGGCGAAAAATCTTGAAGATGAACTGATAATTGCCGGAAAATCGGCGAAAATAAATTGGGAAACGAAAACCGAAAACGGCAAAACGTGGCGCGAATTGAATCCGCCGACGCTCGGTTGGGGAATTGCTTATGTTTTAGACGACGATGATTTAATCTTTTCAAACAGTCCCGGTTTGCTGCGCAAAATCATTTTGCGCGAGCGAAAAAATGATAATGAAAACATCGAAAAAATCGGCGATTCTTTTGATGAAATGACCGTGAT
Organism: Pyrinomonadaceae bacterium; assembly: GCA_965219305.1. Taxonomy (GTDB): domain Bacteria; phylum Acidobacteriota; class Blastocatellia; order Pyrinomonadales; family Pyrinomonadaceae; genus DATHTS01. The sequence continues at coordinate 1,897,155 of OZ244725.1, forward strand.
AAATCTTTCGCAGCGAAAAGAAGCGTTCGACGTTTTGATGAATAAATTAGCGTTTGAAGAATTGGATGTAAACAAACTCGAACCGGAAAAAGATTTTTTTACGGAAAATATCGGAAATCTTCTCGACGCGGGAAAAGATGTCGAAAAAATAGAAATACGGCGTGATTTTTCAGCAGATATTTTGCGTGAACAGCTGGATTTTGTTTTCAAAAGATAAATTTTCCAAATAAACTTTGAACTACAAATTTGTTTGACATTGAAAATCTGCAATTTATAATTTATAAATTTTTACAGTCGCGGCAGAGTAAAACTAAATTTTGAACCTTGTCCGTTTTCCGATTCTACGTAAACTTCGCCGCCGTGCTGTTCGATTACTTCTTTAACGAGCGATAGTCCTAAACCGGTTGATTCTTCTTCTTTGTCTTGCCCGTCGCGGGCGACGCGATAAAATTTCTGCCAGATTTTTTCCTGTTCGCTCGTCGGTACACCGTAACCGCGATCTTCGACGACGACGCGCAGAAAATCGGCTTCCAGAATTGTCGAGACAATTACGGAAGTTCTTTCGGGACTGTATTTTATGGCATTATCAATTAAGTTTGAAATAGCGCGGCGAATTAATCCCTGATCGCCTGCGACCGGTGGAATCGGTGTTTTTGTCTGTTCGACGAGACGAATTCGTTTGCGTTTGGCGGTTTCTCGGAAATCGCCGACGACTTGACTGACCATTGTGTCGAGTTTGACGGGCGATTTTGTAACTTCCTGTTTATCGGATTGCTCAAGATTTGAAACTGATAAAAACGTCGAGAGCATTTTAGAAAGACGTTGAGATTCGTTGACCATAATTTCGAGATATTCGCGCGTTTCCTCACTGTGCGTATCATCAAGAAGCAAAATTTCCGCAAATCCCTGAATGCTCGTAATCGGTGTGCGAAGTTCGTGCGACATTAAGCTGACCATATCGCTGCGAAGCCTGGCGTTTTCTTTAATAGCGGAAATATCGTGAAAAGTAAGCAAAAAACACGCCGGTTTGAGAGCGACATTCGTATCGTGAATCGAAGTGCCTTCATCGGGAACTTTAACGAGACTGATTTGCATTTTCAAAGTTTTATTGTCTTCGGGAAATTCGAGTTCCGAATGAAATGTGTCTCCGGTTTGTAAGACGCGGCGAAGTGCGATGCTCGGTTCGTTAAAAACTTCGGTTTTGAAGCGTTCGAGAAGACGAAAAATATCCAGTTGATTGATTTGGTTCACGTCTAATTTTGCAATGTGCCGCATTTTCCGGTTGACATACGCCAGTGTTCCGTCAAGATATGCGATGGCGTGCGCTTCTTTTAAATAAGAACTCGCCACCGTACTGAACGATTGTTCTTTGAGAATTCCCTGAATCAGATCGGTTGTAGCGAGCCTGTTTTCAGCCGAATATGTAGAAATGAAATTCCACCAGGATTGATGTGGCAATTTGCGACTTCTGAGTTCGAGCCGCTGAAAATTTCGTGCAAGTTGTCCGCTAAAGGCTTCCAATAAATACAAATCCGCATTTTCAAATTCGCCGCCCGATTTGACGGCTAAAACGCCGACCACGACATCTTCGCAAATTAACGGAAGTGCAACTTGCGCCGCATCTTCTTTGTTTTTGTCATTTTTTATAACGGTCGTCCGCGTTTCCAATGCTTCTTCACAGAGCTTTACAATTTCGCGCCAATCATTCTGGCGTGCCACTGCGGACTCTGATTTATTTCCGTTTCTCGAACGTCCGACAGGTGTTAAATCTCCGTTCGGTTCGTGTCGGAAAACGACGGCTTCGGATAAAGGCAAAATCGTTTCGAGAAGTTTCAGACCACTTTCAATACGCGAGTCTGCCGATTTCAATTCCAAAAGATGTCCGCTTGAGGCAAGAGTTAAAAGTTTCTCGGTGAGTTCTGCATCTATCAACCAGAGTTTTTTCAAATGAACAACCGAAATCGTTAATAAAATCGTTAAAGACATCGGAACAAAGAGCAGCGAAATATTAAAAAATGTATTGGCGGCAACGCTGACGATAAACCACAAAAAAATAAAACTTACGACATACAGCACAAGTCGTTTAACACTAATTTTTTCCGCAAGGAAACCGAACAAAACGGCGACGGCAATTAAAACTGCGCCTTTCCACCAATGAAATTCAGTATTCGACGAATTTACAACTTCAAGTAAAAGCGCAAATGATTTTGCCGCGTAAAGCCAAATCGGAATGATTATTATGCCAATCAGAGCAGAGATAAATAACGACGTAATTATACCTTTATTATTTTGTTTCATCGAATTTTTGCGAAATGTCCGGGTTTTGGATATGAAGAATTAGAAATGAAGCGCACAAACAAGCAACATTGTTTGTCATTAGAATTATGCGTTAAAACAAGACTAAAATCAAGGAAGTTTTTTATATTTCTAATTTAAGGTTCGGGTTTTGTCATTTCGCCCGAAAAAATTCATAATAAACTGGGTTTTAGAAATCTAATGAAATTTTTATCTGATATTAGGCTTTTATTGATCGGAATTTGGATCGGCGCGGCGTGTTTTTTCAGTTTCGCGGTTGCGCCGAGCGCGTTCGCCGTTTTGGAATCGCGCGAAATGGCTGGTTCAATTGTTTCAAGAACGCTTTTAATAGTAAATATCAGCGGTTTGATAATCAGCGCGGTTTTGCTTCTTACATCGTTTTTCAAACAAGACGGAATAAATAAATTTGCGCTTTGGACGGAAAGAATTTTGCTGATAATAATGACGGCGGCGTGTATTGTCGGGCAATTCGTAATCGGTTTTTGGATGTCTTCGATCAGATCGCAGTTAGGCAAACCGATTGAGGAAGTCGCACTCGAAGACCCGTTGAGAATTCAATTCAATACTTTGCATCAGTATTCCGTCTGGGCTTTGGTTACGGCAATTATCGCCGCGCTGATCGTATTTTTTATCATTTCACGAAAAACATTTTCCGGCGCAAAAACTGTAAAAAATTCAAAAGATTTCGATTTTTCAAACGAATTTGTTCACTAGAAAATAATCTCTGATCTTTGATTTTTTTAAGTTTTATTTCGAGAAGTTTAAGTTTTCGAGTCAAATTCTTTAATGAAAGATCAAAAATCAAAAACCAAATAATTTATGGCACTTATTGAAAAAAGAGGCGAATTTTCCGACCGTTTCCGTCGTTGGAACGGGAACGAAAACTTATCGAATTACCCGTTTGTCGAAAACGTTCACGCACCGTTTACACCGGCGCGGCGTGCGCTTCCGATGCTCAATCTGGCGTTGATCTCGTCCGCCGGAGCTTATATTGACGGCACAGAACCGTTCGATCTGACAGCGAAAGACGGCGATTTGAGTTATAAGGAAATTCCGATTGAAATTGAAGCGGAAGATTTATTATATGCGGCGAAAGGCTACGATCCGGCGGCGGTTTTGGAAGATATGAACGCGCAGATTCCGATTAAACGCCTGCTCGAATATGAAGCGAACGCCGTTATCGGCAGATTAAATCACGTCTGGTGGAGTTTGAGCAGTTACATTCCAAACGCCGTGCGAGTCGCCGAAGAACTCGCGCCGAAACTTGCCGAAAGGCTTACGCGCTACGAAGTTCAAGCCGCGCTTTTAATTCCGTCAACGCGCCTTTGTCATCAGACGCTCGGCATCATCGCCCGCGCCCTTGAAATGGCAAACATTCCGACGATGTTACTTTCTGTTGATCGGGGAATTACGGACAAAGTGCGCCCGCCGCGCACGGCTTTTTATGTCGGTGAATTCGGCGAAGTCGCGGGAAAAGCGGGCTGGAAACAATATCAATTGAGAATTCTCGACGAAGCGTTGCGTTGGATCGAAACATTCGATCAACCCGGTTATCGAAAACTTGGGGTCAAACTCGAGACCGAGACCGAAATGGCTCGCGGCGAACGATAATCTTTTAAATGATTTTCCGCAACTAAGTTTTTGTCCGTATCGTATTTTAAATTTATATGAGCAAAGAAACAGCGCAAGAAACAAAATCCGCCGAAGAAAAGCCGAAAGGTCCGCCGAAGACGGTTTTCCGCGAGTATTTCGAGTCATTGGTCGTCACATTGATTATGGCGATTTTCGGAATGACGTTTATCGTTCAAGCCGTAACCGTGCCGACCGGCTCGATGCAAAATACAATTCTCGTCGGCGATTACCTGTTAGTCAATAAATTCGTTTACGCGCCGGGCGGTCAAACTTTGCCTTTTCTTCCGCAACGCAAAATCGAGCGCGGTGACATTATCGTTTTTAAATATCCGGGCAACAAACTTCATCCGCGAATGGACAGTTCGCGCGGCATCGTTCCTTATCAAATAAATTATGTAAAACGTGTGGTAGGAATGCCGGGTGACACGGTTGAATTTCGCAATAATGAAGTTTTTATAAACGGCAACTTGCTTCCCGAACATCGAATAATCGGCGATGCCGACGATGATATTTCGGCACTTACGACGACTGAATTCGAAGAACAAAAGCCTGATGAAAAATACAGCGTTTATTATTCGGAAAATACAATGAAACCTGTTCTCGAAGGACGAACCGCAACGAGAGAAAGCTACGAATTCGGTGTTTCAGGGAAAATCACGAAAGTTCCAGAGGACAGTTTTTTCGTAATGGGCGACAGCCGCGACCGCAGCGAGGACAGCCGCTTTTGGGGATTTGTTCCGCGAAACTTGATAATCGGTCAAGCGATGTTCGTCTATTGGTCGTGTGATCGCGGTGCTTCGGATGGCGGTATGCTCGGCTGTATTACAAATCCGCGCTTGAGTCGGATTGGGAAAATGATTAAATAAATAGAAAAGCAGGAAATGGGAATTATTAGCCAAGAACTTAATATTTTCCATTTTCCACTTTCCGTTTTCCATTTTTCTCTATGCTTAATTTCAACGAAGAAGTCGCCGTCGCGCTTACTAACAATCAACCTGTCGTCGCGCTTGAATCAACCGTTATCGCACACGGTTTGCCGTATCCCGAAAATCTCGAAACTGCTGTAAAACTCGAAAATGTAATCCGCGAAAACGGTGCGATTCCCGCGACGATTGCCGTTTTCGATGGCGAATTTCACATTGGTTTGAATGGAAAACAAATCGAAACTCTCGCAACTTCAAAAGAAATCAGAAAAATTTCGCGGCGCGATCTATCGGTTGCCGTGGCGAAAAAATTAAATTGTGCGACGACCGTGGCGACGACTTCATTTATTGCTCATCTTGCAGGAATAAAAGTTTTTGCGACGGGCGGCATCGGCGGCGTGCATCGCGGTTTTGCGAATGATGTTTCGGCTGATCTGCCCGAACTCGCACAAACGCCGATCACGGTCGTCTGTTCGGGCGCAAAGATCGTTTTGGATTTGCCCGCAACGCGCGAATGGCTCGAAACTCACGGCGTAACTGTTCTCGGTTACGGATGCGAAGAAATGCCCGCATTTTATTCGACGAAAAGCGGATTAGAAGTTGATGAAACCGTAAATTCCGCACCGGAGATTGCCGACATTGTAAAAGCGCGTGATGAACTGAAATTACAAAACGCCATTTTAGTGACCGTTCCCGTGCCTTCGGAATTCGAGATAGAATTACCGGAACTCGAACGATTTTTAGAATCATCGCTTAAAAAAGTCGACAAATTAAACATCGCGGGAAAAGAGATAACGCCGTTTTTATTATCCGAAATGTCATTTCAAAGCGGCGGCAAAACCCTCAAGGCAAACATCGAACTTCTTAAAAACAACGCTAAAATCGCGGCGCAAATCGCAGCCGAAATATAAATACAACTTAATACCAAAACAATTTAAGTATGTTTGTTTATGCTTATTATTCCTGTCAATCCGCAGAGCGAACATCAGAGTTTATCTACAAGCGGTAGCCTGTAGCTTTTTATGATTTTGTTTTCAGTCTTCGTGCAGGCGCATCGAATCTGTCGCCTGCACGAAGGCTGAGTTTGTTTTCTGATCTCTTCTACATCGCTGATCGCATATTAGCTAAACTCTTTCATCCGCTCTACGGATTGTTTAGAAATTAAATTTATTTAACAAACTTTCCAAAATTACATTACACGCAGTAAAAAAGCCGTCTGAAACTATTTTCAGACGGCTTTAAATATTCAATTGTAATTAGCGGATTTTACTTTCCGGTTTATTTTTTTCTGCGTTTGCCGTGGACTTTCACTTTAACGGTTCGGCGACCGAAAGTTCTTGCTTCGGAACAACTCGGAACCCAAACATCTAATTTATTTCCTCTGACTGCGCCGCCCGTGTCGGCGACTAAATATGTTCCGCTGTATTTTCCGGCATCCATCGTGATACGAGTGCCGAGCGGTAAAACTCTTGAATCAGCCGCGACGATTCCGCGACGGACGCTGCCGCCTGAAGCCGTTCTCCCGCGCAAACAATAAGCAGTTGCGCGAAAACTACGCATATTTCCGGCTTCGTCTTCGACATCTACGTCTATATCTTGTGTTTCTACTTCGTTTGATTCTGCTTTCTTTGCTGTTTGTCGGTTTGTGTCTTGATCTTGCTGTGGGATTTGATTGTCTTGTGGGATTTGGTTTTCTTCTTGGGAGAGTTGATTTTCCTGGATATTATTTTCCTGCGATACATTCGCTATTAGGGTTACTGCTCCGACGTGTCTTTCGTAGAAGAAAACTCCTACGAGTAAAATAAACAACGTTAGAACCACGCCGCTTTTAGCTAAATTTCTCATTATAATAAAAATGCTCCTATATATGTGTAAATAAAAAAACGGTAGATCTTTCTTAGGAATCAGCCGTTCAGTTTTTAAAATTTATAATAAATTAGTGAATTAAAATGTTTTTAAATCCGCCGTTTCAGCAATTGTGCTAAAACAGTTTATGAAATTAACACAGAAAAACGGGCGTGTAAAGTCGAGCAAAGCCCGCTTTGTCCATCTCTGCTTTTGAAATATCCGCAAAGTGTTGTAAATTAACGGGTGAGCGAGCGTTGTTTCGCCGCTCATTTTCTACAGTTTCTACAGAATAAACAAGGGAGAAAATAATCATATATGCAAGAAAGACGGCGCGGAAAGCGTCTTGTCATTTCGTTTCCGATCAGAGTGGAATGGAAGGACACGGACGGAAACAAAGTAACCGAAGAGGGTTTGACGGAAAACGTCGGACCGCAGGGCGCGTTGGTTTATCTGCCAAACTATTTGCCGTCCGTCGGCAGCAAAGTCAATTTAACCGTAACCGAAAACCCGAATGACGAAGTTACGGTCAAAGCCGAAGTGATTCGTCTCGAACGAAATCCGGGACATCCGCAAGCCGCATTGCAATTGACCGAATCTTTGCGGCTCTGGAAGAAAAAAGTATTTGAACTCGCCGCCCAAACTCTCGCCGAACAAAAACCTGATGAGTGGGAAGATTGGTAATTCGATTTTGGATTTTAGATTTTAAATTTCGTTTAATGAAAATATTAATTCTCGGCGCGGGCAGAATGGGTTACGGCGCGGCTTACGATCTGATCTACAACTCGCCCGATGTCGAATCGGTAACGATCACGGACAAACACAAAGGCGCACTCGAAACCGTCAGGAACGGCATCAATTCCGACAAATTAAACTGCGTTTTGCTCGACATCGAAGACGAAGCGGCGACGCTCGAACTTTTGAAAAATCACGATTCGGCGATTTCGTGCGTCAATTACTGGTATAATCTCGCGCTTTCGCGCCTTGCCATCGAAGCGAACTGCAATTTCTGCGATCTCGGCGGGAACAATTACGTCGTTGACGAACAACTCGCGCTCAATGACGAAGCCGAACGCGCCGGGATCAGCATTATTCCCGATTGCGGACTCGCGCCCGGAATGGTTTCGATTTTAGCGATGCACGGCGCGAAAAACTTCGACGAAATATCAGAAATCCGCATCAGAGTCGGCGGTCTGCCGCAAAATCCGAAACCGCCGCTCGATTATCAACTCGTGTTTTCGGTCGAAGGTTTGATAAACGAATACATCGAAAGCGCGCGTGTCATCCGAAACGGCGAGATCACGGAAGTCGAATCAATGACCGAACTCGAATCGCTCGAATTTGAAAACTTCCCGGCTCTCGAAGCGTTCCAGACTTCCGGCGGCACTTCGACCTTGCCTGACACATTCAACGGCAAAATAAAAAATCTCGATTACAAAACCATCCGCTACGCCGGACACTGCGAAAAGTTCAAAGCGATGATCGAACTCGGCTTATGTTCGAGCGATGCGGTTTTTGCCGATTTTCAAAACGTCGTCCCGCGTAAACTTTTCGGCAAACTTTTAGAAGAAAATCTCCCGCACGACGAACCGGATTACGTTCTCGTGCGTCTGGATTTTGCAGGCATCAAAGACGGCAAGCCGAAAACTCTGCGTTATGACATCGTGGACAAACAAGACGAGCAGACGGGTTTAAGCGCGATGATGCGAACGACCGCCTTTCCCGCCTCGATCATCGCTCAGATGTCCGCCAACGGTGAAATCACCAAACGCGGCGCGATCCCGCAGGAAATCGCCGTCAACTCAGACAAATTCGTTGCGGAATTATCACGAAGAAACATAATCATCAATAAAAGTAAAAAAACATGAAAAAAAGTTCCCCTCCTTCCCAAGGAGGGGTGGCGCGAAGCGACGGGGTGGTTTTTTCTTACTTAAAAATCAAGTGAAACGAAGAAACCACCCCTATGCCTGAAGGCATTTTCCCCTCCTTGGGAAGGAGGGGAGCTTTTTTATTTTTTATTCCAACCGAAGTTGTTTTTTATCACGTCGAGCATCCATTCCAAGTCTTCAAACACTCTTTTATTTTCAAAACGTAAAACTTTTATGCCGTAGAATTCTAAAAACAATCTGCGTTCACGGTCATAGGCGCGGGCGTTGTCTTCGAAATGGACTTCGCCGTCGAGTTCGACTGCCAGTTTTTCCGACGGGCAGTAAAAATCCAATATATAATTCCCAACGCTTTGTTGACGGCGAAATTTTCTGCCCTCGAAATTTTTGTTTTGCACAACTTTCCAAAGTTTCGACTCCGCCGGTGTCAAATTATTTCTCAATTCTCGTCTGAATGTTTTCAAGTGCGGCAGATTATTTATCCTTACCCGCTTTTTGTTTTCAGATTCCGACATATATTTATGTAATTATTAGTTCCCCTCCTTCCCAAGGAGGGGACAGCGCGCCAGCGCAGGGGTGGTTGCTCTTGTCAGTATTCTCGAATGTGCAACGAGAAAACCACCCCGCCGCTGAAGCACCACCCCTCCTTGGGAAGGAGGGGAGTTTTTTTTTTCCTTTAGCAGTTAATTTTTACAAATTTCCGCGTTTCGCCTGTTCTTCTTCGATTGAAACGAACAGGGCTTTGAAGTTTCCTTTGCCGAAGCCTTTGCAGCCTTTGCGTTGGAGGATTTCAAAGAAAACGGTCGGGCGATCTTCGACGGGTTTGGTGAAAATCTGTAACAGATAACCTTCTTCGTCGCAGTCAACGAGGATTCCGAGACGTTTCAAATCTTCGATGTTTTCGTCAATTTCGCCGACGCGCGCCGGGATTTCGTCGTAATACGAATCGGGAACGCGCAGAAATTCCACGCCGTTTTCCTGTAATTTCGTGACGGTCGCCACGATGTCTTTGCACAACAGCGCGATGTGCTGAACGCCCGGCGTTTTGTAGTAATCGAGATATTCTTCGATCTGGCTTTTCTTTTTGCCTTCCGCCGGTTCGTTGATCGGCATTTTGATATTGTGTCCGCCGTCGCTCATCACGATGGACATCAGCGCGGAATACTCGGTCGAAATGTCGTCGTCGTCAAACGTGATGTAGCGGAAAAATCCGAGAACGTCGCGGTAAAAATCGCACCAATCGTTCATTTTGCCGAGTTCGACGTTGCCGACCGTGTGGTCAATCAAAACCACGCCGACATCTTCGCCAACCACATCGGTCGCCGTAAATCCGGGCAAAAACGCGCCTGAATAGCAGTATTTATCTTCTTCGGGCGCGGTCGCCGCCGCCGAAGCGTGCGAAACGGCGGTCAGATTCATTGACTTATCGCCGACCGTCTCGCCGACGAGCTGCGGTTTCGGCTGCGGCGCGTAGGAAATAAACGAGTGAATCGTGTCGCCGTAAGTGTGAATCGCCGCGCGTCTGACACTGCCGTTTTCGTCCGTCATATCGTGCGGTTCCATCGCCGATTTCGCGCCGCGCCGGATCGCTTCCGCGTAAGCGTGATCGGCATCTTCGACCTGAAACGCAATGTCGTAAACGCCGTCGCCGTGAATTTTAATATGCTCGCTCCCGAAATGATCGGGCGACAGCGGCGTGGTAAAAACGAGATTGACGCGATTCTGCCGCATCACATAACTCGTCGTCTCCCGATTGCCCGTCTCGAGTCCCGTATAAGCCGCCCGCGAAAACCCGAACGCCTTCCGGTAATAAAACTCCGCCTGCTTCGCATTCCCGACGAAGAATTCGAGATGATGTATCTTTTTCAAACCTAATGGATTTTTTTCGTCTGTCATAATTATTGCCTCTTTTATTTTGAACTGTAATATTCTATTTTCCTATAAACTACATTCATCAGTTTCCAATCAGATTTTCCTTCCTTTTCTCTCAGTTCAAAATCTGATTTCTTTGTCCAATTTCCCTGACTATCAAATTCGTACTCGTATTTTCTTTTACTAAGAACTTCATTTGCGTTTGAGTAATTTACAACCGAAATTGGGACATCGTTTTTATCAAATGAAATAACGCTTTTTACTCCTAATTTATCGTCAAGCTGATAAGAAAAAATCTCTACAAGCCTGCATTTTTCATCTCTTTTGAAACCGACACGCATTCTTTGTTTATTTCTCGAATCGAAATCGGCAAACTCGAAATATCTTTTCTGTAAATCATTCGTAAAAACCCATTTTTGCAACAATTCGTTATCTTCAATATTATATTGGGCGATTTCTGTAACATTCCCAAAATCATCGTAAGTGTATCTCGTTTGCAAATAAGGTTTGTTGCTCAATGCGCTGAAAGTATCATTTTTGATAAGCCAATTCTTTTCGTTATAGACCGAAACGCTTTTAGGTGATTCTCGACCGTCTGTCGTATATGTATAATCTTCGATTTTCCTTCCTTGTCGATCAAATTCAAATCTTTCTTTCAACTGAGGTTTATCGCTCATTGAAAGAAAATCACCCTCAGACTCATAAATTTGTTCTTCGACGCGAATTGATTTAACCGCACCCGAAAGATTAGTTTCGTTTCCACTTGACCATCTATCCATTTGATTTATACATTGTTTTTCCTGTGCTTCAACACAAGGAGCGGAAAACAAAACCGTCAGGCAAATCAAAAGCAAAATTGAATGGTGAATATGTCGCATAAATTTTCTAAAAACTCCTTCTGATTCGCACGGAATTTTCCGAAATTACCGTAAAAGCGTTTTCGAGTTCAGCTTCGTGTTTGCGGATAGCGAGAATTGTTTTATTGATTTTCTCAGCTAAACTCAAACCGCTCAGACGTAAAAGAATTATGCCGTGCGTATTTAAGTTAAAACGAAAAACCAACTCGCCGAAATCCGTATCGTAAGTCATAATTACCGCTTTTTCATCAACTGCAATCTGTAAAATTTCGTCGTCGGCAAAACCGATATAACTTTCTCAAACCGCTAAAACATCAAATTTTGCTTCTCTCAACGCCTCGATAAATTCGCGTTCGATATTTTCGTCCGCTAAAATTTTCATACGGTCGCCGTCGGGTAATGCGTTTCCAAACTCAAAGATTTTCGCGCAAATTTCACACACGCCAAAATCTGTTCGCGTTCGAGGTGCGGATAAGAAGACAAAATTTCATCAACCGTTTCGCCGTTGCCCATTTTTTCCAGAATTAATTCGACCGTGATTCTTGTTCCTTTAATCACAGGCTTGCCGAACATTATTTTCGGATTCGATTCGATCAAATTTTCCATAACTTTTAATTATCAATCATAAACACCGAAAGAAACACCATTTTTGCCTTTTTTATTACCTTCCAATTTTTGCGAAATGTCCTGCAATGCAAAAAATAAACTCGCCACCATAACCAAAGTCATAAAACTGACAATCACCGACGTTTGCCATATTTTTATGATGCCGACATTGCCGGTTTTATCATCTGCTAAATTGCCGGTGACAGATAGATCTTCCGCTTTTGCTCGTAATTTAAAATATAAAACGGCAGTTACAGCAAAAACATTTGCGAGAAATATCGAAATTATAGAAACCGCAAAAGATTCAATTTCAATCAAACGGTTATGTTCAATTAAAGCAACAACGAACGAAGCAACAAAACTCGACGCCAGCAACGCGATAAATACAAACCAACTGTCGGATAAAAGGTTTTGTCTTTTGTTCCAATTTAATGTGAACAAAACAAAATAGATGGAAACAAATGGGAACAACAAATATAATGTTCCGACTAAAAATTGAAAGAAATCTTCTCCAATAAAAAACCGTTTTCCGTTCACGACCGAAATAGTGAATTTTCCCCCAAAATCTTTTCGATGTGTTCACGTAATCGAAAACCTCTTGTTTATATGATAACCCAAAATGCCGTCGGTTTTCCAGACTTGCCGATTTTGCGGAGTTTTGAGAATTTATATTTCCATAATAAACTTTGCAAAGTTTGGTGAAATTATATGAGCAGGCTTTTTATTTTATTTTTGATTTTATTAACGATGACTTTTTCAACCTTCGCGCAAAATTACAGCATTTTTGACGGCAAAGGAAATCCGGCTGATCTGGATAAAATCGTCGAAGCAATCGGCAAATCCGATGTCGTTTTTCTCGGCGAACAGCACGATGATTCGGTCGCGCACAAGTTGCAGTTCGAGATTTTCAAAGCCGCGCTCGAAAAATACGGAAAAGACAGAAAAACCGCGCTTTCGATGGAGATGTTCGAGCGCGATGTGCAGGTTGTTTTGGACGAATATTTGAAAGATTTAATTCCCGAAAAACAATTTCTCGCCGCGTCGCGTCCGTGGGGAAATTACGAGACGGATTATCGTCCGCTCGTCGAATTGGCGAAGGAGAAAAATCTGCCCGTGATCGCCGCAAACGCGCCGCGCCGTTACGTCAATATGGTCTCGCGCCTCGGTCGTGAATCACTGGAAAAACTCTCGCCGGAAGCGAAAAATTGGTTCGCGCCGCTGCCGTTTCCCGAATCTTCAAAAACTTATTCCGATAAATTCAACGCGCTAATGGGCGGACACGGAAGCTCGAATATTCTCAATTCACAAACTTTATGGGATGCAACAATGGCGGATTCGATCGCTAAACATTTAGAGAAAAATTCGCTGATAATTCATCTGAACGGAAGTTTTCACACCGAAAGCCGTCTCGGAACAGTCGAACAGCTTTTGAAGTTCAAACCGAAAACGCGCGTCCTCGTCGTAACGATGCGCTACGAAGACGATTTTCAGAATTTCGATAAGGAAAAAGATGCGGGTTTGGGAGATTTCGTGATTTTAACCGATGCAAAACAACCACGAAGCGGTAAATAATTAGACTGGAGCGCAAGCGTCCCGCTTGCAATGAGTGCGATAGCACGAAAAAGTGCTTGGTAATTACGGCGTTCGAGTTATCAAGCACTTTTCGCGCCGAAGCGACGCTCACTGCAAGCGGGGACGCTTGCGCTCCAGTCCGCCTTCCACTTACTTCTTCTCAGCCGTCATAATCGCGCCGCCCATTTGCAGCATTACTGATTGGATTTTCAACACTTCCCTGTCTTTTGAAATCCAAATCGTCGTTTTGTCGGCATCGTTGTCGCTTAAAACGCTTTCGACTTTGTAAGCGTCGTAAGTTCCGGCGGGAACGGTGACTTTTTCCATTCCGACAACTTTTAAGATTCTCGTTTCCGGCTTTTGCGTCTGGACGTTGAAATTGCGAATCGTCGTCGTGTAGCCTTCTTCTAAAGGAAGCGTCGCAATGACATCGTAAGTTCCCGCGCCGTCGGCGATCAAAACGCCGCCGAGATTAACTTCGAAGGGTTTTCCGCCCATCGAACCGACTGCTTTTCCATCTTTTACGTCGTATTCGATAATCATTCCGCCTTGATTGATCGTGCGTTTTTTGACGGTCAACGTGGCTTTGTCCAAAACCGTGATTTCCTTCATTTCGCCCTGCGGAGTCTGCACGGTGTCGGTGATTACCCACGTTTCTTTTTCCTCTTTGAATTCCGAACTGATGGAAAGCGGAATTTCCTGACCGCCCATCGCGATTTTCGCGTCCATTTTTGTTGTTCCGGCTTTCAGATCGGCGACTGGTTTCGGTTCGGGAAGTTTGGAAGCGTCAACTTTTTCGCTCAGTTTCACATCTTTCGGGTCAACCGTGATTTCCTTCAGACGCTTGGCGACATCAGGCGAAATTTCTTCCTGATAACGTCCGCCGAGATGTTTTGCCAAAAACTTTTCAGCCGCCGCGATCATCGCCAGATTATTGACCGGACGCGCAAAACCGTGTCCTTCGTCGTCTGCCACGAGATATTCGACCGGATATTTTCGATCACGAAGCGCGATGACGATCTGATCGGATTCGCGTTTATTAACTCGCGGATCGTTCGCGCCTTGGACGACCATCAACGGCGTTTTGATCTTGTCAGCGTGTGAAAGCGGCGATTGGCGCATCAATTCTTTTTTGCCTTCGGGCGTGTTCGGATCGCCCATTCTTTTGTAAAACACGACACGGAAACCTTCCCAATACGGCGGAATCGCGTCGAGCAAAGTAATCAAATTCGACGGCGCGACGATGGCGACCGCCGCCGCGTATAGATCCGGCGTGTATGTAACGCCCGCCAAAGTTGCGTAGCCGCCGTAACTTCCGCCCATAATTCCGACGCGCTTCGGATCGGCGATGCCTTGGTCAACGAGATATTTCACGCCCCAAGTAATATCGTCCTGCATTTTGTCGCCCCATTGCAGATTTCCGGCATCAATAAATTTCTTGCCGTAACCCGTCGAACCGCGAAAATTCGGCTGTAAAACCGCATAACCTCGATTGGCGAGGAATTGCGCGAACGTGTTGTAACCCCAACTATCACGCGCCCAAGGTCCGCCGTGCGGGAAAATAACGACGGGCAGATTTTTCGCTTCGACTCCTTTCGGCACGGTCAAAAATGCCGGAATTTCCAAACCGTCGGAAGATTTGTAAGTAACGGCTTTCATCGGCGACAGATATTCGCGTTTTAAGTTTTCACGCGCCTCATAAAGTTTCGAAAGTTTTTTCGCATTGCGGTCGTAAAACCAGACCGTTCCGGGATCGGTGTCGCTGTGCGTCGCAACGATAAATTTCGTTTCGTCCTTCGTGCTGGAATTCATCGAAACTTCCGCGTCGCCGACTTGTTTTTTAATAAAATCGTAATCGGCTTTGTATTTTTTGTCCTTAAAATAAAGCCGTTCGCGTGAATCTTCATAAGAAGTCGCAATTATTTCGTCCGTCAGATCGGAAAATGACGCGCCGCCGAAATCAACTTTCTTTTCCGGGTCGCTTTCGACTTTTTCGGTTTTTCCCGTCGCCACATCTAAAAGCGCGAGTTCGATCAAATCGGGATTTCCTTTATTTGTTTGAATATAAACTCTTTTGTTGTCTTTATGAAAACGAATCGGTGAACAAGTTTCAAAAACGCCGCACGAATAGATGACTTTCGGTTTTTCGCCGTCGAGCGACAAAATTTCCGTATCGCCGTTTTGCGGAGTTCTGATCGAAAGCCGCATTTTGTCGGCGTTGTCGAAAATAACTCCGGCGAGACGATCTTCATTTTTCAAGATAAGTTCGCGTTTTCCCGTCGAGATATTAACTTTATAAACATCGTGCCACGCTTTGTCGCGGTCGTTCAAACCGACATACATCAAATCCGAATCCGAACGCGGAACGCTGAAAATCATTGCACGAACATTCTGTGCGTCCGTGATATTTCTCGCCTGCGGAACAGCCGCGCCTTCCGCAGGTTTTTCCGACGGGTCAATCGCGTAAACATTAAAATTCTCGTCGCCCGCTTTGTCCTGCACGAAAAGAATATATTTCCCGTTACGCGACCAGAAATAACTCGAAACAGGGCGGTCTGTGCGGTCGGTCAGCAATTTTGCTTTGTCAAAATCTTCGTCGGTTTTCTTAACCCAGATGTTCAGCGTATCTTTATAAGGTTTCAGAAACGAAATATATTTCCCGTCCGGCGAAATCTGCGTTCCGGCGATTTCCGGGTTGTCAAAAAGAATCTTCCGGTCAATAAGCGGCGGAAGCTGGGCATCTAAATTTGTATTTAAACTCATAAATATTGTCAGCACCAATAAAAGTAAAAGGGATTTTCTCATAATGTTTTTTCTCTCGAAATGAAATTTGTTTATCGCCAAAAATTACGATCAAATAATCTGAAAAGTTCCAAAACCGAAAAATCCGACAGCGCAAGTTGCTAATAATATCGCATTTTTATACTTCTTTAATAGTGTCGAAATTGGAATTAAAAATACCGTCGTTTGCGAAAATTAACTGGTTTTTGAATATTTCAGGAAAAAGACCGGACGGATTTCACGAAATCTGCACCGTTTTTCAGACCGTTTCGCTTTTTGACAATTTAACCTTTTCTGAAAATGCCGAACTCCTTTTAACTTGCGACGATGAACGAATTCCGGTTGATGAGAATAATTTGATAATTAAAGCTGCCAAATTTTTGCGCGAAAAATTTAACGTAAAAACAGGCGCGAAGATTCATCTTGAAAAAAATATTCCGTCGCCCGGCGGTTTGGCGGGAGGTTCTTCAAATGCGGCGGTTGCGTTGGTCGGTTTGGTGACAATTTGGGAATTAGAAATTGAATTTGACGAACTTGAAAAAATCGCGGCGAAGATCGGTTCGGATGTTCCGTTTTTTTTGCGCGGCGGAACTGCGCTCGGCTCAGGGCGCGGGACGGAAATCGAATCTTTGCCGAATTTAGAAGAAAAATTTCTTTTGATCATAACGCCCGATGTAAATGTTTCGACTGTTACGGCTTATAAAAAGTTAAACGCATCGGACTTGACAACAAACGATAATGTCAGTATTCTCCAAGTTTGTCGGAGAAAGGCAGCCGAAGTTGATTTACGGCGAACGGCTCTGACAAATGATTTTGAAAACGTGATATTTTCCGCTGAACCGGAAATTCAAAAAGTTAGAAACGAACTTTTGAAGAACGGCGCGATTCAAGCCTTGATGAGCGGCAGCGGAGCGAGCGTTTTCGGTATATTTGACAAAGAACAAACACGGCAAAATGCAGTTGAAAAACTAGCCAAATATAAAAATTGGCGAAAGTTTGCCGTAGCGACTGTTTCGAGCGATGAATATCGCAAGGCATTTCCGAAAGAATGCCGACGGTTGTTTCCGGGTTAATAAAAAAGTTCTGAAAAGTAAAAGGACATTGGGGCGTAGCCAAGTGGTAAGGCACCTGGTTTTGGTCCAGGCATGCGTAGGTTCGAATCCTTCCGCCCCAGCCATTTTCTTTTTCTATAATTTTAACTACGGAAACGGGTGATTTTGCAAAATCGTCCGTTTTTTGTTTTTTATTCAATAAAAATGAGCGTAACAGGAAGTCTAAAAGTTTTTTCGGGAAGCGCGCACCGCAAATTGGCGGAAGAGATTTGCCAGCATTTGAGCTGTGATCTCGGTTTGTCAACGAATGATAGATTTTCCGATGATGAATTTAATTTTCAGATCGGAGAAAATGTGCGCGGTTCGGATGTTTTTATCATTCAGCCGACTTGTCCGCCGAGCGACAAACATCTGATGGAACTGCTGATTATGCTCGACGCTTTCGGACGCGCTTCGGCGGAAAGAGTTACGGCGGTGATTCCGTATTTCGGTTACGCGCGTTCAGACAAAAAAGATCGTCCGCGAGTTCCGGTCGCGGCGAAGTTGGTGGCGAATCTGATCGCCACTGCCGGAGCGGACAGAGTTGTCACGATTGATCTACACGCTTCGCAGATTCAGGGATTCTTTGATATTCCGGTTGACCATCTTTACGCCGCGCCGATTTTTGTTGATTATTTTCGTGATAATCCGATTGAAGACTTGGTCGTCGTTTCGCCGGACACGGGCGGCGCAGAACGTGCGCGAGCATATGCGAAACGTCTGAATGCAGAACTTGCGCTGTGCGACAAACGGCGCGAAAAGGCAAATGTCGCGGAAATTATGAACGTCGTCGGCGATGTCGAAGGGAAGAATTGCCTGATCGTTGACGATATGTGCGACACGGGCGGAACGATCTGCAAAGTTGCTTCGGCACTTCATAAAGCGGGCGCAAATCATATTTATGCGAGTTTTTCGCACGCGGTTCTTTCGGGAAATGCGGTTGAAAATCTGGGAAATTCGTATGTTGAAAAAATAATCGTAACGAATACGATTCCGCTCAGGCAGAAAGCACAGCCGTTAAAAGATGCGGGAAAAATCGAAATTTTAAGCGTCGCGCATTTATTGTCGCGGGCAATTAAATCAATTCACGATGAAACCAGCGTTTCGTCATTGTTTATTTGAAAATGTTAGTCGTTGGTCGTTAGTTGTTAGTTGCAAAAATCAACTGACCACTGACCACTGACCACTAACCACTAACAAAATTTATGGCAGAGAAATTTATAATTAAAGCACAAAAAAGAGAGACGCTCGGTTCGAGTTCATCGCGTCGTCTGAGACGTGAAGGAAAAGTTCCGGTGGCGGTTTACGGCGGCGGCGAAGACAGTTATTCGCTGGTTGCCGAACTCGGCGATCTGGCGGCGATTCTTCGTTCGGATTCGGGAGTTAATACGGTTTTCACGCTCGATGTCGAAAGCGAAGGCACGAACGACGTTATTTTTCACGACAGACAAATTGATTCGATTACTGGAAAATTAATCCACGCCGATCTGCGCCGGATCGCAAAAGGTGAAAAACTGGAACTTACGATTCCGCTTCATTTTATCGGAGAATTGGAATTCGGCGAAGACGACGAAGAAGGCGGCGTTTTGTCGCAAGCGATGCGCGAAGTCAAAGTTCTTTGTATTCCGAGCAAAATCCCGGAATTTATCGAAGTTGATATTTCCGGCATTACCGCTGAACATCCGCTGCACGTTTCAGATTTGAAAACCGAAGAAGGCGTGGAAATTCACGAAGACCCGGAATCGGTCGTCGCGTCGGTCGTCTTTATTAAAGAACTCGACCTCGAACCGACACCGGAAGATGAAGTCGAACAACCTGAAATCGTTGGCGAAGAAGGCGAAGAAGGTGCGGAAACTGAAGGCGATTCATCTGACGAAGGTTAATAGTTTGGAGTTCCGACTTCAGTCGGTTCACACAAGCGAAGCGAAGTGTGAAACCGACTGCGAAACGCGGCGGAAAGCCAACTGAAGTTGGAACTCCAAACAAAGATATGTCGGAAAATTGGCTGATCGCGGGACTCGGAAATCCGGGTTTGAAATACGAAAAAACGCGCCACAATCTCGGCTTTATGCTGATAGATTTATTGGCGCGCGAAAACGGAGCGCAGATTAAGCGCGAAGAATGCCGTTCGTTGATCGGACGCGCGATAATTGAAAATCAAACGGTCGAACTCGTCAAACCGCAGACTTTTATGAATTTAAGCGGCGAAGCGGTTTCGTGTCTATTGAAAAAGCCGGAGCGAACGGCGGAAAAATTGATCGTCGTTTATGACGATCTGGCTTTGCCGCTCGGAAAAATTCGTCTGCGACCGAAAGGTTCGGCGGGCGGACACAACGGCATAAAATCAATGACGGCGTGTCTGCACACGGAAGATTATATCCGCGTCAGAATCGGAATTCAGCCCGAACATCCGATCGGCGATACATCGAGATTCGTTCTCGGCGATTTTTCAAAGGCGGAATTTTCGGAAGTTGAAAAGGTTTTAGATGAAGCGCACGAAGCGGTCAGAACGATAATTGCCGACGGAATCGAAAAGGCAATGGCAAAATTTAATTGAATTGTTGGTTTATCAAAAATTAACAAAACTTGGAGAATAAAATGGCAGAAAAAAGAGTTTATGAAGTAATGTATATTGCCGATCCGAAAGCGACGGACGAAGACATTACAAAGTTGAACGAAGCAATCGGAACTTTGGTTTCGGACGAAGGCGGCGAAATCGTCAAAACCGACGATATGGGCGTTCGTCAGATGGCATATAAAATCAAACAATTTACGCAAGGTCGTTATTGTCTGATGGAAATCGAAGGTTCGGGACAGGAAATTGCCGAACTCGAACGACGTTTTCGCGTCAACGATTTGATTTTCCGTTATATTACAGTTCGTGTTGACGAAGAACGTAAAGCCGCACAAAGAATCGTTGACCGCCGCGAAGACCGAAAGGCTCGCCGCAAATCCGTCGGTCAGAGCGAACAACAATTAGAATCAACTGAACAAGGTTACAGCGAATAGTGAATCGTGAACTGTGAATCGTGAATAGAAAAAAATGCTATTCACAATTTACCATTCACAATTTACGATCTTTAAAGGAGTTTATAAAAAGTTATGGCAGATCAAGATAACGACAAATTTGACGACAGAGATATTGACCCAAACGACGAAGCGGTTGCGGAGAAAATGCCCCGGCGGTATAACAATCGCCGCCGTTACCAGAGCATTCCCGAATATGTAGATTGGAAAGATGTAGATTTTCTCAACCGCTACATTCCCGAACGCGGAAAAATTTTGCCGCGCCGCATTTCCGGCGTTTCGGCAAAAGACCAACGCCGTATCGCCACCGCGATCAAACGCGCACGAACGATGGCTTTAATCCCGTTCGTAACTGATTAAGAATTTAAGATTCAAAATTTAAGATGCAATATTTTAAGATTTCGGATTTTCGATCTTGAATCTTAATTGTTAAATCAACATATAAAATATTATGGCAACAACAAAGATACTTTTACGCGAAGATTTTGAAAACATCGGTGGACGCGGCGAAATTGTGACGGTTAAGGCAGGTTACGCACGAAATTATTTAATTCCGCGCGGTTTCGCTCTTTTAGCGACCAAAGGCAACATCAAACAAGTCGAGCAGGAACGCACACACTTATTGAAGAAAGCCGCTGTCGAACAGACAACCGCCGAAGCGCAGCGCGAACAAATGAGCGGAATTTCGCTTTCATTTGAACGCAAAGTCGGCGAAACCGGACAGCTTTTCGGTTCGGTTACTTCGATGGACATCACAAATGCTCTGACCGAAAAAGGCTACGAAATTGACCGCCGTCAGGTGCAGTTAAAGGACGTAATTAAAGAAACGGGCGAATTTACAGTTCCGGTCAGACTTTACCGCGACGTAATTTTGGAAGTTCCGGTTTCCGTTCTTCCTGAAGGCGGCGAACCGGAAGCCAAGGCAGACAAAAAAGCGACCGCGAAAACGGAAGAAAATGATGCATCGGAAACCGAAAATGCAGAAGACGCAGACGAAACTAACGACGAATAAACGAGATATGAAATCGTAAAATAAACATTCAAATTAACTTTGTCTGTTTAGATTATTTCTTGTAGCATAAAAAGACTGTGAGTTTCGGCTCACGGTCTTTTTGATTGTCGGCAGATAGAAAATAGCGGTTAGCTATAATCTCACGCTACTTATATAATTTTTAATCTTCCTTAAAACGAAAACAGCAAACTGCTGACAATTAACCGCTGACAAATATGGCATACGGCTCAAACACTGTTCGTGAACAATATCTCGAAAAACCTTTACCGTCGAGTGAGGAAAGCGAACGTGCGATTTTAGGCGCGATTATTTTGGATAATGCGCTGATCGCTCAAGCCATCGAACAACTTCAGCCGGCAGATTTTTATTCACCTTTGCATCGCCAAATCTTTAAAGCGATGGTCAATCTGTTCGAGCAAAGCCAGCGCATTGATCCGATTTTAATTGGCGAAGAGTTAAAAAAAGAAGGAATTTTAGATTCGGTCGGCGGCGTTTCGACGATTACTAATTTAACTTTCGGACTGCCGCATTTTTCCGATCTGACGAGTTACACAAAAGTCGTCAAAGATAAATCAATCGTCCGAAATTTAATAAAAGTCTGCAATCAAATCACGAGCGAAGCCTTAGCCGAAGAAGACGATGCGAGCGCGATTTTAGATAACGCCGAACGAATGATCTTTGCGCTCGCCGAAGAACGAACGCGCCAAGGTTTTTCACACATTCAACCCGTCGCCGAAACGGTCTTTCAGAAAGTTCAGGAATTTGCCAAACGCGAATCACACGCGCTCACTGGACTTGCGACGGGTTTTGCAGATTTAGATCAGAAAACTTCCGGTTTGCAGCCGACGGATTTGATTATTCTCGCCGGAAGACCTTCAATGGGAAAAACGGCTTTAGGCTTAACTATTGCACAAAATGCAGCCGTTCAGGAAAATGCCGTGATCGCAGTTTTCTCGCTCGAAATGTCGAAAGAGCAGCTTGTAATGCGTATGCTCAGTTCTGAGGCGAGAGTTGACGCGCACCGTTTTCGGACTGGATTTTTGATTCAAGACGAATGGGGCAGAATCGCGCAGGCGGTCGGAAAACTTTCCGAAGCGAGATTTTTTATTGACGACACACCGGGAATTTCCGTGTTGGAGATGCGCGCGAAAACTCGCCGTCTGGTTGCCGAACAGAAAAAACTCGATTTGATAATGGTTGACTATATGCAGTTGATGACTGGTTCGGGGCGCGTCGAATCGCGTCAACAGGAAGTTTCACAGATCTCGCGCGAACTCAAAGGTTTAGCAAAGGAATTAGGCGTTCCGGTTCTTGCACTTTCTCAACTTTCCCGTGCGGCGGAAGCGCGAAATCCGCCGAAACCGCTGATGTCAGACCTTCGTGAGTCCGGCTCGATTGAGCAAGATGCAGATTTAGTCGCGTTTATTTACCGCGAGGAATACTACAAACCATCTGACGAAAACGCCGGAATTGCAGAAGTTATAATCGCCAAACAAAGAAACGGTCCGACGGGAACTGTGAAATTGGCGTTTTTGAAAGAATTTACGAGATTTGAGAATTTTTACGGCGAATAATAAAATTTGAATTATAAAAATATGAACGAAGATTTAAAATTTCCGATTGGAAAATTTGATAAAAGTATTGAAATCACGGATCAAATTCGAGACGGTTTTATCAGCGATTTGCGGGAATTGCCCTTAAAGGTGCGTTCTGCGGTCGAAAGTTTAGGCGACGACGGGCTTGAAACTCCTTATCGCCCGGAAGGTTGGACGGTTCGGCAGGTTGTTCATCACATCGCGGACAGTCATCTGAACGCATTTTGCCGAATAAAACTGGCTTTGACTGAAGATAAACCGACAATTCGACCTTATGAAGAAGCGGATTGGGCGAAACTTTCCGACAGCGAATTGCCGCTTGAACCTTCGATTAAAATTATCGAAGGAGTTCATACAAGACTTGTGGAAATTTTATTGAATTTGAGCGACGAGGATTTTAAGCGCAAACTGATTCATCCAGACTCAGGCGAATGGACGGTCGAGCAGATGGTCGGACTTTACGCGTGGCACGGAAAACACCATACGTCGCATATTAAACAAGCCGGAAGAATTAATGATGAATAAATCGAGATAATTTATTCCTTAAACCGGCTCAAAACTTTTTGTAAAACGATCAATTCCTGATTGGAAAAATCAGTTTGATCGTTTTTTTCTTTCAAGCGCAAAATCAAATTAGTCGCCGGAACGGAAAACTCATCGTCTTGTTTTGAAATTTCATCGAGTATCGGCGTTAGGTCTTCGTCAAGCATTTGAAGAGTTCGGCGATAACTTGTGCGTCCTTGATCTATATTTTTCCGCAGAGTTTCCGGCAATTTTTCCCATTCATTTATTTGCGACAAGTTAAACGAACACGCGCAAAACGGATGTTTGTTCAGGATTTCACGCACATCGAAATGACAATCCAGTTCTTTGAATTGGCGGCAATTTTTTTTTGCTTCTTCCCAAAATGCCGGACGGAAAATCTCAAATCTTGAAAGACTTTCAAATTCCCACCAAGCGTCGCTTCTCATTATCTCGTCGAAATTTTCCTGTAAATGATGCGATTTCATTATAAAATCGTGATTAAAGGCGAAATGATCACTGTATTTTGTTAGAAATTCCTGCCACAAATTTTCGAGTTCGCGGTTCATCGCAAGACTCGGCTGATGATAATTTTCTTCTAAAAGTTCAAGAATTTTCTCGCGCAGCACTTCGAGTTCGTCGTCATCGGTATTTTCGCAAATCGCCAGATAAGACCAGATTTTTTCGCGGGTTTTTACGCCGTTTATGAAATCGTCGAGAATGACGAGATTCTTTGTTGTGCTGAAAAATTCTTCTTCCGAATCGGAAAATGTATCGGCAATACGGTGCAGACCTTCTTCGAGCGAGATGAAATTTTCCAAGACCGATTTAACGATTTCGGCGACAGTGCCGAATGTTTTGTCGGCTTGAACGGAAATTGCCCAAATTTTTACATTTAAAATATCGTCAGCCAGAGCATTAAAACGCTTGATAATGCCGGATTCATTCCATTCGGAAAGCCAGTTGTTTAACGCCGTCGTTATCGCTTCGGTGTCTTCCGGCACGTCAATCGTTCTGAAATTATGTGCGCCGGTCAAAATCGTCGCCCATTCCGTCAAACGCTGACTGCTGTAAACTTTTCCGGCTGGTTTGGCGATGCCTTCAATGTCGTCCCAGATTATCTTTAAATCGAGTGAACGGCGGCTGATTCTATCGCCTTTGGTCGTGATAAATTCTATCTGACGTTGAGCAACCAGCGCGGTTAAAATCAAATGCTGTGCCTCACGCACCAAGCCGAAAGGTTGTTGTTTCAGATTTTCGTTGATCGTTTTTAGTGAAACGGTGTTACCTTGATTTTGGTCGGCGAGTTCTAAAATTTTACTTGCCAGCGGCAACTGCTTTAATTTGGCTTCGGTTTCGATTATATATTTATCGTTATGAAGCGTTACCAAACCGAGCGGTAAAGCGAAAAGTTCCGCAAGTCTCTGCGTTTCGGCGAGATTTAAGTTCGCGCCGCCGAAAAGATTATTGACCAGCGAAGTAACTTCAATCATTCCGAGAGTTTCGGCAAAATACGGGTGATTTGAAAACCGACCTTCAAAAAGCGGTTCGAGCATCACGGAAAACATTCCCGATAAATTTGACTCGCTTTTGGCTTCGTCGGAAAATTCAATATCGAATCCGTCAATAACGATTTTTGCATCGTCAAAAAATATTCTCGTAAAGATTTTTTCAACCGCTAAAGTGTGCGAATGTCCGGCAGCACGAATTTGTTCGCCGTATTCAGCGCGCAGATATTCATCGCTTAGAAGTGCGAAAAATCTTAAAAGTGTGTCCCGTTCTTCTTTACGAAATCGAGCGGGTTTCCAAAACACTTTCGGAACTTCGCTCAAAGAACCGTTTTCTAGAATTTCATCATACGGATTAATGATGAGCAATTCCCAATCGAGTAATCCGTTACTCGTCGGTAAAGTTTCTTCTTCATCCCAACTCCACGAAATTCGTCCGCGCCGATGTCCGCCGCGCCAGACGATCTGGCTGTCCATCCAATTCGCATCGTCAGACATATTCCAATCCGTAAAACGCTCGCGCAGCATCCGGCGTAGAATTTTTATAATGACAACAGGCGGAATTTTAGCAGCGGTTTCTGCCAATGCGTTGTTGAAACTTTCTTTATTCTCGGTTTTTAAATAATATCGGACTTCCCTGCCTTCTTCCGCCGTTCTTATAATATTTTCCGGCAATGCCGATGCGAAACTGTCGAGAATTTTGTTGATTTCCCCGATTGATTTGTCCGGTTCATTTTCATCATAAATCAGCATCGCCGCGCCGATTTCCCCTGCATTTATTCCTTCTCCGTCAAGCGATAAAAGTAAAAGTGCTTTTAATATCAATTTGGCGTGAAGCCGCTGCATCACGGGAATCTGACCGATAACTTCCGAATTGATTTTGTCAAAGGCGGCAAAAGTTTCCTTTAAATCATCAACTTTTCGCAGAGAATTTTCTACGCGGTCAAAAACTTCATCCAGCGTAATCAGAGACGAAGCCGGACGACCTTTGATTTTCTCGCCCGCCACGGACGCAAATCCGAGCATCGCAAATTCGGGAACATAAAGTCGGACAAACGGCGCGATCTCTAAAATTACCGGATGCATCGGGTAAAGCGATGTAAAACGCTGTTCGCTCCAACGAAAGTTTGGCAAAACCCCGCGAAAATATTCGTAAATATCGTGAAGAAGTCCGCGCGTCTGACGGTGTTTCGGGAAAATATGAGTGTCAACGATTCGGTAAAGATGTTCCTGATCGAGATAATCAATTCCGAATAAAGCTGAAATCGAAGCATTTACGCCGTCCGCTCCGGCGATGTCGTCATCGAGCGCGACGGCTGTGAAAATATTTAAATTTGCGGCAATCTCCGCAATCTCGCCGAGCAAAGCACCGTCATCACGCGCAACACGCGACTCGCGTTCGAGTGCCGTGTCAAAAATCAAAACGAACGGCAATTCAGTGTCATTTTTCGCTGCCGTCTTTAATAAAGTTCGCAAATCACTGTTTAGTGTTTGAGCATCTTTTCCAAAAGTTAAAGCAATTCCGTCTTTTAATTCCTCAAATAAAGTCTCGCGGGTTCCTCTTTTTATATAAGCGACCGGGTGACGACGGCGTTTAAGTTGTTGGGCGGCGGCGGCAACGTGCGGTTCGGGAATCGCCGAACGTAATTCAGGATTAGCAAGTATTGCGCCAAAAGTCGCCAGAAAGTGGCTTTTTCCGACTCCGCGATAACCGGCAAGTGCCATCGCTCTGCCATTTTCCGGCTGAATTGAAACCGTCGCATCAAGCCATTTTGCCATCATATCCGATGTCATATCGGTAAAATGATAACTCGCCAGAGTTTTTGCGGGATCGGCAAGAAAATTATGTAAATTTTGATAATCACGGACTTCGATTAAATCCTTGACCTTTTCTTGAATGCGTTTCATTTATTCGGAAACTTTCGGAATTCCAGATTACAGCTTGCAGACGACGGGAATTGCGCGGTTTTTTTAGACCGCAATTATAGTTTAACAATTTTTTTTGCAGTTTTAAAACTTTTTTTACATATATTCTTAAAAACAAAAAAATATTTTTTCGTCGTTCGAGATGCACAACTCTTGTGAAAAATTGTGCATCTGAAAAGTGTTGCTTTTAATTGAATACAGAAGTAAGATTTAACCAACCGTTGTTTGAAGTTTTTTAAAGGAGAGTTATGAGAAATAGTTTTTTACAAAGATTTACGGCATTTTTTATGGTTTCGCTTGTTTGGTTGAGCGCGATCTCATTTTATCCGGTAAGCGTCGCAGCACAAACCGCTCAACCTAATCAGAGCGAGAAAGCTCAGGATGATAAAAATAAACCGAGTACAAATTCCCTCAAACCGCTTTCCGAAGACGAAGATCCTTCACAAATCGGAAAACGTAACATTAACGGCAGTTTGGGAAATAAATTTTTCGGCTGGTTAGGCGGTTCGCGTGATAAAGAAGCCGCCATCGGCAGACAACTTTCGCTCGAAGTTGAACAGCAGGCGAAATTGGTTGAAGACCCCATAATTAATGAATATGTCAACCGCGTCGGGCAAAACGTCGTACTTCATTCGGACGCGAAAATTCCGTTTACGATCAAAGTTATTGACAGCGACGAAGTAAACGCATTTGCGCTTCCGGGCGGATTTTTCTACGTCAACAAAGGTTTGATTTTAGCCGCCGACAATGAAGCCGAAATCGCCGGCGTGATGGCGCACGAAATCGCTCACGTCGCCGCCAGACACGCGATGGAAAATGCCGGAAAAGGTCAATTTATCGGTTACGGAATTCTTGCGGGTTTGATTTTTGCCGGACCGATTGCCGGAACGATTCTTCAAAATACGGCAGGTTTAGGACAAGCGTTGGCATTTTTCAAATTCAGCCGCGGCGCGGAAGAAGAAGCTGACAGACTCGGAGTTCAATATCTTTACGCCGCGGGTTATGATCCGACGGCGATGTCAACGATGTTTGAAAAACTCGCATCGCAAAATAAGAAAAAACCCGGCACATTATCAAAACTTTTCTCATCGCACCCGCAGTCGCTGGAACGCCGCGATGACAGTTTGGCACTTGTCGCACGTTTTCCCGAACGCGAAGAATATATCATCAGCACATCGGAATTTCAGCGTGTTAAAGAAAAACTTTTGAAACAAACAAACGCTAAAGCAATGACGCAGATTGATTACGACGGCGAAGACGACGGCAGACCGACACTCAAACGTCGTCAAACAGACGCGGATTCGACCGATACGACAACGACAGAGACGAAAGACGAACCGCCGGTATTGAAAAAACGCGGCGATGAATCAAGTTCTAAGCCGGATAATCGTTAAGAAATAAATACTTAAAATAAAAAAGGCAGAAGTTGAAAACTATCAAAACTTCTGTCTTTTCTATTTTTAAAATTTAATTTACAAACCAAAATCTAAAATCTGAAATCGTTTGACGCTCAGGTTCAAAAAAACTAACATAAAACTTTCGTCAAACCGCTATGGAAATCTTATCAACTCTAAATCCGAAACAACTCGAAGCCGTAAAAAAAACCGAAGGTCCGGTTTTAGTTCTTGCGGGCGCAGGTTCTGGAAAAACTCGCGTTATCACGATTCGCATTGCATATTTGATTCAAGAAAAAAACGTCGCGCCTTACAATATTTTAGCCGTAACTTTTACAAACAAAGCGGCGAGCGAAATGCGCGAAAGAATCAATGTTTTATTGAGCGGGCAAAAGTTGCCGTCCGCGCCATTGATCGCTACGTTTCATAGTCTTTGCGTTAGAATTTTGCGTCAGAATATCGAATTTTTAAGCGAAGGTTACACGAAATCTTTTACGATCTACGACACGGACGATCAGCAGAAAGTCATCAAAGCGTGTATCAAAGATTTAGGTTTTGATCCGAAACAACTCACGCCGAGAATCGTCCAAGGTTCGATTTCGCGGGCGAAAAATCGCGGCGAAGATGTCGAAATGTATGCCTCAAAAGTTGAATATACGGACGAAAAACGTGCGACAATCGCCAAAATTTACAAAATGTATGAAGAGCGTCTGAACAATGCGAACGCGCTCGATTTTGATGATCTTTTGATAAAAACCGTCAAACTTTTGCGAAAAGTGCCGGAAGTTCGCGCAAAATTAAACGATAAATTCAAATATGTTCTCGTTGACGAATATCAGGACACGAATCCTTTGCAGCTTGCGCTGATAAAATATTTAACTGAAAAACAGCAAAACATCTGCGTTGTCGGCGATCCCGATCAATCAATTTACAAATTCCGGCAAGCGGACATTCGCAACATTTTAGAATTTGAAGATCATTATCCGAAAGCCGAGACGATCTTGCTCGAACAAAATTATCGTTCGACGCAGACGATTCTCGATGTCGCCGACGCGGTAATTGCGAGAAATACTCAGCGCAAAGAGAAAAAACTTTGGACGGAACAAGACGGCGGCGAGAAGGTTTTTTATCATCAGGCGTATGATTCCGACGGCGAAGCGCGTTTTGTCGCGGCGAAAATTTACGATCATTTGCGAATGAAGCCGAAGGAAAAGGTCGCAATTCTTTACCGCACGAACGCGCAGTCGCGTGTTTTTGAAGAATCTCTGCGGAAACAGAGAATTGATTACAACATCGTCGGCGGTTTTTCGTTTTACGACCGCGCCGAGATCAAGGACATCATCGCTTATCTCAAATTGACGATGAATCCGTTCGACGACATCGCACTTTTGCGCGTCGTCAACACGCCGTCGCGCGGTTTCGGCAAAACTTCGCTCGACGAATTGCAATTCAAGGCAAAAGATTTTGGCGTTTCGCTTTGGGAGACGATTGCGATAGTTACGGCGGAAAATTACGATCAGCCGTTGAATTTAACGCCGCGTGCGCTGAAATCTTTGAGAGATTTCAAGAAAACGATCGAGAATTTGCAGACAAAATCAGGCGAAGCGGCGGCGACTTCAACGCCCGTGACGGAAGTCGTGATGTCGGCAATTGAAGATACGGGTTACGCGAATATGCTTCGGACGGAAAATTCCGACGAATCTGCCGGAAGACTCGAAAATTTGGAAGAACTCGTCAACGCGGCGGTTGATTACGACAAACAGGAAGAAGAAGGACTGCGCGATTTTATTGACCACGCCGCGCTGACCGCCGACACGGACAAATTCGACCGCAATGCGTCGGTAACTCTGATGACGGTTCACTCGGCGAAAGGTCTGGAATTTCCGGTCGTTTTTCTCGTCGGTTTGGAAGACGGAATTTTCCCCCACGCGCGTTCGATGAATGATGTGCAGGAACTCGAAGAAGAACGGCGGCTTTGTTACGTGGCGATCACGCGCGCCGAAAAAGTTTTGTATATCACGCACGCGATGCGGCGGCGGACTTACGGCGCGGAGAATGCCGCCGAACCTTCGCAGTTTTTAAATGAGATGCCGCTCGATCTTATTCAAGATACGACGCACGGCAATTCGTGGTTGTCTTATGCGAAAAGCGCGGGCGTTCAGAATAATAAATATACGGCAAACGCGCTTCGCGGCGAGAATGTTAAGGAAGAAAAACCGAAAAACGTCTATACCGGAAAAACCTACGACAGCGCGGACGCGATCGCGGAATTCTTCAAAAACAAAAAAGGCGGAAGTCCGGCGAACACGGAAAAGCCGAAAATCCGCAAAGTTTCCGGTTTCGACAAATTAAAAGCCGCATCTTTGAGCAATTCGGAAAGTTCGCAAACGCAGAGAGAACTTCCGAAGTCATTTGTTCCGGGCGTTCACGTTCGACACGAAAAATACGGCAAAGGATTGGTGTTAAGACGCGAAGGAACGGGCGACAGCGTGAAATTGACTGTCAGTTTTCCCGGTTTCGGACAGAAAAAACTGATTGAAAAGTATGCTAAGCTGGAAATTATCTAGAAGCTATTAAAATAATTTCGGGAATTTTGAGTCCTGTCTTTAGGCGGCTAAGTCACTAAGAATCTGTTTGAGAACCATTTTTTCCGCCCACGAAATAGACGAATCAAACGAAAATAAGAAATAAAATTTTGAGTTTTCTCTTTTTTCGTGCATTTCGTGGGCAAATTCTTGAGTTTTCAAATTCCAAGATATAGTTTTCACATTCCGTGGAAAAACTAACTTCTCGTATTTGTTTTAGTGTAACGATTTGTTTTCTGCGCCGCATTATTTAGTTTTCCCTGCATCTGTATTAAAATAAAGCCGCGAGAAAAGAAACGAATTTTATTTGGATAAATTTAACAAATCAAGGGGAAAAGACAATGAAAAAAATTTACTTACTACTAATTTTCGCCGCCGCATTAACGGCTATCGGATGCCAACCACCGACGGTTGACACGAATGCGAATGTCAACACGAGCATTAATGGAAATATGAATTCGCCGAATATGAATTCGATGAATACGAATTCATCTATGCCAAACTCGAATGTTGACGATTCGGCTTCGATAATCGAAACGAAAGAGCCGGAAAAATACGAGGCAAAAGTTACGATGAGCTTTGAAGCCGTCGGCGAAAATAAAGGCACGAAACTTCCGGCGATCACGGCGACGGTCGCCCGCGACGGCGACAACCGCAAGATTGAATTCAACGCACCGAACAATCAGAATTTCGCGTATATTGATACGACGGGTAAGAATATTCTGGTGATGCCGTCGCGCAAACAATACGCGAACATCAACCAGAATTCGGTCGGATTCGATATGCGCCGTTTTATGACACCGGAAAATATGATTAAAAACATTAAGCAGTTAAAAGGTGTGCAAAAGGTCGGCGAAGAAAAGGTCAACGGACGCGATGCGGTCAAATATAAATACGAATCGCTGACCGATACGAAAACGAAAGCCGGAGATGTCGAAACGCAGAGTTATCTTCTGGTTGATAAAGAGACGGGTTTGCCGCTTCGCACGGAAACGATTCTTGATTCGAAAAATAAACAGGTTCAGGGTTACACGGGATTAAAAATCGTTACAGAGACAAACGACATCAAAACAGATATAACACCGAATTTATTTGAAGTTCCGGCGGATTATAAAGAAGTTGACGAAGCGCAGATTCGCAGTCAGGTAAATCTCGTGTTTAATGCGGCAATGATGGTTATTCAACAATTAATGCAGTCGGCACAACCGACCGCGCAACCGCAGAGTAACAGCAACAGTTCATTTTAAATAAAAAGTGAAAAGTGGAAAGTGGAAAATTTATGAAAGTTTTATTTTCCGCTAAAAATGAAAAATTCAAGGAATATTTTTTCCGTTTCACTTTCCACTTGTTTTAATTGATGAATAAAAAGAAACTTCTCGGATACTTAAAACGGCTCGGTCTTTTTCTGCTTGTGATTTGGACGGTCGTTTCGCTCGTTACGCTGATGATCGAACTCGTTCCGGGCGATCCGGCGGTGACGGTTCTCGGCGAACAGGCAACTCCGGCGCAGATCGAAGCATTTCGCGCAAAACACAATCTGGACAGTCCGGCATTTTTCTTTTCTTATTCATCTGAAAACGGTTTTGAATGGCACGGCGCAAAAAATCGTTATCTCGAATACTGGGAAGGCGTTTTGACGGGCGATCTCGGAACGTCATTCAGCAAAGACCGTCCGGTTTTAACGATGATTATGGAGCGTTACCCGGCGACGATAGAACTCGCCGTTGCCGCGCTGATAATTGCAGTATTTATCGCCGTTCCGCTCGGAGTCGTGGCGGGAACTCATAAAAATTCATTAATTGACAACGTCGCTTCCGTCTTTGCGCTTCTCGGAATTTGTCTACCTAGTTTTGTCATCGGACCGCTTCTCGTCTATCTTTTCGCCGTTAAACTTCCCTGGTTTTCGCCAACGGGAAATTATTATCCCGAAGACATAGTTTTGCCCGCGATAACTTTGGGCGCAGCACTTTCGGCAATTTTAACGAGAATGGTTCGTTCGAGCGTAATCGAAGAATTAGGAGAAGATTACGTCCGCACGGCGCGTGCAAAAGGTTTGAGCGAGCGCGTCGTGATTTACAAACACGTCTTGAAAAACGGTCTGATTCCCGTCGTTACGATTCTCGGTTTACAGCTCGGAGTTTTGCTCGCGGGAGCGATCATCACGGAAAAGATTTTCAACTGGCAAGGAATCGGCAGTTTGATGCTCGACGGCATCAGCACTCGCGATCACCGCCTTGTTCAAGGTTGTGTTTTAATCATCAGCGTAACGTATATTGTGGCGAATTCGCTAACCGATTTAGTTTACCGCTGGCTTGATCCGCGTATTCGTCTGAATTAGAAATCAAAAATATTAGTGAATAAATTATTTTACTTCGGCATAATTATCGCGCTCATTTTCGTCTTAACGGCGATTTTTGCGCCGCAGATCGCCACGCACGATCCGATTGAACAATTAAATGTAAAGGACGCGGCGACGGGCAGAGAATCTTATAAGAGAAATTTTCCGCCGCTAACGCCAGACAACTGGCTCGGTACGGATAATCTAGGGCGCGATGTGTTTTCGCGCATCGTTTACGGCGCGCGAGTTTCGCTGATCGTCGGCGTTACGGTCGTATTTATTTCGGCATTTATCGGAATTATCATCGGCGCGTTCGCCGGATTTTACGGCGGTTGGCTCGACAGCATTTTGTCAGGTTACATCTTCAACGTCTTTCTCGCATTTCCAGGACTTCTGCTTGCCATCGCTATCGTCGCCTTTTTGAGCGGAACGCAGACAACGCCGGAAGATCGTCTAAAACATCTGATCGTCGCTCTTTGCGTTACAGGTTGGGTCGGTTACGCGCGTGTAATGCGCGGACAAGTTTTAAAAGTGCGCGAATACGATTTCGTCCAAGCCGCACGCGCACTCGGTGCGAGTGATATTCGCCAACTTTTTATTCACATTCTTCCGAATTCCATTCAACCGTTAATTGTTCAGGCATCTTTAGCGATGGCGGGCGCAATTTTAGCTGAAGCGTCGCTTTCTTTTTTGGGTTTGGGAATTCCGCCGCCGAATCCTTCGTGGGGAACGATGATAGATCAAGCTCGTGGAATTGAAACTTTGACCAATGCCACGCACAATCTAATCTTTCCGGGAATTGCGCTTGCTTTTACTGTGTTAGCGTTTAATTTTATCGGCGACGGTCTGCGCGAATATCTCGATCCGAAACAACGTAAGCGATAATTAAAAAGGGGGAAATAAAAATTTAGATATTGATTATTTAAAATTTTCTATTTCCCATTTTACAGTTATTCAAATTTATTGTTTAAGCGGAATTTTCAGAGTGAAAACTGCGCCTTCACCGATGCCATCGCTTTTTGCTTCGATTGTTCCATTGTGAAGTTTGACGATGTGTTTGGAAATAGCCAATCCTAAGCCAAGTCCGCCGTATTGGCGCGTAATCGAAGAATCCGCCTGACTGAAACTATCAAAAATATGCGGCAGAAAATCAGCGTCAATCCCGATTCCGCTGTCTTTGATTACCATTTCCATTTCTTTATTGTTCATTGTTTTGAACAGTTCTGCTTTGATTACCCCGCCGCTCGGAGTAAATTTCACGGCATTGGCTAAAAGATTGTGAAAAACCGTTTTTATAAATTCTCGATTGCATAAAATTACGCTTCCATTCAAACGATTGTCCTTATGGATTTTAATGTCCTTTTCTTCAGCCTGTTTTTCGATTTTTTTATAAACTTCTTCAAAGACTTCCGAAACAACAATCGGTTCGGCATCTAAACTCGGTTTTTCAGCAACCATCTGCGAATAATTTATTAAGTCGTCAATCAAACTCGTCTGTTGCCGCAAATTGCGTTCAATTTTTTCTAAAGCCATCTGACGTTTTTCTTCTGTTAGATGATTCGTCTGCAAAATCCTAGTCCAACCGGCAATCGAATTAAGCGGCGTTCGCAATTCGTGGGAAACTACCGATATAAACTCATCTTTTGCCGTATTTGCAAGTTCAGCCGCGTGTCTTGCTTCTTTTTCTTTGAAAAGCAATTCGCGTTTTTGTTTCTCCGATTCAAACAAATTCTCTGCGACGGTTTGCAATTTACTGCGCGAAATTGATTCCCAAAACGTCAATCCGAAAACCGAGAAACTGAAAAGTAAACCGAAAACAAATATAAAAGGTGTCCACCCTGTGCTTGATTCACTATCAAACGCCGGAAGAGTTTTATAATTTATCAACCATTGCCGTCCGGCAAAATTCAAATTTTTTGAATCATTAAAATCACTTCGGATCTGCGGCACAAAGTCTTTTTGCGAAGCATCAGCAGTTCTCGTCATTAAGTTATTTTCGACCGGATCTCCGTCAAAAAGTTCGACGGCAACTGACTCGGTGTTCGTAGCTTTTTGTACTTCTTCCAAAAAACTTGCGGCGCGAAACGGACTGTAAACAAAACCTTCAATATTTTCCTGTCTTAAACTGAGTGACGAAGGTGTAATACCATTTTTGTAAAGCGGCAGATAGATTAAAAATCCGGTTCTCTGATCGTCGCCGGAAGTTTGAAGCAGTGTTACTTTACCGCTCACTGCCGCTTCTCCCGTATCCCGCGCTTTTTCCATCGCGGCGCGACGGGTGGCTTCGGTTGACATATCGTAACCGATTGCTTTGCGGTTGGTTTCTGTTGAAGGTTCGAGATAGAGTATCGCCTGTTGCATATCGCTTTCAATTTTTGGAAAAATATCAAAATTCGGAACACCTTCTTTTTGGCGCATTTGCGTTACTAAATTCTCGCGTTCATCGGACGAAAATAATTTTGAATAGCCGATTCCGACACCGCCTACATAATTTTTTTCGATTTCGAGACTTTCAACAAACCGCGAAAAATCTTCGTGCGATATATCTTCGTTCGATTGAATATAACCGCGCCCGCTTTTTAGAAGTGCGATATATAAGTCAATCCGACTCTGCAAAGCGTTTTGGATATGATCTACTTCGTTCTTAAAACGCAAGCTGTCTTTATTTATTGAGTTTTGATAAAAAAGATATGTAACTCCGACCGTGATTATCAAAAGCGTGAGCAACAGCAAATATGGAAGATTTATAAATTCTTTTTTAGTGATTATTTTTAATTTATCTTTAACGTTGTCTTTCACAATTACTGCTTGCCCCAAGCTTGAGAAAAAATGTTCAAGCTAATACACAAGTCTAAGTGTGCAATAATCGTGCCGATAGATAATTTTGTCAATATAGTTCATAACTCCCATCTTTACGGCGTTTTTCTATAATGTTTGTATCATTGCCTTACATCCTTAAAAAATTTGTTGCTAATATATTCATTCCCATATATTATATTTATACTAAAATTCATTTATTTGGATTTTGAAGTCTGGCATTCTAATTGCTGGCTACCAACTCAGAAGTAATGATTAACATAAAGGAGGAAAAGACATTATGGCAGAAGGAGAAGGCGCAGGAACAAATATGATTTGGGCGATAACTTTAATTATTATTGTTGCAATAATTGCCGGCGCACTATATTACGGTGGAGTTCTAAACGGAAATTCCAAAAAAGAAATTGATATTAATGTTGATGCACCGGCAGTGACAAAATAGATTATTAATCAATAAAATAAAAAGCGTAGATTAAAAAAATCTACGCTTTTTATTTTATCACACGACTTTTCTAAATTTTCTCTTCGAGATTATGACGCTTAATCATCCCGTAAAGACGCGGGCGATATAAGCCGAGAAGATTTGCGGCGGCTTGTTTGTTGCCTTTAGTTCGTTTTAAAGCTGACACGACGACACTGCTTTCTATCGAATTAAATACATCATCCATTTGCTCACCGTCTTCCGGGTCAGGAAGACTTTCAACGATATATTTTCCGACGGCATCAAACATTTCCTCACCGGAAAGACTTTTAGATAAATGGAAACCATTAGAAACAATGCTGTTCGCATTTCCGCCGCCGGACAAATTAGCGATATTGTTTCCGGTCTGAATGTCTGCCAGAGAAATCGTTGAATCGAAGTTTTTCGGTATGTTCAAATGCTCAATCTTGCCGTTTTTACTCAATAAGACAGCCCGTTCGATGACATTTTCGAGTTCACGGACATTACCGCGCCAGTCATAATTGAGCATTTGTTGGTAGGCGTTTTCCGAAAACACGACTGAATCGCGTTTATATTTTTCACCGTATAAATGTAAAAAATGCTCGGCAAGCATCGGCACATCTTCCATTCGCTCGCGTAATGACGGAATAGTTATCTCAATAGTATTTATCCGATAATATAAATCTTCGCGCAATTTTCCTTCTTCGATTGCGTCAAAAGGTCGGCGATTCGTCGAACAAATCAAACGAAAATCCGCATCCAGAGGCTTTTCGCTTCCGACGCGATAATAAATTCTTTCCTGTAAAACGCGTAGTAATTTCGGTTGAAGTTCCATCGGCATCTCACCGATTTCGTCCAATAAAAGACTTCCGCCGTTTGAACGTCCGATCAAGCCTTCTTTATCGCCGATTGCACCTGTGAACGCGCCTTTTTTATGTCCGAAAAGTTCGGATTCAAATAATTCTCGCGGAAGTGCGGAACAATTTACTTTAACAAACGGTTTTTTCGAGCGAAGACTTTTATAATGAAAAGCATTGGCGATTAATTCTTTTCCCGTTCCCGACTCGCCGAGAATTAAAATGTTCGCGTCAGAGTCTGCGACGCTTTCGATTATTTCGTAAATGTCCTGCATCGGACGACTGCCGCCAATGATTCCTTCGTAAGAATTTTTACTTGAGAGTTTGCCGCGTAATTCTTTGATTTCGGCTTTCTGCTGTTTTCTTTCGATGGCTTTTTCGATAAGAATATGCAAATCTTCGATTTCGACCGGTTTTTCAACGTAATAAAAAGCTCCAGCTTTAGTCGCCTCAATAGCTTTTTCCATAGAACCGAAACCGGTAATCATAATAATTTCCGTTTCCGGTGACATTTCCTTACAACGTTTCACCATTTCGATGCCGCTGAAGTCCGGCAACTGTAAATCCGTTAAAACAAGATCGAAGTCGTTTTCCTCAATTAAATCAATTCCCTTTTGACCGTTTTCCGCTGTCAAAACGTCAAAACCTTCATCTGAAAGTTGAAAATCCATCAACTCTAAAGTTGCTAAATCATCATCTACTACTAAAATCTTATGTTTCATATCGTGAACTGATTTAAAATCGAAAAATCTAAGTTAAAAAGTAAGGTCAAGAAGCAAATAAAATTATCTGAAAAATTCAGACGAAGAAAGTTGCACCTTTCAACTACATTATAAAAAATTCGCAATTGATGAAAGGCGCAACTTAATTAAAAATAAATATATAAATTAGCTCTTTCTTCTGCCAATCAAAAGACCGATTATTAAGCCAAGAATGCCTGCCAGAGCAAAACCGAGTTGCGGTTTTTCGCGCAAAGTTTCGATTACCTGATCTTTAGTTTCTTCATAATCAAAATTTTTGATATATTCCGATGAACTATCAAGAGCCTCGGCTGTGCGATGACCTAATTTGTTAGCTTTATCAATTGCCTGATGAGCATATTCATTAATGACATCGGCTTTTTTATCTAAAACTTCCTGAGCCGAATCCGCCTTTGTGTGAATATTTCCCGCCGCATTTGCGAGATTATCCGATACTTTTTCCTTTGCTTTTCCGGCGGTTTCACCAATTTGCTCTGTTTTCGCTTTAACTTGTTCCTGAATTTTGCCGGCGGTTTCGCCGACTTTATTTATAATTCCATTC
The DNA here is from genome assembly GCA_965219305.1 of Pyrinomonadaceae bacterium. Classification (GTDB taxonomy): domain Bacteria; phylum Acidobacteriota; class Blastocatellia; order Pyrinomonadales; family Pyrinomonadaceae; genus DATHTS01. The sequence goes on from OZ244725.1 coordinate 1,935,861, forward strand.
GCATCTGACGAACTGTTTTCCTTAGCTGTTTTTGTTCCTAAATTTGTATTTTCCATTGTTATTTTCTCCCGGACTTAAATTTATCCTTAGAAATAGATACGGCAATGTATATGCCAGACATTTAAAATCTATTAATTCAACAGTTACAAATGTATATTAAAATTATCCTCAATTGAACTGTAATAATTCAATACATAATATAATTGCATCTTTTTCTCAAATTTGTCAATCAATACTTGTATTAAATCAATACTTTTAAGAATTAATGATTATTTGCATAAATTCTTGTAACAAACATCATTTCAACACTTACTTGAGCCACAAAAACTTTGGCACGATTTTTGGTAATAAGTATTTGCAGTTGCTTAGGCAAAAATTTAAGGAGGAAAGGAAAAAATTATGTTAGAAACTATTATTGTCATTTTGTTGGTTCTTTGGTTGGTAGGTATGATCGGATTTTCGGGAACGGTCGGAAGTTTTATTCACATATTACTGGTGCTTGCACTGGTGGTTTTCGTGATCAGACTTTTAACTGGAAGAAAAGTCGTATAAGTTCAGAGAGTATAAAATTTGGCAGATTATGTTTTGATCGGCACTAATTTGTTAGAAAGTTTACTCTACTTACAAAACCTCGTTTCGATTTTTTCGTGCGAGGTTTTTTCCGTATATAAACTTTATATAAACTTTCAAGTTATGGATTTGTGTTGTAAAGTTTTGATTTGGCGTAATTAATATCTACAAAGACTTGATTGGAGTAATTTGAGAATAAATAATGATTTTAGAAATAGACGAATATTCACACGAAATTTTTAAGGATTTATTTGCATTTTTCGGAATACTCAGTTCGGAAGGTTCAATTTTGAGTCTGTCGGGAAGGATTTTTTCCGAGATGTCCGTAAAGCCGGAAGTGCTTATCGGACAAAAATTTACCGAAGTTGTTTTTTGGCAAACATCAGATCAAAACATCAACATTTTGAAGCATATTTTGGAAAACACCGGATCATTAGAGAAGCAATCGGCTTTGGTAAACTTTCGAGTCAGTTCAAAAGAGAAGATTCCGGTTGAATTACAAATCAAAACATTTGCCGAAAAAAAACAAATATTCTTTTGCGCCCGCAAAACAAGTAATTCCGAATTTAATTCTAAAAGCAACGTTAATCGCAGCAATCAATTATATTTTGCCGCGGAAAATGCGGAAATCGGCTTATGGTATTGGGATTTGGATAAGAACGAAATTCATTCAAATAAAAAATGCAAAGAAATATTTGAAATTGAGCCGGATCAACAAATCACATTAGAGAAAGTTTTTGAAATTATTCATTCCGAAGACCGCGAACGATTTGAAGAAGAAATTAAAGGCTCAAAAGAAAATGAAGCAGAAAATATTACCGAATTTCGCATAATAAATTCCGAAGGAAAAACAATCTGGATTTCCTTAAGCGGCAAAACAGTAATCGGCAAAAACGGAGAATCGAAAAGTATTTCGGGCATTGTCAGAAATATTAATGACCGCAAAATGGCAAACGAACAACTTGCCAATTTATATTCCGCCGAAAAAAAAGCACTCGACCAAGCCGAAGAAGCTAATCGCGCCAAAGATTTTTTTCTCGCTTTTGTTTCTCACGAACTGCGTTCGCCGCTCAACGCTATTCTCGGTTGGACGAAAATTCTTTTAACCAAAAAATTAAATGAAGAAAAGCAAAAAAATGCCCTCGAAACTATCGAACGGAGCGCACGTTCACAAGCGCAGTTAATAAATGATCTGGTTGATTCTGCGCGCGTAGCTTCAGGAAAACTGCGGCTCGAATTTCATCCGTTAAGCATTTATCAAGTCTTAAAAAATGTTTATGAATCACAGAAACCAAATGCGGTAGAAAAAAACATCGAACTCGAATTTTCAGCCGACCGCGAAGATTTACAGATTTGCGGCGATGCGACGCGACTTCAACAGGTCTTTGTAAATTTGGTTTCAAATGCGCTGAAATTCACACATAAAGATGGAAAAGTTTCCATAATTCTCGAATCAAATTCTGAAAACGTCAAAATTTTCATTAAAGACAACGGTCAGGGAATCAGTAAAGAAGCTCTGCCGCGAATTTTTCGACAGTATTCACAAGGCGACGAAACCACTTCACGCGATACGACGGGTTTAGGTTTAGGACTGTCTATCGTCAAAACGCTGGTAAAAAAACACAATGGAACAATTGCAGCCGACAGTGAAGGATTAGGAAATGGTGCAGTATTTACCGTATGTCTGCCTTTAATTGCGACGGAAAATTCCGAAGTTGAAAAAGAGGTGAAAAATTTTGCCAATGAACCGATGACTCTTAAAGAATTAAATATTTTAATTGTTGAAGACGACCCGGATTCGTGTGAAGTTTTGCAGCTTTTGCTTGAACAAAACGGCGCAGATGTCGAATGCGCCGAATCTGCAATAAAGGCTTTGGATTTGTTGGTCAGCGGCAAAGTTAGTCCTGATATAATCATTTCAGATTTGGGAATGCCGGAAATTGACGGTTATGCTTTGCTTGAAAAACTTCGAACTCTTCAGGAAAGAAATATAAACAAAATTCCCGCCATCGCGCTCAGCGCATTTACGGCGGCGGAAAATAAAAAGAAAGCCTTTGAAGTAGGTTTTCAGACTTATCATACAAAACCGTTTGAGCCGGATTTATTGCTGTCCGAGATTATAGAAGCGACACGAAATCCGAAAATTTCATCTTAAAGAGCAAGTATTCCTTGAATTGCCCACCGGCAAAAAAGTTATATACTGTTAAATACGATGGAAACAAACTCTGCACAAAAATCCAAATTATCTGAAAGATTTTCTGAAATGATAGCTTCCGATACGCCGCTACGCGATCTGGCAAGCAATTTTTCAATCAAAGCGCGTGAAGCGTTAGAAGAAGCAAACACTTTAACGGTTGAGAAAATCGAAATTAAGTTGAAGCGATTGCCGAAAAACCTCGATAGCTTCAAAGTAATACATCTTTCTGATATTCATCACAGCCCTTTTACAAATATCGAACACGTCCAACGAACGGTTGAAATTACAAATTCTCTGAAACCTGATCTTTGCATTTTAACAGGTGATTTTGTGTCTCACGAACCAGAATATATCGAACCGATGGCGAAAGTTCTTAGCAAGATTTCCGCTAAACACGGCAGTTTTGCGTGTCTCGGAAATCACGATCATTGGACGGACGGCGAACTCGTTACGAAGGCTTTGGAAGATAATGAAATAAAGGTTTTGATAAATGAAGGCTTTCGTTTTCAGGCAAATGACGCTTCATTCTGGCTTGCCGGAGTTGATGATTATATGGTCGGCAAAACCGATCTGCGAAGTTCTCTGAAAGGCAGTTTTCCCGACGAGATGAAAATGCTGCTCGCACATAATCCGATAATTTTCAGCACGGCGGCGCGTCTCGGCGTTGATGTAGTTTTTAGCGGACACACGCACGGCGGGCAAGTTAAAATTCGCAACAAAAAGAAAAGAGAAAACCGCATCTTTCCGAACAGAAAATTAACCAACGGTCTGCATTCGCGCAAAAATTCGCAGATTTATATTACGCGCGGAATCGGCACGGTTGTTTTGCCCGTCCGCTATCAATGTCCGCCGGAAATTTCAGAAATAACTCTGTTGGCTGAATAGAAAAATGTCATCTTCGAGAATAGTAACAATACCGAATTTGCTGACGTTTTTGCGCTTAGCATTGATTCCCGTTTTTGCGATTTCGCTTTTCTACAATTACGTTTTCGTCGCTCTGGTGATTTTCTTTTTCGCCGGAATTTCCGATATGTTCGACGGAATGATCGCCCGACGTTTCAAGCAGGAATCTTCGCTCGGCACGATTCTCGATCCGATTGCCGACAAACTTTTGATGACGGTTTCGTTCATTATTTTGACTTTGCCGAATGTTCTGCCCGTGCAGCATCGCGTTCCGTTCTGGGTTTCCGCATCGGTCATCGGACGCGATGTTATGATCGTCGTCGTCGCTGTGGCGATAAATATGATGAGCGGATTTCGCGGCTTCAAACCTTCATTTCTCGGAAAACTAAGCACCGTAGTCCAACTCGCCGGAGTCGGTTTTATTCTGATTGCCGCCGTCTGGGGAATCACGTTTTATTTGCCGACAATTTACACTTTAATAACTGCGCTGGCTGCAATCTCCGGCGTTCAATATATTTTCCACGTCGCCAAATTAATGCGCGACGAAGGCGTTGAGCCGACTCCAACAAGATGACGGCATAATTATTTTTCGCTATACTTTTCATTTTTATCGAGAAATAATTATGACGCTGACCGAATTTCAAAACACGCTGACCGAAAAGATCAAAACCGCTGCCAGAGAATCTTTTAATATCGAACCCGAAAATATCGTCGCCGAAGTTCCGCCGAAAACCGAACTCGGTGATCTCGCGTTTCCCGTCGCGTTTGAACTCGCCAAACTTATCAAACAGCAAACGGGCGAAAAACAAAATCCGCGCAACATTGCTGAACAATTGAAAAATGCTTTGTCGGAATTCGATTTCGTCGAGAAAATTGAAATTGCAGGTCCGGGATATTTAAATGTTTTCTACAATCGCGCCGCGTTTCTCGATGATTCGGCAAATGCGGAACTTTTGCCTAAATTGAAATTTTCAAATAATGAAAACGCGCCGAAAAATTGCGTCGAGCATACTTCGGTCAATCCGAACAAAGCCGCGCACATCGGTCACGTCCGCAACGCGGTTCTCGGCGATACGTTTATCAGAATTTTACGTGCGAACGGCGAGCGCGTCGAAATTCAGTATTACATAGATAATACGGGCGTTCAGGTCGCCGATGTCGTGATCGGTTTTATGTATCTCGAAAATATGGATTTGGCGGACATCATAAAACTCGACACGAAACTTCTCGCCGAAGGAAAAATGTTCGACATTTACTGTTGGGATTTATATGCACGAGTCGGTCAGGAAGAAAACAAGGAATTAAAGGAAAAACATCGCGGAGAAATTCTGCATTTGATCGAAAAAGGCAATAACGAAACCGCCGAACTCGCCGAATATGTGGCGATGCGAAACGTGCAGTGTCTTTTGCAGACGATGGAAAGAATCTCGATTCGCTACGATCTTCTGCCGCGCGAATCGGAAATTCTGCATCTTCATTTCTGGAAAAAAGCGTTCGAGAAAATGCAGGAACTCGGCGTGATTCGCCTTGAAACCGAAGGCAAAAACGCGAATTGCTGGGTGATGCCGTTTGATGATCATAAAGGCGATGACGAACACGAATCGGACAAAATTCTCGTCCGCTCGAACGGCACGGTGACTTACACGGGCAAAGACATCGCCTATCAAATGTGGAAACTCGGAATGCTCGGAATGGATTTTTTCTACGACGTTTTTCACACTTACGACGACGGAAAAAACGTCTGGGTAACGACGGTCGAAGATTTGCAGATCGAAACCGAACGCCCGCAATTCGGCAGCGGCGATAAAGTTTACAACGTCATTGACGCACGCCAATCTTACCCGCAGGAAGTCGTCAAAAAAGGCGTTTCACTGATCGCGCCGGAATTAGGCGATGATACGAGCGTTCATCTTTCTTACGAAATGGTCGCGCTTTCGCCGAGCGCGGCGGAAGAACTCGGCTTTACAATTTCCGACGAAGACAAAAACAAATCGTTCATCGAAATGTCCGGTCGCAAAGGTCTCGGCGTAAAAGCCGCCGATATGATTACGCGGCTCGAAAAGCGCGCATTTGAAGAAGTCGAAAAACGTCATTCGGATATGTCCGAAGAAGAGAAAATAATAATCGCACATCAAATTGCTGTCGGTGCATTGCGGTATTTTCTTTTGAAATTTACCCGAAACACTGTAATTATTTTCGATTTCAAAGAAGCGTTGGCATTTGAAGGAGAAACTGGAGTTTATTGCCAAAATGCTACCGTTCGGATAAATTCCATTTTCAGAAAAGCCGAAGAAAATGCTCTCGAAAATGCAAAAAAACAAGTTTCCGAAAACAATTCGGAAGTCGCCGAAGTTTTCGCGTCTGAGCTCGGAAACGAAATTTGGTCGGTTTTATCTTTGGCGTTCCGTCTGGAAGAAACGATCTCAAATTCCGCCAAATCGAACGAACCCGCAATCTTAGCGAAATACACATTTAATCTCGCCAAAGCATTCAATCTTTTCTATCACAATCACAAAATTCTGATCGAAGAAAATCAAACCAAACGCGCAGTTTTATTGCTCATTGCCGATGCCGCGCGAAGAAGTTTGACGGCGGCACTCGATACTTTGGGAATCGAAGTTCCCGAACGAATGTAGAAGATTTATTTGACGGCATTTTTTTGATAAAATCTTTAACAATAAAATCGGAGTTTAATTATGAGCGAAAATTTATCAACTGTTCAAACTTCTCAAAATGTTCCGCCGCCGATCTCAAATCAGCCACAGCTAATTGACCGCGAGAAACAAATCGAGATTGTGAACGGAAAAGAGGAAATAAAAGAAATGTCGGGAGCAAAAGCGGGCGGAATCGCCACCAGAATTGCCGTAGAAATCGGATTTTTTCTGAAAGCAAATAAATTAGGTCGCGTTTACGGCGCAGATACGATGTTTACGATCGGCAAAAACAATCGAATGCCGGACGTTTCATTTGTCGCAAACGAAAAAATCCCTAAAAAAGGCGAACCGTTAACAAAATGGAATTTCGCGCCGGATTTGGCAATTGAAGTAATCTCTCCGAACGATGTTTACGATAAAGTTTTTGATAAATTAAACGAGTATTTCGCCGCCGGAGTAAAACAAGTTTGGCTCGTCGAACCGCGTTTCGAGCGCGTCAGAGTCTACGATTCACCCGAAATTTCGGCGACTTTTTACAAAACCGACGAAATAAAATGCGAAGAAATCTTGCTGAATTTCAAACTCGATTTGAGCGAAATTTTTATTGATTAAAACTTTCTTCACTAATTTACATTAAAAAGACAGTTTGCTTATCGGCAAAGTATTTGCTAAAAATAAATTTAATGAATTTTTTATTTCCAACAAATAAAAACGAAAAAAGCTGGCGTATTTGGCGAAATATGTTAGCGGCAACTGTTTTTAAAGGAAATTAAAATTTATTTATGTGAGTTCTCTATTTTGCATAATTATTTTTCTCCGAAACGCCGCCGATTAAATTCGACGGCGTTTTTATTTTTTTTGTGATGTCCGAAACCGTAAAATCAAAAAATCAAACGGCAAATGTATCTGCGGTGGTGAAAACTCTGCCCGCTGATCTGCTTACTCCGCTCGCGGTCTATCTGAAATTGTCGGAAAACGCCGAAAATTCCTTCCTGCTCGAATCTGTCGAAGGCGGCGAAAATCTCGCGCGTTTTTCGTTTATCGGCGCGAATCCGAAAACTATCGTCAGCGGCAATGACGAGAAAATTTCGATAATTGAAAACGGCGAAGAAACATTTATAAATACTTCGATGTTCGATTTTCTGCGCGAACATTTCGGCAATTTCAAATTAGAAACAAGCGAAGATCTGCCGTCATTTGTCGGCGGCGCGATCGGATATTTCGGTTTTTCGTGCGCCGGTTGGTTTGAAAAAACGGTTAAAAAAATTTCGGAACAAAACGACGACGCGCTGTTGATGTTTTATCGAACGATCATTGCTTTTGACCACGCGAAACAATTGATAAAAATAATTTCGCTAGTTTTTAAAGATGAAGCTGAAAATGGAAACGAGTTAAAAGAACTGTTTGAAAAAGCCGAAATCGAAAATAAGAAATTAAAAGAAATTCTTGAAAACAATCCGATAAACTTACCAAAGCGCAAAGAGCAAAGCGCAAAAAGTAAAACACCAGCTTCAAATTGGAAACAAACAGATTTTGAAAACGCCGTCCGCGAAATAAAAGAATTGATCGCGGCGGGCGAATGTTATCAAGTCGTTTTATCACAATGTTTCACGCGAAAAACAAACGCCGATGAAGTTTCGATCTACCGCGCTTTGCGTTCGCTGAATCCGTCGCCGTATATGTTTTTATTAAAGATCGGCGAAAGATCAATCGTCGGCGCGTCGCCGGAAATGCTCGTTCGCTGTGAAGGAAAAAATCTCGAATATCGCCCGATTGCCGGAACGCGAAAGCGCGGAAAAACCGTCGAAGAAGATATTTTTTTAGCGGAAGAAATGCAGAACGACGCGAAAGAAGTTGCCGAACATTTGATGCTCGTTGACTTGGGGCGAAACGATCTGGGGCGCGTCGCCGAATATGGAAGCGTGCGGGTTGAAGATTTAATGAGCGTCGAAAAATTCTCGCACGTTCAACATCTCGTCAGTTATCTTTTCGCCGATCTGCGCGAAGATTTTGATCGTTTCGACGCGCTCGCCGCGTGTTTTCCGGCGGGAACTGTTTCCGGTGCGCCGAAAGTCCGCGCCATCGAAATCATTCAAAAATTAGAACCGACGCCGCGCGGCATCTATTCCGGCGCGGTCGGCTACATTGATTATTCGGGAAATCTCGACACCTGCATTGCGATTCGGACTTTAGTTTTAGAAAACGGCGAAGCGAAAATTCAAGCCGGCGCGGGCATTGTCGCCGATTCTGTTCCCGAAATGGAATTTGAAGAAACGGTCAACAAGGCGCGGGCACTGATGAAAACAATCGAAATCGCCGAGGGAAATGGATGATTATTTTGCCCGCGAAATACGCGAAAAAAACGAAAAGTTTTTTGATTTATAATTTTTTTGTTTCTTTCGTGTGTTTCGCGGGCTAATTCTTGATTTATGGAAAACGAACTCAGAAATTTTCTCAAAATTCTGCTCACCGGAAGAGATTTATCCGAGACCGAAGCGGAAGAGTTTTTTACTTGTCTGCAGAACGAAACAGAAAACGAAAATCTTCTCGCCGCCGCGCTGACCGCGCTCGAAGCGAAAGGAGTTTCGGTTGACGAAATTTACGCGATGGCGAAAATTATGCGCGACCGCTGCGTGAAAGTTGATTCGGAAAACGAAACTTTCGTCGATCTCGTCGGCACGGGCGGAAGCGTCGTGAAAACTTTTAACGTCTCAACCGCCGCGGCATTTGTTATCGCAGGCGCAGATGTCGCCGTCGCAAAACACGGCAACCGCGCCGCGACGAGCCGTTCGGGAAGCGCGGACGTTTTATCGGAACTCGGCGTAAACGTCGCCGTCGAAAAGGAAATCGCCGAAAAATGTCTTTCCGAGATCGGAATTTGTTTTCTGTTCGCGCCGAAATTCCATTCGCTGTCGCCCGTTCTAGGAAAAGTCCGCCGCCAAATCGGCGTGCCGACGATTTTCAACATTCTCGGTCCGATTTGCAATCCGGCGAACGCGCCGCATCAAGTTATCGGCGTGTGGAACAAAAATCTCGTGTCAAAAACCGCTCAAGTTTTATCGCGTTTGGGAACGAAAAAAACTTGGATCGTTCACGGCGAAGACGGTTTGGATGAAATTACTTTAAACGGAAAAAACTTCGTCGCGGAAATTTCAGACGGCAGCGTGAAAGAATTTGAAATCTCGCCGGAAGATTTTGGTTTGGAAAATTCGAGTTTAGAAAATCTGCAAAAATTTACGGCAGAAGAAAGCGCGGATTTGATCGAAAATATTTTGAAAAATGAATCCGAAACCGAAACCGCGAAAAATTTAGTTCTAATAAACGCGGCGGCGGCAATTTTCGTCAGCGGAAAGACGGAAAATTTGACAGACGCTTTTGCTTTGGCGAAAGAGAGTTTGGAAAGCGGAAAGGCTTTCAGGAAATTGGAAAATTTGATCGAGAAAACGAAAGAAATTTAGCCGCGGATAAACGCGGAAAACGCGGATTTTAAATCTTGATCTTATCCGCGTCATCTGCGAAATCCGCGGCAAAAAAAACAAAATGTTTCTAAACGAAATTATCGAATTAAAAAAGAAACGCCTCGAAATCGCCAAACAAAACTGCGATTTTGACGAGTTGAAAAAATCTGCCATCGCAAAACGCGAAACGGCGGAAAAATTTCGTCTGCAAAAGGCGTTGCGCGAAAATAGTTTAAATATCATCGCCGAAATAAAACGCGCTTCGCCGTCGAAAGGCGTGATAAATAATAAAATTGATGTCGCGGAAACGGCGCGAAATTACGAAAAAGGCGGCGCGTGCGCGATTTCGGTTTTGACGGAAGAAGATAAATTTTGTGGCAGTTTGGAAGATTTAAAAACTGCGCGAAATTCGGTCGAAATTCCGATTTTGCGGAAAGATTTTATATTCGACGAATTCCAAATTTATGAAGCGGCAGACGCGGGCGCGGACGTGATTTTGTTGATTGTGGCGATGTTGGACGATGAAGTTTTGCGAGAACTTTACGCCGTCGCTGAAAATTTGGGAATTGATGTTTTGGTCGAAGTTCACACTTTGGAAGAATTGGAGCGCGTGAAAAAATTTGATGCGAAAATCATCGGTGTGAACAATCGTGATCTGCACAGTTTCAAAGTTTCGCTCGACGTTTCGCGCGAATTGATAAAATATGCGCCGGCAAATTGTTTGATGATCGCCGAAAGCGGAATTTCAAACAAAGAAGAAATTTTGGAATTGCGCGAACTCGGGTTTAACGGTTTTCTGATCGGCGAAACTTTGATGCGAAGCGGAAATGTAGCGGAAGAATTAAGAAATTTAGCCACAGATTTTCACAGATGAACACTGATTTTAAGAAGATATAAAATGATTAATCTTATCGGTTTGTTATCTGTGTCAATCTGTGAAAATCTGTGGCAAAAAAATAAAAATGACGAAGGTTAAAATTTGCGGCATTACAAATTTGGAAGACGCGCTTCTTTCGGCGAAATTCGGCGCGGACGCGCTCGGGTTTAATTTTTATGAAAAAAGCCCGCGTTACATCGCGCCCGAAAAAGCCGCTGAAATTATCAAGGAATTGCCGGAAAATGTTTTGAAGGTCGGCGTTTTTGTCAATGAAACGCTCGAGAAAATCGCAGAAATTGCGGAAATTGCCGGACTTGACGCGCTTCAACTTCACGGTGAAGAAACGCCTGAATTTGCGCGGGAATTGAAACAAAAAACGAATCTGGAAATCATCAAAGCGTTTCGCGTGTCGCCTGATTTCGTGCCGGAAGATGTTTTGAAATATGAAACGGACGCGATTTTGCTCGACGCTTATTCGCCCAAAGAACACGGCGGAACGGGCGAAACTTTTGATTGGGAAATTGCGAAGAAAGTGCAGAAAATTTTTCCAAAAATGTATCTCGCAGGAGGCTTGAGTTGCAAAAATGTGGCAAAAGCAATTCTTGAAGTAAATCCCCTCGCTTTAGATGTTTGTAGTGGAATTGAACAAAATAAAGACAAAAAAGACGAAAATTCTTTGATGAAACTATTTGGTAAAATAATGTTGTTAGGTCAGAAATTAGTCAATCACTCAGATGATCTTGATCTATTTTGCCATCTTGATTTGTTTAGAAAGAGACCAAAACTCTATTTGCAAGAAAAATCATTATTTCACTTATGTAGTTTTATAATTGGTTATTTAAGTGCTTTGAAATCATCAGATATTGAATTTAGACAAATTGACTATTTGTTTAAGGAATTCGATAAATTTGCAGGAATACAAAGAGGTATGTTTTTAACAAGTTATTACAAATATGCGAATCATTTCTTAGAAAAATCTCAAAATCATCAAGAAAATGCTTTTGATTTATTCTACATAAAGCTAGAAAAATTTAAGTTAATACACGAAGATTTATAAATGAATAATTTTCAACCAAACGAACTCGGTTACTGGGGCGAATCCGGCAGAATGTTCGACACCAATTTTATGTTAAAATTCTCAAAGTGAGGTGATTACAAATGATGACGACCACAGAAATACTAAATGAAATTTATAGATTGCCAATAAGTCAGAGAAAAGAAATCAAGGAAAAACTTGCAAAAGATTTGAAGGACGACGCGCCGGAAACTCCGCAAATTTCTGAGGAAGATTTTTTACAGCAATTGCTTGCAGAAGGAATTATTTCACATATACCGGAAGGAATTACGGACGAAGAAGACGATTTTGAGCCGATAGAAATTGAAGGCGAACCGATTTCTGAAACGATTATTCGGGAGCGTCGGTAAATGAGCGCGTATTTTTTCGACACAAGCGGTCTAGTGAAACGATATATCGCCGAAACAGGTTCGGGTTGGGTTATTGGATTGATAAAACAGTCGGCGAACAATATAATTTTTATTGCTTCGATAACGGGCGTGGAAGTTGTTTCTGCAATTGCGCGGCGCAGAAAAGGTTTGAGTCTCAGTCAATCGCAGGCGACAAAAGCAATTTTTCGATTTCAAAGAGATTTTCGCCGACGATTTGTCGAGATTCCTTTGAAATCGCAACTTGTCGAAGATGCGATGACGACTGCCGATAAATATGAACTTCGCGGATATGACGCGGTGCAACTTGCTTCGGCGATTGATACGAATCATCTGCGTTTGAAAAGAAATTTATCTCCGATCATTTTTATTTCCGCTGACAATAATCTGAATTCAGCCGCACTCGCCGCAGGTTTGGCGGTGGATAATCCGAACAATCATTAGAATTTTATGAATTTTCAACCAAACGAACGAGGTTATTGGGGCGAATTCGGCGGGCGGTTTGTTCCCGAAACGCTGATGTCGCCGCTCGAGGAATTAACTGACGCTTATTTTTCCGTCCGCGACGATGCGGATTTTCAGGCAGAATTTTTGCAGCTCTTGAAAGATTTTTCCGGTCGTCCGACTCCGCTTTTTTATGCGAAAAGATTGTCGGAAAAATTGGGCGGGGCGAAGATTTATTTGAAGCGCGAAGATTTGGGACATACGGGTTCGCATAAGATAAATAATGCGCTCGGGCAGATTTTACTGGCGCGACGAATGGGCAAGAAACGGATTATCGCCGAAACAGGCGCGGGACAGCACGGCGTGGCGACGGCGACGGTTTGTGCGCTGTTCGGGTTGGAATGCGTCGTTTATATGGGGACGGAAGATATGCGGCGGCAGGCGTTGAATGTTTTTCGGATGCAATTGCTCGGCGCGGAAGTGCGCGGCGTTGATGCGGGCGCGAAGACGCTTAAAGATGCGATAAATGAAGCTTTGCGCGATTGGGTGACGAATGTTGATGAGACTTATTATCTTTTGGGAAGCGCGCTCGGTCCGCATCCGTATCCGTTGATGGTTCGTGATTTTCAATCGGTGATCGGACGCGAAGCGCGTGAGCAGATTTTGGAAACGGAAGGGCGTTTGCCGGATTTGTTGATCGCGTGCGTTGGCGGTGGTTCAAATTCTATCGGACTTTTTCATCCGTTTTTGAATGATGAAAATGTAAAAATGATCGGCGTTGAAGCGGGCGGCAAAGGCGAAAAACTCGGCGAACACGCGGCGCGTTTTAATAAAGCGGGCGGCGGGAAAATCGGCGTTTTGCAAGGGACAAAGAGCTGGCTTTTGCAGGATGAAAACGGGCAAATTGCGCTTACTCATTCGATTTCGGCGGGTTTGGATTACGCTTCGGTCGGACCGGAACACGCGTTTTTGCAAAGCATCGGGCGCATTGATTACGCTTTTGCGACGGACGACGAAGCGTTAAAAGCGTTTCAGGTTTTATCGCAAACCGAAGGCATAATTCCCGCGCTCGAAAGTTCGCACGGCATCGCGCACGTTTTGAAAATCGCGCCGCAAATGTCGGCAAATCAAATAATTGTCGTCAATCTTTCGGGGCGCGGCGATAAAGACGTTGAGCAAGTTCAGGAAATGTTGGAGAAATAAGAATGAAATTTGGTAAATCTATTTTATCTCCAAGTTACAAACGCAAAAGTGATTTCGATTCGATTTTGGATTCCAGTAAAAAGTTTGATTTTCATTGTCCAAATTGTACGAACTCAATTGAGTTAAAATTCAACTTGTTAATTGGCAAAGAATTTAGTTGGCATACTGACTTTGATAAAAATACTTACGATCAAATAACGAAGTTTTACGATATGAATTCAGTCGGAAAATCGCCTGATGGCGGAAAAACCACTGTTCTTAAAACCAAATGCACTAATTGCCAAACCGAATTTTTAATTTACGCGGGAATTAATGAATATCGAAATTCAGCTTACAAAAATAGCTTTGCAAGGCATTACAGAAATTTTAAATGAATCGAATAAATAAAAAATTAAAAAAATTAAATTCAGAATTGTTTTCAGCATTTGTATTTTTCCAATTCAAACTATATTTTCCTTATAACCGTATCAAATTTTCGTCTGTAAAAAAATTTACAAAAATTTTGGAATATAAAACCTATTGGCAGTTTCTAATTAATAGCCGACGGCGGAAACTTTATGTTCGTATCCGTAACCTTAGGCGAAAAGGCAACTCCGCAGTGATGCGGAAGACGCAAAGTCGTGAATCTCGTGCATTTATTTCGAGATTGTCTGACTACCGAAATGAGGTTAAAAATGAAAAGTTCGATAATTCAGTTTGTTTTATTTTCTTTAGTTTTTTTCTTCAGTTTCAAAACCGGAATTTACGCTCAATTCGGAAACTCCGAGTTGAGCGTAAATTCCGTTCAGCAATCACAAAACATCAATCGCCCGCGCATTTATTCAAATGCCGCTGAAAAAACTTCCTCGTTAAAAGAAACTTCCCGCGCATCCGAAAAAAATCTCTCCGTTCGCGAAATTGAACAGATCACTTTTAAACTTGCCAACGAACAACGCGCCGCACAGCATTTGCCGCCTGTTATCTGGGATAAAGATGTCGCTCGAATCGCGCGTCTGCATTCGGAAAATATGGCGAAAAACAATTTTTTCAGTCATAAAGGACTCGACGGTTTGATGGTCAATAACCGCGCCGACCTACTCGGTATTAGGCGTTGGCGGGCGATTGGAGAAAATATCGCCTTTAATCGCGGTTATGAAAATCCGGCGGAATTTACCGTCGAATGTTGGATGAAATCAGATTCTCACCGCGAAAATCTGCTCGACAACCGTTGGAAGGAATCAGCCATCGGTGTCACAGTTTCCAGTGACGGCTCGTTTTATTTCACACAAGTTTTCCTGCTAAGACAATAATTTCAAGAATTCATTGTTATTGCCGAACAAATAAATGCGCGGCTTTGAGTCGGTTCAATAATAGTAGACAAGAAACTGTCTTTGATGCAATATCAAAGATATGTGGAAGAATACGACGATTATTCAAGCAGAACGCTTTGAACAAGGTGTTTGACGGGCAGTCGGTCAGATCGGTCGCCGAAGAATTGAGGATTAATGAATCGCTGATTCACACTGCCGTAGGCAACGAGCCGCTTTGACCAAAGGCGACGGGACTCGAAGCGGAACCGAGTTGTCGGAAATCGAGGCTTTGAAGAAACGCAGCCGGGAACTGGAACAGGAGGTCGAAATCTTAAGCGGCTCGTTTCACGACATCTTCGGCAGAGAAAGTTGAAACACGGCAAGTTTGTTGACGGTGAACGAAAGAATTATCCATTGCGATTGCTATGCCGGGTGATGCGGGTCAGTCCGAGCGGCTATTATGCGTGGCGCAAACGATTAACTAAACCGCCGTGTATTCGATGAAGAAAACTAGCTGATTTGGTGCGAAACTGTTATTTTGAAAACCGAAGAAGATACGGCGCACGGCGGATCAGCAAAGCGTTGGATAAAAACGGAATCGAGATCGGACGCGGTAAGGTGCGCCGGTTGATGAAGCAAGAAAACCTGAAAGCTATCACCGCCAAAGCGTTCAAACCGAAGACGAGGGATTCAAAAGCGACAACCGCCGCGCCGAATTTGTCGGCACGAACAAGCATTCGGGAATGCGCGGCGGCAAAGATCATCATCGGCGACATTACCTATATTCGACTGCGCGACGGCAAGTTTTGTTATCCGGCGGTTTGGCAGGATAAAGTAACACGCCGGATCATCGGCTGGAGTTTAGCTGAGGCGATGACTCAGGAATTGGTTATTTCAACATTAACCCAAGACCACCCAAAAAGGACTGGTTACGCGCCGGAGCGATCATTCATTCGGATGGTGAAAGCCGACACGCATCGAACGGATTCCGGCGGCTTTTGCGGCAGAATTGTTTTTGTCAAAGGATGAGCGGGAGCGGCAATTGTTACGATAATGCGCTGGGCGGAAAGTTTCTTTTCGCGCTTTAAGACGGAATTAATTGAAGCCGGAGTATTTGAAGACTTCGAGTAAGCGCGGTCAGAGATTTCCAGCTACATCGAAGGTCATTATAATCGGGTGAGATTACATTCGAGATTGGGCTGCAAAAGTCCGATGGAATTCGAGATGAAATTACAAATAAAAAATGGAGGAAACAAAAGACAGTTTTTTGTCTAAAATAACTTGACCATCTCAGTGTTTAGAGTTCCAAGTTTAGTTGGCTTTCCGCCGCACTTTGTGGGCGGTTCCACGCTTTCAGCGTGAGCAACTAAAGTTGAAATTCCAAACTTCTTTTTTTCCCTACGCCGATTCTTAAATTGCTCTAAGCCAAATCGAACAGCAAAAACTCCGTGCCGTCGTTCATAGCTTTAATTTTTAAACTCTTCTCATCACTAATCGCCGCGCCGTCGCTTGTGTTCAATTTTTCGCCGTTAATTTCAAGCGTTCCTTTAACAACTTGAACCCAACCGTGACGATTTTCCGCGAAATCGTAGGAAACTTCTTCGCCCGATTTCAGAAGCGAATTGTAAACCGAAACGTCCTGATTTATTTTTATCGAACCTTCACGCGAATCACGAGATGCGACGAGTTTTAATTTGCCGCTTTTTTCTTCCGGCGCGAACATTTTCTGTTCGTAACCCGCATCTAAACCGTTCTTTTCCGGCAAAATCCAGATTTGGTAAAAATGGAGCTTGTCTGTTTTCGACGGATTGTATTCACTGTGCCGGATTTCTGTTCCCGCCGTCATTCTCTGCCATTCGTGCGGTCGCAAAATCTCTTCGCCGCCCGTCGAATCCTTGTGCGCAATCGCGCCTTCGACGACGTATGACAAAATTTCCATATTTTCGTGTCCGTGCGTTCCGAAGCCTTGTCCTTCGGTTACGCGGTCTTCGTTTATCACGCGCAAACTGCGGAAACCCATCATCTGCGGGTTGTAATAAGTGTTAAACGAAAACGTATGATATGTGTTGAGCCAACCGTAATTGGCGTGTCCTCTTTCATTCGATCTTGTAATTTTTATCATTTTTTATTTTCTCCTGCGGTTTTTCTTAACCGTCTGTAATATGTTTTTCTAAGTAATCGGACAAAATTATGATTAGGAATTTTTCAGCCGCCGATAAACGCGGAACACGCGGATTTAATTTGATTTTATCTGTCTTTAATCCGCGTCATCTGCGTTTATCCGCGGCTAAATATTAATACTTATTTTGCATAATTACTTGCTCGCTAAATTTGATGATTTCGGGTTGCCTTTACTTGACCGAACGCTGTTATCAGAACGAGCGCGAACGGCAGAAGTCCCGCCAAAAGACCGAAATTTATAAACAAAACCGCGCCGCCAATTGCGCCGAACAAAAATCCGAGAATCGCCGAACCGACCTTTTTCATTCGCGCACCGATTTCCGAAGAACTTTCAGTTTCCGCGTGGCGGTGAAAAACACCGAAAATCAGTTTCGTCAGATCGGTCGAAAACTGCGTCACATTTCCCGTCATCACGGTCGTCATTGATAAATGTCCGAGATGCTGTTTCATATAAGAATTCTGAATTGCCATCGCAATAACGCCGAGTGCGCCCGTCAAAATCACCTGCGATTCGGTCATTTTTATTAACGCCGTCGGTTGAAAATAAAATCCTGTAACGGCAAACGCGAATAAAAAAATCGCTTCCAAAATCATTAAATAAAACAGCGCGTTTTTGTGCTTTTTTTCGAGCGCACACGAGATCAAATAAGTCGCGCCGACCGCCGCGACAAAGATCGGAAACATTATCAATTTTACAAAAATGCCTTCCGTATTCGACCGCACGATTGACGCGCCCGCCAAAACAAAGTTTCCCGTAACGTGCGCCGTAAAAACACCGCCGAGCGCGATAAAACCTGCCGTGTCAACAAAACCGGAAACAAAACTCAAAATAAATGCCGTTGTTTTTTCGTTCATCATTTTTACCCGAATAAAATTTTATAAATGTAAAAGTCAGCCGAAAACTGCCCCGCGCCGACGAGGAAAATAAACAGGTAACTCAAAGAATACATATACGGAATGTCCCGAATGCTCAAAACGTCTTTGCGATGCACGACGAAATAACCTGTCAAAGTCACCGCCAGAATCGGCAATACGGAAATCCTTGTCAAAAATCCGAGCGCGACCAAAACCGGCGCAATCAGATCGGAAAAATCGGCGATCAATTGATTTATTTTCGGCGGCAAATTCAGCGGATTCGGCACAACTTCCGCCGCGCTGCCGTCCTTCGCCATTTTTTTCAAACCGTGAACGCGAATCATCTCGTAGCAAAGTAAAATTCTAAAAACGAGCAGCGCGGCGTTGTTAAAATCGCTGCTGAGATCGGAATAAAAAAGAATTTGAAAAATTTCGTTCAGCATTTTTCCAAAAATCAAAATTTATAAGTCAGCCACGCCGCGAAATAATTCGTGTTTTCGGCGGGCGGCGACTCGCGTAAAAATTCGCCGACATCTAATCGGCTGTAATTCATCGTGACGGACGTGTGCGAATCAATTTTGTAACTGCCTTCAACTGCATATTGCCGCCCGATAAATCGCGCACGGCTTAACTTTCCGCCTCTTAAAAGTGTGCCGGAAACATTGTAAATTCCGTCATAAATGTTTGTTCGCCAGAAGTTTATATAATCGAAATTGACGGCGAGTTTTTCGTTTGGATGAATCGTCAAAGTGCCGTGCAAATCCGTGTGATTGTATGGACCGATTGGCGACAACTGCCCGAAATACGCGCCGCGCGGAAACAGCGCGTTAAATGTTTCGAGATTTGAATCAAGCGGATTTTTGTCGCCGCTCGTGCGGTCAGCTTTTACGCCGAAACGCGGTTTGAAACGCCAATTTTTAACTGTGTAACCCGTGTCCGAAGCCGCCGTCCACGCGCTGATTTTTCCCGCGCCGAATTTGCCGAATTGATAGGCGAATTCAAAGTTATAATTGAGCGCGTCCGAACTATTCCAGATGCGTGTGCCGATTGTCTGGCGAATTTCACGCGCCGCGCCCTGATAAAAACGCGCCTGTTTTTTATCCAATCCGAAATAATAAAGATCGAGTTTTCCTTTTTTGGTTACAAAACCGCTTGGGCTGACCGCGTAAAATCCGCCGAAAGTTTGCGCGCCTGTTGCTTTATCATCAAAAAATCCGTGTTCCGTCGAAACAGGTTTGACTGCGAAACCGTCGAGCGACCAATTTTTGATTTTGGCTGAAAGTCGCACGCCGTCGAAAGATTGGCGAACATTCGGACCTTCGCGCGTTCCGACAAGCCGCGATGAACCGAAACTGATTTCCTGCCGACCGATTCGCACCAGCAAACTTTTATTTTTTTCGGCGATAAATTTGTAATCGAAAAACAATTGATGCAGATCGAATTTGTCCAAATCCGCGCCGCGTGCGCCGCCTTTTCTGGTGTTTATCAAACCGCTTTTGACCTGCGCGAAAACTCTCACTTTTTTGCCGAAACGAAAATCGGCGTGCAGCATATAACGCTCCAGAACCCAACCGTTTTTATCGTTCGGCGAACTGCCGAAATTCTCGCCTTTAACGTATTCATAAAACGGACGCGCTTCGCCGCCAATCGTGACAAACCAATTTTCCCTGCCGAGCGGAATGTATTTCAAGCGGTCGAGATAATCGTCGCGTTTTGTTTTGTCCTTCAAAAACGACCAGTCTTCATCGTAGCGAAGCTGTTTATATTCGGTCTCTTTTGTTACTCGTTCAGTTTTTTCATTTTCCGTTTTTTGAGCGAAAACAAAGTTTGCACCGACGTAAAACGCCAGAAACGTAAAAACCAATTTCTTAACAATTTGTCTGAAGAATAACATTTTGATCTTGAAAACAAATTCCGGTTTATGCCCGTTAATCGAAAGCGCGGCGGCTTTCCGCATTTTTCTGTCTGCGCCAATCCGTCACCCAACTTTCGACGGTTTCGATTGTTTCTTGCTTTCGTTCGCCCGCTTTTGAAATCGTCGTAACTGATTCGTGCGACTTGATTTGTTCAGCATTCACTTTTCCTTTTTTTATAATTTTTATCTGCTTCATATTGATTTCGCGTGTTTATAAAAACTGTCCCTCGCTCGTTGATTCCTTCAATAATTAAAATCAAAACGCACAGCCGCAGGCGAATCCCCAACCTGCGCCGAAAATGTCGAAATTATTTTTCGTTTTGCCTTTTTTCGCCGTTAAAATTCCGTGCGCGTGTCCGCACTTTGCGTGAATTTGACTTTGCAAAGGCGGGGTTCGGCTTTTGTTTTCGTTTTGATAACCGCCGAAAGTTTTAACGGGCGACCAATCCGGCGAAACGGGAAGTTCAGGCGGCGCGTGTTCTTTGAAATCTTCCGCCGCATAAACGATCTTTCCGCCGACAATCGTTAAAATTGATTCGAGCGATTTTATTTCTTCTTCGGCGACGGTGAAAAAATCTTTTGAGAGAATCGCTAAATCCGCTAATTGTCCGACTTCAATCGAGCCTTTGACGTTGCTCTCGCCCGAAAACCACGAACTTCCGACCGTCCACAAGCGCAACGCTTCCATTCTGTCCAGCCGATTCGTCTCGTCATAAATCTGCAAACCGCCGACGGTTTTGCCCGACACGAGCCAGTAAAGCGAAACGAACGGATTATAGCTTGCGACGCGCGTCGCGTCCGTTCCCGCGCCGACCGGAACGCTTGCGGAAAGCATTTTCTGAATCGGCGGAGTTCTTTTGGTTTGCGCTTTGCCGTAGCGTGCAAGAAAATTTTCGCCCTGGAACGACATACGATTCTGAATCGCAATGCCGCCGCCGAGTTTTTTGATGCGCTCAATGTTTTTCTCGGAAATCGTTTCGGCGTGGTCAATAAACCAGCCGAGTTTATCAATCGGAATTTCCGCGTGAACTTTTTCGTAAACGTTCAAAATGCGCGTGATTGATTCGTCGTAAGTCGCGTGAATGCGAAACGCCCAGTTATTTTCGGCTAAAAGTTTAACGACGCGGTAAAGTTCCGCTTCCATTGTTTCAGGAAGATCGGGGCGCGGTTCAATGAAATCTTCAAAGTCAGCGGCTGAAAATACGAGCATTTCGCCCGCGCCATTGTGACGGTAAAAATTGTCGCCCTGATGCGGTTTAATCAAATTCGTCCAACGCTCGAAATCCTGCAATTCTTCTTTCGGTTTCTGCGTGAAAAGATTGTAAGCAAAGCGCGTCGTCAATTGATTTTCATTGTGTAATTTCTCGATAACTTTGTAATCATCGGGATAATTTTGAAAACCGCCGCCCGCGTCAATGACGCTCGTGATGCCGAAACGATTGAGTTCCCGCATAAAAAGGCGCGACGAATTTAATTGATCTGAAAAGGAAAGTTTCGGACCTTTTGCCAGAGTTGCGTAAAGAATCGCCGCATTCGGTTTGGCGATTAAAAGTCCGGTCGGATTGCCGTTTTTGTCGCGTTCGATTTCGCCGCCAATCGGATCGGGCGTATTTTTGTCATAACCGACGGCACGCAGCGCGGCGGCATTTAAAAACGCGCGGTCGTAAAGATGCAGAATGAAAACGGGCGTGTCGGGCGAAACGGCATTTATTTCTTCCAAAGTCGGCATTCGACGTTCCCTGAATTGAAACTCCGACCAGCCGCCGATGACGCGCACCCACTGCGGCGCGGGCGTATTTTGCGCCTGAATTTGCAGCATTTCGAGCGCGTCCGCGAGCGAATCAACACCGTCCCAACGCAATTCCATATTGTAATTCAAGCCGCCGCGAATCGGGTGAATATGCGAATCGTTCAAACCCGGAATGACGCATTTTTTGCCCGCATTGATTATCAAGGTTTTGCTGCCCTTGAATTTCATCGCTTCTTTCTCCGCGCCGACGAAAATGAATTTTCCATTTTTGATCGCCGCACTTTCGGCAAATTCGCGCTGCTCGTTTTGCGTGGCGATTTTGGCATTTTTAATGATTAAATCAGCCGTTGTATTCTCGTTTTCGATACTCATATATTTTTTTACTTTCCGCTTTCGTTCGCGTGTTCGCCGAGCATTGATTTGGCGTAGAAAACTCCCGCGCCGTAAACTCCGGCGTGTTCTATGACCAGATTTATGACGGCATCGTAAGTTTCAGTTCTCGCCCAATCGCGTTGAAGTTCGAGCAGAACTTGCAACCACGTCATCGGCACCGCGCCCGCTTGAATCATTCGCTGAATACTGCGTTCGTGCGCTTCGACGCTCGTGCCGCCCGAAGTGTCCGTTACGATGTAAAGGTCGTAACCGGCTTCGAGCATTTCGATGACCGGCATCACCAGACAAACTTCCGTCCAGAGCGCGGCGATAACGAATCTTTTTCTGCCGGTCGCTTCGATGGCTTTTCGAAATTCTGCGTCGTCCCACGCATTCATCGAAGTCCGGTCAATCGGCGTAATTTCGGGATAAACCGACTGCACCTGCGGGATAAGCGGACCGCTGAACGCTTTGGCGGCGACGGTTGACAGAACGACCGGAACATTAAAAACCTTCGCGGTTTTTGCCAGCGCGGCGGAATTATTAATGAGCGTCTGCTTGTCAATTGACTGCACGCCGAACAGCATCTGCGGTTGATGGTCAATTAAAACAATGGCAATATCATCGGGTTTTATTAATGAATTGATCTTTTCCGGCATTATTTTATTTCGCTCCTTTGGAAAATGAATCTACCGTTTTTCGATTTTCCGAATTTTGAGCGGCGGAAATTATGACTTCCGCGACTTCTTCCGGTTTGGCTAACATCGAAACGTGGCTGGCGGAAACTTCGGTCGTTTTTGCGCCGAGTTTTTCCGCCAATTTTCGCTCCAGTTCGGGATAAATGATTTTGTCGTTTTCAGAAACGACAAACCACGAAGGTTTTTCTTCCCAAGCGGCTTTGGTAACTTTGTTGGCGTTCGACGAAAGCGCGAACGGCGTTTGCACGGTTGTGACAATCGCTTTTTCATCGTCGCTCAAATCCTGCGCGAAATATTCGCCG
The DNA here is from genome assembly GCA_965219305.1 of Pyrinomonadaceae bacterium. GTDB lineage: Bacteria > Acidobacteriota > Blastocatellia > Pyrinomonadales > Pyrinomonadaceae > DATHTS01. Next base: position 1,958,972 of record OZ244725.1, read on the forward strand.
ATGCCTTGCATAGAAATCTTCAAAAATCCGCCTGAATCTGCCGACACCGCGCCAAACCATTCGGGCTGCGGATAATCGGCGAAAAGATCGTTGATTGACTGCCCGACCGACGGCGCGAACGCCGAAACGTAAACGAGCGCGGCGACTTTTTCGTGCATTCCGGCTTCGGTGATGACCACGCCGCCCCACGAATGTCCGGCGAGAACGCATTGCCCATCAACCGATTCGAGAGTGCGATTAACGGCGGCGACATCATCGGCAAGCGATGTGGTCGGATTTTGCACCGCGATCACGTCGAAGCCTTTTTGGAGCAAAATCGGAATGACTTTGCTCCAACTCGTCGCATCGGCAAACGCGCCGTGAACTAAAACGATCGTTTTTTTGTTATTTTCTTCACTCATAATTTTTTTCTTCCAAAGAATTTTCCGTCTGAAATTTCGTAACTTTTATTTTTCGCTTAGACCGAGATGTTTCCTGAGTTCCGCGCCCGCGTGAACGAATAAATCCTTGACTTGCGGCAGATGCGCGAGACCGTTGAGCATTCCGAAATCGTGAATCATTCCGTTGTAGCGCGTGTTTGAAACTTCAACTCCGGCTGCGTCGAGTTTTCGCGCGTAGGCTTCGCCTTCGTCGCGCAAAACGTCCGATTCGCCCGTAATCACGAGCGCGGGCGGTAAGCCTTTTAACTGCTCGACGGTCGCTTGAAGCGGCGAAGCGTAAATTTCCTTGCGCGTTTCCGCGTCGGGAATATACAGGTCGTACATCCATTTCATCAAAGGCGTAGAAAGAAAACGCTTTTCGCCGAATTGTTTGTAGGATTCCGTTTCAAAATCCGCATCCACGATCGCCCAGAACATAATCTGAAATTTGATCTCCGGTCCGCCTTTTTCCTTCGCCATCAGAGTCATCACCGCCGTCATATTGCCGCCGACGCTGTTTCCCGCGACTGCCAGATTTTTCCCGTCAACATTAATTTCGTCGCCGTTTTCCGCCACCCATTTCGTCGCCGCGTAGATCTCATTGATCTGCTGCGGATAAACCGCGTCGGGAGTCGGCGTATAATTGACGAAAACCGCCGCCGCGCCCGAATTTACGACGAGATCGCGCACCATCCGGCGATGCGTCGGGTAATCGCCCAAAACCCAGCCGCCGCCGTGAATAAAGATAAACACGGGCAGTTTTTCTTTGTTTCCTTCCGGTCGAACGATGTTTAATTTAATTTCAAAACCGTCGGCGTTGATCGTCTTTTCCGATTCGTCAATGCCCGAATAATCAACGTCAACCGATTTTTGCGCTCCGACTAAAACCGCTCTGGCATCTTCGACCGACATTTTTTCGAGTTCGGGCGGCGCGGGCGAATTTAACGCCTTTAAAAATTCCTTCGTGCCGCACGACAGACGCGGATCATTTTCTGGTTCGATTGTTTTTTCCGTTTGTGCTGCTGTTTGATTGCTCATAATTTTTTAATTTTTCTTTTTACAAAATCGTGCAGAATTTTTAACATTCAAACGTGTCAAATTTTCTGCCGCTAATTTGTCAAAACATTATTTCGTTTTTACTCAAGATTTATTCTGCCGAAATTAAATTTCACGCACATCACCCGTCGGAATACTTTTTCTTTATTGCTTTTGCTGTAGAAATTGCTACTCCTTTCGAGGTATTTGGAAGTAACCGCAAACACAAAAAATGCCGATTGGAAAATCGGCATTCGTCGGCAAAGATAAACTTTGATTGAAATAAAAATCTATTGAAGTTGAATAATTCCGCGCCGGAGAGCGATGGCGACGGCTTGTGTGCGGTCGGCGGCGTAGAGTTTTTCCATAATGTGTTTGATGTGAACTTTGACGGTTTCTTCGGTGATGAAAAGTTTTTCGCCGATTTCGCGGTTGCGTTTTCCCGTCGCAACCAGTTGCAGAACTTCGATTTCGCGCGGCGTTAAAGTTTCTTCGCCGAGATGTTCGGCGAGATTTTCGGCGACTTCCGTCGGAATGTGTTTTTTGCCCGCGTGAACGCGGCGAATAACGCGAATCAGTTCTTCGGAAGGCATACTTTTCAGCAGATAACCGCGCGCTCCGGCTTTTAAAGCGCGCTGGATTTCAGCATCGCCGTCGAACATCGTCAGCATTAAAATTTTCGCGTCGGGAAATTCCGCGAGAATATCAATCATCACGTCAATTCCGCTGCCGTCGGGCAGACGCAGATCCATCAGCGTTACGTCGGGCTGAGATGCACGAAAAACTTTTGCCGCCGATTTTGCGTTGGCAACCTCGGCAATTACCGACATATCTTCTTCGTCATTGATGATCGCGGCGATGCCTTCGCGCATCAGCGGATGATCGTCAACGCTTAAAATTCTAATTTTTTTCTGCTCTTTCATCGTTAATTTCTTTTTTTTCCGTTCGGCGCGAACTTGTCGGCGGGGAAAATCTTTTCGCGCCATTTGCGGTAAAACCCGGATTTTCCCGATGCGAAAGCGATGTGATCGGGAATCAGAACTTCGATCTCCGTTCCGGCGCGGGCGCGGCTTAAAATTTGCAGTTTTGCGCTAATGTTCTGCGCCCGTTCGCGCATTCCGGCAAGTCCCCAATGACCTTTTCGACCGCTTTTCAGAAAACTCGGATCAATCCCTTTGCCGTTGTCGCGAATCGTGATCTTGACGAATTTTTTCGCGTATTCGATGTCGGCGGAAACTTCGGTCGCGCCCGAATGTTGGAAGACGTTGGAAAACGCTTCGTGGCAAATATAATAAATTTCGTCGTGAACGGCGGCGTAAAGCGGACGCGCTTCTCCCGTCGAAACAACATTGAAACGGATGTTTTCGTTGGGACGCAGTTTGCTGACGATGTGCCGAAAATCGTCTTCGAGTCCGGTTTCACCGACCTTTTTTTCCGCTGAACGCAGACCGTTGACTGTGTTGCGACCTTCGACAATAATCTGCCGCATCATTTCGCGCATTCTTACAAAACGCGGTTTTGCCGGCGAATCGTCGGATAATTTATTAACGGCAGAATCAAACTGCATCGAAACGCCGACCATTCCCTGCAAAAGCGTATCGTGCAAATCCTGCGCGATACGCGTGCGTTCGGCGAGACGTTCTTCATACAAAAGATGAAGCCGCGATTCCACTTGCCGGACGCGCCACGCATAAGCTGCAAGCGCGAACGCGCCGAGCGCGATCAAGCAAAGCAGCATAAACCATTTCGTTTGATAAAAAGCAGGCAAAATTTCAAATTCTACACTCGCGCCCCGTTCGTTCCACACGCCGTCGTTATTGGCGGCGATCACCTGGAAACGATATTTTCCGGGCGCGAGATTCGTGTAAAATGCTTCGCGGCGACTTCCCGCGTCGAGCCAGTCTTTATCAAAATTTTCAAGGCGGTATTTAAAATTAATCCGTCCGGGAATCGAGAGACTGAGTGCCGTGTAATCAATCTGCAAATTGGTGGTTGCGGGCAGAAATTCGAGTTTGTCAGCCGCGCCGAAAATTTTCCCGTCGGCATTAACGGATTTGATTAAAACGGGCGGCGGCAGATTATTTTTCTCCATTCGTTTCGGATCAATCACCGCCAGACCGTTGTCGGTCGCAAACCACAAACGCCCGTCTGATGCTTCAACCGCCGTCGAAACCGTGAAATTCATCTGCATCCCGCCGGGCAAATTGTCCTCGAAATCGAACAGGCGAAATTTGACCGCGTAATCGGGATTTTCAAGCAATTGTTTTATTTCATTCGCCGGAATCTGCACGATGCCGTGAATTTCGTTGAGCCACAGATCTCCATTTTCCGTTTCGATAATTCCCGAAACCGCGCCGAACTGTCTGCCGTCCGTTTTAACCGTGTGAAATTTATCGCCGATCAAAACCGCCAGACCAGTTTCGCCGCCGCACCAGATATTTGAGCCGCGCCCGCGAATGACCTTGATTCTGCCGATCTCGATGCCGTCGCCGACCGAAAAACCGCGCACGTTTTCGCCGTCCAAAACGTAAACTCTGTTTTCCGTGTAGCCGAGCCAGATGCGTTTTTGTGCGTCTTCAAACGACGCGCTCGGACCGCGGTCGGGCAAACCGGCGGGCGGTTTGCGCCGTTCCCACACGCCGTCTTTGAAATAAACTAATCCTTCGTCGCCGAAATTAACCCATAGTCCGCCGTCATTATATGTGCCGCGAAAAACTTCCCAAAGCCAGTCGAGTTTCATTTCCTTCGGCTGCGGGAAGAATTTGAATTCGCTCTTTTCCTGACGCACGATGCCGCCGTTCATTCCCCACCAGAAAATTCCCGCGTCGTCTTTGTAAAACGACGACGCGTAAATTTCTTTCGGATTTGTGTTGATCTTTTCGACACTCCCGTCGTGCAGACGCAGAAAAAAATCATTGGTTCCGTTACCCGCCAAAATTTCGCCGTTTTCGCCCGCCGCGAGCATCAATTTCTGCCCGCCGTCAGGCAGCGCGACGGGGACGATCGGGCTGTAACGAAAACGATCCAAACCCTTCGTCGTTCCGACCCAGATGTTTCCTTCACGGTCTTCAAGAATATTGGTGACAAGATTGCCCGACAAACCATCGGAGGTTTTGAAACTTTCAACGCGTGCGTCATTTTCCTCGATCTTTTCCGAATCCAGTTGTTCGGGAAATCGTATGCGGTTGACCTTATCGGAAGATGCCGTCCATAAACTGCCGTCGCGGTCAAACAGAAATTTCCATCCTTCGGTAATTATCTGAGGATTTTTGCGATCAGTCTGCGAACTAATATCAACGATCGGTTTGACCAACTTCGGAAACTGCACCTCCCAGAGCCGACCGTCCGCCGCCTGTGCAATATCGAGCGCGTATTTCTCCTGTTTGCCGGATTCTTGAAACTTCGCCGTGCCCGACGGCAGAAAATTTAGCCGTTCGTCGGTCGAAACCCACAGCGTTCCTGCGCGGTCAACAAATATCGTTCGCACCCGATTGGGCGAAAAATTTTGCTCTGCGCCAATTTCCGTCCAACCCGTGCCGTTAAATACTTCCAACCCGTGGTGCGTTCCCGCCCAAATTCGTCCGTCCGGCGTTCGCGCAAATGCGTAAACCTGCGATTTCGGCAGTTCTTCTGGACGATTAAATATTTGAAGTTTTCCATCCTTTAAAAATCCCAAACCCGACGGTCGAAACGAAATCCACAAACCGCCGTCGGGCGTTGCCATCAACGAGTAAATATTATTCGACGGCAGAGTCTCACCGTCCGGCGGCGCATATTGCTCGAAGGTTACGCCGTCAAACCGATAAAGTCCGAGTGCCGAACCGATCCACAAATATCCGTCTTTCGTTTGCGTCAATGCACTAATTTGACTCGGCGCGCCGTCTTTTGCGGTCCACGCCGTATGAGCAAATTGAGAAATATCCCGCCCGCGATCAAGTCCAAAAACCGTATCGCCGAACACAAGAAAAACCACAAAAACATAAATAGCGATCAGCGATATTCTTTTGAAGTTTCTTTTTAACACTATCTTTATATTTTTTTAAGTGTTCCGATAACTTATCTGAATTTATCCTTATCAAAATTAACCCAAAAGAAACTTATCATTTTTTTTCCTTCGAAAGATACTACTAAAGTAGTACTTAAAAAGTTTGGATAATTCGTTGCAAAAGGCAAAAATGTTTCATAGTTATCCGGCTAAATATCTGCTTGCATTGTGCTTAATGGATTATTTTGTTTCCAATATTTATCGGTAAATTCTAGAGAAAAATGGGAACAACTAATCTTGATAAAGCCAATATACTCATATATTTGTTAAAAATTTTATGAAACATTTTTATCTTGTGTAACTACTTAATCATATAGAAAAAAGAATATACCCACATTTGTTTCACCATCATATAATCATATTTGACTGGAAAAGGAATCATTAGTGCGAAATTGCAGCTTCTTAGTGGACATTCGGAAGAAAAAAGTTTAGTCATCTATCGAGACTTAGCTCTGTCAAATGTGGCAGAAGAATAGAAATCAGCAATGAATTATTTTCCACTCAAATGATTCTGTGTGGGTTTATCTACGTTTCTTCCTGTTCGTCTATATCGTGCGTTTCAATAATTGGTTGAATGAAGTGCCGACAGCAACGACAAGACAACCTTTATTTGCCAGAGTAATCAGATAATTACGGTTAGCATAACGAATTCGCCGACGGTTATTAAATTCCCGACAGAACTATTATTTCACGCTTGTTAACCTGGTCAACCAAGTCTTAAACTAACTTGGAAGAAAGTTAGTTTAAGACTTCTGCCATTTCACGAATAGTCTAACTTAGTTGTAAGCGACTACTTATCCGGTAAGCGATGAGTTTTTTGACGACCAAAACAAAAAGAATTTTCATAGTTTTCTCAAACTTACCACGCGCTGTGTCGTTGATTTGGAGAGCGGGGAAAATTTGGACGGCGGCGCAGATTTTTATATTGCTGATTCGCGGCATAATTCCGGCGACCTTGGTTTATCTCACAAAGTTGTTTGTTGACGCACTGGTTTTGGTTATCAATGAAAATCAAAATTACGAAAATATTTACAGAGTAATTCAGCTAGGGATAATTTTCGGCATTATCACGATTTTATCTGAAATTTTGGGCGGCATCGGTCAGACGATTCAAACGGCGCACGCTGAAAAACTGACTGACCGCATCTTTGAACAGATTCACGATAAAGCCGTCAAAGTTGATCTGGCTTTTTATGAACAGCCGGAATTTTTCGATCATCTGCACCGCGCAAGCAATGAAGCGTATAGTCGTCCGCGTGAATTAATCGGTCAACTCGGCAGCCTTTTGCAAAACTCCGTAACGATGATTTCAATGGCGATTATTCTCGTGCGTTACGGTGTCTGGCTGCCGATTATTTTGCTCGTTGGCGCATTGCCGACTTTTTATGTGGTTTTATATTCAACTTCGCGGATGCACCGTTGGGAACGCCAAAATACTTCGCTCCGGCGGCGTTCTGCCTACTACGGTTTTCTGCTGACGAGCGGCGATACGGCTGCCGAGATTCGTCTGTTTGATCTGGGCAAATACTTTCGACAAAAGTTCGTCCAAGCGCGGGCAAAATTACTCAGAGAAAAATTTAATTTGGAAGTCCGGCAGAAAGTTTTTGAATTTATCGCCGGTTTGACGGCGTTAGGTCTGACCGCCGCAGTATTTTTTTGGATTATTCAGCGCATCGTTCTCGGATTCGGAACGCTCGGCGATCTCGCTCTTTTTTATCAAGTATTTAGTCAGGGACAAACTTTGATTCGGTCTTTTCTCGGCGACATCGGCAGACTTTACGCCAACAGTCTTTTTCTCGGCGATCTTTTTGAATACCTTGATTTAAAACCGGAAATCATTACGCCGCCCGATTTCGTTTCGCCGCCGAGTTTAAAGCACGGCATCAGTTTCGAGAATGTCGCATTTCGTTACCAAAACAATAAAAAAAACGCGCTCGAAAATTTCAACTTGTTCATTCCGGCAAACAAAACCGTCGCCGTCGTCGGCGAAAACGGTGCCGGAAAAAGCACACTTATCAAATTAATATGCCGTTTTTACGATCCGCAAGCCGGAACGATAAAGTTCGACGGAAGCGATTTGCGGCATTTTTCGCTCGAAGAACTTCGGCGGATGACAACCGTTTTGTTTCAATCACCTGTTCAATATAACGCTCCGGTTGGCGAAAATATCGCGCTCGGCAATATCTCTCTGACACCGGACGCGAAAAATATTCAAACTGCCGCCGAAGCCGCAGGTGCGGATGAAATTATCAAAAAACTTCCGAAAAAATACGAACAGATGCTCGGACATATCTTTGCCGAAGGGCGCGAACTTTCCGGCGGCGAATGGCAGCGAATGGCTTTAGCCAGAGCTTTTTACCGGCAGACTCCGCTCGTTTTGCTGGACGAACCGACCAGTCAGATGGATCCTTGGGCGGAAGCCGATTGGCTCAATAGATTTTTGCGGCAGACACAGGATAAAACCGTTCTGATAATTACGCACCGTTTTACGACGGCGATGCGGGCAGATCTAATTCACGTTATGCACGAAGGCGAAATTATCGAATCCGGCACACACGCCGAACTTCTTGAACTTAAAGGACGTTATGCCAGTTCGTGGCGCGAACAAATCGAAAATATCAAATTCGGCGAATGACGAATGACAAAAAAAATCAGCCGATTGGACGGTTTTTTTTTTCGCCTTTAAGTTTATCAGAAGATTGTTTTTTGTCTGAAAAGTGAAAATAAGTTTGCAGACAATCGAGCAATGCCGACGTAAGCAGCATCGCTTTTCCCCATTTTTTCAGCAAAATCGGATCGGCAATCATCTCGTCGTTTTCCGGCAACAATTTTTTCGCGGCGGACAGCGACAGATATTCGCTTTCGGGAAAAATGAGCGCGAATTCTTCTTCGAGCATCTTTTTTAATTTCCGCGCCCGACTTATTTGCTGAAGCGCATCCGTTTGTGAAATTTCGCCGCGTTCGTATTTCCTTAAAAGTTTGCAACGATATTCGCGGCAATTTGTCGGTCGGTCGGCGTAAATCTGACAACAATTTTGCCTGAATGCGGTGCAGGGCTGATTAAAAAAAAATTCTTTTTTTCTTTTTTCAATTTTAATTCCGGCGGATTCGAGCGGCGGCAAAAAGTCTTCGGATTTTATCGGCACCGTGTCGAAAATCGTTCCGTCACAACACATTCCGCAGGACAAGCAGAGAGATTGCGGCGCAGTCGTTTCTTCGGGAAAATCCATTATTGAAAGTTTAGCAGATTGATGACGCTTTGAAATCTATTTACGCGCAAAGATACGGATTTATCCAACCTTCCTTGCTGAGTTTTTTGCAGGCAAGCCGGTATTGTTCATCGAGAAGCGGCGGCGCATATACTTCTTCAATTGTTTCATCTGTGCCGTCGTAAATCCGCCGCAGGTAAAAACGCTCGTTATCGCTTAAATTATCGTTAAACCGAATCGTTCTTTCGAGACTTTTATATTCGGATTGGCGGAGCGATTCGGAAAAATCAGCGAAAGGATCTTCAGAGTTTTTTGTTTTACCGATTGCATCGGCAATTAGTCGTGCCGATTCATACGCAAGCGGGACATAAGGATTCGGTTCTCTCCCGACGGCATCCGTAAGCGCGGTCATCGAAAGTTTGGAATCTGCATATTCCGATGTTAGATGCCAGATTTTATGTGTTGTGTCGTCGGCATCTCTGCGGATGTTCTGCGTGAGCATCGGCGAAAGAGTGATTAACGGAATTTTTTCTTTGCCGCCTATCGCTTGGTAAGCCTCAAGAAAGGAAACGGCTTCTTTGCCCGAATGAGCCGACCAAATAAAATCGGGATTCTGCGCGATAACTTCGTCAATAGTCGCCGTCGGATCTTCGTTGCTTGATTTACGATGAGTAACCGCCGCCCGTATCAGAGTTCCACCCGCCGCTTCGAGACCAAGTTGAAAAGCGAACATTAAACCGTAACCGCCTTCGTGCATTGCTACAATTGCGGCGGCGCGCTGACCGAATCGCCGCCCCGCCAGATAACCGCTCATCCACGCCGAATGCCAGAGACGAAAACTGCTGACAAAAACAAACGGATTCTCCACACTGTCGAATAACGGGTCTTCGGTCAGATTTAAAGCAATTAACGGTACATTGTTACCGGCACAATGCCCGGAAATTTTTTCGATGATCGAAACATTGAGCGGCGCGACGATACAATTTACGCGCCGCGCCAAAATTAACTGCTGAACCGCCGGAATCAACATTTTTAAGTCCGCGTTGAAACCGGCGGATTCAATTATGATCTCGGCTTCCGCGTCCGCCTGCCGCAAACCGAATTCGAATGCCGCCAGCATATCGGCTGACAGAAAGGGAATGAGGTTTGAACTCGGAGCAATTACGCCGATTCTTAATTTCGACGAACTGGTAGTAACCATTCTCAAATTAATCTCTGGGTGGATAAATTCCCTGAAGACAAATACTGTAGTTAACTGCCAAAAAAGGATTGCTGATGTTGAACGGCTGCGAACCGCCGCTCGGATTAACTGTAGTCGCAACAGATTCACTGGACATCGCAAGATTCTGTGTACCCGGGTCAACATCCTTATAAATCGTCACACTTGCTGAACCGGCTGCCAATAATCTTCCGTTGGGACCGGGTTTATCACCCGGAAGTCCTTCCGCATAAAGAATAGATGTTGCTGTGTGCGTGTGCGAGGGCAGATTATTGCTATTTAAAGCAACACTTTCGCTGCCGCCGATTTGACCTAGAGGGTGATTTTGTAATCCCGGTCCCTGACCTTGTCCGATTGCCGTCCGCCCGCGCAAATCGGGCAGTTTAAAAGTAGTCTGTCCGTCGCCGCCGTATGTCGTTCCGATCAGTGCAAATAATGCGTTGTTTGATGCAATAGAAAGTGTCTGTCCCATACATAAAGCCCATCCTGTCGGTGCGAAACCGAAACCGAACGCTTTGATTGTCGCTATAAATTCATCCATATTTGATTTATTCTCCTAAATTATTTTTTTGTTGATTATTTGTTTTTATTGAAAAATAAGATCGGCAAAACCACGCCTTTTCTCAAAGATTAACAATTGTTGGGGGAGTTTTCTAAAATCAAATTCCCCTTGATCTGCGAATCAAAATTCAGATTTACGAAATAACAGAAAAACTAACTTCTCTAACGTAGAAAATTAATCTAACACTATTTACAGCAATACTCAAAAAGATTTTTGAGTATTTTTCTTTTCAACTTTATTCGGCATATACTTTCGTCATTTTTAGTGTCAACTATATATGAATTGATGCTGATTGATCCGGCTGTTGATCGTAAAATTATCAAGCTTGCAGTGTCGTCTGAAAATCCGTCGGATAGCCGAAAAAATGAAAATCCTTTTGGTAGAAAATTTCCACCATTTCTTTCAACTCCCGGTCATAGACATTTTCGGACGGCGCACGACCGGTAACATTGACGACCGGCAGCTTCGTCCGCGGAAAATGCAGTTTTTCACAAACAAAATCGAAATCTTTTTGCAGCGTTTCAAATTTGCAAGCGTAATTGATGACGGGACGTTCCTGTTCGTCGGTCACGAATTTATACTGCGGACGCAATAAAATTTCATTCGCCGCTCGTTTGTTTCCAATGATTTTTTTCATTGTGCCGAGCGCATCGCGGTTCATCGAATTGTTTTCACGATTGATAAAATAACAATATGAAACAAAACGATCATAGGGATTTCGCACGGTGCAGAATTTGAAAAAATCCGCTCGCATTTGCGGCAGTAGAAACGGCTCGATTTGCCGATATGTCAGATGACCGTGACGGATTTGCGCCAAACTCTCGACGGGAAAAGATTTTTTTTCAAAAAGGGCGCACTGTTCCCAATCATTTGCCGCCAGATGCGGGCGCAGAGCGTTACGAAAAGCGTGTGTCGCCGTTTTCGGAATGGCGATAAAAACGAATCGGTGTTGAAAGGAAATAATCACTTTTACTGCGCTGCCTGATCGAAAACTTCAAAAATTAAATGGATGCGGTCGGTCTCGCCAAAATTTTCGACCGCGTGCGGAGCGAGGTTGTTGACTTCATACGCGCGTCCCGCTTCCAGATGAAAACTTTTGTCGCCGATAAACATTCGTGTTCGCTCATTCGTTTTGACGGGAACGTGGATTTTATGTGTGCAAAGATTTGATCCCGCGCCGTCCGTGTGTCGGTCAATAAAAGCTCCCGCCGCGAGCCGCGCCAACATTGCTTTGGGATAAACCGGTTGTTTGAAATTATATTGTTCGCTGATTTGATTAAACAAAGGTAATAAATGACTTTGCCACACCGCCCAACTCGGATTTGAATAAAAAGTTCGGCAGTCGCGGTTATCTTCGATAAATCGAAATATGATGTGCCGCGTGTGATGAAAACACTCGAAATCGTTTTCCTTTCGTGCATTTTCCGCGTCCCAGACTTTTTCGGAAATCCGCGCGGTCAAATCTTTAATCGCACCGATTTCGACCGCACCGAGTTCACGAATATATTGCGGTTTTGTAATAAGAATCATAGCAATCTCCGACTAAAAATCTAAAAACTGCAAAGCGCGTCTGGCGTTTCCCTGTTTCGGTCGCCGCGCTAAATTTTCAGGCTGCAAATAATCTAACAATTCGTCAATACTCAAATATTCGGCACGTTTCGGCAGTTTTTCCATTTCGATTATTTGCCGTCGTGCCGTATCTAAAGCCTCGTAAATCGCCGCAAGAGTCTGCTCGACTCGAAGCGGTTCATCTTTACAAGTGTTCCAGCAAACTTCCGCCGGAACGATTTGCTCGACGGTTTTGCGCATTATCCAGCGGTTCCATTTTCCGCAAATAAACTGTTCGGGCGGAAGTCCGATGACGAATTCCATCAATCGGCGGTCAAGCATCGGATAAGCGTATGTGATGCCGTGTGCCGCGCCGTGTGCCGCCCAGGATTCCATTCGCTCGGCGTGAAAACCGATTTTCCACAACCAGAGCAGAGTCGTGCGTGGGCTACTTTGTCGAGATGGAATATCTTTCAATTTGATGCCGGTTCTAAATTTCGGTTTAAGCCAAATCGGGTCCGATTTCCGGGGATTACGAAATGAAAGATTTTCAAGTTTGCTTAATCCATCAGTCCGGTTTGAAAAACACAGTAAAAATAATTCTTTAGCGATAAATTTCGCGGCAGAGCCGAATTTGCGGCTTTCCCGGAAAAGTCTCCACCAGCGTCCGCGCAAAAGTAATTCGGCGTAATAGCCGTTTCCGTTAAAAGACAGACTCTCGTCGCCGCCCCAACCCGACAAAATCAATCTCACTCCGTCCGCCTCCGCGCTACGTTGAACAACTGTTTCAAGCATCAGCGTATTGTCAATCGGTTCAATCGTCGGGTCTTTTCTTAAAACCGACAAAACATCAGCGACGCTGATCGGGCAATATTGCGGAATTAAATTTTCCTGATCACAAACGGCATCAATTAATTTGTGTTCGACGGACGATTTTGAATTATTCGTCGGCAGCGATTGCCAGCAAAAAACTGCGGGTGACGATAGATTTTTTTGATGACGATCACGAGCCGTTAAAACTGCGATGCTCGATGAATCCAATCCGCCGGTTAAATGAATGCCGACCTTTTCCGTCGTTAGTAAACGGTCGGCGACCGACCTCGAATATATTTCGAGTGCCGCTTCGGCGTAATCAGCATCGTTAGAAAAACGAACATTCGGCGCGTTTTCGGGAAACCAATACTTTTGCAGTTTCTCTGAATCGGCGCAAACCGTCAGCGTGTGTCCGGGCGGAAGCAAACGAACTTCCGCGAGATATGTGCGTTCGTTGTGATAAAAAAATTTGTCATTCAAAGACGCTTTGACGTATTCTTCGTCAAGGCGGTCAGAAATTCCGGGAACCGCCAAAACCGCTTTGATGTCGGTAGCAAAAACGAATTTCTCCGCGCTCAGAGAATAATAAAAAGGTCGCGTCCCGACGTGGTCGCGGGCGCAAAAAAGAATTTTTTGCCGTGCGTCCCAAAGCGCAAATGCGTAATCGCCGATCAGATGCGCCGGACAGTCGGATTGCCACTTTTGCCAAGCCGATATAATAACTTGACTGTCCGGCGCGTTTTTTGAAATGTTTAATTTACCGCAAAGTTCGGAGCGATTATCAATCCGCGCATCAGCCGTAATTACAATTCCGGCATCAATATCGTGATACGGAAAGTCGGCGCGGCGCGGTTCATAGAAAAGATTTGTCCGTTGATTCCCAAGTCCGACCGATTCGTAAATCCATTTACTTTTTCCGTTTTCACCGTAGTCATTCAATGCTTCGAGAGAAGCCAAAAGAGCGGTATCGGAACAATTTGCTCCGCACCGCTCGAAAATTCCGTTGATCGAACTCATTTTTTAACTTCAAGTGAAATTTTCTATTTAAGATGTCATTCTATAGATGCCGTTTTCTATCGGTGATTTTGGGGTTACTGGTCCGTTCTGCGTATTTGTCGGCACCGACATAATTCGTAGTTCAGGTGTCTTCCAAGACTTTTTCGTGTTCTTGACGGACGCACTTTTATTTTCAGATTGCGAAGTAGTATTTAGTATTTGATGATTTTGTTCCATTTTAATTTTCTTTTCACTCCTGACAATTATAATGTATAATTTGAGTTAATAAAACTTCCTGAATTTTATCATAAACCTCTTTAAAAAATAAAGAGTAAGTTCGTTAAATTTCCGGTGATTTTACTATTTAAAATAGGGAGTTTATCTGCTTTGAACAATAAAGCACCGCTATTTTGTAATATGAATGATTTTACGATTAATCAAATCATCAATAAATGCTGTAACTTCCTGTTCACATTTTTGCTCTGGAACGTCGTATTCAGAAATTAAAGTTTCACAGATCGAAGCGACGGAAACGGGATTTTCAGTCAATTCCCAGATTCGCGCGGCAACTTCTTCGAGTCCGTAGTAAGAACCTTGCTCGATATCCATCATTACCACATCGTCGCCGAGATTATTGAACAATAGTGTTTCGCTGCGTGAAATTACCGTGTTTGGAGTGATTTGATTCTGGCTCATATAAAATTAGGTTTTCTCTATGATTTTTTATAATAAAATTTCGTCTTTCGCGTTTAAATATCCGAATCGGCGCATAATTTGCCGATGATTTTCAATTATTCGCTTGACCTGCGCTTCGGTCAATTGGTCGCGCCACGAGCCGGATTTTCCTTTCCGAAAAAAGGAAGAGGCGGTCGGCTGTTTTTCTCCGAAGCCGTGTGCCTGTTCCTGTTCCCGAAGCAGTTTGAAATTGGAAAACTCTACAGCTTTTTTAACTCGTTCGGAATCGAATTCGAGTTTAGCAAAATGAATAATATCTGTAAAAATCGCCGCCGTTCGGCAAAGTAAATCTTCATATCGCACTGCGTAAACATTAATGTCGGGCGCGTCCGTCCAACTTTTTACGTGGTCGCTCCACGATCTTAAACGCTGTGGAATCTGACCTTCTGCTTTTTCCGTTCCAGCCAAATAAGCGTCGCCGCAATTCATATGCTCGATGGTTTTATCCAACGTCTCGTCGCGGTGATGGGCGTAGGAAACCGCTACGTCGAGCGGATTTCGAACCAGATAAATCGCTCCGGCAGTCGCGCTCGCAGGGAAAATCGGCTTATTTTTATTATTGCGCGTAAAAGCATCGTGAACTTTGAGAAAAAGCCGCTCGGCACTTTCCGCAGCCATCTTTTCATAAACTGCCGGACGATAATACTTGATCTGTTTCTTTGTCAAACAGTCGGAATCAATTCCGAGCAATTCGTCAAATATTTTCTGCGAAAATCCTTCGGCGTTGATGTCCAGATCATTAATATTGGCAGGTTCATCGCCGTTACGCAGATAATTGGTCAGCAGCACTCGCAGCCACGTATTGCCCGATTTCGGATAAGATGCGAGCCAGTAAATTCCGTTCATCGAGCAATATCCTCTTCGATTCGCTCAACGAGTTCGTCTATTAAATTCGGAGTTTCGGGACGCAAAATCTTGCTAACTTGGATTTGTTTCGACAACGCACTCAAGATTTTAAAATGCGACCGTCGCTGGCTGTCTTCGAGCAGAAAACGCCGACGATAAGTATTGTAATTTAAGATTTCGAACTGCTCGAACGGCGTGAGCGATTCAAAAATCACATCCGTTCGATTATGCAAGCTAAGCGCATAAGCCGCTTTTACCGGCAGGATTTCCGTGCAAAACCGCTCGACCGGCAATATATATTTTCCGAGTTCCTGATTGTATTCGGCATCTCGAACGGGAAATTGAAGTTTGCCGACGGCATCTTTCGTTAATCTGACGCGAGGAAATCCCGGAATAGCTTTAACGATCCCGTTTTCATCTGCAATAAGTCCGGCTTTGTCGTCGGCTAACATCGCGTAACCGCGTTTCAGAAAAGCAGCGAGCAGTGTAGATTTGCCCGCACCGCTGTTTCCCGTAATAAGCACCGCGCCGTGTTCGGTCTGAATGACGCTGGCGTGCAGCACCAGAATTTGTCGCGCGTGCAGCAGTCCGCCTAAAACAGAGCCGAGCAGAAATGCTCGTATATCCGATTCGCTGCTGCCGTCAAATGGTTCGATGATTACCTGTCTATTTTTCACTATCAAATAACGCGCGACTTCATCAACCGTCAAAAGAAATTTTCCCGGCTCGGATTGCCACGCGATTCCGTAATCTGAAGCAAACGGCAGAGTTTCCGGCACTTCTCCGTAAATAATAGAAATATCAGGCACGTTCCCGTCGCCGTTGTTTTGCGGTCTTAATTCCGGCAAGGGGAAATCAGAGGCAAAATTCAGACCGTAGGCGGTGTAATTGTAAGTTGTCATTTTCTAATCTGTAAAAATCGCCACTACCGCAAAACGCTCCGCTTCCGCGCCGCCGATTAAACTCGTCTCGCCGCAGCTTAGCCAGGCGTGTGCTTGAAATTGTCCCGCGTCATCTTTCGCCATCCCGAAATAAATCGTGCTTGGAATGCGGCGGCGGCGAAGCATAAAGCGTCCGGCGATAGCTTTTGCCAGACAATTACTGCGCCATGGCGTGTAAACTCCGGTTCGGCGAATCGCCCACGACACGCGACGCTGAATCAACAGGACGGATTGATCGGCAGTTTCTCCAACGGCGCAAATGTTATTTTGTCGTTTCAAGACGCGGGCGA
Organism: Pyrinomonadaceae bacterium; assembly: GCA_965219305.1. GTDB lineage: Bacteria > Acidobacteriota > Blastocatellia > Pyrinomonadales > Pyrinomonadaceae > DATHTS01. The sequence continues at coordinate 1,975,630 of OZ244725.1, forward strand.
TCCAGCGAAAAGGCAAAACGATAACTGCCAGTCGCGCCAGACCGAGCAGAAAGGCGGCTTCTAAGATCAGGAGACGTTCGGAAAGCGAAAGTCGGAAGAATTTTATGAGCGGAAACATATCTTGCTGAAACCGAAAATTTTAATTTTCGGTAAATTTGAAAGTAGTTTACATTATGCGGCGAAAATATTTAACTGTGGATTTGAAATTCGGGTAATTGTCGGTTAAATCTTAGATAATGAACAAAGAGCAACAACTTCTCATCGCTTTGTTGGAAAATGCGTCTAAAAGTAAAATCGAATCGCTTTTCGCGGAGAAATTCGATTGGAATTCGTTTACACAAACCGCCCGAAACCATCGGCTCGTTTCTTTCATTTTCCCAAAACTTAATCGAATTTCCGCCGCGATTCCGCCGCAGATTTATCGAGACTGGCAGCGACGCGCCGAAAAGGTGACGCTTCGAAATCTTAATCTTAACGCCCGGATGATAAGGCTCGTCGAATTGTTCGAGACAAACAACATCGAATATCTTTCATACAAAGGAGCGACGCTCGCACAGATCGCTTATGGCGATTCTTCGCTTCGGCAGTTCGGCGATTTGGATTTTTTAATTTATAAAAAAGATTTTCCGAAAGTCAAAAAAATAATTGTCGAAGACGGCGGCACGCCCGATTGGGAATTGTCTGAAAAACAGGAGCGCGCGGTATTAAAGCGTTACTACGAATATCCTTTCATCTTCGGCGAAAATGCAGTTTCCGTCGAAATTCATTGGGCTTTTATGGAATTATTTTTCGGCTTTGACTACAATATCAAAGAAGTTTTCCGGCGAAGTCGAACGGTTTCGGTTCACGGAAAAACAATCCGCACACTTTCCAACGAAGATTTGCTGATCGTTCTTTGCGTTCACGGCTCAAAACATTTCTGGAAACGCTTGAGTTGGATTTGCGATGTCGGAAAACTCGTCCAAAATCAAAAGATCGAATGGGACAAAGTTTTTAAACTCGCCAAACAAAACGGCTGTTTGCGGATGCTTAAACTCGGTTTGTTTTTGTCGAGAGATTTTTTAAGATTTGATTTGCCCGTTGAAATTGAAAATGATCTCGGAATCGAATCGTTAGCCGTCCGGTTAAAAAATCAATTGTTTGACGACACATTTTCCGCCGAAGAAATCCGAACAGATATTCATCTGAAAATGCGCGAACGATGGCGCGATAAATTCACTTATTCGCAACGCCTTTTCAGAACAAAACTCGTTGATTCGCTGTTTTTACCGATGGGCAGACCGCAGTAAAATATCATTTCCGCGTTTATTTTATTTCAACTGCTTTTCATACTCCATCGGGCTTAAATATCCCAGACTCGAATGCCTGCGAATTCGATTATAATAACCTTATATAGACTGAAGATTTCTGTTTGGGCTTGCTCACTTGCCGGTTTCTAATAATTCCGTCTTAAAGCGCGGGAAAAGGTTTTCCGCCTGTGCCTTGTCGTAACAGTTGCCTTTTGCGCTCATACTTTGCCGAAAGCCGTTGATATATAAAAAGCGGCAGTATTTTTACGCTTGCATACTGCGAACCGCGCGTCGTATGAATGCTCGCCCTATGACCCGATCAAAGCGCGTCTTCGCGCTCGGTTGAAAGCGTCAATTGCCAATTGCGCCGTCATCGTGTGCGACACCTGCTACCCGACGACACGGCGCATGAACTTGTCCTGAAACGTCGCCAGATAACAGAACTTTCTGTTTTACAGCCGCAGATAAGTAATGTCGCCGACCAACATCGCGGCTTTTTCGGAAAGTGTGTTTAACCGCATTCTTCAATAAATTCCGGCTGTATCCGAAGTTGTGCAGTGAATCGGTCGTCTGAGGTACAAACCGTTTCAGGCGGATCGCCGTCAGATTCTGCCGCTTCATTAAAATCGCAACAAGTCTGCCCCCGATCATTACACCCTCGGATTTCAGTTCGGCGGAAATCCTCCGTGCGCCATATCTGCGCCGGTGCAGATAAAATACTTCTTGACTGTTTATTTTTTTAATTCTGTATCGTATTTTTTCATATTACAGAGAGTTTTTTTTGAAAAATTACACCATCTCATTTGCTGCTGTTCGTCTGCATCGAAGAATCGCTTAAGTGTCTCTGATAATTAAATGCTGTCGTTTGGTCTCGAACGGCAATTTGCGTCCACACCAAGATAAATAGCGTAATTAGTATAATTCTTATTTTGTTTTCATTTTTATTTATTCGTTTTGGAAGCGGTATTCAATGCGCCGTTCTAACGCATCGAACACCGTTCGCCGATTACTGAACTGCGGTAAAGTTTACTTCTGTTAAATTGTCGGCAACACTGACAACTTGAGGGGCAAAAGTGTAACGCCTCGAGATGATCGTGATGACGACGGTTTCGCCTGCCGCAACATCGTTAAAGTGGTAATAGCCGAACGAACTGCTCATTATCATTCTGGTATTGCCGCTGGCATCGGTCAAAACGACGCGGGCGTTGGTCAAACCTCTGCCGTCCGGCGTAATAATTCGCCCGCTGATTGAAACGCCTGCCGCCGTCGGTCCGAGAATGGTTACCGATCCCGACGTGGTCACGATAGTTGCCGGGTTCGCTGCCGGGTCTGAAGCCTTGATCGGTACCGGTGTGTTTCCAAACTCAATTGCTGCCGATCCGGCTGGCGCACCTGCCGCAACCGTAAAGTTTAGATCAAACAGTTTAGTCGAAGCCGGAAAGACATCGCCCGCCGTCGATTGTACCGCGACGACTCCTAACCGTCCGGGTGTCGAATTGTTAAAAGTAAAAGAAGTATTTGCCGCCCGGTTCGTTATTGATGCGAGCGAGAAGATCGAGAGCTTTGCCGGGTCATACGTTATTGTAAACTGGATGCCTGCGACATTGTTCGAATTAAGTTGAATGGGAACGATCGCTGTTCCCATCGACGCTGTAACATTTTCGGCACTGACCGTCGCCGATCCGGCTGCCGGAGCATTCGTTCCGAGGAGGCTGCTCAAACTGCTTCTTTCATTGGCGAATTTCATAACTTCCCTCAAGCCGATCAACTCAACGCTTGAAAATTTCATTAAAGCCGAAGGCGGAGTCGCGACTGTGATATGACCACTCGCCGGAGTCAGCGGTTCGCGCGCCGCCGCCAGCAGTCCAATTTGGATCAGATCCTGAACATCGACCGCCCCGTCGCCTTTAGTAGCGCGCGGAGCCGCATCGGCGCGTTGGAACTCGCCGCCCGCCGCGAGCGGAGTTATGCCCGGCAGATTGGCGATGATATTGCCGACCGTTATTAAGTCGAAGATGTCCACCACGCTGTCGCCGGTCGGACGTGCGGCAACATCTCCTTCAAAGGTTACAACGGAAGTGGCAAAGTTCTGACTGGTTTGATCAGCCGTTAGATTTGTCACCGTGATAGACGGCTGAACAAATGTATAGCCGTTCAGAGCCGGAGTTATCGTATAACTTCCCCCACTGATTAGATTGGTGAATGAGTAATTGCCCGAAGTATCGGTCATCGTCTGCGCGGCTGCCGATCCCGAAATGGAAACTATCACGCCCGATAAACCTTCACCGCCGTTGGTTACTCGTCCCGCAACCGCATAAGCGGCGGCAGAGGCGATAACGGTCGGATCGTTGGCGGTATTGTTTCCCGTATTGGTTTCGCCGCCGCCGGAAACAGTCGCCGTATTGGTAATGCTTGACGGAGCGTTATTTGCGACATTGACGGTTAATGTTATCGCCGTATAATTACCTGTTACTGCTAACACGTCGCTTCTGGTGCAGGTTAAAGTTCCGAGCGCACAAGTCCAGTCGGTTCCTGAAATGGCGGTCGCCGTCAAACCCGAAGGAAGCGTATCAGTTACCGAAACTGTTCCGCTCGTTGCCGTGCCGCCGCTGTTAGTAACGATGATCGAATAAGTTTTTCCGGTGTCGCCCTGCGCGAAATTGCCCGTGTGAGATTTGGCAATCGTCAAATCAGCGGGTGCTGATGCCGCGAACTGAATTTCAAAAGCTCCGATGTCGGCTCCATTTCCGCCTGCTGCATTTGGAATCGAAGGATTATCAACGGGACGAGTCACGCCGCGCTGATCGGTTCCGGTCGCGCTGCCTTTGTCAATGGCGGGCGAATCGGTTAAAAGCGCGTGAGTTTGAGTTGTGCCGCCGTTGAGCGCGAGCGTCGGATTGAGTTTCGGATCAATCGGCGCGGCTGAACTGCCGACTTGATTGCCGATTGCCGGATCGTTGGTGATTCCGGTCATTCCCGTGCCGTCGCCGATCAGGTTGAAGGTGCTGCCCGATGCGATTGCGCCGGAGAAATCGGGCGCGGTCGCATTGCTGTTTTTGGCAACCAGCGTGTTGAGCAGATTTGTAGTTCCGCCAGCGACGAAAACTCCGCCGCCCGATGTGGCGGCGGTATTATAGGCGATGGTCGCGCCGTTTAAATTTATGACAGCGAAATTATTGTGAATGCCGCCGCCGCTCGGAGCGTCGTTGCCGGAGATGGTGCTGTTGGTAATGTTCAAAGTTCCGCCCGCGCGGATCGCGCCGCCGGTGACGGCGGCGGTATTGCCCGAGAAGGTGCTGTTCGTCACCGTCAGAGTGGCGTTGCTGCGAATCGCGCCGCCGTTGCCGGTCACGCTGTTGCCGGACAATGTGCTGTTCGACAGTCTGACGGCGGCTGATTCGATGTAGATTGCGCCGCCGTTGCCGCTGCCGACGCTGCTGACACCGTTGCCGCCGATTAGTTTCAGCGCGGAAAGATCAACCGACGTGCTGCTGCCGGTGATGGTGAAAATGCGGCTGGCGTTGTTGCCGGAAACCGTGATGCCGGACGCGCCTGCCGGACCGGAAATCGTCAGGTTTTCGGCGATGGCAATCTCGCCGCCGGTCAAAGTGATCGTGCCGTTGACGCTGAATGAAATATTGCCTCCGGCGTTGACATATTTGACCGCTTCGCGCAGAGTGCAGTCGGTCGTGTCGCAGTTGCCGTCGTCGTGATCGGCGAGCGTGTTGACGATTTGATTTTGTCCAAAAAACGCGATTGTTCCGGCGGTCGCCGCGACTGTGACCAAATTGGCGTTCGGATCCGCCGCGCGCTGCGGAATCGGCGAATTGCCGAAGCTTATTGAAGTCGTTCCGACGGGCGTTCCGACAATCGTAAAGTTGATGTCGAACAGCGAAATCGTTCCCGCCGGAAAGACCGAAACGCCGTCGAGCGGTTGATGCGCCACGACGCTGATTCGTCCGGGTGTCACCGTGTTGAAGGTAAAGGTCGTGTTCGGATAACGATTGGTAAACGCCGTCGCTAAATTTGCCGGAACCGCCAGTTTCGTCTGGTCATAGACGATTGAAAACTGAACCGCTTCGACATCTCCGTTCGTCGTCAGCCCAATCGGAACCGCCGCCGTCGTGCGGGTTGCCGAAACCGATCCCGCGCTGACGGTCGCTGTCGCCGCTGTTCCCGAAGGTGCGATTGTCTGTGCAGCAGTAAATCCGCCCGCCGGTGTCAGCGGATCGAGATTGGCGAAATAACGTCCGGTTTGCACCAGATCAAGCACGTCTATCGAACCGTCGCCGAGCGTGGTGCGCGGCGCGGCATCGGCGCGTTGAAACTCCGAGCCGCTGGCGGGCTGCGCGTCGAGCAGAGCGATGATTCGGCTGACGGCACTTATATCCGAACCATTGATAAAGCCATCTCCGCCCGGTCGCGTCGCCACGTCGCCTTCATACGAAACAATCGAAGTGGCAAAATCGGCGTTCGTCTGATTGGCGATAAGATTGCTGAAAGTTAGACTCGGCGGCGTGAAATTGTAGCCGTTTAATGACGGCGTGACGGTGTAATTGCCGCCCGCCGCCAGATTGGAAAATGTATAATTGCCCGTCGCGTTGGTCGTCGTCGCCGCGCCGCCGGACACGGTAACGGTGACACTGGACAAACCTTGTCCGCCGTTGGTGATTCGTCCCGAAATCGTGTAATTCGCCGCCGAATAAACAACTGTCGCGTCATTCGCCGTATTGTTGGCGGTGTTGGTTTCGCCGCCGCCGGAGACGGTCGCCATATTGGTCACGCTTGACGGCGCATCGTTGGTCACGTTAACGGTTAAAGTAATCACCGGATAGCTGCTGTTTGACGCGAGCGCGTCGCTTCTGGTGCAGGTTACTGTTGATAAACTGCAAGTCCAGTTGTTTCCCGAAATCGCGGTTGCGGTCAATCCCGCCGGAAGCGAATCAACCATCGAAACGGTTCCGCTCGTTGCCGCGCCGCCGTTGTTTGAAACCGTAATCGAATAAGTTTTGCCCGTGTCGCCGCGCGTAAAGTTTCCGGCGTGCGATTTGGTAACGGTTAAATCAGCCACCTGATTGACGGTCGCCGCATCGCTCGCCGTATTGTTCGCCGTGTTCGCTTCGCCGCCGCCGGAAACCGTCGCTCTGTTAATTACTGAAGACGGAGCAGTAGTAGCAACATTGACAGTCAACGTGATCGCCGGATAACCCGCACCGACGGCGAGCGCATCGCTTCTGGTGCAGGTTAGAGTTCCCAAACTGCAACTCCAGCCGCTGCCTGAAATTGCCGCTGCGGTTAATCCAGTCGGCAGCGTATCGGTTACTGAAACAGTTCCGCCGGTCGCGCTTGCGCCTTTGTTGGTGACGATAATCGTATATTGAGCGCCGTTTTGCCCTTGCGCGAAGTTTCCGGCGTGCGATTTGACGACGGTTAAATCAGGCGGCTGAATCGTTCCGGTCTGCACTTCAAAGGCACCTATGTCCACGGTCGCCGTGCCGTCGAGGTTGCCGTCAACGATGCGCGCAAAGCCCGCGCCGCGCTGGTCGCTGGTTAAAGCGGTGTTGTCTGACAGGTTGACTGCCAGCGCGTTGCTGCCGCGGTCAATCGCCTGACTGCCCGCGAGAAGTCGGTGAGTTTGCGTCAGTCCGCCGTTACTGCCGAGCGTTTCGAGCAGCGGATTTGCGCCGTCGGGCAGATCGGAAGCGATGTAGCCGCTGCTGGTGCCGCGCGTGCGAACCAGATTAAAGCCCTGCGAAGTAAAAGCACCGCTCACGTCCGGGTTGTAAGTGTATGTAAACCCATTGTCGGCGACATTAGAATTGTTGGCGACAATCGTGTTGCCCATATTCACCGTTCCCGGATAGCCGGGCTGCGCGGAGGTATTGATTCCGCCGCCAGGACCGTTTGGAGCGCGGTTGTTGGCGATGGTGACGTTGCGTAAATTGAGGACGGAAGCAGTGGAAATGCCGCCGCCGCCGCCGAATCCGCCGCCGTTGCCGTCATTGGCGTTCGATCTGTTGCCCGAAACGGTTGAGTTTGTAATGTTTACCGGACCGGACTGGGAAAAAAGCGCGCCGCCGCCGTAGAAGCCGAAACCGGGCGAACCCGTTCCCGTCGAATTACTGCTCAAGGTCGTGCCGGTAACATTATATCCGCCGCCGCCTCTGGTGGAAATGCCGCCGCCTGCTTTTTGCGCAAAGTTACCGGAGACGGTGCTGTTGATCATTGTGAAAACAGCGCCTTCCATATATATTCCGCCGCCATTGCCATGGATATATCCGTCATAGTCCAGAGTTTGCTCGTAGTTCGGGAAACTTCGGTTATTGGTAATGCTCGCATTGCTGATTGTTACTGCAGAATCGTAATAAGTTACCGTGTTGTCCGGGTTTCGAGTATAGTTATAAGTAACAATTCCGCCGCCGTTATTATAGATAGCGGTATTGCCGGTCACGGAGCCGCCGGTGATATTCAGCGTGCCGCCGATCAGATTAATACCGCCGCCGCTGCTCCCCGCCACATTGCCCGAAATCGTGACATTCGTTAAGTTGATCGGAGTCAGAAAACCGTAAATGCCGCCGCCGTTGCCGGTTTGATTGTCGCTAATGCTTCCGCCGTTGATGGTCAGACGATTGCCCAGATTGGACCTGGATGGAGAATCGCTGTTAATGCCGCCGCCCGTGTTAGAGGCGTAATTGCCTTGAATCAGCATATTGTTGAGCGTTAAATCTCCCCGGTTGAGGATTCCTCCGCCGTCGCTGCTGCCTCCGTTTCTAAAGTAGTCGGCACGCCCGCCGGTAATGCGAAAGCCGGTCATTACGACCGTCGCGCTCTCGTTCGAAATACGAAATACGCTGACCTCGCCGCCGCCGCTGATCGAGAGATTCGCCGCCGCCGACGCGTCAATCGTCAAATTGCTCGTGATGTTGAGCTGTCCCAATGCGGGTGTCAGCAGAATCGTCTGCCCGCTCAATCCGGCGGCGAATTTGATCGCATCGGTATCGGGAAGAGTGTTTGCCGCGTTGATCGCTTCGCGCAGCGAGCAATCGCCGGGCGCGCAGGTTGCATTGTTGCGGTCATCACTGCGCGTCACGATTAGTGCTGCCGGAAATTCATACGCGCCGCTGTCAATAATCGCCGTGCCGTCGCCGTTGCCGTCCAGAACCCGGATCACGCCGCGCTGGTCGTATGACGTAAAGCCCGAATTGAACCCCGCATCAATCGCCGGACTGCCCGCGAGCAGTGCGCGCGTCAAAGTCGTGCCGCCGTTATTCGCCAGCGGTGCGAGCTGAGGATTGATGACATTTCCCGCCGTGCCGACTTTATCGCCGTTCGCATTCGGATTGCCGGTCGGAAAAGCGGTCGTGTTCGGAGCCGGCGGATAGCCGCTGTTGTCGCCGATCAGATTGCCGCCCAACGACCTGAAAGCTGCCGTGCCGTTATTAAATATATACAAATCGGGACCGCGATTCGGAGAAGTATTACCGGCGACAATCGAATTGCCCAGATTAAACGTCGCCGTGTCCTGAATAAAAATGCCGCCGCCGCCCGCACTGCCCGCGCCGTTTGCCGTGTTGCCGGAAATCGTCGCGTTGCGAAAGTTTCCGACTGAACTGCCGATCATACAAACCGCGCCTGTTCCAAGACCGGCGGCAGTCGTCGAGTTGCCGGAAACCGTGATGTTATAAACCGTCAAAGGCGCATTGCTGCCGTAAATCGCCGCGCAGTCGTTAAAACCCGTATTGTTGTAAATCGCCGAACTGAAAAGCAGGTGATTCGCGCCGCCTGAAAGAAAGATTGCGCCGAAACTGCCGTCGCCCGCATTGTCTCTGACGTTGACCGCCGTAAGCTGAACCGTGCCGCCGTTGGCGCGAATCGCCGCGCCTTCGCCGTTGCCGCCCGTCAGCGTCAGGTTCTGCACCAGAAACGCCGCGCCTTCGACGCGAAAAATGCGGTTGGTTCCCGTGCCGCCGTCAATCGTCAGACCATTCACGCCCGCGCCGTCAATCGTCAGCTTTCCCGCATTGTTGATGACTAATTCATTATTTAAAGTAATGCGGTTAACACCGTTATAAGCACTCAGGTCAAAACTGATCGTGTCATCGCTCGGAGAATTGTTGGCGTTGATAATCGCATCGCGCAAACTGCAGTAAGCGTCGCAAATTCCGTTGCTGTCCTCACCAAACTGATTGACGACAAAATTGGCGGCAAACGTCTGCCCCGCAGTAGTGAGTAAAATAGCCAGCAGGAATACGCTTAGTATCGTGATTTTCATATAAATATAATTTTTAGTTCGGGCTTATTTCCGAAAGCCGCCAAACGTCGCTGTCAGTATCGGTAAAATTTCTCGCAACTATTTCTAAATTAGAAAGTTGATAAAGTGTCTAAATTTCGTTAAAAAAAAACGGACGCAGTGCGAGTAAATCGTCTTTCGTCACGAAGCCTTTTGCGCCCGCTTGCGTCGCCGCCTGACGCAAATCTTTTTTGTCGTGGTTCGTCACCATCAAAATCTTCGCCTGCGGATATTTTTCGATAATCCGCCGTGTCGCTTCGAGTCCGTTCATTCGTTTCATTTCCCAGTCCATCAAAACCCAATCGGGGCGCGATTTTTCATAACAATCGAGCGCGTCAAAGCCGTCGTCGCATTCATCGAAATCGTCGGACAATTGGCGCAAATATTTTCTGATCATTTCGCGCGCCCGTTCGTTATCGTCCACAATTAAAACCTTCATCATCGGTATTTTCGTCGAATCAATGTTCCACCAAAACTATCTTGAACGATTTTCGGCGGCTTTGAAATAGGTATTGATACGTGATTTCGTACAGGTATCAACACCTGTTTTCGGAAAATGTAAACAGTTGATTTGAAAGGCAGTAGCGGCGAAAAAGCTGCAAAAACGGAGAAAGAATTGCAGTTTGAGCAATTCTTTCTCCGCCGTTTGAAGTTATTTATAAATTTATGAAGTGGTTTGGAACTAAAGTTCCGATTTATATGCGGCGGCAAATTTAATCAGCGCGAGCGAGCCGCTTAAACCGAGTTTGCGCGAGATGTTGGCGCGATGACCTTCGACGGTGCGGTGGCTGATGAATAATTCTTCGCCGATTTCTTTCGAGGTTTTGTCTTCGGCGATCAGTTTCAAAACTCTTTTTTCCGACGGCGTGAGCAGATGCAGTCCGGGTTTTTCCTGTTCGAGCATTTCGGCGCGGCGGCGGCGTTTGAGCAGCAGCGACGACAACGCCGGACTCAAAAACGCGTCGCCTTTCGCCACCGTTTTAATCGCGGCGACAATATCGCTGACCGCGCTGTCTTTGAGGACGTAGCCTTTGACGTTCAAATCCATCGCGGCTTCAAAAATCGCCCGTTCGCCGTGCATCGTCAGAAAAATCACTTCAATTTTCGAGCCTTTTTTTTGCAGTTCGCGGACGACGGCGAAACCGTCGGCGACGGGCATATCAATGTCCAAAACCGCGATGTCGGGCTGGTGAATTTCGATCAGTTCCAACGCTTCACTGCCGTCGCCCGCTTCGGCGACGATGGAAAGATTTACATCCGTTTCGATCAATTTTCGCAGACCTTGCCGCACAATCGGATGATCGTCCGCCATCACGATTTTTATTTGCGTTTCCATAATTCGATGTTAATTTTCGCACCTTTTCCGACAGCCGATTCAATGATAATCGTTCCGCCGAGCATTCGCACGCGCTCGCTCATTCCTAAAAGACCAAAACCGCCGCGCTTGTTTGTTTCGCTCGCCGAATCAACGTCAAAACCTTTGCCGTCATCGGCGATTTCGATCTTGACGGAGCGTTCCGTTTCGGTCATCGAAACGCGCACTTTGGTCGCGCCGGAGTGTTTCATAATGTTGTTCAAACTCTCCTGAACGATGCGGTAAATGCTGATTTCGGCTTCTTTTTCAAACAAATCGTCAACGTTATCGAGTTTCTCGTCAATTTCGAGCGCGGAATTGTCTTCGACTTTTTCCAGCAATTCGCTGATCGCTTCGGTCAAACCGAGCCGATCAACCAAATACGGGCGCAGATTGTAAGCGATTTCGCGGACTTCCGAAATCGCCTGCGCCGACGCGCCCGAAATTTCCGCTAATTGTTCTTTCGCCTCGCTCAAATTGTTCGCCGTATTCGCGCCGAAAACCGCGCTGTTTTTAATCATCGCCAAACTCTGCCCAATCGAATCGTGCAGTTCGGCGGCGACGCGGCGGCGTTCGGTTTCGTGCGCGTTAATCAGTCGGCGCGAAAATTCTTCCTGCGCGAACTGGCGGCGGCGGCTTTCGTTCAAACGTCTGCGATTAAACGCCAAAGTGATTAAACCGATTGCCGTCACGCCCAAAATCAAAAACCACCAGGTTTGATAAAACGCCGGACGCACGACGATTTCTATTGCCGCGCCCTGTTCGTTCCAGACGTTATCGCTGTTGGCGGCGATTACGCGAAACGTGTAATTTCCCGGCGGAACGTGCGAAAAATACGCCGTCCGCCTATTCGCCGCATCAACCCAATCGCTGTCCAAACCTTCGAGTTTATATTTGAAGCGCAGATTTTCCGAATTGATAAAACTCAGAGCGGTGTAGCTGATTTCAAAACTTTGCTGATCGGGCGCGATATTGATGACGGATTTTTCCTTTTCAGAACCGCAATTGACAGTTCGCAGTTCACATTCGGCGATCAGAACATTGTCAATTTTGACCGTTTCGATGACGACCGGCGGAGCTTTCGGATTCGTTTTGATTGCTTCCGGTTCGATCACCGCCGCGCCGTCCTGCGTCGGAAACCACAAACGTCCGTCGCGGGCGCGAATTCCGGCGGGCGAGTGTCCGCCGTTGCATTCGGCGTTGAGCATTCCGTCGGATTTGCCGTAAGCGACGGCGTTGACGCGCGTAATTTTGCCGTCGGCGAAATCGTTTAATTCATCTTTATTGACGCGATAAATTCCGCGATTCGACGAAATCCAGAAACTGCGATTTTCATCTTCCAAAATCTGAAACGCGCCATCGTTCAGCAAACCGTTTTTCGCGTCGTAACGCGTGAATTTGCCGTTTTTGAATCTGGCTAAACCGCCGTCGTAAGTGCCGATCCAGAGCGTTCCGTCCGCGTCTTCGTAAAGCGCGCGAATCGTGCAGCTCGGCAAACCGTCTGCTTCGCGCCAACTCGTCAAACGCCCGTTTTCAAAGCGCGTCAAGCCGTTATAAGTGCCGATCCAAAGTCCGCCCGAACGCGCTTCGATAATCGTTTTCACATCGTCTCCGGCGAGTCCGTCGGCGGTTGTCCAATTCGTCACAATGCCGTTTTTCAAACTCCGCAAACCCTGTTCGCCGCCGATCCAGAGCGCGTTTTCGCGGTCGGCGTGAATCGCCAAAATCGCGCCCTCAGTGCGAATTTTCCCGGGTTCAAACGCCGTCAAACGATCATTTTCCACACTATACAACACGCCGAAACTGCTGATCAGCAAGCGACCGTCCGCGTCTTCGCCGATTGAATCAACAAAAAATTTTCTCGTCGGTTCGATCAAACGGAAAGTTCCGTTTTCGCGCTTAAAAAGTCCGTGTGTCGTGCCGAGCCAGATCGTTCCGGCGCGGTCTTCGTAAATCGGATAAATATTTTTATCCGAAATTCCGTCGGCTTCGGAAAATGCGCTGACCACCTGTTTTCGGGCGCGAAACAAACCGTCGCGCCGCGAACCGAACCAGAGATTGCTTTCGCCGTCGCGGTGGACGGCTAAAATCTCCGACCGATCGAGGGCGGGCGGAGTTTTTTTGAACAAAATTTCCTTCCGCATCGAAGGCAGTTCGATCAGCCACAGCGCGCCGTCCGCGTCCTTCGCCGTCAGACCGAGCTGCTGCCCGGTGACGAAATACTGCGAATATTTCGGCAGATCGTCGCGCTCGTCGAAAATCTTTGTGATGCGCCCGTTTTCCGCGCGCGCCAGTTTTCCGTCGGCGGAAACCAGCCAGACGATGCCGCTCGCCTTGTCCTGCGCCGACCGCACAAAACTCATTTTCGGCAGACTATCGTCCGACGAAAAATCAATCCACTGCCCGTTAATCAAACATTGGGAAAATTGTTTTTCGGAGTCACCGCGACACGGGATTCTGACGCTTTTCGCATCACTACTGCGCGGCGGCGGTACGGGATTTGAACGCGCTTCGAACGGCAAAAATTTTCCGTCCGAAAACCGAAACGCCTGCGCCCTGTCATCAAGCAAAATCGCGCCGTCCGCACCGTCCGCGTCCGCGACAATCTGATAGACGATGCGCGGAACGCCCGTTTCCGCGCCGAAATGTTCAAAACGCCCGCTGTGAAAACGTCCCGCACCCGACGTTTCTGTTCCCGCCCACAAATCGCCGCCCGCCGCTTCAAACAAACTGACAAAACGATTATTGACGATTCCCGCCGAATTCCCTTTGTTAAAAATCTCGAACCGCACGCCGTCAAACCGTGCCAGCCCGTCGAGCGTCGCCAACCACAGATAACCGTCATGCGTCTGCACGATTTCGTAAACCGAATTCTGCGGCAAACCGTCGTCCGCCGTCCAACGGTCAAGCCGATATTGTGCCGCCACCGCCGTTGTCAGACACGAATAAAAGCAGAAACAAAATAGTAATTTTTTCGATAAACTGTTCACGGAATTAAAAGTGCCGAATGCAAATCAGATTTTGCTCTAGGGAAAGCGCACTTAAATTTAACTTGAGCGGATTATAATAACAAGTGAGGTGGTCAAGTTAAAAGTTCTTCCGCACTTTTAATACCGTTGGTGAATTCATTGCAATGACCAAATAACAGGCGTAAAATCTTCTCATATTAACATTTTATGGAACATTATTTATATGTCGCGCGCGTTCGCAAATCGTTCGCATTGCCCGTTTAAGACTAGCGGAACTGAACGTACTATAAACCCACACAGAAAAGGATTTTTGGGATAAAATCTTCCGTTATATTGGATATGGAAAAAGTTGTTATTTTACCTATTCAATGTCTAACTTATCATTATAATTTGGGAAAATTATTTCCGTATAATTTGGGAAAATTATTTCCGTTACTACCGATTTTCGGAAATTGTAAGGTCCATCAAAAAAAATAGAAGTGTCACAACTATCAATTTATTAAGTATTTAGCTTGATATTTATTGCTTGTGCGGGTTTATCACACTCGTCCGATAAAAACGACATCTGCGCCGGTTCGTTCGATCTCGAATTCGACTTTATAAACGATTTTAACTGAATCGGGCATCTTTTTGTCAGCGGCAGGTTGGTCATTTGTATCGCCGACATATAGCCGGAAATATCTTCGTGGTCAACGGTAATTTCGCCTTTTTCCGCGTCAATTTTTTTGATCACGCCGACCGATTTATATGTTTGTTTTTCAACATTTTGAGTTTGATTCGCGTTTGAACTTGTATCGTTTTTTGAATTGCAGGCAAACGCTAAAACTATTGAAAGAAAAGTTAAAACTGCAAATATTTTTATAAAATTTTTCATTGAATTTTCTCTTTATCATTTTGTCCAAGTATTTGAAAATTTAGGGTTTTTAACAAACTCTTCGTCGGTCAAACTTTTCAAAAGTGCGATCAAATCTAGTTTTCTTCCGCGTTGAGATCAAAGTCGCGCACAAAACAACTTTTGAGCTAAAAAAAGATTTTTTCGCCGCCGTTTTGTGCGGAAATGATTTGCCTGAAATTAAAAGTTTTCGATAGTTCGAGAAAAAATATTCTCTTCTGTTTTTCGGATGAGCAAATTTCGCCAAGCGGTTCTTCAATTTTCGGGGAAGTTTTCTGCTCTGAATTTCTTTTAACCCAAGTCTTTTGAAGCGGACAGAAAACCAGATCGGACGATTCGACGTTTTTTTGGGCTAATGCCGGCAAAAAAGAAGAAAATAAAACACAAAAAAGCGTTAAAAAGGCGAATGCAAGAAGCGAAATTCGGCATTTAAAACTATTTTTTGATATTTTTAACGGCTGACATTTTTCGACTTTTAACAAGTTATCATAAATTTTCATTTATAAAAACGGTTTTTTCTAAGGCTGACAAAGACATACAGTTTCGCTTACGGCGCGGTAATTTGCTTGTAAAATTCGAGACGAATTTATGTTTCACAATCGAATCTCAGGCTGCCAAAATGCAGTTTGAAGATTTATCAATTGACGTTCGGCATCGTTTATTTTAGAATACAGATCATTTTTCTCGGTCGTATTTCATCGGGCGCAAAGTTAAATCAAATCCTGGATCAATGTCATATTTTTCTCGTGAAATTATTTCGCCACCAGATCGCAGTAATAAAAACGATTGTTCCAATTCGCGTTTTCCTCGTTTTTATATTCACGAAAAACCGTTTCGCCGATTTCGATTTCCACTTCGCTTTTATAAAACGGCGCGTCATAAACAAATGAATGAAACTCGCCGTTTTCGCCGCAAACGTCAACCGATTCGGGAAGTTCGGCGACAAATTTTTTGTCAATCAATCTGCCGCAAAAACTTTTCTCCAACTTCGCCGCGTCAATGCAAACCGTGACGGCTTTAAAACCTGATTCGATAAATTCATTTATCAATTTTCCGGTCGTTATTTGCCACAAAGGAAATACCGCCGTCAGATTTTTTCTTTGCAGTTGTTTTTCGCGGTATTCGCGTAAATCCTGTAAAAAGATGTCGCCGAAAATAGAATGCGTAACGCCCTTTTCGACCAGAAAATCGAGTGTTTTGTTCAGTTCTTTTTCGTAAATTTCCATCGAAGGCGATTCGGGCAGAAAAATTTCAATCAGTTCGATTCCGATTGCTTCCGCCTGTTTTTGAACAAGTTCGCGCCGAACGCCGTGCATCGAAACTCTCTGCCAGTGACTGTTGACGGTTGTGAGCAGAAATTTCACGTCCGATTCGTCCGCTTTCAGAATTTTATAAAGCGCGAGCGCGGAATCTTTTCCGCCGCTCCAGTTCATTACGGCTTTCGGTTTAGGCATTTATTTTATTCAGGCAAAACGCGCGTTTCCGACTTTTCGATGCGTGTCTGCACACTCGTCATTTTTTAAAATATCCTCCGATTTTATCCGAAGCGTTAAATATTTTGCCAATCGGAAAAATATTGAAAAGCCGATAGTTTCCGACCGCCGCGAGTCCTGCCGAAGCGAAACATCCGCACTGCGAACAATCGGGATTGCCGCCGAATTGACACGGCACGACTTTGCTTTTCAGATCAGCCGTCAAATTCAAAGTCGTCTTGGCAAAGATACATTCGTCGGGCGATTTCGGCGGATTTTTATAACCTTCGATGACGAGGCGCGGCAGAAGCATTTTCGGATATTGCTTTTTGACCGAATAAAGTTCGGCGAGAACTTTTTCTTTGATTTCGGGCGACAAAATTTCTTCGTCCTGCGCTCCGACTTGCGGCGTGAAAAGGCTGAACCAAATCTGCCGGACTTCGGAACGCACCGACCAAAATTCTAAAAATTCTTTATAATAACCTTCGCGTTTAGCGGTCTGCGACGTGATCGTGCAGTGAACGACGATGCTTTGATCGGCGATATTTTTTAGAATTCTTTCATAAGTCGCCGGTTTGCGCCGCAGGTCGTGTTCGGGCTGCAAACCGTCAATCGAAACGACGATGTATAAACCTTCAATTGTCGCCCACGCTTTCGGAATTTCCCTGACCGCGCTGGTGACGAGTTGAACGGTGATTCCCATTTCGCTCAATTGCGGCAGTAAAATATCGAGTTCACGAAATCTGACGAGCGGTTCGCCGCCGACCAGCGAAAGATGCAGAGGTTTATACTTTTTGACCAAACCTAAAATATTTTCAACCAGATCGTCGCCTTTAAAGTCGCTCAAAGTCCTCAACAATCCGACATCTTCCGTTAAATGTTCCGGTTCGTAAGCGTAACAGCCCGGACAGCGCAGCGGACATTCCCGCGTAATTTCTATTGATAAAGAAGGATAATTTCCCGTTAAAATTCTCCCCCAAGCCCGAAAAACGTCTGTTTTATTCAAAAAAATACTCCTGTATATATGTTACTGCCGGACATAAAAAATAAGACCGACAACTGTGAAAACGTCAACTTTTTTAACGTAAAAATCCGGCGAATGCTGTTAAAGCGATTGTGCTGTAACAACAACAAAAGCCGCACATTTGCTAATATGTGCCGGCAGCCGGAATTACACGCCAGTAATTATTTTAATTCCTGAATTTGGTTTAAATTCAGGAATTCTCTGCTAAAATTTCACGATTGTTTTTTTGGAGTTGAAAAAGAAGGACGAGTCACGCCCCGAAAAGAAAATGAATCCTGCAACGGGCGCATCAAATCTGAACAATTACTTTAATCCGCGAAAGCATCGTCAAAGGGGAAAAGGCAGGTCTCCTGACTTGTAGCTTTTTTCCGTCGTCCTTCCCGTTTATGGCGCAACAGTGAACCTTTTGACAGAAAAATTAAAGCGTTACTTACAGTTGCGCGACAGTTCGTGAATTTAACACGATTCCCGTTTTAATTCGCTGATTAAAAGCAAAACCTTTTCCGTTTGATAAAGAAATATTCTCAAAGAACTCTTTCGCCAATATAGCAAATGAGTTGCCGGATAACAAAAACGAAACGAAATTCTCGACAGTTATAAAACGAAATTCAATTTGCCGATTTTCTTATTTAACAAAATAATGCTCCCGGACTCAATTGAGATGGTCAAGTTATTTTAGACAAAAAACTGTCTTTTGTTTCCTCCATTTTTTATTTGTAATTCCATCTCGAATTCCATCGGACTTTTGCAGCCCAATCTCGAATGTAATCTCACCCGATTATAATGACCTTCGATGTAGCTGGAAATCTCTGACCGCGCTTACTCGAAGTCTTCAAATACTCCGGCTTCAATTAATTCCGTCTTAAAGCGCGAAAAGAAACTTTCCGCCCAGCGCATTATCGTAACAATTGCCGCTCCCGCTCATCCTTTGACAAAAACAATTCTGCCGCAAAAGCCGCCGGAATCCGTTCGATGCGTGTCGGCTTTCACCATCCGAATGAATGATCGCTCCGGCGCGTAACCAGTCCTTTTTGGGTGGTCTTGGGTTAATGTTGAAATAACCAATTCCTGAGTCATCGCCTCAGCTAAACTCCAGCCGATGATCCGGCGTGTTACTTTATCCTGCCAAACCGCCGGATAACAAAACTTGCCGCCGCGCAGTCGAATATAGGTAATGTCGCCGATGATGATCTTTGCCGCCGCGCATTCCCCGGATGCTTGTTCGTGCCGACAAATTCGGCGCGGCGGTTGTCGCTTTTGAATCCCTCGTCTTCGGTTTGAACGCTTTGGCGGTGATAGCTTTCAGGTTTTCTTGCTTCATCAACCGGCGCACCTTACCGCGTCCGATCTCGATTCCGTTTTTATCCAACGCTTTGCTGATCCGCCGTGCGCCGTATCTTCTTCGGTTTTAAAATAACGTCAATTCAAGATAAGAATTAATCGATAACCAAGTCTTTTCCTAGATAAAGGCTTGGTTTCTTTTCTTGAAATGTGTAAGCGATCAATCCGGCGACGATGTTGCCGTAAAAGTTCCACACCGAGCGATGCCGCGTGTGTTCGACCTGTGAAATGTTCTTTAGTTGGTCTATCACAGATTCGATGATCGCTCGTTTTCTCAGCATCAGGCGATCAAAAAGCGGCACAAACTTGTTCTTCATATTTTTTTTGATCTTTGTCACTAACTGCACGTTTTGTTCTCCCAACAATTTGCTTAACTCTTTTGATATATAGCCTTTATCGCCGAACAACTTTCCCCACAACCGCTTGCTCATTTTCCCGACCGGCTTTCGGTCATCCACATTTCCCAATGTGATCTGCCACGCCAATAACTCGCCGCTGTCGCTGACTATCAGATGTATCTTAAAGCCGTAAAACCACCCCGTCGAGGTTTTCCCACGCCGCGCAAACTCTGCAAACACCTTGTTCTGTTTGATCCGTAAATTATTGCAGACAGGAATCTTAGTCGAATCCACGAATGAAATCCCGGAACAGTTTCCCAATCTCACTTGGTATTTATGCTCCGGGCAACATTAAAGCATCTCGCTGCAATTCGACAAACCGATTATAACTCAATAAATCCGGGAAATCCCGCCGCCGATAAACACCGATTACCGAATTATAAAACGTCTTCAAGTTTCTAAATCCCGATCTGTGAAAACAGATCAAAATAGTCATCACCTGCGAGCGCGGCATCAAAGACGGCTTAATCGGTTTGCGCTCTCCGCTCGCCAACATCTGCTGATTAAACTTCGGTTCAAAAACTTGGCAAAAATCGTGGGCTTAGCAAAAAACTGTTACTATATCCATTGAAAAACTCCTTTGGTTTGTTTATTTTGTTTCTAAACCTAGGTATATCTTACCTTTGGAGTTTTTCTTATCTCGAACTCACGTTATTTACGATAAATTCTTCATCAAAAACTCTTCAAACAAATCCCGCAAACCGACAGTAAAGAGAGCAACAATTTTTTTGTTTAAATTTACTTTTGTAATTGAATTATTTTGCGAATCCTGCGCCTGTTCGTGAGAGATTATTTTACGCAGAATTCGTGATGATTTTCTATGAATCAATTTTTATATCGTATTTGTCGAGCAAACCAATTACACCCGGCAGAGAAAATTTTGCCTTTTTAATATGGTTGAATTCGGGATCAAACGAATAATTAAACGCCGTTCGGAAATCGGCTTTTTCCAAATTCGTATTGGCAAAGGTCGCCTGCGCCAGATCGCACTTTTCAAAAACCGCTTCGCTCAGATCGCATTCGGTAAAATCCGTCTCTTTGATCTGGCAATCTCTGAAAACGGTCTTTTTGATCTTCAAATTGTAAAATGAAGAATGATTCAGCGAACAATTTTCAAAGTCGAACGAAAGCAAAAATTCACTGCATTCGTCAAAACGAAGTCCGAGCATTTTGCAGTCTTTAAATTTTACATCACGAAAGGACGTTTTTAGAAGTTTCACAAGGCTTAAATTGCACTCGGAAAATTTGCAGTCAGCAAATCTGATTCCCGAAATATCGGAATTTGCGAAATCGCAGTTTTGAAATACGCAATTTTCATATTCGCCTTTCGGTAAAAAGTCTTGCGTAAAATCTTTTCTCTCGAAAGTTTCGTCCTCAAAAATTTCTTCCATTTTTATAAACTTTTCAATAGAAATTCTTCCACCAATTTCTGCAAACCGACACTAAAAAGCGCGGTTCCGTGTCCGCCCTTTTCGTAAATTTTCACTTCGTATTTGTCATTCGGATTTTCGGATTTCAATTTTCTCACCGCATCGGCAGATTCTTTATCGTCTTCGGCGGCAACCATCAAAAGCGGACGATTTCCGTAATTTTTAATCGCCGGTTCAATCGGTAAATTGTCAAAATAATTTATTCCCGGCGAAAGCAATGCGACGGCTTTTACTTTCGGATTTTCCGCTGCGTAAATTATCGCCAGACTGCTGCCGTAAGACGCGCCGACGATTCCCATTCGTGTCGCGTCAACATTTTTCTGTTTCGCTAAAAAGTCAAAAGCCTTTGCTGCGTCCGCTTCCATTCCTTTCACGCCTTCGGCAGTTCGCTCCGCCGCAACGGTTTTGCCGTCCGTCGTTTTCGTAGATTCGCCGAATCCGCGCCCGTCAATCGCCAGCACGCCGAAATTTTTCTTTTGCAAATCTTTGGCAAATTCGTCGTAAGATGCGCGATCACTCCCGAATTGATGAAGCAATAAAACCGCCGGAGAATTCGCTTTCGCCGATTCATAAAACGTGCCGACGATTTCGACGTTTCCTTCGGACGTAAATTTTATTATCTGCGGTGCGGAAATTTCTGCACTTGCTTGATTTGCATTGGTTAAATTATTCGCCGCAATGTTTGAATTCGCTTGATTTTCTGTATTTGAAACTATCTGATTTTGACAGCCAAAAACAGAAATAATCAAAAATATACATATTGATATTTTGGTAAAAAATAGAGTTTTCATAACAGAAATTTTACTTTAATGTTTGTCCAACGAATTGGATTTCGCCGTTCCAAAATTTGTCTAATTCATTCCACCATTTTGCCGAAACAGGTTTTAGATATTTTTCAAACACTTCCGGTTTTAAATCTCTGTTTCCCGCAACATTTTGTAAACCTTCAAGCAATCCGATGGTTGCCGCTTCTTTAACATAATTATTGCCTTCACTGTGAAATCTTTCTATTACATCAAAAACTTTTGCAAACTCATTGGTTTTATTTTGTTTGTATAAATCAATCAAATGGTGTGCAAACTCGCCCAATTCCGCATACGTAATTTCTCCAAATAATTCTCTATGTTCGTGCAATTTCTCTGTAAATGAAGGACAAACTTCGATAAGCATTGATAACATTTCATTTCGTTTTATCATTTGATCTCAAATAAACCCATTTATCAAAAAATTCCGACAAATCTTTGCCGCTCGCTTTTTCCATCGAAATTTGAAAATCTTTCGTTTCGACGGATTTGCCCCAATATTTTTGAGTGTATTCTTTAAAACCTTTCCAGAAAAGTTTGTCGCCCAATTCCTCGCGCAAAAGGTAAAGAACATACGCGCCTTTGTCATAAACGAGGCGGCGGTCTTCGCGTTTCGGTTTGTTCCAATCCGGGAAAACGAGCGATCTATCAAATCCGGCATCGCGCACTTTTTCGTAACTTTCGCGGTATCTTTTGATTTCCGAAAGATACGCGGCGCGACCGAAACGATGTTCAAAATATGCGGCGGTCATAAAATTGGCAAAACCTTCATTGAGCCAGAAATGCGTCCAAGCGCGGTTCGTCACCATATTTCCCCACCACTGATGCGCGAATTCGTGTGTGCCGAGCCAGATGTCTTTTTCATCTTTCAAAACACCGCGCCCGTATTCTGCGGTCATTAAAGTAAAACTATCAACTTCCTGTTGTGCGTTTCCTTCGGTCAAAACCTGTGTGTAAGTTTTATAAGGATATTTCACGCCCGCTTTTTTCTCGAAAAACGCGAGCATATCTTTTGAAGTAACGAAGATTTTCTTGATGTTTTCTTCGGAAAAAGATTTGTCGAAAAGATAACGAAAAGTCGTTCGCCCGTTTTTTATACTCAATTCCTGAAATTCGCCGAATGCGAAACCGAAAAGATATGTCGAAACTTCGGTTTTCTGCTCCCAACGCGAAATAATTTTTCCGTTTGAAAGTTCGCGCTCACCAAGAAATTCACCGTTGCCAACGGTTTTAAGATTTTCCGGCGTAATCAAATGCAGACGAAAACTCGCGCGGTCATCGGGCGAATCAACGCACGGCATCCATTGGCTCGTCGAAAAAATCGTGTAAACTTGATTTTGATCGGGAAAAAAATTGATTCCGTATTTCGGTGTGCCGTGATAAGCGATTTCAACTTCGCGCGTTTCGCCGCTTTTCGACGGTTTTGCAAAATGAATTTTCAGCAAATTTTCCGTCTTTTCAAATTCTAATTTTTCGAGTTTTTCCTGAACCGAATCAATCTCCAAACTTCCGGCGTTAAGCGTAATTTCGTTCAGATCATCGCGCAAAGAATTGAATTTTACTAAAACTTTTCCGGCAACGGATTTGTTAATGAGATCAGGCGCGATTACCGCATCATAATTTTTAACATCAAATAAATTTGTCTGCGCTTTCAGACTTACGGCAAACGCGCAAACGATAAGAAGCAAACACAAAATTAGTTTTTTATTCATTATTTTCAGGCAAGTTCAATTACTTTGCATTGATTCGGATAGTAAACCGTAAGTTGCATTTTGATGTTTTTTGGCGTTTCAATTAATCATCTTATAAAAATCTGGTATAATTTTTAAAACTTCCTGTTTTATTAAATTCATTTTTGAAAGGGATCAATCTGATATTATGCGTAATTTTTTATTCAGTCTTACTTTGATATGTGTTGTCTTTGCAGGGTTTGCCGCCGCACAAAAAGTCGAGTTGACCGTTGATGCGTCAAAGTCCGGCGCAAAAATAGACCGTAACATTTTCGGTCAGTTTGCCGAACATCTCGGCAACGGCGTTTACGAAGGAATTTGGGTCGGGAAAGATTCAAAAATTCCGAACACGCGCGGCATTCGCAACGATGTCGTCGGCGCGCTGAAAGCGATCAAAGTGCCGAACGTCCGTTATCCGGGCGGATGTTTTGCCGACGAATATCACTGGCGCAAAGGCATCGGCGAAAAACGTCCCGCGACGCTCAATCCGAATTGGGGCGGCGTGATCGAGCCGAACACTTTCGGGACGCACGAATATTTGGATTTTATGGATCAGATCGGTTCGGAAGCGTATCTGTCGGTCAATGTCGGTTCGGGAACGCCGCAGGAAGCCGCCGAATGGTTTGAATATTTGACGACCGATCAAAAAACCGAACTCGCCAAAGAACGCGCCGCCAACGGTCATCCCGCGCCCTATAAAATCGCATATCTCGGCATCGGCAACGAAAACTGGGACTGCGGTGGAAATTTCTCGGCGGAAGCTTACTTGGGCGAATACAAAAAATATAATCGCTTCGTCAGAAATTTTAATCCCGCACAGCAGCAAACAGACAAGATGCTCTCGATCGCGGTCGGTCCGGGCGGCGGCGACCAGCGTTTTATGGAATGGACGGACGTGATGATGAAAGGCTGGAAAAATCACACCTGGAGTTGGGATATGCAGGGACTTTCGCTTCACAATTACACGGTCGTCAACTGGGAAGACAAACATAAATCCGTCGGTTTCGGCGAGAAAGAATACGGCGAAATTCTCAGAGAAACTCTGAAGATGGGAGATTTGATTGACAAACACGCCGCGATTATGGACAAATACGACCCCGAGAAAAAAATCGCGCTCGTCGTTGATGAATGGGGCGCGTGGTATGCGCCGCTGCCGGGAAGCAATCCCGGGTTTCTCTACCAGCAAAACAGCCAGCGCGACGCGATTTTAGCCGCATTAAACATCAACATTTTCGCCCGCCGCGCTGACCGCGTGCGAATGGCAAACATCGCGCAGATGATAAATGTTTTGCAGGCGATGATCTTGACAGACAAGGAAAAAATGGTTCTCACGCCGACTTATTACGTCTTCAAAATGTATGTGCCGTTTCAGGACGCGACATTTATTCCGGTTAGTTTTGACGCAGGAAATTATACGCACGAAGGCATAACTTTGCCGCGCATTGATGCCGTCGCCGCTAGAGATAAAAACGGCAAACTTTGGATAGAAATCACAAATGTTGATCCGAATAAAGCAGTCGAAATTGATTTAAACACAATCGGAATGACCGCCAAATCCGCAAGCGGCGAAACTTTGACCGCGCCGAAAGTTGACAGCGTAAACACTTTTGATAAACCAGATACGGTTATGCCGAAACCGATTTCGGCAAAAGCGACAGGCGGTAAATTGATGTTGAATTTAGAACCGAAATCTGTGACGGTCGTTTCGGTCGAGTAGAAAATTTATTTTGCCAACGTAGGGACGCGAGGCATCGCGTCCCTACAACGTGGAATTGTTAATTAGGCAATGGCGTAATCGGTATGTTTTCTCAATTCAGGTGCGTGAAAAGCCAGCACGATGTCGGTTTTCGGAACACCTTCGCGCTCTAAATCGGTCGCAATACCGTCTTCCGTGCCGTCGCGTTGGATATAAATTTTGTCGTTGACAATGTCAATATGAATGTTAATTCCGTGATAACGTCGGCGTTCGTCCCAACCGACGATATACAAAATATAAGAATCTTTCACGCGATCAAACATCGTGCGGCGATCAATGTTACCGTATGCATAAGGCATTGCAGCATATTCATTGATAATTTTTTCGACAATGTTTCGATAATTTTCTAGTTTATCCATCTGACGATCACCTCTTTTATTTCATCGAAAACCACAACTCTTAAATCTTCGGTTTCAATCAATTCTAACACATCGGGATTAACAAAAAAATTGTCATAAATTCCAAGTTCGACCGCCAAAAACAGTTGACGTTCAGGCTCTTTTTTCCGCAAAGCAAGGCGATAAATAATAAATTGTCCAATGGCTTTTTCAAGTTCGGTAACGTCCGATTTACCGATAAAACTTTTGACCTCAACCGCAATTTTGCGCCCTTCTTTTTCGGCAACAAAAATCTTTTCCGCCGCAATATCAACAAAAGTATCGCGCCCGCCCCAAGGCAGATGCAGATTCTCAGCCGTAATCCGCCAACCGTCTTTGATTAAGGCTTGTTTAACCGTGTCGTGATAAATATCTTTCGCAGGCATTTTTATTCAATAATAGTTTCTTTTTCTTTATGAGTTATTTTGAATTTTCCATCCTCTTGACGTAAATATAACCAAATTTGTTCGTAAGTTTTATCGTCATTCGGTTTCTTATATCTAATGTGATAATAACCTGCATCTCCGTGTCCTTCGCCGACGATTGCAGAAATTGGTTCAAAAGTTGGATTTACCGATTTAAAATCTGATTTAACTTGATTTTCACTTGGAAAACCGCAACATAGACAAAAAATTACTAAAGCAAAAATTAAAAGAAATTTCTTTAACATATCACGCAAAAACATCAATCACTTTCTGAATCGTGTCGGCTAATTTATCAACTTCTTCCTTAAATCGCGGACTTACTGAGAAGTGAAATTAGTTCTTAATTCTTCCAAAAGTCTTCGATCTGTTTTTTGAAAACTTCCATACCATCTTCACTAATATCATACAATCCAGCGTCTTTTTTGAATGCACCTGCTAGACCTCTTCCAAAGGCAGAAACAACATCAGCCGCAACAAAAGGATTAACTGCGCCTGATAACATCCATAAAGATATTTTTCCTATTTTATAATCTTCGAATGGTTTTTCAGCCTGCATTAAAGAATTTTTACAGTTTGTTTTTTCTCCAAGATAGCAATAACAAACTGCCATTAAACACAGAACGAATTTAGCTTTTGTTTCAGCCCGCGATATATTTACAATTCCATTACAAGTTGTCTGATTTATTTGTGATGTCGAAACTCTTTTATAAGCTTCATAACTTGACTCCAAATGTCCTATACAACTCCAAATCTGTCCCCTTTTATCATCAGAAGAATTAACTTTTAAAAAGGAGTTTTTTGCCGCTTCTAATTCAATATCACCCAGTTCATAAACCCACTTATCAGGAGATTCAATAAATGCAATTAAACTCTTAGCATTTTTCACCGCGTCAAGTAATTTTACAAATAAAACCGCATTCTCAATAGCCATAGATTCCTCCAAATATTAAACGAAAACTTCAATTACTTTGTTCACAGCATCGGCTAATTTATCAACTTCTTCGCGCGTGTTGTAAAAAGCAAACGAAGCGCGAGCCGTCGCGGGAACGTCGAAAAATTGCATCACAGGCTGCGCGCAGTGGTGTCCGGCGCGGATGGCGATGCCTTGCTGGTCTAGAATCGTGCCGATGTCGTGCGGGTGGACGTTTTCGATGGTGAACGACAGCACCGACGCTTTTTCTTTTGCCGTGCCGACGATGCGAACGCCTTCGATGTTTGATAATTTTTCGGTCGCGTAATCGAGCAGTTCTTCCTCGTAATTAAACGCGGCTTCGCGGTCGAGCGAATTCAGATAATCAACCGCCGCGCCGAGTCCGATATTTGACGCAATTGCCGGAGTTCCGGCTTCAAACTTGTTCGGCAGTCCGGCATAAGTCGTTTTTTCAAACGTCACGGTGCGAATCATATCGCCGCCGCCCTGGAACGGATTCATTTTTTCCAAAAGTTCCTTTTTGCCGTAAAGCACGCCGCTGCCCGTCGGCGCGAACATTTTGTGACCGGAAAAAGTGTAAAAATCCGCGTCCAAATCCTGCACGTCAACCGTCATATGCGGAACGGCTTGCGCTCCGTCAATCAAAACGGGAACGCCGAATTTGTGCGCCGTGGCGATCATTTCCTTGACCGGATTGATCGTTCCCAAAGCGTTTGAAACGTGAATTATCGAGACGAATTTCGTCCGCTCGTTCAAAAGATTTTCGTATTCGTCAATGATGAGTTCTCCGCGCTCGTTCATCGGAATAACTCTCAAAATCGCGCCTTTTTCCTCGCACAGCATCTGCCAAGGCACGATGTTGGCGTGATGTTCCATCGCGGAAATAATGATCTCGTCGCCCTCGCCGATAAATTTTCTGCCGTAACCGTGCGCCACCAAATTCACGCCTTCCGTGCAGCCGCGCACGAAAATACATTCCTTCGCTTCCCGCGCATTGATAAATCTTTTCACCTTTTCGCGCGCGCCTTCATAAGCGTTCGTCGCCTTCTGCGAAAGATAATGCACGCCGCGATGAATGTTCGAATGCTCTTCCTGCAAATACTTCGACCCGCGCTCGATCACCAAATTCGGCACCTGCGAAGACGCGCCGTTATCCAAATAAACCAAAGGTTTCCCGTTCACCGTTTGCGACAAAACCGGAAAATCTTCACGAATTTTTTCTACATCCCAATTGCTCATTTCTTTTACTGCTGTCATATATTTATTTTTCGTCTTCTTGATAATTAAATTCGACTTTACTTTGTATGATTATTTCGTGAAGTATTGAGCCAAGATAGCCTAAATTTACTGATTCTCTGAATCTTTCGATTAAAACGGGAATGTTTATTAGTTCTTCAATACACAATATATATCTTTCAACAATAGCTTCAACCAAATATGATTTAACTGCGTTTTCTTTTAATTTTTGAATCAAATCTTCAACCGATTCTTCGGATTTTATGACAAAAGTGATTGGATATTTTTCAATTTTATCTATATCTAGAAAGTATTTTTTAAAATCCAAAGTTTCCGTAACCTGAAAAAATCTTCCGAGAGGTTTCATTACAAAATCAATTCCGCCGTCGTTAGCATTTGTTCTGCCTGTTTTATAAAGTTTCAGATTTTCTTCATTCAACTTTTCAATCTCGAAACCCCAAAAGATTTTTTTGTCGTGATAATAAAATTTAAGAATTGAATAACTGACAATCTCAAAAAGCCTCGCGTCAGAATTTGGGGCAAGTAAAGATAGAATGAATTTTTCTACATTTTCAGGTGAAGTGCTTTCGACGGTTTTGAGTTCTTCGCAAACCTGAATAAATTTTTGAAAAGAACCTTGCTTAGTTTTAATGTATTCGTCAATTATTTCAATTACCGCCACAGAGATATTGAATTTGTTTTCTCCAACGGGAATTTTTAACAGATTCTCATTTATCCAATAACGATTCGTTTCTAAATTGCGAAGGATCGGAATAAATTCGAATGTTGGAAAAAACTTTTGAAATTCCGCATTCATTCGATTATTTAGTGCATGATTTTGTAATTTGCTTCCGAAAGGCAATTTTCTTTGCCTTGTAAATAATTTTGAAAATTCCGCGCCTTCATATTTCGCATAACTTTCGTTTTCGATAAATCCGTTGCTAATATAATCTTCGACCAAAACATAGATCGCATAAAGATTCGCAAAACTTCCACGCGCTTTTGAGCCCCTATCTGCCGACCTGGTTTTTAGATTCAAATATTGCAAAAGTTGACTGTTTTCATAAACAGTACTTCCGTTTTCGCCAAAATGCGAGTTCAGGATTTCTTTAATTTTTTCGGTAAAGCTATGTTCCATTTCTTAAAATAATGTCGTTTGTTCAGCAATAACTGTTTTCTCAAAAGTGCGAATAGGTTTTGCTAATTTTTCGCCATTAAATTCAGTTTCTAATTCCAATCTTCGCAAGCCGATTTTTACATACTCTTCTTGCAATTCGATTCCGATTGAACGGCGATTTAGTTGTTTGGCGACAAACGAAGTAGTAAATGTTCCGGCAAAAGCATCTAAAATCAGATCGTTTTCATTTGAACTTGCTTTAATTACTCTTTCTAAAAGCACAACCGGTTTTTGTGTTGGGTGATTTTCATATTCATCCATTCGGTAACGAACGCGCGGAAACTCCCAAACATTACCCGGAACTTTTTCAGAATTATAAACTTGCGGCGGATTTTTTCTGTAATCAATTAACTTTCGTTTCGCGCCTGTTTTTGCTTCGACCAAAATATCTTCCGAATTAAATGTGTAGTTGTTTTTATCTTTTACGCAAAAAAGAATCGGTTCATATAAAGAGCCGAAATATTTTTTTGCCTGAACTCCTGAACTGTCGTAAAACCAAACAATACGAGATAATATTTCCAATTTGTCGCGTAAACGAATATCGAAATATGGCATAAATTGTGTCGAGGACATTACATAAAAACTGCCGTTCGATTTTAGCTTTTTCAAACACAAATCTAACCATTTGTAACACCATTCGAGATAACTTTCATCATTTTTCCATTTATCTTTATGACCATTAAAATTTTTGCCGATATTATAAGGCGGATCAGCAAATATCAAATCAATTGAAGAGTCTTGAACTTGAGATTCAAGACATTCTAAAACATCTCCCAAAATGATTTTATTTTTGTTGTTGCCAAATAATTCCATAAATTTTTCTATTTATTTTTACGCCTCCAAATTCGCATTCAAACGATTCAAAATCGCTTTACTTTCTAAAAACATCCTTCACAAAAAAACTCAAATCAGGCAAAAGCGGCGATGAAATTTCATCGCTATTTCTAAATTCTTCAACCGAAGCCAGAACATTTTCATGAAGGCGCGTGATTTCGATTACTTCGACAATCGGTTCGACGATCCAATATTCTTTCACACCGAAACGTGCGTAAGTCTGACGTTTAACAACTTGGTCGCGGCGCACATTTTCCGAACCGGGCGACATAATCTCAATCGCCAGATCAGGCGCACCGACGATGTGAATTCCCGAAGCGATCTGCGAAATTCTTTCTTTGGCGATAAATACGAGATCGGGAATCGCGCTGTTATATTCATCGAAAATCACACCCGGCGTAATCCAAATTTTCCCAACCGGATTTTCGTCAAGATAATTAGTTAAAATCGTTGCAAATCTTGCAATAATTTCCTGATGTTTTAGCGATGGTGCTTTTGCCACAGAGAGTTCTCCTTCAAATAATTCGTAAATCTTGCCGTCGTCGGGCGTTGCTTCAAGATCATAAATTGAAATTAACGGGTCAATTATTTTTAGGTTTTGCATAACTTTTTACGCCTCCAAATTTGCATTCAAACGATTCAAAACTGCTTCGTCCAACTGTTTTTTAATTGATTCGATCTCGATTTTATTGACAATTTCCTCGGCAAAACCGTAAGTCAAAAGATTTCGCGCCAAACTTTCGTTCAAACCGCGTGAGAGAAGATAAAACAATTCTTCTTCTTCGAGCTGACCGACGGTCGCGCCGTGAGCGCATTTTACGTCGTCGTTGAAAATCTCCAATTGCGGTTTCGTGTCAACCCGCGCGTCGTTTGAAAGCAGTAGATTTTTGTTCGATTGATAACCGTCCGTGCCGCTCGCGTTTTCGCGGACGAAGATTTTGCCGTTAAAAACCGCGTGCGCGCTGCCGTCAACGATTCCTTTGTAAGTCTGATGCGAAACACAGTTCGGCAGAGCGTGGTCAATCAGCGAATGCGTGTCGTGATGCTGATCTTCGCCGATCATATAAAGCCCGTCAACAAACGCTTCGCCGCTCTGCGCGTTGAATCGAAAATCAATATCGTGCCGCGACAATTTCGCTCCCAAATTGATATTCGTCGCGTCATAAACCGAACCGCGCCCGATTTCCGTTCCGGTCGCGCCGATGTTAAACGCTGTGTGCGATTCGCGCTGAACTCTATAATGTTTAACTTTCGCTTCGTCCGCGAGCGAAATTTCGACAATTGAATTGGTCAAATATTTCGTCTCTCCGGCGCGAATATAGCTTTCGATAAAAGTCGCTTCCGCGAAATTTTCGGCGACGATCAAAACTCTCGGAAAAGAAACTTTCCCGTCGTCGGTAAAAAACAAAAGCTGAATCGGCGCGTCAATTTTGACGTTTTTCGGCAAATAAATAAAAACGCCTTCACCAATAAACGCCGTATTCAAAGCCGCAAAACCGTTTTTCTCAAAACCGACCAAACTGCCCAATTTAGCTTTAAATATTTCGTCTTCCGCCGAATCCGAAAAACTTAAAATCGTCGCATCTTTCGCCGCTTCCAAATTAGATAATTCTTTATCAAACGCGCCGTTCGTGAAAACCAAAACGCTCTGTTTAGACTCATCTACGACAAACTGCGCGATATTTTCGCTCGAAAAATCCGCCGACGTTTCGCCGATTTGAAAATTTTCTTTTGCAATCGGCGCGACGTTCGTATATTTCCAATCCTCATTTTTCACGGTCGGAAAACCGTTTTCCGTGAAATAATCAAATGCCTTTCGACGCAAATCTTTCAACCATTCCGGCTGATTCGCGTTTTCCAAACTCGTCTGAAAATCCTGTTTATAAATTGTTTCTTTTCCTGTTTGTAAATTCATTTTTTAACTTTAGTTTTGCGTTTTTCTGCTATTAACGCCAATAATTTTTCGCCTTTATTTTTTTGTAAGTTTCCAGCTAAAAATTCTTTTATCTGATTCAATTCAGCAGGACGCAATCCCGGTCAGCAACCGCAAGAATGATATGTAAACCCATTCTGAAAAAGTATTTCAACTTTTTTTCATTGTTTTATCTCGCTCTGTTTCGGTGCTTTAAAATCAAAGCCCATATCAAACATTTCACCTTTGCATTGCGGACAAACTCTGACTTCCAAAAAATCGGCACTTTCAATTGCTATTCCTTGTTGTTTATCAAGAAAATCTCTTGAATAACTTTCCTTAAAAGTTTTTCGACAATTAAAGCATGCAAAATGCGATTTATATACTTTGTTAACGTATCTACACATTATTTTCCTTTTACTGTTTCCAAATTAAAACTTTTTTGTTTCAAGCGTAAATTATTTTTCGTCTTTTCCTTCGCTGGAAGATAATCTTCTTTCAAACTTCAACAACTCATTTTCAAAACGCAATGCTAATTTTTCGCGCTCGTGGCGATCTTCGTCCTGTGTTCTTTTGATTTCATAAGCTAAACGTTCAATCACACGCGCCATTTCATCAATGTCGCGGCGCATTTGCTTGATGTCATCGCTGTTGCGCTGAGTCTCTTTGGCTAACGTAATCATCTGCGTCAGCCATTCGGTCAACTGTTTCCACATCTTAAAATTCCTTGATTTTCTCTTTGATATTGTGCAAAGTCTTCGACGTTTCCGACTTTAACCAATCAATTTCTTCGCGGTTTTGTGACAAATGTTGATTGATATTTTTTAACTCATCCAATTTTTCCGAGAACATCTTTTGATAATCTTTAGGAATTTCTGTTGTGCTTTCCAGAATTGTTTCCGCCATAATTTTCACCTCATTTATTTCGATGCCGCCTTCACCCAATCATAACCTTTTTCTTCGAGTTCGAGCGCGAGTTCTTTGCCGCCTTCTTTGACGATTTTTCCGCCCGCGAGAACGTGGACGAAATCCGGCGTGATGTAATTTAAAAGTCTTTGATAATGCGTGACGAGAATGATCGCGTTTTCCGAATTGCGTAATTTATTTACGCCTTCGGCGACGATTCTGAGCGCGTCAATATCGAGTCCCGAATCGGTTTCGTCCAAAACGGCGAGTTTCGGTTCGAGAACCGCCATCTGCAAAATCTCGTTGCGTTTCTTTTCGCCGCCCGAAAAACCTTCGTTGACCGAACGCTTGAAAAACGATTTGTCCATCTCGACGACTTTCGCTTTTTCCGTCAAATAATCGTTAAATTCGAGCGGATCGAGTTCTTCTTCGCCGATGTGCTTCATTTTTTCGTTATAAGCGAGCCGCAAAAACTGCGAATTTGAAACGCCCGGAACTTCGACCGGATATTGAAACGCCAGAAAAACGCCTTCACGCGCACGTTCGTCCGCTTCGAGTTCGAGCAAATCTTTTCCTTCATAAAGCACTTCGCCGCTCGTAATTTCGTACGAAGGATGTCCGGCGAGAACTTTCGCCAGCGTAGATTTCCCCGAACCGTTCGGTCCCATAATCGCGTGAACTTCGCCTTTGTTAATCTGCAAATTCAAGCCTTTCAATATCTCTTTGCCGTCAATCGCGGCGTGTAAATCTTTAATTTCTAATAACATTTTAAATTACCTTTTATTCGTCTCTTCTAATTTCTCAATTTCTATAAAAATTTAATCTTGATTTTTTTTTCAAGTATATAACTATAATACATCCTGCGCTGTTTGTTTTCCAACACTTGCGGACAAAATTTAATCTATTTTAATGATAAAATTCACGCCGAGCGCGTTTGTGTGTTTTATTCCCGATTGAAAATCCCGTCGGTAGAGATAATAGAAATCGGCTGCCACATTTTTGTTAAAACGTCTTCTAACTCCCGCAGACAGATCATTTCTGAAAAATTGTCCGTCTTGAATTTCAATCCACGGTTCGTTGAAAACAAACGGCGTGACAATCGTTTCACCGTCTTTTTTGATCGGCACATCCAAACGCGTCAAGTTTCGATAAAATGTCTTATCGTCGCGTCCTTTCAAACGTATGCGATGTTCAAAACGATTGCGGTTGGCGAGCGAAAAATTCTTGAATTGCTTCGCCGGAGTTATGTCAAACAGCAAATGATGCTCGTAATTATCGGGAGCATTGCCCGGAATATTCTGCTTTCTGAAAATATACGATCCCTGCACCGTGATATTTTTCGTAAATCTATATCTGACACCGAATCCAACTCTTTTGTCCGAAAAATTGCTGATATTTCCGGTCAAACGCAGATCGGTTAAAATAATTCCCGAAAGCTTCTCATTATCGCGATCAAGCGGAATTTCGATGCTGTTCAAATTCCAAACCTGCGTATCAGTTCCTTCCTGTCCAAATGCAATGTTTGCCGACAAAATAATCGCGCAAACCAAAATCAAAATCTTCTTCATCTCGTGCTTAAATATATTTAATTATTTTACCTTTATAAATTTCTCTTTCGCTTTTGATAAATCGTGTCCAGTTTGTACATAAAATTCGAGATAACCGCAATTGATACAAACATATATGTGCGGCGGATTAACTACAAATCTCTGCATTGGAAAAAGTCCCTGCTTTGTATGGCTGTCCATATAAACTTCTTCCGAATTACATTTCGGGCAAATTCCTTCTTTCATAATTTTTATTCCTAAACTTCAAAAAGCGTCTTTTTGAAAAGTGCGTCGAACAAATCCATCTGAATTTTTCTATTCGTTCGATTTGTTCAACGCATTTTTTAAGAAATTCAATTTCAAATCAAAATTACTCAGCGTTAGCTGCATTTGCCTGACCGCTGGCATCGAGGTAGAAATGTTTGATCTCGCCGAACATCAATGTGTCTTCGAGAAATTCCACTTCGCCGGTTTCGACATCGTAGAGCGCACCGATCAATCCGATTTCTTTGTCTTCGATCATTTTTCGCAAGACGATACTTCTTTCGATTATAGCCTCGACGCTTCTTTTCGTCTGAATTTCCGTTACTTTTTGGACGAATTCCGTGTTGCTCGAATCGCGCTTTTCCTTGACGGTTTTTTCAAAATAGACCGACGGCTGAATTTTATTTAAAAGCGTCGTTAAATTTCCGAGTTCAACTCCGTCGCACGCGCCTTTGACCGCGCCGCATTTGGTGTGTCCCAAAACGACGATCATTTTCGATCCCGCAACTTTACAGGAAAATTCCATACTTCCCAAAACATCGTCGTTGATCACACTTCCGGCAATTCTAATGCTGAAAATATCGCCCAAACCCTGATCGAAAACGAGTTCGTTGGAAACGCGGCTGTCAATGCAGCCCAGAATTACGGCGAACGGAAATTGTCCGTCGCGCGTTTCGTTGACCTGTTGAAGCAAATTGCGGTTCGCGTCCAAGTTGTTGACGAATCTGCGGTTGCCTTCTTTCAAAAATTGCAGAGCCTTTTCCGGTGTTGTTGTTGCTTGTGTTTCTTTATTATGTGCTTTCATTATATTTTGCCTCCTTTTTACCATTTACTAAATTGTCCAATAATTCTTCGTGCTTTCTTCTCGACACTTTCGCGTCCGTCTCATCGTCGGCGTAAGCAAACCGAAAAGTCAGCGTGTTATCAACTATATATTCGTCCTTAAATCCGACTAATTCGACGTTAATATTTCTTTCGACGGCTTTGATTTCCTGAAATTCTTTAATCAGTTCCAAAACGTCGTAATCAATAAAAACCGAATCGGTCGCATCTATAATTACATTGCCGTTCTCCGGCAGATGTTCCAGCGTCAATTTGATTGCGGCTTTGTTCAAAAATGAAACTTCCTGCGCCAGATTGATGTGAATGATTCCGCCTTTTTCCAATTCTTTTTGGCGGAAAAAATACGGACTTTTCAAGTTTTCTCTTAAAGTAAAGAAAATACTGATCGCCAGACCGATGCCGACACCGACGAGCAAATCCGTAAAAACAATTCCGAGAATCGTCGCCAAAAACGGAACGAACTGATAAAGACCGTTTTTCCACCATTTAACGAAAAGTGCCGGACGCGCCAGTTTGTAACCGACGAAAATCAAAATAACGGCGAGCGTGGCAAGCGGAATTTTATTCAGCAAAAACGGAATCGCCAACACGCAGATCAAAAGCAAAATGCCGTGAAAAATCGCCGAAACTTTCGTCTTTCCGCCGGAATTTACGTTCGCCGACGAACGCACGATGACCGAAGTCATCGGCAAACCGCCGAGAAAACCGCTGATTATATTTCCCACGCCCTGCGCTTTTAACTCACGATTTGTCGGCGAATAACGCCGCAGCGGATCGAGCCGGTCAACCGCTTCGAGACACAACAGCGTCTCGATCGAAGCGACCGCCGCAATCGTAACTCCGAGAACCCAAACGGCTGAATTCGCAAATCCCGCAAAATTCGGCAACACGATCAAGTTCGGAATGTCCGCAAAACTATTGACCGGCGGCAAACCGACGAGATGCGTCGGCTGAATCGCCAACGCCGGAAACGAACGCATAAAAACTTCGTTCAAAATAACTCCGGCAACGACAGCGACGAGCGCACCCGGAACGGCTTTTAATTTTTTCAGGAACGGAATTTTCTCCCAACTCAAAAGAATTATGACCGCCGCGACTGCCACAAGAACTGCACCCGGCGTGATTGCCGCCAATGAATTCAGCAAATCCGAAAAAGTGTTGCTACCTTCGATTCCGAAAAACGATTGATCGCCTTCAAAATCCTTGTCAAAACCGACGGCGTGCGGAATCTGTTTTAAGATAATAATGATGCCGATGCCCGCCAGCAAACCTTCGATCACATTTGACGGCAGATAATTGGCGATACTGCCCGCCTTTGCAAATCCGAGCGCGAGTTGAATCGCTCCCGCAATAATTACGGCGCACAGAAAGATGTCGAACGCGCCCAAATCTGTAATTCCGGCAAGCACAATCGCCGCCAAACCCGCTGCCGGACCGCTGACGCTGAGATGCGAACCGCTTAAAACTCCGACGACGATGCCGCCGATAATTCCTGCGACAATCCCCGAAAACAGCGGCGCACCAGAAGCCAGCGCAATTCCCAGACACAGCGGCAGGGCGACGAAAAACACCACCAAACCGCTCGCCAGATCACCGCCAACGTTTGAAAACATATTTGTTTCCGATTGTTTACTCACTTTAATAAAAGTCCTCCATATGAAATAATTTTGTAAAGAGTTTCACAAGATGACCCGCCAAATAAAAAAAGACCTTTCGCAGAAAATCGTCAATTTTGACAATATCTGCGAAAGGTCTCGAAACTTTTTTGTTAAGCCGGATTGCTCAAAAGGCAATCGTAATGACGAACTCAACAAACCTCGCGGGTGATCTACTCCCCTTTCACTATTATTAAAATAACAAATTTTCCACTCGTTGGCGAAACCGGAAAACTGAATTTTCAAAGAACCATTGTAAAATTTTTGTTAAATTTCAAAAGAAACTATAAATCTCAGACGTAAATTTCGCCTTTCAAATACAAAACCGCATTGCCGCCGATCCTCACGCGGTCGCCTTCGAGTTTACAAAAAAGTTCGCCGCCGCGTTGCGAAATTTGTCTGGCAGACATTTCAGTTTTGCCCAACTTTTCCGCCCAATATGGAATTAAATTGCAATGCGCCGAACCTGTCACGGGATCTTCGTAAACGCCGACTTCGGGCGCGAAAAATCTAGAAACAAAATCACAATCATCGCCTTTTGCAGTAACAATTACCGCGTGCGTCGGAATTTTCAAAACATCTGCAAAATTCGGCTTGATGTCCGCAATTTCTTGTTCAGTTTCGTAAACCATAAAATAATCGCGCGATTTCAAAACCTCTTTCGGCTGTTTTCCGATTGCTTCGATTAAACCTTCGGGAATTTCGCACTCGACAGGCGGACGCGACGGGAAATCCAACGTCAAAATATCGCCGTCTTTCTCGACTTTCAACTCGCCGCTTTTGTGAGAATGAAATTTCACCAAACTTTCTTCCGCTTTCAAACATTCAAAAATTACAAACGCGCTCGCCAAAGTCGCGTGACCGCAAAGATCAATTTCAAACGACGGCGTAAACCAACGAATTTCATAAACGTCACCGCTTTTCACGAAAAACGCCGTCTCGCTCAAATTATTTTCGAGCGCGATTTTCTGCATCAATTCTGCATCAATCCACTCGTCAAGCGGACAAACCGCCGCCGGATTTCCTTTAAAAACTTCCTTCGCAAATGCGTCAACTTGATAAATGTCCAACTTCATAAATTTATTTTTGCCGCGGATTACGCAGATTTCACGGATTAAAATTGATTAATTAAAGATTCGTAGAATTTATCAATCACTCATTTTCAAAAACCTTCTTAAAATCCGCGTTCATCCGCGTAATCCGCGGCTAAATTTCTTCATTTCTTACTCTTTCACCGCCGCAATCGCCTGAATTTCGATCTTCGTGCCGAAATGCAAATCCTTGACGGGAACAATCGCCCGCGCCGGTTTGTGTTCGCCTAAAATTCGTTTGTAAACTTCGTTCACCGCCGCCCAATCGTCCATTTCCGAAACATAAATCGTAAACTGCAAAACGTGATTCAAATCGCTGTTCGCTTCCATCAAAATCGCTTCGACATTTCGCAAAGCGATTTCCGTCTGCAACTCAATCGCGCCCGTTTCGACTTCGCCCGTTGCGTGATTGATCGGCAATTGTCCCGACACAAAAATCAAGCCGTTATGCACAACGGCTGGCGAATAATGCCCTTTCGGTTCGGGGATATTTGGTAAATAAATTTTATTCAACTTAAATTCTCCAAAATCTTTTCAATTTCCGTTTTCAAATTTCCCAGATCGTTTTGCGTAATGTTCCAAATGATTTCTAAATCAACTGTCGCATAACCGTGAATGATTCTATTTCGTGTCGCAATTATTTTTCGCCATTCGATTTGCGTTGTGTTTGAACGAAATTCTCTTGTCAGATTATTTGCCGCTTCGCCGATCACTTCGACGTTTCTGACAACTGCGTCAATCAGCATCGAGTTATTTTGAAATTTCGCGTAATCAACATTTTGCAGATAAATTTCAATCTTGCCGATGCTTTCGAGAATATGTTGTAGATAAATTTTGCTGTCTTTATTTTCCATAAAGCACCTCTAAATTTTTCAACACATTTTCCCGAACATACGGACTCAAACTGTTTTCCGTGACCAAATCAACTTTTCTGCCCAGCACATCTTCAATTTCCAAAGCCGCATCAACCCAATCAAATCCTTTCGGCTTTGAAAACCGCACGAGCAAATCAATATCGCTTTCTGCGGTCGCTTCGCCGCGTGCAAACGAACCGAAAACGGCGCAAAACTCAATATCGTTACGCTCGCAAATCTCGACGATTTTTTCTTTTTCGGCTGTTGCTAAATTCATCTGTAATTCAATTTATTCTTTTTTATCATCTGAATTTTCAACAAGTTTAACTTTTACTCCATTGAAAAGATCACCTGTTTTAATATCAACTTTTTCTTCAATATAGTAATAAGGTTTCCATTTTGAAATCATTATTTCGTTTTCATTAGTCCATCCCTCTGTTTTGTATCCATCAGGCAACTCATATTCAACCAAATTATAATCTTGAAATTTTTCTGGAGTAATTGCCCAAAACGCCCTACTATAACCAGTTGCTCCATTATCATAGTGATAGACTATAATTCTAGATTCTCCATTCGGTGAAAGAGTGTTTTTAAGAAATATAGGATCTCCAAAACTGAATCGCCTTTCTAAAGATCTAAAAGAACTACATCCACTCATAAATGAAGAAAGCAAAATAATAAGTGAAATGAAAAATACGAATTTTTTCAAAATTTTAACCT
The DNA here is from genome assembly GCA_965219305.1 of Pyrinomonadaceae bacterium. Lineage (GTDB taxonomy): Bacteria > Acidobacteriota > Blastocatellia > Pyrinomonadales > Pyrinomonadaceae > DATHTS01. The sequence continues at coordinate 2,015,150 of OZ244725.1, forward strand.
CTTATCTTTCTAACCAACGCTTCCTTCCAATTTCAATCCCAAAAGTTTCGTCGCTTCTACAGCGTATTCCATTGGTAATTCGCGGAAAACTTCTTTGCAGAAACCGTTGATGATGAGCGAAACCGCGTCTTCCTGCGAGATGCCGCGTTGTTGGAGATAGAACAATTGCTCTTCGCTGATCTTGGAAGTCGTCGCTTCGTGTTCAACGCGCGCGGTGTTGTTCATCACCTCGATATACGGGAAAGTGTTTGCCTCGCAACTGCCGCCGATGAGCATCGAATCGCACTGCGTGTAATTTCTCGCGCCCGTCGCTTTCGGCATTACTTTGACCAGACCGCGGTACGAATTGTTCGATTTTCCGGCGGAAATTCCTTTTGAAATAATTGTTGATTTCGTGTTTTTGCCGAGATGAATCATCTTCGTTCCGGTGTCGGCGACCTGTGCGTTGTTGGTCAGCGCGACCGAGTAAAATTCGCCGATGGAATTGTCGCCCTGCAAAATCACCGACGGATATTTCCAGGTGATCGCGCTTCCGGTTTCAACCTGCGTCCACGAAATTTTTGAATTTTTCCCGCGACACGCGCCGCGTTTGGTAACGAAATTATAAATGCCGCCTTTGCCCGATTCGTCGCCCGCATACCAATTCTGGACGGTCGAATATTTGATCTCCGCGTCGTCCAAAGCGACGAGTTCGACGACCGCCGCGTGCAATTGATTCGTATCGAACTGCGGCGCGGTACAGCCTTCGTTATAGGCGACGTAACCGCCTTCTTCGGCGACGATCAGCGTGCGTTCAAACTGTCCAGATTCCTGCGTGTTAATTCTAAAATAAGTCGAAAGTTCCATCGGACAGCGCACGCCTTTCGGGATGAAAACGAACGAACCGTCCGAGAAAACCGCCGCGTTTAAAGCCGCGTAATAATTGTCCGACGAAGGCACGACCGAGCCGAGATATTTCTGAATCAGTTCGGGATAATCGGCAACCGCTTCGGTAAACGAACAGAAAATCACGCCCGCTTCGAGGAGCTTTTTCTTATAAGTCGTCGCCACCGAAACCGAATCGAAAACCGCGTCAACCGCGACGTTCGCCAGCATTTTCTGTTCGGTGATCGGAATTCCCAACTTTTCAAAAGTCTTAATCAATTCGGGATCAACTTCGTCCAAACTCGCTTTCGTCGGTTTCTGTTTCGGCGCGGAATAATAACTCAAATTCTGAAAATCAATGTTCGGATAATCAAAATTCGCCCAATTGTCCGGCTGTTCCATTTTCAGCCAATGCCGATACGCTTTCAGACGAAAATCCAAAAGCCATTGCGGTTCGTTCTTTTTCGATGAGATCAATCGGACGACATCTTCCGACAAACCTTTCGGAATCGTTTCCGTTTCGATGTCGGTCGTAAAACCGTATTTATATTCCCGATTTGTTAGTAATTCTTGTGTTGCTGTTGACATATAATTTTCGTAAAAACTTTTAGCTGTTTAAAACTTCTTTCCCGATCTTTCTTTCGTTTCGCTGTATCTGGTGAAACATCGCATCAACTTTGGCTTCTTCACCGACCAGTTGCGCGAGAGTGATTTGCGACAGAGCTTCTTCGACGATTTCGTGTAAACCGACGATCACGGGACGAATTCCGCAATCGCCTTTATGAACACAGGACTCCAAAATGCCCGTGTAGCTTTCGCAATGATTGCCGATTTCGTCTTCGTCCAAAATTTTGATGACTTCGCTCAGACGAATCTCACTCGCCGGACGCGCCAGAGAATAACCGCCTTTCGTTCCGCGAGTCGCCTGCACAAAACCGGCTTTATTTAAAAGCCACATCAACTTTCCTGCATTCGCCGCCGAAACTCCTTCGCGTTCGGCGATTTGCGGCAATGTTAAACTTTCGTCATCCTTTAATGTCGCCAATTGCACCAAGCATCTGAGTCCGTATTCTTCCTGTGCTGAAATCTTCATCGTTTTTTACTCAATCAATTATTCTTATTAAGTAAATACAAGAATCTCAAATCTTTACTTTTATGTCAAGATTGTCGGATATGGTTAGTTTTCACAAATCGGGAATGAGTTTGTCATTAAATATGTAATTAATAACGAGTTGAAAAACATCTTTACAAAGAGATTCATATAAATATAAAATCAATTGGCAGAATTTTTACAAAAGGAGAAAATATTATGGCAGACAAAAAGACGGACGAAGCGAAAAATCAGAAGGAAGACAACGAAAAAACCGGAAAATTTGCGGGCGCGGGCGCGGGCGTGATAGCCGGAGCGCAAGCCGGAACGGTTTTAATTCCGATTCCAATCGTCGGCACATTTACCGGCGCACTCGTCGGCGGAGTTCTCGGCAGTAAAGTCGGCAAAAAATACGGCGGCGCGATACTCGATAAGTTGAATTCCAACAAAGACAATGCTGCATCCAAGACAAAAACGGACGTAACTGCGGAACTTCAGAAACTCGCCGAACTTCATAAACAAGGAGTTTTGGACGATGAAGAATTTAAAGCGGCGAAGGCTTCTTTGCTGAGTTTGTAATTTTGATTTCTTTAAAAAGGTTCGGAGTTCCGGTTTTCATAAAATAGCAAACCGGAACTCCGAACATTTTTTCTACTTTCTAAAAAGTTTTAGGAAAAGTCTTTTTAGTCAATTCTTCTCCCACAACGACAACCGTGCCGTCAAATTTTCTGATCGGGAATCCGGTAAAAATCTCATTGTAGGTTTCCTTACAATTTTCAAGAAGCGCAATTGCTACTTTTTCACCAAGATACATTCCTTCGACTCCGTCGGAACGCCAATGAACTCCTGCTGTATCACGTCCAATCGAGATATTCGCGGCAAGTTTATTGAGTTCATTTCCGAGAGTAAGATTTCCGCCCGAATAAGGTTCGAGTGAAAGACCGTCAGTCGAAGCAACTACGGGACTCGGAAGGACAAAATCTTCGTTGAAAAACGCTTTGAGAATGGTAATGCACGCACCCGCGATGGTCGCGTGTCCGGCGGGATAAGCCGGATGAGTCGGCGAACCTTCGGGATATGCCATCGGCAGCAAGTAAGAACCGTTTTGGTCAAATACTTTTGTTAAAACAGGAGAATTTAGAATCTTCTCGTTAATCGGATAGTTTGCCGCACCTGTTTTGTGATTGTGAATTCTGCCTGCCATCGCTTCCGGGCGCAATCGGCGGTGCATATACCATTTATTAAACCACGCGGCTTTTAATGCGGAAAGTCCGGCACGGGAAACCATATCTAAAATATGCGGCGCACCGAATTGAACAAAACCGCCTTGTGTGCTGGAAGTAATGTAAGGATTAGAGACGCTCAGTGCCGCCTTACCGTATTGCAATAAAATCAGCGCGGCATTCAAGTAAGCCTGAAAAGAATAATCAGTATGAACAAATGATCCGAGATCACAACCGTTGCGAAGGCAACGCTGCATCGGATCAAACATCACGCTCTCTGTCGGGTTTGCGCCGTTTTGAATGTTCAGCCACTCCGAATAAGAAGTCATAAAACTTTGCCCCGCAGTCGGAACTTTGAAAGTTTGCGAAATATTCGTTCCGCTGTATGGAACCGGTTTGTAAAGAAATTGTGAAATATAAGGTCCGGTCACATCGCCCGGAGTTTCACCGCGAAAAATTGTAGATGCCGTAACACCTCTAAAACGCGCAAAACGATTTAAATCAGTAACTGCTTCAGCAATTGTCGGATCGGTCGGATAATCCGAAAAAGCAACATCGCGCGTTACTGATTGCCAGTAAGTTTCCGCGATTTCTGCGGCTGCTTCTTCGCTGGCAAACTTGGGCGGCGCAGGTGCGGCATATTTGAACGAATCGGCTCCGTCAAGCACGAAGCTGAATGCAGCTTGCGGATTGGCGAGTTTTCTGGCTCCGCCGAGCGTTATATTTTCAAATGCGGTAGAATCGCCGGACTCTACGGCTTCGGCATAACTTTTGTATGTATTTAAATCAACCTCTCCGAGCGAATTATGCGGTAATGTTTTACTAAAACTTGCAGTCTTATTGGAATACAAGATTTCGTCGCCGTTTCTTATGTGATTACGAAAGTCAGTCGTAAGATAAGACCTTTCCGCCGCATCTCGTCTGATTTGCAAACTTAAAGAAGCCCGCTGACGCAATACGCGCGGATCAACATTGTTTCCAACTTCGATGCGATTCAGACGCGAAGTTTTCTGCCCGAATGTTTCTTTAGGTATATTAAATGCGCTTACAGCCGCTGCCGACAAACCGAATCCGGCGAGTTTACCTATAAAACTCCGGCGATTTGTTTTATTTGAATTATTTACATTATTTATATTTATATTGTTTTCTTCTAATTTCCTTTCTTTCATATTTTATTCTGTAAATTCCCATTCAAACTTCGAATATGCTTGGTTAAGTTAAATTTATTGGGATATTTATTTTTATATTTATTTTTTATATTTATATTTTGATATAGATATTTCTTTGTAAAAATATCCGTAACTTTATTTGAACAATTAATAATATACAGTATTTAAAGATGTTTTACAAAACTTCATAATGTTAAAAGTAATTTTACCAAATTAAATTTACGATTTTACTATCGCAGCTTCAAAAAAAGTTAATACTATTTGCAAGTTCTGTTATAAATTGACGTTCTCTGAAACAAAACGCTAGACAAGCGTATTTGACACAACAGAGAAAATTTTATGAGTAAGTTTACAAATCCATTAAATAATATAAGAATTGCGAGTCCTTGTCCGGCAGATTGGAACCGGATGGTCGGCGATAATCGGCAGAGACATTGCGGCGAATGTAAATTAAACGTCTATAATTTGTCTGGAATGACCAGAAGCGAAGCGGAAAATTTGATCTCGAATTCAGAAGGTCGAATTTGTATGCGGATTTACAGACGCGCCGACGGAACTATTTTGACGAAAGATTGTCCGGTTGGCTGGCAAGCCGTCAAACAGAAAATTTCAAAAACGGCGGCGGCATTTGTATCTGTGATATTTGCGATTTTGAGCGGAATCGGTATAACGAGTTATTTCAATAATTTAGATAATTCGAGAACAATGGGAACGATTATATTTGAAAACCCGAATCCGCCCATATACGATGATTTCTCACAACCGGGTGAGATTAAGCCGAGAACAGAAAAAATCAAACCAATGATGGGAAATATCGCAGTTGACACACCGAATGAAAATTATTCAGATTATGAAATGGGAGAAATGTTGTCGAAAGATTTATCGTCTAACAGCAACACTAAAATTGTAGAAAAAAGTATAAAAATTCGTAAAAAGTATTAGATAAAAAAAAGAATCGCCAAGTTAGAAGTTAACTTGGCGATTCTTTTCTCAAAATGTAGAAAATAAAGAATAACTTTGTCAGCAACCGCTTTTTATTTTTTCACGAAATAACCCTGTCTGGCGTGAAGCCGCAAATTTGCCGGATTTTGCAGACTGACATCGAGATTTACGTATTTATTATCTGGAAAATCGGTTTCCGAGTAATATTGTACGAGATATTGCGCTTGCAATTCATTGGCGAGTTGATTAAAAATCTTTTCCAAAACTTCTGCATTTTTACGCATATTTCCCGTATTTTGCAATTGATCTTTCGTATCAATCGGCTGAAATTTCGGCAAAAAAGCCGTTCCGCCGGTTTCATCGGCAAATCTCTGCATATTGCTTTGCCCGAATTGGCTGATTTTGTTTAATTGATAAGAACTGCCCGCCGGATTTATCGAATAAAAAACAGTGTCGGCATTTTGCAGATTTTTTAACACTTTATTTTGTTCTTCTATTTTTGCCTCGTCAATCGCTTTTACGCGGACGGTTTTTAATTTTTCAAGCGACATCTTGCCGCTCATAACACTTCTCTCGGCATTCCACATCGCTTCTACAATTCCTTTGCTGTTAGTGTCTTCGCCGTCGGAGATTACGACGATGACTTTTCTTCTTCCGGGCGGCGTGTTTTTCTGCAGATAATTTGCCGCCGTCGAGACAGAATCGTAAAAAGCTGTCTGCTGTGTTGTCGGGACAATTGCCTGAATGACTACTCCGGTGTGATCCGCCGTGTCGCTCCCTCTCAACAAAACCGGACGTGCGCCGACAGTATAAATCGTCGCTCGATCGGCGGGACGCATTACATCTTTTAAGAATTTTGCGGCAGTCTTTTGCTGAAATTGGAACATCGCGTCGGTGCTTGCCGAAACGTCAAATAAAATCGCAATTTCCAGAGGAACTTTGTCAGCGGCGGAAACTTGCTCAACTTTTTGAATTTTTCTATCTTCGAAAACGCGGAAATCTTTTGCCGCTAATCCCGTCACCGGCTGACCGTTTGTATCCGTTACCGAAACCGGAATTACTACTAGCCGTGAATCGAATTTAATGACTTCGCCGTCATCTTCGACCGGCAGAGGCGGCGGCGGCGGAACTTGTCCGAAGATCGTGATGGAAAAAAGAATTATAGCGAATAGCGAAAAAATGATTGGTTTTTTCATAGCAGTTTTGTAAATCAATGCAAAAGGCAAAAGTAACTTTTTTATGATTACTTTTGCCTTTTGTTGTTTGCTTTCTTTTTATTTTAACGATTATCTGTTGCCGTCATCTTCATTGCGGCGAACTTCGACATTTTGGTTTAGACCGCGGCTGACAAGAATTTTTACGTCAACACGACGATCTTCAGCACTGCTTCTGCCGACTGCCTGTGTTTCACCGAATCCGTAAGATGTTCCGATACGGCGCAGCGGAATATTGTGCGTCGTAACGAGATAATCAATCACTGCTTGAGCGCGACGTTGGCTCAACGCTTTATTTGCCGACGCACTTCCGGTTGCATCAGCGAAACCGGTAACTTCCAACGTGTAACCGCGCAAAGTCAAAGCCGTGCGTGCAACTTCGTCGAGTTGATATTTCGCATCCGGTGATAAAGCCGAACTTCCCGTTCTGAAATTCACTGAAGCAGTTGATTGAACGACGTAATCATCTAAAGAAGAAATTCTTTGATTCGTCGCATTAACACCCGCAACCGCCGCATCTGCCGTATCTTGAGCGGCTTTCGCGCCGCCGCGCGCGGCATTTGAAACTGCCATCAATTCATCAATCTGTCCCGAAATTCTTTCGGCATTTTGCTCGGTTCGGGTAATTCTGTCTTCCGCCGGACCGACGCGGCTCTCAATCGAACGCGCGACTTCGAGATCGCTTTTATCAAAACGAACTTTATTTGCCGACAACGTTCCAGCGTTATCTCCACGCCCTTCGACTTCGATGTTTAAACCGCGAATAATCGCCGTTGTCGGATAACTGTCGCCGCTTCCAAAGAAACTGTTTGATTTAATACTTGCGTTCGGCGCAACCGTTACCTGTGTGTCAACGCCGACTCCATCACGAACTACGAACGTATTGTTGCTGTCAGATGCCACGACGACACCTTTAATTTTATATTTTTGCCCTGCGGTCAAATTTCTCGTCTGCACGTCCTGCGCGAAGACTGCTACTGAACCGACTAATAAAGCCAAAAACATTACTGAAAATTTCTTTAACATAAATTTTAACTCCTTGCTTTTCAATTCTTAAACAGAATACATTTTCAAAGACGTATGAACTTTCGATGTTTTGCGTAAGTTCAAAGTTGTTGTGTAAATAAAAATTATCGGAAGAGTCTGTTTTCATTTTGAATATTTTTTTCAAACAATCAAAGCTATTTACTCACTCAATATCCGTGCCAGAAAATGTAAACCTTTTGATTATTGAAGTTATCCAGAAAACTTTCTTTCCGGGGAAACTGTATCGTTCGGAAGAAAGACGTTATCGTGTATTTTATCGGTTCAGTTAAAAACAAAAATTTTTGCAGAGAAAATAATTTGAAAATTAATTTTCCGCTAAAATTTTCACGGCGGTTTTTGCTAAAATTTTCACCGTTTCGCCGAGTTTGGCAAAACGCGGATCGTCGGTTTGTCCTTTGTGATAACGGTAGAAAATCTGCTGTAAAACGACGGCGAGTTTGAAAACGGCAAAGATTTCATAAAATGTAAAACCTGTTAAATCTCTGCCGGATTTCTGCTTATATCTCTCGATTATTTCCCCGCGCGAAAACCAACCGTCTTTTATTGTAACAATTTCGAGCGATTCGACTTTCGACATTTTGACGACTTTCGCCCAGTGAATCCAGTAACAAATTAAAATTCCGAGATCAATCAGAGGATCACCGACCGCGCTCATTTCCCAATCGAAAACGCCGATGACTTTCTCGCATTTTTCAGCATCGAGCATTGCATTATCCAACTTAAAATCACCGTGAACGAGCGTCGGCTTTTTATTTTCCGGCGGCAGATTTTCGTTCAACCATTCGGAAAGATGTTCCATTTCGGCGATTTCTTCGGTCTTTGAAGTATGCCAGCGTTTTGTCCAACCGACAACCTGACGCGTTACAAAACCTTCGGGTTTTCCGAGCGTCGTCAGATTGTGTTGTTCGATGTCAATTTCGTGAAGTTCGACCAAAGCATCAATCATCGCTTCACTGATTTTACGCCGCTTGTCAGGATCGTTTTCAATTTCGGCGGGTTCATTTGTGCGAATCACAATTCCTCTGCGGCGTTCCATTATATAAAACGTCGAACCGATAATTTCGCCGTTCTCGCACAAAACAAACGGACGCGGCGCGAACGGATAAACCGGATGAACTGCTTTTAAAATGCGAAATTCACGTGCCATATCGTGCGCTTTTGCCGGAACGGGACCGAACGGCGGACGACGCAATACGAATTCCTGTTCGCCGAATTTTAATAAATAAGTCAGATTGGAATGTCCGCCGGGAAATTGTTCGACATCGAATTCTGCGGTTTCGTCGAAATCGTCGCCCAAAACCTTTTTTAGTTCGGCGCGAAGATATTTTTGCAGATTTTCCCAATCGAGATTTTCGCTGTTCCGAACGGGTTTTGTGTCTTTTGAAATTGTCATAAATTACATTTTCGGCGGTATGCCGTCGTCGTATATAAAAACGTGAAAACAAGCGTTGAGATTTCCTTCGCGCAGAGCATCTAAAATTCCCTGCTGTTCCATCTGAGCGAGTTCCGCCATCACGAAATTCTGCTCTTCGGCGGTCATATGTCTTCTTGCAAGGTCGAACGTGCAGCCCGAAGTGTGCGGCGGCAAACTTCCCTCGCCGCGCACTTTAAACGAATTCGGATTCGTTTTATTCAAACTGATTTGATATTCCATCGAACGCGACAAACTCGTTACGCGAAGCGGGCGATTGAATTTTTGATGATAATCTTTCGCTAATTTTTCTAAAACGGGAAACGCGCGCGGCGTGAACATTCTTAGCAGCCGGATTTTCATCTGACGGCGGTTATCGGGATTATTCAAATCATATTTTTCGCCGGAAAAATCCGAAGCGAGTTGAGCGAGAATCATATAATCCGGCGATCCCGGCGCGACAGTTGTCGAACCCGTGCCGAATTCAAAATTCGTAAATTCCGCGGTCGTCGAACTTCCGCCGACTTCCAAAACGTAATCTTCGGTCGCCATCGGCAATTCCACCAATTCGCCTTTCATACGTTTTGTCGCCAGATCGGCAAAATCCATCGGCAGATCATACGGCGGAACACGCGTCTGCATTTCGCGGATTTTCGCTTTTTGTTTAATTACGCCGTCGCCGAAAAGTTCGCGTGGCACGATTGTTCCCGGCGGATCGTTTCCCGTCGGGGCATTTCGTGCGGCTGATGCAAGATTTTTCTGCTGATTCCAAAAATCAACGCTGACTTTCAAATTTAAACCTTTCGGTTGTTTATCATTTTCAACGCCGCTCGTGTCCGAAGCCGTAACATCCTGCAAATCCGACGCTTGGACTTCTTTTTCCTGAACTTCCCAAAGCTGCGAAAGTTCCTGCAAATCTTCGGGCGTTTGTCCGCCAAGCGGATCAATTACGCGAATCGGAATCAGCGCAGTCGAAGTTGTCGGCGGCGAACCTTTTTTTGCAACTTTACTTTTTTTCTCTCCCGAATCTCCGAAAAGGAAAATTAAAATTCCGGTCGCAAAAATTATCAGGAAAATCGAAGCGACCGCCAAAATCAAAATCATCGGCGGCGCGGACGATTTCGGATTTTGGACTTTAGATTCAGGATTTGTTTTTTTCGCGCCGACTGCTGTTGTTTGATATTCGGACTTCGGACTTCGGACTTCGGACTTCGGACTTTCAACAGAATTATCGTTTCCGATTTCCACACGAATTCTTGTTTCGCTTCCGAGTTTTAAAACGTCGCCGTCAATCAACATTTTCGGACGCACATCTAATTTTTCGCCGTTTAAGAATGTGCCGTTGAGCGAATTTTCATCAACCGCAAAGGCTTTGCCGCCGTCAATGAAAAACGTCGTATTAAGACCTGACAAACCGACATCATCAAGCGCAATATTTGCCTTTGTCGTGCGCCCGACGCTGATCTCGCCTTCTAAACTGACGGTTTCCGCCTGATACGGCGTTTCGATGTAAAGCGTTACTTTCGGCATTTTGACCAAAAACCGATTTTATTAAAGTTTCAGATATTTTTCCAGATTGTATTTGTTTATGAAAGTAAAAGCCGCGAATAATTTGCAATTGTTCGCGGCTCTTTATCAAATTTCGGACTAAATCTATTTTTTATTGAATAGATTTATTATCCTTCATTTTCTCTTTCGCTTTGGCAAAATCGCCGACTTTGACGATAGTTATTTTATCCGGCGTGAGATATTTTTTCATCGCCGCATTTACTTGTTCGGGAGTCAATTTACTGATTTTGCTTTCTAAATCGGATTCCCAGGCAATCGTGCGGTCGGCGGTCAGATGACCGCTGATTCTGCCGGCAAGTTCCCGGTCGTTGGCGCGCGAAACCTGTTGCGCCTGAAGCCAGCCTTTGACCGCTTCGGCAATTTCTTCGGCGGTAAAACCTTCACTCGTTGCTTTGCGGATTTCGTCTTTGAAAGCGATTTCGAGTTTTTCGGCGTTTTCCGGCGCGTAAATTGCGTAAGCGGAAAATGTTCCGGTCTCATCACGCGAACTGGCTCCAAAACCTGAACCGACACCATAACTCAAACCTTCCTTCTGTCGAATTCTCGATGCCAAACGAGAATTTAAGAAACCGCCGCCGAGCATATAGTTTCCGATGACCAAAGCCGGATAATCGGGATTATCGTCGCGGACTTTTAAGTTCAGACGTGCGATAAACATTGCGTTTGGTTTGTCAGGCGTTTCGATTGTTCGATTGACTGCGGCAATATCGTTATAAGTGTTTTTGATTCTCGTGTAACCCGCCGGACTTTTCCAACTGCCGAAATCTTGTTTATATGATTCGCCGATCTGTTTTTCGTCAAAATCACCGACGACGATCATCGAACCATCCGTCGCTCCGTAAAAATCTTTGTAAAACTTTTTCACGTCGTCCAATGTAACAGCTTTCACTTCGGCGATTTCTTCATCTAAAGTTCCTTGATAAAGCGGATGTCCTTTCGGATAAACGTTGAAAATTTGTCCGATTGTTTGCGATGCGACGGCTTGCGGTTCGCTTCGCTGATTTTCCAGAGAAGTTAATTGTGCTTGCTTTAAAAGTTCAAATTCTTCGGCGGGAAATGTAGAATCTTTGAGCATTTCGGCAACCAGATTTACAACTTCGGGAAGATTCTGTCGGTTTGTTTCTATCAAAACCGTTGCGCCGGTCGCGCCGCCGAAAATTCTGACCTGTGCTTTTAAACGATCAAGTTCGTCCTGTAACTGTTGGCGCGTGTGTTTTGAAGTGCCTCGCATCAAAAGTTGTCCGGCAAAACCCGCCGCCGCTCCGCGATTCATCAAAGATTTTTCGTCGCCGAAATTCAGACTAATTCTAGCCGCAACCGAATCACCGCGATTTTCTTTGGGCAAAAATACAACCTTGAATTCGCCGTTGTCCATACGTTTGAGACGCGATTGGACGTTCGCCGGAGTCGGATCGAAAATTTCACCTTGCGCGACCGCTTCGCCGCCTTTGTAGTCGTTGACCATTGCTAAAATATCGCCGTCTTTCAACGTCGGAATTTCAGCACGGTCGGGCTTTTGTGTCGGAACAAACTGTGCGACGGTGCGATTCGATTGTTTGAAATATGTATCGGCGATACGTTTCACGTCTTCAGGAGTGATCTTTTGCAGACGGTCACGATAAAGGAAAAACAAACGCCAATCGCCGAGCGCGATATATTCGCTCATATCAAGACCGACGCGGTTCGGATCGTTTAAGGAAAGTTCTATATTTTTTAAAAGTCCGGTTTTTGCGCGTTCGACTTCTTCTTTGGTCGGTGCGGTTTTTCCGGCGTTTTCGACGGTTTCAATCATCGCTTCTCGCGCCGCATCTACCGAATTTTCCTTACCCAACTGCGCGAGGAACATTATATAAGCAGGTTCTTTGAACTGAAAATTCAAACCCGAAACCGAAGTTGCTTTTTTTCCTTCGACGAGAGTTTTATAAAGTCTGCCGGAAGGCGCGTCGGTTAAAATCGTGTTGAAGACTTCGACCGTCGCCGCATCCGGGTGCGCTCCGGGCGGAACGTGATAACCTGACGCGATCAAGGGCGTATCGCCGACGCGCCGGATCGTAACCATTCTTTCGCCGTCTTGTGTCGGTTCGATTGTATAGTTCGGCGGCAAAGTTCTCGCCGGTTTCGGAATCGCGCCGAATTTTTCTTTGATTAAATTCAGAGTTTTCATCTCGTCGAATTTTCCGGCGACAAGAAGAACGGCGTTGTCGGGTTGATAATATTTTTTGTAGAAAGCCTGAAGGCGGTCAATCGGGACATTTTCAACGTCGGAACGCGCTCCGATGGTTGATTTTCCGTAGTTATGCCAATCATAAGCGACGGACAACATTTTTTGGAAAGTAACGCGAAACGGACTGTTTTCGCCCGACTCTAATTCATTGCGGACGACGGAAAATTCCGAATCCAAATCTTTTTTGGCGATATATGAATTAACCATTCTGTCGGCTTCCAAGTCCAAAGCCCATTCGAGATTTTCGTCCGTCGCCGAAAACGTCTCGAAATAATTCGTGCGATCAGTCCACGTCGTTCCGTTCGGGCGCGCGCCGTGTGAAGTCAATTCCGCCGGAATATTTTGATGTTTCGGTGTTCCTTTGAAAACCATATGTTCCAAAAGATGTGCCATTCCGGTTTCGCCGTAATTTTCGTGGCGCGAACCGACCAGATATGTAATATTCACAGTCGTATTTTGCTTGGTCTGATCGGGAAAAAGCAAAATTTTCAGACCATTGTTGTTCAGACGATATTCGGTAATTCCTTCGACCGTCGTAACTTTTATAATTCCTTCAGGCATTTTCGCTGTTTGCGCGAAATTTGCAAAGGAAAAATTCAGCAGCAGAAGCGATAGAAAAATCGCTTTTAAAGTAATCTTTGATTTCATAATATAATCCTTAAATTTAGTTTCGTGTCTGCCGTCATTCTATTACAAATGGTCAATAAAAAAAAGCGCATACTGTTTTTCATCAATCGAATGAAAGCAGATCACGCCTTTTTTTAGTAGTTATTCCGTTACTTTTTCCCGGTTTTACCCGGCTTCATCGGGAAAAGCCTTACGCCATTCCGGTTCGATTTGTTCCAAAATTTTGCAGTCGCAGTAACCGCCGTTGTTGTTAAGCCACGCAGTAATTTTCGGGAAATTTAAGTGTCGTTCCATTACAAACTGCATCGAATTATTCAGCGTATGACTGCACGGCTGATTTTCGAGTCGCGTGTGGAGACGATAAAATAAATCTTCAAGCGTTTCCGGCTCAATCGGCAAGTTACCGAGATATTCTTCGAGTTCTTCGCCGCTGAGCTGCGACAAAATTTCAATTTCTCTTTTTTTTATAATCGGCATAATTTTTTAATGAAAAATGGAAAACGAAAATTGTAAAATACTTTTTTCGTTATTTTATTTTACATTTAACATTTTTCATTTTTTACGTCTTCTTTTCAAGCCGGAGAATTTCTTCTTCGCGCTGTTTTTGTTTAATACCTTCGCGCCCGTCGTAAGCGATAAACTTCGGCAGCAGAACGGCTAAACAAATCGTTCCCAAAACGACCAGAATTCCGCCGGAGATGATCGAATTTTTCAGACCGAAATAATGCGCGACGATTCCGGCTTCGGCATCGCCGAGCATCGGACCCGTTAAATAACTTATCATTTCGATTCCGGCTAAACGTCCGCGCAGATGATCTGGAATTGTCTGATTCCAGATCGTGCCGCGAAAAATTCCGCTGATCATATCGAAAAATCCCGCCACGCCGAGAAAGAACAGCGCGAGATAAAAGTTGTTCGAGAAACCGAAACAGATAATCGCCACGCCCCACAAAGCGGCGGCGATCGTAATCATCAAACCGTGCCTGTAAACCTTGCTCGCCCAACCGGAACTGAGCGTTCCCGACAACGCGCCGACGGCGATCGCCGAATAAAAATAACCGACCGAACTCGCGCCGAAGCTGACGGCGAGCGCGGGAAATAACGCTTTCGGCATTCCGAAAAGCATCGCGTTGATGTCAATCAGATATGTGCCGAGCAAATCCTGACGGCTTTTCGCGTAACGAAAACCTTTCTTGATTGATTCGAAATTCGGTCTGTCCGCGCCTTCCGCCGCCGGAACGGCGCGAATCATCCAGACCGCCGTCAAAGTCGCCGCGAAAGTTACAAAATCAATTCCATACGCCCACGCCGGGGAAAACTGCGCGGCGATCAGACCGCCCAGAATCGGCGAAAAAATCGCGCCGACATTGTAGCGGATCGAGTTTAACGCCGAAACCGCCGTCATATATTCGGGCGGCAAAATGCGCGGGATCAACGCCTCGAACGCGGGTCTTTGCAGTCCGGCAAGTCCGGCGTGAAGTCCGGCGGCAACGAATAAAACCCAAATCTGCGGATTCGGCAAAAGCGCATTTGCCAGTAAAATAACGGTCGTCAAAGTCTGCCCGATTTCGGTTATTCTGAGAATTTTCCGCCGGTCAATCGCGTCCGCCAGCGCGCCGCCGACGAACGCCAGCGTAAACATCGGCACAAATTCCGCCAAGCCGAGCATTCCGACCAGCAGATTCGATTTCGTCAGCGCATACATCTGCACCGGCACGACGACGAACGTCATCATCGTCCCGAAATACGAGATCATCTGCCCGAAAAACAAAAGCCTGTAATCGCGCGAAATCTTGAGCGGCGTGATGTCAATAAACATAAAAAAACGCAAACGCGCCTTTATCAAAAAGCGCGTCAGTTCAAAGAATACTAAATCTTTAAACAACAATCTTCTTTAAAATCCAATTTATGTTTACAACTTTTTATGCTTGCGAACACACGTAAATTCTATCTGTAAAATAAACTTACTATATTTTTACAAAAAAGTTGAAGTAAAAAATAAATCAACTTTTTCTGCATTTGATTTAACGTCAGTTGAGAAAAGAAATATGATTTTGGAAAAGAAGGAATTGCCCGCGAAACACGCATAAAGATACTAAAAAAGTAAAAACAAATGAACTTTTCGTCTTTTTCGTTAATTTCACAGTCAAAAATATAATGTTGAACTGTGCTGATCTAAACTGGAAAGAAATTTATTTTTCGCTGATCATTTTCGTCATTGTAATCTGCGGCGGCTCGGTGACGAGTTTTCCGGCTTTTTCAAAAAACTCTTTGAAATAATCTTTTTCAAAATGTTCATCCAAAGCATTTTTGTCCGCCCACGTTTCGTGCCAGACAAAAACAGTTTCATCGTCAATCGCTTGGTGAACATCGTAATTTACGCAACCTTCTTCCGTCCGCGAATCGGCAACGATATTAAAAGCCAACTTTTTAGCTTCTTCAACCGCCTCATTTTTGACTTTCAGACGCGCTATTAAAACTATTTTTTCATCGTTCATTTTTTAATGATAATCTTCTGATTTCATTTCGCAAAATAGTAAATCAAATCACTTTTCGTATATTTTTCGCCATCGAAAATAAGCGGATAATGTCTCTGCAAATTAATAAAATAGATCCGATATTCAATTAAATCCAAACTGTTCCAGTTTCTCATCGGTTTCTGTTATCACGTAGCTTTTCAGTTTTCACTTATATATTTTCTTTTTATTTTATCTTTACTTCAAAAGCGCGTCATTCCATTCTGACTCAATTTCGTTAGACCAATTATTAAAATAGTTTTCATCCAAAGCATAAACGCTTACAGGTAAAGAAATTTCGAATTCAGCTAATTTCTTTATCCACAATTTACTGAATTCAAAGTTACATTGCCCTCCGTCGTAATAAATTTCCGCAAACAGAATAAAATCCTTAACTCCGTTTGCAAGCAATAACTGATAATTTTTTTCTAAAAATTCAACAAAATAATTTTCGTAAACTATTATATTTTCCCGTAATGCAAACTTTTTGGGATGCCAAATTGACATACCTCCATAACCGTAGTGTTCTGATGTTGTTTCAAACTTTTTGTCATTTGGACTAAAAAAGTCAACAACTAGAAAATCTCCCATGAGTTTATTTCTAACTTCTAATGGATAAAAGTTATCACCTGAAAAAGACAAAGTTATTTTAAAAATCATTTAATTCCGTAATGATTTTATTACAACAACAAACGCCGATACAGTCTCATAATAATGAAAGTTGTACAAATTGTCGCGCAATTAGTGGAGTTTAAATCTTGAATCCGATAAACCTCAAATGCAGACTTTTCTTTAATCAGCTTAGTCTGAATTTAAGGTTTATCGGATTTTCGGGAAAGAATATAATTTTTCTACGGGTTAATAGATAATTTTCCCTTAGTCGGAACTTCCGCCGCCATTTTTTTGCCTTCCGCCGATTTCCAGGGAATTCCGTAAAACAAACCGTCTTCCGGCATCGGGGCGAGCCGGACATCGAGCGAACTTCCGCCTTCGGGGATTTCCATATCAATTAAATATGCGTTGTGGAAGAGATTAATGTTGCCGCCGGTTTGTTCGGGATGTTTGAGCGGCAGACCGTTGCTTCCGACCGTCCAGCGAAATGTGCGGATGGTTTCGACGTTGTTTCTCAACTGACATTCCCATTGTCCGGGATTTGCATCCATATCCGGGAACGCACGATTTCCGGGATTGTTCAGTTCGATCGGCAAATTTGCCGAATAATGTTTAAAACTGATGTATTTGCCGGGTTTGCTGTCGAACTTCTCAACTGCCATTTCCGATCTCGCCGTTTTCATTATGACTGCGCCTTTGTTACCGAACGCAACTCGTTCTCCGTTTACAAAACAACGTACGTACGGAGACTTAAATTCCGGTTGGTAGCGATCCCCGGACATACTGAAATGAATATCTACATATCCGACATTCGCACTATTCTGGCTGAAATCTATGTAACCCGCCGATGCATTATCATCTTCTAAACCCGGACGCAAAAACAAAAAAGCCGCCGCTGATTCAGCATTTCGGTCAACGTAATAATCCGAAACGTCCGGCACATTTCCCGGTCGGGTTTTCTTTAATTCGCGGACTTCGATTTTATAATTTCTCAACAGAGTCTCTTTGTCGTTATCACCGTTTACCGCGGAGACTTTAACATCGTATTTACCGGGATTTTTAATAAAAATTTTTCTATCGCCGCAAAACTGGCTTCCTTTAACCGCCATATAATCGTCAATCGGGCTGTTCCGAATGTGATCGCTGATTTCTCCGGCTTTTCGGTAATAACGTGCCGCGACACATTGATATGTCGCCACCGTTTTGCCCTTATCTTCGACGACGATCTTAAAGCTGCTCATATCGGGAAATGTCCCGAACGCCCGCAGACTGCTTCGCAAAGTCCAGCCCTTAGAGATATTGCCGCGATATTTCTCGCTGCGTTCCTTAACGGCTTCCGCCGCAAAATATGTAAATCCATCGTCAATCACCATCTGCCGGTTTTCACCTTTAACACTCCCGACGTTTTTGCTGATATTTTCCCCGATATTTTTATCAACTTTCGGAATCTTCGGCACTTTGATCTTCGGAATTTTGATCGGAAATTGTGCCGATGCAAATGTCGAAAGTATTAAAATAGTTAGAGTTGTGTAAATTATTAGTTTTTTCATTGTTTGTTTCTCCGTTAAAAAGTTTGAGTTATTTATTGAGTTTTATTTACCGCTGAACCAACTGTCGTGAAAATTGACAGTCGTTTGATTATCGGGCGAAGCCATACTGTGGCACATCGTCACCTGCGGTAGTTGCCAGCTGCAAAAACTTATTATTGAGACTTTGCCCTTTTTATAATTGGCGTTAATTGATTTATTGACGGGATCTTCCGTTACATCAACAAGCATCTTCGCACCGCTTTCCTTTTCGCGTTCGATAAAATTTCTGAATTCCTCTTTGGCTTTTTCCTGCGAAGTGTATGAAGCGAGAACATACATCACACCTTCTTCTTTGCTTTTGCCCATATACATTGCGAGTGCTTCGCCGGTCGAATTTTTGAAGAGTTTTTTGGCAGGATCGGACGAGAAAGAAACTTTCACCCGTTTGAATTTTCCGACTTCTTTTTTCGCCTTAAAAACTCCGGCGAGGTCTTCGTCGCTAAATCCGTTTTTCTCAGCCGGTTTCGTTTTTTCGACCCTCTGTTCGGCGTTTGTATTTTCTACTTTTGTTTCCGTAACTTTATTAGCATCGCCCGTCGAACAACCAATGACTACCAGCAAAATTAAAGTTAGTGCGACAAATGAATATTTGTTTTTGAAATTTGTTTTGTTGTTTATTATTGACATAAATTTTGTTTGTTTTCTGAGAGATTTGTGTTTGGTTAATTTATAAATCCGCGTTTTTGTTTTTGATACTTGCGGGCGAAACCCGTACTAAAGAATGCCGCCGACATTGCAAAAGTTTTTTTCTAAGTTTGAGTCGTTCATTATTTGTTAATTTTTCGCCCTCGCCCCGTGCCGACAGCCGAAATTATCGGGGTTTGATTCTCCGATGCTTAATTGATTCAGCACTACACTTTCTTCAAACGGTTCGCTTGTCTGACCGTTTCTGTTGATATAAATAGACATATTGCTTCTTCCTTTTTATCTGGCAATTTGAACATTTGATTTTTCCGTTTCCGTTTATAGTGTTATAAAACCGAAAAACATTTCAATTTATCTGTCTGTAATCACAAAAAAGACGACCGAAGTCGTCCGTATGCGGTCAAATAAAAATGTGTGTGAGCTAGAAAAACTTGAGAGTTTTCGATAATTAGCGGTAGAAAGTTACGATTTGGAAAAGTCGGACAAAAAAATCATTTCGGGCAAAAAATCACAACGAAAAATCGTAAACCAAATCGCCGTTCGTATATTTTTCGTCCTCAAAAATATGCGGATAATGTTTCTGCAATTCGCTCAAATAAAGTCCATACGGCAGATCGTCGAACGCGCCGTAATCGTGGAGATATTCCATAAAAACATTGCCCGATTTATCAAATTCCTGAAAGATCGAATCCGCCGTTCCGTCAAATTCGAGCGGTTCGACCTTTAAGAATTCGCACAATTTCTTGTTAAACGCCGGAGTAGTTTTCAGCCATTTGCCGTCCAGAAAAAATTCCGCCGCGCCGTGGAAAACGAGATAATTTTTCCGTAAAAGTTTTTCCAGTTTGTCGGTCGCAATATGATTTCTGACAATGTAAAAACTCAGACGGCTCGGAATATCAACTGCTCTTGCGACAGCCGCCAACAAAACCGCTTTTTCTACGCAGTAACCGCGATTTCGTGTCAAAAGATCGCTCGCCGTCAAACCTTTGCGGCTCAAATCCAAAATGTTCGGATTATACTGAAAACCGTCGCGCACAGCGTAATAAAGTTTGACGGCTTTTTCGCGTTCACTTTTCGCGCCGGCAGAATTTCGCTCGGCGAATTCGCGCACGGATTCGTTATCAAAATTCAAAAACTCAGTTGGTTGAAGATATTTTTTCATTTTATTTTAGCCGCGGATGAACGCGGATAAACGCGGATTTAAGAAAATTTTTCAATTTCAAATGTAATGCAAAAGTAATCTTTCTTAAATCCGCGTTTTCCGCGAAATCCGCGGCTAAATATTTCTTATCCGTTCACCGATTTCATCATCTCTTCGGGATAACGCAAACCGGAAACTGCGTCTTTCGGGAAAACTTCTTCGATCTGTTTTAGATCATTTTCGCTCAATTCGACGTTTACCGATTCGGCATTTTCTTCGAGATATTTGCGGCGTTTCGTTCCCGGAATCGGCACGATGTCGTCGCCCTGCGCCAAAACCCAAGCCAACGCGAGCTGCGAAGCGGTCACGCCTTTTTCGGCGGCGATTTCTTCAACCTTTTTCACGAGTTCGAGATTTTTATCAAAATTTTCGCCCTGAAAACGCGGACTGTGGCGGCGATAATCGTTTTCGGGAATGTCTTCAAATTTTGTAAAACTGCCCGACAAAAATCCGCGTCCGAGAGGCGAATACGGCACGAAACCGATTCCGAGTTCGCGGCACGCCGCCAAAACATCGTTGTCTTCCGGGTCGCGCGTCCACAAGGAATATTCCGACTGCAAAGCCGTGATCGGATGAACTTTCGACGCGCGGCGCAGAGTTTCCGCCGACGCTTCGCTCAATCCCAAATAGCGAACTTTTCCTTCCTTCACCAATTCCGACATTGCCAAAACCGTCTCTTCGATCGGCGTATTCGGATCAACGCGATGCTGGTAATAAAGATCAATTGTTTCAATTCCCAAACGCTTCAAACTCGCTTCGCACGCCGATTTTACATATTCCGGTTTGCCGTTTATTCCGCGCACATTCGGATTATTCCGGTCGCGTTCGATGGCGAATTTCGTCGCAATTACAAACTCGTCGCGCTTGCCCTTGATCGCTTTGCAGACGAGTTCCTCATTGTCGCCGTAACCATACATATCCGCCGTATCGAGAAAATTTACGCCGATCTCCAACGCGCGGTGAATCGTCTTAATTGATTCCTCATCGTTGCGGTCGCCGTAAAAATCCGACATTCCCATACAGCCCAAACCGACGACTGAAACTTCCAAATCTTTGCCCAATATTCGTGTTTTCATATTTTTTTAATGCTAATCGTTATAAACGAATGAATTTATTTTAGCCGCGGATTTCGCGGAAAACGCGGATTAAATTAAAATCAAATCAATTTAAGTATAAAATTTTTCTTAAAATCCGCGTCATCCGCGTCATCCGCGGCTAAAATATCTTCTCTTTTTCGTGTTCTTTTCGTGTATGTTCGTGGCTAAAAACTAATTCGCCTGCGCCAATTCTTCTTCAGGAAAATCCGCGCCTTCCGAAGTTTCCGCCCAAGTGTCGAATTCTTCTTTTAAAGCTTCCAGTTTCAAATTCGCATTCTTAAATGCCGCTTTGCCCAAAAGCAGATTTTTCGGCGGATTTTCCGCTTCGACGGCTTTGACAATCGCTTTCGCCGCGCGCACCGGATCGCCGGGCTGATTTCCGCTGTAACCGCGAATCGCCGCCTGATTTGCTCCGGCGGTTTCCGAATAATCGTCAATCGTTTTCGTCGCGTCATTCGCCGAACGCCCCGCCCAATCGGTGCGAAAACCCGACGGCTCGACGATTATCACGTCAATTCCCAGAGGCTTTAATTCTTTCTGCAACGCTTCGGAAAAACCGTTGACGGCAAATTTTGTCGCGTTGTAATAACCGACTCCAGGAAATCCGACGAGTCCGCCGATGGATGAAATGTTGACGATCGCGCCGCTTTTCCGTTCTCGCATTTTCGGCAAAACCGCCCGCGTCATTTCCGCCAAACCCCAAAAATTCGTTTCAAACATTGCGCGAACTTCTGTTTCATCAGATTCTTCAATCGCGCCGAAATAACCGAATCCGGCGTTGTTGACCAAAACGTCAATTTTGCCGAAATGCGCTTCCGCTTTCGCCACCGCATCGGCGACCTGCGCTTTGTCGTTGACATCCAAAGCAATTGCAAGCGCATTTTCCTTGTTGATCTCGACCAAATCCTGAATCTG
The DNA here is from genome assembly GCA_965219305.1 of Pyrinomonadaceae bacterium. Taxonomy (GTDB): domain Bacteria; phylum Acidobacteriota; class Blastocatellia; order Pyrinomonadales; family Pyrinomonadaceae; genus DATHTS01. The sequence goes on from OZ244725.1 coordinate 2,037,105, forward strand.
CTGCGTATTTCGCGCCGTCACCGTGACTTGATAATCATTTTCCAACAAATATTTTGCCAATTCACGTCCGAATCCTGTCGAACAACCCGTTATAAACCAAATTTTTTTATCACTCATATTGTTTACCTTTTTAACTCAAATTGCCGCTCAAATTTAATTTTATTTTGCCCGCGAATAACGCAAATCTTCATTGATAATTTCTGATTTTATTTTCAATTCGTGTTCTTTCGTGTTATTCGTGGGCAAAAAAAATATTTTCTTAACGGCAAATTATTTTCCCCAATCTTTCTTCTTCAAAATATAAACCCAACGGTCTTCGACAGCTTCGCCGTAAAATTCCGCTTCTGCATCGGAAAGCCTTTTCGCGCCGAGTTTTTCGATCGCTTTTTGCGAGCGCAGATTGATTGACGCGACGTGAAAAATTACCGTGTCAACAAATCGAAAGGCGAAATCGAGCATCAAATTTTTCATTGCCCGATTGTAATTTCCGCCCCAATGATCGCGCGCTAAAAACGTGTAACCGATTGCCGCAAAACCTTTTTCTGCGTCGTAATCGTAAAACCGACTGCTCCCGATCGGCTCGTTCGTTTTCGCGTCCAAAATGATAAATGCTCTTTTCGATTTCAATGCTTCGTCAAAAAACTTCTCGAAAACGTCACGTTTCCAGCGGTCGTTGCTCGGATGTTGTTCCCAGATTAAAGCATCGGACGCGACCGCGTAAACCCTTTCAAAGTCGTCAGTTTCGAGCGGAATTAATTTTACCAAATCATTTTCAACAGTTTCGATTTGAAAACTTTCCGCCGTTTTATTTGAATTATTCATTTTCCAAAAATTTGCGGTAAGAACCATTTTCGATGTCTTCCAAAATCGTCTTGCCCGAAGAAATTTCCCACTTCAAATCGCGCTTCGCCTTTTCCGCGTCAAGCTGATTATTTACCGAGAGAAATTCAAACATCATCCCGAATTGTTCACGCGCCTTTTCCGACGGAATGCTTTTCGCCGGAACATTCAAAAGTCTGCTGACCGCTTCGCTGATTTCCTTAATCGAAACCGTTTCTGCCGAAACATTATACAAACCTTTCGCCGTGCCGGTTTCGAGCGCGAGCAGATACAAATCCGCCGCGTCTTCAACGTGAACCGCCGAAATTTTATTCTCGCCCGAACCCACGTAATTCGCCGATTTTTCCGCCTTTGCCTGTTCGATGACAAACGGCACAAACGAACTCGCGCCGCGCCCGTAAACGAAAAACGGCAGACGCAAAACTATCGAACGAATTCCTTTTGAAGATAATTGCACGCAATCGCGTTCGGCTTCTCCGCGAGCGACGAATGACGAATTTTGATCGAACGGAAAATCTTCGTCCGCGACGGCATTTCGCGTGTTCCCCAAAACCGACGAACCGGAAGTTACGATCAAAGGTTTATTCGTCCGCGCCAGAGCTTCGCCGAAAGTTTTTATCACATCACGTTCCAATTTCACCGAATCTGCAAAATTCTGCGGATCAAAATTGAACGCCGTATGAATCACTGCGTCCGCATTCTGCGCCGCGCTTTTCAAAACATCAAAATCGTGCAGTTCGCCGCGCACGACCTCGATATTTTTCGCTTCCAATTTCGCCGCCGATTCATCATTTCGCGCCAGAGCCGAAATTTTGTAACCTTTACTTTTCAATCTTTCGGCGACGACCGAACCGATATATCCCGTTGCACCCGTTAAAAATATTTTCATTTACTAACTCTTAAAATCACTTCGCCGCATTTGCTTCTTCCAAAAACGGGTAATCTATATAACCTTTTTCGCCGCCCTGATAAAAAGTTGATTCGTCCGGCTCATTTAATGCCGCGTCCAACTTGAAACGCTTCGGCAGATCGGGATTTGCGAGAAAAAGTTTCCCGTAAACAATCGCGTCCGCGCCTTTTTCTTCCAGTAATTTTTCGCCCGAATCTTTATCAAAACCGACTCCGGCAAAATAAATTCCTTCATAGATCGGACGCAAAACCGGATGCCAATTTTTGTTCTGATCGAACGTTCCGAGGTGCAGATAAGCCAAGTCGCGTTTGTTTAATCCTTTGACAACATAATCATAAAGTTCCGCCGCATCCGATTCGTGAATGTCGTTAAATTCTCCGCCCGGCGAAAGTCGTATTCCCGTTTTTTCGTTGCCGATTTCCGCGATCATCGCGTCCAAAACTTCAAACAAAAATCTTGCCCGATTTTCCACCGAACCGCCGTATTCATCATCGCGTTTGTTCGTGTTGTCCGACAAAAATTGCTGAACCAGATAACCGTTCGCCCCGTGCAGTTCAACGCCGTCAAATCCCGCATCAACTGCATTTTTCGCCGCATTTGCAAAATCTTTCACCGTTGATTTTATTTCTTCCGTCGTTATTTCACGCGGTTCGACAAAATCCTTCATTCCTTCCATCGTAAAATTTTGCCCGTTCGCTTTGACGGCTGACGGCGCGACCGGATTTTGATTGTCCGGCAGAAAATCCGGCAACGCGATTCGTCCAGTGTGAAAAATCTGCATAAAGATTTTTCCGCTTTTTTCGTGAACTGCATCAGCAATTTTGCGCCAGCTTTCGATCTGCTCTTCCGTATAAATTCCCGGCGTTTTTATATAACCTTTCGCCATCGCCGACACATTTACAGCTTCCGTAATTATCAATCCCGCCGACGCTCTCTGCGCGTAATATTCGACCGCATAATCCGGCTGAACGCCGTCTTCATCCGCACGGCTGCGCGTCATCGGCGCGTAAACAATTCTGTTTTCCAACTCTAAATTTCCTATTTTTAACTTATCAAATAATTCGTTCATAATTTTTCACTCTTGCCTTTTTCAAATTTCTTTCTCTTTTATTCGTATTTATTCGCGTTTATTCGCGCACAAAACATCTTCTAATAACTCGAATACAAAACGCCATCAATTTCCTCAAATTTCAGATCGCGGTTGTAAATCGCCGAACCCGGAGCTTGCGTTTTGCCGCCGTCGCTCAAATTTCCTGTATCGTAAGCCGCAAAACCGATCTCTTCGATCAACGCCGCAACTTTTTTCTTCGCGTCTGCATCATCGCCGCAGAGAAAAATCACGCGCCGTTCGTCAATCGGCAAATCCTTGTTTCCCTGCGTTTTCAAATGTTCTGACCAAATCGTATTAAACGCTTTAACGACGATTGCGCCTTTTAAATGCTCGGCAAGCAGTTCGCTCGAAGTAATTTTATTTGCATCAATATCTCCAAATTCGCCGTCGCGGTCGGGATAATAATTATTGGAATCAATCACGATTTTCCCTTTAAAAGCATCTGCCGGAAGTTCTTTATATTTGCCGAACGGAATCGAAACAAAAACGATCTCGCCAAAATCCGCCGCTTCTTCAACCGTCACGGCTTTCGCATTTCCGCCGATTTCCGCAACTTGTTCCGCCAAAGTCTCCGGTCCGCGCGAATTAGCAATCGCAATTTCGTGTCCCTTTTCCGCAAACAATTTCGCCGCATTGCCGCCGATATTTCCCGCTCCGATAATTCCTATTTTCATAATTTTTTATTTTTAGCCACGAACAAACACGAAATGGACACGAACAAAAGAAATTTAGCCACAGATGGACATAGATAAAAACCGGATAAAACCAAATTAGATTTATCTTCCTCATCTCCTAAAAATCTGTGTATATCTGTGTTCATCCGTGGTTAAATATTCTTCTCTTTTTTCGTGTTCTTTTCGTGTCTGTTCGTGGCTAATCTCCTAATTTTTCACCCAAAACAACCTTTCGCATCTTCCGCAATTGATGCAGCCAACGGTCGTAATTCTCAGCTTTGTTGACAATATATTCACCGACTTCAACGTGCGGCAGAATCAAGAATTTTTCTTCATCCAGAGTTCTCACAACCGTCTCCGCACATTCTTCAACCGTGATCGAATCGGGAATCAAAAACGAATTGTTTCCATACTTAGCATCTTCGATCAAACGCGTCCGAACGCCTTGCGGACACAGACACGAAACGTAAATTTTGTCGCCGAATTCAATCGCAAAACTCTCCGCCATCGCCACCGCCGCGTGTTTCGTCACCGAATACGGAGCCGACAAAGGATGCGTTAAAAGTCCCGCCGCCGAAGCCGTAATCATAAATCCGCCGCCGCCGTTTTCGATCATCTGCGGAAAAATCGCCCGCGCCAGATAAACGTGCGACAAAACATTGACTTTGTAAACCAAATCCCAAATCTTGTCCGAAACTTCCAGCGACCCTTCCGCACCGCCGATGCCCGCATTCGACGCGACAAAATCAATCCGCCCGCATTCGTCTAAAATTCCTTTGACGACCGTTTTACAATTTTCTTCGTCCGCGACGTTTAATTTAACTGCTTTCCCATTCACCGATTCCGCAACTTTTTCCGCATTTTCAAATTCCAGATCGGCAACAAAAATCTTCGCCGCGCCTTCCGCGTGAAACCGCTCGCACAAAGCCTTCCCAATCCCGTTCGCACTACCCGTGACGAGAATTATTTTGTCTTTTAGATTCATAATTTTTTGCCACGAACAAACACGAAATTTCACGAAACAGAAAAATTAGCCACAGATTCACTCAGATGAACACGAATGAAAACCGGATGTAATTATTTCAAAAATCTGTCCCTTATCTTTCTTAATCTGTGTCTATCTGTGTAAATCTGTGGCTAAACTTCTTCGTTCTTTTCCGTGTATTTTTTGTGTTCGTTCGTGGCTAATTTCCCACCGTCAACACGACTTTGCCCGTCGTTTTTCTGCCTTCAATAGCTTCGTGCGCTTCTTTCACATTTTCTAAAGGAAACTCCGTCACTTGAATTTTCAAACGTCCCGCGCCTAAATGTTCGAGTAATTCTTTCGTAAATTTGATACGATTTTCGACCGATTCGTTCATTAGCCAATAACCGCGAATCGTGTGATTTTTGTGCATCAAACTCAAGACCGAAACTTTGAAATCTTCACCCGAAGCCGAGCCGTAAACCCACATCGTGCCGTGTTTTGCCAGCACTTTCAGATTTTTCGCCACGATGTCGCCGCCGACCATTTCGATCAGCCAGTCAACGCCTTTGCCGTCGGTCGCTTTTAATACTTCGTCCGTCCAATCGTCTTCCGAATAATTGATCGCAAAATCCGCGCCGAGATCGGCGACCATCTGCAATTTCGCCTCGCTCGAAGCCGTGCCGATGACCTTCAAACCTTTCTGTTTCGCAAGTTGCACGAGCAAAGTCCCGACGCCGCCCGCCGCTGCGTGAATCAAAATCGTTTGCCCTGATTTCGTCTGGTTCAAAAGCCCGAGCGCGGTCAAGCCTTGCACAAGCAGCGCATTTGATTCGCCAAAACCGAGTTCGTCGGGAATCGGCATCGTCAGCGCGGCTTTCGCCGTCGCGTATTCGGCATAACCGCCGCTCGAAGTCGTCGCCAAAACGCGCTGTCCGACTTTCAAATTCGAGACATTTTCGCCCAAAATTTCAATCGTCCCCGCCGCTTCATAACCGAGCGTCAGCGGCAATTCCGGCTGCGTCAAATAATTGCCCTCACGCATCATCGTGTCGGCATAATTAATTCCCGCCGCCGCGACTTTGATCAAAACCTCGTCCGCCTTCGGAGCCGGTTTTTCGATTTCCTCAAGCGACAATTTATCCGTTCCGCCAAGTTCATTTAATCTGATTGCTTTCATAATTTTTTAGTTTTTACCAAAGATTTCTCGCAGTTAGATACAGATATTTTCTGCTCTGCTAATTTTCTCTTATTTCAATTGCCACTAGCTTCAGCTAGTGGACAAATTTAATGAATTCTCGCGGCTATAGCCGAACTTCCGAAAAAAAAATTCCTTATCGCTTTAGCCTAATTTTCTTTGTCTTTAAATTTTTCAAATCCCGCGCGTTCCAAAAATTCTTCAAACTCATCATCGAAACTTTTCGTTTTATGATGTTCTTCCTGATTGGCAATATATTTTCTGGCATTTTCCAGCATTGATTCACAAACACCAACTGCAAAATATTCTTCTTGCCAGCCGAATTTAGTTTTGCACAAATTGTTTTTGTTACTCCAAAATGACGATTCGCCTTTGATTAACTGCATAATTTTCTCCAAAGTCTGATCTGTTCCCAAAGAAATCAGACAATGGACGTGATCGGTATAACCGTTTATAAAATCAATATGAATGCCTTTTTCACGCGCATTTTCCCGAATATGTTTGAAAACTTTTTGTCTGATGTCCTCTGTCAAAAAAGGAACGCGGTTCTTGGTTGACCAAACAAAATGTATCCAAACTTTGACGAATGACATAAGTTTTATAAAGGCTTAAGCCAAAAGGAAATTATTTTTCTGAAATTCGGCTAAAGCCTTTTTTTTTATTCACAATTACCACTAGCTGAAGCTAGTGGCAATTTAAAGATCTTTTTGTCCATTTAAAATTAAGCATTTTCCAACGCTTCGAGCAAATTTTCGTAATCGAACGAACCGTTAAAACGAACGCCGTTGATGAAAAAACTCGGCGTTCCGTTCACGCCGCTTTCGACTCCGCTCATAAAATCCGCTTGAACTTTTTCCTCGAATTTGCCGCTTTCTAAATCTTCGGCGAATTTGTCCGCGTCAAGCCCGATTTTTTCCGCGTAAGATTTCAAACTTTCGTCGTCGAGCGCGTTTTGATTTTCAAAAAGCGCGTCGTGCATTTCCCAAAACTTTCCGTCCTGCGCGGCAATTTCCGACGCTTCCGCCGCGTGTTCGGCGTGCGGATGCGATTGCTGTAACGGAAATTTGCGAAACACGAAACGCAAATCATTGCCCATTTCCTTTTGAATTTTCTTGACGATTTCATACGCTCTGCCGCAATGCGGACATTCGTAGTCGCCGTATTCGACGAGCGTAACTCGTGCGTTTTCAGAACCTTCCGCGTGATCGTCCGTGCCGACGGGAACTGTTAATTCAGGATTTTCATTATTTGCCATTTTCGTTTTCTCCGTTTTCTTCGCTCTCGATTTCCTTGAGCGTTTTCAAAATCTGATCCGCGCCCGGATTTACCCCAATCGGCGAAACGTAGCTGTAACGAATCACGCCGTCTTTATCAATGACAAACAGCGCGCGTTCGCTAAATCCGTCTTCGTCGCGGTAAACGCCGTATTTTTTCGCCACTTCGCCTTTCGGCTCGAAATCCGAAAGCAGCATCATTTTGTAGCCGCGATCTTTGCGAAACGCCTCGTGCGAAAATTCGCTGTCAACCGAAACACCGAAAAGCTCCGCATTTTGCTTTTCAAACACCGGCAAAAGCTCGTTGTAAAGCGCAAGCTGATCGCCGCAAACCGCGCTCCAATCCGCCGGATAAAACGCCAAAACGACATTTTTCCCGCGCATATTTTCCAAAGTAAACGTCGGCTCTTCATCGCCCGCCGCTTCAACCGCGCGACACGGCAAAGTAAAATTCGGTGCTTTCTCGCCCGCTTTTAATAATTCACTCATAATTTAATTTCCCCTTGTTAATTGTAATTTTTTGCCACGAATAAACACGAAAAATTTTAAGAAGTTTTAGCCACAGATTTTCACAGATTCATACGGATAAAATACAGATAAATTCAAATAAATAACTTTAAAATCTGTCTTATCCTGCTTCAAAAATCTGTGTTTATCTGTGTTCATCTGTGGCTAATTTTTCTTTTTTTTTCGTGCTTTTTCGTGTCTGTTCGTGGCTAACTTCCTTTCGCTGTCGCAACATTTTCGTTAAAAAGTTCTGCGACGATTTCATAAGAACGCAGACGTTTTTCCTGATCGAAAACCATCGCGTTAACCATAATTTCGTCCGCTTTTGATTCTTCCAGAAACGCTTCCAATTTCCGTTTGACCGTTTCCTTGCTTCCGATGATCGAACCGCCCGTGCGCGAATTTACCAGAGTTTTTTCCTGCGCGTTCCAGATCGTGTTCATATCTTCGACCGGCGGCGGGATTTTGCCCGGTCTGCCGCGCACCAGATTTAGAAAAGACTGATACTGCGAAGTCGCTAAAAATTCGGCTTCTTCGTCGGTTTCCGCCGCGATCACATTCAAACAAACCATCGCGTGCGGCTTTTGCAAATCGTCCGAAGGCTGAAAAGTTTTCCGGTAAAGTTCCAGAGACGGCAAAGTATGTTCGGGTGAAAAATGCGCCGCGAATGCGAACGGCAAACCCAAAACTCCGGCAAGATGCGCCGAAAAACCGCTCGAACTCAAAAGCCAGATCGGAACATTCAAACCCGCGCCCGGAACCGCCTGAACCTTTTGATTTGCCACCGTTTCGCGGAAAAAGAATCGCAATTCTTCAAGCTGTTCGGGAAATTCTTCGCCGTCATTGTTCAAACTCCGACGCAACGCCAATGTCGCCGGACGATCAGTTCCGGGAGCGCGTCCCAAACCGAGATCAATTCGATTCGGATAAAGCGATTCGAGCGTCCCGAACTGCTCGGCGATCACAATCGGCGCGTGATTCGACAACATAATTCCGCCCGAACCGACGCGGATCGTCGAAGTATTTCCCGCGACAAACCCGATCACCACCGAAGTCGCCGCGCTCGCAATGCCGACCATATTGTGATGCTCGGCAAGCCAAAATCTCTGATAACCCAAACTTTCAGCCCGCTGCGCCAAACTCAAAGTCCGCTTAAACGCATCGCTCACATTTTCGCCTTCAAAAACGGGCGATAAATCTAAAACTGAAAATGGAATTTTTGTAATATTGCTCATAATTTCCCCTTGTTTTTTGCCACGAACAAACACGAAAGTTCACGAAAGTACAAGAAAGACTTTAAATAAAAAAGTTTTTATTCTGTTGCTTCAATTTCTGTTTCAAGAACATAAATATCGCCACCTTTATCTGAATCCAATTCAGCCAAATAAGTTATTGGTTCAAGTGAAATCAATGAAATTATACTTGCTTGATTTCCTGAGTAATCACCTTTAACAATTTGAATGCAATCGTTGTATCCGAATTTTACACCCTCGAGTTGCTCAAGTTCATACCAAAGTTTATTTGCTTCATCTAAATCCATAAATAGTAAAAAATTTCCTTATTCTTTTTGTGTCCTTTTCGTGTCTGTTCGTGGCTAAATTCCTTACGCCGATTTTGCCTTTCGCAGATCAATTGCGCGCCCGTATTGTTTCGGCACATATCCCAAATCTTTACCCAATTCCTTCGCCGCCGTGAACGGAAAATACGGTTCGCGCAAAAATTCCCGCGCCATCAAAATCGCGTCGGCTTCGCCGTTTTGCAAAATTTCTTCGGCTTGTTTTGCGTCCGTAATCATTCCGACCGCGCCCGTCGGAATTTCAGCTTGTTTGCGAATTTCCGCCGCGAAAGAAACCTGATAATTCGGTGCGACGGGAATCTTCACGTCCGGCACATTTCCGCCCGTCGAAACGTCAATCAGGTCAATTCCGATCTTTTTGAGTTCCTTGCAAAACTCGATTGACTGCGCTAAATCCCAACCCTTTTCTGTCCAATCGGTCGCCGAAATGCGAACGAAAACCGGAAGATTTTCCGGCACGGTTTCGCGCACTTTTTTTGCAACTTCCAAAGGAAAACGCATCCGATTTTCCAGACTTCCGCCGTATTCGTCGTCGCGTTTGTTGGAAAGCGGCGATAAAAATTCGTGAAATAAATAACCGTGCGCGGCGTGAATTTCAATCACTTCAAAACCTGCATTTAACGCAAATTTCGTCGCCGCGACAAAATCGTTTGTCGATTTTTCAATGTCGTCTTTCGACATTTCGCGCGGCAACGGATAATCGTCCGCAAACTTTTCCGCCGTCGGCGCGACCGTTTCCCAACCGCCGTTTTCGATCTCGACTTCTTTCCCACCGTTCCAAGGTTCTGCTGTTGAAGCTTTTCGTCCGGCGTGCGCGAGCTGAATTCCCGCAATTGCGCCGTATTCCTTGATAAATTTCGTGATTCTCTTATAACTTTCGGCGTGCGCGTCCGACCAAATTCCAGCGTCTGACGGAGAAATTCTGCCTTTGGGCGAAACGGCGGTCGCTTCCTGAATAATCAAACCCGCGCCGCCGACCGCGCGGCTTCCAAGATGAACGAGATGCCAATCCGTCGGCATTCCTTCCTCGCTCGAATATTGACACATCGGCGAAACCCAAATTCGGTTGCGAAAATCGATTTCTCTTAATTTATAACTTTCAAATAATTTGCTCATAAATTTCCCTTGATCTTCTACTGATTTTTTATTTCGCCATCATCCAAAATGGCTTCGACCGGACAACACATCATTGCTTCTCTGCACTTTTTTTCTTCTTCTGGTGTTTCAGGTTGCTTCGCAAAATATACGCCAAAATCTTCCGTGTCAGGTTTTATATTGTCAGGCGCGTAATATATACAAGCCTCACTGCAAGTGCAGACATCATAATCAATGTAGTATTTGCCTTTTACATTCAAAGGATGAATTTTCATTTTTTTCGCGTCCTTTCGCGTTTTTCGCGGGCAAAAATTCTTACGTCATTTGCTTCCAATCTTCGCCGCCGACTTCGTGCCAACGTTGATGAATTGCGGCAAATTCTTCGCCCGACAAATTTCCTTCCGAAATATATTTCGCGTTTTCGCTCCAGCGTCCCGGTTTTGTCGTGCCGACGATCATCGTGTCAATTCCAGGAATTGTCATCGTAAAACGCAACGCCGTCGCAATTGATTCTTCCAGACTTTTGCCCAAAAATTCGTATTTCAATTTCTGAATTCTGTCCCAATATTCGTGATGATAAGAATCCGACGGTTTCGCGTCGTGCCGCCAAACGGCATTTGCAATCGGACGTTTGGCAATTACGCCGACATTTTTCTCTTGCGCTGTTTTTATCACACTGTCAATCGCCGCTTGATCGGCAATCGAAACGGAAGTTTGCAAACTGTCGAAAACGTCCATTTCGAGCGCAGTTTTCGCGTCGTCGTTGTCACCTGAATAACCGATGTAACGCGTGTAGCCTTTTTCCTGCGCTCTCTGCAACGCTTCGATTGCTTCGCCGCGATTTAAGATTTCGCTGTCGCAACTGTGCAATTGCGCGATGTCGAGATAGTCGGTTTTCAAATTTCGCAAGCTGTTTTCAATTGTTTCTAAAATTCCTTTTTTCGACCAGTCGTAGCGCGTAAAACCGTCGAGCGCGCCGCATTTCGTCAGCAGATAAAATGAATTGCGCCGTTTGCCGACCGTTTCGCCGATCAATTTTTCGCTTTCCCAATACGCCGCCGCCGTGTCAATGACATTCAAACTGGCATCCAAAGCCGCGTTCAAAAGCTCGCCGACACTTTCGCGCGTCACCTCGCGCCCGATCTCCGCGCCGCCGAAGCCGAGAACGGAAAATTCCATATCAGTTTTGCCAAATTTTCTTTTTTCCATAAAATTTTTAACCGCAGATTTTCGCAGATGGACGCAGAGAATTTATTTAGATTTTTCTTTGCTCAATTCCTTGATGTCGTTTTCAAATTCTGCAAAATCTGCTTCGTGTTTCATGATTGCTTCTTCAATTGTCGAACAAGCTTCTGCTGACATTTCTTCAAAATTTTCGCTCGACAAACTTTCGATAAAATACATTTCTAAATTTTCTCGATAAACTTTGTCTGAATCCTCATAAATATAATCTTTTAACTGCACAAAAAACTTTCCGTCAGGCAAAATTTCAAAACACCGATAACGTGCCACAGTTCTTTCATCAACACTTTTCCAAATATTTATTTCTTTGAAAAATTTATCTGATTTCATAAAAATCTGCGTTTATCCGCGTTTATCTGCGGTTAATTTCCCACTTTTTACAAATCGAAAATAAAACAAGTCGTCGTCCCGTGTGCATAAATTTTTCCGTTTTCGTCAATCAACTTGCCTTCCGCCGAGCCGATTTGTTTTCCGACATTTACGATCTTGCCGACGGCTCTTAAAGTTCCGGTTTTCTCGAAGATCGGGCGCACGAAATTTACTTTTAGTTCGACGCTTGTCGCGGCTTTTCCCGCTTTTAAGGTCGAATGAATCGCGCACGCCATTGCCGAATCGAGCAGAGTTGCGATAAATCCGCCGTGAATCGTTCCCATCGGATTGTAAAATTTCGCGTGCGGTCTGCCTTCAAAAATGACGCTCCCGTTTTCGACTTCCGCCAGACCGAAATCAAAAGATTCGCCGATCGGCGGCGCGGGAAATTCTCCCGTGACCATTTTGCGGAAAATCTCGATTGCGTCTTCAGTTTTCCAAACTTCAGCCGGAATAAGTCCGAATTTTATTTTTTCTGTTGCTGTCATTAATCGTAATCAAAAAAACTCGTTAAAAAAACAGAAACCGCCGCGATTGTTTTCGGCGATTTCAAAATACGGACAAACTAATACATTCTTTCCATCTGTTTCTACTTTACTACAATCGAAACTCATTTTCTAAAATGCGGAAAATCGGGTTTGTGCGGAAATTTAGAAACTTTCCCTGTATTTTGCAAGGTTTTGTGTGGCAAAATAAAATTGTATGTCGTCAATCGTTTTTCCAAATCCGCTCACGCACAAATTCCAAGATTGGGTTTTATTCGGCGATTTTTATTATGACACGCGCGACATTATCAGTTTCGGTGGTGATTTATCGGTGAATAATTTGCAAAACGCTTATCGAATAGGAATTTTTCCGTGGCATATTGACGGTTTGCCGATGCCTTGGTTTTGCCCGGAAACTCGTGCGATTTTGGAGTTTACAGATTTGCATCTTCCAAAAAGTTTGAAAAAAATTTGGCGAAAAAACGATTTTACCTTTACGATTGATAGAGATTTTCGCGCCGTTATCGAAAGCTGCGCCGCCGTTACCCGAAAATTTGAAAGCGGTACTTGGATTACAGACGAATTTATCGAAAGCTATGACGATTTTCACAAAGCGGGCGGCGCACACAGCGTTGAAGTTTGGGATGTTTCCGGCGCACTCGTCGGCGGACTTTACGGCGTTGACGCGGGCGGGATTTTTTGCGGTGAGAGTATGTTTCATCACGTTTCAAATGCGTCGAAACTCGCTTTGCTTTTTCTGGTCGAACATCTAAAATCGCGCGGCGCGGCGTGGATTGACATTCAGGTGATGACACCGCATTTTGAAGTTCTCGGCGCGAAGGAAATCACGCGCAAAAGTTTTCTGCAAAAATTGGAAACCACGCAAAAGCAAAATCTGAAACTTTTCTAGCAAAATATGGACACACAAAAAGAAATCCGCAAACATATTATCGAACTTCTCGACGGCAAATCGGCGCATATTGATTTGCAGAAAGTTCTCAAAAAATTTCCGGTCGAACTGCGAAACGAAAAGCCGGAAAATTCGCCTCATACGCCTTGGGAACTGCTCGAACATTTAAGAATCGCGCAGTCGGACATTTTGGAATTTTCGCGTGATAAAAATCACGTTTCGCCGAAATTTCCCGACGGTTATTGGAATAAATCGCAGGCGAGCGTTGAAGATTGGCAAAATTCGTGCGGGCAGATTCTCAAAGATTTGCAGGAAATGCGCGATCTCGTCGCCGATGAAAAAACGGATGTTCTCGCCGAAATTCCGCACGGCGACGGGCAGACGATTTTCCGCGAAGCACTTCTTATCGCCGATCACAACGCTTATCATCTCGGCGAAATTGTCTTGTTGCAGAGAATTTTGGAGAAATAAAAATTATGCCGAATCGTGAAAGAAAAAATATCCGCGCCGGATTAGAAGTGGCGATCGTTCAAAAACAAGATCAGCGAACGGGAAAACAAACTGTCGGAATCGTCAAAGATTTGCTGACAAATTCAAATTTTCACCCGCACGGAATAAAAGTTCGTCTGACGGACGGGAAAGTCGGAAGAGTTCAGGAAATTTTAAGTCAAGAAAATTAACCGCAGATTTTCGCAGATAGACGCAGATTTTTTATCCTTTTATCTGCGTTTATCTGCGAAATCTGCGGTTAAATAATCAACCAAATCCCAAAAACTTGCCACCTTGATAAGTTACGAGCGCGGCGAAATATGCGATTCCGGTCATATAAACGAACATAAAAACCGCCCACGCCCACGAGTTTGTTTCGCGGCGTGTGACGGCGAGCGTTGACATACACTGCATTGCGAGAACGAAGAAAACCATCAGCGTCAGCGCGGTGAGCGGTGTCCAGACGGGATTTCCGTTGTCGTCTTTGGCGTTGCGGATCGCGTTTATCAGCGACGGCGATTCCTCGTTGGCGTCCGCGCCGGTGTTGTAAATTATGCTCAATGTCGAAACGACGACTTCGCGGGCGGCGAAACTCGAAATCAGCGCGATACCGATTTTCCAATCGAAACCGAGCGGTCTGATGACCGGTTCGAACGCTTTGCCGAGCGTTCCGGCGAAACTGTTTTCCAATTGGACAGATTCCGCGCTTTCGCCGTGTGTCGGTTGAGCGTTCGTTCGCGGGAAATACGCCAATGCCCAGAGAATCACGGAGATCAACAAAATCACCGTTCCGGCGCGTTTGACGAAAAGTCCGGCGCGTGTGAAAACATTTTGAAAAACCGTGCGGAAATTCGGCAGACGATACGGCGGAAGTTCCATCACGAACGGCGGCGGCGGCGATTTTAAGATCGTTTTCTTTAAAATAAACGCGACGATCACCGCCGTAATTATGCCGAGAAAATACATCGCCAACATCAAAACCGCGCCGAGCGAAATCACGCCGTAGATCGTTTCGCCCTTGAAAAACGCCGCGATCATCAGCGCATAGATCGGCAGACGCGCCGAACAACTCATAAACGGCGCGACAAGAATCGTCGCCAGACGATCGCGCCGGTTTTCAATCGTCCGCGTCGCCATAATTCCCGGAATCGCACACGCAAAACTGCTCATCAGCGGCAAAAACGCTTTGCCGTGAAGCCCGACGCGCGACATTATTTTGTCCATCAAAAACGCCGCCCGCGCCATATAACCCGTGTCTTCCAAGATCGAAATAAACAGAAAAAGCAGCAAAATCTGCGGCAGGAAAATCAAAATTCCGCCGACTCCGGCGATCACGCCGTCGGCGACAAAATCCGCGATAATTCCTGCGGGCAGAACATTTTTCGCATAATCCGCCAACGCGCCGAACCCGCCGTCGAGCAAATCCATCGGAACGGTCGCCCACGAAAAGATCGCTTGGAAAACGAAAAGTAAAACGGCGACAAGAATAATTAAACCGAAAAATTTGTGCGTTAAAATGCTGTCAATTTTCTCGGAATTCTGCCGTTCTTCCGTCTGTTTCGGTCTGACCGACTGCTGGTAAACGTCGGAGATAAAATTGTAGCGCGCAAAGATTTTTGAATTATTTGTAACGATTTCGTCTTCAACGCCTTCGCCGATGAACGTCGGAAAAGTGTCGAGATAATCTTTTTCGAGCGCGGATTCCGGTTTCCCGATTTCGGCGCGAATGCTTTCGGAAAGTTCTTTTAAACCGATCTTGTTTTTCGCTTTGATCGGAATAACGGGAACTTTCAGCAGTCTGGAAAGTTTTTTAACATCAATGGCGAGCGATTGTTTTTCCGCCGCGTCAATCATCGTCAAGGCGACAACGACGGGAATTTTATATTCCAAAAGCTGCGTTACGAGATAAAGATTTCGTTCGAGATTCGTCGCGTCAACGACGGCGATCAGCGCGTCCGGTTTCGGCAGATTTTCAAGTTTTCCCGTTAAAACGTCGCGGGCGATCTGTTCGTCAATCGAAGTCGCATCAATGCTGTAAAGTCCCGGCAGATCAATCAGACGCACAGCTTTTTTAGCTCCGTCCAAATGCCAAACGCCTTCTTTGCGTTCGACCGTAACGCCCGGATAATTCGCAACTTTCTGCTTCATTCCGGTCAGCGCGTTAAAAAGCGTCGTCTTTCCGGCGTTCGGATTTCCCGCCAAAGCTATTAAAAGATCGGAGTTGAGGACGTTAGTTTGTGTATTTATTTGTTGATCGTGACAATCCAATTGTTTTAAAACCTACTCATTTGTAACTTCGATGGCTTCGGCTTCGCTTCTTCGCATTGCCAGATGATAACCGCGAACGCGAATTTCAATCGGACATCCGAACGGTGCGGATTTTACGACTCTGACCGAAACTCCTGGCACAACGCCCATTTCCATTAATCTTTTTGCCGATGCGTTTGTTGCGTTTATATTTTTTACTCTTGCGGTTTTACCGATGCTCAGGTTTGCCAGATTCATAGAATTTACGCTTTTTCATCAAAAGCAAATTTATTCTAATCTAATTGAAAGTTAATTTCAATTTCAATAAAAAACTTTTTCTCGTCAAATAAATATATTGCCAAATTTTACATAAACAAACTCGGTTGCTCATCCGATTTATCCGCTTTAAAACCTTCGGGAAACCATTGATATTCTTTTAGGTCGCAAAAACTTTTTTCGTTAAAAATAACTTTTTCATCTTCCAACATTTTTTGCTGAAGATTTACAGGCATCGTCATTTTTCCCGTCGAACAACCGCCTTTTGAATTTATAACTCTCTGCCAAGGCACATTTTCCGTGTCAGCGGCGTGCATCACAAAACCGACTGTGCGCGGCGTGTAGCCTTCGCCTAAAATATCGGCGATCTGCCCGTAAGTCATTACTTTTCCCGCCGGAATTTCTTTGACGATTTCGTAAACTTTCGCGCGGTAATTCCGGTCGTTTGTTAAATCCATAAATTTTAGTCAATTTTCACTTCGCCTAACCTTTTCTTAAACTTTCCTTTACGCTCACGAAACCATTCGCGCCATTCTTCGATTGCTTTTTCTCTTTCTTCCCGCGAACTCGCCGATTTGAAATTAAGTCAGACGGAAGTTTTATCGCGCAATGCCATTTCCGCGAAAAATCTCGTTTGCAAATCGTCGCTCGAAAGTAAACTTAATAATTCTTCGATTGATTTGCCGAGAAATTCTTTTCTGAATTTTGCGAAATTATTTTTCTTCATAAATCTTCAGAAATCGCGGCGGAATTTCGTCAATCAGCCAGACATCGTTTGCCGAAACGAAAAAGCGAAAATTTTCCGCGAGTATTTTCTTTGTTTCAATTTGAAAAATCACAGGTTTTCCATATCTAACGCCGACTTTTCGCGCCGTTTCGATGTTTTCCGAAAGATGAACGTGATGCCGCTGCATTTTATTTAAACCGTCTCTTAAAATCGCTTCGATATTTTTTTCAGCAGTTCCATGGTAAAAAATTTCCGGCGGCGTTTTTTCTTCAAATTCTATTTCGAGTTTTAAGCTATGACCTTGATTGGCGCGAATTTTCTTCCTTATTTCATCGAAGGCAAATCGCTTTTTATCATTTGTTTTGACAATTTCCGTCAACTCTTCTAGCGTTATAGAATTTCCTTTTTTCGCCGATTTTTCCAACAATTCTTTTACATTTGTCCAACCGTTATCATCCACAGATAAATCAATCGTTTCCGGTTTATGTCGCAAAACCAAACTCAAAAATTTGCTGATTTTTGTTTTTTGCTTCTCGTTCATTTAAATTTCCCGCAGAATCGTCCGCGCCGGTGCGCCGTCGCCGGTTCCGCCTTGGAGTTTCAGCGGCAGACAGATTATTTCGTAATCGCCCGCCGAAACTTCGCGCAAATCCAGACCTTCGACAATCACGACTTCTTTTCCGAGCAAAGTTTTGTGCGTTTCGTAATCTTCCGAACCGAATTTTTCGACCGACAGGTAATCAATTCCGACGAGTTTGATGTTCAGGTCAACTAACATCGTTGCCGCGTCGGGCGCGATTGATGTGAAATCTTTGCGAAATCCTTGCTCGAAATCGTTCCAGAAATCCGAGTTTCGCGTTTTGAAAAGAACTCTTTCGACATATTTTAAATTCGCGTTTTCGATGTGCGAAGCATTTATTTCCAAAACGTCATTGTCAAGTTCGATAACGCGGCATTTACCGATTAATTTTTCCAGATCGAGTTGGTCAATTCTGCGACCGCCTTCGATGAAATGATTCGGCGCATCAACGTGAGTTCCTGTGTGAACTCCGCAGCAAAGGCGCGAAACATTTGCCGCATCGCCGTTTTTGATCGAATGAGCTACAGTAATTTCAACATTCGGATCGCCTTCGTAAACCGGAGTTTTTTCAGAGATCGGAACCGACACATCGTAAATTTTCATATATTAAGAATAAATCAGATTTGGCAAAGCGAAAAGCCTCTGTTAGAAATAAATCAGAGAGTATTTTATTATAAAAATTTTATGAAAATTCAAAGAGAAGAACACAAAAATAAAGGCGCGTTTTTTGTCGAAGGCGACGACGGCGATTGGGTTGCCGAAATGACTTATTTCCGCGAAGGACAAAGGAAAATCGTGATTGATCACACGGAAGTTGACGAAGATTTACAAGGTCAGGGAATCGGCGAAAAAATGGTCGAAGAAGCAGTGAAATTTGCCGAAGAAAATAATCTTTTGATCAAACCGACTTGTCCGTTCGTGAAAAAAATTCTCGAATCGGACGATAAATATGAAGATATTTTGACGAGATAGATTTTAAATACAAAAAAGTTGAAATGCAACGAGTTTTCACTAAAGTAATTCTTCAGCGAAATCGAAATTCTTTGCTTTTTCCGTATCGGTGAAAAGTTCGTTGCGTTTTTGGAAATCTTCGTAAAGCCGATCATAAGTTGCAAGCAAAAAGTCAGTCGAAGCCTCGCGCGTATTATTGCGGACGGCTTCAAAGGCTTTTTCTGTTTTTTGTTTGCGAAGTTCAGGGTTTTCGACAATTTCTTTTACCGCGCCCGCAAATTTTTCTGCCGTCGGTTCGACGAGCCAGGTATTTTCGTTTGTCGCGTAAAATAAAAGTCCGCCCGCGTTCGGCACAACGGTCGGAACGCCGGAAGCCATCGCTTCTAAAGGCGCGATTCCGAACGGTTCTTTCGGGTTCGGATGCACGAAAATATCACAGTTGGCGTAATAATCCGCCAGCGTTTCTTTGTCTAAATGTCCGAGTTGGATAATCTTATTCGGAATATTTTGAGCGGTTTCTTTCTTGAGCCATTCGGCTTTCGGTCCCGCGCCCGCTATTAAAAGCCGATAATCTTTTTCGTCCTTCGCCAGAATTTTCATAAATTCTGCCAACAAACCGACGTTTTTCTCCGGCGAAATTCTTCCGGCGTAAAGCAAAATAACTGCATCTTGCGGAATTCCCGTGCTTTCGATCATTTGTTGACGGACTTTTTCGTTTTTTCTGTCGGGCGAAAATTGTTCGGCGTTGACACCGCGCGGACAGACGGCGATTCTTTCTTTGACCGGAACGCGCGGAGCGTTAAAAAACTGCCAACATTTGTTGAAAAACCAATCGGAACGCCGTTTGTTGCTCGATCTGTCGAATGACCTGTAAAATTCTTCCGCCGTGTATGGAGAATTGGCGATGTGATAATCGAAATTCGGCAAAGTGTAATTTCCGATAATGCGGCGGGCGAACCATTTTCCGAAATTTCCGGCTGATAAAAATGAGCCGATGTTGTCGTCCATTCTCTCGCACGAAAAATGCACGAGCATCGGACGACCGAGTTTTTTGAAATTGTTCGTGCGAATCATCGCGCCCATCATACTGAGCGTATATTTATCCGTCACCTCGATCATTTCCGGTCTTTCGTCCAAAAGAATTTTACGGATGATCGAATCGCCTTGCAGATATTGCCACGGCATCATCACGCGGTAACGCTTATCGAAAACCGGCGATTGTTTAGCGGGAATATAATAGATTTTGCCGTGTTCTCCGATTTGTTCGATCTGTTCGGTTTCTCCCGGAACGATCAGACGCATTTCGCGCCCGTGACGATTGGCGGCGGCGAGCAGCGCGTTATACGAAGTGCTGATTCCACCGGAGTTTTTATGATAGTAGTTCGTAATATGAACTGTTTTAATAGGCACTTATGTTTATTTGGCGAAAACTTCGCTGACGGGAACTTTCCAATTTTCTAAAACTCGAGATTCTGCTGTTTCGCCCTTTTGATAAATTCTTTTTTTCCAGCGGATTAAAAAAGATTTGAAGAATTTCGTTCAATATTCAATTTTTATATCTTTGCGAACAATAAAGGCGAGCGAAACGGCGGTTACGATAATCAGTAAAATAATGCCGTCAATTCCCCAGTATTTCAGCAGAAAAATTTCTTTCCCGCCGTTGTATGTCCAAAACGGGCGGTTTGTTATTGCCCAGCAGATAAACTCGGCAAATATTCCGAAACCTATAATTCCGCCGAGTATTTTCAGAACTTCCCCGCGTTTTATCATCAGCGCGATTTCGTTCGGAATAAAAAGTATAAAACGTAAAATCATCATCGGCATCCGCGATAAATCATTAAGAAGCGATTTGCTGCCTTCTTCGCCGACGATCATTACGTTGCGGCGCATTATAAAAAGCGTAAAAAGCGCGGAAATCAATGATACGCAGATTGAACGAATAATCGCGTCGTCGGTATGGTCGTTGGTTGCTGTTGCGTATGCGAAGCTGTATTGAACGAGAAACTCAAACAGATGACTGATTACCGGAACGATCAGCAGAATCGTGCCGAGTGCTTTCCACGCCGGTTCGACGCGGCGAAATTTTTGAATCAACGTGCCGCTGATTCCGGCAAACAGAAAACGAAAAATAAATTGTGCCAACGCCGCGCCGATGGCGAGTTTTATGGTTTCTTTCCCGGCGAGATATGTAATCAGAAAGATCGGCGCACGAAGTCCGCCGCTCATAATCGCGCCTTTATAATTCCAGTGTCTGACGAATTGCTTCGGATCACGGACCAGATTTGCCCACGCTTCGCCGATTGTATTTTTCCGTCTTATTTCAGGAGTTTCTTCAAATGTCATCTCTTGCATAAATGTAAAACGGAAACTTTATAAAATATTTTATTTTCCATATTTTGCTTGTTTTCTCTCTTTTTCTTCCCGTTGCTGCCGGCGAACTTCCGCTAAGTAATCTTTAGCTTCGATATAAACATTAAAAACATTTTCGAACACCGAATCCCAAGAACGTGAAAGAGCAAACTCGCGCGAGTCCTTTTTCATTGTCGCTAATTTTTCGGGTTTGTCCATTAGTTCAATCGAATATTTTACAAATTCATCCGTGTTTTTTGCGACGTAGCCGGTTTTTCCTTCCTGAACGATAAATTTCGGTCCGCCCAAATTTGTAACGATGCACGGCGAACCGGAAGCATTCGCTTCTTGAACCACGTTTCCGAAAGCGTCGGTGTCCGACGGAAAAATAAAAATGTCCATATTTGCGTAAGCTTCGGACAGTTTTTTTCCTTCGAGAAAACCGGGCAATTCAGCGGTTTTCATATTTTTCGCCAGATATTCGCGTTCGGTTCCTTCGCCGACAATCAGGAATTTGAAATGTTTTTTACCCGCTGCCAACAATTTTTTTTCCATTTCGGCAAGCATCCGCACATTTTTTTCCGCACGCAATCTACCGACAAAACCGAAACGCAAAATGTTATCTTTAACCGTTCGATGAACGGGCGAAAACTTTTCCGTATCAACGCCGCGAATCATTAATCTTCCCTGCCTGCCCGTTCTTTCTTTGAGCATTTCGATCAATTCCTGATTCGGTGCAAGCACGATTTGCGGCATTCTGTAATAAAGCATTGCGCCGTCCAAAATTCTGCGCTCGAGAAAACTTGTCGGTGGATGCGTTATTTTATCAGGAAGAAAACCGAGTTTCCGGCGAATTCTAAGCGCGGCGTATTCGTGCAGATTCGTGTGCCAACTGCCGACCATCGGCACATCCATTCTCCACGAAAGATACGCGCCGATAATGCTCACGTCGTTAAGTCCGGTGATATGAAAAACTTCCGGTTTAAATTTTTCGAGTTCCGTTCGGACGAGTTTCAGATGACGGTTGAAAAGCGGATCGTAGCTTAAACCTTCGTCCATTCTGATCGCCAGAGGCGAACGCTTTAATGAAACAAATGTAATGTTTCCGTCTTGTCTGACTTCGGTTTTTTCTCCAGCGTGAACACAAAGAAACGGATAGCCGCGTTTGCGGACAAATTGAATCAGGCGGTTGCTTGTCATTGCCACACCGTTGACTTCTAAAAATGAGTCGGGAAAATATGCGGCGCGTAGAATCTTACTCACAGAAAAACTTTGTTGTATAAAAAATCAAAGGCGGTGCATTGACCGCCAGTTTAATAAATCCGGTAATAATAAAAAATATAATAGCTAAGAAATAATGTCGGATGAAAGACTTTTCGGCGCGATGTCTTCCAGATTCGGAATCTCGAATTTCGTTTCCGTCAAATCTTTCGGCACGCGGTCGTGTTTTTTGCGAGTCAGCGAAAAGATCGGACGCGCTCGTTTGCTTCCCAAAATGCCGAGTGTCCAAATCGCCCAACGCAGCCACGCCGGACCGCCTTTTTCCCAGTGAACCGAAACCTGACGCACACCTTTGCCGTCGCCGACATCATAGTAAACGCGGTCGAACCATTTTTTTCTGCCTTCGGGAAAATGATTGTATTGTTTCAGAATTTCCGCAAACGAACCGAGTTGGCGCGAATGAAGCGGTTGACTGTATTCCGGCATCAGCGCGACTTCAGAGCGTTTGCCGACGCGGATTTCATCGGCAAATTCGGCAAAAGTTTTCGCGTTCGTCAAATTAAAAACCGTGTTCGGCTGGCAGCCGTGACGGTCGCCGCCCGTAACAATCGGGAATCCTAACGCTTCCGCCATTTCGATGACGGCTTTATTTTCCGACCACGAACGAAAACCGTTAATTTCAAAAGCGTGAATCCATTGTCCGAATTCCTTGATGAAATTTTTCAGCAAAATCTCGTGCTTTTCCTTGCCGACCATTTCGATGTCCCAAATCGGATGATTCAGAATTACGAGAATTTCCGGGTTCTCGTTAAGCATCTTGAAAAGCTCGTGCAGTCTCGCATAATTCGGTTTTTCATCGCCGCTGAAACTAAAACCGACCAACTCTTTCGTCATTTCGACCGCATTGTCCGGCGGCAGATTGTGAACTCCGACGTGAAAAAAACCGAAATCGAACGGAACTGTCCATTCTAAAGAAATCGGTGCTTTTGTGTTTTCGACGGTTTCATTAAGCGTCAAATTTCCCTCAACGCTGTCGTGATCCGAAAGCGAAACGACGGCATCTAATCCGACTTCGTTAATTTGTTTCTGCTCGATTCTGAAAACGTCGTTTGGAGTCATCGGCGGCGACCAATATGCAGTTGAAAAATCAATTCGTTTTCCTGATTTCTCAAGATATTTGGCTTGTTCTCTTTTCCAGAAGTAAGAAATGATCGGAAGTTGTTCGGCATAATGCGGCACAAAATCAAGCATTTCCCTGGAAAATTCAGTATGACAATGGAGAGAAACGCCGATCTTCGCCTGTCGGCTTAAATCCGTCTTTTTACGCAGAATATGCAGTTGCGTTTGTTTTAAATTCATTGAAATCTCCGTAAAACAGCGACAATCAAACCTGTAAAGTTATCAAATTCGGCTGTCAAAGTAAATGCCTTTGACGAATTATTGTTCTCGGCTGTTGTAATTCATTTTCAAAAAACAAAGAAAATTCTAACATAACAGCAAAATAAAGGCATTGAGGCGATTTCAAATTTCAAATTCAGATTCACGGCTGAGAAAATGAAAAAATCATTTATAATCAACAAGAAAATCTCGCAAATCGCTAACAAATTTTGCAGATTGCTATTTGTGAAATATCTGATGCGGAAAAATCCGCTAATTCCCTTCTTAATTTTTCGGCGTGATTATTGCGTTCATATTTGATCGAGGTTAGAAAATGAAAGAAAAGATATTTAACGGGCAAAACGGATTATTTTACACGGGCGCAATTATCACGATATTTTCTGCAATTGTCATCGGTGCTGTCCACGTCGGCGTATTTTATCTTTTGGGAATTCCGGTTTTTCTCTATATTTTGGGAATCAGTCTCGTCTGGATTTCCAAAAAAGCAGTTAAGGTAAAATCTCTCGTAACGCTGATCTCTATCGGTTTAATGCCGCTGACTTTACTCACACTTTCGATGTTAAGCCGTCCTGAACCGGAAGTTTTTCTGATACCTGAAAATTTCAGAGGAAGATTCGTTATTTATTATCAAGAGCCTTGTGGTCAAAAAACCTTATATGAAACCGGGAAAAGAATTTATGAAATTCCGCAGGACGGAGTTTTAATTACCAATTTTAAAGAAAATAAAGGTTTTATGGATCATAGATTTTATTTGGTAAATGAAAAAGGCGACAGAACAAGAATTCCGACGTTTTATTGGCAGAGTTTTGAAAGTGAGAAAGAAAACTGGAAATATATGCACACGGAAACGGACGAAAATTTCACCACACAAACCGTCGGAGTATTTACAGGATATGGTTCGGAAACCTATTGGATTTCAAGCAATTCTGACAATTTCATTGTTTCTGATTTCAGCTACTATGACAAAGGCAAAGAACGAGAACATTGGCTCGAAGATAAAGTTCTTACAAAAAGAGCGGAAAAAATATTAAAAGAATGTCGGAGCAAACTTTAATTTTCAAGGTTTGAAAAATAACTGTCATAAAATAAAAATCTGCGGTGTTTATTCAATAGTTCAAGCGATATTTTAGCAAATTCAGAACTAATAAATACAGTAATAATAATTATATGAAAGTTATAAAGACAACTTTTTCAGCAATTTTAGGTTTAATGATTTTTCTGCCGATTCTGGCAAATGCTCAAGATCAAACCGAGCGAATCGAGCAATCTTATTCGTTTAATTCAAACGGCAAAATCAGCGTTTCAAATATCAACGGTTCGATCACGGTTGAGGCGTGGGACAGAAACGAAATCAAACTCGAAGCTGTTAAAACCGCCGACAGCCGCGAATCTTTATCAATGGTTGATGTTAAAGTTGACGCGAAAATTGATTCGTTCAATGTTGAAACCGATTACCGGAATTGGAATAACGACGGGCGAAATAACAATTGGCGAAACGGGCGAAGTATTAGAGTCGAGTTTCGCTTAACGGTTCCGCGCGGCGCGTATCTGGACGAAATCGAAACGGTCAACGGATCGGTTACGGTTTCAAATATGTCGAATTACACCAAAATCTCAGCCGTCAACGGCGGCGTAAGAGCCGTAAATTTGCGCGGCACGGCTGATCTTTCGACGGTCAACGGGAAAACCGAAGCCGAATTCGAGAGTTTGCAGACGACCGATAAAATCAATCTCGAAACGGTTAACGGAACGGTAGTTTTGACGCTTCCGTCCGACATCAACGCGACTGTCAAAGCAAGCACGGTCAACGGCAGAATAAATAACGATTTCAGTTTGCCGGTAAAAAAAGGCAAATATGTCGGGCGCGATCTTTACGGCAGAATCGGCGGCGGCGGCGTTCAGATCCAACTCGAAGCAGTTAACGGAACATTATCAATCAAACGAAAAAACGACGGAAAAACTCAGAATCCGGCGACGAATCTTCTGAAAATGGATTCCGACGATCAGATCGAATTCGATAACGATGCGGCAAAGGAAAACGCCAAAGTAAATCGTGAAATTGCCAAAATCCAAGCGGATGCACAAAAAGAAGCCGAGAAAGGTATGAAAGAAGCTCAACGCGAACTTTCTAAACTTCAACCGCTAATAAACGACATTATAAGTGACACGATCACCGAAACGACAGAAGCTGCGAATAATATTGTCAGCAAAGAAGTTCAGGAGCGAATTAAAGAACAGTCAGAACGTCAAAAAGAACAGTCAGCGCGTCTTCGCAATGTAAATTTCGCGGGAATTCCGAATGTTTCGCAGAAAAACGAAACTTTTTCAATTACTGATAAATCGAAAATCAAAATCGTCGCCGAAGATTGTGCGATTGCCGTGCGCGGTTGGGACAAAGCGGAAGTTAAATACGTTCTGACCGAATTTGCGACCGGCAGAAAAAACTCGGGAAATGTCAAAGCCGAGCAAAAAGGCTCGAACGTAAATATCGCCGTCGTTAACGACGAAGGAAAATCCGGCGACGATTACAATTCGATGCGTCTGGAGATTTTCGTGCCGAGAAAATCCGATCTGAGCATTAAAACAAACGGCGAAATCAGAATCGAAGGCATTTCCGGTGAAGTTGATTTAAAGAGCAGCGAAAGCGCGATAAATGTCAGGAATTCAGACGGAAGACTTATCGTTAATTCGTTGGAAGGCAGAATTCGCGTGATCGGATTTCAAGGTGATGTAACTGCCGAATCAGTCGAAGGAGACGTTTTTGTCGAAGGCAAATTCGAGAAATTATATGCAAAAACCGTCGAAGGTTCGGTAGTTTTAACAATTCCGTCGGAAACCGGCGCGACTTTAACGGCAGACCGCGAGATTGAAATGGATAATATAGATTTGACCGCCGTCGGTAACAAAAAATGGAAAATCGGCAACGGCAATGCCAAATACGCTCTGAGCGCGATTGACGGAAAATTGATCGTGCGCGGAATGTAAGAAAACTCTTCTAATAAAAACTTTCTCCGACCGGATCAGAAAGATTTTGAAACTCTCAAACGGTTATTACGTTTAGCTTACAGGTATATTTTACCTGTCATTTATACAAACAACTTAAATTTTAAGTTACCAAAACAGCGAGGTAAATTATGAAAAAACTTTGCGCTCTGTCTGCTATTATTTTATTTTTTATATCTATAAATATACAGGCGCAACCCGCGAATACAAACACGGAAGTAACTTCGGAAATATCCGGTTCTTCTGCAAACATAAAGAACAATTCAACAAATACAAAAGACAAAAAATCAGAACTTCCGCCGGAAAAAGCTACGCCTGTAAAAATTCCTTTAGCGGTTGATATGCCGATGATTGACGGGAAACTCGATGAGGAAATATGGAAACAGGCGGCAGTTTTCAAGGATTTTATTCAAACATCACCGGGCGACCGCATTGCGCCCTCAAAACCGACGGAAGTTTATGTTTTCTATGACGAAAAAAATCTGTATATCGGTTTTAAATGTTGGGACGACAAAGACAAAATCCGCGCGACGGTCGCCAAACGCGACAACGTAACCGGCGAAGACAACGTGCGCGTCTGGCTCGACACATACAACGATCAACGCCGCGCCTATATTTTGGCGTTTAATCCGTTCGGAATTCAGCAGGACGGAATTTACACCGAAGGTCAAGGCACGGATTATTCGGTTGACATCGTGATGGAATCGAAAGGCGTAATTCAGGATTGGGGTTGGTCTGTCGAGATAAAAATTCCTTTTAAATCTCTGCGCTACGCCGCCGGAGACGGGAAAATGTGGGGATTTAACGTCGCCCGCAACATTGATCGTTTTAACGACGAATTCGACGAATGGATGTCGATTGATCCGAATATCACGGGAAGACTTATTCAGCACGGGAAAATCACCGGATTGAGCGACATCAAATTCGAGAAAACTCTCGAACTCGTGCCGAGCGTAACAGTTTCGGAGGCAGGACACAGAGTTCGCACGATTCCGCGCTATGCCTTTAACGATCCCAGAATAAATCCGACGGGCATTGATAACGGCAGATTTTTGAACGAGCCGATAAAACCGGAATTCGGCTTGAATTTGAAATATACGATAACGCCGAATATTACGCTCGATGCGGCACTAAATCCCGATTATGCGGAGATCGAAGCCGACGCGCCGATTGTTTCGGCAAACCGTCGTTTTCCCGTGTATTTTCAGGAAAAACGCCCGTTTTTTCTTGAAGGCGCGGACATCTTTAATTCGCCTTTGAACATTTTCTATTCGCGGACGATCATTGACCCGGATTATGCCGCGAAACTGACCGGAAAGGTCGGCAAATATTCGTTCGGATTTCTCGCCGCTTCGGATAACGCGCCCGGAAATTATGAAGAAGACGACATTAATGATCCGTCAGTCCGTCGAAGAATTGATGAATTCGTCGGCAAAAATGCGACGTTCGCCGTTTTGCGCGTCAAGCGGGATTTCGGCAAGGAAAACAATATCGGATTTTTCAGCACATATCGCGGTTTTCCCGAAAGCAAAAATCTGCTCGGCGGCTTCGACGGGCGAATTAAATTTGACGACAAAACCGTCTCGCAATTTCAAATCGTCGGCACACATTCTCGTAATTGTTTCTTTAATGAAAATTTCGATCCGTTGTTGAATCCGATTCAGGGGCAGAGAAACAGCGAGATTTGCGACAGCGGGAGAAATAACGGCAATCCATATAACGAATATCGTACCGGAAATGGTCTCGGTTATTATTGGAATCTGGATTACACGGAAAAAAATCGCGGCTGGTTTTTCGAAGTCGGCGGGCGCACGAAAGATTATCGCGCCGATGCCGGATTTACGCGCCGGACGGATAACAATTTTGCATTTTTCACCAATCGTCTCAGCACCGAGCCGAAGCCGAAAAACACCATCATTCGTGTTAACTGGCAGCAGTTTTCAGGCGTAAATTATGACTGGCGGGGTCGCATTCAGAACTTTAACGGCGGAACGAATTTTAATTTCAATCTGCAAAAGAATACGAGTTTTTACATCGAAACCGGAATTTACAATGAACGAATTTATGAAGATGAATTCGGTCTGACGCGCTCGCCGACACGGCTGGGCGAATTTGCCGGAGACTCGTTCCGCTCGGCGTGGCAGCAGTATGTCAGTTTCGATCTTTACAGTGCGCCGAAAAAATGGCTCACTTACGAAATATCGGGCGGTTTCGTTAATAACGCTTTCGATTTCGATTTCGGCGGCGGAAGACTTTACCCGCGCGTCAGTAATTCGGCGATATTTGGCGACGGCAGAACCGATCCGGGCGAAGGTAAGCAATATGATTTCGGCGCGTATGTCGAACTGAAACCGATCAATCCGCTTCGTTTATCGGTGAATTATCAGAAATCGAAACTTGTCCGCGACGACACGGGCGGCACGGCGTTTAATTCGGATATTGTAACGGCGCGTTCGACGTATCAATTCACGCGTTTTATCTACACGCGCTTTCGTTTCGATTACGACACATTGAGCAGAGGCGCAAGCGGTCAGGCACTCGTCGGTTGGAATCCGAGTCCGGGAACGGCTCTTTATGCGGGTTATAACGACAGTTTCAACTACGGCGGTTTTAATCCTTATTCGGGCTTTCACGAGCCGCGCTTCGAGCGTAACAGCCGGACGTTTTTCATCAGAATGTCGTATCTGTTCCGCAAAAGTTTTTAATTTCTCCTCTTTGTATTATTTACTTGCGGCGGATTTCTTTACGTAGTTCGCCGCATTTTTTCGCGTCACAGCCGCTCATTTATCGGTGAAAGTGTGTCATTGCAACATATCAGTCGGTCAGTTATCAGTAACAGCGAGTGATTTATGAGTCTTAGTCGGTCATTTATGTGTGTCTGCCAGTCATTTATCAGTATCAGTCAGTTATTTGTAAAGGCAAATCGTTCATCCGCATTTGCAGGTTTGTTATCCGTAAAGAAACGCCGCTATTTCTAACGGCGTTTCTTTGTTTGGAGTTCCGCCTTCAGGCGGCTTTCTATGATTAGCGTTTCCGGTTATTTGAAAACTTCTCCGACCGGAGTGATCGTGATGTTTTCGGCTTTTACGTTAAACGGGTAAACCGAAATTATCTTGTCTTCGGCGAGAATTTCCGCAGGTTTCGGCGAAGCATAAGTTACTTTGCCGGGGACGTTTCCGGTGATTTCCTTTTTCAAACCTTCCGCGTCTTTCGTGATGAGAACGATTCGCATATTTTTCGTCGAAAGATGTTTTTTGATCGCGGCGTTCACATCTTTGAGCGTCAATTTTGCGAGATTCGTTTTCATATACTCGTTATAATTCGCCATTCCGTAATAACGGCTGTCGAGCGCGTAACCGAGTTCGTCGGATTTCGTCTGCGTTAAGATGTTGACGTATTTCGACAAAAAGTTTTTCGTCTCGTCAAAATCACTCTGGCTCAGACCGTCTTTAACGAGTTTGTCGTATTCGTAAAGCGCGGCGCGAAGCGTAAAGTTCGCGTTCTGCGGTTCGACGGGACGAATCCAGATTTGGAAAATCTGCTGCTGACGCGCCAGATTTGCGTCCGGGTCGAATTGAAACATTCCGCGCGGGAAATATTCGATATATGCGTAATCGCCGTAATTCAAACCGCGTTTTTCACGGATCTGCCCGTAAAGATAACTATTCGACGAACGATGCTGACCGAAATATGAAGCGACAACAGCGAGTGCGGCAAAATCCTTGTCGGCGCGGTTAACGTCAATCGGAAAACCGAGCGACATCGCCGTCGCGCGTGTTTCGCGTTGGACAATATCAATCTTCGTTCCCGCGTCGAGTTTCGGCATCTGAAAACCTTTTTTCACCATTTTACCTTGCGGCAATTTGGCAAAATCCGCCATCATTTTTGTTTTGAAAGCATCGCTGTAACCGCCCGCCATTCCGACGACGAGACTGTTTTGCGTGTAATGGTCTTTGTAAAATGCTTTCACATCGTCGAGCGTGATGCTCTCCAAACCGCTGATCGTGCCGACGTTGTGATGACCGTAAGGATGTCCGCCGTAAATTATGTTGTAAAGCCGTTCCTTGCCGAGTTCCTCGTCGTTTCCTTCGCGCAGACTGACTTTCAGGAAATTCATCTGATCGTCTTTTATGCGTTTGAAATCGTCTTCACGAAATCCGGGATCAAGCAGCATTTGACTGATAATTCCGTAATACTTATCGAGATTATCAACGTGCGTCGTGCCGGAAAACGTCGTCATTTCCTTGTCAACCTGATTGCCGAATCCAGCCGCCATCGGGTAAAACATCTTTTGAATTTCATCAAAAGTCATCTTTTTCGTGCCGCCGCCCGCAAGCATCGAGGCGGTTAAATTCGCCAGACCTTCCTTGCCTTTCGGATCGTCCGCCGCGCCGGTCAAAAACTGTATTTTAAAGTTCAGCGTTGGCGATTGGCTCGGCATCAAGACGTTTTTCATATTCATTTTGTCCATCTTTTGCGCTGAAACCGAAAGCGCGAAAATTGAAATTGTTAAAAGTAAGATTAAATTTTTCATTATTTCGTACCTCCTGTTTTAGTCGCTAAAGTAAGCGTCGTTTGATTTTTCTCCGTGAAATATTTCTTCGCCATATTGCGAATGTCTTCCGGCGTGATCTTATCGTAAAGCGCGAACGTTTTATTAATCGTGTCCGGCGAACCCGTGATCGAAATGTAACGCGCCATCGTTCCGGCAATCGCGTCGTTGCTGTTCATTCCGAGAACGAAACCGTAACGCAGACGCGAGCGCGTTTCGTCCAATTGTTTCTGCGGAATCAGATTAGTTTTATATTGTTCGTAAGTTTTCAAAATTTCGTTTTTGATATATTCCGTGTCTTTCACGTCTTTGTATTGCGCGTAAACCGAAAACAATTCCGGGTCAACCATATCTCCGAAATCCGGGCTGACGAAAACTGCTTTTTGTTCGTCGAGGACGAGTTTTTTATTGATCTCGGAATTTCCGCCGAACGCGATGATCGAAAGCAGATCGAGCGCGGCTTTGTCTTTGACTTCGGTCGAAAACGCCGGACCGCGATAAGCGACGACGGCAATCGGCAAAGTCTGCGATTCCCAATCAATGTGGCGCGTTTTCGCTTCCTTCTGCGCCGGTTCGGTTTTAATGTCCGACTTGTAATCGCCCGCTTCCCAATCGCCGTAATACTTTTTCACCATTCCCAAAGTTTTGTCGGGATCAAAATCTCCGACTACAACTATTGTCGTATATTCGGGACGATAAAAGCGTTTGAAAAACTGCTGCGAGTATTCGTATTGATTCGGATAATCCTTGATGTCGGCGATGTAACCCATCGTCGTGTGCGCGTATGTGTGCATGCCGAACGCCGTCTCGCGCATCACTTCGTTGATCTTGGAAAACGGCGATGCGGAATTTTTGTTGTATTCGCCGAGAACCGCGCCCGCTTCGGTTTTGAACTGCTCTTCCGAGAATTTCAAATTCTGAAATCTGTCGGCTTCGAGTTTCATTACTTCTTCCAAATCTTCTTTAGCGAAAGTTTCGTGATAGACCGTCTGATCGCTCGATGTATAAGCGTTGCTCGACGCGCCTGCTTTTTTCATAACTTCGTCAAAACGTCCCGGCGCGTAGTTCTTGCTGCCGCGAAACATCAGATGCTCGAAAAAATGCGCGTAACCGCTTTTGCCTTGTTCGATTTCGTTGCGCGAACCGGCGCGGACGACCGTGTAATAAGACACAAGATTCTTGTAATCCGTCGGAATCAAAACCACGCGCAAGCCGTTCGGCAGATCGGTTGTCGTGTATTCGTAAGGAAAAACTTTTTTCGACTGCGCCCCGACCGAAATTGTCGAAGCGGCAAAAATTAACGTCATAAATAAAAAGAAAAATTTCATAATTGCTCCCGTAAATTGATGAAGACAGAATAACAAAAGATCGCTCAAAATCCTAGACATCCGAATTTAAAACAATATCAGATCAGCAATACTTTCAGGTAAATTATTGAAACAACCACTTGAAAAAGTGCGTAATCAAAACGCCTGTTTTATCGGGAATTATCTTTTATGCAATTCAAACTTTTTAACAAACAAATATGCGCCTTTTCGCTGGCGTTCGTGTTACTTTTCACGCAGTTTGCCGCGGCGCGACCGCTTCAAATTTTTTCGCAGGACGATCCGCCGGAAACTAACAAACTTCCGCCGGCAAACTACGTCCGTTCGCGCAATATTGACATTAAAAACGTCTCGATTGATTTGAGATTCGACTGGGAAAAAGAACAGGCTTACGGCTCGACGGTCGTCACGCTCGCGCCTTTTAAGGATTTAAATAAATTCAATCTGGACGCGGCGGAAATGCAGATAAATTCCGTAACTTTGGCAAACGGAACGCCGCTGAAATTCAATTACGCGGGCGGAAGCGCGGACGATAATCTCGAAATTATGCTCGACCGCGTTTACAAGAGCGGCGAAGATCTGTCAGTGAAAATTGATTATCGAACGAGTTACGTCAACACGGCGGACGGCGATACGGCGATCGGAAGTTTCGGGCGCGGTCTGCGGTTTATCAAACCGACGGCGAGTGAACCGAACAAACCGATGCAGATCTGGTCGCAGGGCGAGACGGAATTTAACCGTTACTGGTTTCCGTCATACGACACGCCGAACGATTTCAGAACTTCGGAATTAAAGGCGACGGTTGATAAAAAATACACCGTCGTTTCAAACGGCAAACTCGTTGACGTGAAAGACAACGCCGACGGGACGAAGACTTTCGATTGGAAAATGGACACGCCGTATTCCAATTATCTAACGTCAATCGTCGTCGGCGAATATACAGAGGTCAGCAACGGCGAATACGCCGGAATTCCGGTGATGGCTTACGGTTATCCGTCAGAAGCGAAAGAAGTCGCCGCGACGACGAAAAATATCACCGATATGGTGAAATTCTTTTCGGAAAAAACGGGCGTGAAATACGCTTATCCGAAATATTCGCAGACGATGGTCGAAGATTTCGGCGGCGGAATGGAAAATATCTCGGCGACGACGCAGATCGAAGAAATGATCCACGACGAACGCGAATTGCTCGACGGCGACAGCGACGGTTTGCAGGCGCACGAACTCGCGCATCAATGGTTCGGCGATTATGTAACGACGCGCGATTGGGGACAAATCTGGCTCAATGAATCGTTTGCGACATATTTCGACGCGCTTTATCAGGAACACAGCAAAGGGCGCGATCATTTTCTTTACAGCGAAGTCCGCAATAATCAAAACACGGTTTTGCAAACGTGGGCGCAGGGAAATCGCCGTCCGATCGTGACGAAATATTACGCCAATAAAGACGCGATGTTCGACAACTACGCATATCCCGGCGGCGGTTCGGTTCTGCATATGCTCCGAAAACATCTCGGCGATGATTTGTGGTGGAAAGCGATCAATCATTATCTGACTTCAAACGCGCATCAGCCCGTTTCGACCGAAGATTTCCGCATCGCCATCGAAGAAGCGACCGGACAGTCAATGGATTGGTTTTTCGATCAATGGTTTTACAAAATGGGACATCCCGTTTTTGATGTGAGGAAAAGTTACGACGCGGCAACGAAGAAATTGACGATGAACGTCAAGCAAACGCAGAAGTTGGATTTAACAAGTCCGTTTTCGCAGGTCGAATTTTTCCAGACTTACGTTGATGTCGAAATTGACGGCAAAGTGCAGAGAGTTTGGATAAAACCGCAGATGGAAAATGTCTTTACATTCGATTCCGCGCTTGAGCCGAAACTCGTCAATTTCGATTACGAGGGAACTTTGCTCAAAGAATTGAAGTTTGAAAAATCAACCGACGAATTGATTTATCAGCTCGCTAATGACAAAGACATCATCGGCAGAAGTTGGGCTTTAGGCGAACTGACGAAAAAAGCGAAAGCCAATGCCGACAAAGAAAAAATCGCATCGGCAATGAGAAACACAATCGAAAAGGATTCGGCGATGGAAATTCGTCTGGTGGCTTTGCAAAATCTCGCCGCCGTTTTGCTTCCCAGCACGCCTGCTGGTCAAATTCCGAAAGCGAATTTAGATGACGCGACGATTCAGACGATGCTCAAAGCGGCAAAAGATCAAAAATCATTGATTCGAGCCAACGCGATTTCGGTTTTGGCTTTGACGAATGACGCGAAATATTCCGATATTTATTTCACAGGATTGAAAGATCAAAGTTATTCGGTCGTCGAACAATCGGCGATCGGTCTGGCACGGACGAAAAATGCTAAAGCGTTTGAAACTTTGTCTAAAATGTTGACCGAACCTTCGTGGAAAGGACGAATTGCGGGTGCCGGATTAAACGGTTTGGCGGAATTAGGCGACAAAAAATCGCTCGACATCGGTCTGAAATACGCCGCCGACAAAAATCAGTCGGATAATGTTCGCAACGCGGCGTTAAAAGTCGTCGGAGCAACCGGAAAAGGCGATCCGCGCGCATATTCGCTAATCTTTGATGCGTTCAAAAAACATTTGGATAATAACGATTATAACGGTTTATTCAGCAGTGTTCAGGCGATAATCAACTTTGCCGATCCGCGCGGACAAGAAGCGTTTGATCTTTTGAGAGCGAAATATAAAGACAATTCGCAGATTATGGGTTATGTTACGTTTCTCGAAGCTCAATTTAAACAAGCGATCAAATAGTAAGAATTAAATTTAAATATACTGTTGATTTAAGCAAAAAAACGCTGCCGGAATGGCGGCGTTTTTTTATTTCCACTATCAAAATTAAACTGAATAAAATTAATGATTGATTAATGACAAAATAAATCAGAAAAAATCTAAGTTGCCTAACTATTTCCAAAAAAATGGATTGCTTTGTTCTTCTTGTCCGAAAAAATGTTGAAAAATCCATTTTCTCACAATTTGCGCTTTGCAATATGTTTTTTTTTGTGATAAATTCTTATTGTTCACCAATTACTAGCGGCTCTTCCTGCTATATTGACTGGACTTCTCTTTACATTTCGATAGATACAATTTTGCACAAAAATCCATAAATTCATACGGCTTAATATCCATTATTTGGCAAAAAAATCTAAATTAATCTACAGGAGAGTAAAAGTTTGAAAAAATTAACAGTAATTTTAGCGGCATTAATGATTGCCATCGGTATTTTCGGAAGTTTTGGCAGTAACAACGTCGAGGCGGAAAAAGGAGCGTTTGGTCACAATGATCTTGAAACCGTCAAACGGTTAAGTCTTGAGTTTTTAAGACAACAAGCGACGGAACGAGGCATTACCGGCGATGATTCGAGTTTTAATGTAACGAAAGTTTTCGTTGACGAATTGAATATGGGACACACCCGCGTCCGGCAAACCGTTAACGAAATTCCGGTCTGGGGCGGCGAAGCGATCGTTCATATCAAACAGGATGGTTCACTTTCGACAATTACGGACAATCTTCTCGACCGCGTTTCGGTAAACACACAGCCGAATTTTTCAAAAAAAGATGCGCTTAATATAGCGTTGAAAATGTATGGCGGTTCGGCGAATCTGACGGAAAAACCGACGATTGATACGTGGATTTTCCGCGCCAAAGACCGCGATCATTTAACTTACCGTGTGCAGATGCACCGCGAGGACGGTTCGAAAGATACGGCGATGCCCGTAATTTTCGTTGACGCGCAGACGGGCGAAAATGTTTTCCAATATGACAATCTGCAAACCGCGACCGGAACCGGTTCATCGCTTTACAGCGGTACGGTTTCGATTGAAACATATTTCAACGGTTCGACATATTATATGGAAAACACGACGCGCAGATTCGGAACCTTCGACAGCCGCAACTCGACATCTTCGGTTTATCGTTTCAGCGATACGGATAATAACTGGAACAGTTCGACGCAGCGCGCCGCAGTTGACGCGCACTACGGGGCGCAAAAAACGCTCGATTATTACCAAAATGTCCACGGACGCAACGGCATTGACGGCAGCGGCGGTCCGGCATATTACACATCGGCGGACGGTTCGACAGGTCTGATCTCGTCGAAAGTTCATTACAGCAGTAATTACAACAATGCTTTTTGGAACGGTTCGTATATGACTTACGGCGACGGCGACGGTTCGAATTTTACGCCGCTTGTAACACTTGATATTTGCGGACACGAAATGACGCACGGCGTGACGGAAAGAACAGCGAATCTAACATATTCCGGCGAATCCGGCGCGTTAAACGAATCAATGTCCGACGTTTTCGGCGCGATGGTCGAGCGTTACGCAAATGGCGGAACGATCAATTCCGACATCTGGAAAATCGGCGAAGACGCTTACACGCCTTCAAACGGCACAAGCGACGCGCTTCGTTATATGGACAATCCGCACCTCGCGGGAAACAGCGGTTATACGTCAAATGACGATCCAGACCATTACTCGGAACGCTACACGGGTTCAGCCGACAACGGCGGCGTTCATATCAATTCGGGAATCGCCAACCACGCATTTTATCTCGCTACGCAAGGCGGAACGCATCATTTGAGCGGCGTAACCGTCAGCGGAATGGGTGCAGATGCGGCGGAAAGAATTTGGTATCGCGCTCTGACGGTTTATATGACATCAAGCACGAATTTTTCGGGCGCGAGAACTGCGACTTTGAACGCGGCGAGCAGTCTTTACGGTTCGTCGAGTTCACAATACGCGACAACCGCGAATGCGTGGTGCGCCGTCGGCGTGGGAATCTGCGTAAGTTCGACACCGGCTCCGACTCCGACGGCAACCACAACTCCGACTGCAACTCCGACTGCAACTCCAACACCGGGCGGCGGCGAATTGCTTATTAACGGCGGATTTGAAGGCAGTTCTTCACCGTGGATTTTATCCGGCAACGGCACATTTTACACGGCGAACGGGAATTATTCGCACAGCGGAAACGGCTACGTTTATTTCGGAACCGCAAGCAGCCGCACGGGTTATGCTTATCAACAGGTTTCGATTCCGAGCAATGCGCCGGCAAATCTGACTTTCTGGCTCGACGTTGATTCGGCGGAAACAGTTAATCGCGCCGACGATATTCTGTATGTCGAACTCTATGACAGCGCAGGTTATTACATCGGCGAAATCGCACGTTATGACAATCGAAACGGCGATGGAACCGGAACTTATTCGCAAAAAGGCGCATTTAGTTTGGCGGCTTACAGAGGTCAAACCGTTCTCGTCGCTTTTCGTGTCGCAACCGACAGAGGACGCAATACAACATTCCGTGTTGATGATGTATCTTTAAGATAAATACTACATTAACGAAGAGCAAAAAGAACAAAAAAAGGAGAAAACGGATTTGTAAGATTTCTCCTTTTTTTGCTTTTTCACCACAAATTAATTGGTCAAGTAATTTAAAGTATTAAATAAAAAACATTTTTATTAAAAAATGTTTTACAAACTTAAACAAAACACGCTATAATTATTTAAAGCGCGTTTTTATATTTGCGCCGACTTCAAAATTATTTTCTCTCACCTAAAAACTTGGAGGCTTTATAAATGCTAAAAAGCAACTTAAAGATTTACGGCTTACTGCTGACTTTAATTTCTGCAACTTTCATAATCGGCTGCGGCGTTTCGGCTAAAAACGAAACTGCAAAACCGGTCGCCAAAAAAGATTTTTCCGCGACCAAACCGAGTATTAATATCGAAACGAATTCACCTGCCGACACAGTGCGCGTTTTCTATAAAAATCTACGAGAAAACCGTGTCCGCGAAGCAATGTTTTTGACCAACCTGCGTCCGGCGATCGAGGGCTTGACCGATTCCGAATTAAAGGATTTGCAGGTTGATTTTGCAAGTTTGGCAAAAATGGTTCCCGCAGAAATCGCCATTAACGGCGAAATTATCAGCGGTAAAGCGGCGACGGTAACGGCGAAACTTCCCGATAATGAAACCGACGAACTTACCGTCCAGCAATTGAATCTAAAAAAGGAAAACGGTATTTGGGTTTTGCAGATGGTTGATGAAAACGCGGAAAAGATCGTTAAAAAAGAAGGAAGCAATTATTTCTTTTCACTGCGAATTGAAACTCATCACAATGAAGTTCAAAAAATGCTTGAGAAAGTCGCCACGATTCAAATTGTTTATGCTAACCAAAACGGCGGAACATACGGCGATATTCCCACACTCATCCAAAAAGGACTTTTGCCTTCGGACATTCAGACTTCAGATTCAACCGGATATAATTTCACCGTTGCTCTTTCAAGTGACAAAAAAAGTTATAAAGTAAACGCAGTTCCGGCAATTTATGGAAAAACCGGGAATTTGTCGTTTCTCTTGCGATCGAGAACCGATAAAAAACCTCTGCTTATCAGTGATGATAAAAAAGGCAGTCTGTTAAAAAGTTAAATAAAAGTTAAATAAATGTAAATGTTAAAGTTTTCACAAACTTACGCTTGAGATTTTCCACGGGATAATATATAAGTTTAGTTACCCTTCATTTTGGACAAACGACAATCGAATATGCTTAGAAAATTTATCCAGAAGTTTAATAAATCTGTGGCGAAGCGCGTCAACTCTCGTAAAGAGTTAAATGTTCCGATTTCCGTTTCGATAATGCCGGACAGAAATTCCGGCAATTTATCAATGTCCGAATCGAAACAAGTTATTAGCGGCGAAACACTGGATTTAAGCGATTCGGGAATTCTTTTCGCGCTTTCCGCAATTCGTATCGGCGGCAATTATCTGGCAGGCGAAGGTCGGACGCTGAAAGCCGAGTTGAGTCTGCCGAACGGCAAAATCGAGATGCAAATTATCGGCACACGCTACGAACAGCAGCTTGAAATTCACAGTTCGGTAAATCAATTTCACCTCGGCGCAAAAATTGTCCAAATGTCTGAAGAAGATCGCGCGATTTACAACGATTTTCTCAAACACGGCGGAAAATCATCAAGCACGGGTTTTCTGCTCAATCCCGAAAAAGGTTAATTTTAAAAAATAGAACTATCAGAAGAAAGCGTCGGAATTTTCAATTTTCCGCGCTTTTTTTCTTTTTAAACTCGTTCGTGGTTTAATCTTTAAATTATGAATAAAAAAGTCGGAATCGGAATAATCGGAACGGGATTTGCGAAAAAAGTGCAGATTCCCTGTTTCTTGGAATGTGAAAACGCTAAAGTCGTCTCAGTCGCCAGCGGTCATCTCGAAAACGCCGAAAAAACGGCAAAAGAATTTTCCATCGAACATTTTACGAACAATTGGCGCGAAACCGTCGAACGCGCAGATGTTGATCTGATCTGCATCACCACGCCGCCTGACACGCATTTTGAAA
The DNA here is from genome assembly GCA_965219305.1 of Pyrinomonadaceae bacterium. Classification (GTDB taxonomy): domain Bacteria; phylum Acidobacteriota; class Blastocatellia; order Pyrinomonadales; family Pyrinomonadaceae; genus DATHTS01. The sequence goes on from OZ244725.1 coordinate 2,076,761, forward strand.
TGACGATTCGCGCGATTGAAAACGGCAAACATATTTTGTGTGAAAAACCGATGGCGATGAATTTCGCGGAAGCGCGGGAAATGACCGAAAAAGCTAAAGAAAAAGGCGTTCTGGCATTAATTGATCACGAACTTCGTTTTCAAGACGGACGGCAAAAAGCGTTGGAAATGCTGAAAAACGGTGAAATCGGGAAAATCCGTCACGCAAAATACAATTTCAGAAATTCTTCGCGCGGCGACGAAGATTTGCCGTGGACTTGGTGGTCAACCAAAGAACACGGCGGCGGCGCGCTCGGCGCGATTGCTTCTCATCAAATTGATTCATTTATTTTTTTTTTGGAGACGGAAATTTCCGAAGTTTTTTGCCAATTGCAAACGCACATCAAACAACGCAAAGACGAAAAATCGGGCGAGATGCGTGAAGTTACTTCCGATGACGAATGCAATTTAATTTTGCGTTTTAAGGACGGCGATTTGACCGAAGATGCAACGGGAATCATCTCGACTTCGATGGTCGAATATCCGAATTATCAAAACGTCATCGAAATTTTCGGCGACAAAGGCGCGATTCGCGTAAATTATCTGGGTGAAATCGAATTGGCGAAAAAAGACAAAAAAGATTGGCAGAAAATCGAAACAGAAAAAGGAAAAGCACCAAACGGAATTTTCGATTCGGGTTTTCCGAGCGGTTTTATGGCATTCGCACCGAAAATTATTGAAGCAATTCAAGGCGGCAAAACCGAAATCAAGCACGCCGCGACATTTGAAGACGGTTTAAAAGTTCAAAAAGTTCTCGACGCAGCGCACGAATCCAACGAAAAAGGCTGCGCGGTAAAACTTTAAAGAACGCACAAAATCTATCAATTATCAACTATTATCTCTCAACTGTTTTTTAATTTTTCTACTAAGATTCATAAAAAATAGATAATAGTTGAAAGATGATAGTTGATAGATTAAATCCGCTGACTTTTTCTTAATTTTGCCGGAGAAATATTCTCACATTTCAAATAAAAATTCGTTTTCCAATTTCCAAGGTCCGCCGAGATAAAACCACAGAGAAAGACCTTTTGCCGTTCCGACGCGTTTTTCCCAATCGCTTAAAAGTTTTGCAAATAAAATCTTCGCTTCGTCCGGCTCGACTTTGTTTTGAACGGTAATATGCGGTTTGAATTTTTGCTGATCTTGTCTGGTCAGCCAATTTTTCCATTTATTCGCAAGTTCATTTCGCAAACCGTTTAATTCCGCCGATTCGACCGTTATCGCCGAACCTTTGCCGAGAAAACGCCATTCGCTAAATTCAATTTCAAACTCGCCGGTTTTGCCGCAAATTTCCTGCAAATCTGTGCGAATCTTCGACAATTCTTCACCCGGCAAATGATGAAAAAGTGTAATGTGCGCCGACAGAAAATTTCTTTCCGGCGGGAAATATTCCTGACGCAGATCATCGAAAAATTTGAAGGAAGCGTCGTCAAACTTGAGCGTTAAAATTATCGGCGGTAAACTCATTTTAAATATTTATCGAGAAAATCAGCGACTTGCGGATAAAGTTCGAGACGGTTTTTCAGTTTTGCAATTCCGTGTCCTTCGTCGTCGAAAAGTTTGTATTCGACGGAAACGCCGCGGCTTTTTAGTTTTTCGACGAGCTGCTCGGCTTCGGTGTATGGCACGCGCGGATCGTTTTTGCCGTGAATTACAAACAGCGGAGTTTTTATTTTATCGGCTTTGTAGATCGGCGAAACGCTTCGCAGAAAATCAAGATTTTTGTCTAAGAAACCGTATTCGACCTCGCGCTGTGTGCGGCGATAACTGCTCGTGTTTTTTAAGAAAGTTTCCCAATTCGCAATGCCGACCGTATTGACCGCCGCCGCAAAAAGTTCCGGGTAAAGCGTGATTGCCGCGAGCGTCATATAACCGCCGTAACTTCCGCCCATTACGGCGATTTTTTCGGGATTTGCGCCGCCCGAAGTTTTGAGCCATTCGACCGCATAAGCTAAATCTTTGACGGAATCTTCGCGTTTTTCGATGTCGTCGAGATGCGAAAAAGTTTTGCCGTAACCGGACGAACCGCGCACATTCGTTTCCAAAATCGCGTAACCGCGTGAGAGATAATATTGATTCAACGCGCTGAAACTTCGCCGCGACTGCGCTTCCGGTCCGCCGTGAACGCTGACAATTACGGGAAGATTTCCGCTTATAAATGAACCTTGAATTTTTCTGCCGTTAAATGAAATTTGCTGTTTTCCTCTTTCGGAAACTCTGATTACAGCGTCCCTTTCATTATCGTCAGATTTCGTTTTTACCGTTTCATTCTTCTTTTTTTCAACAGTCGTTTTTGAAACTTTAAGTGGCGAATACGGTTTATAATACCAAGCTGAAATCTCGCGTCCGTCGAAGGATTTGTATTTTATCAATTTCGGTTCGACGAACGAACTTTGCGGAATTCCAGAAACGGAACTTTTTGTAACTTGCGTAAGTTTTTCCGTCGGCAGATCATAAATCCAGATGTCCGACGGATGCTGCGGAGAATTGAAAACGAAGGCGAGTTTTTTGCCGTCCGGTGAAAATTCTAAACCTCCGACAACACCTTTTGCCGGAAGTTTAACGGGAACGATCTGTGTCAGATTCGCTTTTGACTTCTGCACGTTTCGCATATTTTCGTTAGTTAAAAGTCCGCGCAGATAAAGACCGCTGAAGCCTTCGTTGTTGCTCGAATTGGCAAAAACGCTTCCGTCTTTCGAGATCGCCGTCGCATCGAGATCAGCTTTGTCAGTATCGTAAGCGACAACTTCTTTCGTCCGCAAATTCATTTTCGAGAGCGTGACAAATTCCGTGTTTTTATTAGTCCCGAAAATTATCGAATCGCCACCGGGCAGAAAATGCACGTCGGAAAATGAAGCGGCTTCGTTATGAGGCGTTAAATATTCGGCTTTTCCGCTTTTTGCGTCAACCAAATATAAATCGTTATCGCCGCTGAATTTTATGGAAGAACGCGAAATGACGAGCTTTGAATTATCATCGGAAATATCGGCAACGTAATTTGCGCCGTCTTGTTTAAAAATCAATTTCTCCGCGCCATTTTCAATATTCATCGCGTAAATATCAAAATAATTCGCATCGCGTTTATTTGAAGAATAGAAAATCTGTTTGCCGTCTTTTGAAAAACTGCCGAAATTGTGACGCACTTTCGAATTATCGGTTAATTGCTTGATATTCGCGCCGTCGTTCGACAGCCAGAAAATCTGTGAATTTTCGTTTCCGCCGACGGCTTTGCCGAAAATCAGACCGTTGCCACCCGGCGACCATTCGACGAACGAAACATTGTCTTCGTAAGCCGTAATTTGTTCGGGATAACCGCCGTTTGCGTCAACGAACCAGATTTGATTTGTTCCCGTGATATTCGTTAAAAAAGCTATTTTTTTAGCGTCCGGCGAAAATGTCGGCGAACTTGCCGAGCGGATATTTAAATAACGCTCAATAGAATAATCCTGAGCGAAAGCGGAAAAACAAAAAACTGCCGTTAAAAGACAGACAAGTGCGAAGTGAAATTTTCTCATAAAAAAATGTAACCGAAATTCTAAATTCGATTACATTTTCGATTAGTTTTTCTTTATTGTCAAAAAATCAGCAAATCGAAACGTAAAGCGAATACTTTGCCGTCTCTGCCGCTTTCGTTATGAATTGTGATTATGTAATCGTCCATCGAACGTATTTCAATTGTTTCGCCTTGCCGACATTATTTCCGCCGATGTCAACGCTGACATTTCCCGCTAATTCGACGCGCTCGATCATCGTTTGTCCACGCCTTGCGCCGAGAATATAACTGCGATCTGATTTTGGCGGACAAATTTCCTGCAACCGTCGCCGATGTGCGCCTACGTTCGAAACGAATCCGCGTTTGCAAAAAAAAACTGTCTAACTCATTGTGCCGACTGTTAATAAAACGGCGAAACTTTTAAGTATCAACGACTTAAACGCTAAACTTGATATATTTTTCAGCGTTTCTCCAAGTTTGTTTTTGACAATATTGACTGAGTATTTTCGGCAAAGAAAAGTTTGTTTAACGCACACAGACAAACACAAAATATAATATTTCGAGTTTGCCTGCGTATTATTTCAATGAAAATTGAAAATTTTACAAATTAATTTTCTCATTTTCACCGCCGTCGGCTTGTTCGCCCGTAACGAGAGCTTTTACGAATCCGACAGCCTGAACTAATGTATTTGAGGATGAATCCCAGTATTCAGCTTGTTCGATATTTACTTTTAATATTCTAATGTTCGGATCATCTTTGCCTTCAGGAAACCACGCTTTGTGTTCGGGACTCCAAAGTTCGGCGATCTTATCGCGGTCGTTCGAGATTGCGCCGCTTCCTGAAATCGAAACGTAGGTACTCTCGGAATTTGAAGCGTAAGAGACATTTACCCGGTTATCTTTTTTAATTTCCTCGTCTTTGTGCGAATCTTTTCCGGTTAAAAACCACATCGCACCGCTTTCGTCAATTTCCTGCGTGTCCATCGGACGTGAACGTAAAACGCCGCCGTCATTGGTGGTCAACATTCCGATGCTGATTTTTTTGATTAATTCGTTCAGTTTTTTTATTGATTCTTGTCTGTTATCTTGCATAAAATATTACCTTACCTTGTTCTTTTTAAATTCGGCTTGCGCCTTTTTTACTTTACGTTTTTAATGATGTAATTTTCAAATACGGCAATTTGCAAAAACGCTGATTTTTTTTTCGGACTTGAAGTTTGAATTCAATTCAAATTATTATTCAAAATACTGCTTACGAATTTTGAAAGCATCTGAAAGTAAGTTGCCGCAGGATAATTTGGTGAAGAACGAGGGGATTATTAAAGATAAAATACTGGAAGCGATTTCCGCCGGAATCGTATATATTGATGCGAATTTTCGTATTATTTTTATAAATCCGCTTGGCGTGCGCTGCATCGGCGCGAACGGTAAAAATCTCGAAGGCAGTAATTTTCTCGATGTCATCAAAACTAATTCTTCCGCTCTCAAAATCGCTTTTACAAAAGTTCTGAAAGACAAAAAAACACGCACATTTTGGGGTTATCCGGTTACTTTAGAAAACGGCGAAAAAACTTTTTGGGATTACACGATCAGTTCGATAGAAGACGGAATTTTGATTTCGGCGGTCGAAGTAACAAACCGCGTAACTGCCGAACGAGGTTTGCAGGATGCGATTGAAGAGGCGCGTCAGACGGCGAAAAAAATGCAGGCGGTTGTCGCTCAGATGTCGGATGGTTTGATAGTTTTCAATCAAAACGGCGAAAGCGGCGAAATAAACAAAGCGGCGGAAAATCTGCTCGGCGATGCGGTCAAAATTTTCAAAAAAGCCGCCGGAAACGGGAAAGCGGATAAAAATAATCTACAGCTTTTTAGAAATCTGGAAGGCGAAGAATTCCCTGCCGAAGATTATCCGTGGAAACTCGCGTATGCCGACGGCAAAATTATCACGGACGTTGAAATGTGTTTTAGTCGTGACAAGGATTGCGAAGCGGTAATTTCCGTCAGTGCCGCGCCGTTATTTGATAATAAATCGAAAAATCCCGTCGGCGCAGTCGTCGTATTGCGTGATTTTACGGAAATCAGAAAACTTATCCGCGAGTTGCGCGAAGCCAATGAACAACTCGAAGAATATAACCGTTTGAAAGCCGAGTTCGTCGCTAATATGTCGCACGAACTCCGCACACCGCTGACAGCGATTATCGGTTTTGCACAGTTGATGCAGATGCAGGGCAAAAACGGCGTGTATCCGCAAAAAACAGTCAGCGACGGTGTGGAAAGAATTTTGCGAAACGGGCGGCATTTGTTGACGCTAATTGACGAAGTTCTCGATCTTTCAAAGATCGAAGCCGGACGTTTGACACTTCATTTTGAGCATTTCGATCTGAGAGAATTAATCGAAAATTCATTCGGAAGTCTCGAATCTCTGGCAACGGCGAAAAAACTTTCTTACAAGCTCAAGATTCGCGGCGAACTGCCTTTTATTTATAACGATCCGGTGCGGATCCGGCAGATCATCACTAATTTATTATCAAATGCAATTAAATTTACCGAAAAAGGCGCGGTTAAAGTTACGGCGGATGTCTTTGACGATAAAAATTGGCGAATCATCGTCAAAGACACCGGAATCGGCATCAGTGAAGATAAAACCTCAACTATTTTCGAGCGTTTTCGACAAGTTGACGGTTCATACACGCGCGAAGCGGGCGGTTTTGGTCTCGGTCTTTCGATCTCACAACATCTTGCGGAACTTCTCGGAGGTAAAATTACTGTCGAGTCCGTCGCCGACAAAGGTTCGACTTTTACTTTGACGCTGCCTTTGGAGACGAAAAAAAATCTCGGCGAAGCATCCGAAGTTTCTGCAGCGGCAGAAGCTAATAAAAACGTAAATTTTCTCGGTATTTCCGATCTGTCGGAAGATTTTGAAGATTCAGATCAGCCGCTGATTCTTGTAATTGACGATGTAGCGGATTCGACTGAACTTTTGAGCAAAACGCTGAAAAATTTCGGTTATCGCGTAAGTGTCGCCAATTCCGGCACGGAAGGCATCGAAAAAGCGAAAAAGTTAAATCCTGCGCTTATTACGCTCGACATAATGATGCCGGAAATGGACGGTTGGCGCGTACTTCAGGCATTAAAGAGCGATTCCGATTTAGCAAAAATTCCGGTTGTCGTCGTGTCAATCGTAGATAATAAACCGCTCGGCTACAAACTCGGCGCAAGCGGTTATCTCGTTAAGCCGGTTGAACCGGACGATCTTTTAGCGACGCTTCATTCTATTGTGGACAATGGCGCGAATGCGCGTGGAAACGACTATATTCTCGTCGTAGATGATGAACAGGGCGTGCGCGAACTACTCATTTCCGCGCTCGAACAAGATGGTTTTAAAACGCGCAGCGCGGCGACGGGAAATATCGCCGTTTCGCTCGTCAAAAAAAATCCGCCACTCGCCATTTTGACCGATCTTCATATGCCGAACGGAATGAGCGGTTACGAACTGATCGCGCGGATACGTTCGGATAAAGAGTTAAAAGAAATTCCCATTGTCGTTATCACGGGCAAAGATTTAACGCCGGACGACCGCGCATTTATCAGCAGTCAAATTGCCAACGTCATTCGCAAAGGCGATCTTCTGCTTCCCGATCTTGGTATTCGACTACAGGAAACTCTGGCGGAAATCGGTATAAAATCCAAAAATGACAATCAGTAGTATTTGAATTTCTTTAATGGTAAATTATAAAAAGATTTTCCCCCGTCGTTTCATATTTTTATCTGATGTCGAGTTAAAATTATGATTTATAACTCGAGAAGTAACAATAGATTCGTCCTTGGAATAAAAATTTAGAATAATCCCAAAGAACAAGGAATAATGGCAAAAATAGTAATAATAGAGGACGCTCTCGACACACGGGAATTAATGAAATTAGTTCTCGAAATGGAAGGACATACGGTAGATTTCGCCGAGAATGCCGAAGATGGTTTGGAAAAAATTCGACAGATGCGACCCCAGGTCATTTTAATGGACATCAGTCTGCCCGGAAATATGAGCGGACTCGACATCGTGCGTAAACTGCGAAATGACGACGAGTTTAAAGACACGCCAATTCTCGCCGTTACTGCTCACGCGATGAACAACGACCGCAAAAACTCCCTCGCCGCCGGTTGCGACGAGCATATTACAAAACCGATCTTCGACCTCGAAGAATTCAGCGAAAAGGTAGCGAAATATGCCAAAGAAGGAAGAAAGAAAGAAGCAGGCAATCAGTAAATCAGGAATGCGAAATTGTCTTGTATTTTCATCTTTAACTCCGACAAATAACCAAAATCTAAATTCCGAATATCAAATATATGAGTTATAAAAAAACCGCCGACGAATTATCTAAAATGACTCCCGACCAACTCGACTCATTGCCTTACGGAGTAATAGAGCTTGATGCGGAAGGAAAAATTTTAAATTATAACGCCGGAGAATCGGAACTCAGCGGACGCAATGCCGAACAGGTTAAAGGCAAAAACTTCTTCACAGAAGTCGCGCCTTGTACCGATGTTCAGGATTTTCACGGCAGATTTCTCGATCTGATAGAACATCGCGCCGTTAATCACGAATTCGAATTCGTTTTCACATTCAAACCGCCTCAGACTGTTCATATTACTATGCTTTATGAACAATACGACAACAGCGTCTGGGTAATGGTAGAGAAAAAAACAGAAGATTTGTAATTATTTTATTGTTTTTTCCCGTTCTTTTCATTAACTACCTGCGCGTGTGCGAGAACGGCGACGAGCGAAACTCCGCCGAGAATATTTCCCAATAATGTAGGAATCATCCAATCTGCGAAATAATTCCACCACGTTCCCGCGCCCGTCATCACAGCGTAAGAAGTTTCGACCGTTCCGGCGATAATATGCGCCAGTTCGCTCAATGCGACGAGATAAGTCATTATAATTATCACCCAAATTCGCGCGGATTCGGCGGCGGGCAAAAGCCAGACCATCAGCGCGATCAGCCAACCGGCAAATATCGCTTTTACAAAAATCGTCGTCCATTCGCCGTGCATCGCCGCCGCGCCGATCTCCGTAAACGTGCGGCGCATTTCTTCATCGAAAACCGATGTGTGCGAAACGACAAAAGCGAAGATCAGCGCACCGATGATATTAGCAAGAAAAACCGTCGTCCAGAGACGAAAGACACATTTCAAGGTTTTCAAATCCTTCCGCAGAAGAAGCGGCAGAATCACGGTCAGCGTGTTTTCCGTAAAAAGCTGTTGACGACCGAGAATGACGATCAGAAATCCCGCGCTGTAACCGAGTTTAGAAACGAGCGGTCGCCACGGCGCGTCCGGCAGATGATGTCTAAGAAGTCCTTCGGCAACGAGCGAAAATCCCATCGAAAGTCCGGCGGCAAGTCCTGACCAAGCAAGAGCGGAAACCGTCCGGCTCATCTCATATTCGCCTTCTTCGCGCACGGTTTCATAGACGACTGCCGCACGCGGTGTACCGCGTTCTCGAACTTGTTTTTCTTCGTCTTCGGTTAATTCGGGTTTTTCTTTTTCAACTCTAATATCAGCGTCGGTCTGGTGTTTGTTCATAAATTGAGATTTCAAACTTTGAAATCAAGATGTGTGATCGTGGACGATTTTCCATTCGCCATTAAATTTGCGGAAAATCAGTGTGAATTTCCCGTGCGGATTATCTTTTTTGCCGTCAACTTCCCTGTCGAGATTCCAATTGCCGAGAACGACCGCCGAATCTTTCGACAAAACGGTAATATCCAAACCGGAAAACGTCAAAACTCCCATTTTTGCTTTTGAATCGTAACTCTTTTTATAACGTTCAAGTGTCGGCTGCCAGCCTTTTGTCACATTATCGCCGGAGACGAATTTCAATTCCGGCGAATTCCAGTAGCCTTTCATAAATCCGTCAATATCGCCCGCGTTCCAATCTACGGCTTGTGCGTCCATCACGGCGCGAATTTTGGTCCGTATTTTTTCATCGCGCGTCTGCGAAAAAACATTTGCGGTCGCTAAAACAAAGATAACGCAAAAAAGTATGGAAATTTTGTTCATAATCGTGTATTTTAGCAGTGACTTACAGATATATGAAAACGGAGACCCGAAATAAAACACACAACCGCCGGCAAGCGTTGGTCTTTCGCGGCAAATCAAGTCTTTTACAGATAAAACGCGGAGTTGAAAATCTTTTCGATTCAAAAATTAAACATCAGTCATTCAGCAATAATTTAAAAGACGCGCCCGTCGTTGCCGAATCGAAAACGCCGCTCTGGACGGAAAGCGCAGCGGAAGAACAATTTTTGCTCGCCGGAAAAATCCAAAATCTGCGGCTTGCCGTTAAACGTCTGAATGATTTGGAAATTCCCGCCGGAGAAGTTTTCAGCTTTTGGAAAAATGTCGGTCAAGCGTCTCGCGTTAAAGGATTCGTCGTCGGGCGCGAATTGCGCGAAGGCTGCCTTATTCCTAATATCGGCGGCGGTTTGTGCCAGATTTCAAATGCTCTTTACGATGCCGCGCTCAAGGCGAATTTCAAAATCATCGAACGCCACGCGCACACGCAAGTTATCAACGGTTCACTCGCCGAAAAAGGACGCGATGCGACCGTTTTTTGGAATTATGTTGATCTGCGTTTTCTCTCTCCGAACGATTTCCGCATCGAAGCGTTTCTCGGAAAAGATCATCTGACCGTAAAATTCAAAAGCGAAACTAAAGCGAAAAAATTTGTAGGAATTGATAAATCCGACATTGTTTCGTCAAATCATTTAAGCCCGAATTCGTGCGCAACTTGCGGAATTGAAAGTTGTTTTAGAAATGTAAAGGCGGAAAAAAATATAAAATTCGGAAAAACCGCTTTTTTAACGGACGAATTTTCGCCTGAATTTGATAAATATATCCAAAATGAGCGAAATGAAAAAGACATTTTACTAATACCGCTCGACGGAAAGCGTTTCAAAAAATCGAATTACGGCTGGAATTCGGAAGGCTTCGAAAAGACGAAACAAAGTTTTTTCGTAACTCTGAAACGCGCTTACAAATCACGCAAACTCGCCACACAAGGCAAAGCGCGGCAGGAAAATCTGCTGGCGATGTATAAAAAACTTGCCGAAAGTTACGCGAAAAAATTACGTTACGATGTTCTGCACATCGTCGTTCAGCAAAATCTTCTGCCGTTTTTATGGAAAAGCGGAGTTTTAGGCGGCAGAACTTTCGATGTTTTGATGACGGCTCTGCCAATGAGCGAAATTCAGAAACGGCTCGATCACGCTTTTTCGCTTCATCCCGAAAGTTCGACTCTCGCGGATTTTCGCGCTGTGGAACATTTGGTTAAAGCCGAATCGGAAGCATTACAAAATGCAAATAAAATCATCACGCCGCACACGGAAATCGCTTCACTGTTCGGCGAAAGAGCGGAACTTTTAGACTGGCAAATTCCAAACACCGGAGAAATAAAAAAAGCGGAAAGCGAAAAATTTACAATCGTTTTCCCTTCTTCGACCGTCGGGCGCAAAGGTTGTTATGAATTGCGCGAAGCGATTCGCGGACTCGACGTAAAACTAATCACGCTCGGCGCAGAAATCGAAGGCGCGGATTTCTGGCGCGGATTTGAAGCGGAAAAAGGCGGAAACAATTGGCTTGAAACTGCCGATTTAATTGTGCTTCCTGCATTCATCGAACACAAACCGCGCCGAATTCTGCAAGCTGTTTCAAATAAAATTCCCACAATCGTTTCCGATGCGTGCGGTTTGAAAAACGTAAAAGACGTTGTAATCTCTGAATCTGGAAATGTTAAAAATTTAAGAACATTGATAAAAAATCAGATAGATAAAATGAGGAAATTGTGAAAAAATATAAGATTACAATAATGTTTTGCGGCATAATATTCTGGGTAGGCTGCACAGCAAATCAGGAAAATCCCAATCAAACGGTAAAATTAAAAACGCCGGATAATTCAAATATCAGCAATATATCAAACGCTGAAATAAGACCTGAAAACGTTAACAAACCCGTCATTTCAGACGATTCAAAAAACACGGCGGCAAAATTCGGCGGAAATTGGGATTCTGAAAAATTAAATCCAAAAGGCGAAGAACACACGGAATTTTCGCTTTTTATAACGCAAGTCGGCGACAAGATCGAAGGAACTTACAGCGTGATAAATTTCGTCGCCGGAGAACCGCAAATCGAAGACGGAAATCAAACGCCGTTTGTCGGAACGGTCAAAGGCAACACGGCGGAAATTAAATTCGATCCCGAAAACACAGTTCCCGGTTATGAAGAAAAAGTGATATACGTTGATCCGCCGAACGGCAAAAAACCGGCGACGGCGACAATTACGATCAGCGGCGAAAAACTAACGTGGAAAACGACGAGCGGCGCGATCAGCGGCGATGTGCCGAAGGAAATTAAACTCAAGCGAGATCAAATGAACAAAGTCTCGGAAGAATGATGAAAAGAAAAAGTTTAATTTCTAAGTTTCGGTTTATAAACGCCGGAACTTTTTTATTTTAAATATTTGTGCAAATCTTTAACTCGTGGCAGAAAATTCATTCGATTACATAATTGCAGGTAGCGGAATGGCGGGACTTTCGCTGGCTTTTTATTTGAATGAAAGCCGGAAACTGCGCGGCAAAAAAGTTTTGATAATTGACCGCGACGCGAAAAATGCGAACGATCATACGTGGTGTTTCTGGGAAAAAGAAAATTCGGCGTTTGAAGAAATCGTTTTCCGAAAATGGAAAAACACTTGGTTTCACGGCACAAACGGATTTTCCGAATTGCTCGATCTTGGCGAATATGAATATAAAATGATTCGCGCCGCCGATTTTTACGAGTTCATTTTCGATAAAATCGGCGAAAATCCGAATTTTACGTTTCTGCAAACCGAAATTGAAAAAATCGAAAACGAAACCGTAAAAACTTCCGCCGGAAATTTTGCGGCAGACGAATTCGTTTTCGACAGCTTTACGCGCAAAACTTACGACGATCCGAAATATCAAAGTCTGTTTCAGCATTTTCACGGATTTTTGCTCGAAACGGAAAATGAAGTTTTTAACGCAAATGAGCCGACGCTTTTCGATTTTCGCGTCGAACAAAAAAACGAATGCCGTTTCGTTTACATTCTCCCGTTTTCCGAAAAAAAAGCGTTGATCGAATTCACCGTTTTCTCGGACAATATTTTAGAAAAAGACGAATACGAATTTTATCTGCGAAAATACATCAAGGAGATATTAAACATCGAAAATTACAAAATCACGGAAACCGAAACCGGCGTAATTCCGATGTCGGACGAACCGCACGAAGAATTTCCGTCGTCGAAAACGATTAGAATCGGCACGGCAGGCGGCTACGTCAAACCTTCAACGGGTTACAGTTTTCAGCGAACACAGAAACGATTGCAAAAGTTGGTTGAAAATTTAGAAGATTCCGGTAAAATCCAAAATCCAAAATCCAAAATCCAAAATTGGAAATCTTATCTCGATTCGGTTTTGCTAAATGTTCTATCAGAAAAAAGACACGCGGCGGACGACGTTTTTACACAATTGTTCGCCAAAAATAAAACTTCGCAGATGTTGAAATTTTTAGACGAAGACACGAGTTTTGCGGAAGATCTGCAAATTATGCGAACCGTTCCGCTCGTTCCTTTTACGAAAAGCGCGGTAAAGACGATAATGCGGAAAAATTAAAGAAATCTGATGTTGTTCTCATCGTGCCAATCACGCTTGCAAAAACGGCATTGTTTTGCTTGTGAAGTTCTAAGCGATTTACCGCAATAGGGACACGGATAATTGTAAATAACTTCAGGATTTCCTTTGTGCAAAACCCAACTTTTTGCAAATCTACGAGAACAACCTGTGAAATTCATTAACTCTTGCATTGCCAAAACCGGTTGAATGTTCGAGATATTTCTTACTCTGCGTTCGTCTTTTTCGCTTAAATCCTTAAATTGAGGAATAAAAGTTTTGCATTTTTCACAGAACAATCCCTTGTCAGGAAAACCCTCGCCAAAACTTTTAAGTTATTCTCTGGTGTATGTGTTCTTATCCATTTTCTAAACTCCGACATAACGCGCATAAATCGAACGCGCCATCGAAACGTCGTCTGTTCCGCGAATGATCGCGCGCGCATCTTTGAAAACGGTCAGTTCGTAACCGTCAACCGTCAGGCGCAAGAGATACTCGTTGAGTTTGATCTCGCCCAGATTTTTTAACTTTAAGGCTAACTGTTCCAGATCAATTTCGCCGGAATTCTGCGGCTGAATCTGCACTGCATCGCGCCCGCAAAGCGCGGTAAAAAAATCGGTATTTTCCGCATCGAGAAATTCAAAATTTCTTTTTCCGCAAGTCTCGCAATCTTCATCCGGCGCGTTCAATTTTATCTTTCGCCAGACGTTTTCCCAGACATCAATTTGAATCAGAGATTTGTGCAAATCTTCTGCGTTTCCCGTCAAAATCTTCAATGCTTCCGTCGTCTGAACCGCCGAAATGCTCGTAATGATCGGCTGAATCACGCCCGCCGTGTCGCACGTCGGCGCACTTCCCGCGTTTGGAATTTCTTCAAAAATACAGCGCAGACACGGCGTTTCATTCGGAATTATCGTCATCGTCGTCCCGTAAGACGAAACCGCCGCGCCGTAAATCCACGTTTTATTATTTTTCACGCAAGCGTCGTTGACCAGATAACGAATCTGAAAATTGTCTGTGCCGTCGAGGATGAGATCAACGTCTTTTACGAATGATTCGACGTTAGAATTATTAACGTCCGCAACAACCGCTTCGACTTCGATCTCCGAATTGATTTCTTTTATTCGATTTTTCGCCGCAACCGCTTTCGGCAGACGTTCCTTTGCATCATTTTCAGAAAAAAGCGTCTGTCTCTGCAAATTGGAAAACTCGACAAAATCGCGGTCAACAATCCGCAAAAACCCGACACCCGCACGCGCCAAAATCTCCGCGTGCGACGCTCCCAACGCGCCGCATCCGACGAGTAAAACGCGCGAATTTAATAATTTTTCCTGTCCGCTTTTTCCGATTTCGCCGTATAAAATCTGGCGGCTGTAACGCTCATTCATCTAGTATATATCCTAACATTTTTAGGAAAAATTTAGGATCGCAGTCTTTTTTGTATTTCCAACAAATGTTCATCATCGGCGCGTTCGTGGTTGTGCGACGAAATGTAGCCTTCGTAATTGTCGAAAAATTTATCAACACTCGACGAAATCTGCTTCCAATTTTCCATTTTCGTTCCGTGCATCGGGAAAAGTTTGGCGTGAACGTGGTCAACGCCGAAGCCTTCAAAAACGAGCGCGGTTCTGCCGACATCTTCAAATTTTGAATCAATCAATTTCGCCGCCGTTTTCGCCGCGAGAATTAAATTTTGCAAAACTTCGTCCGGCAGATCAAAGGCGTAGCTCGAATAATGTTTTTTCGGAATGACGACCGTAACGCCGTCCGTATTTGGTTTGAATGACAGAAACGCAACGTGATTTTCGTCTTCCCAGATCGTGTATGTCAGAGAATTTCCGGCAACAATTTCACAAAATATACAATTGTTTTCCATAATTTTATTTTTCCAATGCGTTAAAGATAAATGGAAATGTTCCGAATGTTTGACCGCGATGCTGCGGGCGAAATCCGAAAAGAATTACTTTTCCTTTGCCGATGTTTGTTTCGGCAATCGCAGTTTTTCCGGCGGCGTATTTTTCGCCGAGAATCCAACCGGACAAAAGCAGATCATTTTCGGCGTATTTGGCGACGGATTTTACTTTGCTTGTGTCCGCAATTTCATAAGCCGAACTGTTGATGAAATATGCGGGCGTTTCTTTCGGCAAGCCTTTTGTTAAAGGATTATTTTTATCAACATCGAGTTTCCATATCGAACCCGGACCGTAAAATTCCGAACGCTTTACGCCGTCGAGCGCGTTTTTCATCGGCAGATCGAATGTTTTGATAACGAGCGCGCACGAATCGTCAAAGCAGATAAGTTTCCCGCCGTTTTCGACGAATTTCTTTAAATTCGTAACGCCGTCCGTCGTAATTCCGCCCGTTAATTCTTCGGGATAATTATCAACTGACAAACCATTTACAATTGCTCTTTCGCTGATCGAAGGCAAAATTATCGCGTCGTAATTTAATTTGTCGTTGCGAAAATCCACGTCGGAAAGCGAATTAAAAGGAATTTGGTAATTGTCCAAAACAAACCGCGTCCAACCTTCGTCCATCGAACCCGTGTTTCCTTTGTAAAGTCCGATCTTCGGTTTTGTTTTCAAAGGATTCGGCAATTTTGCGAACGGCGTTTTATTCGGTTTGAGATTCAAAACTTTTCTGGCTTGATTGATGTTTTCAACTTGTTTCAGCGTGTTTTGATGTTTTTCCAAATCTTCAATATTCCACGCCGTAATTGTTTCAACGCCCATCTGTAAAGGCAAAGTCCAGCCCGCGACATCATACGGAACTTCGGCTTCGCCGTTCGCGTTCAGGCGTTTCGGATAAACTTGTTTTTCAAACAAACTCAGAACATTATTTTTCTGTGTTTGATTGACGAAAATCAAAAAACTGTTCGCGGGCTGTTCGCCGAAATTCATTCTGTCTTTTTCGTTTTCGGCGATGTGAAGTTCGTGCGTCATTTGGTGAACTTCCATTCCCTGCCACATCAGAATTTCGAGAAAGCGCGAAACTGTTTCCTGACTCGGTTGACCTGCGGGAATTATGAACGCTTGCGGTTCGTTTGCATCGGGTTTCAAATTTGCGGTTGCGAGATTTCTGGCGTTTTCCAAATAACGAACGCGGAATTTCGCCGCCATTTCGAGAAGCGAACGCGACGCGATCATTTCGATATTGGCGATGTCTTTCGGACTCCAAACGCCGCCGCGCCACGCATCGGGGAAATTCGTCGCCGTCTGCAAAGGCGACGCGAGACCGCGCACGCCGCGGCTTTTTCGCAGGTCATCTTCCGTGATCGTCACCGGCGACATCAAATTTGCGCTCGCGGTTTCCGATAAAATTCCGACTGAATTGTGATAATACGGAGCGGAGCGAAAACCGCCGTGCCACCAAGTATCGTAAGTCGAATCGGTCGCCACGCCCGAAACATTTTCCGATTGCAGATCAGCCGCCATTTTGTAACCCAAAAGTCCGACTTCGCGCAAAATTACGGGCGACACGCGCGGATTCGGCGGATCGAAAAACGGCGGCAGAACGAAGCGGGAACCGTTTTGTCCTTGCTGGTGAATGTCATAGACGATCTGCGGAAACCATTCCTGCCAGAAAAGTTTCGTGATATTGCGCGTCTCCGCCAGATTCATCATAAACCAATCGCGATTGTCGTCGTGTCCGGCGTAATAATGATAAAGTTCGGGCGGCGAACTTCCCTCGTATTTCGTGCCGAGAGTTTTGCGATACCAATCGGCAACGATGTCAATTCCGTCCGGGTTTGCCGACGGAATAAGAAGCAAAATCGTGTTTTCTAAAATCGTCCGCGTCGTTTTGTCCGTCGCCATCGCCAATTCATAAGCGAGATTCATTGACATCTGCGACGCGACGATTTCCGTCGAGTGAATCGAACAGGAAATTGCGACGATTGTTTTACCTTGATTGATTAAAGCCGCGCTTTCATTTATATCGCCTTTGTCAGTTACTCTTCGCGGATCATTTATTTGCTGATTTATTCGTTTGTAATTTCCGAGATTCTTTATATTTTCCGCCGAAGAAATATAAGCGACGATTTGCGATTTGCCGAGCGTCGTTTTGCCGATTTCTTCGACTTTTACTTTATCGCTCGCCGCATCTAATTTGGCGAAATAATCAGTAATTTGTTTCCAATCGGCAATCGTTTTATCGTCCGTCGGATGAAAACCGAGAACCGTCTTCGGCGACGGGACGGTTTGCGCCTGAACGGTAAAACCCGCAAAAATTAAAATCAGAGCGGTGAAAATCGCAAGTTTTGAAGTATAATCAAAAACCGACGACTGAAAAAAAGAGACCGAAAACCGATGAAATCCGAAATTACGCAAAATTATTCCCTCGCAATAAAAAATGATGAAAAGATTGTGTTTCCACAAACAGAGTCTAACAAATCGCGCCTTGCGGGAAAAATCCGTTACGCTTGGTGTTGGATTTCCGTGTCGGTTTTACTGTTGTTTACCGCGCTTCCTCTGATGGCGATTTTGGTGATTATCAAAAAACGTCTGTGGCTTTATCCTTTGTGTTTATGGGGCGCGAGAACTTGGCTCGATGCGTGCGGCGTGAAGGTCAAAACCATCGGACGCGACGATCTCGATGAGAACGAAAATTATATTTTCATCTCGAATCACCGTTCATATCTCGACACGGCGGCGATGTTCGGACATTCGGGACGCAGAATCGGTTTGGTGGCGAAAAAGGAATTGCTGAAAGCTCCGGTTTTCGGTCAGGGAATGGGTTTTGTAAATATCATCGCGATTGACCGCAGTAATCCCGAAAAAGCACTCGAAACAATGCGAAGAGCGAAACAAGTTCTCGAAGACGGTTATTCGTTCGGAATTTTCGCCGAAGGAACGCGCGCGATGCCGGGAGAACTTTTGCCGTTAAAAAAAGGCGCGTTTCATCTCGCCTTGCAAACCGGCGCACCGATTGTTCCGGTCGCCATCAGAAACAGCGACATTTTGATGGGCAAAAAGCAAGGCACGGCTTACGCGGGAACAATCGAGATGGTTTTTCTGCCGCCCATCGAAACAAAAGGTTTGACGGCGGAAAACGATATGGACGAGCTGATAATAAAAACTAGAACTGCGATTGCGGAAGAACTCGCCAAACAAAGCGCGTCTTGAATTCCGGTTTTAAAATCTTTTTTATTCGGGCGCGGAGATAGTTTTCGGACACCGGAAGAACATTTCCGCCGCCGAGAAAATAGTTTTCAGTAACTCGGAAATCATTTCCGGTGCGCCGGAAATCTTTTTCTCTCAGCGGAAATCATTTCCGGCGCACCGGAAACCATTTTCTGACTCCAGAAAATCAATTTCTGAGTGCCGGAAATCTTTTTCTCTACACCGGAAATATTTTTCTCACGGCGGAAATCTTTTTCTCTACACCGGAAATCATTTTCTAGAGCGCGGAAATCTTTTTCTCTGTCCCGGAAACGATCTTAAATGTTTAGCCGCGAATAAAATGCACAATAATTAAATTGTTTTATTCGCGGCTGGATTTCCCGAATTTTACGAATTTATTAAGGTTTGTCTTTCTTCGGCACGGGCGGCGGCGGCGGAACATCTCCGGTTGGCGCATTTTCTTCCGGCACAATTTCAGTTTCATCATCTAAAATCGTAACTTCGGTTCTGCCGAGCGAATAATCTTTGAAATAAACGCGCATCTTAATTTTTAAAACTTCGCCGCTGTCGAAAACCAGTTCATCGTCCGAACTGGCAAATGACGGAAACCAGTATTTGCCGTCAATGTTTTCGCGCCACGTTTCGACTACCGGAAATTTATTTTCCTTCGTTTCGGGAACTGCTTTACCTTTCGTTTTGACGATCAGTAAATCTTTGTCATCAACCCAAACTCTGCCGGTAAACATCCGAATCCCCGATTTTACGGACGGAATTTGTTTTGGCGTAACGTCGAACACATATAAATTTAGAAAATCTATCTTCTGTTTGCCGACGAAATTGAAATTATACTGGTCAATCATTTTCGGCTGAAGCGCGAACGGATTAACGCCGCCCAAATCCTGCAAATCCTGCGAAGTCATAAATCCCGGCGGAGTCGTCGGCATCGGCGCATACAAAACTTTTTCAAGCCTTTTGCCGTCTTGAGTAAACGTCATTGAAGTGATCGTGTGATAAGTTCCGGTAATTTGTCCGCCCATTCCGATAGTGTTGACCGTCGCGGTGCGTTTGAAAACATAACTATTCAAAGCCTCGCGGAATTTCACTTCATTATCGGTAAATTGTTCGACAATTTTATCACTTTCGGCTTGACTCAAATTACCGCTGACAATCTGACCGACCTGCGCCGAAATTCCGACTGTCAGAAAACAAAAAGTTAATATCAAAAAAGAAAATAATCGCACGTTTTTCATAATATTTATCAAACACTTTTTCTAAATGCTAAGAAATAGATGCGTGTGCGCGTCCGAAAGTTGACTTTCGTTTTAAAGTAAAAAAAGGTGCGGAACATAAATTCCGCACCATAAATCAAAATTCGACTTTTCTTTTAACTGATAAAATCAAGCGTTACAGCTTTCTTGATAATTCCTTTTTCTACACCTTCATCCAATAATCTTCTGACACCTTCGCGCCCGCGTTCGCCGTAATCGAGAGTCATATTATTGACCCACATCGCCACAAAACGGTCGGCTAATTCCGGCGGCATATCGCGGGCGAACTGCATCGCATACGCCAGAGCGTCTTCGCGGTTGTCCATCGAATATTGAATGCTTTCGTGAAGACATTTTGAAACTTTGTGCATCAATTCTTCGCCGAGATCGCGCCGGATCGCATTTCCGCCCATCGGCAGCGGCAAACCCGTGCGCTCGTGCCACCATTCGCCGAGATCGAGAATTTTGTCCAAGCCCATCTGTTTGTAAAATAACTGACCTTCGTGAATCAAAAGTCCCGCGTCGTAATTCCCGTTTTGAACTTCGTCAATGATTTTATCGAATGGCACGACTCCGTATTCAAAATCCTGATTATAGATCCGCATCGCCAAAAACGCGCTCGTCATTTCGCCGGGAATAGCGATTTTCATTGACGAAATTTCTTCCGGTTTGCGCGGTTCTTTCGAGACGAGAATCGGACCGTAATTGTCGCCGATGCTCGCGCCGTGCGGCAAAAGCGCGTATTTATCCGAGATATATGCGTAAGCGTGAAAGCTGATCGCCGTAACGTCGAACACGCCGTTCATCGCGTCTTCGTTCAAAGTTTGAATGTCTTTTAAAGTATGTTCAAATTTCAAACCGTCGGTTTCCAACTTGTTCGTTGCCAAACCGTAAAACATAAAAGCGTCGTCCGAATCCGGCGAATGCGCGACGGTAATCGTTCTTTTTTCTGTCATAATCAAATTTGCGAATAGAAAATATTTGTGTGATACAAGATTTGTATTTTACCCTGTTCGGCGTATTTATCAAAAAGCCGTTTGAGATTTAAAATCATCTCTTCATAGCGCGGATTTTCTTCCGTCGGCATATACGAAGACGACAATAATCTGCCTTTCAACCCATCAAAATCAAGCCTTTGAATGTTTACGGTCGAAAATCTTTTGAAATCGGTTTTGAAAAAGTTTTTCAAAGTTTCTTCACTAATATTATCGTGACGGACTTTTTCATAATCCGTTCCGTAATCAATCAAAAATTGTTCGTAATTTTTCAGAAAATCATTCGTATCGAGTTGACGTTCGTTCCACATCAGCACGGCAAAACCGCCGTCTTTTAAAATCCGTTTAAATTCACGCCGCGAATCGTCATTATCAAACCAATGAAATGCCTGCGCCGCGATGACGAAATCAACCGAACTTTCATCAAGCGTCGTATTTTCCGCCGTTCCGTCAATGCTCGTAAAATTTTTAAATTCGCTCAAAAACTCTTCCGACGCTTCGCGCATCGCCGCGTTCGGTTCAACGCCGAAAACTTTATTCCCGTTTTCGAGAAAAAGTTTCGCCGAAATTCCAGTCCCCGAACCGATGTCGGCGATTACGGAATTTTCGCCTAAATTCATTTCATCACGAAATAAATTTAAAACTTCTTTCGGATAACTCGGACGATATTTAACATAATTTTCAACGCGATCTGAAAATCTTTCAACCGATTTTTTTTCCATTTTTCTTTAATCACCGGCAAGAAAAGCCGTCATTTTCCACTTCCCTTTTTGTTTTTCAAAACAAGAGCGATAACCAATCGGACTGCGGACGAATTCCGCGCTGACAAAACCTTCTTTTCCGCCGAGAGTTTTTATTTTATACCACTCAAAAGTTTCTCCGTTTTTCGCATTTTTAACGGATTTTTCAAAATCAACTTTTACGACATTGTAAGATAATTGCGCGATAACTTCTGAATTCAAATCCGGTTTCTCTCGCAAATTTACGTTCTCGCCGAAAATCGAATTATATTCAAACGCGTCTAAATCTTCGGGAAAACTCGTAAAAATGTAAGGCGCACAAAACTGAGAATTTTTCACTTTCGCTTCTTTGAAAAAAGTCCCGCCGTTCGTAAAAATTGCGAGCAATTCATTCCAAACTTCGCTGTTCGGACTGTTGATTTTCCAATCTTTTTTAAAATTCTCGATTCCGTCAACACCGCCGAAACCGAGTTTTATGTTGCGGTCGGTTATACTCAACAAATATTTTTTATCTTTTTTCTTCAACGCCGCGATCGTTTTTTCTCTGAATTGAGTAAACGAAGCGTCCTGATTTCCTTCATCCACCGGTTTTACGAAACGCTCCTGCGCCGGAACATTCAGAAAAATGCCTAAAATTAAAATCGTTAAAATAAATATCTTTCGTTTCATACTTCAATTTCCTCGCCCGTCCACTGCGTTTTTTTGTTATGCGGAATATCGAATTGATCCAAAATACGGTAACAAACGTGATTTACCATATCGTCAATCGTCTTAGGTTTGTGATAAAAACTCGGACTCGCGGGCAAAACGCAGACGTTCATCTTTGATAATTTGAGCATATTTTCCAGATGAATCTGATTAAACGGCGTTTCGCGCGGCACGATGACGAGTTTTCGCTGTTCCTTCAAGCAAACGTCCGCCGCGCGATGAATCAAATTCGTCCCCGCGCCCGAAGCGACCGCGCCGAGCGTCCCCATCGAACACGGCACGATTATCATTCCCGCTTGTTTATTAGAACCCGACGCAGGTTTCGCCGCCAGATTTCCGATCTGCCAGAAACGAATCAGTTTAGAATCTTCCGGCAAACTCAGCCATTCGTTAATTTTTTTCTGATTTGCATCGCGCAAATTCACGCCGAGTTCGATTTGCGCGACGGTCGGAACGACGCTCGACAAGATCAAATTTATCTGCGAAACAACGCCGCTTGCCGCCAGAAGTTCAAGCGTTCTTTGCGCGTAAATCGTGCCTGATGCGCCCGTAACGGCGACGGTTAATTCCATAAATTAAAATTATAACAGGATTTCAAAGGATTTAATCTATCAACTTTTATCTTTCATTTATTAACTATTTTATCGGGGTTTTGAAAAGATAAATCTATAATATAGTTAAAAGATAATAGTTGATAATTGATAGATAATGAAGTTTTGATTTCGATTTTATTCGCGTTTATTCGCGGGCAAAATTCTTCTTTTCACCTGATTCGTGAATCAACCGCAAACCGTCAAGCATCAAATTCTCGTCAACAATTTTTATCAGATCGCAATTTTCGCCGATAAAACCGGAAAATCCGCCCGTCGCAATAATTTTCGGGTTGCCGCCTAATTCTTTTTTCATCTGTCCGATAATTTTTTCAATTAAGCCGATGTAACCGAAAAAAGTTCCCGTCTGAATCGAACCGGCAGAAGTCTTGCCGAAAATGCTCGTCGTTTTAATGATTTCGACGTTTGGAAGTTTCGCCGCTTTCAGGTGAAGCGAATCGGCGAAAGTTTTCATTCCCGGCACGATCACGCCGCCGAGATATTCGTTGTTTGAATTTACGCCGTCAATCGTCGTCGCCGTTCCGAAATTGCAGGCGATGCAAGGTTTGCTATATTTTGCAGAAGCGGCAAACGCTGTAACTAAACGATCGGAACCGAGATTTTCCTTTTGTTCGTAATTGATTTCCAGACCGAAATCCGTTTCCGAATTTACAAAAATTGCGGTCGAATGAAAATAATTTTCCGAAAGTTTTTTGTAAGCTTCATCGAGCGGCGGAACGACGGATGAAACGATGACATTTCTAATCGAAAATCCTAACAGCGTTTCGATGACATCTTTTATTTCTTCGGCGGTCTGCTGTCGAATTGTCGGTTTGGTAATTTTCTCGACAAGATTTTCGCCGTCAAAGACACCGAATTTAGTCGTCGTATTTCCAATATCAATTGTTAATAACATAAAAAGTAAAGGCAAAAGACAAATTCTTGCCTTTTGCCTTTTTAATTTTTAATTTTTAATTTTTCAACCCATCAACGGCAAACCGTCATAGACGAGTTTCCAACCGTTTTTGCGGCTCGAGTTCAAACTTTTGTTAAACCATTCGACCGCCGCATCAGGATTATCGTAAATCTGCACCGAAGGATTATTCTCGCGCGGATCAACGCGGCAGATCGCGCCGCCTTCGACCGACGTTTTCATACACAGAAGTCCGACCATATTGTTTTTCGACAAAACAACCGTGCGAATGTCCATTTCGATCTCGTCGTCTTCGTAATCTTCAAAATCGTCGCTGTCGAAATCAGTACCAACTTCAAATCCCGGATCTTCTTGCTCAAAACCGAAATCGTCGTCTTCAAAATCAAATTCGTTATCCATAAAAATCTCTTTATAAAAATAAAATAAAGCCAGAAACAGATTATCACTTTTCAAACGCTTTGTTCAATCACACGCGCCGCAGACGTTCGACATCTCCGGCTTGCACGATTTTCAATTCGTTATTTTCCAACCGAACGCGCAACGCGCCGTTTTCTTCCAAACCGTCAGTCGTGCCGCAAAATTCTTGATTTTGGAGTTTAACTTTTACTTCCTTGCCAAACGCATAAGACGAACGCTTTTTCCATTCGTCCAAGATATCTTTCGCGCCGTTTTCGCCCGAAAAAATCTCGTAAAAATAATTAAAAAACCTGGTCAGTGCATTTAACAATTCTTCCGCGTCCGCTTTTTGTCCGGTTTCTTCTTCGATCGAAGTCGCAATTTCGCTTAATTCTTCGGGAAAAGCATTTGAATCCAAATTAATTCCGATGCCGACAATTACGGCTAAACCTTTCGGAGTTTCCGCTGTTTCCGCCAAAATTCCGCAGATTTTTTTATCATTTAAATGAATATCATTCGCCCATTTTATATCAGGCTTCAAACCGTAAATTTCGCGCAAAACGTCCGCGACGGCGACCGCGCTCATCAAAGTCAAAAGCGGCAAAAACTTCATTTCAACTTTCGGGCGCAGAACGATGCTGAAATAAAGTCCGGCATTTTCGTTTGAAACCCAATTTCTGCCGTGCCGTCCTCGTCCGGCAGTTTGCTGTTTTGCAACAACGCACAAACCTTCATCCGCGCCGCGTTTCGCTTGATTTACCGCTTCCGTATTAGTTGATGCGAGCGAATCAAATTTAAAGATTGTAAATTTCAATTAATTTTTATCGGATTTTGTTTTAGCAAAATAGCCGAGAGTTGATCCCAAAAGCGAAAAACCGATTGCTCCGCTTAACGGATTATCTAAAAGTTTTACGGTTGAAATTTCCTGTATCAGCCAAATTAACGCGAGAACTAAGCCGAGTGTCATTGAGATTATAGCGATGTATTTCATAATTTTTCATTTGTTTACAAAGGTTTCCAGAGCGAATTCGTATAAAATCGGCTTTCGTCGAAAAAGCTCTTCACAATTTCAAAACCGCTTTCTTTCGCAAGTTTCTCGATCATTTCGAGATTATATTTTTGCGAAACTTCCATAAAAATCGGTTCCCACTGCTTGAATTCAAATTCCTTATTTAAAGACTCGATAAAAACTATCTGGTCAATCTGGCTTATTAAAAACGAACGCGCCGCCCGTTCCGTCGGGTGATAACTAGCGTAATGTTCAAACTCTTCGACAGCGAAATTCGCGCCGAGTTCGCGGTTGATTCGTTTTAATAAATTCAGATTAAACTTTCGCGTCACGCCGAGAGAATCGGAATAAGCACGCAAAATCGTTTCCGGGTTTTTGTGCAGATCGAAACCGATAAAAAGAGAGTCGTTTTCGTTCATCACTTCACGCAGATGTTTAAAAAATTCAAGTGCCTGTTCTTCGCTGAAATTTCCGATATTCGAGCCTAAAAATAAAATAATTTTCTCTTTATCAGATTTTTCTTTAAAAGTTTCGAGCGTTTTAAAATAATCGCCCTGTTCGAGTTGAACCCTCAGATCGGGAAATTGCTTTTTGAATTTTTCGTCCAGAATATTCAAAGCTTCGGATGAAATATCAATCGGAACATAACGAAAATCTGCGTTTTGTTTGAGAAAATAATCAACCAAAACGGAAGTTTTCACGCCGTCGCCCGCGCCGAGTTCGATCAAGTCGAACTTTGCGGAATCTGCCCCGAAAGCCTCGAAAATATCTGACGTTTGCTCGTTGAAAATCTCGTATTCGCTCCGCGTAAGATAATATTCCGGCACTTTCATTATCTTCTGAAAAAGCCTCGAACCTTCATCATCGTAAAAATACTTCGACGATAAAAATTTCGGATTTGAAGACAAGCCTTCCAGAACATCTTCGGCAAATGTATCTTTTTTTGTTTCGCTTGCGCTTTGCATTAAATTTCCCCCTTGTTTCTAAGTTGACTGAGAGTTGGCTGAGTTGACTAAGTTAAATTCCTTGCTGTGACTCAGCCAACTCGGTCAACTCAGTCAACTTTCAGCCAACTTTGTATTTAAGTTTTATTTAGCCAGACGAATTCCCGTAAACTGCCAGCGCAGATGCGGATGGAAAAAATTACGATAAGTTTTGCGACTGTGTTCTTTTGAAGTGGCGACCGACGCGCCGCGCAGAACCATCTGATTTATCATAAATTTCCCGTTATATTCGCCGATCGCGCCTTCTGCTTTTGAAAATTTCGGATATGGCAAATACGCCGAATTCGTCCATTCCCAACGCAATCCCCAATCAAACATTTCGCTTGATGCTTCCCATTCGGATTCAGTCGGCAGACGCAAACCTTTCCATTCGGCAAACGCCGACGCTTCGTAAAACGAAACGTGGCAGACCGGATTTTTTTCGTTGATTTTCCGCAAACCGCCCAAAGTAAATTGATGCCATTCGCCTTCGATTTTATTCCAGTAAAGCGGCGAATTTACCTGATTATTATTCACCCAATCCCAACCTTCGGAATGCCAGAGAATGTGATTTTCGTAACCGCCGTCTTCGATAAATTCTAAAAATTCGCCGTTCGTTACCGGATTTTTATTTATCGCAAAATCTTCCAAAAAAACGCGATGTCTGCCGAGTTCGTTATCGAAATAAAAACCTTCGCCCACAAAACCGATCTCGTAAATTCCGCCTTCCATTTCGATTGATTGATTATTTTCAAATTCGCCGATCTCAACGAGCGCAAAATCATCTTTATAAACCGGAAAAAGCGGATTGCAGGACAAAGTAAATTTAAAATCCGTTAAGAAAAGTTCCTGATGCTGTTGTTCGTGATTTAATCCTAAAACGACGAGTTCTTTGACGTTTTCCGGCAAGACGGTTTTCAGGAATTCTTTCATTTTCCCGTCAACATATTCGCGGTATTCGTAAACTTCAGAAACCGTCGGGCGCGAAATACTGCCGCGCATATCGCGTTTCGTGCGCTCGCCGAGTGTGTTGTAATAACTGTTGAAAAGAAAGCCGAACTGCGGGTTAAATTCTTCGTAACCTTCGGCAAATTTCTTCAAGATCATTTCCTCGAAAAACCACGTCGTATGAGCGATGTTCCATTTCGGCGGCGAAACGTCTTCCGTCGGCTGCGGAATGTAATCTTCGATTTCTAAAGGTTCGCAAAGTTTTACGGTGTGATCGCGGACTTCCGAATAAAAAACTTTCAAATCTTCCGGCGCGTTTTTGTACGTTTTTGTTCCCTGCATATTTTAATTAAAGCAAAATTTGACGGAAATATAAAATTTATTTTTAAACAATAAAAAGGAACACTCAATTTTTAAGCGTTCCTAAAAAATAAAAAGGCAATTTGTAAAACAAATCGCCTTTTTCCGGCTAAAATTATTGAGTTTTTATTTTATCAAACGAACGGAAGTTTTTCTGTCAACCAGACGTTCCGCGTCGCCGGCAGTTTCGGGAACGGTTGCGAATTCTTCGCCGTAACCTTCCGCTTCGGGAACTTGTGCGCCGACTCCGTCTTTTTCGAGTGCAGATTTAACGGCTTTTGCGCGGTTGTCGGAGAGTTTTTTGTTCGCCGCATCATCGCCTTTTTTGTCAGTGTAACCGCCGATTTTTATTTTCGCGGCAGGAAACGCTTTTAAGATTGCGACGATGTTATCTAATTGACGTTTCGATTCGGGAACGAGTTCGGTCGTGCCGAATTTGAAATTTAAATCGTCAAAATTAAACCATTTATTTTTCAGATTATCGTCAGTCGCGTTTTTGTATTCGTCGGATTGAAGGAATTTTATCAATTGATCTTCGATGCCGTTCGGATAAGCCTGAAGCTTCGTGCCGTCGGGCAGAGTGACTTCGGTTAAAGTTCTGTTTTCATTCGTCGTCGCTGCTGTCGAATTATTTGCTCCGTCATTCGCGTTTGAATTCATCATATTCGCGTTTGAATTCGCCGAATTTGCGTTCGATTTCAACATATTCGCATTTGAATTTGCCGAATTCATATTCGTATTGACATTCATTGCGACGGGCGTTGATTTTCCGCAGAACCAGAATCCGAGAATCACCATAATCGCCAGAATTATCAGCGGCAAAAGCCATTTCAAAACCGGATTTTCGTTTGCCAAATCATCAGCCGCATATTCGTCAACCGCCGAACTCCCAACCGCCGCATCCATTCTGTCGAACGGTTCTCCGGCGACCGCTCCAACCGCATTCGCCGCAGGCAAACTGTCGCCGAGCATCGCCGCCAGATTTGCATCGTTCGGCATCATTCCGTTCGGCGTTAAAGTATCAACGATGTGTGGAATTATAAACGCCGTCGCCGATGTCGCGGTTTTGTAATCAAGTCCGGTTTTGTCGGCAAAACTCTTCAGCGTGTCTTCGCCGAACGCCGATTCGGTCTGCTCGTTCGAGATCGGCGTGTTCGCGTCCGTGCCGACCCACGAATTCAGCAAATCGCCGAGTCCGACATCTTTAAATCGCGCCGCAAATCCTGAAAAACCGTCGCGTTTTATAAAATCTAAAATCGCCGTAAGTAAAATTCCGGCTTTCTCTTTTCCCAACTCAAACTTAGCATCGGCTTCACCGATAATTGATTCAAACATTTTGTCTTCTCCTGTTTTTCTTAAAAATTAAACCGCAATTTATATTCAAAAAGTTTATCACGCATTCGCAATTTCGCGCTCAAGAAAAACGAAATTAAGAAAGACTTTTCCCTTTCTCTTCTGACTTTCTTCTCTTTTCCATTTTTCCATTTCTCCATTTTTCACCAATTTCCACGAGTTCATCGAGTTTTTCCTGCAATAGTTCGCGCATTTTTTCGATCTCTTCGCCCGACGCATTTTTGTCAACGTAGATCGGTTCGCCGATCAAAACCAGTGCGCGGCTGAACGGTTTCGGAATTTGCAGATCGTCCCAAGTTTTTGAAAACTGCCAATATTTTTCGGTTTCGACCAGAAACGGCATCAGCGGATTTCCCGTCTTTTTCGCCAACAAAACCGCGCCCGCTTTCGCCACATATTTTGGACCTTTCGGACCATCAATCGAAAATCCCATCGGCAGACCTTTTTTCATCAGGCGAATCATTTCGACGAGTGCGCCGATTCCGCCGCGCGTTGATGAACCGCGCACCGCGCCGAAACCGAAACGCTTGATAAATCTTGCGATATATTCGCCGTCGAAACTCTGCGAAGTTATTACGACGATGCCGCGATTTCTAAAATAATAAGTCGCGCCGAAAATCCGGTTGTGCCAGAAAGTCATCACCGGAACTTTGCCGGCAGTTTCGATTTTTTCCCAATTTTCCCAACCTTCACGCTCGAATTTTAATGTTTTGCCGATAACTTTTATCAGCAAATAAAATGACCAATCGGCAATATGAAGCAAAATTCTTTTGCTCAAAGGAAACGCCGAAAGATCGCTCTGATTATAAACTGCCGGAAAATTTTCGCTCATCGGTTAGAAAAAAATCGTTTGAATGGTTTAAGATTGCAACAAACGCATTTATTTTAGCGTAACTTTGAAGAAACCGCCCGACAAAATCAGAAAAATTGTAAAAAAAGAATGCAAAAAAAAATCCTGATAATTGACGATTACGACGATCTAAGCACGGCTCTGAACGGTGAATTTACCAAACTCGGACATTTCGTTAAAGTTACCGAAGAACGCGAACTTGCGCTCGGTTTATTGGAAAATGAAAAATTCGACGTGATAATCACGGATTTAGACGGCGGACATTTGCCGAAAGAAAATGAAGAATCGCTCGCCGAAGAAAACGAATGTCTGCCCGATGCCGTCCAAGACGGGCGCAGTCATATCAAAGCATTTAAGATTTGTTTTGCCAATTATTCAACGGACAATTTCAACGAAGAAGAATTAAAAAATCTCGTTTCGACGACACTGAATTACAAACTCAAATATATTGACCGTTTCGATTCCGTCCAAAATCGTCACGAAAAAATCGAATTTGAAATTCCGAGCGTAATTTCACTGATGCACGATATTTTGAATTATCTGATGAAGCGAGTCGAAAAAAACGGCATCATCAATCCCGAACAATCAAATCTTTTCATCGCTCTAGACGAAGCGTTCGTCAACGCCGTCAAACACGGCAACAAATTCAACGCGGAAAAATTCGTCCGAATTACAGCGGACGTTTCGCCCGACGAAGCCAGATTTTCCATCGAAGACGAAGGCGAAGGTTTCAACATCCGGCAAATTCCCGATCCGACAAACCCGGACAATCTTTTCAAAACATCCGGTCGCGGCGTATTTTTTATTTACAATATTATGGACGAAGTTATCTACAACGAACGCGGAAATCGTCTGACAATGGTTAAGAAAAGTGAAAAACTTGAAAAATAAAAATCTCTCAAATTCCCAATAATTTCTCGAAAAATGAAAGTAACAATCGGACAGATTAACACGACGAACGGCGATTTTGAGGGAAACACGGCGAAGATTTTAAAAGCCATCGAAACAGCGCGCGCAGACGGTTCGGATTTGGTTGTTTTGCCGGAAGTTGCAACGCACGGTTACACTTCGCAGGATTGGTTTCTCGACCGCGATATTATCGAAACCGCCGATCAGCATTTGCAGAAAATCATCGAAGCGTCGAAAGGGTTGACTGTAATTATCGGCACGATTCGCAAAAATGTGGAAACCGATGGGCGCAGGCTTTTTAATTCGGCGGCGGTCATTCACGACGGCGAACTCATCGGATTTGCCGACAAATCGCTTTTGCCCGAATACGACGTTTTCGACGATCCGCGTTATTTTGAACCGTCGGAAAAGCGTTCGATGTTTGAGATCGGCGGCAAAAAACTCGGCGTTGTCGTCTGCGAAGATTTTTGGAACGACAAAACTTTCTGGAAGGAAAGACTTTACGACGAAGATCCGGCGGACGAGCTGATTCATCAAGGCGCGGACGTAATCGTTTCGATAAACGCGTCGCCGTATAACAAAGGCAAAATAAAATTGCGCTGCGATATGGTCGCGCACCGTGCCAAAGCGCAGAAAATTCCGGTCGTTTTTGTCAATCTCGTCGGCGGAAATGACGGAATTATCTTCGACGGCGCGAGTTTAGTCGCCGATGAAGAAGGCGACATTATTTTGCAGGCTCCGGCGTTTGAGGAATTTGTCGGAACGGTCGAAATCGATGTCAGAAAACCCGATTCGCGCGGAATCACGGGCGACGAACTCGAAGCGATTCGGCAAGCGTTGGTTTTGGGAATCAAAGATTACGCGCACAAAAACCGTTTCAAAACCGCAGTTCTCGGACTTTCCGGCGGAATTGATTCGGCGATTGTCGCAACTTTAGCGGCGGAAGCTCTCGGCGGCGAAAATGTCTTGTGCGTGATGATGCCGTCGCCGTTTTCGTCGAAAGGCAGCGTTTCACATTCGGAAAAGTTAATTAAAAATCTCGGTTGCGAATCGAGAATCGAACCTATCTCCGGCGCGTTTGAAGTTCTACTGAATCAACTGCATTTTCAAAAACCGACCAAAGGCGGCGAAAATCTCGCGGCGGAAAATATGCAGTCGCGCCTGCGCGGCGTGATTTTAATGAGCATTTCAAACGCCGAAGGAAGATTGGTTTTAGCGACGGGAAATAAGAGCGAACTCGCCGTCGGTTACTGCACGCTTTACGGCGACACAAATGGCGGTCTGGCGGTCATCGGCGACGTTTTAAAAACCGAAGTTTACGCGCTCTCGCGCCACATCAACGAATCGGCGGGACGCGAAATTATTCCGAATGAGATAATCGAAAAAGCACCGTCAGCAGAACTCGCGCCGAATCAGTTCGATCAAGATTCTCTGCCGCCATATGAATTGATGGATCCGATCTTGAAACAATATTTTGAAAACAAACTCGCTCCCGAAGCAATAATTGCGCTCGGACACGATGGCGAATTGGTTTATACGCTTTTAAATAAAGTCGAATCTCCGGCAAATGAATTCAAACGCCGCCAACTTCCGCCGACATTGATAATTTCCAAAAACGCCATCGGTGTCGGTCGCCGCCGTCCGGTAACTCATAAATATCGGCGAAATCGTATATAAAACGTTAATTTACAAAATTTTACATTCGATCTCCGAAAATTGTGATATTTTTATTTTTAGCAGTAAATCAATCTTTTGTTAGAAAAAATAATTATCAAAGGTTTAAAGCCCTGAATTTTCAGTCGCATATTATTTTTTCATAAATATTCGGAGGTCTAAAAATGAGAATTATAAATCTGATTTTGATTTTATTAATTTTCTGCATTTTCGTGTTTGCGGGTAATGCGGATGTTATCGAATTTAAGGCGAAAATCGGCTTTACAAACGATGAAGACAAGATCGTCACTCACGAATTTTTGGAGAACGGCTCGAAGGTTTTGATAATCGGCGAGAAAAATTTACAACTTTGGGATGTTAAAAATGCCAAACTGCTAAATTCCGTTTCACACGAACTTTCGCAATTTGCGCCGCGCGGATTTGTCAGCACTTATCTGCTTTTGGGAATTCCGCAGGCTCTCGATTGGAAACCGTTCGTCGTCGAACCGCACGGAAAATGGATTATTACAGTCGAAAAAGTAGGCGCAAGCGAAAATAATTCGGCAATTGTCCGCGATCTGCAAACGCTCAAACAGCTTGCGGTTTTGGATTTGCCCGGTGTTTCAACCGATTATGTCGCATACGACGAACAAAAAAATGAGATTATGACGTTTGGAAATGATGATCTCGACACAGCTTTTGCAAGTTGGAACATAGACGATTTTTCGCGCAAAGACCTCGTTTCGGTAAAAGATTACAAATGGCATCAGATAATTCGGGACGAGAAAAAAATTCTCGTCGGTTCGGGCGACACGAAATTTTCGTGGTCGGCAATCACCAACAAACAAGGCGATACGCTGACTTTGAGAGATGTCAAAACCGGCGCATTAGAGAAGCAGTTTTCCGCCGAGAATTTGAAACCGGACACTACTTTTCAAACCACGATCGTTACTCCGAATGAAAATTTTCTGATCTCGAAACGCGACAATCGTGTTTTCGTATGGGAAATTGACGGCGACGGCAAACCGAAATTTGAAATATCGAGTCCGAATCCGAAAAATGATTTCGATCTGAAAAAGATTGTTAATCAAAAATTTATCGTCGGCAAACTCGATGAACAAATCCGCATTTACGATGTTGCGGGAAACGGTGAACCGATTTTCGCGCTCGCGCCGCAAAATCCGAAGGAAGATTTGAGTTTCCGGCAGATCGTCGGCGGAAGATTTGTCGTTATTAAAGCCGACAACAAAATCCGCGTTTACGACATACAAGGAAAAACGACTCTGAAATATGAACTTGCGTCCGACAATCCGAAAGATACGATGGAATTTTACGGCGCGACCAAAGACGGAAAATACATCGTCGTCCGCGATGACCGCAAAGTTTCGGTTTATGAATTGGCAGGCGGCGACAAACCGCTTTACGAGATCGTCCGCGACAGGGACAGCGAGCGTTTCAATTATGTTTTTTTTACCGAAGAGAAAAATTTATTGGCGGTATCGCGCACAAACAGAAAGGAGAAAAAAGCACCGCGAACGGAATTTTACGATATTACGACCGGAAAACTTAAACTTACCGCGCCCTTTGCCGCCAGTTTTATTGCAAAATTTACGCCTGATGGTAAATATCTCTACGAACAAAATATCGGTTCATTTTACGTGTGGAATGTAGCGGCGAACAAATTCTACACCATCGGTTTAGACACGGAGACCGAACAAAAATATGATCCGATAACGATGGAATCAACAAGCGGCGACACCGAAAACACCGAATATGCGAAATTTAGTCCTGATTATCGTTACATTTTGCTTTACGGTGATGATGTGACGGCAGTTTTCGATGCAGAAACCGGCATTTCCGTCCAGGCACTTTTCGATCCTGAAAAGGTAAAATACGATAAAAAAAATCAGATAAAGAAAAGCGGTCTCGGCGAAGCCGGCTGGCTTGATAACGGCAAGTATATCTATGCTTTTGAACCGATAAAACTTTTCGGCAGTCAAAGAACAATCAGTTTTTGGGAAGTAAAATAATGATTTGTTAAAAGTTTATATTTGAAGTCGGCAGATGGCAAAGGAGAACACAATTTGATGTTCCCCTTTCTTTTTACGCCGCCGCTTTTTCCACACGATTATAAACCGTGTCGCGCTCGACGGCTTCAAATCCGGCGTTTTCGATCATCGTGATGAGTTCGGCTTTGGTCATTTTCACTTCGCTGCCGTCTTCAACCGATTATTTTCTACCAAATCTCAGTTAAATCAAGTTCGAAATTTACTAAAATATCTTCGCCCGAAACCGTTTGCGGATTTTCTAAAACTTCGATTTCACCGTTGGCACGATAGATATGAACCAGTTTATTTTTCGGATCAATCAGCCAACCGAGTCGTGCGCCGTTTTCGATGTATTCCTGCATTTTATTTTGCGTTATTTTCAGACTGTCTGACGCGGAGCGCAATTCCAAAACGAAATCGGGACACAGCGGCAAAAACTTTTCGCGCTGTTTGGCAGTAAATTTTTCCAGTCTTTCACTTAAAACCCAAGAAGCATCAGGCGAAACGGTCGCGCCGTTCGGTAATTTGAATCCGGTCGAAGAATCGTAGCTTTTGCCGCGCTTATCTTTTTTCGCCCAAATTCTTAACTGCATTGTAATTTCGGCGTTTCTATCGCCCGTTTCGCTTCCCGTCGGCGGCATAATTATCACGTCTCCTTCTTTGGTCATCTCGATTCGCAAATCAGCGTTTTGACGGCAGAAATCCCAAAATTCATCATCGGTAAATCTAAACGGTTTATTATTCTCCTCGAACTTAAAACGCATCGTGCCGGAATTATTCGGAATAAACATTTTGCTGTAACTTTTTTCTGAAACTGTCTGCATCGCTTTTCTCCTCTAAATTCTACGGGTAATAATTTTTTCTTCGCCACTCTCTAATATGTTTTTTCTCCAATCCAACGCCTTGTTTTAACTACTTCATCAATTTTATTTCCCAGATTGAGAAGTGAAGTGGTTATTTCTTTTTCATCTATGTAACAGCCTAAATAATGCTCAACTTGTTTTTTCTTTCCGTTAATTTCAATGGAAATTATTTCGGTAGATTGTTCTGTTGCGCGAACTTTGCAAATTTCTCCGTTTGTATATTCATTTTGAAGTTGAAAGAAATTTGCTTTCTCAAAAACATCAATTAGCTGTTCGATTTCTTTTTGATTTACTTTTGTTTTCACATTTTTAGCCTTTCTTTTACGTGTTTCTTCAAGTCTTAAGATAACATCTCCATCTGCGTTAATTTTCAAAGAATAATCACGACATTTGCCTGACATATATCCTGACAAATCAAAACAATTGAAATTTCGTTCCAACGAGATTATTAAATCTTTTGGAGTTTCGCCGTTTTGCATTAGCGATTGCGCTTTTGCTTCTAAAATTGGAAAACTTAGGAATAAAAATCCGAAAGCAAAAAGTAAAATCTTTTTCATAACTTTAAAAATTTAAGCCGCTACTTTTTCCACGCGATTATAAACCGTATCGCGCTCGACCGCTTCAAAACCGGCGTTTTCGATCATCGTGATGATTTCGCCTTTCGTCATTTTTACTTCGCCGCCGTCTTCGACCGAGTAGCTGTGCGTCAGTTCGCCGCCGTCGGTGATTGTGCCGTCAACGTCGTTTGCGCCGAAATGCAGCGCGGTCTGCGTCGTCGCTTTGCCGAGCATCACCCAATACGCCTTTATGTGGTCGAAATTGTCAATCATCAGGCGCGAGACGGCGATGGTTTTCAGATTGTCAATCGCGTCCGGTCCCGGCAAACTCGAAAGCGCGGTTCCCGGCGGGTAAAATGCGAGCGGAATAAAGCATTGAAAACCGCCCGTTTTGTCCTGCTGTTCGCGCAGTTTGATGAAATGGTCAACGCGGTCTTCAATTGATTCGATATGCCCGTAAAGCATCGTCGCGTTGGTTTTCAAGCCCGCTTGGTGAACTTTTCCCGACAATTCCAACCAGCGTTCACCGTCGCATTTATGATCGCAAATCCGCGAACGAGTCGGTTCGGCGAAAATCTCCGCGCCGCCGCCCGGACACGAATCCATTCCCGCCGCTTTCAGTTTTTCGATCACTTCTTCGTCCGGCATTTTGTAAAATCTGGCAAAGAAATCGAGTTCGACCATCGTCAACGCCTTCAAATGCAAAGCGGGAAATTCGCGCTTGAGCGAAGAAAACAGATCGGTGTAATATTCGAACGGCAATTTCGAGTTCAAACCGCCGACGATGTGCAGTTCCGTCGCGCCTTCATTAACGGCATTTCGCGCGATCTCAATGCCTTCCGCAATCGAATGCGTGTAAGCGTCGTCCTGCCGCGCGCGGCGATAAAATCCGCAAAACTTGCAGTCCGCCACGCAGATATTCGTGTGATTAAAATGCCGATTGACGTTGTAATAAGTCGTCCGCCCGTGCTTCCGCCGCCGCACCGAATCCGCCAGTTTCCCCAGCGCATTCAAATCGTCGGTCTTATAAAGCGCAACGCCTTCATCAAAGGTCAAACGCTCATTCGCTTCAACCTTCGCGGCGATTTTGTTTAAGTTCGTATCAAATGAAAATTGCATAAATAATTTCTTAAATTTTCCACATTTCAGGAACTTCCAAATTTACATAATTTCTTTCTTCAAGAAATTCCGTCAAAGTTGTGGTTTGCGGAAATTCCGCTTCAAAACCGTGTAATAATCTTTCCAACAAAGAATCGGCTAGCTTTTCTCTAAATTTTCCGCGCATACATTTTTCATACCAATTGACTAAATCTGATTCTTTGACTACTCCGCGCACTCTTTTGCCCCAACCGATTTGTTTCAACACAACTTCGATGACTTTCGCTTCCGCATCTTTGCAGACAATTACAACCGAATCGCTTTCAACTTGGCGGGCGATGTTGTTGGCAAGATTTTCGTTTAATGTCAGATGTTTGACTTGAACGGCAACGCCGAAATTTGCCCACATATCTAAACCTCTGTCGGCGGCATTTGTTACGCCGACGCGGTAAATATGAGCGGTTGCTTCCCGGAAAAGTTTTGTTTCATCAAGTCCGAGCAAAACTTTTGCCAACTCTGAAAATTCCTGCAAAAGCGGTTTGCTTTCTTCCGCAATGCTAACCTTGATTTTTGCTTCTAAAGCCGTGATTATTGTTTCAAATAAACTGTAAACTACAATTTCATAAGCCTTATCTATACTTCGCCGAATTCCGGCTTGCGAAACAAATAATTCCAAAAGATTTTCTAGCTGAAAAGTTTCGGGCGTGGAATTTACAATCTCGGAAATAACCGTCGAAACAGTTCCTTGTCGTTCGCCGTATCGTAGATAAATATATTTTTCGACTGCGCCTTTTGTATTTTTGTTTTCTTCATCAAGAAGAGATAAAAAAATTGTCGGCATTGCAGAATCATTCCAAACATCGTGTTGATAACGCGCCGAAGATGTCGAGATTTTATTTGCTAAACGCCTCGTTATGTCATTTCTCCAATGAACTGACGGATTTCGGTAAGTTTCCAAATCATTCACATCAATTTCACCGAATTTCCTCGAATAATAAAGAACTTCGGCAATTTGAATCGGTTTATACAAATCAACTCTGCCGATGTTGATAATATAATCGAGTCTTTCTTGTGCTTCTTGAAGATTTATCATTTTAATTTACGCAAAGAGAGATTGCTGAAAGACAACTTTTGTTTTAACCGATTTAGTAATTGGTTTTTCGTCTTTTAAGGCAGATAAAACCGATTTCAAAACCGATTCAACACACGGAATCGCAACTGCATTTCCCGTAAGTTTTCTCATCGCTTGATAACCGCCGACAATTTTATAATCTTCTGGAAAACCTTGCAGACGAAGCATTTCACGCTCAGTTAAACGTCTTTCTCCATTCACGAGCAAATAATTGTAAGACGCACCTGCACGCAAAGCGCACGAATAAGGTAAAGGACTAATATTTCCGCCTTTATTTTCGTGCCAAATCGTCAAATCATATTTTATAGTTTTATTTTCAACGCTTTTTAAACGATTTTGCCTGATTTTTTCAGACGCGAAATATTTCTCGTCAGCATCGCTTTCTAGAATCTTTTGCAAAGGCTTCATTTGAAATTTTTCTAAATCCCAAACAAAATTTGTCGGTTCTATAAATCCTACAATAAAAACTCTTTCACGCTTTTGCGGCAAACCGAAATCCAAAGCGTTTAAAACTTTATAATGATTTTGATAACCGAGATTTTCGAGCGTTTCTAAAATTCTATGAAATGTTTTTCCTTGATTATGAGAAACCAATTGCTTGACGTTTTCCAAAACAAAAGCCTTCGGTTGTTTTGCTTTCAAAATTCGCGCAATGTCGAAAAACAAAGTTCCGCGTGTATCTTCAAAACCTTTTTGGTCGCCGCAAATACTGAAAGATTGGCAAGGAAATCCAGCAAATAAAACATCGTGTTCGGGAATTTCTTTTTCAGAAATTTTAGTAATATCGCCAAAAGGTTTTTCGCCAAAATTCGCTTCATAAGATTTTTGTGAATCGGCATCAAAATCACATGAAAAAACACATTTACTATTTTGCTCAAGATTTTCAAAAGCAACACGAAAACCACCAAGTCCGCAAAATAGGTCTATGAATTTTAGTTTTTTAATTTTCATATTTTTTAGAAAACACTTTTTCAGATTTAATTACAAATGACAAAATTCAGAAGAAAAGTAAACGCGATGAAAATTTTTGCTCGATTCATAATTTTATTTACAAAGGCGATTTTGTTTAGGTTTTTATCAAATGAAAATTGCATAAAATTTATTTTTGTAAGACATACAAAGTCTTGTACAATTTTTTCGGAATGTCGTAACTAATCGAAACTAAATCACCATTTTTAATAGATTTTTCTTTTTTCAAAGTGAAATCAAAGTCTCGTTGGATGAAAATTACATACATTAACGTGAGTTCGAGATAAGAAAAACTCCAAAGGTAAGATATACTTAGGTTTAGAAACAAATAAACCAAACCAAAGGAGTTTTTCAATGAATATCTTAACAGTTTTTTGCCAAGTTGACGATTTTTGTAAAGTGTTTGAACCGAAGTTTAATCATCAGTTGTTAGAAAGCGGAAAGAGTCAACGAATTAAGCCGTCGAAGATGTCGCGTTCGGAAGTGATGACTATTTTGATCTGTTTTCACAGGTCTGGATTCCGTAATTTGAAGACGTTTTATAATTCGATGATCGGTGTTTACTACAAGGGCGAGTTTCCCGATCTGCTCAGTTATAATCGGTTCGTCGAACTCCAACGCGACGCTTTGCTTCTGCTCGGAGCGTTTATGCAAATGAGATTGGGAAAGTGTTCGGGGATTTCATTTGTGGATTCAACTAAGATAGCCGTCTGTAACAATTTACGGATTAAGCAAAACAAGGTGTTTAAGGAGATTGCAAAACGCGGGAAGACTTCGACGGGGTGGTTTTACGGCTTCAAGATACATCTTATAATCAGCGACCGCGGCGAGTTGTTGGCGTGGCAAATCACTTTGGGAAATGTTGATGACCGAAAGCCGGTCGGGAAAATGAGCAAGCAGTTGTGGGGCAAACTGTTCGGCGATAAAGGTTATATTTCACAGGAGTTGAGTAAATTATTGGGCGAACACAATGTTCAACTGGTAACAAAGGTCAGAAAGAATATGAAGAACAAGTTGATGCCGCTTTTTGATCGCCTGATGCTGAGAAAACGAGCGATCATCGAATCGGTCAACGACCAGTTAAAGAACATTTCACAAGTCGAGCATACGCGACATCGTTCGGTGTGGAACTTTTACGGCAACATCGTCGCCGGGTTGATCGCTTACACATTTCAAGAAAAGAAACCAAGCCTTGAACTAGGAAAAGACTTGGTTATAGCTTAATTCTTATCTCGAACTGACGTTACATTAATCCGTCCGAATCCGTAAAAGTATTTTTGGTACTGTGTCCGCCTCTGCCGGAAGGAAGTTCGCTAAATGTGTCAATTATCCCTCTATGAAAGATCTCGGGAAAATAAATATCGCTAAATGACATTTGTTTTTTCGGACGAATTTCGACTGATCTAAGTTTTCCGAAGTATTTTGAATCAAGAAAATAAACCGGTTTTTCATCTGTGCTGTCAGAATCCGGTTCTATCCTGCCTTCCTCAAAATATCGAAGACGCATCAGCCAATCTTCATCGTAATCACATTGTTTCTCACAATCTTCTCCAAAAATGTTTTTCACATCTTCTTTTGAAGAAACCATTAGCTGCAATCCTTTAATTTTCCCGTTTCCAAAGAATTCGTAACCTTTCAGTTCATTCGAAAATTGAACGCTCTGCGCCGAAACGCAGACGGCGAAAGCCAAAAGAAAAGTAAACGCGATGAAAATTTTTGCTCGATTCATAAATTACTCCCAAATCTCTTTCAAGTTCAGCGTAAAACCTTTCAAAAACGGTTCGCCTGAAATTTCCGTCGGATTTTCCAAAACTTCGATTTCCTCGTTTGGACGATAAACAAAAATTTGTTTTTCCGTCGGATCAATCAGCCAGCCTAAGCTAATGCCATTTTCGATGTATTCCTGCATTTTTTCTTTGAGTTTTGAAAGAGAATCGCTTTGTGAACAAAGTTCGATGACGAAATCGGGCGCAAGCGGCAGGAATTTGCGGCGTTTGGCGGGCGAGATTTTTTCGAGTTTTTCGTTTGAAATCCACGAAGCGTCGGGCGACATAATCGCGCCGTTCGGCATTTTGTAACCGGCGGAAGAATCCGCGCTTTTGCCGCTTCCGTCTTTTTTCGCCCAACTTCGCAACTGCATCGTTATTTCAGCATTTTTATCTCCCGTTTCCCAACCCGTCGGCGGCATAAAAATAATTTCTCCGTCTGCATTCATTTCAATCCGCAAACCTTTGTTTTTCTGGCAAAAATCGAAAAACTCGTCATCGTTCATCGGCTTGAGAAACTTGCCGAAATCAACTTCGATTGATTCATACGGATTAAAATAAACGCGCGAACTTTTTTTTACTATTGTTGAAATCATAATAAAACTCCTGATTCGATGCTTTTACAAAGCGCAATGCCTTCATCAAAGGTCAAACGCTCACCCGCTTCGACCTTTTCGACGATTTTATTTAAGTTTGTATCAAATGAAAATTGCATAAAATTCGTATCTAAAACAATTATTATACCGCAATTTTAATGAAATGTCGGAGCAATGTTTATCGAATTAAAACAGAGAATTTAGAGCAATGGAAAGTGTCGAAAATTTGCATTTGGCGAATCCAAATTTTCTCGATTGCATTTTGCAAAATGCAGTTTTTTAATGAGAATTGCAAAAACTATGTCGCTGCGTTGTAATTTTTAAGCGAAAAATTATTCGGCAACGCCTATAATTTGCTGAAAATCCGAAGCGATTAAGCGGCATTGTTCGGGGAGAGTTTCGATGTCGTGCGCGTAATGTAACTTTTGCATCGGAATTTTTTTTGCGATTTGTGTGAGAATTTGAAATTCTTCCGCTCTGGAATTTTTCATAACGGCGTAATTACCGGAAGTGTTTTTCAACAGATTTATCAGCTTTTCGTTCGATCTTACAGGCTTGATAAAAGGTTTTTTGAATTCGTCGGCGATTTCTCCGAGAACGTAAATTGCGGCAAGCGGCATTGGTTTCGGTTGGAATTTTTGTGTTTCGTCCAACGAAACATAGCGGCTTTGGCGATGCGAGTAAACCATCGGCAGATTATCGGCATTTTCCGTCAGAAATTCGGCGGCGACCGGTCGCAGACGAATTTTCGAATATCCTGGCTGAATCATAAAATCTTCGCTTGACGGCAGCAGAACGGCAATGTCGTCGGCTAAAACTTCCGCGCCGATTTCAGCCATTCCTGCCGCAATCGTGGATTTTCCGGCAGTCGCGTGTCCCATAAATGCGGCGGCTTTGCCGTCAATTCCAACAACGCTCGAATGCAGACAGATAATTCCGCGCATTCTCAAAACGAAACTCAAAACGGGTCCGACAAAATATGATTCGAGATCGCTTTCGAGTTCGTATTCCTGATGAAATATTTGTAGATTTTTTCTTTCCGCATCAAGCAAAAAGTTTAAATTCCGCGTTTCGTTTACTCTGAAAACGACTTTTGTAAATTTGTCGCTCTGATAGATTGAAACATCGCTCAACGCATCCAAAAACTTTGTCGAGACGGGTTTCCAATTGATCGTTTGGTCAGGCGTTTGTTCCGTGCTGACGTTCCATTCGACCGAAAAATCGGCAGAGGGAAAATCAGTTTCCGGCAG
This sequence comes from Pyrinomonadaceae bacterium, assembly GCA_965219305.1. GTDB lineage: Bacteria > Acidobacteriota > Blastocatellia > Pyrinomonadales > Pyrinomonadaceae > DATHTS01. Next base: position 2,119,075 of record OZ244725.1, read on the forward strand.
AAGATTTATTTTGCGTGAACTGGATAAATTCAGCCCGTAAAGTCGGTATTTGAACATAAGGTTAAAGACGAAACTCGGAAAATGTCCTGAGAAAATAAATTAAATAGATCGCTTGCGGTAGATAATCGCGGGCGATTTTTTCACTCGCAGTAGATCTTTCGCTGTCGGCAACGGGCAAATTTGCCCAGTTTTCGAGTTTCTCAATGTCGAGAATTTCCCGCACCGGATCATTTTTTTTGATTTCCTTTAAAAATTTCCTGACTTCGCCGATTTGCGAATTATAACGCCGCAGATAATCCGGCGAAAAAGGGATTTTCGTCGTTCTCCATTGAATCTCCGGCGGCAGAATTTTGTCGAGACCGGCGCGAATCAAATAACGGGAATGTCCGTTTTTAATTTTCAGGTTTACTGGAACGCCTAAACTAAACTCGATAAGTCTTTTGTCAAGAAACGGATAACGCACTTCAATCGGTTCACCGGTAAAATTTAAAGAAAAACCTTCAGAGGATTTTTGCTGTGTAAAATCCAGTTCTATGATTTGATTTTCCCTGTGATTCGAAGATATTCGCTTCGGCAGATTTTCCGCAAAATTTATATTTCTTAACAAATTTGAAGCAAAATTCTCTTTGAAAAAGCGTGATTTGTCGGTATAAAATCCAACGTTATCTTTTCCACGTTTCAAATTAATTAAGAACTTTGGAATCAGCGGATTCAACACTTCTGAACGAAGATTATATAAAATAGAATCGCCATACATTTTTTTTCGCAAATATAGCTCTTTGAACAGTTTTAACCAGTTGAAACCGACAAACATCTCCGCAAAACCGCCGCGCGCGTAAGTTGTCGCGCCCATTTCACCGAAAGAACCTTCAAGCAAAGTTTTTGCTCCGGTTTTGACAGCTTTTTTACAAAATGACGTGTAAAGATAATGTCTTGAAGTTAGAAATGGAGAAAAAAAATTTGCGAAAATTTCATCCAAGTTGCTAAAAGGTCCTGTTTCAGGAACAGAAATATAATTAATTCGAATGTTTGAAAAGTCTTTAAATTGGTCTATAAAATAACGTTCATCAGAAAAATTCGCGTCATTAATATCAGGCAAAACACCTGCAAAAACATCCATTTTACGGCTGTCTGTTTTTAAAATTTGCGCCGCCGCGCTGACTATCGAAGAAGAATCGAGACCTCCGCTCAAAAGACTTGCCGCCGGAGGATTTTTTTTGAGATGTGCGCCGATTATTTCAAGAAACAATTCCCGAAATTCTTCCAGAACTTCGCCGTCAGATTTGTATGTTTTTTTTTCGTATTTCGGCTGATAATATTTGCGAATTTTCACGCCGCTTTTATCAACGATCAAATTAGATCCGGCTGGCAGAGGAAAAATGTTCTCAAACCAGGATTCATTCGTAAGATAAGTGTGCGGTTCGGGCAAAAGTAAAACCGCGAGTTTATTTTTATTAAAAATTTTCTCAACATTTTTAAAACTCAAAATGCCGTGCGGTTCGCTGGCAAAAATGAATCTTTCTTTGTTTTTATAGAAAAAAAACGTGCTTCCGCCAAATTGATCGCGCGAGCAAAAAATTTTTTTGTTCGCGGTGTCGCAAATTGCAAAAGCAAAACTTCCGGCAAGATGATTCGGGCAGTCTTCGCCCCATTTCTCGTAAGCCTTCAGAATTATTTGATTGTCGGTGATTTGGTATCTTTCCGATTGAGGAATACTGAGTTTCGGGAAAAGTTCCGATTGATTCGTCAGAACAGAATCGGCGACGATATTTTTTTTCTTATCGTTTTCGCCGGAAGAATATTCGATTGACGAATAAGAATTTTTCGCGCTGAATTGATGTTGACCTAAACCGGAGTTTTCGATTATAAGAATCGAAAACTTTCCCTTATCTTTCGATCTGCTCAAAGACTGCAAGCCCAAATCGATTTCAAAGGCAGAAATTTTTCTCCCTTTAAAGTCGTAAACTCCGCATATTTTCGGCATTAAAAATAAATTATGTAAGCGAAGCAAAAGCAGGTCCGCCGTCTGAACCGAATCCGCCGTTTGCCAGAACGAGTTCGGAAATATCACCGTAAACTGTAAATTCAGGTGTTTTATATTTCTTTAACTGACTTGTGCTTTGTTCTTTTTTATCTTTTTGGTTTGTATAATTAGTATTGTTTTCTTTCATTTATGGCTAACCTCGACTGTTTGTAACAACATATTATAATAATTTTTTACAGATTCAAAATACTGAAAACTACAAAAATTAAAGATTTTTATTTTGCTGCTTTAGACAAAACGGATTCGGAAAACGGAACGTAACTTTCAACGAGTTCGGATTTTACAACTATTGCAATTCCGGTATGTTCGACCCAGCAATGAGCCGAAAATTTTTCGTTTTCCTTTTTCATACCGAACCGCAAAGTTGTTTCGATTCTTTGTCTTTTAAGCAAAAACCAAAGCGTCAGTGAGCGCGCCAGACAATTTCCGAGGAAAGGAAAATTTCTGTGACACAAATATGTGTAATTTGCGTATCTCCCGACTAATGTTGATTTGTTTTCAAAATTATCTGATTTACGCACCGAAAAGAATTTCAACATTCGAAAAGTGCGTTTAAATTTTAGTGTTTTTACAGATAATTCGATCAGCGGCATCAACAAAAATACTTTGATGAAAATTAATTTGTGTGATGCCGGAAAGTTTAAAAATGTCCTGATTTTACTAATCATTAATTTTCTACTTCGATCAAACCGTTTTCTTTTAACTTATCAATTAAAACAAACAGGTCGTTTTGCAGAATTTCCGCGTCTGCTTCGTATTCTTTTTTAAGGATTTTCAGAACATTTTCCGGTCTTCCGTCTTCTGCCAAAAGATGCCAAATGTGCGTTCCGATTTCGTCGAGACCGAAATACTTTTCGTTTTCCATATTTAACAAAACACTTTCGCCCTCGATTTCCTGAAATAAAACGCCTTCGGAAACTTTAACTTTTTGTGGAAAAAACTTATCTTTCATAAAATGAGAAATTCCTTATATAATTCGATATTATTATAAATGCGCCGGTTTTGAAAACGCGTATTTCCCAAAAATTCACACCAAGATGAGAGCTTATTCACCGAAAAATAATATCTTCCCGTTGGTTTCGGTCATTATACCTTTTTACAACCGGGAAAAGTTTTTAAGCGAATCCATCAAAAGCGTTCTGGCACAGAGCGAAACCGATTGGGAACTTCTTTTGATTGATGACGGTTCGACCGATTCCGGCGGCGAGATCGTCCGCGAGTTTGCGGAAATACACGCAGATAAAATTCGTCTTTTACACCACGAAGACAAAAAAAATAAAGGCGCAGGCGCGTCACGAAATCTAGGAATTGCCCACGCGCGGGGAAAATTTATTACTTTTTTAGATTCCGACGACGTTTTTTTTCCCGATGCGTTGGAAAATCAATTGTCCGCCTTTCAACACGATGCAAATGCCGACGCGGTTTGCGGAACTTTAATTTGCTGGTATTCGTGGTCGGACGAACCGTATAAAGGAGAAAAGGATTTTAAAGTTGATCTAATTTTAGAAACCGAAAAATTGTATCAACCGCCGGATTTATTGGTGCATAATCTACACGCGGGCGGGCGCAAACCCGGAATAGATTGCGTGATGTTAAAAAGCGATTTCGCAAAACGAATTAACCTTTTTGAAGATGATTACAGATACATCGGAGAAGATCAAATTTTCTGGGCAAAAGTAAGTCTTCACGGGAACATTTACGTGACGAATAATGTTCTCGCAAAATATCGTCAGCATCCCGCATCAACTTGTGCGGTTGAATCGAGCGGCGGAAAAGATGCCGATTCAATGTTAATTTTTTTAGATTGGCTGGAAAACTATTTGCGCGGCAACGAAATAAGCGACGATAAAATCTGGAAGGCACTGAAAAGTTTCCGGCGCACGGTTATTTTTCAGGCAAAATTCAATCCTTTGAAACAGCTTTACAGGCGCATTTTGCCGCTCAGGGCGCGTTACAAAATACGCGACAAATTAACTAAAATTAAAGAACGTTTAGCGCGGTCTTCCCATCGGCATAAAAAATTTATCAATTAATTTGGTAGTTAAAAGTCTGTAAGAATAATTGAGTTTCGTGCTTGGTTTCTCGCGCATTTGTAAGTGAAGTTTCGCGGCTTCGCTCCATTTAAGACGTTTGTTTTGAGATTTAAATAAATCGTTTTTAAACTTCTCGCCGAGAAAAACCGCCGTTTTATCGTTTAGGATTCGCTCATTTATCTCGTTTGGAAGATTAATTTTCAAAATTTCTTTCGCCAGATACAAACCGAGCCGAATCATTCTCAAACTTCCCGTTTTCGTCGCACGTTCTTCTACCGTTTTCCAATTAACGCCGGAGTTTTTGATGAGAAAAGCGACATCACAAATCCAACTCAAACGCCGCCAGAGATGTTTTGAACCGTGAACGCAAAGAATCAACAGATAATCTTCGGCGGAAAGCGTCTTGATTTTTTTTCCGTAAAAATTCACGGTTTCGCAGTTTTCCCAGAGTTTCTTCGTATCGAAATCAAAGGCGAAAAACGATTCGAGAAATTCCCAGTGAACTTCGATCAAAGTGCCGGTTTCTCCATAAAAAAACGGATATTCGTAATAGTAATTAAGAACGGCTTTTTCCTGCTTTGTGGTCAAATCCCACGCCGGTTGGCAGCCGTTTATTTCAAGCGTTTTCTTGACCTCGAAAAAATCCTTTTTTTTGACAAATAAATCAATGTCGGTAAATTGGCGCAAAGTTACATCGTTGTAGGCAAATTCCGCGAGTGCCATTCCTTTGTATGCAATAACGGACAAATTATTCTTCTGAAATTGTTCGACTAATTTTATTAACTGCGTCGTCCGCGCAAAATTATGCCGCGCAATTTCGTTATAACGATTTTGAAATTTCTCCAACGCTTCGGCGGGAATCGAATGAGAATAAATTGATTTTAGATTTTTATACAAAAGCGGCACGACGCGGTGAATATCCGCCGTTTGAAAAATATAGTTCCAGTCAATTTCACCTTCCGCAAAAGCCGTGAAGTTTTTTTTATCCGCATTTTCCCGCAGAAGATGAATTATGAAGCGATTTTCTATTTTTTTATTAAACTGCATAAAAAATGAGAAAACCAAAAGCGAAAAACTAAAGCGTTTCACTTTTGGCTTTTCAGTCGTCAAATAAAATCAGAAAAATTACGGACAAGTTACATCTTTATAAATTTGAATTTGTCCGAAATCCGCGCTCGCTGCCGCCGTTCCGATTAAAGAAACATTCAGATGCATTCCGCGAAGTGCGTAATTAAAATTTACACCGTCGGTCGGCATACAGACCGTAACCGTATTAAAGCCCGTGTTGGAAGACGTATTGCTGTCGAAAACTACAGTGTTTGCCCGACCGCCGCCGTCCGTCGCAACCGCAACGAGATCAACGCGAACCTGCGAAGCATTGCCTGTGCCGTCCTGATCGCGGTAACGGATCTTATAAATTATCATAGTCGCCGCCGTATCCGCCAGATTCGTATTCGACGGAATAGCAAAAGTCGAAGTCAAAAATCCGGCTGCTCCGCCTGTTCCGATAGCGTATCTGTTGAAATCTACTGTCGGCGCGATTGTCGAAAATGATGCGATTGTTCCCTGTCCGCCGAAAATAGACTGCGAATATTTTGCTCCGAGCAAAGAAGAAGTTCCCGTTCCGCTCCCGCCGGTTGCGGCAGTTGTCTGAACGGAACCATCCGAAAAAATTATTCCGCCTGATTGAATTTGCACCGTAGAAGCGACAGTTAATTTTCCGAAAGTGTCGAGTTTAAGCAGTTGAGTGCCGCGGTTTCTGACATCAAGCGGCTCGGTCGGGAGAGAAGAACCGTTTAAACCCATTCCGACATACCCGTTTACTCCGAGTGTCAAAGTACCCGACTGTGCGCCCGACTTAATCCTGAACGGCGATAGTGAACCGTTTGTTACGTCGCGTATGAAAAACTCAGTTTCATTTCCGGCAATGTCCCACGATTGCGGTGTGAATCCGGTTGAGCCATTTTGCTCGAAACGCAAGATTGGCGTATTGCCTCTGGTAATTTGCAAACTGGTATTCGGATTATTAGTACCAACTCCGATATTGCCAATTGAGGTGACTGTTAAAGCATTTGCTCCGGCTCCGGCGTAAACTCTAAAAGGTAAATTTCCGGCTGACGAGTCTTGAATTGCAAAATAATTTGCTCCGCCGTTGCTATTGTCATTGGCAATTAAACGCCAGTCACCAGACGGAAAAAGACTGGAACTTGAGGTATCCTCGAAATGAATCTGCAGATTATTCTCTTTCAAACGAATCGTGTCAAAATCGAAAGTTTCAGTGTTTGAGCAGTCTATTCCGATACAACTACTGCCATTAACAATCAAATCGTCAGCAATTACCTGTGCTTCGGTGCCGACTTCAAGATTTTCGCCATATTTTTTTACACCTCGAACAGAATTTTTCCCGGAAAAAGCAGTGCCGTTTTGCAAAATGGCATCCGGCGACTCAGATTCAACCAGATTATCTTTGATAATAGTTCCATTTAATACGCCGAAACTGCCTGATTCAACCATTGTTCTCGGCAATAGTCCGCGCAGTCTCAAATCCGCAGTTGCTTCTTCGGTGTTTCCATTCCGGCGAGATTCCTCAAGCATCCGTTTTACATCAGGCGATAAAACCGGTGTTAGAACGATTTCATAAGTAAAAATTCCATTAGTAAAAAATTTTCCCTTTTCTGATAAAGGAGAAAAATTCGGAGCCGCACCAGGCGCAAATTGACGACGGTAAGTTTTTCCATCAGGAGTAGAAACGGTCAGCGTCGCACTTTCATACGGCATTTTGATTGACCAGCTAATACTCGTGCCGTTGTTTAAAGTTTGAGCGATCTCGCTCGAATTTTGTTGGTTTTCCTGACCAAAAATATTAGTGCAGAGTAAAACGGTCGTTATTCCGATAAATGTAAATAGTCTTTTAATGTTCATTTGAAATACCTCGTTGGAAATTTATAGTGTTTTAAAGTAGGAAAAACTCTATAATTTTTGTTTTATATTAGATTTGTTACTGCTTAGTTAGGTTTTTTTGAGTGAGCAAGTTGAAAACTCAATTTAAATGATAAAACACACCATTATTATGCGTCAAATTGCAAGTTTATAATTATTTAACATAACGCAACAATCACAAAGAAAGTTCTTTTAGGTAATGATTCGGGAAAACAGAATTATTTTAAAAATTTATTTAACCTTAAAGTTTGTCGTTTTGTGCCATTCGTGAGCGATGTTCTGCATTAAAAGCGCGTGATCGAATTCGATTGTGCCGTTTGGAAAAATTTTTCTATCGTCGTAAAAACTCGATTCGACCGAATTAATTTCGAGCGGTTCGACTTTCCAATTTTTGATGTCCAAAATTATTCCGTCGAAATTCTTTTCGTCTTTTGTCGCAGAATAACCGACCGAACCTTTTTCAAAAAAGTTTGATGCTTCGGCGAGCGACGCGAAGACGGAATTTTCGGGAAAATTTTCGGTTCGTTTGCCGTTGAATTTGACGAAAACGCTTTTATCTTCGGACTGCATAAAAAAATTTATTTCGTTTGATGTTTCCGTAATTTCAAAATCCGCGCTGTGTTGTTCGCCGGGAAAAAGTCTGCCGCCGACTGCCGAGTTTATAAAAGAATCGGTGTCGCGGCGCGGAACGTAAACGCCTTGTTTTGTTTTGCCGTTTTCCTGCCATTCGACGGCGATGCGGTGCGCGGCGTTTTCGCTTGAAATGCCGACGAATTCGGGCATAAATTTCGGGCGCGTGTGTTCGAGACGAATCAGGCAAATTCCGGCGATGGCTTTGTCTTTTTGCAGTTTCGGACGAAAACCATTCGGCAGGATTTTTTGAATCACATCAGGTTCGGCGCGGTAATTTACTAAAACGCGGCGTTTGATAATTCCTTGTAATGTCGGGATTTTCATAGTTGATTTTCCAGCTAATTTCTTTAATCAACTTTTAATTCAGATTGCTCTTTAATGTGATTTAAAACTCTCTGATGAATCGAATGGACGATTTCTTCCGTCCAAAACTGCCAGTAAAATTCGGGGCTGATTCGATGATTATACCAAGTCGTTCCTTCCAAAAGCGTGTTGCCGTTTTCAAGCCGCGTCAGTTTGAATTGTCCTTTGCGCGAAACGAAATAATCGTGCAGATGCGGCGTGTCTATTTCGCCGTAGGGCGATGTTTCCTTCATCGGCAGCGGTTGTTCTTTGACGGAAAATTGCAGAAGTTTGTTTTCGTCCCAAACCGTGATCGGTTCAACGAACGCGCCGGTTGAAAATTCGCAGTAACGAATTGCGCCGACTCCTTTGCCTTCGATTCTCGCTTTTATGGGATAAGCAATTCCGGTTTTGAAAATAAATTCATCGGGCGGTGCGAGTTCGGGAAATTCGACGACGTTTTTCCATACTATTTCCGGCGGCGCGTTGATTTCGATGCGTGTGGTTACGGGAGTTAGTTTTTGTTCTTTGCCGATAATTGCTTCGGCGAAACTCATCGAAGGAATGATCAACAAAAAGAGTAGAAACGAGTTGAAAACATTTTTCTGTTTATGCGGCATCGCTTTCCAAATCGTGTAGCCGAGCAAACTGCCGAGAATCGTAAAAATCACGACAATCGGCGAAGCCATAATGATGCAGATTATTCCTTCAAGCGCGAAAAACAATAGAAAAAATCCGGTAACGAGAAGTGCTAAAAGAGAGTTTCCGATGCTTTGCCCGATTGTGATTTCATTTCGATAGCCGATAAACGGCGGCGTTATAATTCCGACGAAAAAAGGAATCGCGCCGAAAACCGCCAAACCGTAGATGACAGCCGAATCTTTCGGAAGCTGATAAGCAATTGTGATGAAAATGCTGATCACCAAACCCATTATTAAGCCGATAATTAGCGCACCGACGGGTTTTGAGTCAGGAACAATGACATCTAAAATTTTGCTCATCTATTTTCCTCCGAGATTGTTTAAAAATATCGCGCCGCCGAATGTGGCGAATAAGATCACGCTGACGAAGGCGTTGGTCGTGAAAAATGCGGCGTTCATTTTTGAAAGATCGTTCGGCTTGACGAGCGTGTGCTGATAGATCATCAGCGCACCCGTCGCAATTACGCCGATGAGCGCGAGCCAGCCTAATTCGGTGACGAAGAACAGTAAAACTAAAACGATGAACGCCTGAACGTGGAAAAGTCGTGCGATCCAGAGCGAATTTTTGATGCCGAAACGGGCGGGAATCGAACCAAGTCCGGCGCGTTTGTCGTATTCGTAATCCTGACAGGCGTATAAAACATCGAACCCGGCAGTCCACATTAAAACGAGAAGCGATAACAGCAAAGGAATTTCCGAATCAATCGCGCCGCGCACGGCGATCCACGCGGCGGTCGGCGAAATTGCCAAACTCCAACCGAGAACCAGATGCGCGAAGCTCGTAAATCTTTTCGCGTAACTGTAACCGAGAACGCTCAAAAGCGCGACGGGCGACAGCGCGAATGTCAGCCAATTTAAGCTGTAAGCGGCGATCTCGAACAAAATTACGGACGCGAAAAAAAACGCCCACGCGAAATTTACGCTCAATTTTCCGCTCGGCAGTTCGCGATTGGCGGTGCGCGGATTTTCCGCGTCGTATTTGCGGTCGACGATGCGGTTAAACGTCATCGCCGCCGAACGCGCGCCGAACATTGCAACTGTAATCCAGAGAATTTGCCAAACAGTCGGCAGACCTTCCGCTGCCAGAACCGCGCCGAGAAATGCGAACGGAAGCGCGAACAGAGTGTGTTCGAACTTTATCATCTCGAGCGTCGTTTTTAATTTTCCAGTGAAATTATTCATCTTCTATTTTTAACTTGGCAAATCAAATGCCGAAGAAAAAGTTTAACAAAAACGGGCGTTTTCGTCGCGTAGCTTTGGCAAACTGCAAAATTATTCGCCAATCCGTTGCAAAATGCTGTATGATTATTAACGGCGTTGGAAATTCGCCGGAGTCGGATTTTCTCAAAAACTTCTCAATCCAAAATCCAAAATCCAAAATCTAAATGCCTTCAGGAAAAACACACGATTTAATCACGTTTTTATTGGTCGTTCCGACATCGGCGGCGGCATTTGCGTTGACGCAAAATTTGTCAATCGCCATTTCGGTAACGATTGCGTTTTTATTCGGCGGTCTGATGTTCGGTCCCGATCTCGACACGCATTCCAAACAATACACGCGATGGAGCGTTTTTAAACTTTTGTGGTTTCCGTATCAGGCGTTTTTCGCGCACCGTTCACGTTGGTCGCACGGTCTCTTATTCGGAACTTTTTTGCGTGTCATCTATTTTATGGGTGTTTTAACGCTGATGAGTTTTTTCTTTTCTTACATCTATATGTCAATTTCCGGCGGCGAATTGCCCGATTTGCTTCAATTTACAAAATCGTGGCAGAGTTTCGGCGATTGGGTACGGCTCAATCTCGGCGTTTACGTCTTTCCCGCGATTTTCGTCGGACTCTGGATCGGCGCGGCGAGTCATACTTTTACAGATATGGCGGGAACTTTTATTAAAACGGGAAAAATTACGGATTTTATTTAAGTAAAAATCATTTTTACGACAGACAAAACAGTTGGAATTTATCTCAAAAATAAGTCTCAGCCAATTTTCAATCTTATAAAAATGTTTGTCTGTCTTTCCGCAAATCGTCTTTCCTTATAAAATAAAAAAATGGGCAGAAGTCTGACATCGGGCGAGATCGCGGCGGCGCGGAGCGTTTTTAAGGATTCGATAAATTATTCAAAGGTAAAAATCTATGAGACGAAATTTTTCTTCGGTCAGCCGAACAACAGCGGAATGACTCCGCGCGGCGAAATTCACGCGCACGGGTTTGCTTATCACGAAGATTATTCGCTCGAAATGCCGGAAACACAGGCGTTTTTTATTCACGAAATGTGCCACGTCTGGCAGCATCAAAACAAAATTCTAAATTGTATGTGGTCGGCTTTTACCGAGCAGATTCGGCACGGTTTCAAATATGAAAACGCTTACCCGTATTTTTTGGAAGCTGATAAAACTCTGCTCGATTACGGAATGGAACAGCAGGCTTCGATGATCGAAGATTATTACCGCGTCGTAAAACGCGGCATCACATTTCGCGGAAACCGCTGTCAAAATAAAGGAACGGACACGAAAAAACGCGCGTTGCTGATTTCCGTCTTAGGAGATTTCCTGAATGAAAGATAATTAAAAGAAAGGAATCGGACAAAGATTTTCATTCTTCATCGTTCTATTTCCCGCCGGTTCGCGCCTGATACAAACGCAGAGATTGGCGGCGGACGGCATCCGAAACATTTCGATTTTTAGTGATCGCCTGCAAATCGCGCAGCTGCAGGCGAGTCAAAACCGTCATCGCATTTGAAATCGGTGTGCGCGGATTTTTTGCCAAAGTATGTATCAAATTATAATTTCGCGCCCAGTTGCGATTCGTAGCGATAAGCCGCAAAACTTCTTCCGTAACCGTTCGCATCGCGGCGATTTTCTCGACTTCCTGTTCGGTAATTCGCGGATTATTGATAACGGCTTGCGAAACGACGCGGTTCGGGTCGCGGATCAGAATCGTGCGGGCTTCGCGGTCGCCTTTCATCGCCAACTTTACGCGGTCTTTCATATTCATACGCAAAATTCGGCTGATCATCGAAATGCGTTCGCCGGAAACTTCGTCGTCTTCGTCGGCATTCATTTCGCCGATAATTTTGCTGACTACGAAATTACGCTGTTCTTCGGTTTCTTCATAAATTTCTTCGAGATAATCAAATGAAAGCCACGAATCATCAATTTCCGAATCGGGAACTTCGATCATCTGTGCCAGCAAAACAGCGTCTTCGGTCGAAACGTCGGAAAAATCTTCGGAAAATTCAGCCGTTTCGATAAATTCGGCGGCGGCATCTTGTCCGCGTGCGCGAAGTTCGTTAGCGATCTGCTGTGCGCCGCGTTCCTTTTCAAAAAACTCGCGTTTCGTTTCCTGTGCGCGGCGTTCGGCTTCGGCGGTACGAAATGAATTTGCGGAAATTGCCTCGATAATCTCCGGCGTTTGAATCATCAACTGCTGGTTAAACGAAATCAGTTCAATCAGTTCGCCGTTCTGCGTATTGCGGATGAGTTTTAAGAGCGAATTCGGATGCGTGTTCGGATTGGTGATTATACTTTCGTGAATTTCCTGCGAAACTTTGTTTTGCGTCGCAAAATAATCCAACACGGACGGTGCAGCTTCGCTCGATTTGAGAATTGCCTGAAGCGTATCTTTGTTCTGTGAACCTAAAGTTTTTTTCGCAGATTCGGCTATTTCCTCATCTTCATTTGAAGTTAGTGCGACAAGTGCTTCAAGCATATCGGCTTGCGCGAGCGGCATCATTCCGCGTGCGGCGGCAAGCTGGGCAGGACGCGGCGCAGTTCCGTTTATAAAAGCTTTAACCGCAGGATTTGTTGATTTTATTTCGAAATTCATATTTCATCAGGACATTTTCAACAATTGAATATTTAATAAAAATTGATATTAAGAAGTTGAAATCTACGCCGAGCATTTTAACATAAATTTCTTTTATAAGTCCGTTTCTTGACTACAAGGTGAACTTTACTTAGTCTAAATTTTGAAGATACTCTTAAATTCAAAAACATTTCAAATTTAATTCTGCAAATCAAATTTAATTCTACAAACAAAAATAATTCCTTAAATTTATGATAAAAGACGAAATAAAAAATATTATTGACGATAATTCTGCAACCATCGGTGTAATCGGACTCGGTTACGTCGGTCTGCCGCTGATCGTCGAATTCTCTCTGAAAGGTTTTCCGACTGTCGGTTTCGAGGTTGATGAGAAAAAAACCGCTTCGATAAATGCCGGAAAATCACACATCGTTGACGTTTCCGATGAAAATATTCAAAAATGTCTCGACGGCGGAAAATTCGGGGCAACGACCGATTTTTCAAAACTCACTGACTGCGATGTCGTAATCATCTGCGTTCCGACACCGCTTCGTAAAACGAAAGACCCGGATATGTCATATATTTTAGCTTCCGGTGCGGAAATCAAAAAATATATGCGTCGCGGACAACTCGTGATTTTGGAATCAACGACTTATCCGGGAACAACCGACGAAATTCTTCAGCCGATGTTTGAAGAAGCCGGATTTAAACTCGACGAAGATTTTCTTCTCGCGTTTTCGCCGGAAAGAGTTGATCCGGGAAATCCGCAGTTTCAGACGCATAATATTCCGAAAGTAGTCGGCGGAGTTTCCGCAAATTCGGGCGAGATTGCTTCCCTGCTTTATTCAAAAATCGTTGACCACGTTCATTCGGTAAGTTCGGCAAGAGTCGCCGAAGCCGCAAAACTCTGGGAAAACACATTCCGCGCCATTAACATCGGAATGGCAAACGAAATGGCAAAAGTCTGCAACGCGCTCGGCATTGATACGTGGGAAGTCGTCCGCGCCGCCGCGACAAAACCGTTCGGCTTTATGGCATTTTATCCCGGACCGGGAATCGGCGGACATTGCATTCCCTTAGATCCGCATTATCTGAGTTGGAAAGCGCGTCAGCACGGTTTCGATTCGCAATTTATCACGCTCGCCGAGCAGATAAATTCGGGAATGCCGAAATACGTCATCAAACTCGTCGCTGATGCTTTAAACGACAACGAAAAATCCGTCAAAGGTTCAAAAGTTCTGATTCTCGGTGTAGCTTATAAAAAAGATATTGACGATATGAGAGAATCACCCGCGCTTTCGGTCATTGATTTGCTTCGTTCAAAAGGCGCAGATGTTGTCTATCACGATCCGTTCGTGCCGGAAGTTACGTTCGATCACGCCTACACAATCGGCGATGGCGAACCGCTTTACAACACTGAATTAACCGACGATCTGATAAAAAATTCCGATTGCGTAATTATCTGCACCGAACACAGCAATGTTGATTACAGCAAAGTTTGCGAACTCGCATCTTTGGTCGTTGACACTCGCAACGCACTAGGCAAAGATTTGCGCGAAAACAGCAAAGCAAAGGTAGTTAGATTGTAAGTCATTTATCATTTATTACTGAACATTTATCGGATTTCCGTAAATAAAATGTGATAATTGATGAATGATAAATGATAAATGATAAAAGTTTTAAATATCGTCGGCGCACGTCCGAATTTTATGAAAATTGCGCCGATTTATCGTGAGATGAAACGGCGCGAAAATGATTTTTTGCCGCTGATAGTTCACACCGGACAGCATTATGACGCGGCGATGTCGGATGCGTTTTTTGACGATCTCGGAATGCCCGAACCGGATTTTCATCTCGAAGTAGGTTCGGCTTCGCACGCGGTTCAGACGGCGAAAATTATGACGGCGTTCGAGCCGATCGTTTTACAGGAAAGACCTGATTGGGTTTTAGTCGTCGGCGATGTTAATTCGACGATTGCCTGCGCCCTCGTTTGCTCGAAACTAGGTGTAAAAGTCGCGCACGTCGAAGCCGGACTTCGTTCGGGAGATTTAACAATGCCGGAAGAAATTAATCGTCTTTTAACCGACAGAATTTCCGATCTGCTTTTAACGCCTTCACCGGACGGCGATGAAAATTTACTGAAAGAAGGAATTGAAAAAAATAAAATTCACTTCGTCGGAAATGTAATGATTGATTCGCTTTTTTACAGTTTGAAACTCTCAGAAAAATCAAAAATCCGCGAAGACTTAGGCTTAAATGGAAAAGATTACGCCGCTTTAACTCTGCATCGCCCGTCAAATGTTGATGAAAAGGAAATATTTGAACCAATTTTGAACGCACTCGTCGAAATCAGCGAAAAAATACCGGTAATTTTCCCGGTACATCCGCGAACAGCTTCAAAAATAGATGAATTCGGTTTTGCAGAAAAAATAGAAAATTCAAATATAAAACTTATTAATCCGCTCGGATACATAGATTTCTTGCGGCTTTACAGCGGCGCGAAATTAGTCTTAACAGATTCGGGCGGTTTGCAGGAAGAAACAACTGCGCTTTCGATTCCGTGTCTTACTTTGCGCGAGAACACCGAAAGACCGATTACGATTGAAATGGGAACAAATCATCTAGTTGGTATAAATCCGGCGAATATTAGAAAATTTGCATTCGAGATTTTAGAAAAATCAAATACTAAAGACGCAAAAATCCCGCCGTTGTGGGACGGAAAAACGGCGGAACGAATTTGCGATGTGCTGATAAATTCCGGCAGGTAAGTAAAAATTCATCAATATAAAATTACCGCTGATAAATTTATCAATATTATTAGATTGCATATTTACGATCATCAATTTTTTAAAACAAATGAGAATTTTGGCAGTGAAGATTTAATTATTAAAACTGTGCAGTTGTTATAAAATTTGATTAAAATTTGTCATTTAAAGTTAAAATGCCACTGTCGAATAAATTCGACAGTGGCTGTTTTTGCAGATTTAGTAAATACCGTTTGCCTTTTGACAAAGACTTTATTTTTGAAATTTAGTCTGAAAACATTATGCCGGTGGTGCTTTGATCCGAGAACATAATACCTTCTCTATCTTGCAAAGTAACTCCGGTAAACTGACCGATAACGGTGTTTCTAACTGCATTAAGAATACGTTGCGTAACCGACGGACCGTTTGATGTAATACCATCTACAACTATAATTCCCGTGGTAGCGTTTGCGGACGAAGCCGTCATAATGATAATACCCAATAAACCTAATGTTGCGACTGATTTTTTAATGTTTTTCATTTTACTTGTTCTCCTCTGATTTTTAGTTTTTGTAACTTGCTCTTTCAAGCAACTTGTTGCATTTATAATAATACAAACATCGTGCCAAACTGATTTTTTCTTAGACTTAATGCGTAACCTTAATCATTAGCTAACTTACAGCATAAATTAATTCAATTTGTGAAGCATCTTAATATTGCAACTAATTGTATAGACAGTAACCGTTTTTATTACTTTTTCAGCTAAATTCTTGTATAACAAGGATTTATAATTTCAGGTTAGTGGTTATCACATATACAGTGTGAACTAGATATACAATGCTCAAATATCAAATTTGAGACAACAATTTTTTTTTGTGGACTTTTGTTTCAAATATGTTTTATAATGCTTTTGGCTGTTATTTTCTTTTACTCCAAACAGACAACCGAATTCAAACCAGATTGAAATTTACAGCAAATACTAAAAGCATAATTCAATAACGTACACTGATATTTTGCCTATATTTCTTCAGCGCGGCTTTTTTTGTCAGACGGTTTCCCTGAAATGTTTAGTCAAAAAAATAAACACTTTATATTTTTAAATGATTAACAACATTCGATATAAATAATCCAACCGAAAACATTAAATGACAAGTAAAAACAGAATTTTTAGTCTCTTTTCCTTGATGATTTTTTCCGTTACCGGAATTATCTGTCTCTATTCGTTAATTAACTTTCCGCTTGAGACAGTTAATTTCGCTTTCTTCGGTTTGCTGGCTATAACTTTTCTCCTTAGTTCATTTATATTTAACCTACCACGGACACAGTTGAGACTTTCAGTCGCTGATGTTTTGATCTTTTTTACGATTTTAAAATTCGGCGTAGAAATTGCTGTTCTGTTAGCGGCTCTGGAAATGTTGTATTCCTCATTTTCATTGCGTCGAAAGGGAAATATTGTTACATCAAAGACAATCGCTTACAATATTGCAACGGCAGTAATTGCTACATTTTTGGCGGGAATAACGGCGCGTTTTTTCTTCCACTATAATCTTCAACTTACAAATTATCCTGATGTTTCGACAATGACGGCAATCTTAGCCGTTATTGCAATAATATATTTCTTAGTCAACTCGGTAATGGCTTCGATTTTTGTATCGCAAAAGTCGGAAAAAGATTTTTGGCAGGTATGGAACAAAAACTGTTTCAATACCGTGGTAATATTTGCAATCAGTGCGACGGTCGCCGGTTTTATGATTCAGGCGGTGGAGAATGTTAACACGATTCTCCTCATTGTAACTGCGACTATTTCCACAACCGCTTATCTCACCTATCAGCGTTATATCGAAGACGTAACAGAAACTCACGCCAAAGCCGAACAAGCCGAACGCGAACGAGCAGAACAAGCCGAAAATCATATTGTCGAACTTCAGCATTACGTATCGGAACTCGAAAAAACGAGCGAAGCTTTGACGGAAAGCAAAGACCGGTTTCGTTACGCCGCTTATCACGACGCACTGACGAATCTGGCGAATCGTAATAAATTCAATGATCGTCTGAAATTTTTGTTAGAAAAAACCAAACATCAGCCGGAATTAAAATTCGCCGTGATGTTTCTCGATCTTAACCGTTTTAAAACTATCAATGATTCACTCGGTTACGCCATCGGCAACCGTCTCATACTGCACGTTGCCAAACGCATTGAAAACGCCATCCGTGAAAGTGATCTGGCGGCACGTTTTAGCGGCGACGAATTCGCTATTATCTTAAACAATGTTGCCGGTGTTGAGGAAGTTACCCAAGTTGCCGAAACTCTCAACCAGAAAATTTCCAAACCATATACATTAAACGGAAGACAGGTTTTCACGAGTGCCAGCATCGGAATCGCACTCAGTAATGCTCGTTACGAGGAAGCGGAGAATATTCTTCGTGATGCTGATATTGCGATGTATCACGCGAAAGAATTGGAAAAAAGCTATACGGTTTTTGACCAAAATATGCACGCGCGCGCCGTTACCTTGATGCAAATCGAAACCGATCTACGATATGCCATCGAACGCAATGAACTGCTTGTTTTTTATCAGCCGATTATTAATCTCGATACCATCGAACTTATAGGTTTTGAGGCTTTGATGCGCTGGCAACATCCGACGCGCGGACTTGTGCCGCCTTATGAATTTATTCCCGTCAGCGAACTTACGGGTTTGATCGTCCCGCTTACATTGTGGATTCTGCGTGCATCTTGTGAACAGATAGTAAACTGGCAAAGTTCTTCGCCGTCCAATAAAAACCTGATGATTAGTGTCAATTTGTCCGGTAAACATTTTGCACACGCGGATTTGGTCGAACAGATTCAAAAAATTTTACGAGAAACAAAACTCGAACCGTCGTGTCTCAAACTGGAAATCACGGAAACGGCAATTATGGAAAATGCCGAAACCGCGATAAATATGCTCAAACAATTGCGCGACATCGGCATACAACTTTCAATTGATGATTTCGGCACGGGTTATTCTTCACTTAGTTACCTGCATCGTTTCCCGATAAATACGCTCAAAGTTGACCGCTCATTCGTCAGTACGATGGAAGACGGCAGCGAAAACGGCGAGATTGTCCGCACTATTATCGCGCTCGCCAAAACCTTGAAATTAAGCGTAATTGCCGAAGGAATCGAATCAATTCATCAACTTCACCAACTGCGGATTTTGGGCTGTGAATATGGTCAGGGTTATTTATTTTCACGTCCTGTCCCGGCAAATGAAATCGAGCGAATTCTGGCGGATAAAACACGCTGGCGCGACGTTTTGCCGCACATCAACTTTGGAGTTTTCGGGCAAAGCCACGATTTCCCGACTTTGGAAATTGACGATATAAACTTAGATCAGACACTCGAACATTAGAAAATTTCAATCAGAAAATAAAAAGACGCAAAATTATCAAACTTTGTGTCTTTTTATTTTCCGAATTGGTAGTTTTTGCGCTAATGTTTTCAGGAAAAAAAGTTCAACTAACCGACGAAAATATCCGGTTTCGATTCAATCGGAAACTCTTTTTCATAAACATTTGCCATATTCAAAAGCAGATTTTCCGTCCAATTATTTCCCTGTAATTGTAACCCGATCGGCAAACCTTCGCCGGAAATTCCGCACGGAATACTTATTCCCGGAATTCCCGCCAGATTCGCCGAAGCCGTGTAAATATCATTGAGATACATTTTCAAAGGATCGTCCGATTTTTCGCCGATCTTGAAAGCGGTCGTCGGCGAAGTCGGCGTTAAAATCACGTCGCATTTTTCAAACGCATTGTGAAAATCCTGCTTGATTAACGTGCGAACTCTCTGCGCTTTGGCGTAATAAGCGTCGTAATAACCGCTCGACAAAACGTAAGTTCCGAGCATAATCCGACGTTTGACTTCCGCGCCGAAACCTTCTTCGCGCGTTTTCATATACATCTGCCGCAATTCCGGCGTGTCTTCGGCGCGAAAACCGTAACGCACGCCATCGTAACGCGCCAGATTAGACGACGCTTCCGCCGTGCAGATGATGTAATAAACCGCGATGCAGTATTTTGAATAAGGAAGTTCGACATCAACGATTTCCGCGCCTAATTTTTTATAATTTTCAATCGCACTTTCGACCGATTCACGAACTTCGTCGTCCAAACCTTCGCCGAAAAGCTCACGCGGAACGCCGATCTTTCTGCCTTTTATGTCATTGTCGAGTTCCGCGACATAATCGGGAACCTCAACGTCCGCAGTCGTCGCATCGCGCTCATCGCGTCCGGCGATTACGCCTAAAACTTGTGCAATATCTTTCGACTTTTGCCCGAAAATTCCGATCTGATCGAGCGACGATGCGAACGCGACAAGACCGTAACGCGAAATTCTGCCGTAAGTCGGTTTTAAACCCGCGATTCCGCACAGCGAAGCCGGCTGACGAACCGAACCGCCCGTTTCCGAACCGAGACTCGCGCGAACCACGCCCGACGCGACCGCGACCGCCGAACCGCCCGAACTTCCGCCCGGAACTCTTAAAACATCCCAAGGATTTTTCACGTTTCCGAACGCTGAATTTTCGTTTGACGAACCCATCGCAAATTCGTCCATATTCGTTTTCCCGACGATTACCGCGCCCGCCGCGTTCAATTTTTCAACAGCCGTCGCATCGTATTGTGCTTTGTAATTAAAGAGAATCTGCGAAGCGCAGCTCGTTCTCATTCCTTTCGTGCAGATGTTGTCTTTGACCGCAATCGCCAAACCTTTCAGCGGTGCATCTTCGTCCGTCTTGTCCAAATCGTTCGCACGTTTCAACGCGCTTTCGCGTTCAATTGACAGAAACGAATTCAATTCGCCGTTTAATTTTTCGGCATTATCTAAAACTTTTTCAATATTCGATTTTATATCGCTCATCATTAATTATTCGTCGGCTTTCGATACTTTATCAACCAGCCATTTTTCATTTTCTTTGACAACTTCGACGTTTATTTTACGCTGTTCGCTTCTGTTTTCGGATTTCCAAAACAACAAAATTCCGAATTTCGCTCTGTCCGGCGCAACCGTTTCACAACCGCCGACGCGAAACGCTTTCGGATAATCGTCCGTCTGCGTAAAATAATCAACCGCCGTATTCGTTTGATTTTCCAACCGCTTTTGCAAATTCCCGCTCAAAAATTCCGAACGTTTTTTCAGATCGTCGGCAGAATTTTTCATATCGCCGCCGAAATGATAAGAATAAAAATTCTTCAACGGATCAACCGCCTGCTGACATTCATCCGACTGCAAATTAGGAATACTGCAAGCCGTGAAATTCAACAGGCAAAAAGCAAAAGTAAGAAGCAAAAGTAGAAACTTTCTCATAAAAAAACTCAGCACTCAGCACTTAGAACTCAGCACTTTATTACAGAACTTTCGGCACGCGAAAATGTCCGTCCGAAGCCGCCGGTGCTTCGCTTAATGCGGCTTCTTGTCCGAGCGAATCTTTTATCACGTCTTCGCGTTTCGTCATCGTCGCTTCGCCTTCCGCCGTCATTCCGCCGATTGACGCTTCGACATTTGATATGTCGAGTTCGTTCAACTGTTCGACATATTTCACGATTTCTGCCATCTGCGGCGTGTAAAGCGCAACTTCTTCTTCCGTGATCTCCAAGTGCGCGAGTTTTGCAATTTTTTTAACGTCCATAAATTTTGTAAAATCTTAACCAAATAAAAGAATAAACAATCGCAAATATATTTACGGTTTTAATCCTTCAAAATAATCTTCAAATAAATCTTCAATGTTTCTCGCGCCGTGCAGAACGCGGTAAATTTCCACGCCGTTCTCAATTTCAAAATAAAATATGACGTATTTCTTATGCGGAAAACTTCTCAAACCTACGACAAATCCATCATGTCTGCGCCCGATATTAGGGTTTTCGCCGAGTAATTTAAATTTTTCTATAAATTCAGTCATAATTTTGTTGGCTGAATCGGAACTGTATTGAGCAAAATATAGCCAAACTTCCCGCAAATCATCTTTTGCAGGATCATTTAGCTGAAAACTATTTGCCATTTCCATTCCTCGCTTCAAATTCGGCTTTTGCTTCTCTGACTACATCTTCGATCATTTCTTCCGCTGATTCGTAAGTCGTAAATCTGCCTTCGCGTCCGGCATCAATTCCTTTCTGAACTTCGCGGCGCAGTTCTTCGCGGCGGATCTCACGCAATTGATCTTGCTCTTTTAACAGACGCATTCCTTCGCGCACCATTTCGGACGGCGAATCGTAAGAACCTGATTCGAGTTTATCGTTTATGAATTTTTCCAGATCGGGCGTTAAAGTAATTTCCATAATTCAAAACCTCTGTGCCAAATTATAACAAACTTCCCGCTCGTTTTAATTTGACCTTTTGCCTTTTTACTCTTTGGTTTGCATTTTTTTCTTCCGCGCCAGACAGCCGCCCGCCGCGAGTAAAAATTGATAACGTAGATTTTCGTCCTTTATTGCGTTCGCCGTTCGGCGCAGTTTTGGTGAGATGTTTTCAAGCGCGATTTCCCACATTTCTTCTTCCGTAATTTTCGGCGTTCTTTCTTTTTTTGCATCGGCGCAGGTTTTCTCGTCAACGCGGAACTCAATAAATGTAACTTCAGGCGCACGAAGCGCGGAATTTAATTTGAATATCATCTGTCCGCTCATACTTTCCAGATGCCGTTTCCAACCAGCGTCGGCAACGGCGACGATGAGTTGTTTTTTGTAAAGTCGAAACGGAACGGTATTATCACGCAGAGATTCTCCGACGACTTTGCGCCAACAAGCAAACACGACCGCTTCGCGCACGGTTTCGTTGTCTTCGTGTTCATTTAAGAGTTTCGGCAGCAGGCGAAAAAGCTCGTTCATTTATCATTTACCATTGGACATTTATCATTTATCATAAAAGCGGAAAATAAAATTTTTAAATGAGAAATCTTCAATACAAAGTAAATAATAATTGATAAATGTTAAATGTAAAAATCATTCTCGCATCGGGAAGTCCGCGCCGCGCTGAAATTTTAGGTTTTGTCGGCTGGAATTTTGAAAAACACACTGCCGATATTGATGAGACCGCGCTTGAAAATGAAAAACCCGAAAATTATGTCCGAAGATTAGCACGAGAAAAAGCGGCGGCAATCGCTGTAAAATTTCCCGATAAATTAGTTTTGGGCGCAGACACTATTGTTTTGTTAGAGGACGAAATTATCGGAAAACCTGTTGATTTAGAAGATGCGCGAAAAATGCTCAAAAAACTTTCCGGCAGATGGCACGAAGTTTTAACCGGCGTGTCTTTGATAAAAAATGAAAAAGCCGAAGTTGATCTGCAAAGAACGCGCGTAAAATTTGCCGAAATGAGCGATGCGGAAATCGAATTTTTGGTCGAAAAAGGCGAACCGCTCGATAAAGCCGGAGCTTATGCCGTTCAAGCGCAAGCTGCGCTTTTCATCGAACGAATCGAAGGCGATTACTGGAACGTCGTCGGTTTGCCGGTAAATCTGGTCTATCAGTTAGCAGGCAAATTTTTGTGATAAAAAAAGTAAATTTAATTTTCAAAACCTATCCTATCGCGCACAGCGTAAATTGTCTTGTCCTGAGATTCGTGATAAGTCCGCACAAGCATTTCGGCTAGCAAGCCCATCAGAAAAAACTGCATCGAGATTGCAAGAAGAACAATCGCAATTACGGGCAAAGGCGTTAAAATAAATGAAATACCGCTAATAAACTTCAGGTAAAACGCCCAAAGTCCTGCCAACATCGAAAGCAAAAACGAGATCATTCCAAACGTGCCGAAAACGTAGATCGGTTTCGTCTGATACGAAGCCATAAATTTTATCGTCATCAGATCAAAGACGACTTTTATCGTGCGCGAAATTCCGTATTTCGATTTGCCCATCGTTCTGGCGTGATGATCAACCGGAATTTCCGTCACGCGTGCGCCCGCCCAACTCGCGTAAATCGGGATAAAACGGTGCATTTCGCCGTAGAGTTTTACGTCCTGAATAACTTCGCGCCGATACGCTTTTAGCGAACAACCATAATCGTGAAGCGGAACGCCGCCGATCCACGAAATAATTCTATTTGCGATTTGCGACGGAATTTTCCGTAAAACCAACGCGTCTTTTCTGTTTTTCCGCCAACCGGAAACGACATCATAACCTTCGTTTAATTTATCTAAAAGTCTTGAAATATCCTTCGGATCATTTTGCAAATCCGCGTCCATCGGAATCAAAATTTCCCCTTTCGCCGCATCAATTCCCGCACTCATCGCGGCGGTTTGACCGTAATTTCTACGCAAAGAAATCACACGAACTCTTTCATCTTCGGCAGCGATTTCCTTTAAAATATTTAAACTTAAATCCGTCGAACCGTCATCCACATAAATAACTTCCGCCGTTTTGCCGAGCGATTCTAACGCTTCCCGAATCTTCTCGTGCATCGGGCGCAAATTTTCTTCTTCATTTAAAACAGGAAGAAAAAGCGATAACTCCGGCGCGTCCTTAGCAATTGGTAAATTTTCGGATTTTGTTTGGATTGCTTTCATTTTACAAAAATCGCAAATTTAATAATTTAACTTGTTCTAATGTAAAACACAATCTGTAAGTGTAAAACCTAAAAAAAAATGTCGCATAATTTATATGCGACATTTTCCTGTATTTAAGAATCAACTTTTAGAATTAATATCTGCGAAAATAACGGCGACCATTTCGATAATAATAGTAACCGGTGCTTGTTCGACGAACTCCCGGACTTGTTCTGTAATACACCCGTCCGTTGCGATAATATCTTTGATTAGTGTCTTTGCGATAATCACGTCGCGCGTCTTTTACGTCTTCTCTGTAATCGCGCCGTGCCTCACGGACGTTTTTACCTTTTCTAAGGTCTTTACGATAATCTTTCCGTGCGTCCCGAACATCTTTTCTATATTCACGGACGGCTTTACGATTCCTCGTTTGAGCGTTAGCATTGTCAACGCTCATTAAATTAAAACCAAATGCGAAAACCAAAACTGCCAAAATTTTTAAATATCTCATAACTACTCCTATATTTGTAAAAAATCCGGCGTATTTTTTTATTGCATCTTTGCTTTATCAATACGCCCGAATTTAGCTAATGCAAAAGGCGAGCCAAAATGAGAAAGCTAACATAAATTAAGATATAATTTATGTTAGCTTAATAAACTTGGAAATATTTAATTTACAAATTTGTGTATCGAAACAAGATATTTGATAAAAATTTCACAAAGGATCAATTTTTCTTCGCTACGATTACAATCGAAACGCCGAACGGGAAATCGAAATTTTTCAGCCACAGACGTTCCGCGCTGAAAATCTTTCCGAAAATTCCGTTTAGAGCGGAAATATTAACGTTATTTTCCGATTCGGGTTTGATTCCCGTAACTTTCATCAAAGTTCTGCCCGCGAGTATCGGCGCGAAAAACGTCCAATTTGCAAAAGTCGCGCGTTCGATCTCGAATCCGGCAAGCTTTAATCTGTCGGTAATCTGTTTTTTCGTATAACGAATCCGGTGATTTGAAATATCGTCCTGCACGCCCCACAGCCACATAAACGCCGGAACAAAGATCAAAGTCTTCCCGCCCTTTTTCAAGACGCGGTGCATTTCTTTGAGTCCCGCAACATCGTCGTCCAAATGCTCGACCACATCGAGCGCGGTAACGACATCGAAACTTTCGTCCGCAAACGGCAAACTTTCCGCTAAACCTTTATGCGCTTTCAAACCTTTCGCCTTGCAAAACTCCAACGCATCATCCGAAACATCAACGCCTTCCGCCGTCCCGAAATTCGCCAACATCTCCAAATTTGCTCCCGTTCCACATCCTACGTCAAGGAATTTTGGATTTTGGATTTTGGATTTTGGACTTTTAACAATCTGTCGCAAAAATTCTTCCAAGATCGCGCGGCGACCGACGAACCACCAATGATTGCCTTCGACATCGTTCATAATGCCGTAGGTGTGTTGTTCCATTTCCTTTGACAGTGCTGCGCTCATAAATTATTTCACCAAGAACATTTTACCAGAAAAAAAACAACGCATTTTTCCGGCGTTGCTTTTTTTCAGTAAAAACGAGATTTTACGCAAATTTTATCAATTCTTCAAACGCAGAAACCTTTGCAGTTTTTTTGCTAAATCCGCATCAACTGCTTTCAAAGTTTCGAGATAGACACCTGCCGCCGAAATATCGCCGAGCTTCGCCGATAAAATTCCCGCATTAAATAGCGCAGGCGGATTTGTCGGCAGTTGTTCGAGCGAGCGTTTATACATCGCTAAGGCTTCGCGTTTCTTGCCGTTATCGCGCAATAGGTCGGCGTAAAGTTTCATAAAATTCGGAACATCGGGTTTAAGTTCGATAACTTTTTCAAAAGCCTTGGAGGCTTCTTCAAAATTTCCGTATTTAGTGTAAATTCCCGACAGGTTTGCATAAGCCGTCGGCTCTTTAGGATTAACTTTAATCGCTTTTTGAAATACTTCGATAGCTTTTTCAAATTTCCCGGCAGCAGAATAAAGGACTCCGATTGATTGATAATATCTCACATCGTCGGGCGCGGCTTTCAACATTTCCTGAATATAAGGCTCAGCTTCATCTAAACGCCCCGCACCTAAAATCTGCGCTAAACTCATTCTCACATTTAAGTCATTCGGATTTTCTTCGGCGTAACGTTTCATCGCCGGAATTTGCGAAATTCCCTGCTGACGTTGGCGAGATACATTGAGCATATTACTGACGATTTGATTTCCGGGATTTATCCGATTCGCTTCCATCAACACGGTCAATGCTTCTTCATGCTTGCCCGATTCCGTAAATGCCACGCCGAGTCCGACCTGTGCTTCCAAGTCTTTCGGTTTGAGAGCGACGGCTTTTTTCATCGGCGAAATTGCTTCTTCGTAACGAGCGGCTTTGATCAATTCTGAACCAAATTCCTTATTAAACTCAAAATTTTCAGGCGCAAGTTCGGCGGCTTTTCTGAGCGAAACGATTGCCTCGTTCGGCTTTCCAATTCTCGCCTGACTAATTCCGAGATTAAAATATGCTTCGGGAATGTTTTGATCGAGTTGTGTAACTTTTAAAAAGGCGTTTGCCGCTTCTTCGTTTTGTCCGAGTTCGAGATAAATTCTGCCGAGAAAAAAATATGCCTGCGACACATCCGGTTTTATCTCAATTGCCCTCTGCGCCGCTGTAACCGCTTCCGCGTCGCGTTCAAGCCGCAGATAAAGATCAGCTAATTGAATTTGATAAATGACTTCCTCAGGTTTTAGCCGCGCCAGTTTTTCGTAAATTTCGACGGCGCGAAAATTATTTCCGGTTTGAGCATAAAGCACAGCGGCAACATTTAATAAATTAAAATCGTCGGGAAATTTCTGCAGAACATTTTCAACCGAGCTCAAAATCTCATTCGGCGGACGATTTTCCATTTGATAAATCAAAATCAAATTCGTGTTTGCCTGAAGCGAGTTTTCATCGAATTGAACTGCCTTTTGACATTCGGCGCGTGCTTCCGCAAGTTTTTGAGAATACCCTAAAGCCTTGCATAATCCGGCGTGAACTTCCGCATTTTCCGGCAGAATTCTTACCGCTTCACGAAAAGACGCGACAGCTTCTTGATTGCGCTTGAGCAAAAGTAAAGCATTTCCAAGATTGATATGTGTTGCCGGTTGATCAGGTTCGATTTCCGCACTTTTCCGAAAAAGTTCGACTGCTTTTTCGTATTTCATCTCATTTATAAATTGAACGGCTTGTTCAAAATAATCGCGTGCTGTCTGAGTTTGAGCAAAAGTTGAAATTGAAAAACTGAAAATAATTATTGTGAAAAAAGAGAATCTTAAAAATTTGTTCATATACTGTCTCGTAAAATAAGTTTTATAATCGGGCAGTTATGTTGCATTAACGCTTTTAGAAGTTGGCTCAAAGCTCATTAAATCCTGCCAAATCCGCACCAACTATTTTGATTATGCCAGATAATCTCGACATCTTTCGCACCGATTTCCTGCCACCATTTTTCAAACTGATCTTTTGAAATGTAAAACGCCGTCGGCGCGACGAGGTGATCGAAGACGATGTTGTGCTGTTCGCGCCAGCCGAATGTGCCGAGATGGTTTAGATAATCATTGTAAAACATTCGTTTGGCGAGAGGTTTGGCGGCTTTGTTGAGCGGTTTGTAAAGTAGTTTCGACGCGAGAAAAACGCCGAGCGTCGGAAGTTTTGAAAGTTGGTAAAGCGTCGGCTGATTTATTTTCGACGTGAAACCTTCGCGGATCGGATTGACGAAATTTATTATCCAATCGTTATTTTCCTCGCCGTAAATCCACGCCGAAACGTGTCCGCCTTTTTTCACTTTTCCGGCTAAGGAAACAAATGCCTTTTGCGGGTCGGGCGTGTGATGCAGAACGCCGACGGAAAATGCGTAATCGAATGCGCGTTTGAACGGCAGACGGAAAATGTCGGCTTGCACGATATGGACGTTCGGTAAATCCTTGGTTGCTAAATACGCAGTTTCGACCGCCGCGCTCAAGTCAATTCCGACGACTTCTTTCGCGCCCCAATCTGCCGCCAAACTCGTATGTCTGCCTTTCCCACAGCCGCCTTCGAGAACTATTTTATCCTTGAAAAAATCTTTTTCGACGGGTTGCAGCCAACCGAGAAATTGTTCGGCGTATTTCGTATCTTCCTGAGTAAAATGCGTCCATTGCCAACCGAAATTTTCGGCGGTTTCAGCTTTATCCAGTTCGATTTTATCAAGTCCTGCGAAACGCGGAATTCCGCGTTCGACTTTGTATTCGCGCTCGCATTTTTTACACGACAAGACCGCTTCGATAATTTCTTTATCCAAGTATTTGCTCGCGTAAGCCAACAAAATGTCGCCGCCGCACGACGGACACGCCAATAAATCTAAAAGTTTTTCTTTCATTATTCAGTTCAAAACCTCAAGAAGCATATCAAATATGAGTTTTTTAAAGCAATTTGCATTAAATTTTTCAGACTTTTTTAGTTCACTAATATTCCACAACCGCTGATCCCAAACTGCCTGTAAAGGACAACTGTTCCCGCGCCTTTTTCTTTTTAGTTTATTAACTGTATAATGCGTAAGTTTGTGAGATAGTCAAAAGCAACCAACACATAGGCAGTCGAATCAAAGTTCGCGTATTAGGTCAACATTGGCAATTCACAATTGAAAGTTATTATTTTAAATTTTTATAATCGGGTGAAATATACCGAAAATACTGTAATTATAAAGGAATCTGTTTTTATGCAAATGCTTCGTGCTTTCGGGCTTGTTTTATTGAGTTTTATGGTTTTGGCTTTCCCCATTTTCGCCGAACCTCTTAAAGAAGCGAAAGAAAATCCGAAAACAGACACACAAACCCAACAACAATTAGTCGAATCGGTAGATATTCAGGGAAATCGTCGTTTAAAAGACGTTGATTTGCTTTATTATATCAAAACGCGCCCCGGCGATGTTTATAATGAAGCACAGCTTCAAAGTGATTTGAAAGTTCTTTTGTCACTCAACTTTTTCGATAAAACCGAAACCCGCGTTTTAACCGAGCCGGGCGTGCGCGGCGGCGTTAATGTTATTTTTCAGGTTAAAGAATTTCCGATTATCCGCGATTTGCAGTTTGAAGGTTCAAAAGCAGTTCCCGAATCCGACATTCTCAAGGCGTTTCGTGAAAAGCGCGTCGGAGTTTCAAAGGAATCGGTCTATGATCCGGTAAAGGCGCGAAACGGAAGCCGTGTTTTACGCGAACTTTTGGCTTCAAAAGGTTATCCGAACGCTACGGTCGAAATAAAAGAAGAAGAAGTTTCGGCAACTTCCGTGGCGATTACATTTGATATAGATCAGGGAAATCGTTCGCGTATCGTGGACATCGAATTTGAAGGAAACGAAGAATTCAGCGACGGCGAACTGCGCGGTGCGCTACAACTCGTCAAGGAAACCGGAATAATTTCCCGATTTAAAGGACAAGATATTCTCGATCTCGAAAAACTTCAGTATGATCTGCAAAAAAATGTCCGCGATTATATGTTTTCAAAAGGCTACTTCCAAGCTCGTATCGGCGAACCGGAAGTCGAAGGACTCGGTTATAAACGCACGGGTTTGCCCATTTTGAAAAACTTCCCGCTTCCGCTGATAACCTCAAAAGACGACACGCTGAAAATTACCGTTCCAATTAATGAAGGCAAAATTTTCAAAGTCGGTGAACTTAAAGTTGTCGGAAACTCGATTTTCAGCGAACCGCAGATTTTATCAATTGTCGGCTTGCAAAAAGGCGAAGTGGCAAACGCTAAACGGCTTCGTGATGCGGTTTACGAGGATTTGAAAAAACTCTACGGTTCACAGGGTTTTGTGCTTTACAATGCCGAATTCGATCCCGAATTTAAGGACAATGCCAACAAACCGGACGAGGGCATCGTGGACATTACGATTACTATCGAAGAAGGCAAACAGTTTCGCCTGCGCCGTCTTGAATTTGTCGGAAACACATTTACGCGTGACCGCGTTCTGCGCCGCGAATTTTTAATCAACGAAGGCGACATTTATAATCAAATCGCACTCGAACGCTCGGTTTTGCGGCTTAATCAACTCGGTTATTTCGATCCGGTGGATAAAGACAAAGATGTCGAAGTTCGCACCGACGAAGATCAGGGAACGGCTGACACAATCGTTCGCGTTGCCGAACGCGGCAGACAGCAAATTTCATTTAACGGCGGCGTTTCCGGTATTGGAGGTTCATTCTTCGGTCTTGAATATTCGACCAACAACTTTCTCGGACGCGGCGAAGTTCTATCATTTAATTTCGGTGTCGGAAACCAGCAGCAAAGTTTTTCAGCGACATATCAGCAACCTTATTTCCGAGACCGCCCGATTAACGTCGGCTTAACGCTCTTTGCACAGCGCGTCAAATTTCTCGGTCAAGGAACTTCTCTTTCTCAAAACCAGAATTTGTTAAATGCCGCATCTAATCCATTTGGCACGACTATAATTGATGATGAAAATCTTTTTACGCAGACGACATTAGGAGCAAATCTTTTTGTTACTACACCGCTTTCAGAATTTTTCTTTAAAAAGAGTCAATTTACACAGTTTTCGCGCATCGGTCTTTCTTATCAATTTGCGGCAACTTCAATAAAAGACCCGCCGATCAATCAAACCGATCCGACGCAGGGAATTCCGATTTTGTTTGAACAACCGAACATTATTACCAGTCGCGTTACGGGTTCGTTCGTCTATGATACGCGCCGACCGTCGGCAAACGGAATTGATACGCTAAGCGGCAGACAAATCTCGGCGGCACTTGCCTTTACGGGTTTGGGCGGCGATGTGAGAAGCTATCAGCCGAGCATTTCCTACAGTCAATATATTCCGGTCAGACGTAAAAGATCGGCAAACGCGGAAGTTTTCGCATTTAGGCTTCAAGCCGGAACTATCGGGACTTTCGGTGTAAGCGACACGATCAGAAACGCGAATTCGTTGTCATACGTCGGCGGGATTCCGTATAATGAAAGATATTTTCTCGGCGGTGAATTCGATATACGAGGTTATGAACCACGCGCGATTGTTCCGCTCGTTCCGGTTCAAAATTACCTAACGACGCGCAATGTCGTCGTAGCGGAAAATGCCTTCGGCAACCCGGTTCAAATTGCCGGTTTGAACAACCGCGACAGGAACGCTCTGATTCAGGCAGGCACTTTAACCGGCGCGGACGGTGCTAATCCGGCGTTTCTTAACAGTTCGTTTTTTCCGGTCGGCGGTGATACGCAGTTACTCGGAAATTTTGAATACCGCATACCGATTTTCGGTCCCGTCAGTTTAGCGGCGTTTGCCGACATCGGAACCGTGTTTAATCTGCGGAATCCGGGAATTCAAAGAATTAACAGTAATTTTCTGCCTGACGATACATTTGTCGGAGCAGGAACGGTAACTTCCGTAGCTTTGCAAAATTTACCGATACTTAACAATTTCAATGGTTTGTATATCAGAAACGGTACGCCTTTAACGAGACCGGAGTTTCTCGATATTTGTAACAATCTGAATATCGTCTGTTCATCTGCTGTCGGACCGCCGGGAGTTGAGCAAGTTTTCCTGCGCGGCGAAGCACAAACAAATCAACTGATTCGTCTTGACCAGAGTATTTTCGACAAATTCGGTGATTTTCGCTCGAGCGTCGGTCTGGAAATGCGAGTTCAAGTTCCGGTTGTCAATGTTCCGTTTCGTTTGATCTATTTTTATAATCCGAACGGTAAATTCGGATTCACTAACGAAGCTCCCGGAGCTTTTCTGTCCGGCAAAAGCAACGGTCTGAAATTTTCAGTCGGCAGAACTTTCTAATTTAAGTTAAATCGGGTAAAAGAAATTGACAACTTTGTCCGAATTAAATAATATAATTTCTTTTTTATCTTCAAGGTAACAAGCAACTATTTTACCCGGAAAGATTTCTAAAGAATCAGTTAAAAATTAAGATACCAATTTTTTAAGTTTAAGGAGTTTTATCAAATAATGAAAAATATACGTTTAATTACAGCCAGCTTGTTTGTTTTGGCATTTCTTTCGATTTCGGCTTTTGCTCAGGCTACACAAACAGGTAAAGTGTTTGTGATTAACACTTATGCTTTTGCTGACGAAAAAGAAGGAATTACCAAGTTCGTCAATGCTTCAAAGCAGATTGACACTGAATTTCAGCCGCGCGTCAAAGAATTGCAGACTATGAATGACAAAATGCAGGCTTCTGCAAAAGAAATTCAAAGTCTCAGAGATTCATACGCCAAAGACCCGGCAAAATCGCCGATCAAACCGGAAGCGATTCAGGTAAAAATTGACGATTATGAAAAAATGGACATTGACTTCAAGCGCAAGCAGGAAGATCTAAAAAATGCCATCGGTAAACGAAGTCAGATTTTGCTTGACCCGATCAGAGGTGACATCTTCAAAGTAATGCAGGATTTTGCCAAGCAAAAAGGTTATCCGATCATTCTCGATTTAGCGAAAATGGACGAACAAAATATTATTCTCGCTATCGGCGATGATAAAGTTGATGTAACCAAAGAGTTTGTTATATTCTACAATGCGCGTCCGGCTGGTGCGGCAAGCGCAACCCGTTAAGTTTATTCGATAACGGTTTTTTTCAAACGAAAGTCAACGTGATAATCACTTTGGCTTTCGTTTAGTTTTAAAAACCGGATTTTCTCTTGATAATAAAATATTTTTTATTTGATAAAAGCGGATGATTTCTTTAAGATTTGTTTTGAAAAGAATTCAGGCATTAGCAAAATTAATCGAATTCAAGTTTTATAAACTGTTTATGAGCATTCTCGACATCCGCGCTATCAAAGAAATTCTGCCGCACCGTTATCCTTTTCTGTTGGTTGATAAAATTATCGAAATCGTGCCGCGCGAATACATAGTCGGTATCAAACAAATCACGGCGAACGAATATTTTTTCGAGGGACATTTCCCCGAAATGCCGGTGATGCCGGGCGTTTTGCAGATCGAAGCGTTGGCGCAGGTCGGCGCGATTCTGGCATTACGCGAATTTGAAGACCGCGCCGATAAAGTGCCGTTTTTCAGCGGGATTGACAAAGCGAAATTTCGCCGTCCGGTTGTTCCGGGCGATACTTTAACTCTCGAAGTTACTGCAATCCGCATCGGCAGCAAAGTTCAGAAAATGCGCGGCGAAGCAAAAGTTGACGGGCAAATTACCGCTGAAGCCGAAATTATGTGCATTCTCGGCAGCCGTTCTTAATTAAAAAATCTTAAATGACTTTCATTCATCCAACTGCAATCGTTAATCAAAATGCAAAGATCGGCATAGATTGTTATATCGGCGCGTTTTGTACCGTCGGCGAAAAAGTTGTCTTAGGCGATAAAGTTCATCTCGAATCGCACGTCGTCGTCAGCGGTGATACGACAATCGGCGACGAAACGAAGATTTTTCCGTTCGTCTCCGTCGGACTCGCACCGCAGGATTTGAAATATGCGGACGAACCGACGCGCACACAGATCGGCAAGCGCAATCAGATACGCGAATTTGTAACGATCCATCGCGGCACGGAAGGCGGCGGCGGTTTGACGAAGATCGGAGATGATTGCCTTTTAATGGCACAGGCTCACGTCGCACACGATTGTTTGATCGGCAACGAAGTGATTATGGCAAACGCCGCAACGCTCGCCGGACACGTCGAGATTGACGACCGCGCCAACATCGGCGCATATTCCGGCGTTCACCAATTCTGCCGCGTCGGGCGCGAAGCATATGTCGGCGGTTATTCAGTCGTCGTCAAAGATGCGCTTCCCTTTGCGCTAACCGTTGGAAACCACGCCAAATGTTACGGGTTAAACCGCGTCGGTCTGAAACGTCGCGGCTACAGTAAGGAAGTTCTCGAAAAACTTCACCGCGCTTATTATTTCTTACTTTCCGCAAAATTAAATACCTCGCAGGCGATTGAAAAGATTAAAGAAGAATTAAATGATTGTGCAGAAGTTGATTTGCTCGTCGAGTTTATTGAAAACTCTAAACGTGGCGTTGTAAAGTAAGCGCGAAACGCCAAGAGAGCAGATTTCTGATTTCTGTCTGTGTAGTTCAACAACGAAAAAAGAAAAGACCGTAAAGTTAATTACGGTCTTTTCTTTTTTCGTTTTTAACTGTTACTTGATCGGATTTCCGTCCGTATCTAAATAAATTATTGATTGCCCGACACCTTCGATTTCTCTAAGGCGCGAATCAATCACGCTTTTATCGCCGACGATGACAATTGCCATTTTGTCGGGCGTTAAGTATTTATTCGCCACGCGGTTTACATCCGCTAAAGTTACCGAATTGATTTTCGTAATGTAATCATTATAGTAACTTTCCGGCAGATCGTAAACGACAATGTCGTCCAATCTTCCGCCGATTTGCCCGACTGTTTCAAAACCGCGCGGGAAACTGCGAATCAGACTTTGTTTGTTGTGTTCGAGTTCGGTTTGAGTTACCGGAATCTGACCGCGAATTCCGTTTAATTCTTTCAAAAATTCGATGACCGATTCTTTCGTGGATTTCGTCTGAACTCCCGCATTAGCAACAAAAGGTCCCGCGCCGCGCCGGAAACTGAATCCCGTCCGTGCGCCGTATGTGTAACCTTTGTCTTCGCGCAGATTCATATTCAAGCGGGCGGAAAATTGTCCGCCGAGAACCTGATTCATCACGAGAAGCGGAAAATAATCATCCGAATTTCTCGGAACTCCGACTTGCCCGATGTTGATAATGCTCTGCGCCGCGCCGGGTTTATCTACGAGATAAATCGTCGCCTTGTCAATGCTTTTCACATCCGGCAAAGTCGAAGGCGTGATTTTGCTTGCTTTCCAACCGGCAAACTGCTTGTTCAGTTTCGCTTTCAGCGTCTTAATATCCGTATCGCCGACGACGATCAAAGTCGCATTATTCGGACGGTAATATGTGTCGTGATGCTTGACGAGATCGTCGCGCGTGATCGCTTTGACGCTCGCTTCGTTGATCGAAATTCCATACGGATGTTGGTCGCCGTAGAGAATTTTGTTATAGACGAGATTCGCAATTGCGTTCGGATTATCTCTGCGCTGAAGCAGACTCGTCAAAGCTCTCGTTTTATAAGTTTCGACTTCTTTTTCCGGGAAGACCGGATTTTGAATGACATCGGCGAAAAGGTCGAGTGCCTTGTCGAGATGTTTCGCCAAAGTTTGCAGGCGGACGCTCGACGAATCATCGTTGTCCGAAGCAAAAAGAATCGCGCCGATGGATTGTAGTTCGTTTGAAATGTCGTCCGCCGTGCGCGTTTTCGTGCCGTCATTCAACAGCGAAGACGTAACCGCGTTGAGTCCGCTTTTGTTTGACGGATCGTTTGTCGAACCCGTTTCGAGAACCATACTCATCGAAATAATCGGCAGTTCATTCTGCTGAACGAGCCAGACTTCCAAACCGTTGTCGAGTTTCGATTTTTGAATCGCCGGAAGATTAAACTTTGGATCCGCGCCGCCTTTCGGCTGTGTAAAACGAAAATCGTCTTGAGTCTGTTTAGAGTTTGCCGATTCGTCCTTTTTCTCCTCCGTCATCGCGTTTTCCTTTTTCGCCTCGTCTTTCTTAGCGATTTCGGGCTGTCTGCGCGGCATTTTGTCGTCTTTTATTTCCTCACGCTTCGGACGCGGAACGATGTTCATTGCCAGATGATTGGCGTTCAGATACAGCTTTGCAACTCTCTGGACATCAGCCGGAGTAACTTTGCGGTAGCGTTCGAGATCAGTTTGAAAATAATCGGGACTTCCGATCATCGTTGCATAATTGTTCATCTGATCGGCTTTGCCTAAAACGGTCTGCAAACCAAATATCGCCGACGATTCGATGCCGTTTAATACGCGCGTCATTTCTTCGGCAGTCGGCAAAGTTTCTTTGATCTTTTCGATCTCGGCTAAAATTTCTTTTTCGATTTCCTCGGTGTTTTGTCCGGGTTTAGCGGTCGAAGAAAGGAAAAACAAGCCCGAAAGTTCGCGTGCGAAATTAGACGCGGAAACATCTTGCGAGATTTGTTTGTCATAGACGAGATTTTTTTGCAGACGCGAACCTCTGCCCGACGAAAGAATCGCGCCGAGAATATCGAGCGGTGCTTCGTCCGCCGAATATTGCGCGGGTGTATGCCAGATCATATAAAGACGCGCAAGCTGCACGGCATCTTCCATCTGATAGCGAATCTCGCCGTTGATTTCCGGCGGCGGCGGACTCGGGCGTTCAATATCGGTCGCGCCTTTTTTCAGCGGCGCGAAATATTTGTCAACCAGTTTTTTCGCGTCAGACTTCTCAAAATCTCCGGCGATCACGAGCGAAGCGTTGTTCGGTGCGTAATATGTGCGGAAAAACGACTGCACGTCTTCCATCGAAGCCGCGCTCAGATCAGCCATCGAACCGATCGTCGTCCAGTTATACGGATGTTCGCGCGGGTAGATCAATTCAAAGATTTTCTCGAAAGCCGTTCCATACGGTTGATTATCATACCGCTGACGGCGTTCATTTTTCACGACATCGCGCTGATTGTCGAGTTTTTCCTGCGTCATCGCGTCGAGCAGAAAACCCATTCTGTCGGATTCGAGCCAGAGCGCGAGTTCGAGAAAGTTCGACGGCACGACTTCGTAATAATTCGTCCGGTCGGCGTTCGTCGAACCGTTAATGTTCGCGCCTGCTTCCTGAAGCGGTCCAAAATATTCCTTGTCATAATGCTTCGAACCTTGAAACATCATATGTTCAAAAAGATGTGCGAATCCCGTTCTGCCGGGAATCTCGTTTTTTGAACCGACGTGATACCACAAATTAACGGCGACGATCGGCGTTGATTTGTCCTGGTGCAAAATCACGCGCATTCCGTTGTCGAGTTTGTATTCTTCATATTTGAGAGGCGGCAATTTATCGCCGTTCTGAGCAAAAATAGTTGTTGTCATAATCAAAGACAAAGCGCACAAAAGAAAAGTGTCTGCTTTAATTTCATTGCAATTCTCCTTTTAGGTTAAATAAATTTTTACCGTGAGTTTACGAGAAGAAAGTATTTTGGTTTTCAAATCTTGCGAGAGTTTTAAGAAAATCAGGTTGTGATCTTTGCGATTCCCGCAACTTTTTCCTGTTTGGAAACGACTACGCCGCCGGGTTTTTCGACAGTAATTGCAAAGGCTTTAGGATCACTGACTTTAACATCGGAGTTAACCGGAATGATTATATCGCCGTTTTTATCAATATCGAATGTTCCGCCGCTGACCGGAGTTTTTTCGCCCTGCACTGCGTCGAAAATCCAGAATTGATAAGTTGATTTTGACTTATCGTTGACAGGCAGACCGCTCACACGAATATAGCCTTTTTGTTCGGAATTGCTCCATACGACATCGCCTTTGAATTTCTCAAAAGCCATCGCATCAAAACTAGCCTTAATCGCTTTAGTTGAAGCTAAAAGCTGATTTAACTGTTCATTCAACGTCGGACTTGGCGTAACAGTCGGAGCCGGAACTTTGGCAATTTCCTCTTTCGGCTGATTTTGCATAAACCAGATATTTATGACAAGTGCAATAATTGCAACCGCAGCAACCGCCCAACCGAGCCAGTTCCAACCGAAAGTTTGTGTCGGAGCAGTTTCCGTTATTGAATTTTCAGGACTCGAAGAAGTTGTAGAAACTAATTCCGGTTCTTCATTTGTTCCGTATTTTTGAAAAAAAAAACTTTCCGCCTGCGATGCGATTTTTTCGCGCAGATGTGCCGGCAGTTCTTCATCCGGCGGCAGTTTAGACAGACTTATAATTGTTGCCGCCGTTTCAAACGAGGCGTTTTCCCAATCGGGGAAACGATTTTTGAGACTTTCAAGCTCGGCAGACTCATCTTCGCTCAACCCGAAAATGGCTTGATCGGAAAGGAGTTCCAATAATTTTTCTCTGTCTTTATCCATTTCTCATTCCGGGGCAGCAATACGCTAATTTGTAAAGTCCTGCGCTCCGGTTGCTTTTTCCATTTTTCCTTCTAAAATCTCCTTAGCGTGAATTAACCCGCGTCTGGCGTGGGTTTTAACAGTTCCGAGCGGCATATCAAGTGCGTCCGCTATTTCCTGATGCGAAAATCCGTGGACAATTGAAAGTATTAAGACTTGTTTTTGTTCTGGTCGCAATTTTTTTAACATCTTGAGAACTTCTCCGGCTTCGGCGGAGTTCTTAATATCCTGTTCTCCGGTGTTCGTCGGCTCGCTCAACATATCATCTATCGGATTCGTTTGCGGCTGACGATTGGATTTTCGCAGGCGGTCAATAATCCTGCGTCTGGCAAGCATCGCAATAAACGTAGTTTCCGAACTTTTTGTTTCATCAAAACGTTCGGCGTTCTTCCAAATCTCGATAAAAACTTCCTGAACAGCATCTTCGGCTTCATTGGCAATCGGCATCATTTTTCGCGCCAACGACCAGACCAAACCGCCGTAAGTGTTCAAGCAATCTTGAAAAGCGGTTTTATCTCCCTGAGCTATGCGATTTAGAATACTTTGAGCCAAGATTTATAGATAAAAAGTCTAAATTGGATTATTTACAAAAGTTAATTATCGTATTTTTGCGACGGATAATCAACTTAGTCGGTTAATTGTAAATATCTAGGATTGGTAAAAATTAACACATCCGAGTAAAAGTCTTTTTGTAATTTACTTCATTTTGACCGAATTTGCCAAACGATAAATCTGCTCAGGCGATACAAATAATTTCAAAGATGGGGTTTATGAACTTAAAATGTTCACAATATATAATTCGCTTGTTTTCGGGATTCAGATGCAGACAAAAAGAAAAGTGCCGTTAATAGGTCGCTTAATTGAAAAAAAGATTCAGCCGTTGATTTAAAATGTCTTTGCCGGAATTACTTTCAGATTGTTGCTGTATTCAAAAATTTTTATAATTTATTGCTTTAGATAATATTTTTATCTATTAAAAGTTCGGCATTAAGAACCGCTGAACCGGCTGCCCCGCGCACCGTATTATGGCTGAGAGCGACAAAACGATAATCAAATACATTATCAGGGAAAAGTCTGCCGACGGTAATCGTCATACCGTCGCCGTTATTGCGATCAAGTCGCGGCTGCGGACGCGAAGGCTCATCGCAAACCATAATGAATTGTTTCGGTGAGGAATGAAGTTTAAGCGTCGGAAAACGGCTTAAAGTTTCGGTAACATCTTCGAGCGTTGCGATTTTGTTTAAATTAACTCTCACCGAAGCAGTATGACCGTCAATTACATTAACGCGAAAACACTGTGCGCTGACGGTAAAATCAGCTTTTTCAATTGCTTCGCCGGAAAACTTCCCTAAAATTTTCTGCGCTTCGGTTTCGACTTTCGGCTCTTCGCCCGCGATATACGGCAAAACATTATCACAAATATCCATCGAAGAAACGCCCGGATAACCTGCGCCGGAAACGGCTTGAAGAGTAGTGATTATCGCATTCTTGATCCCGAATCTGCGATGCAAAGCGGCAAGCGGCGGCGCGAAACTGGTAACGGCGCAATTCGGATTTGTAACTATAAAACCTCTGTCATAACCGCGCTTCGTCTGTTGAGCGGAAATCAGACCGAGATGTTCGTGATTAATTTCCGGAATCAAAAGCGGCACATCTTCGTCCATTCGATATGCCGACGAATTGCTGATGACCGGATAACCGGCGCGCGCAAATGCGTCTTCAGTTTCGCGGGCGATGTTTGACGGCAGACTGGAAAAAATAATCTCGCAATCAAGCGGCGGCTGAATCGGCTGAACTTGAATATCTTTAACATAATCCGGCATCGCACCCGCTAGTTTCCACGCACAGGCTTGAGCGTAATTCTTCCCTGTCGAACGATCCGAAGCGGCGAGTGCCGTAACTTCAAACTGCGGATGATTTTCCAATAACTGCACAAAACGCTGTCCGACAGTTCCGGTCGCACCTAAAATTCCTACTCGATATTTTCTACTCATAATTTCAATAACTTAAAGCGTTTATCCTAAGCGAAAATTTATAACAAGTCTAATTCGGCAAAACACGTTATTAAAATATTTGCGAATAGCCGATTCCTAACTTGAATAAATCTACTGTTTATTGTAATAATTATAAACTTCTGCTGCTAAGATTCTTCTTAGCTGAAAATGTTTACGGCGGCTATAGTTCAGTAGGTTAGAACGCCTGATTGTGGTTCAGGAGGTCGTGGGTTCGAGCCCCACTAGCCGCCCCATTCTTTTTAATTTTTATAATCCCCCAAATTTACCTGCAACATTTTTGTTTTTTTTGCATCTGAAACTGTAACTGTTATCAGTAGATATTTATGTTCAATATAAAATTTGTTGGCTTAAAAGCCGTTTTGTTAATGTTTTGTTTGTCGCTTTTTGCCGTAAGTATCTTGGCAAAAGGCGATTTCGTCGAAGGCGAACTGCTTGTTAAATATAAAAGCGGCACGGCATCGCGTTCGGCAGTTTCGGTTAACCAGACAATCGGGGCAATCGCACTCGAGCAATTCCCCGATCTGAAATGGCAGAGAGTAAAACTTCCCGCCGGAATGTCAGTTCAAGACGCGATTAACAGATACGAAAGTTTCGGCGAGATCGAATACGTTCAGCCCAATTTTTATTATCATCTTCTAGCTATGCCGAACGATCCGCAGTTTACAAGTGCCGGAATGTACGGTTTGACGAAAATCGGTGCGCCGTCGGCGTGGGATTTGACGACCGGCAGTTCAGCAGTCGTCGTCGCTGATATTGATACGGGTTTAAAATACGATCATCCCGATTTAGCGGCAAATGCGTGGCAAAATCCGGGCGAGATTGCCGGAAACGGAGTTGATGACGATGGTAACGGATTTGTTGATGACGTTTACGGTTACGATTTCTTTTATAACGATTCAAATCCGTATGACGACGCAGGAGGACACGGAACGCACACCGCCGGAACAATCGGCGCAGTCGGCAACAACGGTGTCGGCGTGGTCGGCGTAAATTGGAACGTCAAGATTATGGCGATCAAAATTTACAGTCCGAACGGAACTGATTCGACTTCGGCGATGCTCGTCAATGCTTATAATTATGTTCGTATGATGAAAGAACGCGGCGTGAATATCCGCGTAACGAACAATTCTTACGGCGGCTGCGGCGAAGCGTGCGGTTATGACCAGGCAACTAAAGATGCTCTCGATGCAATGGGCAATGCAGGGATTCTAAATGTTTTTGCGGCGGGCAACGACAATCGAAATATTGAGACATCTCCGTCATTTCCGGCTAGTTACACGAGTCCGAGCGTTTTAGCTGTTGCGGCTTCGACGACCACCGATGCGCGCGCCAGTTTCTCAAATTACGGAACGACGAGCGTTGATCTCGCCGCACCGGGTTCAGGAATTTTGAGTACATTTACAAATACGAATGGTTATGCGAGTTTGAGCGGAACTTCAATGGCTACACCGCACGTCGCGGGTGCGGCGGCTTTACTTTCCGCTTATAATCCGAATCTTTCGCCCGCTTCTCTGAAAGCGACGTTAATGAACACGGTTGATCCGCTTACGCAATGGACAAGTTTTGTAAAAACCGGCGGCAGACTGAACGTTTCAAGAGCTTTGCAAAATCAAACCGTTTGTAATTTCAATCTTTCACAGAACGGCATTGTTATCAACAATTTAAACGGCGGCAATTATTCGGTCAGCATCAATGCCCCGACAAATTGCGATTTTTCCGCCGTTAGCACTACCGGATGGATCAGTATTACAAGTGGAAATCCCGGAAGCGGAAACGGCATTGTCAATTTTACGATTGCCGTCAACAGCGGTATGACGCGCACCGGAACGATCAAAATCGGAGACAGAGTTTTTACGATAATTCAGCGCGGCAACGAGCCTTCTCATAAATCCGTTCTTGATTTTGACGGTGACGGCAGAACCGATTTCTCCGTTATCCAAAACTTGAACGGCGCGATGATTTGGCATAACAGTCTGAGTTTGGCGGGTTACAATCCAGTCAGTTTCGGTTCGTTTACCGACGATGTTCCTGTTCCCGCAGATTACGACGGCGACGGAAAAACAGATGTCGGCGTTTGGCGTACATCAAACGGAACATTTTACATCTTGCAAAGCGCAGACAACACATTCAAAGGAGTCGCATTCGGACAAGCCGGTGATAATCCGCGTGTTTCTCAAGATTTTGACGGGGACGGAAAAACAGATTTTGCCGTTACAAGAAACGTCGGAAACACTTTGGTCTGGTATATTTTGCAGTCAACCGGAGGTGTTCGCGGCATTCAATACGGGAGCAATACGGATAAACCGATTCGCGGAGATTATGACGGCGACGGAAAAGCCGATCTGGCGGTTTATCGCCCTGCAAGCGGTGCGCCCGCCCCAAAT
This sequence comes from Pyrinomonadaceae bacterium, assembly GCA_965219305.1. Lineage (GTDB taxonomy): Bacteria > Acidobacteriota > Blastocatellia > Pyrinomonadales > Pyrinomonadaceae > DATHTS01. Next base: position 2,161,192 of record OZ244725.1, read on the forward strand.
TCGTTTATTATTTTGAAAAGTTCGGATAATAATTATCATATTCAGCCGTTCGGAACGTCAGCTACCGATAAACCGATTCCCGCCGATTTTGACGGTGACGGAAAAACCGATATTGCCGTCTGGCGTTCAACCGATGGATATTGGTATTACTTAAAGAGTTCAGATGGAAGTTTCAACGCTTTTGCGTTTGGGCAAACAGGCGATCTGCCGACACCGGGCGATTATGACGGCGACGGTAAAACAGATTTTTCAGTGTGGCGACCAAATGCGACTCAAAATGAAGCCGGAGTTTTTTACGTTCAATCGTCTTCAAATGGTTTCAATGCTTTTGGTTGGGGAAATTCAGCGATGAAAGTTACTGCTAATTCATTGCAAATCGAGTAATTCTTGAAACTTTTTTGCTTGAAACAAACTTTCCTGACGATAATTGCGTCTAAATTTCCGGCAGAAAAACAAATTTTGAAGTATGTAAAATTAACTTGCATTGACTGTAATTTAATAGTATAGTTGGTAATCTATATTAGTTTTATTATAATCTTGTAATTTACCTTATAAATTAATGTTCTATAAAGCTAGGAGTTAAATAAAAAATGAAAAATATTTTGACCGGATTCGGTAAAATTTGTGGAGTGTTAGCGTTTCTTGCGCTTTTAACCGTTGGTGCTTTTGCCCAACTCAGTTTGAGAAAGGCTTTTGACATTGACAATGACAATAAAGCAGATTACTGGGTCTTCCGCCCGGCAAATTCGACTTGGTATATTCGCAGAAGTTCAAACGGTGTTTTACTGGGTCAAGCATTTGGTGTGGCAAATGACGATTATCCGACACCGGGTGATTACGATGGTGACGGAAAAGGAGATATTGGGGTTTTCCGTAATTCGACCGGTGCTTGGTACTGGTTAAACAGTTCAAACAATACATTCAGCGGAGTAGCTTTCGGTACGTCGGGTGATGAACCGATTGCCCGTGACTATGATGGAGACGGCAAAACCGATATTGCTGTTGTTCGACGTTCTAATGGACAGATGTTTTGGTATATTCTGAATAGTTCCAATAATAGTTTTAGAGGAGCTCAATTCGGAGTTGCTAATGATTATACTGCTCCGGGCGATTATGACGGCGACGGGAAGTTCGACATCGGTGTTCAAAGACTTGGCGCAACGGCAGGATCGCAAGCTAACTTTTTCTATATGCAAAGCAGCGACGGTGCGTTTAAAGCAATCGGTTGGGGAACAAGTACGGATATGGTGGTTCCGGGCGATTATGACGGCGACGGAAAAACTGACGTTGCAATTGTCCGTGAAGGACCGACCGCAGAATCCGCTTTAACCTGGTATATTCGCAAAAGCAGCGATGGCGGCTTAATAGCGGCAAGTTTCGGGGTAACAGGCGATGACTTGAACGTTCAAAACGATTACGATGGCGACGGCAAGACGGACATTGCGGTTTGGCGTAACAGCACCGGAATTTTTTATATTCTCAGAAGTTCGGATTACGGAGTTTCTGGAGTGGCTTGGGGCGCACCGAATGATTTCCCGGTCGCCAGCTATGACACACACTAATTCCTTTTAATAAGTTCGAAACGGAAGGTTGAAGATTTACGGTCTTCAACCTTTTTTGTTTATTCGCTGAATTTATAGTAAATTTTCTTAGAACTGATGGCTGATTTTTCCATAACTATAAGCAATGAATTTCCGCAAAAAAAAATCGTCATTGTCGGTGATCTTGTCGCCGATCAATTTTTGCGCGGAACTATAAATCGCGTTTCGCGCGAAGCTCCGGTTTTCATTCTGCGCCACGACGAAACAGAAACTCTTCCCGGCGGTGCGGCAAATGCGGCTGTAAATGTTGCCGCACTTGGCGGAAATGTCTCGCTAGTCGGCTTCGTCGGCAAAGATGAGAACGGAAAAGTTTTATGCGAAAAATTAGCGGAATCTAATGTTAATTGTGATTTTGTGATCGAATCGAATCAATTTCGCACAACAACGAAAATTCGCGTTTTAGCCGGACAACATTACGCGCCGCGCCAGCAAGTCATCCGAATTGATTACGAAAATAAAGAAGAAACCAGTGCGGAATTGAAAAACAAACTCATTGAAAATTTTATTAAAGCATCTTCAAATGCCGATGCAATCGTTATTTCCGATTACAACTACGGCGCGGCAAACGCTGAAATTACCAAAGCCGCAGACAGGATCGCAAAAGAAAAAAACATCCCGCTATTAGCTGATTCGCGTTTTTGTCTGGAAAACTTTAAAGGCGCGACAACCGCCACACCGAATCAGGAAGAGATAGAGCAGATTCTCGGCGAAGATTTTACCGAAAAAGATTGTATAAATCTGTGCGAAAAACTCGGTTTTGAAGCCTTGCTCATTACGCGTGGAAATCAGGGAATGCTGTTGCTTGAAAAAAACAAACCGCCGTTTTCGATTGATGCCGTCGGCGCAAAAGAACCGGTTGACGTAACCGGCGCGGGCGATACGGTTATCGCGGCTTACGCGCTCGGTCTGGCTTCAAAATTAAGTTTTTCCGAAAGCGCAAAACTCGCCAATCACGCGGGCGGAATCGTCGTAATGAAAAAAGGCACGGCTTCGGTTACGGCTAAAGAATTGTTAAATTCGCTCTCGGAAAATGCGGAAGAAGCCGCATCTCAGACATTATGAACTTCTCGAAGTTTTTTTCACCGATATTAAACAGAGAAAATCTCGTCGAACAAATCAAAACCGAGCGCGAGAACGGCGCGAAAATCGTTTTAACAAACGGCTGTTTCGATCTTTTTCACGTCGGGCATATTCGCTATCTTACGGGCGCAAAAGAATTGGGCGATGTTTTAGTCGTCGGCATAAACTCTGATGAACAAGTGCGAAAATTAAAAGGCGAAAATCGCCCTTTTATGCCGGAAAACGAACGCGCCGAAATCATTGCTTCGATCAAAGCAGTTGATTTTGTAACGATTTTCGACGAGCCGACCGTCGAAGAATTGATTCGCGCCATTCGCCCGGATTTTCACGCGAAAGGGACGGATTATACGACCGAAACCGTTCCTGAAAGAGAAATCGTTAAAGAATGCGGCGGACAGACGGCGATTGTCGGCGATCCGAAAGATCATTCTTCGACGGAGTTGATCGAAAAAGTGAGCAATGTGGAAATCACGAACAAAAATTGATCTGATGATCGAAGTTTGGGAAAAACTCGATTGCGAATCGGTCGGAGCTAAGGAAATTATCGCTATCGAAAAAGCCGTCCGCGAGCAGTATGGTGAAAAGGCGGTTGAAACTCCGATGCGAACGGCGAGAATTTTAGCAGACGAAGGCGCGGAACTTCGCCACGCCGAGATTTTAGAATTAGACGTGAAACGTCGTCAGGAAACGCCTTACGCGCCGCTTTTCCGAAATATTCTGAAATTTTCCGATTTTCGTCAAACGATTGTTTCAATTCGCCAACTTGAAAATCTGCGCCGCAAATTTACGGCGGTAAATGACAAAGAAGGTCTGCGGCTCGTGCGCGAAACCGGAATCAAAGGCAAAGACCGTGCGCGTATGATTTCCAAAAATCCGAAGGTTGACAAACAAAATCGCGCTGAAAAAGCCGAGATTGCCGAGTGGTTTACAATTTGGCTGCAAAACCCCGAAATCTTTGAAACCTGGGTTTCTCTGAGACAAAACTCAAAAGATTTTAAAGATAAATTCATAATCGAAACACCGGAAGATCCAAATTCCAAAATCTAAAATCCAAAATCGAAATGCGCCGTTTTTATGCTCCGCGAGAGCAGTTTCAAGACAATAAAATTACGTTGGATTCCGACGAAACTCGACATCTGCGCGATGTTTTGCGTTTTAAAGAAAACGACAATATTCAAATTTTCGACGGAGAAAACCGCGAGTTTTTATGCCGCATCGAAAAGATCGGCAAGCGCGAAACGATACTAGAGATAATCGAAAACATCGAACCGTCCGCGCCAAGGTCAAATCTCGATTTGACCTTGGCGGTCGCCGTCTTAAAGGGCGATAAATTTGATCTGACGATTCAAAAAGCCGTCGAACTCGGAGTTACGAAATTCGTCCCGCTAATTACGAAAAGATGCGATGTTCAATTGAAAAATACTGCTAAAAAATCGGAAAGATGGAAAAAGATAATCATCGAATCCGCAAAACAATGCGGGCGCGCAGATTTGATGCAATTATCAGAACCGCTCGAATTTGCAAAGTTCCTTTCAATAACGGACGGCGAGAAAATCTTATTCGCCGAAAACGGCGGCGAGAGTTTCGATGAAATAAACAAAGCGGAAAAAATAACTGCCGCCGTCGGTTCGGAAGGCGGTTGGGAAAACTCAGAAATCGAACTTGCGCGGAAAAATAATTTTCAAATCATCACATTCGGCGGCAGAATCCTGCGCGCGGAAACGGCGGTCATCTCCGTCACGTCAATTTTACAGCACCGTTTCGGAGATTTGAAATAATATAACGTGACTCCGAGATACATCTCATTAAATAAATAATACTTAACTGTTTTTCAAATAATGGAATCAATTTTTTCCGTAAAACTCTGAGTTTTATTACAATTGACTAAAAATTAACTATATTTTTCCCGAATTAACATTAATTACAGTGATTGGGCTTAACTGTTTATTACATAAAACACTTAATAGTTTAACAAAAACAAAAAAAGCCTTGAAAAATCAAGGCTTTTTTAAAGTATAACTAATGGTGCTGAGGGCGGGAATCGAACCCGCACACTCCGAAGAATACAGGATTTTAAGTCCTGTGCGTCTACCTATTCCGCCACCCCAGCGACCTCAAAAAAGATTAGCACGACTGGTTTGAGAGTTCAAAGAGAAGGCGGAAAAAATTAAATTATTTATCCAGACTTTTAGCAAATTTAAAACAACTTCGCCGCCCGATCAATTTCTGCCACGAAGTTTTCGAGCGTTTTAGCAGTTAGATTTATTTGCCCGGTCGCTTCCTGCCAATTTCTCTGCTCGATGGCTTCGCGTATTCCGGGAAGAGTTTTCACGCCGTAACCCGTGTAAAATCCGGGCGCGTAAATTTGATGTTTGAACCAGTCGCGGCGCGGCAAACCTTGACTGCTGGTTAAGAATCTTTCAGTTTTCATCAAAATTGCGTCGAGATTTTTCTGTTCGGCGAGCGAAAGATTTTTGCTTTTTGAAGCGGTTTGGAAGTTTTTCGCGCTTGTCTGCAATTTGGCGACGGCATTTTCGAGCGGCGAAAAGTTCAGAAACGGCACTTCGGATTTTGGCTTCGGCATCACGAAAGTTTCTTTCGGATTCTGCACGTTTTTGAGCATTCCGCTTGAAATCATTTGATTCATCGCTTCTGTTTCGTCACGCATTGAATCGGTCAATTTCATCACTTCATTTGCATAACCGCCGACCGTATCGGCGAAATTCGTAAATTCAAACGGCAAAGTGTCGGCATCGGCGAGACGCATCACTGTTCGCCCGCAGACTTTGGCGAGCGCAACGCCGTAAGCGAAATCGAAATCGCCGAAGCGCGTGTAATGATCGAACGAATCGTAGATCGAATGATATGAACCGCCGCCGTCTTCGCCGCCGAATCCCATATTCAAACTCGCAATTCCGAGATGCTGCAAAAACGGCGTGTAATCCGAACCCGAACCGAGCGCGGAAATTCGCAAATCGGCGCGGCTTATCGTTTCTTTTCTCGAAGCGGACGAACCGTTGACGATTCGCGCGGCGCGGCTTCTTTCCCAGACGCTCATTTTCACTTGCGGATCATTCACGTCTTTAGCGACTTCATTAATAAATTTTTCGAGCGTGTGCGAACCGCCGATGCCGAGAAATCCGCGACCGTTCGAATCGGTATTGATGTAAACGGCGAGTTTGTTTTTCAATTCGTCGGCGTGCGTTTCAACCCATTCGGTCGAGCCGAGAAGCCCCGGTTCTTCGCCGTCCCACGCGGCGTAAACAATCGTTCGTTTCGGTTTCCAGCCAGTTTTCAAAAGTTCGCCGATGGCGCGTGCTTCTTCCATTTCGGCAACCAGACCGGAAATCGGATCGTCCGCGCCGTTGACCCAAGCGTCGTGATGATTGCCGCGCATAATCCATTCGTCGGGGCGTTCGCTTCCCTGAATTTTGGCAATCACGTTGTAGATCGGTTTGATGTCCCAGTTAAATTCGAGTTTCAAGTGAACTTTCACCGCGTCGTTTCCGCCGAGATGGTACGTCGTCGGAAGCGCGCCGCGCCAATTTTCCGGCGCGATCATTCCGCCCATATTTTTGAACAGCGGCAAAGCGTCGGCGTAGGAAATGGGCAGAACGGGAATTTTCATAATCGTCGGCGCATTTTTTCTGTCCAGACGTTTCGCGCCTTTGACCGAACCGATTCCGGGCGTTAAAGGGTCGCCGGGAAACACGGGCATATCGGCAACCGAACCGCGCTGAACGCCGTTTTCCTGCCGCCACGCGCCTTTCGGGTAAACGTCGCCCTGAAAATATCCGTCGTCTTTCGGATCGGAATAAATCAAGCAGCCGATGGCGCCGTGTTCGGCGGCGACTTTCGGTTTGATTCCGCGCCACGAACCGCCATATTTGGCGATGACGATTTTGCCTCTGACATCAATTCCGCGCTGCGCTAATTCTTCGTAATCCGCCGGAACGCCGTAATTGACAAAAACCAGATCGCCCGTTACGTCGCCGTCCGCCGAATATGCGTTATAACTCGGCAATTGCTCATTTTTCTGATTCGAGGTCGCGTCTTCTTTCAAATCGGGTTCTTCCAATTTCGCTGTAAATTTTTCCGGCGCGGTCATTTCCAAAACGCGTGTTTTCGGTGTCGGAAACAAAACATCAAACTGTTCGATTTTCGTATCAAATCCCCAAGATTTGAATTGCGCGGCGATAAATTCGGCGTTTTCTTTGTCATACGGCGAACCGACGTGGTGCGGTCTCGCCGAAAGTTTTTTCATCCATTCACGCAGATTTTCCGCCTTTAGATAAGAATCGAATTTTGTCTCTAACTGCCTCTGCTTTGCAGAATTTTCCGCCGAAAATCCCATCAAAGTTTTATCGGTCGTCACGGTTTGAGCAAAAACAGAAACGGTTAAAAGAAAAACGGTTAGAACGCGCAGAAATGTTTGACGCATAAATTTAGAAAACTCCTGAATAATTTTGAATTTGTAGAAAAACTGTTATTGATATTGTAAATCAAAAAATTAACAAATATATAATTTGGACTCAAGTTTTTTTTCATTATGAAAGTTATTGCATTTACCCGCATTATTTAGGCTCCGGTTTAGCCGATCCTTGATTATACAAACGAGACAAACAATTTGCATTAAAATTTGTGAACACCCGGTTGGTATTCAAATTGTTGCAAATAACGCTCAATTAATTTCTCGCTACGGCTGCTTTCGATTTTCTACATACGTGTTGCAGTCCGGTTTACTCAAAGCATTTTCTTAATATTGACTGTAGCAAAATCATAACCTGAATATATTTTTATATAGGATAAATCGGCGAGATTGTTAACGGATGTTCACAGGAGATAAGATTTATAGAAACTTTAATAAAACATAAGTCAAAACACTACATAATCTTTTACTTTCATTTTAAAATAGTTAAGCGGAAGTTTTCTAAGACTTCCGCTTAACTAAATATATCTTAAAAGTAGATTTAGCTGTTTATATCGTCGCTCTTATTTTTGATTGCGTCACCGACCGAATCAACTGCATCGCTGACACCGCGTTTGAATTTGCCCCAGGTTTCCTGAGTTTCGCCTTCCGCGTGCTGCGCTTTGCCTTCGGCTTCTAATTCATTGTCGTCGGTAACTTGTCCGACTTTTTCCTTAACAGTTCCTTTGACCTGTTCCCATTTGCCATCTACTTCATCTGGATTTGTTGTTGCCATAATAATTTTTTAACTCCTTGTTCCTTTTATTTGTATGATTTTCTTACAGATATCATACATAATTTACAAAGAGTGCAATTTACATTCCCAAATCTCCTGCAATCGAAAATCCAAAATCCAAAATCCAAAATCGAACTACATTCCTTTATAATTCGGACCGCCGCCGCCTTCGGGCGTGACCCAATTTATTATTTGATACGGGTCGGCGATGTCGCAGGTTTTACAATGGACGCAGTTTGAAAAATTAACTTTTAATTCCTTGCGTCCCGTAACTGCGCTTTCTTCCATTTCGTAAACCGCCGCCGGACAGAATTTTTCGCACGGATTTCCGTATTCTTCAGTGCAGCGCGTCGCGCAGATTTCCGTGTCGAGAATGTGCAGATGCGACGGTTGATCTTCGTCGTGTGCGACTCCGGCGTGGAAAACGTCGGTCGGTTTGTCGAACGTCAGATTTTTATCGAATTTCAGATCGGCGTAGCGATTTCCGTTTTTGCCTTCCTCGTGATGTTCTTCGAGCGTCATCATCCGTTCGTAACCGGCAACGTGCGGTTCTCTGTCCATAAATCCCCAAGCACGTCCGCCAGAAAGGAATTGCAGACCGCCGTTGACGAGTGCCTTCCAGCGTCCTTTTTGAAACGAACCGTGAAAATTTCTGACGAGCCAAAGTTCGTCGTAAATCCAACTTCCCTCAACTTTATCGGGATAAGACTTTAAAGTTTCCGACGTAAAATCGTTGTGCGTCATTGCCAGCAAAATCGTGTCCGCCGCGAGCATTCCCGACTTCATCGCCGTATGAATTCCTTTGATGCGCTGACCGTTTAAGAACGACGCGCAATCGCCGACGAGCAAAACGCCGTCCGCGTAGAGCTTCGGCATCGTGTACCAACCGCCCGCGTTAATCGTTTTCGCGCCGTATTTTATCATCTTGCCGCCTTCTAAAATTTTGGCGACTTCCGGGTGAGTTTTGAATTTTTGAAATTCGTGATGCGGATCAATCGTCGGATCGAGATAATCGAGTCCGGTAACGTAACCGATGCTGACCTTGTTGTCCTTCATTCCGTAAATCCAACCGCCGCCGTATGTGTCGGTGTCGGACGGAAAACCGAGCGTGTGAACGACCATTCCTTCTTCGATATTTCCCGCCGGAACTTCCCACAATTCCTTCGCGCCGAGACTATAAACCGTCGGTTCGCGGTCGTTATCCAAACCTAAACGGCGAATCAATTGTTTTGAAAGCGAACCGCGTGAACCTTCGCCGAGAACGGTAACTTTGGCGAGAATATCAACGCCGGGTTCGAAATTCCCTTTCTGATGTCCTTCCTTATCAATTCCTTTGTCGCCCGTGCGAATTCCGATAACCGCTTCGTTTTCGTCATAAAGAACTTTCGCGCCGGACGTTTCCGTGAAGATCATTATTTCTTCTTCTTCGCATTTTTCGGCGAGCCATTCGCAGACTTCGCTTAATGAAACGATGTATTTTCCTTTATTGCGAAGCGGCGGCGGCGTGATCGGCGCGACGATCTTTTTGCCTTCGGTCAAATACCAGAAAGCGTCTTCGGTCGCCACGGCGTTGGCGGGAAAACCTTGTTCGAGAAAATCCGGCATCAATTCGCGCAGAGCGATCGGATCCATCACCGCGCCGGACAAAATGTGCGCGCCGACGAATTCGCCTTTTTCCAGAATGGCGATTTCCAGGTCTTCGATCTTCGACGTGTGTTTCAAACCACGCTCGACCATTTCGTTGTGTTCCCTGACAATTTTTTTCAAGTGCAAAGCCGCCGCCAGATTCGCCGGACCTGCGCCGACGAAAACCACATCCATCTCAAGTTGTTCGCGTTCTATCATTTTTTCTCCGTTCGATTTGGTTAATTTTTATAATGAATAGTCATTCAGTTTTATAAAAAAGTATAACAAATTTTTTCATATTGTGATAATAATTCAAATAAAAAAAGACCAGCCTTTTCAGACTGATCTTTTTAGTTTTTAATAAACAGAAATTTTAGTAACCGTTGTTATAGTTCCCGTTTCGGTTTCGGTTTCCTCTGCGATTATTGCGGTTGTTATTGTTGTTGGAACGGTTGTAGCCTTGCAGATATGCCTGGCGATACGCTTGTTTGTAGCTGTCTTTGCTTCCCAAACCTCTGTAATAACCGTTGGTTGCTTTCTTATAATCCGAATTTCTGGTCGGATCATCACGTCGTCCGTTTCTGTCGTCGCGTCGTGCGCTCATTCCGTCGCGGTAACCGTTTTGGCGGGCGACGCGCTCGATGTTGTTGTAATTGTTGTTGTTTCCGTAGCGGTCATTATTTCCGTTGCGACCGTTGTTGTAATTATCGTCGTCATCATCGTCACGGCGATCATTTTCGCGGTTACGATTGTCGTCGCGCCTGTCATCGCGGCGTTCTTGTCTTTGGTTGCGATTATTTGTCTGCGGATAGTATTGAGCCGAAGCCGTAACCGCCGAGATCACCATTAATCCCATCATCATTGATAACGCGAAACCGATATTTTTTAACTTGAACTGAAAATTTTTGTATAACATAAAAACTAACCTCCGCATCATTTTAGCAAAGTATGTGCCGAAAATATTAAATGAGATATGAGTCATTGTTTACGGGCATTCTGTTTTTCACGTTAATTTCGTCAATACCATTTGAGTGCGCCCGCATACTTTTTGAGTTAATCATTTTAAATAATTGCAACGTAATCAAATACGAACTGTAATTTGTAACTTCTTTAACGTATAATAACGCTGACTTTACTGAAAAATACGTGTCAAAATTTTGCAGCTTATTCATCGTAATTTGTTTCCTAACCTGTTTCGGATGCCGTGCGGCAAATATGGTTAATCCCGATCTGTCGAATAAAATGCCGCAGAAAATCCTTTGGGCGTGGGAACGAAACGAAGATTTATCGTTTCTCGAAAGCAAAGATTTCGGCGTGGCGTTTTTGGCGCAGACGCTTGTCTTACGCAACGATGAAGTCGTCTTCCAGCCGCGACGTAATCCGCTCGAAGTGCCGGACGGAATTTATATGATCGCCGTAACGCGCATCGAAACGATAAAAGAAACAAATAAACGCCCCGATCTTTCGGAAGAACAGGCGGAAAAAGTTGCAAATCTAATAGAAAAAACATTAAAATTGCCCAATGTTCGCGCCGTTCAGACGGACTTTGATGTCGTCGTTTCGGAGCGCGAATTTTACCGGAAAGTAGTTACAAAATTGAAAGCGAAATTGCCGACTGAAATGCCTCTGACGATAACTTCGCTGGCATCGTGGTGCGTCGGTGACAGTTGGTTTAACGATTTTCCGATTGATGAAGCCGTGCCGATGGCGTTTCGGATGGGCGCGGACGATGAGAAAATTCGTTCTTTTTTGAAAGACGGAAACGATTGGAACGAACCGCTCTGCCGCGGCAGTTACGGCGTTTCATTTGATGAACTGCTGAAAATTGATTTTAAACCGAACCGCCGAATTTATTATTTTAATCCGAAACTATGGAAAAAATCCGATCTGGAAAAATTATGAAAAACGTAATCCGCTTTTTAACCGCTAATCTTTTAATCATCTCTTTTACGATCAGCATTCTGCCGTGCGGTCCCGAATACGTCGCGCCGCTTTACGATTACAAAAAAGCCCCGGAAAACCCGTATAGCAATTACGCATCGGGCAAACTCGGCATCGTCAAACCGACTTATAACCGTTCGGTCTTGTTCGCCGCTTACCGTTACATCAACGGCGGAAGTTTCAGCGCACAAGAACAACAGGCGATGATAGACGTTTGGAACGCAGATTTCAACAATAAAAATTATATCAACGACGACGTAACCGATGCGCTGAAAGCGTGGATCGAAGCGCGGAAAAGTATTGTCGGCAAAGAGGAAAAAACGCCGGAAATCTACGTCGAGCGTGAATACGGCGGTTATGATTTTTTCCCGAACTGCACGAAGTCTTCGTTCGAGACGGCGACCGAAACTTTGAAATCGCGTTCCGCTTCTTACGGTTCGGACGATAAAGACGTTAAAAATTGGGTCGCCGCGCAGGACACCGTTTTTGCAAATTGCGCCGCAGGCAAGCAGATGCCGGATGCAAGCGTCGCCGACAAACCCGAATGGCTGCAGAAAGACCGCGCTTATCAATTGGCGGCGGCTTCTTTTTATTCGCTCAATTACGAAAACGCGAAACAGCGTTTTATTGAAATCGCGCAGGACGGACAATCGCCCTGGCAGGAAACGGCTGATTATCTCGTCGGGCGGACGTTGATCCGACAGGCGAGTTTGACGAAATCGGACGATGCTTCGGATCGTTTTTATCACGAAGCGGAAAATTATCTGTATCGCGTTTCGGTCAGCGGAAATAAATATGCGGATTCGGCGGAAAACCTGCTCGGAATGGTCAAATTCCGCATTCATCCCGAAGAGCGTCTGCGCGAACTCGCCCAAAAACTCAGTTTTCAGGGCGGCGGCGAAAATTTTCGCCAGCAATTGATTGACTATACGTGGTTGATGGACAAATTCCAGAAACAAGGTCTGGAAAAGGAAGATAAACGAATTGCCGACGAAAAAGCCAAACTAGAACCCGCCAACGCCAACACGGAAGAAAACACGGGCGATCAATCCGGTTCTTCCGATTACGACCGCGAACAAGCCGAAGCGTTGAAAGAATACGAAGAAACGGGAAATTTGACGCTCAAAATTAACAGCGACGATTACACGCAGAACTGGACTTTCAAAGTAAAATCAGATGCTTCAGACGAAGAAACAATACAGGCGGCACAAGCGGCAGTCGGTAAACCTCTGACCGACGCGCAGAAAACTTCCGTCATCGAACAGCGCAAGACGACTTATCAAAATTTATACGGCGGTTCGAGAAGCAATGAATATCCGGGCAAATATTACGGCGAAGTCCAAAATTCCCTGTCGCTTATGCCGAACGCCGTCCGCTCAGACGATCTGACCGATTGGCTTTTTACTTACCAGATTCCGAACAACGAAGCGTATCTTTATTCGCTTAAAAAATACAAAAGCACCAACTCCGATCTGTGGCTGATGACGGCGATCTCCAAAGCGCATAAAACTTCCGCCGGATTAAATGATCTGATGACGGCGGCGGAGAAAGTTACCGAAACGTCGCCCGCTTTTCCGACCGTCGCTTATCACCGTGCGCGGGTTTTGATGGAATTGAAAAAAGACGCGGAAGCCAAAAAACTTCTTGATGAAATCCTCGACTCGACAATCGAAATGCCTGTCTCGTCGCGCAATCAGTTTCTCGATCTTCGCGTTAAATACTCCGACACGCTCGACGATTTTTTGAAGTATTCACTAAAAAAATCGTTCGCGTTCGATTACAACGGCGAAGGTCTGACGGTCGAACAAATAACCGAACTCGAGAAAACTTATTACAATCCCGAATACGATAAGGGAACGAAGGAGGAATACGAAAAACAAGTCGAAATTGACAATCAGAAATACAGGGATTGGGAAAACCGCCTGATGTTAGACGACCGGACGGCGTTCGTTATGAACGAACTTTTCCCGATGTCTTTGATAATCCAAACGGCGAAATCGCCCGCTTTGCCCGATTATCTGCGCGAACGCTTTATCAAAGTCATCTTCACGCGCTCTCTTTTGACGGGCGATTACGCGACCGCTGAAAAATACGCCGTCGAATATCTGAAACTCGAACCCGACCAGACGGAACTCGTCAATCAATTTCTGACGGCAAAACCGGCGGATAAAAAATACGCGATTTATTATCTGATCTTGAAAAACGAAGATATGACACCGTTTATCGCGTCCGGTTTCGGCGACGAATCGGGACAATTCACATACGCTTCGCGCTGGTGGTGCGAATCATACGGCGAATTCTACGAAGAAGGCGCGGAACAATCAATTCCCGCCGCCACATTCCCGCGCCCGCCGTTCCTGACAAAAACGCAGGCGGACACGGCACAAGCCGAAATGAAAAAACTAAAAGCCATCGGCGGCGCACCGGATTATCTGGGCAAAGCAGTTCTGGCGTGGGCAAAACTCCAGCCGAAAGACAAACGCATTCCCGAAAGTCTCTACATCATCTACGATGCCAACGGCTGGGATAAATACGGTTGCGGCGGCGTGGAGGAAATAAGAAAAGAGGCGGCGGCGTTGCTCAGAACAAAATACCCCGACAGCGAATGGACGGCGAAACTCGAACCGGAAACGGAAGATCAATAGAAAGTTTGTAATTGATCCGAGAAATTCACGAGTGGTCTTTGCTTTGTAGGAGCGACAGTTAATAAACCCCGCGATTTACTGCATTAGTATCTGCACAAATCTCAGGTATAAAAGTCAGCGTTCCCGTCGCCAAAGGCAACAAACATTATAGCCTGCGGTGAAGACGTTTCGCCGTAACCGTAGGTGTTCGATAAAGGTTCAATCCGTCGCTGAAAGCGACGAACAAATAATGCTTGCCCGTGTTCGTCGCCTTCAGCGACGGATTCATTGTTTCAACTCACCCGGTGATTCTCGCCGGGCTATAATGTTGGTCGCCTTTTGGCGACAAGAACACACATTTCAACATCTTAAACTTGTGTAAATACTAATGGATTTATCGCGGGGCTTAACTTAAATCACGTCGCGGTCACGTAGGAACGAAAGAAGCTGTCGTCCTTACGGAACTAACAATTCATATAAACTCCTCCCTGCAATAAGTTGAGGAACTATCAATACTTTATCCTTACGGGACGGTTAATCTTGAAGCATCTTTTTCACTTAACTAATGTTTTCTGAAACTTTAATAAAGTATTTGAACACGCGAATAAAGTTTTAAGAAATTCTCTTTAAGTATTACAAAACTTTGTTCACGTATCGTAATACGTAAGCGACGTATTACGATACGTGATTAAAGTTTTGCGATACGTAAGCGACGTATTGCAATACGTCGGTCAAGTATTGTAATACGTTAGTCGAGTATTGCAATACGTTAGTCGAGTATTGCGATACGTTGGTCGAGTATCGTGATACGCGGCTTGAGATTCGGACAAAAACCGTTTAAACCGTTCTTTTTCCGCGTTTGGAGAAGATTTTTCTTGACAGGAATTTAATATTTTGATATTAAATACGGCAGTCGGCACGGGCGAACGAAGATGTCCGATGCGCGGGAAAGTTTTCACATCTTCCGAAACCGAGTGCCATAGTCCGAAACTTCGCAGACGGGCTTTTATTTGTATAAAACTCTGATTTCCCGCGCCATACAATAAATAAAATTATGGCTAACAGTCCTAAATCGAACGAAGAAAAAATGATGGAAATATTAACTGCGTGGCAGAATATGCGTGCAGGAAAAACGTTTGGCGGAATGACGCTGGAAGATTTTGCAAAACAGGTGGAAAAAAGTATGGCTCCGCGCCGCCGCCTGATAGAGATAGCCGACGAAGAAATCGAACAGCAGACAGTTCGTGATACCGAGGATGTCGTCACAATGGAAAAAGTCCAATTCATCGTCAACGGCGTAAAAGCCGATCCCGAAGAAGGCGAAGACGGCGCACTTTACGAAGCGATGGGCTACGTCCGCAAGTCGGAACGCAAATCCGGTCTGACGCGCAAGAAAACCAAAGGCGAAAACGACGATAATAAAGATGGAAGTTCTTAGATACCCGTAAATATTATCCGATTCTAAACCCGAAACCGCGCCTTCATTATGAAGGACGCGGTTTCGTTTGCTTTACAATTAATGTTCGTTGAGCGTAAAATCCACATTTACAAGATCATCGTTGAGAAATACGATCTGCGGCGCAAAATTGAGACGGCGTGATCTGGCAGACAAAGTATAGGTTTGTCCGGCGGCAACGTCTTCAAATCTGTAAAAGCCGAAACTGTTGGCTTTGACGGTCTGCGCCGCGCCGTTTTGATCTGTCAGCGTTATGACAACATTATCCGCCGCATATCCGTTTTGCAGAAGCACTCTGCCGGAAATTGAAACTCCCGCAGCAGTTACGACCGCACCTGCCTCGAATGCACCGATGTCCGCGCCGTCCGCAGCATTTGCAATGCCCGGATTATCATACGGACGAAGATAACCGCGCTGATCGGCGGCAAGCTGCGGCGCGTCGGCTTTTTCTTTTACTTGTTTGCCGCGATTGATCGGCATAGTAAAATCAGCCGTCGTTCCTTTATCTATCGCCGGACTACCCGTCTGCAAAGCCATCGTGTCCGTTCTGCCTCCGTTATTCGCCAACGGCGCAAGCAGCGGATTAGCCCCCGTTATATCCGTCGCTTGCGGTGTTCCGCCGACGAAACTTGTATTATTCGTTGATTGAATAAGATTATGTCCCTGCGAATTGATCGTGCCGTTGATGTCGTCGCCCGTGTTCCCGGCAATGATCGAATTGATGATGTTGACATTGCCGTCTTCTATGAAAATGCCGCCGCCCGTATCGGTTGCCGTGTTTCCGGCAATCGTTACGCTCGTCAGGTTGAGTTCGAGCGGATCGCCGCCGAAAATCGGAGAACCTTTATATATCGCTCCGCCTGCGGTGGCGGTATTTCCGTTAAACGTCGAATTTGTGATCGAGGTTGTTGTCGAACCTTCAACAGAAACGAGCAGAATCGCGCCGCCTTGTCCGCCGCTCTGCGTCTGATTTCCCGAAAAAGTGCTTTGGTTGATGACGAGATTGTTGGCGAAAGAGAAAATTGCCCCGCCGCCGCCGGACACATTATTATAAAAGGCACAGCGGTTGATCTGAAGCGATCCGCCGAAAGTGAGAAGTCCTCCACCGCTCTCGCCGCTTATGAAACCGTTCGAGATTTTGACATCGTTCAGTATAAGATCGCCGGAAACCGAAAATACGCGGCTCGCATTATTGCCGGAAATCGTCAAAAGATACGCGCCCGGTCCGTTGATCGTCAGAGAACCGTTATCATCAACAGACAACTCGCCGCTCGTTAAAATAATGGTTTGCGGACCAGAGAAAACGCTCGAATCGAAATTGATCGTGTCGTTGCCGGAATTGTCATTTGCATCGAGAATCGCCTGCCGCAGACTTCCCGCGCCGCCGTCGTTAGTGTTTGAAACGGTGAACGTCATCGGCGCGATGTTAGTCAGATTAAAAGTCGCCGAACCGTTGGCGTTCTGCGTTGTCGCCGTAACTTGATAATCGCCCGTCGAACCGTTTGCCGTAAAGGTCGGTGCGGTCGCATAACCGTCTGCGTCGCTTGTTACGACGACGGTCGTCATTCCATTGGCAAATGTGCCGCTCGCGCCCGTCGCCGGAGCGGTAAATGTCACGTCAACTCCCGCAAGCGGATTGTAATTCCCGTCCGTTACACGAACCCTCAGATTAGTCGGAAACGGCGTGTTGATGTTCGCCGTCTGGTAATTTCCATTGTTTTCCGTTACGAAAATCCCGCCCACCAGATCGGTCGCTTCCGCCGCCGAATTATTTCCGCTGTTCGTGTCGTTCGATGCGGAAATCGTCACGGGTTGATAAAGCGACGCGCCGAGTCCGGCATCCGAATCAACCTTGAGAACGAGCGTGAAAACATTCGTCGAATTTCCGGCGACGGTCGCCGCCGTGCAGGTAAATAAATCGGTCGAGCCGACCGCAGGCGGCGAACAGTTGAAACCGTTCGGCGCGGTGAACGATGCAAATGTCGCAGCATTTGAAATATAGACTCTCATCAAAAAATTCTGCGCGTCATTTGCGGTGGAATTATTTACCGTGATCGTGTAAGTTACGTTTGCGCCGCGCATCACCGGATCGGGCGAATCGCTGATCGTAACGCTCAAATCCGTTGTCGCGCCGAATGTTCGCTGTGCTTTTTTTACATCGCCCTGATCGCCTGCCTTATTACCGGCGGCGGCGAACACCGCTGTCAGCGATACCGTTACAAAAAGGATAATCGTGGTTATCCACGTAAAAAATTTTAGAAAAATTTTGTTAGAATATTTTAAGGGTTTCTCTCTGGTCTGCATATTTTTTCTCTTTGCTTTGAAGCAATTTATAAAGTTTTAGTAATTTTAAACCGATGTGTTTCAATCAACTTAGACAATTTACCAAATCCTGTTAAAGAAAATCTTCAAAAAATCTCAATTTTTCTCAATTTTTCTTTGACGGCGAAATAAGTGGAATATCTTTAAGATTTGCTGAAAACCGTCGGGGAAATACTTACGTCGAAGAATCGAATTTACCTGCAACATAAAACTTTCAGCGAAACTAATGGAAAGACCGAATTACAGAAAAAGACGCTGAAAAGTTAGTTTTTCAGCGTCTTTTTCTGTAATTCGGTCTTTTCGGTTTTGCCTTAATAATTGGCATTCGCCGCCGAAACTACTTTTTCAGCCGCGTCGCGCATACCGTTTGCCGTGATTATGTTGATTCCCGATTCGTCTAAAACCCGTCTGCCTTCTTCAACGTTCGTGCCTTCTAAACGTGCGACGATCGGAATCGAAACGCCCAAGTTTTTCGCCGCCGTGACAACACCGTTGGCGACCATATCACAACGGACAATTCCGCCGAAGATGTTGATAAGAACGGCTTTGACGTTTTCATCCGCGAGCAGAATGCGGAAAGCGTCTTCGACTCGTTCCTGCGACGCGCCGCCGCCGACGTCCAAGAAGTTCGCCGGTTCGCCGCCGTGAGTTTTGATAATGTCCATCGTCGCCATCGCCAATCCCGCGCCGTTGACCATACAACCGATGTCGCCGTCGAGTTTGATATAGCTCAAATCCGATTTCGACGCTTCGATCTCGAGCGGTTCTTCTTCGTTAAGATCGCGCATCGCATCGTAATCTTTATGACGATACATCGCGTTGTCGTCGAAATTGACTTTCGCGTCTAATGCGATCAGGCGATTATCTTTCGTTAAAAGAAACGGATTGATTTCGACGATCGTCGCGTCCATTTTCTGGTAAGCGTCATAGAGCGACAGCATAAATTTCGCGGCTTGATTAACTAATTTGTCAGGAATTCCCAAACCGAACGCGAGTTCGCGCGCTTGAAACGCCTGCAAACCGACCGCCGGATCAATCGTCGCTTTCAAGATTTTTTCGGGAGTTTCTTCGGCGACCGTCTCGATCTCCGTTCCGCCTTCGCTCGATGCCATAAAAACATCTCTGCCCGTCGCGCGGTCGAGCGTAATGCCGAGATAAAATTCCTTGTCAATCGGCAAACCTTCTTCGACGAGCAAGGTTTTAACTTCCCTGCCTTCGGGTCCGGTCTGATGAGTTACGAGCGTCATTCCGATCATTTCTTCGGCGATGTTTTTCGCTTCTTCCGGCGATTTCGCCAATTTTACGCCGCCGCCTTTGCCGCGTCCGCCCGCGTGAATCTGTGCTTTGACGACGACGACATCAGTCCTCAAATCCTTCGCCGCCTGCTCGGCTTCTTCGGGCGTATTGACGACGATCCCGTTCGGCACGGGAACGCCATACTTCTTTAATAATTCTTTTCCTTGATATTCGTGTATTTTCATAAATTTCTATGATGCTTTTTTAAAAGTTTACATTGATAATTCATCTATCGCAAAATCATTTTCGTAACTAAAATAATTTTTCTCTATTTTCTATGCGAAGTATTACTTTTTATGAAATTCGGACAACTAGATGGTAGTTGCCGGAAAAACGGGCGGCGGTTTAGGTAACGCTGTCATCAAATATAATACAAACGGCAGCGTGGCGTGGCAAATATCTAACTATTTCTCGGGTTCCTGCTATGAGGGTTTCGATGGAATCGCAGTGCAGCCGAACAGGAAAATTGTCGTCATTGGAACACGCAACAATAAAATTACCGCAATTCGCATCAATCCCGATGGAACTTCGGATGACTTTTTCAGCAACACGACCGTAACGCCCCAAGGTGAAGCCATATCCATCGCAATTTAGCCGAATGGGAAGATTGTCGCGCTTTCTGTGAGATGCAGTTATTCCGAAAAAGGATATGTTTGACTATGACGGCGACGGGAAAGCGGACATCGCGGTATTCAGAAATGGAAACTGGTATCGTTTGAACTCTGTAAACGGAGCATTTTACGGTGAGTTATTCGGAGCAGACAGCGACCGTCCGACTCCCGGCGCATATAATCGGTAAATTTTCGACCTTGATAAACCCCGAATAAAAAGAGTTGGACAAACAGATCTTTACAACTTGTAAAAATCAATTTGTCCAACTCTTTTTGTATTTAAGAGCAAAAATTAAACTCTGAAATTCATTTTTCGGGAACAGAACCGGAGATTTTCTTGCGCGTCGTTTCGCCCGTCGCTAAAACAGGAATTCCTGCATCGGTTTCCTCGTGCGGTCGCGCAATTATGTGAGTCGAAACAACCGTGCCGACTCGCCGACCTGCCGCCGCGCCCGCTTCGACCGCCGCTTTGACCGCGCCGACTTCGCCGCGCACAATCGCCGTTACCAATCCGGCATCAATTCGTTCATAGCCGACGAGCTTCACGTCCGCCGTTTTAACCATTGTGTCCGCCGCTTCGATCATTGCGATCATTCCCATACATTCGACCATTCCGAGTGCCTGCATAATTTTTTAATGTGCTGAATTTTAAGTGCGGAGTATTTTATTACCTTACGTTCAGCACTTAAAATTATTTTCTTATCCTAAATGTTTAGCCACAAACCATAAACCGACCGACAGAAGCGCAAAAATAAGCGTGGCGATCAGAAACCATATATTCGGCGGACTTTGCGGTTCGTCCCAAACGATCTCAACGCGCTTTTTCTGAATTCGTTTCGGTGTTCGACGCATCGCCGCCGCCGTTTTCAGTTTCGGTTTTTCTTCTTTTTCCGCATCCATATCATCTTGGATTTTTATTTCTTCTTCGCTAGTTTTTGCTTTATTTTCACTAATTACCGGTTCATTTTTGTTAACTTCCGCATCATCTTCTATGATTTCATCTTCGCTAATTTCCTTCACTGCAGTTTCCGGCTCAACTATATCTTCCGTATTTTCAGATTCATCGGTTTCCTTGATCTTTTCCGTATCGCCTGTTATTTTTTCGTTTTCCGTTTCAGATTTGTTGGTATTTTCACTAAGCCGCGCATCGCTGAATTTTTCGCCTTCGATGTCGGTCGTCACAACCACATCAGGCGCGACACTTGCGCCGCAGTGATAGCAAAACAACGCGCCTTTCCGCACTTCCGTGCCGCACGTTTCGCAATCCCGACCTTCTAATAAAATTTCCGCCATTTATTATTTCGGATGTTTTTCAAAAAAAATAAACATCCTTAGATTATTTTGAAGTATTGATCTTTGAAAAAATCTCGTGTTCATTTCCCAGATCACGCGCCGACGGCGTGATGATGGTTTTTTCATTTATATAAATTTTCCCGCCGTCCGCCAAAGCCTGTTTCACATCTTCTTCGCTGACAAAATCCAAGGGTTTCGCGCCGTTGGTTTTCGGTTTTTCTGCCGTTATCTGATGAATTATTGTTTTCGGCTTTTGATCTTCCTCATTTTCCGCTTGTTCTCGGTTCTTTGCGCCCGGCGTTTTGCTTTCTGCGTTTTGCGATTCGTCGTTTTCTTTTAGTTTTGCGCTTAAAAACCTGTCAACAATCGCTGCAATTTGCTCACGTTTAACCGTTGAGTTTGCCGCCTGCGGTTTTATATTTGAACTTTGAACTTTGAAATCTGAAATCCGCGTTTCCGCCGGACTTTGGACTTTGGACTTTGAACTTTGGACACTTTTCGTTTCAAACGCGACGCGCTTAACGTCCATCAGATGAATCGGCGAAACATTATCACTCGTTACGTTTCCGCCCCAACTTCCGCATCCTAAAGTCATCGAAGGCGAAAGTTCCGTCGAAAATCCGATCGCGCCGTGTGTCGTCGGCGAATTTATCACGACGCGCGACGCGGGCATTTTTTTGCCGTATTCGATCGCCGCGTTCCGGTCGCCCGTGTGCATTCCCGCCGTGTGTCCCATTCCGCCAAACTGCAAAATTTCCAGACATTTGTTCGCGCCCGCTTCGATTCCGTCGGCGACGAAAAACGCCAATGTCGGCGAAAGTTTTTCAATTGACCAAGGGAAATCGCGTCCGACTCCGAAGCAATCGGCGAGCAGACAGCGCGTTCCGTTCGGCACGGAAATTCCGGCGAGATTGGCGATAAATTCGGCTGATTTCCCGACAATTTTCGGATTCAAAGTTCTCTGCGGCGTTAATAGAATCGCGCCGACTTTTTCCGCATCTTCTTTATTTAGAAAATAACCACCCTGTTTTGCAAATTCTTCGCGCACTCGTGTTTCGACCGGCGCGTCAACGACGACCGATTGTTCCGACGCGCAGATCGTGCCGTTGTCGAAACAAGTCGAAGTTAAAATATCGGAAACCGCTTTTTCGACATTCGCCGTTCGTTCGATAAAAACAGGAACATTTCCCGGTCCGACACCGAACGCCGGTTTGCCCGACGAATACGCCGCGCGGACGAGTCCCGTTCCGCCCGTCGCCAAGATCACGGCGGTGCGCTTGTGCTTCATCAAAACTTCTGTGCCTTCGATCGTCGAATTTGAAAGACATTGGATCGCGTCCGGCGGCAAACCCTCTTTTACCGCGACTTCGCGCATAATCCGCGCCGTCTCCGCGATGCAGCGTGCCGCGGACGGATGCGGGGAAAGAACGATAGTGTTTCTGGATTTGATGGCGATGATGATCTTGAAGATCGTCGTCGAAGTAGGATTTGTCGAAGGAATAATCGCGGCGACGACTCCGCGCGGGCTGACAATTTCGATGATGTTTCCGTCATCTGAAATCACGCCGACGGTTTTCAGATTCTTAAAATAATTCCAAACGTCTTCCGCCGCAAAACGGTTTTTCTCGCGCTTGTCTTCGGCTTTTCCAAATCCTGTTTCCTCGTTCGCCATCTGACCGAGACGCGCCGATTCCTGCAAAGCGATGTCCGCCATCGCGCCGCAAATCCGGTCAATTTTCGTCTGGTCAAACTTAGCCACAGTCTGAAACGACAGATACGCCGCTTCGACGGCGTTGCGCGCTTCCTGCTGCGAAACAAGGTCTTTATCGTTCATAAGTGCTGAGTTGCTAAGTGCCGAGTGTCAAGTAAAAAAACTCAGTTCCCGGCATTTAGCAATTATTTCGCGCTTTTGCTGGTGTCTTTTGATTTCGTCGCGTCATTTCTGCCCGCATCGCCGCTGCCGAGTTGTTTTCCGCCGCCGGATTGCAGAGATTTCGCATCATCGCCGTCGTTTCCGCTGTATTTTGCTTTTGGCAAAACATTTTCGACTTCATTATGCGGACGCGGGATAACGTGAACCGAAATCAGTTCGCCGACCCGACGCGCCGCCGCCGCGCCTGCGTCCGTCGCAGCTTTGACTGCGCCGACATCGCCGCGCACAAAGATCGTCACATAACCCGCGCCGATATATTCTTTTCCGATAAGCTGAACGTTTGCGGCTTTGACCATCGCGTCCGCCGCTTCGACCGCACCGACAAATCCTTTGGTTTCAACCATTCCGAGTGCTTCTAAACCCATTATCAATTCCTCTCTTTAATTTGTAGTTTTAATATCCTTATAAAACAATGCCTAAACGTAACACGCAAGTTTAGCAATAATCAAGCGCGGACTTTTCTAAAAATCTAAAAAAATAACACAATTGACATCATCACTTTTAAAACGCTATATTTCAACTAACAAACCGTCTTTGACTTGTAATCGTTAGATGCGTTTATACTAAAACTAATGACTCTCGGCGAAAAACTTCGACAAGCCCGCGAAGAGCGCGGCATAACAATCAGCGAAGTGGCGGAACATACCAGAATTTCGCCGCTTTACCTGCAGGCAATCGAAAATGATGAATATAAAACTCTGCCCGGCGGAATTTTTAACAAAGGTTTTATAAAATCATTTGCAAAATACGTCGGAGTTGATGAAAACGAAGCGATGGCGGATTATGCCAAACAGTTTTCACAGCAGAATAACGGCGACGATGACGACGAACCGAAAACATACCGACCGGAAGTTTTAACCGATGACCGCGCAAGCGGTTCGATGATTCCGACAATTGTTTTTGCCGTAATTATTCTAGGTTTGATGACTTGGGGTATTTTAACACTCGTTAATTATATTCAAAATCAGCCGAGTCAGCCCGTAGCGAATACAAATACAAATCAGGCAAATGCAAATACGGAAAATGTAAATGCGGTAAATACCAACGTCGCCGCACCGATTCCGGCGACCGATGAAGTAAAAGTTGAATTGAAAACGCAAAAAAATCCGGTTTCAGTAAGTTACCGGGAAGACGGCAAAACCGGAAGTCCTAAATTAATGACTACGGATTCGCCTTTAAATTTACAAGGAAAGGAAAGTGTAAAATTCAGTTTTGCAAAGTCGTTATCACAAGATGTTCAGATGACCTTAAACGGCAAGGAAATTAAATTGCCGTCCGAACCGCAAAATCCAAAACGCATACCGATAGAAATTGAAATTACCAAAGAAAACATCAAACAGATTCTAACTGATGGAGAATATAAATACGGTGAAAGACAAACGCCGTAAAAACATTTTTGAATTAAAAACAAGTGCGAAAGACGCGCCCGCAAATTAAGTGCGGGCGTTTTTATTAGAAGCAGGACATAAGGAAAAGAAATTGGGAATCAAGATTTTTTGATTGCCTGTTCTTCCCTAACATCTATTTTCTAAAAATCTATTTCCTAAAATTATGAAAATTGAAGAAATCAAAGAAGGCTTAACATTCGACGACGTTCTGTTAATTCCGGCTTATTCGGAAATCATTCCTAATGAAACAGACACGAAAACGCGCTTTTCGCGCAACATAAAATTAAATATTCCTTTGTGTTCTTCGGCAATGGACACCGTAACCGAAGCCGGACTCGCCATCGCGCTCGCCCAGCAAGGCGGAATCGGCGTGATTCACAAAAATCTTTCCATCGCGCATCAGACCGAAGAAGTTGACAAAGTAAAACGCAGCGAATCGGGAATGATCGTTGATCCCGTTACGGTCCGTGATAACGCGCTCGTGTCCGACGCTCTGACAATTATGGAGCGTTTCAAGATCAGCGGCGTTCCGGTTTTGGACGAAAAAGGCTTGCTCGTCGGAATCATTACAAACCGCGACCTGCGTTTTGAAACCCGAACCGACATTTCGGTTAAAGAAGTAATGACGCGCCAACCGCTCGTAACAGTTCCGGTCGGCACGACGCTCGAACAAGCGAAAGGAAAACTGCAAAAACACAAGATCGAAAAACTCTTAGTTACCGACGACGACGGACATTTAAAAGGTCTGATTACCGTCAAAGATATTCAAAAAGCCATCAAATATCCGAATGCGGCAAAAGACGACCTCGGCAGACTTTTAGTTGCGGCGGCAATCGGCGCGACCGGAGATTTTCTCGAACGCGCCGAATCTTTAATAAACGCGAGAGCCGACGCAATCGTTATTGACACGGCGCACGGACACAGCTCGCGCGTTATCGAAGCCGTCAAAAAGATCAAAGCGAAATTTCCCGACACCGAAATCATCGCCGGCAACGTCGGCACGGGCGAAGGCGCAAAAGCATTGATCGACGCCGGAGTTGACGCGGTCAAGGTCGGAATTGGTCCTGGTTCGATATGCACAACTCGCGTCGTCACGGGCGCGGGCGTTCCGCAGATTACGGCGATTTCCGAATGTGTCGAAGCGGCGAAAGGTTCGGGCGTTCCCGTTATCGCCGACGGCGGCGTGAAATATTCCGGCGATGTCATCAAAGCAATTGTCGCGGGCGCGGATTCGGTGATGATCGGTTCGCTTTTCGCGGGAACGGAAGAAGCTCCGGGCGAAGTGATTTTATTTCAGGGCAGAAACTTTAAAACATATCGCGGAATGGGTTCGATCGGCGCGATGAAACAAGGCTCAAGCGATCGTTACGCGCAGGAAGGCACGGTTTCCGATTCGAAATATGTTCCCGAAGGCATCGAAGGCAGAGTCGCTTATAAAGGCACAATCGCCGAAATGGTTACGCAATTAGTCGGCGGTCTGCAAAGCGGAATGGGTTACACGGGCTGCCGGACGATCAGGGAATTGCAGGACAACGCGAAATTTATCCGCATCACGAACGCCGGTCTGCGCGAATCGCACGTTCACGACGTGATTATCACGAAGGAAGCACCGAATTACCGCGTGGAATCTTAAATCATTGGAAAATGGAAAGTGGAAAATTAAGATAAAAAATTCCATTTTCCATTTTCTACTTTCCACTTTCCACTTTCCACTTTTATGACCGAATGGATCATCAATCTCATCAACTCTACCGGATATTTCGGCGTATTTTTGCTTGTCATTCTTGACAATATTTTTCCGCCGATTCCGTCGGAATTCATTTTGCCGCTGTGCGGTTATCTCGCTTCGCAAAACAAATTCAGCTTGATATTTTTAATCGCCATCGAAACATTCGGTTCGGTTTTGAGCGTTGTTCCGTTTTATTACCTCGGCATCAAATTCGGCGAAGAACGCCTCGAAACTTTCGCAGTTAAATACGGGAAATGGCTGACGATCTCGCCGAAGGACATCAAAAAATCTGACCGCTGGTTTAAGAAACACGATAAAGGCGCGGTTTTATTCTGCCGCTTGATTCCCGGTTTGCGCTCGGTAATTTCGATCACCGCCGGAGTCAATAAAATGAAGATTGTGCCGTTCGTAATTTTCACGGCAATCGGCGCAGGAATCTGGAACAGCATCTTGACCGTCAGCGGTTATCTACTCGGCAGAAATTACTCTGAAATCGAAAAATTTTTCGATCCCGTTCTGTATATTTTAACTCTGCACGGGACAAAAACAAAGTTAAAAAGATATTTGAAAATAGATAACGGATGTGTTTTGAGCTAAATTAGCCCTCAGCATATGAAAAAAACACATCCGAATGCTTTGCAGCATTACGAGCAAATTTACCATTAGATAAGCGTCGCGTCGAGTTGGCGGCGGCTTTGCTGATCGCCATTATTCAACAGAACACTACAAATTTGGCAAGATTAGCCAATGTTTTAGACTTATCGGCTAAGAAGGATTCAAAATATCGGCGGTTAAAACGCTTTTTTCAGTTGGCTGAGATTGATTTCGACATTTTTGCCGAGTTGATTATTGCGATCATCAAACCGAAAGGTAAGTATGTTTTGGCGTTGGATCGCACCGAGTGGAAATACGGCTTGATATGGGTCAACATTTTGACGTTATCAATCGTGGTTGGAAACACTTCGATACCGTTATTTTGGATAACGCTCTCGCGCAAAGGCAACTCCGTATTAGCGGAAAAGAAACAGATAATCGGGCGTTATATCAAAGTATTCGGCATCAAAAACATCGAATACTTGAGTGGTGACCGTGAGTTTGACGGATATGAATTGGTCAAATATCTGGACAAGGAAAAAGTCCCGTTTCGTCTGCGGATAAAAGCTTCGATGACGATTACCAACAAAAGCGGGAAGCCGATGAGATGCGGGAAATTGTTACGAACATTGAAGATCGGCGAGAGTTACCGTTTGCGACGGGCGAGGAGATACGCCGGAGTCAAGGTATCGGTCGAGGTGAAAAGAGGAAAAGACTCTCAGGAAAGTGTGATTGTCATTTCGTCTGAAGCGAGTGAGAAAATCCTGTCGGAATACAAGCGGAGATGGGCGATAGAAACATTGTTTCAGAACTTAAAGAGTCGCGGATTCGAGATCGAAAAAACGCATCTGACGAAAGTGGAGAAGATAGATAAGTTATTCGGAGTATTGGCGTTAGCAGTGGCGTGGGCGATCAAAACAGGGGAAGCGGAAAACGCCGTCAACTCGATTGAAATAAAAAAGAACGGGAGAGCGCAAACAAGTCTTTTCAGATTAGGATGTGAAATAATCCAAGAGGTGTTATTTGAACTAAAGAGATATTCGAGAGTAAATATCTTTGCAATTCTAAGATGCTGACAACAGCTAACTTATGTCGTTTTGTCCCGTACAGAGATATTTTAATGGGAATTATTGTAATTCTTTACATTTACCGTTTATTGCGTCCCGCCAAAGATACAAATGAAGATAATCGGAATCTGCATCAAAATTAGTTTTATCACAACAGCAACAATTGAGGATTTTTTTATAAAACTATGGCAAATAAAATTCCGTGTTAAATTTTACGCTGAAAGACTTGCTCATTTAATCTTTCATAACTAATCAGACGATTTTAGCGTATAATCATTTCTGATTTTGATTTACAAATTCTCTAAACACACAAAACCTAATGAAAAAATTTCTTTTATTCACGTTTCTGATTCTCGTTTCAAACATTTTCACATTTGCCTCCGAACCTGCGGTTTGGACGATAAACACGCGCGACGAAGTTTTAAAGGGCGACGCGAAAGGCGTTTCGATTGATATGGAATAACAAATTCGACGTATGGAATCAGGAGTTCGATGTGTAAAATAGAACTGTTCAAAGCAGGGAATACTTCCACGAAACCCGACACTCCCTGAATAAAAAACACCGTCAAGGCGTGTATTTAATCGTGTTAAAATCTTTTTTATAAAATTTAAGTGGAAATTTCAAGTGTTTGTGAGATTTTTTTACTTTGAAAAAGAGACGAAAACGAATAGGAAATTTTCGCCTCTTTTTCTTTATATAATTCGAGAATATTAATTTGCGGCGATGAAATTTATATCACTGCGTTCGTCCAAGATAACTTGAACCTGTGATGCCTGTTTAAATTGATAGCGTTTGTGGCTCACGCTGAAGATATATGTTTCGCCGACTAAAACGTCTTTGAACTGATAGAAACCGAACGAAGAAACTTTTGCTGTTTGAACAACACCGTTTGAATCGGTCATTGTAACAACGGCGTTTTGCACACCGCTTTCGTTCGCCGTCATAACCCGTCCGCCGACGGAAACTCCGGCTGCCGTCGGCGTGACAAGAGCGATGGTGCATCCGGCGGCGGGAGCATCAACGTAAAGATTGTAACTTCCGGTAGTTGTATTACCGAATCCGGCGACAACGACTGTAAAGAATCCGTTGCCGACTTGCCTCCGCAGCCCGGACAAACCTCCCGCGTTCGACGGTGATGTGCAGGGCGCGACGCAGCTTGCGCCGTTTACCTGATTACAGGTCGCCCCGCCCGGATTATTAGGCGTGCCGGACGTTGTTCCGAGATCATCACTGCCGGCGCGGACATTAGTGCAGGCAAACGCCGGATCAAACGGGGTCGGCAAACCGCCGTTCGCCATTAAAGGATCGCCCGCCGGAACATTTCTGTACAGACTGATAAGGGTGTCAACATTACCGGAATGCTGACAGCCCGCCGGACCGCAGTTCGTTATCAATACTTCAGTCGGAAACGCCGCACAGCCCGTTAGATTGAACCTATAAACGTCATACTTAACCGCCGTCCCCGTACTACTCAAAGAGCAGTTACCCGCAGTTCCGTTTCCGATTCCGGTTCCGGTGCTGCTTGCAAGAGGGCGGTTATAACTCGGGTCGGCAGCCGCTAATGAATTAGAGTTGCAAAGGCTTGCCGCCGGTGATAAAAGAGCAGGCAATCCCGCATTCACCAAACGGGATTTTGAATTACATAAACTGAATAAGTTTGTCGAATTCCGCAAATGCCCGATTTGATTTATTGAACCGTCCGTACGGGCGTTCCCGGAATTAACGATCTGAATCTGCCGTTCTGTTTGATTCGGCTCTGCCGATTCACCCTTTTGAATCGGAAAAAATAACACGCAAAAAAGCGCAATGACAGGTAAGAAAATCCCTGCGTAACGAATGACGTTTAGTTTATTATTTAACATCTAATCTGTCTCCCCTTGTTTAAAATGATTAATGATTGTTGAAATTCAGCAACTTGTCAAAACAGATAAGTCCTGTGTTTACAAAAAATTGTTGTTGTCTTCTACCTGTTAATTTATAGTTTAGAAAACTTTGTAAGTCAAGGTAAAATTAACCTCAAATTAATCTCCGACCGGGATTTTTAAGTTGCTGTTCGGCACACGAATTTTTTACTTCCCTCGTTGGTTGGAAAATAGAAATTTAGAATGTAGTTTGTTTTTTGATAACCCGTTATTTATTTTTAACGTATAATGGATTTTGATTTACAAATTCCCGGAACACACAACTTAATGAAAAATCTTCTTTTATTCACGTTTCTGATTCTCGTTTCAAACATTTTTACATTTGCTTCCGAACCTGCGGTTTGGACGATAAACACGCGCGACGAAGTTTTAAAGGGCGACGCGAAAGGCGTTTCGATTGATGCGGACGGAACGATCCGGCTTGCGCCGAAATTGTCGGAGCTTTATAACACTTCGCAGTCTTACGTCTGGTCGAGCGCGGTTGATAATTCGGGAAACGTCTATCTCGGAACGGGCAGCGACGGGAAGATATTCAAAGTTGACGCGAGCGGCAAAGGCGCGCTTTTTGCCGACACGAACGAACTGAATGTTTCGGCAATTGCCGTCAGGAATAACGGTGAAATCTACGCCGGAACTTCGCCGGACGGGAAAGTTTATAAAATAAATCAGAGCGGACAGTTGAGCGTTTTCTTTGAACCGAAGGAAAAATATATCTGGTCATTAGCGGTTTTTAATGATGGAAGTCTGGCAGTCGGCACGGGCGAGAACGGAAGAATTTACCGCGTTAAAAATGTTAATGCAACGCCGGAAAGTTCCCTGTTTTTCGATACGAGCGACACACATATTATTTCTCTTGCGGCTGACAGATCGGGAAATCTTTACGCGGGAACTGACGGCAACGGACTCGTTTTGAGATTCGACGGCAACGGAAAGCCGTTCGCGCTGCTCGATTCGCCGCTGCGCGAAATTCACAGTTTGAAGATTGCGGACGACGGTTCGGTTTACGCATTGGCGTTAAGCGATGCGGTTGCAAATTCGGCGGCGACGACCACGCCGACTCCGACTCCGACACCGGCGACGGCGAAAAGCATCGTCAAAAAAACGGTCGCGCCGCCCGTTCCGCAGAAAAGCCGTTACGATCTGACGGGCGCGAAATCCGTCGTCTATCGAATCCTGCCCGACGGCGGAAACGATGTCGTCTGGAATTCGCCGAATGTCAACGCCTTTTCGATCCTGCCGAACGCGAACGGCGGCGTTTACATCGGCACTTCCGACAAAGGCAGAATCTACTCAGTTACAAACGACGGGCGCGAAACGCTTCTTCTGCAAACCGATCAGGAACAAATCTCGACGTTGTTCAAAGGCAAAACGGACGAAGTTTTAGCGACATCGAGCAATCAGGGGAAATTTTTCAACTTCGGCGGAACGGAAAGTCAAGGAGTTTATGAGTCAACAGTTTTAGACGCGAACACGACAGCCGATTGGGGAAGAATCTGGTGGCGTTCAACCGGTATGGTTGGAGTCCAAACTAGAAGCGGAAATACTGAGCAACCGGACGAAACGTGGAGTGAGTGGAGTAAAGGTGCAATAGATGGAAAAGGTCTGACGGTTGAAAGCCCGAAAGCACGTTTTTTGCAATGGCGGGCAATTTTATATGACGTAAGTCCAGCAGATGGCGCAAGAGCCTCGGTCAACGAAGTCAACGTTTCATACTTGCCGCGCAACATCGCGCCGGAAATTCTCTCGATCGAAATTATGCCGACCAACGTCGCGCTTTTGCCGAATCCGCCGTTTCAGATTGATCCGAACATCGCCACGTCCGGTTTAGACCCGCAGATTTTCGGCATCGTCATTCCGCCCGCCGTCCCGCGAAAAGTCTATCAGCGCGGCGCGACCGCCCTGCAGTGGCGAGCCGAAGACCGCAATAATGACACGCTGACCTACGACGTTTTCTACCGCGAACTCGGCGAAACGCGCTTTAAACTCCTGCGCGAAAATATGCCGGAAACATTTCTAACTGTTGACGGTTTAGCGTTGACCGACGGCAAATACATTTTCAAAATAATCGCCAGCGACGCGACATCAAATCCCGCAAACCAAGCATTAACAGGCGAAAAAATAAGCGAACCGGTAGAAATAGACAACACCGCCCCAACCGTCACCGCAATCGGAACGCCAACCACAACAAACGGCAAAACACGCATCACCTTTGAAGCCGCGGACACCGCAAGCTTCATCAGCAAAGCCGAATACAGCATCAACGGCGGCGACTGGCAAAACGTCTATTCCGACGACGGAATCTCCGACAGCCCGCGCGAAAGATACACGGTCGAAATCGCGCCGAAAGAAGCCGGAGAATATACGGTTAGTCTGAGAGTTTTCGACGCGAACGGAAACGCTTCGAGTGCGCGGGTTGTGGTGAAAAAGTAATCTGCTAACAGTCAAAGCATCTTTCAACATTCGCCGTTATATGTGATAATTTATTTACTAATCGAGGTAAAACAAATGCTAGCAGAAGTCGAAGAAATCATTATTGAAGAAGAGGAAGAAAAAGAAATGCCGTCGTTTAACCACAGCGTTATTTGTAATCGTATCTTAAGACAACTTTTTACAAACAATAAGATCGAAGCCTTGCCTGAATTGACCTTAAATATTGACAAAGGCATCACGCCCGACATCTGCATTTATCCGAAAGACGAAATTGCTCCCGATTTTCTAAATGATTATGCGAAATATCCCGAAATGCCCCTCGTGGCGATTGAAGTTATCTCGGCAAGCCAAAACATTCAGGACTTGATTGAAAAATCCAGAATGCTGGTCGAAAACAACGTCAAAGCCGTGTGGACAATCGAACCTTACACCAACACCATCTTTGTTACCACCAAAGACGGAATCAAAAAATTTCAAAATCAAGAAATAGAAAGCGAAGGTATTAAAGTTGATTTCAACAAAATTTTTAACAATTAATATCCCGACGATAGAATCTCCGACAGCCCGCGCGAAAGATACACAGTATACATCTCCCCGGAAGAAGTCGGAGAATACACAGTAACTTTGAGAGTTTTCGATGCTAATGGAAATGCTTCGAGTGCGAGAGTTGTGGTCAAAAGATAAAATTAAAAATGGTTAATACACACACCAATTACTGAAACTGCCGTAACAAAATGGAGTTTGCAAAATCCCTTTGAATGGAACTTTTCTGCCGTCAATTTCCAGAGGTTTGAATTTCCATTCTGTAATAGTTTTTGTTAAATAATCTGTAATTTGTTCCTCAGAAAATCCGCTGATGACATTTACTTTTTCAGCTTTTCCCTTTTCGTCAACAGATATGTGAACTGTAATTGAGCCGCGAGCGTGAAACTCTTTGATTTCTTGCGGAACATCAGGAAAATCTTGTTTGATAATTCTCTCTTTAAATAATTTAGTTGGAAGAAACACTCTTTCTTTTGCTTCCGTTTGTGAAAAGACAGAAAAGGAGAAAATGAGGACAAAAAATAATGCGGCAGTATTTCTCATAATTCTATAAATTACTTTTCGGTAAAGTCATCGTTTCCCCTTCTTTGTCCATTTCGAGATGGCGCGTCGTGTTTTCGACGACGGACGGCGGGATCAGATCGCCGGTTTGATAGTTTGAAAAATCAGTCGGGATATAATCCGTGTTTGTCGGCGGAAGAGCGGATTTTGCGGGTTGTTCGTTGATTACCATTTTGGGTTCGGGAACCATATTTAACTGCCGTTGTTCCATTCTTTTGGATTTCATATAGTCGGAAATTCCTTTGCCGAGCATAGTGAACGCGGGAATAAGCATTGACCACCACCAGAATTGTCCGCCCGCTACGCCGGTCTTTAAAAGTACGATGGCGACGATGAAAAAACCGATTCCCATTAATATCTGTTTGATAGATTCTGCGTAAACTTCCGTCGGATCGTCGCTGATAAAACGTCCTTTTTTGTTGCGTCTGACGGGTGTTGAATCTTGGAAACGAGCAGAAGAATTATTATCACTTAACGCCGTCGAAACATTTCCTAAATTCGTGCCGCATTTCCGGCAAAATCTTCCGTCGTCGGGGTTTTTTGTTCCACATTTTGGGCAAAACATAATTATTAGTCCTTTGTCTCTTGTCCTTTGTCCTTTCTCCGTTGTCTAACTGCTTCGTAAAGTATTACGCCGGCGGCGACCGATACGTTCAATGATTCGATATTGCCGAGCAGCGGAATTTTTACCAGAATATCACATTTTTCCGCCGTTAAGCGATGCAAGCCTTTGCCTTCGCTGCCTAAAACCAATGCCGACGGCGTTTTCCAGTCCCAATCGGTATAATCCATCGTCGCGTCCATACTCGTGCCGACTGTCCAGATTCGGTTTTCTTTTAATTCTTCGATCAGACGATTCAAATTTGTCGCTTTGGCGATTTTCAGATGCTCGGTCGCTCCGGCGGAAGTTTTGACGACCGTGTCCGTTAAATGCGCGGCGCGGTGTTCGGGAATAAAAACGCCGTCAACTCCGGCACATTCGGCGGTTCGCAAAATCGCGCCGAGGTTTCGCGGGTCTTCGATGCCGTCGAGAATTATTGTTAGAGAGTTTTCCTTCGCGCTTATTTCTGCTAAAAGTTCATCCGCGTCGGCGTATTCGGCGGGCGCGGTAAATGCGATCACGCCTTGATGGTTTGCGCCCTCGCCCGCGATCTTATTTAACTCATCGCGCGAAACTTTTTTTGTTCGGATATTGTTTTCACGCGCAATTTTAAGAATTTCCGCGAGCCGCCGTTCCTGTGCGCCTTCGGCGATGTAGATTTTTTCGATGCGCCGGGAATTTGCGCGAAGCACTTCAAAAACGGGCGACACGCCGAAAATTATTGATGAATGTTGAGGATTGATGGCTGAATAATCGTCGCTTTTTGTTTCGCGTCTCTTAAACTTCCGATTTCCGACTTCCGACTTCTGATTTTTGAATTTCGATTTCATATTAAACTTTTTTGCAGGCGTGAATATTTTGTAAATTGTCCTAAGTTATTGCTCGTCACCAGATTCGCAAAATCGAATTTGCCGAAACCGTGGCGTTTTAAACCCTGCGAATCTTTTCGGTGTTCAACTTCCCAAACGTCACCTAACAATTCTCTGACTTTTAAATAATCGTCGGAAACTTTTGCGTTCGGCGCAAACCGTTTTATTTTTTCGATTAAAAGTTTTATATTTTGCGCCGCCAGAATTCCCTTTTCATCTCCGAGACACGAAAAATCGAATCCTTTTTGCTCGATGCGAAAACCGATTTTGTCGTCATTACCGTAAAGATCAATTAACATTTCATCTGAAGAGGTTTCAGTCGCGTCGAGTAATTTTCCTTCTTCTCTGCCTTTACGTTTTTCGAGCGATTCGATCTTTTTATTAAAAACCGCGCCCGCGACGATCAATGTTAAATCTTCGCATCTGATCTTTATCGTTTCATCAACATTAAAAAGTTTTAGAGAGAGAAATTCATCGTCGGATTCCAAACCGCGCAGACGTTTCGGCAGTTTATCGAACTCTAAATCTTCGTCGCTGATAATTTTTGCTTCGATATTTGCTTCGCTTAATCTTTCCTTAACGATCTCCGCTTCTTTGTTTGATTCGGCGCGGGCAATCGGAAGAGATTTTCCGGTTTTGAAAATCCGTTTCAGCGTTTCTTCTTCAAGCCGCGTCATACGGCTGATTTCCGGCAAATCTTTTTCGTCGAAAATTTTACTTTCGTTCGGAATATAGATTAAATTAAACGCTTTTTCCCATATTTCCATTTTTCGCAGACGCGGTTTTACATTGGCGGCTTGCTCTTCATTTAGTTGTAATTTTGCGCCGCAATACAAACATTTAAGCAAAGTCGGCGCGTTCCGCCTTCCGCACTTCGGACAAGCAATCATTTCTGCCGCGATATTTTCGGTTTCCGTAATCATATTCAATAAATAGCTTGACCAAATCCCGCTCGAAAATGCACAATATAGTTGGAAGAGTTTTACTAAAACTGCTTTTTATATTTGCCGAAACGGGAACAATTTTTAATTTTAACAAAAACTTTATTTATTTATTATCAAACGAACTTTAATTCGATAAACTTTGTAAATTATATAATACAAACATATTGTCAGTAATCAATTTTCGATCAATCTAATAAAAACTACTAAATTCCGTTTTCTTAAATTCAAATTGCAGTTGAAATTCAGTCTGAAGTGCGTAGTCTAATTTCCGAAGTCAGTGACATTTTATGTTCTGACTTTGGACATCGAACTATGGACTCAGGACTACAAAATTGAGGAGAAAAATAATGCAGTTTGATACGAGAACGAGTTCATCGTGGCAATTCGGGCATCGCGGGCGTGTAGCCGTTTTTATTGACGGAAACAATCTTTTTCACGCGGCGCGGTTTCACAACGTTGACATTGATTACAACAAATTATTGCGCGTCCTGTTGGGCGACGGCAGACTTTTGCGGGCGTTTTTCTACACGGGCGTTGATGCCGGTGCGGAACGTCAGCAGGGATTTTTACTTTGGATGCGGCGCAACGGTTTCCGCGTGATTCAAAAGGAATTAAAAACATTTTACGACGGAACGCGCAAAGCGAATCTCGATGTCGAAATCGCGGTTGATATGCTTTCGCTCGCCGGACGTTACGACACGGCGGTTTTGGTTTCGGGTGACGAAGATTTTGTTTACGCCGTCAACGCCGTCGCTTACAAAGGCTGCCGCGTCGAAGTTGCGGGATTTCGCTCGAACACCGCGCCGCGCCTTATAGATGTAGCGGACTTTTTTATTGATCTCGGCGACATCGCCGAACTTGTCAGCAAAGATGCTTCGTCCGCCGACGGCTACGATATTCCGTCTTTCATTCCGCCGGACGAGATCGCGCCGCCGCAAAAATTCGTCCAAACGCCGCGTGAAGATATGCCGAGCAAACCGGGCAAGATAAATTTCCAGACGAATTTTGACGAAGACGAAAACACGGAAAACTTTTCCGATCTGATTCGTGTTCGTGACGACAGTTAGTTAAATTCAAAAAGAAACCTAAATGGAAAAGGTCAATTTAGCCGAAAAATTCAGTTTAATAAATGAGCATTGGCGACCGAAAGTTGTCGGCGAATTGAACAATCAGGAAGTCAAACTCGTAAAGTTTCAAGGCGAATTTCCGTGGCATCATCACGAAACGGCAGACGAAATGTTTATGGCTGTCAAAGGAAGTTTCCGAATCGAATTTCGCGATAAAATAGTTGAATTGAGTGAAGGTGAATTCATTATCGTGCCGCACGGAGTCGAACATCGCCCCGTCGCCGAAACGGAAGTCGAAGTTTTATTGTTCGAACCCGCAAATCTAAAGAATACGGGAAATATTGAGGACGATAAATTTACTGCGCCGACTGGTGAAACGATTTAGAGAATTTTAATGCGGAAACCAAAAATTATTTTGAGCATAATTTTGCTCACGGTTTTTACTTTTAATAGTTTTGCTCAAGATGACGCTTATCAAAAAGATTTCGCAACTTTCTGGCAAACAATAAATGAGAATTACGCTTATTTTGATAAAAAACAGACTGATTGGGAAAAAGTAAAAGAAATATATTCTCCAAAAGCCAAAGAGGTTAAAACACGCGAGCAATTTATCAAATTGTTGGAAATGGTTTTGCGGGAACTTTATGATAATCACATACAGCTCAATACAAATTTGGCTGATTCTTCAAGGTTGGTTCCGAGCGGGACGGATATTAGGGCGGAATGGAAAAACAATAAAGCGATAATTACAGATTTGCGGAAAGATTTCGGAGCGGAGAAAAGCGGTCTGCAAACCGGAATAGAAATTGTTAGATTTAACGGTGTAGAAGTAGAAGAAGCGATTAAATCTTTTACCGGAAAATCTTTGAAAAAAATTGATGTTGAAGTATTAAATTGGTCTTTGAATGTTTTGCTTGCTGGAAATCATCGAGATAAAAGGATAATCACGGCAAAGATCGGAAATGAAACAAAAGACTTCAGGCTTGATGAGCCGAAAATACTTCTTGAAAATATATCTTATTCTTCGAATTTGGAATTTCAAAAACTCGCAGATAACATCGGTTATATAAAAATAAATAACTCACTCGGCGATAATTCTCTGATCGGAGAATTCGATTCGGCATTAGAAAAACTTTTCGACACGAAAGGTTTAATCTTAGATTTACGCGAAACTCCGAGCGGCGGAAATTCTACGGTTGGAAGAGCGATTTTAAGCCGTTTTATTGAAGAAGAAAAAATCTTTCAGAAACACAGCATTCCGGCGGAAGAAAAAAACTGGCAAGTAAAAAGAAGTTGGTTCGAAATCGTTAGTCCGCGCGGAAAAATATATAAAAAGCCGCTCATTATTTTGGTTAATCATTGGACAGGAAGTATGAGTGAAGGAATCGCCATCGGTTTTAACGGAATGAATCGCGCAAAAATTGTCGGCACAAAAATGGCGGGATTAGCCGGCGCATTGGAAGCCTTTACTTTGCCAAACACAAAAATCCGCTACAGTTTTTCGGTTGAAAAGATTTTTCATATAAACGGTCAACCGCGAGAAGTTTTTGTTCCCGATGTTTTGATTGAACCTGACAGTTCCAAAAATGATAAAATAAGAGAAGCGGGAATCAAAGAATTAAAAAAGGAATTTAAGAAATAAATGTCAGAATTAAACGAGTTATATCAGGAAGTTATTTTAGATCACAATAAAAATCCGCGAAATTTCCGCGAGATGGAAACGGCAACAAACACGGCGGACGGCAATAATCCTCTGTGCGGCGATGCGCTCCGTGTTTATGTCGAAATGGAAGACGACAAGGTAAAAGATGTTGCGTTCAAAGGTTCTGGATGTGCGATCTCAAAGGCTTCGGCTTCAATGATGACGCAGACGGTTAAAGGAAAATCGAAAGAAGAAGCGGAAATATTATTTAACGAATTTCACAAAATGGTGACGGGCGAACTCGACACGGAAACGGAAGAGAATAATCTCGGAAAACTCAAAATTTTCGCCGGAGTTCTGGAATTTCCCGCCCGCGTAAAATGCGCGAGTTTGAGTTGGCATACGCTTCACGCTGCGCTTTCGGGTGAAGAAGAAGTTTCGACGGAATAAAACGCGGTCAAACTTTAAATAAAATACGACGCGCAGGTTATTTTTATTTTCAAATTACATTTTCTTTAATCGAAGTTAAAACAACGAACCTTGATTCTCCAGAGTTTCGGGTTCGACGGTTTTTTGTCCGAGCAGTTCTTTCAATTTATTAACGCTCGCGGGCGCGTGACCTTCGTAGAAATTGCTGAAATAAACATAAGTTTCTTTCGTTTTGAGATTTTTTATTTCTTCCGCCCAGATATTCAGATTCGTGTCTTCGTGCCGGTAAATCTTATCGAATTTCAATAGATCGCGTTCGCCCATAAAACGAACATACGCGAAATCGGTTTTAATTTTTTTCGCCGCTTCAAACATCATCTCGCGCGGAATCCAACTTCCTTCGGTTAAACAGATTGCGGTTTTGTTTTTATTTAATTCTTCGAAAGTCCATTCGATAATCCAGTCACGATTGCGGAATTCGACGGCGAATTTTATCTCTTTCGGCAGACGTTCGAGAAATTTCCGCAAATTTAAAGCGTTGTTTTTTGAACCGTCGAACTGCGGCGGAAGCTGAATTAAGACGACGGCGAGTTTTTCTTTTAATTCAAGAATTCGTTCGCAAAATTCGTCCAGGATCGGAAAAGAACGCTCGCCGAGTGCGAGTTCGTGCGTGATTGACTGCGGCATTTTCAGCGAAAACGTGAAATTTTCCGGCGTTTTTTTATACCAGCCTTCGACAGAACCGAGCGACGGAACGGCGTAGAATGTCGAATCAACTTCTATCGTGCCGTAAATTTCCGCATACAGCGCGAGCATTTCATTCGATCTCGTTCCGCGCGGGTAAAACACGAATTCGCCGCCCGCTTTCGTCGTCCAATCTTCATAATTCCAGCCCTGACAACCGACTTTTATCATAATTACGAATTACGAATTACGAATTACAAGTGAAAAATAATCTGTAATTCGTAACTTGTACTTTAATCTCCTTTCCCGCTTTGCCAAATCCGATACGCTTCCGAACGCGAAACGCCGAAATCTTTTGCTGCTTGCTTTAACGCTTTTTTGTGGTCAATTCCCCGGTTTTCCAGTTCGCTTATTTTTTCAATTAGTAATTCAGAACTCGAAGTTTGAAACTCTTCATTTATTTGTCGTTCAATTACCAAAACGATTTCGCCTTTGACGGTTTCATTTTCATATTTTTCCGCTAAATTCTTTAAATTCCCTCTAACAATTTCTTCGTGCAGTTTCGTCAATTCGCGGACGACCGCCGCCGCGCGGTTTCCGCCGAGAATTTCCGCGCAATCCGCCAGACTTTTGCCGATTCGATGCGGCGTTTCGTAAAAAATCAATGTTGCCGGAATCGTTTTCGTTTCTTCCAGACGCTTGCGCCGTTCGTGTTTTTTCGACGGCAAAAATCCGCCGTAAAAGAACGAATCGGTTGGCAGACCGGAAACTATTAAGGCATTGACGAACGCCGCCGCGCCGGGAATCGGGACGACTTTTGCGCCGATCTCGTGTGCTTTACCGACGATGCGAAACGACGGATCGGCGATTCCGGGCGTTCCGGCATCCGAGACGACGGCAATTCGTTTTCCGTTTTTTAATAATTCGACAAGTTCTTCGGCGCGCCCGATCTCGTTATGTTCGTGATAGCTGATGAGTTTTTTCTTGATGTCGAAATGTTTGAGAAGTTTTCCCGTGTGCCGCGTATCTTCGCAGGCGATAATGTCGGCATCGCGCAAAGTCTGCAAGGCGCGTTCGGAAATATCCTGCAAATTTCCGATAGGAGTTGCGACTAGATAAAGTGTTCCAAGCATATTTCAAGACGAGGAGAAAAGGAAATAGGGAGAAATTTCCTTTGAATAATCTCCCGAATTGATATTTCCAAATTCTTAATGGTGACAACCTCTATTCTTCTTTCTGTTCCTCAACTTTTCTCACTTTCTCCTCTTCTCGAATTTTCCCGCGCAGAGGAACTAAAAATACCGGACACGGAGCTTTGTCAACGATTCTTTCGGCGACGCTTCCGATGGAAATTTGTTCGAGCCGTGCGACACCGCCGCGACCATGCGATGCCATCATAATCAGATCAACACGTTCTTCGACGCTTAAATCGAGAATCGTCCGCGCCGGTCCCGAACCCGTAACGAGCGTTTTGATATTAAAACCTTCTTCGTTTAACACTCCGGCGATGTCATCTAAATAAGTTTGAATTTTGCTTTGATAATCTTCAGATTCCGAGCCTTCGGGAACTGAAAGCAATAAAACTTTGCTGTCGAAACGATTTGCCAATGAGCGAATATACGGCAGAACGGTTTCGGCGGCTTCCGAACCGTCGAGCGCGACCAAGATACGTTTGAAACGCGAACGGCGTGTGCGCCATTCGTTGTCGGTCGGGCGAATCAAAAGCGTCGGCGTTGAGGTTTTCGAAATAACTCTCTGTGAAATACTTTTTGAAATCAATGTTCCGAACTCGAATTTGCCGCGCGTCGTCATCACGATCAGATCGGCGGAAATCTCGTCGGCAAAACGATTGATCTCCGCGCCCGCTTCGCCTTTGCGAATCGTGTAATCGGCGGTCAGATTATCGTCTTTTATCAAACCCGTCACCATTTCGAGATAATCGTCGAGATGTTTGTGTTTATTCTCGTCCGGCGATTCGCTTTCGACCGACAAAATTTTAATTTCCGCGCCGAAAGTTCTGGCAAAAGCACGCGCCGTGGCGATTGATTGTTCCGCCAGAGCTGAGCCGTTAAGCGGAATGATAAGACGTTTGAACGCGGCTTCTTCGGTTGAAGAATTTTCCAAAGCGTGCGGGAAATATTTCTGTTCGGTCATCACCGAACCGAGACGGTCTTCGACCGACGGCGGCGCACCGAGACGATTTCGGTAATATGTAAAAACCATATATAAACCGGGAACGAGCAGAAAATAAATCCACGCGCCTTCTTTAAATCGTTCTTCAAAAATAATAATCGTTGCGCCGGATGTCAGTAGCGCGGCGATGATTGTCCCGATGATTCCGGCAAGTCTAACAGGGGAAAATTTCTCACGCTGTTCGCGCACGAGACGTTTGGTCGCCGCCCAACCCGTCATACTTAAAAGAATGAAAACGCCCGCCGCATAAAGTGCAAGATAAGTTTCTTCGCTCGTGCCGAAGATCACGAACAAAACACAGATGGTTGCGACCATTAACCAAACCGGAAGATCGGCGACATCGTATTTATTGCGCTGTCCTAAAGATGCGGCGATGTAATGACGATAACGAAGTCCGAGCGCGAGATTTTGAATTCCCTGCGCCGCCGCCGCGCACGCTGAAAGTAAAACGGCGATTCCGATCAGCGTTCCGGCGTAAGATGCCCAAGCCGGAAGCAGTGCGTTCATCGTTTGCGTAAATACGGAAACTTGTTCGTTATTAATATCGGAAAGACCGTAGATCGCGGGACCGACGATGAGCATTGTCATACAAGTCGTTCCCATAATAATTATCAGCGAACCGAACGCTTTGCGGCTGCGTTCGGCGCGTTTGCCGTCGTATGCCGCAACTAAATTGGCAAAAATCTCGATTCCCGTCATCAATGCCAGAATCCGCGCGTAACCGCCGAATGTAAAATGAATGTCCGCCCAATTAAAAGCATTGAGATCGAAATTCGGCAGATAAATTCCCGCGATATGCCACAGATTCGGATACTTGCTTCCGTCAAATGTGAGAATCGTCGTAATAATCATCACCCACAACAAAACCAGAACGGCGGCAGTTGCCGGACCGAATGTTCGAGCCGCGACTTTTGGACCTCGATTGACGAGCCAACCTGTGAAAATCGTCAGAATGACCGCCAGAATCGTGCGGTATGGAATGCCGAGAAAACTCTGACTGAGCGGAAAACCGAATTCCGTCGCGCGGTCGGCGACGAACGTAACGAGTGCCGCCATACTGACGAGAAACGTCAATGTGTATTCGATGACTGTGATTCCGCCGTTTATTTTAACCGCCCAACCGCCGAATTCTTCTTCCGAAAGTCCGCTTCCGCCGCTTCCGTCCGTCACCCAAATCATCACCTGGCGATACATCGCCGAAACCATTACGACGGTTAAGACGACCATCCAGATCGTCGCGCCGAAAGTTACCTGCGCGACACCTGCAACGACGATGAGTTTTAAGAATGGTCCGAAAACGTAAAGCGGAGATGTTGCGGGATCGCCGCCGCCCGCCAATGCGCCTTCAAAAGAGTTTGAAAGCCTGCGTGAAACTTGTCCTGCCATAAGTTGCTAATTATACGTGAAGAAAACGGAAAGTGGAAAACGGAAAGTGGAAAGTGGAAAACGGAAATATTAAAAATGTAATTTTGCTGTATTTTCTACTTTCCACTTTCCATTTCTATATTTTTGTCAGATGTTTTAACGCCAGATTTGCGATGTCGTTTGCGCGGTCGGTTTTATTAATACAACGACGCGCCTCGACAAAATCGGTGCGTTTGTCATTGATATAATCGGTGATTTTGTTGCCCGTAAACGCACCGGTTTTAAAGCCGTGAACGAGAATGAACAAAGCGATATTTTCGTCCATCACGCCGTCCGGGTTGTTGACGAAATCCTTTCCGAGAATATCGGAATAAATCTGGTAATTATCGCGCCACGTCAATTGCACGAAACCGCGCCCGTAATACGGATAATAACGCAGATTCTTCTTGCGCCATTCTTCGGCATCTTTGAGCCAATAGGCTTCGCGCACGGGTTTGAAAGTCTTCGCCGTTTCCCATTCGACCGTCGCCAGAACATAAGCAATCTGCGTCGGAAGTCCGATTCCCTGCGCCTTGCATTCATTTCTTATAGCTTCGATAGTGCTTTCGACGGTCGAAAAATCGTGAACTCTGCCTTTTCCGATTTTGTTGAGTTTTTCCTGTAAAACTTTGACCGAAATCGGACCGATCGTATCGGGATTTCCCTCGACAATATCGGTTTTAAATTCCGCCCAGGCGGTTTTCGTCCGAGGTCCGATCAAACCGTCAATTTTGCCGACCGAATAACCGAGACGATTCAGAGCGATCTGTAATTCTTCGAGTTGGCGGCTGTCTATTTCGCTGAGCAAAAGCGGTTTTTCGAGTTTTGATAAAAGTTCGAGTTTGAAAGCAAAATCATTGTTTTTCTTTGCTTCGTCTTTTTTCTTTTTTTCATCTGCCGATTTGTCGAATTCATCCAACTTTATCTGAAGAATTTCCGCAAAATCGTTTCCGACTAAAATTTCATCGCCGGAAAACGCATCTTTAAGAAAATCACGCCACGATGTTCGCGTATTCGGTCCCGCATCGCCGTCAATTTTTCCGACCGGATAATTGAGATGCGCTAATCCTTTCTGCAATTCTTCGACTTGTGCCGCTGACAACTTACTCATCGGCGTTAGTTTTTTTAATTGTGTCAATTTATCAAGTTTCATTTGTTTTTCCTCTTTTTTATTTGATGTTTAGATTTCTGTTCGGCAAAATTGATAAACAGAAATTTAATTTTTGAGGTAAAGTTTCCCTTGATAAAACTCCGGGAAAATTGTTTTACGTCTCGATTATTTACTTACGTCTTTTCAACTTTTTTCCACAATTTTCTACTATCGTCCAACTCGTAAGGGAAAGCTCATTTTTCAAATTCCGATAGACGACAGCGACGGCAAATCCGGGAATGTGTTCCGCTTCATCATTATCCGCCGAATCTTCATCGTCGTCGAAAACCGTTACGTTCATACAAATTCGATAGTTTATTCCGGCGACTACCTGCAATTCGGCTTTTCCGATTGCTGTTAATTCCATTTCTACTTCGTTTTTTTCAGCCTGATTTGCAACGGCAAAATTCGCCGCTTCGATAATTTTTGCATCTTTAACGGAAGCGGCGGCAAATCCGCCGACTACCGGAATATTTTTATTTTGAGCAAATGCAGCCGATGAACAAAAGAAGACCACGCAGAGCGCAGTTAAAATCATTAAAATCCGTAGATTCGTTTTCATTTTTTTATTTCCTAAACGGTAATTTTGAGAACTAAATTGACAATAGCATAATCAAATTTCAAATGCGATATTTACCTGTAAAACCTGAAATATTTT
This sequence comes from Pyrinomonadaceae bacterium, assembly GCA_965219305.1. Taxonomy (GTDB): domain Bacteria; phylum Acidobacteriota; class Blastocatellia; order Pyrinomonadales; family Pyrinomonadaceae; genus DATHTS01. Next base: position 2,206,055 of record OZ244725.1, read on the forward strand.
CCAGATAAACTAGAATTTCAAACCTTTTGCGACTTTTTTCGTAATAAGTAACGGTTTTCGCCAAATAAGCGAATATGTAAATTTTTTCGATAGAATCATAAAAAATTATGGCAGTTTCAAAAACAGCAAAAATCTTTCTCATTGTCGGCGGCATTGTTTTCGCACTTTTATTAGTGGCGGTTATCGGAATCGTTCTAATCGTAAATTCAGTTAATTCGGTGGATGTGCCGCAAAACAGCGTTCTCGTTTTGAATATTTCAGGCAGTATGCCGGATTATGATCCGCCCGATCCGATGGCGAAAATTTTCGGTGTTGATAAACCGGAATCGTTCTCGAGTTTAATAATGCAGCTTCGCAAAGCAAAAGTTGACAGTCGCGTCGGTGCAATTCTCCTCGACATAAATTTTCCCGGAATGGGTTGGGGCAAAGCCGACGAATTACGCGATGCGATTAAAGATTTCAAAGTTTCCGGCAAACCTGTTTATGCCTATATGGAACTCGGTATGAACAAAGATTATTACATCGCCGCCGCCGCCGATAAAATCTATATGCCGCCCGCCGGAGATTTATATATCAACGGTTTAGCCGCGCAAGCGCAGTTTTATCGCGGTTCTTTGGATAAACTCGGCGTTGAACCGCAGTTTATCAAGATCGGAAAATACAAAAATGCGCCCGATCAATATACCGAAAAGCAAATGTCCGACGCGCAGAGAGAAGTTACAAACGCGATTTTGGACGAATATTACGGCGCAATCGTCAATTCGATTTCCGAATCGAGAAACAAATCTCCCGAAAATGTTAAAGCTATTATTGATAATGCACCTTATAACGCCGTGCAAGCCAAACAATTAGGTTTGGTTGATGATGCAATTTACCGCGAGCAGGTTGAAGAACAGATAAAAACCCAACTCGGTTACAAAGCCGAGGACGAACTGCGAAAGGTCAGCGCGAGTCAGTATAAAGAAGTTAATGCAAATTCGCTAAACCTAAATAACGGCGAGCGCGTGGCGATCATTTACGCTTCCGGCGCGATTATGTCCGGTTCGTCAAATAACAGTCCGTTCGGCGGTCAAACCGTCGGTTCGGATACGATTATCAAAGCGGTTAGTGAAGCCGCAAAAGATGATTCGATCAAAGCAATCGTTTTGAGAGTTGATTCGCCCGGCGGTTCGGCTCTCGCGTCGGATGTGATGTGGTATGCGCTCGAACAGGCGAAGGCGAAAAAGCCGGTCGTCGTTTCGATGGGCGATGTCGCGGCTTCGGGCGGTTATTATATTTCCTGCAATGCCACGAAAATCATCGCCGAACCGCGCACGATTACAGGTTCAATCGGCGTTTTCTTAGGGAAACCGATTATGAACGGTTTTTATGATTGGGTCGGAATTTCAAATGAATATATCTTAAAGGGCAAAAATGCCGGACTTTTCCGCGAAACCCAAAAATGGGAAGGCGACGAACTCGCCAAAATTCAGGAACAGGCGAACAATATTTATTATGATAATTTCGTTCCGAAAGTCGCCAACGGACGCGGCAAAACAATCGAAGAAGTTGATTCAATCGGTCAAGGTCGCGTCTGGACGGGAACGCAGGCAAAGCAAAACGGTTTGATTGATGAATTCGGCGGTTTGGAAAAAGCGATTGATATTGCCAAAGAATTGGCAAAACTTCCCGCCGACAAAGACGTTACGCGCGTTGCTTATCCGAAACCCGTTCCGTTTCTGGAAAAGATTTTCGGCTCAAACGAAGACAAAACTTTTAGCCAAACCGAAGAGCAAAAAGCGCAAGCCGCCGTTTTAAAATCTCTGCCCGAAGACGTGCGGAAAACTTTCAAATACGCCGCAATGCTCGACCAAATGAAACGCGGAGATGCAATGATGCTGATGCCGTTTGAATTGGAAATTAAATAATTTGAATTACAGTTAGATAAATCGCCCGTGAATCGCAAACATTTTAGAGATTCGCGGGCGATTTGTTTTGCGTAATTTTTTATTTTCAGAAACAAATGAAATAAACAGTTATTAATTTAAAAATCGCTTTCCGTGTATATTTTTAAAGATGTGTTAAAAATTTGTGAACTGCCGAAGTTTACCGCAAAAAAATAATTTTCTCGCGTCAATAAACAGAAGCAGTTTTAGAATAAGTATTAAAAAGGAGAAATTTATATATGGCAACACCGGGAGCTTGGGGATTACAATATGAAGAGGTTATGAGTTTGTGTTGGTTGGCTTACAAGAGCCGTGGAACCGCCGGAACTTGGAATTTTTCAAACGGCACATCTTGGAATTTAACGCAGATTTTCGAACACGGAAGTTTTCGCGCCGTCCTTTTACAAGGGCGAAAAACGATTTTATCATTTTCGGGAACGGATGATTTGGGAGATTGGGTTGATAACGTCGGTCAAGGTGTAACCGGAGTTTCCGGTCAATATCTGCGCGCTGTGAGAACTGCGAAAAGCACCGCGCCCGACATCATCGTCGGTCATTCACTTGGCGGCGGTCTGGCTTCTTACTGTGCTTTGTATAACGGCAATTATGCAGCAACGATAAATCCTGCGCCACTTAATGTAAATCTCGTCAGCGGTGTGCAGATGATAAGAAACGGGAATAAAGTAATAAATTATGTTGCGCCGGGCGAAGTTCTGGCAATTCTCGATGCAGCGATGATTAATATGAGAAAGGTCGGAAAAACTTATAACGTCCGCACAAACGGCGGCTGGAATCCGGTGGCAAGACACGGAATTGATAATCTGGTCGGTTTTACCGCACCGACAAAATCTTAAATTGATATTGGCTCTGATTTTATCTGGCGCGCTTACGCTGTATTAACAATACAAAACATTAAAAAGCCGGACTTGAGTTTTCAAGTCCGGCTTTTCCCTCTTTCAAAAGTGAATTTAATTCGTCGGAACTCTGATTTCACGTCCCGCGCCTAGTTTGGAATTGACCAGTAATCCGTTGAACTTTGCAACTTCGACCGGATTTGCGCCGATGCGTTTGGCAAGCGTTGTTACCGTATCGCCGGATTGTGCTTTTACAACTTTGATGTTGTTCGCAGTCGTAGCTAAAGTTTGCGATGTCGGACGCGAATAACTTGTGCGTTCGATACCGTTCATCGGAACAATAACTTTACCTTGAGGTCTTTTCATTCCCGGATTTGCCGCCATTAAATCTTCGACGCTAACACCCGTGCGATTTGAAATATTCTGCCAATCTTCGCCTGCATTTGTTGAAGCCAAGGTCGAATCATTATTGTTATTGCCGGGAAGACGACGGAAAATTGCGACGACGTTGTCGGCTCTTCCGGCAGGAACGCGAACAACATAAGGTTCCGGGGGCGTGTTGTTTGTGCGAAGTTCAGGATTCAAATAACGCAGATACTCAACACTCGTGTCTGATGCTTTGGCGATCAAATTCAAATTTGTCGAAGCCGGAATTCGGATTTGGTCATACATCAAAGGCGCAGCGGGACGAATATGTCCGAAACCATATTGATTCGGATTGTTTGCGATCAAGATTGTCGCTAAAATGTTCGGCACGTAATTGCGTGTTTCCTGCGGCAGATACGGATAAGCCGCCCAAAAATCATTTTGTCCGGCACGACGAATTGCGCGGTCAACATTTCCTTCGCCGCAATTGTAGCCAGCCATCGCCAGTTCCCAGTTTCCACCGTAGCGGTTTGCCAAAAACTTCAAATAACGAGCCGAAGCGCGTGTTGCTTTTTCAAAACTCTGTCTTTCGTCAACGTGAGCTGTTCTTTGCAAACCGTAACGCGCTCCCGTACCGGGAATAAACTGCCATAAACCCGCCGCCGCCGCCCAGGATTGCGCCGTCGGTTTCCACGAACTTTCAACTTGTCCGAGCCACGCGACATTTTCCGGCACGCCTTCTTCGCGGAAAATCTTACGCGCCATACGCATAAACATTCCAGAACGATAAAGTCCGACTTCCATCGTCTTGCGTCCGCGTCCGCGATAATAATTTAAAAATTGCTGAACAAGCGGACTCATCTGAAACGAAAAACCGAGCGATTTATTCGCTACGACAACACGAATATATTCATATTCTTGTTTCGCTTCCGGCGTATCTACATTAACTTCTTCTTCGTTGAGTTCAAGTTTTGCCAACTCGTCGAGCGGCGAAACCTCAAACGCCTGTTCGGAAAATCCGACCTGCATTTGATCCGGCTGATTACCGTCTGCCGAACCGACGACTGCGTTCGGATCGTTCGGTTGAGTCGGTGTAATCAAGATCAATTTGGCAATTTCATCCGCCAGATCGTTTTTGATTTCCCAGTTACAGGTTGATGAAAGACTGCGAATATTCGCGGGTTGTTTTGCCGAAGGAAATTCAATTCGATAGACGGTTTCAATAAGTTGATTATAGCAATCGCTCAAATTTTTGTTGCGCTGAACGTCAATGCCCGAAAGAAGGAAAACTTCGACCGATTTGTCGAAATCTTCACGCGCTTCCGAACGGCGATTATCTTGAAGGTGAAATAATGCTTGTTTAAAAAATCTGCCCGAATCATCCGTAACGCGGCGAACTTGTGCTTCGGCTTGTTCAACCTGCGCCGTTCTGCCGTCGGTTCTTCCGCTTGATGTTGAATTTGTAATTTGGGCGTTTAATAAAGAATTGAATAAAAATGTTGTTATAATTGCTAAGCTAAAAAGCTTTAAAAGGCGAAATTTCATCTATGGTTCGTCTTGCTCCTATCTATTAATTTTCGGATTAGGGCGAATCGCTTTAACGACTCATTTTCGTAATGTCGTGAATTTACACGTATATAAAGTAAAAAAGTTCCCGATTTTTGTTTGTTCTTTTTCTCACAATATCAGGAATGTTTATAACGGTAACATTAATTCCTTATCGTGTCAAAATATAGCCCCCCGACAAAACCGATGTTTCATAAGATTTGCTTATGAAAAAAATGGCATTCAATCAACATTCTGTATCGGTTTTTCCGTTCCCTCTTTCAAACGATTTTCAATCCCGCAATGCTGCGCGGAAAACCTCGCTCACATGCTCAACGAATATAAAGTTCAAATCGTCCCTGATTTCCTGAGGCAAGTCTTCTAAATCACGCTCGTTCGGCGCAGGCATTATCACGGTTTTAATTTTCGCACGTCTTGCCGCCAAAAGTTTTTCTTTGATACCGCCGACCGGAAGCACGTTGCCCCTCAATGTAATCTCGCCCGTCATCGCCACGTCTTTGCGGACGGCGCGATGCGACAAAACTGAAACTAATGCCGTCGCCATCGTAATTCCCGCGCTCGGACCGTCTTTCGGAATCGCGCCTTCGGGCAAGTGAACGTGAATATCGAAATTTTCGTATGCTTCTTCTTCGATATTTAATTCTTTCGCCCGCGCTTTTGCATAAGAAAATGCCGCTTGCGCCGATTCCTGCATAACTTCGCCGAGTTGTCCGGTTAAAACGAGTTTGCCTTTTCCCTTCGTTCTGATCGCTTCGATAAATAAAATATCGCCGCCGACCGCAGTCCAAGCAAGTCCCGTGACAATTCCGATTGCGTCTTTTTTCAACGCTTCTTCGGGGAAAATCTTCGGCGCACGAAGGAAATCTTTAACGGTTTTATCGGTTACTGTTACTGGTTTGAATTCGTCTTCGAGTTCTGCTTTTTGTCGGGCAATTTTGCGGCAGATTTTGCCGATTTCCCTTTCGAGCTGGCGCAATCCGGCTTCCTGCGTGTATTGACCGATAACTAATTGCAGAGCATTTTTGGCAAATTTCACGTCGCCCTTTGCCAGACCGTTTTCTTCGATCTGTTTCGGAACGAGATGACGTTTGGAAATTTCGAGTTTTTCTTCTTCCGTGTAACCCGTCAGACGAATCGTTTCCATCCGATCGCGCAATGCGGGTTGAACCGTGTCGAGCAGATTCGCCGTCGTCATAAACATTACGTTCGACAGATCGAAAACCACGCCGAGATAATTATCTCGAAACGTCGCATTTTGTTCCGGGTCGAGAACTTCTAAAAGTGCCGACGACGGATCGCCGCGAAAATTTGAGCCGACTTTATCAATTTCGTCAAGCATTATTAAAGGATTATTCGTTCCGGCTTGTTGAATTCCTTGAATAATCCTTCCCGGCATCGAACCGACGTAAGTTCGGCGATGTCCGCGAATTTCCGCTTCGTCGTGCAAACCGCCGAGACTTAAACGAACAAATTTCCGATTCAAAGCGCGGGCGACCGAACGCCCCAAAGAAGTTTTACCGACTCCCGGCGGTCCGACTAAACATAAAATCGAACCTTTTGGTTTTTCCATCAATTTTCTGACTGCCAAAGCTTCGACGATTCTTTCTTTAACTCTTTCCAGACCGAAATGATCTTCGTCCAGAATCTTTTCGGCTTTTTTCAAATTCAGATTATCTTTTGAAGATTTTGACCAAGGAAGTTCGACCATAATATCAAGCCAATTCCGCAGAGTCGCCGTTTCCGCCGTATCGGGATGCAGACGTTCGAGTTTCTTCAGTTGTTTGAGCGTGTCTTCTTCAACATCTTTCGGCATTTTCGCCTTCAAGATCGCATCGCGGTATTGCTCGATTTCCTCGAAAAGTTCGTTCGATTCGCCGAGTTCGCCTTGAATCGCTTTTAATTGTTGGCGCAGAAAATACTCTCTCTGCGAACGGTCAATATCGGCGCGGGCTTGCGTGTTGATTTCCTGCTGAACATTTAGAACTTCGATTTCTTTATTTAAAAGTTCATTGACGCGCCGCAGACGTTTTACCGGATCGAAACTATCTAAAACGCTTTGTCCGTCTTCGACTTTTAATTCGAGATTCGACGCGGACAAATCTGCAAGCCGTCCAGCATCTTCTAATCCTGTAATGATCGCCAAAACTTCGGGCGAGATATTTTTCCCGAGATTTGCCGCCGTTTCCATCGAACCGCGCACATTGCGGACGAGTGCTTCGACTTCCAATGAATCCGGCTGAACGACAGGTTCCGTGATCGGCGTTAGTTTCGCGCGAATATTTCCATTTTCATTTGTTACCGATTCGACTTTTGCGCGTGAAAGTCCTTGAATCAAAATGCGAATTCGCCCGTCGGGAAGTTTCAGCATTCGCATAATTACGGCGACCGTTCCGACGGCGTAAAGATCGTCCTGCGTCGGTTCTTCAACATCAATATCCTTTTGTGAAACCAGAAAGATCATCCGGTTTTGGCTCAACGCTTCGTCAACCGAACGGATAGATTTGTCTCGCGCAACAAAAAGCGGAACGATCATAAACGGATAAATTACGATGTCGCGCAGAGGCAAAACCGGAAGTTCCGACGGAATTTCCATCATCGCGTCAACGCCTTCGGCTTCTTCAAAATTGTCGGGAAGTGTTTCTAAATCATTCATAAAGTATATTATCTTATGTAAAAAAATTTAAAAGGGCAATAGCGCAGCTAAAACGTAAAATCGCGGTTTTGCTTAAATTTTATTACTTATTTATTATCTAACATACAAACTCCGCGAATAAACTTTTCGGGAATTAAAATTATGAGATTTAAAATTTTCTGCATTATCACAATTATTACCATCGGCGCGTTAAATATTTTCGCTCAAATGCAACTGCCGCAGGCAAGTCAGCGCGCAAGTTTAACGCAAACAGTCGGCGATACGGAAATTTCCATCGTTTATCATCGCCCGAACGTAAAAAAACGCGAGATTTACGGCGGACTTGTTCCTTACAATGAAGTCTGGCGCACGGGCGCGAACGAAGCGACGACGTTTGAATTTTCCAAAGACGTAACAATCAACGGACAAAAACTTCCCGCCGGAAAATACAGTTTTTATACGATTCCCGGCGAAAATGTGTGGACGCTTATTTTCAATAAAACGTGGGATCAATGGGGAACGATATATGACGCAAAGCAAGATGCTTTGCGCGTAAAAGTTAAACCGATGGAAGCGGAATTTGCGGAAAGTCTGGCTTATGAAATTGAAAACGTAACCGAAAATACGGCACAAATCAGAATTCACTGGGACAAAATAGCCGTGCCGTTTATAATTGACATCGGCGATATTACAAAGCGCATTTTGGAAAATGCCCGCAAAGATAAAACGACGCAGGTTCAAGTTGCAGGATACATTTTGGATACGAAAATGTCAGAAAATTATAATGAGGCAATTAATTGGCTCAACGCAGCGATTAAAGAAGGAGATAATTTTCGCGCAATGTACTATAAAGCGCGTCTTTTAAATGAAACCGGCGAAAAAAAGGAAGCGATTGCGACAGCAGAAAAAGCAATAGAATTAGGTAAAAAATCTCCTAATACAAATACTTCGCCGCTCGAGAATTTAGTCAAAGAGTGGAAAGCAAATAAATAATTTTTAGAATCCCGTTGTCAAAACCTTTTCTGAATGCTTGACAACGGGATTTTTTGTTATATAATTCTTATTGAAATTGAATTTCACTTTCGCAGTAAAATTTTTCAGATGAAGACAAATACCGCAACAAAATTTTCACCGATTGTTTCCGATAAGCAAAAGGTTGAACTTTCTTTACAAAACGATAAAGCCGTTATTAAACTTTCAACCTGGACGGAAAATTTAGGTTGGTGCTGCCAGAAAACATTGCCGCTCGATGTGGAAATGTTGGATGATTTGCATCGCGTGATTTCAGCGGCGCGTTACAATTTAAAGAAACAAAACGCGGAAATTGAAGAAATTTCAGAAAAAACAAATATCATTTCTTTTCCCAACGTTTCATAATTCTTCTCCGAATTATAACTAAAAACGGAAGTTTTAGCTTGAGTAACTAAAACTTCCGTGTTTTTTTGTTTAAAGATTATTTTCCAAATTTAGCTGACTTCGCGCAGAACGATTTTTTCGTGATTTACTTTTGCCTGACGTTTGGAAGTTAATTTTTCGAGTTCTTCGACGTGAAGCTGTTCTTCGGCAATTCGTTCTTCAAGCCAGAACTTTGTCGGCAAATCATCTTCGCCGCACGAAGTCCACGCCGTCATATAAGCAGCAATCGCTTCGCGTTCGAGTTTTAGATTCTGCATTAACATTTCTTTTAGAACGGTTGACTGGCGAATCATTGCCGGTTCGACCGTCGGCAAACCGCCGAGTGCGACAACTTTATCGCCGACGGTTTGCGCGTGTTCCTGTGCTTCGGCGGCTTGCTCGCGGAAAAAGTCGCGAAAAACTTCCCTTTCAATTCCGGTTATCAAATAACTATGCTGCGAATACTGGATAACGCCCGCCAACTCCAAACTTAATGCTTGATTAAGATTTTCTATCAATTCTGTTCGTGCCATAATTTTATATCTTATAAATTCTCGTTTACTTTTTGAAGAATATCAGTAAAACATAAAACTGTCAAAAAGTAAGTCATTTATTTACAACACTTAAAGTTGAAATTCAAATTCAGCTTCGTTTAGCGTTATTCAGAGTTTATTTATTTTCAGCGTGAAATGTGTTTTCTGTGTTTTCGGTTTCGGATATTTCCTCCTTGTCAGGCGAGTGCGTCAAATGCAGACGTTCTCCGATGTCGTGAGCGACGACTTCAATTTTATGAATCGTTTCGGGATTTGCTTCTTCGATCTTCTTAGAAAGCAGAAATCTTTCGACCAGATAAAATACAATAATTCCGACAATAACCGCGATAAAAACGTAAATACTGAATTGATGAAAATCGCCGATGATCGTGCTGATCGCGCCGCTGAAAAAATAACCGGCTCCGGCAAGCATCAAAACCCAAATCGAACAACTGAAAAAATCGAGAAAAATGAATTTTTTATAAGACATTCCGCCCATTCCGTTAAAAAGACAGAGTGCGCCGCGGATGCCGTAGATATATTTTGAAACGATAACCGTATAACCGCCGAATTTTTCGGTCAATTTTTCGATGCGCGGCTGCGACATTTTGTAGAAACTGTAATTTTGAACTTTACTCTTAAAGAATCTGCCGATGTAGAAACCGATAGTGTCGCCGACCATTCCGCCGGCTGTTCCGGCTAGATAAACTTTTAGAAAACTGTAATGTCCGAAATTGCCGTTATGAGCAAGAACTCCGGCGAGAAGAAGCGTGATGTCGCCTTCGACGGTACAAAGCGCAAAAACGGCGAGAATGCCGTAAAGTTCAAATAATTCATTAAACGCTTGTTCCATATAAAGGCTTTTCAAAGATTACTCGCCAGACCAATTTCAGTCAAACTGTTTTACTTTCCGCAGGTTGTTTGACACTTTTATATAATACGCTTAAAATTTCGTTTATTCTTAATTTATATCGAATAACGAAATGGAAAATTTAAGTGATCAAACAGAAAATTTTGTCGGTGTCGAGGTTTCTCATTTGTCTGTCAACGCCGTCTGTTTAGATTCAGCCGAAAATGTTATCGGTAATGAAAAAAATTCATTAGATCCAGAGAAGGATACCGCACCGCAGCTTGTTGATTTTATAAATAAATTGCAGAAAAAGTTCGGCGATTTCGAACAGATCGGAATAACCGTTCCGGGCTTGATTGATCGTGAAACCAAACGCATCGCTTTTTCCTCGCAATATCCCGAACATATGGAAGTTGATTTTCTCGGTGAACTCGAAAAAGTTACGAAATTAAATATTCTCGTCGAAAATGATGCCAATGCCGCAGCTTTCGGAGAATATTTTCTTGGTGCGGGGAAAGGCTCTAAAAATATGTTTTACGTGACGCTCGGCAGAGGTGTCGGCGGTGCGCTGATTTTAGACGGAAAACTATGGCGCGGAGTTTCAGGTTTTGCAGGCGAATTCGGCTACGTCGCTATTAATTCCGACGGTGGAAAACTCGAAGATGTCGCGTCATCCGCCAATATTATCCGGCGCACGAAAACACGTTTCAATCAAGACCCGACATCTTCGCTCGGCAAATTAAACGAACAAGATATTCATCTTTCCGATGTTGTCAATGAAGCAACGCGCGGCGACGATTTCGCTCAGTTAATGCTCGAGAGAACCGGAATGTATGTCGGAACGGCGATTGCTTCGGTTATAAATTTACTTAATATAGAAAAAATTGTTGTCGGCGGCGAAATTATGAAGGCGGGAAATTTTGTTTTAGACGCAATTGTTAAGCGTGCGAAACAACTTTCTTTTGTTCCGAGTTTCAAAACGACTGAAATCGTGCAGGGAAAATTCGGCGAAAACGCTCCGGCAATCGGCGCGGCTCTGCTCATAAAACGACAATCATAAGAAAAAGGTGAGAAGAATAATTTTTTAATTCTCGTAATTCTTCTAAAACCGATTATTTAGCAATTTTAATTTGTAACTTTTATTCCGTCTGATTTTTACTTATTGTTTTTTACCTTTTACTTTCCGTCACTTGTATTATTTATGAATAAAACTTATATAGTGAAAACTTGCACAAAGAATTTAAAAACTTTATTTTCATAAATAGTATTTGCGGATTTTTCTATATTAGGTAAAATCAGTAATCAGGTTTTAAGCAGTTCCAAAAAATACAGTTTTCAAGGTGATAATTAAAGGTTTTACGATAAGCCTGAAATTAGCGAACTTAAAATTAACGAACAATGGCTCAAATTTTTAACAGAAGCGCAAATAACATCGCTAAAATCAGTTTAATAGTGGCAATAGTTTTGGGCGGAGTTGCGTTTTACGTCTATACGCAAGTGGCGCGTTCGTCTTATCTGACGGGACGTTATCTCGAAAAACAACAGCCTGTTCAATTCAGTCATAAACATCATAACGGCGACGACGGAATTGACTGCCGTTATTGTCATACATCGGTCGAAACCGCCGCGTCCGCCGGAATTCCGCCGACGCAGACTTGTATGAATTGCCACAATCAGCTTTGGTCGGACAGTCCGTATCTCGAACCGGTTCGCGCGAGTTACCGCGAAAATAAACCGATCGAGTGGGAAAGAGTTCACGATCTGCCCAGTTTCGTTTATTTTAATCACAGTATTCACATTGCAAAAGGTGTCGGATGTTCGACTTGTCACGGGCGAATTGACGAAATGCCCGCAGTTTATCAGCAAAATACTTTACAGATGGAATGGTGTCTTTCGTGTCACCGCGATCCGTCGCAGTTTATTCGTCCGAAGTCCGAAATTTACAATATGGAATGGAAGGACAGCAATTTGACCGCCGAACAGAGAACGGAATTAAAGGATCAGTATAAAATTCGCAACAGACAAATGCTGACGAGTTGTTCGACTTGTCACCGATAGTTTGAAATTAAAAAGGAAAAGTTAAAAATTAAAAAATTGAACACATAATTTCATTTTTTAATTTCTAATTCTTAATAACAAGAAAAAAAATGCCGAGCAAAGACAGCAAAAACAACTTTGCCTTATTGCGCGACAAAATTTTGGCGCAAAACGGAAAGCAATATTGGCGGAGCGTCGAGGAATTTTCCGACACGCCGGAATTTGAAGAATTCATCAAGCAGGAATATCCCGCGCAAGCCGAAGAATGGGATAATTCTCTGAGTCGCCGAAATTTCGTCAAGGTAATGGGCGCGTCTCTGGCACTCGCCGGTTTGAGCGGCTGCGTAATTCAGCCGCCGGAAAAAATCGTGCCGTATGTTTCGCAGCCGGAAAATATGATTCCCGGCAGACCGCTTTTCTTTGCGACGGCGATGACTTTGGGCGGCGTTGCGACCGGACTTTTGGGCAAATCAATGGACGGTCGCCCGATAAAAGTCGAAGGAAATCCCGAACATCCGTCAAGTTTGGGCGCGACCGACGTTTTGGCGCAGGCATCGCTTTTGACGATGTATGATCCAGACCGTTCGCAGGAAGTTCGTTATCGCGGAAAATCAAATAACTGGCAGAATTTTATGACGGCGATTAGAACTGCCGTCGAAGAAAACTCGAAAGACGGCGGCGCGGGTGTTAGATTTTTAACTGAAACCATAACTTCGCCGACGCTCGTCGCACAATTCCAGCAGATCGCGCAGGAAATGCCGAATTCGCGCTGGATTCAATACGAACCTTTTAATAAAGACAACGCAACGGAAGGCGCGAAAATGGCTCTCGGTTCGGCAGTAAATACGGTTTATAAATTCGATCAAGCCGACAGAGTTTTATCGCTCGACGCGGATATTTTCTCCGGTTTTAATGTTCGTTACATAAAAGATTTCAACAAAAAGCGTGTTTGGGGCGAAGGAACGGAAAATATCAATCGCCTTTACGCGATAGAAACGACGATGACTTTGACCGGCGCGAAAGCCGATCATCGTTTGGCGGTTAAACCGAGTCAGATGACGGAAATTGCGAAAGCAGTCGCCGCCGCAGTCGGAGTTTCGGGCGCGAGTTCGATTTACAAGGAAAACGCTGAATTTATTACGGCTTTGGCGAATGATTTGAAAGCAAATGCCGGAAGATCAATCGTCGTCGCGGGCGACAATCAACCGCCGTCGGTTCACGCTTTGGCGCACGCGATGAATTCGCAACTCGGAAATGTCGGTAAAACAGTCGTTTACACAGAACCGCTGTCGCCGTTTGCCGAAAAATCGCAAACCGATCAATTGCGCGAACTAGTCGCCGATATTGATGCCGGCAGAGTAAAGACGCTCGTAATTATGGGCGGAAATCCGACTTATAATACTCCGGCGGATTTGAAATTGGATCAGGCGAGATTGGAAAAAATCCCGCTCCGCATTCACACGGGCTTATTTTTCGACGAAACTGCGGAACTTTGTCATTGGCACGTTCCCGAAGCGCATTATCTTGAAATGTGGGGCGACGCGCGGGCGTATGACGGAACGGTTTCCATCATTCAACCGTTGATTAAACCGCTTTACGGCAACAAAACTCAATACGAAGTCGCGCAGGTTTTCTTCAAGGAAAATTATGATAAAGCGAATTACGACATCGTAAAAGAATACTGGCAAAAACAAAATCTGAGCGCGGGCGCGCCGAAAACGATGGCTGCCGGAGCGACAACTCCGCAAGCTACGCCGAATTCGTCCCCAAATTCATCGCCTTCACCGGAAGCGACGGCAACTCCGCCAGCATCGCCGAGCGCAACACCGGCGGCTTCGCCTTCGCCGCAAGCGACAACAAACGGCGCAGCAACGACGACACCGAAAACTTTTGAAGATAATTGGCGCAAAGTCGTTCACGACGGTTTTATTCCGAATTCGGCACTTCCCGCAAAAACGCTTTCGGCGAACACCGGATTTTTAAGTCAGCCGCAAAACGCTCCGGCGATGAACGGCGCGTTGGAAATTTCGTTTATGCCCGATCCGTGCGTTTACGACGGGCGTTTTACAAACAACGGCTGGCTGCAGGAATTGCCGAATCCGTTGACGAAAATTACTTGGGAAAACGTCGCATTGGTCAGTCCGGCAACGGCAAAACGTCTTGAATTAAATATCACCGAAGACAAATATAACGCGTATGCCGGCGGCGAAATGGGAACGCCTTTCATAAATACGAAAGGCGGCAATCAATTTTCCGATTTGGTTAGAATTAACGCTAACGGTGCGGAAATCTCTCAGGATGTTCCGGTCTGGGTCGCTCCCGGTCAGCCCGATGACGTAATTACGCTTTATGCGGGTTACGGAAGAACAAAAACCGGACGAGTAGGAAACGGTTTAGGTTACGACGCTTATCAAATTCGCAGTTCGAATGCGATGTACTTCGGTTCTGGCAAATTAGATAAAACAGGTTCACAAACGAACGTCGCTTCATCGCAGATTCATTTTAATATGGAAGGACGCGATCTTTTGCGCGTTTTGGATGTCGAAGAACTTAAAGCGAAACCGGAAATCGGGCATCAACACGACGAATACGAAAATTCGATGTATGAGCCTTATAATTATTCCGAACACGATTGGCAGAATAAATGGGCGATGACGATTGATCTCAATTCGTGTGTCGGCTGTAACGCCTGCGTTCTGGCGTGTCAATCGGAAAACAATATCCCGGTTGTTGGAAAAGAACAAGTCGAACGCAGCCGCGAAATGCACTGGATGCGCGTTGACGCTTATTTCGGCGGTGAAGATATTAATAACCCGGAAGGACCGAGTTTTCAGCCGGTTTTGTGTCAGCAGTGCGAGCAAGCACCGTGCGAAGTCGTCTGCCCGGTTCACGCGACGGTTCACAGCGCGGAAGGTTTGAACGATATGGTTTATAACCGTTGTATCGGAACGAGATACTGTTCAAATAACTGTCCGTATAAAGTTCGACGATTTAACTTTTTACTTTATCAGGATTGGGACACGCCGCAGTATAAATTACTGCGAAACCCGGAAGTTACGGTTCGCAGTCGCGGTGTGATGGAAAAATGCACGTATTGTGTTCAACGAATTGCGTTGGCGCGAATCGAAGCCGAAAAAGACGGTCGCCGTGTTCAGGATGGTGAGGTTATTACCGCTTGCCAATCAGTCTGTCCGGCGGATGCGATAGTTTTCGGAGATTTGAACGACGAAAACAGCCGCGTTTCCAAGATGAAAAAAGATCATCGCAATTACACGCTGCTCAACGAATTAAATACGCAACCGCGCACCACGTATTTGGCGGCTTTGAAAAACCAAAATAAAGAAATTCCGGGCTACAAGCCGATAATTATGGGTTTTGAGGAAAAAGAGGGTGCAGAAAATAAAGCTGAAGGAAACGAAGTGGAAAGTCATTAATCAGATGATTTACCGAATTCGGGTTCGGAATAATTTACATATAATAAACTAAGGACTCGAAAAATTTAACTGTATGCAAGACGTAAGAGACGTAAAGGAAATTCAAAGAAGAATCTATCCGCCGATGGTCGAAGGCGATCACGATTTAGCATCGGTTACCGATTTAATCAGTGATAGGACGCTCAAAAAGCGTACACCTTTTCAATGGTATATCGGTTTTGCCGTCGCGTTTATCATCGCGCAGTTACTGCTGATGACGGTAACATATCTGCTTGCAAAAGGTGTCGGTATCTGGGGAAACAACCAGCCGATTGGTTGGGCGTTTCCAATTATTAACTTCGTCTGGTGGATCGGAATCGGACACGCCGGAACTTTGATCTCGGCAATTCTTTTACTGCTAAATCAGAAATGGCGGACTTCGATTAACCGTTTTGCCGAAGCGATGACGCTTTTTGCCGTAGCTTGTGCCGGGTTGTATCCTTTGCTACATACAGGTCGTCCGTGGCTCGCTTATTGGATGTTTCCATATCCGAATACGATGGGAATGTGGCCGCAATTTCGCAGTCCTTTAATCTGGGATGTTTTCGCAGTTTCAACCTATGCAACGGTTTCGCTTCTTTTCTGGTATATCGGTCTGATTCCAGATTTAGCGACTTTGCGCGACCGGGCGAAAAACAAGTATTTTCGATTGGTTTACGCACTTTTGTCTTGGGGTTGGCGCGGTTCGGCACGTCATTGGCATCGCTATGAATTGGCGTATTTGCTGCTTGCCGGACTTTCGACACCGCTTGTTTTGTCCGTTCACTCGATTGTTAGCTTCGACTTTTCGGTTTCGCAACTTCCAGGTTGGCACGCCACTATTTTTCCGCCGTATTTTGTGGCTGGAGCAGTTTTTGCCGGATTCGCAATGGTTTTGATTCTATGTATTCCTCTGCGTAAGTGGTATAAAATGAAAGATTTAATCACCGATACTCATTTGATTTATATGGGTAAAGTGATGTTGACGACGGGATTGATCGTCGTTTACGGTTATGCGATGGAAGCGTTTTTCGCTTGGTATAGTGCCGCACCGTTTGAAACTTATATGATGTATAACCGCGCAATCGGCGGTCCATATTGGTGGTCATACTGGCTTTTGATTTTATGCAACGGCGCGTCAATTCAGCTTTTATGGTTCAAACGTTTCCGCGAAAGTCCTTTCTGGCTTTTTATAATTTCGCTGGTCGTCAGCGTCGGTATGTGGCTCGAAAGATTCGTTATTATTATTACGAGTTTGAACCGGGATTTTCTTCCATCTTCTTGGGGAATGTACACACCGACGATTTTCGATGTAACGATGTTCGCCGGAACAATCGGAATGTTCTTATGTTTGATATTCCTTTTTGTCAGATTCTTGCCTGTTATTTCGATTTTTGAGGTAAGAACGCTTTTACCGCAGGCAGAAGTTGCACATTCTCATCACGAAACGGATCATATGGATCAGATTCAAGAGCCGAAAGGAGAAAGGGCGGAGTAGTTTTTTATAGATTGAAATTGCAATCAGTCGCGCTTGTCCGCGTCTGACAAAATGGGCAACTCACCCGTGTCAAATCAAACGCCAGCAGGCGGACTGATTGCAAACAAGATAGTTTATGAAAGAGAATTTATACGGAATCTTAGCGGAGTTCGATACGGCAACCCAATTGGTTGACGCGGCGCGACGAACGCGCGAAGCCGGTTACACAGCGACCGACGCATTTTCGCCATTTCCGATTCACGAAATGGACGAAGCACTCGGAATCAAACGGACAGTTTTGCCGTATCTCGTTTTTGCGGGCGGCATCGCCGGTTTGCTCTCGGGCATCGGTTTGGAATACTTTACTGCCGTTATTGATTATCCGATTATTGTAGGCGGTCGTCCGTTTTTCAGTCTTCCGTCATTTATTCCGCCGGCTTACGAATTAACAATTCTGCTTGCGGCTTTCGCAGCGGTTTTCGGAATGCTCTTTCTAAACGGTTTGCCGCAACCTTATCATCCGGTTTTTAATGTTCCTCGTTTTGCGCTGGCGACACGGGAAAAATTCTTTTTACTAATCGAAACGAAGGACGAGCAATTTGATTACGAAAATACGAAAAGTTTTATGGAAAGTTTGGGTCCGCAGGAGGTTTTTGATGTTGATGAATAAGTCTAAAGTCGGTAAAAGAACGGCATACGGCTTGTTGCTCGTCGCCTTTTGCCTGATAAGCGTCGGTTGCCGCTATGATATGCAGGATCAGCCGCGCTATGAACCATACCAAAAAAGCGATTTCTTTGCCGATGATAAGGCGATGAGAGAATTGCCTGAAGGCACGGTCGCACGCGGACAATTACGGGAAAACAAAGCGTTTTGGACAGGCAAAAAAGAAAATGCCGATCCGAACGTGCAAGTTCAGACGGCAACAGACACGAACGGAAATACGGTGGTTTCGAGTTTTCCGAACGACATTGATAAAATACCTTTTACAGTAACTCAAGAAGTTATTGACCGCGGACAAGACCGATTTAATATTTACTGTATCGTTTGTCACGGCGCAGTCGGAAAAGGCGACGGAATGATCGTCCGACGCGGGTATCCGCAACCGCCGACTTATCACGACGACCGTCTGCGAAATGCGCCCGACGGACACTTTTTTGACGTGATGACAAATGGTTGGGGCAAAATGAACAGTTATGCATCGCAGATTCCGGCGGCTGATCGCTGGGCGATTGTCGCTTACATACGCGCACTGCAAATCAGCCAAAATCCGAATGGAATAATGAATTCAAACTCTGCCAACATATCAAATACAAATACGATGACGACTCCGGCGAATACGAACGCTAATGTGTCAAACGCGAATACTTCGGGAGGTGCAAGATGATAAATTCTGAAGATTTCAGAACACCTGAACGAATCGGTGCGTGGCGCAACATTGCGCTCGGTGCGGGCGGATTAGCTTCCATTATTTGGTTGATTGGCGTTTATATCTATCCCGAATCGGCGATGCGCGGTTGGCTTCTGGGCTTTATTTTCTGGGGCGGCATCGGCATCGGCAGCATCGGCGTTTTGATGCTTCAATACCTGACTGGCGGTGCGTGGGGCGTTGTTATTCGCCGAGTTGTCGAAGCAAGTTCACGAACACTTCCGGTAATTTTCGCGTTGTGGATTCCGCTTGCTTTCGGCGTGGCGTTCGGTTTGATCTATGAATGGACGCATCTTGCGCCGACAGATCACGTAATGGAGTGGCGCGGTTCGTATCAAACCGCCGAATGGTGGATCATTCGCTCAATTATCTATTTCGTTTTGTGGGGTGTGATTGTTTATTACCTCAATGGACGGGCGAGAAAACAGGACGCTTCAACCAACGTCGAAGAAGCGGCGAAATATCTCGGCGATGCGACGGCATTTTCCGGTCCGGCATTGGTTTTCTTCGCGCTTATCGTTACATTTGCGGGAGTTGACTGGATGATGATGCTCGAACCGCATTGGTTTTCAACGATTTGGGGACTTCTTTTCGTCGCAGGTTGGGCATTGAGTTGTTTCTGTTTTGTGGTAGCGATTCTCGCCTGGATGTGGGATAAACCGCCGATGAATCGGGTGTTAGGCAAACGTCATTTTCACGATCTCGGTAAATTAATGCTCGCGCTCGTGATGGTTTGGGCGTATTTCAACTTTTCGCAATACTTGATTATCTGGTCGGGCAACTTACCGGAAGAAACCAGTTTTTATCTGCCGCGTATGAAAGGAACGTGGGGCGTGATCGGACTTTTCCTAATCGTTTTTCACTTCGCATTTCCCTTTTTGGTTTTGCTCCAGCAGGATTTTAAACGCAAAGCGAAATGGTTGGCGGGATTGGCTTGTTTCATCCTATTTATGCGGCTCGTTGATATGTATTACATTATCGCACCGAGTCCGCGAATCGGCGGCGCGTCGGGAATTATCGAACACGGCGTAAGATTGGATTTTGTCGCAGGATTTAGTTTGTTCGACATTGTCGGACCGATTGCAGTCGGCGGTATTTGGCTTTGGTGGTTTTTCGGCGAATTGATGAAATATCCGCTCGTTCCGGTTAATGATCCGTTTTTACAAAACGCGATTGACCACGGAAAAGGACATTAAACGAATTACGAATTACGAATTTTCGTTTTTCATTCGTAATTTGAAATTCGTAATTCGTAATTGAAAAAGTATGGGTAAAACTAAACACGAAAAAAGTTTTGTAGATTTCGAACAGCCGTATGAGCAAAATATCATCGGCTTGCGCGGGGTAATTTATTTTGGAGTCGGTTTGCTTTTGCTGATCGTGATTACTTTCGGTTTGATGTTCTTTTTCCTGAATGTTCTGAAAGCCGATGCTATTAATAAAGATGCGGAAAATGCAAATCCGATGGCGGAAACGGGCAAGGAAAGACTTCCAAAGAGTGCGGTCAAACTTCAAGCCGCGCCGGGTTTCGGTGTGCAGACGAAAGACGGTTTTGTAAATCTCGAATTGATGCACCCGCAAGCCGAATGGGAAGTTATTCAGCAAGTTGATAAAGATTTGTGGGAAAACGGCGAAAAAGGAGCGAACGGAACAGTTATCGCTTTGCCGATTAATGAAGCGAAACAAAAACTCTTACAACAAAATGCGGGAACGACCGCAAATGCACAGGGCGATGAACTTTATAAAGAATCGAGATTATCAATATCCGGTTCGAGCGCGGGAAGAGTTTCCGCAGACAGACGCAGATAAGCATTTGGAGTTTTAAAACTAGGCGGCAATCTCGTCAGATAAAGGCGGTGGATAGCTAATCAAGGTTGGAACTCCGAACTAAAAACATTATGAAAAAAAGTTCGGCAATCGAAGCAGTATTTAAGCTGAAACTTTTACTGTTAGTTATATTTTTGACAACAGGAACAATTTCGGCGCAAAAAACGGAGCATTACAATTCTCCGCTTTACGCACCGAAAACTTATGATCCGACTCAGACGACGAGCAACGGTTTACCGAAAACCTTGGACAATGTCGGAATCGAGCAAAAACTCGGTTCGCAACTTCCGCTTGATGCGGAATTCAAAGACGAAAACGGCAACACGGTAAAACTCGGCGAATATTTTAATAAAAACAAGCCGGTCATTTTGGCACTTGTCTATTATGAATGTCCGATGCTCTGCAATGAGGTTTTAAACGGCTTGACAGGTTCGCTGAAAGGCGTAAATTTTGATGCCGGAAAAGAATTCGATGTCGTCGCAATCAGTTTTGACGCGCGTGAAAACGGTAAACCGGGACTGACGAAAAACAAAAAAGCTTCGTATATGGAGCGTTACGAGCGACCGAATACGGCAAACGGCTGGCATTTTTTAACTGGAACACAGCCGGAAATTGACAAAGTAACCAAAGCGGCGGGTTTCAATTATCATTTTGATGAAGCCTCGAATCAATTTGCACACGCGGGCGGCATTATGATCGCCACGCCGGACGGCAAAATGTCGAGATATTTTTACGGCATTGATTATTCGCCGAAAGATGTAAAATTCGGAATTATGGAAGCGTCCGAAGGTAAGATCGGCAATCCCGCCGAGCAGCTTTATCTTTACTGTTTTCATTACGATCCGGCGACCGGAACTTACGGTTTGGCAGTAATGAGAGTTTTACGTCTGGCAGGAGTGGTGACGATTTTGGCAATTGCCGCGATGTTATTAGGTTTTTGGTTTTACCGTAAAAAACGGCTGAATTAGTTCGACGGAACGCCGTCCGGTTTGGCGACAATGAGTGCGGAAGCACAAAAAAGTTGATAACTTTGAAGATTACTTTAAAGTCTGCAAACAAAATTTGAACGCCGATGCGTTCATTGCCGTCAAGATGACGGCGTTCCAATAATAGTTATGCAAGATAAAGCGTGGGTTCCATTATTTCCCGAACAAGCCTCGACATTCGCGTGGCAGGTTGACGGTCTGTATTTTTACCTGATAGTTGTCAGTATCGCTTTTATAATTCCGATCGTTGCGGCGACCGTATTTTTCGGAATCAAATACCGCGAAAAGGAAAAATTTGCGACACCGGCGGAAATGCACGGTTCGATTGCCCTTGAAACGATCTGGTCAATCATACCGTTTATCATTTCGATGACGATATTTCTCGGCGGCGCGATTGTTTATTTTAATCAATATAATATGCCGGACAACACGATGGATATTTACGTCGTCGGCAAACAATGGATGTGGAAGATTCAGCATCCGACGGGACAACGAGAGATAAATGAACTTCATATTCCGGTCGGGACGAAAGTCAAACTGACGATGACAACCGAAGACGTTCTCCACGACTTTTATGTTCCCGCTTTTCGAACAAAAGCAGATGTCGTGCCGGGACGTTATACTTACTTATGGTTTGAAGCCACAAAACCGGGCAAATATCATTTGTTTTGCGCCGAATACTGCGGCTTAAATCACTCTGGAATGGGCGGTTATGTTTACGTGATGGAACAGCGTGATTTCGACAACTGGCTCGCCGGAAACGTTTCCGATCAAACGCCGGTTCAAGCCGGACAAGATTTATTTACTAATAAATTAGGCTGTGCATCGTGTCACGCGGGCGGACCTACTCAGCGCGGCGCGAAACTCGAAGGAATTTACAGTCACGAAGTTAAATTAAATAACGGACAAACCGTTATCGCGGACGACGAATATATTCGCAATTCGATATTGAATCCAGCCGGACAAATCGTCGAAGGTTATCAGCCGATTATGCCGACTTTTAAAGGACAAGTAACCGAAGAGCAATTAACTCAACTTGTCGCATACATTAAATCTTTGAGCGGCATAACGGGAAATTCGACGACCGGAACGACGGGCGCAAATTCAAATACAATGAGCCAGCCGAAAGCTCCGGCGGCAAATACGATGACACCGCCGAAAGCTGACAGAGGCGCGGAAAATAATCCGGGAAGCAATCCGAACGCTCCGGCGAATCGCACGGAAGTTACAAACAGGAGCAACTAAAAAGAGGTTTTAAATAAAAAAGTTATATGCAAAACGTAGATGCAATGAATTTGGATAATGTCGAACAGCCGAAACAAAGTTATCTGACAAACGGCTCGACCATCAGATCGTGGCTTCTGACAAAAGACCATAAACGCATTGCGATTATGTATCTGGTCGTCGTTTCCGTGTTCTTTATGATGGGCGGTTTGTATGCGTCGGCGATACGTCTGGAACTGCTCACACCGCAGTCCGATCTGCTTGAATCCGGCACTTACAATAAGGTTTTCACGCAGCACGGAGTCTTGATGATTTTCTTCTTCCTGATTCCCTCGATTCCGGCGATTTTGGGGAATTTCCTGATTCCGCTGATGATCGGTGCGAAGGATTTGGCTCTGCCGCGTATCAATCTTTTAAGTTGGTATATTTATATGTTCGGCGGTGCGTTGACTTTGTGGGCGTTAATGCAGGGCGGCGTTGATACGGGTTGGACTTTTTACGCGCCGTATTCGACGACGTTTTCAAACACTTATGTAACGGCGGTCGGACTCGGAATTTTTATCAACGGATTTTCGTCAATTTTAACCGGACTGAATTTCATCGTAACGATTCACACGATGCGCGCGCCGGGAATGACGTGGTTTAGAATGCCGCTTTTCGTCTGGGCGCACTACGCGACTTCGCTCGTGATGATTCTCGGAACTCCGGTAATCGCTATTACATTATTGCTTTTGACGGTCGAGAGAGTCGCCGGAGTCGGAATTTTCGATCCTGCAATCGGCGGCGATCCGATTCTTTTCCAACATCTTTTCTGGTTTTATTCGCACCCGGCGGTTTACATTATGATTTTGCCGGGAATGGGCGTGATCTCGGAATTGATCTCCAATTTTTCGCGTAAAAAGATTTTCGGTTACGAATTTATCGCATTTTCTTCGATTGCAATCGCCGTTTTCGGTTTTCTCGTCTGGGGACATCATATGTTCGTTTCGGGACAATCGGTTTACGCCGGACTCGTCTTTTCGTTCTTGACGATGGTCGTTGCAGTTCCGTCGGCAATTAAAATGTTCAACTGGACGGCGACGCTTTACAAAGGTTCAATCTCATTTGAAACACCGATGCTTTACGCGCTCGGTTTTATGGGATTATTTTTAATCGGCGGTTTGACAGGATTATTCTTGGGTTCGATCGGTTTGACGGTTCATTTAACCGACACATATTTTATCGTCGCGCACTTCCATTACGTTATGGTCGGCGGACAGGTTTTGGCTTACTTGGGCGGAATTCATTACTGGTGGTCGAAAATGACCGGAAGAATGTATTCGGAATTTTGGGGCAAAATCTCGGCGATGCTCGTTTTCGTCGGATTTAACCTGACGTTTTTTCCGCAATTTATTCTCGGATATATGGGAATGCCGCGCCGTTATGCTTCTTATCCGCCGGAATTTCAAGTGTTGAATATCTTCTCGACCGCCGGAGCATCGGTTTTAGGTTTAGGTTTGGTATTGCCTGTAATTTATTTAACGCATTCATTATTTTTTGGAAAACGTGCGGCGGCAAATCCGTATATGCACCCCGGTTTGGAGTGGCGCACCAGTTCCCCGCCGCCTACCGAAAACTTTAAAGAAACTCCGGTCGTTACGTGGGAAGCATACGAATTCGGCGAAGAAAGCGGAATGGATTTGGAAGCCGCAAGACGCGAAGATGCGGTGGTAAAATCACTAAGATAAGTTACGAATTACGAATTACGAATTACGAATGAAAGATTTCGTATGATTCGTAATTCGTAACTCGTAATTCGTAATTGAATTAAATGTCAACAAACATAGAAACAATAGGACACGATCACGAGCATTATCATCAGCCCGGTCTTCAACATCAGTTTGAAGATATGAAACAGCAGGAAGAATCCGTATCAATCGGAATGTGGATGTTTCTCGTGCAGGAAATAATGTTTTTCGGCGGAATGTTCACGGTTTATCTCGTGTTTCGTTCGCGCTTTCCGATGGCGTTTGCGGCGGGCAGTAATCATCTCGATGTCGTGATGGGATTTGCCAACACGCTAGTTCTCATCGTCAGTAGTTTAACGATGGCTCTGACCGTTTATTTCGCGCAAAAAGGCAATCGGATGATGCAGGTCGTTTTCATTTTGTTGACGATGGCTTTCGGCGTTACATTTCTCGGCGTAAAAGCCGTCGAATATACAGACAAATATAATCACGGTTTAATTCCGGTCAACGGTTGGAACAGAGTTATTCCCGAAGGCGAGCATACAAACACCGAACACGCTTCGACAATACTTCCCTTTGAAACAAAAGTTTCGGCGGCGGAAACTGCGCCGGAAATGGAAGTTTCGACAACCGAGAAATTAACGCAAGTCGAAGAGTCACACGCGAATCCGCACGGGAATTTTCATATTGCCGAAAAAGATTTAGAGTTAGTTGATGAAGCACAGAAAGGGAATTATCTGACAAGAGCCGAACAAATCGGTTACTTTTCAAACGGCAAAATTGACAAAGCGAAATTTACGAGCAAAGTTCAGATATTTTTCTGGATTTATTTTGTGATGACCGGACTTCACGCACTTCATATGATAATCGGTCTGGGCGTGATGATCTGGCTTTTGTGGAGAGCGTGGCTCGGCACATTTACCGCCGAATATTTTGCGCCCGTCGAAATGGCAGGTCTTTACTGGCACTTTGTTGACATCGTGTGGATTTTTCTATTTCCGTTGCTTTATCTTCTCGGCAGACATTTTCTTGCCGGAGGACACGGTTAATTAAAAGGAAGAAAAAAGAGAAATTTAGTAATTTAGAAATCAAAAATTTTGTTATGGCAGAACATAATACGGAAAAACACAATACGCATTCGCACGCTGAAGAAGAAATAGAGCATCATATCGGAATTCCAGGATACTTAGTAATCTTCGGAATTTTGGTTGTCGGCACTATTTTGACTTACGCCGTCGCTCTAATTGATCTGGAATGGATTTTTCCGGGCGCAAATACATTGGTCGCGCTTCTGATCGCGTTTACAAAAATGAGTTTCGTCGTGCTGTTTTTTATGCACGTTCGATGGCAGTCACGTCTGATCTGGCTGACGGCACTCGCCGGATTTTTCTGGCTGGCGATTATGTTTGCATTTACGATGCAGGATTATTTAACCCGTTCGTCGGGCGTTTTTTCAAACTAAAGATTAGTTTCTTATCAATAAAAACGCGGTGCGGAAGGCAAAATGCTTTCTAATCCGCGTCTTCGTCTATTAGAAATTGCGCTTTCCCCGTGATATTATTTTCGATTCGGCGCGAGGTTCAAAACATTTTGAGTTATAAAGTGAGATTTTTTAAAAGACAACAGACCAATTTTTTCCGACATCACAAACGGGTGATATTTAACAACAATAACAAATACCGAACAAATGCCGGACTATTATTATTACTATTTGCAGTTTTATTCAGCGGCGCGTGCGGTGTTTTTACTGTAAAAGAAAAACAGGAACGTGCCAAACTTTTGGCAGTTAAAGATGCTTCACAAGAAGATCTGGTAAATATCGTAAATAATTTTTCCCAACTTTCATCAATTGATGCAAAGATGAACTTCAAGTTCGAGGATAATTCTTACGCCGAAGTCGGAATTGCCGAAAAATATAAAACCGCCGACGGCGAAATCATCGTCCAGCGACCGGACGACATTTTTCTCAGAGTTCAGATTCCAATCGTCAAAAGCGACATCGTTCAAATGGCATCAAACGGCGAAAAATTTTGTGTGGCGATTCTCAATGACGGCGGAAGCGGAAAATATAAAAAATTCGTCTGCGGCAATAATAATACTGATTACACCGCTCTGCAAAGTGAAGTTGATAAAATCGGAAACGGCGACGCAAAGGCGTTAAAGCAAAATGTCAACGCATTTTCAAATCTGCGCCCGCAACATTTTACGGAAGCACTTCTTGTCCGCCCGATTGACAGAGAAAATTACTCGTATCTTCAAAGCACGATTAATCAGGAAGAAGTAGATTTTGCTTTAGTCAAGAAAAAATCTCCCGTCGGTTGGGTTTTGCGCGGTTATTATTTGCTTGATGAATTTAGAAAGAACGACGACGGAAGTATGTCAATTACCAGACGTTTCTGGTTTGACCGCGTCGGCAAAATTCGTCTGGCGCGTCAGCAGATTTTCGATGCCGGCGGCGAAGTCGAATCGGACATCGTCTACGGCGCGGAAGGAAATCTTTCAAACACGGAAAATTATCAAAATTTGCCGTTAGAAATAGCGGTAACGCGACCGAAGGAAAAGTACAAAATGGTTTTAACGTATCAAACGCCCGACGCAGTGAAAATCGGTGAAAATTTCGATACGGATATTTTTATTTTGAAAAACCGCTGGGAATTAGAGGAAGTTGATTTAAATCAAAAATTAAAGGAACTGACAAATTCATCCGGCGGCAGTTCAACTTTCAACGCGAAACAACAGTAATTTGATGAAAACTATTTTACGCACCGAAGATTTAGTTAAAACGTATATGATCGGAAAAATGGAAGTTCCGGCATTGCGCGGTGTGTCTTTGGACATTAAAAAAGGCGAATTCGTCGCCATAATGGGACCTTCGGGTTGCGGAAAATCAACGCTTTTGCATCTTCTCGGCGGACTTCTTTCGCCGACGAGCGGGAAAATAATCATCGGCGACGAAGACATTTCAAAAATTTCCGATGCGGAAAGAACTGACATTCGCCGCCGCAAGATCGGTTTTGTCTTTCAGCGTTTCAACCTCTTCCCTACTCTGACGGCGGACGGAAATTTAAAGCTCGCGGAAAAAATTTATTCCGGCAACGGCGGAAATGCCGAACGTCGGCGCGAAGTTTTATCGCTGCTGCAACTGGAAAATAAAATGCAGCACAAACCGCTCGAAATGTCCGGCGGCGAACAGCAGAGAGTCGCGCTGGCGCGGGCAATTATTAATAATCCGGCGATAATTTTGGCGGACGAGCCGACGGGAAATCTCGACACGGAAAATTCGGAGATCGTTTTGAATATGTTCAAAAACTTGAACGAAAAATTCGATCAAACTATTATAATGATTACGCACGACCCGGAAGCGGCTTCGTTTTGTTCGAGAAAAATAAATATCCGCGACGGTTTAATCGTCGAATAAGGTTTTATGAATGAGAATACGAAAAAAATTGTTCTCTGGGATTATATGCGCGGCACTTGGCAATATGATGTTTTCTGCCTTTTGATCGTCGCGTTTATATTTCTCACGCCGAAAATCTGGTTCTCGAACGGAGAAAACCTGGCAACTCAGCCGTCGCGTCTTGTCGTCAAAGCAGCAGATTTTTCGCCCGACCAAGGCGAAATGAAAAAATTAGTTCAGGAAATTACCGGAGAACAATTTGCAGAAATCGTCGCTTGGAAAGACCAGACGAACGAACGTGGCGATAAGATTTATATAATTGAATACCGCTAATTTTTATGTTATTTAATAGAAAGTCGAATTTTATTGATGTATATCACATTCGGCTTTTATTTTTTACGGAGTTATCAAAAATTTTATGAAAAACTTTTTCAAATTCAGTTTGACCGCCGCCGCATTATTTTTGGTTTTCGGCGCATTTTCAGTCAGCGAAACGAAGGCGCAGGTTTTAAACCAATTAATGAATAAAATGGATGCTCATTACAAAGCACTCGAAGTTTTAAAATCGAATGTAACGATGAGCAAATACAATCCGCAGATCAAACGCTCTGAAGTATCCGAAGGTAATGTTACTTTTATGCCGGAAAAAGGAAAACGTAAAATGTATGTTCGTCTTGACTGGACAAAACCTACCGAAGAATATTTGACTGTCGTAGATGGTAAATATAATCTCTACAAACGCTCGATCAATCAGGTTTATACGGGAAAAGTTGGTGAAGCAAAAGATAAAGCGCAAGTCAGCGGACCTTTGACATTTTTGAGTATGTCGAAAAAACAACTCAATGCTAATTACAAAGTGCAGCTTATCTCGGCATCTGAAAAAGTGAACGGAACGACCGATGCAAGCCATCTTAAATTAACGCCAAAAGCTGCTTCGGAATATAAGCAAGTTGATCTTTGGGTTGATAAAGACGGAATGCCGATTCAAGCGACGGTTCTTGAAAAATCGGACGATGCAACGACGATTTTGCTTTACAATATTCAGAAAAACATTGATATTGATTATGATATTTTTAAATTGCGAGTACCGAAAAATGCAAAAATAATACCAGCATAAAACATTTAATCGCAAAAAATGTTGACAAAAAGCTCCGGCAACAGTCGGGGCTTTTTTCGTAAGTTTGAAAAGTATTAAATTAAACCTTATAATCTCAAGTTTGATACTTTTCGACTAAGTATTTCCGAAATTATGCCGAAAGCAAGCAGTTTCAGCCGTTTTACACGCGGAGTCAAGCACACGATCAAGGCTTTTGCCTCGACGAAACATCCCGTTCTCGTTCACATCGTTCCGATGCGGCGTTGTAATCTCGCCTGCACTTACTGCAACGAATACGACAAAACATCCGATCCGGTGGCGATTGACGTGATGCTGAAACGCATTGATAAACTAGCGGAATTCGGGACTTCGGTCGTTACGATCAGCGGCGGCGAACCGATGATGCACCCGGAAATTTACGAAATCATCGCGCGAATCCGCCATCACGGAATGATCGCCGGACTCATCTCGAACGGTTATTATTTCCAAGTTGATAAGATCAAAAAACTAAACGAAGCCGGACTCGATTATCTGCAGATTTCGATTGATAACGTAACGCCGGACGACGTTTCCAAAAAGAGTCTGAAAGTTCTCGACGCAAAGCTCGTCAATCTCGCCGAACACGCGAAATTCAAAGTCAATATAAACTCGGTTGTCGGCGGCGGCGTGGCAAACCCGGACGAAGCGTTGATTATCGCCAACCGCGCCATCGAACTCGGTTTTTCCTCGACCGTCGGCGTGATTCACGACGAGATGGGTTTGAATAAAGGTTTGACCGACCACGAAAAGCGCGTCTATAAAGAGATCAAAGCAAAAGGCACGAGCAGTTATGCGCGTTGGAATTGGTTTCAGGACGAACTCGTCGAAGGCAACGAATACGATTGGAAATGCCGCGCCGGAGCGAGATATTTATACATTGACGAAGCCGGAATCGTCAGTTGGTGTTCACAGCAGAGAGGAACGCCCGGAATCCCGATTCTCGAATACACACATTCCGATATGCGCCGCGAATACATCACCGAAAAATGGTGCGCCCCGACCTGCACGATCCAATGCGTCCACCAAGTCGGACACCTCGACGCATGGCGTGATAAACAGATTTCCGTTAATGATTATAATAAGAACAATGGGAACAGTTTGAAGAAAGAAACAGTTGAGCAAGTTCTAAATGCAAAGTAAAAAGTTTGATTTTCAAATTGAATTTACAGTTTGGGAAAATGATTCTCCCTACATCGTTCAACTTGAGCCGTATGCTTTTGAGTTTGAAGCCAAAACAAACTCATCTCTTGTGTTTGTTCCAATCGAACCCAAACCTAATTTCACTTGGGTGATAAGATATAGAGAGAACTATGGAGTTCAGTTGTTTCCAGATGAAGGCTATGAAACTGTTCATGTTTATCGGGATAATGAGTTAATCGGCAATGAGTTTATAGGAGAGTTTTAGGGAAATTCAAAATTTATTTGATATAAATGGGATTAATTAACAAAAGAGATTTAGAAAATTGTTTGCTGTGTTCATCTAATAACTATGAATTCTTTTTCAAAAACAAATTTCGAGCATACAGACGTTGCAATGTATGCTCGATTATTTTGTGATATTCTCTTTGTGGAGGTAAAAAAATGAGTCAAACTCTTGAAGCAACTTTTGACGGGCAGGTTTTTCGTCCAGTTCAAACTGTCGAATTGCAACCCGACACGCAGGTTGAACTTATCGTAATCGTTAAGGATGTTGCCGAAGAAAAGCCGCAATCGTTTCTTCGCACGGCTCGTTCCTTGAAACTGAAGGGTCCGAAGGATTTTTCTTCGCGGATTGACGACTATCTTTATGGCGGGGCGGAATTAGATGATGAAGAGTGAGGTTTTTCTTGATACAGGTTATGCTATTGCCTTGTCTGTTGAGTCTGATGAATATCACGAAACCGCCGAAAAAATAGCCGAGCAGTTGGAAGCCGAACAAACACGCCTTATAACAACGCGAGCAATTTTGTTAGAAATCGGAAATGCTCTGTCAAAACAGCGTTATCGCAAATCTGCGATTGAACTCTTGGAAGCAATTGAATCAGACCCGACAGTTGAAATTGTCCCGCTTTCGGAAGAACTCTATACACAGGCGTTAGAGTTGTTTCGCAAACGACCTGATAAAGAATGGGGCTTAGTTGACTGCGTTTCAATTATCGTGATGCAAGAATACGGATTAAAGGAAGCATTAACTACTGATAAACACTTCGAGCAAGCAGGTTTTCAGGCTTTATTGCGTGAGAATTAATGTCGCAACCCACCAAGTCGGACACCTCGACGCTTGGCGCGACAAACAAATCTCTCTCAGCGATTACAACAACAAAAGCGGCAAAGGTTTGAAAAAGGAAACAGTCGCGCAGGTTTTGAACGTTGAATAAACTATGTAACACCACATTTTATTGACTGTTAGGTTAAAAAAGCATATAAATAATTTCGTATCTAAAAAAGGCTGAAGTTCAGCCTAAATCAAATTTAGGCACATCATATTTGAATATCAACAGTTCAAATCAGGAAAAAGATACCAATGAACATTGAAGCTTGTCCCCATTGTCAAAATGCTTACTCTCAAACAACTGAAACTTGTGATTTTTGTAATCAGCCAAGGCAATCCGACACCGTTTCGGAGTTCGGCACAGTTGAGCCGATTAATCGCTCTAAACCTGTCAGCATTCTCGTTCACGTTCTTGCTGCCTTTAGCGGAATAGCAGGTGTTTTCATTGGCTTTAATTTGTGGTTTGTGGTTGGTATAATTTTACTTCCCTTCGGTTTTGATAGAGGTTCTTGGAGCGGTCAGCTGTCTCTCGGCTTGCTTTTTTTTGTAACCTTTTTAGTATTAGGAGCAATATTCGGCTTTGTGCGTAATAAAGGCGGGTGGAAACTAGGCTTGTCTTTAGGAAGTTTGGTTGTCGCTGTTTGGATATCAGCGTTTCTGTTGGATGTATATTCGTCCGGCTTTACTTTAGATCGAGTCGTCGGATTAATCACAAACGCCTTTCCTGGATTGGCAGGCTGCTGCTTGGGCGCATATTTTGGAGCAAGTTATAAACAAAACCAGCACACAAAAGGCAAAAACTTCCAATAAGTAATAAGGTTTCGGGTTTTAGCTTCGGTAAGTGCATCTTAACCTGATAAACAGATTTGTGCAGATGACTAAGATAAGAAAAACGGCAAAGGCTTGAAAAAGGAAACAGTCGCGCAGGTTTTGAAATCGAATTAATCATGACTTTCGTTTTGCGTTCGGAGTTCCAATTTTAGTTGGCTTTCTCGCCGCGCTTCGCCGGCGACTTGCCAACTAAAGTTGGAACTCCGAACTTTAACTTTATATGTCCGCCAGCAATCACAATTGGGTTTGTTTCGACTGCCGCAGTTCCTTTCGGCAAGCCAAAAACGAAAAGCGCGTTCCGGTTTGCGGCGAATGCGCGGCGGAGCGTTATTGTCTCGGTTACAAGGTCGAAGTTCCCAAAAAGACGGACGAACGCGGTTGGCGCAAGCTTCGTGAAAACTGCCGCGAATTTGATCTCGCCAAAGCCCAACGGGAAGATATGCCCGTTATCACCGGATAAAATCCGCCAAACTCCGCATCGCCGAACTCGAAAAACTGGAACCTAACAAGGATAGAGATAAGCTTATCGGATATCTTAAGAAAGATATCGGCGAATAACCCGAAGCATTTCAGATACGACGCTCGTAAAAATCGCCTGGCGGGTAAAAAAACGCTTGCTAACATCGAAGAATTGATTTATTATCAATGGCGTTGGTGTTAATAAATAGTTCGATGCTTTCTTTATTACTATGGACTTTCTAACGAAATGCGAAATTGAATCAACATTTCGCCGTCTTAATGAAATTCTCGCAAGTGGTATATTTGCACCGCAAAACGGCGGGCATATATTTGTGCAATCGGCTTTCATTGAAACTCTTATTCGCTTGCGGGATTTAATGTTTAAAACTGAACAATACAGTTCGCGCATTTCTTTTACCGATGATGTTGTTACCTCTGCAAAAGTGAACGATGTTACCGACTTAATAAAATTTGTGCGTGACGCGCTTTGTCATCCCGAATCTGAAAATCACTACATAGATGTCGCCAACCAAATCAAAGCAACCTACAATGTTGCTTACGGAAAAGGCGCGTTGCTTTCAATCGGAACAGCTGCGCAAGCATCTGACTATGACGATGATGTTTGTTTTTTCTTCGGCTTGCAGAAAATTTATTTGCACCGACACATCATCCGAGCATTCGACGAAGCCAAACAAAAGCTATCGCCGCTCTTGTAGCTTTTTCTCCATAAAAGCGCGAATCAAATCTTCAACCTGCTTTGCTTCGCGCCGGTCGTAATAAGACGGAATAATGCTAAAAATCTCTTTGACCAATTCGACCAATTCTTTATCAGCATCATCTGTCTTTGCTTTGACACTTTTGTTTTCTAAAAAGTTTTCGTTTTGCATAACACGCACCGAACAATTCATTGCACCGTAGTCGCGCCAGCTACATTGTATGAAAGTTGTCTGTTAAACCCAAACTTGCGCGAATCGGGCGCGACACGGTGAATTCAGCCGTTCCACAATGCAAATAGTTTTTATGTTCGGTAAAAATTTCGCCGAAGTCTTGAAAATCCCATATACGCCGTGAGTTTTCCATCGGGGTTGTGAAAAGTCCTTCGGGGCTGTGAAAAGTCCTTCGGAGTCGTGAAAAAGCTGTCGGGGCTGTGAAAAAGCCTTCGGGGGCGTGAAAAAGCTGTCGGGATTGTGAAAAAGCCTTCGGAGCTGTGAAAAAGCTGTCGGGGGTTTATTTTTTTCTTTATTATTTCTTTTAAATGAGTTATAAAATTTTTATCAGCCTCATTTCTAATGCTGATAAATAATCACTAATTAAGGAGAAAAAATTTATGAATGACAGAGAAAGAAGAGAATATGAAATGTATTTGCGGGCGTTGCTGTTTTTGAATAAATATGACGATCTGCTTAAGAACATTGCGGCGGTCGTGGCGGCAAAAGACACTTTGCAGACCGAAACTGACAAGATCGGCGAACTCGGTTCGGATAAGGTTAACGCTAAAGTTGATTCCAAAGATGCGACGATTTATAAGGGCGATATGCGCGATGCGCTCTATTTTGCGATGAGCGATATTGCCGCGATGTGGCGACCGATGGCGAAGAATCATCAGGATGCGCAGAACAAATTTCGTATGCCGCACGGCAGCGATCAGTTGATGATCGACACCGCCGGACAATTTATCGAAGACGCGACGTTGCTCGAAGCGGATTTTACCGCACGCGGAATGCCGACGGGTTTCGTTGCCGATCTGACGGCGAAACGCGATGCTTTTGATGCGGTCGTCAATGAATCGGAAGCGGCGCGGCTTGACAGAATCGGCGTTAATGCACAGTTCCGCGAACCTCTGAAAAAATGTCTCGCCGCCGTCCACGATGTTGATCCGATCATCAAGATGGTTTTCCGCAACGATCCCGGAAAACGCGCCGAATGGCTTTCCGCAACGCATATCGAACGGGCGTAGGAAGTTGAATTTTCGATAGTATTTTACTCCGTAGGAGTTTGTGTTAATAGCCCCGCAATTTATTGCGGGGTTTATTTTATAAGGAATTCCAGTCCCGTAGGGACGAAAGTCTCTATGGGACTAAAACCAAATGTCGAAAACTCTCCGCAATAAATTGCGGGTTTATTAACTGTTGATCTCTACGGGATATTTGTTCGCAAAGCATTTTTTTTAGTTTATTAAAGATTTTTCTTATATAATGTTTCCGGCACGGTTTCAAAGAAACATTTTATGGGAAAAGATTCTGCCGAAAGCATATTTTCCAGAGACTGCAATCTGAAATTCCTCAAAGGTCTGGCGCGCGCGTTTGCGGGTGCTATTTTATTTGCGTTTGCCATCGTGATGACGATGGAAATGTGGTTTCTCGGATTTTATATTAATGGCTGGCGGTTGGCGATTTATATGATTCTCGCCGTTCCGCTTTTGATCGGGCTTTCGCATTACGTCGGATTTGAAACGACGTTTGAACCGCTCGACGATGTGGTTGATGCGTTTGTCGCATACGCCGTCGGATTCGTAACGACTGCCGTGATGCTTTATCTTTTCGGGTTGATAAATCTCGAAATGTCGTGGAATGAGATTGTCGGGAAGATTTCGATTCAAGCCGTCGTCGCCGCGCTCGGGGCGATGTTCGCGCAAAGTCAGTTGGGAAATTCCGGCGACGATGAGGACGAAGAAGAAGACGAAAAAAGAAAGGACGAAACGACGTATTTCGGCGAACTTTTTCTCATGTCGGTCGGCGCACTTTTTTTGGCGATGAGTCCGGCGGCGACCGAAGAAATGATTCTTATCAGTTACAAAATGACGGATTCGCTCGTCATCGCGCTGATGATTTTCACGATAATTTTAATGCACGCGTTTGTTTACACCGTCGGTTTTCGCGGTCAAGAAAAATACAGGAAATCTTTGTTCAGCGCGTTTCTGCGGTTTACGATCGTCGGTTACGCGATTTCCCTTTTGATAAGTTTGTATCTGTTGTGGACGTTCGGTCTGATTGACGGAATGGGCGCGAAGGAAATTTTGCGGGTAACGGTCGTTTTAGGTTTCCCGTCCGCACTCGGCGCGGCGGCTTCGCGTTTGATATTGTAAAATTTATGGCTGAAAAATCAGACGAAAAAGAAAATAATTCTTCAGGAACAAAAGACCAGCAAATCCCGTTTCTCGAATGGTTCGTCGCAATAATCGGTTTGATAATGGTTGCCGGAGCGTTCGGTTTTATTATTTACAAAGCTGCGACCGACGGAAACAAACCGCCGATTCTAAAGGTTAATTACAGTGCGCCTGAAAAAAACGATGCCGGTTATCTCGTAAAATTCGAGGTTGAAAACACAGGCGATGAAACGGCGGCGGATGTCGTCGTCGAAGGAAAACTGATGAAAGGCACGGAAGAGATCGAGACAAGTTCGGCGACATTCGATTACGCACCGTCGCAGTCGAAACGCGGCGGCGGACTTTATTTCAAAAACAATCCGCAAGAATTTGAGTTTGAAATTTCCCCGAAAGGTTATCAAAACCCCTGAAAATTAAAAATTTATTTATTTCTCAATTTAACCGCCGTTCCGTAAGCTAAAACTTCTGTTGCAGTTTGCGAAAACTCCGTCGCGTCGTAGCGCATTCCGATAATCGCATCTGCGCCGATTTGATGCGCGTGTTGCGCCATTCGGCTGAAAGCTTCCTGTCGTGCGGCTTCACAAACCCGCGTAAATTCCTCGATGTTTCCGCCCGCGATTGATTTCAAACCGCCGATAAATCCCGCACCGATTCCGGTCGCGCGAACGACGATTCCGCGAACTACGCCCAAGTATTGAGCGATTTCCGCTCCGGCGACTTCGTTTCCGGTTGTAATTATTAATGTTTGATTTTCCATTTTATTTTAATGTATATAACAAAAACATATAGTATTCACAGCAATAAAAATCAGGTAAAAGGTTTTAATTATCTTTGTCCATCCTGTTTATCCCTGTTAAAATTCTTCTATTCATATCGCAATGCCTCGATCGAATTCAGACGGCTGGCGCGAAATGCGATGAAGCAAATCACCGGACAAATCTTTCGCCTGTTTTTTCTCCATTCCGCCCAAACCGACGGCGGTAAGTGCTTCGAGCGCGTCGTTTGTCAATTCTTTTTCATTTGCGCCGCGAATTCTCATCGGCAGAACGACATTTTCAAAAGCTGTCTCGCGTTCATTTAAGAAAAATTGCTGAAAAACAAAACCGAATTTATGATTGTGAAGCGTATCTTTTTGCTTTTCATTCAGCGAAGAAAAATCCCTGTCTTCAAACGAAACATTGCCTGAAGTCTGATTATCGAGACACGCCAAAAGGTGCATCAGCGTTGATTTTCCGCTGCTGGATTTTCCGGTAATCGCCAAGCATTCACCTTGATCTATATTTAGATTGATGTTTTTTAAAACTTCGTAATCTACATTTTCGCCTCTGTAGGTTTTATAAAGATTGGTCGCTTTGAGCATAAATGTTTACAGTTTATTTTTAGTTCTGTAAATCTTTACGCGCATTTGCAGATTTTGTTCTGAAAGAATATTAGCGGCGGCTGACAAAAGGATTTTCTTTTATCCAGAAACGCCACGGTTTTTCAGCGAATTCTTCGGCGTAATCAATTCCGATGCGTTTTCCACAAGCTATTTCTTCTGTGGAAATTTCTTTGCCTTCTTCAAGCCAGATTTTATCGCCCGTTAAATCCGCATTATTGAATCTCTTGTCAATGTCGAGCGCGATGCAGAGTTTTCCCGGACCGGAAGTTAAGTTTTTGTCCGGCATTTTTTTCCCGCGCCGCTCGCGCATAATTTCGATACTTTCCAAAGGTTCGACGGCACGAACGAGAATCGCGTGCGGCACGTCCTTTTTCCCGACAACGACGTTAAACTGATAATACATTCCGTAAATAAAGAAAACATAAACCGTTCCGCCGATTGCGAACATCGTTTCGGTGCGTTTCGTGCGGCGATTATTATAAGAATGCGCGGCTTTGTCTATCGCGCCGAGATACGCTTCGGTTTCGACGATCATCGCTGAAACTCGCGCCCTCTTCTCGTTTGAAACGACGAGCGTTTTGCCGAGTAAATCCTGAGCGATTTGCAGAGTGTTTTCGCGTGTATAAAATTCGTGCGGCAGTTTCATAAAAACAGATTACAAATTTCAGATTTCAGATTTCAAATATCCAATCATAAATGTTTTGTTTGAGTTCAGAAAATACGGCATTTCTGACTCAAAATTTGGAATGTAAATTGCTCTATTAAAAATTTCCTAAAGAAAAGACGATTTTGTGTTTTGAATAAATACAAAATCGAACAACCAAGCAGTAAACCAAGGAGGAAAAATTCAATGCTTATCAAAGATGTAATGAACGAAGTGTCTGTCGTTTGCACGGAAGAAATGTCTCTAACAAAGGTATTTAAACTAATGTTGGACAACGATTGCGGTTGTATTCCGGTGGTCGAAAGTTATGCTCATCAAGTGCCTATCGGTTCGATTTCGGAAAAAGATATTTGTCTGAATATAATTGCCAAAAACCGCGATCCGCAGAGACTTTCGGCGGCAAATGTAATGAACGGAAATATCTGTAAAGTGAAAAATACGGCGACGATTTTCGATTGTTTAAATTTAATGTATAACAGAAATGCCGTGCGGCTTTATGTTACGGATGGAAAAGGTACGATTTGCGGAACGATTGAACGAGCCGAACTCGAAGCGATCAGAAGCAAACAACATATTGATGATCTTTACAATCAGGTTTTAGCCGATGCTCCACGATTTTCGCAAAACCGTATTTTTTAGAATTATAAATTTCGAGTTCCAAAATTCTACAGTCTGATTCGGAACTCGAAATTAATTTTCTTCCGGGTAATAGATCAATTCTACAATCTGTCCGCCGACACCTTTTGTATAAAACGATGAAGTGCCGTCACGATGCGGTTTAATCGGGCGTTTTTCGCGGTTTGCGGCTTCTTCCAATTCTTCGAGCGAATCAACTTTCATACCGATGTGTGGCGGATGTTTTGAATCAGGCGGCAAAAGAGCAATTCCGAAACCGCGTGAATCGCGCATCATCGCCCAATCTTCGTAGAGCGTTTCCAAGCTGAAACCGAGCCGTTTATATTCCTCGACATCTTTTTCGAGGTTTTCGCATTTTATCGCCAAATGATCAACCGTTCCGGCAAAACGTAGGTCTTCATTGTTCATATTAATTAAATCTCTCTCCATAGAAATTTTAACAGTTTCGCCTCAAAAATCGAAAAGAGCGCATATCTCGGGAATACGCGCTCTTTTCATTGGTGTTAATCTTTATTCGCGGGTAATCAAGCTAAAAATGTCCTGATAATTTGCAATTAAAGATTAACAACATTCGTTTTTATCTAATAATCTACAACATTTTTATTCGGCTTTTTGTATTTGTCGAAGGCAGAACACAACTCGCTAATATCAGTTTTGGTTTACTGTAAATTTTATATAAGACAATTTTTTATTTAATATCGTGGGCAAAAGAAGTGGAGTAATTCCTGTTAAATTACTTGGATCATTGTAACAAACATTGTTTAGAAAAACAACATATGTTTTAACCTCTTAATAAATTAAGTTTGTTTTGGAAACTTAAAAACTGTTTGAAAACTCAAAAATTGCCCGCGAAATACACGAAATGCACAAAAAACAGAAAAACTTAAAATTTTATTTCTTGTTTTCGTTTGATTCGTTTATTTCTCAGGCGGAAAAAATTAGTTTTCAAATAACTTCTTAGAAAAAATGTTATTAAACTGTTATTCTTTGAAACATATAAATTTATGAGAGATATAAAAATCGTGTCACTTCTTCCATCCTCAACAGAAATTGTCTGCGCTCTCGGACTTCAAGAAAATCTGGTCGGCATTACGCACGAATGTGATTATCCGAACGGCATCGAAAAACTGCCGCATTTAACGGCGAGCCGAATTTCACATTCCACTATGTCGAGCGCGGAAATTGATCACGCCGTTCGTTCAAATCTTGACGGACACGGTTCGATTTATGATCTCGACGAAAAACTTTTGCAGGAATTAAAACCCGATCTGATAATCACGCAGGAACTCTGCGAAGTTTGCGCCGTCAGTTATAAAACGGTTCAAAAAGCCGCGAAAATGTATGTCGCCGATGCAAAAGTCGTGTCGCTCGAACCGAATACGATTGAAGATATTTTTGAAAATATAAAAACCGTCGGCGAATTAACGGGAACATCGGAAAAAGCTAAAGAAGTCGTGAACGATCTGCAAAATCGGCTTGATAAAATTCAGGAAAAACTGATTCAAAATTCAAAATCCACAATCCAGAATCCAAAGGCGTTTATGCTTGAATGGCTCGAACCGCCTTTTGCGCCGGGACATTGGGTTCCCGAACAGGTCGAGATCGCAGGTGGAATTTGTTTGATGGGCAAAGCCGGAGAAAAAAGCGTAACGACAACTTATGATGAAATTTTTGAATCAAAGCCGGAGATTTTAGTTCTCGTTCCGTGCGGTTATTATACGGAAGACATTTTGCGGCAGATTGAAAACACGAAATTTCCGAAAAATTGGCGCGAACTTCCGGCGATAAAAAACAATGAAGTTTGGGCGTTAGACGCGACGAGTTATTTTTCGCGTCCCGCGCCGCGAGTCGTTGACGGCGCAGAAATTTTGGCGAAGATTTTTCATCCGGAAGTTTTCAGCGAACCAAAGGAAAAAGAAGCCGTTCGCGTGCCGCAGAATTTGCTAAAATTTGAAGATTAAGTTTATGAAATTTATTACAACAGCAGTTATATTTTTTCTTTTTACGCTTTCCGTTTTCGCTCAAAAAACTGATGAAGTTTTAGCTACGGCGACAAATAAGACTTTTACCGCCGCAAATCTCGATAAAAATGTGCGCGAAGCGTGGCTTAGTTTGCCTGCGACGGTTGCCAATGCGAAAAAACAGTTTTTGGAAATTCAGATAAACAACATTTTACTTGAAACCGAAGCAAAGGCGCGAAATATTTCTTCGGGCGAACTCTTTAAAAAGGAAGTAACAGACAAAGTTCCCGTTCCGACGGAAAATCAAATAAAAAATGTTTACGAATTAAATAAGTCCGCAATCGGCGAAAAATCTCTCGAAGAAGTGCGTCCCCAAATTATTAACGTTTTGCGCCGTAAACCCGAAGGAGAAATTCTTGATAAATTCATTGCTTCTCTGCGAACAAAATATAAAATTACGCCCGGAAAAGATGTTTCCGCCGCGAATCTAAAACCGTCCGATGTTTTAGCGACAGTCGGCGCACGGCAAATATTATTTGAGGAATTTGAAAAAGAATACAAACTGAAAATTTACGAAATTGAAAAAACGGTTTTTGATGCGGTAGAAGATAATCTGGAAGATGCTGTCGAGTCCGAACTGCTTGTTGCCGAATCGGTCGAACAACAGATTTCGTCCGGCGATATTATCGCCCGCGAAGTTACGGACAAAATGAAAGAGTTTTCCGATGAAGAACGCGATCTTTTGAACAACGCTTTGCAAAAACGACTTTTTACAAAATATAAAGTAAAAATTTTGATTAAAGAACCTGCACCGTTCGTCCAAAATATTTCAATTGCGGATGAACCTTCAAAAGGTAAAACCGACGCGCCCGTAACAGTTGTAATGTTTACGGATTTTCAATGTTCGGCGTGTTCGGCAACATATCCGGTTTTAAAGCGTGTGATGGCGGAATACGGCGACAAAATTCATTTCGTTGTTCGGGATTTTCCGATTGTCAGTCTTCACGAAAACGCTTTTCAAGCCGCGCTCGCGGCAAATTCGGCAAATCGGCAAGGCAAGTTTTTTGAATACAAGGAATTGCTTTACAATAATCAAAACGCGCTTGATGCGGAATCTTTGAAAAAATACGCCGCCGAACTCGGTCTTGATGTAAAAAAATTTGAAGCCGATATGAAAGACGAAAAACTCGCCGCCGAGATTCGTCAGGATCAGGCTGACGGCGAAGTTTACGGAGTCGGAGGAACGCCGACGATTTTCGTCAACGGCGTAAAAGTGTTTACGCTTTCGGCAAGAAGTTTTCGTCAGGCAATCGAGCGAAATTTAAAGTAGTTGTAAAATCGGTTAACTAAAAATATGCGCCTTTATTTTTTAATTTTAATAGCTTTTGTATCGTTTGCCTGTAACGGCGGTTCGGGAAATGTCGGAACAAATGTTAATAAAACGACTCCGGTGAATATGTCGGATACAAATGCAAAATTGCCCGTTTCGGGGTTTGAAATCGTCAACACTTATAATCACGACAAGAATGCTTTTACGCAAGGTCTGATTTTTCAAGACGGCTTTTTGTATGAAAGCGACGGTCAATATGACGAATCCACACTTCGTAAGGTTGAACTCGAAACCGGCAAAGTCTTGCAGAAAAAGAACATCGCTAATGAATATTTCGCCGAAGGAATGACAATTCTCGGCGATAAAATTTATCAGATAACGTGGCAGGAACACACGGCGTTCGTCTATAATCTGAAAGATTTCAGTTTGATAAAGGAATTCAAATATTCGGGCGAAGGTTGGGGATTGACCAACGACGGCACGAATTTGATTATGAGCGACGGCACGCACGTCATTCGTTTTATTGACCCGGAAACTTTTCAGACAATTCGGACAATCGTCGTATTAAATGAAGGCGGCAAACCTTTGATGAAACTTAATGAACTCGAATACATAAAAGGCGAAATCTGGGCTAATATCTGGCAGTCGGAAGACATTAAAAAACCTAATTACATCGCCCGAATTGATCTGGCGACGGGCAAATTGCTCGGTTGGATAAATCTCGACAATATTTCCCCGAACGACAGCGGGCGCAACTACGAAAATTCGCTCAACGGCATTGCCTACGATGCGGCAACGGACAGAATTTTTGTAACCGGAAAAAACTGGAGCAAGCTTTTTGAAATCAAGTTAAAACCGCAGACTTAAAAATAAATTCAGCAGCGAAAATAAAGAACAGCACGAATTGTTAATCAACAAAAATTCGTGCTGTTCTTTATTTTCGCCTGAGCCTCATATCTGACGGGTCAATCCGCATTTACAATAATTTACATAACTAACAACCAATTTCCGGGAACAAAATCTTCTGAAACGGTGTCTAACAAAGCGGCGGAGAAACAAAATCTCCGTAATTCTTTTATAAGGCACCGGATAATTTCAAAGGAGGAAAAACAAATGTTAGATCAATTAGTAGAATCGAGAAGTAAGATAAATGACAACAAAATGCGCGGCGGTCTGTTTGCAATGTCGTCGCTGGCAATAATAATGATTTTGTTTGGTGCGGTAATTTGGAGCATTTTCGCTAAAGACCTTTCTATCGGCAATGACAATCTGCAAATTTCAACGCTCGTTGCGCCGATTCCGTTAGTCGCCAAAGAACCGGAACCGGAACCTGCGCCAAAACAGTCGCAAAAAACCGAGCAGCCCGAAAATGCAACGCCGACGATTGCCAAACGTCAGACAAACACTCTGCGGCTAGACGAATCTCCGAAACTTCCGAATAAAGTTTCGGTAACAAAAAGCACACAAAAAGCGCGCCCAAATACTGCTTTTGAAATCAGTCCGGGCGAGGAAAGCGAAACTCGAGACGTACCTAAATTAGAAAGAGACAGTGGTAATACAAGCGGAACCGTCGGCAACGGAATTTCAGACACGGGTAATAATACAAAACCTGTCGAACCGAAAGAAATTGAAAAACCGACACCGAAACCGCCGCCGCCGCCGCCATTGCCGAAAGTTACACCGAAACCGCCGACTTTAATTTCAGGCGGCGTAGTTAACGGTAAGGCAATAGATTTGCCGAAACCGCCATATCCGGCTGCGGCACGAGCAGTCCGCGCAAGCGGCGAAGTCAGTGTGCAGGTGACAATTGACGAAAACGGCAACGTCATTTCGGCAAGTGCCGTCAGCGGACACGCTTTGTTAAGAAGTGCCGCCGTCGCTGCCGCCCTTAACGCTAAATTTCGCCCGACGCTCTTGAGCAATCAACCCGTCAAAGTAAAAGGTGTGATCGTTTATAAATTCGCCGGTTAATTAAACGCGCGAAAACAATTCACCTCACAGAAAAAGTCTTACGCCTGTCATAGAATAAAGCGTAAGACTTTTTTTATTTTCGCCGGATATATTATCTTAAAATGCGTGTGAGCTTTAAAAACTATGTCAACAGTTGCAGAAAATCTTGATTCACGGGAGAATACAAGGAAAAATCACAGCAAAATTAGTTTCGCACGTCGAAGAAAATAACTTAGGTGCGGTTTGTACGGAAACGCAATTCCCAAAGGTCGAAATTGATTTAATTCGTTTCCTCGACAAAAAATTCTTCGAGCGATAATTTTACGGGCTGAACGGAGACGAGTTTTCCGTTCGCTTTTTTTATTAGCGGCAAAACTTTTTCAATATCATCTTCTGACAAAACCTGTATATTTGCGCCGTTCGGTTTCGCCGTCAGAGTTGCGCCGGAAATTGTGTTTAATTCTGCACTTAAACTTTCAGCCGACGCGCCTTTTACATTTATTTCAAACGTTTGATTTTCGCCTGATTTTGTTAAAAGCTCGTGCAGATTTCCTTTCGCCGCCAACTTCCCTTTTCTTAAAATCGCTACATTATCACAGAGTGCTTCGATGTCGGACAAAATATGCGACGACATAAAAACCGTCACGCCTTTTTCGCGTTGTTCCGCAATCAATTCGCGCACTTCGCGTCGTCCGATAGGATCGAGTCCCGACATCGGTTCGTCTAAAAAAACGATTTCCGGCTCGTTTATCAAACTCTGCGCCAGACCGACTCTTTGCAGCATTCCTTTTGAAAATTTCCGCAGTTGTTTATTCCAGTCTTTTTCGTCGAGACCGACTTTTGTTAAAAGTTCTTCGGTTTTCGATTTACGTTTGGCTGAATTCAGCCCGAATAATTCGCCGAAATAATTCATCAATTCGCGGGCGGTCAGATAATCGTAAAAATACGGATTTTCCGGGCAGTAACCGATTTTAGCGTGCATTTTCATATCCGAAATATCGTGTCCGAGAATTTGCGCTGTGCCGGTCGTAGGAAAAATAAGACTCATTAAAATCTTGATAGTCGTCGTTTTTCCCGCGCCGTTGCCGCCGAGAAAACCGAAAATTTGCCCGTCCGTAACTTCCAGATTCAAATCTTCGAGCGCACGAACTTTTTTCTTTTTAAAAAAGCCGACTTCGTAATCTTTCGTCAAATTTTCAATCTTGATAATGTTCATAATTATTTTCTTTCCGGCACGTCGTCTTTTGGAAGTTTCGATTCCGAATTTAATTTAACGGCGCATTTTTCTTCGTTTAAAACGTAAGCAACGCCTGTCGGGTCAACTAACTTTTGATTTTTATCAATATGAAATTCTTTATTTTCGGGCAAATTTACGTTTTGTAAAAGCGGAAAAATCTCACTTAAATCATT
Source organism: Pyrinomonadaceae bacterium (assembly GCA_965219305.1). Classification (GTDB taxonomy): domain Bacteria; phylum Acidobacteriota; class Blastocatellia; order Pyrinomonadales; family Pyrinomonadaceae; genus DATHTS01. The sequence goes on from OZ244725.1 coordinate 2,250,844, forward strand.
CGCACAGCGTCCGTTTTTTGTTTTGAAATTCTCCAAAACCGGATTTATGGCATCGCGTTCGTCAAGCCAATCTAATTCCGAAAGTTTCAGTTCGGCGAGTTCTTTTGTTTGCTTGTCGGTTGATTGTTCAAACATTTCCCGGTAAATTTGACGGGCGGTTTCGCGGCTTCCGCCTTGATTTTGCATACTTGCCGCCATAAGAGTCAGAAACTGCGGCGCATCTTTTAATTTCGCACCTTCGGCGTAAACTTCGGCGGCTTTTTTGTAATTACCGGATTGCCAGTAAATATAACCGAGATGATTATAAAGCCGATAGTTGTCAGGATTGTTTCTAATTCCTTTTTGGGCGATTTTAATCGCCTGTTCGCCGTCAATCCCCGGAAGCACGACCGCGCCGAATTCGTAAGCCGCCATAAAATGCGGATCGAGAGTCGTCGCGTTATCGAGATACGGGTAAACGAGACGCAGATTATATTTCCGCATATCGCTGATATTTACTTTTTCGTCGCCGCTTAAATTAAATTTCGTGCCGATATATTGAAGCGACTGCATCCAATAATAATCAGCGATCAAACCTTCCATTCCGAGCGTGAAGCCTTTGATTTTCGCGCCCTGCAAAGTCAAATCCTGATCAATATATTCTTCAGGCACGGGCGGTCTGGCGTGTTCGAGAAAATTGCTCAAACCGTAGATCGCCGCAAATCCGCAAAGAATAATGGCGAGTGAAATAAATGTTTTTTTTGAATGATTCATTTATTATTTGAAGTTTCGTCGGCTGAAGATCAAAATCGTGATCGCCAACAAAATCGAAATATAAACAAAAGCGTAGAGAAATGCGCCGCCGAGCAATGATGCGGGCGGCGTGTCGCCGTTGGCGGTGTTTGTAACAAAACTGAAAAACGACAGATTCGGCAACACAATATAAAGAACACCGAAAAGTATCTTCGCACCGGACGAACCTAATTTGTCGGCAAGATCAAGTAGAGAACTTGTAAAATTTCCGATGATAAAAACTAAAAATGTCAGAAGCGCGGAAAGTGCGGGCGAGGAAAATGACGAAAATAATATCGCCACGGCGGTTAAAATCGCAAGTTGAAGATAAATCAGAAAAATCGCGCCCCATATTGATAATGCCGAACTTCCGCCGCCGACGTATAAAAGCGCGAGAGTTACGCCGATTCCCATTATCAATACGTTGACGAGAAGCGTCAGACATAAACCGAGGTATTTGCCGACGATAAACTCGCCGCGTCCGATCGGTTTTGAAAAGATTGTGTAAACCGTGCGTTTTTCGATCTCTTTGCTGACCAGCGAAACGCCGACAAAAATTGAAATAAATGCGCCGAAGATCATCAAAGCGTTCAAGCCCAAATCAATAATTGTGCGAATTTCCTGTCCTGCGGTAAGTTCGCCGAGAAATATCGCGCTGACCGTAATTAAAAGCACGAAAACCACGAGATTATATAAAACGCGGTCGCGCACGGCTTCGCGGAATGTATTGCGGGCGATTGTTAAAATTGTCTGTACGTTTGACGGTTTTGATAGACGTTCGTGTTCTGCCATTTCGTCTGAATTAGATAAATCGGGATATTTGAAGTAAGAGACGAGAATTCATCTCTTAACTAATTGTGGATTGTTACGGCGTTGAAAGTCAAGCACGGAATAGATCGCTCCTTTCGGCAGAAGTTCCATAACTTCGACCAAATTTCCGTCTTCGTTTTTCTTATTGAGTTTCGCCGTTCCTTCGGTCTGAACTATCCACCAACTTTCGGCTTGTGAATGTTTGATTTCCAAGGCTTTGGCAAGTTCGATGTTGGATTTTACAAAATTATCCGTTTTCTGCAGATGTGCGGCGTAAGCGGTCAATAAGAAAACCGATTTCGGAAAAACGCGCAATGCCTCTTCGAGAGTTTGTTCGGCTTCCAGATCACGGCGTGCGGTTAATTGTGCCGTATATAAATCGTGATAACTAATCGAGGTGGCAAACCCTTTATCAACCGCTTTGCGAAGATACGAAACGGCTTCGTCGGAGCGATCTTTTTTATGAAGCCAAAATCCGTAATAATAATTTATCATCGCGTCATTTGCATCAAGCGCGTGAGCCGTTTGCAGATATTTTTCTTCATTTTGACTGTCGTCAGACGACATTTTCAGATACATCAAACTCGCGCCGCGCACACCGCTGAAAATTAACATCGAAAAGCAAATCGCTAAACTTCCGTAAACAAATACGGGTTTGATCTTTGCAAAATCGAACGCAAATTTTTCTTTATCTTTAAATAAACCTTCGACCGCCAAAGCCAGCACGAAAAAGAAACAAACACCGTTTGCCGGAACGCGGAACGAATATGAACTCGCCAGCGAACTGACCAGAAATGCCGCAAGTCCGGCGAACGCGCCGATGGAAATCATCGAAACTTTCTTTTGCCGGAATATCTCCAATAACAAACTGCCGATACCGAACAAAAACCAGATAAAAAACAAGCTGCCGACAATGCCGAGTTCGGCTAAAACTTGCAAATATTCATTATGCGCGCGTTCCGGCAGAATCGTTTCATCAAGTTTGACGAGTTCGCTGTTCGGATTTTCCTGTGAAAATTTTTCGTGTGCCGTCCGGTAACTTGTTACAAAATTGTCCGCACCGATGCCGACTGCGGGATTCATTTTGAACATCTCGAAGCCGATTCCCCAATCCAAATAGCGCGATTGAATCGTATTTTCCGCTTCATTGTCGCCCATCAACCGCGTGATCGTCGTGCTTTCTTCCGACTTATCGTAAATTGTGATCTGTGAAAGAAGTATTACAGAAATTAACATCCCGATGAACAAAAGCGATTTTTTCAGTGAAAGACCAAAACCGGATTTGCCGCTTTTTTTCTTCGGGTCATTTTTTCCAGATAAGAAAATCGTGAGCGCAAAAAATACACTGATTCCGGCTAATGAAGAAAGAAAGGCTGTTCTCGAAAGTGAGATAACGATAATTGTCCAACAGATTGTAGCAGTAATTCCCAAAATGAAAGTGCTGCGTGACTTTCTTCGTAAAACCAAAGCCGCATAAATCGGCAAAAGCACGGATAATGCTTCGGCATATTTGTAGTAGCGAAATGTAAAAATCTCGTCAATAATTTCGGAGCTAAAGAATTCCGTGAGACAGATAACGCCTAAAACGAAGATAACGGTTCCTGTAACTTTTAATGAAATCTCCATTAAACGCGCATCTTTAACTACGGTTCGTGCCAGAAGATAAAAGATGCCGTAACACGCCCAGAGCAATGTATGATGCACGGCATTTCGCAGCGAACCTGCCCAAAACGCGGAAATTCCACTCCATAACGTGAAAAGAATGACGGGCAGAATTAATATGTAAAATTCTTGTTTGGAGAAATTGAAAATACTTGTTTCGCTTTTGAGATATTTAATTCCGGCAAAAAGCACGGATAATAAAAAAAGCGCAAATACAAATTCTACTTTCCATAAATAACCAATTATGACGTAAGGCTGCGGAATTATCGGGATAAAATTGGCAGGCAGAATCAAAGCCCAAAATGCCGCGATCCATAACGGAGCGGATTTAGATGTTTTTTTGATGGACTCAAAGAAATTCATTTTTTTGAATTGGAAGTTCGGCGGAGAAGGCGTGATGTTGTTTTTTATAAAAAAAGCGGAATAAGATTTCTCTCATTCCGCTCATTTTCAAATTCAAGTTTGAATTTTCAAATTATTAGTTGTTGATCGGCGAACCACTTGTTGCAGCAACTGTGCGGAGCGTGGCATCTCCAACCGGAGCTACTCCTGTTGTATTTTGATACATAACACCCGATTCATTAATGTAGAAACTGCGTGATCCGGTTGCTGATAAAGCGTTGCCGCCCGAAGTATGTGTTTGGGGAAATGCAGTTCCATCCCAGAAAAGCGTGCCGATTGAAGGCGCAGTTCCAACTGGTTTTGCATAATACCAATATCCACTCTTCGCCGTTGTTCCAGCTGTGGTTCCTGTTCCTGTAGCCTGAGCATCTACGAATGTTTGATCAAGCAATCCATCTGCATTTAAGCTTGTAATGGTTCCGAAAACACTTTTGCTGGATTTGTATGTCGCTTCCGCGCCGTTAAGCGTTCTCATATTTGAAACCGCGGCACCTTCATTTGCTGAACGACGAGCGGCAAGTAAGTTCGGGATGGCGATGGCGGCGATGATGCCGATGATGACGACGACGATTAAAAGTTCGATTAACGAGAAACCTTGTTGATTCTTTTTCATTTTGTTTTTTATATCTCCTAAATTCTTAATTCTAAAGTTTTTTTGCCCGTAACAGGCATTGCCCTTTCTATTACAAGCTGTGTGCCAAAGCCGTTTAACAAACAGAAAAGTGTTTTAGTTCAGTAAATAAAGGATTTTAGGAAGTTTTGTTTTTCCAAAGGCAGGAGTTCAAAAAATGTCGGAGACGGTAAAATAACAGTTTTTGGTAAAAGTGCAGTGACAGAATTTGTCAACAATGCAGTTTTTAGTGCCTTTTTATTCGTGTTTATCGCTTTTATATGTGTTCTGCAACAAAATTAAAAATGCCGGATACAAATATTTAACTGTTGCTTCGCATTTGAGCCGAGAGCGAGCGAATACTATGTTTATCGAGTAAATGCCGCAGAGATCGAACTGGAATTTGCAGAAGTTCGGCGGCGCGCGTTTGATTGCCGTCGTTTCTTCTGAGGGCTTCGACGACGTAGGTTTTCTCCAGATTTTCCATATGAGCCGTTAGATTTATTCCTTCATCGGGAAAGTCGAATTCGGCTTTGATTCGGTCGGGATTGTAATTAGTGATGTGATCGGGCAGACGTTCCGGCTGGATTTCATCGTTTCTTTCAAGCGCGACGGCACGTTCGATGGTATGTTCGAGTTCACGGACATTTCCGTGCCACGCATAGTTTTCCAAAAGCGACATTGCTCTCGGACTGATCGTTAAGTCCCTGCCCGTTTGATTACAGAATTTTTGAACGAAATGATTTGTTAAATCGGCGATGTCTTCTTTGCGCTCACGAAGCGGCGGCAAGGCAATTGGAATAACCGAAATTCGATAAAATAAATCTTCGCGGAAATCACCGTCTCCCGACATCTTTTTTAAGTCGCGGTTGGTAGCGGCGATAACGCGCGCATCAATCGAACTTTCTTCGTGTGCGCCGACGGGACGAACTTTTCTTTCCTGCAAAACACGAAGAAGTTTAACCTGCATCGCCGGCGACATTTCGCCGATTTCATCGAGAAAAATCGTGCCTTGATGAGCGGCTTCAAACAAACCTTTGCGATTCGTATTTGCGCCCGTGAAAGAACCTTTGACATAACCGAAAAGTTCGGATTCGAGCAAAGTTTCCGTAAACGCGCCGCAGTTTATCGAAATGAAAGGCTTTTCAGCTCGCGGCGATAGATCGTGAATCGCGCGGGCAACGAGTTCCTTTCCCGTTCCTGATTCGCCCGTTACCAAAACAGTTGATTGAACTTCCGCAACTTGTTCGATCATCTGAAAGATCGCCTGCATTTTATCCGAATCACCGATGATGTTTTTAACGTTTCCGCGATCACGCTGGGCGCGTTTGAATGCGCGGTTTTCGTTGACTAAAGCCTGCTTGTCCAACGCTTTTTTGACAATAACCTTTAATTCTTCGACATCAAACGGCTTTTGAATAAAATCGTCTGCGCCGAGTTTAAAGGCTTCGCGGGCGGTTTCGACCGATGCAAACGCCGTCATCAAAACGACGGCGATGTCGGGCAGAAACTCGCGTGCCGCGCGAAGCATTTCGATGCCGTCCATATCGGGCATTTTTACGTCGGAAACAATTATATCCGCAGGTTCTTGTTCAAGCAGTTCAATCGCCTCGCGTCCGTTTTTAGCGGTTTTAATATTATGCCCGTCGCCTTCAAATACCAGCGTTAAAAGCTGTCGGTAACTTTGTTCGTCGTCAACTATGAGTAAATTTGCCATTTAAAAAGCCTTATTCGGGAGTAAAAAGATTATTATATGATAAAAGATGTTTAAAAATTAACATCATTTCTTATTGTTAGATAAATTGCCGGAAATTTCAAGTTTTTTTGTTTGTCTTTATTCTGAAATCATCTATGCACATTCAAAAAACCTTCGAGACGCGACGGTTGAACGGTATTTTCAATCTCGTTTTCTTCTGCGGAAAATGAATCGTTCTTAAAGTCGGTGGGCAATTCGACCGTAATAAAAGTTCCCTCGCTTTCTCTGCTTCGGATGTTTATCGTCCCGCCGTGATCGCGGACTATTTGATAGACGATTGACAAACCCAAACCCGTTCCTCCGGTCGTCGAATTGGAAAACGGCTCGAAGAGTTTTTCAACTTGTTCGGGTGACATTCCGCAGCCCGTGTCGGAAAAAATTATTCTGATGCGGTTCGGAATATTGTTTTCAAGTTTTACTTCCAGATTTCCGCCGTCTGGCATCGCCTGTAATGCGTTTCGCGCCAGATTCCAGAAAATTTGCTTTAACTGCGTTGCGTCGGCAAAAATAAAAACGGGAGTTTCCGGTAACATTGCTTTCAATTTGTGATGATCAATTACGTCGGGACTGTGTTTTAAGAGCGTAAAAGTATCGCTGATAGCTTCGCGCACATCAGTCTCGGAAAAATTTGCGGCACGCGGACGCGCGTAAGTCAGAAAGTTTGTGATAATTCGATTCAAACGATCAGATTCGCGCAAAATTATGTCCATCAATTTCGCCTGCGAAGAATCCGGCGGTGTGCTTGATTCCAAAACCTGAATCGCGCCGCGCATTGCGCCGAGCGGATTGCGGATTTCGTGCGCGAGTCCGGCGGCAACTCGTCCGACAGCTGCCAGACGATCTTTGCGCCGGACGTTTTCTTCCATCGAACGAATTTCCGTTAAATCCTGAAAAGTAATAATTAAGCCGGTCGTTTCGCCGTCTTCGCTAAACAAAGGCGAAATATTATATCCAATGTGAACGACAAAACCTTCGGGAGTAAAGATGTCGGTTTCAAAACGCGGCTGTTTATCTACGGAAATCGTATTTTCGAGCATATATCGGATATTTTCGGAAATGTCTCCGAATAATTCCGAAATGTCTTTTCCGCGCATTTCCGCGGCGGAAAATCCTGTAATTTCAACCGCTGCCGGATTGTATGTGTAAATCTTTCCTTCCAAATCAATGGTAATTAAACCCGAACGAATTGATTCGACGATTCGCTCGTGTAACGCCTGCAAACTCACCAGAGTTTTGGTTGTTTCTTTGAGTTTTTCGCCCGAAGCGTAGCGGTCGGCGAGTTTTGAAGAAAGAAGTCCGACCACCAGAAATGCGACGAAATGAAAACCGATAATTTGAATTGCTTTTGGAGTTTCCGGTATCGTAGAAAATGACTTGACGACTTCCAAAACCGTTAAAAACGAAAGTGCCGTTAAAAGCAATGAAGAAAACGCCGCCATCAAAAGCGTTTCGCTCGATTTTAAAAAAAGTCCCGCCACGCCGATTAACACTATATAAAGCGTAATATACGGCGACGAAACATCACCCGTCTGCCAGACAAGCCAGGTTACCAAAATCGCATCGAGAAAAAATTGTGTGCGTATCTGCCAACGGTAACTTTTATTAAAACGCAGCAGTAAAGAGTAGAAAACCGTTAGTCCGACGCTAATCGTAAAAGCGACGAATAAACTCTGAGGAAATTCCTGAAAAGAAAGTTTTAATTCGCCGTTATGCCACAGCCAGCTTGCAACCAAAAGCAAAAAAATCACCAGTAAACGCCCGACGATCAGCGTTTGAACTTTCTGCATCAGCGAAGTTCCGGCTCGAAATCCTTTTTCTTTCAGATTAAACATAAATTTCGGATATACAACTCGAACGGGGAATTCAAAGAATTTAATTGAATTAATGGTTGGAATTTGTCGCGCGCTTTTGCGACATTTCTACAACAACTTTAAACGATGTTCAAATGTTAGTCAATAAAAAAGCAATCAGAACGCCGATAATGTAGTGACAACAAACGTGTGCGCGCTCAAAATGTAGTTGAAAATTAATTTTTTTTAATTTTCAACTCATCGTCGTTAAAACAACAGTATTACGATTTATTTACGATTTGCTCGACAACTTCAAGTAGATTTTCCGCGATCACGTCAGGACGCTTTTTCAATTTTCCGACTTCGTTTTTGCCGTGTCCGGTTAAAACAAGCGCAGTGTGAGTTCCAGCATTAAAACCCGCGCCGACATCCATTACTTTGTCGCCGATCATCCAGCTTTTTTCAAGATCAATCGAAAATTTTCCCGCCGCCTGTTCGATCATTTTCGTATTCGGTTTACGGCAGACGCAACCCGCGTCCGGCGAATGTGGACAAAAATAAAAAGCGTCAATCTGCCCGTCGAGTTTTTCCTGAATCGCTTCGTGAACTTCGTGCATCGCCGCTTCTTCAAAAATTCCGCGCCCGATTCCCGATTGATTGGTTATCACGATTACTAAAAAGCCGTTTTTTTTTAACATTCCGACGACCTTTTCCGTATATGGAAAAAATTTTAAATCCTCGACTCTCGAAAGATAATTTACTTCTTCGATCAAAGTTCCGTCGCGGTCGAGAAAGACTGCTTTATTTTTTGGATTTTCTTCTATTTTCATTATATCTGTTTGAGTTTTAGAAGTTTTTTCGCCCTTTCAAAAACATCGTCGGCAGAAATCCAATCCATACAACGATGATCAATCGGACAATCGCGCAGCATACACGGCGAACACTCGACATCTTCCCGACGAATGATTTCTGCGTTCCAAGGGCGCGTCGTTTTCGGATTTGTCGGACCGAAAATCACCAGAGTTTTAGTTCCGACTGCCGACGCGACGTGTGCAAGTCCCATATCGTTTGAAACGAGCAGATCAATTTCGCTCAGAATCGCAACCGCTTCGGAAAGTGAAGTTTTTCCTGTTAAGATCGTCGGTTTTGATTTCGATTCTGCAAAAACTTTATCTGAAACTTCCGATTCGTTTTCCGCGCCGATCAAGACCACGTTTGCGCCGAATTCATTTTGAAATTTGTCATTCAAATTCGCGTAATTTTCCGCCGACCAGCGTTTTGCCCGTGAATTCGTCGAACCGACACCGAGCGCGATTATTTTTTTTGAAAGATCAATTTTGTTATTTTTCAAAATTCCCCGAGCCGTTTCGCGTCGTTCACCGGAAATTTTCAAATTAAACTGCGGCTCACTTTCTAATACCTTTTCCGTTCCGAAAAATTTCTTTTCAATTTCGGCGACCAAATTCAAATAATAAAAAATTTCGTGTCGTTCATTTTTCCAAGACGGCTTTTTAACTGCATTCGTCAACAAAAAACTTCTGCCTTCGTTCGCATAACCGAAACGTTTTTTAACTTTTCCGAGTTTGGCGACGAGTGCGGTTTGAAAGGAATTTGTAAATAAAACCGCTAGATCAAATTCCCGCTCGCGCAATTCTTTCGCCTGCTGAAAAATTGCCGAATCTGCATCAATTGCCAAAATCTCATCAATAAATTCAGCATCGCTAAAAATTCCGCGCGCCCAATCGCGCGTGTGCAAAGTAATTTCCGAATTCGGAAAAAGCCGCCTCAATTCGCGCAGAGCGGGAATCGTCATCACCGCATCGCCGATCCAATTTGTGCCGCGAACGAGAATTTTCACTGTCTAAAAAAGTCTCCGCAAACCTTCGTCCAGATTAACTTCCGGTGTCCAGTCTAATTCCTGAGTTATCAAACTCAAATCTGTTACATAATTCATCGGCACGGGCGCGGGCAACGGATTTTCTTCATTAATTACGGCTTGCAAATTTGAAACGGTTTCCAATTTCTCGACCAATTCGCGCATCGTCAGAGAGTTTTCACGTCCGCCGCCGAGATTGTAAAGTCCGTGGTGAATTACTGAATTTATAAACGCTTCGCAAGCTCTGGAAAAATCTTCAACTGCCAATAAATCGCGGCGCGGCGCACCTTTTGCGGGAAGACTGATATGTTCGCCCATATTTATCGCGTCGGCGTAATGAGTTACAAAATTCGGCGCGTTGTTTTCCGAATTCGGCGCATAAACGGTAGAAAGGCGAAAAATGCACGAGCGAAAATTTCTCTGATTCGCGTAAAATTCGACGTATTTTTCAGCGATCAGTTTCGACCATTCGAGTGCTGATTGTCCGCCGTAAATTGTCGGGCAAGTTTCGCTAACTGCTTTGTAATTATCGGCAAAGCGACCGTAAACGTCTTTTGTCGAAGCGAAAATAAACGTCGAGTCTTCGCGCATTTCACGCAAAATATTTATCGTGCCTTCGACATTGTTTAAAAAAACCTGTTCCGCCGCATCGGGCGATTTGTCGAGCATCGCGGCGAGATGTATTACGACATCGTAATCCGCGACAGTTCGCGCTTCGTAAAGATTCAAAAGATCAAAACCCGAACGGCGCGAAAAATCGTCCGCACCGAAATATTTGCGGACGTGAGTTCCCAGAAAACCGCTGCCGCCTGTAATTAAAACTTTCATCAATTAGATAATACCAATTCTAAATTCTTCATTCTACATTCTTAATTCTTATCTAAAAAGATATCCAGCGACATTTTCTTATTCGCCGGAAATAATGAATGTAGAATGAAGAATTTAGAATTTGATTTCACAGATATTTTGTAAATTTATCGTTTATAAAATAAATCGCGTCTGCTAAACTTTGTTTGAAAAAGTTATGAATTTAACGAAAAAAGCGGTTTTGGTTTTGGAAGACGGCAGAACTTTTCGCGGCGAAAGTTTCGGATCGGACGGCGAAGCGTTCGGTGAGATGGTTTTTAATACTTCGATGACGGGTTACCAGGAAATTTTGACTGATCCGAGTTATGCGGGACAAATAGTCTGTATGACTTACCCGCTGATTGGAAATTACGGCGTAAATGAAGACGACACTGAATCACGAAAACCGTGGGTTGAAGGTTTTGTCGTCCGCGAAGCGAGCAACATTTCATCGAATTGGCGGGCGACGGAAACTCTGGATTCTTATCTGAAACGCCATAAAATTGTCGGAATTCAAAGAATTGATACGCGCGCTCTTGTTCGCCACATCCGCGACAAAGGCGCGATGCGGGCAGTCATTTCAAATGTTGATACGGACGAAAAAAGTCTTTTGGAAAAAGTAAAAAGTTCGCCCGAAATGAAAAACCGCGAACTTGCGAGTTCTGTTACAACCGAAAATTTTTACGAGATAAAAGCAGACGGCGAAGAAAAATTTCACGTCATTTGTTACGATTTTGGCGTAAAGACAAATTCTTTGCGCGAATTTGCGGCGAAGGGTTGTCGGATAACGGTCATTCCGGCAGAAACTCCGGCGGAAAAAGTTATCGAATTAAATCCCGACGGAATTTTCCTTTCAAACGGTCCGGGCGATCCGTCGGCAATGAAAACAATTGTCAAAGAAATCAAAAATTTAACGCAACGAAAGTTCCCGATGTTCGGAATCTGTCTCGGACATCAGATTTTAGCGCAGAGTTTCGGCGGCGAAACTTTTAAAATGAAATTCGGTCATCGCGGCGGAAACCAGCCGATCAAGGATTTAAAGACGGGAAAAGTCGAAATTGCTTCGCATAATCACGGGTTTGCCGTCGAAGAAAAGAGTCTTCCGGCGGAAATCGAAGTAACGCATATAAACTTGAATGATAAGACGGTTGCCGGTTTAAAACATAAAAATCTGCCGGTATTTTCAGTGCAGTATCACCCGGAAGCCGCGCCGGGACCGCACGATGCCGAATATCACTTTGGTAAATTCGTTAAAATGATGGAAGATTTTTCTCAAAAATAGTGTGGTTTTGGAAACAAACTTTAAAAAGGCGAAGAAATGCGTTGAAAGTAAATAATTTCGGAGTTTATTGTATCGTCGAAACAATCGGCAAATTTCCGAAATTTTCTTCGACCAATGTCAGTTCTTTATCTTTAACGAAATTTTTAACGTCTTTGAATGACATCGGTTTGGCAAACAAATATCCTTGTGCGCCTTCGCAACTCAAACTTCTGAGATGTTCGAGTTGTTTTTCATTTTCCACTCCTTCGGCGACGACGCGAATTCCTAAATTCTGCGCCAGAGCGATAATCGTCTGAACGACTTGCATACAATTGCCGCCGTCCTCGAGCGGACTGATAAACGAGCGGTCAATTTTTAATGTGGAAATTGGCAATTGTGTCAGGTAACTCAGATTTGAATAGCCCGTTCCGAAATCATCAATATTTATTTCGATGCCGAGTTCGCGCAGTTCGTTCAGCATTTTTACGGCGTTTTCCTGATGCTCGAAAAATACTGATTCGGTGATTTCCAATTTTAATAAATGCGGTGAAAAATCGGCTTCCGACAAAATATTTTCAATATTCTTAACTAATCTGGAATGTGAAAATTGCTTGCACGAAAGATTTATACTTAACAAATAAGGTTTTCTGTCAAGCAAATCTTCATTTAATTGGTTTATTTGCCCGCACGCTTTTTTCAGAACAAAATCGCTGAGAGCATCTATTAAACCGATCTCTTCCGCCAGAGGAATAAATTTAACAGGCGAAATTGCACCTAAAGTTTCGTGATTCCAGCGCGTTAATGCTTCAAATCCTTCGATTTCGCTTTCGGTAATCGAATAAATCGGTTGATAATAAACTTCCAGATGATCGTTTTCAATCGCTCTTCTCAATTCCGTCTCAAGCAATAAAGTTTCTTTAACGGCGGCGTGCATTTCATCATTGAAAATCTTGTAACACGCTTTACCGGAATGTTTTGCCTGATACATCGCCGTGTCAGCATCGCGCATTAAATCTTCCGGTTTAATGTGAATATCGGATGCGTGTAGAACTCCGATACTGGCGGAACTGTAAACTTCGTGTCCGTCCAAATCGAACGGTTCGGCGAACTTTTCCTGAATACGTTCGGCAATATTTCCAACTTCTTCAAGTCTGTGCGATCCTTCTACCAAAATTGTAAATTCGTCGCCGCCCAGACGCGCAACAGTATCGCCCGGACGCATACAATCGCGTAATCTATCGGCAATTTTAATTAAAAGCTGGTCGCCGACAAGATGACCGAGACTGTCGTTAATGACTTTGAATCGGTCAAGATCAATAAATAAAAGACTTACTTTATGATTCGGATTTTTACGAATACTTTCCAAAGATTTTTCAAGCCGCTTCATAAAAAATGCGCGGTTCGGCAAATTCGTCAGAATGTCGTGCGTCGCTTCACGATGCAGTTTTTCCTCGGCGCGTTTACGGTCGGTAATATCTTGTATTTGAAAAATCAGATTCGGTCGTTCGGCGGTCGAATCGCTGGCGGGAGAAACGCTCCATAATGTCTGCACGACTCTGCCTGATTTATGTTTATAACGTTGTTCCAACTGGCAATTCGGAATCATCCCGGATATCAGCTCGTGAATTTTAACAAGCGCATTTCCCAAATCTTTCTCGTAGATCATATTCTGAAAATCGGTGGCGAGAAATTCGATTTCAGCATAACCGAGAATTTCCTGAAGAGCGTGGTTAACCTTGAGCCATTTGCCTTCGGAGGAAACTAATGCGATGCCGATTGGAGCATAATTAAATGCGCTTCTAAAACGCTCTTCGGATTCCAGCAAAGCAACAGCTTGTTTTTCCAGTGTTACGGCATATTCCTGAGCTTTTCTTGTCTGTGCTTCCGACATTTCCACGTTATCAAGGTAAGTTTTATAAGTCAGATAAAGCAAATAAATAACCGGAAATGCCGCAATTGTTACGCTGAAACCTATATAATGATTTAATTCAAATAAAATTCCCGCACTCATTGCGCCGACTAGGTAAGTAATAAATGTCCAGAGATATTTCGTTTTCCAGGTTTCAAAAAACGGTTTTTCGCTGACTAACGCGCCATAAATAGCGGTGAGAGTAGTATTGGCAATAAATTGTGTAAATCCCAAAACAATTATCGCCAAAACAAAAGTATTCCAATTTTCATTGGCGGTGTGCAGATAAAAATATTTGAGCAATCCCGAAACGCTTAAAATTAAATAAGCAATCGTCGTCGAAACGGACAGTGCCGCCGCGTTCAAAAAAACTGTTAATTTTTTATTGCAAAAACGCCACGAGGAAAAAACCGCTTCGACTGCCGCCAAAACGATAGCGATTTCTCCGCCATATATAAATAAAGCCAGAAAAATGAAGGTATCTGAAACTGAAATGTGAGATTTGAGTGCCGGAATCTGAACAGTGATACGTGAACCGAAACCGATTGTGAATAATGTCAGAATCAGGAGTTCATAATTAAAACGCTCGAAAGGCATTTTGATAAATGCGCCTAAAAGACATACTCCTCCGCAGAAGAGGAGTATTATCGCAAATGTCTTTAACCGCAATTGTTTGTTCATTATGCCGGTGAATCAGCAAAGGGAAAATAAGATTTTATAATCTATGCTTTTTTATTTTTGTTAAATTTCACAACTTTGAGAGAAAAACTTCTAAGATATAAAAATAAGGATGGCAGAATTTCCACCATCCTCATTATGAATCAAAAAAACATTTTTGTCTATATTTATTTATGTTAAACAATAATTATTAAAAGAATTATTTTTAATAATTAGCTTCGATAAATATCTTATGGATATTTATACTGCTTATGTCTTTTATAAAAATTGTTTTTTCAACATAATCTAAGCCGGCTTTCCCGGTGAGAATCTGTAATAATTGCAATTTTACAAATAGTTTTTAATCGCCGAAGATCGAACGAAAACTTGCTTGCACAGTTGTATTGTCACTTATCAAAACTCCGTCGCTCATCAAAACTCCGTCGCTCATCAAAACTCCGTCGCTCATCAAAACTCCGTCGCTCATCAAAACTCCGTCGCTCATCAAAACTCCGTCACTCATCAAAACTCCGTCACTCATCAAAACTCCGTCACTCATCAAAACTCCGAACGCTATTACTACCGCGCCTTCACCTAATGTCGAACCGTTACTCATAACAGATTTTGGAGTCAGAGTTATATTTGAAGGAGAACTGAAGTTATTATTCAAGATGTAATTGTAAGAATCATTGTGAGCTATTCCCTTCTCAAACCACATACCGTTTTTATATACATTTTGAAATGTATCGGCTAATTTCTGTCCCTTCAAATAAGCGTGATTTGTTAAAATTCCCTGTGACCATTTGAATGTTGCGCCGTTAATGGTCGTTTGCGGATTCGGAAAATTTTGTCCGTCGTTTAATAAACTTACGCCCGAATTTTCACCCGAACCAAAGTCAACATCCGTTTTATAAGTTTTGGCAAGACGCACTGCGCCTTCGACATTTAATGCACCTGTGCCTTGTTCAAATGTATTGAAACCTGCCAAGGGTTGGGCGGTATATTCGAGAATCATCTTGACCATTCCCGGCGTAAGTTTCGGATTTACCTGAAATAAAAGTGCCGCCGCACCCGAGACAACCGGAGCCGCCATCGAAGTTCCGCTCATATACATCAAGCTGTCACCGGGATCTAAAGATTCAAGCGATAAATCTAATAAGTTCGGATAATGCTGAACTAAAAAACTGGAGGCTTTCGATTTTGCCGAAATGATCTTGTTTCCCGGTGCGACTATGTCCGGCTTCATCGCATTATCGTGGATTTTTCGACCTTGAGCATCAGTATAAAATGAGCGAGTCGGACCGTGAGAACTATACGTCGCCATCACGTCATCGCTGCGCGAATCGGTTTGTTTAGTGTTAATTGCACCAACCGTCAAAGCGGACGGATCATTGCCCGGTGAATGGATTTGCCCGTAAATTTTTTGTCCCTGCGAATTTTTGCCTTCATTTCCGGCGGCGGCAACGACCAAAATGCCGTGTGCGGTTAGTTCCTGAACCTTGCGGCAAACCGGATCATTTGTATATGTATCAATCGCCGCACCGCCGAGACTCATATTAACAACGCGAATATTGTAAGTTTTATAATTATCCAACAGCCACTGCATTGCGCCGAGAAGCCACGATGATTTTCCCTGTCCTTCGCCATCTAAAACCTTTAAGTTGATAATATTTGCACTCGGAGCGATTCCGCGATATTCATCGCTGTTCTTTTTGGAATTTCCGGCGGCGATTCCGGCAACGTGCGTTCCGTGTCCGTAATTATCATCGGTCGTATTTTCCGTACTAACAAAATTTTTGCTGAAAACGATGCGGCTCGTATTTGCGTTAGATTTAAAGGCTTTGTGATTTTCCGCAATTCCCGAATCAACGATGGCGATTCCGATTTCCGTTCCTTCCAAAGAATATGCGCCGCGTTTTGCTGTGGCGGGCTGTGAACGAACAACATCCGTTCCGATTGATTTTTCAAGATGTCCGAATTTTTTAATTATTCTGTCCGGCGACATATAGTTGACTAATCCGCTCTGTGCCAGAATTTCGACCGCGTTCAGAGGTAAATTGACAACCACGGTGTCGCTTTCGCCGATTCTGTCTGTCAAACGAACATTATTTGCCGCTAAAATATTGCGAAGTAATTTATTGTCCGCGTCTTTCGACTGCAATACTACGTCAACTCTTTTTTTGCCCGTCGGATCAGCCGCCATCATATCGCGCAAATCCGCCGAAACATTATCGCCGCGAAAACCTTCGTTATCAGCTATCGTTTCATTTGTTTGCGCTTCACCGATCGTAATCTTTTCAAAAAGTCCGGCAACTTCGGCATTACTTTCGATTTTTTCGTCATAAATAACCGCCGAACTTCCGCCGATAATTTTTGCTTTGCCGCTTAAAATTGCAGAAGCGACAGCATTGTTAAACTGCGAGTTGCCGACAAAATTTTCCAACTTGTCAACAAATAAAATCGTATCTCCTTTTGAAGCGGCAAGTTCAGCGAAAATGTCGTTGACTGCGCTTAAAATTTCCGTCTGCGATTTTGTATTTGAAAATAAAGATTCAACTTCAAGTTTGAGAATTTTTTTATCAAGCAAATTAATCGGCACATCGCCTTTAGCGATTTTCACGGCGAGTGATTCGACAACCAATTCCTGACTTTCTCCGGTTGTGTCAAGAATCAAAGGCTGACGCAAATTTCCATTTTCTAAAGATTTAATAAGTTGATTTGTTTCAGCTTCAAATTTATCATTGAGACGAATTTGATTGTTATTTGCCAGAGCGGTTAAATCGGTAATAAATTTTGCGAAATAAGTATTTTGTTTTTGAAATTGCTCCGAATTAGTTTGTGCCGCAGTATTTACAATACAAATATTCATCAGTAACATTGAATACAAAAGCGTGAGAGCGAAAGTTTTTGTAAATAGTTTTTGGAATTTTGAGTGCTTCATTTTGTCTTTTGATCTGTTAGTTAAATTGAACTTCGCGCACAACTCGCGCCACCAAACTATTGGCAATGAATGTGCCACGAAACTTACTTACTGACAATAAAAGACTTACAAAGCTTCCAAGAAAATCCTAAACTTCAAATTCATCTAAAATTCGGTCAAATTGAATTACTCATTCATTCAACTTGACCGAATTTTGATAAAAAAAAGGAAAGTCCGCAGACTTTCCTTTTTAATTAAAATAGACTTTTGCTTTTTCTAAATGCCAAGAACATC
Source organism: Pyrinomonadaceae bacterium (assembly GCA_965219305.1). Classification (GTDB taxonomy): domain Bacteria; phylum Acidobacteriota; class Blastocatellia; order Pyrinomonadales; family Pyrinomonadaceae; genus DATHTS01. The sequence continues at coordinate 2,268,408 of OZ244725.1, forward strand.
AATCAATTCCTGAACCGAAGCCGCCGATTTTTGCAAAGCAGCGCGTTCGTCGTTGGTCAGAGAAATTTCGATAATTTGCTCGACACCGTTTTTGCCGAGTTTGACCGGAACGCCGACGAAAAGGTTATTGATTCCGTATTCGCCTTCGAGATAGACGGCGCACGGCAGAATTTTCTTTTTGTCTTTAATGATCGCTTCCGCCATTTCGACCGCACCGAGCGAAGGCGCGTAAAATGCTGAGCCTGTTTTCAATAAACCGACAATTTCCGCGCCGCCGTTTGCCGTTCTTTTAATGATTTCGTCGAGTCTGTCTTTTTCGATGAGTTCCGTGATCGGAATTCCCGCGCAAGTTGAATAACGCGGCAAAGGAACCATCGTGTCGCCGTGTCCGCCGAGAACGAAACACGTTACATTTTCGACCGAAACATTTAATTCTTCGGCAACAAAACAGCGCATACGCGCCGAATCCAAAACGCCAGCCATTCCCATCACGCGGTTTTTCGGAAATCCCGAACGCTTGAACGCCACCTGCGCCATCGCGTCCAAAGGATTTGAAACGATGATGATATAAGCTTCCGGCGAATATTTTGCGATCTGATCGGTAACTTGCCCGACAATATCCGAATTCGTTTTCAAAAGATCGTCGCGGCTCATTCCCGGTTTGCGCGGAAGTCCGGCGGTGATAATTACGACATCGGAATCGGCGGTTTCTTCATAAGAATTCGAGCCGACGAGCTTCACGTCAAATCCGTCAATCGGCGCGGCTTGCGCCAGATCGAGAGATTTCCCTTGCGGCGTGCCTTCGACAATATCAACCAACACAACATCCGCGAGTTCCTTCGCGGCGATCCAATGCGCGGCTGTCGCACCGACATTTCCCGCGCCAACTACTGTAATTTTATTACGTCCTGTCATTTATAAATTTATCCTCTTATTTGTTTTAATAAATTATTGTAAAAAATAATGTTTCATCTTAACACGCGGATAAAATATGCGAAAATGCCGCCTTTTAAAAAGCAAAAAAAAGAAGTTCGATGCGCTCTCCCCTTCACATCGAACTTCTCATATATGGTCGCGGGTATCTTATGCCAACGACCAAACTTGTAAAAACTTTTCTATTAAATTATCAATAATCTTCCGTCGGAAGAGTTACGCTTTTTGAAAGTTCAATTTCAAACATCTCATCGGCTTTGATTCTCACTTCTCTGCCCTTTTGTAAATAAACTGCTCCCGTTCCCGCGCCTGCGCCGATTGCCGCGCCGACTGCCGCGCCCGTTCCCGATTTGGCAACGCCGCCGATTAATGCGCCGATTGCCGTGCCGCCGATTATCGTCAACGCTTTAACAGTTGAAGAAATTTTCGCGGCTTCGAGCGGATTTGTTAGTTTGCCCGCGATGTCTCGCTTAACATCGCCTTTTAAGCGAAGCAATTTAAACTCAACATCCATTTCACCGGATTTTCCGCCGTTTGATGCAGGTTTAACCTGCGTTATGCGTCCTTCGATGACCGCGCCGACCGGCAAAACCACAACATCACGCACCGCGACGGGTTCGGCGACGACCGCCGTAAAAGTGTCATCAATTCTCGACACTTTCGAGTTTATCTCGTTGTCCATCCGAAGCTTTATCTTCGTTCCCGTCGGAAGTTCATAGACGCTCTGAGCATTGATTGAAATTACAAAGAACAATAAAACTGAAGCAAAGATTTTGGTTGCCGTAGCTAAAATTCTCATTTCTAACCTCCGTCTTTGCGGCTTTTCTCCAGCCGCAAATAATAAGTGCAATGACCGTGCCATTTATTTTTAATTGGTAAAGTTTGTTACAAACTCTTGATTTTCAACATTTTACACGTGTTAATCATAAGTTGTCCAATTTTTGCGGAGAAATTCTGTGAGAGATTTTATACTATTTCGGGTAGCTGTTAAACGAGTTCGTTTTAATCTATTTAAAAGCGCGTAAGAGATTAAGAAAGATAAAAAGAAATTGCCCGCATAATTCGCAGAAAGTGGCGGAAAATTATAAACAATTTTTTTTCACATTCTTCCGCGAATTATGCGGACAACGAGTTCTTATAAAATTACTGCAAGATCGGATGTCCGCCGCCTTTGCTGTGGTCGGCAGTTTCATTGTAGCGTTGGCGGTCATTATGATAAAGCACGATATGTTCGCCTTCATAACGCACTACTTCAGATACGCGATTGAAGTTTTTCGTATGTTCGGCAATCATAAACGCGCACGGATTATAGGCTATGACGATTCCCGCCGCATAGACGTAGCCGCCCTTATCATAAATACTTCCGGCATACTGATTAGCCGTCACAGCTATGTCGGGAGAATAATTCCCGTCAATATCCGCCAGTCTGTCCGGCTTGCTGATAAATATCGTATAGTCGGTAAAATTCAAACGCTTATGATAACCGTTCTTTTCGGCAACATCAAAAAGGTCTTGCAATCCTTGATCAATCGCAGCGAGCATCTTATTCGACGGTTGATTTACGCCGTAAACTTTCGCACCTTTCGACGATGTGGTCGAATACTTAAAACTATCGTTAGAAATTCTCTGCGCTTCCCCGATCACGATGCGTTCGGTTCGGCTCTGCGCCTTGGAAAATTGCGTAAATCCAAACACAATAACTATTATTGCGGCGAATTGAAATAAAAATTTTGACTGTCTCATAATAAATCTCCGTTATTACAAGCGCAATATTTGTGCCATAGAGTAAATGAAATTCGTAAATTCTGTAATGTCAGCGAGATTTGGTTTATTTAAAATTTCAAATACAAACGGTTCGCCACTAATTTGTCAGGCAGAAAATTTATTGAGATGACAAATAATATCGTCTGAGATTAAGAAATAAATAAGCAACGGCTCATACTAAAAAAAATTCGACGATTTTATAAATTCCGGTAACTCCCGGAAATTGATATCAAACAGTGTTCTTTTCTTTTGATTACCAATCAATTTTATTTGTTTTGTTATTAATATTTATCAATAAATGATTTCCCATAAATTCATATTCCTTTTTTTCTGTGAGTTTTACATCATTGATCTTTACCTGAACAGGTTTTTCAGATAATCCGATTACCTTGACGACAGTTAAATTTTGCCCCTCAAAGTTGCCGTTTTCACTAAATTTGAGAGCGTTTCCCGTGCGCTTGATTTTTATTTCGCGCCGTTCATTTCCGCGATAGGCGTAACCTTCTCCCGAATCTTGGAAAAGCGTAAAATTTTCTGTTTTACTGTTTGGAATTTCGCCGATAACATTTAAAGTTACCGGCGCATTCGGCATTTCACCCGTATTCTGAATCACGCTTTGCGTCGGAATTACCGCACCGGCGCGGACGAAAATCGGCAGCTTGTCGAGTGGCGTTTTTAGGTAATGTGTTTTTCCGCTTTCAAACTTTTCGCCCGTCCACCAATCAATCCAATCCGCGCCGACCGGAAGATAAATCCCATGCGTTTCCGCACCTTCGCGCACGACGGGCGCAACTAAAACGTCGCTGCCGACCATATATTCGTCGTTTATCAAATAAGTTCCTTTGTCGTTCGGAAATTCATACCAGAGCGGGCGCATTACGGGTTCGCCGGTTTTTTCGTGCTGGTAAAAAAGCGTGTAAAGATACGGCAAAAATTGATAACGAAGTTCGACGGTTTTGCGATTAATTTTCGTAAATTCTTCGCCGAATTCCCAGGGTTCTTTGTTGCCGACCCAACCGACCGAATGTGAACGGAAAAACGGCGTTAAAGCGGCGGCTTGCAGCCAACGCGCGTAAAGTTCGCCCGACGGCATATCCGCAAAACCGCCGACATCACAGCCGACGAACGGCACGCCCGAAACGCTCAGATTCGTCAGCATCGGAATCGAAAGCGCGAGATTATCCCAACTCGCCACATTGTCGCCCGTCCAAACCGCCGAAAACCTCTGAACGCCTGCAAATCCGGCGCGAGTCAGCACGAACGGTCGCGTTTCCGGCGCGAGTTTTTTCAAGCCTTCAAATGTCGAACGCGCCATCTGCATCCCGTAAACATTATGATAACGGCGATGCGTGTCCGGCATTCCGTCGCCGTTGTGCGGCGTATCGTAAGCGAAAGTTTTCGCCGGATGATGCAAAGTTTCCGGTCTTTCGTAATTTTCCGTGATGAAAACTCCCGGCTCGTTCATATCGTTCCAAAATCCGGCAACGCCTTCTTCGAGATAATGCTTTTTATATTGCGCGCCGAACCATTGTCTTGCTTTCGGATCGGTAAAATCAGGAAACGCCGATTCCGCCGCCCAAGCGTTGCGGATCAACAGCGAACCGTCGGCGTTTTTGACGAAAATATTATTTTTCAAACCGTCATTGTAAACCGGATAATTTTCGTCCTGTTTGATTCCTGGATCAATTATCAAGACGGTTTTAAAACCGTCGGCTTTCAAATCTGCGATCATCTTTTGCGGATTCGGAAAGCGTTCTTTGTCCCAAGTAAAAACGCGGTAGCCGTTCATATAATCAACGTCGAGATAGATGACATCCGCCGGAATTTTGTTCTTGCGAAACCCTTCGGCGATTTCGCGGACGCGCGATTCGGGAAAATACGACCAGCGCGATTGCTGATTGCCCAACGCCCAGATCGGCGGAAGCGGCGTTTTGCCCGTCAAATTTGCATAATCCGTCAAGACATTTTTTGGCGAACCGTCCGCGCCGCCTGTGAAAACAAAATAATCGAGTTCGCCGCCGTCCGCGCCGAAACTGTAGCGTTCGGGCGAAGTTTTGCCCATATCGAAATATGTGCGGAAAGTGTTGTTGAAAAACAAACCGTAAGATTTGCCGTCGTAAAGCGCGTAGAAAAACGGAATTGATTCGTAAATCGGATCTGTGCCGACCGGATAAGCGAACGTATCGGTGTTCCAATTGACGATATATTTTCCGTTACGCGACATTTCGATAAACGCTTTTTCTCCGAAACCGTAATACGTTTCAACTTCGCTTTTTCTGAGTTTGGTCGTCTGAATTTCGCCCGTTTCGTCGTCAAAAACGGTCGGATGTTTATGGTCGTCTTCGAGAACAGTTTCGCCCGTTTCGCTTAAAATTTTAACAGCGAATGTTTTTTTTTCAATGATCGCTTTCGCACCGTTTTCATTAATTAAAATAATTTGATCTTCGTTTTGCGAAACCTTTATTTTCGGAATTCGGCGCGTTTTTGAATAAACCGATTCATCAAAAGCATAAGAAAATTCACGCTCGAAAACGCCTTTCGGCGCAACGCGAACGCGAATCGCGTTCGTATCGAAAAATTCGACCGAAACTTTCGCGCCGCTCGACATCTGCAAAATTACTCCATTTGTTTTCGTTTCATTAATTTTTGTAACATCGCCGACCGTTTTATAAGCTGCAAAAATCGGAACCGCGCTCAAAAGCGTGAAGCAAAAAAAAGAGCAAAGAAAAATTGCTCTTCTGAAGATTTCTATATTTTTTGAATTCATTTTAAACATTTCCTGCTCAATTTAGTTGAATTTTCTCCAATGCCAGACGAATTTCCGGGTTTGACATAAACCAGAACCAGTTTTTCCCGCTTCGCAAATTTTCCGCGCTGATGAGCGAAATTCCCTGATCAATTCCCAAAACATCGCCGTCAACCCAACCGTCATTCGGATTAAAAGCGTCGGCAAAACCATATTTCCCGTAAACTTCATTGCCGTATTTTGCCTTAATTTCCTTTAACACAGGCAGAGTTATATCCGGCGTGAACATCAGCGAACCGGCTGCAGCATAAGGGACGACCGAGCCGTCAATATTTCCCGTCGCGGGCGGTGCGCCCCAGGCGACGTAGCCTTTTTCGCTGTCCGACGCGCTTACGCCCCACATCGTCGGCGAATATTTCGGGAATTTTTTGCTTAAAACATCTACGAAGTATTTCTGCGACGCGCGTGTCGCCGTTACGGAATTTGCGTAATAATCAACAAACGGCGGACGATGTTCGCGGCGGTTTCTAAAATCAACGTAAGCCTGCGAATATTGATGGGTAAAAAGCGGCGCGACCGAAGCGAGATAACGGTAATTTCCGTATTCGAACCAATCACGTTCCCACGCAAACCAGGATTCCGGCGAAATCGGATGTGTCGGCGAACCGATCGCCATAATGTAAAGCATCAAATGTTCGCTGTAATCGTCCCAATCCTGCTTTAAAAATCCGGTTTCCGGTTTCCAGCCGTGCGAGAGAATAAATTGATTTTCGCCGAGCATCCATTGAAAATCAACGCGTTGGTAAATTTTATCGGCGAGATTGACGATTTCCGCATCGTCCGAAAAACACTGTTTCGCATTTAAAACTCCGCCTAAAAGCAACGCCGTATCAATCGAAGAAATTTCGCTTTTCCAACGCCGTTCTCCTGTTTCAAAATCCATCCAATGATAAAACCAACCGTTTTTGTTCGTGGCTTTTTCAGCGAAAAATTGTAACGCCGCTTTTGTTCGCGCTCTCGTTTCGTCTTTTGATTTCCAACCTCTATCGGCGGCGATGCAGTTTCCGCTCAAGGCAAATCCAGAAGCGGCTGTGCTTGAAATATTGTAAGCGCGATGATCTTTCGGCAGGCGTTTTCCATCTACGCCGACGCGATCGAGCGTCAGACCATTTTTCGGATTTGTATTTTCCCAAAAATACTCAAAACTGCGCTTTTGCATATCTTCGAGAAAATTATTGTCAGCCGTGGAAACACTTGCCGCCGGATTCGGAGTTGTCGGCGCGGGCGGAATTTGTGTGTTTTCGACAACTTCGGTTTTTGTCGGATCAAGAACTTCAAGAGTGCTTTGCAAACCGCTGTCGCTGTCGCCGCCGACAATTATCTGGAATTTGCCCGGTTCGAGAACGCGCTTCATATCGCGGTCGTAAAATTTCAAATCTTCCGGCGTAAGCGTAAATTCAACTGTTTTCGTTTCTTTCGCCTTGAGAGAAACTCGCTGAAAACCGCGCAATTCTCTGACCGGGCGCGTAACTGTCGCCGCAATGTCGTGGATGTAAAGTTGGACGACTTCATCGCCTGCATATTTGCCCGTGTTCGTAATTTCAATCGAAACTTTTACATTTTCGTTCAGCTGAATTTTCAATTTGTCGAGTTTTAATTTTCCATAATCGAAACTGGTGTAACTCAAACCGTAACCAAACGGATAAAGCGGCGAATTCGGAATGTCGAGATATTTTGATGTGTATTTTTGATCGGCTAAAAACGGTCTTCCGGTGTTTTTGTGATTATAATAAATCGGAATTTGCCCGACTGAACGCGGAAATGTAACGGGAAGTTTTCCGCCCGGATTCGCGTCGCCGAAAAGCGTGTCAATAATCGCGTTTCCCGCCATCGTTCCGGCGAACCAGGTTTCGAGAATCGCCGGAGAATTTTCCGCCAGCCAATTTATCGTCAGAGGTCTGCCGTTCATTAAAACGACGGCGTAAGGTTTGCCGCTTTCGTGAATTTTCTTGACCAAATCCGTCTGCATTCCGGGCAGATTTATGTCCGAACGCGAAGCGGCTTCCGCCGACATATCCGCAGATTCACCTATTACCATAATAGTAAAATCCGCATTTTCCGCCGCTTCGACCGCTGCCGCAAAACCTTCGTCCGTTTTGCAATATGCGTCGCAACCCTTTTCGTAGCGAATATTTATCTTCGGATATTTTTGCTTCAACGCTTCGAGAACGGTGATCGGATCGTTCGGCTGACCGTCGCCCGTCCAGTTGCCGTTCATTTCTCTTTTGTTGCTCGCCAGATCGCCGATGACCGCGATTGACTTGATATTTTTGCTGATCGGCAGAGTTTCGTTGTCATTTTTCAGCAAAACGAACGATTTTTCGGCGGTAATTTCGGCGGCTTTCAGATTCGCAGATTTGAAAACTTCCGCTTTTTCGCGTTTTTCGTCGGCGAACGGTTTATCGAATAATCCGAGTCGAAATTTGATACGCAGAATGTGGCGAACGGCGTTATCTATCGTTTCAACCGAAACTTTATTTTGCTTTACTAAATCTTCGCCATATTTATTGTAAAGCCGCGAAACCATCTCCATATCGGTTCCGGCGTTCATTCCATACATCGCCGCGCTCGGTTCGTCCTTCGCCAAACCGTGAAACATCAATTCCATCACGGCGGTGTAATCGCTGACGACGAGACCGTCAAAATTCCATTGATCGCGCAGAATATCTTTCAAAATATAAGGATTTGCGGTCGAAGGAACACCGTCGAGATCGTTAAACGCCGTCATAAACGAACCGACTCCGGCATCAATCGCCGCTTTAAAAGGCGGCAGATAATTTTCGCGCAGACTGCGTTCGCTGATGTTCGTCGTATTGTAATCGCGTCCGGCTTCCGCCGCGCCGTAACCGATCCAATGTTTCGCCGTCGCCAACACACGATTCGGCTGGCTGTAATCCGCGCCCTGAAAACCGCGAACGCGCGCATACGCGATTTTTGAACCGAGAAAAGTATCTTCGCCCGCGCCTTCGATAATTCGTCCCCAACGCGGGTCGCGCGAAATGTCAACCATCGGCGCAAACGTCCAATGAACGCCCGCCGCACGAGATTCCGCAGCCGCAATCGCCGCCGAATTTTCCATCAAATCCAAATCCCAACTAGCTGATTCGCCGAGCGGAACTGGAAAAATCGTACGATAACCGTGAATAACGTCAAAGCCGAAAAGAATCGGAATTTTCAAACGCGATTCAAGCGCGGCTCGCTGTAATTCATTCGACATCGCCGCGCCGCGCACGTTCAACGTCGAACCGAGCAAACCTTTCCGCGCCAGTTCAAGATGTTCCGGGCGATATTTCCCGTTCGCTTCGCCGTCAAGCTGCTGAAGCTGACCGAGTTTTTCGGCTAAGGTCATCTTTTGTAATAAACCTTCAACCTTATTTTCGAGATCGGATGATTTTTTCGATTGAAGCGGTTTTTGAGCTAGTGCGGAAAAATGAACGGCTAAAAAAACGACTAAGACTAAAAGCGATAGCCACTTTTTTTGCCGTTTATAAAAAAGACTTTTCTTCATCCTATATTTTTGAAATTGTATTTGGAACTAAACTGACTTATCTAATAATAAATTAAACATTACTATTGAGAATAGTCATAAATTAATCTCAATTCTAACAAAGTAAATAAACTGTTAAACAATTAACCATAAAAAAAGTCGGCGAATCTCAGTTAACTTGACTCGCCGACTTTTCATTAACGATTGTTAAAACCTAAATCTCGCTTGAAGTGAAATAGTTCGACCGGCTAATGCACCATCCGGCTCACCGAAATTTGCATTATTAACGAAAGTGCCTGAACTGAAAAATCCGAATTGCTGAAGATTTAATCTATTAAACAGGTTAAAAGCATTTACTCTCAATTCAAGACTGCGATCTTCTCCTAAAATTCCTAATCCCGGTAAACCGAATTTTTTAGAAAGACTCATATCAACCGAAAAATAATTTGGACCTCTAAAACTATTTCGACCGATTCCGGGACGATTATCTTGAAGTCGCGGATCTCCTCCAAGTGGATTCGGATTTACATCAAGACTGAAATAACGACTGCCGCCGCCCGTAAAATAGCCATTCGGTGTTAAAAAACTACCGTTGGAGGTGTTTTGTTGAACACCTCCAAAATAAGCAATTGGGCGAATTGGAAAAATACCTGCTCCGGTTGAAGTTCGCACTTCACGTCCTAGTTTAGGTGTCCACGGAAACCCCGTGTTGTATGATAAAATGCCACTTAACTCGAAACCGCCGAGCAACTTTCCGGCAAGAGTAGATTTATCACTAAAAAACGGTATTTGATATAATCCCGACATTACAAAATTGTGCCGTGAATCAAAATCCGAAGGACCAACTTCCTGCTCTAAATCAATCGGATAAGTTTGATTGGTTTGCGCGCCGGGTCCCGCATTCGAAAGTGAATCAATACTTTTGCTGAAACGATAATTCATTGATAGTTGATAGCCCTGAGCAAATCGTCGTTCGACGCGCAGATTCATACCATTATAATTTGCTGTAACGTCAGGACTTACATATCGGACAGCGGAAGCCCCGACAAGCGGAGTAAAAAATTGATTTAAATCAATTAAACGCTGTAAATTCCGGCTGAGATTTCCCTCATAACCGATTGATGTAACAATTTGATAAGGCATTTCATATTGTAGATCAAGTGAGTATTTATAGACTGTTGGATTTGGCTGATAACTATTACTACCATAAATTTCAACAGCGGGCGAACCGGGATTAGGTAATCCTGTTGCTGGATTAATACCCAATCCCAGAATAGGATTACGAGGAAAACTGTTTGACGAATTGGTAGAACCCAGTGCATATAAAATTTGTCCTCCGGCAAACGGTGAACCGAAATCAGTCGGTGCTGTTCCGCAACAAATACTATAACGGGCAAAAAACGGCGGGTTGCCGCGCGAATTTGTGAAAAGAACATTTTGAATGCGATTGTGGTAAATGCCGCCGCCGCCGCGCAAAACTATTTTGTTGCTGAAATATTTCAGGAAACCTTTTGAGTTTTTGAAATCAGGGCTGTAAGCAAAGCCGATACGCGGTCCGAAATTATTTGTATCCTTATCAAACAAAGTATTAACCGAAACCAGTCGTGCATCCTGCAGTGTTTGCACACCTGATCCAAGTTGCAAGTCGGTCAATCGATTTTCCTTTTCAGTCAGAGGCGGAAAATACTCATAACGTAAACCAAGATTCAAAGTCAAGTTCCTGAATACTTTCCAATCATCCTGGACGAAGACTGAATAATCACTGGAACGAAAGAAGCGTTGCGCATCAGCCGGTAAGCCGGTTGATGGATCAGCGTTAATTTCCTCAAAAATTGGCGTATCATTTGCCAGATTGAAAAGTCCGACAAACGAGTATTTGGGACGCGCACCGCCAACCAGACTGTTGTTATCAAATTCTCGACGAAATGCACCGCCGAATTTGACGGCGTGATTGCCGAAAACTTTGGTTAAGGTATCGCTAATTTCAAATGTATTTTGTGAAAATATAGCTGGAGTCGTTTCGTTGCGTGAAATTCCAAAACGAACGCGGTCAAAAGGTAAACCTTCGACTTCGATATTCGGAATACCAAAATTTGTTTCCTGAGCCGCCGCAACCTGATCTGAACGAAATCGCGTAAAGTTCACACGAAACTCATTTAATATAGTTGCTGACAAATTGCTGACAACAATTCCGGTAATAATATAATTTAGTGGTTTATCACGTAAATCACTATTTGGACGACTACGCGAAGCAACATCAGCAAAAAGATCATTGCGTGTCGTAACATATGTAGTAACAGCGACTTTGTTCGCATCGTTCAAATTATAATCAACGCGGGCATTATATTGGTCACCACGCTGACTGTTAGGATTGAAAAATGTTGCCAAAATAATGTCAGGAACACCGTCAAAACCGCCGCCAATGTCGGCTCTTCCGACTCCTCCACCTAATGGTAAATAATTATTTCGCGTTCCGGTTACAGACCCTAAATCCAAGCCACCCGTTACATCACGGCAACGATCCGTAGATGCACCACCAAAAACGGCAAAACAGGTTGTCGGAACTATACCGGCAATGCGCGGAGCGATACCAGGAAGCTGAAAAATTCGTGCTGTTGTGCCGTTTGGACGCGCGTTAATTACTTGCTGACGATATTGTTGGGTTTCAACAAAAGCTTGGTAAGTATTATTTGTATTGTTTCTTAAACCTTCATATGAAGCAAAAAAGAACAGACGATCTTTTCCGCTCGTCGTAACCGGACCGCCTTGACCGAAATTCAAAAAAGGCAATGGACCACCGAAACTTCCTCCGAATTGTCTGGCACGATTTTCAACTCGACTCGGATCGGCTCTACGCAGAGAATTTCCTCGATAAGCGTTATAAGCATTTAGTTTAGGATCGTTGTAATTAAAAAACAAACTCCCATGATATTGATTTGTTCCGTTTTGTGAAACAGTTCTAACTTGTGCGCCGGAATTGCGTCCGTCTTCAGCGGAAAAACTCGAACTCGAAACTACGATTTCTTTAATAGATTCCTGATTCGGCGTAAGAACCGCTGCGCCTCCATATTGCAAACTGTTGATGCTTACTCCATCAAGCTGAAAATTATTAGCGTCAATACGCTGTCCGGCAGCACTAATAGGAACCTGATTTTCAGATTGAAAGATTGAAGCATTCGTACCGCCTGGTCCGGTGGCATTGGGAAAATTAACTGCGTTCCCGCCCCCATCGCGTCCAAAAGCTCCAATAATGCCCGGTGTTAAACGAAGCAATTCATACGGATTACGACCTGTTTGCGGTAAGTCACGAACTTCCTGTGTGCCGACTGTATTTTGAACATTCGGATTTTCTGTTTGAAGAGTAGTTTCTTCAACGCCTACTTCAACGGTAGCACTCACACCTTCAAGATTAAGTGCTATATCGAATCCTTGGGCTGTTTCACCTGCAATATCAACTCTTTCAATATCTTTTTTGGCAAATCCTTCCTTTTCAACGCTAATCGAATATCGTCCGGGAGCTAAACCCGAAAACCTAAAAAAGCCATTGTCACTCGAAACTGATTTTTGTGATCGCCCTGTTTCGCTATTTGTTAGAATAACAGTGGCACCGGGGACGACTGCCCCGGCAACATCGGTAATTGTTCCTTGAAAAGCCGCACGAAATTGGGCATTTGCAATTGTTGCAAATCCGATAACAAGCAAAATGCTGAAAATTATATTAATAAAATTAGTTTTTCTTTGTTGAAGCATATTTTTCCTCAAAATCTCCCACTCAATTTGAAAAGCGGAGTTTAGACGATGGCTATTGTCAAATCTTTTTAGAGATCTGCTTTCCGTATTTCAATCTTTTTTTTGATTTAATTTAGTCTTAGTAAATCGTTTTAGTAACTTATGATTTGTTATATCACACAACTAAATATCTAGTCAACGAATATTTAACAAATTAGTAATATCCCAAATATGTATTGTCTGAAAGTTAGTTTTTGTGCGAAACTTATCAAATGCCGAATGTTAATAAAGAAGCGGGAAAATCCAGTACTTCTTTTAAACAAAAAAACGTTACCTTAAAAGATGTCGCATCGTCATTAAACCTTTCTCCGACGGCGGTTTCTCTGGTTTTAAATTCCGCGCCGACGGCTGATTCCATTCCGAAAGAAACACAGGATCGCATTTTTGAAGCGGCGCGGCGTTTAAATTATCGTCCGAATTACATTGCCAGATCGTTTCGCGCACAACGGACACACACAATCGGCGTTTTGATTCCTGAATTGAGCGGCGGATATTCTTCGATGGTTTTAAGCGGCGTAGAAGAAAAACTTCTGGCGGAAAATTTCTATTATTTCGTTGGAAGTCATCGCCACAAACAGGAATATATCGAACGCTATTCACATTTTTTTATCGAAAGATGTGTCGAAGGAATTTTGGCAATTGATACGCCGCAGAACAACCAAACTTATTTGCCGGTCGTTTCTATTTCAGGTCACGACGACATCGAAGGCATAACAAATATTATTCTTAATCACGAAACAGCGGCGCGTCTTTCCGTCCGGCATTTGAGGAAATTGGGTCACGAAAAAATCGCGGTTGTCAAAGGACAAAACTTTAGCTCTGATACGGAAATTCGTTTTCAGGCGACTTGTAATGCGGCGCGTGAAGAAGGAATTCGGATAGAGGAAAATATGATTTCGCAATTAGTCGGAGACATTCCATCGCCCGAACCCGGATATATTGCCGCCAAAAAACTTCTCGATGGCGGCGCAAAATTTACGGCGTTGATCGCTTTTAATGATATTTCGGCAATCGGCGCGATTTTGGCACTGCGCGAAGCCGGTCTGGAAGTTCCGCGCGATGTTTCCGTCATCGGTTTTGATGATATTTACGAAGCGCGTTTTACAAATCCGCTATTAACTACAATCCGCCAGCCGCTTAAAAAGATGGGCGAACTTGGCGTAAAAAATCTTTTGGACAAAATTCTTTCCGGCTCGGACGGAACCTTTCCCAATGAAGTCAGCGTCGAACCGGAACTGATAATACGCCAGTCAACCGCCGAAGCGAAAAAATAATGCCCGCCCAATCACTAACCGCAGAAAAAAACGCCCGTTTGTTTTCTTACATAAGTTTTATTTTAATCGGCACGGTCAACACATTTCTCGGTCCGATTTTGCCGTTTCTTTCCGAAAAATGGAAAATTAATGACGCTGAAGGCGGCTATTTTCTCGCCGCGCAATCACTCGGCGGAATGTGCGGCACGCTCGCCGCCTCGTTTTTATATTCGCGCATCAGTTCACGTAAGATTTTGTTTACCGGTTTCGGGTTAATTATAATTTCGCTTCTCGGAATCGGTAACGGCACTTGGGAAATCGGATTTTTTTCATCACTTATAAACGGCATCGCCATCGGGTTTATTATTCCGACGACGACTCTGATCGTTTCGCAAAACGCCGGAAACAAGCGTGCCGGAGCGATAAATTTGCTCAATTTTTTCTGGGCGTTAGGTGCAGTTTTAAGTCCGCTGATATTTTTACAATTAACAACCGGCGCGCGTCTAAATTATTCATTACTTGCAATTGCTCTAACGGGCGCGGCGTTTTTCGGTCTGCTTTTCCGGCAGAGAGATTTTCGACTTGTCGCTGACCGGAAAGAATCCGTTTTATCGTGGAGCGAAAAATTATTAGAGTTCGGCGCAGGGTGGATTTTCGCCTTGACGATTTTTCTTCAAATCGGTGTCGAAGCGTCTTTGAGCGGTTGGCTGCCGACATACGCAAAACGCTTTGCCGCTTCGGAAATCTGGCTTGTCGTGCCGTTTGTCTATTGGACGGGATTTCTTTTAAGCCGTCTGCTGTCTTCGATTTTTCTGGAAAGAATCAGCGAAAGAAAGTTGATTATATACGGTTTGATTTTGGTCGTCGCCGGTCAGATTCTGATAATTTCGAGTGAACATCTCATTTTAATATCAGCCGGTGCGTTACTCACCGGATTCGGCACGGCTCCGATATTTCCGACCACGATTGCTTTGGCTTCGGCAAAATTCGAGAAAAAAGCTCCTGAACTGATTAACTATTTATTTTTACTGTCAAGTTTTAGCGGAATATTTTTTTTATGGTTAATCGGCTTAGTTTCTTCGGCGGCGGGCGGCTTAAAAACCGCGTTTTTCGTTCCGGTTATTTGCAGCCTGATGTTACTCTTATTACATTTACTAAAATCAAATCCGAATAAACGAGCAGCTCATTTCACATAATAAAATCCTTAAAAGTCATTTGCCGACATATTTTAATAAATCACCTCACGCAATTCTTTTTTTTCAACTCAATTACAATCTTTAAGAAAATAAATCCGACTTTTTACGGCTCGCTTTAAGGTGAATTCTCAAAACAGAATTTAAAGTTAGGAATAATCAAAATAGAAACTGCGCTGCAAAGCTATCGCCGAAAAGTTTAAAAATTACAAATTGACTACAAAGAACGACTCATCGAACATTTGCAAAAGTCTGTAACTCAAGCATTGAAACCATAAAAATAATTGGTAAGATGGACTGAGTTAATAGTTGTCAATTCGGGCGCGAGAAACCGCCGTAATTTTATTGTCGGTATTAAAAGTGTGATCGTGCTGGATATAATTTTGAATATATTTCTGCAAACGACGATTAGCAGACGGTTTTACACTTGAAACCGAAATTCTAAACGAAGATGAAAAAACAGAACCAATTAATTATAGGAAAAAAAATTAAGCAAAAGTTGAATAAACAACAACAGACGTTTAACCGGCTGATAAACAAACTGGAAAAATTGCAGTCGGAGAAAGAAAAAACCGCCAAGGATTTGAACGAAAAACTCGATTATTACGGCAAATATATCAGCCCTTTGGAAATAAAAATCTCATCTTTGCACAGCCGTTCGGCAAAGATTTTTTATGAGTTTTATAAGACACGCGGGGAAAAACTTTCGGATATTGACAAAGAAGCGTTGAAGGCGATGATAACGGCGCAAATCAACCAGTTTTCAGACTTCAGCCGCGAAGAATATGATGATGAATTAAAGGAAATCATTGAATTTCTCGAAGGCGAAAGTTACGAAGAACTGGTCGAATCGGATTTTCAGGCGATAAAAAACGATATGTCGGAAACATTTAAAGAGATGGGTTTCGACGTTGACCTCGACGATCTTAGTTCGGATCTGAGCGAAGAAGAGATAATCCGCAAAATGTTCGAGAAGGTCGGCAGCGTCAAAGAACAGATCGAAGACAAGGAAAACGCCGAACCGAAGCGCAAAAAGACGAAAAAACAGATCGAAAAAGAAGAACGCGAAAAAGAGGTCGAAGAAGCGAAACATAAAAGTATCGCCGGAATTTATAAAAGTCTGGCAAAAGTATTTCACCCGGATTTGGAACGCGACGCGGAAAAGCAAAAGGAAAAGGAAGTTTTGATGAAACGTCTGACCGCCGCTTACAAGGAAAATGATCTGCATACGCTGCTTGTTTTGGAGTTGGAATGGCTGCAAAAAGAAGAAGACGATCTTGAAAAATTGAGCGACGAAAAACTGAAAATATACAATCAGGCTTTGAAGGAACAAACCGAAGACCTCGAAGCCCAAATCTTTTTTACCGAACAACACCCGCGTTATTTTCCGCTGCAAAAATACTTCAGCTTTTTCGGCGTTAAAGGTTTGAATTTGAAATCCGAAAAGAAAAAATTGGAAGAAAAAATAAAATGGATGGAATCCGACATTGAAGATTTGACGAGCCGCGGCAAGATCGGCAAGTTGAATGAAATTCTCGGCATCGTAAAAGACCAATTGAGAAATGAGGATGTTTTCGGAAATATCAGGATCGAAGATTTACTGGAAAATTTATTTGAATAAAGTCAGATTTTACGGTAATTAGTTATGCTATAATTTTCAGTATTATGGGACAGATAACGATTGAAATTCCGCAGAAATTGAATCGAACTTACCGTTTTGTCTCCGAAGATTCGGCGGAAAAAGTTTTGTCGAATCTCGACCAAATGGCAAAACAGGAAAACTCGGTCGAAGATGAGGAGATTTTAGGATTATGGGCTGACCGTGAAGAATCGGTCGAAGAAATTGCGCGTGATTTGCGGAAAAAGACAAACAACAGGTCATTGAAAAATGATTGAGTATCTGATTGACATTAATATTTTCATTGCCATTCTTATAAGGCGACTTGAATCTAAAATTGTTTGTTGAAAACTTATCTTGTGCGCTTGATGCGACTGTTTATGCGGAACTTATAAAAGGCTCGAAAAACAAACCGGAAATTCAAAAAATCGAAAAATATCTCTTGCGATTCGATTTAATTCATTTTGATAAATCTGTTTCATAAAGAACACTTCAATTAATTCGCATTTATTCAAAAAGTCATAATTTAATGTTCCGCGATGCAATTATTGCCGCGACGTGTTTGGAAAATGATTTGACGTTGATAACATACAATGTCAAAGATTTTCGATTTATTAAAGGATTGAAATATCAGAAATCTTGAAAATGAAACCTTTCAAAGTAAGAAATATCGAAATCAATCCGCCGCTCGTGCTGTCGCCGATGGCGGGTGTGACGGATTACACTTTTCGGCGTTTGATCAAGCGGCGCGGCGGTGTCGGTCTGTCGGTGTCTGAATTTATTTCGGTCGAGGGTTTGACGCGGCATAATCCGAAGGCGAAGCGGCAGATGAAATTTGCCGAGGAAGAACGCCCATTTGCGGTGCAGATTTTCGGCGGCGAAGTGAATCGGATGGCGTTGGGCGCAGAGATGGCGGAAGAGGTCGGCGCGGATATTTTGGATGTCAATTGCGGTTGTCCCGCGCCGAAGGTCGTTAAAAAAGGCGGCGGTTCAGGACTTTTAAAAGATTTGCCGAATCTGGAGACGATCTTGACGGAGATCAAAAAATCTATTTCGATCCCGCTGACGTTGAAGATTCGCACGGGTTTTTCCGACGCGACGATCAACGCCGTCGAAGTGGCGAAAATGGCGGAACAATGCGGCGTTGAGCATATTCAGGTTCACGGTCGGACGCGCGAACAAGGTTATAAAGGTGAGGCGAATTGGGACATTATCAAAGCGGTTAAAGAAGCCGTGAAAATCCCCGTTTCGGGCAACGGCGATGTAACGAGCGTAAAATTTGCGCTCGAAAAATTCAAAGAAACGGGCGTTGACGGAATTTTGATCGGACGCGGCGCGATGCAGAATCCTTGGATATTCCGGCAGATTGACGACGCTTTAAACGGGCGCGAAATTTATCAACCGGATTTGGAAGAGAAAAAAGACGTTCTACTCGAATTTTTTGAGATGGTGCAGGAAGAAATGCCCGAAAAAGCCGCGCTCGGCAAAATGAAGCAACTCGCCGGACATTTCACGAAAGGCTTGCGCGGCGGCGCATTATTTCGTCAGACGCTTTATCATTCGCATTCGGCGCAGGAAATTTTAGACAATATTTCCGCTTATTTTCAAACTATCGAAGAATACCAGACATTCGGCGACGGCGTTGTTGAAGCGGATTCAGATGACGATTTCACATTAAATTCCTGTGATGCGGCGGCGAACTGAAATTTTGCTTGCCTTATTAAGTAAAAGTGCTGTAATGTAGCTTTTATCGTTTGATTTCTATCAAGATAAATATATGAAAATTTATAAATCCGCAGTACTTTTTGTGCTTTTTATCGAACTTTTGTCTGCTTCTGTTTTCGCTCAGAAAATGAAAGCCGAAGATATTCTGGCAAAACATCTCGATTCAATCGGAACTGCCGAAGTTCGCTCGAAAAATACGAGTAGAGTTATCGTCGGCGAAGCGGCGGTTAACTTTATCTCGCCGAAAAATTTACCCGCAAAAGGCAGAATCGTGATGGCTTCCGCCGGAATGAAAAACTTTTGGGGATTGAATTTAAATGCCGTTGATTACCCGTTTGAAAAATTCAGTTATGACGGAAAAAAGGTAAAGGCTGCTTATGTCAGAGTCGGTCAGCGTTCGCCATTGGGAAATTTTATTCTCTCGAATAATATGTTGATGGAAGAAAGTATGCTCGGCGGAACGCTTTCAACTTCGTGGGTTTTGATAAATCCGTCGGAGCAAAAATTAAAAATCTCTTTTGACGGAACAAAAAAAATTGACGGCAAAGAAACTTATGTCCTCGGTTATTCACCGAAGGGCGATGTGAATGTGCAGTTTTATTTCGATAAAGAAACTTTTCGTCACGTTCGCACACAATATAACCGAATTTTCTCTGCCGCAGCGGGATTAACGCCGGAGACATCTTCACGGCAAAACGAAACACGACTGAAGGTTACAGAAAATTTTTCGGATTACAAAGAAGAAAGCGGTATGACTTTGCCGCATAAATATGATTTGCAATATTCTGTTTCAGGAACACGCGGCGCAACCGAAATTGAATGGAATTTTGTTATCAGCGGATTTTTATTCAATCAACCGCTTGAGGAAAGCACGTTTGATGCCGAAGCTAACTAGATAACGGAAATTATGAAAAAGTATATTTCAATCGTGTTTTTTTTACTGTGTCTCACGACTTTGAATTTCGCACAAACGAAAACGACGCAAAAATCGGCGAATGATTTACAGATAATAAAAAATTCTCCTGCTTATGCCGAAGTGCTTTTGAAAAAAGTTGCGCTTGAAGCCGGGATCGAAGATTTGTTGGTAAGTTATACGGAAGAGTTTCCGAAAGTAAAACAACTCCGGTTTAAATTGGATTTGACGAACAAATATTTAGAGAAAATTTTAGCGGTCAAGCCGTCGGAATTCTCTAAATTGAGTGAAGCACTCGGCAAACTAATCGCTCAGAAAATAGAATATGATGCGGAACTCGCCTCACTACGGAAAGATTACAGCGACGATTATGCGGACGTAAAACGCGCGAAACGCAAGGTCGAAGTTTATGAGAAAGCTATTGATGAAATCTTACAGTAAAAAGTTTAGATTTTTTCAGGCAAACTCCGGCTTGATTATGTCATCTGCTGAATAACTCAAAATACTCTTCCTTTTTAATCAAATGAAAAAATTTGTTGTCACATTTTTATTCGTCGGTCTGTGTTTCGTTTTAGCCGGAGAAATCTCCGCACAATCTCCGCAGAAAATTTTGAAAGCGGCGGAAAAAGTTCTCGGCGGGAAAAAGAACATCGAAAAAGTTTCATCGCGGCAGAAAAAAGGTTTGATAACCAGATTAAAAGACGGTGCGGAAGGCAATTTTATGATGCAGAGTGCCGCGCCGGCTTTTTATAACGAGTTTTACGACTTCGACGGTTTTGAAGTCGAAGCCGGGTTTAACGGAAAGTCGGGTTGGATACGCGATTCGCGTGAAGGTTTAAAAACATTTGTCGGTGATGAAAGCCGTGATTTCCAAACTTTAGCGGATTTCAGAAATACTTTGTGGCTCGATTACAAACAAGATAAATCGAAACTCACGTCCGGCGGACAGACAATAATAGATGGAAACCGTCTCAACGTAATTCTTTTGACAACGGCGAAAGGTGTTCCGATAAAATTGTATTTCGGCGCGGGGACGAATCTTTTGCTGCGCGAAGAAATTCCTCTCGGCGATACGATGCAGACGTTTGATTATTCTGATTATCGTTCGGTAACGGGCGTAAAGGAAGCATTTAAGGTGAGAATTACGAACGGCGAAGATGCGTATGAAATTCGTTTCGACCAGATCGAACACAACAAACAAATCGCCGAATCCGAATTTAATTTCCCGAATACCTCCAATGAACCTCTGCCCGACATCGCAAAACTTTTGGGCGAATTACAGGCGAACGAAGACAAATTTGAAGAAATTCTCGAAAATTATTCCTACACGCAGAAAGTAATCAGCCGGGAAATTTCCGACAAAGGACAGCTTCGTGAGACAGAATCGGAAACAAATCAACTTTCGTTCTACAAAGGTTATCGAATCATCCGTAAAATTGAGAAAAACGGCAAACCGTTAACGCCCGAACAGCAAAAAGACGAGGACAAAGAAGTTGAAAAGCGGGTTGCCGAAATCGAAAAACAGATTGCCAAAGATGAAGCCAAAGCCGTTAAACAAGCAGCGACGGGAACGCCTGATGAAGAAAGCAACCGAATTTCGATTGCCGAAGTTTTGCGCGCATCGAATTTGATAAATCCGCGCCGCGAACGCTTAAAAGGACGCGACGTGATCGTTTTCGATTTCGAGCCGAATCCGAATTTTAATTTTGATAAGGCAAAAAGTTTTCTGAAATTTTTCGGCAAAACGGCGGGCGTGATGTGGATTGACGAACAGGACAAACAGGTCGCCAGAATCGAAGCGGTTTTGGCGGACAGTTATAAAGTCGGCGGCGGTTTGTTGGCAAAGCTGCGTCAAGGCGCGTCGTTCACGCTCGAACAGGAACGAGTCAACGATGAAATTTGGCTGCCGTCTTCTGTTGATATAAATCTTTCCGTGCGCGTTTTACTTTTCAAAAATATCGCGGTCAATCAAGTAATAAAATCTTATAACTACCGCAAATTCAATACGGAAGTAAAAGATGCAACGATTGACGAAATAAAAATCCCGTGACAATTCAAAATTCTGTAATGTTAAATCAGCCGTATTTGTGGTAATAATTGTATTTTATGCGAATACTTGTTACAGGCGGCGCAGGATTTATAGGCTCACACCTTTGCGAGCGGCTTTTAAATGAAGGAAACGAGGTTATTTGTCTCGATAATTTTTTTACAGGTTCGCGGCGGAATATTCTTCATCTGCTCGATAATTATAATTTTGAGCTTATACGGCACGACGTAACCGAACCGATCTTGCTCGAAGTTGAACAAATCTACAATTTCGCGTGTCCGGCTTCACCGATTCACTATCAATATAACCCGGTAAAAACAGTTAAAACGAGTGTGATGGGCGCAATCAATATGCTCGGAATGGCGAAGCGCGTTAAAGCGCGGATTCTTCAGGCTTCGACATCGGAAGTTTACGGCGACCCGGAAGTTCACCCGCAGACGGAAAATTACTGGGGAAATGTAAATCCGATAGGTCTTCGTTCCTGTTACGATGAATCCAAACGCGTAGCGGAAACTTTAATGATGGATTATCATCGTCAAAGTAATGTTGATACGCGAATCGCTCGTATTTTCAACACTTACGGTCCGAAAATGCATCCGAATGACGGGCGCGTCGTATCCAATTTTATCGTTCAGGCACTTAGCGGCGATTATTTAACGATTTACGGAAGCGGTGAACAAACTCGTTCTTTTTGTTATATTGACGATTTGATCGAAGGCTTTATTCGTTTGATGAATACCGAAGCCGAAGGCATTCATCTGCCTGTAAATATGGGAAATCCGGGCGAATTTACGATGAATGAACTGGCGGAAGAAGTCGCCAAAGTAGTCGGCAAAAAAGTAAAAATCAAGCATATGCCGTTGCCGCAGGATGATCCGAAACAGCGTCAACCCGACATTACGCGGGCGCGGGAACTGCTCGGTTGGCAGCCGGAAATAAATCTGACGGAAGGTTTAGAAAAAACGGCTGCATATTTTATTGAGAGAATCAAAGAACGAAGAAAATGAAAGGTGATCCGAAAATTGTAGTTATCGGCGGCGGTTTCGGCGGTTTGGAAGCGGCGAAACGATTATCAAATAAACCCGTCGAAGTAACGCTGATTGACAAGAAAAATCATCATACGTTTCAACCGCTTCTGTATCAGGTGGCGACCGCCGTTTTGTCGCCGGGCGAGATCGCTTCGCCGATTCGCCGGATTTTGCACAAAGCGAAAAATATCGAAGTTCTGCTCGGCGATGCGGTAAATTTTAATCTGGAAAATCAAACCGTAATTCTGCACGACGGTTCGGAAGTCGAATTCGATTATCTGATTCTGGCGGCGGGCGCGCGGCATTCTTATTTCGGACACGATGAATGGGAGGATGCCGCGCCGGGATTGAAAACCATCGAAGACGCATTGGAGATTCGGCGGCGCGTTTTGCTCGCGTTTGAATTTGCCGAACGCGATGCGATTTTGACCGGAAAACACGAACCATTAAATTTTGTCGTGGTCGGCGGCGGCGCGACGGGCGTTGAGCTTGCAGGCGCGATTGCCGGAATCGCGCGTCAGGCGTTGGCGAACGATTTCAAAGCGATTAACACGAAAAAAGCCAGAGTTTTTTTATACGAAGGTTCGGATAGAATTTTGAATAGTTTTTCACCGAAACTTTCCGAACGCGCGAAAAAGGATTTAGAAGATTTGGGTGTTGAAGTTCATCTCAACAGTTTTGTCACTGACTTGAAAGACGGCAACGTAAAAGTCGGCGAAAATTGGATCGAATGCGACGTGGCGATTTGGGCGACGGGCGTTAAGGCATCGCATCTGGGCGAAGAAACCGGCGCGAAAACCGACAAAGCCGGACGCGTTTTCGTCGAAAAAGATTTGAGCGTGGCGGGCAACAAAAACATTTTCGTCATCGGCGATATGGCAAATCTGGAACAGGAAAACGGAAAACAAGTTCCCGGCGTTGCGCCCGCCGCGATTCAGATGGCGGACACGGCTTGCGAAAATATCTTAAACGATCTGAACAACAAACCGCGCAAAGATTTCAAATACTGGGACAAAGGTTCGATGGCGACAATCGGCAAAAGCCGCGCCATCGTCGAAGCCGGAAGTTTCAAATTAACCGGATTTTTAGCGTGGCTCGCGTGGCTGTTTATTCACGTCATTACGCTGATCGGTTTTCGCAATAAATTATACGTTCTGAGCGAATGGTTCTGGGCGTATCTGACGCGCGAACGAAGCGCGAGATTGATTACCGGCGATGCCAAGGAACTCGAAGACGCGCTTAAATTTCTCGAAGCAAAACCGATTAACAAAACGCCGAAGAAAATCATCCGAAATCCCGTCAAAGTTCGGGAAAAAGATTAGTTTTCTTTTTCACTGCCAAGTCCTGACTTTTAACCGCCAACTTTCATTTTTTCGCATTTCATAAAACCTGAAAATTTAATCCGGCTGCTGCCGTAATTATTTTTGACTAAAATTAAGCGATTTACAGATTCAAAACTATCAAAAACGAATATTCATTGACTTTCCGACGAAAAGTAAGTTATAAATAATTCGGTATAACAAAAACGAAATTCGGTTCAATACTAAGTTCGCTTTGTAAATCAAGCTTTTTGTTTATTGTCGAGTCTAAATATCGGAGAACAAGATTATGAATCTCAAATTGTCGCTCATTTTAATAATCTTTTGCGCTTTAACATCTCAAGCGCAGGAAGTTGATGATAAGGCAAGAATCACCGCGCAGGAGATTATCCTTAAAAAACAGATTATTGTTGACGATTTAGATAATCAGGCGAAGAACGTCCCGCTCGCCGCCGCGAGGATTTTTGCGAGATTAAAAATCGCCGAATGGTTATGGAAAGACAGCAAGGACGATACTGGACGCGCCGAATCCATTGCCGTCAAAGCGATTGAAGAACTGTACGAAAAAAAAATTGAGATTCCCAATTCGGATCACCTGGGCGCTCCTTTGTTCGCGATGCTCGAATTAAATGCCAAAGATGCGGCGAAGAAGCTGAAAGCGAAATATGAAATCGGAGCGCAAGAAGATTTGTGGGGCGCGAGTTATTTGCTCGACAAGCCAGGCGGCGACAAAATCCTGGCAGCGAAAATCAAACAGCATCTGACGAACGGTTATGATTTGTATCACATAAGCCATTTAATTGATGAAATGCGCGACCGTAAGTCGCCGGAAGTTTTAGGAATTCTGGCTCATATTATCGCATTGGGGGAAACCGGCGGAAACAATTTTCCGGCGGGCGCGCTGTTTAATCTGACGGATTATTTTAGAGACCCGACCGTTCCGGTTAATTTGAAAACCAGGTTTTACCGCATTGTTCTCGGCAAAGCCAGAGACGCAACGCAATCGCCGGACGAAAGCATCATTACATCTGCCGAGAGCTTGCTTTACGCGGTTTTGCTGGACATCAACCGAAATGCGCCGGAACTTTCGGGCGAAGCGACGGCTTTGAAGTCTATTTTATCGGCTAAAACTTCACAGTTGACGCGAGAAGGACGGGAAAGAGCCGAGCGCATCGAAGAAAGCGAAGACGAATTAGCAGCGTTAATCTCGGAGGCGGAAAAATCCGATAGCAAAGGCGTCAAACGAGACCTCTATGATGAGGCGGGATTACTGGCAACCAAGCAGGAAAAATTTCAACTCGCTGCCGATTTATTTGAAAAAGCGCTGGAAAACATTGCCAACCCCGAAAAAGAAAAACCTGAAATACTTTACGGTTGGCACGACCAACAGTTAAACGAAATCGTCAAAGCGGCGTTGGCTAAAAACGATGTCGAATCAGCCGAATATGCGATGAAAAAGATTTTCCTTGAATTTATAAAAGCAGAGGCTCTACGCCAGACAGCGATTTATTTCTTTGAACAAAAAGATTCGACGACGGCTTTGGACAACTACTACCAATCGTTAAAGCTCGTTGCCAAACAAGAAAACACAGGAACGAAATTCTACATGCTTTTTCGTCTGATTCCCGCCGCACAGACAATCGATCCCGACCGCGTTTCAGATACGACGGCGCTTACCGCCAAAGCGATTAACAATTTTCCGACGCTCAACCCCGACGACAAACCGGGAACCGACAAATTCAACGAATACACATCGACGATTATGGATATAAACTATAACGTCAATCAAGTGATGCGCGGTTTGATCGAGAAAAACAAAAGCGAAGCAGACGATTTCGCGAATCGGATTAACCGCAAGGAAGTAAAAATAATCGCCGACGTTGTTTTAGCGATCAACCGATTTGAAACCGAGAAGAAGCAGGTCAGTGCAAAATGAGTTTAGAAGCTATCTCAAAAATAATTTTTCCAGCCGCGTGAGCGATTATTTAATCTGCTGTTTTTGAGATAGCTTCGCAAACTATCAACTATTTCAAATTTCCCTTCGTAACGATGACGGGCAGGTTTTTCTCGGCGAATAGTTTATTAAACGCCGGAATATCGCCCGTTTTAATTTGTGCCAGCTTCGCAAGCTGTGCGTCAATCTTCGTGGTTAAATCATTATAAACAACATAACTTTGCGCCGTCGGCGGATAATCCGCGCCGTCCACGACGGAATTGAGTGCGGCGAGTTTGTTGTTCAGTTTTATCGGATAATTCAGCGCGTCCTGCGAAGATTTGATCTTCGTCTGCACTAATTCTTCTTCGACCGCCGTCAGTTTTTTCACGATCTCGCCCGCCATCTGTTTTAACTCCTTTTGCTCGGGTTTCATACGCGCCGACAAATCTTCAAACTGTTTGCGAACGTCGCGGATTTCCGCAATCGCCTCGTGCGTTTCGGTGATTTTGTCGCGCGTTTTCAGCAGAAAATCGAATTGTTTTTGAAATTCTTCCTGCGTCGTCGAAAGTCGCGGATCGGCTTTGACGGCGAAATTTTCGGTTGAAAGTGTTTTCCCGTCAACCGTCAGCCGAACTTGATAATTTCCCGGCACAACGCGCGGTCCGGCGAGACTTCCGCCCCACAAAATCAGATTCGGCAAACCCGTCGCGTTTGGCAGACGGAAATTCCAGGCGAATTCGTTTAAGCCCAATTCCATCGGCAAATTTTCGCCGCCGCCGCCGCGTCTGCCGCCCGATTGCGGTTGATCTTCTTTTCCGGGTTTTGTAGAAAATTCGCGCACGAGTTTTCCGCTTGCGTCTAAAAATTCGAGTTTGATTTCTTTGGTCGGTTTTGATTTCAGATAATAATGCACGACCGCGCCGCTCGGCGGATTTTCAGCAAAAGTCGCCGTCGGCGGCAGCTCGAAACCGCCGAATCCGGGCGTTCGATATGCGTCTTCGGGTTTGAACAAAAATGCGTCGCTGCGTTTCGCGTCCGCCATTTGGTAAAGCAAAGTCAGATCATCCAAGACGTAAAACGAACGTCCTTGCGTGGCGACAATCAAATCTTTTTCGCGTTTGTGAATCGCCAGATCGGTGATCGGCACGACGGGCAAATTCAGACGAAGCGACTGCCAATTCTCGCCGTCGTTCGTCGAATAATACATTCCCGTTTCCGTTCCGGCGTAGAGAAATCCGCGCCGGTTCGGGTCTTCGCGCACGACTCGCGTGAAAGCGTTTTCGTCAATCCCGCTGACGATCTTTTTCCAGGTTTTGCCGTAATCCGTCGTTTTGTAAATATACGGTTTGAAATCGTCGAGTTTGTAAGCCGTCGCCGCGAAATACGCAGTTCCCGCGTCGTTCGGAGATGCTTCGATTGAATTTATCTGAATGAATTCCGGCAAATCTTTCGGCGTAACATTTTCCCAATTCTTGCCGTTATCGCGTGTCAATTGCACCAAACCATCGTCAGTTCCCGCCCAAATTACGCCCTGCGTGATCGGTGATTCGGCGACGGTAAAGATCGTGTCAAAATATTCGACGCTCGTGTTGTCTTTTGAAATAGGACCACCCGTCGAAACCTGTTTAGATTTGTCGTTGCGCGTCAGATCGGGCGAAATCGCCGCCCAGGATTGTCCTTCATCAAACGAGCGAAACAGAACATTTGCCGCCGCATAAAGCGCGTATTTTCCGTCTGTTTTATGCGGCGAAAACAAGATCGGGAAATTCCATTGAAAACGGTATTTCGCGCCTTCCGCGCCCGAACCCATCGGATTATCGGGATAAACATTTACATCGCGGAATTGTTTCGCCTTGTAATCATAGCGCGTCAAAAGTCCGTCGTAACTTCCGGCAAAAATGATGTCGGAATTTTCGGGATGCGGCGCGATCCAGCCCGATTCGCCGCCGCCGACATCATACCAATGCGTTTCGTTGATGCCGAAATCCGCCGTGCGCGACGGGATTTTGACCGTCGAATTATCCTGCTGTGCGCCGTAGATATTATACGGAAAATCGTTGTCGAGCGCGACACGGTAAAACTGCGCCGTCGGCTGATCTTGTTCCGTCCAGGTTTTCCCGCCGTCGGTCGAAACATTCGCGCCGCCGTCGTTTCCTTCGATCATTCGTTGGTTGGTGTTCGGGTCAATCCACAGATCGTGATTGTCAGAATGCGGCGTGCCGATCGAGTTAAAAGTTCGCCCGCCGTCGGCTGATTTGAAAAACTGCACGTTCAAAACGTAAACCGTGTCGGCATTCTGCGTGTCGGCGTAAACGCGAAAATAATACCACGGTCTTTGCGTCAGACGCGCGTCGTTGTTGACTCTCTGCCAATTTTCGCCCGCGTCGTCCGAACGAAAAAGCCCACCGTTTTCTGCTTCGACCATCGCCCAAACTCTTTCCGTATTGACGGGCGAAACCGTGATTCCGATCTTTCCCAAAACGCCCGTCGGCAAACCGTTGTTGCGCGAAATTTCCTTCCAGGTGTCGCCGCCGTCGCTCGATTTAAACATTCCACTGCCCGCGCCGCCCGAATCGAAGCCCCACGGCGAACGGCTGATCTGCCAAAAACTCGCGTAAATCACATTCGGATTTGACGGATCGAAAACGATGTCGTTCGCGCCGGTTTTGTTGTCTCTGAATAGAATTTTCTTCCACGTTTTTCCGCCATCCATCGTGCGAAAAACGCCGCGTTCGCTGTTTGCGCCGAAAAGATGACCGATCGCCGCCGCATATGCGATGTCGGGATTTTTCGGGTGAATTCTGATGCGCGTGATGTGCCGCGAGTCGCCCAAACCGACGAATTTCCAAGTCTTTCCCGCGTCGGTTGATTTATACATTCCGTCGCCGTGCGAAACATTTCCGCGCATCGTCTCTTCGCCCATTCCGACGTAAATCACGTTCGGATCGGATTCGGAAACTTCAATCGCGCCGACCGAACCGGTTTTAAAAAAATCGTCGGAGATCGGCGACCAATTCGTGCCGCCGTCCGTCGTCTTCCAAATGCCGCCGCCCGTCGCGCCGAAATAATAAACGTTCGGCTGGCTCGCTACGCCCGCGACCGCCGCCACGCGACCGCCGCGAAACGGTCCGATCAAGCGATATTTGAAGTTTTCGAGCGGATTCGATTTCTCGTCTTCCGTCTTAGCAACGTTTTGCGGAACCGGCGAAGTTTGCGGCTGCGGCGCAAAACGCGGTGTCGGAGTCGGCGAGGGCAAAACTTCCGGTGTCGGCGTTTGAGCTTTCGTTGTAAAATTTAATGTAAATGATAAAGCAAGAATCAAAAAACTTCCGGTTTTTCGTAACGAAAGAAAATACGATTTGGACATAATTTGTTTTTATTTTCGGTCTAAAAATTGAAAGACTTGTTATTGAATAATCTAAAGCAATTCAAAACCGAATACAAATTAAGGTAGAAATTGGAAAGATTTAGCCACGAACAAACACGATAGACACGAAAAAAACCGATAAAAATTAAAAATAAAAGTTATTCTCTTCTTTTCGTGTTCTTTCGTGTCTGTTCGTGGCTAAAAAATCTCTAATCCGAAAAAACCGGAATTTGCGGACGCGCTTTTGCCGTCGGGATTTCGATGTGATCGGGAACTTTCAGCGGACTGTCTTCGCGCAAGTCGAGATAGAGCCGACGCTGCAAGATGCTTTCGGGAAAATGCGCCAGACGCATCATCGGATATTTCATTTGCTTGCCGAAAAGCCTGCGTCCCATCGTGTAATAGTAAATCGGTACGCCGAGATTGAAACGGCGTTGAAATGCCGGATCGCTGCGATAAAAATCCAGATTATAACGCCAGCAAGTGAAGAAAAATTCCCATTGCAATTCGGTCAGATTCGCCAGTTTCGCGCTTTCTTTTTCGCCCATTCTCGTTTCTTCCAAAGATACGAACAACGTCGGAATGACAACCCATTTCGCGGCTTTCAAGGCGTGCAGAATGTCGAGTGATTTTTTCGTGTCTTCTTCCGTTTCGCCGGGCAGACCGATAATCCAGGTGCAGAACGGAAACCAGTTTTTCTCGTTCATAATGTCCATTCCTTTTAAGATGACGTCGTGCCATTGCTCGGCTTTATACGGATACGCTTTGCCTTTCATAAACTGGTTGAAAAGTCGCGGACTTCCCGTTTCCAGACCAATAAAAAGACTCGCGTATTTGTTTTCCGCGTGTGTTGACTGCGGATGCGTGTGAATCGAACAATCAACGGCGTAAGGCGAAAGCGCGTCAATCACTTCGGGATTTTTGACAATCGGCGACATCGTGCCGTGCGAGAGCATAATTTTCTCAACGCCCGGAACTTCCGTGATAGATTTGAAAAGTTTGACGAGCGCGGGAACATTCGTGTCGAATTTCGGACCTTGTTCATATAAAAATATGTCTTCGGTCGTAATCATAATCGTGTCCGCGCCGCCTTCGACCTGAATCCGCACATTTTCCAAAATATGTTCGAGCGGCAGACTTCTTCCCTTTCGCAAGGCGATCGAACAAAACTGACAGCCGCGACCGCAGCCGCGCGTAACTTCGACAACGCCGAACGTGGAACGGTTTTTCGTCGTCGGAATATGTTCCATTTTCGGCGAACCGCCTTCGATCTTTCGCGGAAGTTTTTCGCCGCGAACGGCGCGTTCAAACAAATCGAGAATAATATCTTCCGCTTCGCCTTCGACGACGCAGTCAATTCCCCATTCGTCCTGCAAACTTTTCTTTTCGATCTGCCAAGAACCCGGACCGCCGACGATAACCTGCAAATGATCTTTATGTTTTTTGATCGCATCGTGAGTTATCAAACGCTTAAATTCCGCCGCATTGATCGGTTCGGTTTTCTTGCCGTAAAAATTAACGTAAACGTCGGTCGCAAAAGTAATTCAGAGCGGATTATGCGCGTGAACGCCGACAACGCGCGTATCTTCGCCGACAAATACGTCGAGTTGATCGGGATGACAGACGGCGATGTCATCCGCTGAAAATTTCTCCAAAAGCAAAGATTCAACTACACGAAGACCGTTCGGCACGGCGACAGCTTGCCCGTCATCACGCAATTTGTTGTCCCAATTCGCATCGAGCATATAAAACGGAAACTTCATATATTTCGCCGGCAAAGTTCCGAGAAGCATCTGCCGCCAGGTGCTGTTCATATATTCTGAAGATTCCGTAGTGCTTGCCGCTAAAACAATTTTTTTTCCAC
This sequence comes from Pyrinomonadaceae bacterium, assembly GCA_965219305.1. Lineage (GTDB taxonomy): Bacteria > Acidobacteriota > Blastocatellia > Pyrinomonadales > Pyrinomonadaceae > DATHTS01. The sequence goes on from OZ244725.1 coordinate 2,299,450, forward strand.
GATTATTCATAAAAGTTTGATTCCTTATAATTATTTTCGTTTATAAAACTCTTTGAAATTAATTTTATTCAACAAATTCGATTTTTCCAAATTTCAAAGTGCTAAATATCTAAGAACAATGCAGATTGAGTCTTTCGGATTCTTTAATTTTCTTTGCCGGATGTATTGGTCATACAAAATATTTAGATACTTGCTAAAATAAATTTCGTCGTATAAATTTTAAGAAAAAATCATCGAGGATTCAGTAATGAAGACAACATTAACCATAATTACAATCATTTTCCTGTTTCAAACATTTGCGTTCAGCCAACAAACGAAAACCGCCGCGAAAGATTTCGTGTCAACGCGCGAGATGGACAGGATAAATTGGATGGAATTTAAAGAAGTCGTGCCGTCGAAAATTAAAACCGTAATTTTGCCGACCGGAACGCTCGAACCGCACGGCGTGATCAACAACGGCGCGGACAATACTGCGCCTTTTGCGATGGCGAATAAAATTTCCCGGCGCGTCAATGCAATGGTCGCACCGACGCTGCCGTACGGAATGACGGGTTCGATGTCGGCTTACCCGGGCGCATTTCAGATGTCGGAAGCGGCGTATCGTCCGTTCGTCAAAGAAATTCTCGAGGGTTTGGCGAAGAACGGTTTTCAGAACATTATCATTATGAACGGACATGGCGGCGGGCAAACCGCAGTTCTGCAATCGGTCGCGGCGGAAGTCGCAAGCGAGAAAAAGGTTCGAACTTTGGTGATAAATTGGTGGTCGTTCGCGTCAGATGTAACGAAAGAAGTTTTCAAAGAAGACGGCGGACACGCGGGATTGAACGAAACGGCGTTCATTCAGGCAATTGACCCGACGCTTGTGCATAAAGAACGCTACAACAAAGATATGGCGACCGCATATCCATCAAGCGGAACTTGGTCGGCAACGCCTTTCCCGTCGTCCATCGGTCTATATCAAAGCGGTCAAGGTTATCCGAATTTCAACCAGAAACAAGCGGACGAATATTACGAAAAAGTCAGCAACAAAGTCGCGTCTCTGATCGAGGAAACGATAAGGAAATGGAATTTGGCGGGATTATAAATTATATTCAACGCAGAGACGCAGAGTTTTTTATCTCAAATTTCTCTGCGTCTCTGCGTCTCTGAGGTTAATATTTTAGTTGGACAGCTTCTTTTGAAATCGAAAAGTGTATAATTTAGCTAGTTATGAATTTTAGAAGCTCAAAATTTGCTTTGTTGTTTGGCGCAATTAATGGATTTATTTTTTCCGTTGCGTTTCAGCCAGTTAAAAACTCTTGGCTCATTTATGACAACAGCCGTCCAAGAGGTACAGTCTCAATTCATACACATTGGGGTCCAAATCCTCTTGAAGAATATTTTTTCTTGATACTTGTTTTTATGGTCGCAAGTTATACTGCACATCGCTTTTTCGCCCCGAAAATCAAATCGGATATTATTCTTTGGCAAGTTGTCGCAATCATCGCTATTGGCGTTCCGTCAGTTGCTCTTTATATTCTGAAACAAGCAGATTATCTTATTGGTGTTGTGCAAGCGAAATTTGAGCGTGGCGAGTGGGGCTATCTGCCCGGACTTGTGCCAAGCCAAAACGATATTGAGTTTGGTGTCTTGTTTCTATGTTTGGCGATGACAATCAACTTTTTCTATGGCGCAATTGTCGGAAAATTGTCAAAGCATTTTGAAAGGTGAAGATATATCTCAATTCAATGGACTGTCGCACAAATCAGCTATGAAATAATGAGTTAAGAGCAAACTCACATTATCCCGCCAATTCCGCTGATTACGACGGGTTTTGTTTCCCTTTGCTTGCGTGTTATCGGTTTCGCTCCAAGTCATCTCCCCCTTTATCTTGTGGGACGAGGAAAAACTACGGAACTTTTATTTCCGTCTTTATCAACGGCGCGGACTCCGAAAAAGTAGTTGTCTTTCGACATTTCCTTCATCGTGTATTTCGTCACATTTCCGACGTTCAGCGAATTCGTCCAGACGGGCGAAGTCGTGTCGCGCCAGACTATTTCGTAACTTGCCAGATCAGCGTCGGTGTTTGCGTCCCATTTCAGATCGGTGTCGTTGGTCAGGCGCGTCGTGTCGATGCCGACGTTGTTCGGTTTCGCGGGCGCGAGGGCGAGCGATGACATTGATGCGACGTTTATTTTTGCGACGTTTGCCACATAATCAAAATCAACGAATTCGGGCAGATCGCCGTATTGAATGTTATTTTCCGTCCGCACATTTTGATGCTGGTGCGTGTAATCTTCGTGCGGTTCGGTGAAACGCACCGCCGCGAAACCGCGTTCGAGAAAAGGAATATGATCGCCGCCGCGTAAATATCGGTCGCGTCGGTAGATCACCTGCACGCGGAATTTCGGCGAATACATCTGCGCCGCGTCGAAAATGTAACGCGCCAACTGTCGCGCCGCCGAATCGTTTTCGCCGCCGACGCTTCGGCGCAGATTCGCTTCGGCTTCGGTTTCATTTGACGGAACGCCTTCGGCGAAAACGCGGACGGAATTTCTGTCGGGCGCGTTTTTATAAGACATTACGCCGCCGATGATGTCGTTGGTGAACATCGCTTCGATGTCCATATTTTTCTGTTTGGCTTGTTCGGCGAAATACGTCGAGCCGAGCAAACCTTGTTCTTCGCCCGCGACCGTCATAAAAATTATCGTCGCATCGAATTTCTGCTTCGACATCACACGCGCCATCTCGATTACGGCGGCAGTTCCCGAAGCGTCGTCGTTCGCGCCCGGCGCGTCGCATTCCGCGTCGGTCGGCGACGTACACATTGAATCGTAATGACCGGAAACAACGTAAATTCTCGTCGGATCGGTCGTGCCTTTCAATGTTGCGACAACATTCGTCAAATTTATCGGTTCGGGAACGCGTCGGGCTTTTTCCTGCAAAAATGTCTGTTTTTCGACATTCAAACAACCGCCGCAATCGTTCGATATTTTCTGAAATTCCTCAAAAATCCAATTCGATGCCGCACCGATTCCGCGCGTCGCGCTCGTCTGATCGGAAAGCGTGTTGCGCGTGCCAAACGAAACGAGTTTGCGAATATAAGTTTCGATATTATTTGCCGAAACTTCTTTGACCATTTTGGAAATGGTCGGATTCGGATTCGGTTTCGTATTTTTCGCTTTTTGAGCGTAAGACGGAAGAATGAGAAATATTAAAAACAGGAAAACTGTTATAGTGTTGCGAATTTTCATTTTAATAATTTACCACAAAAACATAGAGAAGACAGAGTTTTACATAGCGTAGTTTCAATTACTATAAAGACAATTACTTAAAAAATCTACGTGTTTTCTGTGTCCTCTGTGGTGAAAAACTATCTATTTAGAACACTAAACGCCTCCAAACGCGAACCGTCCACCGAATAGAGCAAACCGAGCGTTTCATCGGTCGTAAAACGCCCATCGGGATCGCTAACTCTGATAAAACGCACGTCTTCGCCCGTGTGGACGTTTACGCCGACGAGTCCTTTTTTGTCATACGGTTTCGGCAAATCAGTGTAATAATACATATAATTCCCGCGTATGTCGGCGAGACGTTTGCGGCGCAGGAAATAGTCGGAAAGTTTTTCGACCTGCCGCACGGGATCGAGGCGGTCGAGCAAACCTGCCTGAACTTCCGCGCGCGACGGCGTAACTTTATTTATTGCGCCGCCGATCACGCGACCGCGAATGTTTGCGGCGTTCGGCAAATTCGGTGCGCTGATATTTAATCCGACGATGCGGTTGAAAATTGACGGATTATTCGCCGCGATTCCGTAAACGCGAATCTGCGACGCGACGTAATTTTTCGCCGAATTCGATGCCAACGTCGTCAGATCAACCGTCGAAAATCTCGTCCGCAAACCCGACCAACGAAGCGCGAGCGCGGAACGCAAATTTAACGCGCCGCGTGCGAGATTTATTCCCGAAGTCGCTAAACCGCCGTAGCGAAAATAGAGCGCGGCAGCGCGGAGCACGATTCCGGCGACGATGCGAAAAGCTCCGCGTGATGGCGGTTTGTGTTTCGCCGTCCAGATCGGTTGGATTTTCCCGTCCGATGATGATTTGAAGGCGAACGGATTAAACGCCTTTAATTCTTCGCGCCCGCCGACGACGATTTCGCCGCGTTCGTTCGATAAAATGAACTGCGCTTTTTCAACTTTGTGGTCGATCTTTTGAATTCGTTTCCCGTTTTTCGCGTCAATCGCAATCAGATCGTCGTCATCGCCGATAAAGATCGTATTCGCGTCCGAAAAAATAAAATTCGTCAAACCTTTGTCCGCGCCCTTGTAACGCCACAAAATTTTCCCGTTCGTCGTGTCAATCGCCGACACGCCGAACGGACCTTTTTTCTTCAATTCGCCGTCCTTGATCTTCGTAAATTGTCCGCCCGTGCGGACATACAGAACATTCCCGACGACCGCCATTTCCGGCGTAACGCCGAGATCGTCGGCTTTCCATTCGACGTTTCCGGTTTTTCTATCAACAGCGCGAATTTTCCCGCGACCGGAAATATAAACATATTTATCATCAAAAACCGGATCGGCTTCGGTTAGTGCCAAACCGTCTTCGTTGATCTTAAATTTCTCGCGTTCCTTTTCATCACCCGTTCTCGCGTCGTAACTCGTCGCGCCTTCGTAAAACAGGAAAAGTCTGCCGTCCAAGATCAAAGGTGCGCGGTAATTATCCAACGTGTGCGCCACTTCTTTCCCGTCTTCGGCAAATTCGGCGGGCATCATTTCAACATCAGAATCGAGTTCGCGTTTCCACAATTCTTCGCCGTCGCTAAGACGCAAAACGTGAATCTGCGGCGAGCGTTTGAATTCATCGCCGACCTTTCCGAACGCCTTTTTTACCAGAACGACGGCGAGCAAATCCTGTTCGGGTTCGACCGCCAACTGCATCACATCGCCTTTGATTTTGTCGCTTTGCCAGATTGAATTTCCCGATAAAAGATCAATCGCTTCGAGCCGCGATTTCTTGCCTTCGTCCAAACTCATTAAAACCAGATCAGTTCCCGGAATCGGCGTGATCGAAGTTTCGCTCAAACCTTTGTGATCTCTGCGCCACAGACGCTCGCCCGTTTTCCCGTCAATCGCAAACAGAGAATTATTCGTTCCCGCGAGCATAATACCGAAATCCGTCGTTTGATAAAATTCGATCTTATCGCCTAGATTCGCCTGCCAGACGGTCTGCGCGTTCGCCAGAGACGCAAAAATAAACAAAATGCACAAAAGAAAAATCGCTCTCATATTTTTAATTACCCGCAATATGATTTAACCGAAGGAAAGTCCGTTGCAATCTATTATGAAGTTCCAATCTTCGCGGCGCAAGTTTTTTTATTGCCCGCGAAATACGCGCAATGCACGGAAAAATAAAATAAAATAAAATTTTTCCGCGTCCTTCCGCGCTTTCCGCAGGCAAAATCTATCAAATTCGACTAACCCGCGACTTACGTTTATCATTATAATTTTACGAAATAATACACGGAGAAAAATTTATGGAACGCGACAATTTAATGCACGGTGCGAGAACAGCACTCAACACAAATCAGGAAATCCGCGATTGGGCGGAGCAGTATTTGAAAAACAAGACCCGTCAGGAAAACGCGGAAATGGCGGACGAGGAATTTGAAAAATACTGGAAATATCACAAACCCGAAATTATGCACGCCGGTGCGGCAGAAGCGATGCAGGCTTACAAATCGCGCGAAATCGAAAATTAAGCAATAGTCAAATAAACAGGGATAGACAGGATTTACAGGATAAAATTAAATGTTTTTTATATCTCTGTTCATCTTGTCTATCCCTGTTTATTAATTTCCACACAGTTTAGAATTTGCAAATTTTCCCGCGCGGTGTTTATCTAAAATTTACCGAAATGTTTTCGGTTGCTGCAAAGATGAAAGACGCGGAAAACGAACAATCTACAAATTCTGAAACTCAAACGAAAAGCAAAATCCCAAACACTTTCCGCGCTCTCAAACACCGCAATTTTCAACTTTTTTTTGCCGGACAATTTATCTCTTTAACAGGAACGTGGATGCAGTCGGTCGCGCAGAGTTGGCTGGTCTATCGTCTGACGGGTTCGGTTGTTCTGCTCGGTCTGATCGGTTTTGCTTCGCAGATTCCCGTCTTTTTTATTGCGCCTTTCGGCGGCGCATTAGCGGATCGTTACAATCGGCAGAAGATTTTAATTTTCACGCAGACTTCGGCGATGATTACGGCGTTCGTTCTGGCGACATTAACCTTAACAGGAAATATTCAAGTCTGGCATTTATTCGTCATCGCGGTCTTTTTCGGGGTCGCCAACGCCTTCGATATTCCGACGCGGCAAGCGTTTGTTAGCGATATGGTCGGCAAAGAAGATTTGCTGAACGCCATCGCGCTAAATTCTTCGATGTTCAACGGCGCGAGAATCGTCGGTCCGGCAATCGCGGGAGTTCTCGTCGCCATCGTCGGCGAAGGCTGGTGTTTTCTCGGAAATGCCGTTAGTTATATTGCCGTCATCACGGGAATATTGCTGATGAAAATCACGCCCGTGATTCGTGAGCGCAAAGGCTCGACGTTTTCAAATATCGCCGAAGGTTTTACATTCGTCGCCAAAACTCCACCGATTCGCGGATTGCTTTTACTGCTCGGTTTGATAAGTTTGATGGGAATGCCGTATGCGGTTTTGATGCCGATCTTTGCCGATAAAATTCTGCACGGAAGTTCGGACACGCTCGGTTATCTAATGGGCGCGAGCGGTTTGGGCGCACTCGCCGCCGCACTTATTTTGGCATCGCGCAAAGAAGTTTTCGGTCTCGGTCGCTGGGTCGCGTTCGCGTCCGGCGGATTAGGAATTTCGCTGATTTTATTTTCATTTTCCGGCGTTTTCTGGCTTTCGATGCTGTGTTTGATTCCCGTCGGATTTTCGATGATGACGCAGATGTCTTCGTCAAATACCTTAATTCAAGCGATGGTTCCCGACGAATTGCGCGGGCGCGTGATGAGCGTCTATTCGATGATGTTTATGGGAATGGCTCCGCTCGGCGCACTTCTCGCCGGAACGCTCGCCGGAATAATGGGCGCGCCTTACACGGTCGCACTCGGCGGCGCGGTCTGCATTCTCGGTTCGCTCATTTTCTTTTTAAGACTGCCGATTCTCCGCGAAGAAGGACGAAAAATGATAATCGCAATGCAAATGACTGCCGGAGTTCCCGCTTCAAAAGCGAGTTTTCAAACGCCGACTCTGACGGCAGAACGTAAAACTCTGCTGAAATCCTGAAAGAATTAAGATTCGGTAAAGTAAACTTTTTTGAAAATGAACTTTTTATATAATCATCTTTTTGAGTTTAGTTATAATTGAATCTGTGTTGACTCTCATATAATAAAAATCTGCAAAAACAAAATAATTAGTTTCAAAAAGGCAACGTATGTTAAAATTTATGTTGCCTTTTTCGATTGGTGAAAGAAGTTCTAGTCTGTCCGTTCTTCCATAGTTTAATTTAATCCCGCGCAAGCCTTATCAGCGCAACATTTTCTACAAAATAATACAATGAATTTAAGCATCGAAAACTTGAAACGATATAAAGATATTGCAATGCTGTTCGTCAAACACGGGCGCAGTGATGTCGTGAAACAAGCCGGACTCGATCCGATTCTGGCGGACGAGCAGGAGATCTCCGAAAAAGATCAGGAAAAGGCGCACGAGCTTGCCGAAGACCTCGAAAATCTGGGCGGAACTTATATCAAACTCGGTCAATTGCTCTCGACCCGCGCCGATCTTTTGCCGCCGGCTTATCTGGACGCGCTGGAGAAATTGCAGGACGATGTAAAACCGTTTTCGTTCGAGAAGGTCAATGAGATCGTCTGCGATGAATTGAACGTGGACATTTCAAAGGCATTTTCAGAATTTGACGAAGAACCGCTTGCCGCCGCATCTCTGGGACAAGTTCACAAAGCAAAGACGCGCAACGGTCGTCCGGTCGTCGTAAAAATTCAGCGTCCCGACATACGCGAACAGGTGGCGGGCGATCTCGACACGCTCGTCGGGTTTGCGGAAAAACTCGATCAGCACACGGAAGTCGGCAAGAAATACGAGTTCGGGCGCATTTTAGATGAACTTCGCAAGAGCATTTTGAGCGAGCTTGATTACCGTAAAGAAGCGTCCAATTTGATGACGATTGCAAAGAATCTGAAAGACTTTCCGAATCTCGTCGTGCCGCTGCCGATTGACGATTACACGACTTCGCGCGTTTTGACGATGGAATATATTCCGGGCAAAAACGTCGCGTCTCTGAGTCCTCTGGCGCGGATTGACATTGACGGGAAACATCTCGCGGACGAGCTTTTCCGCGCTTATTTGAAACAGATTCTGGTTGACGGATTTTTCCACGCCGATCCGCATCCGGGAAATCTTTCGATCACGAAAACCGGCAGAATCGGTCTGCTCGATCTCGGAATGGTCGGACATCTGCAAGCCGAATTCCGCGACAATCTGCTGAACCTTCTGCTTTCGATCAGCAACGGCAAAGGCGGCGAAGTAGCGGCGACAGCGATGAAGATGGGCGAGCCTAAAGACGGTTTCGACGAACAGGAATTCACGCGCTTGATCGGCGATCTCGTCGCCATCGAAGGCACGGCGAATCTCGACAAATTAAACGCCGGACGCATCGTTCTGGAAATCACGAAAATCGCCGCCGACACCGCATTTCGTCTGCCGCCGGAATTCACATTAATTGCCAAAACTCTCTTGAATCTCGACCGCGCCATCTATACGCTCGACCCCGATTTTGACCCGAACAAAGTGATCCGCAGCAACGCCGCGAAGATTATGAACGAGCGGATTTTAGAGACCATCACGCCCGGAGCGATGATGCACAACGCGCTCGAAGTCAAAGAATTCGTCGAAAAACTGCCGCACCGCATCAATAATATTTTAGACGTGATCGGCAACAACGAACTTCAAATAAAGGTGGACGCGATTGACGAAAAAACCTTGATGGTCGCCTTTCAAAAGATCGCCAACCGCATCACGACGGGTTTGATTCTCGCCGCGCTGATCGTCGCCGCATCGCTGTTAATGCGCGTCGAAAGTTCGTTTGAAATTTTGGGTTATCCGGCTCTGCCGCTATTGTTTTTTGTTTTCGCCGCCGTCGGAGGAATTATTCTGATTGTCAACATTATCATCAACGACCGCAAATTGCAGGAAGATAATTCAAAGTAAATAATCGTGCAAAATAAATTTTTTAGCCGCGGATTTCGCGGATGACGCGGATTAAAGACAGATAAAATTAAGGTAAATCCGCGTCATCCGCGTTTATCCGCGGCTAATTTTTTATTAAACTATTTTTGCATAATTACTTAATTCAAATTATCTGACGTGAAAGAAACATAATTCTTAATAATAGCCGTTAAAAACGGTCTATTTTTCCTTAATCAAAACCACCGTTTTGAGAGATTCCTTGGCGATCATTTCAGGAATACTGCCGAACAGGATTTTCTTGAAACGCTGTTCGGTCGCGCCGACCATAATCGCATCGTAATCTCTCGAACCTTCCAAAATGCCGTTGACGACGGATTCGTTTTCGATGATCGTGCTTTTGACGGTCACGCCGTTTTGATCTTTTATGCGGTCAACGGCTTTTTCGAGAATTTGTTTCGTGCCTTCGACGAAAGACTTGTCGGCGTTCGGAGAAATGACGCTGCAAACCGTCAGCGTTCCGCCGGCGGCGGCGGCGAGCGAGGCGGCGTATTCTTCAGCGCGGATCGAATGTTTTCCGCCGGCGGTCGGCAAAAGCCAATTTTCGAGACGGCTTCCGGCAACTAATTTGACGAGCATCAGATCGGTCGGCGTATTTTGGACGACGTTATCGGTAACTTCGCCGAGAATCCGTTCGCGCGTCGTCGTGAAACCTTTCCAACCCATAATTATCAGATCGCATTTGAGTTCCTGCGCCGATTCGATGATCGAACGCGCCGGATCGTGTCCGACATCAATCTGCGATTTGAAAGAAATATCATTTTCGACGGCGTAGCGGTTCGCCATCTCCAAGATCGGGCGTTCGCGTTTGACGAGAGAAAGTTTGCTGATATTTTCGCGGCTCAAAGAAAGCTGTTCGGGAACCGTAGCGACGCGCAGACCGACGACTTCGCCGCCGCCGTGCTGATTTGCGATCTGATTCGCCATCGTCAAAAGCTGCGGCAGATTCGCCGGATTCGACAACGTAACCATCACGCGGAATCCGGTTTTTTCCGGCAATTGCGACGAATGAAGCGCACTTAATCTGTCAATTTCTCCGGCATCTTCGACCGCTGTTTCTTCTTCTCTGCCGATCAAAACGAACGCGATAAGACCGATCGCCAGCAGACTGAACGCCAACGCGACGGGGAAAATTCCTGTGTAAACTTTTTCGTGAGCGATGCCGTTGATGACGACTTCAGCGGTTTTGCCCAAGAAACCGCCGTTCTGCCAGAGTTCGACAGTGCTTTGAATCAATAGATAAAGATTCGATAAAATTCCGAGAATCGGCAAAAGCGGGACGAGCGGCACACGAAACGGGCGTTCGATATTCGGAAATTTGCGGCGGTGAAAGATCAGGGCGGCGTTGACCAAGATCAATGCAATGAGCAGAATCGCGTTCGCAAAATTCGCCAAACCTTCGAGCGATAAAACCAGAAGCGACGCAAAAATCGTAACGGCGACGAGTGCCAGAGAAGTGATCGGCGTTTTCGTCCGTTGATTGATACTGCTGAAAATTCGCGGCAGATGTCCGAGTTGGCTCATCGCAAACGACACGCGCGAACCCGCCATAATCGAAGCGTTCGTCGCCGAAACCATCGAAAACAGACCGCCGCCGACGATCACCGCGCCGCCGATGCCGCCGAGATAAAGTTCCGCCGCTTTGCCCATCGCCGCTTCATTATATTCGCTTAAATTCGCCGCGATAATCACCAGAATCACCGCGATATAAAGCACCGTGACAACGCCCATCGAGATAAAAATCGCGCGCGGAATCGTCTTGACCGGATTCATCACTTCGCCCGCCGATGCCGCAATTGCCGAAAACCCGAAAAATGTAACGAACACGAGCGCGGACGTGCTGGCGATCTTCCCGAAATCCGTGCTGAATTTGTTAATTATGTCCTGCGTATTAATGCTGCTGAAACCGCCGATCACGAGCCAGATCAGCAAAACGACTTTGATCGCGGTAACGATCACTTGAAAACTTCCGCTCTCCTTTGTGCCTTTGACGTTGAGCAAAGTCAGTAAGATCAGCGCGACAATTCCGGCAATCGTCGGCAATGAAAGATGATAGACGAATTCGACAAAGTAACTCGAAAACGTCGCCAGATAAAAACCGCACGACGAAGCGTAACCGAGAAACAACGCCCAACCGACAAGAAACGCAAGCGGCGCGGAAAACGTCTTTCGCGCATAAAGATAACCTTCGCCCGAATTCGGATAGATCGAAACGAATTCGCAGTAAGTCAACGCCGTAAAAAGTGCGACAAACGCCGCCAAGACAAACGATAAAATCGCCGCCGAACCGACGGCTTGAATCGCCAATCCCGACAGCGAAAAAATTCCGGCGGCGATCATCGTCCCCACTCCGATAGCCAATGCCGAGATCAATCCGAGGTCTCGGCTAAGTTCCGTTTCTATATGTGCGTGTGTGTTTTCCGACATTTTGATTTAAGTTTTTTATAAAGTTGGCATTTAAAGTTTATAACTCAAACTCTGAAAATCAAAGCGTTAATTGAAATATGCGGAAATAACCAAAAGAAAAGACTCCAAATTTCAAAACAAAAAGTTTGAAATTCGGAGTCTTAAAAAATTTATTCTAAAAGGTATGCCCTCGGGAGGATTCGAACCTCCAACCAACGGATTATGAGTCCGCTGCTCTAACCGTTGAGCTACAAGGGCAGACTTTTAAGAGTTTAGATGAAAACATTTCAGCGTTCAAATCACAATAGAAAAAAATTTAAATGTTATCGGCAAAGTTATTACCGAATTGCGGCGGCGGCGGCGAAATATCGGGTTGAATTTATGAACCGAGACGTAAAAAACTTTGATCTTGTCGTCTTATTATATCGAGAGTAATTTTTATCAGAAGACCGCCGGCGATAAATTCGAAAATGCTTTCGATTGGTAACAGAATGGCAAAATTATTATTTAACTTGTAAAAAAAATTACTTTATTGCTCTTTTCGTTCATTATCCTTACTTTCCTTGGCGATCATAAATCAAAATGCAACCAAATTTCGAGATTTGAAATCTGAAATTTCTTATTGAGCGAAACTTTTGTTAAACTTTTCAATGCTCTCCAGCTATCAAAATTTGCAAGGTGGAAACGACGTTTGCCGAATGAATTTTATAAAATCTGTAACTCGGAGATACTCAGATAAATAGGCGGCGACGCGATTTTTCTAAATTTAACTTTTTGAATCTTAAATCTGCACAATTCAAGCGTCTTATATTGAACATTGCCCGTGTTTTTAATCCCATACGGTTTTGTTTACTCGTTGTTTTTCTAACATTTACCATCTGCATTAACGCGCAGCAGGGAAAATTCGAAGATCGGCAAATAACCGATATAAGCATTTCGTTTGTCGGCACGGAAAAAGACACTACCGCCACGGAACAGTATCTTTCAATTGTCCGTTCCGCGCTCGGCGACCGTTATTCGTTGGTAAAAGTGCGCGATGCTTTGCAAAATTTATATGAGACGAAAAAAATCGCCTCGGTTCAAGTCGAAGCGACGGCAGTCGGTGAAGAGCGCGTTAATGTCCGGTTTGTAATCCGCCGAAAAACCCAAGCCCGCAGAGTTTCCATCGTCGTTAACGATCCGAAAAAAGAGTCGCCGTTTTCCGAAGACGAACTGCTTTACAGGCTCAATATTGTTCAACCGGGCGAGGTTTTTACCGAATCGGATTTAAACAAAAATATAGATTCGGTTCTCGATTATCTGCGCGAACGCGGATTTTATAATGCGGAAGCCGAATACAAACTTACGCCCGTTAGTCCCGACAGCGACACGCAGGTTGCCGTAACTTTTACCGTTACGCCGAAAGCGCAGACGACCGTCAAACAATTTAATATTGATATTGTGGGATTTGACGCGACTAAAGTTCGTCAGAAACTAAAGTTAAAACCCGGCGAACCTTTCACGCGCGAAATTCTGACGCAGGATGTCGAAAAAATACGCAAAGCCTTACGCGAAGAAAATTTTCTCGCGCCCGAACTGCGCGAACCGCGTGTTGTTTATGACCGCGATGATAATACGATTACCGTCAGTTTAACCGGAAAAGTCGGCGCAATTGTAAATGTTTCGGTTGATGCCGAAAAGAAAGTTAGCGAATCGAAACAGCGTGAGCTTCTTCCCGTTAAACGTGACGGAACGCTTGATTATTCGGCGATTATCGAAGGCGAAAAACGGCTCGAAACTTATTACCAGGAGCAAGGTTACTTTTTTGCGGACGTAACGCCGTATTGTTCTGTAAAACCGGATTTTACAGAAACCGAAGCGAGTTACACGGAAAACGAAACCGATATTTTATGTTCGGCGTTAAACGGCGGCGATTTAACCGACCGCGTGGTTGATGTAACGTATCGCGCCGAACTAAATCGTCAATATAAACTGATTGACATACGGCTCGAAGGCACGAATCAGTTTACGATTGATGAAATCTCGGCGGTTCTCGAATCTCAGAAAGCCTCGGTTATCGGGATTATTCCATATCTCGGTTACGGGCGCGGATACACGAGCTTAAAACTTCTCGAAGATGATCGCCGGACGGTTCAGACGCTTTTATATGAACTCGGTTATCGCCGCGCTAAAGTTACGGTGCGGCAAGGTGTCGCGCCGAACGGCGAGGATTTGATTATCACGTTTGTCGTGGATCAGGGAATTCCGACGGTTGTGGACGAAGTTGAAATTGTCGGCAATAATGCGTTTGATGATTCGACCTTAAACGCCGAATTGCCGCAGTTGATCGGCAGAAATCTTTCGCGGGCGCGAATTCGCACCGGACAAAAATCGCTTGTTCAATATTACGCAAACGCCGGATATTACGATGCGAAACTGAATTATTCAATCGTCGAACTGCCGGAAAAATCGAACGAAACCGAAGACCGCGTAAAAATCGTCTATACGCTCGAAAACGAAGGCACAAAAGTTTACGTCAACCGCATTCTGATTAGCGGCAATGACAACACGAAACGTGAATCAATCGCCAAAAGATTAAATGTCGAACCGGACGGAATTTTGCGTCAGGTTGATGTTTTCACCAGCGAACAAAATCTGTATCAAACTGACGTATTCCGGCGCGTAACCGTTAAACCCGAACCGGCGGGAGAAAGACCGGACGGAAGTCGTCTGCGCGATATTCTCGTTAATGTCGAAGAACAATCAGCGCGTGTTCTCACTTACGGCGGCGGTTTTTCTACCGATGACGGCGCGTTCGGAAATGTTGATATTCGCCACTACAATCTGTTCGGCAGACTTCAACAAGCCGGCGCACGCATCCGCGTCAGTCAGCGTCAGCAACTGCTTCAGCTTGATTTTACCGATCCGCGATTTATGAATGACGGCAAAAGCAGTAACGGTTTTATCCGCTACGCGCCGTTGAAATTTACCGCGCTGTTTCAGAGAGATTCGACCGTTACGAGATTTTTTCGTTCGGCATTCGATCAAGGGACGTTCGGCATTGTTCAGAGACTCGATGAAAACGGCAATCCGATTGATTCTTTCGGCACGAAAACCGGCGACCCGACGATTCAGCGCATTTCGTTCACAGCCGAAACGAGCCGAACGATCAGCGAAAAGAGACGCAGTATTTTATTCGCCAATTATAAATTCGAGCAAGTTAATCTGCTGAATATTGACAGTCTTTTGATTCGTGATTTGCTGCAGCCGGATTCCAATATCAGAACTTCGGGTTTCGGCGCGAATTTTGTAATGGACACGCGGGAAAATTGTCTGAATAAAACGACGATTCTCGAATTTATTCAAAAAGGCGAACCGGGCGATCCTTGTAAATACAGTCCGTCCGACCCGACTCGCGGCGATTACCTGACGGCGGCATATAACGTATCTGTGCCGTTTCTCGGTTCAAATATCGGTTATCATAAACTTCAGGCTTCATATTCCAGATTTTATACGATTACGCAGTTAAAGAATACGACTTTGGCAGGACGCGCAGTTTTGGGTTTGGGTTCGGTTTTCTCGAAACGTCAGCGTTTTTCTTCGTCGCAATTTCCTGATCTCGAAGGAATTCTGCCAGTCAGCGAAAGATTTTTTGCGGGCGGTTCGACAACCTTGAGAGGTTTTGCATTTGATACGGCAGGTCCGCGCGTCGTCATCGTGCCGCAGGGACAATTTCTAAATAGTAATCAAGAACCCGTTTATCTCGATCCGTTCACAGTTCCGTTCGGCGGCAACGGTTTGGTTATTATAAATCTCGAAGCGCGTATTCCGGTCAGCGAGAATATTCGCTTTGTGCCGTTTTACGATGGCGGCAACGTTTTTCGCCGCGTCGGTGACATTTTCAATCCGCCGGACGCACCGCCGGACGACGTTTTCCGGCAAAATTTACGCGCACTCTTTACACATACAGTCGGACTCGGTTTGCGTCTTAAAACTCCGATCGGCGGCGAATTTGCCGTTGATTACGGATACTTATTGAATCCGCCGCGTTTTATAATTCCGCAAATAAATGCTCCGAACGCGATTTTCCAACCGCGCCGCGAACAACTTCATTTTCGCTTCTCGCAAGCCTTTTAAAGTAAAAAAGAGAATCGGCAAATCTGATTATCAGATTTGCCGATTCTCTTTTTTTTTCTTGTGATTTTAGTTAAGGAATATCCAATTTCGGCAGCGGAATATCTTCACGTACGCCGAATTGTCCGGCTTTAATAGCATTGTTGGAAGTCTGCAAAACATACCAGCTTCCGGTTGACGGACGATAAACGGCGGCATCCGTTTTGCCGTCGCCGTCATAATCTCCGGCGACCGGAATATCCGTTTCCGCGCCCCAGGTTACAGCTTTGAAACTGCCGTCGAAACTTTGCAAAATATACCAGTATCCGTTTCGGAAAACCGCGCGGTCGGCACGTCCGTCGCCGTCATAGTCACCGACTACTGGAATGTCGCCGTTTGCGCCGAACTGAACTCCGTAAAATGCGCCGTCGGCACTGTTTAAGCTATACCAAGTTCCGTTACCCGGACGAAAAACCGAAACATCCGTACGCCCGTCGCCGTCGAAATCAGCCGGAATGGGTTTATCAGTCGCCGCGCCGAATGTTACCGCAACGAAGTTGTTATTACTGCTGTTCAGGCGATACCAATTGCCTTCGCTCGGACGGAAAACGACAAAGTCGGATTTATTGTCTCCGTCATAATCACCGGCAACCGGAATGTCGCTGCTTGCGCCGAAAGTTATTGCACCGAAAGAATTATCAGAACTGCGTAAAAAATACCAGCCGCCGTCGGACGGACGATAAACCGCAACGTCTGTGATATTGTCGCCGTCGTAATCTTCCGGCACGGGAATATCGGTTCCTAATCCGAAACTTAATCCGCGAAATGAATTATTTGTACTATTTTGGATAAACCAAGCACCGACCGAAGGACGAAATACGCTGAAATCCGTTTTCGCATCGCCGTCAAAATCAGCCGAGGCTTGCGCTCTGGCTAACTTTCGCACTGTTCCGTTTGTCGAATTGTAACCGACCGCGTAGATTTCTCCGTTTTCGTCTTCTCCGAATGAAGTAAGATATTGTCCGAGAGATAGAACGGGAAGCTGTGCATTTCCGTTCCAGCGAAGAATTTCTCCCGAGCAGTAATCGCCGTAGAGATAATTTCCGTTACCAAATGTCTGCAAACCGCCGCGATAGACATAACCGCCCGTAATAGAACAGCGTCCGCCCGCGTGTGTGTATTGAAAAACCGGCGGCAGATAATTCGACGGCGTACAAAGTCCCGGATCATTATTCGTGCAGCTATTTCCTTCATAAACGCGCCAACCGTAATTTCCGCCTCTTGTGATAATGTCGGTTTCTTCGATTGCACCTTGTCCGACATCGCCTGCCCAGAGTTGACGAGTTCCGCCGCGGTCAAACGACCAGCGAAAAGGATTTCTGACACCGACCGCGTAAATCTCATCCGCTCCGGCAACGCCGACATACGGATTGTCCGGCGGAATCGTATAAGCCGGACTCGGCGGAGCTGCCGCTAAACTCGGCGTAATTCTCAGAAATTTGCCGAGCAAACTGTTGATATTTTGCGCGTAATTCTGCGGATCGTCGGATGAACCTCCATCGCCCATTCCGATATATAAATTGTTATCGGGACCGAATTCGATCATTCCCCCGTTATGATTGGAATACGGCTGCGGAATCGTTAATAAAATCACCGCGCTGTTCGGATCGCCCTGCGTATTATTATTGATTGCTTTGTAACGTGCAATTACCGTCGCGCCGTCGCCGCTTCGCGTGTAATTGACGAAAAAGAAACTGTTTGTCGCAAATTGCGGGTGAAACGCCAGACCGAGCAGTCCGCGTTCGCCGCCGGAACTGATTACCGAAGAAATGTTCATAAACAACGTCGGTGAAGTCTCGCCCGGCTTCAAAACTTTGATCGCACCGCCTTGTTCTACAACAAATATACGTTTTGTATTGTCCTTAGAATTAGTTACAAAAAGCGGATTGGAAAGTCCTGAAATGCGTGTCTGCAGCCGAAACGCCTGTTGTTGTCCCGCCGCCGAAATGACAAAACTTAAAATAATTAAACCGATTATTATAAAACTGCTTTTTCTCATTTGTTTTTTACCTTTGCTCAATTTGATTTTTTTTGATTTCCTGTTGATTTTGTCCGTTACCGATTCAGTTTTTAACAATTTTGCTTATACTGAAAACTTCTCGGAAAAGAATTTTCGATATAAATACTTTAACTTTTTTGGAGTTTGTAAAGCAAGGAATTTTGATATTTCAATAAATTTCAATGAAAAATGCAAAATGACAACGAAAAACAAAATTCTTGCTTTTTTAATTTTAATACTTGTCTTTCGTGAATTTTTATTTTTCTTTGTTGTATGGAATACCGAGAGCTTTAGGCGCACGCGACGCACCGATAAATCCGGCAAGCACGATAATCGTCAATACATACGGGATAATTTGCAAAAACTGAGTCGGGATATTTTCGCCGATTTTCGTGCCTTGAACTTGAACGGATAATGCTTCTGTAAAACCGAAAAACAGACACGCGAACAAAACCGGAACGGGTTTCCATTTTGCCAAGATCAATGCCGCGAGCGCGATAAAACCGCGCCCGGCACTCATTCCGCGCGTGAAAAACGAAGATTGTCCGATTGACAGATACGCGCCGCCCGCCGCCGCCAGAACTCCGCTGATAATTACGGCGATATAGCGCATACGAATTACATTTACGCCCGCCGCATCCGCCGCCGCCGGATTTTCGCCGACCGCCCGAAGACGCAAACCGAACGGAGTTTTGTAAAGCACATACCAACAAACCGGCACAAGCAAAAACGCCAAAATCCCCATCACAGGCAAACGATTAAACAGATCGGGAAGTAAAAATGCTTTATCAATCTGCTCGGTCGAACCAGCTGAATCGTAAAGCGCACTGCTCAAAAATGCCGGAAGTCCGAGCATCAACATCCAGATTCCGAATCCCGCGACGACTTGATCGGCTTCGAATTTAATAACCGCAACTGCAAAGATCAACGCCAAAACCGCGCCGCCCAAACATCCGGCAAGCAAACCGACATACGGATTACTCGTTTCATAAGTGACGACCGCCGCTGTAAATGCGCCCGCCAGCATCAAACCTTCAAGCGCAATGTTGATAACGCCCGAACGCTCGGAAAACATTCCGCCGAGTGCCGCAAATATCAGAGGCGTGGCAAATCGTATCGTGGAAAAAAACAGGATTGTTAAAAATGAAAATGTTAAAACTTCGCTCATTATGCTCGTTAACCGTATTCTTTAAATAAACCGAATTTAGCTCTCTTACATCTTAAAATTCGACATCCGAAATCCAAAATCCAAAATCACTTTACCGTCGCCGCCTGCGGACTTAAAACGAGTCTGTGCCAGCGCAGATAACTTCGCGCGCCGTCGCCGATTTGCATCTCGACTACATAACCCGTCTGCAAATAAAGCAAATCCGGCTGTGTCCATTCAAGTGCGATGACCGGATTAAACGAAACCAGCGATGCTTCGTCCGGCAAAGTCGCGCCTGATGAAGGATTCGGCGTTTGCATCTGATTTGCGTCTGCCGTCTGATTTGTATTTTCCTGATTCGAGTCGGCGGTATTTGCGTCAGTTCCCTGTTCGTTTGCCGACAGAGACTCTTCGTATTTTTTCGACGCGATCAAAAGCTGATTTCTCAAAGGAATCGCGGCTTGCGTCGGAGTTTCGCTGATCGAATCATAAATTCTGACCTGTTTTTCAAATGCCGCCGCAACCTTTGCCGAATCCGGCGACCAGACCGGGCGAACTTTTGTTAAATTGTCATCCAGACGACGTTCGCGCCCGTTTTTCTCGACGATTCGCGGTCTGCCCATCGGCGCGAAAACTTCGCCTTTTTGCTGTGCCTGATAATCCAAAAACTGCCATTCCCGCGCCGTCACCGCCAGAGCGGCGAGTGCCGCCGAATCCGGCGACCAGACGTAATAAAAATAAATTAAACCTTCGTTTTGCGTGAGCAGTTTCAAACCGTCGCCGTTTGCGTCGCACAGATAAATCTGTTCGCTTCGGAATGTTAAAACGTCCGTCGGCGCGGCGGGAACTTCCGGCGTTGCGCTCAATTGAGCATTCGCGTTTTCTTCCGGGTCAGCCGTATTTGTATCGGCGTTGGCGTTTGCTTCCGTGTTCGCATTGGTTTCGATATTCGCGTTTGAATTTGAAACCGTTCCCGGCAGAGCAACGCCGTTTTGTCCGGCGCGAAGCATTGCGACGAATGCGGCATTTTGCGAATCGGGCGACCATTGAATCGTGTCGGGAAAATGCACCGCCATCGCTTCGGGCGTGATCTTTTTCAAAATCTTCCCGTCCGGCGAATACATATCGAGACGAAATTCCGACGGCTGATCGGAAACTTTGTGATAAACGACCAAAACCTTTTGTTTATCGGGCGAAAGAATCGTTCTCTCTAAAATTTCCAGAGCGCGGTTTACGTCGAAATCGTTCTGAATCGCGGGAATTCTCTCGTCGGATTGTCCGGTTTTTTCAACTTCCGGCGGCGCGGGAACGTCGGCTTCAAAACGAAAATTCAGACGCTGTGCCGGAACCGCCGCCAAAGTTCCGGGCGTTTGTTCGGACTGTTTGATTACCGGATTCTGGCAGGAAATCGCCAAAATTGATAAACAGAAAATTGTAAAAACTGTAAAAGTTTTTTGCATATTTTTTCGTCGGAGCGCGGACGGCTCATCCGCGCGTAATAATTAAACGCGAATCTTTATAAAATAAAAAGCCTGTTGGCTTTCGGCAAACGTGCGGACGAGCCGTCCGCGCTCCAATTAATTACAAATCCGACAAAAGATACGATTTATACAGACGTTTTTGTTCATCCGACGGATTTGAAACCGTCGTGAATCGGAAATTATCTTTCGTATCGCCGCCGAGCGTGACGGGCATTTCGCGCAATTCGTCAAAGCGGAAGATCGTCATCATAACTTTGTCGCCCGGTTTTTTCGTGCCGATATAAGTTTGCAGAAAACTCTGCGTCGCGCGATAACCGTCAATCGCGACGATCTGATCGCCCGTGTTCAATCCCCATTCATAAGCCGGAGAATCCGACGGCAGAGCGCGAATTGTCAAACGTCCGTCGGTTTCGCTGACGCTTGCGCCGAGATATGTTTCTTTCGCGCTATTTTCCGCGCCCGTCAAAAGTTTTAAGCCAACGCCGTCGAAAATTTCGTTATAAGCGATGTCTTTTGTGCCGCGCACGTAATCGTCGAAAAATTCTTCCAGACTTCCGCCAGCCATCGTTTCGCAGATTCTCTGATAATCGGCGGGCGTATAATTTTTTCCTTTTTTGAAGAAATCATTATAAAGCGCACGCATCACATCGTCCAGAGATTTCGTGCCTTTCGACATTTCGCGGATTTTTACGTCGAGCAGAAAATTAACGACTTCGCCCTTGTTGTAATAGGAAACCTGATTATTGATCGAGTTTTCGTCTTGTCTGTAATATTTTATCCAAGCATCAAAACTCGCGTCTTCCAAACTCGTCTCAAAACGTCCCGGACGACGCTGAACTCCGGCGATGTTCGATGCCCAACCGCTCAAAACTTGCTTGTCCGTGCGAAGTCCGGCGCGGCGCATCAAAAGACTTTCGTAATAAGAAGTCGCGCCTTCGGCAACCCACAAAAGCCGCGTGTAATTTTCGTTTTCATAATCAAACGGTCCGAGCGCGTCGGGGCGAATTCGTTTGACGTTCCAGAGGTGAAAATATTCGTGCGCGACCAGACCGAGAAACGAATCGTAACGGCTTTCCGGCTCGAATCCGAATTTATCCCATTGCAGCGCGGTCGAATTCAAATGCTCCAAACCGCCGCCGCCGCGCAGATTAACGATATATGTGTAATTGTCATACGGCAATTCGCCGAAAATGTCGTAGGCTTGTTCGACGATTTTCGTTACGTCGCGGGCGATCTTGTCGAGATCGTAATTTCCCTTGCCCGACATAATGAAACGATGCGGTTTGCCTTTAACGGTGAATTTCTTTTCGGTGAAATTGCTGACCTCGAACGGCGAATCGTATAAAATATCGAAATTTTCCGCACGAAAGGTGTTCACTTGATTCGCCACGGGCGGCAAACCAGTCGCCACTTTCCAATCGCCGTAAGGTTTAACGACGACAGTCGAAGCCATTTTCAGACCGTCTTTCGGAAACATCAAAAGCGCGGCGTTCGTCCAAAATCCGTGATCGGAATTAAGTTCATTCGTCCGCACGGTCAATTCGTTAGCGTAAACTTTATATTTCGCCACGATTTCCTTCGCGCCTTTCGTGTCTATCTGCCACGTATTTTTATTTGTCTTGCGCCAATCGAGCATCTGACCGCTCGAATTCATCGCTTCAAAGTCCTGAACGTGCCGCGCATATTCGCGGATCAGATAACTTCCCGGTGTCCAGACGGGCATTTTGATTTCCGCCTGCGCGGGCATATTCGTCATATTCAGACGCATTTCAACTTCGATCAGATGCGTCCACGGCTTCGGCATCGAAACCGTGTACATTATGTCGTCCGCCGCCATCTGCGCCGTCTTCGTTTGATTTTTGTTCGTGCCTTTCGTTTGTGCCTGAGTATCTTGATACATAGAAAAGAAAAGTGCTGTAAATATCAGTAACCAGAATTTTAGATTTTTATGTTTTTTCATAACTTTTGCAAATTTTTACGAAATGTTATCGTCTATTTTTTGTTATCTTACTACAAAAATTGATTTTCAGCAGTAAGACGTTTTTTTTGTAAACCGATGAACGACAAACAAACTACAACCGCGCTCGAAGACGAAAAGTTTTTCACTTTTCCTCTTCTTATAATTCTCGTTACGGTGTTTATTGACTTGATCGGTTTCGGAATGGTCATTCCGATTCTGCCGATTTACGCCAATACCGCGCCGTTTAACGCTACGCCGTTCGAGATCGGTCTTTTGACGGCGGTTTATTCGCTGATGCAGTTTATTTTCGCGCCGATTCTCGGACGGCTTTCAGATAAATACGGGCGGCGACCGATTTTGTTTATAAGTATTTTGGGTTCCGCGCTCGGATATTTTCTGATCGGCTTTGCCGGAACTCTGACGCTCGTCTTCGCCGGAAGAATCGTCAGCGGAATTACGGGCGGAAATATCTCGACCGCGCAAGCCTACATCGCCGACGTTACGACAAAGGAAAACCGCGCCAAGGGAATGGGACTTTTCGGCGCGACGTTCGGTCTCGGTTTCGTTTTCGGTCCCGCGCTCGCCGGAATTTTGAGCAAATACGGCGTTGAAGTTCCGTTTTATTTTGCCGCCATTCTGAGTCTTTTAAATGCCGCCGCGCTTTATTTCATACTGCCCGAATCGCGCCGCAAATCTGCAGAATCACAATTTAAAAGCCGCTTCGCACAGTTTTCCGAAGCATTCGCTAACAAAGCCTTTGCGCTGATTACGTTAAATTATTTCTTCCAGATTACAGCGTTTTCGATAATGACTTACGCCTTCGTGCTTTACACATCGTATCGCTACGGTTTCGGCGCGGAAGAAAACGGTTATCTGTTCGCGTTTATTGGAGTTTTGGCGATTATAATGCAGGGATTATTGTTCGGCAAACTGGCGAACAGGTTCGGCGAAGCGCGTCTCGTCGTCGTCGGTTCGTTTCTGCTCGTCGCAAGTCTGTTCGCCGTTCCGTTCGTCGGACCGAATTCCGGCGGACTCATCGGACTTTTGATCGGAATTTCTTTCTTTTCGGTCGGAAATTCGCTCGCTTCGCCCGCGCTGACTTCTCTCGCATCGAAAAACGCCGACGAAGAAACGCAAGGCAGTTCGCTCGGCGTTCTGCAAGCGGCGGCAAGTCTGGCACGCGCCGTCGGACCCGTGATCGGCGGAGTTTTATTGAGCAACGTTCTGGGAAAAATTGACGACACGACAATCTACCGCACATTCTGGACGGCTTCTGCGATTATGCTTCTCGCGTTTGGTCTGGCGATTTATTCGGCGAAAAATCGTTTTATTGAAGCTGAAAAGAAATATATTTAATTTATCGTGAGTTCGAGATAAGAAATATGATCTTATGAATAAAGAAATTTGTCCACGAAACACACGAATTAAACAAAAAAAACGAAAAGATTCATTAGTTTTTTCTTTTTTCGTAATTTTCGTGTATTTCGCGGGCAAGTTTCCTCGCCTTTTTAATTAAAAACTAACCTTCCAAAAATCTATGAAGCAAAAAATGCAAACCGAAAAACAACGCAACTCCTGCAAAGACGGAAAATGAAACGAGCGGATTTTTCCCGCCGTGATGATTGACTTCGGGAATCAAATCGCTCGCCGCAACATAGAGCGTTACGCCGCTCGCCAAAGGCAGCGCGTAAGCGACCGTGAAACCCAAATTCGAGCCGACGAAATAAAATAATAAAACGCCGAACAGCGTCGTCAGACCGATGATCGAAGTCGCATATAAAACTTCTTTTCTCCCTTTTCCGGCGGCGAGAACCATCGAAGCGATTGTAAAACCTTCGGGGAATTTGTGCAGGAAAACGGCGACGAAAACCAGAACGCCGACGCTGAATTCTACCTGCGACGCGGCGGCGATCGAAACGCCGTCGAAAAATGTGTGAATCATCAAACCGCCGACCGCCGTGTAAGCCGCCGAAGTTGTAATCATATTATCGTGCTGATGCAGTTCTTCGCCGAGATGAAAATGCGGCGCGATGGTGTGTTCAAAAAATTGCGTAATTAAATATCCGACTAGAATCAACATCATCGGAAACATCAGACCGTTTTCCGAGTTCGGATAAATTTCCCGCCAAATTTCGATACTTTTCGGCAAAATTTCGACAAAAACAACTGCGAGCATAAATCCCGCGCCCAAAGCCAACAGATATTTGAGAAGTTTTTTGTAGTTTTTATGAATTCCCGTCGGAAATAAAATCAGTCCGCCGAGAATATTTGCCGCCGCCGCGGCGAGACCAAAAAGGAGAAGTTGGAAAAAACTAACCTGCATTAGTGAAAAACTTTAACTCAAAAGGCAGGAAAAACAAACTAAAAAAAGTTTTTTTGCGGAAACAACAACCTGTGGAAAAGATTTAAGCAATTGATTAAGAAATCTTAGAAATAACTCTTGACACAAAAGCGAAAATAAAGTTATTATGCTTTCTAGTCTTTGAAATTCGCTGTAAAGAGAAATCAGCAGCGAATGTTGAAAAAGTTAAAGAAAGTGTTTAAAGGTTTTAAGCAAAAACCTTTGAAAATCGGTTTTTAACGATTTACATCAGCAAATTATCTGAAAAAGCAGGACGGTTGAAATTTCTTTTTTTCAGTAAATAAGCCGCGACAATTAAATTAGCATTTTTGAATTTATCAAACAAATTCGCGGAGTATTTTTGTGTCTGAAATTCCCTGCCGATCAAATTAAAAGTTCTTTGAAAATGTCGAAAACATCTGCCGAAATTCATAAACCCGTTTTACTGGACGAAACGAAAAATTTACTGAATCTGAGAAAAGATTCGGTGATTGTTGACGCGACGCTCGGACTTGGCGGACACACGGAAGCGATTTTGTCGGCGAACGAAACGGTGAAAGTTATCGGAATTGATCAAGATTTAGAAGCGATTTCCTTTGCGGAAAAGCGTCTTGAGAAATTCAGCGAGCGAATAAAAATCGTTCACGCAAATTTTTCAGACGTAAAAACGGTCTTGGACGGCGAAAAAGCCGATGGAATTCTGGCTGATCTCGGAGTTTCCTCACTGCAATTTGACAGCGAAACGCGCGGTTTTTCATTTCGCTTCGACGCGCCGCTCGATATGCGTATGAACGCCGACGGCGATGACGAAACTGCCGCCGATCTTTTGAAAACATTGTCCGAGACGGAAATTGCGAATTTGATTTATGAATACGGCGAAGAAAGAGCATCGCGGCGAATCGCCCGCCGCATCGTCGAAAAACGCGAAAAAGGAACGCCGATTGAAACGACCGCCGAACTCGCATATTTGGTAAAAGGCGCAATCGGACGCGGCGCAAAAGACAAGATTCATCCGGCGACGCGGACTTTTCAGGCTTTGCGAATCGCCGTCAACCGCGAGCTTGAAATTTTAGAAAAGTTTTTAGAAGACGCGGTCGAATCTTTGAAAACCGACGGCAGACTTGCGGTGATTACCTTTCACTCTCTCGAAGACCGCATCGTGAAAAGAACTTTTCAGAAATTGGCGGGAAAATGTTCCTGCCCGCCGCGTCTGCCGATTTGCAATTGCGGCGCGACGAAAAAAATTGAGATTTTAACGCGCAAACCGTCTGTGCCGAACGACATTGAAGTTACGGAAAACCCACGCGCCCGAAGTGCTAAACTTCGCGCTTGTTTGAAAATATAAGATTTCAGATTTTAGATTGTAAAAATCCAAAGTCGAAAACCCAAAAATCGAAGCACTCTTCCCCGGAGACTTGATAACTTATGAGCCGAAGAAATACAAAACCGCAACCGAAATATAAACAAATACGACGCGAACGCGACCCTTTACCGTGGAAATACTGTTTTTTAACCGTGATTTGCGGCTTGATTTTGCTCGCCGGATTTTTCGGCGCGGCGCGTCAGCATTTTGTTTCCATCGAATACGGCATTGAAAATTCAAAACTCCGCAAACAGATCGAAGAACTCGAAGCCGAAAAACGCAATTTGATCAACGCCAGAGAAACCGCACTCGCGCCGAAGGAAATTCTCAAAGCCGCGAAAAAATACGGTTTTACGGACACGATTCAGCAGGCAATTCAATACATTCCCGCCAGCGACACGATAAAATCCGTGGCGGAAAATGATTCTGTGAGAAAAATCACCGACGAGTTATCAGGTAGAGATTCAAAGATTAAATCGGATAAAAAAGACGATAAAAAACAGGAGAATAAAAGCGAAAAATCCGCGAAAGATTCGGATTCGAAAAATAAAAAAGAACCGGCGAAAAAATCCGCAAGCGACGAAAAAACCAAAACCGGAACGGCGAAGAAATAGATTTTCAAACGAAAAATGGCAAGACGAAGAAATTTAAAAACAACGAATAAAAAAGATATGTCGCGCGTAATTTACACGCGGTTTATGTTTGTCATTGCCTTTTTCGCATTGTGGATCGGCGCAATCGGCGTTCGGCTTGTTCATTTGCAGGTCAAACACGCCGATTGGTATCGCGCGAAAGCACTCGGACAGCGGCGCGACATAAAGAAAACAAAAGTTCTGCGCGGCACGATCTACGACCGCAACGAGCGAACTCTGGCGATGAGCATAAAAGTAAAATCACTCTATGCCGACCCATCGGAAATCGAAGATGCGGACGTTGAAAAAGTCGCCGCGAAACTCGCTAAATCTTTGAAATTAAAAACTAAAGAAGTCATCGAAACTTTGCAGGACGCAAAAGATGCGAAAAGACGTTTTATCTGGCTGGCGCGGAAAATTGACGTGGAAAAAGTTGAAGATTTCAACAAAGATTTAGCCGTCGAAAACACTAAGAAATTCGATGAGCCGAAACTTCCCGGAATTCATTGGAAAGAGGAACAAAAACGCAGTTATCCGAACGGAAGTCTGGCGGCGCACATCATCGGATTTACCAACGGCGAAGATGAAGGAAAAGCCGGAATCGAGATGTCGCAGGAAGATTTTCTGCACGGCGAAGTCATAAAATCCTGGCAAAATCGTGATCGTTTGGGAAGAGTTTACGAGGAAGAAGAAGTCGAGCGCGAAGAACCCAAAGACATTGTTCTGACGATCAGCAATTCGATTCAATTCAAGACTGAACAAGCACTCGAAAAAGGCGTAAAAGCGTCGAATTCAAAAGCCGGAATGGCAATCGTTCTCGATCCGAAAACGGGCGAAATTCTGGCGATGGCAAATTATCCGACGTTTGATCCGAACAATTTCGGCGAAGCGGACGCAGAACATCTGGCAAATCGTTCGATTCAGACGCTTTATTCGCCGGGTTCGGTTTTCAAAGCCGTAACTTACGGCGCGGCTTTAAACGAAAATCTGATTACGCCGGACGGAATGATTGACTGCGGAAGCGGCACGATCGAGATTGCCAGACACGTTTTCCGCGATTCGCATTCGGTCGGAAATGTTACATATACAAAGGCTTTGGCGCAATCGAGCAACGTCGGCGCGATAAAAACGGGGTTGAAAGTCGGCAAAGAGAATTTTCATAATTATGCTCAAAAATTCGGCTTTGGTCAGACGACTGGCGTAGAACTGCCGACCGAAGCGCGCGGAATTCTGCATCCGCCGAAAAATTTCAACGGCGATTCGCTCGCCTCGATGAGTTTGGGTTACGAAGTCAGCGTGACGGCGTTGCAGGCGGCTTCGGCTTACGGCGCGATTGCCAACGACGGCGTGCGCGTTCAGCCACGAATTATCAAGGAAATTCGTCAGGATGAAGGCGAACCGATTCCGACGAACGCGGGCGAAAAAACGCAGGTTTTGACGGCGGAAACGGCGCAGACTTTGCGAAAAATGATGCGTCACGTTGTTTTGGAAGGAACGGGAAAACTGGCGAATATTAACGGTTATTCGGTCGCCGGAAAAACCGGAACGGCTTGGAAATACGATGCAGAGTTGAAAAAAGTAAATTCAGGGAAATATGTTTCTTCGTTCGTCGGTTTCGCGCCGGTCGAAAATCCGTCGGTCGTGATCGCCGTCGTGATGGACGAACCGCGTTCGGGCGCACGCGACGGCGGACACGTTTCCGCGCCGGTTTTCCGCGAGATCGCCGAGGGAATTTTGCCGGAATTAAACGTCAAACCGGATTTGCAGAACGCTCCGCCAATTATGATCGCCGAAGATATTCCCGAAGAAATTCCGGCTGAAATTGACTCACTTCCGACGGAAGTTAAAAAGAAAGACACGCTTGAGGACATTATCGCCGAAGATTTGAGAAAGGAAAAAGAGGAAAAGAAACTGACGGAAAGCGAGAAAAAATCCGACGTGCCGAAACGCAAAAAGGAAAAATCAGGAGAGAAAGAAAAAACTTGAAACTAGAAACCGCCGCCAAATATATGAACGCCGATGCGTCTGCAATCGCACCTGCACTGCTCGAAACGGAAATCAAACGCTTTGTGATTGACAGTCGCGAAACGCAAAAGGGCGATTTGTTTTTTGCGCTTTCACAGCCGGAATACAGGGAAAACGGTTTTAACGGCGATTTTGAAGATTCGACGAAATATGTAATTTCCGCATTTGAAAAAGGCGCGGTCGCAGCGGTTGTCCGCAAAGAAAGATTTGAAGAACATTGCGCTGAACTCGAAAAATTTCAGGACAAAATTCTTTTCGTTAATGACGCGATTTTTGCTCTGCAAAGATTGGCGCACGGCGTGTATCTCGAATGGGGAAAACCCGTCGTCGCAGTTACGGGAAGTGCGGGAAAGACGACGGCGAAAGAACTTACGGCGCACGTTTTGTCGGGCAAAGGCTTGCGCGTTTTGAAAAATATCAAGAATTACAACAACGGTCTCGGACATCCTTTGACGGTTTTGCGTCTTGCGGAAGACAAAAATTTCGATGCGGCGGTTCTTGAAATGGGAATGTCAACGCCTTTGCACGAAATCAAGCGTCTGTGCCGAATTACGCCGCCGGATTTTGCGGTCGCGCTCAATGTTTTGCCCGTTCACGTCGAACATCTCGGTTCGATCGAGCGCGTCGCCGAAGCGAAAGCCGAACTCATCGAAGGAATGAAACCGGACGGAACTGCCGTTTTAAATGCCGACGACAAAAGAGTTTTGGCGATGAGAGAAAAAACGGGAGGGAAAATTTTAACTTACGGAGTCGAAAACACGGCGGACGTTTGCGCCGATGAAATCGAAACGAAAAGATTCGGCGAGACGACATTTCGTTTGAATTTGCCGAGCGGTTCGGCGAAGGTCGAATTTTCCTTAAACGGAAAACACAATATTTCAAACGCGCTTGCGGCTTCGGCTGTCGGATTTCTATTCGGAATGACGGCGCAGGAAATTGCCGACGCGCTGAAAACCGTCCAACCGCCGCCGCAGCGCGGTGAAGTTTTGCACTTTAAAGAAGGTTTTACGGTTATCAACGATTCGTATAATTCAAATCCCGACGCGCTCGTTTCGATGGTGAAAATGTTGATTGACGGCGGAAAAGAAGCGAAACGAAAGATCGTCGTCGCGGGCGAAATGCTCGAACTCGGCGCAGAAGAAAAAGCGATTCATCGTGCGACGGGCGAAACTTTAGCCGACAGCGGAATTGATCTTTTGATCGGCGTTCGCGGTTTGGCAAACGAAATGGTTGAAGCAGCGAAAGAAAAAAATCTGGAAAAAAGTTTGTTCTTTGAAAATTCGGAAAAAGCCGGAGAATTTCTGGCTGGCGAAGCTATATCGGGCGATTTAATTTTGGTAAAAGGTTCGCGCGGTGTGCGAACGGAAAACGTGATCGGAAAATTGCTGGAAAAATTTGAAACGGAAAATTGATCGTAATTTTGCAAAAATTTACGATTTATCAGTTCAAATTTGTATTGTGAAAAAAATTATTAGTGTTTCGGATTTGAAACCGAGATGGTAAATCAAAGATGATGGAGAGAGACGCTTTTCTGAATCTTCAATCATCCGAAAATCTAAACAATGCTTTATCATTTTTTATACCAGTTAATTTTTAAAACTTACGGAACGGCGACTGATTCGTGGTTTTACAAAGGCTTAAACGTCTTTCAATACGTTACGTTTCGGACGGCGTGGGCGACGATCACCGCGCTTTTGATTTCCCTTCTTTTGGGCGGCAAAGTCATCGAAAAACTTCGTGCGCTGAACATCGGACAGGAAATTCGTGAAGAATTGTCCGAAGAACATCAGGCGAAAAAAGGAACGCCGACGATGGGCGGAGTTTTGATTCTCGGTTCGGTTTTTCTTTCGACTTTGCTCTGGGCGCGGCTCGACAGTCTTTATTTGTGGCTTGCATTGGGCGCGACGACTTCGTTCGGGATTATCGGTTTTTTGGACGATTACATAAAAATTGTCAAAAAAAGAAGTCTCGGATTGACCGGAAAACAGAAATTGATCGGTCAACTAGCGGTCGCAATAGTTGTTTGGGGTTGTCTTTATTGGGTTTCAAATTATCCGTGGATTTGGAGTATTCCGTTTTTCAAGGAAACCGCGATCACGAATGTCGCAAATGTCGGCGCAATTGTTTATTTGATCTTTATCATTTTTGTTCTTTTGGGTTCGTCAAACGCCGTGAATTTGACCGACGGAATGGACGGATTAGCCGCAAGTGTAACATTCATCGCAATGGCGGCATTGACGGCTTTGACTTATGTAGCAAGCGATGCACGTTGGTCAGAAATTTTGCTGATAACGCACAAACCGGAAGCGGCCGAATTAACGGTTTTTTGCGGCGCGATGGTCGGCGCCAGTCTCGGTTTTCTATGGTATAACGCGCCGCCCGCACAGGTTTTTATGGGCGATGTCGGAAGTTTGGCAATCGGCGGTGCGCTCGGCACGGTGGCGATTTTGACAAAACAGGAATTTCTTTTGCCGTTTATCGGCGGGGTTTTTATTATTGAAGCCGTTTCCGTGATGATGCAGGTCGGATATTACAAATTGACGAAAAACCCGAAGACGGGAATCGGAAAACGCATTTTCAGACAAGCACCTTTGCATCATCATTTCCAATTAAAAGGTTGGAAAGAACCGAAAATCGTGTTTCGATTTGTAATTATCGCAATACTTTTTGCCTTGCTGAGTCTTTCGACGTTGAAACTTAGATAGATGGAAATTAGAGGACGAAAAACTTTAGTTTTAGGCGCGGGAAAATCCGGCATTGCGTCTGCCAAATTTTTGGCGGAACGCGGCGCGATTGTCGCTCTGCACGATAAAAAGCCGGTCGCCGAATGGTCGGACGCGGCGCGTTCTTTGAAAGAAAAATATAACGTCGGTTTGATGGACGGACAAATTCCCGTCTGGCTTTTAGATCAGATTGATCTCGTCGTCATTTCGCCGGGCGTTCCGACAAACATTATTCCGGCGCGATATGTTGACCGCAAAGACGGCGAAGTTATCGGCGAAGTCGAATTGGCTTACAGATTTTTGAAAGGCAGAATCGTGGGAATTACGGGAAGCAACGGAAAAACGACGACGACGACTTTGATCGGCGAGATTTTGAAAGATGCCGGAATTCCCGTCCAAGTCGGCGGAAATATCGGAACACCGCTTTTGGATTTGACGGAAAATTCCACCGAAGACGGTTGGACGGTCGTGGAACTTTCGAGTTTTCAGCTTGAGACGATCGTAGATTTTCGTCCGAACGCGGCGGTTTGTCTGAATGTAACGCCGAATCATCTTGATCGTTACGATTTTTTCTCGGATTATGCCGCCGCGAAACATCGCATTTTTAAGAATCAAACGGCGGAAGACGTGGCAATTCTAAATGCCGATGACGAAATCACGAGCGATTGGGCGAAAAGCGGTTTGAAGGCGAACACGGTTTTGTTCAGCGTCAAAAACGAATTGGAAGAAGGTTTGTTTTTGCGCGGGCGCGAACTCGTTTGCCGTGCGAACGGGAAAGAAAAAGTTTTAACGACGCGCGACGATATTTTCTTGCGCGGTCTGCATAATGTCGAAAATGTTCTGGCGAGTTTGGCAGTCGGTTTAGCTTGCGGCGCGTCGCCGGATTCGATGCGCGAGACGATTCGAAATTTCAAAGGCGTTGAACATCGAATCGAATTTGTTGACGAAATTGACGGGGTGAAATTTTACAATGATTCGAAAGCGACGAGCGTTGACGCGGCGTTAAAAGCACTCGAAGCGTTGAGCGAAGAAAACGGCGAGATCGTTTTAATTCTCGGCGGACTCGGCAAAAATGCGCCGTATGCGCCGCTCGCGGAATTGATCGAAGCAAAAGTGCGAAAATTGGTTTTGATCGGCGCGGATGCCGACAATATCGAATCACAATTAAAAAATCACGCGGAGATTGTCCGCGCTGAAACGATGGAAGACGCGGTGAAAAAAAGTTTTGAAAATGCCGAAAATAGTGATTCGGTTTTGCTCGCGCCCGCTTGTGCGAGTTTCGATATGTTCAAAGGATTTGAAGAACGCGGCAATGTTTTCAAAAATGCGGTCGCAGATTTAAATGTAAAAGCGGTTGGGGAAACAAAATGAAAATATTTTTTTTGATCGCATTTTTGGCGTTCAGTTTTATGCAAAGTCAGAAAAGCTGTAACAAGGAAAATCTGGAAAATGGAAATAAAACCGCGACAAATAAAGCGATGCCCGAAAAAACTGTTGGAAAAATGAATTTTGAAAATTTGCCGGACGGCGTAAAACTTTCAGATCAAACCGTCAAAGAAGGAACAGACGAAAAATCAACAGTCGAAAAAGATTTGCAGAAAATCGGCGCAAAATATGACGGCGACAAATTAGTTGATAAAAACGGTAAGGAAATAAAATTTTACAAACCGCCCGTGCGCGGCGCATCGCAAGGATTTGAAGAAGACCAAAAACAGCGCAAAATTGATGAAAAGGAATTGAAAGATTTAAAGGAAAAATACACGTTGATAATTTTGTATGTAAATCCGTTTGAAGTTTCGTAATTTTAATTAAAAATGGCTAAAAAACTCCGAATTGACTGGTTTTTATTCGCAATCGCCGCCGGACTCGCTCTGTTCGGCGCGGTGATGGTTTATTCTGCGTCGGCGATGATCGCTCTGCGCGAAACGGGCGGCGAAAGTCAATTTACATATTTTTATAAACAATTCGGTTTCACGCTTGCCGGACTCGTCGTGATGTATGCGGCGAGCAAAGTTGATTATCGTTTCTGGCAAAATAATTGGGTGGTTTTCACCGTTTTAGCAGTTACGGTTTTATTTTTAATAACGGTTTTCGGATTTCCTCCGATCAACGGTGCGCGGCGTTGGATTCGTTTTTCAGGGATTTCGTTTCAACCGTCGGAAATGACGAAAATCGCTTTGCCGATTTTTCTCGCGTGGTTTTTGACGGAAAAGGAAAAATCAATCGGCGATTTGAAAGAAACTGTTTTGCCGTGTCTCGGAATTTTAGCAGTTTTCGGTGGTTTGATTTTGTTCGAGCCGGATTTGGGAACGACGCTCGTTTTGTGCGCGATTTTTGCCGTAACTTATTTTGCGGCGGGCGCAAAATTTTTGCATATTGCATCGGTCGTGATGGGTTTAGCGGTCGTCGGAATCGCGGCTTTAATTCTTGCGCCGTGGCGAGTTCAGCGTCTGTTGGCGTTTATGGATCCGTTTGCACACGCCGATGATGCGGCTTATCAAGTCGTGCAGTCGCTCTACGCGATCGGCTCGGGCGGAATTTTGGGTGAAGGTTTTGCTCGCGGACAGCAGAAACTTTTCTATTTGCCGTATCCATATTCGGATTTTATTTTCGCGGTCGTCGGCGAAGAATTAGGTTTGATCGGAACGCTCGGTGTGGTTATCGCGTTCGGTCTGCTTTTGTGGCGCGGAGCGCGTGCCGCACTTCTCGCGCCGGACAGATTCGGCAAATTGCTCGGCATCGGAATCGTTACGGGTTTGATCGTTCAGGCACTTTTTAATATCAGCGTCGTCATCTCGATTTTGCCCGCGAAAGGCATTCCGCTGCCGTTTATTTCTTACGGCGGTTCTTCGATTCTCGTTACATTATTCGCCGTCGGAATTTTGCTGAACATTTCGCAGCATGCCGGATTTTACGCGCCAAAACGTGTGGAAACGACGGAAAAATCACGGCGCAAACCGCGAAAAGTTTCGAAAAAACACGCGACCGTTAGTTGATTTGTTATTTGAATTGATAGATGAAAGTTTTGATCGCCGCCGGAGGAACGGGCGGACATATTTATCCCGGAATCGCCGTTGCGAAAGAGATTTTGCGGCGCGACGAAACCTCTGAAATCCGTTTCGTCGGCACGGCTCGCGGGCTTGAAAATAAGATCGTTCCCGAAAACGGTTTTAAGTTGGAATTGATAAACAGCGCGGGATTGAAAAGCGTCGGTTTAGTTGGAAAATTGAAAGGTTTGTTTATCTTGCCGAAAAGTTTTTTAGAGGCGCGTTCTTTGATAAAAGGTTTCAAACCGGACATCGTAATCGGCGCGGGCGGTTATGTTTCCGGTCCGGTTTTGATGATTGCAAAACTTTTGCGAGTTCCGACTTTAGTGATGGAATCAAACGCTTTGCCGGGTTTTACAAACAGGCAATTGGCGAGATTTGTTGACAAAGCCGCGCTGACATTCGAGGAAGCGTTGCCGTATTTCGGCAAAAAAGGAGTTGTTACGGGAAATCCGGTGAGAAGCGAATTTTTCGATGTTCAAGCGAAAACGCGCGGAAAAGAATTTAATCTTTTGATCTTCGGCGGTTCGCAAGGTGCGCGAGTTATCAATAACACGATGGTCGAAGCGTTGGAATTTTTGCCGAAGGAAAATCTGAAAATCACGCACCAAACCGGTGAAGCGGATTTTGACAAGATAAACGAACTGTACAGACGTGCCGGACGCGGCGATTCGGATGTTCGCAAATATATTTCGGATATGATCAGCCAGTTTGAAAAAACGGATTTGATAATAAGTCGGGCAGGCGCAACGACTTGCGCCGAACTCGCGGCAGCGGGAAAAGCGGCGATTATGATTCCATTGCCGACGGCGGCAGACGATCATCAGCGAAAAAACGCCGAAGCGTTACAAAATTCGGGCGCGGCGCGGATGATTTTGCAAAGCGATTTGAACGCCGAAAGTTTGGCAAAAGAAATAAATAATTTGATAAACGCGCCGGAAAAAATTGCGGAAATGGAGAAAGCTGCAAAGAAATTAGGAAAAAAAGACGCGGCGAAAGTTACGGTAGATTTGATTGAAAATATGTTGGTTGATCGTCGCTAGTTGTTGGTCGCTTTTCGCAACTGACAACTGACAACTGACAACTGACAACTGATAAATGTTTAGACACGTTAAAAATATACACTTTATAGGAATCGGCGGCATCGGGATGAGCGGCATCGCCGAAGTTTTGTGCAACTTGAAATTCAATGTTTCGGGTTCAGATTTGAAGAAATCGGCGAACACGGACAGGCTCGAAAAATTCGGAGCGACGATTTACGAAGGACACGCGGCGGAAAACCTCGGCAAAGCGCAAGTCGTCGTTTATTCGTCGGCGGTTAAAGACGATAATCCCGAAATCGTTCAGGCGAAGGAAAATTCAATTCCGATAATTCCGCGTGCGGAAATGTTGGCGGAATTGATGACTTTAAAACCATATTCGGTCGCCGTTGCGGGAACTCACGGAAAAACTTCGACGACTTCGATGGTTGCCACAATTTTGGGACACGCCGGAGTTGATCCGACGGCGGTTGTCGGCGGTGTGGTCGAAGTTCTCGGCTCAAACGCAAGACTCGGCGAAAGCGATTGGTTTGTTACTGAAGCGGACGAATCAGATCGTTCGTTTTTGATGTTAAATCCAACGATTGCCGTAATTACGAACATTGACAAGGAACATATGGAATCTTACAAAGGAATGGACGACGTTGTTCAATGCTTTACGGATTTTGCTAATAAAGTTCCTTTTTACGGCGCGGCGATTTTGTGTCTGGACGACAAAAATGTGCAGACGATTATGCCGAATATCAAACGCCGCCGCGTAACTTACGGATTTACGGCGCAGGCGGACGTTTCGGCGCACGACATACGGCACAACGAAAATTTCGGTTCGACCTTTACGGTTTGGAAAGGCAATCAAGTTTTGGGCGATATAAGTTTGCCCGTTCCCGGAAGACACAACATTTACAACGCTTTAGCGGCAACTGCCGTTGCGCTCGAACTCGAAATTGATTTTGAAAAGATCAGCGAAGGATTCGGCAAATTCAAAAATGCGAATCGGCGTTTTCAGTTCAAAGGCGAAGCGAAAAACATCGCTGTCGTTGACGATTACGGTCATCATCCGACGGAAATTCTGGCGACGCTTCAAGCCGCAAAAAGCGGTTCGGGCGGACGACGAACGGTAGTCGTTTTTCAGCCGCATCGTTATTCGAGAACGAAGGAATTAATGGAAGAATTCGCGCTTTGTTTTAACAATGCTGACGTGCTTTTTGTCACCGATATTTACGCCGCGAGCGAATCGCCAATGGAAGGAATTACAGCGGAATTTTTGACGGAAAACATTAAGAAATACGGACATAAAAACGCAACTTACATCGGCGATCTGGAAACTGCGGCGGACAAAGTTATGCCTTATTTACAGGAAGATGATTTGGTTGTAACGCTCGGCGCGGGAACTATTACGCGCCTTTCGGACGAAATTTTGGAGAAGTTGAAAAACGATTGAGGAGATTTTCATTATGGCAGCAAGAAAAACTACGACAACACGACGCAAAGCGGCGACAAAACCGGCGGCGCGACGGAAAACTACAAGGACGCGGCGCGGAAGTAATTCTTCGGCGAATTTCGTCAATTTTTTCGTGCCGTTCTTTTTTATAGTCTGCATTTTATTCTGTCTCGGATTTCTCGGTTTTATGGGTTATCGAACCGTTACGGCTTCGGAATTTTTCGATGTCAAAGCGATTGACGTGCGCGGCGGCGAAGATGTAAAAAAAGATGATGTCGAAAAAATCGTCCGTGCGGAAACCGAAAAAACAGGAGTTTGGAAAGCGGATTTGAATATCGTTAAAGAACAAGTCGAGAAAATTACGGTCGTAAAATCGGCGACGGTTTCGCGCGTTTTGCCGGACGGAATTCGTGTTGACATTATAGAGCGAATTCCGAAAGCCGTCGTGCGAATCGAAGGCGGTGATTTTTGGGCGGACGAAGACGGAATTATTATCGGCGAAGTTGATAAATCCAAAGCATATCCGTCGGTTGTGATTTATGGTTGGGAACGGGAAAAAAGCGAAACGGCTCAGAAAAATAATAAAGATCGCGTAAAGATGTATTCTGAAATGATGGAAGATTGGCGCGAACTCGAACTTGACCGGCGTGTTTTGGCAATTAATTTTAAAGATATGCAAGAACCTCAGGCAATTGTTAAAGATTCGGATGAAATGGTTTACATTGATTTGAAGCCGAATAATTTCGGAAATACATTGAAAGAAGGTTTAAAATCCATCGCTGGGAAAGGAGATAAAGCTAAAGGAGTTTTTTGGGTTGGAAACAGCCCGCGTTTGGAATTTCGTCAAGCAACGAATTAATTTATCAGTATTTATTTTGACTGATGTTCGAATTTGTAAATTATGATGCGTTCAGTTTTGGCAGTTGGATTAGACATCGGCACATCGCGCGTGCGGTGCGTGATCGGTGAACCGGGCGAAGATGTTTCAAAAATGAACATCGTCGGGATCGGAAAAGCCGAATCGCGCGGACTTCGGCGCGGAGTTGTGACGACGACGGACGCGGTTGTCGAAGCGATTAAACGCGCGGTCGAAGAAGCCGAACATACGAGCGGTGTCGAGATTCATCTGGCGACTGTCAATCTATCGGGCGAACATCTGCAAGGCGAAAATAAAAGCGGCGTTGTTGCGGTCGCGGGCGCGGGACGCGAGATTTCCGAAGATGATGTCGAACGCGCGGTCGAATCGGCAAGCGCACTTTCGCTTCCGTCGGGTTGGGAAATCGTCAGCCGTCTGCCGCAGGAATTTATTATTGACGGTCAGGACGGAATTTTGGAACCGATTGGAATGAAAGGCGCGCGGCTCGAAGCCTTAGTTCACGTCGTGACAAGTCCGAGCGCGGGCAGACAAAATATTGACAAAGCGATTCATCGCGCCGGTTTGGATATTGAAAATTTAATGCTCGAACCGCTTGCTGCGGCAGAAAGCACTCTGACGACGGACGACAAAGAATACGGTTGTGCGCTTGTAAATATCGGTGCGGAATTGACGAGCGTGATGATTTTCGGACGCGGTGCGGTTCAGCACACGGCGGTTTTCCCATTCGGCGGAATGCACTTTACCAAAGATATTGCGACGGGTTTGCGCGTTTCGATTCCCGAAGCCGAACGCATCAAGCACGATTACGGATGCGTCGCCGGATTTTTAATGGACGAACGCGAACGGCAGGAAATAATCGAAATTCAGCCGGTCGGACGGCAGGAGACGCGCACACTTTCAAAAGAAATTTTGTGCGATGTTCTGCAGCCGCGTGCCGTCGAACTGCTTCAATATCTGGCGCAGGAAGTTTCCGCTCACGAGGCGCAGATTTCGGGCGGCGTAATTTTGACCGGCGGCGGCGCGTTGATTCGCGGAATTTCGGACATCGCCGAACAAATTTTTGACGCGCCGACACGACTCGGATTTTTAGAGCCGAATTTTTTTGGCGGATTGCTTGACGAGATTCAAAATCCCGAATGGGCAACCGCTGCGGGATTAGCTCTGGCATCGTGCAGAGCGCAAGTCAGGCATTTGCAGGCAAATGGAAAATCGCCGACTCAAAAAGTTGCCGAATGGTTTGAAAATTTTCGCGGGAAATTCAAATAATATTAAAAAAAAACGTTGAAAAATTAACTTTTCGGCTGGATTTTTTCCGCAAATAGTTGTATCCTGATTCGCCATAGACACAATATGTTGTGAATAGCTTCAACTTAAAAATTTCCCTTAAAAACCAGTAAATATTACTCTGGAACAGACAAGAAACAAGGACGGATCAATGATAATGATGGCAGACGAAAACCAAAATAATAATGGCAAAATTAAAATGACATTCGATGAGGAGCCGACAAAAGGGGCAAAAATTAAAGTTGTCGGTGTCGGCGGCGGCGGCGGAAATGCCGTTAACAGAATGATCGAAGCGGGGGTACAGGGTGTAGAGTTTATCGTCGCCAATACAGACGTGCAGGCGTTAAATAAATCAAACGCACCTCTGAAAATTCAACTCGGAACGAAATTGACGCGCGGACTCGGCGCGGGTTCAAATCCTGACACGGGGCGCAACGCCGCACTTGAAGATTACGAGAAAATTTTGAACGCGCTCGAAGGCGCGGATATGGTTTTTGTTACAACCGGACTCGGCGGCGGAACCGGAACGGGAGCCGCGCCGGTTATCGCTTCTCTGGCGATGGAACTCGACGCATTGACCGTCGCCGTCGTTACAAAACCTTTTACTGTCGAAGGAAAACGCCGGATGGCGCAAGCCGAACGCGGTTTAGCCGAACTTCGCGGCTGTGTTGATACGATCATTACGATTCCGAACTCGAAATTAAAAACTGCCGAAGAAAATATAGATATTATCGAAGCATTTCATCGCGCAGACGATGTTTTGATGCAAGCCGTTCAAGGAATTTCCGATCTGATTCTCGTTCCGGGAATTATCAATGTTGATTTTGCCGACGTAACCGCCGTGATGAAAGGAATGGGCGTTGCGCTGATGGGAATCGGACGAGCCAAAGGCGAAGGCGCAGTCGTCAAAGCGATGAAATTGGCGATTGATTCCAAATTGCTCGAAGAAGATTCGATCAAAGGCGCACGCGGCGCACTCATCAATTTCTCAGGCTCGAAAATGATGCTTAACGAAGTTGAAGAAGCAATCGGAATTATCAACGAAGAAGCCGACGAAAATGCCAATATCATTTTCGGTGTCGTTTCAAGCGAAGAAGCCGGCGACGAAATGAAAGTTACGGTTATCGCTACCGGATTCGAAAGTCAGGTTCAAAATATGGAACCGATATATTTGCCGGATGATTTGCAGCCCGGATACAGAGAAGCTGCCGCTTCAAGCAGTTTATCAAGTCCGGCACAGGAAAAGAGAGATGAAGAAAATATGGAAATTCCGACATTTATTCGCCGTCAAGCGGATTAATTTAAAGCGTAATTTAATAGATATTTTTCGGGAAGTGAAGAACAAAATTCTCACTTCCCGTTTTTTATTTCTCTTTTTCAATAAGAACTAATCGCGTAACGATGATTCTATAAGGATTATTAAATTTTATTTCTTCGACAGGCACGAATTTATATTGCGAAAGTCCGGCATCCATCAAGCGATAAGATAACAAATACAAACCTTCTTTTTCGCCCTTTTCATTTGAAACTTCCATTTTTACGCAAGCGTAATTTTTCGATATTTTCCAGTATGAAAATCCGGCTTCGGAATATGAGCAACTTTCGATTTTTTCAATTTTCAAGCCGCGTTTGTTTGTCCATTCGATGAACTTTTTTAAATATCCTTTCCACGTAAAAAGATGTTCAAAAAATACGGCGGCGGCAGATAAAAATCTTTCTAAAAAATGTTTATTTTCCCCGTTGCTGAATTCGGACATAATTTTAATCTGATGCATTTGTTATCAACTATTCATTTTCAAATTAAATTGATATTATACGATTTTCCGAAATTCTGCTTTTTAAATTTCAGTGATTTTAATGAAAACCGAAGAAAATCCCAAACAAACTAAACCCACAATTGCAATAACGATGGGCGATGCCGCCGGAATCGGCGCGGAAATCACGCTAAAAGCACTGGCGAACCCGGAAATTATGGAAATTTGCCAACCTGTGATCGTCGGTGATTTCGATTTTTTAGAAAAGACGCGGCGCGAATTAAATTTAGAACTTGATTTCGTGCGCGTCAAAAACGGCGAAGACTTCCCTGCCGTTTCGGACAAAATTTTAATTTACGATCTGGCGAATATCCGCGAAGATTTTAACGTCGGCGAAGAAAACGCTGTAACGGGGAAAGCGTCCGCCGAATACATCGAAACGGCGGCACAGCTTTGGAAAGACGCGAAAGTTCAGGCAATCTGCACCGCGCCGATCAATAAAAAAGCGATCAATCTCGGCGGTTATGATTTTCCCGGACACACGGAGTTTCTCGCGCATCTGACTGACACGAAAGAATTTGCAATGTCGTTTTTTGCAGATAAACTGCGCGTCGTTTTGCTTTCGACTCACGTTTCTCTAAAACGCGCCATCGAACTTATCACGTCGGAAAGTTTGGTTAAACTAATTATTTTTACAAACCGCGAACTCGAAAAATTATTAAATCGAAAAGTAAAAATCGCCGTCGCCGGACTTAATCCGCACGCTTCGGAATCAGGAATGTTCGGCGCGGAAGAAGCGGACGAGATTTTACCCGCAATCGAAGAATGCCGCGAAAAATACGGCATCGAAGTTTCGGGAGCATATTCGCCGGACACGATTTTTTTGCGCGCGTTTCAAGGCGAATTTGACGCGGTTATTGCCAATTATCACGATCAGGCGACGATTGCCGTTAAGTGTTTATCGTTCGGCGCGTCTGTTAATGTAACGCTCGGTTTGCCTTTAATCAGAACGTCGGTTGATCACGGAACAGCTTTCGATATTGCGGGAAAAAACATTGCCGACGCTTCAAGTATGCAGGCGGCAATTCGGCTTGCAGGAAAATTAAGCCGAATACAAAAATCTCGGGTTACATAAAATAAAAGCAAATCAACAGCGATGGATAAGACGAATAAGAATATTTGTATTTGCCTTTAATCTTAAAAATCCCGTCTGTCCCTGTTAAGTATTAACTAAATTAAAAGTTAATTAGTAAAGAGCGCAAAATCTTTGTTAGAATAAACTCGAATGAAAAGGAAGGTAATATAAACTTTTTCTATGACGGAAGAAAAAAGCGATGGACAACAACGGGTTTTAATCGCCGATGACGACCCGGCAATTTTGCGGTTAGTTAAAGCGATTATTGAAAAAGAAGGTTTTACGGCGATAACGGCGCGAGACGGCAAAGAAGCATATAAACTTTTGCAGTCGGAACCGTTTACTGCGGCGATTTTCGATGTCGTAATGCCGTATATTCAAGGCACGGAACTCGTCCGCTATATGCAGTCGGAAAAAAAGCTGATGAATATTCCCGTAATTATGATGACGGCGGAACAAAATCCGCGTCTGTCGTCAGAGAGTTTTTCGGCTGGCGCGGTTGCATTTTTGCCGAAACCGTTCACGCCGATTCAATTGCAGACGATGGTCAGAATGTTCGTGCGTCCGAAATAAGTTCGCCGATCAGGAAGCGGCGTTTGACGAAATTGTCAGACAGATGTTAATTTTTCAAAGACAAATTTTGAATTTAAGGAGAAACTTTCGTGTCAAAACGTAAATTGCTGTTAGCCGATGATTCGGTAACGGTTCAAAAAGTAGTAAATCTTGCCTTCGA
The DNA here is from genome assembly GCA_965219305.1 of Pyrinomonadaceae bacterium. Taxonomy (GTDB): domain Bacteria; phylum Acidobacteriota; class Blastocatellia; order Pyrinomonadales; family Pyrinomonadaceae; genus DATHTS01. Next base: position 2,342,253 of record OZ244725.1, read on the forward strand.
GTCCGAAAATATTGAAGTTATTACGGCTGATGACGGAATGACGGCGTTTGAGAAAATTCTCGAATTTTCGCCTGATATGGTGATGGCAGATATAAATTTGCCGGGCGCGGACGGTTACGAAATCTGCGAACACATCAAGCAGAACGAAGCTACGAAGCATATTCCCGTTATTTTGCTGGTTGGTTCGTTCGAGCCGTTCAGCGAAGAGAGAGCCGAAAGAGTCGGCGCGGAAGGTTTTCTGAAAAAACCGTTTCAATCAATCGGTTTGTTGATAAACAAAGTAACAGAATTACTCGACAAAAATAAATCCGGCGATTCCGGTTCGACTGAAACAAATTTCAATGAAGCCGATACTCAGCCGATACCGGTTTACAATGCTTCCGAAATGCCTGATTCCGATGACGATTATTCGATAAATGAAGAATTAGGCGAAACCGGAATGGACGACGAAATGATCGAAACCGAGCGAGTCGGCGATTATTCATTATTAGATGAAACGTCGAAATATGAAACAAATACCGAATTTGACATCAGCACGGAAGAAGATTCGGGATTAACTCAACCGATGACTTATGCAGAAGTCGAAGAACTCGAGTTGGATCAAAATGATCAAACTGTTTACGAATTAGCTGACGAACCGGACGAACATTTATCAGACGAAATTTATGATTCTGAAGAATTTAACCGGAAAACCGAAGAAAATTCTGCAAACGATTCAGACTTATCAGAAGATTATCCCGATTACGGGCAGACGCAAGAAAAAGCAAATTTCACCGCACAGAAAGAAGCGGCGGATTTAGATTTAAATGATTTTGAATTGCTCGAATTGCCGCCTTTAGAAACGCTTGGCGAACCGATTTCGCCGGATTATTCGGAGTTTAATCAACCTGCTGAGGAAAGTTCGGCAACAGACGACACTCCGACAGATACAGAACAAAATCAAACCGCAGAGATAAAAAACGATTATTCAGATCAGGCAGAAACTACAGCGGAAGAACCTTTTTCGATGCCGCAGACGGAGAAATCAAACGAAACCCCGGAAAGTTATTATGCTCCGGCAGAAGAAGAGGCAGATTCTGAAAGTTTGGAAACGCAGTTGGAAAATGTAGAAGAAATTGAAGAATCGGGCGAACCGGAAACTGCGGAATTTAAAGAGTCGGAAAACACGGAAGAAACTAGTGTCGAAGAAAAAGAAATTTCAGCGATGGATTCCGGCGAACCAACAGCGCAGAATTTTGAAGAAGAAAAAAGCGAACTGCCTAAAGAAACATATTCTGAAACTCAGGCAATGATCGCTCAGGAAACACAGCAAGTTGTCAGCCAATCAAGCGACAATAAAGTCATTGTGCATTATCTGCCGCCCGAAGTTATTGACGAAATCGCCGAACGAGTCGTCGAAAAACTGGCTGAAAAATTGAGAAGGTAAATCTGTCGAATAAAAAAGATGAAAGCATCGAACGGGTTTATTTTCCTGTTCGATGCTTTTTCGTTTATCATTATAATTTTTATCAAAAGAGAGCAATTTATTTAAAATGGAACTAGCAACACAATATAATCCAAAAGAAGCCGAAGAAAATCATTACAAACGCTGGGAAGAAAGTGGTTATTTCAAACCCGAAATCAACAAAAATCCCGATGCCGAAAAATATTCAATCGTTATTCCGCCGCCGAACGTAACGGGAAATCTGCATATGGGACACGCGCTCCAGCATACGATTATGGATGTTTTGACGCGCAGAAAACGGATGCTCGGTTATCGAACTTTGTTTCTTCCGGGCATTGACCACGCGGGAATTTCGACGCAGTTGATGGTCACACGCCAACTCAAAGAACAGGAAAACAAGACGCCGCAGGAAATCGGGCGCGAAGCGTTCACGGAAAAAGTTTGGGAGTGGAAAAATAAATTCGGCGGCGAAATTACGCGGCAGATTCGGCGCGAAGGAATTTCGGTTGATTGGTCGCGCGAGCAGTTTACGATGAATGAAAATTTATCGAAAGCCGTGCGAAATGTTTTCGTTTCGCTTTATAAAGAAGGTTCGATCTATCGCGGCGCGCGAATCGTCAATTGGTGTCCGAAAGATAAGACCGTTTTGTCGGATTTAGAAGTCGAAGATTTGGAGAAAAAAGACGGAAAACTTTATTTTTTGCAATATCCGATTAAAGATTCGGACAAAAAAATCACGGTTGCGACGACGCGCCCCGAAACGATGCTCGGCGATACGGCGGTTGCGGTTAATCCTACGGACGAACGCTATAAAGAATTTATCGGCAAGACGATTTTATTGCCTTTGACGAATCGAGAAATTCCAATAATTTCCGACGATTATGTCGAAAGCGAATTCGGAACGGGCGCAGTGAAAATCACTCCGGCGCACGATCCGAACGATTATGAAATGGGACTTCGGCACAATTTGCCGCAACTCAATGTAATGAATTCCGACGGCACGATGAACGCGGAAGCGGGCGCGGACTTTGACGGTTTAGATCGTTACGAAGCGCGTAAAAAAGTCATCGCCGAATTTGAAAATCTCGGACTTTTGGAAAAAATCAACGATCACGAAATGGTTTTGCCGATCTGCGAACGCTGTAAAACGGTCATCGAAACCTTAATTTCCGAGCAATGGTGGGTAAAAATGGACGAGATGCGCGATGTGGCGTTGGAACTAAAACGCGAAAAAGATTACCCGCGTTTTACGCCGCACAACCCGAACACGAAAGTTTACACCGAATGGCTCGAAAATTTGCGCGATTGGACGATTTCGCGCCAACTTTGGTGGGGACATCAAATTCCCGCGTGGTATGACGAAAACGGAAAAGTTTATGTCGCAAATTCGTTTGAAGCCGCCGCCGAACAAGCCGGAACATCACATTTAACGCAGGACGAAGATGTTTTAGACACTTGGTTTTCGTCGTGGCTCTGGTCATTTTCAACTCTCGGTTGGGACGGCAAAACGACGGAAACGGACGATTTAGAGAAATTTCACCCGACAAATGTTCTCGTAACCGCCCGCGACATTATTTATCTGTGGGTTTCGAGAATGGTGATGTCCGCGCTGAAATTCGTTGGCGAACGTCCGTTTGATGATGTTTATATTACGGGAACGGTTCTCGCGGCAAATGGCGAACGAATGTCGAAAACAAAACTCAACGGCGTTGATCCGCTCGACGTTTTCGATCAATATGGCGTTGACGCAACGAGAATGACGCTCGCAGGTTCGGCGACAGGCGCAAATTTCGCGTGGCGCGATGAACGTGTGGAATCTTTCCGAAATTTCGCCAATAAGATTTGGAACGCAGCACGGTTTTGTCTGCTTAATTCCGAAGGTGCGAAAGTTGATCTTTCGACGCTCGAAAATGCGGAAACAATCGCGGATAAATGGATTATTTCGCGTTTGAATAAAACGGCAAAAGAAGTAAATAAAGCGATTGACGATTACGCTTTTCACGAAGCTGTCCAACTTCTTTACCATTTTTTCTGGGATGATTTTTGCGACTGGTATATTGAACTTGTTAAAGATGAAATCACCAATCAAAATGAAGAAGGCAAAGAACTGAGCGCAAAGAGCCAAGCGCAAATTCAAGCGCGTTCGAGAATTATCACGATTTTAGAACAAGCATTGCGTTTGCTTCATCCGTTTATGCCGTTTTTGACCGAAGAACTCTGGCACAAATTGCCGAACACGAATTCAGATTTGCACAATTCGGCTTACAAAAACGCGGACGCAACGATTATGCTCGCCGATTTCCCGGTCGGAAATGAAAACTTGATTGACGAAAAAGCCGAAACGGAAATGAGTTTGATAATCGAATTGATCTCGAAAATTCGTAACATTCGCGCTGAAATGCGAATTAAAACGAGCGAAAAATTAGATATTCATATCGTCGCCGATTCAAAAACTCAAAAGATTTTTGCCGAAAACGAACCGCAAATATTAAAACTAGCACGCGCGAAAAAATTAAATTTGAGCGGAACTTTCGATGTCCCGAAAGCATCTGCCAAAGCAGTTCTAACGAACGGCGCGGAAATCGCAATTCCGCTTGAAGGTTTGATTGATTTTGAAAAAGAACGCGAAAGATTGGAAGCGCAAATTAACAATCTTAAAGGTGAAGGTGACAAGTTAAAAAACCAACTTTCAAATGCCAAATTCGTCGAAAAAGCTCCGGCGGAAAAGGTCGAAGCCGTTCGCGAACGAGTTGCGGAAATCGAAACTCAGGTGAAGGCGTTGAATCAAAATCTGGAAATGTTGAAATAAAAAAATGCATAATACTATTGAAATTATAACGATATTTTAACAATCAGTTGAATTTAAATAGTAGAATTAGCGTTTTCTTTACTTTTAATAGTAGTTTACTGCGTTGAACTGATGTAATTTATGAAATGATAATCAGGATGAGTCCAAGACTTTACATTAACTTTGTCTTCATAAGTTTTTCATTGAAAATTTCCAATAAAAAAGCCCATCTAAATAGATGGGCTTAAAATTTCCAGTTGTATTTTTACAAACTAGAATAAGAATCTAAATCCAAAACGAACGCTTCGCGGGTCTTGGTATGCGATCGGTTTATTAAAACCAACGTTTCTAGTCGCTGCAAGTCCGTCGGGGTATGCCCTTTCTGCTGCAGCATACTGACTTAAAACACCTCTACTGGTGAGAAAGTTAGTTACAGCCGCGTAACTTCCATTTGGAATAACGTCGTTAGTATCCAGAGAAAAGTAACCACTGCTCTTATTTTGATCAACTGCTAATATGTTACTCTCGTTAAATACGTTGAGAACATTAATGTCAACCGCCACAGCAAATTTGTTATCCTGACCAAAACGATAACGGTGTGTCAGATTAAGGTCAGTTTGTGAAAATATCGGGGTTCTTCCGAGATCTCCGCGTTTCGTTTCAGGAATCGGAATTCCGAAAATGTTAACGAAAGTTGTTATAGGCGTTCCTGACTCAACAGTTGTAAAGAATCCAAGATCAGTACTGTTTGAGTTACTTCCGCGCCAATCATATGAATAGGCTCCTGATGCTTTAACAACGTGCGTACGATCTAAAGGAAGAATTCCTATAGCCTGATTTCCACTTGCCGTAAATCCAACCCACGGTTCGTCAAAATCTCTAAGCACGTTTGGTGAGTTGCGTGAACCACCTGTTGCAGTTAATTCGTCCGGTCCGGCAAGACCTGAATAATTACCATACAAACGGCTCAGGGTATAATTTAAGTTTAAGTTTAAGTTTCTTACGAAACGTGTATTATATTCGAGTTGCAATGCTCTATAGCTACGTTTCGGTAGAGGAGCGATGTTATAACCTAGTTGTTTATAAACACTTGCAGCTAATCCTTGTCCCGGATTACCGATAACGTATGCTTCTCCGGCATCAGTCGGGATACCGGCATCTTCAATTGCCTGATCAAGATGACGATATAATAAGCGTGCTGTAAAGACCGATGATCTCATTACTTCACGTTGAAACTCAACTGTTGCTTCACTCTGACGATACGGTTTAACATTCGGGTCAACTGCTCCGTTAGTTAAAACATTAGCTCCTTCAATGTTGGACGCGATACGATAATCTTGATCACAAACAAACGCAGAGCCTGATGATATAGGACAGGTTCCGCCTGCCGGAAACTGATAATTACCTTTCAAAAGCGGCACCGTATAGTTTTGGGGACCCGGTTTATCTGAAGTAATGTAAAAATAACTAACGTGATAAAAATTTCCGCCGAATGAACCCTGCGGCAGTTCAAACTTCAAACGGTCAAAAAAGCGACCATAAAAAGCTGAGATTTTAGTTTTGCCATCACCAGTGAGAGCGTATGCAACCCCGATGCGCGGTGCCAACTTATCAGCATATTTAAATTTCAGATTAATCGCATTCTGGTTAAAGGCAGGAATATCTTCTTGTTCCGTGCGAAGACCAAGATTGAATGTCAGACGTTCTGTCGGCTGCCATTTATCTTGAATATAAAAAGAGTTGGCTACGTTGGTAGCATTACCGGAACGTCCAAATTGATAAGTGACGCCGGTGCCGACAACACTAACTCCTGCCGGAAGCGTAGGTGCCGGATAAACTCCGTTCGGTGATCCGGGAAACGGATTTATTGTCCATTGAACATAGACATTTCTGGGATCCAAAGTATTACGTCCATAATATAAGTATGTACGTCCGGGACCAATATTTCCGGATAATACGTCGTTAAAGATTCTGCTGTTTTGATAACCGCCTTTGAATTCGTGACGACCAAAAAGCTTGCTAACTAAATAACTGGCATTAGCATCAATTGTGGTACGAACGGAAACGTCTTTTGTAATACCTAAATTATTTCCGTTAAATCTTTGATTTGGTGTACAGCCGGCAATACTGGCTGAGGCAGTCGGAACAGATCGGCAAATAATATCAGGGAGAGATGAAATACCGTATGAACCGAGTTTTTGGTTTTGGAAGCCTCGGCTATAACGTCCGAGAAGAACCAATTTGCTGGTCGGGGTATAAACACCTTCGAATCTAAAGTTATTAGAATTCTGCCGTCCGCCCTGTAGTGCTTCATATTCTGCACCAGTATAAAGAATTCCATTCAAAGTCGCACTCGGAACACTTCCTAATGAAGTAGTATTACCAAGAAGTCCCCCCTCATCTACAATCGGATTCCAAGTAAAACTCGAAGACAAACGCAGCGAATTAAACGGCGAGGCATCAAGTTTGAATTGATCAAAATTGTAAGTTGTTTTTTGTGACGAAGTAAGCACGCTCGTTGTTGTGCGAGGTGCTGTAAATCCTGTTGTAACGAAATTCGTCGTTCTCGTAGTATTTACTATACGCGGACTGTGAATAGCGAAAAACCAAAGTTTGTCTTTAACGATCGGACCACTCAAAAGCGCAGTCGGATAAAAATTTGTTCCTTTATCTCTGTCTTGCGGAAAATACTCCAGTGCCTGTCCTGAAGCACCAAATCCCGGAAGAAGTTGAACACTTTGTATTGGTCGAGGACCTGCATTAAATTTCGGAGTGGCGAATTGCACCGTGAATTCACCGTGCAGTTGGTTTGATCCACTCTTTGTTACACCGTTAATAACACCACCTGTTGCTCCACCATATTCTGCTTCAAAACCGCTGGTTTTTACTTGAATTTCCTGCAAAGCTTGATACGGAATATCATTATTGGTATTCAAAAGACCGGTTCTATAGTTTTGTGTTTCCTGACCATCAACAATAAAACTATTTTCAGGACCGGTAGAACCATTGATTGAAAACTGACCTGATAATGGTTCAGGGCGAACTGCTGTAGCAGTTTTCAATAAACTAGTAAAGCCGGTAGCTTTCGGTAAAGCATCAATTTCACGTGCTGTGATGTTGGTTTGTGATTTCGTTTCTGTCGAATCCACGCCTACGACGTTTTCACCGAGCTGCACATCAACCACCGCGCCTCCGACACCTGCAACAGCGACAGTAAGATCAACCGTAGTCGGATTTCCGATGACGACCTGAACATTTTCTCTATTTTGCTCGGCAAAACCAGCGGTCGCACCGACATTTACTTTATAAATACCCGGCGGAATTTGGCGGGCGCGATAAAACCCCTGCTCATCCGTGGTTATTGTTCGGCTAAAACCGACATCAACACCCGTAATGGTAACTGTCGCATTTGGAACTACTGCACCATTTGGGTCTTTTACTGTTCCTTGAATTTCACCTGCCGTTTGTTGTGCAAAAAGATTTATACTTAAGCACAAAACGATAAGTAAATTCGAGAATATAAAAGCAATATTTTTTTTCATTTTTAACTCCTTAAAATTATAATTTATAACTCTGTTTACTGAAATTGGAAATCATATCCCAGTTTAGAAACTTAGCACACAGCTAAGCAGTTATTTCAGGCTTATGACATACAAATTAAGTGCCACTTTTTATTAGCAAACAAACCACATCTTATTTGCTGAAAATAATACGTTTAGCTGATTTCATCAAATAATATAATTATTTGATTTATATAAAAAGTTCAAATTTTTGAATTTTTTCCGAATATTTGATTTTCCTTAGATTTTGTTTAGAAAATTAAAACTTGATAATAATGAGAATTGAATTTGATTAATACTAATAAACTTTAGATATTTTTAGGACTAATTTCTTTGACTAAAGTATCTTTACGATAAAATAAAAATAAGGATTTTTTAATTTTACGTTATTTCAAAGAAGTTTGAATCACATGATAAAATTATCTCAAGTTTAATCGAAAAATGATAAAAAATATGAGAAAAACACTATTTCTATTATTAATTCTGCTGATCTCTTTCGTATTTGCCAACGCTCAATCAATAGACGCGAAAATCGGCGTGATTGATCAATACGCGCAAAAGGTAATGAGCGATTGGAATCAACCGGGAATGGCGATTGCGATAGTCAAAGACGGCAAAGTAATTCTTGCTAAAGGTTACGGAGTGCGCGAGATTGGTAAGCCGGAAAAAGTTGACGAAAATACTTTATTCGCCATTGCTTCAAACTCGAAAGCATTTACGACTGCCGCACTTTCTATTTTGATTGATGAAGGGAAAATTAGCAGTTGGGATGATAAAGTTTCCAAATACCTGCCCGGTTTTCAACTTTATAATCCTTATGTAACCGAAGACCTGACGATTCGGGATATTGTTTCCCATCGCGTCGGATTAGATACTTTTAGCGGCGATTTGCTCTGGTATGAAACGACTTATACGAACGATGAGATTTTAAATCGCGTGAGGTATCTGAAACCGGTCAGAGATTTTCGCACCGGATTCGGTTATCAAAATCTGATGTTTATCGCGGCGGGTAAAATTATCGAAAATGTATCGGGAATGAATTGGCAGGAATTTATCAGGGCGAAAATTTTAAATCCGCTCGGAATGAAAGGCGTGAAAACCAGTATTAATGATTACAAAAAAGGAGATAACGTTGCTGTGCCGCATAACGAATCGGGCGGCAGTGGTTTACGAGTTTTGCCGCAGGGAAATGTTGACGGCGCGGCAGGCGCGGTTAGAATCAATGCTTCGGTGGCTGATTTATCAAAATGGATTCGCTTACAGTTGGGAATGGGCGAATTTGAAGGAAAACGCATTTACAGCGAGAAAAATGCTTGGGAAATGTGGCAGCCAGCCGTTCTTTTGCCGATTTCGCAACGCGCTGCCAAAGCCAATCCGACGCGGCACTTTAACGCTTACGCATTGGGTTGGAATGTTTTTGATTATCAAGGCAAAAAAATTGTAACGCACGGCGGCGGACTTGACGGAATGTTGTCCAAAACGGTTTTGATACCGGAAGATAATGTCGGATTCGTGGTGTTAACAAACAGTGAATATCCGGTTTACAATATAATGCAGTCGAAAATTCTCGATGTTTTTACCGATGCGCCGCCGACCGATTACAATGCTAACAGCTTAAAAGCCGCAACCGAAGAAAAAAAAGCAAAAGTTGAAGAGATGAAAAAACTCGAAGATTCGCGTGTGCCTGATACAAAACCGAGTCTTTCAATGAAAGATTATACCGGAACTTACACAGGCGATCTTTACGGCGATGCGACAATTACGGAAGAAAACGGCAAATTAGTATTGCGGATGAAGCCGTCGCCGAATTTCGTGGCAGATTTGGAACATTGGCACTATGACACTTTCCGAATCAAATGGCGACCGTCTGTTTCGTATAATTTCCCGCCCGGATTTGTTACATTTATGATTGATAAAAACGGTAAGTCGAGTGATTTTTCAATAGATCAACCGAACAATGATTTCTGGTTTTATGAATTGGAATTCAAGCGTAAAGCGGAAAAATCAATGGCAATCGGACGTTAAAGCAGTTCTTCGAGTTTGGAAATTAATTCTTCCTTGAGTTTCGGGTTTTTTGTCAGGAAAGCATCTGCGGGACAACCGTTTGTTTCCGATTTGTTTTCCTGATCTAACCCGCTTAACATTATCACCGGTATATTTTTTTCCTCTCTGACGATACGGCAAAGATCGTAGCCGCTCATATTCGGCATTACGGCATCAGCGACGAGCGCGTGAAAGTCGTTTTCCAGAGACATTTCAAGAGCTTGCAGACCGTCTTCTGCCGATGAAACTTCGTAACCGGCTTTTTCTAAAATAATTTCGAGCAGACGACGCATCGAATCGTCATCTTCGGCAAGCAAGATTTTTTTTGAGGCGGAATTTTTCATAATCTTTAAACTAATTTCGTTAAAAAGGTCTAAACGGTTTCAACAGAATTGTTTAACTTTGAAAAAGCAGGGAAAACTTAGATTAAATAACTTGCCAACCATTTGTCAATAAACATACACTAAAAAGGTTTTAATACGAGATGTACGAATTTGCAGTTACACCAGCAGTTACACAACTCCGTCGAGCCGGAGTTATCATCAGTGAAGTCGCGCCCGATTCGTTGGCGGAAGAATTAGACCTTGCGCCGAATGACCGTATCACAAAGGTCAACGGGCGAAATGTGCGCGATTATCTTGATTTTCGTTTTCAGACTTCAGGCGAAACCGAACTCGAAATAACGGTCAAAAAAGCCAACGGCGAGACTTGGGAAATCGAACTCGACCGCGACGAAGGCGAAGATTTTGGTTTGATGTTTGAACAAATCGTGCCTCGTCAATGCGCCAACGAATGTCTTTTCTGTTTCTGCAAAGGAAACCCGGAAGACGCTCGTCCATCGCTTTTTGTGCGCGACGAAGACATTCGTCTTTCATTTCTTTACGGAAATTACACGACTTTAAGCTCCGTAACTCCCGATGAAATGAAGCGTATCGTCGAACAAAGACTTTCGCCGCAATATGTTTCGGTTCACGCGACGGATTTAAAAACACGCGCCTATTTGCTAGGAGTCGAAGAAGAACGCGCTGACATTTTTGATAAATTACAAACGCTTTTAGATAACGACATCGAAATTCACGCGCAGGTCGTTCTTTGCCCCGAAATTAACGACGGCAAACAACTCGAAAAAACTCTGCGCGATCTGGCGGCAAATTATCCGAAAGTAGTTTCGACGGCGGTTGTTCCCGTCGCTTTGACGCGCTATAACAAAGATGAAAGATTAACGCGCGTTACGCCCGAATTTTGCCGTCGCACGATAAAAGAAGTTGAAAAACTGCAAAAAGAATTCCGCAAAACTCTCGGCGTAACTTTTGCATTTCTAGGCGACGAAATTTACTTGAAAGCCGGAATGCCGATTCCGACGAGAAGACATTACGGAAATTACCCGCAAATCGAAGACGGCGTGGGAATGATTCGCTCGTTTCTAAATTCTTTTGAAACATTATTAAAAGAAGCCGAAGAAAAAGTTTCCCGCAAAATCTCGAAAAATCAAAAACCACAAAGGTTTACGGTTGAAAATGTTCGAACTCACGAATTAGCGATGAAACCGGAAAATCCAAAATCCGAAATCCAAAATCCAAAATCGTTAAACGGAACAATCTTCACGGGAGAAATGTTTGCGCCGATTCTTGCTGAACAAGTCGAGAAATTAAACAAAGTTTTGGATTCAAAATTAAAAGTCGTCGCCGTTCCGAACACATATTTCGGCGGCGATGTTTCGGTTGCCGGACTTTTAACCGGACAGGATTTTGTCGCCGCAAAAGATAAAGTCGAAGGCGATTTCATTATCATTCCCAAACACACAATCAAGTCCGACGAGCCGATCTTGCTTGACGGAATGCAGTTCGATTATCTCAAATCACAATTTGATGTTCCGATCTATAATCTCGACATTGAAGAACTTATCGAAACAGTTCTCGAATAGATTTTTGCCACGAATTACACGAATAACACGGATAATTTTTCTATTTTGTTTTAGATCATTCGTGTAATTCGTGGCTAATTTATTTATCTCGGCAAAGGCTGTTCCAGATTCGCCAGACCATAAGCTAAAACCGCCATTACCGAAGCATTTTCAGCTAGTTCTTTCGGCACGATTTTATCAAATGTGTCGGCGGCGTTGTGGTGATAATTGAAATACGTTCTTTGGTCGAACCAAGGCTCGAATGTCGGAACTCCTTTGGCGTATAAAGTTCCAATGTCAGAACCGACACCGCGCGGACTGTAATTTATCCGGCTCGCGTTTTGTTCGTATAAAACTTTTGAGATCGGCGCGAAAAACGGCATCGCTTCTTCTTTTCCGGCGAATTGAAAACCGATCGGATGCGACGCGCCGAGATCGGATTCGATGGCGGCGAAATGCTTTGCCGCGTCGGCTTTTTCGGCGTAAGTTCGCGCGCCCATAAAACCATTTTCCTCGTTCATAAATGCGACGACGCGAATCGTGCGTTTCGGCTTTAACTTTAATTGTTTCAAAATCTGCACAGTCTGCATCGCTTGAGCAACTCCGGCGGCATCGTCAATCGCGCCCGTTCCCAAATCCCACGAATCGAGATGTCCTGAGACGACGACGATTTCGTCCGGTTTTTCGCTTCCCTTTAGATCGGCGAGGACATTGTAAGTTTTGATGTCGGGCAGAGTTTGCGGTGTTAATGTCAGGCGCATTTTTACTTTGCCGCGTTTTGCCAAATATGCGATGCGTTCTGCGTCTTCAAACGGAACGGCGGCGGCGGGAATTTTCGTCACTTTGTCGTCATAACTCATTCCGCCGGTGTGCGCCAGACGATTTTGCGAACCGCCGATCGAACGCACGAGAACGCCGAGTGCGCCGAGTTTTGCGGCTTCGATCGCGCCGTTTCTGCGGTAAATTCCCGCCTCGCTGTAAGCCAAACCGCCGTAACCGGAATTTGCCAGTTCTTTATCGAAAGCGTGATTGTAAAGCACGATCTTTCCGGCGACTTTGCCGCGTCCGAGTTCGCGCAATTCATCGTAATCATTGACGACGAGAATTTCCGCCGTCAGACCGTTTTTGTCTGTGGCGATGCTTCCGCCGAGCGCAGTTAAAATTACTTTTTGCAGAGAATTTTTCGGCATTCCAGCGTAATCAACGAGTTCGCCGCGTTCTTCGCCGCGAATCCAATGCGGCGCGGTAATTTCCTGAAGTTGAACGTCGAGACCGAGTTTACGCATCTCATCGGCGACGTAATTTACCGCCGCTTCCGCCTGCGCCGAACCCGTTAAACGCGGTCCGATGACGTTTGTAATATACGCCGTCTGATCGAGCGCGTAAGTGCTGTTCATCGTAGCTTTCTGAATCATTCTTAATTCTTTTAGCGTCTTTTCCGTGTAAAGCGATGGAGTCGGCACGGTTTCTTGTGCCGCGATGCCGAGAGCGAACACGAACACGAACAACAGCGGATAAATCTTTTTCAATTTCATAATTCAAAATATAAACCAATTCCCTGTTAAATTCATCTTCAAATTGCAGCGAAATTATCTACGAAAAGTTGTTTGCAAACTTTAACAGTTATATATAAATAGCTTTTGACGAGATGTAGAAATCTGTTCCGCGCTAAAAGTTAAGAGTTGTTACAGTCAGACATATTGTTATTGGCACTTTAGAATCGCACCGTATTTTTTAATTATTCCTATCTTGCTGAACCATCGCCAAATTCAACTTATAATTTGCAGTAGTGAACACAAATTCGGAGGAATAATATATCTGGCAGTATAAAAATCAGTCTTTTCTCCTAGCATAAATTTCAAGATCGTTCGTCGTGGACGTATCAACAAGAATCTAAATGTAAATAAATTCCAGAAGAAGCATTTAATCTGCCGCCGGAATTTGAATCTGACGAAGAAAATATATGTTATTTCAATGATTGAACTTGGGATTTTACGAATTGTTTCTGTCATTACTTTTAGTAAGTGAATTTAATAATTATTCGTTAAATAAAGACATTCAAAATACTTATAAACGCCTTTATTTATCATTCTTTATTGCCATAATTGATTTAATTGAGCCGAACTTTAATTCAAAGATTATTTCCACATCGGGAAATAGTTTTTTTCATATCACTTTTATCTAAAATATTGAATCCGGCTCTGCTCTTTTAACCCCAAAAACGCTTGGATAACTTTAAAACAGGAAGAAAAAATTCTCTCGGCAGATAGCCAACTGCCGGTAACCAGGTATGACTTCCAATGGAAAAAGTTTTACAAGGGGTTTGAACAAAATACTGCTTTCCCAATCTGACAATTTCATTTGCAAATAATTTTTGTCGTTCAAATGCGGCTTTTTTTAATTCACTTTTTTTTCCAATTCCATAAGTCTGATTTTTCAACGGTTGTATGCTCGATTACCGAAGAAGAATAGACAATATCAAAATAATTATCGGTGAAAGGCAAATTTCCTGTTTCATTGATTAGAATGCTGCTAAAACCGTATAGATTCTTTCCTTCTTCAATTGCAGATGTATCAATATCAGCAATATATACATTGTCGAGATTGAAATTAGTACCTTGTAAAACATTGAAAATATTCGTGCCGTTTTCCGAAACTAAATCCAGAATTTTAGTATTCTTAGAAATCTTAAAATAATTTTTGAATAATTTAGCTCGCTTTTTTCGAGCCTGAGCAGAAAAATTCAACACTATTTTAGTTATAGGATTTATAGCTTATTATGGAATAATAGTTGTTTAGTATTACTTTGTCAGATTAAAGTCACATTTTTTTGGATGAAAAATTATGTGGAAGTAATTCTGTCAATTTTGATATTATTTTAGGAATCAATATATGTACAAAAAACTTTTATTTTTCATTCTCGGATTGCTTTTAACTTGCGTTTCAATTTCCGCACAAACGAAAAAAAATCAGCGATTTCGCACGTTTGACGTTCAGCATTACAAAATCCAGATTGATTTTGACCGCAAGGATAAATCTATTTCGGGCGACACGACGGTTACTTTTAAGCCTTTGAACAAAAATTTCAAAACGCTCGAACTCGATGCGGACGGAATGAGATTTGACTCGATCAGTTTGCTGCCGTCGGGACAAAATCTGAGTTACGACGTAAAAGACGAAAAGGTTATCGTCAATCTCGATAAATCTTACAGCCCGAACGACAAGATTTCCGTAAACTTCAAATACACCGCGAAACCGAAAAAAGGGATTTATTTCGTCAAGGAAATTGTCGAAAAAGGAAAAACAAAACTGAACGCACAAGTCTGGACGCAAGGCGAAGCCGAAGAAGCGCATTTTTGGTTTCCATCCTACGATTTTCCCGACGACAAAGCGACAACCGAGCAGATAATCACAGCCGAAGCGGGCGAAACCGTCATTGCTAACGGTCAATTAATTGAAGAAGTGAAAAATCCGAACGGAACGACGACTTTTCATTACAAAATGGATGTTCCGCATTCGACTTATCTGACATCTTTCGTCGTCGGAACTTACGAGAAAGTCAGCGATAAATACGGCGAAATCCCGCTCGGTTATTATGTATATCAGGGAATGAAACCGTTGACGGCAAAGGCTTATAGCAAAACAAAAGACATTTTTCGCGTATTTGAAGAATTGACCGGAGTAAAATATCCATATAACAAATACGACCAGACGATGGTATCGGATTTTAATTTCGGCGGAATGGAAAACATCACGGCGACAACGATGGCGGACACGGAGCTTCTCTATTTGAATCAGGGACAAATCGAAGACCTCGTTTCGCACGAACTCGCGCATTCGTGGTTCGGAAATTATGTAACGTGTAAAAATTGGTCGGAACTGTGGTTAAACGAAGGATTTGCAACATTTATGGAAGCCGCCTACCGCGAAAAAATGTATGGACGCAACGATTATTTGCGAAAAGTTCTTTCCGATGCCGATGAATTTATCGCTGCTGATGCGGTCAGTAGTAAAAAACACGGGCTTTATAATACAATCGCCGATCCGAAAAACGATAAGACGATGTTCGACACGACGACTTATCAAAAAGGCGGCGCAGTCATTCACACTCTGCGTGAAGAAATCGGCGATGAATCGTTTTGGAAAGCGATAAATATTTATTTGAACCGCCACAAATTTGCTAACGTCGAAACGTCCGACCTGCAAAAAGCGATGGAAGAAACTTCCGGCAGAAATCTCGATTGGTTTTTCCGGCAATGGATTTACAGCGGCGGTTATCCGAAAATCAAAGTTGAAAAATCTTTTGACAAAACAACGAATTTATTGACTTTGAAACTTAATCAAACTCAAAAAAATGATCGTTTAACGCCGGAATTCTTTACATTGCCGCTTGAAATCGAGATTGAAACAACGAACGGCGTTAAAACGGAAAAGATCGAAATGAACAAACGTGAGCAAACATTTTCATTCAAACTCGAAGGCGTTCCGAATAGTATTTCAGTTGATAAAAACGTAAAAATCCCGCTTAAATCGGTTGAAATTAAAGACTCAAACCCAATTTAAAACCAAAAAGTTCCGCACTAAATAAATGCGGAACTTTTTGCTCTTTGAGAAGACAAGAGTTAGTAAATGTTGAAAAGACACGAAGCACACACAAAATCGCGCCCTTTTGACAGGCATAACATTTTCGCAGTTACTTCTTCGCCACGCCTTCGAGGTTAGCTGTCGGGCTAGGGAAGGAAGAAATTTCCCCGCATTTGCTATTAAAAAATGCTTCGCCCCGTGTTCAGTAAAAAATTGCTGAACGATTGGTTCCCCCGCGTTGTTTCTAGCTTTTAAAACAACTTCGGCGATAAATTTTCAACACTTAAAATATAACACTTTTCAAAGTTTATAATCAATAGATTTTTCAAACTTTTTTATTTTGCCGGAAACAGTTGATAAAGCATAAGATAGACCATTACGCCCGTTACCGAAACATAGAGCCAGATCGGATATGCGTATTTGACGACATTTTTATGACGATCAAATTGTTTTGTAACGGCAAAATACATCGCGCGAAGCACGAGCGGCAGAACGACTGCCGAAAGTCCGATGTGCGTAATTAGAATGAAAAAATAAATGTAACGGACAAATCCTTCGCCGTAAAATTTATTTGCCGGATTTGAAATGTGATATGTAACGTAAAAAACGAGAAACAGCACACCCAAAATAAAAGCCGTCGTCATCGCAATGCGGTGCGCGTGAACTTTGTTTTGTTTGATAAAAAACAGACCGACGAGCAAAATGATCGTCGTTAAAGTATTAACAATTCCGATGGCGTGAGACAAACTTTTCGTCCATTCACCGAAATCGAATTTATACGGAATCGAAAGAATTGCTACGACGGCGACCAACAAAACGATCGAAACCGTGTTGATCCAGAACATTGATTTTTTATCTTGTTGGATTGATTTCACAGCAAATTATTTTGTTTATATTCAAATATCTATTTCCAAAATCCGAGCAAAGCCACGAGAATCAGCCAAAGTCCGTCCATAGCGTGCCAATACCAGCCGACGACATTTGAAAGATTTTGGCGTTTTTCCATTTCTTCGACCGAATTTGTGGGATTCCAGCTTCGCAGAAGTATTTTGCCGAGAGCGCAGATTCCGCCGATAACGTGAACGGCGTGAACGGCGGTCAAAATATAGAAAAATCCGGCATACGGATTATCTTGCACGGAATAATGCTGATAAAGCACAATCCATAAAATCAGTTGTGATGAAATAAAAATTCCGCCGAGAACCGTCGTAATTAACAGCCACTTTTTCGCTTTCGCCTGATCTTCTTTTTTGATCGCCGAGTTTGCGGTGTGGTAAGCAAAACTACTTGCCAGAATTATTGCCGTTGAAATCCAAACCTGAATTGGCATCGCAAACGGTTTCCATTCTATAACGCCGTTGCTCGAAACGACGACATACGCCGCCACCAAACCGCCGAACGTCATTAAAACTACGGCAAGTAAAAATATCGTAAAAATACGCGGAATGTTGCCGGTCGGTTGGTCGGTTTCTTCAAAATCCTGCTTTTTTGGTTTTTTATTATCGCTGCCGCCGTTTCCGTCATCTCCATTGTCGCCGCCGCCGCCATTTCCGCCGCTCGTACCTAATCCTTCGCTTAAACGAACGCGGCTTTTACGTTTTTTTTCTTCGCTTTCGGAAATTGTTTCGATTGTTCCGGTTTTCATAAAAATTTAGTGATTAAAAACCATCAGCGCAAAAATTACGGGCAGATACAGCACCGAAACTAAAAGTAATCTTCTGGCTTTTTCGACCGATTTTGCGCGGGCGGTTTGGATGCTTTCGTATAAAAACCAAATTCCGAGAAGGCTCGCGCCGATCAAATAGACGATGCCCGTCAAACCGATAAAAAACGGCGTGATGCTGATCGGCAAAAGCATCACGGTAAACAAAACGATCTGCTGTGCGGTTAATTTTCCTTCAGGTTCGACGACCGGGAGCATCAGGATTTTGGCTTTTGCGTATTGCTCGCGATACATCCAGGCGATGGCGAGAAAATGCGGAAATTGCCACAAAAAGAGAAGCGCAAATAAAATCCACGCGCCTAAAGTGATTTCGTTCGCCGAAGAAGTCCAACCCATCAAAGGCGGCAGTGCGCCGGGAATCGCGCCGATGGCGGTTGAGGCGGAAGTTTTAGTTTTGAGCGGCGTGTAAAGCAGAACGTAACCGACGATGACGATCAAACCGAGTCCGGCGGTCAGAGGATTGACCAAAGTCGCCAGATAGATTTCCGCTGAAATTGTCAGAATCAAACCGAAAATCAATGCTTCGGCAGTCGTAACTTTGCCCGACGGCAAAGGGCGATTCATCGTGCGTTCCATCAATGCGTCGGTTTTGCGTTCGATGACTTGATTCAAAGTCGCCACGCCGAACGCCAGAAGCGTGATGCCGATCACCGAATTTATAAATAAATAAAGATCGAAACCGCCCTTCGCACCGAGATAAAATCCCGCCGCCGAAGTTAAAACCAGCATAAACGCGATGCGCGGTTTGGTCAGTTCGAGAAAAGCCGCCGCTTTTTCGCCGATTCCGATTGCTTTTGTGTCCTGTATTTCCGCCGTAATTACTTCCATTTTTTTATTGCAGATTAAACCAAAGAATAACTTGATAATTTAACATTATCCAAGCGCAAAAATAAAATTCAAACTTTTTCCGGTCTAAAGGCAATCTAATTTTAACAAGGATGACAAATAAATTCCTCTAAGATATTATAATTATTCGCTAAGAAAAGATTTTCGTTAATAAATGTCAGCAGTAGAAGAAACAATTAACCGGGAAATCGGCAAACCGAAAGCCGCGCCGATTCTGAACCGCAGTTTGGATTTTTTGAGTTCGGTCAAGTTCGGCATCGTTTTGCTGTGTATTCTGGTCGTGCTTTCGATGGTCGGAATGTTGATAATTCAGCAGAACGTGCAAGGCTTTGACACTTTTTATGCTTCGCGCACACCTGCGGAAAAACTCGTTCTCGGCGGTCTCGGTCTGTTCGATATTTATCACAGTTGGTATTACAATTTTCTGCTTTTGATCTTATCGCTGAACATAGTTTTAGCTTCGATTGACCGTTTTCCGTCGGCGTGGAGTTTTATCGCAAAACCGAAACTCGACGCTTCGAAGCGTTGGCTTTTGGGACAAAAAACGAATGCGGTCATAAATATCGCCGACGAAAACGAAGAAGCGACGGCTGAAAGAGTCAGCAAAGTTTTCAAGAAAAACGGTCTGAGCGCGACGATCACCGAGAAAAAAGGAAATCTGTTTGTTTTCGGCGAAAGCGGAAAATGGAATCGTCTCGGCGCGTATATCGTTCACGTTTTTCTGCTAACGCTTTTCCTCGGTCATTTCGTCGCCTTACAGAGCGGTTTCGATGCCGACGTTCGTTTAACGCCGGACACGAACGAGCAAGTTCAGGAAGTTTCGCACGCGACGCAGACGACCGACGAAATTCAGATGATTCAGTTTAATCTGGACAAACAGGAACGCTACAACGTCAAACTGCCGTTTACGATCAGCGTGTTGGACATTCAGCAAACTTTGATTGACCCGAAAGGAACGGTCGGCATCAACAACACGATGGATTGGCGGACGCAGATTAAAATTGACGATCCGGCTTACGGGCAGACGATCGGCGATGTCAGTTTGAACAGACCGTTTGAATATCGCGGTTACAGATTTTTCCAAGCCAGCGCGATCACGGTCGGAAGTGCGCGGACGATGACTTTGAACCTGACATCGCAAAACGGCGGCGAACCGTTTCAGGTCGAATTAAAAAGAAACGACACGACCGAACTGCCCGACGGAACGAAAGTTCAATACGGAATGTTTCTGCCCGATTTCGGATTTGAAAACGGACAGCCGACGACGCGCTCCGGCGAATATAATAATCCGGTCGTCATCTTGAACGTCACGCCGCCGAACGGCGGAGAACCCGAAAGAGTTTTCGCGTTCGGCAGCAATATCGGCGACAAAATTCCAGTTGGCGCACCGAAACTCGGTTACAAATGGCGGCTCGGAGATTACGAAAAAGTTCCGATCGCGCACGTTCTTTCGATCAAATACGATCCGTATAACGCGGCTTTCATCGCGTGGTATATCGGCGGTTTCGGTCTGATCGGCGCGTTGGCGTTCGTGTTTTTCATTTCGCACCGCAGAATCTGGGCGTTGATTGACAGGGAAAACGGCGAAATCGCGCTCGGCGGAAACACGAACCGCAGTCAGCCGGCGTTCGAGGAAAAATTTAATAAAATCGTAAATGATCTGGAAGCGTTCTGAGTTCCGTAAAGAGCGGACTCGGAATCAGAGGTAAAAAATATGCAGGAAGTTCAAAATTTACAAGGTGAGATGGTAACGGCGAAAGAAAAAACGCAGGACAGAAAACCGTCAACGTGGAAATTATATCTGCCCGCGATTCTGGCGATTGCGGGAGCATTTTTGATGCTTGGTCTGCGTTTGCAGATCGGCGCGGGATTTATCTCCGACGGCGCGTTGATGATGGTCGCGCTCGCCTGTTATATTTTAGCCGCGCTTTTTCAACTGACGAATCTCTACGCTCCTTCGGAAATGGCGCAGAAACTCGGTTTGTGGGGCGCGGGACTCGGCGTTTTCTTTAATCTTTCCGCGTGGCTCGTGCGTTGGGTAGCGGCTTATGAACGCGAAATTTCGATGCTCCGCGAAGGCGGAAATCCGGCAACTCCGTGGGCATTTCGTTATGTTCCGTTCGCTAATTTATACGATCTGAGTTTGGCGTTCGCATTCGGCGCAGGGATAGCGACTTTGCTTCTTGCACGGCGCAAAAATCTGCAAATTTTAAGCGCATTTACGATGCCGCTCGCCGCTCTGATCTTGACGATGGCGCGATTTATCGGCGGCGAATTTATTGATCTTCCGCCGGTTTTGGATTCTTATTGGCGACCGATTCACGTCGGCGTTGCGTCTTTGAGTTACGGCGTTGCGCTCGTCTGTTTTGCGATTGCCGTGATGTATCTTTTGAAAGATAAAGTCAAAGTCGAATCAATGGCGATTTTTTCGAGTCTTTTCGCGCTTTGCGTTTTTGCGACGATCAGCAAATTCTCGGTTTTCACCGAATTGGTCTATCGCGCCGGATTGTTCATCCCGAATCCGTCCGCCGGAGCAAAACCTTTTCCGACACCGTTTCGTCTCGAACTTCCTTATGTCGGCGCAACTTTAGCGTTCGCGGGAATTCTGCTTATCGGCGTAATAATTTCCTTTCTGCTCTATCTTTACAAAAATAACGAAGCGGCGAAAAAAGCGGGACATATTTTGCTTAAACTCTCGCTCGTCGCTCAACTCGTCGCCATCGCATTTTTTGTTTCCGGCGTGAAATCAGCGACAAATGTCAATACAAATTTGCAGGCGCAATTAAACGCGAATCCCGCGCAATATATCGTAGCCGGACGCTCGCTCGCCGAAAAACAAAATCTTTCGGCAACGGAATTTGCCGCTTTAACGCCGACGCAACTCGGCGATGCCGCGAAAAATTATTTGCAGCAGCGCGGCGAAAATATGTTTCCGAGTTTGAAAACAAATCCCGTCGAATTCGTCGGAATTATTACGGCTTTGATCGGAACACTTTTCGTAATTTTCTTCGGCTTTAAAACCGAAAAACTCCGCGAACGCCTGCCGTCGCTCGAATCGCTTGACGGTTTGATGTATCGAACGGCGAGTCTGGCGTTCGCCGGACTTGCGATGCTTTTGATTACAGGCGCGATCTGGGCAAACGAATCGTGGGGCAGACCTTGGGGCTTTGACTCGAAGGAAACCGCCGCACTAATCGCGTGGCTGACTTACGCCGCATTTCTGCACACGAGAATTTCGCGCGGCTGGTCGGGCAGAAGTTCGGCATATTTTGCGATCATCGGATTTCTTCTCGTGATTTTTACATATTTGGGCGTGAGTTATTTGCTTCCGGGATTGCACAGTTATGCATAACTCGATTTTGGATGTTTGATTTCTGTGTGAGTTACCATTTGTTTTGAACAAAGAGCAAAGAGCATTTGTTTTACTATTAACTATTTACCTTTTCCCAATCGCCGTTTATACTAGTAGGCGGCGATTTTAATTAAAAGGAGTTTAAAGAAGAAAGTTTTGCAAACAAAGGTTCATCAAGGGTTACTTAAAGCCGACGGATTTCGTTTTGCGATTATCGCATCTCGTTGGAATTCGTTTTTGACCGGGAAATTAGTCGAAGGCGCAGTTGACGGTCTTGAAAGACTGGGCGCGGACGAAAAATCCGTCGAGATTTTTTACGTTCCCGGTTCGTTTGAAATTCCGCTAACGGCGCAAAAAGTTGCATCGAGTGGAAATTTTGATGCAGTAATTTGCATCGGTGTCGTGATTCGCGGCG
This sequence comes from Pyrinomonadaceae bacterium, assembly GCA_965219305.1. GTDB lineage: Bacteria > Acidobacteriota > Blastocatellia > Pyrinomonadales > Pyrinomonadaceae > DATHTS01. Next base: position 2,364,911 of record OZ244725.1, read on the forward strand.
AAACTCCGCACTTTGATTATGTCGCGGGTGAAGCTGCTAAAGGTGTGACGAATGCTTCGATGAAAACGGGAGTTCCGGTGCTTTTCGGAGTTGTAACAACTGATACGGTTGAACAAGCACTAAACCGTTCGGGCATAAAAGCCGGAAACAAAGGATTTGAAGCGGCGATGTCGGCGGTAGAAATCGTCAATTTATACAAGGGATTAGAAACGGACGGAGAAAATCCTGCTAAAGATAAGCAGAAAAATTTTCCGCACGTAGTTTGAAATTAAAAGATTATGGGAACACGGCGTAAAGCGCGGGAATGTGCATTGCAGATGTTGTATGCGGCGGATGCCGCGAAAACGATGAGCAATTTTCCGACTGCAAAATTCTGGGAAAATCTCGAACCCGAAGTGGACGAGAAAACCCGAGAATTTGCCGATAAAATTGTTCTCGGAACGATTCAGGAACTCGAAGCGATTGATGCGCTTATCAAAAAACGCGCCGAACATTGGCGCATCGAACGAATGGCGATTGTTGACCGCAACGTTCTGCGGCTGGCGGTTTACGAATTTGTTTACACCGACACGCCGGCAACCGTCATTATCAACGAAGCGTTAGAAATAACGCGCCGTTTTTCGTCGCCCGAAGCACCGCAATTTATTAATGGAATTCTGGACGCGGTTAAATTTGACATAACTCACAAAGATAATCAGCCGCCGAAAAATAAAAAGGAAAAAATTCACGCTTCATCGAGTTAAAATTCTGGAACAAAAGTTCTTTTAGAACTTTCTATAATTAAAGCGGAAGAAAAAGTGGTCAAGCGCAGAAGCAAGCAATTGGCAAATCGGATTCGACCGTTTTCTATTCACATTTCTCTGTTTTACGCAGCGAAGCAAAAGCCGCGATTCGATTTAATTTGAGTCGCGGCTTTTGTTTGCTTCCATTACATCATCTGTGGCAAATTGAAAGATTATGCAAAAGGTTTTAACAGCCGAAGAAATGCGCGAAGTTGACCGCCTGACAACGGAAAAATACGGCATTCCGTCAATTCTCTTGATGGAAAACGCCGCTCACGCCGCCGCGCGAATTATCACGGAAAAACTCGGCGGTTCGGTTGAAGGAAAATCTTTTTTAATTCTCTGCGGCAAAGGCAACAACGGCGGCGACGGCGCGGCGTTGGCGCGAATTTTATGGACAAAAGGAGCAGTTGTTTTTGTCCAAATATTTGGTTCGATTGAAAAAACAAAAGATGATGCAAAAATAAATTTCGAGATTTTGGATAAAATTTGGATCAAAAGTAATGGTAAAATTTCTTTTACTCAAATTGATTCAGTCGAACGATACGCTGAATTTAATTATCCTGAAAATTGGAAAGATTTTGATGTCATTGTAGATGCGCTATTTGGTACAGGCTTAAATGATCCGGTTAAAAGTCTTTATCAGCGAGTAATTAGACAACTATTTAATTTTAAACAAGAATCTTCCTCAAACATTATTTTTGCGATTGATTTACCCTCAGGTTTGAACTCAGACAAGTCAAAAAAAATAGGTGAAAATAATTGGGCAACAGCGACAATAACTTTCACTGCGCCGAAACTTGCCAATGTTTTGCCGCCCGCGTCGAATTTTAACGGCGAACTTTTTGTTGCAAATATCGGTTCGCCGCAGGAATTGATTGATAATTCGCCGTCGAAAACTTTTTTAGCCGAAAAAGAAGATGCGCAAAATTGGCTTGAAAAAACGAAATTTACGAGCGATTCTTACAAAAACAAACGCGGACACGCGCTTTTGATCGTCGGTTCGCGTGAATACACTGGTGCGGCGGTTTTGGCGGCGAATTCGGCGATGCTTTCGGGCGTTGGTTTGGTGAGCGTGGCGACGAGCGAATCGGCGCAAAATGCGGTTGCGGCGAAAGTTTTGGAAGAAGTTATCACGCGAGGTTTAAGCGAAACGGAAAACGGCGCGATTTCGGAAAAAGCGTGTTTGGAAATCGAAAAATTGAGCGAAAAAGTTGATGTTATCGGAATCGGCTGCGGTTTGGGTTCGACGGAAAAAACGACGACAGATTTTGTTCGCGAAGTTATTACGAAAAGAAAAACTCCCGTCGTCATTGATGCCGACGGTTTGAACTCGCTCGCGCCGTTCGATCTTGAAGGAAGCAAAGAATTTCCATTAATTTTAACGCCGCACGAAGGCGAATTTTTGCGTCTGCTCGGAACGAAGGACAAAGAAGTTTTGAAAGATCGCGTAAAAGCCGTGCGCGATTTTGCCGAAAAACATCAAGTTATTCTCGTTTTAAAAGGCGAGCGAGTTTTGATCGGCGCGCCGGACGGAACTGTCGTGATAAATCCGACGGGAAATTCCGGTTTGGGAAAAGCGGGAAACGGCGACACTCTGACGGGAATTATTACGGGATTTGTCGCGCAAGCGGTTCAAATGAAAGTTGATATTTTTGAAACGGTCGTCGCGGCAGTTTACATTTCGAGTTTGGCGGGCGACATCGCGGCAGAAAAATTCGGCAAACGCACGATGCTGGCAAGCGATGTGAGAAATTGTCTGTCGAAAGCGTTTGATTCGCTGAATGCCGACAGCTAAAAATTATTCATTCTCAATTTTCAATTATACATTATTTCGCAGGCATTTTTCTTAAAAGGCGGATCTCACAAAATAATTGAAAATTGAGAATAGTCCAAATATGGAGCAGACGAAAAATTTTGTTTGTAAAACGCCCGAAGAAACTTTTGAACTCGGCGAATGGCTCGGCAATTTTCTAGAAAGCGGCGATGCGGTTTTGCTGTTCGGCGATCTCGGCGCAGGAAAAACTCTTTTTACCAAAGGCATTTTATACGCGCTCGATTTTGATATTGACGAAGTTACGTCGCCGTCTTTTACGCTCGTTAATCTTTATAAAACCGACGATTTTAATATTTATCATATTGATTTATGGCGCATTGACGAAAAATCGAACGCCGCGTTTGCCGTCGGTTTAGACGAAATTTTTGAAGACGAAAAAGCAATCGTCATCTGCGAATGGTCGGAGCGTTTGAAAGATTTTCGTTTTCCGGCAAAAGTCATTAAAGTAAAGATCGAAGGCGACGGCGATGATGAGCGAAAAATCTCGGTTGAACCTTTGAATTAGGAAAAAGATTTGTTTCAATATAAAATCAGAGTTTTGAAATCGAACAATGAAAAAATTCGATATTTGCCTGATTAAAAATATATAATAAATGTTCTCTCGATCTAAGTAAGTTATCGCTAAATAATATGTGTGGAATTGTCGGATACGTCGGAAATAAACAAGTTGTGCCGTTAATAATTGACGGTTTGAGAAAACTCGAATATCGCGGTTACGATTCGGCGGGAATTGCCGTCGTTGATGATGATAATCATCTGGAACTGCGCCGCGCCGAAGGGAAATTGCGGAATCTCGAAGAATGTATTCGTCTGAATCCTTTGGACGGAAATTACGGAATCGGTCATACTCGTTGGGCAACTCACGGGCGACCGACCGAAGAAAACGCACATCCGCACCGCGACCAAAGCGGCAAAGTCGTCGTCGTTCATAATGGAATCGTCGAAAATTATTTGCAGTTAAAAGAACGTCTGACCGAACTCGGAAGCGTTTTTAAAACCGAAACCGATACGGAAGTCGTCGCGCATCTCATTGGATATTATAAGGAAACGGAAAATCTATCGCTCGAAGAAGCGGTCAGAAAAGCTGTCAAAGAATTGCGCGGGATTTTCGCGCTTTCGATCATTTCGGTTGACGAACCCGACACGATCATCGCCGTCCGCGAAGGTCCGCCGGTCGTCATCGGTTTGGGCGACGGAGAATTTTTCGTAGCAAGCGATATTCCGGCGATTCTCCAACACACACGCGATGTTTTTTATCTCGGCGAAAAGGAAATCGCCGTGCTGACAAAAGATTCCGTGCGCGTTACCGATTACGACGGAAATATTGTTGAACCGAAACAACAGCGCATCACCTGGGATCCGATTATGGCGGAAAAAGGCGGCTTTAAACATTTCTTGCTCAAAGAAATTTACGAACAGCCGCGAGCCGTGCGCGATACCGTGCGCGGACGTGTTTCGCTCGACACGGGAAAAATCTATCTCGATGCGATGGATATTTCGGAAGACGATTTTAAGAATTTGCGTTCGATAAAGATCGCCGCTTGCGGAACGTCTTGGCACGCCGGACTCGCCGCAAAATATATGCTCGAAGAATTGGCGCGTGTTCCGGTCGAAGTTGATTACGCATCGGAGTTTCGCTATCGAAATCCGGTTTTGGACGAATCCGACCTGCTTATCGTCATTTCGCAATCAGGAGAAACCGCCGACACGATTGCCGCGATGCGCGAAGCTAAAAAAGCGGGCTGTAAAGTAATGGCGATCTGCAACGTGCAGGGTTCGATGATAACGCGCGAAGCCGACGGCACGATTTTGACGCACGCCGGACCGGAAATCTCGGTCGCTTCAACCAAAGCGTTCACATCGCAAGTTATCGCGCTTTACATTTTCGCTCTTCATCTCGGCGAATTGCGCGGCGCGTTGACCAACGAAGAAGTCGTCGAACACGCGCAGGAATTGATCGAACTGCCATTAAAGATTGAAGAAATTTTGGGCGAAGCCGACGCGATCGAAGAGATGTCGAAGGAATTTTTCCGCGCCACGGATTTCTTATATCTCGGACGCGGAATAAATTTCCCGGTCGCCCTCGAAGGCGCGTTAAAGCTCAAAGAAATTTCGTATATTCACGCCGAAGGTTATCCGGCGGGCGAAATGAAACACGGTCCGAACGCGCTGATTGACGAAACTCTGCCCGTCATCATCATTAATACAAAGGAAGAAGGAAACGAAGGTAGCGAACTGCGCTACGAGAAAACGCATTCCAACATCGTCGAGGTAAAAGCGCGCGACGGGATCATTTTTTCGATCCTGACCGAAGGCGACAAGATGAGTTCAAAAGAATCGAGTTTCGTCGTCGAAATTCCCGCCACGACTGACTTGCTCGCGCCGGTTTTGTCGGTCGTCCCGCTTCAACTTCTGGCTTATTATATTTCCGTAAGGTTGGGTTGCGACGTAGATCAGCCGCGCAATCTGGCAAAATCCGTGACGGTTGAATAATTTACTAAAGTTATTTGTTAAAGTGTATAAAAATAATATGGTCGTAACAAAAAAATAAAGTTGTATAAAAAAATTAAGAGACTGTAAAGCAGATTCTGTAACTTTTTTTTTACACATACGGGGAAAGTTGTTCCGTGAACCCGATGGCGAAGAGATTCATCGCCGGTTTTGAATCCTCGCCAGTTTATTTCTTCGAGGCGAATTGCGTGTCGCCCGAGAGACGACTTCTAATGCCGCGTCATTATTCAGGAATACTTTTCGTTTTTTCGTCGCTTTTTTAATCACCAAATTTAATGATTCGATGGCTTTGGTCGTAATAAATAGCTTTACGAATATCTTCGTGATAATCAAAGATCTTGATTATATTTGCCCAATGCGCGTTTCACAATTTGGCAATTTGCAGAAATTTTCTCATACCATTTTTCGGCGAATCGCTCAAACTCACGAATTATTTCAGCTTCGGTTATCTACTTTTAAATACTTGGTGGATCAGCAATTACAGATTTGTAGTCCTTCCACGACACATAGCGCAGAGAGTTTCTTACCATATGATGATGCAAAAATACACTTTTGCATACTAATTCGATCACTTCGGGAAAACCACAGTCACCAAGATGGTTCAATAAAAGTGGATAAGAAACTGTCTTTGGTAGAGTATCGAAGATATATGAGTAAAAATACGAAGATGAATTTGAGCGTAACGCTTTAAACAAGGTGTTTGAAGGTCAATCGGTCAGATAAGTCGCCGAAGAATTAGGGATTAATGAATCGCTGATTCATACTGCTGTAGTAAACGAGTTACTAAAGATAACGGCGACGGCAAGCAAAGCGTAACTGAATTAAGCGAGATCGAAGTCTTGAACAAGCGTAATCTTAAAAAGGCGGCAATCTATGTATTTTCGGGAGTAGAAAGCTAAAACACTACGTTTTTTAGACGCGTAACGAGTTAATTATCCATTGCGATTGCTGTGCTGGGTGACGCAGGCATCTGCTAGCTATGATGAGTGGAGGAAAAATAAGTCAAATCGTCGTTTATTCGACCAAGAAAACTCGCTGACTTAGTGCGAAACTGTTATTTGCAAAACCGAAGATACGGCTCGCGGCGGATAACCAAAAATTTGGGTCGAAACGGGTTAAAGATCGGACGTTACAAGGTTCGCCGATTGACGATGCAAGAAAACCTGAAAATTATTATCGTGAAAGCCTTTAAGCCGAAAATGACTGATTCTGTTTGAACAACCGTTGCCCCGAATTTGTTGTCATAAATAAGCATCAGCGAATACGCGCCGACGAAAAGCATCATTGGCATATTAATTACCTTCGGCTACAGTACGGAAAGTTTTGTTATCTGGCAATGTGGCAGAATTGGTTGATGCGCCGCATCATCGGCTGGAGTTTATCATTGAAGATGACCGCTTTGGAAAAAGCTATCGAAAAAGAATTGATTATGGGTCGGAGCGATATTCATTCGGATCGTGGCAGTCAATATGATTCAAATTGATTTCGCCGACTATTGCAGCAACACGACTTTTGCCAATCAATCTCGAGTAAAAAAAATGTTAAGATAACGCATAGGCTGACGCGTTTCATTTTGCGCTTGAAGACAGAACTAATCGAAGATGGAGAGTTTGAAGATGTGGAACTAGCCCGCAGAAAATTTTCAGTTATATCGAAGGTTATTACAATCGGGTGAGATGACATTCGAGATAGAATTATAACTGATGTTACGCACAAGCCACTGATTTCAAGTTGCTCAATTCCTTAAAAGCAGCTTTCAAGGCTTGCGTGTAGATTTTTGTTTTCAGGGCAAAATGATTCATTTTCGTGGCGTATTTCAGCTTTTCCAATTTGATATATCCCAACATCGAAGCATATAAATGATTCGTTTGCGTTTTTTCCGTCCGCGTTGGCGATTTGGCGATTGAAACATTTTGTTTCAGACTTTTGTGATATTCCTCAACGCTCCACCTTTTTTTGTAGATTGTTGTCAGTTGGTCATCAGTCAAACTCAAATCATTGCTCACCAAAAATCTGTAACCTGCCCGTTCATCTTTGTTTGTAAGGATTTGTTTGGTCAACAAGACTGGAAATTCCAAGTCTTTTAACCAAACCTCCACAGGTTTATTATTCGGTGTTTTCAATTCATCTATTCTTGTCCAATTTCCCGCTCTTCGCTCGGCTTCACTGACAGCCGCCAGCCGATTGCTCTGCATATCAAAAATGAATATCTTCTTTTTCTGCTTGATAAACCTCATATTTGCCACACTTGCAAACCAACTGTCGGCAATAATGTATTTGAACAGCAAGCCATTATTGATTACTTGGGCAATCATTCGGAGCATCAAATCATTTTTTGAAATATCACTTTTGCGCTTCTCTTTTTTCGTTTTCACATCACAAAAGCGAATCGTCTTTCTGATCGTTTCAAAAGCCACAGGCACTCGTAACGGCTCACTTTCCCCATCTTTCCAACTATGATAAAACGCATTCAAGATGTTGATTCCTTTGACGTTCCGCTTCTTTGAATGATCCCAGTGCCAACATATCAAATCGTTTTCATCCGTGTAGGCTTTCTCGATAATGACATCATCAAAAATCAAACAAGCATCTTCCGCCTGATGTTTTCTGACCAGCGGTTTGATCGTTTGCCACAAAGTCTTACTGCTGAAATCAGAATTGCTCAACAACCGCGTCACACTATCGTGCTTGATTTCATTGTCCACCAACCGGGAAAGCCCGGTTGCACTAGTCTGCCCAAAACTCGAAATTAAATAATCGGTGTATAAATCTAATAAGTTTTCCACCTTTTCAAAATATCATTTCTTTTTGCTCATTTTCTACTTTTTGCGTAACATCAGTTATAAATAAAAAATGGAGGAAACAAAAAGACGGCTTTGCATCTAAATTAACTTGACCATTACAAGGATCGGGAAGGCTTTACGGCGAAAGAGAAAAGTCTAAAATCTTCAACAGCGAAAAAGTAAGCAAAGTTTTCAATTTATGAGAATTTCTCATAAATTGAAAACTTATTCCTGATACAATAAAAATAAACTTTAGGCATAAAATTTATTAAAAGTGTACATCGGCATTTGCGCCAAATAATTATTACAGCAGCACTAATTTTGATGTGACGTAATTTTCTGAAATTTGACAAAACCTGTAATTAGAATTATTCTAAATCTAAGTCTGGAATGAATGACGCAGTAAAAAAGATCAATAATTTGGGATTAACAGCGCAGCGCGAAGTTGTTTTGCGGGTTATACTCGCGGCGGAAGACCATTTGACGGCGAACGATATTTTCGAGCAATCGAAAAAACTTTTACCGGGAATCAGTTTTGCGACCGTATATAATTCGCTGAAATATCTGAAGGAAAACGGACATATCGGCGAAATCAATTTCGGCGGCGGCGCGAGTCTTTTGACCGTAAATTGACGCGGCACGATCACGCGATTTGTAATAATTGCGGAAAACTCGTGGATATGGACTTGGAAATTCCGCCACGACTGATTGCTACGGCAGCGGATTTTTCTAGATTCGCGCCCGAATCTTTTGAATTGATTTTACGCGGACTTTGCCCGGACTGTAAATAATAAATTTATATAGGAATAATTTTAATAATATATGTCAACAGCAACAGCATTAGCAAAAGAAACTGAAATTACGACGGCAAAAGTTGGAGAACTTGCGCCGGATTTTAATATGCCTTCGACAAAGAATATGGAGACTTTGAGCGAAAACGTCAAACTTTCCGATTACGCGGGCAAATGGTTGGTTTTACTTTTTTATCCACTCGATTTTACATTCGTTTGTCCGACGGAACTGACAGCTTTTTCAGATAGAATAGAAGAACTAAACGCCATCGGGGCGGAAGTTATCGGCGTTTCGACCGATTCGGTTCATTCGCACAAAGCGTGGATCAAAACGCCGCGTGAAGAAAACGGAGTTGCCGATCTGCAATATCCGCTCGCATCGGATACGGGCGGCAGATTGGCGCGTAAATTCAATATTTTGGTCGAAGATGAAAATATCGCTCTGCGCGGTTTGTTTATTATTGACCCGGAAGGTGTTTTGAAATATTCGGTCATTCACGATTTAAATATCGGACGTTCGGTTGACGAAACTCTGCGCGTTTTGCAGGGACTTCAGACGGGCGGTTTGTGCGGAGCAGATTGGGAACCGGGACAGGAAAATCTGACGGTTTAGGATTTGATTTTAGATTTTGGAGCAAAAGAAGTTTTTTTGCTCCAAAATTTTTAAATTTAAGGAGTAAAAATTATGTCAATGAAAATGGGAGCCGCACTGCCGAAATTTGACGGCGCGACCGAATGGTTAAATGAATTACAGGAAACTGCGGACGATTATGTTCAAGGTTCTCCGACGCTCGTTCATTTTTGGGCGACGAGCTGCGGAATCTGTAAACAAAATATGCCGAAATTGCAGGAATTAAAGGCAAAGTATAAAAATCGCGGTTTAAAAACCGTGGCGATTCATATGCCGCGCTTTGAAGCGGATACGAATTTGGAGAAAGTCAAAGCCGACATCGAAAAGCATTGTATTGACGATGTTTGCGCGATTGATAACAAACATACGCTGAAAAAAGCGTTTTTAAATGATCAGGGTTGGGTTCCGGTTTATTATCTGTTCGACGCAGAAGGAAAATTAAAATCACGCGCGGCGGGCGAATATGGAATTGGAGTTTTAAAGACCGCAATAGAAAAAATGTTTCCGGCGCAGAAAAGCGCGACAGCTTAAAATTATTTTGCCCGCGAAATATGCAAAAAGATGCGAAAAATTTTAGTGATTTTTTAGCGTCTTTCCGCGTATTTCGCGGGCAAAAATTCTTACCGAAATCTGCTCACACAATTGATAAATTCGTCTCTTATTTTCCAGTAATTATCATCTTTTTCAACTAATTTCCCTGCAACAAATGTCTCAAGAATTTCTTCGATTCCGGCTGTATATAAAATCGTCGAAGCCAAATTTTTCAGCGCAGTATTTATCAACAAATGCGCCTCGGCATCAATCACACAAGCGTCAAAATCCGCACCGATGGCGAAAAAGTTCGCTTTAAAATTATTCATCGCTTTGCGTCCGGCAATCAACGCTTTTGTAATTGCAAACAAACTGCCGTCCGTAACGTTTTCGCCGGAAAAAGTATTGCGTTTGTGGGAGATCAATCTCTGCCCGTAATCTAAAAGCCGCAATTCTTCCAGAGGATTTAATCTGATGTGGCTGTCCGTTCCGATGCTCCAGTTTCCGCCGTGATTTTGATAATTTCTCAATGGAAAAATGCCGTCGCCCAGATTGCCTTCCGTGCTTGGACAAAGCACGACATTGGCTTTTGATTCGGCTAATCTTTTAGTTTCGTCTTCGGTCAGATGCGTCGCGTGAACTAGATGAAATCTCTCGTTTAATTCGATATTTTCGAGAAGCCATTCGACGGGACGTTTTCCTAAAAATGCAACGCAGTCTTCAACTTCTTTTAACTGCTCGGAAACGTGAATGTGAAACGGAACATCGTTCGGCAATTCTTCGGCGGCGCGCACAATGTCTTTCGCATCAACGCCGCGCAGCGAATGGATTCCGACGGCGATATTGGCGTTTTCGTATTTCGCGCAAACCGCAGCCGACGCTTCAAAGAGACGCGCGTAATCTTCAAAAGTTTTTGAAATAAAACGCTTTTGCCGTTCGTTCGGTTCGACGCCGAAACCGCCTTTTTGGTAGAAAATCGGAATCAGCGTGATTTTGATTCCCGCATTTTTCGCCGCTTCGCACAACGCTTCGCCCATCGTTGCTAAATTATCGAATTTTTCGCCGTTTTCGTCGTGATGGACGTAATGAAATTCGGCAACATTCGTGTAACCGTTTTGGACGAGTTCTGCATAAAGCATCGCCGCAATTTTCCTGAATTCGTCGGGATTTAAATTCAACGCCAGACCATACATCATCTCGCGCCACGACCAGAAATCATCGTCGCCGGAATGATTTTCCGCCAGTCCAGCCATCGCATATTGAAAAGCGTGCGAATGAGCATTTTGAAAACCCGGCAGCGCGAAACCTCTAAACGAATCATCAGTTTCGGGCGATTGCGAAACAGAAATTATTTTCCCGTTATCGTCAATCGAAACACAGGCATTTTCGAGCCAGCCGTCGTTTTGAAGCAATGCTTTGAAGCGATAAGATTTCATATTTTTTCGCCCACGAAACACACGAAAATTACGAAAAGAAAACTTTTATTCAGTTCCTTTTTTCGTCTCTTTCGTGTGTTTCGTGGGCAGTAATTTATTTTTTAATCAAATTTTCGATCAATTTTTCAAAAACCGGACGCAGAACCCCTCTCATTTCATTTGCGCGAGATTCGTCGAATTTTAATTCATCGTCGTTCATATAAAGATTTTTCGTCATTTCCAATTGCAGCGCGTGGATGTTATTTTCCGGCTTTCCGAAATAGCGCGTGATGTGTCCGCCTTTAAACGGCGAATTGTGATTTACTCCGTATTTTCCGGCTTTTAGATTTTCGAGCGCGATTTCGATGATTCCAGCGTCGGCGGATTTTTCGTCGTTGTCGCCCAAAATTAAATCAGGAAAATGTTCTTCACGAATTGTCGGCACAAAATGACGAATCGAATGCGCGTCCCACAAAAGAACTTTGCCGAATTCGTCTAGCCTTTCCTGCAAAAGACTTTCGACTTTTTCGTAATACGTCCAATAATATTTTTCCAGACGACGCTCGATCTCTTCGTCGTTCGGAATAAATTTTTCGTCCGCGTAGATCGGATTTCCGAGAAAATCAGTTTTCGGCACGAGTTCGGTGATAATTCGCCCGTCGTTGTAGAGAGGTTTGCTGTCAGGATCGCGGTTTAGATCAATCACCCAACGGCTGTATTTGGCGTGAATTACCGTAATTCCGAGCGACGCGGCGAAATTGTAAAGCTCGTGAACAAACCAATCCGTGTCGTCCGGCTGCGCGATCATTTCAGCGCGGTATTGCGCCCGCAGTTCGACGGGAAATTCAACGCCGGAATGCGGAACGCTCAGGATTACCGGAACTTTGTTGACCGTCGGTTCAATTATGAAAAATGGATTGTCCATAAAATTTTATTTTAGCCGCGGATTGCGCGGATTACGCGGATTTTTTTTCTTTGATTTATCCGCGTTTATCCGCGTAATCCGCGGCTGAATATTTCTTCGTTAGAGTTTAAATAAATCCCAAATCCCTTGAAAAAACACGGTGATAAAATAAACACTGACTACAATTGAACCAATCAAAAGCCCAATCAACAACAAAATTATCCCAAACACGAAAATATAATCGCTTGTCGTTCCTTTGTCTTTTCCCGTTCCGCGTTCTCTTATTAAATCAATATTTTGTTTGTTTGATTTCCAAAAAAAATCAAACGTATCACCAATAACTGGAATCATTCCGACGATGTAATCAAGCCCGATATTAAACGCCATCCGCGCCAGCGTAATTTTCGGCACACCGTATTTCACGCCCGCAAACAGAATGTAAAACGAAGCAACAGAAGTCAGCGTATCGCCGACATTCGGCACAAGACCGATCACCGCATCAAGACCGAAACGCCAGCCGACGACGGGAATTTTTATCCAGTCGTCGAGATATTTCGCAAGACTTTCTATGCCTTCTTCGAGTTCAATCTGCTTGCGTATTTGTCTGTCCGACATATTTTCAGGAAGTTTTTTATTTTGTAATTTCTTGGTAGTTTTCATTTATTCTCATCTAAACTTAAAAATTGAAATCTATCAACGATGCTTACAATTTATTATTCGGTTAGTTAGATAATTTTGCAAATAAAAAATGGCGGCGAAAGTATTATCGCCGCCACCTATAAATTGAAGATAAAGAAAATCAACGATTTTTTCCGATATAGTCGAACCAATCTCCTAAGAAACCTCTAAAGGAAAATCCTTTGAAGTTTTCATTATATGTATATCCATATTCTTCAAGCAACTGAATGGCAACTTGTTCGCCTAGAAGAATACTCTCCGTATAATCGGATCGCCAATGCACACCGGCGATGTTGCGTCCGATTGAGATATTAGCAGCCAATTTATTTAATTCGTCGGCAAATGTAACGTCACCGAAGTCACGAATAACTTGCGGAGTAATATCAACCAAAGCAGTTCCGTCTTCGTTAGGTACGAAAATCTGACGGATAACTTCTCCGTAATCATTAAAGATAAAAGATTTTTCGCTGTCAAACCAAGCTTTAAGAAGCGTTACACAAGCCCCGGCGAGTGTCGCGTGTCCTGCACCATAAGACGGGTGCATCGGCGAGCCTTCAGGGAAAGCCTGCGGAAGCAGATAACTTTGCTCGTAATTTAATTTGAATACTTTTTTCAACACACTGGTCATATCAATACAGGTTTTATCAACTACGTCATCGTAACGACCTTGAGTTATCCTGAAATGCACTAATGCGCCAAAGGCTTCAGGACGTAATCGGCGATGTACCACCCATTTTTGATACCAAATGGCTTTGTGCGCTCTAACGGAAACCTCGCCGATCAATGTTAGCAATTGCGAAATTCCGAATTCAACAAAGTTGTTTTGTTTACAGAATGATGGATACGGATTAGCCGGATCGAGCGGTGCTTCCAATCCGCCGGCATCCATTGTTGTTGCCAACAGTAACGCAGCATTTAGATACGTTTGATAAATCGCATCAATATGAACATACTCGGCGAGATCGCGTCCGCTGCGAATATAACGTCTCATAGAATTGTCAATAACCGTATTAGTCGAAGGAGTTCTTCCTTTCTGGATTTCCAGCCAATCACTCTCAGTGGTCATATAATTATTGACGGGCGTATTTACAGGTGAAACTATTTTGGCATCAATCGGTTGTCTGCCGTATGGCACATCGCGCAAAAAGAATTGAGACAGATATGGTCCTTTGGCATCGCCCGGCGTAATACCGCGACTGTATAGTTGCGGCGTAACTTTGGGTATTCTTGTACTAAAGTCGAGTGGTCCGCTATACCACTGGGAAAAATTTGTTAAGTCAGCGGAAGCTTGGGCAATCAAAGTATTACCGGAATAATTAATAAAAGGTATATCACGAGTTACTGCCTGCCAGTAATTCTCGACTATTTCGGTGAATTCTATTTTACCTTGGATTGTAGGAGCAGGTGGAAAAGCCTCAGGCAAAGTGTTGACAGGTAAAAGTTGATTTGGACGATTTATCAATTGATAATAATCTTTCCCTTCTGTATCGAAATTTAATCCGGCTTGCGGACTTTCAAGGCGGCGTTGCTGATTCGGTCGAAATGCACTTGCCGATAGACGACTTTCCGCACTCGAAAAAGATCTGCCGCAACTATTATCGAATCCCAGAATTATAGCTCTACTTTCAAAATCTGCCGGGTTACCGGATTTAAAAGCCCTCAATAAAGCGCAGTAAACATTCGGGTCAACTTCTCCAAAAACATCTCCGTCGGGTCCGTTTGCCCGCTTTAAACCTTTAGTAAAATTACCAATAAAGTTTCGACCCCGGTATGTTTCCTGATCTTCATTACAGGGATGGCTTGCAAAGGTCATATCAGGAATTTGATAGTTTGCGGCACTAACCCGTTTCTTGAAGGCAATATCCGCCCGTTCTTTCCCGTTCGCATACGGCACGATTTCACATCCTGTAGGACAACGCGTGATAGGTCCCGGAGGCGGAGGCTGTGTTGTCTGTGCCAACCCGCTGCCGCCTCTGGTTAACAGAGATGGTAATGCCAAAAAGCCTGCGGCGGCAGCGCCGCCGATTGCAGCTTTTCCCAGAAAGTGTCGGCGGTTCAAAGAATTTTTCTTTTCCTGAGCCGATTCATTTTCTAATTCTTCAGTAATTTTACTTTCTTTAATTTCTTCATTTTCAACTTTTACTTTTTCATTTTTCATTTTTCCTCTTTCCTCTTTGGTTTTACTGTTCCACCGACCCAATTAAATTTAAGTAAGCCGATATTTAAATAAGTTTCGAAAAACTTACACGATTGTTTAAAAGTTGGACTCTTTATTATTCAAGTTTACAATTAAACACCTTCACGGAAAAGCATTATTCGATCCGGTCAGCGATGCTTAAATTACACATACAGTTGATTTAACCGTTATGAAATTTAAGACACCGATTCACCGATTCGGAGAAGTGTCCCGTGAATACTAATGTTTAAACAATTGTTAGGTTGCTGGAGAAAATGAAATGTTTTATTATTCAAGAAGTAGCAAGAACATCTTGAAGAAACATTTTGTTTCCGATAGATTGAGCAACCGACTTGAGTGGTGATGGTAGTCATCACTCAAGTTTTTTTAACTTTTGCTTAAAGTTTCAATACAGAATAAAAGTCCGATTAATCAAAAACGATTAATCGGACTTTTACGGATTGGAGTTCGGTCATAAACTGCAACCGAACTGCTCCTATTTTCGTTTCGGATAATTTCTTGCATTCACAAGAACTTCCGTATCGCTTAAAAGGATTTTTATGCCCGTTAACTTTTAACGAATATATACCTAAAATTTTCCCACCTCGTTTTTTAACCGAAAAATATAATTATCGTAATCTGAAAACGCAACGATAAAAAAACAAAAATCGGTTAATAGACTTTAGATAAAAATCATTCATTTAAGTTCAACGAAGAACCAAATATGCTTAATATCTAAATAAACAGTTATTTTGAAAGTTTTAATTTCTGATAGTTTTTGACAACTGAAAACAACTTAACACGGTGAGAATATTTTGTCAATGAGTATTTATGCCGTTCAATAAATACTCTTATTCATTGTGTAAAATACTTTTCGTCCTTTATTTCAGAGATTTAACTATCTCGACTTTTATTATTTTATCGCCGCGCACGATCATATCTACGATTTTCATTCCTTCATCATTTACTTTTCCAAAAACCGTGTAACCGCCATCCAAATGAGGCTGCGGCGAATGTGTGACGAACCACTGCGAACCTCCTGTATTTTTTCCCGAAAGTGCCATTCCGACCGCGCCGCGTTCGTATGGAACGGTGTTTATTTCGTCGCGGATTGACCAGCCCGGACCGCCGTTTCCGTCGCCGCGCGGGTCGCCGTCCTGAACGACGAAATTCGGCACGACGCGGTGAAATGCGATGCCGTTAAAATAACCGGAATTGGCGAGTTTTACAAAATTATCAACCGTCAAAGGCGCGTCTTCGGGCAAAAGTTCGATTGTAAAATTGCCTTTTTCCGTGGTAAAAACCGCTTTGACCGAACCGTTTTTGCGCGAAACCGCCCGCGTGTAATCTTTTTCAGAATTTAAAACCTGACCCAATTTTGATTTGAATTTTGCGTCGTAATTTTTAACCGTTCCGACTTTGGCTTCGATGTCGCCGAGTTTCGGATAATCTTTCAGCAAATCGTTTTCCTTGATAAGATCAGCGGCGCGGCGGCGCACGAGATAATCGTAATGATTCAGCGCGGTCGCCAATTGTCCGATTGACGCATTTTTGTCCAATTTAACAAGCGCGGAAAGAATCGCAAGCTGCGCATCGTTATAATCTCGGTCAGTCAAAAGCGATTTTGAAAACGCGATTTGTAAGGATTTTATAATTTGATTATTTGTAGGTTGTTCGCTCAGAAGTTCGGCGGCAGTTGCTCGAATAATTACGTCTTTGCTCGTTAAAAATAATTGCAATACATTCGGCAAGTCTTCTGTCTTGAAAGTTCCAAAAGCTCTTAAAATATCAGGAATACTTCGTTCGTCTTTTGTTATATTTATTTCATTGCCGCTGTTTATTAACGAGTTACGCAAAATATTTTCATTTTGTTTTCTGGATTCATTATCTTTATTTTCAAAAATATTTGCAGTTTCTCCCAAACCTTGTGCAATAGCCGAATCAACCAACCAATGTGTTTCAGGTTTGTCATCAAGAATATAAAATTTAGAACTTTTTCCAGAATATTGTGACGAATAATTCACAGCATCAATACGCGCAAGCGCAATATCAATTTCGGGCGATTTCAAACTTTCCGCTTGGCGAAAATCATCCAAGAATTTTGTCGCTTTTCCATTTTTAGTATTTTTGAAAGTGTTTCCCAAAGCCGTCGCAATTTCGAGCAATTCGTTTTTCTCAGACGGATTCGCAAATTTCGATTTTTTATAATCTGCGAAAAGTTTCTCGCCGCGTTCCAATAATTTATCGGCGGATTTTGCATCTTTCAAACTTCCGAGCGAGCGAATCGCGTTGATGCGGACGCGCAGATCGTTGTCGGTCATCGCGGCGGTTTCAAGCATATTTACCGCACCTTTATCTTCGCCCGCACCGAGCGCACGCGCCGCGTTTGCGCGGGCGTTCGGGTCGCTGTCTTTGGTCAGCATAATGCGAAATTGTTCATTGGCGGTTTTTACGCGCAGACGCGCCATCGTATTTGCGGCATCGGCGCGGATTCGTCCGTCGGAATTTGTCAGAAATTTGGCGACGACCGTTTCAGTTTCGACGGTTTTTGCGCGGAGTGCCGCCGTTATTCCGAGCAGAATTATGTCTCTGTTTTGCTCTTTCGCGTTCTTTCCCGCTTCAAATTCCAGCGCGTTGGAAATCGCCGTCCGCAGTTCGTCGCCCTTTTCGGTTTCGTCATTCGCCGCCGCGATCTTTCCCGCAGCTTCGATGGCGCGGGCGCGGATTTCGTTCGGCTGTTTCGTGTCTTTCAAAATTTTCAAAAGCGAATCCGCCGCATCAATTGATTCGATCTCGCCGAGCGCGAACGCCGACATCGCGCGGACGTTTGTGTCTTTATCGGTTTCCAGCAAATTAACGAGCGCGGGAACGGCTTTTGCATCGCCGATTCCTCCGGCGGCAAGCGCGGCGCGGGCGCGGATGTTTGCGTCTTTGCTTTTTAATAAGTCTTCGAGCGTTTTATCAAACCGCAGTTCGTCTTCGGCTTTGACGATGCTGACCAGAGTTTTAACGGGAATCTGCGCCGAAATTTGGAGCGAAAGACAGACGATAAATGCAAAACTGATGATTAGAATTTTTTTCATTGTGATTTTTGTTAGTTCGATGTTGGGAAAATTTTATCTATTTCATCAAATAATAACAAATAATCATAAATCAAGCGCGAAGCGGACTGGAGCGCAAGCGTCCACGCTTGCAATGAGCGTCGCTTCGGCGGGAAAAAAGCGTTTGGATAATTGCAATGCCGCAGATAATCAACATTTTTTCGCGCTCTGCGCTCAATGCAACCGGGACGGATTGCGCTCCAGTCCGCTTCGCGCTTTTCTGACTTTAGGTTTATAATCGGTTTGTCCAAATAAACAACGAGGAAAATTAAATGTTAAAAAATATCTTGTTTCTTTCCCTGATTTTATGTTTCTTTCTGCCGTTCGGAATCACGGCTCAAAATAAAAAAAACGATAAAGACGCAAAGCAGATTCCGATTGAAATAAAAGCCAATGTCTTGATTTCCGACGAGGAAAAACAACTCGTCGGCGATGTAAAAAAGGAAGACATAAAGATTTTTGAAGACGGCGTTGAACAGAAAATTACATATTTTTCCGAAAAGAAGCCGGTTTTTAATCTCGGAATTGTTGTAGATAATTCCGGTTCGATGAGGTTTCGGAATTGTTGTAGATAATTCCGGTTCGATGAGGTTTTTGTTGGACGAACTTGTTTTCGCAGGTTCTTATGTGGCAAATAATCTTCGCGAGAAAGACGAAGCATTTGCAGTTCGTTTTATTGCGAGAAATAATATCGGGATAATTCAGGATTGGACTTCAAACAGAAATTCATTGATCCGATCATTTAACGAAATGTTTATCGAAGGCGGACAATCTGCCGTTTTAGATGCGATTTATGTGTCAGCCGAAAAACTTCTCGAACGCGCAAAAGCAGACAATTCAAAACGCTACGCGCTTCTGCTGATTTCCGATGTCGAGGAACGCGACAGTTATTATAAATTCGATGAAACGGTAAAACTTTTTAACCAAGCCGATTCTCAACTTTTTATACTTTCTTACGCCGAAAGTTCTCCGAACAAAAACAAAGCAAAATCGCTCAGTTACGATCTAAGTCTTGAAACGGGCGGAACGATTTACACGCTCGACAGGAAACACAGCAAAGATGATTTGCAAAAAGCATTGGGAAAAATAATCATCGAACTTCGCTCGAATTATGTGATCGGCTACACACCGACGAAACAAAAACGCGACGGTTTGCCGAGAAAATTAACCGTTCAAGTCGCTGATGATGAGAACGGCGAAAAACGAAGCGGTTTGATCAGAGAAGAATATATCGTTCCGAAAAAATAAATTTATGTTGAAAAAATTATTGAGCCTCGCGCTCGTTTCCGCGTTTCTTTTGCCGAATTTAGTTTTCGCGCAGAGCAAACAAAATATCAGTCTTTTGCTGTATAACGGCAAAGTTTTTTCCGCTGATGAGAACAGCACGATTTACGAAGCGGTCGCGGTTGACGGCGAGAAAATTGTGGCGGTCGGAACGTCGAAGGATTTGCAGGCGAAATATAAAGCGGCGAAGGAAATTGATTTGGGTGGAAAGCTCGTTACGCCCGGATTTAATGACGCGCATATTCATTTTCTCGGCGTTGGAATGTCGCTTTTGCAGGTTGATCTGAACGGTTCAAACACGTTGGAAGAAGCGCGTCGGCGGATTGCGTTGAAGGTGAAGGAAACTCCGAAAGGCGAATGGATTTTGGGGCGCGGTTGGGATCATACGCTTTGGAATAATAAATTGCCGACCAAACAAGATTTAGACGACATCGCGCCGGACAATCCGGTTTTTTTGCAGAGAGTTGACGGGCATATCGCGTGGGCGAATTCAAAGGCGTTCGAGTTGGCTAAGCTGACGCGCGGCACGAAAGCACCGGAAGGCGGCGAGATCGTTTTTGACGACAAAGGCGAACCCGCCGGAGTCGTCAAGGAAACGGCGCAGGATTTGATAAATAAAGTTATTCCGCCGCCGTCTGCGGAAATGGTGACGAAAGGTTTGATGCTCGCGCTCGACGAAGCGAAAAAATACGGTTTGACGAGCGTTCAGGGCGGCGAAGATGCGGACGCGATGCCGCTTTATGTGAAACTTTTACGCGAAAATAAACTGACGGCGCGTGTGGCGATCTGGCAGGATTTTGAAAAATCGGTCGCGGATTTGAAAAAGGAACGCGCCGATTTTGACGCGCTGAAACTGGATCATTCGCGCCTTAAATTTTCGATGCTCAAAGGCTATCTCGACGGTTCGCTCGGTTCGCGCACCGCCGCGATGCTCGCGCCTTATTCCGACGATCCGGCAAACAGCGGAATCCCGCGCCGACCTGCCGAAGAAATGATAAAAATGATCGTCGAACGCGATGCCGCCGGTTTTCAGATCGGACTTCACGCGATTGGCGATAAATCGAACCGGATTGCTTTGGATGGTTTTGAAACAGCAGAAAAAAATTACGCGAGTAATCTTGCGACAATAATTTCTATTGAGGGTAATCAAATAAAAACGATTGACGCATCTAAAATAAAGCTCCACCGCCATCGCATCGAACACGCGCAAGTCGTCGCGCCGTCGGATTTCAAGCGTTTTGCCGAACTCGGCGTGATCGCTTCGATGCAGCCGACGCACGCGATTTCGGACAAGCGTTGGGCAGGCGAACGGCTCGGCGAATACCGCGTTTTGGGCGCGTATGCGTGGCATTTGTTCGAATCTTACGGCGTTCACGTCGCCTTCGGAACGGATGCGCCGGTCGAACTTCTGAACACTTATCAAACGCTTTACGCCGCCGTTTCGCGTCAGGATTTAAACGGCGAACCATTCGGCGGTTGGCAGCCGCAGGAAAAACTCTCGATGGCGGACGCGATTCGCAAATACACATACGAACCCGCTTACGCCGAATTTGCCGAAAAGGAAAAAGGCGAAATAAAAGTCGGAATGCTGGCGGATTTGGTCGTTCATTCAAAAGATTTACTGACAATCGAGCCAAAGGAAATTATGACGACCGAACCGGTTTATACGATCTTTAACGGGAAAATTATTTACGAGAAGAAATAATTTTTAGCCGCGAACAGACACGAAAGAACACAAAAATTTTAATGACTTTATTCGTGTTCTTTCGTGTCTGTTCGTGGCTAATTTTCTACCGATTCTGAGATGATATGAATTTCACCGCGTCGAGTTCCGCCAAAGCCGCGAGTTTGCCGATCTCAATGCTTCCGACAACCGCATTTGCCGTCGGCATTTCCGCCAGAACTTGAAAGCCGAGATTTTTCAATTTTTCGATTGTTTCGGGTTTTAGTTCTTTTAAGCGCACGATTATTTCGGCTCTGCCGTTTTCGACAAACTTTGCTTCGTCCGGCGCGGCTTCAAGTTGGTTAGTTTTCAAACGCTCGACCAATGCTTTAATTATCGAACCGTATTTGTTCGGCTTTAATTCGACGCGGTATTTTTGCAGTTCTTCGGAAACGGTTGCGGATTTGTCTTTTGCCGTGAAATTATACGTGATAATTCCGGTGATCTGCTTTATCTCATATTCGATTTTCGGAATCTCGAATTTCGCATTTTTCGCTGACATTTCCGCCGCTTTGTAAAACGCTTTATCACCGGAAACTGCTTTTGCGGAAATGACTTTCCCGTCTTTGTCAAGCAATACTTCAACTTCAACCGTGCTGTTTGATTTAGAATCTTTCGGATAAATCGGCTTCGGCAGATTTTCAGCTTTGATAACAAACGGATTTCCATTATTGAAATTTCCAATTCTGAAATTTGAAACTTCCTGACCGTCAATTATAAAACTATTCTCACTGCCGCTCGCGCCGTCAACTTGAAATCCGCCAGCCGACGGTTCGGGGCGAACTCCGGGCGCGACTTTTAACAAACTACTGAATGTCGTTCCTTTCGGCAGTTGTTCAACAGTTTGTGTTGTTACGCTTGAGTCAATTGTTGTATTAGTAGAACTGTTACCTCCGCCCGAACCTCGACCGATACCTTGACCTGTTCCGTTGTTTGATTGGTTTGTTCGTTGATTTCTTCTGCCGATAATTGATTGCACAATAAAGCCGTGCGGATTACCACTTGATAAATAAATATTGGAAAGATTCCGCGCGTTAATCGGTAAATCTCCGACTACATTCTCAAGGTTCATTCCCTTAGGCAATTCGACCGGAACTTGAATTTTTCGCGGTTGCCCGTTGTCGGTTACGACTCGTTCCTCGACGGCGACGAATGATGTAAATTGCGTGAGCAGACGATATTCGATGCCGAGATTCGTGATCGTTTCTTTTACTTCCGATTTCGCGTTTCCGTCTTGCACACCCTCATAATCCGCCGACATCAAATCCGCAATTCTCGAACGCGCCCAGAGCGTTGCTAAAACGTCGTGATTCGGTTCGCTTTCGGGAAAAGTAACCGGAATTTCGCGCACGATCTCGCGTCCGAAAGATTTTCCTTTTAATTTAATCACGCCGCTTCCGTCGCCCGTGTAACGACCGTAAATTATTATGGGTTTCGCGCTGAACAAATCATTGATGTGTTTCGGATAAACGTCGGCGACTTGCAGATTCCCGTAATCAATCGAAATATCAGTCAACAGCGGACTTCGGACGCGCTCGTAAAAACGCTTTGCGGCGGCTGAACCATCGTCGTTTAACGCAACAAATTCCGCTTCGCCGTTTCCTTCTTCCGCTATTTTGTCGAGCAGATAACGATTGACCGAACTGCCGATGCCGAACGAAAAAACTCTGGCGTTCGGATGATTTTTGATCTCGCCGAGAATCGCCATATCGTTGCCGATTTCGCCGTCGGTCATAAAACAGACAATTCTCAAATGTTGCTTTGAATCTGACGGTTCAAGCGCGGCTTTGATCGCTTTCATCATTTCCGTTCCACCGTTTCCGTTTCTCGACGCTAAAAATGCCTGCGCTTTTTGTAGATTTTCCGAAGTTGCCGGAACCGGTTTTTCAAATAAAATACTCGTGTCGCCCGCAAAAGTTATGAGATTAAAAGTGTCATAAGGATTGAGATTATCGAGCGCGAGACACATCGCTTCTTTGGCTTTCTCGATTGGAAAACCCGACATTGAACCTGACGTGTCAAGAACAAAAACGATCTCTTTAGGCGTTACATCTTCCGTATTTACTTTGTCGGGCGGTTGCAAAATCAGCGTAAAATAACCGCCGTTGTCGCCGCGATGCGTCAGAAGCGCATCTTCGATTTTCTTTCCGGCTACGTCGTAACGCAAAATAAAATCCTTGTTCGGAATCGTCTTTTCAGTTCTCAAATTCACATCGTAACTGTTCGCCGAAAACATCGCCGAAGTAATCTGATGAGATTTTGATTCAACCTTTTCAACCGGAACGCCCGCGTCTAATTTGACTTGAATAGAAATGTCGTGTCCGGCGCGATTTTTTGCAATCGGCGGCGTAATTTTTGAAGCGTCGGGAACTTTGTCGGTGCCGCCTGCGGTCGGATTTCCCGGAATATAACGCGGCGCGACCGTCATCGGAAAGACGAATTCATAACTTCCGTCTTCATATTTCAGAGTTTCGACGTAGCTGATTTCGATCGTGATTTTCTCGCCCGGCAAAATATTTGCTACCGACTGCGTAAAAATATTCGGGCGTTCCTGATCTAAAAGCGACGTAATTTGCCCGTTCGATTTCGC
The DNA here is from genome assembly GCA_965219305.1 of Pyrinomonadaceae bacterium. GTDB lineage: Bacteria > Acidobacteriota > Blastocatellia > Pyrinomonadales > Pyrinomonadaceae > DATHTS01. The sequence goes on from OZ244725.1 coordinate 2,388,648, forward strand.
CGCTTCATAAACTTCGCGTGCGTCTTCGCGCTTCATTATTTTGCCTTTAATGACGCGCTCGCCGATTCGCATCGTCATATCGTCAACCGCCGCGTTCGACGGAAGCGGAAAAACGTAAACCGCTTCGATCTTTTCCGAAAAATCGTTTTCAAATTCCTGCGTAACTTTAACGCGCGACAAAAAGCCGGAAATTTCCGCTTTCACGTCAGTATGTTTCAACGGACACGCGCCCAACGATTTGCCTTCCGAATTGACGGCTTCAAGTCCGCCTTGTGTGATTTGCTGTGCCTGAATCGCAAGAGCGAAAAACAGGCACACTACGACCAAAAGGATAAAATTCCTCATAACATTTACCTCAAATTTTGTGTGTTAAATTTCGTTCCCGCGAGAACCTTGTTTACTTCGTAGTTTGAGAAGTGAAAACGGTTGCTTTTGGTTCAGCGAAAAAGATTTGAATCGTAAACTATCAAGCCGACGGCATATTTCAAATCTCTGTTTATTTGTTGAGGTTCGAGTTTTACTTGCCTGACGAAACTTTCCGCTTCTTCAAACAATTCCGTATTTCCCGAAACTGACTTTGCCTCGAGAATATTTCCGTCTGCGTCAAATTTGATTTGGACGAAAACTTTTTTGTCGTTCGCTTTTAATGATTCGGGCAAAGTATTTTTCGGCGAGATTATTTTGTCGGTTTGGTTTCCGTAAAAAAATCTAGTGAATGGACCTAAGCTTTTAAACTCAGCACATTGTTGAAAAACACTGGCTTGAACCAGTTTATTTTCGCAATAGTCTAAATTATCTAAACTCAAAATAATTTTGGTCGAATCAAGTTCAGCTAAATCCAATATTTTATCAACGGCAACTTCACCATAAATTCCACCAAAATAATTGATGTCATCGGAAATAACATTAAAGCCAAATTTATTTAATTCATCTATTTTTAGAGAACTGTTTTCTGTTGAAACCCAAATCGCCTGAACTTTTTTGACATCAATTTGTTCTCCTGTTATTTCGCTTCGAGTTTTCTTTTTAATGTATTCGACAACTTCATACCAAAGCTGACCGCAAGCGATTTTAGATGTTAGAAGTCTTTCATAAATTTTGCTGATAGAACTATCTATATTGATCTCAGCTTTTGATTTTTCTAGCTTGAAAACATACTGAATTATTCTCTCATCAAAGACAGGCGCGCCACTTATTGTTATCGGAGCAAATTTTGCTTGAACGGCTTTTTCTAATGATCTTTGTCGTAATTCAGAATCAGGCGACAATGATTCTGCGGAATATACATTTCCGTTTTCATCAATTTCCACTTTTACTTCAACTGTTCCGGTCAAATTTGACGGACGTTTCGGTCTTGGCAACTTGACTGCTTTGCCCGTAACAATTCCGCAACCAATCGAATGCGCCGAAACTTGAAATGCTGAAATTGAAAGGAAAAACACACAAGTTAATAGAATCAAATTTATTCTCATATTCATATTAGACAACCGCCGCGCTTAATTGTTCCCGTTTTTCATCTTGTTTTGTATTTTACATTTGAGTTAAACTTTTCATAATAAGCAGGAGCAAAATTTTATGAAAAAACAGTTGAAAGATTTTATCGAAAAGATCGGCAAGGATTCGATTGCCATAATTCCGGCGGCGCACGAGAAAAACAGAAGTTACGACACGGAATATAAATTTCGTCAGGATTCGGATTTTTGGTATTTGACGGATTTTCCCGAACCGGACGCGGTTGCCGTGATTACGCCGGACAAAAAGACGAAATACACGATGTTCGTTCGCCCGCGCGATCCTTTGATGGAAACCTGGTATGGACGGCGCGAAGGCGTTGACGGCGCGAAAAAGAATTACGGCGTTGAAAAAGCGGTTTCGATTGATAAATTTGCGACCGAACTGCCGAAACTTCTGCACGGTTACGAGAAACTTTATTATCGTTTCGGTCTGGACGAAAAACTCGATCTGATGATTCTCGAATATCTTTCGACTCAGCGCGTGCGCCGCATCAAAACCGCTTATCCGCCGCACACGATCGTTGATCCGACATTGATTGTTCACGAAATGCGTCTGCACAAAAACGATGACGAAATTGAATTGATGGTAAAAGCCGGAGAGATCGCGGCGGACGCGCATATTTTGGCGATGCAGGAATGCAAAGCGGGAATGAACGAATTGCAGATCGAATCAATCATCGAACATTATTTTCGTATGAACGGCGCGAGCGGCGTGTCATATAATTCGATCATCGGCGGCGGCGGAAACGCGACGATTCTGCACTATGTCGAAAATAATATGGAACTCAAAGACGGCGATCTGCTTTTAATTGACGCGGGCTGTGAATACAAAGGCTATGCGTCCGACATCACCAGAACTTTTCCCGTCAACGGCAGATTTACAAAGCCGCAAAAAGAAGTTTACGACATCGTTTTAGAAACACTTCTAGCCTGCACCGAAGCGACGAAAACCGGCAACACCATCAAACAGCGTCAGGATTTATCAATCGAAATGATGACCGAAGGAATGAAAAAACTCGGACTTCTCAAAGGCAAAACAAAGGATTTGATAAAGAAAAAGAAATACGAAAAATACTATATGCACGGCGTAGGACATTACATCGGAATGGACGTTCACGACGCGGGCAGATATTTCACCGACCAAACCGCCAAAAACTCGCGCCCGTTCGCGCCCGGAATGGTCTTAACCGTCGAACCCGGACTTTACATTCCGCCCGACGATAAAGACGCGCCCGCAAAATATCGCGGCATCGGAATCCGCATCGAAGACGACGTTCTAGTCACCGAAGAAGGCAACCGCAACTTAACGGACAAAGTGCCGAAAGATACAGAAGCGATTGAGGAAATAATGAACAAAGGGAAAGCGAAAAGCGCAAATAAATAGTTTAATTTAGATATGAATGAAAAGTTTGTCTTAATCTCATTTCTGATTTTTGTTTCGGTAATTTCAAATTACGGGCAAAGCAATTCGTGGAACGGTTTAACGCCTTTGAATTCAACGCGAGTTGATGCCGAAAAGTTATTGGGTCAGCCGCAGAAAAGTGTTATTCCGTTTCGAAATGAATATAAAACCGAAAATGGAAAAGTTTCAATAATATATTCAACTCGTCCGTGTGATGAAGGTTGGAACGTGCCGAAAGATACGATTCTTAGCATCAGCGTTCAATCTCCCGTTGATATAGGTAAAAGTTTCGATGAATTGAAACTTAATAGAAATAACGTTACTTATACAAATGATGATGCAATGTTCGCGACGTGGAGAAATTTCGAAGAAGGGCGGACGTATTATTTTGAGAACATTAGTTCATATTTGCTTGAAAAAGGATACGTTCCGAAGAAGTCCGACTATGAAACTCTGCGTTGCGACGGATTTCCGCCTTACTCGCCCGGTCAATATTATTCATTATACTCACGTTTATAATGATCCTAAGTTAAGCGAAAAAGAAAATTTATATGCCGTTTTCCAGCAAATTGACGGTGTGATTATATTGGCTAAAAACGAGAAAAATTATAAAGCGTATGCAATGATTTATTTTAGTGATAAGTCATCGCTCAAAGAACGTCAAAAGCGGCTCTCGGAAATAAAGAATTTTCTCAAATCAAGAAAATACCCGTCTAATTTAATAACAATTATTGAAGGCGGTCTGCGCGAGAATGCGGTGACGGAGTTTTTTCTTCTGCCGAAAGATTTGCCGCCGCCCGCGCCCGAACCAGGTTTGCCGAGTCCGCAGTTTAAGAAAAGTAGATAATTCAATAAACTGAAACTTAACCGACAAAGTGCCGAAGGAAACGGAAGCTATCGAAGAAATTATGAACAACGCGAAGGCAAAAAGCGCGAATAAATAGTTTATCGAGGTGAAATTTATGCCAGCAGATTTAGCACGAGTTGTCGCAGAAAAAGTTGCGGTTCTGCCGATCGAGAAACAGCAAAAAGTTTTGGATTTTGTCGAATCAATTGAAAAATTGGAAAGACAAACGCTTTTGGAAAAGTTAGAAGTGATAAGTAAGAGTGTGCCGGAAGAAGTTTGGGAAAAACTTCCGGCGGACGGCGCGGAAAATATTGATCATTATCTTTACGGCGCACAAAAAAAAGGTAAATGAACGACAAAGTTTTCGCGGACACGTTTTATTTGGGTTGCCGTTTTGAATCCGAAAGATCAATGGCATCAGGAATCTGTTAAAACGCGCAAACTGCTCGGAGATATAACAATTATAAAGTCGGAAACGGTTTTAATCGAAGTTATAAATTATTTTTCCGAATACGGTTTACAAGCGCGTCAGTCCGTTGTTTACGCCGTTCGTACGATTATCGAAGATGAAGAAGTTGAATATGTTCCGCATACTTCCGAAACCTTTTTCGATGCTCTTGATTTTTACGAAAAGCGTTCAGACAAAGGTTATAGTTTGACTGATTGCATTTCGATGATAATTATGAATCTCGGTTTACGGGAAATCCTGACGCACGATAATCATTTTGAGCAGGAAGACTTTACAAGTTTGATCTAAGTAAAGGACAAAAGTAAAGTAAATTATTGGAATCGTTGCTTTTGTCCTAAGTTTGTCGTAATTTGGCAGAAGCAGTTTCGCAGAGTCTCAAAACCAAATCTGAAAATACTCTTCTCCAAATTCCCATGTTTCTTGGTTTTCAATGGATTTTTAGCGACTTCCAATTTGCCCGCTAAGATTGTTCCACTTACTGTTATCGCTAATAATGACAACAGTTTACTGACTCTTTCGGTTTCCGTCAGATGCGTGTCTTCGAGCCGAAATCCTCTCGTTTTCAATATCCCGAAAAGCGTTTCTATTTTCCACCGCTCGCCATATTCAAGCAATATCTTGCCGCTTTGCTCCGATGAAATGACCAACACATTATCGCCCTCTTCTTTTTTACAAACCGCCGCAAACACCTGCTTGTTCCACAATTTACGCTTTCCTTTTAATTCCCGCCGTTCATTTATCTTCAATAGACCTCTTGCATAAGTAATTTAATGACCGATTTCGTAATTATACAATCCGGCGATTAAGTTAAAGCGCAACCCGAAGCGGCGGCGGCGATTGCGATAGCGTTCCGCGATAATGCGAAAGATTTTCAGATGACGAATCACGTTCTCGACCACAATTCTGCGCCGCGACAATTGACCGTTGGCACTGCTTCGGGCTTCGCCCAACGGTTTGCCTTTCGGCTTTTTAACTAACGTCAGTTCGAGATAAGAATTAAGCTATAACCAAGTCTTTTCCTAGTTCAAGGCTTGGTTTCTTTTCTTGAAATGTGTAAGCGATCAACCCGGCGACGATGTTGCCGTAAAAGTTCCACACCGAACGATGTCGCGTATGCTCGACTTGTGAAATGTTCTTTAACTGGTCGTTGACCGATTCGATGATCGCTCGTTTTCTCAGCATCAGGCGATCAAAAAGCGGCATCAACTTGTTCTTCATATTCTTTCTGACCTTTGTTACCAGTTGAACATTGTGTTCGCCCAATAATTTACTCAACTCCTGTGAAATATAACCTTTATCGCCGAACAGTTTGCCCCACAACTGCTTGCTCATTTTCCCGACCGGCTTTCGGTCATCAACATTTCCCAAAGTGATTTGCCACGCCAACAACTCGCCGCGGTCGCTGATTATAAGATGTATCTTGAAGCCGTAAAACCACCCCGTCGAAGTCTTCCCGCGTTTTGCAATCTCCTTAAACACCTTGTTTTGCTTAATCCGTAAATTGTTACAGACGGCTATCTTAGTTGAATCCACAAATGAAATCCCCGAACACTTTCCCAATCTCATTTGCATAAACGCTCCGAGCAGAAGCAAAGCGTCGCGTTGGAGTTCGACGAACCGATTATAACTGAGCAGATCGGGAAACTCGCCCTTGTAGTAAACACCGATCATCGAATTATAAAACGTCTTCAAATTACGGAATCCAGACCTGTGAAAACAGATCAAAATAGTCATCACTTCCGAACGCGACATCTTCGACGGCTTAATTCGTTGACTCTTTCCGCTTTCTAACAACTGATGATTAAACTTCGGTTCAAACACTTTACAAAAATCGTCAACTTGGCAAAAAACTGTTAAGATATTCATTGAAAAACTCCTTTGGTTTGGTTTATTTGTTTCTAAACCTAAGTATATCTTACCTTTGGAGTTTTTCTTATCTCGAACTCACGTTAACTAGTGTTTGCGAGTTTCCGTAAATCTTATCTTTTGCAGTCCTTGATACCCCGCATCTCCCAACAAACAAATGTTTTCGGCAATCGCCAACGCGCTCTGTTTGAACATCGCAAAATCGTGCGTTTTGCCGTTGCTTTGTGCCGTGCAGATGACTTTGCGAGTCGCCTTTTACAATGACGATCTGCGTTTTTATCGTGTGCCGCTTTTTCTTGCCCGAATAATGTCCTTTTGTTTTTTTTCGGACGTTCGAGCGGAGTTTCCGTGACATCGACGATCACGAATTTAAAGGCATTTTCGCTTTCGCGCAGCACTTTTTTACTCGGTAATTTTAGGTCGTCACAATTTTTGAGCAGATTCTCGATTTTGACAATGGTGCGCGAAACGGTCGCTTCGGACAATTGCCAGCGTTTGGCAAGATGGAACTGCGTCGGATATTCGCGCCAGTATTCAAGCGTCAGCAACACTTGGTCTTCTACCGCTAATTTGCACGGTCTGCCCGGCTTTTTCTGCACCCGACGCAGTTGGTCGCGGACAAATTCGCAAATTTTAACGAAAGTGTCGGGTTTGACACCACAATATCGTTTGAATAATTCAGGCGAAAGCGATCTAATTTGTTGAAACTCATCCAGATTATTGATGATGGAAAACGCTCTCATTGTCAAATAACTTATATAAGAGGTCTAATGCTCCGGTTTGGGTTTACGTAGCGGGAGCGGCAACCGGTTCGCACGTCGAAGCGACTAGCCGACATCGGCGAGGAAATCCGGCAAGGTATGATCGCTGTCCGTTCGATGAAGGGCGCGATATTGAATAAATTCCGCAATGATCCGGGCAAATTAGCCGCGTGGTTGTCGGCTTCTCATATCGAGAAGATTCCGCACGGCGAAAAAGATGCGGATGCGCCGAAGCGATAGTTTTATTAAGACGTAAAAGAAAAAGACGTGCGAACATTTAAGGTTTGCACATCTTTTTTGGGTTTAATTATTTTAACGGGAAAAGAAATTATTTATCTTTCGTTCCCGTAAAAGGAAGCGGTGCGGGGAACATCGGTGCGCTGACCGTACCGCTCATCTTGTCGCCGTCTATTGTGGCGTTCAAGGTAAGTTCGAGCGATTGTCCCTGAACATTGACTTGGGCGACTGCGGTCATTTTGTTTCCTTTGACTTTTGCGCCGGAAAAATCGCTTTTGCCGAGCATCGAATCGAGCGAACCGGAAACCGTTTCACCTTCCTGCGTCAGAGTCATCGTGATCGGAATTTCCTGTCCCGGAACGGCTACTGTCAAATTCCATTTGCCGCCGAAATTGGCGGGTTTTGCGTTTGTGTCCATAGTGTATTTATCTAAACTCAACGGTTTATTATTTATATCGAAAATTTCGATTGTCGTCGCGTAAGGTTTTACCTGCGGCAAAACTTCGCCCGCGTCGCCGACGATGATGACGGCTTCTTTGTCCGGCGTGATGTATTTTTTCGCTACGCGCTCGACATCATCTAAACTTACGGCGTTTACTTTGTCGCGGTAGGTTTGCAGATAATCACCCGGCAGATTATATAACTGCTGCGATGTGATGAGATTCGTCAAACCTTCCTGCGTTTCGGCGCGGATCGGAAAAACTCCGGTTAAAAAGTTTTTCGCGTCCATTAATTCTTTTTCCGAGACTTTCGCCTTTTGAATGCGGTCGAGTTCGTAGAAAAATTCCTTCAAAGAATCGCCCGTTACGGGAGTTCTGACTTCAGCGGTCGCCGAGAAATTCCCGGCTTGTTTTCTCGTATCGAAACTCGAATACGCGCCGTATGTGTAGCCTTTTTCCTCGCGCAAGTTCATAAACAGACGTGACGACGCGCCTGCGCCGAGAACCTGATTCATCACCAAAACGGGAAAATAATCGGGATCATTGCGGTTGATCGCCAAATTTGCCAGAACAATGTTCGACTGCGCCGAACCGGGACGATCAACAATCGTTAAAGTCCGCTCTTTTCTGACGGGCGGCACGGGAAATTTCGTCGCCGTGATCTCGCCTTTTTGCCAATCGCCGAAGTTCGATTTAAGTTGTTTCAAGATTTCATCGCGCTTGACGTTTCCGACGATAATCATCACCGCATTATTCGGGATATAACGCGTGTCGTGAAACTTCATCAGATTTTCCCGCGTGATCTTATTCACATCGGCTTCCGACGGCGAAACTATCGAATACGGGTGTTTTCCGTAAAGAACACGCGCCGTCTGTTCGCTGGCGAGAAATCCCGGGTTAGAACGCTGGAATTTCAATCCTTGAAGCGTATTTTGCTTGTAAAGCGTGACTTCGTTTTCGGGAAACGACGGCATCAAAACCATATCAGCCATCAATTTCAAAATGTCGTCCGAATACATCGAAAGCGACGAAGCCGAAATGATGGTGTTGTCCGTGCCGGACGAAGCCGAAATGCTCGCGCCCAATCTTTCGATTTCGTCGGCGATCTGTTTGCTCGAACGGTTTTTCGTGCCTTCATTTAAAAGCGACGTAACCGCCGAACCCAAACCTGTCGAATCGGCTGATTCGTCCGCGCTGCCGGACAAAAATGCCAGACGATAACTGACAATCGGTAAACGGTCGTTCTCGACGATAACGACTTTTAGACCATTATCGAGCGTCATTTCATACGGCTTCGAGATGTTAAATGAAACCGGCTTTAACGGTTCGGGCGCGGATTTGCGAAAATCTTCATTCATAGTTTGTGCTGAAAATGTCGAGCCGAAGATCGAAAGCAAGACTGCAGTAAAAATTAATTTCAAAACTTGTTTCTTCATTATAATATTTATTTCCTGTTTGGAGTTCCAACTTTAGTTGGCTTTCCGCTGCGTTTCGCCGGCGGACACACGCTAAAGCGTGAAAAGAAACCAACTAAATTTGGAACTCCGAACTTATTCGGCTATTTATTTACTCGGCGAATCGCCGTTTTTTTCCTTCATCATTCCGCCTTTTCCGGCAGGAACGACATCGAGTAGAGTGCGGTTTTCCGTGTTCAGATATTTGTTGACCGCATCTTTGATCTGAGCGGGCGTAACCTTCAAATATTCGTCCAGTTCGGAATTGATAAGCGTCGGATCGCCGTCGTAAAGCGTGTATTCGGCAAGCTGCATCGCGCGTGAAAGCGACGATTGACGGGCGCGAACTTCGTCGTTAATCAAATTATTGCGAAGTTTCTGCATTTCCTCGGCAGTCGGTCCGTTTTTCGCCATATCAATAATTTCGTTCATAATCGCCATACGAATTTTACTGATGTCGCTGTTGGGTTTCGGAATCGCGCCGATAATTACGCTCGAAGGTCCGCGGCGGTCGTCGGTGTTTCCGAAAAGTTGGAGAACCGATTCGTCTCCTTTGACGAGTTTTTGATAAAGCCGCGAACTTTCGCCGTCGTAGAGCAATTTTCCGCCGAGATATAAAGCGTTAAATTCGGGCGTTCTGCGCGGCGGAATTTTCCAACCGAAAATAAATGCCGGAAACGGCGCGAGTTTGTCTTCGTATTCGACATATTTTGTCGAAACTTCCGTCGGTTCTTTAACGTCGAGCGACGGCGGCGCGGGCTGTTTCGGAATGGTCAAGAAATACTTTGAAACCAAATCCTTCGCCGTTTTCGTGTCGAATGCGCCCGAAATTACGAGAACCGCGTTGTTCGGCGCGTAATATGTGCGGAAGAAATCCTGCACGTCTTTTACGCTCGCCGCATTTAAATCTTCCATCGAACCGATGGTCGAATGTGCATTCGCGGGATTTTTGAAAATGCTCGAATTCAAAAGATCGAAAATCTGACCGTAAGGCTGATTATCGTAGCGCAGACGTTTTTCTTCCTGCACGGCGTTGCGTTGGTTGTCGAGATTTTCCTGCGTAACTTTCAACGAACGCATTCTGTCCGATTCGAGCCAGAGCGCGAGCGGCAGTTGATTCGCCGGAAGCGTTTCAAAATAATTTGTCCGCTCCGAACTCGTCGTGCCGTTCATCGTTCCGCCCGCGTTCGAGACAAATTGAAAATGCGCGGCTTTCGGCACGTTTTCCGAACCTTGAAACATCATATGCTCGAACAAGTGAGCAAATCCCGTGCGTCCTTCGCGTTCGTTGCGCGAACCGACATCGTAATAAACCGCAACGGCGACGACCGGCGCGGTCTGATCTTGATTGAGAACGACGCGCAAGCCGTTCTCAAGTTTATACTGCTCGATTTTCACCGGCGGCAGATTAAAATTTTCCGACATATTTTTTTTGGTTTTCTGAGCTGATATATTTGCCGCAATCAGCAAAATGCTCATAATTATTAGTATTGTATTTCTTTTCATTATTCACTTCCTGAGAAATTAAACATCTTTAAATATAAAATCATTTTACGGAGAAAATGACAAAAGGTTTCTTGGTTAGTTGTCAGTTCTCGGCTGTCGGTTGTCAGTTATTTAGCTCATTCAATTGATAACTAATAACTGACAACCGACAATCTCTTTGCTAGAATTCCTTTATGAAATCAATGACCGGATACGGACGCGGCGCGGAACAAAACGAGAATGATACCGTTGCCGTCGAACTGAAAACCGTCAACAATCGTTTTCTCGATATAAACGTGCGCTTGCCGAACGAATTGCAGGCGTTTGAAGCCGACATCAAACGCATTATTACAAATCGTCTGTCACGCGGCAGAGTTGATGTCAATTTGCAGTTGGAACGCGAAGAAGTTATCAATTACGAACTGAACCGCCCGATGATCGCGGGATATTTGGAAGCGTTGCGGCAGATTCAGGAAGAGTTTGAAATCGGCGGAGAACCTGATTTAAATGTCATCGTGCGTCTGCCGAACGCTTTGCAAACGAAAAAAGAAGAACTCGGCGACGAAACGAAAAATGCAATCGAAGCCGCGTTAAATAATGCGCTCGATGAACTCGAAAAAATGCGCGAAGCGGAAGGCGAATCTCTTTTTAAAGAATTGGAAATGCGTCTTTCGGGAATCGAAAATCAATTGCCGACGATCGAAAAAGAAGCCGACAATGTAACCGAAGAATATCGCGGACGTTTGAGCAAAAAGATCGAAGAACTTTTGTCAAAAACCGACGCGCAGATCGAATTGGACGAAGCGCGTCTGGCGCAGGAAGTCGCGTATTTGGCGAATCGGAGCGACATTACAGAAGAAATCACGCGCCTGAAAATTCACATCGAACAATTCCGCCAAATTATGAAAGAAGAAAACGAGGTTGGCAAACGGCTCGATTTTCTAACGCAGGAACTAAACCGCGAAGCAAACACGATCGCGTCGAAAACACAAAATATCACAATCAAAGAAGCGTCTTTGACGATAAAATCGGAAATTGAAAAGATACGCGAACAAATTCAGAATGTGGAATAATTTGAAAGCCGATAAACAAACACTAAATAAACGAAAATTTGGAAATCTATAAACTATTAACTATCAATTATCATCTATATTTTTTATTAATTTCAGCAAAATATAGATGATAATTGATAGATTGATTTCGTGTAATTTTGATTTGAGAAAATGCGTCTGTCAGAAAATTCCAAAAAACGGCTTGAAGAATTTGCAAAAGCGTTTTTCCGAAATGAACTTGAAAGTCTGCCGGAAATGATAATTTACGCCAAACGCGGTGCGGATTTGTTGACAAAAACTTTAAATGTTCAAGGAATTACGCTCGGAAAATATGTTTTCTTAAAGCCGTCGTTGATCTGGCTTAACGAGCGAAAACAAATCTGCGCCCCGAAATGGCTGATCGCTCACGAATACGCGCACGTTTTGCAATATCGCAAACTCGGAACGATGAAGTTTTTGCTGACTTATTTCAGAGATTTTTGGCGCGGTCTGAAACGCTTTGAAAAGTGGGATTTTAACGCGCGGCTTGAAGCATATCTGGAAATCTCACACGAAATTGAAGCACGTCATTTTGAAAACGAATACTTAAAATGGCTGGAAAAATAAAAAAGCAAAAGCCAAACCGAAGGTCTTAACTTTTGCTTTTTGCCTTTTTAATTTTGCCTTTACCGTTTTTTGTTCGTGTATTCGAATTCGACTTTTCCGGCTTGAAATTCTCTCATCGCAATGCGCGTCGGGCGTTCCGTGCGCGGATTGGCGTCAATTTTCGGATGTGCGCCGCGCTGTAATTGCTTACTGCGTTGGGCGGCGATCAAAATTAAGCGATATTTGGAATTAACTTCATTGTGTAATTCCTCGGTGTCCATTGATTCGTCTTTTTCTGCGTCAGTTTGTTGTCCCATAATTATTTTTCTAAAACTCCTGTCGAGTCGAAACTTAAAATTATATCGCGTATCAGGCGGTTTTGTCTAGCACATTTTAATCTTTCCGCCGTAATTATTGATTTTAAATCGCTCACCGCTTTTTCGATCTCGTCGTTTATCACGGCGTAATCGAATTCCGCAAAATTTTCGACTTCCATTTTCGCGTTTCTCAAACGCAACGCCAAATCTTTATCGCTCTCGGTTTGTCTGGCGATTAGGCGTTTCCGCAAAACTTCGTAAGACGGCGGCAAAATAAAAATACTGACGGCGTGCGGCGATTTTTTCAAAACGATCTCCGCGCCTTGAACATCAATTTCCAAAATAATATCGCGCCCGTTCTCCAACTCGTTTTCGACTTGTTTTATAGAAGTCCCGTAAAAATTCCCGTGAACCGTCGCAAATTCCAGAAATTCACCGGCTTTTACCTTTTCTTTGAATTCTTCAACAGAAACGAAAAAATAATCTTTGCCGGGTGTTTCTCCGGGACGCATTTCTCTTGTTGTAAAAGAAACCGAATAGCCGATATTCCGAGCGGTTTTCAAAATTTCCCGAATCAAAGTGCCTTTGCCGCCGCCGGATGGTGAACTAATAATGAATAAAATCCCTTGCATTATTAAAGGCTTTGATTTTATTGGTAATTTCTCGAGTTAGCAAATTCGAGCAGAAAAAATATTTGAGCAAAACGTCAAAAACACGCAGTTTTTCTTACGCTTAAACTTTTATTGATAAATAACAAATAAAAAGTATCAAACTAAATATAGTTGGATTTTTCATAGTTACTTCAAAGTTATTTTCAATCTTGTCTTACTCAAAATAAAAAGAATTTTGCAATTGAATTTTTCACAAGTTTTAACACAAGTTATAATCTTTTCTTTATCAAACTTTGGAGAGATTCATTTTGCAACACGAACTTATATTAATTCTCGATTTCGGCTCGCAATATACGCAGTTGATCGCCAGACGCGTGCGTGAGCATGGCGTTTACTGCGAGATTGTGCCGTTTCATTATTCTTTGGACAAAATCCTCGAACAAAATCCGAAAGGCGTGATTCTTTCGGGCGGACCGAATTCGGTTTATGAAGAAGATGCGCCGCAGGTTGACGCGGATTTTTACGGGAAAATTGACGCGCCGATTCTCGGGATTTGTTACGGAATGCAGCTTTTGGCGAAAGATTTGAAAGGCGAAGTTTCGCCTTCGGATGTGCGCGAATACGGACACGCGAAGCTGAAAGTTTTGAGCGGCGAGACCGAACTTTTTGCCGATTTGCCGTTTGAATTAGACGTTTGGATGAGCCACGGCGACCACGTGACGAGCTTGCCCGAAGGTTTCCGACAGACGGCGACGACGGGCGAAGTCGTGACGGCGATGGAGAATAAAGACGAACAGATTTACGCCGTCCAGTTTCACCCGGAAGTCGCGCACACGCCTTTGGGCAAGGAAGTTTTGCGAAATTTTCTGTTTAATATCTGCGGTGCAAAAGGCGATTGGACTTCAAAACAATTTATCACGGAAGAAGTCGAAAAAATCCGCGTGATTGTCGGCGAAAACGATAACGTCGTCTGCGGGCTTTCGGGCGGCGTTGATTCGACCGTCGCGGCGGTTTTAGTCCAGCAAGCAATCGGCGACCGGCAAACGTGCATTTTCGTCAATAATGGTCTGCTTCGCGCCGGCGAATTTGAGGAAACTCTGCAAATTTACAAAGACAATCTCCATTTAAACGTCATCGGCGTTGACGCTTCGGCGAAGTTTTACGAAGTCTTAAATGATGTCACCGATCCCGAACTCAAACGCAAAGCCATCGGCGCGAAATTCATAGACGTTTTCGACGCGGAAGCGACAAAAATCGGCGACGTAAAATATCTCGTGCAGGGAACGCTTTATCCAGATGTCATCGAATCGGTGAGTTTGCGCGGCTCAAGCGTAACGATAAAATCGCACCACAACGTCGGCGGTCTGCCGGAAAAAATGAATCTCAAACTGATCGAACCGCTCCGCGAACTTTTCAAAGATGAAGTGCGCTTGATCGGCAAAGATTTAGATATTCCCGACGAAATTCTCCAACGTCATCCGTTTCCCGGTCCCGGATTAGGCGTAAGAATTTTAGGCGACATCACGCCCGAAAAAGTCGAACTTCTGCAAAAAGCCGACAAAATTTTCATCGAAGAATTGCACAATTTCGATCTCTACAAAGAAGTCTGGCAAGCCTTCGCCGTTCTTTTGCCGATTCAATCGGTCGGCGTAATGGGCGATTTTAGAACTTACGAAAAAACAATCGCTCTTCGCGCCGTAACTTCGACCGACGGAATGACGGCAGACTGGGCAAAACTTCCGCACGAATTTCTCCAAGCTGTTTCATCAAGAATCACTTCAGAAATCAGAGGAATCAACCGCGTAGTTTACGACATTTCATCGAAGCCGCCAAGCACGATTGAGTGGGAATGATGTTTTTTACAGTCCGTGAAAAATTAGCATTCGAATTTGTTTTGAAATATATTCGTACGGACACAAAATAACTTATGAAAATCATAATTCCCGGCGGAAGCGGACAGGTTGGACAGATTTTAGCACGCGCTTTTGAAGCGGACGGACACGACGTTATGATTCTGAGCCGCAGCGACAAAAATGCTCAATTTAAGACTGCTGTTTGGGACGCGAAAAATCTCGGAAATTGGGCGCGGGAATTTGAAAATGCGGATGTCATCATCAATCTCGCCGGAAGAAGCGTAAATTGCCGATACAATGATGAGAATCGCCGTCAGATGCTGGAATCGCGTGTTGATTCGACGAAAATTGTCGGGGAAGCAATTGCCAGAGCTGAAAATCCGCCAAAAATCTGGCTTCAGGCAAGCACAGCAACGATTTACGCACATCGGTTCGATGCGCCTAATGACGAAATAACGGGAATTATCGGCGGCGAAGAAAAAGATGCGCCCGACACTTGGAATTTTAGTATAAAAGTTGCGAAAAGCTGGGAAAAAGCGGCAAACGACGCCGTCACCCCGAAAACGCGGAAAATTCTCCTGCGCTCGGCGATGGTGATGAGTCCAGACGCGGACGGCATTTTTGATGTGATGCTCGGTCTCGTCAAAAAGGGTTTAGGCGGAACTGCCGGAAGCGGACGACAGTATATTTCCTGGATTCACGATCAGGATTTTATTCGCGCCGTTTATTGGCTGATTGAACGAAAAAATTTCGCCGGCGCAGTTAATATTTCATCGCCGAATCCTTTGCCGAATTCCGAGTTTATGCGGATTTTCCGCGAAGCGTGGGGAACGAGAATCGGTCTTCCTGCGACAGAATTAATGCTTGAAATCGGCGCGTTTTTTATGCGGACGGAAACCGAACTAATATTGAAAAGCCGCCGCGTCGTACCGACAAGAATGCTTGAATCCGGTTTTGAGTTTGAATTTGCCGATTGGAAAAAAGCGGCGAAAAATCTATGCGAAAGATGGCGCGAAATGTATGACTGATCTGAGTTATGCCTTGATTGCCAAATGCTCAAAACATTATTTATCAAAACCGCCAAGCACGATTGAGTGGGAATGAAAAAAGCTGAAAATTTAATTGATTTTGTAATGATAAAACTGAAGTTACTTGATCACGTTTAAAATTACTTGCGTGTAGATTTTTATTTCAATATACTTTTAATAACTTCTGAAAAAATTTGTAATATAAATCCGAATTAATCAAAAGCAAAATTCGTCAGGTCAAACATTATTGATCTTATTACACCTAACTTTTGAAGTTTGAAAATCATTTACGTTGTAAATTTCAAAATGATTTTTGCGAAAAAGGGGGAGAGTTATATAAATGTCATATTCAAAATCAAAAAAAGGTTATGCGGTTGGTCTGTTATTTACACTATTAGTGATTTTCATATCAATTTCCGGCGTAAAGACCGTCAATGCTCAACTTATCGGAATTGTCCAACCGAAAGCGACGTTGGTAGATGTTTCGGAAACAGAAGCTTCTGAGGCGGTGCAAAATACGTTTTACGAATTGATGAAATCCGGCACGATTGACGTGGTTGCTATTGAATCGCGTCTGCCGATTCAGGTTATGCCGGAAGCCAAGCAAAAAGGCATTCAATATATTTTGTATTCGACGCTTACGCAGACGAGGAAGAAAAGCGGCGGCGGTTTTTTAGGCAAAATCACAAATCGGGTTGCCAATACGGTATCGAGAAATATTCCTTACGGAAGCAATACCGGCGAGCAGGTCGCTCGCGACGTTGCGGCGGAAACATTAATTACGGTTTCCAGTATGGCAAATAATATTAAGGCTAAAGATGAACTAATGCTGGAATATAAATTGGTCAATGCCGGAGATTCTAAAGTCTTAGTCTCAAATTCTGTTAAAGATGTCGCCAAAGAAAACGGCGAAGATATTTTAACGAAAATGATCGAATCGGCGGCAAATGAAATTTTGACAAATGTAGTTTCTTCGGGAGTAAAAACAAATACGGTCAAAAATTCTCCGGCAAATAAAACTGCTCAGAATGCCGTTCAAGCTCCGGTGAGCAAAGAGTTAGTTCCTTTTATTAAAGTTATGAACGATGCTTTTGCTAAAGATTACGTGGGCAAAACTATTAGAACAAAAGTTCGTTTCGTTGCTGCCGGTCAGACGCAAAATTGGGTTTTCGGCGCGATTCCGGCGAATGCGATGAAGGACAAAATGGCGTTCAGAGTGTTTGACGAGGCGACAAATAGTTCAGAGGCGACAATGGGTTCGGTGCTTCCGCATATTTTTATGAACAAAGACAACGCCGATTTTATTTTCGGTCTGAAGAAAGGCGACTCTTTGATTTTGACCGGTTCAACGGTTGTCGGAACACAATCGCTAGGAAACGGCGGAACTTATTCGCAAATTATTTTTGTGGCGACTTCGATAGAAAAAGCTAAGTAACAGTTATCATCAACATTTATAAATCGCAGTAAAAGCGTTAAGCTATTGGCTGCGGTTTATTATTTTAAAGGACAAAAAATTATGCAATACAGACAATTGGGCGATAGTGATTTAAAGGTTTCAGAGATCAGTTTGGGTTCGTGGCTGACTTATTCGGGCGGCGTTGAGCGGGCGGCGGCGAAGGATTGTGTTGATAAGGCGTTTGATGTCGGGATTAATTTTATTGACACGGCGAACGTTTACGGCAAAGGTGCGTCGGAAGAGTTTTTGGGCGAAGTTTTAAAAGATCGCCCGCGTGATTCTTACGTTTTGGCGACAAAGCTCTATTTTCCGATGACCGAAGAAAATTCGGGTTTGTCGCGCGTGCAGGTTCACAAACAGATCAACGATTCTTTGAAGCGTCTGCAGACCGATTATGTTGATCTTTATCAATGTCATCGCTACGACGAGGAAACGCCGCTCAAGGAGACGATGATCGCGCTGACGGAACTCGTGCAGGAAGGCAAGGTGCGCTATATCGGTTTCAGCGAATGGAACGCCGAGCAGATCAAAGCGGCGATTGAAATGGTCGGCGTGTCGAAATTCGTTTCGAGCCAGCCGCAATATTCGATGTTGTGGCGCGAACCGGAAAAGGAAATTTTTCCCGTCTGCGCGGAAAACGGCATCGGGCAGATCGTCTGGTCGCCGCTCGCGCAGGGCGTTTTGACCGGAAAATATAAAGCCGGACAAGACGTTCCGAAAGATTCACGCGCGGCTAACGACAAAATGAACGTTTTTATTGATCGGCTTTTGGACGATGAAATTTTATCGGCGGTCGAAAAATTAAAACCGATTGCCGAAAGCGAAAATCTTTCGATGGCGCAATTGGCTTTAGCGTGGGTTTTGCGCGACGAGCGAGTTTCTTCGGCGATCATCGGCGCGTCCAAACCCGAACAAGTTGAAGATAACGCAAAGGCTTCGGGCGTAAAATTATCGGCGGAAACTCTGGCGAAGATTGACGAAATTCTGGCGGGAATTCCGAAGGAAAACAGTTAAGAATATTTAGCCTGCGAAATACACGAAAAAGATAAAACATAAATTATTTCTTTTTTCGTTTGATTCGTGTATTTCGCGGGCAAAATTATTGAATATTTTCCCGCACTTCGGCGAATAATTTGGCGAGATCATCTAATTGATAATGGGCGTTGAGTCCGCTCGGATTCGGCAGCAGCCAGACGTTTGTTTTGCCGATCTTTTCTTCCTGCAAACCTAATTTTGCTTTCGGTTTTTGAAACGCCGTTCGATACGCGCCGATTCCCAAGACGGCGAGGTTGTTTGGTTTGTATTTTTCGATCTTGCGGACGAGATTTTTTCCGCCCGCGATATATTCTTCTTTTGAAAGTTCGTCGGCGCGTGAAGTCGTGCGTTTGACGAAGCTCGTGATGCCGTAACCATTTTCAAGGAGTTCGTGTTCTTCCGAAGGATGCAGAATTCTGTCGGTAAATCCGCCAAGATGCAGAGCTTTCCAAAAACGGTTTCCCGGCTTTGCAAAATGCAATCCGGTCGCGCCAGACCAAATTCCGGGATTTATTCCGCAGAACAAAACTTTCAAATCATAATCAATTAAATCTTCCGTCGTGCGGTTTATCGCGTCGCGCAAATCTTCTTTTGAGGGTTTGAAATTTTTCATAAATTTAATGATACAAATTTTGACGAAAAAACTTTAGCGTTTCCAGTTGTAATTGAAGAAAAATGTTGACTTTTAAATATTTCGTGCGTAAATTTTGAAAAGAGGATTTTATGAAAAAGATTTTAATTTCGTTGATTACTTTCGCTCTCGGACTTACGGTTTATTATTTCACCATTCCGAAACAGACGGCAGAAATTCAAGAGTTTACAGCGGTTCAGAAAATTGAGGAAATGCCGGACATTCAGACTGAAATTTCTATCGAAAAAGAAACGGACGAAAAAGAAACGGAGAATGAAAATCTCAAACCGTTTTTCGATTTGTTTGACGGCTCGAAAGCGTATGATGAAGAAATGAATTATCAAGGTTTCAGCGGTTGGTTTATTGCTGACGACTTCAAGGGAATGAAAGAAGTTTGGACGATTTTGCTTAACAGAAATGATGAAAACTCTAAAAACGAAAAACTCATTTGGTCGGCGCATATTTTAACCAATAATCCTGACGGTTCGCCGAACGACGAAGCTGATTTTCATTCCATTTCGATCAAAACCGAAAAGGATAAACTGAGTTTCAGGACAAACAAAATTCGCGGTATTGAATACAGATTTGAAGGTAAATTTTTCAAATCCGGGAAGAATTTTGACGAAGACGAAAAAGTTCTCAAAGGCACTATGCAAAAATTCGTAAAAGGCAAAAAGGTCGCAGAATTTAACGACGATTTTGCTTACAACGAACCGCGTTGTTTTCACTAAAAACCGATGATTCAATTTGAGCAAAACTCGCCGAATTTTATGCAAAAACCTGAAAAAAGCGAATATAACGAATACTACGAAACATACGTTTCACTTGTAAATGAAACCGATATTATTGCGGCTTTCGAGAAGCAGTCAAATGAGATGCGTGATTTTTTCGGTGCAATTTCCGAAGAAAAAAGTATGTTCGCTTACGCAGAAGGAAAATGGACGATAAAGGAAGTTGTCGGGCATTTGATTGACGGCGAACGGGTTTTCGGGTATCGCGCTTTGCGAGTTTCGCGCGGCGACGAAACACCGATTGAAGGTTTCGAGCAAGACGGTTATGTCGAAAACGCGCACTTTAACGATTATAAATTTTCCGAATTGATCGAGGAATTTGAACTCGTTAGAAAATCAAATATTTTGTTTTTTAGACATTTGAAAGAATCGGATTGGACGCGAATGGGAACGGCGAGCGGAAGTCCGGTTTCGGTTCGTGCGCTCACTTTTGTAATGGTCGGTCACGTTTCTCATCACGCGAAAATCTTGAGCGAAAGGTATTTGTAATTTAAAAATCGAACATCACTACCACGAAAAACACCTGCGTTTTTATCTACTCTGACAGCAATTTCATAGAAAAAAATTAAGTTTTTTTTATGAAATTTTTGCTTTATCGAATTTTTACGAATCTGATTTTTTTGATTGTTTTTCGGCAAGAAGTTTTCTCTTATATAAATAATTCGATATAAATTCCAGTAAATCTTCAGATAAACAGCAAAAATTTTTATTATTTTTTTTTACTTTTTGTTTAACATAGTTTATAATGCAGTCGGTTCCCACTTGTTGTAAGGTAAAGTGTCTAAAATCTCTGAAATCTTTAAAGTCTCTAATAAAAATAAAATATGTTATGGAAAAACAATTCGGGGTTTCTTTACTGGAGTTAATTATAGTATTGCTGATAATTTCGATAATTGCTGTCATCGCCATTCCGCAATTTACCGCATCGGCACAGTTAAATCAGGTTAATACCGGCGCATCTTTGGTTGCCAGTATGCTTTCCGAAGCAAAAACGACTGCGATAAAGAGAAATCAGGCGGCGACTTTTATCTTAGATGAGAATAACAGTCTCGTTTGGATCGAAGTTAATTCAAATGTGATCGGCGCAGTCAGACAGTTGCCGAAAAATACTAATATCAAGATCAGCCCGAATACTTCAGCGGTGCAGGAAAGAATTCGTTTTAATTCATCCGGCGCAATAACTACGCAGCCCGCGACTGTTTCCGTTTATAATTCTCTGAAAAGAGTAGAAAAAAAAGTGAGCATAAATCTTGCCGGACGAATTTCCGTCGAAGATATGA
This sequence comes from Pyrinomonadaceae bacterium, assembly GCA_965219305.1. Classification (GTDB taxonomy): domain Bacteria; phylum Acidobacteriota; class Blastocatellia; order Pyrinomonadales; family Pyrinomonadaceae; genus DATHTS01. The sequence goes on from OZ244725.1 coordinate 2,409,762, forward strand.
ACAGTTACTAGAAAAGAGAACAAATGCGAGCAGAATTAAGAAAGGAAAGCGGTATAACATTGATGGAATGTCTGATTGCGATGGTTATAACATTGGTCGGCATTCTCGCGGTTTTCCAACTTATTACCTATTCGTTAAGCGTTGAACAATATGCGTTTCGTTCGACCGAAGCGACGGCGATCGCTAAAAACAAGATCGAAGAATTAAAACTCGGAAGTTTAACCGACGGAGGAAGTTTAACAAGCGATGTTTCGGGATATTCCGACACTTCAAATTCGCTTTACAAGATTCGCTGGACGGTTGGCAACGGTTCGGTCGGGGTCAAAACAAAAAGCATCATCGTTGAAGTATCGCCGAAAAATCAAAATATGCAGAATGCCAAAGTCCGGCTCGAAACTCTGGTCAGGTAAATTATGTTTGAATCATCACTATTTTCAGATCGAAAGAACGAAGCCGGATTTTCACTATTGGAGTTGATAGTCGTCAGTCTCATTCTGACGATAATTCTCGGCATCACGCTCTCGCTCTTTGTAAGCGTGCAGCTGAGTTATAATTCGCGCTCGAAGGCGGACAACCGAAAATTTACGGGAAGATTTACGTTTTTAATGAAAAAGATTCGACTCTTTATCAAGCTAATCCGGTGCAATTGCAACACAAAGAATCATTTAGAGCATCGGGCGACCCGCAAGTTAGCTGTGATGATACGAGCAGCACCGGAAGCACGTCGGGAATGTCGCTTGTTAATTGGAATGAAGTAAGAAATTAAAACCGTAAAATAATGATGTAATCTATTTCTTTTTATTTCCCCAATAAAATGCGCGGACGACGAGAACGTAAACCGCGATCGAAATAAAACACAGGGCAAAAAAGATGATGACGAGCCAGGCGATTAGTGACATTATATGAACTTTATATGAAACTGCACCTTGAATTCAACCGGCGAACTTTAATTGTTTTTGGGCGGAACCTATTCGAGTATCCGTGTAGTGTGAATCGGTTACACTAACAAACGATTGCCGCGATTTATTAATTTAAAGCGGTCAATTTGCGGTTTCGAGTTGAGCGGTTTGCCGCTTTTGCGAATCTAATTGATTTCTATGCGTCTGAAACATCGTTTGATTTGAAATTTGTTTGAGAATTAACGCGCAAACTCCGAAAAATGCCGCCAGATATGCGATAGAAACTATTAATACTACTTACGGCAGAAAGTTCGTGACCGATCATAATCGCAATCATTCCGATGAAAGAGCCGAAGCCGAAAAAGCCGATAAAACCAAGAGCGACCGAAAGCGATGCAGCAACCGTTTGTTGAGCGTTTTTTTTCGAATTTCGATAGTTTTACTTCGCAACTGTTGCAGTAATTCAAGTTCTCATTTATCTTGTTTCCACAATTTTGGCAATACGTAAATTAGTCTTGGTTTACTTTTGCGGTTGGATTTTATCTTCCAACCAATTCGTTAAATCATCTACCGATTCGATGTGAACGGGCTTTCCCTGATATGCTTTTAACGACCAGATAATAAGGAGAATGGTTGAAACAAGATAAAAAATCCAATTGCCGATTCTCGCAAATTCGGTGAAATTATGAACGAACCCGAAAATCATCGTGATGATCATAATTCCGAGTTGTGCCGCTAAACCTTGTGCGGCGTGAAAACGCACTTTCGTTTCGCTTTTCGGGATAATAAAAAGCTCGACAAAACCGGCAACCAAACCGATGTGGAAAGGTAAATAAGGCAGTGCCGTCAAAACATTTTCCGGCAAGCCGACTTTTGCAACTTTACGGGTTATATCTTCTTTTTGAAGTTCCGAAACCCGGTATTTCTCAACCGGCTGCGTTGTATTGTAAGCGTTCGCGTGAGACGCAAAATTTCCCTGTTCATAACGGCGTGTCGGATTTTCCCGCTCGTCAACTTCAGCGAATTTGCGTGTTTCGCCATTTGATTTCGGCAGAATCACGGTTTCCTGTTCGCGAACTTTTTCGGGAAAATCAGGATCAAGCGGATTTGTATCGTATTTTTTCGCCATTTTGCAATCTTTACGTTTTTCGTAGGAAATTTGTTCGTAAAAATTCTATCAACAATTTGCTAAATCGTGAAATATTTACTTTTTACGATGCAGAATAAATTCGGCAAGTTCAACTAAAATTCCCGTGTCTTCTTCGATTTTGTTTAATTCAGCAACTGCTTTATTACAAATTTTTTGGGCAAGATTAATCGTTTCCTCGATTCCGTAAAATGCCGGATAAGTCGCCTTTTCCGCTTGTAAATCTTTTCCGGCGGTTTTTCCCAAAGTTTCCGTCGTTTGCGTGATGTCTAAAATATCGTCGGTAACTTGAAACAATAAACCCAATTTTTCAGCGTAATTTGTAATCGCGTTTGTGTGCGTTTCATTTGCTCCGCCGATAATTGCTCCGGCTTGCGCGGAAAAACGAATCATCGCGCCGGTCTTACTGCGGTGAATTTCTTCGAGTTTTTCGACACTCGTGATCGCTCCTTCGGCTTGCAAATCCATTTGTTGTCCGGCAACCATTCCATCAGGCGTTCCGGCAGCGCGTGCAAGTTCGGAAATGAGTTTAAGACGTATTTTTGTTTCCAGATTTTCATCGTCGGCGATTATCTGAAACGCCATATTTTGCAGAGCGTCGCCCGCCAAAATTGCCGTCGCTTCGTCGAATTTCTTGTGACAAGTGGAACGCCCGCGCCGCAGATCGTCGTCGTCCATCGCGGGCAGATCGTCGTGAATCAGCGAATATGTGTGAATCATCTCGACCGATGCGGCGGCGCATAAAAGTTTATTTTCCGAAACGCCGAAAACTTGTCCGGCGGCTAAGACGAGCGCAGGACGAAAGCGTTTGCCGCCCGCGAAAACGCTCCAGCGAATTGCTCTGTGTAGTCGGCGCGGTGAAACATCTTCGCCCGGAATTAGTTCGTCGAGTTTTCGGTCAACCGATGTTTTCGCGTTTTGAAAAAAATCTTTTAAATTACTCATTTGAAAAAAATCGTTCAACATTTCAGTTTTGCGAATTTGTTTTTTCTTACAATCTCAAATAGTATTTTCAAAACGACTCGTAAGCAAATTTATGAACAGCGAATTTTCCAACACAAATCTCGAAATACTTTTATCAGCCGAAGAAATCAGCGAGAAAGTCAAAGAACTCGGCGCACGAATTACAAAAGATTACGAGGGCAAAAAACCGATCTTCGTCGGCATTTTAAAAGGCGCGTGTCTTTTTCTGTCCGATCTGGTGCGCGAAGTTGATCTTCAATTATCGCTCGAATTTATGTCGGTTTCCAGCTACGGCAAAGCGCAGAAATCTTCCGGCGAAGTTCGGATTATCAAAGATTTGGAAAGCGCGGTCGAAGGCGAAGATCTGATCGTCGTCGAAGACATAGTTGACACGGGTTTGACGCTTTCGTATCTTCTGCAAAATTTGCAATCGCGCGGCGCAAAATCCGTAAAACTTTGTTCGCTTTTAGATAAACCCGAACCGCGTATCGTTAAAGAACTTGAAATTGATTATTCCGGTTTTCAAGTTCCGAATAAGTTTGTCGTCGGCTACGGTTTGGACGCGGCGGAAAGATACAGAAATCTGCCGTTTATCGCAGTCGTTAAAAATCCTGACGAGCTTTAACAACCGGGAGCGCAAGCATCCTGCCTGCAAAAACACATCAATAAAAAAGTCCGATTAAACTCAGGATTGAGTTTAATCTTTTATACGCGCAGGCAGGATGTCTGCGCTCCCGGTTACGCTCCGGCGGGCGCGATATTTTCGGAAACTTCCGGTTCGCTTGCATCCGAAATTTCTTCCGAATCTTTTATCAAAGAATCTTCGACGATTTGTTTTTGTTCCAGTTCGTGAATTGCATAAGAACCCGTCGCCGGACTCGCCGAAGCCGCTCTGCCGACGTATTTGAGCGTCATTTTTTCGGGTTTGATCGCCAAAATTCTGTCTTCGACGAAATACCAGCCGCCCATATTTTTCGGTTCTTCCTGCGCCCAGACGATTTCCGTCGCGTTTTCATATTTGGCGAAAATTTCCTGTAATTTTTCCGCCGGGAACGGATAGAATTGTTCTACTCTGACGAGCGCGACTTTGTTATCGTGCGAATCGTCGCGTCCCGCGTCCAAATCATAGAAAACTTTGCCGGAACTTAAAACGATTCGTTTTACTTTCGCTTTGTCGGAAATCGAAGCGTCATCAATTACAGGTTGAAAACCGCCGTTCGTCAAATCTTCGACGGTCGAAGATGCCGCCGGAAGTCTTAATAAACTTTTCGGTGTCATCACGATCAGCGGACGAATTGTTTCTTGTCGAACTTGCCGCCGCAAAAGATGAAAATACTGCGCCGGAGTCGTCGGATAACAAACTTGCAGATTATTTTCCGCGCACAATTGCAAATATCTTTCGAGCCGCGCCGAACTGTGTTCCGGTCCCTGACCTTCATAACCGTGCGGCAAAAGCATCACGAGCCGGCATTTGTTTTTCCATTTATCTTCCGAAGCCGAAATATATTGGTCAACGATCACCTGCGCCCCGTTCGAAAAATCGCCGAACTGCGCTTCCCACATCACGAGTGCGTCTGTGGCGACGTAAGAATAACCGTATTCAAAACCGAGAACGGCATTTTCCGAAAGCGAACTGTCGAAAACGTCGAAACCGGCGGCGGTCGGATTTTCTTCCGAGTGAAGCTCCGCGAGCGGCGACCAGACCGCGCCGTTGATCGTGTCATACATCAGCGCGTGGCGTTGCGAAAACGTTCCGCGTCCTGAATCCTGACCGCTTAGACGCACGTCATAACCTTCTAAAACAAGAGTTCCGAACGCGATCGCTTCGGCAAATCCCCAATCCATCGGCGTTTCGCCATTTCCCATTTTCGCGCGTCGTGCGAGCTGTCCGATCATTTTCGGATTGATGTGGAATTTTTCGGGAACGATCGTGATTTTGTCCGAAACTTTTTTCAGTTCGTCTTTTGAAATCGCCGTTTCCAAAACATTCGAGCCGTCTTCTTCTTCGGTCGGCGGCGATAATTGCGCTTTTTTCGGATGTTCGGAAGCGACTTTTTTCGCGCTTTCCAAAATCGTTTCGTATTTTGAAATGACTTTATCGGTCATTTCTTTGAGTTCGTCTTCGGTGATGATTTCCTGCCGAATCAAACTTTCCGCGTAGAGATGACGCACGCCCGGATGCGCTTTGACGCGGGCATACATCAGCGGCTGCGTGTAGCTCGGTTCGTCGCCTTCGTTGTGTCCGAGACGGCGGAAACCGACGACATCGAGCGCGACATCTTTGTTGTATGTCTGGCGATAATCGAGCGCGATTTTCACAGTTCGATATGCCGCTTCGGGATCGTCGCCGTTAATGTGAAAAATCGGTGTCTGCGTGATCTGCGCCGCGTCCGTCGAATAGATCGAACTGCGCGATGCTTCGGGCGTGGTCGTAAAACCGATCTGATTATTGACGACGATATGAATCGTGCCGCCCGTTCGATAACCGCGCAAATTCGCCAGTTGCAGAGTTTCCATCACGATTCCCTGTCCAGCAAAAGCCGCGTCGCCGTGCAGTAAAACCGGCAAAACGCGGTCAATAACTTTTTCGCGGTCTTTATTTTTCCCGTGGAGAATTTCGTCCTGTTTCGCCCGCGCCATTCCTTCGACGACGGGATCAACGAATTCGAGATGCGACGGATTTGCCGACAGCGTAATTTTCATCTTTCCGCTTTTCGTCGTCTTTTCGCCGACCGCGCCTTGGTGATATTTCACGTCGCCTTCGTCCGCCGGAAACGACGGGTGCGAAGTGCCTTCAAAAACCGTGAAAATGCGTTCCGCCAGATTTCCAGATTCGGCGTCGCCGATGATGTTCGCCAGCACGTTCAGGCGTCCGCGGTGCGCCATTCCCATAAAAATTTCTTCGACGCCTTTTGCCGAAGCCATCTCGACGAGCTGGTCTAAAAGCGGAATGATCGTCTCGGTTCCTTCGAGCGAAAAGCGTTTTTGTCCGAGATATTTCCTGTGCAGGAATTGTTCGAACTGTTCGGCTTCGATCAATTTTTGCAGAAGCTCTTTGCGCGTTTCGTTTTCGAGCGGCTGCGTGTCGACAAATTGTTCTCTGATCTGTTTGCGAATCCAGAGTTTTTCTTCTTTATTTTGAATATGCCGATATTCGATGCCGACTTTGCCGCCGTAAGCGCGGTGCATAATATCAAGAATTTCGCGTAGACTCGAAGTTTCCTTGTCGTGCAGACCGCCCGTGATAAATTCGCGGTCTAAATCCCAGATCGTCAGACCGAAATTTTCGAGATCGAGTTCCGCCGCGTGATGTTTCGTCATATTCAGCGGATCAATATCGGCGAGCAGATGCCCGCGAATTCTGTATGCGTTGATAAGTTCCAAAACACGCGCTTGTTTGATCGTCTGCTCGCGCATCTGATCGCCGCCGAAAATTGAAGGATTGTGATCTTTCGCCCAACGAAGCGGCGCGTAATTTATATCGAGGTCGCCGAAAATCTCATCGTAAAAACCATGTTCGCCGTTCAGATATTCGTGAATCTTTCCTAAAAACAGACCGCTTTCCGCACCTTGGATCACGCGGTGATCGTAAGTCGAAGTCAAAGTAATAATGCGGCTGACACCTATCTGCGAAAGTGCGGCGGCGGTCATTCCCTGAAATTCCGCCGGATATTCAATCGCACCCGTCGCAATAATCGCGCTCTGTCCCGCCATCAAACGCGGGTTTGACGCGACCGTGCCGAGCGTTCCCGGATTCGTCAAAGAAATCGTCGTGTCTTTATAATCATCGAGCGTTAATTTCCCGTCTCGCGCACGTTTTACCGTGTCGTTATAAGCGTCGAAAAATTCCGCGAAATTCATATTGCCGCAGTCTTTAATGTTCGGCACAAGAAGCGAACGCGAACCGTTTTTTTCGACGTCAATCGCCAGCGCGAGATTTATTCCCGAACGCACGAGGCGCGACGGTTTGCCGTCAACCACGCCGAAACCGTTGTTCATCGCCGGAAGTTCCTTGACCGCCTGAACGATCGCCCAACCGATAATATGCGTAAACGAAACCTTTCCGCGCCCGCTTTCTTTTAAATGACTGTTGATGATAATGCGGTTTTCAACCAGAACCTTGACCGGAACACGCCTGACGCTCGTCGCCGTCGGAACGGAAAGACTTTCTTCCATATTCTCGACGATAACTTTTGAAACGCCCGTCAAAGTCTGTGCTTCCGTGCCTTCGCTGACGTTTGTTTCCTTTTTCGCTTCGGGCGCAGATTTCGTCGTCGTCGTTTCTTTTTTTACCGCCGCCGCGCCGTTCGATTTCTCAGCCGTCGAACTTTTCTGTCCTGAATTCGTCGTCGTCGCGCCATTTCCGTCGCCGCCGTTCGTCAAATCGTCAAAATAATTCCGCCAGGATTCGTCAACCAAATTTTTATCCGATTGATAACGGTCGTATAAACCCTCGACGTAACTGGCGTTCGCGCCGAAATTCTCATTGATATATTCTGCTATGTTCGTTATTTTTTCGCTCACTATTTTTTGATAACCTCTATTTTATTAAACACGAGTGTAAATATGATTTTAACGCATAATTGAAAAATCTTACAGTTATTGATTTAAAGTTTCAGAATAAAAACCGGCGCAACGTGCAGCAACTTTTTAAATTCGATAATAGAACAGACGATTTCATAAAAGGTGAAACCGTCTGTTTTTGCTTTAGCGAAATTGCTCTAATAATCTTTTTCAGTCATCGCTGAGGGGACGCGATAATGAACTACGCTATTTTTGAAAAGTGTTCTAATTTATGTTGTTGAGATTTTTAAACCATTAAATAACAAGAAACTACACGAAATAATAATCTCTGTTCGGAGTTGATTTACAAGAAAACAGGGCATCACTACGACGATTCAGCGTTGCTTCACATCAATTTAGCGCATCTTTGCAGCGATTCAGCACAACTTTACAAGATTTTATGATTTAAAAAGACCGGATAATCCAAGATAAAGGAACATTAAGAGAATATATTCCCGCGCTCCGACGTTATCGCCGGGATTCAAGCGGATTTTCGATCAGCATATCAACTTCGACGGGAATGACGCGCTTGAATTTGAAACCGAGTTTATTGAAACGACCGAAGACAAAAATTCTGCCCGTGACTTTCCATTTTTCTTTAGAATCTTTGTATTCTTTCGACGCGCCGCGCAATGCCTGCAACGTTCCGACAAAAATCTCGACCGGTTTTTTCAGTTTAAAAGGTTCGCCTTTTTTGAAATCGAAAGATTCTTTGTATTCCGCGATGTCCACATCAATGTTATTGACCTTGAAATCTTCAAATGTAATAAAATCAACCGCCCCGCTCTGCCCGAAAATCGTCATCGCGCCGCCGAGTTCGAGCGTGATTCCCGTCAGACCGACACTGGCAATTTCCGGTTCGTCAAAAACTACTTCGACTCCTAAATCTTCATCTGCGGAATTTTCCGCGCTTTTGCTTCCGATCGTGATGTCTGTCTTTTTGACTTTGTAACCGCGAATTTTGTCGGGCAAATCTTCCTGCGCGTTTGCGGCAAAAGCGAAAAAACACAAAACGAACAATATTTTTATAAAACATCTTGCTCGTTTCGTGTTTTTGGAAATAATTTTAACTTTTCGTCTAACCATTGCTCAGAAGTTCTTCCGGCAATTCGACCAATTTCGCATCGCGCCAGAGTCTTTGCAGATCGTAAGTTTCGCGGGCCTTTTTCTCGAAAATATGAACGACGAAATCGCCGTAATCCATCAAAATCCAATCTGCTGTGCGATAGCCTTCGATGCGGAGCGCGCGGTCGCCCAATTTCTTTTTGAGGTCTTCTTCGATGCCGTCGGCAATTGCCTGTGTCTGACGCTGGTTCGCGCCGCTGACAATTAAAAAGTATTCCGTGAAACTGGCGACTTGGCGCAGATCGAGCGCGTTTATGTCAAACGCTTTTTTCTCGCTTGCGGCTTGCAACGCGAGTTTTACATTTTCGTCCAAATCTGAAAAAGGAGTTCGCGCTTCGCTTACTTCAAGAGTCGCGGCAGCGGCTTCGTGTTGCAGGGATTTTTGTTGTGTTTCTTCCATAATTAAAAAGCAATTTTTTATATCTTAATTTAATTTGCCGGATTTTGCTAATTTATTAGCAGTAGTCAGAAGTCAGTAGTCAGTTGTCAGTTGTGAATAACTGATGAATTAGCGTTCGAAATAGGAAAATTCTGACTACTGACTTCTGACTACTGACTACTTTCTTTCACCAACCCCAAGTTCCTGCGCCGCCTTTAAATGGTCCGACAATATCCGAAGTTATCCAACCGCCGTAAAAATCGCCTTCCTGAGTTTCGACGAGTTCATCATTAACATAACAAGCGTCCATTTTCGACGCATAAAACGCCGGATAATTTTCGATCTCTTTGAAATTCACCGTCGGATTTTTATAAAACCAAGCCGCATTTTCGACGCGCTTGTCGCCGACCTGCAAATTATAATACGAAGCGCGACCTTTCCATTCGCAAAAACTGGAATTTACCGCTTCGCTCAAAAATTCCGTCCGCACATCTTCCGGCGGAAAATAATAAACCGGCGGGTGAGATGTTTCCAAAACTCTGTAAGCGCGATTCGTTTCCGCGATGATTTCGCCGTTAAATATGATTTTGAGATTTTTGTTCGTGCGTTCGAGACGCGGCGGACGCGGATAATCCCAGACCGATTCCTGTCCCGTTTTCGGCTTGATTCTTTTCATAATTATAAAGATTTTCCGACGAAGTTACGCTAAATTGCAAATCTGTATATTTTTTGAATTTGAAATTACTTATGTTATTTGAGTATTTTTCCTCTTTTAAAGATTTGCCTTAACATTTTTGTAAAGTTATCATTTCACTTTTACTTAACGGGAACAATCAATGGCAGAAAAAGGAATAAACATCGAACCGGCAAACGGGAAACTAGGAATTTTACTTGTCGGTCTGGGCGCGGTCAGCACGACGTTCGTCGCAGGCGTTGAAGCGATTCGCAAAGGAAACGCCGAACCGATCGGCAGTTTGACGCAGATGGGAACGATTCGTCTTGGAAAACGCACGGAAAATCGTGTGCCGAAAATAAAGGATTTCGTGCCGCTGGCGGGTTTGGACGACGTGGTTTTCGGCGCGTGGGATATTTTTCCCGATTCGGCTTATGAAGCGGCATTGCACGCCGGAGTTTTGGAAAAATCTCTCGTCGAAGATTTGCGCGAACAACTCGATTCGCTGAAACCGATGGCGGCGGTTTTCGATCAAAATTACGTCAAGCGTCTGAACGGCACGAACGTCAAGGACGGCACGAACAAAATGGAACTTGCTGAAAAATTGATGGCGGACATCGCCAAGTTCAAACAAGAAAAAGAATGCGAAAGACTTGTTATCGTCTGGGCGGCTTCGACGGAAGTTTTTCTCCAGCAGACGGATGTTCACACATCAATCGAAAAATTTGAAAAGGCGATGTATGACAACGATCCGGCGATCGCGCCTTCGATGATCTACGCTTACGCGGCGATAAAATCCGGCGTTCCGTTCGCCAACGGTGCGCCGAATTTGACGGTTGATATTCCCGCTTTGACGAAACTTGCCGAAGACGAAGGCGTGCCGATCTGCGGCAAAGATTTTAAGACCGGACAGACTTTGATGAAAACGATTCTCGCACCGGGTTTGAAAGCGCGAATGCTCGGACTTGCGGGTTGGTATTCGACGAATATTTTGGGAAACCGCGATGGCGAGGTTTTGGACGATCCCGAATCTTTCAGAACGAAGGAAGAATCGAAACTCTCGGTTCTCGACACGATCTTGCAGCCGGAAGTTTATCCCGAACTTTACAAAGATTTTTCGCACGTCGTCCGCATTAATTATTATCCGCCGCGCGGTGATAATAAGGAAGGCTGGGACGCGATTGATATTTTCGGCTGGCTCGGTTATCCGATGCAGATAAAAATTGATTTTCTCTGTCGAGATTCGATCTTAGCCGCACCGCTTTGTTTGGATTTGGCGTTGTTTTTAGACCTCGCAAAACGCGCCGGAATGGGCGGCGTTCAGGAATGGCTGTCGTTTTATTTCAAAGCACCGCAGACCGCGCCCGAACTTTATCCCGAACACGACCTTTTTATTCAGCACAAAAAATTGAAAAACACGTTGCGTTATATGATGGGCGAAGATTTGATTACGCATCTCGGTTTGGAATATTACGAGGAAGATTGAAGGCAAAAGTAAAAAGGTAAAAATAATATAGTGTGAACGACTTTGGAATTTTCGGCATCAATTAGCTCTGTACGGGACAAAACGACATAAGTTAGCTGTTGTCAGCATCTTAGAATTGCAAAGATATTTACTCTCGAATATCTCTTTAGTTCAAATAACACCTCTTGGATTATTTCACATCCTAATCTGAAAAGACTTGTTTGCGCTCTCCCGTTCTTTTTTATTTCAATCGAGTTGACGGCGTTTTCCGCTTCCCCTGTTTTGATCGCCCACGCCACTGCTAACGCCAATACTCCGAATAACTTATCTATCTTCTCCACTTTCGTCAGATGCGTTTTTTCGATCTCGAATCCGCGACTCTTTAAGTTCTGAAACAATGTTTCTATCGCCCATCTCCGCTTGTATTCCGACAGGATTTTCTCACTCGCTTCAGACGAAATGACAATCACACTTTCCTGAGAGTCTTTTCCTCTTTTCACCTCGACCGATACCTTGACTCCGGCGTATCTCCTCGCCCGTCGCAAACGGTAACTCTCGCCGATCTTCAATGTTCGTAACAATTTCCCGCATCTCATCGGCTTCCCGCTTTTGTTGGTAATCGTCATCGAAGCTTTTATCCGCAGACGAAACGGGACTTTTTCCTTGTCCAGATATTTGACCAATTCATATCCGTCAAACTCACGGTCACCACTCAAGTATTCGATGTTTTTGATGCCGAATACTTTGATATAACGCCCGATTATCTGTTTCTTTTCCGCTAATACGGAGTTGCCTTTGCGCGAGAGCGTTATCCAAAATAACGGTATCGAAGTGTTTCCAACCACGATTGATAACGTCAAAATGTTGACCCATATCAAGCCGTATTTCCACTCGGTGCGATCCAACGCCAAAACATACTTACCTTTCGGTTTGATGATCGCAATAATCAACTCGGCAAAAATGTCGAAATCAATCTCAGCCAACTGAAAAAAGCGTTTTAACCGCCGATATTTTGAATCCTTCTTAGCCGATAAGTCTAAAACATTGGCTAATCTTGCCAAATTTGTAGTGTTCTGTTGAATAATGGCGATCAGCAAAGCCGCCGCCAACTCGACGCGACGCTTATCTAATGGTAAATTTGCTCGTAATGCTGCAAAGCATTCGGATGTGTTTTTTTCATATGCTGAGGGCTAATTTAGCTCAAAACACATCCGTTATCTATTTTCAAATATCTTTTTAACTTTGTTTTTGTCCCGTGCAGAGATCAATTAGAAGCAATGAAAAAAATTCTAACCGCATTTTTCTCGATAATTTTATTTTCCGCTTTCGCGCAGGCGCAGACGGCTGAAGTAAAAATGTCGCTCAACGAGCAGTTTTTCGACGTGCTTTTAGATTCGATTTTCAAAAATTCCGCCGCGCCCGAATTCCCTCTCGCGGAAAACAAAATCGAAAACGAGAATCAAAACACTAAACTTTTAACTCCGAATTTAACTCCGAATTATTTAAAAGTTTCAAATCCGACTGAAAACGTCGGCTGCCCGGAAACGATTCGTCTGCTCAGAGAGATTGACGGTGTAAATACTGCCGTGCGTTTTCGTCAGGGAAAAATTTACGTTCCGCTCGCGTTTACGGGAAATTACAATCCGCCGCTAATCGGTTGTATCGGTTTTTCCGGTTGGGCGGAAACGAATATTGTTTTATCGTTCGATAAAAATAAACAAGCACTGATCGGAACAGCACAGGTTTTAAATGTAAATTTGAGCGGCACGGGCGGAATCGGCAGCAGTCTTTTAACACGCCTTGTGCAAAGCTCGATTGATAATAAGATAAACCCGATTGAAATTATCAAAATGGACAAAATTTCGTTCAACGTCCCGATTCAAAATGCCGGAAATTTGAATATGAAAGCCGTCGGAATTCGCCCTCAGATCGGCGACGGCGTGTTGGATATTTACGTTTCTTACCAATTTTCAAAATAAGCCGTTTTTTTGTAATAAAAAGGCGTTCTTCAAAGTAAGATTTTCAAAATACTTTCCCGCAAACTTACACGATACCGTGTCCTGCAATAAACCATATCGTTTAATGCCCGTCTTTATTGCCTTTTAACAAGGCGCGGAACGATTTTTGCTTTTCTGATAATAATAGTGAATTTAAGGAGAAGTAAAACGATGAAAAATATCAGACAGACAGTTTTTTTTCTGCTGATCGGTTTTCTGGTTTTTGCAGGTTTGAGCGATGCGGCATACGGTCAGAGAAACGACCGTTCGAGACGCGGAAGATCGCAAAGAGTTGACCAAAAGCAGAATAACGATAAAGCTGAAAGAACAGGAAAACAAACGGATGATCAAAATCGGGCGCAACCACAGCGTCAGCGTCAAAGAGGAAACCGGACTGTTCAGCAGCAATCGCAACAGACGACAAATCAGCGTGCGGCGCAGCAACGTCAGGTTCAAGCAGAACGCCAACGTCAGCAGCGCGAACGAAATCAGCAGATACAGCGTCAATCCCAGATCGAACGCCAGCAACGCGATCAACGCCAGCGAATTAACGCTCAAAAACAAGCTGAACAACAACGTCGCCAACGCGAAGAAGTAAACCGTCGTAAAGCCGAGCAAAACCGGCGCAATGAACAGACCGGACGCGAACGCGAACGTCAGATGCAAAACAGCCGTAATGATAACCGAAACAGGCGTTATGATTCGCGCAGTAACAGAAATTATAAAACTTACAATCGCGGGCAACAGCGAACATTGCAACAACAACGTCTTAACGCTTACCGCCAACAGGAAAAATGGCAGCAAAAGCAATATGAAAGACGTTTGCGCGAGATTCGCAAAAACCGCCGTTATCAGGCGCGTGTTCGTTATCAGCAAAGATATTACGAACAATTGCAGCGCGACCGTCAGCGTCTGCAAAATGCGCGTTATTATGACAATTTGAGAGATGATTACCGTTATCGCAGAGGCGGAAATTATTACTACACAAGTCAATACGGCGCACAGATGTTGCAAGAAGCTGTAAATAACGGTTACGAAGAAGGTTATTACGCCGGACAAGCCGACCGCGAAGACGGTTGGAGATTCGATTATCGAAATAATTACGCTTATCAGGATGCAACTTACGGTTACGACGGCTACTATGTCTCGCTCGGCGAATACCAAAATTATTTTCAGGAAGGTTTTCGGCGCGGTTACGAAGACGGTTATTACAGCCGCAATCAATACGGCAGATACGATAACGGCAGGCAAAGTTTGCTCGGAACTATTTTGAGCGGAATTTTGAGTTTTATTGTAAATTAAACTCAAAACTGATTTACGAATAATTCGGGAACGGAAGATATTTTCCGTTCCTATTTTTAAATTACTCTCGACTCAATATAAATTCTGCATTCTTGTTCACGGTTAATAATTGATAAATAATATCCGATAGTTGATAATTCGTCGTAGCATCTTCAACTATTGAAATTAATTTGAAAGCCGAACGAACAATAGAAAAAGGTAACGATTTGCACCATTTGTGCGAGACGAACCGCGTCCCGCGTTGGGTGATGCCGTCGGTTAAAGCGGTGATCTTTCTGCTTGATGCAGGGTTGGCGATTGCGTGTTTTACGCTCGCTTTCAAGTGGCGCGAGGGTGACGCGATTTTAATGAATACGGCGTGGTCGTGGTCGGAAGCATTTGCGCCGTATGTCGGGATTTTGCTTTTCGTCGTTCCGGTGCGGCTTTTTATGCTCGTTTACCAACGGATTTTCCGCTTGCAGGGCGCGTTTTCATATATCGCCGAATTTATCAAGATTTTCAAAGCCGTCAGCATCGGTTCGCTTTTATTAATTGCATTCACTTTCCTGTTTCGCGGCGGCTACGCATTTCGTGATTTTTCCTATTCACGCGGCGTTTTCCTGCTCGATTTTATTTTTGCACTGGCGGCGTTTTCAGCCTTTCATCTCGGTTTGCGTTATCTGCAAGCCGTTATCCGGCGCAAAGATATAAACTTGATCCCGACGCTGATCGTCGGCACAAACGTCGAAGCCGAACAGACGATCAAAGAATTAAAAGCGCGTCCCGATCTCGGTTATCGAATTGTTGGCGTGATCGAAAACAATTCCGGCAAGTCCGGGCAGTTTTCCGGCGTTCCGCTGGTTGGAAATATCAATGATATGTCGGAAGTCGTCGGCGCACTCGGCATACAGGAAGTTATCATCACCGATACGGAAATTCCGAGTGATGTTTTATTTGAAGTAATGATGAATGTCGGACGCAGCCGTCGCGTCGAATTTCGTTTTGCGCCGAATCTTTTCAATGTTCTGCCGCAGAAAACGAGCGTCGAACAGATCGGAGTTTTGCCGATGGTCAGACTTTTCCGCGAACCGCTTTCCGATATTGAACGTCTGGTAAAACGAACTTCGGACATTATAATTTCCGCCGTTTCTCTTATCGTTTTATCACCGTTTTTACTGATTGTCAGCTTTTTAATCAAATTCGATTCAAGCGGAAAAGTCTTATTCAAACAAGAGCGCGTCGGAATGGACGGGCGAAAATTTCTCTGTTACAAATTTCGCACGATGAAATCCGATTCAGACGAAAACTTACACCGCGAAGCGTATCGAAAAAATATCGAAGGTCTTGAAGAAGCCAACGCCGGAGACGAACAAAATCCCGTTTTCGGCAAGGTCAAAAACGATCCGCGTGTTACAAAAAGCGGAAAATTCCTGCGCCGTTCGAGCTTCGACGAACTGCCGCAGCTTTTTAATGTTTTATTCGGCGATATGAGCGTCGTTGGTCCGCGTCCGCCGATTCCTTACGAGGTTGAAGAATACAAGATTCACCAGCGCAAAAGATTGGATATGAAACCCGGAATAACTGGACTTTGGCAGGTTTCGGGGAGAAATCGCCTAACATTTGAAGAAATGGTTAGAATTGATCTTTTTTATATCGAAAACTGGTCTCTGTGGCTTGATCTGAAAATTATTCTGCTGACGTTTCCGGCGATCTTAAAAGGATAAAAAACTTCAATTATTCTTTACTTCCGGGTTTCCGGCTTTCGTGTCCGCTTCGCTTTTTACAACTTCGCACGGAAAAACCGTCGCTTTTTTTATTCGCACCGGATTTTCGGGTTTTTCGTTTTCGACCTTCATTTTGTTAATTTCTTCGACCGTTTCCATTCCCTTCGTAACGCGCCCGAACGCGGCGAATTTACCGTCTAAAGTGCTTGCTTCTCTGAGCAAAATAAAAAAACTCGTAGTCGCCGAATTCGGTTCGTCAGAACGCGCCATCGAGAGAATTCCGCGCTCGTGTTTGACAGCGTTCGGCTCGTCGGCAATCGTCCTTTGAGCCCGCCATTTCATTGCGTCTGAGAGTTTCTCATTCGAATAAAGATTGCCGCCCTGAATGACAAAACCGGGAACGACGCGGCTAAAAGTCGTTTCGTTAAACGCGCCGATTGCCGTTAAATTCAAAAAATTCCGCACGGTTTCCGGCGCAACTTCGGCAAACATCTCGAGTTCGATACTTCCCTTTTCCGTTTCAAAACGAACGCATTTTCCTGACATCACCTTGGCATCAATATTATCGAACGGCTCTTTTTTCGCTTCGTCCGCCGGACGCGCGTTTGCTTTCTTCCCGGCTGCCGGAGTTGCTTCAGGTTTTCCCTTCGGCATTTCATTCTGCGCGTTGACCGCAATCGCCGCAAACAAACAAACCGTCATTAAAATAAATGTTTTCAGCATTTCATTTCTCATCGTTTTATATTTTCTATATTTTTTTGCGCTTGTAAAATTTTTAAATTCCAAATAAAAATTTTAGAAACAAAAAAAGACTGCACGGTTGCAGTCTTAAATTTATAAATAATGGTGGCTTGGGACAGAATCGAACTGCCGACACGAGGATTTTCAGTCCTCTGCTCTACCAACTGAGCTACCAAGCCGGATTTTTCAAATGCTCAAACAAGTCGAGCAAGGAAATTAGTCTAAATAAGTGGCTTAATAATGTCAAATCCGCCGAAACTATATGCCGGAAAATCTTAAAAAGATTTCGGCAAAGCTATTGACATTTTTTGAACATTGTTTATAATGACTTTTTAGTAACCGTTTTGCCTATTTTGGTTACAACTTCCTATAGTCCGTTTGATACCTGCCCGTGCCGGTTTGAAAGCCGTTTTCGTCCTCCGTAAACGCAACATTCAAACCGGCACAGCCATTTTCAAACAAATTTTATTTTGAGGAATTATTGTGATGTTAAAAAAATTATTATTTTTATTATTTTGCATAACGGCGGCGATGATGAGTTTCGCTTGTCAACCGTATCAAGCAGACGATGTTAACGCTGAGGCTAAGAATGCTATAAATTCGAGCGGCAATGTAGCTATTGATCCGAAGAATATGCCGCGCGGATTTGATAAAGTAAATACTGCGATTGATCCGCAGAATGTGCCGCCTGAATTTAAAGATACGAATATGTCCATTGACCCGAAAAATTTACCGCCGGGAATAAATCCGAATGCGGGCAAAACTCCGCAGCCTAAAAATACTCCGCCGATTCCGGGAATTCCGAGTAAGGAGGAAATGGAAAGACAAATGAAGGAATCATCAAATATGAAAGCCCCGCCGCCGGTTTCTGATTCGGAAGTTAATGAGAAACAGGAAAAAAGTCCGACGGACAGACCGCGAACCGTTAAAAAACCTTAGCAGGAAATTGCGTGAAATATGCTAAAAGAATTTGCCGTTAAATTTGAAATTTAACGGCAAATTCTTTTTTTGTTTTTTTTACAATTTATTCTTCAGTGTCCTCGGCTTTTTCGGCTTTTTCAGCTTTGTTCGCTTTCTTTTCGGGCTTCGGTTCTTCTTTGATGAAACCGAGTTTGACCTTTACATCGTATTCGATGCGGTCAAAAAGATCACGATTTTCGCCGATTACGCCTTTGACATTTTCGCGTCCCTGTCCGAGCCGTTCGTCGCCGTATGAGAACCACGAACCACTTTTGTTGACGACTTCGTGCGTAACTGCGAGATCAAGCAGATCGCCTTCGCGCGAAATTCCCAAGCCGTACATAATGTCGAACTCGCATTCTTGAAACGGCGGCGCGACTTTGTTTTTCACGACTTTAACGCGCGTTCTGTTGCCGACCATTTTATCGCCGTCTTTGATCGCGCCGATTCTGCGAATATCTAAACGCAACGAAGCGTAAAATTTCAGAGCCTTTCCGCCCGTCGTCGTTTCCGGCGAACCGAAAAATACGCCAATCTTTTCGCGTAGTTGGTTAATGAAAATAAAACAGGTTTTCGAACTTGAAACAATTCCCGTCAATTTTCTCAACGCCTGCGACATCAGACGCGCCTGCAATCCCGGCAGAGAATCGCCCATATCGCCGTCTAATTCGGCACGCGGCACGAGCGCGGCGACCGAGTCAATCACGATCACGTCAACACTGTTCGAACGCACGAGAGTTTCGGCAATTTCCAACGCCTGTTCGCCCGAATCGGGCTGCGAAATCAGAAGCTCGTCAACATTTACGCCGAGATTTTCCGCGTAGATCGGATCCATTGCGTGTTCCGCGTCAATATACGCCGCGATTCCGCCGAGTCTCTGCGCCGACGCGACGACCTGCAAAGCGAGCGTCGTTTTACCCGAGCTTTCCGGTCCGTAAACTTCGACCACACGACCGCGCGGAAATCCGCCGATGCCGATCGCCGCGTCCAAACTCAAACAACTTGTCGAGATCGCACCGATGTCGTCAACCACGCGCTCGCCCATTTTCATGATCGAACCTTTTCCAAAACGTTTTTCGATTTGCGATAACGCAGATTCGATAGCTTTTCCTTTATCCATACTCATTTTAACCGCCTGTCCAGCCATTTTATTTGCTCCTTTTTATATTATTTTCTAATAAAATTTTTAACTTTCTCCAAGTCATTTGAAAGTCTAACATAAATAAGAGCATTTGTGAAATGATGTTTCACTGATGAAACAAACTTCAATTAATTTATCTTGTGATTAGAACATTATAACGTCTTCTCGCGCAAGTAGAAAGCAACTTTCGACATTAAACATTTCAAAATTTTATTCGATTAGGCAAGTTTCTGCGCTAAAATCCACGGCAAAAGTTCTTTTTCGCCGAGCGCGTTCATCCAGACGTTGTGACCGACATCCGCATATTCCGAGTATTTTACATTGCCGCCGTTTGCCTTGATCGCCGCCGCCAAATTGCGCGATTCGCTGACCTGCACGATTGTGTCTAATGCGCCGTGAAACAGCCAAGTCGGAGTTTTGCCGATTTTTTCCGCAATCGGCGCGAAACGATTCCCCGAAGTCAGAGGACTTCCGCCGCAGATCGAAACGAGCGCGGCAAATTCGTTCGGATAATTTGAAGCAAAATGCAAAACGCCGTAACCGCCCATCGAAACGCCCATCAAATATTTCCGCCGTTCGTCAATCGCAAACTCATTTTCGACGGCTTCAATTTGCGCGACGACCATCGCGTCCATTTTCGCGTCCGTCCAATAGACGCCGGGACGACACTGCGGCAGTATTACGATCGCCGGAATCGTTTTCAGATACTGCTTGATAACCGTACCGAACATTCCCGAAATGTAACCGCCCGCGCCGCGCTCGCGAATGCCGTGCAGAAACACAATCAACGGCAGTTTTTCGCCCGCCTTGATCTGCGGCGGCAGATAAAGCTGATAGACATAATTTTCGCCGCCGGTAAAAATGTTCCGGTCAACGATCTCGCCCTGTTTTCCGCCCGACAAAGACGACGCGAGAAAACCGCCGACAAGTTTTGAAAAATCATTCGCCATACATTTCAAATCTATCGCGCCGATTCTCAAATATCCAATGAAGAGATTTTTCCCTCACAGAAAGCGCAGAAAGGTGCGGAAAATTTTAAGATATTTTGCCCACGAATTACACGAATAAACGCGAATAAGATTTAGTTAAATTTTAATTTTCTTCGATTCGTCTTCATTCGTGCAAATTCGTATAATTCGTGGGCAAAAAAATTCTTCTCTTTTTTCCGCGCCTTTCCGCGCCTTCCGCGGGCAAGTTTTTCTCAACTTGTTCAAAAGATTCTAGTCATCTAAAGTGAATAATTATGAACGACAATCAAGAATTTTTACAAAATCTATACGATGCTTTTAACAAACGCGAGATCGAAACGATCATCTCGAAAATGCACCCTCAGGTGAAATGGGCGAACGGTCTCGAAGGCGGTTTCGTTTACGGACGTGACGCGGTGCGCGAATACTGGACGAATCAATTCAAACAGATTCAGCCCGAACTCGAACCGTTAAAATTCGAAACCGACGACCAAAACCGCAGCGTCGTCACCGTTCATCAAATCGTCAAAGATTTAGAAGGCAATGTGCTTGCCGATATGGAAGTCCGCCAAATCTTCACCATCGAAGACGGTTTAATTATTCTCTACGAAATCGGCGAAACCGCCACGATCAACGAGACGATTCAAAAGAACAAAGCCGCCTGCGAGCAATGAGAGTTTTATCTTCATTAAATTCTATGAAAATAAACTAAAAACCGTTATATTTTAGTTGTGCGGTTTGATTGGGATAAAAACAAAGCGGCAGACAATGCTTGAATTGAAATATAAAATTTAAGTGCTTTATATTCTAAAAAATAAAGTGTTTCAGTTTATTAAAATTTACGAAGATGGATAAGACTTTATTTGAACAATTACTTTTCCAAGAAGAAAGTGACTCGCTTGACTTTAAGAGGGATCAATATCCTTTTGATGGTGCGACAGATGATGCAAAAAGTGAGTTACTCAAAGATATTTTGGCTTTTTCTAATTCTTGGAGACGAACTGATGGCTACATATTAATTGGTGTGGAAGATGTAAAGGGCGGAAAAGGTAATGTATTTGGAATAGTAGATGATTTGGACGATGCAAGATTGCAACAATTTGTAAATAGTAAAACTAATAGACCTGTTTCCTTGGCTTACGAATCTGCGGTTTTTGATGGAAGTAGAGTTGGCATAATTATATTAAGACAACAACAAAAACCTATTTATCTCACAAAGGATTATGGAAAATTGCGGAGGAATGAAGTTTATATTCGCAGAGGCAGTTCTACGGATATAGCAAAACCAGATGAAGTGGCTTTAATGGGAATTAATCCGGTTGAGTCGCAAAAACCAAGTGTTGATTTAGATTTCGCTGATAAAAACTCAAAAGAAAAATTAGGAAAAAATATCAAATTAAATGCTTTGTTACTTAATTATGATAAATCAAATATCCAAAAATATGGCTCTGGTTACAGCCCTTTTTTACCAATTTCAATACATGAAAACACTAATTACTATCTTGAAAAAGCAGAATATATCAAACAAGTAGCAATAATTAATAAAATTGGATTTTGGATTAAAAATACAAGTGAAGTTCATTTATCAAATGTTTCATTAAAAATTCAAATTAAATGTGAACCCCACCTCATTATTAAAGATGAAATTGATTATCCGCGTCATCCATCAAAAGATAAGTATAATCTTGCAACTAACATGAATTTTAAACTAAATTCAGTAATCAAAAAGAATAGAATTGATGTTTCTTTTGAAAATATAAAGACAGATCAAAGATGTTTGATTTCTGCCGATTTTGGGGATATTCGACCTAAAGAGGAAGTTTGGTCTAGCGATTTTTTTTGTATTGGGGCAACCGAGAATTGTGAGTTAAAGATTGAAGGACAAATATTCGCACATAACCTGCCTGAACCATTGATGGTTCCATTATCTATTGTTTTCGAGGTTGATGCTGAAGATTTAGACACAGAAAAACTCTACAGTTAATTGAGCATGATGAAGCCATTAAGAAATGATACAACGCCGAATTGTTAATAAATATTTCTTCCAAAATATTTTCTTCTTAAACCTTTTACATAAATTACAAAAATAAAAAAGGTCTCGAAATTTCGAGACCTTTTTTATTTTTAATATAAAGAGCAATATCCTAAATCCCATCCACAATCGCATTCAGCGTCTTTGAAGGTCGCATGGCGGCGTAAGTTTTTTCGGTGTCGGGGTGATAATAGCCGCCGATTTCCTGCGGTTTGCCTTGTGCGGCGATTAGTTCTTCGTTAATTACAGCTTCGTTTTCCTGCATTGCTTTGGCGATTGGCGCGAATTTTTCAGCCAATTCTGCGTCTGCCGTTTGGTTTGCCAACGCTTCCGCCCAATACATTGCGAGGTAGAAATGCGAACCGCGATTGTCAATTTGTCCGACTTTGCGTGCCGGAGATTTGTCGGTTGCGAGGAATTTCGCGTTCGCTTCGTCGAGCGCGTCGGCGAGGATTTGCGCTTTTTTGTTGCCCTGCGTGTTTGCCAGATGTTCGAGGCTCGCTTGTAGGGCGAGAAATTCGCCGAGCGAATCCCAGCGCAGATAACCTTCTTTTTGAAACTGTTCGACGTGCTTCGGCGCACTGCCGCCCGCGCCCGTTTCAAACAGACCGCCGCCGTTCATCAAAGGCACGATGGACAGCATTTTCGCCGACGTGCCGAGTTCGAGAATCGGAAACATATCGGTCAGATAATCGCGCAGAACATTGCCCGAAACCGAGATCGTGTCTTTGCCTTCACGCGCACGTTTGAGCGTTTCGGTCATTGCGTCTTTGACATCCATAATGGAGATATCGAGACCGTTCGTGTCGTGATCTTGCAGATACTTTTCGACCTTTTTGATGATTTCCGAATCGTGCGCTCTCAATTTGTCGAGCCAGAATATCGCGGGCGTGTCGGAAGGTCGCGCGCGGTTGACGGCGAGTTTTACCCAATCCTGAATCGGTGCGTCTTTGGTCTGACACATACGGAAAATGTCGCCGCTGCTCACGCTTTGTTCTAATAAAACATTGCCGTTTTCGTCTTCGACTTTGACCGTTCCTTCTCCCGAAATCTGAAAAGTCTTGTCGTGCGAGCCGTATTCCTCGGCTTTCTGCGCCATCAAACCGACGTTCGGAACCGAGCCGAAAGTCTTCGGATCAATCGCGCCGTTGCGCTTCATATCCTGAACAATTGCGTCGTAAAATCCGGCGTAAGTCCGGTCGGGAATCATCGCCACGGTGTCTTCTTCGTTGCCGTCTGCGTTCCACATTTTCCCGCCGCCGCGAACGAGTGCCGCCATCGAAGCGTCCACGATCACGTCCGACGAAACGTGAAAATTCGTGATACCTTTGTCCGAATTAACCATCGCTAATTTCGCGCCGTTTTCAATCGTTTTTTCGATGTCCGCTTTGATTTCCACTTCTTTCGCGTGTCCCGAAATTTTCTCGAAAAGCGTCGCCAGACCGAAGTTCGGATTAATGTCCAATTCCTTAAAAGTGTCCGCGTATTTTGCAAAAACGTCTTTGAAATAAGTCTCGACAATCGCGCCGAAAATGATCGGGTCGGAAATCTTCATCATCGTCGCTTTCAGATGCGCCGATAATAAAACGTCCTTTTCCTTCGCTTCGGCAATCGCTTTTTCGACAAACGATTTGAGCGCGGCGAGATTCATCACCGACGAATCAATCACTTCGCCCGCTTTCAAAGGCGCGTAATCTTTCAAAACTTTTTCCTCGCCGCCTTCGCCGTAAAAAACGATGCGGAATTTGCCTTCATCTTCAACGGTCGTCGAATTTTCCGTGCCGTAAAAATCGCCCGAATCCATATGCGCGACGCTCGTTTTCGAATCCGCGCTCCACGCGCCCATCCGGTGCGGGTTCGTCTTCGCGTAATTTTTCACCGCTTTCGGCGCGCGGCGGTCGGAATTGCCTTCGCGCAACACGGGATTGACCGCGCTGCCCAACGCCTTCGCGTATTTTTTGTTGATCTCTTTTTCCTCGTCCGTCTTCGGCTCCGACGGATAATTCGGCAGTTTGTAACCCTGTTTTTGCAACTCGGCAATCGCTTCTTCGAGTTGCGGAACCGACGCGGAAATGTTCGGCAATTTGATAATATTCGCCTCCGGCTTCGTCGCCAGTTCGCCCAATTCCCCAAGCGCGTCGGGTGTTTTCTGCTCGTCCGTCAAATACTCTGGAAAATTCGCCAAAATTCTCCCGGCGAGCGAAATATCGGGAACTTCGATCTCAACATCAGCCGCTTTCGCAAAAGCCTTCAAAATCGGCAAAAAAGAATGCGTCGCCAACAACGGCGCTTCATCGGTTAAAGTGTAGTAAATTTTTGACATATTATTGCTTGTTTATATTTTGGATTATTATGTTTATCGAATTAATTCTGCTCGCCAAATAACAACCGGCGTTTAAAACACAAATCAATTAAAGACAATAGTTAATTAACGCTATTTTAGTCAACTTTGATTCAGAACGTAAATTGGAAAGAAAAAAAATAATTTCACTTCTTTAAAGATTTAATGATTCAGGTTCAGGTGTTACCAAAACCGAAAAATTTTATAATTTTAATGCAAGAAGGATTTTGCATTTTATGTCGCAACTTTAGATAAAATTGTAGGAATATATTGCTTAGAGTGGTCTTCGCTTAAAAATAGACTTAATTTGTACATTAACTACAAGTAATTATATAAATGAGTTACGATTGATGTTAAATGGACTAAATGAGAAAAAGATTTGAATATAATAAGCTACGACATTGAAATAAAGCGGTCGAAAAAAACAGAGGGAGAAGTCGCTAAAGTTATCAATAATTGTATCTCTGCACGGGACAAAAACAAAGTTAAAAAGATATTTGAAAATAGATAACGGATGTGTTTTGAGCTAAATTAGCCCTCAGCATATGAAAAAAACACATCCGAATGCTTTGCAGCATTACGAGCAAATTTACCATTAGATAAGCGTCGCGTCGAGTTGGCGGCGGCTTTGCTGATCGCCATTATTCAACAGAACACTACAAATTTGGCAAGATTAGCCAATGTTTTAGACTTATCGGCTAAGAAGGATTCAAAATATCGGCGGTTAAAACGCTTTTTTCAGTTGGCTGAGATTGATTTCGACATTTTTGCCGAGTTGATTATTGCGATCATCAAACCGAAAGGTAAGTATGTTTTGGCGTTGGATCGCACCGAGTGGAAATACGGCTTGATATGGGTCAACATTTTGACGTTATCAATCGTGGTTGGAAACACTTCGATACCGTTATTTTGGATAACGCTCTCGCGCAAAGGCAACTCCGTATTAGCGGAAAAGAAACAGATAATCGGGCGTTATATCAAAGTATTCGGCATCAAAAACATCGAATACTTGAGTGGTGACCGTGAGTTTGACGGATATGAATTGGTCAAATATCTGGACAAGGAAAAAGTCCCGTTTCGTCTGCGGATAAAAGCTTCGATGACGATTACCAACAAAAGCGGGAAGCCGATGAGATGCGGGAAATTGTTACGAACATTGAAGATCGGCGAGAGTTACCGTTTGCGACGGGCGAGGAGATACGCCGGAGTCAAGGTATCGGTCGAGGTGAAAAGAGGAAAAGACTCTCAGGAAAGTGTGATTGTCATTTCGTCTGAAGCGAGTGAGAAAATCCTGTCGGAATACAAGCGGAGATGGGCGATAGAAACATTGTTTCAGAACTTAAAGAGTCGCGGATTCGAGATCGAAAAAACGCATCTGACGAAAGTGGAGAAGATAGATAAGTTATTCGGAGTATTGGCGTTAGCAGTGGCGTGGGCGATCAAAACAGGGGAAGCGGAAAACGCCGTCAACTCGATTGAAATAAAAAAGAACGGGAGAGCGCAAACAAGTCTTTTCAGATTAGGATGTGAAATAATCCAAGAGGTGTTATTTGAACTAAAGAGATATTCGAGAGTAAATATCTTTGCAATTCTAAGATGCTGACAACAGCTAACTTATGTCGTTTTGTCCCGTACAGAGTAATTGTATAGGGAAAAATTATAACTTTAACCCTGACAACCGCACAGCCATTGAAAAAGCTTGGATGGAGTTGCCATACAAGGAATTTAAGGGGATAGATGACCCATCTCATCTTTTATTTTCTTTTACTACCGAAGACGTTCAGGTTTTCTTATTTAGAAAAGAAACAAATCATCTCAGTAGTATAAGTGATGTTTCTTTAAAAGTATTTGCACTTTCAAAAAAGGAAATTAATTTGATACTAAAAAGTTCTTTCTCTAAGTTAAAGAATATTTTTTCTGCTAATACCGACATTTCAACAATTGAGGGAACATTTGTGAGTTTTTACCCCTTTGATTTCAGAAATGATGATGTCTTAAGTCCTCTGTTTTGTGTAAAAGCCGCATATGATGAAAAAGGTCTAGATTTTAAGGTCAAAGATTGGATTAAGTTTTTTTGTTATATTTTAATCTCTTTTGTTTTTGGTTTATTGTACTTTATTACTGACGGGGTGAGCTCAAATAATCTAAAAGGGTTATATGCTATTTTGATGGGCTTGGGATTTGGCTTAACTTTAAATGATTTAATAACCATCCTAGAAAATCTTTACAGTTATTATTTTGTAAAACATCCATCAGTTTCAATCAAAAACTTTTCAAACATTTTTGAAAATCAAAGTAGCAGTTATATAGAAGAATCCAATAATGAAGAACCAAAAAAATTAGTAGATCCAAAGATTTAAGATGTTTAAAGTACCATATATAAAAGTTAAACAACGAAATGAAGTATTTTTCGTTACGAAGTTTAGTTGTGATGTTTTGATGAAATACATTGATTTTCATTTTCGAGAACCTTATATGGAATTTAGTCACTTCAAGGATCAATTAAAAACGGAAGACTATATAAAAAAGATAAGAAAACAGGGTATAGATTTACAGTCTAACGAAGAAGGGATACAAAGAAGGCTACAATATAACAGAATCAAAAGTGTTGCTGACTATTTGGAATCTGAGGAAACAAACTTTCTGCCAAATTCAATTTTATTATCTGCTAATCTGAATGAGGATGAATTTTTTTTCGAAAACTATCTTGATTATGAAAATAAGGAAATAGGGTTTTTTGAATTTCCTGAAAGCATTCGATTTTCTATTATTGATGGGCAACATAGACTGGCAGGACTATCACTTTTAGATGACTCATTTAGAGATAGTTTTGAACTTATAGTAGTTTTATTATTCAATGTGTCAGTTCCTACAGCAGCAAAATTATTTTCTGATATTAATGGGAAACAAAAAGCAGTTAATAAGTCCTTGATATATGACCTTCAAGATTTAATTGGAAGAGAGTATTACAACGAGATTTCTAAATTTCATTCTATTTGTGAGTCTTTTTACACTTCCAAAACATCACCACTTTATAAGCAAATCAAAATGTTAGGTGTTGGAAGCGGTGCAATATCACAAGCTTTTTTTATAGACTATGCAATTCAGGCAGTTTCCAAAATTGAGGAATTTAAGAATGCAGATATCCAACTCATTTATAATCAATTATTCTACTTCTTTAAGGCATTCCAAGAAACTTTTCCTAGAGATTGGTCTGTCCCAATAACATATAACACAGATAATGATTTAGAGGAGTATTCAACTCAAGTTTTAAAAGAAAGAAAAAGTCAGTTAGTTAAAACTAACGGTTTTGGAGCTATTCTCAGATTATTTCCTGATGTTTATTTAATGTCTGATAAAACATTTTCTAGTTATTTGAAAATAATTTCAAAGTTAGAAGGAAAAATAGACTGGGTGAATGATGGTTCTATGGGAACTGGAAAGTCCTATCAAAATAAATTGTTGAAAGAAATGAAAACAATTTTGGATTTGTAACTAATACTTGCGATATTTTCCTCCCTAATATAAATAAAACTGAAAAATATTTATAGTTAAATCCGTAGTTGAAAGCCACAAACATCAACGAGAAAAGATTGTTAATGACTTTCAACAACAGAATGAATGTCACATTTTCCTTAACAATTCTCGCTATGCTTATTGTTTTTGTCGTCGTTAACAACTTATCTAACGTGAGTTCGAGATAAGAAAAACTCCAAAGGTAAGATATACTTAGGTTTAGAAACAAATAAACCAAACCAAAGGAGTTTTTCAATGAATATCTTAACAGTTTTTTGCCAAGTTGACGATTTTTGTAAAGTGTTTGAACCGAAGTTTAATCATCAGTTGTTAGAAAGCGGAAAGAGTCAACGAATTAAGCCGTCGAAGATGTCGCGTTCGGAAGTGATGACTATTTTGATCTGTTTTCACAGGTCTGGATTCCGTAATTTGAAGACGTTTTATAATTCGATGATCGGTGTTTACTACAAGGGCGAGTTTCCCGATCTGCTCAGTTATAATCGGTTCGTCGAACTCCAACGCGACGCTTTGCTTCTGCTCGGAGCGTTTATGCAAATGAGATTGGGAAAGTGTTCGGGGATTTCATTTGTGGATTCAACTAAGATAGCCGTCTGTAACAATTTACGGATTAAGCAAAACAAGGTGTTTAAGGAGATTGCAAAACGCGGGAAGACTTCGACGGGGTGGTTTTACGGCTTCAAGATACATCTTATAATCAGCGACCGCGGCGAGTTGTTGGCGTGGCAAATCACTTTGGGAAATGTTGATGACCGAAAGCCGGTCGGGAAAATGAGCAAGCAGTTGTGGGGCAAACTGTTCGGCGATAAAGGTTATATTTCACAGGAGTTGAGTAAATTATTGGGCGAACACAATGTTCAACTGGTAACAAAGGTCAGAAAGAATATGAAGAACAAGTTGATGCCGCTTTTTGATCGCCTGATGCTGAGAAAACGAGCGATCATCGAATCGGTCAACGACCAGTTAAAGAACATTTCACAAGTCGAGCATACGCGACATCGTTCGGTGTGGAACTTTTACGGCAACATCGTCGCCGGGTTGATCGCTTACACATTTCAAGAAAAGAAACCAAGCCTTGAACTAGGAAAAGACTTGGTTATAGCTTAATTCTTATCTCGAACTGACGTTATCTAAGATGAATTTTCAACTTAGTGCTTTTTTATGAAATTTTTTGAAGTTGCGTTATAATTTGATTATGCCGATCAGCGTAGAAATTACTGATGAAAATTTGTTGCAGGCGGTTGTTGGTTTGCCGAAATACGAGTTTGAGAATCTGATTGCGAAGGCGAAAAGGATGCGTCGGGATTTGCCGGAAAGTCGGGAGAAACGCGAAGTCGAGTTGATTAAAAAGGTTAATAAAACAATGCTCACCGATGATGAGCAGAAGCGTTTTGATGAACTCGTCGGGAAAAGGCGCGATGAAATTATTTCCGGCGAAGAACTCGATGAGTTGTTGGCTTTGACCGAAAAAAGCGAAAGTCTGAACGTCAAACGGCTTGAGTATTTGGCGGAAATCGCACAAATCAGAGATACGAGTCTGCGCGAGGTGATGAAAGCACTCGAAGTTTTCCCGCCGCAGACGATATGAAATTTCGTGCGTCAATTCGCCGCAAAGTCGCGGAAAGAGCAAAAAGGCTCTGCGAATACTGTCTTTCACCGCTCGATTTTTCGTCCGATCCTTTTTCCGTCGAACATATTCTGCCGATTGCCAAAGGCGGAACTGACGATCTGGAAAATCTCGCTCACGCCTGTCAAGGCTGCAACGGTCATAAATCCATAAAAACCGAGGCGTTCGATGCGATCAGCCAAAAAACCGTAGAATTTTACAATCCGCGAAAAGACATCTGGAACGAACATTTTGTCTGGAGCGAAGAGTTTACCGAAATCATCGGCAAAACCGCAAAAGGTCGCGTAACCATAAAAACTTTGAATCTGAATCGTCAAAATGTTATAAATCTGCGAAGAATTTTAGCTTTAGCAGGTGAACATCCGCCGACTTATTAAGTTAAAGAATTCAGCAATGCTGTCCAATCACCGTTGGTTGGCAACACGAAGTTGCTTTGATCAATCTGACAAATTGGGACGAACCGCATTTGTGCTATGTTGTTAATAACTAATCTTCCATCAAATGAAGTGAATCCAATTTATAAATCTATGAAAATTTTAATTAAACCGGCTTTTTTTGTGTTGCTGACTTTGTTGGCGGCGGCGAATTTGTTTGGGCAGCAGGCGAGTTATTCGGGCGTGATCGGTGATTCGCCGGTGACGTTTGTGACGGATATTTATTCGGACGGCGTGGGGACGGCGGTTTATGTTTATGATAAATATGATGAACCGATTCGTCTCGGCGACGGCAAAGTGGTTAAAAATAAGCTGACATTTACGGAAAAGGACGCAAAAAATATGGCGCGGGCGACTTTGATGTTTGATAATTACGACGGGAAAGCGGCGGAGTTGAAAGGCGTTTGGAAGGATGCGAAAACGGGAAAGACTCTCGATATTAAACTGAAAAAAGACTTTGAAACGGATGGTTCGAGTGAAGTATCAGGCGAGTTTATTCAGGGCGATGCGCTGCCCGACAGGTATTTTAAAGTGGCGGTCAAGGGCGACCGAGCCGTGGCGGTCAAGGTTTTCGAGAAAAAAACCGACCGTCTGCTGCAAACGATTGACGTTGACACGCAGCAGCGCGGCGCGGACGGCGTTTCAGTCGGCGATTTTAATTTTGACGGCGTTCAGGATTTTTCGCTCTTTGAATCGTCATACGCCGGACCGAATACTTCGAGTTTGTATTTCCTTTACGATCCGGCGCAAAAACTTTTCGTCAACAGCGATTGGGAAGGAACTTTATTCGAATTTAATGAGAAAAATAAAACGGTTACTTCAACAAATTCGTGCTGTGCCGGAACTTCCATTATAACATCGACTTACCGCGTCGTGAAAAACAAGCTCGTAGTTGTCAGCGAAACCTGCATGAAATACGACGAGAAAAAAGACACGCTCGTCAAACAACCGATCAAAGCGTGTCAGTAACGCGAAATGATTTGAAATGGAAAAAAGACGAAGTTTCGGCTTCGTCCCTTTTTTTGTTTGATTAATAAAAATTTTGAATAATCTCTGAAACTTGCTACATTTGAGTTATGAAAACGCTGACCTTAAATCTGCCCGACAGTTTGGATATTGACGAGAGACAACTTTCGATGATGGTTGCCGCGCGGCTTTACGAACAAGGCAGACTTTCGCTCGGTCAAGCCGCCGAAGTTGCGGGACTGACAAAGCGGACGTTTGCGGAATTGCTCGGCAGTTATGATGTTTCCATCTTTAATTTTCCCGCATCGGATTTATCGAAAGACGTAGCCAATGCCTAAAGCGATTATTTCTGACACAAGCTGTTTTATTATTTTGACGAATATCGGCGAACTCGAATTGCTTCACAAGGTTTACGGACAAATCTTTACCACGTCCGAAATCGCCGCCGAGTTTGGCGAAATTCTTCCCGAATGGGTGAAAATTAAGGAAGCAACAGATAAATACAGACAAACGATTTTGGAATTGCAGATTGATAAAGGCGAATCGAGCGCAATCTCACTTGCTTTGGAAATGCCCGACAGTTTTGTAATTTTGGACGATTACAAAGCCCGAAAAATCGCTGAACGGCTTGGAGTAAATTTCACGGGAACGATTGGCGTAATCATCAAAGCAAAACTGAGCGGAATAATCCCGTCGGCCAAACCAATCTTGGAAAAGATCAAACAAACCGATTTTCGTTTATCTGCCGAAATCAAATTGCAGGCTTTGAAGGAAGCAAGCGAATAGATCAAATAAAAACTGAAAAATTCTTTTGTACTTTTTTATATGTCATCAAATGTTCCGACAGTTAGACAAGTTACATGGGCTGCGGTAATTCCGCAGATATTGGTGATCGGATCATTCATTTTTACTTTTTATTTACTCAATACCGGAAACTCGGCTTTTTATGGTGCGTTGACATATTTGGCTTTGTCTTTCGGTTTGAAAAGTATTTTAACCAAAGATCATCGAAGAGGAATTAATTTCGTCAAACAGCAAAATTTCGCCGACGCGATTCCTTATTTCGAGAAAAGCGTTGATTTTTTTTCTAAAAACTCCTGGATTGACAATTATCGGTTTCTGACACTTTTGAGTTCTTCTAAAATGAGTTATCGAGAAATGGGATTATGCAATATTGCATTTTGTTACAGTCAAATCGGAGACGGATTAATAGCGATTGAATTTTATCAACAAACATTAAAAGATTACCCTCAAAATGGAATGGCAAAGGCAGGGCTAAATATGCTTAATTCATTGCAGGAAACATCTTCAATGGAAAAATTAAAATAGACGTTATCAAAACCGAAAATCTTGCCAATTTCAATCGCGCAAAAACCGATCGGCGTAAGTTTGCAAAATAAATCGTAAATGACAAAGGACGAAGTTTCAGCTTCGTCTTTTTTGTTTGCGCGGGTGAGTTTATTAATTTAAAGTTTTCGTTAATGAATAAAACAATTTTAATAGCGGGCGCGACGGGGAATCTTGGCGGCAAAATCGTTGATGCGCTGATTGAAAAAGGGGCGAATGTTCGGGCTTTGGTGCGGGCGGAAAGCTCGCGGGAACAGGTCGGACGGCTTCGGGAAAAAGGTGTGGAGATCAGGCAGGCGAATTTGTTTGATATGAGCGAAATTGCCGAGGCTTGCGCGGGCGCGGATTGTGTTGTGTCGGCGGTTTCGGGTTTGCGCGAGGTGATTATTGACGCGCAGAAATGTTTGCTCGACGGCGCGGTTTTGGCGGATGTTTCGCGTTTTATTCCGAGCGATTTTTCGCTGGATTTTACAAATTTAGTTCCGGGCAAAAACCGTAATCTTGATCTGCGACGTGAGTTTCATCAGATTTTGGACGACGCGCCGATCAAGGCGACAACCATTTTTAACGGCGCGTTTATGGATTTGCTGACGAAGGAAATGCCTCTGATTTTATACCGCTTCAAACGCATTCTTTACTGGGGCGCGTCGTCGGTCAAAATGGATTTGACGACGATGGACGACACAGCGAATTTTACGGCGCACGTCGCGCTCGATGACGACACGCCGCGCTTTTTGCGAATCGCGGGAGATCGCGTAAGTGCTGAAAACGTGCGCGACATTATGAGCGAAATCACGGACAAAAATTTCAAAACTTTTCGCGCCGGAAGCATCGGTCTGCTCGACTTTATTATCAACATCGCCAAGTTTCTTTTCCCGTCAAAAGACAATCTCTATCCCGCGTGGCAAGGAATGCAGTATATGCGCGATATGTCGGAAGGTCGCCCCGAATTCGTGCCGCTCGACAATGACCGTTACAACGAAATTAGTTGGACTTCGGTTGAGGAATTTTTGCGAACTGAAGATGTTGAAAAATACGTTAAATGAGAAATTTTTATGAGTGATTTACAGAGATTTTTAGACGCGCAGAAAAGCGATTACGAAATCGCGCTCGCGGAAATCAGAAACGGCAGAAAGCGCAGTCATTGGATGTGGTATATTTTCCCGCAGATCGCGGGTTTGGGATTCAGTTCAATGTCGAAATTTTACGCTATTAAAGATAAAAACGAGGCGGAAAATTTTCTGGCACATCCGATTTTGGGAAAACGTTTGATCGAAATTTCAAACGCACTGCTCGAAATTGACGGGAAAACCGCTAATCAAATTTTCGGAAGTCCCGACGATGTAAAACTCAAATCTTCGATGACTTTGTTTAGTGCGTTGGAAAATACGAATCCGGTTTTTCAGAAAGTTTTGGACAGATATTTCGGCGGCGAAACAGATCGGCGAACTTTAGAATTGGTTTGATCGAATTGCGGCAATTTTTTTTACGGCGTTTGTCGGATATTATTATTCGGCGCGTTTTCGTAGTCGTTCAGGCATTTATCGAGCGGTTCGCCGTTTTGATGAATACATTTGCAGAAATCGTCTCCGGCTTCGGTTCTGTTGCCGTTTTTAAGTTGTCTCATACACCGGTCATAAGTATTATGCGGCACGATGCTGTAAAGTCTGGGAATAATCGCTACAAAAAGCACGATACAAGCAAGAACTCCGCCGAAAAACAGAGACGGAAATTTATCATTGAAGAGCCGTTTGAGAAAACCGCGCAAACGCGCGTAAAGCGGACGTATTCCATAACGTGAAAAAAAACCGCGCCCGTTTGCATTTTCCTGAAAACTTACACCGCCTTTAATGTTTCCCTGCTTTATTACGTTATTTTCCAGACGGTTGAACGGCAAAATATATTTCCATTTTTCATAATTCCAGCCGAGCAGATACAAATTCGCCAGCGTCATCAAAGGCGCAGTAAAAATCGAACCGTCAAAGCGCGTCGCATACGTCAGAATGCAGATATTTAAAATAATCGGAAAATAAATAAACGCGCCGAGCGTCACCGTGCGCGGAATCAACAGAAAAATCGCCGCCGCGATCTGCGCGATGCCGATGAAAGTGTAGTAATAACCCGTCAGATGCAGTGCTTCCAGATAATGCCCCATCGGATGATTAGCGTGTAAACTGCTGGCAAACCGCTCGCCTAAAATCTTGACCATTCCGGCGACGAAAAATCCGAATGCCAAAGAAAAACGACAGAAAATCGAAAAAAGCCAAAGCCAACGGTTTCCGGTTGCCTGCGAATGAAGCCGATTAAGTGTCGAAGAAATATTTATAAACATTTAGAAATTAATTTTGTAATTTAACGTGAGATTTGACATAGTTTGTTAAAAGCGATGATTTATTTGCAGCACCATAACGCAAGTTATGGAAACAGTTACGGCGGAGCGTCAAGCGATTAATTAGCTGCGATAACGGCTTTGCCATCATTTACCGATTTTCTCAGATTTTGCGATGTGCAGTATAAATATAATGCCGGTTTCACCGACTAAAATTGAAATTTTTATATCGAACTCACATTCCATATATTTTGCGCCCGAACATATTAGCAAACGGCTCTTGGCAAATATGGGAATTTTATAGTTTTCTTTGCAGATTGCTTGAATCTTCGCAATGTCGGTTTGAAATTTACATCAGATCGTTTTATTTGTCAAGAACTTTATATTATAAAGCAAAATTACAGATTATTAGAGAATAAAATAAACCTTTAGAATCTAGTGAAAAAGGTTTGACACATTTTTCGGTCGAAATGTCGTAAACAGCAACTTCGGCTTCGCGGTATTTTTCGGTTGATGTGATGACGAAAAGAATTATCCGGCATAAGCCTGTTTTTATCTTTCGTTTTATTCGGCAAAAGTGCGATTATCTAAAGTTAAGTAGGAGTTAAGTTTATGAAGTTGAGTTTTATAGAATACGTTAAAAAGGTTTATGAAAAATTTGCCGCCGAGAATGTAACGACCAATGCGGCGCAGGTAGCGTTTTATTTTATTTTTGCGCTTTTTCCACTCTTGTTGTTTTTGCTTAACATCATCGGTTTGTTTCTTGGCGCGGCGGAAGGCGTTCGGAATGAACTTTTTGCTTATCTCGGACAGGTCGTCCCGCCGTCGGCGATAAAACTGGTTCAGGATACGATAACCGAAATAACGTCGGACGGCGGCGGCGGAAAGTTGACTTTCGGCGCGCTGCTCGCGTTGTGGTCGGCTTCGGCGGGCGTTGATAATATTCGCATTGCGCTCAACGATGTTTATGATCTGGAAGAAACACGCCCGTGGTGGAAATATAAATTAGTCTCGGTTTTGCTCACGCTCGGCATCGCGCTTCTCATTTTTCTCGCGCTCGGCGTTGTTTTTTACGGCGGTTATTTTATCAATCTGCTCGTTTCTCCGCTCGGCATCGAATTTACGTCGTCCATAGTTTTAACCGTATTTTCATTGCTCGTTGTCGGCATCGCGCTCGTTTTATCGTTTGCGCTGCTCTATAATTTTGCGCCGAATCACGACCCGTTCGACTGGCATTGGATTTCGCCCGGCGCAATCACGGCAATTGTTTTATGGATAGTTTTGTCTCTCGGTTTTCGCATTTACCTGCAATATTTCGATTCTTATTCAAAAACTTACGGTTCGGTCGGCGCGATCATCGTGCTTCTTTTGTGGCTTTACCTGACGGCGATGGTTATTTTGATCGGCGGCATCGTTAATGCGGTCGGTGAAAAAACAGCGAAAGGCGAAGAGGTTAAAATTCAGACGGAAAATGAAGAAGAGAAACAAATGGAAAATTGACCGATCTCAGTTTTTCGACAAAATTCAAAACAAGAACTCTTTGCTATAATAATTCGTATAAACAGACAAATCCGACTCTTATATAAATAATTATGGAATTTGAAAGTACCACGAATTCAGCCCAGCAGACGACGGAAATCTTTATCAAAAAGGTTTTGCCGGGCAACATCGAAAAGGTCAATCGTCAATTGATTGACGCGATTGAATCTCTCAGTTACAACATTATCGAAGAATCGCCGAACATCATTGCGCGGCGCGGCGCGAAAGGTTGGGGAACGTGGTTCGGTTCGGCTGATGTGCTTGATTATGCCAGAACTCTGACGATACGCTTAAAACCGATCAGCACGAGTTCGACGCGCGCAACTTTCGATTATTTGATAAAACATCCGATGCTCAACAAGGGCGAAAAAAGCGTTCTCGTGCAGGAAGCAAAGACAATTGCGGCGATCTCGAAAACTCATTCAATCGAGAAAACGTGTTCGGTTTGCGAAACCGAGTCAACCGACGATTCGAAATTTTGCCGCCGGTGCGGTGCGCCTTTGACGAGTGAACAAGCGGAACTCGAAGTTTTGCGGATGATGGCGGAAACGCGTGCCGGAAAAACTTCCGTTGTCGGTGCATCGGTTTTAATGCTGGTTTCTGCAATCTTTCTGTTCGTTCTTTTTGTTTTGAACAACGCAGAGTTAATCAAACCGAAATTATTTACGTTTTTTCTAATTCTCGGAGGTTTCGGGATTTTGTCCGCAATAATCTCATCTTTTTTCGGCTGGAATCGTATGAAACGCGCGTTGGAAAAGCCGGAAAAAGAAAGTCGTCTTATTCCGCTTCTCTGTACGGGACAAAACGACATAAGTTAGCTGTTGTCAGCATCTTAGAATTGCAAAGATATTTACTCTCGAATATCTCTTTAGTTCAAATAACACCTCTTGGATTATTTCACATCCTAATCTGAAAAGACTTGTTTGCGCTCTCCCGTTCTTTTTTATTTCAATCGAGTTGACGGCGTTTTCCGCTTCCCCTGTTTTGATCGCCCACGCCACTGCTAACGCCAATACTCCGAATAACTTATCTATCTTCTCCACTTTCGTCAGATGCGTTTTTTCGATCTCGAATCCGCGACTCTTTAAGTTCTGAAACAATGTTTCTATCGCCCATCTCCGCTTGTATTCCGACAGGATTTTCTCACTCGCTTCAGACGAAATGACAATCACACTTTCCTGAGAGTCTTTTCCTCTTTTCACCTCGACCGATACCTTGACTCCGGCGTATCTCCTCGCCCGTCGCAAACGGTAACTCTCGCCGATCTTCAATGTTCGTAACAATTTCCCGCATCTCATCGGCTTCCCGCTTTTGTTGGTAATCGTCATCGAAGCTTTTATCCGCAGACGAAACGGGACTTTTTCCTTGTCCAGATATTTGACCAATTCATATCCGTCAAACTCACGGTCACCACTCAAGTATTCGATGTTTTTGATGCCGAATACTTTGATATAACGCCCGATTATCTGTTTCTTTTCCGCTAATACGGAGTTGCCTTTGCGCGAGAGCGTTATCCAAAATAACGGTATCGAAGTGTTTCCAACCACGATTGATAACGTCAAAATGTTGACCCATATCAAGCCGTATTTCCACTCGGTGCGATCCAACGCCAAAACATACTTACCTTTCGGTTTGATGATCGCAATAATCAACTCGGCAAAAATGTCGAAATCAATCTCAGCCAACTGAAAAAAGCGTTTTAACCGCCGATATTTTGAATCCTTCTTAGCCGATAAGTCTAAAACATTGGCTAATCTTGCCAAATTTGTAGTGTTCTGTTGAATAATGGCGATCAGCAAAGCCGCCGCCAACTCGACGCGACGCTTATCTAATGGTAAATTTGCTCGTAATGCTGCAAAGCATTCGGATGTGTTTTTTTCATATGCTGAGGGCTAATTTAGCTCAAAACACATCCGTTATCTATTTTCAAATATCTTTTTAACTTTGTTTTTGTCCCGTGCAGAGATTCCGCTTAGGGAAACGGCATCTTTTGAAACGGGCGAATTCCAACAATTGCCGCCGCGCAGAGTTTCGTCCGTAACCGAAGGCACGACGAATCTGCTTGACAAAGAATGGACAAACAGCGAAAAAAGAGAAAAAATTCCCGTTTCAAGCCGACGCGATACGAATAATTTTGATTAAATTTATTTGCGAGTAAGCTGGAAAAATAAAATCGGATTATGTTTAAAAATTCAGGTTAAATGCTGTGTAAATTCCACAACAATTTTATACTAAGCATCGCAAAAACTAAACCGATTCTCAAGAATATCAATTTTAGAAAAAGTATTTATCTTAAGTTGATAAGCAGATTTGATATTTGAAAACAGTTCGCAGAGTAGTTAAGTTTTTATCTATTTCGACCAAGAAATAAGGAACTTAAACTATGCCCTGTGAACTGATGAATTTTGTTATAGCATTTGCACCGCTTTTTTCCAAGCCGGTTTTTGACCACGTTTTGGTGTTGCTGACCGGAGCGATTCCGTCGCCCGCTTCGCGCACCGTCACTAACGCCTTGCGCGTGACGGGTTTGAGCGACGAGAAGCATTTTCAGAACTATCATCGCGTGTTGAGTCGTGCCGTCTGGTGTTCGCTTGCCGCTTCACGAATTTTGCTGACTTTGCTGATCAAAGCATTTCCGGCAGGCGGTGAGTCGGTCATCGGCTTTGATGACACGATCGAACGGCGGTGGGGCAAGCAGATTAAAGCCCGCGGGATTTAACGTGATGCGGTTCGGTCAAGCAAATCTCATTTTGTCAAAACGAGCGGGTTGCGGTGGCTTTCGTTTATGCTTTTAACCGAAGTGCCGTTTGCCAAAAGGGTCTGGGCATTGCCGTTTTTGACTGTTTTATGTCCATCGGAAAGATATGACCGGACGCGCGGCATCCGCCATCGCAAGTTGACGGAGCGGGCAAGGCAGGCGATTTTGTTGATCACAAGATGGCTGCCGGATTTCGATCCGGTCTTTGTCGGCGATTCGAGTTTTGCGGCACTCGATCTGTTGGATGCGGTCAAAGATAAAGCAACAATGGTGACTCGTCTGCGGCTCGATGCGGCGTTGTATAAAAAAGCCGCTGTTCGCCAGCCGGGACAAATCGGGCGACCGCGCAAAAAAGGTGTCAGATTGCCGACCTTGCACGCCGTCATAGATAATCCGAAGACCAAATGGAAACGGATCAAGATCAAAAGATGGTATGACTGAGGAAAACCGGTCTATTGAGATAGCGAGCGGTAAATGCGTGTGGTATCACGTCGGAAAACAAGCCGTTGCCGATTCGGTGGGTGATTATCAGTGATCCGCTCGGGAAATTTGAAACGCAAGCCCTGCTCTGCACGAACCGGGAAGCCGCGCCGCGCCGGATTGTCGAGTGGTTTGTCAAAAGATGGGAAGTCGAAGTAACATTTGCCGAAGCGCGTCGGCATTTGGGAGTCGAAACAAACCGTCAATGGTCGGACAAAGCGATTGATCGGACAACGCCGTGCTTATTCGGACTATTTTCGTTGGTGGCGATCTTTGCTGGGGAGTTGGAGAAGACGGGAAAGTTGAAAATCAGAGAAGCGGTTTGGTATAAAAAACAGGTGGTCACCTTTTCAGACGCGATAGGATGCGTCAGGCAACAAATATGGGAGTGGCAGAGTTTACAAATATCGGGTGCAGAGGTCGAGATGATAAAAATACCGCGCTCATATCTGGAATGTTTGACAGATACTTTGTGCTTCGTTTCTTGAAATGGATAAAGTCGAGCTAAGAAGCTGTTTGAAAACTCGAAATAAAGAGTAACTTGATTATCAGTTACTCAATTTGAATAACTAATACCGAATCAAAAGAGAGTGACTCATATTTAGAATTCTAAATTCTGCATCTAAATTTTTACCGATAAAAATATTTTCAAGAAGCTGTAACTTTCTTAGCTTACTGTGATGAATGCCAAACGTGCGAAGCAGTTTCTTCACCCCATCGCGGTCTTGCACAAACGCGGTCGTGATCACTAAAGCGATCATCAATCCGAGCATATCTACTAAAATTCTTCTGACGTTCGAAACGTCGAACTCGAAGACACAGCCTTTTGCGCCTTTTTCTTATTCTTTTTTGATGGTTTTATCAACTGCTTTATTTTCGTTTGAAAAACATCTCGACCGCCAAATCTTCCTGACCTTCGGGCGAGACGTTATACATATTGATCTTGAATGCGTCCTTGTTTTCGATGTCAATGTCCGTGCGCCAACCCCAATCGGGACTGTCGGGAACTTTGAAAAAGCCTTTGAACGTAATCTTGCGATTCTTGCCCTTGCCCTTCGACGGCATAAAATCCGCCGTCTGATGCCACGAATCAACCCAGACGGCGTTGACCGTTTCCGAATCTTTTTCAAATCCGAACATCAAAACTCCGCTTTGTTCTTTGTCATCGAAAGTCCAGCCGTAATCGATCTGCAAATAATTATTTCCGGCGGCGGTTTTAACGATTGCGTCCGAATTCGATTCTTTGATCGGATCGTCTTCGACCCAGGGAATGTGCAGACGGTTCGTTCCCGACCAATCGCCCGTTAGATTTTGAAAATTTTCAGGTAAACTCATAATGTTTTTGCTTGCCGAATCTTTTAATTTAAAAAAATATCAGAAAAAGGTTACAAAACCGTTTCCTGATAACTAATTTCTTTCAAATGGAGTGTTTTGAGTTGTGAGTGAGGTAATAGCTGACTTTCTGGAGAAAGCAGGACGGTTGAAAAATCACAACTCAAAACTTTCGTGTGTGGAAGAAATCTTATTTTGCCGTCATTGGAATAAGATTAAAAACTTGTTTGGAGTTCCACTTTTAAGTGGCTTTCTGCCGCGCTTCGTTGGCGAAAAGAAGCCAGCTAAAGTTGGAACTCCAAACTATTAACTTGCACGGCGCATCGGCATTTGCTGATTGCTTTGCATATCCTGCAAATGCTGGATCAAACTCGACGCGGCGCGTTTTGAAAGCTCGTCCGTGCGGCATTGCATCAGCGAATTCGATTCTTCGTCCGCGTCAATGTTCATCTCGCGGGCGATTGCGCGGATCATTCCGAGTTGTTTCGCCGTTACCAAGTCCGAAAGGCTGCGCGCCACCGGATTTGCCGGAATGTTATTGTCTTCGACGTTTGATGGAACCGCGCCTTCGCGTTCGATGGTGTCAGATTCTTTTTTGTAGAGTTCGCGGGCGATTCCGAATTTTACGGCGGCGCGTTTCAGAGCGTCGTGTTCCGCTTTTTTAATTCCCATCTCGCTTCCCGCGAGTCCGGTTCCGACACCTTCGCGCGTTACATTGTCAATCGTGATCGCAACAGTAACGGTGAAAATATCGCCGATCTGCCGCATATCTTTGACCGTGTGCGTCCAAGCCGGCGCGGTTTCGTCTAAAATATCGGCGACCGTATGCCATTCGACATAATCAACCATCTGCACATTCCCGTTGCGGTCGCGCCAACCTTCGCGCTGACGAACCAGATTCGGGTCAACGTCTTTGCGTAACTGCTGTAATTTCTGCGGGAATTCCGCCTGAATTACATTCGATGTATTTTGTCCGGCGTTTGCCGAAACTTCCGCCGCGTGAAACGGCATTTCCTGTAAATTTTCTTGTTTCATCATAATGGTTTTGTCTTTCGTGTTCGCAAGTTGATGTCGTTCGGCTTCGTCTGCCACGGTCTGTCCGTTTTCCGTAGCATCTGCCGGAACTTCATCAGTCTTCTGTTCGCTGAGTGCGGACTGTTCACTCAACTCAGTTGCGCTTTTGTCTTTAGAAACAACCGTAACTTCCGTGTTTACTTTCACGTTATTTGTTTTCGTTACGGGTTCGGAATTCTTTGCCAGCACGGCGTATTTGACCGCCAAAATATGCTCGCAACGAAAACCGTTATCACTGACAACAGCTTCTTCATATTCCAAACAATTACAACGAACCTGATTTTGGTCGTCGCGCCAGACATTATAAGTCGTCTGTTTGCCGCGCAAACTCGGTGTCGCCACTACGAATTTGTCGCCTACGCGATTGACCAATCCCATCGCCGCAATTGACTTGGCTCTTTTCTCTTTCTTGTCAGAATTGTCTGTTACTGCTTTTGCTGTCATCTCTACTCCTTAAAGTTCGGAGTTCCATCTTTAGATGGCTTCTTAGTTTTGCCACCTAAAGGTGGAACTCCAAACGATTTACAACTTAAGTGAAACGCTAAATGTTTCATCTGTGAAACATTGTATCAGAACACATTGTCTGTTGCAAGTGTGAAACGCGGTGTTGCAATTAAAATTTTGCTGTGTTATGTTTTATGTGTGAAATGAAAAGTGCATCAGTGGCACTAGAGAAATCACAAATCAATTGATTTATTGGAGAAACAGATATGGGACAAAAAATTGAAAGTATGATCAACACGATCGAACTCGGACGCGCCATTAAACGTCGCCGCGAAGAATTAAAACTCAGCTTGCGCGATGTGGCGGACGTCACGAATGTTTCGGCTTCGACACTTTCACGAATCGAAAACGGAACGGGCAAACCCGACGCGGACAACATCGCGCGGCTCACGAATTGGCTCGATATGCCGGTTGACCGCGTCATGAAAAATCGCAGCAAAGCCGCCGGAGACGTCGAAGCGGTAGTTTATTATCCGCACGAAGCGACACCGGAAATCGTCGAAGCGCATCTGCGTGCCGACAAGAATTTGTCGCCCGAAACGGCAAAAGCATTATCCGAATTATTCCGCGTTGCTTATTCGCAATTTAGCAGCAACGATAAAAAATAGGAATTTCGGCACGATTAGTGCTATATGTATGAAAATCATTGAAATTGTTTAAATTTCATACAAAAAACGCGATAAACAAAGACTGAAATTATGAGAGAAGGTGGCATAATGAACGGAAAAGATACTTTTAATGTAGATACGACGTTTGTATTATTCTTTCTGGCGATTGAGTTCGGCAGAATTTTCGGCTCCTTCTCGCTTGATACTTTCATTGTCGGAATTACGCTTTTAGCAGTAATGGCTCTGCCGTATCTTTTGCAGTTCGAAGGCAAAGAAGATTTCGGAAGCTGGATTCTCGGCAGAAGTTTAATCGCCGGATTTGCAGTGATTTTAGGGATGCTTCTGAAACAATCCGTCGGAGTCGCTCTGCCGGAATACTTCAGTTTTATTCCGATGACGCTTCTCATCATCACGGCGATGCTCAGCTGCTACATTCAGTTTTACAGTTTTTTCAGATTTCGTTTGGCAAAATAGGCAAAAGGGAAGTTCGGGGGTTTTTAATAAAATACGGACTTAACACAAACGAATAAAAATCCGCATCTGCAAATTCGGGAAATGCAGATGCGGATTTTTTTATGAAATCTGAAATCTGAAATTTGTTTTAAGCAGACACTTTATCAAAAACAACTTCCGAATTAACAAGCTCGTGAATCGCGCGAACTTGCCCGACAAGTTCCTGATATTGTTCCGGCAAAAGTGCTTGTGCGCCGTCACAAAGTGCTTCTTCGGGACACGGATGAACTTCAATTATCAAACCGTCCGCGCCAACCGCAACTCCGGCACGAGCCATCGGATTAACCATATAATTTCTGCCCGTTCCGTGCGACGGATCAACGATTATCGGCAAGTGCGTAATTCTCTGAACCGCCGGAACGATTGATAAATCCATCGTATTACGGGCGTGAGTTCCAAATGTTCGAATTCCGCGTTCGCACAAAATTACATCATAATTTCCTTCCGACATAATGTATTCCGCTGCCAACAAAAATTCGTCCAAAGTCGCCGCCAGACCGCGTTTTAACAAAACAGGTTTTCGAGTCTGC
Organism: Pyrinomonadaceae bacterium; assembly: GCA_965219305.1. Lineage (GTDB taxonomy): Bacteria > Acidobacteriota > Blastocatellia > Pyrinomonadales > Pyrinomonadaceae > DATHTS01. The sequence continues at coordinate 2,453,736 of OZ244725.1, forward strand.
CCGACATATTTCAACAGCGAAAAATTCTGCATATTTCGCGCACCGATCTGAATGCAGTCGCCGTATTTTTCCACCAAATCAACGCCGTGTTCGTCCATCGCTTCGGTGACGATATTCAAACCGAACTGCTCACGAACATCAGCCAAAATCTTCAAACCGTCTTCGCCTTTGCCTTGAAAATTATACGGCGAAGTTCGCGGTTTGAACGCACCGCCGCGAAAGAATTTCGCGCCCGATTTCGCCACCGCTTCGGCAACCGCGAAAACCTGTTCAGAAGTTTCCACCGCACAAGGTCCGGCAATGATCGCCAATTCGCCGCCGCCGATCTCCGCATTTCCGACTTTGACGACAGATTTTTCCGGTCTTATATCTTTCGAGATGAGTTTGTAAGGTTTCGTCACGCGAATCGCTTCGGCAACGCCCGACAAATTTTCAAAATGCGTCGGATCAACCGCGCCTTTGTTTCCGGTGATTCCGATCGCGGTGCGTCCCGCGCCCGGCATCGTGTGAGGACGAAATCCCAACTTTTCGATCATTTCATTAACGCGCTCGATGTCTTTCTCGGTCGCGCCGGCTTTCATTACAATTAACATAAAATTTTTCCAATAAACTAAAAACTAAAAATCTAACACTTTATTTTTCAATAAGAAAATCGCCGCCTTTTCCCCATTTGAAAAAACGCGAAAAAATTGGCAAAAACTTGTGCTTTTCGATCATTCGATACAAAATAACTTCGTGCTCGGCTTCGGTCTTTTCCATTCCCCGAAAATCTTCAAGTAAATGATCTAAACCCAATTCCGACGCATATTTGTGCGCCGTATTATATTCATTGACATTCCCGTTTTCCAAAATTCCGGCAAAATAAGCCGCGCAAAAATAACCGCAAAATCTGCAAATCAGCGCGATTGAAGTTCCGATCGCAAAAAAAATCTTCTCACGAATCCATGACGGTTTCACACCCATTTCCGCCAAAATCTCGCCGACTCTTTTGCGGTGTTCCCATTCATCAATTTCGATTTGCTTGACGGCATCAATCTCGGTCTGCTTTTTCAAAATTCGGCAATGCCCACCATAAGCCAGCGCCGCCGCCAATTCGCCGGAATATGCCGCCTGCATCAAACTAATAAATTTCTTTCTCGTTTCTTCTCGCGTCATTTTGCGTTTTGCAACCGAATTTGGCAACTTGAAAAATAAAACTCGCCAAGCTCCAGTAAATTTGGGAGATTTTCAAACTTCAAACAACCGTAAATATAAAACTGCAATTCATCAACCAAAATTCATTTCCCCAATAATTCATCAAGAAATTTCCCGACACCGCCGATCAAATCGTCAGACTCTCGAACACGAAAAATCTCCGCCACAATTGCCGAACCGACCACCGCCGCGTCCGCATATTCCAGAGTTTCCTGCATCTGCTCGAAAGTTGAAATCCCGAACCCGACCGCAACCGGCAGATCGGTAAATTTCCGCAAACGTCCGACAAGTGTTTCAGCTTCCGAACTCATCTCGTTTCTCGCGCCTGTCACGCCCGCACGCGAAACCGCATAAACAAAACCGCTCGCTTTTTCGCAGATTTTCTTCAAACGCTCATCGCTCGAAGTCGGCGCGGCGAGCATTATCAACGACAAATCCTTTTCCGCCAAGATCGAATGAAATTCGCCCGCTTCTTCGGGAATCAAATCCGTTATTAAAATGCCGTCAACGCCGTTTTCCTTCGCCGCGTCTGCAAAATTTTCCAAACCGAACTGCAAAATCGGATTAAAATAACTAAACAAAATAATCGGCGTTTCGCAGCCCGTTTCACGAACTTCCGCGACAATTCTCAAAACATCTTTGACCGAAATATAATTTTTCAGAGCGCGTTCCGCCGAAGCCTGAATCGTCACGCCGTCCGCCACCGGATCTGAAAACGGAACGCCGAGTTCGATCACCGCCGCATCTTTTTCCGCCAACAACAAAATCAAATCTTTGGTCGTCCGCAAATCAGGATCGCCAGCTACTATAAAAGGAATAAATCCGCTTCGATTTTCAGTTATTAATTTATTAAATTTTTCTTCAATTCGATTTTTCATTCTTAAATTTATCACACAAACAAGAAAAACACAGAGATAAGTTTTAACAAATCTCTGTGTTTTTCTTGTTGTAAATAAATAGTTCCCCGTTATTTGATTTTATTTTCCAAGCGACTGACTTCTTCCGCGTCGGAACTCAAATTTAATGCTTTTTTCCAAGTCGTTTTGGCGAGATCGAGTTTTTTCTGCTTGGCATAAACGTCGCCGAGATGTTCCTGAATTGTAGGTGAACTTGCGTCGAGAATAGCGGCTTTTTTGAGATGTTTTTCGGCTTCGTCGTATTTTCCGAGTTTGAAATATGCCCAGCCTAAGCTGTCCAAATATGACGGATTATTTTCGTCAATTGCTACGGCTTGTTTAATTAGTTCGAGAGCTTCATCGAACCTTTCGCCGCGTTCGACCAGAAAATAACCGAGATTGTTGAGCGCAATAGGATTATTCGGCGTTTGTTTCAAGATGTCGCGCAAGGTTTTTTCCGATGCGGCAAAATCGCCGGACACTTGTTGTGCGCTTGCCAAAGTTAATTTGGCGATCTGTTTTCTTTCTTCGCCGTTAGCTGCTCCGTATGCAAGATTTGCCGATTTGATAGCATCCGCGCCGCGCTTTGCCTGCGTGTAAAGACCGGAAATAAAAATATAATTGATAAAATCATCGGTCATAAGCGACGGTGTGGAAGTTGCCGAACCGATTAACGGCTGAATCAATTTTACCGCTTCATCAACTCTGCCGAGTTCGGTCAAAACAGATGCTTCTAATCTGAGCAGACTATAATCCGCCGGAAAACGTGAGCGCGCCGCCCGTAAAATTTTTAACGCTTCTTCGCGCTGTCCGGTTTCGCGGAGCAGTTCAAAAAGCTGACGATCTATAAACACGTCGCTTTTGCCGAAAATCGAACGCGAATTTTCCAGAAAAATTCTTGCTTCTTTGATTCGCCCGGCGGTCTTGTATGTGTTTGTGATTTTGTCATAAACCAAATACGCAAAATCGCGTTCGTCATCAGTAATTAATTGATTACTTTCGATTCCGCGCAAACGCAGAGCATTTTGATAGACGGCGACGGCTTCATCATACTTTCCGCTTTGGACATAAATATCGCCAAGTGCGATTTGCAGATTGGCGGCGGCATTTTTATCTTTTTCGCCGACTTTTGAAATAATTTCGCGCAAAGTTTTGATGCCGTCTTCGGTTTTACCGGTGCGAATCTGAACTTGGGCAAGGAGAGCGACGAGCGCAGTGTTGTCGGGATTTGCAAAAACTGCTTGTTGTAGAGCATCAATGGCATTCATAGCGGTTCGTTCGTCCGCCTGTTCGATTGCTTCGCTCAAAAGTCTGACAGTTTCCGTGTTGGTCGGGTCTTCGCTGATTGCACGACTTAAAATCTCGACCGCTTCGGAGATCGAACCTGTTTCAAGAAGTGCCGCACCGAGTTTCGGGGTTGCCGCTTGCGGCGATAAATCTTCTTCCCTGCCCATCACCGAACGGTAAAAGCCTGAATCAAGCGGTGTGGTCGAACTGAGCCAATTTTTCAACGCTTCGATTCGTTCGTCATTTTTGTTTAAATCTTCGTATAATATGCTCAAAAACGCCCAAGCCTCGGCATTTTGCGGATCGAGTCTGGTTAATTCCTTCCACTGAGTGACGGCATTATTAGCCGCTGTTTTATTTAGATTCTTCTCTTTCAGACCGCTTTCAATCGTATAAAGAATCGCTAAAATCCGGTGTGCGCCGAAATTATCTTTGTCGAGTTTGACCGCAAGTTTTGAAAAAGCCGACGCTTCATCTAAATCCTGGGGCGGAAATCTCAAAAATAGTTCGCCGAGCGTAGCGTATGCTTCCGGCAAATCTGCGTCGAATTCGAGAGCTTCTTTGATAGCCGCCTTCGCCGCCATTACGTTAAGCTGTAATGCCGCTTGAGAACGCTGGCGTTTACTGCTCCAGATGTAACGCTGTGCTTCTAACATTTTCGCGTATGCCTGTTCGCGTCTTTCGCGTGAAACCGTGACGGTTTGTTTTTGAAGATTAAGAGCGAGAGTTTCGGAAAGTTTTTGACCTGATGCAGACTTTGGCGGCGGCGACGGCGTTGATTCCGGGTTGGCTCTGCCGTCTTGTGCGTTTGCGCCAGATAAACTTATTGAGAAAACAAATAAAACTGCGATAAAATTTTTTTTCATTAAAAATCCTCTTAAAATTCAATCTTTTCTAAATTGTAAACGATCTTTTTCCAAGTCGCTTTGCGCGGGAAATTCGCCAGAAATACGACCATTGCTACTGCTCCGGCGCGAAACATTTCCCATTTGTTGCCGCTCATCGTTGCCAAAATAAAACCCAACACGGCGACAATCTCACCGAGTGCGCCGAGCATAATCGAATTTACCTGCAAATTTTGCAATACGGCGGGAATTCCTTTTAATATCGCTGCGTTTTTCAGACGTTCCCAACTAAAAAGCAAACGCCGCACGAGAAAGCTGCCGATGGCGATAAATAATATAAAAAACCAGACGGTTCTCTGCGAATCTGCGTCCATCGAATTGTCGGAGTTGGCAATTACAACCCACGCAATCACCATTAGTAAAAGCACCGATAGAATCTGTGCCGCAGCAACAATGGCTGAAATGCGGTAACGCTTTTCAAGTTCTGTTGAATTATTTACGGGATTTTCCTGCACGTTGATAATTTTACTACGATGACACGAGGCGGAAAAGTGGAAAACGAAAAATTAAAAACAGATTATTTGCCGTTTCCCACTTTCCGTTTTCCGTTCTTATTACTGCTCAGACACACGATCTTTTACGACTGTTGTTAATGACTGTGGAATCTGCGAAGCCTGTAAATCACCTTGATTTTCGATGATTTGATCAATCAGTTCAAATTTTGTTTTATCAAAATCTTTCGTCATCAAAACACCGTTTTTGTCAATAGTCAACGGATAAAGTCCGAAAAGTTCCTGTTTAAAATTTTGGATAAATGATACTTTCTCCGGCGGCAAAACCTTCACTCTTTCGGGATTTATTTCGGGAATTTTCGCTCCGATCAAATTGAGTTGTTCCTTTGCTTTGTCAACGTATTCGCTGTTCGGATAATCGCTGACGATAGACTGAAAATAACGCGCCGCCTGATCGGTTTCTTCTTCGATAATGTAAGTTACGCCGAGTTTGTAAAGAGCTTCATCCATAAAGCTGAACTGCGGGTATTTTTCGAGAATTTCCAAATAACGCGACTGCGCTCCTTTTAAGCCGCCTTTTTCATATTTGACCGATTGTTTCCAATAATAATTGGCAATATAAAGATTATGTAAACCCAAATTATCCTGAACTTCTTCGAGTCTGGCATCAACAAGCGGCATTAATTTCGTGTCTGGATATTGCTGTTTTATCGCCCGCAAACGCTGTTCGGCTTTTTTAGCGTGTGTCGAATCGCGGTCAGGCAAACCGATTTGACGCATTTCCGATTCGGCAATTTTCAAAAGCACTCGGTCAGCCAACGGATGCGTCGGGAAAAACGTCAGCCAATCCTGATAGCCTGCCGCTGCCTGAACTAACGCGCTGGTAGAACCTTCGAGGAAAAAACTGTCTGCAACGGCGAGTTTCGCCATCGGTAAATAAGGTGAATCAGGATAAGTCGTAATAATTGTCTGGAATAAAAGTCTGCCGACATCGTAATTTTTCTTTCGGACTTCGCGCGTTGCTACGACAAAAAGTTCGCGGTCGCGCCCCGGTGTAACATTTCCGAGCAATTCATCATATTCATCGCTCCCGCCGTACGGAATGAGCCACAAAAACTTCTTTTTCTCCTTCTTGTCGCGCGGTGTGCCGACTTGCGATGTCGGATTTGCGCGGGCATCAGCCGTTTCGAGAAGCGCATTATCAACTCGCGTCTGCAACTCTCTGACCGAGACTTCAAACTGCTCGATTTCGGAAGTTTCATATTTTTCGGCACGGTCAACTTTTCCGCGAACACTGCTGATATTGGAGTTTAAACTTGATACTTCCTTGTCTAATCCCGTGAGTCGTCCGAGAGGAGTTGACGGATCGGACTTGTCGGCTTTTTTTGCCCCATCCGAGTTTTTTAAACCGGAAATCGCGCTGTCCAAAGACCGCCGCATTGTGTCGAGTTTTTGCCGCATTATCTCCAACCTCTGAGCAGGAGTGTCCTGCGCTAAAACCGGCAAGGCAAAACTCAATACTAAAACCAAACCTAATAAAATCGCTTTATTTTTGTAAAACATAATACTTCAATCTAAAATCGTCAAATCCAATTTGTTCCTTTCTCAATCAAATCTTTTGCGTTTTCCGTCGGCGTTCCATTGCCGAAAACCGATGAACCGGAAACTACAATTTCGGCTCCGGCTTCGACAATTTTCTTGATATTTCCGGCATCAATTCCGCCGTCAATTTCGATCTTCACATTCAAACCGCGCTCGTCAATCATTCTCCGAAGCCGCCGCAGTTTATCTAGCGAAGTAGGAATAAATTTCTGTCCGCCGAAACCGGGATTTACCGACATCAGCAAAATAAAATCGCAATACGGCAAACCTTCTTCGAGCGTAATTAAAGAGGTCGCCGGATTTATCGCAATTCCGGCTTTGCCGCCAGCTTCGCGGATCGCCGTCAAAGTTCGTTGAAGATGAACGTCTGCTTCGACGTGAACGGAAACCATATCCGCGCCCGCTTCGACAAATTCCGCTGCGTAACGGTTCGGTTCGACGATCATCAGATGACAATCAATCGTCATCTTCGTAAATTTCCTGACCGATTTTAAGACCGGCAAACCGACGGTAATATTCGGGACAAAACGCCCGTCCATCACATCAAAATGCAAAATGGTCGCACCGCCTTCTTCAATGGCGCGGATTTCGTCCGCAAGTTTTGTAAAATCCGCCGATAAAATTGACGGAGCAAGTTCAAACATTTTCAAATTACTTTATTTTGTTGCCGAAATTGATTATTCGGTTGCTTTTAAGGAACACGACGTGAGCGAACGTCGGGTGCGGTTGTCGGCGGTTTCACAGGTTTAGGCGGACTCGGCACGGGTTTGGGCAGATTTTTATCCGTTGACGGCTTCTTCGTATCGTTCATTTTGTCGTCCGTCTTTTTCGTGTCGTTCGTTTTGTCGTCCGTCTTTTTCGTGTCGGAAGAATCCGTTTTATCGCCGCCTGTCGCGTCTGTCTTATCAGTTTCGTCCGTTTTGTCGTCTTTTTTCTTTATCGTGTCGCGCGTCGTCGTCGGACGTTTCTTGTCAGCAGTTTTACTGTCTTTTTTCTTCGTCGCCGGCTCATCTGAAATTAAATCCTCAATTTCTTCGATGTCTTTGTCGTCCTCGGATTTCTTCTTGATTTCAGCCGGAGCTTCCGTTCCTTCGGGATTTTGCTGGCTGACGATCACCGAAACCATCAGACCCGTTTTCGCCGCCGTTCCGGGACGCGGACGTTGTTCTAAAATGGTGTTCGGTTTCTCTTCGCTGTAACGGCTGGCAATTTTTTTGACCTTCAAACCCATCGCTTCGAGTTCCTTTTCGCTCTCGTAAAAATCTTTCCCGACAACTTCGGGAATTTGGACTTCCTCGCCCTTCAAAGACATATAAACGACGCTGCCCATTCCGACGATAAACGCGCCTGCCAAAGCTATTACAATGAATAACTTACCAAGTGCCGAAAGACCTGTTTTTACTAATCCCATTTTTTTAATTTTTAATTTTTCTCAAAGGCTCAAACTCACGCATTCTATCATTTTTCGCTTGTTGCGAACAAATTAACTCGTCCGTTCGAGCGTTGCGATAAAAAAACCGTCCGCCGAATCTCTGTGCGGAAAAGTTCTGCCGAAATTATTTTCGTTTAAAAATCTTTCGGCGATATTCGGCACGAGCTTTTTGAAAGTTGAATTTTCATCCAAAAACTTTTCGATAACCGCTTCGTTTTCTTCAATTTCCAAAGAACAAGTCGAATAGATCAACTTTCCGCCGATTTTAAGAATCTTCGATGCGTTTTCCAATATCGAAAGTTGTTTGCCCGATAACATTTCAAAATCTTCTTCACGCAAAAAATAACGAATTTCAGGATTATGCCGAATCGTTCCCGTTCCCGAACACGGCGCGTCAATCAAAATCGCGTCAAAACTTTCGTCCGCAAACGGCAATTCCAACATCGCGTCATATCGGACAATATCAACAAATTCCGCCGCCTGATTTTCAAGATTCGCTTTAAGATTTTCAATCCGATGCGCGTAATAATCTCCGGCAATTATAGAAAACGGCTTCCGGCTTTCGTTTTCCCATTTTCCACTTTCCATTTTCCACTTTCCACTAATCAAACTCGTCTTGCTTCCCGGCGCGGCGCACAGATCGAGAAATTTTTCGTTTTCATTTATTTCGACCGCATTCGCAATCATCTGCGATGCTTCGTCTTGAAAATAAATCTCGCCGTTTTCCGCGAAATTTAAAATATCTTCATTGATTTTTTCCGCAATAAAAGCATCTTTTACATTTTCGGATTTTGAAACACTTTCTCCCAAACTCTCCAAAATTTCTTTCTGCGCTTCCGCGTCTCTGCGGAAAAATTTCCCCGTAAAACGAAACGCCGGACGCACGATCTCGTTATTTGCCGCCGCGATCTTTTGCGCTTCTTCGATGCCGAATTCGCTGATCCATTTTTCGATCAAAAATTTCGGATGCGAAGTTTCAAACGCGATCTTTTCTACATCATTTTCAAATTTGAATTCAAATTCCCCGTGCCGCTGAACGCTTCGCAAAACCGCATTGACCAAACCCGAAGCCGATTTTTTTCCTGCGCGTTTCGCCAGATTTACTGATTCATTGATTGCCGAATATTCGGGAACTTTATCGAGAAAAAGCATCTGATAAATTCCCATTCTTAGCGTTGTTAAAACCTCATCATCGAGAATTTTATCTTTCGTAAATTTCTCAATAACAGCATCGAGAAACATCTTTTTCCGCAAAACGCCGAGAACGATTTCGTGACACAAACCGCGATCTTTCGGACTCAAATTTTTTTCGTAAAGCGGCAGTAAAATCGAAGAATACGAACGCAGACGCTCGATCTTGTCCAAAATTTCAAACGCCGCGATTCTCGACGGAGAAACTTTTATATGATTCGTATTTCCCGTAGTTTTCTGCGGTTTTCTGTCCTTGCTTTTTATTATTTTCAAGTGATTATTTCAGATTTTATCTGTCAACTATTATCTCTCATCTATCAACTATTTTTGACAGATAAAAGTTAAGAGTTGATAGATTGATTTTTCTGCGGGAAATTCAAAATTTATGCGCCCAATTTTTCGCCAACCGACATTTTAACACCGTTGAGAAAATCACGCGCTTTCATACGATTTTTTCCGGCGAGTTGAATTTCCAAAAGTTTCAACGCCGTTTGGTTTCCGCAAGCAATAATCAAATCATCGCCATTCGCTTCGATGATCGTTCCCGTTTCAACATCTTCGCCGATAGTTTCGCTAGTAACTTCCGTTTTCCAGACAGTCAGTTTTTTATCATCGTAACTCGTAAAAGCAGTTGGAAAAGGCTGAAAACCGCGAACGTGATTTTTTATCGTCGTTGCGCGTGAATCCCAGAAGATTTTCCCGTCTTCTTTCGTCAGGATCGGCGCGTAACTCGCGTTTTCCTCCACTTGTTTCTGCGGTGTGATGTTATCAAAACTTTTTAACGTCTCGCTCAAAAGTTTTGCGCCTTCAAACGACAGACGCGCCATCAATTCGATTGCGTCTTCATCGTCGCCGATCTCGGTTTCGCTCTGGAGCAAAATATCGCCCGTGTCTAATCCCGCGTCCATTTTCATCGTCGTGATTCCGGTTTTGGTTTCGCCGTTGACGAGACACCAATTAACCGGCGCGGCTCCGCGATATTTCGGCAGCAACGAAAAGTGAACATTAACACATCCTTTCGGGAATGCGTTCAGAAAACTTTCCGGCAAAATCCGCCCGTAAGCGACAACAACCGCTAAATCTGCTTCAAAAGATGCGAATTTCTCGGCGGCTTCAGCGGTTTTGATCTTCGTCGGCTGCAAAACTTCCAAATTATTTTCAAGCGCAAACTCTTTGACGGCAGACGCATTTAATTTATTTCCGCGTCCCGCAGGTCTGTCCGGCTGTGTATAAACGGCGGCGATTTCGTGACCGTCATCCAAAATTTGTTCAAGCGTCGGAACGGCGGCGAGCGGCGTTCCCATAAAAACTATTTTCATCACGTTTTATTTTAAGTTAAATTTCCGATAATCCAAATTGAGAAATTTGCCCGCAGAATCCGCGGAACGCGCGGAAAAAGAAATAAGTTAATAATATTTTCGCGTCCTTTCGCGCATTTCGCGGGCAAAAATCAAACAGTCAAATCATTCAATTCCGCCAGCGAATCGTCGGCGATAAGTCGAAACGGGCGCAATCGCTTATCGTTCGGAAAATGCCGCGCCGCAACGGTATCGCAAATTATCATCGAAGCGTCATTCAAACCTCTGCGCCAATTTTCGTCCGCAGTCGAACGCAAAATAATCGCTTCGCCGTCAATGTTCGCCGCTATCAAAAGCATTTTTGCCAAACTCAAAAAATCCTGCCAACCCGAAACGACGGCGATTAAAGCGTCTTCCGCCGGACGCTGTTCGCCCGTCAAAGTTCCTGAAACGCTTCTGGTTTTCAAAAAAACGCAAGTTTTATTCGGCGGCAAAACCGCATTTAATTTTTCGGTTTCATCCGCTAAAGCGACGAAAACCGCGTTGTCATTGCGGCGCGATTTTTCAAATTCCGTAAAACTGCAATTTTCGACTTTCCAATCTGCCGAATCGCTGATCTCTTTCGTTAAAATTTCGCGCAAACCATCATTTTGTTCAACGATCAAAAAATAATCCGGCGGCTGAATCTCGAACCAGTTTTCTAATTTTCGCTGAACCTCTTTCGATTTATAACCTTTTTTTCGCGCTTCGTTAAAAAACTCCGCGATTAAACGATCAAGCCCGAAATCTTCGCTTGCATTAGAATTTTCGCGCACATAAAAACCGCTTCCTTTTCTGAATTCGATCAGATTTTCTTCGGCTAATTTCTGATAAGCCGCGCTGACCGTGTTGGCGTGAATTTGAAAACGTCTGGCAAGCTGGCTCGTGCTTGGAAGTTTTTCGCCGACGGAAAAATCACCGCTCGCAATGCCGAGCAAAATCTGCGTAGAAAGTTGTTCGCGGACGCTGATTTCAGAGTTTTTCGAGAGCCAGATTTTCATTGATTTTTGACTACAGAACTTTGAAGAATATTTTAACCACAGATGGATACAGATTAACACTAATAAAAAAAAGATTTTGAAAATATCTTCTTAAAATCTGTGTCTATCTGTGTAAATCTGCGGTTAATTTTCTTATTCTAAAATATGCGCCAACGCTTCTTTCAGATTCGGGAACTTAAATTCAAATCCCGCATCGAGCAGTTTTTCGGGCAAAACTTTCTGACCTTCAAGCAAAAGACGTTCGCCCATTTCGCCGTAGAGAGCTTTGATGGCGAATGCGGGAATCGGCATAATTGCGGGACGATTTAGGACATCGGCGAAAGTTTGTGTAAATTCCTTGTTCGTCGCCGGATTCGGCGCGGTCGCGTTTACGGCATCGTCCAAAGAATCGTTTTCGAGCGCGAAATGAAAAATGCTCACGAGATCGTCAATGGCGATCCAACTCATAAATTGTTCGCCGTTTCCGACTTTTCCGCCGACACCGAGTTTGAACGGTGTCATCATTTTCTCAAGCGCACCGCCGTTTTTCGCCAGCACAACGCCGATGCGCGGCAGAACGACTCGTTCGGCAAAATCCGACGCTTTTCTCGATTCGATTTCCCATTCGTCGCAGATTTCAGGCAAAAATCCTTCGCCCTTTGCCGAATCTTCCGTCAGAGTTTCATCGCCGCGCGTGCCGTAAAATCCGATCGCTGACGCGCCGATGAAAATTTTCGGTTTGTTCTCGCATTTCCGCAAAGCGTCAACCAGAGTTTTTGTGCCTTTGACGCGGCTGTCGCGCAGTTTGCGTTTTTTCTCGTCCGACCAAGTTTCCGCGATACTTTCGCCCGCGAGATGAATCACGGCATCGGAATTTTCCAACTTCGATTTCTCGCTTTCGGGAAAACCTTCGTAAGCGTCCCATTGAATTTCGCTGCCGCTTTCGGCTTTGCTGCGGCTTATTTTATAAACCGAATGTCCTTTCGCTTCGAGCGTCGGCACGAGTTCGCCGCCGACCAGACCGCTCGCGCCTGTTACTAGAATTTTCATAAAATTATTTCCTTCAAACCGTTTATCTCTTTCATTAGAACGCGGAGCGGACTGGAGCGCAAGCGTCCCCGCTTGCAATGAGCGCAGAGCGCGAAAAAGATGTTTGTTATTTGCAGTTTTGAGTAAATATAGACTTTTTCGCGCCGAAGCGACGCTCAATGCAACCGGGACGGATTGCGCTCCAGTCCGCTCCGCGTTTTAATTATAACTTTTTAAATATCGAACCTTCGTATTTCCGCAGACCGCAATTTAGACATTTGCTTGAATAAGACCACGTATAAAAATCGTTTCGATGAAACGCCTTTTTGCATTTCGGGCAATTCCACAATTGCAGTCTTAGAATATAATACGCGCTGGCGGCGAGAAACATACACGACGGAATTGATAAAAACAGAAGATTGCTGAAATGTTTATCAACCAGACCGATCATAAACGGCAGGAAAAACGCGGCGGCTGAACCGGCGAAAAACAGTTTGAAATTGCGGTATAAAAAACGATATTGTTCCCAATCGTTCTGAAAATTCTGCCGTTTGATCATCCTCGCGGAATTTTCAAATTTTATCTGTAAATCATCTGCAAACATTATTTCTTAAAGTCTATTAAATTGTTATGTTGCCCGTTAATTGCCAGCGAGCCTTTTGAAAAATTGAACAACATATTTTTCGTAAGCCTCACCAAGCAAATCTCTAAATTTTTCCTCGTTTTCAAACGCTAATTTAACGGCTTGTTCCGCTAAAGGTAAATGGTCTAACCTGCCTTCCGCAAGTATGCGCTTTACTTCCGAAAAAAACTCGTCTTCGGGAGTTGTGCCGTGTTCGTCCCAATAATCAGAAAGTTTGCATAAAATGGCGACTGCCGAACCTTCATGAAGCACATTTACATCAATGCCGAAAGTTATGCCTTGTGGTTCAAAAACGTAACAATCAGCAAAGAAAATCGGGTCAAAGCTACCGATTTCAATATTATGTCCAAAACCTTCATAACTCTCAGATAAATCATAAAACATATAAAGAATATCGCGTATGGCGTTGATTGCGACGGAATAGTTTTCTTGATTTATTTCGTTCATTCTATGCGACATTTGTTATTATCGAAAAACAACATAACCTTCAATTCAACATTACTAGCTAACTAATCTTTCTTCTGCAAATCGTATTTTACAAAATGCGCCATTTGGCGGAGTTCGGTTTCGGTCAATTGGTTTCTAAACGGAACCATTCCGTTGCCGCCGTTTGCGATCTGGTTGTAGATTTCCTGTTCGCTTTTCGTTTCGACATCGCCGCGCCGCAATGATGGGACGATTCTTTCTTCCAACTTTTTGCCTTCCGCTTCCGGTCCGTGACAGATCATACAATTTTGGCGAAAGATTGACGCTTCGTAAGATTTGTTGTTCGTTATCACAACGCCCGTCTGAGGTTTTTCGGTCGAACAGGCGAAGATCGCAAATCCGGCGAAAATACAAATTGCGAGAATTTTTATAAACTTCATTTTTCAGTTGAAACGGATTTAATCTATCAATTATCAACTATCAATTTTCAATTATATTTTTGGGTTTTGAGCGAAAAAATAAAATGTAGTTAATAGATAAAAGTTGATAGTTGATAGATTTTTACTTTATCGCGCCTTCAATCGGACTCGACGCAGACGCATATAAACGCTTCGGCATTCTGCCCGAAATATACGCCATTCGTCCGGCTTTTACCGCCAACTTCATCGCTTCCGCCATCAACGCGGCATCTTTCGCTTCGGCGATTGCCGTGTTCATCAATATCGCGTCCGCGCCGAGTTCCATCGCAATCGCCGCATCGCTTGGCACGCCGACTCCGGCATCAACGATGATCGTCGCGTCGGGCAACTGTTCGCGCATAATCTTCAGATTCGCCGGATTCTGCACGCCCAAACCCGAACCGATCGGCGCGGCGAGCGGCATCACGGCGGGACAACCGATGTCGAGAAGTTTTTTCGCCATTATCAGATCGTCCGAAAAATACGGCAGAACGATAAAACCTTCCTTGACGAGAACACGCGCTGCTTCGAGCGTCTGTTCGTTGTCCGGCAAAAGCGTAACTTTGTCGCCGATGACTTCGAGTTTTATCCAATCTGTTTCTAGTGCTTCACGCGCCAGACGCGCCGTCCGAATCGCGTGTTCGGCATCGTAGCATCCCGCCGTGTTCGGCAGAATCTGCATATCTTTGTCGAGAAAATCGAGAAAAGATTCCGTCTTTCCGTCCAAAGGAACACGATTAACCGCAACCGTCACCATTTCCGCGCCCGACGCTTTGTGCGCCGCCTGCATTTCCTGATGAGTTCGATATTTTCCCGTGCCGATTATTAAACGAGAGTTGAAGGTTTTTCCTGCTAAATTAAAATTATCCATAGTAATGAGTGCTGAGTGCTGAATGCTGAGTTTAAAAGCAAAAAGGATCAGCGAAAGAATAATTTTAACAAAATTCCGCGCAAAAGAAATGCGGACTGAAAATATTCAATCCGCAAACTCGTAATTCGTAATTTGAAATTCGTAATTGATTCACCCGCCGCCGACGAAGTGAATTATTTCGATTTTGTCCGCGTCGTTGATGTTCGTTGCGTCCCAATCTTTTTTACGCACGACCTGTTTATTTAATTCGACGGCGATGCGTTCGTCCGGCAAATCTAAATTTTCGAGAAGTTCGCGCAGATTTAATTCGTTTTCGATTGTTTTTTTCTCGCCGTTGACTACAATATTCATCTTGTTTTAATAATTTTTCTATATTCGGCTTCATCGCCGCCGCTCATTGCTTTTATCATCACAACGGCGCGTCCGTGCGCGAAAACGGGGATTTTCAAATGTACGGTTGCCATTCCCATATTATCTGTTTTAGCGTGATAAAGCGCGGGCGAAAATGCAGAGCCGAGAACTTTGACCATAATATGCGCTCCGCCGAGGACGTTTTTTAACGTGCCTTGAAATACGACAATTTCGATAGTTTTCTCATCGCCGCTGTAAAATTCTTCATCGCTCAAAACTTTTACGGTCAAATCGTCGCCGAATGCTCCAGCTTCGATTTGCGCTCGTTCCAGTTCTTCGAGAAACTTTTGCGACGAGGTTTTTTCTTCGACTATCTCAACCGCTTCGGCGGATATTATCTCGACATCTTCGATGATTTCAACCGCTTCGATAATTATTTCTTCGGTCGGCGGTTCGCTCTTTTCGGCTTCCCAAATTTTCGGGTCAGGTTTAGGAATCGGAACTTCAGCACGTCTTCGCGCTTCGATGCGTTCTTCATCGAGAATTTGTTCTAGATCAATAAATGCTTGTTCATTCGATATTTCTTCGGCGGAATCATAAGCATTATTTAATATTTGCGGTTGCGGAACGTCGAACTTCGGCAAGTATCCGATTTTCGGCTCTTGTTTTTCAGGTTCAGGAATCTTAACGGTTTCCGGTTTTGCCGTCTGTTCGATCTTCGGCGGTATGTTTGTTTTCAGAAGTTCGACGTTTTTGACGGCTAAATCCGGTGTCTGTTTGGCGGACGGTCTTACTGACATCCGCTTGAGGTCTTCGATTCGCCCGGAACTGATTGCGGCGCAGATCAATTTATGCTGACGCTGAAGCCGTTCGGCTAAAACTTTTTCGTCGAATTTTTCCAAAAGCAGATCGTCATAAGGCGAACGCTTGCTTGCCAAAATCGTGCCGCCGTTATATACGAGCGACAAGATCAGAGGTGTCGCCGTGCCTTTGTCCTCGGTTTGAACGTGGTAGGTAACTCCCTGATATACAATGTCAGTATTAAATCCGGTTATCACAAGCAGTCAAAAAAATCGAGCGGAAAATTAGGTGTGATAAAAATACAAAGACAAAAATAAAAACTACAAACTTTTACAAATTATGCAATTTTTTGTGCCTGAAAACTTTTTATCTGCTTTATTACGACACAAATGCCTTTTATGAAATTAACACACAGCGTTAATTTCGGTCAATAATTTGGTTATGAGAGAGTAAATGAGTTTCTGTTTTAATTTTCTGATTTTATTTATCTGTTAGCGGTTGTTGGGGCAAATTGCCGTTTCTGGTGTTCACATCTTCAGACTTGTTATTGGTGGCGGAAGTTCCCGTGCCGCTGAAAAGCGGAGTGAAAATCCATTTCGAATGATTTTCGATACCGTAATATGTAATCACGGAACGGCTGCGGCTTTGGCTGACAACGCCGATAAACGGAGTATTATCTGTTGAATAATCGGTCGAATCCGTTTCATCTGACGGCGCGGTCAAATCTTCGTCGTCGCCCGTGTCAACTATGCTTGTGATAGATACTGCATACTGTTGAAGTGCTTTGGGAGAGTCGGGTAATTGTCCCCCGTTATATTTTTGGACGCGCTTGGCGAAATTGGCGATTGTCTGCGGCGTAACTTTGACCAGAAGCCATTTTCCGTCTTCGCTTAAAGGATCGGTCGCCGACGACGGGCGCAGAATTTGCTTCTTTTTCGTGCCTTGCGGAATTCCTTCGAGAAGTTCATCAATCGAATTTGGAAGTTTGCCGGTGGCAGTAACATATTGATTAATCGCATCGGCTATTTCTCTGCCGCGACGCATCGCTTCGAGTTCTTTTTCGCGCTGAACTTCAACCTGAACGCCCGGCGCAATCGCCAAAAGTGCAATCGCAAAAATCGTCATTACCGCCAGAATAGCGATTAATGACATTCCTTGTTCGGATTTACGACTTATACTTTTTATTGCGCCTTTCATATTTTAATTGTCGTCATCGTCGTTATCATCTATAGATTCTTTCTTTCTATCGTTCTGCATTGTCGGGTTCTGCGGTTGGATTCCGTTACGATTCGGACGGCGGACACTGTCCGGGATGCCGGGAATGCTGTCCGGCAGAGTCGGATTGGAATTCGGAGCCGGAATCGGATTTATGAATTCAGGATTAGGATTATTCGGAAAATTAGACAAAGGCGGATTCTGATAACTGTTAGAAGAATTTCCGCCTTCGCCCGGTGCAGGGCGATAGAGCGGAATTCTGTGCCGGAAACCGAGATTCGTGTCTTCGAAAATAGTTTCCTTTGCCGAAATGCTGACTAATTTGAAACGTCCGCCGAGAATGTCGCTTAGACGCGCACTGGTCGGATCTTTTTTGCCCGGTTCTTCAAAATACGCCGTGTCGTTATTGAAGCGTTTGCGGGCGATCATTCCGATATATTTAAACTGCGGTGTCGGTTTTGCCTGAACAGTGAAAATAAGCTGATTTGAAAACTTACCTTCGGGCGAGCTAACAGACAATTGGCGCGGTCCTGAACTTAAAATAAGATTGGCCGGAACTTCCGCGACGAGCTTTTCGGGACTGATGAAAGTTGTCGGAAGCGGCGTACCGTTAAATAAAATATATGAATCCGGCGTAAACTGTGTGCCGTTGACTTCCAGACGAAACGTGTTCTGCCCTTCGTAAACATTCTGCGGATTTGCAAAACCGATGATGTAATCATAGTTTGGCGGCGGTTCAGGAGTATAAATCGGCGGCGGCGGCGGCGTTTTATCTACTATAACTGGAGGAAGCGGGGGAGTCGGTTTCGGCGGTTCGTAGAAAGCAAAAATGTTTCTGCCCGGATCGGGCGCGTATGTTGCACCGGGATTATAACTGACGGGCGTGGTCGTCCAACCGAAAATTATTTCGTCCGTTGTCGGCACATTTGCCTGCGAAACATTAGCTTTAGCTGTCGGTTTAGGTGTCGGTTTTTTGGTGGCAACGACGGTTTTGCTGCCGAACAGACTTCCGCCGAATGTGATATATAAAGCGGAAAGAGACAATACGCCCAAAACGATTGCCGCGATGAGTTTATTTCTTTCAGCCGGTGTTTTTCCCGCAAACGGATTAGTCATTATCTTAAATCTATACTTCTAAACTTTTTTATTTCTAAATTAAGGCGTTACTTCTTCGTCTTTCGCCACCATCGGCACAAAATTCGGACGGCGATAATATGCCGCGATTTCTATTCTCAGACTAACTTTTTCGCCGATTGTTCTGCCGCGCGGTGCCTGCGGTTTCGTTGAAGTTACCTGCACCGGAACATTCGGCTGACCGGGAATAGTTACCGAACTGTTCGGGAAGTTTTGATTTACTTTTACGCTGTTAATCGTCGGCGCACTTTGTGTTTGCGCCGTCTGTGAATTACTGTCGTTTTTGTTCGCTTCCGCCGGTTCAAATTCGACGTTCGTAATCATCATAAATTGTCCGCTCGTTTCGACTTCGCGGATAAAACGGCGCAGATTTTGATAAGAACCTTCAACCGTAACATTTATATAATCGCCCGGAAAAAGACTCTGAAATCTTCCTCTGCCGCTTTCATCGTTTTTAAGAAGATTTTGCGCGTCCACGATTTCGAGCGGTTCGTAATTCGGTCCCGAAGTATTTAACAAACCATAAGCGGCGATTAAACCGTTTAACTTTTGATAAAGTTCGAGTCTGCCGTTTGACGGTGCTTTTAGAAAGCGCGTTTCAAAATCATTGACGCTGTTCGTTAATTTTATAACCTGAGATTCGGTGTCGGTAATATCGCCGTATTTACTTTTCGCTGTCGCTAATTCGCGTTCGAGTTGGTCGCGTTTAACGCGGTTTTCTTCGAGTCTTTTTTCTTCAGGCAACACGAGAAAAACAAACAGCAAAACGCTCGTTAAAATTGCGAGAAGTGCCATCGCCACCGTCGCGGCTTCAGCTTTGCCCCACATTCCGGCGTAAACTTTGCGCGGACGGTTTGTCGGAACAACGTCAATTTCCGGCGTTTTATCAATAACGACGGTTTCATCTTCCGTGAGCATCACCGTGCGGTCGGCTTCTTCAATGACAACGGCGGAACCGTGCATTTCGCCGTTGTCGCCGTAATCGTTGTTTATCATCTCAACCTGATCGTCAATATCTTCGGTATGATCTTTTTTTAGATTTTCGTCCATTACTGATTACCTCCGTTTTCCGCCACGTCGGTACCCTGAGTCGCGCTCGGTGCGTAAGTTGTCGGCGATGTGTAGATTAAGCGCAAGGTATATTCCATATATGTTATCGCTTCGCTTTCCTTTAAATTTTGCGAACGCAGCGAAGCCTGAAAAATCCCGCTTGAATTCATCGTGTCAATCATTGAAATAACGCTCTGATAATCCTTGCTCAAAACTGCAAACTCAATTTCCGCCTGCGTTCTGCCTTCGCTTGTTTGATAGACGTTTTCCACCGAAATCCGCGACGCGCTGACGCTTCCCGGCATCACACGCTCTAGATCATAGAAAAGCTGCGACCAACCGAAACTTTTATTGGCGACGAGTTTGTGCGACGCGATCAAAAGATTTTTTTGTTCCGGCGATAATTGCTGCTGAACGAGTTCACCTTTGCCTTTGAGTGCGGTTATTTCTTGCTGCCAGGTTTTAATCTGTTCTTCGTATTCCTGATTTTTTGCGTTAATTTCATTTAATTTCGCAAACGACAAAATCGCTCCCGCGACGGCAAACGACAGAAGAAATAATGCGACCAAATAAGGCAGCATCCGGTTCCGAAAAGGTCGGCTTGATAAATTGAGTTTAGTTATCACGATTTCTTAGATTGTCCGCCGCCCGTTGTTCGTTGCAATTGTTTTCGATAAAAAACGCGAACGGCGGCAAATGATTTCCAAACTGTTAATAAAACATTTTCCGTGCAGAA
The DNA here is from genome assembly GCA_965219305.1 of Pyrinomonadaceae bacterium. GTDB lineage: Bacteria > Acidobacteriota > Blastocatellia > Pyrinomonadales > Pyrinomonadaceae > DATHTS01. The sequence continues at coordinate 2,473,726 of OZ244725.1, forward strand.
ATTGCAAGTGAAAACATATTATAAACAATGCAACGCTCTCACGTTAGTCGGGCGTGAAAAGTTGCAAAAATATGCAACTTTGCAGGTCAAGTTAAAAATTGCTCTGAATTATCAAATTAAATCTTTAAAACTTAAAATTCGATTATTCTATTCTGCGCGGCAATACGGGTTCTTCTGTTTGTGTTGCGTCGCGGTAAATGCACACACGATTTCTGCCTTCGCGTTTGGCGCGGTAAAGCGCGGAATCCGCCATTTCGACGAGTTCAATCGGGTCTGACGAATCAACCGGAAATTCCGCAACGCCGATGCTGATCGTAATTCGATGAGTTTTCGACGGTTTGCCATAGCGCACAATCGAAAATTCTCTGCTTTCAATTTCCGAACGAAAACGTTCCGCCGCAGTTTTTCCCTGAGTCAGATTGGCATCAAGAAGAAACGCCGCAAATTCTTCGCCGCCGAAACGCGCCGCAACATCGCCGCTTCGCAGGTTTTCGGCGATTGTTTCGGCAATTTCTTCCAATGTTTTACTGCCTGTTAAATGTCCGTAAGTGTCGTTAACCGATTTAAAATAATCAATGTCCATCATCAGGACGCAAAACGGACGGTTTTCGCTTTTGGCGTGCGCGGCTTCGCGCCGCAGTTCCGAGAAAAACGAACGGCTTGAAAGCAATCCGGTCAAATCGTCGTGCGATACCAAACGACGAATTTGCCGCTGATATTCGCGGTCAATTTCGTCAAGCAGATCAAAACGCAGAATATGTTTGCCGATCGTAATTTTATCGCCGTTACTGAGAACTTCACTGGTAATTTTTTCTCCATTTAAGAAAGTTCCGTTACGTGAATTTAAATCAGCCAAAACATATCCGGCATTTTCTTTTGAATTATTGACCGATGTGATAACGGCGTGCTGACGCGAAACTTTTGCATCGTTGATACGAACATCAGCTTCAAGCGCGCGCCCCAAAATAACTTTTTCGCGGTCAAGCGGAATCGGCACGGCGAGCAAATCTCCATTTAAAAACACGAGGGAGGGACGCAAATCTCTTTTCGGGCGTTTCTTTTCAATCATTGTAAGAAAATACGACGTAGGAATTATATCTCTAATTATAACAATAAAACATTTTTAACAAACTTGGCTAGATATTTTTAGAAAATATCGTTTATTATCATCTTCAGCAGTGAAAATTCTCATCGTAAAACTAAGCAGCATCGGCGATGTCGTCCACACTTTACCCGTTCTGTCAGCCGTCAAACGCGCCTTGCCCGAAGCGAAAATTTCGTGGGTCGTGGAAAAAAGCGCGGCGGAAATCCTGCGCGGCAACGAATTGCTGGAAAACCTGATCGAAATAGACACACGCTCAATTCGCGGCGGAAAAATCGTCGGCGAAATACTTCCGGCGGCGCGCGGGCAAATGAAAAATCTGCGCGTCTCCGATTTCGATTTGGCGATAGATTTTCAAGGTCTTCTGAAATCCGCAACCGTCGCCAAACTCGCCAAAGCCAAACAACGCTACGGCTTCGACAAAGAAAATCTGCGCGAACCGGCGAGCCGTTTTCTGTTGTCGAAAACCGCAAAAATTGAAACGGGAAAAATTCACGTTATCAAAAAAAATCTGCTTTTAGCGGAAAAATCTTTACAAAAATATCTGAAAATGCCTAATTTCAAATTATCGCAAGACAAATTTGATTTTCCTATCTTCACCGAAGAAAAACACAAACTCGAAGCCGAAAAAATTATCGCTGAAACGGGCGAAAATTTGGTCATCTTAAATCCGGCGGGCGGTTGGGAAACAAAACTCTGGAGCGCGGCAAAATTCGGCGAATTAGCCGATTTGATCTGGGAAAAACTCGGTCTCGTTTCCATCGTAACAACTGCGCCGAATGAAATTAATCTCGCGGAAAAAGTTTTGCAAAGCAGCAAATCCGGCAAAGTTTTTGTTAAAACGCCGACGTTGAAAGGTTTCTACGAACTCGCCAAACGCGCAAAAATCTACATCGGCGGCGACACTGCGCCGACGCATCTCGCCGTCGCCGCAGATTGTCCGGTCGTCGGCATTTTCGGTCCGACCGAATGGTGGCGCAACGGAAGCCCGAACACGCACGACATCTGCGTCGAACGAAATGATTTAACTTGCCGAATTGATTGTCACCGCCGAAAGATCGGAAGCTGGAAAAAAGGCGCGTGCGGAAATTGGGTTTGTATGGAAATTTCGGCGGAGACGGTTTTTGATGCGGTCGAAGAAAGATTGAGAAATTTGCCCGCGAATGAACGCGAATAAAAATCACGAAAATTGTTCGTGAAGATTCGCGTTGTTCGTGGGCAAAAAACTATGGTCGAAAATATCCCGAAAACCGAAGGAATAAAATATGCGGGTTCAAAATTGAAACTTCTGCCGCATATCTTGAAACTCGCTGGAAAAGTGAAGCCGAAAACAGTTTTCGACGGTTTCGCCGGAACGACGAGAGTTTCGCAGGCGTTTGCTCAACTCGGCTGTCAAGTCATCTCGAATGACATTTCCGTATGGTCGAAAACTTTCGGTTTATGTTATCTCAAAAACAAAAAAGCCGAAAAATTTTACGGCGAAATAATCGAACATCTTAATAATTTACCGCCGAAAGACGGCTGGTTCACGGAAAATTACGGCGGTTCGCCGGACGGGGAAAATTCCGCTTCAGGCGATGGTTTGAAAAAACCTTTTCAAATAAAAAACACGCGCAAACTCGATGCGATACGCGATGAAATTGACGTTTTAAGTTTTGATGAAACCGAAAAAGCGGTTCTTATGACGAGTTTGATTCTCGCGCTCGACAAAGTTGACAGCACTCTCGGTCATTACGTTTCGTATTTGAATTGCTGGTCGCCGCGTTCGTTTAACGATCTGAGACTAAAGGTTCCGCGGCTTTTTGAAAGCGATTCGGAACACGAAGTTTTTTCCGCCGATGTTTTCGATTGCATCGAAAACATCGGCAAAATTGATCTCGCGTATTTTGATCCGCCGTATGGCTCGAACAACGAAAAAATGCCGCCTTCACGCATACGTTATGCGGCTTATTATCATCTCTGGACGAGCATAATCTTGAACGATAAACCCGAAGTTTTCGGCAAAGCAAAACGCCGCGCCGAGACTTCCGACACAATTTCAAATTCGGTTTTTGAAGATTTCCGCAAAAACGAAAACGGAAAATTCGTCGCCACCGAAGCGATTGAGAAACTGCTGGCAAAAACAAATGCGAAACATATAATTTTATCCTACAGTTCCGGCGGACGCGCCACCGCCGAAGAACTCGACGAAATTCTGCGAAAAAACGGAAAAATTACTGATTTTATAAAAATAGATTACAAGCAAAATGTAATGGCTTCGATGAGTTGGACAAACGCTTGGACGGCGGATGTTGAAACGACAAATCGTGAATATTTATTTTTATTGGAAAAGCAGATAACGGAAAAATGCTGATGAACAAGATATTCGGTTCTGTTATCTTTAGTTATCCGTTGTTTGTTGTCACTTTTTCGTTGATATAGGCAACTATTTACGGGCGTTATACGTCAAAGCGTCAGATTTGGAAATATATTTATTGAAGTTAAAATTTTTATTTCAAATGCGATTTTCTGTGATAGACTACAAGGCAATGAGAAGATTTTTCGGAGTATTTTTGATCGTTTTTGCTGTCGGATGTTTATCTGTTTCAGCGCAGACGAGACTGAAAAACTCACCTTATAAAGTGGGCGAAGTTTTAAATTACGAAGGTAATTTCAGCAAATTGATTTTTCGCGGAGTTGATGTCGCCGATCTTAATTTTACCGTTTCGCAAATGCCCGACAGTAAGGATTTTCTCGTAACGAGCGAAGCTCGTTCGAAAGGAACTCTCATTAAACTTTTTAATTTCAAATTTTACCAACGCATCGAATCGGTTGTTGACGATAAAACATACAATATCTTAAAAACAGTCAAACGCGACGAGCAAGGCGACCGTGTCCGCGAAGGTGAAGCGGTTTTTGATTATCAAACTGATAAAGTCACTTATATCGAAACCGATCCGAATGATGGAATGCGTCCGCCGCGCAGCGTCGCTTCAAAAATTGAAGAAAACACGCAGGATTTTATTTCGGCGATTTATATGATGCGCGGTTTGCCGCTTAAAGTCGGTAAAAGTTTTAAACTAAATGTTAGTGATTCCGGTGTGATTTACAAAGTTCCGGTGAAAGTTACCGCCCGCGAACGGCAGAAATCAATTCTCGGAAAAAAATGGTGTTTCCGAGTTGAACCCGAAGTTTTCGGCGCAAATCGTCTGATTGAAAAAGAAGGTCATATGACGATTTGGATCACCGACGATGATCAGCGGATTCCCGTTCGTTCGCGCATCAATACGAATCTCGGCAAAATTGAAGTCAGACTTCGCAGCGTTTCAAAACCGAAACAAAAATTTTAAGGATAACGTGAGTTCAACATAAGAAATTTGAATCCTGGAAAGTAGAAATTTGCCCACGAAACAAACGAAAAATACGAAAAAAGAAAGATCAAATAACTTTTGTCTTAAATTTCGTTTTTTTCGTGTAATTCGTGGGTAAAAATTTTTATGTCGAACTGACGTTAAGGATAGAAAGATTGAAATAGAAAAAGCAAAGTTGAATGAGATAGATTCTATTCAACTTTGCTTTTTCTATTTCTGACTATTTGCGTTTTTTTACTTGACCGCCGTCGAATTTGCCTGTTCGCGCGGATCATATCTTTTCGCCAAATACTTTTTGACGGCATCTTGCGCGTTGTCATAATTATCACCGAGTGATTGTGCGCGTTGATAAGCGGCAACGGCTCTGTCGCGGTCGCCTTTTGCGTCATAGGCGTTTCCCATTTTGATATTTGCCCAGACCGGAAGCCAAACAGGATTTAATCGTCCGGCGAGCGTCGCTTTGAAATTTTCAATCGCCAGATCGTAGTTACGCTGTTCCAAAAACAAAATTCCGAGATTATAATAAACCCACGAATTCGAGCGGTCGAGTTTTAACGCCGCTTCAAATTGTTGTTGCGCTTCGACATAATTTCCTTCCTTAAATTGCTCGATTCCGCGCCGCGCAATCGAAGTTATACGCAAACTGTCGGAAATTCTCAGCATTTTGTAATCGGGATCAATCACGACATCAAGCGGTTTACCGTCGGATTCGATATTAAAATCCGCGCTCGCATCTTCGATGAAAACTTTCGTCGTTTTAATCTGACTTTCGCCTTCGGCTCTGAGAAGCAGTTCAAGCGGCAGACGCAGATTGTCGTAGTTTTGTTTAACCGTTCCGCGCGTGATAAATTTTCCGCCGCGTGTGCGAATAATTTGATAATCGGCGGTAAATTCTGGAACGCCCGTGCCTTCAACCCAACGTGCAAAAAAGTAACGCAATTCCTTGCCGTAAATTTGCGCGGCAAGTTCTTCAAAATCATAGATCGAAGCATTTTTGCCGCGATATTTTTGCAAAAATGTTTTCAAAAGTTGCTGGAATTTTTGTTCGCCGAGCGTGTCGCGCAAAAGTTTATAGACGAACGCGCCCTTCGAATACATAATATATTGATAAGCGGTTGATTGATCGTCTAAAACCGACGGCGTTCTTGCCAAAGACGCGGTTTGTTCAAACGTCAGAGCTTTTTCTAAAAGTTCGCGCCGCAAAGAGTCGAGTTCCGCACCCGTTAATTGACTTTCGCGTAGAGAAAACGCCGAGTATTCCGCCAAACCCTGCGACAACCACGCATCATCGAACGATTTCAAACCGACGGTTAAACCCCACCACTGTAAAGCGACTTCGCGTTGGAGACGTTCAGCCGTAACGGGACGCGCTCTTTCAAATAAGCGGTCAGCCATAAAAATCATTCCGTCCTGCGAATAAAATTCTAGGCTGTCGTCGTCAATCTGCACGATTCGCAAAGTTTTGCCCATATCCGGCGCGCCGTATTCTTTTGTGTAATACTGTAAGGCGCGACCGATGATTTCGCCGTAATTCGATGTCAATTGATCGTCACCGACTTTTGTATAAAACTGTAGTTCATAATCACCGAAACGCAGCGTGCGCGGAATGTATTTGGCGTAAGCGAAATTTCCGACGAGCGACGGCTGCGAACGCACAAAACGATATTTTCCTCCGGTTTTGACGACCGGAACATCACTATAACCGACCATCTGAAAATCACCGGGCAAATTTATCGTAATGTCTGAAGTCGCCTTGTCCGCCGCATAATCGTGAAACGGAAACCAACGCGCCGCATACATTAAATAACCGTCGCGGTTTCCAATATAAGCCAGACGTTTGGCGAGAAGCGGTCCGCCCTGCGCCGTAACTAAAACCCCGCTGTATTTGAAGCGCAGAGTTACGGGCGTTCCGGCTTCGACTTCTTCGCCGAGATCAATTCGTACGCTCGGACCTAAATCCGAAACGCCGACCTGATCTTGAATAAATGTTACCGAAGCGGCGGGCGCATTTACCGTCGTCGCGTTTTTTACAGGTTTTTTTGCCGGTATCGCTGAAGCCGGCGAAGAACTTGCTCTCGTAATTTCGTCTATTTTCAATGAGCCGTTAAGTTCAAATGTAACGCTTCGAGTTTTTTCGGCGGGCGTGAAAGTTACGTCAGTTGTTGCCGCAAGTTTATTTTCGTTCGGCGAAAGCTGAACGTCCATTTTATAATCGGTTACGTCAAAATCAGGTCGTTTAACCTGTTGTGAAAAACCGACTGCTGCTGCGGTAAAAAAAACAATTCCCGTCGCCAAAAATTGAAAAATACTTCGTCTAAAATTTCCCATCATTTTATAAAATCTAATAATCTCAATTGCTAGCTTATGATGTATCTAATTTGAAAATCGTTTGCCGGACTATATTTTAATGCAAAATGCAAATCTCGCGTAGAAATTTCCAAATTATGTGCTTTGCGTTTTGCATTATTTTACGTAAATCGGATTTGAGATTATCCACGGCATTTTGTTGAAAGGACTGCCCAGTGAATCGAGATAAATCTCGACGCGGTAAGTTCCGGTTGTTTGAATTTCAAAAGCAAATTCTTTTGTTTGTTCGGATTCGGAAATTTTTTCGCCGTTTTTGAAAATTACAAAACGCGCTTTTTGCGGCGCGTTCATTTTTAAATTTACGCCTTTCGCCGGTGAAATTTCGTCTCCCTGAATTACTGACAACACACCGTTTTCCGCAGTAAAATTAAACCCGCTCGTATCGCTTAAAACGTCAAAACCGGTAAAACAATGTCCGTTTTTGATTGCTTCCAGTAAATTTTCCTGCGTCAAAGGTTTCTCTTTTTCCAGTAAAATGTGAGTTCTGACGAGCCGGAAAATTGTCGCGTAATTATCAAATTTAAAATTAATGATTTTATTTCCCGCGTCGTCGCCGAGAATGTGAAATCCGATATTCGAATGCGCGTCGCTTCCGGCAAACAGCGTCAATTTTCTCTTTGCAGAAATTTCGTCGAATTTTTGAAGATGTTCGTCGGGACGCGCAAAATAATTTGCCAGCGTCAGTTCGGGAAAAGAATAATAAGACCAGAGTGCGTCGAACGCAAAAAATACGGGATTCATTTTTTTCGCGTTCGTATGCAGCGAAAAAACTTCGATGCCGTCGAAATTCGTGTCCCACGCTTTAAATCTGTATGGATAAGTCACGAGCGCGAGACGAGACGATTCGTGCGCCGCATTTACAAATTCCGGCGCGTTTTGCTTGTTGAACGAATGCGCTTCCGCCGCGCCCGGAACTAATAAAAAACGATTGTCGTCCAAAGTGCTGACTTCATTTCCCTGAACGAATAAAACACCTTTTTGCAAGCCTTTAAAGCCGATTGCCGAAGAATCGAAATTCGGCGAAGTGTGTTCCGTCATCACGACAAAATCGAGCTTATTTTCGACTGCGCCCGACAAAAGTTCTTCGTAAGTTCCCGTGCTGTGTCCGCCGAGCGCGGTGTGCGCGTGAATTATTCCTTTAAATTCATTGTAATTCGGATTCGCCGAACTTAAGCGATTATTTTCGAGTTCTTTTATTTCATAAAAAAGCGAACGGGTTTTAATCAGATCGAAAACAAAAGGAATCTGCGCCAGCAAAATGACGGCAAACAGAATTAAAATTATTTTTTTCCAACGCTTCATTCGTTCAAAAAATCAACCGAAATAACTTTTTCCGCAATTTCTTTTCCGATTGCAACGACCTTTTGATGTTCGGGATGATCGGTGTAAAAATCGAGCGCGGCGCGGTCTGGATAAACGGCGACCAAACCAGTATCGAACGAGCGTTCGAGATGCAGAATGTCTGCGCCGACGTTAAAACTCAGAATATTTTCGATCTCATTCGGCAAATTCTTTAACTTCGCACGATGATTTTCGCGCTGTTCTTCGGTCGTATTTTCTTTGTATTTCCAACAAACAATGTGTGTCAGCATAATTTTCAAAGAGATTTCATTAAAATAAAACAAAATTTATTTTCCACTTTTCACTTTTCACTTTTCACTTTCTTCACACCATTTTCGCGTAACTTCGTGGCGATAAGTAAACATTTTTTCCAGTTTCGGCTCAATCGCAAACGGCGCGGCAAGTTTTCCGAAAATCCAGAACGGCGGTTCGTATTCGATCTCATCGCGCAAAATCGCGCCGTCTTCGTGCGGCTTGACGATGTGCGTGTGTTTCCATTTCGCAAACGGACCGGAAATCTGCACATCTTGAAAAAGTTTCGGCGGTTCGTAAAGCGTGTGTTCGGCAACCCATTCAGCGGGAAAAATTCCGAAAATCTTCGTCTTCAAGATCGCCCGCGAACCGATCTCCGAAATATCGGCTTTCTGCACGACCTCGACATTTTCCCAAGGCGGCGTAAGACGTTCGAGCGCGTCGGGCAATTCGTGAAACGTAAAAACCTTTTCCGGCGCGGCTTTGATAATTGATTCTTTTATAAAACGCATCTATTTCGCCGAATCTTTTTTTACAGGCGCGTATTCTTTCAAGAAGTCCGTAAACTTTTGCAGATTGTAAGATTTGCCGTCTTCGAGTTCGGAAGTTTCTTTCGATTTCAAAAGTTTGCCGTCGCTTTCAAGCACAAAAAGATGCGGATAACCACTAATTTTCGGATAGTTTGCTAAAAATTCCGCGTTCTCGTTTTCCTCGCTCATATTCACTTTTACCCAGACAAAATTTTCATCGCGCAGTTTGCCGAGTTCCGCATTTTTTATCAAATAATTATCCATCAAACGACACCAACCGCACCATTCGCCGCCGATGTCGAGAATAATTCGCTTGTTTTCCTTTTTTGCTGTTATAACCGCCGATTGTAAATCTTCGGTCGCATTTCTTAACGGATCAAATTTCTCGCGTTCAACTGCTTGAGTTTCCATCTTTACAGTTTCAGCTTTTTTCACTTGCCCGAAAATATTTGCCGCGCCGAATAAGATCAGCATTGTCAGAATGATTTTGATTTTCATAAAACTTTTACCTGCCATCAGATTATCACGCGCAATGGAAAAGTTGGCAACGAAATTTTGTTGACGAGAAAATATTCAAGAATATTTGCCCGCGAAATACGCGAAAATACGCGAAAAAAGTTAAGAGAGTAATAAAAGAAAAACGATTAAAACGATAAATTATTTGAAATTTGAAACCTGATATTTGACTTCTCTTTTTTTCGCGCCCTTTCGCGTATTTCGCGGGCAAAAAATCATTTAAAACGTGTCGGATCAATGCCGTATTTTTTTACTTTGTAACCGATTATTCTTTCCGTCGAATCCAGCATTTTCGCCGCTTGCGTAACATTTCCGCCGGTTGATTTGAGCGCGTCCTGAATCAGATCGCTTTCAAACGCTTCGACCGCCGAAGTCAAAGTCATCTGCGTAACCGTTCCCGAAACTTCCGCCGTCTGCAAACTCGGCGGCAGATGATAAGCGTGAATAACATTGGAATCACAAACCAGAACAGCGCGTTCGACGACATTTTCGAGTTCGCGCACGTTTCCGGGAAAATGATAGCGCGTCATCATATCAATCGCGGGCGTTGAAATTCGTTTAATTTCCTTGCCGTGTTCGCGTTCGTATTTGGCGAGAAAATATTCTGCGAGCAGCAAAATGTCGGCTTTTCGCTCGCGCAACGCGGGCAGAAAAATCGTGAAAACATTCAAACGATAATAAAGATCTTCGCGGAAAGTTCCGTTTGCAATTTCGTCTTCGAGATTTTTGTTCGTCGCTGTAATCAAGCGAACATTTATCTTTATTGTTTCCGTTCCGCCGAGACGCTCGAATTCTCTTTCTTGAATCACGCGCAGAAGTTTTATCTGAGTTTGCGGCGGCAGATCGCCGATTTCATCAAGAAATATCGTGCCGCCGTCCGCCATTTCAAAACGTCCTTTTTTGCGTCTGTCCGCGCCCGTGAACGCGCCTTTTTCAAAACCGAAAAGCTCCGATTCGATCAATGTTTCCGGCAAAGCCGCGCAATTTACTTTGACGAACGGTTTTTTCGAGCGCAGGGAATTGTAATGAATCGAATGTGCGATGAGTTCTTTTCCCGTTCCCGATTCGCCGCGAAGCAAAACCGTCGCATTTGAACGCGCGACCTGCGCGACTTGATCGTAAACATTTTTCATCGGCGACGAATTTCCGATGATGTTTGAAAAATCGTATTTTTCCTTTAATTCCTGACGCAGAGAAGTGTTTTCTTCGTCGAGTCTTTGTTTTTCGAGCGAAATCGCATTTTCGATCCTGAAATTCTGCGCTAAAAGAGAAGCGACGACGCTCAGAAAAAGTTTCGTATTTTCCACATCGAAATCTTTTGTTTCGACAAATTCCGCCGCAAAAACTCCGAGCGTTTTGTTTTCGAGATTGACGGGCAGACAAATCAACATCGTTTTTTCGTCCGTTTTTTGCAGAAAATCGAGCGAAGTTTCCGAATTCATATTCGAAGTCAAAACTTTATTTTCATCGAAAACTTTCTGAAATAAACTCTTTTCAGCCTTATTTTCCAACCTTCTGAATTCGACGGCATCAAGTCCGTTTACCGCAACGGGCATCAGTTTTTCAGCTTCCGCCTGATAAACAAAAAGAAAACTTCTACTAACGGAAAAAGTTTCGGATAAAATCTCCAGAACATTCGTGAGATTGGATTTCGGAGTTTGCAGATCACCGAGTGCTTCGACGATTTTTTTTATTATTTTCAGATTTGATTCGCCCATTTCCTACAAAATTGTCAGATAAATCTTTGCGGTAAACTGGATTTTACCAATAAATCTAAATGAAGCAAAACAACTATCGAAAAAGTGTGCGTTTCCGACAATTTTGTGGTGTAAAATTGACAAATCTTACAAAATTGTCAGATAAAAACGAAACAAAATCGGCAAATAAAATTAATCTTGAATAAATACAGGCAGTTCAGTAAAACTCGAAAAAATGGAACGCTTATTGCGAAACAAGAAAACTTGAAAATCACGAACCGATTTCCAAAAAGTAAATTACAAAATGAACAAACATTTTAGTTTCAGAGCAATTTTATTTTCAGTTTTAGTCTTAATTTCGCCGTTGTTCGCCTTCGCGCAGGACATAAATGAGCGCATCGCAAAACTCGAAACGGACGCAAGTTCGGCGCAGGCGAGCGCGGATAATGCGTGGGTTTTATTGTGTTCAGCGTTGGTTTTGCTGATGACGGTTCCCGGACTCGCGCTTTTTTACGGCGGACTTGTTCGTCAGAAAAATGTGCTTTCGACGATGCTCAAGAGTTTGATTTCTATCGGGATCGTTACGCTTTTGTGGGCGTTTGTCGGTTATAGCCTCGTGTTTTCACAAGGAAACGCATTTATCGGCGGACTCGAATTTTCATTTTTGCGCGGCGTAACGGGCGATCCGAACGCGACTTATTCGGCGACTCTGCCGCAGCAGTCGTTTATGATCTTTCAACTGATGTTTGCGATCATCACGCCCGCGCTGATAACGGGCGCGTTTGCCGAGCGAATTCGTTTCCCGGCAAAGCTCGCATTTACGACGCTGTGGACTTTGCTCGTTTATTTTCCGCTCGCGCATATGGTTTGGGGCGAAGGCGGTTTTTTGAACGCCGCGCTCGGCGGAACTTTTCCCGCGCTCGATTTTGCGGGCGGAACGGTCGTGCATATTTCTTCGGGCGTTTCGGCTCTCGTCTGCGCTCTTTATTTAGGGAAAAGAATTGATTACAACAACGAACCGACCGCGCCGCATAACACGGTTTTCAGCTTGATCGGTGCGGGACTTTTATGGTTCGGATGGTTCGGATTTAACGCCGGAAGCGCGCTTTCGGCAAACGCATTGGCGACGAATGCCTTTGTAACAACGCATTTTGCCGCGGCGACCGCGATGCTGACTTGGACAGTTATCGAATGGGTCAAACACGGCAAACCCACCGCGCTCGGCGCGATTTCCGGTGCAGTTGCAGGTCTTGTTTGCATAACTCCGGCGGCTGGTTTCGTGTCGCCGATTTCGGCAATTTTCATCGGATTGATCGCCGGCGCGGTCTGCTATTTTATGGTTTGCGAGGTCAAAAGATTGGTCGGCTACGACGACACGCTCGACGTTTTCGGGATACACGGCATTGGCGGAATCTTCGGCGCAATTTTAACAGGAGTTTTAGCCACGAGTTCAATAAACCCCGTCTTCAAAGACACCGCCGGAAATGCACTTCCGGTCGGTTGGATTGACGGCAATCCGTCGCAGATTATTAATCAATTAATAGGAATTGGAATTGCCATTGTTTTATCGGTCGTCGGTTCGTATCTGATCTTGAAAGTAGTTGACTTAACAATCGGCGTGCGCGTCAGCAAACCGGACGAAAATACCGGACTCGACATCACGCAGCACGGCGAAACTGCTTATGTTCTCGAGGGCGATTTGCTCCATGTTTCCGGCAATAATTACGCTGCAAACGCCGATATTAGTCCTAAAAATTCCCAATCCGTTCCAACTATAACCGAACCAGTTCCGCAAAGTTGATTTGTTATAAAATACTTGGCTTAAGTCGCGTTCACAACTTAAGAAACTATTTGAAAATTTAATTTGATTTTAATCGGCGAAGTATCAGACTCATAACTGCGATCTGAATCGTCGTTTCGCTCTTTTTGGTACAAACAGTTCATATTCTTTGCTTAATCGCCGATGATTTTTCAACTACGCAAAGGTAAGATGGTCAAGTTATTTTAGACGAAAAACTGTCTTTTTGTTTCCTCGATTTTTTATTTATAACTCCATCTCGAATGTCATCTCACTTGATTGTAATAACCTTCGATATAACTGAAAATTTCACTGCGGGCTTGTTCGACATCTTCAAACTCTCCATCTTCGATTAGTGGAAATAGTCAAGTTAAACAAGAAACAAAACTCTCCCTGCTCTTTATTTGTTTTATTTTCGAATGCTTTTCATAATCCACTGAACTAACATATCCCAAACTGGAATGTCTGCGAATTCGGTTATAGTAACCTTCAATACAACTGAAGATACTCCGATCTCGCTTGTTGACGACTCGAACTTGCCGTCTTCTAATGATTCCGCCCTGAAGCGCGAAAAGAAACTTTCGGCTTGCGCCGCTATTGTAACAATTACGTCGCCGGATAACAAAACTTTCCGTTTTGCAGTGGCAGATAAGTAATATCACCGACCAATAATTCGCCGCGTCCGCCCGGCGTATTCAATACATCCTTTAGCAAATTCGGCTCATATCCGAATTCGTGTCGGGAATCGGTCGTCTGTAACACAAACCGCTTCGCTCTGATCGCCGTCAGATTCTGCCGTTTCATCAATGATCGACGCTAATCGGCGTCCAACCATTATGCCTTCATCTTTGAGTTCGGCGGAAATCCTTCTTGCCCCATATCTGCGCCGATGCAGATAGAAAACCTCTTTGACCTTTTCCGCAACTTGCGCCTTTACTTCACTGAAACGATACGTCCGCCCGCTTTGCCAGGCGTAAAATGCCGCTTCGCTCGATTTCATCACCCGACATAACAGACGCACCGGATGACAATCTTTTTGATTTTCAATGAACCAATACCACTCTACCCGCTTCTGCCGAAGATAAGTGCCGCCTTTTTTAAGATTTCGCGTCTACACTCTGCAGTTCGATGATACGTTTTTTCATCTTCAGTTTCTCTTGGTCAACTTCACTGTCAACTGACAAAATATCCTTTTTCCACTTATATATTAAGTTTGGCAATTAGATGATAAAAATTGACTGCCAAAAAAGAAACGAAATACCAATTTATAATAGGTTCCAGAAACCATTCATAAGTAAGGTTACTCGTTTCTTCAAATTTAGTTTAACCCGAACAGTTACCTGGTCAGCAAAGACCGCATCTTTTACAAGTATGGGAAAGCTATTTAACACTATCAATATTGGTATTGATGTCGCCAAAGACGAATTAATTATTTTCCTTAATCGGTGATCAATCAACTATGAGCATCGCCAACAGCCAAGCGGCATTAACTGATTTGGCTAAAATTTGGCAGACGTTTCCAAGTCTGTCGCGCATCGTCATCGAAGCTTCGGGCGGTTATGAAACTTTAACCGTTTCGATGTTGATGAACTGAAAACTGCCGGTGTACTCGTTAATCCGAAGCGCGTTCGAGACTTTGCCAAAGGACTAGGCAAGCTGGCGAAAACATATCGCATTGATGCCGCTATGCTTGCTGTCTTCGGACAAATAACTAAACACTTTGCTCTATTAGCTTCCCAGTTCTGAACAGGCGCAGTTGGCTGAATCGGTTGCTCGTCGCGGGCAGTTGGTGATTATGAAAGCTACCGGGCAGACGCGTTAAAAACAAGCTACCGTCTCCATCAAATCAAGTATCACCAGCCATCTGCAATGGCTGGAAACAAAAATTCAAGCCATTGATACCGATTTACAGCAGAAAATCAAAGATCATCAACCGTTTCAGTAGTTGGATTAATGCCTCCAGTCGGTTTCAGGCATCGGACCGGCGGCTTCCGCGACGCTGCTCGCCGAACTGCCGGAGCCGGGAAAGATTTCCGCCAAAGAAATTTCTGCCTTAGTCGGATTGGCTCCGTCTGCCGCCGATAGCGGACGGCATCGTGGACAAAGACGCATTATTGGCGGTCGAAGTCAGGTCAGAAAGGCACTCTACATGGCAACCATTGCGGCAATCCACTGCAACCGGGACGATCAATCAGTTTTATCAAAGACTCAAAGAACACGGCAAACCATCGAAGGTGGCGATTATTGCGGCTGCCAGAAAATTATTGTGATGCTTGAATGCCATTGCCAGAGACAATTCATTCTGGTCGTCTGTTTCGATTTGATTTTTATTACAGTTGCTTGTAAATCGTGTTCTCATTTACGCCCAGCTCCCAGGAGATCGAAACTACCGATTGCCCGTCCAAATACTTTTTAACTGTTTCTTTTTTGAATTCCTTATCGTATTTTTTCACACTCTCATTTTACAGAGAGTTTTCCTCTTGGATAATTAAACCATCTCAGTGAAGGATGGGAAAGTAAAAGTTAGTGAAATAAAAAAAAGGATTTTTATGCTTTTAATCTTCTGCCTTATTTGCCACATTTAAATATATTGAAATCCTTTGTCGCAAGATTTCAATTCTAATGGCTTAAGCCGCCAGATTATATTTCATTTGAGACATATAATCGAAGCAATCAAAAAAATCTCGAGCAAATTATGAGCAGAACACAAAATTAACTTTAAGGACAGAGTATTTATAAAAATAATTTTGTCTTTTACTTAGTAGCAAAAAACAAGCATTGCTTAGGGAAACTTACTTTTGTTATGCTTCATTTGGTTATAAATTTTTGCCTGTGTCTTCTTGTATTTAGTGATTTGAGTAAAAAAAATGAATGTTTTTGTATCCGAAGTTAAAGCCGAACGTAAAACAAATATGTTAAATCCCGCAAAAACGACGCGGATGCTTTTGCGTATTATTCGCGGTTTGCAGCCTATTTCGCGGATTGAAATCGCTCGTCATCTAGATATAAACCGCAGCACGGTAACGGATATTGTCAAACCGTTGATTGCGAGCGACATCATTCGTGAAAAATCTTATCGAAAAGAAGATACAAATCGTTTACAGGGACGACCGCCGATAGGTTTATATTTTAATGACGAGGACGATTTTTTTGTCGGTTTGAACCTTGGCGTTCGGCACAGTCAGGTCGGTTTGGCAACTATTGTCGGTGAAGTCCTAGCGGAAGAAGAATTTAAAACGCCGACAAATCCTTTTGCTGCTCTAAAAACAGCGCGGGGAAAAATTGAAAAATTATGTGCCGAAGTCAAAAATCGCAAATTGAGAACTGTTGGAGTCAGCGTTCCGGGTCCGACGGATGAAACGCGGAGAAAGTTGCTCTATGCGCCGCATCTGGGTTGGACTAACATTCCAATTGCGGATAAATTGGATTTCGGCAATGTTCCGGTGGTCGTCGAAAATGACTCGACGGCGGCGGCGATCTTCGAGTCCAAAATGAAAATGCAGGAATTGCCGGACGGTTTGCTCAGCAACTTTATTTTGATTCGTTCGGGAACGGGAATCGGTGTCGGGTTGGTTATTGACGGCGAAATCTACCGCGGCACGGAAGGTGGACAAGGAAGTGCCGGAGAATTCGGTCATATGACGATTATGGCGGGCGGTAAACAATGCGTCTGCGGAAATCGCGGTTGTTGGGAAAAATATGCATCGGCTTCATCCGCCGCTTCTCTCTATACCGGCGACCGCGCGACATTTGAAGCGGGAAAAATGCCGCGTTTTGTTGAAATTGTTGCCCGCGCCGAATCCGGGGAAATCAGAGCGCAGAGAACGCTCGAAAAAATCGGAGAATATCTCGGCATCGGTATTTCCAATGTCATTATGGGCATCGGAATTCAAAAAGTAATTGTCAGCGGACGACTTGTATATGGCTGGAAATACATCAATAATCCGCTTCGAGAAGCAGTAAAAAGAAGTATTGTCGGCAAAACATCGTCGTGGACGGTTGAATGCGGTGAACCGAAAGGTTCGGCTCTCGGCGGCGCACTTGAGGTTGCTGTCGAGGAATATATTACAAACAGACTTGTAATATAAAAATCCCGTTTCCCGTTTTGTTTACTGCTAACTGATTTACTTATCTCAGGAATTCGATTTTTTATCGGACTCCACATTGTTTTTCGATTTTTCAATCAACTCTAGGTTTTCTTCATAAGTCAACATTTTTTGCCGATTATTTTCCGGCGGATAAAAATGTTTCCCGTAAACCGGATAAGCCTCCGTTCGCAAATGTGCGAGAAATGAATGACCTTTGCGAACTTCGCGTTCGTGTCTTAAAGCCGAAATATCAATCGGAGCAACGACGATTCTCTCGCCCGCTCCCGGCGAAGCGTCGGCGAGCAATCTGCCTTCAAAATCAACAATTTGACTGCCGCCCGACCACGAATACGGCGGGTAATTTTTCAACTGTGCGGCTTGATTTGAAGCGACGACAAACGCCGTATTTTCGATCGCTCTCGCACGATTGATGATCGTCCACCAATCCATCGGCGCGGTCGCGTTCCACGGGTCCATATAAGCCGAAACTCGAATCAAAACTTCCGCGCCGTTCGCCGCAAGCTGCCGCAAAACTTCCGGGAAAAGCCAATCGTAACAAATCGCCGTTCCCAATTTTCCGATCGGCGTGTCGGCGACCGGAAAAAGCTCTTCCTCATAACCTTCGATGTCGTGCGGACTCGTGTGAACTTCATACGGAATCCAAGTGTTGACCTTGCGGTATTTATACAAAATTCCTTCCGGCGCTATCAGACAGGTCGTGTTAAAAAGCGCGTTTTTATATTTCGCGTCGCGTTCGAGCATCGAACCGCTTTGAATGTAAATATTGTGTTCTTTCGCCTTTTCGACCAAACGGTCAGTATGTTCATTCGGAATTTCGACCGCGAGTTTTTCGAGCAATTCCTGCGCCGTTTCAAAAACCGGCGCACAATGCGCGAATTCGGGAAAGGTCACGAGTTTAACGGGCAAAAACGGCGCGCTTCCCGCAACCGCCGAATCAATTATCGAAAGAATTCTGTCCGTATTCCCACGCATTTCGCTGCGTTTCGTCGGATTTATTAAATCCGTCTGGCAAGCGGCGGCAGAATATCTGATGTGTTCCATAATCACGAAATTAATTTAACTGCTAAATATCGAGCAATTGGCGTTTGAGAATCGGTGAAAGTCGAAAATCGGTTTGTTCTAAAATCTCAACTATTTCCTGCATATCTTTGATAAATCCGGCTTCTTTAGCTTTGATAATAATGCCGAGCGTGCCGATAATTTTAATACCCAAATCTCTGGCAATAAGTCTGCCTTTGCGTTCTTCTATAACTAATAAAGCGTCTTCGGTTTGTTCCAAATACAAAGCCATCGCGCTTGCTTCGCCTTCGTCCAAATTTAAGGCGATTATTTTGGAAGTTCGAACCGCATCCGCTTTTTTAACAATAATCCATTCGGGCAACTGCTCACCGAGTTCATTTTTTACCTGTTCCGTTATCCAAACTTCACCAAAAAGAAGACGCAAAATTTCCGTCAAATTTATTTTGCTCAAAATTATCAAACAACTCGTATCGGAAATAACGATCCTTTTCATAAGAGTGATAAATTTTCCTCATCTAATGTATAGCCGAAAACCGATACATTATATTTGCCCAGCAATTCGATAAACGCTCTTTTTGATAACCCGACAATTTCCGCCGCTTGTCCCGAACTTATGTTGCCCGTTTCGTAAAGTTTTGAAGCCAAAAGCATTCTTATTTCAAAGTCGCTCAAGCCGAGATTTTTCGGTAGTTTTAAAGTTATGCTGGTTTGCTCCGTCATTTTATTTACCTTTTCTTGCTGAATTTTAACATTAATTCTAAAAATTTTATTTCAACAATAATGTCGTGATGCGCGGCAGAAAGTCTTTTACGGTTCGCGTCGTGTATTCGTCGTAGATTTTCTGCTTATCTTCGGTCATTGGAAAACGCTCGTTTTTGCCGTATGGATATTTCGTCATCGCCTTAAAAGGCATCGGAAAAACCGCGTCCGGCGAGGCGGAATTGATGTCCATTTCTTTGCTGTAACCGTCAGCGTAAAGTAAAAACGTGTATTTTTTGTTTTTCGGCAAAACGGGCAAAGCGTCGAAACTTAAAACGAGTTCGTCGCCGGTTTTTGAAATTACGAAAACGTCGTCAATTTCATTCAGTAAAGGTTTTACGTCGCCCGTTCGGGTAAATTTTCCGGCGAAATATTTCCATCGTCCGTCGCTGACAACTTTTTGATAATCAGGCGCGATCATTTCATTCATTCTCGTTTCAACGGAAAATCCGCGTTCGCGCAAATCGGCGTTTGCGGGTTTGATTTCGGTTGTTTTCAAGTTTGAATTTTGCTCGCTCGTGTCAACCGCAATTGAATCCCAAAAAGTTTTAAAATTTGTAACAATCCGAACTTCGCGCGAATCGGTGAGAAATTTTCCGGTCAGATCAACGACCAAAGTTTGCGGTCGCCCGATGGAAATTCCGATGCTGTCAATCACGGTTTGCCATTCGCCGCGTTTATTTTTGACCTGCAATTGCGGCAAGAATTGCGATTTCCCGCTCTGCGATGCGGCGAGATTGTCCGACGAGAAAGCGTAATCCGTCCAACCTGTTAAAAGCAAAAGCGTTCTGCCTTTGTAATTTTTCTTGTCGTCCAAATTCAAAGTTAAATTATGAGTTTCGGCGTAACCGCGAATGTTTAGAGACTTGAAATCGTCGTAAAAAACGCGGTCGAGTTTTTCGATTTTCGGCAAGATATTTTCGCCGTTCGTCGCAACTGCTGAAATCGGCGCGTGTGCATTTTTCGCCGAATACAAAATTTTCTGTCCGGCAGTCGGAATTCCTAAACCTTCATTCGGAAAGACTTCCGTGTCTGCATCGTGTTCGACCGCGACGAGTTTTAATTTGTCCAAAAACAAAACTTCTTCGAGTTCGTTCGTTATGCGAATCTCGTATTTGCCGTTTTTCGGCTTTAACTGATCGGAAGTTATCCGCACGAATTCGTCGGAATCGGAATTGTTATAAACGCCTTTTCCCTGCCAATTCCCCATCTCGCCGCCGCCGAGAAAATCCGTAATGAACTCGAATTTTTCGCCGTTCCAGGTGTAAAGATAAGGACACGAAGACGGTTTGCGGTCGAGTTCTTCGATCTTCGTAACTTCAAAATTTTTCGCCGTCGCCGTTTTCTCATTCGGATATTCGATTTCCGCTTGAACAACGCCCGAAGTCCAGATCACGCGCACGGCATCGGGATTTTCCCGCTTTCCCAAACCGAAATGAATTTCCGAAGGCGCGGGCATCGGACTTGCCGAATAGCTTTCCAATTTCTGCGTCAAACTTCCCGAACGCATATCAATTTTCGCGCCGATTCCCGTGCGATTACTGACGCGACCTTGCAGAAAAACAATATCCGAATTGTTCGCATTTCCGCCGTCATTTTGCAAAAAATGCGGCGTTCCATTCTCGTCAAAAGTTAAAAGATCAATGTCGCCGTCGTTATCAACATCGGACGCAAGTAATTCATCGGAAGCTGCGAATGTTGTTTTAAAAATCTTCGAATCGGCTTTTGCCCAACCGTCGCCCAAATTTCTGATCGCCGTCAAACCTTTCGGCGTGTTGACCACCAGATCGAGCAAACCGTCATTATCATAATCAACAAACTGTGCGGCATTTGCGTTTTCTGTTTCCGTCGGCGCGTCTTTTAAAACGAACTTCCCGCGTCCGTCGGAAACTGCCCAAATTCCCGATTTTCCTTTTTGCCCGAAAAAGAAATCAACATAAGAATCTTTGTTAAAATCTCCGACAGCGGCGCAAGTCCAAGTTCCTTTTGTATTTAAACCGACTTCTTCAGCGACGTTGCGGAAACTCGTATCACGCAAATTTCGATACAAAACCGGATTTTCATTTGCAGATAAAAAGAGCAGATCAATGTCGCGCCGATTGTCATAATCGGTCGGAACGACGCTCACTGCCGTCATTATGCCGTTTATTTTCGCTTCCTTTGAGTAATCAACAAAAGTGCCGTCGCCGTTGTTGCGAAAAAGTTTGTTCGTCGTTTTTCCAGAACCGCCGATGACAATATCAAGGTCGCCGTCGTGGTCGACATCTGCAAAAGCCGCTGAATTTGCTGGAGTTTCTGTTTCGTTGGCGGGAATTTTCGCAGTCGCCGTAACATCCGCGAATTTTCCGTTTCCGAGATTTTTATAAAGTGTGTTTTGTTTCGGTCGCAAAACGAAAATGTCGTTCAAATTATTGTTGTCAAAATCGCCCGTAACAACGCGATAACCGATTTCATTTGAACTTTTGGCAAAATCGCCGGAATCTTTTGTTATATCAACAAATTTCCCGCCGTCGTTGCGAAAGATTTTCGCCGGATTTGTCAGAATTATGTCCGAATCGCCGTCCGAATCGAAATCGAAAAACGCCGCATCGTGAAGCGTCGGCGATTTTTCGGGTTTTACGTTTTCCAGACCGATCTTTGTTTCCTGAAATGAAACTTTCGGCGCGGTTTTGTCAACGAGTTCATTTTCCGCGCCTGTCGAAGCGATGGCTTCGGCGTAGCGACCTTGTTCGAGATAATTTTGCCCGATATTCGTCGCCGCGCCGGATTGCCGCAAATCCTGAAAATTTTTCATCAACTGCTTGCCTTCGTCGCGCGCGTCGTTTCGCAAAAGCACGGTCGCTAAATTGTAAAGCGCGGTCGAATTATACGGTTCGGCGGCAATCGCCGTACGAAAATTCTTTTCCGCTTCGGCGTAATTTTTTTGTTGAATGTAAATTTGTCCGAGATTGACGTTCGCGCCGACATCGTTCGGGTCGAATTTGAGAACTTTTTCAAAAAACGCGACGGCTTCATCCGTGCGATTCTGATTTCGTGCGATCAGACCGAGCATATACGACGGCTGCGGTTTGTCCGGCGCGAGTTCGTCGGCGATGACGGCGGATTTCTGCGCTTCTTCGAACTTTTGCGCGTTAAACTGTGCGATTGCTAGATTTATATTGGCAAGTTTTGATTTCGGATTGAGTTCGACCGCTTTCCTGAAAGATTTCACGGCTTCCGCATAATCGAATTGTTCGAGCCGCGCAACGCCGATGTTATTTGCGCGATACGAATTTTCAATGTTTTCCGCCGAAATTTCTTTATCATTTTGCGCTAAAACTTTAACAAGAAAGTTTGACGGCAAAACGAGCCAGACGGCGAATGAAACCGTCAAAATTAGTAATGCTGAAACGGAAAACCGCAAATTTACTTTCATAAAATTATCTTAACATTTGAAACGAAAAATGATTATTTTGCCCGCGAAAAGCGCGAAATTACGCGAAAAAATTTCAGTTAAAAATGAAGCCGGTAATTACAATTAAAATTGTTAAATTACAATTTTTTTGCGCAATTTCGCGGGCAAAATAATTCTTCACACAATTTAATCTGCAATTTCGCCGACCAATTTTTCCAACTTTTCACAAACTTCTTCGATTTGCGCGTCGGAAATTTTGTTGAAAAACGGAAGCGCGATAACTCTTTCGGCGACTTGTTCGGAAATCGGAAAATCGCCCGTTTTGTAACCGAATCTTATGACGAAAAGCGGCTGCAGATGAATCGGCGCAAAATATCGTCCGCAACCGATTCCGCTGTTTTGCATTTCCCGCACGACAAAATCGCGCTGATCTTTTGTAAAATTTTCGCTCAATCGAATCACATAAACAAACCAACTCGTAATTCCATTTTGAAATTCGATGTCGGGTAAAATGAGATGCGGATTGTCTTTTAAGCGTTCGTGATATTTTCGCGCGGCGGTTTCTCTTTGCAATAAAATTTCTTCGATTCGTTCGAGCTGCGTGATGCCGAGAGCGCAATTTATGTCGGAAATTCGATAATTGTAGCCGAGTTCAGCGTGGTCGAACCATTCGAGATTCGTGTCGCGTCCTTGATTTCGCATCATCCGGCATTTTTGGGCGATGAGATCATCGTCGGTTAAAATAATTCCGCCTTCGCCCGTCGTGATTTGTTTGTTCG
Organism: Pyrinomonadaceae bacterium; assembly: GCA_965219305.1. GTDB lineage: Bacteria > Acidobacteriota > Blastocatellia > Pyrinomonadales > Pyrinomonadaceae > DATHTS01. Next base: position 2,496,740 of record OZ244725.1, read on the forward strand.
GATAAAATGCGAAAACTCCGCAATCGCCTAAATTTCCGACTGGCTCATTGTCATATTCTGCGCCGATCGCTTCGCACGCATCTTCGATAATTTTTAAGTTATATTTTTCGGTAATTTGCTTAATTTCGCGCATCGGCGACGGACGACCGAAAACGTGAACGACCATAATCGCTTTCGTTTTTTCCGTGATTGCCGCTTCGATTTTTTCAGCATCAATATTCAATGTTTTCGGGTCAATATCAACAAAAACCGGAACGCAATTTTCAAATAACAAAACGCTGGCGGACGCGATAAAACTAAACGGCGTGGTGATAACTTCGTCGCCCGATTTTAATCCGAGCGCGCGAACGCAAAGATGCAAACTGCTTGTGCCGGAATTAGCGGCAACAGCGTGTTTTGTTCCGATAAATTCGGCAAACTTCTGCTCGAATTCGGCGAGTTTCGGACCCAAACTGAGATTCGGCGAGCGCAAAACTTCTGTTACTGCTTCGATCTCTTTTTCCGTAATGTCAGGCGCAGAAAGCGGAATTTTCATATTTTTTAATTTTTTTGCCACAGATTTTCACAGATTAACACGGATGATAAAAACTGATACCAATCAATAATTATTACATTTTTATCTGAGTTTATCTGTGAAAATCTGTGGCTAAATATTTCTTTTACTTTCCCGTTTTGCCTGTTTCAAGCGGAACGTAGCGTTTTACTAAAAGTTTATCGCCGAGTTCGGTTTCGGATAAAATTTCCGCGATCTTTTCCGAAGCGTGTCCGTCGCCGTATGGATTCGTCATTCCTTCGAGCGATTTTCTGAAATCCGCGCTCAAACCTTTTTGGATCGCCTGCAAAATCGCCTCGGTTTCCGGCGAAGCATCAATAACATTCGGTGGACGTTCGCGTCCTTTTTGACGAATTCCGATATTCACCGTCGGAAGTGCGAGCGATGCCGTTTCCATAATTCCGCTGCTGGAATTTCCTAAAAGCAAATCGGAATATTTGAGTAAACTCCAGTATTTCAAATGATTTAAATTAACGAAAAGATGCGCGTTTTTACGATTTTCACAAAATTTTCTGGCGCGTTCGATAAGTTGGTAACTTCCGGCATCGGAATTCGGATAACAGAAAATTATTTGTTGCGAAGATTTTTCAAGTGCGTCGAAGACCGCGTCGGCTTCGGAAACCGTGTCGCGCTGAATCGTTACGGGATGATATGCGACGACGATCGTTTTTTCGTCGAATTTCAGTTTGAGATCGTTTTCCAAATCTTCACGCGAAAAAAGTTTTCGTCGCCGCAAATTGTCGAGCGACGGCGAACCGACTCGTGTTACGCGCCAATTTTCTTCGCCCATCGCCAAAACTCTTTTGCGGGAATTTTCGCTCGTCGTAAAATGCAGATGACTCATTTTCGTCAGCGCGTTTCGCACGGCATCGTCAATCGCGCCTTCGCTGACATCGCCGCCTTCAATGTGTGCGATCGGAATCCGCAACGCCAGCGCGACCGCCGCCGGAGCGAGCATTTCGTAGCGGTCGGCGATCAAAAGCAAAATGTCGGGACGCATTTTTCCCAAAACATCTGCCAAACCAAGCGTCGCCACGCCGATAGTTTTCGCCATTCCGACATCGGAATCGGAACTTAAAAGACATTCGACTCGCTCATCAATCGTAAATTCGTCTGCTTCGATCTCCTTAAAAGTGTTGCCGAATTCCGGCGAAAAATGTGCGCCGAGAGCGATTAGCTTCAAGTCAATTTCGGGACGATTTTCGATTTCTTTCAGCGTCCAGTAAAGATGACCGTAATCGGCGCGTGAAGTCGTAACGACGGCGATTCTGCGTTTTTTGTTTTCTTGTTTGTTCATTTACAAAACTATTAAGCCACAGATTTTCACGGATGAACACGAGATGAAAAACTAAAAATTATCCGTGTAAATCTGTGTAAATCTGTGGCTAAAATAAATTTCTTTTGTCCGAAAAAATGGAAATTATTTCGCGGCGGTCATTTTCATATTATCTTTATTTCCCGCTGCTGTTCCGTTAAAATAACTTTCGATCTTCGGAAAAATATGATTTGAAACTTTGCGCCCGAGTTCCAGACCGGCGATGTTGTCGGCTTGAATATGATAACCGCCCATCACGCGCGAAAGTCCAGCCATTTCCGCCGCCGCTGAAAATGTCGGCATTTTCAGCGTAACGATTCCGTCGCCTTCGACCGTCGCGCCGGGTTTTCCGTCAAAACTTTGTTTTAGTTCGCAGGAAACTCCTTCTTCGGTCAATTCGCCGGGATGACGCTGTTCGGTCGCGCCGAAGAAATCGCTGCCCGTATAAAGTTCGAGGATTTTCGCGCCCGCCGCGCTGACCGTGCTGTGACCGGAAACGTAACCCGGAAACGGCGGCGTAATAAACGAAAGCGGCGAATACGGATGCCATTCTTCGGCGGGAATCGTCGAAACTCCTTTGCCGACTCCGCCCCAACCGCGGATTTTTTGACCTTTGTAATAATAACGAATCAGCGTCCACGGACGCGCCGAATCATAGTAGCGTTTTGCTTCCCACGAAGCGATAAACGCGTCAAACGTTGCCGCGCCGACTGAAAAATACATTTTGACGTCTTTGTCCGTACCGTTTTTGTCGCGCAGAGAAACGGCTTGCGCGAGTCTCAACCAATGTCCCGATTGTCCGGTCGAACGCGGTCCGTCGCGCATAAATTCGACGATCGCTTTCTGCTCGAGCGTCAAACTCGAGTTATACATAATCACTTCGTCAACTTCTTTTTTGAGTTCTTCCGAACCGACTTTCGGCGGCGGCGCGGGGCGAAACATATCGCTGCGTTCCAAACCGAAAGTTTTGACGCGATACCACTGCGGCGTTAAAAATCCGGGCGTAGCTTTTTTGCCGTCGGTCAGCGTAAATTCGATCGGCTGCCAGCAGTCGGGATCGGAAATTTTGTCCAAAGCGTTGACCGGACGATAAAATGTGTAATCGGAATAAGGCTTGCCGTTCGAACCTTGTTCGTCGCCGAGTTGATTCGCGCCGTCGTGGTGGCGAAATTCGATAACTGCCGCCGCCGCAACATTTCCGATTCCTTCCGGCGTTGTTACATCTTTCGTATCATTGTTCGGATCGTAGCCGTTTTTACGCATTTGGTCATCAATCCATTCTTTGTCGTCGCCGAAAAGATCGCTCATCGCGCGATAAGTCGCATAAGCGATAGCGATGCGTTTGTTTTGTTCGGTGCGCTCGGATTTTGGTCGGCGCAATGTTCCGCCGAGCTGCGTTCCGACCGCTTTGTCGTCGTAAGCCGCCCACGCGTCATACATCGAATTCGTAATTATAAAAAGCATTCTCGAGCCAACCGTCGGGCGCGGCGCGTGGCGTTCGTGTTCCCGCGCCGTCGCCTCAAGCGCGATGTCCAACCAATCGTAAGCGGCGGATTTTGTTGGCGATTTCCCGTTTATATCGTCAATTTCGGATAATTTGATATTCTGCTGAGCTTTCGTGTTCAGCGATAAACCCGAAAAAAGCAGGACAAAAATAAATGACAAAATTATAGAATGCTTTACCATTTTCATAATTATTAAATTCTCCAATTCATTACAGCGAACTGTTTACCGCTTTCCGCCGGATTTGATCGTAACTTTTTCAGCATTTTCCGTTTCTCCGGCAAGCGCGGCGAATTTTCGCTGTGTTTCTTTTGACCATCCCGGAATCAAATCCGTGACAATCCCGTTTTCATCAACCAAAATTGTTAAAGGCACAGCTAACTCGTCGGTCGCATAAATCTGCTCGATTGCCATCACGCCGCCGACCAAGATCGGATAAGTCACCTGTTTTTTTACAACATATCCTTTAATGTTCACATCTTTTTCCGCATCGACGTTCAAACCGAGCAGGTCAATTCCGCGGGCGGCGAGTTTTCCTTTCATCTTTTCAAGCTCCGGCATTTCGGCGGCGCACGGAATGCACCACGTCGCCCAGATATTGATCAAAGTCTGCCGTCCGGTTTCCAATTCCTTTTTCATCGAACTCGGCGCGCCCGCCAGAGTTTTCAGAGCGAAATCGGGCAGCGGTTTGCCGATCTTGATGTGCAGAGTTTCGGCAAACATCTCGGCTTTCGTCATCGGATCGGGCAGATTTGTTTTCGCCAATTTCGCCGTCTCGATTTTGCCGTTTCCCTGTTTCAAAACGAGCGTCGAATTTGCCAGAGCATCGCCGCCAAATTTTTCGACTTTGCCGTTTGCCCACATAACTTCAATTGATTCAGCGCGTTCGTCTTTTCCCAAACCGAACACAAGACGCGGATCGTTCTGCGAAATAAAACCCGAACCGCCGGATTTTATTTTTGTTTCGATGCCGCTCGAAGTTTTCACGCGAACGACCGAACCGAAAGCGTCGCGGGAAATCGTTTTGCCGTCGCCTTCCAAAATTACGCGCAGAAAATTATTGTCCTGTCCGACATTGTTTCTAAAAAGCAGATGCGTCTGATTCTGAATCGTCGTCGAAAAAACGTCGAGATCGCCGTCGTTGTCAAAGTCTGCAAAAACTCCGGCGCGTCCGTCGGTGATCGAATCAATTCCCGAAACGCCCGAAATGTCGGTAAATTTCTTGCCGCCCAAATTCAAATATAAAGGATCGCGTTCGTAGCCGCTGAAGGAAAATCCCTGACCGAACATCAACTGATTTTGGTCTGAACGAAGCGCACCTTTTTCATCTTTTCCGTCGTTTGACTGCGTCACAACTTGACGCCAGAACTGCGATCAGGTGTCCTTCATTGACTTGCCGGAAATAAATCCGTTCGGTGTGTAGATGTCTTCCCACCCGTCGTTGTCAAAGTCAATGAAACCGCCGCCCCAAGCCCAACCGCCGCCGAAACCGCCGACTTCGCTTGTTACGTCTTTGAATTTTCCGTCACCCGTATTTTCGTATAAATTATTTCCCGCCGCGAGTTTTTTCAGCACGTTGTCTTTCGCACTCGCATTCGGAAAAAGTCTCGTTAAAATCCGGTTTCCGGCGGTCGAACTCATATTCGTGACGTGCAGATCAAGCAAACCGTCGTTGTTGTAATCACCGAACGAAACGCCCATTCCGTTTCCCGGATCGAGAACGCCGCGCTCGTTTGCTTCGTCAACAAATTTGTCGCCTTTGTTGATGTAAAGAGCCTTTTCGCCGAAATCGTTGGCGACATAAAGGTCAATTTTCCCGTCTCTGTTGACATCAGAAAATTCCGCCGCGTAACTCCAGCGTTTATCATCAACGCCCCATTTCGCCGCTTCTTCGACAAAAGTTCCGTCGCCTTTGTTAATAAACAAAAGATTCGGAGTGCCGTTCGTCGCGCGAAACCAGGAATCCGGCGTGATCTGTCCGTAACGATTGTAAGAAGTTACATAAACGTCCAAAAGTCCGTCGCCGTTGACATCGCCCGAAACCGCTGAAAAGCCGATGGCGTTTTTCGCTACGTTTGCTTCGAGCGAAACATCGTCGAATTCGAGTTTGCCTGTTTCCTTAAATTTATTTTTCAGCAAAATCTGCTGACCGACTGCCGAAATAAAAATGTCCGCGTCGCCGTCGTTGTCGTAATCAAAAACGAGCGGCGCACTTCCCGAAGCTAGAATTTCCACGCCCGCTTCGCTCGAAACGTCTTTGAAACTTCCGTTTTTGTCGTTCAGATAAAGATAATTGCGGTTCGCGCCGACGACAAAAAGATCAATCCAGCCGTCGTTATTAAAATCGCCCGCCGCCGCGCCGTGCCAGACGAAACCGCTGTTTTCCGGCGTGCCGAACGCCGCCGTCACCGCGCCGACTCCAGCGGGAACGCCGACTTCGGAAAATAAATCTTTGTCGGCAACGAGCGAATCAAAACTCACTAATTCAAACGAATCGAACTGCCAGTGTTTATTTTTATCGGCGCGGACATTCGCCCAAAACATCCCGCGCGCCCATTCACGTTTGCCGTTAATATCGCGTCCGATCACATAAAAAGCGACTCGCGCACGCCCGGTCGCGCCGACTTCCGCCGTCGGCTGTTCCGCCCCGATAACGGCTTTTGAAGCGTCATCAAAGTTCGCTTCTTTAACTTTGAAACGCGCATCTTCGATCTCTGAAAAATGTTCTAAAAATTCCGACCAACTTTTTAGAAAATTCTTGCCGGAAATCTTGTCTGTTTCTTTGGCAGATTTATCAACCGTTTCCCAATTATGAATTCCGACCCATTTTACTTGATTTTTTGTTTCCGACGGACGCGAAGGAAAGTTTTTTGCTGAAAGTTGCAACGGAAAATAATTCGCCGTCAAAGACATATCGCGGTCGCGCGTTGCTACTGAAAGCTGCAACAGATCATTGGCGAGCGATTCTGAAAGTTCTTCAATTACTTCAAGACGACTCCGGTCAACTTCTGCGCTTTTTACGGATTCAGAATTTTCGCCGCCATTTTGACCGAAAATTTGGTAAGAACCGATGTTGCATACAACTATTAAAACTGTTGACAATGCAAATACATACAACAGTTTTCTATAAAATCGGTAAAAAACAGAATAATTCATTCTTGTACTGATGTTTTAAACGATAGTTAGGTTTATGGAAATTATACTTACTGCGATTTTTTCCAAAATTTGCCGATGCTTTTTAATTAATTTTTGATGATAATGCCAAGGCAAAACTAACTTTAATGAAGAAAATCTTATCACAAAACTTTTGTCCGCTACAACAACAAAGTAGATTTATCAAAATAAATCTACTTTGTTTATTGGGAATTTAATTGTAAAAAAATTTAATGGTCAATTATTATTGCGGCGGGCGTTTGTCAGCCGGAACATTTTTGTAAACCTCGTCATATTTCGCATAGCCGTCCTTGATAACCGTCGTCATCAGATTATCTTTATCAACAACGGCTACTTCCAAAAGAATCGCCTGAATATCTTTGCCGAGCGTATCATTTTTGAAAGGTTTCGCTTCCGTTAACGGTTCTTTTTTCGCCAATTTTATTGCGGCTTCAACTGCGGCATTGGCGAGCGGAATGATCGGTTTATAAATGGTCATCGTTTGTTTGCCTTCGGCAATTCGCTGAAGCGCATCAACCTGCGCATCCTGTCCCGTAACAAGAACTTTGCCCGTCAGACCGCGTTTTTCCAGCGCGGAAATAACGCCGCCCGCCATTCCGTCATTTGAAACGACGACGGCTTGAATATTGTCTTTATTTTGCGTCAGTGCATTTTCGACAAAATTCAACGCTTCGACAGGTTTCCAGTCAGTGATAAATTGATCGGCGACAATTTTTATTGCGCCGCTGTCAATTGCGGGCTGTAAAACGGCAAGCTGCGATTTTTTCATAATTACCGCATTATTGTCGGTTGACGAGCCGTAAACCATTATGTAATTTCCTTTCGGAACTTTTTGCAGCGCATATTCGGCGATCTTTTGACCGATCACCGGAACTTGATGCGAAACATATACATCAATTTTGTCGGAATTGATTAAACGGTCGTAGCTGATAACGGGAACATTTTGCGCTTTGGCTTTTTCGACCATCGAAGCCGCCTGCGTCGCATCTTGCGGCGCGATAACGAGAACATCAATTCCCTGAGTCAAAAGATTATCAACATCGTTCGCCTGTTTGTCGGCTTTGTTGTCCGCAACCGTTATTACGCAATCAACGTTCATTTCTTTGCAGTGCGCTTCAAATGCCTGCCGATCACGCTGCCAACGTTCTTCCTGAAGCGTCGCCATCGAAAATCCGATACGAACTTTAGCGTTCGGATCGCGCGGTTTGCCGTTTTCTGCATTTCCGACCGCCGGAGGTCCTTGCACACACGCGCCCGCGAACAGAGCGCACGCACAAATAAGTAAAAATAAAAGTTTCAATTTCATCTGATTTTTCTCCTAAAAAATTTAAATTCGTATCAAGATTTTTTCCCGATCATATCGAGTCCGACCGCTGCAACTAAAATCGAGCCTTTAATAATATCCTGCATAAAATCCTGAATATTCAAAAGCGACATTCCGTTGTCGAGACTTGCCATAATCAATGCGCCGAGACACGCGCCGAAAATCGTTCCGCGTCCGCCGACGAGACTCGCGCCGCCGATCACGCACGCGGCGATTGCATCGAGTTCTTTCAAAGTTCCCGCGTCCGGCGAAGCCGAACCGACACGCGCTGTAAAAATTAATGCCGCAACACCTGTTAATGCTCCGAGAAGCGCGAAAACTTTTAATATATTTCGTTTATTGTTGATTCCCGAAAGCCGCGCCGCATCCGCATTTCCGCCGATGGCGTAAAGATAACGACCGAATGTTGTAAAATTCGTGATAAATACGCCTAAAAGAGCGACTGCGAGCAATATCATCACCGGAATCGGAATTCCCGCATACGAATTCATCACATAAATAAAGACGATAATCGCGGCGATTGCAGGAATTTGTTTGAGCATCTCGCTCGCATAATTGGCTTCACCGATTTCATAAGTTTTCTGAGTTTGCGCCCGCCGAAAAGCAATTGCGAGAACAGCCAGAATCGCCGCCGCCGCCAGAATCCAACCGAGTTGCGGTGCGATATAACTTTGTCCGATTGATTTAAAGACCGGATCGGCAACCGGAATCGTCTCCGATTGCGTTATCGCTTTGACCGCGCCGCGCCACGCGAGCAAACCTCCTAAAGTTACGATAAACGCCGGAATATTGAAATATGCCGTCAGCGTTCCCTGAATCAAACCGATTAATGCGCCGACTATAACCGCCGCCAAAAGTGCCATCGGCAGACCGAAGCCCCAACTAGTCAATGCAATTGCGGCGACTGCACCTGCAAAACCCAGTATCGAACCGACCGACAGATCAATTTGTCCGGCGACGATCACCATTAACATTCCGACGGCGATAATTCCGGTTACAGAAGTTTGCAGCATCAGATTAGATAAATTTCGCGGGGTTAAAAATATCGAGCCGGTCGCCCAGTGAAAATAAACCCAGATTAGAGCAAGTGCGGCGATCATCGTATAAGCCCGCAGTGCCGATGTTTGTATTTTGAATTTTGGTTTCGTTATTTCTTCCGCCATTTTTAGACTCCTTTTTAAATCCTTTAGACTTTAATTATTTCCGGTCGCCGCGCTCATTACTTTTTCCGGTGTCGCTTCACTACGCGTAAATTCTCCGGTCAATTTTCCCTCGTGCAAAACGAGAATACGGTCGGAAAGTCCGATTACTTCCGGCAATTCCGATGAAACCATCACGATTGCCAAACCTTGTTTTGCCAGAGCATTAATGTAAGCGTAAATTTCCTGTTTCGCTCCGACATCAATTCCGCGTGTCGGTTCATCGAGAAATAGCACTTTCGGCGTAGTCAAAAGCCATTTTCCAAGAACGACTTTTTGCTGATTTCCGCCCGAAAGCGTTCCGGCAATCGTCAACGGAGAATTGGCTTTAACGTGCAGATCATTCATTGATTTTCGCGCCGCCACACGTTCGCGGGCGCGGTGAATTAAAAATGCGCCGCCGATCTGTTTGAGTCCGGCAAGCGTCATATTGTCGAGAATTGTCTGATCTAAAATCAGACCGAAACGTTTTCGATCTTCAGTTACGAAACCGATGCCGTTTTTAATTGCCGCCGCCGGAGAATCTATCGCAACTTCTTTTCCTTCGACAAAAACTCTGCCCGTATTCGTTCCGAAGTGCGCTCCGAAGATTGACATCAAAAGTTCGCTTCGTCCCGCGCCCATCAAACCGGAAATCCCTAAAACTTCGCCTTTTCTGACACTAAATGAGATATTATCAACAAGCAATTTGTTGGTTTCCGCTTCGTAAGCCGTCAAATTTTTAACTTCCAAAGCGACTTCGCCCATTTCGTGTTCGCTCTTCGGAAAAACATCGCCGACTTCGCGCCCGACCATCTGCGCGATAACTTTTTCGACCGTCGAATCTTTTGCGTCATCCGTGCCGACCGTTTTCCCGTCGCGCAAAACCGAAATACGGTCACTCATCTCAAAAACTTCGCCGAGTTTGTGCGAAATATAGATCATTCCGACACCACGATCTTTCAGATCACGCAAAATGCCGAAAAGCGTTTCAACTTCCGATTCAGTCAAAGCGGCGGTCGGTTCATCCAAAACTAGTATCTTGGCTTTTTGCGATAAGGCTTTGGCAATCTCGACGAGTTGCTGAGAACCGATGCCGAGATTTCCGACCGGAGTTTTCGGATTTATCGGCAGATTTAAATCTTTTAACAATTTTCCCGCTTTATGATAGAGTTCCGTCCAATTTATAACGCCGAATTTTGACGGTTCGCGTCCTAAAAAAATATTTTCAGCGACGGTTAATTCTTTAACCAGCGAGAGTTCCTGAAAAATAATAGCAATTCCCGCATTTTCCGCGTCGCGGACGGTTTTAAATTGCTTGACATCGCCTTCGACAACAATATCGCCTTCATAAGTTCCAAACGGATAAACACCCGACAAAACCTTCATCAAAGTGGATTTCCCCGCGCCGTTTTCACCGACGAGCGAATGGAATTCTCCCCCGTGCAGGTCGAATGTAACGCCGTCCAGAGCTTTTACGCCCGGAAATTCTTTGATGATGTGTCTCATCTCCAATAATGGAGCAGTTGTTTCGTTTTGCATTATCAATCAATTTCTCACTGCTGAGATTCTGTTATTTTTCTGCTATGTTATAGAAACAGAAGCAAATTTATCTACTAAAATCAAACTGAATGCGCCCATCAAACTCGGATAATTTCCGAGCGTTGAAGGAATAAATTTGGCTACCGGATAACCCTGACAAGATCCGTCTTCAGTTCCTCTTTTGATGTCGTCGGCGATTAGCGACCAGACGCGAACCAAATTTCCGGAAACGATGGCGACTTCCGGTGACAAACCTTGAAATAAATTGGCGATGCCGATTCCGACGTAATATCCCGTTTCCTTGAGTGCCGTGATCGCTTTTTCATCGCCGCTTAATGCCAAATCTACAAGCTGCACGAAAGTTTTTTTATTCGTTCCGTTTTGTTTTTTCAACAAATTCATATAACGCGCAACCGCCGAACGCTCGGAAGCAAATGCTTCCCAACAATTATATTTTCCCGCCGCGCAGGCAATCGGCGCATCGCTCCCGATTGTCATATGTCCGAATTCACCGGCGATTCCGTCTTTCCCGTGGTAAATTTGCCCGTCGAAAACGATTCCCGTTCCGATTCCGTTTTCGATTAAAACCAGAATAAAATCCCGCACCGTGCTGACTTCCGGGCGACCGAACCAAAGTTCGGCAAGCGCGGCGGCGTTGGCATCGTTATCAATTTTAACTTTTAATCCGGTGGCAATTTTAATTCTTTTCGCAAAAGCAGGTTTTTGCCAGTTCAGGTGCGGAACCAACAAAACTTCCCCGCTGTTCGGTTCAACTAGTGCCGGAATGCTGATTCCGACTCCTTCTATCGTTCCACCGTTTTTGTTTACTAAATACTTAACCGATTTTATAATACGGTCTATCGTTTTTTCAAAGTCAGGATCGGTGGGAAATTCTTCCTGTTCTATTATGCGTCCGCCGAGATCGCTCGTTGCGACAATTATTCTTTTTTTTCCGCAATCTACACCGATGGCGACGGCGTGTGAAGTTTTCAGCGACAATAACTGCGGCGGTCGTCCGCCCGAAGATTCTCCTTCGATTTCTTCAATTAAACCGATAGTCTTTAATTCATCAACGATCAAAGAAACCGTAGATCTCTGTAATGCTGTAAGACGGGCAATATCGGCGCGTGAAATTAAGTTTTTTTCCCGAATATGATTGAGAATAATTTGCCGGTTAATATCACGAATTGTACTCGACCGGGCTACGTTCGCATTTTTTAAATTAATTCGTCTAACCATTAGATTTAATCCCTTTTGAAACTTTCAATTCGATAAAACTTATAAAAGTATATTCCAATCTGAATTTGAGTAAAGTTTCAATTCAAAAATAATCAGGCTTTAAAGAATCAAAGCTCAACTTTAAACAACATAATCAGGCTCATCGGGCGCACCGAAAGAAATTCCGATGTCGCGTGCCGTTCTCACCAATTGCCCGTCAAGCGTAACCTTTTTAATATCAACAATTGCCTCTTCAAGCGGCACGGTAATGACTTTTGAAGATTTTAAAGCGACCATTTTGCCGAGTTCGCCTTCCGCCAACGAATGAACGGCACTCGCCCCGAAATTCGTCGCCAGCATCCGGTCAAAAGAATTAGGACTTCCGCCGCGCTGGAGATGTCCGAGAACGACCGTCCGCGATTCCTTTCCGGTTTTTTCCTCAATCTGCCGCCGCAGATGTTCGCCGATTCCGCCGAGTCTTTTTACCTTTGAATCAGTCCCGCTTTCCAGATAAATTTCCTCGCCGCCGAATTCTCTCGCACCTTCGGCAACGACAATATTTGTAAATCTCGAACCGCTTGCGTCACGCGCTTTGACGGCTTCGACTACTTTATCCATCACGAACGGAATTTCCGGTATCAAAATCACATCCGCGCTGCCCGTAAGTCCGGCGTGTAAAGCGATCCAACCCGTGTTTCTGCCCATCACTTCCAATATCATTACGCGATTATGCGATTCGGCGGTCGTGTGCAGACGGTCGAGAGATTCGGTCGCTGTGTCAATTGCAGTCATAAAACCGAACGTCAATTCGGTCGCCGCCAGATCGTTATCAATCGTTTTCGGCACGCCGACAATCGGAAAACCGAGCCTGTGAAATTGCTCGGCAATTGCCAGAGTTCCTTCACCGCCGACCGCGACGAGTGCTTCAATTCCCCATCGCTTCATATTTTCCAGAGATGTTTCAAACGGCTCAGGCGGATAAATCACTTCTCCTTCCGGCGTATAACGGCAAAAATTTCCCGTGTTGCAAGTTCCGAGAATCGTTCCGCCGCGCGGCAGTAAACCGATGACATCTTTTGTTTTCAACTCGCGGATCATTGTCTCGTCGAGCAAACCTTCGAAACTATTTTCAATTCCGACAACCGTCATCCCGTATTGCCTGATTCCGGTTCTGACAACCGCGCGAATTACCGCATTTAATCCCGGAGCGTCGCCGCCGCCCGTTACTATTCCGATTTTTTTATACATATTTAAGAGTCGCGTCCGAAATCATCTTCGAGACGAACGATGTCGTCTTCGCCCAGATAATCGCCGCGCTGAACTTCGATAAAAACCATTAACTCATCGCCCTTATTTTCGACGCGGTGCGCCGAACCGAGCGGAATATCAATCGCTTTGCCGCTTTTGACGACAATTATTTCATCGTCGAGCGTAACGTGCGCCGTGCCTTCGATAACAAACCAATGTTCGGCGCGTCTCGCGTGTTTTTGATAACTCAAACGTTTTTCCGGTAAAACCTCTATTCGCTTCACCTTATAACCTTCACCTTCGTCCAAAACCGTGAAATTCCCCCACGGACGCTCATCATATTTCGGCGAATTATCTATTTCTTCTACTTCTTTCATTTTCTAAAACCTCTCTTTTAAAACTTTCGTGCGACAAATTGAATCTCAGATTAAACTAATATATCGAAAATCTGAATTTCAAAATAGAATTTATCATACAAAATTTTTGGTTTTTAATAATTAACAGAATAATTTTTGTCAAAAACTTAATTAAACGCATCCATTAAAGAATTAATTTTCAACTTCTTTCTAAAGTCGTCTGCACTCATTTTTTTGTCGGTTTTATATTCGATTTCAAATGTTTTGCTTGGAATCAAATCGAAATAATTGTCCGCGAAAAATCCCGTCGCAAAGCCGGAAAGATAAACGGCTTTTGCCACTTTGTTGGAAGAAAGTTTGACTTTAAAACCATTTGCGTTCGCAGTAATTTCAGTTTTGATATTCGGTTTTTCAAACGCCATTTCTTTAAATGGTTTGAAATAATAATTATTCGTCGAAACAATTTTTCCGCCGGATTTTAATTCGGCAAGCAGGACGACATTTTTCGCGTCCGCGCCGTTTAATAATTCATCAACCGCAACGCTCGCGTAAGATTTTCCTTTAAGCGGTTCAATCGAAACATTTTCGGTTTTCGTCTTTAATTCCTTGCCGTTTAAATCAATTAAACGCCAAGTTAATTCTGCTTGTTTGGCTTCGGGAAAATCACTAACAACGACGAAATTCATCTTTCCTTCGTCAATATGCGGCGAAACGAGCATCGGCGCGTAAAAGCGTTTCGTGTAATACATCAGAGCTTTCCAACGCCCGAAATAATCCATCGCCGACCACGACGCGACTTGCCAGCAATCGTTCGCCTGCCAGTAAAGCGAACCCATATTTCGCGGCATAATTCTTCGAAAATGTTCCGCGCCGATCTTGATTCCCTGCGCCTGCAAAACTTGGCTGACGTATAAAAAAGATTCAAAATCTTTCGGCTCATTATATTCGCGCAGCATATATTGACGCACGAGTTGGTTGCCGCGCGGATGACGTTGATGCGCGAGCATTATCGGAGTTTCGATTGATTTTCTATCTTCTTCGGTCGTGTAAGTTTTGACCGTTTCGATCTCCGGGAACGACTGAAAACCGTATTCGCTCATAAAACGCGGAAACTGTTTTTCGTATTCTTCATACGGCTTTTCCGCGTGCCAAACCTGCCAGTAATGAACGTCGCCGATTCTCTGCGAATCGGAATCGTCCTGAAAATTAGAACTCGGTGAACTTTGCCAATACGGACGCGACGGATCGTATTCCGAAGTTACGTCGCCCAACAATCTGACGAAAAGTTTTTGATAATCTTCCCACAATTTATTCGGCAAAGTCTGCCGCCAACCCCAATGATTCCAAGCAGTTTCGATCTCATTATTGCCGCACCATAAAACGATTGACGGATGATTTCGCAGACGTTTTACATTGTCAATCGCTTCGTGTTTTACATTGTCCAAAAACGCTTTATCGCCCGGATACATCGAACACGCGAACATAAAATCCTGCCAGATTAAAATGCCGTTTTCATCCGCAAACTCATAAAAATAATCGTCTTCGTAAATTCCGCCGCCCCACACGCGGATCATATTCATATTCGCGTCTTTGAGCGATGTCAGCAAATTTTTATATTTTTCCTTCGTCACGCGAGTCGGAAAAATGTCCGCCGGAATCCAATTCGCGCCGCGCCCGAAAACCGGAATTCCGTTGACGACAAATTCAAAACTGATGCCATTTTCGTCCGGCTTTTGCCGAAGTTCGAGCGTTCGCAAACCTGTGCGTTTTGTATGTTCGTCAACTTGTTTTTTATTAATCGTTAATTTCGCTTTGAAATTATAAAGCGATTGTTCGCCGAGTCCGATTGGAAACCAAAGACGTGGATTTGCAATGGCAAAATTCAGATCAAATTTATTTACGCCGCTCGTTAATTTGATCTGCTTCGACGCGATTGTTTTGCCTTCGTTTTCAATTTCAATCGTCGCATCTTTTTCGCCGTTTGCGATGACTTCGACAATTACACTTAAATCGGCATTTTCTTTCGATAATTTGTTTTGAACGATATTTAAATCTTCGATCCGCGCATCGTCCCACGCAACTAAATTTACAGGTTTCCAAACGCCGCTCGTCACAAAACGCGGTCCCCAATCCCAACCGAATTGATACGGAGCTTTGCGCGTGTAAGGCGAAGTTTTTTCGCCCTGATCGTTGCTTGCCGGAAGTTGGTAATCGAGTTTCGACATTCGCGGCAAAATCTCTTTGATCGGCGAACGAAAGCGAATTTTCAAAATATTTTCGCCAGCTTTGACGGCATTTTTCACATCAACGCGCCACATCCGAAACATATTGTCCGCATCTAAAATCGGTTTGTCGTTCAAAAAAACATTGGCGTAAGTGTCCAAACCTTCAAAAACGATTTCGAGATTTTGACGCTTGAGCATTTCGGGCGAAATATCGAAAGTCGTCTCGTATTCCCAATCAGTTTTGCCGATCCATTGCTGAGACTTTTCGTTGTCGCGGTAATACGGGTCTTCGATCAATTTATTGTCGAGCAAATCCGTGTGAACACAGCCGGGAACTGTCGCGGGTTTCCAATCGTTTTTATCAGCCTGCCGGAATTTCCAGTTTGAATTAAGCGAAACTGTCGTTTTCATCTGAGCGTTTTGCGCGCTCACATTTAAAACTATAAACAAACTAAAAATCAGTGACAGCCAAATAAATTTCATTATTAAAATTCCTTTAATTAGATCAATAAAACAAATTATCTTTTGTGAACACGCACGTAATCAATTACCATTTCGCCCGGAAAAACCGTGTTTTCGTCAGGCGCGCCGCCCCAATTTCCGCCGATCGCCAAGTTTAAGATCATAAAAAAGGGATGTTCGTAAACCCACTCTTTACCGGCGGGCAAATCTTGCGGCGTGATGGTTTTATAGAGTTTTCCGTCAACGTAAAACGCGATTTTATTTTTCGACCATTCGGTTGAATAAACGTGAAAATCGTCGGCAAAAACTTGATTGTCAGTTGTGTTAAACGGCGCGCCGATGCCGTTTGCGCCCGAATATCCCGGACCGTGAATCGTGCCGTGAACGGTCGTCGGTTCGCGTCCGATGTTTTCCATAATGTCAATTTCGCCGCACTGCGCCCAACCGACCGAATCAATGTCATTTCCGAGCATCCAAAACGCCGACCACATTCCCTGACCGCGCGGAATTTTGATTCGCGCTTCCATTTTGCCGTATTTCTGATCGAATTTTCCTTTTGTAATTAAACGCGCCGAAGTGTATTTACAGTTTCCATACCAACAATTCAAATTGAGCGGCGGCGCGAGTTTTATCGCTTTGATAACGAGATTTCCGCGCCCGTCGTGATAAGCATTTTCGATGGAATTCGTGTAATACTGCAATTCTTCGTTGCCCCAACCGCCGCCGCCGATTTCCGCCGTCCATTTGCTCGAATCAATCGGCGTGTTTGCCGCTTTGTTAAATTCGTCTTTAAAGGCAAGTTTTCGATAAGTTACCTGCGCTTGAGCCGAAACCGAATCGCAAAACAAGGCGATAAATAAAACACCGATGACCGAAATTTTTTTGATATTTTCGCACATAAATTTCATTTTTTTAAGCGATCAATTTCAGACAGACGGGTTTCGGAACATTTGCCGTTTTTCCCGTCGGAGTCAGTTTTCCGGTCGCTTTGTCAATGCGAAAAACGACGACGGAATCGGAATTTTGATTTGCCGCGAGCAGGAATTTTCCGTCCGGCGAAATCACAAAATTACGCGGCGTTTTTCCCTGCGTCGAAGTGTGTTCGATAAACTTCAATTTGCCCGTTTTGGAATCAATTTTATACGAAACAATGCTGTCGTGTCCGCGATTTGAGCCGTAGAGAAAATTTCCGTCCGGCGAAACGTGAAGGTCGGCGGTCGTGTTGGAATCTTTGAAATCTTCCGGCAAAGTCGGCACGGTTTCAATTGCCTTTAATGTGCCGAGTTTTGAATTAAATTCAAACGAAGTCACGCTGGAATCGAGTTCGTTTATCACAAAAGCGTGTTTATTATTCGGATGAAAAGTAAAATGACGCGGACCTGCGCCGGGTTTTGCTTGAAAATACGGCTGCGACGGATTCGGTTTTAATTTTCCGGTTTTCTCGTCAAATTCGTAGATGAAAATTTTATCAACACCGAGATCGCAAACGTATGCAAAACGGTTTTTCTTATCCAGATTGATCGAATGCGCGTGCGCCGCTTCCTGACGATCTTTATTCGGTCCCGTTCCTTCATTTTGTTGAAGATCAATTGACGCGCCGAGACTTCCGTCTTTTTGAATCGGAAAACTCGAAACATTTCCGCCGAGATAATTGGCGACCAAAACGAATTTGTCATTTTCGGAAACGATAATAAAGCAGGGCGCGCCGCCCAAACTCGGCACTTTATTTAGAAATGTCAGATCGCCCGTTTTTTGGTCTATCGCAAACGCGCTGACCGCACCGCTTTTTTTGCCTTCATATTCTTCTGTTTCGTTAACGGCGTAAAGATAATTTTGGTCTTTGTCAATCGTTATGTATGACGGTTCGACGACGTTTTTCACTGTTTTGTGCGGAGTTAATTTGCCGGATTCGAGATTCAATTTATAAACGTAAATTCCGTCGCTTTTACTTTTTCCTTTGCCCGATGTGTAAGTTCCGATATAAACAAGCATTTCTTTTGTTTTATTATCTCCTGAAATTTGCCCGAAAATCGCCGGTGCAAGCGTCAGACCGAAAGTTCCGGCGGCGGTCAATTTCAAAAACCCGCGCCGCGTTAGATCGTTTTTTTTGTTAAATTCCATAAGACTTTGTGTAATTATTTAAATGCGCGCTCTTTTCGCCAACACTAACGCGCCGCAAACACCGCTCTGACTGCCGAGTTCAGCAGGCAGAATAGTGATTTTTTCCGCCGGAACCATCGAAACAAAGTTCGGCAAAAAGCGTTTCACCGGATCGAGCAGTAAATCGCCCGATGCTGCCGCGATGCCTCCGCCGATTATTACTGCTTCCGGCGCAATTAATGTGATAAGATTTCCGATTCCGATAGCCAGAAAACGGCAGGTTTCATCCCAAATTTCAATCGCGGCTTTATCTTTTTTCTGCATCGCTTCGACGACCGTTTTCGCTGAAATTTCGCTGATGTCGTCAACCATTTCGACCATCAAAGATTTTTCGCCGTTTGCCATTCTTTCCTGTGCGCGGCGGGCAATATGAACGCCTGAACAGATTGTTTCGAGACAACCGACCGAACCACAATTACAGCGAACGCCGTCAGGCTGAACAATCGTGTGTCCGATTTCGCCCGCGTCGCCGCCGATACCGTGCAGAATTTCGCCGTCTAAAATAATTCCGCCGCCGATTCCGGTCGAAACCGTAACGTAAACGATATTTTTAAATCCGCGTCCCGCTCCGTAAACGAATTCGCCGAGAGCCGCCGTATTCGCGTCGTTTTCCAACACGACCGGAGCGTTAAAACGATCTTGAAAAAGTTTGACGATGGGAAAGCTTTCCCAATCCTGCAAATTTGAAGGCGACATCACCAAACCTTTCTCCGTATCTAGCGGCGACGGACAACCGATGCCGATGGAAACGAGTTTGCTTTGATTTTCTGCGAGCATTTCATCAATCGCTTGAAAAATTGTTTCCACTATAGCGTTTGCGCCGATTTCAACTTGCGTCGGCAAACGTCGCGCCGCGATTTTTTCGCCGTTTAAGCTTTCAATTTCAACTGCGATTTTTGTTCCGCCGATGTCTATTCCGGCAATGACTTCGTTCATTGTTTTTGCGACAACTTTTATTTTACCGAAACTTCGGCAATCATTTTTTTAATGCTTTCAATTACAGCGAATTCGAGCGCGGCTTTCGGTTTGGCGATTTCATCCAAAGTTTTCAGTTGAGCATCGCGCCATTCCGCGCTTTTGTCGCCCGAACCTAAACTTGTGTCAACCTTTTTCAATTTCAAATCATTTAATGCTTCCTGCGCGATATTTGTCAAAGTTTGCAAATCATCTGCAAGTTGTTTCGCTTCAAATAAAGCGGGCGAATTTTCCATCAATGTTTGCAAACCACTTTGAGCATCACTCCATTTGTCCAGCATTTTTTGAATTTTGTCCACATTCTTTTGCGAATCTTTTCCGGCGATCAATTCTCCGACCGCTTTGTTAAATTCTCTCGCATCCGGCGCGTCGGCTTGTGCCGCGTCAACAAGTCCGGTCAGCGGCGACAGCATATTTTGTTTGCGGACTTGATAACGCTGATAACCTTTGACAGGCTCGATCACATTAACCAGTATTTGCAACGCGGAAATGTCCCGATTATTTGTCAGACGGCGCAGTAGCATCGCCTGATTTTTGCGATGCGTCAAACCTAATTCTTCGAGTTGAATATTGATGACCGCCAGACGGCGATACATATCTTCAACATCATTAACATCACGCGGCGACCAAAATCTTTCAGCAATTGCGGCGGTTCTTGTCCAAATTCTTGAATCAACCGTTTCGGGCGAAACCCATTCGCTCCACATCGTCGCTTCACCGCCTAAAATTCGTTTCTGTTCTTCCGCCGTTAAAGTTGTGTCGGCGGGCAAAGGATCAACCGAATAATGTTGAGACGCAGGAAACATCAGGTCAATATAATAACCGTTCGACAAAATTCCTTGATTGCCTTGTTTGGCAACTTTAACGAGAGATTCCTGTCCGCGCCACGATTGAATGACGATGTTTTTCGGGATTCCCGGCTGAAAAATTTCGTCCCAACCCATCATTATTTTGCCGTTTTTTTCGATGAATTTAAGAATTCGTTTGTTAAAATACTGCTGGAGATCGTCTTGATTCTTCAAGCCCTTTTCTTTCATAAAAGCCTGAATGCGTTGATTCGCCGCCCATTGTTTGCCCTCATTTTCATCGCCGCCGATGTGCATATAAGCGTCGGGGAAAAGTTCGGACATTTCTTTGAAAAATACTTCTAAAATCTCATAAGTTTTCTCATTTGTCGGGTCGAGCGTCGGGTCAAAAATTCCTGGTTGGCGTTCGATCTCATAAGTTTGACCGGGAGCACCGCTGCCGATTTCGGGATGCGAAACAAGCCACGCCGTCGCGTGTCCGGGCATATCAAATTCCGGCATTACGCGAATTCCGCGATCCGCGGCATATTTTATTATTTCGCGGATTTGATCTTGCGTGTAATAATTTCCGTCCGAACCCATTTTCGCAAGTTCGGGATAATTTTTCGTCTGAACGCGGAAACCTTGATCTTCGGTCAAATGCCAATGCAAAACATTTAATTTCACCGCCGCCATCGCGTCCAGATTTCTTTTCAAAACTTCCGACGGCATAAAATGACGCGCCGAATCAATCATCAAACCACGCCAAAGAAAACGCGGCTTGTCATCAATCGAAACCGCCGGAAAATAAAATCCGTTTTTGTCGCCTTCTAATAATTGCAGAAAAGTTTCGAGTCCGCGCATCGCGCCGACCGTGTTTTGCGCTGTAATTTTCGCCTGTTTATCGGAAATTTCGAGTTTGTAAGATTCATCATCGCCAAGTTGCGGAATCGCATTTCCGGTCGAATTTGTTTCGATCAAAAGCTGCGCGTTTGCCGCATCGCTCGACAATTCGCGCGAAAATTCCAAAACAGTTCTGCCTTCTAAACGGCGCATCACTCGGAAAACATAATCTTTCAAACGCTCATCGGTTTTTCCTTTGACGGCGACCGAGAAATCTTTGGAAACTGCCAATTTGCCGTCTTTCCAGTTCATATTTGCGGGAACGGGCATTAAATTACGCCGCGCCGTCTGTAAATTCTGCGCTGAAACAGAAATGAAAAAAGTAATAAATACGGCTAAAATGAAGAAACTTTTTATAAATATTCTCTGCATAGTTTCGTTACTTGATATAAACGCAAAGCAAATTTTCAATATTGAATTACTTCGCCGATGTACTAACATTAAATAAATCCATCGCTTTTCGCATACACGGCGCAATGCGTGTCGTGTTATTTTCAAACATATTAAAACCGCCGTCCCATTCCCACCACGCGCTCGGAATGTTCAATTTTCCTAAGATCGTGTAAACCGTTGCGGCGTGTCGGCAGCGGTCTTCCATTGACGGAAGTTTTCTATAAGAACCGAATTCGCCGAGAAAAATCGGCGCGTTATTTTTTACCGACCAATCTTTCGCCGCTTTTAAATCATTAAACATTTTTTCCGCGTCGGAATCTTTTTTATAAGAATTTATCAGGCTTTCAACCCATTTTCCTTTCGCACTTTCGGGCGTTTCGATTTTTTGATTTTTTGAATATGGAAACGGCACATATTTCAAATCCGACAAACCTTCGCCTGCCCAATTCGCGCCTTGATGCGTGAAGATGAACGGGTCGTAATAATGAAATGTATAAATGATGTTTTTATCATCAAACGGTTTTGATTCGATCAACGCCGTGCGCGAATTCCAATCGTGAAAACCGACGATCAAAGTATGATTCGGCGCGATTTTTCTGACAGCTTTGATTATCGCTTCGGCTTGCGTACGCCAATCTTCGGCTTTTATTTCGTGCGGTTCGTTGCGGAGTTCAAAGAAAACTTTTTCGGGATTCGTGTTTTTATATCGTTCGGCGATTTGCGTCCACAACCAGACGACTCGTTCGGTCGTCGCCGCGCCGGAAACTTTGCCGTCAAATTCGACGTGATGCAGATCAATAACTGCATTTAAATCGTTGTCTAAAGCCCATTTAACGAAATTATCGGCGGTTTTCAAACCTTCCTGATTCATAAAGTTGTAAGGTTTTTCGTAATTTGCCCACGCGCCGAAATTCATCGGAATTCTGACGGTTTTAAATCCCGCGCCGGCGATGTCGGCAAACATTTTCTCGCGTTTTGCGGCTTCTTTCGGGTTGACGAAATCCGCGTAATTTTTCTCTTTCGTGCCGAACCACCAATTATCGAGATACGACAAATTCATTCCCAAACCGAGCCGTTCGGCACGTTTGTTTGCAGTGTTTTGCGCGAAAACGAACTGCGTTCCGATGAGTAAAATCAGCAGGAAAAGAATTGTTTTTTTCATCAAATTTTGAAAAAGAAATAATCTCAAAAAAATTAGCTTTGGAACAGATGAGGTTTGAAAAATACTTTTTTCAATTGCTGGTCATCATCTATTCCAAAACTAAGCCGTTAAATTACTTGAGCGTGAACGATGCTTTTTGATCGCCGACCATCACGGTAAAATCGCCCGGTTCGACGGTCGGTTTGTTGTCCATTCCGATATAGGTCATATCGTCGCGGGTTAATTTGAACGTCAGATTTTTGCTCTGTCCCGCATCGAGCGAGATTTTTGCAAAGCGTCTGACGCGCTTTCCGGCGGGCGACAAAATTGCAACTTCGTCGCGCAGATAAAGAATTGCCGTTTCCATTCCCGCGCGTTTTCCGGTGTTCGTAACTTTGAACGAAACATTGACCGTGCCGTTTGCCGGAATCGAAGTGTTGTCGAGTTTCAGATCGCTGTAAGCAAAAGTCGTGTAACTCATTCCGTGTCCGAATTCAAACTGCGGAGTCGTCGCCACATTGCCGAATGAAGTTTCCTGAACTTCAAAAAGTTTGTGATCGTAAGTCAGATAATTATTCGGCGTGCGCGGATATGTGAACGGCAGTTTTCCGTTCGGATTGTAATCGCCGAAAAGCACATCGGCGATTGCCGTTCCGCCTTCGTTCGACGGATTGAGCGCGAGCAGAATTCCCGAAACTTTGTCGGCGATTCGATTGATGATTCGCGGACGACCTTCGACCATTACAAGAACGACGGGTTTTCCGGTAGCGATGATTTTTTCCGCAAAATCGAGCTGAATTTTCGCCAATGTCAAATCTTCCAGATTTCCCGGCGTTTCCGTGTAAGAACCTTCGCCCAAACACAACACGACGACATCGGATTTTTTCGCCTGTGCGACCGCCTTATCAACGTCAACTTCCCTGTCGAACATCGTCGGCGTAGTGCTTACTGCTTGCGGCGGCAGTCCCGGCGGTTGAGTTAATTCTGTTCCCTGCACGAATTCGACATTTTTCTCGCCGAGTTTCGCTTTGATCGCTTGCTGAATCGTCATTTTATCTTTTGGATAAAGCGATTTCTGCGAACCTTGCCAAACCCAAGTCCAGCCGTTATTCAACGAAATCAAAGAATCAGCGGTCGGTCCGGTTACGAGAACTTTTTTGTTTTTCGCCAGCGGCAAAACATCTTTGTCATTTTTCAATAAAACGAGCGATTGACGTGCCGCGTCCAAACTCGCTTGTGCGTATTCGGGTTTAGCAAAATTGCTTTTCAATTCGGTTTTCGGCATCGGATTTTCAAAAAGTCCGAGTTCATATTTAACGCGCAAAATTCTGCGAACCGCGTCGTCAATGCGCGACATCGGAACTTTCTTTTCTTTTACTAATGCGATCAAATTGTCCGAAAATCCGTAATCGTATGGAACCATTGACATATCAATTCCGGCATTAACCGCCATCATCGTCGCTTCTTTTTCGTCTTTCGCAACTTTCCACTGCGTCACGAGTTTTTGAATATCCTGCCAATCGGAAACGATAAAACCGTCAAATTTCATTTCATTTTTCAGGACATCCGTCAAAAGATATTTGTTGATATGACCCGGAACGCCGTTGACTTCCGCCGAATTCACCATTACGGTTCGCGCACCGGCATCAACTGCCGCTTGAAAAGTCGGCAGAAAATACTGACGCAGATAATTTTCAGGAATCAAAGCCGTAGTTCTGTCGCGCCCGTTCAGCGGAAAACTGTAACCGACATAATGTTTTAGACTCGATGCGACGTGCATATCGGACGAAACATCATTGCCTTCCAAACCGCGAACGAACGCCACGCCCATCACTTTTGCCAAATAAGTATCTTCGCCGAAAGTTTCCCAAAAACGCGCCCAAAGCGGTTGCCGTCCGACATCTAAAACCGGCGAAAAGCTCCACGGAATGCCCGCCGCGCGTGTTTCCATCGCCGTAATTTCCGCGCCTTTCTGCATCAACGCCGGATTCCACGTCGCCGCCATTCCGATTTCCTGCGGAAAAAGCGTCGCGCCTTTTACATAATTTGCGCCGTGAATCGAATCAATGCCGTAGATGTTTGGAATTTTCAGACGAGTTTTCATCGAAGATTCCTGAATCGCACCGATAATTTCATACCATTTATCAACCGGAAGCGCGTGTCCGTTGACGTTTAAGATCGAACCGACCTTATAATCAACGATTGCTTTTTGCAGTTTCGCCGGATCAATTTGAATATTCGAATCGCCGCCCGAAGTAATTTGTCCGATTTCGAGCTGCGTCATCTGACCGACTTTTTCCTCGACGGTCATTTTTTTCAGCAACGCTTCGACTTCGCGCGAATAATCTTTCATTTTCGGTCGCTGTTTCGCTTTTTCAAAATACATCTGACTGTCCGTCACGTCGGATGTCGTCTGAGCAAAACTTTGTTGTAGTGGTGTGCAAAAGGTGGCAATAAGCACCGCAATATTTAGTAATAAACTGGTAATTTTCATTTGTTTTTGATGTCCCTTTGAATGCTAGGATTGGAATACTTTACGATATTCTAGTTTATTCGCTAAAATACTGCAAGTAAAATAAATTGTGTCGGGCAACAAAAGAGTTTTAATTCGCCGTCTCGCCAGATTTATTATTTTTTTGCCGAATTGTTTGGTAAACCTCAAAGACGTTCCGGCTTTTCCCAATTTCCCGTTTCAGCCGAACGAAAAACCGCGTCAATCGCCGCCATATTCGCAAACGAATCTTCGAGCGAAATTGCTTGTTCCGCGTTTTCCAAAATTGCTTTTGAAAACAGATCGCCTTGAATCGTGTATTGATCGGCGGCGGGAAATTCGATTTTTTCGATATTTTTGCTGTATAGATCTGAACCGTCGTCAATAAAAATCCGCGTCGAGGTTTCCGGCGGAATGTTAAACGGTATTTCGACTTCGATTCGTCCTTTCGCGCCGAAAAACTGCATTCTTTGATACGGAACGAGTTGTGTCGAACAAGTAAAAGTCGCGTGTCCGCCGGGAAAATCCATCATCGCCGAAGTCAATTTATCAATTCCCGTGTCGGAATCTTTCATAATCAAACTCGAAATTTTTTGCGGTTCGTCTTCAAAAATAAAACGCGAAATATTTATGCAGTAACAACCGATGTCCATTAACGCGCCGCCGCCCATCTCTTTTTTGTTGCGAATGTTCGATTTGTCATCGTTAAAATAACTGAAAAATCCCGCAATCACCTGTAATTCGCCGATTTTCCCGGATTTTATCAATTCACGAACTTTGAGCCACACGGGATGCGTCCGAACCATAAACGCTTCTTGAATTTTAACGCCCGTTTTATCTCGAATCGCAATAAGTTTGCGAACTTCGTCAGCGTTCATTCCGAGCGGTTTTTCGCACAAAACGTGCTTTCCGGCTTCGGCGGCTTTTTTTGTCCATTCAAAATGCAGATTGTTCGGCAGAGGATTATAAATTGCGTCAATTTCTGAATCATTTAATAAATCTTCATAAGAGCCGTAAGATTTCGGAATATTCAAATCGGCGGCGGCGCGTTTTGCTTTCTCCAAATCTCTGGACGCGATTGCCTCGATTTTGCAAAATTCGCCGCTTTGCATCGCCGGAATAACCTTTTTGACCGCGATATTTGCCGCGCCCAAAATTCCCCAATTGATTTTTTTATTCATAAATAATATTTATTGATCTTTTAATTCGAACTGCACCCAATTTGTCGCCAATTTTTGTTTCGATTTTGCGAGATTATCAGTTACCACGATTTGCAAAACATAATCTCCGGTTTGCATTTCATTTCCCAAAGCGATTGCTCCGGCGAAGTCAATTTTATTTTGTTTTCCATTTTCATCCGTTTGCAGCGGATTTTGTTTTCCGTCCAATAACAGTTTGCCGTCGCGAAAAATTCTGATCTGCGTTTGCAGTTGCGGTTTCTGATTTCGGTCGAATTTGGCGTTGTAAATCTCCGTGTTGTATCGCAAGATCGTACCTCTTTTAAAACTTCTCAGCGAAGTGTCCATCATTGCGTTTGTCTGTTCCTTCGACTCACTTTGCGCTTTCCATTGCTCGGCGGTCATATTTTCCAGAACAATTCCTGAAAGCGTCAGATTGTTTTTCTTCAAATCCGGCACTTCAAGAAATTGACTTGCCGAACCGACTTTCGCGCTCGTCGCGTCGCGCAGAGAAACACGCATTTGATACGCGCCCGGTTTTTTAATGGGAAAAATGAAATTGGAAACAAAACCTTCGTCCAAAAAACTCTGGTATCTGTCATTTTTCACAGTGATCGTGTAATTTTGTCCGACTTGGTCAACAATTTCGCCGTTCTCGCCGTAGCTTATCGCCAAAACATCGAGTTTTGCCTGTTTCGAATCGTTCGGCGCGTCGGAAAACTTCAAATCTTTTGCGTCAATATAAAGAAAAGAATGAATAAACGACCCGTTTTTATTATCGTTTCCAAACAAAGTATTGAGTTTCAAATTTATTTCATTAACTGTAAACGGTGAAGTCAAAGGTTTTAAAATTTGCTGGAGAGGTGTTTCATTTTTCGTGTCCTCACGTTTTATATCAGCGTCGGCAACTCCGAAAAATCCGCTTCGATAACGAACTGTCAGATCTTCATTTTTAACTTTAACGGTTAGTTTATTAAAACGTCGCGTTTTCGGATCGAAAGTTTCGGACTCAGGCTGATAACCGAGCAGATAAAAACCTTTCGTGTCTTCGAGCATTTTTTCCAAACCTAAATTTAAATCATTGTTGTTAAATATTGCTTTTCCGCCGGTTTCATCGGCTAAAAATGATAAACCTTGCTGTTTATCGCGCAGTTCGTTTGTCCGGTTACTCACGGATTCTTCGAGTTTTTGAGTTGTCAGAGAAATGTTGTCCTGTGCTGACATTCCGACATACGTCAAACCGCGCGCGTCCTGAGTGTAAATCGTTACCGCCGCCCGATTTGAAAGATCGGTCAAACGCTGAAGCGCATCTTTCATTTGATTACAGCGTGCGACATCTTTTCTCATATCCGTGTCGGTGCAGATCGAAAATCCGTCAGAGAAAAGCATAATTGATTTTCTGCCCGGAAGTTCGTTCATTCCTTTGATAACGTAATTTATCGCGCCGAGCGTACCGACGGAAAAAATATCTTCGCGCAGTTCGCCAAATGCCGTCATTCGATCTTTTTCGGCTTGAATATTTGATTCGGTAGTTTCCGTCGTATTCGTTCTCGGCGTTGCGCCCGTCGCGGCGATCTGTTCCTGTAACGTCGGCTCGACGGGCGTAAACGCGCTAATTCCCGCGCGTCCGATCGGATTCCAGCGAACTTTTTCAATCGCCGCATCTCTGCACGGGACAAAAACAAAGTTAAAAAGATATTTGAAAATAGATAACGGATGTGTTTTGAGCTAAATTAGCCCTCAGCATATGAAAAAAACACATCCGAATGCTTTGCAGCATTACGAGCAAATTTACCATTAGATAAGCGTCGCGTCGAGTTGGCGGCGGCTTTGCTGATCGCCATTATTCAACAGAACACTACAAATTTGGCAAGATTAGCCAATGTTTTAGACTTATCGGCTAAGAAGGATTCAAAATATCGGCGGTTAAAACGCTTTTTTCAGTTGGCTGAGATTGATTTCGACATTTTTGCCGAGTTGATTATTGCGATCATCAAACCGAAAGGTAAGTATGTTTTGGCGTTGGATCGCACCGAGTGGAAATACGGCTTGATATGGGTCAACATTTTGACGTTATCAATCGTGGTTGGAAACACTTCGATACCGTTATTTTGGATAACGCTCTCGCGCAAAGGCAACTCCGTATTAGCGGAAAAGAAACAGATAATCGGGCGTTATATCAAAGTATTCGGCATCAAAAACATCGAATACTTGAGTGGTGACCGTGAGTTTGACGGATATGAATTGGTCAAATATCTGGACAAGGAAAAAGTCCCGTTTCGTCTGCGGATAAAAGCTTCGATGACGATTACCAACAAAAGCGGGAAGCCGATGAGATGCGGGAAATTGTTACGAACATTGAAGATCGGCGAGAGTTACCGTTTGCGACGGGCGAGGAGATACGCCGGAGTCAAGGTATCGGTCGAGGTGAAAAGAGGAAAAGACTCTCAGGAAAGTGTGATTGTCATTTCGTCTGAAGCGAGTGAGAAAATCCTGTCGGAATACAAGCGGAGATGGGCGATAGAAACATTGTTTCAGAACTTAAAGAGTCGCGGATTCGAGATCGAAAAAACGCATCTGACGAAAGTGGAGAAGATAGATAAGTTATTCGGAGTATTGGCGTTAGCAGTGGCGTGGGCGATCAAAACAGGGGAAGCGGAAAACGCCGTCAACTCGATTGAAATAAAAAAGAACGGGAGAGCGCAAACAAGTCTTTTCAGATTAGGATGTGAAATAATCCAAGAGGTGTTATTTGAACTAAAGAGATATTCGAGAGTAAATATCTTTGCAATTCTAAGATGCTGACAACAGCTAACTTATGTCGTTTTGTCCCGTACAGAGTCGCCGCATACAAGATATTTTTGTCCGACGTAAATTGCTGAAGCGAACCGGTTCCGCCGCCCGTGCGAATAATTGCCACCAGATCGTTCGGCTGCATCTGTTCGTCCACAAATTTTTTCAAAGCCTTTTTTACTGAATAGATACTTTCGTAAGACAGACCGAGATCGTCAACGACGAGCGCGATCGTGCGGCGAACTTGTTCCGGTCGAATTTGCACAGGCGGAATCGGAACACCCGCTGAAATTTTATTCGGTTTTTGAATTGGTGAATTATTTGTTTGGGTTTCGGAACTGACAAACGAAAAATTTGTAATTTCCTGTTTTTTATCGTTTTCGTAAATTTCGAAATCTTCCGGTTTCAAGTCAGTTACAATTCTGCCTTTTTTATCTGTAACCGTTGCATCTATTTGAATTAACGTCGTGGAAATTACGATCAAATCATCTTCGGCAGGAGTCGGTGTCGGTGTCTGAGCATAATTTACGGCACAGAAAATAATTATAAAAAGGCTGACGAAAATAATTTTTTTCATATGAATAATAGTAATTTACCAAATTTTACAACTATCAAAAAGCGAAATCCGATTAACCTTAAAAATTGTCTCCATCATTAATATATACTTTTGATTTGTCATTTGAAATAGAATAACCTTTCTTTTCGACAAGGATAAATTTATGAAATATCGTGAATTGGGCAGAACTGGTTATAAAGTTTCGGAAGTAAGTTTCGGCGCGTGGGCGATTGGCGGAACTTGGGGCGAAGTTGAAGACAGCGAATCAATCGCCGCGCTTCATACGGCAGTTGATCTCGGCGTAAATTTCTTCGACACGGCGGACGTTTACGGCGACGGGCGCAGCGAAAAATTACTGGCAAAACTCAAAAAAGACCGCGCGGGCGAAGAAATAATTATCGCCACAAAAGTCGGTCGTCGGCTTCCCGCACAAACCGTCGCCGGTTACAGCCGTGAAAATTTGAGCGAATTCATTGAACGGAATTTGAAAAATCTCGAAACCGATTCTCTCGATCTGGTTCAACTTCATTGCCCGCCGCAAGACGCTTATTATCATCCCGAAATTTTCGGCATAATGGACGATTTTGTTAAAGACGGAAAAATCAAAAATTACGGCGTGAGCGTCGAAAAAGTCGAAGAAGCAATCAAAGCCGTTGAATTTCCGAACGTCAAAACCGTGCAGATAATTTTCAACATTTTCCGTCAACGTCCGGCAGATTTGTTTTTCGATCTGGCGAAAGAAAAAAAGGTCGGAATTCTCGCGCGTGTGCCGCTTTCATCAGGAATGTTGACGGGAAAAATGTCGAAAGATTCGACGTTTGAAAAAGACGATCACCGCAATTTCAATCGTCAAGGCGAAGCGTTCGATGTCGGCGAAACATTTTCCGGCGTTGATTTTGAAACGGGCTTGGAAGCTGTCGAAGAACTGAAAAAATTAGTTCCCGAAAATATGACAATGGCGCAATTCGCTCTGCGCTGGATTTTAATGCACGATGCCGTAACCTGCACGATTCCGGGCGCAAAACGTCCCGGTCAGGAAGAAGACAACGCCAAAGCCGCAGACTTTTCACCAATTTCCGATGAAATTATGAAGGCGATTAAAAATTTATACGAAAGCAAGATTAAACCGCAAGTTCATCAATACTGGTAAATTTACGCATAAAAAAATCTCGCTTGTTGTTTAATAAAACAAGCGAGATTTTTTAGTTTCAAAACTTAAAATTATTCCGCGTCTAAAATATTATTTTCGCGCAGAAATTTCCTGACAGCCGCGTAATTATTGATCATCTGCTCCTTGTTAAAACCGCCGTGTCCGCCGCCTTTGACCGTTACGAGTTGATTTTTTACTCCAACTTTGTCTAGCGACTTGTGCAGATCAACAGCTTGCTGATACGGCACGACATTATCTTTTTCGCCGTGAATCGTGATAATCGGCGGCAGTTCTGCGCGGACGTAATTTATTGGCGAAAGTTGTCTGGCAAGTTCCAGACGATCGTTCATACTTCCGAACCATTCGATCGCATAATGTTTCGCATTTTCGCCTTCGAGCAGATCGGCGACATCCGTAATTCCGAATAAATTGACGATCGCCGCAACTTTCATTTCCGGTTCAACGCCGCTCGTCCAACGCTTGTCATCGCCCGTCGGACATTGGCGGTCAAACGGATTTTTTGCAGGAAGCATTCCCGTAATTAATGATAAATGTCCGCCTGCGGAAGTTCCCGTCAAAACAATTTTTGAAGTGTCAAACTTAAATTCTTCCGCATTTCGATAAACCCAGCGCAAAGCACAGCGGCAATCTTCGACCGCGCCGGGAGCGAGCGACTGATTTGCCACGCGGTATTCGACATTGACGACCGCCCAACCCATCGAAAGATACGGCAAAAGATAAAAAATATTCGCTTCCTTTTGTCCGCCTATCCAACCGCCGCCGTGAAATAAAACTAATGTCGGCAAAGCCTTGTCGCGCGTATTCGGCAGATACAGATCGAGTTTCAGATCAACATTTCCGGCTTTTGAATAAACAATATTCGGTCTCATACTGTAATCAACCGAAGCGTAATCAACCCAATTTTCCACCGTAACTTTTTGTTTTTCCTGAGCAAAAACCGCAGAACAAAACACAATTACGAGTAAAGCTATTTTAATTATCTTCATAATTTTATATCGAATTTATTTAATAAATGCGCTCTGCGGCGCACCTAGATAAGTTTCTTTCAGATCGCCCGTTTCGATAACGATTTTCTGCAAAACCAAACCGCTGTCAATCATAAAAAATTTGAGCGTGTGATTGCCGGATTCTTTTATTTCGTGAACCGAAGTTAAAATTTTAATATTATTTGCGACCGATAAATTCCAATTTTCGTCCGAAGAATCTTGATGAATATTAATTATTTGCGGCGTTTCGTCGTCTATTGAAATTCCGTATTTCAAACCGTTTCCGATTTTAAAATTGATCGTCGGAGAAAAATAAGCGTGAACTTTTATTTTTCCTTTCGTAAATAAATGAACGTCGTATTCAAGACGCGGACTTTTTTCCGAAATTGTTTGCGGTGCAGTAAAAACAGGCATCGGAGTTACGCCCGACGAAGTTCTCCCGAGATTCGGAATCGTTTCCCAACTGATTTTTTTATCGGTAATTTCACGCGAATAATTTTCCGCTTCCATAGAAATATAACCGTTACTTTCGACAAATCCTTTCACGCCGTTTTTGGGCGGATTGTTGATGTTGATGTTTACCGGAATTTTCTGTCCGAGCGATTCGATAATAATTTGCGCTCTGTGAATTCCGAACGGTGCTTTTTCCCAATCAATTTTTACCGGAAATTTTTCTTGAAGATCAATCGTTCCTTTTTCATCGGAAACTTTTATCCAACTTTCCGGCGTTTTTATTTCATAATCAAATGCTTTTTTGCCGCGATTAAAAATTTCAAAATTAAATGTTTGATCGTTAAACGGGTCAAATGTCGGCAAAATTGCTTCTTCTTTCGCTTCGGGAAACCATTTTTCCGAACCTTCGACGGCAACGCCGATTTCCGCGTTTTCGGGAAGTTCGATTTTTTGAGTTTTCGGAATATTATTTTGATCCGGCTGCTGCCAATTGTCGTAGCCGATGTGCGTCTGCGACATTATGTGATTCCATTTTCCGTTCGCCAAATCTTCGTGAAAATATCGCGTCAATTCCGCGTCTTTTTCAAATAATTGCCGGACTTTTTCCGCCATTTCATTCGTCGCAGCTCTACCTTGTTTCGCATACAAATGATTTTTTCCGGCGGTTACATAAAGCTCATTCAAATTCGCGCAGGCTAAAACCGGATGAAGAATTAATTGATAATAAGTGGCTTTATATTGTTCTGGAAGTTTTTTGTAAATATCATTCGCTTGCGCGGCTAAACTGTTATATTCATTGATAATGTTGTCCGCTTTACTGTAATTTACAAGGCTGTAAGTTGAAGCATCGAGCAATTCCGGTTTTCGTCTGGCATTATATTTCGTGTATTTTTTCAATATTTCCGCAATCGCTTTTCCGCGTTCCGCGCCGAACGCTTCGCTTGCCCATTGCACATAATAATCGTCTAAATTTCGAGCATTTATCGCTTCGGGATTCCAGGCGTAATCGAGAAAAAATTCCGTCGGAAATTCCATCGGTTTGATGTCACCGACGTTGACGATCCATATTTGTTTCGCGCCGAATTGATACGCGAGGTGCATTTGTTCCCAGACGCGCTCGATCTGATTCGTGTTCAGCCATTTGTAATTTCGCGGACCGCCGACGTAATCGAAATGATAATAAATCCCGTAACCGCCCTTTCGCGGCGCGGCATTGAGTTCGGGAAGCCGGCGAATATTTCCCCAATTATCATCACTTAAAAGCAAAGTAACATCGTCGGGAACGCGCATTCCTTTATCATAATAATCCTGAACTTCCTTGTATAAAGCCCAAACTTGCGGCGTTTGTTCAGCGGGTTTTCCGGTAACTTCCGTGATAATTTCGCGCTGTTTTTTAACGATATTTTCCAAAAGTTCGATGGCAGTTCCTTCGGTCATCGGCTCATCGCCGTCGCCGCGCATTCCGACGGTCACGATGCTCTCGTTATTTCCCATCCGCTCGATGCCGCCTTTCCAAAATTCAATTAGATTCTCAGAATTTGTAACGTAATCCCATTTTCCTTTGTTAGCTTTTTCCCATTCCGCGTGCGCCCGCATCAAAGGTTCGTGATGCGAAGTTCCCATCACGATTCCGTATTCATCGGCGAGTTTCGGATTTAAAGGATCGTCAACATAAAACATTCGTCCCCACATCGCCGACCACAGATAATTGCCTTTCATCCGCAAAATCAATTCAAAAACTTTCTCGTAAAATTTTGAATTAAACCCGCCGAATTTTTCATAAGCCCAACCGGAAAGTGCCGGTTGTTCGTCGTTGATAAAAATCCCGCGATACTTAACTTTCGGTTCGCTGTTTGTATGAATTCCCGGCAAAACGTGGAGTTCGGTTTGTTTTTTGACAGGCACATCCGCCCACCAATACCAAGGCGAAACGCCGATCTGATTCGACAAATCATAAATCCCGTAAATCGTCCCGCGCTTGTCGCTTCCGGCAATCACCAACGCCCGTTTTACGCCCGGAAAAGGATTTTCGACGATCTGCGTTATAAATTTTTCCCACTTCCCAACCAGAGCCGAAGAATCAATTTTCCCGTCTTTCGCCAACTGATCTATGAGCGAACTTTTTCCCAAAGTTCAGATAACCACGACCGTTTCCGCATTTTCGACTTTATTAAAGGATAAATTCGGCTCGCTATTCGTTATATTTTTTATGTCCGCCTGAAGATGTTTGACTACTTTCAAAACGCCGGAAAAATCATTTTCGTTGACCAACAAAGACGCGGTTTTTCCCTTTGTCAATAACGGAAAACTTCCTTTTGAAAATTTATTATTTATATATTTTACATGGTCAATTGAAAAATCTTGCTCCGCAAACGCAATAAATAAAAGAATGAAAAGAAGCAAAAAAGTTTTAACTGACCGAAGCATAATTATTTCGATTTAAGGTTTTGATTTCCGAATTAGCGAAACGTCTTAATTTTTATTTATAAAGAGTCAAAATTTTTCTCTCTACATTTTTAAAGAATTAAATTGCGACTGTTTTGAATTTTATAATACTTTTGTAAGCTATAACAACAAAGTCCGGGAAATGTGCTAAAATTTTTTAGATTTAAACAAAAATATAGTTTTTTCCGGTTTCCGCACACAAATAAAAAATTAGTAACTCGGAGATGTTTTAATGAACATAAAGAAAAATGTTTTATGTAAATTGTTGGTCTTGATTTGTTCTTTCGCTTTCGTGTTTTCCGCCGCTATATACGCGCAGAAAACGAGTAATGAAACAGAAGCGAAAATTGAAAATCTGCTCAAACAACTAACTCTAGACGAGAAAATTTTGCTCATTGCCGGAACGGGTTTTGATACGGTCGAAATCAAACGTCTCGGAATTCCCGCGTTTCATATGACCGACGGTCCGGTCGGCGTTCGCATCGCTCCGGCGACTTCGTTTCCTTCGGGAATCGGGCTTGCGGCGACTTTCGATCCGAAAATAATTTATGCGGTCGGCAAAGCCATCGCGCAGGAAGCTAAGGCGAAAAATTTTAATGTTTTGCTCGGTCCGGCGATGGACATTCAAAGAGTTCCGCAGGCAGGACGAAATTTTGAAAGCTACGGCGAAGACCCGTTTCTCGCGTCCGAAATGGCGGTCAGTTACATTAATGGAATTCAGTCGGAAAACGTCGTCGCCGTCGCCAAACATTTCGCCGCGAACAATCAGGAAGAAAATCGTCACACGATCAACGCAATTGTTGACGAGAGAACTTTGCACGAAATTTATTTTCCGCCTTTTCGCGCTTCGGTCGAGCGTGGAAATGTTCTCGCTGTGATGTCTTCTTACAACAAATTAAACGGTTTTTACGCGTCGGAAAACGATTATTTATTAAACGAAGTTTTGAAAAAACGCTGGAATTTTAGCGGTCTTGTGATGTCCGATTGGGGCGCGGTTCATTCGACAATTCCAACGATCAAAAATGGTCTCGATCTCGAAATGCCGACTGGAGAATTTTTGAATAATGAAGCAGTAAAAAAAGCTCTGGACGCGAAAGAAATCAGCGAATCGAACATTGATGAAATGGTGCGAAGACTTTTGCGCGTGATGATTCTGTCTGGAATTATGGACGGAAAATCAGCGCAAAACGGTTCGATTGACACGCCTGAACATCGCAAAATTACGCGCGACGCGGCAACCGCCAGCATCGTTTTATTAAAGAACGAAAATGAACTTTTGCCGATTGATAAGAACAAAATTCGCTCAATTGCGGTGATCGGACCGAACGCCGACAAAGCGCGAATCGGCGGCGGCGGTTCGGCGCAGGTCGTGCCGTTTTATTCGGTCAGTCCGCTCAAAGGTTTGAAAAATGCGGTCGGCGAAAAAGTAAAAATAAATTTCTCGCCCGGAATCGTCGCGCTCGAAGATACGCAGCCGATTCCGGCGGAAAATCTGCGAGCCGCAGACGGAAAAACGAACGGTTTGACGGGCGAATACTTCGCCAATATGAATCTTGAAGAAAAACCCGCGTTTACAAGAATTGATTCAAACCTTGATTTTCATTGGAAAACCGAATCGCCCGCCGAAAATTATCCGGCTGATAAATTCTCAAATCGCTGGACGGGATTTCTCGTTTCTCCGGTTTCGGGAAAATATTCGATCAGCTTGAGCAGCAACGACGGCGGCAGAATGTTTCTCGACGATGAAAAAATCATTGACGTGTGGAGCGATCACGCGACTTTGACGGGAACTGCCGTCATCGAATTAAAAGCGAATGAGCCGCGCAAAATCCGCGTCGAACATTACGAAAATATCGGAAACGCCGATCTCGTTTTGGGTTGGCGTTTAATCGAAGAAAACATCTTAGAAAAAGCGGCTGAAACGGCGAAAAATTCGGACATTGCAATAATTTTCGCCGGACTTTCCGACGCGACCGAAGCCGAATCGCGCGACCGGACGAGTTTGGATTTGCCGAAAGAACAAATTGATTTGGTAAACGCCGTTGCAAAAGCGAACCCGAAAACAATCGTTGTCAACACTTCCGGCGCGCCGGTTTTGATGAATGATTGGATTGATAAAATTCCTTCGCTCGTCCAGACATTTTATTACGGTCAGGAAGGCGGAAACGCAATTGCCGATATTTTGCTCGGAAACGTGTCGCCGTCGGGCAAACTTCCCGTCACTTTTTTGAAAAAATGGGAAGATTCGCCCGCGTTCGGAAATTATCCCGGCGACGGCGAAAATGTCGAATATAAAGAAGGAATTTTCGTCGGTTATCGCTGGTTCGACACGAAAAAAATCGAACCGCTTTTCCCGTTCGGACACGGACTTTCTTACACGAATTTTGAATATTCGAACTTGAAATTAATCAAAGGAAACGCGGGCAATTTAACCGTAAACTTCGATATAAAAAACACCGGAAAACGCGACGGCGCGGAAGCGGCGCAGGTTTATGTGCAAGACTTAGAATCGAGTTTGCCGCGTCCCGAAAAAGAGTTGAAAGGATTCGACAAAGTTTTCTTAAAAGCGGGCGAAAAGAAAATGGTTTCGATTAAATTGGACAAAGACGCTTTTGCTTTTTACGACCCGAAAACTTCCGCTTGGATTGCGGAAAAAGGCGACTTTAAAATTCTTGTCGGAAGTTCTTCGCGCTTAATACGATTTTCAGGCGATTATAAGTTGAATGAAACGCTTTCCTGGAAATAAATTTTGAGGTTTTTATGAAAATCAGACAAGTTTTCTTTTTACTTTCGATTGTAATTTTTATGTCCGTTGCAATTTTGGCGCAGACAAACCAAATTGGTTTATTTGAAAAAAGTTCCGATGTCGGCGAAGAAAAAAATGCGGGAAAAGCGTTTTATGATTCAGCGACAGAAGAATATACGTTGACAGATTCGGGGGCGGAAATGTCGAATCAGCGCGATGGATTTCAGTTTGTCTGGAAGAAATTGTCCGGCGATTTTATCTTGACGGCGCGGGCGAATTTTGCCGGGAAAAGTGTTGATGCGAAACAGAAAATGGGTTTGATTATTCGTTCAAATTTGAACGTTGATTCGGTGCAGGCGAGTGCGGTCGTCCACGGCGACGGAAAAACTTTTCTGCAATTTCGCCGCGCAAAAAATGCCGAAACAGAAGAAATTAAATCAGATTTAACAAATGCGGATGTGATTCAATTTCAGCGCAAAGGCGATAAATTTATAATGTCGGTCGCGCGTTTCGGCGAGCCTTTTGTAACGAGCGAAATTTCCGGTATTTCGCTCGGCAAAGATGTTTACGCAGGACTTTTTACAGACTCACGCATTGAAAATAAATCCGAAACAGTAATCTTCAAAGACGTGCGAATCACGATTCCGGCGAAAGACGATTTTGTTCCGTATCGTGATTATATCGGAAGTAATCTCGAAATTTTGGACGTTGCGAGCGGAACGCGGAAAATTATTTACACGGTCGAAGATTCGCTCCAAGCACCGAATTGGACAAGGGACGGAAAATCTCTGATTTATAATCGAAACGGAAAACTTTACCGTTTTGATCTGGCGAAAAATTCGTCGGCGGAAATCAACACGGATTTCGCCGTCAATAACAATAACGACCACGTTTTATCGTTTGACGGAAAATTTTTGGGAATCAGCAATCACAGCAAAGACGACGAAAATCAATCGGTCGTTTACACTTTGCCCGCGAGCGGCGGCATTCCGAAAAGAATCACGGCGAAATCGCCTTCTTATCTGCACGGATTTTCGCCCGACGGAAAATGGCTGATTTACACGGGCGGCAGAAATGAAAATTTCGACATTTACAAAATTTCTGTCAGCGGCGGCGAGGAAATTCGCTTAACGGACGCGAAAGGTTTGGACGACGGTTCAGAATTTTCGCCCGACGGAAAATATATTTATTTTAATTCGACGCGCAGCGGTTTGATGCAAATCTGGCGAATGAAGCCCGACGGCAGCGAGCAGACGCAAATCACCGACGACGAATTTAACAATTGGTTTCCGCACATCTCGCCCGACGGAAAATCGCTGATGATGATTTCCTACCGCAAAGGCGATGTCACGCCCGAAGATCATCCTTTTTACAAACAAGTCTATTTGCGCGTGATGCCGATTGGCGGCGGAAAACCGAAAACAATCGCTTACGTTTACGGCGGACAAGGCACGATCAATGTTCCGTCTTGGTCGCCGGACAGCAAACGAGTTGCTTTTGTCAGCAATTCGGAAATTAAAAAGTAAAAAATATGAATCGAAGAACGCTTTTGAAAAATTTGACTTTTGGGATCGGCGGTGCGGTGCTGCTGAATAATTTCAGTTTTCCGGCAAAAACTTTCGGAAAAAATTTATCGAAAATCGGTTTACAGCTTTACACCGTGCGGCGCGATTTGGAAAAAGATTTTGAAGGAACTTTGCGAAAAGTCGCCTCGCTCGGAATCGGTGAAGTCGAATTTGCGGGTTATTTTAATCAAAAACCGCAAGTGATTAAAAAACTTTTCAAACAATTAAAACTCGGCGCGCCGTCATCGCATATTTCTACGGAAGATTTGCGTAAAAATCTATCGAAAGCAATCGAAGACGCAAAGATTATCGGACATAAATATCTCGTTTTGGGTTATTTGCCCGAAGAGGAACGAAAATCTTTGGACGATTATAAAAAACTCATCGAATTGCTAAATAAAACGGGCGAAGAATGTCACAAAAACGGTTTGCAGTTTGCTTATCACAATCACGATTTCGAGTTCAAAAAAATTGAAGATAAAATTCCGTATGATTTAATTTTAGCGGAAACCGACGAGCAAAAGTTGAAAATGGAAATGGATTTGTATTGGATTTCAAAAGCCGAATTTGATCCGATTTTTTATTTTGAAAAGCATCCCGGACGCTTTCCGCTCGTTCACGTCAAAGATATGGACAATTCGCAGAAAAAATACTTTACCGAAGTCGGGCGCGGCACGATTAATTTTAAGAAAATTTTTGGCGCATCGAAAATCGCCGGAATAAAGCATTA
Source organism: Pyrinomonadaceae bacterium (assembly GCA_965219305.1). GTDB lineage: Bacteria > Acidobacteriota > Blastocatellia > Pyrinomonadales > Pyrinomonadaceae > DATHTS01. The sequence continues at coordinate 2,536,309 of OZ244725.1, forward strand.
CTTTATTGAGCAAGACGAAACGCCCGATGAACCGTTGGAAAGCGTGAAAATCAGTTTAGAATATCTGCGGGAACTACGATTTTGATAATTTTCTGCGAAAAGTTTTACCTGTGTTTTTCAGCTTTTTGCGTCAGTGATCCGCTCAAATGAATTATGTTTTGTAATTCAAATTCGGCTTTTTCGGCATCTTTTGTTTCCAAAATGTTCAAGTTTTTGAAAATTGAATTTACGACAAATTTTCCGATTGATTTGTCGAGGAGAACAATCAAGTCTTTAACATTATCGGATTCCAATTTTTTGAAGAATTTTTCCGGTGATTTTTCGCTGGAAATTAGAAGATTTGCATCGAGACGTTTGGCGCATTCGGTTAACTTGGAAGAAAGTTCGCTGATGCGCTTGTAATTGATTTGTTTTCCGGTAACGTAGGTTTTTATTATTTCACTTTGCAGTTTTTGCACCGATTCAAAATCTTTTTTGATTTGAGAATAATTGACACTTCTGTTCTCGGCAGATTTTGCGGCGATTGTGGCACGATGACTTTCGTTTTTGATGCGTTCCATCTCAATCGAACGTATTCTGATTCCGTTATCGTAATCGTCACGGGAATTATTGGCAATCGAACCGTTCGGAACGCCCGGAACATTCTGGGCGAAAAAAACTGTTCCAGAACCGAAAACGAAAAATATGACGAATAAGCTAAACAGGTTTTTCATAAAATCTCCTCCTTTTTTATCGTTGAGAACAAAAATACTGACTTCGAGTTTCTATTAAATAATTTATCACGTTTTACCGGAACTTTGGAAATGATTTTTTTTAATGAATCCTATGACTAATAATAATGACAGCAGACAAAATTCGACCGAATTGGAAAAACGCGCCAGAAATCGCATTACGCGGCGCATTATGCCATTTTTGATTTGTCTATTTATCGTCGCGTTTATTGACCGCGTGAATGTCGGTTACGCAAATCTGGAAATGACGAAGGATTTGGGTTTTAATTCCGAGATTTTCGGCTTCGGCGCGGGAATTTTCTTTTTCGGTTATTTTCTTTTTGAAATTCCGGGCGCGTATCTTGTCGAAACTTGGAGCGCGAGAAAATGGCTGGCGCGAATCATTATTTCGTGGGGAATTATCGCGGTTTTGATGGGATTTATTCAGAACGCGACGCATTTTTATATCGCAAGATTTTTGCTCGGCGCGGCGGAAGCGGGATTTTTTCCGGGCGTGATTATTTATTTGAGCCACTGGTTTCGCTACCAAGATCGCGCGAAAGCCGTGGCGATGTTTATGGCGGCAATTCCCGTTTCAAATATTTTCGGCGCACCGCTTTCGGGTTTGATTCTCGGCGTAAATTGGTTCGGAATCGAAGGCTGGCGTTGGGTTTTTATTATCGAAGGAATTCCCGCCGTGATTCTCGGAATTGCGACGATCTTTTATCTTACTGACCGACCGAAAGACGCGAAATGGCTCGCCGAAGACGAACGCGAATGGATTTCAAATGAACTCGAAAGCGAAAAGCAAGTTCACAAAACCGCCGAAAAACAAAGCATCTGGAAAGCACTTCGCCACCGCAACGTAATTTTGATGACGCTCGGTTATTTCTGCGCCGTAACGAGCGCATACGGATTTAATTTCTGGTTTCCGACAATCGTCAAAAGATTATCGGATTTGTCGAATTTTCAAGTTTCGCTCGTCGCCGCGCTTCCGTATCTTTGCGGACTTGTCGCAATGCTCGTCGTCGGTTGGTCGTCCGACCGCACGCGCGAACGCCGCTGGCACACGTCGCTTTCGCTGCTGGCGGTTTCTCTCGGTTTACTTTTCGGTGCGCTGTTGAGCGAAAATATTTTTTTCGCCGTCCCGATGTTCTGCATCGCGTGCGCCGGACTTTATAGTTATCTGCCCGGATTTTGGGCGTTGCCCGGAACATTTCTGACTGAAGCGGCGGCGGCGGTTTCGATCGGATTTATAAATTCGGTCGGAAATCTCGGCGGATTTTTCGGACCTTACATTGTCGGATTTTTAGACAAAAAAACGGGTTCGTTTTATTCGGGAATTATTTATCTGTCGTGTTCGGCGATGTTAGCGGCGATATTTATTTTGATGGTTAAACATTCTACAAAGTCAGAACCGTCTGCGGTAGCAGATGGTTAAATGTTATTGAAAATAAGTAATCGCGCAAAAATAATTTGCAGAAAACTAGCCGCGGATAAACGCGGATGACGCGGATTCAGATTGATTTATCTATCTTTAATCCGCGTTATCCGCGGCTAAAAAAAATTAAATTTTATTTCGCTCAAGTATTTATTCGAGTTGATAAACTTAAACCGTCCGCTACCGCAGACGGTTCTGACTTAATCTTTAAAAACAAATCGCAGACCGCGATTGTAAATTTCGGGTTTATTTCCGGCGTGGCGTTCTTCTTCCAAAACGCGCGTTTCCATTTTTAAACCTTTATAATTGCGGCTTTTGACAATTTCCATAATTTTTTTGACAGGTTCGATCAATTCTTCGCTGTCGCCGACAGCGATGTAAAGCCGCGCGTTTAAATCTTTGTTTTTTGCAGCAAATTGTTTTTCGTGTCTGAACGAAAAATCCGTGTCCCAAGTAACCGCCGGACTCGCCGCGACGTAGCCGTAAAAAAGATTCGGCTCTTCAAGCATCGCGTAAAGCGTGAACAAACCGCCGAGCGAACTGCCCATTAAAATTCGTTTGTTCGGATCGGCGTTGTAGTTTTTCTCGACAAACGGAATAACATCTTTCTTCAAAAACGCAAGAAATTTCGCCGCGTCGCCCGAACCTTTGTGGCGCGTTTCCGGTGTCGGCGTGTAATCCATCGCCCGCAATTCGTCGAAATTCGGATTCGCGCCCGAATACGTTACGCCGACGATAATCATTTCGGGAACGTATTTATCGTAATGCAAACCGCCGTAAACTGAATTCAAAAGTTTAAAATCCCACTGCCCGTCGAGAACGAACAAAACCGGATATTTCTTTCCGCTTTTCAGATCGCCCGTCGGCTGAATATAAAGATCGTAATCGCGCCCGGTTTCTTTCGATTTCAAACTGCGAATTTGTGAACCTTTTATTTCAACGCTCGGAAACTTTTTTGTCTGTCCGTTAGCGGTGAAAAAAGCGCAGAGCAAGATACAAATGCTCAGAAAAAATGTTTTTTGTTTCAATTTCATTTAGATTAAATTCTCCCGAATATAAATTTCGCTTAAAATGCCGACTCCCAATCGGCGATGATTTTATCCATCAAATTACTCATTCGATCATCTACGATTTGCCGCGTTTTATCTGCATCAAACCACGCGATAATTTCCTCGATTCCGCGTGAAAACGGAATTGTCGCCGCAAAATCCGGCACGATTCGTTTAATTTTTGAGTTGTCGAAAATCATACTATGCGATTTGTCGCCGAAAAGCTCCGCGCCCCATTCTTCGTCATATTTGGCAATTACTTGCGACGGAATGTGAACGATTTTTGCAATTGTTCCCGCCGATTGAGCCGCGAGTTCGTAGATTTGATTCCACGTTAAAACTTCATCCGAAGTGATCTGAAAAGCCTCGCCGACGGCGTGATTATTCCCCAAAATTCCGACAAAACCTTTTGCAAAATCCGTGTGATGCGTCAAAGTCCAGAGCGAAGTTCCGTCGCCGTGAACGATGACTTTTTTGCCCTTTCGCATCCGGTCAATCACCGTGAATCTGCCTTTCAGCGGCAGCATCGTTTCGTCGTAAGTGTGCGACGGACGCACGATCGTCATCGGAAAATTTTCTTCGCGGTAAGCCTTTATCAAACGATCTTCGCAGGCAATTTTATTCTGCGAATATTTCCAGAAAGGATTAAAAAGCGGCGTTGATTCCGTAACGGGAAGATTTGTCGGCGGAGTTTGATAAGCGGAAGCCGAACCAATGAAAATGTATTGATTTGTTCGATCTTTAAATAATTCGATGTCCGTTTCGATATGTTCCGGCGAAAAAGCGATCCAATCAACGACGACATCGAATTTCAGCGAACCTAACGCATTTTGCACGGAATTTTTATCACGAATATCCGCGTTCAAAACATTCGCGCCTTTCGGTATTTTGCGTTTTGATTCGCCGCGATTTAAAAGATACAGATCGAATCCGCGTTCGACGGCAAGTTGCGAACACGCCGAACTGATAACGCCCGTTCCGCCGATAAATAAAACTTTCATTTTTTATTTCGCATTAAAACGACTAATTTGCCATTTGATTTTCCCTTTGGAAAAATCGTTTTTCAAAACGTATTTGTCTTTCACGGCGTTTAGTTCGAGCGTCTGCAAATTTCCATTCGGCAGAGCGAATTGTGTCGCAACAGGCGAATTATCGGTGCTGAAAACTTTTAACTCGACATCGTTCCAATCAATTTCCGCCGTGTTTTGCGCGGGTTTGACGAACGGCAAAACCGTGTGATCTTTGACAAGCAAAATTACCGGAATTTCGCCCGCCACGATTTCGTGCCAACGTGCGCCTTCGTAAATTTTTCCGGTTTGATAATCGAACCATTTGCCTTCGGGAAGATAAACTTTTCGCGCGTTTTTTCCGGTTTCCAAAATCGGCGCGACGAGCAGATTTTCGCCGAACATATATTCGTCTTCGATCAGCCACGAAGTTTCATCATTCGGAAATTCAAAAAACAATGTTCGCAGCATCGGAAAACCTTTCGCGGCGGAATCTTTTGCTTGCGCGTAAATATACGGCATCAGAGAATAGCGCAAATTCAAAGCGCGGCGAAAATCTTCCGTCAACGCTTCGTCATATTCCCAAGGCTCGCGCGGTGGCGCACCGTGCGAACGAGTGTGCGAAGTCAAAACGCCGAACGCCATCCAACGCCTGTATAAATCGCGCGGAGCTTTGTCCACGAAACCGCCGACATCGTGACTCCAAAACGTAAAACCGGAAAGCCCGAACGACAAACCGCCGCGCAATTCTGCTGCCATCGCGGAATCGGTATTTTCCGCGTCGCCGCCCCAGTGAAGCGGATAACGCTGACTTCCCGCCCACGCGCTCCGCGCCCAGATTATTGAATCGCCCGTCGTCTTTTTCGTGATTTCCGCGACCGCTTTGTTGTAGCGCAATGGATAAAGATTGTGTTCGTAAAGTCCCGATTTTCCCGAAGCATAAATGCCATTTATCGGCGCACCTTCGCCGAAATCTACCTTGATCGCGCCGACTCCCATTTTCAAAAGTTTTTCGAGTTTGCCCTGATACCATTTGACCGCCGCCGGATTGCTCATATCCAAAACCGCGTCTTCAAACGGCATTTTTCCGCTCTCGTTTTTCACGGCGTAACCTTTTTCGACGATCTCTTTGTAAAGCTCGTTTTTCGGCGTGAAATATGTATATTGCCAGAGCGAAACTTTGAATCCTTGATCTTTCAAATCCGAAATCATCTTCTGCGGATTTTCAAATCGAGTTTTTGAAAATTCATAATTGCTGCGCCAATCGGTTTCAAACCAGCCGGTATCTAAATGAATCACGTCCGCCGGAATTTTATACTGCCGGAGTTTCGCCGCAACATCGCGCACTTCCGCTTCGGATTTATAAGTAATCCGGCTCATCCAAAAACCGAATGACCAAAGCGGCGGAACTTCGCTTTTGCCCGTTAAATTCGTGTATTCGTTCAAAACGTCTTTCGGCTTGCCTAAAAAGATGAACAAATCGAGTTCGTCGTCAGCCGAATAAATCACGTTGTGCGCGTCGTAAGATTGCCCGAAATCGAATGTCACGGGCGCGGACGTGTGAACGAACATTCCGTAGCCGTTACTGCTCAAAAAAAACGGAATCGGTTTATACATCAAAGCCGACTGCACGCCCATTCCGTCGCGCGTAAAAGCGTTGATTTTCTGCCCGCGTTTATTCAAACGTGTAAAAGATTCGCCCGTGCCGAAGATTTTTTCGTCGTGCTGTAATTCAAAAGTCGCGGCAAAACGTCGGCTCAAATCTTCGGCGCGGCGAACGAATGAAAAAGGCGTGGTCGAAAGATAAGTGTGCGGATCGCCGATATTTTGCGTGCGCGTTAAAAGTTTTCCGCTCGCGTCATAAAACTCGATATGCCACGGATTTTTGATGATTTTCACTTTACCGAATTCGCTCGTGTAAACGATTTCATTTTCCGAATTCGAAACTTTCCACGAATTATCTTTTTTCGGAACGCCCGCAAGCATCAGAGAATTTCCATCGCCCAAATCATTGGCGCGTGAATTAAATCTCAGACGAATCGTGCGCGAATCAACAAACGAAATAGAAAACGGCAAACTCGGATTTTCGTCATATTCCGTGCCGGGAAATTCCGTTCCTTTCGCTTTCGATAAAGCGACATCAATCTTATTAAACGAAAGCGTCGTGCTTTTCAAATATCTGTCCCAAACCAAATTTCCCGTTCCGCTTTTCGCATCAAAATCCGCAATTTTACTTCCGATGAAATAGACGTTTTCCATCTTTTGAAAATCACGGCTGACATCAATCGGATCGCCGAGAACTTGTGCGTTAATGTTATTTATAGAAAGAAAAAATAAAATACTGAAAATTATAAAATAAGTATTTTTAGATAAATGGAAATTTTCAAGTTTAAAAGTATTCAAATTTTTCTCCAATCGCAAAATTTTATCCGTAGTTAGATTTTCCACCTAAAAAGTTTAACCACAGATTCACAAAATTAATTCGAGATAGAACGCTTCTATTTCAGCTTCCATATAAGGACCATCGCCGACCTCATCAAATTGTGGTGAATCGAAAACAATCCAATAAAATGTTTTTCTGCCTTTTTTCGGCGTATCAAATTCTCTCTTAAAATTATCTATCCAACCATTACTCATTGATAAAACATGACTTGGAGCTTTGGAAACTAACCCTGTTATCCCTTTTGAAAAAGCTCCGTCAGAAGAAAGTTTTACCTTTTGTCCGACAGAAAAATGTTTATGTTTGGATTCCATGATTTCTACAAAGAACTATTTCGACAAGCGAAACATCAAAACATCGTGCGCCGGAAGTTTTGCTTTTAATGTTGTGTTTGTATCGCCCGAATTCTTCTTTGCCCACAGATCGCGGATTTTGTAAACCGTCTTTTTCGCGTCGAATTGTTTTCCGAAATTGTCGTCTTTGATAAAACTATCTTTCCAATCGAAGCTTATATTTTTCGTTTCTTTGCCGCGATTCAAAAAGCAAAATGCCCATTCATCATTTGCCAAAGGTTTCACCCAAATTTCCAGATTGTCTTCCGTGATTGCCGGAAAACCCTGAATTCCGAGCGCGTCTTGATCAACGGCGACGACTTCTTTATTCGTCAAAATGTCTCGCGTTTCCTTCGACATATTTCGCACATCGTTTCCGGCGATCAAAGGCGCGGCGAGCATCGTCCACATCGAAAAATGCGCGCGGCTTTCATTATCAGTCAAGCCGGAATTTCCGACTTCCATCATATCGGGATCGTTCCAATGTCCGGGCGCGGCGTGAATTCGCAAGGATTTCTGCTTGTCCAAAATCCGCATAATTCCCCAACTCGACCACGAACCGTGATTTTCTTCGCACTCCCAGCAATCGGTAATATCGCCCGTCGTGCGCCACAAATGCCCGATCGGTTTCGCCCATTCCCACGGCTTGTTATCGCCCCATTCGCAGATGCTGAAGACAATCGGTCTGCCGGTCGCATAAAGCGCGTCGCGCATCGTTGTATATGCCCCGATTGGATTAATTCCTTCCGAATTGCACCAATCGTATTTCAAATAATCAACGCCCCAACTCGCGTAAGTCTGCGCGTCCTGATATTCGTGTCCGCGGCTTCCCGGCTTTCCGCCGCAGGTTTTCGCGCCGACATCCGAATAAATGCCGAACTTCAAACCTTGCTTGTGAATGTAATCGCCGAGAGATTTCATTCCCGACGGAAAATGCTGCGGATTCGGCTGGATAAATCCCTTCGCATCGCGCTCGCCGTGCCAGCAATCGTCAATCACGACGTATTCGTAACCCGCGTCTTTCATTCCGCTCGAAACGATCTTGTCGGCTGTTTCTTTGATCAGATTTTCATCAACATTACACCCGAATTCGTTCCAACTGTTCCAACCCATCGGCGGAGTTTTCGCCAGATTTTCAAACTTCTGCGCGGCGGCAATGTTTATGCTAAATAAAATGATAGTCAAAAAAATAATTTGTTTCATTTTATCAAACTACTTTCCGTTTGCCGACGCTTTTTTTCCCGCTACAGTATTCAGATTTGCGCTCAATTCGATGATTTTTTCCAGATCGGATTGTGCTTTTTTGGAAACTTCCGGGTCAACAACCCGCAAATTTTGAAACATCGGACTCATTGCAAAACTGCCGATCGCATTATCGAGATCAACTATCAGATCAGGGACACTTTTCTCTGTTTTCTTTTCTTCCGCATCTTTTTTCGGCATTTCCGAAACCGTTTTTTTATCCGCTTGATCTCTGAATAAGTTCAATTTCAGACGTTTCGCGGCGGCATTGACTTCGGCGGCAGATTTGCCGATTTGCTCGTAATCAATTTTGCTGCCGGTCTGATACGCTTTAATAACCGCATCTTGCGACAATTGAACTTTCTCGTAATCGGTTTTAATTTCGCCGAATCTGGCGGCTAATTGATCTTCCGTTTCTGCTCCGGCAACCGTAGAATTTTCCGTCTGCGGATTTCTTTTCGCGTCGCGTTCAGTTCGTTCAAGATCAACCGACCGCATTTTAATATTGTTGTCACGCAGACTTGAATCACCACCACCGGCAGGTGCTTCTTGCTGACCAAAAATATTTGAACAAACTGCCGTCGAAATTATAAAAGTGGTTAAAATTAGTATTTTTTTCATTTTATTTGTCTCCTTCAAAATTATTTAATTTATTAATTATTTTTTCAACGCGAAATAAAAGCGTTCGTGTTCGTTACTCCTTTATTTTGCGTTATTGTCGTAATCTGATCGGGCGAAATTTTCCCGAATGTTTCTGTTTTGCCGTCGCTCCAACGAACTTCGACAGTTTCGATCTTTTCCCCTTTTAAAAGTCCGAAATGAAGCCGAAAATCGTTTTGCGACAAATAACTCGCGCCCGCTTCGACTTCCTGCATCATCGTTCTTTTGTCGGTTTTCAAAGTTATTCGCGCACCGACCGCGTCTTTATTTTTTGATTTTTCAACTAACTTGAAAACGATTTTTTGATTGTCGTTTTCAGTATTGTTCAATAAAACCGTCGGTGTTTCGCCCAAATTTGTTACGACGACATCAATCAAACCGTCGTTATTCAAATCGCCGAAAGCCGCGCCGCGTCTTGATTTGAGCGGCATATTTTGCAGACCGGAATTTTTTGTTTCGTCTTCAAATTTTCCGTCGCCCGTATTTCGTTCGAGCAAAAAATGCTGGCGAAAACCTTGTTGAGAATCGCTTTTAGCAAATTCGATCTGCGGATAAACGTGACCGTTAACACTAAATAAATCAAGCCAACCGTCGTTGTCGAAATCAAAAAATCCCGTTCCCCAACCGACGTAAGTTTTGCCGGATTGCCCGACTTTCGTTTCGAGCGAAACGTCTAGAAAACCCTTTTCGCCTAAATTCTGATAAAGCGTATTCGTTTCGTTATCAAAATTCGTCGTAAAAAGATCGAGTTTCCCGTCCAAATTATAATCGCCCCACGCAACGCCCATCGAACCTTGCTCGATTCCCGAACCGCTGTAACTCGTTCCCGATTCAAAACCGACATCCGAAAATGTGCCGTCGCGATTATTTTTATACAAATAATTCGGCGTTCCGTCGTTAGCGACATATAAATCCTGCCAGCCGTCGTTGTCGTAATCGCCGAAGATCGCGCCGAGTCCGTAATATTTTTCTTTGTCGCCGACACCGATCTTTTCGCCGATTTCTTCAAATGTTCCGTCGCCTTTGTTGCGGTAAAAATAATCACGTTCGCCGGGAAGTCCGCGCGGACCGCATTGGACGCGGATTCCTTTGAAAGAACAGGTTTTTGAACTCCCGAAAACCGGAAGATTGTTCAAATCGAGCGAAACATATCCAGCGACAAAAACATCCAGATCGCCGTCGCGGTCAAAATCCGCCCACGCCGCGCCGGTTTGAAAACCGATTCCTTTTAAGCCGGATTTTTCCGTCGCATCTTCAAATTTACAGCCGCCTTTTCCGCGATAGACGGCGTTTCCCTCAAATCCCGTAACGAACAAATCCAAAAGCCCGTCGCCGTCAAAATCAACGGACGTAATTCCCATTCCCCAACCTTTTCGCGTTAGATTTGCCGATTCTGTAATATTTTCAAACTTCGGCGTTTTCGTTTTCGCGCCGTCAATTTGTTTGTAAAGCGTAACGAATAAATCGCCGCCTTTTTTGAAATTTTCGACCGACGAACCGTTGACCGTTGCGACATCTAAAAATCCGTCGTTATCACAATCGAAAACCAAAACGCCGCCGCTCATTGATTCGATAATATAGCGATTTTCCGGCGTTGAAATATGCGACATATTTATGCCGCTCGTCTCGGAAATATCTTTAAAGGAAATAGCGGATTTCTGCGCGAAAATCGAATTTTGCGCGAGAAAAATTAAAATTATAAAGACGAAAAATCTATTCATTCTTTAGTTTTCGACGAAATTAACTGCTTGACGATGATAAGTTTTTTAAGATTATTGCCCGCGAAATACTCGAAAGATTTGACTTTATTCTTTAGCGTTTTTCGCGTATTTCGCGGGCAAAAAATCCATTAATCAAAACTTATCCAAAAACAAATAACGCGCCCGATTTTTTTCCATTTCCGAGCCTGAATCAGAATCGAAACGCATAAAATAGATCGGCTCTTTTGTCGAAAGACTTTTCCATTCGGGCAAATTCGCGCCGTTCGGATTTCCGGTTTTGATGAAATTAGCGAAAAAATTCTGCATCACGTTTGAAACTTTGTAATCTTCGTCCGTCCACGCGAAAACTTCGTTACCCGCTAGATTTCCGAAAGCATATTCGATTTCAGCCGAATGCACCGCGCCTTTCGGCGTGTTCGATTTATCTTTCGCGTCTTTCATCGGCGGACGCGGATGCGCGAAATAATAGCGATAGACGTTTTTTCCGCTCGTGCGGCTTTGAAGATCAGCCCATTTCCAGGTGCTGTAAGAAATAAATTGATCGCCCGCCAGATCGTTCGCCGATTCGATGATTTCTTCGCGCGTTTTTCCGGGATAAAGTTTTAGAACTTCCGTCGCTTTATCGCCGAATCTTTCCTTGATAACTTTTTCGTAATTTTCCGGTGTCGGTTCGTTATTCGTCATAATCGCCCGCCAATTCGATTCTTCCGAGTTCCAGCCGACGAGCAGCGGAACTTTCGCCTGATTTCCTTCTTCGTAAGTTTTGATCGGCGATTCGGTGAAAAAATATCCGTCAATCGTCATCGGAAACGACCATTTCCAGGGCGTTTTCGTCGCTTCTTGAATTTGTTCGGTTGTTAAATTGCGAAGTTCTTTGAGCGAATTTGCCTTCAAACTCGTCGCAAATTCCGCGCCTTTTTTCTCGCCTTCGACGAGCGGCACAAAACGCAGTCCCGATTTAGTCGAAAGAACCGAACCGCTTTCGCCGATTGCGCCGCTGATTAAATTTCTCGAAAGCGGCGAAGCCATCTGTGCGCTGACCGAAAACGATCCGGCAGATTCGCCGCCAATCGTGATTTTTTTCGGATCGCCGCCGAACGCCGCAACGTTTTCGGAAACCCATTTGAGTGCCGCCGCTTGATCTAAAAGTCCGTAATTTCCTGAAGAGTGATTCGGCGATTCTTTTGAGAGTTCGGGATGCGAGAGAAAACCGAAAACGCCGAGCCGATAACTCAACGTCACGACGACCATTCCTTTCGCCGCCAAACTTTCGCCGTCATAGCGCGGCTCCGAACCGTCGCCCGCGATAAAACCGCCGCCGTAAAAGTAAACTAACACGGGCAATTTTTCGCCGCTTTTGTTCGCCGGTGTCCAAACGTTCAAATATAGACAATCTTCGCTCATTCCGTCTGAACGAAAAATCATATCGCCGAAAATCGGCTGCTGCATACAACGCGCGGCAAATTTCGTCGCATCAAGCGAGCCTTTCCAGTTTTTCGCGGGTTGCGGTGCAGCCCAACGCAAGTTGCCGACAGGCGGCGCGGCATACGGAATTCCTTTGAAAATTCGCACGCCGGATTTTTGTTTTCCCGTTCCTTCAACCACACCGTTTTTCGTTTTCACGGTGTCAGCTGCAAAAATTCCAAACGTTAAAACGGCAATTAAAATCGTCGCGCTAAATAATTTATTTTTTCTAAAAATTTTCATTTTGATTTTTTTGAACCGCAGATAAACGCGGATAAACGCAGATTTTTAATTAAATTTTATCCGCGTTCATCTGCGAAAATCTGCGGTTAAATACTCTTTATTTCTTCAATTTCGGTCGAACTTTTTCAAACGGCACGATTCCTTCACCTTCGAGAATCGCGTAAAATTTATCAGCCGTAACATCTTTTATCGTTTCGACTTTGCCGGAATTCCAGCGGATTTCGATCTCGTCAGCTTTCGTCGCTTTGCCCAAACCGAAATGAACGCGCAGATCATTTTGTGACAAATAACTTCCGCCGCTTCTGATTTCTTCGATCTGGACGGTTTTTCCGGTTGTAACTTTGACTTTCGCGCCGATCGCCAGTTGATTTCCGGTTTTCGCGCCAAGTTCCAAAGTTATCCAATGATTAGACTTATCGCCTTCGTTCTTTAAAATCATCGGTGAAGCGTCCAAATCTTCGACGACGACATCAATGTTTCCGTCGTTGTCCAGATCGCCGAACGCCGCGCCGCGTGAAACTCTTAATTCTGACAAAATCGCGCCGCCTTTTTCCGTTACGTCGCAAAATGTTCCGTCGCCTTTGTTGATGTATAAAATTTTGCCTTGCTTGTATCGCGCGCCCGATGAAATCTCGTCCATCTGCGGATAAACGTGACCGTTGACGACGAAAAGATCAAGCCACGAATCATTGTCCAAATCGAAAAAACCCGTTCCCCAACCGACATACGGGCGCGATGTCTGCGCGACTTTGGCGGCAAACGAAACGTCCGTGAAATCGTATTTTCCGTTGTTGCGGTAAAGCGTGTTATATTCGTCAACGAAATTCGTCGTGTAGATCGAAAATCTGCCCGAATGATCGTAATCGCCGACGGCAATTCCCATCGAACCCTGCTCAGAACCGTCGCCGCTGACCGCCGTTCCCGAAATCAAACCGTCTTCGGAAAATTTTCCTTTGCCGTCGTTGCGATAAAAATAATTCGGCGTGGAATCGTTTGAAATATAAAGGTCGAATTTTCCGTCATTGCCGAAATCCGACCAAACCGGCTGCATTCCGTAATAACCGTCCGCGTCGTCAACTCCGGTTTGTTTTGAAACATCTGTAAAAGTTCCGTCGCCGTTGTTTTTGAAAAGCGAATCGCCCGCGCCTTTTAATCCGCGCGGACCGCATTGAACGTCAACGCCGCGAAATTTGCACGTCGGCAAACTTCCGAAAGTCGGCAGATCGTTGAATTTGAAATCAACATAATTGACGACCATCAAATCCAGAAATCCGTCGCCGTCGTAATCGCCGAAAGCCGAACCGACCGACCAGCGACCATCTGCAACTCCGGCTTTTTTCGTTATGTCGGTAAAAGTTCCGTCGCCGTTATTTTGATATAAAACATTTCCGCCGAGACAAGTTACATAAATATCGGGAAAACCGTCATTGTTAAAATCACCGACCGCGCCGCCCATTGCGTAGCCGGGAAAACCGACTCCGGCTTTGTCAGTTACATCCGTAAAAGTTCCGTCGCCGTTATTACGGTAAAGCAAACTTTTCGATTTCTCTTTTTTCAGAGCCATTTCGACCGTCGGGGCGTTTGTAAAATAAATATCAAGAAAACCGTCGCGGTCGTAATCAATCAACAAAACTCCGCCACTCATTGATTCGACGATGTATTTTTTCTCAGGCGCAGACGTGTGCGTGAAATTTATCTTCGTCTTTTTGTAAATATCGGTTAACTGCGGAATTTTTCGGTCCAGGCACACATCTTCTTTGGTTTGCGCCGTGAGCATTTGAACGCAAAGCATCGAAATAAAGATAATTATCGTTAAAATTTTAGAAAACTTCATTGGAAATTGTTTGAACAACGCTCTGATGTAGAAAATCCAAGTTTCGTTACTTGTAATTTTACTAAAGAAAATCAAGTTTACCAACATTTTGCGAAAATCTGAAATACTTTGTTGTATAACTCAACAAAAGTCGTAAAATAGTTTTAAGTTTTTTCTAAACTTGATTTTATCACCAAGCAAAAATTTACATTTACGGAGAAAAATAAATGGTTAACACATCTTTAAAAAAATCGAACAGATCGTTTTTTTTGATTTCACTTTTACTGTCGTTATTTGTAGCGACGATTTCGGCTCAAACGAACGTAGTTTTGGTTAATGATTTTGAAAAAGGAACACAAAGTTGGGAAACTCGCGGCGAACGTGTTTCGATCAAAAACGCGAAAGATATGTCCGCGACGGGAACAAAAAGTTTAAAGGTCAGCGGACGAAACGCCAATTGGAACGGCACTCAGTTGAACGTCACCAAAATGCTTTCCGCCGGAAAAACCTATAATTTTTCGGTTGCGGTCAAATTAAACAAAGGCGAATCGCCGGACGACATTAAAATGACGATGCAGGGCGGCGATTCGCAATATTACGGAGTCGCAATGACGAAAGCCGATGCCGATGAATGGACGACATTTTCGGGAAAATTCAAACCGACCGGAAGCGATCCGTATCTTTTGCTCTACATCGAAGCGGGCAGAGACAACACTTCGTTTTACATTGACGATTTCAAGATCGAGGAACTTGAAGTCGAGATTCCTAAACAATCAGGCGTTCTTTTAACAAATGATTTTGAAGATATGACGGCGCAAAATTGGTTCGTCAACGGCGAAAATGTGCAGATGTTCAGTTCAAACGCGTCGGGAAGTCAGAGTTTGAAAGTTACGGGAAGAACGCAGAATTGGCAAGGTTTGGCGTTGGACGTTTCGCCGTTGATCTTCAAAGGTCGAACTTATGAAATTTCCGTTTCGGCAAAATTATTAAAAGGCGAGGCAAAAGATTCGCTGAAATTAACGATGAAACAAACGCCGACCAAAGGTGAGCCGACTTACACGCCGGTTTCTGCACCGACAGAAGTTACGGACGCGGAATGGGTAACTTTATCTGGAACTTACACGGGAATGACGAGCGATAATAATTTGGTGATTTACGTCGAATCAGTCGGCGCGAAAACTTCTTATTACATTGATAATTTCACGCTGAAAGTGGCGGAAAAAAACCAGTAAACTTTAATTGGCAAAATGAAAAATCCGAACATAAAAAAATTATTTATTCTCTTCGTAGTCGTTTGTGCGGCGGCATTTTCCGTTGCCGCGCAGACGAAACAGATTGCTTTTACGATTGATGATCTGCCGCTGAACGGTGCGCCGATCAAGATCGAAAAATTGCGGGAAATGACGGCGAAAATTCTCACGTCGCTCAAGAAAAATAAAGTTCCGATGGTCGGTTTTGTCAACGAATCTCTGCTTTATGTGCCGAGTGAAACCGACGCGCGAATTGGAGTTTTAAAAATGTGGGCTGACGCAGGCGTTGAACTCGGCAATCACACTTTTTCGCATTTGGGTTTTAAAGATGCGTCTTTGCAGGAATTTGAAGACGAATTCGTGCGCGGCGAAGCGGTGACGAAAAAACTTTTACAGCCGAACGGAATCAGATATTTTCGGCATCCGTTTCTGCAAATGGGAAACACGCGCGAACTCGAAAATTCGTTTGAAAAATTCATCGCCGAACGCAATTGCAAAATCGTTCCGATCACGATGGACACGATGGATTGGATGTTTTTGAACGCTTACGCCAAAGCGTTGAAGGAAAAAGATAAAGATTTCCAAAAGCGTGTTTCAAGCGAATATTTGAAATTCGTCGCCGAAAAAATAGACGCGAGCGAAGCGAATTCAAAAATTTTATTCGGGCGAAATATCAAACATATTCTGTTGCTTCACGCCAACGAACTGAATGCCGATAATTTCGACGCGCTGGTGAAAATTTACAAAGAGCGGAACTATCAATTCATCACGGTCGAAGAAGCATTAAAAGATGAAGTTTACCGTGCGCCCGACAAATACGCGCCGACTTCCGATTGGTTAAGTCATTGGGCGTTTAGTCTCGGCAAACAAATAAGTTATCCAATGCCGCCGCAATTTATTCAGGACATTTTTAACGGCAAATCAAACTAATTCAAAATTATGCGTAAAATTCAATTTATTCTGCTGTCAATTTTTTTATTGAGCAGTGTTTCAGTCTTCGCTCAAAATCCGAACCGAACGATTTCCACCAGTTATAATCAAATAAAAAGCGCAAATACAAGGTTTTACAGTAAAGTCGTCGGAGCCGGACGCGCGGCGGAAGGTTTGCGTGCCGATTGGCAGCGCGATCTGAAAATCGTCCACGATGAATGCGGATTTAAATATCTGCGGTTTCACGGACTTCTGCACGACGAAATGGGCGTTTACAGGGAAGACCGTGATGGAAATCCCGTTTACAATTTTCAATATATTGACGCGCTTTACGACGCGATCTTGGACACAGGAATGAAGCCTTTTGTTGAATTCGGTTTTATGCCCGACGCTTTGAAATCAAACGATAAAACAATTTTTTGGTGGCGAGGAAATAATGCGCCGCCGAAAGATTATGAAAAATGGGAAAATTTGATTCACGAATTGGTCAAACATTGGACGGAGCGTTACGGCAAAGACGAAGTAAAACAATGGTATTTCGAGGCTTGGAACGAGCCGAATCTCGACGGTTTTTGGTCGGGAACGCAGGAAGAATATTTCAAACTTTACAGGCACACGGCGAAAGCGGTCAAACAAGTTTCGAGCGATTACAGAGTTGGCGGACCGGCGACGGCGGGACGCGCTTGGATCACGGAAACGATTGATTTTACTGAGAAAAACGATATTCCGATAGATTTTATTTCGACGCACGATTACGGCGTTGAAGGAATCGGTCTGGACGAATTCGGCAATCAAAAACTTTTTCTCGGAACGGACAAAAACTCGATCATCGGCGGAGTTCGTGAAGTAAACGCCAAAATAAAAGCGTCTTCAAAACCGAACTTAGAACTGCATTACACCGAATGGAGTACGTCGTATTCGCAGGTTGATCCGGTTCACGATTCGTACATTTCCGCGCCGTATATTTTGTCGAAATTAAGAGGTTCCGAAGGCTATATTGATTCGATGTCGTATTGGACTTTCACCGACATTTTCGAAGAAGGCGGTCCCGTTCCGAATCCGTTTCACGGCGGTTTCGGAATGATGAATTTTCAGGGTTTACGCAAACCTTCGTTTTACGCTTACCAATTTCTAAATCGTCTCGGCGATGAAGAATTAAAATCCGACGACAATGAGAGTTGGACGACGCGCACTAAAAACGGCGTGCAGGTTTTATTTTGGAATTTCGAGCCGCCCGTTACAAAAGAAAGCAATCAGGTGTTTTTCAAAAAAGATATTCCCGCCAAAGATGTCGGCAAAGTTCGCGTAAATGTTTCCGATCTGCCTGCCGGAAAATATCAAATGAAAGTTTATCAGGTCGGTTACGGAGTTAATGATGTTTACGCCGATTATTTAAAAATGAGTTCGCCGCACAATCTCAAACGTGAACAAGTTAAAGAATTAAGCGAAAAAAACAACGGCAAACCAGTCGAAACTTTGACGATTCAAGTTAAATCAAATCAATCATTTAGCAAAGAAATAAAGATGCGGGAAAATGATGTATTTTTGGTGACTTTGGAAAAAAGATAAACTTCAAGGGTAAATTTAATATCTATGAAATTCACTATTGAAAAACCCAAACTAAAAAAAGGTTTAAGCTATGCTCTTAAAACATCAATCTTGAAAGATGCAATAGAAGAATCGGGAATTGATTGTAACATTGATTTGAACTATTGGTCGCCTTACGATATTCCTGTTGGTGAAACAATTCTTCAATGTTTCTATTGGTTGCCGAACGAAAATATAGATTATGACCGTTTTTATGTTCGAGCTGGAACGGTCAAATCAGAAGACAGAAAAATTGCCCAAGAACTTTTAAAAGAAAAAGTGATTCCTAAATTCATAGCTTGGATTTCAAAAATAAAGTCATTACCTGAAAACTCAACCGCACTAAAACATAATATGTATTTCAATGCAGTTTTTAAGGATAACGAAGTAAATTTTTTCTATGAATAATTCAAATAATTTTACATTCCGTCTTTTTTCGGATTTCTTAAATTTTGAAATATTTCGAGATGTTTTTTGCCAAGCGTGGTTTCGCCGATCAAATTGTATAGACGGCTCAGTTGAAAATGCGTGTCGGCATCGTTCGGATTGATCGCCGCCGCTTTTTCCAGAACGACGCGCGCCTTTGATTCTGCGCCGGATTGCAGATAAACCGTTCCTAAATCACGCAGCGCGGACGCATAATCCGGGGAATTTTTTACCGTCGCTTCGAGATATTCGATCGCTTTTTCGGTTTCGCCCTGAGTTTTATACGACAAACCGAGCTGATATTTGGACTCGAAATCATTCGGATTTATTTCCACACAATGCCGTAGTTGGCGGCGCGCATCTTCGATTTTTTCGGGTTGCGCCGCGAGAGTTAAACCCAAAGCAAGACAGCCGCGCGAATCGTTCGGGCGAAGTTCGGCAAAACGATTCAAAGCGGTTTCCGCCGTCTGTAAATTGTTACTTTGCAATGAAGACGCGCCGTATAGATATATAAATTCGGGTTCGTCAGGATTTATCCCGACCAGTTTTTCAGCGATTTTGGCGGCTTTTCCGGCTTGGTTTGCCCGCATTGCCGTGATTACGAATTGGCTCAAAACAGTTGTCGAATCAGGATTTACCGCGATAGATTTTTCCAATAAATCCATAGCTTCAGAAAAATTTCCCTGTTCACTTTCGAGTAACGACTGGATAAAAAATAAATTCGATGAATCGGGCTTTATTTTTGCAGCTTGTTCGAGATGAATTTTAGCATTCGGCAAATCTTTCAGATAAATTTCCGATTTCGCCAGTAAGATCAAAGCGTCGGCGTTATTTTTAGATGATTTAATCACCAAACGCAGAACATCGGCGGATTCTTTATACATTGCGCCGCCGGTTAATTTCTCGGCAAATTTTACGGCGATGGTCGGATTTTTTTCGATCAGATTTTTCGCCAAAGGAATCAATAGATCAATTTTTCCTTTTTCACCTGTTCGGAGATAACAATCGGCTCGGAGCGGCAGAGCATCGCTGTTCTTGTATTTGATATTAAGTTTTTCGACCGTCGCCAAAGCGTTTTGACAGTTTCCGACAAGCGCGAAAGCGTTTGCCAGTTTTATTCGCAGCGCGTCGTCCGAAATATCTTTGCCGGAAATCTCACTCAAATCTGAAACCGCTTGTCCGGCATTTCCGGTTTGGAAATTTACGACGGCAAGATCAATTTTAGCGGAAGTCAAATTCGGATCGAGCGACAACGCTTTTTGATATAGAGATTTCGCTTGATTAAGACGGTTTTGACCGAATCTCAGACGCGCGAGAAGTTCGAATGCTTTTGCATCATTTGGATGAGCAATCGCATAATTTAGCAAATCACGTTCGATTGTTGAATAATCGCCTTGTTCGATGCTCTTTTCGAACTTTGCCAACGCGACATTATCAGCCGTAGTTTTCTGCGCCGAAACGGAAGTTGCGATGCAGAAAATTACGATCATTATAAATTGAGTTAAATAAAATTTACGGAGCATTTTTGTTGCTTCCCATCGGCATTAAATCTTCGGTTTTGCGATTTTTGGCTTTTAATGTTTGATAAAGTTTCAATTCGCGGTCGGCATCTTCTTTTTTTCCGGCTTTGCGGTAAGCGATGCTGAGTTGGTAATGAATATAATCTTTTAGTGCATTGGCATTTACAGCCGCTTCGAGTTGGGCGACGGCTTTTTGGGTTTCGCCGCTTTCGTTATAAATTTTCCCGAGTTGATAATGAGCGTCGGCATAATCGGGGCGCGAAGAAATTGCTTCGCTGAGAAGTTTTTTTGCTTCTTCGGTTCTTATTTTTCGCTCGATCAATGTTAAAGCGAGATGATATTTTGACGACTCATCGGACGGATTTACTTGTAATTCCTGCGCGAAAGATTTTTCGGCTTCGGCAAAGCGATTGAGCCGAATCAGAGCCAAACCCGTAAAGAAATTTGCTTTCGGCGATTGCGGCGCAAGAGCGGAAACCGTCGTAAATTCTTTGACTGCTCTTTCGTAATCTCCCAAAAACATAAATCCTTGCGCGGCATAAGTTAAAATTTCGGGATTATTCTGCGAAATCGCCGCCACTTTATTGAAAACCACTTCGGCTTCCGCGTTTTTCTGGAGTTGAACGAGCGAAACACCGTAAAAATATGCGAGTTCGGGATCGTCCGTGATCGTCGTTTCGAGCGGTTTGAGTGTTTCGACGGAACTTTTATAATTCTTAGTAAAATAATAACTTACTCCCAACATTCGCCGCGCCAGATTGTCTTGCGGATTGGCTTTGATATGACGGGAAAGCGGAGCGATTACTTTTTCAAATTGTGCGCCTCGAAAACCGACGATTCCCATATTTCTATCGAGATTCGGAAAATCCGGTTTCCATTCGGCGGCGGCGGCGAAATTATCGAAAGCATCGGACAATTGTTTGTATTGAAATGAGATCACGCCCAAATTATAAAACGCCTGCGCCAAAACTTCGGAAAGATAAGATTTTATTTTTTTTAATTCGGCGATTCTCTGTGCAGATAGATTTACATCTTGATTCGGCGTGATTTGCATCGGATTATTTCCCGGCAGTTTTTTCGTGTCGCCGACAACCTGACTGAAAAGCAAACTGAGATCGTCGCGCGTCGTTTGAATCAATTTGGTCTGTAATTCGCGGGCGATCAAAAATTCCTTTTCGCCTTCCTCGCGCCGTCCGTCAGCGACGAGCAGGCGACCGAGCAGATAATGTGTGCGCCGCGCTTCAAAACCGTTTTTTGAATCGTCCTTCGTTAATTCGAGCGCACGTCGGAGATTTTTTTCGGCTTCTTTGAGATCGCCCGTTTCTATCTGCGATTGTCCGAGAAATAAATACGCTTCGGTGCTTGTCGGTTTTGTTTTTAACGCTTTTTGAAGAAGTGGAATAGCTTTCGCGTGATTATTTTCGGTCGAAGCGACGACTCCGGCGAAAAAGTTTGCGAAAAAATCGTCGGGCGTTAATTTCAATTCATTTTCAAATGCAGTTCCGGCTTCGGCGAGACGCGCACTTCCGCCGTGTTGAAGAATAACGTAACCGAGAAAAAAATTCGCTTTTAATTGTTTCGGATTGATCGTCAGAGCGCGTTTGAACTCTCGTTCGGCTTCGAGCGGATAGTTTGTCTGCTCGTATGCCTGACCGAATAAAATATGAAGATCGGGACTTTCTTTTTCAAAAGTCGCCTGCATTTCTTCAAACAAAAGTTTGGCGCGTTCGGGTTGTTTTAGATAAAGATACGTTAAACCGAGCGCGCGCGCCGCGTCGTAATTTGGTGCGAGCAGTAAAACCTTTTCAAGCTGCGGAAGTGCGGCGGCGTAATCTTCTTTTGTAAAATAAATGTTTCCTAAAATATATCTGGCATAAGCATTTTCGGGTTCGGACGTAACCGCTGCCGTTGCTTCTTCCAATGCTTTGTCAACGTTGCCCGCTTGCAAATATGTGATGGCTAAATCCAGTTTGATCTGGACGCTATCGTTATAAGATTTCGATTGTGAAAGTGTTTTCAAGGCATCTTGAATTTTGCCTTCTTCGAGCAGAATATTTCCGAATCTCTGTAAACCGAGCGCGGCGATCGCACGATTTTCGACGCGGGCGTTTTCCAGATCACCGGAAATTTGATAAGTTTCCGCCGCACTGATTCGTTTTGCTAATTCGTCTTCCTTCGATTTTTGATTGGATTTTTCTGACGGATTTTGAGCGTAGATACCGAATGTGAAAAAAAGTAAAATTAAAACTGTTACTTTTGCTTTCATAATTACTAAACAGAACTCTCCAAATACTTTACAGGCGAGTGAAATTATATCATAAAAAAATAAAACGGCGGAAAGATAAAACTTAAACTGCAAGTTATCTTTCCGCCGCTATTTTAAGAATTGAAGTTTAGAAATTCAACTTCAAGGCATATTGAATCTCACGTCCTCCGCGAGTTCTTGCCGCTCGACCGAAATTCCCATTCGGACCAGTAGGCATACCGTTACCATCCACAAGTCCTGTAATCGTGTTATTGGTCGCACTACACGGTGCATTTCCACAAACTATATTTCCGTTAGTGAAAAGCAAAGGTATGCTGTCGCCTCGAAACTGCGGAGTATTAAGCGCATTGAAGAATTCCAGACGGAATTGAATACGCGCTCCTTCGCCGAGGAAACTGCTCTTTAACCAAGAAGGTGAAAAATTCTTATAAAGTGAAAAGTCAACATTCTTGGTCGGCGATCCTAAACAAGTAGATTTCTCCGGAATTGTTTGACCGATTTTATAACCTACTAAAGTAAACGCCGCCGGATTGATAAATTGAGTTCCGCCGGAATTAATAGTACACGGCACACCTTCGACACGAAGCGGTCGTTGGTTAGCGACATTTGTTCCTGTTCCGGTGATACCGGCTTGGAAATTAGTGCCGCTGTATGAAATGCCCGTCGCATTAATTTGTGGGGTGAGCGATGTTCCGCTAGATACCTGAACGATTGTCGCTACTTCCCATCCGCCTACAAACGCTCTAGCTACAGGATTTAAGTCCTTGAAGCCGGGCAAATTGTAAATTAGGTTGGAGACAAAGATATGCGGACGGTTAATGTCCGACGGAGCAAAGTCCAACTCACGGTTGTTTCTGTCCAATACGGCAAAGGCACTTGCTCCGCCGCTGGAATCACCCAAACCGAAATCGGCTTGTGATCTGGAAAATGTATAAGCCGCTTGGAAATTTAATTTAGAAAATCTGGTTCTAAATAAGACTTGAAGCGAATCATAATCGGCTCTTCCATTTCGCTCGAATTGATAGATCGAAGGGAAGTTGCTATATGGACGAAAAGCGTTTACTGCATTTGCATCAGCTGCAAATGCCGCTGCCAAACGATTTTGATCCAAAACTTGGTTTATATCGGAATGCGTCAATTGACGGCGGGCGCGATTGCCGACATAACCGACTTCCAAAACGGTTTCCTTCCACAATTGCTGTCCGACCGAGAAGTTGAACTGCAATGAATATGGAGTTGCGGGTTCGGGACTGAAGGCATATTGCGGTCTTCCGTTCGATGCCGCCCCCAAACCTGAATACACAGTTCCATCTAGAGTTCTCTGTCCGGCGACGGTTTTAACAAACGGTGCGTTCAGAGTTAAAGCAGCAAAGACAGGCGAAATTCTTTCACGAAGATAGAATTGACCGAATCCGGCTCTGACCGCTGTTTTACCATTCGAGAAAACATCCCAAGCGATGCCTAAACGCGGAGCGAGATTTTTGTAATTATTTTTACGCAATGCGCGGTTTGAAAATTCCGCCGGTGTGCTTGCGCCCGCAATTCCGGCACACGGATTTGTTCCTTTCGGAACTACTAAACCGTTACAAGGATCGCTCGCCGGTCTTGCAGGATTGTAAAGTGAACCGTCAAATGAACTTATTCGATCACGTGCATCGTAAGGCTCATATAACAAAGAATATCTGGCTCCCAGTTCTAATGTTAAATTCGGACGAACTTTCCAGGTATCTCCGAAATAGAATTCGAGATTTTTGTATCTTGTTTGACCGATTGGCATCAAGTCGCTTTCGTTAAAGCCGAAAAGTGATCCCTGTGTCAGAACATCTGCTAAATAGTTGCTGGAATTTAGTCCATTGTTACTAGTTTGAGTACTTGCGGCAGAACCCCAAAATTGCGGAGTTTCATTACTCGGACCGGAATCTTCGTCTTTGCCGGCAGAATCATATAAAAAGCCGGTTTTGAAAGTGTGATTTCCCCAAACTTTTGAAACATCGTCTCTGACAGTATAAATATCGAGCGCATTTTTGAAAGGTATTTGCGCCCATAAATCTTGTCCTGAACCATAGTTAAATGGTGCGATTCCACCCCAGAACACCGGATGCGGACGATCTATGCCATTTACTTTCGCCGAATTAGGGAAATATCCCGGAATCGCCGTATTGATTTCCCGATTTATATCTGCGCCGCTACCCGGTTGAACATTGATACGGTTAGCCGAATATGCAAATTGGATTTCATTAATGGCGGTCGAAGAAAGAGTAGTCGTTAACTTTAATGCCGCCTGTTGCGAAGGCTGTTTCCAACTGCTTTCAACTGCCGGAAAAGCGTCATCGCCCCATAAGTTTCCGATCAGAACGGGAAAAGCATTCGACCAGTCGTCTCTCGTGTAACGTCCGAATATTTTATTCTTATTGTTTATATTGTAATCTATGCGAACATTTTCTTCACGAAAGTCAATCGGCGAGTTTGCCGATGTTGACCAGTTATAACAATTGCTGTCAAACGCTTTATTGGGCAAAGGAAATAATTTTAACAGTGATGTTCCAACTCCGTTAAATTGACTTCCTGGAAGTACTTGGTCAACCGTAGTATTAGGATTAGGAGCAACGTATCTTCCCATTGGATCCCCGATTGGATAAACTATTCCGTCACTGTATCTTCCCAAAGCATCACCGGGACGACCATTTTTTATGGTCGGCAAACCGCAGGTAGCTCGTGTTAGACTTTCACGATAATCTCCGGCTCTTTCGGCAGCTGTCGGAACTCTTCCGAATCGTGTTTGACCGCGAATTTCCTTGTTAAATTCTTGCGAATAGAAAAAGAACAGCCGATTTTTAATAATCGGTCCGCCTAATGAAAAACCGTAGTCATTGCGTTTCAAAGCGTCTTTCTTGCCGGTTGTAGAATTAGCAAAATATTCGGTTGCATTGAGCGCGTCGTTGCGTCCGAAATAAAAAAGACTGCCGTGAAAATCATTTGATCCGCCGCGCGTTACGATCGAAACGATCGCGCCAGCCGCTTGTCCGTATTCGGGACCGTAGCTGTTGCGGAGTGATTTAAATTCTGCGATTGCTTCAATCGAGGGAAACAACAAAATCGTTCGGTTTGAACCGGTATCGTTATTGTTTGCGCCGTCGGTTAAAAATAAATTACTTTGTGACGAGTTACCGTTGACCGAAAAATCAACCCCGCCGAATAATCCTTTACTCTTGCTGTCCAGGTTATTTGCTGCCGAAACGCCCGGCTGCAATTGTGTCAACTGAACGAAACTGCGTCCGTTTAGCGGCAATTCACGAACTTGTTCGCCGGTTATAACTTCACCGACGGCACCTGTTTGTGTCTGAACCTGAATTTGGTCTGCCGTAACTTCGACGACCTCTGAAAGTTGACCGATTTCTAAAGAGATATTTTGTCTTGTTACATTAGCAACGTTAATTGTTACACTTGCTACCGCTGACTCTTTAAAACCATCTTTTGTTATGGTGAGACGATACGTTCCGACGGCTAAATTCGGAATTGTGTAGTTTCCATCATCATTTGTCGTCGTTGTCCGTGTTTCGCCCGTTCCGTTCTGAGTTACCGTGACGGTTGCTTCGGGAACCGCTGCTCCGCCTTGATCGGTAATATTACCTGTTAATTGCCCTGAAGTTGCAGTCTGCGCCGAGGCGAAACTCAGCAGAGACATTATAAACAACAGGACACTTCCAGTTTGCAAAATATGTTTTTTTCGCGGAATAAATTCCCGAAGAGAAAAGTTTTGCAAAGAATTGATTTTATTCATAGAAATTCCTCCGAATTAAAGTTAATTTAATGTTTCTTAATTTTTGTCTTCATACTCTTATTTTTAGCTTTATTCAATGAGTTTAATGAAAATAAGTAAATAAATGTCTAATATCATTTACAGAATCTTCCTTTTTTGCCGAAAACAATAACTTTTTAATGTTTTTCCCTAAATTTTGCTAATTTTGAAACTTTGTTGTATGACCAAACAAAAGTTAATATAAATTTAACGGAATGTCAAGATACTTCTAACAATTTTAAATAAAACTTTTTGCTAGTGTAAGGACACATATACATAAACGCATTAATTTTTAGTAATTTATTACTAAAAACGCAAAAATATCTACAGTTGAATCTCTGTTCAAAGTGTAGATTAGAGACATTAAATATTTAATTATTTTGAAATCTTAAAAACTTGGAATAATATGTTTGCGAGAATCGAAAGATGTTTCGATGTCAATTTATCGAAAATCTGTAATCAAAAAAGTATAAAGTAATTAGTTTATGAATCGAACAAATACTCTAGCGCGTTTATTAATCATTACAATGATTGTTATCTTGCCACTTTCGACAAAATCTTTTGGACAGACATCTGATTTCGTCTCAGTTAAAAACCACCGATTTTATTCAGGCGGTAAACCGTATTATTTTATCGGCACAAATTACTGGTATGGCGGTCTTCTCGGACTTGAAAAAGACAAACGAAAAGGCATCGAACGGTTAAAAAAAGAACTGGATTTTCTCAAAAGTAACGGTGTGACGAATTTGCGCGTGATGGCGGGTGCGGAAGGTACGGGAATGATTAACGGTGTGATGCGCGTTTCGCCGCCGCTTCAGACGGAACAGGGAAAATTCGACGAAAGCGTTCTCGACGGTTTGGATTTACTGCTTTCGGAAATGGGCAAACGCGATATGAAAGCCGTTATTTTTCTCAGCAATAATTGGGAATGGAGCGGCGGTTTTCAGCAATATCTTATCTGGAACAACAAAGTTTCGGGCGATAAAAAAACGCGAAAATTGACTTGGGACGAACAGCGCGACATCGTTTCGCAGTTTTATTCGTGCGCGCCTTGCAAGGAAAATTACAACAAACAGTTGAATTTAATTTTGAATCGAACTAACAAATACAACAAGAAAAAATATATCAATGAACCGGCAATAATGACGTGGGAACTCGGCAACGAACCGCGTCCGATGCGCCCGTCCGCTAATAAAGATTACAAAAAATGGATTTCCGATGTTGCCGCACTGATAAAATCGAAAGACAAAAATCATCTCGTAACAATCGGTCACGAAGGAATTATGGGAACCGAAGACCTCAAACTTTACGAGGAAATCAACGACGATAAAAATCTCGATTATATGACGATTCACATCTGGGCGAAAAATTGGGGTTGGTTCAAAGACGATAAAGTCGGCGAAGGATTTTTGAATGTTGTCGTCAATGCGAGAAACTATATTGACCAGCATTTGGAAGTTGCAAAAAAATTAAACAAGCCGATGGTGATTGAAGAATTCGGTTTGCCGCGTAACGAACAATCGTTTGATATAAAATCTTCGACTTCGCTGAGAGACGCTTATTACGGGAAAGTTTTCGCAATTCTCACCGACAGCGCAAAAAATGACGGTCATCTCGCCGGAGCCGCTTTCTGGGCGTTCGGCGGAACTTCGCGTCCGATTAAAAATCAAGTTTTCTGGAAAAAAGGCGACGATTATATGGGCGATCCGCCGATGGAAGAGCAAGGATTGAACACGGTTTTCGATTCCGACAAAAGCACTTGGAAAGTTATAAATCTTTACAGCAAATCTTTGAACAAGAAGACAAAGTAAGCCGATCAACTAAAGAAAATTTGCCCGCGAAATACACGAAAGAAACGAAAATAAAAAATCAAAATAAATTTTTTTCGTACTTTTCGTGTATTTCGCAGGCAAAAATCTTATTTCCAATTATGAAATTTCAGTTTAATTATTGAACTTTATCGTTGAGAATTTCCATCACCGATTTTAGCAACGAATAAACTTTCTCGAACGCTCGATATTGATGATTCAAAATGCCGACTGATTTTTCATCCGGCGCGATTTTTTCGGCGGCGTGAATCGTTTGTTCGCACGCTTCATCAATCGTTTTCCACGCGCCGCCGCCGACTCCGGCGAGCAGTGCCGCGCCGTATGCCGCGCCTTCTTCGGCTTCGACGATCTCGACTTTTTGCCCGTAAACATCAGCTTGAATTTGCCGCCACAGAGGAGATTTCGCGCCGCCGCCGCCGAGCCTGATGTTTTCAATCGGGATTTTTATTTCTTTGAAAATCTCGATCGCATCGCGCAGACTAAACGCCACGCCTTCCAAAATTGCGCGGACAATATGCGATTTTGTGTGAACCGCCGTCAGACCGATCAGCGACGCGCGAACGTCTGAATCAACGTGCGGCGTTCGTTCGCCCATTAAATACGGTGTCCAGATCAAACCGTCCGCGCCCGAAGGAATTTTCTTTGCGCCTTCGACCAGATCGTCGTAACTTTCATTTGCCGCCAGATTATCTCTGAACCAGCGAAACGAAAGTCCGGCGGCTTGCGTTACGCCGGTGACGTGCCAGCGATTCGGAACGGCGTGGCAAAATGTGTGAATTCTGCCCTTTAGATCAATCGAAGGTTTGTCCGTCACGGCGAAAACTACGCCCGAAGTTCCGATTGTCGCGCTGACCGCGCCGACGCTGACGATTCCCATTCCGATCGCTCCGGCGGCGTTGTCGCCCGCGCCCGCGACAACCGGAGTTCCAACTTTTAAACCTGTTTCAGCGGCGCATTCGGCGGAAATCGTTCCGGTAATTTCCGCCGATTCGTAAACTTTCGGCAGAAGATTTTCGCTCATTTCAACCGCTGACAATAATTCGCTTGACCATCTTCTATTTTGAACATCGAGCAAAAGCGTTCCCGAAGCATCGGACACGTCGCTCGCTTTATCGCTCGTCAGACAAAAACGAATATAATCTTTCGGCAGCAAAACCGTGCGCGTTTTGTTCCAGATTTCCGGTTCGTTTTCGCGCACCCAGAGCATTTTCGTCAATGTAAAATTCGGCAAAGCGGGATTGCTGACGAGTTCGATCAATCTTTCCGCGCCGATCTTTTCGGTCAGCTCGCGGCATTGTTTTTCGGTTCGCTGATCGCACCAGATTATCGAAGGTCGCAGAACTTTATCATTTTCATCGAGAAAAACCGCGCCGTGCATTTGTCCCGAAAGTCCGATGCCGCCGATTTCTTCCGCGCGGACGTTTTCGCTTTTTAAAACTTTCCTGACCGCTTCAAAAGACGCGCGCCGCCAATCTTCGGGATTTTGTTCCGCCCAACCGATCTCCGGCGATGCAAACGCAATATGTTCGACAGTTGAAGACGCAATTATTTTGCCGTCCGGGTTAATTAAAACGGCGCGAGAACCGCCCGTTCCGATGTCAATTCCGAGAAAATTCATAAACTTATTTTTAACTTAGTTGCACTACCAAACAAAAGTATTATAGTATAAATTTCGATTCAGACAATCAGCAATTCATTTCAAATATAGATTTTTTAGTTGAGAAAATAAATTATGAATAACGGAAAATACGAGCCGCGTCCCGAAGATAAATTCACATTCGGACTTTGGACGGTCGGCAATCGCGGCGCAGACCCTTTCGGAACGCAGGTGCGCGAAAAACTCTCGGCAGTCGAAATTGTCGAAATGCTGGCGGAAGTCGGCGCATACGGCGTGAACTTTCACGATAATGACCTCGTGCCGATAGACGCGACCGCCGCCGAGCAAGACAAGATCGTCTCTGATTTTAAAAAGGCTTGCCAAGATAACAATATAAAAGTTCCGATGGCGACGGTCAATCTTTTTTACGAGCCGGTTTTCCGCGACGGTGCGTTTACCGCAAATGATGCGCGAGTTCGCGCTTATGCTTTGCAAAAGACGATGCGGGCGATGGATTTGGGCAAAGAATTCGATGCCGAAACTTTCGTCTTGTGGGGCGGACGCGAAGGTGTTGAAACCGACGGATGCCGCCGACCGGATGAAGCGATCAAGCGTCTGCGCGAAGCAATTAATTTACTTTGCGAATATAATATCAAGCAAAATTACGGCTATAAATTTGCGATGGAAGCCAAGCCGAACGAACCGCGAGCCGATATTTATATGGCGACGACCGCCGCATATCTGGCGTTTATCGAAACTCTCGATCACAAGGAAATGGTCGGCGTAAACCCGGAAGTCGCGCACGAACAGATGCCGGGACTCAATATGACGCACGCCGTCGCGCAGGCGTGGGAATCGGGAAAACTTTTTCATATTGACTTAAACGATCAATATCCGGGCAGATACGATCAGGATTTGCGTTTCGGTTCGGTTTCGCCGAAACAGATGTTTTGGCTGGTGAAATTTCTCGAAGATGTCGGTTACGAAGGAATGCGGCATTTCGACGCGCACGCTTACCGCACAGAAGATTACGACGGCGTAAAAGATTTCGCGCGCGGCTGTATGAAAACTTATCTGATCTTGAAAGATAAAGCCGAACAATGGAACAATCACGAAGAAATCAAATCAATTCAGGCGGAAATCGAAGAAGCGAATAAATCTTATGAAATTAAAGATATTGATTCGCTTTTGTCAGAAGAATTCGACCGCAACGAAATTGCATCGAAAGGGTTGAAATACGAACGACTCGATCAATTAACGATGGATATTTTGTTCGGCGTAGCTTAAATCGAAACTATTTTTCTCCCATTTTTTCTCCATAAACCATAAAATTATGAAAATCATCCGAAACAATCTTTTGAGAACTTTACTGAGTTCGACTTTAATTTTCCTGTTGTTGCTGATTTCAACACCAATCAACAATAAAGTTCAGGCGCAAACTGAAAAATTGCCGTATAAAAACGCGAATCTTCCGACCAGCGAGCGCGTTAAAGATTTGCTTTCGCGGATGACGATGGAAGAAAAAGTTGCTCAGATGGAATGTCTTTGGATGCAAAAACCGAATGACAATACGGGCATTCCGAAAGAACAATTGCCGTTCGGCGGCACGTTTTCGCCTGAACTCGCAAAAAAAGCAATGCCCAACGGAATGGGACAATTTGCGCGTCAACGTGAACTTCTCGATCCGAAAATGTCGGCGGAATATACGAATAACGTGCAAAAATGGGTTTTGGAAAACACTCGTCTGGGAATTCCCGTGATGTTTCACGACGAGATTCTGCACGGCAGTATGCTGAGCGGTTCGACCGTTTTTCCCACACCGTTGGCGATGTCTTCGAGTTGGGACACGGATTTGATTTATAAAGTTTTTACCGTCGGCGCACGTCAGACAAGACTTCGCGGTTCGCATCAGGTTCTCGGACCGAATATGGATTTGGCACGCGAGGCGCGTTGGGGCAGAACGGAAGAAACCTACGGCGAAGATCCGTATTTGACTTCGCGGATGGTCGTTTCTGTCGTCAAAGCGATTCAGGGAAACGCGACGTATGAAAATCCGAAAATTGACGATACGCACGTCATCGCCACCGGAAAACATTTCGCCGGACACGGACAGCCCGAAAACGGAACGAATATCGGTCCGGTTAATTTGTCGGAAAGACTGCTTAGAGAAACGCATTTTCGACCGTTTGAAGCTGCGGTCAAAGAAGCGAATCTGATGAGCATTATGCCAGCGTATCACGAAATTGATGGAGTTCCGGTTCACGCGAACAAATGGATGCTCGACACGCTTTTGCGAAAAGAATGGGGATTTCAAGGCACGATTGTTTCGGATTATTTCTCGATGACGGAGTTGATGACCAGACATCACGTTGCGACGGACGCGGCGGACGCGGCGCATCAGTCGCTCGAAGCGGGCGTTGATGTCGAACTTCCCGAACCGAGCGTAAATCAGACGCTCGTCGCGCAGGTCAAAGACGGAAAAATTCCGGTGGCTTTAATTGACCAAGCCGTAACGCGGATTTTGACGCAAAAATTCAATCTCGGACTTTTTGAAAATCCGTATGTTGATGTGAACAAAGCCGTGCAAATGATGGACACGCCGGAAGACAGAGCGTTGGCATTGGAAACGGCGAAGAAATCAATCGTGCTTTTGAAAAACGAAAAAAACATTTTGCCGTTAGATAAATCGAAATTAAAATCCGTCGCCGTCATCGGTCCTAACGCCGACCGCGCACATCTCGGCGGTTACACCGATCCGCGACCGCCGCGCGCAGTCAGCATTCTCGACGGCGTGAAAAATAAAGTCGGCAGTGCGGTAAAAGTAAATTACGCGGAAGGCGTAAAAATCACGAAAGAAGGCGGGAAATGGTTCGGCGATACGACAACGCCGAACGATGCGGCGAGCGATCAAAAATTGATTGACGAAGCCGTCAAAACCGCGAAAACATCCGATGCGGTAATTCTCGTAATCGGCGGAAACGAGGATACGAACAAAGAAGCCTGGGCGGATAATCATCTCGGCGACCGCGATTCATTGGAACTTTTCGGCAGACAAAACGATCTTGTCAAAGCGGTTTTAGCTACAGGAAAACCGACCGTCGTTTTCCTGATAAATTCTGGACCTTTAGCGATGAATTACGTCGCGGAAAATGTTCCGGCGATTCTTGAAGGCTTTTATCTCGGCGAAGAAACCGGAAACGCCGCCGCTGATGTTTTATTCGGCGATTACAATCCGGGCGGAAAATTGACCGTTTCGTTCCCGCGCACAGTCGGACAATTGCCGATTTATTACAATTACAAACCGTCAGCCAGACGAGGTTACGTAAACGCGCCGACTACGCCGCTTTTCCCGTTCGGTTACGGTTTGAGTTACACGACTTTCAAATACTCGAATCTGAAAGTTACCAAACCGAAAATCAACGCGGACGAGGAAACGACCGTAACTGTTGATATTACAAACACGGGTAAAGTGCGCGGCGATGAAGTCGCGCAAATGTATATCCGCGATGAAATCAGTTCCGTAACGCGTCCGATCAAAGAACTTAAAGATTTTGCGAGAATTTCAATAAATCCGGGCGAAACGAAAACAGTTACATTCAATATCACGCCGCAAAAACTTTCATTTTACAACCGCGAAATGAAGCGCGTCGTCGAACCGGGAACTTTTCAAATTATGGTCGGCGGCAATTCTTCAGAATTGATGAATCAATCTCTGGAAGTGTCGCAATAATTGTTGTGAGAGGTAAATTAATATAAAAATTTATTTGCCTCTTATGTTATTTTAATTAACCAATGGTGCTAGTTTGAAAAACGCTAAATTGTTGAAAATAAAGAAACCATATTTTATCTTGAAAAGCGATTTTTGTCATATTTCGTAAATTTCCAGCAAATTTATGAAAACAACATATTTTCCCGATTTTCTAAGTCCTTTGTTTTCAATATCACAAACTAGCACCAAAGGTTCATTAGGTTCAGTATTTCAATTAAAATGTTAGATGCGAGTTTCTCAGAACTTGTTTTGAATTTCGACTGCCTAAACCGACTTCTTACAAATTAAAACCGGCTGTCATCGCTCATAAAATGTCATTAAACAAAAGTGGTTTTTCGTAAGATTGACCGCTCGGGCGCGACAAAATATTGCGTATCTATCTGCATTTTAATTCAATTTAAATCTGGATTTTGTTAAGATTGTCCACAAATTCAATTCGCTCAAAAAATTTACAAAAGGCTATCTAGATTCTAAAAACTACCCGATTTCATTACTCTTCATTGTCCTGAATTGTCTAAAGTATTTTGGGAACTCTTAAAACTTGACACGTTTTTAGATAAGAATTATTCTAAATATAATAAATTCAACTTATCACTGTAAAATACATAATGAATAATATAGAAAGTTTAGGATTGACGAAACAACGCCAGTCGGTTCTTCGTGTAATTCGCGGATCGGACAAGCATCTGACGGCAAATGAAGTTTTTGAGGATGCCCGTCGGCTTTTGCCAAGCATATCTTTTGCAACTGTTTATAATTCTTTGCGCTACTTAAAGAATGAAGGATTGATCGGTGAAATCCAGTTCGGTAAGGATGCTAAACTTTACGACCGCAAACTTACTCGACACGATCATGCGATCTGTAATAGTTGCGGAATATTGGTTGATTTGGACTTATCTCTTCCAGATGATTTGCTTGAAAAAGCATCAAAACACTCGAAATTTAAAGAAGCATCAATCGAATTGACACTTCGCGGCTTATGTCCTGAGTGCAGTAATAAATAAAAATGTAACAATAAATTAGTGTTAAGTTGAGAATAATGTTGTAAATATTTTTTGAAAAAGTGATTGTAAAAACTAAGAATAAATAAAAGAAAAAATAAAAATGTCAAACAATACAGAAAATCATAAAGCTTGGGAAACCAACGAATCGAGTCGTGAAACATCGGAAGCTAACGGATCGGAGCATCTAGAAAACAACGAAAACCATAAGGTTTGGGAAACGAATGAATCAACCCGATGCCCCTTCACGGGCGGGGCGATTAGTTATACCACCGAAACCCGACAGTCAAATACTGATTGGTGGCCGAATATGTTAAATTTGAGAATTCTTCGGCAAAATTCTTCCCTGTCTAATCCGATGGACGTGGATTTTAATTACGCGGAGTCGTTTAAGTCTCTTGATTTGGAAGCCGTAAAGCAAGATCTTTTTGATTTAATGACCAATTCTCAGGAATGGTGGCCTGCTGATTACGGTCATTACGGACCATTTTTTATTCGGATGGCGTGGCATAGTGCCGGAACTTATCGCGTTCAGGATGGACGAGGTGGAGGATTGACCGGAACGCAGCGTTTCGCGCCGCTTAATAGTTGGCCTGATAATGCAAATCTTGATAAAGCTCGCTTGTTGCTCTGGCCTGTCAAAAAGAAATACGGCAGAAAACTCTCTTGGGCTGATTTAATGATTCTTGCCGGAAACTGCGCTCTCGAATCAATGGGTTTTAAGACGTTCGGCTTCGGCGGCGGACGTGAGGACGTTTGGGAACCTGAAGAAGATATTTATTGGGGCGCGGAAGGCGAATGGATGGGAGATGAGCGTCACTCGGAGAATATGGAACTCGAGAATCCGCTTGCCGCCGATCATATGGGACTTATTTATGTAAATCCCGAAGGACCAAACGGAAATCCCGATCCGATCGGTTCGGCGCATCTCATTCGACAGACATTCGGACGTATGGCGATGAACGATGAAGAAACAGTTGCGCTGATCGCGGGTGGTCATACTTTCGGTAAAACTCACGGCGCAGCCGATCCGCAGGAACATATCGGTATGGAACCGGCTGGTGCGGGAATTGTCGAACAGAGTATGGGTTGGAGAAACACCTTCGGCAAAGGACATTCCGGCGACACGATCACGAGCGGAATCGAAGGCGCGTGGACTTCAACGCCGACGGAATGGAGTAACAAGTATTTTGAAAATCTATTCGGCTTTGAATGGGAACTGACAAAAAGTCCGGCTGGCGCGTATCAATGGAAACCCAAAGATGATGCCGGAGCCGGAACGATACCTGATGCACACGATCCCGAAAAGAAACACGCGCCGTTTATGCTGACGACTGATATTGCCCTTCGTATGGATCCCGATTACGAAAAGGTTTCAAGACGTTTTCTGGAAAATCCCGACGAATTTGCGGACGCTTTCGCCCGTGCGTGGTTTAAATTGACGCACCGCGATATGGGACCGAAAGTTCGTTATCTCGGAGCGGAAGTTCCCGAAGAAGACTTAATTTGGCAAGATCCGATCCCGGAAGTTGATCACGAATTGATTAACGATGATGATGTTGCCGCGCTCAAAGGCAAACTTCTCGATTCGGGACTTTCCGTATCGCAGCTTGTTTCTACCGCCTGGGCTTCGGCATCAACTTTCCGCGGTTCCGATATGCGCGGCGGTGCGAACGGTGCGCGAATTCGTCTTGCACCCCAAAAGTTCTGGGAAGTTAATAATCAGGAACAGCTCGGAAAAGTCTTGGACACACTCGAAGGCGTTCAAAATGAGTTCAACGACGGTCAATCCGGCGATAAAAAAGTTTCGCTTGCCGATCTGATCGTTCTCGGCGGATGCGCTGCCATCGAAAAAGCGGCTAAAGATGCCGGACACGATGTTGCCGTTCCGTTTACTCCGGGACGCGCCGATGCTTCGCAAGATCAAACGGAAATCGAATCGTTCAGATTCCTCGAACCGTCGGCTGATGGTTTCCGTAATTACAAAAAGAGACATCATAAAACTCCGGCAGAGGAAATGCTGGTTGACAAAGCGCAATTGATGACGTTAACCGCGCCGGAAATGACTGTTCTCGTCGGCGGTATGCGTGTTCTTGATACCAATTTCAATAATTCCAAGCACGGCGTTTTCACGGAAAATCCGGGAATGCTGACTAATGATTTCTTTGTCAATCTTCTTGATTTGGGAACAACTTGGAAAACAATTTCAGAAGACGAAAATGAATTTGAAGGCACTGATCGCGCGACCGGCGAAACTAAATGGACAGGAACCCGCATTGATCTCATTTTCGGTTCAAACTCGGAACTTCGCGCCTTAGCCGAAGTTTACGGAACTGATGATGCTCAAGAAAAGTTCGTCAAAGACTTTGTAGCAGCGTGGACAAAAGTGATGAATCTTGACCGCTTCGACTTGAAATGATTTCAATATTGCTCCGGCAGTCGGTAAGATCAAATATATTGTTTTGAAAGCAAAAGCATCCCGAAAGAAAAGGTTTCGAGTCTGTTATTTCAAACTCGAAACCTTTTCTTTTATTTTACTCATTTATATTTTCGACCTTTAGTTTATCGTTATACATCGTGATAACTCTTTGCGGAAACGGAATTTCAATTCCGGCTTTGTCAAGTGCGGCTTTAACGCCTGACACTACGCGGTCTGAAGTTTTGCGAACACTTGATTGAACCGGATCAGTCCAAAAAAGCAAACGCATATTGACCGATGAATCGGCGAGTTCGTAAACATTTACGTCCGGCGCGGGATCGTCTAAAACGCCTTCCGTGTCTTTTAAAACACCCATCATAATGCGGCGTGCCTGTTCATGGTCTTCATCATAACCGATGCCGACGATAATTTTCGTTCGGCGTGACGGGTAAGCCGTGCGGACGAGAACTGCGTCCATATATAAATCGTTGTTCGGAATCACGACTCGTTCACCGTCGTAAGTTTTTATCTTTGTCGCGCGAACATTGATTTCTTCAACCGTTCCTTCAAAATCATTGATCTTTATTTGGTCGCCAATGTGAAACGGGCGATATAACAGAATCAAGAATCCGGCGAAAAGATTTTGCAGAACGTCTTTAAATGCAAATCCCAACGCAACCGAACCGATTCCCAAACCTGCGAATAAATCGCCGGGCGAAACGCCGGGAAAAATAACGACAATGGCGACAAATAAGCCGAAAATGATTGTCAGAAAATAACCGATTCTCGAAAGAAGCGATGCCAGCATCAAATCCACGTGAGATTTTAACGCTAACATTCTTATGCCTTTCCGCACTCCGTAAGCAATGCCCAAAAATAGTAAAAAGACAACAATGCCGACAGCAATAATCGGCAGTTGAGCGAAAAAACCATTAATCATCTCGACGATGGTGTTGGTCGCATTTTGGCTGGCAGATAAAACTTTCTCGGTTGCCGCTTGATTTGAATTATCAACTGCTTGATTTACAACTTGGTTGGTATTTTGAAATAAAAGTAACTGGAACAAAATTTTCTCCTAAAAATCATTTTAAAGATTTACTGCTTTTCATTAAGTTTTCTGATGAAATAGTTTACCAAAATTTTGCAATAAAAAAAGCCGGAGAAATTTCTTTCATCCGGCTTTTCGGTTTTATAAAAGACGACTAAAAATCATCATCGTCGTCGTCATCTGATATTTCCAATGCCTCTTCGTCGAATTCTACATCGAGTTCATCATCGAAGTCTTCCTCAACTTCAATTTCTTCTTCTTCGATTTCTTCTTCCTTAGCAGCTTTCTTTTTAATTTTTACTGCGGGAATATCGGCAATTCCGGGAATTTCCATTCCGCCGCGAACTTCGATCATTTCATCGTATTCGTCAGTTTCCTTCATGTCCACCGTCGGATCGTATTTGACCTTGACGTTGCGGTAATGCTTCATTCCCGTTCCCGCCGGAATCAAGCGTCCCATAATGACGTTTTCTTTGAGTCCGCGCAGGTAATCAACGCGACCTGAAATCGCCGCTTCTGTAAGAACGCGGGTTGTTTCTTGGAACGATGCCGCCGAGATGAACGAATCGGTCGAAAGCGACGCTTTCGTGATTCCGAGCAGCAAAGGTTCGCCGACCGACGGTTGTCCGCCGTCTTCGATGACTTTGCGGTTGATGTCTTCGTAACGAAAACGGTCAACTTGTTCTTCGAGCAAGAAATCAGTGTCGCCGACTTCTTTGATCTTGACCCAGCGAAGCATCTGACGAACGATCGTTTCGATATGTTTGTCGTTGATGTTCACGCCTTGCAGACGATAGACTTCCTGAATTTCGTTGACGATATATTCCTGCAGAGCAGTCGTTCCGAGAACGCGCAAAATATCGTGCGGATTCAAAGGTCCGTCCATTAACGGTTCGCCCGCTTTGACGTGGTCGTCTTCCTGCACGTTGATGTGCGTTCCGCGCGGAATCTCGTATTCGTGTTCCGAACCGTCGTCACCTCTTACTGTAATTTTACGTTTACCGCGAGAAACTCCGCCGAAGTGAACCGTTCCGTCAATTTCCGACATAATCGCAGTTTCGCCCGGACGACGCGC
This sequence comes from Pyrinomonadaceae bacterium, assembly GCA_965219305.1. Taxonomy (GTDB): domain Bacteria; phylum Acidobacteriota; class Blastocatellia; order Pyrinomonadales; family Pyrinomonadaceae; genus DATHTS01. The sequence goes on from OZ244725.1 coordinate 2,574,947, forward strand.
TTCGAAAAGCTCAACGACGCGCGGCAAACCGCCGACAATATCTTTTGTTTTCGTAGTTTCACGCGGAATTTTCGCCACCACATCGCCGGGTTCGACTTCCTGACCGTCTTCGACCAGAATATTGGCGCGAATCGGCATTTGGTAAGTTTTCAAAACCTTTGTGCCGTTGCGGATTTCCAGACGCGGTTGAGATTTCTCGCCCGAATCTTTAACTACCAAACGGCGTTGTCCCGAAACTTTATCAACTTCTTCTTCGACGGATTTTCCGTATTCGAGATGCTGATATTTGACCGTTCCGGCAACTTCCGTCAGCATCGCAAACGTAAACGGATCCCAAACCGCAAGAACTTCGTCTTCTTTGACCTTCGCACCGTCTTCGACCATTACGTGCGCTCCATATACAATCGGATAACGCGCAACTTCGCGCCCGCGTTCGTCAATTAAGAGCAGATCGGACTGTCTTCTCGTCGAAATGATTTCCTTCGCACGATTGACGAGAACTTTCATATCTTCGGAATACTTGACCGTTCCGTCCATCGTTGCTTTGTGTTCGGTCTCTTGTTCGAGACGCGCCACACCGCCGACGTGGAATGTTCTCATCGTGAGCTGCGTTCCCGGTTCGCCGATTGACTGTGCCGCGATAACTCCGACCGCTTCGCCGATCTCGACCGTTTTTCCGACTGCCAAGTTTCTTCCGTAGCATTTAACGCAAATTCCGCGTTTCGCTTCACAGGTCAGCGGACTGCGGATTTTAACTTCCTGCAGACCGGAGATTTGCACCTCTTGCGCGAGTGCTTCGTTAATTTCCTGATTTGCTTCGACAATCACCGTATCTTCGACCGGATCGAAAATATCGTCCAAAGCCGTGCAACCGACTATGCGATCGCTCAAAGATTCGACGACTTCCCCGTTGCGAATGATCGCTTCGGCACGAATTCCACGAATCGTTCCGCAATCTTGTTCGGAAACGATAACGTCTTGCGCCACATCAACCAGACGACGAGTTAAATAACCCGAATCCGCCGTTTTGAGTGCCGTATCAGCCAGACCTTTACGCGCACCGTGCGTCGAAATAAAGTATTGAAGCACGTTCAAACCTTCGCGGAAGTTGGCGATGATCGGTGTTTCGATAATTTCGCCTGACGGTTTTGCCATTAGTCCGCGCATTCCGGCGAGTTGACGAATCTGCGCTTCCGAACCGCGCGCTCCCGAATCCGCCATAATCAAAATCGGATTGAGTTCGGCGCGTTCCTGTTCGCGGTCATCCATCGCTTTGAACATTTCTCTGGCGACATTATCGGTTACATCCGACCAAATCGCCGTAACTTTGTTGATGCGCTCCATATTCGTCATTGTCGCATCTTCATATTGCTGCTGAAGTTTATCAACTTGCTGACGCGCATCTTCGATGATCTGCGGTTTGTTCGGCGGCGTAACCATATCGTCAATGCCGATAGAAACACCCGATTTCGTCGCGTATAAAAATCCGATGCTTTTGATGTCGTCAAGCAGAATAACGGTTTTATCGTGTCCGAGACGGAAATGGCAGAAATTGACGAGCGACTGCAAGCCTTTTTTCTTGAACATTCCGTTGACGAACGGCAAACCTTCGCGTGTCAGACGATCATTGAAAACGACTCGTCCCGCACTCGTTTCGACAATCGTATCGGCATTCGTGCGAACCGTCGCCCGCATTACGTCTTGATTGTTCTTTTCTTTCGGAAGATCAATCAAATCACCGCGCCAGCGAAGTTTGATTTTCGTCTGTGTTTCGATAGCTTTTGCGTCCAACGCGAGCAAAACTTCTTCAATTGAACCGAAAACTTTCCCGTCGCCTTTCAAACCGTCGAGCGCACGAGTCAAATAATAACAACCCAGAACGATGTCCTGCGACGGAACGGCAATCGGCTGACCGCTTGCCGGACTGAGCAAGTTGTTCGACGCGAGCATCAGAACTGACGCTTCGATCTGCGCTTCGGGTGACAAAGGAATGTGAACCGCCATTTGGTCGCCGTCAAAGTCGGCGTTAAATGCCGTACAGACGAGCGGGTGAATTTTAATCGCTTTTCCTTCGACTAAAACCGGCTCAAACGCTTGAATTCCGAGTCTGTGAAGCGTCGGCGCACGATTTAATAAAACCGGATGCTCACGAATCACTTCTTCTAAAATATCCCAAACGAGCGGGTCTTGGCGTTCGACCATTTCGCGCGCCTGCTTAATCGTCGCGGCGTGCTGATCTTTTTCGAGTTTGTTGTAAATAAACGGCTTAAATAATTCCAAAGCCATTTTCTTCGGCAGACCGCATTGATGAAGTTTCAATTCCGGTCCGACGACGATCACCGAACGTCCCGAATAGTCAACGCGTTTTCCGAGAAGATTCTGACGGAAACGTCCTTGTTTTCCTTTCAAAGTTCCCGACAAAGATTTCAGCGGACGATTGTTCGCACCGCGCAAAACTCTGCCGCGTCGTCCATTATCGAACAATGCGTCAACCGCTTCCTGAAGCATCCGTTTTTCGTTGCGGATAATAACTTCCGGCGCGTGCAGTTCCATCAATTTTTTCAGACGGTTGTTGCGGTTAATTACGCGGCGATAAAGATCGTTCAAATCCGAAGTCGCAAAACGTCCGCCATCAAGCGGCACGAGCGGACGAAGTTCCGGCGGAATGACCGGAATATTATCGAGAATCATCCATTCCGGTTTGTTGCCCGAACGCATAAACGAACTGGCGACTTTCAGACGTTTTGAGAATTTGAGTTTTTTCTGCTGCGAAGTTTCCTCGCGCATTTTCTGGCGAAGTTCCGTTACAAGTTCGGGAATATCAATTTTCATCAATAATTCCTTGATCGCTTCCGCGCCCATACGAGCGACGAATTGGTGCGGATATTCCGTCATCAACTCGCGGTATTTTTCGTCCGTCAGCAAATCCATTTCCTGCAAACCGGGAACGTCGCCCGGATCAACAACGATATAGATTTCAAAATATAGAATCTTTTCCAGATCACGCAGAGTAATGTCCAAAAGATGACCGATGCGCGACGGCAAACCTTTGAAAAACCAGACGTGCGAACACGGTGAAGCGAGTTCGATATGTCCGAGACGTTCGCGGCGGACTTTCGACTGCGTAACTTCCACGCCGCATTTGTCGCAGATTACGCCGCGATGCTTCATCCGTTTGTATTTTCCGCAGAGACATTCCCAATCGGAAACCGGACCGAAAATTCTCGCACAGAAAAGACCGTCTCGTTCCGGTTTAAAGGTGCGGTAGTTGATCGTTTCCGGTTTCGTAACTTCGCCGTGAGACCATTCCTTGATTTTTTCCGGCGACGCGAGGCTGATGCGAATTGCCTCGAAATTTGTGCTTAATTGATTTCTCGTATTGCTGTTCTTAAATTGAATCATAAAATATCTCCGATATTTCGATTTTGGATTTTAGATTTTAGATTTTGAATTGAAATCGGTTTCTTTTTCAATCCAAAATCCAAAATCGGCAATCTAAAATCCTTAGTCTCCTACAACTTCCCCGACACCTTCGTTTTGCGCTTCAATATCAATCTCGTCTTCGTTAAGAAGTTCGACATCGAGACATAGTGCTTGAAGCTCACGAACCAGAACGTTGAACGATTCTGGAATTCCGGGAACAAAATCCGCTTCGCCTTTGACGATCGTTTCGTAAATTTTCGAGCGTCCTGCCACGTCATCAGATTTACAGGTTAATAATTCCTGCAAAATATGCGCCGCGCCGTATGCTTCCAATGCCCAAACTTCCATCTCTCCGAAACGCTGTCCGCCGAATTGCGCTTTACCACCGAGCGGCTGCTGCGTAATCAAACTGTATGGACCGATCGAGCGAGCGTGAATCTTGTCGTCCACAAGGTGCGACAGTTTCAGCATATAAATATAACCGACGGTTACTTTCTGCTCGAACTGTTCGCCCGTCAAACCGTCGTAAAGACGAGTTTTGCCCGAAGGTCCGACCGATGCCGGAATTCCGAGTTCGTCGTATTTATCGTTCGCCTGTTTGATATAACCTTTGATCTCGTCTTCGCTCGCTCCGTCAAAAACCGGCGTTGCAAAGTGAAGTCCGAGAATTCGTCCCGCCCAGCCGAGATGCGTTTCCAAAATTTGTCCGACGTTCATACGCGACGGCACACCCAGCGGATTCAGCACGATGTCAACCGGCGAACCGTCCGGCAAATACGGCATATCTTCTTCCGGCAGAATTCTCGCGATGACACCTTTGTTTCCGTGTCGTCCAGCCATTTTGTCGCCGACCGAAAGTTTACGTTTCATCGCCACGAAAACTTTGACCATTTTGATAACGCCCGGAGGAAGCTCGTCGCCTTGCTTTAACTTGGCGATTCGTTCTTCGTAGATGTCGCTCAAAATGTTGATCTGACGATCCGTACGTTTTTCGTATTCTTTGAATTCGTCAGCAACGTCAATCGTTCCGGCGGAAACTTTCGCGTCGCGCAGAAAACTCGTGAAAATTCCTTCGAGATTTTCTTTGGTCAGCGTATCGCCCTTTTTGAACAGAACGGTTTTGCCGTCCATCATATCAGCCGTCAGAGTTCTTCCGGCGAAAAGTTCACGAATACGCTCGTCGCGCTGTTCGGTCAAAATACGAATTTCGTCGTCCAAGTCGCGGCGCATCGCGTCTTCTTCCATTGATTCAATGTAAAGCGAACGCTCATCTTTTTCCTGACCTTTACGAGTAAAAACTTGAACATCTACAACAGTTCCGTCAATTCCCGGAGGCGCGTTCAAACTTGCGTCTTTCACATCGCCGGCTTTTTCACCGAAGATCGCACGAAGCAGTTTTTCTTCCGCCGTCAGTTGAGTTTCACCTTTCGGCGTAACTTTTCCGACGAGAATCGAACCCGGTTTAACTTGCGCTCCGATTCGGATAATTCCCGATTCGTCCAAATCTCTCAGCATATTTTCGCTGATGTTCGGAATATCGCGCGTGATTTCTTCCGGTCCGAGTTTCGTGTCGCGGGCTTCGACTTCTAATTCTTCGATGTGAATCGAAGTGTAATAATCTTCTTTCACCAACCTTTCAGAAACGAGAATCGCATCTTCAAAGTTATAACCGCGCCACGGCATAAATGCTACGAGAACATTTCGACCGAGTGCGAGTTCGCCGCGATCTGTGCAAGGTCCGTCGGCGAGAACTTGATTTTTCTTGACCGATTCGCCGACCGAAACGATCGGACGCTGATTGATACAAGTATTTTGATTCGAGCGTTTGAATTTAACGAGCGAATAAATATCCGCCGTAACTTCGCGCGAGATCGTGCCGTCAACTTGATGATCGGCTTTCACGATAATGCGTTCCGAGTCAATATAATCAACAACTCCGTCACGTTTGGCGATAACGACCGCGCCCGAATCACGAGCCGCGACTTTTTCCATTCCCGTTCCGACATAAGGTGCTTCTGCAACGAGAAGCGGAACAGATTGACGTTGCATATTCGAACCCATAAGAGCGCGGTTAGCATCGTCGTTTTCGAGGAACGGAATCATCGAAGCCGCAACCGAAACGAGTTGTTTCGGCGAAACGTCCATATACTGAATTTCTTCCGGCGGCACGATGATAAATTCACCTTTCTGACGCGCCGAGTTGCGTTCATTTATAAGTTTGCCCTTTTCGTTAAGTTCGATATTCGCCTGACCGATGATGTATTTATCTTCTTCCCAAGCGGTCAAATAGAACGGGAACGGTTCAAAATCAGCGTGACGCTGACCGGACTTTAGTTCTGCATTTGCCTCTTCGACATCTTCTTGTCGAACGTGATCGCGCGGTTTGAATTTCGTTTCGCCGCCGTTGATGACTTTTACATATTCGACAACGCGACCGTCTTCGACTTTTCGGTAAGGCGATTCGATAAATCCGAATTCATTAATTCGCGCAAAACACGAAAGCGAAGAAATCAGACCGATGTTCGGACCTTCAGGCGTTTCAATCGGACAGATGCGACCGTAGTGCGTCGGGTGAACGTCGCGGACTTCAAATCCGGCGCGTTCGCGCGACAAACCGCCCGGTCCGAGTGCGGACAAACGTCGTTTGTGCGTAATTTCCGACAAAGGATTCGTTTGATCCATAAACTGCGAAAGCTGTGATGAACCGAAAAATTCTCTGACGGCTGCCGTAACTGGTTTCGCGTTAATCAGATCGCGCGGCATCGTCGTGAACATATCCTGTTGTATGGACATTTTCTCTTTGATCGCGCGTTCCATTCTTTCGAGACCGATGCGGAATTGGTTTTCTAAAAGTTCTCCGACGGCACGGACACGGCGATTGCCCAAATGGTCAATATCGTCCGGCGTATAACCGTCAACTTTTTTCATACGAAGCAGATAATTTACGACTTCGATGAAATCCGTTGCTTCGAGAAGCGGATTTTCAATATCGGCGAGCATTTCTCTGCCCATTTTGATATTGAACTTCAAACGTCCGACGCGCGACAGATCAAAACGGCGCGGGTCGAAAAACATTCCGTCTAATAATTTATAAGCCGTCGGAACAGTCGGCGGATCGCCGGGGCGCATCTTTCTATAAATTTCCAAAAGCGCGTCAACCGGTTTTTTGATCGTGTCTTTTTTCAAAGTGTTCATTAAAACCGCGCCGATGTCGTCTTTTTCCGGGAAAATCACGGTAAATCCGGCAACGCCTTCTTCAACGATTTGCTGAATAATATCCGCCGTCAAAGCCGCTCCTGCTTCGGCGACGACTTCGCCGGTTTCGAGATTTACGATGTCGTCCATCGTTACCGCATTTTCAAATTCGTCTGCGGAAACTTCGACTCTTTTAATTCCGGCATCGCCCAATTTGCGAAGCGCGAGTTTCGTGATCTTTTTGCCGTCCGCCAAAATAACATCATTTCCGTCTTTTACGTCTTCGCCCGATTTCATTCCGAGCAAATTCGTGTCGCCGTTTTCTTTGATCGTGATGTAAATTCTGTTTTTATCAATCTTTACTTCGTCAGATGTATAAAACATCTTCAGAATTTCGGCGTCACCGAATTCCGCGTTTTTTACGACTTCTTCAAGAACCGAATCCGACAAAGTTGACATATCAACCGGCGGATTAAGCCACAAACCCAAAGCACGCAAAAAGATCGTCGTCAGAAGTTTTCGTTTGCCGAGACGCGAATAAAGCAATTCTTTTTGATCGTATTCAAATTCAACCCACGAACCGCGGTACGGAATGATTTTCGCCAAAAAGTTGTCGCGTTCGCCTTTAAAGAAAACGCCCGGACTTCTATGCAATTGCGAGACGATAACGCGCTCCGTTCCGTTAATTACAAATGTGCCGTTTTCCGTCATCAGCGGAATTTCGCCGAAGAAAACTTCTTCTTCTTTAATGTCGCGAATTGTCGAAACATTCGTGTCGGGGTCTTTGTCAAAAACCGTCAGACGAATTTTCACTTTGAGCGGAACACTGTAAGAAACGCCGCGTTCCTGACATTCCTGTTGATCATGTTTGTGTTTCAAACCGACCGGTTCACCACAATTCGGGCAGAGTTTCGGGCGGACGAGATTAAAAGTTCCGCAATTGTCGCAGAGAACTTCCGCCGCGCTGAACGGATCAACTTTGACTTTCGCGCCGCACTCTTTACAATTTGCGCGAAGATGTTCGAGTCCTTCCAAGTTTCCGCATTTACATTGCCAGTTTCCGATCTGATACTCGACATATTCCAACGTCGCCGTTTCGCGAAAATCGGAAACCGGAAAAATAGTTTGAAAAACAGATTGCAGACCGATGTTGCGGCGTTCTTCGGGAATCAAATCCATCTGCAAAAAACGATTATATGATTCGCGCTGAACTTCGATAAGATTCGGAATTTGCGCCGTTGTAAAAATTTTAGAAAAATCCACGCGATCCGGCGAACTGCTGATTCGGCGACCAAGACCTGTCTGATTATTTTGAAGCGGATTGTTGATCATAATGTTAGAATTAAATAAAGGGTTAAAAAATATCTTGATTTATCTGTCCTTTACTGCTACTATGCGAATAAATTAAACTTGAGCGAATAAAAGACGGTATAAGCGGTCAAGGGCAAACTAATCCCTGACCGCTTTTTGCAGTTTATAAAATATTGCTTTTTTTTTGTATCCCCGCAGGGATAATTCATTATCCAAAGTCTTGCGAGAAACTTTTCTCTAAAGTAAAATCCGGGAAATTCAATTCATTTAAGACTCGATTTCCATTGATAAAAACGGCAAGTGCGCGGAAGTTTTACCAACCATTAATCGCACTTGCCTTTTTAGTTTATCAGTTAAATTACTTAACTTCAACCTCAGCACCTGCTTCGGTCAATTTAGCTTTGATTTCTTCAGCTTCGTCTTTGGTTACGCCTTCTTTGACGGCTTTCGGTGCGCTGTCAACCAATTCCTTGGCTTCTTTCAAACCTAAACCGGAAACGATTTCACGAACCGCTTTGATGACGTTGATTTTTCCGCTTCCGGCTGAAGTCAAGATTACGTCGAACGAATCTTTTTCTTCTTCCGCCGCGGGTGCTGCGCCACCAGGTGCCGCCATCATCATCGGTGCTGCTGCTGCTGCCGCCGAAACGCCGAACGCTTCTTCGATGTCTTTAACCAATTCCGATACTTCTAAAAGCGGCATCTGTTTTAATGCCTCTACTATTTCTGCTCTATCCATTTTATTATATTTCCTCCTAAAGGGTTCTTGTTTATTGTTTAATTGTTTGCCGCAATTGAACCCAACGGAATGTTCTGATTATTTTAGTTGCATCAGAAATAATCCAAACACCCGAGCCGTTTAAACGACCTGACATTATCGTTTGCCCGTTTTACCTTGAGTACGGCTTTTCGTTAGAAAACTTTTCGTTCAGAGTTCTAACTTTAGTTGGCTTTCTGCCGCGTTTCGCTGGCAGTTTTCGCAATACGCTTGCGCGAGTGCGAGCCAACTAAAGTTGGAACTCCAAACTTAAAACTTTTTTTATTCTTCGGTTTTTTCTTCCGAATCTTCCGTCTTCGCCACGTCTGCATTTTCTGCTTCCGTTGGCGCGACTTCTGTTTCTGTCGTTTCTTCGCTAGTTTCAACTTTGGCTTCTTCCGGTTTCTCTTCCGTTGCCGCCGCAGTTTCAGTTGTTTCTTCTTTCGCTTCGGCTTCCGGTGCTTTTAATTCACCTTTACCTTCGGCAATTTGACCTAAAACAACAGCCAGATCGCGCGGAATAGCACTTAATACTGTTGCCATACGTTGCGCCGGAGCGTTCATTACATAAAGTAATTTGGCGATAAGTTCTTCTTTCGACGGCAGATCGGCGATTGCTTCCACTTGTGAAAAGTCAACCACTTTGCCTTCGACCATTCCGACTTTGAACGTGTAATTATTTTTGTTTTCCTTGACGAATTTCGAGATCGTCTTGGAAAGATCAACCGGATCATTTTCCGTCCAGGCGATTGCCGACATTCCCTGAAAATGTTCGCCCATTTCCGAATACGGCGAATCTTTGACCGCTAAACGGGCGATTGTGTTTTTTACGACTTGGTATTTTGCTCCCAATTCGCGCAGTTGACTGCGAAATTCCTGATCTTTTCCAACCGTCAAACCGCCGAAGGTAATCACCATCGCTGACTTCGCATCATTCAATTGCTTGGTCAGGGCTTCTAAATCTTTCTTTTTCTGTTCTCTTGACTTCATTTTATTTTCCTCCCGCTGTTTATGACTTGGCTAAAACCAAAGTCGCTTCATCAACCAAAACGCCCGGACTCATCGTCGCCGCCAGATTCACTTTTTTGACGTAACGACCTTTCGCAGTCAAAGGCTTCGCTTTGAGAACTGCAACAATAATTGTTTTAGTGTTTTGTAAAAGTTTCTCTTGATCAAAAGAAACCTTGCCGACGGGAGTGTGGATTACGCCGGTTTTATCAACACGATATTCGACTTTACCCGCTTTCGTCTCTTCGATGGCAGTTTTAACGTCCTGCGTAACCGTTCCGGTTTTCGGATTCGGCATCAAACCGCGCGGTCCTAAAACTTTACCGAGTTGACCGACTTTGCTCATCATATCGGGCGTGGCGATAACCGAATCGAAATCAAGCCAACCGCCGCGAATCTTTTCGACCATATCGTCCGCGCCGACAAAATCCGCGCCCGCTTCTTCGGCTTCTCTCGCCTTATCGCCTTGAGCGATAACGACGACGCGCTTTGCTTCGCCGCCCAGACCGTTCGGCAGAACAACCGTTCCGCGCACGAGCTGATCGGCTTTTCGCGGGTCAACGCCGAGCCACATTGTCAACTCGACCGTTTCATCAAAATTTGCAAAAGCGATATTTTTGACTACTCCGACCGCTTCATTCAATTCGTATTTATTTTCCGGCTCGAACTTTTCCAGAGCCGCATTATATTTCTTGCCTCTTTTCATTTTATCTCCAAGGTTCAAACGAAATGTTTTTAATTTGCGATCATCAAAACCGCTGCATTTCTCCCTTTGGTGAAAAATAAATTCAAAATCAGGAATTTACTCCTTAATTTTTCGTTTATCCTTCAACTGTCAATCCCATACTCTTCGCCGTTCCTTCGATCGTCTTCATCGCTGATTCAAGACTCGCCGTGTTCAGATCCGGCATTTTCTTCTTCGCTACTTCCTCAATTTGAGCGCGAGTGATCTTGCCGACTTTTTCACGATTCGATTGTCCCGAACCTTTCGCAATGCCCGAAGCCTTTCTCAAAAGATCAGCCGCCGGCGGCGTTTTCGTTTCAAACGTAAATGAACGATCCGCGTAAACAGTAATAACGACCGGAACTTTCATATCCTTGTCGTCATTTTGAGTTCTGGCGTTAAACGCTTTACAGAACTCCATAATGTTCACGCCGTGTTGTCCGAGTGCCGGACCAATCGGCGGTGCCGGATTTGCCGCGCCCGCCGGAATTTGTAACTTAATATATCCTGATATTTTCTTTGCCATTTTTTTGATTTACGATTTCAAACTGTGTAAATTTTCACAAGTTTGAAAATGTCCTCTTTATTTTATTTTTAATTAAAATGTTTGTGTTCTCCACAGACATAATATTCCTGCTAATTAGCAAGTTGTTATTTATTTCGCTCCGCCGATGCGTAATTAAGTCTTAAAAGTCTTGAAATTGCCGGATCGCCTTTATAATCGCGCCGATTTTTATCCAACTTAATATACAATCGTATTTTCCAAATCCCTACGGTAAAACCGTTGCAATCAGGGCAAATCCCGCCGTCATAATCAAGCCACGCGCCTTTCGGGAGTTTTCCGGTTTCGGCAATTTGGCTAAATTCTTGACATATATTTTTATCAAACGGCTTTGTTTGAAATTCTTCGACATCTTCAGCACAATCCCAACTTGCAACCGCCCCTACAATTTCTTCCGGGCGCAAAGGAGATTGTGTTTTGCCAACTTTACTACATTGTGCCAGACGATTAAAAAATTCTACTGCTTCATCCAAAGCAACGGCTTTTGGGTAACCTGCATTTTGCAACTCGTAAAACTGTTTATAATCAGGCTTTTCACTATCATATTCACCAAAAAAGCGACACGGATCATCAATACCATCAAAGATTTTAGAACCTGATTCTGATTTTTGTCGGTTTGATGTATTGTCCGTCTTGTTGCTTGATTGAGCATTTATTTTTTGTTCAGACGAACTGCAAGCAAAGCACCAAAAGCAAACGGCTAAAACTATTGTCAAATATATCGGATATAAAGTAATTTTATTGTTCATCAGGTAAATCTCGACTCTAAAATCAAAAAATTAAACTTCTGCTTGCTAAAATCAAGGCAAGGTATAAACAAGCGAAAAGGCATTTGCATTATTACTTCTGTCAGACATTCCTTCTTTAGCAACAATTTTCCGCTTACCCGGCTTTCTACCATTCCATTGATCAATGACTTCAATATACTCTTTAGTTTGCGAAAGATAAATTGCAACGTGATTGCCGTGTGCATTGCTCGGATAAAGTCCGTCAATAAAGGTAGCAATAACCGCTCCTTTCGGAATGGCAAATCTTTCTCCATTAACGATAAGATTTCCCCCAAACACCTTTTCGCCTTCACGCCAAGTTTTAGTTAGCGGCATTCCAAGCGTTTCTTGAGCTAAAGCTACACATTCGGAACTTCTTGTTTTTAATCCCAGTAAGTTTTCGGGAACATTAATAACCCACGGACCATATCCTTTTCCATCTGAACAATACCAAAACCCACCCCATTTATTAGGCATTTTCTTTTCCTCCTACTTAATAAAAATAAGACATTTAGATAAACAAAGCAATTTGTTATTCCAAATCGGCAAACTCACTCCTTAACTGCTCGGGTTTTGCTTGTTTTCCGCGTCAACCAATCTATCATCGCCGTTTGCCGCCATTGATTGAAAAGCCGCATCCCAACCGTCGTGTGATTTCCGCACCGAACTGATAATAATTTGACAGTCAAACGCTTCGATTTCGACCTCATCGGCTAGACGACTCTGCTCAAGCAACGATTTGGGAATAAGAACTCCAAGCGAATCACCGATTTTTTCTATGCGTGTTCTCATAATAACTTAAACCTCTTTTATCAAAGAACTTTTCAAGCCGTTTCAAAAAGAAACAGCCGAACAATCTATTCTTCCTCAGCAAACGTAACCTTCTCGACATCGAGAAAATTGAGTTCGACCGGAGTTGAACGCCCGAAAATCGTAACATTGACTTTGAGCGTCGTTTTTTCTTCGTTGACTTCTTCGACCTTTCCGGTAAAACTCGCAAACGGTCCCGATTTGATGCGGACGACTTCGCCGACTTCGTAAGAAAACTTCGGTTTCGGTTTCTCCGCCGCAATCTCGACGTTGTGGACGATTTGGTCAACTTCCGTCTGTGTCAGCGGTGTCGGATTTTTTCCGCCTAAAAACCCCGTAACTTTCGGTGTGGATTTTATCGCGTGAAACACATTGTCGGGAACCTTCGCGTTGTCGTTACACTCAATTTCCACCAAAACGTAGCCAGGATAAAACATACGCTGGGTTTCGATGCGCTTGTTTCCGCGCATTTCGACCACCGTTTCCTTCGGTAACAAGACTTCGGTTATCAATTCTCCCAATTCCAAATCTCTGATTCGGGCATTAAGACTTTCGACAACTTTGTTTTCGTGTCCTGAATATGTATGTATGAAATACCACTGCTTCATTTTTTATAATCCGGCGATTTTGTTGACTGTCCAAGTTAAGCCTTCCAAAATATAGACCCAACCTTTGTCAACTAAAAATAAATATAACGTAAAAAAGATAACGAAAGCGATCGTTATAAGTGTCGTGTTGCGAACATCTTCGCCCGACGGAAACGAAGTCTTCTTCATTTCATCGCGCGTATTTGCAACAAATTCGCCGACGCTTTCTTTATTATTCTGTGTCTCAATTGCTTCTGACATTTTATTTCCTCAGCTACTGATTTTCGATGGCAGGGGTATCAGGACTCGAACCCGAACTTGCGGTTTTGGAGACCGTCGTGCTAACCATTGACACTATACCCCTAAACTGATTTTGAATTTACTTTGATTGTGGATTTAATTTTTTCCAAAATCCGCCAATCTCAAATCGAAAACCGCTTATTTGTTTTCCCGATGTACGGTGTGGCAACGGCAACGATTGCAAAACTTTTTAAACTCCAACCGATCCGGCGTAGTTTTTTTGTTTTTCGTCGTTACGTAATTGCGCTCTTTGCAATCGGTGCATTGTAAAATTACATTATCTCTCGGCATAATTTTTATTCCTCGATTAGTTGTTAATAGTTAGCGGTTAGTTGTTCGCCGTTTATAATATAACGACTAACAACTAACCGCTAACCGCTAACTAATTTCTCTATTCTACGATTTCGGAAACAGTTCCCGCGCCGACCGTTCTGCCGCCTTCTCTGATGGCGAACCGAAGTCCTTTCTCCATCGCGATCGGAGCGATCAATTCGATCTCCATCTGGATGTTGTCTCCCGGCATCACCATTTCCACGCCTTCCGGCAAGTGCGCGACTCCCGTCACATCCGTTGTTCTGAAATAAAACTGCGGTCGGTATCCCGTAAAGAACGGCGTGTGTCGTCCGCCTTCTTCTTTTGTCAAGACATAGGCTTCGGCTTTGAACTTCGTGTGCGGCGTGATCGTTCCCGGTTTGGCAATGACCTGTCCGCGTTCGATGTCTTTTCTGTCAACTCCCCGGAGAAGTAAACCGACGTTATCGCCCGCCATTCCTTCATCGAGAAGCTTTTTGAACATTTCAACGCCCGTGCAGACCGAGTTCATCGTGTCTTTGATGCCGACGATCTCGACCGCTTCGTTGACTTTGATAATTCCGCGTTCGATCTTTCCTGTCGCCACTGTTCCGCGTCCTTGAATCGTGAAGATATCTTCGACCGGCATCAAGAACGGCTTGTCGGTTTCTCTGACCGGTTCCGGGATATAAGCATCCGCCGCTTCCATCAGCGCGTCAACCGTCGCTTCCCATTTCGGATCGCCTTCTAATGCTTTGAGTGCGCTTCCTTGAATGACCGGAATATCGTCTCCCGGAAATTCGTAACTTGACAAAAGTTCTCTGATCTCCAATTCGACGAGTTCAAGCAATTCTTCGTCGTCAACCATATCAACTTTGTTCATAAACACGACCATCGCCGGAACTCCGACCTGACGTGCGAGCAAGATATGCTCTCTGGTTTGCGGCATCGGTCCGTCCGTTGATGCCACGACGAGAATTGCGCCGTCCATCTGCGCCGCGCCCGTGATCATATTCTTAACGTAATCGGCGTGTCCCGGGCAATCTACGTGAGCGTAATGGCGATTCGGCGTTTCGTATTCGACGTGCGCCGTCGCAATCGTTATTCCGCGAGCCTTTTCTTCCGGCGCGTTATCAATCGAATCGAACGATCTGAAAGTCATCTTCGGATTGTTCTTGCTCATCACTTTCGTGATCGCCGCCGTCAAAGTCGTCTTCCCGTGATCGACGTGTCCGATCGTCCCGATGTTCACGTGCGGCTTGCTTCTATCAAATTTTTCTTTCGACATTTTTTATATCCTCGAATAAATATCTTTATAATTGTAATCAGCTAATGGAGCCGATGATGGGATTTGAACCCATGACCTCTTCCTTACCAAGGAAACGCTCTACCCCTGAGCTACATCGGCATTCTGTATAAGTAAAACGCAAAAAATTGGAGCGGGAGACGAGGGTCGAACTCGCGACATTCAGCTTGGAAGGCTGACGCTCTACCACTGAGCTACTCCCGCTCACTCGATTTTGGATCGTAGATTTCGGATTTGAGACTTAATAAAATCCCGAAATCCGAAATCGCAAATCCGAAATCGGTATGCAAGGGGTAGGATTTGAACCTACGTAGGATTTCTCCGTCGGATTTACAGTCCGATGCCTTTAACCACTCGACCACCCTTGCAAAACTTTTCAAATATCTTCTTACAGAATAAAAATGCTATTAGCTTTTTACGGCTAAATAGCAAATTTTACATACTACCCAAGTTTAATCTAACTTGCAAGTCAGGGCAACAATAATAGTCTATTTATCTTCAATTTTCTTAAAACTATTTACATCTTTAGCTCGCGGGTGAAATTTTTCGTAAGTTTTCCGCAAATGAGTGTCGGTAATATGCGTATAAATCTGCGTCGTCGAAATATCTGCGTGTCCGAGCATCTGTTGGACAGAACGCACGTCCGCCGAATTTTGAATCAGATGCGTCGCAAAAGAATGTCTTAAAGTGTGCGGCGAAACGTCCTGCAAACCGCATTTTTCCGCATATTCTTTTACAAATTTAAAAATTATCTGCCGATTGATCGAATTTCCCAAAATGCTGACAAAAAGATTATTTATCTCGATATTTTCTTTTTTCCGCCGCACGACCAAATAATTTTTCAACCATTCCGTCGCACTTTTCCCGACCGGAACCTTCCGCATTTTATTTCCCTTTCCCGTGCAGGTTAAAATTCCGAGATCAATTTCGATGTCGCCCAATTTCAAATCAACAACTTCCGAAACTCTCAAACCGCACGCATACATCAATTCCAATATTGCGCGATCGCGCAGACCGATTTCCTGAGAAACGTCCGGCGCGCATAGAAGTTGTTCGATTTCCGCCTGATTCAAAAACTTCGGCAAGTAAAAACCTTTCGATGGAGCGATTAAATCTTCTGCCGGATTTTTTTTGATATGCCCATCAAACATCAGAAATTTGTAAAATCCGCGCAAAGCACTTGTCAAACGCCGTTTTGAATTCTCAGAAAGTTTCTCGTCAGAAAGATCAATCAACCATTCGCGCAGATTCTTTTTATCGAGCTTTACAATTTCGAGATTATTTTTCTCCGCCCAATTTTCGAGTTTGTTCAAATCTCTCTTATAACTCTCGACGGAATTTTTCGCCAAGCCTTTTTCGACCTGCAAATACAAAAGATATTCACGAACAAAATCACGTTTTTTTAAAATCTCGTCAGGCATTTTTTATTGATAAAAAGAAATTTGGTTAATCAAAGAAAGGCGCAAGTTGCCGAGAACCTGCGCCTTTATAATATGTAAATCAGTCATTAAAAGCAAGAAATTATTTTTCGGTTAAATTATCGCACGATGTTTTCGTAGATTTTTATTATTTCGATTATATTTCTATTATCATCAGACTTTTCACTTTTGATATTTCCGTCGGATTCTGCAATTTGCTGAATTTTATTTATTAAAGAACCGGCATCACCGATGGGAATTTTATAAACACCGTCCGGGCGCATACCGTTTTCCGTAGCAATTACGGGCGTTTCCAAAAATAAAGCCTCACGAACTGCAATCGCATCGCCGTCAAATTTAGTCGTGCGAAGCAAAATGTCGGCTTCATTTATCAGATGAAGCGTAATTTTATGCTCGACATCGCCCGCCAATAAAATTTTGTCGGCGTAAGATTTTCCCGCGATATGCTTTTTCAGATCATCTTCCAAACTTCCTGAACCGACGATCAGCAAACCCGCGTCCGGCAATTTTTCCAGAACCTTTTCGAGCGCATTAATCTGCATAAAAAGATCATAAGTGTCTTCCAAAAGACAAACCGTCAGCAGAAACGGCGAAGATTTTTCGATAAATTTTTGAAATTTGCCGGGAATTTTTACATTTTTATCGGGAATTTTGTGGACGAACGGGTAAATCACGCTGATTTTTTTATCATTAACTCCGTAGTTTTTAAAAACTTTGGCAATCAGCGGATTAACGGCGATGATATGTTCAAATTGCCGAAAGATCGTACCGCGAATCGAATTTTTACGAGCCGATTTCCCTTCTTTTGATTCAGGATAACCGCCGGAATGAACACTTAAAGCAGATTTCCCTTTTCCGAAAAAAGCGCAGACGGCGATTAAACCTAAAACTCGTTTGGTAATCTCACCGCCGACGTGAAGATGTAGAATATCGTAATCTAAACGCTTTAAAAGTTTTATTAAATCTTTTGGCGAAGACGGATGGTAAACATTCTTCTCATCAAGAATTTTCGTGCTTTTTGAAGTCGCAATGATCGAACATTGATGCCCGTTTTTCTGCAATTCGTCACGAATCGCCAGCATATTGCGATTGATTCCGCCTTCGGGCGGCGGATATGGTCCGAGCTGCAAAACGTGCATTTTCGATTCGCTGTTATTTGTGTAGAACAATTTCTTATCTATCAACTATCAACTGTTATCTTTCAACTATTTTGTTGTCATTTGTCGAAAAGAACATAAGATATAATTGAAAGTTAATAGATGATAGATTTCTGTTTTTATATTCGTTTTTACAGCGATTATTCGCCGCTTAATACTTCACTTAAATTAAATTTCTGCGCTTCGCCGGTTCTTGCGGCTTCGAGCATCAATAAACAGCCGAGCGTCGCCCGCGCACCGTCAACTACTGTGGTTTCAGTTTCCGTTCCGTCTTTCAGACTTTTGACGAATGATTCCATTTGAACTTCAAAACCTTTAGCGGCGAAAAACTTGCTTTTGCCGTCGCGTTTTTGTTTTTTGACGACGATGCGTTTGAAATCTTCGCTCGACACGGCAACTCCGGGCGCGAAAACTTCGACTAATTCGCCGCCGGAAGATTCGCTGCCGACGACCGTGTAGATGAAATTTCCAATTGAGCCGTCTTCAAATTTCAATGTCGCGGCGATATTGTTTTCATCGAAACCGTAAGCCGAAACTTCCGTCGGTTCGCTCTCGGTCAGCCAATACATCAAATCAACGAAATGACAGCCTTCGCCCAAAACCACGCCGCCGTGCGCCGCTTCCGCCGCCCAGCCTTTTTCGATGCCCGGCGAATTCATTCTGGTTGAAAGCGTCATCGGCGAAGTTCGTCCTTTCAGATTCTGTTTCATTTCCAAATAATACGGCGCGAAACGTCTGTTAAAACCGACGCTCAGACGTTTTCCGCTTTTCTGCACCGCGTCGTAGATTTTCCGGCATTCTTCCAAAGTTACCGCCATCGGTTTTTCGATCAAAACGTGCTTTCCGGCTTCGAGCGCGTCAATCGCCTGCTGCGCGTGATATTTATGGCGCGTGGCGATAATTACTGCGTCAATTTCCGCATCTTTTAAGATTTGCTCAAAATCCGAAGTCGCATACTGCGCGCCGAAACGCATCGCGTAAGATTTTCCGCGCGCGCCGCTGTTTGAATGGACAGCGTGCAAACTCGCGCCCTTAACTTTTTGAAGCGCGGGAAGATGCGACCATTTCGCCAAATTCCCTGCTCCGACGAGCGCGAATTTCAATTCGTCTTTTTCAATCGGCGCGGAAGAACCGACGACGATTTTTCGCATCGGCTGAAAATCTTCGACCGCATTTTTCTTATCATTGATCGGATATTTCAAAACGACTGCCAAACTCGAACTGCCGTTTTCGCCCATAATCTGCTGATAAGCCTGAGGCGCGTCGTCGAGCGCAAATTCGTGCGAAATCAAAGGTTTAACATTTACATTTCCGTTCGCCATCAAGCGCAGAACTTCTTCCATATTTCGATTTTCCGTCCAGCGAACAAACGCAATCGGATAATCAATTCCGCCTTTTTCATAAGTCGGATCGTAACTTCCCGGACCGTAAGCGCGGGAAACCATAAATTTCAATTCCTTGATATACATCTCGGCACGCGGAATCTCGATCGGACACGCGCCGACCATAATCACGCGACCGCGATCTTTGCTCATCGAAATGCCTTGCTGCAAGGGCATCGGCGACGTGGAAGCCGCCGCGACGATTACGCAGTCCGCGCCGCGTCCTTCGGTCAAAGACTGAACTTCCTGCACGGTTTTGTCGCTCGCTTTAATCCCGAAATCCGCGCCCGTTTCCTGTGCCATTTTCACGCGCCGTTCGTCGAGATCAATCGCAATACAAATTCCGCCCTGACAGCGAACTAATTGCGCGACGAGTTGCCCGACAATTCCCAAACCGATGACGGCGACCGTTTCGCCCAGATTTATTTCCGCCAGTCGAACCGCATTCATCGCAATTGCGCCGAGCGTCGTAAAACACGCTTCCTGAAAACTTACCGCGTCCGGCACGCGCGCGATCAAATTTCTTCCGACATTTATTGTTTCGCCGTGTCCTGTTCCTTCGCCGCCGTAAGCGACGCGCTGACCGATTTGCAAATCCGTGATCTGCGAACCTTTTTCAACCACGATTCCCGCGCCGGAATAACCTAAAACAGCGTAATCGCTGAATTTCGCGCGGACTTCTTTTAATGTCGCCACCGGATCGGTTTTTTTCATAATGTTCCAAACCGTCTGAATATGCGACGGATTATCGGCGACTTCTTTGACGATGCTGTCCGTGTGAATGTCTGCGGTTTCCGTTCCCGTGCTGATCAACGAATAAAACGGACGCACCAAAACGCCGCCGGACGAAACCGTCGGATCGGCGACTTCGTCCACGATTATTTCTTTTAAACCTCTGCGTATAACTTGTTTCATTATTATTGTTGGATTATTTCTTATTGTTATTAAGGAATTGAAGGAGAATGTCGAAAACTGAAATTTCGTATGTAGTAAATTACGAAACTATTTATATAATTTCACGAACGACTGAAAATTGTCAATTTATTTTGATTTTTTCGTTTTGGATTTTCTCCCGTTTTAATACTTTATTTCTTGCAACAACTGTTTAGAGTTATAATTTTATAAATAAAGAGAGGTTTTTCTATTATGTCTGCAAATCAAATTAGTATTCGCCGAAAGGAGATCAAGAAAAAAAGTTACGGAAAGATGAGTTTGCTCGTCGGTTTGGCAATTGTCACAGTTCTCGGCATTGTTTTAATTTCGATATTTCTCGCGTTCGGCGACCGTTTTAGTTTTGCAGCGGCAAATCTCGAAATCACGGCAAGCGGTAAAAACAAGATCATTCGCGTTCCGAAAGGAGCAAATCTGCAAACGGCGATTAATCAAGCCGATGGCGGCGACATCATTGAACTTGAAGCCGGCGCGGTTTATGAAAATGTAACTTTGCCGAAAAAAAATATCACGGACTTTATTACCATTCGCTCTTCAAAAATAAATCAGTTGCCGGAAAACAAACGCGTCTCTCCGGCGCAGGCGAATTTGATGGCGAAAATCGTAACAAAAAAAGACAGCGTTCCGGCTGTCGAAACAGAACCCGCAGCTCATCACTATCGCTTTGCCGGCATTGAATTTACCTCACAAACAGACGGTTTTATATACAATCTGGTATTTCTCGGCGAACCGGAAAAACTTGCCGATGTTACGCATCATTTTGAATTCGACCGTTGTTTCGTTCATTCGGGAGATAAAGGAATGACGCGGCGCGGAATAACGATAAATAGTGCCGACACCGACATTACAAACAGTTATTTTCAAGGTTTTGCTTATCCGCAACAGGAAACACAAGGAATTTGCGGTTGGACGGGAACAAAAAACGTCAAAATTATAAATAATTATGTCGAAGGCGGCGCAGAAAATGTGATGATCGGTGGTGCTGATCCTCGTTCTGCCGATTTAGTTCCGTCGGACATAGAAATTCGCGGGAATCATTTTTTCAAACCCGTCGAATGGAAAACTAAAGAATTTACTACGAAATGTCTTTTTGAGATAAAAAACGCAAAAAAACTACAATTTATTGGAAATTATCTGGAAAACAACTGGATCGGATCGGCTTTTCGAATAACGATTCGTAATGACAATGGAACTTCGCCGTTTAACACAATCGAAGATGTTTTAGTGAAAGACAACGTAATAAACGGCGCGGGTGACGGTATTAATATTCTCGGAAAAGACGACGGACACGAAAGTTTAACGATGCGCGGATTAACTATTGTCAATAATGTCTTTTTGAATATTGGCGGAGAAGGTTTTGAGGGCGGCGGCTTTTTTATACAAATTGCCGACGGCAGAGACATTTTGATCGCTAACAATACGGTTTTTAACAACGGAAACATCGCTCAGTTTCACCGAGGTCTGCCGCAAAATTTTCAGTTTCGGGATAATATCGTCGGACACAGCGATTACGGAATTCACGGTTTGGAAAATATCAAATCTCAAACGGCTCAAAATTTTTTTCAAAATAATTTATTCGTAAATAATAAAAAATTGGAGTCGGGGTTCGTCTTTCCCCCAAACAACTATTTGATTCAAAGTTATCAAGAAATCGGCTTTGTCAATTTGGCTAAAAATGATTTTGCGCTTCTTCCGACCAGCCGTTTTAAAAGTAAAGGCAAGGATAAAACCGACATTGGGGCGAATCTGAATCTAAAAGACATTATGAAGTAAGTTTTTTGCTATATCAGATGATAATTCGTAAGCATTTTTATCATAAGCGATTTCCCTGTTTGCTAAAGTTCGTGACAATTCAAGTATTTGCAAATTATTGAAAGTCTTCGTTTATTATTATGGCACTCTCGCCTCTGGAAGTGAAAGAATAATCGCCAAAACACTCGTTCACGGCTGAAAAAAATGTTTTTGAACAACCCTTTTTCATCCAGTCGTGCAATTCTATGACTATGGCTTTGGTTTTCGGCAGCCACGAGTGATAATTGCTGCTGAATAATTCCTTCTCGGCGGTTTCAATATCCAATTTCAAAAGATCAATCTTGTCAATCTCTGCAATTTTCATTATCTCCTCAATTGTAAAAGTTTCTACAAAGTCACCATCCAAATCTCCGTCTTTTATTTCTTCCGTAATCATTCCCCATTTGCCCGAACCGAATTTGTCCGAAATTGAAAGACGAGTTTTAAAACTCCAGAGTGCGCCTTCAAGCAAGATCGTATTTTCAATGTTCGCAAGATTCTTTTTCAGTATTTCAAAATTTTCTCTATCCGGCTCAACGGAAACGATTTTAGCTTCGGGAAATTTATTTCTCAGATAAATTGCCGCCAAGCCGATATTTGCTCCGCCGTCAATTATATTGCGGGGAATAAACGGTAACTTTATATCGTATTCCGCATCTACGAATATTTGATGAAACGTAGGAATATCGGAGGTGTCCGGTCTTAAAGAAACCGAGTCGGACATTTTGCCAACTCTCAATTTCCCAACTCTTTTTCCTTTGAGATTTGAGAACAATTGACAACCGTTAATGAAACCATAATTATTGCAAAGTTTCATCCAATTTTTTAATTCGTTATTAATCATTTTCACATTAAACTTTCCTGAATGAATTTTAGCTAAAAGTGATTGGTAAAGTATATAAATATTTCAAAAATTCTACGAAGAAACTTTGAAATTAAGCGGAGATATTCTTAACTTCGTCAAATTATATTTGATTTGTTTTCCAAACTATTTTTCTATAAAACTTAAAAGTCACTTACAAAACTATGAGTATTACTTACAAAACTATGAGTATTATTAGTCTTGGAATTAGTTTTCTCTTATTTCAAACGATAAACTTTGTAAGAGTTGTTTTCATAAGCAAGTTCATATTCATCGTCTAACATCCGCGTGTAATAATCGTAAAATTCCGGCGATTTTTCTTTAGTATCTGCCACAGAAGAACTTATTGCATCATCAACTACGATAAATTTTGCTTTTTTGCCTGTTTTGTGACCAAATCTCGGGTCGCCGCTCAACCTTTTAGAGAAATTCAATCCGATAACCAATTCCGCACCGCCATATATTATGTCATTTTCAGAAGTATTTTCTTTCAGATAATTTACCGTCGGCTGGTAAAAATTCGCATAAGTATTTTGTTTAATACGCAACGCCATTCCGCCGACTTGTAAACCTGTAAAAATCAAAATTCCGACACACAGTAATGAAACCGGAACTGATTTTTTATTCCAAACCCAACTAATCCAGATCGCCAGCAAAGCGCAGTAAAGGGGAACGATGTGAATTAAATAAGGAGTTTCTTTTTGCCCGTCAATAATTCCCAGAATTAAAAAATAAATTACGCCGAGAACTAACAACGGCAGGTACTTTTTTCTCAAACTTTTTGTAAATAAAACGCCGAAAATGCCGATGACGTAACCGACAAGCACCAAACTTTTCAGATAGATCGGTCCCGAATGACCGCCCGAAGTATTTCCGAGTCCGTGAGCTTGCGGGTATCTTTCGGTAAATTCCCTGATGATGCCGTCAAACGGCGAACTGAAACCACCCAATCTGCCGCCCATTATGGCGTTGTCAATGAATTGGTCGCGGAATGCAATCGGGTCTTGAAGCACCCAAATTCCGAATAGTGTTCCGCCGACGATATAAGGTGAGATTCCGATTGCGAGATGTTTCCAGCCGAGTCGCCGGAAATCGAAATAAAATGTCAGGAAAATCAGTCCGGCAAACGCCATAATTCCGTTGTGATGCGTCAGACCGGAAGCGCAAACCAAAAGCTGACTGAGAAAAACGGCACGCGAGAGATTACTTTCGCGCAGTAAAAGATACGCGGCAATGCCCGCAAATCCCGACGACGCGCTCATCAAATCCATTCGCCCCGAAGATGCCGTGTCGAGAACCGTGTAATTGCAGGCGATCAAAAACATACCTAAAACGGCGGTAAATTTATTCTCCGAAAGTTTCAACACGATAAAATATCCCGCCGCCAACAAGATCAATCCCCAAAACACGGAAACCAGCCGCATAGCAAATAAGCTAAAACCAAGCACTTTAAATGAAGTGGCGACATTCAATAAAAAGAGCGGCATTACCCAATAAGTTCGCTGGTCAATTCGCGTCAGATTAGAAACTTCCATATCGAAAATCGTCGTTCCGAAGTGTCCGTGGTAAGCGAGATTAAAAGCCGGACTGGCAAACATTCCTTCATCAACCTGCGGTCGGTGTGTCAGCGAACTGCCGATTGTCAGAGCCAAAAATAATACAATAATAAAAGCATCGGAACTAAAGAAAAAGTGAGGTTTTAAAATTCGAAGTATCATAAAATTCTGTAATAGTAAAAATACGTGAAATATGCGAAATAGAGTTTAATCTTTTCAAATAAGTAGTTTGCCAAAAATGTATTAAACTATCTGCACTATGGGCAGAATTATCAAAGTTGAATTAGATGACGATCTCCGAAAAGAACTGGAAAAAGGCTATCGAAATGGTCAAAGTCATGCTTTTCGCACTCGATGTCAGATGGTCTTGTTAAAAAGCGAAGGACGCAAATCAAAAGACATTGCCTCATTTTTAGGGTTTTGTCAGCAAGCTGTCAATAATTGGCTCAAGCGATATAAAGCCGAAGGTATCGAGGGTTTAAAAGTCAGGGCAGGACGCGGACGACCCGCGATCTTGTCTCGAACCGAAGACTTGGAAGCTGTCAAAAAAGCCGTCCGGAAACATCGGCAGCGAATTTCGATTGCCAAAGTCGAATTGGAAACTACTCTCGGAAAAGAGTTTTCTAATCGAACTTTAAATCGGTATCTAAAAAATTTAACTGCCGATATAAGCGAATTCCGAGACGTTTGAAAAATAAAGAAAATGAAGTAGTTTATGAACATAAAGTTGACATTTTAAGAGAGTTGGAAAATTTGTCCGAGCAAGAAATAATAGATTTGTATTACTCGGATGAAAGCAAAGTCAGCTTAACTCCGTGTGTTCCATATGGTTGGCAATTTCCCGATGAAGAAGTTTTTATGCCGACGCAAAAAGGTGCGGGCTTAAATTGTTTTGCTCTCTTAAAAAGAAATAACGAGTGTTTGATTGAAACCACGACCGAGAATATCAACAGTCAATTCGTTTTTGAAAGGTTGGAAGAATTATCAACCAAATTGAAAAAGCTGACGGTCGTAGTTTTAGATAATGCTCGAATTCATACTTCAAACCTTATCAAAGAACGCCTCGCAGTGTGGCAAGCAAGAGGATTGTATCTCTTTTATTTGCCGAGATATTCGCCGCATTTGAATATTGTTGAAATATTGTGGCGAAAGTTAAAATATGAATGGTTAAGTCCGGGTGATTATCAAGCTAAAGAAAATTTGTTCTACCAAATCAGATTAGCTTTGAAAGCAGTCGGACAGAGTTTATTAATTAAGTTTTCAAAATTTAGACTTACTTTAACTTAAATATGTCCGACTACTTATAATATAGTAAGGTTTTTGTCGGAATATAAAAAAAATAATGGAATAACTAATTCTTTTTTATTAAAATGCTTCAACATTACAATAAAATTATGAATCTTAAATGTGAACTTCTTGTTGATTCAGATGTCGAACATCTCCAACAAATCTATGCCGGTTTCAGCATTCTTCACAGGAAAGGGTTTTTAGAATTGAAGCAAACTATTTCGGATGAGTTTTTGTCGAAAAATTCTGAATCGAATAATTGGGTTGATTACAACTTTTTTAACACAAAAGTTATTCTCAATGACAAAATCAAAGTGTGTTACGATACGCACGATTGGAATTGGATTGATGAAGAGATTTTGAGCGAAGTTGATTTTTATTTCAAACGCAGTTTTGACGAAGATTATCTTTCAAATATCGCAGAAAGGGCAAAAGTATTTCCTTTAGGATTAAATTACGCCGTTTCTGATTCGCAGAGAGATTATTTCAAAGTCAAAAGAAATAGTTTTTACACCGGAAAAGATCGCGTAAAAGCTGTAATCAAAGGATTAAATTTCGATTTCATTAAGAATCTGCATACCGAACAACTCGATAATCTCGAAGCCTTGCCGGATTTGTTAGCCGAACCGAAGATAATATTTATGGCGCGGGCGTGGGATACATCATTAATTGAAGCGACGGACAAAAAGAAAGAAGTAGAAAATAGTAACGAAATGCGGGCGGAATGTGTCCGCATCTTGCGAAAGGAATTCGGTGATTTTTTTTACGGCGGATTAGAACATAATGATTACGCTAAAACTCACTTTGAAGATTGTCTTTTGCCCGACGCTTCGCGCTCGAATAAACGAACTTATCTGCAAACTTTGAAGCAATTTCCGATTTGCGTTACGACCGTTGGCTTAAATGATTCAAACGGCTGGAAACTCGGCGAATACGTCGCACTTTCAAAAGCGATCATTACCGAACCTTTGAAATTCGATGTGCCGGGAAATTTCAAAACTGAAAAGAATTATCTGGAATTTGTAAATTCCGGTGAATTGATAAACGCCGCCGCCAGACTTTTTGAAAATGCATCTTTACGGCGAGAAATGATGATGAGTAATTATCGCTATTATAATTCTTATCTCAGACCCGAAAATCTCGTTTTGAATACTTTGAATACGGTAGTTGAAAACAGTGAATTTTAACTTCAAAGTAAAGTTCCTTTATTTGTCTGATGTTTTTCCATATAACGATATGGAACATCAATAAACGACATCGTTAATTTTTACTGACAAAAATTTACAAAATTTATCGAAACTCCTACAAACTTCGGGAATTTTTCGGTTATATGCTCTTGGCACGATCATTGCTGTTATGAACAAATGAGTTAACGCACTTCGCGTTTTCAATTACAAATTAAAGGAGAAACTATAATGATACGATCTAGGAACATTTTTACATTTTTGGCTTTGACTCTCCTGGTTTTAAGCCTGTCGGTTGTCGCTTCGGCGCAGAGGCGTAATGACAGAAATAACAGAAACAACGACAGATACGGCAATAACAATAATTACAATCGTAATTTGCGCTCGACCGTCGTAAATTTGAAGAATCGCAGTAAGCGTTTTGAAAAGACGCTCGACCGCGCACTTGACCGCAGTCGTTATGACGAACGCCGACGCGAGGACAATTTGAATCAATTAGCGGAAAACTTCAGACGTGCGGCGGACAAACTTGAAGATGAATACGACAATCGCCGCGATTATAACAACAGTGCGGACGAAGCACGGCGCGTTATTCAATACGGTTCGCAACTCGACCGCGCAATTTCGCGGCTGCGTATAGACAGAAATGTTCAAAACGAATGGAGTCAGATTCGCAGAGATCTGCAAACTTTAGCGAGCGCGTATAACAATAATTATAATAACGGTCGCAATAATAATTATCCGAACCGTAATCCGCGCAACACGCGCAGACGCGGAAATTACAATCCGTATTAAAGTTTTGATAATGCCATAATCAAACCTCGAAAAAAGCCTGAGTTTTTAATGAACTCAGGCTTTTTTGTTTTTCAAAATAGAAAGCGGAATCGAAAGCCACGACCAGTTTTTGCGATAAGTTTGCGAGTTCAATTTTTCGATCTCCGTTTCAATTTTTATCTGCAATTCGTCGGGCGGCAAATCTTCTTTGTTTTCGTAACAAGCGTGTTGAATACACGCTGACGGTTTTCCCGATTCGTGAACAAGACAACCGATTTCCCTTTCAAAAAGCGGGCAAGCGTAAGTTTGTTTAAAAGTGTCGCCCGAAGACTTCAGATCGTATTTTTCAACTGTTTCTGCCGCGCGTTCGTAAATCTCATTTATTTTTTCTTCGCCGAAACTTAACAGAGTTTTTTCAATCGCCGCCGCTTCGAGCCGCGTAATATGAACATTGACAAAATGCGCGTCCGTACAGCAAATTCCTTTCGTTTCGCAGGTTACGCAATCTTTTGCTTTTTGTTCGTAATTGTCGCGGATGTAATTTTGAAAATCGCTTTTCAAATCGTCTAACTTCACCAACGCTTTTGTTTCCGATAAGATTTTCATAAATTCCGGCGGACTGCTACAATCTTATCAAAACTTAGAACGAAGCGAAAAAAATTATGTTAAAAGAAGGCGAAAAAGCACCGGAATTTAATTTGAAAAACGAAAGCGGCGAAAATGTAAAACTTTCCGATTTGAAAGGAAACAAAACGGCAATTTATTTTTACCCGAAAGACGACACGCCCGGCTGCACAAAACAAGCGTGTTCGATCCGCGACAATTACGAACAGTTGACGAAAGCCGGCATAAAAGTTTTCGGCGTTTCGATGGACAATGAAGCGAAACATCAGAAATTCATCGCAAAATACGACCTGCCGTTTAATCTTTTGATTGACGAAAACCACGAAACTGCTGATAAATACGGCGCATACGGCGAAAAGAAGTTTATGGGCAAAACTTATAACGGAATTTTGCGAAAGACTTTTTTGATTGACGAAGACGGCAAGATCGTCAAGATTTTCGACAAAGTAAAAGTCAGCGAACACGCCGACGAAATTCTAACGGCGTTCGGCGAATAAATTTTGCGGCGCAATTAAATCAAAAAAGAAAAACGGCTGAATCAAATTTAGCCGTTTTTCTTTTATTTGCTAAACTTTTCACAGAAAATAATCATTCAACTCCGTAAAACAAAAATAAACTAAAAAATTATGAAGATAAAATTGTCCAAATTTTTATCGTTCGGCTTGATTTTCATTTTGATTTTCATCACTTGCCCGAATGTTTTCGCCGACCAGATTTTCTTGAAAAACGGCGATCGTGTGTCTGGTAAAATCGTTAAAAAAGACGGCGACAAGATCGTTATTCAAACAGAAGCGGCGGGCGAAATTTCTGTTCTTTGGTCATCAGTTGAAAAAATAGTTTCCGACGAACCGCTCAACATCGAACTCGCCGACGGGCAGAAAATTAAAGGCGTTGCCGCCGCAGTTGTCGAGGAAAAAGAAGAAACGACGAAGATCGAAATCGAAACTGCAACGGCGGAAAAAATCGAGATCGAAAAAGAAAATATCGCCATTGTCCGCAACGAAGCGGAGCAGTTGAAATTTGAAAAAGAAGTCGAACGTCTGCGCGATCCGGGAATTTTCGATTTCTGGAACGGTTCGGCTGATGTCGGTTACAGTTTTACGTCGGGAAACGCCGACACTCAAAGTTTGACTGCCGGATTTCGCGCCAACCGTGAAACGCCGAAAAACAAGATCAGCGTTTACGCCAACGCGATTCAATCAAGCAATTCAGACTCCGGCGTTTCGGTCACGACCGCGCAAGCCGTGTTCGGCGGAATTCGCTACGATTACAATCTGAGCCGCAAAACTTTCGTCTTCGCGTCCGCCGATTTTGAATATGACAAACCGCAACTGCTCGATTTGCGTTCGGTTCTCGGCGGCGGTTTCGGCTACAAATTTATTCGCAGCGAACGCACGAAACTCGACATTTTCGGCGGCGCGACTTACAACCGCGAGAATTTCTCAAACGGCATCAAACGAAATTCCGCCGAAGCACTTTTAGGCAACGAACTCGAATTCGCATTTAACGACCGCATAAACCTCGAACAAAGATTTTCAGTTTATCCGAGCATTTCCGATCCCGGCAGATTTCGTTCACTTTTCGATACGACCGTCGTTGCAAATATAAACGATTGGCTCGGTTTTCAATTTACTGTCGGAAATCGCTTTAACAGCCGTCCCGTCGCGGGCGCGGAGAAAAACGACTTCTTATTCTCGACGGGTTTGCGGGCGACTTTCGGCAGAAAAAGGAAAAATTAAAGGAAACAAATTTTAACTTTGAAACTTGAACGGCAACCGATCATTGCTATTTTCCGTCCAAGTGTCGTAGAATAACAATCCCGCAAGTTGTGGGGGCGACAGGCTTCGACAGGGGCTTGTATAGATCTTTGAATGCACGTCGGGCTGTCTTTCAGTAGCTCGTTAACAAATTGAAAGAAACACAAATGCTAATCAAGAATTAGCTCTCGCTGCCTAATTAAATTTAGCTACAGCGATGTCTTGCGGCAAGTTTGCTTAAAGCGCGTCGTTAAGGCATAACTCAGTTTAAGCTAGCACGCATTTTCCGTCTGCGGATGTGTGCGATATTTTAGTCAGACTAGCTTTCAGAAAGGTCTTGTCGGTTCACCTGCTTTCTGCGAGCGAAAATTTAAGTGAACTCGACTAAGCGTGTAGATTTCACTGGTCGCAACTCTTGGATGCGGGTTCGATTCCCGCCGCCTCCACCAAATCAATTTTCGATTTCGGACTTTGGATTTATTCTCAAAACTATATTTCAATTCAAAATCTTATGGGAAATTTTCGGAAGCCATCGCAATTCTTATTTCATCTGATTCTGATATTGTCCGCGACTTTCATTTTATCCCAATCAACTCAAGCGAAATGTGAATTGACTCTTTCGATAGATAAGGAGTTTAATCGCGCCGATACTGTTTTCGTCGGCGAAGTTACGAAGAAAACAGAAACTTCGATCACGAAAAATAGCCGATCATATAGAGGAGATATTTTTACGTTTTTGATAGAAGAAAATTTCAAAGGCGAACAAAATTCCACACTTGATGTCAAATCTTTTGCTGTTTCATCTGAATCTTATTTTAATTTCAAGATAGGTGAAAAATATCTTGTTTATGCCGATAGAAATTCTAAAACCGGAGATTTAATAGCAACTGCCTGCACTCGCACAAAACTTTATACTATTGCAAATGAAGATATTGTCGGAATTCGTTTGATTTCATACCTGAACGGAAACGGTTGGATGGGCATAAATCCGGCAATTTCAGATCGTTCGGATGTTGAAAAGATGCTCGGTGAGTGCGAAACCGGAAAAAGTATGATCTGCTTATATGAAATGAATTTGGGAAATCTGATAGTTTCTTATAATTCCAGAAATTCGTGTAACGGAGAAACTCCTGAAATTTCCAAACAGAAAGTTTTATCACTAACATTCATTTTAAAAAATGACATTGTTCTCGAAAATCTTCCACTCGATCTCAAATACTTCACTCAAGAAGACGATGCTCAAAGTCCGGGACTTCAATACTTTAACTATAAAGAAAAAACCTTGACTTTAAATTCGATCAAATATTCTGATAAAGAAGGTAAATTTATTTACGCCTTCCGTTTTCTGCCGTCTGAATCACAAATGAAAATTTTGAAATGTGTTGGTAAATAATTCGTCTGAATTCGTCAGAATTTCTCTCTTTCCATTTAATCTGCAAAACATATAACATATTGGCAAAACATTGTTAAAAATGTATAATTAATAAGCGTCAAACATTTACGCTCGACCTAAGTTTTCTGCTATTAAATTAGTTTTAAAATTATGAACCGAATAAAATTATGTTTATCCCTTTTCGTCATTTTGCTTTCCGCAAATTTCGTATTTCCGCAAGCACTTTCCGAGGGAAATGTTATCGAAATAGTTGATGCGAGAACGATAATCGTCGAAACTCCGAAACAGGAGAAAATAACTGTTCGTCTGCAATACATAGAAGTTCCTGAGCCGGAACAACAACTTTCAAATGTCGTCTTTGAACATTTGAAAACGATGACTTTGGGAAAAAGAGTTCAGGTTTTGCCGTCGGGTTTTTCGACGCTTTTCATCGTCGGAAAAGTTACTCTCGACGGAGTTGATCTGAGTCAGCAACTCTTGCGCGACGGTGCGGCGTGGTTTGCCGTTCCGGTTGAATCTCACAATAAAACGTCTCTTTATCAAACTTATGCGGCAAGTGAAACGGCAGCGAAAACAGAAAATCGCGGAGTTTGGGGAATCGCCGGAATGAAGACGGCTTGGGAATTTCGTGAAAATAAAATCTTGGCTGAACAAAAAAAAGCCGAAGAAGAAGCCGAAAAAATAAATCAGGCGCGAATTGCGGAATTTGAAGCAAAACGCGCGGAAAAACAAAGAATCGCCGAACAACGCCGCAAAGCCAGACAAGAAAGTTTAGACAGTCTGGATTTGATTTCCCGATATAATCAAACAAACGGCACGAATTATTTGAGTTCGCCGACAATAACTTTTGAAGCGACGGACGGCAAGATTACACGCGAAGTTATGATGAGCGTCGGTTACGATGCGGCGAGCGGTTTAACGCGAAACGGCGGCGGAGAATTCGGCATCGCCGTCGGCGCGATCACGGACGGGAAAGAATTTTTGCGCGATAATGAAGTTTCGGTTTTCACGGCAAACGGCAAAAAGATCGAACTCGGCAAACCGGATTTCAAATCGAACGAAAAAGGCGGGAAATTTGACGAACTGCTTTTTTATAAGATCGAACGCGAGACGCTCGCAAAGATTGCCGCCGACAAAGAACCTTCCGTAAAAATCGGGAAATATCAAAGAGTTTTGGATAAGTCGGTTTTAGATATTATAAATCGCCTACTACAAACGACGGAATAAAGTTTGTGTTTTGACTTTTCCGCATTCCGAAATTATTCTTTCATTTCGCTTTGATGAAAGAAAAGTCCGAAAAAATTGAAGAAACCAAAAATTTGCCAATCGGCATTTTCGATTCCGGTGTCGGCGGTTTAACGGTTTACCGCGCTTTGCATAATCGTCTGCCGAACGAGCGGTTCGTTTATCTCGGCGACACGGCGCGCGTGCCTTACGGGACGAAATCGCTGGCGACGGTCGAACGATACGCGATTGAAAATTCGCAGTTTCTCGTCTCGCGCGGCATAAAACTTCTCGTTGTCGCCTGTAACACGGCTTCCGCGCTCGCGCTTCCGGCGATTCGCAAAAATGTCGGAATCGAAACTATCGGCGTGATCGGTCCGGGCGCGAGAAAAGCCGTCGCAATTACAAATAATAAAGAAAAAGCAAAGATCGGAGTGATCGCCACCGAAGCGACGGTTTACAGCAACGCTTACGCCGAAGCGATAAAAAATTCGTCCGAAACGGCGGAAACTTTGCAGGCGGCGTGTCCGTTATTTGTGCCGTTAGCCGAAGAAAATTGGACGCGCGAAGACGAAACTTTTTCGATCGCGGCGAAATATTTAAAAGGAATTAAGGAATTTGATCCCGACGCTCTGGTTCTCGGATGCACGCATTATCCGATTTTGCGCGATGTGATTCAGCAGACGGTCGGCGATGATGTTAAACTCATTGATTCAGGCGAAGCGTGCGCCGAAGAAGTGGAAGAATTTTTGATTGAAAACAATTTAGAAAATCAAAATAAAACCACCGGAACGCGCCGTCTTTGCGACGATTTAGACCATTTTTATGTTACAGACGCGGCAGACAGATTCGCCCGCGTCGCCGAACGATTTCTCGGAAGCAAGCCGTCGAAACTCGAAGCAATTGAAGTTTACGGAGTTGATAAATTGAAGAATTAGCCCACGAAACACACGAAATAAACGAAAATAAGAATAAAAATTAAATTTCTTCTTTCGTATTTTTCGTGTGTTTCGTGGAAAAAAAAACAAAATGAGTTACGAAAGAATAGACAAACGCGAACACGATCAGATCAGACCGACGAAAATCACGCCGAATATATCGCCGTATGCCGAAGGTTCGGCACTTATCGAAGTCGGCGGCACGAAAGTTATTTGTATGGCGACGGTCGAAGAAAAAGTTCCGTATTGGCTGAGAAACAAAAAAACAGGTTGGGTAACGGCGGAATATGCGATGCTGCCGCGCGCGACAAATTCGCGCACGAACCGCGAAACGATGCGACCTTCAGGCAGAACTCAGGAAATTCAGCGTTTGATCGGTCGAAGTCTGCGCGCCGTCGTAGATATGGAGAAGCTCGGCGAACGCCAGATTTATCTCGATTGCGACGTGATTCAAGCCGACGGCGGAACGCGCTGCGCTTCGATCACGGGCGCGTATGTCGCGCTTAATCTCGCGTGTAAAAAACTCGTCGCGCAAGGAAAATTAAAATCTTCGCCGATCATTTCCGAAGTCGCCGCGATCAGCGTCGGAATGGTCGAAGGCGTGCCGCTTCTCGATCTCAAATACGAAGAAGATTCAACTGCCGAAGTTGATATGAACATCGTCTGCACCGGCGCGGGAAAATTCATCGAAATCCAAGGCACGGCGGAACGCGAACCGTTCACGCGCGAACAGATGGACGCAATGCTCGCTTTAGCTGAAAAAGGTGTTAATGAACTTTTCACAATTCAGCGTTACGCGCACGGGTAAATTGATTTTCAAATGAGAACTTTAAAAGAATCCAAACACTTCAACGCCGATTCTTTGGAATCGTTCTTTATTAAAAGCAGATTAACCGAAAACATTTCTGTTCCCGTAAAATAATAACGCCAAATCGCTAAAGGTTTGTCGGGAAACGAAATTTGAAATTCTTTGAAAAGATAATCATTCGTTTTCGATTCATTTTCGGCAATTATTTTTCCTTTTTCATAAATCGCGTATTCTTTGATCTGTTTGTTGTTTTCGTTCCAAAATTTTTCTTTTGCGTCAGGTTGTTTGTGATCGTAGAAAAATTTGGACGAAACGATTTTCACGCTTATTTGAAAATCATCGTTAGACCAAACATACTTCTTTCCTCTTCCTTCAATTTGAATCTCAGACTTGTTAAAAAATTTTACAGATTTATAATTATGCGCCGGAAGATTAATTTGAAAAATTTCATCAGTTGAAATGAAAGTTTCTGCCTTAAAATCACCTGTGTAAAAAATCGGTTCATTTATCACAATTAGCGACGGTTTAGACGATTTAGTTTGCGCGAAAGAAAATGAAGTCAATACTAAAATGCAGGTAAATAAAATTGTGATTCTGATTTTCATATATTTAATTTCTACGCTTTCGGATGCGATTTATCATAAACTTCGATGAGTTTTTCCATTGAAACCTGCGTGTAAATCTGCGTCGTCGAAAGTCTCGCGTGTCCTAAAAGTTCCTGAATATCGCGCAGATCCGCGCCGGAATCAAGCAAGTGTGTGGCGAAAGAATGACGCAGGCTGTGCGGCGAAATGTCGCTGATTTCGGCGCATTGCTTGATGTATTTATCAACCATTCGCCCGACGCTTCTCGTCGTGATGCGCGTGCCTTGATAATTTAAGAAAACCGCGTCTTCATCTCGCTGTGTCGGCGGACAATTGTTCAAAAAAACCGGACGCGCTTCGTTGAGATAAAACATCAACGCTTGAAGCGCGGGATCGCCAAACGGTAGAATTCTCTGCTTTTTGCGTTTTCCCGTAACGCGGACAAGTTTTTCGCGGAAATCTATTTCTTTGAGATTCAGATTAACGAGTTCGCCGACGCGCATTCCCGTCGCGTAAAGAAATTCCAAAATCGCGCGGTCGCGTCTGCCGAGATCGGTGTTTAGATCGGGCGTTTCGATAAACCGCACGGCATCTTCCATCGAAAGCGTGTCGGGCAATTTGCGCTGAATTTTCGGCGTGGCGACGAGTTTCGCCGGATTAGTTTCCAAAACTCCTTCGCGCACCAAAAATTGAAAAAACGTCCTTAAAGACGCAAGTTTCCTCGCAATCGAAGTTTTCTTTTTATTTTCGCCGTGCAGTTCCGCCATCCATTCGCGGATCGTCAGATGGTCAATTTTAGAAACGGGAATGTCATCGCGCTTCTCGATCTTAAAAAGATGTTCGCGGAATTGTCCGAGATCGCTCAGATAATTTCGCAAAGTGTGCGGGCTGACGTTTCGTTCGTAACGCAGATGTTGGAAAAATTGTTCGAGATATTCTTCAAGCATAATAGATAACGGTTAACAAATCTTTCGTTATTATCCATTATCTCCTATACATTATCAATTTCTTTTTAAAACGTAATAACCTTTTCTGGTGCGGATTCTTAAATCGGGATTGTCTTTCAAGGTCAATGTAATATTGCGGAATTCGCCGCGTTTCGCCGATTCGTCGTCGGGATAATAATTCAAAACATACTGCTGAGTAAGTTCGGCGGAAATTTGCGCGAAGGCGCGGTCTAATTCTTTTTCGTCAATCGGCGAATAAACCGAGCCGCCGGTTTGTTGGGCTAATTCCTGCATTCTTCGTTCGGCGGAAAGATAGCGCAAATTCGCACTTCCCGTGCGGTTTCCCGTCCGTTTATAATTTTCAAATTCCGTCGTTTTGACAACGTATATCTGGCAATTTGCCGCTTGCACGGTTTGCACGACTTTTTCCAAAGTTGTTTCCAGATCGCTGAAAGTGTCTTCGCCGTCGGAAACAATAACGATCACGCGCCGTCCGCCGGGTTGATCTTGCAGATAATTTGCGGCTTTAATGATACCGTCAAGAAGTGCGGTCGCGCCTTCGGGTTTGGCGAAATTTTCTATGGCATTGACGAGTTGCGACACATCTTTCGTTAACGGCTGTTCAAGTTGCGTAGTTCCGGCGACGCTGTAAAGTGCGGCTAAATCCCGTTTCGGCTCGATGATTTTTTTAAAAAACTTTATCGCCGCTTTTTTCTCGAACTCACGTGCCTGCGTAACGCTCGACGAATTATCGAAAAGAAGCGCGAGTCGAAGCGGTTTTTCCGAACGTGAAACATCGCTGATCTCCGCCGATTTTCCGTCAATCATTAACTGAAAATCTTCCAGTTTCAGATTTGTAACGGCGATTCCGCGATTATCCAAAACCGAAACCGGAATTGGCACAAGCACTGAATTAAACGAAATTACATCGCCGCTGCCGTCAATTTCTTCCGTTTTATCTTCCGACACAATAGTCGGCGCGGGTGTCGGCGGAGTTTCCTGCGTCAGAACATATATATTTCCAGTGCGCGGCGGAGCCGGTTTTGAATCTTCCGGCAATTTGACGCGCCCCGACTGAGCGAAAATCGAAACCGCTAAAAGGAGAATCGAAATTGTGAGCAAAAATTTATGAACCATACCAATTTAAACCGTTCGGCAAATCGTCACTTGAAAATTCCAGATGAATCACACGCCGTCTTTTCGGAACAAAACCCGCCGAAGAAGAATGAATCAAAAGCGGACGAATGGCTAAACAGTCGCCTTGTTTGACGCTGCAAATCTGCGTTCCGTTTGCTTCGCTCAGATTTTTAATTTCGCCGGAACTTAAACGCCCGAATTTATGCGATCCCGGCACAACTTTTAACGCGCCGTTCGTTTCATCAGCATCATCGAGATGAAAACGCAAGGCAAGCATATTTTCCAAAATTCCGACCGGCGGCTGAACGTGCTGAATTTTCGCTTTTATTGTCCAATTTGAAAATCCTTCTGTTTCGCGCTTTTCTTTAACGGAAATCGTTAAATCCTGGTGCGCGGGAACTTTCCAGTTTGCAGCGGATGTTTTATCAAAAAAGATTGCCCGAACAATTTTTACATTTTTGTCTGAAAGTTTTTCGGCAATAATTTTAACAACTCGGCTTTCCGCAAACTCACGAACTTCCGGGACAAGATTCATTAAATTCCTGACACCGAAAACCGCGCCTCTTCGCTCTTTGACGGCAGAAGAATTTTTTAACTTCGACAAACTCGCAAGAAGATTTTCGATCTGACTTCGATCAATTGATTTCGGTAAAACAGTAAAACCGAATTCATCTATTTCGCTCCGCAAATTATTCATCATATTTCCGATTCGGCAAAGTTTTTCTAAATTGCATAATCCGTAAATTAAAAATAACCCGATCAATGATAATAACAAAACTGCTTCAAATTCCCTTCATAGTATTAACCGATAAAATGTAGTTTGAAGCGACTTGCCTGCAAAACAAGAAAAATATAATAAAACCAAAAACGACCAATGTTCCAAGTTTTGAACGGTTTTTCACAATATCGAACTAAATTTGTTTATTTGTGCCGGAAAACTTAAAATGAAACAAGCAGATTTTTGAGTACTTTTGTAAGCAAAAACAATATTCTTATGCCGCAAGACACAACATCAACCGCCGTTGACCGCGCGCTTTCGATCATCGAACTCGTCTCCGAAAGCAAAAAAGGAATGAGCAATGCCGATTTGAGCCGCCGTCTGAAAATTCCGAAAAGTTCGGCGAGCTACATTTTAAGAGTCTTGGAAAACCGCGATTATCTGCACCGCGACAAAAGCGGAAGATACCGTCTCGGCTTGAAGTTAATGAGTTTGACGGGCGACGCGCTGACGCATATGGATGTGCGCGAAATTGCAAAACCGGCGTTACAGGATTTTTTGCGAAAATCTAAACTTCCCGAAGCGCATCTGGCGATTTTAGATAACGGTCGCGCCGTCTATATCGAAAAGGTCGAAGGCGAAAAAAGTTTTATTAAAATGGACATCTGGATCGGTCATCGTCTGCCGATTCATACAACCGCGATCGGCAAAATTCTGGTTGCATTTATGTCGGAAGAAGAGATCATAAAAATTTTGCAGCTTCGCGGAATGGAGAGAAAAACTCGCAAATCTATCACGTCGGAGGACAAGTTTTTACGCGAAATAAGAAAAGTAAAAAAATTCGGCATTGCAATTGATAACGAGGAAAACGCTGACGGCGTGCGCTGTATCGCCGCGCCGATTTTCGATGCCGCCGGAAATGTCACCGCCGCGCTCGGAACTTCAAGCACGATTTTGCATATTGATAAAACACAACTGCCGAAAATCGTCGAACTCGTCAAGAATTCCGCCAAAGAAGTTTCTGCTCAACTCGGGTTTGACCAAACAAAAATGACCGCCAAAGTTTGACGGTCATTTCATATGAATTAAAAACTGAAAGTTTACTATTTCTCGTCATCCGACGCACCGCCGAAAAACGGCAATTGCGTCGCCAGATCGAGCCAGCGTTTTTGAACTTCGATGTAATTTCCGACCGCTTTCTGCGAAAAATCAGCAATTGCGGCGATTGGCGAAGAATCGTCCAAATTCAGATTTTCCTTCATCACTTTTACAAAATGCTCGTTTTGTTTTTCGGCAAAGTCGAGCCAAGACTCGTGCATTTTGACTAGCGACTGTGCGCCTTGACCGAGATTTTCCGGCATATTTTCGCCCGCCGTCGGTATTGACGCGCAGGATTTTACAGCATTTAAAAGCTGTTCGCTCTGCGAAACAACGATTTCCGACCAACGTCTTTGGGCTTCGACAAAACCTTCAATTCCCTGTTTAACCCAATTGCCGAGCGCGTCCGTCGGTGCGGTCTGTCTGTATTCGATCAATTTTCCGATAGTTTCGAGCATCAAAGAATTTTGTTGCGACGCGATCTCAAACCACGTTTTTTGCGCTTCGGTCATTTGATTCAAAACGTCCTGCGCCCATTCCGCCGGCATTTCCGCCGTTTTTCGCGTTTGCGATGAATCCGTCTTTTTCGTCTGTTTCTTTTTTTGTTCAGCCATTCGTCTATTTTTACACGTTGAATTTAAAAAAGAAAAGGAAGTTTGAAAAAATATTCTCCAAACTTCCCACGTCAATTTTTGGTTAAAACTATTTAGCCGCTTGCTTGACTTGCGATGTCGCATTTTCGACGATTTCGACACTTGATTCGACGATGCCGTCCATTTGTCTTTTCGTCATATCGCCCGCCGCATTGATCATTTTTTCGCCGTTTGTCGAAAAGAATTTGATCCATTCACGGTTGATTCCAACCATCGTATTAAAGTATTTTCCGGCAACATTTAAACCCGCTTCTTGCGTTTCAAGTCCCAGTTTAACCGCATTTTGAAAATAATCATCAGACATTTCCGCCATTTTAACCGTTCCGTCCAAAACCGCATTCGCCGTTTTTTGCGAAAGATCAACCGCCGTGTTGATGCTGTCAATTGTTTGATCTGCTACTTTTTCACCTTTTTTTGTATTCGTTGCCATTTTAATTTTTTCTCCTTTTTATTATCTTTGTTAAATTTCGTTTCGCCTGATTCGTTAAAATTCCGGCTCATTGAAATCAATGATAAAACTGTTCAGATTACTTGTCAACTGATAATTTCGCATTTGCGAGATAGAATCTATAAATTGTTACAAGCACACAGTATATTTTTATAAATATTTTTAATATTGTAATTTTACTACTTGATTTATTGACAAATACTGGAAGATTTTTATTCGCAAAACCACATAACTCATCTCCAGCAAATTATTGAATTAAATTTCAATATATGATTTAATACTTTGCATTCGTTGAATTAGATTTATGCCGAAAAAAAAATCACCAAAAGAAGAAAATGACCAACTGATAATCAAACGTTACGGCAACCGCCGTCTATATAATACTGAGACAAAAAGCTATGTAAATTATCAAGATTTAATAAAAATCGCCCGCGCCGGAGTTAATTTTCAGGTAATAGATTCGACGACCAAAGAAGATATAACGAAGGAAGTTTTGATTCAATTGATATTGGAAGAAGAGAAAAGCAACAATAATATTTTGCCGACCCCGTTTCTTTTTCAGATTTTGCGTTCAGACAGAGAATCGCTTCAGGATTTTTTCAAAAACCACTTAACCGCAAGTCTTTCCGCATATTTGAAAACAAAAGAAGAATTCGATAATCGCTTTAGAAGTATGCTCGAAATGGCTATTCCAACGGCGCAAAACTGGGAAAAACTATTTCCCGGCGCAGAA
The DNA here is from genome assembly GCA_965219305.1 of Pyrinomonadaceae bacterium. Taxonomy (GTDB): domain Bacteria; phylum Acidobacteriota; class Blastocatellia; order Pyrinomonadales; family Pyrinomonadaceae; genus DATHTS01. Next base: position 2,615,433 of record OZ244725.1, read on the forward strand.
TTAATGCGCGGTTTTATCGGCGGCGCGAAAAAAGATGATATTGAAACGGAAGAAGATGAAGAATAATTTTGCCCGAGAGTAAACGCGAAAGAAGTTTGCCCGCGAATTCACGAATTTACACGAATAAATATTTTAATTTTTTTAATATTCGTTTGATTCGTGGGCAAAAAAATTAATTTCCTTGCTTGTTCGCCAAACGTTTTCCGATGATTTTATAAACTTGCGGATTGAAAACCAGTCCGATATGCGTTCCCGAAACTTCAAAATCGTTGTCGCAATTTCCATCTAAACAGGCTTCCCAATCAACAATTCCGTCAGTTTTTGTGTGAATTGCCGTATGCTGAACTTCTTCGGGAAATTTTGAAGTCCACGCTTTGATTGTTTCGCAATTGCAAAATCCGGTGTAGCACTCCGGTTTGTCGGCAGGATTATCGCGCACGATTCGTTTCCTAACTTGTTTTCCCATTTCTAAAACCCACGGATGCGATTTAACTCCGCGAAACGGCGAACCGAGCGTAATGACCGAAGCGACGCTTTCCGGCTTTTGTGTCGCCGCCGAACGGGACAAGATTCCGCCCAAACTGTGACCGATCAGATGAACGGGTTTTCCGGTTTTATCGTTCGCGCGTTCAACTGTTTCGAGAAGACGCTTTCCCAATTTATCCAAACAGTTAGCGTTCCAACCGATGTTCGATTTGTAAGGTTTATAACCGACACGCCACAGCCAAAAATAAAGCTCAGCCATATAATAATCCGTGCCGAGAAATCCCGGAACGAGAATCACCGCCGAACCGTCGCCGCGCGGAACGCCGAAACCGTAGTACAAAGGCGACGCACGCAGCGACAGCCAATCAATTCCCATTAATGCTTCACGCAAAATCGGGCGATTAACGCTTTTGTTTTCGCGGCTTATATAATTTTTCGTTTCGATCATAATTTATTGTAACTTATTTGCCGCTTTTTGCAATTGATTTTTTGTCGTTTCTCGCATCTGCGTCATTTTTAACATTCGCTGTTTTTGATGCTTTTGCAGTAGTATCATTTGTCTTTTTAATTGCAGAAGTTTTTGAAGTTGTTGCTGTTTTCGGTTTTGCGGGCTGTCGTTTCGTTACATTTGTAGGTTTTTTGGCAGTTTTCGGTTTTGCGGTCGGCGCAGTTTTCTTCGTCGTAATTTTCTTCGTTGCAGTTTCAGTTTTAGCAACTGTTTCCGCAGAAGTGTTGGTTTTCGTTTTTCTGATTCTGACGGGTTTTGTTTTCGTCTTTATGTTCGTTTCCGCTTCGCTCGGTTTTAGATTTGCTGCTTCCAAAACTTCTTTGTACGCTTCATTCAAGAAATCGCGCAAAACTTCAACGTCAGGCATCGCTAATTTGTCGGCGGTTAAACCGATGGTCATTTTTTGATCGTAAGTCAAAATCGCGCAACTACATCCGACAGCGAAACCGGTTGGGACATACGGCAGATATTCGAGCATTCGTTTGCCCATCGTGTAAAGCGGAATCTGCGGACCGGGAACATTCGTCGCCACCATATTGACGGCGGGCATCGGCATCGAAGCGAACGCTCCGACGAGTGCCTGAACGGGCGCAGGCAAAATTCCCATCAGCGCGGAAAAAAGATTCACGCCCTCGGAAACTTTTCCTTCCTTCATCGTCGCTGTCATCTGATGAATGTATCGAAAACGCTCGACCGGATCGTCAATGTCGAGCGGAATTTCAACCGGTAAAATCGAGACGAGATTGCCGAGCGTGTTACGCTGTTCGCTTTGTCGCAAACTGACCGGAACCATAAAACGCGCCTTGCGGTTTTCCGTCGGCTGACCGTGAAGTTTGACATATTTTGAAACCGCGCTCGAAAGAACCGTCAAAGCGACATCGTTGACCGTTCCGTCCAAAGCGGCACGAATTGCGCGGACTTCGGCGAACGGAAAACCCGCCCACGCGAGAGATTTTTCGCCCGACAATTGCCCGTTAAATGGCAAATTCGTCGCCGGAGTCGCCATCGAAGGAATTTGCCCGCCCATATTCTGCATCGCTTCGCGCGAATCGCCTTTTACAAACGATTCGGACAGATTCAAAAGTCCGTTTTGAAATTCCATCCAGCGGTTCATTCCTTCTTCCATTCCGCCGATCAGAGAATCGAAAAACTGTCTGGTCGGATCAAGTTTCGGCGCAGGTTCAGGTATCGTTTTTTTCGGCGGCAAAGGCTTGATTTCAGGCGAAATATCGAGAATCACCTTCATAATATCAATGCCGGAAATTCCGTCAATCATACAATGATGAACCCGCGCAACCATCGCCGATTTGCCGTCTTTCAAACCGTAAACCCAGAAGATATCCCACAAAGGTTTATCACGATCCATCATCGGCGTGAACAATTTATTCGACAATTTGATGAGTTCTTTTTCGCCGCCGGGCGCGTCAATTTGCAATTTGAAAACGTGTTTGCGAACTTCAAAATTCGGATCGAATTCCCACGTCGGATGACTGAAATTAAACGGATCAGGTTTGACGACCTGTTGATAACGCGGAATAAACTGAATTTTCGCGTCCATCATCTCGACAAAACCCTCGAAATCAACTTCGCCCTCGAAAATATGCACGCTTCCGATGTGCATCGGCGATTCCTTTTTCTCGAAATAGAGAAAACTCGAATCCATTGTTGTTAAACGTCGGTTCAAATCTTTGATTGCCATAATTTTTTATTGCCCGCAGAATGCGCGAAAATGCGCGGAATTTTAAAGAATATTTGCCCGCGAATTACGCGAATTTTCACGAATAAATTTATGATACTTAAGTCTTAAAAAATTAGTGTTCATTCGCGTAATTCGCGGGCAACAATTTATTTTCCGTTTTTCATTTCAAAATTCTTCCGCGTCCTTCCGCGCATTCTGCGGGCAAAATCTTTTCTTAACTCGAAGCCCAAACATCAATTAAATAACGACCGTTCGCCGTCAATTCGTCGAGCCATTTTTCGGCTTGTTCGGTGCTTGCGCCTGTTTTTTCGCTGTAAATCGCGCCGATTGTCAGGCGCACGTCGGGAGCCATTCGGCTTGCGTCGCCGCAGACGTAGATTGCCGCGCCGTTCTCTAAAAATTGCCAGACTTGATCGTGGTTTGTGTAAATTTCGTTCTGCACATAACATTTCGCTTGCCCGTCGAGACGCGAAAATGCGGTTGAAATTTTGACGACGTTTTCGTTCTCGAATTCGCGCAGTTCGTCTTCGTAAATAAAATCCTGTTCGGGATGTCGGCAGCCGAAAAACAGCAACGCTTCGCCGATCTCAACTCCGGATTTTTTTAAGGAAAGACGTTCCTGCAAAAATCCGCGAAACGGCGCGATTCCGGTTCCGGGACCGATCATAATTATCGGCGTTTTCGGATTTTCCGGCAGACGAAAAACTGATTTCGTATCTTTGATAAAAGCGTAAACCGTGCTTTCATCTTCCTGTCTTTTCAGATAGTTAGAGCAAACGCCTTTGAAAATTTCGCCGCCCGAACGCGCACTTTCTTCGACGACGGCAACCGTGAGGCTGCAACGATTTTTTTCTGCCAACGGCGACGAAGAAATCGAATAATAACGCGGACGAAGCGGCGCGAGCATTTCCAAAAAAAGCTCGAACGGCAGTTCGCACGCCGGAAATTCTTCGAGCAGATCGAGAACCGATTTTCGTTTCGACAAAATCTCTTCTCGGTAACGCGCCTCGCTCATCGGATCCTCGCCCGACCACGCAAGCATCTGGATTTTATGCGGCGGACATTCGGTAAATTCGGCGAGCGTCTTGATTTCGGTACGCGTCGCAACTTCCTGCAATTCGACGTAATCGCGCAAAATCCGGCGTAGAGAAATCGTCTCGTCCGTCGGCAGAAAAGTCTTGCGTTTCCCGTTTTTTCGCAGACGAATAAACGCATCGTCTTCAAAACCGAAACGCGCCGTCACACGATTTATCAGCTCGTCACCGTTGTGCGGCACGACGGCGATGTGATCGCCCGCCGCGTAAGTTTCGCCTTCGGGCAGTGCAAGTTCGATGTGCCGCGTCGAACGCTCCGACGCCTCTTTGTGCAGTTCGCGGTTTTCCAAAACGTGAAAAGGCTTTGCATTTAGCGAATTAACGAACGGACTTTGCTGACCGCCTTTGACGATTTCGAGATTGAAAAGCTGACGCTGACTTTCATTTGAATCGAACGTCAAATTCAACTCTTTGGCGACTTCCGTCCGCAAAGGCAGATACCAATTTTGAAATTGCCCTTCAAAATCATCACGCGCGTCGCCTTCGCCAAGTTCGTAAAGTCGCTTCGCGCCGAGTTCCGACAAACGCTTGTCAATAAATCGCGGAATCGCCTGAAAAGTCGAAGCCCAATCACGGTTTCCGCAGCCGAAAACAGCGTAAGTCACGCCTTTAAGAATGTCCGTCGGCAGTGTTTCATCTTTCAGCCATTCGCAAAATTCGGCGGCATTGTCCGGCGGCAGACCGTTATACGAAGCCGACGAAATAAACAACAAACCTTCCTTCGGCAGACGATTTTTGAAATCATCGAGCGGCGCGACTTTTACATTAAAACCGTTTTCCTCGGCATCGGCGGCAATCCGTCGCGCAATTTCCTCCGCCGTTCCCATATTCGAACCGTAAAGCGCAAGCAAAGGCGTTTCGTGCGTTGTATTTTCAAGCGTTTTAACCGAAACTTCACGCGATTTTTCCGCATCTGCCAACTCGTAATTCGTAATTCGTGATTCGTGATTGTCCCGTGCTCGAACCTTTATTCGCAGATTTTCCGGTTTCAGTGTCAGCGTTTCCTTGATTTTAAGTTCGTAATTTTTATGGTCAACGAGTTTGAATCTCTGCAAGATCATCCCGATAACGAGCGCGGCTTCCTGCATCGCAAATTGCCGACCGATGCAGGCGCGTTGACCGTTGCCAAACGGTTTGTAAGCGTTCGGCGGCAGCGCGGCTTCGCGTTCGGGCGTAAAATTATCGGGATTAAAAACTTCCGCATTTTCGCCCCAAACTTCAGGGTCGCGGTGCAGCATCGGCAGCAAAACATTTATCTGATGATGCCGTTTTATCTTGTATTTTCCGCCGACAATTTCGTCTTGGAACGGAACGAGCGCGAACGCCGGCGCAGTCGGATAAAGGCGCAGAGTTTCCTTCAAAATCTGCGTGATATATTTCAGATTATTGACTTGTTCATAAGTTGGCTTGACCAACAAATCATTGCCGAAAACGCGGTCAACTTCTTCGTAAGCGCGTGCTAAAATGTCGGGATTTTTGAGCAGTTCGTAGATCACGAACGACAGTAAACCGCTCGTCGTTTCGTGTCCGGCGATCAAAAACGTGATTACTTGATAACGAATGTTCAGATCGTCCAGACGCTCGCCCGTTTTTTTATCAACTCCGGCGATCATATAACTCAAAAGATCGGTCTTTTCGCCCAAATCTTCACCGCTCGCGCGTCGGTCTTTGATGATTCGGTCAACGATGCTGTTCATCGTATCAACGTCGGTTTGAAAATTTTTCGCGCGTTTTTTCTGGACGATTTTTTCGCCTGGAACATCGCGCAACTCGTCCATCGAAGTCCCGAGCGCGTTCGACATCGCGCCGACAAACGGATGATCGGCTTCTGTGTAAAACGAATTAAAGCGATAACCGAAACCGCACAAACCGATGGTGTCAACCGTCAGATTCGTCATATCGCGCACGACATCAATGTCTTCGTCCGCGTTCAGACGCTCCCATTTCAAAACGAGCTGTTCGGCAATGTCGAGCATCATCGGATGATAACCGCGCATCGCCCGCGCACTGAAATTCGGCAATAAAATATTGTGCGCCTTCGACCAATTCGGCTCCTGAGTTTTCGAAGTAAAAAGCCCGTCGCCGGAAAATCTGCGAACCAGCGACAACGCGCCGCGAATCGTCTTATCAAACCGCGTTTCGTCGGAAAGCTCGTTGACATATTTCTGCCCGGAAACGATCACGACGACCCGACTGCGAAACGTCATCCGATAGATCGGACCATATTCACGCGCCAATGCAACCATATCCTGCACCGGAGTTTCTGCGCTCAAATCAAGCATATTGCCAAGCAAAAACGTCTCCGGCGGCTGCGGAATCAACTCGTAGCCGTTCGATTTTTCTACTGATTTTTTTGTTTTATCAGACATTTTTTGTTAGTGGATAGTTGATAATGGATAGTGAATAATTAAAGAAAAATTTTTAGCCCACTATCCATTATCAACTATCCACTAATTTATATCGTCAATCCCGTAACATCATAAGACATCACAATTAAATCGTGCGTCCGGTTTTGTCGATCAATCACATAATCGGCGAGCAACGCTTCCGCCGTAAAACCCAAACGCTCGAAAACCTGACGCGCACCTTTTTGTTCCGCCGCCATCCGCGCCACGACTTTTTGGACATTTTTATTCTGCGCCGCCGCATTTATTTCCGACGCAAGAACATTTCCCAAACCTTTTCCGCGAAATTCCGGGCTGATTAATAACTGAATTTCGCCCAAGTGCCGCGTCCACGTCAGCGCGTTGATTATCAGCGTTCCGTGTCCGACGATCTTACCGTTCGCTTCGGCTAAAACCGTCACCGTTCGTCCCGCTTCGACCTCGCGCACCCACGCGTCAACCGCTTCTTTGTCGGTAATATCAACCGCCAGAAAAAGCAGATCGTCCGCCGGCAGACTTCGCGCAAATTCATACATCGCATCACCGTCGCGTCCGGTCATCATTCGAAGCGTAACTTCGGTGTCGCCAAGTTTCGTTTTCCAGGGATAGTTTCTTTTTGAAACAGATGTGTTCGGCATTATTTCTCCAAATTATTTAATTTTATTTTTTATTACTAACCGTTCGGTAGAATTTTAGCAGAAATTAGCTGTAAAATATAAACTGTTAGTAAAAGAAAGAAATTATTGCCCGCGAAACACGCGAAAGGACGCGAAAAAAAATGAAAGTATAAATAAAAACAGATGTTTTATAATTTTTGACAATCCTTTTTTATCCGTGTCTATCTGTGAAAATCCGTGGCTAAATTTTCTTCTTTTCGCGCCTTTTAGCGTATTTCGCGGGCAATAAAAAAAATCTATGAAACCATTTGTCGAATTCAACCGCCGTATGCGCTGGGCGGACGTTGACGCGGCGGGAATTATGCACTTTCCGCGCATTTTCGAGATCGTCGAAGAAGCCGAGATCGAACTTCTGCGAAAGATCGGGTTTTCGATGTTTGAAAAGCTGCAGCATCTAGGTTTTCCGCGTGTTAGAATCGAGTGTGATTTTAAGAAAATGATCAAACTCGACGCGGAATTTCGTCTGCATCTGACAGTCGGAAAAGTCGGTCGAAGCTCGATTCAATATGATTTTGAAGCGTTCAACGACCAAAATGAATTAGCCTTAAAAGGCGCGATGACGGTCGTAACATTAAAGGACGGAAAATTGACAAAAATCCCGAACGACCTGCGCGACGCGCTCGAAGGGAAATAATTTGGCAAGGTACGGAGCGGACTGGAGCGCAATCCGTCCCGGTTGCATTGAGCGCGATAGCGCGAAAAAATGTTTATGATTTTGCAACATTTGAGAAAGTAGAGACTTTTTCGCGCCGAAGCGACGCTCAATGCAAGCGGGGACGCTTGCGCTCCAGTCCGCTCCGCGTATTATCAATATCTTTTTGAAAAATAAAAATTATGTCTGAATTTCATTACCGAACCTGCAATTTATGCGAAGCCGTCTGCGGCATCGAGATCGAACATGTTGACGGCGAAATTTTGTCCATCAAAGGCGACAAAAACGATCCGTTTTCGCGCGGTCATATTTGCCCGAAAGCACTCGCGCTGAAAGATGTTTATCTCGATGAAAATCGTTTAAAATCGCCGGTAAAAAGATTCGGCGATGAATGGCGCGAAATTTCTTGGGAAGCGGCGTTTGATGAAATTGCCGAGAAAATAAAGGAAATTCAGACGAGATACGGCAGAGATTCAGTCGCGGTTTTTCAGGGAAATCCGTCGGTTCATAATTTCGGCACGCTTTTAAATAGCGGCAGTTTACTTAAAGTGTTAAAGACGAAAAACAATTTTTCGGCGACTTCGGTTGACCAGATGCCGCATCATTTCGCGGCGTGGACGATGCTCGGAAATCCGCTTTTTATTCCGATTCCCGACCTTGACCGCACGAAATATTTTTTAATTATAGGCGCAAACCCGCTCGCGTCAAACGGAAGTTTGATGACCGCGCCGGACGTAATCAACCGTCTCGAATCAATCAAAAAACGCGGCGGAAAGATCGTTTTGATTGATCCGCGAAAAACCGAAACCGCACGAGTTGCGGACGAACATCATTTTATCAAACCTGTCTCAGACGTTTATTTTCTGCTCGCGTTCATCAATGTGCTTTTCGCCGAAAATCTCGTAAATTTAGACAGATTAAATGATTTCACCGACGGCGTTGAGATTTTGCAAACAGTTTCAAAAGATTACGCGCCGGAAAATGTTGAAAGTCTGACGGGAATTTCCGCCGATGAAATTCGCCGCATCGCCAAAGAATTCGCCGCGTCCGAAACTGCGGTTTGTTACGGCAGAATGGGCGTTTCGGTGCAGAAATTCGGCAGTCTTTGTCATTGGCTGATAAATTCGATCAACATTTTGACCGGAAATTTCGACCGCGCGGGCGGCGCGATGTTCACCGCTCCGGCGTTCGATGCCGTCGCCGCTTCAAAAGGCGGGAATATCTTCAACCGGTGGCAAAGCCGCGTGCGAAATCTGCCCGAATTTATGGGCGAACTGCCCGTCGCAACGCTTTCCGAAGAAATCGAAACGAGCGGCGAAGGTCAGATCAAAGCACTTTTCACGAGTTGCGGAAATCCCGTCTTGTCCACGCCGAACGGCGCACGGCTCGATAACGCGCTCAAAAAACTCGATTTTATGGTTTCGATTGACATTTACATCAATGAAACCACGCGCAACGCAGACATTATTCTGCCGCCCGCGACCGGAATCGAAACTTCGCATTACGACGTGATTTTCAACATTTTCGCCGTCCGCAACACGGCAAAATATTCCGAACCGCTGTTTGAAAAGAGCGAAAACGCGAAATACGATTGGGAGATTTTCCAACAGCTCGCGCATTATTTGGGCGGCGCAGAAGAACCTTTAAAACTCACGCCGCCGGAAGAAAAATTGAATCTTGGGCTTCAGTTCGGCAAATACAATCTGTCGGTCGAAGAATTAAAAAAAAACCCGCACGGCATTGATCTCGGCGCGTTAAAACCTTGTCTGCCCGAACGCCTTTTCAACGAAAGCAAACGCCTAAATCTCGCGCCCGCGCCGCTCGTCAAAGATTTGGAAAGATTAAATAATGAACTCGAAAAAAACGATTTCCCGTTCGCGCTGATCGGCAGAAGACATCTGCGCGACAACAATTCGTGGCTGCACAATTCCGAAATTCTCGTCAAAGGCAAAAACCGCTGCACGCTTTTGATGAACGCCGAAGACGCGGAAAATCTTCACTTAAAAAACGACCAAACCGTAAAAGTCCGGTCGCGCGTCGGCGAAATCGAAATCCCGCTCGAAATCACCGAAAAAATAATGCGCGGCGTAGTCTCGATCCCGCACGGCTACGGGCATGACAAAGACGGCGTAAAACTCGACATTGCCGAACAACACGCCGGAGTTTCGCTCAATGATCTAACCGACGAAATGCAAATTGACGAACTAACCGGAAACGCGGCGTTCAGCAATGTGCGCGTTAATATCAGCGCGTGAAATCGCCACGATCAGCGTTTTGAATTCGGGGAAAATGTTTGTATAAATCATAAATATATTGCGAAAGAACGGTTTTTGAGTTACTTTAAAAATATGAATTCACTTGAATTTACAACTAAAATCGAACACGGCGTAATTCATTTGCCCAAAGAATTTGAGGATTACGAAGATGCGAGCGTTCACGTTACCGTAACACTCGAAACGCCTGAAGATACAAAAGCGAAAAAAGAAAGATTATTTGCGGCATTCAAAAAAGCACAGGAAGCAGGACTTTTCGCCGAGATCGAAAATCCCGTGGAATGGCAGAGAGAATTGAGAAATGAGTGGGACTAAAGCCATTTTGGACAGCAATGCGATTATCTTTGGCTCAAAAGGAAAAATTGATGTCGAAGAGTTATTGTCGAGATACGATAAATTTTTCGCTTCGATAATTACTTACGCCGAATGTTACGCGTTCGACTTTCAAAATCCGCTCGGAAAAGACATTACCGACGAAATTTTCGCCAACCTCGAAATCATTGAACTCAACAAAGCAATTGCCGACCAAGCGATCATCTACCGCAAAAACAAAATCAAAAAGATAAAACTTCCCGACGCGATAATCCTCGCTTCCGCCAAATACGTCAACGCCGAATTATTAACCGCCGATTGGGACAATTTTCAAAATATAGATTCCGCCGTCGTTGTAAAAGACCTTGACGATTTGAAAATCTGAATTTCTAAAATTTTCTATGGAAAATGATATGCAAATTGACGAACTAACTGGAAACGTGGCGTTCAGCAATGTGCGAGTTAATATTTCGGTGTAATTCAAATATATTCTTGGTTTAAAAAGACATTTTAATTTGGGTAAGACGTTTATTTAAATCAAAGAAATTATGCTATCATTCGATAGTTTTTATGAGTCGTTTCAACGTAAATATAAATCCGCAAATGTTAAAATGGGCGCGTGAAGAAGCCGGTTTTGATGTGTCTGAAATTGCGGGGAAAATTAACGTGTCCGTTGAGAATTATAAAATTTGGGAGAAAGAAGGAGAAAACATTCCATTTGGTAAACTCAAAACATTATCCCGACAATACAAAAGACAAATAGCAGTTTTCTTTTTGCCCCAAGTTCCTGAGAAACTTTCCAAACCAATAGATTTTCGTAATCTGAAACCTTCACAAAGTAAATTAAGCAGGGATGTTTTGATGGTAATGCGTGATGTTACTTACTTTCGCCAAACTGCTGTGGAACTACAAGGAGAAAACTATTGGAAGATTCAGTATGAATGGTTAAAAGAGATTGAAAACTTCAAACAAGATAATGAAAATTTAGCTATTTGGCTTAGAGAAAAATTAAACATTAGTGTTGAAGATCAATTCTCTTGGAAATACGATAGTCAGGCATATAAAACTTGGAGACAGTCAGTAGAAGACAATTTGGGAATATTGGTTTTTCAATTTCCAATGCCATTAGATGAAATTCAGGGATTTTGTTATACGGACAATTTACCATTCGCAATTGTCGTGAATTCAAGACACTCGTATAGAAGTCGGCTATTTACAATTTTTCACGAGTTAGGACATATTGTTCGGCACCATAGTGGAATGTGTATTATTGATGAAGTAAATGAAAATCAACGAGAAGAATTTAGTTGCAATTCACTAGCAGGAAATTTTTTAGTTCCCGAAAATTATTTAGTTGCAACAGTAAACTTAGCTGAAATAGAAACTTATGCTAATCAGTTCAGAGTTAGCCGAGAAGTTTATTTGAGACAGCTAAAAGAACAAAACAAAATACATCCGACAAAGTTTTTTTCATTGTTAAACGAAATAAAATCAACATACAAACCTAGTAAAAAATCATCTGGTTTTGCATTACCTGAAGTTAAAAGTCGCGCAACACGAGGTGAAACATTTTTTAATTTGATTTTAGACTCACTAAATCAGAATCGAATTTCTTACACTCAAGCATCTTCTTTACTTGATTTAAGAATCACCAAAGTATTGAATGAAGCATAAATCTAATGAAAATATTTATTGTGTAGATACGAGTGCATTAATTACGATGCAACGATACTACCCATTAAGAATGCTTCCAGATTTATGGAAGCAAATAGAAGACCTTTTAATACAACAAAGAATTACTTCACATGAATTTGTTTATGATGAAATTGTTCCCGCAGATAAAAAATCTATAAAGGATGATCTAGCAGTTTTAATTTCAACATATAAAGTCAATTTCAGATCAATTTCAAAGCGACAAGCTCAAATAGTTCCACAAATTATTTCTCTTTTTCCACATCTTATAGATCCAAGAAACAAGAAAAATCAAGCCGATCCTTGGATAATTGCAATGGTTGTAGAAATGATGGAAGAAGTTAATTTGTTTTCTCAAGATTCTGATTTTGTCATTGTAAGCACCGAAAGTGAAAAAAGCTCAAATAAAATTCCGGCTGTTTGTAAACAGTATAATGTTAGGCATATGAATTTATTTGAGTTTTTTGAAGATAATAATTGGCAGTTTACATTATCAAAAAAATAATCACCTTCTTACCTGATAAAATAAAATAAGATTTTAATTAAAACGAAGATGTATCCAACAAAATAAGAAGTGAAATTTAACTTGATTGTAGTGAAGCAATCAAGAAATTATTTATTGAAATTTGAAAGATTTTGACGGCGAAATCATAAAATTTTTCTACTTTCAAGAAATTGCTTGACAGCAAAATCAAAAAATCGTATTTTAAAATTCTCAAAATTATTTTTGATAAATTATCAGTTAGGAGGATTTTTTTATTATGTCAATGTCTAATGCCAAGGTGTTTGGTTTGACGGATCAGGTTATTCAGTTGATGAGGGATAATAAAGAGGCTTTGTTGGCAGAAGGGTTGGATATTACCAACAAGATAACGGAACTCGGTGAACTGCGTGATACGGGAGTTGCGGAGGCTCAGAAGCAGGATGATATGGAAGTTGCCGCCAAAGGGCAGACGAAGGTGTCGAATGCGGCGACGGATAATTGTTATAAAAAAACTTCGTCGGCTCTTGATTCGGTTATTTCGGCTCTCGGCAAAACTACCGATGCCGGAAAACAAGCGGGGAAAATTCGCAGTTCGCTGATTAGACAGAAAAAGAAAAACACTTCCGGCGATGGTAATAAATAGGTTTTAATACTTCCGGTAAGCTTTAAAAGGTTTCGGGAACGTGTTCCGAACGGTCGGGCAACTGTTCCGAATGATGCGGAATATGTTCCGAAGGTTCGGGAATGTGTTCCGGGAAGTAAATAAAATGTGCCGAGAGTTCGGGAACGTGTTCCGAAGGTTCGGGAACACTTGCCGGACAATTAAGAACGTATTCCGAAAAGTCGGGAACATATTCCGAAAAACAAAGTGTGTGTTCGGAACATATGACGATAGATAGGGGAAAAGAAAAATACTTGCGATCATTAAGACCGCAAGTATTTTTTTGTGTTTATAATACGGATATAACCGGTAATTATACCAAAACCAATTAAATAAGTTAGTTAAGCAAGTCAGAACCGCCTACGATAGCGGGCGGTTAAAGTGCAGAATCTATTGTCACAAAATTTGAAGTTAAACCATCCGCTACCGTAGGCGGTTCTGACTTAACACACCAATCTATTTGATTTTGGTATTATATGCTGATTCCCGGTACGGACACCGATAAGTTTGCCGCCAACGAAAAAAAACGATTTACGAAATCCGGGACAGCTTTGAAATATAGAGCAGTAGCGCGAGCAAAAACTAAACGGCAGGTCTTGCAGGTGAATTAGTTTTGTTTTGATAAAATCTGCTTTGCAAATAGTGCGGCGAAGCGCAATTATAATAGAGGTTAAAAAAAAATTATATGAAATTTATAAGCTCGACGAAATCAAAGAGCAAAAACATCGAAGTTATAAAACGGGCAATCGTTTCCGTGCTGATTTGTACGGTTTTAATTGTCGTCGCGCCGTATGCGAATTTACGTCCGGCGGCGGCACAAACGACGAAAAAATCGGCGGTAAGCGATAGTATTGACAAAGGTGACTTCAAAGTCGGATTTTCTCCGGCAACACTAAAAAAATCCCCTAAAAAAGTGATGGACAAAGAAGTTGCCGAATCACTGCTCGAAATTACCAAACCGCTCAACGAAACGATCGCTCTGCCGTATGACATCTATCTGAATTTCGACAAATGCGGCGAACCGAACGCTTTTTATAATCCTGAAGTCAAGGAAATCACGATGTGTTACGAATTTCTCGAAGATTTTCAAGAAGCGTTCAAAGAAGTTTCAAAGAATCAGACTGAAATTGACGATATGTCTGAAGGGGCGATGGTGGTTTTCTTTTTCCACGAACTCGGACACTGTTTGATTGACGTTTGGGATTTGCCCGCCACCGGACGCGAAGAAGACGCGGTTGACCAACTGGCGATGTTCGTCCTGCTTGACGGCACGCCCGAAGGCGAAGAAATGGTCTTAAGCGCGGCGCGGTATTTTGCCATCAGCAGCAGCGGGCAGGACAACGAAAATCTTTTATTTTCCGATGAACATTCGCTCGACCAACAAAGGTTTTACGATATGCTGTGTTTGACCTACGGCAGTAATCCGGCGAAAAACAAACGTCTGCTCGGCAAAAACGGACTGCCGCCCGAACGCGCCCAACGATGTCCGGCGGAATATCAAAGAGTTGATCATTCGTGGTCAATACTACTCGCGCCGTATCTAAAATCTTCGTAGGGACGGCAGTTTATTTCTGCTCGTTGCTTTTCAAGTACCTGATATTTCAAAATGCGCGGCGTAGTTTGAAGACTCTTTGTTGTATGTCGAAAATCATTTTTCACATACGACGAAGAGTTTTTTTATGTAAAAAACCGTTCAGAACATACAACGAAAACTTTTTTGTAATTGAAGCGAAAAAATTCAAGCCGATGTTTTTAACCGGAAGGCATTGCAAATTCGGGTAACGGTCATTAGCTACATCTTTTGAGAGAATTCCCGATCATTTCCCGAAATTTGCGGCAGCCAACTATCCCAATCCTTTAAAGCCATTTCCACCTGAATCGCGTGGCGTTCGCGTTTGTTGCGGTATTTTTTGCGGATTTCGAGCGGCGGTTGTTCGAGCAAGCCGAAAGTAATATTTACCGGTTGGAAATTTTTTGTTTCGACGTTTGAAACGTAGCGGCAGAGCGAGCCGATGGCGGAGTTTGAAGGCGCGAGGAGCATTTCTTCGCCCTTTAAAATCCGCGCGGCGTTTAATCCGGCGAGCCAGCCTGTGGCGACCGATTCGATGTAGCCTTCAACGCCCGTGATCTGTCCGGCGAAAAAGAGTTTGGCGTTCTTTTTCGTCTGCAAAGTTTCGATCAAAATCTGCGGCGAATTGATGAAAGTGTTGCGGTGAATTTGCCCGTATTGCAAAATGTCGCAGTTTTCCAAGCCGGGAATGAGCTGCATAATTCGTTTTTGTTCGCCGTAGCGCAGGTGATTTTGAAAACCGACGAGCGAGTAAGCGTCCGCCATCTGATCTTCCTGACGAAGCTGGATGGCGGCGTAAGGTTCTCTGCCGTCAACGTATAAACCTTTCGGTTTCATCGGACCGAAACGCAGAGTGTCAACGCCGCGCCGCGCCGCTTCTTCGATGGGCAGACACGCTTCAAACCATTTCGTGTCTTCAAAACGCTTGAGCGGAACGGATTTCGCGGCGATCAATTCGTTGTAAAAAGTTTCGTATTGCTCGCGTGTAAACGGGCAGTTTATATAATCGTCGCCGCCTTTGCCGTAACGTGCGGCTTTAAAAGCGATGCTCATATCAATCGAATCCGCCGCGACGATCGGCGCAATCGCGTCGTAAAAATAAAGTTGATCGTCGCCCGTAAACTTCATTATTTCCGTAGTTAAAGTTTCGCTCGTGAGCGGTCCGGTGGCGATGATCGTGATTTCATCTTCGGGAATTTTCGTAAATTCTTCGCGGACGAGTTCGATATTCGGATGATTTTCGATTTTCTCCGTAATCTGTTCGGAAAATTTCCCGCGATCAACCGCCAAAGCCGCGCCCGCCGGGATTTTGTTTTCCATCGCAACTTCCATCACAAGCGAATTTCCGCGCCGCAATTCTTCTTTCAACAAATACGGCGCAGAACCGACTTCATCGGTTTTCAGCGAATTCGAGCAGACGATTTCCGCCAAATGTTCCGTGCGATGTGCCGGAGTTTTCTGCACAGGACGCATTTCATACAATTTAACTTTCGCGCCTGAATTCGCGGCTTGCCACGCGGCTTCAACTCCGGCAAGTCCGCCGCCGATGACGTTTATTTCTTTCATAAATTTATTGTAACAATTTAACTTTTTTCTGTAATCTTCAGAAAATTTACCATTTAAAATCCGAAAAGGACGAACACGATTTGTCCGTCCTTAACTCTGTTTATGATTTTTTAACTTCTGATCTTAAAAGATTTGGTCGCTTTTTGTATTATTTCGTTTTATCAAATTTCGACAGGTAACGTGTGAAATAAATGTTGCTTCGTCAATTTTTGATGCGTCAAATCTTGCGGCATATTTCCAGATGTCGGAAAAAACTTCCTGCACGGCAATTTCCGCTTCTGTTTCATCGGCGGTATATTTTCTAGTCAATGCCCAAACTAAATCTCCGTAAATATCTATACATTCATTAATTGCAGTTTTATCGCAATCGGCGATTCTCTTTAAAATTTTTGACGATTCGGGAAAACTAACTGAGATTTTCGATACAAACTCCATCTGGTTATTGACTGGAATTAGTTCACTGAGTTTACGGAAAGCCATCTGATTTATCATAATTCTTATAAAATTGAGTTTATTTAATACACTTTAGATGTAATTTATTATATTGTGCAATCATTGTGCCTTTTTCAAAGATTTAATGACTTTAAATAAAATATAAAATTATAATAATCAATTCCTGTGAAGTCTGGACTTTTATTTTCTAAACTTGTCGTCTTTGAGAGTTGGACACAATTTGCAGAACTTCGTTTCGGCTATAGTTCGCTTGATTATCCGTTCGGTTATATCGAATTGATGATTGACGAAAACACGGGAAAGGGCGAAGGAACTTATATTGCCGCAATAAAAATTCGTTGGAATTCTTCTAATAAAATAAATGATGCAATACAGATCGAGGTTGAAAATTTTGTGACTTTTCCGGCGCGGCTTATAGCTGTTAAGAAAAGTTTTAAAAATTTGCCGTAAAATCTAAATTTAGCGGGAATTAGTTGTGTAATTTATCACTTTTATTATACCTTTTTCGAGTTTGCCCGGATTCGGTTCGGGCGGCGTTACCAGCGTAAAACGGTGATTATATTTTTCTTCGTCATTACCTGTCGGCGGATAATCCTGCCATTCGTATTTGACGACCGCGCCGTCTTCAAATTCATAGACACGCTCTATTTGAGTTTCGCTGAATTTGATTGTCCGCTCGCTGACGAAAGTGTTTTGAATATCCTGAATGATATTCGTAACATAACGATGGGTTTTATCTTTATTGACTGACATAGTTTTTCGGTTTTCGGGAAAAAGGAATTCGTTAAATATAATATCAAAAAACTTTTATATATAATGCTTTTAAGGTCGAAAGTCATTTGTCAAGCATTTGTCTTTTTACCTTTTTTAAATTCTTCTTCTTCTTTCTGCATTTTTTTTCCTAATTCTTCGAGTTCCGAATCGCTGAAAAGTTTCTTCACTTTCGGAAACATCTTGCCTTCTTCTTCCATCAGATGATGTTCGGTGCTTTCAATCAAAACTTCCATTTTCGGATCGAATTTTTCACTATCTTCAACCAGATTTGAAATCTCGCGGACAAAAACATCTCCGAGATGATGTTCTTCGATTCCTTCTTTTGTAATGTCCTCAAGTTCTTCGTGTTCCATTACCTTCGGATAAAATACTTTTTCTTCTATATGAGTATGAACATCCAATTTTGCTTTTATATCTTTGAAAATTTGATGTTTTTTATCATCGCTGTCGGCAGCTTTAAACTCACCAAAATATGTTCTGAGTTCTGTGTGGTCTTCGAGTAACAATTCTATTGCATTCATAAAGTTCTCCTTAATTTGTGATTTAGATTAATACAAAAACATTTGTATTTAAAGTTTCATCGCAATGTTTGTGCCGTTGGCTTTAATTTATGGTTTTAGGACAATATTTCCGAACGATTTTTCTTCGATTACGGCGTGATGAGCTTTTGCCGCATCTTTGAGAGCAAAAGTTTTACCGACGAAAGGATTTAAGAATTCTTCTTTCAGACCTTTGTGAATCAAATCGAATATCTCCCGCATTTCATCTTCCGGCGCATTGAAAAGTGCCATTCCGAAAATCGTCGCATCTTTTCCCATTGCTAATCGCGGGTTAAAGTCTATTGAACCGCGATTGCCGATAATCGTGATTCTGCCGAATTGCGCCAGAATTTCAAAATCTTTAACCAGATTTTCGTTGGCGAGCATTTCCAGAATAATATCAACGCCTTTTCCGCCCGTCGCTTTTTTTATTTCGTCGAGGTAATTTTTATTAGAATGATCGAAAACAAAATCCGCGCCTTGTTCTTTTACGAGGTTTCGCCCTTTTTCTGAACTCGCCGTGCCGATAACTTTCAATCCGGCATTTTTCGCCCATTGAACCGCCGCCGTGCCGACTCCGCCCGATGCGCCGTGAACCAAAACCGTCTCACCGGATTTTCCTTTTGCCTTCTGAAAAAGCGCACGATATGAAGTCGCAAACGGAACAAAAACGCCCGCACCTTGTTCAAATGAAGTATTTTCCGGCAATTCTATTAATTGATCTTCTTTACACAAACAAAATTCTGCGTAAGTTCCGGTAATCGAATCCGCCGTCAAAACTCTGTCGCCGATTTTGAATTTCTTTACATTTGCACCGACTTTTTCAATAATTCCCGCCGCATCTTTCCCCGGCGTGTATGGAAGTTCCGGCTTCTGCGAATGCTGTCCCGAACGAATATATGTGTCAACCGGATTTATTCCGGCGGCTTCGATCTTCACCAAAATTTGATCTGAATTCGGTTCCAAATCTGAAACTTCTTCAAGTTTCATAACTTCCGGTTCGCCAAATTCTTTAACTATAATTGCTTTCATAAAATTCATTTAAAATAAAAACGGCAAGCAAAGCGGAAAATCCCACTAATTGCTCACCGTTCATCGTTCACCTTTAATTAAGCGTATTTTTCGATAACTTTCGTAATCGCTTCACGCGAAACCGCGCCGACGATTCTTTCCTGCTCTTTGCCGTCTTTGAAAAGAATCAGCGTCGGAATTCCTCGAATGCCAAAGCGTTGCGGTGTGTCGAGGTTTTCATCAACGTTCATTTTATAAACGCCCGCTTTATCTGTATATGCCTCGGCGACCGCTTCGACCGTCGGCGCGATCATACGGCACGGTCCGCACCATTCCGCCCAAAAATCAACCAATACGGGTTTGTCCGATCCTAATACGTCGGACTCGAAATTTGAATCCGTAACTGCTTTTGCAAAATCTCCCATTTTAATAATCTCCTAAATAATAAATTTACTTTTTATAACTTTGCCTGAAAAACGTTGGCAAATCAACCGGCTCTCAATCTATAAATTCTCGTTTCAGCAGAAAAAACTCAAGTTTAAAAATCAGTTTTCCGCCAAAAACTTTAATAACTTATTCAATAAATTTCCGCTGGAAAAAACTTGTCTCGTTCATCATAATTTGAATTGTAACAAATAGAGTTACAAATAGCAAGTAAAATTTTAATCAAACTAAATTTAATCAAACTAAATTCGATATGAAAAATGAAACTTTTGGCACGAATTGTGCAGTTTGTTAAATCAAGTTTCACAAATGAAACAATATAATACAGAGAGGAAAAATTTATGGTTGATAAAAATATAGAATCACAAGCGGAAAACAGCAATACGATAAAAGACCCGGAAAATTGGACGACCGGCGACGAAAAAATGACCGGCGCACAAGCGTCTTATCTGAAAACTCTGAGCGAAGAAGCAAAAGAGGAATTTGACGAAAATCTGACAAAAGCCGAGGCTTCAAAACGTATTGACGAGTTACAGGAAAAAACCGGACGCGGAAAAGCTGCGTAGTTTCAAAATAAATTAAAAACAAGAAAGGACGGCAGAAAATCCGTCCTTTTTTATTTTTAAATTTTGATTTAATCGTTTATTTCAATTTCGCGTCAAGGCTGATTTCCGCGCCTGACAAAACTTGTGAAACCGGACAGGTTTTCTTTGTTTCTTCCGCGATTTTTTGAAACTCGTCGTCTTCTATTCCGTCAACTTCCGCTTCGGTTTCCAGATCAATATTCGGAATAATAAAACCGTCACCTTGTTTTTCGATTTTCACTTTCGCCGTTGTATGAATATTTTTCGGCTCATAACCGGCTTTGCCCAGATTTCCTGAAAGTGCCATCGTAAAACAACCCGCGTGCGCCGCCGCGATCAATTCTTCAGGATTTGTTGCCTGTTGCTCTTTGTCTTCCGAAAAACGCGATTGAAAAGAATACGCTCCTTCAAATGCGCCGCTTCCGAGTTTAACTTTTCCCTTTCCGTCCATTATTCCGCCGTTCCAATCAGCTTCTGCTTTTCTCGTAAATTTCATAATTTTAATCTTCTATTTTTCCGTAAAATTTGTAAAGTTAAACTCTTTTATTCTTATTAAAATTTAAACTAAAATTAACTGTAAGGTTTTGCAATAATTACTTTGATTGTGCAAAATCTCTCATTTAATAAGTGTTCATTGGAAAAATTTTATGCCAGACAAAGAAACATCATATCCGCGAAATAAGATCAGGATTTTACTGCTCGAAAACATCAGCGATGCGGCGGTTCAACAATTTAAAGACAGCGATTACGCCGAAGTCGAGAAACTTTCCGGCGCATTAAGCGAAGCGGAGTTGGCAGAAAAAATAAAAGGCGTTCACATTCTCGGAATTCGTTCAAAATCGAAAATCACCGCGAAAGTCATCGAAAATGCCGACCGTCTTTTAGCAATCGGCGCATTTTGCATCGGCACGAATCAAATTGATCTCGACGCGGCGACGGAAAAAGGCATTGCGGTTTTTAACGCGCCGTATTCAAATACGCGCTCCGTTGCGGAACTCATCATCGGTTTGTGCGTGATGCTGATTCGCAAAATTTCCGATAAAAATATCGCGGCGCACAATGGAATTTGGCTCAAAGAAGCGAAAGGTTCTTTTGAACTTCGCGGAAAAATTCTCGGAATCGTGGGTTACGGAAATATCGGTTCGCAAGTGTCCGTGTTGGCGGAATCGCTCGGTTTGAAAGTAATTTATTACGATGTCATTACAAAGTTACCGCTCGGAAATGCAAAGCAAGCAAACAGTTTGAAAGAAGTTTTGAAAAAATCCGACATCGTAACTCTGCACGTTCCGTCAGACGTTTCGACTAGAAATATGATAAACGCCGAAACGCTTAAAGATTTGAAAAAAGATGCGATTTTCCTCAACTACAGCCGCGGCGATGTCGTTGATCTGGACGCGCTCGAAAAACAAATAAAAACCGGCAAAATTTCCGGCGCGGCAGTTGACGTTTTCCCGTCTGAACCGGAAAAAAGCGGCGCGGAATTTTCATCGGTTTTGCAAAATCTTCCGAACGTCATCTTAACGCCGCACATCGGCGGCTCGACCGAAGAAGCGCAGGAAAACATCGGTCTGGATGTAACTGCAAAATTAATAAATTTCTTAGAAAAAGGTTCATCAAACGGTTCACATACCGTGCCGGCGTTAAATCTGCCGCCGCAGGAAGGCGCGCATCGTCTGCTGCATATCCACGAAAATATTCCCGGCGTTTTAGGCGAGATTAATTCAGAATTATCGAAACACAGCATAAATATTCTGGGACAATACTTAAAAACGAACGATAAAATCGGTTATGTAATTTTAGACATTGACGGCGAACTTTCCGACGAAGCGTTTAAGATTTTAAAGGCGGCGAAAGGAACGATAAAAACGAGAGTTTTGTATTAAAATTTCGGGCAAAAAAAGTTTAATTTTTTGCCCGAAATAAATTTATTTAAACTTTCCCGTTACAGTCATAAATCGCATATCAGGACCTTCAAAACCAATTGTATAGACGTTCATAAAAACGGCGATTTTATTTCCGTAAACGTAAACATTTTGAATAGAATACGTGTGCGGACAATTTCTGCTTTCAGGCAAATTCGTATCTTTCTGTAATACTTTCCCTGCGTTTTTTCGCAGGTCTTTGAGCGAAAGTTCAAATTTTAAAACCGGCTCATAACTGTAATCACACGCTTTTATTTTCACTTCGGAAGTTTTCAGCGAAAGTTCATATTCATTTTCAAAATAATTTGATTCCAAATGATCGGTAAATTTTACGCTTTGATTTTTGTTTTCACCGCCGGGCGAAAGTTTGTCAACATTCAGGTCGGTTAATAATCTGGCGACAACCAAATTTCCGGTATTTCCTGCCACAATCTTGAATTTTTTCAGATTGGCGGCGGCGGCACTTTTTGCTGCCAATCTGGTTGAATCAATTCCTGCGGTTTCTTTTTCTATTAATTTTCCGACAGACGGCGCGGCGTAAGAATTTTTGACAACATCAATAAAATAAAAATTTGAATATGGAAAACCCGACCCGTCCTGCGTTCCGTATTCTTCAAACGCCAGATATTTCCCGTCATCTGAAAAACCGATAAAATTTAAAGTTGCGTAATCTCCGGCAAAAATGCTCACGGGCATTATCGTTAAAATAAAAAAGATGAACAATAGCGAATAGATTTTTTTGATTTTCATAATTTTTCACTTCCCGTTTTGAAGAACGACGGCATCAGCAGATTTTGCATCAACCGTTTTCAGATGAAGTCGAAAACAGTTTGAGTTCCGACGCTTCATAAGGCGGTTTTATCAGCCGTTCAAACTCGAAACCGAGTTTTCCGAGAAGTTTTATCGAACTGTGATTATTTTGCGTCGTAATGGCGAGAATGCGTTTTAGCTTCAAAACTTCCCTGCCGTATTTCATCACGGCATCGGCGGATTCGAACGCGAAACCTTTTCTTTCAAAATGCGGCAAAAACGCAAAACCGATGTCCGCGTCCGGCAGAAAATCACGTTTGACGAAGCCGCAAAAACCAATCGGTGTTTCAATTTTCTTTAATTCGACAATATAAAGCCCGTAACCGAAATCTCGATAACTTTGACGGTATTTGTTTTCGATAACATTACGCGCCTGCTCTAAAGTTTTCACATTGCGGTCGCCGATATTTTTGATAAATGACGGTTGATTAAGCAAATCTAGAATAAATGTGTCGTCCGTTTCGACGGCTTCGCGCAAAATCAGGCGTTCGGTTTCAAGAATTTTCATTTATAAATTAGGTATAAGAAAAACTTTGCTTACGTCTCTAAAATTTTATTTCATTGTCTAGAGTCCATTTTAACATTTTCGGATAAGTCTGTATTTCGGCTGGCAAATCGTCTTTCGGTTCGATTGTCATACCGAGCCATTGCAAAGTGCAGACGGCAAAATAATTTCCGTTTGAAAAGTTTTCGATCAGCCATTCACCGTCGCCGCGATAACCGTCGGCGTGAAATAAGACGGACGGTTCGATTCCGATGTGCATTGCCGCCGCGTAAGACCAGGCGATTGCCGTCATCTCTTCGCCCGCTTTTTGTCCCGCGTCTTTGTGCAGTTTTTTTCGACGCGCAGGCGAAACGACGGCGAGATGTCCTGCTTCGTGCAGAAGATCGCCCGGATATTTCAATTTCGCATCATCAACGGCGAGCGTGCCGTAATGAATTTCGATTCCCGGCAGAAAGGTCGGTTCATCGAGCGTTTCAAAATTGACTTCAATTCCGATCTCGCGCAGAAACGAGAATATTTTTTCGATTATATCTGTTCTTTCGGGATTATTCACCGACATAAATTTGTCTTGAAATGTTGATATTAATGCAAATCAAACTTTTTTCAACAAAAACTTCGATCTTATAAAAGTCTGTTGTTAATTTCAGCTAATTGTTTTAATTCCCTGACGACGGGATGCGAACTGTAAAAAGCTAAAAAGCGAAACTTCGGCATAAAAATGATCTTGTCGCCGAATTGAGTCGGCGTTTTCAGGTAAATTGTGACCGGATGATGTTGCAGCCAGACGATTTCCTTGACATCTTTGATATACGAAAGCGGAACGGAAACTTCTTCCCTGAAATTGGAAATATACAAAAATTTATCATCAACACCGATTTTTTTTAACGGAACACAAGTCCAGTAAACAAAAGCAAAAAAGGCGAATCCGAACAGCATAAAAAACCATAGGGAAGTGAAATCCATTTTGTTCAGATTACCGCTGACAGCCAAACTTATTAAATTATATGCCGCAACAATCCCGAAAACCACAGGATAAACGAATTTCATTAAAACTGTTTGCAGAGACGATAATTTTTGATACATTTTTGAGCAGTTTATTTAAATTTATTAAATTAAAACGGTTTCACATCGAGTTAATTTAGCTTATTTCATTTTTAAGGATGTTTCTGCTGTCAAATTCTCTCAAACTTATGAAAGCGTCTGCCTTGAAAGGTCAGCATTCCCGAATCATCTTCAGCCAGTAAACCGTAATCTTTAGAAGGAATTTCCAATTCGAGACGCTCTTTGCTGTCGGAAAACTCGAAAGTGGTGAAATAATACGTCCTGACCCGACTGTTTTCCCCGCCGCCGGTTACATCCGTTCTTTTTGCTGAAATTTTCGCGTTTTTCGTTTGAACCGGCTGACTGTCGTTATACCGTTTTTCGGCGTAACTGTTATAGAAACCTTTCGCAATCATTCCGGCGATGACAATAAAAGTGATCGCAAAAACTATGAAAAATAAAGTAAAAAAATTATCCATTTTGATTCAAAAGGTTTTTTTAATGTAATCGCGGAAAATGCCATCTGTGTTTCAGCTTGGACGTAACATTTCGCGCAATCGCTTTTTGTTTCGCGGCTTTTTAATTTCAAATTAAATGTTTTTTTCTCAGGCACAAGCGCAATTAAACCGCGTAATGCCCGATTAACAGCTTCAGCACCGGAATTGACCGGCTTACTACGGTTTCCTTTTCGCCGAACGTTCGATGTGCGAAGCGATCTTCCACGCGGCGAGTTTGGCGGGTTGGTCGCGGTAGAAATTGCGGATAAAATTGTTGAGAATATCCACGTCGTCCAAGCCTTTTTCGTAAGCGGTGTTTTTGTCGCCGACCGCTGCGCCGCGCGAACCGTCGGCGATGTTTGAAGTGTCTTTTGAAGCGTCAAAGTCGTTGATAAAACCGTCAATTGATGTGATGAAATCATTCGTCAGACCGCGCCCGGTAAAAACTTCCTTATCGTCAACCGCCTTCGATGCGACGGCGCGTGCCGTGTTTAATAATTCCGTGTCGTCCATCGCGCTCACCAACGGATAACTTTTGTTAAAACCGGGCGTTTCCCGCGAAACGATTTTCGCCGTCCGTCCCAATGTTGACAGATAATCGCGGATATTCTCCCGCGCCACCGCCCGCAACGCCGTGCCTTCTTTGCCCGTTCCTTCAAAACTGCTCTGCTCCGCGCTCTCGCTGACGACCGTGTTATACTGCGTCTGCAAATCCGCCGCCGCCGTTGCCGCCACCGAACCCGCCGGCAAATCGGCAAATTCCACGGGCAAAATATCCAACACCCGATTAAACATATCCCTGATCGCACCTTGTTTATATCCAAACATAAAAATATTCTCCTTTTTTATTTGAAATTATATTTATCGAATTTTCCGCCGCGCCTTTCAGCAAGGAAAATAACGGAATTTTTATCAATATAACATTTTTTTTATCAATATAACAGGAAATTTACGAATATAACGATTTTTTTATCAATATAGCGATTTTTTTATGAATGTAACATTTTTTTTGACAATATAATGATTTTTTTATGAATGTAACATTTTTTTTGACAATATAACAAAATTCTTATGAACGGCTGAGATGACGCGGGGCGAAACCTTTTCAGTTATCAGTTATCAGTTATCAGTTCACGATCAAATACTGATAACTGTTGACTGATAACTGATAACTGTCAGGTCGCTGTTTCGCCCTCACGTCCATTGATTTGTTAGCTTTTCCGTTATTTTCTCGCACCTGCTTTTTTCAGTTCTCGAATAATTTCTTTGCTTCCGTATCTTTCGGCTAATTGCAACAGAGTTAGTTTCTTATAGTCGGTAAATACCAACTCTCCGGTTTTTTGATTTAGGTCGGGATTATATTTGAGAATGGCTTTTACTAAAGCTAAATCTTTGGCAAATATAGCGTCTGTTAATATAGTTTCCCCTTCAACGGTTCTTGCATTAACATCATAACCATTTTTTACTAATAAATTTAGGACTTCCGGCGTTTTGACAGAATATACAACTGTCTTGTCATCAAAATCAGTATCGGCATTATAGTCAGCCAACAATTCAATCATTTCAACATTTTCAGTATAAACGGCAACGCCGAAAGTATTTTTCGATAGTATCGGCGGTTGGTGAGCATCAAATGAGTGTTTATTCACATCCGCTCGGTATTCTAAAAGCAAATTAGCAATTCCGACATTTTTCTTATCAATCGCCAATCCCAGAACAGTTTCGTAATAATTTAACGCCGAATTTGCATCCTTAAAAAACGAATTAGGATTAGCACCGCCGGTTAAAAGCCGCTTCACGTCTTCGATGTTTTCGGATTTTACCGCCTCAATTAATGCGACATCGCTTTCACTTAACTTTGGACTCAGCGATGACTCAGGTTTTGGCGAGAGCGGCTCAGGCGGAGGCGGTTCTTCCAAATTTACGCTTGGCGGCGGTGTCGGAGAAATGACGACAATCGTATTTGCCGACGGCGCATCGGCAGACAGTGAAAGTTTGGCGCAACCGAATGCCGTTACCGACAAAGATAGAAAAAGGTATGTTAAAAAACGACGATTTTTCATACGGGCATCATTTCCAGACGGGCGTTATCTCCCGAAAATATACTACGGAATCATCATAGACTTTTTTCAATTCACTCAATTTATAAGGCGCAGGCTGTTTTTGTCCTTTTCTCGGTCCGCTGCTGTATTCATAACGACTGGTCGGATTGGTTTCGGGATCATTTCCGGTCAAGGCTCTGTTCGGGAAACTTGCCCATTCTGTGCTTGCTTTTTCGACGGCTGCCGGAAAATCATTGTTTTTTAGGAAATCATAAATACTGGGAGAACCTTTTCGTTTTTGTCTGATCAAATTCCAAGCACCGAAGATTTCCTGCGATTCCGGCGAGAAATCGTATAATCCTAAAGCCGTCACACCTAGAGACCAAGTGCTTGGAATTGCTTGATAGCGTCCTGCCGCTTTATTGCTCGGATGATTGTATAAATCAGG
This sequence comes from Pyrinomonadaceae bacterium, assembly GCA_965219305.1. Classification (GTDB taxonomy): domain Bacteria; phylum Acidobacteriota; class Blastocatellia; order Pyrinomonadales; family Pyrinomonadaceae; genus DATHTS01. The sequence goes on from OZ244725.1 coordinate 2,642,561, forward strand.
AGCCGTTCCATAACCCATTATCGTCGAATATCCGCTCAAAGCCGGATCTTTATCTCTGTCTGTGCCTTCGGCATACGCGATGACTTCGAGAAACGCCCGCACTCGCGGATCATTATACAACAACTTTTGCATCTCTCTTTCGAGCGGAGTTAAGACTTTGCCCTGCGCCTGTTCAACAAGAAACTTAAACTGCTCGAAATTGATTCGCCCGTCGAGTGCCTGCTTAACACGCGGGTCTTGATAATTCTCACCGTCGTTGACGAGGACTTCGCCCGTGCCTTGAATCACCACGCCGAATACCAAACGCTTGTAATACTAATTATCCGGTTCGAGTATAATGCCGCGCATCACCGGCGGTTTGTCTTTCGCCACGCTGACGCGGTCGCAGAAACTCGCCCAATTTTCAATAGCGATTTGTGTTGCAGGTGTTACCACGCCGCTTTCTTTAATGCCCGGTGAATTAACATCCTCCTGTGCCAGATCATTCATAAAATGATAGCCATATTCTGCTTTATTAAGTAACCACTGAACAACTTTGACATCGCTCATATTGTTTGTGCCGCCACTACCGACGCTTGCTTGAATAAGTCCCATTTTATTTTACTCCTGAAATCAAAAACACACAGATACTCACGAAAAAAGCTAACGATTGAGATGACGTGGGGCGAAACCGCCAACACGCAAGTTTGAGTTCACCAAAAACCGTTGATAACAAAGTCGCTGTTTCGCCCTCACGTCCATTGATTTGTTGGGCATTACTTTCAGCAGCGAATCAAATTTTGTCATTGCTGTCAGCGACACTTAATTTTACGCTTGGGTTTAGGAAGTTGATAACGCTTGTTATCTTCCAAATCATTTTCACAAATGCCGACTCGCAAATCTTCGCAGTTTTTAGCAGTTAAACTTTCTACTAGAATACCGTCCATATAAACATCAACAACGCCTAAATCGTCAGTTTTCTCTCCCTGACCCTTTACTATACTTCCATTTGCAAAATTTAAGTATTTTGATACGGTATAGAGCCTTCTTTGATTTAATCGAGTGTCAGACTCTGCTTTCCCAAGTCTTGCAATAAGTATAATGACACCATTTTCATTCAATAGATGACTTTCTTTCCATTTATCGCGGATAGTATCAAGCCGAAAACTATTTCCTTCACAATTATCAGGAGGATTTGATTTTTTTCCGTCTTGGGCTTGAATGGAAAAGGAACACAACGTAAAAAGAAATAATATAAAGATTTTCATAAAAACTCCGGCATCGAACAGTTAGATTTTACATAGATATTTGACCTCAGCAAAAAGCATCTGGAAAAGGAATGAGTTTGTTGGTGTTTCCTCTTCCGCGTTGAATTGAAATATGAGCGTGGACATAATTGTAAGGCGGTTGGTCGCCTAATTTGCCGCCGCCCGATTTGCCACCGTTCCCTCCAATATCGCCGATCTTGGTTCGAGCATTGAACTTCGCACCGATTTTGGGTCTGATGAAGTTTGCTATGTGTGAAAACACTATTGTTGCGTTGGAAACTTTACCGAGTTTTTTGTAGTAAAACATAAAACTATCTTCATCCGAGTAAGGATTTTTACCAATATATTCAGCACCTTCCGGCAAATATACTTCAGTAAACTGCAATCCATCTTCGCTTCCGTATAAGTGCATTCTGAGATGTAAATGCGCGTCAGTATCTCCTTCATTCATTTTGCCGCGATATTTCCCGCCAATATCATAACCGCTGGCTTTGGCAACTGCGCCTTTCCCACCAAATATTACGGCAAGTTTTTTATCACAGGCTTGCATTTCTTCTGAATAAGGCAGATATGAAACGGGCGGCAGACCCTGTAAAAGTTTAACGATCAACGGCTCTGTCGCTCTCAAGGCTTCGATTTCTTCGCGCAGTCTCGTTTCGCCTAACATTACGCCAACTGCCGCCCATATTTCATTCGATACGGTAATCGTGTAAGGCAGTTTTTTATCAGGATAAGCCGATTGTAATCAACTAAAAACCGCCCGATAGCTTTGCCGAGTTCATTGTCAAATTTATTGATTTCGGTAAGTGGCGGATTGAGTTTGAGAATTTCGTTCAGATACCGTCGCAACTAAATCAACCCGTTAAAAGTGTCGCCGAAGTAAAGAGTTCGATAAAACATTTATTTCTCCTGCTTATTTTGCAAAATCGTTTTAGGACAATAAGAAGATGCCCAACGGCTGAGATGACGTGGGGCGAAACCGCCTACACGCAACTCCGAATTCACCAAAGCCCTCGATAACAAAGTCGCTGTTTCGCCCTCACGTCCATTGAATTGTTGGGCGCATCGTTATTTATTTGGTTTTCCCCGTTCATTTTCAACTTTGTTCTTTCTACTATGCTTCCGTAAAAGTTGAGATTGCCAAATTTTTTGGTTGCGAGCATTTTCAAGCTCAAGGTCAACAGACAAATCAGCGTCCGGCAACGTCAATAAATCTTCCAACAGTTCTGCGTATTCGGCTTCAGTAATCTCAAAAGGTTGCCACTCGCAACCGCCACTCATTCCCGCGTCAGAAATACCGCCGCGCAAAATCTCGTTTAGAATGTGATGTGGCGGAATGGTTTTCCAAACACGCAACGCAAAAGATAAAGATGGAATGTCAAAGAGAAGCTGCGTCAAAGAACCATATCGTCTTGTATCTGTTCCAACTGCGCCGTGTGTCTTGTAACGAAATTCTCTCATTTCATTCGTCAGTTAGAAACAATGATAAATTCAAAATGCTGACTTTGCAATTTCAGAAACTTTGAATTTACCAAGACGCGCCCAACTTTGTATTGAACGGAATAAAATTCCGTGTAATAATTTAAACGGAATCCCTAAACCTTTACTATTGCCTATCTTATCACAAAACGCTTAAAAAAAGCGGAATTATTCGGTGAATTTATTGACGGCTTATATAACGGCTGAGATGAAATGAGGTGAAGGCGTCTCCACGCAGTTTCGAGTTAAACGAAAATGTTCAATTTCATCAAGCTACTTTAACGGCTGATCGAAACAAAATTCGCTTCGCCGGATTCGGTTTGTTGCCGTGCGTGATACGAACTGCGCGTCAACGGCGAAGATTCGACGTGCTTGAAACCTAGATCAAGTCCGATCTTTTTCCATTCGGCGAATTCGTCCGGCGTGACGTAGCGTTCGACGGGCAAACGCTTCTCATAAGGCTGTAAATACTGCCCGATGGTCATAATGTCGCAGGAAACGCTTCGCAAATCTTTCATCAGTTCGACGACTTCTTCAAATTCTTCGCCCAAGCCAGCCATAATTCCGCTTTTCGTCAACATCTGCGGGAAAACCGTGTCGCGGTAATGCGCCGAGCGTTCGAGAAGTTCGAGCGTCTGCGTGTAAATCGCGTCGGGACGAACGCGGCGATAAAGTCTGGCGATCGTTTCCGTGTTGTGATTCAAAACGTCGGGACGCGCGACCAGAACATTATTGAGCGCGGTTTCATTGCCTTGAAAATCGGGAATCAAAACTTCGACCTTGCACGTCGGATTCATTTCGCGGACTTTGGTGATCGTTTCCGCCCAATGCATCGAACCGCCGTCGGGCAGATCGTCGCGGTTGACCGAAGTTATAACGGCGTGTTTTAAGTCGAGATGCTTCACGGCTTCGGCAACGTGCGTCGGTTCGAGCGGATCAAGTTCCGACGGTTTGCCTTTATTGACCGCGCAAAATCCGCAAGTCCGCGTGCAAGTGTCGCCGCCGAGCATAAACGTCGCGGTTTTATCCTGCCAACATTCAAAGATGTTCGGACAACGCGCTTCCTGACAGACCGTATGCAGATTGAGACCGTCAATCAGCTTCAGAACCGCGTTCTGATTCGTCGGATCGCCGATCTTGATCTTCAGCCAATCCGGTTTTTTGAGACGCTCGCGTTTGCGGCTGTTGCCGTTTTTACTACTGAGAAATTTATCTATTAAAACTTTTTCTTCGATCATAAAAAATATAATTTACGGTTCAAGAAAGTATTTTATCATTTTGCCCAGCGACCACGCGAATTAACTCAAACGCGCGACGACCTTTCCCCTGATATATTCTCTCGTAACCGCCCCGAAATGTCGGCTGTCATTGCTGTCTTGCGGGTTGTCGCCGGTCAGAAAATAATGTCCTCGTTCATTTATTTGCTCGATTCTTTTTACGATTTCGCTGTTTTGTTCTATCGGATGCTTGGCAACCACGATGTCGCCGACCGCGATTTCTGCCGACCTGTCAACCAAAACTACTTCGCCGTCTTTTAACGTCGGATTCATTGATCTGCCCTCGCAAATATATTTATGACGCGAACCAAGAAAAACCAGAGAGATTTCATAAAATCCGGCTTTCGGTAAATCTTTCATTCTTTTTTCTGACTAAAACTTTTTATTTTTGTCTTACTCTTCTTCCTGTAAATCGAGTGGAATGCGCGTCGAGAGAAGTTTTTGCGTAATTATCATCCCGATCCAGATCAAAAGCGCGACGGCTGAGATTGCCCAACCGAGATTTGCGATCAGATTTTCTTCTAAAACCACGCCGAATAAAATTGCCGGAAGTCCGAAAAGCGCGATTTTCAGGCTGGTCTTTTTGGAATTTTCCATATTTTCCAGCGAGTTTATGCGGCTAATCTCCAAATCCATATAATCGTCATCGGTGTTCAAACGCGAAAAGTATTCCTGTTCGGCTTGCGTCCAGCGGCGTAAAGATTTGGTTTCGGCGAGACGGTAAGCGGCGGCGAAATTATGAATAACGTGGGCGATCTTGCCTTCGCGCAGGGCGATTTCGGCAAGTCCGCGAACGGTGCGGAAACTTTCGCCGAAAATCTCGATAGCGTGTTCGAAAACTCTCTTTGAACGCGAAAAATCGCCGAATTGAAAATATGTTTCGCCGAGTCTGGCAAGCAAATCTTCGTCGCCGTCGGCGCGTCGTTCCGCCAGACGAAGCGCGGCAAAGGCGCGTTTTTTCATCTTCTCGTCGCGTTCGGTGCTTCCGAAAGAATGAAGACAGCGGGCGAATTCAAAGATCAGCCAGGCGTTCTTCGGATTCAGACGAAGCGCGCGGCGAAATGCTTCGAGCGATTGCAAAAGATAGCCGGAAAGCCGCAGTTCGTTAGCGAGAACACGTAAATAATCTGATTTTTCGACATCTTCCGCGCTGATTTCTTTTTCCCTCTGCGGCGTTTTTGATTTTTTGCCGAGAGAATCTTCGAGAACTTCCGGCGAAGGAATTTTGGCAAATGCGGCTTTCATCAAGGTTTCTTTCGGTTCGGCAAGATAATCGCGCAGTTCGAGCGAACGATTGTCGAGAATATTTTCCGAAAGCTGCGGGATAATCGCGCGAATTATCCGGCGATAATTTTCGCCGCCGGACGCGATAACGAAGCGTAAGTTTTTTCCTTCGATAACCGTTCGATAACGGTAAAAAACATTCCCGCCGCGTTTCAAGGCGCGAAGTGCCTGCGTTTCGACTTGTTCGATGTCTTTGATCTTCAGGCGATAGCGTGAATTATTGAGATTAGCCCAGAATTTCGGCAGATAACCAGTTCGCGTCAAACGTCTGCCGTCAAAGATGATGCGGTCGGTAAATGCAAGGAAAGGGCAAATTAGCCACGACAAAACGAAAAGCAGGACTGCCGCCAAGTCCTGCTCGATATAAACCAAAAATCCCGTGAAAAATGTCGTTAAGAAAAGCGCGGTAAAATAATCGTTCGGCGAAACTCTGATGCCGATTGGTTTTTCATTGAAATCATCGGCAGCGTTTTCGCTTTTAACAATTTCAGTCTGTTCTGCCTGTGCAATCTCGTTCATTATTACCGTTTATTAAACAGCGAAACGGCGAAAAATTTCAGAAAACTTTTTCCAATAACTTAGCACTCACCAATTGGCACTCAGCACTAATTTCTCCTAGCTTCCCGGAAATCCCGGAATCGGATCGGGTTCGGGTTCTTGAATTTCCTTGGCTTTTTCCGGGTTTAATTCTGTGATCTTTTCTTTTGCCAGACGCGCCGTTTCTGTCGGCGGAATTGCTTTGCCGTCCGCGTCTTTTGCTTCGCTGGCGGCTTTGGCAATGTTGAAATAAAGGTCCGCGGCTTCGTTCGTCTTGCCTTGTTTTTCGTAAATTTTCGCCAACTCGAAGTTTATCGTGTCCGGCGCGATGATCGTCTGACTCGCTCCGGCGAGTTCCTGATAAATTTTAACGGCTTCGTCGTATTTTCCGTCGTCGGTATTTGCCTGCGCGAGCGCGAATTTTGAAAGCGTGCCGACTTCGCCGCCCGAATTCGTCAGATCGGCTAATTCCGTCATCGCACCGGAACGATCAATCTGAATTTTATTAACAGCGGCAAAATACTTCGCTTTTTGCTGAACTTCGCCGCCATAGGTGTTGACGACGTTTTGAAATGCCGCGACTGCCGCGTTGGCGCGTTCCTGCTCGGTTTTAAATATTTTCGCTGTCGAACCTGCCGGAGGCGGTGTGTCCGTGACTTGCGCCTGCGAAGTTTCGATTGCTTTGCCGAGCGCGGTTTGCGCTCTTGCCGCTTGTCGCTGACTATATATATAGTAAATGCCGACCGCGAGAACCAACACGCCGAGTGCCGCTATCGCGTAAATAATATTTTTTCCTCTGCCCTCGACTTTTTTGCTCATATCTTCGAGCTTGTTACCGACCGTTGACTGAAAATCGTCACGATAAGCCCTGGTCGCTTTTTCTTCGGGTTTCGGAAGTTCTTGTTGAAATGTTCTTCTTTTCTTTCTAGCCATTTTGCAAGTATGTTAAATTTAAAACGTTATATAATTGTCCAAAATTTTGATTTTCGGAAAACATTAAATCTATCGTAAATCAAAGGGCTTTGACAAGCAACCAAAGAGTTTTTGGACAAATTTGGAAAAAAAATCGAAAAAATTCAAAAAAAAGTGATTTTTTCGGGAACTATTTGAAATTAACGGTGTCTAATCAGAACAGTCCGCACGAAAAGCGGACGAGTAGTGTCAGATTTCGTCGGTTATGAGAACGATAAATGTTTTTCAGTAAGTCAATAACATTTGACAGTGATAATTCAGGAAATGTTGCTTTGGCGGCAGATTCTGAATTCGTTCAAACAAACCACGAAACACAGTTCATTGAAAGATTAAAAGCAGGCGACGCGGCGGCGTTCGACACGCTCGTGATGCGTTATTCGGGCGATTTATACGCGCTTCTGATGCGTCTGATGGAAAACCCGGAAGAAGCGGCGGATTTAACGCAGGAAACTTTTATGAGTGCGCTTAAATCAATCGAAAAATTTCGCGGCGACGCGGACATCAAAACGTGGCTTTTTCGGATTGCGATCAATAAATCCCGCAATCGGCATCGTTGGTGGAAACGCCGAAAACGAGATGAGACGATCTCGATGGACGCATCTTACGGCAAAAGCGATACGCCTTTGAGCGAAACTTTTGAAAGCGGCACGGGCAATCCCGAAAAGGAAACTCTGCGGCGCGAAAGACAGAATATTTTAATAAACGCGCTTAATAATTTACCGGATATTTTCCGCGAAGCCGTTATTTTATGCGATATTGAAGGTTTCAGTTACGAAGAAATAGCCGAAACGCTCGACATAAATCCCGGCACGGTAAAATCCAGAATTTCGAGAGGACGCGAAGAACTGAGAAAGAATCTTAAAGATATTTGAAAAAAAGCGGATGATTGACTCGCCCCGGTTTGATAAACCATAAATAAACCAAAATCGGTGCCAACGAAGAGGTCAATGGGAAACGAATCGTTTGACGAGTTCATTCGGATAAATTTTAGAAATTTTCAGCAAATATTTGAAAATAGACCAGCAAACAACTATTGAGAAAGTGCTGAAAAGATCGGGAAATTATCTGAACGCTTCGACAAACATTCAAGTTGTTTTTTAGCAATAAAAAACAGCCGGGGTCAGTCAGTTATTCGCTTACGATGGTTTTTGATTTTTGATTTTCGTTTTTGATAGTTGATTTATAATTGGGACATCAATTCATATTTAGCTTTCAAGGATCGAAAATCAAAGATCAAAGACCAAATTACAATAATGTTTTGTGAAAATTTACAATTTAATCTCTCGCTTTATTCGGACGATGTTTTATCGGACGACGAACGCTTTGTGCTTGATGAGCATTTAGCGGAATGTCCTCTGTGCCGCATAAAACTTTCCGATTATCAAGATTTGCGCCAAAATTTGCGTGTGATGCCGCGTCCTGAGATTCCGCAGAATTTATTGCAGAATATTAGAACTTCCGTCGCTCAAGCGCAACAAACCAATGAAACCGGACCGATTTTTGTTTTTAAAGAAAACGCAAAAAGCTGGTGGCGAACACATCTAATGTCTTATTCGATTGGAACTTTTGCTTCCGTATTTTTCGGTCTGATGCTTTTATGGGGAATGTTTCCGGGACAAGCGAAAGTTAATGTAAGATACAATTCATCGGAAAATTCGACGATGATGCTTGCTGATGACGGTTCACCGATGACAAGTTCGGAATATGCCAATAAGTTAATTTCTTATCAAGCTCCGACGATAAATCCGTCCGGCGCATTGGCGGCGATGTCAAAATCTATCATACGCGGCAAAATGACTGATGATGAAGTCGTTGTCGTCGCCGATGTTTTTAGTAATGGTCTGGCAAAAATTTCTGAAGTTGTTGAACCGCAAAATGACAGACGCGCTGTCCGCGAATTGGAGAAAGCCTTAAAAACCGATCCGGCGTATGCTGCACCGCCATTTGTTACGGCTGAAACAGATAACCGTTCGGAAACCGTTCGGGTTGTTCTAAAGATTCAGAGAGTTGATGTTCCTGTTAATTAATCCGATTTAGATTCTAACGTTAGTCAGTTATTTATCTTACAGAAGTCTTTTAAATGTGCTACTAAGAATTTATTCTTTCAACCGAAATCACGCCTGAAACATTGCCTATCGAAGTCATAACTTTATCGAGATGTTTTTTGTCGAACACCTCAATCGAAACTTCGATCAAACCGCGATCTTCTTTTGAAATATTAGCCTTTGCATCGCGTATTCCGGTTTTAATTTCAGCAATTGCGTTTGTAATTCCTGCCAACATTCCGGTACGATTTTCAGTTGTTACAAGCAAACGCACCGATTGAATTTCCTGAGAATCGGTTTTCGCCCACTCAACATCCACGATTCGTTCTCTATTTACCATTAATTGTTTGACGTTTTTACAGCGTTTATTATGAACGACGATGCCTTTGCCGAGCGTAATATAACCGACAATATCTTCACCGCGCAGAGGATTACAACAATGCGCCCGCGTCGTCAAAAGATTATCTACGCCCTTGACAACAATTGCATCCTCGCTCATTCCGATAAACTTTTTAACGGCTTTGACACCGCTTTCGAGCCGCGTTTCTTTGCGTTTTTCGGGATCGCGCAGGGCAAATTCTTCCGCACCGAGATGTTTGGCGAGAACATTTCGCGGCAGAGTTTTTCCGTAACCTATCGAAGCTAATAAATCTTCCGGTCTGCCCAAACCGTATTCATTGGCAATTCGCTTTAATTCTTCGTCATTATTAGTTAATTTTTTTGGCGGAACGCGAAATTTTTCGGCTTCTTTTTCGAGAAGTCTACGACCGATTTCGATTGAATCCGTGCGTTGCTGTGAAGAAATATAATGTCTGATGCGCGTTCGGGCGCGTGAAGTGTTTACGAAATTCAGCCAGTCGCGCGACGGTTTCGAGTTCGGTTTTGTTAAAATTTCGACGACATCGCCGTTTTGCAGTTGTGTTTTTAACGGAACGATTCGCCCGTTAATTTTCGCACCGTTGCAATTATCACCGACCTCCGAGTGAATCATATAAGCAAAATCAACCGGCGTTGCGCCGCGAGGAAGTTGGACGACTCTGCCCATCGGAGTAAAAGCGTAAACGTCTTTCGGATATAAATCGAGTTTTAATGATTCGATAAAATCTTCAGATCTTCGTTATTTTCTGTATTTTCAACCAACGGAAGCAAAAGACGTTCGACCGTTTTGCGAAGTTCATCGAGATTTTTTTCTTCATCTTTTGCGCCGAGTTTGCTTTCTTTGTAACGCCAGTGCGCCGCTACGCCTTCCTCGGCAATCTGGTGCATTTCCTGCGTTCGAATTTGAACTTCATAGGCGAGTCCGCCATCACCGATTACCGACGTATGCAGCGATTGATAAAGGTTTTCGCGCGGAATTGCTATCCAATCTTTGAAGCGTTCGGGAACAGGTGTCCAGATGTCGTGAATAACGCTCAAAGCCAGATAACAATTTTTTTTCTGATTCGGTGTTATAATCCGGGCGGCAATCAAATCATAAACTTCGTCAATCGTCAGTTTTCGTTTTTTTAATTTCTTCCAGAGGGAAAAAAGTCGCTTGACACGCCCCTGAATTTCTACAAACGGAACTTCGTTTTCTTCTAAATTTACGCGAATTTTCTCTTTGATTTTTTCAAGAGTTTCTTCAAGTTCATCACGTCGTGCTTCAACTTCTTCGGAAAGTTTTTTATATTCTGCAGGATACAGATTTTGAAATGACAAATCTTCAAGTTCTCCGCGAACTTTTCCCATTCCGAGCCGATGAGCAATCGGTGCATAAATATCAAGCGTTTCCTGCGATATACGGGCGCGTTTTTCCGGCTTTAAAAACTCCATCGTCCGCATATTATGCAAACGGTCGGCGAGTTTTATAAGCACTACGCGCACATCCGTAATCATCGCTAAAACCATCTTTCGGACATTTTCCGCTTGCTGCTTTTCTTTTGAAAGATCGCTGATATAAGCGATTTTCGTTAAACCGTCAACTAAACTCGTAATTTCATCGCCAAACAACTCTTTTATAGTATCGAGATCAACTAATGTATCTTCCACAACATCGTGTAAAAGTCCGGTCGAAACACTTACTTCATCAAGTCGCATATTAGCTAAAATATCGGCGACTGCAAGTGGATGAACGAGATACGGTTCACCCGATGCACGTTTTTGTCCGCGATGATGAAGTGCTGAAAAAAGATAAGCCCGCCGAATCATTTCCGCATCGGAATTCGGGCGATTAGTTTCAACTTTTTCGATGATGTCTTCGATTCGAATCATAAACAAAAGGCGATGCCCATTTACTATTGTAATTGAGCATCACCTCTAAAAGAAGTTAGATTTTTCAATAGAAGCTATTTTTTCTTTTCAGCTTCTTCTTTAGCTTTTCTTTCCGCCTCTACAGCTTCCTCTTTTTTCCGCTTTGCTTCCGCTAATTCGGTAAATTTGTCTCTGGCTTTTTCAGCATCGGATTTAATTTTTGCAATCTCCTCTTCAGGCATCTTTTCCATTTCGGCAATTCTTGATTTTTGTTGTAAAAGATTTGCTTTATAAGACCAAGCCGAATCACTATCAGGATTTAATTGCGTAGCTTTATCGGCGAGTTCATAACCTTGGGTTGCACATTGTTTTAATTTTTCAAAATCTTCCGGGTTTTCCGGTTCGCTAAATCTGAATACCGGTTTGCCATCAACTTCAACTGTTTGTTTGACAGGCTCAACATCAGAGATATTGTTAGCACAAGTATATTGTCGGGAAGCTAGTTTAACCAAAGCTTCAGCGCGTGAAGTAGGATCAACATTCTCATTGTTGGCGCGTTCAGTTACCCATTGCTGCCACTCATTATCCATCTTCATTGTTTCGAATAAGTTGGCTACCGCGTTGAAAGAACTTTGCTCACTTGGATCTTCCGCAAGAACTTTTTTGTATTCTCCGATTGCTGCCAAAGCTTTATCTTCTTGTTTACGATCGGAGATAAATCTTGAGTGCAAAGTTCTTGCAAGAAAAAGTTGCGCTGTTTTGCCTTCTAATGATTTACCTTCGGGATCGCGGCTAATCGCATCACGGAAAAGTTCTTCCGCCCTGTCATATTCTTTTTTCTTATAAGCTTCTGCACCGTCAACCAAATCACGCCGGGACATAATCTTACCGTAATACGTACAATTAGTTCCTATTAAAACTGTTGCTAATATTAAAAGCAGTATCCCTACACGAGAGATTCTCATTTTTTTTGACTCCATTATTACAATTTAATAACGGAAGCAGGCATTACAGTCTGTTTCCGTTCGTATGTTCAATTTATTCTGGTAGATCGTCAACCTGTAAACCGATTCTGTCTGAACCGGCAGTTTTTACAGCATCAATTACTTTTACGACATCACCGTATTTAACTGTTCGCGGAGATTTGATGAAAACAGTTTTCTCCACCTCATTAGTATTTTCACGAAAAACGCCGTTAGATTCGCGCTGCTTGAAAAGCGTTGAAAGTTGTGTTACCAAAGAACTCGGATCACCTACATCACCTGCGGCATCTTTATTCAATAAAACCTTCATATTTTCGGGCGTGTCGCCCTTGTTAATGGTAACAACCAAAGTCAACTCATTGGGTTTAGCATCATTCATCTGATCCGGCTTCGGTTCTGCCGGAACTTTCGCTTCAAACTGTGAAGGCTTTGACGGCGTAATGACCATAAAAATAATCAATAGCACTAACAAAACATCAATTAACGGTGTAACATTAATACTAGGTTTAGCTCCACCACTAGAACTTCCTGCTGACATTGCCATAATTTATTACTCCTTACATCTCAAAATATTCAAAAGAAAGTTTTGAGATATGATTAAAATTATTACTGGGATTGTCCCCCTTCAGGGTTGTCTTTCTTTTTATCCGCAACTAATCCAACTCTATCAATATCTTGTTTGCGAATTTCGTTGATTGCGTTAACTACTGTTCCATAATCAACTTCAATACCGCTTTTGATATAAACAATACGTTTTTCGGGTAATTTGTCTTTCATTAAAGAGTTGATTTTTTCCCCTAATGTATCTATCGGAAAAGAATCCTTACCAACATAAAAGTTATTGTTATCAGGAATAGCAACTATTACGGACGTATCTTTAGCAATGTCCGGGTCTTCCACCGGAGCATTCATATCTCGCGGCAAATTTACCGAAACGCCTTGTTGGAGGAGCGGTGTAACAATCATAAAGATGATTAGCAACACCAACATAATATCCACCATCGGTGTAACATTAATCTCGGAGTTATAGTCTTCGTCTCCGCCGATTGCCATAGCCATAGTTTATTTCTCCTATAATCGCTTAGATTTTCTAATCAGATAAGCAAAAGTTAAAGATTTCGTTAACTACATAGATTTGCAAAAATGCAAAATTTAAGCATTTTGGGTTTAATCTTTTACTTTTGCTTTTCCGCTAGCTGTTCAGTCGTTTCGTACGTTGTTTAATAAAGTAATCAACTAATTCTGAAGCCGAGTTTTCCATTTCGATACCAAAACTCGATACTTTATTTGTAAAATAGTTAAATAACCAAACTGCCGGAACCGCAACCGCAATACCGAACGCCGTCGCAACTAGTGCTTCTGAAATAGCACCCCCGATTGCTCCGATACCTGCCGTTTCGTTAACTGCTAGAGCTTGGAACGCCGAGATAATACCGACAACCGTTCCGAACAGACCGACGAACGGAGCTGTTGAACCAACTGTAGCAAGTCCTGATAAACCGCGTTTAAGTTCAGCAGTTTTGATAGCGATTGCGCGCTGCAAAGCACGTTTTGACGCTTCCATTTCATCGCCCGAAAATTCGGTTTCGCTCAAATGTGCGTTAAATTCTTTTAAACCCGATGAAACAACCATCGCCAAATGCGAATCTTTATGTTTATCGCTGATCGTGATTGCTTCGTCAATGTTACTGTTTTTCAACGCCTGAGCAACTTTCGGTGCATATTGGCGTGATTGTTGTTTTGCTTTGCTGTATGTCAGCCAACGCTCAATTCCGACGGCAATAATATATACCGATTGAACTAAAAGCAACGAAATAACAACCCATCCGGGGATGGTCAAACTCTTAGCAATATCGTAAAGACCAAAGGACACTTGTTGTTTTCCCTCGGCGAACATAAATAAGAAGCCAAGTAATAGGCTGGTTAAAACTGTCATTATATTTCCTCCAAAATTTTAGAAACTTTTATACTCTCTTATACTTATGATTGCAGAATCATAGATAAATGCGAAAAACAATCAAGCCGGTTTCCCGCATTTACCGAACTTATCCGTAGTTAAACCTACGGAACAAAGTTATACTGAATAATTCCCGTAACTGATACCGGCTGCCCTGAAAGCTTTGTCGGGGCAAATTTTGCCTGTCGGGCAGCAGTAACTGCCGCCGCTCTTAGGAGCGGATGACCTGATGTTGCACTTGCCGAAACGACATTGCCATTTTCATCAATTTTCACAGAGACATTTACCGTTCCGCTGGCTCTGACTGCCCGCGCAGGTGCCGGATAAACAGGCTTCGGCAAGCTTGTTGCCTTACCATTTACTACTCCGCCCGAAATAGTTTTCGGCACTGCCGGTGGCGGTGGCGGTGGCGGTGGCGGTGGCGGTGGCGGTGGACTATCCGGTTTAGGATCCTCTTTTATGGGCGGAGTATTAACTTTGATTCCTCCGCCATTTCCTCCACTGCCGTCGCCGGTTCTTGCCGGTCCCGGCGCACCTGTTCTTGTTTGCTCAGATGCATTCGGATCAACTTTAAATGCTTGATCTGTCGGACGCGCTTTACTTTGCGTTGAAGTAATGGCGGGCTTATCTGGAATCTTTGGGGACTCAGCCATATTCAGAATATTTTCTTTCCGAACCGTCATATCAACTTGTTTCTCTTGTGTTTGCTGTTTTTCAGGCTTTGCAGGTTCCGGTTCCGGCGGCTTGTCCTCTGTAACAGGGACAGGCGCGACCAAACTTGAAAGTTGCAAATCATCAGACACTCCATAGTCTTTGGCATATAAGCTGTAAACCCATGCGCCGACCATTAAAGATGCCATCAAAACAAACACTGTCAAAAGAAAACCAGTTCTTCGCGTGTTCTCTTGTGTGCTACTTTTTGATTCAACTAATCTATCTAACATTTTATTTACTCCCTATTTTCCGGTGCCTAATTTTAGGTCAAGGGTTACGAAAATTTATAATTGCTTAAATATTTATAATTTTAGATTTCAGATTATTCTCTTGATAATATAATAACTATGTTTTCTGAAATTCTGCAAATTCTATTTTTACCAACTTTATTCCTTTTTCTAAAATAAATCCACACAAGTTTAGTCGGTTTTTGAAACAAAAACATTGTTAACCGCAATAACTTTTGTTGAAAACGGAAATTTTTCAGATATATTATTTAATTGACCAGCAACGATTTGAAGTCTAAATCTTACGATTTGAAATGTCAAGAGAAAAAAATATTTTTTTTGGTTTTTTTTGCACCTAATTTTACAGAAATTATCTACTCTAAAGACTGTTAAACTCTTTATCTTTCAAAAATTACAGATTGATCTATAAACATTTATATTTCCCCTTGAAAAAAAGCCGCCTTAGATTGAAATTTCTAAAGAATTTTATCAAAACCGAAACTAAATTGCCGCTCAACTTCACTTTATTCTCGTAAAAGAGCTATAAACTTTTCTCTGTCATATCAATTACTAAATTTTCGGAATTTTGTTCGGTAAATATAAAATAATTTTCGTTTAAAATTATATTTTGAAAACCGGAAATAAGACAAAATTTTTCACTTGCCCTATTTAACTAAAAACAGATAAAAAGAAAAGTCCAATAATTTTAGTTTCTGCTCAATTAATTATAAGAAAACAATTGATCGCAACTATTTCCACAAAAAGTATCAGATTTTCATTCTTTTTCATTCATTATTAATACTTTTTCCCCTGATTGATTATATTATCAAGTTCATTATTTTTTAAGTCGTTTTGCTCCATTAACTGATTGGCGAACCCCTGTTTGTCAATTTTCCACCCGTCTTCTTCCTTAACGAAATATACAATGTCATAAGAACCGTATTGATTCTTCATTTCGATTGTGGCTTTTTCGCCGTCAATTTTTTCATTTTTAAATTCGACGACCTTTTGATCGGGCAAAAATAAAGTTTCGCGCTCTACGATGTCATCAAGCGTTAAATTCTGTGATTTTGCTTCTTGCTCGTGCATTTTAATTGTTTCCTCAGATAGCAAGAGTTTCATTGTCGTCGTATCTTTTTTCTTGATTGCCTGCGTATAAGCCTTCAAAGTTTCAAGCGGTGTCGAAGGTTTCGGCTGACCGCCGCACGATACCGCCAGACATATAAATAAAAGAATTAAAATTTTCGGGTAAAGCTTTGTCATTTTGTATAAATCTTCTGCAAATCGCTATACTAAAACGAAACTTTGCAAATTCAAAACGGAGTAAAAAAATAGATGGCGCGAAAGAAATTAGACGAAACTCAAATCGGTAAAAAATTAAAAGACTTAAAAGACTGGCAAACAGAAGACGTAAAGCTGAAAAAGCGTTTTGAGTTCGACAATTTTTCAGAAGCGTTGCTTTTTGTCAACAAGGTCGGAGAAATTGCGGAACAAAAAGATCATCATCCAGACATCAAATTAGGTTGGGGTTACGCTGAATTTTTCATTACAACACACGACACCGGCGGTTTAACTGAAAACGATTTTGATCTTGCTGCGGAAATAGACCGAGCATTCAGATAATTTGTAATTCGTTATTATAAATTTTTATTTTTTCTTAGGTGTTCGGTCAAACTTGCAATCACAAGCGTCAGTTCAGCCGGTTCCACGGGCTTCGGAACGTGCATATTATAACCGGCGGAAAAAGCCTGTAAGCGATCTTCGACGCGGGCAAATGCCGTTAAGGCAATTGCCGGAAGACGCGGTTTTCCCTTTTTATTTTCCATTTCGCGCACCTGTTTTATTAACCAGTAACCGTCATCATCAGGCATTCCGATGTCGGAGACAAGAACGTCGGGCGCATAGCTTTCCAGAACATCGAGAGTTTCCCGTGCTGAACTGCACGTTTTTATTTCTGCTCCGCATTGTTCTAAAACAGCAGTCAGAAGAATCCGCGCATCCGCTTCATCATCCACAGCGAGAATTTTGATACCTTCAATTTCCGGCGGACATTCAAAAGGAACCGCACCACTGACCATCGGATGAACGCGCGTTATTTCATGCGATTCGCTAACGTCTTTTTTCACAATCATTACCGGCAGATTTATCAAAAAAACCGCGCCCGAACGATCTTCACGATTATGAACTTCGACGGTTCCGCCGTGAATTTCGACGAGATGACGAACGATGGAAAGCCCTAATCCCAAACCGCCGTGTTTTTTACTGCTTGAACTATCGCCTTGTTTGAAGCGGTCAAAAATAAAAGGCAAAAGTTCTTGTTCAATTCCGGTTCCCGTATCACTGACCGAAATTTCTATATGCGAATTAACGCGCTCCATCTGAATTTGTATTTTGCCGTTTTTCGGAGTAAATTTTATGGCGTTAGAAAGCAGATTCCAGATAATTTGTTGAAGCCGAACGGGATCGCCGAGAATTGTTCCCGCACCGAAGTCAAGAACGGTGCTGATGTGGATTCGTTTGGCATCAGCCGCCGGACGCGATGTGTCAACTGCGGAATTAATAACCGTTGTCAGATCAACCGGTTGCGCGTCAAGTCGCAGTTTTCCACTGATGATGCGCGAAACATCGAGCATATCTTCGATCAAACGCCCCTGCAATTTAGCATTTCGGTCAATCGTTTCAATGGCGCGGGCAAATGTCGCATCATCGAGTTGTCCGGTATTTATCAAGCGTGTCCAACCGAGAATCGCGTTGAGCGGTGTGCGAAGTTCGTGTGATAAAAGTCCGAGAAATTCATCTTTCGTACGATTGGCAACTTCGGATTGGCGGCGCGCTTCCTGTTCGTTTTCAAGCGATTTTTCGCGGTCTTTGATAGCTCTTTGCGATTTTTCATAAAGTGCGGCATTGTCCATCGCAATCGCTGTTTGTGCGGCTAAACCTTCGACGATCCTCTCGTGCCGTTCGGTGAATTTTCCTTCTTCCGAATGTCCAAAAAACAGTCCGCCGATAACTTCGCCCGAACGTGATAACACGGAGACGGCGAGATAACTCGCAACCGGAAGATGTCCGTGCGGCATTCCGTGATAAGGCGAATTTTTCCCGTAAAGCGAATCTTTTTTCACATCGTCGAGCCGGATTGTTCCTTGTCCTAAAAAAGTCGGTCCGAAAATATCGGTTGCGCGCGGCATCGGGAAATGCTCGAAAGCTTCTTTCGGCACGCCCGACAGCGCGTAAAGCATCATTAATGTACCGTCTTCACTCAGGACATTGTAGAAAAACGCGCCTAATTGTGCGCCAATCAATTCGGTTGCCGCATCGGTTACGGCTTGAACGAGATTTTCTTGATCGAGTTCGCCGGAAATTACACGTCCGATGTGCTGAACCGCTTCGAGGATTTCGGTCTGTGATTTCAATTTAATCTCAGCCAAATATCGTTCGATGCCGAGCGCGATGCCGTCAGCAATTGTCGCAATCGCTTTGATCGAAGCATCATCAAACGGATGTTTTGAAAACATTGCAATTACGCCGACCAATCTGTTTTCGATAACCAATGGATAACCGGCAAAAGCGACTATTTCTTCTTTTTTCGCCCAATCCTGATTGCTGATGCGCGAATCATTTAAAACATCATTGGTCAGATGAGGTTTGCGTTCCTGCGCGATTCGTCCGATTTTGAATTTTCCGAGCGGAATGCGGCTGTGTCCGCCGTCGAGATGCGTATAAATTCCCGCACTTGCCTGCAATTCCAGAATCTCTTCTTTATGATTGTAAATCCAAATTCTTGCAAACGCCGCGTTCAAACTCTCGACCAACACTTCACAGCAATTATTTAACGTTTCGCCGAGATTGTGTCCGCGTACTAATGCCGTGCTGATTTTAGAGATCAGCGAAGCCAGACGCTCACGTTCGGCGAGAGCATCGGTATTTTTATTTATTTCGTTTGAATCAAGCGGCGCGTCGGACATAAAAATAAAAGAAAGGAAATTATTTTGAAAGCAGAGGACGCTTGATAGTTTAGAGCTTATTCATAAATATAACAAGATAAGCGCACGTTTGTTTATACGATAGAAAAATCATAAAAGTAATGGAAGTAGAAATCAATCTGAAAAATTTTAATGAATGTAAAAGTAAAAACTTTAAAAAAATGAAAGTTGATTTTAAAAATTTCCTGCTAATCCGCAGAGCGTCTGAAAGAGTTAAACGACGCACGAAAAGCGTGTAGAAAATAAACAGCGAAAAAGATAAAGCCTTTATGGAGGCGAAAGATTACCTGTCGTCTTCATAAAGGCTGAAAACAAAATTGTAAAAAATAATAATACGCGTTGAACGTGTGCAGCTTAACTTTTTTTATCCGCTTTGCGAACTCGGAGAAAACGTAAAATAAAACAAATAAAACCAAATTGTTTTGATATTACAAACTATTTAGTTTTGTTAGCGGTTTTTGCATCCAAAGGCTTGAGTCCCAGTTT
Source organism: Pyrinomonadaceae bacterium (assembly GCA_965219305.1). Classification (GTDB taxonomy): domain Bacteria; phylum Acidobacteriota; class Blastocatellia; order Pyrinomonadales; family Pyrinomonadaceae; genus DATHTS01. Next base: position 2,661,981 of record OZ244725.1, read on the forward strand.
CTCGCGGACAAAATTTTCAGCTTCGGTTTCGATCAATTCACCGTTGACGACAAATCCTTTTTTCATAAGCGTGTCGCCGTTTTTCTTGATTTTCGAGGGCATTATGAAAAGATTCCACGGCGAACCCCAATTTCGCGTGTCGCCCGTATCTTTCCGGTAATCGTAATGCAAAGTTTTCTGTTTTGCTTCTTTTGAATCGGATTCATAAACGACCGGAAAAGATATGTTCTTTTTCTCTATGTCGTTTTTCGCCGCCGCAACTGTGTCATATTCGCTCACGCCGATCACGTCAAAACCCTGATCTTTATACTTTTCGTAAAGTTTTTCGGCAAACGGTGCTTCGTGCCGCCAGTTTGGACACCACGGCGCAAAATAAACGACCATAACGAGCTTTTTGCCTTTGACGAAATTTCGCAGGTTTATTTCAGACTCATCGTTTACAGATTTGTACGTCCAATCCTTATAAGTAAATTCTTTTTCCAAAATCGGTGCTTGTTCGTTCTGTGCAAATGTAAAAGTGAAACCGAAAAGCATCACGGTTAGCAATAAAAGCGTTTTCATAATAATTGTTTAAGACTCCTTTGAATTCCAGATTAAACTTTCAGATGCGAAAAGACAAGAAAAACTTTGCTCTATAAATAGTTTCAACTTCCAAGATTTAAGTTCCGCATAAAAATACACGAACTTGGAACTTGGAACTTGGAACTTGGAACCATTAAACTATGTCGGTGAATAATGAAAAATTCCGAAGCGGATATGTTGCACTCGTCGGTCGCCCGAACGCAGGAAAATCTACGCTGTTAAATCGTCTGGTCGGCGAAAAAATCGCCGCCGTTTCCAACAAACCGCAAACTACGCGGCACAAAATTCAAGGAATCGTAACGCTCGACGGCGGGCAGATCGTCTTTGTTGACACGCCCGGCGTTCATAAACCGGGTTATTTGCTCAATCGGCGAATGATGACGGCGGTTCACGACGCGATATTGTCGGTTGATCTGCTCGTTTTAATGCGCGACGCGACTGTTTCGACGGGAAACGGCGACCGTTTTGTTTTGGATTTGGTAAAAAATTCGGAGAAAAAAGCACTTCTCGTCCTTAATAAAATTGATAAATTAAAAGACAAAAACAAACTTTTGCCGTTGATCCAATTTTATTCGGAAGAATACGATTTCGCTGAAATAATTCCCGTCTCCGCGCTCAAAGGCGATGCCGTCGAGAGTTTGCTGAACGAAATAATCAAACATCTGCCCGAAGGTGAACCGATCTTTGCCGAAGACGAAATGACGGATCAGCCGATGCGCGTGATCGTCGCGGAAATGGTCAGGGAAAAAATTCTCGAAACGACGGGCGACGAACTTCCATATGTCACGGCGGTCGTTACGGAAAGATTTGACGACGAAATGTCCGGTATGTTGAAAATTTACTGCGCGATCTACGTCGAAAGAAATTCTCAAAAACGAATAATAATCGGTAAAGGCGGTGCGAAAATTAAAAGTATCGGAATTGATGCCCGACGTGACATCGAAAACCTGACGGGAAAAAGAGTTTATCTCGAATTATTCGTCAAAGTCGCCGAAGATTGGCGCAATCAGGAATCGAAACTCGACGAAATTGGAATTCAAGAGTAGGCTAAGCTGATTTTATTCGCTTTTTTCTTTGACCTTTTTTGTTTTGGCTTTCGTTTTTTTGGCGTTTTCCTTATCACGAACACGGACAAGATATTTCAATTCTTTCATAAACTCGGAAACGTCTTCAAATTCGAGATAGACCGAAGCGAAACGAACGTAAGCGACTTTATCGAGTTCCTTTAAACGCCGCATAATGATTTTCCCGAATTCGCTCGTAGCAAGTTCGCGGTCGGGCGAATCCTGCACTTGTTTTTCAGTTTCGTCAACAATTGATTCGAGTTGCGCGACGGAAATCGGGCGTTTTTCGCAGGCGCGGAGAAGTCCCGCCATTATTTTGCCGCGTTCGAACATCTCGCGTTTGCCGTCTTTTTTGACGACCATATAAGGAATTTCGTCAATCCTTTCGTAGGAAGTAAAACGACGGGCGCAAGCAAAACATTCCCGGCGACGGCGTATAGAATCACCGTCTTTCGATTCTCTCGAATCAACCACTTTGTCTTCTAAATGTCCGCAAAATGGGCATTTCATAATACAAATCGTCCTGTGGAAAAAGTTGTGGAAAACTTTACTTTTTCCACAATAACCGAATTACAGACAAAATTCCAAATGGCTTAATGTGCTGGTTGCAAATATTTAAGTATCGGAAAGAGCTTGTTTGGGCGGACGTTCGTGTTCAATTTCTTCGACAGCGTGTTCACCGGAGAGTAGATTTTTAAAGCCTTTAAAACTTATATCGCCGCTCAGAAAATAATATAAACCGAAAATAACCGCCGGAGAAAAATAGACAAGGTGCATCGCAATCGAAGTTGCTGCCGCTTGATCTTGCGGGATATTAAGAAATATTAAACCGCTGGCTGTTGCAGCGTGAAACGCACCAGCCGCGCCGCCCGGTGTCGGGACGACGGAACCGATCGCCGCCCAACCCATTACGAAAAGTGCGGCGGAAAAATCAAGTGGCAAATCGAAGGCGAGTAGAACAAGCCACGTCGGGATAGCAATTGAAAACCAGAGCATTATCGTCCAGAAAACGATCAGACTGATTTCGCGCCAGTCGCGCAGAACGTCGAGCGATTTTGCGAGTTGTCTCAGAATGCTGAGAATAATGCTTTTGATGCGGCGCGGGAAGATTTTTCGATTTGTAAAACGGTCTGCCAGATTAATTATTTGTTCGGAGAATTTTTGATAAATATAAAGCGAGAAAAATCCGAAAAATACTCCGACGAGCATCAAAACACCGGTCAGTTTTATATATTCGAATTCTGTTTCGCGTCCCGCAGGCGCGTTGAACCACAAAAGATTAACAGCGAAAAAACAAATCAGCGAAGCAAGATCAAAAATACGTTCGACTCCTAAACTTACAAGTGCGGCGGATGGTCGAACTCTTTTGTCACGCATCGGAAGCCACATCGGACGAACAATTTCGCCGGTTCTGCCGACAAAAAACACGGCGGCAAAACCTACCGTCGTCGTAGCAAAAAGTTCTTTTAATGAAGTCGGAGTTATCGGTGCAAGCAAAACCTGCCAGCGTTTAGCTCTTAGAAGATAGCCTAAACAAACAATTAAGCCCGCTCCGATTAGATAAGAGGCACGCGCTTGACCGAGTATTTTCGGAACTTCAGCCGAGTAAAAATACGTCCAGAAAAACCAAAGGAGAAAAACGGCAAACAGGAATAATAATATGAATTTAATTGATTTTCGCAAATCGTTATCAGATAGATCGTGTCCAAATATAATCGTATTATCGAGTTTACAATGCACAACTGGCAGTTTGTTAAAACTCGCAATAAAGACAAAAGATTACAGCATTTGCGAAAAAAGTTAAAACCCGGAATCATTTCGATATTTTTACGGAACAAAAAAAATTCAGTCGCGTATATAAAAGCGGAGGTCATTTTATAACAAAATTATGCGTGAACCATTAATTGCAGGTCTTTTAAGTTTATTGATTCCGGGTGTCGGACAAATTTATAACGGTAGAATTTTAATCGGTATTCTCTGGCTCGTCTTAACAGGCGTTTCGTGGATCGGTTCGGTCGGCACACTCGGTTGGATAGTTCATCTGATTTCCGCGTGGTGCGCTTACAGCTACGCGAAAGATAATCCGATTCGTTAATTTTTTTTCATTTCTCACTTCTCTGAGCAATCCTCCATTTCGCCCGACGTTTCAAGCAGCGTCGGGCTTTTTTTGTTTATTTTCTATTCTCGCCGAATTGACGTATTATAAAAATGCCTATTTATGGTAAAAGAATCATATCCGTTTATTATCGTTCCCGTTTTATTGGCAATAGTCTGCGCCGTTTTCCAGATTTGGATCGGTGTCGCTGCATTTGTTGCGCTTGCGCTTTTTATGGCGTATTTTTTCCGTGATCCGCAGCGCGCGATTCCAACAGATGAAAATATTGTCGTGTCAGCGGCGGACGGAAAAGTTACGCGCGTTGAAGACCGCGACAACGGTAAATTCGTCAGCGTATTTTTGTCGCCGATGGATGTTCACATCAATCGTTCGCCGATTGCCGGGAAAATCAAAGATGTAACACTTTATCGCGGAAAAAAAGCACCGGCGACGGGAAATGCGGCGAGCGAAACGAATGAACGAAACGCCTTGATTATAGAAGGCGAAAAAATGACGGTCGTCTGCACACAGATCGTCGGAATTGTGGCGCGTAGAATCGTCTGCTGGAAAAAAGCGGGCGATGAATTGGAGATCGGCGAAAAATTCGGTTTGATAAAATTCGGTTCGCGCACCGATCTGCTGATGCCGAAAAATGTCGAAGTTCTCGTAAAAGTCGGTGACAGAGTAATCGGCGGCGAAACTATAATTGCAAAACTAATATCTTGATGGCTGAAGAAATCGAACAAAAGCACGTTCACAAAGGCATAAAAAAAGGATTATACGCCGTACCGACCGCATTTACGGCGGCAAATATCGGTATGGGTTTTCTGTCCGTTCTGTCTTCGATGCACGGCTTTCAGGTGATCGGATCAAATCCTGTCGCAGCCGCACGTTATTTTAATTATGCGGCGATTGCAATTGCTCTGGCGATGGTTTTCGATACGCTCGACGGCAGAGTTGCGCGATTGACAAAGACGGCGACCGAAATCGGCGTTCAGCTCGATTCTCTGGCTGATGTTCTGACCTTCGGCATCGCGCCGATAATTCTAGCTTACAGTTGGGGAGTCGGCTCGACTTTTCCCGAACAATCCAAACTTCACCAACTCGGACTTTTCGTGTTGTTTATGTATCTTATGTGCGGTGCGTTTCGTCTTGCGAGATTTAATATCCAAGCCACGCGCCCGCGTGTTCTGATCGAAGGAACGCCGAAAGTTGATAAAAAGAATTTCGTCGGTTTACCGATTCCCGTCGCCGCCGGAGTCATTGCCGCACTTATTCATTTTGCGCCTGCGCCGATTATTTCTTACGGCGAAACGAATTCTCATCTATACGGGATTTTGCTGATGATCTTGATGACGATACTTGGTTTGCTGATGGTCAGCACTTTGCGTTATACGAGTTTCAAGACCGTCGGCACGCGCCGTAATAATCTTTATTTAATTTTAATTATCGGCGCGGTCGGAATGCTAATCTGGCTTTATTCGCAATATGTTTTGTTGATCGCTGCATCCATTTACGTTCTGCACGGAATAATCTGGTATATATTCGGATTGTTTCGCACCGGCAGAAGCGAATAATTTAACAAAAACTTTCGACATTCAAAAATTAGTTGAGTGTGATAAAATTAATTCATATCATTAACTTGCAGAATCATTCTCAAACTCACGTTTTTTCAAATTGCCCGACTTTTTCATCTTTTTTTGATTATACATTTCCTGATCTGCTCTGCTTATTAAATTCTCGATTCGAAATTCTTCTTCGGATTCAAAACGCGCGACACCGAAGCTAAAGGACAAATCGTAGCGACTTTTTTTCCGCGCGTTGTATTTTTTAAAATTTTTATGCAAGCGCGAGATAATCATTTTTGTATTTTCTTCGTCCGCCTCGATTGCCAGAATTACGAACTCATCGCCGCCTAATCGTGAAATAAGATCGGATTGACGAAAACTACGTCTTAAAATCCCTGCGGTTTCAATGATCGCTTGCGAACCTTCATCGTGACCGAAAGTATCGTTAATGCTTTTTAAACCGTCCAGATCAATGTAAATTACCAGCAGTTTTTTCTCTATTCCTTTATTTTGCGCCAATTTTAATTGATGTTCGGCGAGAGCCAGAAAGCCGCGACGGTTATAAAGTCCGGTCAATTCGTCCGTGAGCGATAAATGACGCAATTCGTCTTCAGTTTCCTTTTTCTTTGTTACATCGCGGCAAATTGATTGAAATCCGGCTATTTTATTGCCTTTGTAGAGAAGTTGTGTGTGCTGTCCGACCCAGACTTCTGTTCCGTCTTTTGCCAAAGCAATTAATTCATAATAAGTGTTGGGAGTTTTCTTAAATAATTGACGCTTATAAAATCGCCGCGCCGCCTGACGAAAATCCGGTCGCACAACATCGAGATACTTCAAAGTCAAAAATTCTTCCTCGGTATATTTCAAGATTTTGATAATGGCTGGATTGACAAAAATAAAACGTCCGGCGACATCGGTTTTATAGATAATATCGCTCGCGTGTTCGACCATTTGCTTATATTGCTCACGGTTTTCACGAAGTTCCTGTTCCGCCTTTTTGCGCTCCGTGATGTCCTGAAAAGCTCCTTGCAGGCGAATGATTCTGCCTTCGTCGTCGCGCACCGCTTCGCCAATCGAACGCACCCAAATCAGTCTTCCTTTTGCGGTAAATTTCGGAAGTTCGAAATCATAAGAAGTTCCTTTTTCCGCGCATAATTCTACATAGCGTTTGACTTGCTCTCTGTATTCCGGCGGATAATAACCGATTCCTTCTTCCAAAGTCGGTTTATATCCCGGCGGCAAATCGTGAATAATACAATTTTCATCTGACCAGGTGAGTTTACGATTAGGCAGTTCAATCGTCCAACCGCCCAAACGTGCGGCTTTTCCGGCGATCTGCGCCAAACGAAGTGCGCTCTGCGCCGATTGCTCACGCGTTTCTCTTATGCGTTTGCGTTCGGTAATATCGCGGATATTGCATTGAATGATTTGGCAATCGCCGTCTGCGTAGAAATTACAGACAAACTCCATCGCCCGCTGCTTTCCAGACTTATTTTCAAACGGTAAATCTTCGTAGTGAACATAACCTTTCTCAGATAACTCACGAAAAGCGGACTGATTTTCAGCCTTGTTTTTGAACAGACCGATTTCCCAAAGTTCTTTGCCTATAATTTCACTAAAAGAATAACCGGTTAATTCAGTCATAAACGGATTCGCGTCAATGATTTTCCGGCTGTTGCTGTCAAGCGTCAGAAGTCCGTCGCGTGCAGACTCGAAGAGTTGTTTATAGAAATTGTCGGAATTAGGCAAAGATTTGCTTAATTCCGGCATAATACTTTTGTTATCAGTTTGATTGCTCATTTAAGAAAATACAAAAAAAAGCCGCCACTATGATTATCACACTATAACTTTTAATGGAACATATCAAAAACATAAAGGTTTCACGATAAATTTACTGTGAAACCTTTATGTTTTGTCTATTGATTGACTTATTTTTTGCGAGTTTTCGCCGCGCCTTGCTTGATGGTCATTTCATCAACTATCCATTTTGCATCGCCGAATTTTTCGGTTACAAAAAGAACATAGCGAATATCAACGGCAATCGTCCGTCCGTAATTCGGGTTGTAATACAGGTCATTTCCGAGACCTTCGTAATTTCCGTCGAAAACCAAACCGACTTGTTCGCCGTTGGCGTTCATCATCGGACTTCCCGAATTTCCGCCGATAATGTCCGTCGAAGCGAGATAGTTCACCGGCATATGTCCGTTTTCGCCGTATCTGCCGAAATCTTTGTTTTGATATAAGGTTTTCAGTTTTTGCGGCACGAGAAACGGATATTCTCCCGTTTCTTTTTCGATCATTCCTTCGATGGTCGTAAACGGAGTGTAAAAAACCGCTTCGCGCGGGCTGTAGCCTTCGACTTTGCCGTATGTAAAGCGCAGCGTCGAATTCGCATCCGGGTAAAGCACGCCGCGTTTCATTTCCGCCATTCCTTTTTGATAAAGACGGCGATACTGCCCAATTTCGGCATTAAAATTGTTGTTTCGAACGATTGATTTTTCGCGCTCGTCAGCAATCGCAAGAATAAGATCAACGGCTCGCGGTGCACGTTCCTTCAAATCCTTGACCGATTTGCCGTAGAGTTTTATTATTTCGTCCGCTGTGTCGGATTTTTCGTTCTGCGCGATCTCTTCGGCTAAACTTTCCTCGGCTGCGCGACGTTCCTTGCCTTTGTAGCGGCTGAAAAGATTTTCGATGACGGGAAGTTTTTGATTTTCCGGCAATTCCGCCATTGATTTGAGGAAGAATTTGATCATTTCGACTTCGATGACAGGCTCGCGGTCGGTAAAAGACTTCGTAATTTCGGCGCGTTTCTCGTCTGTCAGCTTCGTGTTGTCGCGTGTCGCCACTACGAGATCGTAAAACTGCTTGAAAACCGGCGTGTAAGCCGCGCTCGGAAAAGTTCTCAAAACCCGGTCGCGTGCGGCGGTCGCGTAATATATGTCTGAAACCCGTTTCAGATTCGGCAGAAGTTCGCCGTATTCAGCGCGTCTCTGCGGAGTCGCGCTGATCCACGCGGCAAATTTTTCTTCTTCCGCCTTTCTCTTTGCCGCTGCGTCAGCGCGATTCAGCGCAGTTACGCCGCCTTCGTAAAGTTTGCGCCCGTTGTCAATGCTGGCGATTTCACTTGCCAGCGACACGAATTTTTCTTCGCTTTCCGCTCTGACCTTATTGACCGCATCCGAAAGTGCGCGCAAATAACCGGCGAGAAATTCGCTGTTGACGTTCTGCCCGTAATCAACCGTCGCGCTTTCGCGGTAACGCTGTGTGCTTCCCGGATATCCGAGAACGAAGACGAAATCCTTCTCGTCCAAACCGTTCAACGAAATCGTCAGATGTTTTTTCGGGTTGTACGGCACATTCGTCGGTGAATATGCCGCAGGACTTCCGTCCGGTGCAACGTAAGCGCGTAAAAAAGTAAAATCTCCCGTGTGCCGCGTCCATTCGAAGTTGTCCGGGTCGCCGCCGTAAATCCCGATTTCCTTCGGCGGCGCGTAAACGACGCGGACATCATTTAACGCCATCGTTTCATATAGAAAATAATAAAATCCGTCGTTAAGCGGCTGAATGCGAATCGTTGTAGTTTTTTTATCAATTTTCGCATCTTCTTCATTTTGTAATGCTTCGGTATTTTTCTTAATCATCGCGGCGTATGGATCGCCCGACAGTTTTTCCGCACCTTTTGTGATCTTCGCTGTTACATTTTCAACTCGTTTCGTTATAAAAACTTTGTAATCTTTTGCCGGCAGTTCGTCCGTCTGCGAAGCGGCGCGATAGCCAATCGAAGCATAATTCTGCGCCGGAGTCGAAGCCGAAACGAGTGCGTCGTAGCCGCAGTGATGATTCGTCAAAATCAACCCTTTCGGCGAAACGAATTCCGCCGTGCAGCCGATGCTTAAACGCACGACCGCATCGGAAATATCAATCCCGTTCGGATTATAAATGTCGGAAGGTTTGATCTTCAAACCTTTTCTTTGCAGATCAAGCTGGCTGATCTGATCCGGCGTGTACATTCCCTCTTCGGGCGCGGCAAATGCCGTCGAAAAGGTCGAAAAAAGCATCGCCGACATCATTAAAAATGCCGCAATGTTGTTAAATTTTTTGAACATAATTTTCTTAATTTTTATTTACTGTTTGTTGTAAATCTAATTCCCATAAATCTTAACCGATAACCGAAAAAAGAAAAAGCGAACCCTTTGTAAGAGTTCGCTTTCGGCAATTAAAATTGTTTTGTAAATTTTACTGATCCTTCTGACCTTGAAATTCCGGCGGCGCGGGCGGCAGAAAACGGCGCGGGTTGATCTGTTTGTCGTTGACTCGCAGTTCATAATGAAGATGCGGTCCGGTCGAACGTCCGGTCGAACCGATCAAGCCGATTAATTGTCCGCGCGTAATTAAATCGCCGTCGGCAACTTCGATCTTCGAAAGATGCCCGTAGCGCGTCGTTAAACCGTTACCGTGATCAATTTCGATCATATTTCCGTAACCGCCTGTCCAACCTGCGTTGATGACGATTCCGTTTGCCGGAGCGACAACGATGTCGCCGCTTTCGCCGTCAATGTCCATTCCGGCGTGAAATTCATAGGAACGTCCGCCGAACGGATTGCGGCGGAAACCGAATTCGTTATTGATTTTACCTAAATGCGCCCAAATAGTCGGCAGAAATGCCGGATTCGATGTCGCTTCGATCTTCTTTAGACTTCCTTCAATAGTAGTCTCTTCGTCTTCCGATTCGTTGCTCAGTTTGTATTCAGAAAAAGGACCGCCCGTGTTATTGATAATCTCGTTAGATTCTTCGGGGCGGTCATAGCTGATCGGTTGATAACCGGCTGATCTTTTAATTGTTTTAGTCGGTGTTTTCTGCAAGACGGCGGTTTCGACTTCAGACAGATTAGTGCTGCTGAAATAACCGGCAACGCCCAAAATGGAAACTCCGCATATTAAAATAAGACTTGCAACTGTTGTATATATAAGCTTTTTTGGTAATTCTATTCTGTTGATATAAATCCTCGATTCTGATTTGTTTGTAAATAAAAAAGTATTAAATTTGTTTTTTTGCATTATGTTTCTTGTATGATCCTCTTGTAATTCGCAATGAATTGCTACTTTTCTACACACGGAATTACGAAATCACAGTTTTTTCAGACTGACGTAAATCCTGTTTTAAAGATTTCAAATGCACAAAATCTCTAAAATAAAGGGGTAATTAAATTTTTATATTTCTAAAAGTAAATTAATTTAAATTGCCTAGTAATAGTTTAAGAAAATTATCACAAGCCGCCGGAAAATGCAAATGCTTCCGAGCCGTATCCGACGACTTGCGGCAAATATAAAAGGAAGATTAAGAGATGTGATTTATGTTTTAGAGTTGTTCTTATCGCGCCAAGTGCGAAGAACCATCAAACCGACACCGATTATTAAAGCGGCGAAAACAACGACGATCAAAACTTTGATCGCAAATGTCAAAAACCCTATGAAACCGATAATTTGTTTCAAAAGCGTGATGATCAGAGCCAAAATAGCAAAGATGCTTCCCCATTTTCCTGCGGCGCGTAAAAATAATGACATAATTCTAAAACCTCTAAAATTCTTGATTTATCAAATAACGCATCCCGTATTTACGAACGGGAAAGTCGTTACTTTTCCATAATAAACTATCTTTAACCATTTTTCCACGTTCTGACGTTCGGTTTGGTTGCAAAATCTTCATCGTCGGAGCGAAAATTCGTCTCGCTTAAGGCGGTTGTAAAATTCGTATCATTGCCGCCGACCGCAAAATTATTTGCTTTCTCCGACTTATCCGAAGATTTGAAGATGTAATTTCTCAAAAGATGGATGCCCAATCCAATGAGCAAAATGGGAATTACAAACTTCGATATGATTCGTAAACCGAGAAATGTCTGTAAAAAAAACGAAATTCCGAGAACCGTCAGAACGATTCCCCAGAGTTTCGTATTTCCCGAAAATCTCTGCACGAGCAAATCTTCCGCATCATCCGGCGAAATTCCCGAACGGATAGCGCGCGCCGTTCGATAAGCGTCCATCGCGGCAAAAACCCACATTCCGAAAAACCCGATAACGAAAATTGGCATTCCGCCCGTCAAAACCGCCATCTGAAAAAGTCCGACGAAAACGGCAAAATGAATCAAAGCCTTTGATGTCTGACCGTTGTAAGCCGCGCCGAGTCCGGGACAAATTAATGATAAAAGCGTGGCAATAATCGGCGATGTTTGTTTTTCGACAAACGGCGCGTGTGAATTATGATTTTCATTATGACGGCGCAAAAGTTCAACGCCGGAAACGATGCAGTCCTGACAAAAAGGAAAACCTTTGATGCGGTGATCGCACGACGGACACAGCGGTTTTCCGCAGCCGTTGCAATTGACCACCGCCGGATTGTGAATGTGATAAGCGCAATTCATATTTTATTTGCCGTTCACGAAAGTTCCTTCTACCGGTTCTTCACTTTTTTTTCCCTGATCGGTTTCAACTTTGCCGTTTCCCGTCATAACTTCCGCGCCTTGCTGATACGTCTGTCCGGCAAGTTCGATGCTTTTTTGATAAAAGTTTCTGCCGTTATTTTCCGCCATCGCCGTCTGACTGACGACCAAAGCAACGAGCAAAAGCATCATTGCCACGGGCGTTAACTGCGGCGCGGAAATCGGCAATTTCAAACTTTCAAGCCATTCTTTAATCTGCGAAATTAACGAAGGTCTAACTTCCTTTACGTTAGTTGTTCCGATTGTCGCCTGCAAAATTCTGTCGTGCAGACCTTCCGGCAGCGGCAGTTCTTCGCTCTTGTATGTGTAGCAAGCCGCAATCGAACGCACGACCTCGCCCGGAAGATCGGTGCATTTTTCGCACAAAACCGCGTGGCGTTCCCAACGGTGAAAAATCGGCGCGGGCAAAAATCCGTCAAGATAATCCGTTAAATGTTCCTCGAAATCCGCACACGGCATCGCCGTTTCCGGCATCGTCATCGCCAGAATTCTCGCCTCAAGTTTCGTCATCGGCGTATTCGGCGCGGAAATTTCGTGACAAATTCCGACGGCATCTTTCACTTCATTCAACAGCGAATGACAAAGCGGACAGCTCAAAGCGTGAGCCGCGACCCGTTTGTGAAGAGATGATTCTAAATTTTTATCCAGATAATCGCTTAAATGTTCTTCAAAAGACGAACAACTGATTATTTCTTTATCTTGATAATCCATACTTCATTTTGGATTTTAGATTTTGGATTTTGGATTAAAGAAATAAATCCAAAATCCAAAATCTAAAGTCTAAAATTTGCTAAATTTCGACGACTCGCATTCTACGCAAAATCTTTGCCAGTTCGATTCGTCCGCGATTGATACGCGATTTTACCGTGCCTTCGGGAATGTCCAGAGTTTCAACGATCTCCTTGTAACTCAATTCCTCGATGTCGCGCAAAATCACGCAGGTTCGCAGATCGGGCGGAAGTTTATCAATTCCTTCCTGAACCTGCTGCCGAAGCTCGCGCCGTTCCATATCTTTGTGCGCCGAACTTCCGACCGCGCGAAGATGAAACGTGTGATCTTCCAAATCGTCCGCGCCGGAATTTTGCGGATTCCTTTGGCGGTGGCGATAATCGTCAATTATCAAATTTCTCGCAAGGCGCATCAGCCAACTCGACAAATTCCCTTGCTTCGGATCAAACTGTTCCAGCGTTTTATGAACGCGGATAAAAACTTCCTGCGTCAAATCTTCCGCCGCGCTGACGTTTGACGTAAAACGATAAGCGAGATTAAAAATCCGGCGCGAATATAAAAGCACAATCTCTTCCCAAGCCGCGCCGTCTCCGGCACGACACCGACGCACAAGTTCCGCGCCGTCTTCGGTCGTAATTGTCTTTAACGCCTCCAAATTTGTTTCCTCAAGGATTAATCCAAAACCGGGAAATTTTCAAAGCTTCAAACCTCGCTTCGTCATTTCGGTTTTACGAATGCACGAAAATAAATGTTCAATGTTTTTTTCGTACAGTAAAATAATAACTTATAAAATTTCCGCCAAATCCAATTCAAAACCTTCCAAAACATTTTCGCCTGAAACAGTTTTCGGATTCTCCAAAATTTCGATCTCGCCGTTTTTCCTGTAAATATGAACTTGTTTTTTGTAAGGATCAATCAGCCAACCGAGACGCACGCCGTTTTCGATATACTCAGCCATTTTGTCCTGAATCGGTTTCAAACGATCGGATTTACAGCGAAGTTCGACAACAAAATCAGGACAGATCGGCGGAAAAGATTCACGTTGTGCGAGCGTCAAAGCGTAATATCTTTCTTTCAAAATCCAAGTTGCGTCGGGAGATTTTTTCGCACCGCTCGGCAATTCAAACTCAGTGCTTGAATCAAAAGTTTTGCCGGTTCCATCCTTTTTTGCCCAAACTCTCAGCTGCATATTTATTTCGCTGTTTTTATCTCCTGTTTCTGCTCCGGTCGGCGGCATAATTATCAAATCTCCGTGTGCATTTGTTTCAAATTGCAAATCTTTATGTTCACGGCAAAAATTGAAGTATTCGTCATTAGTCCAAGATTTCGTGTTTATTTTTAATGATATGGGAAACATTTGATCATAAAATCCTTTTCCCCACTCAATTTTTTCTTCTGATGTATTAATAACTGTTGACATAGTTTTACCTCGCAGCTTTTTTTATACGAAAATCCTTACAATTTTTCAACATTAATCAGCGTCCCGCGAAAGATGCGTTTGATGCGTTTTGTGATCGGATGTTTTTCCGCATATTCCCAGAGTTGTTCTTCCGTCGGATTTTCGGGAAATTCTGGAATTTCGTCCGATTCGATTTCAAATGTCGGCATCGTGATATTCAAAACAGGCTTTTCTTTCGCAGGCTGCGCCGCCGTTCCGTTGCCGTTTGAAACAGGATTTGACCGCTTTTCGCCGATCATTTTCTTAGCGAGAATCGAAGCATTTTCGGCAATATACAAATCAATTCCCGACTGCAAAAGTTTGAATTCATACGCCGCGTCGAGCCAATTATCATCAACGTGTTCTAGTTCTTCCGACGAAAGTTCCGCGAGATTTGACGGCAATTCCGTCATAAAATCTTCGATCCGAAAATTGTTTACCGGAAACTGCTGAGTTTCCTGAACTTGTTCGTTCCCATTTTCTTCAAACGGCGAAAAATCCGGCGGTTCGTTCATTTCAAACGGCGGCGCGTCTAAATCGAACGGCGGTTCGTCATTATTAAATTGCGGTTCGTCATTTTTGATCGGCGGTGGAATTTCCGTTTTTACTGAAATTTCTTTTTCGACTGAATTTTGAGTTTCAACTTTAATTTCCGGCGTTTCAGTTTCAATTTTCGTCGTTTCAAAACGATTTCCGACATCAAACGGAACTTCTTCCGCCGGAAAATCAACTTTCAGAGTTTTTTTTTCCGCCGTCGGAGTTTGTATCGTTTGATTTTGCGGATTCTGCGGCAGATTTTCGGTTGGCAAATTCCCATTAGCTAAAGCCTTTTCAAGATTTACGAGCCGTTCGAGAATTTTTTCAAGCGGTGCGACTCTTCGCATTTCGATCAGTTTTACAAGACCGATTTCCAAAATATAACGCGGTTCGTTTGCTTCGCGGAGTTTTGTTTCCGTTTCGCTCAAACTGTTGAAAAATCTTATGAAATCGGATTCCGAAAAAGGTTCGGCAAGTTTTTTCAGTTCATCAAAACTCAAAACTGCCGAATCGAGCAGATTTTCCGCATCGCCGACCATTTTCATCATCAGCAAATCGCGGAAAAGCGCGAGCAGATCGCGGCAGAACGAACGCAAATCCTGTCCGCGCACGATAAGTTCGTCAACAGTTTTCAATGCTTGCGCCGGTTTATTTTCGCCGATTGCTGTTACGATTTTCGTCAGCATTTCCGCGCTCGCCACGCCCAACGCCGTGATAACATCCGCGATTTCAATGCTTTCGCCGGAAAAACTTATTACCTGATCGAACGCGCTTTGCGCGTCGCGCATCGAGCCTTCACCGGCGCGGGCGATTTCGCGTAATGCGCCGTCGGCAATGTCAATTTTTTCCGTATCGGCAATTAGTTTTAAGCGGTCAAAAATCTTTTGAAGCGTGATCGTCCGAAATTGAAATTCCTGACAACGCGAAAGAATCGTGTCGGGAATTTTATTCAATTCCGTCGTCGCCATTATGAAAACTACGAACGGCGGCGGTTCTTCGAGCGTTTTCAACAAGGCATTAAACGAAGATTTCGAGAGCATATGAACTTCGTCAATGACAAAAATCTTGTAACGATCACGCGCCGCGCCGATGTTGATGCTTTCGAGAATTATCTCCCGGATGTCGTCAACTCCGGTATGCGAAGCCGCGTCGAATTCAAAAACGTCAATTGAACGATTTTCCGCGATTTCCTTACACGAAACGCACGCATCAACGTCGTTCGGCGCACACGGAATCGGATTTGGTTTGTCAGTTTTGCGGCAGTTTAACGCTTTAGCAAGAAGTCTTGCGGTTGTCGTTTTTCCGACACCTCGCGCGCCGCTAAAAAGATAAGCGTGATGCAGACGCTCGTGTTCGATAGCGTTTCGCAGAGTGCGCGTGATCGCTTCCTGACCGATGACTTCTTCAAATGTTTGCGGTCGCCATTTTCTGGCGATTACCTGATAAGACATAGAAATATTTTCAAATAAATCCGAAGCGAAACAAATTAAAATGTTATCGCTTTCTGCGGCGGATTGAAATTGGTTCAGATAAATATGTAAATCTAAACTGAAATTATCAGCCTTCCTAAACAGGATAGCATACTCTTTTTTGATATTTCGAGCATTTGAAAATTATGAAATTTTAAGGAATCCATTTTATAACTTTTGATAGAAAATCATAATTATTGTCAAATTATTTTTAGATGAGTGAGTTTTCGTAAAAACTGAAATACTATTTTGAATGCTTATACGACAAAACTTTAAAAAGTAAAAACAGCGGGGAATTTTGTTTTCCACCCGCTGTTTTATTTACTTTTGAAGAGCCTAAAACATTATTCTAATAATTTGCGAAATTTACCTGAGACTGATCTTCTACTATTGTAACTGCCCGCGGCGCAAATCTATAACGTTTATGATAAACGCTGATTATATATGTTTCGCCTACTTCTACTTCTTTGAAAGCATACAATCCAAACGAATTTGTTCGCGTTTGGCGAACAACACCATTAGAATCCACGAATAGCACAGTTGCGCCGGAGACCGCGTATCCTTTGCCTGCTAAAACACTGCCGCTGACTGCAATCGAAGCCGATGTCGGAGCAAGTTGCTGTTCAAAGGCTCCCATATCTACGGTTCCGTTTACAAGCCGCGAAAAACCGTCTCCTCTCTGACCAACCGCTAAAGCATAGGGCGGATTATTTCCATTTGGATCAGTTCCGCAGTTACCTGCGTAAACACAATTGTCGGCACTGTCGAGTGCCGGACTGCCCGTCATC
This sequence comes from Pyrinomonadaceae bacterium, assembly GCA_965219305.1. Taxonomy (GTDB): domain Bacteria; phylum Acidobacteriota; class Blastocatellia; order Pyrinomonadales; family Pyrinomonadaceae; genus DATHTS01. The sequence goes on from OZ244725.1 coordinate 2,678,751, forward strand.
AGCGCGCGCGTGTTCGTTACGCCGCCGTTATTTTGCAAAGGTCCTAACATCGGATCAAGTGTGTTATAGCCAATTTCGATGCTTCCGACGAAATCGCCGTTTACATTCGGTTGAAGAACTCCAGCCGAAAAACTCGCCGAAAAACTCGCGCTTATATCCAGATTATTGCCGATCAGATTATGTCCGAGCGAATTAAAAATGCCGAGTCCGTCGGAACTGACTAAATTGGTTCCTACAAGAGCATTATTTTTAGCAAGAATAGTATTTCTGAAATTTACAATTCCAACCAAAACTCCGACGACATTGACTATACCGCCGCCCGCTACGGTCGCTTGATTGTAGCTGATCGTGTTATTCGTCAGATTCATCGTTCCGCCCGTGTTGCTAACGCCGCCGCCTTCGGCAAGTGCGGTGTTATTTGATACGGTTGTATTTGAAATCGTCGTAACCGCACTACTGAGAATAGTCGTACCGAGATTACTGATTCCGCCGCCGCCTGCCGCTGCATTGTTGCCGTCAACCAACGAACATAAAATATTCGTAGTTGTCTTCACACCTAAAATCGCTCTGGTAGCAATGCCGCCGCCGAGAGTCGTCGCTGTATTATTGGAAACGTGAACTTCATTTAAATTCAACGTTGCGCCGTTGGTATTTAGAATACCGCCGCCGTCGCCGATTGAAATGCCGCCGATAAGAACAACTTGAGCGTTGCCGTCAACTACAGAAATTCTGTTAATAGTTGCCGTAACGCCTACGCCGGAAATCAGGAAAACGCGGCTTAGATTGCCCCCGCTCACGCTCAAGTTTCTCGCGCCCGGTCCGTTAATAGTAACGCTGTCGCTAACTAAAAGATTGCCGCCTGCAAGCGTAATCGTTCCGCTCAAGCCGGTTAGATTTATAGTATCGTCACCCGGCAGCAGATTAGCAGCACTTATCGCTTCTCGCAATGTGCAGTTACCTATCGCACAGGTATTATATTCGTTATCCGCCAGCGTATTTACATTATATGTCGCAGCGGAAACCGGACTGCTAAAGAATATTAGCAGAAATAAAAAAAAGGCACTCGATATGATTGCCTCTTTTGAAAAATTGTTTACTGTTAAATTGGGAAATGGAAGATTTATTTTAACGTTCCACCCCGGAAAATTTTCGATTATTAATCGTTTCATTGGAAGTTTCTCCTTGGGTTTGTTTTTGAATTTTCAAATAGTGAATTTCTTTTTATATTAGACTTCACGTCTTCTTTATAATTCACCTATCAATAGACGTAATTTTACTTAATTGGAAAACTACTTGAATTAAATGTACATTAATATTTTTTCATTGTCAACACCTTTTAGCAAAAATAAAAAATGTTTACCACAAAATTCACCAAAACTTTAGATTTGTTCTGGAATTACGCATTTAATTTAAAAAACGTAAAGGATTAAATGCGTAGAAAACTAAATGTTCTCGCAGATACATCGCGTTTCTACAATTATTATTCGTTTAACTTCAAAAACATCTGTTAAATGTAAACTGCCTAAATCAATTCATTATCTCTCGACTCTTGCAATTCAATTCTTTCAGAATTATCTCTTGAAACGACAATTGATGATGGCGGGAAAATGATTACATTGGAATTTTGCAATGCTTCTTTTATTTTCGTCGCAACTTCATCGAAAACCTTTAGAGGACTGTTTTGATCGGTATTTATCCAAAAATAAATTGAAAGATTTATTCCATCAGTCGTCAGATCACGAACATAAATTCCCGGATTCGGATCATTTTCAACTCCTTCAATATTTAATAAAACATCGCCGATCACTTTTTTCGCTTCCGCAACATTTGCGCCCAAATCAACGAAAATTTTCAAAATAAAACGCCGCGCCGCGCCCGCGCCGCGAATTACTAATGCGTTTGAATACATTTCGCCGTTCGGAATTAAAACGACTTCTCCGTCATCTTTGCGAAGTTTCGTCGCACGAACTCCGATAAACTCGACGTTTCCCTCATTTCCTTTAATGAAAATGTAATCGCCGATATGGAACGGTTGATTCCACAAAATCAAAACGCCGGACAGAAGATTATTTAAAATATCTTTTGTCGCAAAACCGACGATAAACGAAGTAAAACCCAAACCGGCAATTAAATTTCCAAACGTCAAATTCGGAATAATAACCGTTAAGGCAGCAAAAAATCCCAAAATAAAAATTCCGACTCCGATCAGACGGCTCAATAAAATCCGCAGACGATCGTCGAGATGTGTGCGTTTTGATGCCGAGAAAAAAATTGCTCTTACTACTTTTGCTAAAAGCCAGAAAAAAACCAACACTAAAATTCCGGCGGCGATATAAGGCAGGCGTTCTATTATTTGAGTTATAAGTCCATTGACCGAACCTTTCGCTACATCGTAAATATAAGTGGCATTATCTGTAGTTTTAGTCGCTACCTCTTGAACTTTTTCGATAGTATTGCTGTTGTTGTTTGCTTGTAATAAAAACATCATAATTTAGACAAATTCTAATTATAAGAGATGCAAATCAGTTTTCAAATGATACTTTTTCCGGTTTGACTTTATATTTCGTTGGAATTAGAATAATTCTAAACAGTAGAGAACAATTTTATGCACAGTACAAAAATAGATTTATCGAAAGACACAAGAGAAGAAATGATCGAACTGCTAAACGCTCGTTTGGCGGATTCGCTTGATCTGCAATCGCAGGTAAAACAAGCACATTGGAATGTCAAAGGAATGAGTTTTATCGCTTTGCACGAACTATTCGATCAAGTTTACGAAGGCGTTGTCGAATATACGGACACTATCGCTGAAAGAGTTACGAGTTTGGGCGGAACTGCTGAAGGAACGGTTCGCGTTGCGGCGCAGAAATCAACTTTAGATCAATACCCGTTGGAAATCAGCGAAGGACGCGATCACGTTGATGCGCTTTCAAGTGCGCTCGCCGCTTTCGGAAAACAAGTCCGTGACGGAATTGATAAAGCCGACGATGCCGGAGACAAAGATACGGCGGATGTTTTTACTGAAGTTTCACGCGGAACTGACAAACTTTTATGGTTTGTCGAAGCGCATATTCAAAATTAATCATTTGAGATTTAAAGTATAAAAAGGCGAATTCATAATGAATTCGCCTTTTTTATTTTCGCCTTTTTTGAAATTATAAAGCCTTATCAATTAATTCCGAAAGAGGAACAGTAATGTCACTAAGCGGATCAATTCCACCGAACGCTTCTGCGGCGGGCGAACCGTCTTTTTTCAAAACGACAAACGCCGGAAACTGATCAATTTTGTATTTTTTGAGCGTCAAAGTTCCGTCGCTGTCGCGCAGAATTCCGACCGTTAATTTGTTGTCGGCGGCGAATTTACGAAGTTGATCGTTGCTCGCGTAATTTTTCGATTTAGCATTTTCCGAATCAGTCGAGATAAAGTAAAAAACTACATTGCGTCCGGCATATTTTTTCGAGAGTTTATTTACAGCCGAAACTTGATTTTTTGAAAGCGGCAGCCAACTTGCGCCGATGGCTAAAACCACAACTTTATCCTGCGAAGAAACGTCAATCTTTTCGCCGTCCAGGTTGACCAAAAACTGATTTTGTGCCGATGCGACCAGCGTCATTGCGAAAACCAAAGTTGCGATTGCCAGTAAGAATTTGATGTTTTTCATATTTTTATTTTGTCTCTTTTTGTTCTGCCGCGATTGGCATCACAGTTATTAAGATGCAATTTTGATACCGATTTACTGCTTTCGACTTAAAACTATGTTGTCTATCAGGCGGATTTTACCGAAAAAAACTGCAACTGCAAGCAAAGTCTCGTTTTCCGTAATTTTTTCTATCGGTTCAAGCGTTTCATTATCAACTAAAGCAATATAATCAATCCGTGCAAGTGGTTCGCTTTCAATAGTTTTATGCACGATTTCGGTTAAACTTCCCGCTTTTGATTCGCCGTTTTCAAACGCATTTCCGGCATTTTTTAACGCTTTGAAAATAACCGATGCGTGTTGTCTTTGATCGTCGGTCAAACGCTCGTTTCTCGAAGACATCGCCAGACCGCTTTCTTCGCGGATAATCGGCATTACGACGATTTCCGTGTCAAAACCTAAATCTCTTGTCAGACGTTTGATGACGGCGACTTGCTGTGCGTCTTTTTGACCGAAAATCGCAAAATCGGGGCGAATTGAATTGAACAAAATGGTAACGATTGTCGCCACGCCGCGAAAATGTCCGGGACGCGACGCGCCTTCGAGCTTTTCGCTTAATTCGTCAACCGTGACATAAGTCGAAAAATTATCGCCGTAAACTTCTTTTACGTCCGGCGCAAAAATATAATCAACTTGATAATCGGTCAAAAGCGCGGCATCGGCGGTCAGATCGCGCGGATATTTATCTAAGTCTTCCGAGGTGTTAAACTGCGCCGGATTAACAAAGATCGAAACGACAACAATGTCGGACATCTGCCGCGCCTGTTCGATCAGCGAAAGATGTCCGGCGTGCAATGCGCCCATCGTCGGCACGAAAGCGACGGTTTGATTATCACGCCGCAACTTGCGCGTGATCGAAGACATTCTCTGCTTGCGGTTGATTATTTCCATTCCAATTGATAGCAGTCAGCGATTAGCGTTCAGCGATTTCTGATTTATTTAACAAAAATTGCTAACTGCTAACTGTCGATAAATTTTTCCACTTCATTTAAATCAACGTCATAATGCGAAGCGTGATAAACAGTTTTGCCGTCCTTAATTACCAATGCCTGCGGCGATTCGTGGCGAATTCCAGTTTTTTCAGCGATGTAACTCGAAACATTTCTGGCTTTCTGCACAACGACGATATAAACGTCACCATTGATCTGCGAAACCATCTGATAAACGCCCGAACTTATCGGGCAAGTCGTCGAATGTTTGAAAAGCATCACCGGACTTTCGTTTGATTGTTGAAAAAGTTCGTCTAACTTTTCCGTGGTATTAACTTCTATAAAATTTGCACTCATATATTTTGCACTCATATATTTTGATAAACATTCGGCGGCGGCGGATCGAAATTCGGAATTTCAGTTCTGGGAAACACTTTTCTGTAAGCGACGACATTCGACGCGAGCATCACGGGAATAACAAAGTAAAGCCCGATACATAAAGCTAAATATCCGAGAATCATCAAGCCGAAATTGACGGCGATTAAGCCGCCGACTCCGCCGAGATTTTTCCAGACGGCTTTCGCGCTCGTTTTCATTGCTGAAACTGCCGATAAATTGCGGTCAACGATCAGCGGAAAAGAAAACATCAGCAAAGTGTGAAAACAAACCATTATGATAATTAAAACAAAATCAAATATGCCGAAGCCGATCAGCATTGGAATGATTTCTTTTTCGTTCATTCTTGCACCGGACGCAAAAGCTATAATCAAAGGTACATACATTATCGCGTAAACGATAATCATCGGCACAATAATAAAAAGAACTACGATTAAACTGGGCGCAAACCATTCAAAACCTTTCCAAAGTCCGTCGAGATCAACGGATTTTCCGTCAATCGCCCGCAGATAACAATAAAACATTCCGCACGCCATCGCGCCGAACAAAATGTAAAGCGTGAATCCGCCGATCAATGCACCGAGCAAAGTTATCGCAAATAAAAGCCAGTAATCTTTTTTTATCAGTTCCCAACCTTCTTTGACGCATTCGACCGGTTTGATAACGCCTGTTCTAAATTGTTCCCGATTCTCCATCATCGCCGTTTTTGTCTAAGTAAATCTTCTCGAAATAATCTTTTACCATTCTATCACTTGAAAACTCCGGCGTTAATGTGATGAGCGAATTTCGCATTTTTGCGATCCATTCGCGCGGAATATTATTTTCGTCGCTATTATAATACGCCGGAATAACCTCGTTTTCCAGAACTTCGTAAAGCGATTCGGCATCTTTTTGATCGGCGATTTCCTCGTTTTCGTCCTGCGAAAGATCACCGATTGCAAAACCGTTTTCGCCGTTGTAACCTTCGATCCACCAACCGTCGAGAATCGAAAGATTCAAACCGCCGTTCATCGAAACTTTCTGTCCGCTCGTGCCGGACGCTTCCATCGGACGGCGCGGAACATTGAGCCAAACGTCAACGCCGTGAACGAGATAACGTGCGACTTCCTGATCGTAATCTTCGATAAAAACCGCTCGCGTCTGCCAATTGGAATCTTCCTTGATGCTCATCAAATTTTGCAAAAGCACTTTCGCGTTGCGGTCTTGCGGATGCGCTTTTCCGGCGAAAACGAATTGCACGGGACGTTTTTCATCGTCAACCATTTTCAAAAGTCTTTCCAGATCGCTCATCAGCAAATTCCAGCGTTTGTAAGCCGCGACGCGGCGCGCAAAACCGATAGTCAAAACATTCGGATCGAAAAGTTTTTTCGTGTTTTCGTGTTCGTGAATCGTATCGCGCAAACCTGTTTCTTTATTTTGAGTTCTCTGGCGAATAAACGCAACGAGAAGATTTTTCAGCGTCAGATGCACGTTCCAGATTTCTTCATCGGAAATTTTCTCAATTGCTTCGCGCCATTTTTCTTCGTCTTGCAGAATATATTTCCAGTCTGCGCCGATATTTTTTTCATAAAGTCTCTGAAAAACGGGCGCGACCCACGTCGGCGCGTGAACGCCGTTCGTGATGTGTGAGATCGGAACTTCACTAACTTCCGTTCCTTCGGGAAACATCTTGAGCCACAATTCGCGCGAAACTTCGCCGTGTTTTTCGCTCACGCCGTTCGCTTTTCGCGCCATTCGCAAAGCGAGCGGTGTCATTCCGAACCATTCTTCTTTATCATTTTTGTCAGCACGACCGAAGGCGAAAAATTCTTCTTTTGAAATTTTTAAACTGTCAATGAAATTCGCGTCGAAACAATCTTCTATAAGTTCCGGCGCAAAAACGTCGTTGCCCGCCGCAACCGGCGTATGCGTCGTAAAAACGCATCTTTCGCGGACGGAATGAACGGCATCCGTGAAATTTTTGTCTTCATTTTCATTCAAAAACTCACGCGCGAGTTCCAAAGTCAAAAACGCCGAATGACCTTCGTTCAAATGATAAACCGACGGCTTAATCCCCAATTTTCTGAGCAGACGAACGCCGCCGATGCCGAGAATTTTTTCCTGCACGACGCGCGTTTCCTTGTCGCCGCCGTAAAGATGTCCGGTAATTAAACGGTCAATTTCTTCGTTTTGCTCAATGTTCGTATCGAGCAGATAAAGTTTTACGCGACCGATTTCCGCCAGCCAAATCTGTGCGAAAACTTCCCGACCGCGAATGTGAACCATTATCGTTTCACGCTGACCGTTTTCGTCCGTTACGGGTTTTAACGCCAATTCACCGGCGAACAAATCCTGATAACGCTCTTCCTGCCAACCGTCGTGCGCGATTCGCTGGCGAAAATAACCGTAACGGTAAAGAAGTCCGACGGCAATCAGCGGCGCATTCAGATCGCTCGCCGATTTCAGGTGATCGCCCGACAAAATCCCCAAACCGCCCGAATAGATCGGCAGCGAATTATTCACACCGTATTCGGCGCAAAAATATGCGATCGGATTCTCGGCGTTTATCTCACCAAAATTTTCCGGTGCGATGTTTAAATATTCATCTTGCGCGGCGGCAAAGTTCTTCAATTTTTCAACGTAAACGTCGTCGGTTGATTTTTGCCAAAGCCGAAGTTCGCTGATCTCTTTTAAGAGACGGCGCGGATTTTGTTCGACTTTTTCCCACAATTCCGGCGCGAGTTCGCGGAAAATTTCCGCGCCGACCGGATTCCAAGACCAATAATAATTCCACGATATTTTTTCTAAATCCCGTAAATTTTCGGGCAAATCGCGTTGGAAATAAAAATTTTCTCTAAATGTCGTTTTGTTTTCTAAAGCTAATGCAGGCTGCATATCGGAATAATTCTCCGCTTGAATCTCCTTCATATTATAATATTTTATTTATTTTTATATAGATAGCTGAAAGGACTTTGCTGAAAAAACTATAAAACATAAATCTGTAACTATCAAATCTTATCTGTTTTCCCCGGACGAAGTAAGCTAAAAATTGTCGCATAAATCAAAGTTGAGTAATGCTCCTTAAACAAATAAAATCCGGCATTACACGGATGTTTGTTGAATATTTTCTTACAAATTCATACAATCAAAAAACCTTGTGAAAAAAGAAAAAGAACCGATAACAATTGAAAAAATAAAAGCCGCCCACGTCGAAAGACGCACAGATGTCCAGGCACGTCTGAACGAATTCCGCGAGATTTGGGCAAACGGCACGGACGAAAAACTATGGGAAGAGATGGTTTTCTGTTTTTTCACCGGCGGTTGTTCGGCAAAGATGGGTTTGCGCTCGATCGAAGCCGTGCGTCCGATTTTGATGAACGGAAATCACGCGGAATTGACGGAAAAACTCGTCGGCGTTCATCGTTATCCGAATGCTCGGGCAGGTTATATCGTCGCTTCGCGCAACTTTTTACAAGAACATTGCGGAATGCGTCTGCGGGAAACATTATTGAGTTTTGATGACGATCTCGAACGGCGTGACTGGCTCGTTAAAGAAAAGGGCGTAAAAGGTTTAGGTTACAAAGAAGCGAGTCATTTTCTAAGAAATATCGGCTTGCCCGGTTACGGAATTCTGGACAAACATATATTGCGGAGTTTGGCGGAATTAAAAATAATTGAAGACCCGAAGCCACCAAATACGCGGCTTAAGTATCTAACGGTTGAAAACAAGCTCAAAAACCTCGCCGAAAAGTTGGAAATTGACTTCGATGAAATGGATTTAGTTCTTTGGTCAATGAAAACCGGCGAAATATTGAAATGATTTAATATCGAAATTTCAGATTTAGTAAATCCTGAAATTTATCCGCCGATAAATCGAGAGGAGGTATCTCTAAAATAATGGAAAATGAAAATTTCTACCCAAATAAATTCAGATTCTCATTCCTCGAAAAATTCTTGTGTTTGCTGTCGGTCTTGGCAATCTCTGCATCAATTACACTTTCAAAGACTCCTGTAACTGATGCAGAAGACGCGCAAGAATTGATAAAAAAAGCCGAAAAGCTGACGCGCAAAGGAAAAGCTGCCGAAGCCGAAAAAATTCTGCGGCAGGCAGTTACTCAATACCCGGAAGATTTCCCGTCAAAACTTGCGCTCGCTTACTTGCTTGTAAAACAAAAAAATCTGCGCGAAGCCTTTGATCTGGCTTATCCGGTTGCTCAGGCAGATAAAAATAATTCGTTTGCTTACGCAATTCTCGGAACAATTTACCTGAATGCGGGAAATTTCAAAGATGCTGAGAAGTTGTTGATAAATTCCGTCGTTTTAAATGAACGTGAAGCACTCGGTTGGGCTGGTTTAGGATTGCTTGATTTTTACGAGAATCGAATAGACGACAGTTTGAAAAAACTTAACGCATCCGTCGCCTATGATAATGATGAACCTGATTTCGTCTATGCGCTGGCTCAATCTTTTGCCCGCAATGAAAAATACAAGGAAGCCGCCGAAGCATATCGCAGATTTTTGAGCATATCGCCGGATGACGATGTAGAACGGCGCGAACGAATCAAAGGATTGATTAATTTTCTCCATTATCTGGGCAATCAGCGTGCGCTTTATCAAGCTAAAAATACAGGTAAAACAGTTGTTCCCATTATTTTGCTCAAAGATCGTCCAATCATTGAGGTTATTGTTAATGGCAAAAACGAACTTCTGCGATTCGTTTTAGATACTGGGTCGGGAATGACGGTTATTTCCGATGATACGGCAAAAAGATTGAAAATAAATCAGATCAGCAAAGGCGGCGAGGCGCGTGCGCTCGGCGGCGACGGAAAATTTAATATTGTATATGGTTTTCTGAAATCAGTCGGAATCGGCGATGCGAAGATCAAAAATGTTCCTGTTTATATTCGCAAATTTCATAATATAGACGAAAAAGTTGACGGCTATATTGGTTTATCTTTAATTTCGAAATTTCTGACGACGATTGATTATGGAAATCAAACTTTCACGCTGCTAAAAAAAGATAACAAAGATGATAATGAGAAAAAACCGGAAACAGCGACTGTCGAAGTGTTAAAATTGCCGCTGCGTCTGACATCCAGCGGATTTTTAAGCGGTGAGGTTATGATTGAAGGTGTAAACTTGCCTTTAAATTTTATTGTTGACACAGGCGCGACTATCTCAGTAATCTCCGGCGATGTTGCTTCGATGGAAACTATAAAAAAATTTGAAACCAAGCAAAAAATGCGAGTCGTCGGCGCAGGGGGAATTACTGAGAACGTTTCTTCCTTTATGCTACCGAAAGTTACTTTCGGAACTCATTCACGCGAACAGATCGCCGCAATCGCGCTTAACTTAGACCTTATAAATGAGGCATCGGGTTATACACAAGCCGGAATTTTAGGCGGAAACTTTTTGAAGAATTACAGCGTAACATTCGATTTTGAAAAGTCGGAAGTTATTTTTGTTCCAAATGACAAATAGCGGTTGATGATTTATTGCCTGTAATTAGTTTTTTATGAAATTAAGTTTATATTTAGAAACCTCGGTCATCGGCGCGTATCTCGACAATGACGATACGTTCCGGCGCGATTTGACAATGCGCTGGTGGGAACGTGAATTGGAAGAATATCGCCCGTTTACGTCAACTCTCGTGGAAAAAGAACTCGAGCGTGTGAAAGAACCGTATCGAACGGGTTATTTAAAACTCGTCAAACCGCTCGAAAAACTCGAATTTGTCGAAGAAGTGGCAATTTTGGCGGAAGGTTATATTTCGCGCGGAATTTTTCATCGTAAATTTATCGGCGACGCTTTTCATATCGCTTTTGCAACTTTTTACAAGATAGATTATTTCGTAACGTGGAATTTCGGTCATCTCGCCAACGTCCGCAAACAAGCGCGAATACGGCTTTTCAACACGTCGGCAGGTTTCTTTGTTCCGACGGTTATCACGCCGGAATTTCTTGTTCACACGCTTTAGAGGATAATTGACGGACGGCAAACGAATTCGATACCATTTTTATAGAATGTATCGTCGTCCTAAATTTTTAGAAATACTAATTGAGATCCGCGAACAAATGTCGCGCGAAGCTGAATTTAATGTTGGTCTGTTTGTTGAAAACACGTTTTCGACGAAAATAAAAAAAAATGAAGTATTGGAAAATATAAATAGAAAAAGCAGCGGCGGATTTGAAATAAATACGGAAACTATAATCAAAAAAGATTAGCCGCCAATTCTGCCGTCTGCGTAACTCTGCCCTTCTAAAATGCGCTCTAATATTGCTATCGGCTTGCTTTTTTTAGCCGTTTTTTCAGTTCTCGGATACTTCGCTTTTACGCGCTATTGGACTCATCGTTATGATGATCTGATCGAACGTCAGGCGGCGATCTATCAACTCGACAAAAATCTGGTCAGAAATATTATCTACGAAGAGACGTATTTCCGCGCGTGGACTGTCGGCGATGCGGGCGAAGTCGGTTTGATGCAGATAACGCCGACCGTGGCGCGTGAATGGGCAAAAGCGACGGGATTTCAGACGCTAAAACAACAAACGGAAGAAAACGTCGTCGAATTCTTGCGCGATCCCGAAAGAAATATTCAAGTCGGCTGTTGGTATCTCGAAGAACTGCGGGAAAAATATCGCGGCTACACCGCCGAAAAAGCGATGACGCTCGCCGCTTATAACGCCGGAGCGAGCCGCGTCGAAGAATGGACGCACGACGTTGCCGAACCTTCAAAATTAACCCGTCAGGAATTTCTCGAACGCATCAATATTCCCTCGACACGCGCTTACGTTTCCTCGATCTTGCAGCGTTACGATAAGGAAAGCACCAATTAAACAATGAAGATTTTCGCCGCCGATTTCGTTTTGCCGATTTCTTCCGAACCGTTTGAAAACGGCGCGGTTTTAATTGAAAACGGAAAAATTCTCGCCGTCGGAAAATTTCCTGAACTGAAAGAAAATTTTCCCGGAGCCGAAATCGAGAATTTCGGCGAAGCCGTGATTATGCCGGGATTCGTCAACGCGCATTCTCATTTGGAAATTACGGCGATGCGCGGTTTTCTCGATGATGTTGAAGACGATTTTCGCGCGTGGTTGTTGAAATTGAACAAAGCGAGGGCGGAAGTTTTAGGTGATAATGACATCGAAACCGCCGCAATTTTAGGCGTGATCGAAGGCGCACGCGCGGGCGTAACTTGTTTCGGCGACATCGGTCGAATGGGGCGTGCCGGATTTAACGCGCTCAAGAAAATCGGTCTGCGCGGCGTTCTTTTTCAGGAGACGGAATTTTCGCCCGACGACAAAACGGCGGACGACGATTTTGAAAAGTTGAAAGCGAAATTTCTCGAACTAAAAGAAACGGAAAACGAACTCGTCAAAATCGGACTTTCGCCGCATTCGCCTTACACGGTAAGCGCGAAACTTTTCCGAAAGATCGCCGAATTTGCGAAAAAAGAAAGTATAAAAACGTCAATTCACGTTGCCGAATCGCTTCAGGAACAGGAACTTTTATTAAACGGCACGGGATTTTTCGCGGGTGTCTATAAAAATTACGGGTTTGAATGGACGAGTCCGAATTGTTCTTCGGTCGAATATCTCGACAAGCTCGGCGTTTTGGAAACACAACCGTTACTGGCGCATTGCGTGAATGTTTCTGATTCAGACATCGCAAAAATCGCCGAAACAGGAACGAAAATCGCGCATTGTCCGAAATCGAACGCGAAATTCGGACACGGAATCGCGCCGCTCGAAATGTTTTTGGATAAACAGATCGCCGTCGGTTTCGGCAGCGATTCGGTGGCGAGCAACAACAGCTGCGATATTTTGGAAGAAGCGCGTTTCGCTGCACTTTTGGCGAGAACGCGCGGCGATAAAAAGCGTTTCTTAAGCGCGAAAGAAATTATCGAAACGGCGACTTTCGGCGGTGCGAAAAGTTTAGGTTTGGAAAATGAAATCGGAACTTTGGAAAAAGGAAAACAGGCGGATTTTATAATTCTCTCGCTGAAAAATCCCGCGCAGATGCCCGTTTCCGACATTTATTCCGCCGTTCTTTTTTCTTCGGGCGGACGCGATATGATTTTAACAGTCGTCGGCGGGCGCGAGATTTACCGTGAAAATTTTATTAAAACGATTGATGAAGATTCAATAAAAGCCGAAGTTAAAACTATCGGTGCAAAATTAAAAGAAGCATTTTAAAATCAACACAGCGAACGCGCCGTTTGTCATTCAAGTTCGACAATTTGTGAATCCCGCAGAATTTTTACGAATCCCACAAGATTTTTATCAATCTCACAAGATTTTTACGAATCTCACAAGATTTTTATCAATCTCACAAGATTTTTACGAATCTCACAAGATTTTTATCAATCTCACAGCAAATTTACGAATCTCACAGCGATTTTGCCAATCTGACACCGATTTTATGAATCCGCCACCGATTTTGTGAATATCACAGTGAATTTACGAATATAACAATAAATACAGCGTTACAACGTCGGATCGAGCGGCTGAATCCGTATTTTTAAATTGCACTCGAGTTATTTGAATTCGTCCCACATTTTCATCTTGTTCGTTTCCTTTAAATAGATCGAACCGATGACGAATGTGATCGAAGCGACGATTATCGGATAAATTAGTCCGGCGTAGATATTTCCCGTGTAAGCGCAAGCGAAAAGTCCGATCGTCGGCAGAAGTCCGCCGAACACGCCGTTGCCGATGTGATACGGCAGCGACATCGAAGTGTAGCGGATTTTCGCCGGAAACGCTTCGACGAGATACGCAGCGATCGGCGCGTAAACCATCGTCACGAAAAGCATCTGAACGAAGACGAGCAGAATAAGCATCGTCACATTTGCATTTGGCGCAGATGTAACTGGTTCATATTCAGTCGTGTCACGAAATTGAGAAACTGGCTGAAGTTTTGGTTCTTTTGTAATTGGATCGGGTGTTGAACGAATTGCGACGACATTATTTCCCGCAAAATACTGCATTCCTTTATAAATCGGAAAATAACAGATCACCGCCAGAAGACAGCCCGCCATCATAATTTTTTTGCGCCCGATTTTGTCGGAAAGCCAGCCGAAAAAGATGAAAAACGGAATCGCCAGAACGATGGCGACGGCGATGATCCAACTCGCGGTTTGCCGTTCGATCTTCAAAATCGTCTGCATATAAAACAGCGCGTAAAATTGTCCCGTGTACCAGACAACGCCTTGTCCGGCGGTCGCGCCGAACAGCGAAATTAAAACGCGGCGGCGGTTTTCGGGATTCGCAAAAGCGTCAATGATCGGTTTCGTCGAAGCCATTCCCGTCGCTTTGATATGCTGAAAGATCGGCGATTCTTTCATTCGCAGGCGAATGTAGAGCGACGCAAGAACGAGAACGATGGAAATTACAAAAGGAATTCGCCAGCCCGCCGTGAAGCTGTCCGCGGCGAACGCTTCTTTGCTCATCGAATTTTGAATTCCCAAAATAACGGCGAGCGAAATCAAAAGTCCGAGCGAAGCCGTAATTTGTATAAAACTCGTGTAAAATCCGCGTTTCGCGTCGGGAACGTGTTCGGCGACATAAACCGTCGCGCCGCCGTATTCGCCGCCGAGCGCGAGACCTTGCAGAACTCTGACGAGAATCAAAGCGACGGGCGCGAACCAGCCGATCTGCGAAAACGTCGGCAAAAATCCGACGGCGGCGGTCGCAAATCCCATTATCAAAAGCGTCACGAGAAATGCGTATTTTCTGCCGACGAGATCGCCGATGCGCCCGAAAAACAACGCGCCGAACGGTCGCACGATAAAACCGACGGCGAACGTGATGAGATACATTATCAGCGCGAAAGTGTCGTTTCCCGGCGGATAAAAAAGCGGCGCGATGATCGTCGCCAGACTTCCGAAAATATAAAAATCATACCATTCGATCACCGTTCCCGCGCTCGACGCGCCGATGACCTGCCAGATTTGCCCTTTCGATAATTCTTCGACGACCGGAACGCCGTCCGTTCGGTTTTCCCTTTCCGTATTTGCCATTTAGTTTTTTTTGTTCTGATTGTTTTGAAAACTTTTGAATAAAATTAGCTCAAAAACGATATGAAATCAAGGTTTCTACAAAACAAGTGACAAATCCGACACTTTCAACATCAAAGCGTCAGATCAGCAGCGTTCAAAATGCAAAACTTTTGTGAAATTGCGCGGTTTGAGATAAACGAATTAAAATAACGGGTAATTGTATGTATAAATTGAAAGTGGCAATTCTGGCAATCATAATTTTAAGTTTCGCGGCGTGCATTTCGGCGCAAAATAAAACCGAAAATAAAAAAGCTGACGATAAAATCACGGCTTGCGAACCGACAGATTTAAAAACGGCGGATGAAATAAAATTAATCGGCGAAAACTCAAATGTAAACATCGAAAAACCGTTCATTTTCGCCGCTCGTTCCGCTGAAACTTACAAACTTTTACAAGAAAAAATAAAAGATTTGCCGCCCGCAGATGAAATTGATTTCACGAAACAAGCCGTCATCGCGGCATTCGGCGGCGAACAGACAAGCGGCGGTTATTCGGTTTCAATCGGACAAGCGGACGAAAAATTTAATGTAAAATTAAATAAACCTGCGTCCGGTGCTATCACGACTGATTTGTTGACTTACCCGTTCCAAATCGCCGTTATTTCTATTGAACAAGAAGAAAGTTTGATGATTGAAACATCGGACAATTGGAAAAACTCTTCGGAGAATTACAAAGTTTCCAGCGGAAAATTCGTCTATTCCGGCGGATTTGCAGGACGACAAAGAAGCATCAAACCGGGCGGCACAATTTCCGTCTGGCGTTTTGAGGATTTGGTTACTTTATTTTTCAATGTAACCGGAACAGAAAATAAGAAATTATACACAATTGCAACGGGAAAATTAACAAACGACGAAGCGCATTTCGCACGTTTTGAAGCCGGAGAATTTTACGAATCGCCGCATCCGCCGATGATTGCCGATATTGTTTTCAAAAACGGTAAAGTCTTAATTTCCCTCGAATCCGGCAAAAGGGAACACACTGTTAATGATGGTTTTTCGGGAAACGGAAACTTTGAAGCGGTGAAGATTAATTGAAAGAAGGAAACCGGATTTTTTATTTTATCAATCAATGAATTTTATCAGTATTTGAACATTTATTTACGGCTTCCGTGCCGGAAAACTTTGTCTGCATATCTAATCTCACTTTTTTATATCGTTTCGTTTGTGAAGTATTGTCAAACTGTTTTCTGAGATAATTTCCGGCAAATCAGGTTAAAGTATAAAGATGAAATCCGCCGTAGATCGAAGCGCGGTCTTGTTTGAAAAGTTCTTTTGAGAAATCTTTTTCGTAATGGAATTCTTTGCTCAGATCGGCAGGCAGATTTTTTTCAATCGGCGAAGCTGCGCCGGCTGTTCGGAAAATAATTCGTGAGCCGTGTTCGCTTTTTTCGGCGATTGCCGACCACAGATCGGTCATTGTTGCAGCGTTCATCCAATCCTGCGCGTCGAGGAAAACAAAACGGTTGAAAGTTTTGTCCGGTGCATTTTTTATCTCTTCTGTTACCGAACCGATTTTTGTTTCCAATCTGTCGGCATTTTGTTTTAGACGCGCGTAATTTTCTTCCTTTAAGTATTCGGGAATGGCGAGACGTTTTTCCGTATCGTATTTTCGGGCGAACGCCTGCCACGCGAAATAGTTTTCATAGATCGGATATTCGACGGCGAGACGATGAGCGCGCTCTTTGTAAACGTCAATCAAACTTCCGCCGTCGGCTAAATCTTTTTTCAATTCTTCATACTGCTGTGGCGGAATTCCCAAACCGAACATCGTCACGGGCATTTTGCCGAGCATCTGAATCAAAAAAGAATCGAAAAACGGCGCGACGTATTTTTGATAAAGTTCTTCCTGCTGTTCGGGCGTTTCGGCTTTTAGTAATTCATCGGGTTTGCAGCCCAAAACGCGCGAGAATTTGTGAAAGAATCGCAAAAAATAACCGTTGCGCGAATTTTCGTAAAGTCCGCCTTTTTGAAAAAAATTAATGCGTTTGCGGTGCGCGATCTTGCCGAAAAACGAATTGCTTTCCCAGAATTTTCGCGCGTCTTCATCTAAATTCGGCGAAATATATTTTTCGTAATTGGCGACGTTTTTTTCCTGTTTTCCGAAACCGAAAAATGCGAAAAAATCTTCGTGCGACGGCAGATATTTCAGCGCGGTTTGTTTCAGACGAAGCAAATAAATATGATGACGGTTAAGATCAACCGCCGTTACCTTTTGCGGGTTTTCGATCAGGTAATTCAGCGCATTACATCCGCCGGAAGAAATCGTCAAAACACGCGAATCCGCGCCCAAATTCAACGCTTGCAGATCAACGCGCGGGTCTTCCCAAATCTGGTTGTAAACGAACGCATCAAACCAGACGGCAAAGAGTTTTTGCAAAACGCTTTGCTTTTTGGAAACTTCTTTCTGTTGGACGGCTTTGAGAACTAATTGTTCGGAATCTTTGGAACTCATAAAATTGATACCGCCACCGATTATATTGCAAAAGACGACGAAACATAAATCGTTTACTTGTTTTTAGTCTGGAAAAAATTCTACAAGTGTAATAAAATTCTACTTTCTTTTGCTTATAGAAAAATATATTATGAAAATTTTAATCACAGGCGGCGCGGGTTTTATCGGAAGCCACCTCGCTGACACGCTTATCGGGCAAGGACACCACATTACAGTTATTGATAATCTCTCGACCGGACGATATTCAAACGTCGCGCATCTCGAAGGAGATGAAAACTTTCGCCTTATAATTGACACGGTTTTAAATGTTGATTTAATGGAAGAACTCATCCGCGAAAGCGACCGGGTTTATCATATGGCGAGTGCGGTCGGCGTGCGACTGATTATGGAACGCCCGGTCGAAACCATCGAAACGATTTTTCGCGGAACGGACATCGTTTTACAGTTTTGTTCGCGTTATCGCAAACGTGTTTTGATTCCAAGCACATCGGAAGTTTACGGCAAAGGTGCGACCGTTCCTTTTAGAGAAGAAGACGATTTATTAACAGGTTCGACGGACAAACATCGCTGGGCTTACGCTTGCGCGAAAACTCTGGATGAATTTCTCGCGCTCGCGCATTGGAAGGAAACCCGTCTGCCGGTCGTCGTCGTGCGGCTTTTCAATACGGTCGGACCGCGCCAAACCGGACAATACGGAATGGTCGTGCCGCGTTTTATAAAATCCGCATTGAAAAACGAACCGATTCCTGTTCACGGCGACGGAAATCAGGCTCGCTGTTTCGGTCACGTTGCAGATGTCATCGAAGGTTTGGTGAAAACTCTCGAAACGCCCGAATGTTTCGGTCAGGTGATAAATCTCGGCAACGATCAGGAAACCAGCATCAAAGAACTCGCCGGAAAAGCGATTGAAATGACGGAAAGTTCAAGCGAAATCAAATATATTCCGTATGATGAGGTTTACGGCGAAGGCTTTGAAGATATGCAAAGACGCGTCCCGTCGCTCGAAAAAGCCGAACGTTTATTAGGTTATAATCCAACCCGCGGACTTGATAAAATCATCAATGATGTAGCTGAACAATTTCGTGAAGAGTTAAAAACCGAAACTGCGAAGGCGTAAATTTTATGAAGTATTTTCAAATATTTGGATTATTTATTTTAACAATCGCTTTGTCCGCCGTCAGCGTCTTCGCGCAATCTACGGGCGGCGTAAAAGGAAAAGTTCGCACACCGGACGGCGACGGAATCACAAACGCGACGGTAACTGCGCGGCAGAACGGCGAAGACCTCAAAAGCGTTAAAACCGACAAAGACGGAAGTTTTCTTATCGAAGGCTTAAAAGTTGGAAGATATAACCTGCTTTTTGAAGCTGACGGTTACAGTTCCGGCGTTTTTTATAACGTCGAAATCCGAAAAAACAAAACCGGCGATATGGGAAACCGCTTGATTTTGCGAGTTGATGAAGGAACGCAGGTTATCATTCGCGGCGGAGTTTTTACGGAGGGCGGTTTGAGCGTTCGCGGAGCAAAAGTCGAAATTGAACAGATTTCGGAAAACGGAAAAACCCGCAAAGTCGGTTCTGGTTATACGAGTCAGA
Organism: Pyrinomonadaceae bacterium; assembly: GCA_965219305.1. Taxonomy (GTDB): domain Bacteria; phylum Acidobacteriota; class Blastocatellia; order Pyrinomonadales; family Pyrinomonadaceae; genus DATHTS01. The sequence continues at coordinate 2,697,858 of OZ244725.1, forward strand.
GCGGTGAATTTGTTTTTCGGTTTCCTGAAGGCGCGGCGAAATTCCGCGTTACGGCTTCCGTCAAAGGAAACGAAGCAAGCAAAGAAATTGAAGTTGATTCACCGGCGATTTATCGTATGGCTTTGATGTTGGATTTAGATAAAAAAAATTAAGTTGAAATTTATCATATAAAACAAAAAATGCCTGACACTTATAAAATGTCAGGCATTTTTATTTTTCGGATTTCCTTACTTTGATGTTCTGGAGAAATAACCCTGGCGATGCGTGAGTTTAATTCCCTGTCTGTTCAAATCGGAATTTATCAGTTGAATATCAATCGTCCGGTAAGAACCGTCGCGGGCTTGATTAACAGGTTCGTAAGCAATAAGATACTGCGACCGCATCTCGTCTTGAATTTGAGCAAATGCTTCGCGTAATTCGCCTTCGTCGCGCGGGAAAAACGCCCGTCCGCCTGTTCTTTCCGAGATTTTCCGCAATGCGCCCGTATCAACTTTGTTGTAAAAATTATCCCCGATTCCGATGGAATAAACTACCGCTTCGGATTTCAGCGCGGATTGCACAGCTTCGTCCAGTTTTTTCTGCCCGGAGGTGTTTATGCCGTCGGTCAGCAAAACTATGGCGCGGCGAGTCTTGTCGGGCGCAGGTCCGAGAATTTCATCCGCCGTTACCCAAACCGAATCCCAAATTGCCGTCGAACCTTGCGTCATTTGATTTCTGCCGGAGATCGGCGGCGTTCCCGGAGCAATCACACCGCCGCCGATATAACCCGAAGGCGGAACGAATTCCACGCGGTCAACCGCACGCCGCAGACGCGACACATTGTTTGTCATAGATTGTTCGAGCGTTGATTCTCCGGTAAATGAAATAATCGCTACTTCGTCTTTCTGAGGACGAACGACGGCATCAATAAAAGATTTCGCCGCTTCTTTTTCTTCCGGCAAAGTTCGCTCTTGAGACGCGCTCGTATCAATTAAAATCGCCAGACTCAGCGGCAGATCAACTTTTCTGCTGAAATAAACGATTTCCTGCTCTTTGCCGTCTTCGATAAGTTTTACGTCGCCCTGTTTCAAGGTCGTCAGCAGGCGGCGTTTTTTGTCCTGCGCGGTGAAAAGCACGTTGACAACTTCCGATTCGATAATAAGCGGTTCATCATCAATAATCGGTTCATCGTTCGGCGTAGAAAGCGGCGGCGGCGTAGGAACTGTTTTCGGATTTGCGGTTTGTGCATTCGAAACATCAATTCCGAAAAACGCCGCTCCCGCAAACAAAATTCCGATCATTAAAACTAAAGTATTCTTTTTCCAGGTCATATATTTTTTACAAACTTGTTTTTCGGATCAATAACAAACTTCCGCGTTACTATTTCAAAGTATCTTTGACGGCGCGATAACTGTCTTTTGTGCGGATTTTATATTTCTTTTCCATATTTTTATCCCTGAAACGCACTTCGATTTTGCGCTTTTTGCCGTCATAATTCTGATTTTGCGGGCGGTATGTGATGATGTATTGATTATGCAGTTCTTTAGAAATTTTTGTAAACGATCTTTCCAAATCAGTTACATTGTTTTCAAAAAACGCTTCGCCGCCCGTCTCTTCACAAAGTCGCATCAAATATTTATCGCCTTTATCTTTAACCGTTCCGAGGTCAACGCCCGGCACTGTTCCCGCAAATCCTTCTTTAGTTGAAATCCCGAAAATCGTCGTTTCCGTTCTCTGCGCGATGTCAATTACATCGTCAATATTGGCACGGCTAAACGTATCATCGCCGTCGCTGATAATAACTATCACACGTCTGCCTGCGGCATTTGTTAATTTTTCATCGGTAAACGTCCACAAAGCATCGTAAAGTGCAGTTTGCGAACCGGCTTTGTCCACGCCGTCAACCGCGGCGGCTAGTAAATCCAATTTATCCGTAAAATCCTGACGTAAAAGAACATCGTGATCAAAAGTCATAAACGCCGCTTTATCTTTGCGGATTTGTGTTATCGTATAAATCAAATTTTTAGCCGAGTCTTTCGCAAAATCCAGTTTACCTTTGGTCGAAACCGATGTGTCCATCAAAACGCCGACATAAATCGGCGGATTTGATTTCTCATCAGTAAAAAAAGTAAGGTCTTGCGGAACGCCGTCTTCATAAACGACGAAATCGCTTTTCGTCAGACCGGCGACAAGATTATTCTTTTTGTCTTTGACCGTAACCGGAAGGCGAACCTCGAATGTTCCGACCGTGTCGTTACCATCTTGAGCGAAGGCGGAAAAAACAAAAGCAGTTAAAATAAATAACAGAAATAGCGGTTGAAATACTTTTTTCATAATAAAATCAAACTTTTGACGTTGTTTTCGATGCTTTGAACCAAAACCGTGTTGCCAAAGCCATTCGGGATTATAACAGAAATCGGATTTGAAATTTCAAATTTCAAATTTCAAATTTTCGGCTAAACCGTTTATCTTGATTAATGAGATTCAAATAATCAGATCATAAAGTTTAATTACTAAATATAAACATTTTGAAATCTAAAATTTGAAATCCGACTTCAATATGAATGAACAAATTTTCAGAGAATACGATATACGCGGAATCGTCGGGCAGGATTTAACGGAAGAAACGGTCGAAGTTTTAGCCGAAGCACTCGGCACATTTTTCAGCAAAAACGGCGCGAAACGCATCGCCATCGGTTACGATGCGCGGGAAAGTTCGCCCGTTTTTTGCGAACTTCTGGCGAAAGGTTTTAATCAGACGGGCTGTGATGCCGTGATCGTCGGGCAAGTTCCGACTCCGGTTTTGTATCATACGGTTTTTACGAAAGACGTTGACGGCGGCGTGATGATTACGGGTTCGCATAATCCGCCGGAATACAACGGTTTTAAGGTTTGTCTGGGAAAACAGACGCTTTTCGGTGAACAGATTCAGGAAATCAAACAAATCGCTCTGTCGGGCGATTTTTCCGAAGGCAAAGGCGAAAAGGAAACGCTCGAAGTTTTGGAAAATTACAAAAAAGACATTCTCTCGAAAGTGAATTTCGGCGGGCGTAAATTAAAAGCCGTTTTAGATGCGGGAAACGGAATGGGCGGCGTTACCGCAGTTCCGGTCTATGAAAAATTGGGCGTTGAACTCGTCAATCTTTTTATCGAGCCTGATTCCGATTTCCCGAACCATCATCCCGATCCGACGGTGACGGAAAATCTCGCCGACACGATCAAAAAAGTAAAAGAGACGGGCGCGGATCTCGGAATCGCGTTTGACGGCGACGGCGACAGAATCGGCATTGTTGACGAAAACGGGCGAATTATCTGGGGCGACGAATTAATGGTTTTATTGTCGCGTTCCGTGTTGGAAGAAATTCCGGGCGCGACCATTATCGCCGAAGTAAAATGTTCGCAAAATCTTTACGACGACATCGAAAAACGCGGCGGAAAAGCGATAATGTGGAAAGCCGGACATTCGATAATCAAAGCGAAAATGAAGGAAACCGGCTCGGTTCTCGCAGGCGAAATGAGCGGGCATATTTTCTTTGCCGACCGTTTTTACGGTTTTGATGATGCTTGTTACGCGGGCGCGCGAGTTTTGGAAATTTTATCGAAAACGGATAAAAAACTGTCCGAATTGCTCGCCGATCTGCCCGAAACATTCTCCACTCCCGAACTTCGTTTCGATTGCGCGGAAGAAAAGAAATTTGAAATCGTCAAGAAGATCGCCGAAGAATTTGAAAAAACCAACAAAGTAATCACGATTGACGGCGCGAGAATCTTGTTTGAAAACGGCTGGGGTTTGGTTCGCGCTTCAAACACTCAGGCGATTCTGGTTCTCCGTTTTGAAGCTGATTCGAAAGAGAATCTGCAAATGATTAGAGAAACGGTCGAAAGTCGAGTAAAGGCTTGTGTTAATTAGACATGTAGAAACCATACAGTCATGGAGAGTGTGGTCAGCTAGGATTAAGTTAGTTTCTTACTCTGAACGCATTCTTCAAAATCACCATTCTCGGATTTTAACAGCACCATCCATAATTGTCGGGTTTCTGCCTGTATTTTAAGGCATTTCGACGAGCGCATCGGTTAATTTCTCGACAATCAATAAAAATTGTTTTCCCGTATCGGTAAATCTTCCCGCGAGAGCTAAATCTTCAGCTTGCGCACTCATATCTATAATTCCTTTAATCTGTGGTAAATACGGTTTGAGTTCGGGTTTGACGCGAAAATCAATTTCCATTGCCACCAAACCGGCTCGAAGACTTCGGATGCTGGCAACGACATCGGCTTTGTTTTGTTCGTTTTGCGCCTTTAATTCTCTCGACGCTTTTCCGACGCGAACTTGTTTGTCAATATCTTCGATTCCCTGAGCGATGCTGCCGAGAAGAAAAATAGATTTTGTCAGATTTTTTAGTTGAATCCCGACTTTGCTTGCGCCTTCTTTAATGACCGCGTTATTTACGGCGGCAGTCGCTTTCGGACTCGCATTTTTCGTTCTGCTCTTTCGCCTTTGTGCGTCGGCGACGGCGTTCAGCGCGAAGATGCAGACTAAAATAATTAAGATTTTCGGCAGATTTCGGGTGAATAGTTTATTAAACATTTTTTTCTCACATTGATTATGGAAGAGATTTCCAAGTAAAATCATACTTGAGTTGATAAAGAGATGACAAAACGACGGTTCGAGGTTCGCCGTTTAGGACGCATTGATTATGCGGCGGGACTCGATTTACAAAAAGAATTAGAAACGGAAGTTATCGAAAAGCGCGAAACGGATTATCTGCTTTTGCTCGAGCATCCGCACACATACACGCTCGGACGGCGGGCGAAAATGGACGGTGTTCTGGCGAACGAAGACACGCTCGCGTATCTCGGCGCGACGGTTTTTGAAACGAATCGCGGCGGGAAAGTTACATATCACGGCAACGGGCAGCTCGTCGGTTATCCGGTAATAAGTCTTTCGCCGCACAGAAAAGACGTGCATAAATATGTGCGCGATCTGGAAGAAGTTCTGATACGCGCGATGTCTGATTTCGGAATCGAAACATTTCGCCTGGAAAACTTAACGGGCGTTCACACTAAAGAAGGAAAGATCGCCGCCATCGGAGTTCACATCAAGCGTTGGGTGACGACGCACGGTTTTGCGCTGAACGTGAACACCGATCTGAGTTATTATGACTGGATAATCTCGTGCGAAGGCGAACCGGTAATTTCGATGGAAAGACTTTTGGGAAACGAGATCGAACTGGCGAAAGTCGAAGACAGAATCGTGAAACACTTCGCCGATGTTTTGGGGGAAGGAATTACGAATGGGGAAGAAATTACGAATTAGTTTTTATCTTTAAAGCGGGTTTCAAATTACGACTGAAAACAATTCGTAATTTGAAATTCGTAATTGAATATTATGAAATACACGACAATTTTTATTATTTTAATTGGAATTGGTTTAATGGCGGCTTGCGAGCCTGCGACGAACACGAACACGGCAAATACGAATTCGATGAATGTAAATTCGGCGAATTCAAACACGAATACGGCGCAGAATTTGACGGAAACGGAACGCCCGCAAAAGATCAAAGATATGATGGGCGAACGCGGTGAGCAGGATCAAGCCGCGCCGACTTTGCAGTTTGTCGAACCGAAAGACGGCGCGATGGTTGCATCTTCGACCGTGAAAGTAAAACTTACGCTCGGCGGCGATCTGAAAGGTTACAAACCGATGAAAGATCCGGCGACGGGAATGGGAAATCACATTCACGTTATTTTGGACAATCAGCCGTATGAAGCGTATTACAATCTCGATTCGGAGTTTGAATTGAAAAACGTCTCCGACGGCGAACACACTTTGCGCGTTTTTCCGTCGCGCCCGTGGCACGAAAGCTACAAAGACGATAATGCGTTTCAGATGGTGAAATTCACCGTCAAAAACGGCGGCGCGGACATGACGAAACCGACTACAACAAACGCGAATCAAACGATGGCAAACGCCAATTCAAACGCTAATGCCGAAGGCAAGGAAATGAAAGAAAGCACGGCGGGCGCAATTGATAAAACAAAACCATTGCTGACATATTCGCGTCCGAAAGGCGAATACAAAGGCGCGGATGCCGAAGCGATAATGGTTGATTTCTGGCTGACGAACGCCAAACTTTCCGGCGACGGCGGCGAGTATAAAGTGCGTCTGACGGTTGACGGCAAGGAATTGAAAATGATCGAAAAATGGCAACCGATCTGGTTTACTGGCTGGACGAACGGCAAACACGAAGTTAAACTCGAACTCGTTGATGCTGGCGGCAAATTAGTCGAAAACGGCGGTTATAATTCGACTATGAGAGAAATTACCGTCACCAAATAAACTATTTGCAACACCGAACGATTGCAGAAAAATGAAAAGACGGAGCATTCCTAACAGGATGATCCGTCTCTTCCCCCCTTGACCCAAAACTTTGATTTTAATCCGCTAAGTTTTGAATTCAAGAATAAAACAGATTAACCGCCTCGTCTGTCTTTTATCTTACATATATTTTCAATTATTGTTTGATGAAAGATTGCGGTTGATTTCCGCGTAACATTCGCAAGCTAGATTTTCCAAACCTTCCCGATCAATAATACGCACCGTGCCGCGATTGTATTTTATCAAACCCATTTTTTGCAGTTCATTAGCGTTTTTACTCACGCTCGGACGATGAACGCCGAGCATTTGCGAGATAAATTCCTGCGTTAGACCGAGAGTTTTGCTAGGCGCACGATCTTCGAACATCAAAAACCAACGCGCCAGACGCTGTTCGATGCGGTGATAACAGATGCACGCCGCGTTTTGTGAAATTTGCGCGACGAAACCGTAAACAAAACGCAGAACTTCGCGGCGAAATTCCTTGCTTTCCTCGAATATTTCACGGAAATCTTCGACGTTCATTCGCCAACCCGAACCGCCTAATTGAATCGTCGCTTCGCGCGGCGAAACATCTTCTCCGAACGCGGCAAACGCGCCTGCCATTCCTTCTTTGCCGATGATTCCGGCTTCAACGCCTCTGCCGTCCGACAGCATCGTAACTATAGAAATAACAGAATTTTCGGGAAAATAAACATATTCGATTTTTTCGTGCGGATCGTATAAACGTTTTGTGAGCGGAAGTTCGACAAACTTGAGTTTTTCCAATCTCGATTTCTCTAAGCCTTCCAAAATTTTATTTTTAGCCACTTGAGTGCCGGTTGCTGAAATCATAATTTTCTCCTTTAGTATATTTTTCGGTTTAATTATATATTTCGACTAATGTTTATGGTAATCAGTCAATGTTTTTTTAGGAACAAGTTATTCAGATTCTTCCTTTCTGTCGTGTTCTTTTTCAACTGCTTTTTCTTCCTGTTCGGCGGACGGGCGAATTATATTGATCAAACTTCCGATAGAATTTTGAAGCATCAATACAATCGAAATCAAAATTCCGGCGAGCGCGGCGAGAAATGTCATCAGAATATAATATATGATAGTAAACCACGAACTCGGAACTTTGTCGGCTTCCTTAATCGGAATACTCAAAAAAAGCAGGAGAACGATTCCGCCCATTAAGGCAATCGTGGCGAGTTTTCCGATGCGTTCGATTCGCAGATAAAAAACTTTGTCAAAATCATCGTCCGATTGCGAGGTAAGACTCAGGATCGTCAACATTAAAGCCAAAATCGTCGCCGAAGCCGTAACTATCGCGCTTCCGAAATAAAGCGCAGACGAACTCATTGATTCGAGAAACTGGCGCGCTTCGTAACCGCTGTAAATAGAACCGAGAAGCCATTGTCCGACAAGCGTCACCGCGCCCGCGATAATTCCGCCGTAAAGCGCACGACGGCTGCCGACAAACAAACTTTCCTGACCTCTTTTTTCGTCCTGATTATTACTTTCGGCTTGTTTCCGTTTTTTTTTATACGGCATAAATTCTCAAAAATTATTTTTTGACATCGGAAAGTGCGGAATCTTTATCAGAATCGGAATTTTCGATGACGCTGAAACTTCCGTCCGTTTCCAGAACGACGGCTTTTATATCTTCTAATGCCGAAATTCCCGAAGTGCGAATCGCGGCGAGAATTTCCGGTTTAGGAACACGTTCGCTTTTCATATTGTCGTCGAGAAATTCGCCGTCGAGATAAAGAAATTTCGGTTCGGACTTAAAAATTTTATCGAAAATCTTAAAATGCACTGACAAAAGCGTGATGATGAATTGGAAAAGTATCAACAGAAAGGTCGCCAGTATTCCGTCGAGAATTTTTACATCCTTCGATAAAATCACCGATGCCAGAATTGAACCGAGCGCGATTGTTACGATAAAATCAAAAGCGTTCCATTTAGAAAGTGTCCGTTTTCCCGAAATTCTCAGCCACAAAACAATTGCAGCATAAGAAAACGCGGCACTAATTAAAATTCGCAGTAAGTCCTGCCAACTATCAAAAAACATTACTTCTTAAATTAACACATAACAACAAATTTGTTTGTTCATCAAATTACATTGATTTTGATTTTTAATTTCTTTTACCTTTAGATTACGTTTTAGTTTGTAAGTAGTCGGACATATTTAAGTTAAAGTAAGTCTAAATTTTGAAAACTTAATTAATAAACTCTGTCCGACTGCTTTCAAAGCTAATCTGATTTGGTAGAACAAATTTTCTTTAGCTTGATAATCACCCGGACTTAACCATTCATATTTTAACTTTCGCCACAATATTTCAACAATATTCAAATGCGGCGAATATCTCGGCAAATAAAAGAGATACAATCCTCTTGCTTGCCACACTGCGAGGCGTTCTTTGATAAGGTTTGAAGTATGAATTCGAGCATTATCTAAAACTACGACCGTCAGCTTTTTCAATTTGGTTGATAATTCTTCCAACCTTTCAAAAACGAATTGACTGTTGATATTCTCGGTCGTGGTTTCAATCAAACACTCGTTATTTCTTTTTAAGAGAGCAAAACAATTTAAGCCCGCACCTTTTTGCGTCGGCATAAAAACTTCTTCATCGGGAAATTGCCAACCATATGGAACACACGGAGTTAAGCTGACTTTGCTTTCATCCGAGTAATACAAATCTATTATTTCTTGCTCGGACAAATTTTCCAACTCTCTTAAAATGTCAACTTTATGTTCATAAACTACTTCATTTTCTTTATTTTTCAAACGTCTCGGAATTCGCTTATATCGGCAGTTAAATTTTTTAGATACCGATTTAAAGTTCGATTAGAAAACTCTTTTCCGAGAGTAGTTTCCAATTCGACTTTGGCAATCGAAATTCGCTGCCGATGTTTCCGGACGGCTTTTTTGACAGCTTCCAAGTCTTCGGTTCGAGACAAGATCGCGGGTCGTCCGCGTCCTGCCCTGACTTTTAAACCCTCGATACCTTCGGCTTTATATCGCTTGAGCCAATTATTGACAGCTTGCTGACAAAACCCTAAAAATGAGGCAATGTCTTTTGATTTGCGTCCTTCGCTTTTTAACAAGACCATCTGACATCGAGTGCGAAAAGCATGACTTTGACCATTTCGATAGCCTTTTTCCAGTTCTTTTCGGAGATCGTCATCTAATTCAACTTTGATAATTCTGCCCATAGTGCAGATAGTTTAATACATTTTTGGCAAACTACTTAAGTAACGTCAGTTCGAGATATAAAATTCGGTTTTAGCCGATGAAATCGGAATTATATTTGCAGCCAATGTCGCAAGATGTAGGAAAACCGCAACAATTATCATTAAAGCCATTGAAAATAGCGGCATAAATTATAATCGCAGTTGTTCAACCGCTTGAATCTTCGCTGTAATCGTTTCCATAACTTGCGTTTAAAGCTACAAATATACTGCCGTCTTCAACTGCTTATCCCGAACTGACGTTAAATATAAGGTTATGGTTTTACTTAACTCTTAGCCTGATCTTGTCCAACGAATCATCAATTAAAAGTTCTCCATTTTCATAAACCGTCCGAAGCTGTGAATTTTCAGCCGAAATTGTTTCGATGTCGGATAATTTCACCGTTTGAAATTCGCCGTTCGCGTCTTTAATCAAATCCAGACGACCTTTTTTGCTGATCTTTCCCGCGTCCGTGATCGGTTGTTTGTAAACTTCGCGCAATTCATTTTCGACGACGATCGCCGAACATTTGTAAGCGAATTTCAAAGTATCACGATTAACTTTCTGCAAAAGCGAACCGCCGATGCCGAATGCGATGTTCGACGCGGAAAAGCCTTCGTCTTTTAATTTCTGCAAAATCTCGTTCACCGAATCTTCGTTCACGCCGTCGCCTTGAATCACGCGGACGTTTTTCAGAACTTTGTAGCCTTTTGAGTTCGTCGTAACGCCGAATTTGTCGGCTAAAATGTTCGTGATCTTTGAAACGACCTCGATCGGATCGCCCGAATCGGGACGAATCACGACGGTCGCGCCGGAATCAATTACTTCCTGTTTCAGATGCTCGCCCCAGATTTTCTCGACCGCTTCGTAGATGTTCCACGAATCGGAAACGACCGCGACCGTCGCGCCGGGTTTGGCGAAATGCTTTAACATATTGCGATAAGCGTCAATTTCATTCTCGCGTCCCCAGCTCGTAATCGTCGAATGTTCGGCGGCGGGAATCGAAAATCCGGCGATCTCCGAATTATAGAAATCGCGGTGCAAAAGCAATGCCGACATCGTATCGGAACCGAGAAAATTCACCAGATGCGCCGCGCCGCCGATCGCCGCCGTTTCCTGCGAAGACACGCCGCGCGAGCCGAAATCGTGAATCTTGAAATTAATCTCAGCGTCGGCATTGTCCGCCGTTTCCTGCAGGAATTTGTAGAAATTTTTCTTGATGTAAAACGACTGCGTCGAAACTGTAATTGGGTACCAAATGCGCATCAACTGAGTCTCAAACCAACTCGTCAGCCAGTAAAATTCCGCGTCCGTATTCTCGACCGTCATCAAAGCGTTATGAAGCGGCACGACCGTCCCTTCCGCCACCGCACGAACGCGCAAAGGCAGCTTTCCATTATGCTTTTCGACCAATGATTTCCAGCCTTCGTAATTAAAAGGCACGCCGTGTTTAGCGATCAGATCACGCGCTTCTTCGACCATTTCAAGCGTAAATTTTTCCGTAAAAAAACGCTTCAAAATATACTGCAATCCGAAAAACACCGTCGAATCCCAATTCCGTTCAGTCCCGCGCGATTCGAGATATGAATGAACCAGCGTCGTGTTCGTCGGATACTGCAAATAATGCGATGCTTTGTAGCTGTCCGTGTCAATTATTCTGTTTATTTCGTACATTTTATTTCTCCTATTTTCGATTTCTTACCCAGAAATCTAATTTTTATTTCTAGCCACAGAGTCCACAGAGCGCGCAGAGTTTGGGTTTTTTTATTCTCCGTGTTCTCTGTGAACTCTGTAGCAAATTTATTTTACAATCCCAAAAAATAACGAATTATTGAAAGATGATCTTCAAAAAATTCCTCTTCCATCTCGCCGAGCGCGGAGAGCGGAAGCCAGAACGCTTTTTTCGCGTCGTCGCCGCCTTTGACGCGCGGCAGACCTTCTTTTAATTTCGGTTCGAGTTCGATGTAATACGCGAAAGTTACCGTGCGCCCGCGTTGCGAGCGTTCGGGATGATCGAAGGCTTTTTGATTTTTGATACTGCCGCGCAAAACCTGCGACGGGACTTTGATCTGCGTTTCTTCTTTTAATTCCTTGATCGCGTTGTCTTCGAGCGTCAGATCGGCTTTTAGAAATCCGCCCGGAAGCGCGAGCAGACCTTTTCCCGGCTGAAAACCGCGCCGTATGACGAGAACGTGACCGCTCTCGACGACGACCGCGTCCGTCGTAACGAAAACCGGCGGGAAATTTACGCCGACAAACTGCGTGTCCGCTTTGTATTTCCGCAGATATTCGTTTTCCTTTTCGAGATTTTCGTAAGTTTCGGTAGTTTTAAACGCTTCGAGATAATTCGCGGTTTTCGCGGGAACTTTCGTTTTCCAAGCGTCGCCGCCGGAAAAATAATCTTCGCGGATGTCTCTGGCGTGAATGCCGAAAAGTTTTTTGTCCGCCGCGTAAAATTCCTCGAAATTCCACTGCGGAAACATATTCAGATAATACGAACTGCGGTCTTTGAAAAATCCGACAATCGCCGTCTGCGCGTGTTCGTTTCCGCCGTCTTCGACGATCTGATTAACCGTATTTTGAATCTCCGTCGTCCAAAAATGATCGTTATACGGATAATCCCGCACGGCGCGGAAAATCAGGCGATCTTCGTCTTTCGGAAACGAAGCGCGGATAATTTCCTCGCGCATCGCGGGCGTAAAAGGATTCCTGATGTCGGACGCGCTTCGCGCCGAACCGAGAATGACGATCACCTTTTCAGCTAGTTTTAATGCGTATTTAATTAATTCTTGATGTGCTGAATGGAATGGCTGAAATCGTCCGATGACGATTCCGTAATCATATTTTTTATTCATTTGTCTGTAACACTCTCCGTGTTCTAAATTTTCGCCGTTCTTTCTGATCGGCTACATTCTCAACATAAACTTTTACGGTTTATTTCGCAAATTTGTTCGGCGGATTTTGAGTCAAACATATTTTTTATTTTAACCTCGAAAATGTTTGTTTTAGCCGCAAATTTTGTTAATCTACTTCTGGATTTACATTTTATGAAGATAGATGATCGAACTCAAAATTTATTCGCCAGAATCCGCGTCATTAATATTTTAGTTTTCGTCGCGCTGATAATTCTCGGCGTTCGACTTTATTATCTTCAAATCGGTAAAGGAGATTATTACACCGAAAAAGCGGAAAATCAGCGAGTTCGCCTGATTCCGATTCCCGCGCCGCGCGGGGCGATTTTTGACCGCAACGGAAAAATTCTCGTTGATTCGCGTCCGGTTTATAATATCACCGTAAATTCCGAGCCGCTGAAAAACACAGATGTCGGCGACCGAGTTGACGTTTACGCGCAAGGTTTATCCATCGAACGCGAGTTTGTCGCCGAGCGTTTGGATTTTATAAAATCTCAGCCCGCAACGGACACGCTCGTTTTAAAGAAAAGTGCGACGATTCAGGATATAACATGGGTTGAATCTCACGAGTTGGAATATCCCGAACTGCGCGTCGAGATTCAGCCGCAGAGATTTTATCCATTAAAAAAAACTCTGGCGCACGTTCTCGGTTACGTCGGCGAAATCAGTCCGAAACAGCTTGAAAAAGAAGAATATAAAAATTTCAAACCAGGCGCCATTGTCGGCAAAGGCGGACTCGAACAGTATTACGATAAATATTTGCGCGGACGCGACGGTTATCGAAAAGTAATCGTTGACAGTCGCGGACGAATTCAAAGTGAAGTCGAACGTATCGAACCGCAAGCCGGACAGGATTTGAACACAACGATTGACCTCGATTTGCAGACGGCGGCTGAAGAACAACTTGCCGTTTCCGCCACCAAACGCGGCGCGATAATTTCGATGAACCCGAACAACGGCGAGATTCTGGCGATGGCTTCCGCGCCGTCGTTCGACCCGAATATTTTCGTCGCCGGAAGCGCAACGCCCGAAGGACGAAAGGAAATCGCCGCCTATTACACCGACGAACAACGCCCGCTTCTCAACCGTGCGATTCAAGGGCGTTATCATCCCGGCTCGACGTGGAAAATTCCCGAATCGGTCGGCGCGCTTCAACAAGGTGCGATCACAGTTGCAAGTTCACACATCGTTTGCGGGGGCGGAATTCAGGTCGGCAACCGTTTTACGCGCGATACCAGCGGAAATCACGGCACACCCGATCTACCCGCCGCTATTACATATTCCTGCGATGGTTATTATTACCGTCTAAGTTTGAAAATGGGAATTGAAGGAATGATAAAATGGATCGAAACATTCGAATATGACAAACCGACCGGAATTGACCTGCCGAATGAAAAAACCAGTCAAACACCGAAAACGTGGAAACCGATCGTCGAAAAACGCGAGGGCAAATGGAGCGACATTCGCACGGTTTTCGCGTCAATCGGACAAGATACAGTCGTCGTTACGCCGATCTCTATGATCCGCGCCGTTTCGAGCGTCGGAGTCGGCGGAAATATGTTCATTCCGCATTTCCTAAAAGAATTCAAACCTGTCGGCGCAATCGGCGAAACAGGTGATAAAAACTATGTCCCCGAACGGGCAGGCTTCATTTTCGATCATCCCGAACCGAAAATCATCGAGATGACAAAAGAGCAAAATGAAATTGTTTTGAAAGGAATGTGGGGCGTGGTTAACAATGGCGGAACGGCGGGCAGATTAAAGATGAGCGAACTGGAAATCGCCGGAAAAACCGGGACGGCGCAAGTTGTCGAAGTCGGCAAAGACACGGGTAAAAATAAAGATCACGCTTGGTTCGTCAGTTTCGCGCCCGCCTACAAACCGGAAATCGCGGTCATCGCATTAATAGAAAACTCCGGCTTCGGCGCATCAAACGCCGTTCCCGCCGTCAAGGGCGTTTACGATGCTTATTTGCAGGAAAAATCTTCAGGCGAATGATAAATTTCGATTAACAGAATAATTTTCCCAATCCATAATTGATTTTGTTATCTTTTCTCGATCCGCATTTTCATCCCGTATTTCGGGCGTAAATTTATCTGACGAATTTTATTTGCCCAATACACATAAAATCGAATATGATGTGTATGAGTATTTGATAAGAGGTGCAAATTATGAGTTTAACAACTGAAAAAAAAAGGAAACATTTGATCTTGAATCAATCTAAATTAAATTTGGCAAAGAAAATTTTGGGAACGCGCACGGAAACCGAAACTATCGAAATGGCGTTGGATTCGATAATTTCCGAAGCTGAAAAAAACAAAATTGCGTATAAAGCGACGGAAACTTTTTTGAAGAGCGGCATCGAGATCAAAGACGTTTTCGGAAATCTGGAAGATTAAGCGATGTCAAAATCTTGTATTTTCGACACTTCGATTTACATTAACCAACTGCGTCAGGGAAACGCGGAAATTCTGCGGCAAAGGCAAAACGAGAATTCGCCGCTCTGGTTGAGCGCGGTTGTTTTAGAAGAACTTTATGTCGGCGCGTCGGACAAAAAATCGGTTAAGGTTTTGACCAAACTTGAAAACGATTTCACGAAAGTTAAACGTCTTCTTGTGCCGAATCAGAGCGATTGGTCAATCACCGGACAGGTTCTAAACAAGATCGGCAAAAAATATGGCTTCGAAAAAGTCGGCAAGGCGCGTCTGACAAACGACACGCTTCTGGCAATGAGCGCGGCTCGAAATGGTTTTAAATTATTTACGGCAAACACCAAAGATTTTCAGTTGATCGGTGAATTCAGAGAATTTGATTGGGAAGTAATTTAGCTCACCTTTTCTCGATCCGCATTTTCATCCCGTATTTCGGACGCAAAGTCATCAAAGGCTTCAGACCGATCTTTTGTTCGGGCATTAAATTCAATTTCCATTTCTGCGCCAGAGTTGCGATCAGTAAAACGCCTTCCATCCACGCGAAACTTTCGCCGATGCAGCTTCTCACGCCGCGGCTGAACGGGAAATATGTGAATTTGTTTCCCGCTTCTTTGACGCTTTGTTTTTGCCATCTTTCGGGAATGAAATCGTCCGAGTTTTCCCAAAATCTTTTATCTCTTTGCGTAACATACGGACTCGTCAAAATGAGCGCGTCTTTCGGGATTTCGTAGCCGCCGAAGGTGTGTTCTTCGACCGATAATCTGCCGATCGCCCACGCGGGCGGGAAAAGGCGCATCGCTTCGGCGAAGACGGCTTCGGTGTATTTTAATTTCGGATAATCTTCAAAATCCGGCGTTTTGCCGCCTAAAACTTCGTCGAGTTCGCGGTGCAGTTTTTCGCGTTTTTCCTCGTTTTGCGACAAGAGATACCACGTAAAAGTCATCGCATTGGCGGTCGTTTCGTGTCCCGCCATAAACAGCGTCAGGGCTTCGTCGCGCACTTGTTTGTTGGACATCGCCGCGCCGTCGTCTTCGTCCTGCGCCATCAGAAGCATCGAGAGCAGATCGCCTTTGTCTTCGCCGGATTTTCTGCGTTCGTCAATGATCGAATACATCACGCGGTCGAGCGTCTCGCGCGATTTGTGCAGTCTTTTCGTCTGCGGCAAGGGAAGTTTTTCGAGCAGTTCGGAAAACGGCAGAACGAGAAAATTAAACATATTTATCAACGCCGTGATCGCGTCGCCGACCTCATCGGCTTCGTCGTCAACATTCGCGTCGAACAGAGTTTTAGAAACGATCTGCAGCGTCAGCAACATCATTTCCTTATCAATATCGCGCACTTCGCCGTCCGTCCAATCTTCGCGCATTTTCACGGCGTATTCGGTCATCGCCTTCGCATATTCGGCGATTCGTCCGCGATGAAAAGCGGGCGAGATCATCCGTCGCTGCTTGAGATGAGTTTTGCCCTCGCTCGTCAAAAGTCCTTCGCCGAGCAGACGTTTCGATCTTTGAAGCGCACGACCTTTGATAAATTTCGTGTTGCTCGTCACCAAAAGATCGCGTATCAGATCGGGATGATTCAAAAAATATGCCGGATAACCGCCGAGTTTGAAATAAGTTACGTCGCCTTTCGCCGCGAGTTCGGTCAAAAATTCCGTCGGACGGCGGCGAAATTTCACAAAATGTCCGCCGAGAATTCCGGCTTTTACGCTTGGTGGCAAATTTTCTTTTTTCATTTTATTTCTGTTCATTGCTTCTACCATTCCCACATAATTGTCCGATATATTCAAACGGTATTGTGATAGAAACAATTCTCTCATATTCGGCGGATTAAATTAATTTTTTGCTTGTCCCGCTTTAGAATTTTTTGCCGAAAACTGATATTTTATAAGCAATATGACTGAAACGAAACAGAAGAAAGTTAAACCGGATATTCGTGCGATTACAAAGCTCGTGCCGCACGAAGGCAACTTGGTGCAGGGGCAGTCCGATCTGCCGATTGATCCGACTTTGGCGAAGGAAGCGTATGAAATTATCGCCGCGAGCCAGAATCATTACGGAAGTTCCGAAGGCGTTCAGGCGTTGCGGAAAGCGGTTGCGGAGAAAATCAAGAAATACAACGGCATTTCAGTTGATGTTGACGCGAATCCGCCGGAATTGTTGATTACAACCGGCGGAACCGGCGCGCTTTGCGGAATCGTTCAGAGTTATTTACAAAACAAATCCGCGCTTGTTTTTGAGCCGTATTATCCGTATCACCGCAAAATTATCGAGCAATTCGGCGGGAAAACTGAAGTTTTTGAATTGGACGAAAAACTCGGATTTGAAAAAGATAATTTGCTCTCGCATTGCAAACATTTGAAAGACAGAACGGAATTTCCTCTAAAAGCGATCATCGTCTGCACTCCCGCGAATCCGTCGGGAAAAGTTTTAACTCAAACCGAACTCGAAGCGATTGCGGATGTGGCGAAGGAACTCGATTTGCTCGTCGTCTCGGACGAAGTTTACGAGCATTATGTAACGGGCGAAAATCCGCATATTCCGATCGCGTCTCTGCCCGATATGTGGGAACGCACGCTGACGGTCAATTCGTTTTCAAAATCGTGGAACATTTCCGGCTGGCGTTTGGGCTACGTTTACGGCAAAGGCGAACTCGTCGCGCCGGTCAATAATTCCGTGAATATTATTTACGTTTGTCCGGCAACGCCTCTGCAAACCGCGCTTTCGAGAGTTTTGATGGCGGACGAAAATTACTACGACGATCTGCGCGATAAATTCGACGGGAAACGCCGTAATTTTTCCGAAGAACTGCGTAATTTAGGTTTCAAGATTTACGATTCCGGTTCGGCGTTTTATTTGTGGACAAGAATTCCCGAACAATTCGACGACGCGATCTCATTTAACGAAATGCTTCTCGAACGCGCCGGAGTCGCCGGAACTCCGGGCGCGGCGTTTGCCGATTCGGACGATTGGGACGCATTTATGCGAATCTGCATCGCCCGCGAAGACCACATTTTGGACGGCGCGTTGGAAAAGATTAAAAGCGCGTTAAGCTAAAACTTTTTATTGCCCCACGAAATAAACGAAATCAACGAAATATTTCAAAAAAACTTTCGTTGATTTCGTATGTTTCGTGGGCAATATTTCTTACGATTTATCTCTACAACTCGCAGAAATTCACGCGAATCTAAATTGGTAATGAAGTTCGTCAAGAAAATCTTAAAATGGTTCGGTTATTTTCTGCTCGGCGTTTTCGTAATTGCCGTTTCGTTTTATTTCTACTTGTTTTTCTCGACAGGCAAACCTGCCGAAGCGATGGAAATTTTTCAGATGCAAAATAACAGACCGCTCGTTTTCGCGCATCGCGGCGGCGGCGGGCTTTTTCCCGAAAATACGCTCGAAGCGTTTGAGTATTCGGCAAATTTGGGCGTTGATTTTCTCGAACTCGACGTTCATTCGACTGCCGACGGCAAACTCGTCGTAATGCACGATTCGTCCGTTGACCGCACGACCGACGGAAAAGGAAAAGTCAGCAATCTGACGCTCGACGAACTCAAAAAACTCGACGCGGGTTATCTTTTTACAAACGACGGCGGCAAAACTTTCCCGTTTCGCGGCAGAGGAATCACGATTCCGACCTTGCGGGAAATCTTCGACGCATTTCCGCACATAAAATTTAATATCGAACCGAAACAGGCGTTTCCTTCGATCACGAAACCGTTGTGCGAAATGATCCGCGAGCGAAAAATGACGGACAAAGTAATCGTCGGTTCGTTTCGCCAGACGGCGATCAGCGAATTTCGCAATTATTGTCCCGAAGTCGCCACATCAGGAACTCCGGCGGAAGTTTCGGAATTCCTTGCGATGTATAAAACCGGAATCGCCGCATCTTATACGCCGCCGATGCAGGCTCTGCAAGTTCCCGTCAACGCTGGTTTCTTAAACGTCGTCTCAAAAGATTTCATCGAAGCCGCGCACAGACAAAATCTGCAAGTTCACGTCTGGACGATAAACGACGCAGACGAGATGCAAAACCTAATCGAAATGGGCGTGGATGGAATTATGACTGATTATCCCGACAGATTGTTAAAAGTTCTCGGAAACTAAACCGATGACGTAAAAGGTCGTTAATCCGATTTGTCAACAATTTTTCTCTTATCATCAAAACAAGTGTTGGCAATCGTTACAAATTTCCTGCTTTTTGAAAAACCGTAGCTTTCGCCGTTCCAAAGCTGCAATGATTCGGTAGTTTTTTCCAAATCTTCCCGCGACAAATCAGGAAACCGCGCAAACCATTGCGGACAGCTTTGCTTTCGCACGACGCGGCGGATGAAATCCCGAAAACCCAGAACATTGAAATATTTGCTCGAATTATACGCTTCATTCAAGTGTTTTGAGATAAAAGGTTTGAGCAGATTTTCGCGCAGATCGGCATTTTCGTTGAACTTCCAAAATCCGTTTTCGATTATTGAAACGGCAGGTCTGATCGAGTTGCCGACTTTTATTTCCCTGCACAATCCGAGATAAAATTTCAATCCCGCATAATTCGAGTAAAGATCGGCGTTGGAATAAACGCCTGAAGCCAGAGTTCCGAAATATGTCGCTTCGGTTTTTCGCCCCCATTTTACGGCTTTCTGAATTGCTTTATCTTCGGACAGACCTTTTTTCAAACCGCGTTTGTAGATTTTGTAATAATCGTAACCTTGCTGGAAAATATGCGCGATCTTGTCCGTGCCGAAATCCGTGCCGTATAGATTAACCGTCGAACTTATCGTCAAATAATCAAAAGGCGCGGTCAGGTAAATAGATTTTTGAAAGTCAGTTTTATAACGCGCCGGCTGCGCCGCAAAATCGTGCGATTCCATCCACGAACCCGATTTTGTAAAAGGAATTATCCCGTCGCCGAGTTGTTTGAAAACCGCTTCGGCAACCGCATCTTCCGAGCGAAGATAAGCGAGTTTGTTCAAATCCGGGCAACTTTTCTTCTTCCCTCTGCAATCTTCCGCCGCGAGAATTTCCGCGTTTATTTTATCAATCGCCTCTTTTATATTCTGTTCCGCATATTGCTCGACTTCGCCGCCGATGTCGGCAAGCGGTTCGGGCGGCAAATTAAACTGATCCGTTTCAAATGCCAAAACAAAAGTCGTCTGCGACAGCAAAACGAAAGATAAAAACAGACGAATGATAATCCGCAACTTCATAAAAACCCGAAAATATCCGATCTAACGGCTAAACGGTAATCGCATTATATACCAAGACGATCATAATTTTCGTAAATTTTGGGCAAAGAATGAAACCGATCTAAATGTTAAAATTACATCTGATCCAATTGTGCGAAACAAATACGTCTCCTCCGACTAATGTTTCGTTTATTGCGACATCTGATATAATGTGAAATCGAAACAATTTTTTGCGCCGGAGTTTTACTGCATTATGAAAAATTCACATAACAAAACCGTGTTAATGCTTGTTTTTGTTGTCTTATTTTTATTAGCTTTCAACGTCGGCGCGGTTCAAGCACAGGAGAAAAAGCCGTTTAAGCTAAAGGAAATAATCGCAAAGCTAAAGGGAAATTCCGGCGCGGCAAACCGGCAAACTATCGTCAAAGAAATTTGCGAACGCGGTACGGATGAGGAATTAGACGCGAAAAACGAAAAACTTCTGCGCGAAGCGGGCGCGAATGATGCGGTTATTAAAACGATTCGTGAAAGGTTTGAAATTCAAAAGGAAAGAGAGCGTTTGTATATGGCGTATGTCAATAATTACGATAAAAACATAGAAAAAAGAAAAATTGCGCTAAAAGCCGGGAAAGATTATTTGGAAAAATTTGAAAACAGCAAATGTAACACAGACGATCCTTTAATTCCTTATTTCAAGGAAAATTTGCCGATTATTGAAAGAACAATTAGAGAAATTGAAGATAGAAGACCAGATATTGATGACTTTCCTTGTAAATGTATTTCCGATTATCAGCACCATGTAGAAAATTTCAATTACGCTATAAAAAGAAAAGACTGGAAAACCGCATTTTCTACGGGTGAAGAAATTCTCAAACTCAAACCTGAATTTCTTGATCTCGCTCTCATTCTCGCCGCCGTCGGTTATGATCGCGCCGTCGAATTGAAAGAGAAAAGCGAGTTTAACGAAAAGACAATTTCTTACGCCGAACTTGCGATAAAACTGATTGATAAAGGCGAAAAATCCGACAACTACGGCGCGAACTTCGATAAAGACCGCAAACAAGATTACATTTACAAAACCAAACCGAACGCGCTCGGCTGGATGAATTACATCGTCGGCTACGTCAAATATTTCGGGCAAAACAAAAAAACGGAAGCCGTAACGTATTTTTACAAAGCGGCGAATTACAAATCGGAAGTCCAAAATTTCCCCGAACTCTACCGCGCCGTCGGCGATTGGTATTTTGAACAATCCGCCGAAACAGCAGATGTTAAAGGCTCGCGTGACATCACGGTAAAAAATCTCCTCGAACTCGCGCTCGACGCATACGCGCGGGCTTACAACCTTTCAAAAAACGACGCGAAACGCGAATCATCCGAAAAAATCCTGATAACATACGCGCTGCGCCATTCCCGACAGCCGAACGCCGCCGAAATAGAAAAAATTACAACCGCCGTCAAACAAAAACCATTGCCCGAACCGTTCTGATAAATTTTCGACAAATCTGACGCGAATTTGGGAGATTCTGACTGATGTTTTGATTACGCTGACTGATGTTTTGATTACGCTGACTGATGTTTTGATTACGCTGACGAGTGTTTGTCCGCGCTGACGGATTTTTTATCGTCCTGACGGATGTTAGAAATCCGCTGACGGATGTTTTTTTTTCGGGCGGAACGTGTTTTTTTCCGGGCAGAGTATGTTTTTTTCCGGGCAGAATGTGTTTTTTGCCGCTGACGGGTGTTTTTTTTCCGGGCGGACGATGTTTTTTTCCGGGCGGAACGTGTTTTTTGCCGCCGACGCATTTTTTATCGTCCCGACGGACGTTCCTTTTTCGGCGACGGGTGTGCGAAAAACGCCGACAAAATGTAAAATCGTCAACAGTTGCGGACGTTTTGCTTTTATACCAAAATATATTTTGAGGTAAAATTATGAATCCGACAGTCGAAAATATTATCGAATCCATTCGCCGACTCCCGCCGCCGGAACGCGCGAAAGTGCGCGATTGGATTGATGAGGAAGTTCAAAAAGATTTGAACGGAGATCAGGAAAAAAAAGACGAACTCGAAAGAAAAAACGAAAAATTCAAACGCGCTCTGCAATGGATCGAAGAAAATAAAGAAGAATATGACGGGCAATTTGTTCTGCTCGAAGGCGGTGATTTAATTGCTCACGGAACGAATCCGAAAGAACTCTATGAAACGGCGCGAAATAAAGGAATCAAAATCCCATTCGTAAAACGAGTTAAAGCGAAAGACCTGCCGTTCGGAGGTTGGTAAAATGCCGGAAATTTTAGAGTTTGATATTCTTCACGAATACAGTATCTACAAAACCGGAATCACGGTCGAAGCAATTTTAAGAATCGGTGATTTATTCGTTGACGCAGAAGCGAAAATTGATACAGGTTCGACTTATTGCATCTTTGAGCGGCATCTTGGCGAAGGCTTAGATTTAACCGTCGAAAATGGAATCCCGATCAACATCGGCACGGCGACGGGAAATTTTACCGCTTACGGACATCAACTGACTTTGACAGTTCTCGGCATCGAAACCGTCTCAACCGTCTATTTCGCCGAAAGCGATTCGTTTAATAGAAATGTTCTAGGCAGAATCGGCTGGCTCGACCGCGTGAAATTGGGTTTGATCGAGCAAGAAGGTAAACTATTTTTGAGTGATTCTAGCTAATTAAAAACTCGATATTAGTTTGCTAGAATAAAATGGGAATAAAATTATGGTCAGTAAGTTAGAACAAATCATCGAAAGTATTCGCGATTTGCCATCTTTTGAAAAAGAGAAAATCTTGAGTTTATCAGCCGAAGACAAACAAAAAATTTTTGAAGGAATCTGGGAAGTTTTGTTTGAAAACGAAGAGGTCAGTTTAGAATTAAATGATTTTCCTAAAGCAAAAACCAAGTTATATTCAGGTGATTGTTTGGAAAAATTAAAAGACGTAGAAGATAATTCAGTTGATTTAATTTTTACTTCTCCACCTTATGCAGATCAAAGAAAAAAAACTTATGGGGGGATTCACCCGGATAAATATGTTGCTTGGTTTTTACCAATATCATCAGAACTTTTTCGAGTATTAAAGCCAACAGGAACTTTTGTATTAAATATTAAGGAAAAAGTTGTTAGTGGAGAACGAAGCACTTATGTTATGGATTTAATTGTTGAAATGCGAAAGCAGGGCTGGCTTTGGACCGAAGAGTTTATTTGGCACAAGAAGAATAGTTTTCCCGGTAAATGGTCAAATCGTTTTCGAGACAGTTGGGAAAGACTTTTACAATTTAACAAACAAAAAAAATTCAATATGTATCAAGATGCAGTCAAAGTTCCAATCGGAGATTGGGCAAAGTCTCGCCTTAAAAATTTAAGTAAAACTGACAAAAAGCGCGACAATGCGAAAAATGGAAGCGGTTTTGGCAAAAATGTTTCAAATTGGCTGAATAGAGATACAGTTTATCCAACCAACGTATTGCATTTAGCTACTGAATGTAATAACAAAAATCACAGCGCGGCTTTTCCAAAAGAGTTACCTCAATGGTTCATAAAGTTATTTACCCAAGAAGGCGATACGGTTTTAGATCCATTTGCAGGTTCTGGAACAACTTTAGTTGTCGCTGAAGAAATGAATCGTTCATCAATCGGCATCGAAATAGTACCTGAGTATTGCACTTTAATTGAAGATCAATTTCCACAAAGTATCAAAGTAAAAGGGGTTAAAAACAATTATGCAAAATCTTATTGATGAAGTTACCAAATACGTTGAACAAAATATTGGTGTATTTCATCAGAAAAGACTTGCAAGTTTGAATACACTTAAACTCAATAGGGTTCTAAAGAGAAAAAATCCATATCTTTTCAAAGCAAAATATCTTGTAACAGCCTCTGATTTAGTTAAAGCATTAGCTGATGCTCATATAATTTCAAATGAAGAAACTATTTTTGGCGACTGGTTGGAAGGTTTAGCGATTTTTATTAACGAAAAAGTTTATAATGGGCGAAAGTCAGGAATTCCAAATATAGACCTTGAGTTTGATTTAAATGAAATCAGATATATTGTTTCAATAAAATCAGGTCCAAATTGGGGAAACAGCAGTCAGATTAAAAAGTTAAAAAGTGATTTTTTGACAGCAAAGAAAACTTTACGAACAAGTAGTTCTGGGATACAAATAATAGCTATTAATGGTTGTTGTTATGGGCGTGATAACAAACCTGATAAGGGAGATTATTTCAAATATTGTGGACAAACATTTTGGGAATTCATTTCAGGAGACTCAAATCTTTACAAAGAAATCATTGAACCTCTAGGACATAAAGCCAGAGAAAAAAACGACGAATTTTCAGAACTCTATGGACAGGTAATAAACAAACTTACATTAGAATTTATCAATGAATTCTGTAAAGAAAATGGAGAAATTGACTGGCATAAAATCGTAGAACTAAATTCTGCAACAGTTTTACCTAAAGTTGCGCGAAAGAAAAAATAAAATTCAATGCACTATCACTTAATCGGAATATGCGGAACGGCGATGGCTTCGCTTGCCGGGATGCTTCAGGCGCGCGGGCATAAAGTTACGGGTTCGGATCAGAATGTTTATCCGCCGATGTCAACGCAGCTTCAAGAGTTGGGAATCGAGATATTGAACGGTTACAAAGCCGAAAACGCGGATGTCGGGGCGGATTGTGTGATCGTCGGGAACGCGGTTTCGCGCGGGAATCTGGAGCTTGAGGAAGTTTTGCGGCGGAAGATTTTATATCGTTCGCAAGCCGAGATCGTCAAGGAAGAATTTATTCGCGGGCGGCGTTCGCTGGTCGTCGCCGGGACGCACGGGAAGACGACGACGACGAGCATCGCGGCTTGGGTGTTGGAAGTCGGCGGCGTAAATCCGTCTTTTCTCGTCGGCGGCATCGTGCAGAATTTCGGCGCGTCGTTTCGCGTAACGGACAGCGATTTTTTCGTGATCGAAGGCGACGAATACGACACGGCGTATTTCGACAAAAAGCCGAAGTTTATGCACTATCTGCCGCAGACGGCGATTGTGAATAACATCGAATTCGACCACGCGGACATTTACCGCGATTTGACGGCGATCAAGTTCGAGTTTTCGCGCCTGATGAATCTCGTGCCGTCGAACGGTCATTTGATCGTCGGGATAGATTCGCCCGTCGTGCGCGAAGTTTTGGACGAGATGCGCGGGAAACTTTTTACGAATGTCGAAACTTTCGGAACTTCCGACGATGCGAAATGGCAGGCGCGGGAAATTGATTTTTCGGGTGATCTGACGACGTTTTCGGTTTATAAAGAAGGCGCGAAATGGGGCAAATTCGAGACGAATCTGATCGGCGAATTCAACGTGCGGAATTGCCTCGCGGTGATTATCGCGGCGGACGCTTGGGGAATCTCTCGTGAGAAAATTCAGGAAGCGTTTTCGACGTTCAAATCAGTCAAAAGGCGCGTCGAAGTTCGCGGAGTCGAACGCGGCGTAACGGTCATTGACGATTTCGCTCATCATCCGACGGCGGTCGAGGAAACTTTGAAAGCGTTAAAAACAAAATACAAAGGTTCGCGTTTGATCGCCGTTTTCGAGCCGCGCTCGTGGTCGTCGCGTCTGGCGGTCTTTCAGGAAAAATACGAACGGGCGTTTGAATACGCCGATTATATGATAATCGCCGGAGTTTACAACACGACGAAAGCGAGCGAACTCGGCGCGGTTTTGGATACGGAAGAACTCGTCGAACAGATAAGATCAACCGGAAAACCGTCATTCAGTTTTCCCGATGCCGACGCGATAGTCGAGCATTTAACGCCGGAAATGAAGGAAGGCGATGTCGTGGCGATTATGTCCAACGGCGGTTTCGGCGGGATTCACGACAAGATTTTGGATATTTTGAAGCAGCAAAAATAAAAAGCTAAAGCAAGAAATTTGCTTTAGCTTTTACTTAAAGATCGAAAAATAATTTTTTAGCTTTCCTCTTTCAAAAGCCGCGACAGAGTGTTTTCGAGTTTGTTGTTTCTGTCGCGTCCGCTGAATTTTAGTTCGATTGCGCCGTTTTGATTGATTATGATGTGCGTCGGTGTCGGCATCGTGAAATTTCCGCTCGGATGTTTATCGGCGAATTTTGCCATTAACTCGAAACCGTTTGAAATTTGATTGAAATCGAACGGCTTTTTCTTGAGAAATTTTTTAACATTTTCCTCACTTTCCGCTGAAACTGCGAGAAACACTACGTCTTTTTCTTTATAATCCGCCGCGATTTTATTTAACTCCGGCATTTCCGAGATGCAGATCGGACAATATGTTCCCCAGAATGTCAAAACTACGACTTTGCCTTTTAATTCGGCGAGATCAAAAGTTTTACCTTTAATAGAAGTTACGGTAAATTGTTCCGCCATTTTCAGATTGTTTTTGGATTGAGCAAATGCCGAAAATGATAAGACGAGCGTCAAAAATAAAATCGTAAATAATTTCATAAGTTGTGTTTATGTTAAAGCTAATTCCTGATTTTCGCCGACTTCCCTCAAACGTGCGACGACTTTTTCAATCAGCCAGTTCGGAGTTGACGCGCCTGCGGTTACTCCGACCTTTTCAATTCCCTTTAAATCTTCGGGATTTATCTCGTTTTCCGTTTCGATCAGGAAACTTTTCTCGCATTGTTCTTTGCAGACGGTGAGAAGTTTGCGGCTGTTCGACGAATGATTTCCGCCGATGATGTAAAACGCACCGACCATTCCAGCTAACGCCCGCGCCGCGTCCTGGCGATCACGAGTTGCGGAACAGATGGTGTTAATTACCTGAACTTCATCGTCGGTTTTTGATTTCACCGCTTCCGCCGTGTCGAAAAATGTTTGAGATTTGATCGTCGTCTGCGAAACGACGAGCGGTTTTCTCAATCTCGGTAAATCGGCGAGTTCGCTTTCGTCACGAATGATGAAAGCGTGTTCGGGGGCGTAACCTTTTACGCCGATCATTTCCGGGTGATCGGGATTTCCGACGACGATAACGTGACGATCTTCGATTGCCGCACGAGCCGCGAGTTTTTGAACTCTCGTGACAAATGGACAAGTCGCATCAACGACCTTTGTCGCTTTTTCGCGCAATTCCTGTTCGATCTGCGGCGTAACGCCGTGTGCGCGGATGACGGCGGTTTCGCCGCGTTTGATCTGCACTGGTTCGCTGATCGAAGTAACGCCGTGTTCGCCGAGTCTTTGCATTTCCTGCTCGTTATGAATCAGCGGTCCGAGTGTGCGGACGGTTTCTTGGCTATTTAAAGAATCTTCAACCATTTCGACCGCGCGTTCGACACCGAAACAAAAACCGAATTCGTCTGCTAATAAAACCTGCATAATTTTAAGTTTGTCATTCGCGGCGCGAAATTTCAAAGCCGCTTCTGTCAACATTCTAACAAATCTCAGATGAAATTGACAGAAAACAGTTGTCGTCGAAAAAGTCCGCCGATCATTTTTAATTCCGACATAAAATTATTTAGCGTTATGCGCGAAAAATTAATTTTTGATAACAGCTTCCGAAAATCTTTCCATTTCCTCGATCTGCGGACTGCATTGTAAAAGCAAAAGATTTACGCCCGCATCTTCAAATTGTTTTACGCGCTCGGCGACTTGCTCAGAAGTTCCTGTTAAGCCGGAACGCAGACCGCGATTGGAAACCGAGTAATCTTCAAGCGAAACCTGTTGTTCGAGTTTCGTATTAGCGAGCCAATCCTGATAATTTCCGTAGCCCGCTGCTGATTGTTTGACGTTCGTAATACGCTCCAATTCTTTTTTAACTTCCGCTTCCGTGTCGCGCACGATCGAATAACCCGCAACGCCGTAAATCATCGGCGGCAGATCGAGTTTTGCGCGGCGATTTTCCATATCTTCGATTTTTGCCTTTACTTTTTCAGGCGCGTCTCCGTGCATCACATAAGCGTCACATTGCCGCGCAATCGTGTTTTTTGCTTTTTCCGATTCGCCGCCGGCGTAAATTATCGGTTTTTTTACAGGTTTCGGCTGAACAACGCCGTCTTCGAGATTGTAATAATCGCCCGCAAAATCGAAATGATCTTCTTTCCACAAACGGTCAACAATTTCGAGCCATTCCGAAGTTCTGGCGTAACGGTCGTCGTGTTCGTCAAACTGCACGCCGAACTTTTTCGCTTCGGCTGCCCACCAGGACGAAACGACATTTAGACTCAAACGTCCGCCGCCGCCGATTTGGTCAATGTTTGCGGCTTGTTTTGCAAACAGCGCGGGATTATGAAAAGTAGGGCGCACGGCGACCATCAATTCGAGCGAATTCGTAACAGCCGTGAGCGCAGCGGCGGTTGACCACGCATCGAGCGAAGGCGCGTCAACGCCTTTGATGTCGTTTAGATTCAATTCGGCGATGAGCGATAAGTCGAAACCGATTTCTTCCGATCTTTGCGCGAGTTTTTTGACATATTCAAAACTCGCTTCCATTTTTTCGTCCTCGACATTCCTTAGCCAACCGCCGAAAACAGGCATCCAATATCCGTAACGCATTTGTTTTTTTCTCCAATGATTTTTTGTTTAAACTGCCGTCGTTCTGCCGATTTTGTCCGGCACGATTATTTTATTTAGTTCACTTTCGAGAAATTTCACTAAATTATCGTGCGGATCGAATCCGATTAGATTGACCGCATCGGCGACGAAATTCGATAGCGCGTTGATGTCGTAAAAAAGCGCGTCGCCCGTGCGGTCGTCAATCAAATATTCCACGCCTCCGACATCAATTTTCGCCGCTTTTACGATTTGTTCGACCGTTTCGATAATATCGTCCGTCGGCGTAAACTTTTCGATCTTCAAACCCGTTTTCGGCGCATCGGCAATGCACATTTCGCCGACGGCATTCGGTGTTTTTTGATCTTCGATCTGACAGACTTCCGCCGGACAAAGATTGAAATTTTCACCTTCAGGGAAAATTTTCAAACCGTAGAGAAATTTTCCGCCTAAAGTTTCGATGCGCTGAATCGAACCGCCGCGTTTCGGCGAAAATTCCTGCACGAGTGCGGTCGAATCAATTCCGAGATCAATCAGATTTTCGTCAATTGCCGTTCGCAGTTCTTCGATTGAATCGAATTTCACGATTCCCGCGCCGCGTCCGCCGATATTCGGTTTGACGACAATCGGAAATATCAGATTTTCGGCGGCGGGAATTATTTTTTTAACCGAATTGACAACGCGCGTTTTCGGTGATTTCACGCCGAGCGAAGCAAAAAGCGCGGCTTGCAAAGCCTTTGAAATCTCGATCTGAAATGCTTCGTAACCGTTGACAACTCGCACATTCGCATTTTCCAAACTTGCCAGAAAGCCGCGCGTGTAAAAGATCGCATTGCCGTGATCTCTCAAATAAGCCGACGCGCTCATTCGATTAAAGACAAGCGGGAATTTTGACGTTTCCGATGGATCGTAAAAGTCCGCGCTCGCGTCAATTTTTTCGTAATCGAGTCCGGCGCGTTCGAGTGCGGCAAACAGCGGTCGAAACCATTCGGGATGCTCGTAATAAACAGCGATTTTATTGCTCATAAAGTTTTTAATATTTCGGAATTGACGGATCAACTTCATCCGACCAAGCCAGAATTCCGCCTTTCAGATTCAAAAGTTTTCCTTTGTAACCTGCGTCCTGCAACGCGGCAATCGCTTTCGCACTGCGTCCGCCGGATTTGCACTGTATAATCGCCGTGCGCGATTGGTCAATTTCTTTTTGACGCGCAACGACTTCGCCGAGCGGAATCAATTTTGAATGCGGAATTTTGCCGATCTCATATTCGTGCGGTTCGCGCACGTCAATTAGTTGAACTTCCGAATTATTTTTTATCAGATCGCTCAATTCAGTAACCGAAATTTCCTCCATTTCAGACTTTTCCTCCGGCAAATTCAAACCGCAGAATTCTTCGTAATCAATCAATTCCGTAATCGTCGGATTTTCGCCGCAGATCGGGCAATCGGGATTTTTCCTGAGTTTTAATTCACGGAATTTCATTTTCCACGCATCGAAAAGCAAAAGCCGATTCAGCAAAATTCCTTCCGCGCCCAAGATTACTTTGATGACTTCGTTCGCCTGAATCGTGCCGACGATTCCGGGCAAAACGCCGAGAACTCCGCCTTCGGCGCACGACGGAACGAGTCCCGGCGGCGGCGGTTCGGGATAAAGACAGCGATAACACGCGCCGCGTTTCGCGTCGAAAACCGTCGCCTGACCTTCAAAGCGAAAGATCGAGCCGTAAACATTAGGTTTTCCGGTCAAAACGCAAGCGTCGTTTACCAAATAACGAGTCGGAAAATTGTCCGTTCCGTCAACGACAACATCAAAATCTTTAAATAATTCCAGTGCGTTTTCGCTCGTCAGACGAGTTTCGTGCGCTTCGATTCGCACGTTCGGATTGATGTCTTTTAAACGATCCTGCGCCGATTCGATCTTCGGTCGTCCGACATCTTTCGTGCCGTGAATGATCTGTCTTTGCAGATTAGATTCGTCCACAACATCGAAATCAACCAAGCCGATTGTGCCGATTCCCGCCGCCGTCAGATAAAGTCCCAACGGCGAACCCAAGCCGCCCGTGCCGATCATCAGAACACGCGCGGCTTTAAGCTTTTTTTGTCCTTCCAAACCGACTTCTGGCAAGATCAAATGCCGCGAATAACGCGCGTATTCTTCAGTCGTAAGTTCGGGAAGTTCACTTGTCGCCTTTGCTTCGACCGCGCTCAAATTTCCGCCCGCGATTGACGGCACGATCAAAATTTCGCCGCCGTCTTTGACTTCGGTTTCAAGATTGTCCAAATCCCGAATATCTTCGTCGCCGACATAAACATTGACAAAATTCCGCAGATTCCCGCCGTCGTTGTATAAATGTTTTTTCAGATCGGCGTGCTGTGTCGTCAGTTTCTCCAACGCTTCGCCCGCCGTGCTTGCCTCAACTTCGATTTCCGATTTTCCGCCCGCAAATTGTCTGAGCGGTGTCGGAATTACTATTGTTACTGCCATAATTTTATAATTACTCCTTGTTCACGTTTAACAGGAATTCGGAAACTTTTCGGATAAAATTGAAGACAGGAAAAATTATTTTATCGCCTTCGTTTCTCGAATTCCCGTTAAATCTTTTTCACATAAAACCTTTTTTATTTGCCCGCGAAATATGCGAAAGAACGCTAAAAGATTTAAATATTTGTTTTAAAATTTTCGCGCTTTTTCGCGTATTTCGCGGGCAAAAATCTTAAAAAAGTCCGCGTTAATCCGCGGCTAATTTTTCTTTTATCAATTCCTCTTCGTTAAATTTTGAACGGTCGTTTTCCATTTCCCACGAACGCAGACTGGCGGCTTTTCCTTTCTCGACCGAAACGATGATATAAGTCCAAACCGGAAGCGCGTGGTCGAGATCGAACTGCGACGGAACCGCCGGATGATCGGGATGCGAATGATAATAACCAACGACATCCAACTTTTTCTCACGCGCAAATCGTTCGGCTTTCAAAACATCCTTCGGCTTAATCAAAACGCGATTATGTTGTTCATTTTCCGCCATCGCGTTTTCCATCGGCAAAAGTTCAACGACTGATTTTTTGCCATCTTCAAAACGCCCGATAATCATTCCGCCGCATTCATTCGGATAAGTTTTCTCACCGTGCGTTTCGATTTGTTTGATATGTTCTTCCGTCAAAATAATCATTGTGTTTTTAGCGGCATATTTCGCGGATAAGTGCGAATTTTTTAATTTAAGTTAATTGAAAATCGTATTTCTTATCCGCGTATTCCGCGTTCATCCGCGGCAAAATATTTTCTTCCGTTTTGCTAAATGCTTGTTCAATATCTGTGATAATGTCTTCAACTTCTTCAATGCCCGCCGAAATTCTCAAAAGTCCTTCCGTAATTCCTAATCGCGCACGTTTTGCCGCCGAAAGCTCGCGGTGTGTCGCGGTTGCCGGATGAACAACGCCAGTAAAAATATCGCCGACGCTTGCCGCGCGTGTGCAAAGATTTAAGGCGTTCATAAATTTATAAACCACGGAACGCGAATCCGTTTTTAATCTGATGCCGAGAATCGCGCCGCGATACTTTTTATTTAAGATTCGCGTTGCAATTTCCGTCTGATTTTCGTCTGCAAATCCCGGATAGATCACTTTTTCAACCTGTTCGCAGTCGAGAAAAAACTTTGCCAGTTTTTCCGCATTGCGGCATTGTTTTTCTAATCTCAAACCCAGAGTTTTCAGCCCGCGCAAAATCGAATGAGCTTCCCACGCGCTCAACACGCCGCCCGCCAGCGTCAACGCGCCCATCAATGCAGGACGCTCGAAATCTTCTTTCGCAACAACAACGCCGCCCGTCGCGTCGGCGTGTCCGCCCAGAAATTTCGTCGCGCTGTGAACGACAAAATCCGCACCGAAATTTATCGGCTGACAAATCAAAGGTGTCGCAAATGTGTTGTCAACGATCAATTTTGCGCCGACTTCCTGCGCTACACGAGCGACATTTTCAACATCCAAAACTTTCAAAAGCGGATTCGAGATCGTTTCGCCGATCAAAACTCGCGGTTTTAATTCGTTTGCTTTAACGCGCAGATTTTCAATATCGGAAAAATCCGCTGTCACGGTTTTTACGCCGAACGCGCCGAAAACCGTTTTCAAAAGTTCGAGCGACGAGCCGTATAAATCCTGCGACGCGAGAACAGTCGAACCACTTGAAAGTTCACACGCAAGCAATGCGGCGTGCAGTGCCGCCATTCCCGATGCGAACGCGAAGGCGAATTTCCCGTTTTCGATTTCCGCCATCGCCGATTCAAACGCCGCAACCGTCGGATTCCCGTAACGGCTGTAAACAAAACCGCTTTCCTCGCCCTCGACCACGCGGTCAACGTCTTCCATCCGCTCGTAAACAAACGTCGAAGTCGCATAGATCGGAGTCGCCGCCGGAACGCCCAACGGCGCAATCCGTCTTTCGCCCGCGTGAACAAGTTGTGTCGCTATCGAAAATTCTCTCATAATTTTCAGACGGGAGCGCAGGCATCCTGCCTGCGAATATCTTCGTGTTTCACTCGCAGGCAGGATGCCTGCGCTCCCGTCTGAAAAACGAAAAAGCTCTCGTGCTAAATAAAAGCACGAGAGCTTTTTATAAAAATTCTCTTGGCAGTATTTAGCAGTTTTTTTGAAGTGGAGCAAGTTACCTTAAATCGCCACTTTTTACGCTTTCTAAAAATTTGAAAGCTTATTACAAAGAACTAATTTGCAATTTACAGGATAAATGCGGGGCGTGTCAAATCGGATAAAAATTATATAAGATTTTTATTAGCCGATTAAAAAGGCAATTAGATTTCTAATCAATTTTGTCAAAAACTTTTCGGTAGGATTTTGCTTCAGGCGTTTTTGAAATTTCAGCTTCTAAGATACTGATATCATCTGTTGCTTTTCCGATGTCGGTGGAAATAGTTAAAGTTTTTCCATCGGCGGATAAATCCCACGTTTCTGTTGCTTTCTGAGAATATTGACGCTTTGGGCGATCTTCCTCTGATAAAAGCATATGAGCAGTATTTGCGCTTTTTGTAATTTCGTATTCGGAAACTAATTGATAAACCGGAAATATCGGCAGAATCAAATAGTTATACCAATAAGTATGAGTCTTTAATTTGCCGTATCCCCGGAATTTGGGGTTTTTCTCACCTCGATTATCCGTGTAATATGTCAATTTAGAAACTTTTGTGTCGTTGTCAAATTGGAGCGTGCGAACGACATTAATCTTTTTCTCAGTCGCAGAAATCTCCAATTTTACATCAACTAAATCCTCAAGATCTTTTTGCGGCGTGCTCAAAGTCTTATTCAGTTTCCATTTGCCGGAAAAATCCGGTTTGTCTCCGGGCTTAGTCGTCGATGTTTGAGAAAATGAAGAAGCGAACGACATTAAAATTACAACTAAAGCATAAGATAATTTGGATTTCATAATATTACTGAATTTTGATGAAAACTATTTTGTAGTTCAATACTAGTAGATTAATCAAGTTTAATCAATAAAAAGTTATGTTCCGGTAAGCGACGTGCTATTAAATTTTCAAAGAACCTGCGAACGAAATTTTAATCAAAAATTCGATTTACGCTTCGTCCCAAAAATCTTCGTTCAAATATTTGCCGCCGCCGTCGCATAAAATTGTGACAATTGTTGCGGCGGTTTTTAATGTTCGCGCCAGACGAAGCGCGGCGAAGACGTTTGCGCCTGCGCTGACACCGACGAATAAGCCTTCTTCTGTCGCCAATCGGCGCGTCATCGCCTGCGCGTCTTCGGTTTCGACGGTGACGTTTTCGTCAGCAACTGTCGCGTCATAAATTCCCGGCACGATTGCCGTTTCGAGATGTTTCATTCCTTCGAGACCGTGCAGCGGCGAACTCGGCTGCATCGAGATCGTCTGAATTTTCGTGTCGAATTCTTTCAAACCGCGCGATGTGCCGATGAAAGTTCCGGTCGTTCCCAAACCGGCGAGAAAATGCGTGACGCGTCCATTCGTCTGCCGCCGGATTTCCGGCGCGGTCGTGTCGAAATGCGCTTTCCAATTGTTTTCGTTGTTGTATTGGTCGGGATAAAAATACTTGTCGGGAAATTCGCGGGC
Organism: Pyrinomonadaceae bacterium; assembly: GCA_965219305.1. Classification (GTDB taxonomy): domain Bacteria; phylum Acidobacteriota; class Blastocatellia; order Pyrinomonadales; family Pyrinomonadaceae; genus DATHTS01. The sequence continues at coordinate 2,732,561 of OZ244725.1, forward strand.
GAGTTCTTTCGCCTTTATTTGTGCGCCGTCCGTGCCGTTCATCGGATCGGTTTCGATGATTTCCGCACCGTAAAGTTTCAAAATTCGCTTGCGTTCGCGCGAAGCGTTTTTTGGCAAGGTCAAGCAAACTTTATAACCGCGAGCCGCGCCGATCATCGCGTAGGCGATTCCCGTGTTGCCGCTCGTCGCGTCGAGAATTATTTTGTTTTTGGTAAGTTCACCGGATTTTTCGCCCGCCAAAATCATTGTCAACGCCGCACGATCTTTGACCGAACCGCCGGGATTTAAGAATTCCGCTTTGCCGTAAATCTCGATATTTTCGGGCAAATCTTTTGTGATACTTCGCAGACGAATCAAAGGCGTGTTGCCGATCTTTGATTCGAGCGAATCGTCTGCGATTTCCGTTTCCGTCCTGCATTCTAAAACTGCCGTTTGCATTTTATTTCTCTTGTTCGCTTAAAAAAATCGGTCGTGAAAATGTTTGTTTTAATTTTCACGACCGATTTTTATAAATTTCTTTTACTGAACTTTACAATTCAAGTCATAGCCGACGCGTTTTGCGGCAGCAATGACAGGTTTGGATTTTTCGCTGATTTTTTGTCATCTTTTAATCTTTACAAAAAAGTCTACATTCCGAATTTAGAAAATCGAGAAGAAATTGTCAACTTAAAATCGAAGTTGAAATTTCCGAACTATGTATAAATCTACTTTGTTTTTTGATAATGCGGAGATAATTTTCGCAAGTTTTCAACCGCTCTCGGCAAAATTTCGAGAGTATATTCGACATCTTCTGCCGTATTATCTTTGCCGAAACTAAAACGAATTGCGCCGCGTGCTAGTTCTTCTTCTGCACCAAGCGCGAGAATGATCGGCGACGGTTCGATCGAACCGGACGAACACGCCGAACCTGTCGAAACCGCCACGCCCTGCATATCGAGATTTATCAAAAGACCTTCGCCTTCGACATATTTGAAAGAGATATTCGAGATGTGCGGCAGACGCATTTTACGGTCGCCGTTAAAAAAGATTTCGGGAATCGTTTCTGCCGCGCTGTCTTCAAATCTATCGCGTAAGGTTTTTAATTTTTCGGCATTTTCCCTCAAATTCTCATTTGCCAGACGACACGCTTCGCCGAACGCGACGATGTGCGGAACGGATTCCGTGCCTCCGCGCCGCTCGCGTTCCTGATGTCCACCGAGACTTTGCGCTTTGAGACGCACGCCGCGCCGCACGTAAAGCGCACCGACACCTTTCGGCGCGTAAATTTTGTGAGCCGAAATCGAGAGCAGATCACAGCCGAATTCTTCGACATTGACGGGAATTTTACCGACGGCTTGAACCGCGTCCGTGTGAAACCAGATTTTTTGTCCGGCTTCACGTTTTTCTCTGACGATTCTGCCGATTTCTTCGACGGGTTGAATTGTTCCGATCTCATTATTCGCGGTCATAATCGTAACCAAAATCGTATCTTCACGAATTGCATTTTTTACATCTTCGATTTTGACGACGCCGTTTTCGTAAACGGGCAGATATGTAATTTCAAAACCGATTTTTTCCAAATCTTCGCAGACATTTTTCACCGCCGGATGTTCGATCTGTGAAGTAATAATATGTTTTCCGTATTTTTCATTTGCGCCGATCAAACCGCGAATCGCCAGATTATTCGCTTCCGTTCCGCCGGAAGTAAAGACGATTTCGTTTTGCCGCGCACCGATTATTTCCGCGACTTGATGACGCGATTTGTCCACCGCCGCGCGAGCTTCCTGCCCGAAAAAATGAATGCTCGAAGCGTTACCGAATTTCTCGGTCAAAAACGGAATCATCGCTTCGACGACGCGCCCGTCAATCGGCGTGGTGGCTGAATTGTCCAGATAAACTCTGCGAAACATAAAGACATTTTAACAGATGAAACTGAAATTTACGCGGTTGAGATATTATTTTAACGTGAATAGTTTACACTTTCTGCCGAACACTAGAAATCAGCGGGGCTAAAATGTAAAATAGTAAAAATGAGCGCGATACCGAAAACAAAAATAACGCCGGAAGAATATCTGGAAATGGAACGCAAAGCCGAATTTAGAAGCGAGTATTTCGGCGGTGAAATTTTTGCGATGGCTGGTGCGAAACGCAGACATAATCAAATAGTGACAAATGTAAGCGGTTTAGTTTGGCAACAATTAAAGAGCAAAAATTGTGAGAGTTATTCGAGCGATATGCGCGTCTATGTTCCCGAAACCGGACTTTATACTTATCCCGATTTAGTCGTCGTCTGCGGCGAACCGCAATTTCAGGACGATGTTTTCGATACGCTCTTGAATCCGGTTTTATTAATCGAAGTTCTTTCCGAATCAACCGAAGGTTATGATCGCGGCAAGAAATTTCAGCATTACAGAAGCATCGAGAGTTTGCAGGAATATGTTTTGATTTCGCAAGACGAAGCGCGAATTGAAAAGTATGTCAGGCACGGCGATGGATTTTGGTTTTTGTCCGAAGCTGTCGGACTCGATTCGAAAATCGAATTTGCATTTATTGAGAGCAAAATCGCTCTCGTCGAAGTTTATAATAAGATAGATTTTTCTGTTGGATAGAGTTTACCCTGCTTTGATCTGATTAACACTTAAAACTTTCCGGCTGTAATTTTCCTGCACGAAAACGACATATTTGAGATTTTCCTTTTTCCATTCCGGCTGTAACTGCAAATAAACATCGGCTTCGTAATTCTGCTTTGAAGCGTCAATCATCGCCAAAGATTTGAGTTCCCGCACGACCGAACCGTGTCGAAAATCTATTTTGCGTTTATCATTCAAATCGCTTTCGGCAACCGCGAGATATACGGTCGCCGCTTGATGTTTCGGCAGTTTCGGAATTTTTACCTTTAATATTTCATTTTCAAGCGATAAAAATGTTTCAGGTAAAGAGTTTTTTGCCGCTTTTGCGATCATTTTCGTCGCTTCATCGAGACGGCTTCCGACAAATTGATATTCGCCGTTGACGATCATCTGCGGCGTAAAAGTCCCATCAATCTTAAACTGTTGGCTGTAAATTTCCTGCCGACGACTAAAAATCGGTGATGAAAAAACGTCTTTCCAACCGCGCGTGTTCCAATAATCAACGTGAAGCGCAAGCGTAATGATTTCGACATTTTCAATCGGCTGTTCTTTTTCCAGATAGATCAAATTTTTATCGGCAGGGGGACACGTCGGACAGCCTTCGGAAGTGTAAAGCTCAACTAAAACAGGCGTTTTAGCTTCGGTTGCAGAAACTAAAACGCTCGCTGTGCAGATTAACAAAAAAAGGAAACCGGTAATTTTTTTCATTCCAAAACGATTTTAACTTATTACGGTTTCAAACGAAAGAAATTATTTAACCGATATTAATTTTACGGACAAAATTCCTTCGTCCAGCGTCCGGCAAAATTTTCACGCGTCTGATTTGCGCCTGCGCGTTAAAATTCCGGCATCTAAAAATAAAATTGTTAAAATTACTGTTTGTTTCATAATTTTTTCTATTGTTTCACAATTTCGACGCGCCGATTTTGTGCGCGTCCCACGTCCGATTCATTGTCGCCGATCGGCTGTGACATTCCGCGCCCGACAGCGTTTAAGCGCGACTCGTTAATTCCGTTTTCGGTCAGATATTTCCTGACCGACGCGGCGCGTTTTTCCGATAAAGTTTGATTAAAACTCTCGCCGCCGATGTTGTCTGTGTGTCCTTCGACGGTCATTTTCCAATCGGAATTTTTCTTTAGAATTTCGACGATATTTTCGAGCGTCGGTTTCGATTCTTCTTTGATTTTATCAGAATTAAAATCGAAATTTATCCCGTAAACGACAGCGCGCCCTGTCGCATCGAGCGTGTTTTCGAGCGAATTCTGCACTGCATTTTCGCCGTCCAAATTCGACATATGCGGGCAATTTCCGATTTCCGAACTCGTTTTCGTTCCCGTCCAGCGTCCCGTAAAACCTTTGCTCGAAATATTTCCGCTCCAAAGTCCGTCCATTTTTTCAACGTCTTTTGAAAAAGTCAGCACGGCTTTTCCCTGATTTTTTCCTTCTTTTCCCTGACGATAAATAAATTTCAAAACTCGCCCTTCGATGCCGCCTTCGAACACGCCGTAATTTTGATCGAAACAGCCGACCGCCGAAGTTCCGTCCTGTTTGACGTGAAAATTGCCGAAATTCGTTTTGTAAGTTCCGCCGATATTTTCCAGCGTCGGCACATTTTCCTGTTCTCCGTAACCGCGAAATTCGCCGAGCTGCACCGATGCGGGCGAGCCGTAATTATTTTTGATTGTCAGACGAACCCAACGCGCAGGAATCTCTTTTGAAACCGTAAATTTTTGTTCGTTCGTTCGCTCTTTCAACGCCGTTTCCAAAACTTTCTGAAAACCCGAATCCGCGCCGGAATCAGAAACTTCGACCATTACATTTTTCGCCGAAGTTCCGGTTTCGGCTCTTGCCGAATCGAAAACGAAAGATTTAAATGTCGTTTTTGCAGGAAGTTCTAAAACCAGCGTTTGATCGGTATTTTGATTTTTGTCCGAAGACCAGGCGCGCAGCGAACTGCCGTCAATAAGTTGAATCGAAGAATAAAAAAAGTTGTTCAATTCAGAAGTTATCTTTACGATTTCCGCACCGTTGGCAAATGATAAAAAATTAATTTCGGCTTTTCCGCCCGCCGAATTTATTTGATTATTTTTTGATTCGACGGTCGGCGCAGGCGACGCTTCCGACAGCGGTTTTTCCGAATTGAAAACAGCCGTGTTGTCAACATTTTCTTCCGCGCCAGTGGGCGAGAAAGCGCATCCGAAAAATAAAACGGCGAAGGCTAAAACAATGATGGTCGGATATTTATTCATAATAATTTTTATAGCTTTTGAAATTTCAGCGGCGAACTTTTAACTGCGAAAAATCCGCCGCTAAAGTTTGTTAAGTTGTATGTTTGAAACGGTTTTCGTTTAATTTAAAATCTTTTCGGCAACTTGATTTGCCGCGTTTTCGATCATCGGCGAAAGCACATCGTCGCCGTCTTTGTCGGCTTTTTCCTCGATTTTTGCGCTCCAGACGGACTGTCCGTTTTTGCCGAAAAGCTGGCATTCGAGCGTGAATTTGTCTTTTTTGCTGACTTGAAGATTCAGCGCGGCGACTTCGTAAGCGGCGCGGACGGCGGCATCGCGGGCGACGGCTTCGCCGACATTTCCGCCGTATGGGATTCTCGACGCGCCGGAAGTGATCGCGCGGTCGGTCGCGCCTTCTAAAATTCGCCCGAACATTCCGCCGCCGCGTTTGCCTTTTTTCTGAATAACTTCGGTTTTGAGCGTGTAATCACACTGTTTGTCAGCCGCTTCGCGTTTTGCCAGAATTGTCAGAGTTTCTTCCAGACGAATGACTTCGATCGCTCTCGAATCAAGCAGTTCGGCAAACGCATTCTGAATTCCGTCCGCCGCTCTTTCGGCATTTACGCCTTCCAATTTCGCCGACGCTTTTATAATGCACAAACGAATTTTGTCAGTTTTTACGCCGCCGCCCGAACCGCCCGAATTAGTCGTCGTATCGTCGTCGCCGTTGCCGGATTGCGTGTCATCCGACGTGTTTTTAGTGCCGTCGCCGTCGGATGTATTGGCGGTCGTATCGTCAACGTCGGGCGCGTTCGCTCCGCCGAGATATTCCATTCGTCCGCTCCCGAAACTCGTCGAAAATTCCGATTTTATCAGACCGACACGCGGCGAAAACCATTGAATAACCGTCATCGTTGTCGGTTTTGATTTCATATTTCCCATCGGCAGTTTCAAGCCCTGCATTTTCTCGATAAGTTCGGCATTTAATACGTTTATCTGAATTGTAAAAACGGTTTTTATTTTCGCGGCAGTAAAAGTTCCGCCCGGAACAGTGACTTTTTCGCCGATTGCCAAAACCTGATTTGCGGCGTTTGCCGTGCCGGTCGTTTTCGAATTGATTTCGCCTTTGCTTTGCGAACGATTTTGTCCGGCGGCGACGTTGAAATTTCCCGTCAGATCGTAACCCGTCGTCCAATTTTGTCCGACACCTAAATTTCCCGACGGCATCGTCAGTCCCGTATCGTTCGAAGTTTCAAATTTGAAATCCGTGTTCGACGACATAACCTGCGCCAGATCGAGACTTCGGATGCCTTCGGACATACAGCGAAACTTCCTTCCGAGCGTCGTGTCGTTGCTCGAATGGACGGCTTTTTCGGTAAATTCGCGCGTTCCGGCAACGTATCCCTGCGTGATCGTGACCGTTTCATTTCCGGCGGAATTATAGACGGCGTATTTTTTCGTAAAACCGTTCGAGACCGGATAATATTTGACCGAACAATGATTCAGCTTCGTGTTTCGCGTCGTCTGAGCCTGCGCCGAAATGCTGAATGCAAGTAGAAACAAGATTGTGTATATAAATATTTTTTTCATTTGTTTGTATCTTTTCCTTTGGTGATTTATTTTCCGGGCGGCAAAATTTTTCATTTTATCAATTGTGTGTCTGTCCAAATTTCGCTACAAGCCTTTTTCCAATTCCCGCTTTAACGACGCAAAGCAGATCAGATTGCTCTCGTTTTCCGCCGTTTGACGATGAATTCTCTCGTCAACGAGCATCTTTTCGATCGCGTTCGTTTCGCTTTTTATCACTTGCGCGCTGAGCTTCGTCGGGATGAAAATCGTCTCGGTTCGGCACGCCGGACAAAATCCGGTGGAACTCTGCGTAAACCGATGAACTTCGAGCGAACGGCTGGTTTCGATTGTGATTTTTATTTTTTCGCGGCGCGGCGAAAACCACTCGCGCCATTTAAATGTTTGCCACATTTGGTATCACGATATAAAATTTATTTAATTGTCACCTGAAATTTGTCGGAAGAGTAGTTTCGATAACGGCAATTTAACAGGACAAAACTCTTCCCGTCGCCAAGAAAAGGTCAAAAAAAAGTAATTTTTTTATCAAGAACGCATTATGTCTTTTTCTGACAATAACTTAGCAGAATTTGGGAATTTCCGGTTCGATTTCGACGAACGCACTCTGTGGTTTGAAAACAAACCTGTCGCGCTCGCGCCGAAAGTCGCCGAAACGCTCTGTCTGCTCATCGAAAATCAAGGTCGCCTGATGACGAAAGACGATCTGATGAATGCGATCTGGGCGGACACTTTTGTCGAGGAAAAAAATCTTACGCAAAATATCTCGACATTGCGGAAAATTTTTCGTGAGAAACAAAAAGGCTTTAAATTTATCGAAACCGTGCCGAAACGCGGTTATCGTTTCGTCGCCGACGTTCGTCCGGTCATCGAAGGAAAACCGATTGTCAGCGAAGCAAAAGAAGAATTTTTTGCCGTCCGCGAAACTCAAAAAGCGAGCATCACGGTCGAAGGTTTTGTGACGCGGGAAGAACTCGACGAAACCGTCAGAGAAATCGCGCAGCGCGTGATGTCCGCCGAAAATCCCGCTGAACCGGAAAAACTCGTCGTCCGCAAATCTGAGAAAAATCCTATATTTTCATTTACAAAAATAATCGCCGCCGCCGCAGTTTTTCTCGCACTCGTCGGAACGGGAATTTGGCTGTGGCAAAACGATTTTTCGACGTTTAGAAAATCGTCTTCGTTCAATACTTCGCGGACGATTTTAGATTTTCAGCGTTTGACCGAATCGGGAAACGCTTTTTTTCCGGCGATTTCGCCCGACAAAAAATTCGTCGCGTATGTCGTCAGCGAAAAAGGTTTGTATCAGATCGTTTTGCAAAATATCGAAACGGGCAGCACGACCGAGATCGTCGCGCCGCAAAATTTTGAAATGCGTTCGCCGCAATTTTCGGCGGACGGCAATTATCTTTTTTACGCCGCGCGCGACGGACAACAGGAAAGCACCGTTTACAAAACGCCGATTTTCGGCGGTTCGCCGCAGCAGATCGTCACGAACATCAACCAGAATTTTTCGATCTCGCCCGACGGCGAACATCTCGCGTTTTTCCGTTATCATCCGCCGACGAAAGACCGTCATCTGATCGTTTCCCGCGCTGACGGAAGCGATGAAAAAATCGTGGCGACGGGCGACGAGAAATCGGTTTTTCAGGTTTGGGAAACAGCCCCCGCGTGGTCGTCGGACGGACAAAAACTCGTCGTATCGGTTATAAACAAGATCGAAAATAAAAAACCGCACAGTTATTTTGTCGAGATAAATTTAGCCGACGGCGACAAAAAAAGATTGAACGCGCCGGATTGGAAAATGGCTCATCAAGCATATTGGATGGCGGACGGCTCGGGACTTATCGCACTCGTGCAGGCGAATGCGGATGAGAAATTTCAACTCCGGCATCTCGCGTATCCGAGCGGCGAAGCACGCCCGATCACTAATGACAACAATAATTACACGGAATTCCGGCTCGCGCCTGATGACGAATTTATTATCACGACCGAACAGCGTCAGCCGTTTAATTTACAACTTATTCCGGTTGAAAATTCACAGGACATCGTTAAATTAACAGACAGCACGGCAACAAAACGCGGTTATATGGGTTTGGATTGGTCGCCGAACGGAGAGGAAATTGTTTTCGTGCAGATTGAAGGTTTATTTGCGGGAAATATCTGGAAAATGAACGTCGAAACGCAAGAGATGACCCAACTTACTTTTGACGAAAGCGTGTCAAATCAATTTCCGTCGGTCGCGCCTGACGGAAATTTTGTCGTTTTTTCCTCGAACCGAAGCGGCGTTCGCCATATCTGGCAGATTGATTTTGACGGAACGAATCTCAGACAAATCACTGACGGAAGCGGTGAGCAGCATCCGCAAATATCGGCTGACGGAAAATGGCTGATCTATACCGAAAACAAAGCAATGTGGAAAAAACCGTTTGACGGCGGCGAAGCTGTAAAATTATTAGACAACGCCGCACCGGGCGATATTTCCAGCGATATGAAATATATCGCCGCCAGTTTTTATGATGAAAGTGAAACGAAAGAGAATCAATGGAAGCAAATTCTCGTGCCTTTTACAAAAAACAATTTCGGTGAACCGAAAATTATGAGCTTCGTTTCCGCGCGCCTTCACGCGGTTCGCTGGAATAACGAAGACGACGGAATTTATTTTCTAAGCACGGGCGAAACCGTAACCAACATTCAATTTTATTCGCTCGTTGATAAATCAATCCGCCAAATAACCGAATTCGATTCACAGCAAATTCACGACATAAGCCTTTCGCCCGACGGGAAATTTATCGCCGCCGGACGCGGAGAAAAGACGAGTAATATCTATAAAATCGGCGGGTTTTGAAAATTTTCTATTCTTTTTCGCCGATATATTCCATCGTAATCGGTGCGCCGAACGGCGAATCTACGACTTGTTTGACAAGTCCGACATTCGGCGCATACCAATTCGTCATCTTCGTCATCATCGGTTTTCCGATATTTATAATGACATCCGAGACGACTTTCGCCGCTTTGAAATCGCCCGCCGGAGTCGAAACTTTGTCATCGAGCGAAGCAAGTTCGTTATTGATTTTGATCGTTCCGCTCGCGCCTTTGCTCATTTTTCCGACGTTTATATTCGCATTGACCTTGTATTCCGCCGACCATTTTTTTCCGGTTTCCCAAACTTTCGGAAGCGTGATACCGGAACTTTCGAGCGTTTCCATCTTAAACGCGCCGCCCGAAAAATCCGCGCCGTTGTTATATTCGCCGTGTCTTAAACCTTCTTCTGTACAAATCCAGTTGAGCTTCAAAATCGCTCCCGAACCTGTTTCCCGCTTTTCGGAAAATGTGTTTTCATCGTTTTTTATCTGCGTTACCACCAGATTTCCGGCTTGTCCCGCTGAACTTTTATACTCGCGTTTTATGTCCGTATCAATCGGGTAAAATTCGTTTTCGCATAATCCCGCGCCTGCTTTTAATTTTTCACCGGCAGTTTTTTCGACGTTCGTATTTTCGATTTTTGCGGTCGTGTCCACGTTATCTGATTTTGAATTTGAACTCGTTTCGGTATTTAGTCCGGCACAGGCGGAAAATAGAATCGAGCAAACGAAAAACGCGATGATTTGACAAGTTTTAATTTTTGACATTAATTCCTCCTCATTTTGTGTAACTTCTTGATTTCGGAAATAACATATCATAAATGCCGACGATATAAAAATTATTTAGTTTTAAGCGACGCGGTTTACGAAAATGAAAAGTAAGATTTAGTTGATTTTCGGATAAAATTTTCAGTTTCACAAGTTTCAGAAAATACCGCGTGAAACTTACTTTCCGGCGCGAAGTTATTCAGCACACACTTTTATCATTTTTATTTTTAAAATCTTGTATTTCAATTTTTTGAAACCATTCGGGTAAAACTTTTTCGATCTCTTTACCGGCAGTAATTTCAGCAATATCAGAAACAAAATTTACGACGCACGCTCTGCCGTCGGCGCGATATTTTTCTGGAATTTCGCGCCGCAGTTGTTCGATCAGCGGTGCAATGGTAAATCCGATTTTGAAAAGAGCGAAGTTTTCTGTTCCCGAATGTTTTAAAAGCCAGACGGTTTTACGAATCGTATTTTGTCCGCATTCGCCCCAAAATGCGAATTTTCCGTTTTCTTTGACGGCGACCAAATCCGGTTTGTAGCGCAATCCGACGCGCGTTTCAATTTCCATATTCGGAAACTTTTCGACAAACATTGCATAACCGAGTGCTTTCATCAAAATATGCCCGTAACTTTCCCCGTTTCTCTGCCAGAGCCGAACCCGATTTCCCGCCAATTCAAAATTATGAAGCATCAGTTAAATGATAAAAAATCCCGCATTTTTTTGAAATATCAAACGTCATAAAAATTCGCTTAACATTTTTGCGCGAAATTGCTATTATAAAAACAGGCTTGAGCAATTCAGCCGTTTTCTTCCAACTTCGCAAGTTTTTCAAAATGGATTCTCAAAAAAAACTCGATTTAGAGGGAAACTTAAATCGTCATTCGGTTGCCGAAATTCTCGTCGAAATTTCGCAAGCCGGTTTAAGCGGCGCACTGCGGCTTGAAAACGGTGAGCAGAAATTCGTGATTTATTTCGAGGACGGCGATTTGGTTTTTGCCGCTTCAAACGCCAGAAAGCATAAACTTTTTGAAATTCTCCTGCGCGAAAATAAAATTACGCCGCAGCAACTCGGCGAAATTAAAGATTTCGTCAATGATTTGAAACTCAAAGAATTTTTGCTGTTCCGCAAAATAATTTCAAAAGAAGAACTCCGCAATATTTTTGAGCGGCAGTTTTCGTTGATTTTGCTGGAAGCCGTCGCGTGGGAAGAAGGCAAATGGATATTTACGCCGCTCGCCAGAGTAAGAGACGAGATGCGTCAGCCGTTCGATCTTCATAAATTGCTTTTTGAATACGGACGTAATCTATCCGGCGCGGAATCGGCGCAAAGATTAAAGAGTTTTCAGGAAATTTTTCGTATTCGCAAAAAACCGTCGGATTTTGCACTTCAACCAACAGAAGCTTTTATACTTTCGAGATTTGAAGACAGACATTTGACGATTGAAAGTATGCGCGATTTAAGCGGAATGTCCGAATCAGAAACTTTTCGCATACTTTACGGTTTATGGCTTGGCGGATTTTTGAACAGGGAAAATTGGAATGCGGCTTTTTCCTACGAAAAATTAAACGAGATAAATTCCGCCAGACTAAAACTCAAAACGTCTGCGCCCGAATTGGAAAAACCGAAAAGAGAAAATACACTTCCGCCGCCGGAGAAAACTCCCGAAAAAAAGAAGCCGGAAAAAGAAGCGGAAATTACGCTCGAACAATATCTCGAACAAATCGAAAATGCGGAAAATCATTATGAAAAATTTGCAGTCGAGCCGGACGCTTCGGAAGCGAAAATAAAAGCGGCATATTTTGCGCTTGCCAAACAATTTCACCCGGATTTATTTTACAGAAAAGTCGAAGTTGATAAACACAATGAAATTCAGCAGGCATTTACTTCGATCGCGCAGGCTTATGAAACGCTCCGCAACAAGGAAACGCGCGAGGTTTATGATTATAAAATGCGTAAAAATATCGAATTTAAAACGCAGAAAGTACAGTCGGACGGTTCGGTAATTGATGATGCGACCGGTCAGCATCGAAGTCAGGCGGCTCAAATTTTTGAAAACGGTTTTACGCTTTTGATGGACGAAAATTTTGAACAGGCGTTGCCGTATCTGGCGCGCGCCGTTGATCTTGTCGGAGATAATGCAAAATATCACGCTTATTACGGCAGGGCGTTGGCGGAAAACGGCAGAAAACATCAAGCCGAAGCCGAACTTCAAACCGCAGTCAAACTCGATGCGAAAAATGCCGATTACCGATTGATGCTGATTAAACTTTTTATCGAAGTCGGACTTCCCCGCCGCGCCGCCGGTGAATTAAATCGTCTGCTCGAAATTGCGCCGGACAATTACGAAGCAAAAACGCTACTCGACAGTTTGCCGGCAAAATAGTTAAACTTCTCAAAGAATTAGTTATGCAGAGCGTAATTTCCGCCAAAGAAGATTTTGAAGAAAATCTGTTAAAAATCGCCAAAGCAAACGACGAATTTGAAGGCTATGCAAATCCGCACGCCGAACGAATCGCCATTTTGTCGGATGTCGTCGCGCAAAGATTTCATCTTGCCGCACACGACCGCAAATCTCTGCGACAGGCATCGCTAATCCACGATGTTGGCGAACGTGTAATGAAACGTGAATATATCAAAGCCGCCCGCAACCTTAATGTGGAGGAAAAAGTTGATATGCAGAGACACACGGTTATCGGCGAACAGCAGGCGGCAAAACGCGGTTTGAGCCGCGCCGTTCAGCTTATCGTCCGTTGGCATCACGAATGGTGGAACGGCGGCGGTTATCCCGACGCTTTATGCCGCGACCAAATTCCGCTCGCCGCCAGAATATTGCGCGTTTCCGACACTTACGCCGCGCTGACCGATAAACGTCCGTATCACGATGCGTTTTCCGCCGCAGAAGCGAGAAAATACCTGACAGAATGGGCGGGCATCGAATTTGATCCGGCAGTTGTCAAAACGTTTTTATCGCTGGAAAATCTTCTGGAATTAAATTCTTACGCTGAAAATTCTGAAGAAAATGTAAACGGCGAAAACGAAAGCGCGTTTGATGAAGATACGAAAGAAAATTTGGAGTTTGCCGACGAATCGTATTCAGATTAAAAAGTTTCGATAAAAATCCGCGATTATGACTAAAAGTTCCGGTTTTATAAATAAAAATTGGTTAGCCTTTGAACTCAATGTTCTGCGGCGTTTGAAGTTCGAATCAATCGGCTTGCCGTTCACTGGCGAACCCGATCTCGGCGTTTATCTAAAACGCTCGAATGTTAAAATCGCGGCGAACGATATTTTGCCGTCGGCTTACGCAAAATCGCTCGCACAAATTCAAAATAATTCTGAAAGTCTTTTGGAAGAAGACGTTTCCGCAATTTTAGACGACGTTTATGTTCCGCATTATCGCCTGCAAAATCAAGCCCTGCGCGATTGGTTTGGCGAAACCGATGCGTGGTGGTTCGACAATGTGCGGCAAAATATCGAAAAATTTTCCTCGCCCGCCCTCAAAGCAATCGCGCTCAATATCGGTCTGAACGTCGGCGATTACGTTTTTTCATTTACCGAAGAAACGCGCAAACTGCGCCAACCTTTATCGAGCGTTTTCCGAAAATTCTGGAGCATTCAACCGCCGATTGTCAACAACGGGCAAAACAATACTTGCAGCAATAAAACGGCGAAACATTTTGCCGCTGAAAATTACGCCGATTTATTGTTTCTGCGCTTGCCGCAAATTAGAAATCAAAATCTGAAAAGTTCACTCGGCTGGACGGCTTGGCGCGAAGAGTGGATTCGCGGCGGTGATTATTTCTGGGATGAAATGGAAGAACGCCAAACGGGAAATCTCGGCACACACGTCGAGACGAAATCGCAGTATTTAAAACTCGTCGAAGATTTCTTAAAGACTGCTTCAAATGCTAAAACCTGGGCAATCGTCCATTCCGAAGACGGTTTTATCACAACACAGGACATCGTTGAAACCGTCGCTAAAAATCGCACAGTTGACACGATCTACACAAAAGATTTCACGGAATTGACGGGCATAAAAGCGGTAATAATCACAGCTTAAAGAGTGAAAAACGGAAAGTAGAAAGTGGAAAATAGACGAAAAGATTTTCATTTTCCACTTTCCGTTTTCAATTTTCCATTTCATTTATCCATTCGATGATCGCCGCTTTTCCCAAACTTTCGCGGTCGTGTTCGAGATAATCGGAGACAACGGCGAGAATCTTAAATCCCTGTTTTAGTTGAAACGAAAGCGTCGGGTCTTTAATTTCGCCCGCGACGATATTTTCGACATATTCTTTCGCCGATATTTTATCCGCAAACCGGTGATAATTTATCAATCTCGCGCCCGCACGAATTCTCAGCAAACCAAGATTTTCAACCAGTTCGCGCCGCGCCGCGTAAAGTTTTTTACCGATTCCGGCGCGTCGCACATCCGGCGAAACCATCACTTCCGCGCCGTAAAGCGTGCGCCCGTTTTCCGCGTCGTGATTTGTGAACATTCCGATTGCGGTGAAATCTTCCCAATTTTCGGAAATCTCGTAATCTTCCCACAAAATTATCAAACTCGCCGCCATTCCGACGATCTTTCCCGACGATTTTTTAACCGCAACAAATTGTCCTTCGGGAAAAATTTCGAGATGCGACAAAAGTTCACGTTCCGTCCACGCCGATTTTTCGTGATAAATCCCGCGCGACAATTCGATGATTTGCGGAATATCTTCCGCGTGAGTATTGCGAATAATTATTTTCATCGCTAGTTTTTGTTTTTTTTTGCCCGCGAATAAACGCGAATAAAATTACAAATAAGTTCGCTTTAAAATCATTCGTGCCGATTCCTGTTATTCGCGGCAAATTCTTTTTTCGCACCTTTTTGCGTTTATTCGCTGGAAAATATTCTTAAAGAGAAACAACCTCGACGTGTGAAATCAATTCTTTCGTATGCTGACTGTCATTAAGCGGCAAAACCGTCCCGCTCGAACGCGATTCTTTAATAGTTTTTAGATTTAATTCACCCAAAACCATCATTTCCTGATTAAAATTTCCTTCCGCCAAAATTCCGTCGCGCGAAAATGCGAAATCCGATGGCGTAAGAATCGAAGCCTGACCGTAATTGAGCGAAACTGCCGGAACTTGCGGCAGAGAACCGACCGTCGAAGAATGAACGACGTAAATCTGATTCTCGATGGCGCGCGCGTGAGCGCAGTAACGAACGCGCAAAAACCCTTGCCGGTCATCGGTGCAGCTCGGCACGATCAAGATATTCGCATCACGCCGCGCCGCTTCGCGCGTAATTTCAGGAAATTCGACATCGTAACAGATCGCAATCGCCACGCGCCCGAAATCCGTCTCGAAAACTTTGACCGAAGAATGCGCCGAAACATTCCATTCTTCGCGCTCGAACCGAGTCATATGCAATTTGCCTTGAAAATCAAATTCGCCGCGCGGCGAGAAAATATAACTTTTGTTGTAAATTTTGTCCTTGCCGTCTTCGGTCGCCGGAATCGTGCCGCCGACAATGTATAAACCGTTATCTTTGGCGAGTTTCCGAAACATCTCGACATAGCGCGGTTCGTTTCCCGCAAGATCACGAATTTGTTCGTCAATCGGGCGTTTTATATCGCCGAGCGTGAGCAGTTGCGCCGTGAAATACTCGGGAAAAACCAGCAAATGACATTTGTAATCGGCGGCGGTTTCGACGAGTGCCGTAACTTGTTCTTCAAACTGCTCGAAAGATTCGACCGGGCGAATAAAATACTGCAAAGATGCAACTCTGATGCGTTCTATATCGTTCATAAACTAATTTTAACTTTATATTTTATTGCGATGTGAATCAATTGTTATGATTTTTTGCCCGCGAAACACACGAACATTACGAAAAAAGAAAAACCAAAAATTATTCTCTTATTTTCGTTTCTTTCGTGTATTTCGTGGGCAAATTCTTTAAGTCTCACAGAAAAATTTCGTTTATCTAAAACTCTTATTCTTATCATTTCGATTTCGCAAAAACCACACAACGCCCGCCAACGCCGATAAAATTCCCGAAATTACGGTCAACATCTGCGGCGAAATATACAACATCAACTCGCTCGAAAAATAACTCGACAAACCGAAAATCAGCATTTCCGCGCCACGATCGAGCGTCGAAATCCGACCGCGAATATAGTCCGGCAAACTTCTCTGAAAAAGCGTTTCCTGCACCGCATATTCAACGCCGACGATTGCGCGGGAAACGAAAACGAAGATCAAAAACAACCACAACATCGGCATATAACCGCCGATCGCAAACAAAACTCCGTGCAAGATCAGCGACCAACCGATAAACGGCGAGTGCCATTTTCGCTTTTCCAAAATCTCTTCCGTGCGGTGTGCGACGAACATTCCGACGAACAAACCCAAACCGCCCGCCGTCCACAAAAGTGCGACCGCGAGATCGGGATTCCAATTCTGCCGCTCCGCAAAATAAACGCCGCCCATTCGTTCGAAAATCACATTGATCGCGCCGCCGCCCGTCGCCCAGATGATGTTCATCAAAAGAATCGTCAGCGCAAAATGATTTTTCGTCGTGTAATGAAAACCTTCCTTTAATTCGGTGAAAAAAGAAGCGCGTTTCGGAGTTTCTAAATTATTCGTTGTTGTAAAACCGCCCGCCGCCGTCAAAGGCGCAGTCGGAAAAATGTCAGAACCATCTGCCGTAGCGGATGGTTTAAGATCGAAATCTGTGATCTCAGATTCATTTAAAACGTCTGAATTATCAGCGTTCAACCGCCCACTACCGTAGGCGGTTCCGACCTGCTCGCGCGTAGCTTCTTCGGGAATTAACCAGACGGAAAACGCCGAGATCGCGAACGATGCAGCGTTGATGAGAAAAGCGACTTTATAACCGAAATAATACGCCGCAAAACCGCCGAGCGCGGAACCGACCGCCATTAACAAAAAGCGCGTCGAAAACATCAGCGCAGTTCCCGCGAGCAGACCGTCTTTTCCCGTCAAATTCGGCGTGGCGGCGTTTTTCGCGCCTTCAAAAAACGCGCCGAACGCCGACAAAGAAGCCATCGCCACATACGCGATCCATAAATCGTCCGCGCCCGAAACGAGCAAAAACGCGAGTGCGACAAAAACGCGCGACAGATCAGACCAGATCATAACTTGCCGCCGCGAAAATCGGTCAACAAAAGTTCCGGCGATCGGCGAAAAAACAGCAAACGGCAAAATCCGGCAAGCAAACAAAATTCCCGCCGCAACAGGCGACGCTTCGGAAACGACGCGCACCAATCCCAAACCGGCAATAAAATTAAACCAGTTGCCCATCTCGGAAACGAACTGACCCCAAAGTAAATTTCTAAAGTTGCGATTGCCTTTCAGCAGTTCGCCGTAACTCAGATTCATAAAAGTGGAAAGTGGAAAACGGAAAGTGGAAAATGAAATACAGTAAAGCAATTTTTCATTTTCCGTTTTCCGTTTTCCATTGAAAAAAGCCGTCAGGCTCAAGACCTGACGGCTTTTCCTTTCAATAGTTTTTTAAATTTTCAAGTTCCGGTAAATTCCGGCTGACGTTTTTCAAAAAATGCCTGAACGCCTTCTTTAAAATCGTTCGATTTTCCCGATTCGATCTGCATTTCGTGTTCGAGATCGAGCTGTGTTTGCAGATCGTTTGAAAACGTCGCGTTGAGCATTTTCTTAATTCTGCCGATCGAACCCGTCGGTGCGAGAGCGAGTTTTTGCGCTGAAACGATTGCTTCCTGCATCAGCATTTCGAGCGGCATCACGCGGTTTATCATACCGATTTCCTTCGCTCTTTCCGCCTCGACCGCTTCGCCCGTCATAAACATTTCCGCCGCACGTTTTTCGCCGACGATTCTCGGCAAAAAGAACGAACCGCCGCAATCCGGCGAAAGTCCGATTCGGACAAATGCCTCGTTAAACGTCGCATTTTCCGACGCGAAAACAAGATCACACGCCAACGCGAAATTCGTTCCCGCGCCCGCGCAAACGCCCTGAACGGCGGCGATAAACGGAATCGGCGTTTCGCGTATCAGCAAAATAACTTTATGCAAGGCTTCGAGCGGTTTTTCCAGAAATGCTTCGATTCTGCCTTCTTTCTGCCACATCGTCTGCATTTCGCGCAGATCGCCGCCCGAACAAAACGCGCGACCTTCGCCCGTTAAGATCACGGCTCGCGCTTTTTCCGAAATCGCCTGCTCGACCGCCGCACGCAAATCTTTCGTCAATTGCAGCGAAAGCGCGTTTAACGCTTCGGGGCGATTCATCGAAATGATCGCCACATTTTCGTTTAATTCATATTTTACGGTTTCCATAAAATTTTCCGCATTCGCAGATATTTCGTCTTACCTTCTTAAATCCGGCAACTAAACCGGATTGTTCTGTAACTCCTTAATTTTTTAAGCCGTGCGTCCGCGCGAACGGCTGGCTTGATGACAATCTTTGCACAGAACGCTGCGCCCGACTTTCGGTTGGAACGGCACACGGTCGTGTCTGCCGCAATTGTCGCAAACAATCTCATATTTTGTCGGTGCATCTTCCGATTTCGTCACTTTTTTTGAACGGCATTTCGGACATCTCTGCGGAGACATCATATTTCTTTGATAAAAAGCTTCTTGTTCTTTTTCCGTGAAAACAAATACTTCTTTGCATTGCACACACGGGATTTCTATATCAGGCATTTTTCTCCTCCTATGTTAAATCAGCGGGCGAGTGAAAAAAAGTTTATCATATTTGATTATCGGTTTCTCAATTTGAGAGATTTTTTTGACTTTAATTTTGTCGGATTATTGTCAAATAATTTTTTACAAGCCGAAAATCAGAATCTGAGATAAAAAAGTCATTACAAATTAAAATTTTCGACTTTGCAATTATTCCTTCGATCATTTTACGAACAGCAAACTTTCCGGCTTGACGTTTCATCTGATACACGCTTATGATTACAGTTTGCGTTTTACGGCGCAATTATTAAAATATAGGAGACCATTAGAAAAAATGAAACCTGAAATACACCCGAATTATGATGAAATAACAGTTGCCTGCGCGTGCGGCAATTCCTTTAAGACTCGCTCGACGACGGGCGAAGATTTAAATATCGAAATTTGCTCGGAATGTCATCCGTTTTTTACCGGAAAACAAAAATTGATTGACACCGCCGGACGAGTTGACCGCTTTAACCGACGTTATCAACGCGGCGCGGCGAAAACCGAAACGGTCGAAGCGGCGGAATAACCGTTTTCTTTCGAGAAAAACAGTGAAATCAGTCAGCAATTATTAGCAGAAAATTAAATAACGCCGATGCTTATTCAAAAGCGCGGGACGCTCGAAATGTGGAAACAAAACCACAAAATAAAAAGCGTTCTTTTTGAAAAAAGCACGGCGTTATTTCTTTTTATTTTAAGTGGTAAACTGTAAACGGTAGATAAAAAGCGAATTTAGGATTTACCGCTTAACATTTAGAATTGATTCAAAGCATCTTAATTTACTTAATTTAACTCAAAAAAACGTATGAAAAAGAAAACCGTAAAACTGAAATTTTTGCAATTGGCGTTTGCGATGCAGAGAGATTTGATCGTCGGCGGGCAAGCCGTGATGGAAGGCGTAATGATGAGAACGCCGACGGCTTATGCGATTGCGTGCCGCAAAAAAGATGGCTCGATCGTCCACACGGCGGAGAAATTGCCGAAGTGGAGCGACAAATATAAATGGATGGACATTCCGGTTCTGCGCGGCGGCACGACGCTCATTCAATCAATGGCTCTCGGCATCAAGGCTTTAAATTTCTCGGCGAAAGTTTTCGAGGAAGATATGGAACTCGAAGAAAAAGAACTCGTTAAAGCCAAGGAATTTCAGATGCAGGAAGTTTACGCCGACGGAACTTCGGACGAGAATTTTACAAAATCTCCGGCACGAATGACTCTGCCGCATCAAGACGAATTGGTTAAAGCGAAAAAGAAACCCTCGCAGACGGCGGGCGCAGTCGGTTCGATCATTTTCGCGCTCGGTTTTAATGTTTTGCTTTTCATCGTCGCGCCGCTGGTTTTGACGAATCTTCTTTTTATGGCAATCGGTTGGGCGGAAGTTCCCGCGCTGTTTGCCGACGCTTCGGTTTGGCAGACGGTCAAGGCTTACATCTGGGAAATCAAACCCGATTCGTGGCTCGCGTTTAACTTGATTGACGGACTTATCAGAATGTTCTTTTTCGTCGTGATGATCTTTACGATGTCTTACTTGCGCGACATTCGCCGTGTTTTTGAATATCACGGCGCGGAACACAAAACGGTTTTCGCGTGGGAAAAAGGTCTGGATTTGACGGTCAAAAATGCAGGCGTTCAAAAACGTCAGCATCCGCGCTGCGGAACTTCGTTTTTGATGGTCGTAATGCTCGTCGCCATTGTTCTTTTCTCGGTTATCAAATTCGACGCGATGTGGCTGAACCTCGTCGTCAGAATCGCTCTGATGCCGCTCGTTGCAGGACTTTCTTATGAAATCATCCGCTATGCCGCTAAAAAAGAATCGAGCATAATTTTCAAAGTTATGACGCTTCCCGGAATTTGGCTGCAAAATATCACGACGCAAAATCCCGACGACGAACAACTCGAAGTTGCGATCACTGCGCTGAAAGAATCTCTCAAGTTCGAGCCGATGGATACGGAAGATGTGCCGGCGATGGATCGTGAATTAGAAGTCGTCGTTTAATTGTTCGGAGAAAAACCTATGACAGGAGTTTTAGACGTAAAAGAAAAAGAATGGTCGGCGGAAGAATTTTTTCTGTCGCCGTTTTCTAAAGATCACGAACTCATCGAAGGGAAATTAGTTAAAACTATGTCAACGGGTTTTATTCACGGAATTGTCGCTCAGCGGATCGGAAGATTTATCGGTAATTTCGCAAGCGAGCATAATTTGGGCGAAACTACTGCCGCAGAAACCGGATTTATTCTTGGCGAGAAAACTTATCGCGGCGCAGACGGTGCTTTTATCAGCAACAAAAATCTGGAAAAACACGGTTATCCGCGAGGATTTTTTCCGGTCGCGCCGGATATTGCTATCGAAGTCGTTTCGCCGAATAACACTTCCGAAGAAATGATGGAGAAAACGAATCTTTATCTTGAAAACGGAAGCCGACTGGTTTGGATAATTTACCCGCAAACGAGAGTGATTTCGGTTTTTCGGCAAAATAATGTCATCAGCCTTTTGCGCGAAAACGACACGCTCGATGGCGAAGATGTTTTGCCGAATTTTCGGCTTTCGGTTGCCGAACTCTTCGCTAATTTGCCGAAAGAGCAATAGATTGCTTAATGTTTCGTGTTAAATTTGAAGTTTAGTAGATGATGACCAAGGAATATTCAATTTTCGTGCGCGGCAAAATCGTCGCTGTTTGTGAAGCTGTATTGCGGGAAGAAATAGGAATTATTGTAGGTTCTCGGAAGTTGACAGGTCTAGGTTTTGAGTTATTTGATGCTCACGATGAAGATTTTTTAGCATTTGTTGCTATTGATTCGGAAACAGATCATTTGCCCGTGGACATAGAGCGTCAAAATTGGAGCGTTGAAGCTCTTGAAAGAAAAGATAAAGAAATTGCAAGTTATGAAGCAAACGCAAAAGAAGATGTGTTTAAAATTTGCAAAAAACTGATAAAAAGATTCGCTGTCAACGACGGTATTTAAAATTGTTATGTTAGAAAAACTTGCAGAAATAGAACAAAATTACGAGGAAATCACCCGCCAAATTTCTCAGCCGGATATTACTTCGGACATCAAGGCTTACACGAAGCTGATGAAACAGCACAGCAGTCTGGGCGAGATCGTCGAAAGATATCGTGAAGTCAAGAAGATGAACGAAGAACTCGTCGGCGCAAAGGAAATTCTCGATTTGACCGATGACGAGGAAATGCGCGAGCTTGCCGAACTCGAAATTGAGGAGCTTGAAGGAAACGTCTTGAAAGCGGAAGAGAAATTAAAATTTCTGTTGATTCCGAAAGACCCGAACGACGAAAAAAATGTTATTTTGGAAATTCGCGCGGGAACGGGCGGCGACGAAGCGACGCTTTTTGCGGCGGAAATTCTGCGGATGTATGCGCGTTACGCCGAACTTCAAGGTTGGAAAATGGAGATTATGGACGCGGCTGACACCGGAGTCGGCGGTTTAAAGGAAGCGTTTGCGATGATCGAAGGCGACAGCGTTTATTCGAAAATGCGTTTTGAATCCGGCGTTCATCGCGTTCAGCGTGTGCCGCAAACCGAATCAAGCGGACGAATTCATACGTCGGCGATCACGGTTGCCGTTTTGCCGGAAGCTGAAGAAGTTGATGTGCAGATTGATCAAAACGATCTGCGGATTGATACTTTCTGTTCATCAGGTCCGGGCGGACAATCGGTAAACACGACTTATTCGGCGGTCAGAATCACGCATTTGCCGACGAATGTTGTTGTTTCGATGCAGGACGAAAAATCGCAGATCAAAAACCGCGAAAAAGCGATGCGCGTTTTGCGTGCCAGATTGCAGGAGATCGAAGAGCAGAAACAGCACGACGAATTGGCGAGCGAGAGAAAAACGATGGTCGGAAGCGGCGACCGTTCGGAGAAAATCCGCACTTATAATTTTAAGGAAAATCGCGTCACCGATCACAGAATCGGCTTGACATCGCACCAACTAGGTTTAGTGATGGAAGGTCAGATCGAAGAGTTTATTGATGCGCTGACGACGCATTATCAAACCGAGAAATTAAAAGCCGACACGGTTGCGGCGTAAAATTATTTTATGAAAATTCTGCGTCATATATTGCTGTTTGTTCTCGCTTTTTCGGCGTTTCAAGCTTCAATTTCGGCGCAGGAAGAATTTCCCGGAGTAGATAAAATAAACCGCAGCGTAAGAAAAAAAGTCGTTTTGATGTATGAAAGCGATCAGTATTGGCGGATGATTTGCGCCGCCGATAAATTAGATATGAATTCAGCATCTTGCAAAAAGATGTCGGAAATTGATCGAAAAAATACCGAACAGTTAAAACAAATCGTTAAAAAATATGGTTTTCCGAATGCTGAATTGATCGGTATAGATGTTGCCCAACACGCGATTACAATAGTTATTCACAGCCCTTCGATTCAGTTTCAAAAGGAAAATCTGCCGTCTTTAAATGAAGCTGCGAAAACGAACGAATATATCAGACCCGACATCGCTGTTTTGACTGACAAAATTCTCGTAGCTGAGAAAAAACCGCAAATTTACGGGACGCAGTTCAAAATTGAAAACGGTAAAATGTATCTGCGCGAAGTAATCGAGCCGGAAAAACTAGAAGAGCGGCGTGCCGAAATAAATCTTCCGCCGATGGAAGAATACTTAAAGATGTTGGAAAAAATGTATAAAATGCCTGTCGTTCGACCTTAAATCGAATCTATTACAAAGGTTGATTTAGAAATTTCGGGGATAAGAGTATAAAATTGAAATCCGAAACCTGAAACCAAATGGCTTTTACTAAATTATATCTCATCAGACACGGACAATCCGCCGGAAATGCTTCCGGGCGATTTGGCGGACACAGCCCGACACCGCTTTCAGAGCTTGGTAAAAAACAGGCGCAAATAACCGCTCAAACTCTCGCTAAGGAAAATATTGATGCGATATATTCGAGCGATCTTCTTCGTGCCGTCAAGACTGCTGAACCGCTCGCCAAACTTCTTGATTTACCGATAACAAAAACGGCTTCTTTCCGAGAAAGGCACGTCGGTGTTTTAGAAGGTTTGACGTTTGATGAATCAAAAAATCAATATCCGAAAGATTATTACGCGCTCATCAACCGCCAGGTAAATCACGTTATTACAAACGGCGAAAGTTACCGTCAATTGTTGCGCCGCGCAACTTCGACGTTAAAGGAAATTTTCCAGATTCACCGCGGTGAACGAATTGCAATCTTTTCACACACGGGCGCAATTTGTTACATCACCCTTTATTTGATGGGCGCAATCAACCGCAAAACCAAACAAACACCGTGGCTTATAACTTCCAACTGCGGAATCAACCGCTTTGAAATCCGCGGACGGCGTAATGTTCGTGTTATCGCTCTTAATGACACACGCCATTTGATGGAAATTACCGGAAACGATTCGTTCGGCGCACGATAATCCTTTAAATAAAAAAAGACTGAAACATTTCGTTTCAGTCTTTAATAATTTTTCGAATCAATCTAAATTAAAATGAATAACGAAGTACGAACTGCATACGGCGGGGAATACCCTTAATATCCGTAAATTGTCCGGTTTTATCGGTTAAATCGGGTTTACTGTTAGAAACAAAAGGATCAGCGGGAATAAATCCAAAACTTTGAATACTCTGTTCATCAAGATATTGAGCATTGAAAACATTAAAAACCTCCCAACGGAACTGGAGTTTATGATTTTCACTCCAAGGCATCGTAAATGTTTTACCCAAGTTCATATCCAGCTGCGAAAACGGATTTCCGCGGAAAACATTGCGATCACCAGTTTCACCTGGACGCGCTGGGCGGAGAGAATATTTAAGTTGCTCAAGGTTAGAAAACAAGTTTGCCGCTTTCCCATTTCCGCCGCGAGTTGGTGAGGATTGAATAGGTCTAGTTCTAACAACAGCAGATCTGATTTGCCAATTTGTTGCCCAACCAGCAATATCAGTCAAATTACTGATCGGCAAAGCACTATTCCAACGAAAAATACCGCCAATTTGCCAACCACCGAGAAAAGCATCGGCAACAGGATTCAGATCACTAAAGTATTTACGGTTTTTCCCGAGCGGTAACTGCCATAAAGCATTAGCGTTAATAACGTGACGTGTATCAAAATCGGAAACCGCGTAACTATCAGCTTGACGAATTGGATTTAGAACAAATGCTGAACCGTAAGCCCCACTTGTTTGCAAACCGGATGCATCATCCATAGATTTTGAAAATGTATAATTGAAATCCATTGTTAAACTTTCACCCAAACGTTGGCGAACAGTTAAATTTCCACCGTGATAATCTGATCTTCCTACCGTACTGAATGCTGCAAATGCAGCATATTGCGGCTGATAAAAATAATTGCTCCAATTAGGATCATCAATTCCAAAAACTTCAGAATCATCAAGAAGTAATTGAAGATATGTCCAGTCACCAACAGCAAAATCTCGCGCCACTCTAAAAACAGTCTGAGTGGCTGATGTTCCTGAACCAAAGAAATTAGCAAGTTGCGGGAAAAGATTTTCAAAATATGGAATCGGACGAACACTTGATAAACTTGCGCCAGAATAGTAATAATCGTAGATTTGACCTGCGGCAGTATACCAATCGGTTCCCGAGCGCGGATCAACCAAATTGTTGGGAGCCATTACATCACGCTGTACAAGTAAATTTCTGGCTTTGCGTCCGACATAAGAAGCCTCAACATATAATCCCTTTGGTAACTTTCTTCCGTAAGTAAAATTCCAATTGTAATTTATAGGTGAAACCAGATCGGAGTCTAAAGAAAACTCAATGCGAGTATCTTCATCATCTGGAGTCATAAAGCGATTATTAAGTGGCGGAACCCCCGGAAGATTATTGATTCTTTGACCAAATCCTGTGAATAAAGGACCTAAATTACTACTTACATTATATGTATTAGCCGCTACCGAATTTGATGTTAAAAATCCGAGGGTGCTTAATCCATTAAATGAAACAGCTAGTTGCTGACCAAAATAGTCATTTGTGATGGCGAAACCGCCGCGAAAGACAGATTCGTTATCTTCACCGAATAATTTACCTAAGAAACCACCTTTGAAATCCGGCGACCAAGCCGCTGAAATTCTCGGTTGGAAATTATTTGTATCCAGACTGTAAAATCCGGGAGCATCATTTTTCGGACCTGCAAGTTCGAAGTTAAGTGTTTCATTATAGGGTTTTCCTTGTGCCGCACTATTTAAACGCCGCTGAAAATATTCACCTAATGGAATATCGGGACGGATTTGATAACCGTTCTTTTCGTAAACTGGGCGACTTAATGAATAACGAAGTCCGAGATTCACGGTTAAATTCTGAAATAATTTCCACGAATCCTGTGCATACAAATCATATTCTTCAGTTGCAAATTCACGGTTGATTACAGATCCTAAAGGAAGAAGGTTACCGTCAATATCATAATTATAGTTCGCCGTATATTGGCTATATCTTCCAATTAATGCAGCAACAGCAGCTTGTTTAATCACATCATTTGCTGCAATATCGTAATTTGCATTAACTAACGGCTCCAACAATGATTGCCCCGAACCCTCATAGAAAGAAGGATTAATTACTGCTTGATCGAAAGCCGGAGAGGTATCATTTCTTTCATTCCGAATAACTCTTACATTACCGCCAAACTGCAATGTATGTTTGCCAAGAATCCAAGTAAAATCATCTGTAAAATTTTGAACAGGTGTTACTCTGCTAAGCGAATAACTATAATTTTGCGGCGAGTAAATGAAGCGAAAGCTAATTGCATTTTCGTTAGCGTCGCCGCCGCGTGTGTAAGCTTGCCGAGTCAAACCATAACGAAAATTATTAATTTTGTTATTGCTGATCGTCCAGATGTGTCCGAGCGCAACTCCCGTATTATGATCCCAATCTTCAGAGGATATGGTATCAGGAAAAGCCGGTGCATTTTGCGATACATCGTGCTGTTTATTAAAACGAACGAAAAACTGTTGATGGTCGTTGATATTCCAATCAAATTTTAAGACGTGTGTATTTTGTTCATAAGATGTCGGAGCGTTAAAACGAAAACCCGAAGTATTCAAACCATCGCCGACTGATGAATCATTTGCCGGATAACGTGCCGCCGCCGATGCTAATGCTGCGAGAGCTACAGGATTTTGCCCTGCTGTCGGGTAGAGATTAAGAAATTGTGCTTGAGTCAACGTAACGACATTGCCGTTATTTTCTTTAAATTTTAAAATACCTTGTCCGAGACTCGGCAAAGGAACTACTTGAAGTGTCGGAATATCAATATTTTGTCGCCATCCTTCATATGAATAAAAGAAAAAGAGCTTGTTTTTAATAATCGGTCCACCGATAGCACCGCCGAAAACGTCGCGGTTAATATTCGGACGCTCTTGCGGATCATCAGCACTATTATTAAAAAAGTTATTTGCCGAACCAAACGTGCGGCGCGGAAGCCAGAAAGCCGAGCCATGCAAGTTATTATCACCACTTTTGGTTATAAGCGAAATTTGTGCGCCCGATGAACGTCCTCTGTCAGCATTGGCATTTGTTGTCGTAACGCGAAACTCTTCAACTGATTCGGCAGTTGCGCGGAGAACCGAGAAAAATGCTGTTCCGAGTTGTTGATCATTAACATCAATTCCGTCAAGCGTAATATTCGACTGATCGCTGCGTCCGCCATTTACATATCCTTCACGAGTAACACCTGGCTGAAGGCTTAGCAAACTATTAACGTTTCTAGAATCTGTCGGCAACTGCTGAATTTGCCGCGTATTAAAGTTGTTTCCAAGTGAAGCATCTTCTGTGTTAACGATTGATTCTACATCGTTAGAAGTAACGTCAACCGTAACACTTACATCACCGGGTTCAAGACTAATAGTAAGTGAGACTGGATTTTCGACTAATGCTTCAATATCTCGCCTAATAGTTTTCTTAAAATTAGCTGCTTCGATTTCAATAACGTATTTGTCCGGTAAAATGGAAGCAAAACTAAATCTTCCATCATTACCCGTAACTATATTGCGTGTAAATCCATTTGCCGGATTAGTCAACTTGACAGTTGCTCCCGGCACGACTGCGCCTGCTTGATCAGTAATTATGCCGCTTATTCCTGTTGTTCCTGATTGTGCAAAAGTATTTCCGATAAACGTCGCAGAAATAAACATAGTTAGAAACAGCAAGAAAATTTTCGCCCTTAGAATGTCAATTCTCATAATTTTCTCCTTAATCGTATTGTATTTTGTAATTGATAAAGATTATCGAAATTTTTCTAACGCATTTAGCGTTCCGCTTATTAAATATTGAATAATAGTGGCAAGAAATAACGGTCTTATTATTATCTCAATAAGTTTTACATTATGGATTTTTCTAAAACTTTGGATGAAATTCAAATTTTCGTAAACAAATATCTATTTATTTAATTATTTCAAGGATCAAATTATTGTAAATAGATTTAACAGCCATCGCACCCATTCCGACAGCACTGCTGATGGTTGGGGAAATAGGATTGGCGGCATCGCCGGTTGCCCAAATGTGTTTTACGTTTGTTTTGCATTCGTCGTTAATTTTTATGTAGCCTTTTTTGTCTAAGATTAGTTGTTCAGAAAAAATTTTAGTGTTTGGCTCAACACCTATGCGAATTAAAACCGCGTCAAGCGGAATTTTTGAAATTTCACCGCTTTGCAGATTCTTAGTTTCGATTAGCGTCAATTTTTTTTCGCCTGTGAATTTTATCACTTTCGTGTCGGTAAGAAAGTTGATTTTAGTGTTTTCTCTTGCTTTTTCGAGAAATTCTCTGCGAGCGCGAAATTCTTTGCTTCGATGAATTAACGTAACTTTGTCGGCAGTTTCCGCCAGAATAAGAGCATTTTCCAGTGCCGCGTCGCCGCCGCCGATGACAGCGACGGTTTTATTTTTTACGGAATCTTTATCGCGCTCGCCGGAAGTGAGAATCCCTCGGTTTTGAAATTCCGTTTCGCCTTCGATGCCGAGTTTCCGGCGGCTAACACCTGTGGCGATAATTACGGCTTCGGCTGTGAATTTTTCACCGCTGTCGAGAAAAACAGTTTTATTTTTCAAATTAATTTCTGAAATTTTCGCGTTTGTTATTAAATTAAATTTTCGGTTTTCGATTTGTCTGACAAAAATATCGCGCAGATGTTTTCCGTTTTCAGCCGTCGTTCCGAGATGGTTTTCTATGCGATTATAGACTCGCAAAAGTTGTCCGCCCAGTTCGGGTTTTTGTTCGAGAAGTAACGCCGACAAGCCCAAATCATCACACCACAAAGCCGCCGAAATTCCCGCTGCGCCGCCGCCGATGATAATAACGTTATAGTTCATTTTAATTTTTTCTATTTTCTTTCTGGAATAATGATTGCTTTAGTATTTTAACGGCGATGTTCTTTGATGTCGGTTTTCCTAATGTTTACAGGGGTTTTAAGTGAAATCAATTTATTAAATTTCGCCGTATTTACCGTTTTTTGTCAATGCCGACTTTCATTTTTTGTCACTTTTCCGATAAATTATCTTCCATAACTTGACTGTTCCGCTGTATTTTTCGTTGCAAAACCTTATCTGCAACCGATTTTATAACTGTCTGAAAAACTTGGCACTTGTTTTGCTAAAACTATTGAATTGGGTATGAAATTCAACTTTCACTTATTCCCATATTTCTAAAACATCAACTTCAAACATTATGAACATAGATACTTTTTCTGAAAATTCTGTAATCAAGCAAGATGAAGCCGCAATTGATAGAATTTCCGAGATGCTTCGCGCCGGAATTAAAGCGGCACAGGCGGGCAATCGCAGCGAAGCGAGACATTTGCTGTTGAGCGTTACCGAAGCCGATTCCACCAACGAAAATGCCTGGTTGTGGCTCGCTTCGATCAGTGAATACCCGGAAGAACTTCTCGTATTTTTGAAAAATGTCTTGAAAATAAATCCCGGAAACGAACGCGCCATCGAATGGTCACAGGCGACAAAATCTCTCCTCGCAAAAACATTTGTTCAACGCGGAATTGACGCTCACAAACAGCAACAGACGGACTTTGCCAAACAGTTTTTTCTGCAAGCTATTCTCAATGACGACGAAAACGAATTAGCGTGGTTGTGGCTGGCTTCGACCACCGAAGCAGTCGAAGAAAAAATATCACATTTGCATAAAGTTTTGCGGATAAATCCCGAAAATGAAACAGCACACGCTTCACTTCAAGCCGCTAAATCACAAAAAGCAAATAACTTGATGAGAAAAGCCAACGCAGCGGCGGTTTCCGGTCATCACGAAGATGCCAACCATATTTTAGACGAGATTTTGCGAAATTCACCTGAACTCGAAGATGCGTGGATTTTAAAATCTTATCTGACTAACTCTTTCGATGAAAAACTAGAATGTTTTGAAAAAGTTCTTGAAGTTAATCCTGCCAACGAGACGGCGCAGGCAAGTATAAATTCCCTGCGACTGATGAAATCTGCTGTCGAACCAAAGGAATCCGAAGAAGATTCAACATATTTTGAAGAATCGGAAAAAGAGCAATTGGAATTAGATGAAGTAGAAGAAATAAAACAAATTGACGAAATTACCGAAGTTGCGGAAGTTTACGAAACCGAACCAGCCGAAACGGAAAATATCGGTTTTGAACAACCCGAACAATTGTTTGATGCCGAAGAAAAGCAGTTTGAAGAACAAATTCCTCAGCCCGATTCGGCTTTTGAAGAAGTCGGCGAAGAATCGGCGGAAGATCAATATCTTCTAGAAGTTGAAGGTGATTCGGCATTTGCCGATGAAGAACCGACGGAAAATTCATACGAAAATGAACCTTTAGAAATTGAACTGCCTGATACGATTTCGGAAAATGCTGAAAATTACGAAGAAGCCGTTGATCTGGAAAAAACCGAATTTGAAGATTCGGAAACGGAAAATAACGACTTTTACTCACAAAATAATTTTGAACAGGAAGTAACGGAAGTTGTTGATTTTGGAGAAGAAAAGGTTGAAGAAACCGTCGAAGAAATGCAGTTTGATTTCAATGAAGTCGTCGAACCGTTTGAAGAAACGGCAACGGCGGAAAGCGATTATAAGCAATTTAATTATATCGTCGAAGATGTTGAAGAATCACAGCCGGAAGAAATATTTGCAGAAACGAATGACGTTCAGAATGAATTTCAGCCGGAATCTTTCGCTAAGGAAAATTCTTCCGAAGATTTTACGGAAAAAGAAACTTTTGAAGCAGTAAATGGCGATACCGATGAAATCGTAACGAATGAATCGTTTACGGAAAATTTTCAGGCAAATGAAGATTCCGACGAAAACGGCGCGGTTCAGTCTTTAGAAAATGAACAGTCCGCGTGTCCTTTTTGTCATACTGAAAATGATGTTTTGGCGTTCACCTGCGGCGGTTGTAATGCGGTTTTAACGCTTTCCGATTTGGAAATGCTTCTGGCTCATAAAGATGCCGATGCGGAAATGCTGCGCCGCGCCGTCGAGCAGATGGAAATCGAAGAAGTAAACGGCAGATGTGATTCGGACGAATTAATGATTCTCGGAATCGGCTGTATAAATCTTAAAAATTTGCGAGGCGGATTAAATTACCTGCGAAAAGCGGCAAAATTAGATCCGAATGATGTTCTGCTTAACTCACAAGTTCATTCGCTGGCGATTCGTCTGGCGGAAATTGAACAACAAGAAAGCATTCATCGTTCGATGCCGCAAGACCGAACAATTATGGTCGTTGACGACAGCGCAACGGTTAGAAAACTAATCAGCAGTAAACTCGAAAAAAGCGGACATACTGTAGTCTGTGCGGTTGACGGCGTGGAAGCTCTTGAAAAACTCAAAGAATTTACGCCCGATTTGGTTTTGCTCGATATTACGATGCCGCGAATGGACGGTTATCAGGTTTGTAAATTAATCCGCAACGATCCGTTTATGAAAGACATTCCGGTCGTAATGATTTCCGGCAAAGACGGATTTTTCGACAAAGTTCGCGGTAGAATGGCTGGCACGACGGGTTATATTACAAAGCCGTTCGGACCGGAAACGTTGATGAAAACCGTCGAAGCATTTGTCGCGCAAAAACCGGACATTATAGAAGAAGAAGAAATGGAATTGGAAGAAGTTATATAAAAAACGGATTTTAGAAACTCACTCACAGAAAACACGAAGTTTTCAAACCGGCAAAACCAATCAACAAAAATTACTCTATTATCTCAGGACTGAAATATTTATCTAATGATCTGTAAGGTAAAAATCTCAAATGACAAATTCGGACAGTGAAAATTTATTAGATATTGATTTTTCCGCACGGCTCAATCTGCCGGATTTGACGAATTCCGCATTTTCGGAAAAATGGCTCATTGATAATCGCTATCTCACCTTTGTTCTAAACGACAAAATTTACGCCGTCTGTACAACGTCGGTGGCGGAAGTTCTGCCTTTTCAGGCAATTACTCATTTGCCGAAGACACCGAAATGGCTTGCGGGAATTAC
This sequence comes from Pyrinomonadaceae bacterium, assembly GCA_965219305.1. Taxonomy (GTDB): domain Bacteria; phylum Acidobacteriota; class Blastocatellia; order Pyrinomonadales; family Pyrinomonadaceae; genus DATHTS01. The sequence continues at coordinate 2,764,788 of OZ244725.1, forward strand.
TAATCTGCGCGGCGAAATAATTACGGTCGTAGATTTGTTCGGCTTTTGGAGCATCGAAGTTTCCAATAATCCGCCGAATCCGAAACTGATTCTTCTGCGCTCGGAAAAACAAACGGAAACTGCTCAAATCGCCGTTAAAGTGGACAAAGTGCGCGAAGTCGTCATTATTCCGAACGAAGACATTCAAAAAGTCGGAAACGCTCCGCATTTGCTCGGCAAAATCAATTACAAATCCACATTTTTATATCTCTTGGATATGGAAAAACTACTCTCGAAACTGCTTTTATAGTCAGAATTATTTTCTGATAAATCCCAAATTCAAAACCGGAAATCCAAAATCGTATGGCTCGACCTACCGCAAATACTTTAATTAATTCGCTCAAGGGAAAAATATGGCTGGCGACAAGTGCGTTGGCGTTTTTTATCTGCACATTCGGGCTTATTTCCTATCTGCTCGTTTCCTTTGTTGTAAGCGATGTTTTTTACGCGGTTTTTATACCGTTTTTGCTGCTCGGTTTCTGCGTGATGGTTTTCGGTTGGTGGCTTTCAAACGAAGTCGTTTCGCCGATTGAAAAAGTTGCTCTGCTTGCTAAAAGTCTCGAACGCGGTTCGCCGATTTCTTTGCCTAAAACTTCCGGCTCGACCGAAACGGACGAACTTTTGCAAACGCTTCACCGCAATAATCGTCAGCTTCAAAATCTCGTCGGTTTGATGGAAAAAGTTGCCGACGGCGATGTCAATGTCGCTTTAACACCGCTGGAAAGCTCAGATCGTTTAAGCGACGCATTTCAAAAACTTTTGACTAAAGTTTCCGAATCAATCACGGCAAAACAGGACTTAAACAGCTTACAATCAGCAATTCGACAGATTGACGAAGAAATTATTTCGATTCCGGGCGGAAATCTCGATGTTAAAGTCAAAACCGAACATCAACAAACGCGGGCGATTGTCGAAACATTCAAATATCTGCTCGGCGAACTGAATATGATAATCGGCAGCGTGCGCGAAGATTCCGCAAAAGCCGGAAGCGCGGCGGCGGAAGTTCAGACAACTCTGCAAAACATCGTGCGCCGTAATGAAGAACGTCTCGGCGAATTGAATCAGGCGAAATTCACGCTCAAACAACTGCCGGGAAGCATCAGCAAAATCTCGTCCGATCTTTCACAATCAGCCGTTTCCGCCAAACAATCCATCGAAAAAGCCGGAAAAGGGACGCGCATTTCCAAAGAAAATCTCAACGCCGTCAGCAATTTACGCCAACGAATTCACGAAGCCGTTAAACGCACCGGAAAACTCGGCGAGCGTTCGCGCGAAATCAACGCGGTCGCCAAATCGGTCGCGGATTTGGCGCAAAGAACAAACATTATTGCGCTTAATGCTTCCGTGCAGATTACTGAAAACGATAAATCGGAAAACCAATTTAACGTCATCGCCAAAGAAATCGAACGTCTCGCGGTTCGCGCTATTGAAACGAATAAGGACATCACGAGTTTCAGCAAAACTTTCCCGGCGGAAATCGGACAGGTCGAACATACGCTCGAAGAAATCGTCGGCGAAGTCGCCAGTCTTTCAAAATTCGCCATCGAAACCGGAAACGCGCTTGATGAACTTGAAAGATATATCGGACAATTTTTGATTCTGCAAACTCAGCTTTCAAGCGATTCGGGCGAACAATCGGTCGAAACCGGAAAAGCGTTCGAGGTATTTATCAATTCGATCCACGATACGGAAAATGTCGTCGGGCAATTAAAACAATCGGAGATAAATTTGTCGGAATTTATCGGCACGATAAATAATATGCAGAATGCTGTCGCCGTTTTTAATTTGCCTTTAATAGAAAATTCTACGCCGGACAATGATTTCAATAACTTACCGGAAAAAATGTCTGAAGAATCGGAAATTTACGCCGAATAATAGAAAAAAATGACACAAGAAAATCCGCTCTGGAATATGCTGACCAAATTCGCTTCGCTGTTGGCGATAATTTTATTATTGCTCGGCGCAGGTTTAATTTTGGCGTTTTACAATAGTTGGACGACAAACGCATTGGCGGGAGTTCTAACGGTTTTATTCGCTTCGGTATTTGGAGTATTTTCGCTTATTGCAATCAATTTTTCAAATATAAAACTTATAGGACAGCTTCAAATAATCAATGAAATGGCGCACCAACTTTCGCAGGGCGAATTGCTTGATTCGGATTTTGAAAGTGACGATGAAATTAGCGAATCCTTAAAAGAGATTTCTGAAAACTTACGCGAAAAAATTACTGTCTGCGAACGAATCACACGCGGCGATCTGTCGGCAGATGTCGTTTTGTGTTCGGAAGCCGATATTTTCGGAAAGTCGTTTCAGAATATGCTCGAACATTTGCGTCCGATTGTCGAAACGAGAGAAAAACGCGAATTCCTGCAAAAATCAATTCTCAAACTTTCAAAAGAAGTTTCAGAAGTTGCCGCCGGCGATTTAACCGTTCAGGCGGAAGTTTCGGCGGAAATGACGGGAGCGATTGCCGAGGCTTTTAACTCGATGACGACGGAACTTCGTTCGCTCATCAAACAGGTCAAAGACGTTACATTTGAAGTCAGTTCGTCGGCAAATGCGATTAATGACACGACCGACCAACTCGCACGCGGAAGCGAAGCGCAGAGTTCGCAAATTTCGATGACGACGAACGCGATTTCGGGAATGGCTCTGCAAATTCAGGAAGTTTCGGAAAACGCCGCGCTGTCGGCGCAAGTTGCGGGCGATTCTCTAAATAATGCGCGTTTCGGTTCAAAAGCCGTTCAGGACAACATCAACGCGATGAATTCGATCCGCAAACAAGTTCAGGAAACCGCTAAACGAATCAAACGGCTCGGCGAACGCTCGCAGGAAATTTCGCAGATTGTCGGTTTGATTGATGATTTGAGCGAACGCACGAGTTTGCTTGCGTTAAACGCTTCTTTGCAAGCCGCTGCCGCCGGCGAACAAGGTCGCGGTTTTGCAATCGTCGCCGAAGAAGTCGAACGTCTCGCCGAACGCTCGAATTTGCTGACGCAGCAGATCGGAACTTTGACGCAGACGATTCAGACGGAAACGAAAGATGTCGTCGCTTCGATGGAAGAGACGATTCACGAAGTCGTCGTCGGTTCGACGCTCGCCGACAAAGCCGGAAACGCGCTTGTCGAGATCGAACAGGTTTCAACCAGACTTGCCGAACTTATTCAATCAATTTCGTCGTCCGCCAGACAACAGGCGCACACTTCCGAAGATATTTCCAAAGCGATGACGAACATTTCAAAAGTTACGGAACTCGTGCAGATCGGTGCGAAACGCGCCGCCAATTCCGTGAAAACTCTCGTCGAACTTTCCGACGAACTGCGCGGTTCGGTCGCGCCGTTCAAATTGCCGGAAGACAGAAATTTGCGGCTGAAAAAATTGAGCGAAAGTCAGGAAAATCTGCTTTTCTTAAATTAATAATCTCTCAATCAAAAAAATCGTGGACGCTGAACTTACAGAAGTATTTATCGAAGAAGCCGAAAGTTATCTGCCGACATTGCGCGGCGGGATTTTGCTCTGCGCTCAGAGCGGCGAAGTCGGCGAAGAAATGGAAGTTTCGATGCGTCAAGCACATACGATCAAAGGCGCGGCATTAATGACCGGCTTTGACAACATCGGCGAAATTGCCCGAACTCTCGAAATGGAACTGCGGAAAGTCGTTAAAAACAAAATGCCGCTGACCGAGGAACAATCACGAAATTTTCTCGATATGGTCGCCAAAATCGAGGCGGAAATCTTCATAAAAAAATTGGATATTGAAGAAAATTTCTTAGATACCGATGATTTTCTGGAATCCTTTGAAGATTTAAAAATTCAGCCGGAAATAAAACCAATAGAATTTGAAGACTTGGATATTGAGTCGGAAATTAAAGCCGTCGAATTTGAAAACTTAGAAATTAAACCTGAAGTTAAAGCCGTCGAACTCAAAAATTCAGAACCTGCGGCGCAAACGAAAATTCCAGAAGAAATTATCGAAGATTCGTGGGACGAAGATTTTGAGATTGACGCGGAAATGCTCGAAGTTTTCGCGCTCGAAGCCGAAGACCTTTTACAAAGCACGACGATTCAGCTTGCAACTCTGGCAGACGCGCCGAACGACCGCGAAGCACTTCTGCAAATTCGCCGGAACGCTCATACGCTAAAAGGCTCGGCAGGAATTGTCGGTTTGCACAATCTTTCGCATCTGGCACACCGCGTCGAAGATTTGCTTGATTACATTTGGGAGAAAGAGATCGAAGGCAATGAGAAAATATTTGAACTTCTGTTGACTTCGACCGATTGTCTGAACGCGTTGGCGACGGGCGAAAATTCCGAACAAATTGTAAAAAAAATCGGACGGCTCGAACAGGAATTCGATAAAATTCTTGAACTGCTTAAAAACCGGGAAAACATAACGGTTCAAAGCAAAATTGAAACACAGATTGAAGATGAAATTTTACTGGAAATAGAAGAAATTTCCGCCGTGAACTTACCAAAATCCGAAACCGTCATTGCCCCGACGATAACGGACACGGCGGAAACAAATTCTCAAACGGCGGCAAATCAGAATCGTTCATTTGTGAGAGTTTCTTATGACCGCTTGAGCGATTTGATAAATCTCGTCAGAGAAATGGTCGTCAGCCGCTCGGTTTTTGAACAGCGACTTGCTGAATTCGGAACGCAGATCGAAGAATTAAGAGGCAGCACACGCCGTCTGAACAGTTCGACCGGAAGGCTTGAAACAGAGTTTGAAGCCGAAATGCTCGGCGGCGGAAATTCGAACGTGAGTTTTTCGCAAGCTGCACTAAACGAAAGTTTTCAAACACAATTTGTTAATCCAAACGCCTTCGATTCGCTCGAATTCGACCGTTACACGGAATTTCACCAAATCACGCGCGAACTGATTGAAACCGCCGTTGATAATTTTACGATTAACTCGGAACTCGACCAATTGCGCGGCAAATTTGAAACGCTTCTCGATTATCAAAATCGCCTCGTCGAAGAAATGCGCGACAGCCTTTTGCGGCTCAGAATGGTAAATTTCGATTCGCTTACCGTGCGCCTTCAGCGAACCGTGAAATTTACCGCCGAACAGGAAGAAAAATTTGTCGAACTCGTTATCGAAGGCGGAAATATGGAGATTGACACGCAGATTCTCGACGCATTGGTCGAACCGCTTCTGCACCTTCTACGAAACGCCGTCGCACACGGCATCGAACCGCCGGAAACGCGACGGCTGCTTGGAAAATCGGAAATCGGAAAACTTCAACTGCGTGTCCGCAATGAAGGAATGCACATTGTCGTTTCCGTATCGGACGACGGGCGCGGAATTTCTTCCGATGCGCTAAAGGAAAAAGCCGTTAAACAAAAATTTGTATCTCAAACAGAAGCGGAAGAACTGAGCAAAAAAGAAATTTTCGATCTCGCTTTTCTGCCCGGCGTAACGACTGCCGAGGAAATAAATCAGGTTTCCGGGCGCGGTGTCGGTTTGAATATCGTCAAAACCGGTATTTTGCGTCAGCAAGGTTCGATCTTCGTCGAATCCGAATTACAGAAAGGCACGACTTTTACGATGCGTCTGCCGATGTCAATGGCGGTCAATCGTGCAATTTTGGTTAAATCCGGCAACGAAACTTTCGCTTTTCCTTTGCGTCTCGTCAAACAAGTTGCGGAAATCCCGACTGCCGAACTCGGCGAAAAATTTGTGTTGGGTGAAACGGAATATAAAGTCGAACATCTCAGTAAACTTCTTGATCTTCCTCCTGCGAGCGCGGAAAATGTCTTACTTCTTCTAATAAAAACGACCGACAAAGAATGTGTTTTAGCGGTTGAACAAATCTTAAAAACTGAAGAAGTCGTTATCAAACCGCTCGGTGGATTTTTGAGCAATTTGTCTGAATATATCGGAGCAACTGTTTTAGGAGACGGAAAAATCGTCCCGGTTTTAGACCTGGCTTCTTTGCTGAAAACCGTCGTCGAAAGCAAACCGGAAGAAAAACAGGCAGAAGTCATTTCGTCTCCGAAGACTTTAAGCGTAATGATTGTTGACGACAGCCCGAGCGTGCGAAAGATCAATTCTAAAATTATTAAAAATGCCGGAATGCAGTCCTTTGTAGCTCGTGACGGTCTTGAAGCATTGGAAGTTTTGCAGCTTTTTCAGGAACCGCCGGACGTTATTTTGACTGATGTGGAAATGCCGCGTATGAATGGTTATGAACTACTCGCCGCGCTCAAACAACAGGAAAATTTACGCAATATTCCAGTGATTATGATAACTTCCCGCGCCGGCGACAAACACCGTCAGAAAGCCTTCGATATGGGCGTTTCCGAATATGTTACTAAACCTTATGAAGAAGCCGCATTAATCGAGATCATACGCAAATTGACAAAATAATTTAAGGCACGTAATTGTAAACAATTTGTCCTGTTACAGTTACCGGCTTTCCTTTGAGCGTCGTCGGTGCAAATTTAGATTCGTATGCGGAAACTTCGGACGATACGGCTAAATACGGATTAGCGTTTTTCTCAGAACAGGCAGAAATCACATCTCCATTTTCATTTATTAAAATATCTACATTTACTTTTCCGTTGGCGTTATTTCTTCTGGCTTCCAGCGAATAAACTGGTTTGGACAAACTTTTTGCTTTCCCGTTTAATACACCGCCGTTAATCGTTGTGACTGCCTGATCATTTTTCCCTGAATCCGAAGAAGTTTTTGAATAATACTCTTTACTGATTTCCTCGAATTCGTCGGATTTGTCCGCTTTTCTAAAAGCACACTGACCTTTCAAAAATATTGCATAAAAATTCGTTTTATCTGCTGTGGAATAGTTTACTCCGATTCTTATCGCTTTTTCGTAAAGTTCCGCCGATTTTTTGTAATCTTTGTTCCAGTAATTAATATTAGCCAATCCAACCAGAGGAAGAACCAGTTTTTCCGACTCGCCGCCGTTGGCTTCTTCGCGCCAGATAATTGCTTGCTCGTAATATTTCTTGGCAGTCAGTAAATCTTTACCGGATTTTATCAAAGCAAGATTTTCGGCAATTGCGGCTGCCGAATTTTTATCGTCTTTGGAAAGATTTTTCAAATCTTTGTAAATATCAAATGTATTTTCAAACGTATCTCCGGCTTTATCCGTATCATCATTGTATAATTGAATGTAGCCGAGATTTTTAAGAACATTTGCTACTTCGATATGTTTTTCACCGTAAAGTTTTTTAGCAATTGTCACCGCTTTTTCAGCAAACGGCAATGCCTCGTCATATTTCTTTTCCCGAAATAATTTAACGGTTTGAATGCTCGTCTCGTTCATATCCTTTTGCATAAAAGAATCCTTATCTTGTGCGGTCGCTGATATTGACAGTGCAGTAATCAGCTAAGTGATAATAATAAAATTTTTCATAGCAAGTTTATTATTGACTATAATATGATTAAAAGTTAATCTGGAAACACCCGAAATTGAATTTTCTATTTGGAAATTATATCCTTTTTCTTGTTGATAATTCTAATATCAACTAAAACGATTTGACAACCGTAAACATTGAATAACTCTCAACAACACCTGAAACAATAGACTTATTCGTCGTTCGATTTCCAACCAATTATATCTAAATACTCATCGCTAAAATACAGATTAATTTCATCTCGCACTCGTCGAAACGCATCAAGCCGAATTTCTTCTTCACCTTCAACTGCTGCCGGATCTTCAAAAGAATGATGCGTTAATTTTGTCTTGGCGGGAAAATACGGGCAATTTTCCCTTGCGTTATCGCAAACCGTCAAAACAAAGTCAATCTTTTTATTTACAAACTCTTCGATTGGTTTTGAACGATAATTTGAAATATCAATTGCTATTTCATCTAAAACTTTTATTGCTTCCGGTCGGACAAAACTCGCTCTTGTTCCTGCACTGTAAATTTCATATTTGCTATCGCAGATATGTTTCAGTAATCCTTCCGCCATCTGGCTGCGAGCCGAATTCGCCGTACATAAAATTAAGACTGATTTCTTATTTGCCACTGGAAATTTCCTCTTTCAAAAACCAATTGAAAACAAAGTGCGCCGCAAATGCGCCCAGAAGCTGCGCCACAATAAACATTGGTGCGTTGTAAGGATTTATTCCCGCAAAAGTGTCTGAAACAGAACGCGCTAATGTAACAGCCGGATTTGCAAACGAAGTTGAAGCCGTAAACCAATAAGCCGCTGTTATATAAACTGCAACCATCAAAAAAACAAGTTTCGGATGAAATTTTACGCCGCAACGAATCACCATAATTAAACCGAAAGTAGCCACGAATTCGCTCAAAAACTGTGAATTCCCTTCTCTGATTTTGTTCGATAAAAAATAAATTGGTTTTTCAAACATCAGATTCGCCAAGCCGACTCCGACAAATGCTCCCGAAATTTGTGACGTTAAGTATAATAAAATTTCTCTTAAATTCAGATTTCCATTTACACCTTCGGTTAAAGTTACTGCGGGATTGAAATGCGCTCCCGAAATTTTTTCAAAAGATAAGATCAAAAATGTCAAGCCTGCGCCCGTCGCTATCGTGTTTGCAAGCAAAGCAATGGCTATATTTCCGTTTGCCAGATTTTCGCCCATAATTCCTGAACCGACAACAACAGCCAGCAAAAACGCCGTTCCGATAAATTCTGCAAACAATCTTTTTTTTAGATTCACGATAAAACAAAAAGCTTAAATCGAGTTTATATATGATCTGACATATATATAAAATTTAAAGAGCAAGTTTAACTTAGATTCTAGATAAACCAAAATCGCAATATTCTACAATTGGACAAATTTCACATTTCGGATCACGCGCACGGCAAATTGTTTTTCCGAGACGAATCAAATTTACGTGAAGCGAGTAAAATTTTCCTTCGGGGACGATTTTATCAGAAATTTCGTGCGCTTTTTTGTCCGAGATTTTTGCAGGTAAAATCCCCATTCTCTTAAAGATCCGAAAAATATGTGTGTCAAGCGGAAAAATTTCCCTATGAGAAGCGAAAAGCAGAGTGCAGGCGGCGGTTTTCGGTCCGATACCACTAAAATTTTGCAGAAATCTACGCGCTTCTTCATTAGACATTGTTTCAACGAAATCAAGCGATAAATTACTATGCCGTTCTTTTATCTGATGAAGCAAATTTTTGATAACTTTAGCTTTTTGATCCGCCAAACCGCCAAGCCGAATAGCATCGGCAATTTCGTTCACATCTGCTTTTGAAACTTCTTCCCAATTTTCAAAACGTGTTTTTAAATTTTGGAACGTGCGCCTGCTGTTTATTCCGGTTGTCGCTTGTGACAGAATGATTCTAATGAGCATTGCCAAAGAATCGCTTTTCGGCGAAATTTTTGGTTCACCAAAAGTATTTTCGAGATTTTGGACGATATATCTAAAAGGCTTCTCACCAATTATCTCTGCGGCTAATTCAGCAATTGTGTTACTCGATTCAGACAACATTTTAATAATTTATCATAACTTGCCGAGCGCATTTTCCAGATCACTTATCAAATCCTGAACATTCTCGATCCCGACGGAAAGTCTTATTAAACCATCAGTTATACCTGCCTTTAATCTTTCCTCGCGTGATAATGTCGCGTGCGTCATTGAAGCCGAATGTTGAATAATCGTTTCTACACCGCCGAGTGAAGTTGCCAGAATACAGACTTCAACATTATCAACAAGAGTTTTTCCCGCTTCAATATCTCCGACATCAAATGAAATCATACCTCCGAAGCCGAACATTTGATTCCGCGCAATACCGTGATTTTTATGACTTACCAGACTCGGATGAAATACTGCTTTGACTTTCGGATGATTCACCAACGTATTTGTAATCGCATATGCGTTTTTGTTGTGTCGCTCCATTCTTAAAGCTAAAGTTTTGATTCCGCGCAAAACCAGCCACGCAATTTGCGGCGCAATGTTTCCGCCATAAAGTTTTCCGATTGTATTTCGTGCGCGGTCAACAAATTCTTGTTTTCCCACAATAATTCCGGCGGTCAAATCGCTGTGTCCGCCGAGATACTTTGTTGCACTATGAACTATCAAATCAATCCCGAATTCTACCGGACGTTGGTTAAAGGGCGTAGCGAACGTATTATCAATCGCAGTAATTATATTTTTTGACTTGGCGATTTTTGCAACTGCTTCGATATTCGTAATTTTCAAGAGCGGATTTGAAGGCGTTTCAATCCAGAAGAGTTTTGTATTTTCATTAATTGCATTACGGTAATTTTCTGCATTTTCCGCATCAACAAATGTCGTTTTAATCCCGAATTTTTCTTCCAAAGCGTGCAGAAAAAGCGTCGTTGTCGAATACATCGAAGCAGGCGCGACGATATGGTCGCCGGAATTTACACTTGAGAGAATCGCCGCAGAAACTGCTGCCATTCCAGACGCGAGCGCGTAAGCATCATCACCACCTTCGAGTTCTGCAACTGCTTTTTCAAGAGCAATTTGCGTCGGATTTCCCAAACGCCCGTAAAAATATCCGGGTTTTTGATAATTGTGAATCGCCGCCCCTTGGTCGGCATCGGAAAAGGCAAAAACCGACGTATTATAGATCGGAATGGAAACCGAACCGTGATTCTGCATCAGGTCTTCGCCCGCGTGAACTGTCAAAGTTTCAAATGATTTTTTCGACATCGTTTTTTGATCAGCAACAAGAACTTTCTGCTTTAGAATTTATGCTAATCGGTGTCGCCGCCGGAGCGCAACAAGCCGAATCGGAAATATGTTTTTCGACCGCATTATCAAGAACGACAAATACTTCCCAACGGTTTCCATCAGGATCAGAAACCCAGGTTTTATCCTGCAAAGCGTAACAGCATTCAGTCTGCATTTCTTCCAAAGTCAAAAGTCCCGTCTCCTGCCAACGCTTTGTCATTTCCAAAACTTCGGCGGTTGTCTCAACTTGCAAACCGAGATGCGAAAGTGAACCGCCGCGTTCGATTTTCACTTGATTCATCGTCAAGTTTAATGGCGGATTTGCAATATCGAATTTTGCATAATCGCTTTTTTGTTTGAAAGGTTTAACTCCAAACATTTTCCCATAGAATTCGATGCTTTTTTCAATGTCCGAGACGTTTAATGATATATGTGTTTTCATTTTTATTCCTTAAGTTAAATTTCATATACGTTAAAACATATATGTTAAAGCAAATGTATTATTCTCGAATGTTATTGTCAAGACAAAAGTCAAAGTATTTGTTATTATGATCTTGTGAGCGAAGAAAATATCTTGAATGATCTGGAAAAGTTCTTTTTAGCGATGGCGGATAAAACACGTCTGCGGCTTTTGAATTTAATGCGTGAAGACGAAATTTGCGTCTGTTACTTCACGGAAGTTTTGGGCGAAAGTCAGCCGAAGATTTCGCGGCATCTGGCATATCTGCGAAATGCAGGATTAGTTTCGGCACGGCGCGATGGCAAATGGATGCACTATAAAATCGAATTTCCCGGAAATAAAATTGCCGCGCAAATTTTGCACGATACTTTAGAAGGTTTAAAAATTCAGGACGATATGAGTGAAGATTATGAGAGACTTGAAGCCGTATGCTGTTCGATTGATTCCGTCCCGATTACGATCATCAATGCGCCGACTCCAAAAGCATTTGCGGAAACAAATATGAGAGAAGAAACTTACGAAGAACTAGAAACTTTTCTTTTATAAACTTTTTTCCCAGTGCCTTCATAAGGACAATTACGACAATCGTTTCCGCAACAATATCCGCGATTTAAGAGAAAATGTGCGGTCAAAACCATTAGACCGTTTTCAAAATAATAATCTTTTCCCTCGATTAATTTTTCCTGTTTATTTTCTTTCTGAGAATCAAATTTCATACAATGCGAGAAATTCCTTGTTGCCTTCCGCGCCGTAAATCGGCGAATCAATTAAACCGGAAACTTTGAGACCGATCTCTTGGGCGAAATTGTTGACTTTTTCAATTACTAACTTATGTTTTTCTTCATCGCGGACGATTCCGCCTTTTCCGACTTCGCCTTTTCCGACTTCAAACTGCGGTTTTATCAAGACAATGATTTTCCCATCTTCTATTAACAGATTTTTCAACGCGGGAAGTATTTTCGTCACGGAAATAAACGAAACATCCATTACTATCAAATCAATTTTTTTGTCAAAATCTTTGGATTTTAAATAACGCGCATTTACATTTTCACGCGCCTCAACTCTTTCATCATTTCTAATCTTCCACGCGAGTTGGTTTGTGCCGACATCAACTGCATAAACTTTTTTTGCACCGTTTTGCAGTAAACAATCTGTAAAACCACCGGTTGATGCACCAACATCGAGACACACATATTCGTTTGGGCGTATTTGAAAATCTTCCAATGCCTTTTCTAACTTCAAACCACCGCGTCCGACAAATTTGTTTTCAGCCGAGTTACCTTTGATTCTGACGTTTTTATCATTTGTGAATGTTTCAGAAGATTTTTCGACGCGCTTTTCTTCAACCAACACAACGCCTGACATTACGAGTGCCTGCGCTTTTGTGCGTGATTCGGCGAAACCTTTATCAACTAATATTTTATCAATCCGCTCTTTTTTCATTTAACTGAAAGTCGGCAAAAATTTCGGTTTACGGCGGGCATTTGTCGCTTGCTCGAATGCGTAAGCGATTTTCAAAAGCGTCGGTTCAGTATAAGCGCGACCAAAAAATGAAACGCCGATCGGAAGTTCTTTGATAAATCCGGCGGGAACCGTAATGTTCGGATAACCTGAAACCGCCGCGAGCGACGAACTTCCGATGTAATTGCTGCCGCAATCGCCGTTGACGTGATCTATCAGCCACGTCGGGGAGTTTGACGGCGCGAAGATCGCGTCTAAATTGTCTTTGTCCATTACAGCATCAATTCCTTGGTCTTGCGTTAAAACCTTGCTTTTCAACAGCGCGAGCCGATAAGCGCGGTCTTCCAAATCTTTTTTTTCTTCGGCTTGAATGAAAATTTCCTGACCGAAATACGGCATTTCGATTTTTTCATTTTTCTTGTTGAATTCGATCAAATCGGTGAGCGTTTTATACGGCGAATTTCGTTCGATGAGATATTTGTTCAAGTCCGCCTTAAATTCGTAAAGCAAAACTTCATATTCCGCATCGCCGAAATCGTTAAGTGTTGAAAAATTAATATCAATGAGCGTCGCGCCGCCGTCTTTTAATACCTTTAAATGTTCTTCGAGCAGTTTATCAACCAAAGCATTTTTTCCGAAATACTGCCGCGCCACGCCGATTCTTGCGCCACTTAAACCGTCTTTTTGCAAAAACTTCGTATAATCTTTTTCGGCTTTTTTAGAATTGTTCGCGGTTGCCGAATCGCGTTTATCCGTTGCGGTCAATGCGCTTAAAAGAATCGCCGCGTCCGTAACTGTGCGCGTCATTGGTCCGGCGGTGTCTTGCGAATGCGCGATCGGAATAATTCCCGAACGCGAAACCAAACCGAGCGTCGGTTTTACGCCGACTAATCCGCAAATCGAAGACGGGCAAACAATTGAACCGTCGGTTTCCGTTCCGATGCCGATTGCCGCGAGATTTGCAGCAATTGCCGCGCCCGTTCCCGAACTCGAACCACACGGATTTCTGTCTAAAATATAAGGGTTTTTCGTCTGTCCGCCGCGTCCCGACCAACCGCTTGTCGAGTTCGACGAACGAAAATTCGCCCATTCGCTTAAATTCGTTTTCGCCAGAATTATCGCGCCCGCTTTGCGAAGTTGTTCAACAATCGAAGCATCCTGTTTCGGTGTCGGCGCGTCAACTAATGCAAGACTTCCGGCGGTTGTTTTCATTTTGTCAGCCGTGTCAATGTTGTCTTTGATAACGACCGGAATTCCATGTAACGCGCCTCGAATTTTGCCGTTTTTTCGTTCTTTATCCAAATCTTCGGCAATTTTCAGCGCGTCGGGATTTGTTTCAATAATTGAATTTATCTTCTCATCAACCGTCGAAATTCTATCGAGATATATCTGCGTGATCTGTTTAGCGGACATTGCGCCGGATTTCATCTGATTTTGCAGATCGGCGATCGTGACTTCTTCGATATTGAAATTTTGGGCGGCGACTTTTTCAGTATTTTTCATTGCAAAAAGCACAGTGCCGGCAGCGGTAACTTTTATAAATTGGCGGCGATTCGGCAAATTTTCTTTCATATAATTCTTGTTAAAAAAGGAAAACAATTTAGAAAAACTTTAGCACAAACTGGAACATTTACGAATCAAATAACATAACGAAATTGTTCAGTTTGCAGAAGAAAAGACTAGTTTTTCAAAAATATTTAAAATTAATTTGGGGGCTAAACTGTTGAGCATATGAGGTTTGCATATTATTTGGGAAAAAGTTCACAGATTTATGCCACAAAATACGAAGTTATGCGTGTATTAATGCGGAATGACTTTTTTATTTGAAAAAACTAAAGTCATTGCAGGTAAGCGAAGATGATTGACAAAATATGGTTCGGATGAGAAAAAGGCTAAGTTTTCTTATTTGAACTGCCGAAATCCTCCTCGGCATTTTCGTAAATCTGCGAGTTTTCATATTTTTCTCTTTATTTACGCCCGCGAATCGTTGGACAATTCGCGGGCTTTTTTTTGTTTAAATTACAAATTTGTAGCCGAATCCGTGAACGGTCTGGATAAATTGCGGATGTTTCGGATTATTTTCCAATTTTTGCCGAAGCCACGCGATATGAACATCAACCGTCCGCGTCGAAGGCATCGCGTCGTAACCCCAAACTTCGTCTAAAAGCTTGTTTCTCGAATGAACTTTTCCGAGATTTTCTATCAAAAATTGCAAAAGTTTAAATTCCATCGCCGAAAGTTCGATAGTTTCGTCATTTTTGAAAACTTCGGCACAGCGAAAATCAATCGCAACATTGCCGAAGCGAAAAATGTCCGGCGAATTCTTATGATTTTGGTTAGGCGAACGACGCAAAAGTGCTTCGATGCGGGCGAGAAGTTCCATCATCTCGAACGGTTTTGTCAGATAATCGTCCGCGCCGAGTTTCAAACCGAGAACTTTATCAATCGTTTCACCTTTTGCCGTAAGCATCAAAACCGGCGTTTCGATGCCTTTTTTTCGCAGATCGCGGCATACATCGAGACCGTTTTTTTTCGGCAGCATAACGTCGAGAATAATCAGATCGAATTTTTCATTTGTCGCGAAATCAAATCCTTTTTCGCCGTCGTCGGCAGTTTTAATTTCAAAACCTTCATTTTTTAAACGGTCGGTTAACGTCAAAATTAAACCTGCTTCATCTTCAATTAATAAAATTCTCATTGTCCATCAGTAAAAATTTTCGGCGACTGGAGCGCATTTTCGCTTTATATTATTGCGTCGGCAGATAAATATAAAACTTGCTTCCTTTGTCGGTTTCGCTTTCGACTTTGACCTTTCCGCCGTGCGCTTCGACAATTTGTTTTACCAAGCTCAGACCGAGACCGTTTCCGCTGATTTGTTCGTCAACGACTTCTTTGCTTCGATAAAACGGTTCAAAAATGTATTTTTTGTCTTTTGTGCTGATGCCGATTCCTTTGTCTTCAACGGCGATTTTTAGAATTCTGTCACCGTTTGTTGCGGAAATTTTCAGCCAACGGCTTCCGTTTGAATATTTTATCGAATTGGCGATTAGATTTTGTACGGCTTGCGTCAAAGACTTTTCATCCGCCGAAATTTTTGGAAGATTTTCGCCGATTTCGGTTTCGACCGTAAATTCCTTTTCATCAATAATCGGCTGACATTCATTGATCGCCGAAGCGACAATTTTATTTACATCGGTTTGGCGAAAATCATATTTTTGTTTGCCCGATCTCGCGCCGGCAAATTCTAAAATATGTTCGACCATCGCGGTAAGTTTTTTGCCTTCGCGTTTTATCAGATTTCCGTAATCTTCGACTTTTCCCGAATCTTTTATAACTCCATCCGACAAATTTTCGCCCGCCGAATGAATCACGGCAAGCGGCGTGCGGAATTCGTGCGAGACGCTGGAAACGAAATCAACTTGTTTTTGTGCAAAATTTTTCGCGCGTTGTGCCGAAAGAAAAATCAAAATTATGCTGACGGCGAGAAGCGACAAAATACCGAAACTGATGCCGAGATTTTTATTGCGCGTGTTATTTATAAATTGTTCGAGCGAACCGGCGGAATGCTGCACGTTCAATGTCCAAGCACCTTTATATTCCGGCTGTTTCGGAAGATTTTGCTGCTGCAAAAGCCGAATTCTCAGACTGTTTGTTTTATCAATGCTTTCCGGCAGCGAAATGACATCCGCTTCGTTGCTTTTGGCAGCAAAAATCTTGATTTTCGGATTTTTTTCAATTTTCTTTGCGGTGAATATTTTACTGTTCGTTATCACTTTAAAATGTCCTAAGGACAGATCGAAAACAGGAATTTTGTAGTCGCCGACTTCGCCGTTTACGGGAGAATCGCCGGAAGTTTGATAAATAGTTTGCGAATCGGCTTGACCGATAACCGAAAGATTATAATTCGCCGCGCTGTCCTGCGGAAAATAGTGTGCGGACAAATCTGATAAAATGCGTTTTACCTCATCTTCATCGAGTTTTATAACAAGATAACCGAACAAATTCGGTTCGATATGCGGAATTCCGTCTTCGCTGATTTTCGTCATCTCGCCCGAATTGTAATTCGGAATCAAGATTGTGAAATTATTTTTCAATGTCGGCTGAAAAGAAGCTTTTCCCGTATTTTCGCCGAAACTTTTACTTATTTCATTTAATTCGGAATTTGTTTCAAACGGCACGAAACTGTGGGAATTAAAATCATAGGCGATTGCCTCTTTATCTTTTTCGATAAAGTAAAAATTATCAATTAAATTTTTGTAATTCGTCTGCGAAAGCCAGATGTCGTAGCAGCTGTTGAAATTATTCCAGTTTTTCGCCGTCCAATCGTCGGCATCAATTTGAAACGTCAGATAGATGCTGCGAATTTCCTTGTTAAAATCTTCGGCAAAATTTTGCGAATCGGTTTGCAGATGTTTTTGCAGACGTTCGCGCTCGCCGTCGCTGATTTCGCCGAGCCATTGATACTGCAACACGGCAAGCGTTATCAACAAGCCGAGCAAACCGAAAAGTATTAAAAATGGAATAAATGCGCGTTTCATAAAATCAACGTCAAATATCAGCATCTTATATCTCGCCGCATCTGTAAATAGATTTAGTCGAGATTTTACATTCTTTACATTTTTTTTATCTCATCTTAATCATTCAAATTAAAACGTCTGTCAAATTATACGAAGTCATAACGAAATTCAAGATTTCGCGTTCGGGAGAAATAAAGAAAATGAAAAAAATATATTTAGCGACGATTACTCTGCTCGTAATTTCGAGTTTTACCTTCGGACAGCAAACAAAAACGCCGGTGATAATCAATGAAAAACCGACAGACCAAAAGCAGGAAACGCCGTCCAAATTAATCGGTCTCGAAGGACGGACAGCACCGCTTTTCAAAACGGTGAATATGAACGGCACGGAATACGATTTGGAAACTCTGCGCGGAAAAATTGTCGTCATCAATTTGTGGGGAACTTTCTGTGCGCCGTGTATTGCGGAAATGCCGAAATTAAACGATTTGGTTGAAAAATACAAAGATAAAAACGTCGTTTTTCTCGCTCCGGCGGTTGACGATAAAACTTTGCTTGAAGGATTTTTGAAAAATAACGAATTTAAATATCAGGTTCTTCCGTCATCTTTCGGCATCGTCAAACAATACGCGCCGAAAAAGAAAGGAAAAACGCCGGATGCATCCGGTTCTTTCGTGATGGCTTTGCCGCCTCATCTGATAATTGACGAAGACGGCACGGTCGTCAAACATTTTTGGGGCTACGGCGAAAAAACAGCGGATGATTTATCCGAAACTATCGAAAAACTTTTGACGAAAGAAAAAAATTAAAGTTTTACATTTTTAACAAATTCTTTGCTTTCTCTTAAACATTCGCGGAAAAATTATTGAGATAATCCAAAATGTCTTAATGACAAAAAACAAAAATTTTGGAGATATTTATGAAAAAATTTATTATTACAGTTTTAAGCGTATCGGTGTTTTTCATCGGTTTGGGAAGTTTAGTCGAAAAAACGACGGCAAATTTTAAATCGGACGCGCAGGCGTTGGAATTGATTAAAAAAGCCAGAATCGCCATCGGCGGCGATGCGAACATCAACTCCGTGAAAAGTTTGACGGTTTCAGCAACGACGGAGAACTTTTTTGAAAAAAACAATATCGTCGAAAACAAAGGCGGAAATTTAGAAATCGCGTTGGAATTACCGAATCGTCTAAGCAAAATGTTAAGAATCGGAAATTCCGAAAATAATGCGAACGGCAATGTTGAAGTCAATAAAAAAGTTCAGGTTTTCGTAATGAAAAAAGACGACGGCGATAATATCGTCTGGAATACCGAAGACGGCGGCGATGCGAAAACCGGCGGCAAAAAGATAATTATCAAAAAAGACGACGGCACGGTTCAGGAAATAAATACGGGTGGCGGACAAAAAATCATTATTAAAAAAGACGCTGACGCAAAGATTTTGACCGAAGATATTGTTGGAGATAATAAAATTATCGTTGACAAAAATGTTCGAATCGCAAAAATCAGCGATATGCGTCAAAACGAACTTTTACGCACGACGCTCGCGCTTCTTTTGACCACGCCGGAAGGAACTGAGGTCGGTTATCTTTACAAAGGCGAAAGCACGATTGACGGCTTTTCGGTCAACATCGTCGAAGTTCAGTCGAACGGTTCTTCGATCAAACTTTACCTAGATAAATCGTCGAATTTGCCGAAAATGATTTCATTTATGGGCTTGGATTTCCCGAAGATCGTAAGTTTCGAGAAAAACGCTGACAATTCTCCGAAGGAATTAATTATGGAAAGCGGCGACTTCGGCGGTTCGGTCGAACATCAGATAAAATATTCCGATTATCGTAGTATCGGCGGACTTTTGTTGCCGTTCGTTTGGACGGAAACGGTCGGCGGGAAGCAATCTCAGAACGTAAACGTTACGAATTACGAAATAAATCCGGCGAACATTGCGGATAAATTCGGTGTTGAGAAGGTTATTATCAGAAAAAACAAATAGTTTTTGAATAATCGCAGAACGTGCGAAGGATGCAGAGATTTTATATAAAATCTCTGCATCCTTCGCGGTTTAAAATTATCTACCGACCGCATTTGCCTTTCTCATGAAATCAGCGACGACAGCGCGAATTTCGCCGTATGAAAAATTTTCGCCGAGAAATTCCTTGATCGGTCCGATCCCGTTTTCGGCGTTTAATTCGATGACGGCGTTTCTGATGGTTTCGATCTTTTCTTCGGGGACGATTTCGGTCAATTTTACTTCGCCGGTCGGGATAAATTTTACGAGATGCGTTTCGATCGTGCTGATCGCTAACTCTCGTTGGTCGGCGATTTCCTCAATTGCCGCGCCATTTCGGAACATTTCCAATGTGATCGAATAAGTTGATTCGCCTTTCGCATTTCGTTTAACGCGCTGCTTTTTCGCGGCGCGTTTCGAGGTTTTCAGATCAATGCGCGAATCGAGGTCGTTTAATTCGCAATATTCAACGATCATTTGCAGAAAATCCATCCCGTATTTTTCCAGTTTTACATCGCCGACACCGCTGATTTTGAGCATTTCCGAACTCGTCTGCGGCAGAAAAGTCGCCATTTCGATCAGCGACGCATCGGAAAAAACGACATACGGCGGCACGCTGTCGGCGCGGGCGAGTTCGGTTCGCAAAACTTTTAATTCGTCGAATAATCCTTGAATATACGGATGCGAAACTTCCGAGACGAGCGATTTTTCCTTTTTGTCTTCCTTTTCCGTAACTTTGAAAAGCTCGACTTTTGTTCGTCCGAGCAGAACGTCTTCGCTTTTTTCGGTTAGAACGATCGTCGGAAATTGTCCGCCGGTTTGCGCGAGATAACCTTGCGAAATCAAATCTTTGAAATAATCGAACCAGTTGTTTTTTGAAACGTCCGCGCCGACACCGTGAGTTTTCAGATTCAGATGTTCGAGCCGCATTTTCTGCGATTTCGAGCCGCGCAGGAGATCAATTAAATACGTCAGACCGAAAGTTTGCCCCGTTCTTGCGACCGCGCTCAAAGCCTTCTGCGCGATGATCGTGCCGTCGAATTTCTCGAACGTCGTGTTGCAGTTGTCGCATTTTCCGCAGTCTTCTTCGACGGTTTCATCGAAATAGTTGAGCAAAAACTTGCGGCGGCAGGTTTTCATCTCGCCGAATTCGCCCATCTGATTGAGCTTTTTGAGCATTATTTCGGTCTGCGACTGATTCCCGTCAACTTCGGCAAAACCTTTTAATTTAACGACATCGCCCCAACTGAAAAACAAAAGCGCGTTGCTTTCAAGTCCGTCGCGTCCGGCGCGTCCGGTTTCCTGATAATAACTTTCGACGTTTTTCGGCAAATCCATATGCACGACGAAACGCACGTTCGATTTATCAATTCCCATTCCGAACGCGATCGTCGCCACGATAATTTTCACGTCGTCGTTTAAAAATAATTCCTGATTTTTGTCGCGCTGTTCTTTGGATAAACCCGCGTGATACGGCAGAACGGAAAAACCTTCGTCGCGCAAGTCCATCGCCAAACTTTCCGTCGAAGCGCGGCTCAGACAATAGATAATCCCGCTTTCGTCGCGCCGTTCTTCCAAGAATTCGAGCAATTTCGCGTAAGAATTCCGTTTCGCCTCGACCGTGTAATAAATGTTCGGACGGTTAAAACTCGATATAAAAAGTTCGGCGTGATTGATGTTCAGACGCTCGAAAATATCCTTGCGGACGAGCTTGTCGGCGGTCGCCGTCAGCGCGATGATCGGCGTTTCGGGAAAGTATTTTTTCAACTTTCCGAGTTGAATATATTCGGGACGAAAATCGTGTCCCCAACTCGAAATACAATGCGCTTCATCAATCGCAAACAGCGAAACGTCAATCGAATCGAGAAAATTTATAAATTGATCGCCCGACTGCAAAAGACGTTCGGGCGCGACATAGAGAAGTTTCAACTCGCCGCTTCGCACCTTTTGAAAAACCTCGACCTGCTCACGCGAAGTCTGCGAAGAATTCAAAAACGCCGCCTTCACGCCGTTACTCACAAGCGCATCAACCTGATCTTTCATTAACGCGATCAGCGGCGAAACCACCAGCGTCAAACCGTCGTTCATCAACGCCGGAATCTGGTAACACAAAGATTTCCCGCCGCCCGTCGGCATCAAAACAACCGCGTCTTTTTTCTGCAAAACACACTCGATCGCCGCCGCCTGATTCATCCGAAACGAATCGTAGCCGAATTGATGTTTAAGAATTTCCTTTGCGCGTGTGATGTTCATTTTTCTAACAGTTTATCGTTTTCGGCTTTTTTACGCACGTTTAATTCAGCGAGAATCAAATGCGAAATATATGTTTCTTTCTCCAATCTTTGTTTCAATTTCGTCGTATCGCATTTTCGCAAATTTCGCCGCAGGTAATACAATCCAAGCAAAAACGGAATATTTCCGACGATATAGCCGATAACAGTTCCGCACAAACCGAAAACTACTATGTTCAACCAACTAAAGTTTTTAACGCCGATATAAACGCCGCATATCAAGCCGATAATTGTTGCTATCAACGCAAAAAGGTGAAATACAGTAAACATTTAATTCTAAATTGTTCCGAAGATCGTGTGATGTTCATCGTGATTATTCTAACGTCTTGGATAACAATAATAAAAACGGCGAAAAATTCAAAAATGCTTCCAGCAAAACAAATTTTCCTTTCGTCAGAACTTTTCAAGCATCTTACGGAAACTTTCCGCCGCGTGATTGAAAATATTATTCAGGCGATTAGAAATATTTTTCAAGTGATTAGAAATATTTTTCAGGTGATTTAAAACATTTTTCAGGTGGTTGAAATGTTCGGCAGAACCCCGAAATAAACGCAGAAGTTATATGAATTCAGCCGAATTTGATTTCAAACATTTTCTACTTTCCGTTTTCCACTTTCCCCGCTATAATGCCGACTGGAGCGCAAGCGTCCCCGCTTGCAATGAGCGCGGAGCGCGAACAAATGTCCCGCCACTATTACGCCGAATTAAAATAACATTTTTTCGCACCTATATTATGTTGATTAGCCCTGCGCTCCGATTATCCAACGCTTTTTCGCGCCGAAGCGACGCTCATTGCAAGCGGGGACGCTCTGCTCTCCAGTCACGCTCTGCGCCCCAGTCACGCTCTGCGCTCCAGTCGCTTCGCCGATTCGGGCATAATTTATTTTCTCCAATCATTTTCCAATTTATAAAACGCGCTCGAAAACTTCCAATCTTCCGGTTTTTCACAAAGTCCGGCTTTGACCGGATTATTTTCGATATATTCTATGACGTTCACAAAATGTTTTCGATTGCGAATATAACGGTCAAAAGGTTCGTGCTGCCAAAACTGACCTTTCCGGTTCAATATTTTATTAGCCTCGTGCGCCGTAAAAGATTTTATCGAATGCGCGATCCCGGATAATTCTACTTCTTCAAACGGCGCAGCCAAAAAGTGTATATGATTCGGCATTATCACCCAAGCGATTAAACGATATTTCTTATCGTGATGAAAAAGCAGACTGTTCTGCGCCATTTCCGCCACGCGCTCATCTTTCAGGAAACATTCTCCATAACCCGTGTCGAGATACTTTTCAACGTTCTTGCGAAATTGAATTTTCCCCTTTTCGCCGTCATCCATCGTTTCTTCACGCCACCGGTCAACGACTTTTTGCGGCAGAGAATCAGCTAAACGAAAAGTCAAAAACTGCGGAATTTCGCCGCCGTCAAAATGCGGAATGTAACCGCGATCATACCAGCCGAGATTCGATTTCAATCCTTTCGGCTGAAAATTATAATCTACTGCCATACTTTTTTTATCTAAAATGACGGAGCGACTGGAGCGCAAGCGTCCCGCTTGCAATGAGCGCGGAGCGCGAACAAATGTCCCGCCACTACTACGCCGGATTATCAAAGAGATTCCCGCATCAAAACGACTTCGATATTATTTTACGCTCCGATTATCCAACGCTTTTTCGCGCCGAAGCGACGCTCATTGCAAGCGGGGACGCTTGCGCTCCAGTCGCTCCGCCATTTTCGGAATAAATTCTTTCGGCGCATCAATCGCGCCTTTGATGTGGCGGTGATTCGTGAAATGTCCGGCGACGTAAATGCCGGAAATATTCGTTTCAAAAGTTTCATCGTCGTAAACCGGAACTTCGCCGTATTTGCCGAATTCGGTTTTCACGCCGAGATTTTTCAGCATCGTCAGATCAGCGTCCGCGCCGATCAGTATGAAAACAACGTCGTTCGGCAAAATACATTCTTTGCCGTCTTCGTCTTCCAACAAAACATCATTTTCGCGGATTTCCACAATCTTGCCGAGAAAAAACAGATTCAAACAACGCTTTTTCAATTGTTCCTGCAAAGGGTCGCGCACCCAGTATTTTATACAGCCTTGTTTCGGATCAGTGCTTTCCCAATCTTTGCGAAATATCGCCAGCGTCGTTTCCGCGCCTTCTTCGGCGAGAAAAAGCGCGGCTTCGCCCGCCGAATTTCCGCCGCCGACGATCAACGCCTTCTTTTTCACCCACGGATAAGTTTCGTGGAACATCTCGTGAACCTTCGGCAAATCCTCGCCTTTAACATTCAATTTGCGCGGATAATCCATCGCGCCGATCGCAAACAAGACATTCCTCGATTCATATTCGCCCTTCGTCGTTACGGTGCGAAAATGATTTTCGCCCAACTGCGCGACCTTCAAAACTTCCTCTTCCCACTGCACATTGAGTTCGTTATCCAAAACAAACCGCACATAATAAGACAGCAATTCCTCCCGCGTCGGCTTCTCCCGCGCCGGTTTCAAATCGCCCTCACGAAATTCGAGTTCGTTCACGGTAGAAAAAACCGTCAACCCGACCGGATATTTATAGATCGTATTCCCGATCAATGCTTTTTCGACGACAAGATATTTCAAGCCGAGTTTGTGCGCTTCATAAGCCGCTGAAATTCCGGCAGGTCCCGCGCCGATAATTAATAAATCTTTCATAATGGATAGTGGATAACGGATAATGGATAATAAAAGAAAAAAATTATTCGTTATCCACTATCCATTATCCACTTTATTCTTCGCTGTTTTAAGCGATGTTGTTAGAATTTTTTGTAATTCGTTGCAATCGGTAATTAAAGAATCGGCTTGTTTTTCCGTGATATATCCCCCATCGCGTAGAAGGCAAAGCCAGTATTCTGTTTCGAATGCTTCCTTGTGAGCGATTGACATCTTGTGAATAAAATCCGGTTTTGATTGCGCTTGTCCGCCTTCAGCAATATTTGCGCCAATCGAAGTTCCCGATCTCAAAATCTGTTTAGATAAAATAAATTCCCTCTTCACCTCAGAAAGATGTCTGCAAAGTTTCACAATCCGCAAAGCAAACTTATAAGATTTATCTTTCAGTACATTCTCTTTATTATCCATTATCCACTATCCGTTATCCATTTTCTTAATTTCTTCTGTGAATTTCTCAATCTGCAATTTCGTGTTATCAAGTTCGCGTTTCGCGTCGAGATAACTTTCCCATTCGCCCGTATTCGTCAAAGCCTTCGCCACGTCTTCATCGAGCGCGTGCGCCATCAACGCGAGCAGATCGCTCAACGCTTCCTGATTTTTCAGAAGCGATTGGATAATCGTAAAAGCAAGTTTCGCGTTCGGGTAATCAATATCTAAATCATTCATATCTATCTGTGCGACATTCATTTAATTATTTTACGGTGTCGGCGGTGTTGTGCCGTATGGAACAAGCCAAAATTCTGTTCTCAAATTTCCGCCGTCATTTTTGCTTAAGAGAACAAGTCTCATCGAATCATATCGGCGTAATATAATAGAATCTCTTATTTTTCTCTCTCTTTCGGAAATCTCTTTAATTGTTCCGTAAGTGATTATATAAACAGTATCTGATGGATTCTTGTTTGTTATTTCGTCAACTTCATCTATTTTGTTTTTCAATTCTTCATCGCTGACAATTCCGATTTCAGCAAATTTGCGGGCTGTCGGTTCAGTTTCTGAAGTTTCTTCATTTAGAAAATCTGACGGTGTTTTGCCGGGTGGAGCGATCCAAAGAAATATTTTAGATTTATTATCATTTCCAAAATCTGTATATATGATTCTCGGAGAAGGAAATTCTTTTCTGCAACTTAAGGTTTTTCTTAAATTTGTTCTGACTTGTTCTTCGCTTTTAGTAATTTCATTTTGAGAGCCGTAAGTTATTATCCAACCTACCCAACTCGTGTTATTTATTTCACTACAAAACGATTCAAGTTTTTCGTTTAACAATTTATCGCTTATTTTTTCATACTCGAAAAATTTGTAGGCTTGTTTGTTTTCCTGTGCTTGAGCAAAAATTGCCGAACTCATCACAACTAAAATCAAAAATAAAACTTTCAACATAAAAACTCCTCGCTAAAAAATTTCCATCAAATCCAATTCAAAACCATCTAAAACATCTTCGCCCGAAACTTTCGCCGGATTTTCCAAAATCTCGATCTCGCCGTTGGCGCGGTAAATATAAACTTTTCTTTCGTAAGGATCAATCAGCCAAACTAAACGCACGCCGTTTTCGATGTATTCGAGCATTTTGTTTTTCAATTTTTTTATGCCGTCCGATTTTGAGCGAAGTTCGATGACAAAATCGGGAACGATATGAGCAAATTTTTCTTCGCGTTCTTTTTCCGGCAAAGCGAAATACTTTTCTTTCGTTATCCAAAAAGCATCCGGCGCACGTTTCGCGCCGTTCGGCAATGTGAACATTCCGTCGGATTCAAACACTTCTCCGGTTTTGTCTTTTTCAGACCAAATTGTAAGTTGAAAAGTTATTTTATTGTTTTTTCTGCTTGTTTCTAAAGTTGTCGGCGGCATAATCTCAAGTTCTCCTTCGGCGTTCATTTCAAAACGATAATCTTTGTTGCGCTGACAAAATTCGTAAAACGCGTCGTCATCCGTTTTAAACGGCGTGATGTCGAACGTGAAAGTCATCGAGTCTTCCGAAATCAACTCATCTTCTAAAACTGCTGTGGACATATTTTATTAAAAACCTCCGTGAAAACTATTTTATATTATTTCTCCAAACGCCGCATTTTCGCCGCGTCGAGCGTGTTTTTCATCAGCATCGCCACAGTCAGCAGACCGACACCGCCGGGAACGGGCGTGAAACCTGACGCTTTTTCTTTTGCTTCTTTCGGATTTACGTCGCCGACCAAAGTTGAGCCGCGTTTTTCTATCGTGTTCAGACGTTTTTCGAGTTCATCTTCGCCGAAAAGTTCGTGCGCGAAATCTTTGTCTGAAACAGAATTGATGCCGACATCAATGACCGTCGCGCCGTCTTTGATAAAATCGCCGCGCACGAATCCAGCGCGTCCGACGGCGGCGATCAGAATATCGGCGGTTGAACAGATTTGTTCGATGTTTTCCGTCCGCGAATGGCAGATCGTCACGGTCGCGTTTTCCTGCAAAAGCAGTTGCGCCATCGGTTTGCCGACGATGTTGCTTCTGCCGATAACGACGGCGTGTTTTCCCGAAATCGGAATGGAATAATGTTTTAAAATCTCTATAACTCCGGCGGGCGTGCAAGGCACGAGCGCGGGCTGACCTTGCGAGAGTTTGCCGACGTTGATCGCGTGAAAACCGTCCACGTCTTTTGCCGGATTTATTCGTTCCAAAATCTCGTTTTCGTCAATATGTTTCGGCAGAGGCAACTGCACCAAAATTCCGTCAACATCGTCGCGGTTGTTCAATTCTTCGACCAAATTCAGAAGTTCTTCCTGCGTCGTTTCCGCCGGAAGATGTTTGTGTTCCGAAATCAGACCGAGTTCTTCGCTCGTTTTGACTTTGTTGCCGACGTAAACCGCCGAAGCCGCGTCTTCACCGACTCGGACGGCGACGAGACACGGGCGAAAACCGTATTCGGCTTCTAATGTTTTAACTTCTTCCGCAACCTTTTGTTTTATCGCTTGGGCAACTTCTTTGCCGCTTAAAATTTTTGCACTCATAATCTTTTACAGAATTTTACAGGAAACGACGAATCTTTGCTAAAATGGCGTTTATGAAATGGCTGTCCGCTCTTTTAATTTATTTCGTTCTCTTTACAGGATTTATTTATGCTCAAAGTTTTCCCGACACGCAAAAAAAGATCAAAATTGCGCTCGAAGATCGTGATTATCGAACTGCGCGAAATGCTCTGGAGAGTTTGCGGAAAAAGGATGCGAAGATTTTTGAATTGAATAATTTCGATTATCTTCTGGCGCGTGTTGATGAATGGGAAAATGATTTTGCGGCGGCGATGGCGAATTATCAAACGGTCGTTGATCGTGATTCGGTTTTGAAGGAATACGCGCTCCGGCATCTGGCGGAAATTGCGCGTTCGAGCGGGAATTTGATGCTTGAACGCATTTTTTTGCAGGAAATTTTAACCGTCGCGCCGGATTCGCTACTAAATGATGCGACGAATGCGCGTCTGGCGCGGAGTTTTATCGAGAGCGGGAATTTTGAAACGGCGATCTCTCTTTTAAGTAGTCAGAAGTCAGAAGTCAGTAGTCAGAAGGAAAATCAAAAGCCGAAAACCGAAAACCAAACGAATATACGTTTGCAAAGAGAAAATCTCGTGCTTTTGGCTGAAAGTTTTCTGCAGATAAATGAGCCGAACAAAGCGCGGGAGATTTTTGTGCGTTTGATTGACGAATTGCCTAATCAAAGTCAGCCGGACGATTTTGCTCTGGCAGCGGCGAAAGGTTTGGATTTACTTGATAACGGGAGCGAAAACTTCGGCAAATCGGTCGCGCAGCTGCCGGAGAATGAGCATCTCAAACGCGCTCGGATTTATAATTTCAACCGCGATTTCAACGATGCGCGTCTGCATTATCAGGCGGTCGTAAAAAGATTTCCCGAAAGCGAGAGTCTGCCCGATGCGATGTATCAGATCGGACGAGGTTACGGCTGGCAGGACAATTATAACGAAGCGATAAATTGGTATGAGCGTCTGATAGAACAGTTTCCAAACGATTCGCTCGCGGCGGACGCGATGATGCAGGCGGCATCGGGTTATGCGAAGGTCAATAAAATAAAGGAATCAACTTCGCGGTATCGAAAAGTGATCGCTCAATATCCCGACTACGAACGTCCCGAACGCGCATATTTGAATATCGTTGACGTTTACCGCGATATGGGCGAAGCCGGCGACGCGCTGAAATGGACGACGAAAACTGAGAATGATTTCAAAGACAAGTTGCCCGAAGCACTCGCGCTTTTCGCCGAAGCGAGAATTCATCTCGCCCGCAAAGATTGGCAATTGGCGTTTCAATCGCTCGACGCTCTGCGTTTTAAGGGGAATTTGGGCGGCACGAGCGTTCCCGGCGGTACGACTAAGGAAGAAGTCGCGTATCTGCGCGGTTATGTTCTCGAAAAACTGAATCGTTTTCCCGAAGCCGTTGACACATACCTTTCGATTCCCGACGGACGCGCCGAATATTATGGTTGGCGGGCGACCGAACGCCTGAAAGAATTGACGGCTGACGATCTGACGAAAGAAATGGTGCGGAGCAAATTCAAAAAATTCCGCGATTTGTCGAGCCAAGCCGTGACAACAAAAAACGCTGACGAAATCCGCATTGCCGCCCAAAATGCACTGCGTTTGATTGACGTTAAAGAAACGCGCAATCAATTATTGGAAACTCTCAAACAGACTTATACATTTTTGCCGGATTACAAAAAAGTTCCCGATTTCAAATTGCAGGAATTCGGACGCAAAGAAGTTTTAAAACAAAAACGTGCCGGAGACGATAATCAAAATCGTCACAAACTTATCGCCGACGAACTTTTGTTTTTAGGACTTTACGACGAAGGAACGCCCGAGTTTGAAACTGCCGAGGCAACTGACAAAGGACAAACGACAAAGGACAAATCATACACTTTAGCCGTTTTTTATAAACGCGGCGATATGGCAAATCGCGCCGTCGGTTTTATCGAATCTTTATGGCGCGGAATTCCCGCGGATTATCAAATCGAACTGATTCCGAAAAACCAGATCGAACTGCTTTATCCCGCGCCGTATGCCGATTCTTTGACAAAATTTGCGCCGGAAAGACAGGTTGATCCGCGTTTCGTGCTTTCGATTATGCGGCAGGAATCGCGGTTTCGCGCCGACGTAAAATCGGTCGCCGCCGCGCGCGGTCTGATGCAGTTTATTTCTTCGACATCAAACACCATTGCCAGCGAACTCGGCAGAAAAAATTTCGCTCAGGACGAACTTTATCATCCGCCGACCGCTGTGCTTTTCGGTTCGCAGTATTTATCCGATTTATACAAACTTTTCCCGAATCAAACGCAAGCCGTCGCCGCGAGTTACAACGGAGGCGAGGACAATATGGAACGCTGGTTGAAACGTGCAAATTCAAACATTCCCGACCAATATGTTCCCGAAATCGCTTATTCGCAGTCAAAAGATTACGTCTATAAAGTGATGCAGAATTATCGTATGTATCAGATAATTTACGACGAAGATTTGAAAGCGAAATTGAGTAATTGATCAATTCATATTTTGCTTTTTCGTTAAAATAAAAATAGTCTGAATTATAACTATTATGCGTTATTTACTTATATTTTTATCAGCAATTTTACTTTTCACGGCTTGCCAAAAAGCCGAAACGACGGCGACAAATTCTTCGGCAAATGCGAAACGTTACCCGTTTAGAGGCACGATTATTTCAGTTGACAAAGCGAACAAAAAAGCCTCGATCGAACACGAAAAAGTCGAAGGTTTTATGGACGCGATGACGATGGATTTTCCGATCAAGGACGATTGGGTGTGGGAAGATTTGTCGCCGGGATCGGAAATCCGCGCCGAACTGGTCGTTGACAACGCCGCCACGCCGCCGTTTTATCTGGAAAAACTTGCCATCTCCGCCGCCCCGAATCCGAATCAGCCTGCACCACCCGTCAACGAAAATTTCGCGCAGATCGGCAAGGAAATCCCCGATTTTACGTTGACGAATCAGGACGGCAAAAAAGTTTCGATCAAAGATTTTCAAGGTAAAGCATTGGCGGTCACATTCATTTATTCCGAATGTCCTCTGCCGGATTACTGCATTTTGATGTCGAAAAACTTCTCTGATCTGGCAAACGAAGTCGCGGAAAATGATGAATTGAAAGACAAAGTTCGCCTGCTCAGCATTTCTTTCGATCCGAAACGCGACACACCCGAAAAACTTAAACAATATGGACTCGGTTATCTCGGCAAAGATTCGAAAGCGACGGATTTCAAAGTCTGGCAAATCGCCGTCGGAACGGACGAACAAGTAAGAAAGATCGCCGACTTTTTCGGTCTGCGCTATGAAACAAACGAAAACGACAAAACGCAGATCAATCATTCACTGCGAACCGCCGTCATCGCGCCGGACGGGAAAGTTACGAAAATCTTTCCCGGCAACGAATGGCAAAAAAGCGAATTGCTTGACGAACTAAAAGCGGCGGCAAAATAATTTGGTTAAACAAATTAAGAGATTTTCGATTTAAAGAAGTTATGAATTTGAGAATGATCGAAAGTCATCGAATTCATATTGAATTTCAGTTCATCAATATTAATTCGATGACTTTTACAATGAGACTGATACAGACCAAACGAGTATCGCAACTTTGTAAACAAATATGCTTTATAACTCATCACTTTTCCTGATACAGCACCATTTAATTTATTGTTTTCTGTTCCCGTTTCGCTGAAAACGAAAGTTATTAGATACTTAAATCGCAGAAATGCGGAATAAATTGATTTCTTTATCATCTGTCATCTTAAAAAATTTCCTCTAATGATAATTACACATCGGACGAAAAATCAATTGACTTAATAATGCTTGACGAAGCTTTGAAAGAGTTGGCGAAGTTTGATGAATTCACCTGTGCGAGACGAAGCGCGTTTTGAAAAATTGTTGGAAAGAATCAATCATTCGCGTGCCTGAATAAAAACGAATTTGCCTGTAAAATTTTCAGAGTGTTAAACTCAGAAGTAATGAAAGAAAAAGTAAGAGTAGCAGGCGGTCAGGGATTTTGGGGCGATATGCTTTCCGCTCCGGTTGATCAGGTGCGCGGCGGACAGATTGATTATTTGATGCTCGATTATCTGGCGGAAGTTACGATGAGCATTATGCAGAAACAGCGTGCGCGAAATCCCGAATCGGGATATGCGCGGGATTTTATTACGCTTTTGCAGGAAATTTTGCCGGATTGTGTCGAGAAAGATATAAAAGTTTTGTCGAACGCGGGCGGCGTGAACGTCGAAGGCTGTGCGGAAGCGATCAGACAGACGGCGCAGGATTTGGGTTTGTCGGGAAAGGTGAAGATCGGCGTTGTCACGGGCGACGACGTTCTGCCGCGCTTGCAGGAATTTCTCGATAACGGCGTTGAAATAAACAGTATGGACACGGGCGAATCTCTGTCCACGATTTTAGACAAAGTGCAGTCGGCAAACGTCTATCTCGGCGCACAGCCGCTTGTCGAAGCGTTGGATAAAGGCGCGAGAATCATCGTCGGCGGACGACTGACCGACACGGGACTGACGCTCGCGCCTCTAATGCACGAATTCGGTTGGAGTTTCGACAATTGGGATCAGGTTGCGACGGGAACTATCGCCGGACACATCATCGAATGCGGCGCACAAGCGTCCGGCGGAAACTGTCAATACGATTGGCAGAACATTCCCGATCTGGCGAACGTCGGTTTCCCGATCGTCGAAGCGTATCCGAACGGCGATTTCGTCATCACGAAACACGAAGGAACGGGTGGGCGCGTCAATGTGCAGTCGGTCAAAGAACAGCTTTTGTATGAAATGGGCGACCCGCACGAATACATTACGCCCGATGTCGTCGCCGATTTTACGACGATCAATGTCGCCGCCGACGGTGAAAACCGCGTCAAGGTTTTCGGCATCAAAGGCAAACCGAACACGGAATTTTACAAAGTTTCCATCGCTTACACAGGCGGCTGGAAATCGGTCGGAACGCTCGTCTATTCTTATCCCGACGCATACGAAAAAGCGCAGGCGGCGGATAAGATTTTAAGAGCGCGCCTGGAAAAATTAGGTTTGGAATTCGACGTAATTCTAACCGAATTCGTCGGTTGGAACGCAACACACGGACATCTTTCCGGCGAACCGCCGAAGGATTTGCCGGAAATCCAGTTAAGAGTCGCCGTGCGCGGGCAAAAACGTGAAGATGTCGAAAGATTTACAAAAGAGATCGCGCCGTTAATTTTAACCGGACCGCCGGGAGTTACGGGTTTTGCAGGCGGTCGTCCGAAAGTCGAGGAAATTATGGCATATTTTCCCGCACTAATTCCGAAACATTTGATCGAAACAAAGGTCGAAGTCATTGATGCTTAGGTAAAAGCCGTCTATTTTTGAGATGTGAAGGAATTTTGGTAAAAGATGTCTTTATTTCCATCAGAGTAAGGCTTATTTACCTTCGAGTAAAGCTTATTTAACTTCAAGTAAACAAGCTTTACCTTCAAGTAAACAAGCTTTACCTTTAAGTAAACAAGCTTTACCTTTAAGTAAACAAGCTTTACCTTTAAGTAAACAAGCTTTACCTTTAAGTAAACAAGCTTTACCTTAAAGTAAATACTTATTTCACCTGTTCCAGCGGCTTATATTTGATTCGATACGGCAAAATCCGGCAACAACGGATTATAAAAGCAGAATTTCATTAAGTAATAAACAATTTTATGAACGAAACGCCCGACGTTTGGAAAAAAAATGATTCGAAACAAGTCGCCGATTGCCGCGTTTTCAAAGTTCGTGAGGATTTTTGCAAACGCGAAACCGACGAAAAAGAAGCGTCTTTTTTTGTTATTGAAAGCCCCGATTGGGCGAATATCATCGCTGTAACGAAAAACGGCGAAGTCGTAATGATCGAACAATTCCGGCACGGCATCAAAAAAGTTATTTTGGAAGTTCCGGGCGGAATGATTGACGACGGCGAAGAAACGGAGACGGCGGCAAAACGCGAGTTGTTGGAAGAAACCGGATTTTCGTCCGACAAATTCGTTTTGCTCGGAAAATCTTATCCGAATCCGGCGATTCAAAACAATACGATCTATCATTTTCTCGCGCTCGATTGTGAAAAAACCGATGAAACTTCGTTCGATGAACACGAATCGGTTTTGACGAAACTCGTACCTTTTGATGAAGTTCAAAAACTTATCGAAAACGGTGAAATAAGTCATTCATTGGTCGTCGCGGCGTTTTATTATCTTTCGATCTATGAAAATAAGAATAAAAATGTAAAATAAGATGCGTTTGTCACGGATAATTTTAGTGTTTTTGATCTCCGTATTTATCTCGCAATGCGTCTTTTATTATCCGAATCTTCCTCAAATAATGGCTTCGCATTTTAACGGCGCGGGCGCGGCGGACGGTTGGATGGATAAAAATAACTTCTTTTTGGTTGAAGCCGGAATTTTGTCGTTGATTGTTTTTGCAGTCCTAATTTTGCCTTATTTGATCGGGAAAATGCCGAAATCTTTATTAAACATACCGAATAAAGAATACTGGCTCAACGATGAAAGACGCGCCGCAACGCTCAAAATTATCGGACATTTTTTCCAATGGTTCGGCGCGGCACTTCTCGCTCTATTTATCGGAATCAATCAACTCGTCTTTAGGGCGAATCTAACAGGCAAAAATCTCCCATCACTAAGTTGGGCAATTCCCGGCGCGTTTTTGATTTTTGTCATTGTTTGGGTAATGCAGTTTTTTAATCGTTTTAAGGTAAGAAGTGTAAAATAGAATTTACAAATTCACACAAGTAATCACTAGATATAAATGTTATCTCTTGTAGAAAGATTCAAAAGAAAACCTTTTTGCCAGTTTCGCTTCTAATGAAGATATAAGTTTCTGGTAAAATAAAAAAAATCGTTAAATATATTAAAATTCTCCCAAAAAATTTGAGGAAAAAACATGATAAAAATAAATGCCTTATTAATCGTTGTTACTTTTCTGTGTTGTGTTTCGACACCCGCTCAAAATATAAAATCGGAAAAAGTTCTCCATCAGAATATTTTGAAGACAATAAAAAAAGACATAGAAGACAATTATTACGATGAAAAACTGCGTGACATTGATATAAAGGAAAATTACGAAAATGCCAGCAAACTAATTGATTCTGCGAAAACGGTCGAAGAAATGACCGATATTATAGCGCGTTTTTTATATGTCTTTGGAGATTCTCACCTTTATTATCTTCCGCCGCCAAAAACGGTCAGCGTTGATTACGGATGGGAACTGCGTCTGATCGGCGATAAAACCTTTATCTATAAAATTGAAGAAGAAAGCGACGCTTATAAAAAAGGCGTGAGAGTCGGCGATCAAGTTTATATGATCGAAGGTTACATCCCGAATCGTAAAGAGTTCGAGATGATGAGGTATCATTTTGAAGTTTTAAGTCCCCAAGCCTCGCTAAATATCTTATTGATAAAACCGACCGGCGGTAAATATAAACTCGAAATTGCGGCGAAAATTACTAAAGATAGTGTATTTATGCCTTCAACGCGCGAACTGCGGCTCAAGGCTCAAAAAGACTATGCAGAAGATACGCGCTATTTTTTAAATGACGATATTGAAAATTTATCAATTTTGAAAATGACGAGCTTCGGTTCTACGCCGCTAAAAATCAACAAGATGATGGATAAAGTCAAGAAAAACGGCTCATTAATTCTTGATCTGCGCGGCAACAGAGGCGGACTTTTGATTTCACTTGGCGAAATGATTTCCAATCTTTTCGATAAAAGAATAATTCTGGGAAGAACAATCGAACGAAAAGGCAATAAGGAGATTTACACAGATCCGCGCGACAAAAAAAATTATCAGGGAAATATTGTTGTTTTAGTTGACAGCGAATCGGCTTCAGCGGCGGAAATGTTGGCTAGAATCATTCAAATCGAAGATCGCGGAAAGGTGATCGGCGATCAATCTTCCGGCGCGGTTATGTTTGCCCGAACCTTTCATCACACATTCGGTTTGGATTCGCTAATTCCTTACGGAATCTCTATAACGACGGCGAATATTATGATGAGAGACGGAAAAGGACTTGAAAAAATCGGCGTAACGCCGGATGAATTGATTTTGCCGACTGCGGCGGATTTATCAAAAAATTATGATCCTGTCTTGGCAAGAGCCGCTGAAATTTTAGGCTTTAAAATAACTTCTGAACAAGCAGGAAAAATATTCGACAAACATTAAAATTGATTTAAGAAAATATTTCCTAAAACTCATTATTTGAGTTAAACTTGTTTATACCTTAAAATCTGCGAAATACAGCAAACAAAACTGCGGATTTTACATCTTACTTCTGCTTGTTTTCTTGAGGAAAAAATTATGAATACGACATACGAAAACTTTCAAACCAACTATTCGGCGGCAGACGCGATTCCGGCGGAACGCGCGGAATTTATCCGCAAAACATATCTACATCTGGTCGGCGCACTGGCACTTTTCGGATTATTGGAATTTTATCTGGTTTACTTCGGCATCGGTGAAGAAATCGCGATTACGATGCTCAGCGGCTCGTGGGCGATTACGCTGATTGCATTTATGGGCGTGGCGTGGCTCGCTAATTGGTGGGCGAATTCGCAGACTTCAAAACCTTTGCAATATATGGGTTTGGGTTTGTATATCGTTGCCGAAGCGATAATCTTTCTGCCGCTTTTATTTATCGCGGCAAGTTATTCCGACGGTTATACGATGATCGCGCAAGCCGGAGTCGTGACAACCGGCTTGTTTCTCGGTCTGACGGCGGTTGTATTTTTAACAAAAAAGGATTTTTCATTTCTCGGACCGATCATAATGGTCAGTAGTTTCGTCGCACTCGCAGCGATTTTCGGCGGAATCTTTTTCGGTTTCGGTTTAGGAACATTTTTCGCTTTTGCGATGGTCGCATTGGCAGGCGGTTCGATTCTTTATCAAACGTCAAACATTCTGCACCAATACAAACCGAATCAGCACGTCGCCGCATCGCTCGCGCTTTTTGCCAGCATCGCTCTGCTGTTTTGGTATATTTTGCAAATTTTTATGGGCGGATCGAGAGATTAGAAATTATAACCCGGACACGAAAAAGAGGCGAATTTTCAGCAATTGAAAATCCGCTTCTTTTATTTTCTATCAACTTCGATCAATGGCGAATTTCGCTTTTCGCTGGTGGCAAAAATCGAATTTCCATCTGCCGAATATGTAATCGCTTCGCCTTGTTTTCTTTCACCTAATTCGATCTTCAGAGGTTTTTCCTTCCAGATTTCGTCAAAATTTTTCGCGTCACCGGGCAGCAATAATTCATAAGCCCCGAAATAATCGCATAAAATTACGCGCTTGCCGTCGGGCGAAATATCGCCGCCGGTTAAAAATCCGTTAGGAACTGCCGGAACGGTGAGATCGGTTATTTTTTCTAATATGTTGACCTTTTCCAGACTGAAATTCGCTGCCAATTTATAAACTCCCGACGCGCCGCTCAAACGTTTAGTCAAGATATAAATATCACCGGTTTTCGGATGAATCATCAAAGTTTCGGCATCGTGGCGAAATTCTGGATATGTAAATTTTATCGTTTCGGCATTTTCCGTAACTTGTAGTTTATTTGCCGTAATATTCGGTTCTCTAACGCGATAGATTTCAAATTCGCCGCGCAGACGTTCGTTATTGCCGATGTCGCCGATATATATAAAACATTCGCCGCGTTCGTTTTTAAAAACCGAAATATCTTCCCAATCGTAATTTTTTGCACTTTTTACGCGGAATTCCGCGAGAGTTTCGCCTTTCGTGTTAATCGCAAAAATTCTCGCGCTGTCGCCCGAATCGTTATGCGTCCACAAAACGTCCGTCTGACAAGGCGAAGCGGCGATTCCGCTGCTTTCGGTAATTTTTCTATTCTCAATTATGCCGACGACTTTTGCCGATGAATAAGCGGGTGAATCTTCACCGTTTAAATTGATTGCTTTTTTATCGTCTTGTGAAGAAACCGAAAAACAAGCGTTTGAAATCAGACAAAAAATCGGTAACAATATGACAAAAGCCGGATTTTTCGTTATAGTTTTGTTCAACATAGAGTTTTACTAACCTCATTATAACGCAGTTTTAGGTGACGAAGTTCGGAAGATGCAAACAAATTTTTACAAACACTCGTAAGGATTTTTATGATTGTCGGAACAGAATGGTTAATCGAGGCATTTGAATGCGACGCGGAAAAACTGCGGAGCGTTGAAACACTTCGCGCAGTTTTTACACTAATTGTGGAGGATTTGGGTTTGAAAACCGTCGGCGAACCGCATTGGCATAAATTCGCGGGCGAAGGCGGCATAACGGGTTTGACGATGCTGACCGAATCGCATCTCGCGTGTCACACTTATCCCGAACATTTAACCGCGACGTTTAATCTTTATTGCTGCAAAACTCGTCCCGAATGGAATTGGGAAGAAAAACTTTCTGAAATGCTGAACTCAAAAATTGTAAATATTCAAAAAATCGAACGAGGAATTCCGAAATCCAAGATCGCAGGAGGTGAAATTTGAGCGTTTTAAAAGCAAATTGCCCGTCGTGCGCCGCACCGATTGAATTTCAGAAAGGCTCGACAATCGTTTTAGTCTGCCCCTTTTGCCGTTCCGCCGTTACCAGAACCGACAGAGGTTTGGAAGATTTGGGAAAGGTTGCGGAAATTATGGACTCCGAATCACCTTTGAAATTAGGTTTGAAAGGCGAATTCGGCGGCAGTAAATTCGAACTTACCGGACGCGCCCAATTAAAACACGAACTCGGCGGATTTTGGGACGAATGGTATGCGACATTCTCGAACGGTTGGGTCGGCTGGCTCGCCGAAGCGCAGGGGAAATTTTATCTGACATTTTATCAGCCGACACCGGAAGGCGTTCGTATTCCGGCGTTTGAAAGTTTACAGTTAGGTGAAACGATCGAAGAAATTCCATCGAAAACGCCGCTCATCATCACGGAAAAAGGAACGGCGACATCGGTTGCGGCAGACGGCGAAATCCCGTATAAATTAGTTCCGAACGAGCAGAGCAATTACGCCGATCTGTCGGGCAAAGACAACGCTTTCGGGACGATAGATTACAGCGAAAATCCGGCGTGGGCGTTTGTCGGACAACAAGTTTCTCTGGAAGAGATCGGTCTCGGCGATGCGAAATCCGTCAAACGTGAAGCGCAGAAAGTTAAATCGGCGGCGATGGGTTGTCCGAAGTGCGGCGGCGCGCTAACACTAACCGCGCCGGACAAAGCGGAGCGCGTAACTTGCCCGTATTGCAATTCCCTTTTGGACGTAAATCAGGGAAATCTAAAATTCTTAAAATCGCTCAAACCATCGCCCGCGCCGCAAGATTTTGTTTTGCCGGTCGGAGCCGTCGGCACGATTGACAATATGCAGATGAAAATTATCGGCGCGATTACGCGGAGCGTGACGATCGAAGGAATAAAATATTTCTGGAACGAATATCTGCTTTACAATCCGACGCTCGGTTTTCGTTGGCTGGTCGAATCGGACAATCATTGGAATTACGTCGAACCCGTCAACCCGGCGGAAGTTCAAATCGTTGAGGGAATGCGCCCGTCGGTTAATTATAACGGGAAAAACTACCGGATTTTTCAGGACACTCCGGCGACGGTCGAATATGTCAAAGGCGAATTTTACTGGCGCGTCGAGCAGGGCGAAACCGTCCGTGCGACTGATTTTGTGAAAGCTCCGCTGATGCTTTCGCAGGAAAAAAGTCAGAACGAAATAAACTGGTCGCTCGGTCGTTATATGACGGTCGGAGAAGTCGAAAAAGCGTTTGACGTGAGCGATTTGCCGAAACCGCATTCGGTCGCGCCGAATCAGCCTTTTACGGGTTCGTTTTATTATACGTGGGGCGCAATTCCGCTTTTGCTTTTGATTGCGGTCGCCGTTTTTATGATTCCGCTGACCGGCGGTTTCGGTTCGACGGTATTAGCGGAAGAACTTATAATTCCCGCGCAGACAAGTCAGACCGCGCCGCAGACATTTGTAACACAGCCGTTTGAACTTAAAGGAAACCGTAATATTCGTATCACGGCGATCGCGCCGAATGTTCAGAATTCGTGGGTCGCGCTCGAAGCGGATTTGATAAATGAAGCCAACAACGATGTTGATTCGATTCCGATAAATATCGAATATTACGCTGGTGTTGAAGGCGGAGAAAGTTGGACGGAAGGCTCGAAAGACGAAGATGCGACGCTTTCTTCATTGCCCGCCGGAAATTACACTTTGCGGCTTCAGGGAACGTGGCAAAATTGGCAGCAGCCGCAGCCTTTGCGCGTCAAAGTCGAGCAAAATGTCGTGCGCGGCATAAATTTTATTTGCGCGTTCATCGTTCTGGCGATCTTCCCGGTTCTGGCGTTATTCAGAAAATTCGCCTTCGAATCGAAACGCTGGAGCGAAAGTATGTTTGGAAATACGGGAAGTTAGTCCCGCGTCCAAAGTCGTTTTTTACTTTCTTCGGACTTTAGACTTTGGACTCAAGACTTTGGACTTATTATCTATGTTTAAGAAACTTTATCTTGCATTCGGAGTCGGCGTTATTTTGCTTTACTCGATGTCTTCCTTTCTCGGTTGGGAATTTGCCGGTTCGGGAAGCCGTTCGCTGATCGGAGTTCCGTTTGTAACGACGGGTGGTTTTCGTGGAGGAAAATAAATGTTGAATATTTTTATGATGAAATTACAATTTATACCGGCGTTAATCGTGCAGTTCGCGCAATTAGCCGAAGTTCTGGTAACGACGCTGATCTTTGTCGTGATCGGTTTATTTATGTTCGGAATCGCTTATTTTATTTTTGATAAAGTAACGCCGTTTTCCATTCGCAAAGAGATTGAAGAAGATCAAAACACCGCGCTCGGAATCGTCATCGGCGCGATTATGATCGCAATTTCCATTATTATCGCGGCAGCAATTCAGGGGTGAAAACGCCTAGCGTTTGAATCGTTTTTTAATTTTTTTCAAAATACTTTGCAAAGACTGAATCTGACGTTGACTTTTGTTGAAAAAGGATATATAAAAAATTTAGTTTACAATCATACTGAAATTTGGTCTAAATTTAGAAGGTTTTTGCAAAGTTCACAAATTTTATTTTGCGATTACTCAAAAAATACGAGCAGTCGAAAATCTTTTATTTGCGTATCAAAGAGCAAATATCACTACTTAATCACTCTGTACGGGACAAAACGACATAAGTTAGCTGTTGTCAGCATCTTAGAATTGCAAAGATATTTACTCTCGAATATCTCTTTAGTTCAAATAACACCTCTTGGATTATTTCACATCCTAATCTGAAAAGACTTGTTTGCGCTCTCCCGTTCTTTTTTATTTCAATCGAGTTGACGGCGTTTTCCGCTTCCCCTGTTTTGATCGCCCACGCCACTGCTAACGCCAATACTCCGAATAACTTATCTATCTTCTCCACTTTCGTCAGATGCGTTTTTTCGATCTCGAATCCGCGACTCTTTAAGTTCTGAAACAATGTTTCTATCGCCCATCTCCGCTTGTATTCCGACAGGATTTTCTCACTCGCTTCAGACGAAATGACAATCACACTTTCCTGAGAGTCTTTTCCTCTTTTCACCTCGACCGATACCTTGACTCCGGCGTATCTCCTCGCCCGTCGCAAACGGTAACTCTCGCCGATCTTCAATGTTCGTAACAATTTCCCGCATCTCATCGGCTTCCCGCTTTTGTTGGTAATCGTCATCGAAGCTTTTATCCGCAGACGAAACGGGACTTTTTCCTTGTCCAGATATTTGACCAATTCATATCCGTCAAACTCACGGTCACCACTCAAGTATTCGATGTTTTTGATGCCGAATACTTTGATATAACGCCCGATTATCTGTTTCTTTTCCGCTAATACGGAGTTGCCTTTGCGCGAGAGCGTTATCCAAAATAACGGTATCGAAGTGTTTCCAACCACGATTGATAACGTCAAAATGTTGACCCATATCAAGCCGTATTTCCACTCGGTGCGATCCAACGCCAAAACATACTTACCTTTCGGTTTGATGATCGCAATAATCAACTCGGCAAAAATGTCGAAATCAATCTCAGCCAACTGAAAAAAGCGTTTTAACCGCCGATATTTTGAATCCTTCTTAGCCGATAAGTCTAAAACATTGGCTAATCTTGCCAAATTTGTAGTGTTCTGTTGAATAATGGCGATCAGCAAAGCCGCCGCCAACTCGACGCGACG
This sequence comes from Pyrinomonadaceae bacterium, assembly GCA_965219305.1. Taxonomy (GTDB): domain Bacteria; phylum Acidobacteriota; class Blastocatellia; order Pyrinomonadales; family Pyrinomonadaceae; genus DATHTS01. The sequence continues at coordinate 2,806,136 of OZ244725.1, forward strand.
CTTATCTAATGGTAAATTTGCTCGTAATGCTGCAAAGCATTCGGATGTGTTTTTTTCATATGCTGAGGGCTAATTTAGCTCAAAACACATCCGTTATCTATTTTCAAATATCTTTTTAACTTTGTTTTTGTCCCGTGCAGAGACTTAATCATAAGGATAGGTTTGCATATGACGCAATAAAGTTGGTTTTAATTATATATATGCCTGTTGCTCCATCAGAACGCGACTAAATTCTATAGTTTAATAGATTAAAATTAACGCCGGAGATAAAATATTGTGTTTAACGATTTCTGTAAATGTGCATTTAAATTTTCAATCACTATTTTTATCTTGTCTTTTTCTGCTTTCGGTTTAGCGGCTCATACGTCTGAAAGCTTAAAAACCAATAAGATGCTCAAACTCAGTCCTGATGAAGCGATTATGAACTTTAACCATCAAAATCGCGTGGCATATACTTCTACTGTTTATCCGACGACAATTGTATATTGGACGATTGATGAACATATTATATCATCTACAAATGCTGTAGCGGCATATCCTACCACAATTTGCCCTTCTTTTGTTGATTCTTGCAGTTATGAACCATATTGGGTAACTATTGATTTATCAGAGTATTGCGATGGCGAGGTTCATGAGTTAAGTGCGTATAAGAGAGATGGAGATGAATTCTCTTTATTTTCTTACAATATGAGCGGTGGTTTTGGCAGCCGTGGAGAGTTTGGGGGCAAATTCAGTTGCACCGGAGGTGGTAATCAAGACCCGAATGCCCGAAAACCTGTAATATTTGTTCCCGGCATTATGGGGAGCTTGATTAGAGGCGACTGGAATGGAGAAGACTCTCAATTTTGGGTAAATATAAACCCAAACTTAACCGGACAATTTCCAAGCATCTATAATTTAACGCTTGACAGTAGTAATCAGTATTATAAAGAGGGTTTGTATGCTTCAAATGTAATAGAATCCGTTCTCGGTCAGCCTGTTTATAAACCATTGCTAGATGCATTGAAAGCAAAAAAATTTAAGCTTTACGATATTAGCCGGCACGTTCCGCCTAATGATGGATGTGATTTAAGTCAAAAGAGCGATGATCCAGCCCAAAACCCTTCATTGTTTGTCTTTCCATACGATTGGCGGCAGGACAATAATCAAAGTGCCGACAAACTCAGGGAATATGTGCAATGCGTTCAGCAGTTTTATCCGCCCGGCACGAAAATCAATGTTATCGCGCACAGTATGGGCGGATTAGTTGTTCGGCGTTATATTCTACAGTCGCAAACTAGAAACGAACCGCACAAACTCGGCAAAGTCATTACGCTCGCTACTCCTTATCTCGGCGCAACGGAAGCGATTTATAAAATTTATACAGGTGGAAGTTGGGAATTTCCCTTTTCGTATGTAGTCGTTTCACCTTCAAATATAAAATTTTTAGCTCCGCATATGCCGAGCATGCACCAGCTTTTTCCGAGCCGGACATTTCGTGAACTTTACGGCGGTATCATAGAGGAAAACGGGGATGTCAACGGCAACGGTATTCCGAATGAAAATTATAGTTTTTCGCAAATCGTTTCAAAATTAAATTCCGATTTTCCCGGCACAACGCCCGGCACGGTCGGCGCAGAATTTCACGATTTTGACGGACAAGACGATTGGCGAAACGATCAGAGCGGAATCAAGTATTATCATCTGGTAGCCGAACAAAATCAGTGGAATACGATTGTCGGCTTAACCGTCAAAAAATCGATCTTTTGCAGAGTGGTCGGCAACACTACTTTAACCGACTGTCATAACGGTATTCGTTACACTCCCGAAAAAGGAGCGGGTGATAAAACAGTTCCGACGATTAGTGCTTCGAGAGCAGCCGGAAATACTTATCTGGGTGCGCCGGATTCCGACTGTTATGTTTATCGTTCGCGGTCATTAAGCAAAACCGACGAAGCCAGAGCGGAACATACCGGAATAACCCAACAACTCGAAATACATAACTTTGTCGCATATCTTTTGGGAGCCGATCAGCAACCGCCGTCCGATTCACCTTTGTTATCACAATGTTCTCCTCAGAATGTTGCGGCGAGAGGTGCGGGTGATGATAAAACAAAAGACAACAAAAAATCGGTTCGTACGGAAAGCGGCGAAAATCTGAATTATGCCGGTTCGGTAAATTACTCACCAGCGTATTATCTGACTATTACGGGAACTACTAAAGTTACGGTTCGGGATAACGCGGGAAAAACGGCTTCGATTGATGGCGGACTGCTAAACAATCAGGTTAGCGGTTTGATAAATTATGAAGTGATCGGAGAAAACAGCATTATGCTGACTTTTTCAGCCGGAAGTATTTACGGAAATATCTATATGATAGAATTTAACGCGGATGACGCACCGCTCGGTATTGATCTGGCAAAAGGCATCGGCAACAGTCAGCCGACGTGGGCTGTAAAATATAATGATGTAAATATTCCGAACGGCGCAAAGACAAAGATTTCTTTATCCGCCGATTATAGTAACTTTCCCTTTCCGTCAATAGATAGAATAACGCTTCAATATGACGGGAATAGTAGCGGCGGTTACAATACGACTGTTTCTCCAACCGTTGAATTGAACGGCGCGGGAGCGGGCGATACGACACCGCCGACAATAAATATTCAAACGGTTCAACAAGGCAGCTCGGCAACGGCAACTATCACGGCACAGGACGGCGAATCGGGTGTCGGCAAAATCTGGTATTCGCTGAACAACGGAGTGAATTTCCAACTCTATACTTCACCGTTTCAGATTCCGTCTTCATCTAATCCGGTAATCATCGAAGCATTTGCCGACGATAATGCGGCGAATCGTTCCGGTTTATATTCAAAAACCGTTACGTTCTCTCAAACACAGCCGACGCTAGCTGTGAAACCCGTTCTCGAATGTGTCGCCGCAAACCCCGATGGCACATTTACAGCCAAATTCGGTTATCTGAATCAAAACAGCGTTCCGGTTACAATTTCCGTCGGAAACAACAAATTTACGCCTTTACCGCAAGACAGAGGACAAACGACGGAATTTCAGCCCGGCAGAATTAGATTCGCTTTTGAAGTTCCATTTAACGGCAACAATCTCGTTTGGACGCTCAAAGGTCCCGATAATAGCGGCAGAACTTCTACGGCTTCGAGAAATTCTGCTCGTTGTCAATAATAAAAAAACATTATGAAAATTATCCAAGGTATTTTGATTGGTGCATTATTTTCAGGTATTGTGTCGGCAGTTTATGCTTGTTACGTTGCTCTTACTTCTAATACCACTTCCAGTTTTGGTTTAAGATCAGAAGACTTCTGGTGGTTAGCAGCTGTTTTGGGAGGTATTGCAGGTTTAATTTTAGGCGCAGTTGTCGGGGCGATTGTTTCGGGGTGGAATTTAAACTTAATTTTAGGCGGATTAGTTGGATTATTAATAACAGGAATTCCGGGACTCTTATCTACCCAAGTATCGGAAGGCAAGTTTGATGAAGATCACATAAGATTCGGCATTGCTCTGATATTTATAGAAATAGTAACTGGAATAGTTGTGTCATTAGCTTTGAGACTATTCTATACAAAAGAATAGGAAAACTTTTTACACCATGAGGACAAACAACGGAGTTTCAATCGGGCAGAATCAGATTCGCTTTTGGAGTTCCGTAACGGGAAAGATTTGGGTTGAATAAACAGATTTGCGATAAAAAAAAGAAAAGTGGAAAATAGAAGACCGATGCCGGATTTTCGTTGTCGGACTTCTATTTTCCCTTAATAAATGCAAAAAACTCCTCTTTTATTCTTAAATGTTCTCATCATCGCTACGTGCGGTTTGATCTACGAATTGCTCGCCGGAACGCTCGCGTCTTACGTTCTCGGCGATTCGATCACGCAGTTTTCGATTATCATCGGCATTTATCTTTTTGCGATGGGCGTCGGTTCTTATCTGTCGAAATTTATCGAAGAAAACATCGGCGGAAAATTTATTGATGTCGAATTTGCCGTCGCAATCTTAGGTGGATTTTCCGCGCCTCTGCTTTTTTTATCGTTCGCCAAACTTTCATATTTCAACATCGTTCTTTACGGGACGGTTTTCGGAATCGGCACTTTGGTCGGTCTGGAAATTCCGCTTTTGATGCGGATTTTGAAAGACGAACTCGATTTTAAGGATTTAATTTCAAGAGTTCTCGCCTTCGATTACATCGGCGCACTTCTCGCATCTCTGCTGTTTCCGCTTTTTCTCGTCCCGAAACTCGGACTCGTCCGCACGTCGCTTCTTTTCGGAATCTTAAACGCCGCGGTCGGAATTTGGGGAACGTGGCTTTTGCTTCCGATCTTGCGAAAAAACAACATAAATTTCTTGCGCGTCAAAGGTTTTTTTATAATTTTCCTGCTTTTGATCGCGTTCATCAAAGCCGATGATCTGACGCGCCTCGCCGAAGACGCGCTTTTTACCGACAACATAATTTACGCGAAAAGTTCGCCGTATCAGCGAATCATCGTAACCAAAGGAAAAACGGGCTACGCGCTTTTCCTCAACGGAAATCTGCAGTTTAATTCTTTCGACGAATACCGTTATCACGAAGCGTTGGTGCATCCCGCATTCGCCGCGCACGCGCCGAATCCGAAAAGAGTTTTAGTTCTCGGTGGCGGCGACGGTCTGGCGATGCGCGAGATTTTGAAATATCCGTCGGTCGAAAGCGCGACGCTCGTTGATCTCGACCCGGAAATGACCGGGCTTTCAAAAAACTTGGTCGTTCTCGACGAACTTAACGATCATTCGATGCAGAACGAAAAAGTTTCCATCGTCAACGCCGACGCTTTCGTCTGGCTCGACAACACGGAAGACGAACCGTTCGACATCGTAATAATTGATTTTCCCGATCCGAACAATTTCGCGCTCGGCAAACTTTACACGACGCGATTTTATAATCTCTTAAAAAAAAAATTAAAACCCGACGCATCAATCGTCGTGCAGACGACTTCGCCGCTGATCGCCAGAAAATCTTACTGGTGCATCATCAAAACGATGGAAGCCGCCGGATTTTCCGTCAAACCTTATCAAACAACCGTGCCGAGCTTCGGAATTTGGGGCTACGCGCTCGCCAAACTTCAGCCGTTTGACGCTCCGCAAAATCCGCCGGAAAATATCGAATTAAGATTCTTAAACAAAGAATCTTTCGCCGCAATGTTCGATTTTCCGAAAGATATGAAAGAACCCGAAGACGAAGAAATCGAGATAAATCGTTTGGATAATCAAGCCTTAGTTCGTTATTACGAAACCGAATGGCGCAGATTTGAATAAATATGTGAGAAATTTTTGACTTATATTTGAAAATACTCAAAGAGTTTTCCACAGCATTTTCCACAGCCGCAATAAAATACGCAAAACCAATTAAACGAATAAATTTTACATCGTTTAATAAACTTAATCTTTATTTTTTTTCCAATTTGATTTGATTATAAATTTGAGACAAGCGTTTCGAAATTTCTTGGAAAATGATAATCTTTTGGAAAATCGCCGCGTCGCAAGTGCATTTCAGATTTGAGTTACCATCGTTTTCGATTTGGTGAATAAAAATTCAGTTTTTTGCTTGGACTTTTTTTACGGAATGAAAAAGACGTTGAAGAAATTCGTCAGGCAATCAATTCGCATCCGAATGTCATCGGAACTATCGAACTTTTGACGATGCATCTTGCGCCGAAACAAATTCTGGTCAACGCGCATATCAATTTAAAGAACGAATAAAAAAACGATTAAATTGTTGAAACCATAAGAGAAATCGAAGTGAAAATAAAAGAAGCCGAACCGAAAGTGGATATGATATTCTTAGAAACGGCAAGTCTTGACAATTTGACCGACAGACAAGCAATTCCGAAGAACAGGGAATGAAGAATAGTGCTGAGTGCTGAGTTCTAAGTGCTGAGTGTAAAAATTGGATTTAAAACTCAGCACTTAGAACTCAGTAATTAGAAGCCAGCACTAAATTAAATGAACGATTTTCTGCCGACAATAAATACCTTGCGAAACGCGCTCGACATCGTGATCGTTTTTATTATCGTGTATGGTGTGCTGAAACTTCTGCGCGGCACACGCGCCGTGCCGACGGTGGTCGGTTTGGTGATTATGGCGTTATTGTATTGGCTTGCCATCGCGCAAGACCTCGCCACGCTCGAATTCGTTCTTCGTTCCGGCGTATTTTACATCGGCGTTTTAATTATCGTTCTTTTTCAATCGGAAATTCGTCAGGCGTTGATCTTTTTCGGAAATCGTTTGCAATTTCCTTTTTTTCGGCGACAGCGCGGCACACTCGGCGAAACTATCTACGATGAGATCGTTCTGGCGGCGACGACGCTTTCGACTTCTAAAACCGGCGCGTTGATCGTCATCGAACGCGATGTCGGTTTGCGAAATTTTATTGATTCGGGCGTAACGCTCGATTCGGTCGTCAGCTACGATCTGCTCGTAACGATATTTAATCCGTCAACGCCTTTGCACGACGGCGCGGTCGTCATTCGCAACGAACGAATCGCCGCCGCATCGGTTTTTCTGCCGCTGACGAAAAATCCGAATATTTCGAGAGAATTAGGAACAAGACATCGTTCAGCGATCGGAATCACGGAAAATTCCGACGCGATTTCGATAGTTGTCTCCGAAGAAACGGGTTTGATTTCATTAGTTGAAGACGGAAAACTGCGCCGCAATCTCGATACAAAGGCGTTGCGCCGGAGACTTTTGCGGGCGATGGATATTCCCTTTGAAGAAGAGCAACGCAAACCCGTAAAAACGATGCCGGAAAAACCAGCAACTTCCGAATTTGAAATGCAGACGATAAAGACCGGCAAAAAACCGTCGGTCGTCGAAAGCGAGATGTATGATTAAGTAATCTTTGAGTCATCTATTTAAATTTAGACATTCAATAAAAATTACAAATATCAAAAGTCAGAGTTCAAAAATCGTAACCCAATGAATTTTTTAGCGAAAAAAATCATCGAAAAGGAAAAACAAGCCAACGTGCGCGGTATTCTGTCGCGCATTTTCCTCGACGATTGGCTGATAAAACTCTTCGCCGTCATCATCACTTTGTCGCTATGGTTCGGCGTTACCGGACTTAACAAACCGATCACGACGCGGCTTAATTCAGTAAATTTAAAGCCCAGAGTTTCGAGCAATCTCGAAATAGTAAATTCGCCGACGACGGAAGTTGATCTGATAATTACCGGCGACAAACGAAAAATTGACCAGATAAACACGGAAAACTTAATAATCTCGCTCGATCTGACCGATATTTCGGCGGGCGACCAAAGCATTCAATTAACGCCGGAAAACATTAACATCGAACTTCCGACCGGAGTAAAGATTGACGAGATTCAACCGAGCAAAATCGCTTTAAAGCTCGAACCCGTCATCGAACGCGAAGTTCCGGTTCAGATCGAAACCGAAGGCAATCTGCCCGAAGGTTACGAATTTTCCGCGCCGCCAAACGTAATTCCCGCCAGAGTTTCCGTGCGCGGTCCGGCGAGTTTTGTAAATGCGCTGACTTCTGTTTCCACAGAAAGAATTGACCTGACAAACCGCCGCAGCAATTTCGTCGCCTCGCAAACTCCGCTCAACGTCGTCAATCAAAAAGTTACGCAATTGACCGCAGTCGTTGACGTAACTTTCAATATTAAGGAAACATCCATCGAACGCGCCTATCTCGTTCCCGTCAAAACCGACAAAGGCGAAAGGAAAGCAAAATTAATTCTCTACGGCGCACATTCGCTTCTCGAACCGGTCAAACCCGCAGATTTCAAAACCGAAACCGTCACGGACGACGCGGGAAATAAATCTATAAAACCTATATTGCCCGAATCGCTCAAGGATAAAGTGGAAATCAGATTTTGGGAATTGGACGGAAAGTAAATAGCGGAACAAAGTTAGGTTTTTCGTGTCTAATTAATTTATGAAGACACTTCAAATTTTGTCGGCAATCATCTTCATCTTTATTGTCTGTCTATATTCTTTTGCTCAAAATCAAAGTCAAAAAGACTTTAAGCCGTCAATTACTGTTATTAAATGCGCTGATTGTCCTGAAATTATTTCTCTTCCAAATCCTGAATATCCGAATTACGTGGGATTCGGAGCGCATAAATATAACGGAACGATTATGATTAAAATTTCCATTGATAAAAACGGAAATGTTCAATCGGCAAAAGGAATTTCAGGACACACATATTTTCGTCCACTTTTGGAAAAAGAAGCGTTCAAAGCAGAGTTTCATCCTAAAATCATTTCTGGAAAAGCTGTAAAAACCGAAGCCGTTATTGTTTACAAAATTGTATCTGTTGATAAATTAGTAACTGAAAATATTCCCGAAGTTAGGCAAAACAACTCAAACCAAACTGATCAAATTACAGAAACATCACGAGTCAAACTTGAACAAACAGCTATTCAACTTTGGGAATTGAATAAAAAAGCGACGAGTTTGCTGCAACCGAATTATCCAAAGGAGTTACTTCAAACTAATGAAAAAGAAAGCATAGAAGTCGAAGTAAAAATTCATTTACAAGAAGGCAAAGTTGTTTCTGCGGTAAACGCTTCAAAAAATTCTCTGTTGGGAAAATATGCCGTCGAAGCCGCGATGTTGGCAAAATTTCGTCCGATAGAAATCGAAGGCAGACCGCTTTATGGAAAAGGAACTATCGTCTATAACTTTCCGCCGTCGAATGATGAAAAAGAAAAAATCGGAGAAACCGCTTCAAGACTTCCGATATTATCTGTCAACAAAATTGTAAATAACAGAGCAATTTTTCTGCCAAAACCCGTTGTTTCGTTAGATTGTTATTGTTCAGGCAGTATTAAAGTCAGAATTGTTGTTGATGTGAATGGCGATGTGATTGATGCTTCAACCGAATCAGGACATCCATTATTACGTTCCGCCGCTTTGAAATCGGCAAACGCTACGAAATTTTCTCCTACAAATATAAATGGACCTCCGGTTTATGTCGTCGCTTATTTGCTTTATAAATTTAATTCCGGCGGAACGGTTGAAACAAATTTTTCGGATGATAAAGAAAATAAAAATTCAACGCAAATTCTTCCGCAAAAACGAAATAATTTTATAACCGTCGAGATAAACCCAGGGTTTTTCGCCGAGCGTGTAATGTCCGCACGGGATGACGACTTCATCGTGTTCAACTCCGGTTTTGCGGAGTTCTTCCATCATCTGGCGCGAGAGATCAATCGGGAATGTGAGATCGTAAAGCGTGTAAATATAACGCTGCGGGCGCGGCGGGAGTTTTGCTAACTTGTTCATATAAGCCATCGGCGAGATCGGCATCCAAAACTCGCGCAGTTCTTCGAGACCGACATCGTTTTGCAGACCTTCTTTGACGTGATACGTCGAAAGACCTTCCCATACGACATCGGCGACGTAGCCGGAAACGTGATTAAAAACGCCCGCGTCAATGTCCATATCGTGGACGAACGCGAAAAATCCGACGCACGAACCGATGCTCGTGCCGACGACTCCGACTTTTTCGTAACCCTGCTGTTTCAACCAGCGAACCGCCGCCCGCGTGTCAACGACCGATTGCTGTAAACTTTGCAGCGTCCGCCCGACATTCGGCGCGACGAGATAATCGGCGCGTTCGAGTTCCGGCGGCATACGTTCTTCGTGATACGGCAGCGTCAGACGCAGCGCGGAAACGCCGACTTTATTGAAAAATTTGCACAGATCGAAATAAGTTCCCGCCTTCGCATTCCAATGCGGAAGCACGACGACCGCCGCTTTTTTATCCTTTTCGTGCGGGAAAAATTGCGCGTATGCCGTGTTATTCTCGACCGAAGGCGTTTCAACCGCACTCGTCCAGGTAATAGTTTTGAGTCCACGCTTTAGCGTGTTTTCTTCTTCATAAGATGCCGCCTGAAGGCGGGACTCAGAACTGATTTCGTAATCTTTTATTTCCGGCAAGTGGTAAAATTCGTCACTGTTTTCCACCATCCGCCGCGAATATTCGCTGAAAAATTCACGCGGATCAGTGCCGTTCGCGTTTTCCCTGACAAATTCCAAACCCCAGCCGAACGGATGCACAATGCGATTGTCGTTGAGCATCGCAAAATATCTTTCCCGCTTGTGCATATAGCGTTTGAACATAAGTTTTTAATGGTAGAAAATCAGCGCGGGATTGGCAAACGCGGAAGATCGTGAATCGTAAATAGTGAATTGTAAATAGAAAAATAACTGTTTACGATTCACGATTCACTATTTACGATTCTTCGGCAAACTCAAAAGATTCGCAAACAGACGATACGCGCCCGGAACTCCGGCGGGAAGTTGGCGGAAAAATGCGTAGGAAGTGTAAACATATTTGCCTTTTCCATAATCGGCGTAAACCATTCCACCTTTGTTTTCCGGTTCATTAACGTCGTGCGCTTCGAGAAGCGGTTTGTATTTCACATCGAATTCCGTAAAGCTGTAAAGGTTGCGTTCCTGCACCCAATTCGCCCAATCGGAATCGTTGATTTTGTTCGGGAAATTAAAAACGGGCGAGTTCGTGTCTAAAATCGTAATTTTCGCATTCTCATCAACTACACGCGCATCCATTTTCGCGGGAAACGGCGTGAGATTATTTGAAACGTAATCGGGACGCTGATACTGCACGATCAAAGTCCCGCCGCCATTGACATAATTTAAAATTCTCTGATTATTCGAGATCAGATCCTGCCGCACGTTGTAAGCGCGAATTCCCGCGACGATGACATCGAACCGCGACAGATCGCCGCCGCTCAGATCGTTTTCGCTCAAAAGTTCGACATTCAAACCCATCTGCCGAATCGCATCGGGAACGGTGTCGCCGCTGCCCATTATGTAACCGACTTTTACGTCTGCGACTTTCAAATCCAAAACTTCGATTTTCGTTTTCGCGTCCGTATAAAAACGATGCGTCTGAATATGCGGATAAGCAATCGTGTGCATCGTCTGCGAATAAGTTTCTTCGCCGCCTTTAACGCTCGCCGCGATCTCGTAACTTCCTGCTTTCGTGTTTGCGGGAATAATTACATTAAACGCAAACGAACGGCTTTCGTCCTTTTTGTCGAGTTGAACAACGCCGAAATCTTGTTCGACTTTCCAACCGTCCGGCAATTTCAAGTCCGCTGAACCGCTAAACGCCGACGAAGAATTATTCTGCACATTCAAAAAGATCTTCCGCGTCTGCACCTTGTCGCTGTTCGGAACGATCAACAAATCCTGATCGAGACTGACGGAAATCCGCGGCACGACATTCAATTCCCTCCGAACCTCGCCACGCACGCCGTCGGCAAAACGATATTCGACGGGTTGATCGAAATATATTATTTCCCCGTAAACTTCAAACATCGCGTAACCGTTCATCAGCGAATACTTGAAAGGTTGATTCAGCATTGCCGAATCAGCCGAAGTGTAAAGATAACCGTTGCGCGGACTTTCAAGAAAATACGGTTGAGTTATATTTTCAGCGGCGGGAATTTTGACATTAAAAAACGCCGATTCATCGGCAGTTTCACGGAAAAACCTCGCAAAAGGCGAATCGTTTTTCGGTTCTTCGGCAGAAGAAATTTGCCAGTTGTTCTGAGTATTTAGTTTTATTTCCTTAAATTTTATATTCGGGTTTTCGGGGTAAAAAACTTTTACGGAAGTTAAAAAAGTTTCGCCCTGCGTAACGGTTTCCTGAGTTGCTAACACATCAATCCGAACGCCGAGCGCGAGTTTAATGGCTTTATCAAATTCAAATAATTTTTTCCATGTAATAATTCCTATGCCACTTTCAGCCGCCGCTCTTTTATATGCCGCTTCAATTCTTTCCGTCGGACCTGAAAATGAAACATAGCTAAAATTTAATTGATTAAGAACTTTTCTACCTTCAATCAAGATAGGAACAATTTTTGCGGGATTGCCCGTATCATATTCCCTCAATGCGCGATCTGCTGATTCCTGAACTTTTACGAGAGTTTCTTTTGTGTAATCGCTGACAGTTTTTTCATCTTTAGCAAAAATTTTCGGCGCATTTATAATTGAAACATCAATCCCGTCAAAAACGCTTTTCTCATTCGCAACTTTCGGAACTTTGCTCTCAACCAAATTCAAACCGGAAAATCTGTCGCCTTTTAATTCCAGACCGCCTTGTTCCTGCGTTTTGTGCTGACTGCGACCTTCCGCCGCGATTTCGGCGTAGCTTCTGCCGATCAGAAAATCATATTTTCCCGTGTTTATTTTCAACGTCGGTTCTTCGGTCGAACGAAAACCTTGTCCGACATAAAATTTCAAAACCTGCCACTCCGCACCAGACTGTTGACATTGCATCGGATCAGCCGCCGCTTTGACCGCGAGCGGCGCGAGGTAACCCGCGTATTGATGCTGTCCGTGTCCGTCCACCGGAGTTCCCGAAAAACGCGAGATCACGACGAGCGGACGAAACGCGCGAATCGCCTGCACCGCATCACACAGAATTTCCTTTTCGTCCCATTTTGACTTTGCTTCCGTCAAAGTTTTTGAAAAACCGTAATCAAAAGCGCGCGTAAAATACTGCTCCGCGCCGTCCAAACGCCTGGCTTGCAAAAGTTCTTCGGTGCGAATCACGCCGAGCGATTCAAACAATTCGGGACCGATCACATTCTGCCCGCCGTCGCCGCGCGTCAGGGACAAATAAGCCGTCCGCGCATTTTCGCCGCGCGCCAGAAATGCCAGCAAAGACGAATCTTCGTCGTCGGGGTGCGCGGCGATCATCATCACGCTTTTCGTGTTGTTCAGGCGTTTTAACAGTTGACCGAGACCGACTGCGCCTTGATCGTAGATCGGCTGAACCTGCGGGTAAACGGAAAGTGGAAAGTGGAAAATGGAAAATAAGAAGATTATCGGAACGAGTATTTTTAGTTTTGAATTTTGCATTTGTCGGCGTTTAGTTTTGCAGAAAATCTTCGACTGCGATTTCGAGTTCGGGAAAAGCGTTTAATTTGAATTTGTCGCCGATTTTATAAGTTTGTTTTGAAGCATAACCGTCCGCCGTCGGATTTTGATAATCTTCGACGGTTTTGTTTTCTACGTTGACAATCAAATATTGCTGAATTTCAGCGCGTGAATAAGTCAAACTTTTTACATTTCGGTCAAAATACAAAGTCGAATCGGAAACTTCGACGAGCAATAAAATATCGTTCGGTTGCGGCAGACGTTCGAGATATTTTTCGCGTGGCAATTTGGCTAAAACGATGTCCGGTTCGGGTTCGGTAAAATCTGCCAGCAAAATTGAATTTTGATTACGAATAACACATTTTTCATCTACATTTTTATAAAAGAATCTCGTAATAATATCATTATAAGCACCGTGTTTCTTTCCCGTTGGCATTTTTTCAATTATCCTTCCGTTAATTAATTCGACATTATCGTTTTCGTCCAAGATTCCGTTTTCAATCATTTCATCATAAATTTCGGTGGAAATACGATAAGGATCGCCCGTATATTTTTCGTATAATTTGCCGCCGATAAGTTCGATTTTATGATTCGTCGTCAAAATGCCTTTTTCAATCATTTGATGATAAATATCCACATTTATAAAAAACGGCTTTATCCCGTTTAAAGTAGTTTCCTGTAATTCGTTCAGTTCCATTACTGCCGACATAATTTTTCACCTCATTCGTCATTATACTTTTCTTTGACCGTCAGACTCAACAAATAACCGGCAATGACCGTTACCAGACAACCGATGACGTTGAACCATAAAAATTGTATTTTGAAATATTCTTTGAAAAACGCCAGATCGCTGCGACCGGAAATGTTTTGCCAGAAATCGGCGATGCCCGCGAAATTATCAACGAACGCGATTGACGCGATGCCGAACAAAAGTCCGAAAAACGCGCCGCGGGCGTTTGCGCGTTTGACGATGAAGGCGAGGACGAAAACGCCGAGTAGCGAGCCGTAAAAATATGAGCCGAACATATTGACGACTTCGATCAGCGAACCGAGATTGACGGCGAACATTGCGACGATGCAGGCGAAAAATCCCCAGATAAATGTGGCGATTCTGCCGACTTTGACGGTTTTTTCATCGCTTGCGTCGGGCGCGAAAAGTCTGCGGTAAAAATCTATCGTCGTCGCGGTCGCCAAAGAATTAAGTTCCGCCGCGATCGAACTCATCGCCGCCGCGAAGATCGCCGCGATTATCAAACCGATCACTCCCATTGGCATATTGGCAATGACGAACGACGGGAAAACGTAATTCACATCGTTGAAACTTTCGTTGCCGTTGTCCTTGATAAATTTTACGGCTTCTTGGCGTTTGGTTTTCAAAAGTTCGTTCGCCGTTAAGTAATCTTTTCTCGTCTGCTCGTTTTTATCATTGAGAAAATTCACGGCAAACTGTGAATTCTCGGCGTGAAGTTTCGCGTAATCTTTTTCGAGAGTCTGAAACTGCGCGTTTTGTTCAGCTTTTAAAAGTTCGTTTGAATTAAAAACGATCGGCGGTGCATTAAATTGGTAAAAGACGAAAACCAGAACGCCGATGAGCAAGATAAAAAATTGAATCGGGATTTTTAAAAACGCGCTCATTAAAAGCGAAGTTCTGCCTTCGTTGACCGATTTCGCCGTCAAAAATCTCTGCACCTGCGATTGATCGCAGCCGAAATATCCGAGCATCAAAAACAAACCGCCGATCAAACCCGACCACAGCGTGTATTTTTCGTTGAGATTAAATTCCGTGTTGACCGTCTGAAGTTTCCCGGCGGAACCCGCGAGATAAAGTCCGTCGGTGAACGAAACCGTTTCGGGAAAACTCGACACGATAATAAAAACGCAGATTCCGAGACCGACGGCAATTATGACCATCTGTTTCACGTCCGTCCACGTTACGGCTTGCACGCCGCCGACCATCGTGTAAAACGTCGTCGTCAGACCGATTCCGAAAATTGTTAAGTAAAGATTCCAGCCGAGAACGATTGATAAAATAATTGCCGGTGCGGAAATTATCACACCGACACCGAGCGCGCGGGAAATGAGAAAGAAAAATGATGTCAGTGTGCGAACGCGAACGTCAAAGCGTTTTTCGAGATATTCATAAGCCGTGTAAACTTTTGCGCGGTGAAAAAACGGCACGACCGTTACGCACAAAATTATCATTGCCAGCGGCAGACCGAAATAGAACTGGATAAAACGCATTCCGTCGTCGAACGCTTGTCCGGTCGTCCCGACCAGAGTTATCGCCGACATCTGCGTCGCCATCACCGACAAACCGACCGCCCACCACGGCAGACTGCGGTTGGCGAGAAAATAACCTTCCGCCTTGCCGCTGTGTTTCGTCATTCGAATTCCGTCGTAAATGACATAAACGAGATATGCGACGACGATTATCCAATCTAGGAATTTCATAAAAAAAGGCACTTTGCGCTTGGTTCTTTTGCTCTTTGTGATGTTTTTGTTAAATCCGCATCTTTATCAAATGACACAAAGAGCAAAGTGCTAAGTGCTAAGTGCAAAATCAAGAAAAATGTTGAGAAAATATAGCCAACGCCGAAATCACGAAAACCGTGAAAACAACAACCGCGATATAAACGCGATACCACCAAGAATCGGAAAGCTCGATTTTTAAGGGTTCTACTTTGACTTTTTCTTCTTTTATTTGATTCATTTGATCGAAACAATTTTGACTTCCGTTACTCTGTTAAGCGGCGAAGTGACGCGTTCGGTTGTAATAAATTCATCTGCTTCGGCAATAATTGCGGCGGCAATATGAAGCGCGTCCATTCCGTTTAGCCCATATTTTTCAGACACGGTTTCCGCCAAACGGACAATTTTTTCTACATCATCAATCCAAACAGCTATGTTTCCGAAATAAGCATTATAAAAATCAATTTCAAGAGAATTTTTATGATAAACGGCTTTCGGTTTTAGTTCCAGACTTACAAACGGCGAAGATACGAATTCACGTTCCGCATCACTTAAAATTGTCAAAGCTCGAATTCTCATACGGGAATCGCTTCGCCAACCGGCTAAAATTACTCCAGAATCATTAAAAGTGAGAATCTTACTCATAACGAGTTCTGCCGAGTTCATCCATAATCTCATTGGCATTCAAAATAGGAACTCCGTTTTCCAAACCTTTTTTGGAAATTTCGAGCAATATTTTTCCTAGTTCGGTTTGAGGTTTGAAGGAATTAAGTTGTTTTCGGGTTTCTTCAAATTCGATTTTTTCCGCTTCGGCAACAGGCTTTTTTTTCTTATTGCTTGTTATCATAATCTTTATCCTACGACACTCGTCTGCGTTTTCGCATTCAAAACCTTCTCGTAAAACGCGACGTATTGCGGCACGATCTTGCCCGCGCTGTAGCGTTGGATGGACATTTCTCTGGCTTTTTCGCCGAATTTGCGGCGCATTGTTTCGTCGCCGAGCAATTTCAGAACGTCTTCGCTCATTTTTTCCGTGTCGCCGACATCGCTCATAAATCCGGTTTCGCCGTCGGTGACGACTTCGGGAATTCCGCCGACTCTTGATGCAACGACGGGAACTTCACAGGCTTGCGCTTCGAGCGCGGCGAGTCCGAAAGATTCGAGTTCCGACGGCAGCAGAAACACATCGGCGATGCCCATATAATCGGCGATATTTTCGCGTTTGCCGACGAATTCGACGTAATCTTTAACGCCCAACTGCGTCGCCTGATAATAACAAGCGGCGCGTTCTGGACCGTCGCCGACCATAATTAATTTTGCATTTGCATCTTTTTCGCGCACTTTCGCTAAAATTTCTACACAATCAATCGGACGTTTGACCGCTCTGAAATTGGAAACGTGAACGAGAAGTTTTTCGCCATTCGGTGCAAGTTCGACGCGCAAGTCCGATTCTTCGACGCGCGTATAATGTTTCGCGCAGATAAAATTCGGTATAACTTCAATTTCGTCAAAATCGAAAGTTTCGATCGTCGCCTGTTTCAAAAAACGCGACACCGCCGTTACGCCGTTCGATTGTTGAAGACCGTATTTCGTGATCGGCAAATAACTTCGATCCGCGCCGACCAAAGTTATATCCGTTCCGTGCAAAGTAGTAATTACAGGAACATAACGCTTTTCTTTGATTGATTCACGCGCTAAGATCGCCGAGATCGAATGCGGAATCGCGTAATGAACGTGAAGAAGATCGAGCTTTTCCGCGCGCGCGACCGTCGCCATTTTCGTCGCCAACGCCAGATCGTAAGGCTGATGTTCAAACAGCGGATACGACATCATTTCGACTTCGTGAAACTGCACGCGCTCGTTCAATTCGACGAGGCGCGTCGGCAAACTCGACGAAATAAAATGAATATTATGTCCGGCTTCGGCAAGATAACGCCCGAGTTCCGAACCGACAATTCCACTTCCGCCGTATGTAGGATAAACAGTGATTCCGATATTCATAAATTCTTTTGTAAAACTTCCCTGTTTCGATTATAAACTTTAAGGATTAAGATTGACGATTTATAGAGAATAAAAAACATTAAAGTTATAAACAGAGACAAAAGAAAATGGCGATTTTGTGTCTTTACAAAGGTTTTTTGCGGTCAGTATAAAACTATAAATCGTTAAAATTCGGTTTCAGTTGTTGAAACAATCGAATCCGACAATTAAATAATGGCTTGAGTTCGTGCCGCAATCCATTTCCTCTGCGTCGCAAAGCATTTGTGTTGTCGTGCAAAGCATTTCGTTCATCGTGCAAAGCATTTGTGTTGTTCTGCAAAGCATTTCGTCTGTATTGCAAAGCATTTATGTTGTTCTGCAAAGCATTTTGTTTGTTACGCAAACGACTCTAAATATCAAGCAAACCATTTTGTCCGTTACGCAATAGATTTGTTTTATTATCCACCGGATATTTGCAACGACATAAAAATCTTTACACGGAAAAATCCGACTTTCCGCCCGTTTTCAAATTCAGTTTTATGTCGGAAATGACGATTTTTTTATCAACCGCCTTGCACATATCGTAGATCGTCAGCGCGGCGACCGAAACCGCCGTCAATGCTTCCATTTCCACGCCCGTCTGCGAAGAAGTTTTCGCTTCGGCGGTCAGATAAATTCCGTCTTTTTCAATTTCTGCCGTAACTTCGACCTTTGAAAGATTTATTTGATGACACAGCGGAATCAGTTCCGAAGTCCGTTTCGCGCCCATAATTCCGGCGATTCGCGCAATTTCGAGCGGATTTCCTTTCGGATTCACATTCTCGCGCAAAATCTCCAGAGTTTTCTCCGCCAGCAAAACTTTTCCGGTCGCAATCGCCCGTCGCGCCGTCGTTTCTTTCGCGGAAACATCAACCATTTTTATCTTCCCGCTCTCATCAAAATGCGAAAGTTTTTCCATTTTATTTACTTTTCTCTCTTCTTTTTTCCGCGTCTTTCCGCGCATTTCGCGGGCAAATCCTTCTTCAATTCAAATAAGCGATCTCAACCGTTTCACCGCTTTCTATCTTCCCATCACGCGGAATGAAAACCAGCGATTCAGCCCGGGCGAATGAAATAAAATTCGATGAACCAGACCAACGCAGAACGTCCGCGATGAGTTCGCCTTTTTCGTTCGTTCCAAGCATCGCAGGCAAAAACGAATCGCGCCCTTTCGCGCCTTTGCCGTCATTTTTTAACACAGCGATTCCGCGTTTTAATTCCGCGTTTTCCGCGCTCTGCATTTTCAAGATCGCCGTCCGCGCGAAAAGATGAAACGTAACCGCCGCCGAAACGGGATTTCCCGGCAGACCGAAAATCAAACAACCGTTCAGACGCGCAAAAACCGCCGGTTTTCCGGGTTTTAATTCAATCTTTTCAAAGAAAATCTCCGCGCCGAGTTCTTCCAAAACCGTCTTTGTAAAATCGTATTTTCCGACCGAAACGCCGCCGGTTAAGATTAACACTTGGCACTTCGCCTTTTGTTCTTTGCTTTCTGAACTTTGAACTTTGAACTTTGAACTTTGAACTCCCGCGGCGGCGGCAATGGTTTCGCGCAGATTTTCGATGTCGTCGCCGACGCGCGGGAGAATTTCAGTCGTTTCGGCAAAATCTTCGGCGAAGAATTTAAGCATTATCGAATTCGATTCGCGGATTTGATCCTTGTCGGGCGTTTCGTTAATTTTTACAAGTTCATTTCCCGTCGCTAAGATTTTCACGTTCGGTCGCTGGAAAACTTTCAATTTCGCATAACCGAACGCGGCGAGCGCGGCGATCTTCGTTTTCGTGATTTGTTCGCCGATGCTGAAAACCTTTGCGCCGTTTTCGGTTTCCGAACCTTTTTTCGTGATATATTTCGCGGTCTTTGTCGGCTCGAAAATCTCTACCGTTTCAGATTCTTCTTTCGTAACTTCGACTCTCTGCACCGCGTCCGCGCCTTTGGGAACAGGTGCGCCCGTCATTATTCTTACGGCTTCGCCCATTTTCAATTCGCCGTCAAATCCGCTTCCAGCCGCCGATTCGCCGATGATCTTTAATTTGACCGGCGCGTTTTCCGTATCGCCCGCGATCACGGCGTAACCGTCCATCTGCGAACGGTCAAACGGCGGCAAATCCATATCGGCAAAAATATCTTCCGCCAAAATACGATTTTTTGCATCAGTTAATTCGACAGTTTCGATTTCGAGCAAATGCGTTTCGCGCAAAACGATTTCGATGGCTTCGGATATATTTATCATTATAAATGGATAACGAATAATGGATAGTGGAAAATGGAAAACAAAAAATTATCCGTTATCCGCTATCCATTATCCACTTAATCAGTCGCGTCGAGTTCTTCTTCCAACAATTGACGCTCATAAAGATCGGCGTATTCGCCGCCGATCTTTAATAATTCGTCGTGCGTTCCGCGCTCGATTATTTCGCCGTCTTCGAGAACGCAAATCAGATCGGCATCGCGGATCGTCGAGATTCTGTGCGACACGATCAGAGTCGTTCTTCCGGTTCGCACGTCGCGCAGACCGTGCAGAATTTTTTCTTCCGTGTATGTGTCAACCGCCGAAAGAGAATCGTCCAAAACCAAAATTCGCGGATTTCGCATCACGGCGCGGGCGATTGCCGTGCGCTGTTTTTGTCCGCCCGAAAGCGTAATGCCGCGTTCGCCGACGCGCTGTTCGTATTTGTATGGAAAATCTTTGATGTCGTCGGCAAGTCCGGCAATCGCGGCGGCTTTTTCGACCGACATTTTGCCGTTTTGCGTGGCGACGGCGGCGATGGTGTTCAATGCAATCTCTTTTTTTGAATCGCCGTTCGTATTTTCCGGCTTATCAACTCCGAACGCGATGTTGTTTGCTAAAGTATCGCTGAACAAAAACGTTTCCTGCGGCACGAAACCGATGGCACGGCGGATTTGTTCGAGCGGGAATTGTTGAAGCGGAATGTCGTCAATGAAAATCGTGTTGTCCGGCGCGTCCATCAAACGCGGAATCAAGCTGACGATAGTTGATTTCCCGCTTCCGGTTTTGCCGACGAACGCGACGGTTTCGCCGGGTTCGATCTTTAAATTTATATTTTTGAGAACGGATTTGTCTTCGTAAGCAAAAGTTAAGTTTTTGAATTCAATTTTGCCTTTGATCTTCGGCTGGCGTTCGATATTTTCATCGTCTTTGATCGTCGGAATCGTTTCCAAAATCGCGTTAAATCTTTTCAGCGAAGCCGTGCCGCGCTGGTAAAGATTGACGACGTAACCGAGCGCGATGAGATACCAGATCATTCTTTGCAAATAAAGAATGAACGCCGTAAAATCGCCCGCCGTGATTTCGCCGCGCACCGCCATCGGAACGCCCGCCGCGACGATTATCACGAATCCCAGACCAATAAAAAAGAACATCAGCGGACGCATCGCCGCGCCGTATTTGACGAGCGCGATGTTTTTGTCCGCATACGCATTATTTAAAACCTGAAAATGTTCGATCTCCGCGTCTTCCTGAGCATAAGCGCGGACGACGCGCACTCCCGACAGATTTTCCTGTGCGCGTGCCGTGATGTTGGAGAAAAATTCCTGAATCTTTTCAAAACGGACGTGAATCTGCTGACCGAGAATGTTCACCGTCAAACTGACGAACGGCATCGGAATCAGCATCAAAAGCGTAAGTTTCACCGAAAAACTCATCAAAACCGGAATGACAATGCAAAGCGCGAAGATCGCCTGAAAGCTGTAAAGAATCATCGGTCCGACGAGCTGCCGCACCGCCGCCAGATCGTTCGTCGCCCGCGCCATCAGATCGCCGACGCGGTTATTCGAGAAATATTCGAGCGGCTGATCAACCAGTGCGGCGTAAAAATCCTGCCGCATATCGAATTCGATGTGCCGCGAAGCGTTTATCAAAAGCCGCCGCTGCCAGAACAGGAAAACACCGCTGACCGCGCTTATTCCCAGAATCAAAATCGGATAATAGATGATTTTTTCCCGCGTTACTTCCGTGCCGATGTCGTCAATCGCCATCCCGATCAAATACGGAATCAGCAAACCGAAACCCATCGAACACAGAATAAAGAAAATTCCGGCGATGACGTGCCATTTGTAAGGCTTGAAATAACGCGCAAACTTTCGCAGTTCGTTCATTAAAATTAGATTAAATGAGCGCACGGCGGAATGTAAAGGATGCGGTATGAAGGATAACAGATGAATAGTTAGGAATAACGGGAAATATAAAGTTTTTAATTTGATTTAATCATAGAAAATTTTTCCATTTTTGACTTTCGGCAACTTCTTTTATCAATTCACTTCTCTCTGTTAAAATCTTCGTCATATATTTTTCCAGAAAAAGCGCGTCGGCAATTTTGCCGAATATCCAAAAAGGCGAAGAATATTCAAAAACATCGCGCATCAATGTATTACCGTTTGTTTTATCAAAAAAATGGTCGTGCGTAAAACTTTTGAACGCACCATTTTGCATTGTGTCGCGAAAATACCGCGGACGGTCAAAAGCGGTAATTTTTGAAGTCAGTTTTTGATTGATGCCGAAATGTGTTGCCTGCTACGTCACACTTTCTCCGTATTCAATTAAGCCTTCGGTTGTTCCTTCGATTGCTTTTTCTTTATTTCTCAACATCGTTTGGACGTGCAAATCAATACAACGCGCAAGATCGAAAACTCTTTCAACCGGCGCGTTAACCAATAATTTCATTTCAATGACCGGCATAATTTATTGATTCATTTTTTTTCGCAAAAACGAACTCATATCGCATTATGAAATTACTTTGATCTATTGTCTAATATAAAATTATGCCGCAGACACCGCACACGGAAAAACATTTTACGGCGGGCGACACCGTCCGCGATGTCGTTATCGGGATGGCGGACGGTTTGACCGTTCCGTTCGCGCTTGCCGCCGGACTTTCGGGCGCGATTGATACGACTTCGATCATTGTTACCGCCGGATTTGCGGAGATCGTCGCGGGTTCGATTGCGATGGGATTGGGCGGTTATCTCGCCGGAAAATCCGACGCGGAGCATTTTGACAAAGAATACAAACGCGAAATGTATGAAATCGAAAATATGCTCGAACACGAAAAGGACGAGGTTTTGGAGATTTTGGAAAATTACGGTTTGACGCGAACGGAAGGAAAACCGATTGTTGAATCGCTCGCTTCGCGTCCGGCGGATTTTGCGGATTTTATGATGCGGTTTGAACTCGGACTTGAAAAACCCGAACCGAAACGCGCTCTGCAAAGCGGCGCAACCATCGGCGGCGCGTATATTCTGGGCGGCTTGATCCCGCTTTTCCCGTATATAATCTTAGACGAAGCGCACGTCGCTCTCTTATGGTCGGTCGTCGTAACGGTTATCGCGCTGTTTATTTTCGGCTACGTCAAAGGAAGATTCACGGGAACTCAACCGCTCAAAAGCGCGCTGCAAACATGTCTGATCGGAAGCGCGGCGGCAGGCGCGGCGTTTTTGATCGCTCGTCTGATCGGCGGTTAACAATTGGAGCGCGGACAGCTTTTTCCGCGCGTCTCGAATTTAAATAACATCCGGTTCGACACAAAATTTGCCGCTTACAATATTCACAAGTCATACGCAGTTTTTGGTTTGCTCTGCGTATATATGCAATGAAAAATTCTTATGCCGAACCCGCGTTATTTATCGCTTCCATCATATTTTCGACTACTTCCGGCAAATTCATTTCGCCCGTGTCAATAACGACGGCATCTTCAGCGATCATCAGCGGCGAATCTTCACGCGAAACATCGCGCGTGTCACGTTCATTTATTTCCGACAAAGTATTTTCAAACGTCGTTTTTCTGCCGCGCTGTAAATCTTCTTCAAAACGGCGGCGTGCGCGGGTTTCGGGCGTGGCGGTTAAGAAAAATTTAATGTCGGCATCGGGAAAAACGACCGTTCCGATGTCGCGTCCGTCCAAAACACAGCCGTTGGGCGCGAGTTTTCCGATTTCCTGCTGGCGTTTGACGAGATTTCTCCGAACTCCCGAATAACCGGAAATTATCGAAGCCGTCTGCCCGATCTCGTTCGTGCGGATCTTCGCCGTAATATCTTCGCCGTTTAATTTTACAAAAAGTTCGTCCGGTTCGCCGAGCAATTCAACTCTCGAACTTTCCGCAATTTCGACGACCTTTTTTTCGTCTGACGGCGAAATTCCGTTTTGCAAAACGGCAAACGCGACGGCACGATACATCGCGCCCGTGTCCAGATAAAGTAAGTTAAGTTTTTTTGCCAGCATTTTGCCGAGCGTGGATTTTCCCGCGCCGGAAGGTCCGTCAATGGCGATGATCATTTTTGTATGTTCTGCGGAAGATTTTATTCTGATTTTCGTTTATTCGACTCTGATTGCCGTCACTTTCCAATAAGCATTCGCGCGGTCGTCGTCCTTTGTAAAACCGTCAATCGAAACAGTAACTTCGCGGGTTTCGTTTGTTTCCAGTTTTTCGATTTCTTTGGGAATTATGATTAAAGTTTTGTCTTTAATAATATTCTTTTTCGAATCGATCATTCCGACTTTTATTTCCAATCCCGTCAATGTTTTGCCAGTGATATTTTTAACCGTTCCGGTCAGATTCATCAAAATCGTTCCCATTCCGGTGCGCGATTGCGTCATACGGTCGGAATTGTTGTAAATGATGATTTTCTTTGTCAATTCATCAAATCCCGGATCACCTTCGTGCACGGCGTTTTCGATGGTTTCCGCCTTTATTTCCTCGCTCGCCGGCATCAAAGTCGTCGCCGCAATGATCGCCGCCGCGCTCAAAACTGCTATTATCAGCGCGATGATAAATGTTTTGTTAATACCTTTTTTCGGTTCGTCTTGTTGGTCAAAAGATTTCATATTCAATAGTTAGTTGTCAGTTACCGTTTGTCGGTTGTCATCTGTCCAAAATCGAAAATTGCCGCGTAAATGTGTTAAAATTTCCCAAAGAACGAATTGTAAAAATACTACTACTAACAACCGACAACTTACAACCGACAACCGACCAAAATGCCGAAAACCAACGCCGTTAAAAGTTTTATCAACGCCAAACCCGCGCCGGAATTCGTCGAAGTCGCACTTCCCTTGCCGCTTCGCCAGACCTTTACATACAGTCTGCCCGTTGGTCTGCGGGAAAACATAAAACTCGGCGCACGTCTGCTGGTGCCGTTCGGCAGACGGCAGATCACGGGTTACGCCGTCGCACTTCACGAGGAATTAAATCCCGAATTGGAGATCGAACCGTCAAAGGTGAAAGATGTCGCCGAACTGCTCGACGACGAACCTTTGATAACGGAAGAAATTTTAAAACTCACGCAATGGTCGGCGGATTATTACGCTTCGTCGTGGGGCGAAATGCTCAAAGCGTCGCTTCCGGCGGGAATTAACCGCACCGTCGAACAGATCGTCTCAATTACGGCGCACGGGCGCGACGAACTTTTGAAAATTAAAACGGCGAACACGATAAAAGTAAAAATTCTGCGCCGTTTGAGTGAATTTGAAGAAACGTCCCTGCGCGAATTGGCGAAAACTTTCGGCACGACGAAAGCGCAGCGTGCGGTGCGCGAATTGGAATTAAGCGATTTTGTAAAGACGTTTCAACGGACGATGACGGCGCAGGCGAAACCGAAACGCCGTAAAGCCGTGAAACTTTTGCCGCCGGAAAATCACGCAGAAGACGATAAAGATTTAAATGAAACACAGAATCTGGTCGTCGAAACGCTTTTGAAAAACGACGGCGAAATGCTTTTTACCGATCTGATCGAAGAAACCGGAACAAGCGCGTCACCGATAAACACACTGGCAAAACGCGGTTTTCTCGAAGTTTTTATTCAGGAAGTCCGCCGCGATCCGCTTTCGAGCGCGAAGATTCCCGAAAAGCTGAATCTGACTTTGACCGACGAGCAGACGGCGGTTTTGAGCGAAATTACAAAAGCTCTCGACGCGGGAAAATATAAAGCGTTTCTGCTTCACGGCGTGACGGGAAGCGGAAAAACCGAAGTTTATATTCGCGCAATGAAATCCGCGCTCGCCAACGGAAAATCGTCTTTGATGCTCGTGCCGGAGATCGCACTTACGCCCGTTTTTTCCCGGAGATTGCGCGCTGTTTTCGGCGATGAAGTGGCGATTCTGCACTCGAATCTTTCGACGGGCGAACGCTTTGACGAGTGGCGCAGAATCCGCGCCGGCGAAGCGAGAATTGTGATCGGCACGCGCTCGGCGGTTTTTGCGCCGCTTCAAAATGTCGGTCTGATCGTCGTTGACGAAGAACATGATTCTTCTTATCGCCAACACGAAATGCCGTTTTATCACGGGCGCGATGCGGCGATTGTCCGCGCAAATTTCGCCGATGCGGTCGTCGTTTTAGGTTCGGCAACGCCCGCGCTCGAAACTTTTTACAATTCGGAAACCGGAAAATACGATTACCTGCAATTGCCGAATCGAATCGGAAAACGTCCGCTTGCCAGAGCCGAAACGGTTGATATGCGCGAAGTTTTCAAAGAAGCGGGAAAAACCGCAGTCTTTTCCGACGAATTAGTAAAAGCCATCGAAGAAACGCACGAACGCGGCGAACAGTCAATTATTCTGCTTAACCGGCGCGGTTTTTCGCAGTTCGTTTTGTGCCGTTCGTGTGGCGAATCAATCAAATGCAAAAACTGCGACATCACGCTGACATATCACAAACGCGAGGGAAAACTTGTCTGTCATTATTGTAATCACCGCGAAAAAACGCCGCGCATTTGTCCAGAATGCAAAGGTCAATACTTATATTTTATGGGCGAAGGAACGGAGCAGATCGAAGATATTTTGCGTCGCAAATTTTCCGAATTGCGAATCGCCAGAATTGACCGCGACACGACGAAACGGCGCAAAGAATTTGAGGAAACGCTCGAAAAATTCAGCCGCGGCGAAATTGATATGCTCGTCGGAACGCAGATGCTGGCGAAAGGACACGATTTTCCGAACGTAACTTTAGTCGGCGTGATTTCCGTTGACGCTGGTTTGGGAATGCCCGATTTTCGTTCCGCCGAGAGAACTTTTCAATTGCTGACGCAAGTCGCCGGACGTGCCGGACGCGGCGAATTGAAAGGTCGAGTTTTGATTCAGACTTTTTATCCCGAACATTACGCGCTCGAACACGCGAAGGAACAAAATTACGAAGCGTTTTACGCCGAAGAAATCGCCTTTCGCCGGAAACTAGCATATCCGCCGTTCGTCGCGCTTGCATCAATTTTGATAAAACATCCGAATTACAATTACGCCTTCGACAACGCGCAGATTTTGCGCGAAGCTCTAAAACGCGCCGACACTGCAAAATTGTGCAGAGTTCTCGGTCCCGCGCCCGCGCCGCTCGCGCGTCTGAAAGGCGAAAATCGTCTGCAAATTATCATCAAAGCGCGAAGCCGTCAAAAATTGCGCGAAACTTTAGATTTTGCGCTTCACGACGCGCAGGAGAAATTTTGTGATATGAAGATCGTTTACGTCGAAATTGATCCGGTAAATTTACTGTAAGACAAAATACAAAAGCCGATTGCCCTGAAATAACAGATTTTTTTCTGCATATTGACAGAATAAAGTAAAAAAATCTTCTGATCTGTTTACTTAAATAAATACAAACAACGTTTCTTTTTAGACATTTTGTTATTTCTGTTATACTTTACGGCGGTTGGCAATTATATGTCTGCAAACTTTTTCATAATTTTAATTGCAGACATATAATTGCCAATCAACAATTAAATAATAATGAGCGAAAGAAAAATCAGAGTTTTAGTAGCAAAACCCGGACTCGACGGACACGACCGCGGCGCGAAAATTATCGCCCGTGCGTTGCGCGATGCAGGAATGGAAGTTATTTACACGGGATTGCGGCAAACGCCGGAAATGATCGCGTCCGCCGCGCTTCAGGAAGACGTTGATGCCGTCGGAATTTCGATTTTAAGCGGCGCACATAATACGCTTTGCCCGCGCATCGTCAATCTTTTACGCGACAACGGAATGGATGACACACTAGTTCTCGTCGGCGGAATCGTGCCGCAGGAAGACATCGCCGACCTCAAAGCCAACGGCGTGGCGGAAATTTTTCTGCCCGGAACTTCAACTGAAGATATTGTAGATTTCATAAAGCAAAACGTCCGCGAATCTTAAAACGCTCTGGCACGTTTCGTGCATTTATAACTTTATAATTATCGGAAAAGATTTTCGAGTATTTTACAAGGAGGTATAAAGTTATGAGATTAAAAGGATTACTAAGTTTAGGTTTGTTTTTCGCTATCGTATTATTTGCATACGGAACAGCGGAAGCTCAAATCGTTGATGCGGTGAAAAAAGCCGCCGAAGTTACAAAAGATGCGACGGTTGATGCAGCAAAGAAAACCGCAGAAGTTACCGGCGATGTTGCCGAAGGAGCGAAAGACGTAACCGTTGACGCGGCGAAGAAGACTGCTGACGTAACAGGCGACGTTGTTGAAGGAGGCGCGGAAGTTACAGGAGATGCGGCTAAAGCAACTGTCAAAGGAACGAAAAAGGGTGCAAAAGTGACGGCAAAAGGTACGAAAAAAGTTGCCGAAGGCACAAAAGATGTAACGGTTGATGCAGCAAAGAAAACCGCTGATGTTACAGGTGATGTCGCTGAAGGTACGAAAGACGCTACTGTTGACGCATCAAAAGCGACGGTCAAAGGTGCGAAAAAAGTCGGTTCAAAAACCGCGAATGTCACGGGTAATGTCGCGGAAGGAACGAAAGATGTAACCGTTGATGCGGCTAAAAAGACCGCAGATGTTACAGGTGATGTTGTCGAAGGAACGAAAGATGTAACTATTAAAGGCGCGAAAAAGACCGCCGATGTTACGAAAGATGTAGCAGACGATACAAAGGATGTCGTCGTCGGGGATGATGACAAAGATACACCGTAAATAAATTTCAGTTATACGCAAAAAGCGGGATTCAGATTTTAAAATCTGAATCCCGCTTTTTTTAATTATATGTGTTTACAATTATTCGTCGCCTCCGCCGTCATACTCACTTGCGCCGCCTACTCGAATCTTCATTTTGAACGTCATGGTTTTCTTAGTATTGTTTATAACAGAAAAAATATAATCACCTTTTCTTCCGGTCAAAACAGTTAAGCCACCTTCATAATCTTGCCATTTGTCCACTGATTCTTTTGCGCTATCCAAATTAAAACCTATAAAAATCAGATCATCAGAATTCTGCAAAAGAGCATTTGCATTGATCGCCTGATTTTTATTGACAGCCAAAACAAAATTTTTTTTACCGTTTGCCGGAATCGTTACGGTAATCGTTTTTTCTGATGTTCCTTTCGCATACGAAATTCTGGTCTGCGCCGTTGCCGATAAATTGGCAGCTAAAATAAATCCGGTTATCAAACTGAATACCATTAGTATGTTTTTTATGTTGTTCATATTTTTGTTGTTAAGGTTTCACACTTTGATTTAAGTATGTGAAATTTCTGTCTGGTTATGATAACAAGTGGGTAATTATTTCTCAATCGCTTCTTTCATACGACGAATACCTTCGGCGATTTTTTCCTTGTTGTTGCAAAACGAAACGCGCAAAAACCCTTTTGCCTGATCGCCGAACGCAACGCCGGGAACTGTAATAACACGATTTTGCAAAAACTTTTCGGCGATTTCGATGTCGTCGCCTAGTTCGCGCACGTCAACCATCGTATAAAACGCGCCTTCGGGCGAAGTTCCGCGCAAACCCAATTCTTCGTCGAGCAATTTAATCAAATATTCGCCGCGCCGTTTGTAGATTTCACGCGCTTCGGCTTTCGCTTTTTCGGCTTCGTCAGACCAACCGAGAAGCGACGCTTTCTGCGTGATCGTCGAAGTGCAGACGGTCAAAAAGCCGTGAACCGTCAATGTTGCTTTGACGACATCAGTTTGCGAACTCGCCAGCCAACCCATTCGCCAACCCGTCATACTCAGAGATTTCGACAAACCCGAAACGATCAAAGTTCTGTCATAAAATTCCGAAGCCGAACGAGGTTTTTCATCGGTAAAATAAAGATCAGAATAAATTTCGTCCGACATCAGATAAATTCCCGTGCCGTCCAAAACTTCGGCGATTTGTTTGAGATCGTTTTCCGTAAAAATTTTTCCCGTCGGATTCGATGGCGAAATTATTACGACCGCTTTAGTTTTCGGCGTAATTTTCGATTTGAATTCTTCGATGTCG
Organism: Pyrinomonadaceae bacterium; assembly: GCA_965219305.1. Lineage (GTDB taxonomy): Bacteria > Acidobacteriota > Blastocatellia > Pyrinomonadales > Pyrinomonadaceae > DATHTS01. The sequence continues at coordinate 2,835,725 of OZ244725.1, forward strand.
AACGCGAAATCTTTTTCTGCCGGAAGATCGTAAAAAACCGGAATGCCTTCCGCCAGATTGACGCAATTTACATAAGCCGGAAACGCCGGATTCGGAATCAAAACTTCGTCCCCTTTCTCGATCACCGCCAAAAACGCGGCGGTCATCGCTTCCTGTGAACCGACGCAGACGCAAACTTGTTCTTTATTTAAATCGAGATGCGAATACTGCGCGGCGATTTTTTCGCGTAATTCCGGCAAACCCGAATGAGCCGTGTAACCGTTCTGTTCATCGAGAGTTACACGCGCCGCTTCTTCGCGTATAAAACGCGGAGTCGGCAAATCAGGTTCGCCCAGACCGAAATTTATCGAATCCGGCAAAGCGCGGTTAAAAATCTGTCTGATCAAAGTCGGCTGAACTTTTTGCAGGCGCGACGGTAATTGAAATTCACTCATCTTTTCGGCTGGTTTCATAAAGTAAATAATAACTTTATGTCGGTTTTTAGTAAAATTTGCGCTCGAAACTTTAGCGCGTGAGCATCGTTCCTGTCCCTTCGTCGGTGAAAACTTCCGAAAGAAGCGCGTTTTTTACATTTCCGCCGATAATGTGCGCCGATTTCACGCCGCGTTCCAAGATTGAAATCAAACTTTGCAGTTTCGGAATCATTCCGCCCGACGCTTTGCCGGAACTTATCATTTCTTCGGCTTCCGACGCGGAAAGACGCGAAAGTTTTGTCTTTTCGTCGTTTGCATCGAGATAAATTCCGTTGACATCGCTCATCAAAATCAGTTTCTCGGCTTTAAGCTGTGCGGCGATTTCCGACGCGATCGTGTCGGCGTTGATATTAAAAATACTTCCGTCTTTGTCCGCGCCGAGCGACGAAACGACGGGCAGGTAATTTGCGTCGAGCAATAATTTAAGCAAATCCGTATTAATTTCCAAAATATCGCCGACGTTGCCGAAATCAATCGTTTCCTTCGCGCCGGTTTCACGATTAAGCATTTCCTTCGGCGGACGTTTTTCGGCTTGGACGATATTTCCGTCAATGCCCGAAAGTCCGACCGCATCAGTTCCGCGACGACGAAGCGCGGCGAGAATTTCGGTGTTGATCTTTCCCGCAAAAATCATTTTTGCAATCTCCAACGTGTCATCGTCCGTTACGCGCCGACCTTCGATCACAGTTTGCGCTACGCCCAATTTCTGTGCCAATTCCGAAAGCTGTTTTCCGCCGCCGTGAATCACGCAGATTTTTATCCCGACTTGATGAAGCAATGCCAATTCTTCCGTTAAAGAAGCGAGATTTTCCTTGTTTTCAGTAACTTTACCGGAAAATTTGACGACAAAAGTTTTGCCTTTGAATTTCTGAATATAAGGCAACGCCTCGCGTAGTAAATCAAGTTTTGATTGAATCATTTTATCAATTTTGTCATTATCGCCTTCTGAACGTGCAGACGATTTTCCGCTTCGTCAATTACAAGGGAATTCGCCGAATCAATTACCGAATCCGTTACAATCACATTTCGTCGAACCGGCAGACAGTGCATAAAAATCGCGTCATTCGTTCGATTCATTTTCGTCTCGTCAACAATCCAATCTTTCCGCAAATTCGCGCGAAATTCAATATCTTTTTCCGCCGCACCGTAAAAATTTTTGCTTCCCCACGATTTAGCGTAAACGACTTCGACGTTTTCAAACCCTTCGTTTACATCATTTACAACTTCCAAACTTCCGCCGTTTTCTCTCGTCTGCATTTCGATTTCCGTCATTAAATCTTCGTCTAATTCATAACCTTTCGGAAAAGCGATTCTTAAATCGTGTCCGAACTGTGCCGAACCGAGTGCGAACGAATTCGGTACAGCCATCGGCAAAGGTTTCGGATGAAACGCCCAAGTCAGCAAAACTTTCTTTTTCGTTTCGCCGAATCTTTCCCGAATTGTCAACATATCCGCCATCGCCTGACACGGATGATGCATCGCCGATTCGAGATTTATCACGGGTTTCGTCGCATATTTTTCAAATGCTTTCAAAACAGGTTCCCTACGGTCTTCTTCCCAATTTTTCAAATGCGCGAATGAACGAACGCCGATTGCCGAAACATATCGTTCTAAAACGCGCACGAATTCTTTTAAATGCTCGGTCTTATCCGCATCCATCACAACATTTTCACGATGTTCGAGCGTCCACGAAGTTGCGCCCGGCTCTAAAATCACGGGATTTCCGCCGAGTTCGTAAATGCCGACCTGCATCGAAGCGCGTGTCCTCAAAGACGGATTAAAAAACACGAGCGCGACGGATTTTCCGTCTAAAGTTTTTTCGGAAATCGCACCGGTTTTGAATTTGATCGCCGTTTCGATAATTTCTTCAAGCTCGGCGCGTGAAAAATCTCTCGTAACCAGAAAATTTCGATTCATTTTTTTATTAATACTGTATTTAATTTACGCTTGAGGATAAGCCGATACCGACAATAACAATCAATCCGACAACTACAGCGGCGGAGATAATTGCGGCTTTTGCGGCGGTCGGAAGTCCGGCGTTTTTGTTGACCGATTTAACCTGCTCATATTGCACGGCTGTAATATTTCCCGTTTTCGAGTCCGAAACGCTGAAAGTGTCATCTTTTACTTCGGTTATATAACCCTTAATTTTTTTGCCGTCTTTGTATTTGACTGTTACTTTACCGCGTTTTCCGCCGAAAATTTTTGCGACTTGTGTCCTGGTTTTTCGCAAACTTTCTTCTTCACGATTATTTTGAGTCTGAGCGTTGATCGCTAAAACGCCGGATAAATTTATACATAAAGCGATTAAAACAACCGCTGTAAATTTTGTCAGCATAAGTTTTTTCTCCTTTTTTATTGAAGTATCTGTTGGAAAATGCCGTAATTTTTAATACGACGATAAAATGATTAAGTCATTGTATATCAAAATCCTTTTTTCGGGGATTTTTTTTTCGGAAACACAGAAATTTTTACAACATTTTAGATATTATCGTTTGTTTTGAAAAGAAATTGTTCACAATTAATCAAATCACCGATTTTTTCGATTGCTAAATCTGCCGAAGGATATTTGGCGACTTCCTTTTCGTCAAAAGCATAATGACCTTGACGCACGAAAACTGTGGTTACGCGCTCTTTCCAAATCTTTTTTATCGCGCTTAAAATGCGGATTTTATCATCAATCAAAACGTATTTTTCCGCCGGATAACGCCGCTCGACATCTTTTAATTCGCGTTCTTTGTGAATATAGATTAAGATATTTTTTTCGACCGCTTCAAGCAATCCTGAGCGTTCAACCTTTCTCGGCTGAAAAACAACATCACCATCGGTCAAAATTACGACTTTACCGAGTTTTTTGAAGTATTCCAAAATATCCAGCGAATCGGGAAAAAGACGATCGGCGAAAGGATAATTAACCAGATACGTCGAAACTGCGAGAAGATGCGTGTCATAAGGATGTTCGATGCGGTAATTCTGCAATGCGCCAAGATAATCAGCATAACCGAGTTCATCGCGCAAATCCTCGAAAATTTCCCAATAGCGTTTGTTTCGCGTCGCACCGACTTCCTTTTCCAAGAAGTCTTTCAAATCCTGCGTTACGCGGTCGTTGTCGAGCAAAGTATTATCCACATCGAATAAAAAAACCGTTTTGTTCATAAAGATTAAATTAAGAGAATTAAAAATGTAAAAATTTTAACTTTGAATTATTTTTACACCTTCCGCATTTATTTCCGACACATAAATATTAAAATCGGTTTTCGTCTGCGCGTAAATTTCGCTCATCGCGTTTCCCACTTTTTCGGCGGTTTCCAGATTTTCCGACAACATAAAAACGCTCGGACCCGAACCGGAAATTCCGCCGCCGAGTGCGCCCGCTTTTAAAGATTCATTTTTTAATTCGTCGAAGTGCGGAATCAAAACTTTTCTAAACGGTTCGGCGACAAAATCTTCGAGCGAACGTGCGATCAAACCATAATCTTTCTTCGCTAAACCTGCAACTAACGCACCGACGTTTCCCCATTGCCTGACGGCGGTTTTCAGCGGAACATTTTCCGGTAAAAGATTACGAGCTTCACTCGTTTTGATTTCGATCTGCGGATGAATGACGGTCGCAAAAAGTTTCGGAAAATCTAAAGCCACAACATCGGCAAACGGTTCGGTCGCACGAACAAGTGTAAAACCGCCGAAAATACACGCCGAAACATTGTCCGCGATGCGTGCACCGCACGCTGTAAACTCACCGTTTCTGGCAAATTCGACGAGTTCCATTCTTGAAAATCTTCTGCCCAAAAGTTCATTCGCCGCTACACTTGCGCCCGCCGCGCTCGCCGCGCTCGAACCGATTCCGCTGCCAGGTTTTATTTTTTTCGTGATCTCGACTTCAAAACCGATATTTTCATCAATTTTTTCAAGCATCGAAAGCAAAACAACTCCGGCAACGTTTTTTTTCGCTTCGGTCGGTAAATTAAAATCGTCTTTATGAGAAATACGAACCGTTTTTTTACCAATTAAACGAACCGTCATTTCATCAAACGGCGCATTTATCGCAAAACCGAAACAATCGAAACCGCAGACAACATTAGCAACGGTGGCGGGCGCGTGAATGGTAATTTCTTTCATAGTTTCGCAAAACGGAAAAGTTCGTATTATGATAATCTTTCGAGTTTTCGCCGCAAAATACAAATCCAAAAATTTTCTGCAAATTGTCAAATGAAATTCTACAGCACGAACGGTAAATCCGCCGCCGTCACATTTCGTGAAGCCGTCTTAAACGGTCAGCCGCCCGACAAAGGTTTATATTTTCCCGAAAAAATTCCGCAATTAAGTGAACATTTTTGGAAAAATTTCGACGAAAAATCGAAAGAAACGATCGCATTTGAAGTGATAAAACCTTACATCGGCGGCGAAATTGATGACGAAACGCTTTTAAAAATTTGCGCGGAAACCGTAAATTTCGATTTTCCGCTCGTCAAAATCACGGAAAATATCTCGACGCTCGAACTTTTTCACGGCGCGACTCTGGCATTTAAAGATGTCGGCGCGAGATTTATGAGCCGCTGTCTGCAATATTTTTCCGGTAAAAAAAGCGAAAAAACAATTGTCATTGTCGCCACATCGGGCGACACGGGCGGCGCGGTCGCTAACGGTTTCTTCGATGTTGACGGCATCGAAGTCGTCATTCTTTATCCGAAAGGGAAAGTTTCCGAAGTTCAGGAATTACAATTAACAACTTTGGGAAAAAACATTTCCGCGCTCGAAGTAAACGGAAATTTCGACGATTGCCAAACTCTCGCCAAAACCGCGCTCGCCGATGAAAATTTGAAAGAAAAAGTCTTTCTCACATCGGCAAATTCCATCAACGTCGCCCGCTGGCTTCCTCAGCAATTTTATTATTTTTACGCTTTCCAACAATGGCAAAACCAAAAGCCAAAAACCGAAAACCAAAAACCGGTCATCTGCGTTCCGAGCGGAAATTTCGGCAATATTTGCGCGGGAATTCTGGCGAATATTTCCGGTTTGCCGTGCGAAAAATTTATCGCGGCGACGAATGCCAATAACGTGATTCCAAACTTTTTGGAAAGCGGCGAAATGAAAATAAAAGATTCCGTTTCGACACTTTCAAACGCGATGGACGTTGCAAATCCTTCAAATTTCGTGCGGATTTTAGAAATTTACGGAAGAGATTATTTGAATATCAAAGAAGAAGTTGAAGCAGTCAGCGTTTCGGATGAGCAAACGATTGTAGCAATGCGCGAGGTTTACGAAAAATACAATTACATTCTCGATCCGCACGGCGCGGTCGGATTTCACGCGCTCGAAAAATATCTCGCAAAAAATATCAATCGAAAAGGATTTTTTCTTGAAACGGCGCATCCCGTAAAATTCGATTCGGTCAAAGAAATCGTCGGAACTTTCGGCGAAATGCCTGACGGCGTGAAAGATTTGTTTTCAAAAGAAAAATACAGCGTCGAAATCGAAGTGAATTACGATGATTTAAGAGAAATTATACTGAAGAAAATTTAAGATATATTGCCCGCGAAATGCGCGAAAGAACGCCAAATTATTTTAAAATCTTTTTCGCGCCTTTTCGCGCCTTTCGCGGGCAAAAATAAATTATGAAAATTTTAAAATTCGGCGGCTCGTCAGTCGGAAACGCCGAAAACATCGAAAAAGTTGTCGCAATTGTAAAAGACGAAACCCGAAAAGATTCGTGCGCCGTCGTTTTGTCGGCGATGCAAGGAACGACCGATGCTTTGATTGAAACCGGAAAACTCGCGGAAAACGGCGATGAAAATTTTCGTGCGAGGATCGGCGAAATCAAAGAAAAGCATTTTGAAGCAATTAAAAAATTGCTCGACGATTCCGCGCGAAAAAGCGTTTTGGATTTTGTCGAAGAAAAAATCAAAGAACTCGAAAAAATCTGCGAAGGCGTTTTTCTTTTGCGCGAATTGAGTCCGCGAACTCTGGACAGAATCACGAGTTTCGGCGAGATTCTTTCGACAAAAATCGTTTCAGCGAAACTTGCGACGCTCGGAATCGAAAACGTCCGAAAAGATTCGCGCGAACTCATTAAAACCGATTCGCATTTCAATAATGCGGCGGTTGATTTTGAAAAAACAAATGAATTAATACAAGGATTTTTCAAAAACCAAAAACCAAATCTGACAATCCTGCAAGGATTTATCGCATCCGACGAAAAAAATATTACGACGACTTTGGGACGCGGCGGTTCGGATTACACGGCGGCGATTTTGGCGGCTTCGTTGGACGCGGAAGTTTTAGAGATTTGGACGGACGTTTCGGGAATGATGACCGCCGACCCGCGAATTGTCAGAAATATACGGCAAATTCCGCGCATCACTTACCGCGAGGCGATGGAACTTTCGCATTTCGGCGCGAAGATAATTTACCCGCCGACGATTCAGCCGGTTTTGCAGAAAAATATTCCGATATTGATAAAAAACACCTTCGCGCCTGAAGATTTCGGCACGTTTATCGAAGCCGAAGTTTCAGGCGAACGCGATATTATTCGCGGTATCACGAGCATTGATAAAGTTGCGATTTTAAGTCTCGAAGGTTCGGGAATGATCGGAATTCCGGGCTTTTCAAAACGTCTTTTCGACGCGCTTTCAAAGGCGAAAATTAATGTTATTTTGATAACGCAAAGTTCGTCGGAACATTCGATCTGCGTTGCGGTCGAAGAAAAATTCGGCGATGCGGCGAAAAAAGTCGTTGACGCGGAATTCGAGTATGAAATCGCAGTCGGAAAGATCGAGCCGCTTTCGGTCGAAAAAAATCTCTCGATTCTCGCGCTTGTCGGCGACAATATGCGGCATCATACGGGAATTTCCGGCAAAATGTTCGCCGCACTCGGCGGGCAAGGCGTAAACATCCGCGCTATCGCGCAGGGTTCGAGCGAGAGAAATATCTCTGCCGTGATCGGCTCGGAAGACGTGAAAAAAGCAGTTAATACTCTGCACGAAGAATTTTTCTCGGATAATAAAAAACAGATAAATCTTTACATCGTCGGAGTCGGCACGGTCGGAAAAAAACTGCTCGATCAGATCGAACAGCAAAAAGATTATCTGAGCGAACAGATGAATTTGAACGTCCGCGTCGTCGGTTTGGCGAACAGCAAGAAGTTTGTTTTTGATGAAGAAGGACTTGACCTTCAAAATCCGCAAAATTTGTTGGAAGATGCTGATAAAAATTCAAATGAATTGGCTGACGCAATTATCGAAGAAAATCTGCGGAATTCAATTTTTGTTGACGTTACGGCGAGTGCAGATGTTGTGGAAGTTTACCCGAAGTTGCTCCGAAAAAGTGTTTCGATAATCGCCTGCAATAAAATTGCCGCGTCGAGCGAGTTTGAAAATTATAAAAAATTGAAAGAACTGGCGCGTGAATACAACGCGAATTTTCTTTTTGAAACGAACGTCGGTGCGGGTTTGCCGATCATTACTACTTTGAACGATCTGACGCGAAGCGGCGACAAAATCACGCGCATCGAAGCCGTTTTGTCGGGAACTTTGAATTTTGTTTTTAACAATTACGACGGTTCGCGCATCTTTTCAAATGTCGTCAAACAAGCGCAGGACGAAGGTTACACCGAACCTGATCCGCGGCTTGATTTAAGCGGAACGGATGTCGCACGAAAGATTTTAATTTTGGCGCGTGAAGCCGGATTTAATCTTGAAATGTCCGACATTGAAAACGAAGGTTTTTTGCCCGAATCTTGTTTAAACGGAACGGTCGAAGATTTCTACGATGAGATGGAAAAACACGAAAATTATTTCAAAGAATTACTCGAAAAAGCGCGGACGGAAAATTTAATTTTGAAATATATCGCATCGTTTTCACACGGAAAAGCAACGGTCAGTCTGCAAAGCATCGGAAAAGATCACAATTTCGCCAATCTTTCCGGTAAAGATAATGCGGTTTTGTTTTATACAAATCGTTATAACGATCTGCCTTTGGTTGTAAAAGGCGCGGGCGCGGGCGCGGAAGTTACCGCTGCCGGTGTTTTCGCGGATATTATTCGGGCAACAAAAAGTTAAAGCCTCAAGACATTTGCAGAAAAGTATTTCAATTTTTTGTCCTATGTGGTATAAAAAAGTTTCCGGTATTTTCATATCTTGGTTTTTGACCGATGAACAAAGGGCTTTATCTTTCCGAATTTGAACACGATGCCTGCGGTGTCGGGTTTATCGCTGACATAAAAGGTCGAAAATCAAATAAAATTCTTAAAATCGCTATTGAAAGCCTCGTTCGTATGAACCATCGGGGAGCGAGCGGGGCGGACGAGAAAACCGGTGACGGCGCAGGAATTTTAACGCAAATTCCGCACGTTTTTTTTGTTCGAGAATGTGAAAAATTGCACATAACTCTGCCCGAAGCCGGAAATTACGCGGTCGGAATGCTTTTTCTGTCGCAAGATGATTCGCTTCGCAGTCATTCAATCAAAAGATTTGAGGAAATCGCACGCGAACACAATTTGAATGTTTTAGGTTGGCGCGACGTGCCGACGGACGATTCCGATCTTGGTGAAAAATCTAAAAACACACAGCCGTTTATCAAACAGGTTTTCATCGGGAAAACCGAAAAAATCGGCGACACGGCGCATTTTGAAAGAAAACTTTTTGTCACGCGGCGTTGGGCAAAGGAACTTTTGACACGCGAAGACGAGATTTTTGATAAAGAATTTTATTTCGCAAGTCTTTCGACCTCGACAATTATTTATAAAGGAATGCTGACGACGAATCAGCTTGCGCCTTTTTATCCGGACTTGCAGGACGAGGAATTTAAAACGGCGATTGCCGTAATTCACTCGCGTTTCAGCACGAATACTTTTCCGAATTGGAAACGCGCACAGCCTTTGCGGACAATCGCGCACAACGGCGAAATCAACACTTTGCGCGGAAATATCAATTGGATGTATGCGCGTGAAAATCGTCTCAAATCCGAACTTTTCGCTGAGGATTTTCCAAAAGTTTTAAGCATCATTGACGACGAGACGAGCGATTCCGGCGCGTTTGATAATTGTCTGGAAATGCTGATTTTAGCGGGCAGAAGTTTTCCGCATTCGGTGATGATGATGATTCCTGAACCGCTTTCCGAAGAAAATAAAATGAGCGACGAGAAACGCGCTTTTTATGAATTTCACTCGTGTCTGCTCGAACCTTGGGACGGTCCGGCTTCGATAACTTTTACGGACGGAAAAATCATCGGCGCGGTTTTGGACAGAAACGGTTTGCGACCTTCGCGTTTTTACGTGACGAAAGATGATCTCGTTGTGATGGCTTCGGAAGTCGGAGTTTTTGAGGTTGCGCCCGAAAATGTTTTGCAGAAAGGCAGACTTCAGCCCGGAAAAATGTTTCTCGTTGATACTGAAATTGGAAAAATAATTTCCGACGAAGAAATTAAGGAAACAATCGCCGGAGAATTTCCTTATCGCCAATGGATTGAAGAAAATCAGCTTCACATTAACGATTTGCCCGCGCCGAATTTTTTCCATAAACCGAATCACGAAACAGTTTTGCAAAGACAAAAAGCGTTCGGCTACACGGAAGAAGAACTCAGAATGATCTTGCAGCCGATGGCGACCGAAGGCGCGGAAGCAATCGGTTCGATGGGAAATGATACGCCGCTCGCGGTTTTATCAAAACGTCCGCAATTGCTTTACAATTATTTCAAACAGCTTTTCGCGCAGGTGACAAATCCACCGATTGACTCGATTCGTGAAGAACTGGTAACCTCGACCGACACGATGATCGGACGCGACGACAATCTTTTCGAGCCGACTCCGCAAGCCGCGCACCAAATCAAGCTCAATTCGTTTATTTTAACCAACGAAGAACTCGAAAAACTTCGATATTTAGGCGATTCGGAAAGCATCTGGGGAAAATCGAATTTTCGGACGATCACGCTGCCGATGCTTTTTGACCGCGAACACGGAACGAAAGGTTTGGAATGGGCTTTGGATACGCTTTGTCATCAGGCAAGTCAAGCAGTTAAAAACGGTTACGACGTTTTCATTTTGTCCGACCGTCAGACGAGCGAATATCGTGTTCCGATTCCCGCGTTGCTCGCCGTTTCGACAATTCATCATCATCTGATCCGCGAAGGCACGCGCACACAGGTCGGTTTCGTCCTCGAATCCGGCGAACCGCGAGAAGTTCATCATTTTGCGCTTCTTCTCGGCTACGGCGCGACGGCGATAAATCCATATCTTGCTTTTGAAACGATCAGCGACGAAATCAGGTTGGGAATTTGGGATATTGATGAAAAGACAGCCATCAAAAACTTTGTAAAATCTGTAAACAAAGGCGTTATAAAAATTTGCTCGAAAATGGGAATTTCGACAATCCGCAGTTATCTCGGCGCACAGATTTTTGAAGCGATCGGAATTAATGAAGAAATCGTCGAAAAATATTTCACACGAACACCTTCGAGAATCGGCGGAATCGGACTTGAAGAAATTGCTTCCGAAGCGATCAGAAGACACGAAAAAGCATTTTTCCCTAAACGCGAAACCGAAATTTTGGAATCGGGCGGAAATTATCAATGGCGAAAAAACGGCGAATTTCATCTTTTTAATCCTGAAACAATTCACACTTTACAAAGGGCTTGCCGCTACGGAGATTTTAAAACTTTCAAAAAATACAGCCGTCTCGTCAACGAACAAATGAACGAGCAGGCGACTCTGCGCGGACTTTTAAAATTTAAAACAAACCGGCAAAGCATTGCGATTGAAGAAGTTGAAACGATTGAAGAAATCTTGAAACGCTTTAAAACCGGCGCGATTTCCTACGGTTCGATCTCAAAAGAAGCGCACGAAACTCTGGCGATTGCGATGAACCGAATCGGCGGAAAAAGCAACACGGGCGAAGGCGGCGAGGACCCGGAAAGATTTGAAACTTTGCCGAGCGGCGACAGCAAAAAAAGCCGCATTAAACAAGTCGCTTCGGGAAGATTCGGTGTGACGAGTCATTACCTCGTTAACGCCGACGAAATTCAGATAAAAATCGCGCAAGGCGCAAAACCCGGCGAAGGCGGACAACTTCCGGGCAAAAAAGTTTACCCTTGGATCGCCAAAACGCGCTATTCAACGCCCGGAGTCGGTTTGATTTCGCCGCCACCGCATCACGATATTTATTCGATTGAAGATTTGGCACAGCTTATTTTCGATCTCAAAAATGCCAACGAAAAAGCAAGCATCAGCGTAAAACTCGTCGCCGAAGCCGGAGTCGGAACGATTGCGGCGGGAGTTGCGAAAGCAAAAGCCGACATAATTTTAATCAGCGGACACGACGGCGGAACGGGCGCGTCGCCTTTGACAAGCATCAAACACGCCGGAATTCCTTGGGAAATCGGCTTGGCGGAAACGCATCAAACATTGCTTTTAAATAATTTGCGAAGCCGCGTTCGACTTGAAACCGACGGGCAGCTAAAAACCGGGCGAGATGTCGTCATCGCCGCGCTTCTCGGTGCGGAAGAATTCGGTTTTTCAACCGCGCCGCTCGTCAGTTTGGGCTGTATTATGATGCGCGTCTGCCATTTAAATACTTGTCCGGTCGGCATTGCGACGCAAGACCCTTTCTTAAGAGAAAAATTTTCCGGTGATGCGGATTTTGTCGTCAATTTTATGAGTTTCATCGCGCAGGAAGTTCGTGAATTGATGGCGGAATTGGGTTTTAGAAACTTCGATGAACTGATCGGAAACACGGAATTTTTAGAATTTGAAGAGCCGCGCGACGAAAAAAAATCCAGCAAACTGGATTTTTCAAAGATACTTTTTCAGCCTGAAGTTCCCGATGATTTCGGTCGTTTTCAGCAAATCGGGCAAAATTTGGAACTCGAAAAAACGCTCGACAAAACTGTACTTTTGGAAATCTGCCGTCCGGCTCTGGAAAAGGGCGAAAAGGTTTCCGCCGAACTCGAAATTAAAAATATCAACCGCGCCGTCGGCACGATTCTCGGCAGTGAAATCTCACGAAAATTCGGCGCAGAAGGTTTACCGGATGAAACGATTTGTTTGAAATTCAAAGGTTCCGCTGGACAAAGTTTCGGCACATTCGTCCCGCGCGGCGTTAGTTTGACGCTCGAAGGCGACGCGAACGATTACATCGGCAAAGGACTTTCAGGCGGAAAAATTGTCGTCTTTCCGCCGAAAAATTCAACTTTTTCATCAAATGAAAATATCATCGTCGGCAACACGGCATTTTACGGCGCGACTTCCGGCGAAACGTTTATTTCAGGAATCGGCGGCGAACGTTTCGCCGTCAGAAACAGCGGAGTTGACGCGGTGATCGAAGGTGTCGGCGATCACGCCTGCGAATATATGACGGGCGGACGAGTTATAGTTTTAGGAAAAACCGGAAAAAATTTCGCCGCCGGAATGAGCGGCGGAATTGCTTATATTTTTGATGAAACCGGAGAATTTCCCGCACTTTGCAATATGGAAATGATCTCGCTTGAAAAGTTGGAAAACGAAGAAGAAATCGAATTTCTGAAAGACAAAATTTTCCTCCATATCGAATTAACCGAAAGCGAAATCGGAACGCGAATTTTATTAAATTGGGAAGAAAACTTGTCGAAATTTATCAAAGTAATTCCGAACGATTACAGGACAATCATCGAATCGCAAAATCGTCTTCTTTCTGAAGGTTTATCAAAAGAAAAAGCTGAAATGGCGGCGTTTGAAGAAACTGTAACGATGTAAAAAAGTAAAATTATGAAAATAATTTATAAATCAAGATAAACAGAACTTTTTCACTTTTGAACTTTTCTACTTTTTCACTTTACAAATATGGGTAAAACTACGGGATTTATTGAATTTAGAAGAAGTCTTCCGATCTTGCACGAGACGAAATCGCGCGTGGCAAATTGGGACGAATTTCACGCGCATTTACCGGAAGACGAAATTAAGCGGCAAGGCGCGCGCTGTATGAATTGCGGCATTCCATTTTGTCATACGGGCGCAACTTTTGAAGGTGCGACGGTCGGATGTCCGCTTGGAAATTTGATTCCCGATTGGAACGATTTCGTCTATCGAGGCAACTGGCACGAAGCTTACAAAAGTCTGGCAATGACGAATAATTTCCCCGAATTTACGGGCAGAGTTTGCCCCGCGCCGTGCGAATCTTCGTGTGTTCTCGGCATTAACGAAGAACCCGTAATGATTAAGGAAATTGAAGTTTCAATCATTGATAAAGCGTTTGAAACGGGATGGATCTCGCCGAATCCGCCGAAATATCGCACCGGAAAAAAAGTCGCCATTATCGGCTCCGGTCCGGCGGGTTTGGCGTGTGCAGATGAATTAAATAAACTCGGGCATTCCGTGACGATTTTCGAACGCGACGACCGCATCGGCGGACTTTTAATGTATGGAATTCCGAATATGAAACTCGACAAACGCCTCGTCGAACGGCGCGTTACTCTTCTTTCGGACGAAGGAATCGAATTTCAAACAAATGTTTCAGTCGGCAGAGATATTTCCGCCGAAGATTTGAAGCAAAATTTCGACGCAATCGTTTTAGCCTGCGGCGCACCGCAGCCGCGTGATTTACAAATTGAAGGAAGAAATCTGAAAGGTGTTCATTTTGCAATGGAGTTTTTGTCGAAAAACACGAAAAGCCTGCTTGATTCCAACCACGAAGACCGCGATTTTATTGACGTAAAGGATAAAAGTATCATTGTCATCGGCGGCGGAGACACGGGAACAGACTGCATCGCAACTTCGATCAGACACGGCGCAAAAAGCATTACGCAGTTTGAAATTATGCCGCAGCCGTCGGAAAAAATTTACGATCATAACAATTGGCTCAGCCGCGTTCACCCGTTTCAAATTGATTACGGGCAGGAAGAAGCAAAAGAAATTTTCGGCGCAGACCCGCGCGAATATTGCGTTTTGACGAAAAAATTTGTCGGCGATCAAAGCGGACATTTGACCGGAATTGAAACCGTTAAGATCGAATGGGAAAATGGCGAATTGCGCGAAGTTAAAAATTCAGAACAGTTTTGGAAAGCTGAAAATGTTTTTCTCGCAATAGGATTTACGGGCATCGAAAAGTTGGAGTTATTTGAAAAGCTGAATGTTAATGTTTCTCAGAAAAACACAATTTGCGTCGCCGAAAACAAGCAGACAAATGTTGAAAAAATCTTCGCCGCCGGAGATTGCGAACGCGGGCAAAGTCTGATCGTTTGGGCAATCGCTGACGGGCGAGATGCCGCGAAAGGTGTTAATGATTTTCTTCTGAAAACTGTGAACAACCAGGTTTTGTTTTTTTAATGACACAAATTTACAAAAAAAAACGTTGAGGATTTTCCATCGAAAATCCTCAACGTTTAACTTACAGAAAATAGTTCCTACGAATCCGCCAGAATTGTATAAACGTCGCGTCGCGCTTTATTGACGATTTCACTGATCTTTTTGACCGTGTCTTCGTCGCCGTCGCGCACACCTTCCATCGCGGCTTTTCCGAGTTTCATCAGAGATTTTCTCATATCGAACGTCCGCGACATTTTCGGCGGGAAACCGAAACTGTCGTCGCCGCGTTCTTCCAGAAGATTCAAACCCTCGCCGGTGATCGTGTAAACCTTTTTCCCGTCAACTTGTTCGCCGGTCAGATAACCGCCTTCTTCAAGCATCTGTAACGTCGGATAAACCGAACCGGGTGAAGGACGATAACCGCCCGACTGTTTTTCGAGTTCGCTGATGATCTCGTAACCGTGCCGCGGAGTTTCTTTTAAAATCTCCAATAAGTGATACTTAATGTCTCCGCGTCTCATTCGCATAAATTCGCCTCGAAAACCCGGAGCGCATCCGCCGCCTCCGAATTTAAAACCGTGTCTTCCAAACATTTATTTGTACCTCATTTATATTAAATTTTCAATTTGTGCCGTTTAAGAAACGATACATTTTATATGTATCACGATATATCGTTAACGGTCAAGCAAAAATCTTATACAATGTGATTCTTTCAAAAAATTATTTTCTCAGAGCTTCAATTAATAAATCTATTTCTTCTTTTTTTACGCAGAGCGGCGGAAGCAGTCGCAGGATTTTCAGATTGCTCGATGTTCCTGTAATAATCTTATTTTCCAATAATTTAGTATGAAAAAACTTACAATTTTCAGCGAATTCTATTCCGATTAAACCGCCTTTTCCGTGAACAGTGACGACTTCCTCGATTTCCACTAATTTTTCGCGCAGGTAACTTTCTATTTCGGAAATATTCTTGCGCATTTTATAAGTTTCGATAGCTTCGATAGTTGCCAGAACTGCCGCCATCGCCAACATTCCGCCGCCAAACGTTGTGCCGAGATCGCCGTTTTTGATTACTTCAGAAACTTTTTCATTAACGAGACACGCGCCGACCGGAACGCCGCTTCCCAATGATTTTGCCAACGTGATGATGTCGGCTTCGACGTTTCCGGCAAGATCGCTGCCCGAAAAAAACCAGTTTCCTGTTCTGCCGATTCCGGTTTGTACTTCGTCGAAAATTAAAATGATGCCGTGTTCGTCGCAAATTTCGCGCAGACCTTGAAAAAATTGCGGTTCGGCTTCGATAATTCCCGCCATTGATTGAATCGGTTCGAGCATTATCGCCGCCGTTTCCGCGTCGGCTAATTCCCTGACGGATTCGAGATTTCCGAATTCAGCGCAGACGTGATGCGGAACATTCGGTCTGCCGATCTCGCGGTATTTTCCCAAAAATGTCGCCGAGATCGAATCAGCGGTTCGCCCGTGAAACCCGCCGGAAAATGTAATAATTTTTTCTCTTTTCGTCGCAAAACGTGCCATTCGCATAGCGTTTTCGTTCGCTTCCGTTCCCGAATTGCAGAAAAATACTTTCGTAATTGACTCGGGAGCAATTGAAACAAGTTTTTCCGCCGCTTTTGCGCGAATTTCCGAGTAAACCAGATTTGAATAAAACAAAACTTTTTCCGCTTGATTTTTCAACGCTTCGACAACGTGCGGATGCGAATGTCCCGTCGCGCAAACCGCGTGTCCGCCGTAAAGATCGAGATATTTTTCCCCGTCGCTCGTCCAAATCCACGAACCTCGACCGCGTTCGACCGCAATGTTCATCTTTGCGTAGGTCGCCACTTGAAATTCTTCTTCCAGACTTTCTATTTCGTTGAAATTCATAATTTTCACTCAGCGAAATTTTTCGCGTCGTTATAAATTAAAACGGCATCTTTGTTGGTCTGCAAAGCATTCTGGAATTTATCGTTAAAATCTTCTTCCGCATCCTGAAAATTGAGCAGAAGTTTCGCTTCATTTAAAAGCGCGTTCGCGTCGGTTTCGGTCGCCGGACGGCGCACGGACGCAGCCTCGTCGATCAGGGCAATCAGCGTTGAAATTTTTCGCAGCCACGCAAAATGCGGATCATCAATCACAAGCGAAAGATAAATATTAGAATTTGCAATTGCGCCGTTTTTCTTTTCGTAAGAAGCTTTTGTGTCGCTGAGCAAAATTTTGTGCAAGCGCAAAAACGCGCCGCTTAAACCCTTTAGTTTCTGACGTGTTTCATCCGTCAATGTGTCGTTTTCATTTTCCAGTTCAGTACTCATAAAATTATTTTAACTTAAAAAATGTTGCCCGCGAAATAAGCGAAAGAAGCAAAAAAAACCAAACAAATTCTTAGCCTCATCTGGCACATTTCGCGGGCAGAAATTCTCACGGATTTGTTCCCGCGAAAATCAATCCCGTTTTTTCGTCCAAACCGAACATCAAATTCATATTCTGCACCGCTTGACCAGCCGCGCCTTTGACCAAATTATCAATTGCCGAAAAGACGGCGACTTGTTTTCCGACGCTCGTGTGAACGGCGATGTCGCAGAAATTCGTCGTTTTCACCCAATTGATGTCGGGCGAATTTTCGACCAATCGCACAAAAAACGCATCTTTGTAAAAATCCGCGTAAAGATTTCGAACATCTTCGTTCGTCATTTCCAAAACGGTTTCCAGATAACAAGACGCGAAAATCCCGCGCGAAACGGGCAGTGAATGCGTCATAAAAACGAATTGATTGTCGAATTCGCCGACCGATCTCAAATGCTGTGAAATTTCGGGAACGTGTTGATGCTGAAACGGTTTGTAGGCGTAAAACGAATTCATTCTCTGCGGATGATGCGTGTTCGCCGCCGCCTTTGCGCCCGAACCCGACGAACCCGTTTTTGCGTCAACGATGATTTTCCCGTTCAAAAGCCCGCTTTTCACCAACGGCGCGAGCGCAAGCAAAGTCGCCGTCGCAAAACATCCCGGATTTGCGATGTAGTTTGCCGTCTTTATCTGTTCGCGGTTCGTTTCCGTCAAACCGTAAACGAATTTTTTCTGCAATTCATCGGCAGTATGTTCGAGTTTGTAAAACTGCTTGAAAACGTCTTTATCATCAATCCGAAAATCGCCCGACAGATCAACGACTTTCACATTAGGCGGCAAATTCGGAATCAAATTCAACGCCTGACCGTGCGGCAAAGCGAAAAACGCGACATCAATATCTTCAAGTGCAGACAAATCTTCCGGCGATTTTTCAAACCTCAAATCAGTCAAACCGAACAGATTTTTATGCACTTCGCCGACCGCTTTCCCCGCGTGTTCATTCGCCGTCACCAGAACAATTTCCGCATTCGGGTGAAACAAAAGTATCCGCAAAAGCTCACTTCCGCCGTAACCCGAACCGCCGAAGATTGCAATTTTTATTTTCTCGTTCATTTGTTATATTTCGATGTTCTCAAGTGTTCACAAATAATATTTACAGTTTCTTTAATTGAGTTTCCCCATTTTCTTTCGTTGTTTCTATTTGTCTCAATCAAAAAAGGACATTGACCATAACTATTTTCGACTTGAATTTCATCATCTGATTTTTCACTAAGCCAAAAATACCAAATGCCGTCATCATCGGCAGGATGAGTAACTTTTAGCTGATAAATTTCGACATTTGGAAATTCTTCATTGACTAATTCAATAATTTTTTCAATATCACGATTGTTTTCCATAATTTACCAATCAGGAATTTCACCTTTTTTCATCAAATATCCGTAAGTTCCAGCATTTTCAAAGTTAGTATTTACTAGAATTGCTCCGTCAAATAAGGCGGAATCAATTGCCGAATCTTCAAAAGTTGCATTTGTTAAATCTGCTCCGCGAAAATCGCAAGTTTTAACATTAGCTTGATAAAAATTTGCGCCTCTCAAATTAGAGCCGCGAAAATCCGCCAGTATAAATGTTTTTGATAAATTGATTCCTTCAAGAATTAAACCTCGCAAGTCATAATATTCATCATATAAATCACATTCAATAAAATCTCGTTCCCCATTTTCATAGCGTTCGAGCAGTTCGGAAATATTTTTTGGCGGAATATAATTTTCTGTCATAAATTTACGCAAACGCCAATTCCTTTCGTTTTGCCGGATTTATTAAATTGAAAAGTCGCAAACCGTCGCGTCTAGCGTTTCCGGCTTTGATGCAGTAATTTTCCTCGACAAAATCTTCGCCCATCTGCGAATCCGTGACCGAACCGGCGACGACATCAATTTCGATGTCGAGATTTTTCAGCACCGCGATTCCGCCGACCACGCCGACGTAATCGCCCGCGCAGAAGACGAATGACGAGATCGCGTTCTTAATTTCAAAATCCTTTAAGACCGAATCAACCGAATAACCGCCGACGATTCCGTCGCCGAGTTCGACGACGATCAGATCGGGATTAAATGAATTCAAATGATTCAAGATCGCTTTGGCGACCGACGGCAGATCGTCGTGGTCAACCGTCGAAGGCAGACCGCAATCGAGAAAACTCGCCGTCACGAACGCGCCGTGATCTTCCATATTCAAAGTGTCGCGCAACGCCGCCACGCCCGACATTTTCGCGCCCGCAACGCGCAAACCTGCCTGATGCGCCTGTTTGACGATCTCAGTCGCCGCGACTGTTTTGCCCGAATTCATACAAGTTCCGGCGACGATCACGACCGGCGCGGATTCGTTTAGAAAATTAGTCGGCTGTAAAGCATTGTCGGCAATATTTAAGATGCGCGGAGCGGATTGGAGCGCATGCGTCCCCGCTTGCAATGAGTGCGAAGCGCGAACAAACGTTAGATTATCCTTAATATCAGTATCAAACGCAGACGTTAAACCATCCGCTACCGCAGACGGTTCTGACACCGCAATTCCCAAAACTTCGACTTCGATCGCGTCGGAAAACGAAGAATGATGCCCTTTGCAAACGCCGATCACGCCGCCCATATTCAAAAGATTAAGTTTGTCGCCCGTCTTTACAGATTCGGGAACGTCGCCGACAAAACCTTTCAGCGCGCGCCGTCTGCCGAGAACGCCGAGCAAAATGTCGTTGCGATTGATCTTCGCCAAACGCCCGTTCGGAAGTTCGAGATTGCCGTAAGTCACCGATTCGCTCAAAGCGCGAACGACAACAACATCGCCCGCTTCCGGCGCGTTGTGTTCATCAATCACGCTGACCGTTTTCGTCAAATTCAACGGCGAAGTCGCCGAACCGATTTTGTCTGCTTCTAAAACTTGCATCTTTTTACCTCAAGAATTTTCACCACAGAGAACACAGAGATCACAGAGATTTTTTAGAAATTGTTTTGGCTTTCATCAATTTCTTGAATTTCAACATTTTTTTCTCTAAAATCTTCTGGAACTTCTATTTCCCCCCAAGAATGACATTCGATAGTCAACTCTTTATTTTCCAAAAATATTATGAATCCGCATTGAATATGTTCAGCTTTGCCAATAAGAATCGGTTTATCACAAACAATTCTATTTTTAGGCAAATCAGAATGTCGAATTTTCAAAAAGTAACCGCTTCCTGTGTATTCGTAACCGACAAATTCAATGTTTTGAATTACGTTAGCTAAAACTTTAGGAGACAATTTATTTGACACCAAGATTTCTATAACCTTCTTCTCGTAATTTTTTAGTTTCATAATCTTAAAATCTCTGTGTCCTCTGTGATCTCTGTGGTGAATAATCAATCCATCTTCCGCAACCGCAACCGCAAAGACTGCAAGCGGATAAAACCTTCCGCGTCGAGTTGGTTATACGCGCCCGCGTCGTCTTCAAAGGTCACAACTCGTTCTTTGTAAAGCGAATTCGGCGATTTGCGACCTAAAATCGTGACGTTGCCTTTGTATAATTTCACGCGCACGTCGCCCGAAACGGTTTCCTGCGTCTGGTCAACTATCGAGCGCAAAATCTCGAATTCCGGCGCGAACCAGAAGCCGTAATAAATTGATTCGGCGAATTTTACGCCGAGAGAATCGCGCAGACGCATCACTTCACGATCCATCGTGATTGATTCGAGCGCGCGGTGCGCCGACTGCAAAATCGTCACGCCCGGAGTTTCATACACGCCGCGCGATTTCATCCCGACGAAACGATTTTCGACCAGATCAACGCGCCCGATGCCGTGTTCGCCGCCCAAGAAATTCAATTTTGAAAGCATATCAACCGCGCCGTATTTCTCGCCGTTAATCGCCACAGGTTCGCCTTTTTCAAACGTCAGAATAATTTCTTCCGCTTTGTCAGAAGCATTTTCCGGCGATTTCGTCAGCAGAAAAATATCTTCCGGCGGCGCAGCCCAAGGGTCTTCCAAAATGCCGCCCTCGTATGAAACGTGCATCAGATTTCTGTCCATCGAATAAGGCTTTTCGGCGGTCGCCGTGACGTTAATTCCGTGTTCGGCGCAATACGCGATCAGATCCGCGCGACCTTTAAATTCCCAATGCCGCCACGGTGCGACAACTTTTATATCAGGTTGCAAAGCGTAATAAGTCAGTTCAAAACGAACTTGGTCATTTCCTTTTCCCGTCGCGCCGTGCGCCACTGCATCCGCGCCTTCTTTCTGCGCTATTTCAATTTGTTTCCGCGCAATCACCGGACGCGCAAGCGAAGTTCCGAGCAAATAAACGCCTTCATAAAGCGCGTTCGCCTTCACCGCCGTCCAGACGAATTCTTTGACAAACTCTTCGCGCAAATCTTCAACATAAAGTTTCGACGCGCCCGTTTTCAGAGCTTTTTCTTCCAAACCGTCGAGTTCGTCGCCCTGACCGACATCGGCACAAAAACAAATCACTTCCGCGCCGTAAGTTTCCTTGATCCAAAGCAGCATCGCGGAAGTGTCGAGTCCGCCGGAATATGCCAGAACAACTTTATTAATTTTCTTTTCCATTTGTAATTTTTCCGGTCTTTTCTTAAATTATTTTTCAAATATTTCCCAAATCTTTTTTATTGCTGTTTTCTGCGCCTTTGCGTCTTTGACGGCGATAAAAATCGTATCTTCGCCGGCGATTGTGCCAATAATTTCGGCGATTTCCGCCGCGTCAATTTTGACGCACGCCGCCGACGCTAAACCGAGTTCGCATTTTGCGACGAGCAGATTATTTCCGGCTGTTTCAATTTTTTCCAAACCGAATGGATTCGCTTTGACACGCTTTTCGGGCAATGTGTAAATACCGTTCGCCTTTATAATTCCGAGTTCGTCCAGATCGCGCGAAACGCTGGATTGCGTGGCGGAAATTCCGTCCGTTTGCAGTTTTTCCAACAAATCTTCCTGCGTTCCGAATTCTCCGGTGCGAATTATTTCCAGAATTATTTTTTGCCGCTTTGCTTTTTGCATAAAAATAAGCAAATATGCAAACAGATTGCATATTTATTGCATAGATGAATAAATTAAAACATAAGTTGCAGAAAGTCAAAGGAAATATGAATTTTAAAGTTACAAACTTTTGCTTTTCTCAATAGCTTTGTAAAATCGCTTTTATGACTGAAAACAAAAATCTCTGGGGCGGACGTTTTACCGGAACTGCGGACGAAACTTTTGCCGAATTCAACAATTCTTTTTCGTTTGACAAAAGACTTTTTCGTGCTGATTTGCAGGCGAGCATTGCTCACGCCGAAGCAATTTTCCGCGCTGGAGTTTTAAATGAAAACGAGATCGAACAGATCAAAAACGGGTTTGAAACTATTTTGAATAAAGCCGATTCTGACAAAGATTTTTTTGAAAACTCCGATGCTGAAGATGTTCATTCCTTCATCGAAGCAAAACTCGTCGAAATTATCGGTGATGCGGGAAAAAAACTGCACACGGGCAGAAGCCGCAACGATCAGGTGGCGACGGCGTTTCGCCTGTGGTTAAGAGAGGAAATTGACGAAATTCTGGTTTTATCGCGTGAATTTCAAAAGGCTTTGATCGCATCGGCGGAAAAACAAAAAGATGCAATTTTGCCCGGTTATACGCATTTACAGCGCGCGATGCCGATCTTGTGGGCGCATTGGTGTCTGGCGTATTTCGAGATGACCGAGCGCGACCGCGAAAGATTATTTGACGCAAGAAAACGCACGAATATTCTGCCTTTGGGCGCGGCGGCTCTCGCCGGAACTTCTTTTAATATTGACCGCGAATCCGTGGCGAAAGAATTAGGTTTTCAAAGCGTTACAAAAAACAGCCTCGATGCCGTCAGCGACCGCGATTTTGCGATTGAATTTACGAGCGCGTGCGCGATTATAATGATGCATCTTTCGCGTTTTTCCGAAGATTTGATTCTTTACGCTTCGAGCGAATTTCGTTTCATCGAATTGTCCGACGCAGTTTCGACCGGATCGTCTCTGATGCCGCAAAAGAAAAATCCCGACGCGCTCGAACTGATTCGCGGAAAAGCCGGAAGAATTTTCGGTCATCAAACTGCGCTTCTGGCGACGATGAAAGGTTTGCCGCTCGCTTACAACAAAGATATGCAGGAAGACAAGGAAGCGGTTTTCGACACGGTTGACACGGTAAAAATTTGCTTAAAAGTTGCAAAAATCGTTCTTGAGAATCTGCACGTTAATGAAGAAAACACGCGCCGTGCGGCAAGTGCCGGTTATTTGAACGCGACCGAACTCGCCGATTATCTCGTCAAAAAAGGCATTCCGTTTCGCACGGCGCACGATGCGAGCGGGAAAATCGTTCTTCACGCAATCTCACTCGGCAAAGAGCTGCACGAATTAGATTTAAGAGATTTCCAAAAATTTTCGGAAGATATTGAAAATGACGTTTTCGACGCGCTTTCGCTTGAATCAACACTCGCCGCAAAATCGGCAATCGGCGGAACTTCGCCCGCGACAGTCGCCCAAAGACTCAGAGAAATAAAATCATCAATGGACAACTGAAAATGGACAATTAACGATAAAAATCGGAAAATAATTGTCCGTTTTATATTTTCAACTGCTCATTATTCTTATGCCGACACATTTTTTTCCGCTCACAATTTTAACTCAGCATCTCGAAGATGAAACTTTCATTTCCGAGGCATTGAATTTTTCTGAAATATCGCGCTTTCAGACAAAAGAAGATTCGGCAAAACATAGTGCGAGAGTTAATGCCGAGGCGATCTTAAAGAATGATTACGCGCCGAATTTATATGCTCGGATCGTCCCGGAAAACGTAAAAATCGAGGAAATCGAAGTCGAAATCGAGCCGCCGAAAAAAACTTCGGCGTGGCGCGATGCGGTGAATTTGAAAATTCAATTCGTGAAAATCGGGCGCGAAGACGGTTATTTTTACGCTTATGTTCCCGCGCTTCACATCGCGGTTTTGTCGCGCAAAGAAAAGGATTTTGATTCCAAAATAAAGACGGAAATTATCGCCGCTTTAAGGCGCGACGGTTGGACGAAATCTCTGCAATATCTGCGCTGGCTCGAACGCACGGAAAAAATTTCCATCGAAAAGAACGAACTCGCCGTAAATCTTCCGACGGCGAAACAACGCGCGATTGCCGAGGATAATGAAGAAGAAAAAGAAAGCTCCGTTTTGGAAGAAATCGGCGAAGATTTAACAAAAGTCAATCTCAAAACGGCTTACGAAACGGAAAAACAGACGGAAATTTTAGCGGGAATTTTCAAAGCGGCGCAGAAAACGAGCGTCTTACTCGTCGGCGCGGCTGGTGTCGGGAAAACGGCGATTTTTAATGAAATGGTGCGCCGCCGCGAAGAATTCGGTTTGCAGGAATTTAATTTTTGGGCGACGAGCGGAGCGCGTCTGATCGCCGGACAGACGGGTTTCGGAATGTGGCAGGAACGCGCGGCGAAATTGATTGACGAGGCGAAAAAGAAAAACGCGATTCTGCATCTCGGAAATTTGATCGAACTTCTCGAAGTCGGAAAAAGCAATTCTTCGACGCAGGGAATCGCGTCGTTTCTGCGCCCGAAGATCACGCGCGGCGAAATTCTCGTCGTCGTCGAATGCACGCCCGAACAAATTCCCGTTCTGGAAAAAAGCGATCCGAATCTCGTTCACGCATTTCAGCAAATTCGCATCGAAGAACCGGACAAAGAAACGAGTCTGAAAATTCTCGGCGCGGCGGCGAAAGAGTTTTCAAACAAAACCGATGCGGACGCGATAAAAACGATTGACGCGCTTCATCGCCGTTATTCGACTTATTCGGCGTTTCCCGGCAAGCCCGTCGGATTTTTGCGAAATGTTTTCGCGCATCTGGAAAAAGACGAAACACTTTCAAACAAGCAAATTTACAAAGAATTTTCAAACGAAACGGGCTTGCCGGAATCGCTTTTAAATGATGAAATCCGGCTCGATCTGGAAAAAACCGAAAAGTTTTTTGAGGAAAAAGTCATCGGTCAAAACGAAGCCGTGAAACTCGTAACCGATCTGATCGCCACGGTTAAAGCAAAACTCACGCGCCCGCGCAAACCTGTCGCGTCTTTGCTTTTTATCGGTCCGACGGGAGTCGGGAAAACGGAATTGACAAAATCGCTCGCCGAATTTTTCTTTTCCGACAAATCGAGAATGATTCGTTTCGATATGAGCGAATTTTCAAACGCCGTTTCCGTTCAGCGTCTGATCGGCGGCACGGGCGAAAGCGAAGGATTGCTGACGGCAAAAGTGCGCGAACAGCCTTTTTCGGTTGTGCTTTTAGACGAATTTGAAAAAGCGCATAATTCTTTTTTCGACTTGCTTTTGCAGATGCTCGGCGAAGGTCGTCTGACCGATTCTGCGGGGCGCGTGGCGGATTTTACAAATTCGATAATCGTGATGACATCGAATCTCGGCGCGAGCGAATTTCAGCGCGGAAAATCCGGTTTTGTGAATAATTCGCGGCAAAAACAAGCGGCGGTAAAACATTTCGATTCAGCCGTGCGCGATTTTCTGCGACCGGAAATTTTCAATCGTCTCGACCGCATCGTGCCGTTCGCGCCGCTGGACGAAAAAACCGTCTTGAAAATCGCCGAACTGGAAATCGAAAAACTAAAACGCCGCGACGGTTTGCGGTTTCGTCCTGTTCGCTTAAACGTCAGAAAAGATGCGTTAAAGCATTTAGCGGAAACGGGTTATGACATTCGTTACGGTGCGCGTCCGATCAAACGAACTATCGAAAACAAACTTCTCGCGCCGCTTTCCGCCGAACTGAATTTGCGTCCGTCCGTCGAAAAATTGATCGTCGAAACTGATCTCAAAAACGATAAAATAATTCTGAATTTCATCACCGAAGACGAGCCGAAAAAACACAAAACCGAAACTGCGATGTTGGCGACAAATGCCGAACGAATCGCCGAGCTTCGCCGGAAAATTCAAAAACTTCTCGCAAGTTACAAAATCACCGAATTGACCGATGAAATTTACACGATCATTCGGCTCGAAGCCGCACACAAACGCGGGAAATGGATTTATGAAAAAGACAAAAAGCGCATCGAACGAAAAATTAAGATCGAGAAGTTTTTGCAAAACATAAAAGATTTTTCCGGTGAGATCAGTCGAACGGAAGACGAAATTCTTTTGGAAATCTACGGAAAATCGTCTGCGGAAAATGACGGTTCAGCGGCGCAGATTATGGAAAAAGAAACTGTTTTCCGCGATTATTTATTTGAACTTCTGAAACTTCAATTTAATAATCCGAATTCGGTAAAACTCGCGTTTTTCAGCGAAAATGCGGGCGAACTTTTCAAATTTCTGCGTCTGTTCACGGCGTGTGTCAAACATTCAAAAAGCGAAATCAAAAATTGTCTGGCGTTCACGACCGAAAAACAAAAAGACCGAAACATCGAAGAGAAACTTCTTTTCGGACGCGCCGTTTATCGAAAGGAAGTTTCAGATACGGAAAAATTTATAAAAACTTCGCCGCCGGAAATTTTCGGCGTTCTGCTGGAAATCGAAGGCGAACTCGCCCTGCCGCGATTCGGCGCGGAAGTCGGCGTTCACAGATTCGTTCACGGCACGCGAAGCAACCGCGTTTTGATAAAGGCTTTCGGCGGTGAATTATCAAAATACGAACTTCCCGAAGATTTGACGAAACGCGATTCGGTGAAATTTCAAACCGAGCGGAGAGTTTACGATCCGGCAAACAATAAAGTAAAAGATTTAGTTTTAGAAGAAACTTTCTCGCTCGAAAATTTCGATGTGTTGACAGTTTTGAATGGAGCGATCGAAACGAATTTAGCTAAAACGGCGGAGGATTTGATAAATTAGTTTGCCCGCGAATAAACGCGAAAGAGCGCGAAAAAAAGAAGATAAAATTTCTTCTTAATATTAAAAATTTTCTTTTTCTATTAATCTTTTTTCGCGGCTTTTCGCATTTGTTCGCGGACAAAAAATACAAATGTTATTAACTATTCCAATTTTGGCGACCGAACAAAACCAAGCGAACGATTCCGCGCCGGCGGTTGTCGTGCGTCCGCTTTTTAATTTGAACACTACCGAGCAAGGGAAAAGTTTGCAGAGAGCGGTGAATAAATTAACGCAGACTTTGCGGAATCAGTTTGAAATTCACGGGAAAAAGGCGCGTCATTACGATCTCACGTGGTTTACTTTTTCGCCTTTGCTGTCGTCGAAAATTCTCAGTTTTCGCTTATTTCTCGCTTCGAAAAGTTTCGACTGCAAATATCTTTTCGTGGTTTTTGATGCGTTCGGCAAAAAGCTCGCTTTTACGCCGAATGTGCCGGGAATTTGGTTTGAGATCGGGCGCGGCGAAGATTTGCAAACTCGTGCGGAAGAAGTTTTGACCGAGCATTTCCGCGAACTCGAACGAAAGGAAGGAAAAAATTCGCAAAATCCCGAAGAATTCAGTTTTACGGGCAAAGCGTTTGTTACGACGCTGAGTTTGAATCTGCAATTGCCGCAGATCTACAAACCCGAAGAGCAAGATTTGTTTGCGAGGATCGGCGGCGAATCGCATATTGACGGCGGACACGAACTGCGCCGCGTCGGGCGGAATTTAAACGAACTTTTTCCCGACGATCTCGAACGTGCGAACGGGCGCGAAAAGGAACTGGAAGAACTTGCTAAACTGCTTGATTCAAATGACAAACGTCCGGTGATCGTCGTCGGGAAAAATCAAGTCGGCAAAACGAATTTGCTGAATGAATACATTTATCAAAAAATCGCACACGGGAAAAGCAAAAATTCGGTTAAAAATCAGATGTGGCTGATCTCGCCGCAGCGTCTGATTTCGGGAATGTCATTTGTCGGGCAATGGGAAAATCGTCTGATCGCAATTTTGAAAACGGCGAAAAAACAAAATCATCTGCTTTATTTTGACGATCTTCCGGGATTATTTTTCGCGGGCGTGAGCGCGAATTCGGAGTTGAACGTCGCGCAGGTTTTAAAGCCGTATATCGAACGCCGCGACGTTCGCGTTGTCGGCGAAATCACGCCGGAAACCTTTCGCGTTTTGAAGGAAAAAGACAGAAGTTTTGCCGAACTTTTTCACGTTTTCCGGCTCGAAGAAACCGCGTCGGGCGAAACTCTGAAAATCGCGCTTTCGGTCAGGCGCGAAGCCGAACATAAACATAATTGCCGTTTCGATCTGGACGTTTTGCCGACCGCGCTCGATCTGCAAAGACGTTACAACCGCGAAGCGTCGTTTCCCGGAAAAGCGGCGAGTTTTTTGAAACAAATTGCCAACAAATTTCAAGACAAGGAAATTTCGCGCGACGATGTTTTGCGGGAATTTGAAGCGAAAAGCGGTTTGAAGGTCGCATTTTTAGACGACCGCGAAAAACTCGAAAAGCCGGAAATTATCGAAAAGATTTCCGAAAATCTGATCGGTCAAAAAACGGCGATCGAAGCGGCGGCGGACGTAATTTCAATCGCCAAAGCGCGGCTCAATGACACGGGCAGACCGCTCGCGTCGTTTCTGTTTTTGGGCGCGACCGGAGTCGGGAAAACCGAAGCCGCGAAACAGATCGCCGCGTATCTTTACGGCGCGGAAGAAAAACTTCTGCGTTTCGATATGAACGAATTTGTTTCGCCGTTCGATGTTGCGCGTCTGGTCGGGACGTTCGATCAGCCGGAAGGTTTACTGACATCGGCGATTCGCCGCGAACCTTTTTCGATTGTGCTTTTGGACGAGATCGAAAAAGCCGATGCCGATGTTTTTAATCTGCTTTTGCAGGTTCTCGGCGAAGGTCGCCTGACCGACGCTTTCGGACGGACGGCGGATTTTTCGAACGCGATAATTATTTTGACATCGAATCTCGGCACGCGCGAAGCGAACATCAAACTCGGTTTCCGCGAAACGAACGAATCGAACGCCAACATTTACAGGCAAGCGGCGGAGAAATTTTTCCGACCGGAATTTTTCAACCGCCTGGACAAGATCATCCCGTTTGAAAATCTGCGGCGCGAAGAAGTCGGGCGCATTGCGCGTCTGCAATTGCAGAAAGTTTTCGCCCGCGAAGGTTTTGTCCGCCGCAATTGCCGCATCGAACTCGAACCTTCCGCGCTCGAAAAAGTGATTGACGAAGGTTACGATGCGGAACTCGGTGCGCGGGCGTTAAAACGCGCGATCGAGAGAAATTTGATTCAACCCGTCGCCAATCGTCTCGCCGCGATTGATACGAACGCGCCGACGATCGTAAAGATCTCGCGTGTCGGGGGAAAATTTGTAACAAATGTCGAGGAAATAAAACCGCTCGCCGCTGAAAAAAGCGTCTGGCTAACTCACGATTTTTCGGACATTTCGGCGGAATTGGATAAGATCGAAGACGTTTTAAACCGCACCGAAGACGAGATTCTATATCTCAAACCCGACGGCGAAATTAATCCGAAAAATGAAGATCAGGCGAAATATTTCCTCACGCAGGAATATATTAAACGAATCGAACGAATGATCGAACGCGCCGAACGCTTCAGCGAAGCGAAAGCGAAAGGCAAAAGTAAAAAGTCAAAAAATGAAATGAGAAGACTCGTTTCTCTAAAAGAATCGGAAATTGATTTCGGCAGTTTTTTGAGCGGTTCAAATTTATCGAACAAATTGAAAAATCTCGCGCTTGAAAACCCGGATTTCGGCGAAACGGTGGAAGATTATGTGCAGGACGTTTGGCGCGAAACGGCGTTTTTGCAGACGGTTGCGGAAAATTTGAAAAAACCTCTGAGTTCAAAATGCGTGATGATCTTTCGATGTGCCGATATTTATTTCGGCAAGGAAACGGTTCCCGAATTTATGGAAAATTACAGACGTTTTTTCGCGCAGGAATTGGGTTTGAAAGCCGAAGTTTTAGAATTGGAAAACCCTAAAAGCGATTACTTCGAAATGTTTCTCGCGCTCGAAGGAATGTTCGCTTTTGATCCGGCAAACGCGGAAAAAGACAATCATATTTTCGTTTCAAAACGCGGAGATTTTACGCCGATTGAAATTGATGTGATCGAATTAAAAGCGGACGAAAACTTCCCTGCTTTTGACGGAAAGACTTCAAAACAAACCGAAAAAGAATTTTCCGTCGTCCGCATTTACAACGAAAGAAAAATCGCGCTCGATTTTCGCTCCGGTTTGATAACAAAGGAAAATCTGACGTTTCGAGAGCTTCGGAGTTTTGTTTTAAGCGGTTTGAAGTTACCGAAAGAACTTAATAAATCTAATAAATAATGGCGACATTTCGCATACCAACTTTGATCTGGCAAGATTTCGGCGGGAATTTTACGGCGCACGCGATCACGGGCGAGGGCGAATATTTTCCGCCTGCGGCTTTTAATGCGAAACGCGACCGCGCGGTTGCGGAACTTAAAGAGCATTTGCAGTGGCTTTTTGAAGATGAAGATTGGCGCGAACAGCCGGAATATTCGGACGCGAAATTATTAGAATTTCGCGTCGAACTGCGACCGGAATTCGAGATCAAAAATGATGATGGGCGCGCGCGAAAAAAAAGTAAACGTCCGGTTAAAAAACGCACTTTTACGGCGGAAGAAGTTTTTCCTCTGCGCGTCGCGTGTGTTTATTGGAAAAATGCGGGCGGCGATTTTTATGCGACTTTGCCGCTTTTTGACATCGAGTTCGTTTTTAATCGTGAGAGCGAATTGAAAAATCTCGTGCAGATGAAAATTCAGGAAGAATTGCGCGGGCAAACGCCGCTCGGTTTATCGAATATTTTACCGCCGAAAGGATTTTTTCTCGAAGAAATCTCGTTCGGGGCGCGTCACAAGAAAAAGGAAACCGAAACTTTCAAAGAAATTCCGAATCTCGAAAAAGTCGCCGAACCGCTCGGCGCGAAACATCTGAGCAAGAAAATTTCCAAGGCTTACCGGCGCGAAACGGAAGTCGCCGATCTTGTAAAACGTCTGACGGACGAGCGCGCGAGCGTGATAATTCTCGGCGAAAACGGGATGGGAAAAACCACCGTTTTGACCGATGCCGTGCGGCAGATCGAAAGAGATTTGAGCGGCAAAACGGAAGAAAAAGAAGATTGGGAAGACAAAAATCCGAAGCATCGTTTCTGGCAGACGAACGGCGGCAGATTGATCGCCGGAATGCAGTTTTTGGGGCAATGGGAAGAACGTCTGGAAAATGTGATCGCCGAACTTTCCGATATTGATGGCGTTTTGTGCGCGGAAAATCTGCCCGATCTAGTGCAATACGGCGGGCGCGATGCGAACGAAAGTTTGGCGGCGTTTCTCGTGCCGTATCTCGAACGCGGCGAACTTCGTCTGATCTGCGAAGCAACGCCCGCCGAATTGGACGCTTGCCGCCGAACATTGCCGAATTTCGCGGCGCAGTTTCAGATCGTTCGACTGCCGGAATTTACGGCGGAAAAAGCGTTGGACGTTTTAACACAAATTGCCGAGATCAATGCGCGAAATCTGCACATCGAATATTCGGCGAACGCGATAAATTTGATCTACAGACTTTTTTCGCGCTTTATGCCGTATCAAAAATTTCCGGGACGCGCGACGCAGTTTTTGGCGCAGATTTTTGAAACGGCGGCGCAGGAACGGAAAAAGGAAATTACGAGCGAAAATGTAATAGAAAATTTTGTCAAACTAACGGGATTGCCAGAACTTTTTTTGCGCGATGAGATAACGCTGAAATTCGAAGATGTTGTCGCGGAATTCGAGCGCAATGTGATCGGACAACCGCAGGCGTGTCAGCAAGTTGCGGGAATTGTTACGACGTTTAAAGCCGGTTTGAACGACAATCAGCGTCCGCTCGGAGTTTTGCTTTTTGCCGGTCCGACCGGAGTCGGGAAAACCGAACTCGCAAAAGTTCTGGCGCGTTTCTTTTTCGGCGAAACGGACGAGCGTAAAGAGCAGATCGTGCGCGTTGATATGAGCGAATATTCTTCGGGCGGTTCGGCGATGCGGCTTTTGACGAAATCGGACGGTTCGCCTTCGGATTTGATTCAAAAAGTGCGCGAAAATCCGTTCAGCGTCGTATTGTTCGATGAAGTCGAAAAAGCGGACGCGCAGGTTTTCGATGCGCTTCTCGGCTTGTTCGACGAAGGACGTTTGACGGATCGTTTCGGGCGCATAACGAATTTTACTTCGAGCGTCATAATTATGACCTCGAATCTCGGCGCACAGCGTTTTGCGAAAGGCGAGATCGGTTTTAACGAAAGCGAGAACATCTCGAATCTCAAGGAAATAAAAGCATTTTTCCGCCCCGAATTTTTCAATCGTCTCGACGCTGTCGTGCAATTTAAACCGCTCAATAAAAACGCGGTTTATTCGATCACGGAAAAAGAGATCAGTTCGATAACGAAGCGCGACGGCTTAAAAGAAAAAAATATCGAACTCGTCTGGACAAAAGAAATCGTCCGGTTTTTAACAGAAAAAGGTTTCGATGTGCATTACGGCGCGAGACCTTTGCAGCGCACGATCGAAACATTTTTGAGCGCACCTCTGGCAAAATTTTTGTTGGAAAATCAAACAAAGAAAATTCAAAAAATCAGCGTCAATTTAAGCAATAATGATAGTTTAACCTTTTCGACAAATTAACTGCTGAAACAATTTTTCTAATTCTCGCGTAAATAATTAGGACAATTTTTAACAAATAAAATCAAGGTAATTTTTATGAAAGGACGATTTTTTCTACTTTTCGCAGCTTTATTTTTAGTTGCGGCACAATCCGCGCAAACTACGGTTTTTGCACAACAAATGAACAGTTCAAACAAGTTCGACAAAACCCGTTATGACATCAAATACGAAAAATTTGTGTTGGATAACGGTTTAACGCTGCTTGTTCACGAAGATCACAGCGTGCCGATTGTCGGTGTAAATATGTGGTATCACGTCGGTTCGCGCAATGAGCAGCGCGGTAAAACGGGGTTTGCACATTTATTTGAACATTTCTTTTTTAACGGTTCGGAAAATCATCCGTCGGGATTTCGTGAAGCGATGGACGATGTCGGCGCGAACAATCGCAACGGGACGACGAACACCGACCGGACAAATTTTTTTGAAGATGTGCCGACTTCCGCTTTGGAAAGAACGCTTTATCTCGAAGCGGACAGAATGGGATTTTTGGAAAATTATATTTCTAAAGAAATGCTCGAGCGCGAACGCGGCGTTGTTCAAAACGAAAAACGGCAAGGCGAAAACCGTCCTTACGGCGGCGTTTTTACCGAGATTAGCGAGAAAATTTATCCGTATTCGCATCCTTATTCGTGGTCAACGATCGGTTCGATGGACGATTTGAACGCGGCGAGTTTGGACGATGTTAAAGAATGGTATCGAACATATTACGGACCGAATAACGCCGTGATTTCGCTTGCCGGAGACATCACGCCGCAGAAGGCTCTGGAACTCGTCAAGAAATATTTTAACGGCATAAAACCGGGACCGCCGCTGCCGCGAACCGAGAAATGGATTCCGGCTTTGGACAGAAATATCCGCGACGAAATGCAGGACAGAGTTCCGCAGGCGCGGATTTACCGCGTCTATCACGCGCCGGCTTGGAAAGATTTGGAATTACAGCAGTTAGGACTTTTCACGGACGTTCTCGCCGGATCGAAAAGCGCGCGTCTGAATAAGAAATTGATCTACGAAAAAGAGTTGGCGACCGATGTTTCGGCGTTTGTCAACGACGGCGAATTGGCGAGCGGCGTGATTTTCACGGCGACGGTCAAACCGGGCGTTGATCCGGCGACGGTCGAGCGCGAAATGGACGCGATCATCAATGAAGCGTTGGAAAAAGGCGTGACGGGCGAGGAATTAAAGCGGGCGCAGAACCGCAATCTTTCCGGCTTTTTGCGCGGCACGGAACGGCTCGGCGGTTTCGGCGGACGTTCGGATATTCTGGCGGAAAGTATGACTTACGGCGGCGCGCCCGATTATTATCTGAAACGTCTCGAAGCGATGGCGAACGCCACGCCCGACACGGTAAAAACGGCGGCGAACAAATGGCTGCGGGCGAATAATTATACGATGCTCGTCAAACCGTTTGATAATTTGACCGCCGGAACGACGAATCTCGACCGCAAAGTTTTGCCCGCATTGAGCGACGCGCCGGAGATCAAATTTCCCGAAGTTCAGCGTGCGAAACTCAAAAACGGTCTCAACGTGATCTTGCTCGAAAGACATTCCGCGCCGATCGTCAACGTCGCGCTCGCGGTTGATGCCGGTTTCGCTTCGGATTCGCCGTCGAAAGCCGGACTCGCGTCGCTCGCTTTGAGTTTGATGGACGAAGGCACGACGACGCGCGATGCGTTCGAGATCGTCAATCAACTCGATTCTTTGGGAGCGCGTCTGAATACGGGAAGTTCGCTCGATATGTCGTTCGTGCGTTTGCAGGCGACTTCGGAAAATTTGAAACCGTCGCTCGGAATTATGTCGGATGTCGTTTTGAATCCGGCGTTTCCGAACGAACTTTTCACGATTCAAAAACAAAACCGCATCGCGCAGATCGGTCAGGAAAAAGCCAACCCGAACGCGCTCGCGCTCCGCGTTTTGCCCGCGATTCTTTACGGCGCAAATCACGCCTACGGAACGGCGAATTCGGGAACGGAAACGACGATTCAGACGATTTCGCGCGAAGATTTGATGAAATGGCATTCCGATTGGTTCAAACCCGGAAGCTCGACCGTCATCGTTACGGGCGACACAACTCTGGCGAAGATCACGCCGATGCTCGAAGAAGCGTTCGGCAGTTGGAAAGCCGGAACCGCGCCGAAGAAAAACATCTCGAACGTGGCGAAAACTCCCGGCAAGAAAATCTATCTGATTGACAAACCCGGCGCGCCGCAGTCAACAATCGTCGCCGCGCACATTTCCGAAGCGAGCGGACAGCCGGAAGATTTGGCGGGCGAACCGCTTTTCCGAAATTTCGGCGGAATGTCCACATCGCGTCTGAACAGAAATCTGCGGCTCGATAAACATTGGAGTTACGGGACTTCCGGCGCATTGCGCGACGCTCGCGGACAGAGAACTTTTCTCGTTCTCGCACCCGTGCAAACCGATAAAACCAAAGAATCAATGACCGAAATCCGCAAGGAAATCGCTGATGTCGCCGGATCGCGTCCCGTTTCGGGCGAAGAATTTGAGAGCATTATGCGGAATATGACGCTGCGACTTCCGGGAAGATTTGAAACGCTTTCATCGCTCGAATCGGCGGCGATTGATCTTGTAAATTACAATTTGCCGGACAATTACTGGGCAAATTACGGCGCGTCAATGCGCGGTTTGACTGAAGTTCAGCTTGAAACCGCCGGAAAGAAATTCGTCCGTCCCGACGAAATAATCTGGCTCGTCGTCGGCGACGTTTCAAAGATCGAAAGCGGAATTCGCGGTTTGAATTACGGCGAAGTTATCAAACTGGACGCTAATGGAAATATAATCAATAAATAATATATATCGGAAAAAAAATACGCCGTCTATTTAAATAGACGGCGTATTTTTTTACTAAATTATTTATAACTTCTAATTGTTTGAATCAGAAACGTCGCTTGTCGGCGCGTCAGATGACGGTGCAACATCCGTTCCGCTAACGGTTACTTTGGCTGTTTTACTGTCTTTTTTCTCGCCTTCTTCATTTAACATATCGGCATTAAGCGTATATGTTCCAGGCAAAAAGCCTGGCGCAACCGGCACATTATATTTAGCAACGCCATCTTTTTCTATATCAACCGAAACATCCGAGCCTTTCAAAGTTTCACCTTTAGTCAACCCTTTGACATCATCCGCAACAAGGTAATATTTAACCTTAACTTTGCCCGGATTGTTGCCAATCTTGGCATTTGCATAAAGAGTATCGCCGGATTTAAATTCCGAAGCTATCTCTTTTCCTTCCGCGTCTTTCGACGTATTCAAACTGCTCATATTAGCAGTACTGAAATTGCATCCAATTGTTACAAATAAAAGGATTGCAATCAGACTTGTAACCGAAATTACATTAATTTTTTTCATTCTGTTTTTCCTGTTTTAATATAGAAATAAATGAAGCCGAATAAATTCCACTTCATCGAATGAACTTTACTGTTATTTAATAAAAATAACAAGCTAATAATTGAAAATCTGATGGTTATTCAAGAAAATTTTTGTGTAAATTTGTAGAGATTTGCGGATAATGCTCTGATAAATTTATTGCAAAAGATTTATTTTAATTTAACTTCTGACCAGCCTTTGTCATTTTGGATGAATTGCTGAACTTCAGTTTCCAAAAATCCCGTTTCCGCCGTTTCACATTCAAATCTTTTGACCGTTAATTTCGGATGCTCGAATTCAATCAAATTAAACGAATTCGCTTCACCGCGTCCGCGTGTCGAAGTCGCGGTTCCGGCTTGCACGACGAGCGCGGATTGTCCGGTTTCGAGTTTGTAGCGCGTCGCCGTGTTTCCGATGTGAGAGACGTGAATGTGTCCGGCGAGAAATAAATCCGCGCCGCAATCGGCGAGTTTTTCCATTGCCAATTCAGCGCGTCCGACGACTTTATCATCGAAATTTTCCGGCAGATCGAACGGATGATGCGTAACGATAACTTTTAAAGTTTCGTTGGGAAACTTGCAGAGTTTTTCGCGGATCACGGCGATTTGCCGCTCATTGATTCGCCCATCCTTGATTGTCAGCGAACGCGCCGTGTTGATTCCGATAACGGCAATTTCTTCGTTATTGTAAAAAGGTTCTAAATCTTCGGTGATGAATTTTTTGTATTTTTCAAGCGGCGAAAAAAAGCGGTCGAAAACATTGTGCAGAGGAATATCGTGATTGCCCGGAACGACGATCTGCGGTTTCGGCAGTTTATCCAAAAACGTTTTTGCTTCCTTAAATTGCGCCGATCTTGCGCGTTGCGTTAAATCGCCGGAAACAACTGTCAGATCAGGTTTTAATTCATTGATTTTGATAATCAATTTTTCCGCAACCGCATAATCAACGCGCCCGAAATGTATGTCGGAAATGTGAACGATCTTTTTCATACCTTTTTTTTGTCCACGAATCTGCGCGAATTTACACGAATAAAAATTTAATCGCGGTTATTCGCGGGCAAACCTTCATTTTTTTTCATCAAGCGGCACGATAACATTCAAAGCCTTCGGATGAATTGAGTAACAAAGCGGCGTTTCCATCGTTTCAACTTCGCCATCAAACGCGACGAGCATCTGTTTTTTGCGCGTTTCGATTGTGATTTCCTCGACTCTGATTTCTTCAAAATCTTTCGCCTGTCTGAGTCTGCCGAAGATCGTCCGCAAAACCAACATAAACAGACCTCTGCGTCCGCTTTTGTGCAAAAAATAAATGCTCAATTTGCCGTCGTCAATTCTTTCGCGTCTGCCGATGTTAAAAATATCCATCTCATACGCGCCGTTTCCGACGAAGACGAAAGGTGTTTTGATCGTTTTTTCGCCACTTTTATTTTTCAATTTAACTTCCAAAAACGGATGCCGCCGCAAAATTTTCAACGCCGCCCAAAACGCCGCCGACCATTTTCCGCGTCCGAGTTTTTCCTGCTGATCTTCGCGGTTCTTAACGATATTCGGATAAAGTCCGATGCTCGAATTGTTAATAAAAATCTGCCCGTTTACTTCTGCGGCATCAATTTTTTTCGTATGATTTTCCGCGATAATTTTGACAGCTTCCGCTAAATCCTGCGGAATTTCCAAATCTTTTGAAAAATTGTTAAGCGTTCCGAGCGGCAAAACTCCGAGAGTTTTTTCCGTATTTATAACCTTCGACGCAACCGCGCTGATCGTCCCGTCACCGCCGCCCGCAACGATGATCTTCGCATCGCTTTTTATTGCCTTGTCGGTAAATTTAAAAATTTCATCGCCGCCTTCGGCAATAAAAATCTCCGCGTCAAAATCATTTGACGCAAACAATCCGGTCAACTCGATTTTCGTCTCTTCGGCGTT
The DNA here is from genome assembly GCA_965219305.1 of Pyrinomonadaceae bacterium. GTDB lineage: Bacteria > Acidobacteriota > Blastocatellia > Pyrinomonadales > Pyrinomonadaceae > DATHTS01. Next base: position 2,873,768 of record OZ244725.1, read on the forward strand.
ATCGTCCGCACCCGAACCGCGATTAATGATTACTTTTATCGGCGAGGTCATATATTTGTGAATGTATCACAAACCGTTGAGAAACAACTGAATTTATTCAATCGAAAACTAAATTTTAAAAAATTACTTGCCCGCGAAATACGCGAAAGTGCGCGAAAATTTATTCCTAATTTTATTTCGCATCTTTTAGCCTATTTCGCGGGCAATAATCTTAGTTTTTATCTCAGATAATCTTCCAATTTCGTTGACGCATCGGTTTTTTCATCTCGGTATTTCACAATGATCGGCGCGTAAAGTGATAAACCGTTTTCCTTGCCGAAACCCTTTGTAATTTGACGAGAACCTTGCACGACAACTGCGCCCGCCGGAATTTCGAGCGGTTTTGTGCCGTCGGATTTGTAGATTTTTTCGTTCGTCAGATCAAAAACCGGAGTCGAGCGCGTTAAAATTACGCCCGACGCGAGAACGCATTTTTCGCGGACGATCACACCTTCGTAAACGCCTGTGTTTCCGCCGATCAAGCAGTCGTCTTCGATCACGACGGGATTTGCGTTGACAGGTTCGAGAACGCCGCCGATCTGCGCCGCCGCCGAGATATGAACGCGCTTGCCGATCTGCGCGCACGAACCGACGAGCGCGTGCGAATCAATCATCGTCCCTTCGTCAACATACGCGCCGACATTAACATACATCGGCGGCATACAAACCACGCCCGGCGCGATATACGAACCGTCACGAATCGTCGAACCGCCCGGAACGATGCGAACTTTGTCTTCCAAACTCATCGGTCGAAGCGGATAAGTTTCCTTGTCGAAAAACTGAAAACTTTCGCCGTCTTTCGACATTTCGACCATCGCGCCCATCTTAAAACCGAGCAAAATTCCTTGTTTCACCCAGGCGTTCGCGTTCCAATTCCCGTCCGAATCCTTTTCCGCCGCACGAATCTCGCCGCGCCGCAAAGATGCTTTGAAATCTTCAAAAATCTTGCGGTCATCGGCTGTAAATTCTGATTTTGTTAATAATTGTTCAATGTTTTGTTGTAATGTCATTTATTTGTAAATTATAATTCTCATCGCTGAAAGCGACAAATTTAATAGCGTCGGGAGAATCCCGACGTAAATTTAGTTTAAACGCGCCGTCCCTGTAGGGGACGAATTATCAATCCCAAACATATTTCTCATCATATTCTACGTTATATTTTTTCAAAAAATATCGAAATTCATCTTCAAAACTGATTTCTTTATGATGCAATTTTTGGTTTGCGATATATTTTTTAACGTCATCAATCTGCGTATAACCGACCGAAAACGCGCCGTAACCTGTCTTGCCAACCGAAATTTCGATATGAAACGCCTTTAGTTTTTATCCATTTCGAACTGTCGCGTTTTATGTCGCCGACCAATTTGCTGAGTTCGATATTTTTGCTCATCGAAACTAGCAAATGAACGTGATTTTTCGTTCCGTTCGCAGCGAGCAATTTCGATTTATTATTGTTGGCAATTCCGCCGATGTATGAGAATAATTCTTCCTCGATTTCCGGCAAAATCAGATCGGCGCGATGTTTCGTTGAAAAATTATGTGAACGTATAATTTGACGAGCCTCTGCGCCATAACATTCTAATTCGTCGCCTTCAGCGACGGGATTTTCCTTGATTCGCGTTCGTCGGGATTCTCCCGACGCTATTGAATTTGTCGCTTTCAGCGACATTTGTCTATTAAAGTATTTTTTTCGTTTCTAAAATTCAAATGTTTCACAATGAATCACATTCGGCTCGAATTCAAGTAAATATTTCTCATCTTCCGCGTAATATCTCGCTCTTTCGAAATCTTCGCCGGCGAATTTTTTGATGTTTTCAAAACTGTCCCATTTCGTAATCGTCCAGAAATGACAAATGTCGTCTTCAATTCGCCGCAGAATTTCCACGCCGAGATTTCCTTCCGTGTTTTTGTAATCCGCCGCGCCGGTTTTTATGACGTATTCCAGATATTCGTCCGCGTGTTCGGCTTTCGTCATTCCGTGCCAGATTCTCGTGATTGTTTTACTTTTCATTTATAAACGAGCGTGTATAAACTGTCGCTTTGTTTTTCAAACTGCAACAGAACTTGTCTTCCTTCAAAATTTACCGTGCCACTCGCGCCGCTGATTTCAAGACCGATAACCTTAAAATCCTCCGCTTTGCCCGATTCGTGTCCCGTGTAATTTAATTCCTCGCCGATTGCCAGAGCCGTGTTCGGGGCGAGCGTTAAATTTACGATTTCGGCGGGTTTATTGTCCGTGTATTCCTCGCTTGAGAGCTTTTGCCAGCTTCCGTCAGGAATTTCGCCTTTTTCGGTGAGCGTTTTTTTTATCAAATAACGTTCGCCGCTCAAAGGCTTGTATTTCAATTGAATCTTGGCGGGCGCGTTGGATTTATTGACGATGACAAAATTCGTAAACCACGAACACGCGGAATTGAAAAGCGCGAAACAGATTGCGGCAAAAGTTAAAATTAATTTTCGGCGTTTCATTTTTTCTGCACCTCTTTTAAAATTCCCTGCAATGTTTTCCTCGTCGGCTCAGTAACGGGAACAAGCGGCAGACGCAAATTTTCTTCCAGCAAACCCATTTCCTTCATAACGAATTTACAAGGCGCGGGCGATGCTTCGATGAAATTGGCTTCCATCAATTCCAGAATTTTGTAATGAATTCGTCTGGCTTTTGAAAAACCGCCGTCGAGCGCGGCTTCGACCATCGCTGAAACTTCTTTCGGCAATTCGTTGGATGCAACCGAAACCAAGCCTTCCGCGCCGACGGAAATTAGCGCGACGGTCGTCATATCGTCGCCGGAAAAGACTTTGAAATTTTTCGGCTTGTCGCGGACAATTTCCATAATTTGCGAAAAATTTCCCGACGCTTCTTTTGTCGCAACGATATTTTCGCAAGTTTCGGCGAGTTTTAAAGTAGTTTCGGCGGACAAATTCGACGAAGTTCTCGACGGCACATTGTAAAGCATTATCGGGAATTTCTTGACAGAATTTGCGATTTCCGTAAAATGCGCGATCATTCCGCCTTGCGTCGGTTTACTGTAATACGGAGCAACTATCAACGCGCCGTCTGCGCCGAGTTCGCGGACTTTTCTTGTAAAATCAATCGTTTCCGAGGTGTTGCTGCTGCCTGTTCCGGCGATCACTTTTCCCTTTAATTTCTTAGCGACGGCAACGGCGATCTTGATGACGTTTAATTTTTCGTCTTCGTTCATCGTCATTGCTTCGCCCGTCGTGCCGCACGGAATTAAAATTTTCACGCCGTTTTTTATCTGCCGCTCACACAAATTTTGAAAACATTCTTTATCAACCGAACCGTTTTTGTTAAAAGGCGTTACGAGTGCCGTCGCGCATCCGCGCATCCAATCTAATTTTATCGTCATAATTTTCAATTTCGTTTTCAGAAAATAATGCTTATTGTAACCGTAAACGGCGAAAATTTTAATTTCGGCAAAACGGTTTGTCAGCAAAATTTTACGATTCGTCCGAAATTTCAACCGTTCGTCGGAAATCATAGACGGATTTTTCCGAAATGTCGTTTAATTATTTTGACGGTAATAATATCGCATTTATAAGGAGAGATTTTATGACAAAAGGATTTACGATGACACGCAGAAGTTTTGCACAGATAATTTTAGGCGCGGGCGCGTTGGCGTTGATTGACATTGATTCTTTCGGGCAGATTTTGGGCGACACGAAACGCTCGATGCGACGACTTGCGACGCAGACGGCGAGCGGCGAAGGCGTTTGGACGAATTTGAAGATCGAAGGAAAAGTTCCGAAAAATTTGAACGGAAATCTTTTCCGCACCGCGCCCGGACAAGCTGAAAGATACGGAACGACTTTAAAACATCTTTTCGACGGCGACGCATATTTTTCGGGTTGGCGTTTTAATGACGGAAAAGTTTCGCTGCAAGGGCGTTTTATTCCCGTAAAAGGTCGCGCGCAGGAAAAAGAAGCGGGAAAAATGCTTTTCAACGAATACGGCACGAACGCGCCCGATCCGCGCAACGGCGGGAAAAATCAGCCGAGCGTCAACGTCATCGAATGGCGCGGGAAACTTCTCGGACTTTCCGAAGGCGGTTTGCCGACGATTGTTAATCCCGACACTTTCGATTTTGAAGGCTTGGAAAATTTCGGCGGAGTCGTGCCGGATTATCTGACATTTACGGCGCATCCGCGTTTCGACGCGAAAACGGGCGATATGTTCGCGTGGGGTTTTGAAAAACGCCCGCCCGGAACGATGCACATTTTCCAGATCAGCGCGGAAACCGGAAAAGCCGAAACGCTCTATAAAATGCCGCAAACCGGATTTAATATGGTTCACGACGCGATGCTGACGGAAAATTATTTCGTCATTTTAATTTTGCCGACGTTTTACGACATTCAAAAAGTAATGAAAGGCGCGACGATGGGCGACGCGCTCGTTTTCGACGAAAACAAACCCGCGAAACTCTACGTTTTTCCGCGAAATAATGAAAATGGAAAAGCCGCGCCGGTTGAGATCGAACTGCCGCCGTATGCGATTTTTCACTACGGAAACGCTTACGAAAATTCTAAAAATGAAATCGTTTTTGAAACGATCACGTCGGAAGACGATCAATTTATCGAAGTTTTAAGAAGCTGGCGCGCCGACAAAATGCCCGAATTAAAACCGAATCATCTGCGTTCGATCACGGTTGATCTTAAAAACAAAAAAGTTTCCGACTCGCGTCTTTTGGCGCAAAACGTCGAATTGCCGCGTTTCGATTCGCGTCTGACGGGCAAAAAAGCGCGTTATCTTTACGTTGCCGAAAACTTTTACGGTGAAAATGCGGCGATTGTCCGAATTGATCTCGACAGAGGAACGTCGAAAAAACTTGCGGTCGGAAAATCGCGCACGATTGCCGAACCAGTTTTTGTTCCGACGACTTCGCAAATCAACGAAGATCGCGGCTGGATTTTGGCGCAAGGTTACGACGCGGACAAAAACGAGAATTTTCTCGAAATCCGCGACGCGCAGACTTTGGAATTTCAAACGAGAATCTGGGCAAATGGTCAACATTTTCCGCTCGGTTTTCACGGAAATTTTTACCCGGCGATTTAATTTTATTTGCCTGCGAAGAAACGCGAAAGAGCGCGAAAAACTTTTATGAAACCACAGATTTTCACAGATAGACACAGATAAAAAAAGACATTAAAAAAATCTAAAAATATCTGCGTGAATCTGTGAAAATCTGTGGCTAAATTATTTCTTCCTTCGTGTCTTTTCGCGTATTTCGCGAGCAAAATTTTTCCAGAATTCGACTGATTTTCAGTCTGTTAAAATTTAATTATTGTAAAATATCTTCGCGTGAAAACTCTTTTTTTCAAAAACGGTATCAGTCAAGTTATTCTCGTCATCGCACTTTCGGGACTTGCCGTGATTTTTCTGAACTCGCTTTCATTCGGATTTAATTTTGAAATGATCGCTGATTCGTTGATAAACACTTTTATCATCGCGTCGTCGGTTTGTCTCGGAATTTTGCCCGTAATTCCTGCAATTCAAGATTTTTCTTTGTTTAAAAGAATCTTGATAATGACGGCGATAATTTCGATTACGGCTTTGGTTGGGACTTTTGTTGCCGGTTTTTTAATGAGAATTTTCACCGCGCAGGAAGTTGGAATCTATTATTTGCCGTCGCGCCGGACGATAACTTTTTCGTTGGTTATTTCTTATATTTTCGGTTTCAGCACGTATTTTTATTTGAGTTCGCAAGAGAAATATCTCGAAACGAAAAAACTTTTGCGGCAAAAAGAATTAGATGAAGCGCGGGCAAAATCGCTCGCCGTTCAAGCGCAGCTCGCGTCTTTGGAATCGAAAATTCACCCGCATTTTTTGTTTAATACGCTCAATTCAATCGCGGCTTTAATCAAAGAAAACCCGGACGAAGCGGAAAAAATGGTCGAAAAACTTTCCGCGCTTTTGCGTTATTCGCTCGACGCTGAAAATGCGAAAGGTTTGGTTTCGCTCGAAAAAGAGTTGGAAATCACGCGGAAATATCTGGAGATCGAAAAAGCGAGATTTGCCGATAGATTAAGTTATAAATTCGATTTGGACGAAAATTCTGCGAAAATAAATGTTCCGCCGCTTTCGCTGCAAACTCTCGTCGAAAATTCGATAAAACACGTCGCTTCAAAGAGTTCAAAGAAAACGGAAATCGCAATTTCGGCTTTTCAAAACAACGGGAATTTTTTCATCGAAGTAAAAGATAACGGCGCGGGATTTTCCGATAATGAATTAAAAAACGGTCACGGTTTGGATAATCTGCAAAAGCGTCTGAAAAATATCTTTGACGAAAACGCCGATCTGGAAATTGCAAATAACGGCGCGGGCGGAAAAGTTCGCCTGAAAATTCCTTTTTCAAATGAATAAAAAACTCAAAGTATTTCTTGTTGACGACGAACCGCTGGCGTTAAAACGTCTCGCGCGGCTTCTTTTCGACACCGGGAAAATCGAAATTATCGGACAAACGACCGAACCGCTCGAAGCATTGAAAATTATCCCGACGCTTGAACTCGACGCGCTTTTTCTCGACATTCAAATGCCGGAATTAAACGGTTTTGAACTTCTGCAAAATCTGGAAAATTATCCGCCCGTGATTTTTACGACCGCGTTTGATGAATTCGCTTTGAAAGCGTTTGAAGTTTATTCGATTGATTATCTTTTAAAACCGATCGAAAGCGAACGTCTCGAAAAAGCGATTGAAAAACTCGAAAAAATCTCGAATGAAAAATCGAATGAAAAAGCTGAAAACATCGAAAAACTTCTCTCCGATTTCGCAAAGAATCTTCCGCAAAATTTAAACAAGTCAATCGAACGAATCGCATCGAGAATCGTCGGAAAAGTTCAGATTTTGCAGGTTTCGGAAATTACGCATTTTTTCGCGCAGGACAAACTCAATTTTGCTAAAAACTTTCAAGGAAAAGAATTTCCGCTTGATCTTTCGTTGAACGAACTTGAAGAAAAACTCGACGCGCAAAAGTTTCTGCGCGTTCATCGCGGTTCAATCGTAAATTTAGATTTTATCGAAGAAGTTCACGGCTGGTTTTCGGGAAAAGTTTTGATTCGTTTGAAAGACGCAACGAAAACCGAACTCGTCGTTGCCCGCGAGCGCGTTAAAATTTTGAAAGATTTTCTCGGAATGTAAAAGTTTTTTAATAAATTTCTATCGCTTGACCGCTTTATATTCTATGCGGCGGTTTTGAAATTTGTCGTTTTCATTTTTCTCGTTCGGAATTTTCGGATTTGATTCGCCGTAGCCTTTTTCGGTCAGCATCTCGGATTTTACGCCAAATCTCAGGAGCGCATCCTTAACGGATTTGGCGCGGTTATCGGAAAGCGTCTGATTGTTAGCGTCCGAACCGTCACTGTCGGTATGTCCGCCGACTTCGATGACGACGCTCGGCGGAAGTTTTTGAATAAATTCTGCGGCGCGTTTTAAAAATGTCATTCGCACAGGCGGAATGTCATATTTATTGCTTTCAAAATTAATGACGAATTTGTTTAATGCCGCGAGCAAAGCGTCCAAGTCGGGCGGATCGGAAAGATTATCGAGAGCCTGATTGGCACAACGCTCGGCTTTGTCTTCTTCGCCCGGATTGATCGTCGCGCAGTCTTCTCCGGCTTGAACTTTTGCCGGTTCGCAACGCGCAAACATCTCTTTTTCGTCGCCGTCCACCGCTTTGATTTCCTGCGGTTCACAAACTTGTGTCGGATGTTTTACTTCGATATTTCTCGTTCCGGCTTTCAGATTAGGCAACTTTCTTTCGCCTTTTTCATTGGTTGTTCCCCAACTCAAGCCGTCAATTTGAACATCGCTTCCGGGCGGAGCATTTTTGACAACGAGTTCAAAACCGGACGGTTTAATAAATAAAAAGTAAGCACCGAGAAGAATTACCACGGTTATAAAAAACATCGTCATCAAACCGGAAGTTACCCAAAACCATCCGGGAATTCCGCTTTCATTTTTTTCCTCAGCTTTTTTTTGTTCGGCTTTTTGTGCCGGAGTCGGCGGAATATTATACTTTTTGCGAACGTCGTCCGGCAGTTTGATGAGCGGCGTGGTCATTTCGGGATTTTCGGGACCGTCGCTGTAATCTTCCGGTTTATTTCCGAAATCACCTTCCGAAAAATTGATATTCGCCTGTGTCATTCCCCAATCATCCGAAGCCTTCGGCTGATTTGAGGGAAGAAAAGTTTTGCCGAAATCCGAATTATTGTTTCGATTAAAATCTACCGTGTTACCCCAATCTTCATTCGCCGGTTGGGACGGATATTTGTAATCGGATGTTTTGTCCCAATCGCCCTTCAAATCATCTTTCGGGATGTTGATATTCGGCGTAGTTTTAGAAAAATCATCCGGCGGCGGCGGTTTCGGAACTTTTTTAGAATCGCTCACTTGTTTACAGTTTTCCTCTCGTTTGAAGATTATAACGCAAAATACTAAATTTGCTTAATTTGCCGCTCCGATATGTTCACATTTATCGCTGAAAATTCGATATTAAACTTTCGGGGAACTTGATTTTACATTAAATAATGTCGGAATATCTATTGTGCATTAAAGTGAGAGCCGATATATTATCGTCTATAACAAACATTCCGAATTAATAATATTTTATGACAGATTTTGAAACAATTTTAGTAGAAAAACGCGGCAAAGTCGCAATTTTAACGATTAATCGTCCCGATAAATTAAACGCTTTGAGTTCAAAAGTTCATTCCGAAGGCATCGCCGCGCTCGATGAAATGAAAAATGACGATTCGGTGCGCGTTTTGGTAATTACCGGCGCGGGCGAAAAATCCTTTGTCGCCGGAGCAGACATCGGCGAATTTGCCGGAAAAACCGCCGCCGAACAGCGCGACACGATGAATTCGCGCTCGCTTTTTAATTCAATTGACGGTTTTCCGAAACCCGTCATTGCGATGATAAACGGTTTTTGTCTCGGCGGCGGATGCGAACTCGCGCTTGCCTGCGATATTCGCGTTGCGAGCGAAAATGCCAGACTCGGACAACCTGAAATAAATCTCGGCATAATTCCCGGCGGCGGCGGCACACAGCGTCTGACGAATTTGATCGGCGAAGGAAAATCAATGGAAATGATTTTAACGGGCGATATGATTGATGCCGAAACCGCAAAGAATCTCGGTTTGGTCAATCACGTTTACGCTTCCGAAGAATTGGAAGAACAAACATTTAAAATGGCTGACAAAATCGCCGAAAAAGCTCCGATTGCCCTGCAAATGGCAAAAGAAGCCGTCAAACTCGCTTCGCGCTCGACGCTCGACGAAGGTTTGCGCCGCGAAGTTGATCTGTTTGCCATCTGCTTTTCAACTGAAGACAAGGAAGAAGGCGTTTCGGCTTTCTTAGAAAAACGTAAGCCTGAATTTAAGGGCAAATAATTAAAAATCAAAAAAATAGATTAGCCCGCGAAAAACACAAAAACTACAATATGGAAACCTATTTCAATTTTTGTTTTTTTAGTGTATTTCGCGGGTTAAAAACTTACGACTGAATTTAATCAATAATTTCCCGCAACAATATTAGATTTTACGCCGCTCGCTTCCTGCGCGATTTTTACGCCGACGCTTGCGCCGATTCTGGTCGCGCCGGCTTCAAACATTGCGCGCGCGTCTTCGATTCCTTTTACGCCGCCCGACGCTTTTACGCCGAGACTTTTGCCGACCGTGCGGCGCATCAGATTTACGTCTTCTACCGTCGCGCCGCCTTTGGCAAATCCGGTCGAAGTTTTAACAAAATCCGCGCCCGCATTTTTCGATGCGAGACACGCGCGGACTTTTTCATCGTCGGTCAAAAGCGCGGTTTCGATAATTACTTTGCACAAAATCCCGTTTTCGTGTGCGGCAGTCGCGACCGCGCGAATGTCATCTTCGACGGCGCAATCGTCGCCTGATTTTAACGCGCCGATGTTGATGACCATATCAACTTCGCGCGCACCGTTGAAGATCGCGCGGCGCGTTTCATACGCTTTAACATCGGGCAAAGTCGCGCCCAAAGGAAAACCGATTACCGTGCAAACCGGAACATTCGAGCCTTTCAAAAATTCCGCCGCGCGTTTTACCCACGAAGGATTTACGCAAACGGAAGCAAAACCGAATTGAATCGCTTCGTTGCAAAGTTTTTTAATGTCGCTTTCCGACGCTTCGGGTTTTAAAAGCGTGTGGTCAATCAAACTCGCCCAATCGTGCGCCGTCGCCGTTTCGCCCAAAACAATCCCGATGCGAGACGCGCCCGCGTCAACGATTCTTTTAACATCGGCGCGGCAAAACGAGCCGTAATAATCGCCGTTTCCATTTCCGTCGCCGTCAAGTTTCGATAAAACGAGATCGGTTATTTGTTCGACAAGTTGTTGGTAATTTCCGTTATTCATTTGAGTTCAAAGTTTCAATTTTCAAATTCTAAGCAAAAACCCGAAACTATACAATTTTCCATTCTTTCAAAATACTCATCAAATCCGGTAAATCTTCCTGCCAGAGCCAATCCGTATTTATCCAAAGTCCTTCAATCACGCGGCTTTCAAACTTTCCGTCAGCAGAAACCGGGAGCATTTTATATTTTCCGTTTTCATCAAAACCGTAAAAATTCGCCGTCCGCGTGTTCGGATCAATCGTCCAATATTCTTTTATTTTCGCGGTTTCGTATTCCTGAAATTTATCTTGCGTATCTCTGGCAAGACTTTCGGGCGAAACGATCTCGATTATCAAATCCGCTCTGCCGTCAACATATTGTTTTTCCAGACGATGAAGATTTTCATTGGCGATAAACATAATATCCGGCTGTCTGCCCGACGGTCGAAAATCGAATTTTATTTGAAACGGCGCGGAAATAACTTTGCCCAATTTTTTAGCTTCAACAAAAAATCTTAAAATTGCCGTCAAAAAATCTGAAATGTCTTGATGTCTTAAACTCGGATTACTCATTTTAATTACCTCGCCGTCCAACCATTCAAACCAGCCTTCCTCGCCGTTCCATTCGAGAAATTTCCGGTATGAAATATAATCGTTCGGAATCTGCGGCGGAATTTGCGTCGCAACGGTTTGATTTATTTCGGCTGTAGAAACATTTTCCATAGATTTTCACCTCACTGATCGCAGAATTTTATCACTTTTTATACTGCATTTCGATATTGTCAATTTTCCCGACGCGCTTTTTGTGGCGTTCTTCCGTGATTTCGCTCGATAAAAACGCTTCGACGATTTCCTTTATTTCTTCAAACGAATTCTGACCACTACCCAAAGTTAAAACATTTGCGCCGTTGTGTTCGCGCGAATTTTTCGCCAGCGCGACGTTATAACAAGCGGCGGCGCGGACGTTCGGGACTTTATTCGCCGTCATCGCCGAGCCAATTCCCGCGCCGTCAAGGATTATTCCGATGTCGGCTTGTTTGCTTGAGACGGCGACGGCGACCGAGTGTGCGAAGTCGGGATAATCAACCGCGTCCGTCGAATTCGTGCCGAAATCGCGCACGTTTAAATTTAAATTTTCGAGAAAATCTTTGAGTTTTTCCTTAGTTTCAAAACCGCCGTGATCGCAGCCGACAGCGACAGAACGGACTTTTATTGAATTGCCGCGCCGCGAAGACTTTGTTATCAATTCGATATTTTTGTCTTTTATAATGTCTTCGGCGAGCGCGGTGAATTTCACATTTTCCGCCACGCGCAGCTTCGCGCCGAAATCCAACCCGCGCAGATCGTCTTCGGTCAAAAGATTTTTCGCCGATTCGTCACGGTCGAATTCTTTGTCAATGTTATCTTTCAGAGAATTGACGACAATGCGCTCCGGCAGATTTTCCGTTGCGGTCGAAGTTTCTTCTTCAAGCGGAACAGTGTCAAGAACTTGTTTGACGAGTGCGCGGACGCGGTCGCGTGTTTCTTTATCAGCAGACATAAATAGTAATTAAGCGGCAGAATTGGAAAAAATAATTATACAGAGTTGCGGTTTGAAAAAATACTAACAACCCGCATAATACTTAAAAGATGTGTTGATTTCCATAACTTTCTTGCCGTTGACAAATTTTCTCAATGTTCCTTTCAACATTACAATTCCAATTCCGAAAGATTGGTTGGCAAAATCTCCCTTGCCGATAAACTTTCCGTCAAAATCATAACTTACGCCGTCAATTTCGACAGTTGAAAACTTTAATTGCTTTTCGGTTACAAAAACAGAAGTAAATTTATACCAAGGTTGAACTCCTCGTACTTCTCCCCAAGCAATTAATTGCCCTTTCTTTCGCCTGACTTTCAAATCAAATTGGATAAATTCTTCTTCAGCCGGGCGATTTGTCGGGTGATAATCGCCGGAAGGATCAAACACTCCTAAATCCGTTTTGTTATCAGAGATTTGGTCAGGATGAATATCAATAGTATCCAAATTTTGTTGGATACTTGGCGAAGCTATTTGCGGCAAACTAATTTCTTTAGAAAATTTCTGTTGCGTACTTGAAAATACGGGCGGAAAAAGAATTTTGCTTACCATAACGCCGCTGATACCGACAAAGAAAGAGAGAATTGCCGTAAATAATTTAAATTTCAACTTTTTCATAATCACCTCAAAACAAATATAACATAGCAATCATTGATGCCTAACTTTAAATTCAGACTGGCGAAATATAAGAGCGAACAAAAAAGTTCAACCTTTCTTGTTTGAACAGTAAATTTTCCGTAAGATTTCCTTTATCGAACCTGATTTACAAAATAATTATAAAAGGAAAAATAAAATTAAATGATAATACCTGTTAAATGGACGGACGAAGGCGTTGATATGCTCGACCAGCGTCTGCTTCCGATGGAAGAAAAATGGCTGATGCTGAAAACTTATAACGATGTCGCCGACGGCATCCGCGATATGGTGATTCGCGGCGCACCGGCGATCGGCGTTTCGGCGGCTTACGGCATCGCGCTCGGCGCAAAGAGTTTTGTCGGCACGAACGTTGACGATCTCGAAGAAGAACTCGATTACGTCTGCGACGTGATGTCGAAAACGCGCCCGACGGCGATCAATCTTTTCTGGGCGATTGACCGTATGAAACGCACATTTGCCAAAGCGAAGGACGACGGCAAATCCGTCACGGAAATCAAGCAAATTTTAATTGACGACGCAAAAGCCATTCACGAAGAAGACATCGAATCACAGCGTCTGATCGCGCAATTCGGCGGCGAACTGCTTGAAGATAATTCAAACGTTCTGACGCACTGCAACGCGGGCGCGCTCGCCACGGGCGGAGTTTGGGGAACGGCACTCGGCGTAATTCGCGGCGCGAAAGATCAAGGCAAAACGATTTCCGTTTTCGCCGACGAAACCCGTCCGTATTTGCAGGGCGCACGCCTGACGGCGTGGGAACTTTTGCAGGACGACATTCCCGTAACGCTGATTACGGACAGTATGAGCGGTCACATTATGAAGCGCGGCGAGATTCAGGCGGTCGTCGTCGGCTCGGACAGAATTGCCGCGAACGGCGATGTCGCTAACAAGATCGGAACTTATATGGTCGCGGTTTTAGCGCGTCGGCACAACATTCCGTTCTACGTCGCCGCGCCGCTTTCGACGGTTGATATGAACTGCCCGACGGGCGAAGAAATTCCCATCGAAGAAAGAAACGTCCGCGAAATCTCGCACATCCAAGACATTCAGCTCTCGCCCGACGGCATCGAGATCAGCAACTACGCCTTCGACGTTACGCCGAACGACCTCGTTGACGCGATCATCACCGAAAAAGGCGTGGCGCGCGCGCCTTATACGGAAAGTTTGAAGAAAATGTTTGAAGAATAAGTTAAATGGAAAACGGAAAATGGACAGTGGAAAATGTTTGAATTTTATTTTCCATTTTCCATTTTCCATTTTTCGTTATTTTCTAATTCTTGATAAATCGCCCGTCTTTCCAAAACCAACTTCAAAAACAGATTGCGTTTTACATAAAACAGCCAGACCGCTTTCCACCAACCGCGCAATTCGGCAAATTCTTCGAGCGAAACGAGCGCGACGTAGCCGCACAGCATCGAAATTGGAATCGAAATTAAGGCGATTTGCCAATCCCGATAAAAATACAGAATTCCCGCTGTAATCATCCAAGTCAGCGGCATAAACATCATCGCGGCGAGAATTTTGACGCTTGAAACAACGTCGTCAACGCCGTGTTTGCCGTAGAAATACGCGAGAATTTTGCAGATTTGATACGCCGGAAAATGCAGAATCGTGCCGACAATCGAAAACGGCAGAAACAACAAAAGTAAAAGTCCGCGCAAGATGAAATGACGGAAAACATACCAGAATGAATGATTTTCGAGCGAGAGATTTTCCGGTTCGAGATTTAATAATTTCAGTTTTTTCTCGTAACTGTTGATGCGTTTTTTGAGCGAATCTTTTTCGATTTCCGTCCCGAAACGCTTGTTCAAAGGTTCAGAAATATATTGTTTGATGAACGTAAAACGCGACGCGAGAGTTTGTTCGAGATTGATGCCTTCATAAACGGATGAAAATAAATCTTCGGCTTTTTCGGCGGTTTCAATTTCGGCGACCGTTTCGGCGTTGACGGTAATTTCCTTTAACGCCGCTTCGATCTCGTCGGTCAATTCCCTGACCGCATCACGCGGCGGCTGATTATTTTCGTCGAGCGCAACGGATTTGACGGGAAGAGATTCGCCGAAATAAAGCAGTGCTTCGCTGCGAAAAGTCGTCTTGCTCGTGTAAAACATCCCGACGGGAACGATGCGCAAATTTAACTTCTCGCTGACCGAAACCGCGCCGATCGCGATTCGCGCCGCGCCCGTTTTCATCGGCATCATCTTCGGCGAATTATGCGAAACGCCTTCGGGAAAAAGCGCAATCGCGCCGCCTTTTTGCAGAAGTTTTTCGCACATCTCGAACGTCCGCAAATTCTTCGTAACATCTTCGCCCGCATCAACTCTCCGGTAAAGCGGCAGCGCGTCAACCGTGTTCAAAATGTTTTTAATCACGGGCATTTTGAACAAAGTTGATTTTGCCAAAAACGAAATCTTGCGCGGCAGAGCGACAAACACGAGCGCGGGATCAATCAGACCGTTCGGATGATTCATCACAAAAACCAAACCGCAATTTTCGGGAACAGTTTCGATATTAACCGTCTCGATCCGCCGAAAAAAAAGCCGCAGCGCGACGCTGAAAATAAAAACGACAAACTTATAAAAAACAGAACCCCGACGATCACGAAGCATATCGCCGAGGCTTAGATTTTTTATGTTTGTTTTCATAAACGGAAAATAAAAAATGGATAATGAACAATGTTTTTTCTTTAATTATTCACTATCCATTTTCCATTATCCACTTTTTTCTAAATATCGTGTCTGTTCGACATCGCTTTGTCCATCGTAACTTCGTCCACAAATTCCAAGTCAGAACCGACAGGCATTCCCATCGCAATTCTCGTTACGCGAACGCCGAGCGGTTTTAACAGACGCGCGATGTAATTCGCCGTCGCTTCGCCTTCGGTCGTCGGATTTGTGGCGACGATGATCTCTGCCACATCAATTCCTTCGTTGTTGTCGGGCATCAGACGCGGCAGTAGATTCGTCAGCATCAATTCGTCGGGACCGACACCGCGAATCGGCGAAAGTGAACCGTGCAAGATGTGATAAAGACCTTTATACGAGCGCGTTTTTTCAATGGCAACCAAGTTATAAGGTTCTTCGACGACGCAGATCATCGAACGGTCACGCGTCAGCGAAGCGCAATATTGACACGGATCAGTGTCGGTCAAATTGTTGCAGATGCCACAGAAAATTATCTTTTCCTTAACTTCGCGTAACGATTCGATAAATTTTTCGACTTCCGCTTCCGGTCGCCGCAAAATATAAAACGCCAGCCTTTGCGCCGATTTTTGACCGACTCCGGGCAGACGTTTGAATTCGTCAATTAGTTTGGCGACGGGTTCTGAGTATTCGAGCATAATAACAGTTATCAGTTATCAGTTATCAGTTATCAGTAGATTTTTGATAACTGATAACTAATAACTGTTGACTGTTTTACATAAGTCCGGGAGGAAGCATTCCGCCGAGTTTGCCTTGAAGCGATTCTTCGACCTTTCGTTTCGCTTCGTTAAGCGCGGCGACGGTTAAATCCTGGATCATTTCAACATCGCCGTCTTTGATAAGGTCTTCCGAGATTTTGACTTCCAAAACTTCAAAATCCCCGCGCATTTTAACAGTTACCGCGCCGCCGCCCGCAGTCGCGTCAACGGTCATTCCTTTCATTTCCCTGCCCATTTTTTCCTGCATTTCCTGGGCTTGTTTCATCATCTGATTCATATCGAATCCGCCTGGTAATTTCATAATTTTTTATCCTTAGTAGTTATAATCAATCGTTAGATTTTATCGTAACTTTTTAGTTTATCTAAATGCAAATCGTTAAAAAAGCCGGGAGTGCAGGCATCTTGCCTGCACGTAAAAACCAAAAAAGAACTTGTTTCATCAGACAACAGGTTCTTTTTTATTTATGCTCATTTGCAGGCAGGATGTCTGCGCTTCCGGCTTTCTATTTTCTGTCTTTGAATGCGTCGAAAAGTTCCGTGTGTCTGCTCGTCAACGGCAGCATTTTTCCGTTTATGAACAGATATTTAATGTTCGTTCGCGCATCAAGAATATCACCGTCAGCGACGACGATATTTGCCATTTTCCCATTTTCGATTGAGCCGTAACGATCTGCAATTCCGAGGATTTGCGCCGGATAAAGCGTCACGGACTTTAATGCTTCATCTTTTCCCAACCCGAACGCGCCCGCGATTCCCGCGTGATACGGCAGATCGCGCACTTCCGCGCCGTCGTTTCCGGTCGAAACTGCAAATTTTACGCCCGCTTTCTGCATTTGCGAAGGCGCGGCGTAATAATAATCATACGGATCGTCAGCATTTGCGGGCAGATTGTAAATGTTAGTAAAGATCACGGGAATATTGTTTTTCTTCAGATCGTCCGCCGCTTTCCACGCTTCCGCACCGCCAATGATTATTCCTTTGATCTTCATCTCATTAACGAATTTCGCCACGCCGCGAATGTCGCGTTCGCGTTCGGCGGTAAAAACGATCGGTTTTTCGCCGCGAACATAAGGAATCAATGCTTCCATTTTAAGATCGTTCGGCGTATAAGGCAGAGTTTTATCTTTGGCGTATGCTTCTTTGACGCGAGCGTAAGCGAGTGCATCATCAAAAATTTTCTTTAAATCTTCGAGATTTTTATCTCGTCGTTTGATCGCTTCGCTGAATTCGATAGTTCGCGGTTGAAAATCCGGTGTAAATCCGCCGAACGTCGAAACGCGCGGGAAATTTATCACCAGACCGAATTCCGGCACGATCGCCATTTCGTCCTGCGTCGAACCGTTAAGATTTATCACCGCCGACTGCCCGGAAATCACGCCGCTCGTCGGAATCGTCATCACGGTCGTGATTCCATTGACGCGCGTTACGTTAATATGCGCCGAATGCGGATTGATCCCTTTGATAGCGCGCGCGTTCGAGTTCATATTTCCGGTTTCGGCAACATCAACCGAACCGTTCACGCCGCCGCCGATCTCGACGAGTCCCATATTCGTCGCCGCGTCAATCATTCCCGGGAAAACGCTCATTCCCGTGCCGTCAATCCGCTCCGCGCCAGCCGGAATTGTTACATTCGCGCCGACCGCCGTGATTTTCCCGCCCCTGATAACGACGGTTCCATTTTCAATCGTCGCGCCGGAAACAGTAAAAATCCGCGCATTCGTGATCGCAAATGTTCCCGCTTTTCCGGTCAAATTCTGTTCCGAACCGTCATTTTGTGCGTTGGCGGTTTGCAGTGAGCAGTAAGCAGCAAACAACAATAGGAAGACGAATTTTGAAATTTTATTAAACATTATATTTGAAATTTGAAATTTGAAATTTGAAATCTTCATCGTTGTCCTCCGTCGTGTTCGGAATCGTCGAGATGTTCGTCGCCGCGTTCGCGCGGAATTGACGGCTGAGTTCCGCCGGATGAAGGCGATTTGTTGACATCCATTTTTTCAAGTTTTTCGCGTTCCTTGGCAAATTCCTGTCTTCTCAATAAATCTCTCGAACGCTCGAAAAACATTTCGCCGTCAATCATCGTGTTTTCAACAATCGAATACGGGCTGAACGGATGTCCCGACCAAATTACGATGTCGGCATCTTTCCCGATTTCGATCGAACCCGTCTGTTTTCCCAAACCGAATTGAATCGCCGGATTGATCGTTATCATTTTCAACGCTTCTTCTTCCGGCACACCGCCGTATTTCATCACTTTCGCCGCGTCCAGATTTAAACGTCTGATGCGTTCGGCGGAATCGGAATTGATCGAAACATTTACGCCGTTTTTCCAAAGAATATAAGCGTTATAAGGAATCGCGTCGTAGGCTTCGAGTTTGTAACCCCAACTGTCCGTAAAGATCGAAACGCCCGTGCCGCGTTTGGCGATTTCCGGCGCGATCTTATATGCTTCGAGTCCGTGTTGAAGCGTGGCGATCTTAAACCCGAATTCGTCCGCCAAAAGCATCAAATCGAGCAATTCGTCCGAACGATAACCGTGCGAATGAACCAGACGTTTTCCTTCTAAAACTTCAACCAAAGGCTCAAGTTCCAGATCGCGGCGCGGCGGAACTTTCGTCTTTTTCGCTTTGTAATCGTCCCAAGATTGTTTGTAATCACGCGCCCGCAAAAACGCATCGCGGATTGTTTCAACAACGCCCATTCGCGTCGCCGGATAACGCTGCGGCGAACCGGGCGACGGATTATAATTCGAACGCTTAACGTTTTCGCCGAGCGCGAATTTTATTCCCGGCGGCGCGTTCGGAATCAAAAATTCACTCAGCGGACGACCGAATTTGTTTTTGACGACCGTGTTCTGTCCGCCGATCGGATTTGCCGAACCGTGCAGAAGATTTTGCATCGTCACGCCGCCCGCAAGTGCGCGGTAAATTGCAATGTCGGTCGGGTCGAGAATGTCCTGCGTCCGCACCATCGAAGTTACGGAATAGGAAAATTCGTTGACGCTGCCGTCCATCATCATATGCGAATGCGCGTCGAAAATTCCCGGCGTAACGTATTTTCCCGTCGCGTCAATCACTTGAGCATTTCCCGCGCTCAGATTTTTGCCGATGCGCGAAATTTTGCCGTCTTTGATCAAAATGTCCGTGTTCTCAAGTGTGCCGTTTGCGGCAGTCATCACGGTCGCGTTTTTGATTAAAATGTCCTGTTTTTGTTGGGCGAATGCACTCGGAATCGCCGTTAAAAACAAAACTGTAAGTAGAAAAAATACTTTTAGTTTTTTCATAAAATTTGTCGGGAGCGCAGGCATCCTGCCTGCGTGTTAAAGCGCATTAGATGCGAACTTTATCCTGTTTTTTTTGCTGTCTAAATTTTTATCAAAATGAAAAAATTGCAGGCAGGATGCCTGCGATCTCGGCTTTACGGAACTTTTTTTCCCGAAAACGGAATCGCGCCTTGCGACGACGTGATCGTGCCGCTGATATTGTTTCCGCTGACCGTTCCTTTGACGAAAATTTCGAGTGATTGACCTTGAAAATCAACAGTTCCCGAAAAGCTGAAACCATCCGCCGTAACTTTTCCCTGCTCGACATTTGTCGTGCCGAACTGCGTCTGCAAACTTCCTTCGAGTTCGCCGTTTTGCTGAACGAGATTTAATGTTCCGCTCGCGGCTTGTCCGGGAATTTCAATCGTAATATCGAAGTTTCCGCCGACCTGCATCACCGAACCGTTTTGCGCCGTTGCTGTTTTGTCGCCCGGTTTTGCTTTCGGTTTTTCCTTTTGCTCGAAAAGTTTCCCGTCAACGAAAACGTGCGTTATATTTGTATCTTTATTAAAAATATCGCCGCGCGAAACGACGAGATTTGCGATTTTGCCGTTTTCTATCGAACCGAGTTGATTATTCACGCCGAGAATTTCCGCCGCGCTCAAGGTCATCGCGCGAATTGCCGCATCTTTTGACAGACCGTTTTCAACTGCCGTGTTCGCGTTCTTCACGAAATCGTTCATATTTTTCAACGCGCCCGATTGAAACGCATAACGAACTCCGGCTTGTGTCAGACGCGCCGGATTTTTCGGTGCTTCGACTCTCAGACGCAGAATTTCGAGCGGTTCGGGATCGGCTTCGGGCGAAGATGCAGTCGTCCGGCGCGGAAAATCGAGTGATAACAAAACCGGAACATTCAATTGTTTCAAACGCGCCGCCGTTTTCCACGCTTCCGTGCCGCCAGCGACGATGGTTTTTAATTTGAATTCTTCCGTTAAATCTAAAACGCGGTTAATTTCCCTTTCCGAATTGGCGTTCATCACGATCGGCATTTGTCCGCTTAAAACCGGAATCAACGCTTCGAGCGAAGCGTCGGCTTCGGGGCGTTTCATACCTTTCGGATTCGCCACATACATTTTCTTCGTTTCGACGAGCCGATTCGCATCGAGAAACATCTGCCGAAGCGCGGAAAAAGTTCCCATCAGCGAACTCGGATAATTACCGCCGTTGTTGGTTCTGAACATTACGTGTTCGGCAAACGGCGATTTGACTACCATCGAAGAAACCGTGTCGCCCGCGAGATTTATTACCGCCGATTGACCTTGAAAAATCCCGTCGCTGCCGACCGTTAAAACCGTCGTAAATCCGGCGTTGCGCTGTGATTCAAACTGACTTTCGCCCGCTTTTAATTCGTCGAATGCGGTATTTTCCGGCTGGAGAACGTCAGGATAATTTGAATTTGAAGCGTTTGACGAATCCGCACTCGGCGCAGTCTGTCCGCGACCGCGACGAGTTTGAGTCGCCGCAGTTTGCGCCGGAATTCCGAGATTTGTCAGCGCGTCGAAAAATCCGGGATAAACGATCAGACCGTTTCCGTCAATGACACGCGCATCGGCGGGAATTTTCAATCCCGCGCCGACCGATTCGATCAAGCCGCCGCGCACGACGACCGTGCCGCGTTCGATGATTTTATCGGAAACAGTAACAATTCGGGCATTCGTGATCGCATAAACATCCGTGCGCGTCTGCGCGTAAATAAAAGCGGAAAACGAAAAAATCAATAAAGATGCGAACAAAAATCGCAGGTTTCGGGTTATCATAAAATTGTCTGGAATTAAGAATTCGTTTGTCTCGAAGAACTTTTACGTGAGTATAAAATAAAAGGTTTCATATTGGAAATGAAATAACAAAATTTGAATCGTATTTCTGCCTGTCCTGATTTTATTCTGTGAAAACTTAACAGCCAACTTTTCAACCTTTATAATTCATCTGTAAAATGAGTATTAGTCGGACGGAATTTATAAATCGAAATGAGAAATAAAATTTTTGCTTTGTTTACTTTTGCGGCGTTTATTATGAGCGTCGTCAGTTTTGCTTTTGTCGAAGAAACGGCTTCGGCGCGTGGAAATAATGAACTTGTCGGACTTCTTCCGGCTTCGGACATTGTTATTAATATGGACGCGCAGAGACTTTTTAATACTGCTTTGCCGCAGATGTTTTCGGCTGATCCCGGCGCATTGACTGAGATAAATGCAAAACTCGACGAGTTGAAAAATAAAACCGGACTCGATCTGCGACAATTTCAGCAAGTTTCCGCCGGAATTGCCGCCAAACAAATTTCAGCTAAGGAAGTTGATTTTGAGCCGTTTATAATGGCGCGCGGAACATTTAATTCGGGCGCACTTTTAGCAGTTGCCAAACTCGCCTCGAAAGGAAAATATACCGAGAAAAAAATCGGCAGCCGTACGGTTTATATTTTTACGCCGAAAGAACTTATTGACCAAAACAAACCGCAAGGCAAAAGTTCGATGCTCGACATAGTTTTGGATAAAGTCGGCAAAAGTC
Organism: Pyrinomonadaceae bacterium; assembly: GCA_965219305.1. GTDB lineage: Bacteria > Acidobacteriota > Blastocatellia > Pyrinomonadales > Pyrinomonadaceae > DATHTS01. The sequence goes on from OZ244725.1 coordinate 2,895,660, forward strand.
TGAGCCGCGAGATTGCAATTTCGGCTTATGATACAAATACTTTAGTAATCGGCACGGAAGGTCGTCTTCGTGAAGCGTTTGAAAAAAAATCAACCGTCAGCCCGGAAGTTCTCGGAATGGTTTATCAAAATCCGAACGCGGTTCTTAATTTCGGCGGAAAGCTGCCGAACGGTTTAGCTGATTTTATAAATGTTGACAATGACGAAATCGGTAGAAACATCAAATCCGTCCGCGAAATGTCCGGCGCATTAACTATTGAAAATAATCAGGTAATGGTTGCATTGAACGCCAAAACCTTGAAAGAAGAGCAGGCACAAAGTCTGCACGAAATGCTCGAAGGTTTACAGATGCTCGGCAAAACTTTTCTCGGCAGTTCTAAAAAACCAAAAGATCAGCTTTATGTGCGAATGATCGAAAATGCGGAAATTACGCGCAACGGCAATGCTGTTTTATTCAATCTGAAAGTGCCGCAAAGCGACATTGACAGTTTGCTCGGCAAAAAATAGTTTCATAGACCTCACATTTTCTTCTGTGTAAAAATGTCGTGGGATTTTAGATTTGGATTTCGGATGTGCTGATTTGCCGGTTGGTAAGTTTTCAATCTAAAATCCGAAACTTGAAGTCCCGCGACATAATTTTTTAAAATGAAAAACAAACGAATAACAATCGCAATTTTGACGGCTTTCTTATGTTTGAGTTTAGCGTCCGGTTTTTCGGCGCAGACTGATAACAGAAAGCGCATATCCGCAACGCCCACGCCGACACCGGCAAAAGGTGTAATTGCCAAACCGTCGCCGTCGCCCGTTCCGACTTTTACGCCGCCCGTTCCGTTGCCGCCGTCTTCTAAAAATTCGGTAAACGATCTGCAGACGAAAATAATTTCTACGCTCGCAGATCCGCTTCTAAAACGCGCGCACATCGGCGTAAAAATCGTTTCGCTCGATACGGGCGCGACGGTTTTCGAGCAAAATTCGGACAAATATTTTATGCCGGCATCGAATATGAAAAGTTATACCGTCGCGGCGGCACTCGAAAAACTTACGCCGAATTTTCGTTTTGTAACGAGCGTATATGCAAACGGAACACCCGAAGCGAACGGAACTATTCGCGGCGATCTGATAATTTACGGGCGCGGCGATCCTTCGATTTCCACTTCATTTTACGACGGCGATTATCTTGGCGGATTAAACGCATTGGCGGATAAAATCATTCAGTCGGGCGTGAAAAGAGTCGAGGGAAATCTGATCGGCGACGAAACATATTTCAACTCCGATCCCGTTCCGGCGGGTTGGGAATGGGATGACCTGCAATGGTATTACGGCGCGGAAATTTCCACTTTGAATATTAATGATAATGCGGTAGATATTAGCGTAAAACCGGGTTTTGCCGGTTCGCCGTGTGTTGTCGTGATTCAACCGACATCAAGTTTGATGGCAATAGTTAATAAAACGAAAACTGTTGCGGCGGGAACGCGGCGAGATTTGCGCGTTACAAAAAAACTCGGCGAAAACGTCCTCGAAGTTTCCGGCACGATGCCCGTAAATGATAATGGTTTTTCGGGTTACATCGCGCTTTCGCGTCCTGCGAGCGGATTTGTCAGATTGTTAAAACAGGTTCTCGAACAAAAGGGAGTAACATTTACGGGACAGCCGCGAGTTATGAATCGCAGTGACCGCGACGGTCAACCGCTGGCGACGGAAACTTTGACGGAAATCACCAAATTCGAATCACCGCCGCTCAGTATTATCGCTGCGAAAACTTTGAAACCGAGTCAGAATCTTTACACGGAACTTATTTTGCGGGCGTTAGGCGAACAATTGGGCGATAAATCCGATTCTTCAAAGTCGTCCGAACAGCGCGGTATCGAAGTCGTCGGGAATTTCCTTCGTCAAGCGGGAATTGCGAATGGTGATGTCGTGCAATATGACGGCAGCGGACTTTCGCGTCATAATATAATCACGCCTGATTCCGGTGTTGCTTTGTTCGGTTATATGGCGAAAAGTCGCAATTCCGGTATTTGGATGAACGCGCTGACTATCGGCGGAATTGACGGAACTTTGCGAAGCCGTTTCGGAAACACAAAAGCTCAAGCCAATGTTCGCGGAAAAACCGGAACGATGGATCAGGTTTCCGCACTTTCCGGTTATGTTACTTCTGCATCCGGCGAACGCTTTGTTTTTTCAATTTTGACAAACGGCATTCCGTCTTCGAGTTTGAGTCGTTCCAAGATGGACGAAATTGTAGTTTCAATTGCTTCTTTCGACGGCAGAACTACAAGTAATTCTGCCGTTATCAGATAATATTAACTTCGTCTCTTTATTCGCCCGCGCTGAATGTAACCGACGAGTTTTCCTTGTTTATCAATCACGCCGAGTGCGCCGATTCCGTTGATACGCATCAATTCCTGCGCTTCGGTGAGATATGATTCCGCTTCGACAAAGTAATTCGGCGTGACGGGACGCATAATTTTTTCGATTTTTGTAGTGTTCCATTTTTCACGCGGCAAGTTTTTCAAATCTTCAAGTAAAACAAATCCGTAAAACTGTTTTTCAGCCGCTACCGGAAAAATTTCTCGGCGGTGAAGTGTAACAAGGCGGTCAACAAATTGCTGAACTGTCGCGCCCGGTTCAACCGCAATCGGAATCTGCATAACTTCGGAAACCGTCAGATTATCTAAATTATTGATCTGGCTGATAATCTCCCGCGCCGCATCAAACAAAAAAACTCCGACGACAATCGTCCATAAACCCGTAACATCAGCGCGAACAAGCGCGACGAAAATACCGAAAACAATTAAAACAACGGCAATTATTTGCCCGAAACGCCCAGTTAATGCCGTCGCTTCGTTCAAATCTTTTCCGCGCCGCCATAGGAAAGCCCGCAAAACTCTTCCGCCGTCTAAAGGATAACCGGGAAACAAATTAAAAATTGCAAGCAAAATATTCGAAAAAAACAATAAGAAAAATACAGGTGTTAAGGCTTTCGTTCCGATTGACTGCGAGCCGGTCATCAGAGCTAAAAATGCGAGTCCGAGCAGAAAACTCGCCGCCGGTCCGGCGATGGCGATGCGAAATTCGGCGCGCGGCGTGTCCGGTTCGCGGTGCATTCGCGCCATTCCGCCGAACGGATGAAGAACAATATCCAAAATCCCGATTCCTTCCATTCGTGCGACGAATGCGTGTGCAAGTTCGTGAAGAATTATCGAAGCAAAAAACAAAAGTGTCGTGACCAAACCGAGAATTGAAGCCATCAGCAAATTGTCAATTATTTTTAAAATGCTGTTGGCGGCGAGCCACGTTACAAATACCAACACGAAAAACCAGCGATAATCAATTCGCACCGGAATTCCGCTGATATGTGCAACTAAAATTTGTTTTTTGAATGAATTCAGAAACTCCATCTTCCATTAAATATAGCTGAAAAAAAGAAAATCAAAAACGAACGGGATAAACTCAAATGAATTTATCCCGCTCGTTTTTGTTTTTTATCTAAATTTCAAATTCTAAATCTCAAAATATTAGTTTTATCTTTTGCTTTTTAAGTTTTCCACCTGATTTTATTTACTTCAACAGTAAAGTTTTACGCCTCGAATGAAACTTCGGCATTTTGAAGAAGATTAAGTTCGTTATGTGAAACTTTTTCAAGCAGTTCCGGTTCGTCAAACATTTTAATAAGTCCTTTAACCGTCGCATAACGCGGTTCCTCAGAGATTGTTACAGGCAGATTTACAAAATCACGCAGATATTGGTCAATCCCTTCTAAAAGCGCACCGCCGCCGGTTAGAATAATTCCGCGATCATAAATATCAGCGGCAATTTCCGGGCGAAGTTCGGTTAAAGTATCGCTGACAATTTGCGCGGTGCGGCGCACGATTCCTTCGACAATCGGATAAACTTCGCCAGCTGTAACTTCGACCGCGTGCGGGCTTCCCGTTTCCACATCGCGCCCGCGTATGCTTATTGACTTCTCCAAGTTTTCCGGCAGAAAAGTCGAAGCAAAAGTCGTTTTCAAAACTTCGACGCTTTCTTCGCCGACTTGAATCCCGCGATTGCGGCGCAGGTGATTCGCCAACGCATCATTTATTCCCTGACTTCCCATTCTTTCAGAACGCGAATGAGCGATTGTTCCTTTAGCGACGATAGCGATATTTACAGTTCCCGCACCAATATCAACGACCGCCGAAGCTCTTTTATCTTCCGGTTGAACGCCCGCGCCAAACGCCGCCGCGAGACCTTCTTCGATCATATCAACTTTGCCGATATGCGCTTCTTCCGCCGCATTCATCAGAGCGCGTTGTTCAACGTGCGTTACGTCAGAAGTTCGGCTCATCACGGCTTGCAAAGCCATCTGTGAACCGCCGCTTTTTGCTTTTTTGACAAAATGCCCGAGCATTTTTTTCGTCCGTTCAAAATCGGCAATTACGCCGCCTTTCATCGGTGCTTTAACATAGATGTCGCGTCCTTCGCGTCCGAGCATATCGAAAGCTTCCTGACCGTAAGCGATAATTTCTTCGGTTTGCTCATTGATCGCTACCATTGAAGGCTCGTCCAAAACAATACCGCGTCCTTTGACCGCAATGATCGTGTTCGCCGAACCGAGATCAATCGCCATCAAATCAGTTACCAGTTTTTTAAGTGATGAAAATGCCATCATAAATCAAAATTTTAGTCTGTGAAATGCTTGGGAGCCACCTTGAGTTTGTTTAAACTTGGAAAGTCCATTTTATACCCATTTTTGCTATTTGGCAATAACTATTTTCATTTCCATTTCAGTTCAAATAATGTTACCGGCTGAGTCCTGTTCTTCACCGTCAAAGGCGTTTGCGGAGCAATAGAATATGTGTTTTCCGCCGCTTTTGCCGTCGCCTCACTTATCAAAATTTGTCCACCTTTGGCGTTCGATTCGAGGCGTGCGCCGAGATTTACCGTATCGCCGATAGCGGTATATTCGCTTCTCTGTTCCGAACCGATATAGCCGACCGTCGCAATTCCCGTGTGCAGACCGATTCCGATGTCAATCGGATTGTAGCCTTCAATTTTCAATTCCGCGTTTAATTTATCCAAACGCTTCATCATTTCAATCGCCGTCTGCAAAGCATTGTCGGCATCTTTTTTTGATGCCGTCGGCGCACCGAAAATTGCCATCAAACCGTCGCCGATATATTTGTCGAGTGTCCCGCCGTTTTTAAAAATTATCTCGCTCATCGCCGTAAAATAAAGATTCAAAAGACCGACGACTTTTTCCGGTTTTTCGGTTTCCGAAAGCGACGTAAAACCGCGTATGTCGGCGAACAAAACCGTAATTTGCTGATTTACGCCGCCGAGTTTGAACGAATTGGGATTTTCGAGCAACTGTTTAACGACGTATTCGGGCATAAAACGGCTGTAATTTGCCCGCGCAACTTCTTCACGCGCCAGTTTTTCGTGCGATTTGATAGTTTCCACCGTTACCGCCGTCTGCGCCGCGACCGCCGAAATTAATTCGAGATCGTCCGCGCTGAAAGATGCGAATGGATCGAGACGGTCGGCGTAAACCACGCCATGAACATTCGATTCGGTTATCAAAGGAGCGCAAATGGTTGATCTCACGCCTTGTGAAACGATTGATTCGGCTCCGGCAAATTGCTCGTCAGTCTTCGCATCTTGAGAAAGAACGGCGACTTTTTCGCGCATTACTTTCTGCGTGATTGTCCGGCTGACTGCCAATTTTTCGGTCAATTTTTCAACCTTTTCGTTGCGCGCCTTAAACGCTATCTGATAAAGACTGTAATCGAGAATTTTCCCGTCAACCGTCTCGTCTGCAAGCAGCGCGACAACTCTGTCGGCAGGCGTTCCGCGAAAAATCAAATTCGTCGCCTGCTCAAAAATTGCTTTCAAGTCAAAAACCGTGCCAAGAGTTTTGCTCATCTCGTAGAGCATCTCCAAAATCTGCGCTTTTCGCCGCAAAATTTTTATTTCTTCAGCAGTTGCCGGAGCGTCGTCGGCAAAAAGCGGTTTCTGCCCCATAATATCCTTCGCCGACATCACGACCTGCGTGTGTCCGAGCGGCTGATCTTCATAAGTTACGCTTGTCTGAACTTCTTTGGCGGCGACTTCCGGCAACTCTCTCGACGGTTGTTTTTTCGCTTCGGAATATTCCGTATCGAAAGATTCAAATACCGGCGGTTTTTCTTCGGTTAATTTTTCAAATATCAACTCACTCGTTCCGATAACGATTTTGTCGCCGGGCGCGAGTTTTTTTTTCAACTCCTGATTTCCGTTGACAAAAACGTGATTTACGCTCGGTTTAACGGTGTCACCGACGAAATAACCGTCAATAATGTTAAAACTTCCATTTTCAGCAATGATTTGAGCGTGACGGCGGGAAACGCGGCGGTCATTGAGAATAATATCGTTTTCCTGCGCCCTGCCGATTGAATATTTCTCGCCCGGATGCAACTTCATTTCCCAACTTTTTCCTGTCGCTTCGGTTATCTTTAAGAATGCTTTTTCCATTTGAACTATTAACAATAAATTGTTAATTGCTTTAATTGTAAAGTGTTTTCCGGGTAAATTTCAATTGAAAATAGTAATATTAAAAAGCGTAAAATTATGATTTATTTTGACAATAACGCTACGACAAAAGTCGCCGATGAAGCTTTTCAAGCAATGAAACCGTTCCTGACCGATCATTACGGAAATCCGTCTTCGGCATACGAATTCGGGCGCGAGAGCCGTAAAGCGATTGAAAATGCACGCGAACAAGTTGCCGAACTCGTCGGCGCAAAATACGCGGAAGAAATCGTCTTTACGTCCGGCGGAACGGAAAGCGATAACTGGGCGATCTTCGGCACGCTGGAAGCAAATCGCAACAAAAATCACATTATTACAACTCGCGTCGAACACGAAGCCGTCCGCAAAGTCTGCGAAAAACTCGAACAAAATAATTTCGAGATAACTTGGCTCGAAGTTGACGAAAACGGCGCGTTGAATTTAGATCAACTCAGAAAATCTTTAAAAAAAGAAACCGCTCTCGTTTCCGTTATGCAGGCAAACAATGAAACGGGAATCTTGTTTCCGATCAAAGAAATAGCCGAAATTGTCAAAGAACATTCCGAAGCAATGTTTCATTCGGACGGCGTAAATGCGGTCGGAAAAATCCCGTCAGATTTAAGAAATACCGAAACGGATTTATTTTCCATTTCCGGTCATAAATTCCACGCTCCGAAAGGAATCGGCGCACTTTATATTCGCAACGGTGTTGAACTTCCGGCAATAAAAATCGGCGGCGGACAAGAAAACGGCAGACGCGCCGGGACGGAAGCCGTTCATCAAATTGCCGCAATCGGAGCGGCGGCAAATTTTGTAAAAAATTTGGACGCAATGAAAGAAACCGAGAGTTTGAGAGATCGTCTGGAAAACGAAATTTTAGAGAAAATTCCAAATTCTCATATAAACGGAACGCGCGATAACGATAAACGGCTGCCGAATACGACAAATATTTCTTTTGAAAATTTTAACGGCGAAGCGATTCTTGCGAAATTAAACGATGCCGGAATTTATGTTTCGACGGGTTCTGCTTGTAATGCCGAACTGCAAATCGCTTCGCCCGTTTTACAGGCGATGAACATTCCGTATTCAAAGGCGATGGGCGCGATTCGCTTTTCGCTGGGAAGATATAACACGAAAGCGGAAGTCGAAACGGTTCTACAAAATATTTCCCGGATTATTTCTGAACTCAGGAAGATCAATTTTTGATTTAAAAAGCTGTTAAAAAATCCGGGAATTAACGAAAATAAAGACGAAAAATTTTAATTATTTCGGAGGAAGAAGGGCGGTTGTAAGCTCCGTTTAACTGATAAATTTAAAAGTAACGTGAATTCGACATAACAAAATTAAATTTTGGAAAGTAGAAATTTGCCCACGAAACACACGAAAATGACAAAAAAAAAGAAAAATTAAATAGCTTTTTGTCTTAAATTTCGTTCCTTTTGTGTATTTCGTGGGCTAAAAATCTTATGTCGAACTGACGTTAAAAATATAAAAAAGCGACAGATTAACAAATGCACCGCTTTTTATATTGAATAATTTGTAAATCGTAGAAACTTACAACTTCATAACATTTTCAGCCTGTGGACCTTTCGGACCGTCGGACATTTCAAACGCGACTTCTTCGCCCTGAATCAAAGTTTTGTAACCTTCGCCAGTGATCGAACTGTAATGCACGAAAATATCCGGCTCGCCGTCTTTTTCGATAAAACCATAACCTTTTGCGTTATTAAACCATTTAACTTTACCACTTGTTTTTGACATCTTTTCTGTAAATCCTCCTACTTCTTCAAATAAAAATAATTCTAATTCGCCGTTTTTTACCGAAAACGGACTAAAAATCAAACCACCGAACACACGAATACCTGCGTTGGCAATTCGCAAATGTTACGGCTAAAAATAAACGCACTAAATCGCATTTCCTAAATAAAAACCGGAAAACCTTAAACTGCAAGATTTTGGGATTGAATGTGTGTTTTAACTTCCAGATATGGAACGTGCTAAATTTAGCCGAAACAAAGGCTTATGTCAAATGTTCAATTAACTTTTTTGTAAGATGGACAAAAAACAGACGAAAATCTAAAATATAGAAGGAAAAAACGACAATAAAATGGAAAATTACGGCGGCAAAGCACCGCTTTCATACAATAAATATCTGGCAGTCGAGAAACTCGTCGAACTTCAGGAATTGATGAGTTCGCCCGCAAAACACGACGAACTTTTATTCATCGTCATTCACCAAACTTATGAACTTTGGTTTAAACAAATTCTGCACGAATTAGACGCAACGCTCGTTTATCTAAAGGAAAAACGCCTGATGCGGGCAATTCGAAATCTTCGCAGAGTTTGCGAAATCGAGAAAATTCTCGTTTCGCAGTTCGCAGTTTTAGAAACGATGACACCGCACGATTTTTTGCTGTTCCGCGACGAATTGAAACCGGCGAGCGGTTTTCAGTCAACGCAGTTCCGCGAGATCGAATTTTTGTCTGGTTTGAAAGATGAAAATTTGATGAGATTTTTTGTTGACGATGAGTTTGCAATGAAGCGTCTGAATAATCGTTTCGCGGCGGACACATTACACGAAGCATATTTTAATTTGTTAAAAGACGCTGGTTTTAAAATTGACACGCACGAAAACCGTGTAAAATCCGTCGTTAAAATCATCCGCGACATCGAAAAATTTCCCGAACTTTTCGAACTCGAAGAAGCCTTGATCGAACACGACGAACAGATCGGAAAATGGCGTTATCATCACATAAAAATGGTCGAACGAACCGTCGGCGGCAAAAAAGGCACGGGCGGCTCGGAAGGTGTCGGATATTTACAGACGACTTTGACGAAACGCATTTTCCCAGAATTTTGGGAAGCGCGGACTTATCTGGAAATCGAGTGATTTCCGAATTGACCTTTACGAGTATAAATTCATCGGGCGCGTCAACAGATCAATCGGATCATCAACGTTCAAAGCCTCACGAACGAAATACGGTTCGCCGGCTTTGACACCGATCAAACTTCCGAAATAACGCGAACGGTTTTCCAGTTCGTTCAGGAAATTTTTATCCGTCAGACGGGTTTCGAGTTCTTTTGATTCGGGATCGAAAAACTGCGATTTATGCGCTTTTATCGCTTCCATTTTTTCTTCCAGAAAATCCGAAATATCAACGATGAACGATGCGACGACGCGGCGCGAAAAGACATTGTGCGCGACATTCGGAACTTGTATTCTTTCCTGCCCGAAATCGCCGTCATAATTTTTCATCGAAGACAGACGCGCCGATTCTCTGACTAATTGGACGATGTGATTGTGATCGGGATGCGGGTCATCGTCCTGATGCGTCAGAATAATTTTCGGCTTGAATTCGCGCAACTTCCTGACCAATTTCGTGCGCGATTCGTCGTCCGTAAAAACGTGACCATCGGGCAAACCGAGATTGTCGCGAACATCGAGTTTTAAAATCCGCGCCGCTTCCGCCGCTTCTTCGGCGCGCCCCTCGACCGTCCCGCGCGTTCCCATATCGCCGCGCGTAATATCCAACGCGCCGGTTTTATAACCCATCGCTTTCATCTTTAGAAGCGTTCCGCCGACGGTCAATTCCATATCGTCGGGATGCGCGAAAATTGCAAGAACATCTACATTCGTCATACAAAAATAATTTATCACAGGGGACACTAATTACACAGAGATTTAATAAAAATTTTTCCGTTTTCTCTGTGTTTCTGTGATAAAAATTCTGCTATTATTTTCATTATGAAATTTACTGTTTTAGGTTCTGGAACGACCGTGCCGCACGCGGAACGCAGCAGTTCGGGTTATTGGCTGGAGACGGCGAAAGGAAGTTTAATGCTTGATTTTTCGGCATCGGTGGTTCATCGAATCGCGCAGGAAAAACTCGATTGGGCAAATCTCGACGCGATTTGGATTTCGCATTTTCATCTTGATCACATCGGCGGACTCGCGCCGTTTTTGTTCGGCACAAAATACGCGCCGCAGACTCAAGAGAGAAGAAAATCTCTAAAAATTTTCGGTCCTGAAGGATTAAAAGATTTACTTGAAAAATTTAAAGACGCGGTAAAGTTCGATTTTCTCGAACAGCCTTTTCCGCTTGAAATAATGGAAATCAAACCGCTCGAAAAATTTCAGATTTTCGAAAATCTCGAAGCCGTCGCAAGCGATACCCCGCACACGGACGAAAGTCTGGCGATTCATTTGCACGAAACTGCGGAAGACAAAACACTCGTATTTACTGCCGATACAGGATTTACGAAAACTCTTTCGGCACTTGCACGTGATGTTGATTTGTTTATCTGCGAATGTTCTTTTGTAAAAAATAAACCCGTCGAAACACATCTCGAACTCACCGAAGCAATGTATCTTGTTCGTCGCGCCGAACCTAAAAAAGCCGTCTTTACTCATCTTTATCCAGAATGGGACGCAGTTGATTTCCAAAAAGAAATCGCTGAATTTTCGCCGCCTTGTGAAGTTTTAGAGGCGAAAGACAGCTTAAAAGTTGAAATTTAACATTTATCAGTTTTTACATTGTTGTTTAAAGTTAAAAATTCCCTTGCTTTTTTTTACATTTTCGCGTAAAACTATAAAAGAGTTGAAATACTTCAACTTCCGAATCCGAAATTTCTCCTACCCGCCTTTTTCTTTTGCAATTTTTTTAAGGAGACTAAAAATACCCGATGAGTTTGTTGGACATAACACCGATAATCGAGCAAATGCTGCTCATTGCCGATAATATCAGCGATTTGAACTTCTCGACCGGACAAAAGCCGCAAGTCGAAATAAACGGAAGTTTGTATTCCGCTTCACCGCTCGGTTTGGGAAAACTTTCGCCGTTTCAGACCGAAATGATTGCGATGTCAATATTACGCGATAACGCTGAAGCCGCCCGACAACTTGCAAAATTCGGAACTGCGGATTTGAGTTATAGTTTGCCTTCAAGATGCCGTTTTCGCGTCAATATTTTTCAACAGCGCGGTTCATTTTCAATTGTAATGCGCGTTATTCCCCACGGAATTCCGTCTTTTGATGCACTTAATCTGCCGGATCAATTAGGTGAAATTTGTAATCTGCGTAACGGAATCGTTCTGCTGACCGGACCGACAGGTTCGGGTAAAAGTTCAACGCTGGCGGCAATCATTGATAAAATAAACGAAACGAAAAGTTATCACATAATTACCATCGAAGACCCGATTGAATTTTTACATTCGCACAAGAAATGCACGATAAACCAAAGAGAAATCGGTTCGGATACGAAAAGTTTCGGTTCGGCATTAAGAGCGGCGTTGCGGCAAGCACCGAAAGTTATTCTGGTCGGCGAAATGCGTGATCTTGAAACGGCGGAAATCGCACTCGAAGCGGCGGAAACCGGACACCTTGTTCTTTCGACGCTTCATACGATTGACGCTTCGAAAACGGTTGACCGAATTATCGGTCTGTTTCCGAAGAATGAAGAAAAAATCATCAGAACGCGGCTCGCACAAACGTTTCGCTATATAGTTTCACAACGGCTGATTCCGCGTTCCGACAGTAAAGGTCGAATCGCGGCGGTCGAAATTCTGAAATCGAATCCGCGAACCAGAGAATATATCGAAAAAGGCGAATCGGACGGAAAAACTCTCCTCGATGCGATGCGCGACGGTGAAATTGACGGAATGCAGGATTTCGACAGCGTAATTCGCCAGATGATCGAAAAAGAACAGATCACTCTGACAGACGGACTCTCGTTTGCGACCAATCAAAATAATCTTCTACTTCAATTAAGAGGTCTCGGTTCGAGCGATGATTACCAAACACAGGGACAAAAACCGCCGGTCATCGGCTCACCGACAAACCCGCTAAATCAACCGAAACCGGCGAAATCTGAAGGCTCGGTTTTAGATATGATCGAATAACTTAGTGCCGAGTGCCGAGTGCCGAGTAAAAACAAAGACTCGGCACTCGGCACTCGACACTCACAATAATATGATAATAAGTTGCGATAATTGTTCAGTTTCGTTACAGCTTGACGAATCGAAAATACCGAATGGAAATTTTACCGTGAGATGTCCGCGCTGTCAGAATTTGGTGCGCGTGCAGAGGGGCGCGAAAAGCGATGCTTCTTCGACGGTTCAGCAGTTGGAGGCAAATAAACCTGCGCCGGCAGTTGAAGACAACGCGCAGAAATTCGCGGCGAAAGAATCGGAAATGCAGATCAATAATGCACTGCGTTCTTTGCTCGGCGCATTGAGTATCGAAAATAAAAATCTCGAAGCCGATGACAAAGTTGATACAAAATTGCGCCGCGTTCTTTTATGTCTCGGCGAACGCCGCGATGCGGTTGCAAAGGTTTTGGCGGAAGCCGATTACAAAGTCTATATGGCGCAGACTCCGGCGCAGGCAAATGAACGACTGCGCGAAGGAAAAACCGAAGTTTTAATTTTCTCACCCGATTTTGCAGCGGAATTCGGCGGCGCGACGATTCTCCAGCAAAAAGTCAATGCGATGCCTTCATCGGAAAGACGGCGGTTGTTCTTCGCTTCGATAGAAGATACCGGAACGACGCTCAACGCTCACGAAGCGTTTGCACGCAATTTGAATTTGATCGTCAACACAAAAGATATTTCACAATTTCCGCTGATATTAAATCGTTCTTTGAGAGATTACAACGATCTTTACTATTACTACAACAAAGCCGTTGATGCGGAAGCCATCTAAGTTTCAAACAATTTAAAGTGAAAAAAGACGTTTTGCGGAAAAACGTCTTTTTTCACTTTAAATTGTAAATAGACCACATATTTATTAAAGTAAGAGAACAAGTTTAATGATATTAAATTTTAAAAATTGTTATGGAATTAAAAGATAAAATAGCCGTTATTACAGGCGGTACAAAAGGAATCGGCAGAGCGATTGCCGAAACACTCTTAAAAAACGGTGCAAAGGTTTTCATCTGCGCGCGAGATAAAGTGGAGTTAAAACGTGCGCTCGAAAGATTGAGCGAACACGGACAAGTTGACGGCGAGATTTGCGACGTGCGAAGCGAAAAACAAGTTGAAATTATGCTCGACGAATGTGTGCGCGTGTTCGGCGGCGTTGATATTTTGATAAATAACGCCGGAGTCGGCTATATCGGAAACACGGTCGAAGAAATGTCGCCGGACGATTTCCGCCAAACATTAGAAACAAATCTGTTCGGAGTTTTCTACACCTGTCATTACGCCGTTCCGCTGTTAAAAAAACGCGGCGGCGGTTACATCTTAAATATTTCGTCGCTCGCCGGACAAAACCCGCACCCGAAAATGGCGGCTTATAACGCCTCGAAATACGGTCTCAACGGTTTCACCGAAGCCTTGATGCAGGAAGTTCGCCAGGACGATATAAAAGTCAGCTACATCTGTCCCGGTTCGGTCAACACGGAATTCGGCGGCGGCGAAGTTTCCGACGAAAAAAGCTGGCAATTACAGCCTGAAGACATCGCCGAAACGGTTTTAAATCTGCTGAAAATGGACGAACGCGCTCTGCCGAGTAAAGTCGAAATCCGTCCGAGCAAACCGCCGAAAAAGTAATTTCTTAATAGAAATCACTTGATAAAATAAATTTAATATCCAAACCGATAATAAATTTGCTAATTTAACGAAGCGCAGGCAGCCTTTTAAAATGGAGCGCAGGCATCTTGCCTGCGTATTTTTTTAATTGGAACGCAGGCAGCCTTGCGCCTGCGTTCCAATTAAAAAAATATATCCGAAAATCATAAAACAATATGAAAAAGAAACTTTCATCTGAACAGAGTGAGGAATTACTCGAGATATTAAAAGAACGTTTCGAGGAAAACACGAATCGCCATCAAAATCTCGAATGGACTAAGATACAAACAAAAATCGAAGCCAACCCCGAAAAATTATGGTCGCTCTCTGAAATGGAGCGAACCGGCGGCAAACCCGATGTCGTCGCGTTTGATGAAAACACGGACGAATACATTTTCTACAATTGTTCGCCCGAAAGTCCTTCCGAACGCCGAAGTCTCTGCTACGACCGCGCCGCGTGGGAAGCAAGAAAAAAACACAAACCCGAATCCAGCGCAATCTAAAGTGCATCTGCAATGGGCATCGAAATTTTAGACGAAGAACAATACCGCGAACTGCAAAAACTCGGAAATTTCGATACGAAAACCTCAAGCTGGCTAAAAACGACCGATGAAATCAGAAAACTCGGCGGCGCGATTTTCGCCGATTTCCGCTACAACGAAGTTTTCATCTACCACAACGGCGCAGATTCCTATTACGCCGCACGAGGTTTTCGCGGTTCGCTGCGAGTTTAATAATTAAAGACAATTAACTAATAACTTTTTCGTTTTTTAATTTCTTAGCAGAACTATTTTAATAATCAAAATAATCTTTAGTTGCTTTACTTATTAGTTTCATTCCAACTTTTGGTGAGAAATCATCGTCTCCGCTTCCGCCTATTGTTGTTATAGTTGCTTTTGAAGTTTTCTCATTTACTACAGAGACTCTCAGAGCAAAGAAGTTTTCTGATTTCGCATAGTAGAAAGTCATTCCTTCGATTACATTTTGCCTGCGACCGACATTCAATGTGAATCTGTCGCTATAAAATTCCTTTTGATTATCAACTGAAATGATCTTCGTTTTTATCGGTTTCATCGTGAGAATGTTTTTGTATTTTTCCGGCAGATTCGGTAAGCCTTTTCGCGAAGCATCGGAATACATACCTCTCGCAAAATACTGCATAATTTCGCGTTTGGATTCTGAATGAACCGCATAAGCAAAATTGATCAATTTATCAGGCGGAATTGAAAAATGCGTTTCGTCCCATTTAACATAAACAAATTCCGTCGGCATCAAGTGAGCATATTGATTTCCCTCTTCCAATTCGGGATAAATTTTCAAGAGATTATCCTTAAATTCTACTTTTCCGTAATTTATCCAAGAAGGCGAGAAGGTATGATTGCTTGAAGTTACTAAAAATCCTGCGTTCGGCGTAACTACAAATTGAGTCGGATGCTGATCGCCTTGATAATAAACTCCGACCCATTCATTATCTTTAAAAGCAGATAAATCTTGACTCAATAACTTATCTTTTTCATCCAATAATTTATAAAGTTCTTCAGAAAGCAGTTGATCGTCTCTTCTATTTTGAGCATCTGTTTCGGCACAGCAAAATATCAAAAAGAGAATTAATAAAATGTTAATTTGTAAGATTTTTTTGAAGTGCTTGATTTTCCGCTAAGATGCTGTAATTCAACTAAAAACCGAGGTTCTCCGCGATTAGTCAATAAATACAAAACGCTAAATAAGAACGGCTACGGGAACAGACCGCTCGACTGCGATATTTCCGCGATTGCGCTTGATGTTATCTATTTCCCGCAAAGTTTGCGCGGTCAAATAACTTTCTCCACAATGCGGACAAGAAATAACCGGAACATTTTCAATCACAAGAAGATTTTCGCCTTTGCCATAACTTTTTGAAACGTGAATCATTCTTGCGCCGTCTTTCCCACAAATATCGCACATCATTTTGCTAATTTTTGAATCCATAATCTTCTAAATATACTGTAATAATAACAAGTTTATCAGACGAACTTAATTTTGCCGCGATGATAATTTTATCATCAACAAGTGTTCTGCCTGCAATTAAATATTTCCATTTAATAGTTTCCGAATCTTTTTGGCGTTCGACGATTTCACCTGTTAAGATTCCATTTTCAACATCAAGGATGGAAAAGTTATCATTTTCCATCTCTTCTTCAGCGTGAAATGTCATTACAAAGTCGAGATTACGAACTTTATCGCGCATTTTGTCACGGATTTTTACAAACATTTAGTTAAATCTCATCCAAAAAACTCTCGCCTTCATTTAAGCTAAATCCGAAATTCTCCGCAATAGTCTGTCCGATGTCCGAAAGGCTTTCGCGCGTTCCGAGATTTACGCCCGCTTTTGTATTTTTTCCATAGACGAGCAGCGGCGCGTATTCGCGCGTGTGATCGGAGCCGGGAAAAGTCGGATCGTTGCCGTGGTCGGCGGTGATAATGTAAAGCTCGTCGTCCGACATTGCTTCGTAGATTTCCGGCAGACGCTTGTCAAATTCTTCGAGCGATTTCGCGTAGCCTTCAGGATTTCGTCGGTGTCCGTAAAGCATATCGAAATCAACGAGATTCGAGAAGATCAAACCTTTCGAGTCGGCGCGAAGTGCGTTTATCGCCTGATTAACGGATTGTTCGTTGTTCTTCGCCGTTAAATCTTCGGTTACGCCGAGCGAATCGTAGATCGAAGCGATCTTGCCGATGCAGACGACATCGAAGCCTTTTTCTTTGAGCAACGGCAGAAGATTGTCGTTCGGCGGCGGAACGGCGTAATCGTGGCGGTTTTCCGTGCGCGTAAATGTTTCGGCAGATTCGCCGACGAACGGACGCGCGATCACTCGCCCGACTTTTGTTTCGCCGTCGAGCATTTTTCTGGCAATTTCGCAGATTTCATATTGACGTTCGATGGGAATAACTTCTTCGTGCGCGGCGATCTGAAAAACCGAATCGCCGGAAGTATAGACGATCGGTTTTCCGGTTTTAACGTGCTGTTCACCTAAAACTTTAAGAATTTCCGTGCCGCTCGCCGGATAATTGCCGAGAACGCCCGGAACATCAGCTTTTGTAATAAATTCGTCAATCACAGCCTGTGGAAAACCTTGTGGAAAAGTCGGAAAAGCCTTTTCTAAAATGATTCCTGTAATTTCCCAATGTCCGGTCGTCGTGTCTTTCCCGTTAGATTTCAAAGCGCATTTCCCGTAATTCCCGATCGGATTTTCTACTGCCGGAAGTTCGTTTAAAACCTTAATATTTCCCAAACCGAGTTTTTGCAGATTCGGCAGATTAACTTTCCGCGTTTTCAAAACATTTCCAAGAGTGTCCGCGCCCGCGTCGCCCCAGCTATCCGCGTCCGGCATCTCGCCGATTCCCGCGCTGTCCAAAACCATTAAATGTATCCGTTTGAATTTCATAATCTTTTAATGATTATCGCAGTATTAAATAAAGATTGCCAAATTAAAACGGCAAATCGTAAAACTTGCAATCAGCCCTCGTTTGAATTATTGTTTCATCTATGCGATGCGTTAAAAATCCGCCGAATCCTTATGAAAAATATTCAGCCGAATATATCGGCGAACCGCCGCCGACAAAACTGGAAATTTTCGAGGAAACTTCGACAAAATCCGTTATCACGGAAAGCTGGTCAAACGAATTCGGTTCGCGCCTGACGGTTAATTGCTATCGCGGCTGCGTTCACGGCTGCACGTATTGTTTTGCGCGGCGTTATCACGAATTTTTGGGTTACGGCGCGGGAACGGATTTTGAAACAAAGATCGTCGCCAAAACAAATGCGCCGGAGGTTTTGCGCGAAGAATTAAAACGCACACGAAAGAAAATAAAATATCTCGAATTTTCGTTTGCGACCGATCCTTATCTGCCGATTGAAGCGAATTATGAACTGACGCGCAAATGCCTGATTGTCTGCAAAGATTTCGGAATTCCCGTTTCGATTATTACGAAATCGCCTTTGATTACGAGAGATTTGGATATTTTAACCGAAATGAAATGCGGCGTTTTCTTTTCGATCCCGTTTCTGACGACAGAAAAATCTAATCCGTTCGAGCCATACACGCCGATTCCCGACGTGCGTTTTCGCGCGATGAAAACATTGACCGGCGCAGGAATAAAAACCGGAATCGGAATCGCCCCTGTAATTCTCGGTTATAATGAATCCGACATTCCGAAACTTCTCGAAAAAGCCAGAGAAAACGGCGCGACAAAAGCGTTTATGAGTTTGATTCATTTCGACAGCGATTCGATTTTGGAATATTTTGTCCAAAAACTTCACGAAAAAATTCCGACAAAAGCTGACAGAATAATAAACACGATGAAACGCGAGCGCGACGGAAATCTGCGCCACAGAAATATGGAAGAAAGAAATTCGGGAAAGACTGAATTATGGCAAACCGCCGTCAAAATGTTCGATATACATTTCAAACGTCTCGGCTTTGAAAAGATCGAACGCACGGAGAAAATCGAAAAGAACGTTTTGCCCGTTCAGCAAAGTTTGTTCTAATAAATTTATATGTCAGACAGAATCGAAACTTTCAAACAAATGCTCGAATCCGATCCCGATAATTCGATGGTTTTATTCGGATTGGCGAACGAATATTTAAAAGCCGAAAATACTGCGGAAGCGATCAAAACGCTCGAAGAATATCTAAACAAAGCGGACGACGAAGGCGCGGCTTATGGAATGTTGGCAAAGGCTTACGAGAAAATCGGCGAAAGCGAAAAAGCGAAAAATGCGCTCGAACAAGGCATCGCCGCTTCAAATCGTCACGGACATCCGACGATGGCGGCGGATTATCAAATGACGCTCGATATGGATTACGCGGATTAGGTTTTTTGATTGATGAAAAGCAAAGAAATTGCCGATTTTTTAGATGGAAAACTTTTCGGCGACGGCGAAATCGAAATTTTGCGCGTCGCAAGTTTTGACGCGGCACGAAAAGGTGAGATTGCGTTTATAGAAAAAGCGGAAAACTCAAATAAAACAGACGCTTCGTGTGTTCTAGTTCCTGAAGATTTCGATGCGGAAATTTCCGGCGCAGTCATAAAAGTTAAAAATCCGAAACTCGCTTTCGCAAAAATCGCCGCTAAACTTCACCCGTTCGATTGGCGCACCGAAGAAAATCATAAAACCGCCGTTATCAATTCCGTTTTGGAAAATATTCTCGCAAATTTCATCGGCGCATTTGTAACGATCGGCAAAAATTGTTTCATCAATTACGGAACACAGATTTTCGACGGTGTGAGAATCGGCAATAATGTTTCGATTGGGAAAAATTCGATAATTCACCCGAATTGCGTAATTTATGACAATATTTCAATCGGCGACGACTGCGTAATTCACGCCGGAACGATCATCGGCGCGGACGGTTTCGGTTACGTCCGCGACGGCGCGGACGGTTATGTGAAATTCCCGCAAATCGGAACTGTTGTTATCGAAGATAACGTCGAGATCGGCGCAAATTCGTGCGTTGACCGCGGCGCGCTCGGCGAAACGCGCATCGGCAAAGGCACGAAAATAGACAATCAAGTTCAGATCGCGCACAACGTCCAGATCGGCAAACGAGTCGTCATCGCCGCACAGACCGGAATTTCGGGAAGCACGATTGTCGAAGATGATTGCGTGATCGGCGGACAAGTCGGAATGGGCGATCACGCGACCGTAAAAAGCGGCGCGATCATCGGTTCGCAAGCCGGAATTCTGCCCGGAAAGATCGTCCGCGAGGGCGTTTGGTGGGGAACGCCCGTTCAGCCTTTGGATGAATATAAACGTCAAAACGCGATGGTCAAAGGCTTAGGACGTTTGCGCGAAGAAGTTAAGGAATTAAAAAAGAAATCGGAGTAATTAAAAAAATGCAGCAACCTTTTTATGAGACAATTCTCTAACTTAGTTCTCTGTACGGGACAAAACGACATAAGTTAGCTGTTGTCAGCATCTTAGAATTGCAAAGATATTTACTCTCGAATATCTCTTTAGTTCAAATAACACCTCTTGGATTATTTCACATCCTAATCTGAAAAGACTTGTTTGCGCTCTCCCGTTCTTTTTTATTTCAATCGAGTTGACGGCGTTTTCCGCTTCCCCTGTTTTGATCGCCCACGCCACTGCTAACGCCAATACTCCGAATAACTTATCTATCTTCTCCACTTTCGTCAGATGCGTTTTTTCGATCTCGAATCCGCGACTCTTTAAGTTCTGAAACAATGTTTCTATCGCCCATCTCCGCTTGTATTCCGACAGGATTTTCTCACTCGCTTCAGACGAAATGACAATCACACTTTCCTGAGAGTCTTTTCCTCTTTTCACCTCGACCGATACCTTGACTCCGGCGTATCTCCTCGCCCGTCGCAAACGGTAACTCTCGCCGATCTTCAATGTTCGTAACAATTTCCCGCATCTCATCGGCTTCCCGCTTTTGTTGGTAATCGTCATCGAAGCTTTTATCCGCAGACGAAACGGGACTTTTTCCTTGTCCAGATATTTGACCAATTCATATCCGTCAAACTCACGGTCACCACTCAAGTATTCGATGTTTTTGATGCCGAATACTTTGATATAACGCCCGATTATCTGTTTCTTTTCCGCTAATACGGAGTTGCCTTTGCGCGAGAGCGTTATCCAAAATAACGGTATCGAAGTGTTTCCAACCACGATTGATAACGTCAAAATGTTGACCCATATCAAGCCGTATTTCCACTCGGTGCGATCCAACGCCAAAACATACTTACCTTTCGGTTTGATGATCGCAATAATCAACTCGGCAAAAATGTCGAAATCAATCTCAGCCAACTGAAAAAAGCGTTTTAACCGCCGATATTTTGAATCCTTCTTAGCCGATAAGTCTAAAACATTGGCTAATCTTGCCAAATTTGTAGTGTTCTGTTGAATAATGGCGATCAGCAAAGCCGCCGCCAACTCGACGCGACGCTTATCTAATGGTAAATTTGCTCGTAATGCTGCAAAGCATTCGGATGTGTTTTTTTCATATGCTGAGGGCTAATTTAGCTCAAAACACATCCGTTATCTATTTTCAAATATCTTTTTAACTTTGTTTTTGTCCCGTGCAGAGAACTTAGTTAGAAGTTTTAAATATTGGAGGGAAATTTTATGAATGCTAGGACGATAGGTTTACTTTTGTTGGCAATTTTGTCATTTTCAATGTCTGCGTTGGCACAAGGCGATTTTTATGAACAGGAACGCGACAGATTAGAAGCTGAAGAAAGACAGCGGGAAGTCACCAAAAAATTTGAAGCAGTAACCGGCATAACTCCGTTTGATCTGAGTTACTTTTTGCCGAAAACGAAAAATTCGTGGGTTGTCAGCATCACGGCGCAAGGCGGGATTTTGGGCGGAACGCGGCTTCTCGCGGCGGTTAATTCCAACGGAAATTATGTTTGTAATCCGGCTCAACAAGATTTCCAAACTCAACAGCTCGCACAAAATGCTTTCGACGAATTATCGCAAAAAGTCGCGGCGTTCGACTTCAAAAAATTCAATGACAATGATGCCGACGAAATCAAAGGCTGCAGCGACTGTCTCTATAAAACTCTCAACTATACAAACGGCAAAAACACATATCGCTTTAATCTGCAAAAATTTTCGCTTGCCGACAGCGAGTTGAAAGATATTTACAATCAAATAGTCACATCAGCTCCTTGCGGTTAAGAAAAATCCCGCTTGAAAAAAATTCGTGATAAAATCATCGCAGAGACTTTGCGATGATTTACCGTTTTTTAGCCGACTTTGTTTTAATTCTGCACATCTTTTTCGTGTTGTTCGCGGTGTTCGGCGGTTTGCTCGTTCTGCGTCGGCGTTGGATCGCATTTCTGCATATTCCGGCGATTATCTGGGGATTTCTCGTGCAGTATTTCGTCTGGATTTGTCCGCTCACGCCGATGGAAAATTATTTCCGCACGCTCGGCGGTGAAAAAGGTTACGACGGCGGTTTTATCGAAAATTACGCTTCGGCGATTCTCTATCCTTCGATGACGGCGAATCTGCATCTCGTCCTCGGTTTTTCGCTCATCATTTTTAACATTTTAATTTACGCCTATCTCGTCTCGCGTTTGCGGCGGCTTTCATAATTTTCTAAAATCTAAATTACAGTTTTAGATACAAGGGGAAATTTATGAAAATTACAAAATATATTCATTCGTGTTTATTGATCGAAAAGGGCGACGACCGCATTTTATTCGATCCGGGAAAATTCACATTTATGAACGGCGAAGTTAAACCGTCGCAGTTCGATAACATTCAGGCGATCATCATAACTCACAAACATCCCGATCACATTGACGGCGAATCGCTCAAAGAGATCATCAAAAACAACGAAAACGTCGTCGTTTTAGGAAATACCGACGTTGTAAAAATGCTCGCTGAAAAAGACATCGAAGCGAAAGTTTTCGAGTCGGGCGAAATGACAATTTCGAGTTTCGTTATCAAAGCTTACGACGCGAAACACGAGAAAATTCTCGCCGACGAACTGCCGCAAAATACGGCGTATGTCGTTGACGATAAAATTCTGCATCCGGGCGATTCTTACGACGAACGGCTTTACAAATTAAAAGGAACGCCGATTCTTTGTCTGCCGATTATGGCTCCGTGGGCGAACGAACCGCAGACTTTTGAATTCGCAAAAAACATATTGCCGAAATATGTTCTGCCGATTCACGACGGTTACTCAAAAGATTTCTTTTTGGAGATGCGTTACGAAGCGTTCGGGAAATTTCTTGAAAAAGAAAATATAAAATTTGAATGGATGAATAAAGCGGGCGATTACTTTGAAGTTTAAAAGTAGGTTGTTTATTAAAAGAAAAATCCGCGAAGCTGTCTGGTTTCGCGGATTTTCTTTGTCTATTTGCCGTTAATAACCTTCGTTCGCCTGTGAATGATCTCCTTCAATATGTAAATCTCCGATTATTAGTTATGAATTTTCGATCATCACCTGTGAATGTTCGATCATCACCTGTGAATGTTCGATCATCACCTGTGAATGTTCGATCATCACCTGTGAATGTTCGTTCATTACTTGTGAATGTTCGTTCATTACTTGTGAATGCTCGTTCATTACTTGTGAATGTTCGATCATCAGTTGTGAATGCTCAATCGTCAGTTGTGAATGCTCGTTCGTAATTTATGGAGCCGGAACTTGATAAGGCTTGCCGTAAATTTCCTGAAAAACCCAACCCAAAAATCTCGCTTCCGCCGTGCAGAGCGATTCTATCCAACAGCTTGTGAGATAAACTTTTCGCTCGATTTTCGACGGAATTTCCTGCGCCTGAGCGATATGCGATTCGCCTGATTTTAATCTGTAACTCGCCGCGATTTCCTCGTTCGTCTGTTTCGCATCGCCCAACGCCTGCAAAATGTCCGTGATCCAATTTTGCAGTTTCTCTTCCGAATCGTTTTCCGCAATCGCCTGAAAAACTCCGATTGCCAGACGCGCTTCGGCGTTTTCAAACGGATAAACTTCAACGCCGTTCACTTTATCTTCCTGCTGTTTCCATTGAAAAAGTTCCTCGACCTGCGGATTTCGCACAAGCGCGACGCGCGAGTCATAATTCAAAAAAAATTCAAGCAAATCCGCCAGAGAATTTACATCAATATCGCCGTTTGCCGTCTTCCGCAGTTTCGGCGGTTCATTTTGCTGTGTCGCTTTACTCATAAAATTATTTGAAATTTATTTCCGCGATAACTTCGCTGACAATATCGCCGCGTCTGCTTTTTATCGGCATCGGCGAATATTCGCGCAGATCGTCTTCTTTTAAAATTCCCAACTGCCGCAAGAGTTCTATCGCCACGACCGGACGACCGCGTTTGTCGTCGCCGTCTTCGATCTTAAACGAAATTCCGAGTCCCGTTTTCCATTTATCCGACGGCAAAATTCCCGCCGAATAAACGCCTTCCGCGCCGACTTTCGAGATAATTTTCCCTTTCGCAATCTGCATAACCTGCGTGTCGAGCCGCTCACTGCCGCCGATCATTTCGGGAAATTCTATTGTCGAAGTAACGATTTTCTCACACGCTTTTTTCAGATTCCCGTCAAAACTGTCCGGCGGATTAACGAGTTTTGCGAACGCCGTCGCCATCGCTTTTATCGAAACCGCAAAATTCGGCGCGGAACAACCGTCAATTCCTAATGCAATTTTGTCTTCCGTCGTTTCCGTAAATGCGGAAACGATGCACATAATTTCTTTCTGAACCGGATTTTGCATTTCGAGATAAGTCTTTAAATCCGCGCCGGTATGTTTTGTAAAAGCGAGCATTCCCGCGTGTTTTCCCGAACAATTATTATGTAACTGCGTGGGTCTTTCGCCGCTTTTTATCATCGCTTTGGCGGTTTTGTCGTCAAACGGCAGATGCGTCCCGCATTGCAAATCACTTTCGCTCAAACCGATTTTTTCGAGCATCTTCGTCACAGTTTCGACGTGCATTTTTTCGCCCGAATGCGAACCGCACGCCAAAGCGATTTCCTTTTCCGAAAAACCGAAATATTCCGCGCCGCCGCTCGCGATAAGCGGCAACGCTTGAAAAGATTTCGCCGCCGAACGCCAAAATGTAACAGTTTCGGGATCGCCGAGTTTAAAAATTTCTTTCCCGTCGCCGTCAACAACGATCAGATGTCCGCGATGAACGGATTCGACGGTTTCGCCGCGAAACACTTTCGCCAAGATTTCAGAATCCATAAATTTATTTTTTCAACAACTCGCGGGCGTGCTGACGCGCAGATTCGGTGATTTTTTCGCCGGCAAGCATTCTGGCAATTTCCTCGATTTGCTCCGCATCGTTCAATTCACGAACACCGATGCTTGTCTGATTTTTCGACATCGTTTTTTCGACAAGAAAATGCTGATTCGCCAGAGCCGCGACCTGCGGTTGATGCGTTACGCATAAAACCTGCTGTTTTTCCGCCAGTTCTTTTAATTTCAATCCGACCGCTTCGGCGACACGTCCGCCGATTCCGGTGTCAATTTCATCGAAAACGACGGCTTTTTCAGCATCGTTCGTTTTAACTGTCGTTTTCAAAATCAGCATCAAACGCGATGCTTCGCCGCCAGACGCGACTTTTGCAAGCTGTTTCGGTGATTCACCCGGATTTGCTGAAAAATAAAACTCCACGCGGTCAAAACCTTTTGCCGTCAAAAATTTATTATTTTCGGCATTTTTCAAATCCTTTTCATTCGGCGAATCAATTTTAACGACAAATTTCGCTTTTTCCAGCGCAACCGCTTTTAGATTTTTTTCTACTTCTTTTTCTAATTTCCGTGCAGCATTCGTTCGCTTTTCGTGGATAATCTTCGCCGTTTTGAGATATTCCGAAGTTAACTTTGAAAGTTTCTTTTTTAGTTCCACTTCAATAAATTCGGCGGTTTCGATATTTTTCAGACGTTCTTCGGAATCTTTCAAATGTGCTAAAACCGTTTCCAAAGTGCCGCCGTATTTTCTTTTCAAACCCGATATTTGCGAAAGTCTGGTTTCAATTTCTTCCAATCTTTCCGGCGAAAATTCCAGACGGCTGTGGAAATCGCGGACGGAAATTGCCAAATCATCAAGAATCGCTTGCGCCGTCGCCAAACTTTCCAGGTATTCGCGGAAACTCGATTCGTATTCGGCTAATTCCTTAACGCGCCGCGCCGCTTTTTCCAGCGTCGTAACGGTTGAATTCTCGTCTTCATAGAGCAGAGAATAACTTTCTTCGCCCAACGCCGAAAGTTTTTCGACATTATTTAAACGCCTTTTTTCTTCTTCCAAAGTTTCTTCTTCATCGGCTTGCGGATTTACTTTTTGAATTTCATCAACCTGAAACCGCAAAATGTCGAGCAGTTGCAGTTTTTGCGCTTCGTCTTCGCGCAAATTAGCAATTTCATTGCGTACTTTTGAGATTTCGGAAAATTGCGCGGCGATATTTTCTCTTTCCTTATAAATTCCGGCGTATTCGTCCAAAATTTCCAGGTGATTTGCCGGACTGAAAAGCGTCGTCTGTTCGCCTTGCCCGTGAATATCAACGAGAAATGTGCCGATCTTTTTCAGGAAAGATTGCGTTACGAGTTGATTATTTATAAAAATGCGGTTTCTGCCGGAAAGCGAAAGTTCGCGCCGCACGATTAATTCGGTTTCTTTTGAACTTTCTATTTCGATCCCGCTTTCATCAAACGCCTCGCGCAAACCGTCGCTTAGATCAACTGCGAAAAGTCCTTCGATCTGCGCGTTGTCTTCGCCTTCTTTGATTAGTTCGGAATAAACGCGCTCACCGGTCAATGCGCCGAGCGAATCAACGATGATGGACTTTCCCGAACCGGTTTCGCCGGTCAATAAATTTAAACCTTTTGAAAATTCGAGTTCGAGTTCGTCAATTAAAGCGATTTTTTTGATTTTAAGAAGCGTCAGCATTATCGAAAGATGGAATAATTTCTATCAAAAAAAAATAATATCACAACGCCGAATAGAAAGCGGAAACGCCCGATCTAAACAAAAAATGCGTGGAATGTAAAAAAACAAGCCACGCAAATTTAAAAAAAAGCGAGGGAAACGTCTCCCACACCGTTTCCCTCTTATTCGTGTCTGACTACAGGGCGCAGTCAAACACGAAACTTGTTATATCCTTATTGAAAATCTGATTTTATAAACTCTATGAGTCAATAAACTCAATTTCTCAATAATCGTATATCAATTAATCTAAATTATCAACACTAAAAAAGAAGAAAAAAAACCATGTCGCTGAAATCAACTTTACCCAAGTGTGATTATTGGTTATACTTTCTTTACTTGTTTGTCGTAACGTTTTAGCGTTTCGACAATTTCTATTAAACTACAAGCGTTTTTTTATGTCAAGAAGAAATTCAACATTTGTTGAAAATTCCGGCTTTGTTTTCAGATTTGTCGAAGTTTGCGGGACTACAGAGCCTGCGAAAGTTGCACGATTGTTTAAAATCTCTTATCAATCGGCAAAAAACTACCTTGCTGGAAGATTACCAAATGCTTACGTTCTGCAATTAATCGCAGAAACTACCCCTTATTCTATTCACTGGCTTTTGACCGGCGAAGGAGAAAAATTTGTAAATTTAAACGAAGATGCACAGGTTTTTGAGTTAACCGATGAAATTAGAGATTTTATTAAAAATGTTTGTTTAGAAGCGATAAATTGTGTTTCGGTTGAGGTAAAAACCGACAAACTCGAAAAAGTATTTGTTTTATCGCCGGATAAAATCAAACAGGAAAAAGTTTTACAAGGAAATGAACTTGCAGAAAAAGAAGTTTAATTTTATCCGACAAATAAATAATAAAACTCACGAATTTCGACTCTGAAAAATTCTGTAATCAATTTCCGCGAAAATATTATCGCGCAGTTCGATTTCCTTGAGTAAGTTTTCGTTAAACTCACTATGATTAAGCATTTTCGCCAGAAGATCGAAGCGATGAATGTGCGATTTAAAGCGGTTTGACGAATATTGAACGGTCGTTCCCTGGTAAATTTGAAACGCCCAATCGGACGACTGCGCCAAGAGAAGTTCGCGTGCGATTTGATTTAAAACTCTTTTTTGAATTTCATTCGGTTCGTTAAATCTGTCGGCAAACTCGGTCATTTTTCGCTCTGCGTCGTGTTGGTAAGGATACATCCACGAATTTTTTTCATTAAGCCAGACTTTGTAGTAACCGTTTTCGCCCCAACTCGATGCGGACGGTAACTGAGTCTGAATCGCAATTCCGGCATCAAGAAAATCTCCCGGCGTGACGGGTTTTATTTGTCCTTCTTTGTAGTGCAGTTCGCGGAAAAAGAAATCTAAAAATTGCGGACCTTCAAACCACCAATGCCCGTAAAGTTCGGCATCATACGGCGACACTACGAGCGGCGGATGATCGCCGTTAAATTGGCGCAGACGATAAGCTTGTTTGATTCGTTCGGAAACGAAATTTGCGGCATCGCGGGCGGCTTGGGCGCGTGCGAAACTCGGCAGATACGGCTGTTTATGATCCTGCGTCGAAGTCTTGCTCGTAATTCGGTAATATTTCAAACCGAGATGACGGCGAGTTCCGTCTTTGTGCAAATACGGTTTTAGATAATCGAGAGGCAAATCCCAACCGATGTCGCGGTAAAATTCACGATAGACGGCGTTTCCCGGATAACCGACTTCCGCGCTCCAGACTTGCTGCGAAGTCTCGACATCGCGGGCGAAAACCGCCACGCCGTTCGGACATTTGACGGGCGCGTGAACGCCGTAGCGCGGGCGCGGTTCGCCGTAGAGAATCGCGTGCGAATCGCCGATAAAATATTCGATTCCCGCGTCCTTTAACAGATTTTCGATGCCGTGTTCGTAAGCGCATTCGGCAAGCCAGATGCCGCGTGGTTTTCGTCCGAAATGTTTTTCGTAATTCGTAACCGCAATATTGATTTGAGCGCGTTGAGCTTCGCGCGTCGAAATTAATGGCAGAAAACCGTGTGTCGCGCAGCAAGTTATAATTTCCAAAACGCCTTCTTCCTGCAATTCGCGGAAGGCGTTTATCAGATTGCGCTTATATTTGTGATTCCAGAGATCAAGCGACGCGGTGAGATTATTGACATACATTCGCGCGACTTCGTAAAATTCCGGTGCTTCGTGCTGCGTTCGCGTAACTTCTTTTTCTGCAAGCGCGAGCAGATTTTCTAGATGGCGCGTGTATCTTTCTTGAAGCAATTCGTCCCCCAGCATTTCGCATAACGGCGGCGAAACATTCATCGCCAGACGCGGCTTCATTCCTTCTTCGTGAAGATTTTGAAAGCTGAAAATCAACGGCAGATAAACTTCCGTGATTGCTTCAAACAACCAATCTTCTTCGAGAAATTCGGGATATTCGGGATGCCGCACGAACGGCAGATGCGCGTGTAAAATTAAGCTGAAATAACCGGTCGGCATAATATATGTTGATTGAATGATAACGCAAATTTCCGTTTTGCAAAACATTGCATCGGTCTTTATTTGTAAAAAATTAAAATTGTTTGCAGACCTTCGTTTTTGTTGTGAAAAAAATATTTACTTTCAATGATTTTGGGAATATACTTTGTAAGTAAATAACGATGTTAAAAATCGTTCGGAGGAAAAAATATGCCGAACAATATTGATTGGAAATTTATCGCAAACGAAGAAGGCGCGAAGATTTTAGTGGGCTATGTTCCGTTACCGAAAACCAGCAACAGCGGAGTAACGATTGCCAGCGGTTTCGATCTCGGACAGCACAGCGAAGGCGAGTTAAACGCCTTGAAGCTTTCAAAAGAACTGACGGCAAAACTCAAACCTTATCTGTCGCCTTTGAAAAAACAGGCGGCAGTTGATTTTCTCAAAAAACATCCGCTGAAGATCACGCGCGAACAGGCGGAAGAAATTGACATTGCGTTAAAGAAAAAACTCGTCCCGCAATTAAAAACACGTTATAATAATTCGACTTTTAACACGAAAAAAATTCAATTTGAAGATTTGCCCGGACAAGCTCAAACCGCTATCGCTTCGCTTTCCTTTCAATACGGCGATTTAAGCACCGCACGCAACACTTATTGGCAGGCGGTTTCGGCACAGGATTGGGAAAAAGCCGCGAAGATTTTACGCAGTTACGGCGATTACAAACCGCGCCGCGGACGCGAAGCGGCACTGCTCGAACAGCTAGTTAAATACGACGAGAAAAAAGCGCAAATGTTAAACAGCATCGGCGCGTGGTATGCGGTTTTTATAATCGGCGTTTTTTTTCTCGGCGCAATTTCCGCGCCCGCTTGTCAGGCGCAGCAAGTTGCGACACGAATTTTTGATGCCGATCTTGCTAAAGCGTTGAAAAATTATGATAAAAGTCTTGCCGAAAAAAAAACTCGGCTTCTTTTTGAATCGGGCAAAACCGTCGAAACTTGCGGCGGATATTTAAAAGAAAAAAAGAATTCAACCGTAAAAAGCGACGTGTCAAATATGCTTTACGCTTCGGAATATGTTGTCTGTGATGAACTTACGGCGTTAAACAACGCCAAAACGTTTGCTAAAAAAGCCGCACTTTCGACGGATAATTTTGGAAAAGAGATTTATAATCGTTTAAATATCGCCGACGTTCCGACTTCGTTGATTGAAGGCAGCACCGGAAAAGCGGTTTTTCTTAAGGACAAGCTGCCGAAAAGCGGTCTGAAGATCACAAAATATAAAGTCGAATCGGACGCGCCGAATTGGTTTTTCGCCGTTGATATTGTTGCCGTTACCGATTGCGACGGCGATGGAAAACCGGATTGGATTTTACAAATCGCCGATGAAGCGAAGGACAGAAATTACCGACAATACTCGGCGTGGCTGGTGCGCGCAGCATCGGACAAAGGCATTCTTCGCGCCGAAAAATTATAAGATAATTTTTCGTTTCCGGTTTTACGAAAAATAAAGAAAAATATAATTACCGAATCCGGCAAGCAGACTGAAAATCAGAACCGCCCACCAGCGCGGCGTTATCAAACTCATTCCTTCCATATCTGAAATATCTTCGCCACGCGAGATTCTTTCGGTTTTATAATCGGGGAAAAAAATTAATGCCAAACCGACAAGAAAAAACGGCGGAAAAATCATACTCGCGTATTGATAAAAGTAATCTTGAAAAAAAGCCGTGTACCAAGTCCAGAGCGTTCCGATTAAACTCGGCAGAGCGATAATCGCTCCGCCGATTTGTTGTGTTTTTCTGGAAATTGCCGGTTTTTCCGCCATACTTTTTAATGTTAGCGCAACGAACTGATCGGCGAGAATTTCGGGACAAAATCGCGCGGCACGCCTTTTTTGATTGTTTTCCGTTTTGTTATGCGCGGGAAATTTATCAAACTCGCGCCGAAAACCGCCGGCAGAGAATGCGTCGTTTCTTCTTCAAATATTTCTTCTTCAAATTCCCCGAAACTTTCTTCTAATGCGTTGAGAGTTTTCTTTGCGTCAATCGCCAATTCGTTTGATTTCAACGAATTATAAATACTGCGGCTAATTTCTCCGCGCAAACTATCAAGCCGAATTCCCGAAGCGAGCGCAAGAAGCGCGTAACGCATTTCGGCTGAATCGGAAAACACGACATCATTTTTTCCCGTCAATTTTGTAAAAGCGTTATTCGTCGCAAAATCCGCATATTCCGCATCGTCTCCGGCAAACGCGACTTCCATCGCGTCCTGCTTATAACCCGAACGGTCGAGAACTTCGGCGAATTGATTGGCGGAAACGGAAAATTGCGATTCGGCGGCGCGGTGCTGCGAAGGCGTTTTACGCGGTGTTTCGATTATATTAGAGAACATCACGCGAAAATACGGGCGATTGACGGCGTAAAAACCGACCTCCGCACGATATTTTGAATTTGCGTCAACGTCATACCACCAATCGCCTTCAGCTTCGACGAGATTAATTTCTTCCGCGCCGGTCGTTTGATTGATTAGTTTTGCAACCAACTGATAATTTCCCGAATTTCCGCCGAATGCTTTGCCCAGCATCTGAAACGGATTATTTTTCATTGACCAGTAAAAATGAATTCGATTCGGCGACTGCATCTGCAAACGTGCGCGGTTTTCCTTTTCCAATTGCGGCAATTTCGGTTCGGATAATTCTTTGAAAACCGCTGTTTGTGCGGGCGTAGTTTCTTCTTCAATGATAGAATCTTCTTCAACCGAATCTTCATCAAAAAGTTCTGTTTTTATTTCAGGTTCGTTTTCATCGGCTAAAATTTGCGGTGGCTGAATTTCGAGCGACAGTAAATCATTTTCAGATTCTTCTGTTGAATCAGCTTTTTTGTTTTTTAAAACTTCTTTTTCTAAATCCTTCTCGTTCATAATAAATTTACAAAACCATTTCAAAACGCGACAATTAATCATAAGATTATGTATTCTTGCGCTGAAAGTTACAAGTTGCAGAGACATTTCAGTTAAATTTCGGCTGTGTTTTCTGTTAAATGCGAAATACGAGTTGTTTCAAAAACAGAGGAATTGAAAATAAAATTAATTTCTATTATTTCTCAACGCTGTCAGCGCAGACCTTATAATTATTCGCCTTCTTCAATTTCAACTTTTTCGCTTTTATCGTAGAATTTTTTTTGCTTCTGATTACTTTATTCAGAATCTTAAGATATTCTTGAAGAAAAAGAATTAGCCACGAAATACACGAAAAATATGAAAAAGAAATTTTTAAGAGGTTTTATTTTCGTTCTTTTCGTGTATTTCGCGGGCAAAAACAAAAATGGATTTACAAAAACCTGAAAAACCGCTTTCCTGCATAAATGAAACTTCGCTTGAAAAAGAGCAACTTATCGAACTTTACCGCTTTTTGAAATTGACGCGGATGTTTGACGAGATGACCGTTCGTTTGAAAAAACAGGCGAAATTGACGGGCGGCGTTTTTACATCTCTGGGACAGGAAGCAACCGCCGTCGGAACGGCTTACGCGCTTGAACCGCAGGATTTTATCGCGCCTTTGATACGCGACATCGGTGCGTGTTTTGTTAAAGGAATACGCCCGCACACTATTTTTTCGCAATATTTCGGCAAAGGAAATTCGCCGTCACGAGCAACCGATGTGCAGTTTCATTTTGCCGATCTGGAAAAAGGTTTTGTCGGTCCGATCTCGCATCTCGGCGATATGGTCGCGGTGATGACGGGCGTTTTGCTCGCGTCAAGAATGAAAAAAGAAAATCGCGTCGCAACAGTTTATCTCGGCGAAGGCGCGACTTCGACGGGCGCGTTTCACGAAGGCATAAATTTCGCCGCCGTCCAGAAATTGCCGCTGATAACGATTATCGAAAATAACGGTTACGCATATTCCACGCCGACGCGAAATCAGGCGAATTGCACGGCTTTTGTTGATAAAGCAATCGGTTACGGCCTCAAAGGATTACAAACGGACGGCAACGATATTCTCGCGTGTTACGAAACGATGAAAACGGCGGTCGAATACGCGCGCAAAGGAAATGGTTCGGTTTTGATCGAAGCATTGACATACCGCCGCAAAGGACACGCCGAACACGACAATCAAAGTTATGTGCCGAAAGGCGAAATAGATTTCTGGGCGAAACATAACGATCCGATCACACGTTATGAGAGGTTTTTAAAGGAAGAGAAAATTTTAAGCGAATCGGAAATGAAAAAGATCATCGCGGAAGTTTCCGAATATCTCGAAAATGAAGCATTAATCGCCGACGAAGGCGATTTGCCCAAACCGATCTCGGCGGCTTACGAAGTATTTGATAATTCAGTAGTGAAACCCGCTTTTAAGAAAAAAGTATTAGAGAAATAATTCTAAATTCAACGTGAAATTTCCATTAGATTAAATAATCTAAATTACTAACCCAATTCCAGATAAATAATAAAACTAATAAAATAAATACATTATTTTGTAGTTTTATCCAAAAAATTGAACAAAAACACCTTGTTTTATTTTTGTTTTTGTTGTAATGATTGCACTTAGGGTTTCTAGGATTTTGGCACGAGATTTGTATAGACGACGATGCTATTTCCCCTAATAAGAAAATACGCAACTAAATTTAACTTAAACAATTTTTTGGAGGAGCTTTATGAAAAAAGTTTTGACAAGTTTAATGCTTGTCATTCTAGGGGCGATCTGTGTCTCGGCACAGACCACCGCTGGTCGTCTTTCAGGCACTGTTTCCAGTCCTGACGGAGTTTTACCTGGTGCGACGGTAACGATTACCTCAAGTCAAACCGGAAAGGAATTAACCACTACAACAAACGAATCTGGAAATTTTGTATTTCCACAATTAGAACCGGGAACTTATTTAGTAAAAATAGGAGCTGCCGGATTTAAAACCTACGTCGCTAATGAATTGAAAGTTGACGTGGCGAGAGAATATGCTCTTAATCCAACCCTCGAATTAGGAGAAGTTCAAGAAACTGTTACAGTTACAGCGGGTGCAGATGTCGTAACTTCAACCTCTGCACAGGTTTCCAATACGGTCAGTCCACAACAAATACTGTCGCTTCCGCTAATTACGCGTAATCCGCTTGATTTAACCGTACTTCAACCGGGCGTAGCGAGTGTTCCCGGTCAGGGATCATCTATTAACGGTTTACGAACGACGATGACTAACATCACTCGTGACGGTATCAGCATTAATGATCAGTTCATTCGAACGAATGCAACCGATTTTGCTCCGGGCAGACCGTCAGTTGATGATACGGGTGAATTTACAATTGCTACCAGTAATCAAGACTCGGATTTAGGTTCGGGCGGCGCGCAAATTATTCTGATTACGCCGCGCGGAACAAAGAATTTTCACGGAGCATTATTCGCCTATAACCGAAATTCAGAATTTGCTGCCAATAACTTTTTTAACAACCGTGACGGCAGATACATTGCGACTGATGCCGCCGTTATCCAAGGAAGAGCGGCTGTAGGAGATTTTAGAAGTCCGCGTCCGTTCCGTAATCGTAATCAGTACGGCGGTAAAATCGGCGGACCTTTTCCCGTTCCGCATTTTGGAACCGGTGGTTCCGTGCTTGAACAAAACAAAGCATTTTTCTTCTTCGCATACGAAGGAGTTAAAGATCCGCTGTCAATAAGAGATACGCGAACAATTTTAACCCCTTTGGCACGAACCGGAGTTTTTCAGTTTAATCGTGTCAGCGGCGGAAATCCGATAAATTCGGGAGGAATCTCCTGCCCTTCGGGAGCTGTTAATAGTGTTTGCACTATTTCTAATATTTTAACCTTCGCGCAGGCACAACCAGGATTTACGAATATTCCTTCAACTATTGATCCAGTTATTCAACAGAGAGTTCTGTCGGTTTTACCGGCTCAGGGTAACACAATAGGCGGAGACAATTTGAATACGACGGGATTCGCTTTGAACCGCCGTCAAGATACTACTCGTAGTACATATACGACCAGAATTGATATTGATGCTACCGATAAAGACAGTATCAACGGAGTTTTCAGCTACAATAAGGAAGACAACCTTCGCCCAGATGTTGACACAACAGGATTTAGCGAAGTTCCCGAAGTAACACAGTTTTCAGCTAACAAAACCTTTACACTTACTTATCGCCGCATTATTACCGATACAATCGTTAACGAAGTTCGCGGCGGTGTTTTTAACAGCGAAGTTCCGTTTCAGCGAACAAGTCCAATTCCTTCATTTTTTATCGGACCATCGGGAACAACAAGCACGACGTTGGCAGGTATAATTAGTCAGCCCGATAATATATTTTTGGATCAGGGACGTAACAATAAATTATATTCCTTCGGAGATAATCTTAACGTCGTTCTCGGTAAACATTCCTTGAAGTTCGGCGGACAGTATCAAAAATACATAGTAAATTCTTACAATGACGTTCTCATTGTTCCAAATTATATAATTGGGGCTTCAAATGCCGGCACAGGTAATACTACTACATTGTCGTCAACAGCCAATTTTCAAAGTCTTATCAGCTCAACTCAGTTAACAACGGCAAACGGATTGTTAGCCATATTAGCCGGAGTTTATAATGGAGCAACGCAGGGATTTAACACAACCAGCCCGACATCGGGTTACTCGCCGGTTAGAAATCTTTCACCGTTTAGAAATTCCAACCACGCGCTTTATGCTTCCGATAAGTGGTCGGTTGCCCGCGGACTTACCGTTTCGCTTGGGTTAAGATATGAATTATTTCCCGCTCTAAAAATTGCTAACGGTTTAGCACTTGAGCCGGTTATTTCAGATCCGAGTAATCCGGCAGCTTCACTTCTTGCAGGAAACGGCAATTATAATATTGTCGGAACAAACGCGGGGAAACAATATCAATACTACAAAACCGATTATAATAATTTTGCTCCGAATGTCGGTGTTGCATATGCGCCGAGTTTTGAATCCGGTATCGGAAAATTACTTTTCGGTTCGGAAGGTAAAAGTGTTATTCGCGGAGGCTACAGTCACATTTACGGAAATGATTCAATTATCACTACCTTAAATTCTACGCTTTCCGGTAATCTCGGTCTCGGTCGAGCAACAAACAATGCAATTGGTCCCATCGGATCAACAGCTTTAAATGGTCGCTTGGGTCAGGGATTGGCACCAATTGGCACACCGGCATTTATTACTCCGCCACGTTCATTTCTGCAAAATAATATTGGTTCACAAAGTTATTTTGCAAATGCCAATGCAGTTGATCCTAAATTACAAATTCCGAAAGTTGAGCAATACAGTTTCGGTTTTCAACGTGAGTTTTTCGGAAATACGGCATTTGAAATTCGCTATGTCGGAAGTCGCAGTAATAATTTGGCGAGAGGAATTGATCTCAACCAAATTGATATTATCAACAATGGTTTCTTAAGTGATTTCCAAAGAGCGCAAAATAATCTTGTAATCAATACCGCCGAACGTAATCGCAGAATTGCAGCGTGTATCGCTTTAGGAGGCACTAACACTACTGCAACTTGTACTACGCAAATTAACAACGCATTGCCGCAGAGTGCAGCTTATAATAGTACGCTGACAGGAAGTACTCCGCTTAATTTACTTCCTTTAATCGGACCTCTAGCCGGCATCCGCGGCGGACTTGGCGGATTTAACGGAACTACGCCGGTTCAAATTAACGCTACTGTTTTAGCAAACCTGCAAAACGGACAAGTTGCTGATCTGGCGCAGTATTATATAACCCAGAATGCAAATAATCATCCGAGTCTTGCTAATCCGGGGGCAATTCCATTCATAAAATTCTATCCAAATCCGAATATCGGTCAGATAGAACTTTTCACCAACGCGGGTTCATATTATTACAATTCGCTGCAAATGGAAATTCGTCGTCGTTTTTCGCAAGGTTTATATTTTCAAGCAAATTACACTTTTTCGAAGAATTTGACGGATACAATTGGTACGAGTCAACAACTCTTCGAGCCTTATCTGCAAAATCAGAACCCCGAAATTGACCGCCAACGCGCTGATTTCGATCAAACTCACGTCTTTAACATCAACGCAATTTATCAATTGCCGTTTGGTAAAGGCAAAATGTTTTTGAATCAAGGCGGCATTGTTGACAAAATCTTTGGCGGTTTTGAAATTTCAGGACTTGCACAGTGGACTTCGGGGTTACCGATAACTTTCATAGATACTCGAGGAACATTGAATCGCACTGCACGTTCGGGAAGACAAACACCGTATAGTAGTTTAACTAACGATGAAATACGTGCTTTAGCCGGAGTTTTCCAAGCAAATGGAAACATTTATTTTATAAATCCTTCCATTATTGGTCCTAATGGCAGTGCCTCGAACGGCTACATTAATCCTGTAAACGCTAATACTACGTTTAATGGTCAGGCATTCTTCAATGTCGAAGCCGGTCAAACCGGAAATGTGTTTAGATCGGTTATTGACGGTCCGAAGTATTTCAATATGAATATGTCTTTGCTGAAAAACATCAAATTTTCCGAAACAGTTAGACTTCAGTTAAGAGCAGAAGCTTTTAACTTGATTAATAATGTAAACTTCCGTAGTAATACGCAATTTGCTAATATTAACAGCACGACCTTTGGTCAAATAACGAGAACATCAAATGATTCGCGTCAATTGCAATTTGCTGCTCGCTTCGAGTTTTAATTAACGAAAAAGCAAAACGGTGTTTTTAAGGGTGTTGTCTTGATTAAAAGACAACACCCTTCTTCATTTAATCAGTCTTAGGAAATTTTACACTTCGCTGATTAAAGCCAGCAGATCATCAGCCGACAATTTTCCGCTCGAATCTGTTCCGGCTAAGAGATTGTCCGCCAGATCGCGTTTGGTGTCGTGGAGTTTCAAGATTTTTTCTTCGACGGTATTTTCCGTCACGAGTCTGTAAACCGTCACCGGACGCTGTTGTCCGATGCGGTGAACGCGGTCGGTCGCTTGGTCTTCGACTGCCGGATTCCACCACGGATCGAGATGAATCACGTAATCGGCGGCGGTCAAATTCAAACCCGTTCCGCCCGCTTTTAAGCTAATAAGAAATACTTCGCCCTCGCCGCGCTGAAATGCATCGATTCGTTCCTGCCGGACGTGCGCCGGCGTGCTTCCGTCGAGATAATGATACGAAATTTTTTTGCTTTTCAGATATTCTTCGATGATTGCGAGGTGTTTGACGAACTGGCTAAAAACTAACGCTTTATGTTTATTGTCGAGAAGTTCGTCTAAAGTTTCGCCGAATAATTCGAGTTTGCTGCTGCCGAGATCAGCTTTCGGATTGACCAATTGCGGATGACAGCACGCCAATCTCAGGCGCGTTAATTCTGCCAAAATTCTAAACCGTTTGTCTTTCGCTTCCCCCGCTTCGGATTCGATTTTTTCCATTGCTTCGCGCCGAATCGCTTCGTAAAACGCGCGTTCTTCGGACGACATTTCGACCGTTAAAACAATCTCGGTTTTCTCCGGCAAATCATCCAAAACCTGATTTTTTCTGCGGCGCAGGAGAAACGGATTTATCAATCTCTGCAAAGTTCGGCGCGCGTCGTCATTGTCTCTTTCGATCGGAATGGCAAATTTCTGCTGAAAGAAATCGTGACTTCCCAAAAGTCCGGGATTGATAAAATTAAACAAATTCCACAACTCGCCGAGATGATTTTCGATCGGCGTTCCGGTCGTAATCAGACGAAAATCCGCTTGCAGATTCATCACCGTGCGCGAACGCTTTGTCGAACGGTTTTTGATCGCCTGCGCTTCGTCTAAAACTACTGTCGCAAATTTCTTGTTTGTAAAAAGTTTTTCTTCGATCTGCAAAAGATTGTAACTGACGACCAAAACGTCGTAATTTCCGAGATTTTCCACCTGCATTTTCCGGTCGCCGTCGCCGAAAATCTGAAATTTTAAAGTCGGCGCAAAACGCATCGCTTCCTTCACCCAATTTCGGCTGACGCTGACCGGCGCAACAACCAAAGCCGCGCCTTTTTCGGCTCTCTCCACCAAAATTGCCAACGCTTGCAAAGTTTTTCCCAAACCCATATCATCTGCCAGACACGCACCGACACCCCAATGGGCGAGACGCGACAGCCAGAAATAGCCGTCCAATTGATACGGGCGCAGATCGGCTTCAAACGTCGTCGGCAGTTCGGGAACGAATTTGCCCGCGTTTTTGATTTTCGTCAGATGATCTTTCCACGCTTTATCGGCTTTGAAATTTTCGAGTTCTTCCGAGAAATCTTCTAAAATTCCCGAACGCAGATTGTGCAGGCGATTTTTGTCGTCCATCACGGCGTTGAGCGATTGCAGATGTTTCCGCAATTGCTCGGTAATGGCGATAAATTGCCCGTCGGAAAGTTCGACAAAATCCTTTGCGCCGTCGCCCATCAACTGCGTTAATTCCTGCATCGAAAGCACTAAGTTTTCGTTAATTTTTACTTTGCCGGAAATTTCAAACCACTCGTTTTTGCCTTTGACGTTAAGCGAAAAATTCCCGAAACCGATTTTGCCGACGAGATTTAATTTCTGTCCTTTCGTCCATTCGATAACGAGTTTTCCTTCTTCGCGCGGCGTTTCCATTTCGGTCAAAGCCGCCAGACAGCTTTCCGGGTCAGCCAGATTCCATTCGTAGTTCGGACTTTCCGATTCGGCAAGAAGCGGACACATTTCTTCGACTTCATCGAGCAGCTGCCGCTCGTTTTCCAAGTTGCGTTTCGTCCGCTTTCGCACGCCGTCAACTTCGGCGACGACTGCTTCATTGCCTTTTCCGGGTTTAAAATACGGCGGAACCGTGCCGAACGGTTTAACAAAAAATTCGAGATGAAAACCGTCGCCGACGGGCGTGATAAGTGCGTGAATTCTGGTTTCGGCTTCGACCGACGGCAGATTTTCAAAATGTTCTTCGAGGTCGCTCTGAATCGCAATTTTCGCCGATAAAGGTTGAATCGCTTTCATCAGCATTTCGCGTCCTTTGGCGGGAATTTTCAGTTTGTTATTGTTTAGAGATTCAGCGATGGCAACGTGTTGTTTTGTGATTTCTACAACTTTATAGCGCGTTTCCGTTTCCTTTAAAACGACGCTTCCTTCGCCGTCGAATTTCGTGTCAAAAGAAATTTCGAGATTGTCGCCCGTTTCCTTGACGGTCAAATACGGTTCGCTTTTGATCAGATGAACATTGATCGCGGGATTTTTCGCCAGAAAGAGAAACGGATGTCCGACCATCGCCGACATCGCTTTTTCCCATCTAAAATCATATTCATCGCCGCCGTAATAAGAATAATTGCGCTCTTTGAACATCGCATTTTTGACTATTTCAAGGTCTTGTTCGGTCAGACCTTTAACGTCGCGTTCGAATAATCTTTTCAGCGCAATGTTTCGCCCTTTGCTCCAACCTTGTTTCCCGAATTTTTGCTCGACAGGCTGAATTTCTTCGTATTCAAAATCCAATTGCCAAGCCACGCGCGTTTGATTTACTTTAACCGGAGTTTCATTTTCTTCCCCGAAACCTTCAGCGACGACCGTTAAAAGTTTCAAAACCCTTTCCCATTCTTCGATCGGTGGAATCAAATTTCCGACGGGCTGAAAACCCAAATCTTTTTCCAATGTTCCGGCGATTTCAACAGCTTGATTTGCGCCGGATTTATCTTTTGACGCTAACAAATTATTTAGTTCAAATGTGAGCCATCTATAACCCAAACTCTGATTTTCAGCGGCGAATTCTCTGGCAAATGCAGGTAAACTCAGCGACGGAACGATCGCCGAAATGATTGTTTTGACGATTTTGCCGGAAAGATCCTTTGCTGAAATTTCGCCGACTTCGATCTGCGCCGCAACGTCGCTGTTTTTCAAAAAATTTTCCAGAGCTTTAATCGCCCGAAATGCCGGAGCTTCTGAATAATTTTTCAACGAATATTCGTAGAAATCTTCGGCAAATTCGTAAAATTTTACTTCGTCGGTCTTAAAAAGCGCGAGGGCGTAAAAAAACATCTGCCAATTATCGGGAAAACCTTTTCGTTTGCGAAACTGTTTTTTCCAGCTTTTGATCGCCGCTTCAAAGTATTTGACCGAAATTTCAAAATCCTTTTCAATTAAAGAGGTAACGGCACGCGCTATCGCTTTATGAAATGTGTCGGGCGTGCCGATCAGTTTTTTCGCTTTTTTGATCTCGCCTTTGTAGATCAGTTCGTCAATTTCAAAACTCCGAACAGCCGGATCGTCAATATTTTGTTCACTCACAAAATTCCAAAGTTCATTGGTTGATTCGGAATTTTCGATAGCATTTTCAAACAGAGCGGGAAGAATCTGCATCTGAAATTTTTGGTCAAAGCTGTTGAAAAGTTCTTTTTGAAACGGATTTGAAAAAATCTGCAACACAATTTCCCGCGCTTCGTCCGTGATTTCTCTTTCAACTATTTTCTTAAAAAGCTGCGCGGTTTCATCAGAATGTCGGCGGTAAATGCTCAAACGATAATCGCGCAGAAGACGAAATTTGTAGCGTTCGCCGCCGTAAGACCAGACGGAAAATTGGTTGAGATTAAAATTTTCCTGAACGGTTTCGGCAACTTCCTCGAACCAACGTTCACGAACGGCTTCGCGCGTCAGATATTCTTTTAGTTCGTCATCGTAAATTTGAAAACCGTTTCCCCAATATCCGCTCGTGTTGCGAATGATTCCCTTATGAATGAGCGAGTTTTTCAAAACCGACAGATATTGTTGCGTATAACTGCGATTTTCGGGAGTTTTCAATCCGAGATAATTTACAAGCGAAACGAATTCCTGTACGGTTATCTGTTCCCAAAATATTGAAAGACATTGCAGAATTTTGCGTTCGTTCGATGATATTTTGTTTAATTTTTGTTCGAAATCGGACATATTTATAACAGCGAAAACTATAAGTTTATCAAATTAAAAAGAAAAAACGCAGAATGAATCGGATTCATTTCGCGTTTTTTCAGATTGGTTTAAGAAAATAAATTAAATTCAGCTTCCCGCTTTCATCGCATTTGCGTAATTACCTTTGATGTTCATTTCCTTGAAAATCCAGCTTGCATCGCCGAATTTGTCGGTCAGATAAAGCACATAGCGAATATCAACGACAATCGTTCTGCCGAGTTTCGGGTTAAAGAAAAAATCGTCGCCCAAACCTTCGTAATTTCCGTCAAACGCGATTCCGACCTGTTCGCCGTTGGCATTTAAAACCGGACTGCCGGAATTTCCGCCGATAATGTCGTTGGTCGTCAGGAAATCAACCGGAATCGTTCCATTGACTGCATATTTTCCGTAATCTTTGTTTTCCCAAAGCTGTCGCAATTTCGCAGGTGCGGCAAACGGTTCGATGCCCGTGTCTTTTTCAAAAACGCCGTCGAGCGTCGTAAAAGGCGCGTAAGTTACGGACTCTTTCGGCATATAACCTTTGACTTCGCCGTAAGTCAGACGCTGCGTGAAATTCGCGTCCGGGTAAGGCGTAACGCCTTTGAATTCCGCCATCGCTTCCATAAACGGCAGGCGATATTTTCCCAAAGCGACGTTGAGTTTTTGCTGGTGCGCCGTTATCGCGGCGATGTCCGGCGCGACTTCAGAAACGAATTTTACAAATTCATTATTTGAAGATTTCATTTGCGCGGCGTTCATATTGATTAGTTCATTCAAACCTTTTTCGGTCGTGAACATATCTCCGGCAAACGCTTTTTCGGCAAAATTTTCTTCGGCGCGAACACGTTCCGCACCTTTCAAATTTCCGAAACGCTTTTCAACCGCTTCGATCTTTTGTCCGTCGGGAAGATCGGCGGCGCGACGCAGCATATATTCGAGAACCGCGATATTTGAAGCGGGCTGTTCAGCCGCGATTTGCGGGATCGCGCCTTGCAGACGTTCTTTCGGAACGCCATTTTGAGCGGCTAAAATAAGCTGTGCCGGAGAAATTTGATAAATATTCTGAACCGTCAAATCTTTCGCGGCGTTCGTGCGGTATTCGTCATACGCCGCTTTTAATCCCGGCAGAGCGTCGCCGTATTTCGCTTTGCGCGTCGCATCTTGACCAATCCACGCCATCAATTTCGCTTCGTCGGCTTCGCGTTGTTTAACCAATCCGGCGCGGCGAATCGCGGCGAGACCGCCGGTTTCGGCTTTGAGCGAATTATTTAAACCGAAAATGTCGCTCTGCAATTCGACGGCTTTTTCGGGATTTGCGCGGGCGATCGTTTCCAAACCTTCGATTCTTTTGGTCAGCGATTCGATAGTGTTCGGCAGACTGTAATCGCGGTTAAATGCGATCGAATAACTTTCGCGGTAACGGTTCGTGCCGCCGGGATAACCGATAATCATCGTAAAATCGCCTTCTTTTACGCCGTCGGTCGAAAGCGTCAGATATTTTTTCGGTTTGAACGGAACATTGTCCTTTGAATATTCGGCGGAAGTTCCGTCCGGCGCGACGTAAGCGCGCATAAACGTAAAATCTCCGACGTGGCGCGTCCATTCAAAATTGTCTGGATCGCCGCCGTAAAAACCGATGCTCTTCGGCGGCGCGTAAA
The DNA here is from genome assembly GCA_965219305.1 of Pyrinomonadaceae bacterium. Lineage (GTDB taxonomy): Bacteria > Acidobacteriota > Blastocatellia > Pyrinomonadales > Pyrinomonadaceae > DATHTS01. The sequence continues at coordinate 2,939,183 of OZ244725.1, forward strand.
CGATTCGAATGTCTTCTACTCTTTGATAAGCGAACAGATAATAGAACATTCCGCCGTTGAGCGGCTGAATCTGAACACGAATATCTTTGCCCATTTTCGCGGTTTCTGATTTTTGAATTTCGTCAATTCGTTTGCTGACCGCTTCACTGTTGTTGCGGTCAACGCCGTCTAAAACGCGCGATGTGATGTCTTCTTCTCTCAAAGTAATGTCAACCGCGTAACCTTTCGCGGGCAGTTCTTCGGAGCGATTGGCAGCGCGATAGCCGAGTTCACCGTAGTTTTTCGCTTCCGTCGAAGCCGAAACGAGCGCGTCGAAACCGCAGTGATGATTTGTCAAAATCAAGCCGTCGGGCGAAACAAATTCGCTTGAGCAGCCAATCGAAAGACGCGGCACGGCGACGCTCAAACCCGTTCCGTTGGCGTTGTAAATCTGGTCGGGACTGATCTTCAAACCCTTTTCTTTGAGCGGAAGCCGCGCAAGTTTGTCCATCATATACATTCCTTCGTCCGCGCTGACGTATGTAAAATAAGCGGTCGAAAAAATAACAGCCGTCAGAATCGTAACGGCTAAAAATCGGTATTTTCTTAAATTCATATTTAATTTTCCTTCAATAAAATCTTACAGATCATTTTCGCAAACCGAACGGTTATAAACAAGCACAAACGAGAATCGAGAAATTAAGCACAAAATTATAAAAGATTTTTTGATGAGCTGAATAGTGAAGAAAATTCAGAGAAAATAGTTTCTCTGAAAATCGGAACAGGCGGAAAATTAAAAATTTTTCCGTTAATTTCACAACCAGTTCAGATTTTCTTTAAACTCCGTCGGATACATATTCATATACTGCACGATGCGCGGGTAATTTCCGCGATTCGGACTGCTTCCGTGCGGCAAAAATTGATGCCAGATGACAAAATCTCCGGCTTCGGCGGAAATCGGAACGGCTTCGTCGTCGAGATTTATTTCGCGCGGATTTGCATCTTTCGGCAAATCTTTCAGCCAAGTTTCGAGTTTTTTGTGAAATCCCGGAACGCAGCAAAACGCGCCTTGTTCAGCGGGCGTATCGCAGAGATAGAGCAAACCTTGCGTTCCGAAATAAAACGGCGGCGCGAGGCTCATATCCCAATGAAGACGCGGACCTTGAAAATTATAATTTGCAGTTTCCGGCGGATTAAAACTCGTGCGGTCGGTCGTCGTCCAGAGATCGGCGGTTTTCCACAGCTGTGCAAAAGCCTTTTGAATGCGCCGCGATTTCCGGTTTTCGGCGAGTGCCGGATGATGATAAAAATCCATCATAATTCCTTTGCCGACAGGTTTTTCATACCACGAATTTTTATCGTTCGGATTCATTTCGAGAAATTTCCAGACCGCATTTTCCGCCGCTTGCGCCTGCTTTTTGGAAACGGCTTGGCGGATAATTACATAACCGTTTTCGTCCCAGAAATCCAAATCTTCTTTCGTCAAAACATCTTCGCTTTGCTCGATTTCCGCCAGATGACGTTTTATTTGTTCGCCGTAAGTTTTGTTCGACAAAACGCAGTTGAAACGCTCGATTTGCAGACGTTCGATCTCGCCGCCGTTTTTTTCTAAAATCCAATTTTCAAACTCGTCAAAATTCGGCGCATTTTGCAATAAATAATGGAAAGTTTCTTCGATCGGCAAACCGAGCGCGGGTAAAATCAAATTATCAAAACGCGCATCGTCTTCCGCTTTTGTGGTCGCAAAACCGTTCCGCGAATTAAAAGTCTGCGCCCAAAATCTTTTCAGATGTTTTACGCCGAGTTTTCCGGTTTCTTCCGAATTTATATCGTTCATTTTATTTTCCGAATTTCTCACGAATTTTAACGGCGCGTTCGAGATTGTCGGAATTTTCCAAAATCTTTCGCCGCAGATCAACGTCTAAATCTTTATTTTCTTCCAAAAATTTATTGACGACATTTAACGCCGCTTCGCTTTTTTGTCCGCCGATAAATGCGCCGAGCCAGCCGTTGACGAAAAATATTTTGCGGTTTTTCTTTAAATTCGGTAATTCGGCGAGCGATTTTTCCAAATACGGCAAAGTCAGTTCAGCGTGGCGCGGCGTGTTCCAGACATTGAACGCCGATTCGATCCAGCTTTCGGAGATTTCATTTTTTTCGGTGAAATCTTTCCAGTATTTCAATTTATTTTCCGCCGTCGGAATTCCGGCGCGTGCCGCGTAAGCGTAGCGTTTTGCCGCGTCATCGGTTTCCGTTTTTTCGAGTTCGGCGAGAAGTTTCAAACCGTCCGCGTCATTCAAAGTAATTAATTTCGTAACGATGTCGAATTTGTCTTTCGCACGGAGCGCCGGCAGCCTGCCGGCGAGAGATGTCTCCGGCGCAGCGGTTTTCGCGCTCTCGCGCTCAGTGCCGGCAAGGCTGCCCGCGCTCCGTAAGATTTCCTTCAACATCTTTCGCGCATTTTCCGTCGAAGCGTTGGCGACAAAGGCGCGGTAAAAAGTAATTCTCTGTCCGAGCGTCGGCGCAGTGTTGATTTTTTCGATGAGAAGTTTTTCGATCTGCGGCGCGAATTGTTCGGCTTGCGCGTCGGTCAGATAATAATTCATCGCCGTCGAAACGCGGTTCAAAAGCGTGGCAATCGTGCTTTCGTCGGTTTCGACGTTCAGGTTTTTGATGACGAGTTTGACGTAATCTTCGGGCGCGAGTTCGTAAAATCTGACCGAATCCCACAGACTGCCCCACATCATCGAGCGCAGAAAATCGTCTTTTTCGTTTTGGATATTGGCGAGAACGTAAGCGCGGCTTTTCTCGTCAAGCAGAAAGATGCCGTAGCCGTAATCCTGGTAGTTTGGGAAAATAAATTTTGGAATTGGATAAACCATACTATGACAATTATCTCGCTCGTAAATAATTTTTTGTCCAATTCCCAGTTCTAAATTCTGAATGTTTCTATCATTTTCAAATCTAATACTTCCGATTTCTTCAAACGAAATAAGGACTTTGACGCGCATTTTCCAATCTGCATCGTCGCCCAAATTATTTGTCTGTTTTAAGAAATATTTTTCATCGCAGTTATAATTTGGCTTATCATTGGTTGAAACAATTACTTTCGACAATCCGCGCTCTTTTACCCAAACATTCGCCCAATCTTTCAAATCCTGCTTGCTCGCCGTTTCAAATTCCTTGACCAAATCCGTCCATTCCGCATTGGCGAATTCGTGTTTTTTCAAAAATGCGCGGACTGCCGTTTGAAATTCTTTTTCGCCTAAATAAAACTCGGCTTGGCGCAGAAACGAAGGTGCTTTGCGATAGACGATGTTGCCGTAAGCGGATTTTGCCGACGCGAGATTCGGGATTTCCTGATAGATCGGCGTTGTGCCGCGCGTAACGTCCGTCAGATAAGCGGCTTGTTTGTTGCGCTCGTAAAAGACTTTCCACGCATTGTATTCGGGCATCACTTTTTCCAGCGTTTTATACGCCATAAACTCGGCAAAGCCTTCCTTGAGCCACAGATCGTCAAACCATTTCATCGTTACCGTGTCGCCGAACCATTGATGCGCGGCTTCGTGAAAAATGACGTTGGCGCGTGTGATGTAATCGTTTTTCGTCGGCTCGGTCGGGAAAATAACGCGGTCTTCGCGCAAAAAAGTCGCGCCAGCGTGTTCCATCCCGCCGAACGGAAATTCGGGAATCAAAACCAGATCGTATTTCGGAAACGGGAATTTGTAATCAAACCAATCTTCGAGAAACTTCACGCCTTCGCGGTTGAGCCGAAAAACTTCCGCCGCGTGTTGTTTGAATTTCTCGGCTTGCGATTTGCGGACGTAAATATGAGGAGTTCTAAGCCGCACTTCATCGCCGCGTATTGTAAAGCGTCCTTTATCATCTAATTCGTTTCTTAATCGTTGTTCTTCCTTGATTTCACTTAAAATCTCCCTTTCATCTCTACCTTTGAATTCTACAAAATCTCCCGCCGCAAAAGCGAAAACGTAAGTGCTGATTGGTTTAGTTTCTTTGAAACTGACAATTTTTATACGAGAGTCTTTTTCCTCAGTTTCCGAAGAATTGTCTCTTCGGCGAAGCACTCCATCAATCGGATAATTTGAAATTGTTTCCCAAGTAGAATCAACAATCAGCTTTAATTGAAACCGCGCCTTCAAATCCGGCTGGTCAAAGACGGGAAACGCCGTGCTTGCGTCCGACGGGACGAACAGCGAATAGACGTATTCCGCGCCGTCTTCCTTGTCAACATAGCGCGTTACCGCCGCGCCGCTCGTTTTGATCGGCGATGCAAAGTTTATCTTGATAACATTTTCGCCCGTTTTTAAAAACTTCTTCGGAATAATCAAATGCTCATTCGACTGGAGCGCAAGCGTCTCGCTTGCAATGAGCGCGGAGCGCGAAAAAGACGTTGGCGCGTAAACTTGCTGAGAATCCGACGGTTTTACGCCGCTTTCAGCGACGTTTGCAAGCGGGGACGCTTGCGCTCCAGTCATTTGCGCTCCAGCCGCGTTCTGCTCATTAACAGCCGTAACATTTGCAAACGGTTTATCTTTATCATTCGCAAACTGCGTCGTCCGCCAATCCAAGATCAAATCATTCTTTGCACCTTCGTCCGTCAAATTGACGCTGATCTCAATCGTGCCTTTCATCAGCGGCGCACCTTTTTCGAGCGTGATGTTCAATTTATAACGAACATCCGAATAATTCGCGCTTCGCCATTTCGCCAGAGTTTGCGAAACGCCCGTTTCAATCGGCGGCATTTGTGCGAAAACTGAAATTGTCATCAATGTAAGAATAGTAAAAAGGATTCGTAAAAGCATATTTTTTATTAAACCACGAAATGACACAAAATAACACGGGATAAATGGTTAAGCTCACGTTAAATTTACATATCGTTCAACGGCGAACTTTGCCTTTTTTTAATTTTGAAAGTTTTAAGCAAACGGCTTTTTTCTTTTCCAATTTCTTTTTCATTATTAAACACTTAGTTGCCTGACGATAACAGACGGTTGCGTGCGGACAAAAATGCGGCGCGAAATTGAAAGTCAATCCCGCGCCGCATTTTTTTCGTGTAATAGAAACCGTGTTATAAATTGAAATTGAAATTAACGAATCCGACCGCTTTGACCGGAACGCCGTCTTTAAAAAACGGCTTGAACTGCCATTTTTTCAGAGCATCGGTTGCCGCTCTTTGCAGCATCGAAGGTCCGCTTGCATTGCTGATCTCGGCGACTTTGCCTTCTTCGTCAATTATAAATTCGACTTTCACAACGCCGACTTGTCTGATGCTTCGCGCCATCGAAGGATAAATCGGATTAACGCGTTTTGTTGCATATTCGACGAGCGAGCCAACTTCTACCGGCGAAGTTATGCCAACGGGTTTTATTTCAGCCGTCTGTGTTTCAGCAGTTTTCGTTTCGGCAACTTGTGTGTCAGCAGAATCAACGGTTTTTGCGGTTGTTTCCTGCGGTTTGGTTTGTTCTTTTCTTTTTTCATCTTCCGTCGGTTTGTCACCGATTACAATGCGATTGCGTTTCGGCTTTGCGGACGGAGAATTTTCCGCAACCGTTTCCTGATTTTCAGCCGGTTCGCTTACCGGATTTTCCTTCGGAACTTCGGCGGTTTTAACCGGATTCACTGATTTCGTTTGGTTTGCGCCGTTATTGGCGACGGGTTTGAATCCTGCGCCGGATTTGGATGTTGCGCTGTTATTTACGGTGTTCGGATTTTCATTCGTCGTTTGCGGCTCAGTTTGAGTGTTTGAAGGCGGCGTATTAGCGGCAACTGCGGCGTTTTCCGGTTCGCCGACGGGTTTGCCGTCAACCGCATTAATTACGGTGCTTCTCGAATCAACCAACATTTCACGAGCTTCGGTAACTTCCCGTTTCCAGCGATTTGCGTCGTAATCGTCTTTTGCCAAAGCGACGCGGGCGTTCATCGCTTCTTCTAAAAGCGGCATTGACTGATTGTTCTGATTTTTGTCCGCCCCTAATTCTTTGGTTTGTGTAACGACGATTTCAAGCGTTTCGCGCATTTTTTCAATGTCGAGCAAGGCTTCGAGCGGCAAATTGCGGTCGGCGACGTTCAGACCGATTCCGCGATAGCGTTCGAGTTGATTGCGCGCGCCTTTGACGATTTGTCCGGCGACGGCATAATAATTCGTCTGAGCAAAAGCGTTATTCGCCTTCATATCTTTGTAAAATTTGGCGAGAAATTCCTGTGCGTGTTTGTAGTCGGTCTGTTCCAGATAACAATTCATCAACAGCACATTAACCACCGAATTCAATGCCGCATCATTCGTTTCGCGCTGAATGTTTTCGAGTTCATAAATCGCCGCGTTATAGTTTTTGACGACGATATGCGCCTTTGCTTTCGTAACGCGGTCGCGCATCACATCGGCGGAACTCGGCGGATTATCATTTGCGTATTTAGTTACCGTTTCGGTTTGTGCGTTTGTAAATATAATTGCTGATAAAATGAATAAAACACAAGCCGGAAATATTCTAAAATTTGACTGCATAATTTATAATTCTTTCCTGGTATTTATCGAAGGTTTTTTGCGATTATCTCGCTTTTGTGATTTGCCTATTATGCTTCACCAACAAATTTTTCGCAAGTTACCATAAAACCTGCTTATTGCTTCGATAAGTTATTGATGATTTGGCGGTGATATGCGGTTGCGTCCTTTTTTATGGAGTTTTCGTCCAACGTCAGAAGTTTATAATCGAGCATCAAAACCTTTCCGTCAACGATCACCGTCCGCACATTTGAAGATTTCGTTGCGTAAACGAGATGAGAATAGACGTTATAGACGGGCGTTTGATGAAGCGTGTCGAAATTGACGATTAAAATGTCGGCGCGTTTTCCGACTTCGAGCGAACCGATTTTATCTTCTAAATGCAGTGCGCGCGCGCCGCCGATTGTCGCCATCGTGAACGCTTCCTGCGCCGTTAAAACTTTTGGATCGCCGGAAAAAACTTTATGAAGTTTCGCCGCCGTGTCCATTTCTTCCCATAAATCCAGATCGTTGTTTGAAGCCGCGCCGTCCGTTCCGAGTCCGACGGGCAAATTCATTTTCAGCATTTCCGGCACGGGCGCAACGCCGCTTGCCAACTTCATATTCGACTGCGGATTATGCGCGATTCCGACTTTGCGCGTTTTCAAAGTTTCGAGTTCGCTTTTGTCAGGAAACACGACGTGCGCGGCGATGGTTTTCTCATTTAAAAAACCGATCTTGTCGAGATATTCGATCACGCGCATTCCATTTTTCGCCTTCATATCGTTGACTTCCTTTTGCGTTTCGGCAACGTGGATAACGACGGGCGCGTTTAATTTGTCGGAAAGTTTTTTGATCGCTTCGAGATGTTCCTGCGAAACCGTATAAGGCGCGTGCGGCGCAATTGCGGGCGTGATGAGCGGATTATTCTGCCATTTTTTGACGAATGTTTCCGCGTATTTCATCGCTTCTTCGTTCGTTTTGTTATCGGCGACCGGGAAATCAATGATCGTTTCACCGAGAACTCCGCGCATTCCGGCTTTATAAGTTTCATCGGCGACGGCATCTTCGAAATAATACATATCGCAGAAAGTCGTCGTTCCGCCGCGAATCATTTCCGCAAGTCCGAGCCGTGTTCCGACGCGCACGAAATCTTCATTGACATTTTCTTTTTCTGCCGGAAATATGTATTTGTTCAGCCATTCTTCGAGATCGAGATCATCGGCAATTCCTCGAAAAAGCGTCATCGGAATATGCGTGTGCGTGTTTATCAAACCGGGAATAATTATTTTCCCGTCGGCGTTTATCGTCTGTTTTGCCGTGTAATTTTTCGTAATTTCATCACGTTCACCGATGGCTTTTATCGCACCGCCGGAAACGACAATCGCGCCGTCTTCGATAACGCGCATTTCCGCGTCCATCGTTACGATTTTTCCGCCGACGATTAGAAGATCGGCTTTTTCTTTATTCGCTTTTTTATCAGACATTTTTTTCGATTGTGAAAAAACCGAAACGGGGAAAATTAGAATTGTAAATAAAAATAAAATTAATAGTTTGTCCATAGCTGAATTTATAACATTTGTTTATTAGAAAGCAATGTAGCATTTTGCAGGTTTAAAAGTTACGAATTAAATTGACAAGCATTTAATTTCTAATATACTAAATCAAGTTATGAAAATGCCGAAATTTCTGATTCGCGGATTTCGCCCGCCGCACGAAGCACTAATCGCTTCGCTCGGAACGCTGGAACGCAAAACGCTTTCCATTGTTTGGTCGAAAAAAGAAGTCAGCGTCCGTGCGGTCGGCGAAGCGTTAGAAGATCAGTTTGCTTATACGACCGTGATGACGACGCTCGATCGTCTTTATAAAAAAGGATTACTGGAACGCCGCAAATCAGGAAAGGCTTTTTTGTATTCGGCGCGATTTTCGCCCGAAGAACTTGACCGCAATTTAACTGAAGACGTGTTCGGCGCATTGCTCGACGCGGGAACTAAGGAAATCGAACCTGTTCTGGCGTGTTTTATTGATGCCGTCAGCGAACGCGATACGGAATTGCTCGACGAACTCGAACGGCTTGTTCAGGAAAAACGACAGTCGTTGGAAAAAGACGTTTAATGTATTATTTTCTCGGAATTTCATTATTGCTCGCATTTTTGTTCGCACTGAACATTTTGCTTTCGGCTGCGGCTGCGGTTTTGTGGCGCGTAATTGAAAATTTTGTGCAAAATTGGTCGGCACGCAATCGCGTTCGCGTAATTTTCAGTTTGCGGGTTTTTCCGACGCTTTTCGCTTTTGTGTTTGTTTTTGCTCTTTTAATTCCTTCATATCTGTTATTTGAAATACATTCGCCGAGTGAAAATGTAACGGCGAAAATCATTTTTCCGGCTTTATTTTCGATAATCGGAATCGGCGTTGCTTTTTACAGAATTTTCGGAACTTTTTGGCGTACGCACCGATTGGTTAAAAATTGGATCAAACTCTCGGAACCGGTTCAAATCGAAAACGTCTCGCTTCCGGTTTATCGAATTCGTCATCCGTTTCCCGTGATCGCCGTCGTCGGTGCGTTTCGCACGAAGATGTTTATTGCCGAACAGGTTTTTTCATCGCTCGACGAAAAAGAACTCGCCGCCGCCGTTTTCCACGAATGCGGACATTTGACGGCGCGTGATAATTTTAAACAAATTTTGCTGAGAATCTGCCGCGATCTGCTTGTTTTCCCGTTTGGAAAAACGCTCGACCGCGCGTGGGCGGAAAACGCGGAAGCCGCCGCCGATGAATATGCCGCTCAGACGGGCGGAAATCCGGCGGCTCTGAATCTCGCCGCCGCGCTCGTCAAAATTGCCCGAATCGTGCCGGAAAACGCCACGCCTGCGATGCCGCTCGGCGCGTTTTTGATCGAAAAACAAAATGCGGACGTGACGTGGCGCGTTCGACGTTTGATTAAATTAGCCGAAAGCGTAAGTCTCGCCGAAAAAACTTTCTCGGCAAATCTCAATTTTGTCCGAAACCTAATCATTCCCGCAATTTTTCTGATGATATTAATTACTGCGACAAATCACGGTCTGCTTCACAAAGTTCATTTAATTACGGAAATTATCGTAAAAACACTTCAATAGTTAAAGATCGGAAAATAATTTTAGTTTTTCTCCAAAATATCCAACGATGATTGGTAGTAGTTTATAAACAAAGCTACTCTTACTCATTAAAAGTTACCCCCAATAACTAATTAGATTTAGAATAAACTTTATGAATGATTTTTCGTTCCCGGCTTTAGTTCGGGTTAATTTTTTTTACCTTGTAAAAAAATGCTCTTTGCCGACAATTCTTGTCGGGCTTTTTTGTTCCGCCGTTTTTGCTCAAACAATTGATACGGCGACGATTCGCGGGCGCGTTTCAGATCCGAACGGCGCGATAATCGTCGGCGCAGAAATCGGCATTACAAATGAATCAACCGGACTTCAACGCAATGCCGTAACCGACGGCAGCGGGAATTTCAGCGTTTCTAATTTACCGCTTACGGGAAAATATAAAATTTCCGTATCAAATAACGGTTTCGCCAATGCTGTAAAAGATAACGTCGAATTGCGCGCTAATGAAGCCGCATCGTTTGATTTTACTTTGAATGTAATCGGTTCGACGGGAGAAAGTATTGTCAATGTTTTCGGCACAAATGAAGGCGTTCAATCGGATTCTGCGGAACTCGGAACGCGGCTCGATTTACAGAAAATTGACAATACACCGATTGTCGGGCGCAAGTTAACGAATTTGGTTCAGCTTAATTCAGCCGTTCGTCCGGCACGCGGCACGGGCGATCTGTTTTTGAATAATTTTCTGTTCGTCGTCAACGGTAACGGTCGCCGTCAGACGGCGTTTAGTTTGGACGGAAGTTCGAGCAATGACGATTGGGGCAGACAAACAATTTTTACGAATATTCCGCTGGCGACTATTCAGGAGTTTACCGTTTTGACCAATCCGCTTTCGGCGGAGTTCGGGAGAACGGCGGGAAATGTATTAAACATAGTTACCAAATCAGGCACGAACGAGTTTCACGCCGACGTTTTGACTTTAATCAAACCGAGCGGAATTCAGGCAAGTCAGCCGTTCGCTCCGACACGCTCGCGCAACGAACTTTTTCAACTCAGCGGCGTTGTTTCCGGCGCGTTGATCGAAAACAAGACTCATTTTTTGATCGGTGCGGAAGGCAATCGGCAGCGGCGTTCGACCGTTATTACATCGCCGCTCGCGTCCGGCGCGACGTTTGACGGGAAATATACGCAGAGTTTGTTTTTCTCGCGTCTCGACCATCAGATAAACGAGAACAATATTTTAACCGGACGTTTTAATTTCGAGATTTTCGACGACACGAATCCGTCGGATGCGGTCGGCGGTAACAGTCTGCCGAGCGCGGCGCGGACTTTCGAACGCAACACGTACGCGGCGCAAGTTTCGGAAACGGCGGTGATAAATCCGAAAATCGTCAACGAAGCGCGCTTTCAATTTCAACTCGGTTCGCCGATCACGCAATTTACACCGGCAAATCTTTCGACACAATTTGTCCGCACTCTTTCAACCGGCGCAAATTCGACCGAAGGAGAATCGCGGGCGGCATTTCTGCAAAATCATCAATATCAATTTGCCGACACGCTCTCTCTCGTTTACGGCAAAAATTCGATCAAACTGGGCGGCGACGTTGAATATTCTTCGTCCGGCGGCAACGGGCAGGAATTCGGCAGCGGTTTTGTTCTCGGACAGTTTCGTCTGACGAGTGCGCGGGCGAATAATGCGCTCGTTCCGACTTCGGCTTTGACAATTGCCGACGCAGTTTCCTTTACGCAGAGTTTCGGTAATTCGGATTATGTCGTTAAACAATATCTGTATTCGCTTTTCGTGCAGGACGATCTGCGTGTGCGCCGCGATCTGACGCTGAATTTGGGTTTGAGATATGAACGCCAGACGTTTACCGACGCGACGACAAATTTCGCGCCGCGGCTGGGTTTCGCCTACAACGTATTAGGCGATAATAAAACCGTTATACGCGGAAGTTACGGAATTTATTACTCGCAGCTTCGTGCAAATCTTGGAGCGCAGTTCAATCTCGGAGGTCCGAGCGGCGTTTTTACTTTTACCGCAACGCCCGGACAACTCGGATTTCCGACTTCGCTGAACGCTCTGCCGTCTTTTCCGGCAGGCGCGGTTTTACCGGCGCGGGACATCGTAATTCGTCCCGGAAGAGCCGATTATTACAGCCGGTTTTTTGACGTTTCCAAACTCCGAAATTATCCTGATGAACTCGTCAATCCGAGAACGCAGCAGGGAACAATCGGCGTAGAACGCGACTTGGGCGCAAATTATTTCTTAAAAGTTGATTACGTTCGCGCACACACGGAAAAGATTGATCGTCTGCTCGATTTAAATGCACCGAGCGTCTTTATTCCGACGGCGACAGTTCAGTTCCGCACGGTCGCGCAGGCAAATGCGACACGCCCGATCACGCCTGTCAATAACGGTTTTCGCCGCATTCAGGCGGTCGTCAACGAAGGTGTCAGCAATTATAACGGCTTACAGTTAAATTTAGAGAAACGTCTGAGCCAAAAGTTTTCTTTTCTGGCAAGTTATACGCTTTCGAAAACTACCAACACGGTCGAACCGGATGCCGGAAACGGCGATCCGGCAGACGCGAATCTTCTGGGCGAAAATGAACGCGGTTTGAGTCTGTTAAACCAAAGGCATCGGTTTGTTTTCAGCGGTTTTTATCAATTACCATACGATTTTACAATCGGCGGCGTGCAGTCGGCGGCTTCCGGCAGACCTTATAACATTACGGTCGGCACGGCGCGCGTTACCGGCAACGGCGGCACGACGTTTTCAAACGTCAGCGACATTAACGGCGACGGCTCGACCGCCGACCGACCGTTCGATTTAAATACCGGAACATATCTCGAACGCAACGCCGGACGCGGCAGTGCGACGTATTCGACCGATGTTTTTGTCCAAAAATCTTTCTCTCTGACCGAGCGGGCAAAAGTGGAACTACGAGCGGAAGTCTTCAATATTTTCAACAATCGAAATATTCTCGCTGGACGCAACGCCAACTACGGAACGTCGTTTTCAGGAACGCCGACAACGACAAATTTCGGCGGCGCAAACGGCGGCATCGCTAATGTTGACCCGAGCCGCGAACTTCAGTTTCAGGTCAGATTTCGTTACTAATTTTATTGCTCCTTTGTTTGAATAACCTGTTCGGGCGGGAAAATTTCCGCCCGCTTTTTATTGAATAATTATGAAATTTAAAGTTTTCGCCGCGCTTTTGTTTATTGTTTTTACAATTTTCAGCGCGTGCAGTTTGCCCGAAAATAAAAACGCGGTAAATAATGCAAATGATAAAAACGTCAATACTAATGAAACTCCGCGCATCGTAACCGTCGGCACGGCGATTACGGAGACGGTGTTCGCGCTCGGTGCGGGAGAAAAAGTTGTCGGCGTTGACAATCCAAGCACAGAATATATCGCCGAAGCAAAAGACAAGCCGAAAGTCGGCGCACGCAACGCGCTTAATGCCGAAGGAATTTTGTCTTTGAAACCGACGCTTTTAATCACGACTTCCGATTCAGGACCGCCGCAAGTTCTCGAGCAACTCAAAAATTCCGGCGTAAAAGTTCTGGCATTAACGCCGGATTACACGGTCGAAACCGTCAAAGAAAAAATAAACAAAATTGCCGAAGAAATCGGCGCGCAGGCGAAAGCCAAAGAAATAAACGCCCGAATTGACAAGGAAATCGGCGAAACAAAAAAACTTCTCGAAAACGCCAAAGAAAAACCGAAAGTGATGTTCGTCGGGCGCGGTCCGAATATGCCGAACGCGACGATGAGCGGCACGGGAACGACGATTGACGAAATGATAAATCTGGCGGGCGGCACGAATCCGATGTCGGACTTTGAGAATTTCAAAGAGATGACCGACGAAGCGGTCGTCGCCGCACAGCCGGAAATTATTTTAATGACGGAAAAAAGTTTCGAGCGAAGCGGCGGAGTTGACGGAGTTTTAAAATTTCCCGGAGTCGCGCTCACACCCGCCGGAAAAAATCGCAGCATCATTACCGTTTCCGATATGTATTTTCAAGGGTTCGGTCCCGGAGTCGGCAAAGCTGTCCGCGAACTCGTGATGAAATTTCATCCTGAATTGGCTGAACAGAAATAATTAAAATATATTTAAATGAATGATTGAAGCGAAAGAAAATATAACAGCCAGATTTTTTCCCGGTTTGCGGACAAAATTAAAAACAAGGCGCGGTTATTTTGTTTTATTCGCTCTGGTTGTGCTTTTGATTTTTATCGCTTTGATTTCTGCAGACAAAGGCGCGGTCGAGATTTCACAGACGCAGATTTTAGCTATCATTTTTAAAAAATTCGGAATTGGTTTTTCGACCGATTTTACAATTCAGCAGGAATCAACTTTATTTGAAATTCGTCTGCCGCGAATCGCGCTCGGCGCACTCGTCGGTGCGGCTCTCGGAATTTCAGGCGCGGCGATGCAGGGACTTTTTCGCAATCCGCTCGCCGATCCGAGTTTGATCGGAATTTCGAGCGGCGCGGCACTCGCGGCGACGTTCGTCGTCATCGTCGGCGATATAGTTGCGTTTTCAATGCCGCCGTTTGTTCAACTTTTCGCGTTTCCGGTCGCCGCGTTTATCGGCGCAATCGTAACGACGATAATAATTTACAGACTTTCGACAATCGCCGGACAAACGGCGGTCGCAACTTTGCTTTTAGCCGGAATTGCCATCAACGCGCTCGCTCAGGCGTTTTCCGGTTTTCTCACCTTTTATGCGACCGACACGCAAATTCGTTCGCTGACTTTTTGGAAACTCGGCAGTATCGGCGGCGGAAATTGGTCGAGCGTTCTGGTGATCGCGCCGTTTATTTTAATTCCGATTTTCTTTTTTTCGCGTTTGGCGCGACCGCTCAACGCTCTGCTGTTGGGCGAATCCGAAGCCGGACATCTCGGTTTCGACATCGAAAAAATTAAAAAACTGACCATCGTTTTAGTCGCGCTTTCGGTCGGCGCAAGCGTCGCTTTTACGGGTTTAATTACATTTGTCGGCTTGGTCGTGCCGCATCTTTTGCGGCTGTTGATCGGTCCCGATCATCGGTATCTTTTGCCCGGTTCGGCACTTTTGGGCGCGTGTCTTTTGCTTGCAGCGGATTTTGCGGCGCGGACATTGGTTTCTCCGGCGGAGATGCCGATCGGAGTTTTAACGGCAATCGTCGGCGCACCGTTTTTCCTGTGGCTTTTGCTGCGCGACCGGAAATGGCGCGTTATTCATTAAAAATACAAAATGTAAAATTCAAGAAGAGTTCTATTTTCCGTTTTCCATTTATAAAATTTGATTGAAGCACGAAACATTACAGTCGAAATAAAATCGAAAAAACTGCTCGACGCGGTTTCGGTCGAGATGAAAACGGGCGAAACGCTCGCCGTTCTCGGTCCGAACGGTGCGGGAAAATCTACTCTGCGAAAAGTTTTGTGCGGTGATCTGATTCCGACGAGCGGCGAAGTTTTGATGAGCGGTAAACTGCTTGAAAATTGGTCTTTGACTGAACGCGCAAAGGCGCGCGCAGTTTTGCCTCAGGATTCTTCGCTCAATTTCCCTTTTTCGGTTTTGGAAGTCGTTTTGATGGGACGCGCACCGCATATTAAAGGCGCAGAAAGCGAAAAAGATTACGAGATTGCACGCGCCGCGCTTGCCGCCGCTGATGAAATAAAGTTGGAAGACCGAATCTATCCGACGCTCTCCGGCGGAGAACGTCAGCGCGTTCAACTTGCGCGGGTTTTGGCGCAAATTTGGGAAAAAACTGAAACACCGCGTTATCTGATTTTAGACGAACCGACATCGAATCTCGATTTGACACATCAGCATCAAGTATTAAAACTCGCTAAAAAACTCGCCCGCGAAAACGCCGGAGTTCTTGTAATCCTGCACGATCTGAATTTAACGGCACAATATGCCGATAAAATTTTATTATTGAAAGACGGGAAAACCGCCGCTTTCGGAACGCCGACGGAAGTTTTAACGGAAGAAATTATCGAAACGGTTTTCCGCGTTAAAGTGAGCGTTACAAAACACCCGTTTTTTAATTGTCCGCTTGTGATTTGGAAAGACGATTTTGATTAATAATTTCAGCGAAAAATTTATTCCAAAAATTTCCCGTCGAAAGCATACGGCAGAAGTTCGCACATTTGTAAAACGCGGGTTTGATCGTTCAAATTTGTAAAAATCACCGGAATATCGCCGCAAAATTCCCAGATTATCTGCCGGCACACGCCGCACGGCGGAGTTAAAACTTCCGTATCGGCGGCGACGGCGATTTCGGAAAATTCCCTTTCGCCTTCGGAAAACGCTTTCCAGATCGCCACTCGTTCGGCGCAAACCGTCGGGCTGTAACTCGCCGATTCGATATTGCAGCCCGTGTAAATTTTCCCTTTTTTCGTGCGAACCGCCGCGCCGACGCGGAATTTTGAATACGGCGCGTGAGAATTTTCTCTTGCTTTTATTGCAGATTCAATTAAATCATTTATCATTTGTTCGTAACTTTCTTTCTAAAACTCAGCACTCATTATTCAGCACTGTTTCGCGTTCTGTCCACATCAATTTCGGGCAATTCCCGCGCGATCTGTTCGGGTGATTTCGTGTCAATCGCTCCGCGCAGTTGTCTTGTGCCGACGTTTGATTTGAAATTCCCGTTGTCGTCGTAAAGTCTGCGATACTGCGCCGCGTTGCGGATAATTCCCTGCACGTAGCCTTTTGTTTCCTTGAACGGAATTTCCTCGACGAATTCGTCCATTTCATACGGCAGAGTTTTTTGCCACGAATTTACTCTGCCCGGACCGGCGTTGTAAGCGACCGCCATAAATTCGATGCGCCCGTATTTCGACAATTGTTCGCGCATATATGCCGTGCCGAGTTCGATATTTACCGCCGGATTAAAAAGTCCAGAACCGGAAATCCCGCTGTTTTGCGGGCTGTATTTCCGCGCCATTAATTGCGCTGTGCCGGGAAGCAATTGCATCAAACCGTAAGCGTTCGCGCCCGATTTGACGTTCGGATTGAAAAACGATTCCTGACGAATTAAACCCGCGACTTGATATTGGTCGAGATTTCTCTGTTTCGCCCAGTATTTTATATTTTGCCAATTATTCAGCGGATAAAAAATCTGCCATTCTTCGCGTCCCATTTCTTCTGGAAACATCTGCGAATAATCGGGATAACTATTTTTCAAAGCGAGAAATGCGCGAACATTTTCGCCTTTTAATTGATAATGCTGCGCCAGCGCGAGATTTATTTTCGGGCTGTTTCCGGCGGTTTTTTGCGCTTCTTTTAATTCTTCGATTGCCCAATCGAAAAGTCCGACAACGCTTAAATCATCGCTTTTTGCGGCGCGGTTTAATTCGCTCGCCGTCGCCGTTTCCGCTGCGACCGTTACGACTTTTAAGTTTTCAACCGCTTTCGGAATGGGCGAATTTACGGGAAATTTCGCCGGAGTCTGACATTTTCCACTTCCGCGCAAACTCGTCAATCTTTGCAATGCGAGATAACCGTACCAATTCGCGCCGTAACGATAGATCGTGCCGTCGTAAAGCGCACACGCTTCGTCAATTTTTCCCGCTTTTTCCGAATCACGCGCCGCCCAATATCCGGCGGTTCCGCGGTTGCTTGTATCTTCGTCAACATAACGCGCCAGATGTTCGGTCAGCATTTTCGACGACGTATCGTAATTTCCGGCTTCGTGTTCGATCCACGCCAGTTCGAATTGCGCTCCGGCGACATCAACCGCGTTCGGATACGCAGCGAGCGCGAATTTCATAAAATAACTTTCTTCCAGACGGTTTTTCGCGTTTCCGGCTTCCGTTCCGATTGCCACATAAGTTTTCGGTACGAGATCGCTTTTCGGAAATTTTTCCTTCATTTCCAGAACGACTTCGCGCGCTTTGGCAAAATCTTTTGTTTTCGCATAAGCGTTTGCAAGTTGATAATACGCTTCGGGTTTTTCCTTCGCATTCGGCGGAATCGAGTTAAAAGCGAATTGCGCTTCGGTCAGACGGCGCAAAGCCGCGTAAGCCGTTAATCTCTTTAATTGCAATTGCGGATTATTCGCCGTCGGAAAAGTTCTCAGCAAAGTTTCGATTGCTTCGACCGCGCCGGACAGATTTTTCGCGTTATACAAAGTTTCGATCCGCGCATTGATTTCTTCTTCGGTGCGCGGCGTTAAATCTTGTCCGAGCGATGTCAATTTTGCTTCGGCTTCTTTTGCCGCGTCCGTTCCCGCGCCGTAAAAATAAACCTGCCTGTAAAATTTTATTGTGTTCGCCTGATCGGACTGCATTTCGTAAGATTTTGCCGTTATCAAAAGTGCGTCGGCGTTGTGTTTTGCATTCAGATCATTAAGAAAAGCCGGAACTTTTGCCGCTTGTCCGGTTTGCATCGCCGAATTTGCCCACAAAATTTTCGCTTCGCGTGTTCGCATCGAATTCGGAAATTCTTCGGCAAGCTGCGCGAAAATTCTCATCGCTTCGGCGTGATTGCCCTGCTCTTGAAAAGCCTTCCCACGAAGCCACAGCGCGTAGTCGCCGAGTTCGGTTTTTTCCGCGAAAACGTTTGAATTCAAAATGTCCGCTGCGCCCGCAAAATCGTTATTCTCAAAACGAATCCGCGCTCTGAGCAATTTCGCCAACGCGCCGGATTTTGTTCCGGCAAAACGTTTTTCAACATCGAGAACAACTGATTCGGACGGCAATTTCCCGTCTTTTGTCAGATCGCGCAAAATTTTCAGCGCGTCCGTCTGATCCATTTCGCGCACGAGCGAAGCCGAACAACTCGTCGTAAAAGGAATGAGAAGAAATCCCAAAGTGAACAGAAAAATTGTAAAAATCGAGTAATTAAAAAGGCGAAAATTTTTGAAAAATATCATTGTTGATCCGTGTTCTCCGAAGTTTTTGATGCGAAATATGACTGGGATTTTGTCTGTCAGATAACGGCGCGAAAGTTTGTTTTCACGCGCAATGGTTCTTATATCATAGAAATTGAAAAGGTGAAGCGCAAACGCCGAATGTTATGTTTCGAAACAGTTTGCCAAAAAAATCTTTACTGAAAATCTCATTTATAGTAAAGTGTGATTTAGAAACATTTCGCAAAAATTAATATAAATCAAAGGAGTTTTTCAGATGAAGTATTTTGTATTCGTTGTTATTTTACTTTTCGGCTCGTTTTGTCTTGCCCAAACTTCGCCGACCGAATCGAATTCAGAGAAAGAAAAAAAGCAAAAAGAACTCGAACAGCGCGTCTTGCAGATGCTTGACCAAGCTGTCGCCGAAGCTGAAACACTTCAGTTAGCGCAAAATCGGGCGATTGTTTACGGAGTCGCCGGAGATTTGTATTGGAAATTTGACGAAACACGCGCCAGAAATCTTTTTCGCAATGCGGCGAATGAATTGATTGTCGTCAATGCTGAAATTGAAAAGGAAAAAAAAGAGGAAGACGATCCTTTTTATGCGGTTTATGATTTCGATTCAAATGTTCGCAGTGATATTTTGCCTTTAATCGCCAAACACGATGCTGATCTTGCTTTGAAAATGTTGGTCGAAACGCGACCGGCGCAACTCGCCGCCGAACTCGCCAAATCATTGCAACCTAATGCTAAAGAAACGGAGGACGGAATTTATAATTTTAGTCCCGAAAAATACCGTGTTCAGCAGGAAGTCGCGCTCGAACAACAATTTGCGGTTCTCGCCGCCGAGCAAAATCCCGATCTTGCGATTAAATTGATAAAAGACAGTCTGGCAAAAGGAATTTCGTGGAATGTTCTGCCGCTTTTGCAAAAACTCAATAAAAAAAGCGAGAAAAAAGCGTCGGAAGCTGCTGACGAAGTGGTCAAAAAAATTCTCGACACGGATTTGACGAAAAAAAAGGATGATCTGGACGCGGCGGTAAGATTTTTGCAATATGCGACGAATCCGAACGCCGAGAAAAATCCGAAGGAAAAACCGTTCAAGTTTTCCGAAGCACAGTTAAAAGATATTGCCAACAAACTCGCCGATACGTTTTTGCAGCCGACAAATTCGCTGACGATTACGATGAGTATGATTCGGGTGATTCCGAGTCTGGAAAAATTAACGCCGCAAAAAGTGCCGCTGCTGAAACAAAAGCAAACCGAAGCGATGAAAAATCTGCCGCCGGAATTGCAAAGTATGGAACAGCAGCAGAAAATCTGGAATCCGAATTCAACGCCCGAAGAAATAATCGCCGATCTTCCGAAACTAAACGGTTATTCAAAAGCTTCGGCTTATCAGTCTTTGAGCAGAAAAATCTCAACTATCGAAGATGAATCGCGGGCGAAAAAATTGATCGAACAAATTCCCGATGAACAAGCGCGAACAAATGCTACGGAACGATACGAAGCCGGAAAAATCAAACGTGCGGCGACTGCCGGAAAACTCGACGAAGCCAAAAATCTGATAAAAAACTTAGGCAAGCGGAAAACGCAGATTGAACAATTAGTCGGACTCGCGCTCGAATTTCAGAAAAAAGAAACTGAAGAAGATCAAAAAACCGCCCTCTCTTTGATGAAAGACGCGCAAAATTTGGCGACTCAATATCCGCAGGACGAAGAAGAATTAAACGACGCGATGGAACTCGTCAAAGGTTATTCGGTTATTAATCCGGCGGAAGCGTTTCGCATTTTCGAGCCGATAATTGACCAGATGAACGAATATATTCAGGCTTCATCGGTTCTGAGCAAATTCAACAAGCGCAATCAAAATTTCAAAAAAGGCGAATTGGCAATGAAAGTCAACGGTTATTCGTGGGACGGTCTGCTTTTGTTTCGCTACATTGATAAAATTCAGGGACTCGGCAAAGCCGATCTTAACAAAATGAATTTGTATGCCGACAGATTTGCGCGCAATGATGTTCGCACTATCGTCAAACTTTTTATCGCGCAGGGATTCTTAAAAGAAGAAAAAGATAAGAACAGTAATACTTCAGAAGGCGAAATTTTTATTGTAAATTGACAAAAAGTTTGCAGAATCGAGATTTTAGATATATCTCCAAACTTTATAATTCCTACAAATGTGGAAAGAAATGAGAAATCGCGCAAATTATATTAATAAGATTATTCTTACGCTTTTGGCTGTAGTATTTTTGAGTTTTACTGCTTTTAGCCAAAAGACCGTGCCGACACCGCCGCCTCTGCCGGATGATGAAGTTGTAAAAATCTCGACCGCTTTGATTCAGCTTGATGTCAGCGTTACCGATAGAAAAGGCAATCCGGTAAAGGATTTGAAGCCGGAAGAAGTCGAGATTTACGAAAACGGAAAAAAGCAGACGATCACGAATTTCAACTTTGTCTCCGGCGAAAATCAAACGACGGTTGCGGAAAGTCCGAAAAATGAAGATCAAACAAATATTCCGCTTCCGCCGACGCAAGTTCGTTCTGAACAAGTCCGGCGGACAATCGCACTGGTTGTTGACGATCTGACGCTTTCGTTTGAAAGCACATATTACGTGAAACGTGCGTTAAAAAAGTTTGTTGACGAACAGATGCGCGACGGCGATCTCGTAGCAATTATCCGCACAGGCGCGGGAATCGGTGCGCTTCAGCAATTTACGACCGATAAAAGACAACTTTACGCCGCGATTGAAAAAGTGCGCTGGAATCCTCTGGGAAACGGCGGCATCAGTGCGTTCGCGCCGATTGAATCGAACGATCTCGAAGCGGCGAGCGAAATTGATAATGCCGAAGACGACGGAACGGATTCAGACGATGATTCACAGACGGCAAACGATGCTGACAGTTTCCGCGAAAGTCTTTTCGCCACCGGAACGCTCGGCGCGATCAATTATATCGTGCGCGGAATGCAGGAATTACCGGGCAGAAAATCTGTAATGCTTTTTTCCGACGGTTTTTCGCTTTTTAATGCTGATGGAAGTTCGGGCAGAGTTTTAGATGCTCTGCGGCGTTTGACCGATCTGGCAAATCGCGCATCGGTCGTCGTTTACACGATGGACGCGCGCGGTTTGCAGACGCTCGGTCTGACGGCGGCGGATAACGTCAGCGGAAAATCCGCCGCGCAGATCGAATCCTCACTTTCCGACCGGCGCAATAAAAACTTCAATACGCAGGAAGGTTTAATTTATCTCGCCAAACAAACCGGCGGACTTTCCATAAGAAACAACAACGATCTGACCGACGGCGTGCGACGTATGTTGGACGACCAAAGTTATTATTTGGTCGGCTACGAACCCGAAGACGGATCATTTGATCCGAAAACGCGGAAATTCAATAAGATCGAAGTAAAAGTAAAACGTCCCGGCACGAGCATTCGTTATCGAAGCGGATTTTTCAACGTCAGTGACGAACAGATCGCCGCCAAGCCCGCCGCCGATTTAACCGATGAGCAAAGAATCGTCGGTGCGCTGACTTCTCCGTTTGCCGCCAACGACATCGCTCTGCGTCTGAACGCCGTCTTCGGAAATGACGAAAAAGCAGGCTCGTTCATTCGTTCGTTTTTGCATATCGAAGGAAAAAACATCAGATTTACCGACGAACCGGACGGCAAGAAGAAAGCCGTTTTCAATATTTTAGCGATGGAATTCGGTGACAACGGAATTCCGGTTGACCAAATCAGCAAAACATTTACGGCTTTGGTTGACGAGAAAAGAATGCTCGATATTCAGCAGCGCGGCATCGTTTATGATTTCATTTTTCCCGTAAAAAAATACGGCGCGTATCAGCTTCGCGTTGCCATACACGATAAAAGAAGCAACAAGATCGGTTCGGCAAATCAATTTGTCGAAGTTCCGAATATCAAAAAAAACCGGCTCGTTTTGTCGGGAATTATTTTGGAAAATATACCTTTTGAAACTTACCAAAAGTTGAGTGCCGGACAAAATGTGCCGCGAAATTCAGATCCTTTCGGTGATACGGCTCTTCGTCAATTCAAACGCGGAACTGTTTTAAATTACGGTCTTTCGGCATTAAACCCGAAACTCGACGACGGAGGAAAACCGAATCTGACGACGCAGATCCGATTTTTCCGTGACGGCAAGATTTATTACACGGGAACTGCACAAGCATTTAATCTCGATTCTCAAACCAACCCGCAAAAGGTTCAATACGGCGGTTCGCTGAGTTTAGGAACGGAAATGCCGACGGGAGATTATATTTTACAGGTTGTCGTAACGGACAATTTGGCAAAGAAAAAACGGCAAATCGCAACGCAATTCGTGCAATTTGAAGTCATCGAATAAGTAATTTTATAATTCATCCGCCCAATATTTTTTGCGGAATTTTTCTTCCGTCCAAAAACCTTTGAAAAGTTCGATTTTCGGTGCTTTTTTATCATTTAAAACGATACTTACTGCGTCGTAACGAAATTTTATTTTAGTTAAATTAAAAATCCTTCGATAAACCCGCGCGGCGCGGATTATCTGGCGTTGTTTTCGATTATCAACCGCCGAGATCGGCGCGGCAAAATTGTCCGAACTTCGCGTTTTAACTTCAATGAAACAAACGGTTTCATCGTCGAGCGCGATGATGTCAATTTCGCCCGTTACAGAAACTCCGCGACGGTTTCTACCGACGGGAACTTTAAAGTTTGCCATCACCATTTGATAGCCGCTGCGCATCAGAAAATCGGCGGCGAGCTTTTCGCCGAGTTCACCGACCGCGCTTGTAGATAGTGCGGACGTTTCGTTATGCTCAATATCAGGCGGGAAAATTTTCTGCATAATTTCAAGGGGTTTACGAGTTTATGATAAAACATTTTAGCAAAACAATAATTTTAACAGCAATTTTAATTTCGATGACCGCACTCACGGCGGTCTGTCAGAAAAAAAACGAACCGGGCAAAACGCCGAAGGTTGAAACTTCGGACAAAGCGCAGACTTACAGCATAAAGCCGGAAGATTTGCCGAAACCATTTGCCACCGAAAGCGCGAGCCGCGGTTCGCGCGTTGTCGCACAGCCGGAAAATGCGTCTTTAAAAATGCCGAAAGGTTTTAAGGCGAACATATTCGCCGAAGGTGATTTTTCAAATCCGCGAATGATGGCACTCGCGCCGAACGGCGATGTTTTCGTTGCCGATTCGCAGGCGAATTCCGTAATTATTTTGCGCGATAAAAATAAGGACGGCGTGGCGGAAGAGCGTTTTACATTTACAACAGACGTAAATCAGCCGTTCGGAATGGGATTTTTGAAGGATTGGTTTTACGTTGCAAATACCGATTCGGTTGTTCGTTTCAAATATAAAGACGGACAGACGAAAGCGGATTCTGCTCCCGAAAAAATCATTGATCTGCCCGGAAAAGGTTACAATCAGCATTGGACGCGCAATTTAATTTTCTCGCCGGACGGCACGAAACTTTTCGTCACGGTCGGTTCGGAAACAAATGTCTCGGTCGAACCCGATCCGCGCCGCGCCGCGATTTCGGTTTATGACATTGACGGGAAAAATCATCGAATTTACGCCGCCGGAATGAGAAATCCCGTCGGTCTGGCGTTTAATCCGGTTTCAAAAGAACTCTGGACGGCGGTCAACGAACGCGACGGACTCGGCGACAATCTCGTGCCGGATTATGTAACTTCGGTCAAAGAAAATGCGTTTTACGGTTTCCCGTATGCGTATATCGGGCAAAACGAAGAACCGCGCCGCAAAGGTGAAAATCCCGAATTAGTGGCGAAAACAATCGTGCCTGATGTTTTAGTCAACGCGCATTCCGCCGCGCTCGGAATGACTTTTTACGAGGGCAAAATGTTCCCCGCAGAATATCAAGGCGATGCGTTCGTCGCGTTTCACGGTTCGTGGAATCGTGAAAAACTGACAGGTTATAAAATCATTCGGATTCGTTTTAACGGCGGAAAACTTGTCGGCAATCAATACGAAGATTTCGTAACGGGCTGGCTGCCGAACGAAGACAGCCGCGAAGTTTGGGGCAGACCCGTCGGCGTTTTAGTCGCGGCGGACGGTTCACTTTTAATAACCGACGACGGCGCAAAGAAAATCTGGCGCATCAGTTACGGGAAGTAAAGTGAAAAAGTCTTCGTTACTTCTCATCTGGTCTTTCTGTTTAAGATAATGTTGTTTCATCAGATGAGCGAATACTTTTTCAACTTTTCAACTTTTTCATAATGAAAATAATCGTTTGGCTAACGCTCTGCCTTTTTTGGGGAACGACCTGGATTTTTATCAAAATCGGTTTAGAGGATTTGCCGCCGATTAGTTTTGCCGCGTCTAGATTTATTCTCGCTCTTTTGATTCTTGCCGTTATTATTTTCGCACGGAAAATTCCTTTGCCGAAAACTAAAGCGCAGTGGAAATTGCTTTTGATTACGGGGATTTTGCAGTTTTCGATAAATTACAGTCTCGTTTTTTGGAGCGAACAATATATTTCGTCGGGTTTGGCGGCGGTTTTACAGGCGATGATCTCGGTTTTCGGTTTGCCGCTGGCGTGGTATTATTTGCCGGACGAACGCCTTACTTTTCTGAAAATCTGCGCGGTTCTGCTCGGAATTACGGGCGTTGCCGTAATTTTCATTGACCAACTTCACGTCGAAAGCGTGATGGCTTTTACAGGTTCGGTGGCAATCGTCGTCGGTGCTTACGCGGCGGCGCACGCTTCTATTTTGCTCAAGGCAAAAGGCGCGTCGCTTCATCCGGCAAGTATGGTTTTCGGGCAAATGCTGTGCGGAATTTTGCCGCTGATAATTTATGCTTTGATTGTTGACGGAAATCCGTTCGCGCTTCATTGGACGTGGCGCGCGGTTTTATGCGTTTTTTACTTGACGATTTTCGGGACGATCGCGGCATTTTGGCTTTATTACTGGCTTTTAAGTAAAGTCGAATCAACAAAGGCAATGATGATTGCGCTCGTAACGCCTTTGATCGCAATCATCATTGGCGCGATTTTTCTCGGCGAAGAACTGCCGCGCCAAACCGGAATCGGCGGAATTCTAATAATCGCCGGAGTCGGTTTGATCGTTTTTCGTAAACGCAGAAAACCGCCGGTCGAAGTCGTAAATGTTTATCCGCAAATTGAAGCTGATAGATATAAATAAAGAGTTTTATAACCAACTAATAAAATGTTTTTCAAATTTACGACCGCCGGGGAATCGCACGGCAAAGCACTCATCGCCATCGTCGAAGGTTTGCCGTCGGGTTTGCCGATTGATGTCGAAAAAATCAATCACGAACTCTGGCGCAGACAGCAGGGTTACGGGCGCGGCGGGCGTATGAAGATTGAATCGGACAAGATCGAAATTTTGTCCGGCGTGCGTCACGGGAAAACGCTCGGTTCGCCGATTTCCTTGATGATCGTCAACCGCGATTTTGTTCATTGGGAAGACATTATGGCGAGCGAAGACGTTGATGTAAATCCGAAACGAACGCGCGTCGTCAAGCGTCCGCGTCCCGGTCACGCCGATCTTGCGGGCGGGCAGAAATACGGTTTTGAAGATTTGCGAAACGTCCTCGAACGCGCGTCCGCAAGAGAAACTGCGGCGCGTGTCGCATGCGGCGCGTTTGCGCGTCAATTGCTCGAGTATTTCGGCATCGAAATAAAAAATCACGTCGTCAAACTCGGCAAGCTTCCCGAAATTCCGCTCGAAAAAACTTGGGTAGAAATCAGCGCGATTGACGAAAATTCGCCGCTCGCCTGCGCGGATAAAGAAATCGAAAAAGAGATGATCGCGCTCGTTGACGAAGCATCGGAAAACGGCGACACGCTCGGCGGGATTTTTGAAGTCGTGGCGCACAATGTGATCGTCGGTTTGGGTTCGCACGTTTCGTGGAATGAAAAACTCGACGGGCGAATCGCGCAGGCATTTATGTCAATTCAAGCCGTCAAAGCCGTCGAGATCGGCACGGGCGTTGGAAATGCGGGAAAATTCGGTTCACAAGTTCACGACGAAATCGTTTACGAAAATGAAGATTACAAACGAACGACAAACAAAGCGGGCGGACTCGAAGGCGGAATCACGAACGGCGAAGAACTTCGCGTGCGCGGTTATTTGAAACCGATCGCTACATTGAAAAAGCCTTTACGGTCGGTTGATATTGATACGAAAAGCGAAGATGTGGCGGCATTTGAACGCTCGGACGTAACGGCAGTTCCGGCGGCGGGCGTGATCGGCGAAGCAATGCTGGCGATTGTTCTGGCAAATGCGATGCGCGAAAAATTCGGCGGTGATTCGATTTTGGAAATGTCGGCGAATGTCGAGGCTTACAAAAAAAGCTTGCAAAATTACTGGAATGTGGAATAAAGTTATAAAACGTTCCGCAAAACTCAATCATTAAGGAAATTTATGAAGAAAATCTCGACAGTTTTATTTTTAATCGTAATTTTATCTATTTCCGCCGCCGCGCAGAAAATCAGCAAACCGACTCTCACGCCGAGTGAACCGACCGCCGCGCAAACTCAATTGATAGAAGAAGGGATTGCGCTTCACGATGAAAAAAAATTCGATGATGCAATTGCCGTTTACCAACTCGTTTTAAAGGATAATCCCGACAACATTTTGGCTCTTTATGAAATTTCGCTGTCGCTCTATGCTAAGAAAGATTTTCAAACAGCCCTCAATTATCTGGAAAAAGGAATAAAATATAAATCCGATTTGCTTTCGAGTTTCTACCGTCTGATCGGCAGTATCGCCGACGATATGGGAAATCCGAAACAGGCGTTAAAAGTTTATCAGGACGCGCTGAAAATTACGCCGAACGATGCCGTGATTTATTATGATCTGGGAATTACACAGTATCGCCTGAAAGATTTGAAAGGAGCGAAAGAGAGCTTTAAAAAATCAATCGAACTTGAGTTTAATTATCCGAGTCCGCACGGTGTTCTGGCTGGTTTATACAACGGCAGCGGTTATCGCGTTCCGGCGTTGATGGCGGCGATGCGTCTTTTATCGCTCGAAATAAATTCGCCGCGCGCGAAAGCCGCGAATGAAATCATTCTCGACGTTTTAAAGGGAAACATCAAAAAAGGTGCGGACGGTTCAAAAGAAATTACCATCTTTATGAATCCGAATGCGCCGACCGACGAAGGCGATTTTGCAACCATTGACCTTGTGCTTTCAATGAGCAGTGCGGCGGGCGAAATAAATGACGAAAAGGTTAAGGTTAAGAAAACCGATGAGGAAAAATTCGTTGATACGTTTAAAACTTTTATCGGTTTTATTGAAACCGATAAAAAGAACAAATCCACTTTCGTCGGTAAAAATTACTTTCCGTTTTTGATAGAAATGAAAAAACGCGGTTACGCCGAACCGTTTGCTTACCTGATAATGCAGCAATCGGGAAATGCAGTCGCGGAAAAATGGCTGATTGATCACAGCGATACGGCAGTTGATTTTTTAAATTGGGCGAGAAGTTATAAATAAGGAGCGTAGGAGAAGCAAAGTTAAAAGCACCGTGAAATCCAGATTATTTTTTGTTTTACCTTTTTTTAAATATTTTGTTAAATCTATTGATAAATTGATTTAACATTCCGCCGGAAAATCTTTATAATTTTTGCTTTGAATGATTAAATCTTACAAGGGGAAAAATCCGACAATTCACGAGACAGCATATATTGCTGAAAACACCGTTATCATCGGCGATGTCGAGATCGGCGCGGAATCCAGCGTTTGGTTCGGTTCGATAATTCGCGGCGACGTTAATTTTATACGCATCGGCGAACGAACAAACATTCAGGACGCTTGCGTTTTGCACGTTTCGGCGAAAACTCATCCGACGATTCTCGAAGACGAAATCACGCTCGGTCATCGCGTTACTCTGCACGGTTGTCATATTGAAACCGGTTGTCTGATCGGCATCGGCGCAATTGTGATGGACGGTGCGAGAATCGGCAGAAATTCTCTGGTTGCCGCCGGTTCGCTCGTTACACCGGGAACACAAATTCCACCTCGCTCGCTCGCATTGGGAAGTCCTGCAAAAGTAAAACGCAAACTTTCTGACGAGGAAGTTAAGAATTTGGAAAATTTTTGGCGAAACTATATTTCATACAGCCAAGTTTATAAAAACGATTTTTTATAAATATTTTAGAAATAGATTTAACAAGGGGAAATTACAAAAATGTTTTACGGACTAAAATTTTTAGTTGGTATTTTCTTAATTTATTTTGCATTTGCATCAACACTCTCAGCTCAAAATCAAACAAGAACCGATCTTCACATAAAAAGTGAGACCAGGATTTATAGTGAAAATAAACTTATTCAGACAGTTGAAAACAAGTTTGAAAAAAATGAATACGACTGGAAGATAAAGCCGGAATTTAACGATTCAGAGCATAATTTTTTTACTAAACCGAAAAAGACAAACGAATTTGAAAAGCCTTCATTTCCGCTTCTCACAAAACTGTCGGAAAAATCTGCCGGAAAATCCGCATTTTTTGACAAAGATTCAAAGCAAACTGAAACAGAACCGACGAACTACCGTTTTAAGCGCGGCGAAAAAGAGATTAACTTTGAGTTCGGCATTTCGCCGTTTCATCCTTCACATTTTCTCGGACCGGAAGAATTCGACAGCGACGACCGCAAACTCGGATTAATGACATTTCGTTGGGGACGAATTATCGGAACGAAGAAAACCGTAACTTATCAATACTTGTTTGAAGCCAGTCCGCTTGTTTATTCATACCGAAACGAACTGAAAAATCCAGATTATATTTCGCCGACGGCAACACCGAACGAACCGCCGACGATTCGCGGCAATACTTTCGGTGCAGCTATCACGCCCGTCGCTTTTCGAATGTATTTTTTCTCGAAAAATCGCTTCAAACCGTTTGCACAATTCGGCGCGGGAATGATCTTTACAAACCATCCGATGCCGTTGCCCGAATCTACTTGGTATAATTTCACCGGCTATTTCGGCGGCGGCGCGATGTATCACGTTACGCGAAAACAAGGAATTTCGCTCGCATATCGCTATTATCACTTCTCGAACTTCAACACGAGCGATCCGAATGTCGGTTATAACGCCAACACTTTTTCGCTCGGTTATTCGTTTTTCTACGGTAAATAAAATATCTGCTAAAGCGTGTGCGGCAAATCTTTGAAACTAAAGATTTGCCGGATTACTGCTCTTTTTTTCACCAAATTAATTGTTCCCGTGCAATTTCAAAGAATTTAATTTTTTGGAAAACCAACGACCACTGGTAGTATTTTCTAAAACAGTTTATTCTTATGCGCTAAACATTATCCCCAATTACAAGATAACTGTTGGAAAGCAAATAGATTGTAAATGTTCTATTGCTGAAATTATTCACTAAAAAAATCCATAAATTAAATTTACAAAATAAAAATAAAAATAATTGATATGTTAAAAGTCACTTTTATACTCATCATTTTAGTTTTCTCGTGTGCGGCGGTTTACGGGCAAGGACAGATCAACGGCACGATCAGAGATCAAAGCGGCGCGGCTGTTCCGAGAGTGAGCGTATCGCTCTTAAACGCGCAACAGCTCGTCTTAGCTTCTGTAACGACGGATTCGGAAGGTAATTACCGTTTTCCCAATGTTCCTGCCGGATCGTATGTCGTTCAGGTTGTCGGGGAAGGTTTCAGATCTCAACGCGAAGCCGTTCAGATTAATAACAATGCGGCGGCGGTAAATTTAATTCTGGAAGTAAATTCGTTAAGCGAAAAAGTTACGGTGACGGCGGAAACGAACACGGCTGTTAATCGGGACAAAATTCCGCAGCAACTAAACGTCATCAGCGAAGAATCTATTTCGCAGCGCACGACCGCCGTTCTGGCTCAGGTTGCCGAAGAAGAACCGGGCGTTTCGCTTCAGCGCACGAGTCCGACGATCGGCGCGGTTCTGGTGCGCGGTTTAACGGAAGTCGGAGTTTATGTTGACGGCGTGCGTTATACGAATTCGACACAGCGCGGCGGAATCAATACGTTTTTTAATCTTAACGAACCGACGGCGATCAAAAGCGTCGAAATTCAGCGCACTCCGAACACGGCGCAATTCGGTTCGGACGGTTTGGGCGGTAATCTTCAATTGCTTTCGCGTCAACCGGTTTACGGTTTTGACGAGCCGGAAACGCACGGCGAATTCAACAGTTTTTACAACAGCGCGGATCGCGGTTTTGGGAGTAATTTACTGCTTTCTTACGGCGCGAAACGATACGGAATTCTGGCAAATATAAACGGTCGGCGAATCAACACACTGCGTCCGGGCGGCGGCGTTGACGGTCATTCGGCGATCACGCGGTTTCTGGGTTTGCCGTCCGACATTACGGGAAGCGAACGTTTGCCCGACACGGCTTTTACGCAATACGGCGGCACGATTCAGGCGAATTTCGCGCCGACCGACGATCAGCAGATCAGCTTTCGTTACCAGCGTTCGCAACAGGACGGCGGCAAACGCTACGACCAGCTTTTGGGCGGCGACGGGAATTTGATCGCTGAACTCAAAAACCTGATGCTCGATTTCGGTTATCTTCGTTATTACAAACAAAAAATCGGTTTTTTCGATTCCGGTTCGGCGACGATTTCTTATAACAGCCAGCGCGAAGAACGCATAAATCAAGGCGGACAGGGAAACCCGCTCGGCTCGATCTCGAACAACAAAGAGCGCACGACGACTTTGGGCGCGAGCTTCTTTTTGGACAAACAATTTAAGCGAAACAGTTTTCTGTTCGGCGGAGATTTTTATCACGACAGCGTAGATTCGCCTGCATTTGAAACCAATTTGATAAATAACAGCGTTTCCCTCGTTCGTCCGCGCGTGCCGAACGGCGCGAAATATGATCTGTTCGGTTTATTTGTCCAAGACGCATTTGAAGCAATCCAAAATCGTCTGCGCGTCAGCGGCGCGTTGCGCTACAACGTCGGCGTTTACAAATCGCAAGCGGCGGACGCGCCCGTCGTTGGCGGTCAACCGCTTTTCCCCGACGATTCCGCGCGTTTTCAAGATTTTTCGGGTCGCATCGGCGCGGTCGTTACAATTGTTGACGGTTTAAATGCCGCGTTTAATTTCTCGCGCGGTTTTCGCGCTCCGAATATCACGAGTCTCGGTTCGCTCGGTCTGGTCGGTGTCGGTTTCCAGGTTTCGACAAACTCCGTGGCGAATTTAAACGCGACCATCGGAACGACCGCCGGAGCGGACGCGGTTTCGACCGGAGTTGCAGTTGCAAATCTCAGATCGGAGATCAGCAACAATTACGAAGCGAGTTTGCGTTACAGCAACGACCAATTTAACGCGAGCGTGACGGGATTTTTGGTTGATTACAAAGACGCGATCGTGCGGCAGACTTTGATTTTGCCGCAAGGCGCGGTCGGAACTCGGCTCGGCAGTCAGATTATTGCAAATCAAAACGTCAACGGCGCGGTTTTCGTCCCGCTTTCGACCGCGCCTGTTCTCGTGCAGGCGAATTTCGGCGACACGCGTCTGCGCGGTTTTGAAGCCGAAACTGATTATCGTTTTCTGGAAGATTGGACGGTCGGCGGAAATATTTCTTACGTTTACGCCGAAGATCGTATGACGGGCGAACCGCCGAATCTCGGCGGCGGCGGAATTCCGCCCGCGCTCGGATTTTTGCGTCTGCGTTATCAGCCGATCGGCAAAAAATACTGGATCGAAGGTTTCGCCAATTTCGCCGGACGGCAAGACCGTCTTTCGTCGCTCGATCTCACCGACCGGCGCACGGGCGGCGCGCGTTCGCGTTCGCAGATTCAAAACTTTTTCCGCCGCGGCGCGTGCGTTCGCGGTCTGACAACGCCCGGAACAAACGGTCAATGCGGTTCGGCGGGCGGAATTTTGATCGCAACGGGCGAAACTCTGGCGCAAGTTCAAAATCGCCTTCTGCCGATCGGTTCAACGATTAACGGAGTTTTCGTCGCCGATAACAATTCCGTGCCGCTTTTTCCGTCAATTCCGGGTTATTCGCTTCTTAATGTTCGCGGCGGTTATCGTTTCAACGAAAATCACGAAGTAAATTTCGCCTTTGAAAATATAACGGACAAAAGCAATCGCTTGCCCGGTTGGGGAATTGACGGTCCGGGACGCAGTTTCAATTTTTCGTATCGCTATAAGTTTTAACGGCAATTTCATTAATTTTATTTGAATTGCTAAACTATCTGAAATTGATTAACCACAGAGAACACAGAGCGCACAGAGTTTTTTAATAATTGTTTTTTTTCTAATAATTATTCTCTATGCGCTCTGTGTTCTCTGTGGTGAAATTTCTTTGATGAATTTTACCAGACGCGACATTTTAAAATCATTTCTCGGTTTGCCGATCGCGCTCGCCGCTTGTCAGACGAATTCGAGCGCGAATCCGGTCGCGGGCGAAATTGTCGGCGCGAATGTTAATGTCGGGCATATTTTGCGCGAACGGCTTGTTTTTGAAGTTCCGGCGAATAATTGGGAAACGACAAAAGCCGTCATCATCGGCGGCGGAATTTCGGGACTTTCGGCGGCGTGGAGATTCAAAAAGCAAAATTTCGAGGATTTCGTTCTGCTCGAACTCGAAGACAAAATCGGCGGAACTTCGCAGAGTGGAACTTCAACGCTCGTCAATTATCCGTGGGGCGCACATTATCTGCCCGTGCCGTTTGCCGAAAATACTGATTTAATTGAATTATTGGGCGAAATGTCGCTCGTCGAAGGGCGCGGCGCGGACGGCGAAATCTTGATAAAAGAACAATTTCTCTGCCGCGATCCCGAAGAGCGCGTTTTTTACAAAGGTCGCTGGTATGGCGGTTTATATTTGATCGCGGGCGCGAGCGACGAAGATTTGCGGCAGTTCGATGAGTTTCAAAAACAGATTGATTTTTGGATAAACTGGCGCGACGCGGGCGGAAAGCGGGCGTTCGTCGTTCCGTCGGCAAATTGCTCAAACGATGCGGAAGTTACCGCACTCGATAAGATTTCATTTGCAGATTGGTTAAAACAAAAAGGTTTTAGTTCCGAACGCTTGATCTGGTATTGCGATTACGCTTGCCGCGACGATTACGGTTTGCGGCTTGAAAATACTTCGGCGTGGGCGGGACTTTTTTATTTTTGTTCGCGCACGCGCAAATCCGGCGAAGAATCTCAGCCGTTCATCACATTTCCCGAAGGCAACGGGCATTACGTCAATTATTTTTACTCTAAAATAAAGGAAAAATCGCGCTTGAAAACACTCGTCGTCGAAATAATTCCGAACGAAACGGGCGTTGATGTAATTTATTTAAACACCGAAACAAAAGAACTTCGCGGAATCCGCGCCGGAAAAGCGATCTACGCCGCGCCCGTTTTCACGGCAAATTATCTGATTCGCGATTTCAAACAAAACGCGCCGGATTTCGTCAAAGAATTCGAACATAACGCGTGGTTCGTGGCAAATATTTTCTTAAAAGATCGTCCCGAAAAGCGTTTTGACCGCGATTATCCGCTGGCGTGGGACAATGTTTTATACGAAAGTCCGTCATTAGGTTACGTTAACGCGACTCATCAAAGAGGCATTGATTACGGAAGCGCGATCTTCACATATTATTATCCGATGGCGGAACAGAACGGACGCGCAAAACTGTTCGATTTAGATCACGCCCAACTCGCCGACGTGATTTTGTCCGATCTGGAAATGGCGCACAAAGACATTCGTAATCTAACTGAAAAAATTGATATTATGCGCTGGGGACACGCGATGATTAGCCCGCGCACAAATTTCTTCTGGTCAGGCGCACGCGAAAAAGCGCAGATGCCTTACCGAAATATTCATTTTGCACATTCGGACTTGAGCGGACTCGCGCTTTTTGAAGAAGCTTTTTACCACGGTTTGCGGGCGGCGAATGAGATTTTGAAGTCATAAAAATTAGCCGCGAATGACACGAATAGCACGAATTTATTAAAACTATAAAACAAAAATCAGTTCAATTAATTGAGTTATAATCAAAAATTATTCTTGTCATTCGTGCAATTCGTGGCTAAATCTTCACTTGATTTTTACAATTCGACCTTCGACTTTCGGCGAGATCGTGCTGTCGGTTGATTCGCGGATCATTTTCTCGAACAGTTCTGAATCTTTTTCGGCTTCGTCGGCTTTTATAAGAACTTTTGCGCCTTCAAACATCGTGTAACCGTCGCCGCCGCGTGAGACTAGAAAATCTGATGTTGCCAATGTGTAGATTTTCTTTTCGTCGAGCGGTTTTCCGGCGACCGTAATATCAGAAGTTCGTTTTCCGACGGGTTTTGTCGTATCGAATTTGAATTTCACGCCGGAAACTTGCGGGAATCTGCCGGGTTCATTGTCTTCCGCGCTTCTCGCAACGCCGTGTTCTAAAACTTCGCGCAGAGTTTTGCCGGTGATCTCGATTTTCACGACCGGATTGTTAAACGGCAGAATCGAAAGCACGTCGCGTTTTGTTAAAACGCCCGGATTATAAGTTAGATCGGCGCGAATCGAACCGCCGTTGACGAAACCGATGTCGGATTTGGTTGAGTTTCGGTAAGAATCGGCGATGAAATTTCCGACATTCGTTTCCATCGTCCGGCTCGAAAGCGAAAGCGCATCGAGCGTAACGGCGGTTCTGCCGACCGGTTCGGCGAGTTGTTCGAGAAGCGGTTTATACTTTTCAAAAACTGCTGTAAATTCCGGCGCGTCGGCGATTTCGTCCGTTACGGGAATTATTTCCCAATCGAGACTCATCAACTTCTTAGTTTTCGGATCAAAATTCAAATTAAAACGTCCTAATTCTCTGGCATCGGCGGTCATTTTAAAAATCGGCGTTCCCGAAGCCGAACTCTGCAAAAGTGTGTGTTCGTGTCCGCCCAAAATAAGATCGAAATCCGCACAGCCTGCCAATTCTTTGTCCTGATACATAAAAAGATGAGTCAGACCGATGATCGCATTCGCGCCTTTTTTACGCATCTCCGGCACGAATTTTTTCGCCGCCGCGCAATAATCCGTCACCGTCAGATTGTCCGCCATCGAAGAAGTTTCTTTGGTCTGCGGCAAAACCAGACCGACGATTCCGATTTTTACGCCGCCGATTTCGCGGATGACATACGGCGGCAGATCGGCGAAAATTTTGTTCGTGTCCGTGTTTATCACGTTCGCGCCGAGCCATTGAAATTTCGATTCTTTGATTCTCTCTAAAATTTCGGGCGTTTTAATATCAAATTCGTGATTGCCGAGAACAGCGTAATCGAGTCCGACGGCGTTCCACGCATCAATCATCTGCGCGCCTTTGTAAGTTCGCGTTTCGACCGACGGCGAAACCGTGTCGCCGCCGAGCGTGAAAATCGTGTTCGGATTTTCACGTTTGATTCTATCTTTCAACGTCAAAATCCGCGCCAGACCACCGCGCTTTCCGCCGTCGGCGGGAATAAATTGATAAACGTCGTTGACGTGAATAAACGTTACGCTAATCGGTTTTGCCGTGGTGCTTTCTTGTGCGAAAACGCCGACTGAAATCAGCAGAATAATCAAAAATGTCGAAATCGTATTTTTCATATCTTTTCCATTGTAAATAAAACGTGTTAACTTTTTAAGTCAACTTCAATCATTGTGTCAAATTCAGGAAAAGCGTTTCATATAGTTTCTGCATATTCGCGGCTCGCTTTATCGTCGGTCAAAAATTCGATCTTGTGCGCGCTGTTTATTTCAATGCTATGTTTTGCGGTTGCTACAATTTGTTTCTACCCGAAAATTCCTCTTTTCCGCACCGCGTTAATCTTTCCTAAATGACGCAGAATAAATATCTTGACCGCAAGTATTTAACGGCTAAAAAAATGCTTTGTTATTTTTTCTCTTCGTGCTAGAATTCACCAAACATTTTTTGCAAACGCATTTTTTTTGCAAGAAAACTCCACATAAAAGATAAGGAAAATAATTTATGAAACGCTTTGCCTGTTTGTTTTTTACGGGACTTTTTGTCTGTTTGATTTTTACGAATTTTTCGATTGCTCAAGAAAACGCGCGAGATTCTGCAAAGGAGGAAAAAGTTTGGCAGGAATTGGAAAAAACTTCGCCCGAATCAGTTGAAAAGTTTAAAGCCGCAACCGTCGCTTTAGACACGCAAAATTATGAAGAAGCCGCCAAACTTTATAAGGAAGTTTTAGAAAAATCGCCCGATTTCGATCCAGTTCTGCGGCGTTTGGGCTACGCGCTGAATGCGACCGGAAAAAGAGAAGAAGGTTTAGCAATGACGCAAAAAGCGTTGAATAATGATCGAACGCCGGACAATCTGATGGGCAGGGCTTCGATCTTGCTTAATCCCGGTTTGAACGATCATCAGCCGACGGAAGCGGAACTTGGTCAGGCGTTTATGCTGGCAAAAGAAGCATTTGATAAACAGACGGAATTTGATCCCGAATACGTCGCGGTTTATGCCCAATTATCTTTATACACCGATCACCTCGACGATTTTCGCAAAGCTGTCAATGCGTTAAAAAGCAAAACTCCCGATCTTCCCGTAACGCATTATTTTAACGGCATCCAACTTGCCAATGACGGAAATCTGGAAGCCGGAGAAGCAGAAATAAAAACCGCCGAAAGTCTCGGTTTGCCGCCGGAAGCGACAAAAGGCGTGCTTACGGCGATCGAGGAAGAAAAAGGAAACAGATATTTCGGACTGGGAAATTATTTTTATTACGGCAGTTTTTTCGTCGGCGCGTGGATTTTGGGTTTGGCGATTTTGTTTGTCGCCGGGAAAATTCTTTCGGCGAAAACTCTGAGTTCGATCGAGAGTTCAGACCCGAACGACATTACCGGCGGCGGACACGCCGGATTGCGGAACTTTTACAAAAAACTCATCGCCGTTGCGGGAGTTTATTATTACATTTCACAGCCGATCGTAATGCTTTTGATAATCGTCGCAACAGGCGCGGTCGGATTTTTCTTTTTATGGATCGGACAAATTCCGATAAAACTTCTGCTCATCGTCGGATTTGTCGCGTTGGCGACGATCTTTTATATGATAAAATCGCTCATCATTCGCGCCAAACCGGAAGAGCCGGGACGAATTTTGAGCGAATCGGAAGCACCTGCTTTGTGGGCGTTGGTGCGAAAGGTCGCGGAAGATATAAATACTCGTCCGGCTGATGAAATCCGCATCACGCACGGCGCGGAAGTCGCCGTTTACGAACGCGGCGGCGTGATTTCCAAAATGAACGATAACGCCGAACGTGTTCTGATCGTCGGACTCGCCGCGTTGCAAGGTTTCCGGCAAAATGCTTTTCGCGCCGTTCTCGCGCACGAATACGGACATTTCTCAAACCGCGACACGGCGGGCGGAAATATCGCTCTGCGCGTCAATATGGACATTATGCAGCTTGCCGAATCAATGGTAAACAGCGGCACGGCGACCGTCTATAACATCGCGTTTCAATTCCTGCGTTTCTATCATTTTCTTTTCCGCCGCATCACACACGGCGCGAGTCGTCTGCAAGAAATTTTAGCCGACCGCGTGGCTGTTTATCATTACGGCGCGGACGCTTTCCGCGAAGGCTTGAACCACGTCATCCGCCGCGACATCGAATTCAGCCACGTCGCCAACAGCGAAATCAGCGCGGCATACAGCGGCGGACGCGCTCTGAAAAATCTCTACGAATTGATGCCCGAAGGCGACGACATCACGAAAAGTCTCGAAGAAGAATTCAACAATTATATGTCGCGCCCGACGACCGAAGACGATTCGCACCCGAGTCCGCAAGACCGTTTCAAATTGATCGCCCCGATAAGATCGAAAGAATCTCTGCCGATTGACGGGCAAGTTTTGGATTTGTTCACCGACAAAGACGCTCTGACGCGCGAAATGAATGATCTGCTCGAACAAAGACTAAAGGCGATGGGTTAATTTTTTGTTTATAACATTTCAACATTCTGCAAAAAGTTCGGATAATAAAATATCTGAACTTTTTGCTTTATGTTTCAATCAATCCATTTCAATTCCAAAGGACGCGCGACAACAAATGCTTCTAAACCGGAAGTTACCGAAAAACTAAAAAACATTGTCGGCGCGGAAAATATCATCGTCGAACCGGAAAGAGTCGAGCCTTACGGCGCGGATGCGGTCAAGGAAAAGTTTCCGCCGGAAGCGGTGGTTTTTCCTGAAAATACGCGGCAGGTTTCCGACATTTTAAAACTCGCCAACGAATTTCTTTTTCCCGTAACGGCGCGCGGCGGCGGTGTCGGTTACACGGGCGGCGCGGTTCCGGTTGACGGCGGAATTGTTGTCGGGACGGACAGAATGAATAAAATTATCGAGATCAACGCCGCCGATCTTTATGCCGTTTGCCAGCCGGGAATTACTACTTTTGAATTTCAACAGGCTGTGGAAAAATACGGGTTGCTTTTTCCGCCTGATCCGGCGAGTTATAAAGATTCTTTTATCGGCGGAAATATTGCAGAAAATGCGGGCGGAATGAGAACGCCGAAATACGGGAATACGAAACATTCGGTTCTTGGTCTGGAAATCGTAACCGCGACGGGCGAGATAATCCGCGCGGGCGGAAAAACCGTCAAAAATGTCGTCGGTTTCGATTTGACGGGTTTGATGTGCGGTTCGGAAGGACTTTTGGGAATTATCACCGAAGCAACGTTAAAACTTTTGCCGATGCCGGAAGCTACGGCGACGGTTCGCGCTTCGTTTAAGACGATGGAAGCGGCGTGCAAAGTCCTGACGAAATTTACGCCCGAAGGTCTTTTGCCGATGGCGATGGAAGTCATTGACCGCAACTGCATCAGCGCGATCGAGCAAAATTTCGCATTCGGTTTTTCGCCCGACACACAGGCACTTTTGCTCGTCGCCGTTGACGGTGAACGCGAACAGGTCGAACGCGAATCAAAACTCGTCGAACGAATCTTAAAAGAAAACGGCGGTTTCGACATTTTGCGTTCCGAAACAAAAGAAGAGGAAAACAAACTCTGGGACGCACGCCGCGCAATTTCACCGTCCTTGATGAAATATAATAATTTAAAAATCAATGAAGATGTCGTCGTCCCGCGTTCAAAAGTTCCCGAACTAATTGCGCGCGTCGAAGAGATCGGCAAAAAATACGACACTTTCGTCGCCAACTTCGGACACGCCGGCGACGGCAACATACACGTCAATTTTATGTGTGATCGCCACGACGAAGATTCTCTCAAACGCGCCAGAAAAGCCGTCAAAGAAACCTTTGAATTATCGGTCGAACTCGGCGGAACAATCAGCGGCGAACACGGCATCGGCTACGTCAAATCGCAGTATTTAGACATTGCCATTGATAAACCGACACTAGAGATAATGAAGTCAATCAAAAAAGTCTTCGACCCGAACGGCATTTTGAATCCGGGCAAGATGTTTATATAAAAAATGAATCTCAAACAAAAATTTAAAAGCGCGATCAAACGCGGGACGGGTGAGACTCACGTTCTTATCAATGAAAATCCGAAGGTAGATTTCTCCAAATATATTATCGAAGCGGCTTTATTTGATTTTTCATACGATCAACAATGTGAACCGAGCAGAGATTTTTACATTGCGGAATTGATAGAACTTTCCGGTCAAAAAGAAAAAATTCTTCCGATAATTTACGACGCTTTGAAAACGGAAAGTGATGATAATTGGTCAATTGATCAACTTTTTGACATTGCTGCGATCTATGCGAAACAGGGCGATGCAAGAGCGAAAAAAGCCGTTTACGAAAATTATTATAAATATGCGATCGGCGGTTCGGATTGGTGCGGACAAGATGCGATTGTCGAGATTGACGGCTTGGACGGTTTGAAATTTGTTGCTGAAACAAAAGGTAAATTCTTAGCGGAAAATTCAGATGATTGGGAAGATAGTTTCTTTGTTGATAACTTTCAAGAAGAAAATCCGCAGATAGACGTTTATGGCGAATTAAGAAAGTCTGCTAAAAAGAATGCTTCCATCAAAACCTATCTTGAAATGATTGAAAGTCGAAAGTTCAAACCTTATGAGCCAACAAAGAAAACATACAATTATGAATTTATTAAAAACTTATTAGACAACGGCAAGAACGTATTTTTATCGCCTTTCGTACTTCAAAAGTTATCAAAAAAAGACCTCAAAAAAGTCGCAAATGATTTTTTGGCAGAAACAAGGAAGAAAAAGCAAGCACAATATTTAAGACTTTTTGCGAGAGTTAAATTTCCACTAGATTACCAACCGATTTTAGAAATCGCTAAATCTGCTAAAACAGACAAGTTTAGACTGAAATTTTTTGCGGTCGAAGCTTTACGTTTTTTCGAGTCGAGTGATATTCGAGATTTTGCAATTCGTAATTTGCAGAATTTCAGTTCACCTTACAATTATGCCGAACTCTTAGTTAAAAATTATCAAAAAGGCGATTGGAAATTACTCAAAAAGGTCGTTGAAGAAAACAAAGACAAGGATGTAATTCACCAACTTGCTTGCAGTTATATTGATATTTATGAAGCCAATCCTTCAGAAGAATGTAAAGAACCACTTGAAACAATTTACAGCAAAACCACCTGCGGACTTCATCGCACTGATCTGGTTAAAATTTTGGTTGAGAATAAAGTTTTATCCGACACAATAAAAAAAGAAATACAATATGATTGCTCCAAGGAAACAAGAGAAATCTGAGAAACCCTGAAATAATAAAGTCTTCGACCCGAACGGCATTTTGAATCCGGGGAAAATGTTTATCTGACCGGAGAAGTTTCTATAAACTGATTATTAAAGTTTTTTGTCATAAAAAAGTAATTCGTGGTGTCTTAATTAACAGAGAGATTTGTTTTTTAGAGATTGCTTATGAAATTACGTGAAAAATTTTGCTTCGTTATCGGGTTTATTCTTTTTTGTCAGGTTTTAATTATAAACGCTCAAGTTGGGATTGTTGACAGAAATGCAAAGGTTAAACCGACATTTGTCTTTTTGGGAACTTATCATATGGGAAGTGAAGGGAATAATGTCTTTAAATCTGATGTTGATACAGTCTCTTCGCCCAAACGACAAAAACAGATAGCTGAACTTGTTGAAAAGTTGAAGAAATATAAACCGACTAAAATTGCCATCGAATGCGATGTAGATGTCAATGCCAAGTTTCAGGCAAATTACGACAACTATTTGGCGGGAAAATATGAACTTACAAAAAACGAAAGAGACCAGATCGGTTTCCGATTGGCAAAAGAATTAGAACATAAAAAAGTTTACTGCGTTGATTGGGGAATCTTTCCGAAAGACAAATTATATTGGTATGAACAGTATGCTGAAAAAGATCAGGAACTGAACAAATACCTTACAGAATTGCGTAAAAAAG
This sequence comes from Pyrinomonadaceae bacterium, assembly GCA_965219305.1. Taxonomy (GTDB): domain Bacteria; phylum Acidobacteriota; class Blastocatellia; order Pyrinomonadales; family Pyrinomonadaceae; genus DATHTS01. The sequence goes on from OZ244725.1 coordinate 2,980,933, forward strand.
GAAAGAAGGATAATGACGCGAAAAACGAAAAACTTCGGAATCTTTCCGTTCTTGACCAGCTTATTTTTCTCAATCAGCCCGACCAAATAGAGAAAAGTCATCAGGAATACTACGACATAATGCGAATCGGACGAGGTGAGGAATATGTCGGGGCAAATTATCTTTCGTGGTGGTATGGCAGAAATATGAAAATTCTTATGAACATCATCCGCATTACCGATTCGCCAAAAGACCGAATTCTTATAATTTACGGTGCCGGACACAATAAACTCTTGACACAGTTTGCAGAAGAATCAGGCTTTTATAATGTCGAAAGTTCTCTGAAATATTTGCAGAAGAAATAACATTTAACGGCACTTTAAATGCGGGAAATACGTTTACTTAGAGCGGTCTTTTTCCTTCATACCAAGTCGGTTTGAAATCGGAATTTACGAGCCATTCGATGGGATTTATCATTGAATTTATTGATTTTGTCATATGACTGAAGTCAATCGTTTCGATCTCGTCGCTGGCGTGGTGATAATCGGTGTGGAGGTTAAAACTCGACACCGTGTGGGCGATTATTCCTTGTCTGGCGAGCGTGTAATTGTCTGAGCGTTGAAAGAAATTTTGTTCGGGATGCGGATCGTTGACGAGTTTCGCGCCTTGTTTGGCGAGTTCGCTTCCGAGATTCGATCTGTCGTAACCCGTCAGCCACAATTCATCCGCTGCGACTTTCGGATCGGGGCGACCGATCATCTCGAATTCTAAGTTTGCCACGAGCTTTTCTTTTGGAAACGGCAGATTATTGACGAAATAATTCGCGCCGTAACCGCCCGCTTCTTCGCTTCCGAAAAATACGAAATAGACCGTTCTTTTCGGTTGTTTTCCTTCGGCGATAATTCTTGAAAGTTCCAAAACCGCGATACAGCCTGATGCGTCGTCATCCGCGCCGTTAAATATTTTGTCTTCGCCGGGATTATTTTCTCTTACGCCGAGATGATCCATATGCGCCGACAGCAAAATTATTTCCGAACCGAGTTTGGCATCACTTCCTTTTATCATTCCGATCGCATTCCACGTCTGTTTCAATTCCGGTTCGCCCAATTTTCCGCCGATCTCGATCTTTGTTCCGTCTTCCGCTTTCGCTAAAGCGTCCGCCGCGTCTTTATTTACGAAAACCAACGCGGCGGAATTTTTTTTCGTTTCGCCGAAATTAGTAAAAGAAACCGGACGCGCCGCAAATCTGTTCCAATTTACGCGAATCTGCGGACTTTCTTCGACGATTATCAACGAAGCGTCTTGTCTGAATTGATCGAGTTTATCCATCGAATTTTCGTCGTCCGCTCTGATAAATAAAACCGCGCCTTTTTTCGGCGTTACGCCGTCTTTTATTTTTTGCAGTTCGCCCGAAATTTTGTCTGCCGAAATTTGATAGACGATCATTTCCTTGCCTTGTTCGAGAATTATGTTTTCGCCGTTCATTTGATAACTCAGCTTCGGGTTTTCGGCAAATATGTTGCGCGTAATATTGACGGTTTGAACGTAACCGGTTTTTCCCGAAGCGTCTTTATCGCCCGCCGGTTCGACTCCGAACTGCTGCATTTGCGAGCCGATATATTGTCCGGCGATCCATTCGAATTGCGTTCCGCTGCCGCGTCCCTGCATCGCATCGCTCGCTAAAAATTCCATATGTGCGCGGACGTTTTTTTCCTCGATCTGCCAGACGGATTTTGCGGAAATATTGGTTTTAGCCGCCGTTACCGTCTGTGCCTGAATATGATTCGGCGAAATTGCGAGAAACAAAAGCAGTGCAAATATCGTCAGTTTATTGATTTTCATTTTGTTGTTTTGACCCGAAGAATTCAGCAAATTTTTAGTAAATTCCTGAAGATTATTTACGGATCAGTTGAGATAGAGTTTCAGTTTAAAAAATATCCGATAAACCACACAACAAAAAAATTATCGGTGAGAATTAGAATGAACAATTTACAATTTGTTCGACCTTTTGAATTCCATTGTTCCGTCATCTATGTTTCCGTATCGAAACATTCGAACATCTTTTATGTAGTTTTGGTGAACGCGCCACGGAGTTTTCGAGCCTTGTTTGGGAAGTGTTTCGATTGCTCTTTGAATATAACCGGAATTAAAATCAACCACGGGCATCGGTTTGACGGACGGGTCATTGAGTTTCGGTGTGCAGATTGCGTAATCGTTTTCGTCCATAAATTCGAGCATACGGCATATATACTGAGCAGTCAGATCGCACTTTAAAGTCCACGAAGCATTCGTATAGCCGAAAGCCGAAGCGACATTCGGGACATCGCTAAACATCATTCCTTTGTAAGTCATCGTCTCGGACAGATCAATTTTTTTGCCGTCAACTTCGAGATACATTCCAGCCATTATTTTCATCGTTAATCCGGTCGCTGTTACGATAATATCCGCGCCGAGATTTTTGCCGGATTTTAATTCAATTCCCGTTTCCGTGAAAGTTTCGATGTGATCGGTAACGACCGAAGCCTTTTTTTCGCTGATCGCCCGAAAAAGATCGGCATCCGGGATTAAACAAAGTCTCTGATCCCACGGATTGTAGTTCGGCGTAAAATGATCGGCGGCAAGTTCTTCGCCGAGATTTTTCTTTATTCCTTTATCAATGAGCCGCTTCATCAACGACGGACGTTTCCGCGAAAGATTATAAAAGAACATTCCCAACAAGACATTTTTCCAGCGCGTAACTGCATAAGCGGTGCGCGGCGGCAGAAACGAACGCAGAAAATTTGCGATCTTATCTTCGGCGGGACGCGAAACCACATAAGTCGGCGAACGCTGGAGCATCGTAACGTGCGCGGCTTTTTCGGCAAGTGCCGGAACGAGCGTTACAGCGGTCGCGCCGCTGCCGATCACGATCACTTTTTTGTTTTCGTAATCAATATCAGCAGTCCATTTCTGAGGATGAACGATTCGACCGCGAAAACGTTTCATTCCCGCAAAATCGGGCGTGTAGCCTTTTTCGTAATCGTAATATCCCGTGCAGAGATATAGAAAATTGCAGGTAAAATAAACCTTTTTTCCGCCGGATTCCGCTTCGACCGTCCAAAGCGCATCATCCGTTGACCAACTCGCCTTTTTAACGCGGTGATCGTAGCGGATCGTATTTTCGAGTTTAAATTCTTTCGCCGTATCGCGGATATATTCTAAAATCGAAGGACCGTCGGCGATTGCTTTCGGATTATTCCACGGGCGAAATCTGTAACCGAGCGTGTACATATCCGAATCCGAACGAATTCCCGGATAACGAAATAAATCCCAAGTGCCGCCCATCGCTTCGCGTCCTTCTAAGATCGCAAAACTTTTCTCCGGCAATTCCATTTTCAAATGCGCCGCCGCTCCGATTCCTGAAAGTCCCGCTCCCACGATCAATACGTCAAAATGCTTCATATCCGTAAAATTAAACCAAACGTCATTTTACCAAAAAGCGAATTTATATGCGGATTTATATAAAGCCATAGAAAAAACGATGAAAATTTAATGGCAAAAAAATGTGGTCGAACTTTTATTTTGGAATTGTTTATATTTCGGCAGTCGTAAATTTCGTGTAGAGAAATTTTTCTTCAAGCGCGTCAATCAAAAAATTATTTCGTCCGCCGTTGACGATTCGGGTTTCGATATTTTCCTTCTGGCAGATCATCGCGGCTTCGAGTTTCGAGTTCATTCCGCCCGTGCCTAAACCGGAATCGCGTTCTTCGACGAGCGATTTTGCTTCCGCGATGTTTTTGATTTCGGGAATTAATTTTGCGTCCGCGTGAAGATGCGGATTTTTATCGAAAACGCCGTCAATGTCGCTGGCGAGAATTAATAAATCGGCTTTGATTAGCGCGGCGACGAGCGCGGAAAGTTTGTCGTTATCGCCTAAAATGAGTTCTTCGACGGCGGTCGTGTCGTTTTCGTTGATGATCGGAACGTAGGAATGTTTGATAAGTTCGTTTAACGTGTTAAGCGTGTTTCGGCGCGAAGTCTCATTTTCAAAATCGCGGTAAGTCATCAAACACTGCGCCGTAAGAATCCCGAAATCGCTGAAAATTTCGTGATAGATCCGCATCAAAAGCGGCTGCCCGATCGCCGCCATCGCCTGTTTTGTTTCGACCAATTTTCCCGCGTCAATAATATTTATCCGCTGTTTCGCCGCCGCGACTGCGCCGCTCGAAACTAGAATAATGTCGTATTTATCTTGCAGTTCGAGAATCTGCCGCCCGATGTCTTCGACCTTGCCGCGCGAGATCAATTTTGTCCCGTTGGTCAGAGTTGACGAACCGATTTTTAAGACGAGTTTCTTTTTCATTATCCAATAATTTTTGCCCGCGAAATACGCGAAATACACGAAAAGAAGAAAAAAACTCAAATCAAATTTTAGCGATTTTCGCGTATTTCGCGGGCAAATTCTTACTTCCTGATTTGTCCGTCGCCGAAGACAAACCATTTATTCGTTAAAAGATGTTCCGCGCCGAGCGGTCCGCGAAAGTGAAGTTTTTGTGTCGAGATGGCGATTTCCGCGCCGAGTCCGAATTCGCCGCCGTCGGTAAATCTCGTCGAAGCGTTGTGATAAACCGCCGCGCAATCAACTTCCTGCATAAATTTTTCGGCGCGCTTGACGTTTTTTGTAACGATTGTCGCCGAATGCCCGCCGGAAAATTTGTTTATTTTTTCGATTGCTTCGCCGAGATTTGCAACCGTCCCGACGATCATTTTCGCCGCCAAAAATTCTTCAAACCAGATTTCTTCGCCGGAAATTTTTGAAACGGAATCATCTGTTTTACAAATATTCTCGTCGCCGAAAACTTCGATGTTTTTTCCGCGCAAAGCATCAATTATTCGCCCGACTTTTTTCTCTAAATCCGGCAGTTTTTCATCAATCAAAACTTTGTCGAGCGCGTTGCAGACGCTCAGACGCGATTTGCCGTCGAGAATTATTTCCAACGCCATTTCAAAATCCGCTTCGCCGTCAACATAAGCAAAATTGTTGCCGCGACCGCTGACGATTACCGGAACTTTTGAGTTTTTCAACACGAAATCAATCAAAGTTTCGCCGCCGCGCGGGATTATAACGTCAAATTTTTCCGCGCCGCCTTCGATCAATTTCTGCGTTTCTTCGCGCGAAATGTCGAGATATTTCACAAAATCCGCATCCGCATTATTTTCTTCCAACGCTGTTTGCCACAAATCCGCCAGACAAAGATTCGTATTTAGAGCTTCTTTTCCGCCTTTGAGCAAAATCTTATTTCCGGCTTTGAGCGCGATGATCGCAGCTTCGATTGAAACATCGGGACGCGCTTCGTAAATAATCAAGATCGTGCCGAACGGAACAGCGCGATTTTCGATTTTCAGACCGTTTTCGCGCGTTTCTGCGGAAAGAATTTTCCCGACCGGATCGGGCGCGGCGATTACGTTTTTGACCGAAGAAATCATTTTGTCAACTTTTGCCGAATCAACTTTCAGACGATCAAGAATTACCTCATCCGTTTTCGGGCAAGCGTCAACGTCAAGCCGATTTGCTTCGATGATTTCCTGTTTGCCGCTGTCGAGCAATTCAGCCAGTGTTTCTAAAATGTCGTTTCTTGTTTGCGCGTTCATCTCAAATTACGAATGTTTTATATTAGCAAACGAAAAATATTCGGCAAACGAAAGAAGCGAAAGCCACAACTTTCGGGAAAAGTCATTTGTGAAAGAATTTTAAAATTCGGGTAAGATGTTAATTGCAATTTCCAACTTTTGTTAGAAATTAGCATTACTAAACGCGGATTATGAAAATTCTCATTTCTCTTTTATCAGGATTATTGCTGTTTGCGTTCGCAGACGGAAACGCTTTCGCGCAGCGTCAGGATTTGACGATTATTTTGCTCAGACACGCTGAAAAAGACAAAGCGCAGGAAGAACAGACGCTCGATCCGGGACTTTCAGACGAAGGAAAAGCGCGGGCGGAACGTTTAGCCGACGTTTTGGAAAAATATAAACCCGACGCAGTTTTCTCATCGCAGTTTCGCCGGACTTTTTACACCGTCGCGCCGTATGCCAACGGTCGCCGCAGAATGATGGTGCGATTTTACGATAACAATGACTTGAAGGAAGTTACGCGAATCGCAAAAGAAGGAAAATTTAAAACCGTCGTCATCGTCGGTCATAATACGACAACACCGCAACTTGCAAATATGCTCGTCGGGGAAAACAAATACAAGTTTTTCGCCGAAGACGAATACGATAAAATAATCGTCATTAAGATAGAAAAACAGAAAAACCAACCGGACAAGATCAGCGATGAAATTATTTTATACTGAGATTTTACAAATAATAATGAGTTTTTAGGAAAACAGTTCGTCCAATGCTTCTTCCAAATTTTTCACACCGACGACACGCATTCCCAAGAGTTTTTCCAAACCTTTTTTGTTCGACGCGGGCAGAATCAACTTTTTAAATCCTAAAGTCTGCGCTTCTCTGGCGCGGGTTTCGGATTGGAGAACGCCGCGCACTTCGCCGGTTAAGCCGACTTCGCCGAAAACTGCGGTGTCGGGCGGAATTTGCAGGTTTCTGAAACTCGAAGCGATTGCCGCGATCACTCCGAGATCAGCCGCCGGTTCGTCAATTTCCAAGCCGCCCGCGACGTTAATGAAAACGTCGTCGTTGGCGAGTTGGAAACCGACGCGCTTTTCGATGACGGCGATCAAAAGCGAAGTTCGGTTGTAATCAAAACCCTGCGCCATTCGTCTGCCTGTGCCGAATTTCGTACCCGAAACGAGTGCCTGAACTTCAACGAGCATCGGGCGCGTGCCTTCCATACAAACCGTGACGACCGAACCGGACGCGCCTTCGGGACGTTCCTGCAAAAAAACTTCCGACGGATTGCCGACGGGTTTTAAACCTTCGCTCGTCATCTCGAAAATGCCGATCTCGTTCGCCGCGCCGAAACGGTTTTTCGTCGCTCTGATTATGCGGTGATTATGATGACGGTCGCCTTCAAAATACAAAACCGTGTCAACGATATGTTCCAACGCTTTTGGTCCGGCGATCGAGCCTTCTTTCGTAACGTGACCGATCAGAAAAACGGGCGTTCCGGTTTGTTTGGCGAAGATCATCAATGCTCCGGCGACTTCGCGCACTTGCGAAACGCTTCCCGGCGCAGATTCAATGTTTTGGGAAAAAACGGTTTGAATTGAATCAATAATGACGAAATCGGGTTTTAATTTGTCGGTTTCCGCCAGAATATTTTCCATATTCGTTTCCGGCAAAAGAAACAGATTTTCGGCATTTATTCCAAGCCGTTCGCCGCGCATTTTTATCTGTCTTTCCGATTCTTCGCCCGACACATAAAGCACGCTCGCGTCCGTTTCGCTCAGACGATTAGCGATGTCCAAGATTAAGGTTGATTTACCGATTCCCGGCGCGCCGCCGATTAAAACGAGCGAACCCGCGACGATTCCGCCGCCTAAAACTCTGTCGAATTCATTTATTCCAGAACTTGTCCGCGCATCGTCCTGCGATTCGATGTCGCTGTAAGAAATAGGTTTTACTTCGCGGAAAGCATCCGACGAAAAACGCACGTTTTTAACCGCCGAACTTTTTCCGATTGTCTGCGACGTTGCGCGAAATTTTTCTTCGACAAACGTGTTCCATTCGCCACAGTCGGGACATTGACCTTGCCATTTGCGCTGTTGATTGCCGCAATTTTGGCAGACGTAAATTGTTGCAGGTTGTTTAGCCATAATTCCAGTTTATTTTATGATAAATGAATCTCCGAACGATTGCACGAATCATTCAAGTTAGACACAAACAGACGCGAAAATTCACGAAAAAGATACTGTTTTCTCGTGAATTCTTCGCAGCTATTTGGGGACTGATTTATAATTAACGTAAGTTCGACATAAGAAATCATTAAACGTCCGACTTTCGGAGAACGGAATAAATTATTCACTATCAACTATCAATTATCAACTATTTTGCAGGATATATGCCGGATAAATCTACGATTAATAATGAATGGTTAATATAGGAAAATGAAATGAGTTGCGGACGCCCGCACACAGTAAGGGCGCAAAACACACTTACTTCGTGCGTGTTTCTGCATAATTTATCCACAATTGATTTGGAATTCCTATAGTGAATAATTTTCGACGAATTGAAGAAAACTTTTTATTTTTTTATACCGAACTCACATTATAATTATGTTGCTCAATCACGCCGATACGCACCGACAACGTAAATATTCGAAATTTTCAGTTCACCTTCAACGCTTTTGATTTTTACTGCTTTAAGCGTTACGCCGTCCAGAGATTTGACCGGACTTTTTTCAGCGTCCAACGAAAACTGCGAGCAAACTTGATCGGATTCGGTGCGGCAATAACCTTCGCCTTGTCCGGCTAAGACGAACGGAATTTCATTATCATTCGCATCAACAGCGGCAACTTCAAAGTCTATTAGAGGTTGCTGCTCAACTTCGTTATCCCATGCGTTTTGTTGCGGCTCGCAGTGTGTTTTTCCCCATTCAATTGACTTTACGTTTAACTCTTTTACTTCTTTGTCGGTTAATTTATTGCCGGGTAATACTTTTAACTCGTCGGGAACTATACATTCCGGGCGTTGCTCTTTCAATTTAACCGGACACAGGCGACTTTTCGATTTTCTGTCATAGCAAATTGTCTTGCCTTCCAGATCAAGTCCGACCGACAACATTTCGCGGTCTTTGAATACGCGCGGTTCAATAACAAATGTCGTGTAATCGGAAGTTATCTTTCTGCCTTCGCTTAATAGATTCGGATAACCTTTACCGATTTGCGCGAAATATCCGCAGGAAGAAACCAAAATCAGACAGAGAGTTATTAAACAGAGTTTTGCTTTCAATTCGTTTACCTCTTTTATTTAAGTTTTATAGCGCAAATATCCTACTTTTTCTCTCTGTACGGGACAAAACGACATAAGTTAGCTGTTGTCAGCATCTTAGAATTGCAAAGATATTTACTCTCGAATATCTCTTTAGTTCAAATAACACCTCTTGGATTATTTCACATCCTAATCTGAAAAGACTTGTTTGCGCTCTCCCGTTCTTTTTTATTTCAATCGAGTTGACGGCGTTTTCCGCTTCCCCTGTTTTGATCGCCCACGCCACTGCTAACGCCAATACTCCGAATAACTTATCTATCTTCTCCACTTTCGTCAGATGCGTTTTTTCGATCTCGAATCCGCGACTCTTTAAGTTCTGAAACAATGTTTCTATCGCCCATCTCCGCTTGTATTCCGACAGGATTTTCTCACTCGCTTCAGACGAAATGACAATCACACTTTCCTGAGAGTCTTTTCCTCTTTTCACCTCGACCGATACCTTGACTCCGGCGTATCTCCTCGCCCGTCGCAAACGGTAACTCTCGCCGATCTTCAATGTTCGTAACAATTTCCCGCATCTCATCGGCTTCCCGCTTTTGTTGGTAATCGTCATCGAAGCTTTTATCCGCAGACGAAACGGGACTTTTTCCTTGTCCAGATATTTGACCAATTCATATCCGTCAAACTCACGGTCACCACTCAAGTATTCGATGTTTTTGATGCCGAATACTTTGATATAACGCCCGATTATCTGTTTCTTTTCCGCTAATACGGAGTTGCCTTTGCGCGAGAGCGTTATCCAAAATAACGGTATCGAAGTGTTTCCAACCACGATTGATAACGTCAAAATGTTGACCCATATCAAGCCGTATTTCCACTCGGTGCGATCCAACGCCAAAACATACTTACCTTTCGGTTTGATGATCGCAATAATCAACTCGGCAAAAATGTCGAAATCAATCTCAGCCAACTGAAAAAAGCGTTTTAACCGCCGATATTTTGAATCCTTCTTAGCCGATAAGTCTAAAACATTGGCTAATCTTGCCAAATTTGTAGTGTTCTGTTGAATAATGGCGATCAGCAAAGCCGCCGCCAACTCGACGCGACGCTTATCTAATGGTAAATTTGCTCGTAATGCTGCAAAGCATTCGGATGTGTTTTTTTCATATGCTGAGGGCTAATTTAGCTCAAAACACATCCGTTATCTATTTTCAAATATCTTTTTAACTTTGTTTTTGTCCCGTGCAGAGACTTTTTCTAAAGAATCATCAAAATAGTTTTCGGCGACGAATTTTGGCGGAACGTGATCGGGCGGCAGATATGTGATTGGAATTCCGCCTTTATTAAACCAATAAATTACCGCCTCGGTGCAGAACATACGGTTTTTCGGACCGCCCCAGATTTTTTTGTTCAGCATAATAATCGTTCCCGACCCGCCCGGAAAAGATTCAGCCAAATCGGGTATCAAATTGACCGTCTCTCTGGCAAGATTCTTCAATTGATCCAATGCCTCAATTACGGTAATGCCGGGATTTGCCGCCGTGATAACCGCTCCAGTCGGCGAACTTCTTCCGGCTCCGGCTAATCCCGCCCAATTATATTTCACCGGATTTTTCCCGCGCGGCGGAATGCCCGCATTGACGTTGTCTCTGGCGGCGTTAATAATATTTTGAATGTTGCTTCCGATACCTTTACGCCGCTTAACCAAAATCACATTAACATTTTCGCTCGGACTTAGAAATTCAGCCTTCGATCTTCGCGTAATCCCATCGGACAAGGATTCGATTACAAAATCATTGCCTTATAGAGCGCGGTATGACTGGAAAAAGTCCACGTTCCCAGTTTACCGCGATGCTATGCCTTCGCCGCCGACACAAAAAATGTCAGCGGGCTGTAAATCGTTCCATCCGATCATTTTAATCGGATCAAACTTTATAATCGTAACTTTTTTAGCAGCGGAATTAAATGAAACTTCGATGCCGAAATCGCTTAAAGCCTGGATAAAATCTTGCGGCACACCGATTCTTAAAGTATAAATCCTGACATTTGGAATTTTGAGCTGATTTTGAAAGTAAATTTGATTGGCAAAATAATTTGCTGTCTGTTCAATTGTGTCTGTCGTTAAATCATTATATTGATTCCAATATAAATTCCAGCTTTTAAACACTTCATCGTTTTTTAGAATACCGAACATAGTTAAGTATTCTCTGGCGGCGGCGCGGTAAAAATCAGTCGGATTTTCGATTTTGATTTCAACTGTAAAAACGTCATTGCCGGAACTTGAAGATTCTTGAAAAGGCGAAACAACCGAAGAATTTTTTATTCCCTTACCGACTGCGTAATTCATATCAAACGACCTCCAAACAAGTAAAAGTTCAATAAAAAAATATTAACATTTTGGTTACAGCAAAAACAATAATTTTATAACTCAATAACGCTTTTTATTCCTATTGTTTTCTAACTGACAAATTCAACTAAACGGTTTAGGATAAATATGATGAACAAAACGACTTTTGAATCTTTAGAATATCAAAAACTCCTCACGCTCGTCGCGCGAAATGCAAATACGCCGATGGGCAGAGATTTGCTCGAAAATCTCGCGCCGCTCAAAAGCAGAATGCAGCTCGACAAAGATTTGCGGGCGATCCGCGAAACCTTATTTTTGCAGGAAGAACGGCAAATTTCGTGGACGTTCAGCGGAATAGAAAATCCGACGGACGCGCTGGCGATTTTGAAAATCAAAAACGCGACGCTCGAACCCGTGAGGATGCTGGAAATCACGCGGCTGATAAATCAGGCACTTTTCGCGCGTTCGGTGATTCAGCCGGAAAAGGAAAACGTGCCGACGCTCTGGCAAACAGTCGAGATTTTGCCGCAGACTTTGTTTGAAACTATCAAACGGGTTAATACGAAACTTCTGCCGTCGGGCGAAATTGACGATGCCGCGTCGCCGGAATTAGCGCGTCTGCGACGCGAGATAAACGCTCAGCGCGGTCGTTTACAGAAAACGCTCGAGACTTTGATGCGAAGCAAGGAAAACGCGATTCAAGACCAAATTGTTACGCAGAGAAACGAGCGTTTCGTGATTCCCGTCAAAGCGGATTTTTCCGGCAAAATTCAAGGCGTGGCGCACGGCGCGTCATCGAGCGGCGCGACGATTTTTATCGAACCGCTCGAAGCGATTGAAGCAAACAACGAACTGCAAAAATTAAAAGGAAACGAAGAACGCGAAGTTGCCAGAATTTTGTTTAGTTTGACAGAAGATCTGCGCGCACAGCTTCCTGCAATCGAAGCGGCGGTTGACGCGGTTGCGGAACTCGATTTCGTCAAAGCAAAAACCGAATTCGCCAAAAAATTCCGCGCCGTCGTGCCGCAAATCACGGACGATGACACATTAGATTTGATCGAAGCGCGACATCCGTTGCTCGAAGAAAATTTGCGGCAGAATTCAGTAATCAGTAATCAGAAGTCAGTAGAAAATCCAAAATCCAAAATCCAAAATCCAAAATCGGATGAAATCGTTCCGGTTTCTTTCAAACTGACCAAACAAAATTCCGTAATGATAATTTCCGGCGCGAATGCGGGCGGAAAAACCGTCGTTTTGAAAACTGCCGGACTTTTGAGTTTGATGGCGGTTTCCGGTTTGCCCGTTCCGGCGAAAGATGCGCGGATTCCGTTTTATCGCTCGGTTTTGGCGGACATCGGCGATCAGCAAAGTTTGTCGGCGAATCTTTCGACGTTTTCTTCGCATATTTCAAATATCGCGGCGATGATGCGCGACTGCAAATCGCCGTCGCTCGTATTGCTCGATGAAGTCGGCACGGGAACCGATCCCGAAGAAGGTTCGGCGTTGGGCGTGGCGATAGTTGATTACTTTCGCAGAAACTGCGGCTCACAAGTCGTCGCTTCGACGCATTATCGCGGACTTAAAATTTACGCGACGAACGACGAAGACGTGATAAATGCTTCGGTCGAATTCGACGAAAAAACGCTCCAGCCGACATACAAACTTTTAACCGGAATGGCGGGAGCGTCTTCGGGAATCGAAATCGCGCGGCGTTTCGGAATTCGTGATGATGTGATCGAAGTCGCCAGAAAAAATCTCGACGTTTCCGCCCGCGAAGCCGAAAATTATCTGCATAAATTGCAGTTTGAAACCAAGCAAGCCGAAGATTTGCGAATCGCGCTCGAAGAAGAACGCGAGGCGACGGCGATGAAATATGCGTCGCTCGAACTCGACGCGAAAAAGCGCGAAAAGGAAAGGCGCAAGGAGTTTGAAAACGAATTAGCCGAAACCGTCAAGAGTTTTGAACGACAATCGAGAGCGTTTATTGACAGAATCGAAGACAAAGCGTTGCAGGCAAAACTCGAAAGAGAACGCAAAACCAGAAAAGCCGAACTCAATCGCGCCGTTTTGGAAAAAGCGGGAAAACCGGAAAAATCAGCGTTCGCTAAAATCGAAAAGCCGAAAACCGAAAATCGCCCACTTGCCGTCGGCGACAAAGTTTTAACGAGCTTCGGCAAAGTCGGCAAAGTCGAAAAGATTGACGGAAAAACGGCGGAAGTTTCCGTCGGCGCGCTTCGCCTGCGCGAGAAATTAAAAGATTTGCAGGCGGTCGTCAGCGAGCAAACTCCGACGGAAGGCAAACTGGAAAAACTGCAAAAACAAGCGTCAAACATCAGACTCGACGCGCCGGAAATGAGCGCGGAATTAAATCTCATCGGACAGACAACCGCCGATGCCGAATACGAAATTGACCGTTTTTTAGACGAAGCATATATGGCGAGCCTGCCGCAAGTGCGAATAATTCACGGCTTCGGCACGGGCGCGTTGAAAAATTTTGTCCATCACTTTCTAAAAGGTCATCCGCACGTCGCAAAATACGGTTTCGCCCCGCAAGATCAAGGCGGAAACGGTGCGACGATTGCGGAGTTGAAATAATTTCGAGGAATTTTTAAAATACTGAATTATGTTGACGCAACAGGAAATATTAAAAGAAATTTTCACGCTACCGCCATCGGAACAACGCGAGATTGCCGACAAAATAACTCGTAACGCTGAAAATCTGTCAGAAAGCAATTTGGACGAAACAGATAATTTTCGGCGTGAATTATCTATTGATGAAAGAATTGCCATCGCTCGCAATCTTTCCGGCTGTCTCAAACCTGAATCGGGTTATACACCGATGACAAAAGAAGAAGAACGCGAATTGATCGAAGAATATCTGGCGGAAAAATACTCGTAATGCGCGTTTTAATTGATACGAATGTGATTTTAGATTATGTGCTTGAACGCCAACCTTTTCACGCCGATGCCGAAGAAATTGTTTTGCGCGTCGCCAAGTGCGAATTTGCGGGTTATGTTTCAAGCATTACGCCGATCAATGTTTATTACACCGGCAGAAAAATTAAAGGCAAAGAGGCAACGCTAAAGACAGTCAGAAGATTGTTGAGATTATTTGAAGTTTGCGCGGCAGATAAAACGGTTTTGCAAAAAGCATTTAACGCAAATTTTAACGATTATGAAGATGCCGTCCAACACGAATGCGCCGTTGCGGAAAATCTCGACGCAATTGTTACGCGCAATACGAAAGATTATAAAAATTCGAGCCTAAAGATTTACACGCCGGACGAGTTTTTGAAAGTTTTGTGATAATTCGATAAATCTCGTGCGTTTTAAGATTAGCTTTTTCCCCACAAAATCAATTTGACAAGAATGTTATGATTTAACAACAAGAGATTTTGAAATGAAAAATTTAATTTTAACAATTTTATGTGTTTTCACTCTATCTGCTTTTTTGTTTGCTCAAGAGGTGAAAGAGGATTTGGTTTTAGTAGAATCATTTGAAAAACCAAATTGCGAATTGCTTATTGCTGAACTGGATAATTTGATGATTCGTACACAAAACAAACCGGAAACTTCCGGCTATGTTGTTATTCACGGCGGACAAAATCCGATTGATAATATTATTTGGGAACGTGCGGTTAGATGGCATTTAAAATTACGGAAATACGATCCTAAAAAAATTTCAGTTTTAACTACAAGATCAAATCAGAATTTTAAAATTGATTTGTTTGTAGCTGCAAACGCGACAAAGCCGACCGGAGAAGATGAAAATTTCAGCTATGTTTTACCGAATGCTAAACCGATTCTTTTTGCATCTGATGCCGTTTCGATTATCAAAATTGACGGAAAAGAGACATATTTGAACGCCGGATGTGAAGTTTGCTGTTTGGATTCTTTAGATTTTAATATATTGTCAGCCTTTTTAGAAGCTAACCCACAGTTAAAAGCGGAAATCAGAATCATCAACAGATCGAAAAAAATGGCTGATAAATTGAGTAGAATTATTTTAGATGAAGCGGTAAACGATTATAAAATTTCTTCTGACAGAATAAACATTAAATATGGCGGGAAAGGAAAACGGGATAAATCCGATTCAATTGAGATTTCAGATGTTGAAACTCGGCTAATTCCTTATTTGACTAAAACTTAGTTTGATTTGATATTTGGCGGTTGTTGTAATTTCGTGCGGATTTCGATTCCTTCGTCTCCAAGAAGAAAAACTCGTCGTGCGTCGTAAGAAGAAAAATTTGTCGGGAAATATGACAGCAAGTAACGGTTGCTGTGAAGTTCGTCGCAGATAAATTTCGCCGCTTCTTTGGCTTGAGAAATATCAAAGGCTTTACCGCCGCTTTTCTCGGTAATATCTTTAATAACGACATTTGCTTTCGGTTGATTACGGCGATACGCGCCGCCCGTTCGATCAGGCATTTGCAGGGCGTAAACTGTAATATTCTGACGCAGAAGTTCGTCAATCATCGAATCGAACGGAGTTTTGCTTCCGCGATCGAGACCGTCGCCGATTACAACAACGGCAGTTTTTCTTGTACCGGGCATCAGCGGAACTAAAACTTCTTTGACGGTTGCGTTTACAGCATCAAAGAGATACGGATTTCCCTTTTTACGAAGCGTACCGAGCGAAGTTTCCAATTTCTTTGCGTCGTCCGTCCATTCCTGAATAATTTCCGGTTTTTCATCGTAAGCGATAACAAAAAGTTGATCGCCGTCAAAAATTTCGTAAGCAAATTCCATCGCCGCCGATTTCAAAGTTTCAATATCTGCGCCGACTGTCTGCGAATTATCAACAAGCAAAACTATGCGCGACGGCGACGGGTCAAAACTGAAATTTTTTATCCGCTGCTCAAATCCATTTTCGTAAAGATGAATGTCTTCGGTTTTGATCGGTTCTTTTGATTCGCCCGTGCGCCGCGCCGTGACGCTCAAAATCGTTCCTTCGATATTTGCCGTATCTTGTTTGCTGTGACCGGATTGCGCGAAAACTGAGGCTGAAGAGAAAATCAAAATCACAGTAATAAACCAAATTCTTTTTTGAGCCGAAACTTTTATCATTCTTTTTTGTCCTTCCCCGAAGTTTTTTCGGTGGTTTTTGATTCTTTTGATGCAGAATCGGACTTCCCGGTTGATTCGTTAGCCGAACTTTTTTCGGTTTTCCCGGAATTTTCGGAATTTCCTGAAGATTTATCCGTTTTCTTCCCGGCGTAATCAGTAACATACCAACCCTCACCTTTGAATTGAAATCCTGACAGCGACCACTGTTTTTCCATTTTCCCACCACAGTTTTCACAAACTTTTAGAGGTTCGTCGGAAACTTTCTGATGTTTTTCGATATGCGCTCCGCAATCGACACATTTGTATTCGTAAATCGGCATACATTCGGATTATATGAAACGAAGATTTTGAAAAGCAAATCCATCGTAAATTCTTTCTTTTACAAATTATTTGGAGAAATACTTTAAAACTCAAACTAATAATGTTAACCGTCAAATAATTTTCTCTTAATTCCTTGTTTGGAGACGGTTTTTAGTGATTGCTGATTTTTTAAAATCAGAGAGTAAATCTAAAAAAAACGGATAATTATCGGCACTAAACGATCTAAGTCGAGATAAATTTATTAAAGTCATAACTGTAAATTTTAAGTTTATCTCAGCCGAAAAATAAGTTTGTTCAAATTAAATTTTTCTACTTTGACAAATAAGTATTTCAGGTATATAAAAGTTTATATTAGTACCTGAAACGGTGACGATTTTAGCGAAAAAAATTGCTTTAAGTCCGGTAAATTTTCCCGATGACGCGGCGTTTTTAAAAGAAATTTATATCAGCAATCGTACGGAAGATTTAGTTTTATGGTCGTCTGGTTTGGGCGAACAACAAGCGAAACATCTTTTGGAAATGCAGTATGAAGGACAAAAAAACCAGTATCAAGTTGATTTTCCGTTTGCCGTTGACAGCATTATTCTTTTTAACAAAATTCCGGTCGGGCGTTTTTTGGTAGCGCGGAATGAGCGTGAGATACGCGGCGTTGACTTAAATGTTTTACCGGAATACAGAAATCTCGGAATCGGAACGGTTTTGCTCAACGATGCTATAAAAGAAGCGTCGAAAACAAATCGCCTGTTCAAATTCAGAGTTTTGAAAAATAACCGTGCCATCCGGCTTTATCTGCGTCTCGGCTGCCAGGTCATCGCCGACGAAGGTTCGCATTATGCGATGGGATGCGCGTAAGCCATAAGTTGTTATAAATAAAAAGAGTCTTATAGACTTCAGGAGAAAATAAAATGTCTGAAAAACACGAAAGAGATGTTTTCGCAGAACATCTGAACAAAAAATTCGATATTCATTTCGATGATGAAAATCCGACCGAAGCCGAATTAGTCGAGGTTGGCGAATTGAACAAAAACGAGACGACCGAATCTTATTCGCTTACTTTCGCTACGCCGCTTGACGCGCCGCCCGAACAGGGAGTTTATAAAGTTAAAAGCGGCGAAATGGATGAACAAGAGATTTTTCTCGTTCCTGTTAGTCAGGACGCGGAAAAAATAAAGTATCAGGCGATTTTTAACCGTTTGATCGAAGAGAAAGAAAAATAGAAAACTCAAATTGCATTTTGAAAAATATAGCAATTATGTTTTCGCAAATTGTTTTTCGATTTTTAAGTTGTGCGGCTGTCGGCGGCACTTTCAACCCGCCGGGGGAAATTTTGCCAAAACTTTTTCCGGCTTATAAATGAACTAAATAAATAGGAGATATAAAATTATGGCAGAACCCTTTATCGGACAAATACAGTCTTTCGCATTTAATTTCGCACCGCAAGGTTGGGCGTATTGTAACGGGCAAATTATGGGGATTAACCAAAATCAGGCACTTTTCGCATTAATCGGAACTATGTACGGCGGAGACGGGGTAACGACTTTTGCACTTCCCGATCTGCGCGGGCGAGTTGCTCTAAATCAGGGACAATCTTCCGCAGGAAGCAACTATGCACTCGGGCAAATCGCCGGACAGGAAAATGTTACTTTGATTACCAGTCAGATGCCGCTTCACAGTCATATGATTAACGCATATTCGGACGTGGGAGATGATCTTTCTCCACAGAATAATTTTCCAGCCGTTCCATCAAACGGAGACAACATTTATTACACGAAGACGCCAAATGCGACAATGAATCCGCAGACAAATTCGAACGCCGGAGGCAGTCAGCCGCATACGAATATGCAGCCGTATCTGGTTATTAATTGGTGTATCGCGCTTGTGGGAATTTTCCCGTCACGAAATTAAGACGAAATATACAATTTATAAACAATAGTTAAGTAAAAACGGAACGGCTTGAATCAAGCCATTCCGTTTTTTTACGCCTTTTGTTTAATTATTACTGGTAAAGTTTATATTAGTTAATTCATCACTAACACTTATTATTTGTGATCTCTGATTGAATTGACGATTTTTGGCTTCGACCGAGAGTATGTATGAAAATCCGGCAGGAACATCTGCAAAGCGATAGTATCCGAAAGGATTGGTAATAACCGTAACCGTTTGTCCGTTAGGATCGCTCATTTTAACCAAAGCATTGGAAATTCCCTTGCCCGAGTTTGTAACTACTCTGCCGCCAACCGAAACCGCCGCCGCCGTCGGAGCTAAAGCCGTAATATTCAAAGACCAACCGGCAATCGTCGCATCGCCGCCGCCGCCGCGCGCGTCATATGTATATAATCTCCACGTTCCGTTCGGGTTATCGCCGTTAAATACGCTTGCGAAAGTTGCCGATCCGGTCGGAGCCGCGCGGCTGAAAGTTGTCGGAGCCGGAGCCGGATAAATATCTCCGGTAGTGGTAAAAGGTTCGCGGTCGGTCGGCAGATAAGTTCCGCTTGTGTAACTGCCGGTGGACGGCAAAAGTGCCGCTCCCGCACCACTTAAAGTTACGGTCGCGTTTGATACTACAGCAGTAGTTCCACCGACTTCGGATAAAATAGTCAAAGCATCGCCGTTCGGCGCGACAAGCAGAATTGCCAAGTTATTTGATCTCGGCACATTCATACTATTTAACGTAACGGTTACGTTGGTCGTGCTGGACGGCAAACCGCTGACAACAATATTCGACGGATACGGAGAAGCGGGCGTAGCCGGAGTCGTGTTATTTTCAAAAACCGTGATTGTGGCGAGATTTGAAAACGTTACCAATGGCGATTCATCTGATAAAAATGTTTTGGTCGCAGCATTTGTCGAATTTGCCGCGTCATTTTTGAATTTCTGTTTGCCCTGAACTATATTTATTTTTGCAGGGGTAAATAAAATAATGGTTGCGAATATAATCGCAACCGAGAAAAGAAGAAAAAACTCGCGATATTTATGTGTGATTCCAGCGTCTATTTGTTTCATATTGACCTCGTTTTTTACTTTGAATTGCGGAGATTAAATATTAAGAGTGATCCGGCAACTAAAATAATCTAATTTTACAAAACTTGAAGTTGTTTTTAATACTAATTCGTGTAATCACGAATACTAATACAATATACTCTTACTTATAAATTTTTCCAAACTCAAATTAGTCTAAAACATACTTTGGTAAAAATTTCTTAAATATTTAATAAAACATAGGTAAACAAAGGGAAATACGGAGACTTCTAGAAGTCTCCGTATTTTGATTTTTCAAATTAATTATCTACCAGTTCGTCGCCGTCTGTTTTTTTGCTTCGCCGTGTTCGGCTAAAAATCTTTCGGCATCAATTGCCGCCATACAACCTGTTCCCGCCGCCGTTACAGCTTGACGGTAATAATGATCCTGCGCGTCGCCGCTGGCAAAAACTCCTTTTATATTAGTTTCGGTCGTTTTTCCCGCAGTTTGAATATATCCGACTTCATTTAATTCGAGCCAGTCTGCAAAAAGTTCCGTGTTCGGCTTGTGTCCGATGGCGATAAATACGCCTTCACACGCGAATTCGCTTTCTTCGTTCGTTTCGTTATTTGTAATTTTTATCGCCGTCACGCCTTCTTCTTTCGAGCCGAGAATTTCGTTGATTTCCGTGTGCCAGAAAATGTCAATTTTTTCGTGTCCTTTAACACGATCCTGCATAATTTTCGATGCGCGAAATTCGTCGCGGCGGTGAACTATCGTAACTTTGCTGGCAAATCTCGTTAAAAATAAAGCTTCTTCCATCGCCGTATCGCCGCCGCCGACCACGACTACATTTTTTCCGCGAAAGAAAAAACCGTCGCACGTCGCACACGCCGAAACGCCGTGACCGCCCAAACCTTTCGGCGCAGGTGCTTCGCCCGGAATTCCGAGCCATTTTGCCGACGCGCCCGTCGAGATAATCAAAGTTTCCGCTTTAATAATCGTT
This sequence comes from Pyrinomonadaceae bacterium, assembly GCA_965219305.1. Taxonomy (GTDB): domain Bacteria; phylum Acidobacteriota; class Blastocatellia; order Pyrinomonadales; family Pyrinomonadaceae; genus DATHTS01. The sequence goes on from OZ244725.1 coordinate 3,001,480, forward strand.
GTAATTTCTTCGCTGTCAACGCTTTCTTTACCGTAAAGTGTAAACGGTCGTTCGCTTAGATCAACTTTATCAATCCAGATATTTAAAAATTCCGTTTCAAAGCGTTCAGCCTGAGCGCGAAATTGCTGCATCAGTTCCGGTCCCATAATTCCTTCAGCAAAACCTGGGTAATTTTCAACGTCGGTCGTTATCATCAACTGTCCGCCCGGTTCGGGACCTTGAATGACGAGCGGTTCGAGCTGCGCTCTCGAAGCGTAAATTGCGGCGGTCAATCCTGCCGGACCCGAACCTAATATAACTACTTTTTTATAAGTTTCCGTTTGTGACATAATTCTGTAAATTTTCTCCTAAACCTTTTTGGCATAGCTTTTTTAAGTTGCATATAGTATAACTATTTGAGAATTCAATAGTCGAATTAAAAATAAAAAGGGCGTTAATTTTTTCAAATAAATGTGTTAAACTGTTTTCGTTTTACCGAATTTTATTAAACCCTTAATAAATGATATGGCAACTACGAGTCAACCTCAATTCGAGGAAAAACGCTTTGCATTACGAATGGCATTACGTCTCCCGATTGTTGTTTCCGGGCGCACGGATGACGGTTCGGCGTGGAGCGAACCTACCGAAACCGAAGATATTTCAACGCTCGGCGCACTTTTTCATCTGAATCAGGATGTTGGCGTAGGCGAACATTTATATTTACGCTCGCATCGTCCCGACGGCGTTCCCGTCGAAGTAAAAGCAAAAGTCGTTCGTAATATCGCCGCTAACCACGGCACATCGCGCGTTGGGGTTTCTATTACCGAACTCAAGGAAAGTTGGCTCAGATTGTTTGTTGCGTGGATTGCCGATGATAATCTCGCAGATTCGGATGAAGAAGACGAAGAAAATTGAGCGGCATTGTAGCGAATTTCCTTTTATTAAAATATCTGCAAATTAAACTTTCGCTGAACCGGCAAATTTTCAGGGCTTTAGTATTAACTCCATTTAATTTACACATTTTAAATTTCCCATTTTAATTCTTTACGATCAGATTAATACAGAAAAAAATTTATCTAAACCACAATGTTTTTAGAATGCGGCAGTTTAATTTCTACAATCAAACCGCCGTTTTCTGCATTTTGGGCTGAAATTTTTCCTTTGTGCGCGTGGACGGCTTGTTCGGCAATCGCTAAACCTAAGCCGACACCGCCGGATTTTCTTTCTCTGGCTTCGGCGACGCGGTGAAACGGCGTGAAAAGTTTTTCGAGTTCGTCCGCCGGAACGCCTGTGCCGTGATCGCGGATTTTTATCACGGTTTGATCTGCGCCGCCGTTGACGGAAACTTCTACTTTGTCCTTTGTATATCGGACGGCGTTTCGCAGGACGTTTTCAACCGCACTTTTTAAAAGATTTTCGTTGCCATAGATTTTCGCTTGCGAATTTTGAACGATTTCGACTTTTTTGTTTTGATTTACAGCTTCAAAATCTGCATCTGCGACGACGCTTTTAACTAAATTTCCAATATTAATATCGTGTTTTTCGATGGTTTCCGATTGGCTTTCGAGTTTTGAAAGTGTCAGAATTTGCGAAATCATATCGTTTAACTGCTTGCCTTCGCGTTCGATGCGGTCGAGCAATTTGTGCGAATCCGTGTTCGATTTCGCTTTGGCGAGTTCGAGCGCGACGTTGAGACGCGCGAGCGGCGAGCGCAGTTCGTGCGAAACGTCGCGCGTCAGGCGTTTTTGCGAATTTATCAGCGTTTCGATGCGTTCCGCCATATCGTCGAAATCTTTGCCGAGCGCAGCGAGTTCGTCGCGCCGGTTGCCGATCTCGTCGGCGACTCGCGTATCGAAATTTCCCGTGGCGAGTTTCTTTGTCGCTTTTCTGAGTTTGCTGATCGGCGACGAAAGGTAACGCGCCAGCCAGTAACACAGCAAACCGGCGGTTAAGATCACGGCGAGAATCTGCAAAATTCGATTCCAAAGTTCGGTTAAAAGTGGCGTTTGCGGCGGGCGTTTGTATTGAATCAAGTAAAAATACGTCGAACCGTTACCCATTAAAATCTTTTTCGCCGCAATCGTCTGCTCGGGCAGACGGTTAAATTCGATGTTGTTATCGCTGTCAAATTTGCGGTCAAACATCTCCAACGCTTCGGGAGAAAGTTTGTTTCCGGCAATTTGTCGGCGATTCTGATCGAAAATGCCGAGCGCAACGACTCTTTCCGCACTTGCCACGCGGTCTAAATATTGATCTAAACCTTTTTGACCTTCGTTTTCATAAATCTGCACCGCCGTCTGTGAATTGATATTCACCGCTTCGCCGACAAACGTCTGCCATTGACGCATTATCGGCTCAGATTGCATTGACCAATTAACAACCGTCTGCGCCGCGACGACGAGTGCGATGGAAAGCCAAAACCACAGGAAAATTTTTAGAAATAAACTCATATGTTTAGTTATTGCTGAGTGCCGAGTGCTGAGTTTTCTCAGCGATTCATTTTTCAACTGTCGAACTAAGTTTTCCGAGAATTCTCCAAATCAAATTAAAAAACTCAGCACTCAGCACTCAGCACTTAAACGGCAATATATCAGCACTTAAACGACAGTATATATGTAACCGACGGAACGAATCGTTTTGATTCGTTCATTGTCTAACTTTTTCCGCAAATTGCTGACGTGCATATCGAGACTTCTGTCATACGGCGACAAATCGCGGTCGAGAACGGCGCGGCTTAAATCTTCTTTTTTAACGATTTGTCCGGCTTCGCGTAAAAATGCGGCGAGCAGATCGAATTCGACCGAAGTCAAATTCAAATCTTCGCCGTTTCTCGTCGCCGAACGTGCAGCGGTTTGCAGTTCTACGTCGTCAATCTGTAACTTTTCGTTTTCGCCCTGTTTGCTTTCTTCGACAATTTCGGCGCGGCGCAAAATCGCGCGGATTCGTGCGACGAGTTCGCGCGGGTTAAACGGTTTCGGCAGATAATCGTCCGCGCCGATCTCCAGACCGACGATTCTTTCCATATCGTCGCCGCGCGCGGTCAGCATTAAAACGGGCAGACGCGACGTGTGACGAAGTTCGCGCAAAACATCGAAACCGTTCATTTTCGGCAGCATTACGTCCAAAATCGTCAGATCATAATCTTCGTTATTTTCTTTCGCCGCCTTCAAACCGCTTTCGCCGTCGTGAACGGTTTCGACTTCAAAACCTTCGACTTCCAAATATTCCGAAACCAATTCACAAAGGTCTTCGTCGTCGTCAATAATCAAAATTTTGCTCATAATCTATATGTAATTTTCGCCCGATAAAATCTTCTGATGCTAATTTATACACGATTTTTACGGAAAAATCGCTTTTAAGCCCGATTTTTACATTTCTTTACACTTCATAACGCAAACCTGACGTTCATCGCCCGAAATTAAACGTCTAAATAACCGAACGCGACAGAAACGCGGAATAAAATTTCTAAAGGAAAAAATTATGAAAAAAATTACAGCAATTATTTTAACAGTCGTTTTAACGGCAATGGGAGCAATGATGATCTTTGCTCAGGATTCGACCGATAACACCGGTAAAAAGGAATTCGGCAAACACGGTCATTACGGAAAACGCGGCGGACATAAAGGAATGCGCGGCGGAAAAGGAATGATGTTTCGCGGACTCGATCTGACCGATGCACAAAAAGCGCAGGTCAAACAAATCACGCAGACAAGCCGCGAAAATATGAAAACGGTTCACGCACAAATGAAGTCAAACCGTCAGCAATTGGAAGCGGCTTCGGCAAACGGCAATTTTAATCAGGCGCAAGTTCAATCATTGGCGACACAGCAAGGAAATCTGCACGCGCAAATGATCGTCGAAAAAGAAAGAGTTAAATCACAGATTTACCAAATCTTAACGCCGGAACAAAAAGCGAAAGCTGCGGAAATGAAAGCAAATTTCGAGCAAAAAATGCAAGAACGCAAAGCCCAACGCGCCGAACGCAAATCACAAAAAGAAGCGGCAATGGACAACGAATAAATTTCTAACACTCCCGCACACGCCAAACGTCCTGCCTGACCAAAAAGGCTTTGTCGGTAAAATTTCCGACAAAGCCTTTCTTCATTCAGAGCGTAATTAATTTTGAAACCGGAGAACCTTTAAACCGTATAAATCATTTCAACAATGCGGGAATTTACCGAAAATTCAGACCAAAATGCCTACAAGTATTAAACAAATCGAAGACACGGAACGCGGCAAAACAATTCTTCGCGTGAACGGTTCGTTAAACAAATCAGATGCCGTTCTACTGGAAAAAATCGCCGTCAATCTGCGCGAAGAATCGGGCAAAAATATGACGATTGATCTTGCCGACATTGATTTTCTCGACAGCGAAAGCGCGCCGATAATTTCAAGACTTGAAACTGAACACGGTTTCGAGATCGAAGGCATCGAATTTTTCCTTCAAACCGTCGTTACCGAAGCCGAAAACCGTCACTAAATAAAAAATTCAGAAATTTTAATCTCAAAATCGGAATCTTTACATTCGACGATCAAACATTTAGTTTTTTAATTATCCAACTTCTAAATATAATTTACTGCTGTTTTGATTGTTTCAAAACTTTTCTCGGAAAAATCTTTCCTGATTAATTATCAAACAGGATTTTCTTTCTTTTCGACGAATCGCTAAAATCACAAGCAATGAATGACGTTCTGCAAAAAGCCGTCCGAATCGTTTTAATTATTATCGGAATTTTGTCCGCCGGACTCGGTTTGCGCGGATTTTTGATTCCGAACCATTTTATTGACGGCGGCGTTACCGGAACTTCGATGTTTTTGTCGCAAATTACGGGCGTTTGGTTGTCAGTGTTGATTTTGCTGATAAATACGCCGTTTGTGATAATCGGCTGGAAACAGATCGGCAAAAGATTTTCGATTCGCAGCGCGATTGCGATTGTCGGTTTAGCAATCACGGTCTTCTCCGTTCCGTATCCTGAAATCACGCACGACAAACTTCTCGCGGCGGTTTTCGGCGGTTTTTTCTTAGGCGCGGGAATCGGTCTGGCAATTCGCGGCGGCGCGGTTTTAGACGGAACGGAAGTTCTCGCACTTCTTGTCAGCCGCAAAACAGGTTTGACGGTCGGCGATTTTATTTTTATTTTCAACGTCGTTTTGTTCGGCGTAGCGGCGTTTTTTCTCGGCATCGAACCCGCGCTTTATTCGATGCTGACGTATTTTTCCGCGTCGAAAACGATTGATTTCCTGATTCACGGAATTGAAGAATATAACGGCGTAATGATCGTTTCCGAGCAGAGCAAATTAATAAAGGATAAAATCACGGCAGAACTCGGGCGCGGCGTAACTGTTTTCACGGGAAGCGGCGGAATTCGCCAGAGATCAAAGGAAATTCTTTACTGCGTCGTTACGCGCTACGAAATTCCGAAGATCAAAGATGCCGTCAAAGCAATTGACGCAACTGCATTTATCGCCATTTCAAATATTTCCGACACAAGCGGCGGATTAATCCGCAGTCCGCTTTCGCCGGTTTTGGAAGCTGTTGATTTACACGAAGAAATGGAAAACGAGGAAACTGATAATTTGGATATTTCGATTTCGCCGGATAGGTTTGATAAAAAATGATTCGAGAAAATTTCGTGTTATTTTAATTCTTCGATAACGGTAGTTTCCCGCAGTTCGCGCGTTGGTTTTTTGAAACCGACTGACCGCGATTCGTGAACTTCGTTGGCATCTGCCAATTCATCATCGCGTTCTTCCCACAAACGTCCGAAAATCATTTTTCCGGCAGTTGTCTGAAGCACACTGGTTACGGCAACATCGGCGGTTTTGCCGATTAATTTTCTCGCATTATCAATAACAACCATCGTGCCGTCATCAAGATAAGCTACGCCTTGATTGAATTCCTTACCCTCTTTGAGAACGAAAACGCGCATCGCTTCGCCGGGAAGAACGACGGGTTTGACGGCGTTGGCGAGTTCGTTAATGTTTAGAACGAGAACGTCGCGCAGTTGAGAAACTTTGTTCAAATTAAAATCATTTGTAACGATCATCGCGTCGAGTTGTTTGCCGAGTTCGATTAGTTTGAGATCAACTTCTTTGACGTTCGGAAAATCGGTTTCGACGATTTGAACTTCGACTTTTGTGTTCGAGCGAAGTTTTTGCAGCATATCGAGTCCGCGCCGTCCGCGTTGACGTTTTGACGAATCCGGCGAATCGGCGACTTGTTGAAGTTCGGTTAAAACAAACTGCGGAATTATCAATATTCCGCCCAAAAAACCGGTTTCGATAATATCGGCGATGCGCCCGTCAATAATTACGGAAGTGTCGAGAATTTTATAATCTTTTTTCGGCGCATTCTTATCGCTGAAAATTCCGCCGAGCGCGGAAAGATCAAGGTATTCGCCTTTTGCCGCACCAACCATCAAACCAACAAATCCCATAAAAAACGCCAGCGCAACCGTCAAAAACGCCTTCATTTCGGCGGGAACGGCATCGGTTTCCTGCATTATTATCAAAATTCCGATCAAAAATGCTCCGACGATTCCGAGAATCGAACCGATTGCCGCGCCGATTAAAGTTTTCAAGGTCGCACGCCGCGCACGCATTTCAAACGCAATAATCAAACCCGCGATTGTTGCGCCGATTAATGCAGAGAAAATGCGGCTCGTACTTATGCCGAACTCCACTGATTTGACATTTATTAAAGGATTGAGCAGAAATCCGATGAGTGCCAAAACTAAAACAAAGCCGATTCTAATTATGAGAATATCGATTTTCATCGCAGTAAGAATGTTATCACGAAATCAAAATAACTTCACATATAAACCGGAAGATGAAAATCTCTGTAAAATTATTACCAATTCAAACTCATCTTAAAGTTCGATCACGCCGATCTCCGCCACCGCTTCGTCCAATAAAACTTCATCAACTCTGCCGAGTTCGGCGGTTTTACGCGCCATATCGTCGGCGACTTCCTGCACGATATGTCCGGCGTGTCCTTTTGTCCACTCCCATTTTATTTGATGTTTCGCGGTGGTTTTATCAAGACGCGCCCACCATTCGTGATTAGTTTTCTTACGAAAATTGCCGAGCATCGTCTGCACGACGTAGCGCGAATCGCTCAACACGCGCACTTTACACGGCTCTTTTAACTGCTCCAAACCGATTGCCGCTGCCGCGATTTCCGCCTGCTGATTCGTCGCATTGCCGAGATATTCACAAAAACCGCGCCAGAAACCTTTATAACCCAACACCGCACACGCTCCCGCGCGCGGATTTCCTTTCCCGTTGCCGAGCGATGAACCGTCGCAGACGATCGTAATTTCCTTCATATAATATCCTTGTATTCAACCAAAACGCCTTCGTCTTCCCTGTTAAAATCGCGCCACCGCAAATAACCGAAAAATGCGCCTACCAAACTGCTGTAGATTATTCCGATAGCTGCGTCCGCAATAAATCCGCCAAGCAGAAATTTCTCCGCATAAGGCTGACCACCCCATTGATAGAAGTCCAAAGGGAAACCGCCCGCGCCGATCGAATTACGAATTTGCGCGTCAAAACCGGAAAAAAAAGTCAGCCCGTTAAATGCAATGAACGTGAACAAAGCCATCATAAAACCGATGATAAAGAGTTTATTAAAAATAGTATTTTTCATTAGTATTTGTTCAAACGCGAAACATTTATATTACAAAATTTCTTCCAGACACGCAGTTGTTCGTAAAGTTATTCCGAATCGTTGTAGAGATGCTCCGAATTTATGTTAGGCATTACTATTTCATTGTAAAGTTCGCCCGAATCCTTGCAAAGCACCCCTGTTTCGTTGTATATCACCCCTGTTTTCTTTTAGGACTGCTCTGTTTTTCAAAAAATACATCACAGCGCGTTTATTCAAACGCCGCGTTTATCTTTTCCTTGATCGTTTCCCAAACGTCCGCGCCCGCGCCGTCAATTACAGAAACTTTTTTCAAAATCTGCTCTTTCGACACATCGTTTTCCACCCAACTCTGCTTATTATTATAAAGATTCTGCAAAACCGGCATCAAACGATCAATCGCCTTCGCAAACTTCGCTTCAATAGTTTCGCCCGCTTCAAATTCCTTCCAAATCTCCAAAAACTCCGCACCAATTTCATCCGGCAAAATCCCGAAAATCCGCTCAACCGCCGCCAATTCCTTCGCTTCGACTTCCAAACGCGCCGCGTCATCAAAAAAGAAAGTATCACCCGCATCAATCTCGCAAATCTCGTGAAGCAGCAACATTTTAATGACCTTTTCGACATCAACAGCTTCATCGGCAAACTTCGCCATCACCAACGCCAAGACCGTAACCTGCCAACTATGCTCGCCGGAATTCTCATACCTGTCGAGTCCGAGCGGTTTTGTTTTCCGCTCAATCGCTTTTAGTTTTTCGAGTTCAAGAATAAACGCGAAACTCTTTTCCAATTCATCTTTCATAAATTTGCCGAATAACAAAAGTAGAATAAACCAAACGGCATAAAATTGAAAACAAAAATCTTATAACTTTCGACTGAAATTAAAAATCAATTCTTTTGCTTTTTGTATAGGCATTGATTTCTGAATTTAAAAAGATTGCAAAATTTTTTTTATTAATTTATATTAAACATAGTGTTTATTTAATAGAATGTCCTTATTTTGTTGAGGCTTTAAATTATGTTGATGTTAGTTCCCGAATACGAAAACAATAATTTTTTGTTTGAATATATGGCGGCAAAACCTGTAATAGCCGAAAATCCGCCAGAACCTTCCGATGGTGAAGAAAAAGATATTTACAAAAAAGATTTTGGAGAAGTCTTTGACAATAATCTTGCAGGTCAAAAAGGTCCTTTGCAGGGAATGGTTCCGATGTGGACGAATCAAGCGCGGGCAAAATATGAGAAATGTGCTAATCCGCACATTGAGAAATATCAAAATTTTGTTGATAAACTAAACAGAACGGCACAAACCAATTATGAATCCCAACGTGATACTTATGTAGCTTCAAGTCTCGGAGTCAGCAGTCTTAAAGACTTATCCGGTCATTTTCTTAAAGATACGGCAATTAGTGCCAGATACTCGCCGAAACCTCCAAATACAGCCAAAGGCGTTAGAATAGTTTTTTGGGTTTTATTTATTGTCAATACAACTAACTACCTTAAACTTAGAAGTAAATTTTCTGAAAATGAAAGACAAGAATTTATAGCTGAAACCAATTATTTTTTCGCTAGAATTAACGAATGCCGTCAAGCAAATCCATATGATGTGTATCGAATGAAAACCAAAGAAGAGCAGTATTTTGATTCGGTCTTCTTCAAAGGTCATCATCTTGTCCATCCAAATCGCGGCACGAGACCCACGCACAACAAATGGATTTATTTACCTGATGATGACACCCCGAGTATTTTCAAAGGAGTTAAACTTATCCCTGATAAAAAACCTGAAAAAGATTTTTTTCAATAAGTAATTGTGTTATGAGTGAAGTTGAAGAAAAAGAAACAAAAAGTTTAGCAAAATCTTTATTTATATGGATTATAATATTTCCGCCCGCAGTTAATCTATTTATTCATCTTACGGAAATAATATCTCGTATAGTTTCCGATTTTCAGTCGGGAAATGAATTCGTATTATCCAACATTTTACTTGGTTTTAGTCCTGATTGGAACTTCTTTCTGGAGATTAAACTAGAAATATTTGCAATCTCAGTTCTATTGGGTTTTCTCGCTTGGATTTACAGTAACTTCATCAGCAAAGACTAAATAGCTTAATGGAAGTGAAAATAATACTTCCGATAAGTAATTTGTATTATGAGTGAAATTAAAGAAAAAAAATACGAAAAATCTAGCAAAATCTTTATTTAGATGGGTTGTGATATTTCCGCTTGCAGTCAATTTATTTATGTATTTTACGGAAATAATATCTCATATTGTTTCCGATCTTCAGTCGGGAAACGAACTCATATTATCTAACATTTTACTTGGTGTGAGTCCTAACTTTAATGTCTTTTTGAATGTTAAACTCTATATGTTTCCATTTTCAATATTACTTGGATTCCTTGCTTGGATTTACAGTAACTTCATCAGCAAAGACTAAATAGCTTAATGGAAGTGAAAATAATACTTCCGATAAGTAATTTGTATTATGAATGAAAATAAACCATCGAAAAACATCATAAAGTTATTAATTATTTGGTTTCTGGTATATATCACCTGATTCGCGGTCGGTCGCAGGCAAAACAAAATCGCTGTTCGCATGGTTTTTAATTTTTCCGGTCGGAGTCAATTTGTTTTTTTTTCTCTGGGACGTTTTATTTTATCTCATCAATGATCTTCTAACCGGAAACAAATTGATAGCATCAAAAATTTTACTCGGTTACAATTCCGGCTGGAATCACTTTTGGAAATTCAAACTACAATACGATATATGAAAGAAGAAAATACTACGATTCGGTGTTTTACAACGGACATTATCTTGCTCATCCGACCGGAAGACGATCTTTCGGTAATAATAAATGGATATATTTACCGGATGACGATACGCCCAATATTTTCAAGGGCGTTAAACTGCTTCCCGATAAAAAGCCGGAAAGCGATCTTTTTAAATAAATTAATAAATTTTTTCGCTGAGTAAATATATTATGGATAAAATTAAAGAAAAGAAACCAAAAAGTTTGTTATTATTATTTCTTGTCTGGATTGTTGCATTTATGTTGCTGGAATACGTTATGGACGTATCTTTAAATTTTATTTCCGACATTCAAAACGGGGAAATCATTACACTATCAAGTTTCTTTTTAGGGACAAGTTACAACTGGGAATCTTTTTGGAGAGTTAAAATAAATACTATACCTTTTGGAATAGCCCTAGCGATAGTGGGTTGGCTATACGTTAGATACATTCAAAGGTGATTTTTCACTATATTCAGCAAATAACTATTTTGACTGAATTTGCATTAAAATCTTTATTTCCGCGCCGCGATTTTCGACCAAACATAAAACAAATTTCTAAAACTCTTTTCCAATTCATCTTTCATAAATTTTTTAGATTAATTTCGCGGAGCCGACTGGAGCGCGGGGCGTTTCCCCGCTTGCATTGAGCGTCGCTTCGGCGCGAAAAAATGTTTGGTTAATGAAACGCCGCAAATAATAAGCATTTTTTCGTGCTATCGCACTCATTGCAAGCGGGGACGCTTGCGCTCCAGTCGCTACGCCAATTAACGCTCTGCAATTTTCGACCAAATAAATCTGAAAATTAAACCGAACAAAAAGCAACTGGAAATTAAAATTAAAATATTCAGAATTCCGCCGACATCATCTATTCCGTTAAAGTCTTTATCGCCCCATATAAATGGAAAACCCCAAGCAGACAACCTACATTCTGGGTGAAGTTCGATTATCTGATCCAAACATTCATAATAATTCTCATTATATTTTTGAATTGCAGGAATATAACTCCGTATATTCAAAAACACGAATAGAGAAACACTAAAGAACATTCCAAACTTAAATCCTTTATTCTTCAAAAAGTCTTTCATCATTCATCCTTCCGCCTTCATCCTTTATTTCAATCACATTATGTCAATTTCCGCGCCGTGATTTTCGACCAAATAAATTTGAAGATTAAGCCGAGAATAAAACTAAAAATTAATGTAACTAAAATGTTTCCGATTATTCCTACCGGATCAAATGAACCAACAGGAGAATAATCACTTGCATTAAATATTGGGAACGGAAAACCAAAATAACGGAAACTGTGAATATAAATTCCGTGACTTGGAGGAGTATGCCTATCTATATACAATGTGTAGGCATACACGGCATAGGTTGCAATTTGAACAATTAAAGACAATAAAATACCCGACAAGAACCCGTATCTAAATGCTTTTTTTTCTGAATTATTGTCCATTTCTATTTCCTCCAACCGAAATCATGTTTTACTTTGACAGATCTGTCTAATTTTTAATGTCTAAGCCAGAATCTCAATACCGATAACTGTTCCATCTTCCGAAATATCGAATATGACATCTGCGCCTTTATAATTTTGAATTAATTCGTGCAGATGAATCTGCTTTTTGATTTTACCTTTTTCGTTGAAATTGGGCAGATGAACATAGGCAACATCGTCTTTATTCATTTCTATATCGTGTGATTTCGTAGTTTTATATTTCATCATTCATCCTGTTACCTTCATCCTTAATTTCAATCACATTATCAACATAACCCTCGAACGTATCGTCGTGCGAGATGACAAAAAGCTGGTCGAACGTCTGTTTTTCGGTGATCTGGCTGATCTGTTCGGCGAGGCGTTCGCGGCGGTGGATGTCCATATTTGTCGTCGGTTCGTCGAAAAACGCCAGACGCACGTCGGACAATTGTTTCAGGAGCGCGAGCCTGACCGACAACGCCGCTGCCATCTGTTCGCCGCCGGACAAATTGATGAACGGGCGTTCGTGTCCCGCTTCTTCGAGGATGATGCCGTAATCTTCCGTCCATTTCAGCGTGCGCTCGGCGTTGCCGGAAATTTCGCGGAACATTTGATTTGCCTCGATGGAAACGTGATAGACGTAATTTTTCGCCACGAGCGGCGCGGACTTTTTCAAAGTCTCGCGGATAAAATCCGTCGCGTCGGCGATCTTTTCCAGACGCTCTTTTTCGATGAATTCCGCCTGCATATTTTTGCGGATTTCGCGCAAATTCTCCAGATTCCTGCCGAGTTCTTCCGCCCGCCGTTTCGCGTTTTCCAGATTCGCCCGCGTTTCTGCAAGCCGCCTTTCCGCTTCGAGCAGCTTCGCCCGTTCGCTCATATGTTTTTCGCGGTCGTAATCCTTGTTCGCCGCGTTAAAATCGTTCTCCGCCGCCGCCGAATTCGCCGTCAATTTTTCGATTTCCGCCTGCGCGATCTTCAATTCATTTTCCTTTTCCGGCAAAGATTTCGCCGCCGCTTCGTTCGCCAGAAAAGTTCTGTGTTGCTCGATCGTCGAATCGCGTTTCGTCGTGAATTCCTTCCAATTCGCGTCCAAATCCTTGTAACTTTCGACGCGCTCCAGCAAGATGTTTTTGTCGTTTTCAAGCCGTTCGAGATTGCTTTCGGCTTCGGTAACTTTTCTTTGAATCAAAATCTCGTTTTCGGATTCTTTTTCGAGCATTTTCACCCGCGCCTTCGGATTGTCGAGCGTCTTTAATTTCGCTTCCGTTTCGGCGAGTTCGTCCTTTATTTTCGGCAGATTTTCGAGTTTCTTTTCGAGTTCGGCTTTCTCATTTTTATAACCGACACCTTCGTCGCCGATCTCTTTTTTGCGGTTTCGCAAAGTTTCGAGCTGCGCTAAGGAATTCGTCGCTTCGCGCGAATTCCTTAGCGTGGCGGCGACGGTTTTCTGCTCGTTTTCAAAAACCGATATGTTCGATTTTATTTCCGAAAACTGTCCCGAAACAAAACTTTCGAGCGTTTGTCCGGGCTTCAAATTCAGACATTTCTCCGATAAGATCGGACACAGACCATTTTTTATCTCGCTCTGAAATTTCAGATCGCTTTCCAATTTCGCCCGCAGATTCGCCAGATTTTTCGTCAATTCGGAATCGCGTTTTTCAAGATCGGCGATATTTTCCGCACCTTTCGCACGCGCTTCGGCGGTTTCGATCTGTTCGTTATTGGCGACGAATTTCTTCCGCAGATCGTCCATTTTCACGTTCAGACGTTTGATCTCGCCTTCGACCGAATTCGCCTTCGCCAGATCGTTTCGCAAACTCTCGCGCCTTCTTTCGAGTTCTTCCTGTTCATTGATTTTCGGCGTTAATTCGGCGATTTCGCGTTTAGCGTTCTGCGCGTTTTCGAGATTTTTCTTTTCGGTTTGCTTCTGCGCTTCGACCTTGACGATTGCGGATTTGTAATCATTTAACTCCGCGTTTAATTTCTCGCGTTCGCCGCGTTCGCGCTCTAATTCCTTGATTTTCAAAAGCGCGTCCGTATGAGTTTTATGATCGGATTCGACGGCTTTTATTTTCAGCGCGGCGTTTTCCGCGTTCGTTTTTTCCGTTTGTTTTTGCCCTAAAATTATTTCGGCTCGCGTCTTTTCGGAACTTAATTTCTCAAAAGCGTTTTTGAGTTCATTAACGCGCGTTTCGGTTTCGTCGAATTTCTTCACCGTTTCCGACTTTTCGGCGACTTCCGTTTCCGTTTTTTCGAGCGTTTCCTTTAATTCGTCCGACTGCTTCGTGAAATTTTCAAATTCTTCTTCGACGCGCTCGAAATCGGCGAGCTTTCCTTCGGCGTAAGCGATCTTGTTGCCGACTTCGATCTGTTTCGTTTTGATAAAATTCGCCGTGTCGCGCAGTTTGTCCGCGCTCTGGCGATATTCTTCGACCTTCAAAAGTTTGTCGAACGCCTTTTTCCGTTCCGCCGGAGTTTCGAGGAAAATCGCCGTAAAAGTCCCCTGCGGAACGCCGATGGCGCGCCGGAAAAGCGATTCGAGATCCGTTCCCGGATCAACGCCGAGATGCTGCCACAAAAAGCGCGTAACTTCATCTTTTTTTTCGGCGATGCGCGTCTTTAACCGCGGATCGTAAATGTAATAACCCGTTCCCGAATCGCGGTAAACGACGTATTCGCGCTCGTCCAGACCGCTTTCAAAAGTCACGCGAACCACGCCTTTTTTTGCGCCGCGCCGGACAAAATCGTCCTTTTTATAATCGAGCAGATCAAACAAAGTCCACGCGACCGCTTCAATGATCGTAGTTTTCCCCGCGCCGTTCTCGCCCGTAATCGCCGTCGTCCCGCGCTGAAATTCCTGCGTAAAATGTTCGTGCGATTTAATATCTTCGAGTTCAATTTTCGTGATGTGCATTAGTTCGATTTCGGATTTTAGATTTTGGATTTTTCCGTTAGGTTTGATTTTAGAATAATTTCGGTTAAAGAAAAAACAAGAGTTGGAAAAAGCTGTTTCAAATTTGTGCGATTTATGCCAAAATTATGACGAAAAAGTTTTCATTAGAAATCATTGTAAAAATATGCTTACCAGATGTGAACATTGCAAATTTAAGAACACGGCGGACGCTGGGTTCTGTGTCGGTTGCGGGACTGAAGATTTTAAAATCGCGCCGTATTTTGGTGAAAATAAATCTTTCCCGCTGTCATTTTTGCTTTTGCTGGCGATGTTGATCGCGGGCGTAGTCGTTACCGGCGCGTATTTTCATTCGCAGTTTAACGACCCCGAAAATTTGAGGTCGAATTTGCAAATTGCCGCGCTGATCGGGATCGTCACCGGATTGGTTGCGGCTTATTTTATTGCGGGAATTATCAATTCCAGAACGGCGCGTTCGAAACGAAAAGAGCGCGGCGCGGCGTTGGCGAACTTTAATTTGGAGAAGATCGAGGACGAAATTGCCGGACATATTCAGCGTTTGTCGGACGAAAGCAGCGCGCTGCTCGATGGAATGTTAAATGCCGGCGGGCAAGATTCGGAAACTGAAATCGTTGTCGAAGATCAGGAAGAGATTGATAATAACGACGAAGAATACGCAACGGAATTTGAAAGCGAGAAAAACTATGACGAAGCCGTTCTTGAATCTATGTTCGAAAATGTCGGCGAAACGGAGCGGCATTTTTACGAAACAGTCGAGGCAAAACTTGCGCTGCGTCGTGTTCAGCAAAAGGAAATTTTTCTGTTGAAATATCAAAATGAAGCTGTTTTTTGGTATGAAAACGAGAACGAAAGATATTTTTACGACTTGGATAAAAGTCTCGGCGAGCGCGTCAAAGACCTACGTCTGTGGGAAGATGAATATGAACTCGGCGAAGGAAACCGTTATTTTGCGACGTTTTCCGGTGTAGAAGAAAATTTTACAAAAAGAGTTGAAGATGTGCGGCGATTTTACGAAAAACTTGACGACGGCAAAGATGAAGATGCCGTTTTTGATGCGAAACTTTTCCCGTTTCTCGCCGATGAAAACAAGTTTTCTGAAACAAGTGTCAAAAAATTATTAGAATCTTACGAAAAATCTCTGCGCGAAATCGAAGTAGATTACAAAAATCTCAAACCGGAAGTTGAAGCAGATTGGGATTTGCCGTATTAAACCGTCACCGCAAAACCTTTTTTGTAAACGATATAAAGTCCCAAACCCACGCTGACGAGTCCGGCGATGGTTTGGAGTGTGCGGTTGAAAAGATTGAAATTTTTCGCCGTGAAATGAAACGGCAGACCGACGAAAAAATTCATAATCATTCCGCTAATCGAATTGATTCCGCCGCGAAATTTTATTTAATAAAAGATGTATAGCAAATCACTGCGCCGAGACAGGCGATGACGAACGAACTGAAAACCGGAAGTGCTTTGATAACACGACTTTCCGCAATCTTCGAACCTCCGAATGCTTTTCCGACGTAAAGAAAAACCAAACCGACAGTCGTCAATGTTGCAGCTAAACCGAAGCTGAAAAATATCGTCAAAATTAGACCGAAACCGATTTTATTGGCGGAAATCGCCGCGAGCAAAAGCACGAGAGCCGACGGACAAGGCAGCAGTCCGCCGGAAATACCGAGCGCGAGCAAACTTTTCCAGGTTACGCTTTCCGGCGGCAAGTGTGTATGAGTCGAACCGCCGTGTGTGTGCGTCAAAGCATCGTTTACTTGATCCTGTTCGTGCGGCTGCGCGTAATCTTGTTCCGCATCGTTAGTAAGTATAGGTTCGTCGTTTGGATGCGCGTGGTCGTGTCCGTGATGATCGTCTTTCTTCCAACCTAAAGCTATAAAAAGACGATCTTTAAACATCGTTAACCCGATAAAGAAAACCAGCAAACCTGAAATAAAACTAAGAAACGGCAGCAATGTTTCCGGTAAAATATAATTCGATGCAAAAAGCGTTATAAGTCCGAGCGCGAAAACGCCGAGCGTGTGTGTAACTGTTACAGTTAAACCGAGAAAAACCGCGTGTTTCGGCGTTCCGCGCGAACCGACGAGATATGCGCCGACGACGGCTTTGCCGTGTCCGGGCGACATCGCGTGCATCGCGCCGAGACCGAATGCCAGTAAAAGTGCGAAAATCACGATTGTCGGTGTAATTTCGGGGACATTTATCAGTTCGGCGAGCCGGTCTTTCTGAACTGCCGCCGTCTTATGTCCGTCGCGGTTTTGCAGAGGTTTTGCCTGTGCCGGAACTGTGCCGGACGTAATTGAAAATTCCGCCGAGCGTTCGGCAAGCGGCGCGTTGATGCTGTCTTGCGGATACGATTTTAATTCGTCTGTGATTCCGCTTCCGTAAGCCGTGCTGTCGAAGACATTTACGCCGCCTGTGCGGTTAACGACAACTTCATCCCAACCGATTCGCTCAACGTAATTTTTGTTTTCATATTTGATTTTATTAACGGTATCCGTCGCTGTATAATCGGCGACCAAATCCCATTTGATTGTCAATGTCGGAAGATTTTCCGTGCTTTCTTTGGTCGAGATACTTTTTGAAATTTCGCGCAATTGGAGCGGTTTTCCGTCCACCAACAGGAAAAGATTTGATAAATACTGCGGAGTAACTTTCTCGGCGTATTGATTTAATTCCGCTTGGGAATATACGCCGTCTTTGTCAGTGTCAATTTCATTTTTCGCTTGAAAAGTCGGAATTTCCGCCATATCAAGAACCGAGCGAATTTTGATTTGTGAATTTTCGACTTCGAGCCGCGAATACTGGTTGATGCTGAAATTGCCCAACGGATGTGCAAAAACCGAAACTGCACAAAAAGCTGTGAAAATTAGCAATCCGATGTATTTTTTCTTCATATATTTTAAATCTTTTAAAGCCGGAATATAAGATTTTAACTTAATTCTCATAAATTCTCATTTGCAGCTTTCAATTGCAAAGTATCAAATGCCGGATTCGTGTCTAATTACTTTGTTAATAACTCTTTAGCTTCATTTTTAATCGCCGGTTTCGCTTTCGATCAGGCGTAATGCAAAAATAATACATCTCCGGTTTTTACACACATTGCTTCTTCGCTCGCTTTTTTCGCTTCTTCAAAACGTCATTTTTTATAGAGTGTTCAAGCCAACACATCTTCCGTGTAAATATCCTTTCACATTTTGTATTGGCGTGTATTAAAATTTATCTGTTTTGTTCGGTAATTTAAATTGCCGAACCGACTTTATCCGACGAAAAAACAGGTCGAATTTTCGCTGTAAATTAATAAATCTACTTATCATTGGTATTCGCAGAATTTCGCAAAACAGATGCGAAAAATCTTTTCAAATTCTATCTGCTTTTGTTCGTCAAGTGCCTTAATATCAACGTCGGCACAACCGAAAAATCTTTCAGATTTAGTTACTTCGGTCTAATAATACCGAATTGGTTACCATTTATGTTCAATAATTTCAGAATGCTTTTGATAAAATTTTTTGCCGGCAGAAATTTTGCAGAAAGTGATAAATTTCGCCGAGTTTGTTATTGTATTTGATTGACTCGAATTTTGTTTATATAAAAGTTTTATGAATCCTGAACGCATCAGAAATTTTTCGATCATCGCCCACATTGACCACGGCAAATCAACGCTTGCCGACCGCATTTTGCAATTGACGGGCGCGGTTGCCGACCGCGATATGGAAGCACAATTGCTCGACAATATGGATTTGGAACGCGAGCGCGGAATTACGATCAAATCTCACGCCGTCCGTCTCGATTACAAAGCGAAAGACGGAAACGATTACATTTTAAATTTGATTGACACGCCCGGACACGTTGATTTTTCCTACGAAGTTTCGAGAAGTCTGAGCGCGTGCGAAGGCGCACTTTTGATTGTTGACGCTTCGCAGGGCGTTGAAGCGCAGACGCTGGCGAACACATATCTCGCGCTCGAGAACGATCTCGAACTCATTCCCGTTTTAAATAAAATTGATCTTCCGTCCGCCGAACCCGAACGAATTAAAGAACAGATCGAAAACATCATCGGCTTGGACGCGAGCGATGCAGTTTTGGCGAGCGCGAAAACCGGAGTCGGCATCGAAGAAATTCTCGAACAGATTATTGCCAAAATTCCCGCGCCGCAAGGCGATAAAGATGCGCCGCTCAAAGCCTTGATCTTCGACAGTTGGTATGACACATATCGCGGCGTGATCGTTCTGTTCCGCGTTATCGAAGGCACGATCAAAAAAGGCACGAAGATAAGATTTTTCAACACCGGACGCGATTATCTGATCGAAACGCTCGGCGTAAATCGTCCCGCGCCGACACCGATCAACGAACTTTCGGTCGGCGAAGTCGGCTTTTTGACCGCTTCGATCAAAACTGTTGCAGATGTGCAGATCGGCGACACGATCACCGAAGCGGCGCGTCCCGTTGACACGCCGTTTCCCGGTTTTCAGGAAGTAAAACCGATGGTTTTCGCCGGACTTTATCCAATTGACACCGCACAATACGAAGACCTGCGCGACGCGATGGACAAACTCCGCTTGAATGACGCATCTTTCTTTTACGAACCCGAATCTTCGACCGCTTTAGGTTTCGGTTTTCGCTGTGGATTTCTCGGATTACTGCATATGGAAATCGTGCAGGAAAGACTCGAACGCGAATTTAATCTCGACTTAATTACGACCGCGCCCGGCGTTCGTTACCGCGTTACGACGACGAAAGGCGAAGTTCTCGAAGTTGATTCGCCGTCGAAAATGCCGGAAACGGGACGAATTGACAAGATCGAAGAGCCGTATATCGAAGCGACGATTCTCACCGGCGACGCATATCTCGGCGGAATTCTGCCGCTGTTAGACGAAAAACGCGGCGTGCAGAAAAAATTTGAATACGTTACGGAAAACCGCGTGATGCTCGTCTATGAACTGCCGCTTAATGAAATCGTTCTGGATTTCTACGACCGTCTAAAGAGCGTTTCCAAAGGTTACGCCTCGCTCGATTATCATTTTTCCGATTACCGCGAAAGCAATCTCGTCAAACTCGACGTTTTAGTTTCCGGCGAACCCGTTGACGCGCTTTCATTAGTCCTGCACCGCTCGACCGCCGAAGCGAAAGGCAAACTCGTTACGGCAAAAATGAAAGAACTCATCCCGCGCCAGATGTTCGAAGTCCCGATCCAAGCCGCCATCGGCAGTAAAATCATCGCCCGGGAAACCGTCAAGGCAATGGGCAAAAACGTCACCGCCAAATGCTACGGCGGCGATATCTCGCGCAAACGAAAACTATTGGAAAAACAAAAAGAAGGGAAGAAACGAATGAAAAAAGTCGGCAGAGTAGAAATCCCGCAAGAAGCGTTTTTGGCGGTTTTGAAGGTTAATGAAGGTTAAAATAAGTTGAATATGAAAAAGATTTTCGCAATCGCGTTTTTTATTTCGGCAATGTGCGTTTTCGCGTTCGGGCAGAAGTTGCTTCCGGAAATTGAAATTGCGCGGGAGATCAAACTTCTCAGGTCAACGCATAAAAATGTGCTGAAAATTATGGGAGAATTTGACCGCGATGAAGATGATGGCGAAGAAGAAGATGACGAAGTAAATAATGAAATTTTTCGTTCAGACAGGGCAACTGTTAAAGTTTCCTTTTCAACGGGCGGTTGTTCGGAAGATTTTGATGCCTTTGATCTTCCCGTCTGGAATATTTCTAAACAAATTGCAACGAAGGTCGTTGTTGAATTTCATGAAACTACGACATTGAAGGATTTAGGAATGAATCTGTCCGGTTTTAAGAAAAGATTGGAAGATGAGGATTATGAAGATTCCGAAGAATTTATTTATTACGACGATAATGCCGGAATAATGATATTGACCGATGAAGACGAAGTCGAAAAAATAATTCTTCACCCGCCGAAAAAAGACATCGGTTATTTATGCGTCAATGAAGGCAATGAAGAACTTCTATCGGGAGAAAAGAGTTTTATCGATGTGGTCAAAGACAGCGCATACGTTTGCAGGCTGCTCAACTATCCGACGGATGTTACGAATTTGGATTTGAAACCGAACGGAGTTTTCGGTTGTAAAAACGAAAACTGCACGGATGCGAAAAAGGAAATCTCCGTCAGCACGACGGCAGTTGATAAAGAAAACGAGGTTTTGACCTATGAATACTTTGTTTCCGGCGGCGAGATTGTCGGAAGCGGCGCGAATGTCGTTTGGGATTTGAGGAATGTTAAGCCCGGAACTTATTCGATCACGGCGAGCGCGAGCGACGGTTGCGGAATTTGCGGAGAAACGAAAACACAGTATGTTTTGGTCGGGGAAAATTCTTTTGAAACGATTCCTCCGGCGAAGATAAAGCAGATGACTTTGGATAAAACCGAACTCGTCGCGTCGTGTCCAGTCGGTCGTCTGAGAAAAGTTCGCTGTCCGTCGGGCAATTGCGGCATTGCGGTTCGGACGGTCGCGGTTTCAAACGATAAGGGCGCGAATTTTACTTACAAATATGAAGTTACGGGCGGCAAAATATTCGGCGAAGGCGCAAATATCGTCTGGGATTTATCGGAACTTACGCTCGGAACATACACAATCAAGGTAAAGGCAAGCGACGACGGCGTGCTTTTCAGCGATCCGACAGAGACGACAATCGAAATCATCGAAAATCCGATTTGTTCGGCGAACAAAAAATAAAACGAGGTGAATATGAAAAAGATTTTCGCAGTCACATTTTTTATTTCGGCAATGTGCGGTTTTGTTTTCGCGCAAACGCTGTCTGCCGAATTGGAAAAGGTCAGGCGAATTAAGTTTCTTGAATCTACGGGCGAAGATGTTAAGAAAATTCTGAGCAATTATAAGCCTGCCAATGATAAATTCTATAGATTTAGCGGCGCAAATGCGGATATTGAAATTTCATACACGGACGGTGATTGTTCGGACGAAGATTCTGACGAGATTTGGAATGTTCCCGAAGGGAAAGTTAAATATATCGAAATTTCTCCCGATGATTCAGATGATTTGACGCTTGAAACTTTCGGTTTTAACAAATCGAATTTTCAGAAAGAACAGGAATATGCGAACGTCGAAGATCAGTTTATTTATCATAACAAAGATTTCGGCGTTGCTTTCCGGGTAAGCGGCGGCGAGGTCGAAACAATTTTTCTGTTTCCGTCTAATAGTTTCAGATCAATGCTCTGCGACAACGATGCGGCGAAGGAATTTTATTCGAGCAAGAGTTGGTTTAGAGAGAAAAATTTAGAAAATCGTGAGTTTTATACCGAAGGTTATTCGCCGAATTTAGATTCGTTGCAGTTAAGCGCGAATGAAATAATTATCGGCTGTAATAATTCCGAAAAAAAGACGGGCTGCGCGTTTGCCGAATATAAAATCTCGGTAACAACTTCCGCGACCGATCCTGAAAATGATGTTTTAATTTACAAATACAATGTTTCCGGCGGCAAAATCGTCGGCGAAGGCGCGAATGTCGTCTGGGATCTTTACGGCGTTAAACCCGGAACTTATACGATTACGGCGGGAGTTGATGACGGATGCGGAATTTGCAGTCAGCCGAAAACGCAAACGGTTACTGTTAAAGAATGTACCGATTGTTCAGTGAAAGATAATTGAATCATCTTTTGTTTGCGAAGATTTATAGAAGATTATTTTGGTTAGACTGAAAGTTATTTCACTTCTCTTTGTTCCATAGGAACGTTTGTTAATAGCCCCGCGATTTATCGTGGGGTTTATTTGTGAAGAGATGTTTTAAGTCGCGTAAGGGACGAAAGAATCTGATTGGACTTTTTATTTATTAATGATAGATCGGCGTTTGAAAATACAATGACTGCTTGCCGAAATAAAACTGTTTCGATACGGAAAAACAGATAACCGATACGAAAAAACAAGTATCCGATACGGAAAAATAGATGTTCGACGGGAAAAAACAAGTGTCCGTCAGAGAAAAACAAATATCCGATACTGAAAAACAAATGTCCGGCGCGGAAAAACGGATAACACTTTCATAATTACACATCACTGATCGTCGTTTTGTAAATATCGCTTAAATATGGACGGATTCGCCGGAGAATTTTGGATTAATTTATGTGCAGAAATATCAGACAACTACATAATTTTCAGCCGCCCGCGACCGATGACGAGATTCGTGCGGCGGCGATTCAGTTTGTCAGGAAGATCGGCGGATTTAACAAACCTTCCGCCGCGAACTCTTTGGTTTTTGAAGCGGCGGTCGAAGAAATAACAGAGTCTTCGATAAAGTTACCGGCGGCTTTGGTAACGAACGCCGCACCGAAAAACCGAGAAGTTGAACTTGAAAAAGCAAGAGAAAGAAATTTTGAAAGATTCAATAAATATTCCTAATAACTATATTTAAGCTTTCAGATAATTCGCTGTATTAAAGCCATACGAAATATTGTTAAAATATTGTTAATTAAATAACTTCAAAACCAAACATAACTGTTGATTACAGTTAGAGTTATGGCACAACTATTGTTATGTAATAAATCAAAGAGTAAATTACTCTGAAAGGGAAAGAAAATAACAATAAAGGAAAGGAAAAAATTATGATTTCATTAATTATTTGGTTGATTTTAGGTTTCGTGGCAGGTTATCTGGCAAAGGTGATTATGCCGGGACCCGATGGCGGCGGCGTGATTCTGACAATTATTTTAGGAATTGTCGGTGCGATAATCGGTGGATTTATCGGAAGTCTGCTGGGTTTTCCGATGGCTAGTTCGGTTGCTAATTTAAGCGCGTCACTCGGCAGTTTTATCTTCTCGATTATCGGCGCAATTGTCGTTTTGGTGATTTACCGCCTGGCGACGGGTCGCAGTTTGTCGGCTTAGAATATCAAGTTACAATTGAATAGAAAAAGCCGGATGACTTTGAAGAGTTATCCGGCTTTTTTGCCTTTTAAAGTTATACTTTCCCAACGGTTTGTATTTCAGATGCGCGCTTGCGTAAATCCCGTTACAAATTCTCTCGCTCAAACTGTTTTTATAAGAATTGAAATAATTTTCTTCTCTAATTTATTTGATCCGTGCGTCTCTTGCGGTTTACTTAAATTTTACGCCGAGCAAATGAATATGGGACGAAACATAAATTTAACTTTTATTTAACTACAAATTCATACTGAATTTACCGGTAATTAACTTCAAAAATTTATATTCCCATTTGCTCTGATAATTAATATCTTAAAAGGAATTTTAATGCAGCAAAAATTTACTTTTTGCATCAATGTGTTAGCAGGAAAATGTTACAGCGTGTTATCGGTTTCGGGTTAGTTTTTACGGTCGCCGTGTTTCTATTCGGCGGTGTTCTAACCGAATTTTCCGGCACGGCAAATTTCTTATCTACAACCTTTGATTCTTCCAAACATATGAAAGAAAACGTCTTAGAACGCAAATCTAAAAAAACGGAAAACGATAACGGCGGTTCGGAGCAAAACAAATTTTTTGATGTCGGTTCAGGTTTTCATTATGTTTCGGCAAATCTTTCGCCGGAACAAAAAGTTTCACAAAAAAGTTTTGAGAATCTAATTCAATGTCATTCCGATATGTTCAAAATTTATCCGGGCGCGTTCCGCTGCTCTTTCAAATCCGACGAATTTAAGAATCAATCATTCAAAAAATCATCGAGCCGTGTAAAAAATAACGGTTTAACAAAATTAACAGCCACATCAGCGACAAACACAAAAAAACGCGGACGGTTGAACAAAACAAGTATATTTTAAGACAATTTTTCAGGAGTAACTTAACGTTTATGAAACTCTTTTTGCAATTAAACAAATTAACAATGATCGCCGTATTGTTCGCTTTTTCAGCGACGGCGATATTAGCACAGACCGATCAGGGACGCATCTCGGGAACGATTTCCGACGAAGCCGGAGCAGTCGTTCCCGGCGCGACTGTGACGGTCAAAAACAGCGGAACGAATCAAGTCAGAACAGCGACGACCGACACGAGCGGTTATTATTTCGTTCCGGCATTAAACGCCGCCGTTTATACGATCACAGTTACCGCGCCGAATTTTGCGGCGACGAACGTTACGGACGTTCAACTTTCGGTTTCACAGCAATTAGATTTGCCCCTTCAATTGACCGCCGCCGGACAAACCGTAACGGTCGAAGTGACGGCTGGTTCGGAAGCGGCAATTGATACGAGTTCGGCGCGAATGGGCGCGACGGTCAACCAGCGCGAAGTCGAAGATTTGCCGATCAACGGTCGCCAGCTTTCACAGCTTTATTTGCAGGCTCCGGGAACGGTCAACACCGGAACGGGAACATACGGCGACATACGTTTTTCGGGACGCGCCAACCAGCAAAACGTGATTCGTTACGACGGCGTTGAAGGTTCGGCGATTATTGACGCTTCGCCGGGTAATTTAAACGGCGAAGTCGCATCGCCTTTTCGCCTGCAATCATCACTGGAAAACGTGCAGGAATTCCGCGCCGATTCAAACAACTTCCCGGCGGAATACGGCACGGGAACGGGCGGTCAAATCTCGGTTGTTACGAAATCCGGCACGAATCAATTTCACGGTTCGCTTTTCGAATATTTCCGCAACGAAGCACTCGACGCAAACAACTTTTTCGATAATACCGTCGCGGGAATTCCGAAAAGTATTCTGCGCCTGAACCAGTTCGGCGGCTCGCTCGGCGGCGCGATTGTTAAAAACAAATTGTTTTTCTTCGGAAGTTACGAAGGTTATCGCGTCCGCGCCGGTGTCAACTCGGTTGAACTCGTTCCCGCTTTAAGATTCGCCAATCCGAACGCGGTAACTCCGCAAGGCGCGGCAGTCAGCCCGAACGTTCAAAAATATATCGCCGGATTTCGTTCGCCGCAAGCCGTGATCGTTCCCGGCACGGAAATCAACGGTCTCGAAATCGCTCAATTGCAAGGTACGGAAAAAACGAACGAAGACGCATTTTTCGGTCGGCTCGATTATAAACATAACGATAACAACAGTTTTTATCTGAGATTTTTCCGCGACAAGGGAACCGATCTAACGCCGGAAGGCGTTTCGGGCAGACAAACAAGTATCAAAGCGGTTCCGCAAAATGCGGTTCTCGGTTACAGCGCGATCTTCGGCGGCAATTTCGTCAATGAATTTCGTTTAGGCTACAATGCCGCAAAAACTTCGGTCAACGGCATTGCCCCGACGATCAACGGCGTTGATTATTCGGGAATTACGATCAACGTTTCCGGCACGACGGCACTTTTGCCGAGCAATACGATCGCCGGACAAGGACAATCGGCGGGAATTTCCGTTCCAGGCGGACTTGTTCGCGCAAACAGCGCAACCAACGGGCGCGGACAACCGTATAATCCGTATTCGCTCAGTTTTATTGACAGTTTGAGTTACACGACGGGCAATCACAATATCAAATTCGGCGGCGAAATTCGGCTCGTTCGTATGAAAACCGACCGTCTCGGCGGCACGACTTATACGTTTTCAAATTTTGAAAACTTCCTGCGCGGCAACTTGCAGACGGTTCAATACGTCGGCGATCTAAGCGACACGAGTCCTTTTACCGGTGTTAGCGGTCAGCGTCAAGCTGAACAGGAATACTACATCGTTTACGGTCAGGACGAATGGAAACTCCGACCGAATTTGACATTGAGTTACGGTTTGCGTTACGAATACTACACGCCTCTGACGGAGAAAAATAACGGGCTTGTATTATTTAATCTCGATAACGGAACTTTGCGCGATCCAAGCGAAGCACCGTTCAAGAGTTCAAAAAACAATTTCGGTCCGCGTGTCGCTTTAACATATTCGCCGGATTTCGGCGGCAAGTTATTCAGCGGCGGACGAACAGTATTTCGCGGCGGTTTCGGAATCTATTACGGTCCCGGACAAACCGAAGACCAAATCCAGCCGATCGAAAGTGACCGTATTTCTTCGACGGTCCAGGGAAATTTTTTCACGGACGGAAAGTTCACGGGAAATTCAGGAGCGGACGTAACGGCGATCATCAACAACTTTAACAACACGCCGAGCAACCGTTCATTCCAACCGCGCGCTTATGCGACCGATTACACCGTGCCGGAACGCATTTATCAATACAGCGTTTCCGTCCAACAAGAACTGCCGTATAATCTCGTCGGCACGGTTGCTTATGTCGGAAGTCAAGGACGAAATCTGTTTTTACGAAGTGTTACGAACCAGATTTTGCCCGGAAACACAACGATTCTGAACGGCACGAATATTCCGACCGGAGTCGGTGTCGTCAACCGTACGAACGCGGCGGGACAAGTTATCGGCGTAACGACGGTTCGCCAATTCAGCATCGTCAACGGCACATCGGTACAGAATCCGTATGCCGAAATTGACTATAAAACGAGCGGCGGCGAAGACAGTTACAACGCTTTACAAACTCAGCTTTCACGCCGTTTCAACAACGGTCTGACGATGAACGCGCAATATACATACGCTTCAAGCTACGGAACTTCCGCCGGTTCGAATGAAGCAAGAACTTCCGCCCAACTCGAAAACTTTGAAGCCGACAGAGGACGCAATAACTTCGACGTGCGTCACACATTCAACGTCAGCGCGTTATATGCTCTGCCCGTCGGCAAAGGCAAAAAGTTCGACTTCGGCAATTCGGTCGCCAATTACGTTCTCGGAGATTGGGAAGTCGGCGGCATCGTCAACGCGCGAAGCGGTCTGCCGATCGAGGTTCTCGTCGTGCGTCCCGATACGGTTGCACAATGTGTTCAGACGAACGGCTGTGTTGTGACGACAAGTGCCACTGTGACCGGAACGACGACAATGACTGTTCCGAACGGTTACACGGTCAATCTTCCGTCGGTCGGAAACGGCACGCCGATAATGAGCGGCGGTTTTAATGCGCCTGCCCTTCCCGTCGGATTTGTCGCCATCGTCAATACGCCGGGCGGCGGTTCTTCGCGTAACGTGCGCCGTCCGAATCTTGTTGGCGGACAATCGCTTTATCTCGATAATGACCGGAATATCCTGAATCCGGCGGCATTTGCGATTCCGACAGCGGGAACTTTTGGCGATCTGTCGCGCAATGCTTTGCGCGGTCCGATCTTCCGCCAGTTCGACCTGACTTTGAGCAAACGTTTCAGAGTAACGGAAAGAGCAAATATTCAATTCCGCACGGAGATTTTCAATTTGTTCAATACGACGAATTTTTCAAATCCTTCGGCGACATTGCCTAATACTTTGCCTTCTTTCACGGCGGTAAATCCGGGCAGCGGCAATACTTTGACGGCTCCGACCTTTACGATCAACCCGGCATCGTCATCCATCACTCAACCCGGACAGGCGTATAATCAATCACAAGCCGGTTCATCATTCGGTCAGATTCGTTCAACCGTCGGGCGCACCGTCGGTTTAGGCACGAATCGTCAGATTCAATTTGCTTTGCGTCTGAGTTTTTAAAAATTCCACCGCTAAATAAAATAAAACGGGCGAAACATAATTGTTTCGCCCGTTTTATTTTAAATGGCATTTGTGATTTGTTGAATTTCAAATATATCGGTAATTGAATGAAATATAAAAGCACAGGTTTCTTATAAAATTAAAGAGCGATGATCGGTTTGCGAAAACCGAAAATAAAACTCGGACATCAAAACCCGAATTGAAAAAATTATTAATATCGCAATTTACAAGAGTAAAGAATGACTCACCAAATATCGGAAAATCTTTTCTAAAGGCAATCGCGCCGAAAAAGTTGCCGAATCTGAAAATTATCAAACTATTTCCCGTGAATTTTTTTGTATGCCGATTATTATAATCAAAATATTACACGGCTCGGAAAGTTTTGCCGCGCATTTGTAATGTTTGAGTTACATCGTCTTTTTCCAGAATCAAGTTTGCCGCGCCGGACACCGGAAATTTTTGCATAATCTTTATTTCAGAGAGAATTTAGAAACCAAACCTTTCGCGCCGACCGCCCAAATCGCGCTTTTTCCTTTTGTACGAATGGCGTTGTAATTTTCTTTATCAAGATTTTTCCACGTTTTCCCGCCGTCCGTTGATAAATCCGAACCGTTCGCGCCGACGGCGATAATCGTTTTTTTGTCAATATAATCAACGCCCGAACGATAACCATTCAAACCTTTTGCGAGTTTCCAGTTTTTCCCGCCATCGTTTGTAAAAGCCAGATTATTTGTGATTTCGTCCGGCTTTTCATAATTTCCGCCGACGATCACGCCGCGTTTTTTGTCATACATTGCAATCGAAAAAATTCCGCTTCCCGCCGTGCCTTTGACGAATGACGGATCGGAAACGAACCAATTTAAACCGCGATTGTTTGAACGAAAAACCCGGGCTTCGTTTCCGCCGGAAATTAAATAAATGTCAGTTTTGCCGTTAGTTAAAAGACAAGTTCCACTCGCCGCAAACGCCGCTTCGCCTGTCTTTGCACTTGACATTTTGTCAGTTTCGGCAAAATTCCAATTTTTGCCGCCGTCTTTCGTTTCGATCAGAATATATTTGCCGTTTACAGGATCGCTCATCGCCATTCCGTTGTCTTTGTCCCAAAAAGCGAGCGCGTCGAAAAATGCTTTCGGATTCGTGTTTTTAAATTGCAATTCCCAATTTTCGCCGCCGTCGGTCGTTTTATAAATTCTTGAATTTTCGCCTTCGCCGATGCTCAAAACGTAAGCCGTATTTGCGTCAAACGCTTCAATGTCGCGGAAATCCAAAGTTTCCGCGCCCGCAACTTTGCCGACTTTCCAAGTTTTTCCGCCGTCAGTCGTGCGAATAAAAGTTCCGCTCGTGCCGCTCGCCCAAACTATGTTTTCATTGACAACAGAAAGTCCGCGAAAACTCGCGTCCGTTTCAACATTCTGTTTTTGCCACTGAGCTTTTGAGATAACGGTAAAAGAAAGAAAAATGAAAAATCCGATGAAAAATCCGCGAAAAAGAACGTCTGAACTTTTGTCTAACATAGATTAAATGTATCAATAAAAAAGAGCGGGAACAATTTAATAATTTTCGTTCCCGCTCTTTTTACCGAATAGTAATTATCGAATTAATTATCAGTCGGTGGATTTGCGTCATCCACAACATCTGTGTCGTCGTCGAGAATAATAACTTCCGTGCCGTATTTCTGATAATCACGGAAACGAATCAAGTTACGCGATTCAAATGCCTGACTGCCCTGCCGAAATGTCAGACGAACATCAGATAAAACCGGCAGCAAATAATTGGCATCGGAAATCTTTACCCAATCATAATCAATCGTGCGTTTTGCGACTGTTATCGGGAAATCAGACGGCAATTCGGTGGCGTTCGATTCGATTTTCAAAACGCGCGATTTTTCGCGGTCAATCCAAATTCGTCCCTGCATTCCTGTAACTGCCGTATTTTTTATTACATCAACGGAAGCGACAACTTGCTGTGCCTTGTCGCGCGTGATTGAATAATCGAAAACCAGTGAAGGATGTTTATTTATCAAATCCGTGTCCACAAGTTCAAATTTCGTTTCGCTTTCCGGTTTGAATATCTTCGCCAAAACAGTAACGAATTCGCCGGTCGAACTCGTGCCGCCAACTTCTTCATAACTTCTTTTCGATTCCGGTTTTTGCTGCAAAATTCCGTTTTTTGAAAGTAATTTATATTCTTCTTCGCCGTTCGCGCGATAACTGACGGCGACAACCAATTTGTCCTGACTGCGAAAATTATTTGTTCCGGCGTAAGCATAAGAACGTGCAATTTGTTGTTTGACTACAAAATCCGGCATCTCTTCGACCGCCGTCAGAGTGTTCGTCCGCGTTTTTTCTAAAACTTCCCTAGCTTCTTTTTCCGTCGGCAGTTTTGCCGCGCCCGGATTTTCGCGCCGTCTTTCGGCTTCTTCGATTGTGCGCTTTAATTCCGCGTCGTTGCGACTTTTTGAAACTGTCAGACTTCGCAAACCGTCGGTTAATTCAAAACCCAAACCTCGTTTTCTGACAGCGTCAACTAATTCCGTCCTTTTTGACGGGTCTCTCTGCACTTGATAAAGCATCTTGACGTATTCTTCTTGCGTCAACGGCTTGTCCTGTGCAAAAGACAAAATAGAAAATGTAAATATAAATGCAGTAACGAAAATCTTTTTCATCGTTTTTAAAGATGCACGAGCGTAATTTATCGTTTGCCCGCAAAACAAAAAGCGAAGAAAGATTATAAAGCCTTTCTTCGCTTTTCGTTAAAATATAATGAATTTAAAATGTTAAACGGAAAAACCCGAAATTAATTGATCCATTCTTCCTCGTAGTTGAGCTTCCAATTACGAGTTACCCACGCTTGCGCGGCGGATATTGATTTTGCTTTCCATTGCTTTCCATTTTCGACCACGTTAAGTGCCGCCAAAGGTTTGCTCGGATCGCGTTCGATGCGAATCACTTCCGTTCCGGCTTCGACGATAGTTTTATCTTCATCCAACAGACGAAGCGTTACACTGCTTCCGACCGACGGAAGAAATTCGAGATTCACCAGTAAACTTGTTTCCCCGACATTTTCTGTAACACCGCTGACCGACACCATTTCGCCGCTCGTCTCGTCAATCCAACTCGCCTGCACCGGCATATTTGCCGAAATTCTTTGTTGCACAGGCGTTCTACGCGTATATGTATTTTGTGTTATGCTTGCCATTGTTTTAAATCCCCCTTGTTCGTCCAAATAACCCTACAAACTCTCGAGAATTTGCAAATTGTGCAAATAATCTAAACCAGTTTTAATAAATTGTCAAGCCCGTTCAAATCGCTCAAACCGCTCACACAGAAAATCAGAAATCAAGTGAAGTTTCGGTATCTTTATAACTTGCCCGAACCGATTATTTTCACCAAAACGCTTAAACCGATTATTTTCTCAAATTCTTATGCAACATTCTTTATGTAGCTAAAAGTCTTTCTAAGCAAAATAAAAAAACTTGGATAAATGATGATTTTTTAATTCGCAGGTTTTTCCAGTCGCATTTTGTTATACGTTTCAATTCCAATATTGTTTATCTTTCGAGGAGAAAATTAATCATTAGTTATAAGAATTTATGATGTCGAATAAATAAATTAACATCTATTTAACACTATAAACTCCTTTGTTTGTAATAGTTTATTTAACACAAAGTTCACATAAAACAAGGCACTGAAATTGCTATAATGTGACTTCAATCTTGTCGAAAAGATTGAAAAGTTAAATAAGTGTTTGATTGAAAAACTCTGAGAAATTTAAAGAGTATAAAACCAAGCACTTAGAGGTTTGAAAAACGGATTTTTCTGACAAGAAGAAAAATTCAAAAATAAATTCAAGATATAAAAATCCAAAAATCAGGATAAAAATCGAAAGATTCATATTATTAAATGAATAGGCTTTCGAAAGTTTTTATTAAATATTATTAAGAGGTCAAAAAAAATGACTAGAAATTTTTCAATAAAATTATTTACGGCAACAGTTTTCTGTTTGCTATTAACTGTTGGGCAAGTTTTTGCTCAATCAACTGTAACAGGCGCAATTCGCGGTCAAGTCAAAGATCCGCAAGGTGCGATTATTCCAAACGCTGTTGTTACGATCACAAATGAAGGAACATCCAACGCTCAAACTGTTACCGCTACAACTGATGGAACATTTCGCGTTACGAACCTGCAACCGGGTTCATATACTGTAGAAATAAGTTCGGGTTCATTTGCAGCTTACAGACAGGAAAGAGTAATCGTTGAAGTCGGTCAGGTTACGCCGCTCGATGTTGCTCTCGGAGTTGAAGGAACAAGCGCGACAGTCGAAGTTAGTGCTGAGGCTCCGGTCATCAATACGAGTGATCAGGCGAGCGCGACTAATATCAACCAAACTTCTATCAATGAACTGCCGATCAACGGTCGCCGTTGGTCAAACTTTGCACTTTTAACTCCGGGAACCGTACCGGACGGAACTTTCGGTCTGATTTCATTTCGCGGAATTTCCGGTCTTTTAAATAACAACACGATTGACGGCGGCGACAACAACCAGGCGTTTTTCTCGGAAGAACGCGGACGCACGCGCATCAATTATGTTATCAGCCAATCGGCTATTCGTGAATTTCAAGTAAATACCTCAAACTATTCAGCAGAATACGGACGTTCGGCGGGCGGCGTAGTAAATGCTGTTACGAAAAGCGGAACAAACGAATTCCACGGTGATTTATTTTATTACAACCGTAACAACCGCAACGGCGCACGTAATCCGAGAGCTTTTCAAAGCGTCTTAAATAATGGAGTAGTGCAAATCGTTGATGCTAAACCAATTGATCTTCGCCAACAATTCGGCGGCACAGTTGGTGGTCCGATCATAAAAGATCGTCTTTTCTTCTTCTTCAGCTACGACCAGCAAAAACGTAACTTCCCAGGACTCGCTGTTTTTTCAAGTCCCAGTTATTTAAATACTGTAAATCGAACGACTTTAACTGCCAGAGGCTTAAGTTCTACTCAGATTAACAATACATTAACATTTATTAATTCACTTACTGGCGAAACACCCAGAAAAGGAGATCAAACATTATATCTGCCGAAAATTGACTGGCAGATAAATGACAAAAATCTGTTCAGTATTTCTTATAATCGCCTTCGATGGAAATCGCCCGCCGGTGTTCAAACTCAAGCAGTAAATAATTACGGACGCAGAAGTTTCGGCGACGATCTGGTAAGTGTTGATTCGATCAATGCTCGCATACAGACAACATTTTCACCATCAATTCTCAATGAAGCGCGTTTTCAGTATGGTCGTGATTTTGAGCGTCAGTTCAGCCAAGAACCTCTGCCGGGTGAGCCTTTAACGGGAAGCACGTTTTTGGGACAGCGTTCGCCTAATATATTTCTTAGTAATGGTTTACAGTTTGGTATTCCGAACTTTTTGGAAAGATCGGCATATCCTGACGAACGCCGCCAACAATTTGCCGATACAGTTACTGTCATTCGTGGTCGTCATACTATTAAATTCGGAGGAGACATAAATCGTGTGAGCGATGATACGCAAAATCTACGATATGAAACCGGCGGATATTCTTATAATAATATTAACGACTTCATAGTTGACTACGTTAATTACCTATCACCGCTGCCTGCTACATCTTTATGCGCGACCAGCACACGACGTGCGGGTCTCTGCTACACAAGTAATTATAGTCAGGGAATCGGTTCACGCGGTTTGAAATTTACCACTTACGATTATAACTTCTTCGCTCAGGACGATTTTCGTGTAACGCCGCGTTTAACATTGAATTTGGGATTACGTTATGAATATATCCAAATTCCTGACGCGGTTTTGGCTAATACAAGTTCGGCTGTTATTCCCAACGACGGTAGAACTTTGGCAGAAGCAACTTCAACTATGCCAAGCGACAGCAATAATTTTGGTCCGCGTATCGGTTTTGCTTATGACTTGACCGGAGACGGTAAAACAAGCGTTCGCGGCGGTTACGGAATTTATTATGGTCGTATTCAAAACTCGACTATTTATAACGCATTGATTAACACCGGAAATACCAACGGACAATCACAGCTAAGTGTTCCGACAACTAGGACTTCCGGCGGTGTTACAACAATAAACCCGTGCGCTCCGGTTTTTCCCAACATTTTATCGGCAGATTGTTCGACATTTAGTCAGGGAGCAATTCAGTTTTTTCAAAGAGATTTCCAAGCTCCTTTAATTAATCAGTACGATTTAATTTTCGAGCGGGAAGTTTTGAAAAATACAATCGTATCGGCATCTTTTATCGGAAGTTTAGGACGTAATTTACCGACCTTTGTTGATCAAAATTTAGTGCGAACAGGTTCGAATACATTTACGGTCTACGGCGGAGACTTGAACGGACAAACATTTACTTTGCCGGTTTATAGTCGTGCAAATTCGTCATTTGCACAATTAACTCAAATAGAGAGTACAGTTAATTCCGAATATAGAGCTTTAGTTCTACAAGCTAATCGTCGCTTTACGAACGGTCTGCAATTCCAAACCAGTTATACTTTGGCGAAATCAACGGACACAAATCAGAACTCGGCAACATTTACTCAGAATAACAGTCCATATGATGTGTTTGATCGTAGTTATGATGCCGGTCCGAGTAACTTCGACGTTCGTCATAAATTTGTAGCGAGCGTTGTTTATGCACCGAATCTCTACAAAGGTGACAAAAGTTCATTCTATAACTATTTATTAAACGGTTGGTCAATCGCGCCGGTCTATACTTTTTACTCCGGTCGTCCGTTTGACGGAACTGTTTCAGGAACGAGTTTGAATGGTACGAACGGTGATAATCGTTTTCCGCTAAACGAACGTAATGCTTATCGTCTGCCGAGTATTTCTAATTTAGATTTACGTATTTCAAAAAGATTCAAATTTAACGAAAGATATAATCTTGAACTGTTGGCAGAAGGATTTAACGTATTTAACCGAACACAAGTATTCGGTTTAAGCAGCACACTTTATAATCGCAATACGAACTGCTTTACAATCAATGGAATAACGACAAGCAATACAAATGGTTTGTGTTATAACCCAACTTTCGGCGAGACCACAACGACCGACAGTACTTTGTATCGTGAGCGTCAAGTTCAGTTTGCGGCACGATTCCAATTCTAAAAATTTAACAATTTTAGTTTTTCAAGCAATTGAAAAACCTTTCGGCGTGTTTTCCTTCGGGAAAACACGTCTTTTTTTATTTAATTGGTATAATCTCTCGTAAGAATTTATGCGAATTCTAAACATTAATTCGGCAAAAAATTTCGGTGGTGGCGAACGGCATTTTGTTGATTTGGTGCAAGGTTTGCGGGAAAATGGAAATGAAGTTTTTATCGCCGTTTCGCCGCAATCGCCGATTCTGGAAAATTTGCATGGTTTTTCAGACGAACATATTCTGAGTGTAAGTATCAAAAACTCGCTCGATATTTTTGCGGCGCGAAAAATTGCCGGATTTATAAAGGAAAATAAAATCGAAATTGTTCACGCGCATACGGGAAAAGATTATCTTCCGGCGAGTTTGGCGGTCAGGCTTGCAAAAGATGCGAAATTGATTTTAACGCGTCACGTTCTTTTCCCTCTTAAAATCGCGCAAAAGATCGCGCTCGCTAATATCTCCAAAGTTATCGCCGTTTCAGCGGCGGTCGAATCCAATCTGCAAAAAACTTTTCCGCCGGAAAAAGTTATCAAAATTCACAATGGAATTCTCATCGAAAACTGGTCTGAAACTAATACGGAAAAGCTGAACGAAGAATTCAGATTTTTTCATAACATTTCTTTCGACGCACAACTTGTCGGAACAGTCGGAGAATTAAAAGTTTTAAAAGGACAACGCGATTTTGTCTTGGCGGCAAATGAGATTGCAAAAAAAAATGAAGACGTATTTTTTGTTATCGTCGGCAAAGACAATTCATTTCAGAGTAGTTTTCGCGGCGAACTGAAAAGATTGGTCAAAATTTTCGGTTTGGAAAAACAATTTCTTTTTCTTAATTGGCTCGAAGACACTGCGCCGCTTTTGTCGGCGATTGACGTTTTCGTTTCGCCGTCGCATTCGGAAAGTTTCGGCTTGGCGATTCTCGAAGCGATGGCAAGCGGCAAAGCAATTGTTTCGACAGAAACCGAAGGCGCGAAAGAATTGTTGAATAACGGCAGAACAGGAAAATTCGTCCGTGTTAAAGAACCGTTGGAACTTGCTGAAACCGTTCTGGAATTTTTAAGCGATGAAAAAACTCGTCAAACTTTCGGCGAGAACGCGCAGAAAGTTGCGCGGGAAAATTTTTCTTTAGAAAAAATGATCGCTGAAACGGAGAATCTTTATCAATCGGTTTTATCTTAAAATTCTTTTATTCGTTATCAAAATCTTCGTTAAAACTTATGCTTTCGAGAACGGCGCGGGCTTCTTCCGAATCATATTCGAAGATTTGCTGTTCGAGCGCACTGCAAGCGATTTCAAAATATAGCGAATCACCTAAAAGCGCGGTAATCGAGCCGGTCGGCATTATAGCGAGCGTTTCATAAGCGATGGCGCGGATGTGCGGAACATCGGTTTGACGGATAATTTCAGCGACTTCTTCCGCCGGAAAGCGTTCGAGAAGCGCATCGGCGAGTTTGTCGAGTTTGACGTAATCGTTGCGAAGAAGTGTGCGGCGGGCGAGTTGGATAAAAACTTCAGCCGAGATGGTCTGAGTTTCCAAAACCCGCGCACAGACGGCGGCGAAACTTTTTATCTCGCGCAGTTTTTTTGAATCTTCCTTGATTTCATCCGTAGTGGTTTGTTCGTCGAGAGTCGTCAGCAGGCGGCTTAATTCCCAATCGGCACGGGCATCGTAGATGATTTTGCGGCTCGCCTTTTTTGGCGGGTTTTTGTCCATCGCGCCGACCAGTATTTTTTTTGTGGCGGGTCGCAAATTTTGCCAGACGGTTTCAACTTGCGTTCCTAAATCTTTTATCGTCATTTTAAAACAGTCAGTTGACTACAAAAAATGTGATTTGTAAATCAAACTGCAACTTACAGATGAGAAAATCCTTTAACGAGATGTTCGTCTAAGAATTTATTCTCAAACGAGCGTGAGAAATCCGAGAAGCGTACTTCTCAAAACAGGTCAATTATTTCTTTTAGCGAGTAATTTTGCAAGCCGTATTTCCATTTCGGCTTTTGTTTCTGCAATTTCGGCTTCGTCCGTAATTTTTTCAAAAGACTCGAAAAGCGCAAACGGCGTTTCGCTTAAATGGCGAAGTTCCCACGCGACGCGCGATTTTCCCGAATCGCGCGTAAACCACGCCGCGTCAATTTCCGCCGAAGCGATTTCTGCGCCGTCGAAAATCGTTTCGATTGATGCCGCTAAGTTCTTTGTTAAATTTTCAGTCAACAAAACTCGGCTCAGATGCCAGCCGAATTTGCGGTAAAGCGACAAAATTTCCGTTATTTGTCCGGCGTTCATTTCTTCACGGGCGGCATCTGCGGAATATTTTTCGTGTCGGGAACGGAACCGCTCTCCGGCAGAGTTTTATTGGAAGCTTCGAGTTCTATCTGCGCTTTGCCTTTTCCGGGAGATTTATATGCGCCGCTGAAAACCTCGCCGATGGCAAGTTTCCAGCCGCCGTTCTCAAACATAAAAAACGTATCTTCCCACTTTTTCTCTTTCTCGTTGTAAATCTCAATCGCCCCCATATTATCTTTTACACGTTCGTCACGAATTTCCGGCAGTTTTTCGGCAAAAGTCGTTGATAAAAAACCGTTCTTAAACATACTTTCAACAGGTTCTTTTTTCATCTCAGCCTGCGCCTGTGCAAAACTCAAGGTTTGCTGTGTCATATAAGATTTGATTTTTTCCGTGTCTTTGGCTTTGACCGCGTCGTAAAGTCCTTTGTAAGATTCGGTCGGCGATTGTGCATAACTGGGTTCGGCATCAATCATCTTTTGCGGCGGAGTTTCGGAATTGGCATTTGTAGATTGTGAATTTGCCGAAGTGTTTTTAGGTTGTTGTTTGTCACAAGAAAAAGCGAAAATTCCAAAAGCGGAAACCAGAAATAAAGCGATAAGTTTTTGATATATTTTCATTATTAATAATTACGAATCAATTTTTTTGAATTATAAAACAAATATTTGCTTCGGCATAATCAGAACACGGAAAATCAGGGCGAATTCTGTAAACTTTTATTTTTTTTCGAGTGTAAATTTCCAAATCATTCTTTCGTTTCGCTCATCGAAAATGTATTTTCCGCCGGTAATTTGCCAAAAGCCGAGAAACTCCCAATTTCCGACCGACAATTTACAAAAAAGCGGAACTTTTATTCGTGTTTCGACGGCATCTAAAAGTGCGCGGTTGTGAACGTCCAGTTTTTGATCGCCGCGTCTGCCTGCGCCGGTATAAAAAATCTTGTCGGCATTTTCGTTTTCAACGTCCGGGTAACACGGATTTATTTTGCCGAAATCGGTTAAAAGAGAAATAATCTGCCCGTTTTTCTGATAAATTCCGCGCCGCGTGCGGTGAATTTCGCTTATCTCGCCCCAACTGAAAATTTCGCCTCTGTCTTTTTCCGTCAATTTCACAAGTCTAATTTAACACTTACCCGAAATATTATTTAAGCCGTAACATATTTGGAAATGTTATAAAATCTACAAAGTTCCGGCAACATCCGAAGAATTGCCGCCCGAATAAACGATACAGTTTCTGTTTTCATCTGATTCGGTTTCGTAAATCTTAACTCTGTGCGAAACTTATAATTCGGAAAAAGTTCGACTTTACGAAAAATTACACAAAATCATTTTCAGCGGTTCGGTATTTCAAAATTAATCGTTTGATAACCGGACTTTGAAAAATTACCGGAAATGAGTTTAGAATTTTTCTTTATGTCGGAAATTATACTTTAAATGTTGAAAAAAATAGTCGGAATCATCTGGAGAAAAACGCCGTCGTTAGTGCGTAGAAAGTTCGTCCGCGTTACGCAGGACAAATTTACGGTTTCAGCCGGAGCGGTAATTTCCGATAAAGACGGAAGAATTCTGTTGCTCAACCACGTTTTTCGCACGGCTTCGGGTTGGGGAATTCCCGGCGGTTTCATCAAACACAACGAACAGCCGATTGAAGCGTTAAAGCGCGAATTGTGTGAAGAAACCGGCTTGGAATTAAACAACGTCAAACTGATTGCCGCGCGGACTGCTAACAAACATATCGAAATGATTTTTCGCGCCGAAGCCGACGGCGAAGTAACGGCGAAAAATTTCGAGATAAAAAATGCCGGATGGTTTGAAATTACAGATATGCCGAAAGAAATGGACGAAATGCAGAAAATAAATATCAGAACGATTCTCGCCCAAAATTAAATTCGTTTGAAAAAATGTCTTTACTTCATCTGCATTATTACCTGTTCGTCATCTTTCTCAAACGGCTTTGTTTTAAGCCACGAACTCCAGCCGAGCATCGGACGGCGTATCGCGCGCGTCGTTAAAATACAACTCGGCACTTCTCCGGCGGCGAGAACGAGTTGAAGATCGAAATCGAGTTCCGCGCCGGTCATAAAACGAACGATTGATTCGAGCGGTTTATGTGCCGAACCGTTCGGGAAAAACGATTTAAAGCGTTTGAAATCCAGAGGTCCGAGTTTAATAAGAAATTTTGATTGCTGTTCCCAAACCTGTGTTCCGACAATCGCATCCTGACCGAGACGACTATTCGCCGTTCCTATAAAAGTGATACTTTCTTTATCGAGATCAATCCATTGACCGAAAAATTGAACTACTTCTGCCGTGACTTCAAAATAATCGCTCAAAATTTGCCCGAGAGCCGACGAAGAATGAGGTTTTTGGGCGATTAAACCGCTGTATGGGACAAGTGATTCATCTTCTAAATCCATTCTGCCGCGCAAACCTTTCGTGCCGAGTCCGGCAAGATCGAAAAGATGCGCCGTAAAATCATCGTTGCCGCGTTCATATTGAACCGGAAAACGATATTTTTCCCACGCACGAAAAAAAAGAGAAACCGCGCGATGTGTAAAAATATCGAGAAATGCCCACATCGCCGTGTCGCGGTATCGTGCGCGTTCGGCGAGCATTTCCGTATAATTCGGCGGCAATAATCCGCTCGGTCCGGTCAAACCCATAAAGTTGACGAATAATTCGAGAACTCTTTCGTCGGTTTGCTCATCAATAACTTCATTGAATTCGTGAAGTTCGCTCGGCGGAAAATTAAGCGACATCTGCGAACGAATGCGGACGACTTCTTTATGCGGCAGAGATTCGCGCCCGATTGCCTGACGTTCGGGATAAAACATCTCCAACAACCGCACGGCTTGAAAAAATTCAAACCGATACGGTTCGTCGAGAAGTTCTTCATTTATGGGTTTCTGCGGCATAGTTTTTTAGTAGTCAGCAGTCAGAATATTTTATATTTACTTAACTTTCAAATTCCAACTTCTGACTTCTAATCATAATAAAACCTGTTCACCTGCACGCGGCGGAAATCTTTTGACAATTTCTTCTTTTTGATCTGACCTGACGACGAGTTGACTAAATGAATTGAGCGTCGTGTAAAGCGCGAGAAATCTTTCCAGAACGCAGGCGAAAAGAAACATTCCGCCGCCGACAAATTGATTTTCGTCAAAAGTCAGAGTTGTTTCTAAACCGCGAATAAAACCTGCACCGATGTGTCCGCCGATGCGCCGCACGACGCGGCGACTTTCGATATTCGTAACGCCGAGAATTTGCTGGCGCGTTGCGGAAGAATCGGTGAAATTATAGAGATGCAGAATTTCCTGCAAGGCTTCCGGCGTTCCGTCCGGGCTTTGCGTTAATGAAAGCGGATTCAAGTTCAGATGCGAAATCAAACGCCATTGAACGGCGCGGCGACTCGGCGGTCTGACGGTTTCAGTCGGTTTTGTCAGACAGCGAACGTGCGACAAAAGTGCCGTTCCTTCAACTTCAAAATCGCTCGATTTTCCGCCGAACGGCAGTTGAGCGGGCAGATCGCGGTTCGTGCAGGTTGTGCGGACTGTAATTACTTCCGCCGAAGGAACTCGCGGGTTGAAGTTCATATCAACCATCGAGAGAAAAACTTCCGTGCCGTCGTCCTCCGTTCGCTGCGATGCGCGGCGCACCGCATACCAGAAAGTTTTTTCCATCTCTTCGCCGTAAGCGTGTTTAAGCGAATAAAACGGCGAAAATTCGCGCGTCGTGTTCGTGCGCGGATCGGTCGTGATAACATCGTCAACCGAATAAACTTCCGTCGTCATCTGGCGGTGAACGTCCGGTATAACTTGATATTCGTATTTTCTATTTGATAGGTAAATCGGATCGGCGGTGCGAGAAAAAAGATTGATGATCGGCGAACAACTCATCCGAAAAGTTTCTTTCGTAACCGGCGCAAGCGGCGGCGTGATGTCTTTTAAGTGAATCAAAACATCAAAATGACTGCCGAATTTATTAGCGATGGCTTTATCAACGCCGGTAATATCGAAAAACAGGAATTTGTGCGGGAACGTAAAATATTCCGTCAGCAAACGATAACCCGGAAATGAACGTTTCGTGTATGGCAAAAGTGCTTCATTTTCGGCAAAACCGACTTGTTTAATTGCATCCGCAGGCAAAATTACCGAATCGGGCGTTTTTAACTGCC
Organism: Pyrinomonadaceae bacterium; assembly: GCA_965219305.1. Classification (GTDB taxonomy): domain Bacteria; phylum Acidobacteriota; class Blastocatellia; order Pyrinomonadales; family Pyrinomonadaceae; genus DATHTS01. Next base: position 3,043,378 of record OZ244725.1, read on the forward strand.
AATTCAGCAAAGACGCATTTGCATCAATCGGAGCTTGGCGCGGACGAAATTCGACCGCCGTCGCGTGGTTAAAAATTATCTCGTAAAGAGGAAAAGTAAGCTGTGGATCGCCGTTGAGAAAAAATCGCAGAAATTCGAGCGGCTCACCCGATTCACCCATCGTAATTTCCGACAACGATGCGCCGCCGTAACAGTGCATACTCAAACGAATATAACTTTCGGAAAATTTTCCCTGCGCGTCTTTGGGTGCGGGCGATTCGAGCGCGGCGGATTCCAAAACGAGCGGCAGTAACTGAACATCGTAAGCCGTGCGAAAACGGCATTGCTGACCGCCGGAAGCACGCGAAATCAGGCGCGAGCCGCGGTTAAGCGTCTGCACGGCGGTTAATTTATCTTTCGGCGAGCCGTAAGAAAATTGAGAAACCGCCATCGAAGGAATCGGCGCGAGATAATGCGGATATAAAACGTTGAGAAACGCTTCGGTAATTTCCGGCAGCTCATCTTCGAGTTTCAGCGAAATTCTTCCGGCGAGAAACGCGAACGCTTCGACGATTCGCTCAACGTGCGGGTCTTCGATCTTTTCTTCATCGAGAAGCAGACGCGCCGCGACTTTCGGATATTTGCGGGCAAATTCCGCACCCATTCGCCGAAGAAAAATCAGTTCTCTCTCATAATAACCTAAAAGTTCGTCGCGCATTTTCGATCAAATTTTCCCACAGTTAAATTATAAATTTCAGATTTTTCAGAATCCGACATAAAAAACTAATCTGAATTTTCAGTTTAGCAAATACAGCTTTTTATTTACGATACCAGAAAGCCGAATAGTTGCAAGAAATTATTATCGGATTGATAAAATTATGAATTAATCGGTTTTTAGTTTTACCTTGTTTAGATTTTTTATGCTAAAAATGTTTTTATGCAAAAGGATGAAACAATTGACGAAGTTCGTGAACACACAAAGAAATTAGCCGCCGAATATATCAAAAAAGGCGATGCGACAGGTTGGTTTGACGCGCTTTACCGCGAAGCCGAAGGCGATAACGAAAAAATTCCCTGGGCGGATTTAGAACCGAATCGTTTTCTGGTCGAATGGTCGAAAACCGCCAACCTGAAAGGAAACGGTGAAAAAGCGTTGGTCGTCGGCTGCGGTTTGGGCGACGACGCAAAATTTTTGGATGACGCAGGTTTCAACGTAACGGCGTTCGACATTTCCGAGGCGGCGATCAAATGGGCAAAACGTCTGCACGAAGACACGAAAATTAATTTTCAAAATGCCGATTTATTCAATACGCCGCACGAATGGAAAAAAGCGTTCGATTTCGTGTTGGAAGTTTACACGATTCAGCCTTTGCCGCTCGAAATGCGTCCGAAAGTAATTGACGCAATCGCCGATTTTGTCGCCGTCGGCGGAAAATTAGTCGTCGTAACGCGCGGACGTGAAGACGACAAAGAACCGCTCGAATTGCCGTGGGCGTTGAGCCGGAAAGATTTGTCGCATTTTGAAGAAAAAGGTCTGGATCAGACGAATTTTACCGAAATGTCAGGCGACGAAGAACCGCCAATTTCAAGATTTGTAGTTGAATACAAAAGAGAAAACAAATCTGTCTAAATCGCCGACATTTGCATAAATAATGCGTCCGCCGCGATTTTGCGGTTGACATTAACGGCGAAATTTCCGCGCATCGTTTCAATTTCTTCGAGCCATTTGGCAAGGTTTCGCCGTTCGGAATTTTCGGCGATTTTTTGGAGAGTATTTTTTATGTCGGAATTTACGACCGGAGCATTTTCGTCAATCGTGATTATCAATAAGTCGCGGATCAGCGTTTGCAGCACTTCGAGAAAATCTTCGTAATCGTCTTTATTTTTCGCATCGTTCATTTTTTCCGCCGTCTGCAAAAGAACCGAATAATTTTTTTTTCCGGTCAAACTCTTTAAAACATCGAGCATCGTTTCGCGGTGCATACGAAATTTTTCCGAATCAATTTCAAGCGCACGACCGAGACTTCCCTGAGCGAGTTTAGCGGCGATTTCCGCATCAACGGGTGAAAATTTCTTTGTCTGCAACAGATGTTGTTCGATTTCTTTTTCGGAAACCGGAGCAAATCTGACAATTTGACAGCGCGAAAGAATCGTTGTCAAAAGCGCGGCGGGACGCGATGAAATGAGAAAAATATATGAACTGTTCGGCGGTTCTTCGAGCGTTTTCAACAGCGCATTTGCCGAATGCCTGTCCATAAAATCGGCATCATCAATGATAAAAAATCGCGCACTTGCTTCATACGGGCGAAAATTCGCTTCTTGTTCAAGAGCGCGAATCGAATTTACAAGAATCCGCTTCTTAAACGGCACGACAAAACCGATGTCAGGATGTTCGGTAAAAAAAACACGTTCACAATCTTCTTTTTTATCAAATTTCGGAATTTCGAGTTTCTCGGCGCGTTGGCAATTTCGGCATTTATCACACGCTTCGCCGTCATTCGGAGTTAAGCAGACAAAACTTTTAGCGAGTTCTCGTGCGAAAAGCCTTTTGCCGATTCCTTCTTCGCCCGCAAATAAAACTGCGTTCGGCACACGCTTTTCTTTTATGAGATGGCGAAAAGTGTTTTTTATTCGCTGATTGCCGATAATTTTGTCGAACATTTTTAAGGTTTATTTTGAGAAATTTAATTTTTATCTAAAAATTCCAAAACCGTCTCCAAAACTTTTTTATGAACTTCGCTGATCGAACCGTTTGCATCCAGTATCCGAAAACGCTTTTTTTCTTTGGCGGCAATTTTCAGATAAAAATCACGAACACGATTGTAAAAATCAAGCGATTCCGCGTCCATACGATTTTTCTTTTCGCCGCTTTCACTTCTGGAATTTTTCCGCATTACTGCTTTTTCAACCGAAACGTCAAAGAAAACGGTCAAATCAGGTTTTAATCCGCCGGTTGCCATTTTGATTATTTGTTCAATCGTGCGTTCAGAAAAACCGCGTCCCGCGCCTTGATAAGCGCGCGTTGCGTCGGCATATCGGTCAGAGATGACGATCTTTCCAACTTCGAGTGAAGGTTTAATGAGAAATTCGACGTGTTGAGCGCGGTCGGCGGCAAACAGTAAAAGTTCGGAAATCGGCGCAACCGTTTCTTCAGTTTCGAGAAAAATCTCACGTAAACGGCGACCGAGCGGCGTTCCGCCCGGTTCTAAAGTTGTCAGAACATCAAAACTTCTCTGCCGCAAATCGCCCGCCAAAAGGCGAAGCTGCGTGGTTTTGCCGCTTCCGTCAATGCCTTCAAATGTAATAAATTTTCCGCGCAAAACTAGTTTTACTTGTGAGACGGGGGATTTTTGCGTTCGGTCGTTACAACGGAAATCGAGTGTTTGAATACCAGAAAATCCTTGCCGTTTACATCCATCAAAAGCGCAAATTTATCAAAACTTTTGATTCTCCCGACTAATTTATCTCCGCCTTGTAAAAAGTGAATAGTAACTTTATGTTTATCGCGCCGCGCCGTGTTCAAAAACGCATCTTGAATATTTTGTCCCGCAGGTTTTTCCATTTCCTTTACCTTGTTTTCAATTTAAATTTAACAACAACCGAAAAAAATTATATCAGATTTTTTTAGATTTGTGATTTACATTTTGCAAATAATTCCTTTGAAATTAAACTGTTAAGAGCGATGGGAAAACTTTACAAAAACAGACGCAAGCCGGAACGCGAAGGCAAGAAGGTTACGGTCGGCAAAATCGAAGCCGTTCCGCCGGGACGCGGCGCAACCGTAAAATTAAAAAACGGAAAAGAAGTTGCTCTCTTTAATTCGGGCGGCGAATTTCACGCAATCGAAAATTTCTGCCCGCACAAAGGTTATCCGCTCGCCGATTCAAGACTTTACGGAAACATCGTCGAATGCGACCTTCACGGCTGGCGTTTCGACATCAGAAACGGCGAATGTTTTACGAAATCGAATTGTTCGATTGAAAGTTATGAAGTCGTAATTGAAGACGGTTGGATCAAGATTGTCGTTTAGGAATTTGTTCTTGGCTCTCGGCTCTTTGTCTTGATTGCAAAGAACAAAGCGCAAAGAATCAAATGCCAATAAATTATGCTTTACAGAGAACTTTTAACAGGCGCACTTCACGATCAACGCGACGAATTTAAAAACTTTGCCGAAGCTCAGGAAAACGATTTAAATTATTATCTCGAAACTCTCGAAAAACTCTGCCGGCTTCCGAGCATCGAGATTGAACGAAAAATTTCCGGCGATGAAAATGTCGGCGCGATTCCGTCGGAAGAAATTGATCTTTGCAGAGGATTTTCTTTTAGTTTTGCCGAAAAATGGGCGAATCACGAAGAAGCGCGAAGTTGGGCGAATAAGATTTTAAAAAATCGCACGACATTTGCCGCGGACGCGAGTCAGATTTTGCCGGGACGCGAGATCAGTTTGCCCGTCGCGGCAATTCAGGTCGGCTGGTTTGAAAATCCGCACGACGAAAATTCGAGTTACGAGAAAAACGCGGCATTTACGATTCTTTCTCCGCAGGATTTATTGGAAAATCAGGAAGAACCGATGAACCCGGAAACGCGCGTCGGGGAAATGCGTTTTCACGCGGAAGTTAAGAAAAGCAAAGAGTTTATCGAATCGAAAAAAGGTTGGAAACAGCGCGGTGAGAAAATGCCTTTAGCGTTTTTTGACGGAACGCTTCTCGTTTCATTTTCGCTTCCGCAGACGAAACTACAGGAAAGTTTTATCGAAGCGACGATTGATCTCGTCAAAACTTCGCGCGAATGCGAAGTTCCGCTCGTCGGTTATATTGACCGCAGTTTTTCGCGCGATATTTTGAATTTGCTCGACGCTTTTGAAAATCAGGAAACTTCAAGAAAACAGACGCTTTACGATGCAACGATTCTAAGCGCGAAAACCTCAAAGTTCGAGCCGACTTTGAAAAATTGGGGAAGCAGAACTTGCTTTTGCTATTCAAAACGAAAAGGTCTGAGCGCGTTCATTGATCCCGAAACCGAGCGTTCGCTCGTCGGTTTTACATATTTGCAGACGACCGGCGATTCGACTCCGGCGCGTTTAGATGTTCCGTCGTGGATTTACGAAACAGGACTTTTGGACGAAGTTTTAGACACGGTTCGCGCCGAATGCGTCATCGGTTTGGGTTATCCGTACGCGCTCGAAACCGCCGATCAGACAGCGGTTATCAGCGTCAGAGACAAGCAAATTTTTCTCGGTGCTTTACAAGAGTTCGCAACTCGTGAAAAACTGGGGTTTACCGTTTCACGAAAATCGGCGAGCAAAGGGCGCAGAAGATAAAGGGCAAAAGTGAAAGAAACCAAAACAATATATTCGGTTTGTAAAGCGTGCGGCAGTCAGGCGGTGCGCGGCAATTCGAATTATTGTCCGGTGTGCGGGAAAATGCTGATCGAAGATTATCAACCGCTCGACACTTTGCGTTCGTCTTATCATTTGCAGGGGAAATCTTTTCTCGTTGAAAACGCGCCGCCGAAAGAAGAAATAAAAGATTTGTTCGAGATCAACAAAAATTCCGTCTCCGAAACGGCGTGGGCGTGTTTTGTTTATTCGATGGTTCCTTATCTGGGAATTTTATTCGTTCCGTTCACGTTAATAATCGGAGGTTTGGGACTTGTTATTTCAGCCAAAAATCCCGCACTCGGCGGCAGAAAACTTTCTTTGGCGAGCTTCGGTCTGAGTTTTCCCGTTCTCGGAATTCAGATTTTTCTCTGGTGGCTTTTATACATTGTTCCCGAACTGGCGAAACGCATATGAAAATTGCGAAAATCATAAAATCAAACTCACATATTGACTACATCGGGCGCGTAATTGACGAACTCGATTCGGCAAATCCGCCCGCGCCGACCGATTACGGTTTCGCGCAATTTGTTAAACTTCCGCTCAAAAATGAAGACGTGATCGGCGTTATTTACAATTCGATTCTCGTAAATCCCGAATACGCCAATTTCGGTCCGCGTCTTTCGCCGAAACCCGAACTGGGAAATTTCAGCCCGGATTATTTGAACGAACAAGGTTTTTTGATCGGAATTTTGCTTCTCGGAACAAGCGATGAAAACGGGAAAATTCTGCACGGAGTTCCGCGCCGCGTCGTTCCGCCCGGACAAGATATTTACAAAATAAATTCCGACGAAGTCAGAAAATTTCACACCGACGAAAGCGATTGTTTGCAGATTCATTATTATTCGCAAGTCGTCGCCCACGCCGGACTTTTCGCCGTTCCGCTTCTCGAAGCCGTGATCGAAGAATTAAGTTTAGAATGCAAAGACGAAGACAAAAAGCGTCTCGACGTTTTAAAACAAACTCTCGCGTGGCAACGAACTCTCGGCGGGATGCGTCTATAGATTTAGAATTTCAAATTTCAAATTTAAAGTTATGAAGAGAATATATTTTTCAGTTTTGTTAATAGTTTTTGCGTTTTCAATCGGCGTTTTCGGGCAGATTCGTCCGATGGAAAGCGATACGAAACCGGCAAATATCAAAGCCGCGCCGCAGACTTTTGAAGCGCGTTACGAAGGCGGTTTTTTCGGTTATGCCAAAAAAGAAGAAGGCAAACTCAAATTTGACGACGAAAACAAACGGCTCATTTTCTACAACGAAGAAGGCAGAGAACAATTTTTTATCCCTTATAAATCCTTGCTCGTGGTCTATCCGAGTTCAAAAAAAGTTCAATCCGGCACGGGCAGAGCGGTCGGCGTAATTCCTGTTCCCGGCGCAGGCATCGGCGGATTATTTCTTAAGAAAAAGAAAAATTACCTGATAATGAATTTCGACGATCCCGACGTTAACGCGCAGGGAACGATGACGTTTTTGATTGATACGGACGAATTGCTTTTATCCGTCGTTCACACGCTCGGCGAAAAAGCCGAACTTACCAAACGCGGCGACGCTTATTATCGTCCGAGAAACGATAACAATATTCTTTAAATTTCCAAAGAAAACCGCAAATAACTTTTAACTCATAAAACTTGGGAATAAGAATGCCATCGTTAATCCGAAGAGAATGTAAATGACATAAAGTGTGATCGCCGCCGTCCAACCGATTGTCGAAGTTACGCGCTCACCGGCATTTTTCATTCCCGTCGCCAACATAAAAATCCAGTAAAACATAAGCAAACTAAATGCGCTGAGAAGGACATACAAAGCAGGATTTTGTGCCGGAGAAGCGAGAAAACCGAGACTATCCTGAACAAGTGCGGTTTGTCCTAGAATCGGGTGAATTTCGACCGGATCTTTTAGATATAAAAGTACAAAACTCAAAATTCGGTGGATAACTACAACCGGAAAATATGCGTAAACCGCCGCCGAAAATGCCTGCCAGAAATTCATCTTACCGCCCATCGCTAATGCGAAAAGCCAACAGATTAACCCCACAAACGCGCAGATAAAAGTCCAGAACACAAAGCCGGAAACAAAGGTCGTCGCCTTTGTAATCGGACTTTTTTCGGAGGCAATAGTTTCTTTGCGTCCTTTTTCAATATTCTCCAAAGCTTGAGGATTATTGGCGATCATTGACATCTCTTTCGTTTTGTCAACCGTATAATTAACAACAACTTCCTCGCCAATTTGCGACTTGAACGCTACAGTAAATCCAGCGGAAAAAATCGTCATCACCAGAACCGCGATTAGCCAGCGCGGATGACGGCGAAGATTTTGAAAGACTTCCGACGGAGCATAAAAGATTTTCGTCAAACGCTCGACCGCCGACATCGCTCTGAAATCTCCGTCTGCTTCTTCGTTAACCGGTTTCGGGATAAAACTTATACCGAACAACAAACCGCCGAGAAAGAATAAACCAACTCCTGTTCCGGTAACATACGGCACTATTTTTAACGCGCCTAAAACCGTCAGAATCAAACCGATGACGGCAACAATTATTCCATTATATCGAGTCATATTTTTTTTATTTCTGAAATGAATTAGTATCGAACTATTTTGACTTACGCCAAATCGCTTTGAAAAGTTTCGATTTTGAAAATCAATCTTTCGCAGTAAAATTTGAAATGAAGTAAAACTTTCAGTAATATCGAAAATCAAAACGTATGAAAACAGACGAAAACCGAATGCCAGTCGTTTCGATAATTATGGGCAGCACATCAGATTGGGACACGATGAAAAACGCGTCTGAGATTTTAGAAAATTTCGGTGTTTCGCACGAAACAAAAGTCGTCTCGGCGCACCGCACGCCGGATTTGCTTTTTGAATTTGCGAAAACGGCGGAAAGTCGCGGCATCGAAGTTATCATCGCGGGTGCGGGCGGCGCGGCGCATCTTCCCGGAATGTGCGCTTCACAGACCGTTTTGCCCGTTCTCGGCGTTCCGGTCAAAAGCCGCGCTCTGTCGGGAATGGATTCGCTTCTTTCAATCGTCCAGATGCCCGCCGGAATTCCCGTCGGAACTTTAGCAATCGGCGACGCAGGCGCGAAAAATGCGGCACTTTTGGCGATTTCGATTCTGGCGAATTCGCGTACAGATTTGAGAGAAAAATTGCGCGAGTTTCGTAAAAATCAGACAGAAACGGTTCTGAATTCAGAATTAAAATGAATGTTTTTGAAATCGTCAAAAAACTCGAATCGCTCGAAAAACCCGACAACATCGCGGGAATGACGCGTTTCGGGATTGTTACGAAAAAAGCATTCGGCGTTTCTGCGCCTGTTTTGAAAAATCTTGCCAAAGAAATCAAAAATCAAACCGAAGATCGCCACAAACTCGCGCTCGAACTTTGGGAAACCAGAATTCACGAAGCGCGGATTATCGCTTATTTGATTGACGACGCGAAAGAAATTTCTGAAAAACAGATGGATTCTTGGGCGGAAGATTTCGATAATTGGGCGATTTGCGACGGAACTTGCGGGCATCTTTTTTGCAGAACGGAATTCGCTTATAAAAAAGTTTTCGAATGGTCTGAGCGCGATGAAGGATTTATCAAACGCGCCGGAATTGTTTTGATCGCAAATCTTGGCGTTCACGACAAAAAGGTGGACGATGCGAAAATCGCGCAGTTTTTGCCGGTTTTGGAAAAACACGCGGACGACGAGCGGAATTTTGTAAAAAAAGCGATCAATTGGTCGCTTCGGCAGATCGGAAAACGAAATTTACATTTGAACAAACTCGCCGTCGAAACTGCGGAAAAAATAAAATTGCAAAATACGAAATCGGCGTGTTGGATTGCGGCGGACGCTTTGCGCGAATTGGAAAGCGAAAAAGTTCTCGAAAGATTGCGGAGCAAATCCGGCGTTTAATTTTTACTTTTCGGCTTGTGTAAATTGGGCAAACAAGCTAAGTTTTATCACTAGGTGCCAACCCTAGATTGCAAGTTTAATCTTGTGTATCGGACAGACGGCGGGAAATGATTCGTTATTTCCTGCCGTTGTTTTTTACAAAGACCGATTTGCAACAGACGCTTTTCGCCTTCAAAATATAGCTTTCAAACTCAAATTCGGGTAAAACAATAATTGCGGAGTCTTTTATGAAATCAATTCTTCCAAATTCGACAATCGGCATTTTCGGGAGCGGTCAGCTCGGGCGAATGCTCGCCATCGAAGCGAGAAAAATGGGTTATCGCGTCGCGGTTTTTTCGCCGCGCGCGGAAAATACGCCGACCGGACAGATCGCTGATTTGGAAGTTTCAGCCGATTATAACGATTTGGAAAAGGTCGCGGAATTTGCAAAGAACGCGGACGTTATCACATACGAATTTGAAAATGTGCCGTCGAAAACCATCGAAACCGCCGCCGAATTTTGCGACGTTCATCCGAAGGGCGAAGTTTTGCACACGACGCAGAATCGTCTGCGCGAAAAGACTTTTTTGTCTGGAAACGGTTTTCCGGTTGTAGATTTTCGGCATATTAAAACGGTTGATGATCTTTATCGCGGCGTAAGTGAACTCGGAACGCCGTGCGTTTTGAAAACCGCCGGATTCGGTTACGACGGCAAAGGTCAGACGAAGATCGAAGCGATCGGCGAGATCGAGGCGGCGTTTGCTAATTTGGACGGCAGAGAAGCGGTTTTAGAAGCGTTCGTTGCGTTTGAAAAGGAAGTTTCCGTCGTTTGTGCGCGAGATTTGGCGGGAAATTTTGCCGATTACGGCGTTATCGAAAATGATCACGCGAATCATATTTTGGACGTGAGTTTCGCGCCCGCAATCGTGTCGGAAAAAATTTATCAAGAAGCAATCGAAATCGCTCGCGGAATCGCCGAAAAATTTGAATATGTCGGGACGATGTGCGTTGAGTTTTTCCTGACGAAAGATGAAAAATTGATCGTTAACGAAATCGCACCGCGCCCGCATAATTCGGGACATTTAACTTTTGATTCGTGTGTTACGTCGCAGTTCGAACAGCAATTGCGGGCAGTTTGCGGTTTGCCTTTGGGCGACACGGCGTTTTACAAACCGGCGGCGATGGCGAATCTTTTGGGCGATCTTTGGAAAAACGGCGAACCGAATTGGCTCAAAGCGTTGGAAATTCCGAACATAAAACTTCATCTTTATGGGAAAGCCGAAGCGCGAGTCGGACGGAAGATGGGACATTTGACGATTTTGGCTGATACTGTGGAAAAAGCTGTGGAAAATGTTATAGAAGCGCGGAATTTTTTATCTGTATAAGCTTCAGAATTTTTGCGCCAGCCAGATTCCGGCGACGACTCCGACGAAACCGATGGCGACGCTCAAAAAAAGATAGGCAAATGCGGTGATAAAACTTCGGTCTTTGACGAGCGAGAAAAATTCGAGTTCAAAGGTCGAAAACGTCGTGAATGCGCCGAGGAAACCGATCATTATTGCCGAACGGAAATTATCGCTGACGCTGATTTTATCGGTCAACAAAATCAAAAGAAAACCGATCAGAAACGAGCCGAGAACATTTATTACAAACGTCGGAAAGGGAAATTTTGCAAAAACGCCGTTGAGCGGCGAAATGTTTATCAGATAACGCGAAACCGCGCCGAACGCGCCGCCGAACGCCACCGATAAAAGTTTCGTAAAAGTTTCCATATTAATTTTTATAGATAATCGTTTCCGAATCTTTTCCCATAATCACCGTCTGCGCCAAACCGATGAACAAACCGTGGCAGACAACGCCTTCGATTGAGTTTAATTCTTCCGAAATTTTACTTACGTCTTCGATCAAACCGAAATCCGCGTCGAGAATATAATTTCCTGCGTTGGTCGTGAAAATTTTATTATTATTTTCTCTGATCTGCGAAGTTCCGCCGATCTTTTCAATCTGTTTTTTTGCAAAATTTACAGCGATTGGAACTACTTCAACCGGAATTTTGAATGCCCCGAGTTTTTCCACTTTTTTTGTCGAATCAGCAATGATTATCAGTTTTTTAGAAATTCGCGCGACCATTTTTTCTCGAAACAACGCGCCGCCGCCGCCTTTTATTAAATTTAGATTCACATCGAATTCGTCCGCGCCGTCAATCGTCAGATCAATCGCTTCCGTTTCGTCCATTGAAATTAATTCAATATTTAATGATTCGGCGAGCTTGGCGGTTTCGTTTGAAGTCGCCACGCATTTTATTTTCAAACCGCTGGCGACGAGTTTGCCGATTTCTTCGACGGCGTATTTTGCGGTCGAACCCGTTCCCAGTCCGATGATTTGATTTTTTTCGACGAATTTGACGGCTTCGCGGGCGGCTGAAAGTTTTTCCTGTTGTAATTTTTCCACTTTGCTTATCTTATCGCTTTATAAAATTTCGCCAAAATATGCGGCGGAAAACCGAGCCAGTAAAGTCCTTGAAAAATTGACCATTTCGCAAAAGTCCAGATGAAAGAACTGTTTTCAAAACGGCGCGAAGATGTTTCAACCGCCGCATTTAGATGAACAAACTTCCCATATTCTTTGATTCTTTTATAAAATTCGACATCTTCAAAAAGCGGAAGATCGCGGAAACCGCCGGATTTTTCGTAAATCTCGCGCCGGATAAAAATCGCCGAATCGCCGTAAATCAAACCGAGTTTTCGCAAGTAAGGATAAAGCCAAGTGAGAATTCGCGCCCAATTTCCGCCGCCGCCGAAAATTATCTCAAAATTTCCGCCGATGATTTTTGTATCATCTAATGATTTTTCTATCTCGTGCGCCGCATTTTTAGACGGAATCGTGTCGGCGTGAACGAACCAAAAAACATCGCCGGACGCATTTTTCGCGCCCGTGTACATTTGTTTTCCGCGATTCGCTTTGTCGCATTTTATTAATTTTACTTTCTCGAAACTTTCGACGATCTCGACGGTTTTATCGGAACTTGCGCCGTCGGCGACGATTATTTCTTTAATGCTTTTTAAATTTAAAAGTGCGCCAAGTGTTGCGGCGATTGATTTTTCCTCGTTAAAAGTAGGAATGATTACGGACAGTTTCATCGAAATCTTTGCTTAGAGTAAGATAAAAATTATGAACGAACAATCCGCCGAAACGCTTCGGCAGTGGCACGAATTTATTAAAACACAAAAACCGGAAATTTTGGATGAAATTTTAAGCGAAAGTGTAAGTTTTCATTCGCCTTTTGTTTGGAAGCCGAAGCTTGGAAAGCCGATAACAAAACAGATTTTGATCGCGGCTGCAAGCATTTTTGAAGAGTTTATATACATCCGCGAAATCTTCGGCGACAATGATTGGATGCTCGAATTTGAAGCGGAAATCGGCGAATTCAGCTTGCGCGGCGTTGATATTATAAAAATTGACGATGCGGGGAAAATCGTGGATTTTGAAGTAATGGTTCGTCCCGCAAACGCTTTGCAGGTTCTCGGAAAAGAGATGACCGAGCGTTTGGGGTTATGAAAAAATTGTTTCGGAATTTCGTTTATTAACGTCGTCTTCGCCGATCAAAACGCTCTTCTTTTTGCATAAATTGATTGATCGTACGGCTCATTTTCCCGTTTTCGTCTAAAAGCGGATAAAGCTGCAGATTCGGCGCGAGAAAAGCGGCGCGAAGTTCGACGGGACGCGAACCGGCGCGGTTGATGACGTGGACTTTTACGCCGCGCACGTCTTCGATCCACGCGGCGAATTCTTCGGCGTTTCCGACGGTTGCCGACAACAAAAGCAAGCGAATTCGCGGCGGCGACAAAATTATCGCTTCTTCCCAGACGTGACCGCGATATTCATCCGCTAAATAATGCGCTTCGTCTAAAATTACAAAATCCGTGTTGACCTGTTCGCCGCTTCTGAGCGCGTCAAAAAGTTGATTGCGGTAAATCTCCGTCGTTCCGACAATCAGCGGCGCGTCATAATTTTCCTTGCGGTCGCCCGTTAAAATACCGACATTTTCCGCGCCGAATTCTTCGCCGAATTCGACATATTTTGAATTCGTTAACGCTTTTAGAGGCGTTGTGTACCAAGCGCGTTTTCCGTCCGCTAAAAGTCGGCGAATTTCTTCGCGCGCGATCCACGTTTTTCCGCTTCCGGTCGGCGCGGTAACGAGAACATCTTCAAATTCAATCGCGGAAAGTGCTTCATTTTGAAAATCGTCCGGCACAAACGGTTTCGGTTCTGGTTTTCCGATTCCCTGCAAAAGTTTTTCGACAGATTTGAGTTCTGCCGGAGTAAATTTCGGCTCGGCGGATTCTATGGAACTTCCGTCTGCAAGTGAGCGTTTAAAGTTTCGTTCATCAGGACGGCGTTTTTTAGATTTGCCGCCGCGTTTGCTGAATTTGCCCGAACGGTTGTTTTTTCGTGCCATAATTTGAAATGTTATACGTTTTTCAAACGCTTTGTCTAATCTTTCAATCGCATCAAAACAATGATAAAATCGTGAACTTATTCCGCAACTTTTCGGCAAAAATGCGCGTCAAAGAAGTTCGGAAGCAGTTTTAATATAATTTTTTAATAAACGCATTATGCAAGACCAAGATAATATTACTCAGAATAGTAAGGAAAACGAAAAACTCAATGAAACTGTGCGGGAAAATTCCGGCATAGAGAATGTTCAACCGATTAATTCTGAAAATAATCTTTCGGAAAATAATATAAACGAAACAGTTTCCGCACAAAACAATCAGGAAATTCCGAGCGTCGAGTATATCGGCGATCAACCGCGACAAGAGATTCCGACCGTTTCTTTTAATCATCAAGAAATTCCGACAGCGGAAAATAAAGAATTTCAAACTGCTCAGGTAATCGAAGTTGAAAACACTCAAAAAGTTGAAGCAAAAACAGAAGAACCTTTTATTTTTAACGATTACGAAATAAAAATTTGGGAATTTAACCCGCGCATTTATAAAATTTTAACCGGTTCGACAATTTTTTGTTTGTTGGCACTTTTCGCGGTCGCACAATCGAATGTTTTGAATACGAAGGCTTGCGATAGTCCGATGGTCAGCAAGGTTTGTCAGGTTTTAGACACGGTTTACGTCGGAAGTGTTCTGCTTAACAGCGATAAAGATTGGATCAACGAAGATTACGAAAAAACCGATCTCGGCGATGCGGAAATTACTTATATTGACACGTCAAACGTCAGTCCGCCGCTGCCGTATCCGCAAGGATATTTCGCGCTTGCCAACCCGGAAATGATCTATAACGATCCGATGATAATTCCCGGCGAAGATTTTCCGGCGGCTGACGGATTTCCGCCGGCGACAAATTTTCCGCCCGCGACAATACCAAATTCAAATTTTCCGCCGATAAGCGCGCCGAATCCGATAACCGCGCCGCAAAAGTTACCGCCGCCGCCGCCACGCCGAAGGTCAAATAATAAACTGCCAACTTCGGGAATAAGCATCGGCGGTGATGAAAATCCAATTGGTGCAGAAAGTCCGGTTGGCGCGGAAAATCCTGTTAAGGGTGATTTAAAAGAATTTCCGACTGCCGGAAATAACGACAATACAAAAAAAGAAACGGAAACGGCGAAGAATAATCCCAACCAAAAGCAGCCCGACATAAAAAGCGACTCGCTCGAAGATGTAACGCTTAACAGAAAACCGCTTGACGATTTGGGCGATTATGTCAACCAGATGATTAAAGACGCTAAAGTTGATATAAAAACTCCTTTCGTCGTTCAGGCGACCGGAAAATTGGACAAAAATGGAAAAATTCAAACGGGAACTTATAAAACGATCAAAGCCGAAAGTTCCGACGAAGATATGATCGCCGTCGTCCAGCGTTCGATTGCCGCTATAAACGACAGCGGTTATCTCGGTTATTTGAAAGATTTGAGTGGAAAAGATTTGACGCTGACGTTTACGCAAACCGATGAAAATATCGTCGGCGCGGTTCAATCGGAAATGGAAAGCGAACGACGCGCCAGATCAATCGAGAGTGCGCTTAATCTTTTGATCGGAATTATGAAAGCGAAAAAATCCGCCGAAAATGCCGACGTAAACGATAAAGACGATTTAGAACTCTTAAAAGCTGCGACGGTTAAAACCGACGGCAAAAAAATCATTATAATGTTCGACGTTAAAAAAGACATCGCGCATCCGATGATCGAACGTAAATTGCTCGCCCCGCGAACTGACAAAGACAAACCAAAATCAAACAGCGCGGCGCAGACGGAAAACGGCAATTCGAAAGTAGGAAAATGAAAACAAACTTGAAACAAACTTTTCCATTATGCGGTTTAGCTTTAATGCTTGCCGCTTTTCCCGTTTTCGCGTAGAGTGTTTTAAGAGAAAGTGAACAAAACGAAAAACCACAATTCAATACTTTTTCTCACGACGCTCTCGGTCTATCTCGGCTTGGTGCTGGTCGGCGCAACGCCGTCCGTTTTGGCACAACAAGCAGTTCTGACGCAGAAGTTCGAGATAAAAAAAGAGATCGAAGTTGAAGATGATTTAGATAAAAATCCTGATGATGATGAAATAAAGCAGTTTTTTGAAATTGGTCTGGAAAACGCTTTAGCGACATTTGTTGAAGATTTAAAGCAATTAAAGCAAAGCGGAAAATATAAGAAAAACGAAAAAAGAGTAACTTCGATTGAATGTTGGCATTCTTTTTTATCTGACGAAATTGCAAATGCTTCAAAAACGCCGACTCCAAATACTTGGGTTACCAATGCGCTTGATAAACTTCACGGAAATTTGGACACACATATTGTCCGAAATTTTAATGGTAAAAATAGTTTTGCCAAATTTTCGTCTAATGATTTATCTAAAGAGTGCGGCTTAAAACTTCGATTTGATAAAAATCAACTACGATTAGAAATCAATTTTTCTCAAGAATCTGCACCGATAGCTGTTGCTTCGGCAGATTATCTGAATAATATTTTTTTAGATAAAAAACTTGGTTCAGATAAAATCTTACCTAAATTAATTTACGAAAATACTAAAGCTAAAACCGATAACCAATATGTTTTAGTAACTACAAAGCTACCGCGTGCCGCAATAGATGAAATTCTCGCCGACAAAGACGCGAAATAAAACGCGGTGAGAAGCGGGAAATGATCTTTCCAAAAACATCTCGCCAAAACAATAATAATTTTAATTTAGTGAAAAAGTTCGGAGTTCCATCTTTAGATGGCTTGCGCCCGTGAATAGCGAAGCGAAACCGTCTGCGAAGCGCGACGGAAAAAGCCAACTGAATTTGGAACTCCGAACAAAGAATAATGAGGTAGATATGCCAGTTAATAGTTACGTAGATAAATTTTTTAAAAAAGTATTCGGCAGCAGCAGCGATGTTTTCTTAAAACGTGTGAAGACGACGGTTGCCGAAATAAATGATATTGAGCCGGAAATTAAAAAACTTTCGGACGAACAACTTAAAGCGAAAACGGAAGAGTTTAAAGCGAAACTTCAAAACGCGCTCGAAGGAATTACGGATAAGGACGAACGACGCAAACGCGAGCAGGAAGTTTTAAACGAAATCCTCGTTGAAGCGTTCGCCGTCGTGCGCGAAGCGTCGGTTCGCGTGACGGGAATGAGACATTTCGACGTTCAATTGATCGGCGGAATCGCTTTGCACGAAGGGCGAATCGCCGAGATGAGAACGGGTGAAGGTAAAACTCTGGTTTCGACCTTGCCCGCGTATTTGAACGGTTTGACGGGACGCGGCGTTCACGTTATTACGGTCAATGATTACTTGGCTCTGCGCGATTCGGAATGGATGGGCAAGATTCACAGATTTCTCGGTTTGACGGTCGGCTGTATTCAAAACGATATGGACGATTACGAGCGCAAAGAAGAATACGCCTGCGCTATTACTTACGGGACGAACAACGAATTCGGCTTCGATTATCTGCGCGATAATATGAAATTCGATGTCGAAAGTTTGGTTCAGCCGGATCATTATTTTGCGATCATTGACGAAGTTGACTCGATCTTGATTGACGAAGCGCGAACGCCTTTGATCATTTCCGGCGCGTCCGATGATGCGACCGACAAATATTTTACGGCGAACGAGATCATCCCGAATTTAGAGCGCGGACATAAGGACGAGGAAACGAAAGTTACGACGGGCGATTATCTGCTAGACGAGAAAAATCATTCGTCCGTTTTGACGGAAAAAGGTGTCGAAAAAGCTGAAAAACTTCTAGGCGTTCCGAATCTTTACGATCCGGCGAATATGGATTTGCTGCACTGCGTCGAGCAGGCACTCAAGGCGCACACGCTTTATAAAAAAGATCACCAATACGTCGTGCAGGAAGGCGAAGTTATTATCGTTGACGATTTTACGGGAAGACTTATGGCTGGTCGCCGTTGGTCGGACGGACTTCATCAGGCGGTCGAAGCCAAAGAAGGCGTAAAGATCGAACGCGAGAATCAAACTTTGGCGACGATCACTTTGCAGAATTATTTCCGTATGTATGAAAAACTTTCCGGTATGACCGGAACAGCGGAAACCGAAGCGGAAGAATTCGGCGAAGTTTACGGTTTGGATGTGATCGTAATTCCGACGAATCGCCCGATGGTTCGTCAGGACAGATCGGACGTGATTTACAGAACTCTCGAAGAAAAATGGGACGCAATCACGCAGGATATTAAAGATCGGCACGAAACGGGACAACCTGTTCTGGTCGGAACGGTTTCGGTCGAAAATTCCGAACTCGTCGCTGACAGACTCAAAAAAATCGGCGTTCCGCACAATGTTCTCAACGCGAAATATCACGAACGCGAAGCCGAGATCGTCGCACAAGCCGGACGCAAAGGTTCGGTTACGATTGCGACGAATATGGCGGGACGCGGAACAGACATTCTGCTCGGCGGAAACCCGGAATTTCTCGCCGAAGATTATCTTAAGCGAATGGAGATCAACCCAGACGAAGCGACCGAAGAGCAATATGCCGAACAGCTTGAAAAGGCAAAGCGCGTCGTCAAAGAAGAACACGAAGAAGTATTAAAAGCGGGCGGTTTGCAGATCATCGCAACGGAAAGACACGAATCGCGGCGCATTGATAACCAGCTTCGCGGACGTTCCGGTCGGCAAGGCGATCCGGGTGCGTCAACTTTTGTGCTTTCGTTGGAAGACGATCTGATGCGAATTTTCGCGGGCGACAAAGTTCGTTCGATGATGGAATGGTTAGGGATGGAAAAAGGCGTTGCCATCGAATCGAAGACGGTTTCCAAACAGATCGAACGCGCACAGAAAGCCGTCGAAGCGCGTAACTTTGAAACTCGTAAACACGTTCTCAAATACGACGATGTGATGAACAAACAGCGCGAAACTATATACGGTTTGCGCCGTCAATTGATGTTTGAACCCGAACACCGCGAGTATCTCTTGGGTGAAACCGGCGTGGCACGCGATCTGCTCGGCGATCTGACGGGACATTTTCTTAGTTCGCAAGTTACGCCCGACAAATGGGACGTTTCGACATATGCGGCGGAGATCGAAAACATCTATGCGGTTGATCCGGCGGTTGACGCGGGCGTTGATTTCAAAGAAATGAATCCCGACGAGATCGAAAAACGTATCTGGGACAAAGCAACTGCTGATTATGAGGAAAAAGAAAAACTTGCGGGCGAAGAATCGCTCCGTGCGTATGAGCGTTACATTATGCTCAACATCATTGACTCGCAATGGAAAGATCACCTGCTCTCGATTGACCATTTGAAACAAGGCATCGGACTCGTCGGCTACGGTCAAAAAGACCCGCTCGTCGAATATAAAAAGCAATCGTTCGATATGTTTCAAGATATGCTCGACCGCATTGACACGCAGACGGCGCGTTCGCTTTTCAACCTGGAGATCGTCGTCAAAGACGAACAGGAAGAAATAGAACGCCTCGAACGTCTCGAACGCCAACGCGCCCGCAAACAAGCGGCGGGAATGGCATTTACAGGAGCGATGGCGACCGCAACGGCGGCAGGCGACACCGAAGCCACTCGCGCCACACCGTTCGTCCGCGACCAACCCAAAGTCAAACCGAACGATCCTTGTTACTGCGGCTCAGGCAAAAAATTCAAAAAATGCCACGGCGCGGCGATGTAATTCATTTGCGAATTAGAAATTGCGAATTACGAATTAAAACCCGTAAAACAAAAAGGCGGAAGTTTCAAACGGCTTCCGCCTTTTTGCATCAATGCAAACTTTTCCGCAGTAAACAAAATCATTCCCGCATTAGTCAGAATCATTCGCGCAGTTCACAAAATCATTCACACAGCCGCCCGAATCAATTGCACAGTTCGCAAAATCAACCGCACAGACGCGAGAATCAACCGTGTAGTTTATAAAATCAAATGCGCCGCGAGATTATTCAAATTATTGCGCCTTTCAATTATGAAAAGGCATCACGGTAGATTCAAGATTGTCTCTGACAAATTTATTTCGCAATACGTTTTCTATGTCAAAGATTTGAATTTCAGAAAGACCTACAGCCCTTCCAATCTGTCAAAACTTCGTCCCGTAGGAACATCAGTTAATAGCCCGGCAATTCATTGCCGGGAATAGTTTAACAAATCATTGAAGTCCCATTAGGGACGAAAGAAAACTGATTAAACAGATGAACATTCATCAATCAAAAGCATAACGCTCATCATATTCCATTTCGTTTTTCTTCAAAAATGCCAGAAATTCCGTCTTAAAATCCATTTTCCCGTGATGTTCCGGCTGATGATTGATATATTCGGTCGTCCTTTCAACATCGCTGACACCAATTGAAAACGCGCCGTAGCCTTCCTGCCACGCGAAAAACTTATGTCCGGGAAATGTTTCGTGAACCCATTTCGACGAACCGCCTTTTATCAACTGCATTCCCTTCGCAACCGAAATCGTCGAAGGAAACGAAACAAGCAAATGAACGTGATCGTCAACGCCGCCCGCCGCCAACAATTTCATTTTATTCTCCCGCGCAATCCCGCCCATGTAAGCCAAAAGACGCGGCTGAATCTCCGGCGTAATAAACGGACGGCGTTCCTTCGTACTGAAAACACAGTGCATTAATTGGCTGATAAACGAATTTACCATTTCAATTTTCTCCTTTGATAATTTTATCCGTCCCGTTAGGGACAATCGTTAATAGCCCCGCAATTTATTGTGGGGAAATTTCATAAATAATTTTCAAAGTTCCGTAGGGACGATAGTTAATAGCCCCGCAATTTATTGCAGGGAATATCGGTTAAATTATCCGAGAAAGAAAATCTGCCGTCCCTACGGGACTCGAACTTTTCAACACGAAACCCGGCAATGAATTGCCGGGCTATTAACAAATGTTCCTACGGAACAAAAACTGAAGAAAAACTTTGTCGCATTTTGTCCCGAAGGGACAATCGTTAATAGCCCCGCGATTTATCGCGGGTAAAATCGTGAACAATTTTTCAAAGTCCCGCAAGGGACGAAAGCCGATAACCTACAATTCACCACGAGGGAATTTTCCAGAGCCACGTTAGTAACGATACCCAACAGCCCCGCAATTTCTTGCTGGGAAAAACGATTCATCGTGAGGTAAAAATTAATTTATCAAAGAAAATCTGCCGTCCCTACGGGACTCGAACATTTTTTCGACACGAAACCCGGCAATAAATTGCCGGGCTATTAACAAATGTTCCTACGGAACAAAAACCGAAGAAAAACTTTGTCGCATTTTGTCCCGAAGGGACTTTCGTTAATAGCCCCGCGATTTATCGTGGGGTTAAATTATGAACATATTTTTCAAGTCCCGTAAGGGACGGCAGAAAACTATCTTCCCTTGCGGAACTTGCGGTGTTTGTTATATCAATCCCCACGATAAATCGCGGGGCTATTTACAATCTCTGTACGGGACAAAACGACATAAGTTAGCTGTTGTCAGCATCTTAGAATTGCAAAGATATTTACTCTCGAATATCTCTTTAGTTCAAATAACACCTCTTGGATTATTTCACATCCTAATCTGAAAAGACTTGTTTGCGCTCTCCCGTTCTTTTTTATTTCAATCGAGTTGACGGCGTTTTCCGCTTCCCCTGTTTTGATCGCCCACGCCACTGCTAACGCCAATACTCCGAATAACTTATCTATCTTCTCCACTTTCGTCAGATGCGTTTTTTCGATCTCGAATCCGCGACTCTTTAAGTTCTGAAACAATGTTTCTATCGCCCATCTCCGCTTGTATTCCGACAGGATTTTCTCACTCGCTTCAGACGAAATGACAATCACACTTTCCTGAGAGTCTTTTCCTCTTTTCACCTCGACCGATACCTTGACTCCGGCGTATCTCCTCGCCCGTCGCAAACGGTAACTCTCGCCGATCTTCAATGTTCGTAACAATTTCCCGCATCTCATCGGCTTCCCGCTTTTGTTGGTAATCGTCATCGAAGCTTTTATCCGCAGACGAAACGGGACTTTTTCCTTGTCCAGATATTTGACCAATTCATATCCGTCAAACTCACGGTCACCACTCAAGTATTCGATGTTTTTGATGCCGAATACTTTGATATAACGCCCGATTATCTGTTTCTTTTCCGCTAATACGGAGTTGCCTTTGCGCGAGAGCGTTATCCAAAATAACGGTATCGAAGTGTTTCCAACCACGATTGATAACGTCAAAATGTTGACCCATATCAAGCCGTATTTCCACTCGGTGCGATCCAACGCCAAAACATACTTACCTTTCGGTTTGATGATCGCAATAATCAACTCGGCAAAAATGTCGAAATCAATCTCAGCCAACTGAAAAAAGCGTTTTAACCGCCGATATTTTGAATCCTTCTTAGCCGATAAGTCTAAAACATTGGCTAATCTTGCCAAATTTGTAGTGTTCTGTTGAATAATGGCGATCAGCAAAGCCGCCGCCAACTCGACGCGACGCTTATCTAATGGTAAATTTGCTCGTAATGCTGCAAAGCATTCGGATGTGTTTTTTTCATATGCTGAGGGCTAATTTAGCTCAAAACACATCCGTTATCTATTTTCAAATATCTTTTTAACTTTGTTTTTGTCCCGTGCAGAGATTTACAATAGCTTTTACGGAGCAAAAACCAAAACATTCCCAAACAACACAAAATCCCCGACCTGCTCACAAATCCCTCGCACCGCGAGATCATTATTCAAAACATTGCGCCTTTCGATTTGTGAATTGGTTAGGTCTTTCATTTAATTAGTCGTTGATCCCTTTTTTTGAAGGCTTCTTCTCCACCTTCTAAATTTAGTAAAATACTTCTATGTTCTAAGTTTTCTATTGTTGTTGGAGTTATTTTAGTTAAATTATTGTCTTCAACTTCTAGAATGTTTATAAGTTCGGCATCTCCATTAACTACAAAATTAGCATTGTGAGTGGCAAAGATTATTTGTCTGTTAATTTTTCGTTTTTTTATCAAGTCAACAAGATATTCAGCAACTAATTTACTATCCAAATGAGCTTCCGGCTCGTCAATCATTAAGGGCTTATTACCAAACATTAATAATGCAACAACAACAGCAGTACATCTTTGTCCAAATGAACACTTCCTAAGTTCTTTATTGTCATAAAACCCTTTTATAGATTTAAAACTAAGAATATTGTTAAAAACTTTCTTGATTAAGAGTTTATAAATTTCAAAATTAGACTGTTTTTCAAATACCTTTCTAATTGTAGCTTTTGCGTTTGTTTCAGTACCGAATTTTTCTAGCTTTTTTCTCTGTACGGGACAAAACGACATAAGTTAGCTGTTGTCAGCATCTTAGAATTGCAAAGATATTTACTCTCGAATATCTCTTTAGTTCAAATAACACCTCTTGGATTATTTCACATCCTAATCTGAAAAGACTTGTTTGCGCTCTCCCGTTCTTTTTTATTTCAATCGAGTTGACGGCGTTTTCCGCTTCCCCTGTTTTGATCGCCCACGCCACTGCTAACGCCAATACTCCGAATAACTTATCTATCTTCTCCACTTTCGTCAGATGCGTTTTTTCGATCTCGAATCCGCGACTCTTTAAGTTCTGAAACAATGTTTCTATCGCCCATCTCCGCTTGTATTCCGACAGGATTTTCTCACTCGCTTCAGACGAAATGACAATCACACTTTCCTGAGAGTCTTTTCCTCTTTTCACCTCGACCGATACCTTGACTCCGGCGTATCTCCTCGCCCGTCGCAAACGGTAACTCTCGCCGATCTTCAATGTTCGTAACAATTTCCCGCATCTCATCGGCTTCCCGCTTTTGTTGGTAATCGTCATCGAAGCTTTTATCCGCAGACGAAACGGGACTTTTTCCTTGTCCAGATATTTGACCAATTCATATCCGTCAAACTCACGGTCACCACTCAAGTATTCGATGTTTTTGATGCCGAATACTTTGATATAACGCCCGATTATCTGTTTCTTTTCCGCTAATACGGAGTTGCCTTTGCGCGAGAGCGTTATCCAAAATAACGGTATCGAAGTGTTTCCAACCACGATTGATAACGTCAAAATGTTGACCCATATCAAGCCGTATTTCCACTCGGTGCGATCCAACGCCAAAACATACTTACCTTTCGGTTTGATGATCGCAATAATCAACTCGGCAAAAATGTCGAAATCAATCTCAGCCAACTGAAAAAAGCGTTTTAACCGCCGATATTTTGAATCCTTCTTAGCCGATAAGTCTAAAACATTGGCTAATCTTGCCAAATTTGTAGTGTTCTGTTGAATAATGGCGATCAGCAAAGCCGCCGCCAACTCGACGCGACGCTTATCTAATGGTAAATTTGCTCGTAATGCTGCAAAGCATTCGGATGTGTTTTTTTCATATGCTGAGGGCTAATTTAGCTCAAAACACATCCGTTATCTATTTTCAAATATCTTTTTAACTTTGTTTTTGTCCCGTGCAGAGATTTACAATAGCTTTTACGGAGCAAAAACCAAAACATTCCCAAACAACACAAAATCCCCGACCTGCTCACAAATCCCTCGCACCGCGAGATCATTATTCAAAACATTGCGCCTTTCGATTTGTGAATTGGTTAGGTCTTTCATTTAATTAGTCGTTGATCCCTTTTTTTGAAGGCTTCTTCTCCACCTTCTAAATTTAGTAAAATACTTCTATGTTCTAAGTTTTCTATTGTTGTTGGAGTTATTTTAGTTAAATTATTGTCTTCAACTTCTAGAATGTTTATAAGTTCGGCATCTCCATTAACTACAAAATTAGCATTGTGAGTGGCAAAGATTATTTGTCTGTTAATTTTTCGTTTTTTTATCAAGTCAACAAGATATTCAGCAACTAATTTACTATCCAAATGAGCTTCCGGCTCGTCAATCATTAAGGGCTTATTACCAAACATTAATAATGCAACAACAACAGCAGTACATCTTTGTCCAAATGAACACTTCCTAAGTTCTTTATTGTCATAAAACCCTTTTATAGATTTAAAACTAAGAATATTGTTAAAAACTTTCTTGATTAAGAGTTTATAAATTTCAAAATTAGACTGTTTTTCAAATACCTTTCTAATTGTAGCTTTTGCGTTTGTTTCAGTACCGAATTTTTCTAGCTTTTTTAGGTAAACATCATAATCATCAACTTCTTGCGGTGGAATGCATGTTAAGTAGTTTCTAACGGCATCTATTTTAGTACTATGTTCACTTGGCTTAAATTCTTTGAAATGAGTTTCAAATTCATCAAACAAATCATTAAGAGCTTTTTCTTCATCGAAGGCGTATTGAAAACTAATGTCTTTCACATTAGGATTAATATTTTTTAAGTCTTCGTTTAAAGGTTCTAGTGATTCGCTGATTTTTCTTTCAAATTCTTTCTTTACTGCTTCAATAGAATTTGATTGGGAATTAAATTCAGATTTCCTCACTTCTACTTTTTCTAATTCTTGGTTAAATTTATTTATTTCTACTGTTAGTTGCGGGATTCTTGAAGATGCTCTTTCGTAGTCGCTTATTGATTCTTGACTTAATCCCTGTTTCTGCAAAAAATCGTCCAGTTCCTGTTTAGAAGATTTTTGACTATCTATTAAATCATTCAATTCAGTTTCAACTTTAGAAAAATCTACATTCTCATCTTTTATTTGTCTTAATTTTTCTATTGTGTTGTTTATTTGAATCTCATAGAGATTATCCTTTTTAGTGTTGTTAGAAAATTCTTTAATGACATCATCAATCCTTATATTTAAATTTTCATTCGTAGTTTTTGCGTGGTTAATCTTTCCAATCTGATTGCCTAAAAGATTTATTCGTTCGGTGATTCTCTTGTAGTCTTCACTCTTATATGAACTAATAATTTTTTCTTTTTCGGATTTTTCTTTAATTGCTGAATCTAATTTATCAGATAAATTGTAAGAAGATTTTATGTCATCTATTTGACTTTCAATTCTTCTTATTTCAAATTCAAGTTTATTTTCTAAATTAGTAAACTCTTCTTCATCAGTTCTGACCTTTAGTCTGTCATAAATCGCACCTGTTAGTTCGTCAGTATTTGCATACTTTTCAACCTCATTTTGACTGATAAATTCAATGTCTGAGGAACCATCAATTTCCACATAATCTTGTGGCTTAATTCTGCTACCGCCATAAAACAGATGATTTTCATCGAAAAAATCTGTTGTATCTAATGCTTTTTCCGCGATTAAATTGAGAATAGTGCTTTTTCCGCAACCTCGTCCACCTATAAAGCAAGTAAAATGGTGATTAAGATGAATTGTATGTTCTCCGGTCAGACAAAAATCTATCCCTTTTCTTGTATTTCCCTTGTCTTCTTGCCTTAAAATTTTTGTTGCTTTTGGAAAAGAGAGTTTTATACTGTTAATTCTAATTGGTGGAGATGGCGGTTGATTTGGAGAAATAAATACTCTTGAATCAGGCTCATGCAATACTTGCTTTAATCCTTCAAATGTATAGTCTGCCTTAATCCAAGTCAAACAATTTCCAATACGGTCTTTATCTGTATGAGTGCTTAGATGATGCGCGTCGCTACAATCTAAAAGCAAGTCATTAACACCTTGTTTTTTAAGAGAATCTTTTGCATCGTCATAGTTTTTTTTCGATGCAGAAGCAGTGAAGACAAAATCTGCTTTGTTGATGATATGCTTCTTTTCAGCGGCTGAACCATCCCATCTCAACTGCTCCCATTCTGTTTTTCCAACTGCAATAAAAAAATTTCCCTTAAAATCAGGATGTCTTTCCAAACATTCAAATATTTTATCTTCGCTGTAATTTAAATTATTGAACCCTACTGTTAGTGGACTTTCTGTTGGTTTGACGGAAGACGTTTCTATAATTCGTTGACCAAATGCTTCTAAATCTTCTCTATTTTCAATTGGACGGTTCCAAATCTCATCGTTAGTTAAATTA
This sequence comes from Pyrinomonadaceae bacterium, assembly GCA_965219305.1. Taxonomy (GTDB): domain Bacteria; phylum Acidobacteriota; class Blastocatellia; order Pyrinomonadales; family Pyrinomonadaceae; genus DATHTS01. Next base: position 3,069,996 of record OZ244725.1, read on the forward strand.
TAAGATGGTATAAGTGCGCTAAGAAAACTATTTTTTATTCTGCTTACTGTCACATTATTGGAAAATATCACATGCAGATTGATTCTTTTGAAAGCATCATTTTTCTCAGTATTTCCAAACTTGCTTAGTCTTAGTTCTATTACAGGAAGTAATAGATCAATCTTTTTCAGGTTACCAGCATTTTTATATTCCAGAACCTTTTCAAAACCATCTACGAAGAGATAGTCATTTATTCCAATAACTTTAAATTCTTCGGGTAACTTTTCAAGATCGTTAAAAAAGTCTTGCCAAACTTTATCTATATCAGAGCCATAATGTTGTACAATTGACTTGGGTGTGTGAACATGCAAATCCCATCTTTTCCAATTTGAGCCTATTCTATTTTTCACAAAAAATCTCCTATTTTGAAGTTATCAGTATTAATTACTAACTAATTATTGTTAGTTTGCAGATCAAAAGTCTAATTCGCCGGACAATCTGCCGGAAGTTTTGCGAGTATTTGTGTTAGATAGAGCGGCAGGGTGTCGTATGGGTTTGTGAAACGGTCGTTGGTGATGTAGATGTAACCGGCGTTGCGCTGTTTGGCTAGTTCTATGGCGCGGTAGGTTTGCCAGATGTTTGCGCCGTAGATGATGTGCCAGAAGCGGTTCGGTTGGTAGTTGTTTATCCACGCGGGATTTTGGAGAATGGAATATGCTTTGTATTTGCCTTCGGATGTGGCGATGATGTCGGCGATGTTCATATAGGCTTCGGCGGGGAATGTGCCGGGGTTGAAGATCACTTTTTGATTCGGCGTTTGGCGCGTGAAGTTTGCCAAGTCCTGATAATAATTTAAAAGCACCGGCGTGTCGGCGGTGGCGGTTTCGTCGAAGAAGATGCCGTCAACCGAATACCACGTTTTGTAGTTGGTGATTTCCTGTTTGACGGTTGCCGCCGGACGGTTGCCGTAACTCGTATAGACGTAGCCGACGACTTTGATTCCGGCGGCGCGGGCTTGTGAAACCGCCGTAACGTAATCGGGATTCGACGAAGTTCCCGAACCGCTGTTCGGATTCATCACCATAATTTTTATCTTCGGCGCATTGTTCCGCGCCTGCGTCCAGAGTGCGCCCGGATAAAAATATGCGGGAATCGCAATGCTCTGGCAGACGTTTGTCTGCGCTTGAATCGTCGAGACGGTGCATAAAAAGATGAATGTGTAAATTAAATACTGCGTGAACTTTTTCATAGTGAAATCTCCTTTATCTGAGTGAAAAATCAAAGGATGAAAATATGTTTTGCCGAATTATTTTCATCCTTCGTCTGCCATTATACACCGTATTTTACGACTTTACATTACGAAATTCGAGCGCGTTTATTTGTTCGTATGCCGCGCTGTTTTTTCCGGTTTTTATGAATAGCTGTTTTTTTATAAGGCTGGCGAGTTTTAGAACGCCGGTGTCTTCGTCGTAGAGAATACGGTCGCGTTTCGTCTCTGGCGTTTTCGAGGGCGGCGGCGGTTTTGGCGGCGTTGTTTTTTGTTTTTAACACTTCAAGCTTGGCTTCCATTGCGGCGATGGTGTATTAGTCGTCGTTGGTTGTATATTTACCATCTTTTAATATGTCTCCTTGTTTGAAAAATGTTTCGGTTTTGAATTTGTCGGTGTGATCGTCGAGAAAATATTCGACCAGTTGCGGAATGAACTTACCTTTGTATGGATGAAGGCGATGAACGTGCTTTGTTGTTTCGCTTTCTTTGTATTGGTCGAATGATAAAGTCCAGTTTAAATCTTTGCCGAGTTTTTTCTTATAGATGGCTTCGCGTTGGTAGCTTTTGTAATAGTCAATCAGTTGTTGTTTCGGAATCAGCGTTGCGCCGTTTTTTTCGGTCTTTATAATTCTGCCGTAATTTATCAAATATGCGATATTTGAGGGCGTTACGGTTTTTCCGATGTGATCGGTCGCCCAGATGCTCGCTTCTTTGATATTTAACAATTCTCTTGTTTCCAACATTTTACTTTTTCGTTGTTGTAAAGTTTAGAACAATTTTCCTGCGTTTTCCAACGGCGGGAAAAATGATGTGATGTAAATTTATATTTCGTCATTTTTCCGTTTATCGTCAATATCATTAATTATACGGCACTTACAATTTCTTTTGAGAACTTAGGCTTTGTTTTATTTTCCCGGAAAATTAGTCGTCCAGAAAATATTCCGACAAATACGGAGCGTAAATCTGATTATTTAGAAAAACCGTCGCCTTACCTTTTTGCTGTCGTATAAAATCAAGCGGTATGTCGGATTCGTTGATTTTTTCGATATTTCTTCGATACGATAAAATTTGTGCTAGTTTTTTAAATTTCCCGTTGAATAATCTACGAGTATAACGACTGTAAATTCTTGTGAAATTAGTTGATCCAAGTTTCGACGAAAATTTGGCGACGCGGTGAGAAATTTTCGGATACCAGTAAATTTCTTCCGCCGACAAAGATTCGTTTATCCTGCCGATGGATTCTTCAAAATAATCTATGCCCAAAGCGTTTTCGATGCTGCGGAGAAATTTCCCCTTGTCGTCGCGCAGCATTTCGTATGGAAGAACTATCAAATTTTCTTCGCCGAAGGCATCCGCATATAATTTATAAATATAGTTATAATCTACAGCCATTTGCTCTTTTGTTGCCTGATCGGAACTTTGCAGTAAACCGCTGAAACTCAAATTTCCGCCGACTCTTAAATATTGAGAATAACCGGATATGATAAAGCCTCTAAATCCGCGCGTGATAAGAAGTATTCGGCTGCCGGGATAAATATCTTTCAGTGTGCGGCAAACTCTGCTTTGGGAATCGGCGTATGAAGTTACCAGATTTTCAACGCCTTTCCCGTATTCGACGGAATTTAATCCGGCGGATAAACTTGGAAAAACTATATTTTCACAACTCGTTACGAAATATTTATATTTTAACTGTTCATCAGTCGCCGCAAACCGGCAAACTTGGTAAATATCGTGAAATCCGGCTAAAGCTCCGGGATTAAAGTAAAGCTGCGGATGCCGGGAAAACCACTCCTGAAGAAATGTTGATGCGGCTTTCGGAAAGCCGATGTGTATCAAGTGTTTCATTGTGTTTTCAAAAATCTCGTTAAGGCTTCAATGCAAAAACCCGTCGTTAATTCTTCCGAACCCCAACTGTAATATTTCTTCGGTCCGCCGTAATAAAGCGGCGCGATCTGCCACGCGCCCGATTTTTGCTGAGCGGTTTGTAGAGCGCGAACGGCTTTATCGAGTTGCTCGGACTTGAAATTCCAATTCAGCAGAGCGCAGACGGCGAGTGCGGTTTCCAGACTGTTATCTCCGATTGTTCCGTCGCTTTGCGCGGCTGACAATATGCGGTTTATCACCGTTTCCCGCACGATTTCAAAAGTTTTAACGCCGGCAAAATAATTGCGCGACAGCGCGTAGTAAAAAGTGAATCTGTTCAAATGCCATTTATCACAGCAGTCTTCCCGGTTTTCCTTTATCACTTCGATTAAATATTCGATAATCGGCTCGGTTTCCCCGCGTTCGCCCAGATAAAATAAAACATTGGCGTTTACCACACAGTCAATATCGTTCGGTGAAGATTCATTGAGTTTCCAAAAATAATATAAGCTGACGGGTTTCAACGCTTCGCGCAAAACGACGCGCCAGTATGACGACTCCAGCGTCATACTTATTCTCGGCACAATCCACGTATAAAATAAACCGTTCCGGTTTCGATTTGCCAAAATCAATTTTTCGTTGGCGGGAAAATCCGTCTGCTGCTGCCGGAGAAACGACGATATGTAAACGATGTCGTCCAAATCGGGCGGAATGTGGCGATGATACGGATGCTGTCGCGTCCAATATCGCCAAACGCCCGCACCTTCCATTTCCGACAGAAAAAAATGCGCGACGGCATCGAGCATTTGCCTGACGACGGGCGAATCGTGAAAACTCAGGCAATACGCAATCATCGCGGTCGGGAATGGAGAACTGTCAAACTCGCAGTCGCGCATCATTCCGGCATCTGTTGACCGATAAGATTTAAATTCGCCGTCCGGCAGTTGACTGCGATGAAGATATTCAATCGCCCGCCCGACGGCTTTTTCCGTTTCAATGTTTTTCATTTGCGCTATTGCCATTCAACTTCAAAAGTTACCAGTTGATTCATCATAGTCTGTACATTTTTAAAAGCATCCGGTTCTGACTTTACGACAAACTGTTTCGATGGATTTAGCTGTCCGTCAATTGCCAACACCTGAAGCGAAGGTTCGTCAAAGATAACTATATTTATCAGATAAATTCCGCTCGTTAACGGAAGATTCGGAATAATGCAGATTAGTTCGCCCGTTCCCTGATTTAATTTAATCCGGCTTCGATTGTAATTTCCCGTGATACAAATCGTTTTGTCATTTGTCCAGATAGTAAAGCCCCAACCGATGTTTTCAAAAATTTTCAGAGCGCGGTAAGAAATTCTCAGGCGAATTTCTTCGTGCGCTCGAATCTCACTGCCGCCTTGTGCCGGCTCGATTGAAACATTTTCGATGAGAACGGGCGAATTTTCGTCAAGCGGCAATTGTTTCGCCGGCTGGTCGGAAAATTCCGTTTTTTCGAGTTTTGCTTCAAAATAACGGTCGAGAATTTCGACCGCCGAACCGCTGAATGTATTTTCTCCTTTTTCAAGCAAAATGCCGCGCTGACAAACCGAATGAATATGATAAGCTTGATGAGAAACCAACACGAGAGAATTTCCCGCTCCGATATATTCGAGCATATGTCTGATACATTTGCGCTGAAAATTAATATCACCGACGGCGATGACCTCATCAACCAACAGCACATCCGGTTTTAAATATGCGGACACGGCATAAGACAGACGCATCGTCATCCCGGAACTGTAAAACTGCACCGGCGAATCAATAAAATCGTGAAGTCCCGCAAAATCAATTATCAGATTCATCAGCGGCGTGATCTGCGTTTTCTTTAAACCGAGCAGCGCGGCTCTGATGTAAATGTTTTCACGCCCCGATAAAACCGGATCGAGTCCGGCTCCGAGTTCGATCAATGCGCCCGATTTTCCGCGAATTGTGATGCTTCCGGCATCGGGGCGGATTAATCCGTAAAGCAGTTTGAGAAGCGTACTTTTGCCCGCGCCGTTCGCACCGATAACGGCAAGCGATTCGCCGCGTTTCACATCGAAAGAAATATTTCGCAAAGCCCAAAATTCATTGCGCCGCAAGTATTCGGCTTGTTTTCCGCCGTTGCTGATAAGGATTTCACCGGCAATATCGCGCAAACCATACCACAAAGAACGGCGCAAACTCCGGCAGTATTTCTTTGAAACATTTTGAACGGAAATCAAAGGCGGAGCAGTTGAAGTTTGTGATCGAGAAACCATTTTGATTTTTTGCGGACGGTTGTTTATTTTACAGCGACAATTAGTTTGTCGAACACTCTGGAACCTATTTCGGGAAAATAATGCACCGCATCTAAATTCTGCGCCGCTCGCAATTCCGGCATTTTTTTCAGCAGAGTTTCCAAAGCGACGCGCGCTTCCATTCGAGCTAATCCCGCACCCGGACAAAAATGCGAACCGGCGTTAAATGCCAAATGATCTTTCGGATTGCGACGCAACAGTAAAATATCCGAATTTTCATAATGTTTCGGATCGCGGTTAGCAGCGGCGAGACACAAATGAACTCTCGCTCCCGCCGGAATTACGATTCCTTCCATCTCGACCTCCGCCAGCGTAATGCGTACAATCGTAGGCTCCGGCGATTCAAAACGCATTACTTCTTCGACAAATTGCGGAATCAATCCCAAGTCGTTTTTTAACTCCCGCATAATTTCCGGCTGCCGCAATAGTAAAAGAGTTGAGCTACTGATCAGCGCATTTAAAGTTTTTGTTCCGGCAATCCATAGAAGACCGAGCAGACTGGAAATTTCGTGTCGGTTTAATTTATTGTCGCCGTCGCCGTCTAAAAGTCCCCCGTAAATTTTATCGAGCCGTTTTTCGGAAACCCGCGTCAGAAAATCGCTAAAAAACTCTCGTAAATGGTCAAAATAATGTTCTTGCTGATTTCGACCGGAACTTATCTTGGTGTGCATTTTTGCCGCGACATTTATCTCATCGGGTGACAATCCGATCAAATGCCCCATCATTCGTTCGCTAAACGGAACGGCGAAATCGGCTAAAATGTCAAACTCCAATTTGCGGGCAGCTTCATCGAGCAATTTTTCCGCAAGATTTTCGGCATAGACCGTTGTATTCTCAACTGCCTGCGCCGAAAGAAAAGGCTGTATGATGCGCCTCGCGCGTTTGTGTTCGTTCGGCTCCGCACCAAGCAGAACAGCATCGCAACTCTGATTGATGCGGCTTGAAAAAATATGCGGTTGTTTCAAAGCCGATACTACATCTTTATAGTCTAGTATTAACCAAACTCCTTGTTTTTTTAGAAAGTGAATCGAACCTTTTTGGCGCAGAGCTTCGTAATACGGAAACGGATTCTGATGCACCTGCGGCGAAAAAATATCGAAATCGGAATCATCAATATCGGTGGGAGAAATATATTCATCTGCTTTTTCGCCCGCCCGTAAAAACGGACAACCGACATTTGATGCCGAAAAATCAAACTTTTTCAGGCGTTTGAAAGAAGATTCAAAAACTTTCTTTTCCGACTCGTTCTTACGCATCGAGTCGAGTATTTCTATTTCACCGCTTACATCCAAACTCGCGGCGCAGTTTTTGACGCTGTGGTCAAAACTGTTATGCGAACCGATGTTGAGAAAAATTCGGTAGCCGTCCCGCAGTGCCGCCGTCAAAGCCGATCCGAGCAGTGCCGGCTGACGTAGCACCCGATAAAAATAATCGTAGTTAATTATAGTTCCGGTCGGCATTTCCCTTCCGTAAACCGACGAATAAAAAGGATATTTAAGCGAAAACGATCTGGCAATTTGAAATTTTTCGAGTAATTTTTCCCTGCAATCATCCATTCGAGGCGTATGATAAAGTGCTTCATAAGGATTTGAAAAGGCGAAACTTTTTATTTCGTTATCACGCAAAATTTCTTCAAGCGCGTCGAGATTTGATAATTCGCAGGTAAAAAATGCCTCGAAATCGCTGTTGTCGGCTATCAGATATACTTTGTCCAACCCTTTTTCGCGGCATAATTCCTCGATGACCGAGGCTTTCATATCAATTCTTAAAATTTTACTCGTCTCAACAAACTCTGGTTTAAGAACAAACAAATGACAAATAATATGCGCCGCGTCTTCAAACGGAAGTCCGGCGGCATAAGCACCGATGGTTTCGCCGAGACTCATTCCGGCAACCGCTCCGGGATAAAATCCACGGGATTTCCATAAATCAAACAACGCCATTTGCAAAGCACCGTGAGAAATAAAACCTCTGTGCTGACTTTTCACAGTTGATTCGCTCTTTGATTTGCCTTCAAAAAATGCGTTTATATCAATTGCGATCTGATCTTCGCTCACTTGGCTGAAACGTCGGATTGAATTTTTGAAAATCGGTTCGGTGCGGTAAAGTTGTTGTCCCATACCTTCCCATTGACCGACGCGCCCGTGAAAAAAGAAAAAAGGTCCTTTTTCCTGTTTTAATTTAGCCGGTGAAGCGGTAAAAAATCTGTGAGCAACCTGCTTGTGCCAACGATAATTTATTGAGTTAACCAGTCTATTTAGCATATTTGTTGATAAAAAACGTAAAAAATCAAAGTCGGGCTATCAGATGCGGTTTAGCCAGACGATAAAAAAGCCAACTGACGGTCAACCAACACACAGCCAGAATAGTCACCGGAACAAAACCGCTTTCCGGCGCGACAAATCCGATTGTCAGCCAATTGCGTGTTGTTACGATCAAAGGCGTAACCGGATTGAGTTTAATAAGAAACGAGTATGAATTTTCCGGCGAAATCGTATAAACAATCGGTGTTAAAAAAAACCAAAAAGTAATTCCGAGATTCAATGCGTTGGAAATATCGCTGTAAAGAATTCCCAACGGAGTCAACATAAATCCTATTCCCAAACCTAATGCCAACAACGCAAATAATCCCAGCGGCGCAAGAAGCATTGATGCCGACGGCAAAAATCCGAAACACATCAGCGCGATAAGCAAAATCAACATTCTGACGGCTAAATTGTATAATATCTCACCTAAGCCCGCCAAAATAAAAGCCTCGTGCGGAACTTTGACTTTTGACAGAATACTGCGTCCGACCGATAACCGACGCAGCGGACAATTAACGGTATCAACAAAAGTTTGCCATATAAAAACGCCGGTCAAAACAAACACGGGATACGGAATATTTGCCGGAAGAGAGCTGATAACATTGGCGCGGCTGAGAAATATCCAAATCAAAGATGTCAGAAGCGGCGGCACGACCATCCAGACGTAGCCCAGCAAACTCTGCCGATACTGCGAGCGTAAATTTGTTATAAATAAACGCCAACCCAGTTCGCGCGTGGTTTTCAAGTCGGCAATGATTTCACCGAAGAATATGCGCGGCGCGGCAAGTTGTGAATCGGATGTATAAACAGTTTCTTTCATCTGTCTTCGGAATGTTTATTTTCCGCTGTGATTTTATTTTTCGATTTGAATTTGGAACGCCAAAGTCTCTGCGGATTTTTGATTTTCAGATCATCTCTTGCGTAAAATAATGCGCGAAAAAGACATCCGCGCAAAATTCTCCTGTTCAGCGTTAATTTTTCACCAAATGTAAGTTTCGGAGCAAAACGCTTTTTCATTATGCGCGTATCGTAAATTTCCAATTCTCTGGCAATTTCCAGGCGAGTTCTGCCGTCATATACATTTTCATCCTGAACGCCTTTCGTCCATAAACGCTGAAAAGTAAAAGCGGCGCGGCAGGGTTTGTCCAAAACCATATCCAAAATAAAACTCCAGTCATCGGCAATTTTTAACTCGGAACACCATTCCGAAACTATCGAACTTTTTCTAATCAAAAGCGAAGAAGAAGGCGCAGGACAGATTTTTATAAATAATCGGCGCAATTCTCGCGGTAAAAGCAAAAACCAGTCTCCCGAAGGACTGGAAGTATAATTTCTCCACTCATTTGAAATTTCCCAATCACCCGGAAAAATTCCGCCCTTTTTTTTGGTCATCCAACTTGAGAAAACGAAATCGAGATTGTGTTTTTCCAGACACTCGACGCTTTCACTCAAAAAATTTTCGCGCCATACGTCGTCGGAATCTAATGTTGCGATAAGTTCACCTTTTGCAAGCTTTAAGCCGCTCGTTCTGGCAGCCGCCTGTTTCTGATTCGGCTGATAAAAATATTCAACTTCGGGAAATTGTTTGACAATTTCCTGAGTTGCGTCGGTCGAACCGTCATCAATAACAATGATTTGCTTGTAAATATAAGATTGCGCCTGTGCGCTTTTAATAGTGTCGGCAATTTTATCCGCTCGGTTATATGTCGTAATAATTACAGAAACTAACATTATTTTTAACGGATAAATCAGATTATAATTCGGTTGTCTCAGCAATGAGTTTTTCCAGCTTTTCGGCAAAGACTTCCGCCGGATTTTTCGGAACTAACTCACGAATTTTTACGGCTGCCGATTTTCCGATTTGCTCCCATTCGCCGCGCCTTTGCCAGGCTCGTTCCAAAGTTTCGCCAAAACTTTCTTCGTCAGCGCAATTGGCGATAAAACCGGTAATGTTATCGCTTATAACTTCATTGTTTCCACCGACATTCGTAACAATCGGCACACGACCGCACATCATTGCCTCGACTACGACAAGCGGCAATCCTTCATTCCGGGCGGGCAAAACTAATGCCTGATGTTCCTTCCAAATTGAAATAATATCGGAGACGTGACCTCTGAAATAAACATTATCTATTTTCAGGTATTTTACCAAATCTTTTATTCCGTTTTCATTAATGCCTTTTCCGTAAAAAGAAACTTCGATGTTTCGCTTTCGCCACTTTTCATCGGATAGGATTTTCAGCAAAATGTCCTGTCCTTTATCTAAAGTATAAAATCTGCCGACACAAGCGATTTTAACAGTTTCGGTTTGCGAAAACTTCCATTCTAACGAATTTTTAATATTTGTCAGAAACGGATTTGAACTACTTCGGCATTTTTCATCTTCATCCCGAATTGTTCCTGTGTTATCTCCAGATTATTTTGAGAAACGAAATAATTTTTCTTAGAATTTTGCCAGATTTTTTTCAGAAAATCACGCACTAAATCATCAGGATACAAATATTTAATCGCCTTTTGAGAAATTATCGCATACGAATAATCCTCAAGCGGTGTATTTTGAAAAAACGGCAGCCCGTCGAAATTCGCTCCTTGTGAGATTATGATTAAGCGAGGATTTATTTTTTTTAGTTTCCTTGCAAAAAATCTTTTCAGATAATTTCCGGCTGACAGAAAACGATTCAAAATTCGATCTGAAAAACTCGGCAGGTAATCGGCTAAATCGGTTATTTCGCAGCCGAGTTTAAGAAGTTTTATGATTTGCGGATGAGAAAAATCTACGAGCAGTTTGAAAATGTAAATTTTATATTTTTTTTCCGCTAAAATCTCCGCCGCCTGCGACCAGAGTTCTTCGCTTCCGCCCACGGTTCAATGCAGGAGCTAAAGATTACTATTTTGTTTGAATTTGATTTCATAAAGAATATTCTTACGAACACTCCTTTTGAAAGTCTGAATTAAATATTAAATTATTCATCGGAGATTTATTTTGAAATTGTTAAAAATTTATTATTGATTTGAAGGAAATTGAACGAATTATACCAAAGATTTCCTGTCTGAGTCTAAATCTTTTAAGCGAAATTGCACTTCCGAAATTATTTGTTTTGTCATCACGGGATTTTTTTCGCAAAAAAAATTTAATCAAATCGTGAAGCTAAAAGTTAACAGATGTCTGAAAGCGAAAAAAAATCTTTAGTGCCTGAAACCATTCGCAGTTCCGAATGGTGGGACTATAAAATTACGGCAATTTTGGGAACCGTCTATGCGACCGCTTTTTTATATCAAATACCTTTAGCCGCGCTGTTTCCCTTTTTTTTCTTTTTGTTGGCGGCAATTATTCCCGGTGCTTCGTATGTCAGTTTGCTGAATGATTTGACGGATTTAAAGGAAGACAAACTTGCGGGAAAACAAAATCGTCTCGAAGGAAAACCGAAATATTACGCTGTATTATTAATATCAATTTGTATTCTATTCGGCGTAATTATCGGTTTTTTCCTTTCCGTCACCACACTTATTTTATATTGCTGCGCCTGGATTATTTTTACTTTGTATTCCGTGCCGCCGATCAGATTAAAAAAACGCGGAATTCTCGGAATTTTCGCGGACGCATCAGGCTCGCACATTTTCCCGCAGCTTTTCGCGGTTTCCGCTTTGGCTGATTGGTATCAAAAAGACATTGATTTGGTCTGGTTCAGCGCGGTGGGAATTTGGTCGCTTACTCTCGGATTGCGCGGAATCTTATGGCATCAGTTAAAAGACAGAGATAACGACGAAATAGCTAAAATCAAGACTTTTATTCAACAATATACCGATTCTTTTATTCTGAGAATTGTCAGATGGATAATCTTCCCGGTTGAAATCTCGGCATTTATTTTTATGCTCGCTTATACGCGAAGCATTTCGGCATTTCTTTTTCTGGCTCTTTATCTGGTGCTGGATTTAATCCGTTACTATCTGTGGAATATAGATATTTTTCTGGCAAGTTCGAGTTCAAATTACAGATTATTTATGGACGAATATTATAATCTTTTTTTTCCTCTGGCGTTTCTTCTCGCAAGTTCGGATTTTTCCGTTCTTTGGTTTCTGCTTTTCGTTTTACATTTGAGTTTATTTTTCAGACGTATCTATAATCTGGGTTTTGAAATTTATTTGCTGACAGGAGGAATTTTCATTAAGTTCAGAAGATTACTCGGTTAATCGAACTTTTTAAACTTATTCGGGCGATAAAATCCGCGCGTTTATCTAATTTAGAACTTAATTACAAAATAATAAATTGTGTTGAAATAAAATGATTTATGATGATTTTAAACCATAAATTCAATTGTGTCCGAAACTAAAATTCGAGTCTTTTACAAAACCTTTTTCCGACAAATAATTCAACACAAATTTTGAATTTTCAAAAGCGGTATTACCAACGGTGTCCAAAGTAATTTCAGGATTTAGAGGAACTTCGTAAGGAGCATTTATTCCGGTGAAATCTTTAATAATTCCTTTTCTAGCTTGCGAATACATTCCTTTTACGTCACGTTTTTCGCATACTTCGAGCGAAGTAGCGACGAAAATTTCAATGAAGTGATCTTCACCGATTAAATTTCTGATGTCGTCGCGGGTCGCGCGATACGGACTGATCGCCGCGCAGAGAACAATTCCGCCGTGTTTGACGATTTCCCCGGCGACGAAACCGATGCGGCGGATATTTGTGTCGCGGTCTTCGGCTGAAAATCCCAAACCTTTCGACAGATTAGTTCGCACGACATCGCCGTCCAAAAGCGTAACCCGTCTTCCGTTTTCCAACAAAAGAGCCGCCAATATCTCGGCGGTCGTTGATTTTCCCGCGCCGCTCAAACCTGTAAACCACAGACAAACGCCCTGCGTCTGGCGCGTCGGCGACGATTCGGTTAATATCTGCGCCACTTCTTTGCGTGTGAACCAATCGGGCAGCGGTTTGCCTTTTTTCAAATAATCTTCACGAACCTGTGTGCCGGAAAGCGAAAAAGTTTTTTGGGCGGGAGTGATTTTGGAAATTTCTTCATATTTGTCCGATTCGGGTAAATAAACAAATTCGTCGTATGTGAGAATTTTTACGTTTAATTCATCAGCGTATTTTTTCGCTAGTTCCTGCGCCGCCGCCGCCGAATAAAAAGCATTTCCCGCCGAATTAACGCCGGGGCTTGCGTGATCGCGCCCGACGATAAAATGATTTGCCCCGTAATTGCGGCGGATCAGCGTGTGCCAGACGGCTTCGCGCGGTCCGGCGAAACGCATCGCCAGCGGAAGCAGCGAAAGCAAGACTTTTTTGAGCGGAAAATACTTTTCAATCAACGCCTGATAAGTGCGAACGCGCGTGTAATAATCAACATCGCCCGCCTTTGTCATTCCGACGACGGGCTGAATCAAAAGAACGCCGCCTGTTTGCTCCATCGCTCTTTTAACCAACGCTTCGTGCGCGCGGTGCAGCGGATTTCGTGTTTGAAAAGCAACGACTTCCGAATGATTCATCCGGCTTAATTTTTCCCGCGTTTGTTTCGGCGTAAGCCGCAGAGATTGAAAATCGAACCGTTTCGGAAGCTGCAAAATACGCGGTTTTCCCGCCAGATTATATTTTCCCCAGCGATTCATTTCGGCAACGAGCGGATGACGCGAATCAATCGTGCCGAAAACCTTTTGCGCCAATTCTTTTTTATCCCATTCGTATATTTCTTCGATTTCCATTAACGCCGTAATTTCATTTTTGGAATCGCGTAAAACTATCTCCTGTCCTTGTTTAAAATTCTGCAAATTGTCGGTCGGAAAAGTAATCGGAATCGGGAAAATTTGTCCGTCGGCGAACCGCAGATTATCTAAAACCGATTGATAATCTGTCTTATTCATAAATCCGTCAAGCGGCGAAAAAGCACCGACCGCCATAAGTTCTAAATCACAGATTTGCCGTTCGCTCAGTTGAATCGAACCGAGATTTTCCGCGAGGTTAAAAAGTTTTTCCGATTGTTCGGCGGCGACAAATAAATCAATTAAATTCCCGCCGTAAGGTGAAATTAAATTATCCATAAAAATTAAGAGATTAACATTACTCTGATTATCGTAAAAAACTGTGACGTTGTTTTTATGGTGAAAACTACAAAAATCATTTGAAAATACAAAGTATTGTAACGAATAAAACAGAGATTTTTTCATTTGAATGATAAAAATTAAATGTGAGAGAAAGTATCAAATGACAGCGTAAATTTTAGGTTGTTTACGCTGTTAAAAGAATAAGCAGGAAAATTATAAATAACATCACGGAAATTATCGGGCGAAGACAGAGAGTTTATGAAAAAGCGGTTTACGCCGGACACGCGGGAATCGAAACCGTGCAGATGACATTTAAGTGACAATTTATAAATCGGCTGGCGGAGAATCTATGTGACAAAATAATGATTTAGATCAAAACGATTTAAATCATTATTTTTACACAAAACTATTTGTTTGATTGATAAAAAACGCCTTTCTATTAAACAAAACAAAAATAATTCAAGGAGATAAAAATGATTATAAAACAAGCAAAAGAATTAATCGGACTAACAATGCTCGGCGAAGGAATTATCGGATTTCTCAAACCGAAAAAAATACTCGCTTTTGACGAAAAGTGAAAAACTACGCGCACTCAAACGGATCACATTGAAAACCGTTGCGAACACTGAAAATTCTACGATTATAAAGCGAGAAGAATGTTGTAAAAAACGGCATTCTTTTCGCTGCGATATTTTATTATTGACCTGTTTTGCACGACAAACGAATTTATCTGCACTTTATTTCTGCTTTCTGCATTCCAAATTCATTTCAAAAAAAGTCGGCAACCGATTTTTACTGATAGAATATATAATGCCGAATTTAAAAATTAAAATTTCCAAAAACTGCTTAAATCATTTAATAAAATTCAATCCGCACAAGGTAAATTTGCAGCGAACGAATTTATATACGGAAAAGTTATCAAATTACTCAAATAATAAAAATATCGTGTAGGATTTTTTTACAAATTGATGAGAAAATATCTATGAAATTTTGTCAGTTGTTAAAAGACGAATGGTTACAGCAATTTAGGATTTAGGATTTGTCGTCTGATATAATGCCAGATTAAAGATAAGCAGGGATAAATGAAAAATTTATCGAATTTAAAATTTAACAAATCTCACAACGCATTTACGGATACGAAAAACGAAGAGCCGATTCGCGCCGAATTATTCAGCGTCGAGCGGTTGGAACAATTCGCGCTTTCGCTTGCCGAACAACAGAAAACAATTTATCAGCCGAAACTTTTCCCGAAACTTCTGCCGCGTCTGGAAGACAACGGGAAAGTTTTAATTTCCGCTTATCGTTCACTTGCCGACGCGATTCAAAAAGAACGCGCGATTTCGCCCGCCGCCGAATGGCTGGTTGATAATTTTCACATTATTGAAGAGCAACTGCGCGAGATACGCGAAGATTTGCCGAAGAGTTTCTACCGCGAACTGCCGAAGCTGCCCGAAGGCGAATTCGCCGGATTTCCGCGCATTTACGCCATCGCCGTGATGATCGTCGCGCACACGGACAGCCGTCTCGAAGTCGAAACTTTGCAGAGATTTTTTAATTCTTATCAAACGGTTACGCCGCTGACAATCGGCGAATTGTGGGCATCGGCGATCAGTCTGCGCCTCGCGCTCGTCGAAAATCTGCGCCGTCTGGCATCGCGCATCGTCGTCGCCCGCGAAGGACGCGAAGAAGCCGATGATCTCGCCGAAGAAATTCTCAAAACCGCCGCCGAAAAACCCGAAGAACTGCTTTCCTTGCTCGACAAAAAACTCGGCAAACAAAAAACTTTCGGATACGCATTTATCGCACAAATCGCCCGCCATCTGCGCGATCAAGACCCGTCAATCAATCCGGTTTTCGAGTGGCTGGAAAAACGTCTAAAAAAACAGGGCGAAAATATCGGTCAGATCGTCCAATATGAACATCAGCGTCAGGCGGCGACGCAGGTTACGATCGGAAATATTATCACGAGTATGCGTCTTCTTTCGACGCTCGATTGGCAGAGTTTTTTTGAAAAGGTTAGTCTTGTCGAACCGATTTTGGCAAAAGATCCGGCGGGCGTTTACGCGCAAATGGATTTCAAAACCCGCGATCGTTACCGCGATGTCGTGGAAAAAATTGCCAAACGCACGAAAACGAGCGAACTCGAAGTCGCCGAATACGCGCTCAATCTTGCCGAAAAAGCAGACGCAAAAGACAAAGTTTTCTCTCACGTCGGTTTTTACTTGATTGACGACGGTCTCGCCGAAATCGAAAATTATTTCAAATATCGTCCGACCTATTTAGAATTTCGCCAGCGTTTGGTTTTAAAATATCCGACACTTTTTTATCTCGGCACAATCAGTTTTTTGACATTGGCAATAATCGCAACTCTTATTTTTATCGCCAATGTTTTTTACGGCAACATCGCGGCAGTCGTCGTTTTTGCATTGGTTTCCCTGATTCCCGCGAGCGATCTGGCAGTCAGTTTGATAAATCTCGACATTTCTTACTTTCACCCGCCGCGTCTTTTGCCGCGAATGGATTTTTCGCTGGAAAATTCCGTCGAAGCGCAGACTTTCGTCGTTATCCCGACGCTTTTAACGAGCGTTAACGCCGTCGAAGAATTGGTCGAAAAACTCGAAATTCATTATCTGGCGAATCAAGATGAAAATATATATTTCGCGCTGTTAAGCGATTTTGCCGACGCGCCCGCCGAAGAGATGCCGAATGATGAAGCGATTTTGGATGCAGTAAATAACGGAATTGAAAATTTGAATTCGCGTTACAGAAAAAGCGGCAACCCGCGATTTTATGTATTTCACCGCCGACGTTTGTGGAACGAGCGCGAAGGAAAATGGATGGGTTGGGAACGCAAACGCGGGAAATTAAACGAATTTAACCGCTTACTGCGCGGCGCGGAAAACACGAGTTTTATTCAGCTTGAAACGGACAAAGATTTTCTGGCGAAAACCGAATACGTTATCACGCTCGATTCGGACACGCAATTGCCGCGCGATGTCGCCTGCGGTTTGATCGGGATTATCACGCATCCGCTGAATCGTCCGCAATTCGATAAAGAATTACAGCGCATCGTGAAAGGTTACGGAATTTTGCAGCCGCGCGTCGGAATAACTCTAATGAGTTCGGCGCGTTCGCGGTTCGCACAGATTTTTTCAAATAACGCCGGAATTGATCCATACACGACGGCTTCGTCGGATGTTTATCAGGATTTGTTCGGCGAAGGCAGTTTTACGGGCAAAGGTTTGTATGTCGTGGATGCTTTTGAAAGATCGCTCGAAAACCGCGTTCCCGAAAATTCGATTTTGAGCCACGATCTTTACGAAGGACTTTATGCCCGCTGCGGTCTGGTCAGCGACATCGAAATTTTCGACGATTATCCGGCTTTTTACGACAGTTTCGCTCAACGCGCGCATCGCTGGGTGCGCGGCGACTGGCAGATCGCGCGCTGGATTTTCCCGTTCGTGCGCGATGCCGACGGAAAACTGCAAAGAAACCGTCTGCCGATAATTTCGCGCTGGAAAATTCTCGACAATCTGCGCCGCAGTCTGGTCGCGCCGACGATTTTTTTGTGGCTTCTCGCGGTTTGGATTTTCGTTCCGGGAATGCCGCTTTTGTGGATGATTTTTATCGTTCTCGTTCTGGCTTTTCCGATCTACGCGCATCTGCGGACGAATCTTTTGTCGCATCAAAAAGGCATTTCGTGGGCGAGTCATTTTCGCGGAGTTTGGGAAGATTTTCTGGTCAACACGGCGCAGGTCGCGCTTTCCATCATCTGCATCGCGCATCAAACTTTTTTGAAAACCGATGCGATCGTGCGGACTTTTTACCGCAAATTTATTTCTCATAAAAATCTGCTCGAATGGACGACTGCCGCGCAAGCCGAAAAAGGCAGCGCACACGATCAGGCAGCGTTTTTGCGGCAGATGTGGTCGGCGATTTTTCTGGCGATTGCGTCGCTTATTCTCGTTTTGTGGCTGCGCCCGTCTTCGCTCGACGATGCCGCGCCGTTTTTGATTTTGTGGTTTTTGTCGCCGTTTATAACTTATCGAATCAGCCGTTTGATAAAAAAAGAACGCGAAATTTTATCCGCGCCTGAAATCGAAAAGATTCGTCTGATCGCACGCCGGACGTGGCGGTTTTTTGAAACTTTTGTCAGCGACGAAGACAACTGGCTGCCGCCGGATAATTTTCAGGAAGACCCGCACGCGGTCGTCGCGCACCGAACATCGCCGACGAACATCGGTCTGCTTCTTCTTTCGACAACGGCGGCGCACGATTTCGGCTACGTCGGCACGATCGAATTGGCGGAAAGACTCGGTCTGACATTTAAAACGCTCGAAAAAATGGAACGGTTTCGCGGTCATTTTCTAAATTGGTATGACACGCAGACGCTCGAAGCACTTGCGCCGCGCTATATTTCGACGGTTGACAGCGGCAATCTCGCCGGACATCTGATCGCCGTTAAACAGACAATTATCGAAATCGTAAACCGCCCGCTGTTTGATAACCGCGTTTTGGACGGCTTAAAAGATACCGTCGAATTAATGCGCGTCGAAGCCAAAGTTTTGAGCGAAAAGCGGCGGCGCACCGATGCTTTTACGAACAAACAATTGCGCGCCGAAACCGAAGCGTGCCGCGAACTTTTGGAAAATCACGCTGTCAAAACGCCCGCCGGATTTTACAAATTGCTCGCCGCTCTGCAAAAACACGCCGAAATTATCAACGATACGACGGGCGCGTTATCGCTCGAACACGGCGACGAATTTTTTGACGAACTGCGTTTTTGGGCGAGCAGTCTGCTTCATCAAACAAAACATTTTCAGCGCGATCTTGAAACTTTTCTGCCGTGGGCGACAAAGGATTTTGGGCGGTCGAACGAATTATTCGATATTTTCCCGACGCTCGGACAACTTCCTGAAGTGTATGAAGCAATTTCAGACGGTTCTGATGATGTAAAAAATTCTACTAAAAAAGTCAATGAGATTTTAACCGAATTCAACGCGCTGATCTATTCGTGCGAAACTTTGTTCGAAGAAATAAATTTCAACTTTTTACTCGATAAAGAGCGCAAGGTTTTCGTCATCGGTTTTAATGTCGAGACGGAAAAACCCGACAAATCTTTTTACGATCTGCTCGCGTCGGAAGCGCGTCTGGCGAGTTTTGTCGCCATCGCCAAGGACGAAGTTGCGCGTGAACATTGGTTTCGTTTGGGCAGACCGCTGACACCTTTTCACGGCAGTCGTGCGCTGATCTCATGGACGGCGACGATGTTCGAATATCTGATGCCGATTCTCGTGATGCGCGATTACGACGAAACTCTGCTCAATCAAACTTACAAATCGGTCGTCGCCAGACAGATCGAATACGGCGCGAAAAACAATGTTCCGTGGGGAATTTCCGAAGCCGCGTATAACGCCCGCGATCTGCATCTCAATTATCAATACGCGCCGTTCGGCGTTCCGGGTTTGGGATTAAAACGCGGTCTGAGCGAGGATTTGGTGATTTCGCCGTATTCGACCGCGCTTGCCGCACAAGTCGAGCCGCACGCCGCTCTGGAAAATTTCGACGCTCTGGCGAAAATCGGTGCGCTCGGTCGGTTCGGTTTTTACGAATCAATTGATTACACGCCCGAACGTATGCCGCCGAATAAAAATCAGGTGATTATCCGCGCATTTATGGCGCATCATCAGGGAATGATTCTCGTCGCGCTCGACAATTTGCTGAACGGAAATATTTATCAAGAGCGTTTTCACCGCGAACCGCTCGTGCAGGCGACCGAATTGCTTTTGCAGGAGAGAATTCCGCGCGGCGTTCCGGCACAGCATCCGCGAGCCGAAGAAGTTTTATCCGGTCGCATCGAGCGTTCGATCTCGGGGCGCGTTACGAGATTTTTCGACACGCCGACTCTGCCGACTCCGCGCACTCAGATTTTATCGAACGGCAAGTATTCCGTGATGATGACGAACGCCGGCGCGGGTTATTCGATGTGCAGCGAAATGGCGGTTACGCGCTGGCGCGAAGATACGACGTGCGACGATTCGGGCGCGTTTATTTATCTGCGCGACGTAACGACGAACGCGGTCTGGTCGAGCGGTTTTCAGCCGACGCGAATCGAGCCGAAAAGTTACGAAGCGGCGTTTTCCGAAGACAGAGTTACGATATCGCGCAGCGAATTAGGCTTGACGACGCGCACGGAAATAATCGTGTCGCCCGAAGATAACGCCGAAATTCGCCGCGTTTCGATCACGAATCAATCTTCCGTGATGCGCGAAATCGAGATCACGAGTTACTCGGAAATAGTTCTGACGAGTCCGGCGGCGGACGCGGCGCATCCGGCGTTTAGCAATCTTTCGATTGTCACCGAATTTTTCGCCGCCGAAAATTCCCTGATCGCAATGCGCCGTCCGCGTGCCGAAAAAGACGTGCCGGTTTGGGCGGTTCACACGGTGGCGACGAACGGCGAAAGCGTCGGCGCGGTGCAGTATGAAACCGACCGCAACAGATTTACGGGGCGCGGACACAATGCGTCGAATCCGGTTGCGATCATTGAGGACCGACCGCTTTCAAATACCGTCGGCGCGGTTCTCGATCCGATCTTTTCGTTGCGCCGCCGCGTTCGCATAAAACCGCGCCAGACCGTTTCGATCTCGTTTTCAACCGCCGTCGCCGAATCTTACGAAGAAGCGCAGAAATTAGCCGACAAATATCACGATCCAAGCACATTCGAACGTGAAGCGTCGCTCGCCTGGACGCGCTCGCAGGTCGAACTTCGCCATCTGAATCTGGACGCGGAAGACGCGCATCTTTATCAAAGACTTGCCGCACGAATTCTCTATTCCGATCCGTCTTTGAGACCGCCGTCGAGCGTTTTGGAATTGAACACGAAAGCACAGACGAGTCTTTGGGCTTACGGCATCAGCGGCGATATTCCGATCGTTCTGGCGAGAATCAACCGCGCCGAAGATTTGCCGTCCATTCGGCAGCTTCTTCACGCGCACGAATATCTGCGTCTGAAAAATTTGAAATTCGATCTCGTAATTTTGAATGATCATCCGCCCAGCTATATTCAATCTCTGCAAGATGAATTGGTTAAATTGGTACAGACTACCGGTGAATCGAATCTGCTCGACAAAAACGGCGGAATCTTTCTGCGGCGTGCGGATCAGATTCCCGTCGCCGACCAAATTTTAATGCAGACGGCGGCGCGGGCGGTCATCGTAACCGAACGCGGAACTTTTGCCGAACAGATTCTGCAAAGACCGTTCGAGGCGCGTCTGCCGAAAAAATTCGTCCCCGACGAACAGGCGAAATCTTATCCCGAACCGACGGCGGCACTTCCGAATCTGACGTTTTTCAACGGTCTCGGCGGCTTTACCGAAAACGGCAAGGAATATGTAACTTTATTAAGCGAAAATCAATGGACACCCGCGCCGTGGCTTAATGTTATCGCGGGCGAAAATGACTTCGGTTTTCAGGTTTCCGAGAGCGGTTCGGGATTTACGTGGGCGGTCAACAGCCGCGAAAACAGAGTTACGCCGTGGTCGAACGATCCGGTCAGCGATCCGCCGGGTGAGGCGATCTATCTGCGCGACGAAGACACGGGAACAGTTTGGACACCGACACCGCTGCCGATTCGGGAATCCGAGCCTTATGCGATCCGGCACGGTCAGGGTTATTCGGTTTTCGAACATTTAAGCCACGGCATCGCGCAGAAACTGACGATGTTCGTGCCGCTCGATGCGACCGTTAAAATATCAATTTTGCGGCTTCATAACCGCACGAACCGCACGCGGCGGATTTCGATCACGAGTTACAACGAACTCGTTTTGGGTTTCCGGCGCGGACAGACCGTTCCGTTTATCGTTACCACAATTGACGGCGATATTATCACGGCGAAAAATCCGTATAACAACGAATTTGCCGAAAAGATCGCGTTTGCGGCGATGAGTGAAACGGTGAGTTCACTAACGTGTGACCGCAAGGAATTTATCGGCAGGAACGGAAATTTGAAAAATCCCGGAGCGTTGCGGCGCGAAAAACTTTCCGGCAGAAGCGGCGCGGGACTCGATCCGTGCGCGGCTCTACAAACCGTTATTGAACTCGCGCCCGACGAAACGCGTGAAGTCGCTATTTTACTGGGCGAAACCGATTCAAAAGATGCGGTGCGGGAAATTGTCAATCGTTTCCGAAAAATCTCCGACATCAAAGAAGCGTTTGAAAAAGTTACAAATTATTGGGATGAACTCTTAACGACCATCGAAGTAAAAACGCCCGACGCGGCACTCGATACGATAGTCAATCGCTGGCTTTTGTATCAATCTTTGGTTTGCCGAATCTGGGCGCGTTCGGCGTTTTATCAATCCGGCGGCGCATACGGTTTCCGCGATCAACTGCAAGATGTAATGTCTTTGATCTACGCCGAACCGGATTTGACGCGCTCGCAGATTTTGCTCAATGCCGCGCACCAATTCAAAGAAGGCGACGTTCAGCATTGGTGGCATCCGCCGACCGGACGCGGCGTTCGTACGCATTTTTCCGACGATCTTTTGTGGCTGCCGTTCGTCACCGCGTTTTACGTCAAAGTTACGGGCGACGCATCAATTTTGGACGAGATCGTGCCGTTCATCGAAGCACCTCTGCTCGAAGAAGGCGCGGACGATTCTTACACACAACCGACAATCTCAGACGAATCGGCAAGCATTTTCGAGCATTGCGCCCGCGCCATTGATAAGAGTTTGAGAGTCGGCGCACACGATCTGCCGCTGATGGGCGTTGGCGATTGGAACGACGGAATGAGCAGCGTCGGCGACGAAGGCAAAGGCGAAAGCGTGTGGGTCGGTTGGTTTTTGCTCAAAACGATCACGGACTTTTTGCCGTCGGTCAGAAGTCATCACGATACGGAGCGCGAAAAGAAATATCTCGCGCACGTCGAAGAATTAAAAATCGCGCTCGATGAAAATGCTTGGGACGGCGATTGGTATCGCCGCGCATATTTCGACGACGGAACGCCGCTCGGCTCGACGCAGAACGCCGAATGCCGAATTGATTCGATCGTCCAATCGTGGAGCGTAATTTCCGGCGGCGCAAACCCGAACAAAGCGGCGCGGGCGATGGCTTCGGTTGATGAATATCTGATAAAACGCGGCGACGGTTTGGTTTTGCTTTTCACGCCGCCGTTCGATAAAAGCGACCTCGAACCCGGCTACATCAAAGGTTACGTTCCCGGCGTGCGCGAAAACGGCGGACAATATACACACGCCGCGCTCTGGACTTTGATCGCTTTTGCGATGCTCGGCGACGGCGATCAGGCGGGCGAACTT
This sequence comes from Pyrinomonadaceae bacterium, assembly GCA_965219305.1. GTDB lineage: Bacteria > Acidobacteriota > Blastocatellia > Pyrinomonadales > Pyrinomonadaceae > DATHTS01. The sequence goes on from OZ244725.1 coordinate 3,093,096, forward strand.
TTCGCGCTTTTGAATCCGATAAATCACGCTTCGACACGCGCCGGACTTCATAAATACAAAGTCGAACCGTATGTCGCGGCGGGCGACGTTTACGCCGAATCAGCCCACACGGGACGCGGCGGCTGGACTTGGTATACCGGTTCGGCTGGTTGGATGTATCGCGCCGCCGTCGAATCAATTCTCGGTTTTTATCTTGAGGGCGACGTGCTGAAAATCGAACCGTGCATCCCGCGTTTCTGGCGGGAATATGAAATAAAATACCGCCACGGCAAAACAATTTATCACATAAAAATCGAAAATCCGATGAGCGTTTGCCGGGGAATTATTGAAACTTGGCTGGATGGGGAGAATTTACAACAAAATAAAATCAACTTGATTGATGACGGAAAGGAACATCATATCAAAATTATTCTAGGCGAAAATTAATTCTTATCAACGAATACTCACCGATATTTCTGCGGCGTAAATTAACAAAAATTGTTATTAATCCTAAAAATCATCGTCAATCGAAGCGTAGCAGGAACACGCTGCATTCAAGAGTTTTTCGCGGTCGAAAATGTTTATTTCTCCGCGCTTATAGCCGATAATTTGTTGGTTTCTTAAATCCTGCACGATATGTGTAATTGTCGGACGCTGAACGCCGATAAAATGCGCGAGTTGTTCCTGCGTTACCGTGATTTTGTCTTTTCCGCTCCTGTCGCCGAGCATCAAAAGCCAACTGCATAACCGATTTTCGATCAGGTGATAACAGTTACAGATAGCTTTTTTAGCGGTTTGCTCGAAATATTTGTGAAGATAATCGAGAACAACTTTACGAAATTCCGCGTTGCCGTCAAATTCCCTTTTAAAGATTTCGGCTTTCATTTTCAGCGCGCTTCCCGAAACCGAAACGCGCATCCAATGGCTTGACTTGCCGGAATTCAAGACGACTTCCAATCCGGTCAAACCTTCTTTACCGATCATCGCCAATTCCGAAGTTCGCCCGTCTTCAAGCATCTGAAGTTCAGAAATGACGGCATTTTCGGGGAAATAAATTTCATTTATCTGCTCGCCGCTTTGGTAAATGAATTTCTCACTTTCTAGAAAAACAGTTGTTAAATAAGGCAGCAATTCATCTGAATGTCCGGCAAGGATTTGATTTGAAAAGTTTTTTTCTCTTTGATTCAAATCATTTGTTTTGATCATTTTGTTTTTGTTGCCGATTCGATAACCGTCTTGTCCTTTATTTGCCGGAATTTGGCTGTAATTTGAAAATATTCTGTTCATTTTAATGATGTTTTAAGGTCTTAGACAAATTCGGATTTTCTGATGTCAACGATGATAAATTTTTCATTGTTGAGATAATTCGATTGATTGACTCGAATCAGCAAAACTTTCAGCGGCACATTTTGATTGGAAATTTGCGAATTAAAGAAAAAAGTCTTCATATTTTCCGTCGCGTCCCAAAAATTTTCGACGTGCTTGCGAAAAGCGGCGGCATTATCAAATATCAACACTTCTTCAAAGAGATTTTTTCCGACTTTTTCAGGCTGCAAATTAAGCAGAGAATTTCTCTGCCTGACGCGGGAATAAAGAATTTCTCCCACTTTCGTAATTTCATACAAACCGTATAAGTTAAGCGCGGGCGACAGCGAAGTAAAACTCATAAATTCCCTCCGTCTGCAACGACTTCTGTTTCATATTTTTTCAACATCCTTTCTAAATGAGCGAAATTCAACGGTTTGACCAGATAACCGTCCGCACCGTTTGAAATTGCCAAATCACGGTAATTTTTTTGAACATAGCCGGAAATTACGACAAGCGGCAAAGATAAAAACAATTTGTTTTGACGAACTTTATAAATATTCTCTAACGTTTCTCCGAATGATGAATTGGTGTCCAATAAGATCATTTGCGGCGTGCATAATTTCAAGACATTTTCCGCTTCGCCCACCGTGTAAGACTCGACAGTTTGATAATTCCACAATTCCAGAAGAGTTTTAAGCAGAAGAAGAGATTCGTAATTATTTCCGACGATCAAAATAGTTTTTCCGACCGATTGTTCTGCAAAATTCTTGTCCTTCATATTACGATTTGATATATCAAACATTTCTTTCTGGATTATTTTTCTTTAGCCAAGATTTCATTAAGATAAATCCACATTTGAAACTCTGTGGAAACAGGAAAAAAAAGTAGTCCGTGTCCAAAACTTTTCAATTGGTATTTTTCCCCGCTTCAACAAGCAATTATCAAAATTTAAAGCAGAAGAACGAAAAACCGCCTACTTGAAACTATTATTTACAGTTTGAGTTAAACACAGCAGTTTTAAAATCGGGAAAATGAGTAAAAGTTATCGGGGAAATCCCTAATAAAATCGCGGACGAGAAAATGACGCTAAATTTAAAAGTAAAAAGGCGAGTTCCCTAAATAACTCGCCTTTTCCCCCTTGAATGAAAAAGTCTGAACTAATTTAACGTAAAGTGAGGATTAAACTAACAACTTCAGACATAAAGTTAAATTTCAACTTTATGTTGTAAACTTTTACATATCAAAAAAAATGTTTACATCGGGAAAACGGGAAAAACTTATAAGGATTTTCCCTATAATATAACGGCTTTATAAAACTCGCTCGTTCCGTGTGATGCTTTGAAACTGCCGCATCGGGAGAAAATCGGCACAAAGTGACTATCACCGTTTTGTATTAACATTTCTTTGCATCGAAACGGTCGCCCCTCAGATGATTCGGAACAACTTCCAATTGATCAAAAAGTTCCCGCGCATCCGAATGATCGGCGACGAGTTTGCCGTTTTCGATGTGCGCCAATTCTTTGCTGACCAACCATTTTACCGTTTTCCAGGAACCATTTTCAGATTGTCCGCCGACGCGCTCGATGCCGCTATTTTTTCCTATGTTCTGCACCCGAAAGGCTTTGAATTCTTTTTGCGATCTAATTTCGATGTGGAAGAATTCCCCGTTTCTGACGGCAGCGTTTTTTACTCTTTCTTCAGTATTCATTTTTTGATTTCACCATTTACTTACTTTTTTGATTATTAGTGTGTAAGCGGGGAAAGTTTTGTTTCGGGACTCTGAGAGTTAAAACATCTGATGTAATTCAGAAAAATCAATCTAACTTGAATTTGCCGCAAAACAAATGCTTACTTATTTATTTGTTCAATTGCTTTTCATAATTTCTGTGAATTTTGCCGTAAATTTATAATCTCCCGTATTTTTGAGCGCAGTTTGCTCAATTGCGACCTTTTCGTTTGTCGGAAGAAGAATCGGCAGTTTTGTTTTCGTCATCGTCGTTTGTCTTTATATTTCCGACTGACGCAACTGCGCCGACGGTTCCCGAAATTTTTGAAGAATTCGTGGTCGGCATTTTGTCGCTTTTGCCTGAAATTTCAGATTTTTCGCTCTTTTTATTTGAAGTCGCTTTGTCATCTTGACGTTTTTTGTCTGCCATTAAAAATCTCCTTTTATTTGTCCGGCGAATTTCACATCCGATTATTGTTTTCAAATTCAATGAGAGCCTAGCTTTTGAATTTTATAGATATTTATTGTTGGTTTTCTGTTTGAAAGATTACAAAAATTAGATAAAAAAACTGTTTTTTTATTGTATGTTCGGCTCATTACAAAAAAGATTTATTGAAAGCGATGACATTGGTTTGAAAGGAATAAAATATGTCTTTCGGCGGAATATAAATTCAAGTATGAATATGAATTTTAATCGCGGTAACAGCAATTCAAATTCAGACGACAGCACGCCGTCTGAATTAATGAAAAAGAGATTTTCCTAAAAGTCTTTTTTTGTCTCTCTCCCTGATTTTTCTTAATTTTCCTGCATCCAACCCTGCAAAATAGCGTAGCTGATGATTTCCTTGCGGCTATTGATGTCGAGTTTTTTCTGAGCGTTGGCTTTATGCGATTCGATGGTTTTAATTGACAGATCGAATTGTTCGGCAATTTCTTTGTTGCTGTAACCGAGAGCGATCAGGCGTAGTGTTTCCGATTCGCGTCCGGTTAATTTTACGCCGCGAATTTCGCCGCGCAGTTTGCCGTGTTTTTCGGTGTAATTATTGAAAACTTTGCCGGTTATCGAAGGATCGAGAAATTTATTTCCGGCAGCGACGGTGCGAATCGCGTACAACAATTCGGTCGCGGCACTTTGTTTTAACACATAACCGGAAACTCCGGCTTGCAGAAGTTCCTGCAAATACGCTTCGTCGGTGTGGCGTGTTAATGTCAGAATTTTGATTTCCGGCATAATCCGGTTGAGTTTTGCCGAAGCCGTCAAACCGTTTAAAACAGGCATCGAAACATCCATTAATACGAGGTCGGGTTTTAATTCCTGAGCCAGTTCCACGGCTTTGCGACCGTCGCCCGCTTCGCCGATAACTTCCATATCTTCCTGCGATTCGACGATCATTTTTAAACCTTCGCGCACCGTTTCGTGGTCTTCGGCGATTATTATTCTGAGTTTATTCATTACTGCTTTCATCTTCCAAAAACGAAACCGGAACTCGAACATAAATGGTCGTTCCTTTATCCGGCGCGGATTCGATCTCAAAAGTTCCGCCGATCAGCGAGGCGCGTTCTCTCATTCCGATCAAACCGATACCTTTTTCTCTGTTTATCTTATCTTCCGTATCAAAACCTTCGCCGTCGTCTTCGATAATCAGAATAATCAAACCGTCGCGTTTGTCAAAGGCGACCTCGACACGGTTTGCTTCGGCGTGTTTATAAACATTATTAAGTGCTTCCTGCGCGATGCGGTAAAGATTCGTTTCGATTTCGCGGACAAAACGTGTTTTTTTAATGCCGGAATCGAGCAGTTCAGAGGTGATGCTGGAATAATGCGACCATTCGCGCAGGTATTTGCCGAGCGCGGCGTATAACCCGAAATCGTCGAGCGCGGCGGGACGCAGTTCCCACGCGAGAAAATCAATTCCCGTGTCAACGCGCTTGGCGACAATCTGCGCTTCGTCAACTTTCCCGCAAAGATTTTCGTCGTTTTCGCATAATTTTCTGACTGATTCGAGTTGAAGGCGCAAAGCAGTCAAAAGCTGTCCGAGTTCGTCGTGCAGATCGCGGGCTATGCGCCGCCGTTCGTCTTCCTGTGCGCCGACGAGTTTTTGCAGCATTTCCTTATCTCTTTGAATTTGTTCGGATTTGAGGCGTTCGGTCATATCACGGGCGACTTTTACAAAGCCCTTGACTTTGCCGTCTTTAATCGGCTGCATTATGCCCGATGCGTAAAAACGCGAACCGTCTTTGCGAACGTGCCAACGTTCGTCTTCGGCACTTCCTTTTTTCAGAGCTTTCTGCATTTCCTTTGCCGGAATGCCGTCTTTAATTTCTTCCGGCGTAAAAATAATGTCGGCGGATTTGCCGATGATTTCCGTTTCCACATAACCGAAGTTTTTTTCCGCGCCCGGATTCCAACCGTTGATGATTCCATTAAAATCGGTTGTAATAATCGCATAATCTTTTATGCTTTCAATAATTAAACGCAGACGTTCTTCGGATTCATACATTTTTTCTTCGGCGCGTGTTATGTTGGTAATGTTGACAAAGGTAATAATCGTGCCGTTGATACGGTCTTCTACGGTGCGGTAAGGCGTAATCTGCATCAGATAAAAATTTCCGTCCATCGTGCGGACTTCGCGCTCTATCGGCTGTAGATTTTGCGAAACCGTCTCGACATCGGTGATCAAATTTTCGTCATTGAGTTTGTGCGTAATGTGCGTTAAAACGCGCCCGTTGTCAGCCGTAATAAGATTGAAAATCTCTCCGGCGGCGGGCGTAAACATTTTGACGCGAAAATTCCGGTCGAGAAAAATCGTGCCGATGCGCGTCGAATTTATCAGATTCTGAAAATCGCTGTTTGACTCGGAAAGTTCTTCGATCTTGATTTTCAGTTCCTGATTAACGGTTACGAGTTCTTCATTGACCGACTGTAATTCTTCTTTTCCCGTTTCGAGTTCTTCGGTCGCCGAACGTAATTCTTCGTTGATCGCCTGCAATTCTTCGTTCGATGCCTTGAGTTCTTCGGCTTGAATTTCGGAATTCTCAATTGAATGGCGAAATTGTGACTGCGAACGTATCAACGCTTCTTCAAGTTTTCGGGCGGCGGGTTCGGAAGACTCGAAAACTTCTTCCGAATCAGTCGCCGCGTTTTTCGACGGTTCAAATATTATTAAAATAAAACCGCGCACCGTTTCATCGTTTTTTTGCAAAACGGGACGCACGATGACATTAATCGTTTCGAGATTGTCGTCAATATGCGTTTTCAAATTTTCGGCGATGACGTTATTTTGATTCTGCGCGGCTTGATAAACGGCATTGCTGACATCGAGGCGCAGTTCCGGGCGAATGAGTTTGAATAAATTATTGGAGATTTCGCCTGAAATTTGCAGATAACGTCCCGCACGCGGCGAAACGTGAACAACATCGAAATTTTCATTGACAATAATCGAAGGCGGCGCAAACTGCTCTAAAATCCGCCCGTGCATTTCGCCATAGGAAACCTTTTCAAATCTTTGGTTTTCGTTTTCACGATCCGTGATAATTTTCGGCGCACTGTCGTAACGAAGCGAGGGCGACAAATCAGGCACGGGATAAGAAATTCGCGGCGCGGTTTGACGCGCTTGAAAAAATCGCATTTCACGATTAACCGGCGCATATAAATCGCTCGCCCCGTCAATTGATTCCGATGAACCGAGAAATAAATAACCGTCCGGTTTCAAAGAGAAATGCAGAGTTTCCATTACTCTTTCCTGCGCCGTTCGATTAAAATAAATCAGCAAATTGCGACACGTCGCCAAATCCAGACGCGAAAACGGCGGGTCTTTGAGAAGATTATGACTGGCAAATAAGACCATCTCGCGCAATTCGCGCCGAATTCTAAAACCTTCTTTTTCCGGCACGAAAAAACGGCGCAGGCGTTCCGGCGAAACGTCCGCCGCATCATTTAGTGTGTAAAAACCGTTTCGCGCCGCTGAAATTGCGTCTTCATCAATATCGGTGGCGAAAATCTGCACTTCCGGCGTATCAAATGAATCTCCAATTTGTTCCGCAAAGAGCATCGCTATCGAATACGCTTCCTCGCCCGTCGCACAGCCCGCAACCCACAAGCGTATCTGATCTTTTGAAGTTTTATCGGTCAAAATGCGCGGCACGATTTCCCTCTCCAAAAAGTCGAAAGATTCTTTATCACGAAAAAAATTCGTTACCGAGATCAATAAATCTTTGAGTAAAGCCTGCGTTTCGTCGGGATTTTCCCTGAGATAAGCTGCATACGCGGGTAAATTCGGCAGATTGCGAACATTTATTCGCCGCTCGATGCGCCGCAAAACAGTCGGGCGTTTGTAATTCACAAAATCGTGTCCCATTCGCACGCGCAAAATCGTAAAAACCTCGCGCAACGCCGCCTGCTGTTCTTCTTCTCTCGATTCCGGCTCGACCGGGATGATAATTTTTCCGAGATTTTTCTGATAGGTGATAATTTTCGCCGGAATTTCCGCGACATTCAAAACTTCGTCAATCAATTCCGTCGCAATCGAATTACGCGGCATCTCCGAAAATTCGGCTTCACGCGGATTCTGCACAAACGTCGCGCCGCCTTTTTCCTTGACGCGCTTAATTCCCATCGAACCATTCGCGCCCGTTCCCGATAAAACCACGGCGACGGAACGACCGGCGTGAGATTCGGCAAGCGTTCGGAAAAAAATATCAACCGGCGCGCGGCGTTCTTCGACCGTGTGAATCGGCGATACGACGATAAATCCGTCGCTCATCGAAAGGCTGACATTCGGCGGAACGACATAGACGTGATTCGGCACGACCTTCACTTTCCTTTTAACCTGCGTGATAGGAATCTGCGCGACCGTCTGCAAAATTTCCGCAAGTTTGCTGTCGTGATTCGGCGAAAGATGCAGAATCACGGCATAAGCCGCGCCCGAATCCGCCGGAACATTTTCAAAAAAAGTTTTAAGGGCTTGCACGCCTCCCGCCGATGCGCCGATGCCGACGATTAAAAATTCGTCTTTTTGTTCGGACGTATCTTTTAATTCGTCTTCCGCTTTGTTTTCTTGATTTTTCGAGTTTTTCATAGAATATTTTCTACTTCAGATTTTTTTAGCAATTGAACAAAATAATCCGGGAAAGATTATTTAAAGTCCCGCCAATATTTACAATCTATCTTACAATTTCAGGGCATCCAGACAAACCGACAAAATTATCCTCAACCCCGCAGCTTTAATTTGTCGTCTCACATTTTGCGGCGGTTTACCTTTTTCAAAGAGATTTTCCGTCAAAAGGAAACTCGATTTGATAAAAATCTCTATTCTAAATTCACACTAAAAATCAGAAGTATTTAAGCATCCAAAAAAATATACAGACAAGTCCGCCTGCGCTCCGGTCAATCTCACATATTTTCGTGCGATTTCTTACTGCATTTAATCATATCCGACCGAAAAACGTCTCACAAAAAAATCCTTATAATCTTTTTAACTTAGTGCTATGATGCCTAAATCATTAAAACAACGGTCTGCAATTGAGGCATCTGTTTAATTAGTTGACCGTTTATTACCCGATAATTATCTTTTTTTACCCGTTTAATGTTCTTTGATAATTAAATTTAGCTTTTTTCGTCCCAAACAATTGAATTTGTCGTTAAAACAATTCATTTTATTTCACTGACAATCGAATCGCATTGTAAAACAAAGCATTTCTTCTGTCGTGCAAATGATTTATTCTGTCGTGCAAAGCATTTATGTTGTCGTGCAAACGATTTATTCTGTCGTGCAAAGCATTTATGTTGTTGTGCAAACGATTTGTTTTACTTCGCAGAGTATTTATGTCACCGTGTAAACGATTTATTTGTCGTGCAAATGATTTGTTCTGTTTTGCAAAGCATTTATGTCATCGTGCAAAGCATTTGTTTTGTTTCGCAATTGATTTATCATCCCGGAAAATTGCCCGCATCACGCCGACAATCGTTCCTTTTTTTCAAACAAACCACATCGTTGACGGGAAAAAGCACGAAACTCTTGTAATTTTTCACGATTTCGCGCCGCTTTCCGCCGTATTTTATAAAAGTCGCTTTTAAATAAAATCAGGAGAAAAGAAAATGAGAAGACCGCTAACCGCCATCTCTGCACGGGACAAAAACAAAGTTAAAAAGATATTTGAAAATAGATAACGGATGTGTTTTGAGCTAAATTAGCCCTCAGCATATGAAAAAAACACATCCGAATGCTTTGCAGCATTACGAGCAAATTTACCATTAGATAAGCGTCGCGTCGAGTTGGCGGCGGCTTTGCTGATCGCCATTATTCAACAGAACACTACAAATTTGGCAAGATTAGCCAATGTTTTAGACTTATCGGCTAAGAAGGATTCAAAATATCGGCGGTTAAAACGCTTTTTTCAGTTGGCTGAGATTGATTTCGACATTTTTGCCGAGTTGATTATTGCGATCATCAAACCGAAAGGTAAGTATGTTTTGGCGTTGGATCGCACCGAGTGGAAATACGGCTTGATATGGGTCAACATTTTGACGTTATCAATCGTGGTTGGAAACACTTCGATACCGTTATTTTGGATAACGCTCTCGCGCAAAGGCAACTCCGTATTAGCGGAAAAGAAACAGATAATCGGGCGTTATATCAAAGTATTCGGCATCAAAAACATCGAATACTTGAGTGGTGACCGTGAGTTTGACGGATATGAATTGGTCAAATATCTGGACAAGGAAAAAGTCCCGTTTCGTCTGCGGATAAAAGCTTCGATGACGATTACCAACAAAAGCGGGAAGCCGATGAGATGCGGGAAATTGTTACGAACATTGAAGATCGGCGAGAGTTACCGTTTGCGACGGGCGAGGAGATACGCCGGAGTCAAGGTATCGGTCGAGGTGAAAAGAGGAAAAGACTCTCAGGAAAGTGTGATTGTCATTTCGTCTGAAGCGAGTGAGAAAATCCTGTCGGAATACAAGCGGAGATGGGCGATAGAAACATTGTTTCAGAACTTAAAGAGTCGCGGATTCGAGATCGAAAAAACGCATCTGACGAAAGTGGAGAAGATAGATAAGTTATTCGGAGTATTGGCGTTAGCAGTGGCGTGGGCGATCAAAACAGGGGAAGCGGAAAACGCCGTCAACTCGATTGAAATAAAAAAGAACGGGAGAGCGCAAACAAGTCTTTTCAGATTAGGATGTGAAATAATCCAAGAGGTGTTATTTGAACTAAAGAGATATTCGAGAGTAAATATCTTTGCAATTCTAAGATGCTGACAACAGCTAACTTATGTCGTTTTGTCCCGTACAGAGAACCGCCATACAAGAAGCTAAAGTTAATTCTTACAGAGCAACCGAACAGCACGTTGACGATAACATCGAAATTATCGCCGTGATACCCGCTTTTAAGGTGACGTTCGACAATATCAAAACAAATATCGCCGCGATTCTCGATGCCGCCGAACAAAAAGCCGCATCGCTGACGGGAATCACCGCCGGAAAATCCGACGCACGGGAAACCCTCGTCAAACGCGCCGCCATAATCGCCGGACTCATCTATACCTACGCCGCCGACATCGGGGACAAAACCCTGATGGAAGAAATGAACCTCACCGAGTCAAAGATCAGACGCAACCGCGACGACGAACTCATCCCGCTCGCCCGTATGATCCACAACCGCGCCAACGCGAATCTCGACGCGCTGAAAGATTACAACATCAACGCCGACAAACTCTCCGACCTGCAAACCGCCATAGACAACTTCACCGCCGCCGCCCCAAAACCGCGCACCGCCGTCAGCAACCGGAAAACCACCAACATCAACATCGCCGCCAAAATCCGCGACACCGACAAACTATTAGCCAAATTCGACAAACAAATCGAATCCCTAGCCGAAGACCACTCCGATTTCGTCAACACCTACCGATCAACCCGAATAATTGTTGATCCGCCAACAAGAGCGAGGAAAAAGATGGATTCAGATCATAACGAACAACACAAACAAAATTTTCAATTTTAATAAGAAAAAAAACATTATGAAAAATTTACAAACAAAATTGCCGCAAAGCTACAAAATATCATTGATGTCAATGATATTCATTGCTTTCATTTGCTCAATTTGGCTTTTCAGTCCGGTTGCCGTAAATGGTCAACAAACTCTAACAGAATTACCTGGAAGAATAAAAACGCCTTCCGGTGACGGAATTCCCGGAGTAACTGTTACCGCCATTCTTATAGGAGGAAATTTCAGTCGAGAGACAGTTACTGACAACGAGGGTTACTACGTTTTTAAAAATATGCCGGTTGGAAACTATCGGATTAGAACCGGCGGTTCGGGATTTAGAGAAAAGATACGGGAAATAGTTTTAAGGGTAAATCAAGCAATTTCCTTTGATTTTATTCTCGGTTCAGATGTTGCAGGAACAACAAGCAGACTTGAAGGTATAATTACCGATAAAGATGAAAAAATAATTCCCAACGCTCGGATAAAACTTATCAATAAAAAAACAAAATCCATCAAAGAAGTCTCTACCGATGAAGAAGGAAAATATGTAATAGATGAGTTGGATGCTGGAAAATATGAAATTGAAGTCGAAATCGAAGGTTATAAAAAGAAAACTGATGATTTCAAAATAAAGGGAGGCACAGTAAAGACGAAAAATCTCGAACTGAAAAAAGAAAGCAATTAATTGCTTTATAAAACAGTTTAGTTTTTTTTATTGGTCACAGCCGTTAGTCTAAAACTATGCAATTTCATTGCAAGAATTTATTAAGATTTCTTTTCTTAATCTGAAAAGAACAATCGAGCAAATTTAATTTGCGTTCAATTCTTCAAATCTCTGCACTTCCAGTGCAGAGTCGTTTAGTTACTAAAATTCAAGACAATACTCATGTGATCGAAGAGAACGATTTTGCGGTAAAAAGTCTGGCGGAGTTTAATTATCAGTACAATGAATTCGGTATGCCTTCAATGTCCGTCTTTTTTGAGCTAAAGCCGGATGTGTTCTTCAAAACAAATGCCGCACTCGATTATACAGTAGTAGCCGTCAACCAGATTTCTGTTAATAAAAACAGAAACCTGAAAGATTTCGGATATTTAAAATTATATGACGAACCTGCTAAGGCTCTGGTTACTGAACATCTTTCCATAATTCAGCATCCGGGAGGCGGGTATAAGCAAATTGCCCTTCGGGAAAACCGTCTGATGAGTGCCGTCGGAAATTTTGTTACATACAGCACCGATACCACACAAGGTTCATCAGGGTCTTGTGTTTTTAATGACCAATGGCAGGTTATTGCTCTACATCACAGCGGTGTTCCGCGCAAAGATAATAATGGTTATTGGCTTAAAAGAGACGGCACTATCTGGCAAAACGGCGAAGATGACAGCTTGATAGACTGGATTTCAAACGAGGGGGTAAGAATCAGCGTTATTGTCGCCGACTTAAAGAATACGCATAGTCAGGATGCCTTGTTCAATGAACTGCTTAACGCCCCGGTCGTTATGCCGAAAGTCTCGACCAATGAAAATTTCGTGGTTGTTACAGATGAAATGAACGAAGAAAACCCGCCGAATGTGGAAAATCATTCGGAGAATAATATACAGCAAAGTCCTGAAAATAAAGGAGAATCAAAAATTGTGAAAACTAAGGAAAATGAAAATGAACAAAATTCTATAACGGTTACAATTCCGATAGAAGTAACCGTCAGAGTAGGCACAGGCAGTGTGCCGCAAACCGCGAGCGCGATGACTGATAAGAAAGTCGACGAAACAGAAGAATCGTCAGTTAAACTTACAGAATCAATAGCTCCAAATTATAACGGGCGAAACGGATATAATTCAGATTTTGTTAAAAAAGACGGTTTCAAAATTGAACTTCTGGAACTATTAGAAGGACAATCTTCAAAACTTGCACCGTTGTTAAATCCGACTCCCGATAATCAATATATTCTGAATTATTTCAACTTCTCGGTAGTTTTGAACAAGTTCCGAAAATTATGTGCAATTACTGCGGTTAATATTGATGGAAGCCAATCACAACAGTTAGGCAGAGAAAACAATCCGTGGATTCTTGATCCGCGCGTCGATACAAAATATCAAGCTGGTCCCGCAGTTTATAAAAATAATGATTTGGATCGCGGGCATATGGTACGCAGACTTGACCCTGTTTGGGGAGTTAATGCGGTAGCCGCCAATGATGATACATTCCATCTTACAAATTCGACTCCGCAGCATAAAAATCTGAATCAAAAAGAGTGGTTGAGACTGGAAGATTTTATTTTAGGTGGAGCTGATGATGAAAATATTAAGATTTCGATTTTTACAGGTCCGATTTTCGGAGATGCAGATATTCCGTATCGTGGTATTCTGGTGCCTTTGCAATTCTACAAAGTTGCGGCGATGATTAAAAAAGACGGCACTCCATCGGTAAGTGGTTATATGTTAGCTCAACCGGATGAAATAGAAGATTTTAGAGACTTAGAAGGGATAAAAGAGACCGGATTTGGACAATTTAAAACTTATCAAGTGCCAATAGCTAAAATTGCAAAATTAACGGGTTTGAAATTCGATAAGTTTATTGAATTTGATCCTCTGGGCAATGTTGCTCTTGGAGAATCAACAAATAGAATCGAAATCAGTAGTCAAGATGATATAAAACTATAAACTTGACGAATTGTTTTTTTGGTTTAAAACGGTTATATTTTAACTTACCTTCGTGCGGAGAGATCGCATAATGGTATTGCAGTAGTCTTGAAAACTACCGGGCGTAAGCCTATGCAGGTTCGACTCCTGTTCTCTCCGCCATTTGATTTTGGATTTTGGATTTTGGATTTTGGATTTATCCTTGGTTCAAAATCCATTTCTATTTTAAACTGCTGATAACTGATAACTGATAACCGATAACTGACTTCTGCAAAGATTTCCGGTGAAACTGTTGCGTTTGAATGATGGTTTGGGTTATTCTTGTAGAAATTACTGAATGAACGGTCATTCATTTGTTTTTCAGACCGATTCAAAACTAATTTTTTAGATGGCTTCAACGAATACGAAAACTGTAAAACGCGCGGCGGGCGGCGATAAGCGTGAGATTATTATGCGTGCGGCAACGAAGGTTTTTGCGCGGCGCGGGTATTTTAACGCGAAGGTTGCCGATGTTGCCAAAGAAGCCGGAATCGCCGACGGAACGGTTTATCTTTATTTTAAGAGCAAAGAGGAAATCCTGCATTCCGTGTTCGATCAGGCGATGGACGAGTTTATCGGCGAGGGCAGAAAGGAACTCGAAAAGCTGGAAAAACCGCAGGACAAACTGCGCCGCATCGCCGAACTTCATCTCCAAAAACTCGGTGCAGACCGCGATATGGCGGTCGTTTTTCAGATCGAACTGCGCGGTTCGACGAAGTTTATGCAGGAATTTTCCGCCGCCGGTTTTGCCGAATATCTGGCGATAATTCACAAGATCATCGAGGAAGGTCAACGCGAAAAGATCTTCCGCGACGATATTCACCCGATAATCTGCGCGAAAATTCTCTACGGTGCGTTGGACGAAATGGTGACGAATTGGATTCTCTCGCCGAAAAATTACGAACTCGTGCCGCTTGCCGACGAGGTTCTGAAAATATTTCTCGGAGGCGTGTCGGCGAAATGAAGCGGAAAACCGAAACGGAAAATCAAAGTCAGCCGAAAACCGGAACGAATTTGAGAAGACGTATTCCGTTGTTTGCCGATGAACCGCGAACGCTGCCCGAACTTTTTCAGAAAGCCGCCGCAAATCATAATCGCTCCGACGCATTAAATTACAAAAAAGACAAAAAATGGCTTCCGATCTCGTCGGACGAAATGCTGATGCGCGCCGAAAATATCGCGCTCGGTCTTTATTCGGTCGGTCTGCGGAAAGACGACAAAGCGGCGATACTGGCGGCGAATTCGCCGGAATGGACGCTGACCGATGCGGGCTGTCAGTTTGCGGGAATCATTGATGTGCCGATCTACACGACGCTTTCGGCAAATTCGGTCGAATACATTATCAAAGATTCGGGCGCAAAGGTGTTTTTTCTCGAAACCGTCAGATGTTACGAGCGCATAAAAGATGTTTTCGCTGAATGTCCGACGATTGAGAAAATCATTTTTTTTAATGCGGACAAAACCGGACATATCGAAAATGCGATGTCGCTCGACGATCTGGAAAAAGCGGGCGAAGCGTTAAAAGATGAAAAACCGCAGCTGCTCAAAGATTTGGTCGAATCGGTCAAACCGCCCGATATTGCGACTTTGATCTATACGTCAGGCACGACGGGCGAGCCGAAAGGCGTGATGCTTTCGCATACGAATTTGATAACTATTGCGATTGACGCGGGCGAGAATTTTCATTTCTCGAGCAAAGATGTTCCGTTGTCGGTCTTGCCGCTGTCGCACGTTTTCGAGCGGACGGGAATGTATCTTTACATCTACAACGGAATGGCGGTTCATTTCGCCGAATCAATTGATAAAACGCCGGAAAATCTGAAAGAAGTTCGCCCGACGATCTTTGTCGGCGTACCGCGTATCTTTGAAAAAGTTTACGCCAAAGCGCGTTTGCAGGCGGCGCAGGACAGTCAGTTAAAAGAGAAGATTTTCGATTGGGCGATTGAAACCGGAAAAGAGTTTGCTCTGAAAAAAGAACGGCGCGAGGAAATTTCATTGTTTCTCGGCGCGGCGCACAGCGTTGCCGACAAATTGGTTTTTTCAAAACTGCGCGAATTTTTCGGCGGGCGTTTGCGATTCTGCATCACGGGCGGCGCGGCTTTGTCCGATGACATCTGGCTGATCTTTACCGGCGCGGGAATTTCGATTATGCAGGGCTACGGTTTAACGGAAACTTCGCCCGTTGTTTCGACAAACAATACGATTGATTCAAAACTCGGAACGGTCGGAAAACCGATCAGAAACGTGCAGGTTCGCATCGCCGAAGACGGCGAGATCGAAGTCGCCGGTCCGAGCGTGATGCAGGGATATTTCAACAAAGAAGAAGCGACGGAAAATGCGTTTACAGAAGACGGCTGGTTTAAAACGGGCGACATCGGCGAACTCGACGGCGAAGGATTTTTGAAAATTACCGACCGCAAAAAAGAACTTTTCAAAACCAGCGGCGGAAAATACATCGCGCCTTCGCCGATTGAACAATTGATCTTGTCATCGCGTTTTGTCAGTCAAATCGTTCTTGTCGGCAACGGTCAGAAATTTCCCGCCGCGCTGATCGTGCCGAATTTTGATGCACTCGAAAGTTACGCGAAAATTAAAAATCTTGATCTTAAAACGCCGAAAGAATTTTGCGAAAGTGAAAAAATTATAAACTTGCTTGAACGCGAGGTTGAAAAATTCTGCAAAGATATGTCGCAGTATGAAAAAGTCAAAAAAATCGCGTTGATAAAAGACGAACTGACGGTCGAGGGCGGCGAATTAACGCCGACGTTGAAAGTTAAACGGCGCGTCGTTGATGAGAAATACAAAGACGTAATCAAGAAGATTTACGAAGATGCGGAAAAATAAAAAACGTGAGCGAAAATAAATTCACTCACGTTTTTCAAATTGAAGAAAAAGATTTTAATATAAAATTCTGGTTGGAAGCGTCGCCCCGAATCCGCCAACCGATGTTTTAGCGGCTCCGACAACGGTTTCAAGGATTATTTGTCCGACGCTTTTCTTCGATTTATCAACTTCGACAATGTCGTAAGGTTCGAGCATTATATCTTTCTGCTCGCCTTTTTTTATCATATCGTAATTTGCGCTGATAATTTCGCGGTCTTGCGAATCCTGCTTCAGACGATAAATTCTTACGTCTTTCGTTTTTGCTTCACGCCGCACACCGCTGACCATCGCAATCGCACGACTTAAAGACAAGCCGCCTTCGGGAATTCTCAAACCTTGTGGAGCGATAACTTCACCCGTGATATAGACGGGCGACGCTTTTTCGACGACGATCAAATCGCCCGGATAAATTGTCGGATTCGATAACTCGTCGCCGCTTTGGATACTGCTCAACGTGTAAAGGCGTGACGGCACTTCATAATCGCTGTCGGATTTTGTCCACGCGACCTGTGTGCCGGGTTCTTCGCATAATGGCGGTTGAGTGCGATAAACGCGAACAATTCCGCCTGCGTCTTCATTTACTCCTCCGGCAAAAGCAAGTATTTCCAAAAGACTTGCTTTGCGGCGCATCTCAACCTGCTGCGGCTGGCGAACTTCGCCGGAAACAACTGCCGGACGACGACTGTTGCGCTCGGTAACCTGCACAGTGACCATCGGATTTTTCAGATATTTCGATATAAGTTCTTTAACTTCAGCGCGAAGTTGATTTTCCGTGCGGCACATCGCCGTTATCGGTGTTTCGGAAACAGGCGTTTCTATTTTTCCGTTTTGGTCAACTGTCGCCGCAAAATCAAACTCCGGTTCGCCGAAAACTTTAGCAGTAACGACATCTCCGGGACCGATCTGATAACTACGGTCAATTTCAGAGGTTTCAGAGACATTTTTGGCTAACGTTTTTACGGGCATATCTTGGGCTAAAACTAATGTAACCGAAAACATCGTTAAAACAAGAATAAATAGAAATCTTTTTATCATAATTTTTTTCATTAGAGAATTTTTATCAAGTAATAATAACTTACAAGCCGTTTCGATTCAAATCATTATGCGGCGGTTGCAATTTCATTTTAACTTTACATCAAAAAATTAATTTGACACTTTGCCGTTATCTAAAGTAATTTCAATAATTAAACTGTAATTTCAATAAATCAAATTCTTATTATGGCAATTTTAGTTACGGGAGGCGCAGGTTATATCGGAAGCTGCACCGTCAAAGATTTACACGAACGCGGCGAAAATCCGGTCGTTATTGATAATCTCGTTTACGGTCATCGTCAGGCAATTGATGATTCAATTCCCTTTTTTGAAGGAAATATCGGCGATAAAAATTTAATTAAACAAATTTTGAGCGAATATCAAATCGAAGCCGCAATGCACTTTTCCGCTTTTGCTTATGTCGGCGAATCGGTCGAAAACCCGCGAAAATATTACGAGAATAATTTCGTTCAAACATTAAAACTTCTCGATAGTTTGCTTGAAAACGATATAAAAAAGTTTATTTTTTCTTCAACCTGCGCGACTTACGGCGAACCGCAATACGTTCCGATTGACGAAACGCATCCGCAAAATCCGGTAAATCCTTACGGAATGACCAAGTTTATGGTCGAAAATCTTCTTAAAGATTACGATTCGGCTTACGACTTGAAATTCGTTTCACTCAGATATTTCAACGCCTGCGGCGCGTCCGGTGATTGCGGCGAAGATCACGATCCCGAAACTCATCTGATTCCGCTGATTTTGCAGACCGCGCTCGGAAAACGCGATTCGATCTCGATTTTCGGCGACGATTATCCGACCGAAGACGGAACGGCTGTCAGAGATTACATTCACATTTCCGATTTGAGTTACGCGCATCTTCTCGCGCTCGAACATCTTCGCAAAGGCAAAAATTCCAAGTTTATAAACCTGGGAAACGGTAAAGGTTTTTCAGTTAAAGAAGTCATCGAAGCGGCACGGAAAGTTACAGGCAAAGAAATAAAATCCCAAATCGCGCCGCGTCGCGCCGGTGATCCGTCGCACTTGGTCGGAAATGCCGAAAAAGCACGCGAAGTTTTGGGTTGGCAGCCGAATTTTCCAGATATTGAACGAATCATCGAAACGGCTTGGGCGTGGCATAAAGATAATCCGAACGGTTACGAATAAAAATTTTTACGGGCGCATTTTCCAAACGATAATTTGCAAAAATCATTTTCAAATGCCATCATTTTTCTTTCGTGAAAGCGTTTTTTCAAAACTTCAAATCAACTATTCTCGTTGCTGCAATTTTACTTTCCGTAATTTTCAGCGGCGCATTTTTAAGCGTCTCTTTTTCGCAAAGACAGGAAACTTCGGCGGAAATGGTTTATTGTCCGCTGACAAAAAAACTTCAGCCCGTAAAACCATCAAAGGAAATTTTCAGGAAAAATCCGTTCGACGAAATTTGTGCAAGCGATGACGCAAAACTCTTGTTTTCGCTGGAAATTTCGGCACAGACAAATTTCAAATTCATGTCGCCGGACGCGCAGAATTTTGAAAATTTAATTTTCGATTACTTTCAAAAAGGAAAATCGGTGTTCGATAATGTGCCGAATTTGCCGAATTTTCCAAACAAAAATCTCACCAAAAACTTTAGTTCCTTTGCCGGTTTCGGCAGCAATTATCAAAAACAATTTGTCTGGAAACTTTCAGGCGAAAATTTCTCGTTCGCGCAAAACCCGCGCCCGCCGAACGAAATCAAAACAGTTTCTTTCGGAATTCTTCTCACTTATAATCTCGACAAAATCTCTCGAAAAATCGCGCCCCGCGCTCCGCCTTTTTTAGGTTAAATAAATTACACAAATCCAAACTTTACGGAAATAAAGACGCAAATTTTATTTGAAGTTTTTCCGTAAAATTCCGGCGAAGTATTTTTAAATATTTCGCTTGTCATAATTTCTTTAAACTAAAAATTAACGGAGCAAAAAATGAATCAGAAATTTAAATTATTTTCAGCATTTATCTATTTCTTAATGATTTTCGCGTTCGGCATTCTAAATGTAAATGCACAGAACACGGCAAATTTAAACGGCGCGATCTCAGACCAAAACGGTGCGGCGATCAGCATCGCAAATGTTTCAGCGACTGAAACAAAAACTAAAACCAGACGGCAAACGCAAACCGATGCGAACGGGAAATTTACGTTCGGCGATTTGCCGTTCGGCACTTATAAAATAACGGTTGCGGCGGACGGTTTCAATACTTTGACCGAACAAATTAATTTTAATTCGAATGAAAATTCACTCGAAATTAAGCTATCGGTCAACGCAGTTTCGGCGACCGTAAATGTTGCATCTGAAGAGACGGCAAAAGCCGAACTGGAAAGAGTTCCGGGCGGAACGGAATTGATTTCGCGCCGGGAAATTCAGGCAACTCCGGCGACGAATTTGAAGGATGTTTTGAATTTTACGCCAGGAGTTCTCGCGCAGCCGCGCTACGGTTCGGACGAAACTCAGTTTTCGATTCGCGGTTCTGGCTTGAGAAATAATTATCACGCGCGCGGCGTGAATATTTTGATAAACGGTCTGCCTTACGGCGACGCGGACGGTTTTTCGGATTTTGAATCTTTGGAATTTTTAACCGCACGGCGTGTTGAAGTCTGGAAAGGCGCGAACGCTCTGCGCTACGGCGGAAACACTTCGGGCGGCGCAATCAATCTCGTAACCGAAACGGGCGAAACGGCTTTTCCTTTGGAAATCCGCGTTCAAGGCGGTTCATTCGGCGCGTTTAAAGGTTATATTTCGACGGGCGGAACGCGCGGACGTTTCGGATATTTTTTGAGTGCGTCTGACTCGGAACTCGACGGATACCGCGAACACAGCAATCAGGGAAGACGCAGATTTTTCGGTAATTTCTTTTTCAAATACGACGAAAACACGGATTTTTACGCCGATCTCGCATTTGCCAATTTCGCCGAAGAACTTCCCGGCTCGCTGACATTTTCCGATTACAAAAACGATCCGCGTCAAGCGTTTCCCGAAAATGTTTTGGGCGATTGGGGCAGATTCGTCAATTATTATCGCGGCGCATTCGGAATGAAAAAGCGTTTCGGTTCGCGGCACGAATTCTCTTTCAACGTATCGGCGCAGAATCGGGATTTAGTTCACCCGATTTTTCAAATTTTAGATCAACACACGCGCACTTTTTCCGGCGAAATTCGTTACGCCTATAACGGAATAAAAAACCGTTTTGTTATCGGTTTCGCGCCGCAGACGACTTTGAACGGCGAACGGCGATTTGAAAATGTTCGCGGCGTGCGAGGCGCGAGAACCGCGCTTTTCAACACGCGGGCGGACAATATCGGAATTTATTCGGAACTTCAGCACGATTTTTCATCTAAATTTACATTTGTCGCGGGAGGGCGAATTGATTTTGCCAGACGGCGTTATCTCGATTTGCTCGCGCTTGCGGAATCGGACGTGCGTTCTTATAAAGTTTTCTCGCCGAAGATCGGTTTCGTTTATCGGTACGCGGAAAACGCGCAGATTTTTGCCAATGTTTCGCGTTCGTATGAACCGCCGCTTCTCGGCGAATTAACGAGTTACGGCGCGGCAGGATTTCTTCCTTTGAACGCGCAGGACACTTGGCAGACCGAAATCGGAACGCGCGGAAATACTTTTGGTAACAGATTAAATTACGAGATAGCGTTTTTCGATTCGGAAATTTCAAACGAAATCATCAATCGAAATGTCGTCCCGTTTCCCGGTGCGCCGTTTACGATTCCGTCTTATCGCAACGCTTTGCGGACGCGCCACACCGGATTTGAACTTTCGACCGACGCAACTTTGGCGAAAAATCTTTTCGTCGAAAATGGAAATTTGAGTTGGCGCACGGCTTACACGCTTTCGGATTTCAAATTTACAAAGGACGCGAACTTCGACGGAAATTTTATTCCCGGACAACCGAAACATCTCGTGCGAAGCGAAGTTCGTTACGGTCATCCGAAAGGTTTCTGGCTTGCGCCGAACGTTGACTGGTCGCCGTCCGCGTATTTCGTCAACAGCCAAAACACGGCAAGCAACCATTCTTACGCCGTTTTCAATTTCAGAGCCGGATTCGACCGCCCGAAATACGGTATATTTTTTGAAGCGGACAATTTGGCAAATCGAATTTATTCGGCTTCCGTACAGGTTGACGACGCGAACAGAAGATTTTACGAACCGGCGAACGGGCGTTCTGCCGTTATCGGTTTTTATTACCGTTTTGGAAAATAACTTTATGTTTTTACGCGGCTGAAGAAATTCAGCCGCGTAAATTTTTTGGAGATTAAGATGTATTCAAATAATAAAAAAACTATCATTTTCGTTTTGATTTTAATTTCAGTTTTTTTCTGTAATTGCCAAACGAAAACGGAAACCGCAAATGTTTCAAATCAAAAAAACGAAACGAAAAATCAAACGGCGATTCGAGTTTCGACGGTTGAAAACGATGCCGCAGAACCCGCAATTGCGGCGGATTTTGACGGCAATTTTTACGTCGTTTACGTCGAACACGGCGGCAAAGATTCAGCCGACATTTATTTGCAAAAGTTCGACAAAAATGAAAAACAGATCGGCGAAAAAGTTCGCGTAAATCCCGAAAAAGGAATTGCGAAAGCGTGGTTCGGCGATCCGCCGACGATCAAGATCGGGAGCGATAATGCAATTTTTATCGGTTGGACGGCGAAAGTCGAATTGGCGGAAAAATCGAGCGCGAATGTTTTGAATTTGTCGGTTTCGCGAGACGGCGGAAAAACTTTTAACGCGCCCGTAAAAGTCAATGACGATTCTGCACCGGCTTCGCACGGAATGCACTCGCTCGAAATCGGCGACGGCGGAAAAGTTTTTATGGCGTGGCTTGATGAGCGAAATGTCAAAAGCGAACATCACGCGAAAAATTTCGCGGGCGATCAGATTGTCGAACCGCGCAAAAATAATTTTTCCGGCGAATTTCAATTTGTAAAAACTCATCACGACTCAAATGAAAATTCGCAAGATAAAACGGAAGAACCGGAACATAAAAAAACGGAAATGTCGCACGAAAACGCCGAACCGAACAGCGAAATTTTCTTTACTGCATCAAGCGACGGCGGGAAAACTTTTTCCAAAAACATAAAACTTTCGAGCGAAATTTGCCCGTGCTGTAAAACGAATCTGGCGATTGACAACAACGGGAAAATCTACGCGAGTTGGCGGCAAGTCGTCGGCGATAATTTTCGTCATATCGCGGTCGCTTCTTCGGAAAACGGCGGCGCAAATTTTTCAAATCCTGTAATTGTCAGCGACGATCAATGGCAAATAAACGCTTGTCCGGTTTCCGGTGCGCCGATGTTTATTGATGATGCAAATAATCTGAAAATTTTCTGGTACACCGCCGGAAAAGCGGGAAAAGCGGGATTTTATAATGCGGAATCAAACGACGGCGGAAAAAGTTTTTCGCCGCGAAATTTGATCTACGAAGGAATGGTCAAAGGCACGGCTTCGCTTTTCGGAGAGAAGAATTTCGGCGCGGTTTTCGAGGAAAACGGGAAAATTTACGCTTTAGATCAAAATGCCGGAATGAAGGAAAAAACGTCGGGCGAACTGCCTTCGGCGGTTGCTGTAAGCGGCGCGGTTTATGTTGCGTTTATTAAAAAAGAAAACGAAAAAAGCGGCATTTGGCTCGAAAAATTTTAAATGAATTCGCCGTCCGCTTGAAAACGATTTAGAATTCAGATAGCTTTTTGAGCAGGAGAAAATTTATTTGAGTGAACTTATCAGATTCGGAATCAGTATTGACCAAGACCTTTCGGAGAAATTCGACCGTTTTGTCAGCGAGAGAAACTACGCGACGCGCTCTGAGGCGATTCGTGATTTAATTCGTGATGCGTTGATTCAGCAGAAAATAGAACTGGAAACAGATGTCAATGCGCTCGGCAGTTTGACGCTAATTTACGATCATCATACGAGAAATTTGTCGCAGGAAATGGGGGCGATTCAGCACGATTTTCACGATCTGGTTTTGTCTGTAATGCATCTTCACGTCAGTCACGACGATTGTATGGAAGTTCTTGCTCTGCGCGGCAGAGTTGCTGAAATTGTCAAACTTTCCGACGCGCTTTTGAGTTTGAAAGGAATAAAAAACGGTAAGTTATTCCTAACTTTGCCGTCGTCAGATATTGCAAAATGATTTGCAGCTTTTTGTTTATGAACGAATCAAAATTTTGCCGCTGTAATTTTTTTAAAATAACCAAAAATGAATTCTGATTTTTATTGTTTAAGTGAATCCATTATAGTTAGTGTTACGAATATAAAAAATGTAATACTGATTGTTTTATATTTTAAAAGAGTTTGATGTGCGGAATTATTTGTTGATATTGTTGAATTATTGAAATCAGTAATAAGGGGAAATTGTATTATGAGTCGTTGGCACGGACGTTGGGAAGATTATTGAGAACTCGCCTTTCAAGGCGGTCCTCCGGTTCGGGGGACGAAATTAACGGCGTGGCGCGTGCCGCAAATTTGGGAAGATTTACAGAAAAATGTTTTATCCGTTCCCGAAGGCTCTCGCGTGATAAAAAAACAACAGCAATTGATGAAGGCAACGCAAATGACGCTCGACTCAATCGCCGAAGATGTGCGCGGCGGACTTCTCGAAACGGTCGGCGTGGACAGCGAGTATTCGATTGATGACGGACGCTGCTCGATGATGTTGGAATTACCCGCAGAATCTGACACGGAAATGATCGCGAGCGCAATTGATATGGAAAATATCGAAGCGTGGGCGGACGCAAACGGGAGAGTTCATCTGGCGATAAATCCGTGGTATTCGACAAAAGATGTAGATCAAACAGTGCTTTCCGCAGTCAAAGTAATTCATGTTTTACTCGGTATTCACGCCGGAGATGACGCGCAGCCGAAAACTTTTAAGGAAAAGCTGCTCTGTTCGATTGCCGAAATTATGAAAGTTCAACAGGGCGCGAAAAAGAACGATTGAAATTTTGCAACAAATTTTCAGAATCCGAACGGTAAAAAATTATGCACATCCCTGACGGTTATTTGAGTCCGGTAACTTGCGCGATACTTTACGCCGCCGCCGCGCCTTTTTGGGCGGTTGCCTTAAATCGCGTGAAGCGGCTTTTGAACACGCGACTCGTGCCGCTATTATCGGTTTTCGCCGCGTTCTCGTTCGTAATAATGATGTTCAACATTCCGCTTCCCGGCGGCACGACCGGACACGCCGTCGGTGTCGGAATTGCAGCAATCGTTCTTGGTCCGTGGGGTTCAATGCTGGCGATTTCGGTCGCGCTTTTAATACAGGCACTTTTTTTCGGCGACGGCGGAATTACGGCGTTCGGCGCAAACTGTTTTAATATGGCGATTGTCGGTTCGCTCACCGCTTACGCAGTTTATCGAATCGGCGCGGGAAATTCGCCGCTCAAATCAACGCGCCGCATAATTGCCGGAGGCTTGTCCGGTTACGCGGCAATCAACGCCGCCGCTTTTGTTGCCGCGATTGAATTCGGAGTTCAGCCGCTTTTATTTCACGATGCGAGCGGCGCACCGCTTTACGCGCCGTATCCGCTGCACATTGCAATTCCGGCGATGATGCTCGGACATCTGACTTTTGCCGGACTCGCCGAACTGATCGTCACCGGCGGAGTCGTCGCTTATCTGCAAAAAAGTGACGCATCGCTTTTAAAAATGACTGCGCCGAATGCGCCGTATGAACCGGGCGAACAAATTTCCGGTTGGCGAGCGACGCGTCCGCTTTGGATCGGACTCGCCGCTTTGATGATTTTAACGCCGCTCGGACTTCTCGCCGCCGGAACTGCCTGGGGCGAATGGTCGGCGGCGGACTTTAACGATCCGGCAATGCGGCAGGAAATTCAAAATGTTTCGCACGATTACGCGCCGCCGACCGCCGCGCCAGCCGGACTCGAAAAATTTTCGAGTCTTTGGACTGCTCCGATTCCCGATTATGCGCCGCCTTTTTTGAAAAGCGAGGGATTTGGCTACATCTTGTCGGCAATGTTCGGCACGGGACTTATTATTACGCTTTTTCTCATAACCAATAAGATAATAAAATTATTCAGCCGACAGCGCGAAATTCCGTCTTCCGAAACGGGAAACAATTAAGATGAATTCCGTTTCAGACCAAAAAATAAAATTCGCTGCGCCACCAAAAAAGAAACGGCGCGGCAGTTTCATCGAACGTTCTCTCGCCAATCTCGTACGAAAAACTGAACGGGCGATTTTTGCAGAAGAACTAGCGCAAAAAAGCGGATTTTTGCAAAAACTCGATCCGCGTGTGAAGATAATCGGACTTCTGGCATTAATAATTGACGTAACTTTAGCCAGAAATTTTTTTGCGATTTTGCTGATTTTTGCATTTGCGATAATTCTCGCCGTTTTATCGAATGTTCCGATTCAGACTTTGGCGGCAAGAGCGTGGCTCGGTGCTTTGACATTTACCGGATTGATCGCCGTTCCCGTGCTTTTTATCACGCCCGGCGATACGCTTTTTCAGATTCCGCTTTTGAATTGGATGATTACAAATCAGGGATTTACGAGTGCCGTCTATTTAATTTCCCGCGTTGAAACGACGGTTACGCTTTCGCTTTTGCTCGTTCTCTGCACACTTTGGACGCACGTTTTAAAGGCATTACGCGTTTTGCGCGTTCCCGTTGTTTTTGTCGTTATTTTGGGAATGACGTATCGCTATATTTTCGTGATGCTCGAAACGGCGCAAAATATGTTTGAAGCCAGACAAAGCCGTCTGATCGGCACTCTCGAAGGCGCGGAAAGCCGCCGCATCGCCGCCGCGAGCGTCGGAGTTTTGCTGACGAAAAGTTTTCAATTAAACAGCGAAGTTTATATGGCGATGCAGTCGCGCGGTTTTCGCGGCGAAGTTCACACACTTGATGATTTCAAGATGAATGGAAATGACTGGGCGGCACTTTTGATGTTTGGGACAGCGGCGATAATTGCTTTTTGGCTCGGACGACAAGATTCTCTGCAATCTTTTGTCAATCTGTTTTTTTAATTTTATGGAGGAAAACGTTTTTGAAGTTAGAGACGTAACTTTTCGTTACAATGAAGTTACAGCTTTGAACGATTTGACGCTCGATGTCAAACAAAACAGCCGCGTGGCGATTCTCGGCGCGAACGGTTCGGGCAAATCTACCTTTCTGCGTCTGCTCGACGCGCTCTATTTTCCGGGAAAAGGCACGATCAGCGCGTTCGGCGAAAAATTGACTGAAGAAGCGTTTCAGGATGAAGAGTTTGCGTTTCGCTTCCGCCGCCGCGTCGCCTTTGTTTTCCAAAACCCGGACGTTCAACTTTTCAACCCGACGGTTTTCGATGAAGTGGCTTTCGGACCTTTGCAGCTTCGCTGGGAAAAAGACGAAATTCGTCGCCGCGTCGCCGAAACATTGGAGATGATGGAAATCTCGCACCTAAAAGACCGCTCACCGCATCGGCTTTCCGGCGGCGAGAAAAAGCGTGTCGCGCTTGCTTCCGTTTTGATTCTTGACCCCGAAGTTTTACTGCTCGATGAACCGACTGCCGCACTCGATCCGAAGAGTCAGGGGAAAATCATTGATTTTTTGGTTGATTGGAATGATGAGCGCAAAACGGTTATTACGGCGACACACGATCTCGACATTATTGAAGAAATCGCCGATTATTGTCTTGTTTTTCAAAACGGTCGCGTCGTCGGCAAAGGAAAACCGTCGGAAATTTTAGCCGATACTGAATTGCTCGAAAAAACTAATCTGATTCACTCTCATCGCCACGCTCATTCGTCAGGAGAATCTCATTCACATTTGCATTTTCACCGCTTTCACGATCACGATCACGAAAAAAGTTAATTTAAAAATATTTGATTTATTTGGCAAAGACGTATTTTTAATTTGCGAAACCGGAACAAACGAGGTAAATTAATTTCAGAGCGTGTTACAAATTATATTTTCGTGTTACTTTTTTATACAAAAGTAAGAGGTTTAATAAATGGTCAATAGAAAATCATCAAACAAATTCCTTTTAATTCTAACGGCGACTCTATTGTTTAGCCAGATTATTTTTTCACAAAACACACGTCTATTTTCCGGCACAATCGTTTCACAGCAGTTTGAACTCGTGCCGAACGCGACAATCGAAGTTGAAACTTCGGACGGGAAATTGACGACGACGACGAGCGGCGAAGGCTTTTTTACGATAAATGTTCCGAACGAACCGTTTTCCGCGCGCGTTACGGGAAAAAATATCGAACCGCAGACGCGCATTTTTACTTCAAGCGATAAAATAAATAACATTCAGATAAAGATAAATTTTACCGTTCCGCAAGTCAGCGAAAGCGTAACCATCGAAGACGATTCGCTTTCGCCGGAGATCGAACGGCGGAATTCGGAAATTTACGACAGCACGCTTTTCGGGCGCGACGATCAGTTGATTCAAACTTTGAATGCCGGAATCAATGCCGGACAACACGAAGGCGGCGGCAAATCTCTGGAAATCCGGCGGTTCGGTTTTAATACCGATCACGGCGGAGTCGGCGGCGGCGTGAAGATTTTGGTTGACAATGTTCAGCAAAATCAGGGAACGCAGGGACACGGGCAAGGTTATCTCGGAAATCTGAAAAGTTTGTCGCCCGAACTCGTCGAAAATGTTGACATCATAAACGGTCCGTTTTCGGCGGCTTACGGCGATTTTTCGGGTCTCGGAGTTGTGAAAATAAATCTGAAAGAATCTTTGCCGCAAACTTTTACGGCGCGGATTCAAGGCGGAAGTTTCAACACATTTCGCGGATTTTTCGCGTATAGTCCGAAGATCAAAAACGTCGAAACATTTATCGCGTATGAACCGAGTTACACGGACGGACCGTTTGAAAATCCTCTGCGTTACCGCCGCGACAACATTACGGGAAATTTGACTTATAAATTCAGCGACCGCGAAGCAATCGGTTTTAAGACGAACTTCGGGCGCAATGATTTCTTTTCTTCCGGTCAGATTCCGCTTGATCTTGTGACGAACGGCGAACTCGATCGGTTCGGATTTATTGACCCGGAAAACGGCGGAAAGGTGCGTCAGGGAACTTTCGGCGGTTATTACCGCAAGGAATTCGCTTCGGGCGCGACGCTCAAAGCCGACGCTTTTGTTGGGCGTTCACTATTCGATCTGTTCTCGAATTTCACGTTTTTCCTTCTTGATCCGGTTTACGGCGACGAAATTCAGCAGCACGATTCGCGTTTGCAGGAAGGGGCGAATGTTCAGTTTTTCAAACCTTATAAATTTTTCGGCAGACAATCACTTTTGACCGTCGGCGGAAATTTTCTCGCAAATCAGGTCAATGTCGGACTTTATCCGACGACCGACAGAAATCCGAACCGCAAATTCCTGCCGGGAAATATTAATAATCCAGATGTGCTTTACACGAAAGCCGGCGCGAAGATAAATAATTACGGCAGTTATGTTCAAAACAGCACGGATTTTTTCAGCGGTCATTTGAGAATCGAAGCGGGCTTGCGTTTCGATTTTTTCACGTTCGATGTTGACGGTTTTGAACTCGGCGGAACTGATGCGGACACGAACGACACGAAATTTTTGTGCGCTCAATTTGTGAATTTGAATTCGTCTTGTTTGAACTTAAAAGCGAACGAAGCGGCGGGACGTTTTCAGCCGAAATTTGCCGCCGCATTGTCGCCGTTTGAACGAATTCCGATGACGTTTTATTTCAATTACGGTCGCGGAATTTCTTCACAGGACGCGCGCGGTGTGGCGAGAAACCCGGACGCGCCGAAAATTTCCACGACGGATTTTTATCAAGCCGGAACTTCGTATAATTCGCGCCGTTTTTCC
The DNA here is from genome assembly GCA_965219305.1 of Pyrinomonadaceae bacterium. GTDB lineage: Bacteria > Acidobacteriota > Blastocatellia > Pyrinomonadales > Pyrinomonadaceae > DATHTS01. The sequence goes on from OZ244725.1 coordinate 3,122,546, forward strand.
GTCGTTTTCAGTTCGTTTTTAATTGACCGCTCGAACGAGCAGGTTTATATTCCAGACGACGGAAGTATCGAATTTGCGGGGCGTTCGCGTTCTTACGGCGTTGAACTGCGAAATTCGGTTCGCATCAATCGCTTTTTGAGTTTCAACGGCGGTTTGACGCAGGTTTTAGAAGCATTTTTTCCCGGACAATTCGCGGAAACCGATTCGCGGCGGCGTGTTTACGTTGACAGCGCGCCGCACACGGTCGCCAACGGGAGTTTTGTTTTATCGAATTTTTACGGCTTTAATTCTTCTTTGAACTGGCGGCATATTTCGAATTATCGTTTGGACGGCGAAGATTCCGCGCTTCGCGCTTCAGGTCACGATGTTGTGGATTTTGCGGTTTCAAAACGCCTGCGGAAATGGGTTGATCTGAATTTTTCGGTTGATAATCTGTTCGATAAAAATTACTACGAAACGCAGAATTATTTTGAATCGAGAGTTTGCCCGACGTGCGATATTACAGAAAGAATTCACGCCACGCCCGGTTATCCGGTCACGTTTAACGTCGGTCTGACATTCCGTTTCGCCGCGAAAGAATAAAAGAATATTTGTCCGCGAATAAGCGCGAAAAAACGCGAATAAAAGAAAAAGATTTTAATAATTTTGCGTTTTTTCGCGCATTTTTACGGGCAAAAAATCTATTGCTGTATCGGTTCTTTTTCACCTTTAATCGGCTCGAATGGAATAAAATTCATTTCAAACCACGCGCTGGCGACAGCGAAAGATTCGCGGAAAGTCCAATTTTCTTCGTTTATATATTTTCGACGGTTCGCCGTGATGCCGATGCTGTCAATGCCCGCATTTTCGCAGAGATAAACTGCTCTCGGCTGGTGAAATTCCTGCGTAACGAGAATGGCTTTTTCAACGCCAAAGATTTTAGCGGCGCGATAACACGAATCATAAGTGCGTCTGCCCGCGAAATCCAACACTATGTCTTCTTCTGGAATACCGAGTTTTATCGCCTGAATTTTCATCGCCGTCGGTTGGTCGTAATTTTCAGTAGAGTTATCGCCGGACATCAGAATTTTTTTGACACGTTTGGCGCGGTAAAGTTCTACCGCCGTAATCACGCGGTCGTAAAGGACAGGCGAAAGTTCACCATTTTCCCAAATTCCCGCGCCGAAAACAATCGCAATTCGCGGCGGTTCTTCGACCTGAATTTCCGTTATCGAAGTTTCGATCTTATTTTCCGAAAAAGAATTTATACGGCGGTTGATCAGATAAATCGCCGAAAAACCGAGTAGTCCGGCGATTAAAATTATTAAAATTATGCGCCGAAACCATTTCATATTGAAGAAAAATCTTAAGCAAATTTAACAGGGATAGACAGGATTTACAAGATTGAAGCAAATTCTTATCTTGTAAATCCTGTCTATCCCTGTTTGATATTTCCGTTTTTATCTGCCGATCAGACTTAAAATCGAACTTACGGTCTGCGCCGATTTTCTTCTGACGACTTCCATTCCTTTGCTGAATCTTTGGAAGATCGCAAAGTTGCTGAAATCGTCGAATATCGAATAAAAAACGGGGACAGCAAGCAAAGTCAAAAGCAAACACAATGATTGACCGCCGACGACGAGAACGCCGACCGAACGGTTCGTTCCCGCGCCCGCGCCCGTCGAAACGACGAGCGGAATCATTCCCGCAACGAGCGCGACGGTCGTCATCAAAATCGGACGCAGACGGTCACGATTCGCCTGAATGATCGCGTCGTATCGTTCGAGACCGCGTTCGCGCAAGACGTTCGTGTGGTCAATAACGAGAATCGCGTTCTTTTTCACGACCCCGAAAAGGAGCAATAAACCCAAACCCGAAAAGATATTAACCGTTTGTCCGGCAATTAAAATCGAAAGAATCCCGAACGGAATCGCAATCGGCAAAGTCAAAAGAATCGTGATCGGATGAATGAACGACTCGAACTGCGCGGCGAGAACAATATACATAAAGATGAACGACAGCGTAATCGCCAGCAGAAAATAAAATCCCGCCTTGCCGAGTTCCTTAGACTGTCCGACATAACCCGATTGATAATTCGACGGCAGATTCAGATTTTTCACGGCGTTATTCAGATCGGTCTGAATCGTCGTCGCCGAACCGCCGGCGCGCGTATTTGCCAAAATCGTAACTTGCCGCTGACGATTTATGCGGTCAATCGCGCTCGGTCCCGTTCCTTCCTGCGTCTTAACCACTTGGTCTAAAGTTACCGTGCCGAGTTTTGACGACGGAATGACGAGTTTGCTCAAACTTGCAACATCGTTGCGGAAATCAATGTTTGCGCGGACACGAACTTCGTATTGTTCCGTTCCTTCATTAAACGTCGTCGCCTGCTGTCCGGCAACGAGAATGTTTAACGCCTGCGAAACGTCGCCGACGCGCACGCCAAGATCGGCGGCTTTGTCGCGGTCAACCGTGACCTGCAGTTCGGGTTTTCCGCTAATCAAAGTCGAATCAACGTCAACCGCGTCAGGGCTTTTTTTCAAAACTTCGATGAGTTGGTTTGAATACTCTTCGAGTTTCTTCAAATCAGGTCCGCCGATGAAAAACTGCACGTTCGCATTTCGGAAACCGCCACCTGAAAACGCCTGAACGGGCTGAACCGCCGTCCGTAGTTCCGGCGGATAATTCGTCAAAAGATCGCGGGCATCGCTCATTATCGCTTCCTGCGATTTGGCGCGGTCGCCGACATCGCTCAGGCGAACGTAGATCGTTCCCGAATTGACGACCGATTGCTGCCCGCCGCCGACCGTAATCAAAGTGTCACGAACACCGCCGACTTTGCGTATGTCGTTGGCGATGCGCTCCATCAAAACGGTGGTCGCCTGAAGCGAACTTCCTTCGGCGGCGCGAACCGAAACTTCAAATTGCGATTGATCGTCAACCGGCAAAAAGTTCTTACCGACGAGCATAAACAGCGGGACAATGCTCAGAACCACCAATGCACAAGAAAGAATTATTACCCAGCGATGCGCCATCGAAAACGTCAGCATTTTCGTGTAAACGCGATCAATTTTGCTGTAAAACCAGCTGTCTTTAGAGGTCGAATGTTCCCCCTTCGCCGGTTTTTGTTCTTCGCTTTCCGCGTTTTGATCTTCGTTTATAAACGGCGATCCGGCAATTTCCGGCGTTTCTTTGTTGTGCATTACCAATTCGCCGTCGCCGCGCACTTTTTCCTTTGTTTGATTGACGAGAACCGTTTCTTCGTTCGGCGATAATTCTTCGGAAACTTCAACCGTTTCGTTCCCGGTTTGTCCTTCGTCAGCAGCTTCCGCAGGCGGTTTCCATTTGATCAGACGAGCCGCGAGCATCGGCGTAAGCGTAAACGAAACGATCAGCGAAACGCCGATGGCGAACGCGCTCGTCAAACCGAAGGATGCCATAAAACGCCCGACGATTCCGCCCATAAAACCGATCGGCACAAAAACTGCCATCAGCGAAAGCGTCGTCGCCAAAACCGCGAGACCGATCTCTTTCGTACCTTCGATTGCCGCACGATACGGCGACATTCCTTTTTCTTCAATAAACCGGTAAATATTTTCAAGCACGACAATCGCGTCGTCAATCACAATCCCGACCATCAAAGTCAGCGAAAGCATCGTAATCTGGTTGAGCGTATAGCCCATCACATACATCAGCGCAAACGTCGAAATAATCGAAGTCGGAATCGCAATGGCGGCGATAATCGTCGAACGAAAATTCCACAAAAACAGGAAAACGACAATCGTCGCCAAGAGTCCGCCGACGATTAAATGTTCTTCGATCTGGTGAAGCGAATTTTCGATAAAAATCGAGTTGTCGCCGATGATCTGCAAACGGTAATCTTTCGGTAATTCCTTCTGAACTTCGTTGAGCGTGTCTTTCACTGCGTGCGCGACGGCGACGGCGTTTTGTCCCGATTGTTTTGAAACGATCAGCGTAACGGCGGGTTTGCCGTTTAAAAACGACTGCGAACGAAGTTCTTCCGCGCCGTCTTCGACTCTGCCGATGTCTTTGATTTTTACTTCGTAATTTCCGCGTGTGGCGACGACTAAATTTTCAAAATCTTCGACCTTGCGAATTTTTCCGAGCGTCCGCACGTTGATTTCGCGCGCACCTTCGTCAACTCGTCCGCCGGGAAATTCCTGATTCTGAACGCGCAAAGCATTGGAAACTTCGACCGGCGAAATGTTGAACGAACGCATTTTGTCCGGGTCAACCCAAACGTCAATTTGCCGTTCGCGCCCGCCGATAATCTGCACCTGACCGACACCGCTGACCGATTCGATTCTTTCTTTAACTTTATTTTTCGCCGTTTCCGTTACTTCGCGCAAACTTTCCGGCGACGAAACAACGATTCGCAAAACCGGCGCGGCATCGGAATCGAGCTTTTGAACCGTCGGCTGTTCGGCTGTGTCGGGAAGATTCGGAATCGCCTGCTGGACGCGATTTTCGACTTCCTGCGCGGCAATGTTTACGTCTTTTTCGAGAACGAACTGCACAAAAACCTGCGACACGCCTTCGAGCGATGTCGAGCGCAGTTCGTCAATTCCGCTGACCGTATTGACGACTTCCTCGATCTTTTCCGTCAATTCCGTTTCGACTTCCTGCGGCGAAGAACCGGGATTTACGGTCGTTACTGTAATCGTCGGAAAATCAACCTTCGGAAAAAGATCAACTCCGAGCGAAAAGAAAGAAAATGCGCCGACGACGACGAGCGATAAAATCAACATCGTCGCAAAAACCGGACGCTTAACACAAATTTCTGCTAACCACTGCATAATTTTTAAGTCTTGAGTCTAAAGTCCAAAGTCGGTCGTTGTCATTTGAACTTATTTTCTCAGTCTGAAATCTCTTACTAAATTATTTGAATTTACTTCTACGTAAATCCGACTCTTTTAAGTAATTCATAAAACCGCCGATCAAACTGCCCGTTTCGGTCAATTTTCCGTGAGCCGAATCGAACTGTTCTCGACTAATATACTTTCGGTCAAACGCGATATAGATTTGTGAACGCGTTTCTCCGCAAGAACCTTTGGCAATAGACAAAAAATTAATAAATTCTTTATCTCCGCCACTCTCGAACCCTTCAGCACTATTAGACATAATCGAAATTGCTGAACGTCTTATTTGATTTACCAACGTAAAATCTTTTGCAAAATCTCCTTGCGAACTAAGATCATAGATAGTGTTCGTTATTTCCCGCACCATTTTCCAAGAATTTATATCTTCAAATTTTTCTATCTTAGACATAATACTTTTTCCAAAACACAGACCTTGGACTTTGGACTTTGGACACGAGAATTAATTCACTGCATTTACAATTACGCCGTCGCTCATTTTATCTATGTTACTTGTAGCGACGACTTCGTTTTCCTGAACATTTTGCTTGATTTCAATCATATTATCTTCAAGCAATCCCGTCTGAACGAGGCGTTCGTTTGCCACGCCGTCTTTGATAACGTAAACGAGATTTTGTTCGCCGACGACGCGCACGGCATTTGCAGGAATCATTACGGCTGGTTCGGGTTTCGACTGCGTAATTCGAACCGTCGCAAATTGTCCCGGTTTTAACAGACCGCCGACATTTTCGATTTCCGCTTCGACCGTCAAAGTTCTCGACTGCACATTCAAACTCGGCGCGACTCTGACTATTCTGCCGCCGAATGTTCTGTCGGGATATGCGGAAACCTGCGCCGAAACGCTTTGACCGATACCGACTTTGTCAATAGATTGTTCGGGAACATCAATTTGCAGACGCAAAACCGCCGTTCTGACAATTGTCGCAAGCGGCGCATTATTCGGCGCGTTCTGCGAAAGATATTCGCCGACTTCGGCATTTTTCGCTGAAACATAACCGCTGATCGGTGCAAAGATCGTGTTGTCGTTGATCGCTTTGTTTGCCGCATCAACTTGCGTCTGCGCCGATGCGACCGCCGCTTTTGCATTTCCGACCTGCGCCCGCGCCGCGTCAACCTGCGACTGCGCCGTGCTGATCGCTTTAACCGCGACCGCCGCATTTGAACGCCCTTCGGATAATTGTCCTAAAAGTTGATCACGCTGTGCTTTTTGCTGGTCGTATTGCGCCCGCGAAATGTCGCCGGATTCGAGCAGATTTTCAAAACGCCGCAATTGCTTTTCGGCTAATTCCAGTTGCGCTTTGATCGAGACGACTTGCGAAAATGTTTCGATGTCGAAATTTTCGTTGTCGCCGACACCCAAACGCGCCTGAGTCTGCCGCAAATTTGCAATCGCCTGATTAACTCCGGCATCGGCTTGTTCGACGACTTTTTGTTGCTGCTGAACTTGCGCCCGCGCTTGTTCCAGACGGATTTGCGCGTCGCGCGCGTCCAATTTAACCATCACATCGCCGCGATTTACATAGCTTCCGATGTCGAAATTTACCGAAACGATCTTTCCGTTAATATTCGGCGCAACATCAGATTGCGCGTCGCTCGCCAGACTTCCCGTCGCTTCAAAATACGTCGGAATGTCCACGACTTTTGCCACCGCCGTATTTACTTCGATGATCTGCGTTTCCGTGTTTGCATTTGCATTGGAATTGTCCGATTTCGAGCCGCAAGCCGTAAAAATCAATCCCGACAAAATTATCAAAACAATAAAAGCAGGAGATTTAATTCTCTTCATAAAAAATAATTGCTGTCTTAAATATAAAAAATCTGTTAAATTTTTACTTTTTAATCCCGTTTAATAAAATATTTGTAAATTCTCGCGCTGCTTCTTCATTGGAAATTTTCAGAAGATTCTGCTCCTTATCCAATAAAATATTGGTCAGCGAGTGATGCACGAACATTCCGACGAACGCCCGCACGACAAGACGCGGCGCAATGTCACGAAACGCACCGTCGGCTTGTCTCTGGCGAATATAACCGCCGAGTTTGTCGTAAACCTGTGTAATAAAATTCTGAAAAAACAAACGCGAAAGATCGTGGTCTTCGAGCGCGGAATGAAGCATCAGGCGCAGAAAAGAACAATCTTCCTGATGATGCTCCAAAACTTTATACGCCCAAGTGTAAAAAACTCCGAAGTCATCTTTTTTCTCGAATTTGTCGTCAATGTCTTCAAACGGATTTTGAAAATCGTGACTGCACGCTTTTCTGTCTAAAATCGCCGCGTAAAGTTCGTCTTTATTCGAGAAATGCTTGAACACCGTTGCCTCTGAAATTCCCGCCGCGCCTGCAATTTCTTTGGTCGTCGTGCCGCTGAAACCCTTTTCAGAAAACAACTGCATCGCCGTTTTCAAAATTTGTAAACGACGTTCTTCGGCAGTCATTCTGCCCGTATTTGTTTCTTTATCTGTTATAAGTTCGTTGTTCAATTCTCTTTTTCCACCTTACTAAAAACTACTAAGTAAGTGCTTACTTACTTTCTCATTAGCCGCGATAATTTGTCAAGCCGCATAATACGCGAACAAATTATGTTATAATTCGTATTCAAAACCGAAGCCAAAAGGCTCGATTATTTTACATATAGGGGAGAAAGAAAAGATGAACGAAAACGGAACAGCAAATAAAGAAGATGCTTTGGTAAAAACGGACGCTTACAACGGCGAAGATCAAAATACGAACGATTATCTCGGCGATCTGAAATTTCAAGCCGACGAATACGGACAAAAGTTACAAGATGCGGCAGTCAAAGCCAAAGATTACGCCAACGAAAAATATATGCAGGCAAATGAAAAATTCAAAGAACTGCAAGACAAAGACCCGCAGGAATTGGTCGAAGAAGCAAAAGAATACGCCCGTAAAAATCCGGGACAAACAATTTTGATTTCAGCGGCGGCAGGTTTGCTTTTAGGTTGGTTAATTAAAGGCGGAAGACGTTAAAAACAGATTTCAAATTTTAAATCTCAAATTTCAGATGAAAAACAAAACTCTTTTTATCTGAAATTTGAGATTTGCTTTTTGTGTTTGTCTAAATCTGAAATTTGAGATTTGAAGTTTGTATGAATTCTACACACGCATTCAGTGAAAAAGTCGCACTTATTACGGGCGGCGAAAATGCTTTCGGTCGTGGCGTTGCGATGCAGCTTGCGCTTCTCGGTTGTTATGTCATCGTCGGATTTTCCAGCAAAGATGAACAAAACGAACGCGCTCTGTCTGAATTGAAAAATATCGGAACGCTCGCTCATTCATTTCAAAGCGATATTTCAAATGCGAAAGGCGCAAAGAATATCGTTGATGAAATTGAAAAACTTTACGGACGGCTCGATTTATTAGTAAATTGTGCGCGATTTATTCCTGAATTTGAATTCGGCGAAACGGCTGAAAATCAATTTGATGATGTAATAAATAATTCATTTAAATCAGCATTTTTCGTAACACAGTTTGCCGTTAATTTGATGAAACAGCGTCCGAAACCGAAAATCGTCAATCTCATTTCGGCTTGCGACACGCCGGAAACCGAACAAAATATCTTATTTTCCGCCTCGCAAAACGCACTTGCCGGATTTACAAAATCGCTGTCAAAAAACTTGCCGAAAAACTTCCGCGTCAACGCTGTCGCCGTCAGCGAGAAACAAAATCAGGCGGAAAATCTCGATGCGGAACTTTTCCGTGTAAAAACCGGAATTTCCGAAGATGATGTGGCGCGTGTTATCGTCTATCTACTTTCTTCGGAATCAATTACGATTAACGGGCAAATTTTAACGGTTAGCTGATTTTTCGCGTTCGCGGAGAGAGAAAATAAATTTATGAACTTTGAAGATTATCAAAAAGCGGCAAGCGTAACCGCGCTTTATCCCAAGCGTCTGGAAAATTTAGAATATCCGACGCTCGGTTTGACGGGAGAAGCAGGCGAAGTAGCGAATATCGTCAAGAAAATTCAGCGCGATTTCGGCGGCGAAATTACTGACGAGATTCGCGGAAAATTAAAAGACGAACTCGGCGATGTTCTTTGGTATATTTCCGCCTGCGCTGACGAACTCGGTCTGACTTTACAGGAAATTGCGGAATTCAACGTCGGCAAATTGGCGAAAAGACACGGGAAATAATTGATAGTGAATAGTTGATCGTTGAAAATACAGCAAAACGAATTATCAACTATCAATTATCAACTTTTCATTATGATAAAAGTCGGTCTGACAGGTTCGATTGCGGTCGGTAAATCTTTTGTTTGCGAAGTTTTGCGCGAACTCGGCGCGTTTGTCATTGATGCGGATCAGACGGCGCGTATTGTAGTTGAACCGGAAACAATCGGTTTGCGTAAGATAGTCGAGGAATTCGGAGTTGGGATTTTGCAGACGAATGGCGAACTCGACCGAATAAAATTAGGTGAAATAGTATTTAATAACGAAGCGAAACGGCAACTTTTGAATTCGATCGTGCATCCATTAGTAACTGAATTTCAGAATCTTCAGCTGGCGGAGCGGGAATTGAAAAAGCCGGACGGAATCGCCGTTATTGATGCCGCTTTAATGATCGAATCGGGCAGTTATAAAAGGTTTGATAAATTGATTGTCGTTTGGTGCGATTTTGATATACAATTGGAGCGATTGATGCGACGCAACAATCTTGCCGAAACCGAAGCACTCAAACGAATAAATTCTCAGATGCCGCAGGCGGAGAAAAAGAAATTTGCCGACTTTTTGATTAACACGTCGAAAGGTTTTGAGGACACGCGACGGCAAACTACTGAAATTTTTGAGAAATTAGAACTTTTAGTTTAGGAAATGAAAATGCAAATCAACACATTTAAAAATAGTTCAAAGATGAAAAGGTCTGTGTCTATTTGTGTTTTCTTGTGTTTATTAATTTTCGTCTTATTTTTCGTCGCGTGCAGCGAACTCGAAAAACCGCAGGTCAAACCTTACATCGCAAAAGATAATCCGCCGCCGGAAAAATCGGAATTTCGCTGGTCGAACGGGAAAAAGCCGAAATCGTTCGATCCGGCAAACGCCGCCGCGCCGCCGGAAACCGATATTGTTAGGGCGATCTTTGAAGGTTTAACGGAAATCGAACCGAAGACTTTAGAAGTTGACGGCGCGGTCGCCGAAGATTGGAAATCTTCGGACGATTTTAGAACGTGGACGTTCAATCTTAGAAAAGAAGCTGTCTGGTCAAACGGCGAACCCGTAAAAGCGGAAGATTTCGTGCGTTCGTGGACGCGGCTGGCGAAGATGGGCAACGAAGTTTCGCATTATAAATTGCTGAACAATATCGTCGGAATGCAGGAATTAAAACCCGGATTTCCATTAACTTCGGAAAAACCGTCGGAAGAGATCGTTCTGCAAACGACCGTCAATCAAAATCTGCCGCTTGTCAAAAAAACGGAAACTCCGGTTTCGACAAACGCGCCGGTTTCTTCAAATACGAATCAAACAATTCCGCCGCCGCCGAAATTGTTGGAAAAGAGAAAAGAAATAAAACAGCCGAAATTCGGTGTCGAAGCGGTTGACGATCACACGCTAAAAGTTTATCTGATAAAACCTGACGAAGATTTCCCGAAACTCGTCGCGCATCCGATCTTTTATCCGGTTTACGGCGACGGCGAAAAATTGGACGAGGACAAATTACGCGCGGATATTGTAACGAACGGCGCGTTTCGCATTACGAGCGTCGGGCAGGACGGAATTACGCTCGACCGCTCGGAAAATTATTGGAATGTGGCGAATGTCGAACTCGAGCGCGTAAAATTCGTGCCGTCGGAAAGTGCCGAAGCCGCGCTTGAAGAATATCGCGCCGGAAATCTCGATGCGGTAACGAACGCCGATTTTGAACCGCTTGCGTTAAAACTTCTCACGCCGTTTGACGATTTTACGCGCACGACGCACAATGCGCTGAACTTTTACGAATTCAATCAAAAAATCCCGCCCTTTAACGACAAACGAGTCCGCGAAGCTCTGGCAATCGGCATCGAACGCGAACGTCTGACCGACGGCGATATGAAAGGTGCGACACGTCCGGCACTAAGTTTTTCACCGTTTGAAGGAAAACAGGACAAACGTCTGGCGCAAAACGTAAATCGCGCTCAGAATCTTTTATCAGCCGCCGGATTTGAAGACGGCGATGATTTTCCGGCTATAAAATTACTTATTAACCGCAACGACACTCAGCAGAGAATTGCCAAAAGCGTGGCGAAAATGTGGAAGGAAAATCTCGGTATCGAAACCGAAATCATCGTCAAGGAAAATGACGAACTCGACGCGCTTCGCAAAAGCGGGAATTTCGATATTGTTCGGCGCGGCGAAGTTTTGCCGACAATTGACCAGACGGCGAATTTGCTGGCGATATTTGCGCCGAAGAAATTAGTAACGGAAAAAACGGAAAAGAAATCGCCGCTTTTGATCGAAGATTCTGAAACCAAACCCGCAGTAAATCTAACGGAATTAAAAAATTCTGCGGGCGAAAACACGGAAAAATCGACGGAAGATCAAACCGGCGAGAACAAGAACATTTTTTTAGTAGATTATTTAAGCGAAGACAGCAAAGCGATTCTGACCGAAGATCAGGTGATGACCGAACTTCCCGCAATTCCGCTTTATTTTCCGACGACTTATTCGCTCGTCAAACCTTACGTCAGCGGTTTTGATATAAACACGCTTGACGCGCCTTCGCTGAAAAATATAAAGATTGACAGTAATTGGCACGCGGAAACCGCGAAGTAAAAGGCGAAAGGCTAAAGTAAAAAGCAAAATAGAGAGTGTAAATATAAACAAATGAAAAACTTTGTTTTTTTTCAACCGCTTGCCTGTAAAGACAATAACGTGATAACTTTATCAACGTGATAATTAAATATTAGACAGACAAGTAAAACTTTTTAGGCATCTAAATCTGCAAAAGTTTACAGTTGCTTCTTGGTTGCAAATTTTGCTTTTTGCCTTTTTACTTTTACTTTTCCAACTCTTCCTAAAATCGTTTTTTAACGTTTCTAGCCAATCATTTCGGAAAGGAGCAAACAGTTATGACAAATTTTAGTTTCAGCAAAGTTCAAGTGGGCATTGCGTTGCTCGTATTGTGTTCATTTTTTGCAAGCTGCGCGACACAGGCAAACAGTAAGTATTTTGGACAAACCGCCGCGCCGGAAGGTCAGGTTTTGCGGTATGTTTCGGGAAGTGAGCCGGAGTCGCTCGACCCGCAAATTCCGACAGGACAGCCGGAAGCGCGTGTTTTGATGGCTTTTTACGACGGACTTGTTGAATATGAACCGAAAACGATGGAGCCGATTCCCGGAATTGCCGAAAGTTGGGAACCGAGCAAAGACGGGACGGAATACGTTTTCCATCTGCGAAAAAATGCTAAATTCTCGAACGGCGAGCCGATTCAGGCGAAAGATTTTGTCAACACTTTCCGCAGAGGTTTATCGCCCGAACTCGCCGCGCAAAATGCTTATCTCGCTTATTACATAAAATACGGCGAAGCATATAATTCAGGCAAAAAGTTTGTTAAAAAAGCGGACGGAAGTTTTGTTCTGGCAACTGACGTAGTTGATAAAAAAGAAACGGAAAACACCGAACCGGAAAAAAGCGCGACGCGCACACTTGAGCCTGATAAACCTGTCGAAAAACCGCTCGAAACGGAAAAAATTGCCAGCGCAGATGTTGCACCGGAAACTGAATTTCACAAATACATTAATGAACCGGAACGTCTGACCGTTCCCGGCGATGAAAAATCTCAAAAGGCACTTTTCGAGAAAAATCCGAAGATCAAAGCCGCCGTCGAAAGCGGTGAACTCGTCGAAATTAAAAAAGAGGACATCGGAGTTGAAGCGGTTGACGATTATACGTTTCGGATGAAATTGATTCAGCCTGCGCCGTTTTTTATCGGACTTTTGGGACATCAGTTTTTCCGCGTTATTAACCAGCCGACGATTGATAAATTCGGTAAAGACTGGACGCGACCGGAGAACATCGTTACCAGCGGCGCATTTGTTCTCGCCGAACGCGCACCGTATGACGAAGTTATCGCCGTCAAAGACCCGAATTATTGGGACGCGGCGAATGTCCGGCTTGACCGCATCGAATTTTACCCGCTTGAAGAACAGACGACGATGATGAATCTGTATAAAGCCGGAAATATTGATGCGACTTATAATCACACAGTCCCCGCCGGTTGGAAGGAAAACGTCAAACAATACGGCGACGAATATCTGAATTTTCCCGAAGTTTCTATCGAATACTACACGGTCGCCGTTAAAAATAAGCCGGTGGACAATGTTGAAATCCGCCGCGCTTTTAGTCAGGCGGTAAATCGTGAAGCACTGATCACATTTCGCAAATCGTTGTCGAAACCGCTGATTAATTTCACGCCCGACGGCGCGTTTCCGAAATATGAAGAAGTGCGCGAAAGAATCTATAAAGAACTGTTGGCAAAAGAAAATTCATCGCTCGAAGAACGTCAAAAGGAAATCTTCAATCCGAAAAATGCCTGCGATTTGATGGAAAAAAGCGGCTATAAAATCAAAAAGAGAGAAGCTGACGGTCGCTGTGCGGTTGAGACCGATAGTTCGGTAAGCGGCGCGTTTCCTGCGGATCAAGTCGAGATTCTCTACAACACATCGGAGAGCAACAAAGCAGTCGCCGAATTTATTCAGGCGCAGTGGAAACAAAATCTCGGTTTGACGTTGCCGTTGAAAAATCAGGAATGGAAAACCTTTTTGAAAGTCCGTAAAGATGTCAGTTACAAAGGTTTCGGACGCGCCGGCTGGGTTGGCGATTATATTGATCCATACACTTTTTTGAATCTGTTCTACGGAAAAAATAACGACAGTTCGACGGGTTGGTATAATCCCGAATACGACAAAATGCTCGACGCGGCGAATCAGGAATTAGACCCGATCAAACGCTTTGAAACACTGGCGAAAGCCGAGTTTATGCTGATGAAAGATCAGCCCGTTATTCCGTTTTTAACCGCTGAAACCAATTGGATCAAAAAGCCCTACGTCAAAGGAATGTATCCGAATCCGGGAACGCTGCACCCGTGGAAATTCGTTTATATCGAACACGATCCGGCGAAATGGGACACCAATGTTGACAACATTATGAAGGAAAAAGATCCGTGGGTCGAACAGCAGATCAGCCGTCTGAGGCAGACGCAGGAAGATTTCAATAAATCGAAGGAAACGGTGAAATCGGATGACGCGAAGGTTGAATAACAGGTGATTTTATGAAGTTGCGTAATTGGATTCTAAGACAATTAGCTGACAAAAATCTTATTGAACTGAAATATGATTATTTCACCGACAGCGAAAAAGAAGTCTACGATTATCAGCAGGAAGAACTACGCAAACTCAAAGCAGGTCAAGATATTGATCCGCCGTGGAAAGGGTCGCCGTCTTGGAACAATCCGGCAAGATTTGTCCACGATCCTTTTAGAGATCAGATTTGGAACACTTTTTGGGACGGACTTAATGATGAAGGTAAAAGGGAATACATAAAAAGACACGAACCTTCGCCGGAAGATTGGTATCAGCTGTATGTGAAAGCCCGAACTTTAGAGAATGAACCCGACGAAGAATTTACGAATGAGGATGAAAAGTCACAAGAAAGCATCTTAGCACATTATAATCTTAGCGGAAGAAAAGAAGATAGATGGCTTTTTAAGCAAAAAAAACGGCTCGAAGCAGACGAGGAACTTGAACCGCCGTGGATTAAATTTCCGATCAGTCTGCCAAATGTCGGTTGGGATGATTACTTTTTGGAAAAGTGGAAATTAGAAGTTTGGATTCCCTTTTGGGAAAAATTGAGTGAAGAGGAAAGAAAGGCATATTTGAAAAAATGGCAACCGCCGAATTCAGAGTGGAGAGATAATATAACTCGAAAGTGGGTGGGGAAAATAAAAAAAACAGAAGATTGGTTTGAAAGACAAAAACTGTTTTTGAAAAATCAGAAAGATTCTTATTCCGAACCGATTTTATTTCCCTTGTTTGTATTCCAAGAAATTCCGGCAGAACAGACATTTTGGGATGAAGATTTTATAGACCGTTGGATGCAGGAAATTTGGTTGCCATATTGGAATAACTTGAGCGACGAAGAACAAGACGGACATCTGAAATATATACAGTTGCCAAATGATAAACAATTTCAGGTATTAGCAAACTACAAAATTAAAAATTTGGACAAATTTAAGAGATGAGATGAAGAAATAAAAAAAATTATGGAAGACTATGTAGTCCAATATGAAGACACACTCAAAAAAATTGCCGAAAAAAAATTAGGCGATGAAAATCGGTGGTTTGAGATAGCGCAATTAAACAATATTCAAAGCCCGTATGAATTGTATGTTGGTGAAACAATTAAGTTGCCCAACAAGTTATTTGCTGCATCTGCCCCCAAACCTCTTGTGGATGTAGAGCAAATACCAGCAACACTAGCATACGCGAGAGGAGTTTTCTTTACTGTTTTTGAACAATTACCGGAAATCGGTTCGGATAAGATAGTCAGAAAAATTGCAATCTCACCCGTAGATTTATCAAAACATCCTGATTTAATTCCTAAAGATCCACTTTCTAATATAACAGCGTCTGACCACGCTTTAGGAAATAATAATAGTAAATATCTATCTTACAGCGAAAGACCTTACGGTTCGCCAACTAATGTTGATAAGGGAATTTTTGAAAGATACGGAAATAATCCACCAAAAAATGCCCATCCAATGGATTTTGTTGGTAAGTATGGAAACCAAAAGATTCGTCCGGTAATAATTGATACTCGCAAACTACCACCGGGAACACAAATCATTGACTCCGCACAATTAGTTACTTTTTTGGAACAGAAAATGAAGTTGCATCCATCTGAAGGACACCGAATAAGCAGACTCATAGATACCATAATAAATATTGAAAGTGAAGGTTTGATTGATGCAAATCCTAAAAATCCGCGAGTCCCTAAAAGTTCCGTTAAGAATGTTTCAAAACTTCACAACCAATTTGTTACCACCGCAGAAAAAATACGAGCAGAATTTAAACTGGGACACATTACCGAGCAACAGATGAAGCAAGAACTCAAATTGGTGAGCAAGTCATACAACCGTGTAAGAATAGCCGGAATCGGAGGTCGGGTTATAACAGTTATCGGGATGGTATTAACGGCTGTCGAATTAGCAGAAGCCGGCAAAAAATCTTATGAGCGAAATTCTTTTAAACCAATTGTGGCTGAATCAATTCGTCAAACCGGAGGTTGGGGCGGAGCAATAGCAGGAGCTGAGGTTGGCTTTTTATTTGGAGCAGCAATCGGTGTGAGTTCAGGACCCGGTCTATTTATCAGTGGCGCACTCGGAGCATTAGTTTTTGGGACGGCAGGATATATCGGAGCCGATTGGATTGATGATAATGCAGTTATGGAACTCCGAAAAGATGTTAACCGGGTTGAAAGTTTGCGCGGAAAAGCGGTTACGCTGATAGTTGGAGCAACCAAACTACCGGGAGAGAATGAAACTCAATACGAATTTAGTCGTCGCGCATTAGAAACAGCAGCAATTGAAGCGCAAAAGGAAACATATTTACCGGGAAACAGAAATCTGCCGTTACTTTTTGCTGAAAAATTTTATCCCTTAATAAAAGCAAATAAAGATGCCTTTATGAATTGGCAAAATGATAATCCCAAGTTAGACGAAAAGTAGGATACTGATGGTGATGGTAAAATAAATAATACAGAGTGGGCTACTCAACAAAGAAAACGATTTACTTATCACTTAAACGATTCTGAAATTAATGTGTTGGTGAATATGATGTTCGGACTTCCAAGATAAATAATTTTATGGACGACGAAAAACTCGAAAAACTTCTCGAAAATCTTCGGCAAAATCGGGCGCAGTTTCTCGACGGTTTGCAGAAAATGCAAGACGTTCAAATGGGAATGCAAATTGTCCAAAAAGAATCTGAAAACCGAATCGGCGACTTGGAAACGATAATGGTCAGCTTAATCAATGTTACAATGCAAAATAGCAAAATGGTTGACAAACTCGGCGAGAAAGTTGATAAATTAGCCGATGTTCCAAGAAAAACCGACGAGCGTTTTGATGCCGTAATTTTTATAGCTGAAAAATATTTTAGCCGAAATAACGGAGATTCCGATAAAAATAAATTTCGGTGGTAACCGTTTAACTAAAAACTGACCACTAACCACAAAAAACTATGTTAAGTTTCATTATTCGCAGACTGTTGCTGATTATTCCGATGGCGTTGCTGGTCGTAACCGTAACGTGGGTTTTGGTGCGCGCCGCGCCCGGCAGTTTTTATTCGGGAGAAAAGAAACTTCCGCCCGCGATCGAGAAAAATATTCGGGAAAAATACGGTCTGGATAAACCGTGGTATCAGCAATACGGCAAAATGATGCTCAATATTCTGCGTCTCGATTTCGGCGCATCGCTCAAATATCCCGACCGAAATGTCAATCAAATCATCGCCGATCACTTTCCGTATTCGGCGACGATGGGAATTCTTGCGTATATTCTGGCTTTGATATTAGGACTCGGCGCGGGAATAATCGCCGCGCTCAAACAAAATTCGGCGTTCGATTACGGCTCGATGGCGTTAGCTATGCTCGGACTTTCCGTGCCGAACTTCGTCTTGGGACCGATTCTCGTTCTCGTATTTTCGCTCTGGCTTTATCTTCTGCCTCCGGCGCGTTGGGGCGGACCGCTGTCTTTAGTTATGCCGGTCGTAACATTGGCGGCGATTTATGCGGCATATATTGCGCGTCTGACACGAGCGGGAATGCTCGAAGTTTTGCGTTCGGATTACATAAGAACGGCGCGTGCAAAAGGTCTGGACGAAAAAACCGTACTTTTGCGTCACGGACTTCGCGGCGGAATTATTCCGGTCGTTTCATTTACGGGTCCCGCGCTCGCATCTCTTTTGGCGGGAACAGTCGTCGTCGAAAAAGTGTTTGCGATTCCGGGATTAGGAAACATCTTTATTCAAGCCGTTTTGAATCGTGATGAGCCGTTAATTTTGGGAATCGTCGCGTTTCTTTCGATCTTGATTATGATATTTAATCTCGCGGTTGATATTTCTTACGGATTTTTAGATCCGCGAATTCGTTACGAATAATTAAAGCGCAATCGAAAACCACTTTAAGAACTGTTTGAAAGACAGTTTATTTTTAGAAAAAGTTTACGGAAAGCAAAACTTAAATTGTAAAAGTTATGGCAGACAACACGCAGATAGTAAAAGGAACATCGCTTTGGAAAGACGCTTGGAAACGTCTTTTGAAAAATAAACTCGCCGTTTTCGGTTTGATCGTGATGACGATAATGATCGTCGCGGTTTCGATCGGTCCGACGATAATTTTATGGGCGACGGGAGTTACGCCGGATTATATTCCGTCGGACATCGGCAGCGGTGAATTCGTCGCATCATTTCCGCCGAGTTGGCATCATCCGATGGGAACCGATGAAGCCGGACGCGATCTGCTCGCCAGAGTTTTGCAGGGCGGACAAATTTCGCTGATGGTCGGCGTTATCTCGACGATAGTTTCGCTGATTGTCGGTGTCAGCTACGGTGCGATTGCCGGTTATATGGGCGGAAAGCTTGATAATTTGATGATGCGTTTCGTAGATATTCTTTACGCGATTCCGTATATTTTGATCGTTATCGTTCTGCTTTCCGTTTTCGGCGGACCGAACACGCCGACTTGGATCACGTCGTTAGCCGAATTATTCGGCGGATCGGGAAATGAAGGTTTGAGCCAAATCTTTCTGCTGTTTTTCGCGCTCGGACTCGTTTCGTGGCTGACGATGGCGCGCGTTGTTCGCGGACAAATCTTATCATTAAAAAATCAAGAATTCGTAATGGCGGCGCGGGCGACCGGAGTTTCGACGCTCGGCATTATTTTCAAACATCTCGTGCCGAACGCGCTCGGTCCGGTTATTATTTACGCGACGCTGACCGTTCCGTCGGTAATGCTCACGGAAGCGTTTTTGTCGTTTCTCGGAATCGGCGTTCAAGCTCCGTATGCTTCGTGGGGAAGTTTGGCGGCGGACGGCATTAAAAATATCGCCGTTTTCCCGTGGCAGCTTATTTTTCCGGGAGTAACGATGGCTTTGACTTTGTTCTCATTGAACTTTTTAGGCGACGGTCTGCGCGACGCGCTCGATCCGCAAACCCGCAAGTTTTAGATATTATGATGGCTGACGTTTTAGAAATTGAGGAAATTCTGACAAATATCTTGCCCGGGGAAACGAAAGTTTTATACGGCGTGAGTTGGGAAGATTACATTGATTTTACAAAAGCGACGCTGGACGAAACCGATCTGGAATTGACTTATAATCGCGGCGTTTTAAAGGTAGAAATGGGAATCGGATTCAGACACGAAAATTTATCGCGTTTTCTTCACGACTTGGTGAGAATTATTAGTTTAACGCTCGGAATTAAAGTGATCGGCACGGGTTCGATGACCTTAACCTCCAACAAATTTCGTAAAGGCGCAGACCCGGACGAATCTTACTACGTTCAAAATGCTCACCGCGCGAGTTTTAAGCGTCAATTGTTTGATGACGAAACTGACACGCCGCCCGATATTGTCGTCGAGATTGACGAAACGCATAAATCAACTGAAAAATTCGAGATTTATGCGGCGTTCGGAATCAAAGAATTCTGGCTTTATGACGCGGAAGTTATGAGAATTTTTGAACTTGCGGAAAACGGCGATTATCTATTGTGGAAAAACAGCATCGCTTTGCCGATTTTGACGGCTGATGTTTTAACCGAATTTTTAAATCGCAGTCAGAACGAAGATCAATTTGAAGTTCTAAGGATTTTTGAAAATTGGCTGAAGGAAGGTAGTAAAAACGAATCTGAACGATGAAAAATAAACACTTATTTCTAATTATTCTGTTATTCGCGGGGTTTGCGATCTCGACAGAAGCACAAACTGTAAAAACAGCGACCGCCGGAGTCGGAGTCGCTGGAATTAAAGTCGGAAAATCTACAAGAAGTGACGTGATTCGCAAATTCGGCAAAACTTTCGAAACTGAAAAACACGGAAAATATTCGTATCAACTGAAATACGATTCGGGAATTTCGTTTTATTTCTGTCAAGCGGACAATCGGCAAACGATCTTCGACATCGAAATGCGTGCGCCGTATAAAGTTAAAACGTCGAAAGGCATCACTTTAAGCAAAAGCACGGTTGCTGACGTTAAAAAAAGCTACGGCAAATCAAAGACGGGTTTGCGTTATCGCGGAATCGAATTTTATTACGCTAATTTCAGAGGCGAAAATGTCGTGTCGGTAATAGATATTGTTGAGAAAAGCGGAATGCGGCAGTGTAAGGAAAATAAATGAGCGAACAAAACGGGAACGGGACAATTTTAACGGTCAGAGATTTGAAAACGTATTTTCAGACCGAAGACGGCGTGGTCAAAGCGGTTGACGGAATCACGTTTACATTAAAAAAAGGCGAAACCATCGGCATCGTCGGCGAATCGGGCAGCGGAAAATCAGTGACAAATCTTTCCGTAATGCGTCTGATTCCCGAACCGCCGGGGAAAATAGTCGGCGGCGACATTATTTTCGACGGCATTGATGTCCTTGCTTTGCCGATTGAAGAAGTCAGAAAAATTCGCGGTAAACGCATTGCGATGATCTTTCAAGACCCGATGACTTCGCTCAATCCTTTTTTGAAAATTTCCACGCAGTTGATGGAAATCACGCGGCTTCATCTCGGTTATTCAAAAAAGCAGGCTTACGATCACGCGATAAAAATGCTCAAAACGGTCGGAATTCCCGCCGCCGAAAAGCGCGTCAACGATTATCCGCACGAATTTTCCGGCGGTATGCGTCAGCGTGTGATGATCGCAATGGCACTTTCTTGCGAACCGGAATTATTGATCGCCGACGAACCGACGACCGCGCTCGACGTGACGATTCAGGCGCAGATTCTCGAATTGATAAAAAATTTGAAAGAAGAATTCGGCACAAGCGTTATTTTAATCACGCACGATCTCGGCGTGGTTGCGGGAATGACGGAAAAAATCATCGTGATGTATGCCGGAAAAGTTTTCGAATCGTCGCCGACGGACGAACTTTTTGCGACTCCGGCAAATCCATACACGAAAGGTTTATTAAAATCCGTTCCCGATCCGGCGCACGAAGACGGCACGGCACTTTATCAAATTCCCGGTCTGCCGCCCGACGTGGCGAATCTGCCGCCCGGATGCCCGTTCGCCGAACGCTGTGAACGCGCTCAAGACATCTGCATAAAAGAATTCCCGCCGTTCGTGCAGATCAATGAAAATCATCATTCGCTGTGTCATTTCGCAAAGGAAGTTTATCAGGAATCGTTAGCGGCGAGAGTAAAATAAATGAGCATTAATACTTCGACAATATCAACTCAGAAATCTTATCTACCGCAATCGGCGGACATTGGCGAAGTTTATTATCCCGACGATGACCCGACGATTATGCCTGAAGGATTTAAACATTTCTTGCTGAGTTTTCAGCTTATCTCAGGTTTAATGGCATTTTTCGCAAGCCGCGAAGATGTTAAGACTTTCGGCAATTGTATGCTTTATTACGAGGAAGGAAATCCGAACAAGTTTGTTTCGCCGGATGTGATGACTTTTTTCGGTCTGGAGAATACGCCGCCGCGAGTTTATAAACTCTGGGAAGAAAAGATCGTCCCGTCCGTCGTTATCGAAATTGCTTCGGAAACGACGTGGTTTAACGATGTCAGCACGAAACTGGCAATTTATCAAAAACTCGGCGTGAAGGAATATTACGTTTACGATCTGGAACACTCTCATCTGCCCGAACCTTTAATCGCTTATCAATTGATCGAAGACGAATTGGTAAAAGTAGATTTTGAAAACGGTCGCATTTTGAGCGAAGCCTTAAATCTGGAATTCGTGGACACGGGCGAAACTCTACGTTTGTTCAATCCCGAAACGAACGAGTTTTTGATGACGACGGAAGAGATGGCGGCGCGGTTAGCCGAATTGGAAAAGTAAAAAATAAAACAAATGACGGAAACAAACGGAGAAAATTTAATTTCAATGAAAGATTTGGAGGTCTATTACGACCTCGGCGGCGGCGGTCTTTTGGGCAGGCTGACGGGATCGAATCCCGTGCGGCGCGTTGTTAAGGCTGTGGACGGCGTGACTCTTGATATTAAACGCGGGGAAACGCTCGGACTCGTCGGCGAATCGGGCTGCGGGAAATCCACGCTCGGCAAAGCGATTTTGCGTTTGACCGAACCGACGGGCGGACAAGTTTTTTATAAAGGGAAAGAATTGACGGGCGCGTCGTCAGGTGAAATGCGCGAACAGCGCAAGAATTTGCAGATGATCTTTCAAGACCCGTATGCGTCATTGAATCCGCGAATGACCGTCGGCAATATCATTGGCGAACCCGTCCGCACGTTCGGTCTGGCAAAAGGCGGAAGCGTCGAGAAAACCGTGCAGGATTTGATGGAAACCGTCGGTCTGTCGCGCCGTTTTATCAAACGTTACCCGCACGAATTTTCCGGCGGTCAGCGTCAGAGAATAGGAATTGCCCGCGCCCTCGCCGTTGATCCCGATTTTATCGTCGCTGACGAGCCGATCTCCGCACTCGACGTTTCGATTCAGGCGCAGATAATGAATCTGATGGAGAAGTTACAGGCGGAAAAGAACTTGACTTACCTGTTCATCTCGCACGATCTGCGCGCCGTCCGCCATCTCGCGGACAGAGTCGCCGTGATGTATCTCGGCGAGATCGTCGAACTCGCCGACGGCAAATCACTCTACGCCGAACCGCTGATGCCCTACACACAAGCGTTAATTTCCGCCGTTCCCGTTCCCGACCCGGAGATCGAAGCGAAACGCCAGCGAATCATCTTGACGGGCGATGTCCCGTCACCGATCAATCCGCCATCGGGTTGTCATTTCCACACGCGCTGTTCTTATGCGATCGAAGACTGTAAAAAGATCGAACCGAAGCTCGTCGAAATAAAACCGCGTCATTTCGCCGCCTGCATTCGCATTAATTCCGAAAAACCGTATATCGAAGAAAATGTTGCGGAAAATTTGGGCGCGATCGGAAATGTTGATTCAGTTAAAAATTAAGAATATTTGATGCGTTTGATACTTTTAATTTAATCTTAAATTTTACTGCATCTTAAATAGTAAAAACATTCTTGACAAGTTATGGGGCAACCTTTTTTAAGCAGTTGTCATTTGTACAGAACTCGTTACAGTTATATTGCAAAGCCGTAGCAGTATGTAAAGGCATCTGGAGTTTTTGTGCTGAATGATCGGAGCGAAGTTTTGCCGCTTTATCAAAAATCTTGATCTTTATATCAAGCGTTTCCTGCTTTTTAACAAAGATTCGTAAATTTTGCAGTCTTGTATCATTTGTTCGCAGATACATTTCCAAATACTATAATCTGGTAAGTATAAGTATTTTATGGAAAACTGTAAAATAAAAAAATGGGATAAACTCAAAAGAGTTTGTCCCATTTTTACCGTTTTTAAGTGTGAGGAATGAATTTAAGCCGCCGCTGCGTTTGCCGAATCGCGCAATGATTTAACTTTGTCGTGTGCGACTTGAACAGCTGTCGCTTGTCTTGAAACGACCGCGTTGACATTTGCCGGCAAATCTTGCTCCAATGCGTCTTTATATGCTTTTTTAGCCGCGTCTTCGCCGCGTTCGGCTTCGTTTAACACAGCCGCGCTGTCTTTTCCGGTAACGGCTGTTTTAATGTTTATCCAACCGCGATGCAAACTTCCGGCAATACTGCCGGAATTTTCAGGGTCGCCGCCTAATTCTCTCACGAGACTTTGAAGTTCGCCCGTGAACTGTGAACGCTGTTGTGAATATTCAAAAAACGTGCTTTTCAGATTGCTGTCATCTACACCTTCCGCCGCCTGTTTGAACCCTTCTTGTCCGTCTTTATTTGTTTCGATTAAATTGTTTAATGTTGAAATAGCTTCTTCGTTTGTCATAATAATTTTTGTTCCTCCCTGTTCTATGTCTTTTATTAAAGACTTGTGAATGTCTATTACAATCTTTGTGCCAAAAACTAAAAACGCCGCAAACACTTTAGCTTACGGCATTTTGTTTATTTTCATTCAAAATGTATCAAAACAATTGTGTATTAAATACATTCAGAAAGTTGCGGTTTGTATTTTGACCGCAAATGTTATTTTAACTTGTTGCGGCTTTCTGTTTTCGGTGATAACCTTCGGCAAATTCTTCAATCATCTTATCTTTAAATGCAGGCAAATCATCCGGGTTGCGGCTTGTAACAAGTCCATTATCCGTCACGACTTCCTGATCAACCCATTTTGCTCCGGCGTTTTCGAGATCGGTTTTGAGCGATTTCCAAGATGTAATCGTTCTGCCGTCAACGACATCGGCTTCGATTAATGTCCACGGTGCGTGACAGATTGCGGCAACCGGTTTTCCGGCGGTAAAGAACGCTTTAACAAAACTTACGGCTTTTTCGTTCATCCGTAGTTTGTCGGGATTCATTACGCCGCCCGGCAGTTGAAGCGCATCGAAATCATCGGCGTTTGCTTCGTCAATCGTAATATCAACCTTGACTGTTTTGCCCCAATCATCTTCGTCCCAACCTTTGATTTCTCCTGATTTGAGAGAAACTATTTTTACTTCCGCGCCCGCATCTTCCAACGCTTTTTTCGGCTCGAAAAGTTCGCTTTGTTCAAATCCGTCCGTTGCTAAAATTGCTACTTTTGTGTTGTTTAATTGTTTATCCATAATAACCTCCTTGAAATGACGACAAATTTTATAAGTCAAAAATTGTGTTCGAAAATCGTCGTCTGTTAGTTTTATAAACAATTTTTATGCCATAATCTTTTAAATAGGATGAAAATTTTCTTGAAATTCACGGGCGATTAGATATTTTAAGACAGTAGTCAGAAATCAGTAATTGGTGGTCAACAGCCGGAAAATGGCTTAATTGGCAACAGATGACAATTGAAAACTGATAACTGAAAACTGATAACTGACAATGATTTTGGACGAAAAACAAAAAATCTGGCAGGAAAGATTGGCGGAAGAAAGCGGTTTGGCGGTCATCGTTACGGACGATGTTTCAAAATCACTAACTGAGGCGAACAACAATTCGATGTGCCGTTTTTTATATGAATCGGAAGAATTCGCGCCAAGTTGCGCGGAGTTTTGCGGCAAGGCGTTCGAGATGGCGCACGAAGGTGGAAAAGCAGTTCCTTACAGATGTTATGCCGGATTGAACTGCGTTGCCGTGCCGTTTGAAGCAGAAGAAAAACTGCTCGTCGCCATTGTCGGCAGAACTTTTCTGAAAGCGGAAAAATACCGCGAAGCGACCGAACGTGCAATTGACGGCGATTGGAAACAATTTCCGCCGAGCGAATTTTTTGAAAATGTTCTGCTCAGCAGTTCAGCGCAAAATATCGGGCAAATCGCCAAAGAAATTGAAAATCTAAGTGGAGAAGAGAAAAATTTGATTCTAGGATTTAAAGAAAGCACGAACAGCACGAATGAGGTTTTACCCGTCAGAACCGAGACAGGCGAAACCGCCGAGACCGGTAAAATGATCGAGCATTTTCAGAAGACAGAATACGCCGACGAAATCGTCCGGCGAAACAAACGCGAGAGTGAGGAACTTTACGCGTGGCGCAAACTTTTCGGCTCGCTTCTGGCGTTAAATTACCGTCAGGCGTGCGCGGCGGTTCTGCGTTTTATTTCCGAACACTACAAACTCGAATCGCTCGCGTGGCTCGAACTGCGCGAGAATAATCTCGAAAAAGTTCTGGCAAGCGGCAGATTGAAAAATCAGCCGTTGAACATCGGAGTCCCGGCGAATGACAAACGAATTCTAAAAGCCGCACGCGGGGAAAACGCTCTCGAATTGCGAGAAAAAAATAAGTCAGGCGACTCAAAAACAATCCGCCTTTTTCCGATTGCCGTCGGAAATCAAGTCAGAAGCGCGCTGATCGTCGGCGACGGGATTGCGGACAAAAGAACCGAGCGTTTCATCGCAAAATTCTCTCATAACGTCGCTTCCGAATTGGAAATTCTGCGTCTGCGCGAAGAATTGTCGCGGAAAGTCTGGATCGAAAGCAGCGTTAAAAAGTTTAACGACAGCCTGGAAAGCATAGATTCGGAAGAATTTCTGGTAAATCTTCTCCAGAATCTCGCCGAACTTTTAAATGCCGAACGCGGTTCGCTTCTGTGTTACGATTTGAAAACGGATTCGCTGAAAATTAAAACCGCAATCGGTAAAAATGCGGACAAGCTAAAGACGATAAAAGAAAACGTCGGCAGCCGCGCCGCGTTGAAAGTTCTGCACAATGCGCGACCACTTTTGGCGCAAAATGCCGAACTCGTCTTGAATATGCCCGCGCCGACGGATAGAAATTACAAAACGAATTCGTTCATCGGTTTTCCCGTTTCGATTGGTAAACGTAAGATCGGCGTGTTAAATTTTACCGACAAAACCGGGAAGAAAAATTTCGACGAATTCGATCTGGAACTTCTAAAATCGCTCTCGTCGCAGATCGCCGTGGCGATTGACCGAGCCGGTTTGAAGCACGAAGCGGGTGAATTGAGACAACTTTCCGTAACCGATCCGCTGACCGGACTTTTGAACCGCCGCTATCTCGAAGAACGTCTCGCGGAAGAGATTAAACGCTCGAATCGTTACGGTTATCCGATGAGTTTTTTAATGATTGATGTTGATGAATTCAAATCATACAACGACAAATTTACGCATCCCGAAGGCGACAAAGCGTTGAAATTGGTCGCCGAAAATCTAAGGGCGACTTTGCGCGGCGCAGACGTGGCGGCGCGTTACGGCGGCGAGGAATTTTCTATTTTACTGCCGCAGACGACGAGCGAAGAAGCGGAAATCATTGCCGAACGCATTCGTCAAAAAGTTTACACGACTAAATTTCCGAACCGCCAAGTTACAGTCAGCATCGGAGTTGCGAGTTCTTCGCTGGCGTTAAATTCGGTGGAAAATTTAATTTCGGCGGCGGATAAAGCACTTTACGAAGCGAAAAATCGAGGACGAAATAATGTGCAGATTTTCGAGAATATGAACAGTGCGAATAAAGAAACTTAACCAAAAATTGGTAGAGATAAACGCAGATAAGAGGAATTAGAAGCGGTTTCTTTATTTACTTATCCAGTTTTGTTACTTGTGTCTATCTGTTTAAATCTGTGATTAATTTTTCTTTATCGTCTGCAAAATTAATTTGTTATGAATTCCAAGCGCGAAAATATTTTATCAACAATTTCCGCCGAAAACTTTATCGGCAGAACGGAGGAAACCGATTTTATTTTGCATCACGCAAAAGAAGAAGAACGGGAATTACGCGGATTGCTTGTTTTGTCCGCTCCGAAACTCGGCGCGTCGGAACTTTTGCGGCAGATTTACGATCGGCTTTTTTATGAGCAGCCGGAGAAAATTCCGTTTTATTTTCGTTTAAAAAAATCCGATAAAACGGCGAAAAATGCCGCGCTTCGTTTCCTGCAAACTTTTCTGCTTCAAACGGTCGCATTTCGTCGCAATGATAAAAAAATTCTCGACGCTTCGCCCGACGTTTGCGAGATTTCACAGCTTGCTCAACCTTCGGACGGTTATTGGATTGACCGCCTGATCGAAACTTGTCAGAGCAAAAGCAAACTTAACAATTATTCGACTTTCATCAAAAATTGTCTGAGTGCGCCGCTTCGCGCTGCCGCCAATGAAGCCAAAGTTTTCGTGATGATTGACGACGTTCACGAAAGTCTGCATCTGGAAAACGGCGATCTGTTTCTGGAAATTCTGCGCGAAGTTTTTTCGCATTCGAATACAAATTTCGTCATTGCCGGAAGAAGACGTTTTGTTTTTGACGAATTTTATTCCGGCAATTTCAAAACTCTCGAAATCAAACCTCTTTCGCTTTCCGATGCGGGATTTTTGGCGGAAAATCTGGCGAAAACATTTTCGATAAAAATAAACGATCAAACGCGCGACCTGCTCGCCGAACAATTAAAAGGAAATCCTCTGTTCATCAAATCCGTTTTCGAAGCGGCGAATGTTTCAAGTTTGGAAAGTTATCATACGGTCGAAAAAATTTACGCCGACGAGATTTTCGGCGGGAAGATCGGAAATTATTTCGACGAGATTTTTAATGAAATCGCGCCTGACATTGAAACGGATCAGGATATTTTGGGGCTTTTATATGACGCGCTGACGGTTGAAACGGGCAAAATGCCGCTCGAATCCTGGCAAAATCGTTCGGGTTTGAAAGGCGGCGAATTTTACGGCGCGATTCAGCTTTTGAATATTCACGAATTTATCCGCGTTTCTTCAAATCAGATCGAAGCGATGAGCGAAAATCAAGCTTTGACCGATTATATAACGGCGCGTTTTCGTCTGGAAATTTTAGCGGAAAATCGTGCGCTCGTGATTGCGGAAATGCTTTCGGATTTCCTAAAACGTGCGCCGCGCTTGATGGCGAAATTTTACCGGCGCACTTCGGCAATCGGTTTGCGTGAACTTCTGGCGGTTTTCGATTATCAGGAAATTCCGGCGGCTTTGCTTGATTATTCGCAATTTAAAAACGATCTGAAAGGCGCATCAAACGCGGAGATTTTAAAGTTTTTAGCAAATGACGAAAACAAAATTCATCTGCCGCAAGTTGCCTTTGCGGCGCACACGGTCGCGTTTTATCCTTCGATAGAACAGTTCGTCGAAAAAGAACGCTCGGCAGTCGCGTTCGGTTTTCTCGAACCGAATTACACGGACGAAAATCAGATCGTCTGGGTTGCGGCGGAGATTGATTCAAAACTCGAAGCGACGGCGGAACTCGCGGCATTTTGGTGTGATCGTCTGGAAATGGTCGCATTGATGTGCAACTTTTTGAAATTCAAAGTCTGGCTCGTCGCGCCCGAAGGTTTTTCGCCGGAAGCGTCGGAAGTTTTAAGAAAAAGAAACGCTTACGGTTCGAGCAAGAAACAGATCGAACTTTTGATCGAATATCTCGGCGCGGAAATTACGATCAGCGAAAAAGTAAATCCGAACGAATTCGAGATGGTCGTGCCTATGGGCGAAGACACGGAACTCATCGCCGCGCACGCCGTCGAAGAAGTCGCGCGGCGTTACAATTTCCCGTCAAAAGCGATCAATCAAATAAAAACCGCGCTCGTTGAAGCCTGCATCAATGCGTCGGAACATTCGCACAGTCCCGACCGGAAAATCTATCAGAAAATCGCGTTTGAAGACGACAGAATCATTATCACCGTCTCAAATCGCGGTCTGCGCCTGCAGGACAAAAACGCCGAACAAATAAATCCCGACGAAGGCAGACGCGGTTGGGGCTTGAAATTGATGCAGAAATTGATGGACGAAGTGAAATTCGAGCAAGTTGACGACGGAACGCGAATTTCGATGGTGAAATATTTAGTATAAAACGCGGAGCGGACTGGAGCGCAATCCGTCCCGGTTGCATTGAGCGTCGCTTCGGCGCGAAAAAAATGTAAGCGAATTTTAAAGTTAAAACTAATCCTTAAAGATATTAAACATTTTTCGCGCTCTGCGCTCATTGCAAGCGGGGACGCTTGCGCTCCAGTCCGCTCCGCGTTTTTATTTACGCAAATTTGCTGTTATATTCGTAAATTTATTGTTATATTGATAAATTTCCCGTTATATTGATAAATTTTTTGTTACATTGCCGAAAAATTTGTTACATCGTCAAAAAAATCGTTACATTGTCGAAAAATTTGTTACATTGTCAAAAAAATCGTTATATTCGTAAATTTATTTCTCAATTCCAACTTGCGTCAGCGCGTAAGCGTAATCGAACGCGATTTCTTTCAGACGGTCAAAACGTCCGCTCGAACCGCCGTGTCCCGCGCCCATATTTGTTTTTAGCAAAATAATCGAATCATTGGTTTTCATATCGCGCACTTTAGCGGCGAATTTCGCCCCTTCCCAATATGGAACTTGGCTGTCGTAAAGCGAGATTTCGACCAGCATATTCGGGTAATTTTGCTTTGCGATGTTGTCATACGGCGAATATTTCCGCATATAATCGTAAGCTTCTTTTTCGTTCGGATTTCCCCATTCGATCCATTCTTCGGTCGTCAAAGGCAGTGTGTCGTCGAGCATCGTTGATAAAACGTCAACGAACGGAACCTGCACGATTGCGGCTTTGAAGGTTTCCGGCGACATATTGACCACGCCGCCCATCAACATTCCGCCCGCGCTTCCGCCTTGAATGACGAGTTTGTCGGGCGATGTATATTTGTTTTCAACGAGCCATTTCGCCGAATCAACGAAATCGTAGAACGTATTCAGTTTCTTGAACATTCGCCCGTCCAAACGCCATTTTTCGCCGAGTTCCGAACCGCCGCGAATGTGCGCGATGGCGTAGATCATTCCGCGATCAACGAGCGACAGACGCGCCGTCGAAAAACTCGGTGTCATCGAAAGCCCGTAAGAACCGTAGGCGTAAAGCAGCATCGGCGATTTGCCGTCGAGCTTCGTGCCTTTTTTCATCACGATCGAAACCGGAACTTTCACGCCATCGCGCGCCGTCGCCCAAATTCGTTTTGTTTCGTATTTCGTTTTGTCGTAACCCGACGGAATTTCCTGCTGTTTCAAAAGTTCGCTTTTGCGCGTTTTGAAATTGTATTCGTAAGTCGAATTCGGCGTGATCATCGAAGCGTAACCGTATTGAATCGCGTCCGTGTCGAATTCGGCGTTCGTTCCCAGATTCATCGTGTAAACCGATTCGGGCGTAGCGATTCTCTCGCTCGCGCGTTTCGTTTTCAAATCCATTACTTTCAAATATTCCAGACCGTTTTCGAGTTCGGAGACGACGGCGTAATCTTTGAAAAAGTCAATGTCTTCAAGTTTTATCGCCGGATTATGCGCGATAAAATCCTTCCAGTTTTTCATCGAAGGATTGCTGACCGGCGCACGGACGACGCGGAAATTTTCGGCGTTTTTGTTAGTCAAAATATAAAATTCGTCGCCGTAATGCTCGACCGAATATTCGTGATTTTCCTCGCGCGGCACAACGACTTTAAAATCGCCGAGCGGTTTGTCTGCCGGAAGATAGCGAGTTTCGCGCATCGTTTTGGCGATTGACGAAAGAAAGATCATCTTTTTATCGCGCGAGCGTCCGCCGTATAAATTAAAAAGTGCGTCTTTTTCTTCGTAGATCAGATCGCTTTTGTTCGCGCCGACATCGTGCCGCCAGAATTGGTCGCTGCGCTTTGTTTCGTCGTCTTCGGTCGTAACGAACAGATATTTCCCGTCATTCGACCAGCTCGCCGAAGTTACGCGCTCGATCTTGTTCGGCAGAATCTTGCCCGTTTTCAAATCTTTAATCTGCAAAGTGTATTGCCGATAACCGTTCGTGTCGGTCGAAAACGCCAGCAGATTTCCGTCGTCGGACACGTCGAATTCCGAAATCGCAAAATACTTAAAACCTTCCGCCATCGCGTTCTGGTCGAGCAAAACTTCCGCATCTTTCCCGTCGCGCGTTTTGCTCCGCAGATAGACCGGATACTGTTTGCCTTCTTCGGTCTTCGAAAAATACCAGTAATCGCCTTTGCGATACGGCACGCTCGAATCGTCCTGCTTGATGCGCCCGAGCATTTCTTTGTAAAGATCGTCCGTGAACTTCTCGTGCGGCTTCATATACGATTTCATATAATCGTTTTCAGCGTTCAGATAATCCATAACCGCCGGACTTTTCTTCTCGCCGCGGTCGCGCAGCCACGCGTAATTATCCGTTACTTCGTAGCCGTGAATCTTTGTTACTTTCGGTTCTTTTATTGCCATAGGTGGTTTCAAATCGTTATTTTGTGCAACAATTACCGTGTTGCCGATGACGATTATTATAAATACAAATATTAAAGCGTAGATATTATTTTTCATTTTGCCAAACTCCGTTGTCAGATTTTTATTGCGGAAATTATCTCGTGTTTTTACGTTTTCATTATAGTTAATGTTTCGGCAACAGTATATCAAAACCGGCAGGCAATATTTCTTTCAAGCCCAGAAACCGCCAAGAAATTTAGTTTTGCCTTCCCTGAACTCTTCAGGGAGTTCCCTAATGATAAAATTGCCTTACCTAAATCATTTAGGGAAGACAAAAAAGAATTTAGGTAAGAGATTTGCATCGAAAGTCATTAATAATGCAGAAATACATACGAAGCAAGAGTGTATTTCGGCGCAGAATCAAACACTTTTCTAAATTTATTTTCGATTGATAAATCACATTTCTTCGGTTTTGCCTTAACTTGACTAAAACCCTTTAAAGACCGATACTTTATAAAAAAGTCAGGTTTCCTTTTTTGAAATCTGAAATTTGCAGTTTGAAATAAATATTATGCCATATCCAGAAATAATGATACACGGAATGCGTCAAGAGTTGGCGCAGCTTGGAATTAAAGAAACGAAAGATCCTGAAGAAGTAAAATCAACGGTCGAAAATACGGACGGAACCGTGATGGTGGTCGTCAATTCGGTCTGCGGCTGTGCGGCGGGCGGAGTTCGACCGGGAATTGCGATGGCGTTGCAGCAATCGGAAGCGAAACCGGACGAATCAATTACGGTTTTTGCGGGAGCGGACATTGATGCGACTGATGTTGCGCGTGATTATTTCAAGGGTTATCAACCGTCTTCACCGTCAATCGGTTTTTTGAAAAACGGCGAACTCGTCGCAATGTTCGAACGCCGCGACCTCGAAGGTCGTCCGCCGCAAGTTATCGCTCAGGCGTTGACTGAAGCGTTTGAAAAATATTGTACGAAGTCCGACGCGGTGAATAACTAGAACGAAAAATATTTTTGAATACAAGAACGGTTAATGTTCGATGATAAATCGAACATTAACCGTTCTTTTTTTGGTTTTTTACTTAAATGAATCCGGCGGTTGAAAACTTCTTATTTTAAGACTTAAAATAAGATTGAAATCTTTTAATTTTTACGGTTTTTCGTCACACTTTCGGAGAATATTATGAATGTTAATTTGAAGTCTTTAGTCGGCAGATTAAACGAAACCTGCCGCGGTGCGTTGGAAGCGGCGGCGGG
This sequence comes from Pyrinomonadaceae bacterium, assembly GCA_965219305.1. GTDB lineage: Bacteria > Acidobacteriota > Blastocatellia > Pyrinomonadales > Pyrinomonadaceae > DATHTS01. The sequence continues at coordinate 3,155,532 of OZ244725.1, forward strand.
CTTGTGCCTTTCGCGGACAAATTATGATGTCGAGGTCGAGCATATTTTGATGAAACTGCTTGACGAAAACGATACGGATTTACACAAAATCTGCAATCATTTCGAGGTAAATGTTGATCGTCTTTCAAAAGATGTCAATACGGCTATTGACCGCCTGAAGTCGGGAAATTCGCGCACGCCCGGTTTGAGTGAGCGGTTGCCGCGTTGGTTTCAGGATGCGTGGTTGTTGGCTTCGGTTGATTACGGCGCGGCGCGTGTGCGTTCGGGACATATGATTCTCGCGCTTTTGTCTGATGACAGCTTGGCGCGGATTGCGCGGGATGTTTCAAAAGAATTCAATCATATTTCGGTCGAATCTTTGCAGAAAAATTTGCAGGAAATCACGGCAGAATCCGACGAAGCTCGTGATGCCGTCTCGCTCGGCGAAACCGCCGGAGTTTCGGAGGGCGGACAAATCGCCGACGGTGTTCAGGGGAAAACCAAAGCACTCGATCAATACACCGAAGATTTAACGGCGAAGGCGCGGGCGGGAAAAATTGATCCGATCTTGGGACGCGACTTCGAGATTCGGCAGATCGTTGATATTTTAACGCGCCGCCGACAAAATAATCCGATCTTAACGGGCGAAGCGGGCGTTGGAAAAACCGCCGTCGTCGAAGGTTTTGCGCGGCGGATTGTCGAAGGCGACGTTCCCGAACCTTTGAAAAACGTCATTGTCAGAACGCTCGATATGGGACTTCTTCAAGCAGGTGCAGGAATCAAAGGTGAATTTGAAAATCGTCTAAAATCGGTTATCGAAGAAGTTAAGGCTTCGCCGCAGCCGATAATTTTATTTATTGACGAAGCGCACACGATGATCGGCGCGGGCGGTTCGGCGGGACAATCCGACGCGGCGAATCTTTTAAAACCGGCACTCGCACGCGGCGAATTGCGGACGATTGCGGCGACGACTTGGGCGGAATATAAAAAATATTTTGAAAAGGACGCGGCACTTGCGCGGCGTTTTCAGGTCGTCAAAGTTGACGAACCGGACGAAGAAAAGGCGATCATAATGATGCGCGGAATGGCGGACATTATGGAACAGCATCATAATGTGCGGATTTTGGACGAAGCGATCGTCGAATGCGTAAAACTTTCGCATCGCTACGTCGCCGGACGGCAATTGCCCGACAAATCCGTTTCCGTTCTCGACACGGCTTGCGCGAAAGTCGCCATCGGACAAGGCGCAACGCCCGCGCCGGTCGAAGATGCGACGCGCAGAATTCAAGGTTTGGAAACCGAAATCAACAATCTCGAACGCGAACAGGTCGCGGACGGCGAACACGACGAGCGTCTGGAAGAATTAAAAGCGGCGAAGGAAAAGACCGAAGGCGAACTCGAAAAATTAAACGGGCAATGGGAAAAAGAAAAAGATCTGGTCGGGAAAGTCCGCAATATTCGAACGAAACTGGAAATGTCGCGGCTCGAAAAAGATCTGCCGTTCGATGAAAATTCAAACGGCGCAAATGCTGAAACCGTTTCGGAAAAAAGTTCAGCCGAATTAGCCGAAGAAAATCCGGCTTTGGCAATGGCTGAAAATTCTGCTGATCCGGCGAATGAAACTTCCGCGCCTTTGTCTGACGAAACTGAGGCGACGGAATCGGAAGAAAATCACGAGTTGAAGACGGAAGACGCGGAATTTCTCAAAGGTGAATTAAAACGTCTGACGGCGGAACTTAAAGAAGTTCAAGGCGAAGAACCGCTGATGCAGCCCGTCGTCAATGGACAAGCGGTTGCCGAAATTATTTCCGGCTGGACGGGAATTCCGATCGGCAAAATGGTCGCGGACGAAATTCTCGCGGTTTTGAGTTTGCACGAAAAATTGGCGGAAAGAGTTCTCGGACAAGATCACGCGCTCGATTCGATCGCGCAGAGAATCAGAACTTCGCGGGCAGGTTTGACCGACCCGAAACGTCCGATCGGTGTGTTTTTACTGGTCGGAACGAGCGGCGTCGGAAAAACCGAAACTGCGCTTGCACTTGCCGATACGCTTTACGGCGGCGAGCGGAATCTGATTTCGATAAATATGAGCGAATATCAGGAAGCGCACACGGTTTCGAGTTTGAAAGGCTCGCCGCCCGGATATGTCGGCTACGGCGAAGGCGGCGTTTTGACGGAAGCGGTGCGGCGCAAACCTTATTCGGTCGTTCTGCTCGATGAAGTAGAAAAAGCGCACACGGACGTGATGGAACTTTTCTATCAGGTTTTTGACAAAGGCGTTTTGGAAGACGGCGAAGGGCGCGAGATTGATTTTAAAAACTGCGTCATTTTGCTGACTTCAAATGTCGGCACGGACACGATTATGAAAATCTGCGCCGATCCCGAAACAAAACCCGATCCAGAGGCTTTAGTCGAAACGATTCGACCGGAATTGGTTCAAGCGTTCAAACCCGCGCTGTTAGGAAGAATGTTCACCGTTCCGTATTATCCGATTTCCGACGACGTAATGCGCGAAATTATTAAATTGCAGCTCGGCAAGATCGAAAAACGAATCGCGGAAAATCATAAAGCGCAGTTTAGTTATGACGATTCGGTAATTGACACGGTAGCAAAACGCTGCACGGACGTTGATTCGGGCGCGCGGAATGTTTACAACATTTTGACGGGAACACTTTTGCCGGAAATGAGCGGCGAAGTTTTATCAAGAATGGCGCAGGGCGAAGGCGTGAAGAAAATTCACGTTTCGGTCGGCGACAATGAAAAATTCGCTTACGAAATTGTATAAACCGATAAAAGTCAGTTAAATGGTTTGAGATAAAAATTTAGTATTATTTAGCTGAATTTAAAGATAAAATAGAACCGTCGTGAGATTTCATCATCGTGGCGGTTTATTTTATTTGAAATACTTCGGCAAATAATAAATGTTTTTACGTCAAGTATTTACGAACTTTTAAAGTTTATAAAAAACCGATGCCAAATTACACGATAGGAAGAAGCGACCCGACAATCACGCCCGACCCCGGCGCGGGTTTGTGGAATTCGGAAGCGACGACTGTAGAAATGCAGGCGAAAAAAGCCGCAATTATTTCGATTCTCGGCGCGGCTTACGCATTTATCGGTGATGATGCGGTTAAACATTTGGTGCATTATTTTCATAATTCCGGCAGAAATTATACGATTGATCTTGAAGGTTTACTGCACGATGTCGCCGACGAGCGCGAACTTTATAATCGTGAATTAAGCGAAGCCAAAAGATATGTCGAAATGCTTCCGGTCGGGACGCATTTTATTACGTCCAGAAATGCACGCGGCGGTTATATCGAAAAAATTGAAAACCGCAATTGGTTTTTCGCCGTCGGCGGTTATTCGGCTTGGGGCAAGGGAAAAGCGACCGTCACCGCCGGAGCAAACGGCAGAAAATCCTATGAACTCGAGTTTGAATATAAATTTTTCGACCGCTACAACTGGGACGGCGGCAAACACGTCGAGATTTTCGGAATCGAAATTACCGACGCATTTATGGGAAGATTTCACCGCGAAGGATTAGCGAAAGAATTTAATATGTATGGTTCATACAAAAAAACTGTCAGTTGGGGACATTTAAGCACTGCGCCGATGGGTGCGGGACACGGACGAGGCGGACGCGGAAGATGAAATTCGGAGCAATTTTTATTTCGATAATAATTCTGGCGGGAATCTCCGCCGGATTCGGCAGTTGCGGCGAAAGATTGGAAATCCAGAACAATAAAAATATGACGGGAAATATCAGCGATGTGGAAAAACTTTCGGGATTAAAATTTCCCGCGTCGGCGAAGATTTTGTCGGAGGTCAAAGAAGGCGGTCACGACGGAACGAAATATGAAAAATGGATAATTCAAACCTCTGAATCCGTAAATTTGAAAGGCGATGTAATCACGGGCGACAATAACAAAACTTTTATGGAATCTCTTGAAAATGCTCTGCCAAATACTGATTTCGGTAAGCCGAAAGACGATAAATACGAATTTAGTGATTGGCAAAACGGAAAAGATAAATGGCAGGCGGCGATGGTTGAAACCGATAAAGGATTTTTTATGAAACTGGAAAACATTATTTTAGATTGATTGTTTTCAGATTTATGAAATTTGCGGCGATCTTATAAAAACAATGAGTATTACAACACAAGACGATAGATTATTAAGTATTTCTACTCCACTCGGTAAGGATTTCTTACTGCTCGATAAGATTACTGCCGTCGAAGGTCTTTCGACGCTGTTTAATGCTGAAATCGAACTTTTGCACGAGGAAAATACAAGCGGAAATAAACCGACCGTAATTGATGCCGCTTCAATTCTCGGACAAACCGTAACGATCAGTTTTCGCCACCGCGATAATACGACGCGCACAATGACCGGAATCGTCAGCCGTTTTGCACAAGGCGACCGCACAACGCGCTTTACACATTATTACGCCACGGTCGTTCCGCATATCTGGGTTTTGACGCAGAAATTTCAGAGCCGAATCTTTCAACACAAAACCGTAATTGAGATTTTAGAAGAAGTTCTCAAAGGTTTTGAAGTGTCATTTGAAACTCAGGGCGAATTCAAACCGCGCAATTATTGTGTGCAGTATTACGAATCGGATTTCGATTTCGCGGCGCGCCTGATGGAAGAAGAAGGGATTTATTATTTCTTTGAACACCAAGACGGCAAAGATAAGATGGTAATTGCCAACACGCCGCAATCGCATCGTGATTGTCCGGGAAAAAGCGAACTCGAGTATTACCTGAAAATGATGGAGGGTGATGTTTTTGTCAGCTCAATCAAAAATATGCAAGTTTCTTATCGCCTGCAAAGCGGTAAATACGCCGAATGGGATCATAATTTTCAACTGCCGACCAACAAACTCGAAGTCGGGCAGCCGTCGCTTTTTAACGTCGGCGGCAATCAATCTTTGGAAGTTTACGAGTTTCCGGGCGGTTACGCGAGAAAATACGACGGCATTGACAGCGGCGGCGGCGAACGACCGGCGGACTTAAACAATATCTTTCCAGACCGCCAGCGAACTATCGAAAACCGGATGGGCGAATTAGACGCAAATTACCGGACGGCGGACGGCGAAGGAACATTTTGCGGAATGACCGCGGGTTATAAATTCAAATTAAAGGGACATCCGAACTCCGATTACAACACTCAATATATATTGACGACGATTACACACCGCGCGGAACAAAATCCCAGTTACTCGACGCAGGAAGTAATTCCCGAACCTTATCTGAATTATTTTACCTGCATTACGCACGGAGCGGGACAACCGCCGTTTGTGCCGGAACGGAAAACGCCGAAGCCGGTCGTCAAAGGAAGTCAGACGGCGACGGTGGTCGGACCTGCCGGAGAAGAAATCTTCACCGATAAATACGGGCGCATAAAAGTGCAGTTTCATTGGGACAGACACGGGCAAAATGATCCGAACAGTTCTTGTTGGATGAGAGTGATTCAGCCGTGGGCGGGAAAAAACTGGGGTTCGATCTGCATACCGCGCATCGGACACGAGGTGATCGTCGAGTTTTTGGAAGGCGATCCCGACCAACCCATCGTCAGCGGTTCGGTCTACAATCCGGCGAATATGCCGCCGTATAAATTGCCGGAGAATGCGAATATGATGGGATTCAAATCCGAGTCAACAAAAGGCGGCGGCGGTCATAATGAAATCGTAATTGTGGACGGCAAGGCAGGCGAACTCATCAGGATTCACGCGCAGAAGGATATGGAAACGACCGTGTTGAATAATAGAACGACAACTATTGTCAATAACGATTCGTTGACCATCAAAGAAGGTGACCGGACGGAAATTATCGAGAAGGGCGGCGACAGTTTGGAAATTAAGTTGGGTGGGCGGGAAACCAAAATTATCAATGCCGGCGATACACTTACCGCTAAAACAATAAAATACACGGCACTTGAGAAGATGGAACTTATTTGCGGAGCGAGTAAAATTACTCTCGAACCTGCAAAGATTACTATTGAAAGTCCTGAAGTTTTGATCGAAGGCGGACAAGTTCAAGTTCTCGGTAAACCGATTAGACTTAACTGCTAATGAAATAAATTAACGAACAAATAGATAAATTAAATTATGCCGGAAGCATCAAGAATCGGAGATACAACATTACACGGCGGCGCAATTGTGCAAGGCGCAAAACTGGTTATTATCGGCGGCTTTAAGGCGGCGCGAAAGGGTGATTCATACATTTGTCCGGTTCACGGAACGGGTGTCATCATTCAGGGTGCCGAGCAAGTTTTTATCGAGGGAGCAAAGGCGGCGCGAAAGTTGGACAAATGCGGTTGTGCGGTTGTCGGCGTTTCGGGAACGGGAGTTCCGCCGACAGTCGGTGCAGAACCTCTGCAATGGAGTGCCAGTGCTAATGAGAAAGAAAGAGGTAAAATGGATGCTCAACTCGATGATGAACTTCCTGCACGCGGACCTCACATCGAAGGTGAAGTGTTAGATTCGGATAAAGACGGCACAAGAGACACTGTCCGCGGCGAAGCCAGCGGAGTGAGAATGAGAAATCAGGCATACGGCGACGTAGGACCTGTTGAGTTCGGAGCAAAACATAATTTAGATGTGTTTTACGGGCGAGGACAACTCGGCTCAACTGTTGATGGGCAAGGTTGGATACCCGGAATTGGTGCAAGTGGAAGCGGAGAAGCCGGAATGCTCAAACAAGGTGGGGAACTTTTAGTTGGTCCGGCGGGAGATAAAGGACTTAATCCATATGGTGCAATTGGCGGTGAGTATAATTTGTTTCACGCAGAAGCCAAAGGCGATGTTCTTCTTGGCGATGATGGTCGTCGTGTAGGTATGGTATTGGCAGGAAAAGCTAGTGCTGAAGCAGCAACAATAAAAGGCACTGCTCGTCAGTCTATACCTATTCCTTTTACCAATTGGACAATTGGCACAAACGCAGAACTGGAAGGAGCAGCCGGTGCTGCTGGCGGTGGTGCTGGCGGATGGTTATATTATGATAAAACCGAGGGGCGGCTACATTTTGGAGGATTTGGTGAAGCTGAGGCTTTTTGGGGAGGTGAATTAAATATAGACATAAGTATTGGTAGAAAATATGAACCGCCCCCTGTGCCACCCGATGCTCCACCGGCAGTTCCGAGTACGCCGGGCATTGGGGAAGGTGGAATTCCAAATGCTCTTGCTTTTGGTCATCCGATGGTGCTTATCGGCGGATAATTTTATTGAAATGTTATTAGAAGTAAATTAAATTTAAGCGGTGAATTTCCGACAGCGTTATATTTTTTCAATAAGAACAAGGGCTTTATGAGTGAGAGGGAGTGATTTTTGCTGAAAGAATTTTAGTAATTCAATCAAATCTTCACGTTGATTAAATTGAGCTGTAAATCTAAAAACAGAATCTTCGAAGTATAAAGTCAGATTTTTTGCGAGATATGCGGCAGCATCTACTTTTTCGATGTCGGAATACTTAGCTGATTTTTCAATTATAACTTTATAGAGGAAATGGTCTTTATAAAGAATTAAACGCGGTGAAAAGCTATTTTTTGAAAATGATATTTCGGGGAGAAAATTAAATCCTGTGAGAGTTCGATTAAGCGGAACATTGAATCCATCATCGTTGATTTCTCGCGGAATAAATAAGGTTTGCATAATTGAAATTTGATAAATGAAAAATTTTCTGTTGACAGTATAAATATAGTAAAATTACTCGTTTGAATGCAAGAGAAAAAAAGTTGTGTATGGATTATGCTTTTCTAGCAAAAATGACACTTATGACGTATTATCATTAGAAAAATTTCAGTACTGTATTTTTCTATTTTCTATTAGATCAAGAGCATTATTAGTGAAAGGAAGAGATTTTTGTTGAAAGAAGCGGAGTAACTCAATTAAATCTTCCCTTTCACGAATATTAGCGCGATAAGCCAAAATGCTGTCTTTGAAAAAAATAATGACGTTTTGCGAACGACCGAATTTTGTAATAGAGAAAACATGCAGTTCGACATCAATTGATTCAATTGTCGAAAGAAGTTTTTCTCTCGTCAAAACTACCTTAAATTTTATGGAGTTTGGAAACAGGGTTAATTTTGAATTAGTAGTTCCTGATCCGGTGCCTATAATTGGAAAACACTTGAGTGCCGAAGATGGATTTTCAACGGGAAAAGCAAATCCGTCGGGAGGTAAAATTTCAGCTATGAATATCGTTTGCATATTTTATTATACTGTCGGCTTTTAATAAGCTCTAATCTTACCGGGAATTTAACAGAATTGTTGCTTTTTCAGTAAGCAAGCAGCCTTTATTGTAAAAGAAACCGCTTAATTCGTTGAGGTCTTCGGGTTGAAGAATTTGGACGGTTAGTATGAATAAAGAATTTTTGAAATACAAAGTTAGATTTTGAATAAGTCTAAAAGCGACTGCATCTACTTTTTCGATGTCGGAATATTTTGCCGATGATTTTCTGATTACTCGATAAGTAAAATGTTCTTGATAAAGAGTTAAATTAGGAAACGCACTGTTAGTTGCCAATGCTATAATCGGCAGAAATTTAACTCCCGTAAAGGTGCAGCTAATCGGAACTTTGAATCCATCAGAATCAATGCTTTGCGGTATAAAAAGAGTTTTCATAAATTTTATATGTTAGTTGAATTTAGTCTGTTTTTACATAATATACAAACAATTTCATCGTTGCGAAATGAAATTATCTGCATTTTTGGAAAGTTGAACTGATTTTGATCGAAGGAATTTAAGTAATTCAATCAAATCTTCGCGTTGATTAAATTGAGCTGTAAATCTAAAAATAGAATTTTTGAAATATAAAGTCAGATTTTTTGCGAGATATGCGGCGGCATCTACTTTTTCGATGTCGGAATACTTGGCTGATTTTGTACGAAAAACTTTATAAGTTATGTGATCTTCGTAAAGAGTTAAATGCGGCGTTGCAGTATTTTTTGAAAATGCTATCAGCGGAGGAAAAACTTTAAATCCGGTGAAAGCGGCGGCAATTTGAAAGGGAAATCCGTCGTTTGGTAAAATTTCGGGTATGAATATCGTTTGCATAATTGAAAATTAAATCATTATATTATTTAGTGTTGAAGAACAAAGTTAGCGGCTTTATTAGTTAGGTGAATTTGTTTTCGCTTAAAAAATTTCAAGATTTCAATCAAATTTTCCTTTTCAAAAACATTGCCGCTAAAACTGAATAAACTGTTGCGATTGTTAATTTCGATATTTTCAGTTCCGACGGTTCTAAAGATGCCGATGCTGTCAATTTTCGAGTAACTATAACGTCTTGTCCGGCAAACTTTATACTCGATGTGATTCTCAAAAAGAATTAATGAAGATGTAAGACTGTTAGAAGCGACGGCAATTAACGGAATTTTTTTAAAGCCGATAAATGTTGCTCGAACCGGAACTTTGAAGCCTGTTTCCGGTAGTGCTTGCGGTATATTAATTGTTTGCATTGCTCGATTTTTCGATAGTTAAATGATTTCAATTATGTTTATTATAGTGAGTTTGTTAATTGGAACACAAGAAAAAGTTTATGTCTAAAAATTATCCTTTTCCGGTAGAAATGCCCTACAGCAAAGAGATTTTATCTCAAAATTATTGGCGATGCTCGCACACATTGGCAGAAGATGAAGCAAATCATTTTCAAATAGTCATCCCGCGTAATTGGCGACCCGTAGATATTGCGCCGGAGCCGTTAACAACGGAAAACCCTTTGGCATCAATTGCTCTTTTTCGTTCGATTGACGAACCACGCGGCGAAATCGAAATTCAAACAACTTTGCTTTCACGCGAAGTCTCACCGGGCGAATGGCTGGAAGTTTATTTGGAATCTCTCGAACAGAAAATTCTTGACCGCCGCGACCACGATACGCCCGGCGGAACTGTTTCCGATTTTTTAACCAAAGCGGAAATGCCGGATGGCGAAGTCGTTTTCCGTTGGCTGGCGATTAAATCGCTAAATCGTCTGTTTATTTTGCAAGCGCGGACGCTTGAATCGAACTATGCTGATTTTGCCAACGCATTTTTTATTGCCGTAGCGAGTTTTGCTTTAATAAATCCGGCAGATTGGGAACTTGCCGAACGTCTGCAAACATTTTCGCGTGCCGAACCTGCCGATTTTTTGATCTATGTTCCTGAATCGTGGACAGTAACACAAAACGACAGCAGCAATGAAAATGCGCTTGTTCTCGACATCAAAAATATCATTGAATATACGACAGCCGGATTTTTAACTTTCACGGTAGTAAAAAATTCGGAAGAATCCGACGCGCAAAATTTATCTAACAATTACATCGCCGATCTTAGAAAAAACGGTGTTTCAATTTCCGAGTTACCTTTGACCTCAACCGAATCACGCGCCGGACTCGTTGCTTGTTGGGAATCGAAGGGTGAAGGGATTAAAAACGAATTGAAAGCGGAAACAAGAATCTTTGTCGGAAATAATCAAGATGGTTGGTTTTTGTGCGGTTTATTTGGACCTTCTCGTAAAGTAAATCCTCAAATATGGCTAATCAATAAACGAGCATTTGAAATTTTGATTGGTCGCCTGAAAACAACTCCAAAAGAAGAACCATCAGCAGAGAATCAATCTGCGGAATGACGGCATCAAACTTAAGGGACATTCGGCAGCGGAATATAACACGCAGTATATTATCACCACCATCACCCACCGCGCTCAGCAGAATCCGGGCTACACCGCCGAAGAAGAAATTCCCGATCCATACACCAATTATTTCACCTGCATCACCCACGGCGCAGGTCAGCCGCGATTTATCCCGGAGCGCAAGACACCGAAACCGCAGGTCAAAGGAAGTCAGACGGCGACGGTGGTCGGACCTGCCGGAGAAGAAATCTTCACCGATAAATACGGGCGCATAAAAGTGCAGTTTCATTGGGACAGACACGGGCAAAATGATCCGAACAGTTCTTGTTGGATGAGAGTGATTCAGCCGTGGGCGGGAAAAAACTGGGGTTCGATCTGCATACCGCGAATCGGACACGAAGTAATCGTCGAATTTCTCGAAGGCGATCCCGATCAGCCGATTGTCGGCGGTTCGGTCTACAATCCGGCGAATATGCCGCCGTATAAATTGCCGGAGAATGCGAATATGATGGGATTCAAATCCGAGTCAACAAAAGGCGGCGGCGGTCATAATGAAATCGTAATTGTGGACGGCAAGGCAGGCGAACTCATCAGGATTCACGCGCAGAAGGATATGGAAACGACCGTGTTGAATAATAGAACGACAACTATTGTCAATAACGATTCGTTGACCATCAAAGAAGGTGACCGGACGGAAATTATCGAGAAGGGCGGCGACAGTTTGGAAATTAAGTTGGGTGGGCGGGAAACCAAAATTATCAATGCCGGCGATACACTTACCGCTAAAACAATAAAATACACGGCACTTGAGAAGATGGAACTTATTTGCGGAGCGAGCAGCATTACATTAACACCAACTGACATTACAATAAATGCCGGCGACGGCACGATTCACTCGTTATCATCTCTGATTACTACGATCAAAGGAAGTAAGGTGATTATCAACTAAATACGGGGACATTTATGGAAGAAAATAAGTTAGCGGAAGAAAAAAGGTTTATAGAGAGTATTGATTTTACTCAACAGGCAAGGTATAGATGCGAACAGATAAGTTTAGCCAAAGTTGACGGAACAGTTACTGCTAACGGCAGTCAAAAGTTTCAATACTTGATAGATTTAGGAAAAGATAAAGAATTTGGAAAAGTGAAATTGGAAGAACATTACTATAATTTTTCTCCGGCGGTTGTCAATAAATCGTTTGAGATGGTTTCAGAGAACGAAAAGCTCAAACATAACGTCGTTTTTTCTCTTAATGAAAACGGAGAATTTGATAAGATATTAAACAAGGCGCATTTAGAACGAGATTGGATATTTTTTAGAGAAGGAAATTTGCAAAACTTAGAGTTTATAGATTTTGTTAAAAGCAATAATCCTGAAGTTTATGAGGAGATAGTGAATGCGGGAAATAAGCAATTTTCAGAAGACTACGATCTCGGATTTGAGTATCGAGCAAATCTTTTTTATTTTATGTTGTTTGATAATCATTTAATAAATGATCCGCCGAATGTGTTTCCTGTCAAAGAAATTGAATTTACATCATTACTTTTTCCAAATATTTTTGTTCCATTAAAATTTAATACGGATGTAGTAGAAGAAAATGAAGAAACAATTAGCATAAGCAGAAAAGGTAATCTGATACCAAACGAAGAATTTATTTCTTTAACTAAGGAGTCATACAAACGTATATATCAACCGCATATTCAATATGAGTTCTCAGAGTATAAGATTGAATTTATTGTTAATCTGACATATGACAGATATACGAGAGTAGTTAAAAATGGTGAATGTTCTATTGAAGAAGAAATTCTGAATAATGTTGAAAATGTTTGCTCATTCAATATGAAAAAGGTAAAAAACTAGATTTATGGAAGAAAAAGAATTTATTTTCTACGGATTTAGCTTCAATCTGATAATTATAGGATTGATCTTATCAATACCTGTAACCATTATTCCTTTTTGGTTATGTATTTTTTTCTTTGATTTTTATACACCCCAATTACCTGCTTTAGTAAGTCTTATAACTGCTGCTTTTTTTTCAGTTTTATATGGAAGATTCACCAGGAAACTATGGAAAATTACGCTTACCGATAAAGTTGTTAATATCTATTTTGGTGGTAAGTTGCAAAGCAGATTTATGTTGTCGGATTTGGAAAAAATACATATTAGAGGATGGAACAAAAAAAAATCATACAAATTACTTCGCTTAATGGTTAAACAAACAAAAGTCGTTATTTTTGTTGATGGCTCTGATTTCCTTAAAATCACAGGCATTAGGGGAATGAAGGTTTTTGATGAGTTGTTTTTAACTTTGGAATCATACGCCATTGAAAAAAATTACATAAAAAAAGATTTAAAGAGAAAATCCGGTTCTTCCGGTTTCAAAAATTACTACTATTCGCAAAAACAAAATATATGAGTAGTTTTTTACCTGAAAAATGTTATGTGGTTTGCACTCAACACATGGGATTCGGCTATCGTCAGCTTGAGAGAGCAGGCGGAAAAAGAATGGAATTCACCGTCATTTATAATACCGGACAAAGACCTTGGCTGACCGTAGAGGATAGAAAAATAAATGAAGATTTCGAGTGTAAAACACAATGGGCTTCGCCGGCGGCTTTAGCTAGTTTCGGGGCAGGATTAGGGACGGCAGCGGCACTAGGTGCTGCTTTCGGGTGGATTCCTGTAGCCGGCAAATTTTTTTAGGAATATTGGCAGTAGCCGTTATTGCTTATGCAATATATAGTTTTTTTTCAAATACCACTAAATGTAATGATAGATTGGCTGCTTCCAGTTGGGTAGTATTTCACAATACTGTAACTTTTAACGGATTTGAAGCAGTTAATAAGCGTTCCGTCCTACAATGCAAAGAAGGCGGTTCATTGCTTCCATTTATCAGTGAGTCTTTAGCTACGCAAGCAGCCAGAGCAATCGGCTTAAATAATCTTGCTGACGTGGGTTTGAACTCGTTAGCTACCTACGTCAGCGGATTATTTTTTGGTCTCTCCTTTACGGGTGTTGTTCCCGCGCTTCAGGCTTCTGCTTGGTTTGTCGGAAGTATAGGTTTCGGCTACTTGGTGATTAATCCATTGACTGGGGCTCAACAAGATTATATGCGAAACGATAGCGAGCTTGGCGCAGACGATATGTATCGAAATATAAACACCGATCCTAACTCGCCGCCAGAGTCAATAGGACCCGACACCGAATATAATCCGACAGATGTTTGGATGTACAGTGAAGTTCGAGATATTCAAAGACTAGCGAAGAAAAATGGAGCATCCAGAGAGCAAATCGCCCAACTTGAACGGGCAATTCAAGCCGGAGAAAGAAACGGCTCATATTCGCCTGAGAAAACTCCTGAAATGCGACCGGTTATAGAAAACATTAAAAAAGGTGTTTATGGGGAAAGTGTCAGAAGTAGATTTACCAACAGAAGTGGAAATATGCGCGGAATGAACAGAAGATCAAATTATGAAAGATCCGTCGCTGCTAAAAGAGCAGCGACAGCGAGGAGCGAACGGCTTAGAAATACTGCTATGAAACATCGTGGAGGTAAAATAGCCGGTAATATCCTTCAACTAATTCAACCTTTTGCTAGTACATATTTTGCTGAAAAAGCTAGAGAATATGCAGCCCTATATGCCGAACAAGATTTGGCTAATGATACCGGATTTGTCGCAGACCGGAATTAGTTTAATAACAAAAATTAAATAAGGGCAATTTGCAGTAGATTGCTTTTTAGACATTTTCCCCGACCGGCAACGGACAATCGAAAATCGGATGGGCGAACTCGACGCGAGTTATCGAACGATTGACGGCGAGGGCGTTCTATGCACTTTTACGGGCGGTTATAAATTTACATTAAAAGGACATCCGAACGCCGATTACAATCGGCAATACGTCATCAAGACGATCACGCATCACGCCCAACAGAATCCGGTTTACATCACGCAGGACAAAATTCCCGATCCATACACAAATTATTTTACCTGTCTGATGCACGGCGCAGGACAACCGCGATTTATCCCGCCGCGCAAAACAGCGAAGCCACAGGTCAAAGGCAGCCAGACGGCGACGGTCGTCGGACCGGCGGGAGAGGAAATCTTCACCGACAAATACGGACGCATCAAAGTGCAGTTCGACTGGGACAGACACGGGAAAAACGATCCGAACAGTTCGTGCTGGATGCGGGTGATTCAGCCGTGGGCGGGTAAGAATTGGGGGACGATCTGCATCCCGCGCATCGGACACGAAGTGATCGTCGAGTTTTTAGAAGGCGACCCGGATCAACCGATCGTCTCAGGATCGGTGTATAATCCGGCAAATATGCCGCCGTATAAATTGCCGGAGAACGCGAATATGATGGGATTCAAATCCGATACGACACCGGGCGGAGGCGGTTATAACGAAATAGCCATTGTGGACGGCAAGGCGGGCGAACTGATCAGAATCCACGCGCAGAAGGATATGGACACGACCGTTTTGAATAATGATACGCAGTATGTTGTCGTTGATCGTTCGATAAAAGTTGACGGCAAACAAGAGGAAACTGTTAAGGGCAATATGTCCACGACCGTCAGCGAAGGCAGTCAAACCAATGCGGTTGTCGCCGGAAGTCAGTCAAACACGGTTAAGCAGGATATTGTCGTGAAATCCGAAAGCGGACAGATTTATATCGAAGCGGCGACGCAAATTACGCTGAAAGTCGGCGCGAGCAGTATTTTTATGAACGAAGCCGGAATTATCGAGATCGCCGGAAACGACATCAGATTAATCAGTAAAGGTCCGATTGCATCAGTAGCAACCGGCGATAACAGCGTTAAGGGCGCAAATGTATTGCTTAATTCGGATTAAATTTTTATGAGTATATATCACATTAATGAAGGAACGTTTGATTTACCGGATAATTGGACGGATCGCTCGATGAATATTTTCACGCCGGACGAATCGGAAAATCCGGAATGGAATATCGTCATCAGCCGCGACAAATTAAATGAAGGCGAAAATCTGGAAGATTATCTTTCCGCACAACTCGAAGAAATGCCGAAGGCTCTGCCGCGTTTTCGTCTTATTTTGGAAGAAGAAATCGAGATCAATGAATTTGCGGGAAGAAAAGTAATTTCCAGTTGGATCGGCGAAGGCGGAACAATCCGTCAAAAACAATATGTCTTTGTCAGAAACGGAAAATCTCTGGTTTTTACATTTACGGTTTTGGAGCGTCTGCATCAAAAGTATGAAAATATTCTTGATGATTTCGTCGAAACATTTAACTTTCGGCTTGAGTCAACCGCTAAGTTTTAGATTAATTTTATAATATGCTTGCAGCAGCCCGATTCGGAGATCAAATATCGCACACGCAGCAGCGCAGCGGTTTAATAACCGGAATGATTGTCGGCGCGTTAGTTGTCGGTGCGGTTGTTTTGGCGGTGGCTTCGGGCGGCACGGCGATTCCGGCGTTGATTGCCGTCGGCGCAGTGTTGACGGGCGCGGCAGTCGGCGGCGGAGTCGGGCGTTTGATCGGAGGTGAAATGACCGTGCCGAAAGGCGCGATCAACAAATCCGCGGCGACGGTTTTCATCAACGGCATTCTGGCGGCGCGTTCGTGTATTGATACCGCACTTTGCCAGGATCACACTTTGCAGTTGATTGCGACAGGTTCGATGATGTGTTCATCGAAAAATTTCCGGCGGCTCGCGTGTCGGATACTGGTGCGTGTTCTTTTAAGATCAGTCAAGGTTCGCCGAATGTCTTTATCAGTGAGCCGACGGGAGCATGTGCCGGAGTCGAAATTACGCCGGAAGTCGAACCGTGGCTGGAGAATCTGCACCTCGCGGTCGGATTGATCGGCTCGTTTTGTTTAGGTTTCGGAGCATTAGGTTGGGCGGGTTCGGCACTCTCGACGGGGCTGGGCTTCGGCGGTTCGATATTCGAGCAGCGAGATTGGCGGGAAATACTTTGGCAAATGGGGAGCAATCGGCGGCGGCATTTTGGGCGGCATCTTAGGCGGCGGCATCGGGGCGGGCATTTCCAGAGGTTTGGGTAATACTGGTGTTCGCGGGTTTAATTATGTCAGTCCGATTGGAATATGAAAAGCAGTTGAAAATAAAACAAACAAGGAACAGAGAAAGTTTTTTCTCTTGTTTAACTTGACCATCTCAGTTTCTGCCGGAACAAATAATCACAAGGCAAGACCAACGATTGCAACAACTTACGCTACTTTTGTCCTGTATCTAGAAAATTACAATATAATGAAAGTTGAAAGAAGTCAGATTATTTTCTAAACTTGAAAACACCTCTTCAGTTTGTTTCACGAGTTTTGGAATTTTTCAGGAAATAAAAGAAAACCGACTATGAGTAATACAACACAAGACGGCAGGTTATTGAGTATTTCAACTCCTTTGGGAAAAGATTTTTTGTTGTTAAACCGTTTGACGGCGAATGAACAAATTTCTACGCTTTTTTCGGTCGAGGTGGAACTTTTACACGAGGAAAACGAAGCCGGACATAAGCCGACGTTGGTTGATGTGCAGTCAATTCTCGGGCAAGCGGTTACAATCGGATTTACACACCGCGATGCAACGGCACGAACTTTGAGCGGCATCGTCAGTCGTTTTTCACAGGGCGACCGTGACAAGCGTTTTACTTATTATTATGCGACGATCGTTCCGAATGTATGGATTTTAACGCAGAATATTCAAAGCCGTATATTTCAAAACAAGACCGTTCCCGAAATCTTAAATGAAATCTTTGAAGGCTTTGAAGTATCTTATGAAATTCAGCGCGATCTCAAACCGCGCAATTTCTGCGTTCAATATAATGAATCGGATTTTGATTTTGCATCACGTTTGATGGAAGAGGAAGGAATTTATTACTTTTTTGACCAAACAGGCGGAACGGACAAAATGGTGATTGCCGATACGTCGCAATCGCATCGTGATTGTCCGGGAAAAAGCGAACTCGATTATTACCTGAAGATGACGGAAGACGACGTTTTTGTCAGTTCGGTTGGAAATTTCAAAATAGATTATCAATTACAGAGCGGAAAAATAACCAATTGGGATCACACATTTGAACTTCCGAATAATAAACTCAATTCCGAACAGCCGTCGTTTTTTAACGTCGGCGGCAACCAGAAACTCGAGCGTTACGAATATCCCGGAAATTACGCTCGCAAATATGACGACATTGATTCATCGGGCAGCGAACGCCCTGCGAACCTGCAAAACGTATTTACCGATAAACAAGCCACCGTCGAAAATAAAATGGGTGCAATTGATGCCGCTTATCGCGTCGCCAACGGCTACGGCTCATTTTGCGGGATGACCGCCGGATATAAATTCAAATTAAGAAATCATCCGACAAACGAATACAACATACAATACATCATTACTTCAATTACGCATCAAGCCGAGCAAAGTCCGACTTATGTCTCCGATGATATTATTCCCGAACCTTACACGAATACATTCGATTGTATTGCGCACGGTTCAGGAAATCCGCCGTTCAAACCTTTGAGAAAAACGCCGAAACCGACGGTCAGAGGAAGTCAGACGGCAACCGTCGTCGGTCCGGCAGGCGAGGAAATTTTTACCGATAAATACGGACGCGTCAAAGTTCAATTCCACTGGGACAGGGAAGGCAAATATGATTCCGACAGTTCCTGTTGGCTGCGCGTTGTGCAGGGATTGGCGGGAAATAACTGGGGTTCGATGTTTATTCCGCGAATCGGAATGGAAGTAATGGTTGATTTTCTGGAAAGCGATCCCGACCGACCGATAATCACGGGCTGCGTCTATAACAAAGAAACGATGCCGCCTTATACTTTGCCGGACGAAAAAACGAAGTCAACCATTAAATCCGATTCGACCACCGGCGGCGGCGGTTTTAACGAGTTTCGCTTTGAAGACAAAAAAGGCAAAGAGCAGATATTCATCCACGCCGAAAAAGATAAGGACATCCGAATCAAAAACGACCGCAAGGAAATCGTCAAAAGAGATTCGCATCTGATTGTCGAAAAAGACCAGTTGGAAAAGGTAAAAGGTGACAAACATCTCACGGTTGAAGGTGATAAAAACGAAAAAATTGACGGCTCTTTTTCGTTAAAAGCCGGATCGAATATACAGGAAAAAGCCGGACAAAAATTCGCCGTGGATGCCGGAAGTGAGATTCACCTGAAATCGGGAACGTCTTTGACGATTGAAACCGGAACAAATTTGACGTTAAAAGTCGGCGGGAATTTTATTAATATCAATCCGGGCGGAATTTTCATCAAAGGCACGATGGTAATGATAAACAGCGGCGGTGCTGCCGGTTCGGGTTCGGGAAGCAGTCCTGATGCTCCAAAAGACCCGAAGGAAGCTGATACTGCCGATCCGGGCAACCGCACCGCTACGCCGCCGCCTGTGCCGCCTCTGTCGCCGCAATCCTACAGTCAGCAAGCACAGGCATTGCAAAATGCGGCAGTTAGCGGAACGCCTTTTTGCAATATATGACCGGAGTAATTTTATAACCCGTGTGGTTATCGGCAAACGACAATGAGCAAAGAAAAGTTGGAAGAGATTCTGTTCAGCAGAATAACACGCATTTACGCTTTGTTGGACGGCGCATCCGTTCCCGGCTTACCGTCGAAACTTTTCGAGATGAAACCTCCGAATTATTGTCTTTTCAGCGGCGAACTAGAACCGGATATGGCGGAAGTCACACCTTATTTGTTTCGACTTTATCCGCAGACGGCTTTTACAAATTGGGTTTTAAAGGAATGTTGGGGAAAACACTGGGGAATTTTTGTTCACGCCCGACCGCCTCTCAAAGAAATGAGAAAACATTTTCGTTCTTTGATTACAGTTTATAATGAAGACGGAAATCCGATGTTATTTCGTTTCTACGATCCGAGAGTTCTGCAAAATTTCCTGCCGACCTGCGAAAACGAACAGATAAAGACATTTTTCGGTCAGGTGGAATCCTATTTCGCCGAATCAAAAGACGCTGAAAAAATGATGAAATTTGAAAATGCAGACGGAAATCTGAAACAGAGCGCGTTTGAAATAAAATGATTAACGAGGAGAAATAAAATTATGCCGACAGGACCAGCCGCCAGAATTACCGATAATGTAATTCATCCGTTACCGCCGATTTTAACGCCCGGACCGGGAAGTTTTAATGTCTTGATCGGATTTCTTCCGGCGTGGCGCGGAATTCCGCCCGCCGCCGCCGCCGCGCTTCAAGCGGCAAAAACGGCATCTGATACAACGCTTCAAGCGGCGGCGGCGGCAACCACGGCGGCGATGGGAACTCCGGGCGCACCGGCGGCAAAAGCGGCGGAAGAAGCGGCAAAAACGGCGGCACTTTCAGCAATGAGCAGCGCAATTACGAGTGCGTCTGCGGGCGCGGATATTCACGCCTGCACAACGCCTCTGCCGATTCCGCCTCACGGTCCGGGCGTGGTGATTGACGGCTCGGCAACCGTGATGATAAATAATCTTCCCGCGTCCCGTATGGGCGATACGGTTCTCGAAGCACTCGGACCGCCGAACAAAATCGCTAAAGGTGAAATGACGGTTATTATCGGCGGTTGATAAAAATAAATCTGGAAATTAATGTTAGTTATCAGACAAGAACAAATGAGCCTTTTGGAAAAGGAAATTCGTAAGGCGGATGAAAACCAAATTCGAAACGACCTTGCACAAAAGTTCCCGATACTGACGGAAAGTGAACTCGACGATTTTGTTAAAACGGGCTTTAAAAAAACCGAAAAATACGGAATAGACGAAGACGCGCCCGTCAAAGATTTTATTCGCTTGATGATTATTGTCGCGCGAGATTTCGACGATTATCCGAAAGCACAGGAACAATTAAAACGCGAAGATGTTGATCCGAATTTAAGTGTCCGACTGATGATTGAACTTTTAACTCCCGCAGAATGGCGCGAAGCCGAAAGCTACGGGACAAAGTTAAATCTCGGAAATCAAAAATACTATGTGTAAACCGTCAACTTCGGCATATTGTCTGCCGCCGCAATATAAAGATTACGAAGACGAAGTTAAACCATTTTTAGCTGTCTGCACCGATTCGACTAAAACGCCGAACGAAAAAAGAAAAGCCAGCGAAGAAATCGGCACTAATGCCGCAATTGCCTATAATGCGGAAAGACACAGCATATCTTTTAAAAAAGCAAAAAGCGATCACGAAGAATACAGAGGTTGCGGCGTAGTTGATTTAACTTACGATTCGACTTCGGGAAAAAAGGAAATAAAAGAAGCAAAGGGCGGTTCGAGTTCATACGGCGACCGGAAAGATCATTTAAACGGCGGACGGGTTACGCAATGTACACCTGAATATACCGAAGTTATCATTGATAAAATGAAACACAGCAATTATAACGGCAGACATCCGGATGTCGCCTGCTCCGCACATACGGGTGCGCCCGACGGAAAATGTAAAAATTGTAAAAGCGAGGAAAAAAAACGTCGCCGGAAAAGTGGAGCCGATATGGAGGTTGCTTTTTCTACCGACACACTTGAAAAACATTCCGTTCGCGGCGATTATAACGGCGATTGTTTGAAGGAGCCGAAAAAGATAGATGCCTATGAAATTGTCGGAGGCAAGGCAGTAAGTAAATAAAATCGTGATTTTCCAAGAATTCGAATAAAATACAACGGTAAAAAATTATGAAAGATTATCCGCACGGTTTGGACGAAGAAATTCTGCCGGAAGACCTTGAAATCGAACAAGACATTATTTCGCGGCTCGATGTTCACATCGAACAAGGTTACGCTCAAAGAAAACCTTCCTTGTTCAAAGGTTTGGGCAAAAGTCATTATGCCGCCGGTTGTTACAATTACGCGCTGGATAACCCGATTAATGAAACGAACGACTATTTGAGCAAATCACTCGTTTATTTTTACGATTCGTTTGAAATGGGAATTCCGCAGCAGGCTTACGAATTTATCAAATTGCTCTCGCTGGCGATAGTTTTTGGAAATTCCGACATCGCGGGTTCGCTCGCTTATACGAAACGCGAACGCTACACGAACGAAAATGTCGAAGTGGACGAAGTGGTCTTTGTCGTCGCTGAATTGCTGTGCGCTTTTGTCAGACAGGACGAAAAGATAATTGCCCGAATTCTCGAAAGAAATGATCCCGATAAAATTGATGCGAATAAAATATTTCGCTACGAACGCGCTTTATATTTTCCGCTTTTAAAACTTTTGGATGCCGTTTATAAAAAAGATTCGACTGGATTTTCCGCCGCGCTTCAAATTCGACAAGCAGATTTTGTCAAATTTTACCGCCGCGCCGATCAGAAAAATACACCAGAAGCATTAATTGATATGCCCGGATTGGCAATTAATGCAATCGCCCGCCGACGCGGTTTACATTTTGCGGATAACAGCGTTTATCGCCCGTCCGAAATAATAAGGGGGAATTACTAATTAATGTCATACGGACTCGATTTTTTGAGCGTCGAACTCGATTTGCTGAGAGATTTTTTTGCTTCCGGCGATGAAGCGGTTCGAACGGCGGTAATAGAAAAAGGCAAGGAAATATACGAAGGCGAAGACAATGAAGAAATGCAGGAAGCGAGATTTGTCTGGGAGGAAATCGTCAATTCGTTAAGCGGCGGAAATCTCGGAAAATATCTGGCGGAACAAAAACCTTTCGGAAACTCCGGTAATGAAAACGACCGGGTTTCTCGTATGAAAGCACTTGCAATTGCTTCGATTATTCGTCAATACGGGCAGGACATCGCCGGAGTTTTCCATTCGAGCAGCAGCGGCGAGATATTCCGCAACGAAACTTTCACATATCTCAGACAATCAGGTTTTCTCGGAATGATTGATCCGTTTATACTTCTGGAAAGACCGCTTTTTAATCAAACGCCGCATTCTTTTCCCGGTTGGGGCGGTTTAACGCGCACGGAGCTCGCATCAATTCCGGCGGAAAACCTGACATCCGCGCGCCCCGATTCGGGCGACACGGATGTTGATATGTGGATGACGGGAATTTTA
This sequence comes from Pyrinomonadaceae bacterium, assembly GCA_965219305.1. Taxonomy (GTDB): domain Bacteria; phylum Acidobacteriota; class Blastocatellia; order Pyrinomonadales; family Pyrinomonadaceae; genus DATHTS01. The sequence continues at coordinate 3,178,132 of OZ244725.1, forward strand.
AATCTGGTCGAAGAAAGCAAACTCGGCGGACTCGATTTAATCACGCTTTACGAATAGACGGTTTATTTATCGGGAAAACTTTTCCAAAAAGCATCGAAAACCTTGCTTCCTTTTCCGTTTTCATCGAGAAAATTCGCGCTGTCGTCTTTACTTTTGCTGGTTTTGCTTTTTCTGGCAAAATAACCGTAAATGAGCTTCAACCCGTTCCATTCGCGCTCGTAAGTTGTAATTTGAAGTGCCTGTTCATCATTGTCGAAACTTCGCGCAACGCCGGAATCTGGTTTATCTCCTTTATGAACCGGAACGGATTTTGTTTCCCAAACCAATTCGTCAACCTTTTTGTCCTCGTGAGCAAACATCAGCGCAATTGCTTTTTCGGCGCGGGTTTTCAATTTGTCAACCGTTTCGCCTTCGTTTACGTAACTGATAAAAACGCCGGAAGGCGATTTCTCGCCGAGCATCAACATTCCTTTAAAATTCTTCCACTGCGTCGGAATTACTTTCGGGGGAATTTTAAATGTAATTCCCTGTCCGGCGTTCTTTTTCGCTTCGTTCTCGTTGGAATGAGTCGTAACCTTTTGCGCCTGCGCGTATGAGACGGCTGTCAGCAAAACCAAAATAGTTAAAATATTCGTGAACAAATTTCTTTTCATAAAAATCTCCTTACGGGTGAGTCATTTCTTCGGCTTTGACGAGTTCATCGAATTTCTCACCGTCTAAAATTCCCAATTCGACCGCAGATTCTTTTAAATTGATTCCTTTTTTATGAGCGTTTTTGGCGATCTTAGCCGCGTTGTCGTAACCGATATGCTGATTGAGCGCAGTAACGAGCATCAGAGAGTCGGCGACATATTTATCAATCTGCTTGCGGTTGAGTTCGATTCCCGAAACGCAGAATTCGACGAAACCTTTGCACGCATCGTTTAATAATCTGACCGAATGCAGAAAATTGTGAATCATCACGGGTTTGAAAACATTGAGTTCAAAATTCCCCTGCGAACCGGCAAAACCAATAGCCGCATCGTTTCCGAGAACCTGCGCGGCGACCATCGTCATCGCTTCGCTTTGTGTCGGATTAACTTTTCCGGGCATTATCGAACTTCCCGGCTCGTTTTCAGGAATCGTAATTTCGCCGATTCCACATCTCGGACCCGAAGCCAGCCAGCGAACATCATTGGCGATTTTCATCAACGAACACGCCAGAGTTTTTAGTGCGCCGGACGCGAAAACGATCTCGTCGTGCGCGGAAAGTGCCGCGAATTTATTCGGGTGCGATTGAAACGGCAGTTTGGTGAGTTCGGCAATTTTCGCCGCCGCGCGCGTCGCAAATTCGGGATGCGAATTAAGTCCCGTGCCGACCGCTGTTCCGCCGATGGCGAGATCGAAAAGTCCGGGCATTACGGCATTCAAGCGTTCCATATCGCGTTCGATAAGACTCGCCCAACCGCCGAATTCCTGCCCGACCGTCAGCGGCGTTGCGTCCTGCAAATGCGTTCTGCCGATCTTGATGACATCGGAAAATTCGTCCGCTTTTGCTTCGATAGCATTCTGGACTTTTTGAACTTCCAATCTCAATTTCGACATCTGCTGTGCCGCCGCGATATACATCGCCGTCGGAAAAGTGTCGTTCGACGACTGCGATTTATTAACGTCGTCGTTCGGATGAACGGGCGTTTTACTTCCCATTTCGCCGCCCGCAATTTCGATGGCGCGGTTCGATATAACTTCGTTGGCGTTCATATTCGTCTGCGTTCCCGATCCGGTCTGCCAGACTCTCAGCGGAAAATGCGCGTCGAGTTTTCCTTCGATAACTTCGTCCGCCGCCTGCACGATCAAATCGCGTTTTTCGTCGGAAAGTTTCCCCAAATCCGCGTTGACGATTGCCGCCGCTTTTTTCAAAATTCCGAGCGCGCGAATCATCTCGCGCGGCATCACATCAAAACCGATGTCGAAATGATGCAGACTGCGCTCTGTCTGTGCGCCCCAATATTTATCCGTCTCGACCGCGATTTCGCCCATCGAATCCGTTTCAATTCTCGTTTGTTTTTCTTGTTTTGTTGCTTCTGACATTTTTAAATTATTTGTTTTATAAAGTTGAATAATGATTTTACCCGAAATGCACCGTAAAAAAAACTTGACATTTTTTGAAGATAAAATCTATGCCTAAAAACATTAATTTCCTCTTTTTCTTACATTATTTCAGACGAATATGGAAAATCTTAAACTTTTTTTTCAGATATATTTTCGTCCTGCTTCGGCGATGAGTGGCATTTTAGATCAAGCAAGTTGGGTGTTTGCCGTCATTGCGGTTTTGCTCGTCGCCTTTGCTTTTCAATATGGCGATCAATTCAAAAAATTACTCAAAATTATGCCGTTTCGCGTGCTGATTATCATCTAACAAATTATAGTTTTGACAAAAATAATCCAGATGGACATTTAACAGATGGACAAATTGCCGAAACGAATTATTACGCGAATCTCGACCCTGATAAATTAATGCGCCAACGTCAAAAAGAGTTTTTCCCTGTTGTGGGCAATAATATTTTATATTTCTTTTCGTTTGCATCCGCGTTTTTCGCGCCGTTTATCTCGCTGTCAATTTTCTACGTTCCGTTCGTGATTCTTTTGATGTGCATTTTCGGCGGCATCGGAAATTTCGGAGTCGTTTTAAGCCGCGATTACGCTGCACTTGCAACCTACATTCTGATGAGTTGGGCGGCGAATCATCTGCCTTTGCTGTCGCTTGAAATTTTTAAGCAGGCAATCGAATCCGCAAACGATTCGGCTGATTATCGCCGCCGCGAATTAAAATACTGGAGCAAATTGGCGAAAAAAAGAAATTTAAAAAGACTTTAGAAGGAAAAACTGTTTTTTATTGACACTTGTTAGGACAATTTAGTAGCCTAAAAATAACTTCTTACGACGAAATATTTATATAAATTTGAGCGAAACAAACAAAATCGAACTACCGCCCCGCGCACTTGAAACACTTTTCGGCGTGCGCGATGAAAATATCAAATACCTCGAATCAATTCTTGCCGTGCGCGTTAATACTCGCGGACAGGATTTAACGATTGACGGTGCGCCTGAAGATGTCGAAACTGTTAAGAAAATCTTGCAGGAATTCGGTGAACTCTTCAGTGAGGGAAATTCTTTTAACGATAAGGAACTACGCGATGCTTTCAAACAGATTGCCGAAGACCGCGCTTATTCGCTGAGAGATCATTTCACGAAGGCGCGTTTTAATCCTTCGGGAAAAAAACAAGTCGCCGCTAAAACCGCTAATCAACGCAAATATATCGAAGCCATTCAAGATAACGATTTGACGTTCGGCATCGGTCCGGCAGGAACCGGAAAAAGTTTTCTGGCGGTCGCGCTAGCAATACACGCGCTGTTTCAAAAACAAGTTTCGCGGATAATTTTGACGCGTCCGGCAGTTGAAGCCGGCGAGCGTCTAGGATTTCTTCCCGGCGATTTGCAGGATAAAGTTGATCCTTATCTGCGTCCGCTTTATGACGCATTGTTCGATCTCGTTGATGCGGAACGGGTTACAAAAATGCTCGAAAAACGCATCATCGAAATTGCGCCGCTGGCATTTATGCGTGGAAGAACGCTCGGCGATGCTTTTATAATTCTGGACGAAGCGCAGAATACTACGAGCGAGCAGATGAAAATGTTTTTGACGCGCATCGGACACGGCTCAAAAGCGGTCGTAACAGGCGATAAAACTCAGATTGATCTTCCGCGTGGTCAGCGCAGCGGTTTAGTTGAAGTGCAGAAAATCTTAAAAGACCTTGAAGGCATTGAATTTATTTATTTCACCGATAGAGATGTTGTTCGCCACAAACTCGTTCAGATGATTGTCAAAGCATACGAGGCAAACTCTGAAAATAATGAATGACGAATATTAAATAAAAAACAGTTGTTTATAAATCTGTAATCTAAAATTCTACAAATTTATAAACAACTGTTTTTTCACTTTGCTTACTTTCTTAAAAAATAAATTCTACCTAACAGATTCTATAAAATATTCTCATATATTTTGATATGTAACCTTCTCTGCATTTTTTTAAATGCTTAATAAATTACTTTTGCATTTTAAAGAACTACTATTTTAAAAATTATATATATTTACTAGTAGTAATAGTAGTAGCTGTGGAAAAGTGGAAAACTCTGTTAATTGTTGAAAATAATGTGAAAAGTCGTCCACAAGGGCTGTGGATAATTTGTGGAAAACTTCCTTGCCTGTGGAAAAAACTGACAGCAAGACAAAGTTATCCACAGTTTCCACAGGCTGTTTTTTGCTCAACCTGTGGAAATGTGGAAAACTTTGTTTAAATTATGCAAATTAAACGCGATACATTTCTTTTTTCTAAAAAACCGTGTGGAAATATATTTATTTAATTTGTCTTAGAACTGCTCTAACTAACTGCAAAGATTGTCTATAAGTTCGCTGACAATCCTGTGGAAATTTTTATCGTCGTCAATTAATCCGTCAATCTTCTCAACCGAGTGCATTACGGTCGTGTGATGCTTCCCGCCGAACTCGCGTCCGATTTCCGGGAAGCTGTGTTTTGTTAATCTCTTACATAAATACATCGCAACTTGTCGCGGAACTGCGATCTGGCGTGAGTTATTTTTCGATTTAATTTCCTCGACTGAAAGTTTAAAGTGTCCGGCGACGGTTCTCGTGATTCTTTCTAATGTAACGACTTTCGGTTCTTCTTCGTCAATGATATTTCGCATCGCTTCCTGCGCGAGCATTTTGGAAATCGGCGTTCCGCGCAGAGACGAAATTGCGATCAGACGCACGAGCGAACCTTCGAGTTCTCTAATATTATGTTTAACTTTTCCGGCGATATAAAACGCGATTTCGTCCGGCAGATCAACGCCGTCTAAATCTGCTTTTCTTTTTAAAATCGCAACTTTTGTTTCAAGATCGGGCGGTTCGATGTCGGTAATCAATCCCCATTCAAAACGCGAGTGAAGTCTTTCTTCCAAAGTCGGAATTTCGCGCGGCGGACAATCAGAAGTGATAACGATTTGTTTCTGGTCGTTATGAAGCGCGTTGAATGTGTGAAAAAATTCTTCCTGCGTGCGCTCTTTGCCAGCCATAAACTGCACATCGTCCATCAAAAGAACGTCAATCGAACGATATTTGTCGCGGAAAGTCTGCGTTTTGTCGTAACGAATCGCGTTGATCAATTCGTTCATAAATTTTTCGCTCGTAATATAAGCGACGCGCAGATGTCTGTTTCTTTCCTTTAAAGAATGTCCGATGGCGTGCATCAAATGCGTTTTGCCAAGTCCGACACCGCCGTAAATAAACAATGGATTATAAGTTTTGCCGGGATTTTCCGCCGCGCCGAGTGCTGCGGCGTGCGGAAATTGATTACACGAACCGACGACGAATTTATTAAATGTATATTTCGGATTTAAAGAATGTTCGATCGGTTCGATGTCAACAAAATGCGTCGTACTTTTTTTGCCGTTCGTGTCGGGTGTGCTTTTTTCGTTGAATTTCTGCAAAGTCGGCGCGGGCTGTTTGTCGAAAAAGAAATCAACTTCGTCGTCCGTGTAAGATTCTTCTTTATTTTCCACAACTTCCCACTTCAACTGATATTGCGGCATATTCAACTCGCGCATAATCTGAGCGAGCGTTTCGGAATAATTCGTTTTTATCCAATCTTTCGTAACCTGTGTCGCCTTTAAACGTAAAACTTTTTCGTCTTCGTTACAGCTTTCAAACTCGATCGGCTTAAACCAAACATCGAAAATCTGTCGGCTCAGACGTTTTTCCATTGATTGCAAAATGTCATTCCAGACACCTGCTTCCGGTTGATAATTATTTCCCGAAATTTCCATACTTTTTCTCCGCGAATATTCTTTAAACTTTCTTCGAAACCTTAAGCACTTTTCAGTTTCGTTTTTCTACTTTTTCGTTTTTCAAATTACTTTAAGCCATCCGTGCAAATCGTTATGATTTGGTAACTTTTCCTGTTTTTATGAAAGTTTTCCACAGGGTTTTCCACAGGCTTGTGGAAAGTTGCTTAAAACTTAAAGTAAAACTTTAAGTCTTTTGTTTTCAACATTTACAAGTAATTTTATTACTGAAAACGAGTGCAAGAATAACATATGAAGTATGCAAATGCAAGGAAATATCCACAGGTTTTAAAAATAATTTCCAAAGCTGTGTAAAAGCCTTTTTTGATAAGAACTTGGCGGAAATTTTCGAGATGTATTATATTTATTTTGCATCAAAAATATGGTTTCCCGAATAAAAAAAGTGAATAAAAAAGAAAAAAATACAAATCTTTTAGAAGAAATAAAAAAAGCCTCAAAAGATTTGTATTACATCAGCGAAACCGATGCTGAAATAACTGCATTTGACGGCGGAAAATCCGAACAAATTTCGACGGAAATAATTTTAGATCGCACGAAATCCGTAAAAGATTCCAAAATTGAAGAAAGAGATTTTGATGAGTTTTTCAAGCGTCTGACGAAAATCCAGGATTGGTTTGAAGAAGAAGAAACGGAAAATGCAAATCGTTTCGCTTATTTGAGAGATTTGCTGAAAAACAATCTGCGCGATTTAAAGATTTACAAAGTCGGCGAAGTTCAAATAAAAATTTACGCCGCCGGACTAGATGCGGAAGACGATTTGTTCGGAATTCAGACCGAAGCCGTCGAAACATAAAAAATCCACAAGAAAAACTTCCCTTGTGGAATTCTTTTTTTACAATTTCACAGAAAGAAAAAGTATTTAATTTTTTCTCACCGAACTCGCGCCCGAAGTTTTCTTGATGATATTGTTTGGTTCGCCTGAATAACTCAGACGAGTCGCGCCGGAAAGATCAGCGTAGAGTTCGTTTGAAGCGAAAACTTTAACGAATGACGCGCCGCTGGCATCAACCGAAACATTTTCTGCTTTTAAGTTTTCCGCATCAATATTGCTCGCGCCGCTCAGATCAATTTTCAGACGTTCGGTTTTGCCGTTCAGATCAATTTTAGAAGCACCGCTGACATCGAGATTCAGAGATTCATTATTTAAGTCGTTAACCGAAATTTTAGACGCGCCGGAAGCGTCGAGATTTTCGATGTTCGGAGCGAATACGCGAACCGTAACTTTTCCGCGCGACGAAAAATGTCCTTCGCGTGAAATTTTCAAAACGCCTTCTTCGACTTCGGTTTTAACGAGCGGCAGAATATTATCGTCGGCTTCAACTTCAACTGAAAAGTCTTTCTGCGCGACAATTTCGACCGTAAACGCGCCGCTTACGTCAACAGACTTAAATTCGCCGACGTTCCTTTCTTCGTTCACAGTGTTTCCCGAACCGGAAACCCTTTCAAAAACCGAGAACGAAAAAACATTTCTGACCGTTTCGCCGGAAGAAAATGCTTTTGCCAAAAAGATACCCGCGATTAAAGCTATTGCAAAAATTATTATTCCAAGTTTTTTCATATATTTTTCCTCATCTGGAGAGAGTTGCTAATAACAACGGTTTCGGAAATGAAAAAGTTCGCGGTTTGAAAAAAAACTTTTGAAAATGTTGGAATTAAGAATATTTGCCCGCGAATAAACGCGAAAATACACGAAAAAATGGAAGATAGTTTGAAGCAAAAAAGGTTTCTCTCTTTAACTTTCTTCTCTTTTTTTCGCGTTTATTCGCGGGCAAAATAATCTTTTAGACCCCGCCTTTTGCGAAGTAATAATGCAGAACTCCCTGCACGACACCGATCACGAAGCCGAAACCTGCGCCGAAAAGCTCGATCGTTCTAAGATGTTCTTTTGCAACAGATAAAATCAAAGATTCGAGTTTTTCGACCGGGAAATTATTTACTCTTTCTTTAACCATCGTGCCGACATCGAATTCCTTGATCGCGTCGGGAAGTTTCGCTTTTGCCGCGTCAATAATCGTTGTTGTCAAAGCCGCGCTGCCGGATTTTATTTTGTCTTCAGACAGATGATTTGAAAGTTTTCCGATCGGTGCGGAGAGAAGTTTATCAATCTGCGCGGCGAGAAAAGTGTTGATTAAGCTGAAATTTTCTTCGCGCGAAAGCAATTTCATCAAACCTTTCGAGAGCATATTTTTAAGTTTGTCTTCCGATTCGGGATGCGCGGTCTGCATAATCGCGCGAAGACTGTGCGGTTTGAGTTTTTCCAAACCGTCGGTCAAATATGCGGAAACGGTTTTCATCGTTTCGTCGCTGCCGATAAACGAAACGATTCCGTCGGAAATCTGCGTTTTTAATTTTTCGAGTTGGTCATTTTCAATCGTGCCGACAATTTCGGGCAGAGGTTTTGAAAATGCGTTGTCAATCGCGCCGCCGATAAAATTCTTAGCTTCTTCGGCAAAAATTTCGCCCTGCAAAGTTTCTTCGATTCGTTTCGGCAGACTGTCATTGATGAGATCGTCAACTTCGCCCAGCAGATTATCACGCGACACGAAAAACTTTTTGAAAAACGGCAATTGCTCGTAATAATCCTGAACTTCGTGTTTTATTATCGAAGAAATCTGCTTGCGCGTTCTTTCGGCGGTGGCGATTTCGGCGAGTTGATGCGCGATCGGCTGAATTTGTCCGGCGGCTTTCTCCTTTAGAAGTCCGATCGCGTCGTCGGTAATCATTTGATTGAGCGGCGTTTTCGTATTTATCAGATCATCAATTCGGTTGCTGATAAATTCGTGAATTTTCCGGTGAAAATCCGGTTCGCGGACGGCGGAACGAATTCGCGTTTCGAGGAAATTCAAGATTTTTTCAGCAGTTTCGTCATCAACTAATTCCGAAACGCGGCGCGATAAAATGTCGTCGGAACGGCGTTCGATGAATCCGCGAATCGTCTCTAAAGTTTCTTCGCTTTGCAAAGCAAATTCGATATGTTCGGCGACTTTCAACTGCAATGAGAAAACCGCTTCCAAAACTGATTCGCGCAGATTCTCCGGCAGCATATCGGTTACGGATGGATAATCTCTCTGCAAAAATTCCTGCGTGTAGGAATTGACCGTGTCTTCGATTTTCCGGCGCAAAAAATCCTTTTCAAAAAGTTCGGCTAAAATAGTTTCCGGCGACACGAGCTCTTCGCCGACGGCTTTGCCGATAGCTTCGGCAAGACGCGCACGGTGACGCGGAATCATTCCCTGCGGAAAAACCGTTATTCCGAGAAATTTGATCGGACGACGCGGACGAAAAAGCATTCGCACCGCCAGCCACGCCGCGCCGTAACCGTGAAATGTGGCGACGAAAACGAGAAGACCGACTTGAAACCAAACATTTTCTAATAGAGAAAAAACTTGCTGTGAAAATTCCATAATAAAACTTTAATTCTTCAAAATAATTTGCCCGCGAAATACACGAATTAAACGAAATCTAAAAAAAATCTTTTTTCGTAACTTTCGTGTATCTCGTGGGCAGAAACTATTTAAAAAACCTGAAAACCTTTCGATTTCAGACAAAATTCGGAAAATTCTTTGAACCAATCGTGATCGGCACTGTAATTTTTCCATTGCTCGTCTTCGTCGCGGTAGAGAGTTCCGTCGTCGGGTTCGTCCGTGATGCTCAGATCGGAATAGATGCGTTTATTCGGCGCAAGTTTCGGCAGAAGTTTGTCGCGGATGTATTCGCCGATTCTGTGCGCGTCTTCCTGCTCGACCTTAACGCCCGTCGCATTATAATTCATCTGTTGAATTTTCCCTTGGCTGATCAGATCGAAATCTTTAATGACTTCGAGCGCGGTTTTCCAATTCCAACTGTTGGCGCGAAATTCAAAACCTTCCGCGCCCATATCCGTTAATGTAAAACTCATAAGTTTCTCCAATAAAAATGCTAAACGCCAGAATGGTTTTTAGTCAATAAAGTTTCGCAAAAGTTTTGCCCGTTGTGTAGTAAAAATCGCCGCGAAAAAATTATTTAAAGTTTTTCGCTTGCGAAATGCGTAAACATCTTTGGTCAAATTTCTCTGAAACATTTATAATTTTTCAAATATGTCAGAATCAATTTCTTATGCAGATGCGGGCGTTTCGATTGACAAAGCAGATGAAGCGGTCGCCAAAATAAAAGACTTTGCAAAATCAACTTTTAATGCGCGAACCTTGACCGAAATCGGAAGTTTCGGCGGAATGTTCGACGGAACATTTTCCGAAATGTCACAACCGATTCTTGTCGCTTCGGCAGACGGTGTTGGAACAAAATTAAAAATCGCGTTCGATACGGGAATTCATAATACGATCGGTCAAGACCTCGTTAATCATTGCACAAACGATATTTTAGTGCAGGGCGCACGACCGCTTTTTTTCCTCGATTATTTCGCTACCGGAAAACTTTCGCCGGAAGTTACGGCAGATGTCGTCGAAGGAATTTCAAAAGCGTGTAAGGAAAACAACTGCGTCTTGCTCGGCGGCGAAACTGCGGAAATGCCGGGATTTTATGCCGACGGCGAATACGATCTGGCGGGTTTTATCGTCGGAATCGTTGACCGCGAAAAAGTGATTGACGGAAAAGAAATCAAAGCGGGCGATGTCGTTCTCGGTCTGCCGTCAAATGGTTTACACACGAACGGTTATTCGCTGGCGCGGAAACTTATTTTTGAAATTGCGGGTTATAAATCCGATACGAAATTGGACGAAACCGGCGAAACCGTCGCCGAAAGTCTGCTCAAACCGCACCGCAGTTATTTTAAACCGCTGTCGGTTTTAATTGACCAAAAGAAAATAAAAGGTCTCGCGCACATCACGGGCGGCGGACTTTTAGACAATATTCCGCGAATCTTGCCGGAAAATGTTTCGGTCGAGATTGATCGGGGAAAATGGGAAGAACTGCCGATCTTCGGCGTGATGCAAAAGATTGGAAATGTCGAAGACAAAGAAATGTTCCGCGCTTTTAATATGGGCATCGGAATGGTCGTAATTTGTGCGGCTGAAGAAGTTATAAATATCAAAAATCATCTCAATGAATTAGACGAAAGATGTTACGAAATCGGGCGCGTCGTTTCAGGAAATAAGGAAGTAAAAATTACATGAAAACCAAAATTTTAGCATTTTTTTTGACTTTGGGAACTTATGCAGTTTTTAATAATATAAATGCTCAAGAATTATTAATTAGAATTGATAAGCCTTTTATTTCCAATAAATTATCTGGAATTATCCGTGATGCTAATAATCAACCGATTCCCGGTGTTTTGGTTAAGCGTTTAACAAAAGATTGGAACAAAGAAATATCCTTTGTTGAGACAGGTTCTGAAGGAAAATTTAGCTTTAAGGATTTGCCGCCCAGAATTTATTATTTAAGGTTAAGTGCGGCTGGTTTTAACGAATTAGAAGTTATAGTAAAAATAAAAAAGGGAATGAAAGCCAAATTAGTATTTAACCTCGAAATTTCAACATAAAGTATAATGAGAATCGGCATTTTAATTTCAGGTCGCGGGTCGAATATGACGGCAATCGTTGACGCGGTTCAGAGCAGTCGGATTCCGAATTGCAGTGTGCGAGTTGTCATCAGCGATAAAAAGACGGCACAGGGCTTGGAAAAGGCGCGGATGCGGAATGTTGAGACGGTTGTTGTGCAGAGAAACGGGCGTTCGCGCGAGGAACACGATGCGGAAATTGTCGGTGAATTGAAAAAACGCGGCGTTGAACTCGTTTGTTTGGCGGGTTATATGCGGCTTTTGTCGAAGGAATTTGTCAGGAGTTTTCCAAATAAAATCGTTAACATTCATCCGAGTTTGCTTCCGTCATTTCCGGGTTTGGACGCGCAGAAACAGGCTTTTGACTACGGCGTAAAAGTTTCCGGCTGCACGGTTCATTTTGTTGACGAATTTCTCGATCACGGGGCGATAATCGCGCAAAAGGCGGTTGAAGTTTTAGATGATGATACGGCAGAGACTTTGCAGAAAAGGACTTTAGACGAAGAACATTGGCTTTATATCGAAGCGTTGAAGAAAATCGTCGGCGGAAATTATGAGATCAAAGGTCGGCGCGTCGTCAAAAAAATTGTTAATTTCGATGTTTTAGCGGAAAAGGCTTTCAATGAAAATGCCGCGATTGAAGATAAAAACGAACTTTGGGAAAATGCTTTTTCGCTTTCCGAATGGAATTTTATCGCTCGTGGCGAAATGGCGAATGTTCGTCCTTATATCGCTTCAAATCCGACGGTCGCAGGCGGGAAAAATATGATTTACGCTTTTACGGACACGATTAAACTTCAAAGATACGTTAAGGAAAATAATTTAGCGGATAATTCCGGCGGTTCGCTTTTGCTTTCGATTCCGACGGCGAAAATTATCGAATATCTAGAAAAATTTATTTCGCAGGACGTTCACGGCATTTGGTTTAATGCGGATTCGGAGTCTTACGGATTCTTTTCGCCGCTTGTTCAGTTACGCGCGATTAAAGATCATTTGGGTAAAATCGGCTGGAAAAGCTAAAATATGCGTCGAAGACTTTGACATAATTGCGTATTTTACTTAAACTTTGAGTTTTCACTTTTTGAGTGAGGATGAACAATTATGGCAAAGAAGAGAACTTATCAACCAAACAATCGCCGCAGAGCGAAAAAACACGGATTCCGTCTGAGAATGAGTACGAAAGCCGGACGCGCAGTATTAAAACGTCGCCGCGACAAAGGACGCAAGAGATTAACACCGTTTCACTATTAAAATTCCGTCTACCGAAAGATTCGCGGCTGAGAAAACCTGCTGAATTCAAGCGCGTTTACAATAAAGGTAAGCGTATAAGCGGTGAATTTATGACGGTGTTTTTTATGCCGTCGGACACTGAATTTCAAAGGCTCGGTATAACGGCTTCGAAAAAGGCGGTCGGCAATGCGGTAATGCGAAATCGTGCGAAACGGCTTCTTCGGGAAGCCTTTCGTTTGAGTAAGGCGGAACTTGATAGTTTAGAAACGAAATACGATTGGGTAATAAATGCCCGTCGTAATTTGTTGCAAGTTAAACTTGAAAAACCCTTGAATGAATTTCGGCGAATCGTCGGAAAAATCAAAGTTTTAGAAAACATAAAAGGCGAAACGAGCGTCTGAGAGAAAATGAAGTTTTTGATTCTGGATTTACTGAAACTTTACAAGACGTTCGTTTCGCCTTTTTTACCGCCTTCGTGCCGATTTGAGCCTACTTGTTCCAGTTACGCCGCGCAAGCGGTCGAGAAATACGGTGCGATTCGCGGAATTTGGATGGGTTTTAAGCGTATTTTACGATGTCAACCTTTTTCAAAAGGCGGTTTTGATCCGGTTAAATAATGGAAAATGCTAAAGGCGAATGATAAAATCATAAAAATTTAACTTAGCACTTAGCACTTGGCACTTAGCACTTTTTACAATGGATAATTCTAAACAACCACAGTTTCGGTTTATGATCGCCGCAATGCTCTCATTAGCGGTTTTATTCGGTTGGTCTTACTTTTTTGCGCCGCCAAAACCTGTTGATGATGCGAATACAAACGCCAATATCGAACAGACTGTTGCGAATACAGCGGCAACGCCCGAAGTTCAGGCAACTCCGCAAAACCAACAAAAGGAAATTGCTTCAACACCTGACGAAACACCGAATAAAACCGTAACGATCAAAACTCCATATTATCAAGTTAAACTCGACAGTAAAGGTGCTTTAGCAACGAGTTGGATTTTGATAAAAAACAAATCTTCTCAGGGTGAATTGTTGCTTTACGGCGACGGTTCGACAAAGGATAATCAAAAACCACTCGAACTCATTTCGCAAAAAGCCTCCGAACAAAATCCGCGACAACTTCCCTTTCGACTTTCAACCGGCGATCAAAATCTCGATAATTTATTAAATGAAAGAAATTATCAGGTTTCCGCCGAACAAAATTTAATCGAAATTTCCGACGGACAGAAGCAGAAAATTGACTTTACGATTCGAGATCAAGCGACCGGAATCGAAGCGGTAAAAAGTTTTACATTTACTTCCGACAGTTATGTTACCGACTTAAATGTTAAGTTAACTAAAAATGGTCAAACTGTTCCGAACACGAAACTTCTGATTGGTTCGAGTATCGGTGATCAAGCCGTTCCACACTATACATTCTACAAAATTGCCCCGGAAGCAATCGCTTCTGTAAATAACGGTTCAATGCAGCGTTATCCGGGAACTTCCTTTGAATATGCAAATGATAATGCTGTGAAATCGTTAGACGGCACAGTTAATTGGGGCGGCGTTACGGATTCATATTTTGCGATGGTTGCTGTTCCTTCGCAACTACTTCCGGGACTTGAATATCATTCTTCAAAATATGAAACGGAAGTTGAGCCGCATTTTCCGGGGATTTTTAGTTGGGTTACACGAAATCCGACAACGAAAATTACCAAATATCTCATTACCGCTTACGTTCCGATTACAGCTGACGGTTCGATAACAAAGGTTTATACTGGTTCTAAAGATTATTTCGTTTTATCTAAGTTGAATCTTACGAATGCTGCCGGAACCGTTGTTGATATTGAAGATTTGGTAAATTACGGTTGGTTTCATTACCTGACAAAACCGCTTTCGATTCCGATTCTTTATACGCTGAATTTTTTAAATAATTTTACACATAATTTCGGTGTTGCGATTATTTTATTTACGCTATTCTTTTATTCTCTGCTTTTCCCGATGCGTTGGTATCAATCGAAATCTTTCAAAAAAGCGCAGAAAAATGCGCCGAAAATGAAGGAATTGCAGGACGAATTAAAAGATTTGCAAGCCAAAGGCGTACCTAATGACGATCCGCGTATGCGCGATTTGCAGATGCGGCAATTGAAAATGACTAAAGATGCTCTTCCGATTGGCGGTTGTCTTCCGATGGTTCTTCAATTTCCGCTTCTAATTGCTCTGTATGTTACAGTTACAATTTCGCTTGCAATTCGTCAGGCGACGTTTTTGTGGCTTCCTGATCTTTCCGCGGGCGATCCGTATCACATCCTTGAATTTGCGTTTGCTTTCTCAATGATACTTTCGATGAAGTTCTCTCCTCAGACAGCCGCAATTACGCCGGAACAGCAGATGCAACAGAAAATGATGACGTATTTTATGCCGGTGATGATGCTTTACGTTATGTGGAGCGCGCCTGCCGGACTTCTGCTTTATTGGTTTACCGGAAACGTCGTAATGTTTTTCCAACAGATGGTAATTAATCGTATGAACAAAACAGAAGAACCGCCGATTGTCGCCGTCGGAGAGGAAAAACCGGATTTTACGCGCAAACGAAAAGGCAAAAAAGGAAAACCTAATCTTTCTACTTCTTAGTTTTAACTTGCCGATTTCCTTTTTTTGAAGTATTAATATTAAAAAGATTATGAACGAAACTTGTCAAAAAGCCGAAGAATTTCTCACTGACATTATTACTGATATACAACTCGACCTGTCAGTTCAATCTGAATGGACGGATGAAGGCTGTGTTATTGATTTTGAAGGAGAAGATTCACATTATCTTTTAAGCGAAAACGGCGAATTGCTTGATGCTTTTGAAACAATTCTCTTTCAAATTTACGGTAGAGAAATTGAACGTGAGCATCGTTTTATTTGCGACGCGGAAGGTTTTAGAAAATCCAGAAAAGCCGAATTAAAAGCGATGGCTCTTTTCGCCGCCGGACAAGTCAGAAAAACTTCCCGCCCGTTTCTTTTCGGCACTTTAAATTCTACTGAACGGCGAATTATTCATCTTACTTTGCAGGAAGAAGATGATCTTCTAACCGAATCTGTCGGAATGGGTAGAGATCGCCGTCTTCAAGTTTCACTTAAATAAAATTTCACCAATTTAAATTATGTCTGATACAATTGTTGCTCTCGCCACGCCTTTAGGACGCAGCGGCATCGGCGTAATTCGTTTAAGCGGTCATACTTCCCTGCAAATAGTTCGCCAACTTTCTAACGACGAAAAATTTAATCCCGAACCGCGTTTTGCAACCTTAAAAAGGGTTTACGACATCGAAACCGATCAAATTCTCGATGAAACAATCATTACATATTTCAAAAATCCTGAATCTTTTACAGGCGAAGATGTAATTGAAATCAGTTGTCACGGTTCGCCCGTAATTTTGCGTCAAATTATTGATTTTTGTTTGAAACTTGATGCAAGAATGGCTGAACCCGGCGAATTTTCTCTTCGTGCATTATCAAATGGGCGTTTGAATCTCGCCCAAGCTGAAGCAATACGCGATTTAATTGATTCACAGACAATTGCATCAGCACGTCAATCAATCCGTCAATTAAAAGGTGAGTTTTCTAATCAATTACAGCCTCTTAAAGATGCTTTGTTAGATGTTATCGTCGTTTTAGAATCTGCACTTGAGTTTGTCGAAGATGATTTGCCTGACTTCCAAACTGAAAATATTAAAAACAAACTTACTCATATTGCCGAACAAATTGAGAAACTTGCCGCAACTTTCCGAGCCGGAAAACTTCTTCGTCAAGGTTTGAAAGTCGTTCTTATTGGTCGTCCGAACGTCGGTAAATCCAGTCTCTTCAATGCTTTACTTGGACAAGAAAGAGCAATCGTAACCGAAATCGCCGGAACAACCCGCGATCAACTTCACGAACAATTAACTATTAATAACATTCCAATTTCTTTGATTGACACCGCCGGTTTGCGACAAACCGCCGATATGATTGAAAGCATCGGTGTGGAAAAATCAAAAAGAATTATGGCTGATGCAGATTTGGTTATAGTT
Source organism: Pyrinomonadaceae bacterium (assembly GCA_965219305.1). Taxonomy (GTDB): domain Bacteria; phylum Acidobacteriota; class Blastocatellia; order Pyrinomonadales; family Pyrinomonadaceae; genus DATHTS01. Next base: position 3,194,803 of record OZ244725.1, read on the forward strand.
ATGCTCGATGCCTCATCCGATCTTACCGCTGAAGACAAAGAGATTTTAGATTTTGTCAGGGAGTTTAATTTCTTAATAGTTCTCAATAAAATTGATCTGGTTGACGACAATTATCAGATTGATAATTATTTACAAAATGCTATTAAAATCTCAGCCAAAACTGGATTAGGTTTAATTGAATTTCAAAATTCAATTACGAATCCATTTAAACCTATTGAAGTTGAAGATTCAAGTTTTCTAATTTCAGATTCCCGACATTTTGATTTACTAAATCGATCTGTAATTGAAATCAGCAAATCAATTCTCCTCATTGAACAAAAAACTTCAGAGGAAATTACCTTAATTGGACTGCATAATGCCCTGATTTATCTTGGTCAAATTACTGGTGAAACTACCAACGAAGATATGTTAACCCGCATATTCTCAACATTTTGCATCGGCAAATAGTTTTTTTTAATATCTTATTTCCCTTAACTTACCTTTAATCTTTTATATTTTTGTTTTAATAAGTTTTAAATTAATAATTTCTAATTTTACTCGATTGTATTTTTTTGATACTCAAACTTAATTGAATTCTACTTAAACCAGTTTTTACAGATATTTATCTGTTGATAGTGTCAATTTCCTTTATAATTGTTGCCACTAAAGCACTTATTTGGTTCGCTAAGTGTTTCGACTTGCAAAAAATTCTATATCAAATACAATTGTCTGTTGGTCTTTATGTAAATTTATCTACAATTTGTAATTTTGAAGTATTAAATTAATTATGTATTTTGATGAAAGTTTTGATGTTATTGTTATTGGTGCCGGACACGCAGGATGCGAAGCCGCTTCTGCCGCCGCACGCTTAGGAATGGAAACTGCACTTATAACTATTAATTTAGATTTGATCGGGCAAATGTCGTGCAATCCTGCTGTCGGTGGAATTGCTAAAGGTCATCTTGTTCGTGAAATTGATGCGCTCGGTGGAATTATGGGAAGAATAATTGATCGTACCGGCATTCAGTTTAGATTATTAAATCGTTCACGCGGTCCTGCTGTTCAATCTCCCCGCGCTCAGGCAGATCGAAGCTTATATCGTATAGAAATGCGTCGCGTTCTTGAGAAAACCTCTAATTTACATTTAAGACAAGGAACCGTACTTAAATTAATTGTTGATAATAAAACTGTTTCCGGTGTTGAATTGCAAGACTCCAGAAAATTTGCCGCCAAAACGGTAATTCTGGCAACCGGGACTTTTCTTAATGGTAAAATTCACACCGGATTTAAGAGTTACTCGGCGGGGCGTGCCGGTGAACCTGCATCCATTGATCTCGCTCAAAATATCAAGGACTTAGGATTCTCCGTAGGAAGATTAAAAACCGGCACTCCACCTCGATTAGACGGAAGAACTATTGATTGGAATGCATTTGAAGAGCAATTACCTGATGAAAACCCGACTCCATTTTCGTTCTCAACCGATCAAATCAAACAGCCTCAGATTTCTTGTTTCATAGGTTATACTAATGATGCACTTCACGATGAGATTAGAAAGAATTTACATCAGTCCCCTTTATATTCAGGTAAAATAAAAGGAGTCGGACCGCGTTATTGTCCATCAATTGAAGATAAAGTTGTAAAATTTGCAGATAAAAATCGTCATCAACTTTTTTTAGAACCTGAAGGTCATATTACTAATGAGGTTTACCTTAATGGTTTTTCAACTTCTCTGTCGGCTGACATACAACAAAAGTTGCTCCGAATGATTAAAGGGTTTGAAAATGTTCGTATTATTCGCCCGGGTTATGCTATTGAATATGATTATTTAGATCCCAGAGAACTTAAATCTACAATGGAGTCAACTAAAATTAATGGCGTTTTCTTGGCAGGTCAAATTAATGGGACCACAGGTTATGAAGAAGCCGCTTGTCAAGGTTTAATTGCCGGTATTAATGCTTCTTTTTATGTACAAAAACGAAAACCTTTTTATTTGGAACGTGATGAAGCTTATATTGGAGTTCTTATTGACGATCTTATTCGTCACGGTGTGGACGAACCTTACAGGATTTTTACTTCACGTGCTGAAGCTCGTTTGAAACTCCGTCACGATAATGCCGATCGGAGATTATCTCCAAAGGGTAAAGATATTGGACTTTTAGATGATTCTGATTGGAAAAGATTCAATGAAAAACGTGACAAGCTAACAACCCTTAGAAATTTTATTGATTCTACACGCTTAAAACGTTCCGATATAGCTTATGTGACTGCTTCTCAACTTTTGAATTCTGATTTGGGAGACTCCATAACTTTATCACTTTTAGCCCAGAGAGAGGGAGCAAATTCTGATTTTATATATCGTCTGCTTCCCAATCAGTTAAAATCCCAGATTAATATGAATGATTTAAATTCTGCATTGGCTGATTCTCTTTATAAAGGTTATATAGAAGTTCAAGATTCTGCGTCCAAACGTGTTTTCCAAAACGATAACTTGAGTATTCCTTCTGAATTTAATTTTCGTCTAATTGAAGGGCTTTCAAGTGAAATGATCGAGCGTCTTGAGCGGGCGCGACCTACAAAGTTTGGACAAATTAGAAAAATCCCAGGCTTGACACCTGCTGCAATCTCTACTGTTTTAGTCCACTTAAATTCAGCTAAAAACACCTTTATAAATTAAGTTGATGAAAATGTGGCACGTGACACACTCTTATGATGTGTCACGTGCCACATTTTGACTTAGATATTATGAATTTAAAGATTATTATGTTATTCTGATCAGAATTTAGATCGAAAAATTGAAGTAAATGGGCAAAATTATTGCAATAGCCAACCAAAAGGGTGGAGTGGGAAAAACTACAACGGCGGTAAACTTAGCCGCAAGTTTAGCTGTGGAAGAAAAAAAAGTGTTACTGATTGATGCCGATGCACAAGGGAATGCAACATCCGGGTCGGGAATTGAAAGGTTGGCATCAAGAAAAACTTTGTACAATGCATTAGTATTAGAAGAACCAATCAAAAATATCATTTTGCCAACAGAACTTCCGCTAATGAAAGTGCTACCTGCTGATAAAAACTTAGCGGGAGCAGAAGTAGAGTTAGTAGAAACTTCCAATAGAGAATATAAACTCAAGAAAATGTTGGAAAACATTAAGAAAGAGTTTGATTTCATAATTATAGATTGCCCGCCATCTTTGGGTTTATTAACATTAAATAGTTTGACCGCAGCAGACTCATTGTTAGTTCCGATTCAATGTGAATACTATGCGCTTGAAGGCGTAACAGAGTTGTTTGATACATTGGCAAGAGTCAGACGCGGGTTAAATCCACAATTAACAATTGAGGGATTACTCTTAACAATGTTTGATGAGAGAACTAATCTTTCATCAGCAGTTGCTCAAGATTTAAGAGATTTTTACGGGGCGCAGGTCTTAAAAACAGTTATACCGAGAAATGTAAGATTAGCAGAAGCTCCAAGTTACGGGAAACCAATTATACTTTATGATATTCGTTCAAAAGGGGCAGAAAGTTATTTACAACTTGCGAAGGAGATATTAGATCATGGCTAGGAGAGCATTAGGCAGAGGATTAAGTGCATTGTTAGGCGAGGAAATCTCCAATAATTCGGAACAAGAATTATTGGAGATTGATATTGAATTGATAGAACCAAATCCTGAACAACCACGAAATCGTTTTACAGAGGAAAATTTAGAAGAATTGGCGCAATCAATTAAAGTAAATGGAATAATACAACCGATAGTTGTTCGCAGAAGAGGTGGAAAATATCAAATAGTTGCGGGTGAAAGACGTTGGAGAGCTGCACAAAGAGCAGAGATTGATAAAATTCCTTCGATAGTTAAAGAAATAAATGATAGTAAGTTGCTGGAAATTGCTTTAATTGAAAATATACAACGACAGGAATTAAACGCCATAGAAGAAGCAAAAGCTTACCGCAATTTGATAGAAAACCTGTCTTTGACACAGGAAATGATTGCAGAAAGAGTCGGAAAAAACCGAACAGTTATAACAACACATCTTAGATTATTAAAATTACCGAAAGATATTCAGGATCTTGTAGAAGAAGAAAAGATAACAGCCGGACACGCGCGAGCTTTATTAATGACAGATTCTTTGGAATTGCAAAGAGAAATCGCAAACAGAATTATTAGTCAGACACTTTCCGTAAGGGACACGGAAAAAGCGGTGAAAAAAGTTAAAAAAAACAACAAAGAAGTTGTTGATAATAAAGGAGATAATAATAAAAACGATGCAAATATTAAATCGGCAGAATTAAAACTAAAAAGATTTTTAAGTACAAATATAAAGATTATTCACGAAGAGAGAGAGAAAAGCGGAAAGATTGAAATAGAATATTACAATGAAAATGATCTGGATAGAATTTACAATTTAATTATAGGAAAATAAATTTATCCTTAAATGACTAAAATCTATACAATAAAATTAGGAGATTCAAAGTTAATTTGATTTATCCATTAATGGGTATAAAATAAACTTTGAATTTTTTTTATGAAAAAGAAAAGATTAACAGAAACAGTTTCTTGCGCCGGTTGAGTGGCTAAACTCGCACCAAGCGATTTAGCTCAAGTTTTGAGCAAACTACCAAAGCAGGATTTTACGACAGATGTATTGGTTGGCTACGAAACATCTGACGATGCAGGTGTGTTTAAACTAACTGACGAAATTGCGCTGGTACAGACATTAGATTTTTTTACACCGATTGCTGATGAACCGGAAATTTACGGACAAATTGCGGCGATAAACTCACTGAATGATATTTACGCGATGGGCGGAAAACCGTTAACGGCACTTTCAATAGTTTGTTATCCGCAAAAGGGAGATTGGGAAACTTTAGGTGAAATCCTATTAGGCGGACAGAAGGCATTAAATGCAGAAAATGTTGCTGTTATAGGTGGTCATTCGGTTGATGATAATGAGATTAAAATAGGTTATTCAATAACCGGAACTGTTGCAATTAATGGTTTTATTAAAAATTCTAACGCTAGAGCCGGAGACTTGTTGATCTTAACAAAATCAATCGGGACGGGGATTATAAGCACGGGAATTAAATTTGACAAAGCAAGTGGAGAAGCTAAAGCGGCAGCTATAAAAAATATGACAACGTCCGCAAAAGAAGCATCTAATGCTATGAACGAAGTTGGAGTAAATGCCTGTACGGATATAACAGGATTTGGTTTGTTGGGACACGCTTTCGAGATGGCAAAGGGGAGTCAAGTAACATTTGAAATAAATTCGGGAAAAGTTCCGCTATTGCCCGATGTTTTAGAATTAATTGAACAAAAAATGTTGACGCGTGGAGACAAGAATAATAGGGAATACGTGGGCGATACGATAAAAATTTCAGACAAAGTTACGAAGGAAATGCAAAGTGCCTTATTTGACCCACAGACGGCAGGCGGCTTACTAATAAGTTTGGAAGAGAAAAATGCGGATAAATTTTTAACTTTAATAAATGATGCAGAAATTATCGGAAGAGTTAAAAATGCAGGGGATTATTTGATAGAATTAAATTAAAAAAAAGATGTTTTTATTTATATTGGAATCGATCGGAATGCAGGAACTTTTCTTAGTAGGAGTTGTTGCTTTGGTTGTGTTTGGACCGAGAAAATTGCCGGAAATGGCGAGAATGATCGGGAAAACGATGGCGGAATTCAGGCGCGTAACGGGAGAATTCAAAGAAACCTGGGAAAAAGAGGCAAACTTTGAACTGGATAGACGAAATAATGCTGGATTGGAAACTGTCGAAAAAACAAAAAATATAAACGGAAATGCAAAAGTAATAGAAAATGACGAAAGTGATAAATTTTTGCCTAAAATCAGGGAAATAAATGCCGAAGATTTTGATAAAGTAAATTTGGAAAAAATCTCTGTAAAACAAGGCAAAGTTGAAAGCGAAAAAAGAAATTGGTTATAAGTTATGAAAAGAAACCAAATTTAAAAGCTATACAAAAATCTGCATCTAAATTAAGTGAGTAAAGGACTAATGAGAAAAGAAGATATAGGCGGCGAAATGTCGTTTATGGAACATCTTGATGAACTTCGAAAAAGATTAGTTAAATCAATCTTGATAGTGGGAGTTGCATTTATCTTATGTTGGTTTGTTTCCGACAAAATCTATGACTTTCTTTCGGTTCCCGTAAGACGTGCATTATCGGAGGCTCAACGTCGTGAAATAAAGGTTGAAGGTGAAACTGGAAATGAAAAAGTTTTATTGCTTAGTGAATTAAAAGAAGGCGACGAAGTTCGATACATATTTGATAAGGCGACAAAATTAGGCGTGAGTGTTTTATCGCCCGGAACATCGGTAGGTGCCAAAGTATTAAAAGATAAAGAAGGTAATATCGGATTATTCACAAATGAGGCAATGGCAACAAGTAATGCGCTGATTCCAAAAGGAGTCAGACTTCCGATTGATTTCAATTTAAAGGACTTAAGCGAACCGAGTGCCGATGAAAGTTTGATAGTAACTACTGCCGTCGAACCATTTACACTTTATGTGACAGTTTCATTATACGCCGCAATTGCTTTGTCCGTTCCGCTTTTACTATGGCAGATTTGGGGATTTATCTCTCCTGCGCTCTATAAGCACGAACGATCTTACGTAACACCATTTATACTGCTTTCTTCAATTTCATTTGTGATAGGTGCGGCATTTGCTTATTATGTTTTATTTCCGCCGGCGGTCAGCTATCTGTTGGGATTAGGAGAAGATTTCAGGCTCTTGTTAAGAGCGACGGATTATTTCGATTTTATTATATTAATAATGTTATCAATGGGCGCAATTTTCCAAATGCCTGCGATTACGTATGTTTTAGCAAGAATCGGAATTGTTTCAGCCGAATTTTTATGGCGTAGTTGGAAATATGCATTAGTAATTATACTAATTGCCGCGGCGGTTATTTCACCGACGGGTGATATTCCAAATTTAATGTTATTTGCTGCGCCGATGATGCTGTTGTATGTAATTTCGATTTTCGTGGCGTGGTTTTTCGGTAAAAAACGGCAGATTGAACCGGAAATTTAAAAATGTTGAAAAAAGCAACCAACTAAACCATATAAAGCATCTTGATAAGTTATATAACTGTGTCTAAAATTTATCACGGCACACACTTGTCTGAAAAACAAAAATTGTGGAGAGTTTTGTATTTATGAAAAGAACTGAATTATTTCGTAATGTAGCCTTGATATTATTTGTCTCGGCAATTAGTATTCCGGGAGTTTTTGCTCAGGATGAAGGAGCAAGCCAAGACCCGCTTTCAAGACCGCGAATGCAGAGAGAAGAAAGCGCAAAAGTTTATAAAAATTGGCTAAATCAAGACGTAAAATATATTATTACAAAAGACGAAAAAAAAGCTTTTGAGCAATTAAAAACGGATGAAGAGCGCGAAAATTTTATCGCCACATTCTGGTCTCGCCGCGATCCGAATCCCGATACTGAAGAGAATGAATACCGTGAGGAATACTACGAAAGAATCGCTTATGCCAATGAGCATTTTGCATCGGGAATTCCGGGATGGAGAACAGATCGCGGCAGAATTTACATTACGTGGGGAAAACCCGATTCGGTAGAATCTCACCCGACCGGCGGATCATATGATCGTCCGTCATACGAAGGCGGTGGTTCAACAACAACTTACGCATTTGAAACTTGGTTTTACAGATATTTGGAAGGGGTCGGCAGCGGAGTAGAAATTGAATTTGTTGACCCAACCGGCACAGGTGAATATCGCATAGCGACGAACGCAAACGAAAAAGATGCGTTAGCCTTTGTTCCCGGTGCTGGACTGACTACTTCTGAACAATTAGGATTATCCAGCAAAGGAGACAGAAATTTAGGTAACAATACGTTTTATCAGCGTGAACAAGATATGCCATTTCGTAAGATGGAATTGATAAATAGCCTGAGTATACCGCCATCGGTAAAATACAGCGATTTACAAGGGGCTTTAACGGACTCGCCGGTAATTGATAATAATCCTCTTAGTTTTGATTTGCGGGTTGATTTTTTCAGACAATCGGATGACCGTGTAATTACGGCTTTTACGCTTCAAACTCCGAATAGCGAACTGTCTTATACTCCTGTCGGCGGAATTCAAACAGCAAAGATGAATATATTTGGGCGTATTACCGCTGTTTCAAATAAACGTTCCGGCATCTTTGAAGATTCGGTTACAGCTTCAGCTACGGTTGAAGAACTGACGGAGTCTAAAAATCGCCAATCAATTTATCAAAAATTATATGCACTGTCGCCCGGAACTTACAAAGTTGATGTTATTGTCCGGGATGTCGTAACGGGAAATCGCGGTATTCAAAGCGTCGGTTTCACCGTTCCGAAATATGAAAACGAAAAACTGTCAACTTCCACATTAATCTTGGCGAGTAAACTTCGTTCGACAACGGATAACGACATCGGCGGAATGTTTGTGATCGGCGATGCAAAGGTAGTTCCTAATTTGTCGGGCGAATATCTGAAAGGTCAGGATGTCGGAATTTATATGCAGGTTTACAATGCCGGAGTTGATCAAACAACTTTGCGTCCGGCGGTTGATGTCGAATATGTTTTGATGAAGAACGGAAAAGAATTGCTTAGAGATAAAGAAAATTGGGATGGTTTGAGCGATTCGGGACAGCGTTTGACGCTTGCCAGACTTCTTCCGACTTCTCAGCTTGATAAAGGTAATTATGAAGTAAAAATTATGATAAAAGACCGCGTTTCCGGGCAAACTCTGCAACCTTCAGGTAAATTTACGATTAAGTAAATTCTTAATTCAGACTCAAAACAGATTAGCCGAAACTTTAATTTCAAAGTTTCGGCTAATCTGTTTTTTTTACACTGTAATTTAAGTAAAATTATTTTAAACCTAACTAACATTGTCAAGAAAATTGTCAAACCAAAGTTGAAATATAAGTAAAGTCCAAAGTTGTTTGTGATGACTGGCAACGCCTTTTTCGTGTTCACTCACCAATTTTTGAACGTAATTATTATCGAATAAATTTTGCTTGATAATTCTATTCGGAGACAACATATCGTGTATTAGCGGATTAAGAGAAGTTTTGAGCCATTCGGCAATCGGAACTCCGAAACCCTTTTTCGGGCGTTTGGCGATTGATTTCGGCAGTAGATTTTCCACCGATTTTTTCAAGATGTATTTCGTCGTGCTTCCGTTAAGTTTGTAATTCGGCGGTAAACTTGCCGCAAATTCGGCAACGCGGTGATCGAGAAACGGTGCGCGCACTTCCAACGAAACCGCCATCGAAGCCCGATCAACTTTTGTTAGAATATCTTCCGCCAGATAAAAATTCATATCGAGAAACTGCATTCGTTCGATCTGATTTTCGGCATCACAATTTTTCAAGAGTTCTTTTGCACGTTCATAAACATCGGTTTGCGGATTATTTGAAAAATCAGTTAATAACGACGATTTTTCATCCGGCGAAAATGAACCGAACCAACTGTGATGGCGTGTAATAATATCGTATTTTGCGGCGGCGACAAAGCGTTTTGCTTTATAATCGAACGAAAGATTATTAGTATTGACGGGAAGATTTTTAACAATCGGTTCGATTAAACCCGACCGGAGAAAACGCGGAATCGAATCATAGAGACGCGCTATTTTATGACCGTAATACATCGGATAACCCGCAAAAATCTCATCGCCGCCATCGCCGCCGAGCGCGACCGTAACGTGTTCGCGCACGAAACGCGAAAGCAAAAAAGTCGGTAAAATCGAGCCGTCCGAGAGCGGTTCATCAAGCCATTTTCCAATTTCCGTAACTAATCCGGCGGCTTTTTCGACGCTTAACTTATCTTCGTAATGTTCCGTTCCGAGATGCACGGCAACTTCGCGCGCATATTTCGATTCGTCAAATGAATCTTCTTCAAAACCGATAGAAAACGTTTTAATTTTATTGCTAGAAGATTTCTGAGCGAGTGCCGCAACGGTCGAAGAATCAATTCCGCCGGATAATAAAACGCCAAGCGGAACGTCGGAAATCATTCGCATTTTAACTGAATCTTCGAGAAGTTCGCGCAGATTTTGAGATTCTTCTTTTACGGAATGAGAACCGTTTTTCCGAAAACTCAAATTCCAGTAACGCTCGATACTTATTTCGCCGTTTTCCAAAATCAGACGGTGAGCGGCAGGAAGTTTTTTTATGCCTTTATAGATTGAAAGCGGCGCGGGAACATAATCGAACGAAAGATAATTTTGAAGTGCTTCGAGATTTAATTCGGGTTTTATATTCGGATGCGCGAGCAAAACTTTTGCTTCCGACGCAAAAATCAATTTTTCGTCGAACGTCCCGTAATAGAGCGGTTTCTCGCCAAAACGATCACGCACAATTATTAATTTTCGTGCTTTTATATCCCACAGAGCGATTGCGAACATTCCGTTTAGATGCTCGACAAAATCTGCACCGTATTCTTCGTAAAGATGCGGAATAACTTCCGTGTCGGTGTGGCTTAAAAATTTATGTCCGGCTTTTTCGAGATTTTGGCGAAGTGCGGGAAAGTTGTAAATTTCGCCGTTCATAATGGCGACGACGGAACGATCTTCGTTCCAAACGGGCTGATCGCCGGTTTTCAGATCAATAATCGAAAGCCGGCGCATACCGAGCGCGATGCCGTTACCGAGCCAGGAACCTTCCGAATCAGGTCCGCGATGAATCATCCGGTCGCACATCGAAGTTAATACGATTTCATCACCGAACTTTTTCGGTCTTTCAGAATCTAAATTTGCCCAACCAGCAATTCCGCACATAAGTTTTCTAGTTTAACAAGCGTTTCTCACTTAACTGAAATACGCTTTCCAATTTTTTGATATTATGATTAACGGAAAGTTTGAAAACAAAGCGTATATTAAAAAATTATGACAATTGAAGAAATAGGAAAAAATCTGCCCGCGCTATTAAGCGCATTGCTTGTGGGTATTCTTTTTATTCAATCGGGACTCGATAAAATTTTCGATTGGAAGGGAAATCTCGAATGGCTGACCGGACATTTTTCAAAGACATTTTTGAGTAAAACAGTTCCTTTAATGCTTGTAACTGTTACGATTATGGAAGTTGCGACGGGGGTTTTGAACATTGCCGGAATAATCTATTTTCTTATTACAGATATGATCGGTTTAATTTATTACGCTTCGATTTTAGGCGCATTGTCAATTACCGCACTTTTTTTCGGTCAGCGTGTAGCAAAAGATTATCCCGGTGCGGCGGTGCTTGTTCCATATTTTATACTGCTTTTGATTATGATGTTTCTGACAAATCCATATTTGAAACTTTGAAAATAAGAAATGTTTTGCTCATTTATTTTTTCATCTTGTCAGACGGCTTATTTCAAATGTAGCAATGTAACTTTTTTTATCAGTTGTTTTTCCCTGTTTCGGCGCGGGCGACAAATCCGTTAAATTTATTGCATAACCGCCAAAAGTCGCGCCTTTCGGTCCGAGATTTGTATTTATCTCAAATTTTTCTTTTTGTCTTTTGTCACTGATTTCAACCACGATTTTTGCATTTCCCGCCCAAATGCAATTTACTCCTTCAGGACACCGCGAATCTTCAACGAGCGACAAAAATTTTACTTTGATTTTATCTTTTGTAAAGGTTTTTTGACTGCCGAATAAAACTTTTAATCTATTATGTTCATCTTGTGCCTGCGTGATTATAACTGCGCCGAAGGCGAATGTAATCAACAGCGTAAATATCAGTATTTTCATAATTTATCTTCTCCGATTGTGAAATTAAATTTTCACGTTGCTATGAAGGCTGCGCCAAGTTCACAGTTGTATTAAATTTACGCGATTTCTGATTTTGCAAAGGATGAATTTGACAAGAATTTGTAATTCACGGAAAAATAAAACGAAGTTTGATTCATCGAATTCAACGATTTCGGCGCAAAATCGAAGTTAGTCGCTGAAACATTATTGACTCAAGCCTGTAAGATAAATAAAAGATTATAGTATTTCCAATTTCCGCACCGAATTATATGAAAGCTCTCAGAGTAAAAAACGGACAGTTAAATCTTGCCGAAATCGAAAAGCCGCATACTGAAAATGAAACATTGATACGCGTTATAAAGTCGGGAATCTGCAATACGGATTTAGAAATTGTGCGTGGTTATGCCAATTTTCAAGGCACAATTGGACACGAGTTTGTCGGGTTCGTCGAAGACGCGAAAAACGCACCTGAATTAATCGGAAAAAGAGTTGTCGGAGAAATAAACGCCGGTTGCGGAGTTTGCGAAAGATGCCGGAAAGGTGATTCGCGTCATTGCCCGAACCGCACGGTTTTGGGAATTCACGGACGCGACGGTTGTCACGCTGAGTTTTTGACGATTCCGGCGGGAAATCTTTTGGAAGTTCCCTTTGAAGTTTCTGACGAAGAAGCCGTTTTTGTCGAACCTTTAGCTGCGGCTTTTGGAATTACGGAACAGGTCGAAATCAGTAAAGATACGACAGTTGCCGTAATAGGCGACGGAAAACTCGGAATTTTATGCGCTTTGAGTTTAGCGTTGAAAAGTGAGAATTTGATTTTAATCGGAAAACACGGAGAGAAATTAAAAGTTGCCGGAGATCAAGGCATTGAATGTGTTTTGTTGGAAAATGCGAAAAAATTGGAAAAATTCGATATTGTTATTGAAGCAAGCGGTTCTGAAAGCGGATTTGCGACGGCGTTGGATTTGGTAAAACCGCGCGGAAAATTGGTTTTGAAATCAACCTTTCAGGGCAAACCGGCGTGGGAAGCGTGGCGCGTCGTGGTTGATGAAATTACGATTATCGGTTCGCGTTGCGGACGTTTCGCGCCCGCGCTCGATCTTTTGAAAGACAAAAAAATTAATGTCCGAAATCTTATCAGTGAAGAATTTTCATTGGATAATGCGGTTAAAGCGATGAATCGCGCCGCAGAAAAAGGTGTGATAAAAATTTTATTAAATAACACGTAAAAAAACGAAAAGCGGAAATCATAGTTTCCGCTTTTCGTCTTCGATTTTACGATTTTATGGTTTTTTTACTCGTTTATTACTTTTCCAAGCAAGGTTTTTAATTTTTCCAACGCCGAACCGCCGCCGACAAACACGCCGCGCATTCTTCCTTTGCGGTCAAACAGAAAACTTTGGGGAATTGCCGGAGCTTTGCTGATTCGCAAGAATTCTTTCATCATTTCTTCATCCGCCCAACCGATTTTGTAATTCAACTTCATTTTTTCGACAAACGGATTTATCTGTTCGGGAGTTTCTTCGTCGGAATTCAGACCGACAATTTCAAATTCCTGAGCGCGGTATTTATCTTGTAATTCAATCAAATCAGGCATTTCGGCGCGACACGGTCCGCACCACGTCGCCCATAAATTATATAAAACCACTTTGCCCTTCTGATCTTCGAGTTTGAAAGTGCCGCCGTCAACTAATTTTACATCAGCCGTCATCAATGCGGCAGGCGCGAGGGGAAATTTACTCTCGGACGTGTCTTCGGAATTTACGGCGGTTTCAGTAGTCGCCGACGGCGCAGGATCATTATCAACCGGAGCTTTTTCGGTAGTCGCCGTGTTGCAGGCGGCAAATAAAATTCCGAATGATAAAAATAAAATCTTTAATTTGTTCTTCATAAAAAAATACTCGTTTCGGTCAAATGCGAAGCTATGATGTTTGGATTCCCGCAGACGTTTCACCGAAAATCATATATTACAGTTTCTACGGCGGTCTGACAAATATTTGAATTTACCGCTAAATTAATTTAGATAAAGTCGGAAACTCGAATTTTATATACATATTTTTTAACAATTTATTTCATTTAGCAAAATATGTCGGTTGATTGCCGAGAATTTGAGTTAAAGTATTTGAAATTTTATTGCACGAATGTCATTTTGGAGTTAAAATTTGGTAAAGTTTTAGAATTACAAGGTTGGGAGACAAAGAGATTGAAAAAAATAAAGTCTAAAACTCAGGATTTTTATGACCGTATTGCCGATGTGCATAATCTGGCGATGAAGATCAATGGTTATCGGGATTCGGTGGCGAAATTCCTAAAATTGCTGGATTTGAAACTAGACGAAAATTCTATGGTTTTAGATGCCGGAAGCGGAACTGGAATCGTTACGCTCGGATTTTCCGATGCGGGATTCAAAGCATCGAAAATCATTGCACTTGATCTTTCATTTAATTCGCTGAAAGTTTCGCGCGGGCAATTTAGAAAAGATAAAAAAGTTAATTCGGAAAATATCTGCGCCGTACAGGGAAATATATTGAAAATGCCGTTTGATGATGCGTCATTCGATGTTGTTCTGACTTGCGGAGTGTTGGAATATGTGCCGCTTGATAAAGGATTGGAGGAAATCGCGCGGATTTTGAAACCGGGCGGAAAATGCGTTTTGATTCCGATAAAACCGTCGTTTATCGGCGCGGTTCTCGAAATTTTGTATAACTTTAAAACTCATCCGGTGGAAAATGTAAGAAAAATTTCAAGCCGGTTTTTTAATATTATCGGCAATTACGAATTTCCTTCAATCGAACCGATCAGTTGGTCAAAAATGATTTTTGTTCTCGAAAAAAAATAAGAAAAGTAAAAAACGTGTAATTGTTAAAGTTATTTCATTTAGAAAAATTTACTCAATTTATTGAAAACTGTATTTGAAAGATGAAAATCTGAACTTGTTTAAGATAAACTGAAACTTAATCTGTCAAAAATCGAATTAGTAAACAAGACAATCCGACGGTTTTTATCTCGAACCAAATGCAGACTAATGCCGGCAAAAAGCCTTTAATAATCGCGCACCGCGGCGCATCAGCGGTTGCGCCGGAAAATACCTTGGCAGCATTCCGTCAGGCAATTTCCGACGGCGCAGAAGGTATTGAATTTGACGTTCGTCTGGCAAATGACGGCGTTCCGGTCGTATTTCACGACGCACAATTAAATCGTGTCGGCAGACGTGAAGGGCGCGTAATTGATTATTCTTCGATGCAACTTCAAAACCTCGATGTCGGCTCGTGGTTTAATGATAAAAACCCGAAAAGTTACGATTTGACCTTTTCAAGCGAAACCGTTTCGACGTTGAAACAAACTCTCGACTTTCTGAGCGATTATAAAGGTTTGATATATATCGAACTGAAATGCAAAAAAGAAGAAACCGAAATGCTCGTCAAAGCTGTCTGCGAAGAAATAAAAAAATTTCAGCTTCCTGAAAATATAATTGTCAAGAGTTTTAAACTCGAAGTAATTCCGCGAATACGACAAATCTGTCCTGACATAAAAACCGCCGCTCTTTTCGCACCGAAAATAATGAATGTTTTAAGAAAAGAAAAAAACTTGCTGACGCTCGCCGACGAACTCGGTGCAGATCAGGTTTCGCTTCATTTTTCACTCGTTACGGGAAATTTGGTAAAAAAAGCCGATAAAAAAAATTTTCCGCTGACGATTTGGACGGTTGATAATCCTTTGTGGGTAAAACGCGCGCTAAAACTCGGAGTCGGCGCGCTCATTACGAATAATCCGGCGCGTCTGCTGGCAAAAAGGCACGAAATACTGCATAAAAACTCGATTTTAGCTTAACACTCTTGATTCGCTCCCGTTTTCCGCATAAAATTTTAGAAAATTACTTTTGAAAACTTAAATATAAATAATGAAATTATACAACGATATTATCGAACTTATCGGCAAAACGCCGTTGGTCAAGATTAACAACCTAACGAAACAATACAACGTAAAAGCACCGATCTACGCGAAAATGGAAAGTCTCAATCCGGGCTATTCGGTTAAAGACCGCATCGGAATTTCGATGATCGAAGCGGCGGAAAAAGAGGGAATTTTAAAACCCGGCGGAACGATTGTCGAGGCAACTTCCGGCAATACGGGAATCGGTCTCGCGCTTGCGGCGGCGGTCAAAGGTTATAAAACCGTTTTCGTTTTAACGGACAAAGTTTCGATGGAAAAAACGCGCTATTTGAAAGGTTTGGGCGCGGATGTCGTCGTCTGTCCGGCGGCGGCGAAACACGGCTCGCCCGATCATTACGTTGAAACCGCGAAAAGAATCGCGCGAGAAACGCCGAATTCTTTTTATCCCGATCAGTATTCACATCCGGCAAATCCGGCGGCGCATTACCGCACGACGGGACCGGAACTTTGGGAAGATACGGAAGGCAAGATCACGCATTTCATATCGGGAATCGGAACAGGCGGAACGATTTCGGGAACGGGAAAATATTTGAAAGAAAAAAATCCGAATATCAAAATTATCGGTGCAGACCCTTACGGTTCGATCTTTAAATCTTACAAAGAATCCGGTCATATTCCAGAATCTACGCCTTACTTAGTCGAAGGAATCGGACAATGTTTGCCAACGGTAAACGCCGATATGAAGGTAATTGATGAAATAATAAACGTTACCGACCGCGAATCGTTTGAACTCGCCCGCGAACTCGGCAAAAGAGAAGGCATTTTTTGCGGCGGCTCGACGGGAACAAATTTTGCCGCCGCGCTAAAGGTCGCAAAAATTGCACCGGAAGACAGTCTAATAGTGTTCATCGTCTGTGATACGGGCGAACACTATTTGACAAAATTCCATTCCGACGAATGGATGAAGGAGAAATTAATGCTCGAACCGCAGAAGATTACGGCGGGTTTGATTGCAGAAACCAAAAATTCTGATTCTCCGGGCGAGTTGATTTCGGTTTCGCCGCAAGAGATTGTAAAAGATGCGCTTGAAAAAATGAAAAGCAACGGAATTACGCAGCTTCCGGTTTTAGAAAATCATACTTCGGTCGGTTCTTTGCGCGAAAGTCATCTGCTTGTGAAATTACTCGAAAATCACGATTTGATGGACGCAAAAGTAAGCGATGTGATGGAAGAGAGTTTCCCGATTATCGAAGAAGATGCACACGTTGACATTATAAAATCGAAATTGCGGAAGTCGCACGCCGTTTTAATTGAAGACTTTAAACGAATTACGGGAATCATCACGCGCTCTGACGTGTTGGATTTGCCGAAATAATTTTTAAGAAAATCAGGGCGGGAGAAAAATATGAACGACGAAAAACATACGCCGAATGAAGATTGGGAAATGTCCGTTCCGAATACTTCTCCGCCGGAGACGGCAATCGGAAATAACGGCGGATGGAAAATGCCCGAACCTGTTTTTCGCGTTTCCGAAGGCGATAAGGTAGAAAAAACCGAAATCAGACCGCTCGCTGCGGAACATATTTTAACGGACGATTTTGAGCCGAAAGATGAAGTTTTTGTCTTAGAACAGCCGAACATTTCGGCAGAATTTAACACTTCAGAAATTCCTGAAAGATTTGTCGAGTCGGAAGCGAAAAGCATAAATGCCGAGAATGGAAATGTTAAATGGATTGTGCTTCTCGGCGGAATTTTCGTGTTTTTCGTCGTGCTTGTCGGAATTATGCTCGGTGTCTATTTTTTCTTTTTGAGATAGTCTGAAATTTCCAGCCGAAGTTCCGGCGGTAAGTGTTGATTCAGCAAAAAGTTTTTCAAAAATCGTCTGATAAACAAAGGTTTTTGACTTTGAAATTATATGTCGAGGAAAACTTACGATGAACAGAAACGCCCACGGAACAGCAACCGCAACAAAAACGACTGCCCCGCAAAAAGACGGCGAAACAGTCTTTATAGAACCGGCATCCGGCTATAATTCGAGAACCGTCAGAGATATTATTCTGCGCGATATATTCGATTATTCGCCGCAATATATTATTGATTTCAATAAACAGTATTCCGAATTATATGTCATTTCCGATAAATTGAAATCCGGTGTCTGGGCAACCGAAGAACAGGTTAAAGGTTGGAAGGATTTCACAACCGGATTAATTTCGGTTTTTCTTCGTAACGATTGGCTGACTTTTATAAGGAATTTCCGTTACCAAAAAATATTTACGGCAATTACCTCGGCAATAGGCGCGATTGATGATGCGGAAGTTGCCGCAAGAGTGCGGGAATATTTGGAAAAGATTCTGAATTCGTTCGAGGATAAACGAACAGATGCGTTCAATAATCTTTTAACGGAAATTACCGCCCGTCCAAAAAACAGCCGGCAAATTGGCGACGCTCTGTCATACGTTTTGGCACAAGGCAATAACAACAATCCGTTTCTGACAATCGCCCTCGCCAAAGTCTATCAAGTGTCGGGCGACGCGCCGGATATTGCGGTTTTGACAATGCTGGCGCGAACAAATCAATTGATTAGTAAAAATCTTTATGACAATCCGTCAAAATCTAAGATAACTCATATAAACCGCCTTGAAGCCGCCGGAATTTACGGATGGGTAAGAGATACTTACGGACAATTGGGCGCGGCGGGACAAGAAACTTATTATGGCGGTCGTGTAAGACTTCTGGAAATGAGCGACGAAGAACGCAGCAATTATAAAGAAGGCGACTTGCTCGAAATTCTTCGCCTCGGTGCTGAGGTTGTAAATGCGCCCTCCGTAAATGAAAGGAATCTCATTGAATTAGAACAAAAAGAAACAGCGAGAAGAAATATTCAATCAGAAACAAGCCAAATGCCGAGTATGCCGGTATCTGATGACAATCCAGGGCAATTAACTTCGTCGGATAAAGTTTATGTAGGTCCTGAAAAAATAATAGTAGAACAAAAAAATCGGCATAAATTCAACAAAAGCTACGTCGGAAAATATAAAATTGTAGATAATCCCGAACGGGTTGTTAATCTTTATAAAAAGAATGACGAAAATAAAACATCTCCCGCCAATGTGGGAAACGCTCTTTATGTAGTTGCGGAATTTTTAAAGTTCGTCGCCGTTCACCGCCAGATGATGGAGTTGGCGGACTACTGGGATAAGAAAAGAGAATTGCAAAAAGCAATTTATAACAGCAAATATCGGCTTGTTCCGCCAAAGCCGCAAAAAGTTTCGAGTGCAATAACAGCAGTCCAAAACTATGCCCGAACTTCGGCTAATCCGTCTGACAAACCTATTGCAATCAAGGCATTGCAACAATTAAATATAGTTCTCGAAGATAGTCGTGCTTTTTGGGAGAAATAATATGCAAAATTTGAAAATTCTAACTCTGGCGTTACTGATTATTTCTAACTGCGCTTTTTACGGAACTTGTCAAAAACCGAAGACGGAGGACTTTAATGCGCTTTTAGCAAAGTGCAAAAGCTTTTCTGATAACGGTGATAAACAAAATGCCATAGAATGTTTTAAAAAGGCAATAGAGATTGATTCTAAAAATTATTCGGCGCATGTTTCGTTAGCAAATAATTATGATTCATTAGGCGAATTTGATAAAGCCGAAATTGCTATCAAAGAGGCAATAAAACTTCGACCGAATGAGGGCGGAACATACTACATTTATGCACATATTTTAGAACAGAAGGGAGATTTTAGAGAAGCAATCAGAAAATATAAAACAGCAGTCGAATTAGATCCAAAGGATTATCTATTTTGGATGAGTATGGCAAGGTTACAGTATAAACTCAATGATACGGATGATTCTATCTTCAGTTTCGAGAAAGTTTTAGAGCTTAAACCTGATTATGATTTCGCACTTTTCCATCTGGGAAATTTGTATTACCGAAAAGGCGAGGTTGATAAATCTATTGAAACATTCGAGCATCTGTTTGAAATCAGTCCAGAATATGAAAAAGAAGGCAGAGAGCAACTTGAAAAGATAAAACGCGAACGGGATGCGAAAAAGAAAGCAAAAGCAAAAACAGTCGGAAGCAATTAAGGCATTACAGCAATTAAATATAGTTCTCGAAGATAATCGTGCTTTTTGGGGGAAGTAATATGAAAAATTTGAAAATTTTAACTTTAGCTTTACTGATTATTTCTAACTGTGCTTTTTATGGAACTTGTCAAAAAACGGAGACGGAAGATTTTAACGCACTTTTAGCAAAGTGTGAAAATTTGTTTCAAAAGGATGACAAACAAGGTGCTGTTAAGTGTTATGAAAAAGCTGTAATTATTAACTCTGAGAGCTATTCGGCACATGTTGCCTTAGCAAACAAATACGAAGCGGTTGATAAACTCGACAACGCCGAATCAGAGATTAAAAAAGCATTAGAACTTCGTCCGAAAGAAGGCGGAGGGCATTGGATATACGGAGGAATATTACAAAAACAAGGAAAATTTCGAGAAGCACTAATGGAGTATCAAACAACTGTCTTATTTGAACCTAACAACCATCTATACTGGCTGGATTTAGGATTGTTGCAGGATAAACTCAATGAAACGGACGGGGCAATCATTAGTTTCGAGAAGGTTTTAGAACTCAAGCCCAATTATGATTTAGCACTTTATTATTTGGGAAACTTGTATTATCAGAAGGGCGAGATTGATGAATCTATTGAAATATTTGATAAGTTGTTCGAGATAAGTCCTGAGTTTGAAAAAGAAGGCAAAGAGCAACTTGAAAGAATTAAACGCGAACGGGATGCGAAAAAGAAAGCAAAAGCAAAATCAATAGGAAGCAATTGAGGGATTACAACAATTAAATATAGTTCTTGAAGATAGTCGTGCTTTTTGGGGGAAATAAAATGAAAAGAAAACTAAAATTATTATTTCTGACTATGTTGGTTGTCGCCAACTGTGCTTTTTACGCCGATTGTCAAACAAAAGAAGAAAAAGTTACCGCCGCGTTACGGCAATGTCAGGAGTTGTTGAACAAAAACGATATTATTTCCGCCAGTGATTGCTACGCACAAGCAATTATCGCTTATCCCGAAAGCGCGGCGAAGATTTCACAAGCAGGACAAGAATCGTTTGACTCAAAGTGTGTCGAACTTTTAGACAAGAAAAAAAAATATGAACAGGCGATAATTTGTTTTGAAGGATTAAAAATTCTCAAGCCGGAAAATTCCAATGTTTATATTTATTTAGCAGATTCATATTACAAATACGGCAAAACGGAAAAAGATGCCGAGTCGCTTGAGCGTGCCGAAAAGGCGATAAAAAAATCAATTGAATTGCGTAGTGAAAGTGCAATAGCTCACAATACATACGCAAGAATTTTAGAAGAGAAAAAGCAATTTCGAGATGCAGTCAAAGAACATCAAAAAGCTATTGAGTTACAATCAGATGATTATCTATATTGGTTGGATTTAGGGCTATTACAATATAAACTTTATGAAAATGACGATGCTATTAGAAGTTTCAAAAAAGTTTTGGAACTCAAACCAGATTATGATTTAGTTCTTTTTCGTTTAGGAAACTTATATTACAGAAAAGGCGAGGTTGATAAATCTATTGAAACATTTGAGCATCTGTTTGAAATCAGTCCAGAATATGAAAAAGAAGGCAGAGAGCAACTTGAAAAGATAAAGCGCGAACGGGATGCGAAAAAGAAAGTGAAAGCAAAAACAGTCGGAAGCAATTGAGGGATTACAACAATTAAATATAGTTCTCGAAGATAGTCGTGCATTTCGGAGAAATAAAATTGTGTCAAAATACCAAATCACTGCTTTGTCTTTTTATTAATTGGCATTTGTCTTATTTCGATTTCCCTGTTTCCCGAAAAAAAATTATTTGAAAGGATTTAAATTTGAAGTAATATAGATTTAGACGGATGAAAAATGGCAAACGCGAAATTAAAACTTGAGGGAAAAGAAACACCGCTCGGCGCGGGAATAACTTCGGTTGGACGTGCTTCGGATAATTCTGTTGCTTTTCCCGAAGACTCCAATATCTCGCGTTATCACGCCGAAATTGAATGGCGCGACGGCGATTTTTATCTGATTGATCTCGGAAGCAGCAATGGAACAACCTTAAACGGCGAGCGCGTAACTTCGGATAAACATTTGTCCGATGGCGATAAGATCGTTTTCGGCGGAAGCAGTTCGGCGGAATTTGTTTTGAAAAAAGACAAATCTCAAAACCTTTCGGCAAATGGCGGCGGAATCACCGATAATTCCGATTCAGATAACGCAGCGGAAACGGAAAATTCCGGCGAAACTGAAAATGAAACTGAAGTTGCCGAAGAAACTCCGAGGAACTCAAAATCCCGCGTAATGCTCGGCGTAACGGGTGCGGCGGTCGGATTGGCGTTAGTTTTTGTCGTCGCGGCTGGTTATTACTATTATTCGGGTTCCGTTTCGCAATGCAATGCAAAAGCCGTTATTACACAACCGGAAACGGGCGAACTTTTGAAAAATTCAACCGACATCGAAGTCGAAACGGAAAATACCGATTGCGTCAGCCGCGCAGTTTTTGTCCTTGACGATATGATTATCGCCAGCAATGAAAATGCGCCGTATGAAGCGTCGCTCGATCCGCGCGAATTTCCCGAATTGGCGGATGGCTTAGATCACAGTTTGAAAATCGTTCTCGAAGACGAAGAAGGAAACGCAATCGGACGGCAAGGTGAAGTTTTGCTTTCGTTCGATACAATCGCTACGCCGACTCCGACACCCAATAAACCGACTGAGCCGGGAGAAACAAAACCGAAACAGACTACATTTCAGAATGAAGAAATTTCTCTGATTGACACGAAGAAAATGTCGGAAAATCTCGTAAAACAATTTCCGGGAAGTTTCGCTTACAAATTCGACCGCCGGTTTTTGCAGGACGTAAAGAAAAAAACGCCGGAATTCGCCTCGGAAGGTTATTTTGCAAGAGCGTTGCAATACCGCGACACGATCAACGAAGCATTTATTAAAGAACAAAATTTAAATGCGCCGCTCGGTTTTCTATTGGCGATGAGCCGCAGTAAATTTTTACCGGAAAAAACGCCGACGGGCGCGGGTTTATGGGAAATGCCCAATGATTTTGCGGCGGCAAACGGTTACGACGGAACTTGCGAAGTCAAGGATTTGAGCGAACCGACGCAGAGATGCGCGGCGATTGCGGCGGCGGCGTATATGAAAAATCTGGCGTTGAATATTTTTGAAGGCGACACGGTTTACAGCGTCGCATCTTTCGGAATGTCGCCGCAGCAGGCGAGCGAATGGAAAGACAAACTGCCTGAAAATCGCTCGGATTTTTGGAATCTGATGAAAGACAAACCGGAACAGCGTGAAGAAATCGTAAAATTCTTTGCCGCCGGAATCGTCGCAGAAAATCCGCAAAAGTTCGGTTTGAAAAAAGATCAGCCGATTTCCGAACTTTATCGAAATTTGATGGCGCAATAGTCAATTCCGAATTAAAGCGGGGAATTCGTAATTCGTAATTAAAATGAGAATCATTTTCACATATCCGACACCGGAAGGTTCGCAGGAAATTGCGTTTGACGGTGAGCATCTGTCGTTTGGGCGCGGAAGCGATGCCGACTATCGTTTTGAAGATGATGGACTTTCGCGCCTTAATTCAACGATTTATTGCGACGGCGACTACATTTGGATTGTTGACGAAAATTCGACGAACGGAACTTTCGTCAATGGAGAAAAGGTGTTGGCGAGCGGAACGCCTTTGGAAAACGGCGATTCGATAAAAATCGGGCATCGAACAAATTTAAAAGTCAGGATCAGCAGAGAAGAAATTAGCGGAAATTCTCCGGTAAACGATCAAACTACAAGCGTTTCAACAAGTTCACCAGTGAACTTTTCGGGATTGCCGCTGATGATAACTGGATTTGCAGTTTTGATAATTGCGGCGGCGGCAATTTTTATCGGTTTTAGCGTTTTCGGCGGAACAGAAAAAGCGACGGCGAAAAACGATGATTACAAATATGATAATCCGAAAAATTATTCCGCCGACAATAAAGACGAAACGCCGACTCCGACACCGAAAAAAAATGATGCCGGAAATTCAAATGCAATTTCAAATGATACAGATAATAATGACAGCGAAGAATTTTCCGATTTGCCTGTCGGCGGAAACGATAACGACGTAACGAATAATTTGCCGAGCGGAAAGAAATATGCGGAAATGTCCGACGCAGAAAAAAATCAGTATCTTGAAACAAAAGCGTTAAAAGTTGCAAGAATGATCGGCAACAGCGACAGCAAAGAAATTCCTCCGGCGGCAATCGCGCGAATCAGAAGTTTTGTTGACGCTTATGCCAGCCGAATCAGAGTCAAACCGCTCGGCGGCTGTCGTTTCGGTGATAATTTACAGGCGACTTACGAACGCGCGAGCAAAAACGCGCCGTTTATTATTCATGCTTTTAACAGTCAGGGAATGGACCCGCAAATCGGTCTTTATCTGGCGATGATCGAATCTGAACACTGCGTCTGTCTTCAATCGCCGACCGGACCGCTCGGAATGTTTCAATTTACGCAGGCGACGGGCAGAACTTACGGTCTGGAAATTCGCGCGGGCGCAAATCCATCGAATCCCGATCAAAGATGTGAACCGCAACCTGCGGCAAATGCGGCGGCTAAATATATGAAAGCATTGACTTTGCGCTACGGGACAGGACCTTTGAGCGTTCCGCTCGCCGTCGGAAGCTACAACAGCGGCGAAGGCGGATTAAGCACGAATTTAAAAACGGCTTTGGAAAACAATTCAAGTCAGGATCGTTCATTTTGGACACTAATCGCCAATGCGGAAAGTTTATCAAAACAGTTTCAGATGGAAAATATCAAATACGTCCCGAAATTTTTCGGAGCGGCGATTGTCGGTGAAAATCCGCGTGATTTCGGTCTGAATTTACAGCCGCTTTCGACTTACTCAAAATAATAAAATAATGCCGGAACTTTTGCTCAAATTTACCGACGAATACGGCGAAGCCAAAAAAATTTTGGTGAAAGGAGAAAAGTTCGAGATCGGGCGGCACTCGGAAAGTGATCTGAGCTTGGCAAATTCGGCTGTTTCGCGCCAGCATTTGAAAATCGAACTTTTCTCGCATATTTATACGGTTACGGATGTCGGTTCGACGCTCGGAACGACACTCAACGGAGAAAAATTGGATGAGCCGAAAGTGTTGAAAAACGGCGATATTTTGAAATTGGGCGACTCTCTGAAAATTGAAATCGTTTTGGATGAAAGCGAAGAAAATGCCGAAGATGAAAAAAAGAATTCTGCCGATAATGTAACGGACAAAGCGGTAAGCACATCTGTTACATCATCTTCAACTGCAACGGGCGGCGGAATTCCGAATAGTTTTTTTTATCTTGCACCGCTTTTCGGCTTGGTGGTTTTAATCGGAGTCGGCGGACTTTTCTTTTTTTCGGGAAATGCGAAGACTACCGGAAAAAATGACCCGGAAAAAGATGAAGATTTTATTTATTCGACCAACCGTAGAAAAACTTCAGATGATGCGAAACAAGATTATTCGGATTCAAATGATGAGATAACGCAAACTTCCACGCCGGAAATAAATTCTGCGGTTGAAACGCCGGATAATGATTTGCTAACCGAAATTTCAACACCGGAAAATTCAGATTCTTTAAATTCTAAAGAAACTCCAACACCGAAAAATTCGGACGACTTGAGCAAGATTGAAATTAACTCGGCGTTATTTTTGAGAAAAGTCGCTCAAAATGATCCGAAGGCATTTTTAACGGGTGGACAACAGCAAATCGTTAAATCAAGAATTGAAAGTTTGAAAAATTCTGCGGCACTCGCCGCAAATATAAGATCCGCCAAAGCAAACGCGGCAAGAATTACGGGAATAGCCAACGCGAAAAATGTCAAACCTCAATTATTAGCCGTCGCCGCGATTGCAAAACTCGGCAATACTCAAGGCGATGTCGCGGCGACCGCGCAAAGTATGGCGGGAGTTTTGGATGAAATGAGCAGTAATGTCGGAACGGAATTAGCTGACGATGCGCTTTTAACAATCGCGTCTTACGATCAGGGTGCGGCAGGGCGAACGCTCGAAATGCGGAATATGCTGCAAGGTTTGCAGGCGAAATTTCCGGGAAGTTCGCGGCGAATTCGGACGATCTGGTTTTTGAAAGAAAAAAGTTTGATCAGCGACGCGCAGTTTCAGTCGGCGATTAATTTTCTCGCTGTTGGAACGATTTCGCAGAATCCGAAAGATTTCGGCATTTCTGCGGACGCGCTCAATCTTTGACGGGAGATTTGAGAAATGAAAAATGGCGGTGAATGGATTACTGGAAATATAACTTTAACGCTTGGCGGCGAACCGTTGAATTTGCAGATGACTGTTCCCGCAAAGCCCGTCAAACCGACTCGTATGCTGCCGATTTTTCAACAAATGACCAATGCTTTTGTTGATATGGGCGTTCGGGCGGCGGAAGCGTTGGATAAAAAAGTTTCCTGTCAAAAAGGTTGCGGCGCGTGTTGTCGGCAACCTGTTCCGTTAGCCGAGATCGAGGCTTATCACATAGCTGAACTCGTTGAAAATATGTCTGAACCGCGACGTAGTAAAATAAAATTGCGATTCAAAAAAGCATTTGAGCATTTTGAAAAGATAAGTTGGTTTGATCGTTTGGCAAATGCAAATGAAGGATCGAATGAAGATCAGAGAAAAATCGTGATGGAGTATTTTTATGAAAATATCGCGTGTCCGTTTCTCGAAGACGAATCTTGTTCGATTCATCAAAACAGACCGCTCGGCTGCCGCGAATATCTCGTTACATCTCCGGCGGAAAATTGTTCGCATCCGACGGCAGAGACGATTGAAATGGTTCGTCAGCCGGTAAAATCGGCACAGACTTTGCTGAATATCGGGCGCAGTAAAAATATGAAGGAGATGAGTTTTGTTCCGTTAGTTCGGGCTTTGAATTGGGCGGAAACATTTCCCGAAAAAATGAAAGAAGAAACCGGAGAAAATTGGATGGCACAGTTTTTTATGCTTCTGACGAAGAAAAACATTCCGGTCAAATAAAGTAAAACCGTTTAAATAATTGACAACAAGGGCGGCAAAGCACACAATTATAGAAAACTTTTCGGTTTTATAATCGGCACGTTCATCAAATTATGAGCCAATATCGCAAAATAGTCTGGAACGAAGGGATGCTTCTAACGCCGCATCATTTCCAGCAATGGGACAATTTTTACGAAGAACTCTTAAATTCGCGGATTCGGTCGGTTTTGCCTTATGAATACGGCGTTCTCGATATGCAGATCAATCGTGAGGCGATTGCCAATGGAAATTTTCAGATTACGAATTTTCGCGGCGTTTTGCCGGACGGTTTAATGGTCAATGTGCCGGATGCGGAAGCCGTGCCGGACGTGCGTCCGGTCGGCGACCATTTTCATCCTGAAAAAGAAACGCTCGGCGTTCATTTAGCGATTCCAGCTAAGAAGATCGGTGAAGCAAATTATCAGGGAAGCGGCGAAAAAGCTGGTTCGAACGTGCGTTTTTTGCAGGAAGGCGCGATGGTTAAAGACGAAACGACCGGAACGAATCAGCAGCCGCTGGCATATGCAAAAAGCAATCTGCGGATAATTTTCGACGATGAATTGCGCGACGGTTTTACTTCGATAAAAATCGCCGAAATGCAAAGAACGCCGACCGGACAATTAAAAATCTCGGAAGATTTTATTCCGCCGACATTAAAGGTTTCGTCGTCGGGTTGGCTCGTGAATATGCTTCGACAGTTGGTTGAAATTTTAATCACGAAAAGCGGAAGTTTGGGTGAACAAAGAAGACAAAGAAATGCTTCTTTAGCGGATTTTACGACTTCGGAGGTTGCTGTTTTCTGGCTCTTACATACGATAAATTCTTCGATTCCGACGATGGCGCATTATTTTCGTTCGCCGTTGCTTCATCCTGAAAAACTTTATTTGGAAATGGCGGAAATAGTCGGAAAATTAATGACGTTCTCCGTTGAACATCATCCGAAAGACATTGTAAAATATGATCACGATGATCTTTATTTGACATTTTACAGTCTTTCAGCCGTTTTGAAAGAACTTTTGGAAACTGTTATTCCGAGCCGCTGCGTTCCGATTCCGCTCGAAAAAACGAGAGAAACTTTGTATGTCGGGCGCATTGACGATGCGCGTCTGCTCAAGGAAGCCGGATTTTATCTGGCGGTTCGCGCACAGATGCCGGAATCGAAACTTATCGAAGGCGTGCCGCGTGTCGTCAAAATTGCATCGCGTGATGTGATTGACACGATCATCGGTTCGGCACTTCCGGGCGTAGTTTTAACACACGCTTCGCCGCCGCCCGCGCCAATTCCGACGCGCGTCGGTTTTCGATATTTTATGCTCGATACGATTGGTCCGTATTGGGACGGAATTAAGGGATCAAAAGTTATCGCCGTCTATGTGCCGGACGAATTGCCGGACGAGAAATTGGAAATGTATGCGGTTAAGCCGTAAAAAAAATTAAGGATTAACTACAGGCGGAAGTTTATAAACCGAGTTCCAATTTTTTCCGCCATCGTTTGTTTTGTAAATACT
Organism: Pyrinomonadaceae bacterium; assembly: GCA_965219305.1. Taxonomy (GTDB): domain Bacteria; phylum Acidobacteriota; class Blastocatellia; order Pyrinomonadales; family Pyrinomonadaceae; genus DATHTS01. The sequence goes on from OZ244725.1 coordinate 3,223,043, forward strand.
GTCGCGTGATAAAAGCCAGCCGTTTTGAGAATCCGTAAAATGTATTTTTACAAAAAACGGAATATCTTTATCTACTTCAACGGTATCCCAATTTTTTCCGCCGTCGTTTGTTTTCAAAACAGTTCCCGTTCCTTTTTTGGGAGTTCTCGGCTGATTTTCGATATAACCGACAAGCCAACCTTCGTTTGAATTGAACCAAAACATCGAACGAACCATAAACTTTGCCGGAATTGATGGAATTTTATCCCAAGTTTTTCCGCTGTCTTTTGTATGAAAGATTCGGTTAAAACCTAAATTATACCAACCTTCATCTGGATTTATAAAAAACAAATTACAGAGTTGAGAGTTATTATTGTCTATTTTCTTAGCATTCCACGTTTTGCCAGCGTCCGTTGTTGAATAAATTCTCTCTTTTGTATTGCCTGCATCGCAAACCCAACCTGTCTGACTGTCAAGAAAGAACATATCTTCCGGTTGTCCGCGTAAATACTGAGTTTCCTTAGAATCGCCCGGCACATAAGACATAACCTGTGTCCAAGTTTCGCCTTTATCTGTTGTTTTTGATAAGGAATGAGAATCTCTGACCCAACCCGTCGAAGAGTCAGTTAATCTCATTTCATTAGCATAACTGAATGACGATTTAAGAGGTTTTGATGTCCAATTAGTGCCTCCGTCAGTAGTTATCCAAATCGTTTTTTCTCTTTCACCTGTGCTAATTATCCATCCGTGATTTTCATCGGCGAAATCAACACACATTGCGTGTTCGGCTTCGACATTTTCCCACGTTTCGCCTCCGTCGGTTGTAAAAATAACTTTGCGGGTTTGAGTAAGCAGAACCCACATTTTTTCTTTGGCAGGCGAACTGAAACACTCGAATCTATCAGCATTTTCGTAATCAATAAGTGTATTTGATGAGTTTTGAACTTGCTTATTAGTTTCTTCAACGGGCGGCGGAGTCGGTGAATTCAACGCATCAACTTTTGTAACGTCCTGTTTCACGCAAAAACTCGAAACTATTGTAAAAAACAACAATACATAAATTTTTGACATAATTTTTACCTCTTTATTTTCAAATTTTTGATACCGTCATTATAGATTTGGGTATTAAACGGAATATCGTGTGTCGAACTGTAATCTCCGGTTATGATGTGTTTTAATTCGTGCAAAAGAGTGAGTGCGCGTGATTGTTCATCATCGAGTTTAGGTGCGCCCGAAGGTCCCCAAAGCATATTATTGACAAAACCATTGGTGAAAAAAATCGGTCCGAGTCTAATATATCCTCTCAGATGTTCGGCAGTTCCCGCGGCGGCAACCGCGCCCTGCATATTCGGGTCAAATTCAAGACCTCTATTCGCAGTATATAATTCGACAAGCGATGGTGAATTTGCAGGCGGCGGAAGCGTAATATTATAACCGAAGGATTGATGAGTTTTTTTTGCTCGATCAAATATATCCCGCAGAACATCACGCGGATCACCTTTACCAGCTAATCCTGTCGGTTGATTTACCGTTCCGTCGGTGATAGCATCTCGCGCTTTTTGAATATCCATAACTTGCCCTGCTATCCCGTACGCATCGAAAACATAAATCCATTCTCCTTTACTAAAAGTTCGCATATTTTATTTACCCTCGCTATGTCAATAAAATGATTTTAATGTATTATATTGAGATGTTATAATAAAAAATAAAATTTAGTAAGAAAGTGAAATTAACCGTAAATCTGTAAGTCCGCAAAGAAAAATAACTTGTAACTTAAAAGAATATGAGCCGAATAACAAACAAAAATGATTTGGTTGCGTTTGCCGGACCGGTTTTCGATTTGATTTTGCGCGTCAAAGCTGAAATCGTTCAGCCGTCGAACGAACTGCGCCCGCAAGTCGCGCAGATGTTGAAGGATTTTGAACGGCGCGCCGAGCGTTATCGTTTTACTCCGAAAATTATTCAGGTGGCGAAATTCGCGCTCGCAGCGTTTGTTGATGAAACGGTTTTGACGAATAATTTTCCGCTTAAAGAAGAATGGGAACGCTATCCTCTGCAATTGGAATATTTCGGCGAACAACTCGCGGGCGATAAGTTTTTCGACAAACTCGATGCGATGCTCAAACAAATCGAAGTTACGCAGGACGCGGTAGAAATTTATTACGTCTGTATGCTGACCGGTTTTAAGGGCAGATATGCGGTTTATGAGAAAGAGAAACTTCTCTCCACAATGCAGAAGACGGCAAACGCGCTTGTAAAAGTCGGCAAAATAAAGTCCGTCGAACTTTCTCCGCACTGGCTTGCCGAAGATCAGCCTGAACCGCCGGAAGAAAAAAAGATGCCGTTTTGGGCAAAAGCGACGGCTTTTGGCGGTCTAGGATTTGCATTTATCATTTATTTGGTGATGTTTCTTCTCTCATCAAAATTTTTGACCGATGCGTTGCAAAAACTTCAAATTTAGTTTTTAAGCGATAATTTATTAAAATCTAATTATAGACGAAAAACGTAAACGGTAAAGTTAGTATATGAATTGGCATCTTAATCAAATCAGATTCGCGCTCGGATTCGGAACAATAATGTCTTTTTACGGCATTGTAGCTTTTATCGTTTATCTGGTCGGCGACAAATTCGGTTACAGCAATACGCAGCGATTTATAATAATCGGGCTTGTTTTGATTACATTGCCGTTTGCGTTAATCATCGGTTACGTTTCGTCGCGGCGCAAGAAAAAAGCCGAGAAGAAAGCAGCGGAAGAAGCCGAAAAAGCGGGCGAAAATCCTGTCGCTGTCGCGGCTGATAAAAAGGTTAAACCGACTGAAACTTATCTCGATCTGACAAAAGGCACGGAAGAAACCGTCGAGTTTTTGAAAAATTCCAAACTCGGCGTAAACGGCAAAGATGCGGTTTATTCTTTGCCGTGGTATATCGTGATGGGAACGCCCAAAAGTGGAAAATCTTCGCTTGTTCTCGGTTCAAATTTTGATTTTGAAACTTTGCCGAGTCAGCGTCAAAGCGAACAAAAATTCGTCCGCCCGACTCGAAATGTTGATTGGCGCGTCACGAGCGATGCGGTTTTTCTCGATACGGCGGGACGTTATCAAACCGAAGGCGTTGACGAAGAAGAATGGTCTTCGCTGCTTGAAACGATCAAGAAAAATCGTGGAAATCGCCCGGTTGACGGGCTTTTGCTGACGGTTGACACGGAAAAAATTCTGAAATCCGACGACCGCGAAATCGAAGAAGCGGCGAAGGTTCTGCGAAAACGACTCGACGATATGCGTCAACGTCTGAAACTTCGTTTTCCCGTCTATCTCGTTTTTACACACGCCGATTCAATAGAAGGTTTCCGCGATTCTTTTTCCGTTTCAAAACAAGAAGGCAGAAATCTTGTCTGGGGCGCGACGATTCCTCTGGAAAAAAGCGAAAACGCGCAGTCTTTGTTCGACGGCGAATTTGAACTTTTGCAGGATTCGATAATGAAACGCCGCCTGATGCGTCTGTCCGCACCGTTTCCGCCCGTTCGCCAACTCAGAATTTTCAATTTTCCGCTCCATTTCGGTTCGGCGCGCCGCAAACTCGGCACGTTTGTAACGACGCTTTTTCGTCCCAATCCTTTTAACGAAAGTCCTTTCCTGCGCGGATTTTATTTTACGGCGGCTCCGCAAAATAAAATAACGGCAAAACCCGGACAGACGATGGGAAATTTGCCGCAAACCGTCGGAAATACATATTTTACTGAACCGTTTTTCCGCGATGTTCTTTTGCGCGATAAGGATTTAGTCAGAACTTTTCAGGAACAGAAACAAAAACCGCCGATCTGGAGTTGGCTTTTAACGGCTTTAGGCGCGGTTCTCGTTCTTACTTTGCTGACATTGGTCGGCGTTTCATTATTGAGCAATAGAAATATGCTCAACGATGCGGCGGAAAAAGGCGAGACGGTTTTGACTAATGTCCAAGCCAGCCGTAATCGTAACACGCTCGAAAAAAATGAAAATGAGACGAGAAGCGAGTTAAACGGACTTTTGAGCCTTCATAATCTTCTCCTCAGACTCGACACTAACGAACGCGAAGGTGCGCCGTTTTATATGCGTTTCGGGCTTTATTCCGGTAATACAATTTACAGGGAAAAACTGCTGCCGATTTTTTATAACGCCGTCGAACAGCGTTTTAAGACTCCGGCAGTTAAGAATCTGGAAGCCGATTTGAAAAAGTTTTCGGAAACGAATTTAACCGGAACGCCTGAAGAACAGGAAAAAGTTTTAGGAGAAAATTATGAAAAATTAAAAGCTTATTTGATGCTTTCCGGCGAATACAAAAATCGCGCCGAAACCACCACTTTAGTAAATAATTTAAAAGATTATTGGCTCGTAGATTCAAAAGTTCCGGCTGATCTGAAACCGGAAGCGATGGAATTACTCGAGTTTTGGGCAAAACAAGTTGATCGCGGCGTAGAAGACGGCAACGACGGCGCACGGGAGAATTTTCCGCGAATTCTTCTGGACGAAAAATTGGTCAGAGCAGCGCGGACGAAATTGCAGGTTTATCCGGCACACGCGCGTTATTATCGCCGCAAGGTTACGGAGATTTCCAAAGAAGTCGAAGGATCAGTCGGCACAACTTCCGCCGAAAGAATTCTGTCATCAAACAGCGGCGATACCCGTTATATAGAAAGCACTTACACGGTTCCGGGCGCATATACTTTGGAAGGCTACAAATTGATGAAAACCGCGATTTCCGAAGCAAATGAGAAATTAAGCGAAGACGACTGGGTTTTAGGCGAACAAAACAAAAAAGACATAGCCAGCGCAGACGACGCAGGCAAAATCGAAGCGGCTTATTTCCGCGATTACGCCGATCAGTGGAAAGCATTCGTCAAAGGTTTGAGCATTCCGCTATATACGAAGGAAAATGCCGATGAAGCTCTTCAATCATTTTCTTCAGCAAATTCACCGATAGAAATTCTGCTGAAAGAAATCGAGCGCAACACAAATCTTTCGGCGAATAAAAAAGCCGCGAGTTGGTGGGATTATTTCTCTTACAGTTATTGGTTCGGCAAGAAAAATGACACGGGCGGAAATACGCAGGTTGAAAAAGAATTTCGTCCGCTGTTTACATTTGTCGGCGACGAATCAAAATCAGACACGCAAATTGCAAAATACAGAGGTTATCTAGGCAAAGTTTCCAATCAGTTCGGAGGTCTTTCAGCTGGTGAAATCGCCCAAACATCAAAAGATTTAGCCGAAGATAAAGACGGAAAATTGCCGCAGCTTAGAAAAGCCGAAGCAGATATAAAAAATCTCGCCGGAATGTTCGGCGAAACACCTTCGGGACTTGAAATTGCCAACTTTTTACAAGAACCGCTCGACAATTTACGAACATTGCTCGGCGCAGATGCGAAAGGACAATTAGAACGAACGTGGACGAACGAACTTCTCCCGGCGGCGCGGGAAATTCAAAAAGGTTTCCCGTTTGAAGACGGACAAAATGAAGCGAAAATTAGTAAGATCACGGAATTTTTGAATCCGTCAAACGGAAAATTGAGCGAGTTTTATAACAATCGCCTGAAGATTTACTTTGAAGAAAAAGACGGACAATTATTCGTTAAAGAAAGCAGTCCGGTCAAATTCGATGAAGGATTTGTAACTTATTTGAACAATGCTTTTAAACTTCGCAAGGCATTATTCGGCGAATCGAGCGCGACACCGAAATTCGAATATGAATTTAAATTAGACAAAGTTGCCGACGCGATAATCGAAATTACGATTGACGGGACGAAAATTACGTCGGAAGAGACGGGTTCGGCAAAATTGAGTTTCCCGGCAAGTTCCGGTCAAAACGGCGTATTTATGAATTTCGAATCAACCGCTGGAACGACAACGACTTCGGGAAGTTCGTTCCCGACAACTTCGACTTCGAGCAACTCGAACGCCGCCGCCGCGCCGCCGCCCGCAAGTCCGCCGAAAAACAACAGTGATTCGTCCGGCGGCACAAAAGAGTGGCAGGGCGAATGGGGACTTTTCAAATTCTTCGATGCCGGTTCGCCCGGCAAGCAGCCGAACGGCGAATATAATTTGAGTTACACGCTCGGCGGAAAAGCGGTCAAAGCATCAATTCGACCGCTCAACGATGATTTATTTGATAAGAGCATTTTCCGAAACGTCAGCGCGCCGGATAAATTGTTAAAGTAAGATAAAACGTTTATGTTTCAGACAAAAGAAGCGGGACAAAAACAAAAGTTTGAATATGAAGTCGCGTATCAGACAGATATGGACGCGGCAATCGTCGGCGGACTTCTCATTCAACTGGGTTTGGGTCGAATCGCCGTTCTAAAAATGTTTAACGAGCAGATTTACAAAAAAAATCTGTTTCAGGTTTTGCTCGAAGCCGTGAGAAGCGATCCGAAACTTTTGGCTGAACATATTCAATACGCCCGAACGAACGGAAAAACGACGGTGAGCTTTCTGGTTCCGGTCAGTTTGCTGAGTATGATTTATACTTTTCTCAAACAAATCGGCGCGGAAGTCAGTAAAAGATTGGAAGATGCCGCCGTACAATTCGGTTCGGGAACATTTGATGCGATTCGCGGAGCCGGGTTAAATGGTGCGGAAGGAATTAAAGATCAGGTCGAAGGACTCGGAAAAATCGGCGAAGGCGTTTGGGACGGAATGACGAGTCCGGTCGGCTCCGACAGATTCAACAAAGGCTGGAGCAGAACCGGCGAAGGCGCGGGACAACTTATCAAAGGAAATTTAAAAGCAGGAGCGCAAACTCTCGGCGACGCTATATTATTCGATGGATTAAAAATTATCAGCGGCTGGCAGACGCTTTTAGGATTTGAATCCGCCGGTCGCCTTTTAACTCCGGCGGAAGCGGCGATTCTAAAAAATGTTTTCGGCGGTTCGGTCGAACTCGGCGCGATCAGAATCAAGACGGGATACTCCGGCGTCTTTAGTGCCGGCGAAGATAACGGATTTAAATTTACAGATAATCAGAGAGCGATAACAATCGGCAACACGATTTATATGAAAAACGCCGTCGAAGGTTCGGCGGGATGGGACAGCACTTTGGTTCACGAAACGACGCACGTCTGGCAGTTTCAAAACGGCGGAACCGATTATATGGGCGAGGCGGTTCACGCGCAGTTTACGGCGGGTTACGGCTACGCCGACGATATTGTCAACAAAAAGAAAAATTGGAGAATGCTTAATCCTGAACAGCAGGCGCAGGTAATTCAGGACGCGCACGATAACGGTTATTTTAAAAACGGCGGCTGGTCTAATGCGAAACCCGTTTATTACACTTCGCAGAATCAAACGCAGGCGCAAATCCAGCCGCAGTTTATGATTAATTATCTGAATCAGTTAATGCCGCAGCTGCGCGCCGGACAAGGAGCGACGTGAAGATATTTTGTAAATTATCGCTTTTGTTTTTGATTTTATTTTCCGGCTGCAGCCGCTACGCCGTGATTTGTTCGGAGCGCGATTCGGTAGAACAGGCGGGAATCGAACATTTTCAGCAATTTGTAAATCAGGTGGAAAAATTCAAATCGGAACACGGAAAATATCCGAAGAATTTGGAAGATTTGGGAAGCAGTATTTTCGATGAAGGAAAAAAGCTGCCGAACGCAAAAATAACTCAATCGAGTTACCGATTATCGCCGGAAGAAGATTTTTTCACCGTGGAATTTTTTTTCGACCGCGAAAAAACTTGTCTGATCGGCAACAACCGCGCCTGCGAATACAGTTCGATAAATAAAAATTGGTCTTGTTATTAAAAACGGAAGACGGGAAAAACAAAACTGAAATAAAGTATGATTGAAGCCAAAACACAATTCGATGCCGGAAACTTAGATGCGGCGATTCAGGAAGCCTTAAACGTCGTCAAATCGAAACCGTTGGACGCGGCGGCGCGGACGTTTCTTTTTGAACTTTCCTGTTTTTCGGGAAATTGGGAACGCGCCGAAAAACAACTCGAAGTTATCGGGCATCAGGACGTAAAAGCGATGATCGGCGCGAAGATATTTCAGCAGAACTTCAAAGCCGAACGCGATCGTTTAAAGGTTTTCGATGAAGGTACGAAACCGGAATTTATGATGCCGCCGCCGATTTATGTTCAGGATTTAGTTGTCGCAAATAAATTTTTAAGCGACGGGAAAATCGCCGACGCACGCGCGCTTTTTGACAAGATCGAAGAAGAACGTCCGGCGTTTTCGTGTAGTGTGAACGGCGTTGAAAAAGAAGATTTCCGCGATTATAACGATTCGACGATGTGCGTTATCGAAGCGATTTTCAAAGACACTTATGTTTGGCTTCCGTTAGAACACGTTATCCGCATCAAGTTTTTCGAGCAAAAATCCCTGCGCGATGTTTATTGGCGGCACGCGGAAGTCGAAGTCAGAAACGGACTCGGCGGTGAGATGTTCGTGCCGTCGCTTTACGCAAATTCGTTTAAAAGCGACGACGATGCGGTTCGTTTGGGGAGAACGACGAACTGGCGCGATCTCGGCGAAGATACATTTGTCGGCGAAGGTGTGCGGCTTTACTTTACCGAAGGCGAGGCGATGACGATTTTTGATTTGGAAAAGATAGAGTTTAATGGAGTTTCGGAATAATATTGACGAAAAATTATGTATAGTGCTGAAGAACTGCAAAAACCGCCGGTAATAGATTTTGATCTGTTGCTGCAGCCGATTTCGGAAGAAGAACCGTCGGGTATCAGCGTTCGTTATGAAGGCGTTTACGACGAAATTGCCGAAGCACGCAGATCGGATGACGGTTTATCACAGGGAAAATGGAAAACCGACGAAAAAGTCGCCGATTATTCAAAAGTTATCGAGTTAGCGGACTACGCGCTCAAAACTCAAACCAAAGATTTGCAAATCGCGGCTTGGTTTTCAGAAGCATTGACCGAAAAACACGGATTTACGGGCTTGCGTGATTCTCTGAAACTCCTCGCCGGATTGCAGGAAAATTTTTGGGAAACGCTTTTCCCGGAAATTGACGAAGGCGATATGGTCGGTCGCGCTAATGCTTTGGCTTGGTTAGACGAGCAAGCGGGAATTGCTATCAAAAAAAGACCTTTAACGGGCGAAGGATTGAATTATCTCGATTGGGAAGAATCAAAAAAATTCGATATTCCCGAAAATTTAGACACGCTGGATTACGGCGATCAGGAAAGATATAAAGAATTAAAATCGCAAGCCGAATCGGAAAATCGCGTCACGGGCGATATGTGGCGCAGGGCAAAAACGGTTACGAAACGCGCGTTTTGTGAAGAACTGCATTTTGCCGTCATCGAATGTCAGACCGAATATCGAAATTTAACACACATCATTGAAGAAAAATTCGATATGAATCAAGCACCGGCAATGCGCGGTTTGCGTGATTCGCTCGAAGAAATAGAATCGGCGGTTAAAAGAATTTTAGATGATAAGCGTCAGGAAGAACCCGATGAGATCGGGGAAAAAGAACTTGCTGAAGAAACCGCAGCGGAAAATACGGAAGGAGGAACGGCGGTAACAGGCGGCGCAATGGTCGCAAAAGGCGCGATTCAAAATCGAAAAGACGCGCTCAAGCGTCTGGCGGAAATCGCCGATTATTTTCAAAAGACCGAACCGCACAGTCCGGTTGCGTATCTTGTTAATCGTGCAGTGAAGTGGGGAAATATGTCGCTTGAAAATTGGCTTCAGGATGTTATCAAAGATGAAAATATAATTTATCAACTACGCCAAACATTAGGATTTAATACTTCTTTAGGTGGTGATAATTCATCGCCTGTTGATGAAAGTTTATAGATAAAAAACAGTTTTTTTGATATGAGATCATTTTTTCGAGCAAACAGAAAAATATTGTGATAAAATCTTAAACACAATTCAGTAATCAGATAGAGGAAAGGAGAAAGTTATTTATGCCAAAAAAAGAAAGTTTACAACATAAAATTGACCGCGTTCGTCCGCCGCGTGTCCAGATTACATATGATGTCGAAATCGGCGGCGCAATCGAATTAAAGGAATTACCGTTTGTCGTCGGAGTTCTCGGTGATTTTGTCGGCAAGTCCGAAGAACCGCTTCCGGCTTTAAAAGACCGTAAGTTTGTCGAAATTGACCCGGATAATTTCAATCAGGTATTGGCGGGAATGAGTCCGCGTGTCGCTTTTACAGTTGAAAATAAATTGCAGGATGACGGAAGCAAAATGGGCGTTGATTTGAAATTCAACGACATCGAAGATTTTGAACCGGATCAAATCGTTCAACAGGTCGAGCCGCTTCGTAAATTGGTCGAAGCCCGTCAAAAGCTTGCGGATTTGCGCTCGAAAATGGATGGCAACGAAAAGTTGGAAAACATTCTTGAAGATATTATTTCCAATCAAGACAAGCAAAAGGAATTGAGCAGTGCGCTCGGCATCGGCGGGGAAGGCGATAAGGAGGAGTAAAAAAAAAGGTATGGCAGAAAAACAAGAAGAAGCACAAGCACAAGTACAGGAACAAGTACAGGAAGAAAGTTTGCTTGACAAAATTTTGACTGACGGTCGAATGGCGCGTGATGAATTTCAGAAAGAACGTGCCAAAGATATGATTTCCGAATACGTCAAGCAGGTAATGAGCGGCGAATTGACGATGTCCAAAAATATGGACGCGACGATTAACGCTCGTATCGCGGAAATTGACCGGCTCGTTTCGGCGCAGATGAACGAGATTATGCACCACGCCGAATTCCAAAAACTCGAAGGTTCGTGGCGTGGTCTGAAACATCTGGTAGCGAATTCCCTGACCGGAACGCAGCTTAAAATTCGCGTGATGAGCGCGACAAAAAAAGATTTGCTCAAAGACTTTGAACGTGCGCTCGAATTCGATCAGTCTTCTCTGTTTAAGAAAATTTACGAAGAAGAATACGGAACATTCGGCGGTGCGCCATACGGAGCGTTAATCGGCGACTACGAATTCGGCAATCATCCGCAAGATATGGCGTTGCTCGAAAAAATTTCGCAAGTTGCCGCCGCCGCACACGCGCCTTTTATTTCCGCCGCTTCCGCCGATCTTTTCGGTTGGGACGAGTTTTCGGAAATGAGCGAAGTGCGCGACGTATCGAAAATTTTCGACCGCACGGAATTTATGAAATGGCGCAGTTTCCGCGAGTCGGAAGATTCGCGCTATGTCGGTCTGACGATTCCGCACGTTTTAATGCGCGAACCTTACGGCGAAGCGACGCGCCCGACGGAAAGTTTCCGTTTTGAAGAAGACGTTGACGGCACGGATCACAAAAAATATCTGTGGGGCAATGCGGCGTATTCGCTTGGAACTCGTCTGACCGAAGCATTTTCGATGCACGGTTGGTGCGTGGCGATTCGCGGCGTTGAAGGCGGCGGATTGGTTGACAGTTTGCCGACACATACTTTTCAAACCGATGAAGGCGAAGTCGCAATGAAATGTCCGACGGAAGTAGCGATCACCGACCGGCGCGAAAAGGAATTTGCAGATAACGGATTTATTCCGCTCGTTCACTGCAAAAACACCGATTATGCCGCATTTTTCGCCACTCAATCGGCGAATAAAGCGAAAAAATACGATACGGACGAAGCCAACGCAAACGCGCGGCTTTCAACTCAGCTTCAATATATTTTCGCCGTTTCGCGTTTCGCACATTATCTAAAATCAATGATGCGCGACAAAATCGGTTCGTTTATGTCGCGGAAAGAATGTGAAATGTTCTTAAACCGCTGGATAACGAATTACGTTTTGGAAAACGATGTCGCGCCTCAAGAACAAAAGGCGAAATATCCTTTGCGTGAAGCACGGATAGATGTCGCGGAAGTTCCGGGCAAACCGGGCGCATACCGCGCAGTCGCATTCTTGCGACCGCATTTTCAACTTGATGAACTTTCGGTTTCATTGCGTTTGGTTGCAGATTTACCGCAGCCGGCAAAATAAATAAAAATATTTTTAAATATTTACGAAAGTTTCGCAAAAACAACTTTACTGTTCGTCTTACATCTGTGAGCGAACAGTAAAGCTCAGTAAAATTAAAATAAATTAGAAAGGAGCAAGCAAAACTATGGCAGCAGCAGATTATTATTTGAAAATAGACGGAGTACAAGGTGAATCCGAAGCAGTCGGATTTGAAGATCAAATTCAGGTCGCATCGTGGTCGTGGGGAGCCTCGAACAGCGGTTCGTCAGGATTAGGCGGCGGTGCGGGAACAGGAAAAGCCGCAATGAGCGATTTCAACTTTGTTTGTGAAAACGGAAAGGCGACACCGCAACTTTTCTTAAATTGCGCGAAAGGCACACACATCCCGACGGCGGAATTGACCTGCCGCAAAACGGGCGGTTCGGGCGAGCCTTATACATATTACAAAATGAAGTTTAATGATATTGTTATTTCTTCATTTAACGAAGGCGGTTCGGGCGGCGGCGATATGCTTCCGATGGTGCAAATTTCATTTAACTATACAAAAGTTACACAGGAATACTTCAAACAAAAACCGGACGGTTCGGTGTCATTGACGAATACGGTCAACTTCGATGTCAAGAAAGTTCAAGGTTCAGGTGCGTAAATTTTCCAGTTAATATGTTGATTGTTTTCCGTAGAAGAATAACAATCAATCGAAAAAAATTAGACAAAATCGTCGCGGATGCGGGTCGGTAATTAGCAGGTTTTTACAAATCTAAGCGAACCGTCCGCAGATGCGGCGATTTTGCATTTTAGAATTTTTTATAAAGTGGCAAGACACGAAAACGAAATCCGTATAACTCCTTCGATTTTAGATCGCTTAATTGATTATGAACCGGATGTTTCAAAAGAACCTCCAAAATCACGGTCAAAAAGTTTGAGCGATTTAAAAGCTTCGGTCAGACGCGATTTAGAATCACTTCTAAATACGCGCTGCATAATTGATTATATTCCCGAACGGCTTGAAGAGGTAAGAAATTCACTGGCGATTTATGGTCTGCCGGATTTTACCGGAATCAGCGTTAAGGGAATGAGTGATCAGAATCGTCTGATAGCTATGATCGAAACGGCGATTCGTATTTTTGAAACGCGTCTGCTTGATGTAAAAGTAACGCTTGAACCAATTTCTGATATTGAACGTGTTCTGCGTTTTAAAATCAATGCCCAACTGAAAATTGATCCGACTCCCGAACCAATTACATTTGACACTGTTTTGCAGATGGGAAGCGGTGAGTTTGAAATCAGGGAAAAAACTCAATAATTGAGAAAAAATATAACTAGAAGTTATTTACGAAAAAACGGTTTCTGATAAAAATATCAAAACGATTTTGCAAAGAGTGGCGAATAATCTTGGAAAAAATATTAGGGTATCCGCAAAGGTAAGTTTTATTCGATTTTGAGGTCATTATGAAATACATATTCTATTGCTCATTAGTGATTTCAGCTTTTTGCAATATTATCGGATGTAACTTGTCGCAGAATGCTCAAACAGTTGCTAAATCAACACCGCCTGACATTTCTCAAACAAACCAAAATGTTTCATCGAATGAGGTAAAACAATCAAGCCTGTCAACCAAAAAAAATCTTGAACATTTGAGAAAATGGGTTGGCAAATATCCGATAAATACCGACCAAAAAAATCACCGCAATTTTTTTGAGGTGATGGAAGTTAAAACGATTTTGACGGAAATTCTTGGACAAAAAGGTTTCCAAAATTTGCTCAAACATTTTTATGGAGATGATCTGATATATGAAAAAGCGGGATTTTTGGTAATGCTCGGAACGACTGACCGAAATGCCGCGCAAGATGTCGATTACGGATTAGTTGCAATTAAACCGGACACGGGCGAAACGCATATACTTTTTTCCGACAGTAAAAGACTCACATCTTTCAGCAATAAGTCAGGTGAGGAAACTCTGCCGATTGAAATAAAAGAGGATATTTTAATCTATACTGATGCAGATCAATCCTCTATCGTCAGCAATTTCAGACCGCAAGACGAAAATTTTGAATGTTATGCGGTTTTATATGATGATTGGGATATTATCGCTTCAAACAGACCTTATATTTTTATCTCGACTGATACTGGCGGAATTATGAAAGTTGAAAATACAATACAGAATGTAAAATACGTTAGTTCTTCAGAGAAAAAAAGTGAAACCGAAAATCCGACGGTCGAATGGATTTACGCCAACGAGAAAGTTCGCGCCGTATTTGATATGAAAATCAGACGCTTGTTAAACGAAGGTTCGGATATAGAATATGAAGGAACTCTGAAAGTTGCCACGCGCACGAAAAATCAGAGTCTTCCAATAAAAGCTTTTTGTGGCGGTTAGTATTATTCGGTTGGTAATATGTAGATTTCGCATCTTATACAAAATTAATAAATAAAAGCGAATGGAAAAACTTTGTTCGCTTTTTCTTTTTCGTCTTCAAATTCCTATAATGTTTATTCGTATTTCATTAAATTTTAACAAACGAGGATAATTTAAAAAATAAAAAATGGCAGAACAATTTGACGTAACAATTATCGGAAGCGGTCCGGGCGGCTATGTCGCGGCAGTTCGCGGCGCACAGATGGGATTAAAAGTCGCACTTATCGAAAAGGAGAATGGCGAAAGATTAGGCGGAACGTGCGGTCTGCGCGGCTGCATTCCGACCAAAGCATTATTGAACGCGGCGCATCTTTATCAAAAAGCGGGACATTTTGAAGATTTCGGTTTGAAGGTCGAAGGCTTGAGCTACGATTTTGAAAAGGTTCAAAAATACAAATCGGACGTTGTGGCGAAAAACTCGGCGGGCGTTTCGTATTTGATGAAGAAAAATAAAGTTACCGTTTTTAACGGCTTCGGCAAAATACTTGGAAAAGGCAAGGTCGAAGTCGCTTACGAAAACGGCAAGTCAGAGATGATTGAGACGAAAAATATTATCATCGCCACAGGTTCGGTTGTTCGTCCGATTCCGGGTTTTGAAACCGACGGCAAACAGGTCGTTAATTCCGATCATATTTTAGAACTCGAAAACGTCCCAAAATCAATGGTCGTCATCGGTTCCGGCGCGGTCGGCGTTGAATTCGCCAGCGTTTACGCGCGTTTCGGTTGCGACACGACGGTTGTCGAATTGATGCCGCGAATCGTTCCTGTCGAAGACGAGGAAGTTTCCAAACAACTGGAACGTAGTTTCAAAAAACAAGGCATCAAATGTATGACCGGCGTAAAGCTCGACACGATGAAAAAGACGAAAAATTCGGTCAAAGTTTCGGGTAAAGATTCAAAAGGCAAGGACGTTGCGCTTGAAGCCGAAATGGTTCTCGTCGCCATCGGCAGAATGCCGTATTTGGAAAATCTCGGCTTGGAAAATACAAAAGTAAAAGTCAACGACCGCGGCGTTGTCGAAGTCAACGAATTTTATGAAACCGCCGAACCGAACATTTTCGCCATCGGTGATGTCGTCGCCACGCCGTGGCTCGCGCATCTCGCGTCGAAAGAAGGCATTTTGGTCGTCGAAAGATTGGCAGGCAAAAAAGTCGAACCGATCAATATGCGCCTCGTCCCGAACTGCACATACTGCGACCCCGAAGTCGCCAGCGTCGGTTTGACCGAAGCCAAAGCCAAAGAGGAAGGCTACGACGTGAAAGTCGGAAAATTCCCTTTCTCGGCAAGCGGAAAAGCCAGAATACTGGGCGAAACCGATGGTTTTATAAAAATCGTCGCCGAGAAAAAATACGATGAAGTTCTCGGTGTTCACATCATTGGAC
Organism: Pyrinomonadaceae bacterium; assembly: GCA_965219305.1. GTDB lineage: Bacteria > Acidobacteriota > Blastocatellia > Pyrinomonadales > Pyrinomonadaceae > DATHTS01. Next base: position 3,238,727 of record OZ244725.1, read on the forward strand.
CGCACGCGACCGAACTCTTAGCCGAAGCCTGCGTCGCAATGGCACTCGAAACCACAGCCGACGAACTCGGCAGAACGATCCACGCTCACCCGACAGTTTCCGAATCAATGATGGAAGCCGCCGAAGGCGTTCACGATCTGACGATTCATATGTAATTTTTTACAGTTTGATTTTCAATTAACAGTCAGCGGTCAGTTTTAATTGACCGCTGACTATTTTATTTAGATTTTTTAATACAAAAGAACGAACAAATTATTATTGATTTTATTAGGCACGTTTATTGCTTTAGCTGTTTCGGCTGCAGAGTGCTATACGAAAATCATACACAAGTTTATTTTTAGAACTTAATGATATTGAAAACACACTGCAAAACCCCAAGAATACTAGGAGAATATATAATTTATGAACGAATCAACAGAACGCAGACCTTTAGTTACAGGATTGTTTGAAGACAGAGAAAGTGCCGAGAGAGCTTATCAATCGGTTGCCAGCCGTGGTTACGGCGATGACGACACAAACGTAATTATGTCGGATGCAACGCGCGACAGTTATTATCCCGACGGCGCAGACCATAGTTCGGCTTTGGCTGACAAGACATTTGAAGATGCCGGGAAAGGCGCGGCAATCGGTGGAACTTTGGGCGCGGTAATCGCGGGAATTGCGGCAATCGGCACGAGCGTTCTGATTCCGGGACTCGGTCTTTTAGTTGCCGGACCTTTGGCGGCGGGCTTGATGGGCGCGGGTGCGGGCGGTTTGACGGGCGGTTTGATCGGCGCATTGGTCGGTCACGGAATTCCCGATGAACACGCGGCGGAATATGAAGAAGGCATCAAAAACGGCGGCGTTTTTATGGGCGTTCATCCGCGCAATGATGAAGATGCATCGTATTTTCATAATGAATTTAATACACACGGTAAAAGTGTTCACGCAGTTGGAACAGGCGCAGGTGCCGTCGGCGGTGCATTGACAGGCGCGGCAATCGGTTCAGCAGTTCCTGTCGTCGGAACAGCGATCGGCGGTGTGGTCGGCGGAATCGTCGGCGGCGCGGCGGGACATAATGTTGCGGAATCAGTAAACCCGCAACCGGGCGACGAGCGCGACGGAGATCATACTGCCGGAACAGCGACGGGCGCAGTCGGCGGTGCAATTGCAGGTGCTGCTGCTGGTTCAGTCGTTCCCGTAGTCGGAACAGCAGTCGGCGGTGTAGTCGGCGCAGTCGGCGGAGCAGTTGCCGGTCACGAAGTTGCGGAAAATGTGAACCCGGAAGATGAGAAATTAGTTGAAGATCAGTAAGATTTCAATCAATTTTCAAATTGGTCAGATTGTAAAAGGAAACTCATTTGAGTTTCCTTTTTTCTTTTAAATAAGACTGATTTAGAAAAAAAACTAAAACAAAAGTTTAATCAGTTTTCGGTTCGTGAATTTTCGACTCAATTCTTCTGTCTGGAATCAGCCACATCAACGCGATGAGAACATAAAGTGCATCGGAAATCCATTGATTGACGAATGCGAGAGCGATGGCGACCAAATAAACTAAGGGTGAAATTTTTCCCTTAAAATCACTGCCGATTGCTTTTTTGATTGTCGAATTTTCGCCCTGTTCGCGGACAATGAGAGTTTGCAGAATATAATAAGCGACTCCCGACATAAATAAAATTATGCCGTAAATTGCGGTCGGCAGCGGCGCGAAATGATTTTCGCCCATCCAACCCGTCACAAAAGGCACGAGCGACAGCCAGAACAAAAGATGCAGATTTGCCCACAGAATTTTGCCGTTGATATGTCCGGTGGCTTGCAGCATATGATGATGGTTATTCCAGTAAATCCCAAGATAGATAAAACTCAGAATATATGTGATAAAAACCGGAACCAGCGGCGCAAGCGATTGCCAATCTGCACCGTGCGGGACTTTTAATTCCAAAACCATAATCGTGATTAGAATTGCGATCACGCCGTCACTAAATGCTTCGAGTCTTCCTTTTTCCATTGAGTTTTTTTGCTTTACAGCTTTTTTTAACATAAATGATTCGTAACTTTGCCGCTAATCTGAAAAGTAAAAATTTATGCCGATGAATTCTCGCAAGTTAAAACTTCTGGAAATCTGATGAATTTTAACTTAAACTAAAATTCGTGCATCAAATAAAATCTATTCGATTCAAAATTTTATTTGTAATATTTTTAATTCTATTTATCTGTATCGTTTTGAGTTTCGGGCAGGAAAAACAAATTTCCGAAGATGTAAATTGGCTGAAAGGTTTCGGAACTGAAGCCGATTATTTACTGTCGCTTGATCATTTCAAGCCGTTTAGCGAAGCGGATTTAAATAAAGCGAAACAGAGATTAAAACAAGTTCGCCAATTTTCGCCGGAAAGTGAATGAGAAGGAATTTATTATCGAAATGCCGACATCGGCAATTCAAAGTTTATATGAAATTCAAAAGGCGGATTTTTTGATTTTATTTTTACCACACGCTCAAAAGAATGAATTACGGCACAGTTAAGGAAACAAACGATGCTCTTACATCAACTTCCGAAAAAAATATTAAAACCGAAAGAAAAAATAATCATCAAAGGCGGAGAAAAACTGAGCAAAGTCAAATTCGGCGGAAAATATTTTCTCGTTCCCAAATCTCTTTTACGAGGTTTTTGTGAACGCGCCGCCGGATTAAGCGCGAATTTAGCGGATTATAGTTATTATTTGGTAAAAGAAGAAGAAGACGAAAAAAATCGGCTTGCCGGAATTCCCGTCGTTCCTGAAAAGTATAAAAATTTGATACGTTTTCCAATTGAAGTAAAAATAAACGGTGTTGATAAAAGAAAGACGATTTAGAAAAATTTGCCAGACGGCACGATTTATTGTGAAGAAATTCATTATCCGGTAACTATTAATGCGGGCAAAAACGAGAAAAAAAAGTCGTGCTGAATTAGTTTAGACTGTTTTATTCTGAATATTCAGCAAAATCAAGGCTTTTATGTAAAGAATAGTATAATGTATTTAAACTTTAAGTAGTCGGACATATTTAAGTTAAAGTAAGTCTAAATTTTGAAAACTTAATTAATAAACTCTGTCCGACTGCTTTCAAAGCTAATCTGATTTGGTAGAACAAATTTTCTTTAGCTTGATAATCACCCGGACTTAACCATTCATATTTTAACTTTCGCCACAATATTTCAACAATATTCAAATGCGGCGAATATCTCGGCAAATAAAAGAGATACAATCCTCTTGCTTGCCACACTGCGAGGCGTTCTTTGATAAGGTTTGAAGTATGAATTCGAGCATTATCTAAAACTACGACCGTCAGCTTTTTCAATTTGGTTGATAATTCTTCCAACCTTTCAAAAACGAATTGACTGTTGATATTCTCGGTCGTGGTTTCAATCAAACACTCGTTATTTCTTTTTAAGAGAGCAAAACAATTTAAGCCCGCACCTTTTTGCGTCGGCATAAAAACTTCTTCATCGGGAAATTGCCAACCATATGGAACACACGGAGTTAAGCTGACTTTGCTTTCATCCGAGTAATACAAATCTATTATTTCTTGCTCGGACAAATTTTCCAACTCTCTTAAAATGTCAACTTTATGTTCATAAACTACTTCATTTTCTTTATTTTTCAAACGTCTCGGAATTCGCTTATATCGGCAGTTAAATTTTTTAGATACCGATTTAAAGTTCGATTAGAAAACTCTTTTCCGAGAGTAGTTTCCAATTCGACTTTGGCAATCGAAATTCGCTGCCGATGTTTCCGGACGGCTTTTTTGACAGCTTCCAAGTCTTCGGTTCGAGACAAGATCGCGGGTCGTCCGCGTCCTGCCCTGACTTTTAAACCCTCGATACCTTCGGCTTTATATCGCTTGAGCCAATTATTGACAGCTTGCTGACAAAACCCTAAAAATGAGGCAATGTCTTTTGATTTGCGTCCTTCGCTTTTTAACAAGACCATCTGACATCGAGTGCGAAAAGCATGACTTTGACCATTTCGATAGCCTTTTTCCAGTTCTTTTCGGAGATCGTCATCTAATTCAACTTTGATAATTCTGCCCATAGTGCAGATAGTTTAATACATTTTTGGCAAACTACTTATTACTTAAAAGTTGATATAAGTAAAAAGCTCGTCGTAAAAAATTACCGTTAATGTTGAAATAGATAACGGGTGTTTAGTTCGTAGTAACGTAAAAACACTTGAATCTATGTTTATTAAGAAACAATAAAACTATGAAAAAATTATTTTGTTTACTATTGCTGGCTTTTTCAGCCTTGTCCATTTCTGCTCAAAATGTTGATGTCAGCAAATTGCCAACGATTCAAGTTACCGGAACTGCGGAAATTCAGGTTGTGCCGGACACGGCGACTTTTTCTTTTACGGTGTCGAAGAAAAACGAATCAGTGGCGGCGGCGAAAAAGGAAAATGATGAAACGATCAATAAAGTTACGGCTGTGGCAAACCGTTTCGGCATCAAGCAAACGGATGTGAAAACCGATTATATTCGCGTCAGCGAAGCGACGAAACGGGTTAAGATTCCTAATTCTGATGATGATTATGAAAATGTGTTTGACGGTTATCGAGTCAGCCGAAGTTTGGTTATAAAACTGCGCGATATGACGAAATTTGAATCATTTCTGACTTCGCTTTTGGAAGCGGGAATTAACAGTGTTTCAAATGTCGCTTTCAGTTCGTCGGAAATTCGCAAATACAAAGATCAGGCGCGTGCAGATGCGATTCGTGCGGCGAAGGAAAAAGCGCAGGCAATCGCTTCGGAAATCGGACAATCAATCGGCAAAGCGGTTTCAATTGAAGAAAAAGATGTTGACGATTACCGACAATCAAATTCTAATTTTTCGGTAAATTCAAATTCAAATTCATTTTCAAACGATGCTGACGACGACGAAAGCAGCACAGTCGGCACGATCACGGTCAAAGCGCAGGTTGAAGCCGAGTTTTTGTTGAATTAAAAATTTTCAGCTTATAATAAATTGTGAAAATTGTCCGAAATTTTCACACGACCGAGAAATAGTTTTATGAAGAAGTTCCGAATACTTTTAGTAGCGATTCTGGCTTTTGCGACCGTTGCGACAGCGCAGAACAAATTGTTGACGATTGACTCGATCTACGGGACACAGCCCGGACAGCGAGTTGCGTTTTCGGGGCAATTGATGCCTTTGGAGTGGAACGGCGACGGTTCGCTGCGGCAGATAAAGTTCGGCGATTCGGGCGTTGAGATGTTTCGTTTTAACGCTGTAACGGGCGAAGCCGTGCCGTTTTATGACAAATCGAAATTTGAAGCGGCGATCGTTCCGCTCGGCATCGCGCGGGAAGTTGCGAATCAGATCGTCAATCAGACGGATTATACTTATAACAGCGAAGAAAATGCGGTAGTGTTTGAAAATTCGGGTGATCTTTTTTATTACAATTTTGCCACGAATTCGGGCAAGCGTCTGACGAATGATGCCGCTGAGAAATTCGAGGCGGATTTTTCGCCGGACGGGAAAAAGGTCAGTTTCGTGCGCGGGATGAATTTGTTCGTCGTTGATGTAGCGAGCGGACGCGAAACTCAATTGACGAAAGACGGTTCGCAGACGATTTTGAACGGTTATCTCGATTGGGTTTACGAGGAAGAACTTTACGGGCGCGGTAACAAGCGCGGTTATTTCTGGTCGCCGGATTCGACGCGCATCGCGTTTTTGCGAACGGACGAATCTCCCGTGCCGAAATTCGTTTTGGCGGACGACACTGTAACCGATCAAACGATCGAGAACACCGATTATCCGCAGGCGGGCGATCCGAATCCGTTGGTAACTTTGGGAATTGCGAATGTTTCGGGCAACGATCTAAAATTCGTTGACCTTTCAAAATACACGCCGGAAGATTTTCTGATCTCGCGTGTTGCTTGGTCGCCGGATTCAAAAAATGTCGTGTTTCAGGCGCAGAATCGTGAGCAGACTTATTTAGATTTAAACGCGGCGAGCATTGCGGACGGGAAATTTACGACGCTTTTGACCGAGAAGACGAAAGCGTGGGTCGAAGCGATTGATAATCCGGTTTATCTGGAAGACGGTTCTTTTATCTGGCAATCGGAGCGCGACGGTTTTCGGCATCTTTATTTGATCGGCAAGGACGGCAAAATGATTCGGCAGATCACGAAAGGACGTTGGGAAGTCGGCGAATTTTACGGCGTTGACGAGAATAAAGGTTATGTGTATTTTAACGGGCGCGGCGAAAAGGATTGGATCGGAAATTACGTCTATCGAATCAAATTGGACGGCACGGGATTGCAGAATCTCACGCCGACCGACGGAAGTCACGACGCTTCGTTTGATCCCGAAATGACACAGTTCCTCGATTATTGGAGCGATGTCAACACGCCCACACAGATGCGTCTTTATGCGGCGGACGGCAAGCTCGTCAAGATTTTGGACGAAAACAAAGTTCCTGTTTTGAAGGAATATAAACTCGGCAAGACGGAATTTTTGAAGGTAAAGACGCGCGACGGTTTCGAGATGGAAGCGATGATGATAAAACCGCCGGACTTTGATCCGTCGAAAAAATATCCGGTGTTCGCATACACATATTCCGGTCCGCACGCGCCTTCGGTGTCGAACAGTTGGGGTTATTCGCAGACGATGTGGCATCAGATGCTGGCGCAAAAAGGTTACATAATCTGGATCGTTGACAACCGCACCGCGTCGGGCAAAGGCGTTGAATCAACGTGGAATGTTTATAAAAAGTTCGGACAGACCGAAACCGAAGATTTGCAGGACGGATTTAATTATCTGAAATCCCTGCCGTATGTTGACGGCACACGCCTCGGAATGTGGGGCTGGAGTTACGGCGGTTATATGACGAGTTATTTTATGACGCGCACCAATACGCTGAAAATGGGAATCGCGGGCGGACTCGTCGGCGATTGGGCGTTGTATGATTCGATCTACACCGAACGATATATGCTCACGCCGAAAAATAATCCCGACGGCTACGCGAAAAATTCCGTCATCACGGCGGCGAAAAATTTAAGCGGAAAACTGCTGATAATTCACGGTATGATGGACAACAACGTGCATATGCAGAACTCGGTAAAGTTCATCTATGAACTGCAAAAAGCGGACAAACAATTCCAATTTATGCCGTATCCGACGCAGCAGCACGGCGTTTCAGACCCTTTGCAAGTCAAACATCTTTATACGATGATGACGGATTTTGTCGAGAAGAATCTTTAAGATCAACGGAAAGTGGAAAATGAAAAGTGGAAAACGAAAAATGAACAAGAATTAATTTTCCGTTTTCCGTTTTCCGTTTTCCATTAGCTTTCTGTAATTTCCCGCATAATAAACGAGCGGTTTGCCTTCGTTGACGTAAGTTCGTTCGATCTCGCCGACGAAAATTGTGTGATCTCCGGCGGCGAAATCGTTGACTAATTTGCATTCGAGATTGACGAGCGCGTTTTTTAAGACGGGAATTCCTTCCAAGCCTTCGTGGTGGTGAATGTTGATGAATTTGTCGGGAATCTGCGAGGCGAATTGGTTGGAATGTACGGCTTGTTCTTCGCTCAAAATGTTGACGACAAAACGCTGGCTTTCGTGAAATGCGTTATGACTGCCCGCGTCTTTATCAATGCAGACGAGGACGAGCGGCGGATTCATCGAAACCGACGAAAACGCGCTGACCGTGATGCCGTGCGGATTTCCGTCTTTATCTCTAAGCGTAACTACCGTAACACCGCTCGCAAACTTCGACAATGCGCTGCGGAATTCTTCGTTTGAAATGGACATAAAAAGTAGTCAGTAGTCAGTTGTCGGTAGTCAATAGGCAGAAAAATGTAACTGACTACCGACTACTGACCACTAATTAAAGGTTTCGATATATCTCCGCGTTTCGTTTTTCAGTTCTTCATACGACGAAATAACGTAGAGAATTGGCTGCATATCTGAATAACTGTAATCGGTTTTGATGACTTGTTCGAGATCGAATTTGCGACGTTCTACTTTGTCGGAAAGCGCGTGTTCCAACTCGCCGAAACTCGACAGCAAACCCGCGCCGTAAGCCTTTAATTCTCCTTGTTCTTCAATTAAACCGAATTCGACGGTGAACCAGTAAAGTCTGCCGAGTTCTTCAATTTGCTCGTCGGTGGCGACTCTCGCGCCGTGTCCGATTGACTGCGAAAAGTCGGCGAAATTCTGATTCGTGAACATCGGAATATGTCCGATTGATTCGTGAACGATGTCCGGTTCGGGCGTGTATTCGGGGCGCGAATGATGGCGTATGTATTGAGTTGAAAGCATCGTCTTCCACGACAGCCAACTCAAAAAAGCCCGCGTGTCAACGAGTCCTTCGATCGGTGCGAGACGAAATCCCGTAAGTTCGGTCAGGCGTTGGCTCAATTTTGAAATCTGCGGGATTTGATCGTTTGTGATGCCGAGTTTTTTCTTCGCCGCCAGATAAACTTCGCTCGCGTGTTTTTGATGAAGTTCGTCGAGTTTCGTCGCCACGATCTGCCAGATTTTTTGTTCTTCGGGCGTGTATTCGACATCAATAATCTTATGTTCCGGGTCTTCGCGGAACTGCTTGGAAAGGCTGGCAATATGATCGCGTCTTTCCCTGTATTCGGGATCGTGCGCGCCGGGATGTTCGATGGGTAATTCTTCGATGTCCTCGAACGGCATATCCGTAAATTCCGGCATCTTCTCATCGCTTTCGGCGATAAAGGCAGGTTCGTCTGTCGTTGCGGTTTCAGTTTTCATTTTCTTTATTCTCCTCAAATCTTGTTTGCAGTATTTATTATAAAGGAAACTCTAAAAAGGCGGAAACCCGATGAAAGCGCAAAGTTTCCAAAGTGATTCAATTTACAAAAGGTTCGGCAAGCATTTTAACGAGCGTTACATCTTCGGCATCATCAAATCCTTTAACGCCGATGGTGATTTCATCTTGCGGAACGTCGTTGCGGAAAGTGTTATGCAGACGATCCCAGACCGAAAGACCGCTCGACCAGTTTGCGTCCATTTCGTCCTTTTCCGTCGAATGATGAATTCCGTGCAGGCGCGGCGTGATGATTATTTTCTGCAGTTTCTTTTCAAAATTTCCGGGAAGTTTGACGTTTGAATGATGAAAAAGAATCGAATAGATCAGCAGATTCTGCCATATTTTCAACGCTTCGGGCGAAATTCCGAGAATCAAAACCTGTCCGGCGCGAAACATAACCGAGATCGTTATCTCGCCGAAATGAAATCTCACGGCAGTCGTCGCCGTCAGATCGAGATCGGCGTGATGAACCTGATGAAACCGCCACAGAAACGGCGATTTATGCGTTAAGACGTGCCATATATAAAGTGTATAATCCAACAAAATTACGCCGAGTGAGTTTTCAATAAAATGCGGAAGATGAACGAGTTTCAGCAATCCGAAGCGTTTTCGCTCGACAAACTCAGTTAATTTATCCGTTACGGGTTTTTCAAGAAAATTCACGGCTAAACCAGCGGTCGCGGCAATTGCCATATCGCGCACGGCATTTATTTCTTTCGATTCGATCTGCTTTCTGAGCGGTCGCTTTTTCTCGAAATAATAAAGCGCGGCAAATGCTCCGACCGTCAAAATTCCGTTTAACCATTTCATATTTTTATATTAGCGAAATTAAGTGTATAACGGAAAAGAATTTTTACTCATCAAAACAAATTATTCTGGAGTTTTATCTGCTTTAGAACTATATTTGAAACAAGTTAAGAGTAATTTCCACTCAATAGAAAATTTGCAATTTCCGTTAAGATTTTGATAAAACTTAGAAAGACGAGATAAATCCACATTATGTTTGAACGCTACACAGAAAAAGCGCGCCGCGTCGTCTTTTTTGCACGGTATGAAGCCCTGCAATACGGCTCGGAAACCATCGCGCCGGAACACATTCTTTTAGGTTTGATGCGCGAAGATAAAACCGTCTCCGCGCGTTTTTTTCCTTTTCGCAACTCTCTTTCGGTTGATAAAGTCCGCCGCGATGTCGAAGAACGAATCGTTTTGCGCGAACGCATTCCGCAATCGGCGGAACTTCATCTGTCGCCGGAAGTAAAACGCATTTTGATCTATGCGAACGAGGAAAGCCGCAAACTAAAAACGCGCCACATCGGACCCGAACATCTCTTGCTCGGTCTGATTCGTCAGGAAAATTCCGTCGCGGCGGAAATTCTTTTCAGCTACGGTCTGCGGATTCAGGACATCCGCGAAGAAATTGCGCGCCAAAACGGTTTTTCTTCTTTCTTCGCCGTCAGTCAGGGAAGTTCGGATGTGCCGCATTTGAAGGAATTTACCAGAGATCTAACGACCGAAGCCGCGCAGGGAAAACTCGATCCGCTCGTCGGGCGCGAAAATGAACTCGAACGGCTCGTCGAAATTCTCTGCCGCCGGACGAAAAATAATCCGGTTTTGATCGGCGAATCCGGTGTCGGCAAAACCGCCATCATCGAAGGTTTAGCGCAGAAAATTATTGACAAAGAAGTTCCGTCGTTTCTGGAAAATAAAAGAATTTTATCGCTCGATCTTTCATTGGTCGTCGCCGGAACGAAATATCGCGGACAGTTTGAAGAACGGCTCAAAAAGATTATGCGCGAACTGCGCGAACACAATCAATATATCGTGTTTATTGACGAACTTCACACGCTCGTCGGCGCAGGTTCGGCGGAAGGAACGCTCGATGCCGCGAACATCTTAAAACCCGCACTTTCACGCGGCGAAATTCAATGTATCGGCGCGACGACTCCGAACGAATACCGCCGTTCGATTGAAAAAGACCGCGCACTCGAACGCCGTTTTCAATCGGTCAAAGTCGCGCCGCCGAACGAAGAAGAAGCGTTGCGAATTATCGAAGGCGTTGCCCAACATTACGAAGCGTTTCATCAAATTCGCTACTCGAAAGAAGCACTCCGCGCCGCAGTTTATCAATCGAATCGTTATATTCCCGACAGATTTTTGCCCGATAAAGCGATTGACGTTTTAGACGAAGCCGGATCGCGGGCGAAACTTCGCTATCGTCAGGAAAACGACGGCGAACCTTCGTGGAAAGAAGCGATAGAAAATTGGAAAAAACATTCGGCGACCGAAGAACAATTAATTTCGCTCGAACTCGAAACGATGGAAGATTCGTTTTTCGCCGTCGAAGTTACCGCCGATGATGTCGAAGCCGTCATTGCGCGTTGGACGGGAATTCCGGTTCAAGCGGTCAAGCAGGACGAAACGAAAAAACTTTTAGAAATCGAAAAACACCTGCACGAGCGCGTAATTTCACAGCGTCCAGCAATTTCGGTTCTGGCGCGTGCGATTCGCCGTTCGCGTGCCGGTTTAAAAAATCCCGATAAACCAGTCGGTTCGTTTTTATTTTTAGGTCCGACCGGAGTCGGCAAAACGGAAGTCGCAAAAACGCTCGTCGAATTTCTTTTCGGTTCGGAAAAATCGCTGATTCGCTTCGATATGTCGGAATTTATGGAAAAACATTCCGTCGCTAAACTGATCGGTTCGCCGCCCGGATATGTCGGTCACGAGCAAGGCGGACAATTGACCGAACGCCTGCGCCGTGCGCCTTATTCGGTGGTTTTGTTCGACGAAATAGAAAAAGCGCATCCCGATCTTTTTAATGTTTTGCTTCAGGTTTTTGAAGACGGAATTTTGACCGATTCACACGGCAACACGATTGACTGCAAAAACGCGATCTTTATAATGACATCGAACATCGGCGCGAAATTTATTCAAAATCGCACGTCCGTCGGTTTTCAGGGAAATGCTGAAAGCGGGCGCGACAAGATGGAACAGCAAGTGATGAGTGCGGTCAAACAGACGTTTGCGCCGGAATTTATCAATCGTCTTGATGAGATAATTATTTTCGACGAACTTACTAATGAAGATTTGATGAAAATCATTGATCTTCAAATCGGCGGACTGAACAAAATATTAAACGCCAGAACTTTGCAAATTCGTCTGACGGAAAAAGCAAAACTCTGGCTGATCGAAAAAACCTGCACTGACAGAAAATACGGTGCGCGTCCTTTAAAACGTGCCTTGCAAAAATACGTCGAAGACGAAATCTCCGAAGCGTTAATTCAAGGAAAAATTGACGACGATAGTTTGATCGAGATTTTTCTAGATAAAGATAATTTGCAGTTTCGTGCAATCACGAAAGGCAAGAAACAAGTTTCTTAAAGTAGAAAGTAGAAAGTAAAAGGTAAAAGTGAAGAAAAATTCTTTCTTCACTTTTACCTTTTTTGCTTTTTAAAATCTCTTCCGCAAGCGAATTTCGACGCTGAAATTGTTTCTGCTTTGCGTGACGTTACCGAGCGGTCGTTGTTGATATTGCGCGACGAATGAGAGTTTGTTTGAAACTCTATATTCGAGCGCGAGAACCTGATTTTGATCTTCCGATAAATTCGTCGAGTAAGTTACGAGCAGATTCTTGTTGATTTGTCTGCCGACCGTCAGACGCGCCGTCGGACTTCCGCCGCGCTGTCCTGCGACGAGCGGATCGAGTTCAAATTTGTTCAAGCCGAAAAGTTTGTCGGTTGCTTTGGCAAGCGGTTTGTTAATAATTTCGTCCGTTAAAATTTCCGCCGCCGTGTTGATTCCGCCTTGTGCTAAAGTCGGAATTCCGCCGCCTGCGTTTGCTACATTTCCCGTCGTAATTAGTGAAATAACATCAGTTTCCGGCAGAGAAGGATTTGAGCGAACAGTCGCTTGTAGGTTTTCCGTGTCAGTCAAACTTCCGTTTAAGTTAACGAGAATTTGATAGCCGTTAATCTCAGTTTCGGCTTGCAGATTGATAATCGGTTCGATTGATGTATTCGGCGGAAAAACGAGTTCGCCGCGCAGAACTTCATAACGATCATCGCGGAAAAATATTGTGCCGCGATTTGCCGTAACCCTGCCGGAAACTTGCGGATAATCAACATCGCCGGTAACGCGCAGATCAAGCGAAGCGGTCAAATCGGCAAGATTATTGCGAATCACGAGCGCGTCATTTCCGCTGACTCGAATGTCCAGTTTGATAACTCCTAAACCGCCTGAAGAATCAGACGAACCGCTTCCGAGCGAAGTTTGACGGCGCACTCCGACGAGATCGGCGAGATCAATATCTTCAACGTAAATACTGCGTTTGGCGTTAAACGAGCCGGAAACATATGTGTTTAATTCTTCGCCGACTTTCCTGCCGCTGATTTGAATGTCGGCATCGCCCGTCGTTACAAAATCGGGCGGCAACGGCGCAGTGATATTGTTGCCCGCAATATCGAAACGGAACGCTTCAGGCTGTAAATTTTTCAAAACTATCCCGCCCGATGCAGTAACTCTTCCGCCGCCTAAAAATCCGCTTAATTGCTCGATTTGCGCTTGGTCGGACGTAAATAATACGCGACCTCTGACTCTTTGCAAAGTCAGACGTTCCGTGCCGACGAAAGCAGAAACCGAAGCATTGTTTATATCGGCTGAACCGACGAGTTTCGCCGTCGCATTCGGTCCGCTCAAACGCACATTGACATTTGCCAGACCGGAAAAGAAAGTGTCGGCAACGATCGCGTCCAAAAGACGCAGGTTGACCGTTCCGTCCGCCGACAAATTGTTTACGCCGTTTTCCGTTAAAGCCTTCGTTCCCGAAATGACTAAATTTGTTCCGCCGCCGGAGAATTTCGCCGATTCGATGACGACTTCCTGAGAATTAAAACGTACGGAAACAGGTTCGCTCGATGTCAAAGGCGTATCGCCGATTTGTAATCCCAACGCATTAAACTGTGCCGCACCGCTTAAGCTGTCGGTCGAAAATTCGCGTGTTCCGTCGGCTTTCAATGTTGAAAGATTTCCTTCAATAAAAATTCTGCCCGTCGCGTTTCCGGTGATTTCCGGTTCTTCGGTCGGATCACGCGCCAACGCGATATACGGCGCGAGATTCGTGTTGTCGAAAACTGTCTGCGCGGTGAACGGCAAATTCGGATCGGCGAGATTTACGTTCGCGGCGATCGTCTGCTGTTGACCGCCGAAATCTGCCGTAACATTGGCGTTAAACTGCTGATTTTCAGTTTTCCCATTAAATGCGATCTGTCCGAACGCGCGGTCGTTGACTAAAATATCTTTGCCCGTTCCGCTGAAATTTATGTCGTAAGATTTGTAATCCGAACCTTGTCCGACCGCTTTCGCCGTCAGATCGAGTGTGCCTTTTATGTCCGGCAAATCCTGACTGTTCGGAATGAACGGGCGCACGCGGGTTAAATTTATATTGTTTCCTGTAACATTGAAATCAAACGCCGTCGTGTCGGTTTGATAAGTTCCGTTGGCGCGCAAAAATCCGTCGCCGAATTTTGCCTCTAATTTTTCGAGATTGACGAGATTTCCGGCAAAACTCGCGTTCGCTTCAAATCCGTCAAACGGCTGACCGTTCAAAGTTCCGCTGCCCGAAGCGATGTTTGCCGAACCTTGCAGATTGTCGGGAATTCCGGTGATGTTGATCGTGCCTGACGTTCTTGATTGAAAATTTCTGTAATTTTCCGCCGCCGAACCTTCGAGCGGCAAAACGGCGAGCAGTTTTCCGGTGTTGAGGTTGTCCAAAGTCGCCTGAACCGAAGTGTTGCTCGCGCCGCCGTTCGGAATTGAAACATTAAACGCAAGAGTTCCGGGACCGTCGTTTTCCTGCAAAAGTCCGTCTTTTAATTCCACTCCGGCGGGCGAAACCAAAATGTCCGTTCTGAGCGAACCGATTTCTCTGCCGCGTAAATTCAGCGATGCCAGCGAAGCGCGCCCGTCAATCGTCGGGTCGGTGATATTTCCGCGAATATTTCCCGTGAAATTAAAGTTTCCGGCAATTTCAACGCCGTAATTATTTAATTGATTTTCAAGATCGGGCGACAAATCCAAAACCGTGATAATTCTTTGAAGTTCGCTCGCGTCATTTGAATTTACGGCGAGATTCAAATTAGAATCATTCCCGTTTAAATCAAATTGTCCCTGAGCGTTTACTTCACTTTCGGCAGTATTTAACTTTGCGACATCAATATTAAAAAGTCCGTTCGTCGCCGACGCTTCGACTCGTCCGGTAACGGGAACGAGACCTTTTTCGGCAGTCCCCGCGTTCGCCGTGATGTCGGCGGAAAGATTTCCCGAAGCGGTTTTAAAGTTCGTTCCGGCAAATGAAAGATTGATTTGCCCGGTCGTTTCGCCTTCGAGCGGCACGACTTTTCCGCCTTGTAAGGCGAGCAGTTTTCCTAAATCTAAATTGTTAAAATCAACATTGATAATCGAACGCCGACTGTTGTTAAATGCGACCGTCGCATCGCCGCTGACTTTTCCTTCCATCACATCGGCGGAAAGATTGTTGAGCGCGACTTGATCGTTATTTAAATCAACTTTTGCACGCGCCGCGCCGAGTGCGATGCTTCCCAAAACTCCGCCGCCGAGACTCAAATCAGCCGTTGCGCGATAGCGTCCCGAAGGTTCGAGAACGAAAACCGGCTGACCGAGTTTGACGTTTTTGACAGCTCCGCCGTCAGGCAGAGAGCTGCTTTTATTTAACGCAATATCGCCCGCATTGATGTCGCCGGTTTTCGCTTCTATTCTGCCTTGACGAATTGAAAGACGAACGCCCGCGACGTTTAAACTTCCGAGAGTTGCCGCATCGGTTTCGACTTTTGCAATTTGCAGATTATTCGAATAAACCGTTGTGTCGCCGCCGACGATCTGCACGTCAACTCCCGAAGCGTTCAACGCGCCGAGCGTCGCCACGTCCGTGTTTACGCCGTCCGCCTGAATTCGTCCGGCTTTGATATTTGTGCGATTTCCGTTGTTGTCTATCGAAACATTTCCGGCGCGTAAATTTTTCAAACGCGCGTCTTTCGTTTCGAGATTATCAACCCGCGCACTTCCGATCTGCGCGTTCGTGTTGTCGCCGCGTTTTTTTACCTTTATGTTGCTCGCGTTTAAACCGCTCAAAGTCGCCGCGTCTGTTTTGACCGTTCCGGCGTTAATTCCCGGCGCGTTGACATCAATATTGTCGCCGTTCGCCGTGATTTTTATATTGTTGGCGCGAAGATTGTTAATGTCAGCCTGATCGGAAAAAAGCGTGTTGGCGCGAACTGTTCCGAGCGTCGCATTTAAAACGCTGTTGTTATATTCCGCCGCCGCGTCCGTGATATAAATTCCGCCGACCGAACCCAAAGGCGATTTAACGGCGGCGGCTTGCAGTGCGCCGAGCCATTTGAAATCCGTTCCCGTGCCGCGAATATTTCCGCTGATTTGCGGAAAATCAATTTTGAAATCTTCAAACGTGAGCAATTCGGCGATGACTTTTCCGTTCGCTTCATACATCGAACCGCTGCCCGTCACTGTCGCGTTGGCGTTTAACGCTTTCAAATAAATGTTCGAAGCCGTCAGCGCGTCCGACGTAATTTCGCCTTGAACTTTGTAATCGCTGCCTTCGCCCGTCACCGTTCCGTTAAAATTCCCGACTCCGCGAAGAGGCGTTCCGAGCGGTAAAATAGTCGAAGTCTGCGTCAGATCAACCGTCGAATCAATTTTCAGATCGTATTGGAGTTTTTCCCAATCGGTAAGTTTTCCGCTCAAAATCGAAGAACCGAGCGGCGTTGAAATCTTTACTTCCGTAATCTGTGCGCCCGTGTCGTCGGCGATTCCCTGCGCTCGAATGTCAATCGGTTCGATCTTGCTTTCGTCGTAGATGAAATTCGTCTGAGTTGATGTGAAATCAATTTTGTATTGTTTTTGTTCGTCCGGCGTAGCGGGATTTGTAGGCTCGATAAAGAGCATTAAATTCTTCGCGTCGCCGGAAATTTTATGCTGAACGTCGCCGAAATGAACCGTTCCGTCTTTTAAGGAAACATTGATCGAATCGTATTTAAAATTCACGCGCGACGGACCTTCTTCCTGCACGAGTTCGAGATTTGAAAAATTGGATTTTCCGTTTTCATCGAATTTGACCCACGCTTCCAAACCTTCGACGTTCGTCGTCTGAACTTCAATATCGCGGCTGAGTTGCCACGCATAAAGATTGTTGACGGTCAGGAAAACATCGGCGGCGCGGATAAAGAAAAGTTTGTCGCCCGTTTTGCGGTCATTAAAAGTCGCGTTGCGGAGTTCGAGTTTAAACGGACTGAGCGTCAGACGAAAAACGTCGGCGTCAAAATCAACGCCGATGTCCTGCATTTTCGCCACAAACTGCCGTTTGACGTAATTATTGACAACGCCGTAATGAAACGAAACCGTTATCAAAACGACAACAAGCACGGCGGCAATCAATGTTACGCCGAGCGCGATAACACCGTTTCGCCGAGTAAAAAATCGTCTTCCCGCAGGCGCGGATTCTTCCGCTTGAATTTCCTGCTCTTCTATTTGTTCGGTTTCTTCCGAGTTGTTATTTTCTTCTGCCATTTAACTGCTGAAACAAAAGTTCGATCTAAATTTTTTTTATGAAGCGGCAACTTTATTTATCGCCGTCTTTTTTTCGTGAAAGTTCCTGATCGCTGACAATTACGCCGCCGATCGAATACCAGTTCGGAATGCCGAGTCTGCGATTTTCTTCCTGTGCTTTTCTGACGGCGCGGTTTCCGATTTTATGTAATTCTACGATTTCACGCAAAGTTTCTTCACTAACTGAACCGTTTTCTTTTATTTTATTACCATTTTTAGCCATTGACTAAACCTCACTTCATCAAAAATCTCAACCCCGTTTGCGTCTTTTGCAGCAACCGATTGAAAATCATCTCCGGCATTAAAAGTTAGACTCCATTTATCCGCCAATTCTTTATAAACATTCCAAAAATTATGATTTGAACGCTCAAAACGCCTTCTCACATCTTCCGTCGGAACGTGATGTCCGCCGCGTGCCACACGCGAAGCGATACGCTTGACGCATAATTCAGCCGAACTCAGATAAATGAAATAAATGCTTATCTTGAATTTCTTCGCTTTCGCCTGAACCAGAAACTTTTTCAAAGAAACGCCTGACAGAGTAGATTCGACCAACAAAGATGCGCCGTTTTCGATACTTTGTTCAAGTATTTGGCTGAAAATACGCGCCACTCGAACGGCGACTTTTTCAGGATTTTCTTTATTTATCTCAGCGGCAATTTCGTCCGCTCCGAGATATTTAATGCCGAATGTATCAACAATTTCACGCGCAAAAGTCGTTTTCCCGCTTCCGTTCGCGCCGCCGGCTATGATGAGTTCCGCTTGTCCCATTTTCTCATCAACCTGTGATTGTAAAATCAGAATGAAACTGTTTCGACAATTTCCAGATCAAAACCTTCGATGGCGTTGATCTTCGGCGGGTGATTTGTCAAAAGTTTTATTTTTCGCACACCCAGATCGTTTAAAATCTGCGCTCCGATTCCGTAATCGCGGATGTTTCCGTAGCCTGTTTCCTTTTTAGCCGTCCGAAAATCGAGTTGTTTTTCCTGCATTACGGCGTAAGTCTGCAATTGATGAATCAAATCTAAGTTGTGTTCGCGCTGCCTCAGATATAATATCACGCCGCGTCCCGTTTCGGCTATCTTTTTCAGGGAAGAATTTATCGCATTGGCGGCTTCGCCGAGTTTCGAGCCGAACATTGCAAAAGTGATATTCTCGGTTTGGACGCGCACCAGAACGGGTTCGGTTGTCCCGGAAATTTCGCCCATCGAAACCGCGATATGAGTTTCGCCGTTGATGACGTTTTCGTAAGCCGCAATGCGGAAATCGCCGTATTCGGTTGGCATATTTGTCTCGACGACCTTACGGACGAGCGTTTCTTTGTGAATTCGCCAGCGCACCAGATCGGCGACGGAAATTATTTTCAAGTCGTGTTTTTCGGCGAAAACTTTAAGTTCGGGGAGACGCGCCATCGTGCCGTCGTCGTTCATCACTTCGCAAATCACCGCTGACGGATCGAGTCCGGCGATGCGCGACATATCAACGCTCGCTTCGGTCTGCCCGACGCGGACGAGAACGCCGCCGCGTTTTGCTCTCAACGGAAAAATATGTCCGGGACGCGCCAGATCAGACGCTTTTGTTTCGGGATGAACGGCGGTCAAAATCGTCTTTGCACGGTCGGCGGCGGAAATTCCGGTCGTCACGCCTTCGCGCGCTTCGATGGAAATCGTGAACGCCGTTCCCATACTCGAAGTATTATTCGCCGTCTGCGGTTCGAGCATCAACTCGTCGCAGCGGTCTTCGGTCATCGGCAGACAGATCAGACCGCGCGCGTGCGTAACCATAAAATTAATTATCTCCGGCGTAACTTTTTCCGCCGCGCAGACGAGATCGCCCTCGTTTTCGCGGTCTTCGTCGTCAACGATAATTATCATTTTCCCCGCCTTAATATCTTCCACGGCTTCTTCGATTGTAGCTAGTGACATTTCTTTTTCTTTTGCTAAAACTGTTGCTTTTTTCATTATTTTTGAAAAAACTCTTCAAAAAGCCGATTTTAACGAAAATGAAAGATTTTGGCTAATAAGAATTCTTTTAAGCGATTTACTGAATGCCTTTCAGTTGCTTTGATAATTAATAAATGTTAAATGTTAATGATTATGGATAAAAGACCGCCGCCGTATTTTCCGCAAACATCGCTTAATCCGCAGAACGAAAATCGTTACAAAAAATTTAAAGTTATCGTCGGCTTGGCTATTTTCGCGGCGATTCTGCTTTTAATTGGTGCGGGAATCGGAATTTACTATTTAGCTTCCTGGATAATGTCTTAAAAAGGCAAAAGTGAAAAAAAAGGCAAAAGTGAAGAAATTCTTGATTTTCACTTTTGCCTTTTTGCTTCTTTAGCGATTTACCGTAGAAACTTTTGAACCGTTTTTTGCTCTTTGAACAGCTAATTGTTCGGCTTTCGGGAGAAGTTCGATAGCGCGTTTGAGTTGTGTGTCGTATTCATTAAAAACCTGAAAAGAAGTCGTCCAACCGTAAGCCGCCGTTACGAGTTCCGTTCGCATAATGCGTTCGATAAATTCTCTTTCGCTGTCAATCTGTTTCGGCGTAAAACCGTATTTGCCGACGGCAAATTTTTTAAAGTCGCTAAACAGCGCATCGGTCATTTTGAAATCAGCCGATTTCAAATCGTAATCATATGTTATCGGGCGATCAACCTTAAAACCTTCAAACCCTTTGATATTTCCGAACGCCAGATCAAGAGAATAAGCAAAAATCGGATTCGTCAATCTTTGTTGAAAACGAGCCCGGTTGGTTAAAATCGTCTGTGGTTTGATCGGTTCGTCGGGCGTAATTCCGCCGCCGCCGTAAACTGTTCTGCCGAGATCGGTTTTGCGTTCTTCGCCACGCGGTGCGGGATTTTCTTTTTCATTGAGCGAACCGCCGTTTGTGTAATAATCATAAAGATTACCGTTTGAATAATCGCGCTGGATCAATCTTCCCGAAGGCGTTTCGTATTTTGCAATCGTCAAAAGAAGCATCGAACCGTAATCAAGTCCGAACGGATTTTGCACGAGACCTTTGCCGAACGTATTTTCACCGACGATTAGAGCGCGGTCGTGATCCTGTAGTGCGCCGGACAAAATCTCCGAAGCCGAAGCCGTATTTCCGTTAACCATTACTACAAGCGGTGTTGTATCCGGCGAATCATTTTCGGCGCGGAAAACTCTCGCCGAACCATCAACTCTTCCTTTTTGCGTGAAAATTGTCTGTCCGCTGCTTAAAAACGTGTTAGCAACTTGATAAGCCTGATTAACTAAACCGCCGCCGTTGTTTCTGAGATCAATAATAAGCCTTTGCATTCCCTGCGCTTTTAATTCGCGCATCGCATCTTGAAATTCATTAAAAGTCGTATAATTAAAACCACCCGTCATCGCAATGTAACCGACTCCGGGACGAACCATATATGCTTCTGAAATTGAAGGCTGTGCGACGGCATCACGAATAATTTCAACCGTTTCGCGTTTTTTCGTGCCGTATCTTTCAACTTCGAGTTTCGCTACCGTTCCGCGCGGACCGCGCAGGAAATCACGAACTTCGGAAAATGATTTACCGGACATCGAAGTGCCGTTAACAGAAATAATTTTGTCGCCGTAACGAAGTCCGGCGCGATTGGCGGGCGCGCCGTCAAATGTCGCTTTAATATATGTGCCGAGAAGTTTATCGTTCGCGTCGCTAAGATCGCCGATGGTCGCGCCGATTCCGAAATACTCGGAATTTTGACTCGTGCGAAACTGCTCGGATTCTTTTGCGTCGAAATAATTAGAGTGCGGATCAAGCGTGTGAAGCATTGATTCAATCGAGGATTTGAACAATTCATTGTAATCGAGATTTTTCCCGTCAACGTGATTGCTTTCAACAATCGTCAAAGCCTCCGCCATATCCGATTCGATCTTATCCATCGTTACCGCTTTCGATTTCGGTTCGGACTTCGCAGTAACTTTCGGGTTGTCAGAATTATTCGGATTTGCTTTGGAAGCAGTCTGGGCAAAAGTACTTGTAAAAAGAAAGATTGTTAATAAAAAACTGGTTAAGATTGCTGAACTTTTTCTCACTATATAAATCTCCTGTGGTTTTCTCGCCAAAAAATGATAACATTCGTTTGAGGAAAAAGCGACTAAATGAGTTGCACGACGAGATTTCATTTCTTAACTAATTTCAAAATAATAATATGTCAAAACAAATTTTGATTTCCTTATTGTTATTATTGTTCAATATTTCTGTCTTTGCCCAAAGTGAGCAATATGCTGCACCTGTTAAATGGGAAAGTTACAAACTTGCAGATAAAGAGGTTTCTGTTTTATTTCCAAAACTTCCGGTCGCTCTTCAATTTACTGACGAATGTAATGAAATTGAATACAGCATTTACTACGCTTATGCCGAGGAAGTTGTGTATTTTATGAGGATTTATTCAAAAACCAAGTCGAAACCGCCAAAGTTTTGTAAGATAAAGGGAAAATTTGGCGAGAATAGCCTGAAATCCAGAATCACTGAATTAAAGAATTCATCTAAGAATATTAAAAGTTCGGAAACAATTCAAAATAGCAGAAATGTTTTAAAATTAGAAAATGAATCTTCGACTGATTTAATTTTTGATGATCTGGAAAATAACAGGTGGTTTGAATTTTCCGCTGTTTACCGAAAAAATGCTGAAATAAATCCGAAGGTGTTTTTCGATTCAATTAACATCGGCAAAAATCTCATCGGAAATGAAATTAAGGAAGGCGCAAAAAGCCTTATAGGTGATGCACAATCTGCAAAAGAGGGCGTTTCAGGAGAAAATAATCCGCTAAATGACGTAAATAAATCTTTAGTAATAGTTACTACGCCCCGTCCGAATTACACAGATGCGGCGCGTCAAAATAATGTTCAAGGACAAGTTACATTGAGAGTAACATTTTTAGCAAACGGCGGAATTGGAAGCGTATCCGTAGTTTCTGCGTTAGGTTACGGATTGACTGAAAAAGCAATAGCGGCGGCACGAAAGATCGCCTTTTTACCTCCAAAAAGAAACGGCGTAAATTACAGTGTAACAAAATCTGTGCAATTTAGTTTTTCAATTTACTAAACGATGGATCATCTGCTCGAAATAGAACATTTGCAAACTCATTTCCCGACGCGCGAAGGAGTTGTTAAAGCCGTCAACGACGTAACTTTTCACATCGGCGAAGGCGAACTTCTCGGACTCGTCGGCGAATCGGGCTGCGGAAAATCAATTACGGCTTTGTCAATAATGCGCCTTATCTCGCCGCCGGGAAAAATTGCGGGCGGTTCAATAAAATTCAAAGGCGAAGAATTAACGACAGCGACGAATTCGAGAATGCGCCAGATTCGCGGCAACGACATCGGAATGATATTTCAGGACCCGATGACGAGTTTGAATCCGGTTTACACGGTCGGCGAACAGATCGCCGAAGCGTTGCGTCTGCACCAAAAATTAAACAAAAAACAAGCGACCGAAGCGGCAATCGCAGCGATGCACGAAGTTTCAATTCCCGCGCCCGAACGCCGCGTTAAAGATTATCCGCACCAGCTTTCCGGCGGAATGCGCCAACGCGTGATGATCGCAATGGCACTTGCCTGCAATCCGCTGTTGCTCATCGCCGACGAACCGACGACTGCGTTAGACGTAACGATTCAAGCGCAAATTTTAGAATTATTGGACGATCTGCGAAAAAACAGAAAACTCGCCGTTCTTTTAATCACGCACGATCTCGGCGTAGTCGCCGAAGTCGCCGACCGCGTCGCCGTGATGTACACGGGAAAAATCGTCGAAGAATCCGGCGTTGACGAGATTTTTGAACAACCGAAACATCCATATACGCAAGGTTTATTAAAATCCGTTCCGAAATTAAGTTCCAAAGAAATCGGAAAAGCGACGCGCCTTTCGACCATCGAAGGAACCGTTCCGAGTCCGACAAATCTTCCCGAAGGCTGCCATTTCGCGCCGCGCTGTGAATTCAAAATGGAAATTTGCACTCACGGCGAAATCCCGCTTTATCAACTGGAAACGGGCGAAAAAGTTCGCTGCGTTCTCTATGCCGATGGAAAATCAAAAGCCGAAAGTGCAGGGTAAAAATCTTTTTCTGCGTTATCCGCAAATAGAAGATTACAAAGAATTTTCGACCGTAATGAAGGCGAGCAAGAAACTTCATAAAGGTCTGACAAATCCGCCTTTTGAAAGAGAAAATTTTTATGAATACGTTAAAAGAAATGAATCCGACGAGAACGAATTTTTCTTGATCTGCCGAAATGAAGATTCGGCAATTGCCGGTGCGATAAATCTTTCGCAGATTTTCCTCAGATCGTTTCAAAACGCATATCTCGGTTATTACATCGCCGAAAAATTCGCTGGAAAAGGTTATATGACTGAAGCAATTGCGCTGATTTTGCGTTATGCTTTTGAAAACTTAAAACTTCACCGCATCGAAGCGAATATTCAGCCGCACAATCTCGCTTCAATTGCCGTTGTCCGCATAAACGGTTTTACAAAAGAAGGTTTTTCGCCGAAATATCTAAAAATCGGCGGGCGTTGGCGCGACTACGAAAGATGGGCGATAATAAAAGAGAATTGGACTGAGAAAAGATGAGTCAAACAGCAGTTGAAAAAATAATTTCGGAACAGCAATATCTCGAACTCGAAGAAAATTCGGACGTTCGCCACGAATTTATGGACGGCGAAATTTTCTCGATGGCGGGCGCGACGCGCAAACATAATCTTCTGACAAGTAATATCTCTACAGAATTGAGTTTAAATTTGCGCGAAACTGATTGCGAAATTTACGCCAGCGACTTCCGCGTTAAATTGCGCGAAGGTCACAATGTTTATCCCGATGTCGCCGTCGCCTGTCCGAAAATTTTAAAGGAAAACAACGAACTGACTTTGCTGAATCCTGTTGTCGTTTTTGAAGTTCTCTCAAAATCAACGGAAAACCGCGACCGAGGCGACAAAGCCGAAGATTATTTTCGCTTGGAATCTTTGCAGGATTACATCTTAGTTTCGCAATACCGCGTCAGAGTCGAGCATTTTTCAAAGCAGTCAAATAACGAATGGACTCTGAAAATTTACGAAAATCTCGAAGACACGGTTGATTTAAAATCAATTGATTGCAGTATTTCGTTAAAACTGATCTATCTGAAACTAAAATTACCGCCGTTGACTTTGATCGAAAAAGACGAAAAGAAAAAGAATGGAAAACGCCTCAGTTAAAACTCAGAAAAAAGAAATTCTCCAAGTCCGTAATCTCGTCAAACATTTCGAGGTTGAAGGAACGGAAGATGTCGTGCGTGCGGTTGACGGGATTTCGTTCGATATTATCAAAGGCGAAACGCTCGGACTTGTCGGCGAATCCGGCTGCGGAAAATCAACCGTCGGACGCTGCATTTTGCGTCTGCACGAACCGACGAGCGGTGATGTTATCTTTGAAGGCGAAAATCTCGTCGAAATGCCGAACAATAAAATGCGCGAAAAACGGCGCGAAATGCAGATAATTTTCCAAGACCCGTATGCGTCTTTGAACCCGCGTCTGAGCATTCAATCCATCGTTTCCGAACCGCTGAAAATTCACAACATCGGCAACAAAACCGAGCAGAAGGAACGAGTCGCCGAACTGCTTTCAAAAGTCGGACTCGATCCCGCGTATATGAAACGCTACCCGCACGAATTTTCCGGCGGACAGCGGCAGAGAATCGGCATCGCCCGCGCACTCGCGCTTAATCCGCGTTTCATTATCGCCGACGAACCGGTTTCTGCGCTCGATGTTTCCGTTCAGGCGCAAGTCGTCAACTTAATGCAGGATTTGCAGGAAGAATTCGGCTTGACATATCTTTTCATTTCGCACGGTCTGGCGGTCGTCGAACATATCTCGAACCGCGTCGCCGTGATGTATCTCGGCAAAATAGTCGAAATCGCCGATTCCGTCGCGCTCTACGAAACGCCGCTTCATCCATATACCAAAGCACTATTGTCGGCGATTCCGATCCCGAACCCGAAAATAAAACGCAACCGTATTATGCTTGAAGGCGATGTCCCGACACCGATCAATCCGCCGTCCGGCTGCCGTTTCCGAACGCGCTGTCCGTGGGCGATTGAAAAATGCGCGGAAATTGAACCGGAACTAGTCCAATACAAAACTGAACATTTCGCCGCTTGTATAAGAATCGGCGAAATTGAAGATTTAGCCATTGAATAAACTTTTATTACTCGGCTTGACAAAATAATCCGAAATCCATACTCTAAAAATTCGCCGTTTTATACGGTGATTATTCCACAGTAGCTCAATGGCAGAGCATTCGGCTGTTAACCGAAGGGTTGTAAGTTCGAGTCTTACCTGTGGAGCCAATCTTTAGAAAAGTCCATTTTGTTAACAATGGGCTTTTTTATTTTTAAATTAAGTTTACGAAATTTCAAGATTTATCAGGTATAAACTTTGCTTTTAACCGTTTATCTGTTAGAATTCGCCTTTTGCTTTAAAGGCGGGGATTTTTTTGGAAAGTTATGAAGGAGATAGTTTCAACAGATAAAGCACCGGGCGCGATTGGACCTTATTCGCAGGCTGTGAAAACGGGCGATATGGTTTTTTGTTCGGGACAGATTCCGATTGATACTGCGACGGGCGAATTTGTTTCCGATGATGTCGCGGAGCAAACTGAACAAGTGCTGAAAAATTTGAGCGCGGTTTTAGAAGCGGCGGGAAGCAATTTAAATAATGTCGTTAAAACTACCGTTTTCTTAGCTGATATGAATGATTTTGCGGCGATGAACGAAGTTTACGCGAAGCATTTCAGCGAAAATAAACCGGCGCGGGCGACTGTTCAAGCGGCGCGTCTGCCGAAAGATGCGCGAGTGGAAATTGACTGTATCGCGCTGATCGAAAAATAATAAATTCCCGGGAAAATGCTTTTCTAAACAAATGAGAAAAGCCAAACGTCCCGAAAAAACGAGAGGTTTGGCAACCTTAACTGCGAGTTAAATCTCAAAGTGAAACTTAAGCCGCTTTGACAATTTTGCCGGATTTTATACAGCGTGTGCAAACTTTCATACGCCCATTTCCGCCGCTCGGCATTTGAACTCGAACTCTTTGCAGATTCGGATTGAAACGCCGCCGCGTTTTATTGTTAGCGTGTGAAACATTGTTACCAAATTGCGGTCCTTTGCCGCATACGTCGCATCGTTTTGCCATAATATTTTAAGCCTCCTTTTGAGGTAGAATTTAAGAGTTTGCCGAAGTAAACTCGAAATAAAGAGTTATAACAAAAGATTTTAGAACAAGTCAAGCCAGATGATGAGAAAAGTTATTTACAACCAAGCGAAAGCTATTATGCAAAGTCATAGAAATTTATTTGCAATTACATTTTTAATGATTGCGGGATTGGTTTTTACCGCCTGTAATCCGAATTCGGGAAGCAATTCAACAGGCGGAACAGTAGAACCGAACGAAACCGCTGCGACCGTTAACGGAAAAGCGGTTACAATGGAGGAAGTCGAACGCGCACTAAAGCAACAGGCGGCGGGACAAGAAACTACTCTTTCACCTCTCGAACTCGCGGCGGCGCGTCTTCAGGTTCTGCAAAATTTGATTCAGCAAGAAGTTTTGTATCAAAAAGCCGAAGCCGAGCAGACAGTTCCGACCGAAGAAGAAGTCACGACCGCGCTCAACAAACTTAAGACCGATAGTGGAAAATCCGCCGAACAATTCCAACAGGAAATGCAAAAAGCCGGAATAACCGATCAATCTTTAAGAGATTCAATAAAAAAACAGTTAGCTACTGATAAATTAGTCGAGAAAATTACGGGAAAAATCGAACCGTTAAAAGACGAAGAAATAAACGCCTTTTACAACAGCAATCCGGAAGCGTTCAAAAATAAACGCGGAGCGCAATTGGCGACGATCGTGATTGATCCGACCGATTCGGGCAATGATGACAAAACAAAAAACGAAATCGAAGTTCAGCAAAGACTTAAAGAATTAAGTGAACGCCTGAACAAAACGGATTTTGCGACACTGGCGCGTGAATACAGCGAAGACCCGCAAACACGCTATCAAGGCGGCGATTGGCGTTACTTTACCGAAGACGAAATGAAACAGTCATTCGGTCAAGGTTTTGCAGATTTTGTAATGAACAAAATGCAAAACGGCGATATTGTCCCGCAGCCGATTCCGTTTGAAGGCAAAATTTTGATCGTCAAATTGCAGGAGAAAAAAGAAAAAGACGAAGATCAAACATTGGAAACTCCGGGCGTTCGTGAAAAAATAACAAAGTTTTTGATTGATTCGCGCAAACAAATTTTGAGCCAATCTTATGCGGCTGTGGCGATGAACGAAGCTAAAATCGAGAATTTTTTGGCACAAAAGGTCGTCAATAATCCTAATGAATTAAGTGGCGCACGTCCGGCAAATGTGAAAACGCCGGAAACAAATGCCAATGCAAATGTTAATTCAAATTCGATGAATACAAATGCGGCAAATACAAATGCTGCCAAAACGAATGCGGCAAATGCCAACAAAGCGAACGCGAATAAGTAAATCTTCTTCTGCGAACTAACTGAATTGCCCTCTGCTTTAGCTAACGGTAATTCAGTGGTAAATGATTGAAAGGCTTTAGCCGAATAAAATAAAATAATCAATCATCCGAACAGCTTTATCTAAAGCGATGAGGATTTTAACTTGTTTTCTTAAATTCGGCTGAAGTCTTTTATTTGCCTTTTACTTTCCTTTAGATAAGGCGGACGGCAATTCATATTTTCCCTTTTTATAATTTAGTTAAATGCTTTTTAGACTTTCCGACATTGAAAAATCCTACGGCGGAACCGAAATACTGCGCGGCGTTTCTTTTCAGATAAACGCCGACGAAAAAGTCGGTCTCGTCGGGCGCAACGGCGCGGGGAAAACTACTGTTTTCCGCGTTATCACGGGCGAAGAATCACAAGATTCCGGTGAACTTGCCAAAATAAATAACTTAAAAATCGGACTCTTGCAGCAGCACGTTGACTTTGACGGAAGCCGAACCGTTCACGAAGCCGCGCTCAAAGCGTTTCGACATTTGCAGAAAATCGAGTTGGAAATGCGCGAGTTGGAAGAAAAAATGGCGACTGATCATTCCGACGAGACGATGGAAAGATACAGCGATCTCCAGACAGAATTTGAACGTCAGGACGGTTTTACATACCGCGCCCGCGCGGAATCGGTCTTGACGGGAATCGGTTTTCCGCCCGAAATGTGGGAAATGAAAACGCACGAACTTTCCGGCGGACAGAAAAACCGTCTCGGAATGGCGCGTCTTCTACTTTCCGATGCCGACATTTTATTGCTCGACGAACCGACGAATCATCTCGACACGGAAACCGTCGAATGGCTGGAAAATTTCCTTAAAACGATTGACAAAGCCTATGTCGTCATTAGTCACGACAGATATTTTCTTGACGAAACCTGCACGCGCATCATCGAGATCGAAAACGGTCAAGCGTATCTTTATAAAGGAAATTATTCGGATTTCGTCATCGAACGCGAACTGCGGCGCGAACAGCAATTGCGCGAATACGAAAATCAGCAGGCGTTTATCAATAAAACCGAGCAATTCATCCGCAAGAATCTCGCCGGTCAAAAAACGAAACAGGCGAAATCGCGCCGCACGATGCTCCAGAAAATCGAACGTGTTGACGCGGTTCGCGCCGACAGATCGAGTGGAAATTTTAATCTCAAAAAAATCGAACGCGCCGGAATAAATGTCTTGGACGTTGAAGATTTATCAATCGGTTACGAGACCAAAACACTCGCCGAAGATATAACTTTTACTCTGCATCGCGGCGAATCGCTCGGCGTGATCGGCGCGAACGGAACGGGCAAAACGACATTTTTGAAAACCGTTCTCGGAAAAATTCCCGAACTCGGCGGAAAAATGCTGTGGGGCTTGAAAACCGACATCGGTTATTATTCGCAGACGCTCGATGATTTAAATGCGAACAACACGATTCTCGAAGAAATTCGGCTCGTTGATTCGCTGGCAGATTCGGGAAAATTGCGCTCATTTATGGCGCGTTTTTTGTTTGTCGGCGATGATGTTTTCAAAAAAGTCGGCACACTTTCCGGCGGCGAAAAAGGTCGCCTGTCGCTGGCGAAATTAATTTATTCAAATAAAAATGTTTTGGTTTTAGACGAACCGACAAACCATCTCGACATTCCGTCGCGCGAAGCACTAGAAGGTGCGCTCGCTGAATACGAAGGCACGATCATCACCGTCAGCCACGACCGTTTTTTCCTCGACAAGGTTTCGACCAGTATTCTCGCGCTCAAAAAAGATTTGCAGGCGGAATTTTTCCAAGGAAATTACACGCAGTATCACGATGAGAGAGAAAAATCAGAAGCCAGAAATCAGAAATCGGAAACGGAAAACCGGAAATTTGAAGTTAAAAATCAGGAAGTAAACGATCAGCAAAAAGTAGAAGTTGAAAAAGAAAAGCCGGTAAATAATCTGAGCAAAAACGCCGTTCGCCAAATCGAAAAGCGTATCGGCAAGATCGAATTGGAAATTCCTGCCGAAGAAGAAAAACTCGCAAAACTTTCTACAAAAATCGCTACGTCTGAAGTCGCCGCCGACCACGCAAAGTTAAACGAAATAACTGTAGAAATCCGCAACACGGAAACAAAAATTCAAAATCTTTATAAAGAATGGGAAGAATTAAGCGGACAAATCGGATGATTAATGAAAAAATCGAGATTTGATAAAATGTTGAAACATTTGCGCGAAATTATTTAAAATTATTTGATTATTCGGCTTTATTTTTATTTGTTTTGCAGATCAAAAATATCTGCGGCAGCAAATGGTTTGACTTCAAAATCCGAAAATTCCAAAAACGCTGCAGATACCGAATTTCAATATCTGTAATTACAGCCGGTTTTGATTTATCACGTCGAAAAAGTAGTCTATAATTCAGCTAGAATTTTAAGTAAATCGGTTTCTTCAATCTCAGAAACGGTTCGTAAATCTATCAAAACTTGATCTTCTAAAATTCTGGCAATAACCGGCGGTTTCGAGTTTCGCAAAATTACTTCAATTTGATTAGCAGAATATTTTTCGTGTCGGGCGGATAAGAGAAAGGTTTCGAGTTTTGTATCCGGCGCAGAACCTCCGCCGATGACGGAAAAACCTCTGATGATTTTCAAACTTAAATTGCTTTTGTTTTTTAATTTTTCGGCAAAATTTTCGCTTCGTTTCTTTATAATTTCCGCACGCATCGAAATCATCTGCAAAACCGGAATCTCGTTAAAAGCATTTTCGCGGCGGAAACTTTCGAGAGTTGCTTCGATGGCGGTGTAGATTATTTTGCTGGCGCGCAATGCGCGATACAACGGATGTTTTCTCAAAGTTTGAATGCTGGAACTTCGCCCGACAATTAGACCGGATTGAACTGCGCCGAGAAGTTTATCTCCGCTGAACGTAACGACATCCGCGCCTGCTGCGACGGATTCGGAAATTAACGGTTCATCGTCTAAGGCAAATTCCGATAAATCGAAAATTGCGCCCGAACCTGCATCTTCGTAAAAGAGAATGCTGTTTTCGTGTGCGGTTTCCGCCAACTGACGAACATCCGGCGTTTTCGTAAAACCGATGATGCGGTAATTCGACGGGTGAATTTTGACGAGCAGCCGAGTGTTTTCATTTATCGCATTTTTATAATCCGAAATTTTCGTGCGGTTTGTCGTGCCGACTTCTCTTAAAATTGCGCCGGATTGTTCCATCACATCTGGAATCCGAAAATCGCCGCCGATCTCGACTAATTCGCCGCGCGAAACTATCGCTTCGCCATTTTTGCAAAGCGCGGTCAACACCAAAATACACGCCGCCGCGCAATTGTTGACGATCAAGGCATCTTCTGCGCCCGTGATTTCGGCGAGAAGTTGCTCTGCGCGTCTTCCGCGTCTTCCGCGTCTTCCGGTTTCAAGATCATATTCGAGATTGCAGTAACGCGAAGTTTGTTTAACGACCGCTTCAATCGTTTTTTCGGATAGAGGCGCGCGTCCCAAATTCGTATGGATAATTACGCCGGTTGCGTTGATAACTTTTTGGAGTTTTGAAAGATTTTCCGTTTTCCCGAAATTTCCCAAATAATTTTCGGCTTTAGACAATAAATCTTCACGCGAAAAATTTTTTAAAAAATCGTTCGATAAAATTTCCGCCCGCAAATTATCAATCGCCAAACGCGCAAAAACGGTCAGCTTTTTTTCGCCTGTTTCAGTCGCAATCTTTTTTGCGGTTTCCGTCTGCAAAACCGAGTCAACCGAAGGAAGCAAGCGGAGTGCCGAATTTTCAGTATTATTTTCCGAATCTTTCACAAAAACTATTTTAACCGAAAAAGAGGAATCGGTTTAGCTTTAATTGTTTATTTAAACCGGAGAAAAAAACGAATGGCAACATTAGGAAACTCATTTTACAGAAAAGAACAATTAAGACAAGAGGAAGCGTCAAGCATCGAAAAGCAGCTTGCCAAACTCGAAGACGACATTCGGCGTTTAAAAATTGATTTTGGAATTTACTTTACAGGCGGCTTAAAGCGTCCGCCGCACGAAGCCCGCGGGCGCGTCGAAGCGGCTCTCAAACGCATCGCCGACGATCGTCATCTATCTTACGCGCAACGTTTTCATTATAATACGATCATCAACCGCTACACATCCTACCGCGAATTGTGGCGCAGAAAATTAAAGGAAAAGGGCGAAGAAATTGTTTAAAATCCGGCGATTATCACACCGCTGTCATCTTTTCCCAAACGCGCCGTTAAACGCGGATAGGTTTCGTGTTCGACTTCAAAATCTTCGGCATCGAGAAACATTTCGGCTTCGGCAATCGCCGTTATCGAACCTTCGATTTCCATAAAATTACCGAACGGCAATTCGTCCAAAACGATTTCAACCTGACGAAATCGCCAGGTTTTGCGTCGTTTTTCATAAATCATTTTTTTTACCAGACCGAGACTTTCGACAATTTTTTCCAATTCTCCGGCATTTTCGACAACGGTTTCATATTCGGTCTGCTGTTTGACGGCAAGTTCGTTTGCGATGCGCCGTTTATAAGTTAAAACAGTTTTGTCCTGAGTTTTCCGAATACGCAAAACAGCTGTTTGTTCATCCAAAATACCGCCGCCGTAAATATTGTTTTCTTCAAAATCTTCTCCGATAAATTCCGCACCAATTTCCTGCAAATTTTCCAAAATCATTTCGCGTTGTTCATCAGTCAGACGATATTTTTTTTCGATTTCGATTGCCATAAAGATCAAAAACTAATTCTCATATTTTTCCTTGTGTTCCTTCAACAACTGCTGATAAATTTCATCATTTTTCACTTTATAATAAATTTCCTGAAAAACTTTCGCGCTCTCGGCTTTCTCCGCATCGAAACCTTTCGGAAGCTCTTTGCGTCCGTGTGCGCCCGAAACACCTTTTTTATTTTTCGGAACGGGATCATCGTATTTTTTTCCCGACGGATGATTCGCATAACGCCGCGCCCGCGTAATTCCCATCTGCAAAAACTTTCGCGCCATATCCATTCCGACGAAATCTTTTTTCTTTTTGTATTCGAGAAATAATTCGTAAATCTCCTCGCTCGACTCTTTCGCAATCTCCGGCGTTTTAAATCGCCAGTGCGGAAGAATTTCTGATTTATAAGGTTCAACCGATAAAACGCCCTGTTCACCTTTCCCGATGCTGTAAAGTTCGGGATTTTTCCGCAAATCCAAATTTTTATAATCGAGTGAGTAATCAAACTTTTTCGCCATAAACCAAAAGTTCCGGTTCAAAATAATCCAAAATCCAAAATCTAAAATCCAAAATCGCTATGCTTGCCGAATCCATTTCCAGACTTCGGGAATCGTCGCTTTTTTGCCATACATCAGCATTCCGACGCGATAAACACGCGATGCGAGCCAGATCAAAGCGGCAATTGTTAAACCGTTAATGATTATTGAAAGCGAAATCTGCCAGAACGGAGGCGTTTCGTTGATGATCCGAACGGGCATCGTCATCGGCGAGACGAACGGCAGAATCGAAGCCCAGAACGACAGCGACGAATTCGGATCGCGGATGACGGCAAAGCAAAAATAAAATCCGCCGAGCATCAGCATAATCGGCAAAAACGCGAATTGTCCGCCTTCCTGAACGGTCGTTACCATCGAACCGATCAGCGCAAAGATCGAAGCATAAATGAAAAATCCGAGCAAAAAGAAGATCAAAAAATAAATAATTATCGGAATCGTGATAACCGGAAGCGGCAAATCGCCGCCGCCGATGTTGAAATACGGAATCGCAACTCCGATCAAGATCGCCGCCGAACAAATCCAGATCGCAAACTGCGTCATTCCCGCCAGACCGACACCGACGAGTTTTCCCATCATCAATTCAAATGGTTTCGCCGACGAAAAAAGTATCTCCGCGACGCGCGTTTCCTTTTCCTCGACGACCGTTGACATAATCATCTGCCCGTAGATCGCCAGATTCAGATAGATCATAAACGCGATCACAAAACCCGCCCAAAAACCGCCGTCTTCGTCTTTTTCCGCGCCTTGTTTGTCAACTTTTTTAATTGACAGATCAACATTTCGGCTCAGATTTTTCAATTGATCTTCGCTGATATTCGCGTCGGCAAGACGCTGCGAACGGACGGCGTTGTTGAGCGCGTTTTGAAAAGTTTCGTTGGAGATAAAATCTCCGGCTTTGCGCGAATAAAGTTCATAATTTGCGGCTGCCTGAGAGAAATTTTGGGGAATTATCAAATATGCGTCGAGTTCGCCTTCGCCGATTTTCGCGCTGAGTTCGCGGCGAATTTGTTCGAGCGGTTTCCCTTCGCTGTTGTAAGCGGTAAATTTAAAATTATCCTGAAACTGCGCCATATCGCGTTTCATTTTCTCGCTCTGATCGGCGGCAACAGCGTTTTTCATCGCGTCTTCCGCCGCCTTTTTCGCCTTTTCGCGCATTTTTTCCGCCGAAAGATTTTCCTTGAGACGCGGTTCGATCTTGCCCGTCGGATCAACGACCGCGATGCGCGTCGGTTCGCCCTGAATCGAAAAAATGAGTGCCGGAACAACCGCAAATCCCGCAGCGATCACGGGAAAAATCAGCGTTCCAATCAGAAACGACCATTTTAAGACGACCTTTTTGTATTCGTGTTTGACGACTGCAAGAAACTTTCTCATTACCGAATATTATAAATTACGAATAGCGGATTTGAAATTGTGAATTGTAGTTTAATTCAAGCAGAACAAAAAAATTAGCCACGAACAAACACGAATTTTCACAAAAAAACTAAGAATTTTTTCTTATTAATTTTTCGTGTCCTTTTGTGTTCGTTCGTGGCTAATTTTCTTAACGAATCAGTTAAAAATTATAAGTGTTAGCTTCGATCAATTTGTCGGCGATTCTGCGCCGCGCTGCAATCGTGTTGATCGGCGAATTGTTTTTCGTGTAACGCTTTAACGCCGTCAGCATCATTCGCAGTTCGTCGCCTTCGCCGAATCCGGCGAGCGTGTTTTTCGCCGTCGCTTCGATTCTCTGAATTGCGTCGTTACAAAAAACTCCCGCCGCGTCCAAGTATTTTTGAGCCGCATCTTCGCCTTTGCCGTCTGCAAGTTTTTTCGCCCGCAAACAAGCCGTTTCCATCGCGTAGGCTTCCATAATAATGTCGGCGCAGCCCATCAGAATTTCCTGCTCTTTTTGCAGTTCGGTCATAAATTTCTGCGCCGCGCTTCCGAGAACCATCAACGCAACTTTCTTGGCATTTTGCGCTAACTTCAATTCTGTTGCGAGCAAACTGCCTTCTTCATCAAAAGACATTTGCGGATTCAGAATTTCGTCCTGCAACGCTTTCGCCGCTTGAAGAAGTCCGAGTTCGCCTTTCATCGCGCGTTTTAAGAGCATTCCCGGAATCAGCATTCTGTTGATCTCGTTCGTGCCTTCGAAAATGCGGTTGATGCGCGCATCGCGATACGCTTTTTCCGCTGGATAATCAGCCGAATAACCCGCGCCGCCGTAAATCTGAACCATTTCGTCAACGACGTAATCGAGAACTTCCGAGCAGTAAACTTTATTAATCGAACTTTCGACCGCGTATTCTTCGATCGAACGCAATTTTTTCTCTTTGTCGCCGCCGCCGTCTTCGCCGATCAGCGCGTCAATCATTCCGACCGTTCGATATGTCATTGATTCGGCAACCCAGGTTTTGATCGCCATTTCCGCGAGTTTGTGCTTGATCGCGCCGAAATTTGCAATCGGCGTGTTAAATTGTTCGCGCTCTTTGGCGTAACGGATCGAATCGTGAATCGCCAATTTGCAGCCGCCGGTCGCCGACGCGCCGAGCTTGAAACGTCCGACATTTAATATGTTAAACGCGATCTTCGCGCCGTCGCCGACTTCTCCGATCAAATTTGAAACCGGAACTTTCGCGTCCGACAAAATAAGCGGCGTGGTCGAAGAAGATTTGATTCCCATTTTGTGTTCTTCCGCGCCCGGACGGCAATCGTCACTGCGTTCAACGACAAACGCCGAAAACTTTTTCTTTTCGCCGTCAACTTTCGCAAAAACGATATACATATCGGCGAAACTTCCGTTCGTGATCCACATTTTTTCGCCGTTCAGGATGTAATGCTCGCCGTCTTCGCTCAATTTCGCATTACATTTCGCGCCGAGCGCGTCCGAACCGCTGCCTGATTCCGAAAGACAATATGCGGTGACTTTTTCGCCCGAAACTATCGGCGGAATGTATTTATTTTTCAATTCTTCCGAACCGAAATAAAGAATCGGCAGAAGTCCGATCGAAGTCTGCGAACCGTAAGTTACGCCGAACCCCGACGCGCCGCCGATGTTTTCCGCGATAACAACTCCGGTCGTTTGGTCTAAATCCAAACCGCCGAATTCTTCCGGCACGTTTGCGCCCAAAAGTCCCAATTCGCCCGCTTGATGAACCAACTTCCGCGCCAATTCCCAATCGTGATGTTCCATCGCTTCGATGTTCGGACGAACTTCATTATTGACAAAATCCCGCGTCGTTTCGCCGATCATTCGCTGCTCTTCGGTCAAATCCTCAGGCGTAAAAATCTCGCCCGCCTCGCGATCTTCGATCAAAAACGCGCCGCCTTTTATAAAATCTTTTTCTTTTTCCATCTGTGCATCCATAAATTTATCTCCTTTTTGTCCAATACAAAGAACACAGTGTGCACAAAATTATATTAACTTTACTTTTATAAATTTTTGCAAGTTCATGTTCATTTGTGTTTAACATCTTCGTGTTCTCTGTGTTCTCCGTGGTGAAATTTTTAATCCAAACGCTCGAAAATTCCCGCCGCGCCCATTCCGCCGCCGACGCACATCGTGACCATTCCGTAACGTCCGCCGGTGCGTTTGAGTTCCTGCAAAATCGTCGCGGTTAATTTCGCGCCGGTGCAACCGAGCGGATGACCGAGAGCGACCGCGCCGCCGTTGACGTTTACTTTTGCCGGGTTCATTTCGAGCACTTTCATCACCGAAAGACCTTGCGCCGCAAACGCTTCGTTTAATTCAAAAATGTCAATATCTTCCAAAGTTAAACCTGCCAATTTCAACGCCTTCGGAATCGCATAAACCGGACCAATTCCCATTTCTTCGGGCAAACATCCGGCAGTCGCAAACGAAACGAAACGCGCGAGCGGTTTCAGACCGAGTTCATTCGCTTTGTCCATTGACATCACGACAGTCGCCGCCGCGCCGTCGGACATTTGCGAAGAATTTCCCGCCGTAACCGTTCCTTTCGCGTGAAAAACAGGGCGCAGTTTCGCAAAACCTTCGAGATTCGCGTCGTAACGAACGCCTTCATCCGTGTCGAAAACTACTTCTTTCGAGCGAACGCGACCGCTTTCGTCCGTTTCGTCAATGCGAACCGTGAACGGCACGATCTCGTCTTTGAACTTTCCGCCTTGAATCGCCGCCGCCGCTTTTTGATGCGATTCGAGCGAAAACTGATCGGCTTGTTCGCGCGTGATCTCGTATTTTTTCGCCAGATTTTCGGCGGTCAAACCCATATTCAAATAATAATCGGGATAATTGTCAACGATCTTCGGATTCGGTCGAAAGACGTTTCCGCCCATCGGAATCATAGACATCGTCTCCAGACCGCCCGCGACGATCACGTCCGCGCCGCCCGTGCGGATTCTGTCCGCCGCGAGCGCGATGGTCTGCAAACCCGACGAGCAGTAACGATTGACCGTCATCGCCGAAACTTCCACCGGAAGTCCCGCATCAATCGCACAAGTTCTGGCGACATTCGCGCCCTGCTCGGCTTCGGGAAACGCGCATCCCATAATCACATCGTCAATCTCGCTCGAATTCAAACCTTCAGCGCGTTTGACCGCTTCCTTGATCGCCGCCGCGCCCAGATCGTCCGGTCGCGTATTTTTCAAAGTCCCTTTCGGTGCTTTCCCGACAGCCGTCCGCACGGCTGATACGATAACTGCTTCTTTCATAATTTTTTCCTTTTATTCTGAATCTTCTTCCGTAACAATCGCAATTTCCCAAATATAATGAAACTCACATTTTTCTGTCGGTTTGATAGTTCGCATTTTTCGCCAACCGTTTTCAAATTTTGTTAATCCGTTTCTGGTTGTTGAATTATCAAACTGAGGAAAATTGTTGGCTAAAATTTTTCCTGCTTGCTTTCCTGTCAATTTTTTATCCGAATCTTTCTCAATCCAGACTGTGCGAACCAATTTCGTTTCGCCTTTCGCATTATTTTCGTGAAAAATTTGAATTTTAACGCGCGACATATTCTTAATGAATCGTTGCTTCAGCTTTTTTCTTAACGATTTTCAGCATTTCGCGTCTGATCAAACCGCTGAACGGCTGAATAAATGTCCAGTAAAATCCGAAACTTTTGCGGCTCGCGTCGTCGAGACAGCGGACGCGCGTTTCAGTTGTCAGGCGCGTTTCGCCGCCGTTCGCGTTAACCGAAAAATTCCAGACCGCTTTGGCAAAACCTTTTTTATCAAACTCGCGGAAATTGTCCGTATTCACATTCTGCATCTCGCCGCGCAAAGTCCAGAATTTTCCCGCCAAACCAAGCAGAAACTCTTTATTTTTCTCAATACCCAAAATTTCAAATTTAGATTTTTTCAAATCTTTCAATCGCAGTTTCGCATCCGGCAAACCGCGCAGAAAAAACAAAGCGCGAATGATCGGCGATTCGCACAGATCAACTTTGTCCATCACGCCGAAAACCTTTTCCGACGACGCGCGAATCTTGATGTCGTGCGTTTCGATGAAGTCGTATTCCGGCAAAAAATCGTCAATCAGCATTCTATTTAATTCTCAAACTACAAAATGAGTGAATGTTCATTCATTTTTATAATATACACAAAATATTGATTTTTTGCTAATTATTTACGACTAATTTTCTTTGACGGCTGATTTTGAATCCGGCAGTTGTCCCAACTTGCTCAAAAGCGGTGTCATCGTCAAACCTTGCGCGAAAACCGAAAATGCGACAACGCCGAAAGTTACGGTTAGAATTTCCTGGCGATACGGCACACTTTCGGGAATTCCGAGTGCCAACGCCAATGCCAACGCGCCGCGCAGACCGCCCCAAAACATTATGTGCTGGTGTTCTCGTTCGAGCTTCCAACGCGATTTGGAAAACATTGCCGAGATCGGATAAATCGCAATTGCGCGCGCAATTATAACGGCGATAATTGCTACGCCGATGGCGAACGCGCTTCTGCCGAAATCCTGATATGCTTCGTTCACGCCGAGAACGATAAAGATAATCGAGTTAACGACGAACGCGGCGAATTCCCAAAAATCTTCGATTGATTCTTCGCCTTTTTCGGTGACAAAACCCAAAACCTGCGTGTTTCCGGCGAGAAGTCCGGCGGTCATCGTCGCCAAAACGCCCGACCAGTGAAAATGTTCGGCAATCCAAAACGAACCGAACGCGGCAATCGTCGTCAGCGCGATTTCGACCAGATGATCTTTGGTTCGTCCGGCGATAAAAAGCATCAAACCGCCGACGACCAAACCGCTCGCAATTCCGCCGACGACCGACAAAACCATCGTTATCGCCGCACCGCTCAAAGTCAAATTTTCGCCCATCGCAAACGCCAGCGCGATGGCAAAAGCGACGGCGGCGGTCGAATCGTTAAACAAAGATTCGGATTCGACGAGAAGGCGCAAACGTCCTTCGACTTTCGCTTCTTTGAACGTCGCAATCACC
This sequence comes from Pyrinomonadaceae bacterium, assembly GCA_965219305.1. Classification (GTDB taxonomy): domain Bacteria; phylum Acidobacteriota; class Blastocatellia; order Pyrinomonadales; family Pyrinomonadaceae; genus DATHTS01. The sequence continues at coordinate 3,278,378 of OZ244725.1, forward strand.
GAAACCGGATCGGTCGCCGCGATCAAAACGCCGAACAAAATCGCCATCGTCCATTGCCAACCGACGACAAAATGCATAACCGCCGCCGTAATAAACGCCGACAGCAAAACGCCAATTGTCGCAAAAGTCACGACCGGAACGAGATCGCTTTTTAATTTTTTCCAATGAATATAAAGCGCGGCTTCAAAAATCAAAGGCGGCAATAAAACTTTAAATAAAAGTTCTTTGTTGAAAGGAATCGCAATGCCGAGCGGAATAAACGCCAGCAAAAGTCCCGCGACAACCAAACCGACCGTGTAAGGAATTTTCAAACGTCTGGCGATGATCGCCACGACCGCGCCGATCAGCAAAATAATTTCAATTGATTCGATACCGAGAACAGGCTCCGTGACCGCCGCCTGCGTAAGACTTTCTGCAAACATAAATTATGATTCTAATGAATTTCTGCCTTACATTCTACCTTTCGATTCCGATTTCGACCGTTTCTGTTTTCAAAACATCATTCAAAACCTGCGGATTTATCTCAACTAGAAAACCGCGTTTCCCGCCGTTGATAAAAATACGCGAAAGATCGAAAATCGTGTTTTCTGCATAAACGGGCATTTTCGTTTTCACGCCAAAGGGCGAAGTTCCGCCGACCATATAACTCGTTAGTTTCTGAGCCTTTTCCGGCGAAACGGGCGCGACCGATTTCATATTCAAATGCCGCGCCAGATTCTTCGTCGAAACGATCAAATCGCCGTGCATCAAAACGATCAAAGGCTTTTTCTCGTTCGTTTCAAAGATCAAAGTTTTAATTACGGAATGTTCGTCAACTCCCAAAATTTCCGCTGAATATTTCGTGCCGCCTTTTTCGATATATTCAAAAACGTGCGGCTCAAATTCAATTTTATTTTGCCTCAAAACGCGAATCGCGGAAGTTATCGGATAATTCATTTTTACTGTTTTTCGTGGTTTGAACCTTTTTTGAGTTCATCAATTTAACGCTCAAAAGCCACAAATCGTCCATCATTTTTAATCTTTCCGTAACTGCTTTCGGCGACATATCAACTTTCATTTTTAATTTCTTTATGCCATGTATGAAAACATTTTGAACACTGTTTTGCCTTTGGTGTTTTAGTTAACGAATTACATTTCGGACATAATTTCAAAAATTCTTTGTTTGGATTATCACGAAAAACTCTTTCAACAGTCTTTTTATAAAATTCTTCGCTACCATTTTTGAGATGTTTTAAGACATTTTCATCATTTGAAAGCCAACTCTTTCTCATCATTTCTTTTTTTATCCGATTTTCACTTTGATTTATCTTTTGTTGAACAAGTAAATTTTTGTGAGCTTGATTTTCTTCCTTTGTGAGAAGTTCAGGGCAATAATTAAAAATGTAATAAGCCATTTCATCCATAATTCAAATTTCATTATACCGAAAACAATCTACCAAATGATCGTTGACTAACCCACAAGCCTGCATAAACGCATACATAATCGTCGAGCCGACGAAATTAAAACCGCGCTTTTTCAAATCTTTGCTGATTTTATCGGAAATTTCGGTTTTTGCGGGAACTTCGGATAAATCTTCCCAAGAATTTATAATCGGTTTTCCGTCAACAAAATTCCAAATATAAGAATCGAACGAGCCGAATTCTTTCTGAACTTTCAAAAATGCGTTCGCGTTTTGAACCGCCGATTTTATTTTTAGACGATTACGAATAATTCCTTCATTTTGAAGAAGTTCGGCTTGTTTTCTCGCATCATAAACGGCGACTTTCCGCACGTCGAAATCATCGAACGCTTTTCTGTAATTTTCGCGTTTTCGCAAAATCGTGTCCCACGAAAGTCCTGCCTGTGCGCCTTCTAAAATTAAAAACTCGAACAATTTCCGGTCGTCGTGCTGCGGCACGCCCCATTCCGCGTCGTGATATTTGACCGCCAAATCGTTTTTCGCCCAACCGCAACGATTTTTTTCATTTTGCATACTTTTCAAACGGAAGATATTTTTCAACTAATTCGTCCGGTTCTAAATTCGTAAAATCTTCGTGCGCTTCGACGACCGAATCGAGTTTCAGAATTTCTTCAATCGAATTAACCGTCGCAATTCCGATTGATTTCATTCCGGCATTATGCGCCGCCTCGAAACCGCCGACCGCATCTTCGAAAACTATGCAGTTTTCCGGCGAGACGTTTAATTTTTCCGCTGATTTCAAAAAACCTTCGGGATTCGGTTTGCCTTGCGAAACATCTGCGGCGGTCGTGATCGCGCCGAAATATTTCCGCAGATCGAGACCGTCGAGAATAAATTCCATATTCGCAATCGGCGCGGCAGTCGCAACCGCCAATTTTATTCCGAGACTTTGCGCTTTTTCAAGAAATTCGACCGCGCCGCCGACGGTTTTTCTATGTTCAAGAAAAAATTCGCGGTAAAGCGTCTCTTTGCGTTCGCCGAGTTCGGTGAGTTTTTCTTCCGTAAGATTTTCAAAAACTGTCGGCAAAATTTCGCGGTTCGTCTTTCCGGCAGTTTTCACAAGAAAATCGTGCGCGTTCATCTCAACGCCGTTTTCTTCCAACATTTGTCCCCACGCCTTCGTGTGAAAGCGCATATTATCAACGAGCGTTCCGTCCATATCGAAAATAAACGCGCGTGTTTCGTAAAAATTCATTTGTACATTTTAACTGAAGATGAAGATATTTGCCCACGAAACACACGAAAATTACGAAAAATGCGAGAGGAAAACCCAAAAGTTTTTTTGAAATTTTTCTTTCTCTTTTTCGTTTCTTTCGTGTGTTTCGTGGGCAAGAAAAGTTTTTTATTTCCCGCTGAAGTTTCCGTCGCGCCGTTCTAAAAATGACTGCACGCCTTCTTTTGCGTCTTCGGAATTGAACAATTCCAGAATCTGCGGCTGAAGATCGTCTTTTGCCGCTTCAAAACCGTCTTTCTGTAATTTTCGAGCGGATTTTAGTGTTGCATAAACGCCCAAAGGTGCTTGTTTTGAGATAGTTTCGGCGATTTCGATTGCTTTATCCAAAACATTTTCATTTTCGACAATTTCCTGAACCAAACCGATTCTGTATGCTTCGTTCGCGTCGAATTCATCGCCCGTCAAAAGCCAGCGCATCGCATTTCCCCAACCGCTTTGGACGGGAAAACGCAGAGTTGCGCCGCCGAACGGAAAAATTCCGCGTTTGATTTCGATCTGCGCGAACGTCGCATTTTCCGCCGCGATGCAGATGTCCGCTGCCAAGATCAGTTCGATGCCGATGGTCAGACATTTTCCGTTAACCGCAACAACGACGGGTTTTGTGCGTTCGCTGTAAAGATTCAGCGGATCAATCGAATCTTCGTCAAACTTCAAAACGCCGTTGGATTTTGTAACTTCCGGCGCGACATTTGCTAAATCTAAACCAGCTGTAAACATTTCGCCGTGCGCGAAAAGAACGCCGCAACGAAGTTCTTCCGTATTTTCAAGGCGCGTGTAAGCGTCGGCGAGTTCGTTAAGCATCTGAATATCAAATGCGTTGCGCTTCGCCGGACGATTCAAGCCGATAAGTAAAATATGTCCGCGCTGCTCGACGGAGATTTTTGATTCTTGTATTTCCATATATTTTATTTCGGAAAATTCGCTTCTTTCGTAACTCTTTCAGCTTGGCGAAAATGCCGTTTTTCGTGTTCGACGATGATTTTATAGCCGTCGGAAAGTTTATACGTCGCAATTTTTAGAAACGGCGACGTAACTTTCATTCTATTCCAATCAACCTTTTCCGTCCGTTTAATCTTACCGATCAATTCCGCCTGATGCGCCGCGAAAATTTCGACGATATTCGGATCAACCTCGCTCGGCGGCACGATCTTTTTCGTCGGTGCTTTAAATTTCCGCGAATCTTTTTTCAGGGAATTTATTAAAAGATTCCCGAAAAATCCCGAAAGCGGCGAGAAATTTTCGAGAAAAGAATGTTTATGTTTTCCATTCGCTATTTCGTCTAATTTGTCGAAAAAAAGCTCGTTCGATTTGATCAAATGCTCGAAACATTGCCCGACGCTCCAATCTGTTTCGGACGGTCGCCAGTTGATTTTTTCGGCGGACAATGCACCGAAATCTTTTACCGCATCTTTTGAAATCGTTCCGAGTTCGCCAGCTAAACTTTTCGCTTCAGCATTCATAAAATTTTTAACCGCAAAGAGCGCAAAGTTTTTTCGCAAAGAGCGCGAAGAATTACAGATTATTTACGACGCGGCGAATTCCGTCTTTTAGTTTTAAGACATTGAAATTCATCAACAATCCGAGTTTGCAATCGGAAAGTTTTAGATATGTCAAAACTTGCGCCAGATGAATGTTATTTACCGCTTCGACCGATTTTATTTCAAGTAATCAGTTTATTTTCAACAAATAAATCTACGCGATAACCGCATTCGAGTTTTACTTCTTCATAAATTAACGGTAAAGGCTTTTCTTTTTCAACATTCAAATTCTCCGATTTCAATTCGTAAAAAAGACATTCTTTATACGAAGATTCAAGCAATCCCGGACCCAAAGCCGTATGAACTTTCATCGCGCGATTGATAATTAAATATGAAATGTTCATTCTCATTCATAACTTTGCGTCTCTTTGCGAAAACTTTTGCGCCCTTTGCGGTTAAAAAATTATCGTTATAATCTTTGCAATCTTTTGATTGAAGAAGAACTTAACCGCAAAGGGGGCAAATGTTAATCGCAAAGAAATGCAAAGAAAATAAGTTCACGTATAGAAATCTATTAATTTCTCAAAGGCTTTCCGGTTTTCAGCATCGCCGCGATTCTTTCCTGCGTTTTTCTTTCGCCGCAGAGCGACAAAAACGCTTCGCGTTCGAGATCGAGCAAATGTCTTTCGGAGACTAAACTCTGATGATTCATATCGCCGCCGCACAAGATTTTGGCAATTTTTTTGCCGATCAATTCGTCGTGGTCGGAGATGAACGCGCCTTGTTTCATCATATGCAGAGCGAGTTTGAACGCCGCTTGTCCGGCTTCGCCGATCGCCAGAATGTCTTCGCGTTCGACGGGTTGGACGTAACCTGCGGCGGCGAGATTTAAAACTTCCTGTTTCGCGTCGGCGATCAAACGGTCGCCGTTCATCGAAATTGCGTCGCCTTTTCTCAAAAGTCCCCAACTTTGCGCTTCCTGAGCCGAAGTTGCGACTTTGCCCATTGCGATCGTTTCAAAAGTCTTTTTCAAAAATCCCAAAAGATCGGCATCCGCCACATTTTTCGCCGCGTCCATCGCTCGCAAAGTCATCTCTTTCGTGCCGCCGCCCGCGGGTAATAATCCAACGCCGACTTCGACAAGTCCGATATAAGTTTCCGCCGCCGCACGAGTTTTGTCGCCGTGCATCGAAATCTCGCAGCCGCCGCCCAAAGTCAGACCGTAAGGCGCGGTAACGACGGGTTTCGCCGAATAACGCAGACGCATCACGGCGTTTTGCAGACCGCGAATCATCATATTGATGTCGTCCCATTCTTCTTCCTGCGCCGCCAGCAAAAGCATCATCAAATTTGCGCCCGCCGAGAAATTTCCGCCTTGATTGCCGACGACTAAGCCTTCAAAATTCTTCTCGACTTCATCGATCGCAAAATTCATCATCGCCACGGTGTCGCCGCCGATCGAATTCATTTTTGAATGAAATTCAAGACACGCTACGCCGTCGCCCAAGTCAATCAAACTTGCGCCGGAATTCGTCTTGATAACGCCCGTTTTTTCCTTGACCGAATCAAGGAAAATCACGCCGTCGCGGTCGGGCATTTTTTTGTAACCACCGTTTACTAAATCGTAGTAAAATTTGTCGCCGTTTTCTTCTTTTTTGTAAAAAGTTTCCGCGCCCGAATCGAGCATTTTTTGAACATTTTCAGGAATTTCGTAACCTTCCGATTTCATTGATTCGACGGATTCTTTCACGCCGACCGCGTCCCACGCTTCGAAAACTCCGATTTCCCAGCCGAAACCCCATTTGATCGCGTTGTCAATTTCGACGATTGTATCGGCGATTTCGGGAATTCTGTTCGCCGAATAACGCATTCCGCGCGCCGAAGTCTTACGCAAAAATTCGCCGACTTTATCATCGCCCCAGAAAAGTTTTTTGACTCGTTTCGCCGTGTCAGAAATTTGTTTGGCTTCTTCCAGAGTCGCAAATTTCGTTTTTTCCTGCGGTTTGTATTCAAATGTGTCCAGATCGAGTTCTAAAATCTGGCGATTTCCTTCCGCATCTTTCGACTTTTTGAAAAATCCGCCGTTCGTTTTATCGCCCAAAATGTTTTTGTCGAGCAGCGTTTGAATCATTTCGGGAATTTGAAAAACTTCGCGGTCTTCATCTTCGGGAATCGCGGGATAAAGATTTTTTGTAACGTGCGCCGTCACGTCCAAACCGACGAGATCGGAAGTTCTGAACGTCGCGCTCGATGCGTGTCCGATTGCTTTTCCGGTGATTTGGTCAACTTCGGTCGGCGTTAAACCCATTTCGATCATCGTGTGAATCGTGGACATCATTCCGAAAACGCCGATGCGATTGGCGATAAAATTCGGCTCGTCTTTCGCCGGAACGACGCCTTTTCCCAAACGCTGATCGAGAAATCCGGTGATCGCGCAGGCGACTTCGCCGCTCGTGTCTTCGGTCGGAATTACTTCGACCAATTTCATATAACGCGGCGGATTAAAAAAGTGAACGCCGACAAAATGTTTTTTGAAATCATCGGAAAAAGGTTCGGCAATTTTCTCGATAGGAATGCCCGAAGTGTTTGAAGCGATTATTGATCCGGGCTTCATATTTTTCTCGACTTCCGCGAAAAGTTTATGTTTGATTTCCAGATTTTCGACGATCGCTTCGATGACGAAATCACAATCTTTGAGTTTGTGAATATCGTCTTCAAAATTTCCGATCTCGATCAAATTCGCGTTGTCGGCGAGCATAAACGGCGCGGGTTTTAACTTTTTCGCTGCTTCAAACATTTCGCCGACGATTCGATTTCTGACGTGAAACGAATCAAGCGGCAGACCTTTCTTTGTTTCCGCTTCGTTCAATTCCTTCGGCGCAATGTCCAAAAGAAGCGTCGGGATTCCGGCATTTGAAAGATGCGCCGCAATCGCCGCGCCCATTGTTCCCGCACCTAAAACTGCGGCTTTTCCGATTTTTAACATAATTCTGATTTCCTGATTTATAAATTTTTGATTACTTATTTTCTTGTAAACAAGTATAAATGAATGAGCATTCATTCAGCAAGATTGAAAATATAATTTTTAACAAAAACGTAATGAATTTATTGTCTTCCCGAATCAACTTTGTCGTGAATAAGAATTTCTATCACTTTGTTAAAAATCAGCTTTTCGCCTTTTTTAAATAGCGAAACAATTACCAAAGGCAAATTATTCGAGCCGGGATGAAAATAAATGTTAAAGATGTCGCCGCGTCTCCTTTTTTGATGCCATTCCAATTTCCTGATTCCGCCGAAGTTTTCGACGGTTTTTCCGGCTTTCGGATTTTCGGATAAAAAAGTAAGTATTTGTTCTCTTTCTTCCGCACTGAATTGTCTTTCTGTTTTCTGAATGAAATCGGAAAATTCGATAACACTTCTCATAATTTTTTTTCTCTGTAAACTGCTTAAAGAGTTGTCTGATTTTATCAGCAATTTCTGATCTGTGAAATCTAAACTTGACAATTTATTTTAAATTAATAATAATATTTGCCAATCAAGAATCTATCTGTCCCGCGAATTGAAAATTTTGTGTTTTTTCAGCACGGGTTTTATCTCTTTGCGTGTTCTATTTCTTGGTTGAAATCTAAATTAAATCACAATGGAGGAAAAAAAATGAGAAAATTAATACTCGTGATCTTTGCATCACTCATCTTCAGCGTTTTCATAAATGCTCAAACAAACACGGCGAAAACATCATCAAACAGCGAACAGACAACCATAACTAAAACCCGCAAAAAGCCTTTTCGCCCGACAAAGTCGCAAATAACGACGGCGCAGGAAAAACTAAAAGCGGCTAAAAGTTACGATGGCGCGACAGACGGCAAATATAATGACGATTTCCGCGCTTCGATCAAGCAATATCAGGATGAAAACGGTCTCGAAAAAAACGGAAAACTCGATGAAGCGACGCTCATCAAAATGGGAATTGAGCTGACCGACAGCCAAAAAGGTATCGAAACGGCAGATTCTTCCGACAAGCCGAAACGGGTTTCGTTCAGACCGACCAAAGGACAAATTTCCGAAGCGCAAAAAATGCTCAAAGGAAAAGGTTATAACGGCGATGAAACCGGCAAATATGATGATGATCTGCGGGCGGCGATCCGCGATTTTCAATCGGCAAACGGTTTGAAAAGATCGGGTTCTCTGAATCGCGCAACGCTCGAAAAAATGGGCATTACATTGACCGAATCGCAAATGGAAATTCCAGTCAATCAAGACGATTTTGCGACTGCCGGTGACAAAAGCAGCGAACCGAAAAAACGCGGTGCGGTTTTCCGTGCGACTGCTGAACAAATAACGACGGTTCAGCAAAAATTGAAAACGGCGAAACTCTACAACGGTGAGGAAGACGGAAAATTCAATGACGATTTTCGCAGTTCGATTAAGGAATGGCAGAAAATGAACAACGTCAAAGTTACCGGAACACTAAACAAGGAAACATTAGTTGCGATGGAAATTGAACTTACTGACAAACAAAAGGAAATGTAAATTCGGTTTCCCGGTAATTTGCCCTTTAAAAAGCGCGGAGTTTAATTTATTAAACTCCGCGTAAAATCATCTTCTGCGACGATTTCTTTCAATTAAAATCGAAAGATTCAACTGTTTTTCGTTTAATGTTTTCTTCAACTTATCTAATTCTTCTTCTGCTTTAGCGCAAATTTTGATTTTTTCCTTTAACTCGCCGATGTCGCGCATAATTTCTACTTCTTCGGGAACAAATTTATTGGATTTCAAGAGCGAATAACCGGCGCGAAATTCTGACGGCGTGTTGAAATATACGGTTAGATCAATCGGTTTTCCCGCGCCTTCGAGATTATCGAATTCGCCTTTATTGATTGCCTCCTGAATCTTTTCTTCGACGATTTTATGAAACGACATCAACTTAATTTTACCTAAAACAAAGCGAAATCATCAACGATCTATGATAAAATTTCTTCGATTTTTGTCATAATATTATTTTCGTTGAAAAATTATGAGTTTCATATTCTCACGTAGATTTTACATACTTTTCGCGCTCGGTTTCATACCGCTTTCGCTGTCGTGGAATCTGCCGATTTTGCGTTGGTTGGTTTTGATTTTTGATATTCTTTTGATTTTCGCGGCAATTATCGATTATTTTATAAGCCGCAAATTACCTGAAGAATTTACGATAAAACGCAAATTCGAGAAGCGGTTCGCCATCGGCGACGCGACTCGTGTTTCGTTAATTATTGATAATGATTCGGCGCGGAGATTTTATATTAAGGTAAAAGACGAATTTCCGCCGGAGATGATTTTAGGCGAAACGCGCGAAACGGAATTTGAAATTGAGGCGAAGACGACCGCCGAGTTTTTTTATTTTCTGAATCCGCCGCGTCGCGGGAAATATAAATTTGGGAAAACCGCCGCGCGATTTTTGTCGCGACTCGGTCTTGTTTGGTGTCAGACAAATTTAGGCGAAGCGGAAACCGTAAAAGTTTATCCGAATATGCGTCGCGCCCGCGAAATGGAATTAAAAGCCCTCGGCGCAAATTCGCAACTTGCCGTTCAGAGAAAATCCGTCCGGCGCGGCGAAGGACGCGAATTCGAATCAATGCGCGATTATGTGCGCGGCGACGAAATGCGTCATATTTCGTGGACGGCGACGGCGCGTAAAAACAAATTAATCACGCGCCAATATCAGATCGAACGCGACCAGACGATAATTATTGCGCTCGATGCCGGAAGACTTATGACGGGAAGAATCGGCGACGAAACGAAATTCGATACGGCGATTCACGCAAGTTTGGCGTTAATGTCCGCTTCGATGCGCGGCGGCGACAATTGCGGTTTGATGGTTTTCGGGCGCAAAGTTCACAAATATATGCCGCCGAAAAAAGGCATCGCACATATTGATGCCGTGTTGGAAAATTTGCACGATCTCGAACCGGAACTCATCGAACCGTCGTATGCGAGAGCGTTTCAATATATCGCCGCAAACACGAAAAAACGCGCTTTCGTCGTGATTCTAAACGACCTCGTTGACAAGGAAAGTTCAAAGGAATTGATAAGCTCGCTGAAACTTCTGCGCCCGCGCCATCTGCCTTTAGTTGCGACAATCGGCGACAGAGATTTAAATGCGGCAGTCAGCCAGCAGCCGAAAGACATCAAAGACGTTTTCACACAGTCGGCGGCTGAAGAAATTATTCACCAACGCGAAGCGGCTTTGAGACAAGTCGAAAGTATCGGCGGTTTAGCGTTAGATGTAACAACGCAGACGCTTGCGCCGCGTCTTCTGGAAACTTATTTGAGAGTTAAAGAAAGAGGAATGCTTTAAGCGCAATATAATTTTCCACCTGAAAACAAACTCATTTTATAAACCACGGCATCGAACAGTTTATGAAGTCCAAATTGTTGATTTTTTTAATGATAATTCTCGGTGTTTCTTCGATCGTTCGCAGTCAGGAAAATCAAGGTGAAGAAAATTATATCAATCCTGTGCCGGAAAATGTGATGCGGGAAGTTGTCCGCAGAATTCTCATTTACAAATTTAAACCTCTAAATCGAAAGAAAATAATTTATCTTGCTCAAGAAGAAATAAATCAATCCTGGCTGCCCGAGATTAAGAATGTTGAATTTCAACTGCTTTCAAAAGAAGAAATCTCCCAGCAGGAAAAAGAAGTTTACTTTTTTAGAAAACCGGAACCGGCGGAAAACAATAATTATGAAATTGGTTTTGCTTTCGGCAGCCCGAATTGCGAATATCTCGGTGATAACTGGCGATTCCGAATTTCCGGCAACAATAAAGTAAAATTATGGCTCGCTGGCGGCGTTGGCGGCGGTTGCGGATCGAGTTCTGATTTTGGCGCACCGCCGGAACAATTAAATTTTTATCCGAATGAAATAAAAGGTTACGAGTTTTTTAATAAAGGTAAACTTAAAAACTTAAAGCTTTCCGTTTGGACAAAAGAAGATGTAAAAAGCATTTTCGGCAATTCGTGCGAAACGTCTTGTGATTACGACGAAAATTGGAAAATTTAATTTTCGTATTTTGGAAGCGATCCATTTAAGAAAATTATCAACGATGTAGAAACAAAGTATTTTCCTCGAGAAGAATTCATCGGAAAGCTTTACTCGATTACGTTAAAACCAAAATCTGATATTTTGTTTGATAAAATCGTGTTTTCGCCAAAATTCTTAGGTTACGGCGGTTTTGCCGCGCACGACGGAAACGGCGGCGGAACAAACGGCACTCTTACTACTTTTAATGACAGATACGGTTTGAAATATACAGTTCTCGACAAAATCACTTTAACGACCGTAAAAGATTTGAAATGGAAAAAAGGTCAATTATCAGAAATTCAATATACAATTCCTGATAATCTTAGAGATAGAATGTTATTTGAACAAAATTGATCGAAATAAAAATGAAGTTTACGAATTTAGAAAATTTAGGTTTTGACGAATGGTTTCAGGAAAAATTAGATTCGTCTAAATTGAATGATTTTCAGCTTGCTAGAGTTACGACCGTTTATGGAGAAAACTACGCGGTTACAGAAGGCGAGCGTGATTTTATTGCTGAAATAACGGGCAGAATAATGTTTGCGGCGGAATCTTCGCTTGATTATCCAACGGTCGGAGATTGGGTTTTTGTTCAAAATTCGGACGAAAATTCGCTGGCGATAATTCACGAAGTTTTTGAGCGAAAATCTATTTTAAAGAGAAAACGCGCGGGCAAAACCGTCGAGTTTCAATCAATCGCCGCAAATATTGATTACGCTTTGATCGTTCAATCGCTCGATGCCGATTACAATATCAGGCGTTTTGAAAGATATTTGGTGATGGCGCGCGAAGGCGGAATTCAGCCGGTTTTGCTTTTGAGCAAAAGCGATCTGCAAACCGAAGCGGAAATTAAAGAGAAAAAGAACGAAATTCGTGAAACAAATCCCGACATAAAAGTCGTCGCGTTCAGCAATAAAAAAGGCACGAATTTAGACGAGATCGAAAAATTATTGATTCCCGGCAAAACCTTTTGTCTGATCGGTTCGTCCGGCGTGGGAAAAACTAGTCTGCTCAATAAATTGCTCGGCGAAGATCGCTTTGCGACGCGGGAAATCAAGCAAAAGGACGGCAAAGGCAAACACACGACGACGAACCGGAATTTGTTGACGCTTGAAAACGGCGCGATGATTATTGACACGCCGGGAATGCGCGAGTTGGGAAACATCGCGGTCGAAGAATCAATTGTTGAGACTTTCGACGACATTGCGGAACTAGAAACAACCTGCAAATTCAGCAATTGTTCGCACACACAGGAAAAAGGCTGTTCAATTTTAGAAGCGTTGGAAGATGGAACTATTTCAAAAGAACGCTACGAAAATTATCTCAAAATGCTGAAAGAATCCGAACAAAATCAGATGTCTTATCTGGAGAAAAAAGAAAAAAACAAGAAAATCGGAAAATCGTATAAATCAATTCAAAAAAAGAATCGTAATAAAAAGAAATTGTAAAAACTTCGACTATGCACAACAAAGTCGGATTTAGTTTTTGAACCCGACGTTGTATTTGTAGGACACTTAACTCTGAGCTGGTCAAGTTTTATTAGACAAAAAACTGTCTTTTGCTTCCTCCGTTTTTTGATTTTAATTCCATCTGGAATTTGAGCGGACTTTGTAACTAATCTCGAATATAATATCAATACCATTTTAGAAAGTTTGTTAAATAAATCTAATTTCTAAATAATCCGCAGAGCGGACTAGCAGGAAAATAATCAAAACAAACTTACTCAAATTGTTTTGGTATAACGATTTCTAACTCCATTTCCAACTCTGTATTGCGTTTTTTCAAGGCTTCTATTTCGTTTAATTCCTTGCTCGAAGCCTCTCCACTACCGTTAGTTTTAGTGGCTCGTTGCTAGGGCAGTATGAATTAGTGATTCAAACTGCCCAATTCTTCAGCGACCGATTTAATCGATTGTCTGTCAAACGCCTTTTACAGCGCGTTACACTTAAATTCGTCATCGTATTTTTTCCAAATATCTTTGATGTTTCATCAAAGATATTTTTCTCTCTACTTTTATTGAATCGCTTCGCAAATATGAAAATGATAAAGATATAGAAAAACGAGTTTATGATCTGGCTATAGAAATGGAAGCAGCAATAGATCATAAAAACTGTTTCATCGAAGCCGATTTTTACGAAAAAAGCATCGAGCAGTCTTTTTGATTATAAGGCTAATTGAGATTTTCGGGATTTGGCGGAAAATCCCGAAAATCTCTACGGCTTTTTTTGCTCTCAATAGCGGGCAGACTTAGTAGTTGATGAAATTAATTCCCGTTAAATCTTCCGTTACGCTGAATACCTGCGGCGCGAAGGTATAGCGTTTCGATATGACTGAGATAACGACCGTCTCGCCCGCCGGAACGTCGGTAAAGTGAAAATAACCGAAACTCGTAGTCATCGCCGTGCGCGTTGTTCCGTTTTGGTCGGTCAACATCACGCGCGCGTTCGTCACGCCTCTGCCTTCGGGTGTCAGAACGCGTCCGCTGATCGAGACGGCGGCGGCGGTCGGCGCTAGACCAATCGCAAAATTACCGGAAGACGTGCCGGACGGATCAATAAAATCAACTTCCCGGACACGAATGCGAGCCGTTGTCGTCCGCATATCCGGCACAGTCCAAGAATATGAGCCGGTATTCGGCGCATTTGCGGCGATAGTGTTTGGATAAGTCGCGCCGCCGTCGGTGGAAAGTTCAATCGTCACATTTTTGTTAAATCCGCCGACATTCGTCCACGTTATATTCTGTGTCGAACCGACTACCGCCGTGCCGCTGTTCGGTGTCACATTGATAACGGCATCTCTGACCGTATCGGACGGATCGGTGTCCCGAAACCAGCCGATGTCGCGCATTTGCTGGCGCGTTAAATCAAGCGTCGTTGTTAAATCGCTGTTGATTGCCGGCTCCATCAAAAGATTTGGCGTTGCCGCCGTGTCCCAGTGAACGATGGACGAACCGGGTTCGAGCGTCATCGGCGTATATAATTGAACGCGCCCGGTCGAAGCCTCACGTCCGGCGGTTAAAAAACCGGATGCGATTTTGACGTTCGCGCCGTCCCACAAAACATTTCCGGCGTTAAGTTTCGACTGCTGTCGTTCGGCATCGGTCATTTGATACCAGTATTTTCCAAGCGTTCGGTCGAACATCATTCGCGTATAAATGTCGGAAATTGGATTACCGTTGCCGTCTTTAGCCAATTCGCCGGTATTCGGATTGACAAAACCACCGAAGCCCAGACCGTGACCGATTTCGTGCAGCACGGTAATCAACAAATTAACGGTGTTATTGGTCGGATTATTGTCGAAACCGTAATAAAATCTGCCGCCGTTCAAACAGCCCGCCTGATTGTTGACGCTGCTGTTATACCGGCTCTGAATTTCCGCATCGGCATTGTTCAAATCCATCCGGCTGATTTTATTGGCGAGCGCGACATAATAGAGCGTGTTCGGAAAATAGAAAGTATTATTCATCGGCGATTGAGTGGCAAAATCACGGTAGCCGCCAGTCGGTCCGGCAGAGCCGAGCGTCGCTCCGTTGTTGTCGCAGGGCAGCGGATCGAAATTGCCGCGAATAACAATCGGCACACTGCTGTCGAGAAACGCGCCCCAGATTCTGGCTCCTTCCTTGAAAACATTCAAACGCTGTTCGCCGAGTGTCGTCCCGGGATTGCCGCCTTCCGGCGTAACCGCCTGCGGATCATTGAAACCTTCGCCCGCGCCATCCTGATTATCAATCGTAATCGTCGCGTTTTGCGGATTCATCGGGCGGTTGCCATACGCTTTTTCGATCATCTCGCTGTAAAATTTGTATTCCTGCGCGGACATTCCGTTCTTTGCGGCTAAATTCGCCGTGTCGTCGTGCCGGAACTGCGCCTGATATGCCGATAAATCCCGCCCCGTTTCGAGGTCTCTGCCAAAAAATGCGTTGGCTTCCGGCAAACTGGTGACACAGGCGGTAACAGTTTCACCATCCGGGTCAATTCTCGAAAGCATCACCGTTTGAAAACGGTCTTCCAAGTCAAATGAAAAGCCGCCGCGAACTTTTTTTTCCGTCAAATCGTCGAACGAGCGATTAGTTATACGCCGCAGCGTCGCCGCCCATTCGCGGTCTTTTTCAATGTTATTTTGCTGCGTATTCGTCGTTCCAGACTTTCCGCCGTCGTTCTGAGCGGAAACATTTATCCCGCGAAAACCGGCGAATGCCAGACAAAATACAAACAAGATCAGAATTACCAAATATGTTTTTTTCATAAAATCTCTTTCTTTTATTTAAATTTCAATTTTTTTTAGAATCGGTTTTTTATCGTCTGACGGCTGAAGTCGGCAGAATCGGATAAAGTGTTTTCAACTGTCGAGAAAGTATTAAAACTTTCCTGCAAACTTTTTGTCAATTGAATCGCGCTAAAATTCAATTCAACAAAATCCTCGGTTACATTCAATACCTGCGGCGCGAAGGTATAGCGTTTCGATATGACTGAGATAACGACCGTCTCGCCCGCCGGAACGTCGGTAAAGTGAAAATAACCGAAACTCGTAGTCATCGCCGTGCGCGTTGTTCCGTTTTGGTCAATCAACATCACGCGGGCGTTCATCAAGCCTCTGCCGTCGGATATTATAACTTGACCGCTGATCGAGACGGCGGCGGCGGTCGGGGCGAGTTGGAGTTCGAGCGCGCCGATGTCCGAGCCGTCGCCGCCCGAAGCGTTTGGAAAGTTCGGGAAATCGAGCTGACGCGCCGCGCCGCGCTGGTCGAGCGAACAGCCGAAACAGTTGCCTTTATCAATTGCCGGAGAAGTTCCGAGCAGCGAGTGCGTCGGAGTCGTGCCGCCATTGTCGGCGAGCGGCGCGAGCTGCGGATTGAGCGGAGCCGCGCTCGTGCCGGTCTGGTCGCCCGTTTGGTTGAAGCCGCCCGCCGTGCCGGCATTGCCGATTAAATTATATCCCTGAGATGTGTAATCACCGCCGAAGCTGAAGACATCGGGCGTGGCTGCTTGGCTGCAAATCGCGCCGGTCGTCCGCGTGCAGTTTCCGGCGACGATTGAATTGCGAATCGTGACGGTCGTCCCGTTGAATTTAGAAATGCCGCCCGCGCCGTTCGGCGTTTCGTTGTCGGTGACGGTCGAATTGCTGATAACGGCGTTTCCGATTGCCAGAATGCCGCCGCCGTTCAAGTTGCCGCCGGTTGTGCGATTGCCGGAGACGGTCGAGTTGATAATGTTCAATGTGCCGTTGCTGTTGTTGCGAATGCCGCCGCCTGAGTTGCTGCCGCCGGTCGCGGTGTTGCCGCTCACCGTGCTGTTGATAACCGTTAATGCCGCGCCGTCATTGTAAATGCCGCCGCCGCCTGAGCTGGAATCATCGGTATTGCCCGTGATGTGGCAGGCGAACACGGTCAGGCTGCCGCGATTGTAAATGCCGCCGGCGGCGTTGCCATTAAATGACAGATTGCCGCCCGTGATCGTCAGTCCCGCTAATCTGACAATGCCGCCTTGAATGTTGAAAACGCGGCTCGTCTGGCTTTGCGCCTGCGTATTGCGAACAGTCAGAACATTTGCGCCGAGACCGACGATTGACAAATTTTTGTTAATCGTGATTTGTCCGTTCGGTAAATCAATGATGTTTGACTGGATGCGGAATAAATCGTCGAAGATGACGAAGCCGTCCGCCGGAACGTCGGCGACGGTTTGCCGCAGACTGCCCGCGCCGCTGTCATTGATATTCGTGACCATCGGCAGAAACTCGAACGCGCCGATGTCGGCAGTCGCTCCGAACGGACGAGGCGCGCCGCGCTGATCGGTCGCCGGTGCGCCGTTCGAGCTTGCCGGATTGATCGCCGTCGAGTTCGCGCGCAGAGCGTGCGTCGGAGTCGCGCCGCCGTTGTCGCGCAGCGGATACAAGCGCGGGTCAATCGGCGCGGCGTTCGTGCCGGTCTGATCGCCCGTTTGATTGAAGTTCGTCACGGTGCCGCGTCTGCCGATGAGATTGTAGCCGTTCGACGTAAACGTGCTGCTGGAACCGGGAACAACGCCGACATCGGGCGGATCGTTGGTGCCGCAGGTCGCGTTCAAGACCAGAGCGCAGTTGGAAGCGATGATGCTGTTGCGAATTGTCGTTGTCCCTGTCCGACTTAAAACGCCGCCCGCGCTGTTTGCGCCCGCCGCCTCGTTTCTGGTGATGGTCGAGTTCGTGACGGTCACGCTGTTTCCCGTATTGAAGATGCCGCCGCCGTTGAAATTAAAGCCCGTCACGCGGTTGCCGGAAATCGTCGTGTTGGTGACGGTCAGTGTCCCGCCAAGGTTTTCAATGCCGCCGCTCGTTCCGGCATTCGAAATGTCGTATCCGGCGGCGGTGTTGCCGCTGATCGTGCTGTTCGTAATCGTCAGCGTACTGTTAACATTCAAAATTCCCGCGCCGCGTAGCGCCGTGTTGCCGGTAATATGAACGCCGGTCAGCGCGAGCGTCCCGGCATTGTTGAGAATACCGCCGCCAAAGTCCGTATTGCCGCCCGTCATTGTCATTCCCGACAGATTGACGCTGCTGCTGTCAATGACAAAAACGCGGTTGTTTGATGCCGTGTTGCGGACGGTCAGCAGATTTGCCGCTCTGCCCGTGACGGTCAGGTTTTTGTCAATAGTGAGTTCACTATTGATGTTGATCGTCTGCGGCGAGTCAAATGTCGGCGAAGCGAACACAATCGTATCGCCCGAAGCCGCCGCCGCAATCGCTTCGCGCAGACTGCAATTCACGCCGGAATTGCAAACGCCGTTCGTGTCAGAGGTCGTCGTCACCGTCAGCGTCGCCGCCTGCGCCGCCGTTATTCCGGCGCAAATTAACGCCAGACTCAAAATAAATCGTCGAATCGTTTTGTTTAATAAAATCATTTTGTTTTTTCAATAAAATTTTTAAGTTTTTCTCTCTCGACCGTCTTTATCGAAACAGCGAAACTTTCACGCGGCGAAATTTACCGCGAACGCCCGGAATCTTCCATCAGCAAAGGTCGCAGCAATTGCAGATTTTCCTTGCTTATATAACCGCGTGCGCCCGCCGCTTTCGCTTCTTCGCGCAGATATTCGTCGTCGTGGCTGGTCACGATGCAGATGTGCGCGCCGGGAAACTGCGAGACGATTTGGCGCGTCGCCGTCAAGCCGTCAACACGCTTCATTTCCAAATCCATCAAAACCCAATCGGGCAGAAACTCACGATAAAGCGCGACGGCTTCCGCGCCGTCGTCGCCTTCATACAAATGCGCGGCGAGGTCGGAAACTTCGCTCTTAATCAAAAAGCGCACCTGCGGATTGTCTTCGATAATTAAAATTGCCGCCATCATTTTTCGTTCGCTCGCAAAGTTCTATTGTGAGGCGGCGCGGGACGGAAAGATATTCGTTTGATTACGTAGTTTCGCTAGGTAGAACTACTTAATCTCTACCTAGAAAATGTAAAAGTTGTAATTTCGACTGGAGTTTGGGAAAGAATTTTTGATTTTGAAGATTAAAACTGTCCGCGATGTTTGGCGGCGAATCTGACGAGCGCGTGCGAGCCTTGCAAGTCTAATTTCTGACACATATTGGCGCGGTGCGCTTCGACCGTGCGCGGACTGACGCTCAATTCCTGAGCGATTTCCTTGCTCGTCTGATATTCGGCGAGCAGTTTCAAAACGCGCAGTTCGGTCGGCGTGAGTTTGTCGAGAAAGTTGCGGTTCGATGTAAGATTTGAAACGCCGTCGGCATCGCGTTTGAGCAGATAACTCGCCATCGAAAGCGTCGTGAAATATTTGCCGCGAACGACCGCATTGATCGCGCTCACGATGTCGTCCGCCGCGCTGTCTTTTAAAACGTAGCCTTTCGCGCCGAGGTCGAGCGCGTGATGAAAAAGAGCTTCTTCGCTGTGAATCGTCAGGAAAATTATTTCAACCGGCAATTTTTTGGCGGCGACGGCGCGAGCGACTTCCAAACCGTCCATTTTCGGCATATCAACATCCAAAACGGCGACATCGGGCAGAAATTTCTCGATAATTTCGAGCGCGGATTGCCCGTTGTCGGCTTCGGCGACGACGTTCAGATTAGTGTCCGCTTCAATCGTCTGGCGCAAACCGAGCCGCACCAACTGGTGATCGTCGGCGATGATAATTTTAAATTCCCGCTGGTTCTCAAGCATTTTGTAAATCAATTCTAACCGTCAGCGTCGTCCCTTTGCCAATTTCAGACGCGAAAAAATGCGTTCCGTCGAGCAGTCGGGCGCGTTCGGCGATGCCGATTAACCCGAAACTGCAGTTCAGAGACTGCGCCTGCGCCGCTTTGTCAAAACCTTTGCCGTCATCGCTAATTGTTAAAACCAGAAGATTTCCGGCGCATTTAATCGAAATTTCGGCGTTTTTCGCTTCGCTGTGTTTGATGATGTTATTGACCGTTTCCTGCACGATGCGGTAAAACAAAATTTCCGAATCTTTCGGAAAAACATCGTCCACGTCGTCAATGTCGGTCGTCAGATTAACGCCGCTCGCCTCGAAAACCTTGCCGAGCATTGATTTTAAAGTTTTCGTTAAACCCAATTTATCGAGTAAATAAGGACGCAGATTAAACGATATTTCCTTGACTTCCTCAATCGCCTGCGAAGCCGCGCCGGAAATTCCGTCGAGATGATTTTCCGTCACATCCGAATTATTTTCGACCTTCAAACCGAGCCGCGCCCGATTTTTGATGACGACTAATAATTGTCCGAGCGAATCGTGCAGTTCGGCGGCGATGCGCTTGCGTTCCTGTTCCTGCGAATCAATCAAACGGCGCGAAAACATTTCCTGTTCGCGGTGTCTGTTTTCGATCTGCCGCAAACGCAGCCGATAAACGGCGAAAACCGCCGCGAAAACTGCCAGAATGCTGCCGATATAAAACCACCACGTTCGATAAAACGGCGGCACGACGCGCACTGCGATTGATTGTCCCGTTTCGTTCCAAACGCCGTCGGAATTGGCGGCGATGACTTGAAAAACGTATTCGCCCGGCGGCAGATATGAATAATAAGCCGACCTCCGCGTTCCCGCATCCGTCCAATTATCATCGAGATTTTCCAGTCTGTATTTAAACCTGACCTGTTCGGATTTAATTAAACTCAAACCCGTGTAGCCGATTTCCAAACTCGTCTGTCCCGGCTGTAACATAACGTCTTTAATCGGTTTATCAATTTCACGATTATCAATTTTAACAGTTTCGATGACGACCGGCGGCGGCTGTTTATTAAATAAAATCGCCTGCGGATCAATAATGACCACGCCTGCCTGCGTCGGAAACCACAGTTTTCCATCCGCCGTTTTCGCGCCTGCCGGCTGTCGTCCGCCGTTGCATTCGGTCGAGAGCATTCCGTCTTCTTTGCCGTAGGCGACCGACGTAAACGAAGCGATTTTACCGTCGGCGAAATCGTTCAACTGCTGTTTTGAAACGCGAAAAATTCCGCGATTCGACGACATCCAGAAATTCCCCGCGTCATCGTCGAGAATCCGAAACACGCCGTTGTTGAAAAGCCCGTTCGCCGTCGTGTAACTCGTAAATTTGCCGTCTTTAAACCGCGACATTCCGCTGCCGTAAGTTCCGATCCAGAGCGTCCCGGCAGCTTCGCCCGTAATTGTGCGGGCGAGGCTGCCGGTTAAACCGTCTTTTTCGGTGAAGGAAGTAAATTTTCCGTTCTCGAATTTTGCCAGACCGCCGTAAGCCGCGATCCATATCGCGCCGTCGCCGTCTTCGTAAATATCCTTGATTTCGTTGCCCGGCAAATTGTCCTCTACCGTGTAAACGGTTTTTTCGCCGTTCGTGATTTTTATCAAACCTTTAGATGTTCCGAACCACATATTTCCGGCACGGTCTTCGTGAATCACCGAGCAGTCGTAATTGCCGAGAACGTCCGAATAATCGGTGAATTTACCGTTTTCGATGTAGCCCGCGCCGTTGATAAATCCGATCCATAAACGTCCGCGACGATCTTCGGCGAATGATTCCGGGTTGTTCGATTGAAATTTGGTGGTGAAATTATAATCGGTGACCGCGCCGCCCGAAATTCGCGCCAGAGAATCGCCGCCCGTCCAGATTTGTCCGGCGCGGTCTTCGTAAACCGGATATATATTATTGGCTTTTAATCCATCAGCGGCGGAAAAAGTGCTGATAAATTTTCGTCCGGCGCGAACGATGCCGTGATTAAGCGTGCCGAGCCAGACATTGCCCTCGCGGTCGCCGTAAATTGCGCTGATAAAATTGCTCGGCAATCCGTCCGCGACGGTAAATTTCCGCCGTTGTTCGCCGTTCGGTTTGAAAATCGTCAAGCCGTCCGCGCCGCCCGCCCAGATGTTGCCGTCCGCATTTTCGTAAAAAACATATTCTGACAGTTTGATGTCAACACGCG
This sequence comes from Pyrinomonadaceae bacterium, assembly GCA_965219305.1. Classification (GTDB taxonomy): domain Bacteria; phylum Acidobacteriota; class Blastocatellia; order Pyrinomonadales; family Pyrinomonadaceae; genus DATHTS01. Next base: position 3,299,992 of record OZ244725.1, read on the forward strand.
CCGTTTCGTGACGGCTGCCGTCCGGCTCAAACGTAATAATTTTTCCGTTTTGCAGATGGTAAAAAGTTCCCGCCGCGCCGAGCCACAAACCACCCGTCTGATCTTCATACCAAAAATCGTCCGAATAAATTTCCGCGAGATAAAACGAATAATCGGTCGTCTGTCCGATTTTTTGTTCGTGAATTCCGTTCGCGTCGGCAATCCAACGCGTGCCGGATTTGCCCCACAAAATTTTCTGCCGCCGATCTTTGTCCGCTTGAAACAGTTCAAAAGAATTTTCGCCGGTTCGCCTTAAAAAACTCGAATCGGTCACCACCATCAATTCGCCGTCCGCCGTCTGCTGAATCTGCCTGACGGTCGTGCCGGACGCATCGGCGGATAAATTAAAATTCCGAAATTCGCCGCCCGCATAACGAATCAAACCGCCGTATTCGCTGCCCGCCCAGAGCGCACCGTTTCGGTCTTCGAGCAGACTCGTAAACCGATTGCCGGCGATGGCGGGCGTATTGCTTTTATCGAAAACCGTAAAATGAACGCCGTCAAACCGCACCAACCCGTCAAAGGTCGTAAACCACAAATAACCGTCGCGCGTCTGAGTTATAGCCAGCACGGAATTTTGCGGCAAACCGGCATCAGTCGCCCAATTATCGAACCGGTAATCAACAAAATCCCTTCCTTCCACTAACGAAAAGGAAAACAAAACAAAACATAAAATAAAAACATATTTCAGACTGGCTTGAACAAACAGTTTGAATAAATTATTGACTCGATTGGTAAATTTCACTTCAGATTGCTAACACTAAAACTCTTGAAACAAGCTAATATTACGCGACAGTCAGTATAAGTAAAGCACAAGAAGAAAATCAAACGATCTATCCTGATTAAATCGTTACATAAGGCAAAAATATTTCCTAGAAATTTTAGCAAATATTTGAGTCCATTAGGTTTATCAAGATTTTTTGTTGTCTTTTTTCTTTAGAATTTACTTCTGGATATTGAGAACATAGTAACTTTTTAAGTACAATACGAGCAACTATTTAGCTGATAGGAATGAAACATTTTGCCTTTTTCAACGATTTATCACAATTTCGTGTTGGAGATTGCCTCAGTCGGTTAATTACTTGAAAGAATTTTTTGAGTGCAGTTTCATAAAGAATCTGCCGCAGACGTTTTTACTTGCGCTTTTTTTGAATTTAGGCTTTTTACGCGTCTGCCGGCAGCTGTAAATTAAGGCATCATAAGAGAACCATTCGTTTCTCGTCAACCGAATCAATTTTTCGACGATATAGCTTTCTCAGAATTTCCAGATTTCCCGACTTAAGAAAATTCTTCTTTTTCGATGATTGTTTTTTTTCCGCTTGATGTCTCTTTTTGTTCCCACGCAACGAAATCGGTTTTGTCTTAAGATAGTTTTTGACTCTGTTTCATCATTTTGAACTAAAATTATTTAGTCTTTCCGCAATTTAGCGAAATTTCAAAATTCAAATTTCTGACTCACATCTCCTCTACTTTTTTCACTCTCTCACAGCTAAGTAAACCTTACGCTCAAAGCAATTAAAATCTCATCAAGTATTTTTCTTATTCGACCGCTGTAAAGTTTAATCCGAACACTTCTTCCGTTATGGAGACTACTTGCGGAGCGAACTTATAGCGTCTTGAATTGATGCTTACGATATAAGTTTGTCCGACTTCGACATTGTCAAAATAGTAGTAACCGAACGAGGTTGTTTTCGCTGTTCGCGTATTGCCGCTTGCATCGCTCATAATCACCTGGGCGTTTTGCAATCCTCTGCCGTCGGTAATTAATACTTGTCCGCTGATCGTAACGGAAGCGGCAGTCGGCGCAAACGGGGCGGCAGTCCAAAAACCGCTGGTGAGCGAAAACGGCGAATTGGTCGAAGTCGTTCCGGCGATTGATTGTCCGATTGTGCCGTCGAGCGAAAAAGTGCCGCCCGTCGAATTTTGCCCGCCGCCCGATGCAATCACCGATTGGTCTAAAATATACGGCGGATTCGATGCCACTTGCGCCTGTGCCGAAGCGAACACGCCTAAAACGATTGTTAAAATTATTAACGTTTTTATTTTCATAAATTTCACCTCTGGAAAAAAATATATTTAGTACTATTGCAGCGCAACAAATTTCCAGTTCGCCGCGCGTCGCTGAACGAAGTTAATTATTTAATCCCGCACAAACGGCGGCATCAGGTTTGAGCGAGCAGACGATAACTTTCATTTCGTCAATTTGCTTTTTTTGCCCGTCAATTTGCTTCTGTTGAAGTTCGTTCTGTGCATTTTGCACATCAATCTGCGTTTGCTGATTTTCCAGTTTTCCTTCGAGCGTTTCGATTTTCCGGTCGCGCTCTTTCAGTTGCTCGTTCAACTCTTCATTCAACCCCTGAATCGCCGCGAACGCCACGCCGTCCGGGTCAATCGTGGCGATCATTTTATCGCTTTCGCCGACGTTGAAAGCCGCTTTGAAATCCTGCGCCATCGCACCGATGTGTCTTACGGAAGTGTCCTGCGATTTGTAATTCCACGTCGAAATCGGCAGATTCAAAACTCTGCGGAGAACGTCGCGTTTATCTACGGCGAGAAAGTTTTCCTTCATATTGCGGTCGGAAATCGAACTCCACGAACCGCCGCCCGGCGCAAGCTGAACGCCCGCGCTTAAATTTTGATTGGTAAAAAAACGAAAGCCGCCGCAGCCACGAATGTTGACCTGATTATTCGCACTGGCAGTGACCGCATCGGACGAGAAACCGGCGCAACCGTCGCTGATGACAATCGCTCCTTGTTTTTGTGTCCCGGAATCACAGTAAGGGGTCGAACAGGTAGAAGCGTTCTTGCCGAGTGCGAGCGAAAAATCACCGTAAGCCCTGTTTTGCAGACCGATGGCGACTGCAAAATTACCGTTGGCGATTGACGGACCGATGACGACGGAAAGGACACCGCCGGCAGTCGAACTCGGTCCGAGCGCGAGCGAATCCTCGCCCGTCGCCTGCGCTCCTGATCCGAGAGCAATCGAGCGAACACCGGTGGCTGCGCCGTTAAAAGTAAACGAGCCTTCACCCGCTGCCCGCGCATTGCTTCCGGCGGCGAACGAATTTCTGCCCGATGCCCGGTTATTTTCGCCGAACGCCGTCGAACTTATGCCGATGTTCCCTTCATCCCAATATGTCGAACCGTCAATGACGCTGAAATTCTCGTCATTCAGGAAAACCCGTCCGGCGCGAAACGCCCCTTTGCCCGGATACCACATCATCCGCACACCCGCGCCCGTCGTCGGCACACTGCCGAAATTCCGCTGACCGGAAGCGAAAAAGCCGCCGTCGAAATTAAAACGGAAACGGCTCGTGCCGAGAACATTATTATTCGTGTCGGTCGTCGTGCCGCTCGCGTCGAGCAATGCGGCGGAAGAATCGTTCGTCGTCGCAGTCTGCGTCGCGCCGGGATTGAGTTTTACAACGTCCGCCGACAGACGACTGCTGTTGATCGTCGTATTGGTCGCCGCATTGTTAATCGAACTGACGACGCTGTTTCCGCCGGTCGTTTCGACGTTAGAAGCGTTCAAAGCGCGAATCGCATACGGCGTTGAAGTAATCTGCTGGCGCGGAGTGAGCGGCGTGTAAACTGCATCCGCCGGTTTCTTGACGCGAATTTCCAAATATCTGTCCGCGCCCGGAAACGCCGCCGCGCCGAAATCGAGCGACGCAGTAAAAACGCCGTTCGTTACCGTAACAGCAGTCGTCGAAGTCGAATTCGACGCGATCAGCGTTCCGCCCGCATCATACAAAGCGAACTGAAAATCGTAAGTGCCGCTTGTCGGCTGTCCGGCACTCGAATCGGTAAAACGTCCTTGATAATTAAACGCCGTTGTCTGCGCTCGCACGACGGTAAACAATATCGTCAAGATAAAGATTGCGAATAATGCCGACACACTTCGGCACGTTAAATTGTTAAATCGTTTCATATATTTTATTAATAGTAATTTTGAGAATCAAATTTAGTTAAATGTGATTAATTATACTTCCCGAAATTCTATTAAATCAAGTCAATATTAACCGCCTGAGTTTTCTCCTTTCTCGTCAAAACCGAAGTGCGATCAGATTTGCGGACAAAACCAATCGCACCATAATGCGAGCTTGTCGCTTCGCAATGTGCAATCCTCTGGCGGCACGTTACGGATTGTTCCGGCAGGCTGGCGCATACAGACATTTGCCTTTGTCCGCCGCCGGTTTTTCTTCTTCTACTTTTGTCTGTTTGTCTTCGGCAAATTTGTCGTGGCGAATTCCGGTCACTTGCCACGAAACTTCGACGTTCGGTTTGTCGGTTTTGATCTTGAAAATATTGCCTTTGATCTTTTCCATAACAATCGCCTGCGCGAATGTGCCGATGACGGTTAGTTGATAGCGGAAATCTTTATTCAACGCTTCAAAATAATTCGGCATTGTGACAATCGCGTCGCCGTTTGCGTCGGTTGTGATATTGCCGTTGTAGATGTTCATCATATCGGGCGATTCGACCGACGTGTAAGTCAAAGTTTTATTCAGCGGATCGAGCGGATGATCTATTTTGAAATTCTTTGTCGCGCCGCTGATCGCGCCCGAAACCGTTAAGTCGCCGGTGATATTTGCGCCGCTGTCGCTCAACAATAATCGCCCGGTGTTGTTGGCGAGGTCGTAAAATAAAAGTTTGCCCGCGCCTTCGCCGTTGCTCTCGCCGGTCGAGATAATGCTCCAATTATGTCCGCCGGTCGTCGAATTGTTGAGCGTTATCCAAGTTCCGAGCGGCGAAGAACCCTGCACGTTTAATAATCTTTCGGTCGCGCCGGTGATATTCGTCGTCGTCGCCCTCAGAGTTCCGCCGACTTTTCCGTCACCGCTAATGTTGAAATTGGTATTAGATTGCTGCGTCGTCGTATTTTGAATGTAATTTGGGCTGTTAGAAGGAAGCGTGGCGTTGAGCGTTCCCGCGACAGTCAAATTACCGCCGATTGTGCCGCTGCCGGAAATGTTGAAATTTCCGCTCTGCTGCGTCGTCGTGTTTTGAATATAATTCGAGCTTCCGGCGGTCGGCGTTCGTGCGTCGGTCAAACGCGGGTCGTTTGCCTTTGCGAATTCATCGGGTCTCAGACCGCCGAGATAATCGGCGTAAGCGGCGCGGAAAGCGTTATTCGCCGTATTTGCCCGCATCGCCAGAGGAACTGCCGTGATCGGTTGGCGCGGAGTTAAAATCGTGTATGCGCCCGTTGAAGTTCCCGCCCGCACACCGATTTCAAAGAACGAGTTTTGCGCGTCGAGAATCGCCGGATTCAATTTTAAATTGCCCGCCGCCGATGATCCCGCCGAATAATCTTCCGTCAACGCACCGGCACCCAAATCGAGTCGGACGGTAAACACGCCGTTCGTTACCTGAACATCATCGAGCGTAATCAAACTCGTCCGCGCCGTGCCGCCCGCCAATTGGTTGAAAAGTTGAAACTGCAAATCATAAACGCCGTTCGCCGCCGCCGCGCCGTCCGACAATTTGCCCTGATAAGTTATCAAGCGTGAGTTCGCCCCGTCCGACCCGCACAAGTTGTTAGTGTTAAACGACGTGGATGCGTAACCGATACCGAGTATCCAGGTTACATTCTGTCCAATCGGCACTTTGACGGACACGACTCGCGGATGCACGCCCGGCACGAAAACCGATAACTTATTCTGCGGAAGTATCTCTTCAGGAAAGAAATAGTTATTAGGACCGCCCTGCGGAAATATTCCTGTTGTGGATTCACTGTTGGAATAACCGAAATAGGCAATATAATTGCCCGTTTCGGTGCCGTTGACATACTCGACTTCGACGCAATCGACAAATGGTCTGACACCCCGAAACTGCGCTGCCGCCTGCCCGTCAAAGACAAACATTAACGCTAACGCCGTCAAAAAAATCAATGCGCTGCGGCGCGTAAGTGTATAAAATCGTTTCATAATTATTTCTCTAAAAGTTCGTAATATTTCTCAATTTTATTTACAGACATCCGCGCCCGGATTCTGCGAACAGACGAGCGTTTTTAAGCTGTTAATCAAAACTTTCTGTTCATCAATCTGCTTTTGCTGTTCTTTGATAGCTTCGACCAAAACCGGAACGGCATCGGAATAAGCGACTGATTTAAAGCCTTTTTCGTCGGTGTGAACCATTTCGGGCAAAACCTGCTCGACTTCCTGTGCGATAAAGCCGATTTGTTTGGCGGAGTTGTTAAATTCGGGAATCCAGTTGTAAGTTACGCCGCGCAGCCGCCTGATGCTGTCGAGCGGACTGTTGATGGTTTGCACATTGGTTTTATAACGCGCGTCGGAAATTTTGAGGTAGTTGCCGACGATTGCCAGATCGCCGTTGGTATTCAACTGCATATTGACGCGATTATTTCTAAAATTAAACCATTGATAAGTGTCGAACGTCCTGAAAATCATACCGTTGGTACCGGAATTGTATGAGATTGTGTGAAAATCATCGCTCGAATCGCGTAGATGCAAAACCCGGTCGTTCAGGCTGATACCGCTCTGGGCGTTAATTATGCCGAAAGATACAACTTGATCTGCTCCGCTGTTGCGTCCGAGAACAATAGAATTCGATTGAGCAGCATAAGAATCCGCACCGATAGCGGTGGCGTGGTCGAGGCTTTGATCGGTCAATGATGATCTGGCTCCGATCAATGTGTTGTTGGAACCACCGAGACTTACACCGCTGCCGCCGCCCGGAGATACATTTCCGGTGTCAATCCCGATGAAAGTGTTGCCGCTTCCGATGATCTGTGAAGCTCCGGCATTTCTGCCCAAATAGGTGTTGCCGAGACAGTTTCCGAGATTCGTCGCCGTTTGACAATTAACGCCCGTGTTGCTGCCGACGAAAGTATTGTCGGTGTTGCCGCCTCCCAAAGTATTTCCCGCGTTTAAACCGAGCGTTACGCTGGTCGAATTAGGCACGCCGAGAATGCGGCTGCCGCCGAAATTATACTGCGTCGCCGTGTTAAAAATATTTGCCGTGCCGGTGCCGCTGATGTTGAAATTGCTCGACGTTTGCTGCGTCGTCGTATTTTGAATATAATTCGCGCTTCCGGCAGTCGGCGTTCGGGCATCGGTCAGTCTCGAATCATTTGTCTGGACAAATTGATTCGCCGCCGTGCCGCCGAGATTTGATGAATTTGTCGCGTTCAAGGCACGAATCGAATACGGCGCAGAACTAATCGGCTGGCGCGGAGTCAAAGTCGTGTAATTTGTGTCCGACGGACGCTTGACGGCGATCTGCAAATATCTGTCCGCGCCGGGAAAAGCATTCGCGCCGAAATCGAGCGAAACGGTAAAAATTCCGTTTGAAACATTAACCGCCGGACGAGTGATTGAAGTGCCGATTTGATTGCCGCCGGTCGGCGCGTCATATAAAGCGAAACCTAAATCATAAGTTCCGTTCGCCGCCATCGCCGAATCGGTCAATTTGCCCTGATATGTAAAAGTTGTCGTCTGCGCCTGAGTCGTATGGAAAGACGCGAAAATTATTAAAGCGATAATAAAAAGTTTATGTTGAATTTGATTCATTGTTTTTTTTCGGTTCTATATTTTTAGTTTGCAAACAGCCGGCGCAGATCAAGTAAATTTTCCTTGTGAATGTAATCGCACGCGCCTGCCGCGAAAGCGCATTCGCGCAAATCGTCGTCATCATAATCGGTAACGATCACGATGCGGGCAGCGGGAAAAAAGCCGATAATTTGCTTCGTCGCGCTGATGCCGTCCGTCAACGGCATAGCGACATCCATCAAAACCCAGTCGGGAAGATATCTTTTGTAAAATTCGAGCGCGTCGCAGCCGTCGGCGCACTCGAAAATAAATTCGGTAAACGGTTCGACGAGCGAGCAGATCATACGGCGCATCGGTGCATTGTCTTCGACGATCAGGATGTTCATAACTAAAATCAATTTTTGATTAAAGACACGAATAGTATGGAATGATGCGGGACGTTTGAGAATCCCCTTTACGGAGTAATTTATCTACTCCCTGCGGAGTATATTCACCGGAAAGAAAATAAATTCAGTTTAATTAATGCTGTATAAGTGCCTGCTTCGAGGGAGTTTATGGCTGTTTACGATTATTTGTTTAGAATTGAGTTTTGTTTTCGAGCGCGTATTTCATCAGCGCGTGATTGCCTTCGAGACTGAGTTTGACGGCGATGTTGCGGCGATGCGTTTTGACCGTCAGCGGGCTGATGAAAAGTCGGTCGGCGATTTCACGGTTGGTTTTATATTCGGCGATTAATTTGAGAATTTCGCGTTCTGCGGCGGTCAATCCGGCTAAACCGGAACGGGAGTTTTGATTATGTTGACGAAAAAGGTGCGAACTCAGCACCGGACTGACGAAATTTCTTCCGTCGGCGACGGCGCGAACGGCTTTAACGATGTCTTCGACCGCGCTGTCTTTCAGCACATAACCCTGCACTCCGAGACGCAGGGCTTCGCTGAAAAATTCCTCTTCATCGTGAACCGTCAGCAGAATCACGCGCACCGTTGATTGTTTTTCCTGTAAATTCTTTAAAACGGTAAAGCCGTTCATTTTCGGCATATCAACATCGAGGATTACGACTTGCGGCGTGGCGGCGGCGATTTCATTTAATGCCGCTTCTCCGTCGCCCGCTTCGCTGACAATTTCCAAATCCGCTTCGCGTTCGATTATATGGCGCAAACCTTGCCGGAAAATCGGATGATCGTCGGCGATGAGAATAGTGATTTTTTTATCCATCGAATTTTATTTAATCGAATACGCCGCCGATTTTCAAACGCAGAATCGTTCCGTTCGCGCCCGATTCGATGTGAGGAACCGCGCCGAACATTCGCGCCCGCTCGTAAATTCCGGTAATTCCGAAACCAGTTCCGTTTGCGTTTTCATTATGCAGAAGCGTGTTTACGTCGAAACCTTTGCCGTTATCGCTGATGACGACTTCGATTTGCCCGCCCGATTTCTTTATCAAAATTGTCGCTTCCGTCGCGGCGGAATGTTTGATGATGTTGTTGAGCGATTCCTGCGTGATGCGGTAAAGATTAATTTCCTGTGCAGGCGCGAATGTGCCGTCAATGTTATCGAGCTTCGCCGTTACTTGCAAATTCGGCGAATTCGCTTTTCTGACCAAGGCTTCAATCGCTTTGGTTAGTCCGAGACGGTCAATCTGAAACGGGCGCAGATTGTTGGCGATGACGCGCACTTCGGCAAGCGATTCGCCCGCGGCTTCGACGATTTCCTCGATCTGCTCGAAAACGTATTCGTCATTTCCACGCTCGGTCAACGTCATCATCGCGCGGTTTTTGATAATTACCAGATTCTGACTCAAACCATCGTGCAGTTCACCCGCGATGCGCTGGCGTTCGCGTTCCTGCGATTCGATTAATTGCTGCGAAAAGAAATGCTGCGCCGCCTGTTTCTTTTCCAGATTTACGATACGCCGACGATAAACCGCGTAAGCCGCGCCGGCAATCAAAAACGCCGATAAAATCCAAAACCACCACGTCCGGTAAAACGGCGGAACGACGACGACTTTAACGCCCGCGCCTTCCGTATTCCAAACGCCGTCCGAGTTGGCGGCAATCACCCGAAACGTATAAACGCCGGGCGGCAGATAAGAATAATAAGCCGTTCGGCGATTACCGGCTTCGATCCAGTCGTTATTCAATCCTTCGAGTTTATAACGGAATTTAACGAACTCCGGTTTAACGAAACTCAAACCCGCGTAATTGATTTCCAGATTATTTTTACCCGGCGCGACCGTCAGCGAATCACCGAAATTCATCGTTTCATTATCAACTTTGACGGATTCGATAACGACGGGCGGAGCGATTGGATTCGTCGCAATATTTTGCGGGTCAATCACGGCAACGCCGTTCTGCGTCGGAAACCACAATTTCCCGTCACGCGCCTTAATTCCGGCGGGCTGTTGTCCGCCGTTGCCTTCGGTTTCGAGCAGTCCGTCGGCTTTTCCGTATGCGATTGATTCGATGTGGCTGATGCGCCCGTCTGCAAAATCATTCAACTGCTTCTTTGAAACGCGGTAAATCCCGCGATTCGAGTTCATCCAGAAGTTGTTCGCTTTATCTTCGAGAATACAAAAAACGCCGTCGTTGAAAAGTCCGTCTTTTGAAGTGTAAACGGTAAATTTACCGTCTTTGAAACGAGTCAAACCGCTGTCGTAAGTTCCGATCCAGATTGCCGCGTCAGAGTCTTCATAAATGGCGCGAATCTGATTGCCGGATAATCCGTCAGCGGTGTCAAAGTTCTCGAACCGACCGTTTTTATATCTCGACAAGCCGCCGTAAGTTCCAAACCAGAGCGTTCCGTCGGCGGATTCGTGAATCACTTTAGCATTATCGCTGACCAAACCGTCGGCAATCGTCAAATGCGTTACGACATCATCTTTGTAACGAAACAATCCCATATTCGAGGCGAACCAAATCGCGCCGCCCGAGTCTTCGTGAATGTCGTAAATCGCCGGTATCATTCCGAATTTTTCTGTGAAATTCACGAATACGCCGTTTTCCAAATAAAACGCGCCGTTCCAGAATCCGAACCATAAACGACCGCTTCGGTCTTGCGCGATTGCCGTCGCCACCTTGGTGAAAGATTTCGTCTCATCGCTCGCCCGGCTGAATCGTCTATCGTGATAACGCGTCAAACCGCCGCCGCCGAGCCAGACATCGCCGGATTTATCTTCGAAAATCGGATGGACGATGTTTGCCGCCAAACCGTCGTCCGTCGTATAAAATGACGCTGCCGTGCGGCTCGCCCGGTTCAGCCCGTGATAAAACGTGCCGAGCCAGACATTATCTTCACGATCTTGATAAATCGCCGCCAAAATGTTGTCGGACAAACCGTTTTCAGTTGTCAGCCGAGTGACTTGTCCGGCAGGTGAAACGATTACCGCGCCGTTGTCGGTCGCCGCCCACAAATTTTCCTTACGGTCTTCCATCTTCGGCGTGATGATGCCGCCGGGCAGTCCGTCTTTTTCCGTCAAAACCGTCAGACTATTATTCTCGAGTTTTAAAAGTCCGTTGTTCCGCGTTCCGATCCAGATTGCCCCGCGCCGATCCTCGTAAAAAGGATTTTTGACCGTTTCCTGTCCCTCGCCGGGCAGCAGGAAATGGCTGATTTGACCATTCTCAAACCGCGTTAAGATTTGTTTGTTGATACAGAAAAAAGCACCGGCACGATTCCAGAAAATCTGACTGTCCGGCGTTTCATCGGCAATCGGTTGAATGGGAACAAAATTTTCGCCGTTCCATTCGACCAGTCCCGTTTCGATCAAACCGACGAGTCTGCCCGAAGAATTAAGAGCGATTTTTGAGAGCGGCTTGCTCGAAGCATCTTTAACAACCGCAAAAGTATCAAAAACGCCGTCGTGATAATGTATTAAGCCGCTTTCCTCCGTGAGAATCCACAAATCGCCCGCCGCGTCTTCGACCAACCGTATAAGACGGTTACTAGTGATGCCCGGAGTATTATTTTTGTTGAACACCGTAAAAGTTACGCCGTCATAGCGCACCAGACCGTCGAGCGTCGCCAGCCATAAATAACCGTCGCGCGTCTGAACAATCGAATAAACCGTATTTTGCGGCAACCCATCGTCCGTCGTCCACGATTTTATCTGAAATTGAGCGCAAACCGTCATTCCTGTTATCAGAAAATAACAGAACAGCATTTGCCATAACAATTTTTTCTTTATCTGTTTCAATCGTAATAATTCAGCGATCTAAAATATATATTTGTTAAGGCAATCCAAATTGCGATAAGACAAATTATAGTCGAGAGCAAATAATTTACAAGTAGAAACCGAGCGATATTTGAGATGTTTCAATAATGGTAATGAGTGTAAAAAGAATCAACAATTATATCTTTAAACGATTTTCCGTAATACTTTAAATCGAATCACAATATCTGTACTGATTTATTTGTGGACTTATTTCTCCGCCCGACCTGTGATGTTGCCGCGATGTGTCTTGAACCATACTGCCAACGATGCTTGAAAAAAACAGTTCTGAAACCTTTTCTGGTCCGTCTTTGGGCTCTAGTGTCCCGATAGGTTTTGCCCAACGTATAAGCATAATAGGCGGACTCGCTGACTCGCATCGTTTGGCATAGCAGCCGAACCGGGTGATGCTTTTTCTTTATCAATAGACTTATTTGCTTTAGCTTCCTCTACCGAAGATACCACGAAACGGGCTGCTTAGAATTTAGCTTTCGACTATTCGAGTTACCGAATCCGTTTCTTTAAAGCAGCAGTTTCAGGTAATTCAGATTCCGTTTTAAACTCCGTCGCCATTATCTAAAGCGGTTCGTTATCTGCGGCAGTATATATCAAAGATTCATTCACCCCGATCTTACACGAAACGCTCGAAATGCTTTGCCCGTCGAGAATATTTCTGGCGACATTGCTCCTAAATTCATTATCATATTTTCGTACCATAACTTTCATTTTGCAGAGAGTTTTGTGTATCGTTTAATTTGACCACATCAGGGTGTTGCGAGAACTTAGCTATAGCCAAATCCCCTTAAAACCGGCTTTTCTTAAACCTTTAAGTATGGTTGGTTCTTTTCGCATCAATTGCCAGAAAAATCCGGTGCGGTAGTTTTCGATCATCAGTATGATCGGACCTTGATCGAGTCCGTAATAACCTTGCGAAACCCAGCCGTTTGCGCCTTGATTGCCTTCGGTGAATGTCGGATTAAAACTGCATTTTAAGCCGTATTTGCTGGTCATTTCTGGAAATTCATTATTAATATAAGAAATCGTCGGCAGGACAATTTCCGGTGCAAACGGCAGTGATGCCATTACTGCCCAAGGCGCGATTGTGCCGTCATCCGGTCCATTCGGAACTTTGCGCGCGGTGTATTCATAAAATTTACGCTCTACGCCGCCGATTTTCAAAGTTTGATCTCCGGGTCCGTCGCTTGCCGTAATTCCCCAACAGTTTTCGTTATAGCCTTTAAAATTTCTCGGATTGCGAATCGCGTATTGTTGCTGAACGTAAGTTGCGCGGCGGCTGTTTTCAAAATAATCAATGCCTTTGCCGCGCATAAATTCGTCCTGAATCCCGCGAAAATCTATCCAGCAATGCGAAAGTTGATGAATAAAAAGCGGTCCGGCATAGAGAAATTCGATGTCGTAGAACTTTTTCCATTTGTAGCTTTTTGTCCACGCCGCATAGCATTTTTCGGGAATCGGAAACGTCGGCGAACCGAGAGCCAAAACGTATAAAAGTAGAGCCTCGCTGTAACCTTCCCAGCGATATTTTATAAAACCCGTTTCCGGTTTCCAGCCCATCGAAATCAAATCGCCGCCGTTTAACGCCCAATTCCAATCGGCACGGCGGTAAAGCGCGTCGGCGAGCGAGCGAATTTCGGTTTCCTCTTTTGTGTCTTTATCAAAATATTGTCCGCAAGCGAGCGCACCGGCGAGAAAAAACGTCGTGTCAATCGTCGAAACTTCCGATTTTCCGGTGCGCCGACCGGTTTTCATATCAAGAAAATGATAGAAAAAACCTTGATAGCCGATAGCGTCAATTCCTTTCCCTTGCGGACTTTCCCAAAAAAAACGCAATGTCGTGAGCGTTCGTTTAATCGCTTCGGCGCGGCTGATAAAACCGTTTTCAACAGCCACCGGATAACATGACAAAGCAAGTCCGACGGCGGCAATCGAACACGGCGCGTTTTCCTTCGTGCTGTCCGGCACAAGTCCGTTTTCCGTGTTAGTTTCCTTCAAAAAATAGCTGAAAGTGTCTTTTTGAAGTTTTTCGAGTTTTTTTTCGCTCAAAATTTCTTTACTCATTTTATCTTTAAAATCTATGTTCAAAATTCCAACGTCACCGCCGCGACCGAATGCGGCGGCAGATCAATTTCAAAATTAATCGTCGAATCTTTATAAGTGCATTTTACCGGCTCTTTTATAAGGCGCGACGCTTCTTCTAATTGCTTGATTTGCGCCGCACTCAAATATTCGGGTTTGCCCATTTTCGTCCAGATTTTTTTCGGATTGGCGTGATTTTCATCAATTCTTTTGACAAACGCCGCCGAATATTTCGGCGCGTTGTTTAACTTTATTTGCACATTTTCCTTCTGAATCGGATGCGTCGGCAGTGCGTGATTGGTCAGCAAAACGGTAATTGATTTTTTCTTTCGCGCGATCCACGCATCAACCGTATGATGCAGTCCGTCAACCAAAAATTTTTCAGTTCCGAATTCGTGTAATAATTCAAAAGCGCGGTAATTCGGTTTCGGAATTCCGTGAATATTTTGCAGTCCGAAACCGCCGTGAAACGGGCAGGAAGGAAAATAATTTTCCTCGAAAATGTCGGAAAAAGTCCAAAAACTGTAACCTTCGACCAAACCGTTCGCTTCCATAATCGTTTTCGTGATAAACGCGGCGGCATAAGATTCATCGTGCAGTTCGTCGCGTGGATTCGATGACGAATTCCATTCGGTGTAATAAACTGGCAGACCGCTTGCCTGCGCGAAAACATTCTGCGTCTGCTCGCGCAAAATGCTTCTTTTTCCGGCGGCAAGCTGTCCGATTGTATCGTCGCTCACTTCGCCGAAAGCGTCGGTCGGATAATGATGCGTTGAAATAAAATCAATCTGGAGTTTGTTATTTTTGCAGAATTCGACGAAATCAGAAATCCATTCGTTTTTCGCGGTTGCCGGACCGCCGACGCGCAAATTTTTATCAACTTTTTTAATAGCCTCGAAAGTATATTTAAAAAGTTTGAAATAATCCGACTGATTTCCCGCCCAAAAATCTTTTATATTCGGCTCGTTCCAAACTTCGAAAAACCAACTTCGCACTTCCTCGATGCCGTAGCGTTCAACCCAGTGAGAAACGATTTTTGTAATTAAATCCGCCCACTTCTGATAGTCGTTCGGCGGCGTAACATTTGATTGATAATGAAAAACCGTCTTGCCGCCCGAAGATAAAGTCTGCGGCATAAAACTCAGTTCGACAAACGGTTTCATCCCGATTGAAACGAGAAAATCGAAAATCTGATCGGCGTTGAAAAACGAGTAAAGCAATTCATCGTCCTGCGTAATCAGCGTGTCCATCGGCTGCGAGAGCAAACCGTGAAAACGGACATATTGAAAACCCAATTCGGAATGCGCTTTTTTTAACTGCGCCTGCCAATCGGCGCGAAGCGCGAGCGGCGCGTGTCCGCTGCCGACGGTGTGTTCCCAAAAATGCGGCAGCGGCGCAGACGCATCTTCTAAATTACAGGTAAAGTTTATGCTCATTTTATTTTACTTTTTAGTCACAGATGAACACGGATGTTTTTTTGATAAAACAATTTTTTTTCTTATCATTTCTTATCAGTATTTATCTGTGTAAATCTGTGGCTGAATTTTCTTTATTCATCATTGCTTTTCAATTCGTCAAAAAAATGATGAAGCAAATTTGAAATCACGGCGACGGCGAAAGTTCCGCCGATTAATCTTGTTGCTTTCGGTTTGAAAACCAGCCCGAAAACGAAGCCGGCGGCAACCCACGGACTCAAACAATACGGGCAATGCAGCAAATCGCCGACGGCTCTCTGCAATCCTTCGCCGCGCACTTTTTCTTTAACTTCGCTTGTGCCGTCCGGCTCGACATATTCCATAAACGGTGCGCGAAGCGGACTCGTTACGCGGTCGCGGCTGATGATGCGGCTCAATTTGTGCGTGGCAATGCCCATCAAAAACAAATCGCCGAGATTGATTTTTTCCGGCAATCCGCGTTTTGAATTTTGTGCCGCGAGCAGCAATCCCGCAAACGACAAATTAAACACGCCGACCAGCGCGGCATAACCTTCGAGCGGCATTTCGCGCCCGCCTTTGTATCCGGGAACAAATGATTTTTTTGACTTATCATCTTTTTTCATAAAAATACTTTTTTCTAATCTTTGCTTCGTTTCCAAAGCCACGTTAAACCAGCCGCTATGCCCAAACCTGCCAAGGCGACTTTGCCGCGATTTTTGTCTGCCCATAACTGCGGGCTGAAACCAGTTGATTTGTCGTCGAAACTGCCGTGTGCGCCGTGGTCGCCGGGGACGGGTTCATATAGATTATTTTGTCTGTCGGGCGAAACTTTTTCGTCTGTCTGCTGTGATTTATAGCCGCCTTTCGCCAGATACCAATCGCCGACCGACGGCACGATCTTGTTGCCGACAATCGCTTCGACCGTCGGATAACCGACATACATTTCGCGGCGGTCGTTGTGCGCGACAAAATAGACCGCTTCCGCTCCGACTTCCGGCTGATAGATCGGCGGAACAGGCTGCGGTTTATTCGGCAGACGCGATTTTACCCAAGAAAACTGCGGCGTGTTCATCGCAGGCATCTGCACCATCGAAGCGCGGACGTTCGATTTATCGTGAATCAGTTCGCTTCGCAGAGAATCCATAAATCCCTGAATCGCGTGTTTCGAAGCGCAATACGCCGATTGCAGAGGAATTCCGCGATAAGCGAGAGCCGAACCGACCTGCACGATTACGCCTCGATCTCGCGGCAGCATTCTTTTTAAGGCGGCGAGCGTTCCGTAAACTACGCCGAGATATGTAACTTCCGTCACGCGCTTGTATTCGTCGGGTTTCATCTCTTTGACGGGCGAGAAAACCGAAACCATCGCGTTGTTGATCCAAACGTCAATCTCGCCGAATTTTTCTTCAACTATTTTGGCGGCTTTTTCGTGTGTTTCCGCATCGGCAACATCGCCTTCGATAATAATTGCTTTGCCGCCTAATTTTTCAACGTCGGCTTTCGCACCTTCGAGTCCGTCTTTACCGCGTGCGACTAGTCCGATGTGTGCGCCTTCCTGCGCGAAACGCCGCGCAATTGCTCGTCCCAATCCAGCCGACGCGCCTGTAATGACGACGATTTCCGGCTTTTTATTACTGCCTGCCGAATTTTCTTCGACATCAATCAATACTTCATCGCCATTTAATTTAACTTTCATTTTAATTCTCTTTTGTTCGATTTTTACTTTTCGGTCAATGAATTATACGCCTCAATTGCTTCCGGCAGACTCAGCGCGGCAACGCCGATATTTACCAACGCGCCGATGATACAGTAGCCGCACCAAGCCTTCTCCTTGGTCGGCATTTGATAAAAATACCAGACGGCGACGACGGCTTCAACAGAAGATTTAGCGGCGGCGAAAATCGGCACGAGCGGGCGTTCCGTCGCGCGGTTTTCTCCGCCGAATGCGGCGACCGGAATGTTGGCGGCAAAACTCGCCAGCGACAAAGTTCCGTCCGGCACACCGAGCGCGTAAGCCGTATCGGACGAATTGACTTTGTCCGAATCGAAACTGTCAATCGGTGGATCGGGCAGATGTTTGATTATTCCCGTCTGGAGAAGCGAAACGGCGGTCATCGCGCCGATTCCGACAAGCGATAAACCGATAACAGCACGCCTGCGGCGTAGATTTTTCGATTTATTTTCCTGTAATTCTTCGCGTAATTCCTGCGGATTTAAACCGCCGGTCAGCGTTTCGGTTAATTCTTTTGACATATTCTTTCCTGCAAATCTTATTCGACAATTCTCACGGCGTGTCCGTCAGGATCACGAATCAGCAAACCTTTTTTAAAGGCGGACGATTCGGTTTCGAGATTAACGATGCCGTCTGAAATAAAATCAATATTTCGGCGTTCGATAATTGCCGCCGCATCATTTAATTTTTTACTCCCAAAACTCGTCTGCCAATGCCATAAATCGTTAGACTGCGTATTTTGCGGAAAAGGTTTTCCGTCGGTCGGCGAACGATATTGCAGAAGTTCGACACCGATGCCTTCCGGCGAAGTTTGCAGACTCGTAATCTTGACTCGCGCTCCGCAAACGCCCGTCAGATATTCTTGTTCCGTGCCGTAATTTTCGCTCTCGCCGGAAATTTTCATTTTCATCGTGTCCCGATAAAATTCGAGACTTTTTTGCGTGTCTTCGACGACAATCGCCGTGTGGTCAATTCCGAGAAAAATTTCGGTTCTGTTTTTTGAGAGTTCACGCCATTTTCTCGAAATTTTGTCGGGCGGAAATTCGATCAATTCGAGAATGTGATTGTCACAATCCTTAAAATAAAAGGCTTTGATTCCGGCGACCTGTTTGAGATAGACGGGCAGAATTTGCGGCGCGGGCGAAGAATAATTGATATTCGGGCGCAGCATTTGAAACGCTTTGTCAATATCGCTGACGACGATTGCAATGTGCTGAAACCAGCGGTCGTTATTGCGTGAAGTCGCCGGAACCGGTCTGCCCGACGGAGTTAAATATTCGCTCAGTTCGATAAATTCATTTCCCAGCTGCAAACGCCCGACGCGAATTTTCGCACCGGAAACGCCGTTCAAATTTTCAATATTCGTGCCGGAAATTTCCGTCTCGGAGATTTTCTTAAACGGCAAAATCCGCGTATAAAAATCAATCGCCCGTTCCATTTCCGAAACGGTAAAACCGACCGATTCGATATGCGAAACGGCGGTTTTTCTGCTTGCGCTGCCGCTTTTATTCGGCGAGAAAAGTCCGGCAGATATTTTGTCGGGCGAAAATTTATGCTGCCCGTTCATTTTCCAAAACATAACGGTTTAACTCAATCTATCGCTGATGAATCTGCGCGTAATTTCCGCACTCGCGCCGAACGCCAGATGACTTCCGAATTCGCTCAGAGCGTATTCCGGTTTGTTGTTGAAAAACCACGGCTCGGTATCAACCGCGGGCAAAACACTTCCGTGAGTCGCGGCGTATAACGCCACGCCGAAAAGAAGTCCGTAGCCAATTCTCGCGTTCGGATATTTTTCCGCCAAAAGACTGTAAAATATACAAGTTGAAATACCGAAACTCCAATGAATCGTAGTTTCGACGGGCGGTTTTTCCTGCTTTGTCAATTTTCCTTCACCGGCGGCTTGTTTCGCTCTGTCCGCCAGAATTAGCGGCGGCGAATCGGTTGATTCAGCCCGCGCCGGAAAGCCTTTTTCCCAGACGGTTTTAACTCCGGTGGCGACAATTCCCGCAACTGCGCCGGCGATGACAACTTTCAAAATCGTTTTATTCATAACATTTCTACTTCACGCTTTTATTTCATTTTATCAATTAAATGTTCGCCGACGCGCAGAGCGTTCGCCATAATCGTCAATCCCGGATTGAGTGCCGAACTCGAAGGAAAAAAACTGCCGTCAACGACATATAAATTTTCGATGTCGTGCGTCCGGCAATTCAAATCGAGAACCGAAGTTTGCGGATCGCTTCCGAAACGCATCGTGCCGTTTTGATGTGCGACTCCGGCAACCGGAATTTTCTGACTGACGTAAATATTGGCGGCGAACATTCCGACGTGACAAGTGTTGCCGTGAACTTCGCATTTGCGCTGATTGTTCATCAAATTCTTGATTTTATCCTTTAATCGTTCGTGCGCTTGCGTGTTGTTTTCCTTGTATGAAAGAACAATCGAACCGTTTTCATCGAGCGTAACGCGATTGTTCGGGTCGGGCAAATCTTCGCTCATCACCCAAACCGCCAACGAATGCCGCGCCATTATGTCGAGCGTAAAACCGGGAACGATAATCGGCGCGTGAGCGGCAAGCGTCGCGCCGTCAACATTGCCGACGAAGGAAATATTTCCCATCGGATATTCCCATTCTTCCGAAGCGTGATAAAAATCATTTACGCCGAGCGTTTTTTGATAAACCGTATCAATTTCACAACGCGAAACCGCGAGCATAATCGAATTATTGTGCTTCATTAAGTTGCGTCCGACGAGATCGCTCGAATTTGCCAATCCGTTCGGATGTTCGTCATTTGCCGAACGCAGAAACAACGCCGCCGAATTTATCGCGCCGCAGGAGACGACGAAAATATCGGCGGTAAATTTCAGCAGTTCGCCGTTTCTTTCGACATTGACAGCCGTTATTTCATTGCCCGACGCATTCGTTTCCAAACTCGTAACCAATGAATTTGTCAGCAAAGTAACATTTTCAAAACTCAAAATCGGTTTTATCGCCAAAACATCCGCATCCGATTTTGCCTGCGCCAAACACGGATAACCGTCGCAGGTTTCGCAGCGGATACATTTGCTGTGCGGATCGTCGTTATCGCGCAAAATACCGAGCGGAACGTGAAACGGTTTTAAGCCCTGCGCCGCGAAATCTTCCGAAAGCTGTTCGATGCGCGGTTCGTGTTTGACCGCCGGAAAATCGTAACTGCCGCTCGCCCAAGGTTCGGTCGAATCTTCGCCGCGATTTCCGCGAACTTGGTAAAGTTGTTCGGCTTCGGTATAGAAAGGTTCAAAATCTTTGTAAGACAATTCCCACGCCGGAGAAATTCCATCGTGATGAAGCACTTCGCCGAAGTCGGTTTCGCGCATCCGAAAAAGTGCCGCGCCGTAAACTTTCGTGTTTCCGCCGACATAATAATGCGTCTGCGGACTAAATTCTTTGCCGTCCGCATCGTGCCAGACTTCATTTGTTTGATATTTTTGTTCGACTTCAACCGCCGAAGAATTCCAATTGTCTTTTTCACGCGGCAGAAAATCGCCGCGTTCGAGAATCAAATTTTTTTTGCCTGCCGCCGCTAATTTATTGGCAATCGTCCCGCCGCCCGCGCCCGTGCCGATGATGATGATGTCATAATGATTATTGTTCATAATAAATCGTTTAAAACCCGAAGATTCCCAACCGTTTTATGTCTCATCTGATCGTCCTGAATTCACGAAATCGTGCCGTCAGTAGTTATAATCGAAACTAACGATTTGGAAACTTCAGTTTTGTCGGCAGACGAATTGCTTGCGATTCGTAAAATTGGATGCTGAAGCTGAATTAAAATTTTTCCGCGCCGAATTAATTTTCGATTATGATTTTAAACGACATAAAGTTTTTTTCTCCGTGCGTTTTTACACATAACTAAATCGAGAGTTAATTTATAATTCAGTCGGCGAACTGTTTCGCGTCGAATATATTTTATTCGGGCAATGATATTTTATTCGATGAATTTGTGAAAACTCTGACAACAAAAAAAATGCGCTGATCGGATAAACTGAAAAATTGAGTTTTTCGACAAGCTGATAAACAAACATATCTGCAAAATTGACGTTTCATTTGCAGACTTGATCTTTAGAATAATGAATATATGGCAAAAGAAGTAAAACCGCTTCCCGATCATCAGGATTGCGAAATTTTGACCGGCTTGACCGTGGATAATGTGCCGCGCGACGATTCCATCGGGAGAACGCGGCAGTTTCGTCGCGGCGTTGATGTTTGGCAGCCGGATGATCGTTCGGACAGCATTTTCTTTGTAAAAAGCGGGCAAGTGGCGATTATTTCCAGCGACCGCGACGGGCGGGAAATCGTGTTAGCAGTTACCGAAGCCGGAGAGCCGTTCGGCGAGCTTTGTTTCTGCGCTCCGAAAAAACATTTTTTGCGCGAAAATTACGCCCGCGCCGCCGTCGAAAGCGAGGTTTTGGAAATTAAACTCGACGACTTTATGAAATATCTGCAAGCCGACCGCGATGCGCTTCAGGCGTTTACATTTACTTTTTGCTGTCGTCTGCACGATTGCCGTCAGCGCGTCGAATTTCTGGCGTATCGCGGCGCGGAAGAGCGGCTCGGGCGAGTGCTTTTACATATTGCCGCAACACGCGGTCTGTCGAGTTTAAAAGATCGAAGTAATCAAACCGTTCTGCCCGTCAGCCACGACGAACTGGCGCAGATGGCGGCGATGAGCCGACCGCACGTCACCGTTACGATGGGCAAATTACGCAAGCGCGGCTTGGTCAGTTACGACCGGAATAATCCTCTGACGATTGATGTCGAAGCGTTGCAAAATTATTTAACGGGAATAAGCCAGTCGTAAATTCGGATTTGTTTTCTTGCGGATGATTTCAAATAAATTTAATTTCAGTGATATTCTCGAAAATTTTGAGTAAATTGCAGGATAAAAACGGGAAAAATAATTTGTCGCTCGAATATTTAAAACAAGCGGTGGCGGAAAACGACGCGGAAAAGCTGATTCGTTATGTGCGTCTGCATTTCGGCGACGGCGACGAAGCGAAAGGACGCAAAGAAATTGACAAAGCGTGGATCGAATCGTTGAAATTGCTGCTCGACGTGCCGGAAACGAACCGCGAATTTATCTTGAAAACTTTATCCGAACAAGACGCGACGACGCTGGCGCATCTGTTTTTTCATCTGCATTTTTATTTCGTAAAGCGTTCGGGAGAATGGATTCACGATGGCGAACTCTAAAGAAAAAACTTCAACGCAGATGCGTCCCGGTTTGTGGCAGACGGTCAACGAACGCTATCCGGGCGCGATGATTACGAAAAACGATTTTATTCCGCTGGCAAAACTGCAAAAGCCTCTGTCGGAATCGCGTCTGTGTTTCGTTTCTACGTCCGGCGTTCAGCCGAAAAATTCGATGCCGTTCGACACGGTTCATCCGGTCGGCGATTATTCGTTTCGCCGGGTTCCTTCCGATTCAAAAACCGAAGATTTAGAAATTCATCAATTAAAATATCCGACGTTCGGAGCAAAAAGGGATTTAAATGTAATTTTTCCGATTGAGCGTTTGCAGGAATTAGCGGACGAAAAAATCATCGGCGGCTTGACCGAAAATTTTTACACGTTTATCGGCTACAATATGGATGCGGAACGTCTGGAAAATACGCTTGCCGAAGAAATTGCCGAAGCGGTCGAAGCGGAAAAACCCGACATCGTTTTGCTCGCGCCTGCGTGACCTATCTGCCATCAGAGCATCGCGCTCGTGCAGCGCGCCGTCGAAAAAAGAAAAATTCCGACTGTTTCCGTTTCAGTCGCGCTCGATGTAACCGAACATATCAAACCGCCGCGCGCCGTTTTTCTGCCGTTTATGATGGGACATCATTTCGGTGTGCCGTTTCACCGCGAACTGGAAAGAAAAATCATTCTCGAAATGCTGGATTTTTTGACGACTGCAAAAGTCAGCGGCGAAATAAAATCATTGCCGCTAAAATGGGCAAACGCCCGACGCGAAGGCATCGAAATCGAACGCCGTTTGAATTTGCCGGCGCAAAAATAATTTCTTTATTTTTCCATATGTTGGAAACCGCACAGAACGGCGCAGTTTCATTTGATAAAAAATGTCCTGTCCTCTCAAAATGAAAATTCTGGAGTTGTAACGTGATGATCGGTAACAGCAGTCAAAATATTTTAGTGGTCAATGATGTCGAAGCGACGCGCAAGAGCATCGAAATGATGCTGACGAAAGACGGTTATCAAATTAAAACTGCGGGAGATGAACACGAAGCCGCGACCTCTGCACAGATGAATCATTTCGATTTACTGCTCGTCAGTCTCGACGGCGAAACCGAAGAAGTCATCGAAAAAACCCGCTTTATTCGCAGACAAGCGAACTTAAACGAAAATATTCCGGCGATAATTTTCTGCGCCGATGGTTCAAACGAGAACGAAATATCGGTCGAACCGGGCATTTATCTTTCGTGTCCCGAAAATTTCAATCGGCTTCGAGATTTTATCAGCCGTTTGTTAAAACAATTTCAAAAAGCGAAACACTTTTGATTTAAAAAAAATCTACATCGAAATCAATCTTTCATACTCGGCTCTCACTACTTCGTAACATTCGCAAGTGTGTTTTTCTAAGCCCGAACGGTCGCGGATAAAAATGTGACCGCGCGCGTAGCTAATCAAACCCGCGTCCTGCAATCTTCCGGCGGCGACCGTTACGCCTTCGCGCCGCACTCCCAAAAGATGTGAAATAATTTCCTGCGTCAAAATTATTTCGTCTTTCATCACGCAGTCGTGACTAAATAAAAGCCAACGGCACAGACGCTGCTCAAAACTGTGCAGACGATTGCAGACGGCGACCTGCGAAATCTGCGTTAAAAGCGATTGCGTATAACACAACAAGATGTGCTGTAACGCGCCGCCGCTCGCAAATTCTTCGCAGATAATTTTCGATTTTATTCTGAACGCGCTGCCCGCAATTTGGACGATTGCCTGATTTGCCGTCGTTTTGCCGCCGAGAAAAGTTGAAATACCGATTACGCCGCATCTGCCGACCATTCCTATCTCGGCGGTCGCGCCCGTCGCCGTCGTATAAAGTAAAGACACAATCGCCGTAACCGGAAAGTAAATATGCGACATTTCGTCGCCGAAATCGTAAAGAATCTCGCCGAGCGATAAATCTACCAGTTCCATATTCGGCAAAAGCCGTTCGTAATTCGATTGAGGAAGCGCGGCGAGCAGACGGTTTGTTTTCGCGTTACAAAAATCCGCCGTTTCGACAGGTAAATTTTTTATAGTGCCGACATTGTTCATCTCGTTTAAATTCCTTACTTTGGCAAAATTTGTTCTGGTTAAAAGCATATTGATAAATGTTCGAACTTATATCGTGATGGATGAGAGTATAATCATCATCCGAAAAATAACTCTGTTAGTGCGCTAACAAGAGAGAAAATAATTTTGTCATCCGAAAAGAACTTCGTTTCTCTGTAAATTCACAAAACAAAGGAATTTTCGTATGTGTAAAAACGCACAGAAAATTAGTTTCGTAAAATTTTAACCTGAATCAGTTCATTTACTCTTTGACCGCCGGCGAACCGTAAATATTAGTGATTGAAATTACCGGCGAAATTAATCGCTCCTTCAGAAAGTAAAATAGCCTGAATCAGGCAATTTATTCCCGCCGAATTAATTGAGAAGCGGTAAATTTTAGTTTTATTTATTTTAATAAACCCCGGAGAAGAAAATGATTTATCAAACGAAATCGCGCATTTTATTTTTGTCGGTCGTTTTGCTGTTTGCTTTCGGCGCGGCTTGTTCGAGTGAGCCGAGCAATAAAGGCACGGCGAACAGCGAGCCTTTGGTAAAAACCGAACCGGCGAAACCGCCGAGCGACAAAGGCGACACGGTGGTTACGGGCGGCGATCTGGCATTTATCAACGATGCCGCGCCCGGCGGAATGGCGGAAGTCGAACTCGGCAAAATGGCTTTATCGAAATCAAAAAACGCCGATGTCAAAGCCTTCGCGCAGAAAATGGTTGATGACCACACGAAAGCGGGCAAGGAACTTGAAAAACTCGCCGCGCAGAAAAAAGTAACGCTGCCGCCGGACGTTTTGCCGACGCACAAAGAAGTGATGGACAAACTATCGAAACTGAGCGGCGCGGAATTCGATAAAGCGTATGTGATGGCGATGCTCGAAGCGCACGAAAAAGACGTAACGGCGTTCGAGAGCGTTTCCAAAACGGCGGGCGATGCCGATGTTAAAGAATTTGCGACGAAAACTCTGCCGACACTTAAAACGCATCTCGAAATGATTAAAAGTCTGGCGGATAAAATGGGCGTGAAATGAAATCGTAAATTATTTTGGAGAAATCTATTTGGAAAAATTCAAGCTGATCTGTTCGTGATTTTTCAACGACGGTCAAATTATGGAGAAAAATAAAAATGGCAACGAGAATGGAAACAATTGACACGATGGAACACGGTGATGTGAATAATTTGGGCTATACGTTGGAAAACGTCGGCGCGAAAGTCATTCGCTACGGTTTAGTAATTATTTTGCTTTGGGTCGGCGCGTTGAAATTCACGGCTTACGAGGCGGAAGGCATTCAGGGACTTATTGCCAATTCGCCTTTGATGTCTTGGATGCTGAGCATTATGAGCGTTAGAGCGGTTTCGTCGCTTTTGGGAACAACTGAAATTATTGTGGCTCTGCTGATCGCCACGCGCCCGTTCGCGCCGCAGATTTCGGCAATCGGCAGCATCGGCGCGATCATTATGTTTTTGATTACGCTGAGTTTCGCCCTGACTACGCCGGGCGTGTGGCAGCCGGGTTACGGTTTCCCGTTTCCGTCGCCGATGCCGGGACAATTTATAGCTAAAGATTTACTATTTCTCGGCGCGGCAATCTGGACGGCGGGCGAAGCCTTACGCGCCGCTAATCGAATGCGGATGAATCAGGTATAATCGAGGAAAAACTGAAATTCCGCTTTTGTCATCAGATTGTAAAAAAAAAGGATGACATTCAATTTATAAATCCCGCCTAATTATTTATGCGGAATTTAATTCGGTATAATACAAAGTTAGAGAACTTTTGCTTTATCGGGCAAGTATCTTTTAACTTGTAGAAAAAGAATATCGAACACTAATTCCGCAACTGTTGACGCGCATCGAAATTCCGATGAAATTCGGCAAACTTGTCAAGAAAACCAGTTGTCTATTCGTGGAAAATTTTAGACAACTGGTTTTCTATTGTCGGCGACCATTTTTTTCGCAATTCTTTTGATTGTTAAGCAATTCTTTTATTGACTGCCGATTTTTCTTTTGAAAATTTCAGCCTTGCAATCTCGCTAATCATAATTCTGAGCGGAAATTCGGCTTTCAACATCTTCGGATTGGAAAACCGCCGCGGCATTAAGCATAACTTGTTTTTTTTATTAAAAATCTTTAAAAGGAAGTCTCCCTTTGTGAAAGTTAAATTAACATAAGAGCGCGCAAACAGCGAGTTTCGTTTTTTTTTACAAAACAATATACGAAATTAAAAAGCGGTTTGCCATTCATTTCGTCGCGGCGAGAAATACTAAACTCCAAATCATTTCCCGTCGCTTAAAATACAAATAAAACTAAAGAATTTTACGCCAAAATCTCAATGTGTAAAAACGCACAGAATAACCAACCCTAAAACATTTAATCTCGAACTTAATTAAAGAACTCGGTTAAACGAACAAATTATTACCGTATCGAAGAACCGATTTTTTTTCAAAATACGTGACTTTTTCGATGCTCGAGTGAAAAAGAAAATATCTCAGCAGCATCTTTGAAAGTCTGTGAGTTACGGAATAATTCGTTTAGAAGGTTTTTAAATTTAAGGAGGAATAAATGATGAATAAAAAAACAAAAAGTTTTGCTTTCGCCGCCGTTTTGCTGGCGATTGGAATGGCGGTTTTTCAACTGCCGGTAACGCGGGACGCGAGTGCGTCGGATCATATTGATTCGCCGATTATCACGCAGGACAGAGCCGCCGATATTGACGATCACTGGTCATTTCTCGATCCGAACGACAATTCAAAAGTCGTGATGATGATGTCCACGCAAGGATTTATCGTTGCCGGCGAGCATTTCGGCGAAGCGATTTTTGACCATAACATTCGTTATCGTTTTGAAATTGAAAACACGGGCGATGCCAAACCCGACACATACGTTGACGTTTATTATTCGCCGGGTTTGGGACGCGTGACGACGCAGACGGCGACCATCGAACTGCCGAACGGCAAGAAATTTACTGCGCCGACAACCGTTTCAAATCAGGAATATGATGCTCCCGATTTTGTCGTTACCAACAATAAAGAAACCGGCGCGTCGTTTTACGCCGGAGTCGCGGACGATCCGTTTTTCTTAGACGACACGGGCGCGAACCGCACGGTCGCTTCGGCGATTATGAATCCCGGTCATCCCGATTTGAAACGTCTTTCCGAACGCGGCGGACGCGACACTTACGCCGGACTCAATGTTTTGATTACGGCGGTCGAAGTTCCGGTAGCGATGCTCAAAGGCAAAGGTAATATCATCGGAATCAACGCCGTCACGCAGCGGCGCGAACGGATGAAAATCAAAGATAACAATGTTATTGAAACGGACGGCGATTGGATAACGATTGACCGCGACGGCGGACCGCTGGTGAATAACGGTTTGATTCCGCCCGCGCGCAAAGACGAATACAACGCCGCTTCGACCGAAGACGACGCGAAAGGACGTTTTAAGGACGACATCGTAAAATCGCTGAAATTATTCAACACCGACGACGCACATATGGCGATCTTGGCGAAAGCAGCAGTTTTGAACGGCGATATTCTGCGGATTGACGTAACCGTTCCGAATAAAGGTTCGGGCGGCGGCGACAATAAAGACGGCGGATTTACCAAAATGGGCGGACGACGTTTGAAGGATGATGTGGTTGATATGGTTTTCACCACGATCAACAACGGCAAAATGCTCGGCGATAAAGTTGATGCGAACGACAAACCGTTCGGAAATCAATTCCCGTTTGTCGCCAAGCCGTATCAGCCGTCGCCTCCGGGAAGTTCGACTGATGATAAAACCAGACAATAGACGGTTTGCTTATCCGCGCCGAAGACCGAAAATTATTCGGCGCGGATAATCTTCCGGCAAATCAATTTTTATAAAAAATCAAACGAATAGACTAAGCGGCAATTGCCGTCAGGATATTCGTTTGTCAAAAACCTGTCAAAACGCCTGTCAAAAAAAATCAAATGGAGCTAAGAAAATGAGCAGTAATAAAAATATAAAAATCGTATTTAATGACAATATGATGACGGCGGCGACTCGTTATTTGACAAAGTTCAGCGCGTTTGCCGTGATGATGAGTTTTATGATCGGCGTAATGTTCGCGCCGTTTGCGCGGGCATCGAGCCACCGGGATTCGCCGTTTATTTCGGAAGATCCGGCGGCGGATAATACGGATGTTTACGCTTTTGTCAGCACCGAAGCCGGACGTTCAGATTATGTAACGGTTATCGCCAATTACGTTCCTTTGCAGGAACCGGCGAACGGTCCCAATTTTTATAAACTTTCGGATTTCGTCAATTATGAAATCAATATTGACGTGGACGGCGACGCGAAACCGGATTTGACATATCGTTATCAGTTTACGTCGCGCATCGTTGATCCGGGAACTTATCTTTATAACACGAATACGATTTTGCCGCCGCCGAATCCGGCTGATCCGACTTCGCAATACGTTAATTTGAATCAGCCGCAGAGTTACACGCTGAGAGAATTCGGCAAAGGCGTGTCGGGAAACGGCAGAGTTCTGCTGGAAAACGTGCGAACTGCGCCGCATCGTCCGGGTCCGAAATCAATTAATGTCGCCGAAGTCGGCAGAGGCGGCACGGTCGTGCGCGGCGACACTTCGGTGGTTTATCAAAATCTCGCACAATTGGCGGTTCACACCGCGCCAAATTCCGGCGGTTTGCGATCTTTCGTCGGACCGCGCGACGAAGGTTTTTACGTTGATCTCGGAACGGCGTTCGACTTGATAAATCCGAGCGGCGCGGACGGAACGAGCGGTTTCAATGTTTCCGCGCTCGCCGTCGAAATTCCGAAAGCGCGTCTGCGCGCAGCGGGCGATACCGACGGCATCATCGGCGTTTGGGCGACCGCCAGCCGCACTAAACTTCCGGTTTGTAATGCTCAATCGGTTAAACCGAATCAATTATGTGTCAATTTAGTTGGCGAAAATAACAACGGTAACGGTAATGGAAATGGTAACGCTACGCAAGTTTCGCGTCTGTCCAATCCGCTTTTCAATGAATTTCTCGATCCGATCAAGGCGAAAGATTTTTATAACGCCACCGAGCCGACCAAAGATGAAAACAATATCTACCCGTTTATTTTGAATCCGGCAAACGAGCAGGGACCGAATACGCTCGTTCAGCAATTAAGAGAATTTACGCGCTGCACGGACACATTGAATCGCCGGGATCAAGTCGCTTCGTTTATGCTCGGTTATCCGGCTGGCACAGTCAACGGATTTCCCGGCAACCGCGAAACGCAAAACAGAAATCCGGCGATTGCCGACGAATTGCGGCTTAATTACAACATTCCGCCTGCGGCGGTCGAAAATCCGCTCGGCGTTTTAGGCGGAGATTTCGCCGGTTTCCCGAACGGTCGGCGTGTTGCTGACGACTCGGTTGATGTTCTGCTCAAACTCTGGGGCGGCGTGATTCAGGCGAATTTCGGCGGCACTCCGTGTCCGACAGCGGCGGCTTTGACCGATAACGTCAATGCCAACGATGTGCCGTTTTTGCGCCAATTCCCGTATTTGGGATTGCCGCAGGAAGGTTTCACGCACACGCACACGCACAATCAGCCGTAAATGTTCGCCCGGCGAACGAAAGGCAAACTGAATAATTGTTTATTTAGTTTGCCTGCCGGAGACGAACTTGACAGGAATCGTCTCCGGCAATCTGAGAATTGACTAAAGTTCGAGATAAATTTATGCCGAAAAAAACTTTACTAATTATCGGAATCGTTCTTTTGGCAACGGCGATCTTTGCGGCTGTTCGTTTCGCGCCGTCGCAAGCCGAGTTATCAGAAAATTCTCCTTCCTCAAAAACCGTCGCCGCAACCTCCTCGGCGACGGCTTCTGACCGCCAGATTCAAACGGCGCAAGAATTAGTCGAAAAATCTCCGGCGGACGCAAAAGGCTATAACCTTTTGTGCGCCGCATTTATGAAAAAAGCTCGTGAAACCGGTGATTTCGGGTTTAACTCGAAAGCTGAAACTGCTTTGAATCGTTCGTTTGAAACAGCGACGGCGGAAAATAATTACGACGCGCTCAAATTAAAAGCGATGCTTTTGCTCGTCTATCATCGTTTTGACGAAGCTCTCGAAATTGCTCGGCAGACGAAGGAAATCCAGCCGAATGACGCGCAAAATTACGGCGCGATGACCGATGCGCTGATTGAACTCGGTCGTTACGACGAAGCGTTCGATGCGGCGCGGGAAATGATGAATTTGCGTCCGGGAACGAATTCTTATTCGAGAGCCGCTTATCTGCGCGAATTGCAGGGCGATGTCAAAGGCGCGATTGAAGCGATGCGGGCGGCGGCGGAAGCGTCGCCCGACCCGGAAACTTCGGCGTGGTGCAGAGTTCATCTCGGCGATCTTTTGCTGAACAACGGCGAATCCGCCGCCGCCGAACACGAATTCGATGCCGCGCTTTATTATTTACCGAATTATCATCTCGCGCTCGCCGGAAAAGCGCGTTCGCGGTTAGCGGCGGGCGACGTGAACGCGGCAATCGAATTTTACAAACAGTCGCAGGAACGAGTTCCTTTGCCCGAAACTGCGATTTCGCTCGGCGATCTTTACACGAAAAACGGTCAGCCGGACGAAGCGAAAAAACAATATGATCTGCTCGAATTTATCGAACGCGAAAACTCCGGCAAAGGCGGAACATATTCGCGCCTGCTCGCGCTTTACTACGCCGATCACGATGTAAAACTCGACGAAGCGTTGGCAATCACGCAAAGCGAAAGAGCGAAACGCAATGATGTTTACACCTGCGACGCGCTGGCGTGGACGCTTTATAAAAAAGGCGATTTGGCGGAAGCGAAAAAAGCGATTGACGAAGCGTTGCGGCTCGGCACGCGCGACGCGCGGATTAATTATCACGCCGGAATGATCGCTCAATCACTCGGCAATCGCGTCGAAGCCGTCAAGTATTTAAAACTCGCGGTGAAAATAAATCCTAATTTTGATGTTTTGCAAGCCGCCGTCGCCAAACAAAAATTATCGGAATTAAATGCTTGAGACTTTTCAGGCGAGACGCGCGAAAAGCGCGATAAATAATTGAAAATAAAAATGAAATACACAAAACCCCTTTTGAATATTCGCTTTCTTCTTTTAATTTTCGCTTTATGTATAACGGCGACGATAAATCTGCGAGCGCAAACTGTTTCGCAAAATCTAGGCGAATCGCCGGAAGCAATTAAAACAACTGAAAATAGTGAAACAACACAAAATGCTGATAAAAATGCAAAAGAGAATTCTGAAATTGATGCGGAAAAAGTTGATAATAAATCAGAAAAAGTAAACGCGAAAGAAACCGAACTCGAAAAACAAGCTGATCCGAAACCGCCGCGTTTCGGCGGTCACGTCGGCATCGTCATCCCGATTGTCACGCGCGGAAATGGTGTGACGACGACGATTGCCGACGATTTTATTATCGGTTTTCCGTTCGCACTGACTGTGAGAACAGACAGTCTGGCGGCGTTC
This sequence comes from Pyrinomonadaceae bacterium, assembly GCA_965219305.1. Taxonomy (GTDB): domain Bacteria; phylum Acidobacteriota; class Blastocatellia; order Pyrinomonadales; family Pyrinomonadaceae; genus DATHTS01. The sequence continues at coordinate 3,331,808 of OZ244725.1, forward strand.
GATTTTGAATTTGTTCCGATTATCAACACGCCTTCGAATCAGGATTTTCGCTTTCTCGTTCATCCCGGAATTGTTTACAGCATCAAGAAAAAATATGCCGTCGGTGTTCGCGCGGCGTATGAATTCGGCACGGGAAATTACGGTTTTACGCCGATTACCAACCGCAGTTTTAAATTAAATGAAAAATTGAATTACTTTGTCGAGGCGGATTTTCCGGTGCGCTGGGAACGCCGCCCGGATCGCACGCGGTTTGCTTCGATTCAATTTGCCGTTCATTCGGGAATCAGTTTTTAGTTTTTGCAATTTGTTTTTATGAAATTCTTAAAAGATAAATTTTTCACGTTCGTAATTTTGATTCTTTTCGTCGCATTATTGGCGAGTTCCTGCGACAAGATAAAATCCGAAGAAACCGTGTCGGCTGTTTCGCTTCCGCCCGCCGCGCCGATTTCGTCCGATGAAACGTCGAACAACGAAGCGATTCGATTTTTTGAAAACAGATTAAAAACCGACCCGGAAGATTTCAGCGCGAACAACAAACTCGCCGGTCTTTATTTGCAGAAACTGCGTGAAACGGGCAACGCGCAGTTTCTCGATCTCGCGTCTCGCGCCGCCAAAAGATCGCTCGATTCCGTGCCGGAAGTGCGAAACGCAGGCGGTCTCGCCGCGCTCGCTTTGTCCGAATTCGCGTCGCACGAATTCGTTTCGGCGAAGGAAAACGCGCTTAAATTGATCAAGTTAGACTCGACGAAAAGTTATCCGCAATCTATTTTAGGCGATGCGGCTTTGGAACTCGGCGAATACGACGAAGCCGAAATCGCCTACAAAAAAATCACGCTGCTCGACAATGGTTCGAGCGACGGCAGCGAAACGAGATTTGCCAGACTTTCGCTGATAAAAGGCGATAATCAAGCGGCGCAAAAACATCTTGCCGACGCTTTAACATTCGCGCTCGATCAACCTGTTCCGCCGCGCGAAACCGTCGCTTGGATTCGCTGGCAGTTGGGCGAAACGGCTTTTTCGGTTGGTGATTATCAAACGGCTGAGAAAAATTACCGTGATTCATTAACGACTTTCCCGGATTATTATCGCGCCGTCGCTTCGCTCGGAAAAGTTCGCGCCGCGCAGAAGGATTTACAAGGTGCAATCGAAAATTACGAAAAGGTCGTCAAAATACTGCCCGATCCGCAATTTGTCGCCGCGCTCGGCGATCTGTATAAACTCGCGGGGCGAAAGGCGGACGCGAAAAATCAATACGAATTGGTTGAACAAATCGGGCGTTTGAGTGCGCTAAACGGCGCGCTTTACAACCGAAGTCTCGCGCTTTTCTACGCTGACCACGACGTAAAAGCGGAAGAAGCATACAATCTCGCCGCCAAAGAATACGAGGCGCGAAAAGATATTTACGGCGCGGACGCACTCGCTTGGACGGCTTTAAAAGCGGGCAAATCGAGCGAAGCAAACGCGGCAATGAAAGACGCTCTGAAATTGGGAACAAATGACGCGAAACTTTTTTATCACGCCGGAATGATCGAAAAGGCTTCGGGAAACAACGCGCAAGCCGCCGCGCATTTGCAAAAAGCCTTGAAATTAAATCCGCAGTTCGACGCTCTGCAAGCGGAAAAAGCGCGGACGGCTTTGCAGGAATTGAAATAAAAATGCTCGATCATTCGCAAACTAAATTAAATACTTTCGCCGAAGACGTGCGGCGCGGACTGTCTTCGATGCCGAAATTTTTGTCGTCCAAATACTTTTATGACGACGCTGGAAGTGAACTTTTCCGGCAGATTATGAATTTGCCGGAATACTACTTAACACGGACTGAAGCACAGATTTTTTCGCGGCGGAAATGTGAAATAACAAAAGCGTTCATCGCACAAAACAAGCCGCTCGATCTGATCGAACTCGGCGCGGGTGACGGCACGAAAACGGCGATTTTGATTGATTGTTTGCTGCGCCGAAAAATTGATTTTACTTATTCGCCCGTTGATATTTCGGCGTGCGCTTTAGAAATTTTGACCACAAAATTCAACGAAGAATTTCCGAATCTTCCCGTCAGATCGCGCTGCGGCGATTATTTGCAGATTCTGGACGCGCTCGAACCGGATTCCGAACGGGCAAAAGTTATTTTCTTTCTCGGCTCGAACATCGGAAATTTCAGCATTGCCGACGAGATTTCGTTTTTGAAAAGATTGAGAGCCGCAACCGGAGAAAATGATTTGCTTTTTATCGGTTTCGATTTACAGAAAGAACCGCAGACAATTCTCCGCGCTTATGACGACGCGCAAAAGATTACCGCCGCTTTTAATCTGAATTTATTAACCCGAATCAACCGCGAACTCGGCGCGAATTTTGACGAAAGTAAATTTACACATTGCGCCGAATACTGTTCGGTCGAAGGCGCGGCGCGTTCGTTTTTGAGAAGCCGCGAAAAACAGACGGTTTTCGTCAAATGCTTCAAACAAGAATTTATTTTTGACGAGCGCGAAACTGTTTTTACGGAAATGTCGAGAAAATATACTCTGCCGATGATCGAGCAAATCGCCCGCCAAAGCGGTTTCAAAGTTGTGGAAAATTTTTTAGACGAAAAGTTTTATTTTGCAAATTCGCTCTGGAAAACCTGCTGATGCAAAATCTTATGCAAAATAATGAACAGCGGAGTTTTGCGGCGGCGATGCCGTATTTAAACGAACTTTACCGCGCCGCCGTCAGATTAACGCACAATCGCGCCGTCGCCGAAGATGCGATCCGGGAAGTTTATTTCGAGGCGCGGAATGCTTTTTACTGTTGCCGACCCGAAACAAATATGCGGGTTTGGCTTTATAAAATCCTCTTCCATAAATTCGGGCAATTTCCTCGACTGCAAAAAAGCGAATTCAAAATTATTGAAGGTGATGATCTTTTGTCACCTTTGGTCTTACAAAAACTCAGCGATAAAGAAATAATTTTGTGTCTTGAAAAAATTCCGCCGCGTTCCCGGGAAGCGATGCTGCTCGCCGATGTGGAAAATTTATCGTGCCGGGAAATCTCGGAAATTTTAGAAATTCCGATTGAAACAGCTAAACTGCACATTTGTTTCGGAAGAAAAATGTTGAGAAACGCGCTGATGAAATTTGCCGCTTCTTCACACGCCGAATAAATCAAACAAACCTTTGCTCGATCTTTTTTCAAAGGCACAAACTTCGAGCGGCAATTTCAAAAAAAACGTGCGAGTTTAATTTTGAACGGACTTTATACCGCTATCAGTCGCTCATACTCGCTTTTCACTACTTCGTAACATTCGCAAGTATGTTTTTCGAGTCCCGGACGGTCGAGAATTTGAATATGACCGCGGGAATATCTAATTAAACCTGCATCCTGCAATCTTCCGGCGGCGACCGTTACGCCTTCGCGCCGCACGCCCAAAAGATGCGAAATAGTTTCCTGCGTCAAATGAATTTCATCTTTCATTACGCAGTCGTGGCTGAATAAAAGGCAGCGGCACAGACGTTGTTCAAACGTATGCAGACGATTGCAGACGGCGATTTGCGAAACCTGAGTTAGCAGCGATTGTGTGTAACACAATAAAATTCTTTGCAGCACACCGCCGAGCGCAAATTCGTCGCGGATAATTTTTGTTTTTATTCTGTATGCGTTGCCCGCCATTTGGACGATTGCCTGATTTGTCGTCGTTTTGCCGCCTAAGAAATTCGAAATGCCGATCACGCCGCTCCTGCCGACCATTCCCATCTCGGCGGTTGCGCCCGTCGCCGTCGTATAAAGCAAAGAAACAATTGAAGTAACCGGAAAATAGAGATACGGCATTTCATCGCCGAAATCATACAAAATCTCGCCCGCCGATAAATCTCTCAATTCGAGCGCGGACGCTAATCGCCCGTAATCTTCATCGGGAAGCGCGGCAAACAGCCGGTTGGTTTTCGCGTGGCAAAAATCCGCCGCGTCAACGGTTGATTTTCTTATTTTATTCAAGTTTGATCGTGTGGAAAGCATATTCATAAATATCTGAAATCCCCGATGATGCCGGAAAGGTTAACGAGGACAAAATTATTTTTTTCTCAAAGCAATTATTCAATTCAATGTATTTATCCCGCCTTGTAATGTGCGAGAAATTTCAAAGTCTGTATATAGATTTAACGAAACAGACCGCCAACATAACCGATTTCGTATGTCATAAATAATCCGAAACCTAGACTGAATGCGCCCGCGAGTCCTTGCAAAACGCGCGTGCCGGACGCGAAGCGGTTGGCGGTCAAATGAACGGGCAGACCGACGAGTGCGCTCATCAACATCATTCCGCCAATCGAACCGATGCCGAAAACGCCGATATACGCCATTCCGACGATCTGCGATTTGATCGTTGACAAAACGAGCAGCATCAACGCCGCGCTGCCCGCGAGTCCGTGAACGATGCCGACGAGCAGCGGACGTGCGCCGATTCGCAATCCGTGATGCGTTTCGGCTTCAACGATCTCGTCGTCGGAATTTCCCGACGCGACATCGTGCAAATGCGGATGCAGATGCGCGTGTCCGAAATGATGGTGCTGATGAAAATGAAGCGTGCCGCCGCGCATCAATTTACTCAAGGCATTGATGCCGAGCGCGACCAGCATCAACGCCACGCCGAACTCCAATGCCGATGCCAGACGTTCGCCGATTTCAATGTGCAGAACGATGACGACGATACCTGCCGCAAGCAGCGAAATCGTGTGACCGATGCCCCACAATCCGCCGACCAAAGACGAACTCAAGATACTTTTGCGTTCGCTCACGATAGTTGAAACTGCCGCCAGATGATCGGCTTCGACCGCGTGTTTGAGTCCGAATAAAAACCCGAAAACAAGTATCGAAACGATTGAAACTGATCCAGTCTGAAAGTTCGGTGCGGGCAGCCACGCATTGAAATCCACGCCGCTTTGTTTGATCGGCTCGACGCAAATGAACGCGCCTGCACAAGCAATAACGAACGAACTCAATACCGGCAAAATGCGCGTCAAACTATTGACCGCAGAATTGTCTCGTTTCAACCAACGCCCCGCATAAACGAATGCCAAACCGACCGCCGTCAATGTCGCCGCCAGCCCGACGCTAAACGCCATCACCAGCAATAATCCGTAGCCGACGCGGTGGAGTGCGATTGCCGACAGCAGCACGACCAACGCCGACGGACACGGCAGCAACCCGCCGGAAATGCCGAGCGCGAGCAGACTGCGCCACGTTACAGGCGAACCATCCGCGCCCGGCGGAAGATGCGTGTGCGCGATGCCGCCGCCGTGCGAATGCGGCATCATTGGATCGGATATGTGTTGATGGTCGGACGAATCATATTCGTTATCGTGCGCGTGTTCAAAATCGTGTTCGCCGTGTTGATGCGCCGCGCCGCCGAACGCTCCGCGCAGACGACGCACGAAAAGACTCAAGCCGATGCCGAGAACAATTGCGCCCGACACGAAACTCAACACGGGAAAAAGTGTTTCGGGCAGAATATATTGCGATGCGAAAAGCGTTATCAGTCCAAGCGCAAAGACACCCAATGTGTGTGTAATCGTAACGGTCAAACCGAGAAACGCCGCGTGTTTCGCCGTGCCGCGCGAGCCGACGAGATACGCGCCGACAATAGTTTTACCGTGACCCGGCGACATCGCGTGCAAACCGCCAAGCACCATTGCGAACAGCAAGCCGAACAACGCGACGAGCGGTGTCAAAGTCGGCACGGAAATCAATTCGGTCAATTGGTCGCGCGTTCGGTCAATCGTCGAGCTACTAGAAGAAATTACGGGCGCATTGCTGGAATTTGTTGATTGAAGCGTTGCGGCATCATTTCCACCAATCGGGGCGGCGTATGCGTCAGCGGCGCGGGCATGTAAAGCGACGGCATTGGCTGGCACATTACCTTTTGTAAATGATAACGAAGCGACGGATTCGTTGAGCGGCGAGGCAGTTAAATTTTCGGGATACGCTTTGAGTTCGTCGGTGACGGCATTGTTATAAGCAGTGCTGTCGAAAACTGCGATTGCGGCGGACGGCGCGACGACGATTTCGCGCCAGCCGATGCGGTCTCGCTGATTCGTGTCTTCAAAACGCAGACGTTGTATTTTCTGTGCATCGAGAAACATCGGCGCGGTTTCATAATCGAATTCGATCCGCAGCGTCTGCAAACCGCCCGAACCGCCAGGTAAACTGATATTTTGATTAATTGTTTTGAGCGGTAAACGCTCGCCGTCAACGGTTAGGAATAATCCGTCAGCATAAACTCCGGCGGCGCGTTTCAGGTAGGCGTTCAGTTCTTCATCCGTCGGTGTGCCGTTGCCTTTCGCATCGGCGGATTGCAATTCCTGCAGCGCGGGAATCTCCGCCATATCCACGACGTAACGAACTGAAATACGCTCATCGCCGATTTGAATGCGGGCGAAATGATTGATTGTGAAATTGCCGAGCGCGTGACCGAACGCCGCGCCCGCCGCAATTCCGATAATCCACATTACGGAAACGAACATCGTGAATATTGCGCGACGACGCTTGGTGATTTGATGTTTGACGTTCATATAATTCCTTTGTAATTCCAACCGATTCGCTTTTGAAAATGCTTTGTCATTGAACATTTTGAGCGACGGTCAGCGGTTGTCCGGCATCGTTTGCCGCTTTGAGAATGTTGGCGTAAATCGCGCGGCTTTCGGTCGTCGGGCGCAGTGCCATATCTCGCGCGGCTAGTTCGGCGGCGCGTTCAAAATTATGCTCGTCGAGTTCGAGTGTCGCTAACGGACGCAGATAACCTTCGTTGCCGCTGGCGACGGACTGCTCGTAAAATTTGCGTGCTTCCGCGCTGAGCTGTGCGGCTTCGTCTTTTGCGCCGCGTTTTTCGAGTAAAGTCGCCAAACTCATCTGCCACTTCGGATCGGCTTTTTGGGAAAGTAGTTTGCGGTAGATTTTTTCCGCTTCGTCTAATTTACCTTGCCACTGTTCGAGATCGGCTAAGAATTCGAGCGCGAGCGCATAATCGGGGACTTTGTTTAACGCCCAATTATACTGGCGACGCGCTTCGTCGAGATTGCCGCGCTTGGCTTCAATCTCTCCGAGAATCGAGCGCGCCCACGCGATGCCGGTGTTCGAGAGCGGCTTCGGATAATTTGCGTCAATTGATTTTTCCATCAAACGCGCCGCTTCTTCGAGATTGCCGCGCACTTCCTCCAGATGCGACATTCGCGTCCACGCGCCCGTCATTTTCGGACTGGTTTCGATAAGATGACGATAGTGTTTTTCCGCCGTTTCGAGATCGCCCGATTCGAGCGCACCGTCACCCGCGAGACCGAGTAAATCGGCGTTGTTCGGGTCGCGCTGCAAGCCGCGTTCGGCGATAGTTTTTGTTTCTTGGAAATGATGCCGCGAAAATAGGATAATGGCGCGTGCCTGAATCAGACGCAGACTGTCGGGGTCTAACTTGTCGGCTTTATCAATTTCTTCTATTGCTCGGTCATAATCGGCAGCATCGCCGGTCGCTTCGGCGCGTATCACGAATCCCGAAGCCAGCAGTCGGTGTGATTCCGAGTCTTCGGGATAAGCATCGGTGCGCGATTCAAGGAATTTGATGTTTTGATCGTGGCGTGTGAGCGGAGTTTCAATTGCTGAGGCGTGACGCATAGCGGCAAAAAAAATCACTCCGCCGAGAAGCGTAACCACTGCGACAGACATTATGAAAAGGCGTTTTTTATTCATTGTTCTTCTCCTCGGTGTAGAATTTGCGGGAAGAGTTTTTAAAACTCTTCCCGCAGGTTTAACAGTCCGTCGGTTACTGTTGCGGCGGGAAATTCGCCGTGCCGGGTTCGCCCGGAACCGGATTAAGACTAATGTAAGGAAACGTCGTCGAAAGTAATCGCTGTTGACTTACTTGATTCGCGGCATTTTCCACATTGGTCGGCAATTGTTCGATGAAGTCCGTTCCCTGAAGCACCAAAAAGATACGCGCATCTTCACAAGGCTGAAGGATTTGCGGATTGGTAATCGTCACTTGCAGTTGTTCACATTGCAACGTATGGCGACTGCCTTGCGCTCCACTTCCCGGAATCAACGCGGCGGCTCCGCCCGTTCCCAAGCCTAAGACGAGCAGGTTGTTGGGGAATTTCACATCGTCGAGTTCACGGTTAATACGAAGGACGACATCCGTCGCATCATCCGCTGGACGGCGACCGTTCTGTAATCCCCAGGAAGCAAATGATAATGTCGGATCGCTGTTGCTATGTCCACCCGCACCTCGTTCGATGGGCAGCGTCGGCAGCAAATCTAAGTTCAAACGCAAATAATCGGGGAAAAGCAACTGGCGTTGTAACCTGTTGTTTTGATTATGCACGATGTCATTAGGTAGCTGCGGCAGGAAAAGCGAGACACCGGAGACACCGCCCGGAGCGGTAAATCCAGCGGCGGTAAGCAGCGTCTGACGACCTTCGATTGTGTTGGTGAGAACACCCGTTACACCACCACCGGATCTGAGCGAGTCGGGAATGTAACGCGAGAAATATGTATTGTCGGTTTCCGGACCCGAAGCGTTAAAGAAGTCCTTGATTTCGCCGGTCGTCAAAAAACCATTGCCGCCGGGCGGCAATCCGGCTTCCGCATACGTCAAAGCAGAATAGCCGTGTGTCGCCGAGCCGTCGGGACTCGGACCGAAAGCAAACACGGTGCCGGTCAACTGTTGTCCCATACGTTCAAATTGTTCATATGTGTCTGATGCCGTGGTCGTGTAACCGTCGAATGATTCCGATGTCGGACGACTAATCGTTCCCCACGCGCCGATGAACGCCGGATTGGCGGGATTGAGCGTAGTGCTGAGAGCATTCGGAACCCGGATACCCGTGCCGCGAAGCATATCTTTCGGCAAAGAAACCGCAAAGATCGAGGTATCATAGCCGCCGAAACCGTCAACACCGCTCGTCGCATCCGCACGAAGCGGACGACCGCGAAGCGGACCGAACGAAGTGCTGACGAAACCGCGAAACACATCTTGCGTGTGATTCGGAGCATTTTCCGTCGGATTCGGATTCGCGCCGACGCGAAACGCCGCTTGTGCTACATCGGTTTGAAATGAATCGTCGGCGGCACCGGCATAGCATTTCGAGTTGGTCGAAGAATCGGTAACAACCGAACTCGCCATCGTCGGACCGCCTGCCGCGCCGGTATTGACCGTGCCGGAGCAAAGCGTCGTGCCGGTGATGCGGACATTACCGTGGGGACCTTTGACGGTCGGCGTGCCGATCACGACATCGTATGTCTGAGGACCTCTGCCGCCGTGAACGTTGAACTGCACGACGGTATCTTCCTGGGCAGTGCCGCGGTTATCAATCTTAAATTGATAAAGAAACTCTTCGCTAAAACGAATACTGGGTAGTTCGGACGGGTTGGTAAATGGATTGACAGGTAGAATTAACACGACGTTGCCCGTATTAGCTGGGTCAACGAAGGCAAAAACGTCCGTTAAATCGCCTTCGGGAAGAGCATCTACAGCTCCCGAATCGCGGTGGTCGGCGGCTCTTACAGTTTGAAGGCTGCCAAAATTGGTGAGGAGCATTCCTAAGCTCAGCACCAGAGATGTCGCTTGCGCGGTAAATTTCTTAAAATTCATTATGTTCTCCTTGTATTCTGATTGTGCCGCCATCGCAAATGTGCTAAGATGTATTATCTATCGAGACATCTTTATCGCAGCGATGCGGCTGATGTTGCGGTTTCAGAAGCTCTGTTCATTAATTGAAGTGATGAACAGGGCTTCTCGTTATTTTAGCTAGGTTATCCTCGGATAACTTCGCGTGTTGCTCGGTTGCCGTTTCCAACGAGAAAACGATTTAAAACTCGTCATCCAAGTCCGGTAAATTGCTACGTAACAGATGTTAGCTTGAAGTTTATGAACTTGTTTCAATAAGATTCATTATGGTCTTCACCGTTTCAATGTTCGCTATTACCGTTCATACCCTCGAACATCTGACAGGCTTTTGTGAATAACTTAAAATAATCATCGCATGTCCCCAAAATCGTGTATATCGGGAACAACACACTTTGCGTGTCAGGAAAAACCTAGTCGCCGGTCGGGAAAATAAGCGGTCGTTCAATGTGGATTTATACGACAAATATCAGAGGATCAATTTATCTCTTCAATTGTTAGACAGTTAAAGCGAAACCGCGGTAAATTGCAGAGCAAAAGTAATTAAAATAAAAATGTAAGAAGAACCGCAAACTTCAACAAAAATAAATTTAGCGAACATCGGTTGTTACCATTTTGAAGCAGACGGAAAACGGCAGAGCCGCTGCCGAGGTCTGTTATGAGATTCGATTTCGCCTTTGATTTATTTTAATTGGAAAGCCGAGTATAGCTGGATAAATGCGCCCGATTTAAATTTGTCTTTGGAGAATCGCGCTCTGAGGTATTTGATGGAAAAAAGCCCGATTGATTTTATCAACATCTTTTTTATCACGGTGATTAAATTATCAAACCGTGTTGGCTTTTGATTCCGTATTTCAATGCAGGATGACGAAAAATTTACTAATCCAATTTCCATACACCTTCTTCTTTGACGAAATTATATTTATCAACGTCGCCGGTCAAAGAATTTTTTAATGTCAACGTCGCTTTGTCGTCATTAATTTTTTCATCTCCCGTTTCCGGCGATGCGGGACAACTTATCACGTCCAGATATTTTTTCAGCAATTCGTCAGTCGAGATATTCGACTGTTTCGCGGTTGCATCCATACCTGCCAATTTGCTTTTCGAGAGAGTTTTTTTGTATGCGGCGACATCTTTATTCTCGACTGCCGCGCACGCCGCTTGCAGCGAACTTTTCGGCGTGCTTGACGATATACCGCACGCGCTTATCACGAACGCTAAAATCAGTCCGGTGAAAATTAAACATACATATCTAAATAATTTCATAATCAATTCCCGCAGATGATTTTCAATACATTGGCAATTAAATAAATTCTAATACTCACATTCAAAATAATACTTTCAGAAATTTAGTTTTCAATATATTGAATAAGCATTTATGATTTTTGCAGCCATTCTTGTTGCAAAGCGTAGCGCACAATGTCAACGCGACTGTGCAAATCGAGTTTCTCCATCAAGCGCGTCTTATATGTTTCGACGGTTTTAACGCTGATGTCGAGTTGTGCGGCAATCTCTTTGTTGCTGTAACCGAGTGCGATGCGTCGTAGAACTTCTTCCTCGCGCTCGCTCAAATCTCCGGCGGGATTGATGCCGGTTTTCGACCGTCGCCCGATATAACCGCCGACGACTTTGCCCGCCAATGACGGCTCTAAGTAGATGCCTCCGGCGGCGACGATGTGAATTGCGTGAATCAACTCTTTGGCGGCAACACGCTTGAAAACATAACCCGAAACTCCGGCTTGCAGCAATTGCCGTAAGTAATTTTGATCTTCAAATCCGGTCAACGCGATAACTTTAATATGCGGATATTCCTGATTCAAACGCTTGGTGAGTTGTGCGCCGTTCATATCGGGCATTGAAACATCCGTCACGACTATATCAGGCTGTAACTTCTTGATTTGCTGCCACGCCGTGTGTCCGCTTCCCGCTTCGCCGATTACTTCCATATCCGGTTGTTCCTGAATCAGCATTTTCAGACCTTCGCGGATCATCTCGTGATCATCGGCGAGAAAAATTTTTAAGACTTTATTCATAAGAATTTCCTCCCGGAGACGGGGGCAAGCGGCAGCGGGATGCGAACAAAGACGGTTGTCCCGGCACCGGGCGTTGATTCGATTTCCAATGTTCCCCCGACCATTGCGGCGCGTTCCTGCATTCCGACTACACCCAACCGACCTTCCGTCGTTGCCTTTTTTGAAAGAAATTCTATATCAAAACCCTTGCCATTGTCTTCTACCATAACCTGCACGTTGTTCCGCTGACATTCGATGACGACGCTGACAAATTTCGCCTGTGCGTGCCTAAGAATATTCGTCAGAGCTTCCTGAACGATGCGGTAAACGGTGGTTTCGATATCCGGTGAAAGCAATTGTTTATCAAGATTGCAACTATGGAATTCCAACACTATTCCGGTGCGTTCCGACCATTGCGTGAGGTAATTTCCAAGCGCGGCGTTAAGTCCCAGATCATCGAGGGCGGCGGGACGCAGTTCCCACGCGAGATGATGGACTTCGCGCATCAATTCATCCGTAACTTGCAATAAGCGGAGAAGAGGCGCGTGCGACGGCGGATGAGGTTGACATATCTCGGTCAGCGAGTGAAGTCCCCAAATAAGTCCGGTCAAATACTGTCCCATCTTGTCATGTATTTCGCGCGCAATGCGACCACGTTCTTCTTCGTGTGCGCCGACCAAGCGATGAAGCAACTGCACACGCGACTCTTCCGCCGTTTGACGCATAACTATTTCGGCTTGCAGCCCTCGGTTTGCCGCTGCCAGTTCCGCCGTGCGCTTTGAAACTCTGGATTCCAGTTCAGCAGCAGATTGCTGTAACGCTTCTTCGGCGCGTTTGCGGGCGACGAACTGACCGATCTGGCTGCCGATGGTTGACATCACGGCGATCAGGTTCGCATCGGGGCGACGAATATCCGTACTGAAAAACTCCATCACGCCGAGAATTTCCTGACCGAGCCAAATCGGAAAACCGAACGCGCCGTGCAATCCTTCTTTAGCCGCAATTTGTGAACGCGGGAATCTATTATCATCGGCAATATCCATCACCCACAAAGCCGAGTCGTTAGCCCAAACGTGACTGGGGAAATCCGTGTTGCGCCGGTAGCGTGTTTGACGACTGACGGCAATAAATTCATCGGCAATAAGCGTCGGGTCTTGCCAGATTTCAACGCAGCAAATTTCATCCGTATCTTTGTCAACAATCCACAGTGCGCCTAATTTCCAGTCGAGATTTTCGCACACGGCTTGCAGAATTCGCGGTGTTACTTCTGTTAGTGTCGCAGTTGTCGCCAGCTCGTGTATTACGATATTTTGCGCGGTTAATCGCATTTCAAGCAGTTTGCGGGCAGTGATGTCGGCGGCGACACCGGCGATTCGATAAACCTCGCCGTCACTATTTTTTATCGGGAATGCGCGATCTATGATCCACCGTATTGAGCCGTCGGGTTGGACGATACGATATTCTTCGTTGTATTCGCCGTTCCGTTGCTTCAGCATTACCGCTTCGCTGACGCGCGCCGCATCGTTTGGATGCACGGCATCGAGCCAGGAATGAGGCGCATCATAGAGACTTTCAAGCGTGCGTCCCCAAACCTTTGCGTAGCCGGGACTGATGTAGATCAATTCGTGAGTGTCGGCTTCGCTCAACCAAAATACTTCGTGGATGTGTTCCGCCAATTGCCGGAATCGCTCTTCGCTTTCCCGCAAAGCGTCTACCAGCCGGCGTTCCGAAACATCCCGAATAATACCCGTGAAATAATTCTTACCATTTTCGAGATGCTCGCCAAAGGAAATTTCCGCCGGAAACTCCTCCTCGTTTTTGCGTTGTCCGATGAACTCGACCAACTGCCAATTCAATCTTTTTGCGCCCGTTTCGTTAAAGCGACGCATCCCCGCTTCGTGTAAATGGCGCAGATGTTCCGGCATCAAAATAGTCAGGTGTGCGCCGTTCAGTTCGGCAGCGGTGTAGCCGAAGATTTTTTCCGTCGCACGATTGGCAAAGTAAATTATGTTGTCCTTATCAATCGTAATAATCGCATCCGAAACCATCTCGGCTACGATGCGATCCCGCGTTTTGCTCTCAGGCAGTTCTTCTGTAATTTTATCGTTTGGAATGTTATTGCGCGCCGGAGTTTCGCGCCGCGTCGCTCTGATTTTTCTGATCGAGCGTGATAAGAATGCAGCGTGCTTGTTTAGTTCCAACCGGCTGACAATTTGACGACTCAAAATCCGTAAAGAATCTTTCTGTTCAAGCGACAACTCGCGTGGAATTCGGTCGGCGACACATAACGTGCCGATTATAATTCCCTCGGATGTGATTAACGGCACACCGGCATAAAATCGAATGTGCGGTTCGGAAATGACGAACGGATGCGTGCTGAATCGTTCATCATTTGAAGTATCTTTGATGCTGAAATAATCCGCTTTATCAACGGTATATGAACAGAAAGCATTACAACGCGGAGTTTCGGCGAGAGACACGCCGATGCTTGATTTGAACCAAAAGCGTTCGCCGTCAAGAAAGGCAATAAATGCCATCGGCGTTTGGCAGATACGCGCCGCAAACACGGCAAAGTCATCAAAGGCTTGCTCCTTTGCGGTATCAAGCACTTCGTAATTGCGAATTACTTCGACTCCGGCAGATTGGTCAATTAATATAGGTATTTGCATCGCGCTTACCCGCTGGGTGGTCTTTGCCTCTATTATTTATTCTTTGCCGATTAACTCGTTATATTTTAAACGCTTTACGCTATTCATTCCGATTGTTTCAGCGAATCTGTTTTTATCGTTTCTGCGCTCGTTAAATCTGAAAACCGGAATTGTAAAAAATCCGGTAGCCGAGACGGGCGAAGAAAATATGAATATCACCGGCGGTGCGAAAAAAGGTGCCGATGAACTCGAAATTGGCGTACTCGTTTTTGCTGAAACTATAGTAATCAGTTCAAATAAAATAAGCGGTATAAGCAGAAACGCGGTCATTAATAAAGCTATCGCGCGCGTAGTAATTCCTGAATATTTTTTGTTGCTCGATTTACTGTAATTAAACCCGATTTGCCGGGTTCGTCGTTTCAAGTTACTGCTCATATTCTTTACTTCCCTGTTAGTTTTTATTTTTCTGTAACTCGCAAAATATAGTAACCGCTTAAATATCCTTTGAATTTTTATATAAATATTTTTTTCAAATAAATCAAACATTTATATTAACTGTCTAAAAGAGCCTAAATGTCTGGATATACCTTATGTCGTTTACGTTTTCGGCTGCCGGACTATTTGGAAACTTTCCAGAATTATTAAATCCGGCGAAAAGCCATTTTCTTGTAATACCGACCGAGAAAAAGCAAATCTTACAAAGCCTGTTTTTGATTGTCCGAAAGCGAATATATCAGTTATGAAAAAGCAAAGTCAACCTTTATTTTTAGGTTGCAGAGAGTTTTGATTACACGTTTGTTGAAGTAAATCAGACAGGTAGAAAATGAACGATGAAATCAAAGAAGAAAAAGGTCAAAATCGCTTTACACGAATGTGGAAGATTATTTTCAAATAAAGCTTCAATTAAAAACCGAAAAACAGCTTTCAGGAGCAAAAATGGATTTCCACCCAAAATCACGTAAAACATCAATATGAGCTAGTCAAGTTTTATTAGAAAAAAAACTGTCTTTTGTTTCCTCCATTTTTAGTTCGTAATTTCATCTTGATATGGTCAAGTTTAAATGGACAAAAAACTCTCTATCTTTCCTCCATTTTTAATTTTCAATTCCAACTCGAATTCCATTGGGCTTTATGTAGCCTAACCCGGAATGTAGTCTGACCCGATTGTAATACCCTTCGATATAAGTAAAGATTTCCATTAGAACTTGTTCGATGTTTTCAAATGCTCCGCCTTCGATCAATTCTGTTTTGAATCGCGAAAAGAAACTCTCAGCCCAGCGCGTTATCGTAACAATTTCCACGCCCGCTCATATTTTGCCGAAAACAACTGATTCTCAACAATTCACGAAAATTATTAGATGCATATTGACTTCCACGATCTGAATGATCGCTCCGGCGCGTGACCAGCCTTTTTCCGACTGCTTTTTGCAATGCTGAAATGACCAACTCCGCCGTCATCTCAGCACTCAAGTTCCAACCGATGATTCGGCGTGTTACTTTATCCTGCCAAATTGCCGGATAACACCAACTGCCATTTTGCAGCGGAATATATGTAATATCGCCGATAATGATTTTCGCCCAAGCGCATTCTTTTAAGGAATGTTCTTAAATAAATTAGGCGAGGCAAGCGTTCCGCGTGAATCCGTCGTCTTCGGCTTGTATTTTCTTGGCAGCAATTGCTGTCAAGCCTTGCTCACGCATTAAACTTCGCACCCGATAACGTCCAATCGCAACTCCATTTTGGTTCAGCTCCGCCCTGATTCTTCTCCAACCGTAGTGGCGGCGATTCTCAAAATAGCAATTATTGACCGGTTTCAATATTTTCCTTCTCATATTCGGCGGCTCGGTCAGTCTTTTCCGCCACGCATAGTATCCGCTCACACTGACTTTCATTACCAGACACAGCGTCTTCAATGGATAAACTTTTCGCTTATCATCAATGAATTTA
This sequence comes from Pyrinomonadaceae bacterium, assembly GCA_965219305.1. Taxonomy (GTDB): domain Bacteria; phylum Acidobacteriota; class Blastocatellia; order Pyrinomonadales; family Pyrinomonadaceae; genus DATHTS01. Next base: position 3,348,056 of record OZ244725.1, read on the forward strand.
TAGCGTCTTATTTTTCTCGACCGAAGATGTCGTGAAGCGAGCCGCTTAGAATCTCGTTCTCCATCTCCAGTTCACGATTACGCTTTTTCAGAACTTCGATCTCGTTCAACTGCCCTGAACTGTGAACCCCGTTTCCATTCTGCAAAAAAATTCGGTTCAATTTGTAGATCAGATTCTCCCCAATCCCCAACTCACGTGCCACAATCACCGCCGTTTGCCCATCAAGCACCTTCTGCACCGCATTTCGCTTAAATTCATTATCATATTTTCTGTTCATATTTCTCTATTTTATTGCTCTGCACGGGACAAAAACAAAGTTAAAAAGATATTTGAAAATAGATAACGGATGTGTTTTGAGCTAAATTAGCCCTCAGCATATGAAAAAAACACATCCGAATGCTTTGCAGCATTACGAGCAAATTTACCATTAGATAAGCGTCGCGTCGAGTTGGCGGCGGCTTTGCTGATCGCCATTATTCAACAGAACACTACAAATTTGGCAAGATTAGCCAATGTTTTAGACTTATCGGCTAAGAAGGATTCAAAATATCGGCGGTTAAAACGCTTTTTTCAGTTGGCTGAGATTGATTTCGACATTTTTGCCGAGTTGATTATTGCGATCATCAAACCGAAAGGTAAGTATGTTTTGGCGTTGGATCGCACCGAGTGGAAATACGGCTTGATATGGGTCAACATTTTGACGTTATCAATCGTGGTTGGAAACACTTCGATACCGTTATTTTGGATAACGCTCTCGCGCAAAGGCAACTCCGTATTAGCGGAAAAGAAACAGATAATCGGGCGTTATATCAAAGTATTCGGCATCAAAAACATCGAATACTTGAGTGGTGACCGTGAGTTTGACGGATATGAATTGGTCAAATATCTGGACAAGGAAAAAGTCCCGTTTCGTCTGCGGATAAAAGCTTCGATGACGATTACCAACAAAAGCGGGAAGCCGATGAGATGCGGGAAATTGTTACGAACATTGAAGATCGGCGAGAGTTACCGTTTGCGACGGGCGAGGAGATACGCCGGAGTCAAGGTATCGGTCGAGGTGAAAAGAGGAAAAGACTCTCAGGAAAGTGTGATTGTCATTTCGTCTGAAGCGAGTGAGAAAATCCTGTCGGAATACAAGCGGAGATGGGCGATAGAAACATTGTTTCAGAACTTAAAGAGTCGCGGATTCGAGATCGAAAAAACGCATCTGACGAAAGTGGAGAAGATAGATAAGTTATTCGGAGTATTGGCGTTAGCAGTGGCGTGGGCGATCAAAACAGGGGAAGCGGAAAACGCCGTCAACTCGATTGAAATAAAAAAGAACGGGAGAGCGCAAACAAGTCTTTTCAGATTAGGATGTGAAATAATCCAAGAGGTGTTATTTGAACTAAAGAGATATTCGAGAGTAAATATCTTTGCAATTCTAAGATGCTGACAACAGCTAACTTATGTCGTTTTGTCCCGTACAGAGATTTTATTGATAGAGAGTTTTTTATCCACTTTTATTAGATCATCTCATTTTTAAGAGTTCTTTAAATGCTTGATGCACCAACAACACACCAAACGAAAAAGACAAGCTAAATTGCTTGTCTTAAAATTCTCTAAACTACGTATTTCATTAGAGTTAAATTGGTGGAGTCGAGGGGGATCGAACCCCTGACCTCGTGAATGCCATTCAAGCGCTCTCCCAGCTGAGCTACGACCCCGAAATTTCAAAACTTTGACGGAAAAATTTCGCCAAAAGCCGAATACAAAATATAACAAGACATTTTCGATAAATCAAATGGCGCGAATTGCTAAAGAAAACAAAATTCGCAATCATTGCGTATAAGAACCGATTTTCTGATTTTAAATAAATAATTAAAGACTAATGAATAAAAAAATATCCTTTGTTTTTGTCCTTTTACTGATTGTTTCAGCGTCGAATGTTTTCGCTCAAAACGCGAAATACGCGCCGCCGACCGTAACCGAATCGGATTACGCGCGTGCCGAGAAGATGCTTTCTTATAACACAGGTCAATTCGTTGACCGCGCTGTCGTTCGTCCGAACTGGCTTGATGACGGCAGATTCTGGTATCAGATTTTAACGCCGAACGGGAAAGAATTCGTTCTCGTAAATCCGGCGGACGGAAAACGCACGACCGCGCCGGATCAGAAAACTCTGCTTGCCGGAATCAATATGAAAAACAGTGAGCGCGGGAATTATCTCGAAGTTCCTTCGCCGGACGGCAGTAAGGTGGCGTTTATCCGCAATTGGAATTTGTGGATGCGCGATGTGAAAAGCGGCAAGGAAGTGCAGTTGACGGCGGACGGCATCGAGAATTTCGGTTACGCGACCGACAACGCCGGTTGGAAACATTCCGACCGCGCGATTCTTTTGTGGTCGCCGGATTCAAAGAAGATTGCCACGTTTCAGCAAGATCAAAGACTCGCCAGCGATATGTATCTCGTAACGACGAACGTCGGCGCACCGAAGCTCGAACAGTGGAAATATCCGCTGCCGGGCGAACCGATTGCAGTTATTCACCGCGTGATTATTGAAACGGACACGCCGAAAGTTATTCGTCTGCAAATGCCGCCCGACGCACATCGTTCGACGTTGTGCGACGATATTTCCTGCGGCGGTTCGTTTGACGATAATGAATGGAGCGCGGACTCAAAAAAACTCGCTTTTGTTTCGACGACGCGCGATCACAAACAGGCGAATTTAAGAATCGCCGACGCAGACACGGGCGAAGTCAATCAAGTTTACGAGGAAAAAGTCAGAACGCAATATGAATCCGGTCAAGGTTCGGTCAACTGGCGTTATATGCCTGAAACGAAAGAATTTATCTGGTATTCGGAAAAAGATAATTGGGGACATCTTTATCTTTACGACTTAAACGGTAAGCTGAAAAATCAGATCACGAAAGGCGATTACGTCGTCACGCAAATCGAGAACATTGACCGCAAAAACCGCGTCATCTATTTTGAAGCGAACGGACGCGAAGCCGGACGTGACGCTTATTTCAGCCATTTTTACCGCGTTGATTTTGACGGGAAAAATTTAAAACTTTTAACGCCCGAAGACGGAAATCATCAAATCTCGATGTCGGACGACGGCAAATATTTCGTTGACAATTATTCAAAACCCGACGTTCCGCCGGTTTCGGTTCTGCGCGATACGAACGGCAAATTGATCGCCACGCTTGAAACTACGGACATTTCGCGTTTGACGAAAACGGGCTGGAAAGTTCCGATGACTTTGACCGTTAAAGACCGCAACGGCAAAGACGATCTTTACGGTTTGATGTTCACGCCGACGAATCTCGACAAAACGAAAAAATATCCGGTTGTCAATTACATCTATCCCGGACCGCAAGCCGGCGGTGTCGGCAGTCGTTCATTTTCCGCCGGACGCTCGGATCATCAGGCGTTAGCCGAACTCGGTTTTATCGTCGTCGTGATTGACGGAAGCTGTAATCCCGACCGCTCGAAATCCTTCCACGATTCCTGCTACGGAAATATGGCGGACAACACTCTGCCCGATCAGATTGCGGGATTAAAAGAACTCGCCGCGAAATATCCGTTTATGGATTTGGATCGCGTCGGCGTTTGGGGACATTCCGGCGGCGGTTTCGCAACGGCGGCGGCGATGTTTCGTTTTCCCGATTTTTACAAAGTCGGAATTGCGGAATCGGGAAATCACGACAACCGCAACTACGAAGACGATTGGGGCGAACGCTACATCGGTTTATTAAACGGCAACAATTACGACGTTCAGGCAAATCAAAACTACGCGAAAAACTTGAAAGGCAAACTCCTTCTCGCTCACGGCGGAATGGACGACAACGTGCCGCCGTATAACACTTATCTGGTCGTTGACGCGCTCGTCAAAGCCAACAAAGACTTCGATCTGGTAATTTTCCCGAACGCGAGACACGGTTACGGCGCGGACAGTTTTTATATGATGCGCCGCCGTTGGGATTATTTCGTGAAGAATCTTTTAGGCGCGGAACCGCCGAAAGAATATCAAATAAAATACGCGCCCGATCCGCGTATGTCAAGATAAAATAAAAAAGCCCGCAGATTATGCGGGCTTTTTACTTTCGATTAAGAGTTTTTCGATAAATTCGCTGAATTCGTCGCGCATCGGAAGTTCATAATCAATTTTAATTCGACGGCGCGTGGCGAAAACTTTTTCGTTCGTCAATTTATTAACGGCTTCTTTTTCGTAAGCTTCCCAATAAAGTCCCGTTCCGCGTTTTTCCCAGAGCGGTAAATCGTTGAAATTTACGCTGTTTTGCCACAATAATTCGTTCTTTTCGGCGACGGATTTTCCTTCGAGAAAGCTCGTCGCCGTTTTTACATTTTCGCCTTGTTCACGAAGAAGCCAGTAACAATGTGAATTTAGAGCGTTGCGATGTGCGTCTTCATTGCGCCAGCGGAAATAATCGCAGACGAGATTTGTGTTCGGAAGTTCGGAAATGCGCGAATCGAAAACGCCGATGTCGCCGAGCAAAAGCGAAAATTTCGCGCTCGCTTCGCCCGCTAAGATTGAGTTGTATTTTCTGAGTTTTCGCCCGAAAATCTTTTCGTCCGCGTGAAAAAGCAGAGAAATTTCGTCCGACTGCGTGTAACCGAAAACTATGTTAAAACCGCAGTTCATCAGATGCTCGACCGTCGCCGTCATTATGTCGCGCATTCGTTCGTCAAACGGCGATTCAAATTGATGAACTTCTTTTGTCAAACGCGTAAAACTTCTGCCGTCGAGCCGTGCGACCATAAACATCTGCGGCAGAACGCAGACATCGTGCGCTGTTTCAAAAACGCGCATTTTCGCATCTAATTCGTCAAATTTCATTTTTCCAATTTTCTACAATAAAACCTTTTGTTTCCTCTAAATTTACACTCTGCACGGGACAAAAACAAAGTTAAAAAGATATTTGAAAATAGATAACGGATGTGTTTTGAGCTAAATTAGCCCTCAGCATATGAAAAAAACACATCCGAATGCTTTGCAGCATTACGAGCAAATTTACCATTAGATAAGCGTCGCGTCGAGTTGGCGGCGGCTTTGCTGATCGCCATTATTCAACAGAACACTACAAATTTGGCAAGATTAGCCAATGTTTTAGACTTATCGGCTAAGAAGGATTCAAAATATCGGCGGTTAAAACGCTTTTTTCAGTTGGCTGAGATTGATTTCGACATTTTTGCCGAGTTGATTATTGCGATCATCAAACCGAAAGGTAAGTATGTTTTGGCGTTGGATCGCACCGAGTGGAAATACGGCTTGATATGGGTCAACATTTTGACGTTATCAATCGTGGTTGGAAACACTTCGATACCGTTATTTTGGATAACGCTCTCGCGCAAAGGCAACTCCGTATTAGCGGAAAAGAAACAGATAATCGGGCGTTATATCAAAGTATTCGGCATCAAAAACATCGAATACTTGAGTGGTGACCGTGAGTTTGACGGATATGAATTGGTCAAATATCTGGACAAGGAAAAAGTCCCGTTTCGTCTGCGGATAAAAGCTTCGATGACGATTACCAACAAAAGCGGGAAGCCGATGAGATGCGGGAAATTGTTACGAACATTGAAGATCGGCGAGAGTTACCGTTTGCGACGGGCGAGGAGATACGCCGGAGTCAAGGTATCGGTCGAGGTGAAAAGAGGAAAAGACTCTCAGGAAAGTGTGATTGTCATTTCGTCTGAAGCGAGTGAGAAAATCCTGTCGGAATACAAGCGGAGATGGGCGATAGAAACATTGTTTCAGAACTTAAAGAGTCGCGGATTCGAGATCGAAAAAACGCATCTGACGAAAGTGGAGAAGATAGATAAGTTATTCGGAGTATTGGCGTTAGCAGTGGCGTGGGCGATCAAAACAGGGGAAGCGGAAAACGCCGTCAACTCGATTGAAATAAAAAAGAACGGGAGAGCGCAAACAAGTCTTTTCAGATTAGGATGTGAAATAATCCAAGAGGTGTTATTTGAACTAAAGAGATATTCGAGAGTAAATATCTTTGCAATTCTAAGATGCTGACAACAGCTAACTTATGTCGTTTTGTCCCGTACAGAGAAATTTACATAAAATAATTCATCAAAACCTTCCGCAAAAGTCGGAATTTGCAGACGGCTGAAAGTTCCGCGAATTCCTTTTTCGGGAATTTTCGCATTTACTTCCCGCATTTCGTTTCGCTTGATCGCTTCCGCAATGATTGAAGCAAAATAATATCCGACAACGGAAAATTTATGCTGTTTCGCCTGCGCGATATATTTCGCTCGTTCTTCAATTGTCGGATTTGTTTTATCAATTACAAAAGGCTGTTTCGCTTGAAAACACGCTTCGACAAGCAAATTTTCACGGTGTTTCGTTTTCAGCATATCGAAGTTGATTCTGATATGCGTATCAAAAAAATTCTCTTTGAAAAAGGAAGATTTTCCTGTCGCCTGAATTCCTGTGAAGATAATTATCTGCATTTTTTGATCGTAAATACCAAATTCCTTTAAGAAAGTTGTTACGGCATAGATATTTTACCAGTTAATTTTTATTTATGGTGTGAATCAAGAGCAGATGTTTTCTACCGAAATTGAAATACTGCCGAAGATTTAAACTCTTGCTGAAAATGATTGATAAAATGTTTTAAACAATGATAAAATACAATTTATCTCAATGTTCGGACACAATGCCGAAATTGTATCATTACTCCTTTTTATTTAGATTTTAGTTAAAATTATGCGAGAGTTTTCTTCAATACGCAGCGTCATTTGTCTGACGTTTTTTGTTTCAATTTTTGCCGCATCGGTTTTCGCGCAACAAATTTGGACGACGAACACGGCTTACGCGGTCGGCGCGTTGGTCGTCTATAACGACGCGACTTATAGATGTTTGCAGGCGCATACTTCAATCGTCAGTTGGGAACCGCCGAACGCGCCCTCTTTATGGCAATTGCAGGGCGGCGGAAATCCGAACGGCACACCCGCGATTCCCGGTCAGGCATTTCCGTCGCGCTTTTTCGCGCCGTATGTTGATACATTGCTTTACCCGACTTTTCCGCTTGCCGACACTGCCGCCGCAACGGGCGTTAAATATTACACGCTCGCTTTTATCACAGCGGGCAACGGTTGCGATGCGCGTTGGGGCGGCGTGATCGGGATGAACGAGGATTTTTTGATTTCCGATTTGAACGCCTTGCGAACGGCGGGCGGCAACGTCGTCGTTTCATTCGGCGGTGCGAACGGTATTGAACTCGCGCAGGCTTGCACGAGCATTTCGAGTTTGCAGGCGCAGTATCAGGCGGTAATTAACCGTTATAATCTGACGCACGTTGATTTCGACATCGAAGGCGGCGCACTCGGCGACGCGGCGGCGAACGACCGCCGCAATAAAGCGATTGCCGCACTTCAGACAAATGCCGCCGCAAACAATCGCCGACTCGTCGTTTCTTACACATTGCCCGTTTTGCCGGACGGTCTGACGTTTCACGGCACGAACATTCTGCAAAACGCCGTCGCCAATAATGTCAATGTTTCCGTCGTCAACATAATGGCGATGGATTACGGCGCGGTTGCGAACCCGAACACGATGGGGCAAAACGCGATTGACGCGGCGAATTCGACGCTCGCCCAAATCGCGCCGATCTTCCCGAACCGCACGAACGCCGAACGCAAAGCGATGATCGGAATTACGCCGATGATTGGTTTAAACGATGTCGTGCCGGAAGTTTTCACATTTTCGGACGCGCAGTTGTTGTTAAATTATGCGCGGACAAACGAAATCGGCAGACTGGCGATGTGGTCAATGACGCGCGATAAACAATGCAACGGAAGTCCGCAGGTTTCGCCGGTTTGCAGCGGCATCGCGCAGACACAGTTCGCTTTCGCCAATTTATTTAAATCCTTTACAACCGCCGCGCCCGCTTCGGTCGGAATTTCGGGAAGAATTACGTCTGCACAGGGCAGAAGCGTTTCAAATGCGCTTATCAAATTGACGAACACGGCGACAAACGAAACGCGCACCATCATCAGCAGCCCGTTCGGTTATTATCGTTTCGTGGGCGTTTTGACCGGACAAACTTATTCGGTCGAAATTCACAGCAAAAGATATAATTTCGCCGCGCAGACAATTGTTTTAAGCGGTCAAATGAGTAATCTGAATTTTACCGCGCAATAGAAAAGTTACTAATGAGATAAACACGGATATATTTTGATTCACCGCCGAAAATTTAATTTTCTATTCATTTCGGCGAGCATAATGCTGCTGGCGGTTTGAGTTTCCGCCGCGTATGGAAATTTTTCGCCGTCGGTCGCAAATTATTTTATAAATTCTGAGGAATTTCTTTATTGGTAACGTCTATAACGTGCTTCCTTGCGAAATCGCAAAATCTGATTCTAGAGTTTTTTTTCATATTGCGGGCGAGAAAATAAATCGTTTTGTCGTTGCGCGCAATTTGAACCGCTTGCTGTTCGGCGACGGCATATATATTCAAAATGCCAGTGTTCAATTGATCGGTTCGGACGGAAACACGTTAACGATTTCGACAACGTTGTTCGACTTTTACAGTTTCAGCGATGTTCCAAGCGCACAAACTTATTGAAACAAAAGGGCGGCGGAATTTTCAGCAATCAAATGATTTTCGCCGCACTTACACTTAATTGCAATCAGGACACTGTTTAACCGTAACCGTCATCGTTTTGGTCGCGCCGCAGATTCCGCAGCCGTCGTTTGCGCCTGCCGTGATCGTGTAAGTTCCGGGTTTTAATCCTGACAAATCCCAAACTACTTTTGCGCCGAATCCGATAATTTTTCCGCCGTTGAGTGTGTATTCATAAGTTAAAACATCGTTTTCGGGATCAACTGCTTCGGTAAAAATCTCGATCGTTCTCTTTTCGTCTTTGCAAAGATTAGAGTTCGCCGCGCAATTCGCCGTGATTTCGGTTCGGTTTAAAACAAGATTTGTTACGTCGGGAGGTTTATTAACGATTCCTGATTGGCGTGTTGTTCTTGTTAATGAACTACTGGAACTCGACCACGATATTGGATCTGATGAAATTCTAAATCCCGGCGGAACACCTTCAAAAGTATCAGCGACTAAAGGCTTTGTGATTTCCGTCAAATAATCCGTTTTTGACGAATCGCGTTCCAAATGCGGATAGCGTTCGCCGCCTTTGTAATCGAGTTTGTAAGTTTTCGTTTCGCCGCTGAATTCTATTTCGAATTCGAGCGGTTGATTGTTTTTGGTCGAGGCAATGGCTTTGTGCAGATTTTCGAGCGAAAATTCTTCGTCTGCGCCGTTGATTTTCGTGATTTTCATTCCCGGCACGATTCCGGCTTTTGCCGCCGCGAGGTCTGGATTTATGTCGGTGATTTCGCCGTCGCTGTCAACCGTTATTCCGATTGAATATGTGAAATTCGCAAAATCATAAATTGATTCATACATCTGCGCCTGCAGATTCGGCGTTTCGTTATAGACGAGCTTCCAGCCGCCGTTCGTGATGCCGCCGACGGGCGCGTTTTTCTGGATTTTGTAAACGCGATCTTCAAAAAACGTGCGCCAATCAAAGGGAACGACGCTGTTTAATGTCGTTACGATTTCGTTCAGATCATACGGTTTTATCATCGCGCCCGTATTTTGTCCGCCGTGAAATTTCCGCAAAAAATCGTTGAGTGAAAGTTTGCCGCCGGATTTCTGACGAATCAAAACGTCGGCTTCCATCCAGATCAACGCGCCTTCATCGTAATAATCAACGCGCCGCCGCTCGTTGCGCCACGCGCGCGGAGAATCATAAGTAAACTGCACGGCAACGGCAGTGTCGGCGAGCGGTCGCCAACGCCGTCCGGTTTGATAATCGAGATCGGCGGCGGTGTCCGCCATCACGTCGCGGAACATTTCCGGTGTCCAAAGTCCGGCGCGCGTCGGCAGAACTTTGCCGAGATACTGCGTCAAACCTTCGTAAACCCAGAGCATTTCGGCTTTTTGCGGCGTTTCGTAATCGCCCGTCGCCAGACCGTTCGGACGGCGATATTTCCCGTTCCAAGAATGCGCGAACTCGTGTCCGAGCAATTCGCTAAGATCGAGCAGACGATATTCGTCGCTCAACGCTTCCAGACCGACGCCGTTTTCGCTCGATTCATTGTGTTCCAAACCTTCGCCGCCGCCGACATCGCTGAACGTATTTAAGAATTTATAACTGTTGTAATGTCTGGCTCCGAACGTCAGATTCGCCTGCGTTACGAGATTTTTCCAGCCTTCGAGCGTTTCCGGTTTATATTCCAACGCTTCCGCAGAATCAGCGGCAATGTCCATTTCGTGCGAAACGCCGTTTGCATCCGTGAGTTTTATTTTCTTGAAAAATTTCCCGATGATCGCGGGCGAATCAACTAAACGAGTCAGCGAGACGGTTTTAAATTGCGCCGGATTCGCCGTTTCATTTTCTGCTTTTAACGCCGTCGCATACTGCCAACCGTTCGGGAATTTCAGCGAAGCCGTAACATTTACATTATCGGCTTTCGCGCCTTCGGGATAAAGAATCAGACGATTCCATTTGATGCGCGACAAATTCGCGCTCGCAATCGTTCCGGGCTGAGAAACATCGTCAAACGCGATCTCGATTTCCTTCACGTTTTCGGGAATCGTCAGATGAAACTCGAACATCTCGACATCATCGCGCCGCCAATTTATCGCTTTGCCGTTCGCCGTGATGTAAAGATTGACCATATCGTTCAAAGTTCCGGTCGGCGCGTGTTCGCCCGGAATCCATTTCGGAAAAAACAGCGAAAATTCGCCCGCCTTTGAAACGGACATTTTTTCCCGAACGTGAATGATATTTTTCCCCGCATCGGTCGCGTCAATATCCAGACGAATCGCATTTTGTGAAAAGGCGATTGAAACTTGAATTGCAAATAATGCAATCAAAAATGTGAATTTCCGGCAATTGATTTTTCTCATAAGTTAATTTAACGGGAACTTTTCGAGTTTAAACACAAAATAGTGCTTTAAGCAACAAAAATTATCTGCAATCGTTATTAATAAAAAATTCACGGGGAATTTAATTATCACTTTTACCTAAGGCTAAGATTAGCTTAAATCTTAGCCTTACAGCAATCGTTTTGTTTGCCATCGTTAAATAAAATTAAGTAAGAGAGATCAAGATAATTTTTGTATTCAATATCGTCATCGTCTGGATATTTTAGGAAATTGACATAGTGATGAATTTAGTTGCGCCTGTGAATCAAAGAAATATATAATATGGATGGTTGATGTTTACAACCGACTCAACCATTCAAAACTTTCTCAATAATTACTGACAATTAAATATGAAATCAACGAATATTATTTTGCGCCGAAGTTTATCGGCGTTATCCGCAATTTTTGTTTTAACAATCCTGTTTGCCGCTGTGCAGGCGCAGACGACGGCGTTTAATTACCAAGGACGTTTTACCGATTCGAGCGTCGGACAGCCGACAAGCGGAACTTACGATTTTCAGTTCGCTTTATACGATGCCGTTTCCGGCGGCACACAGCAGGGAAGCACCGTAACTCAAACGGGATTGCAGGTGATAAACGGAGTTTTTAATACAACGCTCGATTTCGGTTCGGCAGTCTTTAGCGGAGCCGACCGTTATCTTGAAATTCGCGTGAAAAAGCCTGCTGACGGATCATATACGACTTTAACGCCGCGTCAGCAGTTGACGAGTTCACCATATGCCGTGAAAACTCTGAGCGCGACAGCGGCGGATTCGCTTTCGTCGAACTGTTCTTTGTGTGTCCAAAACGGTCAGCTTGCTGCCAACTCGGTAACTACTTCAAAAGTCGCCAACGGAACGGTAACAACTTTGAAAATGGCAGATGATGCGATAACAAGTTCAAAAATTTTTAACGGTACGATCATTAATGAAGACATCAGCGCATCGGCGGCGATTGACGGGACGAAGATCACGGGAAGCACGATTACTAATTTGAACGCCTCGAATCTCGCTTCGGGAACGGTTCCGGTCGCGCGTCTCGGCACAAATACGCCGACCGCTTCGACCTTTCTGCGCGGCGATAATACGTGGCAAACGGTCAGCGGCGGCGGCGGTGCAACCTTGCAGTTGGTCGCAACCAACACGGCGGCGCAAACCATCGCAACTGTTTCGACGGCAACTATCTCTTTTAATAATATTATTACCGCACCGACCAGCGGGACATTTAACGGCACGAACTACACGGCGGCGGCGGCGGGAACTTATTTAATAACGGTGAGCCTTGGCGGCACTGCTAATGCAGCGGTTTTTCCGACGCTATTATTAAATGGTTCGGCGGTTGCTTATGGTGCAGCATCAAGCAGCGGCAATCTTGCCGTTAACCTCGGCAGAAGCAGTCTTTCAATGGTTATTGCTTTAACCGCCGGAGATGTGTTAACAATTCAAGGTTCAAACGGAAATTCGGCGAATGCGATAACTTTCTCCACCGACGGTACGACGCGGCTTGTCATTACCAAATTGAATTAAGAAATAGTTATAAAGGCGAAATCGAATGTTAATTATTGAGAAATAATTTTTTTGACACAGAACTTAAATTTGATGGATAAGTTCGTCATAATTTAAAGAAATAAAGACAGCTTTATTTTATGTGAAAATGATTTCCAGTCAGGTTCAAAATCGCCTGAAATGGAACAGACGGTGCGCCGACTGCGTATCTGGCAAATCAATAAAATCTTATAGAACGGGTGAAAATAAATTGATGAATAAAATTGTAAATATAATCGCATTGACTTTAATGCTGACAATCGGCGCGGCGGCGCAAGTCGCTTCCGGCGGCAATTTCACGCTTAATCAATCGGTTATTGGAAGCGGCGGACAGAATTCGACGGGCGGCACTTTCTCGCTCGATGGAACAATTGGGCAACCAATCGCCGGAACTGCTTCGAGTAATAGTCCTTATTCTGTTTCAAGCGGTTTTTGGTCGCCGCAAGCACTTGCTCCGACAGCAGCTTCGGTTTCGATTTCCGGCAAAGTTTTAACCACCGACGGCAGTGGTTTGTTTAATGCCCGCATCAGTCTAACAGCGGCAGACGGAACTGTGCGAACAACTCCGACATCATCTTTCGGTCATTTCACCTTCAATGATGTGCAGGTCGGACAAACTTACATTTTGCAGGTAGTTTCGAGACGCTATGAGTTCGCGCCGCAGATTGTAGTTATCACTGATGACAACTATGTAATTGATTTTACGGCATTTGCGTCAAAAAACGCGGAAATAAAGTAAAAGAAAGCGGAAAAAATGCCGCTTTCTTTTACCACATCTTAAATTAATTTTGAAAAATTAATAAGCCGCTAATTTCCGGCACACTTGTATAATTTCTTCTAAACTCGGCAAATAATAATCTTCCATCTGCGGCGCAAACGGCACGGGCGCGTCAATCGAAGCGACGCGAATCACGGGCGCGTCCAGCCATTCAAACGCTTCTTCGGCGATGATCGCGGAAATTTCGCCGCCGATTCCGCCCGTCAAACTCGCTTCGTGCAGAACTAAAACGCGATTCGTCTTTTTCACGGTCGCCAAAATCGCTTCTTTATCGAGCGGGGCGAGCGAGCGCAAATCAATTACTTCGATGTTCAATCCGTCTTCCTTTTCCAGATGCTCCGCCGCATCTAATGCGTTTAAAACTTGTGCGCCGAATGTGATAATTGACAAATCTTTCCCTTCACGCGCCGTTCGCGCTTTACCGATTTCGACGATGTAATCTTCTTCGGGCAATTCTTCGCGCAGTCTGGGCAGACGATAAAGTTTTTTGTGTTCAAAAAACAAAACCGGATCGGGATCGCGGATCGCCGCTTTTATCAAACCTTTCGCGTCATAAGCTGTCGAAGGTTCGACGATCTTTAAACCAGCCGTATTTAAGAAAAACGATTCCGCATTCAGCGAATGAAACGGTCCGCCGCGCACGCCGCTGCCGCACGGTCCGCGAAAAACCGCCTGAATTCCGCCGCAGCCGCGATAACGCGATTTGGCGGCGTAATTCGTCAGCATATCGAAACCGCCGGATATGAAGTCAATAAACTGAAATTCCGCAATCGGTTTCATTCCCAACAACGCTGCGCCGCACGCCGCGCCGACAATCGCGCTCTCGGAAATCGGCGTGTCAATCATTCGTTCCGCGCCGAATTCATCAATAAAACCTTCGGTCAATTTAAACGCGCCGCCGTAAGTTCCGATGTCTTCGCCGATTACAAAAACCGTCTCGTCGCGCTTCATTTCCTCGTAAATTCCTTGTCGTATCGCTTCGATAAATGTTGCGCCCTTTTCCTTTTTTGTTGGTGTCGCCATTAATTTTTATTATTCTTTTCGTAAAAAAAACAGTCAATCAAAAAGGCTAAATCGTGAACTTGTCAAAGTCAATGCTTTCGGTGAATTCTTTTGAATTGTTAGATAACAATGGTTTACACGGAAAAGTTTATTTTCACGGACAAAAAATGTTATTATGCTTTTTAGCGGTTGCATTCCCGCTTAATTTCACAAATTTTGGAAAATACTCGAAACAAAGACGAAATGTAGTTTTTTCGGCTTTTTGATAAAATCTTTTTTCTCTCCTAAAATTCGATGAAAAATCATTTATTTTCAGATAAATCGGACGGTCTTAACCTCGTCGCTATCGGCGGCGGGAACGGTCTTTCGACGCTTCTCTCCGGTTTAAAAAATTACGTTGATGCGGAAAATTCGCATTCGATCTGGCTGAAAAAACTTTCGGCGATCGTCGCCGTTTCCGATGACGGCGGAAGTTCGGGCAGATTGCGCGACGAACTGCAAATGCTGCCGCCGGGCGACATACGGAATTGTATGGTCGCACTTTCGGAAGATTCACATCTTTTGTCACAGCTTTTTCAATATCGTTTTCGCGGCGACGGCGAGATCGGCGGACACAGTTTCGGCAATCTTTTCCTTGCCGCGCTGACTGAAATTACGGGCGATTTTGCCGAAGCGGTGAAAATTTCGTCAGGAATTTTAGCGAGTAAAGGAAATATTTATCCGGCGACCGTCGCTGATGTCAGGTTGGCGGCGGAACTCAAAGACGGCACGACGATTCGCGGCGAAACGAACATCGGAAAAGTAGGAAATTCGATAAAACGCCTGAAACTCGAGCCGGAAACTTGTCATCCTTTGCCGGAAGCGATTGCGGCGATTTTTGACGCTGATATTATTACAATCGGTCCCGGTTCGCTTTACACGAGCCTTTTGCCGCCGATTTTGGTCAAAGGCGTGACGGAAGCGATCACGGCTTCATTTGCGACGAAAATTTTTATTTGCAATTTGATGACTCAGCCGGGCGAAACAGATGGTTTGTCGGCACGAAGACATCTGGAAATCGTCCGCGAATACGCGAAGGAAATGGATTTCGACTACGTTATCGTCAACAACGCACCGATCAGCGAAGAACAGGCGAAGCGTTACGCC
Organism: Pyrinomonadaceae bacterium; assembly: GCA_965219305.1. Taxonomy (GTDB): domain Bacteria; phylum Acidobacteriota; class Blastocatellia; order Pyrinomonadales; family Pyrinomonadaceae; genus DATHTS01. Next base: position 3,363,481 of record OZ244725.1, read on the forward strand.
AGCGAAGGCGCACAGCAAATCGGCGTTCACGATTCGATTTCGCCGCAGGCGATTGAAGGCGCGGAAATCGTCTATGGTAATCTGTTGGACGACGGCGAAAAGATTCGTCATAACTCTGAAAAATTGGCTCAGGTCGTTCTGCTTTGCCTTTCAAAATCGGAAGCGATTCACCATCAAGATGTGAAAAGCGAACTTTTAATGGTTAATTGATAGAAAATTTTCAATCAATTATCGAATAATCATTATCAAAATATGGATAACATTTCTAACGAACACAGACAAATTGACGTTTTGATTTTAGCCGCCGGACTCGGAACTCGTATGCGCTCTAATTTGGCAAAAGTTCTTCACCGGCTCGACGGGCGACCGCTTGTAAATCACGTCTGCCGGACGGCGACGGCACTTGCGCCGCATAAAATAAACGTCGTCATCGGTTATCAAGGCGAAGACGTTAAATCAGCGGTTTTACAAGAACTGAACGAACAGCACGTTAATTTCGTCTGGCAAAAAGAACAACTCGGAACGGGCGACGCGGTAAATTCGGCGCGTGAGTTTTTGGAAAATGAAGATTCGACGCTTCTCGTTTTATCCGGCGACGTGCCGATCATTCGCGCCGAAACTCTCGCCGCACTCGTACAGCAGCATCACACGCATCGCGGCAAAGGCGCGGCTTGCACGATCTTAACCGTAACTTTAGAAACTCCGACAGGTTACGGACGAATCGTGCGCGGCGACGAAGGACTTTTTGAAAAAATCGTCGAAGAAAAAGACGCGACTGAAGAACAGCGCGAAATCAACGAAATAAATTCGGGAATTTATTGTTTCGATACGAAAAAACTTTTTGACGCTCTGCGCGGCGTAAAAAATAACAATCAGCAGGGCGAGTATTATTTAACCGACGTTCCGGGACTTTTAAGCGATGCGGGCGAAGCGGTTTCGCTTTATCGTCACCACGATCCGTTTGAAGTCGAAGGCGTTAATAATCGTCTTCAACTCGCCGATCTGGAAAGAGTCTTGCGCCGTCGTACGGTCAAACGAATGATGCTCGATTACGGCGTTACTTTTATTGATCCGAAAACTGCTTATATCAGCGAAGACGCGAGCATCGGAAACGACACTGTTATTTATCCGAACGTCATTATCGAAGGCGACACGAGCATCGGCGACGGCTGCATCATTCGTTCGGGAACGCGCATTTCGAACTCGCGCATCGGGCGCGGCGTTGAAATCCGCGACAGCTGTATAATTACGGACGCGGAAGTCGGCGATAACTGTAAAATCGGACCTTTCGCGCATCTTCGTCCGATGTCGCGTATGGAAGACGAATCGCACATCGGAAATTTCGTCGAGATGAAAAAGTCCGTTCTCGGCAGAAAATCGAAGGCAAATCACCTGACATATCTCGGCGACGCGACGATCGGGGAAAAAACAAATATCGGCGCGGGAACGATTACCTGTAATTACGACGGCGTAAATAAACACGCGACCGAGATCGGAAACAACGTCAGAATCGGTTCGGACACAATGCTCGTCGCGCCTGTAAAGATCGGCGATGGCGCGGTTACGGGCGCAGGAAGTGTCGTTACAAAAGATGTCGGAGCCGATGATCTGGTCGTCGGCGCACCGGCAAAATCTATCAAAAAGCCGAAAGAAAACGGTTAGTTAAAATCAGATAAATTATTTAACTTGCAAAATAATTTGCATAAAACCGCAAAATAGAGCATCATAGTGTATTGCTGATTAATCCTGCTCTTGTATATTGACGGTGATTTCACCATCGAAGGTGTTATTTGGATAGTTCGAGAGTTGGCTGGTAACACAATTTAGAAGCCGCTTTTTTATTAACTAAAAAGAGCATCCGAAACACGATTTTCTTCGCTAAGCATACCGTTCTCCGAAGCCCTTTCGATTCGAAACTTCTTTCGACAATCCCTTTATTTTGATCGGGATAACTATACAAATTTTAAATGACATTTTCTAAACTGGGATTAAATGAAACGCTTTCGAGAAAGTGTGAATCCCTCAACTTTGAAACACCGACACCGATTCAGGCGCAGGCAATTCCTGTTATTTTGAAGGGTTCGGACCTTATCGGCTGTGCAGAAACCGGAACGGGAAAAACAGCCGCATTTCTTTTACCGACTATTCAGAAATTAAACGCTCAAAACAAACCGGGCGTTCAGGTTTTGGTAATTGCGCCGACGCGCGAACTCGCTTCGCAGATCGAAGCGGCATACAAAGAATTTTCAACTCCAAAATACCGCGTGGTTAATTTAATCGGCGGCGCAAATATGAATCGTCAAATCAACGAATTGCGGCGCGGCGTAAACGTCGTCATCGCAACTCCGGGACGACTTATGGATCACGTCAAACGCGGAACGGTTAATTTATCGCGCGTTAATACGCTGATTTTAGACGAAGCCGACAGAATGCTAGATATGGGTTTTTTGCCCGCGATTCGTGAAATTATCAGCGGCTTGCCGAAAGATCGCCAGACGCTTTTGTTTTCGGCGACCGTCTCCGATTCGATCAAAACTCTCGCTTATTCGATAATGAACGACCCGGAAATCGTCGAAGTGAGCCGCCAAAATCGCACGGCGAAAACCGTCGAACAGACCGCTTATCCGGTTGCTGCCGCATCAAAAACCGCTTTGCTTTTGAATTTGCTCGAAACCGACGAATTTGAAAGAGTGATCGTTTTTACAAGAACGAAACGCGGCGCACAGCGTCTCGCGCATATTCTTTCGGCGCGTGATATGCGGGCAAATGAGATTCATTCAAATCGTTCACAATCGCAGCGCGAGAGAGCTTTGAAAGATTTCCGAAAGGGAAGCGCGAGAATTCTCGTCGCAACCGATATTGCATCACGCGGAATTGACGTTGACGCGGTTTCGCATGTTATAAATTACGACGTGCCGGAAGCTCCGCAAGATTACGTTCACCGCGTCGGCAGAACCGGACGCGCCGGAAACGTCGGCAAAGCAATAACGCTCGTTACGCCGCTCGAAGAAATGGCGATGCGCGACATTGAAAAACTGACCGAACAAAAAGTAAAACGCATAGTTTTGCCGGCTTTCGGCGGAACCGTTGCACCTGCGGGCAATTCCTTATATAATAGTAAGAAATCATCCGGCGATTTTAAGAAAAAAAGTTCTTCACGCTCATTCCGCTCACGCCGCGCGAGAAGATAGACAGATAAAAGCGTAAAACGCTTAAAGAGTTTTGCTTGCTTAGATTGAAAACAAAATATAAAGATAATTATGAGTGCAGAATTACATACCGTAGGCGAAAGAGTCGAAAAAGTGTGTCCCGATTGTGATGAACAACTCGGACACGTCGTTAAATCAATTACAAAATTAGGTAAGATTTCGAGAGTTATTTGCTCGAAATGCGGAAAGGTCGGAACGTTCAAAGCATCGGCGGAAACACCGAAAGACAACACTTTGGCAGGAAAAACCGGCGATCCATATGATTTTGCGGAAACATACAAAACCGGGCAAATTATGGAACATCCGACTTTCGGAGTCGGCAAAGTAATGACGGTTTTAGGTAACAGAATGATTGACGTTCTGTTTTTGGACCGCGTGCGCCGCCTTATTCATTCCCGCGAAGAATAAACGGGATTTTCAAATTTGAAATGTTGAATTTGAAATTTTCCTTGTAATTTCGAGGGCATCTTTCGGGATGCCTTTTTTTAGTTTAAATTGGTAGTTGATGCTGAATTTGATCTCGAAGATTCTTTTGATTTTGTTTCTGATCGCCGCGCCGTTTTTGTTTGTCGGTTTCGGAAAAGAAACTCTGAAAATCGTTTCCGGTTTTTCATTTAACAATTCGCGTTGGTTCGCATTTGTTTGTGGCGCGTTGATTTTTCTGCCGTGTTTGTTTGTTATAAAACGACTTTTTTATTCGGCGTGGTGTTGGCTTGAAACATTTGAACACGAAATAACGCATCTGCTTATCGGTTTGTTATTCTTAAAAATTCCCGTCGGTTTCCGCGTCAGCGCACACGAAGGCGGCGAAGTTCGCCAGATCGGACGCGGCACGACCGGACAAATTTGGGTAACTCTCGCGCCGTATTTTTTTCCGACCGTTTCGCTTTTCGTTTTGATCGTCGCTTATTTTGCAAAGTTGGATACTTCGCTTCTGCTCGGCATTTTAGGCTGGACGACTATTTTTCATCTCGTCAGTAATTGGGGCGAGACCAGTTTTCGCCAACCCGATCTGCAGAAAGCCGGAATTATCAAAACGATTTTAATTTTGCCTGTAATGAATTTGATATGCTACGGTGCAATTTTATCGTTTGTTGCCAACGGCGGAAAAGGTTTTAAGCAATTTTGGTATCAAGGTTTTTCAGAAACATTTCATACCGTCATTAAAATTTCCAATTTTCTATAACGGAATATCAAACACGAGGAAATATCTGATATTCCGTCCGTAAACTAATCGTTATTGAACAACTTTAAACATCGAGTGCATCTCGGCTTTTGAATTATTTCCAATCCAAACGTCGAAATTTTCTGTTTCCATAACCCATTTTTTCTCCGCTGCGCTCCAATATTGCAATTCGTTTTTGCCCAAAGTAAAACGAACGGTTTTCGTTTCATTCGGCGCAAGCGTAACGCGCTCGAAGCCCTTCAATTCTCTAACGGGACGCGACGCGCTTCCGGCTTGTTGATGGACATAAAGCTGGACGACTTCATCGCCAGAGCGTTTGCCGGTGTTTTTAACGTCAACGGAAACTTCGACGGTTTCGCCGGATTTCATTTCGGTTTTGTTCAACTTCATATTTGAAAATTCAAACGTCGTATAACTCAAACCGTAGCCGAACGGATAAAGCGGCGTGCTTTCTTCGTTCCAATATCTTTCGCCTTGTTTGGTCGGGTCTTGCGTCGTGTTGTGCGAATAATAGATCGGAATTTGCCCCTCGTTTCTCATCCACGTTACGGGCAATTTTCCGCCCGGATTCGCGTCGCCGAAAAGCAGATTTGCGACCGCCGTTCCGCCGCTTGTTCCGGGATACCAGATTTCTAAAATTGACGGAATATTTTCATTCGCCCAACGAATGTCGAGCGGTCTGCCGTTCATTAAAACGAGAACGATCGGCTTTCCGGTTTTCGCAACCGCTTCGAGCAATTCCTGCTGTCGTCCGGGCAATTCGAGCGTCGAACGCGACGCGGCTTCGCCCGACATATCTTGATTTTCGCCTAAAACCATCACGGCAACGTCGGAATTTTCAGCAAGTTCGACCACTTTTTTGATCTCGTCGTTCGCCTGCGTTTCCGTCCACGGCTCTTGACGTTTTACGCCGAATAACGCATCGAAAAATGACGGGAATTTGCGGCTCAGTTGAACGCCCTGCGAATATTCAACTTTCGCATTTGCACCGAGTTTCGTTTTGATTCCGTCCAAAATCGTCACGGTTTCGTCCGTATCCATTTGAAAAACCCACGAACCGAGCGTGTCGCGTTTTGATTCGGCGAGCGGTCCGATGACGGCGATCTTTTGATTTGCATTTTTATCGAGCGGCAAAACATTGTTCTGATTTTTCAGCAAAACCGCCGTTCGTTCCGCCGCCGTTCGCGCCGCGTCACGATGTTTCGGGTCGCCCAAAATTCCGCCGACTTTCGCTTCGTCAACATACGGATTTTCAAAAAGTCCGAGTTTATATTTTGCTTCGAGAAGCGGCAAAACCATCTCGTCAATCTGCTTTTCGGTAACGAGTTTTTTCTTGACCGCATTGCCGAGATTTTTAACATAAGTCTGTGCGTTCACACTCATTTCCAGATTTAGTCCGGCATTTAACGCTTTAACCGCCGCGTCTTCCGGGTCACGCGCAAAACCGTGCGTCGTTAAATTTTTCACCGCGTCGGCATCGCTGACGACAAAACCTTTGAATCCCCAATCTTTCCGCAAAACGTCCTGCATCAGCCATTTATTTCCCGTCGCCGGAACGTCGTTCAAATCCATATACGCGCTCATCACGCTTCCGGCATTCGCATCAACGGCGGCTTTAAACGGCGGCAAATAAACATTTTGCATCTGCGATTCGGGAATATTCGAAGCGTCGTAATCGCGCCCGCCTTCCGCCGCGCCGTAGCCCGCGAAGTGCTTGACGCACGCCAGCAGATGTTCGGGTGAACCGATAATTTCGCCCTGAAAACCGCGCATCTGCGCCGCCGCCATCTTTGAACCGAGAAAAGGGTCTTCGCCCGCGCCTTCGACGATTCTGCCCCAACGCGGATCGCGCGCAATATCAACCATCGGCGCAAACGTCCAGTTGATCCCGACCGAACGCGCTTCACGCGCCGCAATCATCTGCCCGTTTTCCGCCAGTTTCGGATCAAACGAAGCGGCAGTCGCCAGCGGAACCGGAAAAATCGTCTGAAATCCGTGAATCACGTCGAAACCGAAAATCAAAGGAATTTTCAGACGCGATTCGCTAACGGCAACTTTCTGAAAACGATTTATCAACGCCGGATCGGTCACAAAAAGCAGCGAACCGATCTCACCTTTGCGAATTCCTCCGTCCATCATTTCCGGCTTCATAAACTGCGGGAAAAAGAAAAGCTGATTCATCTGCCCGATCTTTTCTTCCAAAGTCATCTGCGCCAGCAATGTTTCCGCCCGCTGCCGCGCTTTGCGGTCATTTTCATTTTGCGCCGCCGAAACAGACGGCTTCGACATTTGGGCAAAAACAGAACTAAAAGGTGCAGCCGTAATAGTAAAAATTACCGCAATCGCCAGTAAAAGTCGTGTTTGCCGAACGGATAAAGTATTCTTCATAATTATTCTATAAAAATTCGCAGACGGAAAATTGATGTTTGATTTTGTTTAAGACTATTTAATTCTGCATTGAAACTGCTCAAATCGTCAAATACAAGTAAAATCTATTGAAAAAATTATTGGTTTTTCCACAATTTTCAGTTATTCTTTATTTAACTGAGGTTTTATCTATGCGCCGTTTCACATTTTATATTTTTGCCGCCTTTTTTACTTTTGCAATCGGTTGTTTTGTTGTTTTTGGATTATTTTGGAAAGAAATTCCGAAAGAGATAAAAGTTGAAACCAAAGTAAATTCTCAAATTCTTACAACTGAAAATAAGCCTTCGACTTCATTGTATTATGATTTTTTCAAGTCGCAGTATGAAAATCGTTTTCCAGAACCTGTTGAAAGACAAGAGCCTTTTTGCAAAGACAAAAGAATTTTACCGGTTTGGAATTTAATCAAAAAAGATGAATATTTTCGCCGACAAAGTGGCGGAACTTTCTTCAAACCGAATTGCTCTGATATGTTTGAGATTCTAAATTTTGATTTGAACAAGGATTGAAGCAAAGAAATTATTTTGAGAGGAAAAAGTTCCGATTTGTGCGGTGCCGTCGGAAACTGCGGTTTTTGGATATTCGAGAAAAAAGGTAAAAACTACCGGAAAATTTTATCTGCGTCGGATTACGTGGATATAACCGAGATGGGAAAACAAATCACACGAAAAGAGACAAAAGGTAATTTTGATATTTTACTCAAAGGTCATTGGAGTGCTTCGGACACAGGCTATTACACATACAAATTTAACGGACAAAAATATACAGAAACTAAATGTCTGGTTGAGGCTTGTGTAATTTGCACGGGTGATAATCCAAAATGGAAATTTTTCAGTTGCCGCGAATATGAAAATAGAGACAATCGCTAACTCGTCACACGCCGGTAAATATTCGGCGCGTCTCTCCGGCAGACTCAACACATCATCAATGATCGTAATGCTTTTTAAATTGCCGCTAGCTTTAGCTAGTGGTTGAGTTAAAATCAAGGCACAGGCTTTAGCCGAATTCTAAAAAATAAATAAAATTCCTTATAGCTTTAGCTGAAGCTGAAAGGATGATTGATTATTTTCATTTATTTGGCTAAAGCCGCAACTTGAATTTACGCTGTCCACTAGCTAAAGCTAGTGGCAATTTATCAAAAAATGAAGTGGCAATTTATCAAAAAATGAAGCGGCAATTTATCAAAAAATGAAGTGTTATAATTTATTTTTAACAAAATACTTTTAGCACAAATCAGCTCGTCAAACGCCGATAAATATTCGGCATTCTCTCCGGCAAACTCAAAACATCGTCAATGATCGTATAACCGACATCGCCGTATAAATCTTTTGATTCTGATTTTATAATACAAATGTTATAATCGGCGCAAGGTGATTTTATGACCAAAATTATAAATGTCAGTGAAAATATCTCAATTCAAACCGTTGTAGCTTTCACTAAAAACGGTGATGAAATAGTTCTCGAAGAAAACGGCAAACCGATTGCCAAAATCACGCCGATTGAAAATTCAAAGGAAATAAAAAAAAGAACTGCGGGTTTGGGCAAAGGTTATTTTATGAGCGACGATTTCGACGACGAATTGCCCGATGAATTTTGGGGGTTTGATAAAGAATTATGAACTTGCTTTTAGACTCTCATATTTTTATCTGGTGGCGCGAAGAACCTGCTAAACTCTCGCCAAAAGCGTTTTCTGAAATTTCCGACGCTAATAACAATATATTTATAAGCGTCGTAACCATTTGGGAATTGCAAATAAAAATCGCGCTCAACAGATTAACGATAAAAGGCGGTTTAGAAAATGCCGTTAAAGACGAACAGCAAAACAACGGCTTTCAAATCCTGCCTGTAAATCTTTCACACGCTCTAAATATCGAAAATCTTCCGCCCCATCACAGCGACCCGTTCGACCGACTTTTGATTTCGCAGGCGATTGTCGAAAATATGACTTTAGTCAGCGCAGATAAGGAATTTGGTAAGTATCAAGTGAATTTGTTGTGGTAGAATTATTTTGAGTTTTGTGAGGAATACTTATGGCTGATTTGGCTTCTATTACAACTGCAATCACAGCCGTTAAAACCGCACTAGATATTACAAAAACTATAGGCGACATTGATAAGGATTTTCAAAAATCTGAATTAAAAATAAAAATTATTGAATTAAGAGAGCATTTGTTTAATGCTAAAAATGAACTTCTTGATGTTAAAGAATTGTTGCAAGAAAAAGATTTGCAGATAGAGGAACTTTTGAAGACAGTAAGTATTAAACCTTTGTTGATTCGTAAAGATGGTTGTTATTTTGATAAAGATGAACTTGAAAAAGATTGTTATGAACCTTTTTGTTCACAATGTTGGGAAGTAAGAAATTTATCTGTTCATCTGATTAAACAAAATTCTATTTTATTATCTGGGCGACCAATAAGATTATTATCTTATTATTGTCCAAATTGTAAAAATCCTTATCAAATAACTCAAAGGTTATCTTAACTCGTTAAACGCCAATAAATATTCGGCATTCTCTCCGGCAAACTCAAAACTATAAAGCCTGAATATAAGCCGAAGACAGCGCGTTGACGGTTTCTGCCGGAAGCTGCAAAGTCAGAAAGAAATCAGCCGGATAAACGGCGGCTTCGCCCTGTTCATCAATCACGCACACATATTCGCCGCGCGGTTTGATTCGATAAATCTTGAACGGCACAAGCAATTCGCGGTCGTCGGTTTCGAAACAGACGGCAAAAACTTCGTCCGAATTACCGTTTGATTCATCCGGGATTTTTACTTTTGTTTCTCTTGCGGGTTTTAAGTCTTCTTTCATTTTTAATTGGAAGATTTTTCCGCCATCTCTAAAACGGCGACGGCTTGTTCACGGGTAACAGGCGGAAAACCTTCGAGAAAATCTTCCAGAGTTTCGCCGCCTTCGAGGTAATCGAAAAGATTTTTGATCGGTACGCGAGTTCCCGCAAAAACCGGAGTTCCGCTTACCTTTTTCGGGTTTATTTCAATTACAGCACTTTTCATAATCAAATTTTATCACAAATCAACTCGTCAACCGCCGGTAAATATTCCGCAATATCTCTGGCAAGCGTAAATATAGTTTAACTTTCCGAATTACATATAATATTTTGGCAGGTTTTTGTTTATGCAATCAGTATAACGATCTAAGAATCTGTCGCGCAAAGTTTTCCATTCTTCGATCGTTTCAAAATTACGAAATCTAGGACGTTGATTGAGAAAATATATGGTTACGGCGATTTTATTTTTATCGTCAAAAAATACGGTTACGCCGATCTCGGTTTTTTCGATATTTGTGTGGTTGGTCGAGTAAGTTTCAAAACCATTTGAGTAGGTTTCCTGCGCGAATTTAGTTTCTGAACTCGATCTTTCCTGATTGAGAAAATTTATCCATTTGATCAAAATTTTCTTGTCATCGTCATATTCAACCGAAACTGAGCGATCAATTCTGACATTGGCGAAAAAATCCGGCTTTCCGTAATCCACCATCACGCGATAGCCGTCTGTGCGCGACACGCCTTCAAGAACGTCTCCGTTGTCGGTAACGAAAATTCTGTCTTCGCTTTTTCCTTCGGCAATTGATTTGTCAAAAACATTTTTCGCCGTCTGGCGGGCGAGATATTTCGTTTTGTTCTTTTGTATGCGATCAATTTTTGAAATTTGCAAACCATCGTCAAAACTGCAAACCGTGTAAGCCTTCAAAACCTGTTCGATTTCGGCACGTTCTTTTTTTCGCAATTCCTTCTGCGCTTTTTTGTCAGTTTTGCCATCCTGCGCCGCCGCGCCGCCGAAGCACAACAAAACCGCGAAGCAAAAAAAGATAATTTGTGATTTTCCGAGCATATTATTCATTCTCCCCAAATAAAGGTTATAAATATCGGGATCAAATATGTGGTGGTATTGTTACAGTTTTGAAACTCTCACAAATAATTCCTGAAAATCTTCAATCCGAAATAATCCATTCTAACTCGTCAACCGCCGATAAATGTTCGGCATTCTCTCCGGCAGACTCAATACATCATCAATGATGGTATAACCGACATCGCCGTATAAATCTTTTAATTCGGCTTCGCTTTCGCGGTCAATCGTGATGCAGAACGGCGTGATGCCCATCATTTTGGCTTCGGTCAAGGCTTCGCGCACGTCTTCTTTGGCGTAGCGCGCGTCGCCGTAATCGTGGTCGTATGGTCTGCCGTCGGTCAGGATTATCAGGAGTTTGGTGCGCGATTCCTGACGCACTAATTTTGCCGCCGCGTGACGGATCGCCGCGCCCATTCTGGTGTTGTTTTGGAAGGTTATTCCGCCGATTCTTTTTTCGATCTCTTCGGAATATTTCTCGTCGAAATCTTTGACGACGTAGAATTTTACGTTGCGTCTGCCTTCGGATGTAAAACCGTTGATCGAATAAACATCTCCGACGGCTTCGAGGGCTTCGCTCATCAAAACCAAGCCTTCTTTTTCGATCTCGATGATGCGTCTGCCCGGATAAGTATATGGCTGGAGCGGATTTCGGGTGATCGTCCGCGCTGTCGAAGATGATTGGTCGAGAAGCAGCGAAACGGCGACATCGCGCTGTTTCCGCAAACGTTTCGTGTAGATATTTTCCGACGGATTACTGTTGGCGCGTCTGTCCACGACGTAATCTATCAGCGCATTTAAATCGTAATCTTCGCCGTCAATTTCGCGGTTGATGCGCGTTAAATTTTCCGGTTTCATTAATTGGAATTGATGCCGAATCGAAGAAATAACGCCGCGATAACGCGAACGCGCGAGTTCGACAAAATTGCGGTCGCCTTTGCGGACTTTTTTCTCGATCACGCGACTCCAACCGACGCGGTAATCGTTTAATTCTCTGTCCCATTCGTCGTAAGAAAATGCTGTGTCGCCCGCTTCGAGCGGCTGTTCGGGCATCTCGTTATTCGCCCACGCTTCCGCGCCTTGCAGATCGTCGGGTTCGCTGTCTTCGTCTTCGACGTTGTTCCACGCATTGAACAAATCCTTGATGTCCTGCAAATTTTTCGGCTTTTGTTCGCGTTTGATTTGCGATTCGAGAACGGATTCTTCGGCGTTCTTGTCGTCGTATGCGTATTCGCTTTTGTCCTGATTTTCTTCCGGTTCGTCCGTGCGCGTCTCTTCCGGCGAAATGTTTTGAAACAGCGTGTAAACGCGGCTCGTCGCCATCAAAGAATCGGCGACCGTCGCTTCTTTTATCGCCAGCCAATTTTCGATCACGGTCTCGATTTCCGAAACGATCTGCCCGTAAAATTGTCTGGCATCATCGGTCGCGCCGCCGCACATTGTGATCTGAAATAATAATTCGGACGGCACTTGATTCATCGGCACATCGAAAATATACGGGCGTTTTTCGCGCAGAAATTCCTGCATCAGATCCAAATCTTTCCGCAGACCGCGATAAATTCTCCGCAGAGCCGCGTCAATCCGCGCATTTTCCATAGTTCCGAAAATCTTCCTTGCTAGGCGCGGTTCGGGGAAAATCTGCAAAACCGCTTTGTAATCCGAATTTTTCGGCAGATTCTTGCGCCGTTTTTTCATCTCGGCTTTGATCTCTTCTTCGCTCAACGCGCGTTCGCCTTTCTGCACGTCTTCGATATAACCGGCAAGCGAAAATGCGTCAATCTGCTCGGCGGTCATCGCGTAAATTTCGCTTAATTCCGCAAACGCGGCTTTTAATTTCGGCGTGTCTTTTTCAAAAGTCCCGAACTCGATCTGTCCCGCGCCGTGCGCCGCTAAAACTTTATAAAGCCGAAAATCCTTCTCGTCGGAATCGAATTCGTTCACCAGAGACGGCAGATAAATCGTTTTCCCGTCGCCGATCTTCGATTCCTGCGGCATCGCCGAAAGCGGCGCGATCTCGACTTCTTTGCCCGTCAAACCTTCGACGTAAATCCGCAAAACCGTCTGAATCGTTTCAAGCGGCAAACCTTCCTGCGCTTCCTGTAAAAGATCGTTCGACTGCCGAGTTTCCAGCGCGAAATAACTTTTTCGCGCCTTTGCCGAAACGTCCTGTTTCGTTTCGAGTCCGGTTTCAACCCATTCTTCAAACTGTTCGAGCGAAACTTTCTTTAAAGCACTCGCCGACGAACGAAACGCCGCGAGCGCACTTTCCGCGTCAGTTTCGGCAATCTCGCCCGTTAGATTTAAAACTTTACTAGCAATCGCAATTTCATCTTTTAATTTCAGCGACTGAATCTGCGCGAAAAATTTCGGTGTCGCTCGCAAAAAGGCAATTAAAACCGCGTTTCCGTGGTTTGCAACTTTCAATAAAACGCCGCACCAATCATCAAAAACTTCGCCCGTTTTTTTCAAAACTTCGCTTCCCGCCGAAACAAAATGAAGCGTCACGCTGCCGCCGAATTCGAGAAATTCGCTCGCTTTTTCCATCAGACGAACGGCATTTTCAGCAGAAACTTTCTCCAGAGATTCCGGCAAATTCGTCCACAGATCAGCCGTCATTCCGCCCGTCCGACTGGCGAAATGTGAGGCGAGTTTGATCACAGAATCTGAAACTTTACCTTTTTCTTCGCCGAATTTCTTTAATGATTTCGCAACACTCGGAGTTTTCTGCAAAAAATCCGCGCTGTGTTTCGCCGAACGGTTGGCGATCTCGTTTGCCAAACCTAAAATTTCCGTCAAAAGCTCGTCGTCTTTTATTTCTTTGGCTAATTTCGGAATCAGTTCAAAAGTTTCGAGCGCGATCGAACTCGATAAAACGAGTTGGCGCGTGCAAATCTGAAAAACGAGCGGGCGCGCCGTTTCGGGAATTAATTTCAAATCTTTTACACCTTTAGCAAAAAATTCTCCGCCTTGTTCGGCGTTGCCCATCGCCAAACGTCTGCCCATTTCCGCCCAACTTTTTAAATCTTCCGCCGACAAAATTCGCGCCGCTTTCGGAACTGCTTCGACAAATTCGCGGCTCGCCTTTAAAGAAACGCCCGCCAACGCCGCGCTCATCTCCAACGCCGCGATTTTTTTATCGCTCGGCATTCTTCCCAATCTTTTCGCAAGTCCTGTGAAAGTTTGCTTTTTTCCGTTTGTCGAATCTTTTTCCGCCATATTTAAAAGTTTAAATGAAAATGTGAAAGAGTGGAAAAGCGGGTCAGAGAATATTGCCCGCGAATAAACGCGAAAAAGCGCGAAATAAGAAAGGAAAGAGGAAAATAAATAACGGTTAAATTACAAATAAACTTTTAATTTTTTAAGTTTTTTCTTTTCTTCGCGTCTTTTCGCGTTTATTCGCGGGCAAAAAATATACTTGTCTAATCGTCAAATTGAAATCAATTGCGATTTAATTTTTTCTTAGTTTCTTTGAAAATCTCGCGTGAAATTACCATTCGGTGAACTTCCGACGCGCCGTCGTAAATTCTGAACGCGCGGGCGTTCGTGTAAAAATCCGCGAGCGGCGTGTCGTGCGAAACTCCGAGTGCGCCGCAAATCTGCACGGCGCGGTCAATTACGCGGTTGATCGCTTCGGCGACGAAAACTTTGCAGATTGAAGATTCGCGGCGGATTTCGTCGCCTTGTTCGTGTTTCCACGCGGCATTCATTACCATCATACGCGACGCGTGCAGATCAATTTCCGAATCGGCGACCATCCACCCAATCGCTTCGTGTTCGGCGAGTTTTTTGCCGAACGCTTCGCGTTTTAACGCGCGTTCGGTGGCGATCTCGATTGATCTTGTTGCCACGCCGAGCCAGCGCATACAATGTGTCAGACGCGCGGGACCGAGACGAACCTGCGCCATTTTGAACGCTTCGCCGACGTTGCCGAGAACTGCCGAATCGGGAACTTTGACGTTTTTGTAAGTTATTTCGCAATGTCCGCCGACACCGTGCGAACCCATCACGGGAACGGGACGCACGATCTCGAAACCTTCCGAATTCGTCGGCACGATGAACAAAGTCGCGCCTTCGTAAATAGAAACGTCGGGGTTTGAAACCGCCATCGTGATCGCAAACTCCGCGCCCAACGCGCCGGAAATAAACCATTTATGACCGTTAATTTCCCAACCGTCGCCGGTTTTAGTCGCGCGCGTTTGCAGCATCGTCGGATCGCTTCCGCTTCCGGGCGCAGGTTCGGTCATCGAAAAACACGAACGGATTTTCCCTTCGATCAGCGGTTTGAGATATTTTTTCTTTTGGTCATCGCCGGCATAAAGCGACAAAAGATGCATATTTCCTTCGTCCGGCGCGGCGCAATTAAGCGCGAGCGGTCCGAGAAAACTGCGTCCGGCTTGCTCGAACATGACGCACATTCCGATCGTGTCCAATCCGAGACCGCCGAATTCTTCCGGTAGCTGCGGTCCGTAAATTCCCGCGTTTTTCGCCTTTTGACGAAGTTCGGACAATTCTTCTGCCGACATTTCCTCGTGATCGCCGCCGTGTTTTTCCAGCGGAATAACTTCCGTATCAACAAATTCGCGCACTTTGTCGCGCAGTTCGATAAGTTCTTTTGGTAAATTAAAATCCATATTTTGTAATTTTTCTTAAAGAAATTGCTGTTTATCAAAACCGTCTGATTTCTCTTAAACGCCGGTCAATACATATAAAATTAAGATACATTGTGTTCGGTCAAAAGTCATAATCAAAATATTTTATTGATGTTCTAAATTAAGGTTGAATTTGCGCCCGACTTCTTATATGATAATCGTGTTTTACCAATTAGTTTTTACGCACAGGAGAAAATTATGATTTTGGGAGTAGGAGCATTGATAATGCTGATCTGCATTGTCTGGTTTGTGGTGTTAAGTTTACAAATGGGCGGAAGTACCGTCGAAAAAATAATCTGGACGATTGTTAATTTACTTTTTCAACCGATAGCAGGAATTATTTTTTACTTTGTAAAAGGCGCGGGATTAATTCCGATGATACTCGGAATTATCGCAGTTCTGTTCTACGGCTATGGTTTCTTCACTTCTATGGGCGATGTTACGGGTGGAATGCCTCGTTAATGAGTCAAAAAAATAGTGAAAATTCAATCTGGCGCGGGCGGTTTTTCCGTTACGCGCCTTTAATTTTGTGGATCGGCGTTATCGCTTATCTTTCAAGCGGAAACGCTTCGATGTCGAACACTTCGCGTTTTATTCGTCCGCTTCTCGAATTTTTATTTCCGAATACGCCGGAAGAAACTCTGTTAAATTATCACGCATACATTCGCAAAATGGCGCATCCGACGGTTTATGCGATTCTCGCTTTTCTTGCCGCTCGCGCTTATTCTTCATCGTTAAATAAATTTTTGCAAAAAGGCTGGTTTATCATTTCATTGCTGACAGTTTTTTCCGTCGCTTCGCTCGATGAATTAAATCAAAGTTTTATCGCTTCGCGGACGGGAAATTTCCGCGATATTCTGCTCGATACATCGGGCGGTTTGGTAATGCTCACGATCATTTATTTTTACAAAAAGAAAACTTCGCGTTCATAAATTCACTTCAATACATTGGCAAAATGTTATGATGTAAATCATAAATTTTATGCTCAATAACTTTACAAAACCGCGCCGCGTAGTCATCACCGGATTCGGATGCGTTACGCCAATCGGCATCGGACGCGAAGCATTTTGGGAATCATTAAAAGCCGGAAAAAGCGGCATTAAACGCATTTCGAGTTTTGATGCTTCGGATTCGAGCGTGAGGATCGCGGCGGAAATTCGTGATTTCGATTGGGAAGCCGAACTCAATCCGAAAGATTTGAAGCACGTTCCGCGCACGGTTCCGCTGGCGTTAAAAGCGGCGCGTGAGGCGGTCGAAGATTCGGGGTTGCAGCCTGACGAATTCGATCTGCCGGAAAGACAGGATTTCGGCGTGATTTTAGGCACGGGCGGCGGCGGTCTGGCATTTACGGAAAAACAGTACAAATACTGGTTTGAAGGCGAAAAACAAAAGGCGAGCGTTTACACGATTCCGTCTTCGACGCACGGCGGTCTGTCGAGCGAGCTGTCGATGAAATTCGGTCTGCGCGGTCTGTCGCATATTGTTTCGACCGGCTGCACTTCTTCGACCGACGCGATCTTTTACGCGGCGCAGCACATCGCGCTCGGACGGCAGAAAAAGATGCTCGCGGGCGGCGTCGATTCGCCGCTGGCGCGCGGGATTTTGGAAGGTTTTCGGATGATGACCGTCTTGACGAAAGATTGGAACGACGAGCCGGAACGCGCTTCACGACCGTTTGATAAAAATCGTTCGGGAATGGTTTTGGGCGAAGGCGCGTGGATTTACGTTCTCGAAGATTTGGAAGACGCGCTTGAGCGAAACGCGAAAATTTACGCTGAAATAAAAGGTTACGGCGCGACGTGCGACGCTTATCACCGCGTGCGTCTGGAAGAGAACGGCATCGAACCGGCGCGGGCGATGTCGCTCGCGCTCGAAGACGCGGGCGTTTCTATTGACGAAATTGATTGTGTAAACCTGCACGGAACTTCGACCGAATTAAACGACCGCATCGAGACAAAAGCTCTGAAAAACGCGCTCGGCGAACGCGCTTATAAAATTCCTATGTCGGCGACAAAATCAAACGTCGGACACCCGCAAGGCGCGTCCGGTTCGGCGGGAATCGGTTCGGCACTTCTGGCGTTAAACGAGAACATCATCGCGCCGACGATCAATCTCGAAACGCCCGACGAAGATTGCGATCTCGATTACACGCCGAACGTCGCGCGAAACGCGGAAGTCAAAACCGCGCTTTGCAACTGCATCGGTTTCGGCTCGAAAAACTCGGCGTTGGTTTTGCAGAAAATTTAGCGGCAAGTTATTTGAGAAGAAAATTTAGCCGCGGATTTCGCGGATGAACGCGGATAAGAAGATAAATATTCTTCTTGTCCGCGTTTTTTATCTTGTGTTTATCTATGTAAATATGTGGCAGAAGATAAATTTCAAAGTTTCGAAATTCTAATGTTTCGCGCAGATGACTTTCAGCAAATTTCGCGGTAAAATTTCATAGATGAAATTCAAATTAACGTCTGAAAACATACCAAAAGGAGATCAACCCGCCGCAATCGCGCAGATGGTCGAAAGTCTGAATCACGGCACGAAAGATCAGGTTTTTCTCGGCATCACGGGAAGCGGAAAAACATTTTCAATTGCGAACGTGATCGAACAGACTCAGCGACCGACTTTGGTTTTGGCGCATAATAAAACGCTGGCGGCGCAGCTTTATCAGGAATTTAAAACTTTTTTCCCGGAAAATGCGGTCGAATATTTCGTCTCTTATTACGATTATTACCAGCCGGAAGCATATGTTCCCGCGTCTGATCTTTATATCGAAAAAGAGGCGACAATTAATGATGAGATTGACCGTCTGCGTTTGAGCGCGACTCGTGCGCTTTTTGAACGGCGCGATGTGATCGTCGTTTCGTCGGTTTCGTGCATTTACGGTCTCGGCGATCCCGACGCTTATTTCGGGATGATTCTTTTTCTCGAACCGGGACAGACATTAAAGCGCGACGATCTTTTGAAGCGTCTGGTCGAATTGCAGTATGAACGTACGAACGTCGAATTCGAGCGCGGGAATTTTCGCGTGCGCGGCGATGTCGTCGAAATTTTCCCGTCGTATCAGGAACAAGCGTATCGAATTGAATTTTGGGGCGACGAGATCGAAGGAATTTACACGATTGATCCGCTTCTCGGCGAAGTTTTGGTAAAACACGAATCTCGTCTGCCGATCTATCCGAAATCGCATTATGTAATGAGCAAACCGACGATCAAACGCGCGATGAAAACGATCAAAGATGAATTGGATTGGTGGGAAGAAGAACTTATCAAGCAGGGAAAACTCGTCGAATCGCAGAGACTTCATCAGCGGACGATGTATGACTTGGAAATGATGAAGGAAATGGGATTTTGCCGCGGAATCGAAAATTATTCGCGCCATCTGACCGGAAAACCTGCGGGCGCGCCGCCGCCGACTTTGCTCGATTATTTGCCGGACAATGCGATTATGGTGATTGACGAATCGCACCAGACGATTCCGCAGCTCGGCGCGATGTATAAAGGCGATCAATCGCGCAAAGGAACGCTCGTCGAATACGGTTTTCGTCTGCCGTCGGCGCGTGATAATCGCCCGCTTTCGTTTGAAGAATTCGAAGCGCGAATCGGTCAGACGATCTACGTTTCCGCTACGCCCGGACCTTATGAATTGACGAAATCCGGCGGCGAAGTCATTGAGCAGCTGATTCGACCGACGGGTTTGCTCGATCCGCAGATCGAAGTTCGTCCCGTGCGCGGGCAGATTGACGATCTTTTGGAAGAATGCCGCAAACGCGCCGAGCGAAACGAGCGCGTTTTGGTGACGACTCTGACGAAAAAGATGTCGGAAAATCTGAGCGAATACTTTGCCGAAGTCGGCGTCAAGGTCAACTATCTGCATTCGGATATCTTGACTTTAGACCGCATCAAAATCTTGCGCGATCTGCGGCGCGGCGTGTTCGATGTCTTGGTCGGAATCAATCTTCTGCGCGAAGGTCTGGATTTGCCGGAAGTATCTTTAGTCGCAATTTTGGACGCGGACAAGGAAGGTTTTTTGAGAAGCGAACGCTCGCTGATTCAAACCATCGGACGCGCGGCGCGAAATTCCGACGGTCTGGCGATTCTTTACGCCGACAAAATCACGAAATCAATGAAAGTTGCGATTGACGAAACGATTCGCCGCCGCAAAATTCAGGAAGATTACAACGAAGAACACGGCATCACGCCGAAAACGATCGTCAAATCAATTGACGCGACGCTCGTCACGGCATACGAAGCCGATTACTTCAAAGTCCCGCTCGAAATGGACAAATTCGAGGAATATTCGCCTGCAAAGATAAAAGAAACGATCGCTCAACTAGAAATGGAAATGCGTCAAGCCGCCAAAGATATGAAATTCGAACAAGCGGCGGAAGTTCGTGACCGGATAAATTATCTGCGCGACAGACAGTTGCAGTTGGGTTAAAATTGAACTCAGATTATGCAGAAACTGAGAAACTTTTGGTTTGCCTTGCGCTCGTCTTTGTGGTTTGTTCCGGGTCTGATGATCGTTCTCTCGATTGTTCTGGCATTAGTTTTAATTGATGCCGAATCAATGGTTAAACGCGAATGGCTGTTAAATTTTCCGCGGCTTTTCGGACTCGGTGCGGACGGTTCACGCGGAATGTTAACGGCGATCGCGAGTTCGATGCTGACGGTTGCCGCACTGGCTTTTTCGCTGACTTTAACCGCGCTGACGCAAGCGTCCGGGCAATACACGCCGCGCATTTTGCGTAATTTTATGCGCGACCGCATCAATCAGTTTATTCTCGGTTATTTCGTCAGCGTCTTTGCATATTGTCTGATAGTTCTGCGGACGATTCGCGGCGCGGACGAGATAAAATTTGTTCCGTCGCTTGCCGTGATGGGCGGTTTGATTTTGGCAATCGGCGGCATCGTAGTTTTGATTTATTTTATTCACCACATCGCAACTTCGCTGCAAGTTTCGCGGATCATTGACAATATTGTCGAGGAAACTAGAGAGGCGATTGATACTCTTTTCCCGAAACAATTAGGCAGTGCGGCGGAAAAATATGACAAAAGCGAAGAGCAAATAATTGAAAGTTACGAAAAATGGGTAAAAATTCCTACGACTTACAGCGGTTATGTTCAATATGTTGACACCGAACAATTAACGAATTGGGCGGAAGAAAATCAATTTGTAGTAAAAATGGAGCGCAGCATCGGGCAGTTTATCGGCAAAGGCTCGGCACTCGTTTCGCTGACCGGAAATAACGATAACTTTGAGCAAAAAATTACTGCTGATACGGAAAGCGAAATCAATAACTTGTTCAGTATCAGTCGTTTCCGCACAATTGAGCAGGACATCGGCTTCGGCATACGGCAAATCGTTGATATTGCGCTCAAAGCACTCTCGCCCGGAATCAACGATACGACGACTGCAATCACCTGCATAGATTTTCTCGGTATTATCATCGGCGAAATTGCCGGAAAACAACTTCCCGAAACCGTCCGCAGCAAAAACGGCAAATTATGCGTAATCGTTGAAACCGATAATTTTCGTGGTTATCTGGAAACGGCTTTTGATCAAATTAGAATAAACGGAAAAGCCAATCAGGCGATTTTTGAGCGTCTCGTAAGTGCATTGAGTTTTGTCGCTGAAAATACTCTCGATGACGAACGTTTTCAAATAGTATGTGAGCAAATCGAGTTAGTTGAGAAATTTGCCGAGCAGACTTTACAAACCGAGTATGAAAAACAAAAAGTTCGGAAAAAAATCCGAAAATTTTATTCGATAAATTCTAAAGATGATTAAAAATTTATAATTATCTTGGTTCGTTTGTTTATAATTTAAAAATTCGCATTTGCTTTATAAGGCGAGTAATTTACCGAGGCAAAATTAAATGCCGACGCATTTCGCGCTTGTAAACTGCCGGAAAAAATTTCTGCGATGCGTGTGTTTTCCGCTTTCGGCAGGTCGGAAACAACATAAAATACTTCGCTTTTGTCGGTAAATCCGGCAAGTTCAAAATTTTCGCGACGGAGTGTGAAAATATTCGACATTCCTATAATTCCGTCTGTGTCCGTATTGATCTCGACTGCGGTCTGCGTGATCGAAACTTTATGTTCGCCGACGTTCATAATTGCGTGATGAAAACTTTTGCCCATCGCATCACAATCGTGAATGGTGACGAGTTTCACGGGCTGCGCGGTTTCGCTGCGGATTTGACTTAATACTTTTTCCTTAAATGTTTTCTCTTCAGCCGTTTCGGTTACGTCGTTTTTAGTCCAGTAATTATAATTGCCCAAACCGCAATGATTATGATCTTCGGCGGCAGCTTCGGACAAATTTATCCAAGCCGTTTTGTAAATATCATTATTTATCGCAACTGTATTTTGATCTTCCGAATTGTTCGCTGTGATTTGATTTTGATTTTCCTGTTTTCTCCAAATTCCGAAACCGATTAAAGCTGCGATTATCAAAGCGGCGGCGGTCAATGCAAAAACTTTCGGAGCATCAAACGCTCGAAAAAAATTCGAAAAGCCACTTTGTTCCAAGGCTTTTTTTTCCAGACTTTGACGCAATTTCGCGGCAAATATCTCATCAATATTTGATTCCGGCGCATTTATAATTGCCGTATTTAACTTCGTGCGAAGTTCCCGTCGCGCCGCCAAATCGCGGCGACATTTTTCACAATTTTCCAGATGCCGGAAAACTTCGTGGTTTGTTTCCACAAGCAATTCGTCACTCAAATAAGAATCGGCAATTTCACGAAAATCTTTACACTGCATTTCGTTTTTCTTCATCTTCTGTATTTATCCCAAAATCTTTCGCATAAACCGCGAGTTCACCGCGCAGAACTTTTCGTCCGCGATGAAGTCTGGACATTACCGTGCCAATCGGAACATCCAGAACTCTGGCGATTTCCTTGTAGGCGAAATCTTCAACGTCAGCCAAAATCACGACTTCACGAAAAGTTTCGGGAACCTTTTTCAGCGCACCGATGACTTCTTCATCGGTCAATCTTTGCGGCACGGAAGGCTCGAAAACGAGCGTTTCGGCAAGCCTTTCTTCAGTATCTTGAACAAACTGCATCATTCCAAGTTTGCGTTTCCGCTTGCCATTGAGATGATACATAATCTTCGTCATCCACGCTTTGCAGTTTGTTCCCATTTCATAGCGGTGAAACGATTTCAATGCTTCGATGAATGTTTCCTGAACGAGGTCTTCGGCTTCGTCTTTGTTGCGGACAAGCCACATCGCAATGCGAAATAAATCCGGCATAAAGGGAATCGCTTCCTCTTCAAAATCCCGCCAATTTTTTTCTTTCGATTTTCCGAAAATCCGCATAGATACCCGCGCCGACAATTAAATACCAAGTGTAGCCGTATTTATTCCTGCGGTAAAATTCTATGTCGGAAAAACTAGGAGAGTTTTTTAATGTCCCGCGCTTACCGCGCCTTTTTTGGCTTTTACTCTGGCAAATAAAAACGCCGCCGGAACACCGAGAAAACAGAGAATTGCCATCAGCCAGAAGTTGTCAATATAAGCCAAAACCGACGCTTGACGGACGACCAAGCCGTAAATTACCTGATATGCCTGCTGAGTTGCGGTGACGGCATCGGTATTTGCCATCATCGAATGCTTGATTTGTTCAAACATTTGCTGAAACGCCGGATTGTATTCGTTGACGTTCGGCATTAAGGCGGCTTGATGCTGCTGCGAACCGCGTGCGAGAAATGTCGTCATCATTGCGATTCCCAAACTTCCGCCGGTGTTTCGCATTAAATTATAAATTCCCGAAGCGTTGCCGATGTCGGCATTTGAAAGCGTTCCCATCGCCAAAGTCGTTAATGGAACGAACACGAAACCGAGCGCGAAACCGCTGATTATCATCGGGTAAACGACGTTGCTCTGCGCGATGTCGAGATTTATCCCGGTGAACATATACATCGAATAACCAAGCAAGGCGAAGCCGAACATTATCAGATAACGGCTGTCAACTTTTCCGATCAGACGACCGACGACGATCATCGAAACGACCGAACCGATGCCGCGCGGACTGACCGCGAGACCGCTTTCGATCGCCGGATAACCAAGCAGAGTTTGTAAAAATAAAGGCAAAAGTGCCGTTGAACCGTAAAGCACGACTCCGACCGCCGCGATCAATAGCGAACCGATTGCAAAATTTCGATTCAAGAAAACGCGCAAATTGACGATCGGTTCTTCGACGTAAAGCTCCCACGCGATAAACGTCAGAATCGAAACCACGCACATTATCGAAGTGAAAATAATCACCGGCGATGAAAACCAGTCGCGCTGCTGCCCTAAATCCAAAGTCAATTCGAGCGCGGCAAGTCCCAACGCCATCAAACCGAAGCCGATATAATCAATCTGTCCGGGTTTTTGATCTTTGATATACGGCGGATCTTCGACGAACGTGTTCGCCATAAACGCGGCGAGCGCACCGACCGGAAGATTGATGTAAAAGATCCAACGCCACGAATAATTGTCCGTGATCCAACCGCCGAGAGTCGGACCGATGATCGGCGCGACGACCACGCCCATTCCGTAGAGTGCCATCGCCGCACCGCGTTTGGCGGGCGGAAAACTTTCGAGAAGAACGGCTTGCGCGATCGGCTGAAGCGCGCCGCCGCCGACTCCCTGCAAGATTCTGGCTAAAATCAATAACGCGAGATTCGGAGCCGCGCCGCATAACGCCGACGCAAACGTGAAAAGAATGATACAGAAAATGAGAAACCGCTTGCGCCCGACATATTTGGAAATCCAACTCGTCGCGGGCAAAACGATGGCGTTCGAGATGAGATAACTCGTCAAAACCCACGTCGCTTCTTCCGGCGTGGCGGAAAGATTTCCCGCGATGTGCGGCAGCGCGACGTTGGCGACCGAAGTATCGAGAACTTCCATCACCGTCGCCAACATCACGGAAATAGCGATCAGCCACGGGTTAAAACTCGGTTTCCAGACTTCTTGTTGATTATCGCTGCCGTTTGCCATTTAATTAGACCTAAAAAATATTTAGCCACGAACAAACACGAAAATTCACGAAAAAGTTTTTATATAACTGCTTTAAAATAATTTCTTTTCGTGTTCTTTCGTGTCTGTTCGTGGCTAATTCTATCTGACTTTCACGCTCGGCTCGACCGACATTCCCGGCGCGAGCAGATGCGCGTCGTCGGCTTCGGGCTGACGGTCGAAGACGATCTTGACCGGAACGCGCTGGACGACTTTTACATAATTTCCCGTTGCGTTTTCCGCCGGAAGCAGACTGAAACGCGAACCCGTTCCGGCTTGAAAACTTTCGATCTTACCGTGAAAAGTTTCGCTCGGATATGCGTCAACCTCAATATCTACGGGTTGTCCGATTCGCATCAGTTCGAGTTGTGTTTCTTTAAAATTTGCAATAACCCAGATTTCATCCGACTGCGAAATTGCCAGAAGCGGCGTTCCGGCTTGGACGATCTGACCTTCTTCGATGGTTTTTTTCGTAATCATTCCATCTTCGGGCGCGTAAATTTTCGCGTATGAAAGTTCAAGTTCGGCTTGATGAACGGCGGCTTCGGCTTGCGCGATAGCCGCATCTGCGTTGCCGACCTGCGTCTGGCTGACATCAATTCTCTGCGGCGCGGCGTTCGCATCCTGCAACTGCCCGATCGTCTGTCCGACTTGCGATTTCGTTACTTCAACTTGTGCCAACGCCTGTTGGTAATTATTCTGCGCGACCGAAACATTCGCCTGTGCTTCGCCGACTTTCGCCTGATCGGACAAAACTTTTTTCTGCGCCGCAACTGCCTGCGCCTGCGCCGTTTTCAGATTATTTAATGCCAGATCGAGCGACTGTTTTGAAACGTCGCCGCTGTTAAATAATTTAAGTTCGCGGTCATATTCTTTCTGCGCCAGATCGAGTTCGGATTTGACCTGCGGACCTAACGCTTTCGTCTGCGCGAGATTCGCCTGCGCGGTTTTTACCGCATCTTGCGCCTGCCTAATTTGCGACTGTTTCGCTTCTGCGGCTTGGCGCGTCTGTTCGACATTATTTTGCGCGACTTCCACTCCTGAATTCGCCTGTGATTGGCTCGCATTCGTCGTCGCGCGCGTCAGCGAAACTTCCGCCTGCGACTGGTTTTTCTGCGCCTGCGCCGCTAAAAGCGTGGCTTTTGCCTGTTCTAATTTCGCCTCGAAATCCTTCGTGTCGAGTTCCACGAGCAGATCGCCTTTGTGAACCGTCGCATTCGAATCAACGTAAATTTTCTTCACATAAGCCGTAACTTTCGGACTGACCTGAATAATATCGCCGTCAATAAATGCGTCGTCGGTTGATTCGTAATTTCGCGCGTCGAGCCAATAGATCAAACCACCGATTGCGCCGATGAAAACTATTGCGCCGATAATTATAAAAGGCAATTTACTGCGTTTTTTCGGTGTTTCTTCGGCATCTTCGCCACCTTCTTCTTCCGGTATCTCGTGATTTTTATCTGCAACCGGAGTTTGTATTTCTTCGTTTTCAGAATCTTCCGGCAAAATTATTTCGTCCGGTTTTGTTTCTTCAACGTGAGCCGAATCTCCGTTTTGTGAGTTTCGATTAAATCCATTTTCGCTTTTCTGCCCCTTGATTGCTTGTATTTCGTTTACTTTTATTTTACTCATCTAAAGTATCTGAATCCTAAATATTTCGTAAGTAAGTGCTTACTCACTTACGACATTATCTTACTTTGAATTTATTTTGTCAATGAAACGGGAATTTAGAAATTTGTAAAAACAAATCCGAGTTTTTATGTCGGCGAAACTTTGCGTCTTAAACTTTACGATTCTTTGCGGTTAATTTTTATTTCCTAACCGCAAAGAATCGCAAAGTTTATCGCAAAGGGAAGCAAAGTTCGATCATACATTTAGTGCTTAATTGCGAAAATTTACTTAAAATTTATTCTGCATTTTGATTTTACAATGCCAAAACGAAACTTTTTTGATACGATAAATGTTTTGCTTTATGAAAGAAAACATCGAAACAACGCGCCTCGAAAACGGTCTGACGATCATCACGGAAAAAATGCCCGACGTGCGTTCGGCGACGCTCGGATTTTGGTTAAGAAAAGGTTCGCGTCACGAACCGAATGAACTGAACGGAATTTTTCACTTCATCGAACACGCCGTTTTCAAAGGCACGCCGAACCGCAGTTCTCTCGAAATCGCCGTCGAATCAGATCGTCTCGGCGGAAATTTCAACGCTTTTACATCGCACGAAGAAACTGCGTTTTTCCTCAAAGTCGTTGATAAAAATATACCGAAAGCGTTCGATCTTTTGTCCGATGTCGTAACGAATCCAATATTTGACGAAAAGGAATTGAAACGCGAACGCGGCGTGATTTTTGAAGAAATGAAAATGGTCGAAGACGCGCCCGAAGAGCTTTTGAGCGAACTTTTTCTCGACAAATTTTTCCCGAATCACCCGCTCGGAATGCCAATCGAAGGAACGCGGAAAACTCTCAAAAATTTCAACGCCGAGATCACGGCGAAATTTCACGCTGAAAATTTCACGCCGGAAAATATAATCATCGTCGCCGCCGGAAACGTCGAGCATAAACAAATCGTCGAACTTTCAAATAATTTATTCGGCAAAGCCAAACGCAAAGAGCCAAGTGCAAAGAGCCAAGCGCAAAGCCCAAGTCTTTCCGCGCCGATTTTCCTAAAGAAAAAACAAAATCTCGAACAAGCGCATTTGATAATCGCCGCGCCGTGGCTCGAAGCGAGAAGCGAAAAACGCTACGCCGCATCGCTTTTGACGAGCATTTTGGGCGACGGAAATTCTTCGCGTCTGTGGCAAAATATCCGCGAAAAACGCGGACTTGCCTATTCGCTCGGCGCGTCGGCAAATTCGTTCGATGACTGCGGACTTTTCACGATCTACGCCGGAACTTCGCCCGCGCATCTCGGCAAAGTCATTGATCTTTCAATCGCCGAAATCCGCAAAATAAAACGTGAAGGCGTGAGCGCGGACGAATTAGAACTCGCCAAAGAACAGACCGTTTCCGCGATTCTGCTCGGTTTGGAATCAACAAGTTTCCGCGCCGAAAATCTCGCCGGAAACGAAATTACATATGGCAGACAAATTTCGCTCGAAGAAACGCTCGAAAATTTTGAAAACGTTCGCGCCGAAGAACTTCAGGAATTGGCAAACGAATTTTTCCAGACCGAAAATATCTCACTCGCCGCGCTCGGAAATTTGAACGGTTTGAAGGTGAAAAGGGAAAGGTTGGACGTTTCTTAAAATGTGATGAGAGAAAAAATCGAAGGCGAAAAAATTATCCTGCGAAAATACGAAACCGATTTCGCGCCGCTTTTGTTTGAAGCCGCTATTGAATCGCAAGGCGGCGAATTTACGCGCTGGATGCCTTGGTGTCACGAAAATTATTCGATTGCGGAAAGCGAAAGTTTCGTTAAGAAATGTGTCGAAGATTGGGAAACTGAAACGGAATATAATTTCGGGATTTTCGATGCGGAAAGCGGTGAATTCGTGGGCGGAATCGGGTTGAATCTGTTTAATGAAGTGCGCCGTTTGATGAATCTCGGTTACTGGGTTCGCACGGGTTTTCAAGGTCGCGGCATCGCACATTCTGCGACAAAACTTTTGGCAAGAGCGGCGTTTGAAGATTTGAAATTAAATCGAATAGAAATCGCGGCGGCTAGTTGAAAATCACGCAAGTCAAAAAGTTGCGGAAAAAGCGGGCGCGACACGCGAAGGTGTTTTGCGTCAACTGATTTCTATCGGCGGAAAACAGCACGATGCAGTAATGTTTTCTTTAATTCGTGAAGATTTCGGTTTATAAAAATATGAACAGTTTTAACGTTAAAAAACTCTTTCTCTATCTTCTGACTTGCTCGATAGTTTTGAGCGCGTTGATGGGAATTTGGGCGATAATTTCCGGCGAGTTCGGCGATCTGCAAATGCAGATTTTGCTGACGACATTGACGGTCGTCGGCACGAGCGTTTTGGGTTTAGCTTGCGGCGCATTTTTAGAAAGTCCGCGAAATACAAGTTTAAAAGCGGTTCCGCTGATCGGAATTGCGTTGGCTGTTTTGTGTGCGTTCGTTTCTTTTTGGCTGATCTGGGAGCCGATCAAACAGAGCAATAATGACGGAATTTTCAAACTGTTTTTCGTTTCGCTGATATTTTCTTTTTCGCTCGCCCAATTGTCGCTTTTGTCAATGGCGCAACTCGCGCAAAAATTTCTCTGGTCGCTAATTTCGGCTTATATCGTGGTTTTTATTTTGGACTCGGTAATTTCGTTTATAATTATTTTTGAATTGAACGGCGACGACGGTTTAGTGATTCGTCTGATCGGTGTCTTGTCGGTTGTTGCGGCATCTCTGACGGTGATGATTCCGATATTTCATCGTCTCAGCCGTTCCGAATTCGCCCGATTCGGAACGCAGACCGCCGCCGGAATTGATGCAGAAATTGCAAAACTCAGAGCGCAAATTTCCGATCTTGAAAGACGAAAGGAAGATACTTTAAATAGATGATTTTGCTTGACTTAACTTTTCGTTTTCATTTTAAAATTCTCGTCTATAATGTTCAATATTTTAGTGTCGGCACAGTAATAGTCGCCACAATTTAGGCTGGTATGAAAGTAATTTTTCCGTTCATTTCTTCGGTTAATAAATAAGAATCCAAATTATTTTAGTTTTTTAACATATTTAATCGTATCTTAGCCGTAACCAATTTTTTTGTATAATTTTCTGGCTCTGTTTTTGTACGGGAAGACGGTGAATGTAAACTATTAAAATCCTTAATCTCGCGCCTAATCTTCGCCAGTTTTCATTGAGCTTTAGCGATTTTTAGATGAATGAAGCCGGGCGGAATTTCATTTTCTGCGACATAAATTACTGAGTCCGCCGGGTTTTCTGATAAAACTTTGATCAGAATTTCTTTATCTACCGAGTTTATCTGCTCCGGTTTGCGACACGAAGGCAATTCAAATTCGGTAAACGCGGCACTAGCCAGATTATAAATCTTTATCATCTTTTTTTGAAGTCTGATTTTTATCTCGTTCATCGCTTTAATTTACACTCAATTTGAAACTTTGTCAGATGTTGGATTGTTTTTGAATTTTGGTCATAGAAATCGGATTATTTTGCAAAGATGGCGCAGGATTAGAACTTTCTTTTTCCAGTTCAAAAGCGTAAATTTTTCTCGCCAGACCGATTTTTTCCATTAATTTTATTTGCAGCCAATTGATGTCAATTTCCTTCCACGTCAGACCGTGACGCGCCGAACGCGGATGTGCGTGATGATTGTTATGCCAGCCTTCGCCCCACGTCAGCGCGGCGATCAGACCGTTGTTGCGCGAATCGTCGTTCGTTTCAAAACGGCGTTTGCCCCACAGATGAGTCGCCGAATTAACGAGAAAAGTCATATGCCAGCCGAAAACCTGCCGCAGAAAAATTCCCCACAAAACCATTGACCAACCGCCGATGAAAAATAATGCCACGCCGACGATGATCGTCGTCATAAAAAAGTATTTCGAGATAAAAACGAGTCCTTTATCTTTCAGGAGATCGGGCGCGTAACGCTTCATCGTCGCCTCATCGTGCGACAGCGCAGTTCCGCGCATCAGCCAACCGATATGCGCCCAAAACGTTCCGTCGCGCGGCGAGTGCGGATCGTTTTCGCCTTCGGTAAATGCGTGATGAATGCGGTGCGTCGTTACCCATTGAAGCGGTCCCGATTGCAGTGCAAGCGTTCCGCAGATCGTCAAAAAATACTCGACCGCTTTCGGCGTTTTAAATCCGCCGTGTGTTAAAAGCCGATGATAACCCAGACCGATTCCCAAACTTCCGGTCATCCACCAGATGATTACAGCGGCAAACAGATTCTGCCAACTAAATGTAAATAAAGCGAATACCGCGAGAATATGAAAGCTGACGATAGCGATTGACGTTACCCATTGAATGCCGTCTGTTTTTGAATTTTTTAATGTATTGATATTTTGCAAGTTTTAGCCCCTTGTAATTATTTAAAAATTATAAAACGGCAAACCTTTCGATTTGCCGTTCTCTTTGATGTAAGTTTAACCAATTTTCAGGCACTTAGATTGTAAGAGTTTGGTAATAGTCAAAAATCTGGCGTTTTACAAAGGAAATTTGTAGAAAACTTGTTAGAATTCTCTGATTATCCTACTTCAAATTCTTAAGTCTTCGGTTTTCCGCTCATCAAAAATTTGATTTCACCGCCGTTCATAATTTCCTCGTATGTAATGTAACTGCGGTTTATCTCTTTTCCGTTCAGTAAAACTTTGCTGACATAGACGTTTTTATCGCTTTGATTTTCGGCGTTGATCTTGAGAGTTTTCCCGTTTTCCAACTTTAAGACCGCAGTTTTGATCGCCGGACTTCCGAGTTGATATTGATTGGACGCGGGCGCGACGGGATAAAAACCTAAGCTGGAAAATAAAAACCACGCCGACATTTGACCGCAATCGTCGTTGCCGCCGAGACCGTCGGGCGTTGGCTTGTATTGATTTTTCAAAATCATCCGCACACGTTCCTGAGTTTTCCACGCGCTGTCCGTCCAGTTGTAAAGATACGCGACGTGATGCGCGGGTTCGTTGCCGTGAATATAGCCGCCGATGATTCCTTCGCGCGTGATGTCTTCTGTGTCGGCGAAAAATTCGTCGGGCAAGTGCATCGAAAAAAGTTCGTCCAGATGCGCGGCAAATTTTGTTTTTCCGCCCATCATTTCCACCATTTCGGCGGGTTGATGCGGAACGTAAAGACTGTAATTCCACGCATTTCCTTCGATAAATCCTTCACCTTCGGTTTTCAACGGATCGAATTTTTCGACGAATTTCCCGTCGGATTTTTTCGGGCGCGTAAATCCGACCGACGAATCATAGACGTTTTTCCAATTTTCCGAACGCTTCAAAAATTCGTTGTGAATCGCGCGGTTTCCGAGTTTTCTCGCCGCCTGAGCAATCGCCCAATCGTCGTAAGCGTATTCCAGAGTTTTCGACACCGACGAGGAATTGCCGTCGTCTTTCACATAACCGAGCGACATATACGAATCAAGTCCGTCGTAATATTTCGTCCGCGCCGTGTTCACCATTGCGTCGAGCGCGTGTTCAGCATCAACGCCTTCGATATTTCCCGTGACAATCGCGTCGGAAATCACCGAAACCGAATGATAACCGATCATACACCAATTTTCGTTCGCGTAATGCGACCAGACGGGCAGCATTTTGTGAACGCTCTGATCGTAATGCGCGAGCATCGAATTGACCATTTCGCGGTTGCGTTTCGGCTGAACGATGTTAAAAAACGGATGTAAAGCGCGGTATGTGTCCCAGAGCGAAAATGTCGTGTAATTCGTAAAACCTATCGCCGTGTGAACATTTTGGTCGAGACCTTTGTATTTCCCGTCCGCGTCCATATAAACCGTCGGCGACAAAAACGTGTGATACATCGCCGTGTAAAAATTAACGAGATCGTCTTTGTTATCAGCCGTTACGGCGATTTTTCCGAGTTCCTTGTTCCAGACGTTTTGCCCGTCATTTTTAACTTTGTCAAAATTCCAATCAGGCGTTTCGGTTTTCAGATTGTTCATCGCGCCTGTCGTAGAAACCGGCGAGAGCGCGAATTTTACCTGAATTTTTTCGTCCTTTTCGGTTTTAAAATTAAAATAAGCGCGAATTTGTTCGCCCGCCATTTCGGGGAAATTCTTCGTTTGATCGAACTTTCGCCAGAAACCTTTATACGCCGACGGTTTGAAATCCTTGAAACCGTAACTCGAGAAAGGCTTGGAAAATTCCATCGCAAAATAAACCGTCCGCGTCCGCGCCCAACCGTTCGTTTGGCGAAAACCGACGATTGTGTGATCGTTTTCGACGCGCACGAAAGTCCAGACGTTTTTGTCGTCGTAATTATAAATTCCGTGCATCAGATCCAAAATAATGTGCGCGTTGTCGGATTCGGGAAAAGTATATTGATGAAAACCGACTCTCTCGGTCGTCGTCATTTCGGCGAGAATATTATCGTCGTCAAGCAAAACTTTATAATAATTCGGCTCGGCAACTTCATTTTCGTGCGAAAAACCGGAACGAAAACCGCTCTTCGGATCGTCCTTCGTTCCCGGCTCAAGCTGAAGCTCGCCGACCGTCGGCATAATCAAAAAATCGCCGAGATCGGAATGTCCCGTCCCCGAAAAATGCGTATGCGAAAACCCGACAATTTCGCGGTCGTCATATTGATAACCCGCGCAGTATTTATAAGTGTCTTTATTATATTTCCCGCCGATCAAATACGGCTGCTCATCCGTGTCCGGCGAAAGCTGAACCGAACCGAACGGAACCGTCGCGCCGGGAAAAGTGTGTCCCATTTTCTGCGTCCCGATCAGAGGATTAACGTATTGAATATAATTTTCCGCTTTCTGCGCCATTAAATTTATGGAAAATATTAAGAATATCGAAAATACAAATATAATTTTCATAATTTTATCATCAATAGAAATTAAGTTTTTAGGGCAGGATTAACATTGATTTTTCTTGGTCTAAACCGAATGTATGAATCGAAACCGAATGTTTTCGCAAAAGATTTTCAATCGTTTCGACCGAACAATTTCCAACCCGCAACCAGACAATTTTCGGCGGATGACCGAAAAGCAAACTTCTTTGCTGAAAATCCGTATCTTTGGAAACTATCGTAAAACCGCCTGCTTTTGCATATTCCCAGATTTCAATGTCTTGAGCTTCATTAAAACCGATTTCGCGGACGTGCAAACTTTCGGGAAAAATGTCTTCCAAAATTGACGGCAAACGCCAAGAAAGATTTTGGTCAAACAGCAACTTCATAATTATCAATAGTTGCCAGATGACGCTCGCGGTCAGCCGCGTAAGCCAAACAAGCACGAATATCTTCTCGCGTTAGATCAGGAAATTCCGCCAAAATCTCATCTTCCGACATTCCGCTCGCCAAATACTCAAGCACATCAGTTACCGTCATTCGCAGTCCGCGTATGCACGGCTGTCCACTGCGCTTTCCCGGTTCGATTGTGATAATTTCTCTGTAATCCATAATTTCTATTTTAATCAAAAATTAGTTAAAAATGTTTAGCTAAAAAATATTTGTTTCCAAAAAATTATGTTTTGTTTATAGCCAAAAGTTTGCCTTAGCCGATACTTTTGATTATGCGATATTCATTTTTTAGAATATTATTTTTTCATTCCCAGATAAACATCTTAAAGATAATTCTTTTTGTTCTTTTAGTTCGTTGTTTTTTAAAGGTTGAAATATTAATTCTTGTGTTTTTTCATCAAGAGAAAACTTTCCGATTTCTAAATTGCGGCATTTGTAAAGAGTAATTTCCTTATTTCCGTTTTTATCTTCCGATGTATCAATTAAAACAGATGCGTTGCCCTTTTGAATAGTCAAATATGAATACAACGGATCTCCTTCAGTTGTTTTGCACATCATCTTGATTTTTGAAGTTCCTTCCTTATTTCCAAAGTTTTGATAGGCTTTTAGCTTTATTTCTGATTCACTTTTAATTGTTTCCTCGGAATTTCCCATTCCACAACTCAGTTGAACAAATTCAGAATCTTGCTTCAAAGAATCTCTTAATTTGGTATTATCTTTGCTAAAATTCGTTGTCGCGGTTTGACTGCAATTATTTTGAGTAAATACGACAACTAGCATAAACAAAATTATATTTTTCATTTCCTTTTACTCATCAATCACAGGTTCTTTCTTCTTCGTTTTCCGCCGTTCCGAACGCCATTTTTTGCGAATTGCGGCGACATCGAATTTGTCGCGTTTGCCGTCGCGCATATTTTCTACTTCGTGTTGGACTCTTGCGGCGATCAGGCGATATGCTTCGGTGTTCGGCACGCCTTTCGTCATCTCAAGAAGCTCTTCGTAGGAGAGAAATCTGCCGATTTTTGCGCCGATTTTTGCGCCGATGCTTTCTTTGGCGGGAATCGTCATTCCTTTCGGGAACGCTTCGTAAGTTCCCCAGAGATAGATCGGCAGAATTCCGATTTTGTTGTTGAGCGCGAGATAGCCGATGACGGGTTTGAATTCGGCGATTTCTCCGGTTACGCTGCGCGTGCCTTCGGGAAAGATCAGCGCGTTGTAGCCTTCGTTCATTATATTCGTTACGTGGCGCAGAGATTGGCGCAGACTGCCTGTGCGTTCGATGGGAACGAGCGTCGTGAAATTGTTCATATACGCGCGTTTGTATTTCGTGTCGAACCAATAATCCGCCGCCGCGACCGCGACCGTTTGTTCCGCCGCGTCTTTGCCGAGTGCTTTTTTCACCAAACCCGTGTCAATGTGCGAAGCGTGATTCGGCGCGACGATGAAATTCGTGTGAACCGGAACGTTCGATTCGCCTTCGATCTTTGTGTCGAGGACGTTTGAATAAAGGCGTTCCTGCGCGAAATCAACGACCGTGTTTCCGATCCGGCGGACGAGCGACGGAATATGAAGTTCGTCGTCTTTTTTGTCGTCGGTTTCGGGCAAATCGGCGATTTTCTTAGTTTTATCAACTCTTTGAACGGCAGTTAAAACTTCGCGGACGGTCTGCACTTCGTTCAGAGAATCCGGCGAGATTACGCGACCGCCGCCGTCTTCGACCGCCGCCTGAAGTTCGACGAACATTAAGGAATCAAAACCCAAATCCGTCAGCCGCGAATCCGCCGCGACTTCCGATAAAGGTTGATTTGAAACGCTGGCGATGATTTTGCGAATCCACAAAACATTGTTGTCGCCTTTGTCTTCGACGATCTTGTTCGTTTTGTTTTTCGCGCGATTTTCCAAAGTTTCGAGCATCTCGACAACTTCGGGACGTTTTACTTTTCTGGTCGCTGTTCTCGGCAGTTCAAACGGCGTTAAATGCAGAACTTTGACGCGCTTGAAAAATGGCAGACTCGCCGAAACTTCGCGGAAATGTTCTTCGACTTTTTTGTTCGTTTCGGCGCGGCTCAGAGCAATATCTTTTTCATAATCCGGCACGACGAGCGCGGCGATCTTCTCGCCGCCGTCTTGATCGGGCAGACCGACGACCGACATTTCCTTGATGAAATCCGATTTGCCGTAAAGGTCTTCGATCTCGTCGGGGTAAATATTTTTGCCGTTCGAATCAATGATGACATCTTTTGAACGCCCGACGATGTATAGATTTCCGTCTTCGTCCAATTTGCCGAGATCGCCCGTTTTCAGCCAGCGGTCTTCCATCACGGCTTCGGTCGCCGCGTCGTTGTTGAAATAACCGAGCATCACATTTTGCCCGCGAGCGAGAACTTCGCCGACACCGTTTGCGTCCGGTTCGGAGATCATCACTTCCACGCCCGGAAGCGGTTTGCCGACGCTGCCGCGCAGCAATTTATTTCCCGGACGCGCGACGGTCAGCACGGGCGAAGATTCGGTCAAACCGTAGCCTTCCAAAACCGTAAATCCGAGTCCGTGCAGATCTTTCTGAACTTTTTCCGATAACGCCGAACCGCCGGAAATCATATAGCGCATACGTCCGCCCATTCCTTCGTGGATCGGGAAAAAGATGATCGGACCGAGATTAAACGGCGTGTTGTCGCGTATCCAGGCGTTGAATTCGATGACGTTATCGGCGAGATCGGCAAACCAATCGCCGCGTTCGCGCATTCGCGTTTTTATCCGGCGATGCAGCATTTCCCAAAGCGCGGGAACGCCGACCATTCCGGTTACGAGATTGTTTTCGATGGCGCGGGAAAGCTCTTCGCTCGTCAGATCGTCGAGATACGTGATCTGCGTTCCGTTGGCGAACGGTGTGAGAAAACCGGCGGAAAATTCAAACGTGTGATGAAGCGGCAAGACCGACAAAATTCCGTCGCTCGTGTCCATTTCCAAAACGGACGAGAGCATCGAGATCATATTGACGAAATTTTTGTGCGACAGCATCACGGCTTTCGGCGTTCCCGTCGTTCCCGATGTGAAGATCAGCGACGCAACATTATTCGCCAGAACTTTTTCCGGCAATAGCGCAAGTCGTTTCGCTTCTTCGGTTTCCGTCGGCATCTCAAAAACTTCGTCGAACGTCCAGACGTTTATTTTCAATTCCGCCGCTTTTAATTTTTCCGCGAGTTCGGGATTTTCATCCGCCAATTTCGGTGATAACAAAACCGCTTTCGCTTCGCCCGTTCTCGCAAAATTTACGATTTCATCAATAGAACTCGCCGGATCAATCGGAATAGCCGCCGCGCCGGTTTTCAAAATGCCGAAATACGACATTCCCCATTCGGGCATATTGTTCGAGAACAAAATCACGTTGTCGCCGGGCGCGATACCGTTTGCCGCTAAGAATCCGGCGGCGCGAAGCGTCAATTCGCGCACGTCTTCAAACGTATATTGCTCTTTGCGTCCGTTACGTTCGACGCGCATCGCCACGCGCGTCGAAAATCTTTTCGTCGAAGTGTCGAACAGATCGAGCAAATCTTTGTAAGTATATGCGCGTCGTTCCTGAATTTTGAGGTCTTCTTCGAGCTGCGGCAAAACCCATTTTCTGAGTCCCGGAAAATGAACATTCAGCCAGTAATCATACCAATCGAGTTCGCCCGGATACCACGGCAAAAGGTCTTGCTCGTCCGTTTCGACCATCGCCATCAACGCGCGCACGTTGTCCGAGCGGTAATGATATTCGTTTTCGATCATAAACGGCTTGAACATCTCGAACGCCAGCATCGTTTCTTCGGTCGTCTGCTCGAATTCGTCAACCGTTTTCTTCAGATCGCTGACGATATTAGAGAGTCGTCCGCCCGCCCATTCAGGCGTAGCTTTATCGAGAAAACTGTTAGCCGATTTCGCCAACTTATTTAGCATCGGCGTAGAAAAACGCTCGTAAGATTTCTGTGACGCAGGCGCGGTTTCGATCATCGAATTCAGACGATTCACCAATTTATTGCCCGTCTCTTTCTCCTTCAAATGCCTGCGTTTATAAAGCCCGACGAGTCCGACAATGCGTTTCATATTGTTCGGATTCGAATCGCCCGAAGACGCTTGAAAAACCAGCGGCGGATTGTCGTCAACAAGGGCGTTCATCGCCGCGCCGAGAATCGCGCCCGCGACCATATCCACGGGAATCACGTCCAGAATCAGTTTTTCATTAACCGGAATCACGGGCTGACCGCGAAGCGCGATCAAAATCAGTGGCGCGGTCGTCGTAAAACCTTCGTTCCAGCCGGGAAACGGATATTTCACCGAAGATTCGACGATTGAAGGGCGCACGAGAACTTTCACGATGTCGTCCTGCTGAGCAATTATCTGTTCGGCGAGCGATTTCGAATAAGTGTAAATATTCGTCCAACCCCAATAAGACGCACGCGCTTCGCCGAGTTCGGTCGTCCGCTCGCGCACCCACATTTTGCGCTCGCGGAAGATCGCCGATTTCAGCGCGGATTCATCGTCCGGGTCGCGACCTTCTTCCATAAAACGCTCACGCGCAAGCTCGCGAAATTTCGCAATTTGCACCGCATCTTCGGCTTCCTGACGTGCTTGTTCCGACAGACGCGCACAATCTTCGACTTCCTGATTGACATCGAAATGCGTCCCGACGAGTTCTTCTTTGCGCGGAAAATAACCGACCACCGGCTCGTTTTCCCAAATCGTCCCCGAACGCTTTCCGGCGACAAAACAGGTCGAAACGTGAACCAGCGACGGACGTTTCATCATCCGCGCCAATTTCAAGATATTATTCGACCCGACAACATTCGTCCGCAGCGCAGATTCGAGCGGCGGATTAAACGTCACATTCCCCGCGCCGTTGATAATAACGTCCGTGTCCTGCATTATCGCCCGCGCTTCCGCTTCGTCCATCCCGAGAAATTCATCGCCGACATCGCCGTTCACGGGAACGACCTTCGAGCGAATAAAATCCTCAAACCCGTCGCCGTATTTCTCGCGCAGCGGATCAAACGTCGGCGAAGTAACAATGCTCGTCCAAAAACGAATCTCCGACTCCCGCGCATCCCGCGCCCGCACAGTCGCGTAAACTTTCCCGACATCAGGAAAATTATTAAGCAGCATCGAAAGCGTAACCTTACCGACAAAACCCGTGCCGCCGATAAAGAAAATCTTTTTACCTTTAAATATTTTGGTTGGTGATAATTTCATTTGCAATACAAAATCTATTTATTTTCTAATTCTTTTAATGCAATCTTGAATTGTTCTTTATCAAACTCAAAGATGCCCAACTCATCGTAATTCCAATTTGTTCTGTGAATCTGCTCGAACCCTTTCCAAATAATTTTTTTATTTGTGACTTCTATTTTAACCACAAAATCCCAACAACCCTCACACAAACAATCACAAATTAAAATCGCCGTTTTTTCGTCAGTTCTATGTGAACCTTCTCCATAATAATATTTAGACGGCGGGCGAACCATCGAAATCGGAAGCCCATCATATCCACCTGCAATCATTGGACTTCCTTCTTTCTTTGCAAACAATAATTCAACTTTTCTTAAAATAGAAATCAAAGATTTTCCATCAATCATAGGTACAACTAAATCGCCGTATTCACTATGACTTATTTCAAATCTTATTTGATTCATTACTCCGTTTCAGCCGTTGAAAACGGCAAGATATTTGTAGCCCACAGTGCAAACTGTGGGAACGCGATTCGTAAAATTAAAAAGCCGTAGAAAACGGCGGCATACAGAATCGCATTTAATTTATGCCGTTATCTTCGATAACTCTGATTCGTTTCGTTCACGATTCCCACATCTTGCGATGTGGGCTACAAATATATTGCGATCTTCGATCGCTTTTTTAACACGAATAATCAAATCATTTCCACAAAAAATCTTCATCGAAATCAACTTCGTATTTTTTCAATAACGCCAAAAATTCCGTTCTAAAATCATATTTCTTATGATGCTCGACCTGATCTTCAATATAATCCGCGACCGCTTTCATTCCCGAACGGCTGACGCTGAACGCGCCGTAACCTTTTTGCCATTCAAACGGTTTGTCAAACTTTTCGCTCACCCATTTTGACGAATTCGCTTTGATAAAACGCATCGCCTCAGAAATGCTGACCGTCGGCGGCAACGACGCGAGAATATGAACGTGATCGTTTATCCCGCCGATTTTTATCGGTTTGCCTTTTAATTCTTTGACCAAACCGCCGAGATATTTATGCAATTCCGGTTTAATTTCGTCGGTTATCAAACTGCGTCGCTCTTTCGTACTGAAAACAATATGCGTTATTAAATTTGTGTATGTGTGCGACATTGTTCTTGTATGTCGCCGTTTTCAACGGCTCGATTATTTTGTTTTACTTTTCCCACGGTTTGCACCGTGGGCTACAAATATATTGCCATCTTCGACGGCTTGTTCAATCCTCAATTATTGCCTCAACAGCACAAACGAAAATTGCTTTTCTGACTTTGTTTAACTCTTCTTCCGTATTTAATGGATGCCTGTTTTGCTTGCTTTGCATAAATCTAATCGCTCACATTACACAAACCAATTATCGGTTGATGCAGCATCGTAATTTCCGCATTTCTGCCCATAATTGAACGCGCTCTGGCGATTGCTTCGGTCAGATTGTCGGCGCGTTCCCAACCTAGCATTTCGGGGACATGCGCGTTTTCCGCTCCGGCGACGATTACCGTGCCGACGTGTTGGCGACCGTTTTCGCCCCAATACCACATAAAGAACGGGTGCGCGCCGTGATAGGCGTTGCCGCGGCGATACATTTCGATGTAAGCGGGATTTTCGGCGAACTCGCGCTCGTATTTTTCGCGCAGGTAAAATGCGTCGCGCGATTCGGGCAAAAGGCGATGGAAAAATTCGATGTAGCTCGGATGAAAATTATGATCGAACTCGTCGAAACACGGGTGCGTGATAATCATCACGCCGCCGTCGCGCAGAAGCGGTTTGTTGCGATACATGTTGAAATGATAGCCGAGTGCCATCACCTGAACGAGCAGCGGATTGAGCGCGGAATATACGTTATACGGCGAAATGTCGGGAATGCCGGAGATCAAAATATCGCATTGACCTTTGACCGGAATTTCGTATTGCTGGTAATTTTTCTCCAGAATTTTTTCGTGAACGGGTTCAGTTTTTCCGGCGTAACAGGCGATCAGTTCATACTGCGCCGGAATCGCGTGGAGCAATTTCCGGCGTGCGCCGCGCGGCAGATTTGAAAACGTGCGCTTCATTCCTTCCCATTTCATTCTGTCCATAAACGAAAATTCGTCTTCATTTTTGGTCAGAATGTCGTAGCCGTCGGCGAACATTTTATTGTTAAGCGCGGTTTCGATGTGAAAAACCTTGCAGTTTTCGTCCACCAATTTGCCGAGTTTGACGACCTTGTGATTCAAGACCGAGCGCGGCGGATCCATATATGAATTCGAATCGCGGATCGTCTGCGGTTCGTGATGTTGGCGCAAAGATTCGTAATCACACAAACCTACGGCGACCGATTTATGTCCGCCGTCCATCGGCACGAGATTGATATTCAGATAAATCAAAAGATCGCTCTCGATAGCGCGTTTGTTGACGCGCAGCGGTTCGTCGTGGCGCGTGTGTCCGATGGTTATTAAGTTTTCGTCGTCTTCCGCGTCGTGATTGTAATAGCGTTCGGGATAAAATTCGTTAAAAATTGTCGAACCGACCATTCGCTCCATTTCCCACGCCGTCATTTTGCGGTGCAGAGAATTAGCGATAATCAGATGAACATCGTCCACGCCGTTCGCCGCGCACATATCAAGCACGACTTCGAGCATCGTCTGCCGCAAATCCGGCGTTGCCATCGGCGGCAGCGGCAGCGAAATATCGTCCATCGCAATCGTCACGCGCATTCCCGGTTCGAGCAGCGCGTAAAGAGGTTCCATCTCAAGCGGATGATTAACCGCATAACGAATCGCCGCCTCCCGATTCGGCAAACCCTTGATCGGCGGATTCGGATAAATCACGCGCGTCCCGATCGGCAAATCTTCAAGAATAAAATCCTCACCGTTCGGCATAATCCGCGGCGCACTGTCGCGGTCAATGTAAATAATAGATTCGTGTGTTTTTCGTCTTAGCTGTAATGCCATAAAAGTGTATTAATTATTTTTGCAATTTGAATCTTCGGGAATATTAACCCAATTTTGGTCTTTCATTACGCTATATTTCATAAGTTTGTTTGAGCTATCCCATAGGGTCGCTTCGACCGCTTCTTGAGTGTCTCTAGAACCAACTGCCCAAAATTTCACATAATCATTTTTATTATATTTATCTTCAAATGCGACTTCGTAACCAAATTCATCAATCCTGAAATTTAAATCTTTATCAACTTCTTTCAGTTTTTGAACGGCATCTTTCATCCTGTCAGCGAATTGATACTTAGTCAGACATTTTTTTATCTTCTCAGAAGAATTTTGGTAAATTTGTTCATAATCTTCCGATTTTATTTGCGAATGAAGAAGTTCGATTTCTTTGTCAACAATCTTCGAGTCTTGATTAGCTAAATCAATTTTGTTACAACCCAAACAATAAAGAAGTAAAATTATCCCAAGACAATAAAAAAAAATTTTCTTTTCACTTTTTACTTTGAAATTGACTGGTTCGTGTGTTTTTCTGCGTAATTGCAATGCCATAAAATAATGTTTTTAATTGGTAATTTACACCGCTCTTAACTCAAATTTTTTAATATTTTCTTTTAATAAAATTTTGACTTCATTTTCGGAGTAAAAACCATATTTTTCTAACCAAGTAAATCCGTGATTTGATGGTAATAAAAATGCTGGAATAAATCCTTCTTTGGTTTCAATAACAAATCCGAGAGTCAAATAATTTAAGCCGTTGTTAAAGTTTCCTTTTTCAGTTTCATTAATCAAAGTTTCGTCAGGATAAACTTCAATAACATCAACAATTTTGATTGATTCGATTCCTGTATCTTCCAAAATAATTTTGTACCAAAATTTTGGATTGTCTTTATGAAACTTGATCTTTTTATCTAATTTTTCAAATCTACAAAAGAAAATTTCGTCATATTCATAATCTGAACCTTCAGGCAAATCGTCAAAACATTCAAGTTTATATGTTAAGTCATTAGTGTTGAAATAAAATGCGTTTATATCCCAGACTATCGAAATTGATTGTTTTTTAATCAATTTCATAATCAGATTAATTTCATCGCTATTTAGTCTCAAATCATTCATCTTTCGTAAGCACTCAACAAAAGTTTGCCTTCGTAATCAATCAAACCGAGTTTCACGCCGCCCGCGCTAAATCAATTTTCCCAAGGATTCAAAATCGTAACCGACGAATTTTGAAAGTTTTTGACGTTTCGCGTAACTAAAATCATATCGTGTTCCAGAGCCGACGCTTCCAAAAGCGAATCGAATGCCGGACGAATAATTCCTTTTCGTTCAAATTCGCCATACATTTTGCCCCAAACTAAAAACGTCTTTTCCGACAAAGATAAAATTCGCTGCGAAAAACGGTTTCGCAATTCTTCCAGCCATTTTTCGAGTTCCGCCTTTTTTCTGCCGGATTCGAGCCGCGCGATTCCTTTTTTGATCTCGCCGATTGTCATCACGCTCAAATAAAGTTTCAATTCGTCCTGTGCGCCGAGCCATTCGAGAACTTTTTCATTCGGCTGTTTTTGTTTCGGTTCTGAAATAACATTCGTATCGAGCAGAAAACTCATTCAAACGATACCTCACGCGGCAAATCTTCCGGTCTGTCCAAAAAAGGCAAAATCTCGTCCAACGGACTATTTTTCAGAAATTCTACCAGACTTTCCTTTTCACCTTTCATTTTCCGCCAATCGGCAATTGAGACGACGACGGCAACTTCCTGTTCGTCGCGCTCGATCGTTTGCGGTTCGCCGTTTTCCGCCAGATGAATCAGTTCGTCCAGATTATTTTTAGCCTCTTTTAACGTATGCGTCATTTCGTCATCTCCTTTTATTCATTATAACCGCTCAACAATAGTTTGCCTTCGTAATCAATCAAACCGAGTCTCACGCGATCAAGAAAACCTTGTCTGCCTAAAATGTTGAGATAAAAACTTTCTTCCGCCGCAAAATAAACGGTAGATTCGGTTTCGATGCCGAGAACGGAAAGATTTATCGTGTGTCCGAAAGTATCGAACGGTCCCGTCGCCGTTATCATTTTCAAAGGAATTCCCGATTCTATATCTAAACCGAGACGTTCGCCGTGTTTTCTTTCAAAGATACAAAATGCCGCGCCTGTATCGAGTTTTGCTCTGACATCGGAAGTTTCTTCGCCGACTTTTAGTTCGACGGGAAGCACGATTCCCGTTTCGAGCGTGTTGTAATCGAATTCGATCTCGAAATAAATTTCACGCGCCATTAAACCCACGCTCCGACGAAATTTTCAGGTTCTTCGATAACTCTCACCAGATAGGGCGATTTTATGCCTTTTTCTTTTGCCTGACGATGAACTTCCAAACCGTCCGCACCGTGTGCGATTAATTCGTCACCATATAGACAAACCCATTGTCCGAGATATTCGGCGCGGTTTTCTTTTAACCATTTTTCTGATTCTTTGAAACGCCGCACTTGGTCTTCGACTTTTTTCTGCTTTTCCAACTTTTCGCTTTCGAGCAATTTGCGGATTTTCTCCTGTTCAATGCCCGGCAAATTGTGAATCGCTTCGACTATTTCATTTACAGACTGCATAAATAAAAAACCTCCAAATTTATTTCAAATCCAAAATCGCCCAATCGTGCTGCAGTGCGGTTTGTTTCAGACGAAAATCGGGACTGACGGCAACCGGATGACCGACGATGGACAGCATCGGCAGATCGGAAATCGAATCGGAATA
This sequence comes from Pyrinomonadaceae bacterium, assembly GCA_965219305.1. Classification (GTDB taxonomy): domain Bacteria; phylum Acidobacteriota; class Blastocatellia; order Pyrinomonadales; family Pyrinomonadaceae; genus DATHTS01. Next base: position 3,407,615 of record OZ244725.1, read on the forward strand.
AGCGTAAGAATCGCTTAAATTTATATCGTTTTTCTCGGCGTATTCGCGGATCCATTTGGCTTTTGTCGCCGAAGCCATCACGGGCGGCAGAAGTCTTCCGGTGGCGTGTCCGTTGACGAATTCGAGACGGTTGGCGGCGAATTCGTCTATTCCGAGATAATCGCATAAAGGTTTGACCGAAAAATCCAGCGCGCCCGTGATGACGATTTGTTTATGACCGATTTTTTTTGATTTTGCTATCAAATCAAAAGTTCCGTCGAAGATCGCAGGTTTTAGAACGTCTTCAAAAAGCTGTTCGCTGAAATAGCGCAGTCGGTCTTCGGATTCGCCTTCGTAGCTACGGAAAAAATATTCGTTGAAAACATTGCGGCTGTAAAGATCAGTTACGCCGAACGCGGGAAGTTTCAAAAGTGTCGAAACGCTTTTCTTGATCGTCGGCAAAATTCCCGATTGTCGTTTGGCGTAAAATGCCAGCGTATGCACCAAATTCGTGCTGACGAGTGTTCCTTCGAGATCGTAAAATGATGCTGCTTGTCCGTTTTTTTTCATTGCGAATGTTTGTTTGAAGCGATAAATTTTACTAAACTCAATAAAACTTACCGGAAATTATATTTAATCTGCGTGATTCGGTTTCGGAAATTCACCTTCAATAAACAACTAAATATAACAAAAATTTAACGTCTTAGATAATTTAACGATACGAAAAAAATCAACTTTTACGTAATTTTTACAATGACGATGATGCAGTTTTCGATGAGTTTTCGCGTTTTAAAATCCGCTTTAGATAACCGTCAAATAAGCAGAATTGCGTTTTTTTGCCAATTGACTGTTAACGGATTATCGTTTATATTTTAGGCTTTGTAAATCACAAACTTTTCATTAAATATGGTTAACACATCCGTTCGCAATTTTCCGGCTGCCGAACTTCGTCACCGGTTTGGCAAATACGATTTATTATTTTTGCTGCTGTTGGCATGTTCTCTTTACGCGACTCTTTTTCTGCTTCCCGGAACGCCGTTTTTTTATGAAGGCGACCATTTGATTTTTTTGGCGGATGTGATGCGGATGTTTAACGGCGAAGTCATTTACCGGGATTTCTTTCAATTTACTTTTCCGGGAACACACGTCTGGTATTACGCTCTTTTCGGTATTTTCGGATATAATTTCGCGGTTTTAAATTGGACGATTATTTTTATCGGAATCGGCGGCGGAGTTTTGTGCCTGGAATTTTCCCGTCGTATGATTAGCCATCGCTACCTGATCTATTTCGCGCCGATGGTCTATTTGTTGTTCGGTTTTCGATGGCTCGGCATTGACGGCAGTCACCGGATGTTCAGTCCGCTGGCAATCGCGGGGGCGGTTTTCATTCTGCTGGATAAATGCAGTTGGCAACGACTTGTCGGAGCAGGCGCGTTGTGTGCGCTGGCATCTTATTTCACGCAGCACCGAGGCTTAATTGCCGTCGGTGCAATTTCCTTTTTTCTGTTGGGAGAAGCGTTTATCATCAAACAGGATTGGCGCAAAACTTTACTTTCATTAGTTTATTTAAATACTTCATTCATAATCGTTTTGGCGATTTTATGCGCTTATTTTATCGCCGCCGCCGGTTTTGACAATTTTTACCAGTCAACCGTCGTTTTTCTCCAAAATTACCGCGCCGATACTCATAACAACTTTAATATTTTTATGCGCGAAATTCCGGGACTGATCGAATCCGGGAAAATTTTGGCGGTCGCTGTTTTCGGATTTTACTACATTTTAGTTGCGCCCGCTTTCGCCGTCGTATTTATAATTTTTGCACTCAAACGCCGCCGCGAAGATTGGACTTTTTGGCGAAAACCTTTGTTGTTGGCAACCGTCGGCGGCGGCTTGATGCTGACAACGATGCTTTCGCCTTCGGTCTTTCGTTTTTATCAGGTTTCGATATTGAGTGTGATTTTAGTCGCCTGGCTTCTCGATTACTTTTTCGGAAAAGTAAAATTTTTCAAGCCGTTGATTTTCGTATTTTACGGCGGACTGATAATTCTCACCGTGATGCTCGCGGCGCGAAGTCAAACATATCCCGAATTGGTAACGATGGATGCGCCGGTCGGTCGCGTCGTCTTTTTGAATGAACTGACATCCGGTCGCTATGTGTGGCTGAAAGATCACACGAAAGTCGGCGAATCCGTTTATGAAACTTATGCGCCGACCGTTTATTTTCCGCTTCTTTTAAAAAATCCGACGCAGATGCCTCTAATTCGGGATTCGAGTTACACGCCGCCGGAACAAATTGCCGGAGTTGTTAAAAGTCTCAAAGAAAATCCGCCGAAATATATTTTGTGGGATAGATATTGGAGCAAACCGGCTGCCGAACGTGCGCCGAATGACAGTCTTGCGCCGCTTTACGATTACTTGATTGAAAATTATCAGCCCGTTCCCCAATCATTTGATTACGGCGAACGAATTTTAGAAATTTGGGAACAAAAACGTTAGACATCTTCGCCGGAAAACTAAGTGGAATTTCGCAGAAATGAAGAATTAAAGTGAAATTTAACTTTTTAGACCAAAAAATATATGAAAAACTCAATCCGTTATTATTTAATTTTTACTGTTTTTCTGTTTGCTTCGTGCGCTTCAAAAACAACTTCCGATGAAACGGCAAAACAATCCGATGTTGTTCCGGTTGCCGAAGCGGTAACTAAAGCCGATGAACTTTTCAAAAGCCGTGAAGATACGACGAACTTAAAAAAAGCAGTCGAATTACTTTCAAAAGCGCGAAATCCCGACAATCGAAATTTTGAGGTTGAATGGAAATACTCGAAATTCAGCTATTTTCTCGGCAAACAGGAAAAAGATGAAGACGAAGCGACGAAAATCTTTTCTAATGGCGAAAATGCAGGCTTGATCGCTTCGCGGCTCGAACCGGACAAACCGGATGGTTATTTTTGGTATGGCGCAAATCTCGGCGAACAGGCGAAACTCGCACCTTTGACGAGAGGCGTTACTTCGATTGACGACATCAAGAAAGCGATGAACAAAGTCATTGAAATTCAGCCCGATTACCAAGGCGCGAGTGCTTATGACGCGCTCGGCAGAGTCGAACTCGAAAGCGGAATGATTGGTGGCGACGCGAAAAAAGCGGTCGAATATCTCGAAAAAGGTTACGAGATCAATAAGGAAAACGATTTTATAAAACTCGATCTGGCAAAGGGTTATCTCGCAACCGACAAAAAACCGGATGCAAAAAAACTGCTCGAAGATATTTTAAAGGGCGAACCTGATCCCGAATTTAAAGTCGAACACGAAGAAGCAGTCGCCGAAGCGAAAGATTTGCTCGAAAAGAGATTTAAGTAAATGAAAAACGTTTTGAAAATAAACTCCAAACAGCGCGAGGAAATGATCGAAATCACGCGCGAAGTCGCCGGACTTTTGCCGGAAAAAGGCGACGGAATCTGCGTTCTGTTTACGCAACACACGACGTGCGGTTTGACGATTAACGAAAATGCCGATCCCGATGTCAAACACGATTTTCTGCTGTTTCTGAAAAATACGATTCCGCAGTATTACGAAGGTTTCCGCCATTTTGAACACAATTCCGACGCGCATCTGAAATCTTCGCTCGTCGGTTCGAGCGTGACGATTCCGTTTGAAAACGGCAAACTTCTTCTAGGCAGATGGCAGGGAATTTATCTCTGCGAATTTGACGGCGCGCGGGAAAGAAAAGTTTTGGTGAAGATTATTTAAATTAACCACAGAACACAGAGAAATTAGCCAAAAAAACTCTGTGCGCTCTGTGTTCTCTGTGGTAAAAAATCAGTGATGATGCTCGTCCGCGACTTCGCGCAATTTCGAGATGTCGAGAATTTTCGTGTAATCGTCAAAATGGAACATCGTGTCGTCTTTACAATGCTCGCAGTAATATGTGATGTCGTCGCCGAGATACAAATCCTTCATATGAAACGCGATCAGACAGCCGTAACAACGTTGGACGCGCTTGCCGAATTGTTCGATAATTTCTTCTTTATTTTCCATTACGCTCAACTTAAAAATAACATATTATCAATTATCAATTCTAAAATATCAATTATTTCGCAGGTTGTTTATTTTCAGCAGGAAAACCTGCAAAATAATGGAAAATTGATAGTTTATAGTTGATAATTGCGTAATTATTTTTGAAGTTTTCCGGCAAAAAAGAGAAAATTATCTTAATGGAACAGATTACGGAACGAGTAAAACTTCTCAACGACAAGGACGAAAATAAAAAGGCGAAATACGTTTTGTATTGGATGCAGATGTTCAAGCGCACCGAGAATAATCACGCCTTGAAATTTGCGATTGAACAGGCGAACGAACGCGGTTTGCCGCTCGTCGTTTATGAAGGTTTGAAATATTATTACCCGTGGGCATCTGACAGACTTCACACATTTATTCTCGAAGGCGTTGAAGAAAAACGGAAAGCGTTTGAAAAACTCGGCATCACTTACGTTTTTTATTTGCAAAAAGACAAAAAATCGCCGAAACAAACCGTCAAAAAAATTGCGAAAGACGCGGCGATTCTCGTAACCGACGAATTTCCGTGTTTTATCATTCCCGACCATAATGCGGCGATAGTTGATAAAGCAAAAATTCCGGTTTATTCGGTTGATTCAAACGGAATTATTCCGATTTCGAAATTTGAAAAAGAAGAATACGGCGCATACACGATTCGCCCGAAGATCAACAGAATTTTGGACGAATATTTCGTGCCGTTTGAAGAAGTTAAGATCAAAAATAAGAAAACCGATATAAAAGTAGATTGTCCCGACACGGAAGTTGATGCGAAAAATATCGCCAAACTCGTCGCCGAATGTGATATTGATCACGACGTAAAACCTTCGCCGATCTACAAAGGCGGAACGAAGAACGGACGCAAGCGTCTGAAACATTTCATCGAAAAAATCCTGCCGAATTACGATGAAACGCGAAACAAACCGGAAATTGACGGTTCATCTCGTTTGAGTTCTTATCTTCATTTCGGTTTTCTGTCGCCGATTGAAATTGCGTTGGCGGTTAAAAGTTCCGACGCGCCGAAAAAATCTAAAGAGGCATTTTTAGAAGAATTAATCGTGCGGCGCGAACTCGCTTATAATTTTACATATTTTAATGACGATTACGATTCGCTGAAATCTCTGCCGGATTGGTCGCAGAAAACGATGCGCGAACACGTTGACGACGAGCGTCCCGAAATTTTTTCATTGGAAGAACTCGAAAATTGCGAAACTTACGACGAACTTTGGAACGCAACACAGCGAGAAATGAACATCTCCGGCGAAGTTCATAATTATGTCCGAATGTTGTGGGGAAAACTCGTGATTCAATGGTCGAAAAATTACGAAGAAGCGTTTGCGGTTTTGGAACATTTAAACAATAAATATTGTCTCGACGGACGAAATCCGAATTCTTACGCCGGAATTCTTTGGTGTTTCGGCAAACACGACCGCGCGTGGGGCGAACGTGAAATTTTTGGCAAACTTCGTTATATGACATCGAAATCTACGGGCAAAAAATTCGATTCGGAAAAATATATCGAATGGACGAAAAGTTTGGAAGAGAATCCGAAATTGCCGGAAACCAAAAGATGAAAAATGCGAAATTTACCAAGAAAAATCTGCCGTCGAAGATTTGCGAGAACTGCGAAAGAGAGATGAAATGGCGCAAGCGTTGGGAAAAAGTTTGGGACGAAGTGAAATTTTGTTCCGATAAATGCCGCAAAAATTCAAAAACTCACGCCAAAACTTAAATCTATAATCCCGAATACCAATCGTAACCGCGTTCCGCCCAGTAATCTTTCGGACGTTCGTTCGTGAAATTTATATTTCCGATTCGTTTCAAATTTTTGATGCCGTATTTGGTCGGAATCAGCAGACGCAAAGGTGCGCCGTGTTCGGGTTTGAGCGGCGCATTATTCATCTCATAGACGAGAAGCGTCTGCGGGTGAGTCGCGCTTTCCACATCCAAACCGACATAATATTCGCCGTCCGGTGTAGTAAGGCTGACGTATTCGGGCAGATTTTTGATGTCCGAAAAAAGTCCGGCGGATTCAATAAAATCGGTCAGTCTCGCGCCTTTATAATTCATTATGCGACTCCAGCCTTCGATACATTTGAAATCTATCGCAATATCCTGTGCGGGAAGATTTTTGATGTCATCGAGCGAAAAATTTAGTGGATTATTCGGACTTTTTTGTGTGCCGGAAACTTGCAGCTGCCATTTTTCAACATCAAAATCTTCCGATAAACCGGCGTTTCCGTTCGGGCGTAATTCTTCGACAGCCGATTTCGGATATTCGGGCGCGAGACGCGAATGACTGAAGTATTTTTTTGATAACGCCTCATTAAATTGAAATCCAGAGCGTAAGGGATATTCCGCGCCGCCGATTGTCGGGCGTGTTCGCAGCCAGTAATATAAGCCGCCTCCCGCAATTCCCGCCGCGCCGAAACCTAAAAACGAACGCCGCGACAGTTTGGCAAATTCTTTCTCGATTTGTTTATTGCCGCCTTTATCTTCGGTCTCGAGTTGCGGTTCTTCAATTTCCAATACGTCATTTGTTTCGTCTTTTGATTTGTTCTCTTCCATATTATTTCACTCTTCTTTACGCCTTTACTTTCCTTACGCTTTTACAGAAATTTACTTTTTATTTCCCGCAAAGATGCAAAGAAAATATATAAGTTCACAAAGAAATTTTAGATTTAGGCGTTTTCCCTTTCCGCTTCAACAATTCTGCGTCCCGTAACCATCGCCTGAAAATTCCCCCAACCGGCGCGAACGACCTGTCCGACGTGGACAACGAAAAATATCAGATAACCCATCGTCAGCCAGAAATGCACCCAACGCGACCATTCGTAACCGCCGAAAATCCAAGCGAGCCACGAAAATTGAATCGGTTTGTAAATCGCAAGTCCCGTTAGAAGCGAACCCAAACCCATCACGATTATCAAAGTATATGTGATCTTCTGCGCCCCGTTGTATTTCACTTGCGGCGGCGCGGTTTTTCTGATTCCGAGATCGTGAAGCACGACGAGAAACGCTTCTTTAAATGAATTTTTATCGGGAAAAAGATAACGCCATTCGCCGGAAAGAAGAGTGTAACTGACATAAAGTACGCCGTTTATCATAAAAAACCACATAAAAAAGAAATGCAGACTCATTCCTTCGGCGAGGCGTTGCGGTATGCCGAGAAGTTCATAGAACCATTGGGGAAAAAGTTGAATCCGCCAACTCCCGAATCCGATGCCGTAAGCCTGATTCGCCCAGTAAATCAGCAAACCGCTCCAGATCATCAAAAACAAAATCGGAAAATTAAACCAGTGAAACCAGCGAATCGCCAGCGGATGCACTTTTTTTATCTTTTTCATCTTTATAAATGGTAAATGGCGAACGGTAAATGGCAAATAAAAGTCAAAAATTTAGAATTTACCAATTACAATTTACAATTTTCTCTTCTCTGTCTTACATTATAACTCTTCGTTTCCGCTTTATTCCCGCGTGCGTTATAATCCTTTATTCGTTCGTATGCTCGAATTGGTTTTAGCAAATTTAAGAACCCGCCCGTTTCGCACATTGATAAGTATTATCGGCGTGGCGTTGGGCGTAATTCTCGTGGTTTTATTCACCGGACTCGCGGACGGAATGGCGAACGATATGACGAAACGCGCTTCGAATTGGAAGGCGGAAATCGTTTTCACGCGTCCCGGTTCGATGTCGCTGACGAGTTCAAATCTCAATGTTCCGACTGCTTATGCCGAACGTCTTCTTGAGATTGAAGGCGTAGCGCAAACAGTTCCCGTCGGGAAATATATCACATCAAGCACGAAAGGAAATTGGGGAATTCAGCAGCTTGACGGCGTTGACTGGAAATCTTTCGCCGCGATGAACGATATGTCTCTCGTGGACGGACACGCGCCCGAAGCCGATGACGAAGTAATTCTAGACGAACGCCAGATGAGCGAAGATAAGCTGAAATTAAACGACTCGCTCGAACTTTTCGGCGGGAAAATGTATAAAGTCGTCGGAGTTTTCGCGCCGCCGTCGGGTTCGCGTATCAAAATGTCGCTCAAAGCGATGCAGAACGCGCTCGGTTCGCCGGAAAACTGCACGTATATTCTCGTCAAAATTAAAGACGGCGAAAAACCCGAAACCGTCGCCGCGCGTATCAATCAGGCACTTCCCGGCAATAAAGTTAACCTGACGAGCGATCTTTTGGTTGACGCGCAAGACCGCATTCCGTCGCTCAAAACTTTCCTGCGCGTTCTCGTCGGACTCGGCGCGTTCGTTTCGACGATCTTCGTTCTGCTCTCGATGTATACGACTGTTACCGAACGCCGCAAAGAAATCGGCATCTTAAAATCGCTCGGCGCGTCAAAATCCTTCATCATCCGCGTTATCGAAGGCGAAGCGTTTTTGATCGGCGTTTTAGGTATAATAATCGGTTTTTGCGCTTCATTTCTTGCATCATTGATTATCGGCGCGATTTTTGAAGTTCCATTTGAATTTAGTTCCGGCTGGATTTTGACTGCAATTGCAATTGCGATTGGCGGCAGTCTTTTCGGTGCACTTTATCCCGCGTGGCGTGCATCGGCAATTGATCCGGTCGAAGTTATGGTTAATGAATAAGATAAGATTTTGTGCTGAATAATTATTCGGCACATTAATCTTAAACATTCGGAAACCATTGAATTTTGCTAAATTCAATAATTAAATTAACCGCGAAAAAAATTCCTCTTTAAGAAATTTCGTTTCATAATCGCATTTGACGTTTTTTGTCCTTAATTCGTATCATTTTTACGAATGGGACGAATCTGGGTGATCGGCGAACCTTACGCGCCTGAAGAAAATAATACCGCATATTACCTGACGCAAACCGCAGAAGGTCTGGCGGAAAAATTCGATGTCGCCGTGTTGTGCGGTCAGCCCGCGTATTTTTCGCGCGGCGTTCGCGCACCGAAACGTGAAATACTAAATAAAGTTGATATAAAACGCTGTGCCGGAACGACGCTCGACAAAAATGTTCTGCCGTTTCGTCTGCTGAATATTTTCACGACCGGCGGTTCGATGTTCTTAAATGCGCTTTTTCGTTTCAAGAAAAATGACCGAGTTCTCGTCGTTACAGGTCCGCCGACTCTGCCATTTATCATCGCCGCCGCCAGCCGCATTCGCAGAGTTCCTTATTTACTTCTTATTCAGGACAGTTACCCGGAAGTTCTAACCGCCGTCGGTGCGGTAAAACCCGATTCGCTTTTTGTAAAAACTCTAAACCTTATGAACAAATGGCTTTACCGACGCGCCGACAAAATTATCTGCGTCGGGCGCGATATGGAAGAAGTCATCAAAAACAAACTCGAATCGAATCCAGAAAAAGTTGTTACGATTCAAAATTGGGCATCACTCGAAGAAGTTTCGCCCGCAAATCGTCACGAAAACGCGCTTTTGAAAGAATTGAAATTAGAAGACAAATTCGTTCTGCTTTACGCCGGAAATATGGGTCCGGCGCAGGATGTCGAAAGCATTGTCGAAGCCGCCGAACTTCTTCATAAAGACGGAAACGACGAGATTCATTTTTTATTTATCGGTTCAGGCGGCAAGAAAAAATGGCTCGACGCGCAGATCAAAGATAAAAATTTAACAAACGTAACCGCACTGCCGCCGCGTTCGCGTGTTGATCAGACAAATTTCCTCAACGCCTGCGACGTAACGCTCGCGCCGTTGATTAAAGGAATGAAGTCCGTGGCGATGCCGTCGCGGACTTATAATTATCTCGCCGCCGCCAAACCCGTTCTCGGAATTACCGAAGAAGGCAGCGAACTCGCCACCGTTATCGAAGAAGATAAAGTCGGTTGGGTTTCGCCGCCGCACGAACCGGAAAAATTGAAAGAAACTATTCTGCAAGCTTACGCCGACCGCGAAAATCTGCCCGAAATGAGCAGACGCGCCCGCCGTTCCGCCGAAACGAAATATTCCGTCGAAACCGCTTTGAAAAAATATTTCGATGTGTTTGATTAAAAAACATTTCCATCATTTTAATCAGCAAACACCGCAAAATTTATAAAAGTTTGCAATCTCGCGGCTTATTTTATAAACTGTAAATGCCCAAAGTGTTTGAACATAGTTTTACGCTATTTGCAAAAACTAAAAGTGGAAAGCAAAAATTAGAAAAAAAAATCTCCAACCGATAAAAAGCAAACTAAAAATCTGCAAAAATTCCAGTTTCAAACAACTTAAAAAATTCAAAAATCAAAGCCGATTCTTTCTGCTGTAAAAGTTTGCCGCGTGATTTTCAGTCAAAATCTACCGGAGATTTATCATTTCAAAAACCGGACGAAAAAAATGAAAAAACAATATAAAACTATAATTTTAACCGCCATTTTTACACTTTTAACAAGCAATTTTACATTAGCGCAGAGCGACGACATCGTGCCGATAATGATTATGGACAATCTGCCGCACACGGCGATTCTCGGCGGCGTAAAAGACAACAAATTTATTTCTGCAAGCGCGACCGCTGAAGCGTTAAAAGACAAACAAAATTATTTTATGGTTGACCAGGAAGGAACGCACCAGTTTAATTTTGCGGGCGAGATAAAACCGAATCAACCTGCGGCGTGTTCTGATTATTTTGAAACGAATGTAACGGCAGATTTTGAAATCAAAGGTTTGGGATTCGGCACGAACGCCGATTGGAATCCCGCACCGCAAAAGGTCGCCGAACTTTTTAACTTCGGAGTTTATCAGCCGATTGTCGCAAAATTTTTACGCGAACAGGGAATCAGAAAACCCAACGTAAAAATTTCGCAGATTTTCTACGGCGACCTCGACGGTGACGGCAAAAACGAAGACGTTATCAGCGCGACAAACGCCGACGCTTGGGAACAAGGCGGTTCGATCCGGCGCGGCGATTATTCATTTGTTCTCGTCAGAAAATTGGTCGGCGGTTCGATTAAAACGATTCTGCTCGAAGGCGTTTTTTATCCGCGCGGTTTAACGGCAAATCAAAGCCCCGCATTTTACGATATTTCAGCGATTGCCGATTTAAACGGCGACGGGAAAATGGAAGTTGTCGTCGGCGGTTTGGAATACGAAAATACTTTTTACAAAGCGTTTGAAATTGACGGCGCACAAAAACGCCGTATCCTGAAAATCGAATGCGGAATCTAAATCTTTGATTTTGAAGTTTGATTTTTCGCCTCTGTTCGTTAAGAATAGAGGCGTTTTTTTTACATTCAAACCAAAAGGAGAAAATCAAATGAAACTTTTATTACCGCTCGGAATGCTGGTCCTCGCGCTTTCGTTTTGCAATCGCATCAACGATATGATCGGTCAGGCAACCAAGCTCGCAACAAAACCGGAGTCGGCGAATTCCGCAGACAATAGTTCTTCAAATGATGTTACAACCGAAGAAAATGCTTATGAACAACCTGAATTAACCGCGAAACAACAGAATATCATTGACGACGGCGAACAAATCGAATGGACAAATCAGGACATCAAGTGGACTGTACCGAAAAACTGGAAAAAAATGAGCGCGTCACAAACTTCGTTTAATTATCAGTCGCCGGACAATGCGTTTTTGCTCGCCAATATCTCGAATATGGCAAACGATTTTCCATACGAAACGAGTTTGAAAGCAACTTACGACAGTTCGCTTCAACAACTGAAAAATGGTAAGTATGAACAAGTTCGCTATCTGGAAATTGACGGAATCAAAGGCGTAGAATTTACCGAAACGATGCCCGAAGACAAAGGCGACGCGCGCCGTCATCAATGGATCGCGTATCGAACTTATCAGGGAAACGTGCAGATGCTGAATATTATGCTTTCGACCAAAGGAAGCAATTTTGAAAAACACAGCGACGATTTTCCGGCGATTCTTTATTCAATGGAAATCGGGAAATAGAAATTTTAAGAGTTTTGCCCGCGAATAAACGCGAAAGAGCGCGAAAAAAGAAAATTAAAATACAAAAGATTTTGTTTTATTATTTTATTTTCTTTCTATTTTTTTTCGCGTCTTTTAGCGTTTATTCGCGGGCAAATGTTTTTTGATTTAACCTATTTGTAATTTACGGTTAAAATAAATCGTTGGAAAAAAAAACTAACAAAACCGAAAACACGCTCCGCATCACGGAGATTTTTCTCTCGATTCAAGGCGAATCGTCGCACGCCGGACGACCTTGCGCGTTCGTGCGTTTAACGGGCTGTCCGATGCGCTGTGTGTGGTGCGATTCGGAATACACTTTCACGGGCGGAACTCGTCTAAGTTTTGGAGAGATTTTCAAACAACTGGAAGATTTCGGCTGTAATTTAGTTGAAGTTACGGGCGGCGAACCGCTCGCGCAGAAAAATGTTTTTCCTTTTATCACCGAACTTTTAGATAAAAATTACGAGGTTTTGATTGAAACGGGCGGTTATGTTTCGACGGAAAAAGTTGATAAAAGAGCAAAGATAATTTTAGACGTAAAATGTCCCGCGTCCGGCGAATCGGAAAGAAATCATTGGGCGAATCTCGAAAGATTAAACGCGGAAAAAGACGAAGTTAAATTTGTCATCGCGGATTTGAACGATTGGGAATTTGCTAAAGAAATTATCAAAAAATACGATCTGGAAAACCGCACAAAAGAGATTTTGATTTCGCCCGTTTTCGGCATTGAAAATCTAAAAGAAATCGCCGAAAATATTGCACAAAGCGGTTTGAAAATTCGGCTTAATCTTCAGTTACACAAATATATTTGGGGCGCAAATGTTCACGGAGTTTGATTAAAGTTATGTTGGGTTTTTTCATTAATTTAGATTTATTTCCAAGCATTGCATTCATTACCTTTTTGCTGCTAATCCAATTTGGAATTTTCAAATATATTGAACGAACGTGGAAACTTAATACAACGAGTAATCCTGCAATTTTATCTGCAATGCAAATTGCATTATTCATATTCATTTATTTGTGCGCTTTCAAGTTAATAAGCAATTTTCATACGCCGACAAAAGGAGATATTGGAACGGGAATCGCAATTAATTTGACCGTTTGGATTTATTCATTTGTAAGCATTATCAGTTCTTTGATAGTAAGTTTCCTCAACAAAAAAACAGGTTTCGTAGTTTTAATTTTTTCTACTTTAATTTTTTCGATACTTCCGCTTTCAATTATAAATTTTAGACCTTACAGATTCAGTTTGATTCTGATGTGCGGCATTTTGGGGTTATTTATTCCACATTTATTGCAAATCAATAAAAAAGCGGATTATATTCAGATTTAATAGGAGAAATTGAGAAAATTTTACAGAGTTTGATTTATGACACATTATCAAAAGTTGGCGACAATGATTTTTCGCATAATCAGTTTCATTTTAGGAGTTTTTGGAATTGTTATAGGTATTGTTTCAGCACTTTCTCTTCTTACATTTTATAGATTTGCTGCTATTTTGTTTCTTCTGGTTTATTCACTTCCAATGTTAGTTCTTGGCGTTATTTTATTTATATCAAGCAGAAAATTGGCAAAATTAATTTGCTTTGACTTTGAAAAATTAGATGAGCAGTAAAAAAAGTTCAATCATTTTAGTTTCCGGCGGAATGGATTCGTGCGTAACTTCTGCGATTGCGCGTCAGGAAAACGACGAAATCGCGTTTCTGCATATTTCTTATGGTCAATTAACGGAAAAGCGTGAACGACAGGCGTTTAATGACATTGCGGATTTTTACAATGTCGAAAAACGGCTCGATGTTTCAATTGAATATCTGGCGAAAATCGGCGGTTCGTCTTTAACCGATGAATCAATCGAAGTTTCCGAAGCGAATCTCGAATCTAAAGAAATTCCGACTTCTTACGTTCCGTTTCGCAATGCGAATATGCTTTCGATTGCGACGAGCTGGGCGGAAGTTCTCGGCGCGAATTCAATTTATATCGGCGCGGTCGCTGAAGATTCGAGCGGTTATCCCGATTGCCGACCGGAATTTTACGCGGCATTTGAAAAAACTATCGAAACGGGAACGCGCCCGGAAACGAATATAAAAATAAAAACGCCGATCATCGAATTATCAAAAGCGGAAATCGTTAAAAAAGGAATGGAATTAAACGCGCCGCTTCATCTGAGTTGGTCGTGCTATCGAAGCGAAGATTTGGCGTGCGGAACGTGCGATTCGTGCGCTTTGCGTCTGCGCGGTTTTGAAAATGCGGGTGAAGTTGATCCGATTCTTTACATATAATTTTTCTGTAAAAACTTGCATCAATTTTTGTCATTTAAAAAGAAACGTAGATGCGGTTCAATTATAATGGAAAACGATTTATTACTAAATTGATGCAGAAACGAAAACTATTCTACATATTTCATCGTGCTTTTAGGCTATTATTCTAATTTTTTGGATTTGCCTGTTTTAATTATTTAACTATGAAAATTTCAAAATTTAATTTTTCAGTTACCGCCGTTTTAATTTTGATCATCGCTCTGAATTCATTAGCTCAAACAAAATCGAAAGTTGATAAAAAACAAATTGCCAATCAGGTAAAAAGCGAGTTTTTGCACGCTTGGAACGATTACAAAAAATACGCCTGGGGACACGATGATCTGAAACCTTTGTCGAAATCTTACAAAGATTGGTATGGCGAAACGCTTTTGATGACTCCGGTTGATTCGCTCGATACGCTTTATTTGCTAGGTTTGAAAAAGGAAGGCGATCTGACGCGCAAATATATCACGGACAATCTTTCGTTCGATAAAGATATTGACGTGCAGAATTTTGAAATCACGATTCGGCTTTTGGGCGGTTTGTTGTCGAGTTATCAAATGACGAACGACAAAAAATTGCTCGCGCTCGCCGACGATCTCGGAAAACGTCTGCTTCCGGTTTTCGATTCGCCGACGGGTTTGCCTTATAAATATGTCAATTTGAAGACGGGCAAAACAAAAGGCGAAGTGACGAATCCGGCGGAAACGGGAACTCTTTTGATCGAATTCGGAACTTTGTCGAAATTGACGAAAAATCCGGTTTATTTTGAAAAAGCGAAACGCGCTCTGGTCGAAACTTACAAAAGGCGTTCGGAGATCGGTCTGGTCGGCACAAGAATCAACGTTGAGACGGGCGAATGGACGAATACGGACAGCCACATCAGCGCGGAAATTGATTCTTATTACGAATATTTGCTGAAATGCGCGATTCTTTTCGACGATGCGGATTGTCGCAAGATGTGGGAAGAATCAATCGTTGCGATCAACAAATATTACGCCGATGAAAAGAACGGCGAACTTTGGTACGGACACGCTGATATGAACACGGGCAAGCGAACCGCGACGGTTTACGGCGCGCTCGACGCATTTTTTCCGGCGGTTTTGTCATTAAGCGGCGATCTGGACAAAGCAAAGCGTTTGCAGGAATCTTCGATGAAAATGTGGAATAAAAACGGCATCGAACCCGAAGAATTCGATTATGTGAAAATGGAAGCCGGTTATCCCGGTTATCCTCTGCGCCCCGAAATTGTTGAATCAACTTATTATTTATACAAGTTCACAAATGACGAAAAGTATTTGCGGATGGGCAAAAGTTTGTTTGAAGATTTCGTAAAATACTGCAAAAACGATGTCGGTTACGCGAGTTTGAAAAACGTCGCAACGAAGGAAAAATCCGATTCGATGCAGAGTTTTCTTTTTGCCGAAACTTTTAAATATTATTATCTGCTGTTCGCACCGCCGAAAACTTTGGATTTCAAGAAAGTCGTTTTTAACACGGAAGCGCATCCGATTAAAAAAACTTGGTAGAATTTAATTTTTAATTTGAAAATATAAAATTCGCAAAAAGAATTTCTAAGTGGTAATCTATTAAAAATTGATTTAACTTCAATGTAAGAGGAAAAATTTAGTAAATGGCGAAAGACGTAATAAAAGTTGATGGACAAGATACGGTTGTCAGGGAAGACACGGCGAAATCTTATCGCGGTGTGATTTGGGCGTTGCTGAGCGTGGGCGCGTTCGTTATTGTGGCGTTGATGTTGCTGATCGGCGGTTTTTTAAGCACGGCAACTGATAACACCAACACGAAATCTCCGGCGACGATAGAACAACAGGGAAAATAACGGGAAATTAAATTTTGAAAAAAAATCGCGGTTTCCGATTGTTCGGGAAACGTGATTTTTTGTTTGGCACTTTGTTCTTTGCTCTTGGCTCTTTGTATTCGTTTAATTTCTAAGTTTTATTACGAAACAAAGTGCAAAGTGCAAAGTGCAAAGAACAAAGAACAAATGCTTGTATTAGGAATCGAAAGTTCTTGTGATGAAACGGCGGCGGCGGTTGTGCGCGACGGGCGCGAGATATTGTCGTCGGTCATTTCTTCGCAGATCGAATTGCACAAACCGTTCGGCGGTGTCGTGCCGGAACTCGCTTCGCGTGAACATCTCGAAAAGATCGAACCGGTCGTTGACGAAGCCTTGAAAAATGCGGGAGTCGAACTTAATGAAATTGACGGAATCGCCGTCACGCAAGGTCCGGGACTCGTCGGTGCATTGCTCGTCGGCGTTTGTTATGCGAAGGCGTTGGCATTCGGTCTGGACATTCCGTTTGTCGGCGTAAATCACATCGAAGGACACGTTTTCTCTGTAATTTTTGAAAATCCGCCGACTGAATTTCCCGCGCTCGCGCTAATAGTTTCGGGCGGACACACAAATCTTTTTTACGTTCCCGAATTCGGAAAATACAAATTAGTTTCGCGCACACGCGACGATGCGGCGGGCGAAGCATTCGATAAAACTGCGAAAATGCTCGGCTTGGATTATCCCGGCGGTCCGATCATCGAACGAATTGCAAAAGAAGGCGACGCGGACAAAATAAAATTCCCGATTGCGAAAATCTCCGACGGCAGACCGGATTTCAGTTTCAGCGGTTTAAAGACCGCCGTGATGCGTTACGTCCGCGAAAATAACATCGAAGTAAATGAAAACGAACCGCCGCCGCAGGAAATAAAAGACATCGCTGCGAGTTTTCAGGTGACGGTTGTTAAATCTTTGTTGAAAAATACGGAGAAATTAGCAAAAGAATTAAATCCGAAAACCCTGATCGTCGCGGGCGGCGTGGCTTGTAATCTCTCATTAAAAGAGGCGGCAGAAAAACTCGGCGCAAAATTAAAAATCCCCGTTTATTTTCCGTCAAAACATCTTTCGACCGATAACGCGGCAATGATCGCGGCGGCAGGTTTTTTTCATCTGCAAAACGGTGAACGCGCCGACCTTAGTCTGACGGCAGACGTTACGATGCGTCTGCAAAATGTTGATGTCGAAGATGCGAAACTGCGGAATAAAAAAGTCCGTTATCGTTTATAAATGCAACTATTTATTCGCTTTTACAAGCTGCTGCATCTGTTCCGCTTTTCCGATAACGATCAAAAGATCGCCTTCATTGATAACCGTGTCGGCGGAAGGCTGAAAGATCATCTCGCCGGATTTTCGGCGAATCGCTACGATCAAGAGGTTTAATTCGCTGCTTATATTCGTAAAACGAAGTTGCATTCCGGTATAAGTCGAACCGCGTTTGACGGCGACTTCTTCAAAGACGAGATCGAGATTTTCGGCAACTATCGAGTCCATAAAATCTGAAATTGCGGGTTTTAAAAGCGCACGCGCCATTCCTTGTCCGCCGATAATCGTCGGCGCGATGACGCGGTTCGCTCCGGCGCGGATCAGTTTCGGTTCGGCTTGTTCTTCCGCCGCACGTGCGACGATATGCAGATCGTCGCTGAAACCGCGCGCCGTTAAAACGACATAGACGTTCGAAGCATCGTCCGCCAGACAAGTCGCTAAACCGTGAGCGCGTTCGACTCCGGCTTTTAACAAAGTTTTCTCGCTTGTCGCGTCGGCTATCAAAATGTGAATTCCGTTATCGGCAAATTGCTCGACCTTTTTCTCGTCGCGCTCGATCAAGACGAAATCAATTTCCTCTCTAATAAGTGCCATCACGATTCGGCGACCGACGCGCCCCGAACCGCAGACGATGTAGTGATCTTTTAAGTTTTCCATTTCTCTGCTTTTTCTGCGTAAATTTAACGCTTCGATAACTTCCGACTGCAAAACCGCCTGTGCCAAAACCGTCAAACCGTATAAAACGATGCCGACGCTGAAAAGCATATAGACGGTGGCGAACAATTTTCCTTTTTCGGTTTCAGGCGCGATGTCGCCGTAGCCGACGGTCGTAACCGTTTCGACAGCGAAATAAAAGCTGTCAATCCACGTAAAATTTTCCAGAATCCGAATGCTGACCGCGCCTAAAACGACCATAAAAATAACCGATGCTGCCGCAAATATAAGCCGCCGCCGCGAAACATTTTTTAATGCCCGAAAGATAGTCATTCGATATGGATTATGGATTATGGATTTAATCGTCAGATTTCGATTAAATTTGCTTTTCCTCAAATAAAATAGTCAGATTGATAAGTTTTACTGCGGAAACTTATTGCTAGACAATAATAGACTAAAACCTGTAAAATCATAACAAGGCAACCGCCTGTTGCAAAGTTCTCTCTAACTCTTACCGAAGAAGTTATAATGCCAAAACAAATTAAAGTGAAAACCGGACGCTCGAAAATGCCGCCGCGCGGTTGGATCAAAAAACATCGCGTCGAAGCATTTCAGTCACCGCGTCCGCCGCTGTGGCGAAGAATTTTGCGGTTGATTTTTAACCCGTTGACTTTTGCCGTCGCGCTGCTCGGTTTACTTGTCTGTTTTTTGACGGGAACTTACTTCTGGTTTGAGTATTCCGACCGCATTGAGCTGCTTTTGCAAGGCGAGGTTTTCACGAATACGGCAGGAATTTACAGTGCGCCGAAAACTTTAAGAACGGGTGAAAATATTACGCCCGAAGAATTAATCACTTATCTGAAATCCGCCGGATACGTCGAAAAACAAGCCAGAGCCGATGCAAGCAGAAGCCGTTATGAATTCGGTGAAAATAAACTCGAAGTCGAGCCGGGAACGGCGGCTTATATCGGCGGCGAAAAGAAATTTCCCGCGCTGACGGTGGACTTTAAGAAAGACGGCAAGCAGATTGAAAAAATCACGAATGACGATGAAAGCACGGAAGTAAAAAACGCGCAAATCGAACCGGAAATTCTGTCATCAATTGCGGCGGAAGGCGACGGAATACGCAAAACCGTAAAATTTAACGATCTGCCGCCGCACCTCGTCAAAGCGATTACGACGACCGAAGACCGCGCATTTTTCGAGCATCACGGCGTAAATTTACGCGGAATCGCGCGCGCACTATGGCGCAGATATGACAAAGAAAACGATGATTCGCCGCTCGCCAATCAAGGCGGTTCGAGTATCACTCAGCAGCTTGTAAAAAATTTGCTTCTAACACGCGAACAAACACTCGAACGCAAAGCGAAAGAAGCATATATGTCCGTAATTCTGGAAACGCGCCTGAGCAAAGAAGACATCTTTGCGCTTTACGCCAATCAGATTTATCTCGGACAAAATACGGGAGTTTCGATCTACGGAGTCGGCGAAGCCTCGAATGTTTATTTCGGTAAAGACGTTTCACAAATAAATTTGGCGGAAGCCGCATTTATTGCCGGAATTATTCGCAGTCCGAATCGCTATAATCCGTATAAAAGACCGGAAAAAGTTAAAGAACGGCGCAATCAGGTTTTGCAGTCAATGCTTGAAACGGGCGAAATTGACGGCAAGCAATATGAACAGGCATCAAACACGCCCATCGAATTGCGGAAAATCACCAGCAAAGAAGATTTGCGCGGAATGCCTTACTTTACGCAGTATGCGGTCGAGGAAGTTCCGAAAATAATCAGTGACCCGGAAGCTCTGCAAAAAATGCGTTTTTACACGACGATTGATCCCGATTTGCAACAAATAGCTTACGAAACCGTTAACAAGCGACTCGCAAAACTAGACAAATATTTCAAAAGTAAAGATCAAAAACCGCAAGCCGGTTTGATTGCTATCGAAGCAAAAACCGGCGAAATCGTGGCGATGGTCGGCGGTCGAAACTTTCTCGAAAATCAATTTAATCGCGCTACCGACGCAATGCGTCAGCCCGGCTCATCGTTTAAACCATTTGTTTATGCACAGGCGATAAATTCGGCTTATGAGATGAATTCGCGGGTTTTCACAGCCGCAACGATTTTCAAAGATGAGAAGAAAGTTTTTAACTTCGGTAATGATACTTATGCGCCAAACAATTACGGCGATTATTTCTCGAATGAGGACATTACATTGCGCGACGCGCTCGTGAAAAGTAAAAACACGATCACGGTTGATCTCGGAATGCAGCTTAATATCGGCAAAGTAATGAACTTGGCGTATCGCGCAGGTTTACCGAAAGTCGAAAAAGCATATCCTTCGATGGCTCTCGGCACGAGCGAAGCGACACCTTTGCAAGTAGCGACCGGCTATACGATTTTTGCAAATCTCGGCGACAGAGTTTCACCGATTGCCATCAATCGAGTAACCGACGGCAACGGAAAAATTATTACCGAACCGACAGGCGAAAAGAAAAATATCATCCACCCGGATGTTGCGTATATCGTAACCGACATCTTAAAAGACGTGATAAATCGCGGCACAGCTGCCGGAGCAAAAGCGTGGGGATTCAAAAATGTTCCCGGAAAAACGGGAATTGCCGGAAAAACCGGAACTTCACGCGACGGTTGGTTTGCCGGATTTACGCCGGAATTAATCTGCGTCGTTTACGTCGGTTTTGACGAAAACCACGAACTCGGAATGAAAGGTTCGGATTCGGCAATGCCGATCTGGGCGGATTTTATGAAAGCCGCTCTTGATCTGCATCCCGAATGGAACGGCGATTGGCAAATGCCGACGACTGTTCAGCAAGCCGAAATTGATACGCGCAACGGTAAATTAATCCGCGAAATGAACGGCACGGAAGTCGAAGACGTCAAAGCCGAGCAAAGCAAAACGCCGGAACAAATACCGAATAGTTTTGAAATCCCGGAAACAAAAAATATCTATGTAACTGAAGTTCCAAACGAATTTCGCCGCGTCGAACTTTTCGTAACGGGAACTGCGCCGAACAAAGTTTTATTGCCTTCGGACTCGGAAAATCTGCTCGAAGACGAAAATATTATTAATCCTGCTGTGACACCGACACCTTTTACAACCTGGGCGGAAGCGGAAAAAGATCGTCAAAATTCTTCAAATTCCAATACGCAGAAAAAAGATTCGGAAGAAAAAAATGTTCCCAAAGAAATAACACTGATGATCTGCGATTTGACGGGAATGAGAGCGACGCGCAACTGCCGTAATATGTCGCCGAAAACATTCCGCAAGGGCGAAGAACCGAAAGAATTTTGCACATTTCACGTTAAGCCGCCGGATTAAAAGGAATTTAAGTGAGAAAAAATTGGGGAGAATTATTTGTAAATACGAATTATTTTTGTTTTTGCTTTTCTCCCTTTTTTTTATTTCACTCAATCCGGCGGGCAACATATTCTGCTGTATTCCAAAAATCTTCAAAATTTAGTCAATTGGAGTTTTGGCTTGCTTCGTGGCAAACTTTTTATATTAAATGGATTTATAAAAAGCTATGTCGAAACATCCAAAAATTTTAGCGTTCGCCGGAAGTTTGCGCGAACATTCTTATAATAAAAGAGTCGTTAAAACCGCCGCTGAAGGCGCGGAAAAAGCGGGCGGCGAAGTTACATTTATTGATTTGAAAGATTATCCGATGCCGATCTATGACCCGGACGAGCATCAGAAAAACGGCTTTGATGAAAAAGCGTTGGAATTTCAAAAACTTCTCGGCGAAGCGGACGGCTTTCTGATTGCGTCGCCGGAATACAACGCTTCGCTTCCCGGCGGTTTGAAAAATGCGATTGATTGGGCTTCGCGCAAATCAGACAATTACGAGATGATCGAAGTCTTCAAAGGAAAATTTGCCGGAATTTTAACCGCTTCGCCCGGCGCGTTCGGCGGAATTCGATGTCTCGGACATCTGCGCGGCGTTCTGACAATTATGCTCGTCAACGTTTTGCCGATAGAAATTGCCGTCGGAAAAGTAAACTCGATGTTCGACGGCGATTCCGAAGAAATGACCGACGAAAAAATGCGCGACACTTTGCACAGCGTCGGCAAATCGCTCGTTGATATGATCCGCAATACAAAAGGCGGCGAAGTCGAAACGGTTGCAAACGATTAAATAATGAATAATGGATAGTGGATAATGGATAATAAATTATTCGTTATCCACTATCCACTATCCATTTGAAATTATGTTCATAGACAGAGTAAAAATTCACGTCAAAGCAGGCGACGGCGGAAGCGGCGTGACGGCGTTCCGGCGCGAGAAATTCATTCCGCGCGGCGGACCTTCGGGCGGCGACGGCGGTGTCGGCGGCGATATTTGGATCGAATCTGACGAAGGCTACAACACGCTTCTTCACCTGCGCTACAACCCCGAACACAAAGCCGGACGCGGCAGACACGGCGAAGGTTCGAATCGTCACGGCAAAGACGGTGAAACGATCACGGTAAAAGTTCCCGTCGGCACGGAAGTTTACGACGCGGAAACGAGCGATCTACTTTTCGACTTTACCGAAGCCGGACAGCGTTTTCTCGCGGCAAAAGGCGGCAAAGGCGGTTGGGGAAATCAGCATTTCGCCACGCCGACAAATCGTGCGCCGCGTTATCATTACACGGGCAGACCGGGCGAAGACCGCGAATTGCAGCTCGAAATGAAGCTGATCGCCGATGTCGGTCTGGTCGGTTTTCCGAACGCCGGAAAATCTACTTTGATTTCGGTAATTTCCGCCGCGAAACCGAAAATCGCCGATTATCCGTTCACGACTTTAGAACCGAATTTAGGAGTTGTCAGCGTCGGCGATTTCAGAACTTTCGTGATGGCGGACATTCCCGGTTTGATCGAAGGCGCGAGCGACGGCGCGGGACTCGGCGACAGGTTTTTGCGCCACGTCGAACGCACCAAATTGATTCTGCATCTCGTTGATGTTTCCTCGATTTCAGGACGCGATCCGGTCGAAGATTACGAGATTATCAACAACGAACTCGCCAATTACGACATAAATTTGTCCGAACGCCCGCAAATCGTCGTTGCTACAAAACTCGATGCTTTGGACGATAAAGAACGCCTCGAAAATTTGCGCGAGCGTGCGAAAAGCGACGGGAAAGAATTTCTCGAAATTTCCGCAGTTACAAATCAGGGAACGCAGGAATTGATCTTCGCCGTTTCGCAGAAATTGGACGAAATAAAAGCACTGGAAAAAGCCGAAATTGATTTAAAGAACGATCTGAGCGATGAGTTTGACTATTAAAGAATTGTTTGACGAAAAAATGAACGACGGTTCGCGGCATTTCGTTGATATGCCCGTCGAAATCGCGTTTTTTGACGATTTTGCCGATCACGTCGAAGAACTGGAAGGCGCGGAAATCACGGAATTTATCACCGACGGCATTGTCGAAATGTGGCTCGAATTCACATATCGCGGGCAAAAATTTTCCGTCAACAATCAGTTCGCCGATTACTGGTTTTTCGTCGAAGACCCGTTTTGCGACGAAGAAATTTTGCTCGAAGTTATCGAGCATTTTAGAAAACTCGTCGAAGAATAATGAAACGAATTGCATTTTACGGCGGCAGTTTCGATCCAGTTCATAAAGGACATCTGGCGATTGCCGAAACTTTGACCGAACTTTTCGAACTCGACGAATTCGTTTTCATTCCCGCCTTTCACGCGCCGCATAAAAAACGCAAAAAACCGACTTCCGCTTACCAACGCTTTGCGATGCTCGCGCTGGCGACAAATGATGCGCCCAAAACAAAAATCTCGACCATCGAACTCGACGCGCCGGAGCGACCTTTTACAGTTGAAACGCAAACGCGAATTTTAAATGAATTGCCCGACGCAGAAATTTTCTTCGTTATCGGCGCGGATTCTTGGCAGGAAATAAACACCTGGCGCGATTGGGAAAGCGTATTGACCTTGACAAACATCATCGTCGTTACGCGCCCGAATTACGAGATTGATTTTTCGCACGTTACGGGCGAAATTCGTGAAAAAATAATTGATTTGCGAAACGGCAACGAACAACGGATAACGGACAACGAACAAAAAATTTATATCACCGATGCGGTTCAAATTGATGTTTCGGCGACAAAAATTCGTAATAATGTCGGTGATAATAAAAGTAATTGGCGCGAATCGGTTACGGAAGAAGTGGCTGATTATATCGAAAAATACAAACTTTATCTTTGATCTCAAAAATGACTTGAAAATAACTTTCTTTTAACGTCAGTTCGAGATAAGAATTAAGCTATAACCAAGTCTTTTCCTAGTTCAAGGCTTGGTTTCTTTTCTTGAAATGTGTAAGCGATCAACCCGGCGACGATGTTGCCGTAAAAGTTCCACACCGAACGATGTCGCGTATGCTCGACTTGTGAAATGTTCTTTAACTGGTCGTTGACCGATTCGATGATCGCTCGTTTTCTCAGCATCAGGCGATCAAAAAGCGGCATCAACTTGTTCTTCATATTCTTTCTGACCTTTGTTACCAGTTGAACATTGTGTTCGCCCAATAATTTACTCAACTCCTGTGAAATATAACCTTTATCGCCGAACAGTTTGCCCCACAACTGCTTGCTCATTTTCCCGACCGGCTTTCGGTCATCAACATTTCCCAAAGTGATTTGCCACGCCAACAACTCGCCGCGGTCGCTGATTATAAGATGTATCTTGAAGCCGTAAAACCACCCCGTCGAAGTCTTCCCGCGTTTTGCAATCTCCTTAAACACCTTGTTTTGCTTAATCCGTAAATTGTTACAGACGGCTATCTTAGTTGAATCCACAAATGAAATCCCCGAACACTTTCCCAATCTCATTTGCATAAACGCTCCGAGCAGAAGCAAAGCGTCGCGTTGGAGTTCGACGAACCGATTATAACTGAGCAGATCGGGAAACTCGCCCTTGTAGTAAACACCGATCATCGAATTATAAAACGTCTTCAAATTACGGAATCCAGACCTGTGAAAACAGATCAAAATAGTCATCACTTCCGAACGCGACATCTTCGACGGCTTAATTCGTTGACTCTTTCCGCTTTCTAACAACTGATGATTAAACTTCGGTTCAAACACTTTACAAAAATCGTCAACTTGGCAAAAAACTGTTAAGATATTCATTGAAAAACTCCTTTGGTTTGGTTTATTTGTTTCTAAACCTAAGTATATCTTACCTTTGGAGTTTTTCTTATCTCGAACTCACGTTTCTTTTATTCTCTCATTTAGAATAAACTTTAGTAGTGAAGATTAAAGAACTTCGACAGCTTTTCAGTTTTCGCGATTTGAAGAATGCCGCGATTGCATTTTTTGTCGTGTTCGGCGGCTTGGGTTTGGCGGCATTTACGCTTTACGCGCATCAAACCGGCGACGCGCGTCTGGCGGGAATCGGCGCGGCGGCTTCGCTTGTTTTTGTTCTGCTGATCTTGATTTTCGTCGTGCCGCCGCTGGCGAAGAGCGCGAGCGCGGAAGCATCGCAGATGAATCTGCCGTTTGAATTTACTTCCGGCGGCGCGGTTTTTCTCGGAATTTTGGTTATTGTCGCATTTTCAGCCTGGAACACGGGCAACAATCTTTTGTTTTTGATACTCGCTTTTTTAACTTCCGCACTTATTATTTCGTTTTTCGTCGGTAATCTCGCGCTCAAAAAGATTGATGTTAAAATGCGTTTTCCCGAAACGATCTTTGCAGGCGAAACTACGCCGATTATGGTCAGTCTCCATAATCGAAAAAGACTTTTTCCGGCATTTTCTATCGTCGTCGAAGTGCGCGGACGCGAACGCGAAGAGTCGCTTTTCGCCGAGGAAATAAAAAGACTTTTGCCGAAACGAATTGCGAAAAAATTAACTCATCCGCCGGTCGTTCGCCGCACACTCGATTATTTTTTCTATATCCCGCGACGCACTGCAATTGAAAATCGCGCCGAACACACGTTTGAAAAACGCGGACGTTTTATCATCAAAGATTTTGAACTTACGACGCGGTTTCCGTTCGCTTTTTTTCGTCATCGCCGCCGTCTTCCGGCGCAGGAAGTTGAAATTTTTATTTTCCCGAAAATAAATCCGGTCACAGAAGATTTGGAAAATCTGCCGCTCGAAATCGGCAAATTTACCGTTCAGAAACACGGCTTCGGACAGGATTTGCTCAGTTTGCGCGATTATCAGCCGAGCGACGATCTGCGGCGCGTTGACTGGAAAGCGACGGCACGAACGCGGCGTTTGATCGTGCGCGAATATGCTGCCGAAGATGAAAAACGCATCACGGTCGTTTTCGATCCGCGAATTCGCCGTAACGCGAAAGAAAAAGTCAAAAGTTTACGCGAGAGAATCGACGAAGAATCCGGCAGAAATAAAAAACAATCTCCCGCATCTAAAAGATTTGAAAAAGGTATAAGTCGCGCCGCTTCGCTGCTGTCGCATTTCGCGGACGAAAAAGCCGAAACCCGTTTGATAATTGCAGGCGAAAAACAAGATTTCGGCGAAGGAATTCCGCATCTTCAGGAAAGTTACAAAAGTCTTGCCGCCGCCGAACCGAAAATTGTCGAAACGGTTGAAAAAGATTCGATAAACGAAATTTTAACCAGTCTTTCGGAAGAGCGGACGGACAGCCACATTTTTTTTATTACAACGATGAAAACAGGAGATATTTCACAAGAAATTGCACAGAAAATAAAAGTTGTCCGATATTAGCGGGAATTTCTAAAGTTCGTCAAAAGGAATGTCGTAAATATCGTATTTTTCCCAATCTTTATGATCGAAATGCCACCATTCGTTTTTGTTAACGACAAAACCTTCGGCTTCCATCATTTTTCTCAAAAGATCGCGGTTGGCTAGTTCTTGTTTCGTTCCGCCGGTAAAATCCGGCGAAGCGCGCTCCGTAAATTCATCAAAACCCGACGGCATTTCTAAAAGCTCGCCCGTTTCCAAATTAAACAAACTCAGATCAACCGCGCATCCGCGATTATGCTTCGAGCCTTTTTTCGGATCGGCGACGAATTTTCTGTGTTCCGGTTTAACGGTTTCCCAAAAAAGTTTCGTAATTTGCCACGGGCGATAACCGTCGAAAATCACCAAGCCGAGATTTTGTTTTTTGAGTTTTCGGTGAACGCGAACGACGGCTTCGGCGGCAACTTTCTGCAAAAATGCACGCGCTTCCGGGTAAACGGTTTTGCCGACGAAATTATTGTCCGTCGCGTAACGAATATCGAGTTTTATCGTGTTATCGAGTTTTATGAGTTCCAGCAAATCAGCCTCGTGTTTATTTTTCAATTTCGGCGGCGTATTTTGAGCCGAAAGCGCGTTTGTCAAAAGAATAAAACAAAATGCGGAAATCACAAATCGCAGAAAATATTTTTTCATATTCCAGTTGAACTTATAAAGAGCAGATTTGAAAATTCGGCTTGAAAAGTTTAATTTTAAGTTTAGTAAAGATGGAAAAACCAAAAGAAAAAGAAAATCCTTCAACAAATAAATGGCTAAAGCGGTTTGGTTTTGCCGGATTTATGTTTTTTCTTATAAAGGGTTTGATGTGGCTCGTCGTTCCCGCATTGATCGCGTATTTTGCGTGGTAATTTTTTTACGGTTCTATTTTTACGCTTGCTCCGACGGGAATTGCATCGAAAATTTCCTGAATTTCTTCATTTTTTAAAGCAACACAACCATCCGTCCAATCGCTGTTCGTTCCGCCGCCGTGAATGTAAATTTCGCCGCCGAGTTTCGTTTTTTGCAGCGGCATCTGCCTGTCGTTTATCGCTTCGACAATCGCATCTCGTTCTTGCGTCGAAATTAAATTTTCCTGAAAACCGCGCTTTGCATCATCAATTGACGGGTAACTTACGCCGAGCGACAGGAAAAATTTGCTCTTGTCATTTTTCGTGAAAATGTAGAATTCTCCTTCGGGCGTTCTGCCGTCGCCTTCGGTTTGCTTATCGCCGAGCGGCGTAAAACCGAGAACTATTTTATAAGATTTGACGAATTTCTCATCGTCGAAAACTTCTAATTTCCGCGCACCTTTTTTAATCACGATGCGCGGATTTTCCATCTTCGGCAATTCCGTATTTTCCCACGTCATAACAAAAAGTTGTTTCGACAAGAAAATCGTCGAAATTAAAATTATAAAAATGAAAAATGTTGAAATCTTTTGCATCTTTATGATTGCCTTTGTTTTGCCGCAAATTAAGCATTCGCGCTAAATGCTACAAAGTCGCCAAAGTTTTATTGTCAATCGTGCCGCGCAGATAATTGTCGTTTTGGCTGTGATTTCGATAACGGACTTTTCTTTCCAGTTTTTCGACGATTGCGTGGGCAAATTTCGTGTTGGCTTCGAGATTTTGCGCGCTTCCCAAACCGCCCGGACTCAGCACATTTATTTCCATCAATTTGTTGCCGACAATATCGAGACCGACCATAAACATTCCGTCGGTAACGAGTTTCGGGCGAACGATTTCGGCAAGATGGAGAATTTCATCGGTGATCTCGGCTTTGGCAATCGAACCGCCGGAACTCAGGTTACTTCGCGCATCGCCGCTTTTGTTGACGCGGCGAAATGCGGCGTAATGTCCTTTGACTTTGAGCGGTTCGCCGTTGACGACGAAAAGACGAATGTCCCCGTCTTTCGCCGCTTCGAGATATTCCTGCGCGATAACGTAACCGTCACGCGTAATCGCGTCAATCATCTGGTTGATGTTGGCTTTTTCTTCGGGTTTAACGAGAAAAACGCCCGTTCCGCCCGAACCTTGCAAGGGTTTTAAGATCGCTTTGCCGCCTTCGTTTTTGATAAATTCTTGGATTTCCTTGCGGTCGCGTGTGATAATCGTACGCGGTCGAACTTCCGGCGGGAAATGTTGGAAATACATTTTGTTGAGCGCGCTCGAGAGCGTCGTCGGATCATTTAAGACGATCACGCCGTGACGAAGTGCGAGTTCGCCGAAATTTATTCCTGCGTCTTGCGCCCAAGGTCTTTCCGCGTCGTCCGCCGGATCGTTTCTGAGCATTAAAATATCCAGATCGGTCGCTTTTATCGTTTCCTGATGTGCGGTTTTGCCCAGCAAATCTTTGAGGTAAGCTTCACCGGTTTTGTGTTTCGTGCTTTTCGTCATCCGCGCGTTCGCGCTGATATTATCGTCAGACTCAGCGATAAAATCACCGACTCCGATCGCCCACGCCTCGTGTCCCATTTCGCGGGCGGCTTTTGCGATTCGCGTCGTCGTGTATCGCGGATGTTCAGTTTTTATGTCATTTACGACAAAACCAATTCTCATATAATTATTTTTATTTTTCTCCTGTTTCTTTTACTTTTTCAAATTAAATCTAAAATCGAATCATTTTGCTTAACCTTTTCGAGCCGTTCGGCGGTTTCGGGAAACGTCATATAACGCGGCAAAAGCGGCGCAGGACGAAGAACTTCGCGCCATTGCAGTTCGCGGATGATCGAAACGTGTTCGGGTCCCATTTTCCCGACGAAAAGCGTTTCGATGTCGCCGCCGCTGCCGATATAATTTAACACTTCGACCAAACCGCGCAGATAAACCGCGTCTTTTGTCAGACCGCCGCCGCGAAAAACGCGCATCACGGTATTGAATGTCGAACGTGCGCCGAATTTATAATCTTTGTGAAGTTCGTTAAAAACTTCTGCAAAAGTATAACCTTGTGTCAGTCGGCGCACCGCGATAACTCTTGCGGCGAGCGTTCTGAGTCGTCCGAAACTCAAACCTCCGACCAGATATTCCGCGAAAACCGCTAAACCTTCCTGTAATTGTTCGTAACCCGGAAGACCGGAATAAAGAAGTTTCAGAGGTTGAGAACGACCGTTAAAAAAAGTTACCGAATGCGTTCCGATCTCGTGCTGAATCAAAGCGTTGATTCGCGCACCGGAAATTCCCGTGCGGTGTCCGACCATTAAGTTCCCGTGCGACACCATCAAACCCGGCGGCGTATCTTCCCTGATTTCGACCTTTGCAGTCATTTCGGGATAAATGTCTTGATAATAATTTACTTCTTTTCTCGCCAGTTCTGCAATTTCTCCGGCATATAATTTCTTACTTTTTCCGGCGGAACGTTTCGGCTGTGCCAGAATCTTTTTCGCTAAATTCATTAAATCATCTTCGACAGGCGGAAAAAGCTGTAAACTTTCGTAAAGAAACTGCGGCGTGTTGCGGTCTTCGATCAAAGTGATCTGCCGGTCGAGTTCGATGCGTTTGTCGCGCAAAAGGTAAGCCATCGTCGGGTCTTCGATCTCGTCGAACGAAATGCTGTAAAGTTTGCGCTTTAAATCTTCCGGGTCAATCGTCAACAGACGGTAATGAAAAACCGGCTCTTTCTCAAAACCGCTTTTTTTGAATTCACGAAAAGCCTGACTCGAATTAACGGGCGTAACTGCCATTAAATAGTTGAATTTACTGCTCAAAGCAGAAAGTTCCGCGTCCGCCGACCAGACGGCATCAACCACCAAACGCCGTCCGAGCATCTGCGGATGAGTCGGGCGTTCCGGCGTTTGAACCTGCACGAAATCGAAAAACGTCTGCTGCAAAGACGACGACAATTTTCTACGTAAATCCCGCAGTATCGAAAGATAGATTTCTCCCGTTTCCGAGTCACGGTAAATCGGCGAAATTTCCAGACCGATCATCAAGCAACTCAAATTCAAAGCGTTTTTCTTGCTCAAAAGAGGCTTCATTCCCGGCGGCGAAATTCGCTTGCCGACGACGATCTCGACTTCATTTTGACAATAGGGAAGTTCCAGACATTGGAGCGATTCTTCGAGAATTTCTATTGTCGAAGGCATTTCTTTCGTTTTATTGGTGAAAATGCGAAATTTCGCTTTCGAATCGGTTGTAAACTCACCGCGTTTTTCCTTCGATTCCGCCGCCCAAACTTCGATTATCAAAAAAGCTCCGAATTTATCAGCTAAAGTCTTCGAGATATTTTCAACCAGCGCACTTAAATCCTGTTCCGATTCTGCGCTGTCCGATGCGACCAAATACGCGGCTTCGCCCAAAATCAAATGCGCCGTTCCTTTATCTTTGTGATCTTTCGGTTTCCGGTAAATACATAGAAACGGCAGCGGGCGATCGATATTTAAACGCCCTTTTTTAGCGATGTTCTTGCGAATTCCTTTATTTTCCGCAAGATTTCGTACTACCTCGTTAATCAACTCGGAACTGATGAACTTTTTATCTTTTACTTTTTTGTTTTCCTCCAAAATCATACTTTTTTCAATTCTTCCAAAACGCCCGGAACTGTCGAACTTAACGCTTCGTGAATCGCTTTGACGAATTTTTCATCTTTTTCTCCAGTCCATTCGTCCATCCAGAATTTTTTGAACTCGATTGCCAGACCACAGCCGTTTTCGGTAAAATTTTCGTGAAGCCATTTCACCTGATTTCCGCCTTTGAATTTCACATTTTCGCGCACATCTAATTTTCGCCCCATAAAATCGAACGAACGCAAATCTTCGATAAAACGGTCAATTAAACTTCCCCATTTTTCGCGGTCGAGCGTTCCCGTTCCGATGTTCACTTCGGGATTTTCTTCCGCAGATTCCGGTTCTGCGTCCGCGCCGCTGCGTTTGTGATTGTAGCTGTGAATGTCAAAAAGCAAGAATTTTCCGTATTTTTCCTGCGTTTCCGTGAAAATTTCTTTTATCAGCAAATAATAAGAATCGTATTCGGCAAGCGAACGCTCGATTATGTCGTGCGTCGGTTTCGTCTTCCAAACATCCAAACCCCAACAATCATCGGGCGTAACGTAAACAGCTTTGTCGCGCGGACGATTCAGATCAACTTCAAAACGCGAACGAAGCGCGACGATCTGTGTTTCAGCAACGTCAACCCAACTACTCGTAAAAGGGTCTTCTTCGCGCAGACGGTCGCGTTCGCCGAGTTTCATAATTTCGGCGACTTCATCGCGCAAATCGTGTCCGTCGTGAACCGCCGTCGCAATCAACGGACTGTCACCGCGCTTTAGATTCCAAATTACATTTTCGCCCTCGCTTTCCGGTATCGTATTCATAAATTTCCCTCTGTTAAAATCAGTTTAGACAATACTATAACATTTATATCGAAAACGCGGAAAATTTTCCCAAATAATAAAAGCGAACCGCATTTTTGCAATTCGCCATATTATTTAAGTCAAAACTTTAGCAGACCGTCGAAGTTCTGCATCTGCTATATTTGCGAAAATCTCTGATTTGAAAGTCAAATTATTCGCTAACCGCAGATGCCGGACTTTAGGACAAATCTATTTAACTCGCTTGATCGGAAATTCTTTGCCGTCGGCGCGGTAAAATATTCCCGTATTGTAATTTTCATCGTTAAACGAGAAAACATTCGCTTTGCCGGTTTTTGGTTCAGAAGCGAAAATAAATTTGTCGTTGGCTTCGCCTTCGCTGAAGAAAATCTCCGTTCCCGTGCCTTTTTCCCATTTTATTTCAAACGCCATCTTGATCGGTTTAACCGTGCAGAATGTGTCGCCGATCTGATATTTTCCTTCAAATTCGTCCGACGAACTGCTCGACTTTTCATCGGACTCAGCGGCGGCGTTGTCCTTAAATAATTTGAGCAGCGTCAAACCGCCGTCGTATTTTATATCATTGATTTTCCAGTTGTCGTTTTCTTTGACAAGCGAATAATCAAAAGCATATTTCTTGCCGAAATTTTCAAAAGTTACGGGAACAGTTGCTTTTTCGCCTTTGATGTCGGCTTGTCCGACTTTGAAATTTTTGATTTCCGTATCCTGCGCGTTATAAAGCGGATCGGCTCCCAACGCGCCGACTCCGCCGTCCGCTTCCGAATCTTTTGCGTCCTTCCAAATCTTGTCCGCCGTCGCTTTGGAAAAATATTTTTCAACTAATGCGCGGTCTTTGGTTTGATAAAACGGACTTTTTTCCGCATCGTGTTGTTTATAAAGATCGGCGACGATCGAATCCGGGGAAATCGTTGTTTTATTTTCAGAAACCGGAGTTACCGTTGCAGCGGCGTTTGCGTTTGCATTCGAATTGCCTGTGTTAATTGTTACATTTGTTGCGGAAGGTTGGCAGGCAATCGCCGTTAAAGCCAAAAATGCCGCAAACAAAAGATTGATAAATGATCTGTTTTTCATTATTTTTCCTTTTATAGATTTACTTTGAACAGAAAAATAAGTTTACTGCTTGCAGCAAATTTTTGACTTTTTTAAGTTTTTTTTGATGTCAACGAGAACTTAGTTTTCACTTGTAAGTATAGTTTCGATAATTATTTAACACAACTTAATTTTCATCTTTTGCGAGCATTTCTTTTAAGTCGTCTTCACTTAAATTATATTGCTCATTACAAAAACCGCACGTCATCACCGCACCTTTGTCTTCTTCGATCATTGACTTTATTTCGTCTTCGCCGAGCGACGAAATCAGCGAAACGGCGCGGTCAAATGAGCAGTTGCAGGCAAACGAAACCTTCTTTTTTTCCAAAATCTGATAATCAAGTTCGCCGAGAACGGTTTGCAAAAGTTTTTCCGCGTCCGCGCCTTTATTGATAATGTCGGTCAGATGCGGCGAATTTATGATATTTTGTTCGATTGCCGCGACCGTATCTTCGCCCGCGCCGGGAAGCATCTGAATTATCAAACCGCCCGAAGATTTAACGAACGGTTCTTCGTTTTGCAGGAAAACACCGAGCAAAACCGCCGACGGAATTTGTTCGCTTTTCGCCAGATAATAAGCAAAATCTTCGCCGATCTCGCCCGAAACTATCGGAACCGAACCTATATACGGCTCGCGGTGAAGTCCGATCTCAAAACCTGATTCGCGGATCACGTAAAACATTCCGCCGCCGATAATTCCGCTGACATCGAATTTTCCGTTCGGTTTTGGCGGAATTTCCGCTTTCGGATTCCGCACATAACCGCGCACGGTTCCGTCTTTCGTCGCTTCGCCGACAATTCCGCCGACTGCGCCTTCGGCTTCGATCTTGACGCTCAGGCGGTCGAATTCTTTCAGAGTCGTCGCTAAAAGAAGCGTTCCGGTCAAAACGCGCCCGAATGCGGCGGCGACCGTCGGCGAAGTATCGTGACGGCGCACCGCTTCCGTAACAGTTTCCGTCGTTATCGCCGCCATAAAACGCACTGTTTCACCGGCGGCTGTTCCGTGTATTAATTCGTCCATAACTATTTGATTATTCGATATTTGAGGATTTTATGCGGTTTTGAAATTCTTGATATTCTTTTGATGGAAACGGCTGCCGCCAGTTTTCTTCAAACTCGTCAATTTCACGTTCGGCGTAAAGCTGTTTGAAAGTCGCATAAAATGCTTTACAGAAATTTTCGACATCGCCTTCGTAAGAAAAAACAATTTCGCCTTCTGATTCCGCGCGGCTGAAATTCGGAAATTCTATCATTTTAAAACTGACGTTTTCTCCGTCGCGCCCGAACCGCAAATCGTAGGCTTCGGGATTTCTGCTCCATTCGATTGTAAATTCATCTTTTTCATTTTCCGCATCGAGCAATGACGAAAGTCCGTCTAATATCTGCGATAACGCCCGCAAATGCGGCGTGTAAGCCGTCGTCGTGTGAAATTCACTTGCTCCGTCGTCAAAACCGATTGACATCCAACCGCATTGCGGCGAGTTAAAACTGACATCTAATTTGTTTGCCATAGTTCTCAAAATCTCAATAAATATGGTAACTTTTAGTTTAAATACGGGCAAACGATGAAACAATATCAAGAACTTTTACAACATATTTTAGACAATGGTTCGCGCCACGAAGATCGCACCGGAGTCGGCACGATTTCGGTTTTCGGCTATCAAAACCGCTACGATCTGCGCGGCGGTTTTCCGATCGTGACGACAAAAAGAGTTCCGTTTCGCTGGGTTGCTGAAGAATTATTTTGGTTCTTGTCGGGCGATACGAACGAGCAAAATCTGCGTGAAAGAGGCGTTGATATTTGGGCGGAATGGGCGACCGCCGAACAAACCGCAAAATTTGGGCGCGAAGAATTCGATCTTGGTCCGGTTTACGGTTTTCTGTGGCGCAGTTTCGGCGGCGATTATCCCGAAATGAACGGCGTTGACCAGATTGAAAGATTGATTAGGGAAATCGAAACGAATCCGAATTCGCGCCGCTTAATCGTTACGGGTTGGAATCCTGCAACTTGCGATGAAGTCGCGCTTCCACCTTGTCATACGCTTTTTCAATTCAAAATAGAAAACGAAAAAATTCTGCATTGTCAGCTTTATCAAAGATCGGCGGACGCTTTTCTCGGCGTGCCGTTTAATATCTCAAGTTATGCGCTTTTAACACATTTGATCGCGCACGTTTGTGGTTTGGAAGTAGGCGAGTTCGTTCACACATTCGGCGATCTTCACATTTATTCGAATCATCTCGAACAAGTCGAAGAACTTTTAGATCGCGAGCCTTTGGAATTGCCGCAATTGGAATTTGTAAATGCCGAAAATTTGAAAGGTTTGGACGGTTTGTTAAATTTTAAATACGAAAATCTGAACTTAAAAAATTATAAATCGCATAAAAAGATTGCCGCGC
The DNA here is from genome assembly GCA_965219305.1 of Pyrinomonadaceae bacterium. Taxonomy (GTDB): domain Bacteria; phylum Acidobacteriota; class Blastocatellia; order Pyrinomonadales; family Pyrinomonadaceae; genus DATHTS01. The sequence continues at coordinate 3,443,154 of OZ244725.1, forward strand.
CCGTCGCGGTTTAGTAAAATCTCAAACTTATGTTAGACGAAAGAAATTTACCTGAAGTTAATCAACAAAATCTCGACATTCGCTCAACGCCGCGCGAAGAAATGGAACTTTTTCCGCTCGACACTTTTGAATACGAATATAAAGGGCGCGAGATTTGGATTGATTTTGAAATTCCCGAATTTACGGCGATCTGTCCTTTTTCGGATTTTCCTGATTTTGCGATAATTAAACTAAAATATGTTCCGAACGAACGCTGTATCGAATTAAAAAGTTTGAAACTTTATATCAATTCGTTCCGCAATATAAAGGTTTTTCACGAACACGTTATCAATATAATTATGGAAGATTTCGTGGCGGCGTGTGATCCTTTACAAGTCGAAATGGAAGGAGATTTTCACGTTCGCGGAAACATTAAAACGATTGTCCGCGCAAAATATGAAAAGCAGGCAGAGTAAAAACTGAAATTTCAGTTTTTACTCTGCCTGCTTTTCATAGAATTAAATTTAGTGTGAAGTATCTTTGCCCGACACGCTCGGTTGTGTGTGAAGATGTTTCCGGCAGGCGTTTTCAATTCGCTTGTCAATTCTTGTTTCCAAACTTTCTTCTTTTGCCGTCCCGGAGTTGGCAACTTCCGAGACGATTAAGAATTTTGCTTTCTCTAAAAAACTCTGTTCGCGGAAGGATAATTTCTTTTCGTTGCCTAAAAATGTGAGTTTCTTTAGAACATCAGCCGCTTCAAAAACATCGCCGGAAGTTAGTTTTTCCTGAAATTCACGGGCGCGAACTTTCCAGTCGTTAGAAACATTATCAAAGTCCGCTTCGAGGTGAGTCATCAGATTTTTGCATTGTTTTTTATCCAAAATCGGTCTGAGTCCGACCGATTCGGCGTTAGCCATCGGTACGAAAATCGTCGAATTGTCGCTCAAAACGCGAAGTGAATAAAATTCCATCGAATTTCCGGCGATTTTCTTTTTCTCGATGTCTTCAATCAAACAAACACCTTGATTCGGATACGATACTTTCTGTCCTATATTTAAATCCATAATATTTTAATACCTCAATGCGAAAAACTTCACAGAAATGCGCCCTGGCGCAAAACAAAAAATAAAAACGGTTTGTGAATTAATTGCTCAAGTTATTTATATTATACCACAAAAATTAGATTTTTTGAAGTAACAAAATAATATAACTAATTTATTCAAAACATTACACTTAAATAAACAAGAAAAAAAATCATAACCTGCCAAAAATACAGAATTCCGAGAAAAAATATTTCCACGGCAATTTGACCGAAAAGGTGTGAACATTTAACATCTAAAAGTGCTTTATGCTCTCGTAGCTCAGCTGGATAGAGCAACAGCCTTCTAAGCTGTGGGTCGCAGGTTCGAGTCCTGCCGAGGGCGTTTTTTATTGATGCCGCACAATTTATAACTCTTTATTTATTGATCGGAAAATTCCGGTTTGTAAATTGATTGTTATAAGTTGTGCGGCATTTTATTTATTTTGACTAAATTAGATTTGTAAAATTTTTAGCGGCTGAATAAAATTAACGATAAGGAAAATATTATGAAAATCGAACTTACAAAACTTGCACACGCCCGCTCAGGCGACAAAGGCGACACGGCGAATGTCGGTCTGATCGCGTTGAAAGATGAATTTTATCCGATTTTGGAAAGGGAAATTACAGCGGAAAAAGTAAAAGCGCATTTCGGCGAAATTGTAAAAGGCGAGGTCGAGCGTTTTGAACTTCCGAATTTGAAAGCGTTGAATTTTCTTCTGCACGAATCGCTCGGCGGTGGCGGAACTTTGTCGTTAATGACTGACGCACAAGGGAAGACTTTTTCGACGGCTCTGCTTCGTATGTATATTGAAATCCCGGATAATGAAGCCGCAGATATTGGCTTAACAGCCTAAAAATTAAAACAAAATGAGTTTACCGAATTGTATTTTCGGTAAACTCATTTTGTTTTGATTTATTCTCTTGATCCTGAAGTTATAATTTCTGCTATTTGCCGTCTTCCATACGATACTCATAAACATTACTTGCCAGACCTAACTTCTCAAGAATCTTGATTTGAATCCAGTTCTGGTCAAATTCTTTCCAGGTCAGACCGTGACGCGCCGAACGCGGATGAGCGTGATGATTATTGTGCCAACCTTCGCCGAATGCGACGAGAGCGACAAGCAGATTATTCGTCGAAGTATCACGGCTTTCGAAACGACGCGATCCCCAAGTGTGCGTGATTGAGTTTACAAACCACGTCGAATGCCATCCCCAGACGATGCGAAGGAAAACTCCCCAGAAAACCATTCCCCAACCGCCAATGAAAAATAATGCGACGGCAAGCAAAACTGTCGGAACCCAATAAAATCTCGACATCACGACGTGAACACGGTCTCTAAGCAAATCCGGCACGTATTTTTGCAGAATTTCCGGCGGTTGTTCCTGCGAAGTTCCTTTGAAAATCCAACCGATGTGCGCCCAATAATTTCCTTCGATCGGCGAATGCGGATCTTTATCGGTATCTGTAAACGCGTGATGAATGCGATGTGTCGCCACCCATTTGATCTGCGAAGCCTGAAGCGCGAGAACGCCGAAAAAAGCCAGCGTATATTCGACCCATTTCGGAGTTTTAAAACCTTGATGCGTCAATTGACGATGAAAACCCAAACCTATTCCGAGACTTCCCGCAACCCACCATAAAAGTAAAAACACGGCGAGATTCGTCCACGAAAAAGTAAAAAACGCTCCGACCGCCAAAACATGAAAAGCCGCGACAAAAAATATCGTGTCCCAATTAAGCGATTTGGTATCGGTTTTGCGCCCTGCCGCTTCAACCTGCTGATTTAATTCAATAACATTTTGCATAATAATAATAAATCCCCTGTTAAAATAAAATAAAATCCGAGCGTAATCCACACCCGCAAATATAATCCTAACAGGTTTTTGCGGCTTCAATTGTAAGATTTTTGTAAGAGTATTTTCACGCTGATTTTTCAAGTATTTCAGGCAACAATTTTCTTGTCGGGCGAAAATTTGTTTATAATCGAAAAAGTTATTTTCAAGGAGGAATTTTAAATAATTTATGAAAACCGAAACACTAAACTTTGAATCAGTCGGCGGCGCGACGACCGCTTATGTGGTGATGCCCGACGACGTTACCGAAGACACGAAAGCCGTCGTTCTTATCCACGAATGGTGGGGATTAGCCGATCACATCAAAGACATCGCCGGACGTTACGCCGACGAAGGTTTTATCTGTATCGCGCCGGATTTGTACTATGGCAAAGTTACGAAAGACAAAGAAGAAGCGGCGCAGTTAATGAGCGATCTCGAAACTGAAGACGGTTTGGCTACTATCCAACACGCAATTACCGAAGCGCGCGAGAAATACGGTAACGAACATTACGGAATCACGGGCTATTGTATGGGCGGAACTTTCGCGTTCCAAGCGATTTGTCATCTCGAAGAAGGCTTGAAAGGCGCGGCGGTTTTTTACGGCGATGTGCCGAAAGAAGACGAATTGAAAAACTTAAAAGCTCCGGTTTTATTTATTTCGGGCAAAAAAGATGAATGGATCAACCCGGAAAAAGTCGGCAATCTCGAAAAATCCGCCGAAGAATTTTCTTTGCCGATCAAATCGGTCAAGTATGATGCCGATCACGCATTTTTCAACGACACACGACCGCAGGTTTACGACGAGCAAGCGGCGAAAGATGCTTGGGAAAAAGTAATTTCGTTTTTTAATGAGAATTTGTAAAAGTTTAAATTGCATTGAGTGATTTTGAAATTAATTTACTTTCATTTATCAAAGAACTAACTGATTTTTAAAAGGTCAGTTAGTTCTTTTTCATTCGGCAACGATGTTCTCGCGCCGATTGCGCGGCATTTTAGAGCGGCGATGGCATTTGCTGTCCTTGCTGCTTCTTCAATTGATTCACCATTTAAAAATCCGTATATAAAACCCGCACGAAATGAATCGCCTGCGCCGGTCGTATCTTTGCAGCCGTTCGGAACTGTAAAACCTTTTGTTTCGATAAATTTGTTCTCACACAAAATTAAAGAACCTCTTTCGCCTAAAGTCATTCCGACAATCGGGCAATCGAAATAGGATTTTAATTTTTCCAAACCTTTTCTGCGTTCTTTAATACCGAATAATTTTTCAGGAAAATCTTCCGACGCGATCATAATATCAACGAGCGGCAAAACTTTTTCGATATTTTCAAAATCATTGTCCACATCAATCGAAACAATCGTATTTTCCGCTTTCGCACGTTCCGCCATTTTCAGGCAGGCGAGCGCGTCGTGCGGCGTAAAATGCAGAACTTTTCCGAGCGTGGCAGCTTCGACGGGCGCGTCAATTTCCGAATAACTTAATTTTTCATCACGATTCCAGATAACTGTGCGTTCGCCGTTTCGCTCATCAATAATTATAAAAGCGATCTGCGTTCGCGCGCCCGAAATTTTTTCGGCGAATACCAAATTGACATTTTCATTTTCTAAAGTCTGCCAACCGAAATCGCCGGCTTCGTCATTGCCGAAACGTCCGGCGTAAGCGGTTTTCATTCCCAGACGCGAAAGTCCGACCATCGCCGTCGCAATTTCGCCGCCCGCCGCTTGAACATAATCGTTCAGCGCAATTTTTGAATTAAATGCCGGATATTCAGGAACTTGTATCAAAAAATCAACTGCATTCGTGCCGAAACCGACGACATCAAACCGTTTGTTTTCGGACGTTTTGAAAGGAAAATTCATAGCTTGTAATTTTTTAAACCATCGCTCTTGACCAAATCGTTCGTAAAGAGTTAGATTGAAAAAAGTTTGGAAATTCTCACGCCCATTAGTCGCGTGAAACGCAGTAGATTTTACATAATTACAAGGAGATTTAGAAAATGCCAACAGCAGTTTGTCCCGAATGTGAAGAAGATGTTTATGTTGATCCCGAAACCGAGCAGGGCGAAATTGTTTCCTGTGACGAATGCGGTTCGGATTTGGAAGTTGTCGGACTCGACCCCGTCGAATTAGACCCTTATGACGGAAGCGACAATTTTGATGATGATGATGATGATTTTGACGATGATGACGATGATTTTTAACAAATTATCTGATTATCAATAAATCAAAAAACAAATTGTTAGTTAAACCGATGAGAAATCGAAGTTTATTGAACCCGGTATTCGACACGATTTTGCTTGATATTGTAATGTTCAGATGTTTCGATCCGAACGCGATGCGGTTTACCATCGCGTTTTTTTTCTGTGTCGGGATAAAAAGCGAGCGCATAGGAAGCGGTAATTTCTTCGGCTAATTCTTTAAACAGCGATTCAAAGTTATTAGTCGTAGCGTAAAAAGTTTTTCCGCCGGTTTTATCAATCAAACCGCTCGCTTCAAGCGGCGTGAGAAGCGGTTTTTTGCTGAATTGAAGACGAGAAAATGACGGCAGGAGAACGCCGTAAACGGTAGTTTCCGCATTATTCGAGCGTTCGATGACGGTTTCCGGCGCAACCGTGTCGCCGACCGGAAAACCGTCGGTAATTAAAATTACAGCGCGGCGCGGAATTTTATTCCCGATAGAAGGCGGTGATTTTTTCTTTAAAAGCCGAACCGCATCATCAACGGCATCGTAAGCGTGAGTCGAAAGTCCGTCCTGATCGCGCAGAATTTTATCGAAAGTTTTCTCCAGTTTGTCGCGCCGATTTGTAAAAGACTGCACTGTTTTTACGCGCATCCCGAAAGTCATAACTGCAAAATAAGACTGATAATCAGCCAGACGATCAACGAAATTTTGTAGAGCAATTTGAAGTTGTTTAAGTTCTCTTTCGGTCATACTTCCCGAAACATCGAGTGCAAAAATCAGGGAAAGCGGTCGTGTATCTTTTTTAACGGGTTCAAAAAAATCAATTTTCCGCTCAACGCCGTCTTCAAAAACGCGAAAATCATCAGCTTTTAATCCGCGCACAGGATTTCCGTCTTTGTCCGTTACCGAAACTTCAAATGAAACGAGTTCGGTGTCAACTTTAATAACATCGTCTGAATTTTGTGAAAAAACCGTCTGCGTCAAACTGAATGCGGCGAACAGTATTACAAACGCATATCTTAATAAATCTGAATTTTGAAATCTGAATTTTGAAATCATCGTATAAACTCAAAATAACCGAATTTATCAGGAACGTGAAAATCAGGTTGGGCAGTTTCAGTCGGCTGCCAAGCCAGATAACCGCGAGTTTTTCCGCTTCCGACACAGCGAAACAAATTTCCGCGCCAAACATCACCCGCCGCCGGTTTTTTTCCAAAGGCGTTCCACTGTATTTTTATCATTGCCTGAATTCCATTTTGTAAAATCCGCGCGGAAACTTTCATTCCCGAACTATAACTGAAATCCGGCTGACGTTCGCCGTTTGGCAAAATCTGCATTTTCAAATCGAGCCATTCTCCGGTCGGTGCAACTTCAAACTCGAAATAGCGGCGAATATCTTCCGCATCCGGCGCGACGAAAATTTCAAAAACATCGCGCTCCCAAAGTCTTTCGTTTTTTTTTGTTAAATCCGTCTTAGAGTTTACATTCAGGAATTCTTCCTGATTTCCCGCGAATTTTATCAAAAATGAATTTTCAGTCCAAGCCATTTGAACTTCAGATTTCCTGGCGTTTGCGGCTGATTCGCCTGACCAGTAATTTTTTATCTCGATTTTAGAACAATTTTTCCAAAATTCGTTATCAAAATCGCTGACGCTTAAATCTTCACTGCTATATGAAACCTTTGCTGTCTTCATCGTTGTCTGGAAAAGTTCGTTCACTTTGAACGGATACTATCAAAATGAACGGTCAGTTTGATAGATTTTATCACATTTCGCATTTATTAAGATGTTTTGGTTGAGTGAATCCGCACTTTTATGAAAATTGAGTGTGGCATAGAAGTTGAATTCGCCCATATAGGCGATTGACACTTGATTATCATAGTCAAGCCTATAACTTAGAAAAATGAAGCTAAATCTCGCCGGACTTAATCGGCAAACAAAAATTTTCTGGTTCGGAATGCTCTCCTCGGCAATCATTGCCTTCGGTGTTTCTATTTCTCAATCGTTAAATTTTTCCGTTCAGCATTTTATAACGCTGGCGGTCGCGGGTATCATTGTCGCGATTGTCAACCAACATCAATTTACAGTGCCGGGAACGCAGGCAAAAATGACCATCGGAGAACTCGCCGCATTTTGGGGAATTCTCTGGCTCGGCATTCCGGGCGGCATTTTCCTTGCTATTATTGCTTCTTCGGCAGCACTAGTAAGCTCGAGAAAAAATTCCGAGAAACAAATTTTCGACATTTTTCAAAATGCCGCCGCAACGCTTGCCGCAGGTTTCGCTTTTTATTTTGTATTACATCAGTTCGGAGAATTTAGCGAAACAAAAGTAGCCGAAAATCCGGTCGCTCTGAGCGCACTTCTGGCGGCGATAGGTTTGATGGTCTTAGTTCATTATGTTTCTACAATTTTGATAACATCGGTTTACATCAGTTTGCAGGAAAGTTACCTGTCTTTCGGTAATTATAAAAAAAATGCGCTTTGGAAAGGCTTAAACTATGTAATTGCATTGGTTGCCGCCGCTATTCTGCATTTTTCCTTTTTAAAGTTCGATCTGAAATTAGGTTGGATTTTGCTGCCGATTGCAGTTGCCGGACATTTCGCTTATAAAATTCATCTTTCGCGCCTTGAGCAAAAAACAAAAGAAGTTCTTGAAGCCAGCCGCGTTCATCTTGCGACGGTCGAAGCATTGGCGACGGCGATTGATGCGCGCGACCAAGTCGGCATCGGTCACGTTCGCCGCACACAAATTTACGCCGTCGGCATCGGCGAAGTTCTGGGTTTATCTGAAAAAGAACTCAGCGCACTCGAAACCGGCGCACTTCTCCACGACATCGGAAAACTTGCCGTTCCCGATCATATTCTAAATAAACCCGGAAGACTTACGCCCGCCGAAATGGAAAAGATGAAAATTCACGCTTCGGTCGGTGCGTCAATTCTCGAAAAGGTCGGGTTTAATTATCCGGTCGTGCCGACTGTCAAACATCATCACGAAATGTGGGACGGCACGGGTTATCCCGAAGGTTTGAAGGGCGAAAATATTCCTTTGACATCACGTATTTTAGCCGTTGCCGATGTTTTCGATTCGCTGCGCGGAGCGCGACCGTTTCGTCCGGCGGTTTCGCGTGATGATGCGAGAAAACAACTGCTTCACGGTGCGGGAACGCAGTTCGACCCGAAAATCGTGGATGTTTTTCTGCGAAATATGCGAAAGTTTGAAGACCGCATCGAAAGTAAAGATCTGGCTTACAGTTTTGATAACGAAAACGGCAATCTATACACCGGCGATCAAACTCAACAGCAAGGTTTTGTCCAACAGATTAAAAGTGCAAACCGCGAAGTTTTCACACTTTACGAACTCGCTAAAGTTTTCAGCGCATCATTGAGTTTAGAAGATACTCTTTCGCTGTTCGTCAAAAAAATCGGCGAGCTTATCCCGTTCAATAGTTGTGCAGTTTATTTAATGAACGAAGACGGAAGTTCCGCGCAAACCGCTTACGCCAAAGGCAAAAACAGCACTGTGTTAATGAACAAAAAGGTGAAAGTAGGCGAAGGAGTTACAGGATATGTCTTGAAAAAACGCGAAGCCGTTTATGACTACAGTCCCGGTTTGGATTTTTCAGGCGGTCAGCAAAAACTCGCCGAAGATTACACGGCGATGACATCTCTGCCATTAATCGCGGGCGATAAATTGCTCGGCGCGGTGTCGCTTTATTCGTGCGAACTTGAAAGTTACGGCGAAGAACATCTCCGGCTTCTGGAAGCCGTTTCGCGCATCGCGTCCGATACGATTTCCAAAGCCCAGCAGCACGCCGCCACCGAAACGATAGCGATGACCGATCCGATGACCGCTCTGCCAAATGCGAGAAGTCTGCATTTGCATTTTGAAAAAGAAATCGGACGCGCCAACCGTAAAGCGAGCGTTTTTCAAGTTTTGATGCTTGATCTCGACGGTTTTAAAGCCGTTAATGACACCTTCGGACATAAATTCGGCGACGATATGCTTCGCGGAATTGCCGGAGTTTTGCTCGGACAGTTAAGAGATTACGACTTTTTAGCACGTTACGCGGGCGACGAATTTGTCGCTATCATTCCAGAAACGACGGGCGAAGCGGTCAGAGAATTATGTTTCCGTATGGAAAAAGCCGTCGCGGAATTCTCGCTTCCTGTCGGCGACGGCAGATTTGCCAAAGTCGGTGTCAGCATCGGTGCATCTTCGTATCCGCACAACGGCACATCGCTCGAAGACCTGCTCATCGCCGCCGATAAAATGATGTATTCGGTCAAAGCCGAGCGCAAAGGAAACGGACAAAAACATCAATTACCAAGTTTAAATAACAACGACAACCAAGGAACGCCGGATTCGATCAAAAATGAAATGACGGAAAATAATTTCGTAGTCGAGTTAGACGAAAGCCACATTATTTCGGCGGCAATCAACTAATAACTCACCTTACGCAATATAAGTAAAGTAGAATCTAGAATTTGTAAAAGATACATCCGAATTTTGACGGAGTTTCTTTTCACAAATCTGCTTTTGTCTTTTCAATTTTTATCTTCGATGCTAATTGCTTCTGTGATTTTCATTTTATTTTTACTATAATCAAAGTCTTGATTTATCCGAAAAATGAGATGTGATCTATGAATATTTTATCGCCTGAAGAAACGGAATTAAATAAAAAGCGCAAAGTTATCGAGCGTCTGAAAGATACTCTGGCAACGCGCGAGGAACAGATGACTGAACTTCGCGCCGAACTGGAACAATTCGAGTCAAAATATTCGATGGAAGTCGGAAGGCTTTACGCCGAACTGGACGAGATCGAAGCCGGAATTGCCGAAGAAGAATTGCGTTTGAATCCCGACGACGAAGAAATCAAAAAACGCGCCGAAGAAGCGCGTCAGAGAGCTGAAGAATCCGCCGAACAGTTGGACGAAGAAAATTGGCAAGCCTGCACCTTCAAATGGCAGCCGACCGCCGAAGCGAAAAAGGCTTATCATAATTTAGCCAGAATAATTCATCCTGATCTCGCTCTCGACACGGAAGAAAAAACACGCCGCCACGATTTAATGGCGAAATTAAATGACGCATATTCGGCGGGTGATCAGAATCTTTTGAACAAATTAGTCGAAGATTACCGCGATTCGCCGGATTTGATAAAAGGCGATTCAATCGGCGATGAACTCGTGCGCGCAATCCGCCAAATAGCTCAAGTCAAAAATCGTCTAAAAGAATTAAAAGAAGAGCAATTCAAAGCAGAACTTTCCGAACTTTTTATCTTGCAAAAAAAGGTTCGTAACGAACAAATTGAAGGCAGAAATCTGCTCAAACAAATGGCGGAACGCACGAAAACACATATCAAAAAAGCAAACCGGCGTTTAAGTAATCTAAAACAAGTAAACGAAGCGGAATTGGCAGACAGCAGTGAACGTTACGGAATAAATGTATCGGCTTTTCGTTAAAAAAATATAGAAATTTTAAATATTAATTGCTTTTCAAAAGTTACAATTTTCTGAAACTTTTATATTGAATTCCTATTTTTTATTTTTCCTGATAGACAACTTTCCCATCAACAATCGTCGTTAAAACTCTCGTTTTCGGAATCATTTCCTTTTTTATCGTAAAAATATCGTCGGATAAAATTATCATATCGGCGAGTTTTCCTGTAGAAATCGTTCCTTTTGCATCTTCCTGAAATTCCGCGTAAGCCGAACCGAGAGTGTAAGCGCGAACGGCTTCTTCTATCATCATTGATTGATTCGGAGTTTTCCCGTTCGTCATCACCGCCGCGTAAATTCCGTCGAGCGGATTAATCGGAATCATCAAGGTGTCCGAACCGAAAGCAATAGAAGTTTTCCCGTTTAACAGCGTTCGGTAAGGCTCGGAACCGTTAAAAACTCCGCCGAAAAAAAGCGCGGGCTGCATCGAAGCTATTATTTTTCCCTTGGCAAATCGAGACAAATCTTGAGCGCGAACGCCGTGCGCGTGTTCGACGCGGAAACGACGATCACGTACGCCGTTTTGTTTAATGGTTTTTTCAAAAACATCTAAAACCGTCTGATTCGCCGCTGCGCCGATGGCGTGAATCATTATCTGCAATCCGGCTTTGTCCGCCGCCGGAATATATCTCAAAAGCCGCGCCGCACTTTCTTCATTTCCGTCGGCGTAACTTTTTAAACAACCCGTTCTGACAAAATTATCGCCCGACGCAGATTTGATTCCCGCATCGGCGAGTTTTTTCCAATCAGGCAATCCGGCACACTCATAAATTCTGGTTTTTAATTTTCCCTGCGCCGCTAAATTTCTATAAAGTTCGACTTCATAATCCTGCGAAACTTCTTGCAAACTCGTTACGCCGTAAGAAACCGCATAATTCGAAGCTGCTTCGGCGGCTTCAAATTTATCAGTTTTTTTAGCCGCAACTTTCATCAAAAGCGTCGCTCTGCCTTTTAAAATTCCCGTCGGTAGCCCCATTTCATCGCGGACAATTTCGCCGCCCGAAATATTCTTTTTTTCATCAAAAAGTTTCGCATTTTTCAACGCTAAAGTATTTGAAAAAGCGGCGTTCACATCCGCTCCGTAAACAAATATCGGATTTTCCGGCGCAACGGAATCAATAAATTCGCGCGTCGGCAAATCGTCCGCCGACCAATTTTCACTTTCCCAACCGCCGCCCAAAATCCACGCGCCTTTCGGAATATATTTAACTTTATCTTTGATTATTCCGACGATCTCATCGCGCGTTTTTACGCCTTTCAGATTCACCGAAAAGAATTGATTTCCCGTCGCCAGAAAATGAACGTGACTGTCGTTAAATCCGGGCAAAACGAGTTTTCCGGCGGCATCAATCGTTTTCGTATTTTCGCTGATGAGTTTGCGAATTTCCTCATTCGTTCCGACGGCGAAAATTTTATTTCCCGTAATTGCAACTGCTTCGGCACGCGGATTTTTCTCATCAATCGTGCGAATATTTGCGTTAATGATAACTAGATCGGCTTGGCAAAAAACGACAGAATGAAACGCAAGCAGCCACAATAAACCGGTTAAACTGCCCGTGAATTTTTTCATAAAACTTTTTCCCGTAAATCGTGTATCTTATTAGTTGGGTGAAATTATATCAATGAAAGAAAAATACATCCAGATTTTAAGTCTTTTGTTAGTCGCATTTTTCGGCTCGTTCGTTGTTTGGCTATATTGGACTGCGCCGAAATCAATCGCCGAAGTTCCTATGAAAGCGAAGGAAACAATCGAAACGGCGACGACGAAAGCGCAGGTTATCACGAATACTTACGAAGTTGATCCGCAAAAATATAACGAAGGTTTGCAGGCTTTTCGCGCCGATAATTTTATTTTGGCGCGTGATCTTTTCGAGCGCGCCGACCCGGAAAACCGCGACGCGAAAACTCAGTTTTATATCGCTTACACATTTTACCGTCAAGGTTGGGGCAGAGTTTCGAGCGACGATGAACTTTTCAAACAAGGTCTGGAGCAGACGAACAAAGTCATTCAATTAAACAAAGATTTCAAAGCGTCCGACGACAATCTGAAACTGCAAACGCCGATCGAACTGAAAAACGAATTTGAAGAAGGATTAAAAGTTACGGCGGCGGATTTTAATCCGTTGAAAGTTTTCCGCGAGAGAAAGTGAAGCCGGATTTCAAATTTCAAATTTCAAAAACAACCGATGACTGAAAAGGAAACAATAATTGAAGAAACAAACGATTTTCAAATCGTCGAAGGCGAACTTTTGGAAGTTTCCGGCGGCGATGAGATCGAAACTTTTGACGAAGAAAAAACGAAAATCTCGACGAGTAAGAAAACGGAAAAGACAAAAACCGAAAACCAAAAACCGAAAACCAAACTCCAAATTCAATATCTCGCTCTGCCGTTGATTTTCCTGACCGTAACTTTGCTCGGCGGTTGGCGTTTGGCGATGCCTGATTCTTCGTTTTTGTTTTTGAAACCGCCGCTGATTTGTTTGATTTACGCCGTGATCTTGCTCGTTTTGTTCGTTCGCGCAAATTTAATAAAGATCGAAGGTTGGTTTTCGGAAGATTTCACGCTTTTGAAAAATATCGCCAACGCCGGGATTTTGCTGACGCTTTTCACGGCTTCGGCACAGATTTTTAATTCCCTGATTCCCGAACAAGGTCTGCCGTTTTGGGTTTTCGCCTTTTGTTTTTTGTGGATTTTGGTTTCAAACGTCTTCAGCGTTTTCGATACGAAAAGGCTCATTCAAAGTCTGGGCAGCATTTTCGGTTTCGCGTTCGTCGCCAAATATCTCGTGTTAAGTTATATGACCGCGCCCGTCAGCGAGAGTTGGTGGCGAAGTCTTCTGGAAAATCCGACGCAGGAATTTTTCACGTATCTTTTCAATCTGCCGCGTTACACCGCCGGAACGGGTTACATCCAATTTTTCGCCGTGATTCTTTATCTCGTCGGTTTGTTTTTGCTGTCGCCGACTTCGGTCGGATCAGATGATTCAGCCAAATAAATCATCTTCCAAAGTTTCTTCTGAAATCGTTTCGTAAAGATTTTCCGCCTGTTGTTTGGAAACTTGTTTTTTCGCCGGAACTTCCAAAACTTTGATCGTCTGCAAAAGATTTTTGCGCTTGATCTCGATCTCGTCGCCCGCTTTTATTTCTTTTGAAGACTTTGCCGTTAAACCGTTTACTTTCACCAAATTTTTGTCGCAAAATTTCTGTGCCAGACTGCGGCGCAAGATTAAGCGGCTCGTTTTTAAAAATAAATCCAGTCTCATAAAATTAAAATTTAAATCTCTTAAATATATCTTCCTGCACCGCCGAATCGCGCGTTTTCCAATCTTTTAATTCAACGGCTTCGATTCCCATTTTCGACAATTCTTCGACGATCAAGCGGCGATGACAATTTTCCAACTTGTCGCAGGCGCACATCAAAACACAGTTTTCACTTAAATGTAAAACAGTTTCAATACCGAGTTTTAAGTTCTGAATCGTTATCTTATCTTCCTTAAAAGTCCGGTTCCCGAGGTTCGGAACGTGCCTGTAACTGTCGCCGAGCAAAACTTTCAGATAAACTTTCCGCCAGCACATCACCTGAGAAAACGGCGCAAAACGCACATCAATCAACATCGCGTCCAACGCTTCGAGCATCGGTTTCAGATCGTTGATATTTTTTCCCGTGTAACCTGTCGTGAAAATTTTCATTTTATTTTTGCCCACGAAAGACACGAAAAAGACGAAAAATTAAGACAGATAAATCATACAATTTTTTGTGTCTTTTCGTTCATTCCGCGGGTAAATTAATCTTCATCTTCATCGTCTTCAGGATCATAAACTTCATAGCCGTAAGAATCGTCGTAATAATAACTTTTCTTGTTCTGATCTTCCGCCCAAGAATTTTCCGTGATTTCTACATCAACGGAATTTTTGATATTCTCGAAAACTTCAGCCGAATCGTTTTCCGGCTTTTCTTTAATAAATTTTTTTTCGTTCATTATGTGCCGTTTCATCGCTTATCTCGGTTCGCCAATCAAACTCGAAGACTTACTTTATAATCCGACAAATTCGCTGATAAAACAAAGTTACGCCGCGCGCGAACGCGATGTGCCGCTCAACGGCGACGGTTTCGGCATCGGTTGGTATGAAGCGACGGAAGATTTAGAGCCGTGCGTTCAGACTTATATTACGCCCGCGTGGTCGAATCGAAACTTACAGAGACTTTCCGCACAGATTTCCGCGCCGAATATTTTCGCGCACGTCCGCGCCGCTTCGCCGGGATTGATCGTGATGGAAACGAATGTTCACCCGTTCAAATATCAGAATTTGCTCTGGATGCATAACGGCTCAAGTGCCGGATTTGAATTAATTCGCCGAAAAGTCCGTGCGTCTTTGCCCGACAAATTTTACAACTTCATCCAAGGCACGACCGACAGCGAACACGCTTTTGCCGTTTTTCTGAATTTTCTGGAAAAATCGCCGTTTGAAGCCGACGCAAAAGAAATGCGTTCCGCGATGGTGAAAACTATCAAACAACTCGACGAATGGACGCTCGAAGCTGGAATTACGAAACCTTCGTTTTACAATTTTGCAGTAACGAACGGCGCAGAAATCGTCGTTTCGCGCTATCGTTCAAACGATTCCGAACCGAGCGCGTCGCTTCATTACTGGCGCGGAAAACACTTCAAAGTTCTGCCCGACGGCGAATACAACATCGAAAACGCCAACCGCAAAGATGCCGAATCCGTAATAATTTCGAGCGAAATTTTGACCGACAACGCGGAAGATTTTCCCGATGTTCCAGAAAATCACACGATCACGGTTTATAAAGATTTCAGTTTAGAACTTCAAAAGATTTAATTTTTTGCCCACGAAACATACGAAAGAGACGAAAATAAGAATAAAGTTAAAATTTACTTTTTAGTTTTTTCTGTATTTTTTTTCGTTCCTTTCGTGTATTTCGTGGGCAAATCTTCTTTTCCTGCAAACAATTCGTTTATAATCACTTCAAACAATTTCCGCTTTCCTGCGTAAAAAACACAGATTATGAAAACGAAAAATTATCTACTAACGCTCGGACTCGTCGCCGCGTCCGTATTTTCAACTTATTTTGCGACCATTTCCACAACGGCGCAGCAAGCAACGCAGACCGCAATCGCAAGTGCCGATAATGAATACAAGGTTGCGGCACTTTTATACCAGCAAAAAGCGGGCGAATACCGCGCTTTGACGTATCAGGCGTTTAACATCGCCAAAATGCGCCTGAACGAAGATTTCGACAAAAAGAACGTCAAAAAACTTCCGAAAGTGGAGCGCAAAATGCCTCGCGCTGTCGTTGTGGATATTGACGAAACGGTTTTGGATAATTCGCCGGCGGACGCATATAACGCTGTAAATAATCTGCCGTTCGATTTAAAGAATTGGTATGCGTGGGGCGAGATGCGAAAGGCGAAAGCGATTCCCGGCGCGGTTGATTTTTTGAATTACGCGAGCCAAAAAGGCGTAAAAGTTTTCTACGTTTCCAACCGCGACGAAGTGCAGAAACAGGCAACGATAGATAATTTGAAAAACGTCGGATTTCCCGATGCAAATGCCGAAACTGTAATGCTTCGCCAAAAAGTTTCAAGCAAAAAAGAACGCCGCGATTCGATCTCCGAAAAATACCGCATCGTAATTTTGATGGGCGACAATCTGGACGATCTTTCGGAAGTTTTCGAGAAAAAGACGGTCGCCGACAGATTTATGGAAGTTGATAAAATGCGCGATATGTTCGGCGACAAATTCATCGTTTTGCCGAATGCGGCGTACGGAACTTGGGAAAACGCAATCTACGAATATCAGCGTTTGGACGACGCGCAGAAAAAAGTAAAACGTGCAAGCGAATTGGAATTGCCGTAAAATAGACGTATGAAGCGCACGATTGAAGAAAAATTATTAAATCCGAAACCGGGAAGTAAAGTCGCTGCCGCGAAGGAATTCGGGATTGATTTGACTTTGTTGATCGGAAATTTACGATTAACGCCTGATGAACGAGTTCGAAATTTGCAGTCGGCGATGTATGGATTGGATGAACTTGTCCGCCAAGCAAAACTAAGCAGAAAAAACAGAAAAGCAAAAAATGATAGAACTTGAACCGGCACTTGCCGCATTAAAGGAAAATGAAGTTGATTTTGTAATTATCGGCGGCGTGGCAATTACGGCGCACGGTTCGGCGTATCTTACTCAAGACCTTGATTTTTGTTATTCACGCGATAACAAAAACTTAAAGAAAATTGTCGCCGCTTTTTCAAAATTTAATCCTCATCCGCGTGGTTTTCCTGAAAATCTGCCATATGTTTTTGACGAAACCACTTTGAGAAATGCGACAAATTTCACGTTTAATACAGATTTAGGAGACATTGATTTGCTAGGAGAAGTTGCAGGGGTCGGAAATTATGCTGATGTTTTAGAGAATTCTGAAAAAAAGATTCTTTTCGGCATTGAAGTAAATGTTTTAACTATCGAAGGTTTGATAAAAGCAAAACGCGCCGCCGGACGCACGAAAGATTTGCTCGTTTTGCCCGAACTCGAAGCCTTGCTCGAAGTTTTGAGCGATGAAGAAGAATAATTCTATGAAATTTAATAAATTTTCCCGTCACTTTTTTCTTTTTACTTTCACTTTTCTGCTTGCTCTAAGCGTTCACGCGCAGAATTTAACCGTTAAGGAAATAATGCGCGAACCTTCGATCGCCGGAATGCGCGTCGAGGGCGAAAAATTGTCGCCGGACGGGAAATACGTCGTTTATCTGTGGAACGCCGAAGGCAAAGAGCCGCGTGATCTTTATCTCGTTTCGACGAGCGGCGGCGATGCGCGGAAGATTTTGTCGCCTACTGATTTGGTAAAAAGTAAGGAAACTGAAAAGGAAGACAAATTGAATTACGGCGTTGTCATTAACGACGATTTTGCGAAAGCACAGAGAAACGGTTTCGGAAATCTCGCGTGGTCGCCGAACTCGGAAAAGATTTTGTTTACGCAAAACGGCGATCTGTTTGTTTTGAAAATCGGCGAAAATTCTCCGAAGCGAATTACGAAAACCGAATCTTTTGAATTTTCGGCGCGGTTTCTTGATAACGACAGGATTCTTTTTCAGCAGAGCGGGAATTTGTTTTCGATTGACACGAAAGACGGAACGCTCGTGCAGATTTCAAAGGAAGCGAGTTCTGCACGAAACATCAATGTTTCAAGCGCAACGCAGACGTATGACGGGAAAATGGTCGCTTATATTGCGAGCGAAGGCGCGAAGCAGAAGCCGATTTATGTGCCGAATTATCTCGGCGAGATGACGACCGTGCCGAGTTATCAGCGCGGTTGGACGAATCAGACGATTTACGCGGCGGCGACCGACGGGAGTTTTGAAAAATCAATCGCCGCCGAACTGCCGAAAGCCGAAGGCGAAAGTTATTTTCAAGGCTTGGAATGGCTCGCAGGCGGCGAAACTCTGCTGGTTGACCGCGTTGATAAAACGCACAAACGGCGGCAGATTTTCGTCGTGCAGTTTGCCGGTGAAAAGTCGAAAGCGTTTCTCGTCCATGAAGAAACCGACGAAAAATGGATCGGCAGTCCGGCGCGGATTCTCGAAGCGAATCCGAAAAATGCGAATCAATTTTTCTTCGGTTCGGAGAAAGACGGTTTTTATCATCTTTATCTCGTGAATCTCGATGAATCTAGATTTAAGGACGGAAAAGCGAACGCGGAAATCAAGCAATTGACGAAAGGAAATTGGGAAATTGATTGGGCGAAATGGATAACCGTAACTATACCTATTGTAAAGACAGAGTTTCCTACAGTTATTTTTTCTTCAACAAAAAACAATTCATCTGAAAGAATTTTATCATTTATCGAAGATCTCAATAATCCCAAAATTAAAGATTTGTCTATTCAAAAAGGGCTGAAAAACGATTTTCAACTTGAAAACAATATGTTAGTTTTCACCGGCTCCGAATGGAATTTTCCTGCTGAGTTGTATTCGATTAATCTTTGCTCTGATTGTATAAAACCTAAAAATACAGTAGCTAAACTCACAAACACCACGCCCGAAAGTTTCTTAAAACGAAAATTTAACGCGCCTGAATTTATCGAAATAAAATCGAGAGACAACAAAAAAATTCCCGCGAAGATTTATCTGCCGGAAAATTTTGATAAAAAGCAAAAATATCCGATGGTCGTTTTCGTTCACGGCGCGGGTTATCTGCAAAATGTGATCAACGGCTGGAACAATTATTACCGCGAGTTTATGTTCAACGAACTTTTGACGCAGAAAGGTTACGTCGTTTTGGACATTGATTATCGCGGTTCGGCGGGTTACGGGCGCGATTGGCGCACCGATGTTTACGATTTTCTCGGCGGCAAGGATTACGAAGATCATCTGGACGCGATTGATTTTATGGTCGCAAATTATGCGGTTGACGGAAAAAGAGTCGGCGCATACGGCGGAAGTTACGGCGGTTTTATGGCGGCGATGCTCGTCGAACGCGCGCCGGACAAAATTGCGGCGGCGGCGGCACTTCGTCCGGTCGCGGATTGGAAAAATTATTACGCGGCGAATCCTTTTTACACTTCGCAGCGTCTCGGAAATCCGCAGGAAAATCCCGAAGGTTACAAACGCAGTTCGCCGATAACTTATGCGAATCAGCTTAGAAAACCGCTTTTAATTTTGCACGGTTTAGTTGACAACAACGTGCAGATTCAGGATTCGATGCAGTTAGTCGAGCAATTAATTCGGCTGGATAAAACGGAATATTTTGAATTGATGATCTATCCGTCTGAGAATCACGCTTTCGAACGTCCGTCGAGTTGGGAAGATGAATATGAAAGAATTCTGACGTTTTTCGAGAAGAATTTAAAATAAAAAACGCCGGTAAGTTCTGCTGATGTTTTTTTACTGAGTGCGCGTTGAAATCGTTAAATTCTGCGTTCCGCGCATTACGGTTAAATTTCTTATTGTGTTAAAGGAATTCATTAGCGGATTTTTTCCGTCAATTGATAAGATCAAATCGCCTGTTTTTAATCCCGAACGTGCGGCAGGACTGTTTTCCTTTACAGAAATTACGCGCAAAACGCCATTTGCCGAAATCGTTTCAATTCCCAAAACAGACAGCATCTCTGTTACATCCTGATTATTTTGCTTTACAAAATCTTCCGCGTTAGACACTATTTTGTTTTCGCCTGAAATTCCATTCGGCAAAATCGGCGGCGGCGCAGGATTTACGCCAATATCACGATAACCCTTGAAATCATCTTTATCTTTTGCCGGAAGTTCCTTTTTATTTGATTTCGGAATTTCAGGAATCGGGTTTTTCTGAATTAACGCATTTGAATTTACTGTATTTGTTGAAGTCGAATGAATTTCGTAGTTCGCATTTTTATAATCTGAATTTCCAGAAGCAATCATATTACTTGGCGGTTTTGCCTGAACTTCATCGTTTAACAAATCCGTCGGTTTCACGTCTTCTTTAACAACTGCAAACGTAGGCTGCGGAGTAGAAACGAAAAAATTCTGGCTGGCGAAAAATATCGTCATAACCAAAACCATCGCGAAAATCGGCACGACGTAACGCAGAGATTTCCACCACTTTGGACGAAAATCCGATGTTTTTGATCCGGCAATATGTGATCTGAATCGGGCGTTAAAATTTGCGGGCGCGGCAACTTCCGGCAAAGTTTCGATCATTTGCCAAATATGTGATTGTTGGCGGTAAAGTTTTTCGCAGTCCGCACAGTCCTTGAGATGAAGATTTGCCGCGTCGCTTAATCCGGCGCGGTCTTCAAATTCATTTTGAAAATCTCGGCAGTTCATATTTGTAAATCTTTTTATTTCTAAAAGTAATTTTCCAGCTTTTCGCGCAGATGTTTGCGCCCGCGGCTGATGCGCGATTTGGTTGTTCCTAAACCCAATTCTAAAATTTCCGCAATTTCTTCGTATGTCCGCCCTTCGACATCACGTAAAATGATCGGCGCACGATATTTTTCCGGCAGAGCGGCAATCGCCCGCGCTATTACTTGGCTTTGTTCAGCTGCTAAAACTTCTTCTTCCGGCAAAAGTTTTTCGTCAGGCGGTTGATAATCAACTTCGTCTTCACCATATTTGAAAAATCCGGTTAGTGACATCAACTTCCGCCGCTTGCGTTTGCGTATTTCGCTGATTGCCAAATTGCTCGCAATTCGATAAATATAAGTCGAAAAAGCATAATCCGTGTGATAGCGTTCGAGCGCGAAGTAAACTCTAACGAACGCTTCCTGAACCAAATCAACTGCTTCCTCGTAATCATTGAGCATTCGATAAAGATAATTCGTCAGCGGATTTCGGTAACGATTCATTATCTCGTCAAACGCGAGTTCGTCGCCGTTTTTTGTCTGCTCAATCAGTTCGTGATCGGACAAATCAGCCGCCGGCACATCGTTTTTTTTCGCTTTTGTGTCGGTTTCGTTACCGGGTTTGTCCAATGCCATACACGCATAATTTTACATCATCAACTTCAAATGAAAAGCAGGCGCAACAAATTCATATCTTATATTTCAGATTGCAAATTTGTTTTACCCGGCAAATTTTGTCGAAACCAGTTCATAAAATTTTTGTTTGTCGAGCAAAACTGCTTTTCGTTTTCTAAACACGCACGATAACTCGAAAGGTTGCGGAAGTTTTATTCTTCGGCTTTTTTTACCGTCAAAATTATAAAAACGAATTCATTAGTCTGCAACATTGAAAAACTTCCCGCTAAAGTCGGCGTATTTTCCGGCAAATTAAATTTTACAAGCGTAAATCCGGTCGAATTATAATTCGTCGCTTCTCCAACCGTAACCGGAACTCGTGCGCTAAAACGCAGAGAATCGAATTGTAAAAATTCTCTGCCGCCGGAATTTTTCACGCTTTCCAAATTATTTAACACCCATTCGTAAAAAATTGGCGATTTTTTTTCTTCATTAGCAAGCAATTGATTTGAAATACCGAGAAAATCAATTTTTCCGTTGTTAGTAACTCGCTCGACATAAGTTTCCGCCAGATTGAAGTTTCTATAAGAATAAGTTTCCCGTAACTTTTTTACGACCGCCGACAGCGAATTCGGCACTTCGCTTCTTGCATCGGTTTTATTCGACGCGGATAAAATTTGTAATTTAATTTCGTAACTTTGTTGAAACTCATCTCGTTTTTCATTTTGCGCGAAAAGCGTGTTCACAAATAAAAGACATACAACTACCGTCAGCAATATTTTCATTTTGCTCATAATTTTTTCTCCTGTAATTTTTACGGGAAGAGTTAAATTGCTTCACGGTTTATTTGATAAATGGTTGCAAAAATTTAAAATGAAAAAGGATGAACCGGTTTTGTTTGTTCCCGATTCATCCTAATTTTTTGTCTTTAATTTAGCTTCCTTGAAACATAAAATCTTCTATTTTTTGACCGAATGTAATAGTCGAAATCTCTGTCTCTTCGACGATTTTATCATCCGCCCAAAGAACCGAACGATAAGGAACAAGTGTGCCTTGCGCGTAATTATAATCGTAAAACTTGCGTTTGTATTTTATGCCGTCCTGCTCGTATTCGAGCATTTTTACCTGTAAATATTTTTGGCTGATATAATATCTGGTTTTACGATTTTGTTTGTCTGTTAAATCCAAAATGTAATAATCAACGCCGAGAATTTTATCTTTTTTAACGAGTTCAACTTTCGATTCATTTTCCTTGTAACGCAAAAGTGCGTCAATTCCGTGCCAGATTTGATTTTGAAAATCTTTGGCTACCGCATCTCGCGGTGCGAAAATAGTGTTGTTAAGTAAACCGAAGGTTTTTTCGCCATCGTAAATAATAGCAAATTTCGAATTCGGAAAATCTTGTTCCAGACGGTTGCGCTCTTTGTAAAGATTGTCGCCGCGGACAATATATCGCTCATATTTTGCTTTGTCCGATGTGCCGTCCGGGTTTTTTAATTCTAATGTTCCGAGTTCGACAGTCGTTTTACGAATTTGACTCAATCCGTCTCTGCCGCGTAAACCGCTGTAAACAACAACTACTGATTCAGCAATTGATTCAGGCGATTCGGTTTTGACGGTAGCTTGTGCAAATGCAAAAGACGCGCTCGTTGAAATTAAAAATGTAAGTAAAATAAAAGATTTAAAACGTAAAATCACTCTAAAATTATCTCCTCGCATATATCTGTTTATAAAGTTTCCGGTGAATAATAACACATTCTCAATAAATGATGTGTAGGTTGATTAAAATTGATGACTCAACGCGCCGTTAAGATGCTTTTTTAATTGATCTTTGATTTTTGATCTTTAGTCTTTGAAAATTTTTTGGCGATTAATCCTTATTAAAAAACCGTCGAGAGATCAGAAAATAAAGATCAAATATCAAAGATCAAAAACCATCTTTTAATGTTTGAAATGGCGAATTCCGGTAAAGACCATCGCAATTTTATGTTCGTTCGCGGCTTGAATAACTTCTTCGTCGCGCACCGAACCGCCGGGTTGAATGATCGCCGAAACGCCGTATTTTGCGGCTTCGTCAACGCCGTCGCGGAACGGGAAAAATGCGTCGGAAGCTAAAACACTTCCTTCCAATTTCAATTCCGTTTTCTTCGCACGCATCGCCGCGATCGTTACGGAATCAATGCGGTTCATCTGTCCCGCGCCGACTCCGACGGTTTGAAATTCATTAGTGAAAATGATCGCGTTCGATTTAACGTGTTTGCAGACTTTCCACGCGAAAAGCAATGCTTTTATTTGTTCATCGGTCGGTTTGATTTCCGTAACGATCTGCAAATCTTCTGCCGTAACTTTATAAATGTCAGGCGTTTGGACAAGAAAACCGCCGGAAATTTTCCGTATTTCGAGATTCGGTTCGTCGGGTTTTGCCAATAAAACGCGCAGATTTTTTTTCTTTTTGAAAATCTCCAACGCTTCTTCTTCAAATTCCGACGCGATGACGACTTCCGTAAAAACTTCATTGACGGCGTTCGCCGTTTCTGCGTCAACCTTTCGATTAAATGCAACGATTCCGCCGAACGCCGAAACGGGATCGGTGGCGAGAGCGCGTTTGTATGCTTCCAGATTCGTTTCGCCGACACCTACGCCGCACGGATTCAAATGTTTGATGATTGCGACGGCGCGATCTTCAAAATCATTTATCAAACGCCACGCCGCGTCCGCGTCCAGATAATTGTTGTAAGACATTTCCTTGCCGTGCAGTTGCTCGGCGTAACCGATGCCGCTCGTATCAATTTCGCTGACGTAAAGCGCGGCTTTCTGATGCGGGTTTTCGCCGTAACGCAAGTTTTCGGCGTTATCTAAATCAATCGGCAAATATTCCGGCAGATTTTCGTCTTCTACGTCTTCGTCTTCAATTAAAACGCCGTGTCCGTTCGTGCCGACTTTTTCCTCTTTCTCTTCATTTTCAAACTCGCCGTCTTCAAATTCTTCAAAAAGATCGTCGAGTTCTTCGCCGAATTCGCCGGATGCAATTGTCTGGAAAAGTTCGCTGTCAGCGGCGGGATGAAGTGCTTCGATCTTGTCGAATTCGTCATCTGTTAATTTTCCGATCAAATAATCCGCGATGATAAAATCGTAATGCGAAGTCGCCGAATAAGCGAGCGCGGCAAAACTGCGGCGCGTTTCGATCGAAAGCGAACCGTCATTTTCGCTCATTTCCTGCAAAACTTCGTCGTAAAGTCTGGAATCGGTAACAACCGCGACATCGCGCCAATTTTTCGCCGCCGAACGAATCATCGCCGGACCGCCGATGTCTATCTGTTCGACCGCTTCTTCGATTTTCACGTCTTCGTTTTTTATCGTTTCTTCAAACGGATAAAGATTTATCACGACGAGATCAATCGGTTCGATATTGTGCTGTTTCATCGCCGCGATATGTTCTTCGTCGTCGCGCAGAGCGAGAAACGCGCCGTGAATTTTCGGATGCAGAGTTTTCACGCGTCCGTCCATCATTTCGGGAAATCCCGTAACGTCGGCGACTTCTTTAACGTCAATTCCTTTTTCCCGCAGCATCCGCGCCGTGCCGCCCGTGCTGATGATTTCCACACCGAATTTTGCCAAATCAGCCGCAAATTCGGCGACACCGTTTTTGTCCGAAACGCTGATTAATGCGCGTTTTATCTTTCTTAACTCGTTCATAAAATAAAAATAGCGGTCAGTAAAAAAAGACCGCTCGTTTTGTAACAAATTTATACCCGCGAATCAAAAACATTCGCCGCAAAAACAGCATTTCTGCCAATTCACTTTTAGAAAAAGAAACGCATCCAAAAGAAAAGACTCAGCAAAAAAGCCAACGTATAGATTACTACTTTGATTAGACTCATAATCTTTGTATCCTTAGAATCGAAGGACGACGGGTAAACAGTTATTTTAGTTCCGCAATGGTTTTGAAGTCAAAGACAAATAAAAGGTTTCCTCTAGTTTTTACGGCGTTCGCGCTCGTTTTATGTTTCGCATTTTCGATTTCGGCGCAAAATCTGGAAGTAAATTTGAAAATTTCCGCGCCCGAAAATTCTAAAATTTCAGTCGCCGGAAAATTTATAAATAATCGAACCGAAAGGAATTTTTCGTTTGTAAATAATTACGCCGATTCAAATAATCTCGCCGGAAGAATCGAAAATCTCGCGTTTTTTAATCAAAACGGACAGAAGATCGCATTTGAAAAATTAGCTGACGGCGAATTTTTAACCGCCGAAAACGCCGCCGGATTTTCTTACGAAATTTCGCTTAAAAATCCCGCTTCGGCGCACGTTTCTTGGCTTTCGGAAACACAAGGACTTTTAATGATGAATGATCTTTTGCCGAAATTTGTAAAAGAAAATTTCGCGAATTTAATTTTCAATCTGCCGCCGAATTGGAAAATTTCGGCGAGTGAAAAGAAGATCGCCGAGAAAAATTTTTCGATTAAAAATCCCGACAATGCAGTTTTTCTCGTTGGTGAAAATCAGCGCGAATCAAAAAGTGATGTAAATTTTACTTTTACGGGCGAATGGAATTTTTCTGACGATGAAGCAAATGAAGCGGCGAAGGAAATTTTGGGCGAATATAAAAAGATTTTCGGCGAAATGCCGTTTCAAAATATTAAAATTTTTTTTCTCAGATTTCCGAAGACCGAAAACTTTGAACGATGGCAAGCCGAAACGCGCGGCGCGAATGTCGTGATTCTTTCCGCGCCGACCGCATTTAAAAGTCTAGAAATTCAACGTTTGCGCGAACAATTGCGCCACGAACTTTTTCATCTGTGGATGCCGAACGCGCTGAATTTGAGCGGAAATTATTCGTGGTTTTACGAAGGTTTCGCGCAATACGCCGCGCTGAAAACCGGCGTCGAGCTTAATCAAATAACTTTTTCGGATTTTCTCGACACGCTCACACAGGCTTACAATATCAGTTCGCGCCGAAGCACCGAGATTTCGATGCTCGAAGCGTCGAAAATGCGTTGGACAGGTTTCGGTTCGAGCGTTTATGCAAAGGGTTTATTGATCGCATTTTTGTGCGATGTTGATTTGATAAAAAACAAAAACGATTTTTGGAAATTGCTTGGAGAAATTTATCAAAAACATAATTTTTCAAACGAAACTGAAGACGCGAACACGGCGATTTTGAAAATTTTGGAAAGCCGCCGCGAACTCGTTTCGATTGCTGAAAATTATATAAAGTCGGCGAATAAAATTAACCTGCAAACCGATTTAAACAAAACGGGCATCGAAGTTTCCGGCGCAAAATTATCAGTCAAAGCGAAACCCGACGGGCGCGAGAAAGATTTATTGAGCGAGTTGGGTTATAATAATTGGCGCAAACTCCTGCGAAAAGGAAAATGAAAATTTTACAGAAACTTTCTATTTTGTCGGTGATATTTTTCGCCGCTTTTATGTTGAACGGCTGCGGCATTGTCAGCAGCGCGGTCGAGAATATTTCTTCGCTTGCCGGTCTTGATGAAAAAGGCACAGTCATTTCGCAAAGAGCGCAGATTCGCAGTTCCTATGCGGTTGTGGCGGCTGATCTGCTCGAAGTAAAGCGCGGTGAAACGCTTAATATTCTCGAAGAATTTGAGTTTGAAAATGTCCGTTGGTTTCGCGTTCGTGCGCGCGATGAAGATCAAACAGAAGGTTGGATCGAAGCGCAAAACGTCATTGTTGACAGCGTTTTAGATAAATCAAAAGAACTCGCTGAAAAAGCAAAAGACCAGCAACCGCAAGCGACGGGACAACTTCGCGCCGCCTCAAATTTGCGTCTGACACCGGATATACAAAATGATGAGAACATACTTCTTCAACTTGAAAACGGTGCAACTTTTGAAATTACCGACTGGAAATTCGTCCCGAAAGCACAAGAACCTGACAACGATACTGCGGATAACAAAAATTCGGAAGTCGAAGCGGCGAAAAGCGACAAGAAAAAAGATGAACCGGCGAAATTAGACGAAACTTACGACATTTGGTATCAAGTCCGGCTTGATCCGTCGCAATCGCCCGCGCCCGCCGGTTGGCTTTTCGGAAGACAAGTTGAACTTCAAGTTCCGAACGACATCGTTTATTACCAGCAAAACAATAGAAAATTCGTTACGTGGCAAAGATTGGATAATGTCGAAACCGACGATAAACCGAATGTCAGCACCAATGTTCCCGTTTCAAAGCCGGGAAGTTGGGTAATCTTGACGAGAACAAATGACGTAAAAGCAATTGACGGTGTTGAACCGGATTTCGACGGAATTCAGGTTATGGGCTACGATAAATATAAACAGGAACATTATATGGCTTACCGAAATTTTGATTTGTGGGGGCGGTTGCCTTTGAAAGTTGAAGGTGACGGCGACAATAAATCGTTTACTGTGAATATTCGTAATGCAAACGGTGAAATAGAAGCAAAACGATTTGTAGTTTTTAAAGACAAAAATATAATAAAAGTAAAACCGCCGGAAAATCTTGGAAATTCGGAAAAGAAATAAAGTATGAATGAAAATCCGTTTGAAGAACCGTTCGAGATTGAAATTACCGATTCGATTGACTTACACGCTTTTGCTCCGCGAGATGTAAAAAGTGTAACTGAAAATTATCTGGAAGAAGCAGTAAAAAAGAATTTTCGTATCGTTCGAATAATTCACGGCAAAGGAATCGGCGTGCAGAGAGAAATTGTCAGGAAAGTTTTGGAAAGTAATGATTTCGTTGAGTCGTTTAAAACAGGAGATGAATTTTCGGCAAATTGGGGCGCGACAATTGTTAAACTTATAGATTAAAGTTTAGGGAACAAGCATTAGAATTCTGGTTTGAAATTCGGTAAATTGAAAAAGAAATTTCAGAATAGTCGGCATTTTGAAAATTGGACTTTAAAACCTGAATTCTGTTTCCACTATTATTTTTCTTCAATAACATCAGCCCAAACTTCTTCGTCTTCATCTGAAAATTCGTCAAAGAAAGATTCCAGAAGATCATTTTGATCAACAATTTGTCGTTCGGCTTGTTTGACGCGGCTGGAAAGATATTTGCAGTGATGCTCCAATTCACGGATGCGCTTTTTTTGTTCGCGGTCAACTCTTTCGAGATAGACAAGATAAAAAAACTGCAAACCCGCAACACCTGCTAAAGACAACGCCAGACCTATTAAAACATACACCGTCATAACTTATAAAAAATCCGTAGGCTGAATTAATAAAGATTATACTCTTGACCGCTGCCTTTTGAAAAGTCAAAATTCAAAAAAGGATTAAAAAAAACTGCGGTTTCGGCGCAAATTATTGAAAAAACCGAAGTAATAGAAATTTGTAAAGAAAAATGAACACGGAAAATCTAAAACTTGTCTATACACTACTGTGCGACGATGTGCGCCTCGAAATGGGAAATAAAGTTTCTTTAATGGGAATTTTTCAAAATATAATGGTCGAACGCTTGCCGGTTTCACTAATAAAATTTGCCGTCGTCAATCATTGGCGCGGGCGCGGAAATTATCAAACCGAAGTCCGCATAATGTCGCCGGACAGATCAAATTTAGTCGTTACATCGCAAAATACGACAATTGAACTTGCTCCCGGCGGTTTTACCGATAACGTCAGCTTTTTCGTCAACGTTGTTTTTTCGACAGCCGGCACTTATTGGGTTCAGACGCTCGCTAATTCGGAGGTTCTTGAAGAATTTCCGCTCGTCGTAACCGATGCGAAATCAGGAAATAGCTCTCAATTAGCCGAAGAAATTTCTGATACTATTAATTAACTTAATAATCAATTATTTTAAAAATTATGCGATAGAAAAACAAATGTATGTGAAGCGACAACACATAAAGTTTCTTAATTCAAACTGGTTAAAATTTAATTCTAACCAGTTTGAATTTTTGAATTTAGTTTGATGCTCTCGAAATTTGCAAGTTGTTAGTTACTGAAAAAGTTCCTGACACTTGATTTGCCAAAATATTCGCCAAGTTTAAGTCGCCTCTGGAATCAACGAAGCCTTCAAGCGTAACCTGCCCGCCGTCAACTATAATCCGTATCGAAGGATTTGTACCTATCAAATACCGATAGAGACCACCGCCGTTCTCCAAAGTCCGCACAGTTCTGTAACGAATTGCGTCATCATAAGGTGAAGGAGGTAAAGTTTCAATTTTATTTACTACTGTGCTACTCCGGTAACACCTTTAACATATCTCTCTGCAGAATGTTTCAGACTCGGCGTAATAACTTTTCCATACAAAATTACGGTATCACCGTTTACCTGATATGAAATGTGATCGAAAATTCCTTAATATGGCAATTTGATCAACTCTCTAAAAACATTTTGCTCGATTTTCTTACTATCCGTGGAAAAAGTTTGAGCATTAACGTCAATTTGAGAAAATGCTAAAATTGCAATTGCTAAAACCAAAAAACCTTTTATATATCTCATAAATTAAAATTTCTCCCAGTAAATTACAAGTCAATTTTATTGACACTTATTAGAAGAAAAATAAACTTTCTGCGATGTTCAGTTTACTGTAAAGATTTGTAAATAACTTACTTATTTACATTATGATCCGTCGGAAGACCGACTTGTCTGAGAGCCTCATAAAGAACGATTCCGGCAGAGGTAGCAAGATTTAAACTGCGGACATTTTTGTTCGGCATCGGTATTGTGAGACACCTTTCCCAATTAGCCTGAAGCAAATCTTCCGGCAAGCCGCGAGTTTCGCGCCCGAAAACTATACAATCGTTATTTTTGAATTGAAAATCACTATACTTTTTCTGACTTTTAGTGGTAAGATATAAAAAGCGTGAGTCCGGTAAGGCTTCGTAAAGATCTTTCAAATCAATATGACGATGTAGTTTAACGTCGCTCCAGTAATCAAGTCCGGCGCGCTTTACTGCTTTTTCATCAAGCCGAAAACCTGTTACTCCGACAATATGTAAGTCTGTAAAAGTTGCCGCACAAAGTCTTGCAATGTTGCCGGTATTAGGGGGAATTTCAGGTTCGACTAAGCAGATATGAATCATAAAATTTAGAAATTAAATTCAGATAAAATCAATTAAAAATTTGTATTTATCCAAATTTAATAGTATCATCATTTAACTCGAACAAAACTTTTGGTTTAATTCGTATAATTAGTTATTTTTCATTGACATTGCACAATAATTCGTGTAAAAAGATCAAAGGTTTTATTTTTATAATTAATAATTTAAAATTTAGCGAATACGCGAACAGGAGAAATTATGAATAGCAAAATTTGGATGCAGAAAGCACTTTCGATGTGCTTAGTAGTTGCAATATATGCAACTTACTCAATGGTTGCTTTGGCGGCTTCCGAAAAAATAGTTGGTGAATTATCTATTGCCGGCAAAAGTCAAACAGTTATTATTAACGGTGAGTCAGCAAAAAGCGGACGATCAATTTTTACGTCAAGTACTATTGTTACGCCTGAATATACAAGTGCGATTATCAATATCGCCAAAGTCGGCAAAGTTGAAATTGCCCCGAACACTACTTTAACATTATCTTTCGATAACAATTCTATCAGCGGCAGTTTGGTTGACGGTAAAGTAACCGCACTTAATGCTTCTAATAATGTTAGTTTCACAACACCCGATGGAAAAACTCTAAACCTTACTGCGGGTGAATCGGCAACAGCAGGAAAAGCTCAGGATGATGATACTAAAAGCGGCGGTTCGGGATGGTTGCTTTGGGCTTTAGTTTTCGGTGGTGCGGCGGCGGCAATCGTTATTGCATCAACAACAGACAACAATCGGGTTGCCTTAGGCGGTGGAACATCAGTTGTTAGCCCCTCAAGATAACATTTTATGAATCTTTCTTGAAGTGTTTATTTTTTAACGTATAATAGAAAAAGCTTATAAACTTCAGGACTGGTATTTAGGAGGAAAATTAATCAAATGCTCGGCAAAAAAATTATAGAAAAATCTTTAACATTGCTTACTGCCTTAGCTGTATTGTGTGTTTATTCAACGGTTGCTTTGGCGCAATCAGGAGACATGACCGGAGACATCACCGTTAATGGTCAGGTTACGGTTAACGGTCAAACAGCAGTGTCAAACTCGACTGTTATGTCGGGTAGCACAATTGTTACAGGAACAAACTCATCAGCTATTATTAGTTTAGGTAAAAACGGACGTGTTGAAATTATGTCCGATTCATCTGTAAATTTAAAGTTTACGGAAAATAGTATTGTCGGAATGTTAAGTTCCGGTAAAGTTCGCGTTACTGATGTTGCAGGGATTGCTTCAACAGTTACCACCAGAAATGCAACGGCTATTGCCGACACAGGTCAGGCAAATACTTTTTCGGTTGATGTAGGTTGCGGCGACGATGTTAAATGTACACAAACTTTTGTGGAAACAACATCCGGCTTAGTTACTTTGAGAAGTGGAAATACCGACAAACAAGTGGCTGCAGGTGCAGATGCTTCCGTTGGTAATGCCTCCCAAACCGGTTGTCAGCCTTGTATGCGACCGGGATCGGCTCCACCGACGGCGGTCGCAGGTTTTGGAGCAGGCGCATTAACAGCTCTCTTATTAGCAGCAGGCGGTGCAGTAGCAGCGGCAGTTTATCTGACGACAAAAGATGGAAATAATGTAACACTTGGTGGAACAACCAATGTTATTAGTCCCCTTCGCTAGATTTTCAAAAATTTAGCGAATTTGGCAGAATAAAGTTTTGTCAATTAAAATTTATGCGGGTCAAGTTTTTAGCCTGACCCGCATAATTTTTTTTTACGTTTGTGAATAATTTAACTTATTAAAAATAATAATAAAAAATTAATATTAAAAATATGCATATAGCAGTTATTGGAACCGGTTACGTCGGATTAGTTACCGGTGCATGTTTCGCAGAATTTGGAACTGAAGTTACCTGCGTTGACGTTAATTCAGATAAAATCGAAAGTCTCAAAAAAGGAATACTCCCAATTTATGAACCCGGTCTTGACAAGATTGTCGAGAAAAATACAAAAGCCGGGAGACTTCACTTTACGACTGATATAAAGTCGGCAGTTGAACAGGCTTTAGTAATTTTTCTGGCAGTCGGAACGCCGCCCCAAGAAGACGGATCACCTGATATGAGTTTTTATCGTCAGGCGGCAAAGGATGTTTCTGAGGCAATGAACGGATATAAAGTTTTAGTAACGAAATCAACAGTTCCGGTCGGAACGGGAAAATGGTTACGGGAATTTATTGCCAACAATCAAACAACGAAGACGAATTTCGGGGTGGCTTCAAACCCCGAATTTTTACGCGAAGGAGCGGCAATTGATGATTTTATGCGACCGGATCGTGTGGTAATCGGTTCAAACGAAGAAGATGCGATTGCTATAATGAAGGATTTGTATCGCCCACTTTATTTGATTGAAACACCAATAGTAGTTACCTCTCTCGAAGCTGCTGAACTTATAAAATACGCAGCCAACGCCTTTTTAGCGACAAAAATTTCTTTTATCAATGAAATTGCTAATTTATGCGACAAAATTGGTTGCGATGTTCACGATGTTTCTCGGGGAATGGGAATGGATAAAAGAATTGGCAGTAAGTTTTTACATCCCGGTCCCGGTTTCGGAGGATCGTGTTTTCCAAAAGACACTCGCGCACTTTCAACTGTTGCACGGGAATTTGGTTCAGAAACAAAAATTGTTGATACTGTAATTGCAGTTAATGAAGCGCAGCGTTTGGCGATGATTCCTAAGATAAATAATTTAATCGGTGATCTAAATGGAAAACAAATAGCTGTTTTAGGTTTGTCCTTCAAGCCTGAAACTGATGATATGCGAGAATCTCCAGCGACGGATATTATCAAAGAAATGTTAAAACAAGGTGCAAAAATTCGGGCTTTCGATCCTGTGGCAATGGAGGAAGCAAAGCATTTTTTGCCCGACATTGAATATGCTGAAAACGAATATGACGCAATAAAAGACGCTGACGGACTTGTGATAATTACTGAATGGAATCAGTTTCGCGCGCTTAATATGGAAAAAGTAAAAAGTCTTTTAAAGAGTCCGAAGATTGCAGATCTCCGTAATATTTACGAGCCGAAAGATATGCGTGAACTCGGATTTGATTACATCGGCGTTGGAAGATAAGAAAATTTTGGACTTCAAATCAATAAACTAATATGGCTTTAACAACAACAGTTTTAGTGACGGGTGGCGCAGGATTTATCGGTTCAAACTTAGCTGATGAACTATTGAAACAGGGTGCAAAAGTCAAAATTCTTGATAATCTTTCAACAGGATTTCGTGAAAATCTTGAGGAAATCGAAGGAAACTTCGACTTTATCGAAGGTGACTTAAACAATGAAGAAAAACTTTTGCAAGCCGTTACAGGAACAGAGATAATATTTCATCAAGCCGCATTGCCGAGCGTTCCGCGTTCGGTTGATAATCCGGCAGAAACTCACGATGCGTGTGTCAACGGAACTTTTAATTTGTTGAAAACAGCAAAAGAAAATGGGGTAAAAAGAATTGTTTATGCCGCTTCTAGTTCAGCTTACGGAGATCAGCCGACTTTGCCGAAAGTAGAAACAATGCGTCCTGAACCGCTTTCACCTTATGCGGGAGCAAAATTGATGGGCGAATATTACTGTCAGATTTTCAATCGGGTTTATGGTTTAGAGGCGATTTGTTTGCGATATTTCAACGTTTTTGGACCTCGCCAAAATCCTTCTTCGATGTATTCCGGTGTAATATCACGTTTTATTGACGCTTTGATGAAAAATGAAACTCCGGTTATTTTCGGTGACGGTGAGCAAACCAGAGATTTTACATATATTGCAAATGTCGTTAATGCTAATATCAATGCCTCACAGACTGGTAAAGGAATAGGTGAAGTTATGAATGCCGCTAATGGTGATCGCATTTCACTTAATGAACTTCTTGAGGTTTTGAAAAAGATCACAGGTAAAAGCGATGTTAAAGCCGATTATAAAGAATTAAGAAAAGGAGACGTTAAAGACAGCCAAGCCGACAATACACGCGCCGTCGAAAATCTCGGTTACGAAAAACTCATCGGTTTAGAAGAGGGTTTGAGAAATACGATCAATTGGTGGAAAACAAGCCGTTTTGCCGATTAAATTCCAAATTTAATTAAAGATATTGCCCGCTGAAACATTTCTATGTTATTTTATTAATTGCGATTTAATAAAAAATTGCAGGAGTTTTAAGAAAAATAGTTTTAAGAATGAGAAAAATTTTACAGGTGACAGTTCAGACTTAAAAATGTAGTCTTTATGACTGTCTGCCGAAAAAGGAGAAACGGAGATGGTTGAACAAAAGAAAACAAAAGTCGCAGGTGAAATTAATAAATTAAACGAATACGAAACTACAGCGGTTCTAAATTATATTTCTGAGATTATTTCCGCCCGTCTTCACAAATCAAAAGACAATTCACTAAACGATGATTTGATCGTTTCTTTGCAGGATGCTTACGAGAACAAGCGCGCTCGTCAAGTTTTTGAATGGGAGTCGGTGCGTCGCAGCAGTAATTTTCGCCGGGCGGCGTGATTTGAGATTGTAGCATTGAATCCATTTAAAGGAATAAATTTTATTTTACTATTCGCGTTAGTTGCGTGCCTTAGCGTAAATGCGTCAGCGCAAAATCCCGATTTTCTCAGCGAACAAATTCAACGCGGAAACACGGAACAAAAACGAAGCGCACTTTTTACTATTCGCAATCTTAAAAACGAACAATCTTCGAAAATTGCAGTTCCGGCATTAAAAGATGATTCAGAGATTGTTCGCGCTTCTGCCGCGTATTCTGTTATTTATCTTTCTGAAGGTGAAGCCGCAAATGTGCTTCTTCCCAATCTTGCTGATAAATCTGCGCTTGTCAGGCGTGAAACGGCATATGCTCTTGGCGAGGTCGGAAGCATTCAATCGGTAGATTCGCTTTTAAAAATTTTACAAAAGGACAAAATTTATGAAGTTCGAACAGCTTCAGCAGTCGCGCTCGGAAAAATTGGAGATATTTCAGGAATTGTAGAGTTAAACAAAATACTACAGCGAAAACCTACTGAAAAAGAAGAATTTTTACGAAGAGCTTCAGCGCGTTCTATCGGAAATATAGCTGAAAATCTACGAAATTTGGATGCTACGACATATACGCCGGAAGACAAAATTTTTATGAATTCCATTGAAGATGAAAAAAAAGACCGCCAAACCTTTGCTGAAAAATATCCGGTTTTTCGCTCGGCAGTAAAAACTCTTATTGAATCATTGCAAAATCCGAATGAATTTGAAGATGTACGACGTGAATCTGCTTTTGCACTCGGTGCAATTGGCGACTTGGCGGCTACTTCAATTTTGCAGACGAATATCAACTCTGAAGATTATTATTTGGCGGAAATTTCAAGGTCAGCGTTAGAAAAAATCGCCGTTTATAATGCTAAAGACAAATAAATTTTAGTTTATTTTATTTAACTTTTTTATAATCTCAATCTCTATTTTGTTATTTTTCGATTTTGTAATCTTTTGTATCGGTTTTGAATTCTCTAAACGTCGAGTATTCGTAAATGCTTTCTACATCCTTTGTGATTCGTAAATCTTTTTCGCTTTTACCTTTTATTTTATAACTTCTGACAAAAAAATTTTCGGGAACGAGAATACCAAAATCGCTTTTTTGATATTCATTAGAAATTTCGACGCTGACAATAGAATCGGCTAACTTTGCCGGATGAAGAGTAACTTTAAACTCATTACGCCAAATTTGCGCCGTTTCCCCGTCAAGCCAAATTTTTCCGCTTACCAAAGGATTTGTCGGTCGAAAATCGTCCGAGATAACCACATTATATTCGATTCCGCCTTTGTTTTTACCCAGTTTTTTTTCTTCGTCGGTCGGATTCGCGGCAATTAACAAAGTTTGTTCTGTCTGCTGATATTCGACGACGAAAACGTCCCGCCCTTCGATTTTTTCTTTGCCGATGACTTTAAAATCGAAAAACGGGCGAATCAATTGTGCAAACGGACGATTCTGAATCAGCGTCGTTCCCCACGAAACGCTTCTGCCGTCGTATCTGGTTCCTTCTTTAAAAATTCTGTTAGATTCTTCGCTCGCGGAATCGGCATCAGCGAGTTTTGCAAAAAACTTCTCCGTCGCTTTATCGTCTCTGGCAACGTTTTTACCATTAAATTCCAGAATATTACGATATTCCTGCGAGTAGTTTCCGACTGGCGATTCGTAAACGATAAAAAGCGATTTGATTACACGCTTCTCATCCAAATCGCCGTTCGTTTTGTAATAAAATTTCGTCTTAGTTTCTTCCGACGAGAGATTTCTGAAAACCTGTGTATATTTTTGAGATTGTTCTTCAGCTTTATCCAAAAACTTTTCAAGTTCACTCTGAGAAATCAAATCCTGACTTTTGGCAATTTGAAAGCCAAATAAAAGCATTAAGAAAATGAGAAAACTTGTCTTAAAAATTTTCATAACTCTACCTTACATTACTCGTCCTGCGCTTCAAGAAATCCATCAAAACAAACTGTGTCAGATTATTCGGATTCGCAAAATACGCCTTTCCTCTGGTCATCGCCGACATTTGTTTGACGAATTCGACGAGATACCAATCGCTGGCGAGCATAAACGTATTTATCATAATTCCCGCTTTGCGGCAGGCTTGGACTTCTTTGAAAGTTTCCGCCATCACGAACGGATCATTGCCCATCGAATTTTTGTAAAGTGCGCGTTTTGTAGATGTTGTTTGAGTTTCTGAATATCGCCGGTGATTAAAATACGCCGGATTTCCCGAATCAATAAACGCGGCGGTCGGTTTGCCGTCCGTTACCATCACGATCTGCTTCATTTCCTTGCGCTGTGCGGCGAGCAGGCGACGCGCTAATTTCAAACCTTCCGCCGTGTTCGTGTGATACGGTCCGACTTGTGTTGTCGCCAATTTTGCCAGCGGCAATTCTTCCGCGTCGTCGTGGAAAAGAACTATTTTTAAGCTGTCGCCCGGATATTGTGTGCGAATTAAATGCGCGAGAGCGAGAGCGACTTTTTTCGCCGGAGTAAATCTATCTTCGCCGTAAAGAATCATCGAATGCGAGCAATCAAGCATCACGACTGTCGCGCAAGAAGACGTATAATCTTGCTGATGAACGTATAAATCCTTGTATTCGAGATTGAGCGGAACGCCCAAACCTTCGCGCGTGATCGCGCTTAAAAGCGTCGCATTTACGTCCAGATTTATCGTGTCGCCGAATTCGTATTGTTTTGAACTGAGCGCGGCTTCAACTCCCGTATCGAGTTGCGGAGTTTCGTGTCTGCCGATTGACGATTTGCCCATCGAACCCAAGAGTTTTTGCAAAGTTTTATAACCTAAAAAATCCAGACCTTTTTCAGTTAAATGAAAACGCACATCGCGCTGCTGCGGCGTTCCGATTTCGCCTTGTCCCTGACCGTTTTGCTGCTGCTGATTTTGCTGCTCGACTTCTTTTAAATCGAGATAACCTTCTTCGACCAGACGTTCAATCAATTGATTTATCAATTGTTCAAGCAGCGAACCTTTAAATTTCCCGTCGTTGTCGGCGAGCATTTTCTCAACGTCGTGTTCATCAATAATTTCATTTTCCAACAGCGAATTTAATAATGCCTGACGAAGCGCGTCGAGCGAATCGTCCGTTTCGTTGCGCTCGCGCGTCCAGAAATAATCTTCATTAAACCCGGAATCAAGCATCATATCTGAAAGCGACTGCATTAAATCGCCTAGATTAACGCCGAAAACATCGAAACCTTTGAATTTTGAATAGCGGATAAATTTCATATAAAAACCCCTTGAACTTTTCTATATTATAACCTATTTGCAATCAAACGCCTCGTTTCCTATACTTAAAACACACCAAAAATTCTCCTCTGATATTTTGGCTCTTCCCGAAACTAAACGTATTGCTCTCCTCTTTACGACTAATATTTTACAAGGAAGGTATAAATAATGAAGAAATTTTTAGCAATTTTTACACTTTTGTTTGTGTTCGCAATCTGTCTTCCACAGACGGCAAATGCTCAAAGATCAGGAAAATCTTATGCTGGTGAACGTTATAAAGCAAAGAAAAAATACACATCGAGTCGCCAATCAAACAGACGCGTAACGCGTTACGACAGTCGTTATAATTCTCGTTCGACTAATTATAACAATCGCTACAACAGAAATAATCAACGCTATTACAACAATGGCAGACGCGATCAACGCTCGGTTTACAGCCGACACCGGAATTTAATCAACATCGGAATCGGCTCCGGCGCAGGCGCAATTATCGGCGGCATCGTTGGCGGTAAAAAAGGTGCATTAATAGGCGCAGGTGTCGGTGCAGGTGCGGGAGCGGCTTATACTTACGGCATTAATCCTAAGAAAAAACGTCGTCGAAGCACAAGTAATTACCAGCGTCAAAGAAATTATCGTCATCAGTAGAAAATTCTAGTTTTTTATTTCTAAAAGCCGTTTGATGTGTAAAATGTCGCGGCTTTTTTCTTTTATCAAGCAAATAATTCTATGACCGATACCGTTAAATATATTTCGATATGGTGTAAAAATGCTTGATAATTGATTGTAAAGAAATGTATATATGCTTAGTAACAAACAGTTTACAGGTTTGGCACAATTATTGTAATTGTTATTTACAGCCAAAGGAATTTTCCTTTGAAATTGAAAGGAGAACAAATCATTATGAAAAAACTTATAGCAACATTTTTAACAATGGCGATAATGGCGGTTATGGTTCCGCTCGTAGCAAACGCTCAGACCAGAAGCAGAAGAAATTATAATCGCACTACCCAAACGCGTCGTTACGAAAAGAAAGATCAAAATTTTTACGATAAGCATCGTAACTTGATTAATATCGGAATCGGTTCCGGAGCAGGCGCGATTATCGGCGCAATCGCTGGCGGCAAAAAAGGTGCATTAATCGGCGCGGCGGCAGGTGCAGGCGGTGGCGCACTTTATACATATGGCATTAATCCGAAGGACAAAAGAAATCAGCGCAGAAATCAGCGCAGAAATTATCGCCGACCATAAATTAATTTTTATAGCTTCTAAATTCAAAAGCCAGAATGAAAATTCATTCCGGCTTTTCGTGTGATAAAAATGTAATTAGTTGAGCGTTAGCGTTATTATATCTTTCTAACAGGTAACATTCTTACATTTACGACAATCAGGGGAATAACTAAATTATTTCAAAATAGCTACAGTTTCCTATTAAACATTAAACGAATTTCGGATTTCCGCCGGAATCGTCGTCAATACCCTCATTATCCGTCGAAGTTGGCGGTTCTTCGATCGGCGTTGATTCGTCTTGTCTGTCCGGTGGAACAGGGATATTTTCTATGTCTGTATTAGTATTGTCTCTTTCAGCATCAATTTCCGGGTAATCCGAATGACTGCCGAAATCATCTTCGGTATTTACGGTACTTACGTCCGGGTTTGGTATGTTTTGTACGTCTTGCATAATAATATTCTCCTCTTACTAAATTTCTCGAAATTTTTAAATAGCAACATTCGTGCCTTTTATTAGTCAATAAATATGGTTGTAATTTAATAAAGACGATTACCGTAAATATAATTAAACTGTATTGAATTAACTCAATTTTTAATAAAATTCGTGATTCTACCTTGTTTTACGGGGAAAATGATTCGGCACAGCTCTTGCAAACATATAAATAAAAGGTTTTTTACAAAGGAAGAAAATTAAATGTCACAAGGCGATAAAGATAAATATACAGACAAGCAAAAGCGCAAAGCCGAACACATCGAAGAAGGCTATAAGGAAAAAGGTTACTCCGAAGAAAAAGCTGAAGAGATAGCGTGGAAAACCGTTAATAAACTAGACGGCGGCGGAAAGAAACCCGGCGGTTCGGGGCGTAGATCAAGTAAGGAATCAAAGTAAAATTAAATATTATGAAATTAGAAAGAAACACATTAAAGGAACTCTCGGAAGTAGAATCGAGCAAATCACCATTTATTTCCATTTATCTGAATGCGGAATCCAACAATCAGGGGCGCGATGATTTCGATAAATTTTTAACAAAACAACTCGAAACACATCAAAATAAATTTGAAGAAGGAACGCCGGAACGTGAAAGTTTTGAACGGGACGTTGAAAAAATAAATGAATTTACCGGAAAGTTAAATCCATCAGCAAACGGCGTGGCGATTTTTGCCTGTAGCGGCGCAGATGGATTTTTTAAAACGATCCAGTTTAATGTGCCGTTTGAAAATGACCGATTTTTTGTTTTTAATCGTCCGCACATTTTTCCTCTAGCGCGTTTGATTGATCAAAATCCGAAATACGCCGTAGTTTTAGCTGATACAAAATCGGCGAATATTTTTGTTGTTCAGCGCGGACGAATTATTGATCGGGAAGAAGTTCAAAGCGAAACGACGGGCGATACGCGTACGGGAGCTTTGTCGCATTCTCATTACCAAAGTCACGTCGAGGAAATGCACAAACGGCACGCCAAAGAAATTATCGAAGAATTAGAAAAAGTCGTACGCGAAGACGACATCCGCCAGATCGTTCTCGCCGGAAATGAAGAAGTAACGATTCCGCTTTTGCGCGAAGAACTGACGAACGATTTAAAAGATAAAGTTGTCGGCACGGCGCGTGTTGATGTTAACGGAGCGAAAGACGAGATTTGGGAAAAAGTCGAACAAGTGATTCACCAACACGATACGCTCAAAGATAAGGAAAAGACAGATAAACTTTTCGAGCAAAATTATGACGATGGTTTTGCCGTAACCGGAGTCGAGAAAACTTTGCAGGCATTGGCAAACGGGCAGGTTCAAGAACTTTATCTGACGACAAAATTCGATGAAATCGAATTTGATGAAAACAAGATCAAACAGATTCTGGAAAATTATGCGCCGGGTGAAAATGGCGCAATGCCGAATGTTAAGGAAGGTCGGGAAATTGCCGATGAACTGATTCGCCGTGCTTTAGAATCGGCGGAACGTGTTCGTTTTATTGAAGATGAAAATCTTCTGAATGAAGTCGGCGGTGTCGGTGCGCTTCTGCGTTACAAAATGTCGGCCAGTCAATAAAGTCTAAAGATATTGCATTTTCAAAATTCTGATAACAGGAAAGTTTTGTTGGTTTATGAAAACTTTCCTGTTTGAATTTGACACGTAAAATTCATTAGGCTATGCTAACCATTCGCTTTTTTTGACGAAAAGCGAATTATTTGAAAGTTGGATAATATTAGAATAACTCTTTTGTTATCCGATTCAGTTTGTGTCCGGTTCGTCTAGGGGTCTAGGACACCGCCCTTTCACGGCGGCAACACGGGTTCAAATCCCGTACCGGATACCATCTTTTATCAAATAATTTGCATCATAGCCCGTAAAAGCATTCGCTTATTTTGAGCGAATTTTTTATTTGGGGAGAGAAATGATTCGTAAATACGTTTTTATAGTTACACTTATACTTTTATTTTGTTCTTTGACAAAGGCGCAAAACGCCGCCGCCGATACGATAATGATTCTGCCGTTTGAAAACACTTCAAACAAAGCGGAGTTTAATTGGGTCGGCGAAAGTTTTGCGGATGCGCTGACAGATTTGCTAAAAGTTCCGGCTTTGAATGTAGTTTCAAATCAGGAACGCAAACTTCTTC
This sequence comes from Pyrinomonadaceae bacterium, assembly GCA_965219305.1. Taxonomy (GTDB): domain Bacteria; phylum Acidobacteriota; class Blastocatellia; order Pyrinomonadales; family Pyrinomonadaceae; genus DATHTS01. Next base: position 3,484,788 of record OZ244725.1, read on the forward strand.
AACAGGGGTTGCGAGTTCCTCTGACGATTTTGCCTTCGACGGCGACTTCGCTGAAGTTAGCGCGAACGGCGAACGCTTCAATCTTAATTTCGGGAAAATATTCGATTATTCCTGAACAAGGTGATCGCGCAGCAAGCGTAAATATCACGGCAAAGATTATCCGCGTAAAAGAAGGAAGATTTTTAAATGAAGAATTGCCCGACGGACGGCGCGTTACGCGCGACATAAATTTAACGGACGCGCTCGGAAATCTGCAAACCGTTCAGGGGCAACTTGCATATCAAATCCTTTATCAGCGCGACAAGGCGTTGCCGTTTTCACAAAATCAATTTATTGACGCGGCAAACAAAGTTCCGGCGAGGGCGTTCGAGGCATATATCAAAGGGCTTTTGACGGACAATATGGCGGCGCGTGAAAATTATTTTAAAAACGCTCTGCGAATCTTTGCGGATGAGAAAGAAGGTAAGGTTTATTCAGAAGCCGCGCTCGAACTCGGACACTATTTTTTAAACAATCGTAAGTTTAACGATGCCGTAGAGTATTTCTCCAGAATTTCGCAGGAAAGTCCACAATATGCTGAAGCCGCATTTTATACGGGATTGATTTATTGGCGCGGGGAAAATTACGAACAAGCTTTAGCAGTTCTTCGTCCGTTAGCGGAAGATTTGAAGTTAACCAGTGTTTCCAATAGTTTAGGAGCAATTGCAGTTCAGGCTTCACGTGCCGAGAAAAAAAATAAAGGGAAATCGGACGCGCTTTTAAATGAAGGAATCGAGACTTTGAAACAGACGGTTGAATCTGCGCCTGAGAATATTAATATAAAATTTAATTACGGATTGGCACTTTTTTTAAACAAAAGTTATAATTCTGCCGTAGAGCAATTAAAGCCGATTTTAGCAGCAAATCCGAAAGATGGGGAATCATACTTTTTGCTTGCTAAAGCATTGGAGATAACAAATGATCCGACGGCGGCTGATATTGACAACCAAGCCCGTAGGTTTTTGACTGTTGGTGACAGATACGCCAAACTGCAAACCGAATGGCAAAAAAGCCAAACAGTTGGTGGAATTGATTTGCGTATTGAACAACCGGCGCGGAAAGATTTTGTCAGCGTTATTTTAACAAAACGACAGAACGAGACAAATTCCGTTCAAACGCCGCAGAGCGATACTGAAAAGTCGCTCGCCGAAGCCCGTAAACTTTACAGTGACGGACGCGATGACGAGTCAATGGCTGTTCTTCGACGCATTTTATCGGCGGAACCGATGAGTGGCGAATCATATCTTCTACTAGGTTTGATTCACCTGCGGCGCGGAGATTTAGATCAATCGGTGAGTTCTTTGAAAACGGCACTATTTTGGAATAACCAGTTAATAGACGCGCACATCGCGCTTGGAAAGATTTACGTTCAGAAAGGCGATTGTCTGCAAGCACAGAATTATGCGCGTTCTGCCGCCGAGATCAACAGCGAAAATGTCGAAGCACAAGGTTTACAGCGTCAAATTGAACGATGTAGCAAATAGTGTAACTTTTCGTCCGGTTAGATTTCGAGATTATTTGAAAATTTATAAATTTACGCCCGCCAAAATAGCGGTTTTAGGGTTTTTAAGCTAGAAATACCAAGTTGTAAAACTTTGGCACGCGATGTGCATATAGCAATATCGGCTAGCTTGATAATTTAATATAACAGTTGGATTATTAAGACCCCGCCGCCAACTCTTCTTCGAGCGCGGATTGCCTCTGCGCTTGACCACTTTCCGAGCGTTCCTTCAGTTGTCCTTCCTTTTATGAGCCTAGCTTAACCGCTAGGCTCTCCTACTTTTAAATCCCGTAATTATTGAGTTTTATTTAATTCAGTCAAATTGAATCATTTGTAATTTAGGCTTTCGCAATTCATCTTGGAAAACAAATCAATTTGACCAGTTAAATTACAATTGGCAAGTTAATGACAAAAAACGTCAGTTTCTATATGACAAAAATTGATTGTTTCGTTCAATTTGATAGTTCAGATTGAACGATTTTTTTCATTTTGATTGAATTGTGAAAAATATATCCAAATATTTAGTTCTTTTTCTACAGACGCTTCTCTGTTAACATCTGCTTATGAAAATTTTCTCTCGTGTCAGAGGAATCTTACCACAGCCGACAAATATTTTACTGGCTGTTTTTTCCGCAGTTTTGCTGATACTGGCATTTCCGGGTTTTGAATTGTGGTTCACAGCATGGTTTGCACTCGTGCCTTTGTTTTTCGCCATCGTGCGCGAGAAAAATTTCTGGGTCAAATCTTTAGTTCTAGGTTGGATATTCGGAACTTTGTTTTTCTTCGGAAGTTGTTGGTGGCTGACTTATGCACCGACGAATTACGGCGGAATCCCCGCATCAATTTCCTATCTCTTATTGTTCGGCGCAGCTGTTGCCGCCGGATTTTTTCCCGCGATGTGCGCCGGTTTATTTTCAATTTTAGTTAAACGATTCGGTAATTACGTGATTCTTTCCGCGCCGTTTTTGTGGATTTCGTTTGAATTTATGAGATTTTGGATGACGGGAAACATTTGGAATTCAATCGGATATTCGCAGGCATTTATTCCTTACACAATTTCAGCCGCATCAATCGGCGGCGTTTTTTTAGTAAGTTTTCTAATTGTTAGTTTCAACAGTTTGCTGACTTTGGGTTTATTTTCGCAGAAATTCGAGAATAAAAATAAATTCGTCTGGATTTATGCCGGACTGTCAATTTTATTTATATTTTGTGTCATACTTTTGACTCCGAGCGTTAAAATTCCAACGGTTGATAAAACGGCTTCCGTAATTGCAGTTCAACCGAACGTGCCGATGAGCGGGTTGAATTTCAGCAAATGGCAGGCGTTGCGTTCGCGCCATCTCGAACTTGCGGAAGAGGCGTTAAAAAAAGCCAAAGCCGACGGAAAGATCGGTGAATTTGAAAAGACGATTGTGATTTTTCCCGAATCGCCGATGAATTTTATGTTTGACCGCGACGAAGAATTTCGCGCTTTTCTGAAAAACTTTGCAGAGAAAAATAATGTTTCGGTAATTTTTAATTCCGCCGAACCCGATAAATCCGGCGAACAATTTTATAATTCCGCCGTGATGGTCAACGAAAGCGGCGAGAAGATCGCGCAGTATGACAAAATTCATCTTCTGCCGTTCGGCGAATATCTGCCGCTTTCAGAACTCGTCGGGCAAATAATACCGCCGCTTGTCGGAAATTTCGCGTTCGGCGACGAATACGATCTTTTGTCGCTCGGCGATGCGAAAGCGGGCGTAATGATCTGTTTTGAATCTCATTTTCCAGAGCTTTCAAATCAATTTGTCAGACAAGGTGCGGACGCGCTGATCGAAATTACAAACGACGGTTATCTGGGCAACACGCCGGTTTTGCGGCAGCATCTGGCAAGCGCGGTTTTTCGCGCCGTCGAAACAAATCGCCCGCTTTTGCGTGTGACAAACGTCGGAATTACGGCATACATTAACGAACGCGGCGAAGTATTAAATCCGGCGGACGTTTACAAGGAATCGGCGCAGGTTTGGTCGGTCGGTAAATCCGACGGGAAACAAACTTTTTACGTGCGCTACGGTGATTGGACGGCGTGGCTTTGCGTAATTGTAACTTTATGTTTGTTTATCTTGAGTTTTGGGCGGAAATCTAAACAAATATGAAAAAGTGGATTATTTTAACTGTCGTCGTTTTAACGCTTTACATTTTAAGTTACGCCGTTTTTCGCCAGACGAATTCGCAAGTGTGGGAAAACGACGGCAAGGAATATGTTATTTTTCCGATGAATAAAGTTTATCTTTATTACGTTTATCGTCCGCTGAGTTACGTTGACGGGAATCTAACCGGAATGCAGTTTCACATCGGCGATCATCAATAAGAATTTAATTACAAATAAACGCGAAGTTTTCCCGAAGGTTTTCAATAAAAATTATAAATCTTCGTGTTCTTCGCGGTTAATTTTCTTTAATCGTCATAATGCTCTTTAACAGGCGCGACGGCGAGAAAATCTTGAGCAATTCGTTCGGTGTAACTGCTTAAAAGTTCGTTCAATCTTTCTTCCTTTTCAGAATAGAAAATCAGACCGATGTGTTTCGGTTTTGTCACGCGATAGACGATTTCTTCGTCGTCGTAATGCGATGTGTCAGGTGCGTCCGTATTTGCCAGAGCAAGCGCGATTCCGGCGTAATCATTGCGGAGTTTCGGCGGTTGATACGGATTTTCTTTGGTCGCCGTCTCGAGTTTCGCCCATTCGCGCCAGAGACTGAAACCGCAGGCGTGTTCGAGAACATTGGCGATATACGCGCCGCCGACTCTTGCCGCGACTTCTAAAAGATAAAACTTTCCGTCTTCCGCCGACTGCAAAAATTCCGCGTGCGCGATGCCGCGTTCATAATCGAAACCTTTGAGCAATTTCGTGTTGATTCGCTCCAAATCGCGCCGTTCCTTTGATTTATAAGGAACAATAGAAGAGGTAAAAACGCCGCCGTCGTGCGTAACCGCCATCGGCGGCGTTCCGTAACGGCTAACGCCGCAAGCCGCGATTTTGCCGTCGGCGACAACTGAATCAACGTGATAAACATTTCCCTCAATAAATTTCTCGAGCAAATACTGCGACGGATGATCGCGCCACGTATTTCTTGCATCGAGATTCGTCAAAACATTCCACGCCTGTTCTTCCGTCTGACATTTGCGGATTCCGAAAGCGGAAACTTCCGTGCGCGGTTTAATGATCCACGGCGCGGGAACGGTTTTTAAGAATTCGTTGATTTCTTCCGGTCGAAAAAGTCCCGTAAATTCAGGGCAGGGAATTCCGGCTTCTTTTGCTGCGTAACGCATCCGAAGTTTATCCCGGAAACGCAGAGCGTAAGAATTGCTGATACCTTCTATCTGCAAATGTTCACGCGCTTTCGCGGCGGTTAGAACGTCGAATTCGTCCAAACCGACAATACGGTTAATCGGCTGATTTCCTGCAAGATTTGTAATAACGCGGACATACTCTTCGGGCGCGGCGTAACCGTCAACTGTTTTAACCTGATTCAAACTCGTCCAAGACCAATGTTGATCGAGCAATTCATTCCGCGTAATGAGCGTAACGTGCCAGCCTTGTTCGTGACATTCTTCCAAAAACTCGTTTCCCTTAAATTCGCTGGCGATTACGACGATATGTTTTTTCATAAAATTTAGTGCTAAGTGCTGAGTTCTAAGTATTAAGTTAATTAACTTACTCAGCTATTTTCAACATCCAATTGAAGAACGAACCAAAATTCATATTTTGTTTTACTACAAAAGAATGGCACAATTTAAATGTAAAAACAAACGAATCTTTCCGTTTAGTTTTTGCGTATTGAGTAATAATTTTAGTGGTTTTAGGGAGTAAATAATGGGCGGAATTGATATAGCGACTTTAGTTAGTCATCTGATAATGTTTTTGGTCGTCTTGCTTTTGGCAATTTCGGCACACGAAGCGGCGCACGCCTGGATGTCGCACAAATTCGGCGACGACACGGCGTATATGCTCGGCAGAGTTACGCTCAATCCGGTCAAACACACCGATCCTGTCGGGACGCTTTTGATCCCGATTCTGGCGTTCGTCTTCGGCGCGATGGGCGGCGCACTCGGTTCGATTCCGCTGATCGGTTGGGGAAAACCGACACCTGTTAATCCGCGCAATTGGACAAATTATAAAAAAGCGAATTTCTGGGTTTCCATCGCCGGAGTTTTGGCGAATTTTATACTTCTGATCATCGGGATTGTTTTGGCAAAAATTCTTATGACGCAAGGCTTTGCGCCGGACGCATTTTTCGGCGGGAGCGAAAATGCTCTGGCGATCTTTGTCGGCGATCTGATGCTGCTTAATTTGTCGCTCGGAATTTTTAATTTGATTCCGATTCCTCCGCTCGACGGCGGTAAGATTCTGGCAAACTTCGCGCCGGAATCGCTTAAACCTGTGCTTGATATGATCGAACAATTCGGCTTTATGCTTTTACTGCTGTTTGTTTATTTGGGCGTTTTCCGCGCGATTATTCGTCCGTTTATGATCGGTTTGTTTACGCTTCTCAATTCAATTTAATTTTATGAAAAAACGCATTTTCAGCGGCGCACAGCCGACCGGACAGCTTCATATCGGAAATTATCTCGGCGCATTGAAAAATTGGGTTGATCTGCAAAACGAATACGAAAGTTTTTTCTGCATCGTCAATCTTCACGCGGTAACGCTGCCGCAAGACCCGAAAGTTTTGAAACAAAAAACTCTCGATCTGGCAAGAATTTATCTCGCGTCGGGCGTTGATCCTGACGTATCAACCGTTTTCATTCAATCGGACGTTTCCGAACACGCCGAACTCGCGTGGATTTTGAATTGTGTGGCGCGAATGGGCGAATTGGAGCGAATGACGCAGTTCAAAGACAAAGGAAAAGGCAACAATGAACGCGCGAGCGTCGGACTTTTTACATATCCGGTTTTGATGTCTTCGGACATTTTGCTTTACCAAACCGATCTCGTTCCCGTCGGCAAAGACCAGAAACAGCATCTCGAATTGTCGCGTGATTTAGCCGAAAGATTCAACCGCGATTTCGGTGAAACATTCGTCGTTCCCGAACCATTTATTCCGCCCGTCGGCGCAAGCATCGCATCTCTGCAAGAACCGGAAAAGAAAATGTCGAAATCTGACGAAAACGCCAATGGCGCGATTTTTTTATTGGACGATGCCGACACGATTACAAAGAAAATCAAACGCGCCGTAACCGATTCGGGAACAACAATCGAGTTTGACGAAACGCGCCCCGCGATCAATAATCTTTTGACAATATATCAACTAATGACCGGAAAAACCGCCAAAGAATCCGAAGCGAATTTCGCCGGCAAACGCTACGGAGATTTCAAAGCGGAATTAGCTGAAGCCGTCGTCGAATTCCTAAAACCTTTTCAGGAAAAAGCAAACTCTTATACTGATGAAGAACTAAACGAAATTCTGAAAAACGGTGCGGAGAAAGCCAGAACAGTTGCGCGTGAAACTCTGCAAGATGTTTACCAAAAAATGGGAATCGTCGGCGCGTCAAGTTAAATGTCGGAAAAACTGCTGTTCATAAAGTTCGGAGTTCAAACTTTAGTTTGCCGCGCCAGCGCAACGCAGCGTGAAAGCCGCGTGAAGGCGGAACTCCGAACTTTAGAAGTTCGTTAAAAAATCAACTATCTATAAATATCGGTCGGGAAATTACGATAGATTCATACGGTAATCATTATTTTTTATAAAATTCTGCAAACTTTTGCGATTTGATTCGTTATAATTGTGTAAAACTCTTTGAGAGAATGGGGAATATTATGAAAAAAATTACAGTTATCATTACAATTATGGTTTTCGCGCTGACGGTTTTCGCCGATCAAGCGGCGTATATTCACAAAAATGACAGTTTTCACGCGCTCGCGCTTTTAAAGTATAAAAAAGAAATAAGACATTTCTGCAAACCGTGCGGCGACACGACCTACCGCGCAGAAGAAATCAGAAATATCGAAGCGGCTCCGGTAAATTACGAAAATTACTGGGAGCTGAGAATTAACGGTGCGGGCGTTGATCTGGCGTATGTTTATTATATTGACGCGGACGGGAAATGGCGCAATGTGGCGAACAGAATTAATCTGAAAGTAAGCGATGTGCCGAAATATCTGCCGGACGATATGAATTAATTTTTGCTTGCTTGTTTAAAAAAGATTTCAAAATCGCCTCTGGATTTTAGACGAATAATTTTCTTTGAATGTGCAAATTTTTCCAAACGCTGTTTTAGGGTGGGAATTTTGTCTTTCTGAAATCGCCAGACGTATTTTATAAATTCCCAATCGAATCTTTCCTCACATCCGTCAGCCATATCGGGACGACCGTTTTTTTTATATAAGGCGATTCTCTTTAAGACGCGCCAGAGACAAATTCTGCGCGGAATATCGAGAAAAATCACCGTGTCGCAAGCCGCAATTCGCATTTCCATCGTGTCGCCGAAATTCCCGTCAATTATCCACGAAACGCCTTTTACGAGTTCGCCGACTTTTTCTCTCCATTCGTCTCTTGAAGTCTCCGTCCAGTTCGGTCTCCAGTAGCATTTGTCGAGATGTATCAGTTCCAGTCCCGTAATGCTGTGAAGCCGCCGCGAAAAAGTGGATTTTCCAGCTCCGCACGAACCGATGACGACAATTTTTTTCATAGCGGTAAAAAATTACGAAAAGAATCCCATGATTGTTCGCGTAATTTCGTGATTATTTTTCAGCGCGGTATTAATCAAATGACGACCTAAAAATTTCGTTCCGCCGATGATTAAAATTTTCATAAATAATTTTTAAGATATTCTATATTCTTTGATTTTATCGTAAAGCAGACGACGATTTATTTCCAATTTCAGAGCCGCTTCTGTCCGGTTTCCATCGCTGTCGCGCAAGGCTTTTTCGACCAACAACTTTTCCAAAGTTCCGACGGCTTCTTTGAACGGCAGATCAAGTAAATCGCCGAAATTTTTGATCGAAGTTGAATGATTTGCCTGATTTTCGAAAAGACTTTTCGCTGAAATCGCCTTTGCCTGACCGCTTGTTACGGCGGCGCGTTCGATTATGTTTTCGAGTTCGCGGACGTTTCCCGAAAATTCCTGGTTGATTAATGAATTCATCGCCGCATCGGTCAAAAATTTGTTCGGCAGATCGTGTTTTTTAACGGCGCGGTCGAGAAAAAATTCCGCTAATTGCGGCACGTCCGCCAATCTTTCGCGCAACGGCGGCAAATGAATCGAAACGACATTGAGACGATAAAACAAATCTTCGCGGAAATGCTTTTCGGCAATTTCCTTTTCCAAATCGCGGTTCGTCGCGGCGATGATTCGCGCATCGAATGCGATTAAACTTGTTCCGCCGACGCGCTCGAATTTTCTTTCCTGCAATGCGCGTAAGAGTTTGACTTGCGCCGACAAAGGCATTTCGCCGATCTCGTCGAGAAACAAAGTTCCGCCGTTTGCCGATTCAAATTTACCTTTTTTTTGTGCGTTCGCACCCGTAAACGCGCCTTTTTCATAGCCGAAAAGTTCGCTCTCGACGAGGTTTTCGGGAATTGCGCCGCAGTTAACGGCGATGAACATCGCGTTTTTTCGCCGCGAAAATTCGTGAATCGAACGCGCGACGAGTTCTTTTCCCGTTCCCGATTCGCCCGTGATCAAAACGGTCGCGTCAGTTGCCGAAACTCGTCCGATCTGTTTGAAAACGTCGCGCATCGCACGGCTCGAACCGATAATTGAAATATTTTCGTCCGCATTTCCCGCAGTTTTTTTCGTTCGTTTTTCAGTTTGCGAATTTTGCTTGAATTGCGAAACGGCGCGTTTTAAAACATCTAAAATTTCTTCGATGTCGAGCGGTTTTGTCAAATAATCGAACGCTCCCAAACGCATCGCTTCGATAGTTTTTTCGCTGTCCGAAAACGCGCTGACGACAATGATCGGCGTTTGCAAAAGATTTTCTTCGCCGAGTTTTTTCAGCAATTGCAAACCGTCCATTCGCGGCATTTTGATGTCAAGAAAAACGCAGGAGAAATTTTCCGCGCGGATTTTCAAAAGTGCTTCCGCGCCGTCTTCGGCAGACGAAACCGCGAACTTTTCACTCTCGAAAAGCTCGACCAAAGTTTCGCGCAGGTTTTTTTCGTCATCAACGACAAGTATTTTTTCTGACATTTTTTTATTTTTTTGCCCGTGAATGAACGCGAATCTGCGTCAATAAAATCAAGGCAATAAAGCAAATTTAATTCGTGTTCATTCGCGTAAATTCGCGGGCAAATATTCTTACTCTTTTCCCCAAAATGCAAACACGACTGCGCCGACGATGAACAGATACGACACGACATTATTCCATTTCGGCGTTTCGCTGAACATAAAAAACGCGATTACCGAAAAGACGACGAGCGTGATACATTCCTGCAAAATTTTGAGCTGCGTTACCGATAAAACGTCCGAACCGATGCGGTTTGCCGGAACTTGAAAGACATATTCAAAAAATGCCAATCCCCAACTCGTCAAAATTACCAGCCAGAGCGCGCTCGATTTGTGTTTCAAATGTCCATACCACGCGAGCGTCATAAAAATATTGGACACAATCAAAAGTCCAACTGTGTAAAAAATAGAATTCATAAATTTCTTTCTAACTCCAAGACAAATTTCGCGCCGTATTCCGAATTTGCCAGAAATAATTTGCCATTATGTGCTTCGGCGATTTCGCGCGAAATCGCTAAACCCAAACCCGTTCCTTTGTCTTTAGTCGTAAAAAACGGCTCGAAAATTTTCTCTTTTTCATTTTCTGAAACGCCCGCGCCGGAATCTTTGAATTCGTAAATAATTTTGTCATTTTCGTTAAAAGCGCGAATACTTAAAACGCCGCCGTTTTGCATTGCTTCGAGCGCGTTTAGCAAAAGATTGTCAAAAATCTGCGTCAATTTTTCCGCGTCGGCATTGATCTTGATTATATTTTCGTTAAATTCTGTTTCGATGTTCACATTCTGCACTTCGGCTTTTTCGCTGATGAATGCGAGACGTTCGCGCAAAATTTCAGTTGGCGAGATTGTTTTGAAATTTAATTTTTTCTGCTTTCCCGCGTCGAGCATTTTTGAAATTAAATTATCTAGCCGTGCGATCTCTTCATTTAAAACGGCAAAAGTTTTTTCGAGTTTCGATTTGTCGAAATCCTGTCGCGCCGCCATCTGAATTTTCAGTTTCATCGCCGCCAGAGGATTGCGGATTTCGTGCGCCACGCCCGACGCAACTCTGCCGAGCGCGGCGAGTTTCTCGCTCGTTGCCAAATCCTTTTCAAGTTCATTTTGTTTCGCCAGATTCGTCTCCAGATTTTCCGCCAGACGATTGATCTCGCGGCTGATTTGCGCGAGTTCGGAAATGCCCGGTTCGTTAATTCGTTCGGACAAATCTTTCGGAATCACCAGCAAACCGCTTTCGATCTTTCGCATTCCGCCGCGCCAATCGCGCAACGTTAAAATTGAAAAAAGCAGTAAACCGATCGCCGAAACGAGCAGAAAACCTTGCGTCAGAAAATTAAAACGATCCGCAAAAATTCCCGATTTTCCGACGCTTCGCACGGCAAACGCGCCTTTGACTGCGCCGTTTTCATCTTCGATCTGTGCCGTTTCAACGAATAATGTCGAATTTGCAAATTCATAACGCCGCACGCCGTTTTCGTTCAAGGTTTTACAGACATTCTTCACATACGGCGATTCGTCCGCGCTGAAATTTTGGTTAAAAATCTCGCCGCTGATTACGCCGTCCGAAGCGCAAAATCCGGCGGAAACTTCCTGTTCGCCGTGCAGACCAATCGCCGTTGCGCGTTTTTTTTCGTCCGCATAATTTTCAAATGCTTCGCGGACGTGCGGCGGCATTTTATGGTTTCTGCCTAAATATTCCGCGTCAGATGTGCCGCGTGAGAGTTCTCGCAAAACCGCGCCGATGCTCGTCTGCGCCTGCCGTTCGGCGTAAGACGCGCTCATTTGCGCTGTCCGGTACGCCGACAAAACCGCGATCAAAAGTGCGAGAAACGCAAACGCCGTCATCAGCAAAAGGCGCGAACGCAGACTGATTTTTGAAATTGAGAAATTCATTTTTAGGGAAGTATTTAGCCGCGGAATTCGCGGATTTCGCAGATAAAAAAACTCCAAAAAAATATCTTCTTTAATCCGCGTTTATCTGCGTTCATCTGCGGCTAAAAAATATCTTCCAAAATAATAACGCGAATCGGTTTTGTTTGTCGCAATTCCGATCCGCGTTAAAATAATTATTTCGCAAAAATTAGCGATTGAATGTGAAAGTCTGATTGCCGATGGTCAAAACCTTAGCTCTGATAAAACTTCCGAAATCGCTTTTGGCAACTTCGCCTTCCGCGCTGACGTTAGTATTTGCGTCAAAACTCAAACCCGCATTTTCGACTTCTTTGCCGAGATTTAACTGCTCGCCGTTTGACAGAATCAAACCGCGCGGATTGCCGTCTTTGTTGACGAGAACGTATTTTACAGTTCCGCTAACCATCCTCGTTTCAACTTGCGGACGCGGATTTTCCGTCTCCATTTCCGCGTCGGGCGGCAAAGGTTTTTCGCCGTTCATTTCATCGTTCGGTTGCGGGCGTTCTTCGTCTTTCGGCGGTTTCGGACCGCGTTTTCCATCTTTCGGACCTTTTCTGCCTTTGCCGTCTTTCGGACCTTTTTTTTCTTTCGTGATCGTGATCGTTTGGTCGCCGATCTGTAAAGTCTGCGCGTGCAATTCGCGTCCGTAATCCGAACTCGTTCCGGCGTGTCCGGTCGCCGTCAAAGGTGCGCCGACTTGCACATTTGACGTAACGACTTCGCCTGTTTTCGCGCCGAATTTGACCTGATCGCCTGTGTCCAAAATCGCGCCGTCAACTTTTCCTTCGGGATTCAAAATAAACGAGACGACATTTCCCGAAACGGTCGTCGTGCTGTTAAAAAATAATTTCGCCGCGCCGAGCGCGAGAAATGTTCCGATTGCTAATGTAATTACCGCGATTGCGATGTTTTTTGCGTTAAAAATTTTATTCATAATTGCTTTTTCTCCCAGTAAAATTTGCTTGCTTTCAAGCATTCGTTGTCTATAGTTACAAGATTTGTGCCAATCACAAGAAATTGAATAAAACTATTATTTATAATACTTTAAATCTTTTTAATCTTTTAATTTACCGGACTTTTCGGGCGGAAAAATCACAGCGTGATGTAAAGATTTCTCACAAAAATAAAAGGCGGACATTTGCCCGCCTTTTATCAAGTAAAATTTGTTCTGAGTTTAACCTTTGATTTGATAAAAAGATTTGCGCCCCAAATATCGCGCCGACGAATCCAAGTCTTCTTCAATTCTTAAAAGCTGATTGAATTTTGCGATACGATCCGAACGCGAAAGCGAACCTGTTTTAATTTGTCCGGCGTTGGTTGCAACGGCGAGATCGGCGATGAAAGAATCTTCCGTTTCGCCCGAACGATGCGAGATTACCGCCGTCATATTGTTCGTTTTCGCAAGTTCTATTGAGTCCAAAGTTTCGGTCAGAGTTCCGATCTGATTGACTTTTATCAAAATCGAATTCGCGGCTTTTTCGTCAATTCCGCGTTGGAGAAATTTCACATTCGTGACAAAAAGATCATCGCCGACGAGTTGAACTTTGTCGCCGATTTTTCCCGTGATGTATTTCCAGCCGTCCCAATCGTTTTCCGCCATTCCGTCTTCAATCGAAATTATCGGATATTTTTCCGTCCAATCAATCCAATAATCTGCCATTTCTTCTGACGAAAGTTCGCGTTTGTCGGATTTTTTGAAAACGTATTTTCCGTTTGAATAAAATTCACTCGCCGCCGGATCGAGGGCGAGCATAATGTCTTCGCCCGCCGTATAACCCGCTTTTTCAATCGCTTCGAGAATCGTTTCGATCGCTTCTTCGTTCGATTTCAAATTCGGCGCAAAACCGCCTTCGTCGCCGACCGCCGTCGAATAACCGCGACTTTTCAGAACTGTTTTCAGATTATGAAAAATCTCCGCGCCTGCCCTTAATGCTTCTTTGAAACTTTGCGCGCCGACGGGCATAATCATAAATTCCTGAAAATCCACGTTATTGTCGGCGTGCGCTCCGCCGTTGATGATATTCATCATCGGAGTCGGTAGAGTTTTCGCGTTCGTGCCGCCGATGTATCGGTAAAGCGGCATTTCGAGAAACTGCGCGGCGGCTCTCGCAGTTGCCAGCGAAACCGCCAAAATCGCATTTGCGCCGAAGTTCGATTTGTTTTCCGTGCCGTCGGCTTCGATCATCGTTTCGTCAATCAAAGTCTGATCGAGCGCGTCTAAACCTTCGAGATCGTAAGCGATTTTTTCCTCGATATTTTCGACCGCTTTTGAAACGCCTTTGCCGAGATACCGCGATGAATCGCCGTCGCGCAATTCGACCGCTTCGTTTTCGCCAGTTGACGCGCCCGAAGGAACAGCCGCGCGTCCGGTCGTGCCGTCTTCCAAAATCACTTCCGCTTCAACTGTCGGATTTCCGCGCGAATCTAAGATTTCCCGCGCTCTTATTTCTTCTATTAAACTCATTTTTTTATTTAAAATTGCTCCTGAAAAATTACGTTCGACATCATTTTGGAAATAATCAGATCAATTAAATTATGCAAATTTTAATTGTATTTTATCAAATAAAACTCCCTCAATGTTGTAATTATCTTACACGCATAAAAGTTTTTCGTCAGTAATGACTTTACTGTTTTTGACGAAATTTTCTGTTTTATTTGAGCGGCAGCATTTCCGGCAATGAATACAATTTTTTTTCAATTTTTGCTTGAATTCAGCCGTTAAACTTTCAAACAATGCCTTGATAAGCAAATCGTTCGCGCCGGTTTTTCGCAGAGAAGTTTTATCTTCTTCAAGCAAAACAAATTCCACGCCGCGCGTTTTGACGGCTTCGACCAGTTCTTTTTTAATTATTCTTTTGATTTGGAAATATTCGACGTAAATGCAAGTTTCGACAAAATTTCGCCGAGATTCGTGAACGGTTTTTTCGTCTGTGCGGAAATTGCGAAATTGTTGAGTATAAATACTAAAACAGCGGCGCAAGTGAGAAATAATACCGATTTTTGTGAAAATTTGTATAAATTATTCGGGCGATTCATTTTGTTTTTGTTTTCTTTTATCCAGAACTTCTATCCACTTTTTTGTCAGCGATAACTTTTTCGGAGCATCCTTGTTGTCCGGGTTAAGTTCGAGAACTTTCTCGTAATCTTCTACTGCTTTTTCGTATTGGTCGTTTGAAAAATAAGCCGACCCGCGACTCAGATACGCCTGAAAATAAGTCGGACGACTTTCGATAACCTGGCTGTAATCTCTAATAGCTTTTCCGAATTCTCTAAGGGAAAAATAAGCGGCGGCGCGGTTGTAATATAAATTCGGATTGGGTTTTACGGCTATTGCTTTGTTGAAAAATTCGATTGATTTTTCAAATTCTTTTTTGTCAAAATAAGCAACTCCGAGACCTCCGTAAGCGAAAGCGTGCCTTGGGTTTAACTCGATGGCTTGCTGAAAATTCTCGATGGCTTGCTGAAAATTCTGCTTATTATACAAATCCAATCCCTGAGAATAAAGTTCGTTTGATCTTTTGATATTTTCTTCGGAAGTCGCCTCACGCTCACTTTCTTCACGAATAATATTGAGAAGTTCGGGAGTCGCGCCGGCTTCTTTTAGTTGGTTTTCATTTTCCGACGAAAGCAAAAAATCAACGCCGCGCACTTTCACGCTGTCAATGATATAGCTGATTCTTTCTTCAGACGTAAAATCTCCACTCGTAGATCGCAGAGCGGTGGTAATTTCCTTTAATGACAAAGTATTATCTTGTTGTGCAAGAACTGTCTGAATATAAAAAGTCCCGCACATTAAAGCCAAAAGCAATAATTTTGATGGAAAACGCATAAATTCACCAATTGAGTTTAAAATTTCCTGCGATATAGAATTTTTCTAATTATTCATCTAAATCTAAATTTCGTAAAAGTCACTATTTACAATCATCGCTAAAAATACAATCCATATTCTTTTTGCCTTTTTTCGCCGGTTTCGGCGCAGGAGTTTTTACGGGTTTTGCCGTCGGTTCCGGTTTGGATGATTCTACAGGATTACTAATTCTTTTTGTCTCTGAAGGCGCAGATTTGGAAACAGGTTCGTTTTTTGTTTCAACCGGAGCGGAAGATAAACCGGAATCCGGCGTTTTGGCTGGAGTTTTACTCACGTCGGTTGTTTGTTTATTAGCTTCCGGCGATGAACTCGTTTCGGTTATTGCCGAACTTTTTGTGCTGTTGACGTTTGAAATATTTGCAGGCGAATCTTTGGCTTCCGACTTATTTGAATTATTGCCGAGAATAAACCACACGATGGCGATTCCGCCGATAAAAATCATTGCGAGCGCGGCAAGCGGAATGAGCCATTTTACATTGTTGTTAAAAAATGCGTTGTTCGATGTTCGCTCTGTCCGAACAGGCTCAGGTTGCGGCGTGGGCGCAATTGGTCTGTTTATAGATTCGAGTTTTGCCTGATCGAGATACGAAAATTCGGTTGCGCCGCGCACTTCGGTTTTTCCGGGAAACTCATTTTCGACGCTGCCAAAACCATCCGAATAAGAAAGTGCGGTTATCTCGCCTTCCAAATTTTTCGCCGTTGCCGGAACTTCATTACTTGCAGATTCAGCAGAAACAATCGGCGCATCCGGCGAAATAAATGACGATTGGGTTAATCCGGGATTCGTTACATTCGGCGCGGCTGGATGATCGGACGGAAGATTAACAATTGTCGCTGCATCGTGCGGATGTTGATTTTCAAAAGCGGCACGACGTTGGCGTTCGAGTTCAACTTGTCTTTGATGTTCGGATCGGTCTTTTTCAATGTTTTGACGTTCAAGAGCGAGTTTTTCGCGTTCGATGCGGATTTTTTCTTGTTCAACTTCCCACGATTGCCGCTTGACTTCTTCTTCGCGGCGGCTTTTTCCGGCGATGGCTTTATGCAGCGCGTTTCGCATTTCAAGTGCTGATGAATAACGCTTTTCGCGGTCAATTTCCATCGCCTTTAGAATCCAATCGGAAATTTCCTGCGGAATTTCAGGGTTTAATTTGTTTGGTGGAGTGAGATTATCGGGTTTTTCGCGCCAAAATTCGATTGTTCGTTTCAGCGAATCAACCGGAGCTTTGTTAGTTAAAAAATGATAAAGCGTGGCGGCGAGCGAATAAATATCGCTTCGCAGATCGGCATTTTGCTCTAAAACGCGCTCCATTTTTTCGCCGTAGATCATTTGTAATGCTTCGCGCGTGATCGGATCAATAACTCTAAGAAGTTGTTCGCTCGGCGAATAGTGCAGAGTTGCCGCGACCATCGTTGCATTCGTTATCGTTACGCTCGATGTTTTGTCAACGCCTTTGGCGATACCGAAATCGAGCAGTTTTATTTTTCCGCGCGATGTCAATTTTAGATTTTGCGGTTTAATATCGCGGTGAATGATCGGCGGATTCAGCGTATGCAGATAATCGAGCGCGTCGAGCAATTGGTCAGCCCAACTGCAAACCTGTGCAAGCGGAAACGCGCCGTTATTTTTTATGAGCAATTCGTTCAGGTCTTTTCCTTGAATTAACTGCATCACGAGAAACTGGCGATTTACCTCGGAAAAATAATCAATCACCTGCGGAAACGCTTCGTGGTCAACCTGCATCAAGATTTTCGCTTCGCGTTCAAATGCGCTGCGGAAAAGTTCGTGCTGTCTCACATCGGAAACATTGGTCAGAGTCGTAAGAATTTCTTTGAGCGCGACGATTTTGCCGAATTGTTTGGCATCTTCGGCTTCATAGACCGCACCCATCCCGCCTTGTCCGAGTTGGCGGGTTATTTTATAACGTCCTTGTAAAAGTTCGTCTGCACCGAGCATATTCGAGGTCTTCAACTAATTAACGAGAATTTGCTAAAAAAGCTTATGCTAATTATTATTTAACAAATTTCGGCAAAAGAAAAGTGGTTTATGTTAAAAAGTTAAAAAAGGCGGAGCATTAATATTCACGCTCCGCCTTTTTTGACTTTCAGTATTAGTTTTCTTTGTTTTCAGATTTCGGAGTTTCGAGAGTTTTTCTTACCTCCGTTTCCGATTTTTTCTCCGCTGAATTTCCATTTCCACCGGAAACTTTCTTCCCGTTTTCGACGGGTTTAACGAGTTTTCCGTCCGTGTTCACGCCGAGTTGTTCGAGAACTTCCGGCACGTTTAAGCCCATTGACTGCAACTGTTGAAGGAGTCCGAAAATCATCGTCGGCGCGGTTTGGGCGAAACGATTGATGCCGCTTGAATTGCCATTGCCGTTTTCGTTTCCGCCCTGATCAATCATCACGACTTTATCAATGTTGCCGAGCGGTTGGGCGACTGCCGCAAAGACCGGCGCGGACGCTTCGATAATTGACGGAAGTTTTTCCAGAATCGTTTGCAGACGCGCCGCATCGTTAAATTCGCGCCACGCCGCCGCTTTTTCCATAATCGCTTTCGCTTCCGCAAGACCTTGCGCTTCGGTCGCTTTCGCTTCCGCCAAACCTTTCGCTTCGAGCTGTTCGGCTTGCGCCAAACCTAACGCACGAACTCTTTCCGCTTCGGCGCGACCTTCAGCTTCGACGGCTTTCGCACGACCTTCACCTTCGCGCGTCAGTCTTTCAGAATCGGCTTGCGCCTGTGCGATCTGCGCTTGTTTTTTTCCTTCAGCTTCTAAAATCGCCGATTCCTGCAAACCTTGCGCCCGCAAAACCGATGCGCGCCGGTCGGCTTCGGCTTGTTTAATGACCGTCGCTTCAAGCTCTTTTTCCTTACGCAGAACTTCTTGCTCTTGAACGGCGATCTGTTCCTGCGTGCGGATTTTTTCAATTCTGACTTCTTCGGCGACGACTTCCTGTTTCGCCTGCGCTTCGGAAAGCGGTCCGGCTTGACGTGCGCGTGCGCGTTCTTTTTCGATCTCCGCCGCGACCTGCGCTTTTTGAATTTCCGTTTCACGGTTCGACTGCGCGATTAACGCTTCGGTATTCAGACGAACTTTCTCACCTTCTTGCAAAGCTAAAGACGCTTTGATCTTCGAATCTCGATTAGCTTCTGCCTGACCGATTTCCGCATCGCGTTTGACTTCCGCCGTTCGGCGTTTTCCGAGCGCGTCCAAATAACCTTCGTCATCGGAAATTTCCTGAATCGTCAGCGCGTCCAGACCGATTCCCATTTTTTCTAAATCTCCGGCGGCTTCGGTCGTCAGTTTTTGCGCGAAGCTCAGACGGTCGTTGTTAATCTCCTCAACCGTCAAAGTTCCAAGAATCGCCCGCAAATGACCTTCGAGCGTTTGAAAAACGAGTTGATGAAATTCCTGATCGCTCATTCCTAAGAATCTTTCCGCCGCCGAACGCAATGACGTGTCATCGCCTTTGATCTTGACGTTGGCGACCGCCTTGACGGAAACCGGAACGCCTTCGACCGTGTAAGCGCGATTCGTCGAAAGCGGAACGGTCAGAACATTTAAGTCCAGATATTCGACCTTTTCGAGAAAAGGAATAACGAGCGTCGCGCCGCCGCGCACTTGCCGATAACCGACCGTCGTGCCGTCGCCCAATTTGCGCGTCCGACCGGAAATAATCGCCGCCTGATTCGGCGAAACTTTTATATAATTGCGACTGATGATCGAAAATGCCGCGATAACTCCGACCACTATTGCCGCAATACCTGCAATGATAACGATTAATGTAGTATCCATTTTATTTTACCTCACTTATACATCTGCAATTTTCCGCGCAGATGTCCAAAACTGTAGAGTTCTAGCTTTGAGTTGTGTGAGCTTTTTGAAATCCAAACTAAAAATTTGAACTCCGAACGATAGCCATCTAATAGAGAAACTTGTCTGTTGCAAAGATTGTAATTCTAAACGTCAATTATTTCAACTCTTTTCTGAGAAAAGCGAATAACCGCCGTCATTTTGACTGACGACAACACCGTCGCCGGAAACGGATTCGATAAAAACATCCTGTCCGGCTTTGATCTCCGAACCGTCGCGCGTGCGTGCGATTTTCTCGATTCTTTCTTCGCCGACGCGAATGGAAATTTGCCCGATGCTGTCCGGCAGAATCGGGACGATGACTTGCGCCGTTTTACCGACGAGCTGCGCCGCGCCGACCGAACTGTTCGACTGTTGGCTGTAAAGAAGTTTTCCGAAAAAATAAACCGCCGCGCCCAAAATCACGCCGCCGACCAAGCCGGAAACGCTTGCAATTACGGCATTATAACCAAGCTGCACTAAAATCGCGCCGATGCCGCCGAACGTCGTCAGAAAAACGCTGATAACGCGCGTGTCCAAAAGCCCGAAATCGCCGTGTCCGCCGTCAAAAGCCGAATCGAAATCGAACGCATCGAACAAATCTCCGATAATCAGCGAGATCATCAAAAACAGAAAACCGAGTGCGCCGATTGCAATAAAAATAATCAAAAGCGTATTTGCGGTCATTGTTTTTTCTCCGTTCTCTTAATAATACAACGAATTTTTGTTTTGGGCAGTTTCAAAAATCGGATTTGTGGGAGATTAGCCACGAACAGACACGAAAAGAACACGAGAAAGAAAAAATTATAAAACAATTCTTTCGTGTTCGAGTATAGTTTTTCCGAAATTTAAGAGAATAGCGAGACGTAAACCTGTGGCTTTTAAGTAGTTTATAGTTTGCGCTTTATGAATGTTGGTGATTTTTTCTTGTGCTTTTAGTTCTAAAATTATCTGATCTTCGACTAAAATGTCGGCAATGTAATCGCCGATGATTCGCCCGTGAAAGTGAATTTTGATCGGTGCTTGCTGTTGCACTTTGATTCTGTTTTCCTCGAACAAAACCATTAAAGCATTTTCATAAACCTTCTCAAGGAAACCGAAACCTAATTCTTGGCGAACTTGTATTGCCAAGCCGACAATTTGATAAGAAAGTTCTCTATGAATAATTTTATTTTCCATATTTTCTAAGAAAATTAGCCACGAACAGAAACGAAAGGAACACGAGAAAGAAATTTATTATTTTCATTGATTTGTCTTTCATTTTTTGCTTGAGTATTTTTGTTCGCAACTAACTTCTCAACACAATCAAATTAAATTTATTTAATTTTTTTCATTTTATTTTATCTTTTTTTCTTTTTCTTTTTCGTGCATTTTCGTGTCTGTTCGTGGCTAATTACTAATCGAATTAAACAATAACGGAAATGTCGCCAAACTCTGCCCGCGATACTGCGGGCGGAAACCGAATAAAACTATTTTGCCTTTGCCAACGGTAAATTCCACTAGCGCGGCTTTTCCGGCGAGTTTTTCCGCGCCTAACGCCCAGCCGGAAAGCAGAATTTCTTTCGGGTCTTTCGGATAAGTTGCAATGATTTTGAAGTTGTTCGACAAAGCGAGCAGATCGGTTTTTATCTCGAACGCGGGCGAATCTTCAAACCACGCGATTGATTTTTCGGGCATTCCTTCGGCGATCGGGTTTTTCGTGTCTAATTCTATCCTTAGAATCGAGCCGGGAATGTAAAAATCTTTTTCCGGCAAATCTTTCGTTACGTCGCGGACGGGCAGATCGAATTGTTCGATGGCAAAATCCGAAGCGCGGTTCAGGAAAACGAGTGTGCCGCCCGCTTCGACAAATTTCCGCAGATTTTCCACGCCTTCTTTGCCGATTCCGCCCGTGTATTCATCGGGCATCGAGCCTTTCGGATAGCCGTTTAAGATTTGATTCGGCGATTGGTCGGGGAAGATGATCGTTTCCGTTTTAAAATATCTAGTTTCCTCAATTTCTGTTCGGATTTCTTTATCTAAAATTGATTTAAATCGTGGAAAATCAGGTTTATATCCGCCTGCTTCGACAAGCCAACGAGTCCATCCTTCATCCATATTAGGAATACTAGACTTATAAATTTTATAAAGTGGCGGATGACTACCTCCACATCTTATTCCCGAACCTTCACCGAAACCGTTTCGGGGTAAACGATAATTAAAAGGTTTATTGATTGCTGTAAAATCAACATTCATTAAAAGCGCAAGATTATGCGCGGTTACATCATAAGGCGGAATCGGATTTCCTTTATCGTCTATCAAATCGGGATAGATTTGTTTTTCCAACATCGTTTTTGCAAAACTGCCGTAAGGTTGTGCAAGTTTGATGACAGATGTTCCTTGTGGATATTTTATTCCATCAGCTTGAAAAGCAAGCGGTTCTTCGATCTCAACGCCGGCAGACTGTAAAATGCTGAGAAGTTTATCTTGTCTTGATTTTTCATCAACATTTCTTCCTGATCTGGTTGAACCACAATTAAATTCTATTTCTTTTTTCGGCGTAAAAATATACGCAAAAGTTTCACCGTCTTTTCGCGGTCGCGTCGCATTTTTCCCAATCTTATAAAATCTTTCAAGCCAGGAAGCGCGGTTGTCGGAAGCGTGTTCCAACAAACTGAACGCGGCGTTTGTCATATAATTTGTGATGTCGCCGAGCGTCCATTTGCCGCCTTTCCAGACGGGCGCGAAGTTTTCGGATTCTTTTTTCGCATCGAAACCGCGTCCTTTCCGCAAATCTTCAAATTTTATCTCGACGGGCGAAGCGAGATTTGCCGACGCGGTTTCGGACAAGATACGCACACCGCCGTGATAATGCGAATAGGCGCGCGAAGGTGTCCAAGCGTCGTAAGTCGTGTTGTTCGTGATGCCTTCAAAACCTTTTTCGCGCAAATCTTTCGCCATAAAATTGCCGAGTTCGGTGTAGCCTTCGACGATTTCCTGCGGCACGTTCGGCTCGACGGGCGGTTCATACGGCGGCAGAAAAAGCCGCGCGCCGTTTGAGCCTTGCTGGTGAATGTCGTGGACGATCTGCGGGTGAAATACGTTGTGAATTTTATCAACCGCGAGCTGCGTTTCGACCTGCGTAAACGCATACCAATCGCGGTTGTTGTCGTGTCCGACGTATTTCTGATAAAGCTCCGGCGGCGAAGTTCCTTCAAACTTCGTCCCCAGAGTTTTGTCATACCAATTTTTCACAATATCAACGCCGTCGGGATTGAGTGACGGAACTAAAACGATGATCGTATTTTCCAAAATCTGCTTAGTTGCTACGTCTTCGGCACGCGCCAATTTTTCGGCGATCAGCATAGATGAAAGCGTCGAACCGACTTCCGTCGAATGAATTCCGCAGGTAATCAAAACAAAAGTTTTGCCCTGCTTTATCAAATTCTGCGCGGTTTTATCGTTGCGTTTGATAATTCGCGGATCGGCGAGTTTGTTGTTGATCTCGATATATTTGTCGAGATTCTTCAAATTCGCAGGCGTTGAAATAACGGCGTATGTAAAAGGTCTGTCTTCGGTAGTTTTGCCGATTTCCTTAAAAATTACGCGGTCAGATGCCGCGTCGAGTTTTTGAAAATATTCGACGATACTTGCCCAACTCGCCAATCTCCGGTCATCGCCCGGAGTAAAACCGATAACGTCCTTCGGCGCGGGAATTTTTTGCGCGAAGATGGAAAAAGCACAAAATATAAACAGGCACAGACACGAAAAGACTTTATTTTTCATAATTTTATATTAAAACGCGAAGCCGACTGGAGCGCAAGCGTCCCCGCTTGCAATAAGTGCGATAGCACGAAAAAGTGTTCGTTGTCTGCGGCGTTCGGGTAATCCAACATTTTTTCGCGTCGAAGCGACGCTCATTGCAAGCGAGGACGCTTGCGCTCCAGTCATTTTTAATTGTAAATTAACCGAAGATTCTTTCTAAAAATCTATTTTCCGCAAACCGCATTTGAAAAACTTTAGTTCGGAGTTTCTTTATGAAAAACAACCCGTTTTTAGCCAATTTCCGCCCGTATATTTCCGACCGCGTGAACGATATGCGCGAATTGACGATCTTACCGTTAATCGTCGGAACGCTTTTGGGCGTTGTGTTCGGCGCATCGTCGCTTTACTTGGTTTTGAAGGTCGGTCTGACGGTTTCGGCTTCGATTCCGGTCGCCGTTATTTCGATCACTCTGTTTCGTATTTTGTCGAAATTCGGTCTGCGCGATGCGACGATTTTAGAACACAACATCGTGCAGACCGCCGGAAGCGCGGGCGAATCAATCGCGTTTGGTGTCGGCGTAACGATGCCGGCGATTATGATTCTCGGGTTCGATCTCGAATTTACGCGCGTCACATTGGTCGCGGTTCTCGGCGGACTTCTCGGAATTTTGATGATGATTCCGCTGCGCCGCGCTCTGATTCACGATCAGCACGGAATTTTGAAATATCCCGAAGGAACGGCGTGTGCGGAAGTTTTGAAAACGGGCGCATCGGATGAATCGAAAAATGCGTCGGAGATCGCAACGGTCGAAGATGATAATTCAGCATCAAAAGGCGGTTTGATAATCACGGCGGGTTTTGCAATCGGCTTTCTTTACAACACGATAATGAAGGTTTTCAGCGGTTGGAAGGAATACCCCGAAAAGGAATTCGGCGAAACTTTCAAAGGCGGTTCGGTCGCTCTCGAAAATAATCCCGCGCTGCTCGGTGTCGGCTACATCATCGGACCGAAAATCGCCGGAATTATGTGCGGCGGCGGCGTTTTGGCATATCTCGTTTTGATTCCGATGATCAAATATTTCGGCGCGGGTCTGGGTGAACCTTTAAATCCCGAAACGGCGAAAACGATCGGCGAAATGAGCATCGGCGAGATTCAGAAAGCCTACGTTTTATACATCGGCGCGGGCGCGGTGGCGGCAGGCGGAATTATCAGTCTGGTGCGTTCCCTGCCGATGATCTGGCAAGGCTTAATGGGCGGAATCGCCGACTTTCGCGGACGACGCGCCGCATCCGCCGAGACGATTACGCCGCGCACCGACACGGATATTTCGATGAAATGGGTCGTTATCGGAATTCTCGCGCTGATCGTCGTCATCACATTCGTTCCCGCGTTGAAAATGAATCTGCTCGGCGCAATTTTGATTATCGTTTTCGGATTTCTTTTTGTGACGGTTTCGTCGCGCTTGACGGGCGAGATCGGTTCGTCGTCAAACCCGATTTCGGGAATGACGGTGGCGACTTTGCTTTTAACTTCGCTCGCGTTTCTGCTTCTCGGTTGGACTGCGCCCGATCCGTATTTCGTCACGGCTTTGAGCGTCGGCGGCATCGTCTGCATCGCGGCATCGAACGGCGGGACGACTTCGCAGGATTTAAAGACAGGTTTTCTCGTCGGCGGAACGCCGTGGAAACAGCAGACCGCAATTTTGGTCGGCGCGCTCGTTTCCGCACTCGTTTTAGGACCGATTTTAATTCAGCTAAACGATTCTTCGACCGTCTTTCAAAAAGTTGCGCCGGAAACTTTTGCGGCGAATTTTCAAGTTCCCGAACAAGAACTCTTACGCGATAGTTCAGGAAATTTAAAAAGCGAAAAAGTCAGCGGCGTGCAAGCCGGAACGGACGCGGAAACTTACCGCATCTGGCACAACACCGACGCTGGTAACGGACTCGTCGGCAGATATTTGATTGACCGGCAGGGCAAACCCGTCTATTTAGTTGATCCGGGAATCAACGGCACGATCAAGGAAGTGCAGACCGGAGTTGACGCGGACGGCAAACCCGTAATGCAGAACGTCGAGAAATACAACGCGCCGAAAGCGACTTTGATGAGTTACATCATCAAGGGAATTTTGAGTCAGGAATTGCCGTGGAATCTGGTTTTGCTCGGCGTGATGATTGCAATCACGCTCGAACTCTGCGGAATTTCGTCGCTCGCGTTCGCCGTCGGCGTTTACCTGCCGATTGACGCTTCGACACCTATCTTCATCGGCGGAATGGTGCGCTGGGCGGTTGATAAATACGTCCGTAGAAAATTCGCGCGGAAAAACTTAACGGAAGAAGAATTGATCGCCGAAACCGATAAAAGTCCGGGCGTTCTGCTCGCGTCCGGTTACATCGCAGGCGGCGCGCTGGCGGGAATTCTGCTCGCCGTCGCATCGGTTTATTTCGCCGCGTCTATGACTTCGATGGGCAAATGGGCGGAAATTAATAACCCGTTTTTCGCCGGAGACAATGCCGATTGGCTGGCGATGATCCCGTTCGGTCTGCTGGCGGTTTTTCTTTATTACGTCGGACGCGAACTGCTTTTTGCGCCGAAGAAAAACGAGTAATGAATCGGCTGAAAATTAGATGAATTCAGGTTTTGAGTTATAATAAACTCTGCGTTATTTTGACGCAGAGTTTTTTTACGGAGAAATTAAATGCCGACTTCAGTAAGCAAATACGACGAAATTTCTACAATGCTTTCCGCTCCGATAGTTTTTCATTTCGGCGGACTGACCGATGAACAATTTGAAAACCTGTGCAGAAACCATCGTGATTTGAAATTTGAACTAGACAAAAAAGGAGATTTAATCATCGTGCCGCCGACAAGTCCCGAATCCGGTTGGAAAAATAGTGAGTTGATAATTGATGTAGGAAATTGGTCGAGATTTGATAAAACCGGAATCGTTTTCGATTCTTCGACAATGTTCACACTGCCGAACGGCGCGAAGCGTTCGCCTGACGTTTCGTGGATAACAAAAGAAAGATTTAACAGTTTGAGCGACGATGAAAAAAAGACTTTCTCGAAAATCGTCCCCGATTTTGTCATCGAACTTCGCTCGCCGACCGACAACTTAAAGCCGATTCAAAACAAAATGTCGGAATATATCGAAAACGGCGTTCGTCTGGGTTGGCTGATTGATCCGAACGAAAAAAAAGTTCACGTTTACCGCGCAAACGGCGAAGTTGAAATTTTGGAAAATCCCGAAACTATTTCCGGCGAAGATGTGTTGGTCGGTTTTGAACTCGGCGTACAGGAAATTTTCTAAATTGATCTTGAAAACAAATTTATGAACAAATTAAAAATTCTCTTCACGATTGCCTTTTTAATTATATTACAGACGCAAATTAACGTCAGCGGCATTTCCGCACAAACAAAAGGAGTTACCCGGCAGGAAACGCTTCGCGGTTCGATCACGCCGGAGCGCGATTGGTGGGATTTACTGCATTACGATCTGGCGGTCGAGTTTTTTCCGAAGACGAAAATGATGAAAGGCTCGAACGTCATTACATTTAAAACTCTGAAAGCGGACAAAAAAATGCAGATTGATCTTCAAATGCCGCTGGCAATTACGAAAATTACGCACGGCAGCAAAGAACTGAAATTCGAGCGCGAAGGCAATGTTTACTGGATTTATTTTGCAAACGATCTGCCCGTCGGAAAAGAAGATAAAATCACGGTTTTCTACGAAGGCAGACCGACGGAAAGCCGAAATCCGCCGTGGGAAGGCGGCGTAACCTGGGGACACGACGATCTCGGAAACGATTATATCGTCACGACCGCGCAGGGAATCGGCGCGAGTATTTGGTGGGCGAACAAAGACATCGGTTACGACGAACCAGATCGCGGAATGACGACGAGCGTTACCGTTCCCGAAAATCTTGTCGCGGTTTCAAACGGTCGTTTGAAGAAAGTTGACGAAAACAAAGCCGAAAAAACGAAAACTTATCACTGGGAAGTTAAAAATCCGATCAACAATTACGGCGTGAATGTGAACATCGGAAACTACGTTCACTGGGAAGAAACTTACAAAGGTTTGGGCGGAAATCTCGATATTCAGTATTGGGTTTTGGCGCATCAATTGGAAGTTGCGAAAAAGCAGTTTAAAGAAGTTCCGCGAATGCTCGAAGCGTTTGAACATTGGTTCGGCAAATACCCGTTTTACGAAGACGGCTACAAACTCGTCGCCGTTTCCTACGCCGGAATGGAGCATCAAAGTTCTGTAACTTACGGCAACTGGTTTCAAAACGGTTATCGCGCCAGAGATTACAGCGGCACGGGAATCGGTTTCAAATTCGATTTCATCATCGTCCACGAATCGGGACACGAATGGTTCGGCAACAATATTTCGATGAAAGATGCCGCCGATATGTGGATTCACGAAGGGTTTACGAATTACTCGGAAAACCTGTTCGTAGAATACTGGTTCGGCAAAAAAGACGCGCAGGAATACGTCATCGGCAGTCGCAAAAACATTCAAAATGATAAACCGATCATCGGAACTTACGGCACGAACCGCGAAGGTTCGGGCGATATGTATTCCAAAGGCGGCAATATGCTGCACACGATTCGCCAAATAATAAACGACGATGAAAAATGGCGCGGCATTCTGCAAGGTTTGAACAAAGATTTCTATCATCAAACCGTCACGACAGCGCAGGTTGAAAATTACATTTCGGAAAAATCGGGCATTGATCTCAGCAAAGTTTTCGACCAATATCTGCGGACGACGATGATTCCAGCTCTGCAATATAAAACCGACGGCAAAACCGTAACTTACAAATACGACAAAGTCGTCAAAGATTTCGCAATGCCGCTTCGCGTCGAGATTAACGGCAAAGAAATTTTGTTAAAACCGACCGAAGAAATGCAGACTTTTACGGCTGACGGCGACATAAAAACTTTTGAAGTTGATCGCAATTTTTACGTTAATGCAGAAGCGATGAAATAAATGACATTTTTTGCGTTAAATGTCATAATGCTTGTTAAGTGCCAATTATTAGGTAGAATTTATGCAAACAATTGTCAAAACAAAAGTAACCCAAGGCGGCAGAATCGTCATTCCCGCAGAAATGCGAAAACAACTCGGCATCAAGATCGGTGAAGATGTGAATCTGACTTTGGAAGATAATTCGTTGAAAATAATGACGCAAAAAGAGTCAATTCGAAAGGCTCAAGCATTATTTAAAAAGTTTGTTCCTGAAGGTGTTTCGATTGTTGATGAACTCATCTCCGATAGACGAAAGGAAGTCGAAAATGATTAATAATGTTCTGGATTCGTCCGCAATTTTGGCAGTCTTGAATCAAGAAAACGGTGCCGAAAAAGCGTTGAGATTTTTTGCTGATGCGATTGTGAGTAATGTTAATGTCGCCGAAATTTTGACGAAAAGTATTGAAAACGGTCATTCTAAAGATACTGCAATCGAAGCATTTAATTTGCTTCAAATAAAGATTGTTGATTTCGATTTTGAACAAGCTGCTAAAGCCGCCGAACTTCGACCTTTAACCAAACATTTGGGCTTATCCTTAGGCGATAGAAGTTGTATCGCTTTGGCGATCTTACAAAATGCAACTGCCGTAACCGCCGACAAAGAATGGAAAAAGTTGGCGTTTTGCAAAGTTGAGCTGATAAGATAGCTTTGACTTTTGCAGGTTAAAGTGATGAAATTGTTATTTCAAACGTGGTGAGTTACAGCGACTTGCGACCACGAAAAATAAACCGCTAAACAGCCGTGAGTTCAATTTAATTTTTTAACAAAAACTCTGCGCTTGTTTGGTGCAGAGTTTTTTGATTTATGGAAAACGAAATTTTAGACGGTTTTACAAACGATTATGTTTCGCTCGGCGCGGACGGCGCAATTCAAGCATTTGAAGGCGGCGATGCTTTCTGGAATTTGGCGGGCGAAAAACTCGATGAGATCGGACAAAATTGGCTGATTACCGAATTCGATTTTGTCGAAGATTGGAACACTTGGGAAATGCACCCGAACGGCGAAGAGATCGTTTATTTATTGTCGGGCGCGATGGATTTGACGCTTGATAAAGAGGGCGATCTTCAAACGCTCGAACTTCGCAGCAAAGGTTTGGTAATAATTCCGCGCAACACCTGGCACACGGCGAAAGTGCTTGAACCGAGTAAAATGCTGGTTATTACATTTGGCAAAGATACGCAGGTCAAGCCTGTTTAGAAATGAAGGTTTGAGTAATTTGTGAAACGGAATAATTTTTGAGGGAAAATCAACAAATGTTTATATTTATAAACGGGTGAATATTATGAACACACAACAAAATCTTTCATCGCAACAGATAATTTCTTCTGCCAAGACGATGCCGTTGAGCGAATTGGAAAAGTTGGTCGGCAATGTTTTGGAAGTTCGCGCCGAAAGAATTGCGCCGCATCTTTCGGGCGAAGAAGGAAAACTTTTGAAAATGATTGAAAACACTTTGCCGAAGAAAAGTCTGACGCGAATGAAGGAACTGCAAAAACTGCGCGACGATGAAAAACTTTCGGCGGAAGGTTTTGCGGAGTTGGCAAAATTGATCGAAAAACTCGAAATAATTCACGCCGAAAGAATGAGTGCGGTTGCGAATTTTGCAGATTTGCGCGGCGTTACTTTTCAAACTGCGCTGCAACAAGTCGGTTTAAATTTGCCCGATTATGAGTGAATATATTGCTGTCAAAACTCTTTTTTTATGTTAAAATCTCTGTGAGCTTAAATTTATGGCACAAACCGAAATTCAAAATCTCCGAAATCTCGAATCCTTTATGGGACAGCCGTTTTCATTCTTTGTCGGCGAAATTTCCGATCGGCATTTTGAAAAAATCTGTCAAAAAAACAGAGATTTCAGAATCGAGCAAACCGCCGAGGGAGAATTGATAATTATGCCGCCGACATTGCCCGATACGGGTTGGAGAAATACGAAACTGACAACGCGAACAGAAAATTGGTCAGATTTGCACAAAGCAGGAATCGTTTTCGATTCTTCAACATTTTTTACGTTTCCGAATGGAGCAAGACTTTCGCCGGACGTATCTTGGATAAAGCGGGAAAAATGGAATAAATTTACCGCTGAACAACGCCAAAAAGTTTCCCGCATCACACCTGATTTCGTTATTGAACTGCGTTCTTCAACCGATTCGATTAAAACATTGCAAGACAAAATGCGCGAATACATCGAAAACGGCGTTTCGCTCGGTTGGCTGATTGATCCGAAGAACAAAAAAGTTCACATCTATCGCGCAAACGGCGAAACGGAAATTTTAGACAATCCCGAAACGGTTTCGGGCGAAGATGTTCTAAATGGTTTTGAATTAAATGTGCGCGAGATTTGGTAAACTTGTTTACGGTTTGATTTTTAGAGATGTAAGTGTTTCAATTTAAATTTCAAACGTGGTGAGTTACAGCGACTTGCGACCACGGAAAATAAACCGCTCGTGAGTTCAACTTAAATTTTTTAACAAAAACTCTGCGCTTGTTTGGTGCAGAGTTTTTTGATTTTGGATTTCGGATTGCCGATTTTGGATTTTTGTTTGAGCTTTGAAAATCAATTTTTTGTCGTGTTAGCGACGTTTGAATTTAACCGTGTAATTTATTGCACGGAAATTATGCGGAAATGATTTGTGTCGCGTGAGCGACAATTGAAAATCAATGGCAAACACATATTCATCAATTTTTTATCACATCATTTTCAGCACGAAAAATCGTCAGCGATGGATTGATGTCGAAATTGAAAATCGTGTTTGGGCATATATTGGCGGAATCGCTCGCAAACATAAATGCACGGCGATTCAGATTGGCGGAATCGAAGATCATATTCACGCGCTTGTTTTATCGCCGCCGAAATTTGCGCCGAGCGAAATTGCCCAATTTTTGAAAGGCGAATCGTCAAAATGGATTCACGAAGAATTTCCGAAACTGCAAAAATTCGGCTGGCAAGACGGTTATTCGGCGTTTTCAGTCAGCAAATCAATTGTGCCGAGAGTCGTTGAATACATTAAAAATCAACGGCGGAAACATCAAGGTAAAACATTTGAAGAAGAATATCTCGAATTGTTGGAATTACACGATGTAGAAATTGTTGACGAAAAATATTTATTTGGTTGAGTTTGAAATTTGTGAATTTCCCGTCGCGTCAGCGACATTTGAATTTAGCCGTGCGTTTTAACGCACGGAAGATTAAAAGCAAAATTGTGTCGCGTCAGCGACAATTGAAAATTAATGTTGGAAATTCAGTCGTCGCTGACGCGACGGGCGCAAACTTTTATCACGTTCCGTGCGTTAAAACGCACGGCTAAATTCATTAGATCGCTACGCGATATTCATAATTAGTTCTCATTGAGGAAATAAAATGTATGAAAAGTTTGTTTTTGATTCTGTTGGTTTGTTTAATTTGTGCATGTAAGGAATCATCACGTAAATCCAGCGAGCCTATAAGTGAGAAAATAAGTGAATATGTGCAAAAAAATTGTAAAGAATCAAAAAACTGCACGTTAAATCTCAAAGACATTACGAATTTTTCGTGGGATAAAATGTATTTTTTCGATATGAGTGTTGAAGAAAATGTCATAAGTAAAGTAGTTGGCAAAAAATTTTCTTCTGCTTCAAAATATTATTCAAACAAACTATTTTTCATTCAAGATAATCAAGTTGTTGAATCAGAACAACATATAATGCCGGAAATAGACAAACCTTTTCATAACGGAGATGTTGATTTTGAATCCAAGAATTCTCAAAACAGATATATTGTCTTCAACAATGATTCAAAATTTGAAGTGGAAAAGATTAAATTGAATGATGGAGAATTTTATAGACTACATTGTATTAACTGCGAATAGAAATTTTCTCTTTATTACAAAAACATAATTTTATGAGCAAGAATTTTTTAGATTTATTAAAAGAAAAAATCGTCGTTTTCGACGGCGCGATGGGCAGTAATCTGCAAGGGCAGGATTTGACGATT
The DNA here is from genome assembly GCA_965219305.1 of Pyrinomonadaceae bacterium. Classification (GTDB taxonomy): domain Bacteria; phylum Acidobacteriota; class Blastocatellia; order Pyrinomonadales; family Pyrinomonadaceae; genus DATHTS01. The sequence continues at coordinate 3,516,907 of OZ244725.1, forward strand.
GAGGATTGGGGCGGGCAGAATTTTGAGAATTGTTCGGAAAATCTGCTTTATACGAAGCCGGAAGCGATCGAGATCGTTCACCGCGATTTTTTGGAGGCGGGCTGTGATGTCATCGAGACGAACAGTTTCGGCGGTTCGGAAGTCGTTTTGGCGGAGTTCGGGATTGCCGAGAAGACTTACGATGTCAACAAAAAAGCGGCGGAATTGGCGAAGCGTCTGGCGAGAGATTATTCGACGAACGAGAAACCGCGTTTTGTCGCTGGTTCGATCGGTCCGGGAACGAAATTGCCGACGCTCGGACACATTACATTTCGGGATTTGAAAGCGGCTTATGACGAGCAGATTCGCGGACTTGTTGACGGCGGTTCGGATATTTTGATTGTCGAAACGTGTCAGGATTTATTGCAAACAAAAGCGGCGTTGATGTCTATTTTCGATTATTTCGAAAAGCACAAAATCAAACTTCCGGTTATCGCGCAAGTTACCATCGAGACGTTCGGGACGATGCTCAACGGGACGGAGATCGGCGCGGCTCTGACCGCGCTCGAACCGTTTCCGATTGACGTGATCGGGATGAATTGCGGCACGGGACCGAAACAGATGGCGGAATCTTTGAAATATCTGTGCGAACATTCCGAAATGCCCGTGTCGGTTTTGCCGAACGCCGGTTTGCCGGAAGTCAAAGACGGCGCACAGCATTACGACGAAACGCCGGAAAGTTTTACAAAACAGGTCGTCCATTTCGCCAAAGATTTCGGCGTGAACATCGTCGGCGGCTGCTGCGGCACAACGCCCGAACATATCAAAATGCTGCGCGAAGAGATCGAAAGAATCTCGCCGAAACAGCGCGACGCTTCACTCGCGCCGTCAGCTTCGTCAATCTATTTTCGCCAACCTTACGATCAGGACAATTCGTTTTTGATCGTCGGCGAGCGCGTCAATGCGTCGGGATCGAAGAAAATGCGCGACTTGCTCGAAGCCGAAAATTGGGACGGACTCGTTAATCTCGCCAAATCGCAGGAAAAAGAAGGCGCACACATCTTGGATGTCAACGTGGATTTCGTCGGACGCGACGGCGTTGCCGATATGCACGAACTCGTTTCGCGGCTTGTTACAAATGTAAAAATTCCTCTGATGCTCGATTCGACCGAGTGGGAAAAAATGGAAGCGGGACTCGAACACGCGGGCGGAAAATGTCTTTTGAATTCGACGAATTACGAAGACGGCGAACCGCGATTTTTGAAGGTTCTGGAACTCGCACGCGAATACGGCGCGGGCATCGTCGTCGGTTTGATTGACGAAGTTGGAATGGCGCGAACGGCGGAAGATAAAATAAGAATCGCCCGCCGCGCTTATCAAGATTCAGTAAAATTCGGCATCAACGCGCACGATATTTTCTTTGATCCGCTTGCGCTGCCGATTTCGACGGGAATCGAAGAAGACCGCGCAAACGCTGCGGAGACGATTAAAGCGATCAAACAGATCAAGGAAGAAATGCCCGACGCGAATATTATTTTGGGCGTTTCAAACATTTCGTTCGGCTTGAATCCGGCGGCGCGTGTTGTTTTGAATTCGGTGTTTCTGCACGAATGCGTCGAAGCCGGAATGAATTCGGCAATCGTCAATGCGTCGAAAATTCTGCCGCTCAATCGTTTCAACGAACACGAAATCGAAGTCGCGCTTGATTTGATTTACGACCGCCGAAAATTCGACGGCGACATCGTAACTTACGATCCGCTCGGCGAATTTACGACGATGTTTGAGGGCAAAACGACGAAATCAATGAAGAAAGATATTTCGAGTTTGCCGATTGAAGAACGCTTAAAAGAACACATCATCGAAGGCGAAAAGATCGGTTTGGAAGACAATCTGAAAATCGCGCTCGAAAAATATCCCGCACTTGAGATCATCAACACAATTCTTCTGGGCGGAATGAAAGTCGTCGGCGATTTGTTCGGAAGCGGTCAGATGCAGTTGCCGTTCGTTCTGCAATCAGCGGAAGCGATGAAAGCGGCGGTGAAATTCCTCGAACCGTTTATGGACAAGGTCGAAGGCGAATCGAACAAAGGCGTGATGGTTTTGGCGACCGTCAAAGGCGACGTTCACGACATCGGCAAAAATCTGGTTGACATTATCCTGACCAACAACGGCTACAAGGTCGTCAATCTAGGCATCAAACAAGGCGTTGACACGATTTTAGATGCGGCAGTCGAACATAAAGCGCACGCTATCGGAATGTCCGGTTTGCTCGTCAAATCCACGTTGATTATGCGTGACAATTTGCTGATAATGAACGAACGCGGTCTAAATACGCCCGTCGTCTTAGGCGGCGCGGCGTTAAATCGCCGATACGTTGACAACGATCTCGTGCCGATCTTCGACGGCAGATTGTTCTACGCGCGTGATGCGTTCGACGGTTTGAACGCGATGGACGAATTGACGCAGAAGACGGAAAACAGTAGTCAGAAGTCAGAAGTCAGAAGTCAGCAATCGGAAGTTAAAACAAAATCTGCGGCGGCGAACGGCAAGTCAGAACCATCTGCGGTAGCGGATGGTTTAAGCGACGCAATCGAAACGATAACGGATGAAGAAGATTTAGTCGGCGAAGATGCAAAATTAGGAAAAGTCGCCGCGAGAGTTTCGCAGCGAACGACGAACGACGAACAACGAACAAATCACACGACAAAATCAAACGTCCAACCCGCCGGGCGCATTCCGACCGCGCCGTTTTACGGTTCAAAGGTCGTCGAGATCAAAGATTTAAATAAAGTTTTCGATTTCATCAACGAAACCGCGCTTTTCAAAGGTCAGTGGCAATATAAACAGGGCAGAAAATCGCCGGAAGAATATCAAAAAATTCTCGAAGAAACCGTCTATCCGAAATTCCGCGAACTCAAAGCGCAGGCGATCCGCGAAAAACTGCTTGAAGCAAAATTAGTTTACGGCTATTTCCCATGTCAGTCGGAAAATAACGATTTAATAATTTACGAAGACGACGAACGCACCGAAAGAATGCGTTTCACATTTCCGCGCCAACCGCTCGAACAGCGCGGCGGGCAAAACTTGTGTCTCGCCGATTATTTCGCTGCGAAAGATTCAGGCGTAATTGACACAGTCGCGTTTCATCTCGTTACGATGGGCAAAAAAGCGTCCGAGCATTCCGCCGAACTTTTCGCGTCCGACAATTACACCGATTATCTTTTGTTCCACGGTCTCTCGGTCGAATCGGCGGAAGCCCTCGCCGAAATGTGGCACAAACGCATCCGCGAAGAACTCGGTTACGCCGAAAATGACGCAAAAGACTTAAACAAACTCTTCAAACAAGGCTACCAAGGCTCACGCTACAGCTTCGGCTATCCCGCGTGTCCGCGCCTCGAAGACCAAACCAAACTTTTCGAACTCTTAAAACCCGAAAGAATTGATGTCGAACTAACCGAAGAATTCCAACTCGACCCCGAACAATCAACTTCGGCAATCATCATTCATCATCCTGAGGCGAAGTATTTTAATGTTGACTAAGTTGTGAACTAATTTTATGAAAAATATTCGTTATATAGTAGATGATAAAAAGAACGAAATTTCTGCCATTTTACAAATGGACGATTTTAATGAAATAGAGTCATATTTAACATATCGTCTGATTGTTGTTTTGTGTCCGACTTTATTTCAAATGCTTGAAATTCCTGCCAAAGCTGTAATCTTTCTTAACCTTTTATTACAACACGACGGATATAAATTTAATCAAGAAGTTAATTTGAAAGATGAGTGGATGGTAAATAAAAGAAAAAAGATTGGAAAAAGTACTGTTAAAAACCATAGAAGAGAGTTAAAAACTTTTATGAAGGCTAATAATTTAGCGATTATTGATATTGACTATAATCAAGTTGAAGTATCAAGAGAAATTGGAACAGCTTATAATCTAAGATTTATATCAGTTTTAAAGTCTGCAATCAGAGAATTTTCTCAAAGCAGAGATATTTCAATTAAAGACGTTGTCAGAACAATTTCTTACATAGAAAAAAACGAAGATTCTTTATTAGCAACAAAAAATAATAACGTGATTTCAGAATTGATTAAATGTATTGAGGAACAAATTCCTGAAATAAAATTTCCGCCTAAAATAAATGAAACGGAACAAATGTTAAAAAACAAGTTATAATTTATACAGTATTAAATGCAATTATTAAATAATTAGATGCAATTATTTAATACTGTATAAACTGAGTTGAAATAAAAAATCTATGACGAATGTTCAATACATAACCGATGTCGAAGGTCATAAAACGGCGGTAATCGTGCCGATTGAAGATTACGAAGAAATGATCGAAGATTTGCATTTCGGCAAGATAGCCCGCGAAAGCAAAGACGAATCGAAGCGCGATTTTAACGAGTTTTTAGAGGAAATGCGCGAACAAGGTGAGATAGATGTATAAAATCTCGATCATCAAACGCGCCGAAAAAGACATCAAAAAACTCGACCGCTCAAATAAAAATCGCGTCGTCAAGGCGATTATGGATTTAGCCGGTGAACCGCGTCCCGCCGGTTGCCGAAAAGTTTCAAGCGAGCCCGGCGTGTGGCGAATCCGCGTCGGCGATTGGCGCATCGGTTACACGGTTGACGATGGCGAATTGCTCGTAACCGTTATTCGTGTCGCTCACAGAGGCGAATTTTACGACTAACAAAATCCCACCTCGACCCCGAACAATCAACTTCGGCGATCATCATTCATCATCCTGAGGCGAAGTATTTTAATGTTGAGTAAAATGTAAAAATTATGGAAGCAGGAAAGAGAACAATTAACGATATTTTTAACGGCAATCGCGTTTTAGAGATTCCATTTTTTCAACGCTCATATGTTTGGGGAGAAGAACAGTGGGAAAGGCTTTTGAATGATATGGAAAATGTTTCAAAATCAAATAAGCCTTATTTTTTAGGTTCGGTCATTCTAAAACAGCAGACTACAAACACTCAAAATATTGTAGGAGACATTAGAACAGTTGTTGATGGTCAGCAAAGAATAACCACGCTCAATATCTTCTTCAAAGTGTTGTGCCTCAAAACAAATTTGAATGCGAGTTTTGAAAGAGTTTTTAAACTTATTAATAACGAAATTGCTTTGCTTCACAATCATAATGATATTGATTCATTCAATCGAATTTTGAATCTTACGTCGGAAGATGAATTGACAGATACTGACGAAATAACAAATGCCTACAATTATTTCTGTGACAAAATTGATATTGACCTTTTAGATTTTCAAAAGATTCTCAGCAATATAATGTTTGTTGGGATTGATTTGGGACAAGATGAAGACGAACAACAAATTTTCGATACGATAAATTCATTAGGTGTCAGACTCACAACAGCAGAATTGCTGAAAAATTATTTCTTCGGTAGAGATGAACTTCAGTATTACATTGACTATTGGCGTGAAATCTTTGAAAAGGATTTAGAAACCAAAAATTTTTGGGATAAAGAAATCACGACCGGAAGAACGAAAAGAAATAATATTGACCTTTTCTTTTACTCGTTTTTACAAATAAAAGTTCAAGACGATAAATTGAATGTTAAGACGGAAGACAAAAACGATTTTACAAAAGTTGAAGGACTTTTCGATTCTTACAAAAAATTCATCTCTGAATACGGAATTGACAAACGAGCTTTAGTTTCCGAGATTCGGGATTATGCCAAGATTTATCGTGATGGTTTTGATTTCGACATTGTTGATTCTGAAATTACGGATCAGTATGGCGTAGAAAGAATCAATGCGATCATTTTTGGTTTAGAAAATACAACTTTGATTCCGTATGTGTTGTTTGTTTTGAAGAATGTTTTAGATTCAAATCAAAAGAAAGAGTTATTTGAGTATTTAGAATCTTACATTATGCGAAGAATGATAACTCATGCCAACACCAAAAACTATAATCAGTTGTTTTCTGAAAGGCTTATTTTGAACCGGGTTCTCACGAAGGAAGACTCTAAAAATTATATTGACAGCCAATCGGAAAAGGTCAATTATATGCCGACTGACGAAGAAGTTACTGAAGGCTTTAAAGATTCTAAGCTCGTTAATAAGCAGTCTGCCGGAATTCTTTATCTGATGGAATCAAAAATAAGAAATAGAAACTCTCATTCGACTTCGCTTTTGGGATTAAACAGATATAGCTTAGAACACTTAATGCCGAAAAAATGGGAAAATCATTGGGATAATTCCCTAACGCCAGAAGAAAAAATAAATCGTAATCGAACACTTTTGACTTTAGGAAACTTAGCGATTATAACTTCATCTCTCAATTCTTCAATTAGAGATTCTGATTGGGAAACCAAGAAAAATGGAAAAGGTGATAGGAAAGGATTAAAACATTATTCTGCCGGATTAGAAACGCTCGGAGAATTTCTTGACGAATCCGATTGGAATGAATTAACCATTCAAAATCGCGCTGATTATTTAGCTGAAAAAGCTATTTCTATTTGGAAATCTTAGAATATTAAACGTGAACTACAAAAACATTATCACCATCGAACCAAGCAAACGCGGCGGAAAACCTTGTATTCGCGGAATGCGGATGACGATTGAGGATGTTTTGGAATATCTTGCTTCGGGGATGAGCGAAGATGAATTATTGGCAGAGTTTCCTTATCTGACGGAAGACGACATTATTGCTTGTCTGGTTTACGGCGGTGATGGTGAGGACGTTTCGGCAGGAATCAGGAAGATGCAAAATGATCTGGCGATGAAGAAAACGCCGATTGAGCGCGTTAAAATTTCGTGTAAGATAACTCAATTTGTGCGCGATGAGATCATCGCATCTTTGCCGAAAGATTTGTCGGAAAAGGAATTCAAAAAACAACTCTATTTCCGCACTTACGGTGAGCATTTGCCGGAGGATTTTTTCAAAGATTGATTTTTTGCTCTTAATTATTGACTTTTCAGCATCTGAAACTCTCTCCGGTTCCGACCTGTAGAACTAAATCAATTTAATAATTTTGCTAAAACTCATTTTCAAACTTCAAAAGTCTTTTGCAGCCCGCCCGAATGCGACTTAACCCGTATTTTTCGGGAATAAAGAAAAAACTAATAAAAATCATTGATCTTTCGATGTTATTCCGCAAATCTTAAAAACTGTTTGAAACTGGTAAAGAAAAAGAATTGTTCAATTTTAATTTTCAGAGTTTCTAAACATTTCCAAAGTATTCTGACTGCGCCGCGTTGTCAGACCTCAAATAATTACGGCACTGAATTTGCATTGACCGTCTGTGAAGCAGTTTCCGGACGGTAAATTGCTAACTTCATTTTTACAAATTTTGATGCAAAACTCTTCAATTGAACGCTTTTTAGGAAAAATTCAAAACTTTTCGCACTTTACCGTGCCGTTAGCGGCGGTCGTGATTTTGTTGGTTTTACTGGTTCCTTTGCCGGCTATACTGCTCGACGTTTTAATCAGTTTTAACTTGATGTTGTCAGTCGTCGTGCTGTTGGTTTCGATGTATATTCTCGAACCTGTAAAGTTTACGGCATTTCCGAATTTATTGCTGATGACGACGCTCTACAGGCTTGCCTTGAACGTTGCGACATCGCGTCTGATTTTGACTGCCGGAAATTCCGGTGAATCCGCCGCCGGTTCGGTTATCAAGGCGTTCGGCGAATTTGTCATCGGCGGAAATTTCGTCGTCGGCGTGGTTATTTTCTTAATTTTGCTGGCGATTCAATTTCTGGTCGTCAATCACGGTGCAGTGCGTTCTTCGGAAGTTTCGGCGCGTTTTACGCTCGACGCGATGCCCGGCAAACAGATGGCGGTTGATGCCGATTTAGCGGCGGGAATGATTGACGAGGTAACGGCAAAGCAGAGGCGCGACGACATCAGTCAGGGAGCGGAATTTCACGGCGCGATGGACGGCGCGATTCGTTTTACGCAGCGTGATGCGGTTGCTTCGATCATTATCGTCGTCATCAATATCGGCGCGGGTTTCGCCATCGGTGTTTTGCAAAACGGTCTGCCGCTGGCGGACGCAATAAAACTTTATACGACTTTGACGGTCGGCGACGGTGTTGCGGCGGCAATTCCTTCTTTATTTGTTTCGGTGGCGGCGGCGATTATTACTACACGTTCGGCAACGACATCGAGTATGGGAAATGAAGCGGCGACACAGCTGCTGAATAATCCGCGACCTTTATTTATCGCCGCCGCAGTGCTTGCCTTTCTCGGAATTCTGCCCGGAATGCCGCATTTTGCTTTTCTTTCGCTCGCCGTAGGCGCGGGAATAGTCGGTTATCTGGCGATGTATCAAGCGAAAAATACGGCGCAGGAACTAGAAGCTGAAGAATCGGCGGCGAAATTGTTAGAGAATGTGGAAGAACCCGAAAGAATTGAGAGTTTGTTGAAAATTGACGCGCTTGCGCTCGAGGTCGGTTACGGCTTGGTCGGTCTGGTTAGTTCAGACGATTCGTTTCTCAATCGAATCCGCGAAATTCGCCGTCAGATGGCAATCGAACTCGGAATTATCGTGCCTTCGGTTCACGTCAGAGATAATCTACAGCTTGCGCCGCGCGAGTATGCGCTGCTGCTCAAAGGAGAAAAAATCGCGCAGGGAGAATTATACCCCGACGGCTTTCTGGCAATTGATCCGGGCGTTGTGCGCGAAAAAATGGCGGGCATCGAAACGACCGATCCGGCGTTCGGGATGCCGTCGGTTTGGATTCGCAGAAGCGAAGACCGCGACCGCGCCGTTTCCGCCGGATACACGGTAGTTGATTCGACGACCGTCGTCTGTACGCATCTTTCCGAAATAATAAAATGCCACGCTCACGAGTTGCTCGGCAGACAGGAAACCCGCGCTCTGCTTGATTCGCTGGCAGAAACGCATCCGAAAACCGTCGAGGAAGCAACGCCGAAAGTTCTCTCGCTCGGCGAGACGCAGAGAGTTCTACAAAATTTACTTTGCGAGCGCGTGCCGATCCGCGATCTGGCGACGATTTTAGAATCTATCACAGATGTCGGTGTGGTGACGCGCGATGTCAATGCTTTGACGGAAGCCGCCCGTTCGTCGCTTGCCAGAACCATCTCGGCAAGTCTCGCCAACGAGAGCGGGGAACTGTCCGTTTTGACGCTCAATCCGCGTCTTGAAAATCAGCTTGCCGAACGTCTCGGACTGCTCGGCGGCGCGAATAATCAGCCGATTGAGCCGGAATTCGGCAGACAGATATTGGAAAAAATAGAAACCGCTTCGCGTGCCGCCGTGATGTCGCAGCCTATCGTTTTATGCTCTTCGATGGTGCGTCCGCACCTGAGAAAACTTACGGAACGGTTCTTGCCTGAACTGGTAATAATATCCCACGGGGAAGTCGGGTCAAATGTTCGACTGGTTTCGATGGGAGCAGTTGATTGATTCAAAACTCAGCCTTTCTAGATGATATTTGAATCCGGCTTTTAGGAAACAGAAAAATAAAAATTTAAGCCGCGTAAGTTAATAATAATTGCGATGAACATTAAAAAATATCGGGCAGCAACCACACGCGAAGCTCTGGAGCAAATCAAAATGGATTTAGGCGAAGACGCTCTCGTGATGGAAACAAAACAAGTACGCAGAGGCGGTTTTCTCGGTTTGGGTTCGCAGATGCAGGTTGAAATCAGTGCGGCGGTTACGGCAAGTAATGACGAAAAACCGTTTGTTAAACAGCAGGTGAAACCAATCGCTAAAACCAATCGTCAGATCAATGCGCTTAATTTAACCGATGATACGCTCGCCGTTCCACAGACTTATGACGACAGAAAAAGGCTTTTAAATGATTTAAAAATGCGCCGAACGACAGGCGGCAAAAATTTTTCTGCGACGACTTCCGCTGCGACAGCCCCGAAAGTTTTGGGAACTGTGCCGCCGCGCCGGATTTTACCGCCGATTGAAGCGGTCGAGATCAATCCGTCGGCACCGCGAATAGTTCATAAAAAAAATGAAGCGGAGACGGTTATAAAAGAGCCGGTCGTGAAAGAGTCGGTCGTGGTCGAAACAAAAGAAAATAAGACCGTTGAAAAAACTTCATTACAGATTTCAAACCGCGAATTCGAGCTTTTGAGAGCCGAACTCCGCGAAGTAAAATTTTCGCTCGGTTCGCTTGCTCCGCGTCAGAATGTTCACTTCGGGCAAAATATACCGAATGTTGACGAATTCGGCGAAGTTCTCGATTCGCCTTTTTTTGAGTCTTATATGGAACTGGCTTCGCGCGGAATTTCGACCGAAACCGCCCGCCAGATGATTTTCAATATCATCCCGCAGTATAAAAAAGGCTTGATTAAACCTGATCGGATAACCCGCGAAGCTCTTTTGCAGGCGGTTAGCGGAGTAATTAAATTTGCCGACAATCCTTTGGAAAGCGGCGACAGAATTATTCTGGCGTTAATCGGCGCGACCGGTGTCGGGAAAACGACGACGATTGCCAAACTCGCCGCGTGGATGGGATTGCGCGAGCGTCGCCGCGTCGAACTTATCACGCTCGATACATATCGCATCGCGGCTGTCGAACAGTTGAAAACTTACGCTGAGATAATCGGCGCGGGTTGTCATATCGCCCGTTCCGTTTTCGAGGTGGAAGCGATCTTAAAGCGTCTGCCGGAAGATGCCAATGTTTTTATAGATACGACCGGAAAAAATCCGCACGATTTAGCCGATCAGTATGAAGTTTCGGAATATCTGGCGCAGCATAAGGAAATCAGAAAATGTCTCGCCGTGCAGGCAACGACGAATCCGATTGATGCCGCCGCCGCGATCAAGAAGTTCGAGATGTATGGCGCAGATTGTATGGCTTTAACAAAAATGGATGAAACTTTGCGTCCGGGTTCGCCGCTCGAACTCGTCGCCGAAAGTCCGTTGCCGCTCGTCTATTTTTCCACCGGTCAGAGAGTGCCGGAAGATTTGCAGGTTGCCACGCCCGAAAGATTCGTTTCCAGAATTCTCGGTCAATAAACCGGAAAAACATATTTCGCGGAATTTAGATTTTAACCAACGATTAGTTTAGGCATTTATAAAAATGAACGATCAAGCATCAACATTACGACAAATGGCGACAGCCTTGCCGCCGATTGCTTTTAACCGCGCGGAAACAGACGAAATCTCTTCCGGGAAAACACGGAAAATGCGTTGTCTGGCAATATCGGGAGGCAAAGGCGGTGTCGGAAAATCAACTTTGACGCTTAATCTTGCGCTTGAATTAGGCAAACTCGGCAATCAAGTTTCACTGCTCGATGCCGATTTCGGTTTGGCAAATGTTGATCTATTGTGCGGAGTAAATCCCAAATTTCATCTCGGTCACGTCATTTCCGGCGCGAGACGGTTAGAGGATGTCGAAATTTCTCTGTCCGAGTCGGTAAAATTGATTCCGGGCGGAAGCGCAGTCGAAGAATTAATAAATTATCAACTTAATAATAATTCACCTTTTTTCGATCAACTTCAGGCACTCGACGAACGAAGCGATTTTTTGCTGATTGATACGGCTGCCGGAGTCGCCGACAATGTTTTGGGCGTTCTGATTTCGGCGGCGGAAGTCATTATTGTCGTTACGCCCGAACCGACTTCGATAATTGACGCTTACGCGACAATCAAAATTCTTTTGCGTCATTGTCCAAATAAACCGATTTCCGTCGTCGTCAATAACGCGGTCGGAGTCGGCGACAGCGAACAGGTTTTTCAGCAGGTCAGCACGGCGGTCAAAGGATTCTTAAATTATGAACTAAGAATTTTGGGAATGGTTCCGCACGATTCTCAGCTTCCGACGGCGATTCGTGAGAGAGTTCCGATTACCCGTTACGCGCCGCATTCGCCTTCGAGCCGCGCGATTCGATTAATCGCCAAACTGCTTCACAGTCAGACCGAACAAGGTTACGATATTCCTCTGCAAACCGAATCTTTCTGGAATATTCTGTCCGGCGTTTAATCAAATTCTCTTGATGTTAAATTTATAAGTTTTTACAAAAATGTTTCAACAATCGGCAACGGCAAATTATCAAAATTCAGGAACTTATGCAGCAAACGGCAGTGTGGGCGGCGGACGCGAGCATTTAATTATGTCGCATCTGCCGAAGGTAAAATATATCGCCGACCGAATCGCCTCCAGATTGCCGCCGACAGTCGAACGAGACGATCTATACAGTGCCGGTGTTGTCGGTTTAATTGATGCGGTAGAGCGTTACGATACTTCACGCGGCGTGGAATTTACGACGTTTGCCGAACTTCGCGTGCGCGGAGCGATTTTAGATAATTTACGTTCGCTCGATTGGGCTTCGCGTTCGACGCGCCGCCGCATCCGCGAAGTGCAGAATGCTTATTCGGTTATCGAACAGCGAAACGGGCGTGTTGCCGAACCCGAAGAGGTCGCTGCGGAAATGAATATTAAACTTTCCGAACTTTACGAAATCCAACAGGATATGCAGGGACTGACGGTTACGAATCTGGATGAACCTGATAAAAATACCGGATTAACGGCGGCTGACTTAGTTGCCGATAAAAACGAACTGCCTTTTCAAAATCTCGAAAATGACGAACGCCGGCGGCAACTTGCCAAAGCGGTTGAAAAACTTCCCGAACGTGAACGGCAGGTGATCGCGCTTTATTATCTCGAAGAATTAACGATGAAAGAAATCGGCGAAGTTTTAGGAGTCAGCGAATCGAGAGTTTCACAGATGCGGTCACAAGCGGTTATTCGTCTGCGAACCAATTTATTGAAATAAATTTAGATAATGAATACAGAAGATCAGGAAAATCTTTTAAGTGAAGAGGAAATGTCAGCTCTTTTGCCGGAAAATCAGGCGGGCGAGACGGGCGAAGACTATGATAAACGTCACCGGATTTTGCCGTATAATTTCCGCCGACCGGATCGTCTTTCAAAAGAACAGGTGCGTTCGCTTTACTTACTGCACGATTTATTTGCCAAAGTTTTGTCTTCGAGTCTGCCGCTTTTTCTGCGGGCGGTTTCCGAAGTTAATTTGATCTCGGTTGATCAACAGTCGTTCGGCGATTATCTTCGCGGAATGTCCGATCCGACGACTATTTTTAATATCTCAGCCGCTCAACTGCCGACCAATTTTGCAATTGAAACAAACACCTCGGTTGCGTTTCCGATTATTGATCGGATGCTCGGCGGAGAAGGTGTCGGCAACGGCGACCACGGCGCGGCGACCGATCTGGAAATGAAAATTCTGGAAGGTTTTCTGCGGCTCGTAACCGAAAAATACTGTGAAGTTTGGCGACCGATCATAGATTTCAAAACCGAAATTGTCGGTTATGAAACCTGTCCGCAGCTTTTGCAGATTGTTGCTCCGAATGAAGTCGTAGCGACGATTGTTTATCAAATGCGGGTCGGCGACGCACACGGTTCGATGAGCATTTGTCTGCCGATCGGAATGCTTGAAGGAGTTATCGAAAAATTTACTCAATCTTCGTATTCCTCCAACAAAGTTCCCGAACCGGAAGCGACGAAATGTATGTTGAAAACAATTTCGACCGTGCCTTTTCCGATTGCCGCCGAACTCGACAAACTTCCCGTTGCAGTTTCGGATTTGATGGCTTTGGCGACCGGCGATGTCATTCAAACTAATCACCGAACTGAAAATCCGGTTAATGTAATTGTTGACGATACTGTTAATTTCAGCGGCAAACTCGCCGCGCTCGACGGCAGAATCGTCGTCCAGATAGCTTAAATATTTAGAAATGAAAGTTGCCTTATAAAATGTCGCTCAGACTTTTATAGAAGAGGTTTTGAATATGGAAGAATCTTCAAGAAACATAGAACGCCTGCTTGATGTCGAGATGAACGTAACGGTTCGTTTCGGGTTGACGGCGATGCCGCTGCGAGATGTCGTCCGGTTCGGCATCGGTTCGATGATCGAACTGAACCGGACAATTGACGAGCCGGTCGAATTGCTCGTTAACAACTCTTCTTTCGCCCGCGGCGAAGTCGTCGTTATTGACGGTTATTACGGAGTTCGCATTACTGAAATCGGTTCGCCGGAAGAACGTTCGCAAACTTTGCTCGATTCAAATAGTAAACAAGAGGTTTAATTATGACGGAAATTATAATTGCATCGGTAGCTGTTTTAATCGGAATTTCGGCGTTTGTCTATTCGAGATTCAGTATGAAAAAATCGCACGATCAGCGCGGCTTGCTCGAATTTCTCGGCAAACGAATGGAAGACTTAGAAGAAACCGTTACGAATTACAAGGAAATAAACGAAACGGACGTGCATCGTATTTCGGAACAATCGCGCCGCATCGCGTGGCTCGAAAGTCGCGTTCGCAATCCGAAAGCGTCCGAGGAAGACGTTTTGCTGGAAGATCATCTCGAAGATAATTCCAAATCAATTATTACGGAACGCCGTCACCGCGTTTTAAAACTCGCCGCCCGCGGTCAAAGTATAGACGAAATCGCTTCGACGCTCGGAATGATGCAGGGCGAAGTGCAGCTTATTATCAATCTCAGCCGAATTACGGCGTAACTCAGACAAAAATTATGAACAACGGACTTTACACAGCTTTTTTGGGAATGCGTTCGCGTCAGCGGACTTTGGATGTGCAGGCGAGCAACATCGCCAACGCTTCGACCAACGGTTTCAAAGCCCAGCGATTGCTTTACACGTCGTTTGATGCCGCCGCAAAAGGCGCGACCGACAAACAGAATTTGATGGCGGGCGTGCAAACATCGAGCGCGACGGATTTTACAAGCGGCGACATTCGGGAAACCGGAAGAAGTCTGGACGTTGCCATTAACGGCGACGCATTTTTGCAGATTCAAACGCCGAACGGAACGCGCTACACGAGAGCGGGAAACTTCACGCTTGATGCGAGCGGTCAACTCGTTACGCACAAAGGCGATCTGGTCATCGGCGAAAACGGCGCGATCACCATTCCGCCGGGCGGCGGCGAACTTTCTATCGGTGCGGACGGAACTTTATCGGTCGGCGGACAAGCGTTCGATAAATTACAAGTCGTGCGTTTTGAAAATCCGGCGACGGCTTTGACGCAGGAAGGCGAATCGCTTTTTCTGGCGAACGGCGCGGAACAGCCCGTCGCCAACGTCAATTCAAAAGTAGTACAAGGCGCGTTGGAGTCGTCAAACGTCAATTCCATTTCCGAAATGGTGGCGATGATTAACAACAGCCGCGAATTCGAATCGCTTCAAAAATCGGTTTCGATGATGATGAACGACATCGGACGCAAAATATCGGGAGAAATCGGAAAAATGTAGAACTAATTTAATCTGATCGCGGAAATTTGAAGCGAAAAGTTTAATTTACAAAATTAACAGGAAATAAAATTATGCCAAACAGAGCTTTATTAACGGCTGCGACCGGAATGCAGGTGCAGCAGCAAAATGTTGACAACATCGCCAATAATCTGGCGAACTCCTCGACCGTCGGTTTCAAAAGAACCAGACTCGTATTTCAGGATTTGCTTTATCAAAATCTGAGAACGGCGGGCGGCGCGGCAAACGCTTCGACGAATTTGCCGGTCGGTTTGCAGATCGGTCTCGGCGCACGGACGATTGCCTCGGAAAAAATCTTTTTGCAGGGCGATTACAAACAGACGCAAAATCCGCTCGATATGGTTATCGAAGGCAGCGGATTTTTTCAGGTGCGGCAGTCAAACGGCGATGTCGCTTACACGCGCGCCGGACAATTTCATTTAGATAATCAAGGTCAGGTCGTTACTTCGATGGGCGAACCGCTCGAACCTTCGATCACGATTCCGACCGAAGCGACATCAATCACGATCGGCACGGACGGAACGGTTTCCGTCACCGTCGCCGGACAAGCGGAAGCGCAAAATGTCGGTCAGATTCAACTGGCGATCTTTGCCAATCCCGCCGGATTAGATGCCATCGGCGGCAATCTTTTCAAGGAAACCGGCGCGTCCGGGCAAGCGGTTTCAGGTTCGGCGGATGCCAACGGTGTCGGACGAATAACACAAGGTTTTGTCGAAGGTTCGAACGTCAACGTCGTCGAAGAACTCGTCAATATGATTTCCGCGCAGAGAGTTTACGAAACGAATTCAAAAGTAATTTCGACGGCGGACAGAATGCTCGGAACGATCAATCAGGCAGTCAGTTAATGAATAAAAGAAACGCAAAACAAACTCGCAAAAGTTCACATTTCGCCCGACCGAAACTGTTTCATAAAGTTTTCGGCATCGGTGGAATTTCTCTGCGCTCGTTTGTTTTTGCGTTCGCTTTTTTATTAACAATCGGAATTTATTTCCCGGCGACGGCGCAATCGAAAATAGTCGTTCGCGTAACGGGCGAAACGACCGTCGAAAGTTCATTAATAAATTTAGGCGACATCGCCGAAGTTTCGGGAGAAAAATCGCAAGCCGAACGTGTGAAAAATATCTCGCTCGGTTATGCTCCGAACATCGGCGCGGTGCGGGAATTATCGCGCGAGCGAATTTCGCTGTTGATTTCTTCTGCCGGATACAAAGCGCAGGATTTTCGGCTCGTGTCGCCGCAGACAGTCAGCGTGCGGCGTGCGGCGCAGGAAATCGGCGCAACTCAAATTCGTGAAGCGATCGAAACCGCCGTTCAAAATAATATTTCCGCCGAAGTTATCGAAATGCGGCTCATAAAAGCCGATCTGCCGGAGAAAATTTTAGTTCCGCTCGGAAAGGTCGAAATTCGGGCGAATCTCGGCGGCGTTCGCAATTTATTCGCGCCGTTCGTCGTCTCGATTGAGATTCGCGTCAATGATGCGGTTTTTCGCCGTGTTTCGGCAAATGCGGAAGCCGAAGGTTTCGCCGAAATTCTCGTCGCTGAACAGCAATTGAATTCCAATTCGAAAATCAGCGCATCGGACGTGCGGCTTGAAAAGCGGCGAATCGAAAAACCTCTCGTAAAATATTTGCGCGACGCGGAAGAACTGCGCGGCAAAATTTTGATAAAAAATGTCGCCTGCGATGAAGAAATTACTTCCGATTCGTTTATTTCCGCCGTCGTCATTCGGAACGGCGATCCGGTGAGAATCGTCGGGCAATCGGGAAAACTGCAAATTATCGTCAACGGCGAAGCCCGCGCCGCCGGAAAGATCGGCGACCGCATCGCCGTCAAAAATTTACAATCGAACATTATCTTACAAGCCGTCGTCGTTGATGAAGGTTTAGTTAAGATCAATTTCTGAAAATTATTATGAAATTCAAAATATTTTCAACTTTATTACTAATTTCATTTGCCTTTTTGCCGGCTCCGGCGCAGGACAAAAAATCGAAAGAAAAATTAAAACAACAGCCGAAACTGGAAATCGTCCAACTCGAAGAAACAGTTCCGGTCGCGCCGCCGCCAATCGTCGAAACTATCGCTCCGGCAAACGGTTCGCTGTTCGCCAATTCGCCCGCAAGCGGCGGTTTATTCAGCGATTTTAAAGCGCGCGGACTCGGCGATCTCGTTTTTATAGATATTGACGAAACCAGCACGGCGACGGTTACATCGGGCGCAGACCGCAACCGCGATTCTGGAACGCTCGGCGGAATCGTGACCGCCGCCGGAGCGTTGCCAGTTCCGGGCGCGGCGGTTGCCGGAGGCGTGATCGGTGCGCTCGGCAAACGTAACTATAAAGGAAACGGCGCAACTCAGCGCAAAAGCGACGTTCGCGCACGAATCACGGCTCGCGTGATCGAAGTTTTGCCGAACGGCGATCTGCGCGTTCAGGCGTTAAAACTCGTCCGCATCAACAAGGAAACCGAACAAGTCGCCGTTACCGGAATCATCCGCCCGAACGACATCGCCGCCGATAATTCGATTCCGACGGTTTTGATCGGAGATCTGCGCGTCGAATTTAATGGCAAGGGAGTTGCATCAGCAGATAATAAGCCTGGTTGGTTATTCCGGCTTTTTGACAAGATTTCACCTTTTTAATTTTTCGACGCACGGCATTTAGCGGCGGCGAGGAATTCTTAAAACACCGATAAATGCTTAATAATATCAAAAAATTACAAATTCCGGCGCACTTTGGCAAAACACTTTTGCTGATCGCCGGATTTTTCGTTTTCGGTTTGCCGCTTACTGCCGACTGTCAACAAACAGACGGCGGAATGAGCGTCCGTGTCAAAGATTTGGCGGAAATCGAAGGCGTGCGCTCGAATCAACTGATCGGTTACGGCTTAGTCGTCGGACTTAACCGCACGGGCGACCGCGTTCAGCAAAATTTATATGCCCGCCAGACTTTGCAGAATCTGCTCGAACGGATGGGAATTTCCACCGAAACGGCGACGCTCAAACCGGAAAATATCGCTACGGTTTTAGTAACCGCGACGCTTCCGCCGTTCGTCCGGCAAGGCTCGAAACTCGATGTTACCGTTTCTTCGATTGCCGACGCGCGTTCTCTGCAAGGCGGAACTTTGATATTGACGCAGCTTAAAGGAATTGACGGGCAAGTTTACGCCGTGGCGCAAGGTTCGGTTTCAATCGGCGGAATTTCAGCCGGAAAACAGGGAAATTCGGTCGAAATAAATCATCCGACAGTCGGGCGCGTTCCGAACGGCGCGAACGTCGAAAGAATTGTTCCGACCAATTTTACTCAAAATAACCGCCTGACTTTAGTTTTACGCGACGAAGATTTTTCGACCGCCGCGAAACTCAATCAGGTCATCAACGCGAAATTCGGAACGGGAACGGCAAAAGCTCTCGACGGCAGAAATGTTGACGTAAATATTCCGGCAGCGTTTAACGATAATTACGTCGGATTTATCGCCGAGATGGAAAATCTGCGGCTCACGCCGGAAAACATCGCCAAAATTATTATTAATGAACGAACCGGAACGATCATTATGGGAAGGGAAGTTCGTCTCGCCTCAGTCGCCATTTCGCAGGGCGGCGTAACGGTGAGAATCGGCACGGAATATGAAGTTTCTCAGCCTTCGATTTTGAGCAAAACGGGCGAAACCGCCGTCGTTCCGCAGACGACCGTTAAAGTAGAAGAGAAAAAAGCCGAATCGGTAATTTTACCGGACGGCGCGACGATTGACGAAGTCGTTCGCGGTCTGCGCTCGCTCGGAGTTTCGGCGCGCGACATTATCAGCATTTTGCAGGCGATCAAATCCGCCGGAGCGATGAACGCCGATCTGGAGATGCAGTAAGTTTTATGATTATATCCGCTCTCGAAAATATAAATAATTCCGCTACGGGAATCGCTAAAACCGATCAGCCGAACGCCGAATCGCTTCGTCGTGCGGCGGAGCAGTTTGAAGCGATTCTGTTGATGCAGTTGACTTCTTTGCTTAACTCGGACGGCGACGACGGCGAAGAAAAACTTTTCGGCAGCGACGGCGGTTCGGGTTTAGCCCAGAAAATGTTTTCAGAGCAGCTTGCAAAATCTATGTCCGAAGCCGGCGGAGTCGGTTTGGCGGATTTGATTACGGAGAAATTCGGCGGTCAGACAAAATCGGCGGGAAAAAGAGAAAATACTTTTTCAAGCGCGATCTCAGCCGTAAAAGATATAAAGCAGAGATCGTTCAGATCGGATTCAAGCCCGATTTCATCTCTTAGAGATATAAAACAGAGAGTTTTTAACGCTGATAAATTTACTTCTGACGATTCTATTCCGCGATATAACGGCGACAGAACGATCAATTTGCCGTCCGGCGGCAAATTAGATGAAGTCGAAGTTCTTTCCAGATACAGCGAGGAATCCGGCAATACTATGTTGAATTCCAACGGCGATCCGATTTTTCTCGAATTTGCTCCAGTCGTAAAAAAATCCGTTAATGCGCCGGTTTCTGCACCAGAATCGGGAAATGCGCCGGAGACGACAGGTTTGCAAATGCCCGTCGAAGGCAGAATTTCATCCGGTTTCGGCACACGGTTTCATCCGATTGACAAGAAAACGAAGTTTCACGGCGGCATAGATATTGCAGTTCCGAAAGGCACACCGGTCGGCGCGGCGGCGGAAGGAATCGTCAAATTCGCCGGATGGAAAGGCGGTTACGGAAATCTCGTAATTATCGAACACCCGGACGGAACACAAACCCGTTACGGTCATAACGACAAACTTTTAGTTGCCGAAGGGCAAAAGATTTCTGCCGGAGAAAAAATTTCTCTGTCCGGTTCGACCGGCAAATCAACCGGACCGCATCTTCATTTTGAAGTTCGCATAAACGGTAAACCCGTTGACCCGCAAAAATATTTATCTAATGTTTTACCTTAAGATGCCGATATGTAGAATTGGGTAAACTACTCCCGAGGAGAATATGATGGGTAAAATAACATTAAATAATGTAAATGATGTATCGTCAGTTCAATCATCACGCCAGAGCGACCTTAAAAAAACTGATGTAAAAACATCGGTTAGTGACAGCAGCGGCACTGGAAAGGTTTTTGAAAATGATCGTTTACAGCTTTCAGATCAGGCATCGAAAGTCGGAAAGTTGGTTGACCAAATTAAGGAATTGCCGGATGTGCGGGTTGATAAAGTAAATGATCTGCGCGAGCAAATTTCTTCAGGAGATTATAATCCTTCGAGCGAAGATATTGCCGATGCAATTTTGAAACAGGAAAGCGAATAATATAAAGGCGAATAAAAATTGTAGATTTTTGGCTGCCGTGAGCTTTCCTTTGACGAATAAAAATTATGCAAAACGATTTAATTCGCAGGATAGCAGGTTTAATGACCGAACAAGCGGCGGCATATTCGCGGCTCGAATCGGCGACGGCACAATTAACGGCGACGCTCGTCAGCGGCGAACCGGACAAAATTGAATCGCTGACGAAAGCCGGCGAAACGGAACTTTTGCGGATGCGTTCGCGTCTGCTGGAAATTACATCCGCGCTGACGAATTTTGCCGAATTAAGAGCAAATCAGGCGGAAAGAACTGCGCTCGAAACTGATGCGCGCGAACAATTTGATGAGGCGGCAAAAAAATTGCTTGAAAATGCACGAAGTTTTCAAAAAGCAGCCGGACGAGCGACTGGACTCGCGCTCGCCGGTTCTTCGTTTTCAACCGCCTGCATTCAAATGTGCGGTTTGCCGCCGACCACTTACCGCGCGCCGGTTTTAAAATACGTTTAAGGAAATTTACAAGATGAGCATTAATTTTTCAGCTTTTGAAATCGGACGACGCGCATTAAATGCCAATCAAGCGGGCATCAGCGTTACCGGAAATAATATCGCCAACGTCAACACGCCGGGTTATTCCAGACAGCGCGTTCAGCTTGCTGAAGGTGCGCCGACGAATATCGCCGGTTACAGCGTCGGAACGGGCGTAACGATTGCCGGAATACAGGATTTCCGCGACAGTTTTATCGAATCCAGACTGCAAACCGAAACCGGAATCGCGGGCAGATTAAATGCCCGCCGTGACGCGCTCGCTCCGGTTGAATCGGCTTTGCAGGGCAGCGCAAGCGGCGGTTTGCAAAACTCATTAAACGGATTTTTCGGTGCGTTTCGTGATCTCGAAGCAAATCCGAGTTCGGTTCCGCTGCGTTCCGTCGTCGCGCAAAAAGGCGCAAATATCGCTAATTCTTTTCAATCAACGCGCACTCGTCTGAGCGAAATTCAGTTCGGCGTTGACGCGCAGATCAGCACAAATGTCGAACAGGTAAATTCTCTCTCGGAGAAAATTGCCAATCTCAACGCACAAATTCAAACCGCCGATCAAACAGGCGGAAATGCTTCATCTCTGCGCGACCAACGCGGCGAATTTGTCAAACAGCTTTCGGAATTGACGGGCGCAAGAGCGACCGATAATCAAGACGGAACGCTGACGATTACAATCGGTGAAGGACGCGCACTCGTTACCGGAAATGTTTCAACTAAATTAACCGCCGCGGGAACTCCGCCGCTCGGTTTAACGACGATCAAGATCGAAGGAGAACCGGCGGTTTTCGATGAAGGCAGTATTCGCGGATTGCAGGACGCGCTCGGCGAAACTTCCAAACAAATTACCGCGCTCGATGGTTTAGCCGCCGCCGTCGTTGATCGCGTCAATCAACTGCACACGGGCGGAACTGATTTGGACGGCAATGCGGGCGCGAAATTTTTCGATGATTCCACTCTTCCCGTAACCGCCGCGAATATAAAAATTAACGCCGATATTACGACGAATCCGCGTCTCGTCGTCGCTTCGCCGCTCACTCAGCCCGGAGAAGCCGGAACGGTGGCGGGCGAAATTGCCAATTTGCTGACCGACAAAAATACGACGGTCGGCGCGAAAACCGGATCGTTCAGTTCGATTTTCGGTTCGATAATCTCGGAAGTCGGCGAACAAGTTCGTTCGGCGGATGACGCGCTGCAAACTCAATCGGCGATTATTTCTCAACTGACCGCGCAGCGCGAAGCGGTTTCGGGCGTTTCGCTCGATGAAGAAGCGATAAATTTGATGCAGTATCAAAAAGCATACGAAGCCGCCGCACGTTTTATGAAGGTCGCGGACGAAATGACGCAGACGATTCTTTCGCTCGCCCAGTAATTTTTCAAAAGGTAAAACACAATGAATTTTAGAGTAACCGACAGTTCAACCAATTCGGATTTGACGGCGCGAATCGGCTCACAGCGCAGTCGGCTCAGCATTTTGCAGGAACGTCTGACGACCGGAAAACGCATTAATCGTCCGTCGGACGATCCGAGCGGCGCGGAAACGGTTTTGAATCTCCGAACTTCGCAGAAAGAAATCGAGCAATTTCAACGCAACGCGCAAAGCGTCAACACGAAATTGACGATTGCCGACGGTTCGCTCGAAAGTTATCAAAATACTTTAGACCGCGTTCGTTCGCTGGTTTCAAACGGTTTAACCGACACGACGACGCAGGAAGCGAAAAATGCTCTGGCGACGGAACTCGAAGCGATTCGCGGCAGAATCTTAAATATCGCTAATTCAAAAGTCGGCGACGAATACGTTTTCGGCGGGACAAGACAAACTTCCGCGCCGTTCGATCCTTCGACCGCCGCGCTGTCCGCCAATCCGACTTCTTCGCAATTTGTTCAAATCGAACCGGGCGGAAGTCCGATTGCTGCAAGCGTAACGGCGGATAAGATTTTCGCCGATGCCGACTCCGATATTTTTGCCGATTTGGATGCCGCAATTGCCGCTCTGCGCGGAACGGGCGACGCGGAAGCTGATCGCGCCGCGCTCGAAAATACGAATGATCGTCTTAGCCTTTACAACGATAAAGCGTCGAGTGCGCGAACGATTATCGGCACAAATCTCAATTCTTCAGAAATTGCGCTGGATAATTTATCCAATAGTTTTTTATCACTTGACGAACAGGCGGCGAGCATCGAAGACGCAGATTTTGCGGGAACCGCGCTTGAATACGCCGATGCCCAACGCAGTTTGGAAGCGACTTTACAGGTCGCCGCCAAAAGCCGCCGTTCGCTGTTTGATTATCTCGGTTAAAAATAAATTTTCCCAAATTTTAGAAGTTCTTTAACAAGATTCTCTTATGCCCAAACTCCGAATTCAAGGAAACGAATATATGTATAACGAAAATGAAATCATTGATTTTGCCGAAGGCTTAATCGGCTTACCGGAACTGCGCCGCGCGGTTTTAATTCCACTTCCCGAATATGCACCGTTTTGCTGGCTGGCTTCGGTTGACGACGAGAAAAAACGTTTTATCGTCGTTAATCCGAACGAAATTTACGCCGATTACAAACCGTCATTGCCGGTCGAATTAAATGATGAAGAGATGAAAACGCTCGCCATCGTCAAAATATCGTCGGACTGGCACAAAACAACCGTTAATTTACGCGCTCCGATTTTTATCAACGTCGGAAAAAAACGCGGCGCACAACATATTTTGAGCGAAACTAACTACCAACTTGCCGAAACCTTACCGCAGAACTAAATTTTATGCTCGTATTGTCACGCCGCACAGGTGAAAAAATCGTCATCGGAAACGAAGTCGTCGTTGAAGTTTTATCAATCAGCGGCGAAGGTGTGCGGCTCGGTATTTCCGCCCCGGACGACACTTCAATTCACCGCTACGAAGTTTTTGCCGAAATTCAGGAAGCCAATCGCGCCTCGGAATTTTTAGAGGAAACTGAAGAAAACGCGCTCGAAAATCTCTCGGCACAGATCAGAACCAAACGAAAATAATGAAACGCTTTGACTGGACAATTTGGCTCGGTGTAGCCATCAGTTTGACGGTAATCATTGCGGGCGCGTGGCTCGAAGGTTTGAACATCGGATTTTTATGGCATCCGACGGCGGCGTTGATCGTCGGCGGCGGCACGCTCGGCGCGGTGATGGTCAGACGCGGAACGAACGGAATTTTCAGCGCACTGCGCTCCGTCTGGCAGCTTCGCTTAAAAGACGACGATGCCGACGAACATAATCTCGAACTGGCGAAACTGGCGTGGCTTTCACGTTCCGCACGAAAATTCGGCGTTAAGGCTTATGAAGATTACGCGGAAAATTGTCCCGACGTTCTCATTTCACAAGGTTTGATGTGTCTTGCCGATTACGGCGAACCGGAACAGATCAAGCAGGTTTTAACCAGTCGTCTGGATGTCGAAGATTATGTCGGTTTACAGGATTCCGAAACTCTCGAAGCGGCGGGCGGATTTGCGCCGACTTTCGGAATTGTCGGCGCGGTTTTGGGATTAATTACCGTTTTGCGCGTTTTAGATAATCCCGACGCGCTCGGAACCGGAATCGCAACAGCTTTTGTTGCTACGATTTATGGCATCGGTTTAGCAAATATTTTGTTTTTCCCGCTCGCTTCGCGTCTGCGCGGACGGCACGAAGCGCATATGAAACAGCGCGAAGAAATCGCCGCCGTTATTTTGTCGCTCGCCGCCAAGGAAATGCCCAGAGAAATCATCAATAAATTAAATCTGCGAAAATGAGAAGTCGCCGCCAAAAATCAAATCACGACAAAAACAGCTTCAACGACCGCTGGCTTATTTCTTACGCCGATTTAATGACGCTTCTATTGGCGTTATTTATCGTAATGTATGCCGCCAGCGATCACGAACGCGCGCAAAAGGTTGCCGCCGCTTTTAATGGTCAAAATACGGGCGGCACGGGAATTTTGCCGGGAAATCAATCGAAAGCGGACGATCCGAATGAATTCGCCCGTAAATTGATGACAAATCCTGTTCTGGTAGAGAAAGCGAAGATACAGCAAACAAATCGCGGTTTGATCGTTTCACTTTCGGAAGCCGGATTTTTTGCTCCCGGCGAAGTCGTCGTCAGTGCGGAAGCCGACAGTGCGATCAATGCTCTCGCCGAATCTCTAAAGAAAACAAAAATGCCGGTGCGCGTCGAAGGTCACACTGATTCAACACCGATTTCAAATTCGCGTTACCCGTCAAATTGGGAACTTTCGACCGCGCGCGCTTCATCGGTTTTAATTCGGCTGATCGAACGCGGAATTGAACCCGAAAGACTTTCGGCGGCGGGCTACGGCGGATTTCAACCGGCGGTTGATAATTCGACACCGGAAAACCGCGCACAGAATCGTCGCGTTGACGTAGTTATTTTGAACAGATAACCGCTGTAAAATGAAGTCCGACAATTTTATTTCAGCTTTTTCCCTTTATTTTATCGCCTTTTCTTCATTTGAAAAAAATTAGTTTCAATAAATAAAAAAAATCCTAAAGTTTTCAAATGCTTCACCGATAAGTTCATTGTAAGAAACGCAGACGGCGTTTCAAAACCAAATAAACCCGACCAATGCACGGAAGCGGCGGTCTGTAAAATAAAATTAAAAAATAACAAACAGTTCACGGAGGAACACAAAAAATGTCTAACTTTTCATTAGTAAACAATATTTCATCAGCGTCAGCACAAAGCAAATTGTCTGGCACATCTGGAAAACTTAACCAAACCTTACAACGCTTGTCGTCAGGTTTGCGTATCAACAAATCGGGCGATGACGCTGCCGGCTTAGCAATTGCTAACGCTTTCCGCAGCGACATCTCGGTTTTATCACAAGGCGTTCGCAACGCAAACGACGGACTTACGGGTTTGCAAATTGTTGACGGCGGATTAAATACGATTTCCGGTCTGCTCGACCGCGCGGCTTCTTTGGCGGCACAGTCGGCTTCGGGAACTTTTTCTGGTAACCGCGACACGCTGCAAAGCGAATTAAGCAAGGTTACATCTGAAATTACGCGCCAAGCCAAAAATATCGGCTTAGCGAGTACCGGCGGAGACGAAGCACGCTTTAATAAAGCACTCAGTGTCTTCATCGGCGGCGGCGTTGATGCCAGCGGAAGCACAAATACGGTTTCCATTAACCTTTCAGGCGCAAACAATCAAGTTGATGCTACCGGTCTCGGACTTGCAAATCTGAACATCGGCGCAACCTCGATTCCGACAAGTGCAACCAGCTTTACGGCTGCCGCCGCAGTCGGTCTCAACACTTCATCAAATGGTGTTTCGGCAACGAAGATCACCACAAATGCTGCCAGTTCAATTGCGACGGGTGTTGCCATTACAGGTGGTGCAGTTCCGGGAAGTGAATCAATTGCCGGTGCTGAAAATCTAACATTCAATGCCGCTGACGGATCAACCTTTAGTGTTAATTTATCGGCTGGAGATACCGGTGCGGATATTGCCGATGCAATCAATAATGCAGTCGGCAATAACTTTGCCGTAGCTACATACGACACGGCGACGAAACAATTGTCTGTCTCAGCCGATTTGGCTTCAGGTCAGGATTTCTCAATCGTATCTGATCGTGCTGCCAGCGATGTCAGACAAACCGGACTCAACGGAAAGGTTGTTGATCATACGGCAAGCGTTCCTGCGTCTGCTACAACAATTACCGGAAGCACATTTTCAGGAAACCTTGCGGCTAATGAAAATTTAACCTTCACCGGTGCCGATGCCTCAACATTTAACGTCAGTTTGACGAATGGTGACACACCGGCGAGCATTGTTGCTGCAATTAACGGCGCAGCAGGCAACAATTTTGTGGAAGCCAGCTTTGATGTCGGAACAGGTCAAATATCCGTTACATCAAAACTGAGCGGAACGCCGCAGAGCTTCTCCGTTTCATCGGATCAAGCTCCCGCTGCTAACCAAACAGGACTTACCGGAAACGTAACTTATACGCCGACTGCTCCTGCGACTTCGACTGCGGCAGCCGGAAATACTTTTAGCGGATCGGCAACAGTTGCCGCTGATGAACAGTTAACGTTCACCGGAAATGACGGAAAAGTTTTCAGCATTAATGTAGCAGCCGGAAGTTCAGGTTCGGACATTGCCGCCTTGATAAACGGCGAATCAACTAACGATTTTGTTTCAGCCAGTTTTGATTCTACGACGGGCAAACTTTCTCTCGAAGCCAACACGGCGGGAACACCGCAGAGCTTCTCCGTTTCGTCGAATCATTCAGCCAGCGATACAAAACAAACCGGACTCAACGGTGCGTCCGTATCTTATACGGCAGCAAATACGATTTCAGCCGACGAAACTTTGACCTTCCACGCCGGAAGCAAAGAATTCAAAGTTGAACTCAAACGCGGAGATTCAGCCGATGACATCATTGGAAAAATCAACGGCTCGTTAGATAACAAATACGGTATCGTTGCCAGTAAAGATGCTTCGGGAAATCTGCAAGTCAATTCCAATCTGACGGACCCGAACAGTTCTTCCTTTACTGTTACATCAAATCGCACTGCCGGCTTATCGTCCAGCGGATTGAACAACATTTCGTCAACCTATTCGCGTGCAGCGGTCACGGCAGATGAAAATCTGACTTTCTCAATCGGCGGCAATGACGTTCAGGTTGCTCTCAAGAACGGTGACACGACCGATGTAGTTTTATCGAAAATCAACTCGGCTGTCGGACAGTATGGAATTAAAGCGAGCGTCGGAGAAGGAAGCAATGCCGCGCTTAACACGATTTCCCTGACGGTTGATTACACCAATCCGAGTGCCAAAAATATCTCGGTTGCTTCGGACAGAGCGAATGTAGCGGGTTCGACCGGTTTGGACGGAGCGGCGGTAGATATTACCTTAGCGAGCGGCGGTGAAGCCGGAGCGACGGCGGCACTCGATGCTATCAAAGCGGCGGTTGCTCAACTCGGTCAGGTTCAAGGTGCGGTCGGTGCGGGTCAAAACAACCTTTCACAGGCGATTGATCTGGCATCTACGCAAATTACCAACTTCCAAGCGGCTGAATCTTCGATCCGCGATGCAGACATCGCAGCCGAAGCGTCCAACTTAGCCCGTTTGAATACTTTGCAGCAAGCCGGTGTCTCGGCGTTAGCACAAGCTAATCAATCAAGCCAGGCATTACTTTCACTGCTTCGTTAATAAGGTAAAAGATACTTCACTTTATCTCATAATGCACGGGCTAAGATTGATGTTTGCATCGGTCTTAGCCTATGCGTTTTGAAAGTGAAAGGAGGTGATTTATGCAAATTAATTTTCAGGATTTACCTGTCGAACAAAATGCTTTTTCCCGGCAATTAGTTCCGAACTTTGAAAAGATTCAAAGCGGACAAACGACGGACACGCAAAATATTGATTTCGTCCAAAAGGAAAATTTGAGCAAACTCGAAACGGTTTTGGCAGAAAATAATATTTCGCTGAATTTCAGCCGCGACGAGCAATCCGATCAACTGGTCGTTAAGTTGGTGGACAACACGACCGGCGAAGAGATTCGCCAATTTCCGAATGAAGTTTCGCTGAAACTTTCTGCACTTTTTGTTAAATTGCAGGGGCAAATAATTGACGAAAAAGGATAATCGGAAAAAACAGTAGATGTCGGCGGTTTTCCATCGGCATTTACTAAAAAATATAAAATATTATGGCAACAGTAACTTTTAGCGGAATCGGCAGCGGAATTGATTTTGATACGATTCGCGATGCAATTATCGCCCAACGCACTGTTCCGATCTCGCGGATGCAGGCGAAGGTCTCAAATTATTCAAGCCGAATTGACGCGCTCAAACAACTTAATGCTTCCGTCGCTTCATTGGCGACCGCCGCCGAAAATTTGACGAACCGCGATCTTGGAACGGGACGCAGTGCGGTAAGCGGCGATGCAACAGTCGCCGTAGCAACGGCAACCGATAAAGCCGCGCTCGGAAATTTCAGTTTAAATGTTACGCGCCTCGCCACGACTCTTTCGCAGGCGACTCGTTCTTATGCGGCGAAAAGTTCGCCGGTTTTGGCGGACGGCGCGACGACCGCTACTTTTGAATTGCGTAAAGGCGACGTTGTTCCGGGCATTGAAGTTAAGATTGATGAAACCAATAACACGCTCGAAGGACTGCGCGACGCGATAAATTCCAAAAACGCCGGAGTAACCGCGTCAATCGTTGATTTAAAAGGCGACGGCACACAGCAGCAATTGGTTTTAACTTCAAAAGAGACGGGCGTTACGGGAAGTGTGGAATTGGTCGAAACTTCGGCGACCGGAACCGGAGCGGATTTGAATTTGAGAACGCTTAATCCGCCCGACGGTGATCTTGCAAAACTCGACGCGGAATTTTCCGTCGGCGGTTTGACCTTGACACGTTCGAGCAACACGATTTCCGATGCCGTCGAAGGTTTGAATTTTACGCTTAAAAAAGCGGGAACTTCATCATTTAATATCACTCAGTCAAACGATGTCGAAAATAAATTAAAGGCTTTTGTTAATGCTTACAATTCCGTGCAGGATTTCGTCGCCGGACAATATCAGAAAGATTCCAAAGACCGCCCGACCGGAGTTTTAGCCGGCGATGCGACTTTTAAGAACATTCAAAGACAACTTAAAAATGTTCTCAACGAAGCCAACAATGAAAACGGCGGAAAATTCACTTCGTTGTCTCAAATCGGAATTACGACGACCGACGACGGACATCTGACTTTCGATTCAGCCGCTTACAACGAAGTTTCAAAAAACGATTCCGAAGACATTCGCGCACTTTTATTCGGCAAAACCGCCGCTCAAACCGGAGTTTTTCAAAATCTGGAAACCGTCGCCAAAGGTCTCAGCGATTCGGTTACGGGAAGCGTTCAAACATCAATCAACGGTTATCAATCGTCGGTCAAATCAATAAACGATTCGATCACTAATCGCCTCGCGGACATCGGTCGTTTGCGCGATTCTTTGACCAGAAAATTCTCTGCCGCCGATGCCGCGATCGGACAATTAAACAGCCAGCAAACTTCGCTGACCAGCATTATTAAATCGTTATCGCCGAAGGAAACTTACTAATACGGCGCGGATTTTTGCAATTATCTTATTGATTACTTTACCGGAATTAAACAAAACGGCTTAAATTAAAGGTTTGAGCCGTTTTAAAATAATTGATAAATTCTCTTTCAAATCTTCACAAAAATTTTCTTTTAAAAATCTCCAAAAACGCTCAAGAATCGTTTTCGTCTGCCGATAAGTTAAGTGTTGACAGCAACAGACACTAAAAGGAAAAAACAAATGTACACAAAACCCAAATCACTTGCCAGCTACGGCAAAATCGCCAACACCGAAACCGATCCGATCAAACAAGTCGTAATGCTTTACGACGGAGCGATCAAATTTTTGAAACAAACCGCCGACGACATAAAGATTAACGATCTCGCCGCAAAAGCCGAACATTCCGGGCGCGCTCTGGAAATCATTTTATATATGCAGTCCATTCTGGACTTCAAACGCGGCGGAGAAGTTGCACAAACTCTCGACAGACTTTACCTCAGCGTAACGAGAATGATTTTGCGGGCGAGCGCAGACCTCGATGCCGGACTGATGCTTCGCGCCGCCGAAATGCTCGTTCCGGTGCGCGATGCGTGGGCAGTCAATGCACAAAAAACTTCTGAAAATGTTGAATTGATGCCGCCGCCGCCGCCGGTTTATGAAAATTCTTCAGCCGCGACGATTAACTTATCTTTCTAGGATTAACAGAATATGTTTCAAAAAAAGAACGTCGAAAAAACTTCGGATTCGCTGATCGAATTACTCGTAGCCCAGTGCGACGATTTGGAAAAATTGCTCGCGCTGGCGCGTGAAGAAACGCTCGCCGCCCAAAATGGAAATTTTCTGTCTATTCTGGACATCGTTTCCGACCGCGAAAAGATCAGTCAACGGCTCGAAGTTTTTCAGGAGCAGATCGGAGAATTGCGTCAAAATTTAAGCGCGAGCGAAACCGGATTTGTCCGCGACGAACTTTTTAATCACACGATAGAACTTGCCACAATGACGCTCCGGCAGGACAAAGAAACAAAACTTTTGCTCGGCGGAATGCGCGACGAAGCTCTGGAAGAATTAAGTAATCTGGATAAATCACAGCGCGGCACGACGAAATATTTGTATCAGCAAACAAAAGGTTTGTCTTACAGCAGAAACGTCTGAAGCGACGATAAATCTTAAATCTCTCAGTTTTTTCTTAGTTGACAGATAAAAACGGCGCAGTAAATAAAACTTTACTGCGCCGTTTTTTTTGATTTAGAAGATTTCAGCAGTTTAATTCGAGATTAAATATCTTCAGTTATTTTGCTGGTTTTCATCCTCTATGTTTAATCGTTTGATTTTTTCGACCAAAGTCGTGCGTTTCAAATTCAATAAACGTGCGGCTTGCATTTTGTTGCCGCCCGTTTTTTCAAGCGATTGCAGTAGTAATTCCCGTTCGACCTGCGAAACGAAATCGGAAAAATCGAGTCCTTCATCGGGAAATTCCGCCGGAACGATACTTTCATTGCTTGGAATCTGAAACAAATTCGCTTGATGAGTCAGTTCTTCGGGCAAATGCGACAATTTTACTTCCGTTTCCACGCCGGAAAAAACGGCGGCGCGTTCCATACAGTTTTGCAGTTGGCGGACGTTGCCCGGAAAGCTGTAAGAAATCAAAGCGTGAAGCGTTTCCTCGGCGATATTTTTAATCGGCAGACCGGAAGATTTGCAAAAACGGTCGAGCAAACCTTTGGCGAGCGAAACAATATCGTCGGGACGTTCGCGCAGCGGCGGAACATTTAAATGCGCGACATTCAAACGGTGATAAAGATCGGCGCGAAAACTTCCGTCGGCAATTTTCGCATCGAGATTCGCGCTGGTTGCGGCGATCACTCTGACATCAACTTTCACCGTTTTTGAAGAACCTAATTTTTCAAACTCGCTTTCCTGCAAAACTCTCAATAATTTCGCCTGCAAAGCGAGATTCATATCGCCGATTTCATCTAAAAACAAAGTGCCGCCGTCGGCTTGTTCAAAACGTCCTTTGCGTTCGCCCTGCGCGCCCGTAAAAGCACCTTTGACGTGACCGAACAATTCGTCTTCGAGAAGCTGTTCGGGAACCGCCGCACAGTTGAGAGCGACGAATTTGTTTTTATCGCGTCCGCTCAGATCGTGAACCATTCTGGCGATCAATTCCTTTCCCGTTCCCGTTTCGCCCGTAACCAACACATTGATCTTATACGGCGCAACCGTTTTAGCCTGTTCGAGCAGATTGAGCATTAATTCCGATTTGGCGATAATCGGCGAATTCGGAATATCAACGACCCGCGCCGCCGCCGCTATTTTCGGCTTTGAATTTATTCGTTCGACCGCTACTTGAATCGTGCTGTTGAGATCATTCAGGGAAACGGGTTTTGTCAAAAAATCCGCTGCGCCGAGCTTCATCGCTTCGATGGCGGTTTCAATCGAGCCGTAAGCGGTTACGACCAGAAGATGTGAATCCGGGTTATATTGCTGACAAATCGGGAGCAATTCCAGACCGCTTTTGCCGGGAAGATTTATATCGGTTAACACAATATCGAATCTTTCCTTTTCGAGCAGGCTGATCGCTTTTTCAGCCGATTCCGCTCCGGTTGTGTCCAATCCCTGAAGACCGATTGATTCAAGCAGAATGTTACGCAAACGAGTATCGTCTTCGACTATCAATATCTTAGCTTTCATATCGGGTTAATCATATCTGTAATTAGGATAAGTGAGAATGACAGTTGTCAAATTCAAAAAATTCAGCAACAGACAAGGGGTTGCGGACAAGCCGCTTGGATTAAGCATAACCTTTATGAAGGTATATTGACAAGAAAAGTGTCAACAAAATGACGTTTCCAGCAAATAATTGACGATTGATTAAAGAGAAATAATGCCGACTTACAAACAAAATGCCCGAATTTGTTGACGATTGATTAAGGCACGGCTATTGCACCGCACTACGGCGGGAGACGGTTTATTATGACGACGATACCGATGGATAACACGATTGACTTATTACAATCCTACCTCGACGTTCAAAGCCGCCGGGCGGAAGTAATTTCCGGCAACATCGCCAACGCCGATACGCCGGGTTATGTCGCCAAGGAATTAAAGTTTGAAGATTTTTTGCGCGATGCCGCCAGACAGGCAAATCTTCCGGCAAGCCAAAGGGAACGTGATTTTTCACCGACGATGCAGGTTACCGAACGAGCATCAGGCGTGATCGGACTCGACGGCAACACGGTTGACAGCGGTCAGGAAATGGCTGAACTGGCTCAAACCGGAAGTAATTTTAATTTCGGCGCGAAAATGCTTCAATCGCGGTTTCGTCTGCTTCGGACGGCTATTCGTGAAGGAAAATAAGTAAAAAAACGCGTTCAATAAAAGATTATGTCAGTATTTACAATTTTTAAAATTGCATCGCAGGGAATGACGGCACAACGTGAACGTCTGGAAGCGGCGGCGGCAAATCTTGCCAATGCCAACTCGACCAGAACGGCGAACGGTTTGCCGTATCAACGCCGCGATGTCATTTTTACGGCGCAGAACGTCGGCGATAAATGGATGGAAAATGCCGCTCAAAGCGGTTTATTGGATCAAAACGGAAATTCTTCACAAGGCGTTAAATCGGAAATCGTTCTGGCTGATCAAAACCAATTCGTGATGCAGTATCAACCCGGACACCCGGACGCGGATGCAAACGGCTATGTCAAAATGCCGGACGTTGATCCGCTCGAAGAAACCGTCAATATGATGTCGGCGGCGCGTTCGTTTGAAGCGAACGCCACCGTTTTTAACACCGCCAAAGAATTAGCCCGCGTCAGCATAAACTTAGGCGACGCTTAGATTTTATAAATTTCGATGAACATTAATTCCATAGATTCATTTGCACGGCTTGCGCCGACTTCTGCAAGCGGAAATACCTCGGTCGAAGGTTCACAAACTTCCGGCGGAGGTTTCGGTTCGCTCGTCAAAGATGCAATCGAATCGCTCGACGGTTCACAGAAAGCGGCGGAACAGGAAGTTTCTAAAGCAGTGACCGGCGAATCAACCGATCTGCATAAAACAATTATTTCGCTTCAAGCCGCCGATCTGAAATTTCAACTCGGTTTGCAGGTTCGCAATAAATTGATCGGTGCTTATGAAGAAGTTATGCGAATGCAGGTTTAACCGCTGCATTTTGCCCGCGTTTAAGAAATCTCATCTGAATCTGATTTTTAATTCTTTAATAAAGTAAATATCTGAAATAAATTAATGGCTTCTCCGTTAGGACAAATCAAAGAAATATGGAATCGTCTGCCGATGGCGGGACGTATCAGCACCATCGCCGCGGCGGTCGGCACGTTAGGTTTAATAATCGGAATGATTTATTACGCTTCACAGCCTGATTACGGGATTTTATTTTCCGATCTGAAAGCCGAGGACGCGCAGTCAATCGTCGAAAAATTAAAAGCCGAAAATGTTCCTTACTCGCTTTCCAACAACGGCACGACGGTTGAAGTTCCGAGAAGTCGAATCCCCGAATTACGCTTGCAGATGGCAGGCGAAGGAATGTTATCCGGCGGTCACGTCGGCTTCGATCTTTTCGATAAGACGAGTTTCGGCGCGACCGATTTCGCCCAACAGGTAAATTACCGCCGCGCCATCGAAGGCGAACTCGGCAAAACGCTCGAAGGAATGGATGAAGTCGAATCCGCGCGCGTTCATATCACGCCGAAAAAAGAATCGGTTTTTACCGAAAAAGAAGAAGGCGCGAAAGCTTCCGTAATGGTTCGCGTCAAGCAAAACAAACAGATTTCAAACGAACGGACGGAAGCGATTGTCAGTTTGATTTCCAGTTCGGTCGAAGGTCTCGATCCGTCGAACGTCGCCGTGATGGACACGCGCGGACGTTTGATGACCAACGGCAGAGGCGGAAAAAACGCCGCATATAACGATGCCGGATTATTTCAGGCGCAGCTTGAAGCCAAACAGAAATTCGAGGCGGAAAATGCCGCCCGCGTAACCGCTTTTCTCGAGCCGGTCGTCGGTGAAGGAAAAGTCCGCAGCGATGTCGCCGCCGATATAGATTTCAGCCAAATCGAGCAAACCGAAGAAAAATACAACCCGCAGTCGCAGGTCGTCCGATCCGAGCAAACTTCACAGGAATCGCGCAATTCTTCAACGACTTCGCCAAACAACGTCGTCGGTGCGCGTTCCAATGATCCGACAACGCCGGCTCCGGCGGGCGGAACTGCTCCCGCTTCGAGCGGGAACGATCAGCGTGCGTTAAAGACGACAAATTACGAAATTGACAAAACCGTCAAAAAAACGGTCGGCGGCGGCGGACGAATCAACCGAATGACCGTCTCCGTAGTCGTGGACAATAAATTGGTTGACGGCGCGGAAGTAGCACGATCCGCTAACGAACTCAAACAAATTCAAGACCTCGTTTCCGCCGCCGTCGGAATTGATGCAAATCGCGGCGATGAAGTCGTCGTGCAGACGATGGCATTCGATAAACCGGAAATCGGCGATGCCGCCGGACTCTCGTTTCTCGACCGCAATAAATGGCTCGTTTCAAGCGCGATCAAATACGGAGCGTTGCTTTTAATCGCCGTTTTCCTGTTCCTTTTCGTTATTCGTCCGGCGCGACGCTCTTTAAGATTAGCTATTGCTCCGCCGAATGAACCGCAACTGCTTCCCGCCGCCGAATATGCGGACGGCGAACGACGCTCCGAAGACGTTCAAGGTTCAAGACAACTCGAAGGCGGTAATTTTAATGAAAACGCGCCGATGATGACCGTTGCCGAAATGGAAGCGAATATGAAAGCCGAATTGGAAAAAACTTCCGTTCCTTTAAGTCAGGAAGCTCAACGCGCTCAATCAATGAAAACGATGATTTCCGAGGAAACCTTGAACAATCCCGAATTAGTCGCCGGAACAATAAGAAGCTGGTTACAGGAAGGCTAAGAGATAATTACAAAAATCATATTACCTATAATTTTTGAATTTTATGACACCGAGTGTAGAACAAACAATTGAAAACGTAGCAGTCGAACCGCCGAAGCAATTGATGGAAGCCGTGATGCCGCCGTCGCTGCCAGATCCGATTTCGGGAACGCGAAAAGCCGCAATTTTATGTCTTTCGCTCGGCGAAGAAGCCGCTTCGCATTTGCTGACATATCTCGAAGAAGAAGAAGTTCAAAAACTTTCCAAAGAACTGGCGGTTCTGCCGAAGATCAAACCGGAGATGACCGATGGAGTCGTCGAAGAATTTCACCAGCTTTTACTGGCAAAAAATTATGTAACGGCGGGCGGCGTAGATTACGCCAAGCGTCTTTTAATTAAAAGTTTCGGAGCGGAAACCGCCAAACGTCTGATGGACAAAGTTATGCACGCGCTTGAAGCTCCGGCGAGTTTCGAGTCTTTGCAGAGAACCGATCCGCAGCAGATTTCCAAACTTTTTCAGTCCGAACAACCGCAGACGATTGCCGTCGTGCTGGCACATTTGGACGTTGCCACCGCTTCGAATGTTCTGCGTAATCTGCCCGATTCGCAGCGCGGTCAGATCGCTTTGAAACTTGCCAATCTGGAAAATGTTTCGCAGGACGTAGTTAAAAGAATTTCACAGGTTTTAAATGAAAAACTTTCATCGGTCAGCGGCGGAATGGCGACCAGCAGCATCGGCGGCGTGCGTTCGGTCGCCGATATTTGTAACCGTCTCGACCGCGACACGATGACTTTGATGCTTGAACAGATCGAAATTGAAAATGCGCCTCTCGCTCTGGAAATTCGCAATCTGATGGTTACTTTTGAAGATGCCTTGCTCGTTGATGATCTCGGTATCCGCGAAATGATGCAGCGGGTTGATAAAAAGATTCTGGCACTCGCATTAAAAGGAACAATCGGAGAATTGCAGGAACGCTTTTTCTCGAATATGTCGAGCCGCGCAGTCGAAATGATGAAGGAAGAAATGGATTTTATGGGACAGGTCAAATTAAAAGACGTAAACGCCGCCCAGCGCGAAATTGTCGAAGTTATGCGCGAACTCGACGATCAGGGAGTAATCAATTTAGGAGGTTCGGAAAACGAAGCAGATCAATATGTCAGCTAAAATTGTCAAAAAACAAGCCGCCGCAGAATTTGTTCCGTTCGCTCTACCCGAACTCGGCACAAAGACGAATTTCCAACCCGGAACACAAAAATTCGTCTTCCCGACTCCGGCAAATATGGAAACGCTTGAGGAAATTCACACGAGTCAAGCACCGCAGGCGACGGTTGAGGATGTTATAAAAAACGCCCGCAACGAAGCCGCCGCAATTATCGAACAGGCGGAAAAAGACAAAGAAGCTATCGAGCAGGCGGCGCGTGAAAAAGGTTTGCTCGAAGCAAAAGCAACAGTTGAAACTGAGATCAACCAGCGCGTCGAAGCGCAGACGACTCAACTTCGCGGACAATTGACCTCAACTATCGAACAAGTTTCCGCGCTTTCAATCGAAGTTGCCGAAAAAGTTGAAAAAGATGCGGTCGAACTCGCTCTGGAAATTGCTAAAAAGGTTGTCGGGCGCGAAGTTTCGCTTGACCGTGAAATCGTCGGCACGATGGTCAAAGTCGCTTTAGGAAAACTGCACAATCGTTCGGTTGCCGAAGTTCACTTGAACCCGGAAGATTTCGCTTTTGTGTCGGAAAATCGTGAAAAACTCGGTTTTCGCGGCGCACTCGAACTCGTCGAAGATAATTCCGTCTCGGTCGGCGGTTGTTTGATTCACACCGAAACGGGCGATATTGATGCCCGCATCGAATCGCAGTTTGACGAAATCGCTTACGGTTTATTGGAAAGTTAAAAAGTTTTAGAAAAGAAACAAAAATGCTTGCAGCTTATCGCCAAAAATTAGAAAAAATCGAACCGCTCAAATCAATCGGGAGCGTCGTGCGAGCCGTCGGTTTAATTATCGAATCGCAGGGACCGATGGTTTCGGTCGGCGATCTTTGTTATCTTTCCTCGCCGGACGGGAAACGCGAAACGATGCTCGAAGTGATCGGTTTTCGTGACAATCACGTTTTATTAATGCCGCTCGGACAGATGCCGCCCGTGCGCGTCGGAGATTCGGTCATCGCCGCCGGAGTCAGCAGCGAGATCGGTGTCGGCGAAAATCTTCTCGGCAGAACGATTGACGCGCTCGGTCGTCCGCTCGATAATTTCGGCGAGATCAAAACACAAGTTTCTTATCCGTTAAATCGAATGGCGAGCAATCCTCTGAGCCGCGCCAATATTGATACGCCGCTCGAAACCGGTGTTCGCGTAATTGACGGAATGCTGACCATCGGCGCGGGACAAAGAATCGGAATTTTCGGCGGTTCGGGAGTCGGAAAATCAACGCTTCTCGGAATGATGGCGAAGCGTTCGGAAGCCGACATCAACGTCATCGCGCTGATCGGCGAACGCGGGCGCGAAGTCCGCGAATTTATCGAAAACGAACTCGGCGAAGAAGGAATGGCGCGTTCGGTGATCGTCGTTTCAACTTCGGACGATACGGCTTTGGTGAGAATTCGTGCCGCACTTGCCGCAACCTCAATCGCCGAATATTTCAAAGATCAAAATAAAAATGTTCTTTTGATTATGGATTCGGTCACGCGGTTTTGTATGGCACAGCGTGAGATCGGTCTGGCGGCGGGCGAACCGCCTTCGTCGAAAGGTTACACGCCTTCGGTTTTCGCGCTTCTTCCGAAACTTTTGGAACGTGCCGGAAAATTTGACGGCGCGGGTTCGATCACGGGATTTTACACGGTTTTGGTCGAAGGCGACGATATGAACGAACCGATCGCCGATGCCGTCCGCTCGATTCTTGATGGACACGTTATTTTATCGAGAGCTTTAGCGGCGCAAAATCATTATCCGTGCATTGACGTTCTCAACAGTGCGTCGCGTCTGTTTGGAACGGTCGCCGAAAAACATCATCGCACGCAAGCCGGACAAATCCGCGAACTGCTTGCTGCTTACGAAAAAGCCGAAGATTTAATCAACATCGGCGCGTATCAGGAAGGCAGCAATCCGGTCATAGATTTGGCGATTGCACGCCACACGGAAATTATCGGTTTTCTCAAACAGGAACGCGAGGAAGAAGCGCATTTCAGCGATTCGATAGACAAATTGCTGAACATTAAAACAATATGAAGAAATTTAAATTTTCTCTGCAAACAATTCACAATGTCCGCGAAATGCGGCAGGAAAAGGAAGAACTCGTCTTGTCGCAGTTGCAGGCGGAAGCGAATAAATGCGTCGAACGCATCAAGCAGATCGAACAATTACAGCAGCGTGCAATCGAAGATTACGGCAACATTTTGCGTTGCGGCGAAGCGATGGATATTAGCGAAATTCAAATGCAGTCCAATCACATTTCGACTTTGGATCGGCTCAGACGACAGGAACTCGAAAATCTCGAACAGAAAAAACACCTGTGCCGAAATCAGCAAACGACGCTTGCCGCCGCCGCCCGTGAAGTAAAAGTTACGCAGAAATTACGCGAAACGCAGCAGCAACGCCATCGTATCGAACTCGACCGGCACGAACAAAACGCTTTAGATGAAATGGTTTCGGCAAATTACGCCCGTAAGATGATCTAAACACAGTAGTGAAAAACTTTGTAAATAAAATGATGAATATATTTTCTTTCGCCGCTTTCGACAATTTTAAAGAACAACCTGCGGTTAAGGGTGAAGCAAAACTGAAATCGGAAAATTTCACAGCCTTTTTCGATGTGAGCGTCGCATCGGCTGATTTTCGACCGTCGCAAAAAGAAGAAACGCCGGATTTGCAGGAATCTTTGACTGAAAATTCTTTCGTCGAACCGTCGCAGATTTTTCAAAATCAAAACGTCGAAAAAGATTTGATCGAAGTTCCGTCGGAAACTGAAACTTCGCAAAATCTAAAAGTAAATTCGACGGAAATTTTGTCGCCGAAAGATGACGGCGTTTCTGAAAAAAGATTACCGCCGGAAATTTCGGTTGAAAATTTCGATAGGATTTCACTGCCGAAACATTCGTTTGTGGAAACAAGGAAAAATCTGGCGACGAAATTGAAAAATGCGTCCGTTCCGGTTTCCGCGCCAAAAGAAGAAATTGATTCGTTTAATTCCGAAACACCGATTTCAAGCACAGCCGATTTTCATATTAGAGGAGAAACAATTCTCGAAAATTCGTCTGTTAAAGTCGCACAAATCGTTCGCGGAAAAAGTTCGGATGATTTTCAAAAACTTCAAAATCCGGTTGTAAATTCGACGGAAGCTCCGGTTTCTGAAACTTCGATCATAAATCAAACGGAAATTCTTACGCCCGCGAACAATACATTTCGTTCCTTTTCTACGGCGGAAATTAAATCGAATTTAACCGTTGCCGATAAAAATTCGTTAGATGTTTCATCAGTAGAAAATTTCGCAGCGGACTCGCCGGACGTTTCGCCGCTGAAAAGATTTGTTTTTGATTCGACAAAGATTCAGTCATTTGAAAAACCAAGTTTGTTGAAAAATCCGGCAAAAGTTTTTTCGCCGGTGCAGAATCCGGTTCATACGGTTTCTTCGGCAGAAATAAAGTCGCAATTTATCAATTTTAATTCCTTGAATTTAAAGGCGAATGAAGTTGACGTTAAAAGCGGCAACACAAAAATCTCCGCTTTCGACGAACAAATAACGCGGCGGACGAATTTAACTGAAACTTCGATAAAAGATTTTCCGGCTTCGCAGAAACAGATTTTATCGCTGCAGAATTTGCAGTATTCTGCGGATTTTGCGCCGCTTTCATCGGCTGAAATGCCGGAAAGTCAGGCGATTAAAGTAAATGAAAACGTAGCTGTCGCAGAAAATACGGAAATTTCAAATCATCAATCAAAAGATTTAGCTGAAACCGCAAAAGATGTTTCTACTTTCGCGGTGAAGGCGCAAAGCGAACCATCGGAAACGGAAGTTAAATCCGACCAGCCCGAAACAACGGTTTTCAAGCGGGAGTATTCAATAAGTCCTAAAGAAGACACGGTTTATGCGGAATCAACCGAATCGGATTCGTCGGAAATCAAATTGAATCCGCAAACACTTGACAGAAAATTACAAAAGCGGAAACTTGTCAACATTTCGATGACAAACGAGCCGGAGGTTTCCAACGTGACCGACATTTTCTCAAAACCGGAAGCGGAGATTTTCAGATTCAAACAAACCACGGAAAATCCCGACTTGAATTTGCCGGGAGGAAGATTTTTTAAGAGCAAAACGAGTAATTCGATAGATAAATTTAATGAAAATATTTCAATCCGAAACGTAAATACGTCGGAAAGAGAACCGGCGCAATTCGAGCCGGAATTTAAGAAATCCTCAGTTAGAGCGGCGATAACGGAACCTTTGGAGATGAAAACAAATCGTGAAGTATTCGAAGCCGAAACGGTTGAAATGAAAATTTCCAAATCTGGGAAAAAAGCGGAAATCGCCGAAAATGATTTTTCGTTTAACTTCGACAAATTTTTGACATCCGCCGCCAAACAATCGAAGACGATTGAGAATGCACCGAAAACTCCCTTTGAGAATCACAGAATTTTCGAGCAGG
This sequence comes from Pyrinomonadaceae bacterium, assembly GCA_965219305.1. Classification (GTDB taxonomy): domain Bacteria; phylum Acidobacteriota; class Blastocatellia; order Pyrinomonadales; family Pyrinomonadaceae; genus DATHTS01. The sequence goes on from OZ244725.1 coordinate 3,558,582, forward strand.
TCGAACCGCAGGTTTTGCAAATAATTTCTTCGATGAACATCGAAAATGAGAAGAAATCAATGAAAATGCGGCTTCATCCGGCGGAACTCGGAGCAATTGAAATTAAATTAGAGAAAAACGCCGAAGGCAAAATCGTCGCTCATTTTCAAACCGAAACAGAAGCGACGCGGCAAAATCTGGCGCAGAATATCGAGCATCTTCGAGATTCTCTGCAAAATGCAGGTTGGCAAGTCGAGCAACTGGACGTAACTTGCCAGCAATTTTCGCCGAACGGCGGCGATCAAAACGCAAATCATTCGCAAACCGAAAAGATCGAGCGGCAGTCCGAAAAGCAAACGGCGGTCGGGCGTGATTCGGAAGAAAAAAATGATTTGAAACCAAATGAATTAAACCGCTTATTGAGCGTCCACGCCTGAGCGGCAACAGATACGGAGATTTAACCAATGAATATTAATGCACTTTCAATGGCGGATTCGGCAAACCGAGCCGTTTCGTCACAGCAAAACACGACCGGTTCGGAACGCGATATGTTTATGACTTTGCTGGTAACACAGCTCAAAAATCAAGACCCGCTCGAACCGCAGGACGGCACGGCGTTCGTCGCGCAACTGGCGCAGTTTAATTCGCTCGACCAATTGGTCGGCATTCGTCAATCTATCGAACAACTGACAGTCGCTTTACAGCAGCAGTCACAGCAACCACAAGGAACGGCTTCGGACACCGAGAAAACCGTTTAATTAAGATAACAAACTAAGAAAAAACAAATTCAGTAAAGAAAAATAAAGGAGATTTAACATTATGTCATTTTCATTTAACGCAGCACTTTCAGGCTTAAACGCCAATTCCAACGCACTTAGCACAATTGGAAACAACATCGCTAATGCCAACACAATCGGTTTTCAAAGCAGCGCGGTAACATTTGCAAGCGTTTATTCCAGCACCAACGGAGTTCGTCTGAACGGCGCGGGAAATTCGCTTCAAGTCGGTAACGGCGTGCAGACCGGAGCCGTTCACACGAATTTCGAGCAGGGAAATCTGAACGAATCAACATCACCTTTACACGCCGCCATTCAAGGCAACGGATTTTTCGTCGCAAGAAATTCTGACGGAACAACCAGTTATACGCGCGCGGGAGATTTTACCGTTAATAACAACGGATATTTGGTCGCTTCAAACGGCTCGCAAGTTCAGGGTTATTTGGCGCAGAACGGAACGATTCCGCCGGGCGCACCGCTGACTTCGCTGCAAATTCCAATCGGACAGACAATCGCGCCGTCAACTACGACGCAAGCGACTCTGCGTTTGAACCTCAATGCTGATGCCGCCACCGATTCGAGTTTTAACGCGACGATGCAGGTGTACGATTCGCGCGGAACGGCGCGGACGATGAATGTTTCTTTCACGCGTCAGGCGGACGGCAGTTTTAACGCGACCGGAACGATTGACGGACAAGCCGCACAGTTTGCTGTTGACGGCGGCGCGGCTTCATCCGATCCCGTTAGTTTTACTTTTGACGCGAACGGAAATTTGACATCGCCGCAATCGCTTTCCGTCGTTCCCGATCAAACACAATTAAACGGCGCAGTGTTGCCTTCAATCGCCCTTAACTTGCGCGAACCGAATGCCGACGGAACGCCCGGCGCGTTCAATATTACAAACTATTCGCGTCCTTCGGCACTGGCGGCAACGACGCAGGACGGCTATTCGGCAGGCGAATTAAACGGCGCGGCGGTTGATCCGAACGGCGTTATTTTCGGTATTTTCTCTAACGGGCAAACACGCGTTATCGGACAATATGCCGTAGCTACTTTTAATTCCAACGAAGGATTAGTCAAACTCGGCGGCAATATGTACGGCGAAACGATTTCTTCGGGACAGGCAACGGTCGGAACACCGCAAACCGGCGGACGCGGCGCAATCGCCGGCGGTTATCTCGAACAAAGCAACGTTAATATCACCAACGAATTCGTCGCTTTGATCGAAGCTCAGAGAGGTTTTCAATCCAATTCACGGGTTATTACGACTCTTAACCAAACTTTCCAGGATTTACTGCAAATCATTTAAAGTTTTGGTGTTTCCTGCCGATATGTAAACCGGGCGTGCAAAACCGCCCGGTTTACAAAATCAAATAAAGTAAAACTTCTCAGGTATTTTATTTCGGAATAAACGAACGTGAAAAAAGCGTTTGATTTTGTGTGTCAAGCAAGGTTAAATTTCCCGAACAAAAGTTTCCCTGAAATTATCAAATTATTAAATTATGTTTTTGATTATCGGCATCGTCATTGTTTTTTTATGCGTAATCGGCGGCTTTCTGATGATTGACGGTCCGCTCGGCGTATTGGTTCAACCATCGGAATTCGTCGTCATCGGCGGCGCGGTCATCGGCGCGACAATCGCCGCCAATCCGTTAAAATATCTGATGCTGATAATAAAACAGCTTCCCATCGCGTTAAAAGGTTCGCCTTACAATAAAAATGTTTATTCCGAAGCCTTACAGATGCAGTATGACATTTTCGTCAATTCCAAAAAAGGCGGTTTGCTTTCGATAGAAGAAGATGTCAATAATCCGATGGCATCGCCGATTTTAACGAAATATCCGGCATTTGTCGGTAATCATCACGCGCTCGAATATTTTTGCGACGCGATGAAAATGCTGGTAAACGGAGCCTGCACGCCGGAAGAACTGGAAATAATGCTCGATGCCGAACTTGAAACACATCACGAAGAAGGAAGTCTTCTGCCGACTTTGCTCAATCGCGCTTCGGACGCGCTTCCCGGATTAGGAATCGTCGCCGCCGTTCTCGGCATTGTCGTCACGATGCAGCATCTCGACGGACCGCCCGAAGAACTCGGTCATCACGTCGGCGCGGCTTTGGTCGGAACATTTCTCGGTTTGCTTTTGTCATACGGTTTTCTCGCGCCCGTCGCGGCAAATCTCGAAAATTTGGCGCAGGACGAATCAAAATATTTGAATTGTCTGAAAACCGGAATTATCGCTTTTGCGTTCGGCGCGGCTCCGGCGACGGCGGTCGAATTCGCCCGCAAAACCATTTACACATTTGAACGTCCGACAAGCACCGAACTCGAACCGCTGCTCAGGGAAATCAAACCGCGTTAAATCTCCGATGCGAAATCCCGGAAAGATTTTGAACAAACGGCGGTAAAATTTTCGATTTTTAATTAACACTTATAGCCGATCATTGACTATGGCTGAAACGGAAAAAGAAGAAGTAAAGAAACCACGTCTCCCGAAAAAGAAAGCCAAAAATCACGGCGGACATCACGGCGGCGCGTGGAAAGTCGCTTATGCCGATTTTGTAACGGCGATGATGGCTTTATTTCTTGTTTTATGGCTGGTTTCACAAGCCGATATGAAGGTTAAACAAGCTATCGCCAGCTATTTTCGTTCACCGGGCGTTTTCGATACTTTGCAGGGCGGAATTTTATCGCAAGCCAAAAAAGTCAGTAAAGAACCGGAAAGTCTTACATCAAAAGATGACGAACAACAACTTTTCATTATTTCCCAAAAATTGAAAGAACAGTTTTCAAGCCGCCCGGAATTTTCTAAATTTAAAGATCAGGTAAAAATTGAGATTACCGACGAAGGTTTACGCATCCAGTTGATTGATGAAGCGGAACGTGTTTCATTTCCGTCGGGAAGTGCCGAATTGACGGAAGATGCCCGTAAAATCTTATCGGAAATCGCCGCTCAAATTTGCGGTTTGCCCAATAAAATCAATATCGGCGGACACACCGACAGCCGTATTTTCCCGTCGGCTAACGGATATACGAACTGGGAATTATCAACCGACCGTGCCAACGCCGCGCGTCGCGTTCTCGAATCCGTTTGTGTTAAACGCGAACAGATTCATCGCATCCTCGGTTTTGCAGATACGGAATTAACCGACAAAAATAATCCGTTTGCACCGTCGAACCGCCGCATCAGTATTACGGTTCTGCGTCTGACTTTACCGACGGATGAAAATAAAAATTCCGCTGAAAGTCCGAAATCTTCCGATCAGGAAGAAAGTAAAACCGCTGAAAATATCAAGCCGGAAAACGGCGACGCGCCGAAAGCAGAAAATAAATCAGTTTCGACAACCAAACTTCCGAATCCATCCGAAAAGACAGAGAAACAGCCGGTAAATGAGGAAGAAAATCAAATCAAGGCAAAACTTTTAAAAGAAGGTTCGGTGCAAGTCGGTCAACCCGATGAAATTCCCGCTCTTCCGAAAACCAAATCGGTCAAAAATGCCGATCAAAAATAAATCAAACACTAAAAAAAACGCTGAAATTTTCCCTAAATACTTTAACAATCTTTAACTCTTTTCGAGAAATAAAATATTTTATTTAAATATTTTGAAATTTAGCTAAAGTTTTGAAATTTATTTCCGATAAGTGAAAGAAGTCTTCCACACAAGTAAATAAATTTATAGTATCAGTGGGAAAATATGGACAATTCAATAATTAGAACTTTAGTTGTTGACGATTCTCGCATTATGCGAAATATCGTTATGGAATCTTTACGCAAAAGCGGACTCGGTGCATTCGAATTCACCGAAGCTGAAAGCGGTTCGGACGCGATGGAAAAATTCGACGCGGACGAAATAGATATGATTTTCGTTGACTGGAATATGCCCGGAATGAACGGCATCGAGTTTGCGAGATTCGTTCGCAGTTCGCAATGGGCGAAACATATTCCGATCATTATGGTAACGAGTGAATCGGGCGATGCCAAGCAAAAAGACGCTTATGATAAAGCACGCATAAGCTGTTATGTTACAAAACCTTTCACGGTTGAAGAGTTAAAAGTTAAAATCTTTCCGATAATATCGGACGTAAAGAAGAGAAAATCAGAGTCGGTTGCTATACCGGCGGTTGCTGTTCCTGCAGTCGCTTCTTCCGGCGGCGGTTTCTTTTCAAAATTGCTTAGTTAAAAAAATCTATTTAAAAAATTATCAAAATTAAAACTAAAAAAGAGGAATATAATTATGTCATTACAAACGTTAGCTCCTGCATCGGCTGAATTATTAAATCGGTCGGTAAACGAATTTCCTACAATCTTGATTGATGTCGCAAATCACTCGATTGTAGAAACTTTTGAAAAAATGTTCGGGGAAACTCTTATTCAAACACCCGAAGATTCGATGCCGCCGATTGAAGGTATCGCCGGACTTATTTCATTTGTCGGCGATATTACCTGGTCTTTGGCAATGATGTTTCCAAAGGCGGCGGCAACGGATCTCGCTCAGAAATTTGCGGGATTCGAGATTGAATACGAAGGCGCGGATATGGGCGATGTCATCGGCGAAGTCGCCAATGTTCTCGCCGGAGTTATCTGCGGAGACCTTGAAAATAAAGGTTTTACCTCTCAGATGTCGTTGCCGACGGTAACACGCGGCAACGGCTGTAAACTTTTGCTGGGCGGACATTTGATCGAAAAAACACTAATCGCTACGGTTGGTGAAAATATGGTCGGAATCAAACTGATCATTTCAAAAAACAACAATACTAATGCGCCGATATTCTTCTAATTGGCGCAAAAAATCTTAATCAAAATAATGTCTTCAGTCAATACAAAATTATTTACGTCTCTGAAAAATGTCAGGACAGAACTCGGTCTGCTTACGCCGGGAGATTTAGAACGACTCGCCGGAATCGGGGCAACAATCGAAGGTTTGATGACTGAATATGCGGAAGAACTGGCACACGCTAATGAATTGCTGATTCTTTGTCTGACTGGATTGCAAAAGATCTATCAGGACGAAACCGCAGATTTTTCTGGAATTGTAGATGCCGCCGAAGCGGGTTTGGTCGCCGTCGAGCAGAGCGTTGCTTCACAAAACAATGAAATTTGTCAGGCGATGATCGAACAGGGATGTAATCTTTTGCGGATAACTCTCGGTTTGCAGGAAGAATCGGCAGAAGCGGAAATGGAAACTGAATCGGAAGAAGACTCTTTCATTTCCGTGCCGCCCGAAACGCTCGATGACGTGAGTTCTTTGCTGATGCAGATCAGCAGCGACGATAAAAATGAAATCGAGCAAATTGCCGGAGCTTTCAAAAGCATTATCGCGCAGACCGAAAATACCGCACATCGCAAAATGTTGGTTAAATCAACGCGCGATCTGACGAAAATCATCAACGGCAAAGCAGATAACGCGGACGAGATTTTGATAAATGTCGGCAAAGTGATCGAAACCATCAACAGCGAAAATGAAAATCAGTTGATGGCGGACGAAAAACAGGAAGATGTAAAAACTTCCATCAAAATTGTTTTAACGCCGGAAACTGAAAAAAATCAGGAAACGGTTAAAGAAAATGTTCAGGAAAATTTTTCAGTCTCTCCGAGTGCCGCACCGGAAAATAAAATTTATTTATCCGGCGATGATGGCTTGCTCAATGAATTTATTATCGAAAGCCGCGAGTTGATCGAAGCGGCGGAAGGTTCTCTGCTCGAACTTGAAAATGATCCTGAGAGCGATGAAGCGATCAACACGGTTTTCCGCGCATTTCATTCGGTTAAAGGAACGTCGGCTTTTCTTAGCTTAAATGCCGTGACCGATTTCGCACATCTCGCCGAATCGCTTTTGAGCCGGATGCGCGACCACGAAATTAAATGCACGGGCGGTTATGCCGATTTAGCACTTCGTTCGGTTGACGTAATTAAGGAAATGCTGCGCTCAATCGAAGAAGCCGCGCCCGGCGAAGCGGTTAAACTGCCGCCTAATTACGATGTATTGACGAAAATTCTGGAAAACCCGGAAGCCGAAGGAATTACAAGCGAAGGAAAAATCCAAATAGAAAATGCCGTCGAAGATAAAATGGCTGATCTTGAAGATTCTCCGGTAAGAAAAAGTAAAACGTCGGCGGATTCATCGGTTCGCGTCAGAACCGACCGGCTCGACAGTTTGATTGATATGGTCGGCGAACTCGTTATTGCTCAATCAATGCTCGCACAAGACGCGACCGTGATGCAGGGACTTCATCACGAACTGAGCCGCAAAATTTCGCACGCCGGGAAAATCGTGCGTGAATTACAGGATTTGAGTATGGGAATGCGGATGATTCCGCTCAAAAGCACTTTTCAGAAGATGGCGCGAATCGTCCGCGACGTGGCGCAGAAATGCGGCAAGCAGATCGAATTCGTAACCGAAGGCGAGGACACGGAAATTGACCGCAATATGGTTGATATTATCGCCGATCCGCTCGTTCATATGGTTCGCAATGCCGCCGATCACGGAATCGAAACGCCGGACAAACGCACGGCAAACGGAAAATCGGCGACCGGAAAAATCAAACTTGCGGCGTATCATTCCGGCGGCGATGTCGTCGTCGAATTGCAGGATGACGGCGCGGGACTCGACCGCGACAAGATTCTCGCTAAAGCCATCGGGTTGAATTTGATTGAATCAGACACAGGAATGAGCGAAAGTCAGATTTTCAATCTCATTTTCGCACCCGGTTTTTCGACCGTTGATGAAATTACGGACGTTTCCGGTCGCGGCGTGGGAATGGATGTCGTCAAGCGCAATATCGAAGCGATGCGCGGGCGAATCGAAATTTCTTCGGAAAAGGGAAAAGGTTCGATCTTTACGGTTCGTCTGCCGCTGACGCTGGCGATTACCGACGGAATGCTGATTCGCGTCGGAACGGAACGTTTTATCGTGCCGACGATCAACATTCAACTGAGTTTTCGTCCGACTTCGAAAATGCTCTCGACCGTTTCGGGACGCGGCGAATTGGTTAGTCTGCGCGGCGAACTGATGCCGATTTTCCGTCTTCACAATCTTTTTGAAGTAGATAACGCCATTGAAAATCCGACCGAAGCATTACTGATGATCGTCGCCGACGGCAGAAGACGCTGCGCTTTAATGGTTGACGAACTGCTCGGACAATATCAGGTTGTTGCCAAAACTTTGGGCGACGGCATCGGCAAGATTCAGGGCGTTTCGGGCGGCGCGATTTTAGGCGACGGTTGTGTCGGTTTAATTCTCGACGTAGCGGAAGTCGTCGCACTTGCCCGCCGAACAAAAACTGCCGCGAGCCGCCGCGGAGAAGTTATTCAATTAGCGGCTTGAAAAAATTTGTAAAAAATATCGAATAACGAACGGAGAAATAACAATGTCCAGCAATGAAAATGAAAACAAAATAAAACGCGGCGGGAAATTCCTGACCTTTTTTCTCAAAGACGAAGAATACGGCATAGAAATTCACAAAGTGCAGGAAATTATCGGAATGCTGCCGATCACGCGCGTTCCGCGAACGCCGGAATTCGTGCGAGGCGTAGTAAATTTACGCGGGAAAATAATTCCCGTTACCGAATTGCGTTCTAAATTCGGGATGGAAGATTGTGAGGATTCGACCGAAACCTGCATTATCGTCGTCAAAACTTCCGGCGTTGAAATCGGCGTAATTGTTGACAAAGTTTCGGAAGTTCTCGACATTGCCGATACGGAGATCGAAGAAGCACCTTCGTTCGGCGCGGAAATCAGCACGGATTATCTGCTCGGAATCGGCAAAACTCACGATAAAGTCAGACTTTTACTTAATATAGATCGAATTCTCTCCGTCGAAGAAACAAGTGATCTTCAATCACTCGTTTCCGCTCCGCAGCTTGCGGCAGTCGGCTAAAGTATCGTTAAAAAACGCCGATAAGTAAAAAAAGTTTATGGGAAACCCGCTTCCCGGCAAAATTATAAATAAAAAACTCTAAAAACCCCTTATTAAAACTCCTATCGGAAATCGAATCAAAAGAAGCGGCGGCTTAAATCGCAAAAGTTAAAAACTAGACAGAGGTATATATGACATTTTTGGATCAATTGGATGTGAAAAAGAGAATGCAGCTAATGAACGGCGTATTTGTCGCCGGAATCGTGGCGATGGCAATTCTCTGCTACGTAAGTTACGACCCTCAAAAGATAAGCGGCGTAACCTTAACGGTTTTCGCGGTTGCCGTTTCGCTGATTGCTTTAGCAGTCGGCGCAATGATCGCCCGCCGAAAAATGGATTCGGTTGATATTTCAACCGATCCGCGCATAAAAGTTATTGCCGAACGAGTCGAAAAACTCAAAAGTTTGTGCATCACCAATCTCGGTAAAGCCAATGAAGCATTGGCAAACGGCGATTTGAAATATCAAATCATTACCGGAACGGAATTCTTAAATGATAATTCTCAGGACGATCTCGGCGAATTGTCGCGCAGTGTTGACGAAATTATCAGACAAACGCAAGGTTCGGTCGCCGCTTTTGAAAAAGGACGCGAAGTAATTCTCAATTTAATCGGTGAAACACAGGAATTAACCGATGCGGCGAAAAACGGAAATATTGACGCACGCGGCGACGCTTCAAAATATAAAGGTTCTTATAACGATATTTTATCAGGCATCAACAGCCTGCTCGACACAGTCGGAACGCGCGTTAAAACGGTTTCCGAAAGAGTCGAAAAACTGCGCGGCTTGTGCATCACGAATCTCGGCAAAGCCAACGAAGCTCTCGCAAAAGGCGATCTAAAATACGAAATTGTTACCGGAACACAGTTCTTAAACGATGAATCAAAAGACGAACTCGGCAATTTGGCACGAAGCGTTGACGGAATCATCAGAGAAACACAAGGTTCGGTTGCGGCGTTTGAAAAAGGACGCGAAAAAATGTTGTCGCTCGTCAGCGAAGTTCAGGACTTAACGACAGCGGCGCGCGGCGGAAATATCAATGAACGCGGTAATATCAAGAGTTTTGACGGGAGTTTTGCCGAAATCCTCGGCGGAATGAACGGTCTTCTCGACGCTGTTTCAAACCGTGTCGAGACTGTTGCCGAACGAGTCGAAAAACTCAAAGGTTTGTGCATCACGAATCTCGGTAAAGCCAATGAAGCTCTGGCAAAAGGCGATCTGAAATACGAAATTGTTACCGGAACGGAATTTCTCAATGACAATTCGACCGATAAACTCGGTGATCTCGCGCGAAGCGTGGATGGAATTATCAAACAAACACAAGGTTCGGTAGCCGCATTTGAAAAAGGACGCGAAGTAATTCTCAGATTGGTTGACGAAACGCAAAAACTGACGGTTTCAGCGAAAAACGGAAATATTGATGCTCGCGGCGATGATTCAAAATATGAAGGTTCTTATAACGAGATTCTTTCAGGAATGAACGGCTTGCTCGATGCAGTCGGCGGGCGCGTTAAGACGGTTTCCGAAAGAGTCGAAAAACTGCGCGGTTTGTGCATTACGAATCTCGGAAAAGCTAACGCAGCGTTGGCGGACGGCGATTTGAAATTTGAAATTATCACGGGAACCGAGTTTTTAAACGATGAATCGAAAGACGAACTCGGCAATTTGGCACGAAGCGTTGACGGAATTATCAAGCAAACGCAAGGTTCGGTCGCTTCATTTGAAACGGCTCGCGCAAATCTCAACAGCGTGATCGAAGAAAATAAAATGCTGACCGGGGAAGCCAACAACGGAAATATCAATGTTCGCGGTCAGGCGGATAAATTCAAAGGCGCATTCCGCGAATTGATAATTGGAATGAACAATTTACTCGAAGCCGTTTCCGAACCGATCAATGAAGCGTCCGACTGTCTGCAAAGAGTTGCCGACCGTGATTTGACAGCGCAGATGATCGGCAGTTACAAAGGCGATTTCAATAAAATGAAAGTCGCTCTCAATATGGCTCTCGAAAATCTGAACGAAGGATTGGGACAGGTTTCGATGGGCGCGGAGCAAGTCGCTTCAGCCGCCAACGAAATTAGTGCCGGAAGTCAAAGTTTGGCGCAAGGTTCGAGCGAACAAGCCTCGACGCTTGAAGAAGTTGCCGGAAACTTGCAGGAAATTTCTTCGATGACCAGACAAAATTCTGCAAATTCAAAAGAAGCCCGCGCACTTTCGGACAGCGCACGCAACGCGGCTGACGGCGGAATGAAAAATATGAAGCGTTTGTCCGAAGCCGTTACGAAAATCAAAAGTTCATCGGACGACACGGCGAAGATCGTCAAAACGATTGAAGAGATCGCTTTGCAAACCAATTTGCTCGCATTAAATGCGGCGGTCGAAGCGGCTCGCGCCGGAGATGCCGGAAAAGGTTTTGCGGTCGTTGCCGAAGAAGTTCGCAATTTGGCGATGCGTTCAGCCGAAGCCGCGAAAACTACGGCGCAGCTGATCGAAGAAGCGGTCAACAATACCGAAGAAGGCGTGACTATCAACGCCGAAGTTTCGCAGAATCTGGAAGATATTAACGCGCAGATCGAAAAAGTTTCGGTCGTAATGGCGGAAATTTCAGCCGCTTCGGAACAGCAAAATCAAGGCGTTGATCAAATCAACGTTTCGGTCGAACAGATGAATATGGTAACTCAGCAGACGGCGGCAAATTCGGAAGAATCGGCGGCGGCGGCGGAACAACTTTCCGGGCAGTCGCAGGAAATGCTCAGTCTGGTCGGCAGTTTCAATCTGACAAGCGGTAATGCAAGCAAATCCAGAACGCAGGTAAATTTTGCCGCTCAGAAAAATTCGTCTGCTTTTAACATTTCGCAACCGGCGTTTTCTTCGGTAACGAACGGCAACGGTGCAAATGTTAAAAACGGTAAATCTTATCAACCACAGACAAATCCCAGCGATTTGATTCCGTTTGATGATGACAGCGACAGCGTTTTGAGAGAATTCTAAACGCTTTTGCGCGCTAAAACGAAAAATTGAAAGTGTTTATATTGCTTTCAATTTTCCGTTTTAGCCGCGATTATTCAAAAGACCTTTGTCAACCGATATTTCCGCCTGTGAAATAAATAAAACGCGAATAACACGGATTTTTTCGCAAATGAATTTAACGATTTTCGTTTATTTCACGGGCAAATTAAATAAAAAATGATTTCGACAGTTACAACATCCAGTAAGTTAAGATTTACCAAAAAAGAGTTTGAAAAACTCTGCCGCCGAATTTACGATTTGTGCGGAATAAATCTTTCCGGCAAAACCGAACTTGTCGAATCTCGTCTTTCAAAAAGAGTTCTGTCGTTCAATCTGGCAAGTTACGAGCAGTATTTTCAGTTCGTTGACAACGACCGTTCGGGCAAAGAACAAATCTGGATGATTGACGCTTTAACGACCAATAAAACGAGTTTTTACCGCGAAATTGAACATTTCAATTTTATTCGTCAGAACATTTTGCCGAATTTTCAGGAAAGGAAAATGAGAATCTGGAGCGCGGCTTGTTCGACCGGCGAAGAACCTTATTCGATTGCCGTTCAATTGTTTGAAGAACTGCCGAGAATAAAAGCGCGGGATGTGAAAATCTTAGCGACCGATATTTCGACGCAGGTTTTAAGAGACGCTTACGAAGCCGTCTATAACGAACACACGCTTGAACCCGTTCCGAAGGCTTGGCGGAACAAATATTTTCAAGCGGAAAATGCTAATAAAAAGACGTGGCGAGTTATTCCTGAAATCAGAAATATCGTGCGTTTTGCGAGACTGAATTTTATGGAAAGTTTCCCGATGAGCGGACCTTTCGATGTGATTTTTTGCCGCAACGCGATGATTTATTTCGATAAACCGACTCAGGCAAAACTCGTCAACCGTTTTTACGATCTACTCAAACCCGGCGGGTTTTTATTCGTCGGACATTCGGAAAGTCTGAACGGTGTGTCTCACAGCTATAAATATATTCAACCAGCCGTTTATCAAAAATGAAAGAAGTTATCGGAATAGCAGAAATGAAAGTTTCCTCCCGCCCCGAGGATTTACTCATTACATACGCACTTGGAAGTTGTCTCGGCATCGCAATTTACGACCCGGAAGCAAAAGTCGGCGGACTGCTTCACGCAATGCTGCCGCTTTCTACATCTAATCCGGCTAAAGCCGCTTCAAATCCCTTATTGTTCGTTGACACGGGCGTGCCGGAACTTTTCAAAGCGTGTTATAAAGCAGGCGCAAAGCGCGAACGGCTGATCTTGAAAGTCGCGGGCGGAGCATCACTTCGTCAGGGCAACGGCGACGATCAATTTCAGATCGGAAAACGCAATTTCATAATGCTCAGAAAATTGCTCTGGAAAAACAACATTTTGATCAAAGGACAAGATGTCGGCGAAAATTTTTCGCGGACGATGTCGCTTGATATTCAAACCGGGGAAGTTCTTTTGAAAATTAACAATCAGGAAAAAAAACTATAAAAAATGCGGACTGAGAAGTTTTACGGGCTGTGTATTTAAGAGGAGAAAAAACTATGTCATTTAACATTTTGATCGTAGATGACAGCGCGGCGATGCGTTCGATTATTCTGAAAACTCTGCGTCTGAGCGGTTTGCCGCTCGGCGAAACTTACCAAGCCGGAAACGGCGTGGAAGGTTTGCAGATGCTTGAAGAAAATTGGATTGACCTCGCACTCGTTGACATCAATATGCCGGTAATGGACGGCGAAACTATGATAAATCAGGTGCGCGAGAATCCCGACACGCTCGATTTGCCGATAGTCGTCGTTTCGACCGAATCGAGCGAACTGCGAATCGAAAGGCTGCGCGAAAAACAAGTACAATTTATACATAAACCGTTCGCGCCGGAAGATCTGCGGCGGACGGTTTTGGATTTAACAGGAGTTGAAGATGGAACAATCACTATACCAAGCGGCGATTACGACTTTTGAGGAACTGGGATTCGTTTTTCCGGTTGAGCGCGAAGCGGACGATGAAAAAATTAACGGCGCGGAAAGTTTAAGTTCCGCCGTCGCCTTTAACGGCGAGTTTAGCGGAACGCTCGTTTTAGAAGTCGAACGAAAAGTTTTGCCCGCGCTTGCCTCGAATATGCTCGGCGAAGACGAGCCGTTTGAAGAAACGATGCTACGCGACGTTCTCGGCGAACTCACAAACGTCATCTGCGGGAACGCGTTGCCCGAAATCGGCGGGAAAGCCGCTATTTTTAAACTCGACGCGCCGCAGGTTTCTGAGAAATCCGATTTTTCGATAAATCCTGACGCGACGGCAAAACTCGATCTCGAAGAAGGTCGCGCCGATGTTTTGCTTTATTTAGAATAACTTTTTCAGATGGAATTATTATATGCCAAAAGTTTTAATCATTGACGATTCAGCCGTTGTGCGGCGAATTTTGACCGACGAACTGTCGAAATTTGAAGACATCGAAGTTGTCGGCAGCGCGATTGATCCGTATATGGCGCGTGAAAAAATCGCCAAACTTAAACCGGACGTTTTGACGCTCGACATAGAAATGCCGCGAATGGACGGTTTGACGTTTCTCGAAAAATTGATGAAACATCATCCGATTCCGGTCGTCGTCGTCAGTTCGCTCGCGCCGGAAAACAGCGAAACCGCTCTGCGCGCGCTGTCGCTCGGTGCAGTCGAAATCGTCAGCAAGCCAGGTTCGCAGTTTTCCGCGCCGGACGTTCAGGGAGCTTTGGTCAAAGCAATCAGAACAGCGGCAAAGGCGCGTGTTTTTCGCCGTGAAAAAAGAGAAACTGCCAGAGACGCGGTAACTTTTACGCCGCAGCTTTCAACCACGCACAAACTCATCGCCATCGGTGCTTCGACCGGCGGAACGCAGGCGATTGAAAATGTTTTGCGTGATTTTCCGGCAAATTCGCCGGGAACGGTGATCGTTCAGCATATGCCGGCGGGATTTACGGCGAGTTTTGCCGAGCGATTAAATCGGGTATGCAAAATGCAAGTGTGTGAAGCGAGGCACGGCGACGCGGTTGTGCCGGGTGTGGCTTTAATCGCGCCGGGCGGCAAACATTTGCTTCTTCAGAAAAACGGCGCGAGTTATTCGGTCGTCTTAAAAGACGGTCCGGCAGTTCATTTTCAAAAACCGAGCGTTGATGTAATGTTTCAATCGGTTGCGCGAAATGCCGGGAAAAACGCCGTCGGCGTAATTCTCACGGGAATGGGCGCGGACGGCGCGAGCGGTTTGTTGGCAATGCGTGAAAACGGAGCGCAAACCATCGCTCAGGACGAAAAAACTTGTGTCGTATTCGGAATGCCGGGTGTGGCGGTCAAAATCGGAGCGGCGGGCGAAATCCTGCCCCTGCCGCAAATTACTTCACGCGTTATGACGCTCGTTTCGGGTTAACTTCAGGAAATAGCGACATTAATGCGAAGCCGCGAAATATGCGGCGGGAGGCAAATAAAATTATGTCTAAGATTTATGTCGTGCGTGCCTATTTCGGCAAATACATTACAAATTTCATCAGAGGCGGATACGTCGGAATCGGTTGGATGCCGTCGGTAGATTTATCGGAGGTCAGTGATTCCGATAATCTGTCTTTACTTTTTGAACGTGACCATCCGAAGTATCAAAACGATTTGATTATCGGTCGGCAATTGGGACAAGTAGAACGTTTCTTGTTTGAAATGAAAGACGGCGATTATGTTATAACTCCCGATTCAAACACGGAAACGATTCATTACGGAATCGTCGAACCCGATCCGTCATATTATTATTTTACGGGCGAAGACGGCTGTCCGTTTCGTCATCGCCGAAAGGTAAAGTGGAATCGAAGAGGAATCGAGGAAAACGAATTTTCACAACCGTTTCAACGCGCTATTCGTTCGCCGATGGTTGTTTTTCAAGTTCCGCAAAAGAAAAATTTCCTGAATGTTTCACCGGAAAAATTATGGTTTCAAGAGCATTGATCCGGCAGATATTTTATTAAAAAATCTCAATCTATCCGGTTAAACCCGAAAAATTAAAAGCGCGAATCTCTCACGCCAACCTTTTATTGCGCCGTGAAAAATCAGATAAATTATCGGAAATAAATTGCCAATCTTACCGGCAAGTGTCGGAATTTTGACGATACTTGTCAAATTTCAGCCGGAAAAAACAACCAAACAGAGAAAAACGCCGCCTGAAATGCCCGATTGGGAAAGATTTCGGGTATGGCACGTATTTCGCTAATTCAAACCACGGAGAATCTTTATGGAAAACCCGACCACGGAAGCAGCACCCGTTAAAAAAAGAAATTTCAAGAAACTAATTATTTTATTATTGGCTGTATTTTTACTGCTCGGTGCGGCGGGCGGCGGTGCTTATTATTTATTTGGCACGAGAATTTCGGAAGCCAAATCCAAAAAAGAAAAATCTCAAAAAGATTCCGCCGATGAATCCGGCGAGGAAAGTGCAGATTCCGAAAAAGAAAAGCAATCCTCAAAAAGCGGTCTTCTTAAAGATTTTCTGCCGGATGATGAAAATGTCAAGCAAATTGTCGAATTACAACCGTTTATCGTCAATCTTGCCGATGTCGAAGAAGCACGCTATCTGCGTCTGACGGTCAGTCTCGGAATCGGCGGAGAATCAGCGGAAAAAAAAGAAGCGGATCAGATTTTTAACACGCGCGTTCGCAACGCAATTCTCGCCGTTATATCGGCGAAAAAATCAGAAGAGATTTTGACTGTCGAAGGCAAAACCAAGCTCCGCAAGGAAATTCTCGAAGCCGCGCAAGCCGTTTCGCGCGAACCGGAAGTCGAAGCAGTTTATATAACGGAATTTATTGTCCAACTCTAAAATCGAATGCAGGAAGAAAACGAACAAATAATCGAATCGTGGCGCGAGTTTCTGGATTTGAGCGTCAAACTGTCGGTCGAACTCGGCTGCACGAAAATGGCTGTGCGCGACATTTTGGAACTGAAAGATTCAAGCATCATTAAATTAACGCGCTCGACCGGAGAAGGCGTTGATGTGCGCGTCGCCGGCGACAAATCTCTGCTGCGCGGCGAAATCATCGTGATCGAAGACCGCGCCGGAGTTCGCATCAACGAAATTATTACGGAAGTAAAATAATGAACAAAAGAAATCTTTCGCTAATTTTACTTTTACTGGCAATTTCCGCTCTTTTTGCCGGAAATGCTTATTCGCAAAATACAGAACTGCAAAATACAGAATCGCAAAATACCGAATCCGTCGCCGCGAAACAAACCGCAAAGGCGGAAGTAATGAGCGAAAACGATTCTTTGCCGTTTATGCAAAACCGGGAAAGTGCTGAAACAAGCCAGCCGGGAACGGGAAGTCTGCTTCTTAAAACAATCGGCGCGATGCTTTTGATCGTCGGATTACTTTTTTTCGGCGCGTGGGGATTGAAAAAAGCGGGATTTGACCGCTTCGGAAAACAAAACGCAGACGGCGGAACAATTGATCTGGCGGTGATTTCCAGTGTTTCGACGGGAAACGGGCAGACGATTTCCGCAGTTCGCTTCGGCGAACGGATTTTGCTCGTCGGTTCGACGGCGCAGAATTTCACGCTTTTGGCGGATGAAGACGTAAAAGACGTTCCTAATATAAAAACTTCACGTTCGGTAGCCGATTTACTCGGTGAAGAAAAATCTACGTTCGGAAACGAATTTGAACTGGCGCAAAACCGGCTCGACGTATGGGAAGAGCAAGGAGAAATGCTGAAATGAAAAAGATATTTTTACGTTGGTTCTTTATGATTTTACTGCTTCTTGTGCCGATCATCGCACAAGCTCAGCAGAAATCTCCGATTCCGGCGGGTTCGCCCGAAACTATAAATTTAGGCGAAACGGTCAGCAGTTCAAAACCTCTGGAAATTATAGTTTTGCTGACTCTTTTGAGCTTTATTCCGGCGATTTTGGTTTCGATGACGTGTTTTACGCGCCTGATCGTCGTTTTTCACTTTTTGCGTCAGGCACTCGGCACACAGGAAACTCCGAATAATCAGATTTTACTCGGCTTAACACTTTTTATAACTTTTTTCGTGATGAGTCCGACGCTCACGCAGGTTTACAACGAGGCTTATAAACCGATGTCGGACGGCGAAATTTCGCAGACCGAAGCAATTGAAAGAGCCATAATTCCGTTGCGCGGTTATATGATGAAACACACGCGCGAACGCGATCTGGCTTTATTTCTGAGTTTGTCGAAAAGTCCGCGTCCGGCAACCGCCGACGATGTTCCGACGACCGCACTCGTTCCGGCTTTTATGATCTCGGAACTCAAAACCGCGTTTCAGATCGGTTTCGTTCTGTTTTTACCTTTTCTCGTAATTGATCTGGCGGTTTCCAGCGTTTTGCTCTCGATGGGAATGATGCAATTGCCGCCCGTCGTCGTTTCTACGCCTTTGAAAATACTGCTTTTCGTGATGGTTGATGGTTGGTATCTGATCGTCGGCTCGCTCGTTAAAAGCGTGATGTGAGAAATTTATTATGAATGACGCTTTAGTTACATCGCTGATGCAGAACGCCATTTCGACTTTGATGTGGATCGTTGCGCCGATGTTGATCGTGGCGATCGTTGTCGGGATCGTTATCAGTTTGATTCAAACTTTAACTTCCATTCAAGATCAGACTTTTTCATTTGCGCCGCGCGTCGTCGCTATTTTTGCCGTTTTTTTAATCGCTTTTCCGTGGATTTTGCAGGTGATCCTGACGTTTACGTCATCTTTGTTCAGCGATTTTACGCCTTTTATCAAGTGAATTAAACGTCTGTTTTGCGAGAGAAAATAATTGGAAGACATAATCGTTCCATTACGCCCGTTTTTAATATTTCTGGTCGTGCTTTCGAGAGTCGGCGGATTAGTGACGTTCGCGCCGTTTTGGTCGCACAGAGCGGTAACGCCGAAGATAAGAATCGTTTTGGCGTTCGTTCTGGCAATCGGTTTAACGCCGGTTCTAATGCCGCAGATCGCCACGCCGCCGTCTGAAATCTCTGATTTAACTCTGATTTTGCTCGGCGAACTCGCCATCGGAATGGTTCTCGGATTTGTCGGGCGCGTCGTTTTCGGCGCATTTGAATTAGCCGCGCATCTCACCGCCGCGCAGATGGGATTTTCGCTCGCCGGAACGATTGATCCTTCGACGCAGGCGCAGACGACCGCATTCGGCACAATCGCGCAAATGCTCGGTTTATTGGTTTTACTCGCCGCCGACGGTCATCACTGGTTTTTAGCCGCGACAATTAAAAGTTTTTCAAACACCGCGCCGGGCGGTTTTTCTTTTTCGCCGCAGATGCTCGACATTTTTCTGCGCCTTTCGGCAGATGCGCTTGTCGTCGGCGTAACGCTCGCCGCGCCCGCGATCATTGTTTTAATGACGGTCGAATTCGCACTCGAATTTTTCGGTCGCACCGCGCCGCAGTTTCAAGTTTTTATTCTCGGATTTCCGCTGAAAATCGGCATCGGTTTCTGGCTGATCGGAGCGTCGCTCTATATTTTACCAAACGCTTTCCGCGATGTTAACGGCGGTATTTATCAAGGTTTGATCAAAGTTTTGGGAGCAATGTAGATGTCACAGGAAAAAACCGAAAAAGCCACTCCCAAGAAACAGGAAGACGCGCGAAAAAAAGGACAGATCGCGCGCGGACCGGAATTGCCGACTGCGCTTTCTCTGCTCGGCGCGGTTCTTATGCTCAATTATCTGGGCAGCGGGATTTTTGAAAAATTCGGCGTTTACATACAAAAAACGGCGACAATTATTGCTCAACCGAAAATTCTCAATGCGACCGATGTTCAGGGAATGTTTATCGAAGGCGGATCGGTTCTCGCCGTCGTCGCGCTGCCGGTTTCGCTGATTGCGATGACTGCCATCGTTGCCGGAAATTTCGCGCAGGGCGGTCTGACCTTGAGCGGCGAGGCGTTGATGCCGAAAGCCGACAAATTTAATCCGGCGAAAAATATCAAGAAAATTTTCAGTCTTGACGCGCCGGTTAATTTAATAAAATCCGTTCTCAAATTAATTTTTATATTAACCGCCGCTTACGGGATTTTGATGCCGATGATGGAAACCGCGCCGATGCTGATTAACGCACCGATTCAGACGGTTGCCGTAAAACTCGGCGGAACTCTTTACGGTCTGGCTTTTCGCTGCGGCGTTCTTCTTTTCGCGCTTTCGCTCGCGGAATACGGCTACACTTTGTATAAACATTCAAAGTCTCTGAAAATGTCGAAACAGGAAATCCGCGACGAATATAAACAGCAGGAAGGCGATCCGATGGTTAAAGGACAACGCCGCCGCGCCGCACGCGCTTTGACGCAGAGACGTTCGATAGCTGATGTCCCGACCGCTTCGGTCGTGGTTACGAATCCGACGCATTTTGCCGTCGCTCTGCGTTATGATCGCGACAAAGATGCCGCGCCGATCGTCGTCGCCAAAGGCGCGGATCACGTCGCCGCAAAAATTCGTGAACTGGCACGTCAAAATGATGTCCCGTTGTTTGAAAGTCCGCCGCTCGCCCGCGCACTTTTCAAAGCCGTCGAGCCGAATCAAACGATTCCGGCGGAATTTTTCGGCGCGGTCGCCGAGATTCTTGCCTTCGTTTTCCGGCAAAATGAAAATATATAGAAATCAACTGCGGTGCTTTTCAACTAAAAGTTATATTATAGATGTCGAATCTTACCGCGATTTGCAAAATTTACAGTCTCCCAAGAAAGAATAACTAAGGTAACTAAACTTTTTACACGAAAAATAGCATTAAATTACCGATATGTTTCCGAATGAAGAAAATTTTTACCGCATAATAGATTTCGTGCCGATCCCTCTTTTTGTCGCTGATGCCGAAGACCGTTATTTGTTTATGAATCAAGCGGCGCGGGATTTTTTGGATTATCGTGACGATGATATTGAAGGGAAAAAGGTGTTGGATGTTTTTCGAATAGAAGATAACCCGGACAAAATCACCGGAGAAGACAATTTCGAAAATTACGAGGAACGCTACGAACTCGAATTCGTTCGCCGCGACGGGGAAATGGTCAGCGGAGAAGTTATCTCGCGCAGTTTGCCGGAAGACCGCCGTCTGATTTCGATTTATGATATTACCGAGCGTAAGCGTGCCGAGCAATCTCTTCTGATTTCCGAAGACCGGCAGTGGCAGGCTCATAAATACGACGCGCTCGGAAAACTCGCCGGCGGTGTCGCTCACGATTTTAATAATTTTCTGGCTGTTATTCTTCTGCAAACCGATATGCTCAACTTACAGCTTTCGGCGGAAAGTCCGCATCATCACCGCGTAAACGAAATTAAGGATGTAGTTAATAATGCGGCGGAAATAGTCCGAAAACTTCTCGCTTTCGGGCGCAAACAGGCGTTGCATCCGGTTTTGGTCAACTTAAATCAATCGGTCAGCGTTTTTTCGGAAAAACTTCCCGCTTTAATTGATGACAATATTATCGAAACGCGATTTGTATTGTATCCGCATCTCGGTTCGTGTCTGGTTGACCGCAAACAAATAAATAATATTTTAATCGAACTGGTTCGCAACGCCGCAGATGCGATGCCCGACGGCGGTGTGCTTGAGATTGAAACGAAAAATATAATTCTTGACAGCAACAGTATTCGTCATAAAGTTCAGCCGCCCGGCGCATACGTCCAAATATCAGTTACCGACATCGGCAGCGGAATGGATGAGGAAGTTTTAGAACACCTGTTCGAACCGTTTTATTCTACAAAACAAACCGACAAAAGCGCGGGTTTGGGATTGGCGACCGTTTACGGAACGGTCAAACAGATGAAAGGATTTATCTGGGTCAAGAGCATAATAAATCAGGGAACCACTTTTACAATTCAATTTCCGAATATCGAAAAAACATCCGCCTAAACGAAAAGTGAATTATAAAAGTCTTCCCGAAAAAGCATAATCTGTCGGCAAAAAACTTTCTTGATAAATTTCAAGAATAAGAGTAAATCGCTTCTTTGACTTTGCCTTCGGCTCGTTCCCAGATGATTTCCAAATCTTCTTCTGTAAGATTGAATTTTATAACGGATTCACAAGTTATAAATGCTTCATTTTCCTCGCGCCGCAAACCGTAGGCTTTTATATTGGCGAGCATATCCGCCACTTTAACTATATGAGTTATTATCGCCGCCCGTTGTGCCATCGAGGGATTATGATGAAATTCGATTGAATGACAAATGTCTTCGTGCAAATCCCAGTGACGTGCAACGATAGAACCGAGTTCAGCGTGGTCGTAACCGTAATGCCGTCGTTCGCAGTCAAGCATTTTTTCTTCATCATTTTCGCCTTGCAAAAGCGGAAAACCTTCAAAATCATAACTTAAAAGCAGCATTTTGCCGATGTCGTGAAGCAGACCGCAGGTAAACGCTTCTTCCGTTCCTTTGAGATTCAAATGTTTGGCGATTTCGCGGCAGAGCATTCCGACGGCGAGAGAATGTTCCCAAATTTTTCGGGCTGTAAAAGAACTTCCGATTTGTTTGGCGAAAGTAGAAGAAGCCATTTCCATAAGCACGATTTCGTGCAAAATACCGTTTCCGATAATGGAAATCGCCGTCTGGATCGAAGTTACATTTCTTTCCAAACCGTAAATCGTCGAGTTGACGAGCCGCAGAATCCTCGTTACAAGCATCGGCTCGTATGTAATTGCTTCAGTAATTTTTCGTGCCGGAGCGTTAATGTCGTTAAGCAAGCCGGAAATTCGCATAAGGTTATCCGGCGAAGGCGGCAAAGACGTTTTAACTAATGTTTCAATATCAATTTTTGACACGGGTGCAAAACCCGACATCGTATCCGGCGATATTTGTAATTGCATAAATCTAATATAAATATCTAAAATAATTTTGGGAGTTCATATAATACTTTTTATCTTTTCGGCAATTTTTATAAAAACTTTAGCGTTTATTTAAAAAAAGTTATAAATTTTTTTTCTTTTTCAGTATTAACAAAAGTTTCAAACGAATTTGAGATAGCAATTCGGGATAATCTATTCTATAATTCATACTGAATATGTTCTGATATTTTTAAATATCAATTTTTAAATATGTAGAATTTGATTAATTTTTAATCAAAAAAAGCGTAAATTTAGTGTTAGCCATAATCCCCCGCATAATTTTTACCCAATTTATACAACCGACAAATATCGAGCAGAGAGCGAGATATCAAATAGTAATCCGGCTTTTTTAGGAGTTTTAAATGGAATTTTCTGGAAATGATGAGTTTGTAAAAAAATCAGATATATCTGATTTACGAACAAAATCAAATATCAAAAATGCAAGCGAAGATGCTTTGAGCGGTCGGCAGGCGAATTCGACGGAATCAGACAATCGGAATCTGCTGAAACAGATATTTGATTTTTCCGATCTGTGCATTTTTATAAAAGATAAAAATAAAATTATTTATGCTAATCAGGCTTCCATACAGTTGCTCGGATATGATAAACCGGAGGAATTATACGGAGTCGAAATAAAAAACATACTGCCGCCTGAAGAATTCAGCAGAGTTGCCGAACAGCACAAAGCGTTATTGCGCGGAGATTTTCCTTCATTGAACTATAAAATCAAAGCAAAACAGCGCGATGGTTTACTGATTGATACCGAGGCGACGGTTTCAACTCTCGACAATGCCGGAAAAACTTATATTATAATTTCTCTCAGCAGACTTCCCGAACTTATAACGGAAAAGAAATCTCTTCCGGCGGCGGAATCTCAAGCGGCGAATTCCCTGCAAAAACCGGATAACGCGGTTTTCGTTGCCGATAATAATCAAAATATAACTTTTCTAAATAATGAAGCACAAATAACTTTCGGATATTCGGAAGAAAAATTGCTCGGTCAGCCGTTGAGCATACTAATCACGGACAAACATCAGGCGGAATACCGCGCCGCGATAAGAAAAATAAATTCAAGCGGACAGCCGTTTGCCGCCGTTAACTTGAAACTGAACGGCTTGAAAAAAGATGGCGGCGAATTTCCGTCGGAAATAATTCTGACCGTTTGGAAAACGGACGAGCAATTAAATTATGGCTGCAAAATCAGCGACATCAGCGAAATCGTCCAAACCGAAAAAACGCGACAGACGGGCGAAAAAATCAGCCGTCAAATTATAGAAAAAAGTTCACTCTGTATTCTCGTTTTAAGTCCGGGCGGTGAACTGCTTTCGATGAATCGTTACGGGCTTTTCATAATGGAAATCGAGAATTTCGATTCGGTGGCGGGAATGAATTGGCTGGATTTTTGGAAAGGCGACGATCTGGAATTGGCGCGAAACGCTCTGGAAGCGGCTCGCCGAGGCGAAAAGGGAAATTTTACCGCTTATTGTCCGACTATTAAGGGCGTTCCAAAATGGTGGGAAGTAACTGTTTCGCCTGTTCTCAATGCGGAAAACAAACTTGAACGAATCGTTATTATGTCCCGGGACGTTACCGAACAAATAATGATGGAAGAAATACACGGCAGGCGCAATCGTGAAATAAAATTGCGGGCGGATATTAACGCCGCACTTGCTTTGAAAAAAAGAGCATTGCCGAAAATTCTTCAAACCTGCGCCGAATTGCTGTTGCAGAATCTCGATCTGGCGTTTGTAAATATTTGGACGATTGATTCAGAAACAGAGCAATTGAGTTTATGTGCCGATGCCGGATCGTATAAACAAGTCGGTGATTCAGGAATTCAGCTTGAAATTGATAAAGCAGAAATTTACCGCATCGCAAGCAAACAGCAGATTTATATTTCTGACGATGCTCAAAAAGGTTCGGATATTTTTGATATTGAATGGGCAAAGCGAGAGGAGATAAAAGCATTTGCAGTTTACCCGTTGATTGTTGAAAACAATCTGATCGGAGTTATCGCCGTTTTTTCGCGCTTGTCGTTTACGCCTGATAAACTTGAAATTTTGGCAAATTCAAAAGAAAAAATTACACAATCCATAGAGCATAAACGGGCGAAAAAGACGCTCGAAGAAAGTGAACGGCGTTATCAAATGCTCACCGAAGGTATTCTGCATCACGTTTGGACGGCAAAACCGGACGGCAAAGTTGATTATTTTAATTCCGTCGCGCTGAAGTATTTCGGACGCTCGGCGGAGCAGTTAATTAAAGAAGGCTGGCACAGCGTCGTTCATCCTGACGATATTCAATCCAGCATCGAACATTGGAAAAAATCTTTTGAAGCCGGTGAAAATTATGAAATGGAACTTCGTCTGAAAGCGGCGGACGGCAATTATTACTGGCATTTAGTGTTAGCGACAGCCGGACGCGATGACGAAGGAAAAATCATTAAATGGTTCGGCACTTCGACAAATATCGAAGCTCACAAAATAGCCGATGCCGCACTCGGCAGAGTTCGCCTGCAACTCGAAGCGGCTCTCGACGCGGGTTTGATTGCAACCTGGACTTATGAAGTCGAAACCGAACGGGTTTACGCCGATAAAAATCTGGCACAACTTTTTTCCGTTTCATCCGAAAATGCCGATGGCGGAAATATCGAGTTTTACTTAAAAGCTATTCATCCCGAAGACCGTGAGAGAGTTTGGGCGGAAATAAGCGCATCTTTAGCCAAAGAAAACGGCAGTCGTTTCGAATCGGAATATCGAATAGTTCAGCCGGACAATTCGGTGCGATGGGTAGTTGCCCGCGCTCGCGTCGAACGCGACGCGACGGATGCGCCGATTCGTATGCCGGGCGCAATCGTTGATATTACCGAACGAAAGCAGGCGGAGAAAACTTTAGTAGAAAATGAAGAACGTCTGCTGCAGGCGCAGAAAATGGAAGCTATCGGCACTTTGACCGGCGGCGTAGCTCACGATTTTAACAATCTATTGACCGGGATTTTGGTCAATGCTGAAATTTCCCTGAGAGGCATTTCACCGGAACACGCCGTTTATAACAATTTGGTCGAAATTCAAGAGACGGGCAATCGTGCGGCGGCATTAACGCGCCAACTTTTAGCTTTCGGTCGCCGTCAGAACCTTGAGCGTCGCGTCATTGACATAAACAAAACAATTGATGAAACCATCAATCTTCTCAAACGAATTATCGGAGTAAATGTAGAAATTTCAGCTAAATATAACGCCGGTTCAGCGACGGTTCTTGCCGACCGGGCGCAAATCGAGCAAGTCGTAATGAATCTGGCGGTCAACGCCCGCGACGCAATGCCGCACGGTGGAAAGTTTCTTATTGAAACAAGCAGTATTGAAATGAACGGCAATCAAGATGCGCTGGTCGGAAAATATATACAAATTGAATTTAAAGACAACGGCGAAGGTATTGCCGAGGAAACCCGAAAGCATATTTTTGAGCCGTTTTTTACAACTAAGGAAGTAAATAAAGGCACCGGACTCGGACTTTCGATAGTTCACAAGATAATAAATCAACATAACGGCAGAATCAGCGTTGACAGCAAACCCGGAGCAGGTTCGACTTTCAAAATTCTACTGCCCGCTGTCGAAGAAAATATCGAATTACCGGTGAGAACTCAATCTCTGCCTTCTATTGTCGGCGGGACGGAAACCATTCTTTTTGCAGAAGACGAAGACTCGCTCAGAAATGTCGCCGTGGATGTTATGGAATTGATGGGTTATACAGTTTTCGCGGCGAAAAACGGCAAAGAGGCGGTTAGAATATTCAAAGAAAATCAAGATCAAATAGATTTATTGATATTTGATCTGATTATGCCGGAAATGGGAGGTTACGAAGCATCACAACGGATACGCGAAGTTAAGAAAAATATTCCTCTGATATTTCTGACAGGTTACGATTCCGAATCGGTAATTAACCGTATTTCCGACGAAGAATCGGTAATTCTTCTAAAGCCATACAGCATCGAAGACCTCAGAAAAAAAGTACGCGAAACTCTGGATAAATCGAAAAAATCATTAACTGCACCGAAATAAAATACAAAAATCGAAAATTTATTACAGTTGCCGTTGCGGATTATTTCTTCGATTCTGAACATTTCGGCGATTCAAAATACTTCTTGTAAATTCGATTTCAATTAGGAAAAGATAATTTGTTTGCCTGTTCCGTATAGAATTTCGAGCGAAATTGTTTTTTTTAGATAACTCGCGTAATCTTTCATATTTTATGCGTTCTGCAAATGTTTTATATAAAAAAGATTCGCCTGAGATTCTTGAACACGACCTGAATCAATATTTCGGCGAATTGCAAAACTTCGAATCAATCGAAGAAACGAAAAAGTCCGCCGTTTATGCGAAAATGCGCGAAAAGGTCGAAGAAATTTTAAGTGCGGTCGTCGTCGAAAATTTCGCCGAAAAATCAGAGCCGTCTGCGTCAGCGGGCGGTTTTTTACTGGAAATAAAATCCGTCGCGTGGAATATCGAACGCGGCAGAGTCTTTGAGGGAATTTTGGATGCGCTGAAAAATCACGAGCGTTTGAAAAATAAAGATTTATACCTTTTGACCGAACTCGATTACGGAATGGCGCGGAGCGGAAATCGTTTTGTCGCGCGGGAAATTGCGAAAGAACTAAAATTAAATTACGCTTTCGCGCCGGTTTATATCGCTTTACAGAAGGGAAGCGGCGTTGAAGCCGAAGTCGAAGGCGAAAATCGCCAGTCAATTCACGGGCTTGCGCTTTTTTCAAAATACCCATTGAAAAACATCCACGCCGTTGATCTGCCGAACGGGAAAGATAAAATGATCGGCAAGGAAAAACGGCTCGGATATTTGCGCGCCGTCGTCGCCGACATCGAACATCCGGCGGGAAATTTTCGCGCCGTTACGGTTCATTTAGACGTGCATTGTTCGCGCAAACATCGTGAATTACAAGTCAAAAAAATTCTCGATCATTTGGACACTTTGCCGCAATTGCCGACAATTTTCGGCGGCGATTTTAACACGACGACTTTTAACGCGCAGACGGCGCGGCACGCGATTCTCGGATTCTGGCATCGCATTATGATGGGCGCACAAAACGTAGTAAAAAATCACTACCCGCATCCCGACAGGCGTTTTGAAAAAGGTCTGTTCGACGAATTTAAAAAACACGGTTTTGAATATAAAAAGTTCAATGAACACGGAGTCGGCACACTGCATTACGATATGGAAAACGCCGCATATAATACGAATCTCGGAGATTGGGTTCCGAAGTGGTGCTTCCCGTTTATTTTCTGGGCATCGAGAAAAGTCGGCGGGAAATTTTCGCTCAGATTGGATTGGGTTTTCGGGAAAAATATAAAACTTGCTGATGGTAAAAAGCCGCAGACAATCGGCGATTTGAAAGATGAAAAAGGAACTCCGCTTTCCGATCACGATGCCATCGCTTTGGACTTTGAACTGGTAAAAAGCTAGAATCAAACATCGAAACGCGCGGAAAATGCGTTTCAAAGGGAGAATTTATAAAAAAATGTCAGAAGTATCATTTTGCCAGACGATCAGTTATAACGCCGACGATTTTGAATACGATGTCGTGTCGCAGGAAAACGGAAATGCGACGATGATCAAATTTCCGATTGATGAGAAATTATATAGTCCCGGCGACGTAATTGTAGTTTTGGCGGGCGACGAAATAACTTTTCACGGGACAATCGGCAAGATCGAAGGCGGTGAGGCTTACGCTTACGATCCGAAAGATTCGCTTTTGCCGGCGACGACTATTCAGTAACTTTTTTTGAAAAATTTGCCTTTTTTAGGCGCATAAACTTGACAGTCGGCAAATAGATTTCTATCATCAAAATTCGCCAACTTCGTGGGGCTGTAGCTCAGTTTGGCAGAGCGCGTCGTTCGCAATGACGAGGTCAGGAGTTCGAACCTCCTCAGCTCCACCATAAAATTAAGAAAAGCATTTATAAAGTAAGTGCTTTTCTTTTTTTTCGCTTATGTCATATTCCAGATTGATGTTACAGAATATTAAACTGCTTCCTCTATTCCCCTTTAATTAAAACTGTCCAAATCCGTCAAATCTTCATAGATCAAACCGCGCCGATCTCTACGCGCTTTTGTGGTCGCTTCAAAACCGCTGTCTTCATTGCGCGAGATTTTGTTTTGCGCGTAAAGTCCTTCGAGAACAAATTCGCACGCCGAAACTAATTTCGCTTTATTTTTGCGTTCAAATGCTAATGGAATAAGCGTCGAATCAATCAATTCGGGAACGCTTTCCAAAAGCATTACGCATTCTTCCGCCGAAGTCGTTTCCGATAAAAGAAGTTTGTTGCCTTCGTCAAACCAATTCACCGTCGGAGTAAAATCAATTCCGAGGAAAAATCCCTCAAAAATAATTCCGGCGGCGCGTTTGATAAGTTCTTTGGCAAGACGAGTTGCGCCGATCTGTTCGCCTTCGTATTCAAGTTCCATTTTTCCCGTCATCGCCGGAAGCGCGGAATAAATGTCGGAAATTCGCGGCACGATGTCGCTTTCGTTCGTGATCAAAGCGCGTCGTTCGGCATTTGAAACCGCCGCTTCCGTGACGCTGATCGAAAATCTCTGCGACACGCCCGAACGCTTGTCAATTCGCTGATCGTCGCGCGCTTCAAAGGCGATCTGTTCGATAGTTTCTTCGATAAAAACGGGAATTTCCAGATTAAAATCTTCAAAACCTTCTCTTTTCGTCCACGCTTCCTGTTTTGTGATCGCCACGCCAAGTCCGATGTCTTTCGGATAATGCGTCAAAATTTCCGCGCCGATTCTGTCTTTGAGCGGCGTGATAATTTTCCCGCGCGCCGTGTAATCTTCGGGATTTGCCGAGAAAACGAGCATCACGTCGAGCGGCAGACGAACTGGATAACCTTTTATCTGCACGTCGCCTTCCTGCATAATATTGAAAAGTCCGACTTGAATTTTTCCTGATAGATCGGGCAATTCGTTCATCGCAAAAATCCCGCGATTCGCACGCGGCAAAAGACCGAAGTGCATCGTCAATTCGTCCGACAAAAGATTTCCGCTCTTCGCAGCTTTGATCGGATCAACATCACCGATAATATCCGCGATCGTTACGTCCGGCGTGGCGAGTTTTTCGACAAAACGATTGTCGCGTTTCACCCACGTAATCGGCGTTTCGTCGCCGTGTTCATTAACTTGCGCTCTGCCGTAAGCCGACAGCGGTTCGAACGGATTGTCGTTGACTTCCGAACCCGCGATGATCGGCATTTCTTCGTCCAAAAGTCCCGTCAACTGACGGATAATTCTGCTTTTCGCCTGTCCGCGAAGTCCCAAAAGTATGAGATTATGTTTCGCCAAAACCGCATTGACGATCTGCGGAACGACGGTTTCTTCAAATCCCAAAATTCCGTCAAATAATTTTTCGCCCGTGCGTAATTTCTTTATCAAATTCGCCCGCATTTCATCTTTCACCGAACGCGTTTTATAACCGCTTGTCTTTAATTCGCCGAGTGTTTTCGTGTTGTTCATAAATTTACTACAGAGATTTTTTGAAAATCTTTCAACTTTCTATTTAGTTCAATTATTTTACCTTTTTGCCGACCAAATAAACAATCGGCTCGTCGCCGGCGACACGCGCCGAATGATAAGTTTCGGCAAGCAAAAAATCGCGGTCGCCTGCTTCAAGAATATAAGTGCCGACATTGTCAATCGAAATTTCCAATGCCCCGGAAATTATCCAATGCGATTAATCTTCATCGTGTTTGTGCCGCGAAAAAATCGTCTCAGGTCGTCCGCCATACTGCACGACCGCAAAAACCTTCGCGTTCCATCAAAAGCCGCAGCATCGCAGGATTCGGTGCATACCCATTTTGCCAACGCTCGACACGAAATTCCATTTTGTTCATACGCCGCTACTGTTATTAGATTATAAACCGAGCGATTTTCAAAATCGAAAATTTTCTCAGACGGTGCGAAAAGTTGCAAGATGTTTTAAGAAATGCTATAAACTTCTTTGCCGTTTGTGATAGAAAACGGTTTTGAAAACAAATTGCCACCCTAGCTCAGTTGGTAGAGCGACGCATTCGTAATGCGTAGGTCGTCAGTTCGAATCTGATGGGTGGCTCCATTATTTGCAGTAAGTTAAAGACATCTTTTGATGTCTCTTTTAGTTTTTGGACACATTGCTTGGACACATTCAACTTTTAAGTGTCTAAAGTATCTTATTTTTTTCTCCTAATTTGTTCATTATGAATTGCAAGGTCATAGAGTTTGAAAAATCAAAAATAATATGACCTTGCATCATTGCCTTAATTATCTCATTCAATACTCTTCGGGTAAAAGAAGCGTCGTAGAGCTTCTATCTGCTTCTGTAATCACCCAAATTTTAGCATCCTTTTGAGTTTTGTAAGACGACAGAATTCTAAAGCCTTCTCTTACTGACAAATCGTTTTCTTTCCAATCCTCTTTACAGACTATTCCATAATCGCCCTTTTGATGTTTGGCTAAAAACTCATTCGG
Source organism: Pyrinomonadaceae bacterium (assembly GCA_965219305.1). Taxonomy (GTDB): domain Bacteria; phylum Acidobacteriota; class Blastocatellia; order Pyrinomonadales; family Pyrinomonadaceae; genus DATHTS01. Next base: position 3,589,608 of record OZ244725.1, read on the forward strand.
CAATTGCTCCGATTCAGCTAACGCATCTTTCGCCCCAATAGTTAGAAAGACTTCGCCCAAAGGAAAAAGAATAGTTTTTTGCTCATTCAGTTTTTCAAGTTTGCTTTGAAACTCTATCCAAAAGGTTTTAGCATCTTCCGAAACTACTGGAAGAAACGAGCTTATTTGCTCTATAATTGCCGTTCTTTCGCTTGAATCAGCATCTTTGTATATAGCAAGCATTTCGGCTTGTTGGTTGTTTAAGAACGCTTTTTTAGCGTCTATTTGGTTTTGTGTTAAATTCATAATTGTATGTTCCTGATTTTTTAATTGGGAGTATTTAGAGAGGCTTTTCTATAACTTGGCGGTTTAGAAAAGCCTTTCGTTTTTACTTGGCAAGTTTCAAACTTTGCCGATAGATGTTTGCCGTCGCTCCGGCAATTAAGTGATAGCAGATAAGTCCTCTTTCCGAAGCCTTGCATTCGCATTGTCCTAACTTTTCGCCGTTCTGGACGTTAAAGCGAACGTGATAAACATTCGAGTTATTCGCTGATGAAACGGCAAATAATCTATCTTCGACAAAGTGAACTTTCGGCTTCAATTGCTTACATCGCTCGATTGCCCGTTGCGTGTTTTCTGTTGTTAATCTAATCATATTTTTTCCTCTCTATTTTTTTATTCTAGTTGTTTCCAACTATCTATGATTATACGTTTCGTATAGCAAAAAGTCAATACGAAACGTATAGTTTTGCAAATTTTTTATTGATTTATTTTTATACTGTATGTATAGTTTATTTGATGGAAGGAAAAGAACTAAAAAAGAAACGGAAAGAGTTTGATTTTACTCAGGAACAACTTGCAAATGAGTTACAAGTTACGGCTAACACGGTTGCACGTTGGGAACGTGATGAGATGAAAATTCCACCGTTTTTGCATCTGGCATTGGAAAGTATTGAAAGAAAAGTTATAGCAAAAAAAACAAAATAGAAGTAAAATATCATTGCTTTTTTATTCCATACCTAAATGAAAAGTTAAAATGTATAAATTGAATCTTAAAACATCCTATAAACCCGTAGTTGAATACTACGAAGCATTAGAGAAATTCAAACATTTAGCCGTAAAACACGAAGGCGCGGTTCGTTCAGCTTTTCAAACTTTGCTCGAAAGTTGCGGAAAACAATTTAACTGGACACTTGTTCCCGAATATCAGAAAAAAAAACTTGGCAAACGGATTTCGATTGACGGCGCGTTGGTTGACCAATTTACACTTGCTCACGGTTATTGGGAAGCGAAAGACGAACAGGACGATTTACAAAAAGAAATAAAGAAAAAGTTTGCAGTTGGTTATCCGAATGACAACATCATTTTTCAATCACCTGAAAGAGCGATTCTTTACCAAAATGCCAGAGAAGTTTTTGATGCCGATTTGAATAATGCAGACGAACTTGTCAGAGTTTTGGAATTATTTTTCGATTATCAACCGCCAGCTTATGAAGAATGGGAACAAGCGGTCAAACAGTTTCAGGAACAATTGCCCGAACTCGGCGAAGCACTTCTCAATGTCATAGACGATGCCAAAACTAACAACAAAGCGTTTCTAACCGCCTTCGATACTTTTTACGAACTTTGCCGAACTTCGATAAATCCGAATCTTTCGGAAAAAGCCGTCGAAGAAATGCTGATTCAGCATCTTTTGACCGAACGGATTTTTAGAACGGTTTTTCATAATTCCGAGTTCACACAGCGTAATGTTATCGCCAAAGAAATCGAAAGCGTGATTCGCGCTTTGACCTCGCAGAGTTTCAGCCGTGAAGAATTTTTGAAACGCTTTGACCATTTTTACAAAGCAATCGAAATCACCGCTTCGACAATTGACAGTTTTACCGAAAAGCAGACCTTTTTGAATGAGATTTACGAACGATTCTTTCAAGGCTTTTCCGTCGAAGTCGCCGACACACACGGAATTGTTTATACACCGCAGCCGATTGTTAATTTTATGGTCAAATCGGTTGAAGACATTCTTAAAACCGAGTTCGGAAAATCTTTGTCAGATGAAAATGTTCACATCTTAGACCCGTTTGTCGGAACGGGAAATTTTCTTGTTCGCGTGATGGAAGAAATCAAACGCACAAGTCTTGAACAGAAATATCAAACCGAACTTCATTGCAACGAAGTGATGCTTTTGCCTTATTACATTGCTTCAATGAACATTGAACACGAGTATTTTGAGAAAGTCGGAAATTACGAACCGTTTGAAGGAATTTGTCTTGTTGACACTTTCGGACTTGCCGAAGACGAGCAACAAAGCCTTTCATTTATGACCGAAGAAAACACGGAACGGATTAGAAAACAAAAAGAATCACCGATAACCGTAATCATCGGAAATCCGCCTTACAATGTCGGTCAGGTAAATGAAAACGACAACAACAAAAACCGAAAATACAAAGTTTTAGACAAAAGAGTTGCCGACACTTACGCCAGAGATTCAAAAGCGACAAATAAAAACGCACTTTCAGACCCGTATGTTAAAGCAATTCGTTGGGCATCTGACAGAATCAAAGATGACGGAATTGTTGCCTTAGTTACAAATAGCAGTTTTATAGACAAACTCGCTTTTGATGGAATGCGGAAAAATTTGGGAAAAGACTTTGATTTGATTTACCTCGTTGACCTAAAAGGTGATGTTCGTAAAGATTCGATGCGAGAAGGCATTCCGATTGGAGAAGCACATACAATTTTCGGATTGGGAGCAATGGTTGGGATTTCAGTTTCGTTTTTAGTTAAACACAAAACCGATGAAGATAATTCCGAAAAGAAACGCGGAATTTATTATGCCGAAGTTGATTGGAAAGCGAAACGAGTTGAAAAATTCAAGTTTCTCGAAGATGGTAATTCAATTTCAGGAATCACAACGAAAGAAATCAAACCGAACCAGAAATACGATTGGTTGACCGAAGGAATGCTTGATGAATTTGATTCTTTCATACCGATTGGAGATAAGGAAGGTAAAGCTGATGATAATTTAGAATCTGGAATTTTCAATAATTATAGTCGCGGAGTTGAAACCGCCAGAGATAATTGGGTATTCAATTTTAATGAGAAAATACTAACAACAAACATTAAAAGTTTTATTGAAACTTACAATGAACAAGTCTATAAATGGAAATCCAAAAAGCGCGATAAAAAAGACTTAGATTCGTTCGTTTTATATGATGATGCAAAAATCAAATGGTCAAGCAGTTTGAAGACAGATTTATTTCGTGGAAAACAAACTGAATTTTCTAGTCAAAATTTAAGAACTTCTTTATATCGCCCATTCACGAAAGAATTTTTATATTTTGATGACACACTAAATCATCGTCAAGGACAATTTCCATTTGTATTTCCAAATGCAGAAACTGAAAAAGAAAATAAGGTAATTTGCACAGTTACCGAAGCTCAAATTCCTTTTTCAACTCAAATAGTTTCAGTTTTACCTTCTTTACATATTAGCGGACGACAAACTCAATGCTTTCCTTTTTACGTTTATGACGAAGACGGAAGCAATCGCCGCGAAAATATCACTGATTGGGCATTAGAACAATTTCAAACTCATTACAACGATAAGCAAATCTCGAAATGGGACATCTTTTATTACACTTACGCGCTTTTATATCATCCCGAATACCGCGAAAAATACGAAGCCAATCTAAAACGCGAATTGCCGAGAATTCCATACGCGCCTGAATTTCATAAATTTGCCGAAGCGGGAAAGAAACTTGCCGACCTGCACATCAATTACGAAACACAAGCCGAATATCCGCTCGAAATGATTGAAAACGAATCCGAACAGATAAATTGGCGCGTCGAGAAAATGAAATACAACAAAGCCAAAACACAGATTGTCTATAACGATTTCCTGACATTAGCCGGAATCCCGCCCGAAGCGCACAAATACCGCTTAGGAAACCGTTCGGCACTCGATTGGATAGTTGACCAATACAAAGTTTCAACCGATAAACGGTCAGGAATCACAAACGACCCGAACCGCGAAGACGATAAACAATACATCGTTAAACTTATTAAGAGAATTGTTAATGTGAGTTTGGAAACTGATAAAATAGTTAAATCGTTACCTGAGATTACGCCGTAGTAATTTTCTACAACTTTAATTTACTTTAATAAGAAATGTTATTTGTAAAAGCCATTCTGATAGCTCTAAACACCTTATCTTTAATCGGTGCTTTATATGCTTTAATTCGTTATGTAATAAAAACGGCTGAAATTGCAAAATTGTCTGAGGATTCAATAGAAGATTTGAAACAGATTTCTTTGATAAGCAGAAAAGCTGTTGATTTATCGCGTGATGTCCTTTCTGAAATGAAAGCTACCAGAACTCTGCTCACAGCACCGCTTGTTATAGCTTACTTTGAACGAAGAGATGGAGAAAACATTTCTAACATATTTTTTGTTATTGAGAACATAGGAAACGGAGTTGCAAAAAACATATCTTATACTTTTAATCCTGAACTAACAGGACATTACGAAGACGAAGAAGACATTCAAAGAATTAGCAATCTTGGGAAATATATTGATTCGCTACCACCTAAATATCAAATGGTGAATCTTTTAGGTCGAGTTGGTCATTATATTGATTTGGAGTCCGAAGACAATGAAGAATTAAACAGCGATTTACCTAGAAAATTTGAATTGGATTTAACTTTTCAGGATGCGATAACAGATGAAATTTTTAACGATAATTTTTTACTTGATTTAAGAATTCCTTTAGGCAGGTGCAAACAATGACTCAAGAAACATACGAAATTGTAGAGCTAGTAACTTTGCTTGTAGGACTTGTCATTAACCTGTTGACTTTTATTTTTGTAATCATTTACACGAATAAAACTTACAGCATAGCCGAATCAACGCGAAAAACCGTTTCCGAAACTGCAACGATGGCAAAAATTACGGGAGAATCTTTTGATGTTTCGGAAAAAATTCTTGAAGAAATGAAGGGAATAAGAAAAGCCGAAAATGCGCCGTATGTATTTGTCTATATTGACCAAATAGAAAATGATTCTGCCGTAAAATTATACTTGGTGATTAAGAATGCAGGTAAAGGAATCGCCAGAGATATTAAAATAAAGTTTGAACCTGAACTTCAAAATGAAGGCACATATTCCTTAAAACATATCAAACAAATCATTAACAATCTTCCGCCATTACCGCCGAGCGGTGAAATAAGACACGCTTTCATTCTGACAACTAAATACTTTAAGGTAAAACCATCTTTACCTAGAAAATATGATGTTCAAATCTCATTCAATGACGGAGTAAAAAAGACTGAAAGAATTATTAAACAAGTCATTTCGCTAGGTTTTATACAAGGAAGCAAACTAAATAGAATCGAGGAAAAACGAAACAAATAAAATATGGATATTGACCTTAAATGTTGATTTTGGGGTTAATAAATTTAAGTCAATAACTGCTAAACAACTATGTCATTTCAAACACCCATAACCGTAAAAGAAGCAATAGAAAACATTCGCGCTAAAAAGTATTTACTTCCTTCGATTCAAAGAGAACTCGTTTGGAACACTCTCCAAATTGAAAAATTGTTTGATTCGTTGATGCGTGATTATCCCGTTGGTTCATTCCTATTCTGGCACGTTGAGAAAGACAGAACCAGTGAATTCACTTTCTATGAATTTATCAGGGATTATCACCAAAGAGATAGCAAACATAATCCTAAAGCGGATTCTCTACACGATAAGGACATAACAGCGATTCTTGACGGTCAGCAACGCTTAACTTCGCTCTATATTGGTTTATTTGGTTCTTATGCCAAGAAAGATAAATTAAAGCGGTGGAATAACGACCTAGCTTTTCCAAAGAGATTTCTGCATTTGAATTTGTTAAAAAAGTATTCTGACGAAGAAGAATTAGATTTAGAGTATGACTTTCTATTTCTTTCGGAAGAAGAAGCTGAGGAAGATAAAGAAAAACATCCAGAAGAGTATTTTTGGTTTAAGGTTGGCGATATTTTGAAATTTCGAGAACCTCACGAAATAGGCGATTATCTAATCGAGAACGATTTGAATGCTTTACCGAAAGAAACATCTCAATTTGCTAACCGAACGCTATTCAAACTTTTTACAATAATTCACAAAGAACCGATTGTTAATTTCTTTTTGGAAAAACACGGTGAGTTGGATAAAGTTCTGAACATATTTGTTCGTATCAATAGCGGTGGAACGCCTTTAAGTTACTCTGATTTGCTTCTTTCAATAGCTTCGGCAAGTTGGCAGGTAAAAGATGCCAGAGAAGAAATAACAGGATTCGTTGATGAAATCAGTAAAGACGGCGAGAGATTTAATTTTAATAAAGATTTCGTGCTGAAAACTTGTCTTGTTTTGTGTGATTTTCCGAACATTGCTTTTAAGGTGGACAACTTTAATAGAGCGAATATGCAGACGATTGAACAAAATTGGAATGAAATAACCACATCGTTAAAGTTGACCGTTAATCTTATAGAATCTTTTGGTTATAAACGCGAAACTTTAATCTCAAATAATGCTTTGATTCCGATTGCCTACTATCTCAGAAAGAAAGGAAATCCTAAAAATTTTGTTGACTCACAACAATTTCAGGAAGACAGAGAAAAAATTCAAAAATGGTTAGTTTTGTCATTACTTAAAAGGGCTTTTAGTGGTCAGCCTGATAGTGTTATTAAGCCGATTCGCCAAATAATTTCTAAAACGAATGATTCATTTCCTTTAGGACAAATAATAGGAGAATTTCGCGGAAAAGATAAGTCAATCATTTTCAGTGAGGATGATATTGAGGCATTATTCGATAACTATTATGGAAATGCTTATACATTTTCAACATTAGCGGTCTTATATCCAACACTTGATTTCAAAAACAAATTTCACATAGACCATATTTTCCCAAAAAGCATTTTCAAACGGAAAAATCTACTTAAAAAAGGGTTTGAAGAAGAAAAAGCCGACGAATTTATCGAATTGGTAGATTATCTTGCAAATCTTCAACTGATGGAAGGAATGCCAAATATCGAAAAATCAAATAAAGATTTCAAACAATGGCTTTTTGAAAAATATCCCGACCAACAATCTCGAAAGGATTATATGACGAAAAATTATATTCCTGATGTTGATTTGAGTTTAGAACACTTCGACGTTTTCTTCGATGAAAGAACAAAAATGATGAAACAAAAATTCACCGAATTATTAAAATTTTGATTCAGCATTAAGGTCAATTTTTATGTTTTGGTTTGCTTGGAAGTTTTTCGGGCAAATCAAGTGAGTCGTCAATCAGATAATCACAACATATACCTGCAAGTTTGCTGAACTCTAAAAGGACAATATATGAAGGTTCGCGTTCACCGCGCTCATATTGTGAAATCGTGCTTCTAACTAAACTATTCTTTAATCCAAGTTTGTTTATAATTTCGTCTTGAGAAAATCCGAATGATTCTCTGATTTGCAGTAATTTCTCAGCAAGCCTTTTCGGTCTCGGTCTTTGTTTTGTTCCCATCAGGATAACCCTCCTGATAAAGAACAAGCAGAAAAAACTGCCTTGACTTTGAACCCAATTGGCTCTAAACTTTTACTGTTTATTGCATTCGCCGTGAGTTTAACATAAAACTCAACGGCTTTAATCACCTCTTAATTGTCCTTTTAAGTGGCATTAACAAATAAAATATCAAATTTTGACTGAATTGAGAAAAACACTATGAATAAAACAGCCTTACAATTTCCGGTTTTCGTTCTTTTAATCTTTCTGTTTTTTACAGCCTGTTCTAACACGCCTGTTAAGCCAGTCAAAAACAAATCAACTCTAAATTTAGAATCAGCAATCATTTATAAAGTCGGCGGAGTTCAACCCATCGCTCGTGTAAAATTCTATCTTTTAGATAAAAGTGCCGAAGAAATCCTAAAATCCGCCAATCTCAAACCGCAGTCTGAACAACTAGATAGAATCCAAAAAATAGCTGAAAAGCAAGGGAAGAATTTAGACACATTAAAATATGTAGATTGGCTCAGTTTCGCATTAGATAATCCCAAACAATATGCTGATTATTTTACAAATCTAACAAGTGAACTGGAAAAACATACTGTAAAAACTGTAACCACAGATTTACAAGGCAAAGCTAAAATTGAAGAACTTGAGCCTAAAAACTATTATATTTTCGGAATGACAGAAACTCGGAGCGGAAATGCAATTTGGGATTTGCCTATTGAGATTCTCTGCACGGGACAAAAACAAAGTTAAAAAGATATTTGAAAATAGATAACGGATGTGTTTTGAGCTAAATTAGCCCTCAGCATATGAAAAAAACACATCCGAATGCTTTGCAGCATTACGAGCAAATTTACCATTAGATAAGCGTCGCGTCGAGTTGGCGGCGGCTTTGCTGATCGCCATTATTCAACAGAACACTACAAATTTGGCAAGATTAGCCAATGTTTTAGACTTATCGGCTAAGAAGGATTCAAAATATCGGCGGTTAAAACGCTTTTTTCAGTTGGCTGAGATTGATTTCGACATTTTTGCCGAGTTGATTATTGCGATCATCAAACCGAAAGGTAAGTATGTTTTGGCGTTGGATCGCACCGAGTGGAAATACGGCTTGATATGGGTCAACATTTTGACGTTATCAATCGTGGTTGGAAACACTTCGATACCGTTATTTTGGATAACGCTCTCGCGCAAAGGCAACTCCGTATTAGCGGAAAAGAAACAGATAATCGGGCGTTATATCAAAGTATTCGGCATCAAAAACATCGAATACTTGAGTGGTGACCGTGAGTTTGACGGATATGAATTGGTCAAATATCTGGACAAGGAAAAAGTCCCGTTTCGTCTGCGGATAAAAGCTTCGATGACGATTACCAACAAAAGCGGGAAGCCGATGAGATGCGGGAAATTGTTACGAACATTGAAGATCGGCGAGAGTTACCGTTTGCGACGGGCGAGGAGATACGCCGGAGTCAAGGTATCGGTCGAGGTGAAAAGAGGAAAAGACTCTCAGGAAAGTGTGATTGTCATTTCGTCTGAAGCGAGTGAGAAAATCCTGTCGGAATACAAGCGGAGATGGGCGATAGAAACATTGTTTCAGAACTTAAAGAGTCGCGGATTCGAGATCGAAAAAACGCATCTGACGAAAGTGGAGAAGATAGATAAGTTATTCGGAGTATTGGCGTTAGCAGTGGCGTGGGCGATCAAAACAGGGGAAGCGGAAAACGCCGTCAACTCGATTGAAATAAAAAAGAACGGGAGAGCGCAAACAAGTCTTTTCAGATTAGGATGTGAAATAATCCAAGAGGTGTTATTTGAACTAAAGAGATATTCGAGAGTAAATATCTTTGCAATTCTAAGATGCTGACAACAGCTAACTTATGTCGTTTTGTCCCGTACAGAGATTGAGATTAAAGAAGAAAAGCAGTCAATTATTCTTGACCAAAACAATGCAATTTCTGCCAGTTAAATACAGTTTTCTTAAACGATGATGCAAAATCCTTTGTGCAAAATTTAATCTGACACAATTAAACACAATTAAGGACGATGTTTATTGAATATCTCACATTTAATTCTGCATTTTGCTTATACAAATGATTTGTTTTGTATAAATACTGGATTTTTACCCAAAAATCTAGTGAGTCGAAAAACATAGTCAAATCCGAAATAAGACCCCTATACCCTGTTGCAAAATGCTCAAATAAAAATGCGCCTCGTTAAATAGAGAGGCGCAAAGCTGAAATCATACTAAATTTTAGTATTTAATAAATACTTATGGGGCAATTTCCATATCTTTAGAATTGTCTTCAATGTTCATATTGTTCAAATCATAAAGAGGATGAACATTTTGAACATTTTGAACATACTTCGATGGATTAAAATCTAATGCCCTTGCTTCTTTTAGCAAAGTATTTACTTTTCCAGTTGAAACGCCCAAATCACTAGCAATTTCCCTTTGAGTTTTCCCTTGAAACTCCAATTCAGAAACCTTATAAATCATTTCTTCTCTGTCATTTTTATTAAGAATTGCCAAATGTTCTCTTTCATTTCCGAACTCAAGAAACTCGTATTTTAGAAAATTATCCGGTTTAACAATTTCTCCGACACAAACATTATCTTCATCGTAAATTATTCCTGTTTGTCTTGCTTTTAATTGTTTGAGATAACGAAGTCCTCTGTCTTTATTTGATTGACCGATAGCAAAAACCGAGTCGCAGAAATTACCGAGCATTTTAGAACCTTGTAAATCGTTAATTGTTATCGGTTTCGACATATCTCTTTTTGGAGTGTGTGCCAATGCCATAATTGAAAGACCGTGTTTTTCTTTGAGAGATTTTAATTCCTTCATTAACGGTAAAGCATCTTTGGCTTTTTCATTATCGCTTTTCAGATAAGTTAAATTATCAACAATTAAAATTCTTGCTCCTGTATCTTCAACAGCCGTTTCAATTGCAAGAGTTAATGATTTTTCGTAATCATCAAAGCTATTTGCAATAGCACCATCGGGATTTATCTCAACTCTTAATAAATTATTATTAAATTGATATGGGTCAATATAATACTCCGTTTTATCTTTAGAGTAACGACTGATAAATTGCCTGTCAGATAATTCAAAGTCAAAATAAAGAACCTTTTGCGCTTCTATTTCCATAGTAAAAGATTTAACGGATTTACCTTTGCTAATACTATCGGCAATTTGAACAGCTAATATGCTCTTACCTAAATTTGTATCAGCAAACAAAATACACATTTCTCCCTCGTGCCAAAATTCACTAAATATCATTTTGAGAACGGGTTTATTTTTTGCATCATCAATCCATTTGTTAGCTGATTTGATAGTGAAGATATTTGAGGAAACCACATTTTCCTGTTCAAATGTTTCTTCATCAATTTCCGGCAACTGGTCAGGACTCCATTCAGATGTATAACTTTCCAATTCAATTAGTTGCTCACGAGTTCCGCCAAGTTCAATCCAATCTGAAACATCGCCTTTCTCTATCAAATTTCTCTGTACGGGACAAAACGACATAAGTTAGCTGTTGTCAGCATCTTAGAATTGCAAAGATATTTACTCTCGAATATCTCTTTAGTTCAAATAACACCTCTTGGATTATTTCACATCCTAATCTGAAAAGACTTGTTTGCGCTCTCCCGTTCTTTTTTATTTCAATCGAGTTGACGGCGTTTTCCGCTTCCCCTGTTTTGATCGCCCACGCCACTGCTAACGCCAATACTCCGAATAACTTATCTATCTTCTCCACTTTCGTCAGATGCGTTTTTTCGATCTCGAATCCGCGACTCTTTAAGTTCTGAAACAATGTTTCTATCGCCCATCTCCGCTTGTATTCCGACAGGATTTTCTCACTCGCTTCAGACGAAATGACAATCACACTTTCCTGAGAGTCTTTTCCTCTTTTCACCTCGACCGATACCTTGACTCCGGCGTATCTCCTCGCCCGTCGCAAACGGTAACTCTCGCCGATCTTCAATGTTCGTAACAATTTCCCGCATCTCATCGGCTTCCCGCTTTTGTTGGTAATCGTCATCGAAGCTTTTATCCGCAGACGAAACGGGACTTTTTCCTTGTCCAGATATTTGACCAATTCATATCCGTCAAACTCACGGTCACCACTCAAGTATTCGATGTTTTTGATGCCGAATACTTTGATATAACGCCCGATTATCTGTTTCTTTTCCGCTAATACGGAGTTGCCTTTGCGCGAGAGCGTTATCCAAAATAACGGTATCGAAGTGTTTCCAACCACGATTGATAACGTCAAAATGTTGACCCATATCAAGCCGTATTTCCACTCGGTGCGATCCAACGCCAAAACATACTTACCTTTCGGTTTGATGATCGCAATAATCAACTCGGCAAAAATGTCGAAATCAATCTCAGCCAACTGAAAAAAGCGTTTTAACCGCCGATATTTTGAATCCTTCTTAGCCGATAAGTCTAAAACATTGGCTAATCTTGCCAAATTTGTAGTGTTCTGTTGAATAATGGCGATCAGCAAAGCCGCCGCCAACTCGACGCGACGCTTATCTAATGGTAAATTTGCTCGTAATGCTGCAAAGCATTCGGATGTGTTTTTTTCATATGCTGAGGGCTAATTTAGCTCAAAACACATCCGTTATCTATTTTCAAATATCTTTTTAACTTTGTTTTTGTCCCGTGCAGAGATCAAATTTGGCAGTTGAATAATTTTAACCGATTTGGATACTCCCCAAAGAGAAAGAGCAATTTCATCTGCATATTTTCTTCCCGGCTCATCATTGTCTGGCAGAATAATAATTTCTAAATCATCAAAGAATTCTGTATAATCATCATTCCAACCATTAGAACCTTGTGCCATTGTGGTAGCTATAAAATCAAGTTTTCCTCTAATGTTATCCGCATCTTTCTCGCCTTCACATATAAAAACCGGAAGATTATTTTCTTTTGCCTGAATTAACTCAGGTAAATGATAAGGGACTTTTCTAACTCCTTGTAAATCCCATATCCAATTACCCTTTTCATCAGGTCTTCTAAAGCTAAATGTTTTCGGCTCGAATCTAACAGCCTGATAAATCGTTTTACCCTTCTCATCTTCGTAATTATAGACAGCAACGATTTTCTTTTGTGCCTTTTCACTTTTGAAACCGAATTTGGGGGTTACTTTATTTACCCGTTCACGTTCATTTAATCCTAATGCTTGAACAATTTGTTCAAATGAACAACCTGCGAAACATTTGAACAAAATTTTTCCGTCTTTTTCAGCTATTGAAAGACTTGGATTTTTATCATTGTGCGAAGGGCAACACGCAATCCAACCATTATTATTTCTCTTTACTTTCGTCAATTTCGGTAGAATATCTTCTTCTACATTTGTTTTAATCATTTTTCTTACTGTCTTCTCCTATTAAAAATCTTGTAGCAAACCATTTTTACTACAAGATTATAATAACATTAAAAGACAACAAGCATAACCCCTTAACCCCTTTATTGACAAGATTTTACGGACATATTGAGTGGTATATTATATCCGTTTTGAACGGACTTATTAAGTAAGAATTATGTCCGTTTTCTCAGGTCTTTCCACTCAAGATTATGCCTTTTTAGTTCTTTTCTGAGTGCATCCGCACTAGAGAAACCTAATTTGGAAGCAACGTAGTTAAGTGTTGGCATCAATAAACGCGGAGATTTTTTTACCACCTCAATGACGGCATTTTCCAAAGTATCTCTATCATTATTTTTCGGACGACCTGAATTTGGCGCATTCATTCGAGATTTCTTTTTGTTTATATATTCTTTCAATGAATCGTCAATTATTTGTTTTGCTTTTTTACGAGAAATGCCGTTAATTTCTATGAGAGTATTAACTCTGATTTCCTCAACTATATCTTCAATCAGTTCTTTAAGACGTTCGGGAAATTGTCCGGCAAACATTCTAACCGCTTTTTCATAGTATTTTTCAAAGCTAGGATGAGTAGAGTTATAATCTTCAAAATCTTTAGCAAAAGAAGAAAAGAAACTATAAAAATGTTCATTAACTTTTTCGGGATAAAAAGTGCATTCAAGTAATCCGTATTCGCTTTCAATTTCATATTCTGCGGTTTGAACAGGCACATCGTTATTTATTTTCATTTTTATAAATTTCTCTCCAAAAATTGCTAATCTTCTCTTGCGATAATTTTAACCGATTTGAAAAAGTTATCTAGAGTAATGGCTAATTTGTCTTAATTATTATGAATCATCTTTGCTTTTGTGATTTTGTTTATGGAAAGACTCAAGTATTTCACTTGCTTGATAAAGAGTTTCATCATCTGCGGTCAAATATCTGTAAGTTGTTTGTGGTTGCGTATGACCTAAAATTCTGCCAACCATTTGAATTGGCATTTGCCCCTTAACCAACCGTGAAGCTGCCGTATGTCGAAGACTATGAAGTGTAATTCCAGATATTCCGCCGTGTGGTATGTTGGCATCTTCACAAGCTGACTTAAAAGCCTTTCTGACGCATTTTTGTTTTCCCAACACAAGTGAGTTCATTTTTCCGTTTGAGCTATGCCAGAGATTTTGAAATTCCTTATAAAGCCTCTTTGTCATAGCAACCTGTCTAGTTTTCAAAGTTTTCGTATTCATAGCGTGAAATGTAATTAAACGATTTGAAAAATCTACATACTGCCAAGTTAATTTTTTCATTTCTGATTTCCTCGCCCCTGTGTCTAAAAGAGCGATAACTAAGGGTTTAAGATGTTGGCGTTCATTTTCGATTGTTGCCGTGATTTCCTTTCCATTTCGCTTATACTTAATTTGTCTTTTTTCAGCCGTGATAACCTCAAGGAGTCTTTTTTCTTCCTCTAATGTTAAAATGCGTTCGCGTCTTCTTTCTCCCGATATTTGTATGAGATTTTCACCACTCGTTACAGGATTTTTTGAAATAAAATCTTTCCTTATCCCTATATTGAAAATTCGCCTCAAAACAGCTAATTCCCTATTCATAGATGATAATGAGCGTGTGGTTTTTCTTGGAGTGATAATTTTTAATCTTTTGGCTCGATATTTTACAACCCCGTCATAATTGATTTCAGATAATTTGAGCGTTCCGAAATACTCGCGGAAATGTTTTAGGAAGTATTTAACTCGCTTCAAATCTCTCAACCCTTCAACTTTTTGATTATCAACAAATTTTGCAGGTTTTGCATAATTTTTTTCATAGTAATCGGCTAAATCATTAAAGGTCAATTTTGATGTTTCAATAATTTCAGTTCCTTCGTCTTCGACTTGTCGGGAGATTTTCTTTAGCAGTTTTTTTGCTTCGGTTTTTGTCTTCGCCGTTCGTTTTAAATTTCGTCGTTTTCCTTCGGAATCGGTAAAAGTGATTCGAGCAAACCATTTTCCGTTTTCCTCGTAAATATATCCTGTTCTATCTTTTGCCATTGTGTCCACGTGGACACTTTGGACACTTAAAATTGAAAAAAATCTCCGTTTTTTGAATTTGCCAAACTATTTATAAATTTTGAAGCCTGTCCTGAAATGCCTGTATTTCCTACTTGATATTAAATACTTTCAGAAAAAGTTTAATTTAACTCCATATCCCGCAAGCATTCGTAATGCGTAGGTCGTCAGTTCGAATCTGATGGGTGGCTCCATATTTTTTGAAGGACTTGCAGATGATTTGATCTGTGAGTCTTTTTTTTATTGTGCGGCTGTGAAAATGCTGGGTGATTGATAAGTTACGCCGAAGGTTATGCCGGAGCGTGGGCTGAATCTTGTTAAGCCGAAGATTGCGGCGGTGTCAAATGTCAGATTAGAAGCCTTGATCTGTGTGCCGACGCGGAATTGGCTGAGGCTTTCCGTGCCGAGCGGCGCATTTCCCGAACGAGTATTGACGCGACCGTTTACTTCGCTGACGATGTTTATGTTGTCGGTTACGCGGTAAACTCCCGCTACGCCGTAAAGCAGAACGTCGTTTTGCGTAAATTGTGCGAGCGGCGCAGTTAAAATTCCGATTCCGATGTTGCCGTAAGCGTTAAAACGCGACGCGTTGTTTTTATTGCGGCTGCCGAATTTTTTGCCGAGCAGAATTTTTCCGAAAACATTTATTTGGTTCGTGCCGATGCCGCGCGCCTGATCGGTGTTGGGAAGTTGAAAACCGAGTTTTATGCCGACGGCAGGCAGAAGGTTTGTTTCGTTTTTAAGTTTTATCTTGGTTGAAATTGTAAAATCGCCATTGTCGTTAGTCGAGTTTCCGTCAATATTTAACGGAATCGGCGATGGATTCAATGCCGAATTGATGGCGACAAAGTCCTGAATTACGCCTTCGACCTGAATTTCGACATTTTTTGCAAATCCGATGCGGATGCGCGTGTCGCCGACTCTTGTTTGATCGCCCCGCAAACCTGACAGCGGAAATTTCGAGTTTTGCAAGAAATCAACTCCGACCGCAACATTTACCGAGCCTTCCGGCGTGATGTCAACGTCGTCGGTCAAAAGCGGACGCTGTTGTGCGGCTATGCAGACGACGGCGCACAATATAAACAACATTGAAATGAAAAAAGATTTCCGCATCACGAATAACTATTTTGGCATTTACGGCGGCGATTTGTAAATCCTTTAATCGTGGTTTGGACTTTGAGGCTGAAAATTGACAAAATAATCGGGTAGCTTTTCTACGACAATTCAGTCAAAAATCGAATTAATTTCAGGAGATAATTATGAGCATAGCGCAAAAAGAACAGCAAATGAATTTAGGTCAGATTCTGGCGATGGAATTAACACACGAAGCCGCGACGACGAGAAAATGTCTCGAACGGCTTCCGGCGGACAAATTTGATTGGAAACCACACGAAAAATCAATGACGCTCGGACGGCTCGCCGGTCATCTCGTCGAAATGCTTTTATGGGTTAAGGAAACCGTCGAAAAAGACGAACTCGATTTTGCAAAAGTTGATTACACGCCGAGAGAATACAAAGAAGCGTCGGAACTTGTCGGCGATCTGGACGAAAAACTAACTGAAATGTCGGAAATTTTAAATAATGCGGCAAACGAAGCGATGAGCGAAAAATGGACGTTAAAAAACGGCGAAGAAGTTTATTTTGAAATGCCGAAAGCAGCGGTTTTGCGCGGAATGGTGATGAATCACATCGTTCATCATCGCGGTCAGCTTTCGGTCTATATGCGGATGCTCGACATTCCCGTGCCGGGACTTTACGGACCTTCGGCGGACGAGCCGACAATGTAATTTAGCACTTAGCAATTTGTTTTTCGCTCTTTACGGCGTTTTATTGATGATTAAAGTTTTTATAAAATCAAGCAAAGAGCGAAGAACAAAGAATAAAATGCCAAGTAAAAAATGGAAATACTCAATTTTAGTAAAGAAAATCCTGACACATCGAATTTACGTTTGGTTGACAACGATGAAATTCAGCAATTTCATCAGATCGAAAACCAATTTATCAACTATATTTTTTTTCGCGTAAATTCCGACTGGCGCAAATTGGACGCAGAAACTAAGCGAAATTTCAAGGACGAATTTCAGACGGTTTACCGAGAATTTGAACCGGAACTTTTACTTTTCAGTTATTCGCTCGTCGGTTTCGATTCAAAAGCGGAATTAATGTTCTGGCGCATCGGAAATTCGCTGGATGCGATTCAGGATATGACGGCGAAACTTTACCGGACAAACTTCGGAAGTTACCTGGAAACGGCGGACAATTATCTGGCGGCGACAAAGAAACATAATTTTGTTTTGCCGAACGGGGACGAAAACGCGAACAATCGCCGGTTCATCGCGGCGGGCGGAAAAAAATATCATTTCGTTTACCCGTGCGCGAAAAACGTTGATCTTTATAAAAAATCGCCCGAAGAACTCGACAAGCTGATCGAAGAAAATTTTATGGTCGGGCGCAAATTCAGTAACATAAAAATTCATCTGACGCACGCTTTCGGTTTTAGCGAACAAGAGTATATTATTTCATTTGAAACCGACGAACCGAAGGATTTTCTCGCGCTCGCCGAAGAGTTGAAAGAAATGCCGAACAGCAAATTTATGATGCGCGGAATGCCTGTTTACACTTGCCGTCAACGCAGTTTAATGGAATGTCTCGATGCGGTTGGTTAGTTTTTTTTAGTTGACCGAGTTGACTGTAAGTTGACTGAGTTTTAAAGGTTTTAATTCGGTCAACTCGGTCAACATTCAGCTAACTCGGTCAACATTCAGCTAACTCGGTCAACTTTTTTATGATTGCACGACAATATTTTATTTCCGGTCTGGTTCAAGGCGTAGGTTTCAGATTTTTCGCCCAGCGCGCCGCCGCGCGTCATCAGGTTCGCGGATATATCAAAAATCTTGCCGACGGACGAGTTGAAGCCTTGATCGAAGGCGAAGAAAAATCTGTCAGAGATTTTGCGGATGATCTGGCGGCGGGACCGAATTATTCGCGCGTCGAAAACATCGAAGAAATAGTTTTAGAGCCGAGCGGTTTATATTCGGCGTTCAGAATAGAAAAATAAGATCAGTTATCAGTTATCAGTTATCAGTTATCAAAAATCCAAACTGATAACTGGTAACTGATAACTGATAACTGATAATATGGAACAATTAAAAAAATTAATACGCGAAGTGCCGAATTTTCCGAAAGAAGGCATCAACTTTTACGACATAACGACGCTTTTGCAAAACGGCGACGGTTTTAAACAGACGATTGACGCTTTGTGCGAACAATTCAAAGACAAGAAAATTGACACCGTGATCGGCATCGAATCGCGCGGTTTTATTTTCGGAACTCCGGTCGCATACAATCTCGGCGCGGGTTTTATTCCCGTCCGCAAACCGAATAAATTGCCGTGGGACACGGTTTCGGTTTCGTATGATCTCGAATACGGTCAGGACACGGTCGAGATGCACAAGGACGCGGTCGGCGAAGGTCATAATGTTTTAATTATTGACGATCTTCTCGCCACTGGCGGAACGGCGCGTGCAACTGCCGATCTGATCGAAAAAGTCGGCGGCAACATTGTCGGAATTTCGTTCGTCATCGAACTTACGTTTTTGAACGGGCGCGAAAAATTAAAGGATTACGACGTGCGTTCTTTGCTGAGTTACGACGATTAACGATTGGACAATCCGAAATCCAAAATCTAAAATCCACCTTGTATGCTTCCGTAGCTCAGTAGGATAGAGCGTTCGCCTCCTAAGTGAAAGGTCGCGCGTTCGAATCGCGCCGGGAGCATTTTTCTTTTCTCAAAAACGGTTTCTATGAAAATCGTCCGTATCGAAAGCCGCGATAATCAGAAAATCAAACACGCCCGAAAGGTGCGCGACGGGAAAATTGCGGATTCGATCTTTGTCGAAGGCGTTCGTCTGGCAGATGAAGTTTTGCGAAGCGATGTGAAAATCACGGACGCTTTTTTTACGACTGATTTTGCAGAAAATTCGATGGATTTTTTAGAGAAAATTGAAAACGCGAATCTTTTTGAAGTTCCCGATAAAATTCTCGCCGCAATTTCCGACACGAAAACTCCGCAAGGCATCGTTTTAATTTGCGAAAAACCAACAACGGGCAAAGAAATTCTCGAAAAATCATTTAATAAAAATTTTCCGCTCGTCGTGATGCTTCACGAGATAAATAATCCCGGAAATTTGGGCGCGATTCTCAGAACTTGCGAAGCCGTCGGCGTTTCAAATGTCGTCATCACGAAAAATTCGGCAGATGCTTTTTCACCGAAATCCCTGCGCGGTTCGATGGGCGCGACGTTACGAATTTCATTATGGACGAACGCCGAGTTTGAAGAAGTTTTGGCTTGGGCGAAAGAGAAGAATCTTACTTCGATCTGCGCCGATGTAAATTCCGAGACGAGTTTTTGGGAAATTGATTGGAAAAAAACGCGACTGTTAATTTTCGGTTCGGAAGCGCACGGACTTTCCGAAAAGGAAAGAAATTTGGTTGACGAAAGTTTGATAATTCCGATGGAAAATGAAGTCGAAAGTCTGAATCTCGCGGTTTCGTGCGCGGTTATTTTGTTTGAAGCAAAGAGAAGTTGGATTTAAACAAATCAATTTCCGAATTGTTGACAATTCGGAAATTGATTCCTTATTTTATAAAAACTACTGCGATTTTTCGACCAATCTCAGCAAACTACGGACGGCGACCGCCGTCGGACCTTTCGAGTAGTGCGGTTTTGCCGAATCTGCCCAAGCTGTTCCGGCGATGTCGAGATGCGCCCATTTCGCTTTGTCAATGAATTCCTGGATGAATACGCCGCCCATAATCGTTCCGGCTTTGCGCGACGGTCCGATGTTTTTAATATCGGCAATGTCGGATTTAATTCCGGCGGAATACTCTTCACCGATCGGCAATTGCCAGAAATTTTCCCCGGTTTCTTTGCCGCATTCGATGATGTCGTCAACGAGTTCCTGATCGTTGCCCATAATTCCGGTGTTCAAATCGCCGAGCGCGATGATGACCGCGCCGGTTAGTGTCGCCATATCAACGATCTTTGTCGCGCCGTGTTTTTCGGCGTAAGCGACTGCATCGGCTAAAACCAAACGTCCTTCGGCATCGGTATTTAAAATCTCAATCGTTTTGCCGTTCATCGCCGTTACAACGTCTGACGGGCGCGAAGCGTTGCCGTCCGGCATATTTTCGACTGCGGCGACAATTCCCATCACGGGAACGGACGGTTTGAGATGTCCGATAGCGCGCATCGTTCCGAGAACGGTTGCGCCGCCGGTCATATCATATTTCATCGCGTCCATATTTTCGCCCGGTTTGAGGGAAATTCCGCCCGTATCGAACGTGATTCCTTTACCGACGAGCGCGAGAAGTTCGCCTTTTTCGCCCGTGCTTTTCTTCGGCTCGTAACGCAGGATAATCATTTTTGACGGCTGCGACGTTCCTTTACCGACCGAGAGAAGCGAACCCATTCCGAGTTTTTCCATCTTTTCATCGTCGAGAATTTCGCACTTCATTCCGGTATCTTTGGCAATCTTTTTAGCACGATTCGCCATTTCCGTCGGCGTTAAAATATTCGGCGGTTCGTTCGCCAGATCGCGCGTAAAATTCATCGAATCGCCGATGATTTCACCGCGTTTCAAACCGTGTTTAATATCTTTTTCGTTCGCGCCTTCGATGCACAAAGTAAATCCGTCAACTTCTTTGTCGTTTTTATCTTTCGTTTTATATTTATCGAGTTCAAACTGGCTGGTCAGAACGCCTTGCATCGCATTTTGTGCGATCTCTTCGGTATCGCCTTTGCAACGCGGCAAAAGCGCGAAGTTTTTTAAATTGCGTTTTCGCAAAAAGCGTGTCGCCGCGCCGGAAAGTTCCGACACGTTTGATGCTTTATAATCTTTTTCATCGCCGACACCGACTAATAAAAGTCGTCCGGCTTTAACGCCGCCGCCGCCTCTAAAACGTAAAAGTGCCGTTTCGCCTTTTTTGCCCTTAAATTCTTCTTCTTCCATAACCGAAGCAATTAAACCGCCGGTCATTTTGTCGAAATCATTAAGTGTTCCGCTCGTCGCTTTTTCGTCCTTAAATACTGCAATCGCCAATGCTTCGACGTTTGCTTCCTGAAATTTTTCCGTTATCGCCTGAGATTTCATATTTTCCTCTAATTTATTTTTTAATTTTTCCGCAAAAACTTTATATTATCTATAGCTTATCTGATACTTTCTTTCAACTGTGCGCGTGTATCTTTATCAATTGTTTTCTGTTTCAAATCTTCGCGTTTGTCGTATAAATGCTTACCTTTTGCAACTCCGACCTCGATTTTGATGCGCCCGTTCTTCCAGTAAATCCTTGTAACGACGAGCGTCATTCCCTTTATCATTACTTCTTTTTCGAGCTTTTCGATCTCTCTTTTGTGAAGCAGAAGTTTTCGGCTTCTGAGTGGTTCGTGATTGTTTATGTTGCCGTGTTTATAAGGCGAAATGTGGGCGTTAATCAGCCACACTTCGCCGTCTTTCACCGAAACGTAAGATTCCTTTAACTGAATCCGTCCGCTCATAATGCTTTTGACTTCCGTGCCTTGCAAAACCGCGCCCGCTTCGTATTTGTCCAAAATATGATACTCGTGAAAAGCCGTGCGGTTATTTACAATGTCTTTTTCCGTTGAAGACATAAGATACAATTGTGCCTTTCTAAACAACAAACGGCAAGTTTAAATGTGTTGTAACTTATTTATGATTTATGGAATATATTTTGCTCGAGCTAATCTTCAATAGAACGCGATAATAGTTTCCGCTGACGTACCAGAAAGGAAAGAACAAAAGAAAGCCGACGACTATGACGATTGGAATGACGAGTAGAATTTTCAGCATAAAAGTTTCGGGAATATGCGATAGCCTATAGCCTACTTCATTTCTCTGATTCGATAATCTTTATATGAGGACGCATAGCCATTCCTTTCCACCTATATCTTTCCACCTATATAACGTGAGTTCGAGATAAGAAAAACTCCAAAGGTAAGATATACTTAGGTTTAGAAACAAATCAACCAAACCAAAGGAGTTTTTCTTATCTCGAACTCACGTTAATTAGTAGAATTTTTAACATAAGAGTTTAAAAAAACGAGAAATTATTGCTCGCTGAACAGTTTCTCCGATTCGATAATCCTGATATTAGATTTAGTGAAAGGTCTGATTGCTCTTTTAATTTGATACTTGTTATTTTTATCGCTCGCATAGCAATATGTTTCGTCGCACGATGTGATTGAGAAGGTTTTAGTGTCCAATTCTTTATTAGCGACAAACAAGTCAACATTCCTATCACCCCATCCGCCCGATTGGTGCATATCTTCGGAAAATGAAGCCGTTTTAGAAAAGACGTAAACGCCGTTTTTATCTTTGAAAATATATGCTCCGAGTAATTGCAGGGTTTCCATATCGAAGCTGTCTGCTTCTCCGGCATTATTTGGTATCTGCTTCAAAATCAAATTACTATATGTCCGCAAATTGTTTTTATCAGCGTAAAATATTTCGCCCGTAATTGCTGCTTGAATCGGTCTGAAAGTTTTCGGATCAAACCCATCAAGCCGATATTGACTGTAGACGGAAAATCTGTCTTTGGCATAATTATCACCGACATACTCAAAACTTGTCGGATCAGCCCATTTCACTAAAGTAACTTCTTTGAGAAAATCCGGCGCAGGGAGAAAACCGCCACTTGCTTTACGAATATCGTAAATCAAAAGCAGACCGCGATAATAGTTTCCGCCGACGTGCCAAAAAGGAAAGCATAGGAGAAAACTGACGACTAAGATAATTGAAATAATAAGTAGAATTTTCAGCATAAGAGTTTCGGGATAGGCAGTAAATTGTGGCTTACTTCCATTTCGGAAGTATTTATATTATCGAATTTACAATAAATTAAGTCAACAATTTTTCCATTGGCAAATTTGAGACTTGCACTTGCCGGTTAAGTTCTAGTATATTGATACCAAAGATAATCTTTATAAAATTTAATAAGACGGATACTCGGAGAAATTATGTTTCAAATTATTTCTTTTACTTTACGGACAAAAGTATTTCTTACATTTGCTGCTTTCCTTTTTGTTTTAATTTGTTTTAATTCAATTGAGGCTCGGGAACTCAAAACGGTTCATTTACACTTTTTCCGGTTACATATATGAATAATTTCGGTTGCTTTTATTCAAATATGCAGCCGCGAAGTTACACAGTATATACACAGGAAAATTCGGGTGATGCTCTGGCTGCTTTCGACGGCGGAGTTCCGGTTGGTAGAAATTTAACGGCTTGTGATGAAATTGTCGGGTATGCTACAAAAAAAACTTCTAATGTTCCTACCAATTTAGCAAATAAACTAACTGTAAATTTTCCCGCGCCGCGTAATATTGAAAACATTTTCGTTATGGGCGAAAGAGGAAAAACTCTTACCGTTACGCTGAACGGAATTATATCAGCGTAAGTTACGTTAGAGCCGAATTATTCGGGTGAACCGGGAACTTACGGCAAATACAGTCTTTTCCCTTACGAATTTCCTTTCGGAAGCACAAATCAGGTGTCGAATATCACAGTTGAAACCTCCGATCCGAATTGGAAATTTTCTATTTATTCGATTTCTTATAAACTGATGTTACGCACAAGCTATTAATTTCAAGTTGCTCAATTCCTTAAAAGCAGCTTTCAAGGCTTGCGTGTAGATTTTGGTTTTCAGGGCAAAATGATTCATTTTCGTGGCGTATTTCAGCTTTTCCAATTTGATATATCCCAACATCGAAGCATATAAATGATTCGTTTGCGTTTTTTCCGTCCGCGTTGGCGATTTGGCGATTGAAACATTTTGTTTCAGACTTTTGTGATATTGCTCAACGCTCCACCTTTTTTTGTAGATTGTTGTCAGTTGTTCATCGGTCAAACTCAAATCATTGCTCACCAAAAATCTATAACCTGCCCGTTCATCTTTGTTTGTAAAGATTTGTTTGGTCAACAAGACTGGAAATTCCAAGTCTTTTAACCAAACCTCCACAGGTTTATTATTCGGTGTTTTCAATTGATCTATTCTTGTCCAATTTCCCGCTCTTCGCTCGGCTTCACTGACAGCCGCCAGCCGATTGCTCTGCATATCAAAAATGAATATCTTCTTTTTCTGCTTGATAAACCTCATATTTGCCACACTTGCAAACCAACTGTCGGCAATAATGTATTTGAACAGCAAGCCATTATTGATTACTTGGGCAATCATTCGGAGCATCAAATCATTTTTTGAAATATCACTTTTGCGCTTCTCTTTTTTCGTTTTCACATCACAAAAGCGAATCGTCTTTCTGATCGTTTCAAAAGCCACAGGCACTCGTAACGGCTCACTTTCCCCATCTTTCCAACTATGATAAAACGCATTCAAGATGTTGATTCCTTTGACGTTCCGCTTCTTTGAATGATCCCAGTGCCAACATATCAAATCGTTTTCATCCGTGTAGGCTTTCTCGATAATGACATCATCAAAAATCAAACAAGCATCTTCCGCCTGATGTTTTCTGACCAGCGGTTTGATCGTTTGCCACAAAGTCTTACTGCTGAAATCAGAATTGCTCAACAACCGCGTCACACTATCGTGCTTGATTTCATTGTCCACCAACCGGGAAAGCCCGGTTGCACTAGTCTGCCCAAAACTCGAAATTAAATAATCGGTGTATAAATCTAATAAGTTTTCCACCTTTTCAAAATATCATTTCTTTTTGCTCATTTTCTACTTTTTGCGTAACATCAGTTATTCAATCGGCAACCGCGTTTGGTTTGATACGAACGATGACGGCAAAATAAATTTTAATGAAGGTTTCGGTGAAGAAGGAATCGGTACGGTTTCGCTTTCTCTTTTTGCCGACGATAATTCCGATGGGCAGCCTGATAATTTAAATAATCCGCTTGCCACGACAGCGACGGACGCACAAGGTTACTATCGTTTTGATAATCTGACGAGCGGGAATTATCTGGTGCGTGTCAATCCGGTAAACTTCGCCGATGGCGGAATTTTAGCGGGTTATAAAAATACAGCCGGAAATGCCGATTCAAACGTGGATTCCGATGATACTCACGGCGGCGAAAACGGCATCGAACCGAACGGCAACGCAAATTCGATTGAGACTGCGGGAATTTTGAGCAACACGATTTCGATTTCGGACGGCGTGAAGGAACCGACAGGCGAAACGGACACGGCTTTGACTGATGCGGGAAAATTTGACGGATTAACAAATTTGACGGTTGATTTCGGATTTTATCAACTCGGAATTAACGGCACGATTTGGAATGACGGCGGAAGTGGAACGAATAGCAATAACGGTATTCTTAATGCAGACGAGATTGGTGTCGGAAATATCAGAGTGAGACTTTTTTATGAGAACGGCTTGGAAGTTCCGGTCGGAACAGACGGCATTTTAGGCACATCCGATGATGCAGTCGGCACAAACGCTAATTCGGGCGGAATTTTGACAAATCCCTCAGGTAATTATACCTTCAAAGGACTGATTGCCAACAATTACTTGATCAAAGTTTATCGTGCGGGAATTGCAAGCAGCACGGTTTTCTATAATAATCCGAACGATAACGTGGATTCGGACAATAACGGTAGAATCGGCACGGAAAATGATTCCGATTTTATTATCAGTTCAATGTTCGCGGCTGTTTCCGGCGATCACGGTTTGCAGGATAATACAATTGTCAATAATTCTTATGCTTCAACGCAGAATCCGACTGTTGATTTCGGTTTGTTTTTCTCGCCGACAGCGGCATCGGTTTCTCTTGGGGGCAAAGTTATGTCAGCAGGTGGGCAAGGCATAGATCAAACTGTTATTATGCTCACCGACAATAACGGAAATATCAGGCAAACAATTACGAATACTTTAGGATATTATAATTTTTCCGAGGTGAAAGCGGGCGAGACATACGTTATTTCGATCAGTCATAGACGGTATAGCTTCTCACCGAATTCGCAAATTATCTCTTTAACAGAAAATGCGACAAACATAAATTTTACAGCTTCATATTAGAAATAATTTAGTAAAGAGAAGAGAATAAATGAAAATAATACATACTAAAATGGTCTTTGATATGTCCCTTACTGTTATATTTTAATTACTGGATAAGGAACGCATTTAATCAAAGTAAATTCAATAAACTATATGCGGCTAAAATCCTCCACTGTCTTACATAATACAAATTAGAAGCAGATCGTAATAATAGCCTGCTACTAACGTTCAAAAGCGAGAAGAATAATAGAAAACATAATCCTAAACTGATTAAAATAATCTGAATTTTAGTCTTCCAAAAGACCTTCTTCTTCTTCGATTTCGCGGCGCGCGTTTTCCCGCATTCTGGCGGATTCGAGGGCGAGCGGCAATTCTTTCGACCGCGCCGAGAGTTTTTTGAGAGCGACTTCCGCGCTTGCCGTGTCACCGCGTGTCGCCGCCGCTTCGATCATTTGCAGACGCGATTCGGCTTCGATCTTCATCTGTTCGGCTTCGGTTTTTATCTCCGACATTTTTTCGATGTCGCGTTTTACTTCTTCTTGGAACTCTTTATTATTTTCGCTTTTCAGATATTTCAGTTTGTTCTGCCGGCGTTTTGAAAGCAGGAGTTCTTTGCGCGAAGATTTGATGATTCTCGTCGCCGTTAGACGCGACGCTAAAGTTTCACGGTAAGCATCGGCGAGCAGTAAATCTCTGGCTTCGACTTCCTTCAAAGCCTTTTTTTCGGCGGAAGTCAATTCATTTTTAAACCAGACGACTTCTTCGGCTTTGATGCCGCCGACAGCCATTCGTTCGCGCACGTCTTTCAGCCAATTTTGATACGAATAACCCAATACGCCGGAAGTTATTAAACCGATAATGAAAGCGATAATTGCCGAAATCACTCCCAAGGAAAAAAACGTCATCGCCAGTGCCGGAGTCGAACCGAACAGGACGAATAAAATCATAAAGATAAAAAACGGAATTACAGGAAAAAGCACCGGCGCGGCAAAAGCGGCAATTTTTTTGCGTTTGCCGCGTGCCAATTCCTTTTTGGTAACTTCGTTTCTTATCGCTAATTCGTTCATCGTTAAGCCTTAAATCTACATAGTTTGCCAACTTTATTCAACTGCGTCGCATCTGAAAAATGCAGTAAACATCGAAAAAAGTTATAATCGTTAAGTATCAGCAATTAAGCTGCAAATCACCGAATGCGTTATGAGAAAAAGTATTTTTATCGGTCTTATCTTTTCATTTTTGTTAATTCCGCTCGTATTCACTAATGCTTCCGCACAAAGAGATAATCCGCAAGATGATAAAAATGTGCGCGTGATGACAATTCCGATTTCGATTTACACGAAGAAAGAATTAAAGGAAAATCAGGCGCAGGAATTTGTTCAGGCGGACAATCTGACCGTTTTGGAAAACGGCGAGGAAATGCAAATTCTCTCAATTCGGAGTGTCAGCAATACGCCGCTTGCGCTTGCCGTTTTAGTGCAGGACGATCTTTCGTCCGATGTTAATCTTCAACTAAAACAGATTGCTGAATTTATCAGAAGTTTGCCGCAAGGTTCGCGCGTTATGGTCGCTTATTTGCGAGGCGGCACAACCCAGATCAGACAGAAATTTACGATTGACCTCGATAAAGCAGCGGATTCTTTGCGGATCGTCGTCGGCAGTCCGTCAGTCGCACCGCGCAGTCCGTATGACGGTGTTAATGATACGCTCAAACGTTTTGATGCGCTTCCAAATGGAAGGCGTGCGATTTTATTGATTTCCGACGGTTTGGATACGTCGGAAGGATCAAATCCGTCTTCGATACTGCAAAGCCGCGAACTTGAAATTGCAACTGAAAGAGCGCAAAAACGCAGTGTCGCAGTTTATTCGTTTTATTCGGCGGGAAGTTTAACGAGCGACAGCAATTCTATTCTGGTTAACGCCGCACAAGGTGCGCTTTCGCGGATCTCAAAGGAAACCGGCGGACGCGCTTTTTTTCAGGGTTTTTCTTCGCCGGTAAGTTTCAGACCTTTTTTCGAGGACTTGTCTATTCTTTTGAAACGCCAATTTGCAGTGACTTATCTCACTCCGAACGTTAAAAAAGGCTACTATAAAGTTAAAGTTACAACTTCAAACCCGGAACTCGAGATCGAACATCCGAAAGGGTATTATTTTCGCAAATAAAAACTTCCGCGTTCCAAGTTTTGGAGCGCGGAACTTGAAACTTGAAATTGATTCTAAATTAACGTCAGTTCGACATAAAAAAATTGAATCTTGCAAAGTAGAAATTTGCCCACAAAATAAACGAAAAAAAGAAAAGTTAAAAGCTTTTGTCTTAAATTTTGTTTCTTTCGTATATTTCGCGGGTAAAAAAATTTATCTCGAACTGATTTTAAATTAAACTTCAGTTTTGCGATGAGCAAAAATTCTAAGCAGACCGTTTATTGCCATATGAAGTATCATATAAGCGACGATGGCAATAATAATAGGCAATGCCAGCGTAAAACCTTCCGGCGTTGACGGGCTATCTGTAATACCTGCAAACGGCGCGTAGAAAATTCCGGTTGCCGATTTAATAAATTTTACAAATCCGGCACTGTTTTTGGCGGCAAATAATTCCAATAACAGTCGAATCGTTAAAAGTCCGTAAATTACAAAAAATATATAATCAACAACCTGCGAAATTCGCGCCATTAATCTTCCGCGTTCGACTTCGCGTTCGGTATCAACCACCTCATCAACTGCTTTTGTCCGCATATGATCGGCGATGTCGGCAACTCTTTTGTTTTCAGCCGGTGTGGGACGTTCGGCGACGGCAGCAATTTCTCCGCCGACTTCGGATTTTACTTCCGTTTTGATCGCCTCATAATTTGCAGTCCGAAGTGCTTCTTCCTGCGCTAATTTATCATCAGTCATATTATTCTTTCTCCGTGTTATTTTTCTTAGCTTCTTCGCTTCCGTGCGGAGTTTCGTCCGAATCAACGCCTCCGACAACATCACGATCATCGGGATTTCCCTGTGTTTCATCGCCGCGCAACATTTCCCGCATCACTTCATCTTCGGGTTTATTCGTCGCTTCCTCGGCGATCTCTCCGGCGTTCCAATCTTGTTTTTTAATTTTTTCACTTTGTCCTTTTTCGTCTTTTTGCATTTTCTCTCCTATTTAAATAAACAACCAAAAGGTTATATTTCCAACAAAAACGGAAATTTAATAAATTCTTTTTAACCGAATTAAAACATAAAAAAAGGTGAGCAAGTTCTGCCCACCTTTTTGATAAATTAAATTAATTTTACCGAACGCTGCTAGGCGCGGTTGCCGTTAACGTAACTGTCGAACCGGGTTCTAAGACGATATTGTCCCGACCTTCGATAAAGACCGTTCCGGCTCCGGCTCCGGCTCCGACTGCTGCGCCGATTGCCGCACCTTGTCCGCCGCCCGCAATTGCACCAATTAAAGCACCTAATGCCGCACCGATTCCGGCGCGTGTAACGGTTTTCGTCGTTTGATTACCGTCTCTTACCGTGCCTTCGTTATTAACCTTCACATCATCACCATTCTGCGCTTTAACGCCGTCTATGATACCCGCGAAGCGATATGTCTGACCATTTCTCAAACGAATAGTATCGAAATCAAGTGATAAATTCGCTCTTCCCGAAACACGACCGGATTTATCTGCATTGATAACACGTCCGCTGATAATCGCGCCGTTAAACTGCGAAGGTGAAGTAACTTCCATCGTAAACACATCACCGTCTTGACTTTCTTTTGTCGAAATCGTGCTTCTCAAAGTAGCCGTTAACTGTGTGTTGTTCGGTATAACAAAATCACCGATGTTTCCGCCGACAGTCGTAGTATTACCTGTATTTAGATTATTAAAACGGGCAACTTGATCTGTTTTATCGTAAACGCTGGCAACCGTTATCGTGTCGTTACGATTTTCGAGATAAATGCGGCGAATAACTCTTAATTGTCTGCCGTTATTTATCGGTGTGAAATTAACGTAAAAATCATTGGCTCGATCACTTTCATAATTAACCGTTACGCCGTCGTAATTCGACTGCGTGGTAACTTTTACCGTTTGACGACCCATCGTTTCGGTTTTTGCAAGACCGTCTGCTGTCAAAGCAACTAGCGGCTGTGTTGATGAAGCCAATGAAAAATTTTGACTGCGTTTTTCAATTGCAATCGAATCGGGCGACATCAAGCGTCTTTCCAGGCGGTCACTGATTCTGTCGCGTTGTGCCGCAGGATAAGCTTGTGTAGCACGACCGACGATTTCACTGACGACATCACTGTCTCGGACATTCAATCGGTATGTTCCAGTCAGCATCGAATCAAATTGGCTCGCTGGTTCATATTGGCGATTCGTGTCAAAACTGACATTGTAATAATTTGAAAGAGTTACCAGATCGGCTCTGAGTGAACGCCAATCTCTTTCAGCATTCGTTGTGAAACGATAATCACGCATAAATCCGTCAATGTAGTAAGCTCGACTTATTACATTTTCGACATCGGCTTTCGTAGAACGGCGGGCATCAAAGTTCTGCTTCAACATATCCGTCGCATTTTCAAAAGTTGTAACGTAGCTTTGAAGAGCATCTTCACTTCTGGTATTGTTCAAAACGCTGCTGTCGAGCGCACTACTTATACTGCGTTTATAAACGTCGGTTTTCGTTTCGATTGTTGTCAAAAGAGTTCCTAAAGTTCTGTCATTTGCTGTATATGGTAAACCGCCCGTCGTCGTCGTCGTCGTTCCGCCGGTCGGCATTCCGAATTTGAAACTGACGTTATAGTAACCTGCTAAAGTATTTAGATCATTTCTGATCGCCGTCCAATCATTTTGAACTCTGTTATTCAAACGATAATCATTCAAGAATCCATCAATAAAATTAGCTCTCGTAAGAACATCTTCAACATCACGGGCGACTGCGCGACGTGCATCAAAACGCTGTTTTAATTGATCTGTAGAATTCTCAAAATCTTTAATATAATTGTTAATCGAATCTTCCGCATTCGAATTATTCAATGTGCTTCTGTCTAATCCATTATTTAATCTGCGTTTAAATGTGTCCGTATTTGCTTCGATACGTGTCAGCAAAGTTTGTACCTGAGCATCAGAAACCCGTGTCGGAACAGTTGAACTAACAGTGGTATTTGACGGAACTTTATTAAAATCAAAGGCGACGCTGTAATAACTCGCCAAAGTCGTCAAATCTGTTCTCAGGTAACGCCAATCTCTCTGAACTGTCGCGTTCAGGCTATTGCGCGCCATAAATTGATTAATGTATGATGCACGATTTAGAACATCTTCAACGTCGGCATCAACCGAATTTTTGTCCTGAAACTTCTGTTTCAGCGCGTCGGTTGCATTCTCGAAATCCGTGACATAACTCATCACCATATCTTCGGTGTCTGAGCTATTCAAGCGACTTTTATCCAATGCCGTGTCCAAGCTGCGTCTATAAGTATCACTACGGGTTTCAATTCTGTTAAGCAGATATTGAACCTGTGAATCTCTGACGCGATACGGACTTTGCGCGTGCGTATAAGTAGCCGATGCCGTAAACGCCGTAATTATTAGTAAATATATAAATTTATTTGTTATTTTTCTCATTATTGCTAGCCTCCAAGTTTATTAAGACCGGGAAGAGTTCGTAGGTCTATCTATAGTATATAAGCGCAAAAATCGTGCCAAGTGTCTGAAATATAACTGTAAACTGTTGCCTTTGGGAGATTTAATGAGTATCAAATTTACTTATTTTTGTAGTTAGAGCGACTTTGTTGTATGAATATAATACAGTATAGAAAAAGTAAAAATAAAGCTGATTCCGAGAATAAATAATTAAGAAATCAGGTTTATCTTTTACTTACATCGGCAATTAAAGTTTTAGTCGCCGAAATAAATTAACTTTTCCAGTAAATGTTTTCAATCAATAACTTTCACTTCTTTCCAAAAGGCAACGTAATTTTCTATTTCTTTTGCATCGTCTTTTGTCTCGGGATAATACCAAGCGGCATCTTTGTTCGTTTCGCCGCCGGCGACAACATCATAATAACACGCTGTTCCTTTCCAACCGCAAACCGTATTCGTTTTACTCGGCTGTAAAAACTCCTTGTTGACCGAATCGGGCGGAAAATAATGATTTCCTTCAACAATAATCGTTTCGTTGCTTTCAGCGATGGTTTCTTCGTTCCAAACTGCTTTCATAATTTAATTTTTCTCCCTGAATTTAGAAAATTTTATCCTAAAAAACGCCCCCGAATTTCCGGTGTCGGCATCATACACGCTTCCGTTTTACCGAACAATCTGTAACGGTTTTTCGCAAATGTTTTATACGCAAAGTCGCGCAAAAATTTCGGTACGACGATAAAACCGTAAAGCCACGACCACGCGCCGTCCAGATGTCTGGCGACTTTCAAAGCGGCGGTCGAATATGTGTAAGCCGTGTCGTTTTCGATCAAAATCACGGAATCTGTTTGGGTTTTATCAATCTTATATTTTTCGAGAAGTTCGATTCCCGCTTCCGATTGCAGCGGCGCAAATTTAAAGTAATTTTCCGCGTCGCGTTCGATAATAAAATTTACCGAACCGTTGCAGAAATTACATATGCCGTCAAATAGAATGATTCCGCTCATTAACTAAATTATTACAATAAAATCTGCGAAAATACAACAAATTCCATTTTTTCTGCTATAGTGTTGATTTTAACGGTGACCTTGTGTATCGTAATTTATTGTTTATGAACGCAATTCGATTTAACGACGATAATAATTGAAACGGCTTGGACAAAACAGATTTGTTCAGAGCCTTTCGTTTGTCGCCACATCGAAAGGCGTTTTTTATTTGATAAGAAGATTTTCCCGCGAATAAACGCGGAAGAGCGCGAAAAAAAGAATTTTAAAGTAAAAATTAAAGATTTTCTTAAACTTTCTTTCTCTTTTTTCGCGTCTTTTCGCGTTTATTCGCGGGCAAGAAAAAATATGTTAGACACTTTAGGAAATTTAGAGAGAACACACAATTGCGGCGAGCTTCGCGCGAAAAATGTCGGCGAATCGGTAGTTTTGATGGGTTGGGCGGCGAAAAAGCGCGACTTCGGGATTTTTACGTTTATTGATCTGCGCGACCGTTACGGTTTGACGCAGATCGTCGTCAGCGAAGAAGACGCGAAAGACGCACACGCGAAAGCGAAAAATGTGCGCGGCGAATTCGTCGTTGCCGTTAAAGGAAAAGTTTCGCTGCGCGATGAAGGAACGCGAAATAAAAAACTCGAAACGGGCGAGATCGAAGTTAAAGTTGACGAGATTTTGATTTTGAATGACGCGAAAACCTTGCCGTTTGAATTAGAAAAAGCCGGTTCGCAAAATTTGGCGAGCGAAGATTTGCGTCTGAAATATCGTTATTTGGATTTGCGCCGTCCGGCATTGCAAAAAAATCTGATGATGCGCGCCAAAGCGTTGCGAAAAATCCGCAATGTAATGGACGACAAAGATTTTCTTGAAATTGAAACGCCGATTCTTCTAAAATCCACGCCCGAAGGCGCGCGCGATTTTGTCGTTCCGTCGAGAATTCACACGGGAAAATTCTTTGCGCTTCCGCAGTCGCCGCAGATTTTAAAGCAAATTACGATGATTTCCGGTCTCGATAAATATTATCAGATCGCCCGCTGTTTCCGCGACGAAGATTTACGCGCCGACCGTCAGCCGGAATTTACGCAGCTCGACATCGAGATGAGTTTTGCCAACGAAGAAATGGTTTTTCGCACGATGGAAAGCGTTTTAAAAGAAGTCTTTTCACTGACCGAAGCCGGACTCGAAATTCCTTTTCCGCGAATGACTTACGCGGAAGCGATGCGCCGATTCGGCGTTGATAAACCGGATTTGCGTTTTGAAATGGAACTCGTTGATCTGTCGGAAAATTTGCGCGACACGGATTTTGCGCCGTTCGCATCGGTTTTAGAAAACAAAGGCGAAATTAAAGCGATCGTCGCCAAAGGAAAAGCGGATTATTCGCGCAAAAATCTCGACGAATTTCAGGAATTCGTCAAACGCTACGGCGCGGGCGCGTTAGCTTGGATAAAAATTGGAGAAAATCACGAGCCATTTGATTCCCGTAAATGGCTTGAAGAAGGACAAACTGCAACAAAAATCGATGTAACTTCTTCGCTATTAAAAGTTTTAGGCGAAGAAAAAATCGCGCAATTAGCCGAAACTGCCGAAGCCGAAAAAGGCGATGTTGTTTTGATTGTCGCGGGCAAAAAATCCGTCGTCGCGGCTTCGCTCGGCGCGCTCAGAAAAGAAATCGCCAAACGCGAAAATCTGATTCCGAAAGGCGTTTACAAACCGCTTTGGGTAACGGAATTTCCGATGTTTGAATATAACGAAGACACGAAAAATTACGATCCGATGCACCATCCGTTCACGTCGCTTTTAGACGAAGACGTGCCGCTATTTAAACGCGCAATCGAAGACGGCGAAAAAGAACTTTTGGGGGAAATCCGCGCCCGCGCTTACGACATCGTTATCAACGGCTACGAAATCGGTTCGGGTTCGATCCGCGTTCATCAGAGCGACATTCAAAGTTTGATCTTCACCGCGCAAGGTTTAACGCCCGAAAAAGCGAAAAAAAGATTCGGTTTTTTCGTTGACGCGCTCGAATACGGAACGCCGCCGCATGGCGGTTTCGCCGCCGGAATCGAACGAATCGTGATGCTTTTGCAGGAAACCGACAACATCCGCGATGTCGTCGCCTTCCCGAAAACCGCGTCGGCGCAGGATTTAATGATGGATTCGCCGGGCGATGTTGATGAAAGTCAATTGAACGAATTGGGAATTAAAATTGTTGGATAATTATGCGATAATAAAAAATGATTGGAGAAAACACAATGTCAGTTCAATTGGAAGTAACAACCGAAAACTTATTAAATGCCGTCGTTCAAATGCCTGACGGCGAATTTGATCATTTTGTCGAAAAAGCTAAAAAATTAAGGCAAAAAGAACAGAAAAATTCACCAAATGAAGCGGATTTGCTCTATAAAATAAATACGCTTTTTGATGCGGAAAAACGTCAGCGATACAACGAACTTTACGCTAAATTTCAAGCGGAAAATATTTCTGACAAGGAACACAAGGAATTATTAAAGTTAAGCGATGAGTTTGAGATTCTCAATGCCGAGCGTCTGAAATATATCGGTGAACTCGCAGTTTTGCGCGGACATTCTCTGGAAAAAGTCATAAAAGATTTAGGAATCAACACTGCAAAAAAATGACGAAGGTTTCCACAAAATTGCGCGGTGAAGTTATAAAACGCGCAAAAGGATTTTGTGAATATTGTCGTTCTAATTCCGCTTTTTCCGACAGTCCTTTTGATGTTGAACATATTGTGCCGATTTTCGCTGACGGCACGACGATTTCCGAAAATTTGGCTTTGTCCTGCCACGGCTGTAATTTGCATAAATCCAGCAAATTAGAAGGTTTTGACATCATTAGCGAAGAATCAGTCAGGCTTTTTCATCCGAGAAACGATAATTGGAACGATCATTTTACTTGGGCAAATGAATTTTCCGCCATCGTCGGTTTGACTCCGGTCGGACGCGCAACTGTTGAAACTCTAAAATTAAATCGGAAAGGTGTGGTTAATCAAAGAAAAATGCTCTATTTTTACGGCGAACATCCGCCGAAGTAATTGAAACTTTTTTTCAGAATTGCATGACGGATTCACCGGGCGATGTTGATGAAAGCCAGTTGGAGGAACTCGGAATAAAAATTGTTGAATAATTTTGAAGCAAGCGTTATACTTGTCTCAATCTTATGGATAAGATTCCTTGGAAAATCATCTCAGCATTTTATTTGCCGATACATTTCGCAATTGGAAGTTTTTATATGGCTGGTTATGTTTTGGGCGAGCAACACGATTGCCGCAATGCCTGTATGTGGATGCCAAGTTGTGCCAATGCAGACGTTTTGATGAGGTTTGATTTTTTTGTTTATTCAGGGCTTGGTTTGATTATTCTCGCGTTTTTGCTTCCGTCTTTAATTGCTTATCGAAACAAAAAAACAATAGACACAAAAATATTCAAATGAATTTTAGCTTTTCTCTCTCATTTCCCGCTGACGCATCGGCATTGAATCAATTTGTCCGAAGTAATTTTTCAAATCCAGTTTTTCGTCTTTTGATTTAACGCCGCCGTCTTTGCCGATCAGAAAGACATTTTCATCGAATTTTTTGAAATACTCGTTTTCCAGATATTCAGCGAAGTTGTTCGACAGATCGCCGTCGAAATTCGTTTCGACTTTGTTGTCTTTTAAGATAAACCAAATGATGTCACGTTCTTTGATCTCATCATCAGCATCGCGCAATTGATTTAATGCTTTGTCATCATTTTCTTTGACGAGAATAATTCTGTTTTTCCACTTAAAATCTTCTATATTTTCTATTTTATTATCCATTTTGTTTCGTATTTCTTCCGCACTATTTATCTGAGATCGAACAGTAGAATTCCGGCAATTTGTTAGAAACAGAACGCTCGCCGTCAAAAGAAAGATAAATGCCGCCGCCGCGATTTTGTTTAAAGTTTTTCTCATAGCCGTCTGAAACCGCTTAATTTTATTTTCTACAAATCAAGCGAATGTTTTCAAGTCTTCATAAAATACATCAAACTTTAGAACACCTCAGATTTATTTAGGAGTTACGCAGTTGAAGAAAAAAAACTGCATTAACAGGGATGGACAGGATAAGCAGGGATAATTTAAATCGGCATCAAATCAATGTTTTATTCTTGTCTATCCTGTCCATCCCTGTTAAATATTATCTGAACTGCGTAACTTCTATTATTAAAGAAAAACACCTCAAAATCGTCGAACAGCGGTTTTGGAGTTCCGACCGAAATTGAAACTCCAAACACACTCATTAAATCCGCCTTAAAACGTCATTACGACCGTATTGCTCGCTTCGGATTCGCCCGCCGCGTTGATGGCGGCGACCTGATACCAGAGTTTTTTCCCGCGCGGCTGGTCAAACAGCGTGGCTTCGCTTTCGATGACGGTTTTGATGTCGTCGAACTTTGCGCCGTCTTCGCTTCGGCGGACGATATATGACGAAACTTTGCCGCCGAGCTTCGGTTCTTTCCAATCGAAAAACCCGCCGCCGTCAAACGGTTTTAAGATTTCAAACGCCGTCGGCTGAGTCGGCGGCTGAATTTTATGCGACGGCGCACGACCGCCCCAACCGAGCAGTTTCAACTGTGCATCGTCGCCCTTGACGAGCCGTTCCGCCCAATCGAGAACCGTTTTGCTGTCATAATTGATATTGCCGAGCGTCGCGTCTTTTTCCTGCGTAGCGATCTCGGCTTCACCGCGTTTTTGATCGGCAAGCGCGCGTTTCGCGTCATAATCGGCGATCATCGTCTGCAAATCTACTGCGCTCACCGGCGGATTCGGATAAATCGCGGGATTTTCTTCCAAACCTTTAACAACAGCCCGCGCCAACGCGATCCGTTCATCTTCTTTTTTTGGAAATTGCATAATTTATTAACCTCACTATCAAAATTTTCAGTTTAAAATCCGATTTTGAATCTTGATTCCTCAAAAATGAAGTTTGATTATCGAAGAATTGAATTTGAAAGTTCGTCTTTCAAATTTGAAAGTTCAATAAGTAAATTTGAAAGTCCGATAAGTGAGTTTGAATATTCAATAAGTAAACTTGAAAATCCGATAAGTAAATTTGAAAGTTCGTCTTTCAAGTTTGAAAGTCCGTCTTTCAAGTTTGAATATCCAACAAGTAAATTTGAAAGTTCGAGTTTCAAACTTCATTTTCGAAGAATCAAGCCTCAAAAACAGCCCGTAAAGTGTGAAATCAGGAGTTCGATCTGTGAAAAAGAGTGTTCAACGCAGGCAAATCCGTCTTCGACGCTTCGTTTCCACGAAACCCGACGCGCCCTGCGTATAAAAAAACCCGCTCAAAGCGTGTGTTTGTCGTGTTAAATTCTTTTTTATAATAAACGGGCGGAAATTACAAGCTTTTTTTGGAGTTTCGGGAAATTAATTTGAATTTTGTGAATTTAACGGCTGAGATGACGTGGGGCGAAACCGCCAGCATCAACGTAAATTTTAACGGAAGATGTTTTTAACAAAGTCGCTGTTTCGCCCTCACGTCCATTGATTTGTTAGCCGCGTTGTCAGCATAAGACAAAACATAAATAACGAGATTTGATTTTGACTATGAATCTTTTACCAATCTCATCAATTTTTTCGCTGTTGCTGCGACAAGCAACCACTGAATGATTATAAAAAAAATACTTAGACATATACGAGCAATATAATATGAACTATATTTCCAAAGATTTCCTTCAGTTAAATAACATTGCGGATATGTGGAAAAGAGAATATCTGAGATGGCACTGCTTAAAAACATTGCCGGCAAATTCAGTAAATTGACAAGAAGAAAACCTAAATCAAAAAATTCGCCAAATCCTCCCGAATGAGGATTATAGATTTTTACCAATTCTATCTTTCCTGCTACACAATTAAAGAGTGCCGGATTATTTAATCCGCCTTCTCTAAACTGAATGAAAAAAAAGAACATTAACAAGTTCCATACTGCCAAAACCCAACCCCAACGATTGGCTGCAAAAATATTGAATAGTGCTTGATAAAGTTTACGCATCTTTAAATCATTCCGGCTAAGGCTCTGGCTCCGGCGCGAATTTTATCAAAAGTTGTGACATATTCGACATTTCCTGAAGCGTCAGGCAAAACAAGTCCTGTTTTTTTCCAATCAACACCCTTCTTAACTGCGCCCGACAGCAATTTTACTATTCCCATATCAATTTCCTTATCAGCAAGATAATTTCTGATTCTTGGAAATTCATTACCGAATAATTCAACTTTTGATCCAATGTTTCCAAACACATGCCCGAGTTCGTGTGCCAAAGCGTGGGTTCCGAGTCCTTGATCTATAAATGCTCCGCCGTCGCCGAACGCTCCTCTAAAAATAAAAGACGCAATCGGCTTAAATTGACTATCGAATGTGGTATATGAAATACGCTCGTTAGTATTATCTCTTCTTCCAAAGACTACGTTATAGAATTTGGGTTTTGAGCCTTCGGTAATTCTTGCATCAAGAAATCCGTTATCCTTAAAATCGAACTTTGCTTCGCCGGGAAACCAAGAACCAATATTAAATTTGATTTCTAAAGGCTCGTATGCTTTAACGGCATCAGCAACATATTTACCGAATTCGTTTTGTGCAGTAGCAGCATTGTATTTGTCCTTTTGATAAATTAAGTTCAAGTCAACAATTATCGTATCACTAGATGACGCTTCAATGCCCGAGCCTAACTTACCGCCGTTAAGTTGATAATGAATTTGTCTTCTGGTAAGTTCC
This sequence comes from Pyrinomonadaceae bacterium, assembly GCA_965219305.1. Classification (GTDB taxonomy): domain Bacteria; phylum Acidobacteriota; class Blastocatellia; order Pyrinomonadales; family Pyrinomonadaceae; genus DATHTS01. The sequence continues at coordinate 3,628,936 of OZ244725.1, forward strand.
AATTTTTCGCTGTCTTGCAATTTGAAACCAAACGCTTTGCCGCGCCGTTTGTTAAACTCCCAGTCTTGTATCTCGAAAGTGCCGTCTTTCGGACTCGGGTCTTTTTTACTATTCCACAGTAATCGGAACTGTGGGGTTTGTTCTTTGTTTTTGGCTTGTTCCCGAACGTCGAGCAATTTATCCCGATCTTGCTGATTGTAAGGCAGGCGCAAAATGGAATCGGCAAAATCAACTTGTTCAAGCATCGGAAGTCCGGCAATTCTGGCGGCTTCCATCAAAGCTCGGCGAGTAAAGGCTAACTGCGTATCATTGATACCGATTGGAAGTGAAACCGAATTGGGAACGTCATACTGCATAATAATCTCCAATGCTGAAATCGGCGTTTGTTTCCACAGAAAGCGGCTAACGATTGAGATGACGTGGGCGGAAACCGGCAACACGCAACTCAAAGATAAAAAGACCTGTTTGACAAGAAAGTCGCTGTTTCCGCCTCACGTCCATTGATTTGTTCGGCTGTCCGTCATTTTCACGCAATCTGTCTTTTCTTCTGCTGAAATTTTATTGGTTTTAGTTTGCATTTTCTACTGTGCCTGCATTCTTTTCGTGTTCAGCATTGAAAACTCGATTTTTGTATTGACCGTCAAAATTTTGAATCAAACATTCAATGTTGGGATATTCGGCAACTTTCCGTTCAGCGAAAAACTTAGCGTCTTCTAAATTTTCAAAAATTAGAATCCAGTTTTTGTTCTCTCCGGCTAAACGTCTGTTCCCATCAAGGTCGAGAACAATTCCTGTTAATAGTTCAGCCTGCAATACCAAGAATTGATTCTGTTTCAATTTCGGAAGATTTTCTCCGTTAAATTTTTTCATCGTTCACCAATAACGCGAAGCAGCCGAACTTTGTATTGAGCGGAATAAAATTCCGTGTAATAATTTAAACGGAATTATATCTTCACATATTACTATACTTAGCGGAAAACCGTCCGGCAAATGCGGAATTTGTTCAAACCGCCGCCGTTTCCTTTTGCTTTTTGAATTCGTCGAGGACTTCAAAAACCTGTAAGGCGTATTTTACATTCCCGAACGGCGCGGAAACCTGCACGCCGCTGATTAAATCGCGGACTTCCAAAAGCGATTCGCGGGCGATCTGCAAGCCTTCTTCTTTGGCGTGTTCCTTTGATTTGTCGGACGCAATCCGCATACGATCCAAAATGTCCTGCGTAACGCGCACGCCGGGAACTTCGTTGTGCATAAATTCGGCGTTTCTCGACGAGACGAACGGGAAAATTCCGGCGATGATCGGAATCTTGACGTGCGTTATTCTTTCCATAAACTCCCGAAACTGTTCCGTATCATAGACAGGCTGCGTGATCGCGTATTCCGCGCCGGCTTCGACCTTCCATTCAAAGCGGCGAATCTCTTCTTCGAGATTTATCGCGCCCGGATTTACGCCCACACCGATTGAAAACGCCGTCGGTTCGCCGATCGGATTGTTGCCGAGATCGAGACCGTGATTGAGTTTGTTGACCATATTCGTCAGACCGATCGAATCAATGTCAAAAACTGCGGTCGCATCCGGGTAAGGTCCCATTTTCGGCGGATCGCCCGTGATTATTAAAAGATTGTGCAAACCCAACGCCGCCGCGCCGAGCAGATCGGACATCATTCCGAGCAAGTTTCTGTCGCGGCAGCAATAATGCAAAACCGCTTCGATGCCGAGTTTTTGTTCGACGAGAATCGCCGTCGCCTGCGCGCTCATACGCGTCTGCGCCCGCGGACCGTCAGGAATATTCACCGCGTCAACTCCGGCATCTTTTAAAAGTGCGATGTTTTTTAGCGTATTTTCGGCGGCGATTCCTTTCGGCGGCAAAACTTCGACACTCGTTACGAATTCGCCGAGCGCGACTTTGCGCGACCAATTCGATCTTTCAAGCGGCGAAACGGGATCAACTTCGACCGCCGGTTTATTTTCGACGACTTTCGCCGCTTGCTGATGTTTATTAACTTTCGCCGCACGCGGACTGATTGCACGGACGGAATCAGCCATCAATTTGATATGCTGCGGAGTCGTGCCGCAGCAACCGCCGACGAATTTCGCGCCCGCTTTGATAAAACGCTTGGCGAATTTCGACATATATTCCGGCGAACACATATAAAACTGCCGCCCTTGAACGTCGCGCGGAAGTCCCGCGTTTGGCTGTGCGGAAAGTTTTTTGTCCGTGTAACCGCGCATTTTTTCCAATTCATTTAAAACGTGCGTCGGACCGACACCGCAATTTAAACCGATCACGTCAACGCCCCATTCGGTCAGGCGATTCGTGATAGTTTCCGTGTCCGCACCGAAAATGGTTTTACCGTTGGTTTGAATCGTCATCTGCGCGATGATCGGCAGATCGCACGATTCCCGAACCGCCTTGATTGCCTGCCGGATTTCCGACAGATCCGAGAAAGTTTCCAAAATAAAAAGATCAACGCCGCCTTCCAAAAGCGCGGAAATTTGTTCTTTGAACATTTCCTTCGCTTCATCAAAAGAAGTCGGACCGTAAGGCTCGATTCGCAAATCCAAAGGTCCGATCGCGCCCGCGACAAATCCTTCTTCGCCCGCCGCTTCACGCGCCAGTTTCGCGCCTGCCAGATTTATCTCGAACAGATTATTTTCCAGCCCGTATTGTTTGAGTTTGTGCCGCGTCGCGCCGAACGTGTTGGTTTCGATAATATCCGCGCCCGCTTTGATATATTCTTCGTGAACTTCGCGCACCAAATCCGGCGCGGTCAGATTGAGTTCATCGTAACTTTTATTGATAAAAACGCCTTTATCGTAAAAACGTGTGCCAATCGCGCCGTCAAAAACATAGACGCTGTCGTTATCTAAAATTTCCCTGAAGTTTCTCATAGTGGTCAGTAGTCAGCGGTCAGTAGTCAGTAGAATTTTTTGAATTCCGACTACTGACTACTGACTACTGACTACAAAAATCAAAAAGCCTGTGCTAAACAACACAAGGCTTTTTTTTTCGTCGAACCTGTTAAGCTGTTTAGCGGTTTGTTTAACGTGGTCGCAAGTTGCTGTAACTCACCACAAAAGTAAACTTTATGATGCGCGTTTAGTCAGAAAGTGTCAAGTTTCTGGTCTCTCCGCTATCGGCGCACCAAATTGTTAAATTTTTCGCAAATTCACCCGTAAAATATACTAGCCGTAAAATAAACCAATAAATTTCTATTTTACTTTCTTATTTTGCGGGTAGGTCTAAAATTTATTAACTGAAAACCCGAATTATTTACTTAATTCTTCGTCAATTTTCCCAATTAATCTTTCATCTTCCGCTGTGACATCAGGCGCAAAACGCGCGGCAATTTCGCCGTCTTTGCCGATAAGAAATTTCTCGAAATTCCACAAAACTTCGCTCGGCTCGGAGCGCGTCGAACCGTAACCTTTTAACTTTTCTTCAAACTCGCCGTCGTTGACATCGGTTTCGGGTTTGTTCGTCGTCAAATATTTATAAAGTTCGTGCTGATCGTCGCCTTTGGCGGAAACTTTCGAAAACATCGGAAATTTCACGTTAAAATTCGTGCCGCAAAAAGACTTGATTTCTTCTTCCGTTCCCGGTTCTTGTCCCATAAAATTGTTCGCGGGAAATCCGAGAATTTCAAAACCTTTGCCGTGATATTCGTCGTAAAGTTTCTGCAAACCTTCATATTGCGGAGTCAGACCGCATTTCGACGCGACGTTGACAACCAAAAGAACTTTTTCTTTATATTCGCCTAAATTTGTTTCTTCGCCGTCAATCGTTTTAACGGGAATTTCGTATATTTCATTTGCCATAATTTATTTTTTCTCTTTTCTATTTTTATCTAAAATATTCTTTAACTCTTTATAAAATGCGCTGATTGGCGTGATCGAAGTTATCACACCCGCATCTTTTTTAAACACGCCGTTTTCGTCGTAATTTCCTTCAGTCAAGCCCCAAATAACGCCTGCAAAAAGATAATCTTTTGCGTTCGTTTTGTTATTTATTTGTTCTTCAAAAAATAAACCGCCGCTGCCGCCGAATGTTGAAATGCACGTTGCGTCAACGCGATCTTTTGAACTTGTCGGGCGAACGATTTTCACGTTTCGGCTGATCGTCATTCTTAAACCGCCGTCGCCGATGTCCGCATCGCCGTTAAAACCCGCACAACCGAGACGTTCTTCATTCGAGATCATTTCATCAAGCGTTAATTCGGAAATTTTTAGCGGCTTGATAACTCTTTCGGGAATTTTCCGGCTCAATCTTACGATCGAAAAGTCGGGATTCGCATTCGCCTTCAAAACTCTTTTGACATAAAGATTTTCGATGAAATTTACGCCGCCCGGTTTTAAAATCACAGTCGCCAAATACGGTTCTAAATCTTTTCTGGAATCGAATTTGAAGTTTGCCTCCAGAAAACAATGTCCGGCGGAAATGGCGATGTCTTCGGTAACTAAAGTCAATGAACACCAGCGACTCCCGAGAAAATTTACTCTGCCGACCGCCGCCAAAGACGGATATTTTTCGGCGCGGAAAATCTCGCGTTCGACTCCGGCAATTTTTATCGGCGGCGGCGGCGGAATTTCAGGTAAATTCTGTCCGCGCACCGAAAATGCGAAAACCAACCAAATAAAAATTGTGAAAATGCCGAATTTCATTTTCCGAAAATTTTACTTCTTACACTTCGTTATTTAAAGATTTCATATCAATCACGAAGCGATACCGCACATCGCCGTTGATCGTACGCTCATAAGCATTTTCGATTTCCTGAACCGGAATGATTTCAATGTCTGAAGTAATATCATTTTCCGCGCAGTAATCAAGCATTTCCTGTGTTTCTTTTATACCGCCGATGCCCGAACCGGCGAGCATACGGTTGTTGACGACCAGCGAAAAAGCGTGAACCGGCATTGGTTTTTCCGGCACGCCGACGACAACCATCGTGCCGTTTAATTTGAGCAGACCGAGATACATATTCAGATCGTGTTCGGCGGAAACGCAGTCGAGAATAAAATCGAATTGTCCGGCGAGCGGTTTCATTTCGTCCGCGTTTTTCGAGACGACGAAATTATGTGCGCCGAGTTTTTTCGCGTCTTCTTCCTTCGACGGCGAAGTCGAAAAAACAGTAACTTCCGCGCCCATCGAGACGGCGAGTTTCACGCCCATATGTCCGAGACCGCCGAGACCGACAATGCCAACTTTTTGTCCTTTGCCGACTTTGAATTTTTTAAGCGGCGAGTAAGTCGTAATTCCGGCGCAAAGAAGCGGCGCAACACCTGCAAGATTTTCCGTTTCCGAAATTTTCAGCGCGTAATCTTCTTTGACAACGATCTGCGAAGAATAACCGCCGAAAGTCGGAGTTTTTTCGTCCATTTCCGTCGAATTGTAAGTCTGAGCGCAATGAACTTTGCAGAATTGCTCAACGTCCTGACGGCAGTTTTCACACTCGCCGCACGAATCAACGAAACAACCGACTCCGGCAAAATCGCCTTCTTTAAATTTCTTCACGTCTGCGCCGATCTGAGCGACGCGACCGACAATTTCGTGTCCGGGAACCATCGGAAAAACTGAATTTCCCCATTCATTTCGCGCCTGATGAATATCCGTGTGGCAAACGCCGCAATATTGAATCTCGATCAAAATATCATTCGCGCCGACTTCGCGGCGTTGAAATTCAAACGGCTCTAATTTTGAGTCCGCCGCTTTTGCGGCATAACCTGTGGTTTGTAACATATTTTCTTTTTTTAATTAATCTCTTTCCTTCCGCGCGATCATCAAACCGTCGCGCACGGCGAAAAGAATATTCGAAACTCTTTCATCGCGCTGAACTTTCGCGTTAAATTCGTTCAAAACGCGCGTTCCTTCGTTTGTTTCTTCGCCATTTTCCGCTTTCAAAACTTCGCCGTTCCGCAGAACATTGTCGGAAATTATCAAACCTCCGACGCGCACTTTCGGGAAAACCAGATCATAATAATTCGGATACGCGGGTTTGTCAGCGTCAATAAAAACGAGATCGAAAGTTTCGTCCAGATTCGGAATAATTTCGGCGGCATTTCCTAATTTCGCTTCGATATTTCCCGCAAAATCCGATTTTTCCCAGAAATCTTTGGCAATCGCGTTTGTTTCTTCGTTAACATCGAGCGTGATAATTTTCCCGTCATCGGTCAAACCTTCCGCCATACAAAGCGCGGAATAACCCATATATGTCCCGATCTCCAAAATTCTTCGCGGCTGAATCATCTTGCTGAACATCGCCAGCAGACGACCTTGATAAAAACCGGAAAGCATCGCTTTGTCGTCGCGCTCGCCGAAAGTTTTTTCGCGCAATTCGCGCAGAACTTCGCTTTCATCGGATGTAAATTTTTCCGCGTAATTTTGAATTTCAGAATTTATAATGTCCATAATTTTTAAATCATCGAACGCACAACGCCGCCGTCAACTCGTAATGCCGCGCCATTTATCGCCGCCGAAAGCGGACTGCAAACGAACGCCACAACTTCACCGATCTCTTCGGTTTTTATAAATCTTTGCAAAAGCGAAGACGGTCGCGCTTCATTGAAAAACTGTTCTTTCATTTCGTCTTCGGTGATGCCGTTTTCCTTTGCCAGTTTATCAACAAAATCTATCACGCCTTCCGAAGCCGTCGGTCCCGGCAAAATCGAATTTACCGTTACGTTCGTGTTTTTCGTCGTTTCCGCTAAACCGCGTGAAATCGAAAGTTGCGCCGATTTTGTAAAACCGTAATGAATCATTTCGACCGGAATATTAATTCCCGATTCGCTTGAAATAAAGACGATTCTGCCCCAATCCCGCGCTTTCATTTTCGGCAAATAATGACGGCTCAAACGAACTCCGCTCATCACATTCGTTTGAAAGAATTTCAGCCAATCTTCATCCGTAATATCAGTAAAATTTTTCGGCTCGAAAATGCCGAGATTATTGACTAAAATATCCGCATCGGGAACTTCTTTGATAAATTTTTCAACGCCTTCCGCGTCCGACAGATCAGCCGCCACGCCTTTTATATCGGCACCGGAAACTTCCGATTTTAATCTTTCGCCCGCTTTGTCAACACTTTTCTGCGAACGCCCGTTTATCACGACTTTTGCGCCTTCGCGTGCCAGAGATTTTGCAATCGCAAAACCGATTCCGGCGGTTGAACCCGTTACGACGGCGGTTTTTCCGTTGAGCTGTAAATCCATAATTATTTTTACGATGCGCCGTCAACTTTCGATTCCAGACGCAGACTTACCAAAGTGTTCTGATTGTCAATAAATTCAAGCACATCTTCGCTGCCGTCCGTATCGTATTGGACACGAATTCCGCGCAGATTCGATATAACTACTCTGACTTCTTCCGCTTCCGAATTTCCCTGGTCAATCCGTATAACTTCGGCACTTGCCGAATTTCCGTCGTTTTTATAAATAATGTCTTCGAGATGCGCTTCGATTCCTTCTTCTTCGGTCGAACCATTTGCTCTGAAAATATCAAAACGCGAACGCCGACCTTTGTTGCGGTCAACAAATTCTCTTAAAAATGATTTCCATTTTCCCGACGAAATCGCTTCGCGCGGTTCCTCGTTTGTATCGTGTAATCCGTCCATAATTTTTCTCCTGATTTTTTAACTAATTTTCACTACAATTTTTCCGAAGTGCGCGCCTGATTCCATATATTTGAGCGCATCTTTCACTTCGCCAAATTCAAAAATTTTATCAACCACGGGTTTGAGATGTTTGTGCTGATTAAACATCAAATTCATATCTTCGAACATCTGCCGCGAGCCGACGTAAATTCCCTGCAATCTGATGGAATTCATCAGAATATTTACCGGATTCAGTCCGCCCGTCGCGCCCGACAAAACACCGATCACGGCGATATGTCCGCCGACTTTTACGGCGTTCAAAGATTTCGAGATCGTTTCCGCGCCGCCGACTTCGACGACGTGATCAACGCCGCGTTTGTCGGTCAATTCAAGCACGGCTTTGTCCCAATCTTCGCGCTCTTTATAATTTATCAAATCCGTCGCGCCGAGTTCTTTTGCTCTTTCCAATTTTTCATCGCTCGACGAAGTGATAATTATCCGTGTTCCCAAAACGCCCGCCATTTGCAGAGCGAAAATCGAAACGCCGCCCGTTCCTTGCAATAAAATCGTGTCGTCTGATTTCATTCCGCCGGATTCGAAAAGCGCGTGATACGCCGTAACCGCCGCACACGGCAGCGTCGCCGCTTCTTCATAAGAAAAATGATCGGGAATGCAAACCAGACCTTTTTCATCAAAAGTTCCGAACTCGCGCAAACAGCCATCCAGATCGCCGCCGAGCGCGGTTCGCCCTTTTTGTGCGTCAATCTTGCCGTCCAACCAACCTTGCATAAAAATCGGCGTAACGCGGTCGCCGGCTTTGAATTTCGTTACATTTTCGCCAATCTCGACAACTTCGCCCGCGCCGTCGGAAAACGGCACGAGCGGCGTTTTCAATTTCGGATTGTAATGACCTTTAATCATCATCAAATCGCGGAAATTCAAAGACACGGCGTGAAATTTCACTTTCACTTCGTTTGCTTCCGGCTTCGGTTCGTCGCGTTCGGTCAATGTCAGATTGTCTATTCCGAACTCGTTTATTTCGTAAACTTTCATAATTTTTTTTCTGCCCGCGAAATACACGAAAAAAACGAAAAGAAGACAGAAGATTTAAAAACTTTCGTAATTTTCGTGTATTTTGCGGGCAAACTTTTTAGTTACTATCTGTCCATTTATCCAAAAGCGTTTCAAATTCCGCTTGAATTGCTTCTTCTTTATTTTTGATATACCAACGCTGCATATTTTCCATCATTTGCGGTTTATCTAATTCGCCCGCCGCACGCATTTCGAGAAAATAATCCATCGCTTCTGCGGGGCGCGGTCCCCAAGTTCCGATTTCTTCCAGAGTTTCGGCATCGAGACAGATCAATTTCGGAATCGAACGTGCATTATTCGTCAGGTATTTGTCCATCAATTCCAAATTTTCGTCGCGCAAAACGTAGCGCGTTTCGATATTGGAATTCAAATGTGCAATTTTTTCGATGATCGGAATATTCTGCGCCGCATCGCCGCACCAACCTTCGGTGATTATCAGCCAAATCCATTTTTGCCCAATACTTTGCACTTTTTCGGTGAGCGATTCGTTTAATTCGACCGAGATCGCCAGACGTTTCATTCGCTGACGATTCAATTTGCCGTAATTAAACATTGCTTCCGATTGATTCTGTCCGGTCGTTTTTCCTTCCGCCAATAAATTATCAATCGTCTCGATATATTCGGCATACGGCATCGCTTTTTCAACGTAATTTTTCATTTATATTTTCAACTAAAAATTTATTAAACCGATTTGAGAAAATCAGATTTAATCTCTCAACTTTTATCTATTATCTTTCAACTATATTTTGCGAGAAAACAAAATATAGTTGAAAGACAATAATTGATAATCAATAGATTATTGGATAAATAATTCTAAATTTTTCAGTTTTTCTTCCAGATTAATCTGTCCAAACTCCACGCGCCGCCGCCTGCGAAAAACAGATAAAAGTAAACAAAACAATAGATCACAGCGAGTTCGCCTTTATTTATAATCGGCAGAAATCCGTTTGACGCGTGCGCCATAAAATATGCAACCGCCAACAAACCGCTTAAAAGAAATGCCGTCGCTCGCGTAAATAAACCGAGTATCAAAAGCGCACCGCCGAAAAATTCGATAATTCCGGCGACCAACATCAAACTTCCGCCGCCGCCGCCGCTTGTCGAAGGCGGTAAACCGAAAAGTTTTTGGCTTCCGTGCCAGATGATTAAAAAGCCCGAAATAAACCTTAAAATGCTCAAAACCTGCGGCGACCATTTCGATAAAAATTCATTCATAAATATAAAATTCTCTCCAAAACTATTTTCTTTATTAAATCAAATTCTGTGAATTAATTCACTTTTCGGAAAACGAACTTTTGCCAAAGATTCGAGCCAATCATTTTCCGCATCACGATAACCGACGGCGCACAGAGCGACGGACGCATAATCTTTCAAATCCAAGATTTCATCAACTTTTTTCGTGTCGAAACCTTCCATCGGACACGAATCAATTTCCAATAATGCCGCCGTTTCGAGCAAAAATCCGAGCGCGATATAAGATTGACGCGCGTTCCACGCTTCGATGTAACTTTTCTCGACGGCGTTTTTTGCCGCGCCTTTCATCGTGTCTTCATATTCTTTCAACGCTTCGCGCGGCGTATTGCGAACTTCCACGATTCGTTCGACAAAATGCTCGACATCTTCGTCCGTCAAAACTTTTTTGTAAGTTACGACGACTAAATGCGAACAATCCGCAATCTGCGTCTGACCGTAAGCCGCAGGCGTTAATTTTTCCTTCGTTTCCTGATCGGTAATAACGACGAATTTGTAAGGTTGAAGTCCGAAACTCGACGGCGCGAGCGTCAGCGCATTTTCTAATGTTTCCCAATCTTTATCGGAAACTTTCTTGCCCGCATCGAATTTCTTCACGGCGTAACGCCAATTTAATTGTTCTAAAACTTTTTCGTTTGATATTTTTTCCATTTCTGTTTTTTCTGTAACTCTTTTGTAACACTTGCTGATACAAATGATAGTAAATTTTTTAATTCTGTTCGATCAATTCAAGAACATTCTGCAAAGTTCTCTGCGAAAGTTTTTCTTCGATTGCCTGATCAATTTCCTTTTGCAGATTACACAAAAACGATTCGATATTTTTCCCGACCGGACAATCCTGATTCGGTTGCTGGCGATGAAGCGCAAAAACTTCGCCTGTCGAAGCCGCCGTGTAAATTTCGCTTAGACTTATCTCTTTCGCATTTTTTAAAAGACGAGTTCCGCCCGCCGCGCCCGTTTGTGAGACGACCAGATTTGCCTGAGCCAATTGGCATAAAAGTCTGCGAATCACGACCGCGTTGGTATTTACACTTTCCGCCAAGTATTCGGACTTAATGTTTTCTCCAGCGGACTTTGCCAGCATTACCAAAACGTGAACGGCGATTGAAAATTGACTGCTTGATGCCATTTGTAACGAGTTTAGTTACAAATGAAAACAAAGTCAAGTTTGAGTGAAAATGCTATTTTCTTAAAGACACAAAAAGTTAAAATTGTTTTTACTGATTATGAAAAGATTTTCTTCTGAATTTTCTACCGCTTCTTTTGTTTAAGTTTCTGAAATTATCAGTTAAAGAATGACAATTCGGACACAACAATTGTAAATTGCTTTCCTTGTTGTTCAACGAATTACCGTCAATATGATTAATTTCCAAAGGAACTTTATTTGTTAATTTATGACGTTTGTTCCACCCGCATTCCCAACATTTTTCACCGTATTTTTCTATGAGATAACGCCTCAGATGATTTGAAATTTGAGGAAATTCGTTTCCTTTATTGCCGGAAATTAAACCGTTTTTCTAATCATTTATATATTGTTTATATTGAAATTCGGTCTGGCACTTATTTGAGCAATATTTGTAGTTTGTTCTTTTTAAAGGAGTTGAGCAGTTAAGACAAGACATTATGAGAAAATGTTTTATAAATGGAGCCGGTGATCAGAGTTGAACTGATGACCTACGGTTTACAAGACCGTTGCTCTACCACTGAGCTACACCGGCTTAATTTTGAAATAACGTCGCAATCGAAAATACTACAAAATCAGAGCGTTTTGTGCAAGGTTGAAATAATAGTTTAGGTAAAACTTCACTAAATGTTAGACGATTTATTCAATTTATTGTTGTTGTTCAAATCGAAACGCAGTAGATTTTTCTCGAAACTCATATTTCGGCGAGATTGATAATTCAATCATCATAATTTTTTTTGCCAGAGGACTTTCCATAAGAAATTTTATTTCAATTATGCCGTCGTCTTTTTTTGTTAATTGCGGAGCATTTATAGATTTGAGCGAGATTTTTTCAAATCCGGTTTCATATCTTTTCAAATCAGTCGAATTCTTTTCCAAATAATTCTTATCAACCACATAAAAAGTATTAATCGCAGAATCGTTAAAATGAAAATATTTATAAACCTGTAAAATATTATTCAGTAAGTCAGGTTTCGATAGAATCTTATAATCTGTCAAAAAAATTTCATAAGCTGTAATCTCGCCGGAAACATATAGTTTATTTTTGTAACACAGCGAATAGGCGGAAAAATGATACAGTCTTGTAATCAAATAAACTTCGACCTTTTTCAGAGAAGATTCGATTCGATTGACACTGAATTGTTCGCAATCTTCGACGGTTTTGCAATAATTCTGTAACAGACGCTCTCTGAGTTTACCTTTCACATTTCCGTCGCCAATTTTCGGAAGCTCTCTGAAATCGGGTATATCTGTAGTTTTGCTGCCGGTTTCCTGTCCGTTTATAAAAGTTACGCACAACAAAAGACAAATTGCCAACTGTATTATGATTTTTGAATTTCTTGGAAAAAACATAGTTCTCTGTGATTACAAGTTGTTCATTAACGGTTGTCGGTATTATTTGTGCCTGTAATATAAGGAGTGCCGAATTTAGCGGCAATGAGTCTTTTCCTCATTTCGAGCGCATTTACAATCGTTCCTTTATCGGCATCTTTGTATGCCTGATCAATGACGACTTTAAATTGAGGAAATTTTTTATCTTCGTAAAAGTCGTTTATCTGCTGATAAGAATCAGGAGTTTTACTTTTATCACGCCCTAATTTGTTGAGAAATTCCTTGACTAAAGCGGCAGTCAACATTTCGCCTCTGCCTACTTTTCCGGCGATATGAGCGCGATATTCGTTTAAAAATATATCAACTACATAACTGGATGTAACATTATTATTGAGTGCGTGATTTGTTTCGTGACACAGCGTTTCAATAAAATCTCTATATTCCGCATCGTTAGCATCTTTGTTGATATAGACGATTTTCGATCCGGGTATATTACAACCGAAAATAGTTCCATTACCGCTTTTTCCACAGGTTATGGATTTTCCCGCGATCAGTTCAATCGGGACAGTGCCGTTAATAAGATTGTCCAATGTGTTTCGGATGACGACATTTGTCGAATCTTTCCCGCTGAAAATTGACGTTTTTCTGATTTTTTCTAATAAAAAAGTTTTATCATCATCAGTCGGGTTTGAGTTCGAGGTGTAACTTGCCGTGTTTGCAAATGTATCGAGGTCTGTAATTACTTTAGCGCGAACCGCAGTATTAAAATCCTTAAAATCGCTTTTTCCCGCAAGAGAAACTATAACTTCACGAAAAACTTTATCTTCCGGGCGATTGCTAAAAGCATATATTAAAAGAAGTTGAATTACAGCATCATTCAACTTAAAAAAACTGTCTGATTTTATCAATTCAAGTAGATTTTGTAATCCTTTTTGATTATTTTTTAATAATTCAACTTGATTATTTATTTCTGTTTGAACGGTTTGACCGAGTTTCAAAATTTATCAGAAGTTAAAAATCTTGTAATATCATCATCTGCTAAAGAAATTCCTGTATTCATAAATCATCGTAGAAAACTCAATTTTTTATACATTTTCTTGTGATGATTCACCATCAGAATTAAATGTAAAACAACTATATCATTTTGGTTATCAAACTCAGCGATTTAATTTCTCATAATCTGTAAAGCACTCTCAAAGAAAAAGTAAATAAAGACAAATTGGCATAGGTTACTCTGATGTGTTTACAATAATGAAAATTTATTGGCGTTAAAACTTGATGTGCTAATTTTTCTAACTATTAAGTTAAACATTAAAAATACTTGTTGACGAATGTTTATCAAACAGGTTAGGATAGTAAAAGCCCGCACCGGGCGAAATCTATTCTTTCAACTTGGAACTCTCAAAATTAAAATTACAAAAGCCTATCAGGAGCAAAGTGTGAAAAGACTTATATCATTTAGAAAAACATACGGAATAATTTTGTTCGTCATTTTTGCAATGACAACGGCGGCGTTTGCCCAACGCCCGACACCGACACCGGAATTGTTGTTAAGCAAAGGTAACGAAAACCTATCGGTTGCCGGGAAAACCGATCTTTATTGCGCCGGTTATATTCAAACTGCGCCGGTTGATACGAGTTATGAACTCGTCGGAGCGGTCAATGAAACTGACGGACATATTTACGCGCAGGGAAATTTGGTTTACATTAATGTCGGCGCAAGTCGCGGCGTAAAAGTCGGCGATATGTTCAGCGTTGTTCGTCCGAAAGGTCGCGTAGATTCGCGTTGGACAAACAAGAAAAATGTCGGTTTTTACGTTCAGGAACTCGGAATGGTCGAAATTGTCCACGTGAAAAATGATGTTTCAATCGCGCAAATCAAAACTTCGTGCGACAATTTTCTCTTTGGCGATTTATTACAGCCGATTCCGAATCGCGTGAGTCCGATGTTTCAAGACAGACCGGCACTCGATTTATTTGCAGACTCGACCGGAAAAGCTCGCGGTAGAATATTGATGGCGAAAGATGCGCGCGAATTATTGGGACGAGATCAAATTGTTTATATTGATCTCGGCGCGGAAGATAATGTTCAAGTCGGCGATTATCTGACGATTTACCGACCGCTCGGAACGGGAAATCTATTTGACAAGGTGCAGAAAGAATCAATTAGCGCAACCAATGAAAATTATGAAAGCAGAGAATACGGTGGCGGGAAATTCTCGAATCAAGCACCGCGTAAAAAGGGCAGTCAGGCACGAGGGGAAATTGCAACAACGGAAAACGTTAAAGACCGGCGACCGAATGATCTGCGAAAAATCGTCGGCGAAATGGTTATCTTAAACGTCAAAGAAAAAACCGCAACTGCAATTATCGTCCGCACCGCTTTGGAGATTCACACGGGCGACAGAGTTGAGTTGCAATAATGTTTTTAATTTTTGGTTTTGTTTTTTTAGGCGATTGGAAACAGTCGCCTTTTTTTTGTTGATTTTATCTGGAAAGTTGCAACCGGAGAATTTTAGGCTTCCGCTTCGACAACCGAATCCTTTTTTCGTTTTTTATTTTCTTTGAGAAAATATTTTATGTAATCGAACATTGACCAACAAGCCATTCCGACGGCGACCCAGAGTGCGCCGCGTCCGACGAGATAGCCGAAAACACGCCAGTCATTGGTATTTAAGGAAAAGTTGAGCAAATGTGAAAAAGCGGTTTGAACTTCGGCGACTTCCCAAAAACGAAAACTCGGCAAAACCCAACCGAAATTTGAAACCGGCGGATTGCCCGTCGCGCCGGCGACGAGAAGAGCGACGATTGCAACACACTGCGCCCACATTTTTATTTTTCCGCTCATTTGCGCTTGAATGATAATGCCGTCGGCGGCGGCAATCGAGCGCAAACCTGTGACGACAAATTCTCTGCCCAAAATAACGACAACCGCCCACGCCGGAGCGAGATGTTTTTCAACCAGAACGATTAAAACTGCTGAAACGAGAAGTTTATCGGCAATCGGATCGAGAAGTTTACCGAGATTTGAAACTTGATTTCTGCGCCGCGCGAGATGTCCGTCCAAGATGTCGGTCAGCGAAGCGACGAGAAAAATCACGATAGCGACACCGTAGCGTTCCAAACCGAACCAGTCTTCCGCCACCGTCGTCAGAAGAACGACGACCAGAAGTGGAACGAACAAAATACGCGCTAAAGTTAAATAATTCGGTAAATTCACAGTTTTTTTGAAATCTCGATTTAAGGCTCAAGTTTATGTTTTACAGGCGAAAGGTGTCAAGACTGTGAGTTTTTTATGTAACTTTGATTTTACTTAAAGAATCGGTCTTTGATTCTCTTTATCTTCAGCGATTTCTTATTTTCAATAATTTACAAATTCAAAACGATGTTCCAAATACCGATTTCAGATTAATTCAAAATTTTCAACATTTCGCTGTGGATCAAACCGTTATCGGCGCAAATCGGCGGCTTATAAACATTAAACGGCGAATCATCATAATGAGAAACGCGCCCGCCGGATTCTTCGATCAAAAGAACTCCAGCTGCTACGTCCCAAGAATTCAAGCCTTCTTCCCAGAAACCGTCGAAACGCCCGCAAGCGACATACGCCATATCAATCGCCGCCGAACCGTCGCGCCGCACGCCGCGTGAATAGAGCAGAAAATCCGTTAAATGTTGAGCGAAATTGTCTTTTTCTTTGAAATTATCTCTGTACGGGACAAAACGACATAAGTTAGCTGTTGTCAGCATCTTAGAATTGCAAAGATATTTACTCTCGAATATCTCTTTAGTTCAAATAACACCTCTTGGATTATTTCACATCCTAATCTGAAAAGACTTGTTTGCGCTCTCCCGTTCTTTTTTATTTCAATCGAGTTGACGGCGTTTTCCGCTTCCCCTGTTTTGATCGCCCACGCCACTGCTAACGCCAATACTCCGAATAACTTATCTATCTTCTCCACTTTCGTCAGATGCGTTTTTTCGATCTCGAATCCGCGACTCTTTAAGTTCTGAAACAATGTTTCTATCGCCCATCTCCGCTTGTATTCCGACAGGATTTTCTCACTCGCTTCAGACGAAATGACAATCACACTTTCCTGAGAGTCTTTTCCTCTTTTCACCTCGACCGATACCTTGACTCCGGCGTATCTCCTCGCCCGTCGCAAACGGTAACTCTCGCCGATCTTCAATGTTCGTAACAATTTCCCGCATCTCATCGGCTTCCCGCTTTTGTTGGTAATCGTCATCGAAGCTTTTATCCGCAGACGAAACGGGACTTTTTCCTTGTCCAGATATTTGACCAATTCATATCCGTCAAACTCACGGTCACCACTCAAGTATTCGATGTTTTTGATGCCGAATACTTTGATATAACGCCCGATTATCTGTTTCTTTTCCGCTAATACGGAGTTGCCTTTGCGCGAGAGCGTTATCCAAAATAACGGTATCGAAGTGTTTCCAACCACGATTGATAACGTCAAAATGTTGACCCATATCAAGCCGTATTTCCACTCGGTGCGATCCAACGCCAAAACATACTTACCTTTCGGTTTGATGATCGCAATAATCAACTCGGCAAAAATGTCGAAATCAATCTCAGCCAACTGAAAAAAGCGTTTTAACCGCCGATATTTTGAATCCTTCTTAGCCGATAAGTCTAAAACATTGGCTAATCTTGCCAAATTTGTAGTGTTCTGTTGAATAATGGCGATCAGCAAAGCCGCCGCCAACTCGACGCGACGCTTATCTAATGGTAAATTTGCTCGTAATGCTGCAAAGCATTCGGATGTGTTTTTTTCATATGCTGAGGGCTAATTTAGCTCAAAACACATCCGTTATCTATTTTCAAATATCTTTTTAACTTTGTTTTTGTCCCGTGCAGAGTGAAATTATACGGAAATCCGGTAACGATCAACGCATCGCCGAGTTTTTCCGTGTCGGAAACGTGAATCGGTTTATTGTTCAACGTCGCGCCTTTGCCGCGTTCAGCCGCGAAAAGTTCATCGCGCGTCGGATCGAAAGTTACGCCGACGACGATTTCGCCATCGTGTTCGAGCGCGAGCGTTACGCAGAAACACGGATAACCGTGCGCGTAATTCGTCGTGCCGTCCAAAGGATCAATGATCCATTTCCATTTATTATCGCCTTCGAGCAAAACCGCATCGCCCGATTCTTCAGCTAAAATTGCGTGTTTCGGATGATAAGATTTTATTCGTTCGATAATTAATTTTTCCGACGCGAGATCGGCTTCGGTAACTAGATTAATGTCGCCTTTGAAAGAAATGTCTATTTTTCGCCCGAATTTATCGAGCAGAATTTGTCCGGCTTCGCGGGCGGTTTCGATTGCAAAATTGAGCATAAAAAATTATTTGTCGGTCATCTTCATTGCGCCGAGTTGGATAAATTCGAGAATTTGCGAATTCCAAAAATTCCAATCGTGAACGCCGGGACGCTGACGAAATTCGTGCGGGATTTTCTTTTGAAGAAGTAAATCGGCAAAATCGCGGTTGCTTTGAAACAGAAAATCTTCTGTGCCGCAATCGAAATAAATAAACGGCAACTGCTTTATTTTATCGGCGGGCATTTCGCGCACGAGGCGAATTACATCATTTTGTTTTCGCGCTTCGCTGTCGTCCGCGCCGAAAACTTGTTCGACTGACGGGAAAGATTTCATCGCATTAGTCGGAATCGGGACAATTCCCAACGCGCCGCTAAAACTTCCGATGAGAACAAATTTTTCGGGATATTTCAGACCGAATTTCATCGCACCGAAACCGCCCATCGAAAGTCCGGCAATTGCGCGGTGTTCGCGGTCTTTTTTAGCGCGAAATTTATTTTCGATTTCGGGAATCAATTCCTGAATAATATAACTTTCGTATTTATCGTTCGGCGCGGAAACGCTGTCGGAATACCAGCCGTTATCGCCTTCGGGCGTAACGATTATGAAATTATAATTTTTCGCGTATTCGACGACTTTTCTGTTATTAGTCCAATTGTCATAATGTCCGGTTAAACCGTGCAGAAGATAAATGACCGGATAAAAAGTTTTCTCGTTTGAAACATCATAACCGACGGGCAAAATAACGCGATACGGCATTTCGCGCTTCATCAATTTGCTGTCGAGTTTTAATTCCTGAAATTCTTTCGCCGTCTGCGTTTTTTGCGCGTGAACGGCAAAAGGCAGACTCAAAGCCAAAACAAATAAAAGAATCTGCGCGGTAAATCTGCCTTTGATATTTTTCATTTTATTTTTAGTTAAAAAGACGACTCAGCCAACCGCTGTTTTCGTTTTTATCAATGACTTGAGCGAGTTCTCCCGCATCAAACCACACGCCGCCGCAGGTGTCGCAAATGTCAATTTTTATATCTTCGTAATCGCTTTCGTGAAGTTTTCCCTCACATTTCGGACATTCGAGTCCAAGGTCAACGCTCGATTCGCTTAAAACTTTACTGCGGATCTTTTCGATCAATTCATCATCTTTGCGTCGAAAATACTCGTTTTCCAGTGCTTTCCCGCGTTCATCTAAATCAATTGGCATAATTTTTTATTCTCCTTAAAACAATAATTTTGTTGATTAAAAAATAACAAAATCAATGGAAAATGGAAAATGGAAAATGGGAAAACAAAAATTTTCCGGTTGCCGTTTTTTATTTTCGATTTAGTATTTTATTTTCCGGGAAATTCCGAATAATGGATTTGCTGGCTCGGTTCTTTTTCTTCGTTTTGTGCGCTTCGCACACGTTGTCGGGCTTTTTTGGCGCGGCGGATCGTGTTGCGTTTTTTGATGCTCGTTCCTGCCCAATCGGAAACTTGACGAAGCGGGTGCCATTCGAGTTCTTCGGTCGGCGAAACTTCGCTCGAAGCGTCTTTTAATTTCAGAGTTACGGTGGCGACGAGAAAAATAAAAGCGTTAAAAATCAGACCGACAAGAATGACCAGCCAACCGGGAACAACGCCGACCTGTGCGCGGTTCATAAGTATTTCCAAATTCGGCGCGGGATACGGATGAAGATAAACTTTCAGTCCCCAACTCAAAGCGAGCAGCATAAAAATCCAGATATAATTCGCCCGCAAGCGTCTGCCGACGGCTTCCCATTCGCTGATCGTAAAATGCGGCTGAATCAAATCCGCCGAGATATGTTCCGCCCATTCCTTGTCCGGCGGAATCGTGCGATGCGAGAGCATCGGCGCGAAATATCCGGTTTCCAAAACTCTTACGCGATTCGCCCAAACTTCGTAATAACGATAACGCCGCGCTTCCATAAATAAAAAAATCGAAACGAGAATCGAATTGATCGGAATCGCAAAATGCGGATTGTCGGGCGAACTAAAAACAAACGAAAGCGTTGCTCCTGCCGTAATTACAGCCCAATTCGTTGTCGCGTCGAGACGATTTCGCCAGACGTTCGAACGCTGAACTTCACCGCGATAAAAATGAACCATCGCCGCGTTAAATTCCGAAGTCGAAAGTTTTTGGGCAATTGCCTGCGGCGAAGGCTGCGGTTTATGACTGCGGGCGCGAACCTCATCGGTCAGCGACATAAAATCCGCGTTGCCGTTACCTGCATCGGTGTCTTGAAATTCGTCTTTTTTGTGGCGAAAATTTTCGCTCATTTTTTAGCCGGAAGAGATTAAGGAAAGAAGCAATCCAACATCAATTAAGATTTTACACTTTCCGCGTGAGGATGCAAGAAAATGCGTAAAAAAGTTTTCAACTTGACAGTTAAGCGCAAGAAATCTATATTTTCAAATTACGCTTCGTGTAAGCTAAAGTTTGTTTGGTGATGGAATTTACGAACGAATTTTGGATGCGAAAAGCAATCGAAGCGGCGGAAAATGCGCGAAGTTTGAACGAAATTCCGATCGGCGCGTGTTTGATTGACAACGAAAACAGATTAATTGCCGCCGCCGGAAATCGGACGATAACCGATTGCGATCCGACGGCACACGCGGAAGTTCTTGTCTTAAGAGAAGCGGCGCGGAAGATCGGCAATTATCGTCTGACAGATACGACGTTTTTTTCAACTGTCGAACCGTGCGCGATGTGCGCGGGCGCACTCGTCAATGCGCGTGTCAAAACTCTGGTTTACGGCACAAAAGACGAACGATTTGGAGCAGTCGAAACATTGTTTCGGATTTGCGATAATAGTTCTTTGAATCATCGGATCGAAATAATTTCGGGAGTTTTGGCGGAAGATTGCCGCCGTTTGATGCAGGATTTTTTCCGGCGCAGACGCGCAGAATCGAAAACGAAACGCGAAAACACTTGAAATTTATGCGGTTCGGGTTATAAACTTTAATTTGCGGAGAGGTGCGAGAGTGGTTGAATCGGGCAGTCTCGAAAATTGTTGTACCTTTGCGGGTACCGTGGGTTCGAATCCCACCCTCTCCGCCATTTCGATTTCGGATTTTGGATTTTTATTCGTAATTTGAAATTCGTTTTTTTGTTTGACAATTAAATTTCAGGAAGGGTGCGAGAGTGGCTGAATCGGCAGCATTGGAAATGCTGTGAGCTCGAAAGGGTTCCGTGGGTTCGAATCCCACCTCTTCCGCCAGTTCGATTTCGGATCGCCGATTTCGGATTTCGGATTTTACAGAGAAAGTATTCGTGCTTTGATCTTTATCAAATCCGAAATCCAAAATCCAAAATCCAAAATCATTATGGCTTCAGGCTCCGCACAAGGTTTGAGTTGTGAACTCCGCTAGGCGAGGAATCGAGCAACGGTAGCAATTTCAGCCTGTGTTGCGGTTAAGTCTGAAGCCTCCAATTTTATAAAAAAGGTGTGAAGAATTTTTTATTTTTCGCGCCTTTTTTATCTTTTAAATTTTCCCGAAAATTAACGTATTTTTAGCTTTCCAAAATCGGCGGATTTTTGTATTCTTACTTCACTATGTCGCCGATTGCCATTACATTACTTCTTCTCGTTGTCGCGCTGATTTTATTCGGCACGGAAAAACTTCCGGTTGATGTCGTCGGGATAATTCTCGTTATTTGTCTGGTTTTAACCGGAGTTCTCGATGTCCGAACGGCGGTTGCCGGATTTGGCGACGATATTATTATCACGATTGCCGGATTGTTTGTTCTCGTCGGCGGTTTGATAAAAACCGGTTTGGTTGATCTGATCGGGCGCAGACTTTATAAAATTTCCGGCGACAACGAATTTATATTGACCGCGCTGATTATGATTACCGCCGCCGTCAGCGCGTCGGTTTTGAAAAATACGACGACGACGGCGATGTTCGTTCCGGTCGTGATGGGGCTTGCAGCGCGTTCAAAAATTGCACCTTCAAAACTGATGATGCCGCTCGCGTTCGGCGCAATCTTGGGCGGAAGTTGCACATTGATCGGAACTTCGACGAATTTGGCGGTCAGCGGCGCGATTCAGCGTTACGGGCTTGCGCCTTTTTCGATGTTCGAACTTGCGCCCGTCGGCATAATTACGGCGGCTTTGGGCATAATTTATATGCTCACCATCGGCAGAAAACTTCTCCCGCGCATCGGCGGAAAAGACGAATCTTTAACCGAACAATATTCTATCCGTGAATATATTTCCGAACTCATCGTTCTGCCCGAATCCGATCTGATCGGCAAAACTCTCGGCGAAGCGAATTTTAACGGTGAATTTGAATTAAACGTTCTCGGCATTATCCGCAGCGGCAAAGCCGAACCGATCGCGCCGACACCGACCGAGAGAATTTACGACAGCGATCTGTTGATCGTCGAAGGAACGCTGACCGATATTTTGCGCGTCAAAGAAGAGATCGGTCTGGAAATAAAACCCGAATTCGAACTGCGCGACAAACTTTTAGAACCGGGAAATGTCGAACTTTTTGAAGTGATGGTAATGCGGAATTCGCGGCTCGTCGGGCAGACGATGAAAACCGTGAGTTTTCGTCAAACCTACGATCTGACGGTTTTGGCGGTCAATCGTCACGGCGAGACGTTTTTCAAAAAACTGAGCGATGTCGTCTTAAAATTCGGCGACGTTCTGCTCGTTCAGGGAAACATAAAACGCATCGAACCGTTCGTCGTCGAAGGCGAAATGCTTCTGCTCGAAGACGTTTCGGCGAGCAGTGTGCGCGTCGAAAAACGACGTTGGGCGATTGCCGCGTTCGGTCTTTTTCTCGGGTTAGTGCTTCTCAAAGTCGTTACCGGCGGATTTATTGACGTTCCGTTGACCATTGCCGTTCTGCTCGGCGTTCTGCTTCTCCTTGCGACAAAGACCGTGCGTTACGCCGAACTTTACACGCTGATAGATTTTCGTCTGCTCGTTTTGATCGCCTGTATGATAAGTTTCGGCGCGGCGATGGAGAAAACTCACGCCGACGTTTTTCTGGCGGGATATATCCGCGATTATCTCGGCGTTTACGGTCCGACCGCCGTGCTTGCCGGATTTTTCGCGCTGACGGTTTTCCTGACACAGCCGATGTCGAATCAAGCCGCCGCGCTCGTCGTCGTTCCGGTCGCGTATCAAACCGCCGTCATTCTCGGCTTGAACCCGCGAACGTTCGTTGTCGCCGTAACTTACGCGGCTTCGTTTTCGTTCATCACGCCGCTCGAACCGGCTTGTATTTTGGTTTATACGCCCGGACGCTACAAGTTTATGGATTTCGTCAAAGTCGGCACGATCTTAACGATCATTGTTTTCGTCGCATCTATTTTTCTCGTGCCGATGTTTTGGAGATTTACGGATCTGCCGAAATAAAAAAGTCAAAACTGATCTCAAAATCTTAAGCATTTCAAAAGCATTTGCTTAACGGTAAACTGTTCTTTCTTAAGCCGTTTTTCAAATTGATCGTTGACGGTATCCCGGAAAACTATGTTATATTTGTTTCATATATGAGATGTCGTTTAATTTAAGATTACAGACAGTTTATCAAAAAGTTTTTTAGATTATGAATAAAACGAAGAATTTTGCAAACGTGTGCGCTTTTCCCCTCGAACAGTTATTGATTCCGTTTGTTTTATCGAAAGTTGCAGCCGGTTTTCCGTCGCCGGCGGACGATTATATCGAAACGGCGATTGATCTTAACCGCGAATTAATTCGTCATCCGTTTGCCACATTTTTTGTGCGCGCATCTGGCGATTCGATGGTCGGCGCGGGCATTAAACCGAACGCGACGCTGGTTGTTGACCGCCAATTGGAAACAAAATGCGGCGACATCGTTATTGCCCGCATCGGCGATGAAATGTGCGTTAAAGAGCTTTTCATTGATGACAAAGGGCAAACTCTGCTGATCTCGAAAAACGACAATTATCCGCCGATCAAAATTTCTGAAGATATGGATTTCGAGATTTGGGGCAAAGTCATCTGCTCAATAAACAAACATTAATTTATGAACAATGCCATCGCGCTTCTCGACTGCAATAATTTTTACGCTTCCTGCGAACGCGTCTTCGATGCGACGGTGAAAAAAAAGCCCGTCGTCGTTTTGTCGAATAACGACGGCTGTATTATCGCGCGCTCGGAAGAAGCGAAAAAAATCGGCATAACGATGGGCGCACCGCTTTTCAAGGTTGAATCGCTGCTCGACGAAAACGACGCGGAAATTTTTTCGTCAAATTATGCGCTTTACGGCGATATGTCGGGCAGAGTGATGAATCTCCTGCATAATTTCACGCCGGAAATTGAAATTTATTCAATTGACGAAGCATTTTTGTCGTTAGAGCCGCGCAAAAATTCGCTTAATAGACTGGCTCTTACGATTCGGGAAAAAATGTATAAATGGACGGGAATTCCGGTTTCAATCGGGATCGCCGAAACGAAAGTTCTTGCTAAGATCGCCAATAAACGCGCGAAAAAAGATGAATTGCAGGAAAACGGCGTTTTAAATCTTTACCGTTCATCGAAAACGGAAAGCATTTTAAGGGAAACGCCCGTTTCGGAAATATGGGGCATCGGTTATCACTCGGCATTAAAGTTAAAAGCAAACAATATCTCAAACGGCTGGCAATTGCGCGAAACGGATAATCGTTTCATACGGCGGCTTCTAACCGTTGCGGGCGCGAGAATCGCTCTCGAATTGCGCGGAATAAAATGTCTGCCGCTTGAGCAAATCCAGACTAAAAAACACAGCATTACCTGTTCGAGAAGTTTCGGTCAGACCGTCTCCGAATACGATCATATAAAGGAGGCGATCTTATTTTTCTTGACGCGGGCGTGCGAGAAAATGCGAAAACACGATCTCGCGGCAAATGCCGTAACGGTTTTTATCTCGACCGACCGTTTTCGTCCCGTTCCCGCGCCTTACGCCGATTCAGCGACTTATTCGGCGGTTTATCCTTCTGACAGCAATCAGGAAATTCAGGAATGGGCGTTAAAATCGTTGGAGAAAATTTACAAACCGTATTATGAATACCGCAAAGCCGGAATAATCTTGAATGGTCTCGTGCCGTCGGAAACCTTGACAAAACGTATGTTCGACGATGGGGAATTCCGGCAAAAACATAATCTGATGAAAGCCGTTGACGAAATAAATCAAAAATTCGGCAAAGACACCGTGAGATTCGGCGGCGTAAAAAGCAGTGGAAACTGGAAAATGAAACAGGCGAGAAAAAGCGGCAGTTACACGACAAACTGGAACGAACTTTTAATTGTAAAGTAACGTCTTGCCAATTTGTTGATATAAACTACCGCTTTTAAATTTGATTTAATTTTCGGTTTTTTCTGCTAAGAAAACTAATGTCTTATTGAATCGAAACCGTCATCGTATATTTAGTCGAGGTTTTTCCGTGATTGGTAATCTTAATGAAATTATCACCTTCCGGCGTATCATAACTCATCGTCAGCATACCGTTGTCGAGCAGCACATTTTTGCCGGAAACAACGGCTTGAATCGCCTGATCTTCTTTCGCCCGCATAACATAAGTGCGCGATGCTCCCGGCTGAAGTGTGCCGGAAACCGATGCCGAACTCGTTCCGCGTTTAAAATTGATTCGTGTCGCCTTTTGCGCGAACAAATCACCGTTCATAACAAACAGCATTAAAGCCGCCGCTAAAAACTGAATTCCTAATTTTTTTAACATTTATTTTGTCCTTCTAAAAGATATATTTTTATTTGTGGGAAATGAAATTATCCGCCAACTCTTTACAAATAGCAAAAACATAAACAAAGCTAAATCAGCAATTACACAAATTCTAATCCAAATTTTTCGCTTTTCCGACGAGTTGTATAAATTCGCCGCGATAATTTTTCAAATCGCTTCCGAGAGACGAATTTGCCAAACTGTAAATATTCTCGAAATTCGCCGTTCCTTTATAACGCGAATCGCGCAAGATCAAACCGAATTCGGCAACCGCCGCCGCGAATTTCAAATTATCCGAAGCCGTTTCAATCGGTGCGTTTTTGTCTAAAACGCCCAACGTCAAAAGTTGACTTTCGTCGCCGTCGGGCTGTTTGTAGCGCAATTTTACTGTCATCAATTCATTTGAAAATCGCGTGTCCGAAGGTTCTACTTTCGAATATTTCAATTCATCAACGCCTGGATTTTCGATAGTTTGTCCCGCCGGAATTATTTCGTAAAGCGCAGTTACGGAATGTCCCGCGCCGATCTCGCCCGCATCTTTTTTGTCGTCGTTAAAATCTTTATCGGCGAGCATCCGATTTTCGTAACCGATCAGACGATAACCGGCGACGAGTGCGGGATTGAATTCGACTTGAATTTTCACATCTTTGGCAATCGTGTAAAGCGTTCCCGCGACTTGCTGTCCGAGTGCTTTTTTCGCTTCTTCGCGCGAATCAATGTAAGCGTAATTCCCGTTTCCGGCGTTCGACAATTTTTCCATCATCGAATCGTTCAAATTTCCGCTGCCGAAACCGAATAGCGATAAAAACACGCCGCTTTTGCGTTTTTCCTCGATCAATTTTACAAGTTGTTCATCGCCCGAAAGTCCGACGTTAAAATCGCCGTCCGTCGCCAAGATCACGCGGTTGTTGCCGCCTTGAATAAAATTATTGAGCGCAACAGCGTAAGCTAAACGAATTCCTTCGCCTCCGTTTGTCGAACCGCCCGCTTTTAAATTATCCAAAGCCGCGAGAATTTCGCCTTTTTGTGAAACCGGAGTCGAAGGCAAAACAAGACCGGACGAACCCGCATAAACCGCAATCGCTACGCGGTCGTTCGGCGATAATTGATTAACCATCATCCGCAAACCTTCTTTTAACAGCGGCAATTTGTCCGGCGCGTTCATCGAACCGGAAACATCGAGCAGAAAAACCAGATTCGACGGCGGCACATTGTCGAGCGAAACTTTTTTCCCCTGCAAACCGATTCTGACGATTTTATGTTTCGCGTTCCAAGGCGTTGTCGCAACTTCCGTGTTCACCGAAAACGGCACATTTCCAATCGGCTGCGGATAATCGTATTCAAAATAATTTATCAATTCCTCGATTCGCACCGCATCTTTCGGCGGTCGTCTTCCGTCGTTCAAATAACGGCGCACATTGGCGTAAGAAGCCGTATCAACATCAATGGAAAACGTAGAAAGCGGCGCACGCGACGTTTCCAAAAACGGATTTTCCGTAATTTCCGCGTAACGCTCGCCGCGAGATTTTTCTTCTTTATATTCCGGCGCAACTAATGTATTCACAGATGTTGCGTTTGAATTCATCGCAACGTCTCCATTCGGATACGGGCGCGATTCTACAGTTTCGTTTTCATAAGCTGTTTTCGGTCTGGAACAAGCAGAAAAAGTTATTGAAGCCAGCAACAATAAACCGATAAAAAACTTTATGTCTGTTAAACCTTGTCTTCTCATAATTAAATTGTCTCCACAAAAAATCTGCAAGTCTGAATCTTGCGCCTTCAAGTCCTGTTCAAAGACAAGAACGCAGGGCAAATTTCAAACTTGCAGATTTTTTAAGAAATAATTTTCGGCTAATATCGCGCGATCACAACTGCGGTTGCTCTATCTTCTTCAAATATAGGAGCTTTTTCGCTGTCTTCTGCGATAACGTAAAGATTTTCGTGGAAATCTAATTTTTTTAACCACTTGAAAGAAGAGAATTGTCCTACGCTTTCCCAATCAATTCTCTCCGATTGAACTTTTTCAATTGCCAAAAAGCGTGTTTCGTCACCGTCTTTAACGAAGAAATACAAATTAAATTTTCCTTCATCCGTAAATGCCGTATAGAGTTGTCCGGTTTTTTCATTATAAGTTGCGAATGTAATTTTTGATTTATACTCCGGGATATTGCGATATTTCTTGAAACATTTCGTTCGGCTTTCATATCGCGGAACAGTTTCGGTAATTTCAGAAACTCCGGCTTTCGGAATTTGATTGAACAAACTTGCGACAAATCCGCTGATGCCGACGATGAAAATGAATAATGCGATTCCGGTAAAATGTTTTTTCATAATCTGTAAACTCCTTTTCAAAAACTGTCTGTAGAATGAGAATAAACTATTTTCTTGCAGATTCCAACAAAAAAATGTCCACGTTATAAAACGGATAAACTGAAAAATTGCAGTTGTAAAAACTTGGAAAATTAATCCGATACATTGAAAGTCGGATTTTTTTAAATGAAAATGTTAATTGCAGAATTAAATTGAACGGGAGCAAAAATAAACTGTCAGAAAGAATTTACAGGGATTCGGTTCACAACATCATCCGATTAAAAACCGACAGCGAAGAAGACAAATTGCTGATTCGCCTGATTGATACAGCGGAATTCCAGCGTTTGCGCCGCATTCGTCAACTCGGTCTGGCGCATTTCGCTTATCAAGCCGCCGAACATTCTCGGTTTACGCACAGTTTGGGCGCACTTCATCTGGCGAACCGGACGTTGGCGAGACTGAGTTTGAATTACGACATTTCGCCCGAAGAAAAAAACGCCGTCAGTTGCGCCGCGCTTCTTCACGACATCGGACACGGCGCGTTTTCGCACGTTTTAGAATCAATTCTGGACTTTCACCACGAAAATTTTACCGTCGAAGCGGTTTTGAGCAATGAAACCGAAGTCGGGCAAATGCTGAAAAAGTTCTCGAAAGAACTGCCGAAAAATATCGCTTCGATCATCAACGGAACATTTCGCCCGAAAGCTCTGGCGCAATTGGTTTCTTCGCAATTGGACGTTGACCGAATGGATTATCTTTTGCGCGATAGTTTGATGACGGGCGCGAAATACGGCGTTTACGATCTCGAATGGATCATCAAATCGCTCGAAATTGATCAGGAAAACGACCGTCTGTATGTTTCCGCACGCGGAATTTACGCCGTCGAAGATTATTTGCAGGCGCGTTATTATATGTTTCGGCAGGTTTATTTTCATCGAACTCTGCGCTCGGCGGAAGCGGTTTTAAAATCGTTACTGCGCCGCGCTCTTGAGATTTTTCGCGCCGGTGAAGATGTCTGGTTCGCAAGCAAAACGCCGTTTGAGAAAATCTTGAAAGGCGAAAAACTTTCCCTGCGCGAACATCTGAATTTAGACGATTCGGACATAATGTTTCATATAAAACAATGGCAAAATGCGGACGATAAAATTTTGTCGGATTTGTCGAAACGCTTTCTTCATCGCAGACTTTTCAAAGCATTCGATCTCGATATGCCGGAATCCGAAAGAGACGAGTTTTTGAAAAAAGCTCGGAAAATCGTGGAAAATGCGGGTTTTGATCCGAATTATTATTTCATCGAAGATTTTGCGGGCGACGTACCGTATTATTTTTACACGAGCAAAAACGAGAGCGAGCCGAAAAACTTGATCTACGTCGAAGAAGGTTTTTCGCATCCGCGCATTCGGGAAATCTCGGAAGTCAGCGCGGCGGTGCGCGGTCTGCAAAAAGGTTTCCGCATTCACAGAGTTTGCTTTCCGCCGGAATTAAAGAGCGAAATCGCAGAGATTTATCATAATTGATTATCGTTTAAGCAAAAAATTGTTCGCCCCGAATAACGCGAAAGAGCGCGAAAAAAATGAAGAAATTTATAAAATAGTAAATTTATAAATCAAAATATTTGAAATTTGAAATTTGAATTCTATCTTTTTCGCGTTTATTTGCGGGCAAATACTTATATTGCCGATAATATCACCCACACTAAATAATGAAATCACGCATTTTCCGGCTGATACTTTCCGCATCTGAGATCAAATCACTGATTATCGCCACGGAATTTGCGCCCGCATCTAAAACTTCACGAAAATTTTCCAAATTTATTCCGCCGATTGCGACAAGCGGAATTTCGCCGATTATTTCGCGCACTTGTTTTATCATTTCGATTCCGGTTTCCGCATCGGCATTTTCTTTTGTTGATGTGCCGAAAACAGGACCGATTGCGATGTAATCAACCGGAAATCTTCGCGCAGCTTCAACTTGCTCGATATTGTGAGTTGAAAAACCGATGATCGCATTTTCGCCCAATAATTTTCGCGCTTCGTCGGGCGGCAGATCGTCTTGCCCGAGATGAACGCCGTCGGCTTTTAATGCAAAAGCGATGTCGGCGCGGTCGTTGATAATAATTTTTACGTTGTTTTCGCGGGCGATTTCCAACGCTTTGCTTGCGGATTCGTAGAAATCCTTCGGCGAAGAATATTTCTCGCGCAATTGAATAAATTTCGCGCCGCCTTCGATCAATTTTTTAACTTGTTCGGCGTGAGAAATTCCAGAAAGTCGCGTGTCGGTGATCGGATAAATTTCGGGGATTTTCAGATTTTTCACAACCCTTTGACCATAATATAACAATCTTCGCCGTTCGTATAATAATTTAAAACTCGCTGCGTCATCGAATAACCGAAATTATGATAAAGTTTGTGCGCCGCAAAATTACTGACGCGAACTTCGAGAAAAACCGTGTAAATTTTCCGCGTTCGCAGAGCGTCTTCGATGTATTTCAAAAGTTTCAAACCCAAACCGCGACGGCGATGTTCCGGCGCGACACCGATCGTCGTGATATGTGCGTAACCGCCTTCGTCAATCGCCAGAAAAATAAACGCGACCATTTGCCCGGTTTCGGTAACGATCTGATAACTCAAACCGTTGGGAATCGTCAAAAGATGCTCGAAAACACCTTTTGTATAATTTTCGCCCGATTTAAAACACCGCAGATTAAGCCGCAAAACTTCTTTGAGATTTTTCTCCGTCAGCGGATGAATTTCGTATTCCGTCGGCGGCGCGGGAACGATTTCTTCGTCATTCTCTATCGCCAACGGAATAAATAATTCTTTTATTCTCTGCAAAACTGCCATTTCAGTTATCAGTTATCAGTAAACGGTTATCAGTTATTTCCTGCGATAACCGGCAACCGTTTACTGCAAAAACATACAATCGCCGTAGCTGTAAAAACGGTAATTTTCACGGACGGCGTGATCGTATGCTTTCATTATAAACTCGTGTCCGCCAAATGTGGAAATTAAAACTAAAAGAGAAGATTTCGGGAGATGAAAATTGGTCAAAATTGCGTCAATCGCTTTGAATTTATATCCGGGAATTATTGTCAGATTCGCCGTCGCACGTCCGGCGGAAAATTTCCCGCTTTCGGAAATCGCCGATTCCAAAGTCCGCGTCGTCGTCGTTCCGACGGCGACGATTCGGCGTTTTTCAATTTTCGCTCTATTTAAAATCTCCGCAGTTTCTTCGCCGATCTCGAAGTTTTCCGGCAAAACTTTATGATCCGATAAATCTTCGACGCGCACGGGTTCAAAAGTTCCGTAACCGACGTGAAGCGTAATTTCGCAAATTTCAACGCCGAGATTTTTTATTTTCTCCAAAACGTCAGGTGTAAAATGAAGTCCGGCGGTCGGCGCAGCAATTGCGCCGCGTTGTTTGGCGAAAACGGTTTGATAACGCTCGCGGTCTGTTTCGGCAAACTTTTCCTCGCGTTTGATATAAGGCGGCAGCGGAGTTTTGCCGATCTCGTCTAAAATCTCGTCGAAATTTCCTTTAGCTTGAAATTTAACGATAACTTTTCCGTCGTCCGTTTTTTCTAAAACTTCCGCCGTCAACTTTTCGCCGAAAGCGATTTTTTTGCCGATTTTCAGACGCTTTCCCGGTTTTGCCAAAACTTCCCAAACCGAATTTTCCGTTTCTCTGACAAGAAATAACTCGACTTTCGCGCCTGTTTCCGTTTTGCCGAAAATTCGTGCCGGAAAAACTTTCGTGTTGTTTAAAACTAAAACGTCGCCGGATTTCAAAAATTTCGGAAGATCGAAAAACTTTTCGTCCGACCATTTTTGGTTAGTTTTATCCAAAACCAACATCCGCGAATCAGCGCGATTTTCGAGCGGGTTTTGAGCGATCAAATTTTCCGGCAAATGATAATCAAATTCATTGATGAACATAAAAAATCAAATTCCGATTTTATCACGAAGCTCAATTTCGCGCTCGTTCATTTCGCCTTCATCGGTTTCGTGATCGTAACCGCAAAGATGCAAAACGCCGTGCAGAATCAATTGTTTAACTTCAGTTTCAAAATCCAGATCGTTTTCTTTTGATTGTTTTTCGGCTTGTTCCGTCGAAATTACGATGTCGCCGAGAAAATCATCCGTTTGATCGAATTCGTCAGATTCAAAAGGAAATGAAAGAACATCCGTCGTTTTATCTTTTCCGCGAAAACTTTTGTTCATCTCACGCATTTTCGCATCGGACACAAAAGCGACGTTAAAACTTTTATTTTCAGTTTCGGTAATCTGCGAATTTAGTTTCGCGGCAAATTCTTCAAAAACTTGCATTTTTAGTTTAATTTTTCTTTGACGATTAAAAATTTCCGGCATATTTTAAGAACAATTTAATTTTTAAGATAATACAAATTTAGAGTTTGGAGTTCCAACTTTAGTTGGCTCACGCTTAAGCGTGTTTCTGCCAGCGAAGCGAGATGGAAAAAGCCAACTAAAGTTGGAACCCCAAACTTCATTTCAATAAAATTTCCGCTTCCAAAGTCTGGGATATTTTGTCCAAATTCAAACTTCGCGCCGAAGCATTGAAGATTTCGCGGTAAGTTTTGCCGTTTTCGTAAAGATCGAAATGCGTCCCGCTTTCGACGACGCGACCTTCTTTTAAGACGAAAATTATGTCCGAATCAATGATCTGCGAAATGCTGTGCGAAATTATCACGACCGTACGATTTGCTTTGATCGCGTCCAAAGAATTTTTTATTTGTTCGGTCGCAATAGCGTCCAAACTCGCCGTCGGTTCGTCTAAGAAGATCACCGGCGGATCTTTTAGAAAAAGCCGCGCAATCGCAATTCTTTGCTGTTGTCCGCCGGAAAGTTGCTGCGCTTCGGAGTTGTATTGTTCGGGTAGATTTATAATTTGATCGTGCAAATAAGCCTTTTTCGCCGCCGTTTCGATTTCTTCAAATGTGGCGTTCATATCGCCGTAGCGAATGTTTTCTTCAATCGAGCCGCGAAAGATGTGATTTTTCTGCAAAACCAAGCCGATCTTTCGGCGCAAAAGATGTGTATCGTAGTTTTGCAAATCTTTTCCGTCGAGACAAATTTCGCCTTCTTCGGGCGCGTAAAATTTACACAGAAGATTTATCAAAGTTGATTTTCCCGCGCCGGAAAGTCCGATAAAAGCGACGGTTTTTCCCGCCGGAATTTTCATATTTACATCAAATAAAGCCTGCGTTCCGTTCGGATATGTGAAATTTATATTCTTTAATTCAAACTCGCCTTTCAGATTTTCGACCGTCAGATCGCCGCTTTCTTCGACGGCGTAATCCGCGTCGAGAACTTCAAAAAATCCTTCGGCGTAAGTCATCGCTTCGTTGATCTCGTCGTAAATTCTGTGCAGTTGGCGAATCGGCGCGGAGACGTTGTTGAACAACAAAATGTGAAACATAATCGCGCCGATCGTCATTTGACCGTCTAAAACTAGATACGACGTGAGAATAATTATAAAAGTCACGCCGACCTGTTCGGCGAAGGTTTTCATCGCGTCGAAACTGTAATTCGTCTTGCGCTGTTTTAACTGCGCTTCGATCAGATCTTTTTTGAGTTGAAACTGTTTTTCGCTTTCGTATTCTTCGCGGACGAAGGATTTTATGACGATAATTGATTCGATTATGTTGAACAAACCGTTGGTTTTGCGTTCACGCAAAGCGCGCAGTCCGCGCCGCACGCCTTTTAAAAGTCCGGCTTGATACCAACTCAAAATAAAATAAAACGGCGCGATCAAAGAAGCCGTCAGACCGACGTAAAAATTGGCGTTATACATCAAAACCAGCGCGAGAACGGCGTTGGCGACGAGCGGCAGAAGATCAATAAAAACATTCTGCACAAACCGCGTCAGAGATTCCGCGCCGCGGTCAATTCTGGTCTGCAGCTTTCCCGTCGCGTTTTCGTTGTCAACAAAAAATGCGTATTTAACGTGAGTTCGAGATAAGAAAAACTCCAAAGGTAAGATATACTTAGGTTTAGAAACAAATAAACCAAACCAAAGGAGTTTTTCAATGAATATCTTAACAGTTTTTTGCCAAGTTGACGATTTTTGTAAAGTGTTTGAACCGAAGTTTAATCATCAGTTGTTAGAAAGCGGAAAGAGTCAACGAATTAAGCCGTCGAAGATGTCGCGTTCGGAAGTGATGACTATTTTGATCTGTTTTCACAGGTCTGGATTCCGTAATTTGAAGACGTTTTATAATTCGATGATCGGTGTTTACTACAAGGGCGAGTTTCCCGATCTGCTCAGTTATAATCGGTTCGTCGAACTCCAACGCGACGCTTTGCTTCTGCTCGGAGCGTTTATGCAAATGAGATTGGGAAAGTGTTCGGGGAT
The DNA here is from genome assembly GCA_965219305.1 of Pyrinomonadaceae bacterium. Classification (GTDB taxonomy): domain Bacteria; phylum Acidobacteriota; class Blastocatellia; order Pyrinomonadales; family Pyrinomonadaceae; genus DATHTS01. The sequence continues at coordinate 3,663,091 of OZ244725.1, forward strand.
TTCATTTGTGGATTCAACTAAGATAGCCGTCTGTAACAATTTACGGATTAAGCAAAACAAGGTGTTTAAGGAGATTGCAAAACGCGGGAAGACTTCGACGGGGTGGTTTTACGGCTTCAAGATACATCTTATAATCAGCGACCGCGGCGAGTTGTTGGCGTGGCAAATCACTTTGGGAAATGTTGATGACCGAAAGCCGGTCGGGAAAATGAGCAAGCAGTTGTGGGGCAAACTGTTCGGCGATAAAGGTTATATTTCACAGGAGTTGAGTAAATTATTGGGCGAACACAATGTTCAACTGGTAACAAAGGTCAGAAAGAATATGAAGAACAAGTTGATGCCGCTTTTTGATCGCCTGATGCTGAGAAAACGAGCGATCATCGAATCGGTCAACGACCAGTTAAAGAACATTTCACAAGTCGAGCATACGCGACATCGTTCGGTGTGGAACTTTTACGGCAACATCGTCGCCGGGTTGATCGCTTACACATTTCAAGAAAAGAAACCAAGCCTTGAACTAGGAAAAGACTTGGTTATAGCTTAATTCTTATCTCGAACTGACGTTATTTATAAGTCAGGAGTTTTTCGATGGCAAACTGTCCGAGTTCGCTCGAAAGATTGACGCGCATATTTTCGCCGATCATACTCTGCCCGTAGCGAATGGCTATGTTTATTAATTCTTTCCCGAACAAAATCGCGCTGATAAAAATCAACAGAGAATAATTGCCTTCAGCGTGTTTTCCCGCATCAATCAAACCTTGAATCGTATCAACCGTGTAACGCAAAACCAGCGCATTAACCTGCGCCGCGACCGCGCCGATCAAGGTCAAAATCAGAAGAAGCGCGATCAAAAATTTGTAAGGTTTAACAAACGGAACGAGCCGCGCGATGATCTGCCAGATGGTCATACGGATTGATTATAGAAAATTTATCTGGGAAATGAAGTAATTTTTTGTAAAGGAAGAATTTTCTTCTAGTTCGCCGCTCTAATTGCTTTTAATCTTTCAAAAATTTTCTTGCCGACGGAATTGAATTCGGATTCGTAGATTGGATTTTCTTTGGCTAGTTTTAAAAAGCTGTAGATGACATTCATTTGCTCGTCAGAAAACAAACCGAATCTTTCACTCCAGTAAGTTTCCATATCGTCTTGATTCCACCTTTTACCCGGTGCGAGAGCATAAATCGTGAATTCTCCGACCGTCGAATGCGAATCAAAATTATCTACCACATACATTAAAAACGCGGGCAAAAAATAATTGAACGCTGCGGGCGAAAAAAGCGGGATTTTATCGTGATTTCTTTCCAGCAATTCGCCGCCCGCATCTTTCCAATTCACGCCCGCAAAATCATTTTTCACCGCGTCGCATTCTTCACATTCGTGAGAAATCATATTGTCTTCGGCGGGTTGTTCGACTTCGCCAAAGACTTTGAAAATTTCCCTTTTCAGATGTTCGATTTTATCTCTGTTTTTTACGGCAAAGGTAAATTCTTCACTCATCGAAATTATTTTTACCCGCGTTTTTTATGCGGTTTTATCTTATTCGCGCCGCTGGTTTTGATCTGCGATTCGTTTGCATCAAAGATTTGATCGTCTTTGGAATCGTTTTGTATTTTAGCGTTCGCCAGAAGTTTCGAGTTTTCCAAAATTCTCTGCGCCGCTTTCGCTTTTTTGCTCGGTCGTTTTTTAGGTTGTGCCATTTTATTTATTCCTTTTTAATTTTAATTCAATACGCTGTTTTCCGTTTAATCGTTGCCGAATGTCTTTCTAAAATCTTCTCAATTACTTACCGCGTCAGGAGTTTCGCGGTAATCTTTTAATCGCTCGTCAAGTTTTTCGCGCTCATCATCGCTAATTTCAAAATTGTCTTTTACAATAATTTCGCCATCCGGCATTTCATAAATGATTTTCCCGTTGCGCGAATAGATATTCGGCAAACCGAGACGATGATTTTCCTCTTGCGCTTCGCGGACAGCGCGGTTGCCGATGCGTTGAAATTCTATCGCTTTTTCGTAAGTTTCCGGTTTTAGTTTTTGTTTCATTTCAAAATCTCTCGAACAAATTTTCGTCAATCACAAACACTTTTTCTTTCTCGCCGGTTGCGATCATCTGGAAATTGTCTTTCATATTGTAATACAAAAACCATTCATCAGCTAAATTTCTGTAAATCTGCCAAAAATTCTCTTTCCCGCGCACAAAACGTCTTCGCACATCTTCGTTTGGAACAAAATGTCCGCCTTTCGTTACTCTTTCGGCAATGCGTTCGATCAGGATTTCCGTCGAATCGGCAAACAGAAAAACAATTCTGATCTGATAATTTTCGCCTTTCAGATTTTTAAGAAACTTTTGCAGATAACGCCCGGAAAGCGTGCTTTCGATGAGCAGAGATTTATTATCTTCGACTGACTTTTTCAGTTTTTGAAAAAATAATTTGCCCGCACTAATCTTCTTTTCCTGCGGATTTTCCGCCGAAAGACTTTTGGCAATTTCATCGGCATTCAAAAATTCATAATCATATTCCCGCAAAAAAGCGCGGGCAAAAGTCGTTTTTCCGACACCGTTTGCGCCTGCGATAATGACAATTTCTTTGTTCAAAAGTTTTTAGTCTGCTGTTTCTGCCGCTGCACATTCGTAATTTTGTTCAATCGGGATTTTTAATCTTTGAGCAAAATTTAAATTTGAATTTACCGAAAGTTTATTAAGTTTAGCTACCTCGTCAGGTGAAACATTGTATCTGCAAGCTAAAGATTTAACCGTATCACCGAGTTTTGCGCCAACAAATATGTATTTCTCTTTTTTAGGAATGACACAACTTACAGGTTTTTGATCGCCTTTGTAGAAAATTTTAACTTCTCTTCCTTTTGGCAGACGCGAAGTTATAAGAAGTCCGTTAAGTTTTGCAATCGTAATAACCGGGATTTCATATTTTTCCGCAATGGATTTAATAGTGTCTCCCGTTTCGGCTAAAATAACGCAGGATTTTATATTTGAAACGGAAAGATTTTTACTTTCATCAGAATTCGTTTGAGCGAAAATATTTATCATAGATACGGCAAATATTGTGATAACAAAAAAGTAAAAGTTAAATTTATTTTTCATAATTTTATCCTCTTTCAATCCAACCGCCGCCGACGCATTCTTCGCCGTTGTAGAAAACGGTCGCTTGTCCGGGCGTGATGGCGGATTGCGGTTCGTCGAAGACGATTCGGGCGCGGTTTTCTTCGAGCGCGTGAATCGTTGCGGGCGCGGGTTCGTGGCGGTAGCGCACTTTGACGGAAGCGCGGACGGGTTCATTTGGCGTATCGAACGCGACCCAATTTACGCCTTTGGCGGTGAATTCCATCGAATCGAGTTCGTCTTTTTCGCCCGCGATTATTTGATTTTTGGCGCGTTCGATCTGCACGACGTAGAGCGGTTTTTCGTGCGAGATTCCCAAACCGCGGCGTTGACCGATCGTATAGCGGTGAATTCCGTTGTGTTCGCCGATCTTTTCGCCTTTTGTATTGACGATCTCGCCGCCAGTCGGGAGTTCGTCGGTGCGGTCTTCGTGGTCGAGAAAACGGTCAATGAACTCGGAATATTTTCCGTCCGGCACGAAGCAGATTTCCTGCGATTCCTGTTTGTCGGCGACATACAAATTCGCGTCGCGGGCGATGTCGCGGACTTCCGATTTCATCATTTCGCCGAGCGGAAAATAAGCGCGGGAAAGTTGGTCTTGCGTTAATTCCCACAAGAAATACGTCTGATCTTTCCAATGATTTTTGCCGCGAAACAGGCGATAGCGGTTTTTCGATTCGTCGTATTCGACGCGCGCGTAATGTCCGGTGGCGACTTTATCGCAATCGAGACTTTGCGCCAATTTGTCCAAAGACGCGAATTTCAGGCGCGAATTACACGCGACGCACGGAATCGGAGTTTCGCCGTTGAGGTAACTTTCGACGAACGGATTGACGACATCGCGCTCGAAATCTTTTTCTAAATTCAAGACATAAAACGGCATTCCGAGCGATTCGGCAACGCGCCGCGCATCGTAAACATCGTCGAGCGAACAACAACGCGACGGCAACGCATCGCCGTTTTCGTCAACGTTGATATTGCGCCGCTGATTCCACAACTGCATCGTAAAGCCGACGAGTTCGTGTCCTTGTTCTTTTAATAGTGCGGCTGCCGATGAAGAATCCACGCCGCCGCTCATTGCTACTGCTATTTTCATTTTTCTTACCAAATAATACTTTTTTCTCTAACAGCCAAATCTGCTAATCTTACAGAGTATAACAAATTCCGCGAAAATGTTAGAGAAAACAGATTTATGAAAAGATGTCCGCAGTGCAACAGCGTTTTTACCGACGAAAACAAATTTTGTCTGAACGACGGCGCGAATTTGGTCGAGGAAAATCTGACGATGCCGTCGTCGGTCGAGATCGGCGACGAACCGACGGTAATCAGAACCGAACCGATAATCGTGGACATCGCGCAGGAAATTCCGCCGACGGTAGAAAATCCGCCGATTCAGGAAACGATTATTGTTCATCGTCCGGCGGAAGAAAAAAGATCGAAAACGCCGAAATATGTCATTTTTTTGATTCTCGGTTTATTGATCGGCGGCGGAATGGTTTTGGCGGCGTTTTTGTTGGCGGGAAATTTTTACCAAAATCAAAACTCAAATGTTGCGGTCAGTTATACGAGCGAGAATTCGTCCGTGAAAAATGCGGAAAGTGTAAAAGAAGAACCGGACAAAACAATTTCGGAAGAATCGGACGAGTTCAACGGGCGTGTGATCGCTATTAACGCAAATTTGCGAACCGAACCCGGTTTATATGCCGACGAAGTCGCCATTTTGCCGATAGATGAAAAAATAAATATCATCAGACGCGAAAATAATAATAGTCCTTGGTATTATGTCGAATCGGAAGGCGGACTGAACGGTTGGATTCATGGGAATACGATTGAATTTATAAAATAAAAAAGGCGTTATGAGTTCAATTTTAGTTTGAATTCATAACGCCTTTTAAATCAAACGCCGATCGTTACTCGATGGGCGTGAAATTCTGATTAGTTACGGCATTTGTCAAACTGACAACCTGCGTACTGAATTGATAACGTCTGGCTGAAACGTAAAAAACATACGTTTGCCCGACTTCAAGATCATCAAACACATAATAACCGAACGAATTTGTTCTTGCTACGCGAGTATTTCCGTTACCGTCAACCAAAGTTACGACGGCATTGGCGATGCCTGTGGCTTTACCGCTTGTTCCGTTTAATACCTGTCCGCTGACAGAAACGCCTGCCGCCGTTATTGCCATAACTTCGTCCGCGCCTTTTTCACAAGCGGCTGTCATATCGTTATTAGAATCGGTCGGACGCACCATATTTCTCTGGTCAACATTAAAGGGAGCAGTTCCGCAGCCGTTCACGCCGTTTGGAATCGTGTCTAATACCGGACTGGTCGGACCGGGTTTATAATTCAAAGTCGTTCCGCCGTTCAACGCCAAAGCCGTCAGTGCCGGATCTGATCCGGTAACATCGCCGACAGTTGGAGTAAATGTGCCGCCGGCAGTATTTTCGACGTGATTATATGTGCCGGAAGTAATTATTCCCGAAATATCGGGACCTGTGCCGCCCGTTCCGACCGTGTTATCGGCGACGATACTGCTTGTCAGATTAACGGTTGAAGGTCCTGTGCCGCCGCCGAAGTTTGCGATGCCGCCGCCGGAATCAGCTCCGCTATTATCCGTATTCGCGCCATTTCCGGCAACCGTCGAATAATTTATATTAACGACCGCTGCTCCGGCAGCAGTATTGAAATTTTCTATTCCGGCGGCACTGCCCGCCGACCTGTTGCCGCCGATCGTGCTGTTGTTGATATTGGTGGTCGCCGCCGCCGCTCCGACACTAGCGTTAATTACGCCGCCGCCTTCGACGGTGCTGATATTATTAACGACTGCACTCTGGTTGATGGTTGTCGTCGCCGCTATCGAAGCAAGCGTACGAATACCGGCGTGTATCGGTGCGGTATTGCCGCTGACGGTCGAGCGGGTCAGAATCAGCGTCGCCTGTTGATTGTAAATTCCTCCGGCAATTCCTGATCCCGTTCCGGTAGTGGTGGCATTATTGTTGCTGACAGAACTGTCGGTTATATTCATTGTCCCGGCAAGATGCTCGATTCCCGCGCCAATTGCATTAAATGTGCTTGATGCGGTGGCTACGTTGCCGCTGACGGTGGTGTTTGTCAAAGTCATCGTCGCGCCCGTATTGTAAATTCCGCCGCCGCCGGAACCTGCTCCGGTCGGAGAAGCAGTATTACCGCTGACGGTGCTGCCCGTTAATGTCACGGTGCCGTTACTGTAAATTCCGCCGCCGGTTGCACCGCCGGTAGTTGTGGATGATGCCGTATTGTTGCTGATCGTAGAATTATTGGCGATCAGAGTTCCTCCGACGGCATTTACTAAAATTCCGCCGCCGATTCCCGCATTAGTGCCTGTCACGCTGACGGCGGAATTGCCGGTAACGGTCGTGGCATTGAGCGTAACGACGGCTGTCGCGTTGTTGATGATAATACCGCCGCCGCCGAAACCGGTAAAATTATTACTGATAACGCAGTTATTAAAAGTTACGTTATCACCCGCCGCATTGACGCGAACGCCGCCGCCGAAAGTTCCGCCTGTTTGTCTTCCGTTTTGAATTGTAACGCCGTTAAAAATTGCCGTTACATTTATAGCCGGAAAATGAATAACGCCTCGACCGCAGTGTTTGGGGCGGCATTTGCCTGAATGATCGTCGTGCCGCCGCCCGCGCCGTTGATCGTAATATTCGACAGAATATCCAGATCACCCGCCGCATTCGTATCGTCCACGCCGACAAGCGTCTGCGTGTAAATTCCCGCCGGAAGCGTGATAATATCATCACCTGCTAACGCATTGGCTTCGGTGATTGCTGCACGCAAAGTGCAAACCGCGCCTGCCGTCGCGCAAACACCGTCGCCCGGTGTTGCATCAACTGCGTCAGTTGTAGAATTGACGACAAAGGTCGCCGCATAAACATTGGAAGAGGTATTAAAAATACAAAAAACTGCAAATAATGCGGCAACGATAGCGAAATTTCGCCGTGTGCGTGTGAAATCTAATTCACACAGTTGTGACATAAGTGAAAACATACTTATAAACTTCTCCTGATTTTAATTTATTCCGAGCAGAATCCGATCTAAATTGGCAAAGTTATGCCTTACTATCAATAAAATGCAAATTACTGCTCTGCCCTATTGGTTGTCTAATGGGGCTAAAAGAAGGGAAAATTAACTATAAAATAATTTTTAGATTATCTCTATCTATTATAATCTGAAATTCTACGGAAAATTGACCTGTAAAGCAAATGAATCTGATCACAAAACAGCTTAGTTTAAAAACTGTTTTGTGAGCAGATTCATTTATTTCTTGTGTTTGAAATATCCTACAACAAAAATGGGAGTGTAAATCTATTCAGGCATGTTTTTGATATTTGCGTGGAGTGTATTTCACAACATTTAGCGCGGAACTTCGACGGTTTTCAAAATGTCCGAAATTACCGCGTCGGTCGTTGCGCCGTCGAGTTCGGCTTCGGCGCGCAATGCCAGACGATGGCGCAGAACCGGCATTGCGACATCGCGCACGTCGTCGGGCGTTGAAAAATCGCGTCCGCGAATTGCGGCGAGTGCTTTTGAACAAAGCAGAAGTGCGACCGAAGCGCGCGGGCTTGCGCCGTAGAGAATTGTCGGGTGATTTCTCGTTTTATGCACGATCTCGACGATGTATTTCTGCACGCCGTCTTCGGTTCGCATCTGTTTTACTTCGCTGCGGCAGTTCTGGATCGAATTTTCTTCCGGCAGTTTCGTGATTTCAATTTGTTCTAAATGGCGCGAATTAAAACCCGCGTCCCAACGCGCGACAATTTCTTTTTCCGATTCGGGCGAAGGATAATCAATCAAAATTTTCAGCAGAAATCTGTCGAGCTGTGCTTCGGGCAAAGGATAAGTTCCTTCGTATTCGATCGGATTTTCCGTCGCTAAAACTGTAAAGATCGGCGAGAGTTTGTAACGCTTGCCGTCAATCGTCGCCTGGCGTTCTTCCATCGCTTCGAGCAGTGCGGACTGCGTTTTCGGCGGCGTGCGGTTGATCTCGTCGGCGAGCAAAATGTCCGTGAAGATCGGTCCGGGACGAAGCGAAAACTCCGACGTTTGCATATTAAAGACGTTGTTTCCCGTAATATCGGACGGCATCAAATCCGGCGTAAACTGAATCCGCGAAAACCTCGCGCCGATGATTCGCGCTAAGGTTTTAACAGTCAGAGTTTTCGCCGTGCCGGGAACGCCTTCCAACAGCGCGTGTCCTTCGGCTAAAACGGCGACGAGAATCTGTTCGATAACTTCGTCCTGCCCGACGATGATCTTGCTCAGTTCGTTCTGAATATGCGCGACGGTTTGCGGTGTGTAGTTAAGCATTGAATTTCAAGTAAATAATCCGGTGTTCAGTTTCTCGGCGCATATTTGACAAAGGTTTTTCTGATAACGAAAATGTCTTCGTTTGCGGTTCGACTTTTCATATCTTCTTTTTTATCGAGATTGAAAGTTAGAGTGATTTTAATTCCTTCGGCGCAGAGATTATTGTCAATAAAATTTCCCGTGTCGAAACAACTGCCGCTGTTAAAACTCAAAAGCGAGCCTTTCGGAAGAATCTTTTTATTGACCAAATTCTTTCTTTCTTCGCGTCGGTCTTCCGTATAATTTTTCTCGTTATCGAGGGAATCAAAATCTATTAAAGACGCGATAACTTCATCTTCGGTCAGTTCGGGGAAATCGTCGTAATGCGGATAACAGCGCATTTCTTCGTTGAATTTTTTAACCGCGGTTTCAATTGGAACTTCTACTGAATAACCGTAAATTTCACGATTTTGCCGCGCCTCGATTTCATTCCAACTGATCGATTCATCTTTATAATTCTTAAACCAACAAGGTTTTTCCGATAGCTTCAATGATGGTTCGGCGAAAACGGTCTGGTTGAGATAATAAATTACAGCAATGCCGGACAAAATTGCCATTGAAAATACGAACAAATAAATTATTTTTGATTTTTTCATAATCGGCTCCAGATTTGCGGGAAATTTTTTAAGTGTAATCGTAAATCGTCTTTATTGCCAAAATAAAAACCGTTGCCAGAAAAATTCGTTTCAGCCAGACATCGTTGAGTTTCGTAACGGTTTTCGCGCCGATAAAAGCGGCGATAAACATCGTAATTGCTAGGATAATTCCCAATTTGTAATCAATCAAACCCTGCCACGCGAAAATTATTGTGGCGATTGCCGACGAAAAGACGTTGATTAATTTTGTCGAAGCGACCGATTCGGTGAACGTCATTCCGAAAAACGCGACGTAAACCGCCGTTAAAATCGTCGTGTAACCGCCGCTGTAAAGTCCGCCGTAGATGCCGAGAAAGAACGTCAGAATGTAAGTTATAACGGTTGCTTTGGTCGAAATCTCGGCGATTTTGGCGATTCCGGCATCGCGTTTGATGAGCGTGAAAACTGCGACAAAAATCATCGCGACCGGAACCAATATTTTTATTCCGTCGCTCGTAAAAAGTCCGACGAGAAATGCGCCGATTGCCGATGAAATGAGCGTAATAAAAATGAGCGGCGTGATCTTACGATATTCGATGATGTCTTTTTTCAAAAACGGAATCGTCGCGCCGATGTTCATAAACGTCAAGCCGAACATATTCGTCGCCACGGCGATTTTCGGCTCGATGCCGAACTGAAACATCACAGGAACGGTTACGAGCGAATTACTTCCCGTAACTACGCCGATCGCGCTCATTATAAAAAACAAAACGATCATCAAGATGAGCGCGTTTATTGTCATAAAAATCCTGTCTAACGATTATTCCCGCGCCGTTTTGATCTTTGCAAACCGAGTTTTGCTTCTATTTCGCGCAAGCGTTTTACGATATTGGTAACTTCCTTTTTGTTCGACCGTTCGCCGTGCGAAATGTCTTCGGCTTTGAATAAAATTTGTTCGATTTCGGCAACGTCTCCGCCGATTCTTTCGACGATTGCACGCGCTAAATCCTTGTGCGTGGTAGTCGTCGCGTCTAATCCGGCGAGACGCGACACGCGGCGGCGAAATTCTTTATAGATATTTTCGAGCGCGAGATCAAAGGCTTTCGTGCGGCGTTGGAGTTCAGCCATTGCACCGACGTATTCGAGTTTTGAAAGACGATTCGGTTCGTTCGCCGGCAGAGCGCGTGCAAAACGGCGGCTTTGCGAAAAGAAAATTAGAACGATCAGCAAAGCAATTTGGAAGAAAATTGCTACGACGGGCGTTCCGGCGAAATATGTAAAAAGACGGTTTTCATTGTTTCCGTAACCTTGATGAAATTCGTCAAATGCGATAAAACCTTCGCCGAATTCGACAATATTAATGGCAAGCTGTGCGTTGTCTGCCAGACGAATTCCGCCATTGGCGACGATATACGGATCGCTCAAATATATAATTTCGCCGTAACCGTAAGGCATATCGGAAAGAATTATCTTGTCCTTATTCGCCAGATGCACGACGGGCGCAGGTTTTATTTCGGGTTCGGAATATTTTTCATCAACCTGCGCGGAATTTGTCGGGCGAACCGGCTCGCCTTCGATAACTATCTCTTTTGAATTTACGATTTCCTTATTTGAATTGTCTTCTTCGGGAGCAACCTTAAATGTCGGCTCTTCCGGCGGCGCGGATTGAAGTTCGGTGTTTTTCGGTGACGGCGTTACAGATGCCGGGGCTTGAACGGCGGTTGAAATATCTTTGGTGCGCTCGAACAAAACCGACGAAGCTAATCTCGAAGGCTGAACGGCATTGACCTGCGTTACGAATAAACTCGGCTGGACGGGTTTTGCCGCTTCGGTTTCCGCCGTCATCTGATTGGAATCAAATGAGTCGAGATCAGAAGAAAAACCTTTGCCGTCGGGAATGGCGGTTACGCTCCATCTCGCCGTCGTTTTTAAAATGTCGCGCGAAGGCGTACGGTCAATTATTACCAAACGCCCGCCGTTATTTACCCAATTCATCAGATCATTTACTTCTTCGTCGGTAAAATCGCGCTTCAAACTTCCGATGACGACAAACGTCGAAGGTGTTTTCCCGGTTTCATATTTTAAAAGCGCGGACGGTTCTTCCTGCCATCGCATAACTTTATGTCCGGTCGCCGTTAAAAGTTCGTAAAACCCACGCGTTCCGGTCGCGCCCGTGTTATATGTCGAGCGGTTCGGATTAAATTCATTGTCTAAAATTGCCGGTTTCTGAACGTAAGAAACCGCATTTAGCCCGACGAGCAGAAATATCAGGAAAATAAAACCCAGAAGTATGATGAGCCTTTGTTTCATTTACATTATTGGCTATTTTTCGTTCCGATATAAAAATCGTTGTTTGAAAAATGTCCGGTAACAGGCGAAAAACTGCCTGTTACATTTAAAGAACGGATAATTACATTTATTAAATCGCCTTTATCATTTAAAGAATTTCGTCTGTCACTCAAAAAATCACCTGTGTCACTCGAAAAATAGAATATTATATTAAACAAATGTCCGTTTACATCCGACAAATCGCTCGTTACACTAAGCAAAATATCTGTAAACTCGAATAAACTGCTCATTACACTCAACAAATTGCTGTAAACAATTCAAAAATTAATAATCTAATGATTTCATAATTTTCCTGTCGTTAATTACTTTCAACCACCGCTTTTTTGTAGCCGCTTCTGAATTCTTCCCAGTCTGTTTCGTTCGCATCTTCAAAGCCATACCAATGGCGTTCAAAATTATTTGTCAAATCGTTCATTTCACTGTAAAGCCCGCTCCGCCCGCGAACGTCGCGCAGGTAATCGCGGTTTGTTTTGTCTTTTGAAAGACGGACGATTTTGCGGTCGTCGAGTTCGCACAACAGCGCGATGTAGCCTTTGCGAATCGCGCCGCGCAAATCGCCTTGTTTTGCCAGATTTTCCGCATCACCGAACAAACTCTGCGCCGTCGCATCCGAAGACAGTTTTTCGCCGAGAATCACGCGGTCTTTTTTCTCACGTTTTTCACGGGATTTATATTTGTCGAGGAAAAGCGGCAAAAATTTGTAAATTACAAATCCGATTGCGCCGATAATCAGAGCGTAAAGCAAAAATTTCAAAACTTCGCCCAATGTTCCCAAACCTTCAAATGCCGAACCCGGCTGAATATCGGTCTGAGGAAACATTTTTCTCAACCATTCTTTGATTTTTCTTAATGTTTTCTGAAATATGCCTTCTTCCGGCGGTTGAGGTTTTGCATATTCTTCACGGCTTAAAATCTCCGATAGTTTGCGCTTATTTGCGTCTTTCGTAACTTCGCCGGCAGAGGTTGCCTCGAGTTTTTCAATTTCCAATTCGACCGCAGTAAGACGCTCGTAAATATCATTTAAGATCAAATTCCGCTCGTTTGCCGACTCGGAATTATCTGTTCCGCTTTTTTTATATTTTTCAATTTTTTCGTAAAACCACCCGTTATTTGTCTCGACGGTCGCGCCTTGAATTTCAATCTTTTCTCTTGCCGGAAGAAGTTCGGGCAGTTCACCGAAAAATATCTCTTCAAATTCGAGATTATCCGCTTCCGTCGAATCTTCTTCAGGATAAATCAGTTCGGTGAGATCTCCGCGTATGTGCGTAATCGCTTCTTTATATTCGGCGAGCGAACGCGCCAATGTCGTGCCGGAAAATACAAGCAGAGCGCATAAAATTTTGAGTGTGATTTTTTGTAATTTCATAGACAGAAATTTCTTTTAATCTAATCCGAGCGACGTAAAACCCGCAGAATTTTTTTTCGCGGGGCAGTCGGCAATGGCTCGGATTTGATGAAAATCTGATCTGACAACGCCGGTTGAAGCGGATTTATATAAGTCTGCGGAACATCTGGAATATCACCCAAACGCCGCGCCGCCATCAATTCGATGTCGTAGCCTTCGTGCCGCACACGTTCATCAACATATAATAGACATAAACCGATCATCCATACGGGCATTAACAAAATAAAGCTAAACTGCATTATCAATTGATTAGCGATCTCATACCAAGCCGGTAATAAGTCTGCCTGAAAGGTCATAATTTCCACACCGTTCGCCCAAGCATACCAGTTTAGCGGAATGTAAAACAAAAGCAGCGCGAGATACGCGGCGACGGTTGTAAAAGCGAACAATGCCATTAGGCGTTTGACGTTTCCGCTTGCCAGTCCTGTGCTTCTGCCGATGGCGGAAAAAACTCCCAAACCTTCGACGAGCATCGCCTGCGGAACATACGCAAATCGTGAAACAATCAAAAAAATCAGCCAAAGCGTTCCGAAGGCAATAGCCAGACCGAATGCCAAACCGACGATAAACGCAAGAATCGGAAAAAAACTGAGCGCGTAAACCGAAAATCCAACGACGATAAAGCCGATCAAAAAACCGAAATTAAAAATAACCCATCCGGTAATCCCGATAAAAAGCGTCATCAAAAATGAAGCAGCGATCAAACCGCCGATACGTTTTTTGACGTTTCTGTAAGTTTCACGAAAAGTGATCGGTTCGCCGAATAAAAGATGTCGCACGAAATTACGTGATGCTCCGCCCATTACCGTTAAAGTGGCAATCGTCTGAACCACCCAGATTATTATTGTGCCGAACCAAACAAAAATATAATACGGAAAAAGATCGTCAGGATTTTGAATTGTACCGACCGAAAAAAGCGATCTTCCGAGAAATGTCCACCCGACGGAAATAACACTCCCGATTATCACCGGCGGGGCGGCAATCAAGACAAATATCCAAAAATTATTCCGGTAAAATCTGACAGCACGATCAATCAAATCCCCTGCGCCGAGCGGCGTTAATGTCAAATTAGTTTGTGAAGCCGCGTCCATTAAATATTGATTTTAACTTTTTTTATGTTTTTTTCAATTGAAAAATAAAAAAGGTCTGCCGATAATTACCAGCAGACCTTATAAGTGAGACAATTTTACTCTGTTAGAAGTTTAATCGCGCACCAAATTGTAGAACCCGTGGATCACGGACCCCATCAAATTTACCGAAAGAAGGACTGCTAAGACTCAAATTAACAGTAGTAAATTGTGTAGTATTAAACAGATTAAACGCTTCAACTCTTAACTCAAGATTATTTGTTTCGCTAAACAATCTGGTTCTCTTAGATAAGATGAAATCAACGTTATTGATTGGATTGTCTAAACGGAACTGATTAACTCCCGATGTTCCGCGTCTTGGTCCATTAGGACAGTCAGCAGTAGGTTGTCCGAGAACTCCACCAATAACTGTGGTAGATCCATTGGCATTAATTCGGGTCACAGTATTAGAACAACTGAAAGAACTAAAGGCTGTAGCATTGAACGCTTGACGATCATCTTGCCCGTCAAAAGCTTGGAATGGTTGACTTCCTAAATCGGCAAAGCTAAAGATTGCGCCACCTGTTCCAATAGTATCTGTCGGATTACCAACTGTAATCACATTACCAGACTGATATGAGTAAATACCCCCAATACTCCAACCATCAACTAACCTTTTCAAAAAACCTTCGGTGTTTCTAAAGAAAGGTAAATCATAAATGAAACTACCAACAAAACGATGAGGGATATCATCACTAGATAGAGCATATCCGAAGTCTCTATCTAGTAAATCCAATTGACCCCGTTGTGTGTCGGCATCAGTAAGCGATTTTGAGAATGTATAAGCAAGTTGGAATTGAAGTCCATCATTGCTTAAACGTTTCTGAAAATTTACTTCGAGGGCATCATATTGTGAATTTCCTCCGCTTGTTAATGAAGTAAGACCAATTTGTACATCATTATTCAAACGGCGGCTATTTGCATTACCTGTAGTAATATTAGGAATAATTCCATATTCTACTGTATTAATCGTTCCTATACTTTCCGACCTTAAAGAAGATGGAAGAAATGTTCCAAGTGCCGGATTAATCTGTTCACGAATATAAAGTTTATGTCCGCGATTTCCGACATAGCTGACTCCTAGAATGTAATCTTCTCCAAAGCCACGCTCAATAGTTCCATTAAATTGCAAAACTTGAGGAGTTTTAATTAACGGGTCAATTGCTTGTGAAAACTGAGTTAAAATTGTTGGAATAACAAACGAACTAGCTAAAAACGGATTAGGATTTTGCGGTAGATTCGGATTACCAAAAGGATCGGGAGCGAATGGATCAGCTAAAGTTCCGCTCGCAGGGAAGAAAAAGGCATTTGTGCCATTATATCCCGGTGCTGAAAGTTGCTGAAGAGCCGTGTCACCAACAACTGCTCCATAATAAAGACCGATTCCTCCACGAATTACTGTTCGGTTTTCTCCAACGATAGATTTCAGAAGACCTGAATCACTATTTATCGAATATGCAAAACCACCACGAGGCGCGAAGTTGTTTCTATCGGGAGAAACTCCACCACGCGGAACCGTTCCCCCTAAAACAGGATCAGGATCACCGACAAAAACTAAACCGCGCGGCGGTCTTCCACTGTTAACAATAGTTTGTCCAGTATCTGTTCGAAGTCTTCCCGATGTAAGCAACGTCGAGGTAGCACCGGCACGATAATAAGCAACTCGATCAAATTTATCTTTTAAAGGTGAAACATACTCATATCTTACTCCATAAGAAAGAGTTAAATTTTTAGTTGCTCTCCATGTATCTTGTCCGAATGCAGCAAAAGCCAATTGTCGGAAATCACGTGACCCGTTAGCACCATATTGAGCTGCGGCAGCGGCTTGTCCGGTAAGGAAGTCCGCTAAATCATCTCCGGTTGTATTTGTATAACCCTCTAAGCCGATTGCTGAATACTGAAACAAACCTTGGTTAATAAATGTAAAATCGGTATCTTGTTTATATTTTGTTCCGTCAACACCGAATTTAACGCGATGCGAACCTATGAGATAGCTTACCGAATCCTGAATTTGAATGTTTTCAGTAGCACGGCGTTGCGGACCTTGAATCGAATTTCCGAGAATCAGACCTCGATCAAGCAAACGAATTTGTGGAGGTCCAACAAAACTTTGTTCCGCCACAAAGTTTCCGGTAAATCCAATTTGTGAAGGAGTTGTAGAATTAGTAGGAGCAACACCCGGTTGCTTATTTTTGGAATAACTCAAAAGCAAATAATTAACAAGTTTGGGCGAAATCACATACGTATAACGACCGACATAGTTTCTTGTTTTTCTTAAGTCGGTTGAGCCAAATCCTAAAACATTTGCGCCTCCGAAAGCAAGTGGAGAAGCATCATCCTGATCAAAATAATTGAATGTAAAATTCAACAGGTGATTATCTGTAATATTATGATCCAAACGGGTTGTAAAATAATTATTTTGTGTAAGTCTGTTAGCCGAAACACTTGCTTGTCCTTGAGCATTCCCTTGTGGAATAAACTGCAAATAATATTTAGCAATTGGGGAAATTCTGCTCGCTGGAATAATATTTCCCGGAAACGGCATTCTAGTTGCCGGATCAATTATTTCCAATCTACAGTTTACGCCCGGATTAGCATTAGGGAAGTTAACGCAACTTGGCGCATTTATTAAAAATGAGCTAAAATTACCGTTCCTCTGAGCAGCAGTTGGTAAATTTGAAAGGCTAGATGAATTGCCGCGATCTTGATAACGGTGTTCGTAATCTGCAAAGAAAAAACTCTTATTTTTTCCATCATAAACTACCGGACCGCCTTGACCAAAGTTTAAGAAGTAAATTGGACCTCCAATATTGCCTCCATACTCTTTACGTTCATATTTTAACCGTAAATCTTTGGTAGGGTCGCCATTTGATAGAGCTTTTGTAATATAGTCTGTTGCGGAAGTTTTCGTCGGACGATAGAAAAAACGACCGTTACCATGAAACTGGTTTGTACCAGATTTTGTAACGACATTGATAATCGAACCAGTATTTCGACCGAATTCAGGTTCAAAATTCGATGTCAAAAGACGAAATTCCTGAACTGCGTCAGGACGCGGCTGTGCGCCAATTGTAGCTCCAACAGCCACTTCATTATTATTGGAACCATCGAGTGTAACGTTGTTTTCAACTCCGCGGCTACCATTAACACGAATTCCTAAACCACCTAATGTTCCGATTCCGCTTGGTGCTACACCTGGTTGTAAAAGGGCTAAATTTAAAACATTGCGCCCGTCGAGCGGCAACCCTTCAACTCGTCTGCGATCAACAGTTGTTCCGAGAGTAGGAGATTCCCGATCAATAAGTTCTGCGCCGGCAGTAACTGTAACTTCACCACTTGCTCCGCCAATTGTTAATGGAAAATCTAGTGTCAGATTACGGTTAGGCTCAACTTTGAAAACCTCCGATCTAACTTCTGTAAAATTTGGAGCAGTAATTGTAATGTAGTAATTTGATGGCTCAATTTCTAAAAATTGATATGTGCCATTATCTTTGGTTTGAACTGTTCTTAGTTCCGCACCTTTTGTTACGTCAAATATTGTAACCGTAGCATTTGGAACAACTGCTCCATTTGGATCTGTTACCGTTCCGCGAATTGATCCGCGAGTTCCTTGAGCGAAAGTGCTTTGTCCGGCAAAAAGGACAAAAGCAAACATTAATAATAAGGAAACTCCACTAATCAAGTTCACATTCAGTAATTTATTAGAATTTTTTTTTATCATAGTAATTTTACCTCTTGTTTTGTTGTTTTTTATTACTTTATAAGTAATGTGGTATATTTGGTAAAGGCAATTACTATTCCTAAGGTAGCTTAGTTGATAAATTAAACACTATTTATACTATAATGTATGTGTGTTCATACATAATTTTTTTGATTGTTTTGTTCATATTGAATTTATATGTTCATATTGAATTTATACTGGTTTTAAATTCATTATTCTGAAATTTTCAACGAAAATCTGGATAAAACTGATTATTTTGGAAGGTTTTAAGTTCTTAAAATATATTTCAAATTGAATATCTTTTGTATTATGATTAATATTTTGTTTTGCTAAGGTATTTAAAAATAATGGTTTATTTTAACCAGATTAAAAATTCCACGATTTATATTAAGGATAATTATTTAAAACTAATTTCATTTTTGATTGATGGTACGGTATAACATTTTTTTGACGTGGTCAAAAAACTCATAGAGAAAATCTGTTGGTATTAATAAGAAGATTATAAGTAAAAATTACTGAAAGTTGCTTATCATAACCTGAGTTCGACGTAAGAAAAAGAAAACTCCTATTTGAAAACGATTAAGTTTTAGTCAACTAAATCTTATCAATTGTTGTTCTCTTTTCAATCTCTTACGTCGAACTCACGTTATGTTGGAATTATATGAATAAACCAGAGAATAAAAATAGGGAGAAAATTACATGAAAAAAATACTAGCAATTATTCTAATTTTAACCAGCTGTCATATCATTGCTTTTGCACAAACAACATCTCAATCTGATAAAGACAAAGAAAAGAGAGATATTGAAGATGCAAGATTTAATCAGAGAGTTGATAGGTTACGTAATCTTGATAAGGCTGTAACTAGAGTAAATACAAATGAAGAATATCAAGTTTATCAATCAAGAATTAAGCCGCTCTACCGAAAACCCAATCAGGATGAATTGAACCTTCTCGCTCCTCACCCGAAGGATTTACAAGAATTTGCTGAATTTTTAAGTAGTAAAAATACCGGAATTACCAAGTTAATAATAGATAAAGGTTGCAATGATGATTTGAAAATAGTTGACTCGACTCCGCACTGTTTAAAATACGCGATGCCCGGAGCAGGATCTTCTTACTCATTCCGAATTGAAAATTATCAAAGCAAAAATCTTGGAGATTTAAACTTTACCGGAGATAAATTTGAAACACCAGGCATTTTAAAACACGGCATTCTTGTTAACATCGGCGATATTGACTTAAATAAAATAGATTCAGAAACAAAAGAATTGAGAGTTCTAATCGAATTTAAACCAACCGATGACTTTAAAAAAGCATCGGTTTTTTCTGCGATGCTTGAAAAGGGAATTGATGATGGGAATTTCGTTTATAAAAATGATGCACTAGTAATGGAAAAGACAACTTACGCTCTACGTTCTATTGCATACAGAGGCGAATCTATGAAGGAATTTGACCATGTAGTTTATGACGAGTTTGATTTTGACGACAGAAATGACATACTAGTTGTTTTTCGCGCTATCAGGATCGTTCCTGATGAAAGTATTACAATTATTTGGAAGGTATTGTCAAAGAAAAAATCTCCTAAAATGGAAATTAAGCAAAATTAAATTTGAAAATTATTGAATAATTGATTGTTTAAGAAAGTCTGCAATTCATATGTAAATTGCAGACTTTCTTGGTAATTTGTAAATTTATTTACATTTTGAATAACCGCAATCGCGGCAAAAGTCACAGCCGGAGGCGTGTTCGAGTTGTCCACGGCATTCGGGACATTCGCCGATCAGATTCGACATTTGCGACTCTTGTGAATAAGCGGAAACTTCTGCCGCTGCCATTTTGCTGATCTGTCTTTCCGAATTCGGGAGATTTTTCAAGCGACGATCAATTAATAAAAGACATTCGGCGACCGCTTGTTCGGGCGATGTCAGAAGTCTTTCGTTAAACCAGACGGCGTGCGTTCCGGTTACTTTGTTGAGACTTCGGCAAACTTCCTTAACATCGAAACCGCCGCGTAGCATTTTCGATGCGAGCAGTCCGACACCTTCGGAAATCGGTCCGGTCGCAAAAACTTCGCGGACATTTTCGCCGTCGTGATTTACCGTTACATAAAGATTCGTGCCGTCAAACGGAATTCTCCACGTCGAACCTTGTAGTTCGCGCGGGCGAGTTGTTCGGACAGATGTGTCGGTCGCTTCTTTTTCGACGACTTTATATTCCTTATTTTGTCCGATCGTATCTTCGGATTTATGAATATCTTTCTCCTCCGTCGCTTTTGGCTCTTCTTTCTTCTCCGCTTTCATCGAAGTTAAAACCTGACCTTCGCGCGAACCGTCGCGGTAATAGCTGACGGCTTTGCAGCCCAAATCCTTCGCCATTCGATAAAGTTGGTCAACCGATTCGAGCGTGTCGTCGGCTGAACCGTTGCAGGTTTTCGAGATCGAATTGTCAACGTGTTTCTGCGCCGCCGCGAGAACCTGAACGTGCTGATGCGAAGTAATATCCATCGCCGAAATAAAATATGACGGCAATTTGTCCTGATTTTCGACGACGTGTTCGGCGGCTTTTTTGATCGAATCCGCGTCCGTCTGGTCAACTTCCATTCCCAACGCTTCCGCCGCCAAAGTGTTGACGTAATAGCGTTCGCCAAGCGTGTCGCGGCGAACATACGCCCACGAAAAATTCGGTTCGATGCCCGAAGAAGTTTCGGCAACGAGCGAGATCGTTCCCGTCGGGGCGATCGTCGTAACTTCGTAATTGCGCGGTGTAAGCGGCGTTTCGCGCGAAATACCGATTTCGTCGTAAAGGAATTTCGAATAAGATTCGCGGTTTCCTTCGAGTTCGGGGAAAGTTCCTTTTTCTTCGCCGATTTCAAGCGACGCTTTCCACGATTCTTTGCGGATAAAGCCCATCACTTTTTCGATCAGTTCGATCGAATCTTCCGAACCGTAAGTCGCTTTCAGAGCGAGACAAAGATCGGCAAAACCCATAATTCCGAGTCCGACCGGACGAGTTCTTTTAACGACATCGTCAATCGCGTCGAGCGGAAAATATCCCGTATCAATCACATTGTCCAAAAATCTCGTGCAAAGATGCGTAACGTGCGCGAGTTTGTCCCAATTAATACACTCGTCGGCGTTCGTTCCGTCGCCTTTTTTCTCGTAGAATTTCGCAACGTCAATCGAACCCAAGTTACAAGAATTATTAAAGTGAAGCATCTGTTCGCCGCACGGATTGCAGGCGTAGATCGGTCCCATCGAATCCATCATATGATTATGACGATTTACTTCATCAATAAATATAATGCCCGGTTCGGCGTATTTGTGCGCCGAAGCGATGATGCGATTCCAGATGTCCGGCGCGTAAACCATTCCGGGTTTCGGCGGTTGTTCGGTCGTGCAGTCGGACAGATCAGCGGTTTCAAAAGCGAGTTTGTCGGCAAAAGTTACGGTCGCGCCGTCGGGACGGCGATAAATTATATAATCTTCTCCGCTAACCGGATCGAATACGTTTTGATTCCATTTTTCGTCATCAAATTCCGTCTGAAACCATTCTTTGTTATCAACCGCGTTCATAAAATCATCGGTTACGGTAACGGAGATATTAAAATTGGTCAGCGAAGTCTGGTCGTTTTTGGCGTGGATGAAACGCAGAACGTCCGGGTGGACGGCACGCATAATTCCCATATTCGCGCCGCGCCGCACGCCGCCTTGTTTGACGACTTCGGTCGTGCCGTTGACGATATTCATAAACGAAACCGGACCGCTCGCCACGCCGCGCGTCGAATTTACCATCGAGCCTGCCGGACGCAAGAATTCATAAGTCATTCCCGTTCCGCCGCCGGTCTGGTGAATCGTCGCCACCGCCGAAGCGTGATCCATAATTCCGTGAATCGAATCCGGCACATTCAAAACGAAACAAGCCGCAAGCTGTCCGAACGGTTTGCCGGCATTTACGAGACACGGCGTGTTCGGCACGAACTGGCGGTTGAGCATAATTTCCATCATCGAATTGTAGAAAAATCCGCGCATTGCCTGATCTTTCTCAGCCGTCGAAACGTGACCGACGACGCGGCGCACGATGTCCGACCAACTTTCGAGCGGTTCGCCCTTTTCATCTTTCATCGAATAGCGTTTGGAAATAACCTTTTCCGCATTCATTCCAAGCGGCACGGCTTCAAACTTTTTCGCCGTTCCCGTTCCGTTTCCATTCGATTTTCCGTTTGTAACGGCAACTTCGCCCGCGACCACAGGCTCAAAAACTGTACTCATTTATATATTCTCCTCGTATTGTAAACACACGTAATCCGCGTCTGTTTACAGTTTATTTTAAGTTTTTATTTACGCATCTGAAAATGCAGGGTAACTTTTGACCGGAGAACAAGATTGTATGAAAAGCGTCCTCGCAGTATCAAAAAATATACAACGTATCCAATTGCGGTGTCAAGATAAAAAAACACAATATATTGTGCTTACCTGTGGAAAACTACCAAAATAGACCGTAACTTAATGTAATTTCTTAGGTTCTCGTTTTAAAGTTTTTTTGTAAAAGAAACTATTTCCTTGGTAAGAGTTGTGAGTCAATTATCAGTTAGTCAAAGAAAAAGTAAAAATCGGTTTAAGTTGATTGATTGAATTCAGATAAGAGTTACATTTGATTTGGAAAATAACTCCCTGAATTTTCCGGTGGAAATCAATTAAAATAATTTATAGACAATTGCTGCAGATTGTCGATTGTTTTCTTTTCGAGATAGTCAGCCAGACCGACGAGATTACGAGCAATACTGCCCCGGCATAAAGCGTAAGGTTGGAATTGAAATAGAATTTGCCTGTTAAAATAAAAAATAAAGCGGTCAGGCTGAGAAAGAAAGGAACATAACTGCGGATTTGCCGGGATTGATAAAACAGTAAAACGATTGTCGCGGCGGAGAAAAAAATCGTTACGGGCAAAATCCAAAAACTGTATATCAAAGGCGAAATCCCGAAAGTGCCGAAAACGCTCATATAAGCCGCCAGACACAAAGGGCATTTCGGAAGCAGAGCAGCAAAAAATGCCGGAACAAAACTGAAATCAAAGCGCGGAAATATTTTTGTCTTCGCGTTTCCAAAAGTTTTGTCGGATATTTTTTGCATCATTATTAAAATCAATTGTGTCTTCTTTGCCAAAAAATGTTTTCGCGCCAGCGTTGTTCGTTTGAATAATGGTTTTTATATGATTTTCGATACACGGCAATTTCAGTTTCAATAAACTTTTGATAACGCAAGACGGCAGACGCATCTGATTTAATCAGCGAATCCGCTATCGCGTAAGAAGCAAACACGGAGGAACGAAGAGCCTTTGTAATTCCCTGCGAAGAAAGCGGATCAAAAGCGGAAGCCGCATCGCCGACGGCGAGCCAATCAAAATCGCAAAACCGATTTAAATGCGCCGAATTTGCCGGTCGCGTGATATTTATTTCTGCGCTAACGCCTCTGCCGACACTTTTTTTAATGTGATTGGTTTTATTAAACCAATCAAACCAAATTTCTTTATCGTTCAATCCTAACTTGACGGCAATATCAGCGTCAGTCAGACAGGAAACGATGCGTTTTCCCCCCGTTCGCGCCGTGTACCACCAACCATCTGAAAAAGATTCGATCAAAGTTTCCGGCATAGATTTTTCGTCTAATGTGAAAGAGCGCGAAAAGCTGACCAGACGATCTTTACTTTGAATTTCCGCACCTGTTTTTCGCGCAAAAAACGCGCGTCTTCCGGTTGCGTCCACGATAAAGCGAACTTTTTTTTCGGAATTGCCGGAGAGTTTTACAGACCAACCTTTCTGCACTTTTTCAAAAGATTCGAGTTTCGTATTTAAGAAAATCTCTGCGCCGTTTTTCTTTGCCTGTTCGGTTAGAAATCTGTCGAAACTTTTTCTGTCGAGATGCCAGCCCGCGCCGTGAGTCGAAAAAATAACGTGATTTTCAATTACCGGAGATTGTCCCCACGCCGATAAAGTGCCGTAAACCGGAAGATGTTTTTCTTTTTCAAAGAACTGCCAAACGCCGAGATGCTCTAAAATATTTTTTGCCAACGCAGGAAGAACTTCGCCGATTCGCGGTTTATCAAAAGATGAAGATTCAACCAGGGCAACGGACAATTCGGGCGCGTGTTTTCGCAATGCGAGCGCAGTCGCACTGCCCGCCGGACCGCCGCCGATGATTAATACATCAAAATCCAAAATTATCCGCCCTTTTTTATTCCGCGCGAACGGCGTAAAACGACGCGACGACTCCGGCGGGAGAAGTTCCGCCGGAAGACGAATGCGGAATCGTTCGCGTTACCGAACCGACAATTGCAGCGGTCTGCAAAGTCGAATCGCTGTTCGCCCAAACCGGAACGAGCCAGCCGATGTAATCGTAAATCCATTCTTCGCCGCCGACCAAGCCTTTGCCTTGAAAGCGAATTTGCATCGGAAAACCGTAAGTCCGCGAACCGTGCAGATTAAGCGACCAACCGTCTCCGCCGATTGTTCCGGTCAAAAGGTCGAAATCGTTTTCTTCGATGACGATTGTTCCTCTGCCGAATTCAAGTTTATCGAAATCGGTGTCTATGTCCGCGATATTTAAAAGACTTCGATAAGTCCAATTTCCTACAAACGGGTTATTATTCATTATTTTTCCTCCTCGTTGCGTTCGACGCTGATATACTTGTTTTCCGGCGATGCCGTGTTCAAATCTTTTTCCGATAAATATGGATTACGCACGACAAAACCGAGCCGTGACCATTCCGTAACCATTTTCAAATCGCCCATATTCGATTGCGGAATGCCGCGCGACCAATCGAACATTTGGTAATTCGGTGATTTATCGGGACTGAAACTGACAATCTCGAAAACCTGCAAAGGACGATGCGCCGTCCACCAGAGCGTGTCCCAAACCTGTTGTTCGAGATTTGCCCACGTATCGTTTTCGCTGTCAGGTTCGATAACGTTCCAATTTTCGTAAGTTATATCAATCGCCTGTGAAGTGCATTCGTTGTAATCGGACTGCCACGGCAGAGCCATCTGCTTGGTCAGATCGCCGGGCTGCAGACCGATGCCGAAATCGCTGTTCTGACTCAAACTCGCATCCGAATACGAAACATAATCTATGGGATTGATATTCGTTTTGCTGGCTTGCGCCGCCGTCAATGTAAAATTGTAAAAATCCGGGTCTGATCTGAGACGATAAGGTTCTTTGTAAATTGACGGATTGCGGATAATCCAGCCGATTTCGCCGCCCGGACAAAACGCGCCGCCGAGAACATTCGACATAACGCCGCGGTCGAGATCGCGTCCGGTTTTGTTCGTCCAGTTTTTATAAGGCTCGAACGGGTCAATGTCTTTATCTTTTACCCAACCTTCGCTTTTCTCGTTATAAAATTTTCCTTCCGCCCATTGCCGTAAAATATAAAGCTGATAATCGGTCAGACGTAGAAATTTCGACGGCGAAGTGTTGCTGATCGGATTATCTCCGGCAAGTAAAGGCATTAGCGGCAGATTAAAAATCCGGCTGTTCGGACTGCCGCCCGCGCGGAAGACGTTTTCCTCTCCTTCCTGTCGCAAAAGATCGTAAAGATATTGACGGTAAATCCGGTATGGATCGTATGTCGCGTCTTCTTCGGCTTCGGCAAAAGCACGGACGAGCATTTTTCCGCTGCGAAATTCTTTTGAATGCAGATCGAAAGAATCTTCGATGGGAATCGGCGTGTCGTTTTTCCTGACTTGTTCGGCGGGAAGCCGCGCGGCGAGCGACAGCATCATAGTTTTTTTCGGAACTTCCGAAGATTCTTTGACCGCTTCGAACAGTTCGTTGACGATTTTAGCAAGTGCATCTTGAAATTTTTCCTTGTATTTAGTGTATTCAGCGCGGAGTTTTTCGTCGGCGGACGAATCTTGCGAAAGATTGTAAATGCCTTGCCAACGTCTGAGATATTCCGCCGGATCACTCGTCAGACCGCCGTCGTCATAAATTTTTTTCGCCATCGTATCCATCGCTCCGGCAAAAAAAGCGACTGTTTTCCGCAGTTTTTCACGAATAGTGTCTTCATATAAAGCGGAAACTAAACCGTTCGACAGATTTTCTTCCAGGCGGTTTTTCAGACGCTCGTCGAGAACCGCCAATGTCGGTTCTAGTGCGTCCAGAAACAATTCTCCCGACTGATTTTTTTCAATCACTTTGTCGAGTTTTTTGTTGAAAGCCGTTTTATTTAAGACCGGCGGAATCGAAAGTTTTTCAGGATCGAAACTTCCGCGTTTAGTTTGATTGTGCGGGTAATTCGATTGCGCGAGAACATTCGTCAGATACGTCATCTCGTCCGGTCTGAAAAGAATCGTCCAAACATCACGGTAAAACCACGGTTTGTAATCGGAATTCCAGCCGAGCCGACTTCTTTTCCAGTGCATCAGCGCGGGCGTGTCGTTCGGATCAATAATTTGCGGCTCGTCGAAAGTTCCGATCTCGCCGTAGATGTCCGTGCGGTCGGCAAATTCGCGGACGGCGACATCTTGCAAAATATCGTCAACAGTTATCATATCGAGAATTTCGGGCGCGTAGCGCGGATAACCGACCAAAACCCACGCCGGATATTCGACATCAATGTAGCGAATACTTTCGACTTCTTTTGAATACATTACGAGCCGAGCCATCACCACGCCGTCCGATGTATCGTCAAACCAACCGTCGTTATTGGCATAAGTATCAATGCGCGGCTGTCCGACTCCGGTTTTGAAAGTGCCGGAATTTCCGTGTCCGCCGAGAACGAGCAAACGCCCGCCGTCATCGGTCTTTATTTCGCCGAGCGTGTCAATCGAATTCGGTTTGAGCGGCGGCGGAAACGTCGGCGAATAATTTTCATTTATTCGGTCGAAACGCGCTCCGCGTCGGTCTTTTGTGTTGACGATCTGCGGTCCGGGATCAATTATCAACATCTGCCGTGCTTCGTCATCGGTAATATTGGCATTGCGGCGCGGATGGTCTTTACCGTAACCGTGTTCACCTTCGGTTTGCAAAAATTCATACCACGACGATTTCTTGTTGGCGAGATAAACCTGCCATTGAATATCTACTAAAACCCCGTGATTGCCGCCGCCTTTGATCGGATCGCCCAATTTCAGCGGACGACCTTCCGGGTTTTCGTCGTCATAGACGTAAAGCTGAAAACGCGCCGCCTGTCTTTTGATTCGTCCTTCATTATCTTTGAAGGTTTTAATTGCCACTTCCGATTTGCCGTCGCTCGACATCAGAGGATTTCCGTCTTCGTCGCAGGCAATCGGCATTGCGGCGGGCTTTTCGGGAGAAATATAAAATTCATCGGGACTGTCGCCCAAACGCGCGATTCCGATGCCGGGATGAATTCGATAAACTGGAATTGTTGAATTTTCTTCGCTCATTTTTTTTTTCTCAAATTTTAATCCAAAAAGTTTAGTGAAACGCCTTCCAGACGAAGCAGATCGCTGTCTTCGCGGTAATCAACGCCGATGACGACGAGCGTAATCTGAATCGAATCCGCGCCTTTTTCAAAAAGTTTTTTGGCGCATTTCGTGACGTTTATGCGGTGATTTCGCGGCGTGTTATGACTGCGCGGACGCAGATCGTATTCGCGTCGGCGAAGCGGTGGAGTTTCGCAATGTCCGGGACCGCCGTAGCACGCGCCGTGTCCGAAAACGGCAAGATAACCCGCGTAATTTTCGTGTTCAATCGAAGTCGTCGCGTCCGCTTCGGGCAAATTCAAAAAGACGCGGATGAAACACGAGCGATGAAGTTGCGGAACGCGGTGCAGACGAACTTCGGCTTCGCTAAATTCGTTTCGCACTTTTTCATCAACGTCGAAAGATTTTGAAGCAAAACGTCCGACCGGAGCTTGCGTTCCGACCGGCATAACAAACGCGCATTTAACATATTCGTATCCGAAACGATTCATATCAATCGTGTCGCGGATCGTATAGCTCCAAGGCGTTAAAATCGCGTCCATTTCGACCGGATTGGAATCGGGATGAAGCTGCTGCCATTCGCCCCACAGACGGTCAACATTCGTGTGAACTATCCAGAAGATCGGATCGTAAGAAGCGGTCAGATTGCTGAACATATCGCCGTATTGCGGCTGACTGTATAAATCTTCGCGCTTGTGAAATTTGCGTCCGGCGACGACGACCGTTTTGTTGCGTTCCTGATTGGCGCGTTCGTTTTTAAGGTCTTTCGCCGTCGGCATTTTATAATCGGGATTTTCGCCGCCCGTCCAGATGTGCATCGTGTTGTGCGGGTTCTGATCTATAAAACCGAAAGCGTCATTATAAAGACTGCCGCCGCCGAAATCACGAAACGTCCGCAAACTCAAAAGCTGTTCGATGTCGTCCGCCGTCGGGTAATGATAATGAATTTCTTGATTGATGGTTTTCCCGCCGAACTGCGAAGGATAACGAAGCGGATACCAGAGCGGATTTGCATCGAGCAGAGCGTCAATAAATCTTTCACGATATTTGCCTTTCGTGTAGTTTACGCCGATCAGGTTTTTAATTTTCGCAAAAAAATTGGTCAGCGTCGGAAACGGTTTGTTCTCGATTTCCGCAAGTTTTTTTATGTCCGCCGCCAAAACGCCGTTTTTCTTTAGAAACTCGAACGATTCTTCGGTTAAAAACGCTTGGAAAGCGTCGGGAATAATTCTGCCGCTTGCCGGTTTTGAAGGATGATACTGCGGCATTGTCCAATCCCAATACGGCATCGTTACATCGGGAACGAAATCCTGCATCGCCTGTTCGAATTCATATAAATAAATGCGATGCCACGGTAGAAATCTTTCCCAACCGTGTTGGCAGTGATTTTGATGTATCAACGCCAGATTATTGTAATTCCGGCTGTCTTCCGCCCATTTGTTCAAGTCATACATCTCGCGGAATGCGCGGCGCACCTTATCTATCTGCGCCGCGTCCATACAATCAATGTTCATTCGCTGTTTCAATTCGCCGCGCTGAAATTTGTATTCGTTCGGTGAAATGTCGAAAGCGTCGTGAATCTTTTCGTCAATGACGACGATGCCGGAGGAATCTACAAACGGTTTTTTATCTTTCGAAGATTTATAAACCTCGATGGCAAGTTCATCTTCGGGACAATCGTCATCAATCCATTCGGAAATCAGACGAATATCGCGTTCGGCAAGCGGTTTTTCGCCCCACGGCAGTCTCGGAAAATGCGAACCGTCAAAAGGCGGTTCGCCGCGCAAACCTTTGACGAGCGGCGAATTCATCCCGCGCGTTTCGACCGATTCCGAAGTATTCGTGCCGCAGCAAGAATGTGCTTCCGCCGCTTTTTCGGGCGCAATAAGACGAATTCCGTGAAGAGTGGTTTCAAGCAGATGTTCGCGCGATAATTCCCAGAGCCGCAGTCCGCCGAATGCTTTTTCATTTCCGTCGGCGGCTTTGCTCAATATTTCTAGGATTTGTTCAAAACGGGTTTTGGAATTGTCTTTTTTAGTGGTCATGGCTCATTCCTCCCATTTTCGGCATCGTCGCGCCTTCGATAAAACCGCCGATCGGCGCGATCCGAATATTCTGCATCATTCCCTGATCCTCGTGGTCGAGAATGTGACAATGCAAAACAAAATCTCCGATATAACGCTCGTATCTGGTTCGCATAATTATCGTGTAACCTTTGCTTAATCCCGTAAAATCCAGTTTCGGATTTTTAATAAACAGCGTGTCGCGCCAAACACCGATCTGATCGCAATATTGCGAGTCGCCGCCGTCGTTGCAGATTCCTCTGGAATCAACTACTGATGTTCCATCAGGTTTAAGAATTTTAATAATTTGAAACGGGTTGACGTGAATGTGAAACGGATGACTGATCGAGCCGGAAGTCAGCGTCCATTCGTCAACTCCGCCGAGCCTCAATGTCCGGTCAATGCGGCTTGCGTCATAGGAATAAAAATCGGATTGTTTCGGATTTGCTTTATTGGCAATCTGGAAAAGCGTCGTGGCATTTGTCGTGTTTATCGTGTCGGAAGCGGCTCTGATGGCGAATGAAAGTTCCTGTTTACCGGTTACTTCCGACGGCTGAACGTCCGGGTGAGGAATAAATTCAGGTATTTGGAAATTTACCAGATCGTTTCTCACTTTTGCCGGTAAATCCTGATTCGCGTCGGCTAATTGTTGCACGATGTAGTTTTGCGGTCTGTCTTTAAAAGGAGTTCCGCTGCTGACAAAAACCATTGAGAGCAATCTCGTATCGTTCACATCCGCTGAAACGCCTTCCGCGAGCATTTCAGTTTTGGGATTTTCCGTTATCGTCTGCGAATTGATGCTTGCTTCGGGCGACGTTGCATCATCGAGAACGCAATAAACACCGGGCTGATTAAAAGCCATCAAAATATCGCTTCGATAACCGGGCTGTAAGATGTTCATCACCTTGTTTGAGATTTCTTTGCGCGTCAAACCGTCCACAGCAAATTCCGACTGGTTGTAGTCGTATCCGTTTCCGACGGCGCAAATCTCCTTAAGAATATCTTTTTGCTGTTCCGGCGGTTGCGAACGGATGTTTTCCAAAGTCTTATTCATTTCTTCCCGTGTTGTTACTTTTAACGGACTTCGTGTAACACGGAAATTGATCGTGTCGCGGACACCGCCGTGAATCAATCGCCAACGCTCGATCTTTCCGGCTTGCGTTTCGATTATCGGCTGAAGCAAACCGTTAATCATTGTAAAGCGACCTGATTGTTTCCAGGTTGGCGGTCCGAATTGCGCTCCGTATTGTTCGATCTCACCGGCTTGACCTGCGGGACAAATCCACGGCTGAGAATCTGTTGATCCGTTAGGAGTCGGTTTTGTTATGATATTGCCGAAATTATTACTGTTCGGGTCTTTGTCCGTACACGCATATTGAATTTGCTCGAACATAAAAATTTTGTCTTCGATTTTTCTTCCGTTCGCGTCTTTTAGGATCGTGTCAATATCGGCGATTCCGTTTACCGCTTTGTCTTTTAATTGACGAGTGCCTTCGACAATCAAAGTGCCGACCATTCCGCTTGAAACCTGCAATGCCGTCGAACCGTGTCGGTGCGAGTGATACCAGAATGTTCCCGCCGGATGATCTTTCGGCAGATAATATTCGTAATCGAGCGATGTCTGCGGCGGCATATCGAGCAGAACATTATCGCTTTGTCCGGTCGGCGAAACGTGCCAGCCGTGCGTGTGCAGATTCGTGTTGTTAAAGCAGTGCGGAATATCCATATCCTGATTGGATTTGCAGGTCGGATCGTCCGCCGGAAGATTGTTCTGCAAATTTATCCGCAGCAATTGCCCCGGCAGGACGCGCATCGTCGGACCGACAAGTTCGCCGTTGTAGTTGCGGAGATGCACGGTGTCGTATTGTCTGTTGGATGGATTGAAAATTTTATTAGTGGCGTAATTAAGATTAAGAGTGAAGTTGAGATCACCGCCTCTTATAACATTTTTTTGACTTTGCAATTCGGTCGGGTTTTTAAGGATTTGCTGCGTTTGACCGGAAACTATATTGGTATTTATTTCCGCTAATAATGCTCCTAAAATCAAAACCGAGATTGTAAAAAGACAGGTAAAAAATCGAATTATATAAACTTTTTTACTGATTCTATTACTGTTAACGATTAAATTCCGGGATTTCTTCATAATTGTCTTTCTCCTTACTGCTCTTTTCATACACGAAGGATGGTTGCCGTAAGAAAATTCTTACAGGAAAATAGTTATATTACTTCCAATAAAATGCTTGATATTTGCAGAGCATTCCTTTTGTTAACGATCTTCATCGCTTACGACAACACACTTGTCCGAAAACGTTTCCGGTAAACTGGTTATTTCAAGGTATCGGTACTACTTTTAATGCCTAATTGCTCAAATTATTAGCCTAACTTTTTCATTTGTCAAATTAAATTTCAACATTTGTTGCCCGGAGAGCAAAAAAATAGTTGCGGCATTTTTTGAGGTTTGCTCTAAAAGTCAGCTTCTTTATACGATTGTTTAAATTACCCAGCAATCTAAATGTATATTTTTAATTTAGCGTATTTATAACTAATTCTTATGTATAATGATTTCCAAGGAAAACAAAAAAATTATTCTTGATCGTAAAAAAAGCGAAAAAGTAAACGATTGTTGAACTTTCACAAAAATGAATTTCTACATTTACAAATCGTTTTTATTTTTATTTTTCATCACATAATTTATTGAAATAATCTTAATAGATGCACTAAAAATACCTTTTTTTCATTTTTGATGTAATATATTTTTAATCGCAATTTTACCGGAAGTGAGGAAAATTTAATGGCAAAAAAAGCAATGGTTTTTAACATCGTTATGCCGATTTACGAAGGAGTTGATCTTTTGGATGTTGCCGCGCCGTTCGAGATGTTTAGCTGGATGGCTGTTCTCTGGAAGGAAAGAACAGTAAAAATAAAAATTGCGGCGGAAACCGTAAAAATCTTGAAAACGCGCGGTAATATGCAGATCAAGCCTGATATTTCATTCGATGACTGCGGCAGAAAAAAATTGCAGGCTGATCTTTTATGGGTTCCGGGCGGCGATGTGAAACCGCTGAAAAAATTGATGAAGAACACCGTTTATCTGGATTTCATAAAGAAACAAAGCGAAAATGCCGTCTATGTTACTTCCGTGTGCGAAGGAGCGATGCTGTTAGCCGCCGCCGGATTGCTTGATGGTTATGAAGCAACGACACATTGGGCTTTTATACCTTGTCTGAAAAATTTTCCCGACATTAAAATTGCTGAAGATTATCCAAGATTCGTCGTTGACGGCAATAGAATTACGGGCGGCGGGATTTCTTCGGGATTAGACGAATCTTTGAAACTTATCGCTATGATAAGCAATGAAGAAATAGCCGAAAAAGTTCAATTAAACACCCAATATTTTCCGAAACCGCCTTTCAAAGCAAAAATACCCGAGCCATATAATTTCTGTCCGCTTGATAATGCTTGATTTACGGGAACATACATTTGGTAACGATGCTGTTACGATGTAAATTCTTTGTAAGATGAATGTTTTTGAACTGACAAAATCTCTGATGAATATCCCGTCCGTTTCCGGCGATGAAGAAGCCGTCGGATTCTTTTTGCGCGATCATTTGGAATCAATCGGTTGGACGGTCGAATTACAGGAAGCCGAACCGAAGCGGAATAATGTTATCGCATATTTAAATAACACGCCGCGCGTTTTTCTCTCCACGCATATGGACACCGTTCCGCCGTTTATCGCGCCGACCGAAGACGATGAAAAAATCTACGGGCGCGGCGCGTGTGATGCGAAGGGAATTATCGCGTCGCAAATTACGGCGGCGGAAAATCTGCGGAAAGAAGGAATCGAAGACATCGGTTTGCTGTTCACGGTTGACGAAGAAGAATCGAGCAAAGGCTCGCGGGCGGCGAATAATTTGCCGATTGCGAAAAAGTGCGAATTCTTGATAAACGGCGAACCGACCGACAACGATCTGGCAATCGGTTCAAAAGGTTCGCTGAGAATTCTGCTCAAAACAAAAGGCATTGCCGGACATTCGGCATATCCCGAAACGGGCGAATCGGCGATTGAAAAATTGCTCGATATTTTAGAAGACGTTCGTAAAACCGATCTGCCGGACAACGTATTTTTCGGCGAAACGACGTTAAATATCGGTACAATCGGCGGCGGTTTAAAAACAAACGTCATCGCGCCGTTCGCCGAAGCCGGACTTCATATTCGAATGGTTACGGAATTAGAACCGATAATGAAAATTTTAGAAAAAGCGGTTGACGGACGCGGCGAACTCGAAGTTATGTCGTGCAGTCTGCCCGTCAAAATGCTCGAAATCGAAGGTTTCAAACAAAAAGTAGTGCGTTTCACGACCGACATTCCGCAACTGACGAATTGGGGAACGCCGCTTCTTCTCGGCGCGGGTTCGATTCTCGACGCGCATACGAAAAATGAGTTTGTTTTGAAAAAAGATTTGGAAAAGTCGGTTTCACTATACGAAAATCTCGTAAAAAAACTGTTAAAAGCCGACTTTTGAAAACTGCTTTCAATTTTTTAATGATGTTTTGACGGCAGATTTTCGCGCGCCCACTTTAAGGCGCGGCTCATAAAAACGAGTTCGTCGAGAAAATCTTCAATGAGTTTGTCGTATTTTTCTTCAGATAGATTTCCTTCGTCGTCGAATTTATTCTGAATTTTCGGGAAATTTAAATCCGTAAAAGTAACAGCCAAACCGAGTTCTCTGACCATCGGAACGCAAGATTCGATGACGCGCGTTCCGCCCCAATTGCTCGCTGAAACGCCGACGAACGCGACGGCTTTATGAATGTATTCTTTCAAACACAAATCAACGACCGATTTGAAAATTCCCGGATAACCGTGATTATATTCGGGAACGACAAAGACAAAACCGTCGGCTTTTATTACAGCATCGCGCCATTTCGGGAATTGATCTTTTAACTCCTGCCCGTAATCGTCAGTCGGAAAATTAAAATCGCGGACATCGAAAAACTCCGTTTCGATCTCCGCGCGTTTCTGCATTTTCCCGAAAACCCAACGCGCCGCGTTTTCACTTTCGCGTCCCTTTCGATTTGTGCCGAGCAAAATCGGGATAAATAATTTTTCGCCGTTCATAAAACGCATTTTAGCATTTATTGTCTGAACGGTTTAAGGACGAAACTGGAATTTTAGATTTTGGAAAATGCGGCTTCCTGAAGATTATCAGTGTAATCGAACTCGCAGTAGTCACGATATTTTACGGAATTTTTGCCGGATTTTTTGACTTCATACATTACTTCATCGGCAAGTTTAATAGCTTTATCTACTGTTTCCGGCGCGTCAATGTAAGTTATTACGCCGATGCTGAAAGTTACCGCCCAATCATTTCTTTTCATTTCCGCGAGTAATTTTTTCTGAAGTTTTTCTATTACATAACGTGCTTGATATTCGTCTGTTTCCGGCAAAAGTATGGAGAATTCGTCGCCGCCGATGCGCGCGATTGTATCTGTCGAACGCAAATTTTCTTTTATAATTTGGACGATGCTGACGAGCAGATCACTGCCGACGTGATGACCGAGCGTATCATTAATAGTTTTGAAATTGTCGGCATCGAAATAAGCCAGCGAAAAAGTGCGCTTGTAACGTCGTGAACGATCTATTTCCTTCTGCACGATTTCGTAAAACGAACGCGAATTTTCCGCGCCCGTCAAATAATCCGTTCGGGCGAGCGTAGTTTGATGTGCATAAGATTGTTTTAATTTCGTCAGCAAAATAGCGATAACGATAAAGAAACCGAATCTCGTCGTCGTATTCCAGAGAGTAATCAGAACATTTGAATGAACTTCACCCGCCAATTCAT
Organism: Pyrinomonadaceae bacterium; assembly: GCA_965219305.1. Lineage (GTDB taxonomy): Bacteria > Acidobacteriota > Blastocatellia > Pyrinomonadales > Pyrinomonadaceae > DATHTS01. Next base: position 3,698,136 of record OZ244725.1, read on the forward strand.
TACAGAATTGCCAGGTAAACGCGCTTAAAACCGATCCCGCAACAGCCGTTCGTCTTTCGGTAAACCAAGCTGTAAAAGCTACTGGAATAATATAAAAAACGGAAAATGACAATTCAAAACCCGTCGCGTAATCGAAAAAACCGAGAACTAAAATCTGAAACAAGCCAAGCACTATAATAGTGGATTTTTTGGCTTTTTCTAATTTTCTAAAAGGTTTTAGCTTGGTTTTTGTCATTTGCAGAGATGATTTGAAAGTGCAGAGATAATTTGAAGGACGTTTTTCGGAGGAAACGGAAAGTGCCATTTACAAATATAGCAGATTTCGTTTAATAAAATAAAGGTTTTTTTATTAATGCCGAAGTCCGAATTTTTCACAAAACTCTTGTACGCGGTTTTGAAAGTTTTGCAGACTTGTTAAACTTTCATTTATAAAAAAAATGGCTGAAAAGAAAACGAGAAAAAAAGCGGCAAAGAAAGTTGAAAAGAAAATTTTGATTACGGGCGGAACGGGATTTTTGGGAACGGCGGTCGCCCGAAAATTTCTGGACGCGGGCGAAAAAAATCTGCGCGTGATGGCATCAAGTGTGCCGGATTGGATGCAAGATGCCGGAGTCGAAGCGGCAGAAGGTTCTGTAACCGATGAAAAAGATGTTGCCGAAGCGGTGAAAAATGTTTCCGCAATTTATCATCTGGCGGGCAAAGTTTCACGCGAGGAAAAAGATGCGGCGTTGATGAATAAAGTTCACGTTCAGGGAACGCGGATTTTATGCGAAGCGGCGAAATCGGCGGGCGTGAAAACTTTCATTCTCGCATCTTCGAGCGGAACGACCGCGATTTCCGAAGAACCGGAAATGTTTGACGAAACTTATCCCGTGCCGCTCGAACTCGTTTCAAAATTCGCTTATTACGCATCAAAGTTTTATCAGGAAAAGACGGCGTTTGAAAATTTTGACGGCAAAGGTTTAAAGCTCGTCGTCTTAAATCCGTCATTGCTTTTAGGAACGGGCGATGAACGTCTGAGTTCGTCGCAGACGGTTTTGGATTTTCTCGCCGGAAAAATTCCTTTTACGCCGAGCGGCGGTTTGAATTTCGTTGACGTGCGCGACACGGCGGACGCGTTTGTTAATGCTTTGGAAAAAGGAAAACATAAGGAAAAATATCTGTTGGGCGCGGCGAATATGAAATTTTCCGAATTTTTTGCGCGACTCGAAAGACTTTCCGGCGTAAATGCGCCGATGTTAAAAGTTCCGAAAAGTCTGGCATTAACAGGCGCGTCGCTGATAAATTCGATTTTTACAAATTGGAACAAAACTTCTCCGATCAAACCGAAAGATGTCGAAATGGCGGAACTTTTCTGGTATTTCACGTCGGCAAAAGCAAAGGAAGAATTAGATTTTAATCCGCGCGATCCGCAGGAAACTTTGCAAGACACGATTTCGTATATACGCGAGAATTTTCTCGGCGAAGGAGTTTTCGGATAATTATTTTCAGCAAAAAAATCTGCAAGTTAGTTGATTAAATTAACTAAATCTTAAATCTTTCTGAAATAAATTTGAGGTGCATACAGAAAAAGGATGTTTGCATCAGAAATTTTCATTGCAGACTACCAAATTTATTTTGAATATGATAAAAAATTCATTCAACCGAAAAAAAATCCCTACTGTTATTTAGATAAAATTTTATAATAATGAAAGTATTTTACACCGCTTTAATTAGCACAATGTTTGTTGTCGTGTGTCTCGCTTTGGGAATTTCTTCCGAAGCGCAAAACACGGAAGTTTCGGCGACGGAATCGAATTTCGCGTCGCCGCACTTGGTCATCAGCCAGTTTCAGGTCGGAAGCGCGGCTTCTTTTAACGATGAATTCATCGAATTGCATAACACGAGTTCGACCGGCGTTGATTTAAACGGTTATCGTCTCGTTTATCGTTCGTCGGGCGGCACGAATGATGTAGCTTTTGTTTCCTGGAACAACAGCACGATTATTCCGCCGGGAGGTTATTATCTAATTACTTCGACCTCTTATGACGGTTCGGTTCCGGGAAATATCTCTTACGACCCGACAAGTTGCAGTTGTTCGATGTCCGGTTCGTCCGGCGGACTTGCGATTCGATTCGGTGCGCTTAATTCGGGAGTGATTATTGATTCGGTCGGTTACGGTTCGGCGACGAATATTTTTGTCGAAACAACTCCGGCGGCGACCGCGCCGAACGATGCCGGAAATGCGCGTAAAACCAACGGCTGTCAGGACACGGACAATAATCTAAATGATTTTTCGATCTTGAATCCGGCTGTTCCGCGCAATGCGAGCAGTTCAGCGTTTAGTTGTTCCGGCGGCGGCGGCGAACAAATTTTAGCCAACGGCGGCGCAAATCCGAGTACGGTTTCGCCAAACGGCACGACGCTTTTAACGGTTTCTGTTTTTCCGGCGACGACTCCGCCAAGCACGGGCGTTTCAGTTGTCGGAAATCTGACGAATATCGGCGGTTCGGCAAATCAGCAGTTTTTTGACAACGGCACGAACGGCGACGTTACGCCGGGCGATAACATTTATTCATATCAGGCGACGGTCGCGGGAAATACTTCCGGCGGTCAGGCAAGCATAACGGCAGTTGCGGCGGACGCTCAGGGCAGAAGCGCGAACGTAACGATCACTCTGACGATTAACGCGCCTCTGCCGGGCGAAGACCCTCTGCTTCTCGGAAATCCGAGCAACGCAACGCCGGATGTCGCCAATGAAAACAATTATTTGATGACCAAGCCGCAATACTCGCTCTCGTATAACCGCAGCAGAGCTTCGGCAAACTGGGTGGCGTGGCGGCTCGACAGCAGTTGGATCGGAAGCACACCGCGTCAGGACGATTTTCGTCCCGATCCGGCATTGCCTGCCAATTGGTATCACGTATTAGATACCGATTATTCCGGTTCAGGTTATGATCGCGGGCATATGTGTCCGTCAGGCGACAGAACGCGCTCTGTTCCAGATAATTCGGCGACGTTTTTAATGACCAATATGCTTCCGCAATATGGTCCGAATAATCAGGGACCGTGGAATGATTTTGAAAATTATTTACGCACTCTGGCAAATTCCGGCAACGAAATGTACATATTTTCAGGCGGTGTCGGCAATATCGGAACAATCGCGCAAGGCAGAATCGTCGTGCCGAAATATACGTGGAAAGTCGTAGTTGTTTTGCCGAACGGCACTAACGATCTACAGCGCATTTCAAAAGCGACGAGGACGATTGCTATTCTCATTCCGAATCAGCCGCCGCTTTCGGCCAGTACGCCATGGCGCAATTTCAAAACTTCGATTGACGACATCGAGGCTTTGACAGGTTATGATTTCTTCTCGAATATTCCAAAAATTACGCAGGAAACTATCGAAAGAAGAAGAGATTATCAATAAAAAGCAGTTGCACTTTGCACTTTGCTCTTTGCAGTTTGTGAAGATTAAAGTGCAAAGTGCAAAGAACTAAACAATGAAATTTTGGACAACTAAATTATTTATTTTATCGGCAGTATTTCTCTGTGCGCTCAATATCAGCGCACAAAAAGAAGCAGCAATTAACGCGGTGCAGGGCGAACGGGATATGTCGCCTTATGAAGGAAAATCCGTGCGGCTCGAAGGCATCGTCACGGCGCGTTTGAGAGGCGGGTTTTTTATTCAAACGCCTGACGATAAAACTGACAATAATCCGAAAACTTCCGAAGGAATCTACGTTTTTACAAAAAGCGAACCGAACGCCGACGCGACTATCGGAAATCTCGTTTCGGTGACGGGAACGGTCGAAGAATATCGCTACAAAACCGCTTTGACCGATCTGACGATCACGGAACTTTCGATGAAGAAAGACATTGATTCGATCAAGGTCATTTCAAATAATAATCCGCCTCCGAAACCTTCCGTTATAACGACTGCCGATTTTGCTTCAAATGATTTTAACGCGCTTGAAAAATACGAAGGAATGCGCGTTGTCGTGCCGGAGATGACGGTCGTTGCGCCGACTTACGGCAGTTATGATTATAAAACCGGGAATTCGGTTTCGGCGGGAACTTTTTTCGGAGTCGTAAAAGGAATGCCGCGCCCGTTCCGCGAAATCGGAATGGATGTTCACGATTTTTACGCCACGAAAGATAAAGACCGCGATACTTGGAAAAAAGATCATTCAAAAATCGCACTTTTCGATTCAAACCCGGAAGCGATTCGCGTAGATTCCAACGAACAACTCGGTTCGCAAACTCTCGAGGTGACGACGCGGACGGAAATTAAAAATCTGACGGGCGTAATGCACTACGGTTTCGGAAAATATACGATCTTGACCGATGTTAAATCCGGCGCGACGATTTCCGGCGGCATAAAATCCGTGCCGCTTCCCGAACCTAAAGAAAATGAATTTTCAATCGCCGGAATGAACGTCGAAAACTTTTTCGACGACGAAGACGATCCGGCGAGCAAAGAAGATATCGTAACGACCGAATCTTTTAACGTGCGTATGCAGAAAATTTCGATGGCGATTCGTGATTATCTGCGTTTTCCCGACGTTATCGGAATCACGGAAGCGGAAAGCATCGCGGGATTAAAGCGTCTTGCCGACAAAATCAATAATGATGCGGTCGCCAATAAACAGGCTAATCCGAAATACGAAGCGTATCTCGTTCCCGGCAATGATCCGCGAGGAATCAACGTCGCATTTCTCGTCAAATCTTCGCGCGTCAAAGTCGTTAAGGTCGAACAATTCGGCAAAGACGAAAAGTACGAAACACCGAAGGGAAAAGATGAACAATTAAACGACCGTCCGCCGCTGATGCTTCAGGCGACGATCAACGATTCGAAAACCGGAAAACCGTTTGCTTTTACGGTCATCGTCAATCACTTGAAATCTCTTCGCGGTTACGACGATCCGAAAGACGGCGGTTTGCGCGTGAGAACAAAAAAGGTCGAACAAGCTGAATTTTTGGCGAAATTCATACAAAAACGTCAGGAATCCGATCCGAACGAAAATATTATCGTGATGGGCGATTTCAACGCTTATCAATTTAACGACGGAATCACGGACATCATCGGCACGATCAAAGGAACGCCCGCCGGAAAAGACGAAGTTTTGATGCCGTCCGAAGACCTCGTAAATCCCGATCTCGTAGATCTAGTTGACTTGATCCAAGCCGATCAGCGGTATTCCTACACATTCGACGGCAACGCGCAGACGCTCGATCACGTTCTGATAAATCAGCTGATGAGAAAACATCTGCTCGGATTCGGCTTCGGACGTTTTAACGCCGATTTTCCCGAAACTTACCGCAACGATCCGAAGCGCGTCGAACGATATTCCGACCACGATGCGTCAATCGGGTATTTTTCGCTCGAAGCAAAACAGGCTAAATCAGACGGTAAGTAAATCTGAAAAATAATTTGTTATTGTTCAAATTTGAAGAAAAGCGGCTGATTAATTCAGTCGCTTTTTTCTTTTGTATAATTTATCCTTGATTAAGAAAAAATAAACGGTTCCACAACAATAAGAATTTTCGATGAAAAACAAATCAACAATTTTCCTGACTGCGATTTTCCTGTGTCTGCTGACGTTCAACATCAGCGCACAAACCAACGATTACACAAAATATGTAAATCCGTTCGTCGGCACGGGCGGACACGGACACACATTTCCCGGCGCGACGATGCCGTTCGGAATGGTGCAGTTGTCGCCCGACACGCGCACCGACAATTGGGACGGAAGTTCCGGTTATCATTATTCCGATTCGATAATTTACGGCTTTTCGCACACGCATCTGAGCGGCACGGGAATTCCCGATTACTGCGATATTTTGTTTATGCCGACCGTCGGCGAACCGCAGTTTGAAGCGAAAGAAGGCGAAAAAAGCGAAAACGGTTACGCATCGAAATTCTCACACACAAACGAAAAAGCCGAGCCGGGATATTACAGCGTAAAACTCGACGACGACAATATTTTCGCGGAAATGACGGCGACGGAAAGAGTCGGTTTTCATCGCTACACTTTTCCGAAATCGGATGAAGCGAATATTATTTTAGATTTGAAATGGCGCGATAAAGTTTTGGATTCGGAATTAAAAATTGTCGGCAATAATCGAATCGAAGGTTATCACCGTTCGAGCAGTTGGGCGAAAGATCAAATAGTTTATTTTGTTGCGGAATTTTCAAAACCTTTTGCCAACAAATCGGAAATAAAACAAAATCTTCTAAGCATCAGCCACGAGTATAATCCTGCGCGTGAAAGTGGAAAATATATAACAGATATAAAAGCAAATTTCCGTTTCAAAACAAAAGCAAACGAACAAATTCTGTTAAAAGTAGCAATTTCGCCCGTCAGCATCGAAGGCGCGAGAAAGAATCTCGAAGCGGAAATTCCCGGTTGGAATTTTGAAAAAGTCCGCAGCGACGCGAAAGCGAAATGGAACAAGGAACTTTCAAAAATCGAAGTTTCCGGCGGAAGCGACGCGCAGATGACGAATTTTTACACCGCGCTTTATCACACGATGATCGCGCCGAATATCTTTCAGGACGTTGACGGAAATTATCTCGGACTCGACAAGAAAATTCACAATGCACCGAAAGATACGAATTACACGATTTTTTCACTTTGGGACACATTTCGCGCCGCGCATCCGCTTTATACGATCATTGACGAAAAGCGCACCGTAGATTTTATCAATACGTTTATCCGCCAATACGAACAAGGCGGACGGCTTCCGGTTTGGGAACTCGCGGCGAACGAAACCGACACGATGATCGGTTATCACGCCGTTTCGGTGATCGCCGACGCGATGGCGAAAGGGATCAAAGGTTTCGATTACGAAAAGGCGTTTGAGGCAAGCAAACATTCGGCGGAATTGAATCATTACGGACTCGAAGCGTATAAAAAACGCGGCTATATTTCCGTCGAAGACGAAAACGAATCGGTTTCCAAAACGCTCGAATACGCTTACGACGATTTCTGCATCGCGCAGATGAATTGGATTTTGTGGAATACTCCGCCGGATAGAAAAAATATAAAATTCGGCGATCAACACAGGCATAGTGAGCGATATTTAGCGGCGAGAAGACTTGATGATTTGAAATATAAAAGTCGCGCCCGATATTTTGAAAATCTTTTCGACAAAGAAACCGGATTTATGCGACCGAAGAAAAACGGCGGTTTCGTTTCGCCGTTCGCGCCGCAGGAAGTTACGTTTAATTTTACCGAAGGCAACAGTTGGGTTTATTCGTTTTTCGTTCCGCAGGACGTTTCAAAATTAATCGAACTGCAAGGCGGACAAGCGAAATTTGTTAAAAAACTCGACGAACTTTTTTCGACCGACGTAAAACTTTCGGGACGCGAACAGCCTGATATTACGGGCTTGATCGGGCAATACGCGCACGGCAACGAGCCTTCGCACCACATCGCATATTTGTATGATTACGCGGGCGAACCCTGGAAAACGCAGAAAATCGTGCGGAAAATCCTGGACGAATTTTACAAAAACGCGCCCGACGGTTTGATCGGCAACGAAGACTGCGGGCAGATGTCGGCGTGGTATATTTTGAGTGCGCTCGGATTTTACGAAGTAAATCCCGGTCAACCGATTTACGCTTTTGGCACGCCGATTTTCAGGGAAGCGAAAATCAATCTGGAAAACGGAAAGACGTTTATTATCAGGGCGCGTTCGTCAGACGACGGGAAAAACGCAGGCAGGCTGCCTGCGCTCCCGACTTATATCAAATCCGTCAAATTGAACGGCAAAGATCATCGTAAGGCGTTTTTCACGCACAGCGATTTAACCAACGGCGGAACGCTTGAATTTGAAATGTCGGACGCGCCTGTCAAAGATTGGTTTACGGAATTTCCCGTCTCGAAAATCGAATCCGATTTCATTCCCGTTCCGACGATTGACGCGGCGCGAATCTTTAAAGGCGAAACGACCGTCAAACTTTCCACGCCCGAAACGTCAGCGAAAATCTTTTATACGACCGACGGAAACGCGCCCGACGAAAAATCGAAACTCTACGAAAAACCTTTCACATTAAAAGATTCGGCGACGATCAAAGCCATTTCGATCAATCAAAACGGCGCGAAAAGTTTCGCGGTCGAATCTTTATCAAACAAAATGCCGCACGATTGGACGGTAAAAATCTTGTCGAAATACAACCGCCAATACACGGGCGGCGGCGATGTCGGTTTGATTGACGGAATTCGCGGCACAACTAATTTTGCGTCCGGCGAATGGCAAGGTTATCAAGATCAGGATTTCGTCGCCGTGATTGATTTGCAGAAAGAAACGACGATCAAAAAACTCGGCGGCGGATTTTTGCAGGACGCGCGACCGTGGATTTGGATGCCGACGAAGATCGAATTTGAAACTTCAAGCGATGGCGAAAAATTTGCAAAAGTCGCCGACATCAAAACCGATGTTGCGCCCGAAGATATGACACCGCAGATCAAAAATTATGCCGCGGAAATCGCGCCGACCAAAGCGCGTTACGTCCGCGTTCACGCTTACAATCTCGGCAAAATTCCCGCGTGGCATCCGGGCGCGGGTTATGAAGCGTTTATTTTTGTGGATGAAATCTTCGTTGAATAAATTCGCCGAACCGAAAATTAAAAAGTTTCGATTTTTCTTTTGTCTTTTACCTTTTGCAAATGCTCGTCTGAAATTGCCAAAATATAAATAAGATGAACGAGCAAAATACTTTTCAAGACGAATTTCAAAAAGTTCTCGACACGGTAGAAAAAACCGCGGCGGATTTTTTTGAAACCGTAACCGACACATTTGTCGGCAAAGCTGATTCTTTGCGCGATGGGACGGAATTTGATCCGGTCAATCTCCCACGCGATCTTTACGCGCACAAAAATTCGCAGACCGAATGGTGGTATTACACAGGACACGCGAAAACCGCGAGCGGCAAACGCTTCGGTTTTGAACTCGTGTTTTTCAAACGGCGCACCGATCTCGATAAATTCAACATCGTGCCGCTCAGACTTTTCGGCAATCCGATCTTTTTCGCGCATTTTGCGATCACCGACATAGACGGAAAAAAATTCCGCTACGCGCACCGCAAAAGTTCAAACAGTTTTTTCGATCAACCGGCATCGGCGAGCGAAGATCATTTTTATCTGCGGCTCGGCGATTGGAGCTTGCGCGAAGCCAACGGCGCGCACGTTTTGCGGGCTTCGATCGGTGCGAACGAAACTTTTGAAGCGACATTGAAACCGTCGAAAAACATCATCTTGAACGGTCGCGGCAAGGACGGCGTTTCTTACAAAGATTCAAAAGAAGCGTCGCGCTATTTTTCATACACGCGGATGGAAATGGAAGGCGACATCACGCGTGGCGGCGAAACCGAACATTTTACGGGCAGCGCGTGGATGGACAGAGAATTCGGGACTTGGACACCGACCGAAAAGCAAAAAGGTTGGGATTGGTTTTCGATTCAACTGGAAAACGGCTGCGAGTTGATGTGTTATCAACTGCGCGACAGCAGCAACAATGTGTCCGAACATTCGAGCGGAACTTATGTTGACGAACACGGAAATTTTACGCCTTTGACGAACGAGGATTTCACCATCGAACCGACGGGTTATTGGAAAAGTCCGCGCACGAAAGCGACTTATCCGAGCGGTTGGAAAGTCACCTTGCCGAAATTTGAACTAGATTTAACCGTTACGCCCGTGATTAACGATCAGGAACTCGATACGCGCGGCACGACGATGATCGTCTATTGGGAAGGCGCGTGCGATGTCAAAGGAAAAGCCGGCGAATTCGATGTTTCGGGAAATGCTTATGTCGAACTCGTCGGTTACGACCGCTCGCACGAAAAACCGAATCTCGCGTATTTTTTGATGGGAAATCAGTTTGAATTTCCGTCGTCAATTTTCGGGTAATCGGAAGAAATATGTAACAGGGATGAGCAAGAATGACAGGATAAGAAAATGATTCAATATCCTTGTTCATATTGCTCATCCCTGTTAGCTTTTAAATTTATGAGCAATGAAAAAGCAAGTTTGCGCGTTGAAAATGTCTCCAAGCATTACGGAGATTTCACGGCGGTTGATGATTTGAGTTTCAACATTGAAGCCGGAAGAATTTTCGGTTTTCTCGGACCGAACGGCGCGGGAAAAACGACGACGATTCGGATGATCGTCGGAATTACAAAACCCGACGAAGGAAAAATCACGCTTTTCGGCGAAAATTTCACGCGCAGTTTGCAGGAAAGAATCGGTTATCTGCCCGAAGAACGCGGGCTTTATAAAAAAATAAAAGTTCAGGAACAACTTCGCTATTTCGCCGCGCTCAAAGGAATTTCGCAGACCGAAGCCGACAAACGAATTGATTTTTGGCTCGGACGAATGGAGCTTTCCGATTGGAAATTAAAGAAAACGACCGACCTTTCCAAAGGAATGCAGCAGAAAATCCAATTCATTTCAACAGTTCTGCACGATCCCGATCTGCTGATTTTAGACGAACCTTTTTCCGGTCTCGATCCCGTTAACGTCGGTTTTATGATGGACGTGATTGACGAATTCAAATCCGCCGATAAAACGATAATTTTCTCGACGCATTTAATGGAAACCGCCGAACGTCTGTGCAAAGATATTCTGCTGATAAACAAATCGAAAAAAGTAGTTTCGGGAACTCTGCGCGACATAAAAGCGAGTTTCGGCAAAAATATGATCGCGCTCAGAGCAACAGGCGGCGAAGCGGTTTTAAATGATGAAACTCTCGTGGCGCAAATAATCGAACACGCCGACGAAAAAGAATTGGTTCTCGCCGAAAATGCCGACGCTCAGAAACTTCTCGTCAAATTAATTGAAAACGGCGCGGAGATTTCCAAATTTGAAAAGATCGAGCCGAGTTTGAATGATATTTTTATCGAGAAGATAAAGGGGAATCAATAAAACTACTAATCTCCGGCTTTAGCTGAATTTTATCACTCATCTTCATCCGCCAATTCTTTTTCATCGTCATCGTCGTCGGGTTTGATTCCCGCCGTCATCACGTCAAACGCCGGAAGACGCGCAATTTCCGGCATCGGCGCGGAATTTCCTCTGACCGAAAACCAGATGATTTCGTTTAATTCGCGCGGATTCGCCATATCTTGATGTTTCAAATCCTGCTTATCGGTAAGTTTCATATATTTCAACATCGCCGTCGAAGGATTTTCGGACGGATAAAGATTATCGAGAGCGACTTCCGGCATTTGCGCCTGAAACGGCGAGAGATCAGCTTTGCCTGTAAAAATATCAATCGGCGCGGCGTGTGCGTCGAGGAAATTCATCGGCGGCAGATTCAGACATATTTCCATCGTGCGAATCAGCGAAACCGTGTTGTGAAAATCGTGGATTAACGCGCCTTCGCGGTTATAAGCCGAAATGACAAACGCGGGCGAACGATGCGCGTCAACGTGATCGGGACCGTCCTGCGCGTCGTCTTCGACAATGAAGATCGCCGTATCTTTCCAATACTCGCTTTTTGAAATTTCCTCGACCAATTTGCCGATGGCGTAATCATTTTCCGCAACGTAAAATTGCGGTGTCGGCGTTCCTTTATGAAGTCCGGCGGTGTGATCGTTGGAAAAGCGTATGATCGAAAGATTCGGCAGTTGATCTCCTTTGCCGCTTTTCAAATTTTCCTCGAACGTGCGAAATTCCTTGAGCCATTCGCCGAAACGCGAACTTCCGTGAAATTTTTCGTCAGAATTTTCATAAGAGATGAGCGCGTCCGATTTACCGCCGGATTCTTTCGCGGCTCGATAAGAATCGGTCGTCATCGAATCGGGCGTTTTTTGGTCGAAATTTCTCAAGCCGTTCGAGAAATGATTTTCGAGCGACTTTTTCGTGGCAAACGCCTTCAAAGTCGGCGAAATGTCTGGATATTTTTTCGGCGTGCGCGTGTTGACTTCCTTTACGTCTTCAGCGGAAACGGTTGCGATATATTCGCCGTAATTTCGGTAAGTGAGATTATTTCTCTGCGCCAAATCCCACAAATAAAGCGTCTCCGGTTCGCCGACATCGCGGTTTCCTTTTAAATACGGCACATATTTTTTCAGAAAATCGGCAACGTCAGTTTCATTCGCCGGAAGATCGAAAACCGACGGCAAAGCGACGGGCGGTTGTCCCGAAGGCGGATCGTATGACGGCAGACGATTGAAACCTTCGTAATCGTAAGTTCGCCCGCGCCCCGAATAATTCCAGCGAAAAGCCTTGTCAACATAATCGTTTGAAAACGCGGCGGTTGACCAGTTATGACCGTCGGGCGACGCTTCGGCGTTGACGAAAAATCTGTCCATTAAACCGAACCGTAACGCCAGATTGCGCGCGTTCGGCGTAATGTTTTGCGTCGCGCCGTTCGGAGATTTTGCGATTTCGCCCGCGCCGAAAATCGCTACGGATTCATCGCCGTCGGCTTTTTGACCGTTGCCGGCTTTTTCGAGATCGCCGAAAACCTGATCGTAAGTTCTGTTTTCGCGGATGATATAAATAACGTGCTTGAACGGCGATTTTCCGTTTGGAAAAATTTTTGCTTCTTTCGCACCGATCAAACCGTTATCGCGCATCACGGTTTGCGTGTAGGCGAAAAGTTCTTTTTCATTTGGAAGATCAACGACCGAAATATTTCCCGAAACAATCGCCGCGCTGTATTCGCCGCGCCGATTGTAACCTTCGCCGGGAAACTGCGCGTTCGGCGTGTTCGGGTAAAGTCCGCTCGACGTAACTTTGACGGAAGATTCTTCCATTCCCGTGCCTTTTCCGTTGGCAATAAAGATTTTTCCGTTGGCAAACGCAACCGCCGAAGCGTAGTTTCCGGTCGGAATAAATCCGGCAAGCTGACTGCGCGATTTGTCTTCCGAACGGTTTTCTTCATTTAATTTCGGATCGAGATTTACGACCGCGACCGAATTTGTTTTCGCATTTGCAACATACAAAATTTTTTCGTCGTCGCTCAACGCTAAACCTTGCGGACTCATTCCGTTTTGCGCTGTTTTATCCAATTTGATATTTATTTTCTGTCCGAATTTGTAAAGTTCGTCGGTTTTCGTATTAATCACCGAAACGCTGTCGCCGTCGGAATTTGCCACGAAAAGTCTTGTCTTTTCACGATTAAAAAGTATTTTCGTCGGATGACGTTCGGTTTTGATATGCGTTAAAACGCGCAGAGTTTTGCCGTCAACAACCGCGACCGAATCATCGCCCCACAAGGAAACGAAAATTTTATCGGCGGTTTTCCCGTCCGCGCTCGGCAAAACTTTCACGTCATACGGATAGACGAACTGCGTCGAGTTTTCTCTCTGCAATTTGACGCGCGAAATTTTCCGCTGATCGCGCAGATCGGAAATTATGCCGAGCGTATCGCCTAAATTATTTGCAGTAAAAAGTGTTTGTCCGTCAGGTGCGAGATCAATTCCGGTCGGATAAACCGCCGCCGCGTTGCCGTTATAATTTTCCGACGGCGCGTTTTCGGCAAACGCGGAAACGTCTATAAACGGCGCGTCGAATTTTTCGTCACGCGAGTTTTTCGGCGCGAGCGGTTTTTCTTTCGCCGCATCGAAACTCAAAATCCAGATTTTATTTTCAAAACCGCCCGAAAGATAAAGATTTATTTTGCCGTCGGATTGCGTTTTTTTATCAAAAACGAGTCCGAAATTTGCACTTTGCGGCGACGGGAAATAAATATTTTGAACAACTTGCGGCGCAGGCTTTTTATTCAAATCTATAACGGAGACGGTTTGCTGAGGTTTGCTTTTAGAATTAAAAGTCAGACCGTAACCGCTGTTGACGGCAATTAAAAATCTGCCTTTTCCGTCCGTCCCGGTTTTGTCGGGCGAACGCACGAAATCAAACGTCAGCGGCATCACAGCCGGTTCATTCGTTTCCGCGTCAATCAGCAATTCTCCGGCTGGATTAATTTTTTTGTCCTGAATCTGCGCGACAAAATTATCAGGTTCGGCGAGTGATTTATTTTTAGGAAGCAAAAAAAATCCTGCCGCTAAAATCGAAAAAACTAAAAAAACTAAAATCGCCGAACGCCGCTGTTTATTAAAAATTGTGTTTCTTCTCATTTGAATTTTATTCTCCGGGCAGTTTTAATTTTTTCCCGTTACGCCGAAATTAACAAGCCAGGACGCAAGTTTATTTTCATAAATTTCACATCTTCCTGTTAAAAATTGCTCTGCCGAAGAACAAAATAATGTAAAAACAACCTAAATTGTCGTTAAATTAATGAAGCTTTAAAATTAGATTGTTTGGCTGATTTTTAAAATTTTTTACAAGGTTTGTTTGCGGAATTATCGGCTAATTCTCTGGCTTTTTCGTTCGCGTTCGCAGTCTGTTTGACGACATCGGTGATACAGGCGGAATTGTCCGTGATCTTGGAAACCACTAAATAAGACGTTTCTTTTTCGGGACTTTCCGGGTCTTCGGCAGCGTTAAAACGCACTATCAATGCGAACGGTTTGATATTTTTTCCATCTTTGACAACGCGCCACTCAGCTTTTTCGCCGACAGCGGAAAATGCGCCGGACACTCTGTTGAAATCAAGTTCAAACTTTTTGCCGTTCGGCGCGATAATGTTGATATTCTGCCGCAGATCGCCTTCGGTTAATTCGAGTTTAAAGTCTGCAACTCCGGGGCATTCGCCGCGATACCAACCGCCTTCGTCCGGGTTTGATTCGATGGTTTTACACTTTTTATCTATCAAATCGGTATAAACCGATTCGATATTTTTTTCTGCTGTGTTTTCAGAATTATTTTTTTCGACTGTCTGTTCCGGTTCGGGAGTTTTTGAACTTTCGTTTGCGGACAAATTACTTTCTTTATTTATCTGGATTTCATTTGCGTTCTCGCTCGAAGAATTTGCTTTATTCTCAACCGAACCTGATTGACAACCGAAAAATAACACCAAAATCAAAATAAATTTTAGATTTTTCATAATCTCATTTCACCATTTTTTCCAAAAGGTTTTCAAGCGTTTTTTCCGCATCTTCGCAAAATCCGGTATGCACGGGCGATATTTGAATAAAAACCGAATAGTTCAGGTCGTCTTTTATTCTGAATAATTCGCAAAGAGAACATTAGAGTTATATCTGTTGGTTTAATTTCGATAAATGATTTAGCGAGCATTTACAAGCTACCGAACTTATCTTGAAAAGTATTTGAAAACTCAAGAATTTGCCCGCGAAATGCACGAAAAAAGAGAAAACTTAAAATTTTATTTCTTATTTTCGTTTGATTCGTGTATTTCGTGGGCGAAAAAAATAATTTTCAAACCGCGATAATTAAAAATCCGGTTTTATTTTTCCGCTAAAAGTTCATCAATTTTCTTTTGAATTTCTTCGCCGTTGGTCGCGCCTGATTCGACGTAGCGAATGATTCCTTTGCGGTCAATTAAGACGGTTGTCGGGAGATTTGTCGCGCCGTAGTTTATTTGATTTACCAGATTTTTTCCGACGACAAAATCATACGGCAGGCGTTCGGCTTTTCTAAAACGTTCGAGATATTTTATTTCGTTGTCATTATCTACGTTAAAACCTTCGGCTTCGCCGTAAAATCGTGTTACGCCCAAAATCTCCAATCCGTCTTTTTTATAATTTTGATTCCATTCGATCAGCGACGGAAATATTTCGCGGCACGGCAAACACCACGTCGCCCAAAAATCCAGAAGCACGACTTTTCCTTTTAAACTCGCCAAAGTTTTTTGTTCGCCCGGAAGCCATCTACCGATTTCCGCGAGTTCGGGCGCGGGATCGCCGAGAATTTTGTAATGTTTTTCATTTTTTTTCAGACGGCGAATAACATCGGCGGCGAGAGTTTTGTTAATAAAATCTTTGTTCGCCGATTTCAGAGCGTCGTCGTAAAGTTTGAGCGCATCGGGTTTGCGTCCTGTTTCAATTAAATACTTGATATTTTCGTCAACCGCCATATAATAAATTGCGTTTGATTCAACAAACACGGCAGTTTTCCTCATATCTTCGAGCATTTTGCCGGCTTCCGTCTGCTGTTTGGCTTCACGATAAGTTTCAAAAACTGTCATTCCGGCATTAGCTAATTCGTTGAGTCCGCGGGCGCGTGATGTCGAATCCTGAAAAAGTCCTTTTGTCGTTCGATACGCTTCTTCGGCGTGTTTAGAGGCTTGTCTGTAGTTTTTTTCCGCCTTGTAATTTTTTGCCAATTCGGTTTCGATTTTTGAACGTTCGCTTAATTTAACTGGTTCGTTATTCAAATATTCGACTAACATTTGTTCCGCCGAATCGAAATTTTTTCTGTTTGCCTCGATAATTATCAAAACCGAACGCGCCGTCTGCGCTTTTTCAACGTCTTTGTCGGCGGACGCAATATATTTCTGCAAATTTTCAAACGCGCCGTCGAAATTATCCGCCGTGTCGTGAAGCATTCCGAGATAATATGTGTCTTCGCTCGTCAGATTTTCGCGTGATGAAATTTGGGTTGCATATTTCGCCGCCAATTGCCGCTGTTCAAGCGTCGTTCGCTCATATAAACTCTGGCTGTAAGGCAGTTTTTTCTGTTGGTATTCGGCAAATTTGTTCTTCGAATAAAGACTCGCTTCCGTGTAAAGCTGTTCGGCGGTTTTGTTGTCAATTTCGTTTACCGACGCGCTCTGCGGAGCTTGATTTTCGGGACGAATGCGCCGTGCTTGTGCCGAAATATCAGCAGCGGCGAATGATAAAAATAAAACCGGAATTAGTAACTTTTTCATAAAACTTTTTTAAACGGACGCGGGAAATTCAAATTTACCGAATCTTTCCAAACCAAATGATTCGAGAAATTCCGAATCGGCATCGTCAACAATTTTTTTCGCCAAAATTTGCGCCGTCGCGGGCGCGAGCAAAATCCCGTTGCGGTAATGCGCGGCGGCGATAAACAGATTTTCGGCTTCAGGAAAATTTCCTAAAACCGGCAAACCGTCTGTCGAAGCCGGACGCAAACCCGACCATTTTTCGGCAATCTCTAAATTTACAAGAGTCGGCGCGATTTCCAAAGCGATTTCGCGCAAAAAGGAAATTCCGCTCGCCGTATTTTCCTTTTCAAATCCCGCATTTTCAACCGTTGCGCCCGCCAGAATTCGCCCGTCTTTGCGCGGCACGAGATAACCGCGTTTTGTATAAATAACTTTTGAAAAAAGCCGTTTCGCCGTGCGAAAGCTTATCATCTGACCGCGAACGGGCTTTATTTCCGGCATTTTAAGAGTAAAACCGTCGGCTTTGATGAGCGAAGTCCACGCGCCCGTTGCTAAAACGACCGTAGCAGCGCGAAAAAAATCTTTTTCTGTTTTCGCGCCGACGATTTTCCCGTTTTCAAAACGCAAACCTTCGACTTTCGCATTTTCAATAACTTCAATATTATTTATTTCCGCATACTTTTTCAGAGCATTTAAAAGTTTGCGGTTTTCGACCTGCCAATCGTTCGGAAAAAGCAAACCTTCGAGAACATCGGGCGATACGAAAGGTTCGAGTTTGTGAATTTCGACGGGCGACAATCTTTCGACATCCAATCCGGCTTTTTTCTGCCAGTCAAAACGATGACGAATCTCTAAAACATCATTTTCCGTAAATGCGAGATAAAGCGTACCGGATTTATCCAATTCAATATCAACTCCGGTTTCTTCATATAATTCTCCGGCAAATTCCGAATAAAGATCGTTGGACATTTCGCAAAAACGGTAAAAATCATCGAGCCGATCAGTTTCCGCGTGCGGCGCGAGCATCCCGGCGGCGGCGTAGGAAGATTCCGTTCCCGTGTCGGAATTTTTTTCGAGAATCGTAATTTTTCTAATGCCTTTTTTATGCAGTTCGCGGGCGAGACTCAAGCCGATTACGCCGCCGCCGATTATTAAAACTTCTGAAATTTGTTCTTTGTCTTTTGTCATTAGCCCTTTATTTTTGTCATTATAAAACTAGCTTTAAATTTACAACGGACAAAGGATAAACGACAAAAGACAAATATAATGAAACACACAATTACATTAATTCCCGGCGACGGAATCGGACCGGAAATCGTTGCGGCAACCGTCAATATGCTCGAAGCGACGGGCGTTGAGATCGAATGGGAAACGCAGATTATCGGCGCGCAGGCACTGGAAAAATACGGCACGACAATTCCCGAAGCGACCATCGAATCTATCAAACGCAACAAAGTCGCGCTCAAAGGACCGCTGACCACGCCCGTCGGTAAAGGTTTCACGTCGGTCAACGTCGGTTTGCGAAAAGCGTTGGATTTATATGCGAATGTGCGTCCGATCAAAGCTTTGCCGAATGTTCCGTGCCGTTATCCCGAACTCGATCTCGTCATCGTGCGCGAAAACACGGAAGATTTATACGCCGGTTTGGAACACGTCGTCGTTCCGGGCGTTGTCGAATCAATAAAAATCATCACGGAAAAAGCCTCGACGCGGATTGCGAAATATGCTTTTGAATTCGCCCGCGACAACAATCGCACGAAAGTTACGGCGATGCACAAAGCGAACATTATGAAATTATCCGACGGACTTTTTCTCGAATGTTTTTACAATATGGCGAAGCAGTTTACAGACATCGAAGCCGATGACAAGATCATTGACAACGCTTGTATGCAATTAGTGATGCGCCCCGAACAATTCGATGTGATGGTGCTTGAAAATCTTTACGGCGACATCGTTTCCGATTTGTGCGCGGGATTAATCGGCGGTCTCGGACTTGCGCCGGGAGCAAATATCGGCGAACAAGGCGCGGTTTTTGAAGCAGTTCACGGCTCTGCGCCTGACATCGCCGGACAAGGAATCGCCAACCCGACGGCAATTATGATGTCGTCATTTTTGATGCTGCGTCATCTTGATGAAACCGACGCGGCAGATCGCGCTGAAGCCGCGATGATGGAAGTTTTCCGTGAAGGCGAGATTCGCACGAGAGATTTGAACGGCACGGCTTCGACGGCGGATTTTGCAAGCGCAATTATTGAAAAGCTGAAAAGTTGATGGGAAGTTGACGGGGAGTTGACTGAGTTGGCTGAGAGTTTGCTGAGTTTTTTTTAGATGCCAACTCAGTCAACTTCCAGCTAACTCAGCAAACTTCCAGTCAACTTTCAGTCAACTTTCAGCCAACTATTTTTATGGACTCGATTTGGGATAAGCCGGTTTCACACGGCGATATTTTAAAAAAGATTTGGAAACATCTCGATCTCGGAACGCTTGATCGAAAACATCCGTTTCATTCGCCCGTTTTCGGAACTGTTGCCGAAGGTTGTGCGCCGAGTTTGCGCGTCGTTGTTCTCCGTCGTTTCTGGCGTAA
The DNA here is from genome assembly GCA_965219305.1 of Pyrinomonadaceae bacterium. Taxonomy (GTDB): domain Bacteria; phylum Acidobacteriota; class Blastocatellia; order Pyrinomonadales; family Pyrinomonadaceae; genus DATHTS01. The sequence continues at coordinate 3,717,427 of OZ244725.1, forward strand.
ACCGCCGACGCTGGCGTTTCACACGCATACTGGTGCGCCGAAAATCCAGCAAATAAGGGCGAATCCGAATATTTACTGGCTTTTTTACCACGTCGCGGAAAAACTTCAACTGCGAATTCAGGGAAAAGCGGAAATTCACACGGATGACGAACTCGCCGAAGAACAATGGCAGGCGACCGCGCCGTTTTCGCGCCGCTGTTATATCGGCGAAGCACCGACGAATATCAGCAAAAAACCGACTTCGGGTTTGCCGGAAGAAATTCAAGACCGCGAACCGACGCGCGAAGAATCCGAGATCGGACGCAAAGGATTTGCCGTTATTTCGACAAAAATAGAAGTGATAGATTGTCTCGAACTCGATTTTCAGGGAAACCGCCGTTCGCTGTTTGTCTGGAATGAAAACGGCGATATTGACAGAAAATGGCTCACGCCTTAGATTTTTCCAGATAAAAAAATGAGCGTAGTCAAAAGGAAACTAACAAAATCCTACCAAGAATTTTTTGATTCGGAGAAGGCAAGCGGAATCGTTTTAATCGTTTGCACAATTGTTTCGCTCTTAACTGCAAACTTAATTCTCGGTAAAAAATATCTGGATTTCTGGCATTTATATGTCGGCGGTTTGAGCATCGAGCATTGGATCAATGACGGTTTGATGGCGGTATTTTTTCTGCTCATCGGGTTGGAATTAAAGCGCGAACTCTACAAAGGCGAACTTTCAAATTTTAAAAACGCCTTGCTTCCAATATTCGCAGCAGTCGGCGGACTCGGGTTTCCCGCGCTACTCCATTTTATTTTTAACAATGGAACACCGACTCAAGCCGGAATCGGAATTCCGATGGCGACCGACATTGCATTTGCGCTCGGCGTTCTCGCACTTTTGGGAAGCCGCATTCCGGCTTCGCTGAAAATTTTCCTGACCGCACTCGCCGTAATGGACGACCTCGGCGCAATCATCGTTATCGCGGTTTTTTACACAGCGAAGCTTTCAACTGGTTATTTATTCGCGGCGATGGTTGTTTTCGGTCTTTTAAGTGTAATCAACAAAGCAAAAGTAATGTCGCTCATTCCGTATATGATCGGCGGCGCGGTGATGTGGTTTTTTATGCTCGAATCCGGCGTTCACGCGACGATTGCGGGCGTTCTTCTGGCATTTACGATTCCATTTACGGCACTCGAGGATGACGAAACTTCACCATCTTACAAACTCGAACATTTTCTGCACAAACCCGTCGCATTTGGAATTTTACCGGTATTTGCATTAGCAAACACGGGAATCATCATCGGCGCAGATTGGGCAAGCAGTATCATTTCTTTAAATAGTCTGGGAATTATGAGCGGATTGATCTTTGGAAAACCTTTCGGCATTATGCTTTTGAGTTTTATCGCCGTTAGCCTCGGAATTTGCCGTCTGCCGCTCGATTTGAATTGGAAACACGTTCTCGGCGCAGGTTTCTTAGGCGGAATCGGTTTTACGATGTCAATTTTTATTACTAATCTCGCTTTTGTCGAAAACGCAAACGTGATAAACGCATCAAAAATGTCAATTTTGCCCGCATCCTTGATTGCCGGAATTATCGGTTTCGTGTGGCTCAAATTATTTGGTCAGCCGAAAGATACTGACGATGACTTGAACGCTATGGATTTTGAAGAAGACGATTAAGTCCAAATTATGAAATGGATAATTGAAAAATCACGCTATCTTGCGCTGATCGGAGTTTTCGGATTGCTTGCCGGAGCATTGCTGTCATTTTTTTACGGCGCGTATAAAACGGTCGAAGCGTTTAAGGATACGGTTTTAAATTATGCGAGCAACGATTATAAATTGATTGTGCTTTTCGATTGTCTGGACAGTTTTCTGGTCGCCGTCGCAATGCTCGTTATCTCGATCAGCCTTTACGAACTTTTTATCGGCAAATTGGATGTTCCCGATTGGATGCTCGTGCAGAATTTGAGCGAACTTAAAGCGAAATTCGGTTTTGTCATCGTTCCGGTCATTGCCGTTAAATTCCTGCAAAAACTTTTGTCTTCAGAGTCTGCGCTCGACACTCTCTATTACGGCATCGCCGTCGCACTCGTTTCTTTTTCGCTGACAATTTTTAATTATATCGGCGAAAAGGAAAAACTCGACGAGATAAAAATGCACGAGCGAAACGAAGGAAACGAAAAACGCGCCGAGGACGTATAATAGAGAAATGGCTAACACAAGATTTACAAGCGTTCCATTTAAAACCGAAAACGGTCTGTCGCAGATTGACGGCATCGGCAAGTTTTCGCCTGCCGGAGTCGTTTTGGAATTTGAATCTAAACTTTTCGGTTTAATCAAAAACGGCGTAAAAGAAGCCAAGATCGCGCTCGACGAAATTCTCGACATAAAGTTTCGCAAAGGATTTTTCCGTCGCGGAACAAAGATCGAAATTCGTCTAAAAAGTTTCACGCGCCTGAGTGAACTGCCGAACCGCGACGGAAAAATCATTTTAAAAATCAATTCCGACGATTTTGAAAGAGCAAAAGAATCAGTCGAAAAAATGCAGAAAAATTTGATCGAACACCGCGAAAATCTTCCGCCCGCCCAATCGCCCGTCAGCCGTCTGTTTACCGAAGAAGACGACGAATCTGAAACGGAAAAATGAAAAAACTGCTTATTGGAACAGGAATAACTTTCTCGATCATTATTGTCATTTTAATTGTTTTTATTTTGATCGGTGAATTTGACTACGCAGAAGTGAAAAATTTTACAAGAAATGAAAATCTCACGACGATAAAGGAAAATTTCAAAGGAACGCCGCTCGATCAAGACGACCGTTTCGTAAATCTCGAACATCCGTTTGTATCTTCGACAATTGATCTGCTGAAATGGAAATTCGGCGGAAACAAATTTGCCGAGGAAAAGAAAAACGACGCGGAAAGATTACAGGTTTTAGACCCGACGGATTTTTTACAAAGCGAAAAAGACGGCATTTTGTGGCTCGGTCACGCATCATTTTTTATTCGCATCGGCGGCAAAAATCTACTTCTTGATCCGGTTTTCGGGAATCCGCCGCTCGTTTCGACTTATGTTGATGTGCCGTCGCCGCTTGAGAAAATTAAACAAGTTGATTACGTTTTGCTGTCGCACGATCACCGCGACCACGCGGACGCGGATTCGATTAAGCAAATCGCCGCGAAATTTCCGAATGCCGTTTTTCTCGGCGGTTTGCGAATGGATGAACTTTTCAACGATTGGAAAACCGCGACGAATAAAACGCAAAATGCCGGATGGTTTCAGCAATTTGATATTAATGACGGCGATTTGAAAATATATTTTTTGCCCGCCCGTCATTGGTCGCGGCGCGCACTTTTCGATATGAACTGGCGTTTGTGGGGCAGTTATATAATTCAGGCGGCGGGAAAGACGATCTATTTCAGCGGCGATTCGGGCTACGGAAATCATTACGCACAAACTGCCGAACTTTTCCCCGACATTGATTATTTTCTGATCGGCATCGGCGCGTATGAACCGCGCTGGTTTATGAAAGCGAATCATAATAATCCCGAAGACGCACTTCAAGCGTTTCAGGACGCGAAAGCGAAATATTTGATTCCGATGCACTTCGGGCGGTTCGATCTCTCGGACGAACCGCTGTCGCAGCCGCTTCGTTTATTAAACGAAAAAGCGCGTGAAATGAATTTGAGCGATAAGATCATAGCGTTAAATATTAACGAAAACTTGATTTTCACTCAGTAATAAAACTTTTCAACTCTAAATTTATTTCAAAGAACCGTCCGTGTTGTATTTGTCTTCCACATTTTCTTTGATGAATTCCAGACAAGTTTTAAAGTCGTCATAAATATGTTCTTCCGGCACGAGATCGGGAATGATGTCAATCCGCTGCATCATCATCAACGGCTGTTTTTGCGGCGCGACGATAAGCGTGTGAATGTTTTTGCTTTCCAAATCGAGCAAAACATCTTCGAGCGCGTAAAGTCCCGATTGATCCATATAAGGAACTCTGTCCATCCGTAAAACGACGTGCGAAGCCGTTTTCGGTATTTGCCGCGCCAAAGCCTGAAAATCACTGGTGTAACCGAAAAATAAGGGTCCGTTAAGATGTTTTATGAAAACTTCGGCATCCAGTTCCGCCGGAAACGATGTTTCGTCCTGCCACAGAGCCGAACCTTTTTCATCTTCTTGCAAAGACACGAGCCTTGATTCGTCCGCCGTAAAATCGCCCATTTTCTTCATAAATAAAATGGACGAAAGAATCAATCCGATGCCGACGGCACTGACTAAATCCCAAAATACCGAAAGCAAAAGAACGATCACCATCACGAGAACTTCCGAACTGATTTTAAAGATTTTCAGATCAATGTCGCGCGGCATACTGGTCACGGCTTTTAAGCCTTTGTAATCCATAACTCCGATGCCGACGGTAATTAGAATTCCCGCTAAAACTGCCGCCGGAATTTTGGACGCAACCGGACCGAGCGCGAGTAAGATCAAGAGCAAAAGCACACCCGCGATCATCCCGGACAGACGGGTTTTGCCGCCGGCTTTGATATTGACGACCGTGCGAATCGTCGCGCCCGCACCCGGCAAACCGCCGAATAATGCTCCGATGCTGTTGCCGATTCCCTGACCGACCAATTCTTTATTTGGTTCGTGTTTTGTTTTGGTCATATTATCGGCGACGACAGATGTTAAAAGCGAGTCAATCGCGCCGAGAAAAGACAGTGACAAAGCCGCGAAAATATACGGCGTTACTGCTCCGAAATTGAAATTCGTAATTATTCCGAGATTAAACTGCGGAAAACCGCTCGGAATTTGCGCTATCGGACGATAACCCAAATTCCCGAAATAGGCGATTCCCGAAACAACCAAAAGTGCCACCAAAGTGCTTGGAACGGCGTTCGTTACTCGTCCGAACCCGTAAATAATAAGAATCGTCAATATCGTCAGAATCAGTTCGAGATAATTTATTTGACTGATTGCCCTCGGCAGAGTTTTGATCGTGCCGACAACGCCCGACGCATAACTTTTCGCCATACTTGACGCTTCGGTGTTGATTTCTTCCTGAGAAATATCTTTAAATTTGCCGGCGATTTCTTTGGAATTTTCTATAACGAGAACGCCTTTGTCTCCGGCTTCGCGCACGGTTTTGTTAATGAGAACGACTTCGGCTCGCGGCTTGAAAGAATTTTTCAAGGCTTCGTCGTCATTCGGATAATAACCGACGGCGGGCAGAATCTGCGTTATCAAAATCATCACGCCGATTGCCGTCATAAAACCCGAAACGACCGGATACGGAATGTATTTGATATATTTTCCGATTCCCGAAATGCCGATAACGATCTGAAATAATCCGGCTAACAGAAAAACCGCCAAAATAATCGGCAGTGCTTTTTCGACATTGCCGTCGTTTGCGCCGACAATTCCGGCAATTACGACGAGACTGACCGCCGTCATCGGTGCTGTCGGACCGGAAATCTGAGTCGGTGTTCCGCCGAATAATGCGGCGAAAAAACTCAGAAAAATCGCCCCGTAAAGTCCGGCACTCGGTCCCAGACCGGAAGTTACGCCGAACGCCAACGCTAACGGCAACGCAACGATTCCCGCCGTAATGCCGCCGAAAGCATCGCCTTTGATATGTCTAAATAAATTTTTCATTTTTCTTCTGTTTTTTAAGTCGTGTTAATAATTAAAGTTATATTTAAGTTTTCGTTAAAAAACTGCTGAGAGTTTGCAATACATTCTAAATTGCAGAGGAAAACTTAAAATTTGATTTTCGGTTAAACCGTTTGTGATTAGTTCAGCGATGAGTGATCCATAATTCGTGCTAAACTATTTTTCTAATTATAACGGTAAGAAAATGAAAACCGAACCGGAAAAACCGAATTTATGAAATCCGAAATTTTAATTCGTCGGCAAATGACAATGTTTACTTTCATTTGCCTGATTTTTATCAGCATATTTTCTATGACTACAAAAGCCCAGAGCGAATCGCCGAACGTGCCGAAAGACTGGCAGACATACGCCGAAAAGACCGATTACCGCGAAACTCCGCGTTACAAGGAAACCGTCGAATTCAGCAAAAAACTCGCCGACGCTTCGCCGTTGATCGAATACACGACATTCGGCAGATCGGGCGAAGGCAGAGAGTTGCCGCTTTTGATCGCTTCGAATGACAAGACGTTTTCGGTCGAACAAGCACGGAAAAAAGGTAAAGCGATTATTTTAATTCAAGCCTGTATTCACGCCGGGGAATCGGACGGCAAAGATGCGGGATTTGCGCTTCTTCGTGATATTGCGATCACAAAAACGCGCATTGATCTATTAAAAGACACGGTGATTCTTTTTATTCCGATCTACAATGTTGACGGACACGAACTTTTTTCGCCGTATAACCGCATCAATCAAAACGGTCCGGCGGAAATGGGTTTTCGGGCAAATTCCGCCGGAATGAATCTCAACCGTGATTATATGAAAGCCGACGCGCCGGAGACACGCGCCTGGCTCGCGCTTTGGAATAATTGGAAACCTGATTTTTTCATTGACTGCCACGTCACCGACGGCGCGGATTTTCGTTATAACGTAACTTATGAATACGCGCATTTCGGGGAAGTTTCGCCGCTGATAAAAAATTGGATGGACGTGCATTTTGACGGAAACGTCGTGCCGAAAGTCGAATCGGAAGGCAATCTTTTAACACATTATGTCGAATTTGCCGGACGCGAAGTTACAGGCGGAATTGCGACGTTTATCGCCACGCCGCGTTTTGCGACGGGTTACGCGCCGCTCAGAAACCGCGCCGGATTGTTGATCGAAACGCATAGTTTAAAGCCTTACAAATCCCGCGTGCGCGGAACTTACGACATTTTGCGTTACACGATCGAAGAAATTATCGAAAATAAAGCGAGTCTTTTTGAAGCGAACAAAAAAGCCGACGAAGCGACAGTCGAACGCGGGAAAACTTACGACGCAAACCGTGAATTTCCTTTGAGATTAGAAATCACGCCGCAAGCGACGGAATTCGATTTCAAAGGCATCGAATACACGAAGGAAAAAAGCGATATTTCGGGCGCAGAGCGCATTATTTACGGCACGAAACCGCTCGATATAAAAATCCCGCGCTACGACACGGCGAAAGTTTCCGCGTCCGTCGCGCCGCCGCTTTATTACATCGTGCCGCCGCAATGGACGGAAGTCATCGAAGTCATCAGCGCACACGGCATCAAATTTCAAACAATCGAAAAACCGCTCGAAATCGAGGTAGAAAGCTATCGTTTTGAAGGTGCGAAATGGGCGAACAGTTCGTTTGAAGGGCGCGTAAATTTGTCCTTTAAAACCGTTTCGGTCAAAGAAACACGGACATTTCCCGCCAATTCGATAATCATCCCGTTAGACCAGACGGCGGCTGATGTGGCGATCCATTTATTAGAACCGAATTCGCCCGATTCGTTTATGTATTGGGGATTTTTCAACCCGATCTTCGAGCAAAAAGAATACGGCGAAGGCTACGTCGTCGAAAAACTCGCCCGCGAAATGCTCGCCAAAAGTCCCGAACTGAAAAAGGAATTCGAGGAAAAATTAAAAGACGAAAACTTTGCCAAAAATCCGCGCGCACGTCTGAATTTCTTCTACACGCACTCGCCGTATTTCGATAAAAATATCGGTCTTTATCCGGTCGGTCGGATTGTGAAGAAGTTGGATATAAAATAAACAATAGTTAATTTGACCTGTAAAATTGGTTCTGTCCAGCTTTTGGGGCATTTCTAAAACAACGCATTTATTCTTTGATACTTACAGTCTTTGTTAATGCTATCGAAGAAATGTTCTAACCTTATATTTGCAAATGTCTAGCTTAAAAAGCTGCCCCAAATTCACGACAGCATCAACAAATGGGGCTTGGACAGCTTTCAAACGCTTTTCACTTATTAGACAGCGCACTTTGTACTGTCTGATCCTGACATCCAACTTTGGCTAATGCCGTGCGCCATAACGTCTTCGGTTTTCAAAGTAACAATGCCTGATTAAATCAGCGAGTTTCCTTTGCCTTAAATACGGCGGTTTGTTTAATCTTTTCCGTCGGTATAGCAGCCGCTCGCCGACACCTTCATTACCCGGCATAACAACTTCAACGGATAATTAACCAGCTCAACATCAATAAAAGCATAACGTTTTAACTTCCTTGCCTGAAGGTGTCATGAAATGAGTTGCTTAGGATTTCCAAATCTGTATTGCGCTTTTTCAAGGCTTCTAGTTTCGTTTAATCCCTTGCCCGAAACCGCTCTATCACCGTTAGTTTTAGCAGCTCATTGCATATGGCAGTATGAATTATAAATTCATACGCCCAATTCTTCAGCGACCGATCAAATTGATTGTCCATCAAACGCCTTTTACAACGCGTTACGCTTAAACTCGGCATCGTATTTTCCACATATCTTCGATATTTCATCAAAGATATTTTTCTCTCACTTTTATTCAACCACCTCATAGATTGTTGTCCAGCAAATCTTTGTATATTAAACTGAGACGCGGATTACTATAATGAAAAATAAAAATAACGGGTTTAAGATGGTGGATGTCCACGATGTTCGGGATATTAATCAAACGATTTTTCTCCATTTAATTCGTGAACAACAACCGATATCCCGCGCTGATATTGTGAAATATACGGGTTTACGCGCCGGAACTGTTTCGGCAATTGTAAATCGTCTGATTAAAAACAATTTCGTTTACGAAGGCGCGGAAGGTCCTTCGAGCGGCGGCAGACCTCCGAGACATCTTTATATTAATGCCGAGAGTTTTTATGTTCTCGCCATTGACATCGGAGTTTCCGATACGATTTTTGCCGTAAGTGATTTTAACGGCAGAATTCTCAAACAAAAGTCAATCTTAACCGAGATCGAGCCGAATAACTTTTTGAAAAAACTCGCCTACAGTGTTGAAGATTTAATTAAAACACAGTATTCAAAAGCCAAATTCGCCGCGGTCGGAGTAAGCGTTCCGGGACTTATAAACCGCGAAACCGGCACGGTCGTTACGTCGCCGAATCTCGAATGGCAAGATGTGCCGTTGCGCGAAATTTTAGCCAAGCGTCTAAATCTTCCGATCTATGTCGAAAACGATGCCAACGCCGCGGCGTTTTCAGAACTTTGGTACGGTCCTTTGAGCGAGGCGAAAGTTCGCACTTTAATTTTTATTCTCGTGGTCGAAGGTCTAGGAACAGGTCTAATAATAAACGGCGAACTTCACGTCGGCTCGCGGCTTGGTTTAGGCGGATTCGGTCATATGAGCATTGATCCGAACGGGGAATTATGTTCGTGCGGCAGACGAGGTTGTTGGGAAACTTTCGCTTCGGAACGTGCAACGGTAGAAAGATTTCAGCGCGTTACGGCAAAACTCGGACTGCCGCCTGTAAGTATTAAAAAATTAATTTCGCTCGCCAATAAAAACGATCAAATGGCACTCGAATCATTAAAAATTACTGCTGAATACTTAGGCGAAGGAATCAGCAATCTGGCGCACGGACTTTTCCCGGAAACGGTCGTCATCGGCGGCGACATAACTTCTGCGTGGTCTTTAATTGAACCGGTGATAAAGAAAAAACTGCGTAGCCGTTACATAGTTTCGCCTGAACAAATTACGATTCGTCCTGCCAGCGTCCAACGTCCGAGCCTTTTCGGAGCAATTCCGATCGCATTGCAGAATTGCTTTCAAACACCGAAAAAGGTTATCGAAAAATCGTTTTAAGTCGAGACGAAAATTTTTAAATTTAACAAATATTTAAAAAAGGCTTGACAAGCGAAAAAGAGAAATGGTAAAAATACTTAGTCTTAAGCGTTGATAAAGAATTTGTTTTTGGTTTTTTCCGTGAATAAACTTAAAGAAGAAAGTATTGAGAGTTCTCTTATACAAAGAACAGTTTCGTATCAAGCAATTTTGCCCGCAGATTATGAAAATAATGGAAAAAAATATCCGGTTTTATATTTGCTTCACGGCTTGTTCGGTTCATATCAAAATTGGGTCGAGTTAACGGATCTGAAAACTTACGCGGAAGATTGCAATTTTATTATTGTTCTTCCAGATGCAGGTGATAGTTGGTATACGGACGGCGCAGGGGTTGGAACTGAAAGGATAGAAACCTTTTTTCTGGAAGAATTTATTCCCGCAGTTGAAAGTTTATACGAGATAAATGGTCAGAAAAGTTTACGGGCAGTTGCCGGAATTTCAATGGGCGGCTACGGTGCTTTGAAGTTTGCTTTAAAGAGACCTGATCTTTTTTCTTTCGCCGGTTCGATGAGCGGAGCTTTTGAAGCACCGCTTCAACACGATGAACATCACGGAACCGGTTGGGTTAATATGGGCGTTTCGATCTCTAATGTGTTTGGAGATAAAGACAGTTTGACCAGACCGGAGAACGATGTGTTTAGATTGGTCAGGCGAACAAACAGTAAAAAGATTTTTGAAATTCCTAAACTTTATATTGATTGCGGAAAGGAAGATGCTTTTCTCAATATCAATCGGGAACTTGTTTCTTTGTTGGAAGAAAACGGACTTGATTTCGAATATAAAGAAGTTCCCGGAGGTCACGATTGGACTTATTGGAACAAACAAATAAAAGAAATTTTGAGAATAGTCGGCAAACATTTTTTGGACAACGGTGATTAACCGGCATTCTAATAATACAAATGCATAGAAAAAGAAACTAAAATGAGAATTGACATAATTGGTTAGACCAATTATGTCAATTTATGAAAAACTCGGCTTTAAATACTTTATCAACGGTTAAAAGAAAGTTTTTCAGAAACAGTTTTGAAAATGAAATTTTGGTAAGAATAATTTCTTAAATATCTTGACAGTCCAAATAAAATTATGAATTTATCCGTTCTTGATCAAATCATCGTCGTCGTATATCTGGCGGCAATAATGAGTATCGGTTTTGCGATGAAACGCCGCGCGGCGAAAGGAATGTCATCGTATTTTCTGGGCGGTCGGCAGCTTCCATGGTGGGCGTTAGCGATGTCGGGTTCGAGTTCTTATTTCGATATTACGGGAACGATGTGGATCGTTTCGACCTTTATCGCGCTCGGCTTAAAAGGAATGTGGGTGCATCTGCTCTGGGGATTTCCGATCACGGCGTTTTATTTCGCTTATATGGGCAAATGGATTCGCCGTTCGGACGCGATGACTGGCGCGGAATGGATGAAAACTCGATTCGGAAATGATAAATCCGGCGATATTGCGCGGCTTTCCTATACGATTTTCGCAATTTTGACAATTTCCGCACTGCTTGGATATTCGGCAATCGGAATGGGAAAATTCGGCGCGATTTTTCTTCATTTTGAACCGCGCAGTATAAATTTGGGAATTACTACAATTTCTCTAACCGGCGAAAATATTTGCGCGACCTTGATCTTATTGGTAACAGGAATTTATGTGGTTTTAGGCGGTCTGCACGGCATCGTCAGAGTCGAGATCGCGCAGACAATTGTTTTAAGCATCGGCGCAATTCTTTTTGCGATTGTCGGTTATATGCACTTCGACGCAGCGCAGTTTGCGGACAAAATTCCGAACGGTTGGTATGACATTATGCCTTCGATCAGACCGGAAGCGTTGCAGGGTTTGGTTTCCGGCGGAACGGATTATTCGTTCTTCGGTGCGTTGGTGGCGGTTTGGGTTTTGAAAGGATTTTTGCTTTGTTTGAGCGGTCCCGAACAACTTTACGATTTTCAGCGTTTTCTTGCGGCGAAAGATGAGCGCGATGCTTCAAAACTCGGCGCACTTTGGGGAATTATTCACACTTTGCGCTGGAGTTTTGCGATGTCAATCGCGGTGATGGCGATTATGGGAATCGGTAACGCGGTTTTAGACGCGCGTTTGAAAGACGATCCCGAAACTGCTCTGCCTTTGATTATCGGTTCAATGCTTCCGGTCGGACTCGTCGGATTTATGTTGGCGGCTTTGCTTTCGGGATTTTTGGCGACATTTAGTTCGACGGTCAACGGCGGCGCGGCTTATCTCGTGAAAGACGTTTATCAGCGTTACATCAATCCTGATGCGGACGAAAAAACTCTGATTCGGATGAGTTACGTTTCATCCGCGCTTTTGATCGTCATCGGTTTAATAATTTCTTATTTCGGAACTTCGATCAACACGGCGTTTTTGTGGATTTTCGGAACGCTCGCCGCCGGAATTCTGCCGCCGAATGTTCTGCGTTGGTATTGGTGGCGTTTGAACGGTCAAGGTTATGCGGCTGGCGTTTTCGGCGGGATGATCTTATCGCTCGGACAAGTTTTTCTGGACACGGCGGTTTTAGATAATCCGCTTCCGCTTTACATCGGATTTCCGGTTATCGCTTTATTTTCAACAGTAATCACGATTGCTGTTTCGCTCTTGACCGAGCCGACGAATATCGAAACGCTCAAGAATTTTTACAGCAAAGTTCAGCCCGCAGGTTTCTGGAAACCTGCGAAAGCGGCGGTTCTATCGGAAAATCCGGGTTTCAAAAAACAGCAGACATTCGGACGCGAAGCCTTAAATACTTTTGTCGGAGTTATCGGAATTACCGCGCTTTACACGGCGATGCTTTATCTCGTTCTGCATCTGCACACCATCGCATTTACGCTGCTCGGAATTACAGTAATAACAGTCATTATACTTTATTTCACTTGGTATAAATATCTGCCGCCGCCTTCTGCGCCGCCTTCGGAAGAAGAGGAAAACGCCAGAGCGCGAAGCGAAGCGAATCCGCTTAAAAACGACGAGATCATCACGGAGGGAATATGAACTTTGACGGAAAAGCAATCATTGTAACCGGCGGAGCGTTAGGCATCGGTCAAGCGGCGTGCGAAATTTTCGCCGAACGCGGCGCGAGCGTGGCGATTCTCGATTGGGACGAAAAAGCGGGCAATGAAACCTGCGAAAATATCGAATCGAAAGGCGGAAAAGCGATCTTTGAAAAAGTTAATGTCGCCGATTTCGAAGCGGTAAAAAACGCCGTCGGAAATGTGCGTGAAACATTCGGCAGAATTGATTCGCTCGTTGTCAGCGCGGGAATTCAGCGATACGGAACGGCAACTTCGACGACCGAAGACGGTTGGAACGAAGTTTTGGATGTGAACTTAAAAGGCGCGTGGAACGCCGCGCGAGCCGTAATTCCTTTTTTACAGGAATCCGGCGGCGGTTCGATCGTTAATGTTTCATCCGTTCAAGCATTGGCGAGTCAACAAAATGTTTTAGCTTACACGATCAGCAAACACGGACTTTTGGGCTTAACACGCTCAATGGCGATGGATTTTGCGAAAGATAAAATTCGCTCCAACGCCGTCTGTCCGGGAACGGTTGATACGCCGATGCTCAAATGGGCGGCATCATTAGACCCGAATCCGCAATCGGTTTACGACGCTTGCAACAAAATGCACCCGTTGGGACGAATCGCCGCGCCGCGCGAAATAGCCGAAGTCGTCGCTTTTCTCGCGCACGAAAGTTCTTCTTTCGTAACCGGTGCGATTTGGACGGTTGACGGCGGACTTTTAACGCAGATCGGCGGCGTGCCGGACACAAAATAAAGATAAAGGAAAAAATAAAAATTAGAGAGGAAATTATTATGAGTCAAACAGGAACAGCGGAAAATCATCCGCCGGTTACGGCATACAATCCGCCGCCGGGTCTCGATGAAGCGATAAAAGCGGTGAAACTCGTCGAAGCGAAAAAAACGCCGAAGAAAATCGGTTATCTGACAAATTACAGTTTTCATATCTGGTATCAGATCGTAATCGAGATTCTGGAAAGACGCGGCGCACAATACGGCGCGGAGATCGTCGTCAAAGATGCCGATTTGAGTGTTGAAAATCAAATAAATCAGGCGCGTGAAATGCTAAAAGAAGTTGATGCGCTGATCTTAACTCCGGCGGCGACCGAAGGTTTGGAAGAAATTCTGGCAATGGCTGAAAAAGCCGGAAAACCCGTCGTTATCGAAGCAAATCCGGTTGAAGGAATGTCCACGATGGTGGCGATCTGCGACTATGACGCGGGCTATGATCTCGGCGTTTGGGTCGGCGAAAACGTGAAAAACGAAGATGGTTCGCCGCTTCGGATTTTAGATGTCGGTCTGCCGCAGCTTCGCCCGTGTCTTATAAGAAGCGAAGGATTTATCGAAGGCGTAAAAAGCGTTCAGTCGGATGCAGTCGTCGTCGCTTCGATTAACGGCGAAGCGACACCTTCGATTGCGCGCAAAGCCGCGCTCGAAACCTTAAAAGAAACCGGCGATGTTGACGTTATTTTTGCGATGGACGACGAAACCGGGCAAGGTGCGTATCAAGGCTATGTAGATGCCGGATTTGATGCCGATAAGGTAATTGTCGCCGGATTCGGACTTGCAGGTGAACACGAAAAAGATTGGCTTATGCGCCGCGAAGCCTTAAAAGTAAGCGCGGCAATGTTCCCCGAATATGTCGGACTTCGCTGTATTGACGGCGTTATCAAGTTGTTCGACGGGCAAAAAGTTAATGTCCGCGACGTAACTCCGACCGTGCCGATGACGGCGGATATGCTCGAAAAATATTATCCGAAAACGGGCGGAGTTTGGACACCGGATTTTGAAGCGATCGCCGCACTTACCGTAAAAAGTGATTGTACGAAAGTTTAGCAGAAGTTATCAGGGAAAAATTTTGGAGATTTAAGATGAAAAATTTATTTGGAAGTAAAATCAAACAGGCAATTTATATTTTGGGAATTACATTATTTCTCTCAATCGGTATTTTTGCACAATCGAATACGGGTTCGATTACCGGAGTTGTCAAAGATACAAACGGTGCGGTCGTCGCAAATGCAACCGTTGTCGTAACGAATGCCGGAACGAACGAATCGCGCACCGTGCAGACTGATTCAGATGGACGTTATGATGTTCCGTCGCTTTCGACCGGAGTTTACAAAATTACCGTTTCGGCAAGCGGTTTTCAGGAAACGACCGTCAGCGAAGCACGTCTCGCCGTCGGTGAAAAAGCACGTTTTGACGTAAATCTAAGTGTCGGACAAGTTGGTGCGACCGTCGTCGTTTCCGCCGATCAAACGACGGTTGACACGGAAACTTCGACCATCGGCGACACGATAACTTCGGCACGCATTTCAGATTCGCCGGTTAACGGGCGCGATTTTACGCAATTATTGTCAACAATTCCGGGGTCGGTTCAAAGTACGAATCAATTCCAGACGAGCATCAACGGAATTCCTTCGACCTTCGGCGGAGCGAGCGTTTTAGTTGACGGCATTGATGCGAGCCGCGTAGATGTCAACGGAACTTCTAATGTTTTGGGTCGCATCGAATCGCGCGTCAACCGCGTTTCGCTCGACAGTATTCAGGAAGTTCAGGTCGTCGAGCAAAACTATTCGGCGCAATACGGGCAAGCACTCGGTGCGGTCATTAATCCGATCACGAAATCGGGAACGAATGAATTTCACGGCAGTGCGTTCGAGTATTTCCGCAATGAAGCTCTCGACGCGCCGGACGCGCTCGCAGGCAGACAGAGATTTCGTCTTAATCAATTCGGCGGAAGCGTAAGCGGACCCATAAAGGAAGACAAATTATTTTTCTTTACGAATTATGAAGGCGTTCGCCAGAGCCGCGGACAGACGTTTGACGTTACTACGCCGCTCGCTTCTTTCCGCTCGACATTTTCGCCGACGATTCGTCCGGTTCTCGACACGATTCCGCTGCCGTTTTTGCCGAGTTATGATCGAGACCCCGTAACAGGCGATCCGGTATTAGACTTGCTATACGGAAGATATGTCGGTCAAAGAATCGCCGATCTTCGTGAAGACACCGGTTCCGTAAAAATTGATTGGCAGCAGAGCGACAGAAGCCAATTTTCGGCTCGTTACAATATAAACGATTCTGATACGGACGTGCCTTACGGCGTAGGAACAAATCAATATGCAAACGGAAAACTCCGCGTTCAGCTCTTCAAACTTTCGCACAATTACGTTTTCGACGGCTCAACCGTCAATGAATTCGGTTTCGGTATAAATCACAATTATACAAACACGGGCGCAGGAGACACGACTTTGCCGAGATTCGATTTTTCGTTTGTTGATTTTCGAATAAATCCGATCGGTCCGGCACAGTTCGAACAGGAAAGAACTGGCGACGTTTATCAATTTTTAGACACGATTTCCACGGTTCGCGGAAATCATTCGTTGAAAGCCGGTGTGGATATTCGTCTTAATCGCCGTTCGGCATTTTCCGCACAGCAAGATACGCTGACATTCTTTTCAAAGACGGATTTTGCAAATAACGCACCGTTTATCATTGCCCGCGCCGGAAATCCTAAATTAAATTACGCCAATGAAAACTTTTCGTTTTTCATAAATGATGACTGGAAAGCGCATCCGAGACTTTCGTTAAATCTCGGATTGCGATACGAGGTCAGCACGGTCAGCCGCGAGAAAAACGGTCTGCTGCAAAATTTCGATCTTGCTACGTTAAGTTACACCGCACCGGGCGAAAAAATTCACAATGTGGATAAAAATAATTTCGGTCCGCGTGTCGGGTTCGCCTTCGACGTTTTCGGAACTCAGAAAACAGTGCTTCGCGGCGGTTACGGTATTTTTTACAACCGCGAACTTCCGGCAAGTTTCGGCTCGCCGCAAGCAAATTCATTCCCGCAGGTTTCGACCGATCTTTTGGATCTTTTCGATCCGGTATTGTGTCCGAATCCTCCGTCAACTTTTGCTTATCCGGTTGACCCGGCGGCATTTGCTTGCGGACAAGCCTCCGCATACGCCATCGAAAAAGACTTGAAAACGGCGATGGCGCAGCAATGGTCGCTTAATGTTCAGCAGGACATCGGGGTGGGCGTGCTTACGGTCGGCTATGTCGGCAATCACGTAACGCATATTCTAACCGACGGCGTAGTTACGCCGATCAACATTAATCGCGCCGATCCGGTTACGACAGTTCGCCCGTTGAGCAAAGCTTACGGCGATATTTTCCTCGTCGGCGGTTATCCGCAATCGAATTATAATGCGATGCAGGTAACTTTTAAGCGAAATCTGGCTCAGGGTTTGCGTTTTAACGCAAATTACACTTGGTCGCATACTATTGATGATGTCGTCGGATTTTTCAAAGATTATCAGGACGAAAATAATGCGCGAGCTGAAAGAGCGAGTTCAGATCAGGACGTTCGTCATAATTTCACGTTCGATGCAGGTTATGATGTTCCTTTCAGAAAATTCTACGAGAATGGTCCGGGTTGGCTGCTCGACGGTTGGCAGTTAAATACAATAATTCAGGCTCGCAGCGGTTTACCTGTAAATGTTACGAGAACCGGCGGAAGTTTCGGCGGTTTCTCTTTCAGACCCAATGTCGTTCCCGGAGTTGATCCGTACTGTTCCAATTACAGCTTGCCGAACTGCCAATTTAACGCGGCGGCATTTACTGATCCGGGAGCGGGCGTTTTCGGAAATGCCGGACGCAATCTCTTGCGCGGACCGAATTTCACACAGGTTGACGCTTCGCTTTTCAAAAACACGAGATTGTCCGAAACGACTGCTCTGCAATTGCGTCTTGAAGTTTTCAATCTGTTTAATTTTGCTAATTACGCTGATCCGTCCGGCGGTTTGTCGTGCGGCGGCGCAGTTGGTTCTTGTGCTGAGTTCGGCAAAAGCAACTCGACGGTCGGCAATCAACAGGGCGGATTGCTCGGATTTGGCGGACCGCGACAGATTCAGCTTTCGGCACGATTTACTTTTTAGTAAATTTTCACCCGGAAAGTTTTGAGTTTCGTTTATAAAACCAGCAAACAAAACTTAAACGAAACTCAAAACTTTCCAAACCATTTTTTTATGAGACGAATTTTAAGCGAGAGAACAATGACCTGCAAAAGAATTTTTATTTTACAAATATTTTTACTTTTATTTTGTAGTTCTGCGATTAATATTTCGGCTCAAACAAAACTTCCCGCAAGTTCTATTAAAACGATTTACATTACGCCGACTTCGCATTATGATTTCGGATTTGTCGAACCACCCGACGCTGTTCGTGAGCGCGCGGCGCGGCATATTGACGAAGTGATTCGCGTGGCGGAATCTGATCCGAATTTTCGCTGGACGATTGAAAGCGTCTGGCAGTTGAATGAATGGCTCAAGCGGCAGAAAAAACCGACTTCCGTTTTGCCGAAAGACAACGCGAAAATTTTGCGTTTGATGAAACTTATCAAGAGCGGACAGATCGCGCTTTCGACTTCGTGGGGCAGTATGCACACAGATTTTATGGGCGCGGAAGAATTAAATCGTTTGACTTACGATTACGCGAAACTGGCGCGAACTTACGGCATCGAATCGGAACTTGCGCTGATGGACGACGTTCCCGGTCATCCGACTTCGATTCCGTCGGTTTTAGCCGCAAGCGGCACGAAATATTTGACCGTCGGCGCGAATCTTTTTATCGGCGAAGCGACTTCGCTCGCGCCGGGAAAAGTGCCGTTTTACTGGCAATCGCCCGACGGCGGCAAAGTTTTGACGTGGGTTTCGCAAAGCACTCGCGGCGGTTACACGGAAGGAATGACGGATTTTTATCTCGATCCGTATTCGCTTGATCCATACACGAACAAAACGCCGTTCGAAATGTTCAATAAGGAACTCGCGGGCAAGAAAACGCCGCTCGAAATTCAGGAAATCGGCGTTACGGAATTATTGAATCGTTACAATAAAGCGGGTTACAAATACGACGCGGTGATGACGTATTACGCGCACGATTTTGTCGAGCCGACGAATGTTTTGAATCTCGAAAAAGCGGTCAAAGAATGGAACGCAAAACATAAGGAAGTTCAATTAAAAATCGCCACGCCGAACGAATTTTTGAAATATATCGAAACGAAATACGGCTCGCAAATCCCGACTTTCAAAGGCGAATGGTCTGGACTTTGGTCGGAAGCAAAAACGCAATCACCGCGCATTTCCGCGTTGGCGCGTTACGCTCACGATCATACGCCCGCGACGGAAACTTTGTGGAGCGCGATTGCGATGACCAAAAATATTCCGTTTCCGGTCGGCAATTTCACGGGAATTTACGATTCGATGCTGACGTATGACGAACACAGCGGCGCGGGAAATAACGGTTGGATTCAATTAAACAGCCGCCAGCCGCTCGAAGAGCAAAATCGGCAATACGTCCGCTATATGAACACGGCGACGGACGAAATTGACTTTCTTTTGAAGCAAGGTTTGGGCGTTATCACGCAGCCTTCGCGTTACGATTCGCAGTTTCCGTCGAAAGGCAAAGATGTCTGGAACACGATTGTTTACAACGGTTTATCGTGGGAAAGAAATGATGTCGTCAAAATAAAATCGCCGCGCGAGAATTTAAAAATTAAAGAAATCAAAGATTTAACGAACAATCAAAAAATCGCGTTCGACATTAACGAGAACAGCGAAGCGGTTTTTATCGCGTCGAATATTCCGTCTTTGGGTTATAAAACTTACGAAATCACGACCGAAGCGGGCAGAAATGTTTCGACTTTGAAAGCGGACGAAAATGAATTAAACGCGGCAAATAAAATGTTTGCAGTGAAAATGCGTTCCGACGGAAACGTCGAAAGCATTAAAAATCTTTTGACCAACCGCGAACTCGTCAATAGCAAAGGCGAACTTCCGTTTAACGAACTTTTGCGCGTCGAAGGAAATGACGCATCGAAAATCGCTTATCCGTTTGCGCCGAAAATTAGCGTTAAACGCGGCGAGCAAATGACGCAGATCTGGGTTGAACGTGCGCGTTCGGCTTATCCTTTGACGATTTTGACGATTTACGACAATCTCGACCGCGTGGAAATTCACAATGAACTCGACGGCGCGAAAATGCCATTTGTCGGCGGCGATAAAAATTGGAACGATTCATATTATTTTGCGTTTCCGTTCAATGTTTCAGCGAACAATTTGAAAGTAAAACGCGGCGGTCAGAAATGGTTCGACCGCTTGCCCGACGATTATCTTCCGGGCGCGCGAAACGATTCGGTGACGACACAGCATTTGATCGGAATGACCGACGGAAATTCGTCCGCGTTGCTGGCGCATCGGCAGGCTTTTCATTTTATTTATCCGGGATTTGTTGACACGAAACTGCGCCCGAAAGACGCGGAAAAAGGTTTTCCGGCGATGTTTACCGGAAAATTTCCTTTGCCCGAAGCGACCGTTTATTCACGCGCCGTGCGCCGCTCGAATCAAGCCGACACGCACGATCTCGGCGTGATAAATATGCCGACGGTCGAGCCGGGAATTGACGGAAATTACGTTTTCGATTACGCGGTTGCGGCGGACGGGAAATTTGACGATGTAAAGGCTTGGGAAATGGGCGCGAATTTTAATTTGCCGTTTCTCGCCGAATACACGAACGCTTTGCCGTCGAGTTTGAGTTACAGTTTTTTCAACATCAACGCGACGAATGTGCAGATAGTTGACGTGAAAACGATTTCCGATGAAGTCGTGCGCGGCGAAGTTTCCGCCACGCCGCTCGATCCGCAATTAAATAAAATTTTCGTTATTCGCTTGCAGGAATTTGCCGGAAAAGCAACAACGGCGCAGATCAATTTGCCCGTAAAAATCAAATCGGCGCAGATCGTAAATTTGACGGAAAGCAAAGTTTTGCAGAATGTTGCGAACATTTCGCCGTTGACGGTCGAACTTAAACCGTTTGAAACGAAAACGGTGAAATTTGAAATTGAGTAAAGTCGGGAGCGCAGGCAGCTTGCCTGCGTGTATAAATTCTTCCGGCATTGAAAAAAAATCGCCTCTTACGAGGCGTGGCAGGCAAGATGCCTGCGCTCCCGACGAAAGATTATGAGTGAACTAAAACGCAGAGATTTTCTAAAAACGAGTGTTGCGGCAATCGCGGCGGGAACGATTTTAAAAGGGAGTGCCAAAGCGGAAAACAGTCCGTTGCCCGCGCCGGAACAAATGGCGCAGACGACGAATTTGCCCGATATTCCGACGACAGATTCGATGCGTTCGGTGGTAATGACGCACAAATTCGGCGATCTTTTTAATCCGCCGGGATTGACGAATCAATGGGGCTGCGCTCAAGCCGCGATGGACGTGGTTGCCGTCAGAAGTATCGCTTTTCCGCCGTTCGCGCAGGGCGAAATGAACGTCGCTCCGCTCGGCGCAGGCGGTGAACTTTTGACCGGAGTTTTATACGTTGACGAAGAATATTTCGCGGCAACGAAAACGCCGATCGAATTTGTTTGGCAGCCTGATCGAATCGAACGCAAAACCGTTTACAAAGATTTGGAAATTACTTCGACGACCATCGTGCCGTTTGAAACGATGGCGGTCGCGGTGAAATTCAACGTCAAAAATATCTCGAACAAACGGCGAAAAACGGAAATAAAATTAGCAATCAACGGCGGCGCGGCGAAGCTTCTCGCGCCGTGGAACGCCGCATATTCGCCCGGAGAATATGACAACGCGCGAACGATTGATAAAGCGCGAAACGCCGTTTTATGCAAAGCAGTTCACAGCGAAGCGTTCGTTTTGCAGGGCGCGTCGCCTGCGCCGGATGAACTTTTGCCGTCGTGGATCATTTACAATTTCGATCTCGCGCCGGGAGAAACAAGATCCGTAACTTTTGTAAATTCGCTGGGCGAAAGTCAGGCGATGTGCGAGAAAAATTACGACGCGATAATTAACGATTTTGAAAAAGTTTCGGCGAGGACAACCAAGGGATGGAACGCGGAATTGAAAGCCGCGTTTACGCCGAAAAACGGACGTTACTCGGGTCATTTACCGACCCTTGTAACGTCCGATGATTCCGTCAAGCGCATTTATCACACGGCGGCGATGCACGCGCTTTATTTTCGCCGCACCACGCCGCATTCGGTTTACGGCACGACTTACGTGACATTGATGCCGCGATATTGGGAGACGACGACGTTTCTCTGGGACATTTCCTTGAGCGCGATGCTGCTTTCGATGCTCGATCCCGAAATCCTGAAACGAATGATGGAAACGTGGATGAAACTCGACATCTACAAACATTTCGGAACGGAATTTCTAACCGGCGCGGGCGTTGGACCTTGGTATTCGGTCAACGATTACGCGATGTCCAGAATGGCGAAAGAATATCTGCGCTGGACGGGCGACAAAGCGTGGTTAGACAAAGAAGTCGGCGGGAAAAAAGTTCTCGATTATCTCGTTTCCTACGCTGAAAATTGGCGCAAACTCGACACGAACAAACACGGTTTAGCAGATTACGGCGGCGTGAACAATCTGCTCGAAGCGGTTTCGAGTTATGTTCACGAAGTCGCGGGATTAAATGCGGCGAATGTTTATAATCTGCGTTTCGTCGCCGATTTGCTCGAATATAAAAATCAAAAAGGACGCGCCAACGCAATGCGGAAAGAAGCCGAAGATTTGGGCAAAAGGGTTCAGCAACTTTATGTTGACGGGCGCGGAATCTGGCGTTGTAAATTGCCTGACGGAAGTTACAACGAAGTTCATCACTGCTACGATTTCGGCACGACTTTGATGAACATCGGCGATCTGATGCCGCAGAAACAAAAGACGGAAATGGTCGGATTTTTCAAACGCGAACTGCAAACGCCGACGTGGATGCGCGCGCTTTCGACGAAGGATTTGGACGTAACATTCAGCATTCGTCCCGATCATCAATGGACGGGCGCATATTGCGCTTGGGCGGCATTGGCGTTGAGCGGTTTGTATGTCGCAAATGAAATTGATACCGCGCTTGATTGGATGAAAGGTTTGGCGAAAACTACGATGCAGGGACCGATCGCACAGGCGCATTTTGTCGAAGATTTTGTTGATCCCGAATCGAACGGCGGCGCGATTAAAGCACCGTCCGATCAGCCGTTTATCAATGATTGGTCGTGCGTTTCGGGCTGTAATTATCTCGAACCGATAGTTGATTCGATCTTCGGTGTCAACGCCGGATTATTCGGCGAAATTACGGCGAAACCGAAATTCGGCAAATTCGATGCGAACGCGGAATTACGCAACATAAATTATCAAGGCACAAATTACACGGCGGCGAAAAACGGCGTAAAAAAAGCCTGAAGTTTTGCCCGCGAAAAGCGCGGAACTGCGCGGAAGATTTTTTATGAAACCGCGAATTTTTACAGGTAAACACGGATTTTTGGGAATCTCACAATTCATTGTTTTTTTTCTTTCTTTATTGTTCGTGTTTATCTGTAATAAAAATTTCCGGGTTTTCCGCGGGCAAATGTTATTTTTTTAGATTTTTCAGAAGTTATGAAAAAACAAATTTCGATCTTAATTTTAATACTTTTCGCGGCAAATTTTGTCCGGGCGCAAAATACGAGCGAATCACTTCTGAAAATAGCTGACAGATATTGGGTCAATCAGGATGTCGTTTATAGCGTTGCTAATAACACGCAGTTAAAACTCGACGTTTGGTATCCGCACGACAATCCGAATCCAACGCCGACATTGATTTATTTTCACGGCGGCGGCTGGATTTTCGGCACGAAGGAAGGTTCGGTTTTTCAATTTTTGCCGTTTTTAGAAAAAGGATGGCGCGTCGTTAATGTCGAATATCGAATGGCGAGTAATTCGCTCGCTCCGGCGGCAGTCGAAGACACGCGATGCGCTTTGCGCTGGGTTTTTCGCAACGCGAAACAATATAATTTCGACAAATCGAAAATCGTTTTGACCGGACAGTCGGCGGGCGGACATCTTTCGTTGATTACCGGAATGCTGCCCGACGGAACCGCGCTCGATAATCAATGTTATGCGGCGGAAAAATACGGCGACGAAAAAATGAACGTCGCGGCGATCATCAATTGGTATGGAATTACCGATGTCAACGATATTATTCAGGGCGAAAATTTGAAAAATTACGGCGCGATGTGGATGGGAAGCCAAACGAACGCGGCGGAAATCGCCAAAAGAGTTTCGCCTTTGACTTACGTCAGAAAAGATTTGCCGCCGATCTTGACGATTCACGGCGACAGCGATGATGTCGTGCCGTATTCACAAGCGACAAAATTAAAAAACGCGCTCGACAAAGCAAAGGTCAAAAACGAACTTTTTACAATAAAAGGCGGCGGACACGGTGGTTTTTCTCAAGCCGATTATGTGAAGTCTTACGATGAAATCTGGAAATTTTTGAAGGAAAACAAGATTTTTGAATAAGACATAAAAAATGGAAAAAGTCAGATACAAATTCGGGGTTGAAAATGTTTTTAAGACAAATAAAAGTTGTATGACCACTTCTTAATATTTTCTTATTTCATTTTAGGAATTAATCATAGAAATTCCTCCAAACCCGAATTTGTGTCTGACTTTTTCCATTTTTTGAAAAATAAAAAATTAAAAGTCATTTTATAAATTTATGAAAATTACCGACATCAAAGCGACGACCGTGACAGTTCCACTCGAAGCACCGCTCAGACACGCGGTGGGCGCACATTGGGGCAGATTTGTCCGCACGATTGTTGAAGTTGAAACCGACGAAGGCATCGTCGGACTCGGCGAAATGGGCGGCGGCGGCGAATCGGCGGAAAACGCTTTTTGCGCGATGAAAGATTATTTGATCGGACATAATCCGGCGAATTTGGAAGAAATGCGGTTCAAGATCGCCAATCCGACGGCTTCGCTTTACAACAACCGGACGCAGATTTTAGCCGCTTTGGAGTTCGCTTGTCTCGATATTTTGGGGCAAAAATGGAATGTTCCGGTTTACGAAATTCTGGGCGGAAAATTGCAGTCGGAAGTTCCGTTCGCGTCTTATCTTTTCTTTCGTTACGCAAATTCGAAAACGGGCGAAGGCGAAGTTAGAACGCCCGAACAATTGGTCAATCACGCCAAAGAATTGAAGGAAAAATACGGATTTTTCTCGCATAAATTAAAAGGCGGTGTTTTCCATCCCGAATACGAACTCGAATGTTACCGCGCTTTGGCGGAAGAACTCGGCACGAACAAAATGAGCGGCGATTCGTTTCGTTTCGACCCGAACGCGAGTTGGTCAACCGAACAGGCGATCTGGTTCGGGCAGAATATCGAGGACATCCGCAACGATTATTACGAAGACCCGGTTTTCGGACTTCAAGGAATGCGCCGCACCAGAGAAATGGTCAGAATTCCGCTGGCGACGAATACGGTCGTCGTTAATTTTGAACAGCTTGCGACAAATGTTTTAGACACGGCTTGCGACGTAATTCTTTTAGACACGACATTCTGGGGCGGAATTCGCCCGTGCGTCAAAGCGGCGGGAATCTGCGAGACGTTTCAACTCGGCGTTGCCGTTCACTCAAGCGGCGAACTCGGCATACAACTGGCGACGATGCTGCATCTCGGCGCGGTCATTCCGAATCTGACTTTCGCGGCGGACGCGCATTATCATCATTTGACCGACGACATCATCGAAGGCGGCAAGTTTGAATATGTAAACGGACGAATAAAAGTTCCCGACGCGCCCGGACTCGGCGTCAAACTCAACCGCGATAAATTGAACGAATACGCCGAATTATATAAAAAACTCGGCGGTTATAATTACGACAGAGACCCGCTTCGTCCCGATTGGTCGCCGATTGTTCCGAACACGCGCTGGGCTGATCCGAACGATGACAGAATTCCGCAGATTTAAGATTTTTTTGCCCACGAAATACGCGAAAAGGCACGAAAAAAAGAAAAAAGTTTTTATTTAAATTTTTAGTGTGTTTCGTGTATTTCGCGGGCAAATCTTAATCACAATAGTCAATCAATATGAAGTTATGAAGCAATTATTTATTAAAATTTTCTACCTCTTTTCCATTTTCGCTCTCTTCATTCAATTCGCTTTCCCGCAATGTAACTTAAATGTCGGCAAAGGCGAAAGTGCGACCGAATGGAATAAAATTTTTACGCAAAACGGTCCGGGAAAAGGGTTAGAGCCGAAAGATTCGGCGGGCTGGACGGGAGCGGACAGCACGATTTCGCTTGAACTTCCAAACGGAAACACGGCGTTTTTCTTTTCCGATTCGTTTATCGCCGAATCGCCCGAAAAACCCGGCGACGGCAGAGTTTACACGAACGAAAACGGCTTGCGTTTGCGTGAACCAAATTGTTTGCCGCCGATCTGCGGACCGCAGCCGGAAAATATTCATTATGTTTACAATAGCATCGTCGTGCGCTCAAAAGACGGCAAAACTTTGAAAACTATCGTCGGCGAAAAAGATAAAAACGGTTATTCGACGAGCGTTTTTAAACCAAAAGAAAGTACAAATCCGAACGCGATGTTTTGGATGGGCGATCCGTTTTTGGTGGACGTTCAGGGCAGGAAAAAGGTTTGGGTATTTTTGAACGAATGGCTGGTTGCGCGACCTTTTGATAAAAGTTCTTTTCTCAAATTTCGCGGTCAGTCAATCGCGCAGCTCGATGCCGAAACTCTCAAACTCGAAGGAATTAATCCGCTCAAAAACCTCGTAGATGAAGGAGTTTGGGGAATTGCGACGTGGCTCGACGGGGACGATTTATACATTTACGGAATGCAAAACACCGAGGATATTAAAAACGCGAGAAAAGGCGATATTGAAATCGTCAATAAATACAAAAAACTTTACATCGCCAAAACCGTCGTTTCAAAAGGAATCGAATATGTCAGCGACGAGAAAAACTGGACGGCTTGGAACGGGAAAAGTTGGACGAAAAATCTAAAAAAACGCGCTTCGATCATTCCCGAAAAAGATTCGATCAGCGACGAATTGAGCGTTAAAAGATTGAACATCGGTGGAAAACCTGTTTTCGTGATGGTTTCTTTCGACACATCGGTCGGTTATCTTGATTGGAAAGATTTGTATTTATATTCGGCGTGCGAGCCGCAGGGACCTTTTGATAACAAAAAATTCGTTTATCAAACGCCGACCGCAGGTTTAACGAAATTGCCGGGAATGACCGCATCGCAAAGTCTGCAAACAGGTTTGAGCGTCTATAATCCACATATTCACCCGCAATTTACCGAAAACGGAAAACTTCTGATTTCCTACAACAGCAATCTGCCGTTCGGCGCGAAACCCGGCGATTCGATCTACGCGGATTTTTACAGACCGCGTTTTGTCTGGGTTCCGATTGAAGGCTTGAAGTAAAATTTATGAAAATTGTAACTTTTAGAGAAAAAGAAGAGAGAGAAAATTACCGAATCGGCGCGTTGATTTCTGACAGCGAAATTGTTGATTTGACTTCGCTGACATCAAAAGAAAGTTTAACGGCAAATGAAATAAACGATTGTTTGAATTTGGAAAAAGACTTTTTTGAAAAAGCAAAAAATGCGATTGAGAAAGATGATCTGCCGAAGATCGAGCGGGAAAATGTAAAAATCTGTCCGCCGGTTCCGCAACCGAATAAAATTATCTGCATCGGTTTGAATTACCGCGATCACGCTGAAGAAAGCGGAATGGCAATTCCGAAATCGCCGATCATTTTTTCAAAATTTTCAACCTGCGTGATCGGTGCAAACGAGCCGATATTATTGCCGAAAGGCAGCGAACAAGTTGATTATGAAGCGGAAATGGCGTTTGTTATCGGGAAAACAGCAAAAAATGTAAGTCTCGAAAACGCAATGGATTATGTTGTCGGTTACACGAATTTCAACGATGTTTCGGCGCGTGATTTTCAGTTTGCCGACGGACAATGGACGCGCGGGAAATCTTGCGACACTTTTGCGCCGATGGGCGAATTTATCGCGACAAAAGACGAAATTTCCGATCCGCACGATTTGCAAATCCAATTTCGTCTGAACGGCGATACTTTGCAGAATTCAAATACGAAAGAATTGATTTTCAAAATCCCTGAAATCATCGAATTTCTTTCAAACTCAATTACGCTCGAACCCGGCGACATCATCGCCACGGGAACGCCGCCCGGAGTCGGTTTCGCCAGAAAACCGCCGATTTTTTTGAATGATGGCGACACGGCGGAAGTCGAAATCGAAGGTCTGGGAATTTTGTCGAATAAAGTTTTAATTGATAGTTGATAGTGGAAAGTTGATAGTTCTTTGATTAATATTAACCCAATTATCAACTATCAATTATCCACTATCCACTAAATTTTATGTTTGATTTAACTGGAAAAATCGCGCTCGTCACGGGCGCGGCTTCGGGAATCGGCGAAGCGATTGCGAAAACTCTGGCAAATGCCGGCGCGTTTATTTACGTTTGCGATTTGGACGAAACGAACGGCGAAAGAGTCGTGAGCGAAATCGGCGCGGAAAAAGCGAGTTTTGTGAAATTGAATGTTGCCGAAAAATCCGAATGCAAAACGGCGGCGGAAAAAGTTTTAGCTGAAAAAAGCAAGCTCGATATTTTGGTCAACAACGCCGGAATCGGTCACGTCGGAACATTGCTCGACGCAACGGAAGAAGACTTGGAACGACTTTTCGCGGTCAACGTGCGCGGCGTATTTTCTTTGACGAAAGCGTTTCTGCCTTCGATGATCGAACGAAAATACGGCGTAATCATCAATGTCGCGTCAATCGGCGGCGTGATTGCGATCAAAGATCGTCTGGCATACTGCACGACGAAATTCGCCGTCGTCGGATTTACGAAAAGCGTCGCGCTCGATCATGCTTTAGAAGGAATTCGCGCCAACGCGATTTGTCCCGGCAGAGTCGAAACGCCGTTCGTAAAACAAAGAATTTCGGAATATCCCGATCCGAAAAAAGCCTACGCGGAAATGTCGGCGACGCAAGCCGTCGGCAGAATGGGAACGCCCGACGAAATCGCCGCCGCCGCGCTTTATTTAGCAAGCGACGAAGCCGCATTCGTGACCGGAACGGCGTTTGAAATTGACGGCGGTTTTGCAGTCGGAAAATAATCCTTTTAAATTTTTGAAACGGTCAAGTTAAAGGTTCTTCCGCGCTTTTGATACTGCTGGCGAATTCGTTATGTTGTTATTGCCTGTCTGATTACTCTGAGATGGTCAAGTTATTTTAGACAAAAAACTGTCTTTTGTTTCCTCCATTTTTTATTTGTAATTCCATCTCGAATTCCATCGGACTTTTGCAGCCCAATCTCGAATGTAATCTCACCCGATTATAATGACCTTCGATGTAGCTGGAAATCTCTGACCGCGCTTACTCGAAGTCTTCAAATACTCCGGCTTCAATTAATTCCGTCTTAAAGCGCGAAAAGAAACTTTCCGCCCAGCGCATTATCGTAACAATTGCCGCTCCCGCTCATCCTTTGACAAAAACAATTCTGCCGCAAAAGCCGCCGGAATCCGTTCGATGCGTGTCGGCTTTCACCATCCGAATGAATGATCGCTCCGGCGCGTAACCAGTCCTTTTTGGGTGGTCTTGGGTTAATGTTGAAATAACCAATTCCTGAGTCATCGCCTCAGCTAAACTCCAGCCGATGATCCGGCGTGTTACTTTATCCTGCCAAACCGCCGGATAACAAAACTTGCCGCCGCGCAGTCGAATATAGGTAATGTCGCCGATGATGATCTTTGCCGCCGCGCATTCCCCGGATGCTTGTTCGTGCCGACAAATTCGGCGCGGCGGTTGTCGCTTTTGAATCCCTCGTCTTCGGTTTGAACGCTTTGGCGGTGATAGCTTTCAGGTTTTCTTGCTTCATCAACCGGCGCACCTTACCGCGTCCGATCTCGATTCCGTTTTTATCCAACGCTTTGCTGATCCGCCGTGCGCCGTATCTTCTTCGGTTTTCAAAATAACAGTTCCGAATCTGTTTAGCCAACTTTCTTGTTTTTAAGCACGACGGTTTATTTAATCTTTTCCGCCACGCATAATAGCCGCTCGCCGATACCTGCATCACCCGGCATAATAAAGAAAATGGATAATTCTTTTTCTCATCATCAATAAACTCTTAGAAGCGGTTTGAAAACTCGAAATAAAGGGTGATTTGACTATCAGTTTCTCAGTTTGAGTAAATTAGTTGTGAAAAAAAAATATCCAACCGATTTAACTGATAGTCAATAGAATCATATCAAAGATTTATTTCCACCGCCAAAAGCGACCGGCAGACCGCGCACCGTCGAGTTTCGCCAGGTGGGCAACGCCATCTTGTATCTGTTGTTTACCGGCTGTCAGTGGCGGTTTATCCCGAATGATTATCCGCCTTGGCGCACCGCTTACGGTTATTTCAGAGCGTGGCACAAAGATGGGACGTGTTATCGGATACACGAGACTCTGCGCTGTGATCTGCGGCACAAAAAGGGACGGCATAAACATCCGACGGCTGGTTCGCTGGATTCGCAATCAGTTAAAACGACCGCCGTGCCTTCGTCGCGCGGATTCGATGCGGGCAAGAAAATAATGGGGCGTAAACGTCATATTCTGGTGGATACAATGGGTTTGATGATCGCTTTGGTCGTGACCACAGCGTGTGTCCAAGACCGCGACGGATTGAAGAAATTGTTGCGAACCTTCGGCGTGCATCGCAAGAAATTGCGGAAAGTGTGGGTTGACGGAGGTTATCGCGGACAAATTATCGAACGGGTCAAGGAGCGTTTTCGCTATTGTCTGGAAGTAGTTTTGCGATCTAACGACATCAAAGGATTCGTCGTGCTGCCGCGCCGCTGGGTAGTTGAGCGAACATTTAGCGTGGCTGAACAATCATCGGCGATTATCGAAAGACTACGAGCGATTCACCAAAACGAGTGAAGCGATGATTCAGATCGCTATGAGGCGTCTGATGCTTCGCCGATTGAAACCAAATTGAGTTTTCAAACAGCTTCTTACTCTGCTCTTCCTCATCCTGCCCTCAATAATACAAAAATGTATTATCTGGGACAGCCCTTAATGTTTTTCAAAACATATAAAAAATTTGGCAAATAACTTGAGCGACAACGGATTTTATGAAATCTATTTACAAATTTGTTAAATCTCTTTTAAAAGACTGGATTTTTCGATATGGAAAATGTTACTATTTTTTACATAGGGAAGTTTCCCTGTGCTTCATTTAGCTTTCCAAAATTTTTACTTCTTAAATTGTCCGTTAATTTTCTGCAAATTCAAAATAAATAACTTTGAAAATCTTTCAGAATAAATCTTTTCTCGAACTTGATTACGCCCTTATAATCTTTGGCAGCGTATGTTCCGCTTTTGCCGTGTTCAGTTTATCGTTCGGTGTTTTGAGTTGGGCTTATATTCTGATTCTCGGCGGTGCTTTGTTTTTTCTTTTAAAAATAGATATGCCGCCGCAGTATTTCAGAGTCGGAGTCGGTGCGGTTTTGGCGGGTGTCTTTTGTAAAGCAGTTGTCGAATTAGACGCTGTAAATCTTTCACTCGCCGTCGTGCTTTTTCTTGTTTTTCAGGCGACTTACCAACGAATTGTCGGAAAGATCGTTGAAGAAAAACAAGAAAATACGATTAAAGAAGAAACCGGAGAGATTGAAAACGAAGAACTCGAAGACGAACAACTCGCAGCTAAGTTTGAATTTCTTCTCGAAGAGCGAACCCGCATTACCGAAGCCCTGCAGCAGAGCCGCGAAGAACTCGCAAAAACAGCATATTACGATTCTCTGACGGGAATTCCGAATCGTGCTTATTTAATCGAGCGTCTGGATTTGCTGATTAAACTCGGAATTGATATTGCCGACAGTTATTATGTTTTATTTTTGGATTTAAGCCGCTTTAAAAATATCAACGACAGTCTCGGTCATACAATCGGCGACAAACTTTTAGTCGCCGTCGCACAACGTTTAACAACGATTTTGCCGGACAAAAACACGATTGCGCGAATCGGCGGAGATGAATTTGCAATCATCTTGAAGGATTTTCCGTCGCTCGGCGAAGCTGAAGAATATGCGGAGCAAATTCACCAAAAACTTTCGATGCCTTACGGAATTGACGGGCATAAAATTTACATTAATTTGTTTATCGGTATCTCGCCGTTTGATATTGAACATCTAACGCCGGAAGATGTTTTGCGCGATGCGGACATTGCGATGCACGCGGCTAAGGAAAATAATCGATATGTCGGGATTTTCAACCGCGAACTCCGCACGGAATTTTTGGAAAGAATAAAATTGGAAAGCGATCTCCGGTTTGCGGTCAGCCGTAAAGAATTGGTTTTGTATTATCAACCTCTGATTTCGCTGAGCGACGGAACTTTGATGGGATTTGAATCTCTTCTGCGTTGGCAGCATCCGAAATACGGACTCATTCCGCCGGATAAATTTATTCCGATTGCAGAAGATTCGAATCTTATTATTTCGATGACCGAGTGGATTTTAAAAGAAGCGTGCCGCCAGATTTCAGAGTGGCAAAGCATCTCCCCCGAATTTAATAAATTAAAGATCAACGTCAATCTTTCAGGCAAACATTTGGCGGATGAAAATCTGCTCGTGCATATTCAAAACGCGCTCGAAGAAGCGGCACTTCCGCCGGAATTTCTGACATTGGAATTAACCGAAAGTTCGATGACCGAAAATGCCGAACAAGCGATTAAAATGTTCGGAAAATTAAGAGAAATCGGAGTGAAACTTTCGATTGACGATTTCGGCACGGGTTATTCTTCATTAAGTTATCTTCACAGACTTCCGTTTCATTCGCTCAAAATTGATCGTTCGTTCGTTTCCGACTTTAAAGAAGGCAAAGAAAATTCGCAGATTTTGCAAACGATTATTACATTAGCGAAAAATCTCGATTTGCGGACGGTTGCCGAAGGAATCGAAACCGTTAAACATCTGCGTCTTTTACAAAATCTCGGCTGTGACATCGGTCAAGGCTACTTATTTTCAAAACCTATGCCGAAGCAGGAAATAGAAGAACTGTTTCAGCAAAATAAAAATTGGTTTCCGGCGGATTTCGTCAGTTCGGATTCAGGTTCAATACAGTATATTTCAAAAGATACAACGCAGCATTTCTAACGGTTTTATAATTTCCCGGATCAAAATCTTATTAAAACTCAAAAGCCTCCAGCTTTTTCAAACATTTTCCAACTTATACATATATAAAATTGATTTGACGCATTTTCAATTTTTTATTCTCAAGTCATTTTTGAATAAATCAAAATTTCTGCGTTTCATTGTCTTTAGTCAATTTGATTGAACAGTTCGGTCAAACTGATTGAAATATCTTCTGCTCATCAAATCAATCATTTATAAGAATTTCTTTTGCGCCTTGTATCTACAGCATTTACAAGGTTTTTTTGTGATGGCATACCGATTGATAAATACAGGGCAGGGAAGTTCACCTTCCAAATTTACAAAAAGGGAAAATATGAAGCACCAAAAAATAATTACGATAATTACGACAATAGCTCTCGCGTCACAGATGTTGGCGACGGTCGTCTTCGGACAGACTGTTTCGACAACCGATCAGACGCAAAATGTAAGAAATTATTCTTCAAAATATGTTCAGGACATCGCTCAACTTGTCAGGGAAGGTCAGTTGAATTTAGCGAACGGTCTTGAAAGGGAAACGCAAATGGTCGAAATTGCTCTGTCAAATTCGAGAAAAGGCGTTATCGTTACCGACCGGCAAAATAACAAAACCGTGTCGGTAATTGAAAATGTCGCCGCTCAACTTGATTCGGAGAATGCGCCGCAAAATTTGCGCGGCAAAAGAATTCTCAAATTAGATTTGGGCGCGATTTTAGCCGATTCAAAAAATGTGCAGCAGGTTGAAGCGCGAATTCAGGACGTATTGAAACAGTTGGAAGCATTCAAAGAAAACGTAATTTTATACGTTGAAGACGCTTCGGCTTTTTCAAAAGATGCTCCGATTTTTGGTGCGGAAATTGCCAACAATTTGAGAAAATCTTTGTCAGAAGGAAACATTCGCGTTATCAGTGTTTCGACGACGGAAACATACAATCAGGAAATCGCAACCGATGTTCAAATCAAAAATCGTTTTAAGAAAGTTGATTTGAATGTCACCGAATCTGACGATTCGTTTGTCGGCGATAAAATTTCACCGGATTTGCGCGATTTGATGGCAAACAGCAATCCGAACAAAATGGTAAAAGTTATTCTTCAGTCGGACGATATTGAAAATCCCGAATTGTTGAAAATTTTGAAACTCAACAATGTGGCTATCGAAAGCCGCGCCGAAACTTTCAATATCTTGATTGTCGAACTTCCGCTGGTCGCCGCCGAACAAGTTGCCGCCGTTCGCGGAACAAAACATCTTTCACTTGATAAAGAATTAGCGACTCTCGGACACATCGAAACGACGACCGGCGCATCTTTAGTTCGCAATATGGCACCGGCGGGCGGCGCAAGCCAACTCGACGGCACGGGAATCGGTATTGCCATCGTTGATTCGGGCGTACGCGACGATCACCGTTCATTCACGGATGACCGCGGCGACAAACGAATCAGCGTCAAAATGGAATTTTCGGGTGATAATCATTTGAAAGACGACAACTTTGGACACGGAACTCACGTTGCCTCGATTGCTGCGGGAAGTGGAGGAAAATCGGGCGATAATAAAGACAGTCAGTATTTAGGCAGTTATCAAGGTATTGCACCGAATGCAAATATAATCAATGTTCGGGTTTTGGATGATAACGGAAAAGGAACCTCTGTAGGATTGTTAAATGCGCTCGAATGGATTTACAATAATCGCACACAAAATAATATCCGCGTCGTCAATATGAGCATCGGCACGCCGGCAATCGAATCGTATCGCAACGATCCGCTGTGCCGCGCCGCCCGAAAACTCGTTAATGCAGGCATCGTCGTCGTTGCCGCTGCCGGAAACAACGGCAAAAATGCGGCGGGACAAAAACAATACGGAGCGATACACTCGCCGGGTAACGAACCGTCGGTTATTACGGTCGGTGCGACAAACACATTCGGAACGGACAGCCGAAACGATGATGCTATCGCAACTTACAGTTCACGCGGTCCGACACGTTCTTTTTATACTGACGCTTCGGGTGTCAAACAGTTCGACCACGTTGTCAAACCGGACATCGCCGCGCCGGGAAATAAAATCATCGCGGCATATTCCGATAAAAACGAGATAGTCAAAGAAAATGAAATTTTAGAAAATGACAATGGTGCTGATCCCAAAAGAAAGACGATGTATCTGTCGGGAACTTCGATGGCAACTCCGGTCGTCAGCGGCGCGGCAGCTTTAATGCTCCAGGCAAATCCGAAACTTACGCCGAATATGGTCAAAATGATTCTTGAATATACGGCGCAAAGACTTAAGGGTTATAATACCTTGGAACAAGGCGCAGGATCAGTCAATATCGAAGGTGCAGTTCGTCTGGCAAAATTGGTTCGTCAGGATTTAACGAGTTCCACACCGCTCGGCAGTCCGCTATTGACGACAAACACTCTGCCCGTTCGATCTTCGATTATCGCCGGTCAAACGGTTAATTGGACGCAGGGAATAAGTCTCGACAAAGGTTTTGCACAAGGAACATCGCTTATTACAAATTACCAGAAGACTTATGCTCAAGGCATAATGTTCAGCGACGGAATAATGTTCAGTGACGGAATAATGTTCAGCGACGGAATAATGTTCAGCGACGGAATAATGTTCAGTGACGGAATTATGTTCAGTGACGGAATAATGTTCAGCGACGGAATAATGTTCAGCGATTACAGCGACGTTTTCGGAAGCGGAATAATGTTCAGCGACGGAATAATGTTCAGCGATGGAATAATGGTCAGCGACGGAATTATGTTCAGCGACGGAACTCTGAGCGGCGACTCTGTATTTAGCAGTAATGCGCCGATGATTACTGGAGATAATACTTCGGCAATGAGATAAATAAAGAATAAAAATTCTTTATGATCTGTTACATCTCCGAGATTTATAAAATAATTTCGGAGATGTAACTTTTTTCTGGCAATTTAACATTGTTTAAGATATAATAGTTTTGACTAAATATTCGCTTATTTAGTTATCTGCAAACCGACAGATTCACTCTTACGAGCTTGAAAACTATCAAGTATCAAAATGGACAACCCGAATAATTTAAGCAACAGGAAAATAAATGTATATCTGTGTCTGTTATTGCTTATTGCAATAACGGCTTTTAGTTTTGCTGTTATTAATATCCTAGAAGAATCTCTCGATACGAAGTTCTTTGTTCTGGCTTTCTCCACTATTTTTTTCAGCTCATATTTCCGAATTCAATTGCCTCGAACAAAAATTCATCTTTCATTTTCGGAAGTAATCGTTTTATACATTTTTCTCACTTACGGATGCGGCGGAGCGATTATTATATCAGCATTTGAAGCTTGGTTTATGACATATAAATTCAAGCGTCAGGGAATTACTATTAAAAATAGAACCATTTTAATGAATGGTGTGGTCGCCTCAAACTCGGTGTTTTTCACGGCTTTGACGGTAAATGCGCTTTTTCCCCGATTAATAAATTCTATAACTGAAATATCTTTGGGGACATTTGCCTTTGTAATGTTGGCGACCGGCGCAATTTTATTTCTATATACCTCAATAAGTGTTTCGATTTGGTTTGCATTAAAAGTGGAAAATCCTGCCAAAGCATTCTGGGAGGTTTGGTATAACTATTGTGTCAACGCCTTAGTCATTTATATTGCCGCTTCGATTCTTGCAGGCTTAGCGATCAAATCACAAAATCAATTCAGCACACCGCTTATTGTGCTGGCGGTCGTGGTTTTCGCCGTCGTTTATTTTACATATAAGCGATATGTTGATGATGTTAAAAAAACTTCCGCAAAAGCCGAGCAAGCCGAGCGCAAACGCGCCGAACAAGCGGAAAAACACGTCGCCGAATTACAGCATCACATTGCTGAACAAGACCGCACGAGCCGGGAATTACGCGAAAGCAAAGAACAATTTCGCCACGCCGCTTTTCACGATGCCCTAACGGATTTGCCGAACCGCAATTTGTTTATGGAAGTGCTGAAATCCGCTCTCGAAGAAAGCAAACAAAACGCGGAATCAAAATTTGCCGTCTTATTTCTCGACATTAATCGTTTTAAAACAATCAACGACAGTCTCGGACATTCGATGGGCGACCGTCTTATCCAGCATATTGCCAAACGTCTGGAAACTTCCGTCCGCGATAACGATTTAGCGGCGAGATTCGGCGGCGACGAATTTGCTTTTATTTTGAATAAAATTTCCGGTGTTGACGATGCCGTAAAATTTGCCGAGTATATTAAAGAAAAGATTTCCGCTCCGTTTACATTAGCCGGCAGACAGGTTTTTACGAGTTTCAGTATCGGAATAGCGATGGGAGATTCCGATTACAAAGTATCGGAAGACGTTTTGCGTGATGCCGACATTGCAATGTATCACGCAAAGGAAAACAGTATTGACTGGGTTATTTTCGACCCGAAAATGCACACTCATACATTATCGCTTCTACAGCTCGAAACTGATCTTCGTTCCGCCATCGAGCGTGGTGAATTATGTATGTATTACCAACCGATTATCAGCTTGGATTCGATGCATCTCACCGGATTTGAAGCTTTGGTACGGTGGAATCATCCGCAGCGCGGACTCGTTCCGCCGAATGATTTTATTCCTCTCAGCGAAGAAACGGGTTTGATTATACCGATGACTCTCTGGATTTTGCGGACTTCGTGCCGGCAATTGGTCGAATGGCAGCTTAAAAACCCGGAAAATAAAAATTTAATGGTCAGCGTCAATCTTTCGGGCAAACATTTCGCACAAAAAAATCTGGTCGAGCAAATCGCAAAAATTTTAGATGAAACGCAGATAAATCCCGCGTGCTTAAAGCTCGAGTTAACGGAAAGCGCAGTAATGGAAAACGCCGAAAGCGTAATTTCAATGCTCGGAGAAATCAGACGGCTGGGAATTCACTTGAGCATTGACGATTTCGGCACAGGTTATTCATCGCTTAGTTATCTGCATCGTTTCCCGATAAATACGCTCAAAGTTGACCGTTCATTTGTTAGCCAGATGGAAGAAGGAAGCGAGAACGGGGAAATTGTCCGCACGGTAGTTTCTTTAGCCAGAACTTTGAATCTCAATGTCATCGCCGAAGGAATTGAAACAGTTCATCAACTCGATCAACTTCGTTTTCTAGGCTGCGAATTCGGACAAGGCTATTTATTTTCACGTCCTGTTCCCGCTGATGAAGCCGAAAAGATTCTTGAAGACAAATCGCGTTGGGAAAATATTCTTCCAAGTGAATCGCACATTTTATCAAATCGCAACGGGAAATTTTCGCATCTGCGTTTAGCTAAGTAAACCAATCTGCAAAACGATGATATTTAAAGCCGAAAAACTTTTCGGTATTACTTCAACTGGCAAATGTCGAGAACATTCATATCCGTGTAATCGAGATTTTCGCCGCCCATCGCCCAGACGAAGCTGTAATTCGATGTTCCGACGCCCATATGAATTGACCACGGCGGCGAAAGAACGACTTGTTCGTTCGACATTGCGATATGACGCAAATCTTCCGGCTGTCCCATAAAGTGCATAATCCGCGCCTGTTCATCGAGATCGAAATATAGATAAACTTCCGAACGGCGTTCGTGAATATGCGGCGGGCAAGTGTTCCAGACGCTACCCTTTTCGAGCGTCGTCATTCCCATAACCAATTGCGAAGATTCGCAAATTCCCGGAATTATCAATTGATAAACCGTCCGCACGTTCGATGTCGAAACGTCTCCGAGATAAAGTTTGTTGGCTTGTTCGGCGGTGATTAATTTCGTCTCGAAACGCTTGTGCGCCAATGTCGAAAGCAGGTAAAACTTCGCCGGATTTTCCGCATCGTCCGATTCGAACGTAACTTCCGCACTTTCTTTCGTAATATAACGTGAGTTCGAGATAAGAAAAACTCCAAAGGTAAGATATACTTAGGTTTAGAAACAAATAAACCAAACCAAAGGAGTTTTTCAATGAATATCTTATCAGTTTTTTGTCAGGTTGAACGATTTTTGCCGAGTTTTTGAACCGAAGTTTAATCAGCAGTTGCCGGCTGATGGAAAGCGCACACGAATCAAGCCGTCGAAGATGTCGCGCTCGGAGGTGATGACGATTTTAATCTGTTTTCACAGATCGGGATTTCGTAATTTGAAGACGTTTTATAATTCGATGATCGGTGTTTATTACAAGCGGGATTTTCCCGATTTGCTCAGTTATAATCGGTTCGTCGAACTCCAACGCGACGCGCTGCCGCTGCTTGGAGCGTTTATGCAAATGAGATTGGGAAAGTGTTCGGGGATTTCATTTGTCGATTACGGCTAAGATAGCCGTCTGTAACAATTTACGGATTAAGCAAAACAAGGTGTTTAGGGAGATTGCCAAACGAGGAAAGACTTCGACGGGGTGGTTTTACGGCTTCAAGATACATTTGATAATCAGCGACCGCGGCGAGTTGTTGGCGTGGCAAATCACTTTGGGAAATATAGATGACAGAAAGCCGGTCGGGAAAATGAGCAAGCAGTTGTGGGGCAAACCGTTCGGTGACAAAGGCTGTATTTCACAGGAGTTAAGCAAATTATTAGGCGAGCGGAATGTGCAATTGGTAACAAAAGTCGGAAAAAATATGAAGAACAAATTCGTGCCGTTATTTGATCGGCTGACGCCGAGAAAACGAGCGATCATCGAATCGGTCAACGACCAGTTAAAGAACATTTCGCAAGTCGAGCATACGCGCCATCGCTCTGTCTGGAACTTCTGCGGGAACATCGTGGCGGGACTAATTGCTTACACATTTCAAGAAAAGAAACCAAGCCTTGAACTAGGAAAAGACTTGGTTATAGCTTAATTCTTATCTCGAACTGACGTTAATATAAAGACAATCTTTCGCGCCGAGTTCGTAAGTTTCGCCGTCAACCGTAATTTTACCGTTTCCCGCGCCGACATTGATCGCGCCGAGTTCGCGTCGGTCGAGAAACGGTTTGCCTTTTGCCGATTCCGGTTCTTCGTGAACGGGCAGAGACAATTTTTCATTCGCCGGCATCGCGCCGCCGACGACGATTCGGTCGAAATGCGAATAATTCAAGTTGATCTCGCCGCTGACAAATAATTCGCTGACAATATAAAGATCGTGTAAATCTTCGTTCATCGCCCCGAAAATTGATTCGGGATGTGTTGCGTAATAAGTTTTCTTATACATAATTTTTTATCTTTTCGCCGCTGAACTTTCGCCGCGCATCAAATGTTCGATCTCGTCAATCGTCGCCGTCGAATTATCGCCGACGCTCGTCATCGCCAAAACGCCGTGCGCCGTTCCGAAGTCGGCGGCGAATTTCAAATCTTTGCCGTTTAAAAGACTGTAAATAAAAGCCGAAACAAAAGCGTCGCCGCTTCCGACGCGGTCTAAAACATTTGCATTCAAGTATTTGTCGGCGACGATCACTTGATTTTCGGCAAAACAAGCCGCGCCGAAATTGTGCAAACTCGCATTGTGCGTATCACGCAAAGTTGAAACGATCATTTGCAGATTCGGAAAATCCGCGCTCATTTTCTTCGCCGCCGCTGTAAATTTTCGTTCGTCGAATTCGGCAACGCTCGGTTTGAAATCATCTGAAATAACGCCGAAAACAACATCGGCAAACGGCAAAAATTCGCGGTTTAATGCGTTCGCCGCTTCTTTTCCGCCGCGATTTTTCCAGAGCGAAGCGCGATAATTCAAATCATAAGAAATAACCGCGCCGTTTTCTTTAGCGATTTTCACCGCTTCAAGCGCGATTTGCGGAGTCGTGTCGGAAAGTCCGGTAAAAATTCCGCCCGTGTGAAACCAGCGGACTTTCTTTTCGCCGAAGATTTTTTTCCAGTCAACATCGCCGACTTTTAATTGCGAAACCGCCGTATTTCCACGATCAAAAGATGAACTCGGCGCACGCAAACCGAAACCGCGCTCGATAAAATACAAACCGTTGCGCGTGTTCGCGCCGATTCCGTCGTGATCGCGCCAGATAATTTCCGAAATATCAACGCCCGCCGACTGCGCGAAATCTTCGGCTAATCTGCCGAGCGAATTGTCAGCCAACGCCGTAACGATGGCAGTTTTCTGACGAAAAATTTTCGCCAGACTTCGTGCGACGTTATATTCCGCGCCGCCGTCGAACACCCTAAACGAACGCGCGTTGTGAATTCGTTCGTTTTCCGGGTCGAATC
The DNA here is from genome assembly GCA_965219305.1 of Pyrinomonadaceae bacterium. Lineage (GTDB taxonomy): Bacteria > Acidobacteriota > Blastocatellia > Pyrinomonadales > Pyrinomonadaceae > DATHTS01. Next base: position 3,758,421 of record OZ244725.1, read on the forward strand.
TCAATAAAATCTCGCCAAGCGAAACAAAATCCCATTTGCAGTCTTTTTTATCTTTTATTTCAAACATCAAAGAGAGTTTACCAATCCAAAATCCAAAATCTAAAATCCAAAATCACCTTGCCATCCAACCGCCGTCAACGACCAAAATATGACCTTGCAGATAATCGCTCGCCGCCGAACTCAAAAAAACAGCCGCGCCCGCCAAATCTTCCGCTTCGCCCCAACGATTTGCCGGAATTCTCTCTAAAATTTGACGATTGCGCGTCTCGTCCGTCTGAAGCGCAGCCGTATTATTCGTCCTCATATAACCGGGCGCGATGGCGTTGACATTGATGTTAAATTTCGCCCATTCATTGGCAAAGGCTTTCGTTAAACCCGCCACGCCGGATTTTGAAGCCGTGTAAGCCGGAACTGTTATGCCGCCCTGAAACGATAAAAGCGAAGCGATATTGACGATCTTTCCGCCGCCGTTTTCGATCATAACTTTTCCTGCCGCTTGGCTCAGACGAAAGACGCTCGAAAGATTTACTTCGATCACCGTTGACCAATCTTCTTCGGAAAAATCAACCGCCGGAGTTCGACGAATCGTTCCGGCGTTATTTATCAAAATATCAATTTTCCCGAATTCGCCGATGACTTTTTCGATCAGGCTTTTCGGCACATTTTTATCAGACATATCGCCGGAAACAGCAAAAGTTTTGCGTCCGGTTTCCTTTATTTTCCCGCAAGTTTCTTCTGCTTCACCATCTAAACGACAATGAACCGCAACGTCCGCGCCTGCTTCCGCAAGAGCAATCGCAATCGCCTGTCCGAGTCCGCCCGCCGCGCCCGTAACGAGTGCAGTTTTACCGTTTAATTTAAATTTATCGAGAATCATTTTTGTGTTTATAGGAAATTCAACCGCAGAATTTTACATATCAACGCTGACAAATTAAAAAATTACTGTGTTTATCTGTAAGAATATACGGTCTGAAAATAGTATCGGTGTTCGGTTACAAAATATAAAATTTTTGTTTAAATATTAATTCCGTGCGCCAGATAATCTTCGACAGCGACTTCAAGCGCACCACCGATTGCCGCGCCTTCCGGTTCGCCTCGTTCAATTGACCAACCGTCAATCTTGCCGACAATACTTTTTTCAATCGCTTTTTTTAGTGGTTTTTCAATAAATTGCCAGCCGTAAACAAGTCTTCCGCTTATAATTACGCGCGGAATGCCGATTCCCATTATGACGTTGGCGATGCCGATGCCGAGGTAATCGCCGATTTTTTCCAATGTTCTCTGCGATCTGGTTTCACCGTTTTCGGCGCGCGTTACAATTTCGACAAAACGCGGCATCGTTTCATTGCGTCGCAAAGGTCTGTCGCCCATATAAAGTTCAGCAGCGGAAGCAGCGGAAGCGTATCTTTCCCAACATCCGCGATTACCGCAGACACATTGTTTCCCGCCCGCCGCAATCGTCATATGTCCGAATTCTCCGGCAATTCCGCGCCCCAAACCCGAACCGCGATAAACTTCACTGCCGATTACCATTCCGACTCCGATGCCCGTTCCCGAACGCACGAGAATGAAATTCGTCATCAAACCGTCGTTTGAATTGCGGATTTTCATTCTCGCTTCATACATTGCGGCGGCGGTCGCATCGTTTTCGACGATTACTCTCGAGTCGGGTTTTATCCGCAGAGCGTCAGCGACGGGGATGTTGCGCCAATCGAGATTCGGAGCGAATAAAAGATTTTGCCTTTCCGCGTCGGTCAAACCCGGAACGCTCACGCCGATTACGCACAAATTTCGGTCTGAAACTTCAAAGATTAACTTTTCTATTTTCGCGCGGGCGATTCGCAAAGTTTCCATCGCGTCCGGCGAAGTTTCAAAATCTTCTTCGGCTAAAATTTCGCCGTTCAGCGTCGTTAAACCGATCTGTGAACGTCTGACTCCGAGATTCAAACCGATAAAATAATCGCGCTCGTCAATAAATGCCAGAGCGCGGGCTTTGCGTCCCTGACCTTTAGCCGAATCTTTTTTTTCGAGTTTTACTTCGCGCAAAAATCCATTGGCGATCAGCGGTTTTACATTTTCGGTAACGGTGCTGCGGTCAATCTGTAAACGGTCGGCGATTTCCGCGCGTGTTATCGGCTGCGCTGCGCGTATCAAGCGTAAAAGCAAATTTCCTTTGGCGGCAAAATTTACCGTTGTCGGCGCGTCGGCTAGATTCGTCTGAAATACGGGTAAATCTTTCACAATTTTGTAAATTCAACAAAATATAAATTTATCATAATTATAAAGTAACCGTTTGTTCCGCCCAGAATTGAAATTCGCGGTGTTTATTTTCTTCGGCTCTTACGGTGATTTCGCCGCTTGCCGTTTTTTTGATATGTTCAAAAACTCTTTCGCCGACCGATTCGATTGTTTCCGTTCCTTCGATAACATTTCCGGCGGAAATATCAATATCGCGGTTCATCTGCTCGAAAACCCGGTTGTTCGAGGCGAGTTTTATAACAGGCGCGATGGCGTTGCCGATAGTCGTTCCGTTGCCGGTTGTAAATACGATGACGGTTGCGCCGGCAGCGACGAGCGCGGGCGTTGATTCCTGATCGTAGCCCGGACCTTGCATCAAATTCAAACCTTTATTTTTCGGTGTTTCGGCATATTCGCAAACGCCTTCGACGCGCGTCGTGCCGGATTTCGCCAATGCGCCGAGAGATTTTATCGTAATGTTCAAAAGTCCGCCCGCAATATTTCCCGGACTCGGATTATTATTTAGAACTCCGCCGAATTTTGCCGCATAATCTTTATACCAGTCAATCATTTTGTAAATCGCGCGACCTGTTTCGGCATCTTTTGCGCGATTCGCCAAAATATGTTCCGCGCCGCAAAATTCCGGGATTTCCGTAATCAAAACCGTTCCGCCGGAGCGAACCAGAATATCCGCCGCACTTCCCAGAGCAGGATTTGCGGAAAGACCGGAAAACCCGTCGCTTGAGCCGCATTTCACGCCGAGAATCAGTTCACTAACCGGAAATTCTTCGCGCACATTTTCGTTAACGAGCGGCAGCATTTTTTTGACTTCTTCCAAACCTTTTTCAATTGCCGCCTGCGTTCCTCCGATTTCCTGAATACCGATTTTGGCGACCGGTTTGTCGAATTCGAGTTCGCGTCTCAGAAGATATTTTTCAACTTTCTGAAGATTAGTTTTCTCGCATCCCAAATCCATCAAAATCACGCCGCCGACGTTCGGATGATCGGCGTAATTAGAAAGTGTCCGCATCATTATTTCGAGATTCGAGCCGTCCTGACAGCCGCAGCCTTTGTTATGCGGAATCGCCACAACGCCGTCCACGTTCGGAAATTTTTCGCGTTTGTAATGCAGAAATTCCGACATCATCGAAATTTGCGCGGCTTCGTGGCTGGCGCACATCGAAGTCGGCACGATCAAAATAAAATTGCGTGTCCCGACGCGACCGTCCGGTCGGCGAAAACCCATAAAAGTTTCGATTTCGTTGTCAGGAATATAATCCGGCGCGGGCGTATGTAGATTTTCCGGCAGATCGCGCACGACCGGCACATCATTCGACATATTTTCGTGCGTGATCCATTCGCCGATTTCGATGCCGAGCGAAGTTCCAATCGGCTGACCGTATTGGCAGACAAAATTTCCGGCGGGAATCTCACGCGTCGCAAAACGATGTCCGGGCGGAACTGTTTGCTTGACGACAACCGATTTTTGATTCGGCAGTAACACGGTTAAACCCGCGTTGGTTTCTTCTTTTACGACCGCAACATTATCCTCACGATTTACGATAATCGCGTAATCACTAATCGGGACGGCAGTTTGTGTTAATATGTCCGACATAAAAATTCCTCCGTTTTTACATTAAAACGTCGGGCAAAATAAATGCTTTGACGTTTTCGTGAAGTCTGATCCATAAACCCGGATTTTCATCGAGCTGTTTTTCCAACTCTTTACCGTTACTCGAAAGTTCGGTCTCGACAACTCTTTTAAAACTTTCTTTTTTCGCCGGAGCAGTCGAAGCATCAACTATTGATTGGACAATTTTTTTAGATGACAAAATCGCCGCCGGACCTAAAGTTAAAATACTTGTTGCGGCGCGGCATTCATTTTCGTCAGATTCCGAAATTTCACTTCCGCCGACCTTAAATTTATTAATATGATGCTCCAGAATGCTTTCTGAAATCGGGATAATTCCGGCAAAATCGGAAAAACGCGCACCTGAATCCGGCTTGATGTAAGCCAGATGCGAAGCGGCGTTGGCTTCGGGTCCGAGTCCTAAAAAGAAAATATCAATGCCGCCTAAACTTTCAAGTTTTTCCAGATAATTTTTCAATTCGCCTTCCAGATCATCTGTGTCGGTGTTCATCGGCGTAAAACTTTTAATTTTTGCAAAAAAGTCATCGCCCAATAATCGCTCGAAATCGCGCACGAAACTCAGACCGTTATTCATCTGCATCGGCGCAAGCGCGTCCTGTGTGAAAACGTTAAGCCGCGAGAGCAAATCATCAATTTCGCCGGTTTTAGATTTTTCATTAACAATTCGATACATCGCCTGTGCGCCGCGTCCGCCGAGCAGAATTATATTGATGTCACCGGAATTTTCGTTTGCATAAGCGACGAGTTCGTCGAACATCGCCCGTCCGACGGCTGCTTCCGTCTCTAAAACTTTACATTCGTATTTCGGGAAATCAGTCGGCAGATTGTTTTTTTCGCCGGAATATTCGAGCCAGACGTTTCCGCCGTCAACAGCCTCTCTACGATTTATTTTCATTTGTTCGCTTACTTTCACTAATTTTACTCTGAAAATTTGTTTTTTATTTAATTGGTTAAACCAATTTAATTATATCTAAAACAAACAGTTTATCAACTCTTTGCTTTAAATTAAAGAAAACCTTACTAAAATCAGCAGAAAAAGTAAAGTATTCGGGCTTGACTTTTTTCCAAAGGCTGTTACATACTAATACGAATTTAACGAAATGGTAATACCTTTTACCGGGATTTAGAACTAAAAACATAATTATGGGTTATTCAAAATTTGATTTGAGCGGCAGAGTTGCGGTTGTCGTCGGCGGAACGTCCGGCATCGGTCGTTCGATTGCCAACGGTTTAGCTGAAGCGGGCGCGTCGGTTGTGCCGACTTCCAATCTCGAAGATCACGTTGATGAAACGATTAAAGAGTTTAAGGATGCCGGACGCGAAACGATTCGCGTAATTTCCGATGTTACAAATCGTGATTCTTTGCAAAATCTTTTAGATAAAACAATCGAAAAATTCGGAAAAGTTGACATTTTGGTTAATTCGGCGGGAATTACAAAGCGTGTTCCGACAATTGAATTCGCCGAAGAAGACTGGAATAATATTTTTGAAATAAATCTGATGGGAACCTTGCGGGCGTGTCAGATTTTCGGTAAACACTTTATCGAGAACGATTACGGGAAAGTAATCAATATCGCATCGCTTTCGACGTTCGTATCTTTATTTGAAGTTGCCGCTTATTCGGCATCGAAAGCGGCGGTCGCTTCTTTGACGAAATCTCTGGCAATCGAATGGGCGAAACACAATATAAGCGTAAATGCGATTGCGCCGGGAAATTTTCCGACACCTTTAAATCGTAAACTGTTAAATGAAACCGAACGCGGGCGCGAATTTTTAATAAGAACGCCGATGAAACGCTTCGGAAAAGTCGAAGAACTGCAAGGAGCGGCGATCTTCTTAGCCTCGGAAGCGTCAAGTTATATGACGGGTGAAGTAATGGTCGTTGACGGCGGATTTTTGGCTTCGGGCGTAAATCAATAATTTTTTGTCACTGTGAATCTGGAAATTGCGGAAAAAACCGAACGACTGAAAAATATGCTTGTCGAAAACAATTTCGGCGGCGTTTTGATGAATTCACAACACAACTTTGCGTGGCTGACTGGCGGAAAATTTAACGGAATAAATTTAAGTTCGGAAAGCGGCGCGTGTTTTTTGCTCGTTCGCAATGACGGCAGGAAATTCGTTCTGGCAAACAACATAGAAATGCCGCGCATTTTGTCCGAAGAAATTTCCCCGGAAAATTTCGAGCCGGTCGAATTTTCGTGGCAGGAAGAAAAATCGTCGAGCAATTTCATAATCGAAAAAGCCGGATCGCTTTTGGGAAATAATGTGAATCTGGCTTCGGATTTATTATTAAATACGCGAATAAATCCGGTTGAAAACTTGATTTCCCTTTGTCGTTACAGTTTGACCGAAGCGGAAATTGTAAGATACCGCAAACTCGGAAAAGATGCCGGCGAAGCTGTCGGAAATGTTTTAAAGATTATTAATGCAGGCGAAACGGAAACGGAAATCGCGCGAAAAACGCAAAACGAATTAGCGAAATTTAATATCAATTCAGTCGTAACTTTAGCCGGCGCAGATGAGCGAATCGAAAGATTTCGTCATCCTGTTCCGACTCAAAATCTCTGGAAAAAAACGCTTTTAATCGTTGTCTGCGCCAAGCGCGAAGGATTAATCGCAAGTTTGAGCCGCATCATCTGCATCGGCGAAATTCCATCTGAATTAAAACGCAGAACCGAAGCGGCGGCTTACGTTTTCGCCAAACTTTTATCGGAAACAAAACCTGAAAAAAGCGGCGCACAGCTTTATAAAATCGCGGCGGACGCTTACTCAGAAAAAGGTTTCGCAGACGAAATAAATCTTCATCATCAAGGCGGCGCGACCGGATATAAAACGCGCGATTGGGTAATTCATCCAAAATCAAACGAGAAAGTTTTTCCGAATCAATCGTTCGCGTGGAATCCTTCGATCACCGGAACGAAAGCGGAAGAAACGACGATTTTAACAAATGATAAGATCGAAAATTTGACGGAAACGTCTGGTTTTCCGCAAATTTCAATCGAAATAGAAGGACGCGAATATTTTTCTCCCGACATTTTAAGTTTATAAATTTTCAGCGGCAACTTAGAAGCCCGAAAATCAAAAATTCAAAACGAGGACAAAATTGATGAATGAAAGAGACGAAGCATTTGAAGAAATAACCAGTCCGACGACCGAAACAGTTGCCGCACCGCTCGGAACGGGTTCGAGCGTAGTCGAATCAACGGTTGACGCGGTGAATTATGACGGCGGAATTGCCGGGAAGATCGGCAAATACCGCTGGATGATTTGCGCTCTTTTGTTTTTTGCGACGACCATAAATTACATTGACCGTCAGGTTTTGGGAATTCTTGCGACGGACGACACTTTCAAAGCGCAGATCGGTTGGAACGAAGCCGAATACGGTTTTGTCAACACGGCTTTTCAGGCGGCTTACGCAATCGGTTTGCTCATCGTCGGAAATTTGATGGACAGATTCGGCACGCGCAAAGGTTTTTCATTTGCCATCGTTTTTTGGTCAATTGCGGCGATGTGTCACAGTTTCGCGCGTTCCGCATTCGGTTTCGGTGTCGCGCGTTTTACACTCGGACTGGGCGAAGCGGGAAATTTTCCTGCCGCCATTAAAACCGTCGCTGAATGGTTTCCGAAAAAAGAACGCGCTTTTGCAACAGGAGTTTTCAATTCTGGCTCAAACGTCGGCGCGATTCTCGCACCTTTGAGCGTTCCGTTTATCGCCGTTAATTACGGTTGGCAATGGGCGTTCATCATCACCGGCGCACTCGGATTTATCTGGCTCGCCTGTTGGCTTTTAATTTACCGTTCGCCGGAAGAACATCCGAAACTTTCAAAAGCAGAACTCGCTTACATTCAATCTGATAACGAACCGCCGTTGCCGAAAATCTCTTGGTCGCGCCTGATTCCGCATCGTCAGACGTGGGCGTTTGCCATCGGAAAATTCTTGACCGATCCGATCTGGTGGGTTTATCTTTTCTGGCTTCCGAAATTTTTGAATACCAAATTTGGACTGAACATTCTCCAACTCGGACTTCCGTTAATCGTCATTTACGTCATCGCCGATGTCGGCTCGATCGGCGGCGGCTGGCTTTCTTCAAAATTAATAAAAAACGGCTGGTCGGTAAATGCCGGACGCAAAACGGCAATGCTGATTTGCGCGATCTGCGTCGTGCCGATTGTTTACGCTTCGATCACGGATAATCTCTGGGTTTCAGTTTTATTGATCGGTTTGGCGGCGGCGGCGCATCAAGGCTGGTCGGCAAATATTTTCACGTTCGCGTCGGATATGTTCCCGAAACAAGCGGTCGGTTCGGTCGTCGGCATCGGCGGAATGGCTGGCTCGATCGGCGGAATGATTATCGCCTCGACCGTCGGTTTGATATTGGAAGGAACAAAGTCCGTAGATTTTCCGAACGGTAATTATTTTCTGATCTTCGTCATCGCGGGTTCGGCATATTTAACCGCACTTTTGATAATGCACCTGCTCGCGCCGAAACTCGAACAAGTGAATTTGGGCGAAGTTTAATGCAAAAAGTCAGAACCGCCTGCCGTAGCGGGCGGTTGAAGTTTGTGATCTGGATTTTTTTAATTATCTTGCAGAAACTAAACTTAAACCATCCGCTACCACAGATGGTTCTGACTTGCTAAAATAATCGAATGGAAAAAACACAGGTTTTAGAAACGATCAAACGCGAAAAACTCGTTCCGGTGATTCGCACGAGTTCGACGGACGACGCGCGTGAAGCGATAAAGGCATTGTCAAAATGCGGCATCAAGGTTTTTGAAATTACGATGACCGTGCCGGATGCGGTCGGATTGATCGCTGAATTAGACGAATCGGAATCAGATATTTTGATCGGCGCGGGAACGGTTTTGGACAGATCGAACGCCGAAAAATGTATTGACGCTGGCGCGAAATTCATCGTCAGTCCGGCGTTCGACGCGGAAACCGTCAAATTTTGCCGCGACAAAAATGTGGCGATAATGCCCGGAACTTTAACGCCGACCGAAGTTTTAACGGCGCACAACGCGGGCGCGGACTGCGTCAAAGTTTTCCCGTGCGACGTGATGGGCGGCGCGAAATATCTGAAAACTTTAAAGACGCTTTTCCCGCATATCGAAATGATGCCGACGGGCGGCGTTTCGCTCGATACGATAGCAGATTTTTTCAACGCCGGAGCAATCGCCGTCGGAGTCGGCACGGATTTAGTTGATGTTAAAGCGATTCGTGAAGGAAATTTCGATGCTGTGGCAGAGAAAGCGCGAAGATATTTAGAAATCGTGCATAAACTTTGATGTTCTTTTTTCAATTAAAATAAGAAGAAACTTCGGTAAAAAGTTTCCGCAAAATCAAAATGATTTACCGCAGAATCATTTTGATTTACAGTTTTACAAAAAATCCGCGCTTTGCGGGTAATTTAGAGTAAGTAATAAACTGACCAACAACTCGAAAATTGAAGAGTATTTAACCAATAATCAACATAAAACGATACAAAATGAGCGTATCTATTATTTTTTTTGTCGCTGAATTATTTTCTATTCAAAAATATGAAATTAAACGGTTCGAAAATTCTTTTTTTACAGATTCTTTTAGTTTTCCTGAGTTCAAGCATTTTCGCACAACCTAAAAATCTTTCAAAAGTCTGGACTGCCGACAACGGCGACGGGACTTATAAAAATCCGGTTCTGCACGCCGATTATTCCGATCCTGATGCGATTCGCGTCGGTGATGATTTTTATATGACGGCTTCGAGTTTTAACGCCGCGCCGGGTTTGCCGATCTTGCATTCCAAAGATTTGGTTAACTGGGAACTCATCAATTACGTTTTTCAAAAGCAGAAACCGCTCGACGTTTTCGACAAACCAAATCACGGCGGCGGAGTTTGGGCGGCTTCGATTCGTTTTCACGACGGCGAGTTTTACATATTTTATCCCGACCCGGATTTCGGGATTTATATGACGAAAACGAAAAATCCGGCGGGCGCGTGGTCTGAACCCGTTTTGATAAAGGCGGGAAAAGGCTGGATTGATCCGTGTCCGCTGTGGGACGATGACGGAAACGCTTATCTCGTTTCGGCGTTTGCGGGCAGTCGTGCCGGAATTAAAACCGTTTTGATCGTCTCAAAAATGAGCGCGGACGGGACGAAATTGTTTGACGACGGCATTTTGGTTTTTGACGGACACGAAAATCATCCGACGGTCGAAGGTCCGAAATTTTATAAACGTGGGCGGTTTTATTACATTTTCGCGCCAGCCGGCGGAGTTCCGACGGGTTGGCAGCTCGTTCTGCGTTCAAAAAATATTTACGGTCCGTATGACGAAAAAATCGTTCTCGCGCAAGGAAATACTAACATCAACGGACCGCATCAAGGCGCGTGGGTGACGACGCAGACGGGCGAAGATTGGTTTCTGCATTTTCAAGACAAAGGCGCGTATGGTCGCGTCGTGCATCTTCAGCCGATGACTTGGAAAAATGATTTCCCCGTCATCGGAACCGACAAAGACGGCGACGGAACGGGCGAACCTGTGTCGATTTATAAAAAGCCGAACGTCGGGAAAACTTATCCGATCATCACGCCGCCGGATTCCGACGAATTTAATGATGCGAAGTTCGGTTTGCAGTGGCAATGGCACGCGAATCCGAAGGAAACCTGGGCGTTTCCGTTTCCGGCGAAAGGTTATTTGCGAATGAATTCGGTTCAATTGCCGGAAAATTACAAAAATCTGTGGGATTTGCCGAATTTGCTTTTGCAGAAATTTCCGGCGGAAGAATTTACTGTGACGACGAAAGTAAATCTAACGCCGCGTTTTGAAGGCGAAAAGTTCGGTCTCGTCGTGATGGGACTCGATTATTCTTACATCGGCGTAACTTACAAAAACGAAAAACTTTTCATTTCGCAATCAATGGCGAAAGATGCCGACAAAGGAAATTTGGAAACGCAAAATTCGCCGATTGAGTTAAAAACACGCGAATTTTACCTGCGCGTGAAAATCGCAAAAGATGCGATTTGCGATTTTAGTTTCAGCACGGACGGCGTTAAATTTCAAAAGGTCGGCGCGAGTTTCAAAGCGCGTGAAGGCAAATGGATCGGCGCGAAGGTCGGTTTGTTTTTTACTCGTCCGGGAAAATTTAACGACGCGGGAACGGCTGATGTTGATTGGTTTCGTTTTGAAAAATAAAAAACTTTTGTGAATTAAAATTTATAAAAGACGATTGGTTGGTTACAATTAATTCTGAACAAAATTTTTGCCGTTATGAAATACAATCCATCGAACAATTTACAAGAATTTCAAGATTACGTCGCCGTTCCGTTTCAGCTTTACAACAGCCTTTTTACTTCTTTACCATTTAATCGAATCGAGAAAACGGGCATTTTACTGTCGCTTTTTCTCAATAATTGCGAAGAAGGTTACGCCAAGTCGCACAGTCCGCTGCAAATTGTCGAAGATTTTTTTGACAATCACACTTCAGTGAAAACTAATGCGGAAAAATTGGATTTGCTTTTTCGATTTGTGCAGTATGCCGAGCGGCAAGTCGTTTTATTTGACGCTCTCGAAGATACGGCTTTTCGTGAAATCAACGATTTTCAAGGCGCGGGAACGCTCAAACATCTCGAATCGAGCGTTTTGCAGAATAATAAAAAAGCAGAATTGATCGAAAAACTGCGCCGTTTCAGCGTCAGATTGGTTTTAACGGCACACCCGACGCAATTTTATCCGGGCGCGGTTCTCGGAATAATTAATGATCTAGTCGCGGCGATTAGTGAAAATAACGTCGCCGACATCAACACATATTTGCAGCAACTCGGGCGAACGCCGTTTATCAAAAAACAAAAACCGACTCCGGTTGACGAAGCGATCAGTTTGATCTGGTATCTGGAAAATGTTTTTTACGACGCGATCGGAAAAATCGTCTCGGATTTAAACGATTTTACAGGTGAAAATTTCGCGCCCGTCAAGATGGGTTTCTGGTCGGGCGGCGACCGCGACGGAAATCCTTTTGTCACGGTCGAGACGACTTTGCAGGTTGCCGCCGCGCTTAGAACTTCGATTTTGCGCTGTTATTACCGCGATGTCCGCTCGCTGAAAAGACGTTTGACATTTTCCGGTGTGGAAATCGTTTTGGCAAAAATTGAGGAAAAATTGCGAAATTCCATTTATAATTCCGATAAAACTTCCGATTTAACAGAAACTGAAATTCTCACTTTGCTAAATGAAATTCGCCAAATGCTGATCGAACAACACAGCGGTTTGTTCGTTTCGATGGTGGAAAATTTGATCTGCAAAGTCGAATCGTTCGGTTTGTATTTCGCCGCGCTCGATATTCGTCAGGACAGTTCGATGCATCAAAGAGTGATTGAGGAAATCGCCGAAAAAACCGATGCGCTTCCGAAAAATTATTCTGCGCTTTCCGCCGATGAGAAAATATCCGCGCTGTTAAACGTAAAACAAGCTGTTGATGCCGAAATTTTTGAAGATGAATTGGTTGAAGATACGCTCAAAACAATCGCCGCCGTTAAAACGATTCAGAAGGAAAACGGCGAAGCAGGCTGTCATCGTTACATCATCAGCCACAATCAAAACGCTCTGAATGTGATCGAAGTCATCGGATTATTTTTGCTCGGCGGTTGGAAAACCGAAGAAATAAGTGTTGATGTCGTGCCGCTTTTTGAAACAGTCGAAGATTTGGAAAATGCCGCCGAAGCGATGAATAAACTTTATGAAAATTCGTCTTACCGCGCACATCTGCGGCGGCGCGGCGATACGCAGACGATTATGCTCGGATTTAGCGACGGCACAAAAGACGGCGGTTATCTGACGGCAAATTGGTCAATTTACAAAGCGAAAAAAGAACTGACTGAAGTTTCGAGTCAAAAGGAAATTGACGTGATATTTTTCGACGGTCGCGGCGGACCGCCCGCACGCGGCGGCGGCAAAACGCATAAATTTTATTCTTCGATGGGCGCGGACGTGTCCGACAAAGCAATCGAATTGACCATTCAAGGGCAAACTGTGAGTTCAAATTTCGGCACGATTAATTCGGCGCAATACAATCTCGAACAGCTTTTGCACGCCGGTTTGGATAAAAGCGTGTCGGGCGAACGGACGTTTACAAAGGATGAAGAAGAATTGATGCTGGATTTGACCGGAGAGAGTTTTCGCGCGTATCAGGATTTGAAAAATGAACCGCTTTTTCTCGATTATCTGTCCGAAACGAGTCCGCTCAGATTTTACGCCGAAACAAATATCGGCAGCCGTCCCGCCAAACGCGGCGCATCCGGCAAACTGAAATTTGAAGATTTGCGCGCCATTCCGTTTGTCGGCGCGTGGAGTCAGATTAAGCAAAATGTGCCGGGTTATTACGGCGTTGGCGCGGCTTTGCGAAAAATTGACGAAGAAGGGAAATTTGAACAGGCAAAAGCGTTATATAAACGAAACGCATTTTTCAAAGCGTTGCTTGATAATTGCGAAATGGCAATGCAGAAATCGTTTTTTCCACTCACGGAATTTTTATCCGAAGACGAAACTTACGGCGAACTTTGGCGCAAAATTTACGCTGAATTTGAACTGACGCGCCGTTATCTGCTGCTGATTTCCGAACAAAAAGAATTAATGAGTGATTATCCGGTAGAATTGCAGTCAATCCAGATGCGCGAGCGAATTATGCTTCCGTTGACGACAATTCAGCAATTTGCCCTGACGAAATTGCGCGAAGCCGGTAAATTAGACGACGAAACAAGACAATCGTTTGAAAAAATCATCATTCGCTGTTCGTTCGGAATTATTAACGCGGGCAGAAATTCGGCTTGATTATTTTAACGTGATGTTCGGGACAAGAAATGAAAAAAGACGTATATAATTCACTCTTTGCGTTACTTTGCGTCAAATTCTTTGTGCGCTTTGCAGTTAATTTATCTTTTTTTAACCGCAAAGCGCGCAAAGTAACGCAAAGTAAATCCTTCAATTCAGAAAATCACAGAAGTTCGAAACCGGGCGTTTATGCGGAATTATCTTCGTTTGCCTGAGCGGATTTCAATTTGTTCGGACGAATTTTTCAAATTCAGCCATTTCATATTTTCCGCCGACGATCAAAGCGGTGCGTTGATGCAGTTCATCCGGCGAAATGTCTAAAATCGGGCGCATTCCGTCGCTCGCCGCGCCGCCTGCCTGTTCGGCTAAAAATGCAATCGGATTAGCTTCGTATAAAAGCCGCAGTCTGCCTTCGGGGAAATCGGTTGTCGCCGGATAAAGAAAGATTCCGCCGCGCAATAATGTGCGGTGAAAATCGGCAACCATTGAGCCGATAAAACGTGATGAATAACCTTTTCCCTGCTCCGCGCTTTTCAAACTTTTTATAAATTCGACATATTTTTCGGGAAATTTTTCGTTGTGAGCTTCATTCATCGAATAATAATTTCCGCGTTCGGGAATGCGAATATTTTCGTGAGTCAGAATAAAAGTTCCGATTGCCGGATCGAGCGTAAAACCGTGAACGCCGTTTCCGGTGCTGTAAACCAAAACGGTCGAGGAACCATAAACGACATATCCGGCAGCAATTTGTCGTCTGCCTTTCTGTAAAATCCAGTTTAACGGATCAGCTTGATTAGTTTTTTCGGGACGGGAAAAAATCGAAAATGTCGTGCCGATTGTAACGGCGACATCAATATTCGAAGAACCATCGAGCGGATCAAAGACGATAGCATATTCCGCTTCGGATAAATCCGGGCGCAGCATAATCGGAAGTTCGTTTTCTTCAGATGCGATAACACCGATGCTTTCGCGTCCGCGAAAACAATTTATCAAAGTTTCATTCGCATAAACATCGAGTTTTTGCTGAACTTCGCCTTGAACATTCTCGCTTTCGAGCGCACCTAAAATATCAACCAAACCGGCGCGCCGCACCTTTGATTGAATTAACTTTGCGGCTAAAACAATGCCCGACAAAAGCCATTGAATTTCAATAGACGAGGCGGAAAGATGCGCCGTTTGCGTAACTATATGCTGTTGAAAAGTTGTAACCATTTTCGGGAAAACTTCAGACGAATTTTCTTGCGGCGGACGGTTTTTTTTCAAATCAGTGAAATGACGTTAAATTTCAAACTGATAAATAAACTGATTTTCGCTTGTAAAAATACTTTACTAAACTTTAATTTTTTTCGACTCTGCTTTCTTCACACCGTTCTTTTTAGAACTTTTCGAATCGGTCGCGCTGAATTGATTAGCAAGTTCTTCGGCTTGCGCCTTCTGTGCGAGAAGCAAATGATCGCGCATCGCATTTCGCGCCGAATCGGTGTTTCCTTCACGAACGGAGCGGAAAATCTGGCGGTGCATCTCCGCAGATTCCTTCAAATCGTGGGCGCGATGGACGGTTTTGCTCCGCACGTCGAATAAAATACTCGCCACCATATTCATCAATGCCGTAATTATTCGATTTCCCGAAGCCGCCGCGATAATTTGATGAAAACGCATATCGTGGACAAGATATTCTTCCGGTTCGTCCAGAGTAGCAAACATTTCCGCCAATTCTTCCGCGAGTTCCGCAAGATGTTCACTCGTCGCACGTTCCGCCGCAAGTCCCGTGATCGCCATCTCAAGCAGAAGACGCGCCTCAAACATTTCGGCGGACGAAAAACCGTGCAGGGAAGCGAGCAGTCGCAAAGGATTGCTGTCGAGCGCGGGCGAAGCATCGGCTTCAACGACGAAAGTTCCTGCGCCTTGTTTTGATTTCAAAACCCCGACCGCCGCCAATGTGCGAATTCCGGCACGCAGAGTCGGGCGGGAAACGCCGAGTTGTTTTGCAAGATCGCGTTCCGGCGGCAGGCGGTCACCCGCTCTTAAATCGCCTCGGTGAATCATCTCGCGCAGCCGCGTAACGACTTCTTCGGCGGTTGTGCCGCCAGAATCGTGGTCAATCGTTTGGAAAATATCTCGGTTTTGCTTGGGCATCTTTTGTGAAATTAATTTATATTTTCTAGTATAGCCTATAATATGCTTACAAACAGATTTTGTCGAAAAGTTTTTAATTATTTCTACTTTTTCGCAGCGGGCAGCGGCTCGGCAAAAACTTTAATTAAAATCAGCGAAAATTTCTCGCCTTTTGAATTTACGCGCTGATGCGGCGTGCCGCGCGGAACGACAATCAGATCGCCTTTTTTGATAGTAAAAGTTTCGCCGCCGATAATTTTTTCGGATTTCCATTCTCCGGGCGTTGCTTCACGCGGATTTTCGAGTTTTCCGCCGAGCGTTAATTCCGCCGAACCTTCGAGAACGTAAAAAACGTCATCGGAAGCATCGTGAACTTCGGCAGTCGCCGAATCGCGCGTTTCATCGTGCTGAACTGCAACGCGAAGCTGCATTCCTTCACCGCCGATCAAATCTTCAACTTTGTTTTCGCCGCGCAGAGAATTCTCCAAATCGGCAACCGACTGTCCGGTTTTTACAACAAAAGCGCGAATCGGTTCGGACGGCTGACGACTTTGCGAAACGGAGTTTGCCTGTTTCAAAAGCCAGACGCTCAGATCATTTGCCGCCGCAAAATTCTGAAAATCGGCAGGCAATTTTCTGCCGTCAACATATTCGTTGTAAAGCCACGGATCGCCGAGCGCGTAAACCGTGCCTTTGCCGAATTTGGAAACCGCCATAATTTTATCGCCGTTCCAATCGAGAACCGATTTCGCATCGCCGGAAAGTTTGAGCGACGAAATTTCCTTCAAATAAAGTTTGTTCGCCGTTTTGAAAATTTCATTGTTCGCCGGAATTGTAACTTTTCCTTGCTCGAACTGATTATCCTTGACGAGATTTTTGTTGTCTTTGTTAAATTCGATGCCGAATTCTCGCGCCAGATTATTAAAATGATCGAATTCCGCATTTCCGAAATCGTTGCTCAAAAGCACGAGAACGCCGCCGTTTTTGACGTAATCTTTGATCGCCGAAATATGCGCGGCTTCGACAAAATTCGGTTTTTCGGTTTCCTTTTCCGTGTCGGGATCAACGATGATGTAAACGCTTGCGTTTTTTAGATTTGACGAATTCGGCGCGTCTTTCAAAGTCGCTAAGTTCGCGCCGTAAGATTCAAAAACTTGTCCCCACAGCGAAAAACCGCCGTTCGACATTTCATTCCATTTGTAATGCCACGAAATCATTTCGCCGTTGTCGCCTTTTTTCATTTCATCGTTGAAAAAAGAATCGAGCAAAACTGTTTTTCCCTTACCGATTTGCGGACGCTTCATCAATTCTACTTCCGTCGCCGCCAAAATATACGCGCCGACACCTTTCGGATCATTTTGCACGATTTTTTCGCCGACATAATAAGCGTAATCGCCCGCGCGATAAGGATTTCCGCCAAGTCCCGCGCCGCCGATCGTTTTTTCTAAAGTAATTTTTCCGCCGTTCGCCTGCGAGATAAATTCTTTGTTTATTCCCGCCCAACTTTTGTCGGCAGTTTTTCTAAATGTTTCCGGCAAATAACCCATTCGCACACCTTTCGCCATCGCATAAACGAACATCGCCGACGCGGACGCTTCGAGATAATTTCCTTTTTCATTCGGTTTATCTAAAATCAGCCACCACGTCCCCGATTTTTTGTCCTGAACTTTTTCGAGCGCGGTCATTTCGCGGTTCAAAATATCAATCAAAACCTGACGTTTCGGATGATCTTTCGGAAAATAATCAAGCACGTCAACAATCGCCATCGCATACCAACCCATCGCGCGTCCCCAAAACTGCGATGCTCTGCCGGTATTTTTATCAGCCCATTTCTGCTCTTTCGATTCGTCCCATGCGTGATAAAGCAAGCCGGTTTTCTCATCGCGGACGTGCGATTCCATCCAAATAAATTGATTTGCAATGTCGTCGAAATCTTTCGATTCATTAAAAGTTTCCGCGTATTCGGCGTAAAACGGCTCGCCCATATAAAGCCCGTCGAGCCACATTTGATACGGGTAAATTTTCTTGTGCCAGAAACCGCCTTCTTTCGTGCGCGGGTGATTTTCAAGCTGCGAACGAATCAGATCAGACGCTTTTTTATATTTTGCTTCGCCCGTCACACGATACATTAAAAGCACGGCGCGTCCCATATTGACCATATCAATATTGTAATCTTCAACTTTGTAAGTTTTAATCGAACCGTCGTCCTGCACAAAAGTATCAACGCCTTTTTTGATAAAATCGAAATATTTTTTATCGCCGGTTTCAAACCATAAGTTTTTTATTCCCGCAAGTTCCGTCCCGAAATCGTAAACCCATTTCGGCGGAATTCCCGCGCCGTTCGGCGAATCTTCATAAACGCGGTTCATCGCCGTGTCCGCCATTTGTTCGGAAAGGTTCTGCGCCGAAACGACTGCCGAAAAAAGTAAAACTGTCAGAAAAATACTTGTTAAAAATCTCATAATCTTTATTTTTTGATCTGCGGAATAAAGTTCATTTCCACTAGCCACATCTCGCAAAGTTTTGTCCATTCTTCGGTCGAACCGGGATTATTTCTGAGCGCGATATTGTGACCGCCGTTCGGGAAAATATGAATGCTCGCCGAGATATTTTTGTCCAAAAGCGCGTTGTAAAACATCAAACTGTTTCGCGGATTCACCGATTTATCATCCGCCGCGTGAACGATAAACGCGGGCGGAGTTTTTTCCGTTACCTGTTTTTCGAGCGAAAATTTTCCCACTAATTTTTCAGATGGATTTTCGCCCAAAAGATTTTTTCTGCTTCCTGCGTGTGCGAATTCGCCCATCGAAATCACGGGCGAAACGAGAATCATAAAATTCGGCGCAAAAGAAATTTTATCGAATTCATCGCCGATCTTTGCAAAATCTTCGGTCGCAGTTCCGAGATTTGCGGCAAGATGTCCGCCGGCGGAAGTTCCGAAAACGCCGATTTTGTCAGCGTTGATTTTCCATTTTTCGGCGTTGGCACGAATCATACGCATCGCACGTTCTGCGTCCTGCAAAGGCGCGATTTCTCGCTGCTTCAAATCCGGCGAATTCGGCAGACGATAATTTACGACAAACGCCGAAATGCCAATCGAATTAAAC
This sequence comes from Pyrinomonadaceae bacterium, assembly GCA_965219305.1. Classification (GTDB taxonomy): domain Bacteria; phylum Acidobacteriota; class Blastocatellia; order Pyrinomonadales; family Pyrinomonadaceae; genus DATHTS01. Next base: position 3,777,339 of record OZ244725.1, read on the forward strand.
CATTTTGCGATCTGATGTCCGGCGATCAAATACGCCAGACGTTCATAACCGCCGCCCGGAAAAATCAAAACTGCCGCGCCTTTGTTTTCCTGCTCGGACGGAAAAAATGCGTAAAATCCGGGCGTTCCGACTTGATAAATCCGCTCGTTGCGAATGTCGTCCTTCAAATTCATTCCCTTTGAATTCGGCATTTTCCCCGCCGGATAAAGCGGCACGAATTCCTGCGCGAAAATGCTCACCGGAAAAATCAGCAAAAAGAGAATCGAAATTTTAAAGACGAATTTTCGCACTATTTTTTCAGATATTTTCGCAGTTTGATCTTTTGTTTTTTGATCTCGGCAACCGCCGCTTTCGCCATTTCTTCCGCACCGAAATCGTTAAAATGAGTGTTGTCTTCAACGCCTTTCGGATAATTTGCGTTTTCGCCTTCTTTCAACTGCAAAAACAATTTACGCGAATCTTCCGCGCCGTATTTTTTGATAATCGCCTCACTCAAACGGTGCATATCAATCAAAGGCACTTTCATTTCGTTAGCGACTTTGCGAACTGCATCGGGATATTCGCCGTGCGAATCAACAAAATTTCCGTTCTCGTCAAACTTTCGCCGCATCACGGGCGTGAGCAAAACCGAAAACGCTTTTTTTGCGCGAACATCTTTTACAAATCGAATTAGATTATTTCGATAATCCGCATTCGGCGCGGCGTAGCGTGTCGGGTCTTCCGATTTTTCGTCGTTGTGTCCGAACTCAATAAAAACATAATCGCCCGCTTTCAGATCGTCAATAATTTTCTGCCAGCGACCTTCATCAATAAAACTTTTCGTGCTTCTGCCGTTCTGCGCGCGGTTATCAATTTTAACTTTTTGCGCGTCGAAATACTGCTGAAGTTTTTCGCCCCAACCGGTTTCGGGACGTTTATTTTCCGCTTTTTCCGCCATCGTCGAATCGCCCGCCAGAAAAATGGTAATCGGCGATTTTTGCGCTGAAATGTTCATAGCGAAAAGTAAAATAGAAATTGTAACAACATAGAACTTCATAAAGTTTTATTGCCCGCAGAATACGCGGAAAACGCGGAAAAATTAAAATAAATTAACTCTTTTTCGTCGGCACAACTTCGGCTGCAACATCATTTATATCTTTAATCAATTTGCCGTTGACGCGGACGTTTTCGATCTTTGTATTTACTAAATTCGCCGCGATAATTCCTTTGGCGACCGTTTCAAAAGTCGAATTTTTGATCTCGATATTGTAGATCGGCGCGTTTTCAAAACCCTGCGCGTCCATCACGTATTCACTTTTTCCGCTATTGATATTGTCCGCGACAAAATTTCGCATCACGGGCGTATATTTGCCTTTCGCGCCTTCTTCATAATTAAAATCAATCGTGATGATCGCGTGCGCGACTTGTCCGATTTTTATATTTCTAAAATAAAAATTCTCCAAAAGACCGCCGCGCGAAGCGTTATTTTTAACGCGCAGAGCGTGATCGAGATTAGGCGAATCCATAATGCAGTTTTCGCCGAAAACATTTTTCACGCCGCCGGAAATTTCGCTTCCGATCGTGATTCCGCCGTGTCCGTCTTTCATTTCACAGCCGCGCACGATGACGTTTTCAGTCGGCACGTTTATTCGTCTGCCGTCATTATTTCTGCCTGATTTTATCGCAATGCAGTCGTCGCCCGTGTCGAAATAACAATCTTCAATCAACACATCTTTGCAGGATTCGGGATCACAGCCGTCGTTGTTCGGTCCGTGCGAATTGATGTGAACTTTTCTGACCGTGACGTTTTCGCACAAAACCGGATGAATTTCCCACATCGGCGAATCAATGATTTTTACGCCTTCGATCAAAACATTTTTGCATTTATAAGGCTGAATAAACTGCGGTCGCAGATAATCTTTTTCGCCGCCGAAAATGCGCTGTTCGAGCGGAACATTTTCGTCCATCATTTTATAAAGTCGCGCGCGCGCTTCCTTTTGCGAAATAACATCCGAATCGCCGCCGTAACGCGCATTTCCGTGCCATTTCCAGAAGAAAGATTTGCCTTGCCCGTCGAGAGTTCCTTCGCCCGTAACCGCAATGTTTTCCTGCTCATAAGCGTAAATAAACGGCGACAAATGCATCAATTCCATTCCTTCCCAGCGCGTGTGAACGATCGGCATATAATCTTTCGGATTCGTCGAAAATTTCAGCGTCGCGCCTTTTGAAATGTAAAGATTTACATTAGATTTCAAATGAACCGCGCCTGTTAAAAATTCTCCGGCGGGAACGACGATGCGCCCGCCGCCGTTTTTGCTGCAATCTTCAATCGCTTTTTTTATCGCGTCGGTCGCCAGAGTTTTTCCGTCTGCAACCGCGCCGTATTTCGTAATCTTATAATCTTTATTTTTGAATTTCGGCGGTTTGATGCGCGATAAAATCTGCTTGTATTCGGTTTCCCAAACATCGGCGGTTTTCGTCTGTCCGAAATCAGTTCGCGGTAAAATCAGACTCGTTGCCGCACCTGCCAGTAAAAGTTGTAAAAATTCTCGACGATTTTTCATAATTTGTAAAAAATATCTGTGTTGAGATGCTCTCGTTAACAAAACATCTCAACAAATAATTACCATCTCAAGTTAAATTCGGCAGTAAACACCAAATTATTTATGTTTTCATTGATAGTTAAAGCACTCGACGGATTGGCGAAGCTAAAGTTTCTACTTCCGACGTTTATGATGTAAGTTTCGCCGGCTGGAATGTCTTCAAAATGAAAATAACCCAGCATATCGGTCGTTGTTGAAATTGCGATGCCGTCTCCGTTGATTAATGTCAAAGTCGCCCGTGGAATTCCGCGCCCTTGTGCAGTTACGACCTGTCCGCTGACATTAACACCTGCCGCCGTCGGCGCAAGCACTATGGAATTCAAGTAATTGTCCAGATTGCTCAAACCGTTCGGAGCAATTATCCTTGCGTCATTCGGGTTATTGGCATCAAAACCTCTGCTCATTTCATAGCTGTCGGGCATTCCGTCGCCGTCGGTATCGAGCGGCGGCGGCGTAGAATTAAGAACCGGGAAACCGCCAACTTGCGTTTGCGAATCAATTAATGCGCCTGTTTCATTTCTGACTTCCGACGCAATTCGCATATCTACCGAATCCCGGACAAATGAACTTCCTGCCGTATTTAACACGCTTGTATAAGCATTTTCGGCTGAATCGGCGTTAATATCCACCTGCGGACTTTCGACCGATTGGTCGGCAAGATCAAGCGGACTCGACTGCTGCGTGTAACTATTGACGAACATCGCCCAACCGGTATTTGTCCCGTCGTGTATTCCGTTGACGTTGCTGTCAATAATATTTCCGTTTTGATAAATATATGTATTGACGCTTCCGCCGCTAAAAGCTCTCGTGCGTTTTGTCGAACCCGTGTTCGGTCCCGCTACCAGATAATTTCCGATATAATTTACTTTTGTAATGCCTTCATTTGCCGCGCCGCTGTAACTTGCGTCCGTTCCCCAGTCGTAAATTACGTTATTGACAAAATCGAGTGTGATATTGTCGCCGACTCGCGGATTGCGGTTGTAATGATGCGCGTATAAGTTGTGGTGAAATGAAATTCGACCGTTTCCGTAACGAATCAGAGAACCGTAACCGTGACGCTCATATCCGATTCCGTCATCGGTCAAATGACAGGAAAAATTCAAACTTTCCGAAATCATAGACCACTGCACAGTAACCCGTTCGGATTCCGTGACCGACAAACTTTCGTCAATGCTCCACGAAGCCGAAACGTGATCGGCTATTACATCTTTGGATTTATCAACCCAGAAAGAATCACCCTGCATCGTCGGGCATTTTACATCGCCGGGGCGAAAGCGCATATAACGAACAATAACGTGCTGCGCGTTAGTAACGACCGTCGTGAAACCCGCAATGGTAATGCCGTCGCCCGGAGCCGTTTGTCCGGCAATGGTTAAAAACGATTTATTGATATTAAGTTGGGAATTCAGATAAATCGTTCCCGAAATATCAAACACAATCGTTCGCGCTCCGCTCGCGGTCGTAATGCCGTTTCGCAAACTGCCCGCGCCGGAATCATTCAGATTTGTTACGTGATAAGTGTCGCCGCCGCGCCCGCCGACCGTGTATGCGCCCGCACCTTCAGCAGTTGAAAATGCTTTGACGTTTGATCTGATATTCAAATTTCCGGTCGCCGTTCCCGTGTAATTTGCATCGTTGACAGTTACGACGACCGTGTAATTTCCGACTGCCGTCGGCGTGGTCGGTGAACCGTTATAAGTTATCGAATAACTCAAGTTTGCCGGATTCGTCGTAACGGTGACGGATTTCGGATTGCCGTCGTAATTCTGCGTCAAACTGTCGAGTGAGATTTGCGCCGTCGCTTTGGCAATTATCAAAGTTCCGGTCGCCGAACCTTGATAATTCGGATCGTTAATTGTCGCAACGACCGTGTAAGTTCCGGCGTTTGTCGGTGCAGTTGGACTACCGTTGTAAGTAACATCAACCGCCAAACCGCCCGGATCGGTCGCAACAGAAACGGGTTTCGGATTGCCGTCGTAAACTTGATTTAGATTCGACAGGGAAACCGTCGCCGTCAATTTTGTCTGCGGCGTAAATCCGGTAATGTTCACCGGATTACTGTAAAAGTCAACTTCCGTCTGCGACAAAGGATTATTGCAGCTATTGCGCGAAATCGGGTGTCGCTGCGAGCAGTCAACCGGATTGCCGCTCAGATCGGTCGTGTTGTATTCCCAGTAGCGAATGTTCGGATAATTCGCCGCTGTTACCGGATTTGTCGGACTATTGAATAACCAGCCGACGGGCGCGATGTGCGAATCCATCTGCGTGTTAATGAAAACGACCTGACTATACGGGAAATCGTCCGGGTCAATTCGTCCGAGATAATTGCCGTTCGTGATTCCTGCTCCGGCGGTCAATTTACAGTTGACGTAAACATTGCCGTAAGTTCCCGCAGCGTTGCGAATCTGCGTGTAATAACCGCCGTTTCGCAATGATTTGATTTCGCAGTTCTGGAAAAATGTCGAGCCGTTGCCCCACATAAAATCAACGTCGCCTTCGATATAACTGTTCGCCACATACGCCGATTTTTGCGTCAGAAGCGTGTCCTGATAACTCAAAAGATTAACGTTGTTGATTGTCGCCCGCAAACCGTTGGTGCGTAAGGCTTCCGCCTGCGAACCGCCCTGCGGCGTAGTATTGTGCAGCGTAATCGTTTCGACATTAAAATCAGCCGCTTCTACGCCGAACGATGTGCGGTAACTGCCGGAAATCGCGCCGTTCAGATTATTGTTGTTGGCATATTGCTGAATCGTTCCCGCGCGACTTTCGCCTCTGACGGTAATCGAGGGTTTATTTGACGGAATATAGATAATTTCCGTGTAAGTTCCGTTTTTGACGTTGATAATTACGCGCTGCGTATTGTTCGCCGGAACGAAATCAATCGCGCCCTGAATCGTGCAGAAATTGCCGGAACTGTTCGCCGCAACCGTCAAATTATTTGTTCCGGCGGCAGGCGCATTCGTTTTCGTCGTGAACGCGAAAGTTCCCGCGTCCGAAAATCCGCCGAAAGGCACGCCGCTTTGATCGGTAATCACGCCCGCTTCGATTGTTACATAATAACTTTGATTGTAAGCGAGCTGCTGATGCGGGTAAATGTTGGCAGTATTGCCGTTGATTATCACCGGATAATAATTAAAATTTACGCCGCCGATATTTTTCGTCTGCGCCGCCGCCGCCAGATCAATCGTATCAACGAGCGTTCCGTCGGTGCGGTAAATGCGGATTCTGCCGTTCGTTCCGAGCTGCGGCGTTTGATTAAAAGTAATTGCCAGCGGCGCGTCCGTGCAAATTCCGGTTTGACCGTTTGATGGGAAAAACGCGTTCGGCGCAATGGTCGAAACAACCGTCAGACGCGCCGGATCGCTCGTTACCGAACCGTATGGATTGCTCACCGTCACCGTGTAATTTCCGGTGTCGCTGTTCTGTACGCTAGCAAAATAAAGCGTCGAATTGGTTGCGCCGTCAATTAAAACTCCGTTCTTAAACCATTGATAAGACAAATTATCGCCCGTCGCCGTAACTGAAAGCGTCGCCGGTGTTCCGACCGTCGCCGACGTATTTTGCGGCTGCTGCGTAATTACGGGCGGCGGATCAATAGTACCGCCGGTCACGGTTAAATTAACCGCATTGCTGACGACGCTGCCGCCGGAATTGCTGACTTGCACCGTGTAACTGCCGGAATCGCTCGTCTGAACATTCGTCAATTGAAGCGTTGCGGTCGTCGCCGAAGCATTTCCCGTGATCGCCACACCGTTTTTCAGCCATTGATAAGAGAGATTACTGCCGCTCGCGGCAACCGAAAACTGCACATTGCTGCCGACCGAAACCGTCTGGCTCGCCGGTTACGGCTGAGTCGTGATAACCGGCGCGGCGGGAGCGAATTCAACTTTGAACTGTGTAAATTTGATTTTCGTAGCGAAAGCGTTTCCGGCAACGCGGAAACTGAACCAGTCGAAATTCGTATTCGGCGTTTGGCTGGTTTCGGTCGCCGTGTAAGTCAAACCGGAAAGTGCGCCGCCGGTAACGGAAATTGTAACCTGCGTTTCGGTTGCGGAAATTCGGCTGACCGTATAATTAAAAGTGTAAGGCGTATTGTCAACCAAAGTCTGCCGCGCATTCGCGCCCGAACCCGACAAACCCAACCAGCCGGTGTCAACGCCGCCGCTCGACGGATTCATACTGTTAAAAATATTCGTCGTCGGCGAAGCATCCTTACGATAAAGCACGAACGGATTTCCCGAACCGCTCGGATAAAATTGTGCGCCGTAACCCGTGTCATCGGCAAAATTAGCGTCGTTTTGTCCACCGGTTTTATCCGCCGTAACTCTCGAACCGTTCGAGTTCAACAAACCGAAACGCAAATCCGAACCGCTCGTTCCCGCGCCCGTTAATGAAAACGTCCCCGCAAATGAAATTCCATCGCCGATGCCTAATGAAACAGGCGAACCGGAAGCCGTGAAATACGCCCAGTAAGCGTCCGCGCCGCCCGCATTTGTCAAATTATATTCGACCGAACCGACCGCATCCGTGCGCGTCGTGCCGGAACGCGCTTTGTAGACGGCTAACGAATTGTTCGCCAAATTCTGATTCGTGCTGATGCCGTCGGCGAACACGTCGTTAATAACGGTCGTCGCCGCCTGCGCGAAAAACATAAACGATGCCGCAAAACAACAACCGACGGCGATTACTGCCGCAATTTTATTTCTCAGATGTAACTTCATAATTTTATTTTCTGTCAAAAAAATATTCTCGCGGCTGGTAAAGCCGTTTGGTTTTTCCGTATTATTTTCTAACTTGTTCGCAATTAATTTTTCTTAATTTTTGCTTTCCACTTCGGATAATCTTTTTCTAAAAGTTGGTTCGGCTCTGAAGTATACCAACCATAACCGTTGCGGCGTTCGGATTCGATTTCCATTACATCGTAATGAATCACCGAATCGCGCCCGATGAAAATCGGTTTCATCGTTTCGATCTCGTAAAAGCGCGCCCAAATCGGCATTGCTTTTTTATCTTTAATAACTGTATTTTCGCCTTTGATTCTTTCCCAGCGAATTCCTTCAATTTTGTTAGCGCGATACCAATCAATTGCTGCTTCAATCGCCTCGATTTTTTCCCGATTCGGTTTCGCGTCAAGCATTAAAAACCTGATAATTCCGACCGATTCGCCTGCCGTTAATGAGATCGGTTCAAATTTTCGCGCCGCCGCGGGTTTCAAAGTATTTTCGTCATACTGCGCCGCCCAGACCGTTTTTTTGCCGCCGATTTCAATCTGCAATTTCAAGATCAGCGGAATCGCTTTTGCGACCGCTTTTTCGGCTTGTTTGCGTCTATCTTCGTCAACGAACGCAAAATCTTCGTTCTTTTTCGCAACTTCGCGCAAAAGTTTTAAAACGCCGATCATCGCGTTATCATTAAAAGTGATGTGCGTGTAATAACCTTTGCGAAGCGGGAAAAATTGCGGATAACCGCCGTTTTCATATTGCGCGGCGAACAGATAATCCAGACCTTTGTTGAACGATTCTTTATATTTCGGGAAATTATTCGGCGGCGTTTGTTTTAAAAGACTCGCCGTGATGATTTTGCCGAGAAATTGAATTTGCGTGTAAGTCGCTTTGTTATCAATTGTCGTTTCGCCTTCGGATTTTGATTTTATAAGCGTGGCTTTTTCCGCTTCGGAAAGCATCGCCGCCATATCGAGATTTTTTTCCCAACCGCCGTTATCTTTTTGAAAAAGAATGACTTGATCAGCAATTCGCGCGGCTTCGTCGGTTTGATACCAATCGAATGTTTGCTTTAAAACATCGTCCCACGAGACAGGTTTGAAGTCGGGCGCGGAATTTTGTTGCCGGTCAAAATCTTTCAATTTCGGATTCCAACCATCCGCGCCCTTGAGAAAGTTTTCCACTTGGAAAACTTTTGCCTCATCTTTTGTCAATTGATGCGCCCATTTAACGCGCTGATTCGTTTTCGCGCCCGCGCCTGTCGAATTATATTCGGCAAAATACGCCGTTTTTTCGCGTTCGGGAAGCCAATTGTTCCAACCTTCGGCGCGAATATGCGCGTCCATTTTTGTATTTAAGAAAACCGTTCTGCCGTAATCTCGCCACGGACGCGCGAGAAAAACTCCGTTTTCCTTGTTTTCGCCCGTTAATTTGCAATTATCAAAAACAAAACCGCTCGGCTCATCCGCCGCAAAACGCATCGGCGCGGCGATAAATCCGTCGGCTTTTGAATGAATTTCGCAGTTTTCAAAAACTGCGGCGGCTTGTCCGAATATAAAATCAACTGCGCCTTCGATGTAGCAATTCTCGAAATACTGCCGCCCGTTTTTCGCGTAAAGCGTGTCCTGCCAACCGATAAATCTGCTGTTTTTGAAAATCAATCTGTCCGCATCTGTCAAAACCGCAACTGCCTGCGAACCTTTGCCGAACGAATTTTCAAACGTGATATTTTCCGCGTAAAAATCGTGTCCGCCGACGTAAAAGCTGTAACTCGCCGAAGTCGAACCGGCGATCTTATTCGTCAGATCGAAAGTCAGTTTCGTATTTTCGGCTGATTCGCCGATCAAAGAAATAAAAGGTTTGGTTGCGGGAATTGTAATCTGCTCTTTGTAAACGCCTTTTTTGATAAAAATTACAAAGCGTTTTTTGTTATTTTCGGGAACTTTTGCGATTGCTTCCGTTATGGTTTTAAAATCTCCTATGCCGTCTTTCGCCACAATTAAATCGGCTTTTGAATCGTTTTCGTTCTGCGCGAAAATCCCGGCTGCCGAGAAAATTAAGATAAAAAATGTAAAACTTAAAACTTTCATCAGCATTTATTTAGAAACGGCACGAGCCTTTTGTCGCATTTTCTCTGTCGCAAAAGGCTCGTGTTTTTTGTTAATTTATGATTTACGAATTAGAACGTAAAGCGTCCGCCGAGTTGTATGTCGCGCGGCAAATTGCGCTGACCGCTAACGTATCCGAAAGTCGAACTCGTCGGAGATAATTGCAGACCGTTTCCGAGATAAACCGAGTTCAGAGCGTTGATCGCTTCGACGCGAACCTGCAGTTTCATTTTTTCACCGAAACGGAAGTTTTTCGTCAAACCGATATCGAATTTCTGAAACGGCTGATTGCGAAAATTGTCCAGCGTATAAGGTAGATAACGCAATGTGTTTTGGCTTCCGATGGTATAATTGTTGCCGAAACCGGGAACGACGAGCGTATTAAAAGCCGTATTATTTGCGCCGGTCGGCAGAGTTTGACGATTGTCAAGAACTCTGAAATTAGTAAGGTCAAAAGCCGGAATATCAATTCCGTAGCGTCTGCCTTGATCGTCTTTTTTACCGAGTAAGTTTTCTAACTGCGCGATGTCGCCGTTATAAAAGTTATTCTGTAAAACGAGCGGTTCGCCCGATTGCCATTCATAGACGGCGTTGAACTGCCATCCGCCTAAAAATATATTTGCAATCGGATTCAGATCGCTAAAAAACTGTCTGCCGCGTCCGAAAGGCAATTCGTATGTTCCCGAAAATGTAACGCGGTGCGGTCGGTTCGCGGTTGAAATCGCATCGGTCAATTCTTCATCCTGCGGATTCAGACGGCGAACTTTTTCGCGGTCGTGTGCATATGTGTAAGAAGAATTAAAAGATAGTCCTTGCGCGAGCCGTCTGCTGATTTGAAGTTGTAGCGATTTATAATCGCTGGTTCCGTTATATTCCGTAACGATTAAGTCTTGAAATTGCGGATAAGCGAGAAGAAGTCTGCGTCTCGCTAAGGTACTGTTATTTAATGTCGAATCAGTGGCGAACGGAACGAGCGATCTGAAAGGATTCGGCACGGTCGCGCTCAAAAACGTATTCGTCGCTAAAATGGCGTTAAGAACCGTTCCGCCGTCCATTACGCCTTGCAAATTATTCAGGTATTCACGCGGAATATAATTCAATTGTCTGAAAACCGGCAAGTCGTAACCGCGCGATAAAACCACTGTAGCTTCGACCCCCAATTTATAAGGAAGTTCGCGTTGAACACCGAAGACTAAACGCGCATAATTGGCATTTTTACGATCGTAATCGTAAAGTGTCGTCGCTGTCGGTCCGGTGGCATTGGTTGTTCCCAAGCCTGAACCGAGAAAAGTATTCAAACCGAGATTCGAACCGGCTGCCGGGTTAACTCCAGTCGGAAACGGATTATTGATGTTAGCCGTAAATGTCAAACCGTTGTTGCTGGTCGGATTGAAATTCGTCAATGCTCTGTACCCGCTCTGGTCAATTGTTTGGATTTGAAACGGCGACGTGAAAATTCCGAAACCGCTACGAAGAACTGTTTTATCGTTAAGCGCGTATGAAACTCCGATCCGCGGCTGGAAATTGTTTTTGTCAGCCGACTGATTAAGGTTTTCGGGACCTTGGGCAAAGGTCAAACCACCGGAAAGATTCTGAAAAGCATTAATCGGAATGCCGGACGGCACGTTGGCATTGTAATTTGCCAAAACCTGAGCGCGAAGAGGACTGACGGCTGTTTCGTTAAATCCGAGGACGATGTTTCCGTTATCTTCTCTGACACCAGATTCGAGTTCATAACGCAGACCGAGATTCAACGTCAATTTCTGCGTAACGCGCCAGTCGTCTTGTATAAACAATCCGTGATAATCGGAACTGACGTTATAGACAGCTGCTTGTTCGATAAGACTGCTGGTAGTATTCGCCGTAGGAATTCCCAAAAGAAACGCCGCTAAATCGCGTCCGACTCTAGCTTGTTCGGTCGAAGACGAATTTGATGCCTGAGAAGTGTAAGTTCCGGTGAACAAAAAGCGTCCGGCATTATAACCGTTCGTTGTTCTTTGTTCCCAAAGTTTGCGATAGTCATAACCGTATTTCAAAGTATGGTTTCCGAAAATTTGTGTTAGCGTCGGCTGAATCGAAAACAGGCTGAAATCTCTATCTAAGCCTTCGTTATAGTCAGAACGCTGTGCGCCGAGCGTTGTATAGTTCGTAAAATCGAACCGCGGGAAAACTGACGAACTGGTGAGAGCCGAAATTCCCGCGAATCCAAGGTCGGCGGCAGAAATCGAAACGGCTGGATTTCTTTCCTGCACAAAATCGTTGTAGCTGGAACGAATATCAAGAATAAAATTACTTGAAAGCGTGGACGTATAATCTAAATTTCCGCCTTTGTTTGTGCGGATCTCAAATCCCTGTGCAACCGAGTCCGCGACATCAAGCCAATTGTAGCGATCTTCGTTGCTCTTGCTGTAAAAAAGTTTTCCGAAGATGCGATTGTTTGAGTTGATGTTGTGATCAATTCTCGTCAGATAAGAATCATACGGTCTGGACAATACCTGATTGGAAAAATAGTTACTTTCAACACCGGGCAAATTCGGCAGCGGATACAAATTCAGGAAATTCACTGCTGCCGGATTAAGGCGATTAGTCGGAATAATATTTCCCGCAAAAGGCGTACGGCAAACTGTAGCTATCGTAGTGCCGGTAGTTCCGCAAGTAGTATTTCGCAAAACGGCGGTTGCCGGATCGTAAATTAAAATTGGCTCTAAAGCGTTTGTTACAGGATTTCGATATGAAAGCAGTTCAGAAAAATCGCCGGTTCTCATTTTCAACGTCGGAACTGTGAAATTGGAGGGTTCGGCTCGCGTATCAACCTGTTTTTCATAAGAAAACATAAAAAAGGTTTTATTCATTCCGTTGTAAATTTTCGGAATATAAATCGGACCATTGATTTGTCCACCAGCGCGGTAATAATCTCTTGGCGGACGATCTTTTCCTAACCGATTGTTAAAGAAATTATTCGCCGTCAGTTTGCCTGGACGATTGAAGTAATAAGCCGAGCCGTGCAGTTTGTTTGTTCCACTTTTGACGGCAACATTGACCGTCGAACCGGCGGTAAAACCGTTTTGCGCGTCAAAAGCATTTGTTTGAATTTTAAATTGTGTCAAAGCGTCCGCCGGCGGCGTATAAGCGACCGCACCGTCAAAGGCTAAATTCGGCGAACCGTCCAACGTGATTTGATTTCCCGGCGCACCGTTCGTGCGAATCGACGAGAGGTTTCCGTTTGCCGTCGGTCCGGTAAACTGCGGATTTCCAGTATATGACACGCCCGGAGCTTGTGTCGCCAGATTATATGCCGCGCCTTCAGACAGCGGAAGCTCGGTTATTTGTTGTTCTGTAATCACCGTTCCGGTAGTTACAGAACCTCTTTCAACAACTTCTGCATCGGCAACAACATTGACTTCGGTGGTTAAACCAATTTGAAGTTGAAAATCAATAGTTAAACGTCCATCAACATTTAGTTGAATATTTTCACGAACAGATGTCTGAAAATCAGAAGCCGTCGCCGTTACTTTATACATTCCCGGCAACAGTAAGGGAAAAGAATACGATCCTTGATCGTTCGTAGTTGCAGTTGACGAAACATTAGTTTCGACATTTTGAACGGTAACTGTTGCGCCGGGAATTATTGCTCCCTGTTGGTCTGAAACAGTTCCCGTAATTGTTCCCCGATATTCTTGTCCGAATGTAAGGGAAAAACTCAAAAATATTATCGTTATTATTCCCAAAAGAACACCGTAACGAAATTGACCTTTCTTCATTTCTATTATTTCCTTCCTAATTATTGTAAATTTTTAACCAGTATAGTTATTAAAAAGGATGTTAATTGGTTTTACCAATTATTGCAAGCGAGAAACCAACTATTTGCTTATTCTTCAATAAATATTTTACAAAATGTATCTTTGATCTTTTGTTTACAGGAAACTGAGCCAAAATTTTTTTATATATAATATTTCAATAATGCTTACCAATTTAAATATTTGAAGCTAATAGGTTAAACCAATCAAACTTTTCCATAGTTTTTTGTTTCAGTCTCAAATATCAAATATAATACGGAACACCAACAAATTTGACATCATAATTTTTATATTATGATAAAATGATTTGCGACATAAGAAAATGCAAACTATCAATGTTTTCAGTAATTGAAAGTGAAAATTTGTATTTTTGCGCGAAAAATTTTGAGTGGAAGTGAAAATTGTGCAGGGAAGTTTTAGACATTTTACATTCGTCTTCAATAATTTACTCGTATTTTTGATTGGCTAATAAATATAAAATTAAAAAATTATAATTTTGTTGTTCTATTTCGATAAGGCTGTTAAAATCATCTGTTGATGAGCGAACAAAAATTCGTGATTCGCCCGGTTGCAAAAAACGATCTTAACGAATGGTTCAGATTGAGGAAACTGCTCTGGGATGAATCGAGCGACAAAGAACATCGAGCCGAAATGCTCGACATTTATGAACATTCGGAAACGCAGTTGGTTTTGGCGGCGGAAACCGGAGACGGAAAACTCGTCGGGTTTCTCGAAGCGAGTATTCGTCCATTTGTCGAAGATTGCCAAACCGATCACGTCGGTTATCTCGAAGGTTGGTTTGTCCAGTCTGAATATCGAAAACAAGGCATCGGCAGACAACTCGTGCGCCGGGCTGAACAATGGGCGCGCCGAAAAGGCTGCACGGAAATGGCTTCAGATTCAGAAGTGGGCAACAACACGAGTTTGCAGGCGCATCTCAAACTCGGATACGATGTTAGTTCAAAACTGATTCATCTGCGAAAGGATTTGGGTTAAAGTAATGTTTTTTAAATTTCAGATTCCAAAGTTTTTCTGTGCGATATTTCTCAACTGCGCGGCGTTTTTCTGCGTTTACGGGCAATCAACCGATCAGAGTTTTCCGACTGCCGTAACTTCTAATCAGATCGAAGGAAGAATCAACGCCCGCGATCTCGGCGATTCGCGTCAGACGAGTTATTTTTACATTTTTAACGGAACACAAGGCGACGTTTTCATAAATGTTGTGGCAAATAATTTTAACGGCGCGATTGATATTTTTAACATTGACAACTTACAGCCGATTACGAAAATTATTTTTTACGCAACCGATTCGGCAAACGAAACGGGCAGAGTTTTTTATTTGCGAAAGCCGGAAAAAATGATCCTTCGCGTTCAGGGACGAACTCCGAACGATGATCCGGCGACATTTCAAATAAAATTCGCCGGAAGTTTCGCTCCCGCAATTGAAATAGCGGAAAATAAGCGACCGGAAGCACCGAAGGCAGCAAAAGAAAATCAAGGCGATATTATAGTTAATTCCGTCGGCACGATTATCGGCGTAAAACCCAAACCGACACCTTCGCCGATTGTTAAAAAAGAAGAAATAATTGCTGAAAAGCCGGAAGTAAAAAATGAACCGGAAATAACAAAGCCGGAAATATTAGTTGAAGAATCAAAAGCGAAAGACGAAATAATTTCCGAAACAAAACCGGAAATTCAGGAACAGCCCGTTGAAACGATTATCGCCGAGCCGAGCATCGAACAAAAATCAGATGAAACAATTGCGGAAAAACCCGTCGAAAACAAAACGGAAACTGTCGTAGAAACGCCCGAAACAGAAATTAAAAAAGAGCCTGAAACCGTAATTCCAGAAACGGCAAAATCGGAGAAAGAAGTTGAAAAAACGGACAAAGAAAGTAAAGCAAAAGCTTTGGCAAATATCAATTTGACGATTCTGCTAAAAAACGGCGATAAATTCGTGCGCCCGATGAGCGAAGTCTTTTCGGTAAATATTGATGACGGGAAAATGACCGTCATTACAAAAGACGGCGAGATCAAGCGATTTTCAATTTTAGATATTGCAAAAACGACAATTGAATAAATTACAAATTCTTTTGCATCAATAAATCAATCTGCGCGTCTGAGCCGAGTTGGAAAACGTGTTTGCCGACTTCGTAAAAACCGTATTTCCGATAAAACGTTTGCGCGCGCGGATTAAATTCCCAAACGCCGAGCCACATTAAATCACAATCGTTTTCCTTTGCGATTTGTAAACATTGATCCATCAAAGCCGCGCCGACACCTTTGCCCAAAAATTTCTGATGAGCATAAAGTCTGTTCAATTCAACCGGTTTTTCGGCAGAAATCCCATCTTCAATTGCGCCGAGCATAACTTTTGCGTATCCGGCAATTTCGTCTTCAACTTCGGCAATCAGAAAAATCGAATCTTTTTCATTTAATTCAGCACGAATTGTTTCGATATTAAATGCCTTTTCCATATAATCCGCCATATCTTCGGGCGCATTTTCGGGATGCTCGTGAAAAGCGTCCCAAAATGTCTTCCGGCAAAGTCCGGCGAGCATTTCAGAATCATTTACATCAGCGCGGCGAATTTTTATTTCGTTTTTCATTCGATAATTTTCATTTCGCGCAAAATCTCGCGCGTGATTTCCTTTCTACATTCGGAAAAACGCGGATTTTCAGTTTCGCGTTTTTTGATAATGCGCGTGGCGAAAAAATATGTGTTGTCTTTTCGCGCCACGTAACCGATCCACCAACCCGTGTCGTTCCCGCCGAAATATGTCCAACCAGTTTTGGCGCGAAGTGTGTAATCGTCGGTCGTCTCGTTTATCATTATGCGTTTGACGATCTCGAAACTGCGTTTTGAAAACGGAAGTTTTTCCTCGTAAAACGCCTTGAGAAATTTGATCTGATTTTCCGGCGTTACTCCGAAATCGCCGGCGTTCCAAAAATCGCCGTTTTCCGCGCCGTTGTCAATTTTGCCGTTGCCGTATTTACTTTTTTTCAAAAATCCTTTGTATTTTTCGTGACCGACGCGCTTTGCCATCTCGACGTAAAACCAAACCGTCGAATTCTTAAAAGCGTTTTCCATATCGGTGTCCGCGTTCCACGCTTCGATGTTGCGCTTTACGCCGTCCCATTTCAAAACTTCGTGTTCGTTCTTTACCGCTCCCGAATCGAGCGCGATCAGCGAATTGATAATTTTAAACGTCGAAGCCGGAAGCGTCTCGCTTTTCGCGTCTTTTTTATCGCTGAACGTCCATTTTTTGTTTTTGTAATCGTAAACCGTGATGCTTCCCTGCAAACCGCAATTTTGAAAAGGCTTTTGGAAATCAACTTGTCCAAAAGCCTTAACGGAAATTAAAAGTAATAACGAGAAGCAAAAAATAAATTTTTGCATAATTATTTCATAATCAACTTGGCGATCGTCTGCAACTGCATATTCGACGTGCCTTCGTAGATCGCGCCGATTTTTGAATCGCGCCAGAATTTTTCGACCGGATAATCTTTGACGTAGCCGTAACCGCCGAAAAGTTCGATGGCTTTACTTGAAACTTTTTCCGCGACGCGCGAAGTGTAGAGTTTGGCGATTGCCGCTTCTTTCAAAAACGATTTTCCGGCATCTTTGAGACGTGCGGCGTTGTAAGTTAAAAGACGCGCGGCTTCGATCTCGACGGACATTTCGGCGAGTTGAAATTGGACGGCTTGGAATTCGTTGATGCGTTTGCCGAATTGTTCGCGTTCGTTCGTGTAATTAAGCGCGGCTTCGAACGCGCCTTGCGCGATTCCTAACATTTGCGCGGCGATTCCGATTCTGCCTTCGTTTAATGTTTCGATGGAAACTTTGTAACCTTTGCCGACTTCGCCGAGGACATTTTCTTTCGGGACTTTGCAGTTGTCGAAAATAAGTTCGGTCGTCGAACTTGCGCGGATTCCGAGTTTGTCTTCTTTCTTGCCGACCGTAAAACCTTCAAAACCTTTTTCGACGATGAACGCCGTGATTCCTTTGTAACCTGCTTCGACATCAATCGTCGCAAAAACGATGAAGATTTCCGCTTCGTTGCCGTTCGTGATCCAGAGTTTTTGACCGTTTATTTCGTAATGATCGCCTTTGTCAATCGCTTTCGTCGTCAATGCGAAAGCGTCCGAACCCGAACTCGCTTCGCTCAAAGCATACGCGCCGACTTTATTTTCGGCGAGTTGCGGCATATATTTTTTCTTTAATTCGTCGCTGCCCCAACGCATAAAAGCGTTTGTTACCAATGTGTTGTGAACGTCAACGAAAACCGACACGGAAGCGTCAACTCTGGCGATTTCTTCGATGGCGAGAATCGCGTTAAAGATCGTCGAACCCGCGCCGCCGTATTCTTCGGGCGATTCGATCGCCATCAAACCTAATTCAAAACACTGCTTGATCAAATCCTGATCCAACTTCCCGGCTTTTTCCATTTCCTCGACGCGCGGGCGGACTTCGCCTTCGGCAAATTCGCGGACGGAAGCGCGAAATAATTCTTCTTCTTCCGATAATTGTGTTAATGCGGGACTTAAATTTTCTTTTTCTAATGCTGTTGCGCTCATAATTTTTCCTTTATATTTTATATTTTATTAATTTTCTTTTCGATAAATTTTACGTTAATTAACCCAAGTTGCCAGTTATAAAAGTGTTGAAGAAATTACCCGCGAAATACGCGAAATACGCTAAAAATATGAAACAAAAAGATCAAGCTTTCTTCTTTTTCGCGCTTTTTCGCGTATTTCGCGGGCAAATAAAATGTGTTTTCCATAACCGGCAAATTGAGTTAATTATATGTTAATCAACCGTCCGCCGAAAATACAAAGACGGTTGCTTTTGAAACTTTATGTTCGGCGTGAAAGATACCAGCCGACAAAACCACCCCAGATCAAAACATTGAAGATCACGGGCATTACCAAACCTTTTACCGCGAAACCGTTAAAAACCGTGCCGCTCATTAGTGGTGAAATTACGAGCCAGAGAAATAATGTCGGCAAAAATCCGAACAGCATTCCGCTGACAACGCTCGATTTTTTAATTAAAAGCGCGTAGATCGCGCCCCAGATTCCGCCTGCCGCGATGAAACCGAGCGTGCCGAGAATGTAATCGAGCGGCACATTTTCGCCCCCGATTTTGCGATACATTGCGACAAATGCAGGCGCGTCGCCTAAATCGGCTAAGAACATTATAAACATTATAGCGGCTAAAATCACCGCTCCGATCGCGCCCGCCGTAAAACCTTTTGTTATATTATTCATATATTTATCGCCTTGGTTTGAAAATCGCTTTTGTATAAAGCAGAATTACCGTTTGGTAATTTATTTATTTTATCATTAAATTTACCGGGCAAGAATAAGGTGGAAGCAGAAACAAAATCCGAAAACTCAACCAACAAGCCGCCGGTTTCTAAAAAAACAAACAATCTCAAACGTTTAAAGATCGCCGCCGCCATTTTTACCATTCTCGGCATCGCACTTTTTTCTTATTTTATTTACACGGTCGGAATTGACGAAATTCTCGCCGGAATCGCCAACATCGGTTTCGGCGGTTTTATCATTCTTCAACTGCTCTATTTTTTGCGGATAATTTTCCGCGCAACGGCGTGGCGTTTGTCGGTTCACGAACCTTATGATCTGAGCATTAGGGATACGATTCCCGCCGTAATTATCGGCGAGGCGTTAAGTTCTGTGATTCCGCTCGGAATCTTGATTAGCGGAACTGCAAAAGCCATCGCTGTTCGAAATCGCATTCCGCTCGTCGCCGGATTTTCATCAATTATGACTGAAAATCTTTTTTATTCGTTCGTGACGGGAATTTTTATCTGCCTCGGTTCGTTCGCTTTTCTACGAAGTTTCGATCTGGCAGAAGGCTGGATTTTGACGATTGACGTTTTGATCGGCGTGATCGTTTTGCTGATAATTTTCGGTATCGTCGTCGTGATAAAGCAATGGCATTTTGCGAGCGAATTTTGTCACTGGCTTTACAATCGGAATATCGGCAAAAAAATTCTGGAAAACGGTCGGCTTCAGGTGCGGCTTTTTGAAAATCTGGTTTACGATTTTTACCGCCGTTATCCGAAACGTTTTCCGGCGATTTTCTTTTGTCAGATAGTTTTTCACATTCTCGGCGTTCTCGAAGCGTGGTTTATTTTAAGCCGCCTCCGTGAAGGTTTGCCGGATTTATTTACGTCTTTTCTGCTCGAATCAATCAGCCGCGCGATCACGATTTTCTTTAAATTTGTTCCCTTCGTTATCGGAGTTGACGAAGCCGGAGCGCAATTCGTCACCGAAACTCTCGCAATCGGCGCAGGTGTCGGCGTAACTTTGGCGATCATCAGAAAAGGAAGAATTTTGTTCTGGACGCTGATGGGAATTATTTTAGTTGTTAAACGCGGACTTTCCGTAAAAGAAATGAAAAGTTTGAAAATGGATGCAGAATAAAGGCTGTTAACGATTATCAAAAATAAATTTAAATTCGAGACAAATTAAATAATTGACAATTCAGATTTGGCAATTTTTTAAAGATAAAAACGCTTATTTTCTAAATTAGACAAATCAGATACAACCGAAAAAGATTCTTTCCGATTTTTTTTGTAAAATAAATTCGATGAATAAAATTCTATTCGGAATCGGCGGTTTGGTTATCGGTTTGATTATCGGTTTCTTTTCCGCAAACTATCTGAACCGCAACGCCGCAATAAACGAAACTGTAACGCCGCAAAATCCGACGGCATTTAACGAACAGGTTCACAGCGCGGACATCAAAGAATCGCAAACGACGGCAAAAGCTCTGCCGGAAGTTCAGGAAACTCTCGATCAAGCCAAAAACGAACCAAACAATTTCGACGCGCAGGTGAAAGCCGGTGATCTTTATATAAAAATCAAAGGTTTTGAAAAAGCCGCCGAATTTTACGGGAAAGCGCAGAAAATAAAACCGAACGATTTTAATATTCTCGCCAAAATCGGCAATACATATTTTGATGCCGGACAATTTGAAGCTGCCCAAAAATGGTATGAACAAGCACTCGCCCAAAAAGAAGATTTAAGCGTCAGAACCGATCTTGGAATTACCTTTGTTCAACGTCCAACTCCCGATTACGAACGCGCCGTCAAAGAATTTGAAACATCCCTTAAAACAAATCCGAATCACGAAACGACACTTTATAATCTCGGCGCGGCATATTTCAAAAAAGGTGATACGGCAAAAGCACAGGAAACTCTGTCTAAACTTGAGCAAGTAAATCCGAACGGCGATCTGACAAAAAAACTACGGGAAACAATTTCGCAAAATTAGAGAAAATTAGCCGCGAACAGACACAAAATCGCACGAAGAAAATTTTTATTTGCGTGAATTTTCGTATATGTTCGCGGCTAATTTTTTGCCTGAACAATTTCGCCGGTTTTATTCAACCGTCACGGATTTTGCCAGATTGCGCGGCTGATCTACGTCGCAGCCCAACCTTACGGAAATGTAATAAGCCAGAATTTGAAGGGGAACGACCGGCAGCGAAACTTCGCTGGATTAAACATCAGCATCATTCTCTGCGTAACGCATTTTTAATAGTAAATGGCAGAGATTTTGAAATACAAACCAATACTATTTTGTAAAGTTTGCTAGGGAATCAGATGAAGTAAACGACAGTTAGCAGACTCTTTTGAATATTAACTCTAGAGCAAAGGGGCGCTCTCACTATCGTTCGTTTCACTGATTTTTCATTAACACACCGACCATTATTGTTTTAGTATAAGGTTAAAGACCTAGAGCGGATTAATATTGCATTTACGGCACAAATAGTCGAATATCAAACAATGAAACCGTATTCAAATGACCTCCGCTGTCGGATTATTGAAGCAATCCAGAAAAACGAAGAATCACAAGAAGAAATTGCCAGCCGTTTTACTGTTAGTTCCTCGTTTGTCGAAAAACTGTGGCGCAGGTTTCGGGAAAGCGGCTCGTATGAGATATTGCCGCACGGCGGCGGGCGGCGGCAGTTGTTAGCTGCTGATGAGCAGTTGATTCGCGGCAAAGTTGCCGAACAGCCGGACATTACGCTGAGTGAGTTGGCTCAGTATGTCGGTGTGCAAACAAATCGGAGAGCTGTTTCCGAAGTAGTGATGTGCAAACAGCTGCAAAGATTGAAACTGCCGCGAAAAAAAAGTCGCTTCACGCCTGCGAGCGGGAAACCGGGCGGGTGTTGAAGATGCGCGACCGATATAGCAAAGAAGTTTCAGACATTGCGGTCGGGAAACTCAAATTTATAGATGAAGCGGGAAGCAATTTAGCGATGACCCGGCTGTTCGGGCGCGGTGCGCCGGGTGAGCGGGTGGTCGGCACTGTGCCGCAGAATTATGGCACGAATGTTTCGATGTTGGCGGCAATCGGATTGAGCGGAATTGATCACCGATGACGATTGCCGGAGCGGTGGACGGATTGGTTTTTCTGGAATATGTCAGACAGGTTTTATGTCCGACGCTGTGTGAAGGTGATGTCGTGGTGATGGACAATTTGCCGGCGCACAAGGTCAAGGGAGTCAGCGAGTTGATCGAACGATGCGGGGCGCGGGTTTTATATCTGCCGCCATATTCACCGGATTTGAATCCGATAGAAAAATGTTGGTCAAAGGTCAAAACGTATTTAGGACAAGCCAAGGCACGAACCTACGAAGGACTCGAAAAAGCGTTAAAAGAAGTGCTTTTGCTAATTACCAGCGAAGATGCCAAAGGGTGGTTTACAAGTTGCGGCTATTCCTTACACTAAAAATTAAACCGCTCTAAGTGTTCTTACAAAATGGCGAAGCGATTAGCAAAACATTACTATTCGCATGTTTTCCGCGTATCTTTTGTCGAAGTTGAATAGGCGCGAAACGATTCACGTGAGAAATTTTGCCCGTTTTTGCGCGTTTTGCCTTTTCTAAAATTCCCGTAAAATTTTTCGCCTTTATCTGCGTCGAAAATTCGGTTCATAAGTGTATTCTGAGTCGGTTTGTCCAGCCCCCATTTGTTACACCACAGCGATGGCGAGTTTTTCCTTGTTCCTCATCTTTGATTTGAACTCCAGAGGAGTCAAATATCCCAAACTTGAATGCGGTCTTTCTTCGTTGTAGAATTTCCGCCAACTTTCAATCACCACTTGTGCTTCTTTGACTGACGAGAACCATTCCCGGCTCAGACATTCATCCCGCAGTTTCCCGTTGAAACTTTCACATTTGCCGTTTTGCCACGGTTTCCCCGGCTCGATAAACAAAGGCTTGATTTGGTTCTTCGTCAGCCAATCGTTCACCGCTTCAGCGATAAATTCTGACCCGTTATCCGAACGGATCATTTCCGGAAAACCTTTCTCCGCACACACCTTTTGCAATACTTGTCTGACTTTTTCGCTCGTCAGCGAAACACCGACTTCGACCGCCAGACATTCCCTCGTATGTTCGTCTATCAACGTCAGCATTTTCAGACTCTTGCCCGACAAACTTTGGTCAAATACAAAATCATACGTCCACACCTGATTCGCTTTTTCCGCTTTCGGCAAGATTCCGAGCGTCGGTTTCGCTCTTGCCTTGCGCGGTCTTCTTTTCGGTAATGACAGCTTTTCCGACTTCCATAACCGATACACTTTTTTCAAATTGATCTTCATCCCGTCGCGCCTGAGCAAAGCCCAAATTCTGCGATAACCGAAACGCGGATGTTTCATTGCCAGCTGCCGAATCCGTCGGATCAACTTTTTCTGCGGTTTCCGCCGCCTTCGGTAGCGATGACTTCTCCGGTTCGATCCGGTCAATGCACAGCCGCGCCGCTCGGAGATGTTCCGCGTTTTGATGAACTCGACCACTTCCCGGCGAGCATTGCAGCCTACCACTTTTTTGCCAACACCTCTTTCATCACATCGATTTCCAGATCGCGTTCGGCAAGCAATCTTTTCAAACGGGCGTTTTCCTGCTGCAATTGCTTAAAATGCCGAACTTCCTCAACTTCCATTGTGCCGAATCGCTTACGCCACTTGTAAAATGTTTGTTCGCTGACATCTTTCTGACGACAGTATTCTTTGATCGTCAAACCGCTCGCTTCAAAACCTCTCAAAATACTGACGATCTGCTCGTCGGTAAATGTTTTCTTCATAGCAAAAATCTCCCTCTTTTATTTTAGTAGATTCTCGCCATCTCACTGGTATAATTTTACGGGTTCAGGTCAGGTTCAATAATAGTAGACAAGAAACTGTCTTTGATGCAATATCAAAGATATGTGGAAGAATACGACGATTATTCAAGCAGAACGCTTTGAACAAGGTGTTTGACGGGCAGTCGGTCAGATCGGTCGCCGAAGAATTGAGGATTAATGAATCGCTGATTCACACTGCCGTAGGCAACGAGCCGCTTTGACCAAAGGCGACGGGACTCGAAGCGGAACCGAGTTGTCGGAAATCGAGGCTTTGAAGAAACGCAGCCGGGAACTGGAACAGGAGGTCGAAATCTTAAGCGGCTCGTTTCACGACATCTTCGGCAGAGAAAGTTGAAACACGGCAAGTTTGTTGACGGTGAACGAAAGAATTATCCATTGCGATTGCTATGCCGGGTGATGCGGGTCAGTCCGAGCGGCTATTATGCGTGGCGCAAACGATTAACTAAACCGCCGTGTATTCGATGAAGAAAACTAGCTGATTTGGTGCGAAACTGTTATTTTGAAAACCGAAGAAGATACGGCGCACGGCGGATCAGCAAAGCGTTGGATAAAAACGGAATCGAGATCGGACGCGGTAAGGTGCGCCGGTTGATGAAGCAAGAAAACCTGAAAGCTATCACCGCCAAAGCGTTCAAACCGAAGACGAGGGATTCAAAAGCGACAACCGCCGCGCCGAATTTGTCGGCACGAACAAGCATCCGGGGAATGCGCGGCGGCAAAGATCATCATCGGCGACATTACCTATATTCGACTGCGCGGCGGCAAGTTTTGTTATCCGGCGGTTTGGCAGGATAAAGTAACACGCCGGATCATCGGCTGGAGTTTAGCTGAGGCGATGACTCAGGAATTGGTTATTTCAACATTAACCCAAGACCACCCAAAAAGGACTGGTTACGCGCCGGAGCGATCATTCATTCGGATGGTGAAAGCCGACACGCATCGAACGGATTCCGGCGGCTTTTGCGGCAGAATTGTTTTTGTCAAAGGATGAGCGGGAGCGGCAATTGTTACGATAATGCGCTGGGCGGAAAGTTTCTTTTCGCGCTTTAAGACGGAATTAATTGAAGCCGGAGTATTTGAAGACTTCGAGTAAGCGCGGTCAGAGATTTCCAGCTACATCGAAGGTCATTATAATCGGGTGAGATTACATTCGAGATTGGGCTGCAAAAGTCCGATGGAATTCGAGATGGAATTACAAATAAAAAATGGAGGAAACAAAAGACAGTTTTTTGTCTAAAATAACTTGACCATCTCACTATTTCTTGGAAAGCAAAAGTAAAGAGAAAGTAATTTATTTTGACAATTAATACTAACTGCGAGATTTGTAACTAAAGTAATCATAAAAGTTGTACATTCACTTAAAAGTAAGAAAAATGCTGTCAATAATAGTTCAATAATTGGTAAGTCTTTATTTTTCAATAACTCTTACATCAAATCACGTTAAATTAAAAATTACTTTCTAAGTTTCGAAATCAAATCCCTTATCTCTTTTTTATTAGCCGCATCAGGTCTAATTTTAAGATATAAATCTAATTCGTCTGCCGCTTCTTTATTACGATCAAGTTTATTATAAAGTAAAGCTAACTGCCAGGATATTTCAGCAACTGGAGAAGCCTTGCTCAAGTTTTTAGCTTGAAGCAATATTTTTTCAGCTTCTTCATAATTTTTATCTAACCGCAAAATAGTTCCGTATAATAACTGGGCATTCACGGAATTAGCTTGAAGAATCGTAGCAGCTCGTGCTGCCTCTGTTGCCTCGGGCAGATAGTTTAATTGATATGCAGCATAAGCCAAGGCATAAAAGCTCGAATAACTTCTTTGATTTATATCAATAGACTTTACTAAATACGGAAAGGACTTCTCATATTCTTTACGTTGCACATATTCACGTCCAAGCGTATTGAGTGCGTCATAATAATTGGGGAAAATTTCTAAAGCTTGTTCAATTTGCGCTAAACCTTTAGAGTTATTTTTGTCAATATCTTTAATCCCGTTTTTGTAAAGTTTACGTGCTTCTTCCGGCACATTTTGAACAAATATTGCTTCGGTAATACCTGTTATACCGATATTAGTTTTGTTCTTGTCATACTTTAAGTAAATATCCAGATAAACGCTGTCGGAACTACCTGAATTCGGACCGGTAATAATTTCGACAGGTTCTGCAGTATCTAAATAATTAGTACCGTTAGCTAAAACTTTGATGACATAATTGCCTTGTCGGGCTACTATAAATGAAAACCGCCCCGACGAACTTGTTTGCACTCTGTCCAAAGTAGAATACAATTCGTTTTGTAATTCAACATATACATTTTCTACCGGGCGGCGATTAGGATCCCAAACAAATCCTTCGATCCTGTTTATAGCTTTATTAGAATTATTGTTTTTTCTAAATAATTTGTCATTAGAACCTGCGAAACTCAACATCACACCAAAGATCAGTATTTGTGATAATATAACTAGGCATTTCATAATATTTGCTACTTTCATAAATTAATTAGAACCTCTTTTGTATGTAATTAATAATTTAACTCAAAGTTACATATTCTAGCAAATAGATTAGAACGCGATTTTAATCATCATCGCTTAAAACATGCTTTTAACCCGATACAAAATATCTTCAAGCAAATCAAATTTTCCAATAGTCGAGAAAATAAGTTTAGCATTTTTGCCATTAACTAAATATCAATAGAATTTAGTTTTTGATTTCTATAAGTTCGGTTTGTCGCATTTACTTTACAATATTTTCAATTTTACCTTTATAGATAAACGTGCAGAAATAATTAAAAGCTTTCTGTTTAGCTTCGGCTAAATATCAGAAATTTTTTAGCAACAAATAATTTAATATTTTTTACACCTCATTATTTTTATCTTAACTATTAATTTACTAAGTAGGAAGATTTAACGACATTAAATTATTTTTCGCACAAAAGTCTTGATTTTGCTGAACATTCAAATTAAAACAGTCTAGACTAATTCAACGCGACCACTTATTGTTAAATAATACTGTTGGAGAGATCTATTAAATGACCCATTTTTTCCTTTTTGGTTCTCATATAGTGAGCAGCGGGTTCTTCGGATTCAACTTCGATTGGAACGCGCTCTAATATTTGTAATCCAGCTTCTTTCAGGGCTTTGATTTTGTCAGGATTATTTGACATTACACGAACTTTACAAAGACCTAGATCAAAAAGTATTTCGGCGCATTGCTGATATTCTCGCGCATCAACGGCGAAACCTAATTGTTCATTCGCTTCAACCGTATCTGCTCCTTCGTCTTGAAGCGCATAGGCTCGTATTTTATTAACAATTCCTATACCGCGTCCTTCTTGTTGCTGATAGACGATTGCGCCGCGTCCTTCGGTTTCGATCATTTCTATTGCTTTGTGAAGCTGCGGTCCGCAATCGCATTTTATTGAACCGAAAACGTCTCCGGTCAGGCATTGAGAGTGAATCCGCACTAAAGTCGGGATGTCTGCACTTAATTCACCTTTGAACAAAACTACGAACTCTTCATTACTTATCAAAGAACGATATCCGGCGATTTTGAATTCTCCAAAAGTCGTCGGCAGATTAGCAACTGCTACTTTTTCGACCGTAATTTTGTGGTCTGGCGGCAAACACTCAAAATCATTATTCGTTTTATCTTCAGGCATCTTAGGTTAAAAGAAATTTTTGTTTTTTACAAAATTCTTTCAGTAGTAAAAATTATAAACTTTTGAATCTCTTAACAGCAAGTTTAAGATTTTGAGCAACAAAAAAAAGTCCGGCTACACAGAATTATGCAGCCGGACTTTTTTGATTAAAGTGAAATTTAATTAATCTTCGTCACCTGAAGAATTCTCTTCTTCAATATTCTCCGGTTTTTCTTCGTGAGCAAAAACCGCACCGTCGTTTGTTCCGAAAAGACGTGACAAAATTCCGTTTAGCACTTCCGAAACTTTTGTCGGTTCATTTTTATATTCAACTTCCGATATTATTTCCTCATTAAAAGCCATTTCAAGTTTAACGAGTTCCGCAGTAATACTACGACAAAACGAACATCCGACCAAGTGACTGACGATAAGTTTCGATTCGCGCCCAGCTAAACTGCCTTCGACAAAAGCCGTCAAGGTATCCTCATCAAGATGTGTTTCGTAGTTTCCTTTCTCCGGTTTAATCCGCAAATAGCGGTCAATTAAACCGATTATCTTAATATTTGCCGGATTCAAATTATTGCTGTTATTCATCATACTTCCAGCCTCCCGAGTTATTGACGGCTGTTTTTATTAATTTTGCGTTAATTAAATTATTTTACAAAGGTTTTTTTAGTTGCGAGGAAAAAATTTAAGTTGCCGTTAAATTTTTATATACACTCGGACTCGCAAGGTCTTGCGTCGCAAGTTCGATGCAGATTTCAAGTTGTTCATCTTTCAAACCGTGTTTTTCGATGAGTTCATTACGAAACAATTCTAAAACACGGCTGTAACATTTTTCGAGCCACCGCATTATTGTAGACTCGTAAACGCGGCTGCTCGGTTTTTCGGTGCGAGCGGCGGACTTTCTCGAAAACCAATCGCGTAACGGTGAACTTTCGGTTTCTGCGAGACGCGCGATTTCACGTAGTTTTAAATCTTCGACGTGATAGTAAAGCAAAAGCAATTTTTCGTGATTATCAAGATTGGCAAACGCCGTTTCTATCGAATCGAGTGTTGCTTTTCGATAGCGCATATAAGTTATTTCATCAAGCATTTCGCCTTCGCCGCCAAAATTTACCTGTGCAAATTTGTAATGCGTCAAACCTTCTCCGACATTTTCGGTCATTTCGTCCAGAGAAATTTCGTCCGGCGATGCGCGGTGAAGATCTATGACCGAATGCCAAATAACCGTTCTGAGCCAACCGCGCAAAGTTCCGCGACCGCTGTATGACGAAAATTTTGAAACTCTCTCGCCGTCCACAACGCGCGTACCGTAAAGTTCGACATAAACCGTATCAATTGCTTCCTGCGCGTTAATGTCCGTGCTTGCCAGGTGCCGCGCGACACGTTCGAGATATGCGCGGTGCTGATGATCGAATTCCCACCAAGCGCGTTCGTTTCCGTTAGCGCAAGCCAATGCCATAAACAGATCGTCGTGTTTCAAGGAATTAAAAAACTTATGCGTTTCTTCTATTGTCGGAAGTTTATCAGCGGTTTTAAAGAAAAATCTGTCGGCAGTTTTTTGAAGAGAAGTTTTAAGACAATCCGATGTTAAACCGAAATTCGGCGCATTTTCAGAACAACGTGCGAAAATTTCGTCTATCAACAGTTCGCAGTCATTTAAAAGTTTTTCTTCCGGTGTCAGCGTTTCGGGGGACATTTTTTATTCTCCAAAATTTGAAAAAACCGTGCATCTAAAAGTTTTCGTTAGAAAATTGATAGAAACCATTATAAACTTCGTCAAAACTTATTGCAAAAATTTAGATTTTTATATTAATTATCTGCGACAAGTGCGGAATCAATTCCTGTATTTGACGTGCCGGGATCAAATTTTTGCGTTCCTTTTTCTTCCGAATACTGCAATTGAAATAAACGCCAGTAAAGACCGCGTTCGCTCAAAAGTTCATTATGTGTTCCGCTTTCGCGCAATTCGCCGTGATGGAAAACGAGAATTCTGTCGCATTTTTGAATCGTCGAAAGGCGATGCGCGATCACGAGCGAAGTTCTTTCCATCATCACGCGGTCAACGGCGCGTTGAATCAGTTGTTCGGTTTCCGTGTCAATCGAACTCGTCGCTTCGTCCAAAATCAAAATTTTCGGATCAAACGCCAACGCACGCGCAAACGAAATTAGTTGTTTCTGCCCGACCGAAAGCCCCGCGCCGCGTTCTTTTACTTTCGATTTATAATTATGTTCGAGTTTGTTTATAAATTCGTCGGCGTGAACTTCTTTTGCCGCCCAACGAATTTTATCATCTGGAATTTCTTCGTTTCCGAGTCGAATATTATTTTCGACCGAACCGGAAAAAAGAAAAACGTCCTGCAAAACGACGGCAAAATTTTCGCGCAGATCCTTCAAATCCCATTCGCGCACATCAACGCCGTCGAGCAGAATCTTGCCTTTTTGAATATCATAAAAACGCATCAAAAGATTCGTAATCGTCGTTTTTCCCGAACCCGTATGACCGACGAGCGCGACCGATTCGCCCGGATTTATTACAAACGAAGCGTCTTTAATCACCCAATCGTTTTCTTTATAAGCGAACCAGACGTTTTGAAATTCGATTTTCCCGATTGCGTTTCCGGTTTTCTTCGGCTCTAACGGCGTTTCAATGTCAACTTCTAAATCGAGCAGCAGAAAAATTCTGTGCGACGCGACGATCGCCGCCTGCAAAACATTGAATTTATCGGAAAGATCACGAATCGGTTGAAAAAGCTGTTGCGAATATTGAACAAAAGCGATAATTATACCGATCGTCAACGCCGAACCGCCAGCCGAAACTCCGATTAAAAGTTGATAACCGCCGAACCAGATAATCAAAGCAATTCCGATCGCACCGATAAAATCTACCAACGGATAAAATATCGAATAATAATAGATCGTTTCGATATTTGCGTCGCGGTATTCGTCATTTATTTCGCGGAAATTTCCCTGCGCTTTTTCCTCGGCGTTAAAAAGTTGGACGGTTTGCGCGCCGGAAATATGTTCCTGCAAAAAGGCATTAAGTTTCGCCGTTCTGACGCGCACTTTATCAAAACCTGCTCGTGCGTGTTTGCGAAACCAATTCGTTGCGGCAAAAAGAAGCGGAACAGTAATCAGAGAAATGAGCGCGAGTTTCCAATCGAGGAAAAACATAAATCCGATGATCGCAAAAATAATCACGAGATCGCCCAAAACATCAATCACGCCGGACGTAAAAAGTTCGTTCAGCGCGTCAACATCGCTTGTTATCCGCGTGATAATTCTGCCGACCGGATTTCTGTCGTAATACGCGACTTCCTGCCTTTGTAATTTCGTAAAAATCTGAGTTCGCAAATCGAACATCACTTTTTGCCCGACGACATTGAGCAAAATTTCCTGAATATACGAAAAAATAAATCTGAAAAGAAAAACGCCGAAAAACGCGAACGCAAACATATAAATTCCGTCCGTCTTTTTCGGAACGATAAAATCGTCAACCGCCATCTTCGTAAAATACGGCTGCATCGAAATCAGAATATTCGTCAAAAGCGTCAAAACGAGCGCGATTGCCATCATTTTCCAGTAAGGTTTTAAGTAACCGTAAAGCCGCTTCGTCGTCTGGAAGTCGTAAGATTTTTCGATTAGCTGTTCTTCGTTATATTTGTCTTTTTTATCTGCCACTTATGATTTTAGATTTTAGATTTTGGATTTTGGATTAGCAAAGTGTGAAGATTTTTAATTTACTGAATCAAGCATCAAAGCGCGAAATCCAGCTTGCACAAAATGTCTGTCGCAAGTCAGAGCATCATTAATTCCGTGATCGCTCATCACGACAAATGAAACGCAGTCAACCAATCCCCAAGATTTGTCGGCGTGAGTTTTATAAAGTTCAAAAGCGCGTCCGAAAAGCGTTTCGTCAAGCGGGACAATTTCCGTTTCATCAGTTGAGAGAAAATTTTCGATAATTGTAACTGATTGACTTTTATAACTTTTCGCCAGAGAATTTCCGATTTCAAGCAAAACGCAATCCGTTATCACAATCGGCTTATATTCAAATTCGAGCGATAATTCAACGGCTTTTTCGTGATATTCATCTCTTTCGCTGACAAGAGCGACGGCGAATGCTGTATCAACGAATGTTCTCTTCAATATCTTTTTCTCCGTTCATATAAAGATCAATATTTTCGGCAAAATCCGGTGGACCTTGAATTTTTATTTCTCGTAATCTCGACATTAAACTCGGCTTTTCCTCTTTTTCTTCAAATTTCTCGACAAAATCGAATACTTCCGGCAAAACATTTTCCGGCAAATTTTGAATTTTAGCGACAATTTCTTCTCTGATGTTCATCAATTTTTACCTCTCGCTCGAAAATTATCTCATAAAAACTATAATTTTACATTGCCAATCTAAAATCCAAAATCTAAAATCTAAACTCGAATGAGTCGTTTTATCAACGAACATAAAGACAATTGGCAGCGTCTCGAAGATTTGCTGTCGCTCGTGCAGGGAAATTCTCTGCGCGGTCTGTCGAGAACGGAAGTCCGCGAATTCGGTGAGCTTTACCGCCGCGCCGCGACCGATCTGGCGATTGCGCGCGCCGAAACTCGTGATCCGAAGCTGATAAACTATTTGAACAGTTTGGTAATTCGCGCCCACGGGAAAATTTACCGCGCCGAAGGAAACGGTCTGAATTTGATTGCGGATTTTTTTACGCGGGATTTTCCGCGCACTTTTCAAAAAAATTCCAATTATATGCTGATCGCTTTCGGAATTTTCATTTCCTTTGCAATTTTCGGTTTCATAGTAACGTGGAACGATCTGGATTTTACGCATTTCGTCTATCTCGGCGGCATCGAAGAACAGATAAAAGCTAACGATCATTGGTGGCTTTCTCTAAACGATGCAAATCAGATCGGTGCGAGTCAGATTTTAACCAACAACATTTTAGTAACTTTCCGCGCCTTTGCGATGGGCGCGTTTTTCGGAATTGGTGCAGCTTACGATCTCGCGTTTGAAGGCGCGAGGTTGGGCAGCGTTTTCGCCGCTTGCTACAAAATAAATCCGCCGTTCGGCAACGAACTGGCAACTTTTGTCGTCGGACACGGCGTGATCGAACTTTCGTGTATCTATTTCTGCGGCGGCGCGGGAATGATGATCGGTTACGCGATTATAAATCCGGGCGATCTGACGCGCGCTCAGGCAATCAAACAAAAAGGCATCGAAGCCGTAAAAATCGCCGTCGGCTGTGCGGCTCTGCTCGTCATCGCCGGAACTATCGAAGGCTTCGTTTCGCCTGCCAATATTCCGCCTGCAATAAAAATCGGCACGGGAATTTTGACCGGAATTTTGATGTATTCTTATTTGTTATTTGTCGGAAATCGTAAAAGAGAAATTCCATCAAGCTAAAGAAATTCCAATATCGGCTTTTCGTTTTATTTCAATCAATGTAGCGATATTTGAATCCCGGAACATTTTTCAACGAATAAACGAACTCTAAATGAGTTTCATCTTCCGCACTTTTGAAATCGTGTAAAACAAACGGACAAGTCAATCCCGATTCATATTCGTCTAATACAATCGAATCAAAAATTCTAATTTTCGTTGTGAGTATTAATTGAAGATCATTTTCTTTCGGGACATCAATTTTCACAGCCTTTAAATTACTTTCGCCGCTAAACTGTTTTGAAGTTTCTGAGGTCAATTCTATCAAATGACCGAGATTGATTCTCACGCGCTTAGATTCAAAAGATTGGGAATCAGGCGAATCTGCGGAAATAAACGAAAATTCACTTTTCAGATCGCAAAGACAGGCATCAACAGTTACTTTTTCGGGAATAAATATGCCGTCTTGACGAAGTTGCGGCGCAAGATTCAAAGTTACCGCCGCCTGTGTTTCTTTGTTCAATGCCCGCTGCATCGTTTCGGTGATTATCAGATGAAGCGGATTTCCGTGAACATATGCGGCGGCATCCGTTTGAATATAGTCGCGGACGTAATTTTCCAACCCGAAAGCCTGAAAAACGCGTTCAGCAGATTTCAAAGACCTTTCATTAATATCCAATAAAGTAAACTGGATTTCATCCGCACGAAACTGCGTGGCGACTGGAATTGCAAGCGTCGCAAACGGTCCGCAACCGCCGTATAATATTTCTATTTTCTCATTCGGAAAACGATTTTTGAGTTCCGTGATCGCGGCACAAATTCCTCGAAGAAATTTGGAAGTTCTGGCAAAATCCAGAATACATCTGGCAGCTTCCAACGGAGAAATTGCTTTTCCATTTGCCAGGAAAATTTCGTGAAAATCAGCCGGATTTTCTGAATTATCCATTACGCCGGAAATCTCAGAAAATAAATCATAAAGCATTTTCGCCGCTTCCAACAACTTTCCGGGATGGTCGTTCCGAAAAAGCAATTCGCGGGTAATGTCTTTCAATTGCTGAAGGTAGGAATCTACACAATTTAAATTCGTGTCTTCATTCATAATTTTTATTTAATATAAGAGATGTCGGAGATCAACTACCTTTTCCGAATTAAGCTGTCATTTTCCTCAATCGCCGCCGGTCATCAAATATCCGAGGTCTTCGTTTGAAGCGGTTTTCGGATCGAGTTCGCCGACGATTCTACCTTCGCGAATTACGAGCAGTCGGTCAGCGAGAGCGGTAACTTCTTCGAGTTCGGCGGAAACGAGCAGAATCGCGCCGCCTTCGTCTCTGAGTTTGATAATTTTGCTGTGAATAAATTCGATCGCGCCGATGTCCACGCCGCGCGTCGGTTGAGAAACTAAGAGCAGTTTCGGATTCAGTTCAAATTCCCTGCCGATAATGAGTTTTTGCTGATTTCCGCCGGACAGAGATTTCGCCGCGAGCGTCGAAACGGGCGGGCGCACGTCGAATCTTTCGATGATTTCGTCAACGCGCTTTTTGACCGCCGCGCCGTTGATAAATCCGCCGGACGAAACGGGCGGGCGATAATGCACACCCAAAATAGAATTTTCCGCCAGATCAGCGTCGAGCAGAAGTCCGCGTTTGTGGCGGTCTTCGGGAATATGCGCGATGCCGAATTCTTTTCTTTGACGCGCGGAAGTGTTTGTAATATCGTCGCGTTCAAAACTTATCGTTCCCGAATCGGGTTTTATCAAACCGGCGATTGCTTCGATGAGTTCGGTTTGTCCATTGCCTTCGATTCCTGCAATTCCGACGATCTCGCCGGCTTTTACGTCAAAGAAAACATTATCAACCGCGATTCCGTGTTTTCCTTTGATCGTTAAATTCTGCAAACTCAAAACCGTCTCTTTCGGATTCGCGCCGTCTTTTTCAACTCTCAATAAAACATCGCGCCCGACGATCATTCGCGCCAAGTCTTTTTGGCTGGTTTCGCTCGTTTTTACATTGCCGACAACTTTCCCGTCGCGCATCACGGTTACGTCGTCGGAAATCGCCAGAACTTCGTCGAGTTTGTGCGTGATGATGACGATCGTTTTGCCTTGTTCCTTCATTCGTCGCAAAATTCCGAAAAAATCCTCGACTTCCTGCGGTGTTAAAACGGCGGTCGGTTCGTCCAAAATTAAAAGTTCGGCGTTGCGAAAAAGCGCCTTCAAAAGTTCGACTCTCTGCTGTGCGCCGACCGACAAATCTTCGATTCGCGTTTTCGGATTGACATTCAAATGCAGTTCATCGGAAAGCGCACGAATCTGCCGTTCCGCTTCGTCCAGATCGAGATCAAACGCCGAACCTGTTTCCGCGCCGAGAATGATATTTTCTGCCACCGTCATCGTATCAACCAACATAAAATGCTGGTGAACCATCCCGATTCCGAGCGCGATCGCATCGTGCGGATTATTTATGTCAACGTGATTGCCGTCAACCAAAATCTCGCCCGAATCGGCTTTGTAAAACCCGTAAGCGATCCGCATAATCGTAGATTTCCCCGCGCCGTTTTCCCCGACAATCGCGTGAATCGTCCCCTTTTCGATCTTCATCGAAACGTCGTTGTTGGCGACAACATCGCCGAAAGTTTTTGTTATGTTTTTAAGTTCAAGCATAGAAAATGGTTTTTGGTTTTGGGCTTTTGGTTTTTGTTATTCCTCGTTTTTTTCGTATGTGCCGATTGAGCGCAGATAAGCGTTAAGTTTTGGTGTTAGTTCTTCGATTAGTGGTGTCAATGTTTCGATTTGTTCTTTTGACAAAAGATTTCTTTTGAAAGCTCGTCTTAACCAATGCCGTGTTTCATATAAAGAGCCGCGCGAGATTTTGATAAATCTCTTATAATCTAAATCGCTTCCGCGACCACTGCCTTCGGCAATGTTTGCGCCGACGCTGTCTGCCGATCTGATTATTTGCGCCCCGACCGTATTCTTTGC
Organism: Pyrinomonadaceae bacterium; assembly: GCA_965219305.1. Lineage (GTDB taxonomy): Bacteria > Acidobacteriota > Blastocatellia > Pyrinomonadales > Pyrinomonadaceae > DATHTS01. The sequence goes on from OZ244725.1 coordinate 3,812,727, forward strand.
CAGATTGTCCCAAGTCAAAACTATTTTCCAAATCTCATCAGACAATTTTTCCGACAATTGGTAAACCTGTAGATTTTCAAAATGCGTCTTCGTCATAAAACATCTTCAAAAACCAAAAACCCAAAGCCAAAAACCAACTCCCTAATTCGCCATCGCGTCCGTAACTTTGATTTCGCCGCCGATAATCTTGCCTTTTGCTTCTTCGACTTTCTGCAAAACTTCGGGCGTTATCAGACTTTTGTTGTTGTCATCAAATGCGAAAGCCACGCCGTCTTTGTCTAGACCGAAAGTGTGAAAACCGCCTTCGAACTTGCCGGATATAACTTCTTTGACGACATCATAAACTGCATTGTCCACACGTTTGACCATCGAAGTTAGTACAAATCCGGGTTTTACGCCGTTTTGATTCGAGTCAACGCCGATGACAAATTTGTTGGCTTCGCCGTTAGTGTTTTTGCCGTATTGTTCGACGGCATCGAACGCGCCGAGACCTGAATTTCCCGCTGCCGTAAAGATCACGTCCGCGCCTTTTTCGATTTGCGAGAGTGCCAATTCCTTGCCTTTTCCCGGATCGTTCCACGCCTGATCGGTTACGCCGACGTAGTTGGCGACGACGCGGGCGTTTGGATTTACGGCTTTTGCGCCTTCCAGATAACCTGTTTCAAAGCGGTGGATTAACGGAATGTCCATTCCGCCGACGAAGCCTAAAACTCCGGTTTTCGATTTCGCCGCGGCAATCATTCCGACGAGATATGAACCTTCGTGTTCTCTAAAGACGAGCGACGCGACGTTTTTCTTCGGCGTTTTGCCGTCGTCTTCTAAAATTACGCCGTCCACGATGGCGAATTTGATGTTCGGATAATCGTTCGCCACGTTCGCCATAATCGGACCTTGCGCGAAGCCGACACCGATTATCAAGTCAAAACCTTTTTCGGCGAACGCACGCATCGCGGGTTCGATAGACACGGGATTTCCCGGTTCGACATCATACAAACAGATCGGCATATCCTTTTCCGCCCGCTGCACTCCGTCCCACGCCGCCGCGTTAAAGCTCCGGTCGTTCTTGCCGCCGATGTCGAACACGATGCCGACTTTTATTTTGCAGTCTTTTTTCGTCGCTTCGACATTATTGCCGCACGAAGCGACCAGAAAAACCGTCGTTAATACAATAAAAATACCCGAAAAAATTCTAACCATAATTTTTTATCCTTTCATCAAACCGATTTCCGTCGCCCTCCCGTTTTCAAAGAAAAATACGACGTGCTGATCGTCGAGCCACAGATAATCTTTTCTTTTGAGATCGGTTTCTTCATACATCTTTTGATAATCATTGACCGATTCTTCGTGAGCGGTCGGAAAAATTTGTTTTATTTCCTCTTTCGTTTTGCCGTGAATAAAATCGTTTCGATGACGATCAGCCGCCAAAGTGTTCCACATAATTTTTGACGGGTATGGATGCAAACCCTTTTTCCATAAAATATAACGAAGCGAAATGTCATCTTCCCGGTTATAAAAATGCGTAAAAATTCCGCCGAGTGAAAAAGCGAAAAGCGCGATCAAAATTAATAAAACTTTTTTCACAAAATCTTACACAACAACTTCTCTGATTGGTTTCAAATTTTGTAGTTTACCTTCGCCTATTTTATATGAGTTTTGCAATTTTTCACTAATTTGATGCAGCTGAACTTAAATTTGGATTATAAGATATAGAATTTTTCATTCCAATTATTTCACCGCAACAAGTTTTTCTTATTAAAATTGCTTGATATTATTTTCCGCTCCTGACTTTTTCCGGCTGACATTTCGGGCAGAAATAAGTCGAACGACCGGCTTGTTTTAAGCGTTCGACGTTTGTCCGGCAGACGGCGCACGGTTCGTTTTCGCGGTCATAGACGCGCCATTCGTTTTCGTAACCGCCGCCGTAATAACTGCCGTCTATGTTTTCGGGGTCAACATTCAGCGTCGAACCGTGTTCGATTGATTCGGCTAAGACTTCAATGATGAATTTGTGCAGGCGATTGGCTTTGACGGACGATATTTCATTTGCCGGTGTTTGCGGGTTGACACGCGCCAAAAACATCGCTTCCGCCGCGTAAATGTTACCTAAACCCGTAACTTTCGTCTGGTCGAGAAGAAACTCTTTGATGCTTTTCTTCGACGTTTTCAAGATTTCGCGGAAATATTTCGGCGTGAAATCTTTGCCGAACGGTTCGGGCGCGAGTTTTTTTATTTCTTTGGCTTCGTTCAGTTTGGCAGTTTCGACGATCTTCATAAATCCGAAATGTCGCTGGTCGCTGAAGATCAGACGCATCTCGTCTTTAAAGTAAAAGATCGCGTGTGTAAATTTCGGTAATTCGCGTTCAAGCGGCAAAAGGCGAAAGCGTCCGCTCATACGCAGATGGACAATCAGGGTTTTGCCGTTATCGAGTTCGAGCAAAATATGCTTGCCGCGCCGCCAGACCTTTTTTATCGCCGCGCCTTTTAAATTCGCCGCAAATTCTTCCGGCGAAGTTCCCGGCGCGAGCCGTTCGCGCAAAAGTTCGGCGGCAATTATCTTTCGTCCGCGCACGAGTTCGTCGAGCGATTTGGTTACTAATTCTACTTCCGGCAGTTCGGGCATATTTCGATTTTAAATTTCAGATTTCGGATTTTAGACTTATCAGATTTTTGTAAAATCGGTCAGAGAAGTTTTGTCGCCTAACACCGCACCCGCGCCAATTGTCGTATTTTTTCCTATAAAACACCCGCGCCCGATGACGGCGTTTTTGATTTCCGCCGAATTTTCGATGTGCGTGTGCGCCCAGATCACGGAATTTTCGATGACGGCTTTTTCTTCGACGTGAACGCCCGCGCCTAAAACCGAATTGACTATTTTCGCGCCGTTTTTTATTACGCAATCTTTCGCAATGACCGAATTTTGACAGGTAAAACCGCCCGACGGATTTTTATTCTTTAACGTATTCAAATTCTTGATCTTGCCGTCTAAGAAATCGTGATGCGCTTCGAGATAACTTTGCGGATTTCCGATGTCTCGCCAGTAATTGCCCTGCAAAATATAAGCGTAAAAAGCCTTTTCCTGTTTCAGAAGATCGGGAAACACGCCGTATTCGAACATATATTTTTCGCCTTTCGGAATCATCTCCAAAACTTCGGGTTCGAGAATGTAGATTCCGGCGTTGATGTTATTTGTCGTTAATCCGGCGATTTCTTCCGGTTTCGGTTTTTCCCGGAAACGCAAAATACGGTTTTCGTCGTCGGTTTCAACCAAACCGTAAGCCGAAGGATTTTCAACCGACGTTAAAACTATCGTCGCCACGGCTTTTTTTTTTCGGTGAAAATCTACGACCTGCGAGATGTCCACATCGGTTAGAACGTCGCCGTTAAAAACGACGGTCGTTTCGCGGATTTTATCTCCGGCAAATTTATAAGCTCCGGCTGTTCCCATCGGTGAAGGTTCGACGGCATAGCGCAGATTAACGCCGAATTTCGAGCCGTCGCCCAGCAAATCTTCGATTTTGTTCGGCTGATAATTCAAAGATAAAGTTATATCAGTAATTCCCGCACTCAGCAGGGAATCAATTTGATATAATAAAAAAGGGCGATTGATGAGCGGCGTAATCGGTTTCGGTGTATAAATCGTGAGAGGGCGAAGGCGTGTTCCTTTTCCGCCGGCTAATATTAACGATTGCATAAATTTTTGTGAAATTGAATATAATTCTATTTCCTTTTTAGACTAAAATATCGGCATCATAAATTCAAAACTCAAGATTACCGAAAAAAACATAAAAAGAATTTCAAAGGTTGTTAAAATTTGTTGACACTTTTCGCGGCTTCGTGCTAATTTAAATGTTGCGGTTGAAAATATCTTTCACACCGTGTTTTTTCTCCGACAGGAGTTTCTCTCGCAAATTCCGCCCTTATACAATTAAACAGGCTTAAAGATGAGTTTCGATAAAGGAAAAACAATGCGAAGTGCCGAAAGGTATTTGGCACAAGGGAAAATATACTCGGCGATCAGCGAATACGAGCAGGTTGTCGAAAATGATCCGAATGATTTTAACACGCTCAATATGTTGGGCGATCTGCATATTAAGAACTCAGCCAGTGAAAAAGCAACCGAATATTATATACGGGTTGCGGAACATTATAATAAACAGGGTTTTGCAAAAAAAGCTATCGCGGTTTATAACAAGATTTTGCGGCTTCAGCCTGAATCCGTCGAGGTTATATCAAAATTAGCACATCTTTATCAGGTCAAAGGTTCGGTCGCCGAAGCCCGCGAACATTATAAAAATCTCGCCGCAACTTACGAAAATAACGGGCAGAAAACCGAAGCTCTCGCCATCTGGAAAAAAATTGCCGAGATGGATTCTAAAGATTCGGACATTTATATAAAAATAGCTGAATCCTGTTATCAGGAAAATCAATTTGAAGAATCGGCGAAAGCATATAATCAGGCGGCGACCAGAGCCGCTTTGCTTGAAAATTATGAAGAATCGGCGGCGGCTTTTGCAAAAACACTTGAAATAAATCCTGATGATGCCATCGCTCTCAGCGGTTTCGTCAAATCGCAAATCGAACTCGGTAATTCGGATGAAGCCGCCAAGAAATTAGAAGAAGCACTCGTAAAACAGCCGAACAACAAGGAAATTATTTATCTTCTCGTGGATTGTTATATAGATATGAGCGATCCGTCAAAAGCCGAGAGAGTTATAATCAAATTAATCGAACAAGAACCTGCCAACTATCCGAAACTGCTTGAACTCGTAAAAATTTATCTCAAGGCAAACGACGCTGATTCGGCTACGAGAGTTATTTCGATGATAACGGAGAATCTTCTAGCCGCCGGTCAGGACGCGCAATTTATAGCTGAATTAAATGAAATTTTAACCGTAAATCCCGAACAACTCGACGCGCTCAGACTTCTTATTCGTTATTACAACTGGAAACGCGATTCTCAGGAAACGAAACAGGCGTTAGAAAGATTAGCCGAAGCGGCACAACATCAGGAATCATTTGAAGATGAAAAATTCGCGCTCGTTCAACTCGTGATAATAGAGCCGCAAAATGAAAATTTTGCCCGTCGTTTACAGGAAATTAAATCTGCCACGGGAGATTTCAGCGACACGATTTTGCCGAGCGAAGAATTTTCCGTCGAAGAATCCGAAACTCCCGTTTTTGAAAATTTTGCAAATGACGAAGAAGATGAAGAAGTAACTTCATCACAGATTGTTTCTTTTGAAAGTTTTGAAAATCTTTACAGCGAAGACAACAATTTTTCGTCTTACGAAGTGGCGGAAAATTCATCAAACGGCAACGGACATCAGGTTAACGCGGTAATCGTCGAAAATTTTGCTGTCGAGAATCAATCTGCCGGTTACGATGATGAAACGGAATTTGCCGAAAATATCTATGAAAGCGATGAAACGGAATCCGCTGAACTGACCCCGGCGGATGAAGTTCGATTGGAACAGGAAATCGAAAGCATCGAATTTTACATTTCACAGAAATATAACGATCTTGCCTCAAAATCGTTGGATTTTCTGGAAGACGAGTTTGGCAGTCGCCCTAAAATTTTGGAACTTCGCCGTCAAATAGACGATCTCTTATCAGAAGAAGAGTCCGAAAATGATTTTGTCGTCGAGCAGGTCAATCAGGAAAATGTCTATTCAAATCAAGAGAATATAACAACTCCGACCGTTATCGAAAATGTTTTCGCGGAAGAACCCGAACAGGAAAATACCGCGTTAAGTTTCAACGATTTTGATGATTTCAAAAGCGACCTCGGTTTTGAAAAAACGGAAGACAAAAATAACTCGGACGAATACGAAACGCATTTTCACCTTGCTACCGCTTATCAGGAAATGGGTTTAATGGAAGATGCCATCCGGGAATTTCAAGATGCGATAAATCTGATTGAAGTAAATGACGGAACGCGGCGTTTTTTCAAATGCGCGAACCTTTTGGGACATTGCTTTGCAGAAAGTAAAATGCCGAATCTGGCTTTAATTTGGTATCAACGCGCGCTCGAAACGGCTAATTTGGACGATAGAGAAAAACAAGCGTTATATTATGAAATCGGAAAAGTTTACGAATCAGGCGGCGAAGATGAAAAAGCCCTCGAAAAATTCGAGCAAATTTACGCTCTCGATGTTGACTACCGCGACGTTACAGAACATTTGGAAAGACTGCGCGAAAAACTCGCCATTCACGCCTAATGCTTTGCAGTTTGTTCAATTTCTCTCAATAAAGTTATAATCTGACGGTATGGTTGCAAAACTTACCGTCATTTTTTTTATTGTCATCTGTCTGCAAGCCGGGATTTTGCTGATGCTTTTGCCGTGGATAAATCTCGGTGTGTTGGGCGATTGGAGTAACAATTATTTGCTTGCATTTTTTACGGAAAAGTTTGGTTTACCGATTTTGCGGCAAACTGTGACATCCAACTGGTTTCGCGGTGCGGTTACCGGATTGGGAATTTTGAACATATTTATTGCTTTTTGGGAAATTATCTACTTTAAGCAAAGTGTTCGGGTTTTTGAAAATAAAGAACCCGCTGAAGTGAAAACTCCGAAAACCGAAAGCGAACACTTAGCAACCGATGAAAGCGAATAACCCGCTAATTTATTTGATAACTGACGGTAAAGCAACGGTAGAAAACTTTCTTGAAGATAAACAGCGAATTTTAGAAATAATTCGTCTCGCCGTTAAAGCAAAAATCTCGCTCGTTCAAATCCGCGAAAAACTTTTAACCGCCAAACTTATTTTCGAACTCACACGCGAAGCCGCCGAAATCACGAAAAATACTGAAACGAAATTGTTGGTTAATGACCGCGCAGACATTGCATTGGCGGCAAATGCAGACGGCGTTCATCTGACGGAAAACTCACTTTCCGCTGAGTTTATCCGTCAAAGTTTCGGCGAAAATTTTACGATCGGAGTTTCCTCGCATACAATCGAAAAAGCAAAAATTGCGAAAGTTCAAAAAGCGGATTTCGTAACATTCAGCCCGATTTTTAATACGCCGAACAAAGGCGAACCGCAAGGTTTAGAAAAATTACGCGAAGTTTGCGAAAAACTAAAGCCGTTTCCCGTCGTCGCGCTCGGCGGAATTGATGAAACGAATTACGAAGAAGTTTTACGAAACGGCGCGAGCGGTTTCGCCGCGATTCGTTTTTTGAATGATGCGAAAAACTTGAAAAAAATTTAGTGAAAAAATCCATAATCCAAAACCCAAAACCCAAAATCTGCCTGACAATCGCCGGACTTGATCCGTCGGGCGGCGCGGGAATTATCGCCGACATTAAAACCTTTTCCGCGTTCGGCTGTTTTGCGACGGCGGCGGTCGCTTCTCTGACGTTTCAAAATACGACCGGAGTTTTCGGCGCAACGCATCAAAATGCTGAAACCGTCCGCGCACAAGTTGAACCAATCTTGGAAGATTTCACGGTTTCCGCCGTCAAAACCGGAATGTTGCCGACGCGGGAAATTATCGAAGAAGTTGCGCGTTTAATCAAAGAAAATGATCTGAAAAACTTCGTCGTTGATCCGGTCGTGCGTTCGACTTCGGGTTTTGATCTGATTGACGACGCGGCATTGAAAATTCTGATCGAAAAACTTTTTCCGCTGTCCGACATCATTACGCCTAATCTGCCGGAAGCCGAACGCATCGCCGGAATGAAAATTCAAAATGAGACGGACATCGAAAAAGCCGCGCGAATTATGCAAAATCAAGGCGCGAAAAATGTTTTGATAAAAGGCGGACATTCGATTTCGGATTTAGGATTTCGGAATTCGGATTTGAGAATAGTGAGAGATTTCTTATTTATTGGTGATAAATTAAAAGTTTTTGAGGCGGAATATATTGAAACAGATTCGACTCACGGAACGGGCTGCGTTTTGGCTTCGGCAATTTGTGCGAATCTGGCGTTGGGAAAAAGTTTGGTTGAAGCCGTCGAAATTGCGAAAAATTTTGTCTGGAACGGAATCAAAACCGCGCCGGATTTAGGACGCGGAAATTCGCCTGTAAATGTCGGTTAAAAGGAAAATCTATCAACTATCATCTATCAGTTATCAACTACATTTTTGCGGGTTCTTTTCAAACTTAAAAAATAGATGACAGATAAAAGTTGATAGATGATAGATGAAATCTTTTTGTCCGATTTTAAACGATAAGTTAGAAAGTATATTTTTCTTTTCTTTCGCATATTTCGCGCGTAAAATCATTTTTCTTTCTTCCAAAGCGCGGACAATCTTTTCCGACCTTCGAGTTTTTGTTCAAGATGCGGAATTTTCTGACTTGCCTGTTCGATATTTATCATAAAATCCGGTTCGCCGAACATTTCGCGGATTTCCGGCAGAAAAGGCGCGATTTTAGCGTAAACAAAAACGAGTTCGGTGCTTGTGTCGTAAAACATTTTCTCATCAATCGCACCGTTAAGAACGAACGATGCCGCCATATCCCAAAACGACGCAACCATTCTGAAATAAGCACTTGCCTGTTCGCCGTCGCGGTAAAGTTTGATAATATCCATCGCCGATTCGGGATTGAATTCCGTAAAATACCACGACCGCGCCGCACGCATTTTTTCGTCGCGGCGCAATTCGTAGAGTTGCATAATTGCCATCATTGATTGCTGTTTTTCCATAAAATTTAATTTCCGGTCTTTAGAAAAATTTAACTGATTTCAGGTAAATTTCTTTCAATGATTTTATGAAACCCAGCGTCATCCGGCAAAGTTCCGAGCGTCAAAAATCCGTCTTCTGCAAGACGCGAACTGCAAAACGCATCGCTGACAAAATCCGGTGCGGTTTCGATCAAAACTTTCGCCTGCAAAGCCAAAGCGAGCATTTCGACGATTCTCCGCGCACGCACTTCTAAATTATTTAAATCGTCCAATTCGCGTTCGATTTTCCCGACAAACTTATCATAAAAACCACTCGCGCCGAACGCGGATTTTAATTCGTTTCTTAAAATTTCCATCGTCTGCGGTTCTTTTGAAAACGCGCGTAAAACATCCAGACACTGCACATTTCCCGAACCTTCCCAGATCGAATTGACGGGAATATCGCGGTAAAGACGCGGCATAATGGTCTCTTCGACGTAGCCGTTTCCGCCGAGACATTCCAACGCTTCCGGCACGGCGAAAACGGCGCGTTTCGTTACCCAGAATTTTCCGATAGCCGTCGCAATTCGGCTGAAATGTTTTTCGTGTTCGTTATTTTCAGATTCATCAAACGAACGCGAAAGTCGAAATGCGAGCGCGGTTGCGGCTTCGGATTCCAAGCATAAATCAGCCAGAACATTCTGCATCAAATCGTGTTCGATCAAAAGTTTCCCGAACGTCTTTCGATGTTTCGCGTGATGCAGACTTTCGGCGACGGCGCGTCTCAAAGTCGCCGCTGAACCAGTTACGCAGTCGAGCCGCGTGTGCCGAACCATCTCGATAATATTCGCTATACCGCGACCTTCTTCGCCGATTATGCGCGCGTGAGCGTTATCGAATTCGACTTCGCTCGAAGCGTTTGAACGGTTTCCTAATTTATCTTTTAAGCGTTGAATGAAAAAACGATTTTTCGCGCCGTCGGGCGTAAAACGCGGCAATAAAAAACACGACAAACCGCTGTTTGTCTGCGCTAAAACGAGAAAAGCGTCGGACATCGGCGCACTGCAAAACCATTTGTGTCCGGTGATTTCGTATTCTGTTTCCGAAATTTTATTAGCGACAGTCGTATTTGCGCGAACGTCCGAACCGCCTTGCCGTTCGGTCATCGCCATTCCGAATAATGCGCCGCGTTTTTTGTTTGCAGAAAGAAAATTCGAGTCGTATTTGTCAGACAAAATGCGCGGAATCCATTTGTCGGCGATTTCCTTTTCGATCTTCAAAGACGGAACAGCGGCAAACGTCATCGTCAAAGGACAAGATGAACCTTCGTCAACCTGATGGCGCAAAAACATCAACGCCGAACGCGCGACCTGTGCGCCGCTTTTATCAGTTTTCCAACTCAAACAATGAGTTTCGTTTTCGATGCTCAAACGCAGCAACTTGTGATACGCCGGATGATATTCGACAACATCGGCGCGGTTTCCGAAACGGTCGTGCGTTTTTAAAACGGGCGTGAAATTATTCGCCATGTCGCCGAGTTTCAGCGTTTCCGCTTTTCCAAGAATTTCGCCGAAATTCGACGCGCGTTCGCCAATCCATTCGCCGCCGTTTTTCCTGACGGCGTTTTGCAATGCTTCGTCCGATTCGTAAAGATTATAATTTTCGAGCGCGGGCGATTGATTGAAAACTTCCGGTTTGTATTCGAGTTTCTGCATCTTTTTAATTGTAATCCGCAAAGTTTTTCAATTCAATTGTGGCAAATTTACTGACTGTTCGATAAAATAACGTCAGTTTCAAGTGTTCAAAAAGTAGAGGAAAAATTGTTTTTGCCCGCGAAAGACGCGAAATGACGCGGAAAGTTATTAAAACTTTATGACGAAAAATGTAAAAGATTTATTTGATCTAAGCGGAAAAACCGCAATTATAACGGGCGGTTCGCGCGGACTCGGCAAGGAAATGGCGGAAGGTTTGGCGGAAGCGGGCGCGAATTTGATGCTTTGTGCGCGGCGCGAAGAATGGCTTGCGCCGACGGTCGAAGAATTTCGCGGGCGCGGGTTTCAAACCGAATCAATGTTGTGCGATGTAACGAGTGAAGATCAAGTTCAGGCGGTTGTGGAAAAAACTGTGGAAAAGTTCGGCAAAGTTGATATTTTAATAAACAACGCCGGAATTTCGTGGGGCGCGAAACCCGAAGAAATGACGCTCGAACAATGGCGGAAAGTTTTGGACGTTAATTTAACGGGCTGTTTTTTATTTGCGAAAGCGGCGGGAAAAGTAATGTTGGAGAACGGCGGCGGAAATATAATCAACATTTCCTCAATCGCGGGAATGAAATCGAGCGCGAACGGTCCGTTCTACGTCGGTTACGCATCGAGCAAAGCCGCGCTTTTCGGGTTGACGCGCGAACTCGCCGCAACTTGGGGCAGACAAAATATCCGCGTTAATGCCATCGCGCCCGGATTTTTTCATTCGCGGCTCGCCGATTCGGTGATTGATCATATGGAGCCGTTTATAAAGAAAACGAACCCGATTCCGCGCGTCGGAAATGAAGGTGAATTAAAAGGCGTGGCGGTTTTTCTCGCGTCCGATGCGTCTAATTATATTACGGGACAAACCATCGTCGTTGACGGCGGCGGCGTTTGTGTTTAGAAAATTTTAGAACATTAAAAAGCGCATTACGAAACGATTCGTAATGCGCTTTTTATAATAAATAATTGAACGAGAGACGATAATTAAAGAAATCCGAGTTCTTGTATTTTACTGTGCCGCCGCCGCGCCGGAGACGACTTCGATGATTTCTTTTGTAATCGCCGCTTGACGAATGCGGTTCATATTCAGCGTCAGCGTATCAATTAATTCGCCCGCGTTTTTCGATGCCGAATCCATCGCCGTCATCCGCGAACCTTGTTCGGATGCGACCGATTCCAACATTCCGCGATAAATTTGCGTTTCGACTTGTTTCGGCAAAAGTTTTCCGAAAATTTCCGCCGCCGGTTGTTCGTAGATATATTCAGCCGCCGCAGTGTTGTCCGTTTCCTGCGGAGCGATGCGCGGAATCGGCAGAAGTTGTTCGACCATTACTTCCTGCGCCATCACGGTTTTAAATTGCGTGAAAACGAGAAAAACTTTATCAATTTCGGCGTTTTCGGTGTAAGTTTTAATAATTTTCTGCGCGATTTCCGAAGCGTCAGAATATTCCGCTCTGCCCGAACCTGTCAAACCGACGTATTCTTCGACAAAATCCATCTCGCGGCGTTTGAAAAAGTCACGACCTTTGCGTCCGACCGGAATCATTTCGGTTTGTTTGCCGGGATTTTCTTTGAGAAAAAGCTGCGTCGCTTTCATCAGATTGGCATTAAAACCGCCGCACAAACCTTTGTCCGCGCTGATTAAAACGATCAGATAATTTTCGTCGCCGCGTTCATCTAAAAGCGGATGCGAAAAATCGTCCGCGACTCTCGAACTCAGATTGCCGAGAATTTCAGACATTTTAACGGCAAACGGACGCGCCGCCGTTACGCGGTCTTGGGCGCGTTTGAGTTTTGCCGCCGCGACCATTTTCATCGCTTTGGTGATTTGCTGTGTGTTTTTTACCGACTTAATGCGTCGGCGCATATCTAAAAGACTTGCCATATTTTTGGTCTTTGATCTTTGGTCTTTAATTTTTGATCTTGATTCGCTATATTACGAATTTAATTTCAGATTGAAATTTCAGGCTCAAAAATCAAAGGTCAAAAATCAGCTTTTTACGGTTTACGAAAATGAACGATTACATCGCGCGGAATAGTTCCGACATCTTCATCTATAATTTCGTAACCGAAACTTTTCAACATTTCAGCGGTTCTTTCCTTTCCCGCATCAAACCATTTCCCGCTTCTTTTATCTTCAAAAGGATCGTAATTCTTGAAGTGTTTCTCGCTTGAATCGGTAAACAGATTTTGTACAAATCGCAAGAAAGCGTATTTTTTTCCGAGCGGCGCGGCTTGTTCACGAATATTATAAACTTTCGGATCATCTAAAAATTCATAATATTTTTTCTTGTCCGCGACAAGCCAGAAGCAATCTGCACCGCTTTTTAATTTATCAAAAAGATTTTTCGCATATTCGGTTGTGCCTTCAAAAGAGACGTGACACAGACAGCCGAACGAAAACATATAATCGAAATGATTTTCCGGCAAATCCTTACAGCTAAAATCTTCGACCTGAATATATTTGACGTTTTTCGGATGATTCAGATATTCGTGAAACTGATTATATTCAGCCGAAAGCGCATCCAACGCCCAAATTTCTTTTGCCGGAAGCAACGCTTTTGTCCAACCGCCGCGTCCGGGACCGATTTCGAGAGCTATCGTTTCAGATTTTATAAACGGTTTTATGCAAAGCAGATAAGTCGCGTGAAGTATAGAAATATAACCATAATTTCCATAGTTCGATCTGCTTAAAAATCGCAACGGATCGCCTTCATAATAACCGCCTTTCCAAAGCCCTTCAAAATGAGCAATTTCTTTTGATAAATCAGACATTCAAAGTCAATAGTCAGTAGTCAGTAGTCAGTAATTTGTTTTTACTTATTAGTGACTACCTTGATGACTTTTAATAATCTATGCGTTTACTGCCGCCGCCGTTTGCGTTTGCGCCAAGTCGGAATTCTTGTTTCCCCAACGCGATGATTTAAAATCGTCGAGTGCTTCTTTGAGCGATGCTTTCATATCGTCGTCGAGATTTTTCTTCTCGCGCAAAGTCTGCAAAACGCCCGGATGCGAATTCGCCATAAACGATGTCAGTTCTTTTTCAAAACGGTTGATATCTTCAACTTCAACGTCGTCAAGATAACCGTTTGTCGCCGACCAGATAATCAAAACCTGATTTTCGACTTCCATCGGTTTGTATTGACCTTGTTTCAAAACTTCGGTCAGACGTTTTCCGCGTTCGAGTTGATTTTGCGTCGCTTTGTCCAAATCCGAACCGAATTGCGCGAACGCCGCGAGTTCGCGGTATTGTGCCAAATCAATCCGCAAAGTTCCGGCAACTTGTTTCATCGCTTTGATTTGCGCCGCGCCGCCAACGCGGGAAACCGAGTTTCCGACGTTGATCGCCGGACGAACGCCGGAGTTGAAAAGATCGGATTCGAGAAAGATTTGTCCGTCGGTGATCGAAATCACGTTCGTCGGAATATATGCCGAAATGTCGCCCGCCTGCGTTTCGATGATTGGAAGTGATGTTAAACTTCCGCCGCCGCGCGCATCGGACAACTTCGCCGCACGTTCGAGCAAGCGCGAGTGAAGATAAAAAACGTCTCCCGGATACGCTTCGCGTCCCGGCGGACGGCGCAGAAGCAAGGAAATTTCACGATACGCCGCCGCTTGTTTTGAAAGATCGTCGTAGATCGTCAGCGCGTGGCGACCGTTGTCGCGGAAATATTCGCCGATGGCAACGCCCGTGTAAGGCGCGAGATACTGCATCGCCGCCGGATCGGAAGCGGAAGCGTTGACGACGATCGTGTAATCCATCGCGCCGTTTTCTTCGAGTTTTTGGCGAACCTGCGCGACTGTCGAAGCCTTTTGACCGATGGCGACATAGATACAAATCACGTCTTTTCCGCGTTGGTTGATGATTGTGTCAATGGCGACGGCGGTTTTTCCCGTCTGTCTGTCGCCGATAATAAGCTCGCGCTGACCACGACCGATCGGAACCATCGCGTCAATCGCCTTCAAACCGGTTTGAAGCGGTTCTGCAACCGGTTGACGGTCAATAATTCCCGGCGCGATTCTTTCGATCGGATTGAACTGATCGGTAATGATCTCGCCTTTGCCGTCAATCGGATTCCCCAATGCGTCAACCACGCGACCGATCATCGCATCGCCGACGGGAACGCTCATAATGCGCTTTGTTCTCTGAACTTCGTCGCCTTCTTTGATCGTTTGATAATCGCCGAACAGCACCGCACCGACCTTGTCTTCTTCGAGGTTGAGCGCGAGACCGCGAACTTCGTTCGGAAATTCGAGCAGTTCGCCCGCCATAACCTTGTCAAGCCCGTGAATTTCGGCAATTCCGTCGCCGACCTTGATAACCGTTCCGACTTCCGCGACGGTCATACTCGAATCAAAATTTTCGATCTGTGAACGAATAATTTCGTTAATTTCGTTTGCCTTAATTGCTTCCATATAAATTTAGTTAATAGTTGATAATAGATAATGTTTTTTCATTATCCGTTATCCATTTACCAATTCTTGTCTAAGATTTTCTAATTGTGTTTTCACGGAGCCGTCATAGACGACCGAACCGATTCTGGTTACTACTCCGCCGATAATATTTTCGTCTGTATTATAATTTAATTTAACTTGCTTTCCGGTCATTTTCGCCAAACTCTCCTGGAGTTCCGACTTTTCAGCTTCGCCCAAAGGACGCGCCGAAGTTACACTTGCCGAAACGATTCCGCTGCGTTCGTCTAAAACTTGGTCGAAACGTTCGTTAATTTCGCCGAGTTCGCTTAAACGACCGTTACTTAATAAAATCTGCAAAAAATTCGCCGTCGTTTTGCTCGGATTCGTTTTTTTGACCAATTCGCCCAAAACCTTTTCTTTACTTTCCTGATTGACCGAAGGATTTGAAAAAACTTCCGCTAAAGATTCGTTTTCGCCAATCATTTTCTGCCACGTTTTTAATTCGTCGCGCACAATGTCCGTGTTTCCGCCTTTGATGACGACATCGGCTAACGCGCTCGAATAGCGTCTGGCAACTGTTTCGATACTCATTTTAGTTCAGCCCTCCGATTGATTGAATGCTCGATTTTACCAACTGCGAATCGGTCTGTTCGTTCATTCTGGCTTTGATTTTTTCTTCCGCCAGACGGACGCTTTCTTCGGCTGAAAATCTTCTCAATTGAAGTTTCGTCTGTTTTGAAATGCGTTCGATCTCGCTGTCCGCCTGATTCCGCATTTTGGAAATGTCGCTCGAAGTTTGCTCGGCAATTCGCGCTTTTTCTTCTTCGGCTTCGCGTTTCGCATTTTCGACGACGTTGGCTTTTTCGGTTTCGAGATTAACGAGTTTCGCTTCGGCAGAAGTCAATTGGGCGAGTGCCGCTTGTTTTTCTTCTTCGGCTTTGATGAGTTCGGAGCGAATCGCTTCGCGTTTTGCCTTAAATGCGTTACTCAGAGGTTTTTTCACTAAGTAAACCATTATGAGAACGAAGATCGTCAAATTGAAAAACTTCCACGCTTCAAAACCGGGATAATTTAAATATGTATTATAAAAATTATCAAAACCGCCGGTTTCCGTGCTGTTGTGACCTTCGGCAAAGATAAAAATTATGTTGAATACAAAAGCTAACATATTGTTTAAATGTATAAATTCGTGATTTTTCCGTTAACGCGCGACATTTAAGATGTTCGCCGTAATTTTGTCAGCCATAACTTCGGCTTGTTCTGCAATTTGCTGACGCGCCGTTTCAGTCTGCTGGGCGATCTGCGTTTTTTCCGTTAAAAATTTGTTTGAAACTTCTTCGCGCACACTTCCGAGTTCGGATTCACGCGCCGCGATTGCCGCATTGCGTTCGTTCTCGATGTGTTCGTAGCCTTTATTACGAGATTCGAGCAGCGCGGCGTTATAATCCGCGCGTTTTTTGCTGACATCCTGAAGAATTTGTTCGGCTTCGGTGTAACGTCCGCCTTTATTTTTAACGCGGGCTTCGATGATGCGGTTGATCGGTCGGAAAAATGTGCGATTCAAAATCCAGATCATAATTAAAATGATCGCCATATGAACGAACATCGAAAAATCCGGCAGAAGTTGAACTGATGCACTTTCCGCAAATGCTAGAAAAACCATAAATTAATACTTGTCTATAATAAAATTTGTAAATAAAAATGAAAAGAAAAAAAATCGTGAAAAATTTCGCTTTTCAAAATACAAAAGAATAACACGCCTGTTTTTTATGGTCAAGCAAGCGGTCAAGTTGGTTTTATCGAAATGTTTGATCAAGATAATCAGCTATTCAGTTTATCCGAATCTTCGTAATATACTTTTCGATTTACATATATTTGTCAGGAAAAGACAGCAAAATCAGCGTGCCTGACCTTTTTCGTCCGAAATTTATGATTATTGTAGATGGAAAACAATTTGCCCTGTAAAAACATTAGAAAAACCGCCGCGTCAAACGTTGCGAAAAACTTGATAATCAACAAATTGTAAGTTATCATCTGTTGGAAATTCATTACATCCTAAAGACAAATTTTATATGAAAAAAAAGCTAAAAGTCGCCAATTTTTATTGTTTGCCGGATTTGCCTCTATTAACTTACCATCGCTTTTATTTATCGCTCAGGCAAAAGAGAATTTGAATGCGGTTCGGTTAAATGAAAAAGGATAAATGGAATTTTTTATCTGATAATTGTCGCAATTTTATTTGTTTTGAACGTGCGCGGATTGACAAATACGCGAAATATGCCGGTTTTACCGGACAAATCGCATTATGACCGAACTTTATTATTTGGTTTTCGTTGCCGTTTTTATTCTTTATTACGAAATCCATTATCATTCGTTTAATGCAGTAACACGCTGAAAAGTTTAAAAAACTTTTTTATTTGCGGGAAGTTCAAAAAATATATTGAATTTCTCACGGACGATCTGTAGGCATCTGCCGATAAATTTTACATAATGTTATGAAATCGAAAATACATTTGACTTTGGTTTTATCAAGTTTTCTTTTTTGCTTTTGCACCGCTATTTCTGCACAGACGGTAGATGATAATTCGGACATTGTCGGCTGGAGCGACGTAACCGTCGGCGTTCCTTTAATCGAACGTGAAGAAAACGGCAAAAAAGTTGATAAATTAGCCGCGACTTTTACAGCCGGTTTTCGTTTCGGAAGGAATTTGCAACGCCCGATAGACGAACGCGCCGGAGTTGCGCTGACTTACCGAATTAATAAATATTTCAGCGCAGGTTCGGGTTATCTCTATCGCCGTTCAAGACCGACCGAAGCGCGCGCACAATATGAACATCGCGCGTTATTTTTTCTGCTTGCCGAAAAAAAATTCGATAAATTTTTGGTGAGAAACAGATCGTTGACAACTTACCTGATACGGCATTCGCGCCCCGACACGGTTGTTTATCGAAATCGCTTTCAAGTTAACTTTCCGATATTAAAAGATAAAAAACCGTTATTTTCGCCTTTCGTTGCCGACGAGCCGTTTTACGATTTCAGATTAAAGCGTTGGTTCAGAAACGACATTTACGCCGGAATTACGCGCCAATTTACAAAAGAGATCGCTGCCGATTTCTTTTACATCAGACAAGGTTTTAACATCGGAACTCTACGCCAAACAAACGGTTTCGGCGTAAGTTTCAGATACAGAACAAAGCCGGTAAAATTGAATTAGACAATTAAAATTGGAAATAAAATCTCGCAAAATAATAAAGAATCGGCGCGTTAAAAAGCAAACTGTCCAGACGATCTAAAAGTCCGCCGTGTCCGGGCAGAAGATTTGCTGCATCTTTTGTTTTCGCGCCGCGTTTCATCGCGCTTTCCGCCAGATCGCCGCCGACTCCGATGATCGCCATAAAAATCGCCAGCGGAATTGAGACTTTGTAGGGAAGTTCGGGGAAAAATATCAAAGTCGAAAACGCGGCAAAACCGATTGCCAGCAGAATTCCGCCGATAAAACCTTCCCAAGTTTTGTTCGGCGAAATGTTCGGCACGAGCTTGTGTTTGCCGATGCTTTTGCCGATAAAATACGCGCCGACATCTGAACCCATCACGACGAAAAAGAAATAACCGAGCAATTTTGTCGAAAGAAACGGCACGAGCGTTTCGTTAAAACCGACTCGCATCGAAATTAAAAATCCGCCGAGAAACACGACGTAAATTACGCCGAGAAGTGTAACGCCGATTCCGGTCAGCATTTTTGAAAAATCTTTCTGAAAACGAAAAGTCTGCGTGATAAACAGAACAATCATAAAAAGCGCGAGCGTTAAAAGCAGTAAATCCGGTGCTTTTCCCGGCGCGTCAAACAGAAAAGCGATGAAAAACGCCGCCGCGCCGAGATATGCAACCGAAGCGTCGGCTTTGAGTTCGAGTTTTTTCGTCAGCGTGTAAAATTCGTAAAGCCCGAAAACAAACGCGGCGGCGGCAATTATCACGAAAAGCCATTCCGATTGCTCGAAATTCGGCAAAAGATACGGCGCGACAATTGAGAAAATTAAAATCGGAAGCGCAATAAGCGCGGTTATTATTCTGCTTTTCATAAAAGGTCAGTAGTCAGTAATCAGCAGTCAGTAGTCAGTATTTCGATTTCTATCTTCTGACTTCTGATTTCTGACTTCTGACTGCTTTATTTAACTCCACCGAATCTGCGGTCGCGTTTTTGAAATTCGATGATCGCTTTAAAAATTTCTTCACGGCGAAAATCGGGAAAAAGCGTCTCGGTAACGTAAATTTCGCTGTAAGCGATCTGCCACAAAAGAAAGTTTGAAATGCGGAATTCGCCGCTCGTTCGCACAAGCAGATCAACTTCGGGCAAACCTTTTGTGTAGAGATTTTCTTCGATGTCGGTTTCGCTGAAATCTTCGATTGAACCGCCGTTTTTCTGCAATTTTTCAAATGCTTTTCGCGCCGCTTCCGTAATCTCGGCGCGTCCGCCGTAATTCAGCGCGACGCTCAAAATCGTTCCCGTATTTTCTTTAGTTTTCTCTTTGGCGGCGGCAATCTGTTTTTGAATTCCTGCGCTCAAACCTTCGATTTTTCCGATTGCCTGAAATTTTATGTTGTTTTCGTGAACCGTCTTTAATTCCTTTTTCAGGTAAAACTTCAACATCTGCATCAAACCCGAAACTTCGTCTTCTGGGCGTTTCCAATTCTCGGTCGAAAATGCGTAAAGCGTCACGGCTTTTATTTCGAGCCGCGCACAAGTATCTAAAATCGAACGAACAGATTCCGCGCCTTCACGATGACCGAAAATTCTCGGTTTCCCGCGCCGTTTCGCCCAACGCCCGTTGCCGTCCATAATCACCGCCAAATGTTCGGGCAGACGCGCCGCATCAATCTGACCGAGCAAATCTGCTTCGGGCGAATTCGGTTTTATAATTTTGGCGAAACTTTCGAGCATAATTTTTACAGTTTTCAGTCAGAATTTTATTCTAAATCTTTTTTTTGCAGTTTTTCCTTTTCGATAACTGATAACTGTTGACCGATAACTGCTTCACGGTTTATTTTCCCGTAAATATGCGGATAAATCTCGCCGCCGGTCGAAAGTTCTTCGACGAGTTCGGACGTTAGTTTTTCCGTGTCCAATTCTAAAATCAAAACTTTTCCCGCGTCTTTATAATAACGATCTAAAACCGCGTCGAGCTGTTCGGCGTAACTGCAGTGAATAAAATTTTCCGTATTTAAGCTTTCCGCTTCGTAGAAATCTTCGTCTTTGAATTTTTCCCAAACTTCGGGTTTAACAATGTGATAAATTTTCATTTTTATTCGTAGTCAACTTTTAGCAAAGTCAAACCCTGCGGCGGCGCGGTTTTTCCCGCGAGATTTCTGTCGCCGTTGATTATCGCCGTCTGAATTGTATCAAAATCTTTTTCGCCGCGCCCGACTTCGAGCATTGTGCCGACGATCGAGCGCACCATATAGCGCAAAAACCCGTTGCCGGAAATGCGAAATTTTATCAGAGAAGATTTGGCGCGTTCGTCCCATTCGGATTCGACGGAGAATTCACTAATCGTGCGGACTTTGTTTTCCGATTCGCTCGATGCCGCTGAAAACGCCGTCCAATCGTGTTCTCCGAGAAAAAGCCGCGCGGCTTCGTTCATCTTGGAAACATCTAGCGGACGATGTTCGTGATATGCGTAACGCGACCAGAAAGGCGAAATCACGGGCGCATTTATTACGCGATAAATATACGTTTTTCCTTTGGCGGAAAATCTCGCGTGAAAATCGTCGTCGGCTCGTTCGACACTCAAAATCCGCACGTCGCGCCATAAATTACCGTTAATTGCAACACGCAGTTTGTCCGGCGTAAAGTTTCTCGAAATTTTCGCGGTTGCTACTTGTCCTTCGGCGTGAACTCCGGCATCCGTTCTGCCCGAACCGGCGACCGAAACATCCGCGTCTTCGATTGATGAAAGCACACGTTCAAGTTCGCCCTGCACGGTGCGCTGATTATCCTGAATTTGCCAACCGTGAAAATCCGTGCCGTCGTATTGAATTAAAAATTTATAATTCATTTGAAAAAGATTACTTTATCGGAAACAAGATTAGCCAAGCGGAAATTCAAAAATCCGTGAAAATTTCTTTTGGATAAGGAAGAATTAATTCAGGTATTTCCTCTGCGCCGAAGTATTTAAGTTCGGAAACTTCGCCGTCTTGCGCCGCCAATTCGTCGCCTTTGATCTTACATTTGAAAACGACGACAAAATATTCAACTTTGTCGCCGTTCGGATAAATATGGCGAAATTTCTCGCCGCCGAAAACTCCGATCAATTCCAGCGGTTCGACATCCAATCCGGTTTCTTCACCAACTTCGCGGATAACAGCTTCGACAGGCGTTTCGCCCAGATCAATCGCGCCTGCGGGAAGTCCCCAAATACCGTCTTCCGCGTTTTTAACAAACAAAATTTTCCCGTCACTATTGCGAATAACCGCTGCAACGCTCGGAATTTGCAGTATCTCATTTCCGATTTTTTGGCGGAGCATTTTTAAGTGTTCTGAGATTGCCATATTTTAAAAAAATGATATTTCTCGTATTTTATTTTATAACTTGTAACACTTCATTTCATCTTCTATCATTTGAATATCACTTTTAATAGTAAAAAAATGAACGAACAACAACCGAAACGAGTCTTTTTAATTGATACGATGTCGCATATTTTCCGCGCTTTTTTCGCGCCGATGGGCAGAAAAGGGAGCGAACCGCTGCGGAACAGCAAAGGGCAGGTGACGCAAGCCGTGTTTGTTTTTACGAGTATGCTGCGGAAACTTCTCGACGACGAAAAACCGGAATATGTCGCCGCCGTTTTCGACACCGCCGCGCCGACTTTTCGTCACGATTCCTACGCCGAATATAAAGCGAACCGCGCCGATATGCCCGATGATCTCGCCGCGCAATTGCCGTATATCGTCAAGGTTTGCGAAGCGTTGAAAATTCCGATATTGAAAATGGACGGCTTTGAAGCCGACGACATTATCGGGACGTTGGCGAAAAAAGTTCAGGCGAAAGGAATGCAAGCCGTCATTGTTTCAAATGACAAGGATTTGTGTCAGTTGGTCAGCGATCCGTTGATCGTCTGTATGCGGCAGAATTCGCAGAATATAAAACGCACAAAGCCCGTGCCGCCCGTCGAATGGTGCGACGAAGCGTGGGTTGAAAATAAATTCGGTCTCCCGCCGTCGAAAATAATTGATCTGCTCGGTTTGATGGGCGATTCGATTGACAATATTCCCGGCGCAAAGGGAATCGGCGAAAAGGGCGCGGTTAAATTGATAAAAGAATACGGTTCGGCGGAAGGCGCGATGGAAAATGCGGAAAAGGTGACGCATAAAACTTACCGCGAATCTTTGCAGACGAATCAGGACGACATTCGGCAATCTCTCGAACTTGCGACAGTTCATTGCGAAGTTGATGTCGAACTCGATCTCGACGCGCTGAAACTCGAAGAACCGGACAGAAAACTTGCTTACAGACTTTTCAGCGAATTGGAATTTTCGACTTTGACGAGAGAATTCGCCGATTCCGCGCCGCTTTTTGACGGACTTGACGATGGCGGAAAAGTCGTCGAAACTCAGAGAAATTATCACATTATTAAAAATCGCGCAGATTTAGACACACTCGTTCGACGGCTTTGGGAAACCGAGAATTGGAGTTTTGAAGTTGACGATTCTAATTCCGACAAAGACGCGAGTTCGTTCGACAAAAAACCGCCGTGCGGCGTGGCGATTGCCGTCGGCGCGGGATTTTCAAATTATATTGATCTGGAAAATTTTGAAGAAGGAAAAGACGAAGCCGTTTCGATTCTCAAAGACATTTTATCAAATGGTTTCTTAGACAAATGCGTCCACGATTACAAGCGGAATCTCGCGGTTTTGAGCAAACTCGGCATCACGCCCGAAGCCGTAACCGATGACACAATGGTTGCCGCTTATCTTATAGATTCGAGCCGTCCGTCTTACGATCTCGCGCTTTTGGGACAACTGAATCTGGGCGAGGAAATCGCGTTCGAAATTCCCGAAGGCTGGACGAAAAACGCTTACCGCGCGACCGAACGCGCCGATTTCGCTTATCAACTCGCGCCGTCTTTTCGCAAAAAGATCGAAGAAGACGGTTTGGAGAAAATCTACACGGAAATCGAAATGCCTTTGATTCCGCTTCTTTACGAGATTGAAATGGCGGGAATGAAAGTTGACGATGTGGCGTTGCGCGGATTCTCCGATTTTGTGGCGACCGAACTCGAAGGTTTGAGCGAAAAGATTTTCAAACTCGCGGGACGCGAATTCAACATCAATTCTCCGAAACAAGTTGGCGAAGTTTTGTCGGAATTAAATATCGAAACAAAACGAAAAACCGCGACCGGACAAATCTCGACGAGCAAAGACGTGATGCTCGAAATCGCCGAAAATTACGAGATCGCGCAGTTTATTTTGGATTACCGCGAACTCGACAAATTAAAAGCGACTTACGCCGACGCTCTGCCCGTTCTGATCGCGTCCGACGGCAGAATTCACGGAAGTTTGAATCAAACCGTCGCAACGACCGGACGTTTGAGTTCGACCGCGCCGAATCTGCAAAATATTCCGATCAGAACCGAACTCGGTCAGCAAATCCGCCGTTCGTTTATTCCCGAAAATGGCTGTAAATTGATCTCCGCCGATTATTCACAATTAGAATTAAGACTTCTGGCGCACATCACGCGCGACGAAATTATGCTCGAGGCGTTTAAGAACGGCGAAGATATTCACTCGAAAACCGCCGAATTGGTCTTTAACGCGAAAACGCCCGAAGAGATGAAAGACGCGCGTCGAATGGCGAAGATCGTCAATTTCGCCATCGCTTACGCCGTCGAAGCATACGGACTTTCGCAGAGAGTTGACCTTTCGCGCAGCGAAGCCAAAGACGTGATCGAAGATTATTACGAGACTTATAAAGGAATCAAAAAATTTATGGAAGAAACGCCGGAAATCGCCAAAAAACAAGGCTACGTTTCCTCGATCTACGGCAGACGGCGTTACGTTCCTTCGATTAACGACCGGAATTACAACACACGCTCACGCGCCGAACGCGAGGCGATCAATATGCCGATTCAAGGAACGGCTTCGGACATCGTGAAAATTGCGATGCTTAAAGTTGACGCGGCGATGAAAAAAGCGGGACTCGAAACAAAAATGATAATGCAGGTTCACGATGAACTGCTTTTTGAAACGCCGGAGGCGGAAGTCGAAAAGGCGTTGGAAATAATCACGCGCGAAATGGAATCTGCGGTCGAATTAGACGTTCCTTTAACGGTCGAAATCGCCGCCGGAAAAAATTGGATGACGGCGAAATAAATTACATATTTAAAAATTCAAAAACCATATTTTCGCCGTCGTCCGTTTTTTCTATTCCGCGCTGCGTGAAACCGATTTTTGTTAAAACATTTTGCGATGCTTCGTGGTCAATATCCGTTATAGCAATAATCGTTTCCGCGCCGATTCTTTCAAAGTAATATTGCAAACACGCGCTTGCGGCTTCAGTCGCAAAGCCTTTTCCCCAGACTTCACGCGCAAACAAATAACCGAGTTCGACCTCGCCGGAATCAAGCCGCGCAAAACCGCAGCTTCCGACGATTTTACCGCTCGATTTTTCGACAACCGCCCAACGGCAGAAACCGGTTTCTTTTTGATACAAAACCGCCCAATCCAAAAATTTCTTCGCTCTTTCGACAGATTCGTAAGGTTTCCCGTCGCCGATACGAAGCATCACTTCCGCATCTCGGCAAATCCCGAAAAGCGCGTCCGCATCTTCAAAAGTCCACGTTTGCAAGATCAATCTTTCCGTTTCTAAAATTTTCGTCATTGCTTTATTTCTTCAATTATAGATTCGCCCTTTGAAAGATCGCCGCTCGTCCATTGCCATTTTTCGTGAAGCCGAATTCTGCCGTCCGATAGAATTTCCGGCGTTGAAAAGCATTTTCCCGTCATCAATTCGCCGCTTTTGTTCAAATGCTGATAACGCATTTCAAGAGAATCATTTTCCAAAACTTTAGCGATTAATGTTCCGAACACGATTTCACCGCCGGAATATTCCGCCCAAACTAAATTATCTTTTTGTCGGAAATGAAAAACCGTCTCGCCTGAAACTTCGCCGGTTTCGGAGTTTTCGATTGACGCGAATTTTTTGTTGTCATAATTGATTTTAGTCATAATTTTTTTGCCACAAACAAATATGAAAATTCACGAAAAGGAAAGACTAATTTTTATCAATTTTTTCGTGTCCTTTCGTGTCCGTTCGCGGCTGGTTTTCTTTCAGCCATTTAGCAGTTTCCGGCGCGAGTTTCGGATTTTTAATCAACTCTTTCCGCAATTTGTTCAAATCTTCGGGAAGATCAACATCGTGCCATTTCGGAATAAACGATAATTTTAACTTGCAGTTTTCAATATTCCGAACAGTTTGAATAAAAGTTTCGGGCGAACTCCATTCGACGTTTTCAAAAATTTCCTTTCGCAGAGTTTTCAGCCCGATCAAATAATAACCGCCGTCTTCGGATTCGCCCAAAACAACGTCGGAATTTTCCAAAGATTTAAATGATTGTTCGATAAATTCCGCTGGGAAACTCGGACTGTCCGTGCCGATCAATACGACTGAATCCGAACCGTTTTCAAATGCGAATTGAAAAGCAGTTTGCATTCGTTCGCCGAGATTTTCGCCGCTTTGCGCGATGAAAGTATTTTGCGCTGAAACGAAATTTAATAACGCATCTTTTTCTTGGCGCGGCGCAAAAGCAATTATTGTTTTGCCGCAAGTTTTCCGTGCTTTTGATTCCGCGTCTTTGAGAAAAGCGGTGGCGATTTCGGCGGATTTTTCTGGCGATAAAAACGGTTGAAGACGAGTTTTGACATTTCCCGCACGCGGAATTTTTGTCATAATGATAATTGCACGATTCATATTTCGGGAATAATTTAGCACGGAAAAAACATATTAGAAACAGACGCGGAAAATGAAAAAAAGTTGAAACGATTGACCTCCTCGTCGTTTCGACCGAAATTATTTTTCGCGCTTTTGATTTAACAAATTCAAATACCAATTTTATGCCATACGATTTAGATATTGAAAGCGCGGTGCGCGAGCGTTACGGCGCGGCATCGCAGGAAAAAGAAGAAGCACTTTGTTGTCCGGTCGAATACGATCCGCAGTTTTTGAAGATTTTGCCCGATGAAATTATCGAACGCGATTACGGCTGCGGCGATCCTTCGGCGTTTGTAAAAGCGGGCGAAACTGTTTTGGATTTAGGTTCAGGCGGCGGAAAAATTTGTTATATCGCTTCGCAGATCGTCGGCGAAAACGGCAAAGTTATCGGCGTTGATACGAACACGGAAATGCTCGGTTTAGCGAATAAGTATCGCGGCGAAATGGCTGAGAAAATCGGTTATGAAAACACCGAATTTCGTTACGGGAAGATTCAGGATTTGAAATTAAATCTGAGTTTGGTTGACGAATACTTAGAAAAAAATCCGATTAAAACGGCGGACGATTTTTTCGCTTATGAAAGTTTCATCACGAAATCGAAAGCGGAAAATCCTTTGGTCGCGGACGATTCAATTGATGTGATTTTATCGAACTGCGTTTTGAATCTCGTTAAACCGGAATTCAAGGAACAGATGTTCAACGAGATGTTTCGCGTACTGAAAAAAGGCGGACGCGTGGCGATTTCCGACATCGTTTCCGACGAAGAAGTTCCCGAACATCTGCAAAATAACGCGGAACTTTGGAGCGGTTGCATTTCGGGCGCGTTTCGTGAAGACGCGTTTATTACAGCATTTGAACGCGCCGGATTTTACGGCATCGAAATTGTTAAACGCGACGAAAAACCTTGGCGCGTCGTCGAAGGAATCGAGTTTCGTTCGGTGACAATCGTCGCTTACAAAGGCAAACAAGGCGCGTGTTTCGAGCGCAACCAAGCCGTGATCTACAAAGGACCTTGGAAAAAAGTTTTAGACGACGACGGACACGCGCTCGAACGCGGGCAACGCATCGCGGTTTGCGACAAGACTTTTCAAATTTATTCAAAAGAACCTTACGCTTCGCAGATGATTCTGGTCGAACCGATTGAAAATATCGAATTGGAAAACGCGAAGGAATTCGATTGCAAACGAACCGCCAAACGCCATCCACGCGAGACGAAAGGTTTGGAGTATAATTTAACCGATCTGACGGGCGAAATGTGCGGCGACAGCGGCGATTGTTGTTAAGAAAGTTTTGCCGCGGATTACGCGGATAAACGCGGATTTTTTTTAAGAATATTATTTTTCTTGAATCTTATCGGATTTTGTCTTAATCCGCGAAATCTGCGGCTAAAAAACTATGACAAAATCTTTAGAAGATTATCGCAAAGGCGGAATCGGCGCGTTGATGGACGAATACGAACGCGCCGCGATTGAACTTAAAACGCTTGTGACGAGCATTAGCGAAGACGATTACACGCGCATCGCCGACGCGGAAACGAAGGACGCGGATTGTCGTTCGATTCAGACGATGATGAATCACGTCATTCACGCGGGTTACGGTTATGCCAACGGAATACGGCGAAAATTTGAAATTCCGCACACGCCGCTCGGCGACGAACGACCGCAGATTTCGCAAGCCGAGATCGGCGCGGAAATTGACAAAGTTCTCGCTTACACGGAAGAAACGCTCGAAGATCATTGGGAAATGAGTTATGAAGAAATGAACAAAACTCTGATCGAAGACCGGGCGGATTTTAAGGAAAATATCGAACAACTGCTCGAACACGCCGTTCTGCACATTTTGCGGCATCGCCGACAGGTTGATAAATTTTTGCTGAAATTCGGCGCGGAAAATTAAATGGAAAAAAGATTGGAAGATTATCGCAAAGGCGCGATCGGTTCGATTCTTGACGAATACGAAAAGGCGTTATTTGAATTAAAATCCGTTATCAAGAATGTTTCCGGTGAAAATTATTCGATAACGGTCGAAGGCGAAGACGATCATTGTTGTTCGATTCAAGTCATTATTAATCACGTCATCCGCGCCAGTTACGGTTATTCAAAATACATCCGCGACGCGCTTTCGATGAATTGTTTGCCCGTTGAAGATAAACAAATTTCGCAGGCAAAAATCAGCGCGGAAATTGATGAAATGTTCGCTTATACGGCGGCGATCTTTGAAGGCAAACGGCAAATTATTGACAAAGAAATGGAAACGATTTTCTTCAAAACGCGCTGGGGCGTAAATTACAATATTGACCAATTACTCGAACACGCCATCGTTCACGTTTTGCGGCATCGTCGTCAGATTCAGAAGTTTATATTGAAATTTGAAAATTGATTTTGCAACATAAAAGATGTCAGATTTTAATTTATGAATGAAAATGATAAATATGTTTCACATGAACTGATTAAAGCAATTCTTTCATTTCCAACTTCACGCGAAGTTAGCCATTGTGATGAAAGATTTTTCGTTAATCCTTTTGATATTCAAGTAAATTGTCCAAAATGTGAAAAATCATTTAAAGTCAGATCGTTTTCGAGCGTAACCGAATTTGAAGATGTTTTTGATGCAGTTTTTAAGTGGCTGATAAATCCAGAAGCAATGAATTATTTTGAGAAAAGACAAAAAGACGTTATTGCCGATTTGGATGAATAATTTTACAAATATGCACTATTACAACGAAGAAGACCTTGGCAGATTCGGCGACATCGCCAAGTATAAACCTGAACTCTTTGAAAAATTTCTCGCGTGGTATCAAGCGTGTCAGGAAGAAGGCGCACTTTCGAAACGCGAAAAAGCATTGATCGGTTTGGCGGTCGCAGTTACGGTTCAATGCCCGTACTGCATCGAAGCGTTTACTAATTCGAGTCTGGAAAACGGCTCGAATATGGAACAGATGACCGAAGCGATGCACCTCGCATCAGCCATTCGCGGTGGCGCAAGTTTGATTCACGGCATCCAATCGCACAACGCACACGATAAAGTTTCGATGTAAGATATTTGCCCGCGAAATACGCGAAAAGGCGCGAAATTTTTAAAATCTTTTTTAGCAATTTTCGTGTATTTCGTGGGCAATAAAAAATATGACATCAACCGCACAAATTCAAATTACAAGACGCGACGGCAAGCCTTCATTGCCCGCTTCGCCGGTTTCCTTTGATAAAAAACTCACGGAAAACAATCTCGATTTGCGTTCGACCGACGTTGAAATTTTGCAGGTCAATGTCGGGAAACTCTGCAATCAAACTTGTAAGCATTGCCATGTTGACGCTTCGCCGACGCGGACGGAAATTATGACGCGCGGGACGATTGATGCGTGTCTGGAAGTTTTGCGAAAATATAAAATCCCGACGCTCGACATTACGGGCGGCGCGCCGGAGATGATTCCCGATTTTCGTTATTTTGTGACGGAAGCAAGAAAAACGGGCGCGAAAATTATTGTGCGGCACAATCTGACGATAATGTTTGAAGAAGGTTTTAAAGATTTGCCCGAATTTTTCGCGGGAAACGAAGCGGAAGTCGTGTGCAGTCTGCCTTATTTTTTGCAGCAGCAAACCGACGCGCAGCGCGGCGCGGGCGTGTTTGATAAATCGGTCGAAGGATTAAAAAAGTTGAACGCCGCCGGTTACGGAACGCGCGAAAATCTCGTCTTGAATCTCGTTTACAATCCCGTCGGCGCGTTTTTGCCGCCCGAACAACATTCCATCGAAGCGGATTTTCGGCGCGAACTTCAAAACCGTTACGGCATCGTTTTTAATAATCTTTACACGATCACGAATATGCCGATCGCGCGTTATCTCGATTGGCTGAGGCGTTCGGGAAACGAAAAAACGTATATGCAGAAACTCGTCGCGGCGTTTAATCCGGCGACCGTTGACGGTTTGATGTGTAGAAATACTTTGAGCGTTGATTGGCTCGGAAATTTGTTCGACTGCGATTTTAATCAAATGCTCGAAATACCCGTTTCCGCAAAGGTCGGGCAGACGATCCGAGATTTTTCGCCGGAGAAATTTTTCAACCGCGAAATAATGACCGCCGCGCATTGTTTCGGATGCACCGCCGGAAGCGGTTCGTCGTGCGGCGGAACGGTCGCTTAAATTTAAGAATCGTTATCATCTAAACCCGGATTTTTATCGTTTTCAGTTTTAGGTTTTATCGGTTTGGCTTTGTCGTAATCTGTATTAAATAGTTCTTTGTTTCTTTCTTTTCGTTCTTCCCATTCTTTTATCTTTTCCGGCGAAAGGTGTTTTCTTCCCGCTTCGCCCAAATCGAAAAGTGCCGATTCAGCGCAGTAATTTCCTTTATCTTTTTTCATCGAACGCAAGATTGCGGGAATTGCCGATTCGCCTTCCGCACCGAATTCGGCGATAGTTAAAACTGCATGACAATCCAAATTTTCATCGTTTAATTTACCGATCAGAACGGGAAGTGCTTTTTGTCTGAGCATTTCCTTTAACTCTTCGGATTTACTTTCAGTATTTCGAGCGATAGAACCGACTTTGCTGACTGCTGCCTTGGCAACGTCGGTGTTTTTATCATTTATCAATTTTAAAAGTCTCGGTAAAACTTCAAGTGCGCCTTTTGATGTAAAGTTTGGCAAAGACTCGATTGCTTTTTCTTTTACTTTCGGGTTTTGATGCGACATCGCTTTATAAAGAACGGGCAAGCTTTCATCTGCGGCAATGTTGTCGAGAACTTCCAAAATCTTGAAAGGTTGTTTTTCTATTTCTATTTCGAGAAACGGAATCAGAGATTTGCCGATTTTGCCGAGCGCAATTGCCGTTGTCAGATAAAGACCGTATGAACGTGCGTTGTTGTCGCCGTCGTCTTTTACATAATTTTTCGGATTATAAAGAATATCGAAAAGCAGCGGCGCGGCGGGCAAAGCATTTTCGCCCATCGGCACAAGGGCGCGAACTGAATGAATCGGATTTATTTTTTTAGTTTTTATCAGTTCCGACAAAACCGGAATCGCCGAAGATGTATCAACGCCGTAAAATCCCTGTTGCCGAATTCCCATCACCGACAGCCATCTGACCGTTGTGTCTTCATCTTTCGCCGATTCGATCAATGCAGCGAGAACTTCTTTGACTTGATTGCTGTTAGTCATCGGAAATTTATAATAGCCGAGAGAGTAAACGCCGAAAAGCCTTTTGTAAACATCCAGATCTTTAGTCAGCGCGATTCTTTCGGGAAGCGGAACGCGCGTCGGCGGAATTTTCCAGAGCGCAGTTTCGGCGTGCGTCCACACCGCTCCGTTTTCCTCGTCGTGAAGTAGTTTGATAATTACGGGCAAGGCAAAAGTTGCCGAATCGCGGAATTCGCCGAGTCGATAAACGGAACAAGCGCGCAGCCATTCGTCTTTGTCAGCAGTTCTGTTAACGAGAAGTAAAACCTGTGCATTTGTATCAGCCGCATTTTCAATTTCGCTGATCTGTTCCGGCGTTTCTTTGGCGCAAGGCTCTAAACCCAAATATGGTTCTCGTTTAACCTTTTCCGATCTTTCAACCATAAAAATCGCGGTTCCGCCGCTTGAACTGCCGCCGGATTTTTCTTTTTTTATTTCCGGTTTTGGATTCTGTGCGCTGACAGAAGCGTTAAGAAAACACGACAAAAAGATAAGACAGCAAAGATTTAGAGATAAATTTTTCATTCTGTTTCGCCTTTAAATATTTCGGTAAAGTTTCATTTTTAATTATAACCTAAAAAATCGAATTTATTTCAAAAAGTTTTTTGACTAAAAATAATCTGCCGGTTGAAAGTTGGACAAACGGTTAAAAATTTTCTCATCGAACCTTAAAACTTGAGCAATTCCAATTCCCGCCGAAGTCAGAAAAATTTGTTCCGCATCTTTGAGAGTTTCCAAATTTTCTTCAACTTCAAAAACTTTATTTTTCTTCATAAAATGTTCGCGCGTCGTTCCCGCCAAACATCCGGTTTTCAGGCTCGGTGTGAAGATTTTTTTGCCCTTTTGCCAGAAAATATTCGCCATACACGCGGAAACTATTTCGCTGCGTTCGTTTATTCTGATTGCTTCGTCGAAATTTCTCGATTTCGCTTCTTCTAAAGCTAAAATATTCTCCAGATAATTACACGATTTTACGCCCGCGAGCGGCGAAGTCGAATTTATCAAATACGGCGAAACAGTGAGAGCAAAATTTTCTTTAACTTCGCGTAAATCGGCGGCTTGAATTAAAAGTGAAGTTTTGTTTTTAACGTCGAAATTCCAGATTTTGCCCGGTGATTCGTCGAAAAATGTAATTCGTGCGCGGGCGTTTTTTATTTCGTTTCGGTTGATAATTTCGGATAGTGATTTTTTTACTGAATCTTCC
Organism: Pyrinomonadaceae bacterium; assembly: GCA_965219305.1. Taxonomy (GTDB): domain Bacteria; phylum Acidobacteriota; class Blastocatellia; order Pyrinomonadales; family Pyrinomonadaceae; genus DATHTS01. The sequence continues at coordinate 3,844,856 of OZ244725.1, forward strand.
GAAAAATGTGACAGATCAATTCCGAGTTTTGCGGCGTTGTCGTTTAATCTTTTCCAATGTTTTTCCCAAACGAAAGGCTTTGAGTCATAAATCGCCAGCGTCGTAAAAATTCCTTTCCCATAAAGCGCGGCGTTTGAGACGGCATTTAAATTGACTTTAACGGCGGGAAGAATTTCGCGGTTGAATAAAACGAAACTGTGCATTTCGGCTTTTAGAAATCGGAGAAATTCAGATTGGTTTGACTGTAGAATCGTTCCGTCAGCGACGGGAGCAGATCGGAACTTTCGTCGAGCGTGATTTTTTCGATGCGCCACATCGGAACGAAAATGTCGTTTAGCGGCAAAAACGGTTCGTCGTTGGCGATTTCCCGCGTCCATTCTTCAAAATATTCCAGATCAATTCCGCGCACGAAAACGCCCGCTGAATTTATTTCGTGAAGTATGCCGAATATTTTTTCGCGCGGGTTTTGCAAAATTACCGTTACCGCATCGCCGCTTTCGATTTTGTTCATCGTTTTGCCTCAATTTGCGAATTAGATGATAATCCAAAATAATTTGTAAAACAAAATCAATGCAGAAAAAACATCTTCGCAAAATTTATCTCGAAAAAATGAAATCGCAAACGCCGCAAGCGCGGGAAGAAAAAAGTCTGCAAATCGCGGAAAGGTTTTTCGATTTTTTTGATCTGAAAAATGTAAATTATCTGCATCTTTTTCTCGCCATCGAAAAATTCGGCGAAGTGCGAACGGAATTTATTTTTCGTAAGATTTGGCGCGATTTTCCGCATATCAAAACGCTCGTGCCGCGTGTGGATTTTGCGGATAATTCGATGCAGAGCGTCGAGTTTGACGAAGCGACGAAACTTTCGCCCAACAAATGGGAAATTCACGAGCCGTCCGGTGATAAAATCGTTGAAAATGTTCTTGTAGATGCGGTTTTAATTCCGCTTTTGTGCTTTGATTTAAAAGGTTTTCGTGTCGGTTACGGCAAAGGGTTTTACGATAAATTTCTAATTAAATGCCGCGCGGAAACTTTGAAAATCGGTTTGAGTTTTTTCGCGCCAGTCGCAAAAATCGAAGATGCGGACAAGTTTGACGTGCCGCTTGATTTTTGCGTTACGCCGGACGAAATTTACGATCTACGCTGATTGTTTTTCTTTTAGAATGTCGCGGATTTCCGTTAAAAGTTTCTCTTCGGCGGACGATTCTTTCGGTTTTTCTTTTTCCTCTTTTTCAAATGCGTTAAATAAATTTATCGCCCAACGCGCGAGCAAAAATATTACGAATGCGACGATTAAAAATTGAATCAAGTCGGTGATAAATTGCCCGTAAAGAATAAGCGGCGCACCGCTTTTGAGCGCGGCTTCGATTTGTTTCGGGTCTTGCAAATCGTTATATTGACCGCTTAGATCGTAATAAAGTTTTGAAAAATCAATTTTGCTGGTCAAAAAATATCCGATCGGCGGCATAATTATGCCTTCGACAAGCGTCGTAACGATTTTGCTGAACGCCGCGCCGATAATTACGCCGATTGCCAGATCGAGAACATTTCCGCGTTGGATAAATTTCCTGAAATCTTTCAACATATTTTTCCGTTTTCTTTATTTTCCTCCCGCTTTTTCAAATTTTCTTTCGTCGCTTCCGAGCGACGTTTCCAATTTGCAGTCGAAAGCGATTTCAAACATTTCTTTTTTTCCCACGACCGCTTCGACATCCGTGCGATTCGTATTTTTTCCGTAAAGTTCAAGCCAGAGTTTTTTGCTGTTTGCGCCGGAAACTTTCAGATTTTCGACGTGATTATTGTAACCGTAATCGAGACCTTCGGCGATTCGCAGAATCGAAGCGAGCCGGAAAACGACGCTTCGGTCTTTTTCGTTCAGCATCATATAATCGGTGTGTTTTTCCTTCGGCATCGCGCGGCGGTGATAACGCGCGATGTTGGCGATGGCGAGTTTTTCAAGTTCGGAAAATCCCGTCATTTCCGAGTGTTTTATCAGATAAAGCGAATGTTTGTGATGAGATTCGTGCGAAATGTGATAACCGACATCGTGCAGAAGCGCGGCGGCGGAAAGATATGTCCGCCAACGGCGTTTCAGATCGAAGATCGGTGCAATATCGTCGAAAATTCTCTCGGCGAGAAATGCGACTTGAAGCGAATGTTTTTCCTCGTAGCCGTAACGTCTGCCGATAGCGAAAACGTCGCGCAGACGCAAATCTTCGACATCCGGCACGGGCGGCAGAGATTCGGCTTCGATCTCGCGCAGATAATCAATAATCACGCCCTCGCGCAAAGCGTAACCGCACGTTTGCAGTGTTTCTATATTCAAAGTTCGCATCACGCCTTCTAAAATCTGTCCGCCGGCGACGATGACTTCGGCGCGGCGTTCGTTGATTGTCGGAATTAGCGAACGTTCCACAACTGTTGTTTTCGCCAGTTTTTTGTTTAGGGAAATGAGTTTTTTTAAATCAATTTTCAAATCAACCGGAGTTTCATCCATTTGAGCATTTAAAATTCTGCCGAGAGCCTGAATCGTGCCGGAAGTTCCGGTTGAAAATTTCCATTTCGCGTCTCCGATCTTGTGCGCCGGACGATCGAGCGCGGAAGCGATTTCAGCGCGAAGATTTTTAAATTCTTTTTTCTTCGGCGGGTCATTAAGTAAAAATCTTTCCGTTAAACCGACTGCACCGAGTTTCATCGAAAAAAGTTTTTCCGGCATATTATTCCGCATCAGAGAAAGTTCGGTCGAACCGCCGCCGATGTCTATATTTAAAAGCGAAGAATCTTCCGCGCCGAAATACTGCGCGACCGCTACGCCGATCAGACGCGCTTCTTCCATCGAAGACAAAACTTCGATTTCCACACCGGTTCGCCGTTTGATCTCGGCGACAAATTCCACCGCATTTTCAGCTTCGCGGACGGACGCGGTGGCGACGGCGAGAATCGTATCAACTCCTCGCGTGTCGGCAATCGAACGAAATTTCGCAATCGCATCTGCTGAAAGATTCAAGGCTTCTTCGGACAAAAAACGGTTTCGCAAAGTTTCGTGTCCGAGACGCACGCGCTCGCGTTCTTGCGAAATGACCGTAAAAGAATCGCTTGCTGCAGCTTCGACGATAACGAGTTTCAAGGAATTTGAGCCGATGTCAATCGCGGCAATTGTCTGAGTTTTCATCTGTTTTATATTAGAACTTTCGGCGGCAAATGGTAAAATGTGGTTGTGAAAGTTAAAAAAATTATGACCGCCGAACCCGGAACTTGTTTGAGCGAAGATAATCTGGCGAGAGCAATCGAAATTATGCAGCAGAGAGATTGCGGTTTTGTGCCGGTCGCCGATGAAAACGGAAAAGTTATCGGGACGATTACCGACCGCGATGTCGCATTTTTCGCCGCTTCGGAAAATAAACAATTATCAAAAATAAAAGCGGGCGATCTGATCGGCAAACGAATTATCGTTTGCAATGCGGACGACAAAGCGGAAGATTCTTTGAAAAAGATGCGGAGATATAAAATCAAACGTCTGCCGGTCGTTGATGAAAATGCGAAATTAGTCGGCGTTCTATCAATTTCGGACGTTTTGCGAAAAGGCAAAAAGTTAAAAAAAGAAACGCTTAAAGTTTTAAAACATATTTCAAAGCCGCAACCGATCGTTTTGAAAGCGATTTCCGAGGAAAGTTAAAATTTTATGAAAACACTTTATGTTTTGCGCCACGCCAAATCTAGTTGGGACGATTGTTCTTTGTCGGATTTTGAACGACCGCTCAACGAACGCGGGATCAAAACCGCGCCTTTGATGGGCAAAGAGATGAAAAAAAACGATTTCGTGCCGGAAATTATCGTCTGTTCGACAGCGAAACGTGCCGAACAGACGGCAAATCTCGTTAAAGAAACGGCGGAATTTAGCGCGGAAATAATGTTTGAAGAAGCGATCTACGAAGCGAGTGTGACGACGCTTTTGCACATTGTTTCCAGAATTGAAGACGAATTTTATTCGGCATTGATCGTCGGGCATAATCCGGGTTTTGAAAATCTCGTGCGAAATTTAACCGGAAAAATCGAAGCGATGCCAACGGCAGGTTTGGCGGTGATTGATCTGAAGATCGAAAATTGGAACGAAATCAACGCCGAAAGCGGAAAACTGCGCGAGTTTATTCGCCCGAAAAATATTTAATAACAGAATAAATTTAGAGATTGATTATTAAATTATGCTGTACAAAAATTTATTTTTATTGGTTATGTTGTTTTCGATGAAGCAAAACTATTGCAGCGGTGGCTTTGGTGAAAATCGCGGACCGCTTTACGGTGTTCATCAAATATCAGTTGGTGGATACAATCTTTATTTCAAAAGTGAAATTAGAGGAAGAAATTATGAGGGATTTTCAATTTCAAGTGATGGAAATCTGTGTAACGGTCCTTCTGCGAAAACGGATTTTTTTGTCAATGGTGAAACGATTGGAAAGGTTTTTTATAAAGTAAAAGGTGATGAGTTACAAATTTATTCGCAAAATATATTCACTCCTCCTCAAACAGGTAACTTGCCGATTAAAATCGTTCAAAAAGAAATTCCACGCACTGAATACAGTGAAGAAAATGCTGTAAAACTCGGTTACACAGAGCTAGTATTACCAAACAGTTCATTGAAATATTGTGAAAAGTAATCTATCGGTTGGTGAATGTTAAAATTGCACAAATTTATTCGCCCGAAAGATATTTAAACAAGGATAGACAAGATGAACAGGGATAAAACGACTTAGTTAAAAATCTTTAGTTTTATCCTGTAAATCCTGTCTATCCCTGTTAAATTACTTCCCATTCTTACAACTCCCAAGTTATTTAACATTCTCTTAACATTCCGTTCACATCTCAGTAAACGCTGCCGTTTATCTTGTATTTTGCGTAACTTTTATTTTCCGAAAGTTTAATTTGGTACAAGATGTTGAGACAACTGAAATAGAGCAATTGTTGGTGCGCGAGCTTGATATTTTGCGCGACCAATTATTGCTGATGGGCGGCGAAGTCGAGACGGCTGTGCGGCGGAGCGTCCAATCTCTTCTGCGGCGAAACAGCGATGTTGCCGCGCAGGTTATCGAAAACGATTTTGTCATTGATTCGCTGGAAAGCGAGATTGACCGTTCGAGCATCGAGGTTTTAACTTATTGTCATCCGGTTGATGCCGAACTCAGAATGGTAATTTCGATTGCGAAAATCACGCCGATTTTGGAACGAATCGGCGATCACGCGGTCAGCATTTCGCGCGTCGCGCTGCGATTGAACGACGAACCGGAACTCGATTCGTTCGAGGAACTTCATCAATTGGCGGAAAATACGGTGAACAATTTGCAGGAATCGCTCGATATTTTTACGACCGGAAATGCCGATTACGCGAAAAGACTAATTGCCAAAGACGATATAATTGACGAAATTTACGAGCGTCTGATGGAGAAATGGCTGTTTAAAATGTCGCGTGATGCGGCGATTTCGGCGCGTCTGACGCGGCTTTTGTTCGTCGCCAAACATCTCGAACGAATCGGCGATTACGTCAAAGACATCTGCGAACTGACGATCTATATGAAAGAAGCGATTTTTATCAGAGACGGCAGACAGATGTTAAAATAAATGAGTTCAGCGGGAAAAAGATAAATTATGATGCAACAAATTTTGATTGTCGAAGACGATGCGGACATTGCGGAAAGTCTGCGCTACAATTTCGAGCGCGAAGGATTTCGTCCCGTAATTGCCGAATCCGGCGAAAAAGGCTTGCGCCTTGCGTTGGATGAAAAAACTACGCCGACGCTGATTTTGCTTGATCTGATGCTGCCGGGAATGAGCGGAATGGAACTTTGCCGGCGTTTACGGCGCGAAACTTTGACGGAAAAAACACCGATCATAATGTTGACCGCCAAAACGAACGAAACCGAAAAAATTGCCGGACTCGACATCGGAGCGGACGATTACATTGTTAAACCTTTTTCCGTAAAAGAAGTCGTCGCACGAGTTCGCGCAGTTTTGCGCCGCGTCGAAACAGAGGAAGTTGAAACTTTTGAAGACGGCGATCTGGCGATAGATTTTCCAGATATGCGCGTTTCGTGTGCAGATAGTGAAGTAAAATTAACGCGCAAAGAATTCGCTCTGCTGACGCATCTCGTTCAAAATTCCGGCAGAGTCGCCACGCGCCAGCAATTGCTTGATAATGTGTGGGGCTACAGCTATTTCGGCGACACGCGAACTTTAGACGTTCACATTCGCCGCCTGCGCCAAAAACTCGGCGATTGCGGAACTTGCATCGAAACCGTCGTCGGCATCGGCTATCGTTTTACGAAAGTGAAATAAAGGTTAGCAGAATTAAGATTTTTTGCCCGCGAAAAGACGCGAAATAACGCCAAAAAAAAGAAAAGTTAAAAGCAAAAAATTGAAAGTTACGAGAAATTAAAAGTAATAAAATTTGAAATTTGTCTTGTTTTTCGCGCACTTTCGCGGACAAAAAACTCTTCCGAAATTAAAATGATTTTTCAATTTTCCGCACCAAGAAATGAAACTCCGCCGACGGAAAACGTGCGTCCGAATTTTGACCGCATTCTCGAAACGATGCGCGAAAGCGTGTTAATTATTAACGCGGATATGCGAATTGTGCGGTTTAATAAATCCGCTCACAAAGCGTTCGGGCGCGAAGATGAAAGTTTGGAAAACAAGCGTCTGAGCGAAGTGATCCGTGATTTAGGTTTGCACGAAGCGTTTCGCGGCGCGTTAAGCAAAAAGAAACATTCAACCGTTAAACTCGAAATTTTGGGAAACCGGCGGCGAATTTACAACACGCACATCGCGCCGTTTGAACTCGACGGAATATCAGGCGCGATCGGTTTTTTCTACGACATCACAAAAGTCGAACATCTCGAACGAGTGCGGCAGGAATTTCTGTCAAATATCTCTCACGAACTGCGAACGCCTTTGACTTCGATTATGGCGTTTGTCGAAACGCTCGAAGACGGCGCGGTTGACGACCCCGAACACAACCGACGTTTTTTAAGCGTAATCCGCAAAAATGCCGAACGAATGCACCGTTTGATTGACGATATTTCGGAACTTTCGATGATCGAATCAGGAACGATAAAAATTAAATTACAAAAACGAAATCTGCATTCGGTGATCGAAGAAGTTTTTACAAATCTTTCCGCCAAAGCCTTTGAACGCAGGATAAATTTGGTAAATAACGTAGAAGAAAACACGAACGTCTGCGCCGATGTCGTGCGGCTCGAACAGATGCTCACGAATCTGATTGACAACGCGATAAAATTCAACGGCGAAGCGGGAACTGTTACCGTCGGCTACTTGCAAATCGAGGCGAAAGACATAATCAGCGTAACCGATACGGGCGAGGGAATCTCGAACGATCATCTCGAAAGAATTTTCGAGCGTTTCTACCGCACAGACCGCGCCCGCTCACGCGAGATCGGCGGAACGGGTTTAGGATTGGCAATCGTCAAACACCTCGCCAGACTTCACGGCGGCGAAGTTTCCGTAAATTCCACGCTCGCCAAAGGTTCGACATTTTCCATCGAACTGCCGAATAAATCAGACACATAAGAATATTGAAATCAAAATAAACAGGGATGGACGAGATAAACAAAGATGGTTAAAAATGGATTTAATCACTTTCTTATCTTGTCCATCCTTTTTATCCCTGTTAAATACGTTTTCAAATGCGTAAGTTTCATTCATATTTCCCGTTGTTTTAATTTCCGGCGCGATGTCATAAAATCACTTGTAATGAGTGATGAAATAGAAAAACTCGAGTATCAAACCGGATTCGGCAACGAATTTGCGACCGAAGCGGTCAAAGGCGCGTTGCCCGTCGGCAGAAATTCGCCGCAAAAAGCACCGCTCGGACTTTACGCCGAACAATTTTCGGGAACGGCGTTTACCGCGCCCCGCGTTTCTAATAAAAGAACTTGGACATATCGAATTCGCCCGTCGGTTACGCACAAACCTTTTGAGAGAATTGACAATAATTTGCTCGTTTCAAAGTTCGATGAGATCGAAACTACGCCGAATCAATTGCGCTGGAATCCGATGCCGATGCCGGAAGCGGAAACGGATTTTGTTGACGGTTTGACGACGATTGCCGGAAACGGCGATTCGTTTTCACAACACGGAATCGCGGTTCACATTTTCGCCTGCAACAAAGATATGACGGACAGATTTTTTTATAACGCGGATGGCGAAATGCTCGTCGTCGCGGAGAAAAATCGCGTTCGTTTTCTGACCGAACTCGGAATTATCGAAATAAAATCCGGCGAGATCGCTGTTTTGCCGCGCGGTTTGAAATTCCGCGTCGAACTGCCCGACGGCGAAGCGCGCGGTTATATTTGCGAGAATTACGGGCAGCAATTTCGCCTGCCCGATCTCGGACCGATCGGCGCGAACGGTCTGGCGAATCCGCGCGATTTTGAAACGCCGGTCGCGTGGTTTGAAGATGTTGACGGCGATTTTGAATTGACTGCGAAATTCGGCGGCAATCTCTGGAGCTGCCGGATAGATCATTCGCCGCTCGATGTCGTCGGCTGGCACGGAAATTACGCGCCTTATCGTTACGATCTACAGCGTTTTAACACGATCGGTTCGATCTCGTTCGATCATCCCGATCCTTCGATCTTCACGGTTTTAACGTCGCCTTCGTCGGAACACGGAACGGCGAACTGCGATTTCGTGATTTTTCCCGACCGTTGGCTGGTGCAGGAAAATACGTTTCGCCCGCCGTGGTTTCACCGCAACATAATGAGCGAATATATGGGTTTGTGCTACGGGCAATACGACGCAAAAGAAGAAGGTTTCGTTCCCGGCGGCGGTTCGCTGCACAATCAGATGTCGGCGCACGGTCCCGATCTCGAAGCCTTTGAAAAAGCGTCAAACGCGGATTTACAGCCGCTGAAACTTTCGGGAACGATGGCATTTATGTTCGAGTCGCGTTATATAATTCGCCCGACAAAATTTGCGATGGAAACATCGGAATTACAACACGAGTATTTTGAAGTGTGGCAAAAGCTGAAAAAGAACTTTAAGATATAGTTCGGAGTTCAAACTTCAGTTTGCCCGACCGCGAAGCGCGGCGGAAAGCCACCTAAAGGCGGAACTCCGAACATAAAATTATGTTTCCGAAAGAGAAAATAAAATACACGCTCGAACAATATCTCAAACTCGATCACGAAAGCGAGGAGAAGATCGAGTTTTGGGACGGTCACGTTTTCACGCTTGCCGGAGCGAGTGCGGCGCACGATCTGATTCAAAGCAATGTTCACTTTCATTTGAGAACCAAACTTCGTGGAAAAACTTGCCGCGTTTTTCTTTCCGATATGCGCGTCGAAGTTCCGGCTTATCCGCCGTATCGTTATCCTGATTTGTCGGCGTTGTGCGGCAAAAGCGAATTTAAGAAACTCGGAAAACAGGATATTTTGACTAATCCGCAAATGATAGTCGAGATTCTTTCCGATTCGACCGCCGATTTTGATCAGAGCGATAAATTTACATATTACAAATCAATCGAAAGTTTTACCGAATATATTTTGATCGCGCAACATCGCGCCAAAGTTACGCAATTTATAAAACAATCCGACAACTCGTGGTTGCAGCACGAATTTGTAGAGTTAAATAATGTATTTCATCTTGCCTCAATTGATTGCGAAATGAGTTTGAATGAAGTTTATGAGAATGTAGAATTTCCAAAAGATTATAGGCGATTTGAATTGATTGCGGTTTTAAATAATGAGTGAAAAGTTGAAAGAATCCATTAAAATACTGCTTAATGAAATCGTTGACTACGCCGGACTTTTTCCGCCGTCGGGATTGAAAATGCCGGACGCGGTGACGAATTACGCGGCGTATCGCAACAGCAATTACGGCTGGATGTTGGGGCGTTTCGTCGTTCCGGTCAAAAGATTGAACGAATTTTTAGAGACGGCAAAAGAATTTACTTCGCGCGACGATAACGGCGGCGCGTGGCATTTGAGCGTTTTGGCGGGCGAAGATATTAACGAAACCGTGCGCCTGATCGCCGCTTTCAACGCGGAAAATAAGCCGCATATCATTTGCGACGCGCTTGAAGTAAAAGCGGATTCGACACAGCAGATCGAAAAGATCGCGTCCGCCGTGCCGCCGAATATCGAGACGTTTTTTGAGCTGCCGTTAGACGACAATCTGGCGGATATGGTTTCGACATTGGCGATAAAAAAGCAGAGCGCGAAGATCCGCACGGGCGGCGTTACGCCGGAAGCGTTCCCGGCGGCGCGGGAAATCATACGTTTCGTGCAGACTTGTCTGGCGGCGAACGTGCCGTTTAAAGCGACCGCCGGACTGCATCACCCGCTGCGCTGTTTTAAACCGCTGACTTACGAATCGGACGCGCCTTCGGGTATGATGAACGGGTTTTTGAATATGTTTTTGATGACCGGATTTGCGCGTGCGGGTTTTAGGACGAACATTTTGGAAGAACTGCTCGAAGACGAATTTGACGGCGGTTTCGAGTTTAAAGAAAACGGCGTTCGCTGGCGGCAGGAATATTTTTTGAATAATTCGCAGCTTTACAACCTGCGGCAGAAAGGCATAATTTCATTCGGTTCGTGTTCGTTTGAAGAACCGGTCGAAGATTTGCGGGAAATCGGGATTTTATGACATTTATCATTGAACATTTATCATTTATCAAGGTTCAGCCGTTCAATGCGCGGTGTTAGTGACATAATGCAGAGTGTCAGCCGCTCATCGCGCTGTGTCAGTTGTTCATAGCAGAGTGTCAGTTGTTCATCGCAGTCTGCCAATTGCTTATAGCAGAGTGTCAGTCGCTCATAGCGCACTGCCAACTGCTCATAGCGGACTGCCAACCGCTCATCGCGCTGTGTCAGTCGGTCATAGCGGCAATAAACACGGGCATTTTACGAAATTTTAAGAAAAACTATTATGACATACGAAATTAACGAAACACACGATCAAAACCTTAAAAGCTGGATAGAATCGGCGAACGCGGAAAACACGGATTTTCCGGTTCAGAATCTTCCGTTCTGCGTTTTTACACGCGCCTGCACCTATGAAAATATGCGCGTCGGCATTGCCATCGGGAATTTTGTTCTCGATATTTACGGCTGTTACGAATGTTGTCTGTTCGACGACGAATCTTTCAACATCGCGGTTTCGGCGGACAATTATTGTTTAGATCATTCCGTGATGCGTAAAAATGCGGAGTTACAGAGCGCGTTCAGAAAACGTCTGACCGAAATTCTATCGGCGGACGCGGACGCGGAAACGAGAAAAAACGTCGAAAGAAATCTGATTCCGATTGATGAAGCTGAGTTTTACGTTCCCGTCCATATCGGCGATTACACCGATTTTTACTGCTCGATATTTCACGCGATGAACGTCGGCAAACTTTTCCGTCCCGACAATCCGTTATTGGAAAATTACAAATGGATTCCGATCGGCTATCACGGACGCGCCTCGAGCATCGTCGCTTCGGGAACGGAGATTATTCGCCCGAAAGGTCAGAATCATTCAAACGCCGACGAACCGCCGGTTTATATTCCGTCGAAGGCGTTGGATTACGAAATGGAAGTCGGATTTTTCGTCGGCAAAGGCAACGAACTCGGCGAAACGATTGATATAAAAGACGCGGAAGAACATATTTTCGGTTTGTGTCTCGTTAACGATTGGTCGGCGCGTGATATTCAAGGCTGGGAATATCAGCCGCTCGGACCTTTCTTGGGCAAGAGTTTTGCGACGACCGTTTCGCCGTTCGTCGTCACGATGGAAGCACTCGCGCCATTCAGAGTTCCGGCGTTTGAACGCGACGCGGACGATCCGAAACCTTTAGATTATTTATCAAACGAAGAAAACGAGAAAAACGGCGGACTCGACATCAAACTCGAAGTTTATATTCAAACCGAAAAGATGCGCGAACAAGACTTAGAACCGCATCATTTGTCACGCTCGAATTTAAAAGATTTATACTGGACAATCGGGCAAATGCTGACGCATCACGCTTCAAACGGCTGTAATCTGCAAACGGGAGATTTGATGGCGACCGGAACGGTTTCCGGCAAAGAAGATTCCGAACGCGGATGTTTATTAGAAATGACAAAACGCGGCGCAGAACCCGTCGAATTACCGTCGGGCGAAACTCGTAAGTTTTTAGAAGACGGCGACGAAATAATTATGAAAGGCTTCTGCGAACGCGAAGGTTTCCGCCGAATCGGCTTCGGCGAATGTCGCGGGAAAATCATGGCGGCTAAATAATTTTTTTACTACGAAGCACACAAAGAAAATACGAAGAAAAACAATTCTTCGTATTTTCTTTGTGTGCTTCGTGGTAAGTTGTTTTTTGTGGCAAAATATAAACAATGGATTTTCTTTTAGACAAGTTCAAAGAAGAATGCGGAATTTTCGGCATTTACGGGCATCGGGAGGCTTCGACGATGACGCAGCTCGGACTTTTTGCGCTTCAGCATCGCGGGCAGGAAGCGTGCGGAATTGTATCGTCGGACGGAAAAGATTTACATCAATTTCGTTCGATCGGTCTGGTGGCGGACGTTTTGAGCGAAGACGTTTTGAAAAATTTGGTCGGGAAAAGTGCAATCGGACATACGCGCTATTCGACCTCCGGGAAATCTACGATTAAGGAAGTTCAGCCGTTTAACGTCGCTTGTCAACACGGGCAAATTGCCGTCTGTCATAACGGGAATCTGCCGTTTGCCGAGCAGAAACGCGCGGAACTCGAACGCGCGGGCGCGATATTTTCTTCGACTTCCGACACGGAGACGATTTTGCATTCGATTGCGAGATGTGATGCCGGAAATGCGGTCGAAGCGATTGCGAAAGTTTTAAAAGATACGGAAGGCGCGTTTTCCTTGCTTTTTTTAACGCCGAAATCTTTGATCGCCGTGCGCGATGCTCACGGGTTTCGTCCGATGGTTCTCGGGCGTTTGAAAAATGCGTGGTGCGTTGCGTCGGAAACCTGCGCGTTCGATTTGATTGATGCGGAATATGTCCGCGAAGTCGAAGCGGGCGAAATGCTCGTGATTGACGAAACGGGACTTCATTCGAGTTTTCCGTTCGAGGAAAAACGAAAAGCGAGTTGCGCGTTTGAACACGTCTATTTTTCGCGTCCCGATTCGATAGTTTTCGGGCGTTCGATCAATCAGTCAAGGCATATGATGGGCAGACAACTCGCCATCGAACATCCGGCGGAAGCCGATATTGTCGTGCCGATTCCAGATTCGGGCGTGGCGGCGGCAATCGGTTTCGCGGCGCAGTCGGGAATAAAATACCGGCAGGCAATCATCCGCAATCATTATATCGGGCGAACTTTTATCGAACCTTCGCAGAGCATACGTTCGTTCGGCGTTCGCCTGAAACTTAATCCGATTCAGGATTTGATAAAAAATCGCCGCGTCGTTTTAGTTGACGATTCAATCGTTCGCGGGACAACATCGAAGAAAATTGTCGAAATGGTGCGCGAAGCCGGGGCGCGCGAAGTTCATATGCGAATAAGCTGTCCGCCGACAGTTTCGCCTTGTTATTACGGAGTTGATACGCCGCGCAAAGCGGAGTTGATCGCTGCTCAGATGTCGGTTGATGAAGTTCGACGCTATATCGAAGCCGATTCTCTCGGTTATCTTTCGATGGACGGAATGCTCGAATCAATCGGTATGAATAAAGATAACTCGTGTGTCGCGTGTTGGAGCGGAAATTATCCAACCGATGTTGTTGGCGGCGAACCGACAATTGATAACCAGTAAATTGTCGGCAAAAATATCAAAACAACAATTTTTAATGACTTTGACGACGATTACTGTATAATAATTTCAAGACAAACCAATTTTTAATTTTAAGAGGTTTATAAAATTATGAAAAAATTATTAATAATACCGATTTCGGCATTAACTTTGACGGTTTTTATGGCGTGTCAAACGGCAAAAGTTACCGAAAAATCGGAAATGACCAAAACGGAAAGTCAAATTCCGGTGCAAACACAGGTTACGCCGCCGGATACGGACAATCATCAACACGAAGCACCGCGCATCAGTTTGGCGGATGCAAAAAAAGACTTTGACAACGGAACAGCCATTTTTGTTGATACTCGCAGCGCGGATGCGTTCAAAGTCGAACACGTCAAAGGCGCGATAAATATTTCGGCATCGGAAGTTGCGACGCGCTATAAGGAAATTCCGAGCGATAAGAAAATTATCGCTTATTGTTCCTGACCGAGCGAACATACAAGTGCCGGTCTGGTTACTGAATTAGAGAAAAAAGAAATTAAAAATGCGTTTGCCTTGCTTGGCGGAACGAGTGCTTGGAAAAATGCCGGTTATCCGATGGAAAGCGGCGAGAGTAAGAAATAGAAAGAAAAAAGAAAAAGGTAAAAATTAATTTAGTTTTTACCTTTTAGAAATTACGCAGTTAAAGAAGTATCTTACACGAATTAACAAGATAAACAGGGATAAAAGTTTGATAATATAAAAGATTAAATTATCTTTGTTCATACTGAAAAAACAGCCTGAATAATTATCATCTATAATTTCATCCATAAAAATGGCAACAGAAGCACCAAGATTTTCAATAAGAGAGCGACTTTTAGCCGCCGCAGGAATTTTTATAATTTTCTGTGGCTCGCTTTACGTCTGGTTTTTTAATCCGACAACTGAAGGGATTTTCCCGACTTGTCCGCTTTTGACTTTAACAGGATTGGCGTGTCCGGGATGCGGTTTGACGCGTGGTTTTCACGCGCTTTTTCACGGCGAATTTTTGACCGCGCTCGGATTTAACGCGATGCTGCCGATTTACGCCGCCGTTTTTTTATATCTTTTGGCTTCGATGTTTTTGACCGCTTTGCGCGGGCGCAGTTTGCCGATGACAAAGATATTTCATCCATTGGCACTCAGCGGATTTTTGATTGTTATGATCTCGTTCGCCGTTCTGCGAAATCTTCCGTTTTATCCTTTTACGCTTCTTTATCCTTAAAGAATATATGCCCGCGGAAAAGCGCGGAAAAAAGAAAGACTGAAATAGAAAAAGGGTTTTTACTTCGTATTTTTTTCTTTTAATTGTTTTCTATTCCTTCTTTTTTCCGCTTCTTTTCGCGTATTCCGCGGGCAAATAATCTTTCTTCCTTTTTCCATTTTCGATTTCAATCTGATAAAAACATAATCTATGGCTAACACAAATCCGGCACGCGGAATGCGCGATTTTCTGCCCGCCGACATTCGCAAACGCAATTATGTGATCGGCATTATCAAGGAAGTTTACGAAAAATACGGCTTTGAGCCGCTTGAAACGCCGTCGGTCGAAAATCTTGATACGCTGACGAACAAATACGGCGAAGAAGGCAATCAGTTGATGTTCAAAATCCTCAAACGCGGGGAAAAACTCCAACAGGAATTGGAAGAAGGCAAGATCAAAAACGAAAACGAACTCACCGATCTCGCCCTGCGCTACGATCTGACCGTTCCGCTGGCGCGCGTCGTCGCCAATTACAAAAACGATCTGCCGAAATTTTTCAAACGCTACCAAATCCAACCCGTCTGGCGCGCCGACCGCCCTGCACGCGGCAGATACAGAGAATTTTATCAATGCGACGTCGATGCCATCGGTTCGAGTTCGATGATCGTCGAAGCGGAACTTTGCGCGGCTGTGAGTGATATTTTGAAGAGATTGGGATTTGAGGATTTTGAAATAAGAGTTAATCACAGAAAAGCATTGACTGGATACTTGAATGAGAAAGGTGTTCCAAATAATAAGCATGCAGAAGCTTTAGTTGCAATTGATAAGTTAGACAAAATAGGAATTAAAGGAGTTGAACAAGCATTACTGAAAAGTGGAATATCACAAAATGCCATTGATAGAATAGCAGAATTATTCAATCAGTTTGACGCAACTGAAAAAGAAATTGGCGGTTGGAATACGATGTTTCTTTTTGTGGCATCTCAATCTTTTGAATCTGATGAAATGAAAGAAGCAGTAAAACACTTTGAGAGTATTCTCGAATACACTGAAAATTCATTTGCTAAAGATAAAGTAAGGTTAGATATTAGTTTGGCACGCGGTTTGTCATATTACACAGGCGCAATTTTTGAAGTTATTTTAACAAATGGCGATTTTCAAGGAAGCATCGGCGGCGGCGGACGTTATGACGGTTTGATCGGGATGTTCGGCAAGGAACAAATTCCCGCCGTCGGTTTTTCTTTGGGACTTGAACGGATTCTTTTAATTATGGAAGAACGCGGGATGTTTCCCGACGATCTGACTGCGAATTCGGCGGACGTGATGATTACACTTTGGAACGAAGAATCGGCAGGCGAATCGCTGAAGCTCGCCGCCGAACTCCGCGCGACGGATTTGCGCGTTCTCGTTTACCCGGAAGCCGACAAGCTCGGCAAACAATTTAAATACGCCGATTCGCTGACTATTCCGTACGTCTGCATTCTCGGCGAAAACGAACTCGCGGAAAATAAAGTCGCCGTGAAAAATCTGAAAACGGGCGAACAGGAAACTGTTGCGAGAGAACAGGTCGCAGAGAATATCAAAAACACTTAAAAACACAGGTAAGAACCGTCTGCGGTAGCGGGCGGTTTGAGTTTATTTATCTAAAGCGTTTAATGTAAACTCGAATTTCTAAGTATAAACCATCCGTTACCGCAGATGGTTCTGACTTAATTATGAAAAACAAATCCATCTATTTTTCGCTGTTCCTGATTATCGCTTTTGCGAACTTTTCCGACGCGCAAAATGTTGTAAAAAACAAAAATCTGCCGAATCTTTACAAAGTAAACGACAATTTGTATCGCGGCGGGCAACCGACGGAATTTGGAATTTCACAGCTTAAAGCGTTGAATATCAAAACTGTAATTGATCTTCGCGGCGCGGATGAACGTGCGGAGAAAGAAGAAAAATGGGTGAGCAATTCAGGAATGAAATTCATCAATCTGCCGATGAGAAATTGGCTTGAGCCGAAAGATGCACAGATCGAAGAGGTTTTGGCAGAGATCAACAACGCGGAAAATCAGCCTGTTTTCGTGCATTGCAAACGAGGTTCAGACCGTACGGGAACGGTCGTCGCGGTTTATCGAATGACGCACGATAATTGGACGGCGCAACAGGCGAATGACGAAGCGAAAGGTTTCGGTTTCGGTTGGTGGCAGGTTTGGATGAAGGATTACATCAACGATTATCACCGCGATATTAAACAGCCAAACTAAGCGAATGTTCACAAATAATAATTAAAATCAGCGGCGTGATGCAACCGTTATTTTCTCCGGCGAATCAGATTCGAATAGCTTTAACAAAATTTTCAGATTTCGGGGTTAAAATAATGAAATTGGTTTACTCTTTTTTGATCTTCTTTGTCGCACTCAGCGTAGCGATGATTTGTCCTGCTCAAACTTATCCGGCTTTCGATCAAATGAGTCAAACAAAGATTCTTTTGGAAGACGGTGAGATCGAATCCAGGGTCGAACGGCTTTTGATGAAACGCGATGTCGGCGAATTGGCAAATGAATTGGCGAGCCGAAAATCGGCGCAGACGATTTCCGATCTTTTGATAAAGTTGAGCGTTTTTGCCCGCGCCGGACATCGTGAGCGCGTTCACGAAACTTTGTCGGAAGTCGGTAATATTTATCTTTCAGCCGATAATAAGGACCAAATTTTACGTGTCGCGCGAAGAGCGATCACAATTGATGATTTTACGGCGCAAAAGATTTTCTATGAGAAGATTGCTGTCGGCGGCGATGACAAAGCGAGCGCTTTTGTTTCTTTGTGGCGCAAAAAAGGCGATGTCCGCGAGCTTGAAAACTGGCTGAAAGTTCGCGCGGAAACCAGCGAAAATTGGTGGTTTCTGTATGCCGCTCTGAAAAAAGATCTCGGCACGGCGGACGAGATTGCCGAAGATTTGAAAAGAAAAATCAAAAAAGATCCGCAGGATTTTTCGCTGGTAGAGAAATATTTATACATCGTTCAAAATGTCATTTATTCCTCAGTCGGCTTTTTTGAACCGAGTTATAAACAAGATATTTCGTGGCTTGCTGAAACTGCCGTAACAGATTCGGCTAACGGGTCTTATGAAATCGGACAACTTTTAAAAAGCCTGAATCCGTCTCTCGCCGAAAGACTTTTTAAAAAGTCGCTTTTACTGCCTTTTACAGAAACCGATAAAATATCTTTTATTAAAAAGACATATCGTTACACATCAATTTCGCCGGAAGACGATATAAATGCCGAAAAACAGATGCGTTATTGGACAAAACTCGCGCTGATGGAAGTTTATCGGAAAAACGGACAGCCGCAGCTCGCGCAGACGATCGCCGAAGAATTGACGGCGATGGATATGAGCGGAATTCGGGAAGGAAATCCGTATTTTACCGCCGGTGCGGTTCAGGCGGCTTCCGGTCAACGCGTCATCGAAACGAGAATTTTACAAAGCGAATCAGAAAATAGCGCACTGCCTGAATACTGGCTGAAACGCGCGTCTTATTATGCCGGACGGCAGGAAAAAGATCTGGTTTTGCAGACGTTTACGCAGGCGTTGGATAAATTTCCGTATGCGCCGAACGATTACAAAATTTCCCTACCGCGTTTGAAAATTTTACGCGAAATCAGTTTTTTCGGCGGCGAAGGAACTGTCTCCGAAACTATTTTGCGGCGCGAATTTCTCAATGCAAAGGCAAAAAACGATGCTAAATATCTTTATCAACTGCTGAATTTTATCAGCGATAACTATGAGAATTTGATGGACGAATTTTTCGTCAACACCGATCTTTTGCCGAAAGTTTTGAGTTCGCGCGAAGTTTGGCGTGATAATGAAGAAGAAGACGTTATTTATAATGCGATTCACAGCGAAAATTGGAAGACTGAAAAATTGCAAATAATCTGGAATCAGCTTTCCGTTCTGGCTGAAAAAGATTTAAAAAACCGCGCTCCCGCTCTGGCATCGGCGATGAGAAGTGTGGGTGAATATAAAAAAGCCGTTCCGCTGCTCGAAAAATTATTGAAAATTTTGCCCGATAAAGCGGAAGACGAATTGCACGATTACGATCGCCCCGATGCTGAGCGAGACCTGTTTGATTCTTATATCGGAAGCGGCGATTGGAAAAGCGCGGAGAAAATGTTTTTTGCCGGTTTTCGTTTTCGCGGAGATGAACTCGGAAAAATCGCCGCCGTCGCCGCGAAAAGCGGAAATATCAAAGATGCCGTCCGTCTATGGAAAACAAATGCGAATCTCGACCGCCGCAATTTAGTAGAACTCTACGAATTAAACAAAACCGCCGCCAAACCGCTTCTGCGTGAATTTTATCTCGATATAAAAAAAAGCGATCCGCTATCCGATGCTGTTGACAAAGTTTTGAGCGATTATTTACAGCCTTAGTTTAGAAATTTTACAAACAGAAAAATAATGCCTGTCGAATTTTTCATTTTTATGTTCTTATTACCTACAAACTTTCAGTTTCGATAATTTCGAAACTAGTCGTAATTTCCGAAGCCGGTTTTACATTAGCGGCGACGGAACAATATTTTTCATCCGAAAGTTCGATCGCCTGCGCCACCGCTTGTTCGGAAACTTTTTCGCCATACACGATATGGTGCACATTTATCTTTTCAAAGGAACGCGGATGTTCTTCGCGCCGGCTTCCCGTAATGATAACTTCGTAATCGAAAACTCTCTGCCTTTTCTTTTTTAATATTGAAACGACATCAACCGCCGTACACGCGCCGACGGCGATCAGCAGAAGTTCGAGTGGCGACGCAGCGGATTTTCTATCGCTTTTCGTATCAATAGTTTGCGCGTGTCCGCTGGCGCTCGTGCCGATGAATAATTCGTCGCCGGCGTATTTTACTGTGGTTTTGTAATTTTGATCTGACATAGATTTTTAACGGGAATTACGGGGAAACTTGCAGAGATTCTAACACAAAAAATTATATTTGATAGTGATTTTTTCGTCCTAATAAACTTTTGGCACACAATATGCTTCTTAACATTTTGCAAAGGTTTTTCGTCGATGTTTTTTCGGAAAAGGAGAATAGAATATGAGTAGATTAAAAAATTTGTTTTCGGCTTATTTAACAGTTGTTTTATTGTTTACGGGTTTAGCGGTTTCGACGAACGCTCAGAGAAATCGAAACAATCGTGATATGCGCGATACGGTTCGCAGTTTGAGTTCAAAAATTTACGATTTTCAAAACAGCCTTTCGGGCGAGTTCAGAAATAACAATAATCGCCGCGACCGAACTGATTTGGAAGATTATCTGCGGAAAATGGACAATGAGGTTCGCGATTTTGAAGCACAATACAATCGTCAGAGCGAAAATGCCGATGATGTTTCAGCAATCCTCGACGAGGCGAAAAAAGCCGACGCGCTGATCAGTCGTCTGAGTTTCAGCCAGAAAACATACGATCAATGGACGGAAATTCGCACTCTGCTCGGCACACTCGCCGGTAATTACAATGTTTATTGGAATGCGGGAAATGATAATCGGAATTATCCGACATCGCGTAATAATCGCAATAATTATCCCGACAATCGTAATAATAATTATCCCAATCGCGGAAATCAGAATTATTACGGCGATAACAATTTGACCGGAACTTACCGTCTTGACACTTCGAGAAGCGAAGATACGAATCAGATTCTTAATAACAATCGTGTTCGTGACAACAATTCGCGCGAAGATTTGCGGCAAAAACTCGATGCGCCGCAAGAACTCGCTATCAGCGTTCGCGGAAATCAAGTTACGCTCGCTTCTTCAAATGCTTCTCCGGCGACATTTGACGCAAACGGACAGACGATAAGTCAAACCGCATCGAACGGCAAAAATGTCAATGTTCGCATCAGTTTGCAGGATAATAATTTGATGGTTTCGAGTCTCGGCAGCAGCGACAGCGATTATACGGTTACATTTTCGTCAATTGAAAACGGAAAAGCGTTAAAAGTTACGCGCCGAATTACGACCGATTATCTGCGCCAGACGGTTTTCGCCGAAAGTATATATTCTAAAACCGACGAAGTTGCGCGTCTCGGAATTAACAATGGCAATTACAATAACAGCAACGACGGCGGTTATTCGAGCAGTGATGATGATTATCGCAACAATCGTTACCCGAACGGCGGCAATTATCCGAACAGCGGCAATTCGCCTTATCCGCGTTCAAACGGTGGACGAAGCGGGAAATTTATCGTGCCGGACGGAACGATAATTACGGGAACTCTCGATAATAATATCAATACGAAAGATTCACAAAATAATGACCGTTTTACAATGACTGTGAACGCGCCTAATCAGTATCGCGGCGCAGTTGTCGAAGGTTATCTTTCGGGAATTGACCGTTCGGGCAAAGTCTCCGGGCGTTCGGAAATTACATTTAATTTCGTAAATATCAGACTTCGCAACGGGCAAACTTATGATTTCGCCGGAAATCTGCAAACAATTACGGATTTAAATGGCGACACAATCAAAGTCGGCGATGAAAGCGAAGCTAAAAGTGGAAGCCAAACAAAAGAGACAATCAAACGCGGCGGAATCGGCGCAGGTCTGGGCGCGATCATCGGAGCAATTGCGGGCGGCGGAAAAGGTGCGGCAATCGGTGCGATTATCGGCGGCGGCGCAGGTGCAGGATCGGTAATTTTAACCGGAAAAGAAGACCTCGAAATAAAACAAGGCTCTACAGTTAGCGTTGAATCCTCCTCACCGATTCGTTAGAAAAGTTAATTTCCAACTAATATCATTTGTCAGAAACTTAAGAGAATTGCATTTTTGCAATTCTCTTTTTTTGTTTACAAATCAAATTAATTGTTACCAAATTTAGTTTAAAAAACTCACATTCCCGATTTTGACCGAACGATTATCTTTTAACTTTGTTAAACTTTTTTTTGGAATTTTTACATTTTTAGAACTTTATTTAATAAGTAGGCAGTTAAAAAAAATGCCTTAAATTATTTAATGAGAGTTACAAAAAATTAACAACGCTAGAATTAATTAGTCATATAAAGTTTTTGTTACGCAACTCTAATACCATTTTCAACGGTTAGATTTCTGAAAATATCAGATTTATCGTTTTTAATTATCTGTTTCCTTAATCCTTGAAAACAAAGTATTTGTGTGTGCAACAATATCACCAGTTTTAAGAAACATATAAGAATGAAAAAAATATTTCTACTTTTCGCAGCTATAATTGTGTCAACCAACATCGTTTTTGCCCAACGCGCCAGAGTTTTCGATAATTTCGATACAACAGGCGGTGTTCAGATAGTTACACCGACTGTTAAACCGATTATGGAAACAAAATCCGGCAAAACGGCAGCTGTTGGCAAAAGCACAATGAAAGCTTCGGAAGGTTTAGCTTTTAAAAATAGTGACAAAGTTATAAAAACATCATACACACGTCTGGCAATGTCTTTCGGCGATTCGATGGGTGTATTTACGACCGGCGACGACGAAGTTGACGGTTATATCGTTGATTCGAGCAAACGATACGGTATTGATCCGCTTTTGATTTATTCGCAGATGCACCAGGAATCCTCGTTTAAGAAAAAAGCGACTTCCTATAAAGGTGCGAGCGGTTTGATGCAGTTAATGCCCGCGACGGCGCGTCGTTTCGGTGTGAGCGATATTTACGACCCGCAGCAAAACATTGACGCAGGCGTAAAATATATGCGCTGGCTTCTCGACAAATTCGGTGGCGATGTAGTTCTTGCGCTCGCCGGATATAATGCGGGCGAAGGCGCGGTAATGAAATACGGCAACAATGTTCCGCCGTATCGTGAAACGCAGGAATATGTCAGAAGAATTACCGGACGTTATGCTTCGATTCGCAATCCGAATTACATTAAATCCGTGAAAAAAGTGTCCGAAGCACAAGCCGTTAAACTCGAAGCAAAAGAAGCAAAATCATTAGCGGTTTACGAACCCGGCGCATTGACGATTAAAACACCGGACGGCAGAATGCGTCTTGTCAATCAATAACAGTTTCTCTATAGAAGGAAGCCTCACTTCTCTTCTCCTCTTGGTCTGAGATGACGTGCAGTTGGAATTAATTTTCCAACTGCGTTTTTTTGTGCAAAATTAAGGTTTGCGTTATTATTTATTTATGTTTTGCAATAAATGCGGCGCACAAAATAGTGATGAAGCAATTTTCTGCCAAAAATGCGGCACACGACTTGAAGATGAAGAAGAAACGCGTGTTGCCAATCGTCCGCGCCAATTCAGCTTTGAAAATAATGATGATAATGATGACGAACAGGAAATTTTCTCGATTCGCCCGACGCTAATGTTCGTCAAGGTCGGTTACGGTTTAGCGGTTTTGGGCGCATTCTTGCTTGTTGCTTTATTTGCTGGATTCGGTTGGATTTCCGGAGTTTCGATCTCTTCGATTATTGTAGTTTTGCTCGGTCTTTCCCTGCTTTTGATTCCCGCATATTTTCATTTAAAACAAAAGATGGTGCGCTATACATTGACCGATTCAAAAGTCGAAATTGACACCGGATTTCTTTCACATCACACGCGCAATGTGCCTTTAAGAATTATTCAGGACGTTTCGGTTTCGGCAACGATGCCGCAAAGATTGCTCGGTTTCGGCAATCTGATAATCGAAAACGCCAATGAAATGGACGGTAAGATCATTTTGAAAAACATAAACACGCCGAAAAAATACGCCGACATTTTACTTAAACAAATGCGTCTTCTAAACAAATAATTTGTCCGATGAGATGGAGATTTTATATCAGGAACAATATTTTTTCATACTTTCTCGTAATGAAGAAACAGACGAACATTACCTCGAAGTTCTCTGCGGCACGAGCGCAGTTTATACGGTTCGCATAAAATTAACGGACAAAGAAATCGCCAATTTCCGACACAATCGCGGGAGTGCGCGAACTTTGGCTGACAGCATTTCCTATTCACCAAGTAAATTTTTACACCGCCGTATTTAAAGACTTAATCATTATTGCGAACAATATGAGAAAACTTGAATACCGTCAAGTTTTGATTATTCTACGATGCTCGCTTTCGTTCGATATACTGATTTATAAAGAAAGTTATCTGACAAAGATTTTGTAATGGAAAAAAAAGAAAAAGAAATCGTCCGTGAAGAAATAAAAGTCGAGCGCGAAGGCATTTTGTCACAGCTTGAAGAGTGGCTCGAAACGCCGATGATTGTTTTGAGTTTGGTCTGGCTCGCGCTTTTTATAATCGAGATTTTGTGGGATCTCAGCCCGTTTCTCGAAGCGATTGGCGTTGTTATTTGGGGCGTTTTTATTCTCGACTTCGCGCTGAAATTTTTTCTTGCGCCGAAGAAGATCGAGTATTTGAAAAACAATTGGCTGATCGCCATTTCGCTGATTTTGCCGGCGTTGCGCGTGTTTCGTGTTTTCAGCGTATTCCGTATTTTTCAAGCGACACGCGCCGCCCGAGGTTTGCGTCTTGTGCGTCTGCTCGGTTCTCTAAATATCGGAATGAGCGCGCTCGGCGACAGCTTTCGGCGGCGCGGTTTTAAATATGTTTTGGTCGTAACTTTGATCGTAATGTTCGGCGGCGCGGGTTTAATGCTCGCCTTCGAATCGGCGGCGGATGCGCCGGGCGGTTTCAAAACTTACGGCGAATCGCTCTGGTGGACGGCGATGCTGATGACGACTTTGGGCGGCGCATACGTTCCGCAAACCGTCGAAGGACGCATTCTAAACTTCATCCTTGCGCTCTACGCTTTCGTTTCATTCGGTTACATTACGGCGACCCTGGCGACATTTTTCGTCGAAAGAGATGCAATAAAACGTGAAGAAGAAAAAGAACCGATCAAACCGACGATTGCCGAAGTTC
This sequence comes from Pyrinomonadaceae bacterium, assembly GCA_965219305.1. Taxonomy (GTDB): domain Bacteria; phylum Acidobacteriota; class Blastocatellia; order Pyrinomonadales; family Pyrinomonadaceae; genus DATHTS01. The sequence continues at coordinate 3,869,689 of OZ244725.1, forward strand.
ACACGGAAATCGCGGAAATGAGAAAAGAAATTATGCAGATTTTGAGCGACAAACAAACGCAAAACTAAAAATCACAAATTTCTCAAAGGCTGCAAATCTTGCGCGTCGCCGTTCGGGTCGTCGTAGCGAATCGGCACGATCGGCGGTTTGATGATTTTCTCGCCGCTCGCTTTGAAATTCTGCAAATCCTTAAAAATAATTTCCGCAATTCGCGCATCGAAACTTTCGATCAAATCTGTCAGGGAAACTTCTTTTAATTTTCTGATCGAACCGAATTTCTGCAAAACTTCGCGCCGCATCTTTTCGTCTAAACTCGGCAAAACAGAAGCGAGTTCGTAAAAATGCGAAAAATCTCGTCGCGTGCGATGAGCCGAATTCGCCACATTGTGCGCTTCGTCTCGGATTTGCTGGAGAATCAGACACGCTTCGGAATCTTTTTCAAACAAAATCTTTTCGCCCGTTTCGGTTAAAAAATGCGAGATTTCACCGTGCTGTTTCGGCGGTTTGACGGCGGAAATTACGAAAAAATTTCTGTCTTTAGAATTTTTCAACGCTTTTAACGCAGCATTTAATTGCGAATTTCCGCCGTCAATCAAAAGTAAATCCGGCGCATTTCCTTTATCGTCAAAACGAAATTCGATTGATTTTTCAAGCGTTTTCGGTTCGCTCGTTTCGTCTAACTGCCAGAATTTATATCGTTCGGCAGAAAACTTCCCGTTTTCCCAGACGACACACGCGCCGACGGAATTTGTGCCGGAAATATGCGCGACATCGAACGCTTCGATGCGTTTCGGCATTCGTTTGAGTTTGAAAGTCCGCTTGATCTCTTTCTGCAAATCCTTAAACGAAATCGTCGGACTGATATTTTTCAAATCGAATTCGTGCTTGTTACGCTCGATCGCCCAGCCGACGGTTTTCTTTTTGTTATTTTCGCTGATTACCGTGATTTTCACCTTGCGATTCTCACGTCTTGAAAGCATTTCGGAAAAATTCTTTCGATTCGGAAAATCAATGGAAACACGAATTTCTAAAGGCGCGTGAAATTTGTAAAATTGCGGGAGAATTTGCTCGAAAACTTGCGCGTCGGAAAGTTCATTTTCAAAAACAAAAACTGTCCTGCCGAGATTTTTTCGCCCGCGCATCGTTACGAGATACGCGAAAATTTTGTCGTCTTTCCGTTCGATTCGCCAACTGTCCGTCGCATTATCAAGCCACAAAATCCAATCATTTTTCGCCCAGAAATCTTCGATAGTTTGCAGTTTGTCGCGCCATTTGGTTGCCGTTTCAAAATCTAAAATTTCGGCGAATTTTTCGATCCTTTCCAAGATTTTATTTTTTAATTCCTCATTTTCCTTTCTCAAAAAAAGCCGCAAAAGTTCGACCGTTTCTAAATATTCCTTTTCACCGCAAAGATTTCGGGCGCACGGTGCAACGCATCTTTTCGCGTAAAACTGCGGACACGGAACGGTAAAATTCCCGTCAATTTCAATCGTGCAGTTTCGCAATTTAAATAATTTGTCCAGAAAATTTATAAAAAATCTCACGCCCGTCTCCGGCAAAAACGCGCCGAAATATTCCGCGCTGTCGTTTTCGATTTTTCTCGTAACGAGCAGACGCGGAAATTTTTCGTTTGTGATCTTCAAATGCGGATAAAGACTTTGCGCGGAAATGTCGAAACTATTTTTCATAATTTTCCAGCAATTTGTGAATCGTGTCGAGCGAATCAGCATCTTTGATCGTTTTGTCTTCGCGCCAGCGCAGGATTCTGGGGAAACGAACCGCCACGCCGGATTTGTGGCGGGTGGATTTTTGGAGACCTTCAAATGCGAGTTCAAAGACGAGTTTCGGCGTGACGCTTCGGACGGGACCGAAAGTTTCTTTTGTGTTTCGGCGCACGAAATTATCAACGCGGCGAATTTCTTTGTCGGTCAAACCGGAATATGCTTTGGCGAACGGGACGAGTTCTTCCGTGTCGTTCCAGACAGCGAAGGTGTAATCGGTGTAAAGCCCGGAGCGTTTGCCCGTGCCTTTTTGCGCGTATAAAAGCACCGCGTCAATCGTGAACGGATCAATTTTCCATTTCCACCAATCGCCGCGCTGACGACCGACGCGGACCGGTGATTCGAGATGTTTGAGCATAAATCCCTCGACTCTGCGGCTGCGGCTTTCTTCGCGTTTTTCTTCCAAATCTTCCCAGCTTTTCGCCGTCACGATCTCCGTCGGGCGAAATGTTTTCTGCGTTTCTTCGGGCAAATTACTCGTAACTTTTTCGAGCAGTTTTCGCCTTTCTTTCAAAGGTTTCGGGCGAATGTCTTCGCCTTCAAATTCTAAAATATCGTAGCACTGCAAAATCACGGGAACTTCGGCGAGAAGTTTTTTGCCGACGGTTTTGCGTCCGATTCTTCTTTGAAGTTCGTTGAACGGCAGAACATTTTCGTCGCGGAACGGCAGAATCTCGCCGTCTAAAACCGTTCCGTTTTCGAGCGATTCGGCGGCGTTTGCGATTTCGGGAAAGCGTTCGGTTATCAGGTCTTCGCCGCGCGACCAGATGAAAACTTCGCCCTCGCGTTTGATGACCTGAGCGCGGATTCCGTCCCATTTCCATTCGGCTTGCCATTCGGAAATGTCGCCCAAATCTTTCAGAGGAAAATCAATTTGATGCGCGAGATGAAACGGGAACGGACGCGCGATCGGCGTTTCGTCCGCGTCGAGTTCGGGCGAAATTACCGATTCAAAAAATTCGGCGGTCGGTTCCCAATGTCCCATTAAACGAAGCGCGATCACGTCAACTTCCAGACCGCTGGTTTCGGCGAGCGCGCGCATTACTAAACGCTGCGAAACGCCGAGGCGGAAACTTCCCGAAATCAGTTTGTTGAAGATCAGACGCTGCGTGTAATTCATTGACTGCCAGCTGCTGACGACTTCTTCATACTGCGTCGCTTCGTCGGCTTTTTTAAGCGGCAAAAGTCTTTTTTCGACCAGAATATTAAGCGGCGTTTCGTCCGTGCGGTCGTTGTTCGGCAGCAGAAGCGCAATCGTTTCCGCCGTGTCGCCGACCGTATCGCGCGATTCTTCAAACAGCCATTCGGGAATTTCAGCAAGCTGCATTCCCCATTCTTTCAACTTTTTCGACGGCACGATCTGTTTCGGTTTTCTGCCCGACAAAAAATACAACGCCCACGCCGCATTTTCCGGTGCGGCATTGGTGAAATATTCCTTCATTACCGCGATCTTTTCGTTGGTTTTGTTGGTTTGGTCAATTTCCGTGTAAAGTTCGGTGAATAATTTCATAAAATTTCTGCCCGTTATTTATTATGAAAATTCTTTGCGGAGAAAACAAACGCGGTTTTCAGCGCGGTTTTTTTCTTTCGTCAATTTTGCGGTTCAGCATCTCAAGATAATAGTCGCGGAAAACGCGGTCTGGAAGTTCGAGTTGATAATTGATTTCGTCGCGGATTTTCTGCGCTTCGGCGGATAATTCGAGAGCGAGTTCGACGTGACCGCGCACGGCGGCGACTGCCGCGAAGCCGTCGAGACAGAGAGCCGCGCCGTAAATATCGCCGTCCATATTGTTTTCTTTCGCCGTCTGAAAATGTTTCTCCGCCAATTCGCCGCCGCCTTCCATAACAGCCAACACGCCGAGATTGAAGTATGCTCCGACAAACGGGCGTTTCAGACCGCGCCGGTTTATTATTTTCAATGATTCTTCGGTCAATTCACGCGCCGCCTGCCAATTTTTTTGCAGTTTTTTCGTTTCGCTTAAACCGACGATAACGGAAAGCGTCAGAGCGTCTTCACCCGATGCGCGTCCGGCTTCGAGGGCGCGTTCGAAAAATGTTTCCGCCGCTTCGACATTTCCGTTCAAATACGCAATCATTCCGAGACCGTTTTCGGCGATCGCGCGAAAATAATCGTCGTCGAGAAGTCCGGCAAGCCGCAGAATTTCGCGGTTGAAAATTTCGGCGGCGGCGAAATCGCCACGTCTCGAAGCGATGATCGCCGCGCCTTTGTTCGCGGCTGCTAACAGACGCGGGTTGCTTTTTCGTCCTTTTGTCAAAGCATTTTTTATGTGCGCGCTTCCTTCGTCAAAAAAACCGCGCGTCGCCCAGAAATGACACATTGCGGCTGCCGTCCGCAGATATTTTTCGTCATTGCAATTTTCGAAAAAAGCGAGCGTGAGACGCATATTTTCGTTTTCAATTTGAAATTTGGAATACGCTTCGGCGGCATTTTGCGTTCGAATTTGCGGTTCCGTAAGTTCGGCGACTTCGAGATAATAATCGGCGTGGTTTTGCCGAATTTTTTCAAAGTTTTCGCTGTGCGCGAACTTTTCGAAGGCGAATTCGCGGATCGCTTCGAGAAAACGAAAACGCATTTCGCCGCTTATCGTTTCATCGGCGTTCAGCAGATTTTGTTCCGTCAGCATCTCGATCAGTTCCAGAACGCCGCCATCGGACATTTGAAAATCTTCGGCAAAAACGGCTTCCGCCGCTTCGAGCGTAAATCCGCTGGAGAAAACCGCGAGCGATTCGAAAAAACGTTTTTCGTCCTTTTTCAAAAGTTTGTAACTCCAATCAATCGCGGCGCGCATCGTCTGTTGGCGGGCGGGCATATCGCGCGTTTTTCCCGTTAAAAAATTCAGTTGATTTTCGAGCCTTTCCAAAATCGTGCGCGGCGGCAGCAGACGAATTCGCGCGGCGGCGAGTTCGATGGCGAGCGGCAAACCTTCGAGCCGTCGGCAAATTTCAGCGATCAAAAGAGCGTTTTCGTCCGTCAGCTCGAAATCGGTTTTGATGCGGCGGGCACGTTCGACAAAGAGCCGGACGGCGGCATATTCGATCAATTCTTCCGGCAGTTTTTCTTTGGCGGGAAGCGCGAGCGGCGGAACCTGAAATTCGCGTTCGAGTTTCAGAAAAAGACGAGAACGGCTCGTAACTAATAATTTCAATTTCGGCAAAGATAGCGAGAATGCTGAAATATCATTTGCGGCATCGGCGACCTGTTCGAAGTTATCCAAAATCAGCAAAATTTCTTTATCGCGCAGAAAGTTTTTTAACGAATCCGCAATGCTGTTTTTACTTGATTCAGTAACACCAAAAATCTGCGCGACGGTCGGAATTACTGCGCTGTGATTTCTTACGGACGAAAGATCAACGAAGAAAACTCCGTCGGCAAATTCGTCCTTGATCTGTTCGCCGATTATCTGAGCCAGAGAAGTTTTGCCCGCGCCGCCGATTCCGGTCAAGGTCAAAATCGGCGTATCTTTCCGGCGCAGAAGATTTTTAATTACGGAAATTTCTCGTTCACGCCCAAAAAGCGAGTTTTCCGGCGATTCGATTTCTTCTTCAATGACGCGCGTTTGAGTTTGTTGGCTGACGACAATTTCGTATCTGATTTCCGGCGCGACCGGCGCGACGAAACGATAACCTTTGCGCGGCAGAGTTTCAATAAATTTGTTATTTTCGTTTTCGTTTAATGACTTTCGCAGAACGGCGATGTGATGCGAAAGATTTGATTCTTCGACGAAAGTTTCCGCCCAGACCTTTTCTAAAATTTCGTCTTTTGAAAGAAGCCGTCCGGCATTTTCGATAAAAAACGCGAGAAGTTCGCAGGTTTTCGGCGGCAGCGGAATATATTCGCCGCCGCTATTTCGTCTGAGTGTTTTTTCGCCTGCGTCGAAGACGAAATCGCCGAATATAAAAACCTTTCGTTCGGAAGTCATTCGGAAAAAATTCGGAATTTATACAAGACTAAGGCGCACCGTTTTTACTATAAAAAAGATGCGCCGGAAAATCTTGTTTTCGGTCAAATTATAACACGAATGAAAATCAAACGGCGAACAAAAATTATCAGCCAAACCGAGCGTCAGTTTTCGATTGCGCTCAAACGTCAGCCGGTTCGTTTTTTCTGCGCGTCGTGCGGCGAACAAGCTGAAATGCTCTCCATCAACGAAGCGACAAAACGCTGCAATACGACGTGGCGGGAAATTGTTCGCTTGATCGAAACGGGCGAGATTCATTCGGGAGAAATCGGCGGCGAAATTTTTATCTGCGCCGCATCAATAAAAAAAGGAAAAGATTCAAATGAAAAATAATATAAAAATAACATTTCTAACGTCTTTGATAACGTTATTATTGGTTTTAACGGGATTTGGGCAGATCAAACGTGATGCCGAGCTAAGTCCGTCCGAGCGTCAGGCGACGACTTCGGTGCAGGATCAACTGACAACATCAAGAAAAATGATTCTCGATAAAAACCTGAATTTTAGAGTCGGTTTAACGGGAGTTTCTGATCTTGACTTGAAACGGCTGACCGGAAATTTGGTGTCGCCCGATATTATGCAGATTGCCGCCAATCAAAATCAGAAAGCCGCGCTGATTTTGGGCATCAACGCCGTAGATTTGCTGAACCGGAAAACAATAGAAAATATTGATTTTGATAAAGTTCTTCTGAAAAAAATTAATCTTGCTAAGACGATGCCGCAACTTGAAATCGATCGTTTCGGCAAAGTAACCGATAAAAACAAGAAGTCAACAGGCGGCAACGGCGATTCCACACAAAAACCGCCGGTTACGCCGCCACCTTCCGCTAATTGCTATGTCGCTTCAAAACGCTGTGATTATCGCGTCGGCAAAACGACCGTTCCGATTCGTTTTCAGCAGTGCGGCAATTGCTGGGCTTACGCCGTCGAAGGATTATATGAATACGGCGTTCTCAAAAATACAGGTTACGGCATTGATTCTTCGGAACAATTTTTAGTTTCAAACGGCAACGCGGGAAATTGCGACGGCGGATATATTGACAAGGCGGCGAAATTTCTAGAAAGTTTCGGCGCAATGAAGGAAAAAGATTTTCCCGACACCGGCACGAACGGCAAACCGCTGCCCGATTTAATTGTGACGTATCCGTATGTCGGTTACAATCCAATTATTACGTGGGGTTTCATTGATTCGGGCAAAGCTCAGCCGAGCGTTGACGACATAAAAAAAGCGATCGTCGCACACGGCACGGTCGCGGCGGCGATTACCGCGACCGACGCATTTAAGAATTACAACGACGGCATTTTCGACGAAAATGCATCCGGCAAAACCAATCACGCAATTATGATCGTCGGTTGGGACGACGATAAAGGTGCGTGGATCATCCGCAATTCTTGGGGAACAAATTGGGGAATTACTGCCGATTACGGTAAAGAGAGAGGTTATGCGTATGTTAAGTATAACTCGAATCAAGTAGGCAAATATGCAATTTTCGCAGTTGCCGATAAAACCGCGCAGAAATCATACTGAAATGAAAGTTCAAATAAAAAAACGTCTAAAATACAGCACCGCGGCGATGATTGCAATCATCGCCGCAACTCTCTGTTTTCTAATGCCGACGAAAACTTCGGCGCAAAAAAAGGAAACAAAATTTACGAGCGTTTTTTCGTCCGTGCCGACGCTCGCCGCCAAAAACTGTAAAACCGACGACGCATATATCAGCGAAGGCGATGATTTCGGCAAAATCTGTCCGGGCAGCGGAAAATATAAAATTCTTTTGAGCGGTTCGGCTTCGCTGATTAATTACGGCGCGGTCGTTCCCAAAGGCGATTTTTCCGTTTACTTTTTTCCGCTCGAAAACGGCGCGGCGCAAAAGTTTGAACGCGCCGATCTGTTTCGCCAAAAAATCGCCGGTCAGATCGAGTGGCGGCTTGCCGACGGTGTGCCGTTCGCCGTCATTGTTCGCACTCGATTTTTCAACAATACAAAAGGCGCGAAATCTGCTAAAAATTCCGCAAAAGCGGTCGGTGATTTTGTCTTTGTGCGAGGATTAAAAGGATTCGAGAATTTACAGGAAGATTTAGATGCTGTGCACACCGCCTTTAATCCGTCTGAAAAGGCGCGGAAAATCGCCGATGAATTTTACGAACAAAAGAACAAATAATGTTCTATAAAATTTATGAACAAAATAAAATTGGTTTTTCCGCTTTTCGTTTTATTGTCTCTTACGCTCGGTTGCGGCTTGATCGAACGCTTCAAATCGTCTGCGAACACTAACATCAGTGCGCCGAATAATGCGCCGACAGTCGCTCAGACGAAAACACCCGAAGTTGCGCCGAACGCGTCTCCGGCGGAAAGTGATCGAATTTCGCTCGGCAGAAATTGGCTTGCTTTCGGCGCGGGCGCAATTGTTGTTGAAAAAACGAGCGAATCAGCGGATTCGAGCAATAATGCGCGTCACGTCAATGATGAAGCCGATTTCGGCTGGCAAACCGGCGACGGACAAATCGAAAATCAAAGCGTAACGCTCGAATTACCCGCGCGGACGACGCTCAAAACAATTATTTTTGACACCGCTCAGCCAACTTATTATGACGGGCGCGATGCGAAAGATGTGATGATCGAAATATCAGACGAATCGGCAACGAGCGGTTTTCAAACAATTCTCGAAGCGACGCTCAAAGACAATTCAAACAAAACCGGAATGGACGATCAGACTTTTCCCGTTACGAAAGAAATCGCCGGACGCTGGGTGCGCTATACGGCAAAGAATAACAACGGTTCGCCAAAGGCAATTTTTACAAAGGAAATTTACGGCTACGGCGAACAGGAATCACGCGCACAAATTCCGAGCGTCAGCGGCACATATAAGTTCGACGGAATCGGCGGCGAAGTTCATTTGAAACAGGACGGAAATTCGATCATCGGCTGTTACGACGAAAATGAAGGATTGGTCGAAGGCACGATTGACGGGCGCGTTTTGACTTTGGTCGGCAATGAAAAAGGCGAGCGCGAAAAAGGCGAGAAAACTTCTTTCATCGCGGCAAACATCATTGACGGCGGCAGCACTATTTTGTCAACTTGGTGGAATTGGTCACCGACTCCGCAGGAAAAATCCTACGACCGTCTTCATACAGGCACGAAAACTTCCGACAAAATCGGTAATTGCAAACATCTGCCCGATCTCGACGGCACGAAAGATGTCGTCAAAGATAATCTCGAAAAAGAACTCGCGGCAAACGGCAAAGCGATTCTTTACGGCATCAACTTCGATTTTAATTCAGACATTATAAAACCCGAATCGAAACCGACGCTCGAAAAAGTCACGGTGATTTTAAATGAAAACAAAGATTGGAAAATGCAGATCGAAGGTCATACCGATAATGTCGGCGGCGAAACTTTCAATCAAACATTATCGGAAAAACGCGCCGCTTCGGTCGTCAAATATTTAACCGAAAACGGAATCGAAATGTCGCGCCTGACTTCTGACGGCGCGGGAATGTCAAAACCCGTCGCCGCCAACAACACGGAAGCCGGACGCGCGCAGAATCGGCGCGTCGAATTGGTTAAACAATAAAAATATGAATCTAAATCTACTTATTATTGCTTTTTGATTTTTCGCTTTCCGTTTCTTCCGATTCGAAAATGCCTTCGTCGCCGACGTATTGCGCTTTTAAGGGTTCGGCGTGCTGACCGTTTTCGTTGAGCCAGCGGACGAGTTCGGGAATGAAACCGTGCGTAACGAAGACGGTTTCGGCGTTGGCTTCTTTGATGACGGTTTGCAGTTCCGTCCAATCGGCGTGATCGCTCAAGACGAAGCCGCGATCTACGGCTTTTCTGCGTCGTGCGCCGCGAACGGTCATCCAGCCGGAACAAAATCCGGTCGAATGTTTGCCGAAACGTCTGAGCCACGTCGAACCAATTGCCGACGGCGGCGCGACGATCAAACTTCCGGCGAATTCCTTTTTATTTTCGACCGCGCCGACATATTTCGTTTCGGGCAGATCAACGCCCGATTCTCTGTATGCTTCGGTCAGACGTTCGACCGCGCCGTGCGTGAAAATCTTGCCGATCTTTCGGTCAATGCCGTTCATCACGCGTTGCGCTTTGCCGAGCGAATAGGCGAAAATGACGGAAACTTTTTCGTCCGACTGATTTTTACGCCACCAATGGTTTATTTCCCCGAAAATAAATTCCGTCGGCTGCCAACGATAGATAGGCAGTCCAAACGTCGCTTCGGTGATTAAAAAATTACATTTGATATGTTCAAACGGCGCACAGGTTGCGTCGGGCGTTAATTTATAATCGCCGGAAATCACCCAGACTTCGCCTTTATATTCGACGCGCACCTGCGCCGAACCGAGAACGTGTCCCGCCGGATGAAACGAGATTTTCACGCCGTTGATCGAAGTCGTTTCGCCGTAAGACATCGTCTCCAATTTCGCTTCGTCGCCGAGCCGTATGCGCGAAAGTTTTTCGCCTTCTTTCGGGATCAGATAATCCTGATTCCCGCGATAACTGTGATCGGCGTGTGCGTGCGTAACGATGGCTTTTTCGACGGGAAGCCACGGATCAATATAAAAATCGCCCTGTTTGCAGTAAAGTCCGCGATCGGTTAGCTGGATCAAACTTTTTTTCATAACTCGTAAATCGGGAATGCAAATATCATTCTCAAAAGTTCGGAGTTCAAACTTCAGTTTGCCCGCGTGAGCGAAGCGACGCTCGAAACCGCTTGCGAAACACGGCGGCAAGCAAACTGAAGTTTGAACTCCGAACTTTTTAAACTCGGCACAAGTCTTGCGAACTAGAATTGCTTAGAAAATTTTTGTTCGGCATTGATACAAAATGGATAAGAAAAAAATAGAATCATTAAAAAGATCGGACAGTCTGACTTGGCTTGCGGTTGTCGGGATTGGCGCATTTTCAGCTTACAAATTGTTGAAAGGGAAAACACCCGCGAAATATGATTTTGACGGGAAAACCGTAATTATCACGGGCGGTTCGCGCGGTCTCGGTTTGGTTTTAGCCAGACAATTTGCCGACGAAGGTGCGCGCGTTGCGATCTGTGCGCGGGACGGCGTGGAACTCGAACGGGCGCGGAAAGATCTGTCGGAACGCGGCGCGGAAGTTTTGGCGGCGGTCTGCGATGTGCGCGAACAGGAACAGGTTAAAGGTTTTATCGAAGAAGTCGGAAATAAGTTCGGGCAAATTGATGTTCTGGTCAATAACGCGGGCGTGATTCAGGTCGGACCACTCGAAGTTCAGACGCAGGAAGATTTTGAGGACGCGATGAAAGTTCATTTCTGGGGACCGTTTTACACGATGCAGGCGGTGATTCCCGAAATGCGCGAGCGCGGCGACGGGAAAATCGTCAATATTTCGTCAATCGGCGGAAAAATGAGCGTTCCGCATCTTGCGCCGTATAGCGCGAGCAAATTTGCGCTCGTCGGTCTGTCGGGCGCGATGAATGTCGAACTTAAAAAAGACGGAATTTCCGTGACGACGGTGTGTCCCGGTTTGATGCGGACGGGCAGCCACGTCAATGCGATTTTCAAAGGACAAAACGAACTAGAATACGCGTGGTTCAGCGTCAGCAACGCGCTTCCGATTTCGAGCGTAAGCGCGGAGTCGGCGGCGAAAGAAATTGTCGAAGCCTGCCGCGCCGGAAAAGCCGAAGCGATCATTTCGATTCAGGCGGAACTCGCCGCGAAAATGAACGCCGTCTTTCCCGAATTCGTCGCGGAAGTCGCCGGATTAGTCAATCAAATCCTGCCGGGCAAAGGCGGAATCGGAGAAGATCACGCGCTCGGCAAAGACAGCACATCATTTATCTCGCCGTCATTTTTAACGCAGGATTTAGATAAAGCGTCGGTGAGAAACAACGAGATTAAATCGGGCGAAACAGTTTGATGAAAGATTTTTATTGCCCGCTAAATACGCGAAAGTGCGCGAAAATTTAAAGAAAATTTCAGCGTTTTCAGCGTGTTTAGCGGGCAATAAGAAAGAACAAGGAGGAAATTATGGAAAACACAAAAGTACAAAAAACAGAAAATAAGAAAGGTAAAAATAAATTAAAAAAGACAGCTAACAACGAAAAATCGGTGACGGATTTTCTGACTGATCTGACGACGAATATGGGTAATTCCGAAAGAGTCGTTTCAGCCGTTAGCGGCGGCGCGTTGATCGCTTACGGGATCAAACGCAAGGATTGGCTCGGCGCATTGCTCGGCGTTGTCGGCGGCGCGTTTGCGCTGCGCGGCGCGACGGGACATTGCCAGCTTTACGATGCGCTCGATGTTGATACGAGTGAGAAATCGCTGTTTGCGCGCGGCAAACAGCAGGCGAAAACTTGGCTCGAAACTGAAACCGAAGTTATTAAATCGGTAACTATCAACAAACCGGCGGCGGAGCTTTACAAATTCTGGCGAGATTTTCAAAATCTGCCGAAATTTATGAATCACCTTGAATCGGTCAAGGTCATCAATCAGAAAAAATCCGAATGGACGGCGAAAGCTCCGCTCGGCTACGAAGTTACGTGGGAAGCGCAGATTTCCAAAGATGTGGAAAACGAGTTGATCGAATGGCGTTCGATCGAAGGTTCGCAGATTCCGAATTCAGGCAAGGTTGAATTCGTCGAGACGAAAGATCGCGGAACGGAAGTAAAAGTTACGATTCGCTACGAACCGCCGGCGGGAAAAATCGGCGAATTGGCGGCGAAGATTTTAACGGAAGAACCGAATACACAGGTCGCGGAAGATCTGCGTCGCTTCAAGAGTTTGATGGAAGCCGGAGAAATCATAAAAGTCGAAGGTCAAACTTCGGGACGCGCAGCGACGGCGAAAACGGCAGCGGCTTAATTTAATTTTGCCCACGAAATACATGAAAAAGACAAAAAAAATTTAAGATTTAATTTCGTGTCTTTTCGTATATTTCGTGGGCAGAAAATCTTTATAAGGGGAAATTAAAATGAACAAAACAGCAGAAAAATTTATCGAAGCATTAGGAAAATTAGAATCGGAAAAAGATTTAGACACGATTGTTTCGCTTTTTACAGACGATGCGGAAATCGGAAATGTAACCGTGACCGAAACGATGAGGGGAAAGGACGGCGCGAGAAAATTCTGGCAGAATTACCGTGACACGTTCGGCGAAATCGAATCAACTTTTCACAACAAAATCGGTTCGGACGAAACCGCCGCGCTCGAATGGACGAGCAAAGGCACAAGCAATAACGGCAGCGAAATTGATTACGACGGCGTGAGTATTCTGGAAATTGACGGCGACAAGATCACGAGATTTTTCGCATATTTTAATCCGTCAAAACTCGGACAGGAAATCGAAAAAGGGAAAGCGGGAAATGTCGGATAAAGACTTGGAAAAAGGCGACAAAGTCGAATGGAACACGCCGCAGGGAAAAACCAGCGGCACGGTCAAAGAAAAACTGACTTCGGAGACTAAAATCAAAGATCACAAAGTCGCGGCTTCAAAGGAAAATCCCGAATATTTGGTCGAAAGCGACAAGAGCGGGAAAGAAGCGGCGCACAAACCGGAGTCTTTGGAAAAGAAAAATTAAACAAAAAGAACAAGGGGAAATTAGAAAATTATGAAAGCAGTATGTTGGTATGGGAAGCACGACGTTCGCGTGGAAAATGTGCCTGACCCGGAAATTATGAATTCACGCGACGCGATAATTAAAATTACGACGACCGCAATTTGCGGTTCCGATCTGCATCTTTACAACGCTTATATTCCGACGATGGAAAAGGGCGACATTCTCGGTCACGAATTTATGGGCGAAGTCGTCGAAGTTGGCGCAGATGTCAAAAACCTGAAAAAAGGCGACCGCGTGGTCGTGCCGTTCACGATCGCGTGCGGCGATTGTTTTTTCTGCAAAAAAGAAATTTTCTCGGCGTGCGATAATTCAAATCCGACACCGGAAATCGCCGAAACTCTCTACGGTTTTTCGCCGTCCGCATTGTTCGGATATTCGCATATGCTCGGCGGTTTCGCGGGCGGACAAGCCGAATATGTGCGCGTTCCGTTTGCTGATGTCGGTCCGATTAAAATTCCCGACGGAATGGACGATGAGAAAGTTTTGTTTTTGTCGGACATTTTCCCGACGGGTTATCAAGCGGCGGAGAATTGCGACATTCAGGAAGGCGACACGGTTGCCGTCTGGGGCGCAGGTCCGGTCGGACAATTTGCGATCAAATCGGCGTTTATGTTCGGCGCAAAACAGGTGATTGCGATTGACCATTACAAAGATCGTCTGGAACTCGCAGAAAAGGAAAACGAAAATCTGATCACGATAAATTTCGACAATGAGAATGTTTTTGAGAAATTAAAAGACTACACGGGCGGTCGCGGTCCCGATTCGTGCATTGATGCCGTCGGGCTCGAAGCGCACGGAACTTCGCCGGACGCGCTTTTGGATTATGCGGAAGCGAAAGTTTATTTAACGACTGATCGTCCGCACGCTTTGAGACAAGCAATTCATTGCTGTAGAAAAGGCGGAACGGTTTCGATTCCGGGCGTTTACGGCGGTTTGTTAAATCATTTTAATTTCGGCGCGGCATTCGGCAAAGGTCTGACCTTCAAAATGGGACAGACCAATATGCAAAAATATCTCAAACCGCTTTTGTCGGCGATTCAGGAAGACAAAATTGACCCGACATTCGTCATCTCGCATCGTATGAATTTATCGGAAGCACCGCAGGCTTACGACAAATTCAACACCGAGAAAAACGATTGGCGCAAAGTTGTTTTAAAACCTTAAATCAATTTTGCCCGCTGAACACGCGAAAAGACGCGAAAATAAGATTTAAATCATTTCTTTTTTTCGCGCTTTTTCGCGTCTTTTCGCGGGCAAATAAAAAATTATGAAAAAAATAGAATCGCCCGCTGAACTTCTAAATCTCGCCGTCGGTTATCAAAGATCAAATGTTCTTTTCACATTCGCCGAACTGAAAATTCCCGACATTCTAAACAAAAAAAAATCCGATGCGAAAACAATCGCCAAGCGTCTGAAAATCGATCCATTGGCGATGGAAAGATTTCTAAATGCCTGCGTTTCGGTCGGACTTTTGGAAAAGGAAAATGATAAATTTTCAAACAGCGGATTGAGCGAAAGTTTTCTGACCGAAGACAAAGAATTTTATCTCGGCGGACAGATGAAGCGTTATCAAAATCGTTCGTATCCGAATTGGAAAGATTTGACGAAGCACTTGAAAAATTGGCAATACGGTGAAAATTCCGACGACGATCCCGACGACGAAGATCAAGGCGAAGAAGCGTTGGCGGAACAGCATAATCTCGCTGTTCTGCACGGTCGCGCGTTGGCGCAAAGTTTCGATTTTTCGAATTATAAAAAATTGCTCGACATCGGCGGCGGAACGGGCGCGATGAGCATTGGTTTGTGTGAAGAACTGGAAAATCTGAATGCGGCGGTTTTTGATCTGCCCGAAACAATTGATGTTGCGAAGAAATTCGTCAAAAAAAGTAGTTTGGAAAATCGTATCGAATTAATCGGCGGCGATGTTCAAAAAGACGATCTTCCCGATGATTTCGATGTCGCGCTTCTGGCAAATTTGCTGGCGGTTTTTGATGAAAAAGACAACAAAAAATTGTTCAAACGAATTTACAACAAACTGCCGAAAGACGGCGCGTGTTTAATTAGCGGCTGGATTTTGGATGACAATCATTTCGCGCCGGAAATTTCCGCTCTGTTTTGTCTGGAAGACATTTGCTGGAACGCGCCGGATGTCGAGAGAGATTTTTCAGTTTACAAAAATTGGCTCGAAGAAGCGGGATTTCGGGAAGTTGAAGTTAAAACCTATCTTGAACCGACGAAATTAATTTCTGCTGTCAAGTAAGTTTAATCTAAAGTCAATATAAGATTTTATGCCCACGAAACACACGAATAAAACGAAAAAGAACAAAAGAATTAAATTTTTTCTTTTTTCGTAACTTTCGTTTATTTCGTGGGCAAACTTCTTTCTTAGATTTTACTTTTAGTAACTGATTAAAACATCAAAACGTCGAATAATCGTCGTCTTCGTCGTCATCAAAAACGATTCGCTTTTTGATTTTCGGCGATTTTTCCATTTCAGTTTTCTCCGCCGTAATTTCTTCTAAAATCGGATTTCCGTCGGAATCTTCCGACAAAACTTCGATGCGCCGTTCGGCTTGATTGAGACGTTCGCGGCATTCGCGTGATAATTTTACGCCCGTTTCAAAAAGTTCGAGACTTTCTTCCAGAGACAAATCGCCGTCTTCTAATTGGCGCACGATCTTTTCGAGTTCGCCGAGAGAATTTTCAAAACTTTCTTTTTTCTTAGCCATAAAATTTATTTCAAAATATCTTCCGCCTTTTTTATCACGTCCTGCAAATTCTCGATTCCCAAACCTTTTCCGTCGCTCGTTTTATTTTTGCCGGAAGCGATGGCGATGATTTCCTGTCCGACGGTTTCGGCTATTCGCTTGGCGATTTGTTCATCGGAAACGCCGACGACTTGCCAACCTTCACCGTTTTTCTTGAGCGTTAATTTTAGCGGACGACTTTCCAATTTGCTCTCGACGAACGCTTTTTCACCTTCATTTGTAATATCAACAAATTGATTTGCGCCGAGCGCGACTGCCCAGAACGGCACGTCTTCAAAACGCTTGGTTTTTTCGCGAATGATCTGCGGAATTTCGGCTTTCGCGCGTTCTTTGATGGACGGCAAAATCGGCGCAACAACCGTCGCAACTTTGGCAATCGTCTGCGGCGGAAGTCCGCGCCCGTAAAGCTCGACCGCTTTGTCCGTTACCTGCGGCAGAAAATCGTCAACCACCGCATCAACGTCAACGAGTTCGTCAATCGCTTTCTGATCGTCGCGCCGCGCCGCGTCAATTAAAAGCGCGAGCGAGTATTGCGGCGTGGTTTTCAGGTGCCGCCAGTAAAAAAATCCGCCGATTGCGCCGACGATTATAATTGCGACCAACGCAATCGCCGTGATTTTCAGGATTTTTCCCAATCTACTTTTTTTCTCCGGCTTTTGATATTCGCCGAACGCCGGAACTTTTTTTGTTTCGGTTACTTTTTCCTGAGCCGGCGCGTTTATATCAACTGTAAATTTCGACATCGTTTATTCTTCAACCGACAAAACCTTCGCGTTAATTTTACCTTTTGCCAGACGAATTTTCACATCGTTACCGATTTTAATATTTTTCGCGTCGCGCAGAATCTCATCATTTTCATTTTTAACGATTGAAAAACCCCGATCTAAAACCGCCAGCGGCGAAAGCGCGTTGAGCGATGCCATTTTGATTCGCAAAAGCTCGTCGCGTGCGTCCAAAATCCCGCCGATTGCCGCGAGTTGTTTTTGATGCAAAACTGCGAGACGAGTTTTCTTTTCATTTAATTTTCCCGCAAGTTTTATCGGCGAAAGACGCTTCGTAAACTTTTCGAGCCGTTCTGATTTTGCTTTAATTTTTTCATCAAATGCGTCTTTGATTCTTTCTTCCGCGTCGTCAACTTCGTAACGCCAATCTTTTATTCGCTGCGGAAATTCCGAAAACACGGGCGAGAAAGCGATTTCTTGAAATTTCGAGCGCAGACTTAAAATTCGATAATCAAGATTTTGAAATAAATCCTGCGTCAACTGATTGATAAAATAATTCAAACCTTCTTCCGATTCAGCGACGATTTCCGCCGCCGCGCTCGGTGTCGGCGCGCGTCGGTCAGCGACAAAATCGGCGATCGTAAAATCAATTTCGTGTCCGACCGCCGAAATTATCGGAATTTTCGATTCAAAGATCGTTCGCGCTAATTGTTCTTCATTAAACGCCCACAAATCCTCCGTCGAACCGCCGCCGCGACCGACGATCAAAACGTCGAATTTGTCTTTTTCGTCCGCCGTTTTATTAAATTTGTTTGCCAAATTTATCGCTTCACGAATCTGAAACGGCGCGGTTTCGCCCTGCACGAGCGTCGGAATCAAAACGATCGAAACCGTTTTCGTGCGGCGCGACAAAACATTCAAAATATCGTGAAAAGCCGCGCCGTTCGGCGAAGTTACAACGCCGACTTTGCGCGGAAACATCGGCAAAGGTCGTTTGAATTCTTCATCGAAAAGTCTTTCCTTGCCGAGTTTTAATTTGATCTGTTCAAATGCGACTTTTAACGCGCCTTCGCCGACGGGTTCGAGCGATTCGACCAAAATCTGATACTCGCCGCGCGGCGAATAAAGCGACAATTTCCCGCGCACGCGAACTTGAATTCCGTCGAACGGCTGAAAACGGATCCGCCAATTTTTGCCTTTGTAACACGCCGCTTTGATCTGCGCGTCGCCGTCGTGCAGCGTAAAATACCAATGCCCGGAAGATGCCGCGAGAAAATTCAAAATCTCGCCTTCGATCCAAACCGAAGAAAACCGCCGCTCGAGTTCGGTCTTAACCTGATCGTTAAGTTCCGAGATCGTCAGCGGACGATTTTCAATATCGTCAAAAAGTGAATTTAGAAGTGATGATTTCAAAATTTATTATTTAAAAAGATTTGTTTCCGCCGCCCAAACGACATCAATATTGAAGTAAATTTTACCGTCTTTACTAGTCTTAGTATCTTTAATTTCAAAAACGTCAAATGTGTGTCCATCTTTGTGCTGAAGACTTTGCGAACTGTGCTGAAAACCGAGAAATTTCATCAGAGTATATTCTTCGTCAATCGAAATCACGAAAAAGGGCGTTTCCGCCGAAAGTCCGTCGTTTCCGTTTTTGATCGAATTTAACAAACCGAGCAAAACTGATTTATAAAATTCTGCTTTTGCATCATCTTTGAGTTCCTTCGCCGAATTATAAGCGACGTAATGCGCGTTCGCATCAACGTAATTTTTCTCCAAATATTTCTCGACTTGTTTGAGCGCGTCTTTGTATTTTTTATCGCCAAACGGTTTAAGAAATTTCTCACGCTCAGTTTTGTCAGGTCCGTGAAAAGAATATTCGTCCGTTTTCGTAAAAGCCATTCGCAGCTTCATATAATCAACATTCGTGTCGCCGCCTTTTAATTTCGCAACCAAATCCGCATAATCTTTCGCCGTCGGTTCGACGCTTTTTTTAGTTTCTTCTTTAGTCTGTTCGCCGGACAATTTCGCGCCCGTTTTTTCCTGCGCTTGAACGGCAAAATTGAGCATTAAAGCAAAAAGTGTAATTAAAATAAATTTCATTTTCATAGATTTTCTTCGATTGGGATTTTTGTGTTTGATGCGGCTAAATTTAATTTGGCTGTTTTAGGCTGAAAAACTAAAAACCGATTGTTCTTCCGTTCGACTCAGCGAATAATTTGAAATAAAAAGTTCGTCGTCTTTTTGATTAGAATTCTTCGTTACATTTCGCATTCCGTAAACCACGTTCCAACTTTCGATGTCGGCAAAAGAAAAAAGTTCGCGGATAAACGGCGAATCGTCATAAGTTAAAAGCCATCTGTGCGGACAATTTTTCAAAATTCCGGCAAATCTTTCGTGGTCAAATGATTTGTGAAGATTTCCGTTTTTTCCATATAATGCTGAATTTGTTGCCGTAAAATATGGCGGATCGAGAAATAAAAATACGTTTTCGCCTTTTTTCGTAATCACTTTTTCATAATCATCGTTCGTGATTTTTACGTCTTTCAAAATTTTATCAAAATCTTTCAAACGCTCAATGCTCGAATCGGTAAATCGTTTTTCAAAAGCCTGATTTGAAAAACCGCCCGCTTCCGTCGTGCCGGAAAAAGTTATGCGATTAAAAATAAAAAACATCGCGGCTGTTTCGATTTTGTTAAAATTCGGCTTTTTTTCTTTCAAAAAATTATACAAAGTTTTTCCGTCTGAAAATTCCGTTTTCCATCTTAAAATTTGGGCGATAACTTCATCGGAATCATTTTGCATCCCGCGCCAAAACGCAAATAATTCTGCATATTTATCGTTTATCCAAAACTTCTTATCGGGAAACTTTTGTTTGAGATAAATCGAAACAGAACCGCCGCCGACAAACGGTTCGCGGAATTCTTTGAACGGCGGAATCAGCGCACAGATTTTTTGAACCGCGCGACTTTTTCCGCCCGGATAACGTAACGGGCTTCGAAGCATTTACTTTTAACTAAGGAATTTGTTGCCGCAAAATTTTTCGGGCAATAATCATAATAATAATTCCTACCATAAACCATTGAACTAAAAATACTGTCCACGCTATAAAAAGATTTACATTATGCGGATTGCCTTCCATCATTGCACCTGCAAGATAGGAAGGAAAATTAAGCATTCCCCAAAAGTTTCGCAGTCCCGGATTCCAGAGCAGATAATTGTTTAGCGGCGATGATTCGCCTGTCAGCAACCAAGAAATGATTGTTGCCAATATGACCGTGAAAATGCCGCCTGAAAATATAATTCGCATAATTTTATTTCTTATAAACGTCATTTCCAAGTCCTTCAAAATAATCAGCCGGACACGGCAATTGATTTTGAAAATACTTATAACTAAGTTCAGTTGCTTTGTCTAGCCAACTTTCAGGTCCCGGATCAAATAATTCTTCATAGACGTGAGAAGCAAGTTCCAGATGTCCGCCCTCATAAACCTTAAAACCGGCGTGTGCCGGTGAAGTTGCGTCTTGCAGACAGTGCATTGCGTAACCGAGATGAAGCATCGCATTGTGATTGTCTTTTTTATCAATAAAGCCTTGAGCAACTCTGATTTCATCGTTCACAAACTGATTAGCTCTTTTTCGCGCTTTTTTCTTACTCCATCCGGTTGGTGTCATTGCGTGCCGATAAGAATATTCAACCGCTTGCCACTCAGCACGATCAGCATCCTAAAATAGCAAATAAAAGCCTATTCAAGTCTTTGGTTGAAAGCGAATTGGTTAAAACGCGCCTGACCGAATTTTGGTGTGTAAGATAACCATACTGTGATGGCCACAAAACCAAATTGTTCGTATTATTCTTCTTCAGACTCGCTCCGCTTAACATAATCTTTAAGACCGGATCAAAATTAGTCAGAAATTCTACTTTCGACTCGGTTGTAAAATTTCCCAAAGTTATCCAAGTTTCGTGATTTACATTGCCATCACGCAATTTTAAATTTTGCCATTTTTGAAAAAAACTTACTGCCGCTTGTGCCGTATCATCAAATTTGTCGTTGATTTGTGAACTTGAAACAACTTCCGGGACAGCGTTTCTAATTTGCGGAATCTGATAAAGCAGTTCCTTCAAAATGATTACTGTCCGCCCGTCATCACCGTTTGTAAGATTGTATTGACTGGTCGAATGAAACATAAATTATGATACCACTAACCTAAAAACAAAAAACTTTTTTAAGTTATACTCAATCGGCAGAAGTTTTTCCGCTTTCCAAAATCACCGTAAAATTGTTTTCCCGCGCTTCTTCAAATAGTTTTGATATAAATGCTTTTTCTTTAGCGTTTATAAAATTATCTTTGCAAAATTTATCAAAAATTTCCGCCGCGTCACCAGAATTTACCGAACCTTCGAGTTTTTCCGAAGTCAGGCGAATCTGCACTTTGTAATCGAGCGGCGTTTTGCCGTATTTTACATTTCGCAGATTTGTGTAGAGCATCATTTTTATCAAACCGTCTTTGATGTCGTTTTTGCTCGGGAATTTTGCGCGTTTCGTGTGTTTGGCTTCAATTAAATAGATGCTTTTTTTATCAATTTTCGTTTCATCAACGGTGAAATAATATTTGCCGAAAAGCGCGTTGGTGATCGTGATTTTTCCTTTTGAAAGCGTCGAAAGCGATTCGTTCGGCTGAATTGTGACAAATTCTCTTTCCTGAGCGTTTTTTGAATTGCGGCGCGAATAGCCGATGAATCTTTCGGGCGTTTCGGCGTATTTTATCAATTCGTCGAGTTTCGATTCGTCGTGCAGATAAGTTTCCGTTTTTTCGGCGATTTTCTTGTAGGAACTTTTAGCTTTTTCAAAAACGGCTTTCAGGTTTTTCGCCTCGCGTTCGTTCCATTCTCGTGCCGTTTCTTTTGATTCGATTATTTCGTTTAGCTTCGCTTTAATAAATTCGTTGTCGAATTTTTGTTTGGTGATTTTGTCATTTCCCTTCGCGTTTTTCTCGGCATCGTCGTAATATGCGAGAACGACGCGGACATCCAAAAGACTCAGAAGCGGAATCGTGTCCCACTGAATAAAATCGCGGTCGCCGCCTAAACCTTCGTCTTTAACGACGGGAATTATAGCGACTTTTTTGCCTGCGTAATTCAGCGTGTCGTAAACTCTTTCGTACGGATAAGAGCGCGTTCGTTTGGGCGAAATCCAGCGACTGACGGCAATTTGTTCTTTGTTTTTATTGAGCAAAAATGCGCCTTGAGTTTTGTTGATGTCGAAGTTTGATTCGATATTAAATTCTTTAAGTTTGTCGCCGAGAAATTGTTTGTAATTTATCGTTTCGATTTCGCCCGTAATTTCGGCGGTTTGAAAAGAATTTGCACGCGGAGGAGCGAAGGACGCGGAGATAAATTTAAAATCACGCGGTTTTTCTATTGTTTGCGAAACATCTTTTTCACCGACGGCGACGACCAAGCCGAGTTTGACGAAGGAATTTTCACGTTTGACGCGAACGCGAAGACGCGGCGACGCTTTTCCGCCCGTGATTCCGGGCATATCGGAACGGAAAGTTACTGTGTAAGCGGTGCGAAGCTGGCGCACGATGTCGTCGTAAGCGGTTTGCAGTTCGCTCAGGCGCGAGATCGGATAATAAACGCCGCCGGAAATTTCGGCTAACTTTTCGCCTTCGCCTTCGGCTTTTGTCGTCAGACCGATGTAGCGATTGCGGAGCGGATCAATCGCTTCGGAATTTACGTCGGCGGTCGCCGATGCCGCGATCAAACTCGACGGAACGTAAAGCGGATAGACGAGCGCGCCGCTTTCCTGAAGTGCGCCGAGAAGCGAGTCGAACGGCAAAAATGAGCGATTATCGTCGCCGTCGGTCAGAGTTACGATTGCCGTTCGTTCGCCTTTAAGCGGGCGCAAAATGTCCGCCAGACTAAAAGCGAGCGTGTCGTAATAAGCCGTTCCGCCGCCCGCGTCGAAAGTGTCCAAAGATTCGGAAAGTTTTGTTTTGTCGGTCGTAAAATTTGACAAAACCTTTACGTCTTCGTTAAAAATTACGATGGCGATTTTGTCTTCAGGACTGACGGTATTTATAAAATTTCGCGCGGCTTTGCGGATAAAATCAACGTAATTTTCGATGCTTCCCGAAACGTCCAAAACTAAAACCAAATTAAACGGTGCGGTCGCCGGTTTGACCGATAAAATCTCGCGCTCTTTTCCCGATTCGTAAACTTCAAAATCTGTTTCTTTTAAATCGGCGATGGAGCGATTATTGATGTCGGTAACTTGAACAAGAACCTGCTTGTACTGCGCGTTAATATTGACGTTATTTGTTGTGGCATCTGCAAAAGAAGGCGTTTCTTTGCGCGGCGGCAGAGTTTTGGCGTAATCGCCGAAATACTTCGGACTCGCGCGGCGAATTGCGGTCGTCAAAAGTGAATCGCCGCTCCGAATGATCGCTTTCGCTGCTTCGGTCAAAGGGCGTTCGCGCAGATTATTGGCGACATCGTTCGGGCTGACGTTCAGCAGAATAATTCCGCGTGCCGTCGTCAGATCGAGTTCTACGCGGTCGCTTTTCGATTTCTTTTTATCAGTTTCTTCGCCGGAAGTTTCGGCGGTTTTTGTTTCCGGTTTCTCCTGATTTATTTTGCCGCTCACGACAAATTTTCCGGCGGCTTTTTCTTTTACTTTTTCGAGTTCGATGTCGCTCAAAAATCGCGGACTCGACTGCGTCCAGACGAAATTATATTTTACGTCGTAAAGCGGAACATCTGCGGCAATCGTTCCCGTGTCGGTGTAAACTTCTACCGAATCGAAATTGCCGGAAAATTTGACTTCGCCCGCTTTTGTTTCGATTTTCAAGCGCGAGCGTTCGGGAACTTTTAAGACGAGATCAATCCGGGTTTCTTCATTTTTCGGCGCAACTTCAATTTTAATTTTTTCGCCGTTTGTTTCGGTTTTTAGATTGCTGTCAGGAGTTTGTTTTTCGAGGAAAACTTTGTTGTTGTCGCTTTCGCTTTCTTTGAGCGCGACGACTTCAACACGCCCGTAAAAATTTTTAACCTCAACAGTTCCGCCGATTTTGAGCGGGAAATCTCGCCCGGCGTTTTGCGCGAATGCGGAAAAGCCGAAAATTAAAATACAACTTATAAAAAAACAAATTTTCGGTAAAATTTTCATTTCAAATTCTTGAGGTTCTGCCCGCTATTCTGCCGGATTGCATTAAGCGTTTTTGAATTCGTTTTTGCCAGCGCGACTTCGGTTTTTCGTCATCTTCAAACTGTGTTAAAAGATCGCGCATAGGTTCGCCGCCTGCTTGCCGCGTTCTGACATATAACAGAGCCATCAAAACTTGCGCGAACGAAGTGATGATAATCGCCAGAGGAAACCATAAAATCTGAAAAAGCAAATCGCGCAAAGCACCTCCGGCGGCTCTGGCATATTTTTCATTTTCGGGAATTTCTTCCTTGTCTTCCGCGCTATTTGAAGCATCATCTTCCGATTCTGTTGTATTAATAGTTATGCCCGGTGTGGTTTTTCCGTTCGCTCCGATCTGGATATTTGTACCTTCGGTTTTTTCATTACTTTTTTGATTATCTTTTTTCTCTTTATTTTTAATCTGCGTTTCGAGTGTCGGACGACTTCCCATTCCGCGCAAAAACGCATTATCCGAAAGAACATTACCAATTACGGACACGATAAAAACCATTATTATCGAAGATAAAAGCATCGGTAAGATAAAATTAGCCGCAGTCAGTCCCATAATTGTCCAAGGCGCACGTTTGGACAATTCGTTAGAACGGCGAAGTGCAGCGCGTCCGCGCAAATTTTCCATCACAATGGCAGGAGTCAGAAGCGCAAATCGTGATGCGACAATCAATAATGGAAATACACACAGAAAAAAAACGCCAAGTAAGCTAATTATTGCAATTGCCCAATTTGCTACGTTCAGGAACTGTAGAATAAAAGCAATTAGCACTAACAGAACGGCACCTGTCAACGGACTTAAAATTGTGAGAATTGCGGTCAGCGAAGCCAGACCGAATAAAGTTTTCCATTTCTGACGAACGGTATCAAAAGTTGATTTTATATCGAGCGGACGAAGCGGCGCAGACAGATGGCGCGTAACGAGCAGTGTTATCATTCCCAGAGAAATAGAACCGAACAGAAAACCTGCAAAAACAGCCAGAACTGCCGAAATATTGCCAACTACATCCAGCCATAAATCCTTGGTCATTCCGAAATATTGGAAGATTTTGAGAATCATCGGCACGATTGAAAGAGATGTAATCGGTAGAAAAAGAACCGCCGAGATTAGTAAAAATTTTGTCAAATTTTTGCCGTAAAGTGTAATTGACTGACGATAGATCGAACCAATTCCTTCGCTTTGCGCCCGCAGAACCGTCGCAAATGCTTCGGCATCTTTCGGACGATCTTTCGGGTCTTTCGACATCGCGCACATCACGGTTTTTTTAAGACGCTTTGAGACTTTTTTCGCTTCGAGCGGCGGCGGTTCGCTTGTCTTATGCGCGTTCATTACTTCCGTGAAATTTCCTTCAAACGGCAATTTTCCGCCGAGCATTTGATAAGCGATTACGGCGAGCGAATAAATATCGGACTGCGGGGTAAGATGTTCGCCGCGGCATTGTTCGGGCGACATATAAAGCGGCGTGCCGAGAACTGCACCGATGCGCGTCAGTTCTTGAGTTTTAGCTTGATTTTTGCCTTTCGCGGCGACGGTTTCCTCCGCCGGAGAATTTTTTTTCGCCTCTTCGTTTACAAACGCCGGTTCAGTCATTATTTGCGTTCCGGCTTCATTAATTCGCGGAATTGAATCGGATTTGTCGTCGGAAAACATTTCTTCTTCATCTGACGCGGAGAAAATCGCGGTTTTGTTTTCCGCGCCCGATTCGGGATTTTGAATCAGCGTTCCGGCTTCGGCGGCATTTGGGTTTTTCGCTTCATCCGTCTGTTGGAGCAATGTTTTCGGTTCTTCCAAATTTAAGATCAAAGTGCCGGATTCGTCAGACTGCGCGATTTTTTTGCCTTCGAGATGAACAACAGAAGTTTTGCCGCTTTTGTCGGCAATCGTTTCGGCATCGAACATCGCCGTCGAATCTTGATTTGTGGCAAGTGTCAATGAAACGTTTCCTGCATCAACTATCGTTTTTTTAGAAGTTCGTCCGGCGGTTGAATGAATATTGTTCGGCAATTTGGAATGATTTACCGAATCGGGAGTTTCGAGTTTAGCGATTCCGAAATCGAGAACTTTTACCGTGTAACCGCCGCGCTGATTCGGCTCTAACCAGATATTGTCGGGTTTTAAATCGCGGTGAATAATTCCCTGATGATGCGCTTCCTGAACGGCGGAACAAACCTGTTCTAAAATATCAACCGTCCACGAAACCGGCAGATGTTTTTCTTCTTCGAGAATCTCGCCGAGCGTGCAGCCGTCGAGATATTCCATCACGAGATAAGCGAGATCGCCGCCCTCGGTTTCGGCGATTCCAAAGTCGGTTACGTCAACGACGTTCGGATGACGAAGCCGTCCGGCGGCACGCGCTTCGCGGCGAAAACGCTCGACAAATTCCGTCCGCCGCATAAATTCCGGCACAATGACTTTAACCGCCACTGGACGTTCCGTGCCGATATGCGTGGCGAGATAGACCGCGCCCATTCCGCCGCGTCCTAATTCCTTTTCTATCCTATATTTGTCATCGAGCGTCTGCCCGACAATATCGCCGAAATCCATTTTTCTTAAGTGCTAACTTTAACAGTTTAGCAATCACTTTTCCAAGTTTTACGAACAGGTATTGAAATTAGTTTGAAAATAAGCGCAAAATGAAAGGCACAAGTTAATTCCGTATAGAACTAACTTGTGCCTTTTACATTCTTATTTTTGCCTTTTTTAGTTCATCGGTTTGCGCGGGATTTTTTCGTCCATCATCGCCGTTTGATATACGAACGCCGCCATAATTGTCGCGGCTTGTTTCATATCTCCGGCTTGGATGCGGTCGAAATTGTCTTGATTCGAGTGATGAGTTCTCGTTCCGTATTCGATCTCGTCTTGAATGAACTGGAAGCCGGGAAGTCCGATTCCGTCATACGACAAATGATCCGTTCCGCCCGTGTTTGTGAGCGTTATGGTTGTCGCTCCGAGATCGTTAAAAGGCGCAAGCCACGCTTTGAAGATCGGCGCAACGAGCGAATTACTCTGCGTATAAACGCCGCGAATTTTTCCCGTTCCGTTGTCGAGATTGTAATAAGCGGACAGTTTTTCGTAATCGTCTTTTTTGACGAGTTCCGGTTTTCCGGTCGCTTCGCCCATCATTCTGGCAAAACGTCCGCCGCCGCCTTTCATTTCGCCGAAATGCTGCGCGACGTAAGCCTGCGAACCGTTCAAACCTTGTTCTTCACCCGACCACAGCGCGACGCGGATCGTGCGGCGCGGTTTCAAACCTGACTGCAAGATAATTCTCGCCGCTTCCATCGCCACGGAAACGCCCGCGCCGTTGTCCGTCGCGCCGGTCGAACCGTGCCAAGAATCCATATGTCCGCCGAGCATTACGACTTCATCTTTTAATTTCGGATCAGTTCCCGGAATTTCCGCAACCGTGTTGTATCCCATCAGATCGTCGTCATAATACTGCGCTTGAATGTTGACGGTCATCGACGGTTTCACGCCGAAACCGACCATTCTGAGGAGACGGTTGTAATCTTCCGTCGCCATCGTCATCTGCGGAATCATCTTGCTTTCCGCCGCTTTGTCCCACGCCGAAAGACGATTGTCGCCGCCGAACGCTTCCGCCAGAGTTTCGGGAACTTTCTGCGCGACGCTTGCGCCCGAAACGAAAACCGTTCCGCCGCTGCCGTTAGAACTGTTGTCAACCATCACCGCCGCGCCTTCTTCGAGCAAAAAGTTCATACGTTTTGCCGAATCCTGAAAACGCTTTAGATATGCTTCCATCTGTTCCGGCGTAGCAACTCTCGGCGGACGCGGCGAATCAGCCGGATTCGGCATCTCCGCCAACTTTGCTAATTCGTCGTCCGTGCGGCGCGTTCCGAAACCTTCAAAATCGGCTTTGATTTCGCGCAGATCGGAAACGAGAACGATCTTGCCTTTTAATTTTCCTTTATATTTGGCGAAATCTTCGTCGGTTTTCGCGTCAAAATAGACGACTTCGCTCGTAATCTCGCCTTTGGTCGAAGGCGACCACGCTTTCGGATAAGCGATAACAGGAAAAACCGACGGCGATGAAACTGTCGCTTCAAAATCTTTCAACGCCCAACCGCGTCCGAAAGGTCCCCACGCTTCGAGATGCGCGTTTTTCATTCCCCATTTCGTCATCGTATCGCGCGTCCATTCGTTGGCGCGTTTCATCGAAGGCGAATTCGTCAGACGACCGCCGATCACATTCGTCAAATACGAAAGCGTCTGCATCACCTGCGAATCCTTGCCCATTCCTTGTTCTTTTATTTTATTGATGTCCGCTTCCGGCGCGGTGTAAACTTTCGCCTGACCGAAAGCCAACGCCGGAACGAGCAGAACATACAGCGCAAATGCACTGATTAATTTACGTTTTAACATTACTTTATAATTCTCCTGAAAAATTTGATTTGAATCAATCTGAAAAGATTTGCTTGTAGAGACGGAAATTTAATCGAAAAGGTTTCAATTAAGCGGAAGATTTAAATGAAGTTAAGCAATGAAACAAATAAAACAGGGGTAAAAGGGATGAATAAGAATAATCAAAACATCGTTTCGTTTCTTATCCTATCCATCCTGTCTATCCCTGTTAAATATTCTTACCCGAAAACGAGATTAATAGATTCCGGCATCCAATCCGCCAGCGATTTCGACACCGAATCCGCGCCCGCATCTCTCAATTTTTGCGCGTCAACCGTGTTTGAAATTCCCAGAGTTTTCAGACTTGCGGCTTTTCCCGCGCGTATTCCCTGCGGCGAATCTTCAATTACAAGACATTCTTCGTGGACGATCGGATTGCTGCCGAGATTTGTCCGCGCTCTGTCAATTAAACGAAAACCCGTTTTGTAACATTCGGGATTCGGCTTGCATTCCGCGACATCTTCCGCCGTTACAATCGTCATAAAAAGTCCGCCTAAACCCGTCTGTTCAAGCACATATTCGATCTCTTCGCGCCGCGCCATCGAAACGATTCCGAGCGCGAATTCCTTTTCCATTTTCCTGACAAAATTTTCAACATCGGGAAAAAGCGGAATTTCATTAGCAATCGAATCGCGCCAACGCTGTGTTTTCAGCGTTTTCAATTCGAGCAATTTATTAGTTTCCGGTTCTTTCCCCGCACGCTTATAGACTTCGCGGAGAAAAACCTCGTCGTTCATTCCCATCGAACCGTAATAATCTTCTTCGGTCAAATCTATGTCTTCGCCCTTCAAGATTTCCTGATACGCCTTCATCTGCAACGGCTCGTCGTCAATAATCACGCCGTTGAAATCCATCAATATCGCCTTTATCATTTATTTTTCCTGTTTCTTATTAATTTGATTTTCGTCCAATTTCTCGGTTGAAAAGATTTAAACTGATGATACGCAATAATCCGCCCATCATCAACAACGGCAATTCGGACTCGATAAACGGCGCAGCGAATTTTTCCCGTCGCCGACAGCGACAAATATAATAGCGTAGGGTGCAGCGAAGTATAAGCGAAACCCTACGTCCGTCGGCATCAATCAATTGCTCGCTGAAAGTGAGCGACAAACCGCGTTATTTACTGCTCACACTCAGCGAACGAAATTCACATCAATTCAACGCAGTGTTTCATTCCGATTCTGTCTTCAGCGTTTTTTTGATAGAATAACCATTAGCAAATTTTAGAAATTCCGCCTAAATTATTGGGCGGAATTTAATTCAGCATAAATTAAAGTTCGGTGCTTTTTTGTTTTAATCGGAGGTCATTATGAAATACGTTAAAGTTCTATTATTGGTCTCTGCACGGGACAAAAACAAAGTTAAAAAGATATTTGAAAATAGATAACGGATGTGTTTTGAGCTAAATTAGCCCTCAGCATATGAAAAAAACACATCCGAATGCTTTGCAGCATTACGAGCAAATTTACCATTAGATAAGCGTCGCGTCGAGTTGGCGGCGGCTTTGCTGATCGCCATTATTCAACAGAACACTACAAATTTGGCAAGATTAGCCAATGTTTTAGACTTATCGGCTAAGAAGGATTCAAAATATCGGCGGTTAAAACGCTTTTTTCAGTTGGCTGAGATTGATTTCGACATTTTTGCCGAGTTGATTATTGCGATCATCAAACCGAAAGGTAAGTATGTTTTGGCGTTGGATCGCACCGAGTGGAAATACGGCTTGATATGGGTCAACATTTTGACGTTATCAATCGTGGTTGGAAACACTTCGATACCGTTATTTTGGATAACGCTCTCGCGCAAAGGCAACTCCGTATTAGCGGAAAAGAAACAGATAATCGGGCGTTATATCAAAGTATTCGGCATCAAAAACATCGAATACTTGAGTGGTGACCGTGAGTTTGACGGATATGAATTGGTCAAATATCTGGACAAGGAAAAAGTCCCGTTTCGTCTGCGGATAAAAGCTTCGATGACGATTACCAACAAAAGCGGGAAGCCGATGAGATGCGGGAAATTGTTACGAACATTGAAGATCGGCGAGAGTTACCGTTTGCGACGGGCGAGGAGATACGCCGGAGTCAAGGTATCGGTCGAGGTGAAAAGAGGAAAAGACTCTCAGGAAAGTGTGATTGTCATTTCGTCTGAAGCGAGTGAGAAAATCCTGTCGGAATACAAGCGGAGATGGGCGATAGAAACATTGTTTCAGAACTTAAAGAGTCGCGGATTCGAGATCGAAAAAACGCATCTGACGAAAGTGGAGAAGATAGATAAGTTATTCGGAGTATTGGCGTTAGCAGTGGCGTGGGCGATCAAAACAGGGGAAGCGGAAAACGCCGTCAACTCGATTGAAATAAAAAAGAACGGGAGAGCGCAAACAAGTCTTTTCAGATTAGGATGTGAAATAATCCAAGAGGTGTTATTTGAACTAAAGAGATATTCGAGAGTAAATATCTTTGCAATTCTAAGATGCTGACAACAGCTAACTTATGTCGTTTTGTCCCGTACAGAGATTATTGGTAGTTTTTCTTTCCATAGCAATTCAAGCTCAAGGAAACGCAAAGCAGGAAAAACCGCGTTATGCTGTTATTCCGCCAGCCGACGTAATGTTAACGATTGCCGCGCAACCAGATTGCCCTTTGCAACTTGAAAATGCTAGATTGCTTTACGATCTTTCCACAAAACGCATTGTTTATTCGTATGACCTCCGAAATCGCGGCACAAAACCGATTGTTGGATATATTTCTGAAGCTTGGCGGCTTAACGGTACTGGCGGCACTTTGTCTAACGATTGGAGCGACTCGAACTCAATTTTGTTGTCGGGACAAGTTTCGCCGGACGACCTTGATGAAAAGCAAATAGTTCCGTTAACGAAAGAGTTACGCGACGAATTGAAGTTGCGCTCAGAGATGAAAATGCTTATTGTCCTCGTTGTCAGAGATGTCTTTTTTGCAGACGGTTCAGAATATGACGGCAACAATGCTACGAACGCACTAACGAAGTATTTTGAAAAAATTGGCGACTGCGAGGTATTTTGGAAGGACAAATAGCAGGCGTTTTTCTAACAACGCCGCACCGAACAAATCAATAGACGTGAGGGCGAAACAGCGATTTTCTTATCAACAGCGTTGTGATTAGCAGAATAATTCCGCTTTTGTCTTTAGCGTTATTTTGTCGTCTCTCAAAAATCTCGGAGGAAAATTTATGTTTATGATTAGTTGGGAAGACGAGAACGGCAAGAAAATTGAGGAGTTTACTCAGCAAAATTTCGGTTTGATTTTTGAGATGATTTCGCTGCTTGATGAGAAAGCGGCTTTACAGGAAACAAAATGTTTGCGGTTTATTGATGCCTGGGGAGATACAACTTTTAATCAATATCAGATTCCCGTGTTGATAGACGAACTAAAATCATCGCTTTCACTTTTCCGTGACGAAGAAAAGCGCACAGAGTTTGAGAAAATTATAGAATTCATTCAAAAAGCTAAAGGTGAAACTCTTACTTACATCAAATTTTGGGGAGATTAATTCCGCCAATAAACAGCCGCCCGACAAATCAATGGACGTGATGGCGAAACAGCGGCTTTGCAGTTAGCAGTTATCAGTAAACAGCTATCAGAAATTGATTGATAACTGCTAACTGTTCACTGATAACTGCATAAGTCAGATGTAAAAAAAATCCCGTAGGGGCGAAAAGCAAATAGCCCCGCAATTTATTGCGGGGAATATTTCCGAATCAAGCCAAAGTCCCGTAGGGACGAAAGATTTTCTTTCGTCCCTACGGGATTTCAAATTTATTCCAATCAAACCCCGCAATAAATTGCGGGACTATTTACGAAAGCTCCTGCGGAGCAGAAAACTTCGTGCGAAAAATTCCGTTTTTTTCACAAAACGGCGATCATAACCGAAAAAAAATCCTTTATTAAAAAACTCCGCGTCTCCGCGTCTCTGCGGTTAAAATCCTACAAAAATTTCTCGTCAAACACGTTCCCGCGCCCCAAGATGGAATTCGGGTCAAACGCTTTTTTGACTTCCGCCATTTCGTTCAAATAACGCTCGCCGAACATTACGTAGAGATATTTCGATTTGAGTTTCCCGATACCGTGTTCCGCCGAGATCGCGCCGCCGAGCATAATCGCCTGCGCGATGAAACGCCCGTAAAGATGTCTGGCTTTTTGCGCTTCGTCGGCGTTTTTCGGGATCATATTCGCGTGCAGATGATTGTCGCCGATGTGTCCGAAAATTACATATTCCAAACCGCTTTCGCTTAATTTTTCTTTGTAAAATTTTAAGAAAGACGCGAAATTTTCGTCCGGCACGATCATATCGGTCGAAACTTTTTTCTGCTTGTTCCGCACAATTTTTTCGTTGACCGAAACCGGCAAGGCGTGACGAAATTCGCGCATTTTCTCCAAATCCTGTTCGTTTATCGCAAACCAGGATTGTTCGATCTCCGCGTTGTGTTTTTCAAAAAGCGTGTTCCATTTTTCAAACAATTCGTCTTCCGATTCCAAATTAGTTTCCTGTTCAAAAAAGATCGCGCCCGCCATTTCCAACG
Source organism: Pyrinomonadaceae bacterium (assembly GCA_965219305.1). Classification (GTDB taxonomy): domain Bacteria; phylum Acidobacteriota; class Blastocatellia; order Pyrinomonadales; family Pyrinomonadaceae; genus DATHTS01. Next base: position 3,902,726 of record OZ244725.1, read on the forward strand.
GCGTTTCGGGAAATTTTTCGCTGATAAAACTTAAAGAATTACCATCAAAGTATTCCAACATTGTCGCATCAATTTGATTTGAAATTTGAAATTTGAAATCTGAAATTTGGCTTCGCCTCGTTTCAAACGATTCGTTTCTCGCTTCGTTGACGAAATTCAGTAAGTCCGTTTCGTTTTTGAAAAACACGATTCCGCTCAAAAAACCTTCGGGTTTCGTCACTAGTTCGAGTTCGATCTCGGTGATAACGCCGAGCGTTCCTTCGCTTCCGATGAACAGATCAATTGCGTCGGTTTTCTCCATCGAGAAATAACCACTGGCGTTTTTTCTGATGTTCAACTGCCCGTAAGTCGGAAGTTTGACCGTCAATTTTTTCCCGCTTTCGGTTTCGAGTTCGATAAAACCGTTATTAGAAAAAACTTCGCCGCGTTTGAGATTTAAAAGTTCGCCGTCCGGCAAAACAATCTCCAATCTTTTGACAAATCTGCGCGTCGCGCCGTATTTGAAACTCCTCGCGCCCGAAGCGTTTGTTGCCACCGTTCCGCCGATCTGACAACTCCATTCGGTCGGATCGGGCGGATAAAAAAGATTTTTCGTCTCGACCGCTTTTTGCAGATCGTTCAAAATCACGCCGCTGCCGACGACCGCGAAATCTTCGCCGATCTCTTTTATTTCACCAAATTTTTCCAGCGAAATGACAAAACCGCCGAACGGAATCGCGCCGCCGACAGTTCCGGTTCTTGCGCCGGAAACTGTTACAGGAATTTTCTCCGCGTTCGCCGCTTTCAAAATTTCGGCGATCTCTTCCCGCGTTTCGGGAATAAAAAGTTTGTCGGCAAATCCGCCTTGCAGATTGCTCGCGTCGGTCAGATAATTTTCTAAATCTTCGGTTTTCGTCAACATAAAGACTAGATTATACAGAAAAGTTTTTGATTTAAAAGGCATCGCGTTTTTAATTTGCAAATTACTTTCCGATAGTGGATAAATTTCTTTTGTGATAACTTCAAATTCGGAGAAAAGAGAATTTGCAAAAGATTCACCCGTCAAAAACAGGCATTCATTTGATAGCGATTTTTGAAGCCGTAAAAGGCGTGATCGGTTTGATCGCCGGTTTCGGAATTTTGTCGCTGATGCACCGCGACATCGCCGAATTTGCGGAAGATTTGGTCGGTTTCCTTCACCTCAATTCCGAAGGTCGCGTCGCGCACGGAATCGTCGAAACGATCACAAAACTCGATTCGTCGAATATCAAAATTTTTTTCATTCTCTCGCTCGTTTATGCGGCGGTGCGTTTTGTCGAAGCCTACGGTTTATGGCGTTTGCGGACTTGGGCGGAATGGTTTGCGATCATTTCCGGTTGTCTTTATATTCCGTTTGAAATCTACGAACTCTTTCAGAAAACGACGTTCGTCCGCGCCGGAATTTTGATATTTAATGTTGCGATTGTCATCTATCTTTATTCTTTCCGCAAACAACAGAAACACGAACGGGAAATTCACGAAAGCCAACTACAGGAAATACAAGAAAATTAAATTTTGTAATTTCGTCATTCCAAATGTTTGCCGGACAATGCCGTCAGCGAATAGAATCATATTAAATTGACGTTTATAGAGGCGGATAAAATCTGATGAATCAATGGCAAAACGGAGAATTTACGATCAGCACAGACAAAAAACGTCTGCAAATTGACGTAATTCAACGGTTTTTGACGCAAGAATCTTACTGGGCGAAGACGCGCACGAGAGAACAAACTTTGACTGCGATCAATAATTCTCTTGTTTTCGGTCTTTATAAAGGCGAAAATCAAGTAGGATTTGCAAGAATTGTCAGCGATTTTGCGACGTTTGCTTATCTCGGCGATGTTTTTATTTTAGAAGAATTTCGTGGTTCGGGTTTGAGCAAATGGTTGTTGGAAACGGTTATCAATCATTCCGAACTGCAAAATTTGCGGCGTTGGATTCTGGCAACTGCCGACGCGCACGGACTTTATAAGCAATTCGGTTTTCACGCGCTCGAATATCCCGAACGCTGGATGGAAAAGCCTGCGCCGGATGCTTATTGATTTTTTGAAGAATCTCGATAATGAAAAAAATTAATACCGGAGATCAATATTCGGAATTTTAAAAATAAATTGCTGTTTTATAAAACAGAACCGATTTCCACGCTTGCAAATAATATTCTTTTCACATACTATCCTTCTAGTTCCCTTTTATTTATTTAACAGACAACCGGAAATCAAGCTTTTAGACACTTAATTACTCGGGTTTGAGACAATTATAAAGTTTAAAAAGATTAGGTAACTTTTAAAAGCTGATTTTGCTTACAGAAAAATACGAAGCGTGATAGTTTTTCAGTTGACTGAAGCTATCTTTAATAAACGCCCGGAGTTCATTTATCCGATTTTAGAAGTATTTTTTCGAGCATTGAAATAAAAGCGGCGCAACCTGTAATGAAAAACATTTGTTTACTGCTTTTGCTGAGCGTAATTTATATTATTCCGGCATCGGCGCAAGTTTCTATTTCCAAAAAAACCGTTTTGAATAAAAATTCTAAAACGGTAATGAAAACGTCTGCCGTGACCGGGAAAAAACGGAAGAAAAGAACTGCAAAATCGGTTAAAGGAAAAACTAAGACCAAAATGCAGAACTGTAATAAACAAAATACAGGCAAAAGCAACTTCGTTAAAAAAAGGAGTTCATCAAAGGTTATTCAAAATCAACACAAAGAAACTGCTAATTCCCAACCTGAAGAATCAAAAGCTAATTCAGCAGGCAGTTTTAACGGCGACCTGCGCCAAATTCCGCCATCCGAACCGATCAGGAAGGAACGTCCTGAAAGAAAACCTCCAAAAATCATTCCGCGGGAAATAAATGTTACTCCAAAGGTAACAAACCCCGACAACTAGAAGAGACAAGAAGAGAAGAGAAATAAGTTTTATTTCCGCATTATCAATTTACACAGGCGGTAATTTGACAGCTATAGGTGTGTCTGATTACTGAAGCCCGAAACGTATTTATTTTTAGGAGTATTCAATGTTTACACGTAAAAAATTATTTATTGCATTTACAATTATTTTGTCATTTTGCCTGTTTGCCGGTCTGGCGACGGCGCAGAAACAACCTGCTAAAACAAAGCAGAAAACAGTTAAAGAAAAGGTTCTTTATAAGGCGGGAGTTTCACTGAAGCGCAAACTCCAAGGTGAAGACAAAGATCGCGGGCGGGATAAAGAAGACCGCGATGATAAAGACGACGATGTTCGCGTCGTCCGCAAAGCGACCGATAGTGATCGCGGTGAAAAAACCGACGAGCAACCGATGGAATCCAAGTTGAAACGCGCCGGAACTTTTACGGGCGATCTTCGCAAGATTCCTTATCAAAAGCCGGTAAAAATCGAACGCCCGGAACGCGAAGGTCCCAATATGCAAGTCATTGATGAAGGCGATCCGGTAGAAGCCGGTTCAGGTTTGCCTGATTCGCCTACGGCGGCGGCACCTGCGCCGATTGCAAATTTCCTCGGATTGGATTATCAGAATTGGGGCGCGGGACGACCGCCGGATACAAACGGCGATGTCGGTCCGACATATTTTATTCAATCCGTTAATTCATCCATCGGCATTTACAAAAAATCTGACGGAAGCCGCGTCACTGCACTTACCCTGAACAATTTTATGAGTCAGGGAAATTTCGGCAATTTGTGCGACAACAATAACTTCGGCGATCCGGTAGTTTTATATGATTCTTTTGAAGATCGCTGGATAATTACGGACTTCGCTTTTACGCTTGACGGTTCGGGAAATGTTACGTCAAATTCGTATCAATGTTTTGCGGCTTCCAAAACGGGTGATCCGGTCGCCGGCGGCTGGAATTTTTATTACACCGTAGATACCGATTATCTGGGCGATTATCCGAAATTCGGCGTTTGGAACGACGGAATTTATATGTCAGCCAATATGTTCGGATTTTCGGCGAGCGGCTCCTATGCTTATCCGAGGGTTCGTGCGCTTAATAAATTTCAAATGTATGCCGGCTCGCCGACCGTTCAGGTCGTTGCGTTCAATGCTCCGTCGGCGGAATTTACTCTTTTACCCGCAAATGCGCGGCTTCAGACGGGAACGCCGCCGGCAGGTTCGCCTAATTATTTTACGGTCGTGTCTCAATATACGAACGCGATCAGCACATATAAATTTCACGTTGATTGGAATAAAATATCTACCTCTACCTTTACGGGTCCGTCTTTGACGATTGCTCCCGCAAGTTGGATAGCCGCGCCTGCGACCGTCCCTGTTTTGGGCGGCACCGCCAACGACACTCTGGCGACGCGTCTGATGATGCAGAATCAATATACGAATATCGGCGGAGTCGAATCATTATGGAATACTCACACCGTGCGCGGAAGTTCTTCAACACAGGCGGCAGCGCGATATTATCAGGTCAATGTTACAGGCGGAACGGTAGCGGCAAATACGACGCAAGCCGCAACTCATAATCCCGATTCGACGCTCAGCAGATATATGCCGAGCGCAGGGGTAAATCGTGCGGGCGATATGGCAATGGTTTACAGCACATCGAGTTCGGCGGCGATGTCCGCGATTCAATATGCCGGTCGCCTTTCAACAGATGCCGTGAACACGCTTCCGCAAACCGAACAATTACTTATCCAAAGTACGGGTTCTCAAAATACGAGTACCCGTTGGGGCGACTACAGCACGATGACGCTTGATCCCGACGGTTGTACTTTTTGGATGACGACGGAATATTACATCGCTACGGGCGGCAACTGGCAAACTCGAATCGGCTCTTTTTCTTTTCCTTCGTGCGTTCCGTCATCGAACGGAACTTTGCAGGGAACGGTTATTTCATCCGTTACAGGATTGCCCGTAAGCGGAGCGATTGTTACTCTCGGAAGCCGGACAACGACAACTAACGCAAGCGGTTTTTATTCATTTACAAATCTACCGTCGGGAACTTATTTAACCGATACGGCGAACGCAACCGGATATACTTCCGATTCAGCCGGTAATATCGTTATATCCGACGGTTCGACGACGACGCAGAATTTTACGCTCGGAACGGCGACGGCAGCCGATTGTCCGACGGACAGTACACAGAGCGATTTTCAAAACGGCGTTCCGGCAAATCTCGATCTGAGTACGGCTCCCGGCGATGTTACTCTTTTAGATACGCCGACCGCAGACCAGCAAAACACTTCGGTAACAACCAGCGGCTTCGGTATTACTTCAACCAGTTGGGTGGCTCAGACATTCACAGCAGGTATAACCGGACAAATGACGCAGGCGGATTTAAATCTATTCTGCAGCGGCTGTACCGGAACGACTCCGAATTTAACGGTTTCGATCCGCGCGACAACCGGCAGTCCGGCAAGTCCGACCGGAGGTGATCTGGCAACGGCGACGATTCCGGGCTTCAACAGCGGATCGGGCGGATTTTACAGCGCAGTATTCACATCTCCGCCGACTTTAACAGCCGGAACGAAATATGCTTTAGTCGTGCGTCCTGATTCCAATCCTTCGGCGGGAACTTACGCATATGTTTGCAGCTGCACATCTCCCAACAGCAATCCTTATGCAAACGGACAGCGCGCAACTTCGACAAACAGCGGTTCGACGTGGATTGCCGATACAACATCGGGCGGACGCGATCTCGGATTCAGAGTTTTTGTAAAAACCGGTTATGCGGCATCGGGAACGCTTGTCTCAGGGACGAAAGATTCGAATCCCGTAGCCGACGGAACGACTAACTGGAGTACTTTGTCCTGGACGGCGAATGTTCCGACTAATACAAGTCTGCGGTTTCAGGCTGCGGGCAGCAACAATATAAACGGTCCGTTTAATTTCGTCGGACCGGACGGCACCGCCGCGACTTACTATACGTCAAGCGGCGCATCTCTCAGCCAGTTTAACGGTTTGCGATATTTGAAATACAAAGCGTATTTTTCAACTACCAACAGTACTGTTACGCCGGTTTTGAACGATGTGACAATCTGTTATAAAAACCCGAGAGTCTGGACGGGCGCAGTCAGTTCGGATTGGAACAATCCGGCAAACTGGAGAGGTTCAGGCAAACCCGGATCGAATGACGCGGTAATTATTCCGACATCGGGAATTGCCAACAATCCGGTTAATACATCCGACACGACCGTTAGTGATCTTCAATTAGGTTCAAACAGAATTGTTGACACCGGAGGATTTACCTTGACGATCAGCGATTGTTCCGTGTCAGCCGTCAGCGGCGGAAGCGCGACGAGTTATGTTAAAGGAAGTCTGACCAGATGTATCGGCGCGGGAGGAACATATAATTTCCCGGTCGGCACAGACGGCTACTCGCCGGTTAAATTGAGTAATGTTGTCGGAACGGGCAATTTCAACGTCAATCCGCACAACGGATTTATGCCCGGCGTGAATAATGCCAATTCGATTCAGCGTTATTGGAGTTTAACGCCGACAGGCGGAGTAACTCAGACGGATTTGACTTTGACATATCTTGACAGCGACGTTCCGGCAAGTGCAAACGAAAATGCTTTCAGCTTTATTAGACGTTCGGCGATGACTAATCAATATATTGCGCCGAGTTCGTCAAATACGGCGACAAACACTTTCACCTTGAACGGCGTAAATTCTTTCTCCGATTGGACATTAGGAGCAAACGCTCCGACGGCGGCGGGAGTTTCCGTTTCGGGACAAGTCGTAAATTCAGGCAACGTCGGAATTTCAAATGCGCTGCTGACTATACAATCGTCCAGCGGTGAGATTCGAAGTGCCAAAACTAATTCATTCGGTTACTTTACTTTTGAAGATGTAATGGTCGGAGAAACTTATGTGATTACGGTTACAGCCAAAAGATACAGTTTTTCTACAAGCGTAATATCACTTGCAGATGTAATTGATAATCTTATAATTACGGCTAAATAATCATAATCGAGAGTAATGAAAATTTCCTGATTTTCATTAAAAAAGCCGCAGTGAATTTTCATTGCGGCTTTTTTCATTTACTCAAAAATCAAACGGTAAAATAAAAACTTTCAAATTTATTCAATAAAATCAAACGATTAACAGTTTCAAAACTTTAAATCGCTGATTTAAGATTTTTCTTTTGTCAAAATTTCGGTAATTAACTTAAAATAAAACTGGATAGATACTCGACTTAGAATAAATTCGGCAAATCTAAAATTAATCAGAGCCGTTTACAAAACAGCAATTCCGATTTTGAATCATAATGGAACAATCCCAGAACCAACATACGCAGTCCGCAACTGCCAAACGTCCGCTCGCGCTGGTAATTATTGACGGGTGGGGATATTCACGAAAACAGGAAGGTAATGCCATCGCTCTGGCACATACGCCTTACTACGAGGAAATCGCCACGCGCTATCCAAGCACGACGCTTGCCGCTTCGGGTTTGCGCGTCGGTTTAACTCAAGACGCGCCGGGAAATTCCGAGGTCGGACATCTGAATATCGGCGCGGGTCGCATCGTGCAGACTGATGTCGGGAAGATTTCCGATGACATTAAAAGCGGCGCGTTTCTCGAAAATCCCGTTTTAAAATATGCTTTTCAAAAGGCGAAAGAAAATCAAAACCGGGTTCATTTTATCGGTTTGATCTCGGACGCGGACGTTCATTCTTCGACGGAGAATCTTTTTGCTCTGCTTCGTTTTGCAAAACAGGAAAACGTCGAGGAAGTTTTTGTTCACGGAATTTTGGACGGGCGCGATGTGATGCCGCGGACGGCTGATATTTATGTCGAAGCAATCGAGATCAAAATGGCGGAGATTGGAATCGGAAAAATTGCGACGCTGTGCGGGCGTTATTATGCGATGGATAAAGACAGAAATTGGGAACGCACGGCGCGGGCGTTTACAATGCTCGTTCACTCCGAAGGCGAGCGCGCAAATGATGCCGTAACCGCGATTCGCAATTCTTTTTTGCGCGGAATCGCCGACGAATTTATCTCGCCCGTGATTCTCGAAGAAAAACCCGGCGAGCCGGTCGCAGCTATAAAAGACGGCGATGTTGTGATTTTTTTTAATCACCGCGCCGACCGTATGCGCCAACTCGCTAAAGCATTAGCGGTTTCGGAAAATGCGGAATTTGTTGCCTACGGAAAACCGACGGTTCTTGCCGTCTGTCTGACCGAATACGACCGCAAATTCAATTTGCCCGTTGCCTTTAAAGCAGACGAACAACCGAATGTTTTGGCAAAAGTTTTCGCCGAAAACGGAATTTTGAACTGCCGCGTGACGGAAACCGAAAAATTTCCCGAACTGACATACTTTTTCAACGGCGGCAACGAACTGGAACATCCGTGTGAGCAGCGCGTCGTTTTTCCTTCGCCGAAAACGAATGAACTCGAATTACAGCCGGAAACCGTGAGTTTTAAAATTACAGATAAACTTCTGAGCGGTTTGGAAGCAGGCGAAAACGACGTTTTCATCGTAAATCTCGCGTCCGCCGATATGGTAGCGCACACAGGAAATCTGGAAAAAACTATCGAAGCCGTGCAGTTTGTTGACACTTGTCTCGGCGGAATTCTGGAAAAAATCCGCGAAGTCGGCGGAATTGCAATCGTTACCTCCGATCACGGAAACTGCGAAGAAATGGCGGATATTTTAACCGGCGAACCGTTCGGTTCGCATACCTCGAATCCCGTCCCGTTTCATCTGATTGATGACCAATCAAACGGCGTAAGACTCAGACAAAACGGCGCACTCGAAGATGTTGCGCCGACAATTCTCGGAATTTTAGGTATAGAAAAACCTGAAGAAATGACCGGCAATGATTTGCGGATAATGTAATCTGCCAAGACACCTTACGAAAAGTTTTTTATTTACAAATGATCAAAAAGAAGTATGAATTTTTGCGGGCGTTTCCGCGCCTGCTCGCATCAGTTTGCGGATTAATCATCGTTTTTTCAACCGCTTGTTTTCAAACCGCACAAAATACACAGCAAAATACGGATGACGCAAACGAAGAGATAATCAGTCAGAGCGACATCGAAATTTCCGCGCCGGACATAAATCTCGCAGAGCCGTTAGTAATTTCCGAAAAGCCCGAAGATGTCGCGCTGGCGAAAAAAATTGATGAAATTATAGAAAAAAGTCCTTTGCAAAATGCGCGTTGGGGAGTTTTCGTCGTTTCGTTGAAAGACGGTCGCGTTTTGGTTGCAAAAGATGCCAGAAAACTTTTTAATCCGGCTTCGATCCAGAAAACTCTCACGGCAATTGTCGCGCTCAATAAACTCGGAGCGGATTTTCGCTGGCGGACGCACGTTTTTGCCCAAAATCAAATTGCGTCGGACGGCAGTTTAGACGGTGATCTGACGATCTACGGCGAAGGCGCGCCGGATTTTGATGAAGCGTATTTGAGCGATTTGGCAAATCAACTTCAGGCGAAAGGCGTAAAACGTATAAAAGGAAATATTGTCGGTGATGAAAGTTATTTTAAAGGCGATGCGCTCGGTGAAGGCTGGACGTGGAATGATCTGCAATGGTATTACGCCGCCGAAGCGAGCGCGTTGACGTTTCGTGAAAATCAAGCCGGAGTTTACACCGACGGCGACGGCAAATTAGCCGCTTCGACCGATTTTATTCATTTGCAAGACGCTCTGAAACCACCGCAGGAAGGCAAAAAAGAAGCATTCGGACTCAAGCGCGGTTTGGCGGATAACGAAGTTTATGTTTGGGGTTACGGCGGCAAGGCTTCGGGAAGACTATCAGTTCATAATCCCGCACTTTGGACGGCGCAAACTTTTAAGGAGTTTTTAGAGAAAAAAGGAATCGTGATCGAAGGCGACGCGAAATCCGTGGATTGGAAAACCGAAAACAGACCGCAAGTTGAAAATATGACCGAACTCGCTTCGGTCGAGAGCAAAACTCTCGCGGAAATCGTTCAGCGAATGAATAAGCGTTCGGTGAACATCTACGCTGAATTGCTTTTGCGGACAATCGGCAAAAAATTCGGCGATACCGCGCCGGGCGATAACAAGAATTTGCAGGAAGTTCGCGGCGATGATTCCGCCGGAACGAGTGTTATCAAAAAATTTCTCAACGAAAATAAAGCCGCCGTCGAAGAACTTCAAATTCACGACGGTTCGGGTTTGTCGCGTCTCGATTTCATAACGCCGGAAGCGTTCGGACGAGCTTTAATTTACGCGGCGCAGTCAAATTTTGCGGAAGTTTTCAAAAACTCTCTGCCGATTGCCGCGACCGACGGAACTCTCGGCGGTCGGCTCGGAAAAGTAAAAGGCAATATTTTGGCGAAAACCGGCACGATAACTTTTGTAAATTCGCTGGCAGGTTACGCGAAAACCGAAAATGAAGTTCTCGCTTTTGCGATAATCACCAACAATGTCACCAAAAAATCTCTCGGCTCGGCGGTGATTGATTCGATTGCGACGAGTTTGATCAAACGATCCGACAATTCTTCAAACGAAAATTTAAATGACAACCGGACGAATAAACCGGACGACAATGATGAATAAAATAATATTTTCTTCAATCAGCGGAAAAAAATTATCTTAAGAATAATTGCGGCAAAGTAAAAAATCCAAAACACGATAAACAAAAAGAGCGGCAGAATCATCAGCAAAATACAGCCGAGATTAAAATAACTGTCAGCGTTGGGCGGCGCGGGACAATGCGGGCAGAATTCGTGTTTTTCTTCCAAAAAAGGACGTTTGCAGGTTTGGCAAAGTTTCAACTTCACATTCTCCAGAATAAGCGAAATCATCTGAAAAAGCTAAATAAATTTGCATCACATCTGCTTTTTCATTATTTCGGCTTTTCTACTATAATTGAAAACTTTGCATTCTAAATTATGGTTAAAGAATTATTATTTGACGACACGGAAGAACGCCGCAAAACTAGACAAAACGGCACGGGTTGGGTGGAAATTATTGTCGGTTCGATGTTTTCGGGAAAATCGGAAGAATTGATTCGCCGCTTGAATCGTGCGCGAATCGCACGGCAGAAAGTGCAGGTTTTCAAACCGCAGATTGACGACCGTTATTCGCTCGAAGAAATCGCTTCACATTCGGGAATGACGCATATTTCAAAACCCGTGATGACGGCGAAAGAATTGCTCGCGCAAATCAAGGATGACACGGAAGTTGTCGGAATTGACGAAGGACAATTTTTCGATATGGAAATTATCGAAGCGGTCAACGATTTGGCAAACAGCGGCAAGCGCGTCATCGTCGCCGGACTCGATCAGGATTTTATGGGGAATCCGTTCGAGCCGATGCCGCAGCTTCTTTCAATCGCGGAATTTATTACGAAAACTCACGCCATCTGCGTTAAATGCGGCGCGACGGCGAATTATTCACAGCGCACATCGGATTCGAACGAGCGCGTCGAAGTCGGCGCGAGCGACAAATACGAAGCGCGCTGCCGCAAATGTTTTGTCCCGCATTCAGACGCGCCGACGAAACTGGATTAAAAAATTAAAACATCGGTTTTTACGCCTGACAATTCTGAGAAAAATTTGATCTTATCTTTTTAGCCTTGATAATTAACAACTAAAAAGAGAGAATCAGTATCTAAAGAGTGAAATTTTCCGGGAAAGAAGTTGTAATTATGAAAATCCGATATTTAACCGCCGTTTTGTTTATCCTTTCGCTGTTTGTCAGTTCAAATTCCGTCGTTTTTGCTCAATCGCGTCCGCAAAGACCTGACGATAAACGCACAGACGGAAAGAAAAATAACCGTCCGACCGAAGAAGAAATCAAAAAAGCGCAGGAAGAAGAGCGAATTCGTCAGGAAGAAAAAAACGCCGTCATTGATGATGAAGTTTTGGAAATCAAGACGAATATCGTCAATGTTGACGCGGTTGTTATTGACAAAAAATCCGGCGGCATCGTCACGGGTTTGAAAAGAGGGAACTTTGCCGTTTTTGAAAACGGTGTGAAACAGGAAATTACAAATTTTGCCGAACCCGAAGCACCGATCACGGTTTCGCTAGTCGTCGAATACAGCAAATGGTCGGAACTTTTCGGTGCAAGACGCGGCGGCTACGCAGGCGAAGCGAAACTCGAAGTCGTTCGTCCGGTCGCTTATTTTCTTTCCAACTTTATCAAAGCACCTGATGATTACGCTTCGGTTATTGCTTTCGATATGCGTCCGACACCGATTACGGATTTTACAAACGATCCGAACCGCCTGCGTGCAACGACTGATATTTTGTTGAGAAACAATCCGGCATTCCGCGAAAATAATCTTTTCGACGCATTAAAATTTGCTCTCGTCGGCGGCAAAGGCGATTCGGTCGTACTTGAAGATTCAAAGGAAAGAACGGCTCAATACGGCGGAATGGTTGACGTAAAATCGCCGCGCAAAGCGATCATTCTCGTCGCTTCGGGAATAGACACGTTCAGCAAAATAAATCTCGGCGAAATTCGCAAGATTATTCAGGATGCCGGAATTCCGATTTACATAATCAGCACGGGAAATTATTTCTTCAAATTATACGGCGATCAATTGGGACCGACCGATTCGATTTCGGGAATGCCCGGAAGGCTGACGTTTTTGCAGGCGCAAAATCAGATGAATACATTTGCCAAAGAATCCGGCGGAAGACATTTTCCGATGACTTTTGAAGGCGAGATTCCGGGAATTCTGCAAAATATTAATGCGCTTTTGCGTAATCAATACAGCATCGCTTATGAACCGTCCGTCGAACGAAAAGCCGGAAAAAAATATGAAATCGAAGTGAAAGTTGATGTCAACGGCGACGGAATTTATGATGAAAAACAATATGAGGTTCAGCATCGTCCTTATTATAAATTGTCGAAAGATGATGATAAAAAGTAGTCATATAAACATTTTGATTTCAATATCGTCCGTTATTAAACAATCAATTTAATAATTTGTTATTTAATTTTTGACTGCTAACTAATGACTACTGATTCGCAAAACGATAGCCGACACCGCGCACGGTTTGCAGAATTTGCGGCTTTTCGGGCGTGTCTTCCAGATATTTTCTCAATCTGACAATAAAGTTATCAATCGCCCGCGTGTCGGTGTCTTCGTGCAAATCCCAGACTTCTTCGAGAATCGTCTTACGCGAAACCGCCGTTCCCGCATTTTCAAACAAAAATTTCAAGAGATTTACTTCCATCAAAGTAAGCTGGATTTTCTCGTCGCCGTTACTAAGTTCGAGATTTCCGAGATCAATCGTTCTGCCGTTTATCTCTAAAAATTCGCCCGAAGTTTTTACTTTTTCTTCTTCGGAAAGCCATTTTCGGCGGCGCAAAAGTCCGTTCAGGCGCGCCAGAAAAATATTTAATTCAAACGGTTTCGGCAGATAATCGTCTGCGCCCGCTTCAAATCCTTGAAGAACATCTTCGGGGCGATTAAGTGCCGTAAGCATCAGGATCGGTGTGAAATTTCCTTTTTCGCGCATCGTTCGCGCCACGGCGAAACCGTCCGCGCCGGGCAGCATCACGTCGAGGACGACGGCATCGAAATTTTTGTTTTTATCGATTAAAATGTCGAGTGCGGTTTCGCCGTTGTCAATCGTTTCAACTTCGTAATCTTCGGCTTCGAGATTAAAACGCAAACCTTCAGCCAGATGTTTTTCGTCTTCGACGACGAGAATTCTCATAATTTGATTCTACACTTTTTCACTTTTAAACTGCACGATGAACTCGCTTCCTTTTCCGAGACCTTCGCTTTCGACGCGGATTTTCCCGCCGTGTTTTTTTACTAAGGCTTGCACGATAAAAAGTCCCAAACCCGTGCCTTTGACCGTTTGCGTCGAATCGCCGGGAACTCTGTAAAATCGTTTGAAAACTCTTTTTAATTCGTTTTTAGGAATGCCGTCTCCTGAATCTTTGACGCGAACTTCAAATTTCTTTTCGTCCAAGGTTTTCAACGAAACATTTACATTTACTGATTCGCCGGAATACTTTACCGCATTGTCCAAAAGATTAGTAAAAACTACTTGCAGATCGCTCTTATTGCCTTTTAAAAATAATTCCTCGTCAAAATTTTCAAATTCCATCATATCTTTCGGCAAATTATAACGGCTCAGAATTATCGCGGCGCACTCGCGCAAAATTTCGTTGATATTTATCGTCGCCGACGTATTGAGTTTTTTCTGAACGCGCGAACGGCTGGCGTGTAAAACCTGTTCGACCGTCGTCAAAAGACGGTCGCTGTCCGAAAGCATAACGTCGTAGAATTCTTCGCGTTTGGCAGGCGAAACATCGCGCGTTTTCAAGGTTTCGAGATAAAGTCTGATTGACGCAATCGGCGTTTTCAGTTCGTGCGTAACGGCATTTAAAAATGCGTCGTGCTGTTCGTTGCGGCGAATTTCGCGCAGCAAAAACGTCGTGTTTAGAACCAATCCGGTGATGATCAGCGCGAAGAAAATAATGCCGAAAACGAGCAGTGCGATTTCCTGTAAATTCAGCAAAATCCAGCCGACATTGAGCGCGACCGCGAGTGCGATTAGGCAAATGCCGGAGACCAGAAAGAAAACTGCTGTTTTTCGACGACGCATCTAAGTTAAAATGTAGAACGGAAAACGGAAAATAGAAAATGGAAGAGTTGTTTTCCTTTAACAATTTCTCTCTCGAATTTTCCGCCTTCGAAATATATAATAGAAAACGCAACGCTGATAAACGTCCGCAAAATGTTTAAGGACAACGGCTTTCCGATTGTTTGCAACTTAAAAACGATGCTCAAACCGACCGTTATCGCCATACCGATTTTCGCTCTCCTGATCGCCGTCGAGGCGTTTTTGGCAATTCGTGAATCGCACGAGGAATATGACAAAAAAGACGCTTGGAATAATATTTTAATCGGTTTTATCAGCGTCGCGTTCGGTTTCTTTTTCAGTTTTATACAGGTTTTCTTTTATGAATCACTCGTCGGTTTCGCGCCGTTTCAAATGCCGATGAATACGGTTTGGGCGTGGATTTTACTGGTTTTTGTTGACGATTTTGCTTATTACTGGTTTCATCGTTTCAGCCACGAAATTCGTTTTTTCTGGAACTTTCACGTCGTGCATCATTCGTCTAATCAATACAATTTAAGCGTCGCCGTTCGCCAGAGTTGGTTCGGCGGCATTGCACATTGGATTTTTTACGTTCCGATAGCTTTGTTCGGTTTCCCTTTTTGGGCGTTGGTGCTTGTTCACGGCTCGAATCTTATTTATCAATTCTGGATTCACACGAAAGTCATCAAAAAAACCGGCTGGCTCGAACATATTTTCAACACGCCGTCGCATCATCGCGTTCATCACGGCGTAAACGACGAATATCTCGACCGGAATTACGCCGGAATTTTTATCATCTGGGATAAAATTTTCGGCACGTTTACCGAAGAAAAAGAGATTGTCCGCTACGGAATTACGACTCCGCTGAACAGTTACAATCCGGTTTGGATCAACACGCACGCCTGGTTTGAAACATTCTTAGCAATGCGCGCAAAGAAAACTCTGCGCGGAAAACTCCGCTGTTTTTTCGGTTCGCCGGATATGAATTTTGACGAATTCGATGCGAAATCAAATTCGTCTCCGCAGCCATCGGCTAAAATCTAACAGATTTCAGCTTTCACTTTCCAGCATTTTCTTCGCTTCTAAAAGACTTTTCATATGCTGTTCGGTTACGACCGGATAACTCATTTCGAGCGATTTTAATTTATTTATAATTACATTTGAAACGACGATGCGCGTAAACCATTTGTGGTCTGCCGGAACGATATACCACGGCGCGTTTTTCGTGCTTGTATTGCTGATAGCATCGGCGTAAACTTCCATATATTTATCCCAAAAACCACGCTCTTTCGCGTCCGAAGCGGAAAATTTCCAGTTCTTTTCAGGACGATTGATGCGGTCTAAGAAACGCTCTTTTTGTTCTTCTTTTGAAACATTGAGGAAGAATTTGAGAACGTGAATTCCATTTTCCGATAAATATTGTTCAAAATTGCGCATTTGCCCGAAACGCTGCTGCCAGATATTCGGATTTTCTTTAATTTCGTGCGGCAGACGTTGGAATTGCAAGATTTCCGGGTGAACGCGGACGACTAAAACGTCTTCGTAATACGAACGGTTGAAAATTCCTATGCGCCCGCGTTCGGGCAAGACTTTCATCGCCCGCCATAAATAATCGTGATCTAATTCTTCCGGCGAAGGCTGTTTAAATGAATTGACATCAACGCCTTGCGGATTCAGCCCCGACATTACGTGCTTGATCGCGCTGTCTTTTCCGGCGGCATCCATCGCCTGAAAAATTATCAAAAGCGCGTTTACATCCTGCGCCCACAAAACGCTCTGCAAATCGGAAAGTTTTTTTATATTCTCTTTCAAATCTTTTTTCGCACGATCTTTATCGTTATAATCACCTGTGTAACCGGACGGAAAATTTGAAAGATCAATTTGAGAATTTTCCGGGACGAGAAATTGTTCGATATTCATAGAAACTATTTTAACCATAAATTATGAAATACAAAATCCTTTTGCTTTGCTTTGTGATTTTTTCGGCGAATATTTTCGCACAAAAACTCGTGCCGCACGAGATAAAGTTAAACAACGGCAAGAAATTCAACTTAAATCTGCCTGCCGATTACGATATAATTCCTGCCGCCGAAGGTTTAAAGCGTGTGCGTTTTTTCACTGAATCGCCTGACGGGAGAATTTTCGTGACCGATATGTTTGATTTAACCGATAACACGAAAGGCAAAGTTTATATTCTCGACGATTTTGATGAAAAGACGGGCAAATTCGGCAAAATCATCACTTATATGTCGAACTTGAAAAATCCTAATTCGGTCGCATTTTACACCGATGAGAACAGTCAGGATTGGTTTTATCTCGCCGAAACCGACAAGTTGACGCGCCGTAAATTCAAAAAAGGCGAAACCGCACCGACGGACAATAAGCCGCAAACTCTGGCGACTTTTCCCGATTATGGTTTGAGTTATAAATACGGCGGTTGGCATCTAACACGCACGGTGTTGATCGGCGGAAACGGGAAACTTTATGTTTCGGTCGGTTCGAGTTGTAATTCCTGTATCGAAAAAGAAAAAGTCCGCGCGGCGATTATTGAAATGAATCCCGACGGAAGCGATCAGCGAATTTTTGCGAAAGGTTTGCGAAATTCGGTCGGTTTGATGTGGCTCGGAAATAATCTTTTCGCAACGAATCAGGGCGCGGATCATCTCGGTTTGAACGCGCCGGACGAAACTTTTTATAATATTAAAAGCGGAACGGATTACGGTTGGGCGCGTTGTTATCAATCGAACGGGAAAATTTACATTGATAAAACAATCAAACCGAACAAAGGATGTCGTGGCGTTCCCGTTTCTTACGCATATTTTCCGGCTCATTCTTCGGCGATGGGTTTTGATTATTTCGATTCGGAAACTTCCGACGAATTTATCAAAGATTCGTTTCTCGTCGCGCTTCACGGTTCGACGGATAAAAAGATCGGACACGGTTACAAAATCGTCGTTGTGCGGAAAGACAAAAAAACGGAAGATTTTATGACTGGATTTCTGCAAGGCGGCACAGTCAACGGTCGTCCGCTCGATATTTATAAAATGTCGCCCGATTCATTTCTTTTAAGCGACGATCACGACGGCGTGATTTATTATGTCCGAAAAAAGATGTAAAACGCCGTATAAATTGAAATCATCACATAATTTTAATTTATACGAACTTTCGTGTAAAATAGAACGTAGTTTTGATAGAATCTCAAAAAGGAGTTAGAAAAAAATGAAATACAAATTAGCCGAAGACGCACACCCGCAAGTTAAACTTTTACTGCTTGCCGCCGCGATTACCGTCGCTTTGTGGTTTATCCCGTATGCCGATTATCTGGTTTATCCGGTTCGGCTGTTCGTAACTTTCATTCACGAAGGCAGCCACGCCGTCGCCGGACTTTTAACCGGCGCGTCCGTGCAAAGCCTGACAATCGCTTCGGACGGCAGCGGCGTTGTGCAGTCGCTTTCAAACAGTTGGCTCTCGGTTTTGATAACTTCGAGCGCGGGTTATCTCGGCGCGATCGCGTTCGGTTCGGCTCTTTTGATGCTGATTCGTAAATCTTATTCGTCGAGAATCGTTTTAGTTGCTTCCGCCGCGTTTATCGGAATAATGACGCTCGTTTTCGGACTTCTCGCGCCGCTTTGGAATGTCTTTTCGGTTGACGTAACCGCTTCGAGCATCGCGTTTACGGTCATTTCCGGCGTATTTTTGACTGCCGGACTTTTAGCGATCGCCAAATATGCGTCGAATTGGTGGGCGAATTTCACGCTCGCGTTTCTCGCCGTGCAGTGTATTTTGAACGCGGTTTCCGATCTGAAAACATTGCTTTACATCAATTCGCCGCTCGCGCCCTCGCCGATGCACTCGGACGCGGCAAATATGGCGGCGGCAACGGGAATTCCGGCGATTTTGTGGGTTTTCATCTGGATCGGTATTTCAATTCTGCTGATTTCGGTCGGTTTGAGAGTTTACGCTGTGGCGAATCAATCGAAAAATCACGAATTGCCGTTTGAAGATTAATTTTAGAAATTTATCGTTTTTGAACATTTAGAGTTCGGTTTTCTTAATCAGAATCCGAACTCTAAATTTTTTATAGAGTGAGCATAACAGAGAAACAAATCGTTTTAAGAGAACTTCACGTCGGTTCACGCCTTCTCGTTCAGGGCAAAAAAGATTGGCGAATGGCGGTCGTTTCGATGATTTTCGCCGATAAAATAATCTTGCAGGTTTGTTCGCCGACGGGCAGAACTTACCGCCGCAAATTCGCCACCGAAACCATTCTGCAAGCCAAAGGCGGATTATTGATTCTCGGCGATGAAAACGTTTGGCGCGAAGATTACGTGAAATACGATTGCCGTTGGTAAGCTGAAAAATGCCGAAAAAGCGCAGTAAATTACAAACCAAAGCCGAACTTTTCGCCGTTCGTTTTCTGCTCGGCGGCATCGGCGTTTTGCCTTTGAAAAGTTCGATGAAATTCGGCAAATCGGTTGGCAGATTTATCGGCACGAAATTTCCGAAACTGCAAAAAACCGCGAGACGAAATCTCGAAATCGCTCTGCCGGAATTGTCCGAAGCAGAAAAAGAAAAGATCATTCACGGCACTTTCGAATCGCTCGGCAGGCATCTCGGTTTTATCGCCAATTTCAAAAAATTCAAGCACGAAGACATTTTAAATCTCGTCGAAGTCGTCGGCAAAGAGGAAAATTTCGATCCGGCGTTCGCGCAGGGCAAAGGCGTTTTGTTTTTCACGGGACATTTCGGCAGTTGGGAAGTTTTCAATCTGCTCGCGCCGTCATTCGGTTACGAAATGAATATTCTCGTCCGCCGGATTGATAATCCCGAAGTCGAAAAATACATTGATACGATGCGGACGAAATTCGGCAGCGTTACGCTAGACAAAAAACAGTCGGCGCGAAAGATGTATCGCATTTTGGAAAACGGCGAGCTTTTGGGAATTTTAGCGGATTTGAACGCGCAGGAACACGAAGGTGTATTCGTAGATTTTTTCGGAATTCCGGCTTCGACGGCGACTAGTATTGCAAAATTAGCACTCAAAACAGGCGCAGCAGTTTTACCTGCGTTTGCCGTCTGGGAAGAAGAAAAACAAAAATACGTCGTCTATCTCGAACCGCAGATCGAAATTGCACAAGACGAAACAATAGAAAATTTAACGCAAAAAATTACGAGCGTCGTCGAAAAATACGTCCGCAAATATCCCGAACAATGGCTCTGGATTCACAAACGCTGGAACACGCGCCCGAAAGGCGAGAAGTTGCTTTATTAGTGAATCGTGAATTGCCGAAAAATTTAGAGTCATTAAAATCTTTTACAATTTACGATTCAAGATTCAAGATTTTTAAATACCACTCGACAAATTTAGGAATTCCGTCTTCGATCTTGGTTTGTGGATTGTAACCCAATAATTCACGCGCTTTCGATATTTCAGCATAAGTCATCGGCACATCGCCGGGCTGCATCGGTTGGCGGTTGATGATCGCTTTTTTGCCGAGACTTTTTTCTAAAAGTTTGATCAGTTTTGTCAGTTCGATAGTCTGCGATTCGCCGAGATTGAGGACTTCGTAATTCGTTTTGTCGTAATCAATCGCCGCGCACACGCCTTGGATAATGTCGTCAACGTATGTGTAATCGCGTCTGGTCGTGCCGTCGCCGAAGACGGGAATTGGTTTTCCCTCGCAGATCAATTTCGAGAATTTGTGAATCGCCAGATCGGGACGCTGACGCGCCCCGTAAACGGTAAAAAATCTGAGACAAACCGTGCGAATATCGTAAAGATGCGAAAACGTATGACAGAGTAGTTCGCCCGCCGCTTTCGTCGCCGCATAAGGCGAGATCGGCTGCTGAATTCTGTCTTCTTCGGTAAAAGGAACTTTGCAATTTATCCCGTAAACGCTGGACGAAGAACCGAAAACGAATTGCCCGACATCGAATTCGTTAGCCAATTCGAGCAAATTCAGAGTGCCGTTTACATTGACTTCCGTGTAAAGTTTCGGATTCAGCAAAGACGGACGCACGCCTGCGTAAGCCGCGAGATGAACTATCGTATCAAATTCCCCCTCTGAAAAAACTTCCCGCAAACCTTCGCGGTCACAAATGTCCGTTTGATAAATTTTCAAACGCGGATTTTTGCTGTTCGGTTCGATGTTAGCGTGTTTAACGGCGGGCGAATAAAAATCATTGAAATTATCAACAACGCAAATTTCATTGTTCGTATTTTTGAGCAGATTATCAACCAGATGCGACCCGATAAATCCCGCTCCGCCCGTAACTAAAATGTGTTTTTTCATCTCCAGAGTTCGGTGAAAGAGTAACTTTCAAAAGGGCAAGTTACCATATTTTTTTAATCGTTCAAAATCAAAAACTTATTCTATCACGTTCGTTTTCAAAAACTTTCAGACGACTGATGACCATAAGATTTTCGCGCCAATCGTGATTTAATTCAAATTTATAGATTCCGATTTCGTCCGTTATCGTGCTTGCCAAAAAAGTAAAATCGCGGTGAAAACAAAGCGCGGGCGCGACGAGATAGACGAGCGTCGGCGCATCGGAAATCTGTTTGTCGCCGAAAACACACGCTTCGTTTAAAATTCCTCTTCGTCTTTGCAGTTCGATCTTTCGCCAGTAATCAATCGCCTGAAACGGCATTTCGCGATCGGGTTGCACTTTTAATTCGATAATTATCAAACGCCCGTCGTTCCGCAAAGCAAGCAGATCAATTTTGTCGCGGGCGGTGCGAAATTGATTGTAAAGCGGCGACAAAATCAGATTCGCGTCGAGGAGTTTTATATTTCTCTGCAAGATCGCTTCGAGCCACGCTTCGGGCGCGAGTTTATACAAAGCGTGGCGGTGATTCGGCGAATTGAAATTGCGGTAAATTTTCAGATCTTCAAGCAATTTTTCAAAATCGGGAAGATTTTTATCACTTAAAACGCGCTTTTCTTTTTCGATTCCGAACCAGACTTTTTCAACGCTCAAAGATTTGCGTATTCGCACGAACGGCAGACCGAGAAACCGCAGAGTTTCGCCGTTTTTGCTAAACATTACATCAATTTCGTCGGGCGCGAGTTTAATTAATTCGCTTGCTGTGCGGCTTGTCTGAAAATTTTCGGCGAGTGATAATTTATTTGCCTTTTCGCGCCATAAATCTTCGATGGAAAGTGTTTTTAATTTCTCGATCTTTAACTGCGAATCCGAATTTTTCTCTTTTGATTCCGCGTCGAACAGAACGATTTTACTTTTCCAATTATTTCGCAAAAGCGCGTGAATTCTCTGTAGATCACGGCGCGTTTTTTTGTTGGCGAGAATCCAGATTTCACCGATCGGATTTTTGCGGCGGTTTTCTAAATTTCTAAGCCAAAAGATCGCCGAAGTCAGAAGATTTTCCGGCGTGGCGAGTTCGGAAACGTCGGCTAAAACCGCGATTTGTTCGCCGCCGCGTTTTTCCGCGATAATGTTGGCGAGTCTGCCGTTTTCCTGATTTAGTGCGACGCGGACGAGTTTTAATTCGTGGAAATTTTCGATCAGAAACTTGGAGATTTTGTTCGCTTTTTCGATTCGCGCGAGTTCGGTTTCGGCGATTAATTCTCCGGCGGAAGTTCGCGGAATAAGTGTTATTTTTTCAGTTTCGCGCTCGAAATTTCGTGTCAGGTCGAGAATGATTTTTTTATTTTCGATCTCAAACCTTTTAATGCGCCACGTTTGAAAACCTTTGTCATCGAGAAAACTCAATAGAATTTTATTTCTCTCAAATTCGATTTCAATTTCCGATTTTTGCAGGGAGAAAGACTTGCCGGAAAAACGAACGAGAAGCCATTCTTCGTAAGCTTCGATAAGATTTTCGAGTTCGACGGCGATTTCGTTCATTTTATTTAAGGTTTTCTGTCTTTCCAGAAATACTCGATCATTCTTTTCGACCAATCGGTGTAGCCTTTTTCCGACGGGTGAATTCCGTCGGCGAAAAATCCTTCGGTAACTTCGCGCGGTTGCGGGAAATAGAAAATATTTTCCATCGGTTCGGTCAAATCCATAATATTTGCGTTATGAAGTTTCGATAAATTCCACAAAATCCCGCGAATCGGCTGCGGCAAAGCGGGCGAAAGTCTGATCGCCGGACAATTTGCCAGAAAGATAATTGCGTTCGGATTTTTTTCGCGCATAATTCCGAGCAATTCCGTCATATCGTTGCGCCATTTTTTCGGACTGCTGAGTTTTAAAACATCGTTTCCGCCGAGCGCGACCAAGATATAATCGAATTGTTCAACGGGAATTTTCGGCACGAGTTGTTTGATCGTTTCGCGCGCGGTAACGCCGCTTTTGCCGACGACCGACCATTTTACGGATTTGCCGATCTTCTCACTTAAAAATTTTGCAAATTGTCCGGCGAGTGCGGTTTCGTGTGTTCTCGCGCCGAGTCCGGCGACGGTTGATTCGCCGATCACGAAAAGTTTTACGTTTTCGGGGAAAGTCCCGTATTTTCCGGTTTTATCGCCTTGCGCGTCGGGCAGAACGCCGACTTTGCGGCGAACATATTTGCCCTGCAAAACCAAAAACGGCGAAACGGGCAAGATAAACATTCCGCCCAAAATATAAATCGCCTGCCAACGAGTTATTTTCATCTCTCTAGTGTGTTAAAATCGCTTTCGTCTGCCGATGTCATTGTTGAAACCGTCAACCATTCTCATCTTTTGCGCCGCCATTTTCAGCGCGTCGTGCAATTCTTGTTCAACGCCCGAAAACAACACGAACACGAATAGTTTTGTCGCCGAAGAAATCAAAACCGGAATTCCGTTTGCAACTAAAGAACCCGACGTTTTTCAGACAGATATTATTGTAACGGCAAACGGCGCGGAAAGAAAATACTCGCTCGCCCGCAACGGCAAAAATCGTCTGACGATCTTCGGCGGAGATTCGAAAAATGCAATTTCTCTTCTGCAAACCGAAGACGGGAAAAGTTTTGTGTTAAACAAAGCGAATAAAACTTATACGGAAAATATCGCGGGCGACAATTATTCTTCGAGCGAATTGAATCAATACTTGACGACCGAATGGCTCAATCAAAAAACCGATGCGTCCTTTACAAAAATCGGAACGGAAAACGGTTTAACAAAATACCATGTGAAATTGGCTGATTCTGAAAATTCGGAGATTTTAATTTACTTTGACGAAAATCTGCAAATGCCCGTTAGACAAGAATTCTATTCGATTTACGGCGGTCAGAAAACTTTGAATTTTACGGTTGAAATGAGAAATTTTCAGCCGCAGACGGACAAGAATCTTTTTGTGATTCCAAAGGATTTCAAAAAAAATGAATAATAAGAATCTTACCGAAATAAGAAAGCAACTGGCGCGAAAAGGTTTTGAAAAATCGGATTTCGATCAACTCGTCGGAATAGAATTCGTTGACATCGGCGAAGGTTGGGCGACGCTGAAATTAAAAATGCAGGATAAACTAAAACAGCCGCAGGGAATTTTGCACGGCGGCGCGACGGCGACGTTAATTGATACGGCGATGGCGTTTGCCGTAATTTCAAAACTCGCCGAAGACGAAAAAGCGGCGACTGTAAATTTGACAGTTCATTATCTGCGTTCCGTTACAAAAGGCGAAATCGTCTGCACGGCGCGAATTGTAAAAGCGGGAAAGCGTCTTTTGACCGTTTCGGCGGAAGTTATAAATGACGAAGAAAAAATAACTGCAACGGCGATTTCTACTTACTCAAAAGTTTGAGTTTTAATTTAACTTTATTTGGAATTTTGCAAAGTATTAAACTTACCAACCGCGATTTATTTCCCATTTATCAACGATCTTTCCGTCGTCGAGAATGTGGTAATGCGAATGTTGGAGCGCGGTCAGACAGGAATGATTTGCTAAAATCCGCACGCGCGAACCGACTTTTAGATTGTTGAAAATCTTTTCGTCGGCGACCGAAATTTCGGCGTGTTCTTGTGAAAGCGAACCGACGCGCAGATTCAAGTTGTTTCCGTCCAAATCATAAACGCAACCGTAACCGCAATTTTCATCGAATTCCACCGCGCCGCGATCTTTGGAAAGTGCGACCGCGCCCGCATCAACGACGATCTTTTGGCGTTTCGAATCTTTATGAATTACCGCCGCCAAAACTGTTAAAGCGCAATCTTCAAATTTGCAGCTTCCCAAGCTCGCCTGAAAAGCGTCGAAGAAAATGTAGTTTCCGCAGCGAAATTCGGTGATGCCTTTGAGATGGTCAATCGCGCTCAAAGTCGGAGTTGAACCAATGCTGATGTCGGGAATATCTAAACCTTTGCCGCGCAGATTTTCGCCCAGATTTTTCATTATGTCCCGTTCCTGACGTGCTACATTCAGCAGTTTTTCCGGCGTATTTGCGTGATAAGAATGTCCGGCGTGAGTTAAAATTCCGGCGAAATTCAAGTGAGAAGAATCGCCGATAAATCGCGGGATTTCAAATGCTTCCGCCGCGTCGGGTTCGACCCCGCAGCGATGATAACCGCAGTCAATTTTTACGAAAACACCGAGTTTCGCGTCTTCCATTTTCGCCGCCGCGTTGAGAGATTTTGCGGTTTCGAGGTCGTCGGTCAAAACCGAAAACTTTTCGCAGTTGTTGGAAATCTCGAACGCTTCGGCAAATTTTCCCGCTTCGATGGGAACGCCGTAAGTTATGTCGGAAAAGCCGTTCGACGAAAAAAACTTTGCCTCCGAAAGCGTCGAAACCATAATTTCGCCGTTCGTTTTTTCGGTTTGAAGTTTGGCAATTTCGAGACAGCGATGAGTTTTAACGTGCGGACGCAATTTGACGTTTAATTCTTCGGCGCGTGTCGCCGCGTAAATTGCATTTTGCTTCATTCGCTCGAAATCTACGATCAGCGACGGCGTTTTGATTGTTTCTAATTGCATAGATTTACGACTGGAGCGCAAGCGTCCCCGCTTGCAATGAGCGCGATAGCGCGAAAAATGCCCGGTCAAAATTCAAGTTGAAGATTACCGAACATCGTTAGCGCTTTTTCACGCGCTTTGCAAGCGGGGACGCTTGCGCTCCAATCGGTTTATTTCAAATTATCTTTCAGATAATTCCCCGTGTGCGATTTTTTCACTTTTGCGAGCTGTTCGGGCGTTCCTTTGGCGACGATTTCGCCGCCGCCGATTCCGCCTTCGGGACCTAGATCAATTATGTAATCGGCGGTTTTTATCACGTCCAAGTTGTGTTCGATAACGACCAGACTTCCGCCGTTTTCGATCAGGGCGTTGAAGGCGGCGAGCAATTTGTTGATGTCGTCGAAATGCAGTCCGGTCGTCGGTTCGTCGAAGATGAAAAGCGTTTTTGACTTGGTTTTGACTGCCAGATGCGCGGCGAGTTTTACTCGCTGTGCTTCGCCGCCACTTAACGTCGTAGCGGATTGTCCGAGACGCAAATAGCCCAAACCGACATCATCGAGCGTTTTCAATTTTTTCGTTAATTTGCCGACATCTTTGAAGAATTTGATTGCTTCATTGACTGTTAAATCTAAAACTTCGTGAATGTTTTTGCCTTTGTAGCGCACGTCGAGAATTTCAGGTTTGAATCTGGTTCCGCGGCAGTCTTCGCAGGTCAGTTCGACATCGGCGAGAAACTGCATTTCGACCGTTACCGTTCCGCTTCCCTGACAGGTTTCGCAGCGTCCGCCGGGAACGTTGAACGAGAAATGCGACGCGGTAAAACCTTTGATCTCCGCCATATTCGTTGACGCAAAAGTTTCGCGGATCGCGTCATAAGCCTTGATGTATGTTACCGGATTCGAGCGCGGCGTTCTGCCGATCGGCGATTGGTCAACCATCATCACATCGTCAACGAGTTCGATGCCTTTGATGTCTTTGAAATGTCCGACCTGTTCTTTCCATTCGCCGCGTTTTTTCTTGATTCCGGCATAAAGAATGTCGTGAATGAGCGTGGATTTCCCAGAACCGGAAACGCCTGTAATGCAAACCAACATATCGAGCGGAATTTCGACCGAGACGTTTTTCAGATTATGTTCGCGCGCGCCGGTTATTTCGATTTTTCTTTCCGACGGTTTTTTGCGCGTTTTCGGAATTTCAATTTTTTTAACGCCGCGCAGATACTTTGAAGTCAAGGAAATATCGCTCTGAATTAAGCCGGGAAAATCGCCTTCATAGACGACATTCCCGCCGTTTTCGCCCGCGTAAAGTCCGATGTCGAGAATGTGATCGGCGCGGCGCATCGTCTCTTCGTCGTGTTCGACGACCAAAACAGTATTGCCGATGTCGCGCAGATTTTCGAGAATTTTTATCAAACGTGCGTTGTCGCGCGGATGCAGACCAATCGAAGGTTCGTCCAAAACGTAAAGCGTACCGACGAGAAGCGAGCCGAGATTCGTCGCTAATTGTATGCGTTGCGCTTCGCCGCCCGATAAAGTCGAGGCGAGACGGTCGAGCGTCAGGTAATCCAAACCGACATCAACCATAAATTTTATGCGGCGCGTGATTTCGAGCAGAAGTTTTTCGGCGATTTTCGTGCGTTCTTCGTTTAACTCTAATTGTTCAAAGAAAACTTCCGCGTCTTTGATCGAAAGCGCGACGATTTCGGGCAGAGATTTGCCGCCGACTTTGACGCTTCGCGCTTCGATCCGCAAACGTCCGCCGTTGCATTCGGGGCAGAGCGTGTAGCCGCGATATTTCGATATGAAAACGCGGACGTGAAGTTTATATTTTTTGCGCTCGATATATTTGAAAAAACCGCGCACGCCGCGCCAGCCTTTTGTGCCTTCAAAAATAATTTCTTTTTGTTCGCTTGTCAGATCGGAAAAAGGAATTTTATTGTCAATCCCGTTTTGTTCGGCAAATTCCGTCAATTCGCGTTTCGCCCACGCATATCGCGGACGAGCAAACGGTGCGATCGCGTTTTCCTTGATCGAAAGATTTTCGTCCGGCACGACCAAATCCCAATCGAGATCAACCGAATTTCCGAAACCTTGGCAAACCGGACACGCGCCGAACGGCGAATTGAAACTGAAAAGCTGCGGTTCGGGAATTTCGTAAACCGTGCCGTCGTATTTGCAGATAAATTGTTCCGAAAAATTGAGAACGGTCGGCGCGTCGGTTTGCGATTCCTTATTTTTTGCGGATTTCGCGGCGGTTTGAACGCTTTCGCGTTCATTGCCGTCAGGCTGACGGCGTTCCGGCGCGGTTTTAATGACGACCGCGCCGCCTTCACGGAAACAGATTTCGAGCGAATCAACGAGACGCTGGCGAATTGATCTGTCGGCTTTCAGACGATCAACGAGAACGTAAGTTTCGTTGAAATTTTTGAGTTTATAATCTTCCGGTCTTTGCAGTTCGATCATTTCGCCGTCGCGGAAAAGACGCGAAAAACCGTGTCCGAGCAAGCTCATCAACACCGCCGTGTCGTTTTGCTTTTTCGCCGCCGGATTGAAGAAAACTTCAATCGGAAAAAGTAAATAAAACCGCGTTCCTTCGTCCAAAGTTTCCAAAATCTCGGTCGCCGCCGATTCGGGCGAATCTTTTTTCACTTCGCGCCCGCATTTGTAACAGATCGTCTGACCGACACGCGCGAAAAGAAGGCGCAGATAATCGTAAATTTCCGTCTGAGTCGCCACGGTCGAACGCGGATTTCGCGTCGAATTTTTCTGCCGAATGGCGATTGCCGGCGCGATTCCGGTAATTTCGTCAACATCAGGTTTGTCCATCCGCTCCAAAAACTGCCGCGCATAAGCCGAAAGCGATTCGACATAACGACGCTGACCTTCGGCATAAAGCGTGTCAAAAGCGAGCGACGATTTTCCCGAACCTGAAACTCCCGTAACGATCGTTAATTTGTTATAAGGAATCGAAAACGATATGTTTTTCAAATTATGAACCCGCGCTCCGCGAATTTCGATGGCTTCTTCCGATTTTGTCTTTACCGCTTGCATAGATGAAATGTCCTTTCGTAAAAGAAAACTTTATTCTATCAAATCGTTTTTCACAGGCAAAACAGCTAAAAGGAAACTCGGCAACTATAAAATATAGAGATCATAAAAATCAGAATCGAAAAGCACAAAAATTACCGACAACTTAGCAGTTATTTCAAATAACGGCGCAATTGTTGGCAGTAACGACGCCTCAATAATTTTCAACAACTGCAAATAAAATCGGGATTTTATCTATTCAGATAGCATTTTCTTTGTTTATGGGAATATAAATTTCTAGTTTCGGCATCTTAAAAGTGAAAAAGATAGGTGAATTTTATGAAATCAATAATTTTGTTTGCTATTTTAATGCTGTCCGTCGCCGCTTGTTCGGCGCAAAAGGTCGAAAGTCAGAAAGTCGAAACTTCAAAGACCGAAAATAAAAAGCCGAAAACTGATTCGACGGCGAAAAATTTTGTTATCGTCGAACTTTTTACGTCTGAAGGCTGTTCGAGTTGTCCGCCCGCCGATAAAGTTTTGTCGCGTCTGAAGAGCGAGCAACCCATCGCCGATGTCGAGATCGTACCGCTCGCTTTGCACGTTGATTATTGGAATTATCTCGGTTGGAAGGACGAATTTTCAGATGCCGCATACAGCCGCCGCCAGAGCGGTTACGCTGACAGGTTCAAGCAGGATTCAGTTTACACGCCGCAGATGGTCGTCAATGGCGAAACGCAATTTGTCGGAAGCAATTTCGATACGGCTGTAAATGCCGTCAAAGAAGCCGCGAAAACGAAGCGCGGCGCGGTTGAAATGAAAGTTGAAAATAATAAATTAAATTTAAACATTTCCGATCTGCCGAAACACGATAATTCTTATGTTTGGCTCGTCGTCACGGAAGACGATCTGCAAACGGATGTCAGACGCGGCGAAAATTCGGGCAGAAAACTTTCGCATACGGGAGTCGTGCGTGAAATGAAATTGCTCGGCAACATCGAAGCCGAAAAAAATGAGTTTTCGACAACCGCCGATTTGAGTATCGCGAAAGACTGGAAAAAAGACAATTTGAATGTGGTCGTTTTCGTACAAGGACAAGATTCCAAAAATATTTTTGCCGTCGGCAAGCAATAATTGAAAAGGGAAATTTATAAAATAAAAAAGCCGCGGTGTTCTAGAATGCCGCGGCTTTTTTTGATTAAATTGTATTGTCGAAAAACTATTTGTCGGACTTGGCTGTGTTGGTGTTACCCATTTTTTCGTCCTTATCCGGGGAAGTCATTTGATTGGTCATCGAATCTTTCGCGTCAACTTTTAATTCGTTTTTGACGCTTTTCACACCGTCAACCATCGCGGCTTTCGCGGCGGCATCAGATTGTGCTTTTGTTCCAACTGTTCCTTTCAAAGTAACCACATCGTTTGCAACATCAACATTGATGGTTGAATCACGAAGATCATTAACGCCTGCTAATGCTGTTTTGGCTTTTGTCCAGAGCCAAAGATCATTTGCGCCTTGTCCGATTGTTGCGCTTGAATCTTTCGCTTCTTTTTCGTATTTGGCTTTATCTTTGTCAAAATCTTCACGCGTCATTTCTTTATTCGTGTTGGTATTGATGTTCGATGTATTGTCGTTGGTAACGACAGCCGTGTTGTTGGCAACTTTGTTGCCGTTAAGATTTGTTCCGCTGGTGTTGCTGGTTGTTTCACAACCGATGAATGCCATCGTCGCAACTAATACTAAACTTAAAAGTGTAATTTTTTTCATAACTTGTTCTTCCTTTTGTATTCTCAAAGTCAAAGATTCAACCTTCGTAAATTTCTTCCTAAAGTCGAAAGTTTTATCTTTCGTGAACTATCTTAATAACTGACCGGAATACAAACAATGTGGAAAGCCACACTGCCGAAAAAAAATTTCCACACTAAACAACTTTTTTCACGTCTCGTGCAACCTAGAATTTATAATTCCCGTATAAACATTGGAAAAAAAATTAATCGGAGATTTTTATGTTAAGAAATTTATTTGTTTTTTTACTTTTATTGACTGTTTCGACAACGGTTTTCGCACAGGACGTTTTCAGAGTGCCGATAGACAGGCAGTTTAGGCGCGTAATTATCGGCACGCCGGACGTGGGCGGTTATCTCGGAATTCAGCCGAAAGAAATTACAAAAGAAAATTACGCCGACTTCGGTCTCAACAATGTGAGCGGCGTGGCAATTACTAAAGTTATAGATAAATCTCCGGCGGCAGAAGCCGGTTTTCAGGTAAATGACGTAATTATTAGTTTTAACGGCACACAGGTGACAAGCACACGCCAACTTTTGCGTTTGATCGCCGAAGTTGCACCGGATCATCAAGCGGCGGTAAGTGTTCTGCGTAATGGAAATCAGCAGAATTTGACGGTAACGGTGGGCAAACGCGAAACGCCGTATTCGGAAGATGTTTTTAATCTTGAAGACTTGCCTGAACTTTCAAATATACCGGACTTTTCGCGTATTCCGACACCGCCGAACGGTGTGATGATTCCGAGACTCGAAAACGGCAGCAGACAATTTCCATATATTTTCGGTTCAAACCGCCAAATTGGTGTCAGCGTAACGCCGTTGACCAAACAACTCGGTGATTATTTCGGCGTTGCTGAAGGAAAAGGTCTTTTAATAAATAAAGTCAGCGAAAATTCGCCCGCCGCAACTGCCGGACTTCAAGCCGGAGATATTATTACTTCGGTTGACGGCAAAGAAGTCAACGAAATTCCCGATTTGATAAAAGTGTTGAATGAGAAAAAGGACGGCGCGGTTACGATAACTTTTTTGAGAAATAAAACTCAGCAATCTGCAACTGTCGAACCTAAAAAACTGTCGTAAAAATAATCATCCGAAACTTACCGAACTCGAAAATCTTTTTCACAAATATCGGAAAGTTACGAAATAATAAAACTGAATTCAGGTTAAGAGCGGGAATCGGTTCTCGCTTTTAATCCGATTTGAAACTTAAAATTTCGCCGGAAAGTTGAAAAAGTTCTTGTAATCTCTTAACTGATCGTGTATAAGTATAAGTGAGAAAATTATTTCCGCTATTTGACAGGAGGACTACAAATGAAACTAGCCAGAAGTTATTCCGCTATCTCCCTTGGACTTTTACTTATTTTTTCTTTTCTGAGTGTTTCCGCTCAAGATTCAAAACTTGCATTACAACGCGGTTACAGAACCGGATATTCGGACGGATATATGTCCGGCTACCGTGACACCATCGAAAATTCGACAAAAAATTATGCCCGTCACGGCGATTATGCAACCGCCAATCGTGCTTATAATAAAGATTACGGTTCGGTCGAAGACTATCGTGATGGTTATCAGCAAGGTTTTGAATCGGGTTATGATTCGGGTTTTGCAAAAAGTTCGTTTGATGCGGCGATTCCGGTTAACTTGAAGAATCGCGGCGTGATCGCGGTCAAAACCGTCGTTGAAGAAAAAACGACCAAAACAAAAGTTGAAAATAAACCCGTCGAACCGACTCGAACCGCCAATACAAGCGGAGATTTGATCGCCAAGACGGAAACAAAAGTTACGACCAAAACAACGACTCAGACAGTTGAGCCGGCTGATGATTCGTCGGGAACAGATTATTCGGCAAACACGGAAAATAATGCTGCCGATAATTCAACGACGGAAAATGCCAGTTATAACCGTAATACGCCGCCGAGTATAAAAAATCGTCAGCCGAAACAGATCTATAGCGGCGACGATGACGCGATTATTATTATTCCCGCCGATACGGAATTAGTCATCGAATTGCTCGACGGAATAGACACGGAAAAAAGCCGTGAAGGTGATAAATTCCGCGCTAAAGTAATTTCGCCGTATGAAATAGACGGCGCAATTATCGAAGGTCGAATTTCAAAAATTACCCGACCGGGCAGAATTAAACGTCGTGCTGAATTATTGCTTTCGTTTGACCGAATAATCATTGACGAAAATCGTTGGAGTAATTATTCTGCGATTTTGACGGAAGTATTGGCGGTTAAAGGCGATAATGTTAAACGAATTGACGAAGGCACGGCAGTCGGCAAAAGTTCTTACAAGGATGATGCAATCAAAGTCGGCGCAACAACCGGAACCGGTTTAGTGATCGGCGCAATCGCGGGCGGTCCGGTCGGCGCGGCAGTCGGCGCAAGTGTCGGCGCGGCTTTCGGTGTCGGCGCAATCGTCATCGAACGCGGCAAAGATATTTCTCTCAGACCGAATCAGCAGTTACGTATCCGAACTTCCTACGAAACTCAAATTCGTTAATTAATTTGGGCGTTAGAAATTTACGCTTCAAATAAACTTATCCACTCCGCACGTCGCAAAGGTTTTTTCTTCTTTTTTCCTTGCGACGGCGAAGTGGATATTTTTTAAATTGTCCTTTGTCTCTTGTTCTTTGTTCTTTGAAGTCATTTCTTATAATCTTTTTTATATGGAAGATAAATTAAGCAGCGAAAGACAAAAGATAAAGGATAAAGTTCAATCTTCATTTATTGTTTTGTTAACTGATTTCGGAACGAAAGACTATTTCGTCGGTGCAATGAAAGGAATAATTTTTTCGATTAATTCCGATGCGAACATAATTGATATTTCACACGACAATGAGCGTCATAATGTAGCTTCGGCAGGTTTTATTCTTTCCGCCTGTTATGCCGATTTTCCGAAAAAGACTATATTCGTCGCTGTTGTTGACCCCGGAGTCGGTTCGGACAGACGCGCGATTCTCGTCGAAACAGAAGATTATTATTTTATCGCGCCGGATAATGGATTATTAAGTTTTATCTTCAACGGCTCCGGCAGTTTTCGCGTTTTTAATATTACGAAAAAGCAATACGCTGCTGACAAAATAAGTCGGACCTTTCACGGGCGCGACGTTTTTGCTCCTGCTGCCGCACATCTTTCAAAAGGCGTGAAATCCGAAGAATTCGGTGAGGAAATAGCTGACTTTGTTTATTATAATTTTACAAAACCGAGCAAAAAATCAAACGGCGACATCGAAGCGATGATTATTCATACGGACAGTTTCGGAAATTTGATTACGAATCTCAAACCGGAAGATCTGCCCGAAAAATTCGGTGTCGAGATCGGCGACAAATTTGTTGATAAATTTCAGAAACATTTTTCCGAAGCAACTTCGAGCGAAGTTTTTATGATTTTTGGAAGCGCGGGATATTTGGAGATCGTCGCTTTTAAAGATTCCGCCGCCGAACTGTTGTCAGCAGAAGAAAACGATAAAATAACGATCAAGAAACTCTGATAAGTTTGAAACTGCAAAAACTCGGCGTAAAGTTTTATAATTTAAATTCTGTAACAACTTACAATTGAATGCCTTCGATAATAATTTCCGAATACTCCGCATTTCAACCATTTCATATTTTTTGTCCGGTGAATATAGTAAAACTTTCTTTTTCCTTACATTAAAAGTGCTTTGAAAATTCTCCGTGAAAAAAAAGCCGCATATTAATTCAGCATTTATCAGTATTTTTAATGTCGCGGAAAAAAATATGACACTTTTATTTTCGGATTAACTTTGGTATCTTCAAATTAAGAGATATATTTAACAAAAAAGGTAATATAAACAATGAGTACAGCAACAGAATCATCAACTGCAACAGCCGGATTAAGAGGTGTAGTCGCCGCCCAATCATCAATCGGCGATGTCAACGGCGAAGAGGGAATTTTAATTTATCAAGGTTACAACATTCACGATCTAGCGGAAAATTCGACGTTTGAAGAAACGGTCTATCTGCTTTGGAACGGACGTTTGCCGAACAAGTCGGAACTCGACGAATTGAAATCGCAATTTCAGGAAAATTACGATGTGCCGACGGAAATCATCGAAATGATGAAAACATTTCCGAAAGATTCCGTCCCGATGGACGTTCTGCGGACGACGGTTTCCGCGCTTGATTTTTACGACAAGGACGGACACGGAACAGACCGCGAAAATGCGGTGAAAACGGCGGTCAAATTAACCGGGCAGCTTCCGACACTCGTCGCCGCTTGGGACAGAATCCGCAACGGCAAAGAAGTCGTCGCCGCAGATAAATCTTTGAGCATCGCCGAGAATTTCCTATATATGCTGAGAGGCGAAAAACCGGAAACTGACGAAGCCAGAATGATGGATATTTGTTTGATTCTGCACGCCGATCACGAACTCAACGCCTCGACGTTTACGACGCGCGTCGTCGCCGGAACTTTAGCCGACATTTACGGCGCGGTAACTGCGGGAATTGCGGCACTCGCCGGACCTTTGCACGGCGGCGCGAACACGAAAGTTATGGAAACATTGCTTGAAGTTGGTTCGCCGGAAAACGCCGAAAAATGGCTCGACGAAAAGCTCGCCAACAAGGAAAAAGTAATGGGAATCGGTCACGCCGTCTATAAAACGGAAGACCCGCGTGCGACGTGGCTTCGCAAATTCTCGAAACAGATGGGCGAGAAAAAAGGCGAGATGAAATATTACGAGATCAGCGAAAAGATCGAAAAAATGATGCTCGACAAAAAAGGAATGTATCCGAACGTAGATTTCTACTCGGCTTCGACTTATTACCTGATGGGAATTCCGCTCGATCTCTACACGCCGATCTTTGCAATCTCGCGCGTTTCAGGTTGGACTGGACACGTTCTAGAACAATACGGGAACAATAAACTGATTCGTCCGCGTGCCGAATACATCGGCGAACGCGACCTAAAATACGCGCCGATTGATGAACGTTAATTCCAGGCGAAAGTGAAAATAAAAAAAGGCAGAAGGGAAGTTCATTTTCTTTTGCCTTTTTTATATATTAGATAGCTTTGATAATAAAAAGCGTTCCGTCGTCGTCCAAAAATTTTCGTTCGGTAAAATCGGCGACTCCGAGACGTATAAAATCTATCAACTCTTTTGCCGGAAGATTAATTCCTTCTAAAACACGCTCGGCAAAACGTCTTTCGCCGTATTCTTCGCCGTCGGAATTCATTATTTCGATAAATCCGTCCGTATAAAGAACCATCACCTGATTTGTCTCAAAGCGTATAAAATGCTGGTGATAACGATTATCTTTGAACATTCCGAGCGGCAGATCGCCGTATTCGACGTAGCGGTGTTCGCCGTTCGGTTTGATAAGAAGCGGCGGATTATGTCCGGCGTTTGAAAAAACGAATGTGCGGTTCGTCGCGTCCAGAAAACCGTAAATCGCGGTAATAAACTGATGCGCTTCGACCGAATCCCACAAAAGATTGCTGACCTTTGCGAGCGCGACGTGCGGCGCGTAACCGACTTGAACTCCGGCACGCAGGGAAGCGCGCAGAAAAGCCATCAAAAGCGCGGCGGGAACGCCTTTGCCGACCGCATCGGCGATGACGATCCCGATCTGATCTTCAAATATTTTCACCCAATCGTAATAATCGCCCGAAACTTCTTCGGTCGGGAAAACATAACCGCTGATGTCGAAACCCGGAATTCGCGGATCGGCTCCGGGCAAAAGCGCGAGCTGAACCGAACGTGCGACTTCGAGCTGCGCCTGCAAGCGTTTCTTTTCGATCAGTTGTTCGTGAAGCTGAACTTTTTCGATGATGATCGCCACCTGCGAAGCGAGCATCCGCAAAATCGCCAGATCGTCTTCGCTGTAAGCGTTCAAATTATCGCTTTCGAGATCGAAAACGCCGATAACTTCGTCATTGGCGATGATCGGCGCGACCATTTCGGATTTCGTCCGCCGCCGCGCCGGGAAATAGCGTTCGTCCGAACTGACATCGGATGAGATCAGCGATTTTCCGCTCTGTGCGACGACACCGATAAATCCTTCGCCGAGTTTCAATTTCGGTTCGATCAATTCAAAACTTATATCGTAACCGCGCAACGCTTTCGATTTGAAAATATAAGCGACTTCGCTGTCTTCGTTCGGTTCGATCAGATAAATTCCCGCCGCGTCGTAAGGAATCAGCGAACTGAGCGTATCCATCACGAGCGTCAAAAGTTCTTCGAGATCGAGCGAACGGCTGATTTTCTTCGTAATATCGTGAAGCATACGAAGTTTATCAACTACCGATAATTTTTTATTCGGTGATGAACTTTGATGAATTTTTAGATTTTGATCGGGCATTAGTTTGAATATCAACCGTTGAATACCTTTGTTTTATATAAATCCCAAAGACGCGAAACTTTGATTCGATATTCGATCAGATCGCGGCTGACTTCGAAGTGACGGGCGATCTCTCTGGAAGTTTTGCCCTGATTAACCATACGTCTCAGAGCCGAATACGGAACGAGTGCCGCCGCACCTACGGAATATGCCTGTTCTTCGATCTCGGCGTGATAATCTCTCGCAATCGTTTCGCCTTGCGCGTTTTTGTTTTCAATCGCCAGACGCGACGGTTTATGACCGAGAAAGACGTGGCAAATCTCTTCCATCAAAGTCGCACTCTGCCGGTTTTTGCCGTGCGTCGGATTTAAGATTATGAGCTTTCTGCCGTCCGGCAAAGGTTGTGAACACGCGCCGCCGGACCACATATTATTTCCCGAACCGAGCAAATGTTCTTTTGTCTCCGGCGTTAAAAGTGGTTCGATGGCATCAAATTCCGCGACGAGAAGTTTGGCATAATTCGCCAATTCAAAAGGATTCAACGGGTCGTCATCGCGTTCCAAACCGGCAAAATCGCGCAGACCGATGGCGCGAATCTCGTATTCTCTGCCTTTTCGCGTCGGCGGTAGATTTTCAGTATCCACAATTAGATTTTAGATTTTAGATTTTGGATTGAAAGAAAAATCCAAAATCTAAAATGGTTAGACTTCTTTGTATTCCGAATCAACGTCCTCACTCGAAAGCGCGACGCGGTAGTTTTTCGACTGCTTTTGTTTTGTAATTAAAAGATCGTCTTTTGTCTTCAACAAATCCGAACGGTTATAGACGGAAATTTCAAAGTTGTAACCGTGCGTGATCGCATCTTTAGGACAGGCTTCGACACAGAAACCGCAGAAAATACAGCGTCCGTAATCAATATTGTAAACCTTCGCATAACGCTCGTCGCGCCCGATTCTCTCTTCATACGGTCGCGCGTCGTCCTGCGCTTCGATATAAATACAATCCGACGGGCAAGCCGCCGCGCATAAATAACACGCCACACATTTTTCCTTGCCCATTTCGTCAACGTGAAGAAGATGCTGTCCGCGATAACGCGGCTGAACCGTAACCGGAACGTCGGGATACTGCACAGTCCATTTTTCCTTCGGGATCTGCGAAAGTGTGATCTTCATTCCCTTTATGACGGCTTTGGTTGATTCGAAAACGTCAGATAAAATTCCCATAATTTTTTATAAACTCGAATACAAGCTTTGATTATAACTTAAAAAGTCCGACTCATTGCAAACGAGGCGGACTTTTCTGAATTTTACGGTCAGGTAAATTACATATTACCAAGCATCAAGTTCAGCCCACCGAAAAATAATTGAATAATTAGCAATATGACAAACGTAACCACTGATAAACCGCCAAGCACCATACCGATAAGAGCCAGATTACTTCCGGCGTAAGCATTAGGATTTTCAGCTTCTTTGTTTCTTGCTATATATCCGACTATTATAGCCGGAATTCCGCATAAAATATTTCCGCAACAAATAAATCCTAACGCCCCTAAAACTAAAGAGATTATTGCAAGTGTTTTATTTTGTCCTTCTGCGGCGGGCGGTGCAGATTGATCAAATGATTGATTTGGTGCATTCGGCACAGGCGGCGGTGTCCAATCGGATTGCTGCATCTTTTGTCCGGCAGGATTTGAGTCGCCAAATGATGAACCGCCGAACGGCGACGAAGTTTCATTTAATTGCGCTTCCGGCTCTTTAAAAGGCGGAGTTGACGGCGTTTGATAACCCGGCGGCATTGATTCGTCAAACGGCGACGGTATCGGTGTGTTCGGCGGAACGCTCGGCGATCTCGGCGGTTCAAAAGTCGGCGGCGGCGACGATTTCGGCGGCGAGATCGGCGAAGAACTTTCCAGATCGCCAAAACTCGGCGGACTCAAATTCGGCTCACTAAACTTCGGCGGCGGAGGCGCAGAAGTTTCGGCAGAACTTCCGCCAAAAGGTGACGGCGGCGGGGAACTTGCTTCCGGTTTTTCGCCAAAAATTTCCTTGCGCTCGGCTTCGGAGACAATCGCCGTTTTCATCAAATCCTGATCCGACTCGAATGGAACGCCGGACGAAACCATAGTTTTTAAAGGATCGAATTCATGAGCATCATCGCCGTCGTCCGGTATTTCAAGCACGTCATCGTTATCTATATTTTCCGTCTTCGTGCTTGGCGTGATCGGCTCTGCCGGAATTGCCGCACCTATGTCTTCGGGGCGCACAACTACAGTCTGATACGGGTCGGGCGGCGGCGCGTCTTTGATCAAAGCCGTTCCGTCGGTCTGGCAAAATTTTAGATTGTCCTCAAAGGTTTTTCCGCAAGTCGGGCATTTTTTCATAATTTTTCCGTCCTCAAAAAAAATGTCGGATGTTCAGATAATTAGTGAAATACTAACATCAAACAACCGACATCTGCAATGTTTCTAACCTTTTGCTTAAACGAGTTCGAGCTTACTGAAAAAATATCCGATCTCGATCGCCGCATTTTCGTCCGAATCCGAACCGTGAACGGCATTTTCACCGATCGAACCCGCAAATTCCTTCCGCAAAGTTCCTTCTTCAGCTTCCGCCGGATTCGTCGCGCCCATCAGATCGCGCCACGATTTCACGGCGTTGTCTTTTTCAAGTGCCATCACGACGCACGGATTGCTCGACATAAATTCCGTCAATTCCCCGAAAAACGGACGCTCGGCGTGAACCGCATAAAAACCTTCCGCTTCTTTCTGCGTCATATGAATAAGTTTCATCCCGCGAATCGTAAAACCCGCGCCCAAAACTTTGTCAACTATTTTTCCCGTATGCCCTTTTGCGACCGCATCGGGCTTGATTATTCCAAATGTTAAATTGCTCATTATTTATTAATTTTTCCTCTTAGTATTTTCTATTATCGCTCCTCCGGGTGATGAATCCATCAGTTCTAAAACAACTTCCCAATTCATTCCAAAAGGAGCATTTGTAAAAACAAATTCTTTTACTTCAAACTCCTTAAAACCTTCCTTGCTTACTTTCAAAGAATATTTTGCTGGCTTCATTCTGTCGCTCTCAAATTTTTTATTCTCTTCATTCGATATGTAACCGACATAGCTTAAATCTAAAGAATAATAACCATTGTATTCTCCCGTCCTCGTTTCATATTGATTTCCAAATTCGTCTTGAACAATTATTTTTGCGTTAGGTATCAAAGCACCCGTTTGATCGAAAACTCTTCCGCCTAATGATGCAAATCTTGTTAGGGATTCAATATCTTCTGTCCCAGTTCTTCTTAAATTAATTTTGATTTTCTGAAGATGTCCTTTATCAAAATGAACTTTAAATTGTTTTTCAGCAAAATCCTTTGCAGTAATTTTTATAAGAAAAGTTCCTCTTTCTTCGAGTCCGAGATGAATGTAATAAAAATTCTCTTTCTCAAAAAAATTGGAGAACTCTAAAGCCGTTGTGTTATTTTCAGTTAGGCGAAACACTTGAACTTTTGCATTTGAAATATGTTTGTTCTCAAAATTCGTAAGTTCGAGTTTTATAGCAGACATATAACACGCTTGAGCATTACAAATCAGACTAAATGCAAAAACTATTATTACAAGAAAAATCAAATTTATTACTTTCATTATTTCAATCCTACAAAAAGTCTTTTATCTCTGATGTGATGCGCGTCGGTTTCGATATTTCATTATAAAGCTAAATTGCAAAAGACAAATTTTAACTTTCTACTTTTACAAAAAACACAGAAAAAATCTAGCCGAAGATGCAGATTCTTGTCGAACACAAACGCATCTTGCAAAAAATAATTATGCGCGTTGATTATCCGAAAATTGTGGGTTATTCTTAGCCAATCGTTTTTGTTTAATTGCCCGAAACAACGAGAATTTTCTAAAAATTAAAATTAAAATTCAGAGGTAAAATGTTTGAAAATTACGGCGCGTCCTGTTCTAATTCGATATTCATATTTACAGAACTTTTTTTGCTCAGATCAATTTCGATCTCCTCGGATTTGTAACCTTCTTTCTCGAACCGGACTTTGTATTTTTTGTCATCTAAAACTTTGAAACTCACCGCGCCGTATTCATCGGAAATTTCCTCAAGTGTTTTGTCATCTTCCGAAATCACGGTAACTTTGACACCGAATGTTCCTTTTTTGTTTCTATAATTTATCCAAAATTTGATTTCTTTGATTTCTTCCAACGCAGTATTTGTCTTGGAATTTTTATTTTCGAGTTTCAGATTAAACTCTCTCTGTTTACAATGCGGAAATTTCAATTCGGTTTCAAAAGTCTTAAAACCGTCGGCGGAAACCAACAATTTGTATTTTGAAGAAAGTTGGTGTCCTTCGTAAAAAAATATCGAGAAAACCGAAAGGTCGTTTTCATCCCTAACAAATGTCTTCCCGCGTGTTTCGTCTTTTCCAAGCGGCACAAGCTGGACAACGGCGTTTGTTACGGGTTTTTCGTCTTCGGTTTTTATCGCCAAAACCGTTTTGTATTGCCCGCACAATTGAGCGTCGGCTTGCAGAACGAACGCACAACTCATCAATAACAACAAAATAATTTTTATCTGAAATTTCATAACATTTCAAAAATCTCCCGGATTTCTTCCGTGATTTTCGCCGGTCTTCCCGAATTTTTATTAATAAAACACCAAACACTTCGCGCTTTTACGAGCAAATCTTTGCCGCGTTTGATCTCCGTAAATCTCTCGCAAGTGATGCGCGTCGCATTTCCGACCCAAGTCGTTGCAGTTACGTTTTCGCCTTTGAAAGTCTGCTTTTTATAATCAATTTCGTGCCGCGTCAGCATCCACGTAAATTGTCCGCGCATTTCTTCGTTCGTTACCGAAAACCAATGGGCGACGGCGACATCCTGAATCCATCGAACGTAAGCGACATTGTTGACGTGATTTTGAGCGTCAATATCTTCCGGCGAAACGATAAAAGAATGTGAGAATTTCATTTTTCAAATGCGGCGTTTAAGATTTCGTAAGACAAGCCTTGACTCGCATAAGTGCGAAAAAGCGTCTGCGTTTCCGTGTTGCTCAGAAAGATCGCGGAAAGTTTTTCTTCATAAGAAATGATATTCAAAGCGCAGAAACCGTTGATGTAACCTTGCCGTTCAACCATTCGTTTCTTTGCGCCGCCCGAAAATTCGAGATTGTAAATCCAGCTTCCGAGACCGACAAAACCTAATTTTTCCGACGGCGTGAACATTTCGTCCGTGTATTTTTTAGATAAAAGTTTGTAATTCAAAAGCGCGTCGTTCCACAAATTTAAATCTTCGGCGGTCGAATACATCGCGCCCGCCGCGCCGAAGTTTTCGGTTTGAACGAAACTTTCTCTAAAATATTTTCCGTCTTTGAAACTGTAACCGCTCGCCAGATTTTCAATCACATTTTCGCTTTTTATCAATCCGGTGTTTTTCATTTTTAACGGCACGAGAATATTTTCATTTAAAACCGTTTCGTAACTTTTCCCCGAAACTTTCTCGATAATTTTTCCGAGAATTATGAAATCCGCATTGTTATAACTGAATTTTTCGCCGGGTTCAAAAAGCAAATCGCCTTGCAGATAATTTTTGATAACAAAATCCGCATCGGTCATTTTAGTATCTTCATTTACATAAAATTCGTCGGGCAATTGCGGCAAACCGGACGCGCTTGTCAGCAGATCGCGGATTTTTATTTTGTTCGCCGTTTCTTTGCGAAATTCGGGAAGATAATCGGTGATGGTTTTGTCGAGATCAATTTTGCTTTGCTCGACAAACTGCATTATTAAAACTGCTGTAAATTGTTTTGTAATCGAACAGATGCGGAATTTCGTGTTTATATTGTTCGGAATTTTCCATTCGCGGTTCGCTTGTCCGACCGCGCCTTCGTAAATGGTTTTGCCGTTTTTGGAAATTAAAACAACGCCCGAAAATTCGCCGTTTTTGTTGGCGGTTTCCAAAATTTTAGCGATTGCTTTTGCGTCAGAAGCCTGAACTGCGGAAACAATCGCTAAAAATGAAATGACTGAAAAGATTAAAAATCTGCTTTTCATAAATTGTCTGAATAAATTTACGCCGATGCTTTCGCGCCGAGAACTTCCTGCACGGCTTTGCCGATGTCGGCGGGCGATTCGACAACTTTAATTCCGGCGGCGGTCAATGCTTTCATTTTTTCAGAAGCAGTTCCCTTTCCGCCCGAAATGATCGCGCCCGCGTGTCCCATACGTCTTCCGGGAGGCGCGGTTTGTCCGGCGATAAATGCGACAATGGGTTTAGTTACGTTATCTTTGGCAAATTCCGCCGCTTCTTCTTCGGCACTTCCGCCGATCTCGCCGATCATTACGATCGCGTCGGTTTCGTCGTCGGCTTCAAACAATCTGAGCGCGTCCGTGTGATTCGTGCCGATGATCGGATCGCCGCCGATGCCGATTGCCGCCGATTGTCCCAAGCCGAGCGCGGTTAATTGTCCGACGGCTTCGTAAGTCAAAGTTCCCGAACGCGACACGACTCCAATTCTGCCTTCTTTGTGAATATGTCCGGGCATAATTCCGATCTTGCATTTTCCCGGCGCGATGATTCCCGGACAATTCGGACCAATCAGGCGCGTTTCTTTTCCGCTTAAAAATTCGCGAACTTTAATCATATCCGCGACCGGAACGCCTTCCGTGATGCAGACGACGAGCGGCAAACCCGCATCAGCCGCTTCCATAATAGCGTCGGCGGCAAACGGCGGCGGAACGTAAATTACCGAAGCGTTGGCGTTCGTTGCTTCGACCGCTTCTTTGACCGTGTTAAAAACCGGAACGCCTTCGTGCGTCGTGCCGCCTTTTCCCGGCGTTACGCCGCCGACCACATTCGTGCCGTATTCGATCATCTGCTGCGTATGAAACGTGCCTTCTTTTCCCGTTATTCCCTGCACGATCAAGCGCGTGCTTTTATCTATCAAAATGCTCAAAATTATTCTCCTAAAATTTTATTTATCAATGCTTTTAATCTGCAAAAAGTATAACACGACCGATTATTTTTTGTGAAAATGCACGATTGTCTTCTTTAAAATTAGATCGAACATTCTTTTCCAGATCGTCGTAAGTCCGATTAACCGACTTTTTCGGCAATCAAAAATTCAAATCAAACCGAACTTTTTTATGCGACAGGTTTTTACATTTTACGCGGACGCTTTTTGGATTTCGCTCCAATCAATTGTCGAACACAAATTACGCGCTTTTTTGACTTTGCTCGGCGTGATTATCGGCGTTGCTTCGGTCGTCGTCGTTGGTGCTTCGATCAGCGGTTTGAATTCTTATGTGACGGAAAAAATCTCGAAAGTCCTCGGCGCAAATCATTTTATGATAAACAGAATGGCGCATTCGGGACAGATGGAAGACGACGAATTTGAACGCCGGAATAAGCAAAATAAAAAACTTACGTGGGAAGAATACGAATATATCAAGGAAAAATGCGCGAATTGTTCGGAAGTCGGCGCGCAGACCGACAACGGCGCGGATTTGAACGAAGGCGGCGTTGAAATGCCTTCCGTTCGTATGATCGGTGTAACGGCGAATATGGCGGACATCGAAGATAAAAATATCAGTCAGGGACGTTTTATTTTCGATTCGGAAGTCGAACGCTCGTCGAACGTCTGCGTCATCGGCGCGGATATTGTCGAGAAATTTTTCCCGTATGAAAATCCGGTCGGACAAACCGTTAAAGTTCGCGGAATGCCTTTGAAAATTATCGGAGTCGAAGAAAAACGCGGCGCGATGTTCGGGCAGTCAATGGACAGAAATCTTTATATGCCGATCAGCCTGCATATGCAGTTGTTCGAACACGGCGGCGGAATTCAGGTTCACGGAAAATCCGCCGATCTTGAATCTTTGACGTTTGCAATCGAAGACGCGCGAACGGATCTGCGAAATAAACGCAAACTTCTCGGCGGCGTCGAAGACAATTTCGGAGTCGTCAACACGGCGGAAGT
Organism: Pyrinomonadaceae bacterium; assembly: GCA_965219305.1. Taxonomy (GTDB): domain Bacteria; phylum Acidobacteriota; class Blastocatellia; order Pyrinomonadales; family Pyrinomonadaceae; genus DATHTS01. Next base: position 3,947,207 of record OZ244725.1, read on the forward strand.
CGGAAATCAGATTGACCAATTTACAAACGCCATCGCCGCCGTCGTTTTGCCGATCACGATGATCACTTTGCTCGTCGGCGGAATCGTCGTAATGAATATTATGCTCGTCTCCGTTACCGAAAGAACTTTTGAAGTCGGTCTGCGAAAAGCACTCGGCGCGACGAGAAAACAGATTTTATTACAATTTCTGATCGAATCCGCTCTGCTGTGCGTCGTCGGCGGAATTTTAGGTTTGCTTTTAGCCGTCGGCGTTACAACGCTGATTACTTTTTTGTTGGAAATCACGATGACCGTAACAATTGGTTATATTTTGTTGTCCGTTATCGTCTCAAGCGTTATCGGAATCGTCGCCGGACTTTATCCGGCTTACAAAGCCGCGAAGCTCGATCCAATTGTAGCTTTGACGAAAAGTTAGAAGAAGTAGTCAGAAGTCAGAATTCAGTAGTCAGAAGTAAAAATTTAATTCAACATTTAGTTTCAATCTACTGACTACTGAATTCCGACTACTGAATTCTGACTTCTGACTTCTAAAAAACTATGAAAGCTTCAAGATTACTGCCGAAAGAAATTCTAAAAATGGCTCTGGACAGCATTATGGGTCATAAGTTCCGATCATTTTTGACGATTCTCGGAATTGTCGTCGGCGTTTTTACAGCAATTGTCGTAGCTTCGATCTTGACAGGTTTGCGCCAGAGCATCGTGGCGATGATCGAAGATTACGGGACGAATAATATCTACGTTTTTCACTTAACGACGGGTTTTGGTCCGCCGAATCGTGAAGAGAAAAACCGCAAGCCGCTGACTTTAGATGACGCAGAAATGCTTCTGAAACAATCTGACGCGATCGAAGATATTACGGCGGTCGCGCCCGGAATCGGCAACTTCGGCAACGCGAGTTTCGACGATAATATGGTATATAAAGACAAAAATTATCGCTGGGCGCAGACCGACGGCGTGATGCCGAATTACGCGCAGATGTCGAATATGATTTTGCGCGAAGGTCGTTTTATCACCGAATCAGATAATCTGCAAAGGCGCAATGTTCTGGTCATCGGCGTAAATGCCGCCGCCGCGCTTTTTCCCGGCAAAGAAGGCGAGATAGCCGGCGAATCTGTCCGAATGAACGGTCAGCAATGGCAAATCATCGGAGTTATCGAAAAACGCAAAGCCGGATTTTTCGGCGAAAATGAAGAAGACCGAAAAATCTTTATGCCGCTCCGAACTGCCCGCAAAGTCGCTCCGCAGAGAGATTTTTTAGAATTAATTGTTAAAGCCAAAAGTGATCGTATGGAAACCGCTCTGCTCGACATCGAAGCGGTTTTGCGGCAAAGACGCGAAGTAAAATTCGGCGAACCGAACAATTTCGATGTAAAAACCGCCGACAGTTTTATCAAACAATTCGATTCGATAATCGGCGGAGTTGGAATCGCGGCAATTGCGATTTCGTGTCTCGGTCTGCTCGTCGGCGGAATCGGCGTGATGAATATTATGCTCGTCTCCGTCACCGAACGCACAAAAGAGATCGGAATTCGCAAAGCCATCGGCGCGACCCGAAGCGCGATCGTTTTACAATTTTTACTCGAAGCGATGACGCTGACGTTTTTCGGCGGAATTCTCGGCGTTGTTTCCGCCGTAACTATAAGTCAAATAATTATGTTCTTTGTTCCAACTCTTCCAGCGGCAGTCGAAATGTGGATGATCGCACTTTCATTAATCGTGTCCGTCGGCATCGGTTTGATCTTCGGCGTTCTTCCGGCGAGAAAAGCTGCAAAACTTGATCCGATTGAGTGTTTACGTTACGAATAAATAAAGACAATAAAAAATGTTTGACAAAGTTTAACAATAAATCTTGACATTGCACCGCTTAAAATGCTATCAATTTAGAAGCGTATCTTTTCCCACGGATACGGAAAACGCTCACAAATTTTCAATATCTGTTCGGGATGCGTGTGGAAAAAGAAAGCAAAAAAAGAATTCCCGACACTCGCGGGCAGATGGTTCTTTCAACCATTATCAGTGAACATCTCGTGTCGGGCGAACCTGTCGGTTCAAAAATCGTCGCCGAAAAATTTGCCGAAAGTCTGTCGGTCAGTTCGGCAACTGTGAGAAATGTAATGAGCGAACTCGAAGATTTGGGTTTACTCGAACAGCCGCACACTTCCGCCGGTCGCGTTCCAACTGATAAAGGTTACAGGTTTTATGTTGATAATTTGCTCGGAATCTTGAGTTTATCAAATGAAGATTTGCTTTTGATAAACGAGGAATTGAGCGAAACACGCGAAAATTCGGGAAGTTTGATGGAGAAAACTTCACAGCTTCTCTCTGTTCTTTCAAAAAATGTCGGCATCGTCGTTACGCCTTCGCTGGCGCACGACCGCCTTCAGCATATCGAATTTGTAAATCTTTCCGACGGGCGAATTCTCGTGATTTTGGTGAGCGCGCCGAATATCGTTCACAACAAGATAATTCATCTGAAAGAAGGTTTTACGAGCGAAGAACTAAGTCGCACGGCGCGTTATTTGAATGTCGAATTTGCCGGAAAAAGTCTTTCGAAAATTCGTGCTGCGATCTTAAAATTGATGCACGAAGAAAAGGCACTTTTCGACAAACTTCTGCAAACGGCGATGATTCTTACATCGCAGAGCATCGAAAGCGAAGACGCGACACGCGGCGAAATTTACGTGGACGGAACTTCTAATATTTTAGGAAAACCGGATTTCACAAACTTTGAAAGATTGCGCGAACTCTTGAAAACGATTGAAGAAAAATCGCGTTTCGTGCAGATTTTAAGCGAATGTATCGGCACTGATGCGGCTTTGAGCGGCGACGTTCAAATCATCATCGGCAGCGAACATTCGAATCAGGCGATGCAAAATTGTGCGATCATTTCCGCGCCGTATCGCATCGGCGACAGCCAGACAATCGGCAGTTTGAGCGTTCTCGGTCCGACGAGAATCGAATACGCGAGAATTATTTCCGTCGTCGGTTATATAGCGAAAATGCTTGAGAAAATTTTATCGGAAGAAAAAACTCGAAACTAGATTCGGAAAAACTTTATATAATTAACTTCTTTTTGATGATAAAAATCAAACTTCCAAGTGCAAAAACCCAAAATGAATCCTGAGAAAGAACACCTGCCAATTGAATTTGAAACTGAAAGCATCGAATCGCTTGAAAATTTTCTGCGCGAACTCGAAGAACAGGAAAAGAATTTAAAAATCTCGCGTGAAATGGTTATCGAAATTGATGAATTTGACATTAATGATGAATCAGTTTCTCAAGAAATTCAGGAAAGGCTTGCGGGAAACTCAAAAACTCCGCTGCAAAATTTTTCTTCTGAAATTCATATTTCGACCGCTGATTCCGATGCCGGTGAAATTCAGCGGCTGAAAGAGAAAATTGCCGAATTGGAAACCGTTAACGGCGAATTGGTAAACACTCTGACGCACGACCGTAAAGATTTTGAAAATTATCGTCAGCGCACGGAACGCGAAAGAATTTTAACTTTTCGTTCACAGATCGGAAATTTGGCGACGCAGCTTCTTCCGGTTTTAGATAATCTCGACCGCGCTCTAAATATGGCGAATAATATTATAGAGGGCAAAATTTCAGATTCTCAGCAATTTTTTGACGGCATTGTTTTAGTGAGTCAACAACTTACCGAAACTCTGGCGGAGATGGGAGTTCAACCGATAAAATCCGTCGGCGAAGAATTTAATCCCGAATTTCACGAAGCCGTCGCCACCGGCGAAAGTGATGATTTCGCAACAAATACAATTTCAGAGGAATTCTTACGCGGCTACAAAATCGGCGAGAAAGTTATCAGAGCGGCAATGGTAAAAGTTGTAGTTGAAAGTGAAAAATAACTTGCTATTTTTCAAAAACCCAGAAAATCATGAGTAAAGTAATCGGAATAGATTTAGGAACGACAAATTGCTGCGTTTCCGTCCTTGAAGGCGGCGCGGTGCAGATTATACCGAATAAAGAAGGCGGCAGAACTATGCCTTCGGTTGTCGGTTTTAACGAAAAAGGCGAACGCCTCGTCGGGCAGATTGCCAAACGTCAGGCGGTAACGAATCCGGCAAACACGCTGCACGCGATCAAGCGTTTGGTCGGACGCAAATTTGAATCCGAAGAAGTCGAAAAAATGCGTGAAACAGTTCCGTTTGAACTCGTCGAAGCACCGAACGGCGACGCTCACATTCGCGTCTTAGATCACGTTTACAGTCCGCCGGAAATTTCTGCGATTGTCCTTCAAAGGCTGAAACTCGCAGCGGAAGAATTTCTCGGCGATAAAGTTACCGAAGCGATTGTTACAGTTCCGGCATATTTCGATGATATGCAGCGTCAGGCGACGCGCGACGCGGCGAAAATCGCGGGTCTCGAAGTCGAACGTATCATCAACGAACCGACGGCTGCCGCGCTTGCTTACGGTTTCGGCAAACAGAAAAACGAAAAAGTCGCCGTTTACGATCTCGGCGGCGGAACCTTCGATATTACGATTCTCGAAATCAACGACGGCGTTTTTGAAGTTCTCTCGACATCGGGAAACACATTTCTCGGCGGTGAAGATTTCGATCAGCGCATTATTGACTGGCTTTTAAAGGATTTTATCAGCACGAACGGCATTGATTTAAAAGGCGACAGACTCGCTCTGCAAAGACTAAAAGAAGCGGCGGAACGCGCAAAATGCGAACTTTCGACCGTCGGCGAAACGACCGTTAATCTGCCGTTTATCGCGGCTGATCCGTCGGGACCGAAACACATTAACACGGTTTTGACGCGCCAAAAATTTGAAGAATTGGTCGGCGATCTTGTTGAACAAACGGTCGAACCGTGTCAAAAAGCACTCTGGGACGCGAAACTTCAACCCGGCGATATTGACAAAGTAATTTTAGTCGGCGGACAGACGCGTTCACCGATTATTTTGGAAACCGTAACCGAACTTTTCGGAAAAGCACCTTCGACGGAGATCAATCCCGACGAAGTTGTTTCGATGGGCGCGGCAATTCAGGGCGGCGTGATGGCGGGCGATGTTAAAGACATCGTTCTGCTCGACGTTTTGCCTCTTTCGCTCGGACTCGAAACGCGCGGCGGTTTATTCGTTAAATTAATTAACCGAAACGCGACGATTCCATTGAGAAATACGATGACGTTTACAACGGTCGTTGATAATCAGCAATCGGTCGAAATTCATATTTTGCAAGGTGAACGTGAAATCGCCGATGCAAATCGTTCGCTCGGCAGATTTGATCTCGTCGGAATCCCGCCCGCGCCGCGCGGTTTGCCGCAAATTGATGTTTCGTTTGAAGTTGACGCAAACGGCATCGTTAATGTTTCGGCGACGGACAAAATTACAGGTTTAGAGCAAACGATGCAAATTACACCTTCGTCGGGACTCGCGCCGGACGAAATTGATCGTCTGATTATGGAATCGGAAACATCTGTGGAAAGCGACCGCAAAGCCAAGGAATTGATCGTCCATCGCAATCGCCTCGATTCGATTATTCGTAACACACGCAGTGCGATGAGCGAATTCGGCAGATCGCTCGAAGAACAGGATCGTCTGGCAATAAACGAAGTTTTAACACGCGCCGAAGAGATTCTGGCGGAAGCCGAAGAAGTTTCCGCCTTTGAACAAGCGACTGCGGAAGTCGAAGAAAAAGGCGCGAAACTTACTGAAGCGATGATGGCGATGGTTTAGAAATAATTTCAACCGACAGATTTGAAAAAAATTAACGGCGAAAAAGTATCATTTAAATTTATAGTGAATTTAGCGGAAATAATTCAAAAATCAATTACGGATTTGATTTTTGAATTATCAGCAACTTTCGCGCAATTTTTGGACAACAGGAAATTTAAGATTTGTTAACGGGTGAAATTTTATCGAATGTCAGGCGATAATCTTGTCCGGCAATGATGATAGTTTTACACATTTCGTGAATTCTCGAACGCAGGCGCACGCCGATTCGATCTTCGAGAAGTTCTTCGCGTTCGCTGCGCCGTTCGTCCAGATAATTTGTCGTGAAAATTGTGAGTTTTTTGTCGTTGTAGCGCGTGTTGATGATGTGCGCTAAAGTGTCGCGCATCCAATCGGTCGGTTTGGTCGCGCCGATTTCGTCGAGAACGAGAACTTCGGTTTCCAAAATCGGCGACAAAACGGCGAATTCCGACGACTGCGTGTTCGGATTATACGAGCTTTGAATTTCTTTAATTAACGCGCCGAGTTCGTAAAAAAGACACGGAAAACCGCGTTCGGTCAAACCTTTGATGATCGAAACGGCGAGATGCGTTTTGCCGACGCCGACCGTTCCCATAAACAGCGCGCCGCGTTCGACCGCCGGATAATTCATCGCCAGATGCGAAGCGTAGCGAAACGCACGGTCCTGCGACGGGTTAAAAACTTTAAAGTTATGAAAATGACACTCGAAGTAGCGGCGCGGAATTCGCGCCTTTTCTAAAAGGCTCGAATTATTTTTCTGTTTGCGGCAAGCGCACGGACGCGCGCCTTTTCCGGGAATAACTTCCATTCCCGCGCCGAAACAAAGCGGGCAAACGTCCAATTCTTCCTGCGAATAATATTCATCAAACGCCTCCGCATCCGACGGATCGGGGACAATTTGGAACGGATGAATTTTCGGTTTGTTTTCCGGCATTCTTTATAAAATCTAAAAATTTACTGTTTTTGAAGATTATCTTTTTCGTGGAAGACTTTTTGGATTATAGCATCGAAGAATTTGTTTTCAAGTTCGGTTTTCAAGTAAAAATTTTCACAAGATTAGAAGTTTTTGCAACGAATGGAGTTAGCAATTACTCCGCCGGAAAATAAATTTTTCAAACTGAAATTTCTAAACTAATCAATCGGTTTTTTCGGTCTGACCGCGCACAAAATTTGCCAATTCGGTAAAACTTCCGGGATATAATTCAGCGGGAAAACGCTTTTGCATACATTCATCACTAAAAAGTCCGCCGCCGAGAATAATGGGAATTTCCTTTATTTGTCTGCGAAATTCGCTGTAATCGCGCGAAAGTCTTTCTATATCATTCATCACCGTTGCCGAGATGCAAATCGCTTCGGGTGAATGTTTTCGGATTTCCTCGATCAAAGAAAAAAGCGGCGTGTTCGCGCCGAAATTCAACACTTCCCAACCTTCGTTTTCAAAAATCATCTGTCCCAGATTGATCGGCAATTCGTGAAACTCGCCTTCAAACGCGCAGCAAATCACCAAACGCCCGCGCAGTTCGGGAACAGGCAAAACGCTGCGAAATTTATACAGCGCATTTTGCGCCGTGCGCGTGGCGAGATGTTCCTGTGCAATAGTCAAGTCGCCTTCAAACCAAAGTTTCCCGATCTTGCTGATCGGCGGACACACTACTTCATCAAAAATTTTATCAACACGTTTTTTTTGCAGATGTATATTGATCAAAATGTCTGCCGCCGCTTCTTCACATCCGGCAAGAATCGCGTCAAAAAATGTAAAATCCGATTTTGCTTTAAGTTCGCTGCAACGATTTGAAACGGCGAAAACCGATTCTTCACCATGTGATAACTTTTGTCCGAGACCTTGTTCACGCTGAAATCTGGCGATTTCTTCGGCGCGAAAACGCCGGTGTCCGCCGCTCGTGCGCTCCGACTGCAACAGACCGGCATCTTCCCAACGCTTGACCGTCGCATCGCTGACGTAGCATAAACCGGCTACTTCTCTTGTTGTAAAAGTTTTAGATTTTGTCATCTTAGATCAAAATATAGTCTTACATAATTCAGGCGTTTATCTCAACTATTTTTAAACGCGGGAAAATTCCGGTTAATATTTTCTTTTCGATAATTTCTTTTTAATTCTTTGGAATTTCGGCGGGAAAAAGTTACAATTTCAAATCAAACCTGTGGAAAGATTATGACAAAAAAAATTGCCATCGGTGCAGATCACGCGGGATTTGAAGAAAAAGAAAAAGTCAAAAAAGTTCTCGATAAACTCGGCGTGGAATACGAAGATGTCGGAACATTTTCGACCGATTCGGTTGATTATCCCGATTTCGCGGAAAAAGTCGGCGAAAAAATCGAAAGCGGCGAATCCGAAAAGGGAATTTTACTTTGCGGTTCGGGAATCGGCGTGGCAATGGCGGCAAACAAAATGCACGGCGTTCGCGCCGCCCAAGCGTGGAACGAAGAAACCGCCAGACTTTCGCGCCAGCACAATAACGCAAATGTCCTGACAATCGGCGCAAGAGTAATTCCCGAAAACGAAATCCCGAAAATCGTCAAAGCGTGGCTCGAAACCGATTTCGAAGGCGGACGACACGCGGGAAGAGTTGAGAAAATGATGGAATTGGAAGGGAAATAAAATGATCGAAACCTTAGAAAAAAAAGATGAATTAAAAACCGTCAGCGTCGAGAAAGACACCTGGATTTTAGAACTTCCGTCTGAAATCTGCGAAAAAGAAGGTTTTGCCGAAGGAACGCTTGTCAGTTTGACGATCAAGAACAGTGGAATTCAAGCATCTTTTATCAAACCGCCATCAAGAAAATTACAGGATATTTCTAAACGCCTGCTCAAGAAAAATCAAAAACTTTACGAGGAACTAAAGCAGATTGGCGACTGAGAAAATTATCTAATCTCGAATTTGACGACGCGCCCTGGCTTCATTTTGATTTAATGAGACAATGGAATGAAACTCGTTACGGAGTTGACCAGCGAAATTTGATAGATTCGGCTCTGACGCGACCAAAACATTCGGCAAATTATGAGAATGCAGACATAATTCGCCAAGCCGCAACACTTTTTTTCGGTTTAATAAAAAATCATCCGTGGCTCGGCGGTAATAAAAGAACAGCAACGCATATAACCGAAGCGTTTCTTGAATTGAACGGTTTTGTTTTGGAATATGAAATAAGAGAAATGATTGAAATGGTTTTAGCCGTTGAATCGGACGCTTGGAAGGTTGATGAGATTGAAAATTGGTTGCGCGATAAGACAATTAAACTGAAGGTGTAAAATTATGAATGAATACAGAATTTATTTGTTGCTCGGAGCAATTCTGGTAATGCTTGCTTTTGTTATCTTTGGTTCGTTGACCAGTCGCAATTTGCCTCCGGAAAAGAGAAAATTCCACGTTCGTAAATTCACTTTGATTGGATTGGCAGTATTACTTTTTTGCTTGCCGATATTTAAGCCTTTTGTTTATTCATATTCACAAGCAAAACATATAGAAACAAAGTATGTCGGAAAACTTGATTCAATTGAACAAGTATCAGAATATCAAGCTAAGCAGGAGAAAGACATCAGATTATTAAAGGAAGATGTTATGGAATTAAAAGAAGACCTTTATCAACAATTTTACATTTGTTTTCAACGATGATTGCAGTTTTGTGTTTGTCATTTGCCTTTAGGAAACCGGAAAATGATTCGAGCGAAAATAAACTAGATCAAATATTTAAATCATAAAATAATGAACAATCTTTTTACAGCAAATTTAGCAGAAGTTGATCCGATAATTAACGACGCGATCAACAATGAAATTAAACGCCAGACGAACGGTTTAGAATTAATCGCTTCGGAAAATTTCGTGTCCGAAGCCGTTTTGCAGGCAATGGGAACGGTATTTACGAACAAATACGCCGAAGGTTATCCGAAGAAAAGATATTACGGCGGATGTGAGTTTGCCGATGTCGTCGAGCAGGCGGCGATTGACCGCGCGAAGGAAATTTTCGGCGCGGAACACGCCAATGTTCAGCCGCATTCGGGCGCGCAGGCGAATATGGCGGTTTTTCTTGCCGCACTCGAACACGGCGATAAAATCTTGGGAATGAATCTCTCGCACGGCGGGCATTTGACGCACGGGCATCCGATGAATTTTTCGGGAATCAATTTTGAAGTTTCCGATTACGGCGTTTCAAAAGAAACCGAGCAGATTGATTACGACGAGCTGCAAAAAATCGCGGAAGAAAATCGCCCGAAAATGCTGATTTGCGGCGCGTCGGCTTATCCGCGAATTATTGATTTTGCGCGCATTGAAGAAATCGCCAAATCGGTCGGCGCAATCGTGATGGCGGACATCGCGCACATCGCGGGACTTGTCGCCGCCGGACTTCATCCGTCGCCCGTTCCGCATTGCGAATTCGTGACGACGACGACGCACAAAACTCTGCGCGGTCCGCGCGGCGGTTTGATCTTGTGCCGCGAAGAGTCGGCGAAAGCGATTGACAAAGCCGTTTTTCCGGGCGTTCAGGGCGGTCCGCTTGTTCATATTATCGCGGCAAAAGCAGTCGCATTCGGCGAAGCTTTGCGTGGCGATTTCAAAGCATATCAACAGCAAATTCTCGATAACGCGCAGGCGTTGGCGGCGGAACTCAAAAATCAAGGTTTGCGAATCGTTTCAGATGGAACGGACAATCATTTGATTTTGATTGACGTTTTCGATGGCGGAAAAGGAATCACCGGAAAAGTCGCGGAAAAGGCGTTGGACGCGGTTCATATCACGGTCAACAAAAATACGATTCCGTTCGACACGAATTCGCCGTTCGTCGCGTCCGGCGTGCGCGTCGGAACTCCGGCATTGACGACGCGCGGAATGAAGGAAGCGGAAATGAAACAAATCGGCGGTCTGATCGCCGCGATCGTGCGCGAGCCGGAATCGGAAGAAGTTAAAACGCAGGTTAAAAAAGACGTAGCAGAATTGGCGGCGAGATTTCCGCTTTACGCGCATCGTTTGCAGGATGAAAGAAACGAAGCGGTTTCGGCGAGCTAGGAAACCAAACAGGGATGAACAGGATGGGCAGGGATAAAATTATTACGAAAACCCCTGTATATCTTGTTCATCCCTGTTTATATTAAATTTATGAGCAATTTATCGGACATCGGTTTTCCCACGCCCGACGAGCAAGCCGTTAACGATATGATCTGGCACGTTATCGAGATGACAACGCCCGTTTACACTTCGCAGGGAATTTATCTGAAATTCTCCGACGAATCCGGCGCGGAGATTTATTTACAGGGAAATTTCAAACAAGAACTCATCGGTTTTAACCCGCATTTCGCCGGAAAAAGCCGCCGCAAAGTCGGTTTGACGAAAAAGATCGAACGCGATTCTTCGGAACTCGACGGCGGTTTTTACGGTTGGGCAAATCCTTCGGACGATGATGTTGAAAATTCGAGTGAATATCCGTTCGTATTCGATGTGCCGGATTTTCGGACTGTCGAGATCGAAGATTTTCCCGTCGTCAAGGAAATTCAATTAACGGCGTTTGCGTCGAACGATTTCAAGATTTTTGCAAATGAAAAGGATTTTGCCGATTCGACGAATTCAGAGTTAAATCATTCTTTACAAACATTTACCGCGAGCGGATTGTTTGAATTTGACGAAACAGATGAAAGCGTTGACCTAAATCTTATTCGTCCGATCGGAATGATTTCGGGCGAAATCAGAGAATTTGAAATGCGAACGAATAAAACTTCCGGCGAGAAATTTTATTGGTTTTTTATTGAAACTCTCGGCGGCGAAATTGATGTGGTCTGCGATCCGAAATTTGTAACGCAAGAACCGAAAATCGGCGGAATTGTCAGCGGACATTTTTGGTTATCGGGGAAAATTTTATAAATGATCGAATTCGACGAAAAAATCTGTAACGATTTTGACAAATCTTCTACTCTCGAATGGCTTGAAACAAACGGCATCGGCGGATTTGCTTTCGGCACGATTTCGGGTGCGAATACGCGGCGTTATCACGGAATTTTGACCGCCGCGCTTCGTCCGCCTTTGGGGCGCGTGACGACGCTTTCAAAATTTGAGGAAACTTTGATAATTGACGGCGAAAAGTTTGAGATTTCTTCGAATCAATATCCGAATAAAATTTATCCCGAAGGCTATAAGTTTTTGAAAAATTTTCGTCTCGCGCCTTTTCCGGTTTGGACTTATGAAATCGGAAATGTCCGCATCGAGAAGAAATTTTTTATGATTTACGGCGAAAACACGACCGTCTGCCGTTGGAAAATTATGAGCGCAAATGTGGACGCGAAACTCGAACTGCGACCGCTTTTTTCGTTTGTTGATTATCACGCTTTGCAGCACGAAACGCCGAATATCGAATTTGAAAAAGACGAGTTTTCGGAAAATCTGATATTTATAAAGCCGTCGGACGATCTGGCGGAAATTTATCTCGCGCACAATGCAAATGAAATTGAAAACACGGGTTTTTGGTATAAAAATTTTGAATATGAAATCGAACGCGAACGCGGTTTTGATTTTCAGGAAGATTTGTTTCAGCCGTTTGTCTTAAAATTCGATCTGTCAAAAGAAGCGATGGTTTTCGTTTCGACCGAAAAACACGACGTTTCGTTTGCCGATAATCTTGAAAATGTGGAAATTCGCCGCCGCGAAAAACTGTCCGAAACGGCGGAAGCAAAAGATGACTTTGAAAAACAGCTCGTGCTTGCCGCCGATCAGTTTATCGTTTCGCGCGGCGATGGGAAAACGATAATCGCCGGTTATCCGTGGTTTTCCGATTGGGGACGCGACACGATGATCGCTCTTCCCGGTCTGACTTTGGCGACGAATCGCGCCGAGATTGCGCGTGATATTTTGCTCGAATTTTCCAAACATATCAGCGAAGGAATGATTCCGAACCGTTTTCCCGATGTCGGCGAAATTCCCGAATATAATACGGTTGATGCGACACTCTGGTTTTTTGAGGCGATTCGCGCTTACGTTGAAAAAACCGGTGATCTTGATTTTGTCAAAGATATTCTCTATGAAAAATTGAAAAATATTATCGAATGGCATCAGGCGGGAACGCGCTACAATATTCGAGTTGACAATGATGGTTTATTATTTGCGGGCAATGAAAATTCTCAGTTGACGTGGATGGATGCGAAATACGGCGACACGGTTTTTACGCCGCGCACGGGAAAAGCCGTTGAAATTCAGGCACTCTGGTATAATGCGCTGAAAGTTGCGGCGTATTTTGCCGAACAATTCAATGATAAGGAAACGTTTGAAGAATATACGCAATTCGCCGAAAAGTTACGAAAAAATTTTAATCGCATTTTTTGGAATAATGAAAAAGAATGTTTGTTCGATGTAATTTCCGAGAACGGCGAACCGGATGCGAGCGTCAGACCGAATCAGATTTTTGCAGTCAGTTTGAAACATTCGATGCTTGACATTGAAAAAGCGCAAAAAGTTGTCGAAATTGTTGAAAAAGAATTACTTACGCCGCCCGGTCTGCGCTCGCTTTCACCCGATGACAAGCAATATCAAGGAATTTATAAAGGTTCGCCGTTTCTGCGAGATTCAGCTTATCATCAAGGCACGGTTTGGACTTGGCTAATCGGCGGTTTTATTGACGGTTTACGGAAAATCGGCGGCAATTCATCCGAAACGGAGAAAAAGATTGCCGGAATGTTAGAAAATTTCAAAATTCATTTATCCGAAGCCGGAATCGGACAAATTTCAGAAATATTTGACGGCGACAAACCACATAAACCGCGCGGCTGTTTCGCGCAGGCGTGGAGCGTTGCAGAAATTTTGCGGGTTATAAAAAATCAGTAAACGATTGAAATTTAAGTCCGAACTAAATTTGATATATAAGCGTCTTCAGCCGATTTACTACAAACTTTTATCCAAAGACTTTCCGCCGATAACCAGACAGATCGCGCTCAAAAGACAAGCAATCGGACAGACGAGCAAAGCGTAGCGCATCATCGCCGGATTTTCCGTCGCGCCGAATCTATCACTTAAAAAACCGATCAGATTAGACCCGATCAGATAAGCAGCGATGTTGACCGAGAAAAAATAAAACGCAATCGCCAGACCGCGCAGATTCACGCCGGAAATTTCCGTCGCGTCCGCCGCCGCCGCGCCGAGCCACGCGAGTGCCGCAAAAAGCAGAACGGCGTTTGCCAATAAGATCAGCGGAATTGAAGTTGTAAAAATAAGTAAAAGCCAGAACGGAATTGAAATTGCGGCTAAAAGTGCGCCGTAATACATTCGTCCGCCACGCGATTTGCGGCGAAAATAATCTGCAAAAACTCCGCCGAAAAGCGTCGCGGGAATTCCGGCGACGAGCGTTAAAAGTCCGCCGTAAAAACCGATTGTCGGCAGATCAAAACCGATAACACGCGAATAAAACGTCGCGCCCCAGATCGAAAGATTATTCGTTGCCAAACCCAAAAGTGCGTAGCCGAGACACAAGAAAACAAAAGATTTATTTGAGATTAGTTTTTTCCAATCGGTGGATGAATAACTCGTATCAGCAACAGCAATTTTTGTTCTTTCCGGCTCGCGCAAAAAGAAAACCAACACGGCAAAAATAATTCCCGGAAAACCGACGAGCATAAACGCCGTGCGCCAACCGAACACGCTCAAGTAACCGCCGAGAAGCGCGGCAAGTCCCGCGCCGATGGCAATTCCCATCGAATAAATGCTCGTTACGGTCGCGCGTTTCGCCGGCGGAAAATAATCCGAAAGTAAAGAAATCGCCGCCGGTCCGAGCGTCGCTTCGCCGACTCCGACCATTACGCGGCATAAAAAAATTGACCAGAAATCCCATGTAAAAGCCGTCAAACCGGAAAACAAACTCCAGATCACCAAACCGATTGCGATTAATTTTGTGCGCGAATTTTTATCCGCCATTCTGCCGAACGGAATTCCTAAAACCGTGTAAAAAATCACAAACGAAGTCGTGCCGAGCAATGCTAACTGCGTGTCGGAAAACGCCATTTCCTTTTTTATCAGCGGAAAAAGAATGTAAATGATTGTGCGGTCGAGAAAGTTTAAGATATAAACGAACATCAACAACGCCAGAGCATAAATTGCGTAACCGGAAGTTTTTTCGCCTTTGTTTTCCATAAAGAAGCCGGGAGCGCAGGCATCCTTGCCTGCGTGTATGCCAAAAAAATCAGCAGTAAAATTCCATTAAAAACCTTATTAAACGCAGGCAGGATGCCTGCGCTCCCGGCTAATCGAGAAGCATAATTTTGCCTTCGCCGGTGACGACCGTTTCGCCGTTCTGATTCGTGCAGACCATTTCGCTTGTGATGATCGGTTTATCTTCGCGAATTTCCTTGATCGTCGCGGTTGCCGTTACCGTGTCGTCAACAAAAACGGGCGCGATAAATTTCATCGTCTGCGATAAATAAACGACTCTTTTCTCTTTAAATTCATTGCCGAGAACCGCCGAGATCAACGCGCCGGTGATCATTCCGTGCGCGATTCGTTTCTTGAACATCGTGGTTTTTGCAAACTCTTCGTCCAGATGAATCGGGTTGAAATCGCCGGAAAGTTCGGCAAACGTGCGGATAACTTCGTCCGTAATCTTTTTCGTTGTGGAGAATTGATCTCCGATTTTTAAATCCATAATTTTTCTACCGGGGAGCGCAGGCATCCTGCCTGCGAGTTCTTTTAATTAATTCTTAATTTACAAACATCACACGCAGGCAAGGATGCCTGCGCTCCCGGCTTATTTTCCTAAAAATTCTAAAACCTTTTTATTAAAATCAGCCGCTTTTTCGACTTGCGGAATATGACCTGCGCCGTCGAAGATGACGAGTTCGGAGTCGGCAATTCCTTTATTAAATCTTTCGGCATCGCCGACCGGAATCAGACCGTCCTGTTTTCCCCAGATAATCAGCGTCGGCTTTTTGATTTCGCCAAGCCGCGCATCTAAGAAATCTTCGTTTCGTTTGATAGATTCGATCAAACTGTTGATCGTGTAACCGTCGTTGGCAATAACTCTCTGCGTCATAAATTGGTCAACCAACGCTTCGTTGTTTTGAAACGCGGGCGTGGCAAAGATCAGTTTCAAATTTGCACGAATCTCGTCGCGCGTCGAATTATTTAACTGATAAATCTGATCGAAATCAACGATTTTCGGCGCAAGTCCGGCGGCATCGGCAAGCACGATTTTCTCGACGCGGTTCGGATATTTGACTGCCATCAAACCCGCAACCCAACCGCCCATCGAATTGCCGACGAGATGCGCTTTTTCGATCTTGAGTTCCGACATAAATTTGTCGAGAAAATCGGCATAAGTCCCGACGCGGTATTTCAAAAACGGTTTGTCGGATTTCCCAAAACCGACCTGATCGGGCGCGATAACGTGATAATTCGCCGCAAGCGCGGGAATATTAAACTGCCAACTCTCGGCTTGTGCGCCGAGTCCGTGCAGTAAAATCACGGTCGGTTTTTCTGCATCGCCCGCTTCGAGATAACGGATTTTCGCACCGAAAATTGTTACATTTTTTTCCTGCGCGGCGTTTTGCGCGAAAATAAACGAACTGAACGTCAATAAAACCACTAAAACGGTGATAATTTTTTTGATAAACATACTTTTTAATTAATTTTCATAGGTGTTAAAGCTTTTAAGAGTTGTGTTAATGCCTTAAATACCACTCTTAAAAGCTAAAACAGTACTGTTAATGCCTTTGACAGCACTCGCATTCGCTTTAACACCACTCACATTCGCTTTGCGACCACTCGCAATCGCTTTGCGACCACTCGCATTTGCTATAACAGCACTCGCATTCGCTGTAACAGTACTCGCAAAGCGAATGCGAGTGCTGTTTTTTTAATTTTCAAACCTTCAAGAAGAAACTTTACGGCTGTCATACAAATTTTGCAGAACGTCGGCGAAATTTACCGCAACAACATTCCGTTTCAATTTCATCGTCGGCGTAATTTCATCCATTTCCAGCGAAAAATCGCGCTCTAAAATCAAAAATGTCTTGATCTGTTCGGGTGAAGAAAGTTTTGCATTCGCTTTGAAAATAGTATCTTCAATCGAAATAAAAATTTGTTTCTTATACGCCAAATCCGCAAAAGTCTCAAACTCAATTCTATTAGCTTTCGCAAATGCTTCGGCTTCCAATTGATTCAAAGTAATCAACGCAACGCAGTAACTTTTTCCGTCGCCAAATAGAAAACATTGCGAAACGAGATGGTTTTCCTTGACGAGATTTTCCGTCAATGCAGGCGCGACATTTTTACCGGACGAAAGCACGATAATTTCTTTTTTGCGTCCCGTAATTTTTAAAAATCCGTCCGCGTCCAATTCGCCGAGATCGCCCGTTTTCAGCCAGCCGTTTTCGTCAAACATTTCTGCCGATTTCTCCGCGTCTTTGTAATAACCGGAAAACATCATCGGACTTTTGACGAGAATTTCGCCGTCGTCAGCGACTTTAATTTCGCACATCGGCATCGGTTTGCCGACCGTTCCGAATTTCAGATTTTCGACCGTGTTAAATGCGACGCAGATATTTTCGGTCAAACCGTAAGCCTGCAATATCGGCAAATTCCTGTTAGCAAAAAACGCCGCAATTTCATTCGGCAAAGGCGCGCCGCCCGACGTTAATAAACGAACATTTCCGCCAAAAGCGTCCTTCAAATTTTGCCCGCTCGTGTCTGCTCCGAATTCCGAAACGACCTTCGCGTAAATTTTCTCGAAAAATCTCGGAAGACTTGCAAAAACCGTCGGCTGAACGTCGAACATATAAGCGTAAAGTTTTGAAAGATCATCAACAAAATACGCGCTCGTGCCGTTGTAAAGACGATTGTAAATCCCCGAAATTCTCTCCGCGACGTGACAACCCGGCAAGTAAGAGAGCGTAACGTCGTCGTGAAAAACCGGCACGGAATTTTTCAACGATTCGACCGAATTCAAAATATATTGATGCGACAACATCGCGCCTTTCGGCATTCCCGTCGTGCCGGAAGTGTAAACCATTATCGCAATGTCTTCCGGTTTGGCATTCGCACCGCTTTCTTCGACTTGCGGCAGAAATTCTTCACGGTTTTGTCTGCCGAATTCAAGAAAATCTTTATATTGCGTTATTGGAGTTTCTTTTACTTCAACCGAACCAAATTTCCAAAACCATTTATTCTCTTTAACAATCATTTCGACAGAAAACTCTTCTGTTTCTTCAAGACAAATTATTTCTTTAACTTTTGGTAACTCAGTATCGAACAATTTATAAAGTTGTTCGACTGTATCAACAAAAACAAACTCTGCGTCCGAATGATTGATAATATATTCGCATTGTTCGGGCGAACTCGTCGGATAAATTCCGACACCGACACCGCCCGCCGCAATCGTCGCCACATCAACGATCGTCCATTCAGGAACATTTCCCGCCAAAATCGAAACGCTCGCGCCGCGCGTCAAACCTTTCGCCAGAAGCGCACACGCAAAATCTTCAACTTGAACTTCAAAATCTTCCCAATTCTGCGATTTCCAAGCATCATTTTCACGCGAATAAAAAACCGCTTCGCCGCGATATTTGGCGGTTTGCTCTCTGAATAATTGGTAAATATTTTGCATAAAAGCCGGGAGCGCAGGCATCCCTGCCTGCGTGTAAAAAACTAAATAATATTTGTCAATAAATCTTATCTAAGAACACGCAGGCAGGGATGCCTGCGCTCCCGACTGTTTATCTTCTAAATGCGCTGCTGAATTCCCATTCCCGATAGTCTTTGCAAAGTCCGGCTTTGACCGGATTGTTTTCGATATAATCAATCGTTTTTATAAAATGATCGTAGTTTCTAATATAACGGTCAAAAGATTCACGCTGCCAGAATTCGCCGCGTCTGTTTAAAATCTTATTTGCTTTATTTGCCGTAAACGATTTTATCGAATGTGTGATTTCGCTGAGCGCAACATTTTTCGACGGCACAGCCAGAAAATGTATATGATTCGGCATTACGACCCACGCGATCAGTTTGTATTTTTTGTCCGCGTGAAATTGCAAAGCGTCGGCGATCACTCGCGCGATTTCTTTATTTTTCAAAAAACACTTTCCGTAACCTTGATCTAAAAACATCTCGATTCGTTTTCGTATTTCAAATTCAATATCTTCAACTCCTTTGCGCTCGAGTTCAAGCATAAATTCGTTCAACACTTTTTGCGGAAGCGCGTCGAAAAGTCTGGTCGTAATAAACTGCGGAATCTGCCCGCCGTCAAAATGCGGCAGATAACCTCTCGAATACCAACCTTTCGGACGATTTTCCATAAACCGGGAGCGCAGGCATCCTGCCTGCACGTTTCTTTATAATCTTAAACTATCAAAAAAAATCTTTAACTGAAAAGATACTCGCAGGCAAGGATGCCTGCGCTCCCGACTAATACCGAAACACCATCGCCGCCATATTTATGCCGCCTCCCGAAGCGCAGAAAACTACGATGTCGCCGCGTTTTAATTTGCCGTGTTCGATCGCGTCATGCAGAACCATCGGGATGCACGCTGAACCCGTGTAGCCCCATTTGTCCATTATCGTGTGCGTTTTTTCAAACGGCTGTTTGAGCGCGTTCATTACTTCTTTGATCGTCGAAAGATTGACCTGCGTCCACAAAAATAAATCAACGTCGTCGAGTTTCAGATCAATACGATTCAATAATTCTTTAACGATGCGCTGCCAGCCGACGAAGTTGATTTCAGGCGGCGTGCGTTTGGCGAAACGGACTTTGTTGTAATAACCGTTTTCCAAAACTTCCTGCGTGATCGGCGTTTTCGCGCCGCCCGCGAAGATGCCGAGAAAATCGTTGTATTCGCCCATCGCTTCGAGTTTTGAAGTCAGCACACCGCTTTCATTATCTTTAGCCGATTGCAAAACAACCGCGCCCGCGCCGTCAGCGAAGATCGTGGCGGTTTTCTTTTCCGTCCAGTCGAGAAATTTCGTCATCGCGTAAACTCCGATGACCAAAATATTTTTATAATTCGCGTCGGCGATGATATATTTACACGCCGTATCAAGCGCGGTGACAAATCCTGCGCAGGCGCAATTCGTGTCGAAAGTTCCGGCGTTTTTCGCGCCGATGCGATGTTGGACGACGACCGAAGTTCCGGGCGAGAGATATTCCGGCGTGTCGGTGGCGACGATTATCAGATCAATTTCTTCCGCCGAAATTCCCGCATTTTTCAAAGCATTTTCCGCCGCAATCGAAGCAATGTCCGCCGCGCTTTCGTCTTGGGCGAGAACGTGACGCTGTCTGATTCCGAGATTTTTTTCGACGAATTCCGAAATGTCTTCGCCGAGCATCTCGCTCAACTCTTTGTTGGTAACAATTTTGTCGGGAACTGAAACACCCGTTCCGATAATTTTTGCATTACGCATAACTTTTTATTACCCGCGGAATACGCGGAAGAACGCGGAAATTTTTAATTTTTTTCTTCTGCGTGTTCCGCGTATTCCGCGGGAAAACTAAATCAAAAAATCTTTCACCGCACGATTAAATTCGTCCGCTTTTTCGACGAAAAACATATGACTTCCGCCTTTGATAATTTCAAGCCGCGCATTCGACATTTTTTCGGCTAGATTTATCGAATTCTGCATCGGCACGACGCGGTCTTTGTCGCCGGATAAAATTAAAGTTTCGTTTATAATTTCGCCGACGCGGTTTTCAAAATCGAAAGTCGTCGCGGCGGTTAATTGTGCCATATAAATTTTTTCCGGCACGGTTGATTCTTCGCGCAAGCGGCAGACCTTTTCAACTGTTTCAGCGTGATCTGTGTTGAATTCTTCAGTGAACGCGGGAATCATAAATTTGCGGATTCTCTCGCTCGTGTTCATTTCGTCGGTCGAAGCGAAGGCGGCTAGAATTTCCCATTCGGGCGCGACGTGATTTTTTCCGCCGAAACTCGTGCAGGCTAAGATCAATTTTCCGAGCCGTTCGGGAAACGACAGCGCGAACTCTTCCGCCACGAAACCGCCGAAACTCGCGCCTAAAACATTTGCTTTTTCAATTTCGAGTTTGTCCAAAATCTGCAAAATATCTTCGGCAAAACCACGCAGTGAAAGATTTCCCGGATCGTTTTCGATTTTCGATTTTCCGATGCCGCGCGGGTCGAATGTTATCACGCGAAAATCTTTTGCCAAATCATTCGTTTGCCAGTGCCAATTCCACGCGCCGGACGCGAATCCGGGAATTAATATCAAAGGCTCGACGCTGCCGTGAGATTCAACGTGAAGTCCAGAGTCCAGAATCCAACGTCCAAAGTTGTCTGAACTTTGGACGTTGTGATCTGAATTTTGCAAATTGGAATTTGGATTCTGGAATTTGGACATTAGACTTTAGATTAATTCGTCGCGTGATATTTCACCATTCGCCATTGGTTATAGCCGGTTAAATCCTTGGAATTGATGTGTCCATAAGGATAACCCGTGAATCTGACTTCGCCGTTTTGTCCGGGAATTTGCGACGTGTAGCGACCGTAAACAACATCGCCGTAACCGATCACTTCGTCGGCAGTTGACCAAATCGTGTAGACGTAACTGCCTTCGTAATGCGAGCCGGAATAGTTGATGTCATATAAAATATTTGATAATCCCCACGGCGGCGAACCGGTGTAATAACCGGGATAAAGTCCGTTCGTCGCGCCGCACGTTGGCGTTGAACTGCTGGATTGATAACAAGAAACGAGTCCCCAATTTGCGCCTGCGATGCCGACGAATGTGTCAACACTCGACGTTAAGGGCGAACCGAGATTGTAGCTTCCGCCGTTTGCCGAATCGTTTCCGCTGCCGCCCAAAATCGCTTTGCGCGTTAAAGTTACGCCCATCGAATGAGTTACGATGTCAACTTTCGACGCACCTGTGTATGCTTTGACGGCTTGGATGAACGCGCGGATTTTTTGCAGATTCGGTTTTGAATGATATTGATAAGCCGAAAGATACGGATCAGCATCGCCCCACGTCGTCGCGTAAATTTCGCTCGTTTTGTAACCTTGCGACAAGAAATAATTGATCGAAGAATTCCAACCCGTCAAAGTCGAACTTTGTCCGATTGCCGAATCCGAATTTCCGTGGATGAAAATGACAGGTTGATTGACGACCGTATCGGACGCACTCGCTTTTCCGCCGTAACTGTTGCCGCCGTAATTGAAATTATAACTGCCGTAACCGTTTGAATTCAGCCAATTTTGAAAATTTGATGTCAATTGTGCCGACACCGGATTTGCTGAAAGTAAAATTGAGCTGAAAACAAAAATTAGTGTAAAAATTCTTGAAAACATATAATTTCTCTCCTTTTTATAATATTTTGATCTTTGAACCGGAAGTTTCCGAAATAAAATTATGGAAGTTTCCGAAATTGGTTTTCCAATTATTAAAATCCTAACTTAAATCCGAATTGAATTACGCGCGGTCCGGTCGAAGCCGAAATAATTTTACCGAACGTGGAATTTGATGAACTTGCCGGGTTGAATAGTGCGATATTACTGACCGGATTTGCATAATTTACCCAATTGAACAGATTAAAAAACTCTACCCGAAATTCGCCGCGAACACGCTCGCTGAACGGAATCAGTTTGATAACGGAGAAATCCACGTTTTTCTGTCCCGGTCCGGTCAGAGAATTTCTCTGCACATTACCGAACGGTGCGGCAGGATCAAATGTCGGATTATTGACAGCACCGACATTTGTGCCGTCAACTCGTGGACGTGAGGTGACAAATGCACCGGTATTGAAATATCCGTTCAAGCGATTTGAGACGTTGCCGTTCGTATATATATTTCCGTTGAATCCGGGCGCGTAGTTGGCGCGGCTGATTACGCCGTTGCCCGGATTATCAATCACCGAAAACGGCAGACCGGTTTGAAACACGGCGACTCCGGCAACTTGCCAATTATTTAAAACCGCGTCGGCAAATTTTGAACCGACATTGTATTTTGGTAATTCGTAAATTCCGCTAACAACAAATCTCTGTTCGCGGTTAAAATCAGAACGCCCGAAATTTTGCCGCCAATCGTATTGATCGCCCGGATTATTGGCAAGTTCGCTGACCGCGCCACCAGAATAATAATCAAAAGCGCGTCCGTATGTGTAAGCTCCTGTAATTTGCAAACCTTGCGCGAAACGTCGCGTAATCGTCGCTTGCAGGGAATTGTAACTCGAATTTGAGCTCGTCTGAACATACTGCAACGCTCCGGTCGCATTTTTATTGGCGGACAAAATCGTTCCCGGTGCAAGACGCGGAATGAAACTATTTGACGCGCGGTCATAAATCGGTTGATTGATCGTAATTAACTGCAACAAATTAGTTCCTTTGTTGCCGACGTAGCCGATGTCCAAAACCGTATTTTTTGCAAATTCCCATTGAACGCCGATATTGTATTGCTGAACATACGGCGTTTTTAAATCGGGATCTACATAAATTCCGCTGACCGGAACGCCGACGGTCGCAAAAGCGAGCGGCGTTAAAGGCGACGGAATTGTTGCGGCGGTCGGAAATGCCGAAGGTTGCGGGAGATTTAAAAATGGACTCGAAAACGCCTTTAATCCCGGAAGAATCGGACCGAGCGGCGAAATAACGCCGACTCCGAGACCTAAATACGGGAAATTAAAAAGCTGAGAATTGGCAAAACGTGTCGAAATGCGGTCGTAATAAATGCCGTAACCGCCGCGCACAACCATTTTTCCTTCGTCATCCACGCGATATGCGAAACCGAGACGCGGCGCAAAATTATTTTTGTCTGTCGGAACTAAAGTTTTCGTAACGGTCGGCACGCCCGGAATCGGATTCGTCGCGTTTTCCGCCTGCACGATTCCGTTCGGCGGCGCACCGATTCTGAATTGATCGGTTACGAAATTAACTAATCTTCCTTGTTCTTCCGCCGGAAGACCGAAAAGATCGTAACGAACGCCGAGATTTATCGTCAGACGGTCATTAAATTTATAATCGTCTTGCACGAAAGTGCTGAAATCCTTCACCCGGAACGAACGGTCATAAATTCCCGAACCGAGAATCGAAAGACCATTGCCTTGCAGAAAATTACTGAAACTGGAAAAGATCAATTGTCCGCGTGAAAAAGCGTTAAAATAAAATTTAACCGTCGAGGGACGATATTCCGCTCCGGCGCGAATTCTGTGTTTTCCGGCGACAATTGAAAGCGTATCCTGAAATGTAAAAGTGTTGATACGCGAAGATTGATCGGCAAGCGGCGAAGAACCGAAGAAAAATGACGCATCGCCGCCGGCAACTTGAATCGTCGGCGCACCGGGAAACAGATTTCCGAGCGGATTTGTAATTCCCAAACTTGCCGCCGTAAAAGGTTCCTGCGGCACGCTTGTCACGCGCAGGCGGCTGAAACCGAAACGCGCCTGATTTGTGATATTTGAATTTATAACGTAATTATCCGTTAAAGAATAAAGAAACTGACGATTTTCAAAATCCGCTCCGAAACCGATAAGCTGTGTCGGCGGCTGACCTTCGAGACGGTTTCCCGTTCCCGCAAAGTTGTAATTTGCCTGAGTTGTCGGATTATCAGCGAAGAAAAATTTACTCGAAATCGAATGGTTGTCACTCGCAATATAATCAATGTTGGCGTTAAATTGATTTTCTTTGTAACGCGACAAACCACTTTGAACTGTCGGGACGGAAGTTCCAGCCGCTAAACCGCTCACGCCGGAAGACGGAATCGCAAACTGTCCGTTCGGCAGACGCGCGTTTAGAATGTTGACCGCAACCGGATTGACAGCCGCAGCCGGAATTCCAAACGCCGCCGCAAGTCCCGTTACCGTGCGATTCGTGTCGGTCAAACCCGCCGGAACTGATGGAAATGTCAAACTGTTATTAAGCGAAAGAGCGTTTCGTTCAGTCGTTCCCTGATAAGAGCCGAAGAAAAACAGCCGATCTTTACCGGAAGTCGTAACCGGACCGCCTTGCCCGAAATTCAAAAACGGCAATGGTCCGCCGAGCGTTCCGCCGTATTGATAACGCGTAAGTTCCGGTCTGTCGAGTCCGCGTGCTTTTACGAACGGTTCGTTGGCATTCAAACTTTTATTACGTAAAAATAAATAAGCATTTCCGTGATAGACGTTTGAACCGGAGCGTGTTACAGCTTCGACATTACCGCCCGAATTACGACCGTTTGAAGCATCGTAAAGGGAAGTTTGCACAATAAATTCCGTTAAGGAGTCGGTTGCCGGAACTGCCAGATTCGGTGTCGAATTCGTACCGATGGAGTTTGCGTCAATACCATTTACCCGAATGCTGTTGCTCGTCGTGCGCTGACCGTTAACGGAAATATTGTTGTCGCCGCGTCCCAGGTCAGTATTATTTGAAACTGAAGATTGCGCGCCCGCCTGTAATGTTAAAAGTTGTTGGAAATTCCGCGTCGGTAAGGGAAGTTGACGAATAGTTTCGCCCTCGATAACGCGACCGTTTTGTGATGTTTCGTTTTGCAAAACCGGAGCTTCCGGTTCGACCGTTACAGAAAACGTATCGCCTCCTGAAACATTCAACTGCACGTTAACGTTTGTCGTCTGCGTTATTGTGACTACCGCATCAACAGCGGTAGTTTGAAATCCGCTCGAAGTTGCTGAAACTCTATAACGTCCCGGCTGTAATAGTTGGAAAGCGTAAACTCCATCATTTCCCGTTGTTACAGTTCGCGCAGAATTCGTCTCGAGATTCGTTGCAGTTACACTCGCGCCCTGCACGACCGCGCCGTTCGGATCGGTAACTACACCGGTAATTTGCCCGGTCGTTCCTTGCCCGAATGTTAAATTCGTCGCAAATAAAAGGCATAGTAATGCCGTCATCAAAGTTAGTTTGTTATTTCTCATTATCATTTCCTCTAAATAAAAATGAACGTCCGTTTTTTATTGTTGCAAATTATAAAAGGCAACTGCTGAAAGCTAAATCAAACTGTAATTGCCTTGTTAACCGATCTCTTAAATTCGGAAAGTTTTTCCTCGCTTAAAACTCCATAAGCAAATATTTTAGTTATACAATTTAACGCCTGTTCGTCATTCAAATTCAAATGCTGATTGCCGCCGAAGAGTTTCTCGACCAGATAATAATTGAAAAATTGCATATAAGCCGCTGTAAAAACAGTTGCCGGTTCAACTCCGGTTCGCAGATCGCCGCGCTGTTGCGCCTCTGAAAATCTATCGCCGAAAACTCTCTGAAATCTGTCGGTTAAACCATCAAACATTTTACGAAAGTGTCTGTTTTGAAATTCCAGAACATCAATATACATTAACAGCCAAAAATCCGAATGCTTATTAACGAGTTCGCCGACCATTTCGCCCATATTCCGCAAACTTGCCGGTTCGAGCGGTTCATCAATCTGCGTGAACATATTTTTCAATTCCTCGTCAATAATTGTCAGGTAGCCGTCAACAATTGATTCGAAAATCGCTTCTTTTGTCGGATAATAATTATATAAATTACCAAGCGAACCATTTGCCTGTTTTGAGATGTCACGCATTGAAGTCGCGTGAAAGCCTTGCTTAATAAATAATTCCCGGGCGGCTTTTTCAATTATTTCTTTTTTTTCCCGAATAACGGCTCGGCTTAGTTTTGGCATTTTATAAAAAACAAGCGTTCGTCTTTTTTTTACTAAATTATTATGAGAATGTCAATTACGAATAAAACAAGTTTTTAATATCAGTTAAATTTACTTATTATAAAGAGTTTAGGAAAAAGAAACCTAATTTCCATAAAATATTCTATTCCAAACGATATTGTATTCAAAGCAAAAAGGCGGATAAAATCCGCCTTTTTGCTTTGTTTTTTTGCATTTACCAACGATCGTAATCATCGCCGCCGCCGCGATTGCCGCCATAACCGCCGCCACGACCGCCGCCGCCGCCGCCGCGACTACGACCGCCGCCGCCGCCGCCGCGATTATTTTCGCGCGGACGTGCTTCATTGACGACGAGGTTGCGTCCTTCAAATTCCTGACCGTTAAATTGCTCGATTGCACTTTGGGCTTCTTCATCGGAAGACATCTCGACAAAACCGAAACCGCGTGAGCGTCCGGTATCACGATCTTCGACGACGTTTGCCGACTGAACTGTTCCTGCTTCCGCGAAGAAATCCATTAAATCATCGTTTGTAATACTAAACGATAAATTTCCTACATATAACTTATTACCCATTTTTTTCCTTAATTTTCTCTAAATTTTTTGAAGCAGAAAAGCAGGTAAGAACTTCAGAAAAGAAACTTTTTAGTTAATAAACTCTGATCAAATCTTGACGACACGCCTGACATTTTTGCTAACTGTTTAAGACCATATACCAAACTCTCTTAACCGAACCGTATGTCGCCAAAATTTGCGGACGGGTGTAATCTAACGAGAAAACTTTGAGAGCAAAACTTTTGTGATTATGCACATTTAAATTGAATTATGCAAGCAAAATATCACATAGCGACACAAGTTGGTAGAAATTTTTCTAAATTTATTGATTATTAAGTTTGATTTATAAACCGCTCTCTTGCTCGCTCATATCCTGAATTGCTTCATAAGCTTTTGATGTAACGGGACGTGCGCGCGCTGTCCCGTCCATTTCACCGATGTAACCTTCGGCAACCATTGCGTCTAAAATCGCGGCGGCGCGGGCATAGCCGATTCGCAGATGTCTCTGTAAAAGGGAAGTCGAAGCCTTTTTAGATTCAACAACCGTGCGGACGGCATCCCAGAAAAGATCATCATTTCTTCCCGGCAAAACTCCATCGCTCGCGTTCATTTCTTCTTCCGATTTTGTGATCGTCGTATCATATTCCGGCGCGGCTTGAGCTTTGATGTGTTCGACGATTTTGTGAATTTCCTTTTCATCAACAAACGCGCCGTGAACGCGAATCAGACGCGATGTCTGCGGCGGCAGAAAAAGCATATCGCCGCGTCCTAAAAGTCCTTCTGCGCCGTTGCCGTCAATGATCGTTCGGGAATCAATTTTCGATGAAACGCGGAACGAAATACGCGACGGGAAATTTGCTTTGATGAGTCCCGTGATAACGTCAACTGAAGGTCTTTGCGTGGCGAGAACGAGATGAATCCCGACGGCGCGCGCCATCTGTGCGAGGCGCGTGATTGATTCTTCGACTTCCTTGCCCGAAGTCATCATTAAATCGGCGAGTTCGTCAACAATTACGACGATATACGGCAAAATTTTAAATTCTTCGCCTTCTTCGTCGAGTTCGCCGAGTTTTTTGCGTCTTTTAACTTCTTTATTGTAACCGTCAATATTGCGAACGCCCCAACCGGCAAGGTCTTTGTAGCGTTTTTCCATTTCGGAAACCGCCCATTTCAGCGCGATCGAAGCGCGTTTCGGATCGGTGATGATCGGCGTGGCGAGATGCGGAATATCGGCGTAAAGTCCGAGTTCGAGACGCTTCGGGTCAACCATTATAAATTTCACTTCGTCCGGTTTCGCTTTATAAAGAATCGAAACGACGAGCGAATTTACGCCGACGGATTTCCCCGCGCCCGTTGCGCCCGCGATCAATAAATGCGGCATTTTGGCAAGATCGGCGACGTAATTCAAACCGTCAATCTGTTTGCCGAGCGCGATTGCCAGAACCGATTCGGAATCTTTGAACTTTTTCGATTCGATGACTTCGCGCAAAAATATCGTTTCGCGTTCTCGGTTCGGAACTTCGATTCCGACAAACGCTTTTCCGGGAATGCGGTCAATGCGGATTGATTCGGCTTTGAGGGCGAGACAAAGATCGTCAACCAAACCTGTAACGCGCGAATATTTCACGCCCGGATCGGGTTTGAATTCATAAGTCGTGACGACCGGACCTTGGCAGATGTGCATAACTTTTCCATCTACTTTGAATTCCTTCGTTTTCTCGGTCAATTTCTGCGCGATGGCGAGAAGTTCTTCGTCTTTTTGTTCAAGACGCGGCGGTGCTTCGGTCAAAAGTTCCGGCGGCGGCAATATGTAATTGTCGTAATTTTGCGGTTTTTGTGATTCTTTCGCTGGTTCTTCTATTTCTTCTTGTTCATTTTCTTCCGTAGATTCCTCTGGAATTTCAGCTAAATCAGCATCCAATTCGCCTGTTTCTTTGATCGGTGTAATCGGAATTTTTTCGGATTCGAAAACCATATCGGAAACTTCTATTTTCTTTTCAATTTCGATTTTCGGTTTCTCATTTATTTCTACACCGGAAATCGTCGGCGTGATTATTTCTTCTTTTTCTTCAATTTCAGACGTTTCGACTTCCGATGAAACTTTCGCTTCAGTTATTTCTTTTTCAGATGATTTGCCGAGTTTTCCGAAAACGTCCATCAAAGTTCCGCCGACTTTGGCGGTTTTAGGTTTCTCGGTTTCTGCTTTTTCTCCGACGCTGATTTCAGGTTTATTTCTTTTTATTCTGCCTTTATTCTCCTCTACATTCTCTCCTTTTTCGCGTCTTCTTTTATCGCGCCAGTCGTTGATTCGCAGACGAAAATTTGCCATCGCCATTTCAAAACTTTCCGAGAACATCGCAAAAGAAAGTCCTGTAATAACCAACAGCGCAACGGCAAAAACTGCTAAAAATACTATCGTTGCGCCGATTGTGCCGAGAAGCCACGTCAGATGCTGCATAAAAAATGCTCCAATTATTCCGCCGCGCCAACCGATCAATTGAACCAAACTCGAAGTTGAAACGATAAAAAAGAAATATCCTAAAATACGACTGATCGGCGGTCGAACAAGTTTGGACTGATAAATTCGCCACGCCGCCATCGCCATCAACGCCGGAATTATGTAAGCGGTCAGACCGATAAGTTGAAAGAAAATGTCGGAAATGATCGCGCCGACAACGCCGATCCAATTATGAGTTTCCTGCGAACTTGCAGTGTTAAAATTCCAGTCTTTCGAGCTGTAAGTTACCAGACAGAGAAATACTAATAACGCCAACGCCGTTAAAACAATCGCGATAACATCATTTCCACGGTCAAAACCTCGTGCGCCCGTCTGCTCTTTTTTTATTTCTGTTGCCAAACTCTTTCAATTATCAGTTATTAATTATCAGTTACTTGTTTGTTGACTAATAATTAATAACTGGTTAAATGCTTTTTTTAAACAATAAAAATTCCTTTACAAATTCATCAATATCGCCGTCTAAAACCGCATCAACATCCGTTTTTTCCAACTTTGTGCGCGTGTCTTTAACTAAGCGATAAGGATGCAGAACGTAATTTCTAATCTGCGAACCGAACGAAATATCCTGTTTACTCGCTTCGAGTTCGGCGGTGTCAGCCAGACGTTTTTCGAGTTCCAACTCGTAAAGTTTCGAGCGCAAAACCTGCATCGCCACGGCGCGATTTTGAATTTGCGAACGCTGATTCTGACAAGTTACGACAGTATTCGTCGGAATATGCGTAATTCTCACGGCGGAATCGGTAACATTTACGTGCTGACCGCCCGCGCCGCTTGAACGATATGTATCTACGCGCAAATCCTTGTCGTTGATTTCGATCTCGATGTCGTCGTCAATTTCCGGCGAAACGAACATCGAAGCAAAAGAAGTTTCGCGTGAGCCGCCGGAATTAAACGGCGAAATTCTCACAAGGCGATGAACGCCCGCTTCGGTCGCTAAAAGACCGTAAGCGTAATCGCCTTCGATGCGAAATGTCGCCGATTTTATTCCGGCTTCGCTTCCGGCTTGCTCGTCTAAAATTTCCGTCTTAAAACCTTTGCGTTCCGCCCAACGAAGATACATCCGCAAAAGCATTTCCGCCCAATCCTGCGCGTCCGTGCCGCCCGCGCCCGATTGAATCGAACAGATTGCATTGTTCGCGTCCGTTTCGCCCGAAAGCAAAACTTCGCTCGTCGCTTCGGAAACTTCCGCGTCTAATTTTCCCAACAATTCGGCGGCTTCCGTTATCGAATCCGCATCGCCGAATTCCAGCAAAATCTGCGCGTCGGACAAATTCAACTCGAAATTTTCCTGACGCTCCAGTGCTTTTTCAATTCGACTTCGATGCTGAACTATTTTCTGCGCCTTTTCCGAATCGTCC
The DNA here is from genome assembly GCA_965219305.1 of Pyrinomonadaceae bacterium. Lineage (GTDB taxonomy): Bacteria > Acidobacteriota > Blastocatellia > Pyrinomonadales > Pyrinomonadaceae > DATHTS01. The sequence continues at coordinate 3,977,934 of OZ244725.1, forward strand.
CAAAAATCAAGCGCGGAAATTTGTTTCTCCAATTTTTCAAGTTCGCCCCGTTTCGAAGGCGCGTCAAAGAAACCTCCCAAGCTGCGCGATCTGTTCGCTCAACTCTTCGTGTTTGTTTTGTAAATCAATTAATTCCATTAGTGCAGTTTTATCAAAGAGAATCTACGCCGGAAGTTTTCCGGCGGTCTCAAATTGCTTACGAGTATAATAACAAAATTCGAGTTTAAATTTTAATTGCGTGAAAAATTAATTTTAAATCGAAAGCCGTCATCTCTGCGGCATTTCGATAATTTCCAAAGCTTTTTCAACCGGACGCGCCAAAATCGCTTTTTCGCCGACTTCGACAATCGGACGTTCGAGCAGATTGGGATTTTCAACGATCAACTTTATTATTTTATATTCGTCGGTTTCATCGGCAAGTTCCAATTCTTTATAAAGTTTGTCGCGTTTTCGCAAGACTTCGTGCGGTTTTAAATGTGCTTTTTTCAATAATTCACGAAGTTTTTCTTCGTTCAGAGATTCGCTGAAATAATTTACTTTTTGACAATCAACGCCGTTTTCTTCAAATAATTTGTTTAATTTGCGACAAGTCGTGCAGGTCGGTTTTTCGTAAACTGTAATCCGTTTCGCCATCGTTATAAATTTTATCACTTCTAAATTTTTAGCAGAATCCGAAAAAATAATTTTCTTTGTAACATTATAAAACTTTTTGTATCTAAAGAATGTCGGAACGCTTAAAAAGCATTTGCGTGATGAAATTTGAAGAAATCTATAAAAATTTTTCGCCGAAGATTTATCGTGTCTGTTTCGGTTTCGTCGGCGACGGCGAACGGGCGAAAGATTTGACGCAGGAAACATTTATCAGCGTTTGGCAAAATCTGAATTAGTTCAAAAATCAATCCTGCATTGGAAGTTGGATATGTCGCATTGCGATGAATACTGGATTTCAATCGTCGCAATCGTCGCCGTTTTAATTTTGATGATTCTGGTCGTAATCTTTTCCGAAGCGAAATTGATTTCGACCTTTATCGGCGAAGCGTTGATGTTCGCGGCGAGCTTTATTTTACTAACTTCGAGAATCAATTCTCTGCGGCGTTCGTTCAGAAACGAAAACATTTCAAACTGCGAGTTTATCGAAAAATTAAAAGCCGACATCGAACGCCTGACAAACGATTGGAATGCGGTTCAAAAAACCGGTTTTGCCTGCGTCGGCGCGGGTTATCTGCTTTTTTTATATGAATCGCTTTCTCAAAATCAGCAGGCATTAATTGTCTGTTATTCGATTGCAACCGTCGCGCTGATTTCGGCGTGGATTTTTCTCAGACCGTTTGCCAATCGGCGAAAACTGGAGAAAAAAGAACGTTTATTGGAAAAAACAGAGAATTTATCAGAACAAATAAAGGAATGATTTTATGAAAAAACAAACAACCAAACAACTAACTTTTATAATGATCGCAATCGGACTTTTTTGCGGCTCTCTTGGACTTATGCTGATTCATTTCGGAAAAATCTCCGACGGTTTCGCCGGATTTATTATGGGATTAGGTATAGGAATTGAAATTCTCGCCATCGTTGTTGCCAAAAAGTTTCAGCAGTGCGATTCGCAATTTATTTAAAATATCAAAAACGAAAACACAGATTTTCACGGACAAAAATAGGTTTTAAGATAGACTTCATCTGAGTTAATCTGTGGTTTCATAATTCCGAAAGACTTTATATGCAGTTTTAATCTAAACCATATCGCCGAGCCGCGTTTCAATTAAATTCTGCGATTCTTCAAAAGTAAAAACTCTCGATTCCGTTACAAATCGCAAACCGAGCGGAATTTCCAGCGAAAACGACGCGCCGCGACCTTCGGTTATATCAATCGTCAGTTCGGTATGTTTGAAAAACTCGAACTGATCTTTCGCCATATAAAAATCGCAATTGTCAATTTCACCGAGCCAAACGTCGCTTGAACCAACAAGAAACTCGCCCGCTTCATAGCACATCGGCGAAGAACCGTCGCAGCATCCGCCCGATTGATGAAACATCAGTTCGCCGTGTTTAGCGCGAAGCTGATTAATTATATTTTTTGCTTCATCGGTTACTTTCACTCTCGGAATATCTTTCATAACGAACTAATATTATATCGCTAAAGTTCATTTTGTTTATCAGCCGCGCGACTCTAATCACCGTTTAATACGGCATTGTTCTTGATTCTTTACAAATTGTCGAAAATAAAAGAAAATTTATTTTCGACAATTTACAAAAATTAAACAAAAAGGAGATAAAAAATGAAATTTTCAAGGCGCGATTTTGCGAAAATTGCCGGTGCTGCTGCAATCGGGGCATCCGGCGTTTCGATTCACGCGGCTGATCAGCCGAATATCGAACAAAATCTTAAAATACAAAACAAACAGCGAACATTTCCCGAAGACTTTATGTGGGGAAGTGCGACCGCAGCGTATCAAGTCGAAGGCGCGGTCAAGGAAGACGGGCGAAAGCCTTCGATCTGGGACACATTTTCGCATACGCCGGGAAAAACCGTCAACGGCGCGACCGGAGATGTCGCCGATGACCATTATCACCGTTACAAGGAAGATATTCAGTTGATGAAAAATCTCGGCGTAAAATCGTATCGTTTTTCGATCTCGTGGTCGCGCGTTTTCCCGGACGGCACAGGCAAACCGAATCCGAAAGGTCTGGATTTTTACAATAAACTCGTTGACGAATTATTAAAAAACGGGATCACGCCGTTTGCGACGCTTTATCACTGGGATTTGCCGCAAGTTTTGCAGGACAAATACGGCGGCTGGGAAGGGCGCGAAACTTCCGAGGCTTTTGCTAATTACGCGGGTTATACGGCGGAAAAACTTTCCGACCGCGTGAATCATTTTTTCACGATTAACGAATTCGGCGCGTTCGTCGAACTCGGTTATCGCATCGGAATTCACGCGCCCGGTTTGAAACTGCCGCCCGCGCGTTTTAATCAAACCAGACATCACGCCGTTTTAGGTCACGGTCTTGCGATTCAGGCAATTCGCGCCAAAGCAAAAGCGGGAACGAAAATCGGTCTGGCGGAAAATATGGCGATCTGCGTTCCGGTTATCGAAACCGACGAACATATCAAAGCCGCGACCGAAGCGACGCGCCAACTCAACGCGCAGTATATGACCGTCATTCAGGAAGGCAAATATACCGATCTTTATCTCGAAACGACCGGAAAAGATGCGCCGAAATTTACCGACGCAGATTTGAAAACGATTTCTTCGCCGCTCGATTTCGTCGGCATCAACATCTACACGCCGACCTACGTTCGCGCCGATGAATCGAAAGCCGGTTTTGCCGTCGTTCCGCATCCGGCATCATTTCCGCATATGGCTTCGCCGTGGCTTTTCGTCGGACCGGAAGCTCTGTATTGGGGACCGCGCCACGTCAATAAAATCTGGGGCGCAAAGGAAATCTATATCACCGAAAACGGTTGTTCTTCGTCGGATATTCCCGCTGACGACGGAAAAGTTTACGACACCGACCGCGTGATGTATTTGCGAAATTACCTGACGCAATTGCAGCGCGCGACGAGCGAAGGCGTTCCCGTCAACGGATACTTCCTGTGGAGTTTGATGGACAATTTCGAATGGGCGGACGGTTACACGAATCGTTTCGGTTTGCATTACGTGGATTACAAAACACAAAAACGCACACCGAAACTGAGCGCGGATTTCTACAAACAAGTTATTGCAACCAACACCGTTGCATAATCAAAAAATGTGAGGCGGAAATCGAATTGATTTCCGCCTCTTTTTCCACGCAAGTCATATTTATTTACTCTTAAACTTAGATTTGTGGTGTTTGGAAAACCTTTTCGCACCACGCGACATTGTTGACCTGATCAAATTGTATATGACGCGAAAATTACGGTTGAAGCAGCAAGATATTCTATTATTCTATAAAAGTTCGTCGTTCTTAACACATCGCTTACACTGTTTTTACGACTAAAAGTTCTTTTGCTTTGAAGTTTTAGTATTCAACGTGAGTTCGAGATAAGAAAAACTCCAAAGGTAAGATATACCTAGGTTTAGAAACAAAATAAACAAACCAAAGGAGTTTTTCAATGGATATAGTAACAGTTTTTTGCTAAGCCCACGATTTTTGCCAAGTTTTTGAACCGAAGTTTAATCAGCAGATGTTGGCGAGCGGAGAGCGCAAACCGATTAAGCCGTCTTTGATGCCGCGCTCGCAGGTGATGACTATTTTGATCTGTTTTCACAGATCGGGATTTAGAAACTTGAAGACGTTTTATAATTCGGTAATCGGTGTTTATCGGCGGCGGGATTTCCCGGATTTATTGAGTTATAATCGGTTTGTCGAATTGCAGCGAGATGCTTTAATGTTGCCCGGAGCATAAATACCAAGTGAGATTGGGAAACTGTTCCGGGATTTCATTCGTGGATTCGACCAAGATTCCTGTCTGCAATAATTTACGGATCAAACAGAACAAGGTGTTTGCAGAGTTTGCGCGGCGTGGGAAAACCTCGACGGGGAGGTTTTACGGCTTCAAGATAAATCTGATAGTCAGCGACAGCGGCGAGTTATTGGCGTGGCAGATCACATTGGGAAATGTGGATGACCGAAAGCCGGTCGGGAAAATGAGCAAGCGGTTGTGGGGCAAGTTGTTCGGCGATAAAGGCTATATATCAAAAGAGTTAAGCAAATTGTTGGGAGAACCAAATGTGCAGTTAGTGACAAAGATCAAAAAAAATATGAAGAACAAGTTTGTGCCGCTTTTTGATCGCCTGATGCTGAGAAAACGAGCGATCATCGAATCTGTGATAGACCAACTAAAGAACATTTCACAGGTCGAACACACGCGGCATCGCTCGGTGTGGAACTTTTACGGCAACATCGTCGCCGGATTGATCGCTTACACATTTCAAGAAAAGAAACCAAGCCTTTATCTAGGAAAAGACTTGGTTATCGATTAATTCTTATCTTGAATTGACGTTAAATAATTAACGCAAATCAAAAAAATTGCGTTCATATATTTTTAATTACTCTTTAGAAAAATCCCATCGCTTTCTTGTCATAAGAAATCAACATATTCTCGTTGTTTCGATAATGGTCGAGCATCATTTTGTGGTTTTCGCGTCCGAAGCCGGATTTTTTGTAGCCGCAAATTTATGAAAGATATAATTCGTATTCGGTCGTTATTCCTGATAATTCAAAAAGTTTTTTGAACATTATAGTCAATTCTTTCGATGGCGTAATGCGAAAGACAGAATGATATTGTCCGGCGTTTAAGCCTTCAAGTGTCCAAGACGCACCGTCGTGTGGAATCAATTCTTCGATTGTCGAAGGCATTGACGGATATGAATATCGGTAAATCAAATCTTCAAGACTTTGCCATTCTTGAACGGTTAAAGAGCGAGTTTGTTCAACTTCAAGTTCGCCCAAGCCATAACCGCCTTTGCCACCGAGACGTTTGGTTGTAATAAAATACTCGTTTTCGGAACGCCAAACACGAATTACGGTCGGCGCGTGAAATGTCGGAATCCAAGTCAAACGATAACTTTCGTTAACGCAGTTCGGTAATTTTGTGAGTGGAATTTCACGAAATTTTAAGAAAAAAATCGCCGCTACTTCAGCATTTATATCTTCGTCTGAAGATGTTTTAGCATTTTTGTTTTTATCAAATGTGTAAACGCGGCGAGTTAAAACATTTTTATAATCTGATGCTTTGAAGTTTTCAGAATATTGCGGGTAACAGTTAGATATTTTTGGTATGTTTTCAACCGAAACATCAGAGAGATTAAAAAACCACACTGCAACAATACCAATGCCGATAAAAAAGGCAACAACTAAAACTGTTAATCTAAGCGACCAATTTTTCATAAATGTTTAGACACTGAAAATGAAACTTTGTTCCGCATAATTCTAAGTTTACGGATAAACGCAAATCAAAACATCTGCGTTCATCCGTTTCATCTGCGGTTAATTATCCTTGAGAAAAATCCATCGGCTTTTCATCTTGAAATTCCTTTTTGAGATTGCGCGTCGTGCCTTCGGTGACGCTCGAACGCGGAACTAGTTCGTTCGTGTCGTAAACTTTCGCGCCGAAATCAACGGGCGGACGAAATTCGGCTTCGGGCAAAGTTTTAGCGGGAAATTGTTCGCTCGATAATTTGCTTGTTTCCAAATCACGCTCCGAAACATCGTCATCGTCGTCGTTCGCCGAAACTTTTCCGCTAAAAAATGACGGCATAGATGCTCTGAACGCGCCGCCGATCATAAAGAGAAGAAAAATAAGCGCGATAAACTTCGGCAGAGGAAAAAATTCACGCAAACCGGCAAAAACTATAATCAGGGCAAAGCTGGAAAAAATTATCATCGCGCCTTGCCGTCTGGCTTTGATAAGTTCGCTTTTTCCCTTCTCTTTTGTTTGACGCAGTTCGGGCGCAAGCAATTCTTTGACATCGCTGATCTGCAAACCGCATTTCGTACAGAAATTTACTTCGTCTGAATTTTGCCGATTACCGCATCGTGGACAGTGTATAAAACTCATTTCATTTAAAAGATTAACGTTTTTCTTCCGTTTTTACCATATTTAAAGGCGCAAATTTCGGCGGCGCAAGCGTGACTTTGTTCGTCGAAACGGGAACGCCGCGCATAAATTCCAGCATTACATCTTTGATTTTCGGTGACGACAGAAACAACGGATCGCTGTGCCACGCGCCTTCGATAATTAGATGTTCGCTGTTCGGAAAACCTTTTCGCACGGCGGCGGCGTTGCTGATTGGAGTTCGCCCGTCGAGCGTGCCGCTGATAAACAAAACCGGAACTTCCGATTTGACCGGAGCGCGGAATTTTTCGCCGAGATCGGGACTTCCCCAATCCGCGCAGACTTCCGGGAATTCCGTATTTGCCGCATTTCCCAGAAGCGTTTTCTTCGCTTCACGTTCGATTTGTTTTGATCTTTTGGCGGACGCGCCGTTTGAACAATCGGTAACATACGACATCACCGAACCGCTGCCGATGCCGCCGCTGAGATACTGCAAATAACCGACAATTTGATCGAAATTGCCGTTTGAAGCGTCGTAATAAAGTTTCGGTAATTCCAAAAGCGGATCCGCGCCGATGACGAAAGCCGTCAGCAATTGCATCGAATATTTGTTGATTACGACCGGAACTTTCTGATTTGTCTTTCGATCAGTCACTTCAACCGTAACGGGATTTTTTTCGAGTTTTTCAAGCACATTTTCGACCAGCGCGAGAAAATCGGGAATCTGTTTATTTAACGTCGCGTCGGCTTTGACATAACGGGAAATGTCGGCGAGATGTTCCTGAACTTTGCTTGGCAATTTGTGCGCGTCGTCAAGTCCTTCGACTCCGGCGAGAATTGCGCGGTCAATGTTGTTTCCGTGTCTTTTAATGGTCGTCAGCGCAAGCGTCGTGCCGTAACTTATCGCCCACAAACTGACCTTTTTCGCGCCCAAAGCCTGCCGCAAATCCTCTATGTCGTCAGCGTTTTCGTTCGTGTTGTAAGCATTTGTGTCAACGCCTTCGCCGCGCCATTTGTCCGCGCATTTTTTTACTTGTTTGACGGCAAATGCGTTCAAATCAGTTTCATTTAACGCTTTATCGAGCGGCAATTTCGTATCGCTGTCGCACGGCATTGCTCCCGAAAGTCCCGTCCCGCGCTGGTCAAAAGCGATCACGTCGCCGAATTCGCGCATCGCCATAAATAAAGGAAAACGGCTTCCGCGCGCCGTCGAAATCCCCGAACCGCCCGGACCGCCCGCCAGATAAATCACTGGCGAACCCGGATTTTTCGCGGTGCTTTTAAAACGCACGAACGAAAGTTCGATCAGACGGCTTTTCGGATCGTTACGATTTTCGGGGACAATCAATTTACCGAGTTCGGCATTTGTTTTTTCATTTTTAAAATTCTCGAAAACATACGGCTCGATCTTCAGATCGCCGGCTTTCTGCTGACCGAAGCAGATAGTAAATGAAACGAAAATTATGTTTAAAGCGGCAAGATATTTCAAGGTGTTATAAATATTCATTCACCGCTTACGCTGTTTTTGTTATCAAAGTTCCTTTGGTTTTGAGTTTTGACACCGATTTTGATTTATAGTATAAAAAAAATACCACATATTAACGATATTTTTATAAGTTCATTGATTAAAAAAGTCTGTTTTCGGCATTTTTCATTTCAAGCTAGGAAATGTTATTTCCCGTTGGAACAACGATTTAACGAATTCCCAAATCCATTTTTCTTCAACACTGAACCGTTTTTCTTAGTTAATAAAGAAACTTTCCTTCAACCGATAACGCTTTAACGGCACTATTTAATGCCTTGACAGCTCCAGTTAAAGCTTTGACAGCACTGTTTATTGCTTTAACACTACTGTTCAAAACTTTGATTGTAATGTTTTAGGCTTTTTTGTCATTAGTAATAGGAAATACGTTTCCGGCTTAAAAGAATACACACGCGCTCGAACCTTTAACAGATCGGGCAATTCATAAACTTTTAATTTTCAAAACATCAAGGAGAAATTTGAAATGGCAAAAAATAAAAGATTATCGCCAAACCGTTTAACGGAAGAAAAAGGATATTTCGAAAATCTGAAAAACATTTCGGATTATCATTCTCTAAAACCCGATTTCGAAGTCGCCGCGATTAAGACCGTCGTCACGAATTTTGACGCGGCAATCGCCGAAGAAACCCAACTCGTCGCCCGACTCGCCGAAGTCCGCGACCAAATCGCCGCAAACTCGACATCGCTAGTCGAGAAAAACGACGGCGCAGTAATCCAAGTCGCCGCCCAATTCGGCGAAGATTCACCCGAATATCAATCATTAGGACGCAAACGCAAATCCGAACGCGCCACCACCAGAAAACGCAAAACCGGCGGCAACACGCCGAACGGCTAATTAGTTTTATATTGCAGTGAAGAAAAATAATCGCCCGTATTTGTTCAAATACGGGCGATAAAATACTTCTTCGCAAAGGTCGCTGAAAGCGACAAATAATATAGCGTAGGGTAAAGCGAACGCGAGTGAGCGACACCCTAGTCCGGCAAATAGATTTTTCCGACGCTGAAAGTGTCGAACATTTACTTCAAGCATTTGTTCGACACTTTCAGCGTCGGAATCTCTAATCAATCAAAATGTAGGATTCTCGCTCGTTTTCACTCGCTTCACCCTACGCTATTATCTTTGTCACCTTCAGCGACTTTAGCGATTATTTTTATAACTAGAGTATTTATTGAACTATTTCACTTCCAACTGGTTTTCTTTTGTAACGCGAATTAAAAAACGCAACGCCTGATTGACCGATTCGGAATCGGGAAAGACTTTTGCCACATCAACATCGAGCGTGATTTGATTTTCCTGCAAAAGTTTTCTGCCCGCGCCGACTTTTCTGACTTTCAATTTTGAAAGATCGTATTCCGGTTCGAGTTCGCCATTCAAATTTTCCGTGTTCATCAGCAATTTTAATATGTTAATAACAAACGATCTGCAACAATTTCTTTATCCAATGTTTCACCGCCCATTTGAAATCTTTTTAGCATTGATATTCCACAATTTACAAAGATTTCTCGCTCGAAAAGACCTTTTGGAACTGGAATATCGCAGATTAAATCGCCTGATTTTTTTGTGCCGTCAATACTTAAAGCAACGAAAACTCCACGTTTTTTGCAATCAATTATGGATTCAAAAAGATTTTCTAAGTTAAAAGATTGTGCGCCGTAAAGAATTGACTGACTATGAGAATATGGCGGATCACAATAGATTAAATCTCCTTTCTTAGCCATAAACATAGAAAATTTATAATCTTTGTGAAGAAAAGTTGTATTTTTTGTGCGTTCCTGCCATTCATAAACTCTTTCAGAAAAAGATTTTGGAGAAATTGGATTGTGAACTCCACAAGGTGTTGACATAAATCCGTCGGCTTGTCGAAATCTAATAACTCCGCCATAACAAGACCTGCTCAAAAATAATAAATCCGCTCCGTTCGGGTAATTATTATAGCTTGCCTTTATTTTTTCGTATTCTTCTTTCTTGTCACCGTTTTCAACCTTATTCCATCTTTGCGAATACCATTCGATCAAAATTTTCGGATTGTTTTTAAGCGTTTGCCAAATCTCTATTAATGGTTTGAAAACATCAGATGCGACTGCATTTTGTGGTGCTAATGTGCCAAGAATCGCGCCGCTTCCTAAAAACGGTTCATAATATGTATTAAATTGCTTTGGAAAATGCGAAACAATTTCGTGTGCAAATCTTTGCTTATTGCCAATCCATTTTAATAACTGAGTTTTAAAAGGCTTAACATCGCGTAAATCTCTTTCGGCTAAAAGTGACGGTTGTACTTGCATATAATAATTCCAAGAATATTCCAATTTAGAATATGAGTCAAATGACTCTATATTTAACAAATGCCTAAATTTATCGGTTCGGCAAAACAGAATATCTTACAAAATTTGCTGAAAAGGTTTCGGACTGAGGCTAATTTAAAGCAATCTGAATTAGCTGAAATCCTCAATCAATCGCAATCATTTGTCAGCAAATATGAAAGCGGCGAAAGAAGATTAGACCTATTGGAATTATGGCAAATTTGTCAGGCATTGAACATTTCACTAACAGAATTCGTCACAGAATTTGAACGACAATTGAATGAAACCAAATAAATTATTTCTTAAACAACCGAAACCCTTTTGGGCAAATGTGCGAAGTATGAGCCAACATCTTGGTTATACGTTGCGAGGAAAAAAGCAGATAAAAATTCCGACCATTGAACAGATGTGTTCGGCAATGTCGGCACTCGGTCTAACTTCAAATCACCTGATCCAAAATGGCGAAACAACTGAATTCGGCAATTTATTGATTGATTATTTCAAACATCGCGCCGATGTTTTGAATAATTTTGTCGAGTCCAAATTGATGAACGTTGAGAAGGCAAAGCAAACATTTGAACAACTAAAACTTTAACACAATCCAACTTGTCCAATTCCGATGAATAAGCAAAAAGGTATAAAGAAAGCACCATCATATTTCACGGGGATTATAAATATTTTAATCCAAGCCAATGCTGATGGATTCAGTTGCAATTACGATCCAAGAGAATTAACTTCATTAACTTCTAACGGCGTTCCAATTCGTACATTAGCAAGGCGTGTTGACGGCGCATTTACAAGCACAATCAATCCAATTGCCATTTGGGAAATCAAAGAATATTACTACACGACAACTTTTGGCAGCCGCGTTGCTGATGGAGTTTATGAAACACTATTAGACGGACTCGAATTAGAAGAAGCCAGAGAACACGAAAACATTGACGTAAAACATTATTTGATGATTGACGATTATAATACTTGGTGGAATATGGGACGTTCATATCTTTGCAGAATTATTGATATGTTGCATATGGGTTATGTTGACGAAGTATTATTCGGGTATGAAGTTGTCGAAAGACTACCCGAAATTGTCAGAGAATGGGTTGAAATTGCAAAAGAAAAGGATGGACGCAAATCATAAAAATCTGCGTCCATCCATATTATCTGCGGTTAATTACTCTTTAGAAAAATCCCATCGCCTTTTTGTCGTAAGAAATCAGCATATTTTTGTTGTTGCGATAATGGTCGAGCATCATTTTATGGTTTTCGCGTCCGAAGCCGGATTTTTTGTAGCCGCCGAACGGGGCGTGCGCGGGATAATTGTGATAGCAGTTGACCCAAACTCTTCCGGCTTTGATGGCTCGCGGGATTTGGTAAAGCTGGTGCGCGTCGCGCGTCCAAACTCCTGCGCCTAAGCCGTAGAGCGTGTCGTTGGCGATTTCGATTGCCTCGGCTTCGTCTTTGAACGTCGTGATCGAAGTGACCGGACCGAAAATTTCTTCCTGGAAAACGCGCATTTTGTTGTGACCTTTGAGCAAAGTCGGCTGGACGTAATAGCCGTCTTCAACGCCTTCGTTTTTCTGCGCTTCGCCGCCGGTCAGAACTTCCGCGCCTTCGTCTTTGCCGATTTGGATGTAATTCAGGATTTTTTCGTATTGGTCTTTGCTCGCCTGTGCGCCGATCATCGTTTCGGGGTCGAGCGGATGTCCCATTTTGATGGCTTTCGTGCGCTGGATGACGCGCTCGATAAATTTGTCGGCGATTGATTCCTGCACGAGAATGCGCGACGGGCAAGTGCAGACTTCGCCCTGATTGAGCGCGAAAAGTGCCGCGCCTTCGAGACATTTATCAAAGAAATCGTCGTCCGCGTCCATCACGCTTTCAAAGAAAATATTCGGCGATTTGCCGCCGAGTTCGAGCGTTACCGGAATCAGATTTTGCGACGCATACTGCATAATCAAACGTCCGGTCGTCGTCTCGCCCGTGAACGCGACTTTCGCAATTCGTTCGCTCGTCGCCAGCGGTTTTCCCGCTTCGGGACCGAAACCGTTGACGATATTCAAAACTCCCGGCGGCAGAATGTCTTTGATAAGTTCCATCAAAACCATAATGCTCGCGGGCGTTTGTTCGGCAGGTTTGACGATTGTGCAGTTTCCCGCCGCCAACGCCGGAGCCATTTTCCAAGTCGCCATCAAAATCGGAAAATTCCACGGAATAATCTGCGCGACCACGCCCAAAGGTTCGTGAATATTGATCGAAACCGTGTTCGCGTCGAGTTCCGTCGCTTCGCCCGTTTCGGCGCGAATCACGCCCGCAAAATAACGAAAATGGTCAATCGCCAAAGGCAAATCCGCCGCCATCGTTTCCCGGATCGGCTTGCCGTTATCCCAAGTCTCGGCACGCGCCAGAAGTTCGAGATTCTGCTCCATCACATCGGCAATTTTCCACAAAAGATTGCTTCTGGTCGTCGCCGAAGAATTGTTCCAATCGGGCGCGGCTTTATGCGCCGCGTCGAGCGCGAGTTCGATGTCCGCAGCGGTCGAACGCGCCACTTTTGTAAAAACCTTGCCGTCAACGGGCGAAATTACGTCGAAGTATTCGCCGCTCACGGGAGCGACGAATTCGCCGCCGATAAAATTGTCGTATTGTTCTTTGAATTTCGGAATGTTAAAAGATTTTGCTTGTTGTGCCATTATTGTTTTAGTCCTTTAAAATAGTTTCGCGCCGAAAAGAACTTTCGGCTTGTAAATCAGAATTTGATGAAAGTAATTTTAGCATTTTGAAAAGACAAAATCCTAAACACAAAAATAAACAAAAAGTGTTTGATATGTTTTTCAAATTGATTCATTAACAAAAAAAGCGGTGATGCAACAACAAGAAACATCCGAACGGATATTATTTTTGTTACGTCACCGCCTTTTGCAAGGTTGTTTGTAAAGATTTCTAAGCAAAGGCGTATTCGAGTTTGTTGCTCGTTTTTAATAAGTCGGAGATTTCGCCCGAAGGAACCGGGCGGCTGAAGAGGAAGCCCTGCGCGTAATCGCAGTTCAAATCTTTGAGAAATTCGTATTGTTCCTCGGTTTCAACGCCTTCGGCGATCACTGATAAATTCAAACTTCTCGCCAGATTAACGACCGTTGCGGCGATCTCGCCGTTACCGTCATCACGTCTATTGATTCGGCGCACAAATGACTGGTCAATTTTGAGCGCGTGAATCGGAAAACGGTGCAAATAATTCAAACTCGAATATCCCGTTCCGAAATCATCAAGCGAAACAAATACTCCGAGTTTCCGCAGACGACCGAGAACTTCGATGGTTTCATCAATGTTTTCCATCAGCAAGCCTTCGGTAATTTCCAATTCGAGCAGATGCGGTTCAATTCCCGTTTCTTCGAGAATATCTTTGACCATATCGAAAAGATTCGGCTGACGGAATTGTCTGGCGGAAAGATTGACCGCCATTCGCATCGGCGGCAATCCCTGTTTCTGCCAATCTTTAATTTGTTGGCAGGCAGTTCGCAAAACCCATTCGCCAATCGGCACGATCAAACCGCTGTCTTCGACGACCGGAATAAATTCTCCGGGCGAAACGAACCCGCGAACCGGATGATTCCAGCGAATCAATGCTTCGACACCGATCATTTCACGCGTTTTTACATCAAGTTGCGGTTGGTAGTATAAAACGAATTCACGTTTTTCAAGTGCATCGTGAAGATCGTTTTCGAGTGCCAGACGTTCGCGCAGTTTTTCGTTCATATCGGACGAATAAAACTGGAAACAATCGCCTCCCATTTGTTTGGCGAGATCCATCGCGGCATCAGCGTTTCCGATTAAAAGATCGGCACGATTGTCATCGGTCGGGTAAACGGTAATGCCGATGCTCGCCGTCAAATGAATTTTTTCATTCTCGATGTTGAATGGCTTGGCAAATGCTTGATTAATTCTTTGCGCTTGTATGGTAATCTCATTAACCGTCGCAATATCTTCGTGCATTACGCCGAAAGACTCGCTGCCTAAACGCGATAACAAATCTGTTTCGCGGACGCAAGTGCCGAGACGTTGGGCAATTGATTTTAAAAGTAAATCTGCCAAATTTTGTCCAAAAGCATTCTTTATTTTCTGGAAACCGTCGAACCCGACACACAACACCGCAACCGGCTTTGAAGTGCGTCTCGAAGACTGTATCGCATAATTCAGGCGATTCGAAAAAAGACCCCGGTTCGGCAGAGAGGTCGTCTTATCATAAGATTCGAGATGATCAATTACTTCATCGAGTTTACGGACGGCGTGATTCGTATCAGCCATTAAAATTCCGGCTTCGTCAGTAAATTCCGTCGGCAAATTCGGCAAAGTTCGACTTTCCAAATATTCGCGCAAACTTATGTAAGTTTCCCTGATCGGAGCGAGCAATTTATAAAGAGTAAAAATTGTCGCCGCAGTTCCTATCAAAGTCGCAATAAGCGCGATAACCATTACGCGCGCCGCCATATAATAATCGAGCGAAGCGACAACGATAAAATAAGCGAGTAATGTCAAAAGCGGAACGTGCGTACCGAGAAAAGCAACGACCATTATTTTGCCTTGATAAGTTTTTTGCAGCGGTCGCAGACGCGAAATCATCGAGTAGATATTTAGTGATTTGTTCATATTTGAAGCTGAAATAAGGAGAACGAGATTTTCAAATAGTTGAAAATAAATTTGAAATTCCTTAATTGCAAATTGAGATTTATGCGATCTTCCTTTGCAAAGCAGATCGGTTATAACTATTTAATCACAAAATTTAAAAAAAGACAACACTGTTAAACAGTTGGGTTTGCTCTTGTTACGGGTAACTAAAAACAATCAATTATCCAAATAGTTTTAGTTCAAAATGGAGCATTTAAACAACTTAATTAACCAGATAAATCCAGCGGCAATCCATAAAAACAGTTTCAGTATTACTTTTAGAATTTTACCGAAATGTTTATATTTTCATTTTTAGAATTATTTCATTTGACGAAAAAGTCTTGGCGCACTCTACTTTTGAATTTGTGAGTTTATCATTAACACATTTGTACGGAACTCGTATTTCAGCGTAAAAATGATCATAAATATAAGGAACTGTCTCAATATTTTTAGGTGACTTAAAAATCAAAAAAAGCGGATTTTGCATCTTGCCAATATAAATCGGCTAAATTTACTTCAAATTCAAAGGAATCATTCTCTTTTAAGTTTTGTACCGGAATTTTTGCATCGGCAGCAAACAGATTGCTTTTTTCCGTTTTGGAATTTCTGGAAAGAGAAAAGTAAATGCCTTTTAATTCCGAAGTATTAAAATCTTTTGCGGATTTGTTTGTAACTTTAACTTTTAAGGGAATATTTTTGGCATTTCTCCAAATCACCGATTCTTTCAGAGAAATTTGAATCCCGAAATCCTTTTCCTGAGCGAAAGAACTTGCGGTAAAAAATCCTATAATTAATATGACAATTAAAAACTTAAATTTCATAACTCATTTTTCTCCATTCTGATTTTCAAAATTCGCCGCTTATCAACCTTTTCAACTTTGAAAATATGCCCGTTATACGGCACAGTTTCGCCTTCGGCTAAAATCTGTCCGGCTTCGTCCATTAAAAAACCGGCAATTGTCGTGTAACCTTCGGTCAGCGGCAGATTCATCTCGAATTCACGGTTCAGATCGCGGACGCTCAGACTTCCGTCCAAGATAAAACTGCCGTCCGGTTGTTCGTGAATTTGCTCTATCGCTTCTTCGTCGTGTTCGTCGGAAATATCGCCGACGATCTCTTCCAAAAGGTCTTCGAGCGTGATAATTCCCTCGATTCCGCCGTGTTCGTCAACAACGAAACCGAAATGAAATTTCTCTCTCTGCATCTGCCGCAAAACGTCTTCGAGCCGCGCCGTATCAACGACATAATACGGTTTTTGCAGAACTTTTTCCAGCGAAAACGCCTGCGGACGAAGCAGGAAACTCATCACATCTTTACTGTGAATCACGCCGCGTACATCATCGAGCGATTCGCCGTAAACCGGAAGGCGCGAATAACCGTTTTCACGGTAAATTTGCGCGATTTCTTCAAGCGTCGAAGTTTCCGAAAGCGCGACGATTTCCGTTCGCGGAATCATCGCTTCTCTGACGGTCGTTTCCGAAAACTCGAAAACCTGATTGATCAGACGCTGTTCTTCTTCATTGACGTGACCGCTCACGCGCGAAAGATTTATCAATTGGCGCAGTTCGTCTTCGGTGTAGATCGAAGCGTGTTCGAGCGACGAAGTTAAACCCAAAAGTCCACCGATTGCGCCGCCCGCTTTATTTAAAACATATAGAATCGGCGAAAAAACTTTTGCAAAAATTGCGAGCGGACGCGCCGCGAAAAGTGCGAAAGTTTCTGCTTTTTCGAGCGCGAACATTTTCGGCACGAGTTCGCCTAAAACGACGTGCAGAAATGTAACAATCGCAAATGAAATAACGATTGCCGCGCCGTGGGCGATGTATCCGGCTGTTCCTTCCGAAGCGATTCGTTCGGCGAGCGGTTCTAAAATTCGGGCGATCGTCGGCTCGCCGACCCAACCGAGCGCAAGCGAAGCAAGAGTTACGCCGAGCTGAACGGCGGAAATAAAAAGCGTCGGATTATCAAGCAGACGCAACGCCGCTTTCGCGCCTTTATCGCCTTCGGCAGCGGCGGTTTCAACGCGCGTCTTTCGGACGGAAACGAGCGAAAATTCCGATGCCACGAAAAACGCATTGAGTCCGACAATGACAAAAATCAGAAAAATTTCGATGATTGCTTCACCCGGCGTGATCGAAACGGGAACAACCGTCTCTTGAAGGAAAAGTAAGAAAAAACTAGCAGGATCGTCCATTATTTAGAAATTGTCTGTAA
The DNA here is from genome assembly GCA_965219305.1 of Pyrinomonadaceae bacterium. Lineage (GTDB taxonomy): Bacteria > Acidobacteriota > Blastocatellia > Pyrinomonadales > Pyrinomonadaceae > DATHTS01. Next base: position 3,995,198 of record OZ244725.1, read on the forward strand.
AAAAATTCTCTCCTAAAACTTAAAAGTTTTCAGCCGAAATTATAACACATAAGATTTTATTAGAAAAAGTTTTTTTCGACACTTTCGTAATCGTCAATCAATTCCTGAATCAAAAAACGGCACGAACCGCAGCCCGTTCCGGCATTGCAGACATCGCCGACTTCTTTGACGGTTTCGGCTTTATCTTCTGTAATTACGCTTTCAATCGTTTCTTCGGAAACACCGAAACAAGTGCAGATTAAAGCCTTTTCGCCGCGAAATTCCTCGATTTGCGAAAGCCGGAAAGCAGACAACGCATTCTGCAAAGCGTCCAAAGGGATTTCGGTGCAATGCGTTCTCGACATTTCAAATTTTCCCAATTCGTTTTCGATTTCAGATTTTAGAGATTCCGCGCCGTGAAGTTCAATTAATTTTCTGCCGAAAATCTTTTCCGCCAAAACTTGCGCCGCCGCAACTGCAAAACCGCAGGCGTTTGTCGAAAAACGCACTTTCATTATTTTTTTGTCTTCAATATTTAGAAAAAAACGAACCGCCGCGCCGCAGACGAAACTTGCGCCCGTTCCTTTTGCGTCCGCGTCTTCGATTTTTCCGGCGTTGTTCGGATTTTTAAATTTTTCGCTAATTTTCGGCGGATAAAAAGCCATTTCGATTTTGGATTTTGGATTTTGGATTTGCGATTGTCGCAAATTTGGCGAAACTAGATTATATCGCAAATGAAAACTATTCTGACCAATTTACCGAAAACCGCCGCCGAATTTATAAAAAACGGCGGAATCGCGGCGTTTCCGACCGAAACTGTTTACGGTCTCGGCGCGAATATTTTTGATGAAGCGGCGATTGCAAAAATTTTCAAAGCCAAGCAAAGACCGAACGACAATCCTCTGATCGCGCACATCGGAAATCTCGGGCAGATCGAAAGTTTGGTTTCGGAAATTACAACACACGCCGCAAAATTTATCGAAGCGTTTTTTCCCGCACCGCTGACTTTGGTTTTACCTAAATCGGCGCGTGTTCCGCACATTGCGACGGCAAATCTCGAAACAATCGGTGTTCGTATGCCGGACAACGAAATCGCGCTGGATTTTTTGAAATTCTGCGAAACGCCCGTCGTCGCGCCGTCGGCGAATATTTCCGGGAAACCTTCGCCGACGACCTGGGAAGCGGTTTTTGAAGATTTGAACGGCAGAATTGACTGTATTCTGCAAGGCGAAATTACGAAGATCGGACTCGAATCAACCGTCGTTGACTGCACGACAAAAATTCCGCTCATCTTGCGAAGCGGCGCGGTAACGCTTGAACAATTGCAGGAAATAATTCCCGAAACCGAAATCTATAAATCGAAGGAAAATGAAACGCCGAAAAGTCCGGGATTAAAACATAAACATTATTCGCCGAAAGCAAAAGTCGTCTTGATTTCAGATTTCAGATTTCAGATTTCAGACCGAAGTGCGTTTATCGGATTTAGTCAATCTGAAAAAGATTTTGAATTGGTAAAAATTTGCTGTTCGGTCGAAGAATATGCACACGAACTTTTTGCATTTTTCCGTCAATGCGATCATCAAAGTATTTCAATAATTTATTGTGAAACGGTTGAAGAAAAAGGCATCGGCGCGGCGTTGATGGACAGATTAAAACGTGCCGCTGAAAATTAATTTTCTTTGAGTTTTATCGCACAAATGGCTAATTCACCGTTGTCGTCTAAGACTTTTGTTTCTAAAAGATCGCTTTCGTTCAAATCTTTAAGATAATCAAGCGGAATCAACACCAAATTTTCCTTCGTGTTGTTCTTTCGCATATATTCGACGACTTCGGCAACTCCGTAATAACGCTTTTGTTTGCCGTCTGCTTCACGCACCAATCTGCCTGCGCCGTAGAATTCCACCGATTGCGAAAGCGTATGTAAATTTAGAATTTTTTCGTTTTTGTAACCTTGCGAATCGGCGGTTTTCACTAAATGCTGAACCGTTTCGGCGCGCACAAAACTGTATGCGAAAAATTGCAGAATAACGATTATAGATACGAACATTAAAAAGGCGAGAACTTGTAGAGCGATTTTCCGCCGCGCGGATTTTTGGACGAATCCATAAATAAACTGTGCCGTTAAAACAAGTGCGGCGGGCAAAGCGGGCAAAATATAACCGGGCAGTTTCGAGCCGGAAAATGAAAAGAAAACCATCGGCACGAGAAGCCACGCCAAAGCAAAAGTGGCGAGTGGCGAGTGGCGAGTGCCGGATTTTTCTTTAGTAAATTTTTCTTTGAAAAATGAAAAATAATTACGCCCGGTTTTGTAAATTGCAATAAAGAAAAACGGCAGCCACGGAATCGTCATCAGCGGCAATACGATACAGAAAAACCAAAACGGCTGCGGATGTTGATATTTGTTTGATGTGTAGCGTTGAAAATGGTGTTGAATGAAAAATTCGTCCACAAATTTCCAGCCGTTTGCCTGATAAACCGGAAGATACCAAACTGAAGCGACGAGCAAACACAAAATTGTTCCCCAAGTTAGGCTGATGAGAAAAACCTTACCCGGCAAAAACTCAAATTTGAGAATATGATAAAAAAAGACAATCGCAATCGGAAAAACGATGCCGATCAAACCTTTGCCGATCAGCGCGATGCCGATAAAAAAATAAAATCCGGCGAGAAAAAGATACGGGTAAAAAACTTTCCGGTTTTTCGAGATTATCAAAGTGCTTTTGGGAAGTTTTACAGAAACGAATTTGGGGTTTTGCGAAAAATAATGCTTTTGCAAGAAAAATTCAAACAGAAAATAACAAACCAGCGAAGCCGTTATCGGGAAAGTCAGAATAATGTCGAAACTTGCGCCGCGTGAAAATGAAATTATGCCGATTGAAGAAGCGGTAATCAATGCCAGCCAGTTTGCAAAATCGGTTTTTGGTTTTTGATCTTCGATCTTTGTATTATTGTCTGCGCTTTGTGCGTGAGAAAATTTTCCTAAAATCCACAAACTTAAAATCGTTCCCAAACCGAAAATTGCCGACCCGAATCTGGCGGCGAATTCAGTGATGCCGAAGATTTTATATGAAATGATTTCAAGCCAGTAAAGAAGCGCGGGTTTTTCAAACCACGTAAAACCGCCGAGCGTCGGTGTAATCCAATCGCCGCGCTCGAACATTTCGCGGGCGACCTGCGCGTAACGCGGTTCGTCCGGTCCGACAAGCGGCATACTTAAACCGAAAAAATAGATAAAAACAATGAGAACGGCGAACGCGATCCAAATTATTTTGTCTTTTGCTCTTTGCCTTTTGTCCTTCGTCATTTGTTCTTCGATTGAGTAGAATAAGAATGTAAAGTATCGCTAAATAATTATCGTTATTCAAATATGCAGGAAATTCAAAACCCGAAATCTGAAATTCAACATCCGCGAACTGCCGTCATCGGTGTCGGTTCGCTCGGACAACATCACGCGCGAAATTATGCCGAATTATCAGGCGAAGGTAAAGGTGAATTTATCGGTGTTTGCGATGTAAACGAAGAAAATGCCCGCGCAATCGCCGAAAAAAACGATTGTGACTATTTTACCGACTGGCGCGAATTATTGGATAAAGCCACAGCCGTCTCAATCGTAACTCCGACGGAAACGCACTGCGAAATCGCCTGTGCTTTTCTCGAAAAAGGTGTCAATGTTCTCGTCGAAAAACCGATTGCACGAACGCTCGAAGAAGCCGACGAAATGATCGCGGCGGCGCAGAAAACCGGCGCAAAACTAATGGTCGGGCATCTCGAAAGATATAATCCGGCGATGGTTGCGCTGCGTCCGCACGTTACAAATCCGCTTTATTTTGAAATTCACCGCGTTTCACCTTTTCCTAATCGTTCGCTTGATGTTGATGTTGTTTTAGATGTGATGATTCACGATCTCGACGCGATTTCCTGGCTCGTCGGTGAAAATGTTGAAGTTGCCGATATTCACGCCGTCGGCATAAATGTCGTTTCTGACAAAGTTGACGCGGCAAACGCTCGCATCGAATTTAAAAACGGCGCGGTGGCGAATATTACTGCTTCAAGAATAGGAACGGAAAAAATCCGCAAAACGCGTTTTTATCAAACAAATTCTTATGTTGTTTTAGATTACGGGACGAAATTTGCATCGCTGACGACACTTGCGCCGAATGCAGAAAATCCGCTTTCGGGAATTTCCGTAAATATTTTGCCAGTCAAAGACATCGAACCGCTACGAGCCGAACTTTCCGCGTTTTTAGATTGCGTGATAAATGATAATGTTCCGCCGGTAAACGCGCACGACGGACGACGCGCTTTGGCTTTGGCACTCGGAGTGTTAGAGAAAATAGAAAATCATCGAAGTCGTCTGAAATTCTAATCAGATCAAAAATATATTTGACGAAATCAAAAGCGCGGAATTATATTTTCCTTAGTTGCTAACTTTTACCATCCTAAAAAATTTGCAAAATTTGTTAAATTTTGTTTTACTATTTAGTGGGCAAAACTATCTAATCAGTAGCTTGTCCGAAAATAAGATAAACCCATATGATTAAATAAATCATTTTTGACACTAATTTTATAATCGTCCCACAACTTTTTCACAAATAGTTTAACTTTCTCGAAACGAAGAAAAACAAGGGGTTAAAATGTCATATTCTCTGACTGACAAAGAATCTAAGCGTTTAGAAACGCTTCATAATTTACATATTCTCGACACATTCGATGAGGTGGAATTCGACGATTTGACTCGTCTCGCCGCCGAGATTTGCGGAGTGCCTATTTCGGTTATCAGTTTGCTCGATGCAGACCGCCATTGGTTCAAATCGAAAGTCGGGCTTGATTTCGACGAAGTTCCGCGCGGAATGTCTATCTGTTCTCACACTGTTCTTCAAAATGAATTGTTTGTCGTTCCGAACACTTGCGAAGACGAAAGATTTGCCGAACATCCTTCGGTGAAGGGCGAAATGAATGTTCGTTTTTATGCAGGTGTTCCGTTGATTACAAATAACGACGATGTGCTTGGAACTCTCTGCGTGCTTGATAGAGTGCCGCGCGAATTGCGTCCCGAACAAAAAGAAGCACTTTTAGCACTTGCACGGCAGACGATGAAATTGATTAATCTGCGGCAGCAGGCGAATGAATTAGCGGAATCGAATAAAGAACTGAACAGAGAAATAAGTGAACGCGAAAGCATCGAGAAAGTTTTGCGTCTGCGTGATTTGGCAATGATGACCGTAACCGAAGGCATTTTGATTACGGAAAATCACCCGACGGAAAACAAAATTATTTATGCAAATGCCGGTTTTGAAAAGATGACCGGTTATAGTTTTGACGAAATTCTCGGATTTGACTGCCGTTTTCTTCAGGGAAAGGAAACAAATCCGGCAACTGTTGACATAATGAGGCAGGCGATTAAACAAAAAAAATCCTTTTCCGTTGAAATTTTAAATTACCGAAAAGACGGCATAACTTTTTGGAACGCGCTCTCCGTTACTCCGGTAAAAGATGATTTCGGAAAGGTGACACATTACGTCGGCGTGCAAAAAGATATGACGGCGCGCAAAGAAGCTGAAAAAAGATTGCAGACAAGCGAAAGACAATATCGTTTTCTCGCCGAGTCAATCCCGCAGCAAGTCTGGACGGCACGACCGGACGGCTATGTTGACTACGGGAATGAACGTGTAAACGAATATTTTGATAAAGAGTTGGTAAATGAGCTTCAAGGAGAAAACTGGCTGGAGATTCTGCATCCCGATGATACTGAAAAAACGATAAAAAATTGGACGAGAGCGTTGAAAACGGGAGAAGTTTATGAAAACGAATTTCGCCTGCAGCGCAAAGACGGCGAATATCGCTGGCATTTGGCGCAAGCTATTCCGATGCACAACACGGAAGGCGAAATTATCAAATGGTTCGGCACGAACACAGATATTCACGAGCGCAAACTTGCCGAAGCGGCTATGCGTCAATCGGAAGAATATCGAAATCTTTTCAAACTCGCCAACGACGCGATTTTACTTCTTGATCTGGAAACGGAAGTGATTGTTGATGCCAACGATAAAGCCTGCGAAATGTATGGATTCGAGCGTCAGGAATTTATCGGTAAAAATATTAAAGAAATATCTCAAGATATTACCAGAGGTGAAAAGCATTTAAGAGAACTGAGCGTTAACGGAACCGATCAGCAATTTGAAACCGTTCAATTTCGCGCTGACGGAACGGCGATAAGTCTGTTGGTTAATTCATCGGTTATCGAATATCAATCAAGAAAAGTCGTTCTCAGCATCAACCGCGATATTACGAACAGAAAGAAGACTGAAGAAGAACTGCAAAAAAACTTTTCTCTGCTTATGTCAACTTTAGAAGCTACCGCCGACGGAATTTTAGCGGTAGATTCCGACGATAATATCATCGCTTTTAACAATAAATTTGCCGAGATGTGGAACATTTCGGAAGACATTCTCGAATACCGAAAGAAAACCGAAACTCCTCTGAACCTCGTCGAAAAATTAAAAAATCCCGACGAATATCTGGAAAAAACGGAACAGCTAGACGACAGAGACGACGAAAATTCTTTCGATGTGCTGGAATTAAAAAACGGCAAACTTTACGAACGCTACAGAAACCCGCAGAAAATAGAAAATAAAATCGTCGGACAGGTTTACAGTTTCCGCGACGTTACCGAACGCAAAAGAATCGAAGATCAACTGACTCACAACGCCCTGCACGACGCGCTGACGGATTTGCCGAATCGTGCGCTTTTTCTCGAACATCTGCGTCACACGATCAAAATAAACGAACGCCGTTTCGATGCGGCTTACGCTGTGCTTTTTCTGGATTTCGATCATTTTAAGGTCATTAACGATTCGCTCGGACATATGGAAGGCGACAAATTGCTCGTCCAGATTGCCAAACGCTTGAAATTATCTCTGCGTTCCGGCGACATTGTGGCGCGAATCGGCGGTGACGAATTTACGATTTTGCTCGACGATCTGGAAGATATGAACGAAGCTCTAAGAATTGCCGAGCGGATTCTCGAAGATTTGAACGAACCGTTTAATCTCAGCGGACGCGAAATTTTTATTAGTGCCAGCATCGGTATCGCGTCAAATAAAGCTGATTATACGAAACCCGAAGAAATTTTGCGTGATGCCGACATTGCGATGTATCGCGCCAAAGCCGGCGGCAGAGCGCGTTTAGAAGTTTTCAATCAAACGATGCACGAGCAGGCAAACACGCGCTTACAAATGGAAAGCGAGATGCGCCGCGCCGTAAAAGAAAAGGAATTTACAGTTTATTACCAGCCAATCGTTGATCTGCAAAACGACAGAATAATCGGTTTCGAGTCGCTCGTTCGCTGGATTCATCCGGCACACGGCATCATTCCGCCCGATGAATTTATACCGCTTGCCGAAGAAACAGGATTAATAATTCCGCTCGGCGAATGGATTTTATGCGAAAGTTGTCGTCAACTGAAAACTTGGCAAACGGCAAATCCCGAAAATGCCGATTTGACCATCAGCGTCAACTTATCGTGCAAGCAATTTTTACAGCCGGATTTAGTAAAATGCGTTGCGGAAATTTTGGACGAAACCAAACTCGATGCCGAATATCTGCGGCTTGAAATAACCGAAAGTCATCTAATGGAAGACAGCGCGGCGGCAATTTCGATAATGGAAAATTTGCGTGCGCTCGGCATCAAAATAAGCATTGACGATTTCGGCACGGGATATTCTTCGCTGAGTTATCTTCACAGTTTGCCGATCAATTATCTGAAAATTGACCGTTCGTTTGTCAGCCGGATGCAAAACGGTTCGGAAAACGGCGAAATTGTCGAAACGATAATTGCGCTGGCAAAAAATCTGAATATCGCTACGGTCGCCGAAGGAATCGAAACACCCGAACAAGCCGAATTTCTTAAAAATCAACATTGCGACTTCGGGCAAGGTTATCTCTATTCAAAACCTGTAGCTGCCGAACACGCCGAAAAACTTCTGCAAAATACTCTTGCCGTAAATGAAACGGTAATGATTTAAACAAATATGCTGTAAACTGAGCATTGTCTTTTGTTGAAAGTTGTTCAGTCTTTAAGAAGACTTTCCAAAACTCTTCTTAGGAAAGTCTAAACTCTATTTAGAGAAGTCTCAAAAGAGTTCAATAAAGTCTATGTAAAGTTTTTACCTGATTTTTATTGCGTCCGTTTTCTTGTTTAATGAAAAATAAAGGCATAAGCGAATTTATAGAATCTGGAATTAACGCGAAAGATTTTCCGTCAGCCGTTTATCTCGTCGTGGAAAAAGGCGAGATAATTTTTCAAGACGCATTAGGTTTCGCCGTCATCGAACCGGAAAAGATCGAAGCGAAAATTGATACGATCTACGATCTGGCGAGTTTAACAAAACCGCTTGTAACCGGACTTTTATGTGCGAAGTTGATTGAGCGCGGCGAAATAAAGTTATCGGATAAAATCTCGAAATACTTCAAGGAATTTGAGCGCGAAGATAAACGCGAAATTACGATTGAAAATCTTTTGACGCATACTTCGGGTTTTACTGCTTGGAAACCCTTTTATCTTTCCCAAAATTTTCTTATTGTTGATGAAGCAAAATACATAGGAAATTCCGATAAAAGGATTAACCGATTTGTTTTAAGTGAGATTCTTGAATCTCCGCTCGAAACTCCCGTAAATTCAAAAGTTATTTACAGCGATTTCAATTTTCTATTGCTGGGTTTTTTGATCGAAAGAATTTTTCAAAACGATCTTCAAAACTTTTTTGCGACGGAGGTAACTTCGAGAATCGAATTAACGCGAACATTTATTGGCGGACTTGATTCTCTTAGGAGAGAAATAGCCGCCAGCGAATTCGGAAACAATCACGAGAAACGAATGTGCGAAGAACGCGGTTACGATGTTCATACTTATAATTGGCGCGATTATCAAATATGGGGCGAAGTTCACGACGGAAATTGTCATTTTATGAACGGTATTTCAGGACACGCCGGACTTTTTTCGACCGTCGAAGAAACCTTTAAAATCGCACAGCAATTTCTCGCCGAAGAAACTGTTTTATTAAAACCCGAAACCTGCGAACTTTTCCGCACAAATTACACGAAAGGAATGAACGAAGCGCGTTCGATTGCGTTTCAACTTGCGGAAACTCCCGAATCAACTGCTTCAAACGCTTTAGCAAAAGACAGTTTCGGGCATCTCGGTTTTACGGGAACTTCCGTCTGGATCGAACCGGAAACAGAACGCATTTTTATTTTATTGACGAACCGGACGCACAATCGAAAACCGCCGTTTGTCAATATAAATTCGACAAGACGGCGGTTTCACGAACTCGCAACTGAAAGTTTGAATGATCGTTAAATCTTTTTGCTGTGTTTGATAAAGACGGCTTCGGTCAGATAGACGGTTAATTCGCAGATGTCTTTAACATAATCGCCGATTCGTTCGAGATGTTTAGCGACGAACAGAAGATGCGCCGCGCTGGTCGTGTTTACCGGGTCGTCAATCATCATTTCAAGCAATTCATCGAACACGCGCTTGTAAGATTTATCAATTTCCTTATCGCGTTTAATAATTTCCCGCGAAGTTTCCGCATCTTCCGAAGTAAATGCGTCGAGCGCGGTTTTGAGCATTTCGGCGGCAATCTCCGCCATCAGCGGCAGATCAATATACTGCTTCATTTGCGGTTCGTTATTCAAAACGAGCGCGGCATCGGCGATGCTCGCGGAATGATCGGCAATACGTTCAAGCATCGGCGTAATTTTTGCTACCGAAATTACGAAACGCAGATCGTGTGCGGCTGGTTGTTGAAGTGCGAGAATCTCGATGCTCAGGCGATCAATCTCAAGTTCCATTTTGTTGATAACTTTGTCTTCTTTTCTGACTTTTTCAGCCAATTCGCTGTCGCGCTGCGTGAGCGACTGCATCGCCCGGTGAAGTGCTTCTTCGGTTTTGCCGCCGAGCAGTAAAAGTTTGTCGCGCAAAACGTCGAGCCGTTTGTCTATAATCCTGTTTTCCATAACAATTATCTATATTATAACAGAAAATTTAGCCGAATCTTCCTGTTATATAATCTTCCGTCAGTTTTTCGTCCGGGTTTGTAAACATTTGTTTCGTCGGATTGACCTCGACGAGCTTGCCGAGCATAAAAAACGCCGTTCGATCCGAAACTCGTCCGGCTTGCTGCATATTGTGCGTAACGATGACGATTGTATATTGCTTTTTGAGTTCGACGACGAGTTCTTCGATCTTCTGCGTCGCAATCGGATCGAGCGCGGACGCGGGTTCGTCCATCAAAATAACTTCCGGCTGAACGGCAAGCGCGCGGGCGATACACAATCTTTGTTGTTGTCCGCCGGAAAGTCCGAATGCTGACGTGTGCAGACGGTCTTTGACTTCGCTCAAAAGCGCGGCATCATTGAGTGCCTTTTCGACTCGTTCCTGTAAATCGGCTTTGTTTTTGTGAATTTGATTAATGCGAATGCCGTAAGCGACATTTTCAAAAATTGATTTCGGAAACGGATTCGATTTTTGAAAAACCATTCCGACCTTGCGGCGAAGTGCGACGACATCCGTATTCGACGAATTAATATCTTTACCGTCAATCAGGATCGTGCCGTCAACTTTAGCAATCGGAATCGTATCGTTCATACGATTAAGCGTCCGCAAAAAAGTTGATTTTCCGCATCCCGAAGGTCCGATAAACGCCATTACTTTGTTTTCGGGAATTTCAAGCGAAATATCGTGCAGAGCCTGATTACTGCCGTAATAAAAGTTTAGATTTTTTACTTCAATTTTACTTTTCATTTTGATCTGCTCTTCGTTCTTTGCTCTTTGCTCTTTGCTTCGTCAGGTGAAAATCGGGTTTTTCATAAACAGTGCAAAGTGCTAAGTGCCAAAAGCAAAGTGCCAAGTTACTAGAATTTCTTGCGCGTTAAATATCGCACGACGACGTTTATTATCAAAATCAGCGCGACTAAAATCAATGTCGCCGCCCACGCAAGTTGATGTTCGACCTCAAACGGTCCGGTCGCGTAATTGTAAATTTGCACCGTCAACGAAGCCATCGGCTGATCTAGAAAATAATTGTAAAAACGGCTATTGAGCGCGGTAAACAACAGCGGCGCGGTTTCGCCCGTGATTCTCGCCACGGCGAGCATCGCGCCCGTCGCAATTCCCGACGACGCGGCGGGCAAAATAATATCCCAAGTTACGCGCCACTGCGGTGCGCCGAGTGCCAACGCGCCTTCGCGCATCGAATTCGGAACAAGTCGAATCATTTCTTCGGTTGTCCGCGCAACGATCGGAATCATAATCAGTGCGAGTGACAAACCGCCCGCCAAACCAGATTGTCTGCCCATCGGCAAAACGACGAGCGTGTAAATGACGATGCCGACGATAATTGACGGAACGCCGATCAAAACGTCGGCGACGAAACGCACGGTTTTTCCGAAAATTTTATCGCCGAATTCCGCCAAATAAACGCCTGCCGCGATGCCGACGGGAATTCCGACTGCCGAAGCCAAAATCGTCATCATCGCCGAACCGAGAATCGCGTTTCCGATTCCCGTTCCCGGCGGAACTTCGCCGCCGCTGATCGGCTGCGGCGTTCCGGTCAGAAATCCCAAACTGATCGAAGAGAATCCGCGCACGGCGATATACGAAATTATTATCAGCAAAACCGCAATCGCAAAAACCGCGCAAACCGCAGTCAGCGTCGTCATTACGCTGCTGATTATTTTTCTTCGACTGTGAACTGATTCTGTCATAAATTTGATCTTTGATTTTTGATCTTCGATCTTTAGTATTTATTAGCTCTGTACGGGACAAAACGACATAAGTTAGCTGTTGTCAGCATCTTAGAATTGCAAAGATATTTACTCTCGAATATCTCTTTAGTTCAAATAACACCTCTTGGATTATTTCACATCCTAATCTGAAAAGACTTGTTTGCGCTCTCCCGTTCTTTTTTATTTCAATCGAGTTGACGGCGTTTTCCGCTTCCCCTGTTTTGATCGCCCACGCCACTGCTAACGCCAATACTCCGAATAACTTATCTATCTTCTCCACTTTCGTCAGATGCGTTTTTTCGATCTCGAATCCGCGACTCTTTAAGTTCTGAAACAATGTTTCTATCGCCCATCTCCGCTTGTATTCCGACAGGATTTTCTCACTCGCTTCAGACGAAATGACAATCACACTTTCCTGAGAGTCTTTTCCTCTTTTCACCTCGACCGATACCTTGACTCCGGCGTATCTCCTCGCCCGTCGCAAACGGTAACTCTCGCCGATCTTCAATGTTCGTAACAATTTCCCGCATCTCATCGGCTTCCCGCTTTTGTTGGTAATCGTCATCGAAGCTTTTATCCGCAGACGAAACGGGACTTTTTCCTTGTCCAGATATTTGACCAATTCATATCCGTCAAACTCACGGTCACCACTCAAGTATTCGATGTTTTTGATGCCGAATACTTTGATATAACGCCCGATTATCTGTTTCTTTTCCGCTAATACGGAGTTGCCTTTGCGCGAGAGCGTTATCCAAAATAACGGTATCGAAGTGTTTCCAACCACGATTGATAACGTCAAAATGTTGACCCATATCAAGCCGTATTTCCACTCGGTGCGATCCAACGCCAAAACATACTTACCTTTCGGTTTGATGATCGCAATAATCAACTCGGCAAAAATGTCGAAATCAATCTCAGCCAACTGAAAAAAGCGTTTTAACCGCCGATATTTTGAATCCTTCTTAGCCGATAAGTCTAAAACATTGGCTAATCTTGCCAAATTTGTAGTGTTCTGTTGAATAATGGCGATCAGCAAAGCCGCCGCCAACTCGACGCGACGCTTATCTAATGGTAAATTTGCTCGTAATGCTGCAAAGCATTCGGATGTGTTTTTTTCATATGCTGAGGGCTAATTTAGCTCAAAACACATCCGTTATCTATTTTCAAATATCTTTTTAACTTTGTTTTTGTCCCGTGCAGAGATTTATTAGCAAACTTATTTCGTTTATCTAAAGACCAAAGATCAAAGGTCGAAAATCGAAAATCATTTCATATTATTATTTCCCGCGACTTGCAGCACGAGAAGTTTAGCGATTCCGTTAACGATGAACGTAACCAGAAATAAAATTAAACCGATTTCGATCAACGCGCTCAAATAAAGATCATCGGTTGCTTCGGCGAAATTTGCCGCGAGCAGCGATGCAATCGTATTTGCCGGTTTGAAAACCGACGCGACGATTTGCGGCGTATTTCCGATAACCATCGTCACCGCCATCGTTTCGCCGAGAGCGCGACCCAAACCGAGAACGACCGCGCCTGCGATTCCCGATGCGGCGTTTCTTAAAACGATCGTCGTCGTTTCCCATTTTGTCGCACCGAGCGCGAGCGCGGCTTCACGCTGCGTCGTCGGCACGGCAATCAAAACGTCTCGCACGACCGCGGTGATGATCGGCGTTACCATCAAAGCTAAAATCGCGCCGCCCGTGAACATTCCGATTCCCGTCGGCAAATTTCCTTCTTCGGTCAAGACCGCTTGAAAAAAAGGAATCCAGCCGAAATATCTTACTAAAAAAGGTCCGACGTAATCGGCGATAAACGGCGCGAGAACGAAAATTCCCCACAAACCGTAAACGACCGACGGAATTGCCGCCAGAAGTTCGACCATAAATGCGATCGGCGTGGCGATCTTTTTCGGTGCTTGTTCGGTTAAGAAGACGGCAATTCCCAAAGACAGCGGAACGGAAATTATCAGCGCAATCAGCGAAGAAACGATCGTGCCGTAAATAAACGGCAATGCGCCGAATTCTTCCTGCGCCGGTTTCCATTCGCTTCCGGTTAGAAATCCGAGTCCGAAACGGCTGATTGTCGGCAGGGAATTTGCCGCCATCATATAGATCATCGCCGCCAGCATCAGCAAAATACTTGCCGCTGAAGCAAACACGATGATTTTAAATATTTTGTCGCCGATTCTTGTTGATTGTGCCAAAACTTATTAGAATTTTTTTATTTTTTCACTGCCGGAAATATAGTTTGCATTTTTTTCCGGCAAAAACGCAAACTATATTTCGGATTTTAAGATTTAGGTAACACTTACTGATGAAGAGGTTTTCCGCCCGAAGTTATCGAATTGATTTTCGCTTCGACCTTTTTCACTACTTCGTCCGGCAACGGCGCGTAACTTAATTCTTTCGCCATCGCTTCGCCGTCGTGAATCGCCCACCACAAGAAATCAACCAACGCTTTGCCTTTCGTCGCGTCGGCTTGATTTTTATAAACGAGAATATATGTGTAACTTGAAATCGGATAAGCATTTGCGCCTTCCGCGTCGGTGATCGCTACGCGCAGATCATCCGGCATCGAAGCGACCGAATCAGCCGCCGCATTTGTTACCGATTCGATGCTCGGCGCGACGAAGTTTCCGGCTTTGTTTTTAATTAACGCCGTCGGTAATTTGTTCGCTTCGGCATAAGTTAATTCAACATAACCGATCGTATTTTCGTTTTGTTTGACCTGTCCCATCACGCCGTCGTTGCGCGGTGCGCCGAGTCCGATTCCGGTGATCCAACTTGGTTGTTTGTTCGTGCCGACTTTATCTTTCCAGTCTGCACTCGTTTTCGATAAGAAATCCGTAAATACCGCCGAAGTTCCGCTCGCGTCCGAACGATAAACGGGAACGATCGCCGAATTCGGCAGATCAACATTCGGATTGTCTTTTTTGATCGCTTCTTCGTTCCATTTTTTGATTTTGCCGAGATAAATATCGGCAATCGTTTCCGGCGCAAGTTTGAGCGGTTCTTTCACGCCCGGAAGATTGTATGTGATAACGACCGCGCCCAAAACCGCCGGAATATGCAGAATTTCGTTTTCTCCTTTCGGCATATCTTCGTCTTTCATCGGTTCGTCAGATGCACCAAACTCTGCGGTTTTCGACAAAATCGCTTTTTGTCCCGCGCCCGAACCGGTTGATTGATAATCAATTCTGACGTTCGGATTTTTCTTGCCGTATTCGCTCGCCCATTTTTCGTAAATAGGTTTCGGAAAACTCGCGCCTGAACCCTGCAAAGTTATCGCGCCGCCCGCGTCCGTATTTCCGGTGCTGTTGCCGATCGGTTGTCCGCTGCAAGCCAAACTGACGACTGCGATAAAAAGAATAAATAAAAAAATAAAATTGTTTGTTTTTGAATACATTATTTCTCCGTAAAATATTTGATTTGTATATATAAATTGTATATTTTGCCCGTTTTATTTTGAACGAATACTTAATCAAGTGCTGTTTGATTGTAGTTCAAAATATAGCGGAATTTGTTACATTATACTTAAATCTTTTCATTTGCCAATTATTTTATTTATGTATTTAACACTTCCGTAATATTGTTCTAACATAGGAGATATAACATCGGATTTTACTTTCTCTGATTTGAAACTTTTACTCGGGAAAAATTTAACAAAAGTTTAAGGGCGTAAAAATTATGGATTTGATTAACGATTTAAACACCGAATTGGCATTATCCGTTTTGGTTAAAAAGGAACATACCGAAAAAATAAAATCTCAGGACGTTCCTGTTTTGGTAACTCGTTTGAGAGATGCTCTAAAGTTAATGAATTCCGTCGAGCAAATTGATTATCAATCTTTAGCTGCGCCAAAAATCCCGAATCTTCCGGCTTAAATCTATCTATATATTATTCATATAATTTCAAGTGAAACTTATCAATTAAGTTCTTTTACTGTTTAAAAAATCCGCAAAATTACAAAATTGAAATACTACCTTTTTCGGGAAAAAGTCTCGAATTCGTGTATTTTAGATTGAAATAACTGCGCTATAACTTCACTAAGTCCTTTATTCACGGAAGAAAAGAGCTTTGGCACGTTTCTTGCTCGTTGTAATTATGTATTGAAACGAAACAACTTTTTAGGAGAATCAAAAATGAGAAAATTTAACTTAATGAAAAACTTGGCGGCGTTTATGCTCGTGTTCACGATGCTGACGATGCCTTTGGCAACGCTTGGTCAAACACAGATCAAAATGCCGAAAAACGATTACGATATTAAAAAGGATATTGAAATTGGTCAACAAAATGCGGCGGAAGTCGAAAAACAATTTCCGATTCTCAGAGATTCTTCGGCTGATCGCTATATTGACAGCGTCGGTCAAAAATTAGTAAATGGAATTCCCAGAGAATTTCAACATCCCGAATTTCGCTATCAATTCAAGATTGTAAATGCCAGCGACATCAACGCATTCGCGCTTCCCGCCGGATATATGTATATCAATCGCGGAATGATAGAAGCGGCGAAAACCGAAGGCGAAATGGCTGGCGTAATGGCGCACGAAATGGCGCACGTCGCTCTACGGCACGGAACTGCCGGAGCATCTAAACAAAATAACTTAGGAACGCAACTCGGCACAATCGGTTTGATTTTAGGCGGCGCGATTCTCGGCGGACAAACCGGAGCGCAACTTGGCGCATTGGGCGCACAGGCGTGGCTGACAAAATACAGCCGTGAATTTGAAACTCAAGCCGACATTCTCGGTTCACACATTATGGCAAACGCCGGTTACGATCCGCGCGATTTGGCGAATATGTTCAAAACTATCGAACAGGAAAGCGGCGGAAGCCGTGCGCCGGAATTTTTGAGCAGTCACCCGAATCCGTCGCGTCGTTACGAAACGATAAACCGTGAAGCGCAATTGCTGGAAGTCAATCCGTCAAGAGCAACTCAAAACACACGCGCTTTCCAAGATATTAAATCTCGTTTAAGCAGATTGCCGAGAGCGCAGACAATGGCTGAAATCGAGCAGAACGGTCAAAATAATCAAGGACAGACAAACTCGACTATCAATAATGGCAGATATACACGAAATGTTCCGCTTCCGTCTTCGAGAATGCAAACTTATACAGCCGGAAATACGCTTCGCGTAAATTATCCGAATAACTGGCAGGTTATTTCTGAAAGTGAAAGTTCATTAACGGTTTCACCTGACGGTGCTTATGGAAAAGATGGAATCACCCACGGCGCACTTATCGGCGCGGCACAGGCGCAAAGCAGAGATTTGGTTCAGGCGACAAATTCCTACATTGATGATTTACTCAGAGCAGGCGGAAACGATCATCTGCGTCAAACATCGAATCCGTATCGCACAAATATAAGCCGTAGAGATGGTATAGTTACAGTTCTTTCAGGACGTTCGCCGATTACTGGACGAACTGAAGTTGCGACGGTCTATACGACGCAATTTAGAAACGGTGGTTTGTTTTATGTCATCACGGTCGTGCCGGAAAACGAGGCATCACGTTACAACAGTGCTTTTAGAAATATGCTTAACTCAATTGTTATTAACGACTAAGTTGATTTACAGAAAATAAAAAAAGCGGAATGATCTTAAGATCATTCCGCTTTTTTTATTTTCTGATAAACATCGTTCGATAAATTTTTAAACCATTTTCCTCAACTGCTTTTTCGCGCTCGGTTTTGACGGGAAAAGGATTTTCAAGTACTTCCGTTTCTTCGAAATGTTTGTTTTGCCGAAACATTCCAAACATTTCATCTGCGAGAAAATCAATGTCGGTTTGAATAAAAACCCGACCGTCTCTTATAAGATGAGCGGCAATAGTTTCAGTCATCTGTTCATTGACCATTCGCCGTTTAGCGTGTTTTTTCTTAAACCACGGATCGGGAAATTGAATCGTTACCGTGTGCAAAATATTTCGGGGCAAATTTACGAATAATTTGTCTAAAGAAATCATCGCATTGCAAAATTCATAATGAAGATTATCCAAATTTTCTTCCTGTGCAATCCGATTTGCTTCTTCGACAAGCGGCTCACGAATTTCCACGCCGAGAAAATTTATATTTTTCTTGATCTGTGCCATCTGCAAGATAAATCTTCCGCGCGCCGCACCGATGTCGAGATGAAGCGGCAGATCGGGTCGGTTGAAAACCTTTCCGATTTTCAGAGGTTTCGGCGGCTGAAGATAATAAGGCGACAGCGGATTGACGTGCTGATGAACTCTGATGCGTGGCATTCGTTAAAGATTATTAAATTTTATTCGTTTAGAAAAGCCGCCGGAATCGGAATTTGAATGACTCCGAGCAGAATTAAAATAGTAAAAACAACGGTTAAAATAAAAACGCCGAGTGAAATGACACCGAAAATTTTGCTTGTCTGACTAACTTCGCGCGGGTCTTTATAAAGATCGGCTGGAATTTGAATCAAACCGTAAATCGCGCCGGCGAGCAGACCGCCGAGATGTCCGAAATTATCAACCATCGGCACAATTCCCGACTCTTGAGTTCTGGCGTAAAAGTTAATCGAGATTCCGAAAAGCGCAATAAATCCGATATTGAAAAGCATATTTTTCAAAAACGAATTGGACAATAATTTGCGGCGTTTGTAACCGTAAACCGTCAGATAACCGAGAAAACCGACGATGCCGCCCGACGCACCGATTGAAGGAACTTCGGGAAGAAAGACCAAACTTAAAATTCCGCCGCCAATTGCCGAAAGAAGAAAAATTATCGCTAAGTGTGCGCGGTTTGAAAGCGTTTCGATGAGTTTTCCGAGAACATAAAGCGCGTAACAATTAAACGCGAGATGAGTAATTCCGCCGTGAAGCGCGTCTCCCGTCAAAATTCTCCAGAATTGTCCTTCGTAGAAAAATTGTTTGACAAATCCGGCGAGAAGAACTGAATTGTTTGCGCTTTCAATGATCGGCGGCGAACCGTCGGCAATCAATTGACAGAGAAAAACCAGACATAAAGATGCAATCAGAATTATCGAGTAAATTGGCGTTCCGCCAGTTGTCCGCTGATGATTTTCGGTTTCCTGTTCGAGTTCTTCGACTTGAGGTTCTTCGTTTTTGTATTCCAAAGACATATGGATTTTAGATCTTGGATTTCGGATTTTGGGTTCCCGGAATATTTAATCCAAAATCCGAAATCGAATTACATCGCTAAACCGCCGTCGGCTTGGATAACTTGTCCGGTGATGTATTTCGCCGAATCTGACAACATAAAACAAGCGATTTCGGCGACTTCCTGCACATTTCCGAGCCGTCCGAGCGGAATGCTTTCTAAAATTTTCTTGCGGTATTCCTCGTTCATCTCGTTCGCCATATCCGTTTCGATCAAACCGAGCGCGAGCGCGTTGACGGTAATTTTCCGGCTGGCGATTTCCTTAGCGAGCGATTTCGTCAGACCGATCATTCCGGCTTTTGAAGCAGAATAATTGGATTGTCCGAGCATTCCTACAACGCCGGAAATCGAAGTTATATTCAAAATCGAACCGCCGTTTTCATTTCGCATCATCGGACGCAGAACCGCTTTTGAAAAATTCCACGCGCCCTTTAAATTCGTATTAATAACGGAATCCCAATCATCTTCCTTCATTCGCATAATTAGATTATCGCGCGTAATTCCGGCGTTATTTACCAAAAAATCAATCGAACCGAATTCGTCTTTAACTTTTTTAACAAATTCCGCTGCCGCTTCCGTATTTGCGACATCGCACGATTCGGCGAAACCTTTTGCGCCCGAATTTTCGATTTCCGTCTTTACTTTTTCCGCTTCATCCGCGCTTTTCGCATAATTGAAAGCGATGTTCGCGCCGCGTTTTGCTAATTCCAAGGCAATTGCTTTTCCGATGCCGCGTGTCGCACCTGTGATAATTACCGTTTTTCCGTTAAAAGATTGTTTTTCGCTCATAAGCTACCTTGAAAACATTACTTCAAAAATACTCGAAATTCAATCTTCAGACATTTTTGCATCAAAATTGGTTTCAGTTTTTTACACGGTCGCTAAATAATACGATTGATTTGTTAGTATTGCGTCAAATTACTTCCATATTTCACATAATCGGGACAATTTTCAGTCCCGAAATTTTCAATATTTTTTACTAATGCGCGATGCGCCGTCCAACGGGACAAATTCCACGAGCGGAAATCGGTTTCATTTCGGGTGTTTATCCAACGATTTGAAAGCTGGTATTTAACCGAACACTGCTGCTCGAAATTCATCATCGGCAATTTTTCGATCAGTGCGGGTCTTCGCTTAATTCGTTGACATAACCCGAATCGAACATTCGACCTTCCTGCATTAATTTAACATTCGTTCGCACAATATAATCATCAGGATTCATAACGTGCAAAGTTCCGAGCATAAACAGCGTGAGCCACAACGCGCCCCAAGCGAATTGCCGACGCGCACCGCGAAGAACCGTCAGAGAAAACCATACGAAAACAAGCGCGAGCAAAACCATAAATGCCATCGGATAAAATCTTACGGTCGTCAAACCGTAACCGAGATTTCCTGTTAAAAGAAATAATCTCTGCGCCGCCGACAGCATAATTACAAATAATAAAACGATCTGAATTCCTGCTAAAATGCGATAAAGTTTCTTATTGACCGGCGAATCTTTTCTCACAAGCCATTGTGAAACAAGCAAAATCGGTAAGACGAGCGCGGCTACTGCCACAAGTTCGCCGAAACCGCGCCGCGCATAATCTGCTAATTTAAAATCGGGCGTGTTCTGCACTAAATCCATTCCGCCGAAAAGATACGACAACTGAACTATGACAAACGCGAGAAATAAAAGATTTATCAAGCCCAAAATAATCGAAGTTTCAATCGCGCCGAGCGTTAAGACTTTCGGTAAAACAGAATTGTCGAAATTTTGAAAAGTCCAATTCGCTTTTGCTTCGACGGAGTTTTCAATTTGTTTCGGCTCTTCTTCATTTTCGTCTAATTTTTTCAAAATACTCAAATTTTGCCCCGCATTTTGAGTTTCGGGCGGATTCGGCGTTGAAGATTTAGGAGTAAAATAAGGCATCAGCGAACCGCGCAAATATCCGGCAGTGATCCACGCGAAAATTCCCGTGAAAATGAGATGACCGAAAACTAATTCGCCGTCAATATTAAATGTGTTTTTTACCAACCCTTCAAAAACCGCGTCTGCCGCCATAAAAAGTCCGCCGAAAACGAGCAAGATCGGAAGTGCAATCGCCAGACCGCACAACACGGAAAACAGATGTTTCGACCAGCCGTTTTTCGGAATCTGCGCCCAATTTATATCGTCAAGAACCAACATAAACGGCATAAACATCAAACTGATTCCCGACCAAATAAAACCGGGAATATAATGAAAAACTCCCGCGATCTGCGGTTTGACATTCAAAACCGGCAAACTCAAAATCGCCAAAATCGTCAGAATCGCCAACGTATCGAAAACCTGAAGTTCCGAAGAATCACGCCAGACAAACATCGCCGCAAAAAATACGAGCGCACCGTTTAATGCCGCCGTCTGTGAATTCCAAATTTCCTGCTTGCGCCGCCAAACGAGCATCACAAACGCCAAAACGAACGCTCCGACAAACAGCAAAACATTCAATCCCCAAGGCGTTTGCCTGAGCAAAACATCACCCAAAATGCCGAGCAAAACCGCCGCCTGTAAAATCTCCAATCCCGTTTTTGTTCTTTCGTTCATAATTTTAAATTTTAGATTTTTGATAACTGATAACTGATGATTGATAACTGTCTATGTCGGGAAATGAACCGCGTCCGAAAAAGACGTGCCGCGCAAATTTTTGTCCAATCGTTCCACGCAAAAATATAAAACCGAGTTCCAGCAATTTTTGATTCGTAAATGTTTTAATAATTCGCCGCATCCAAAGGCGCGAAACAAATCTGGCGCGGAAAAGTTCGCCCGAATAATTTAACAAAACTTTTGGATCATCAGTTCTCAATCTTTCCGAAACGATTTCCGCCGCAAACTTTGAAAGACGCATCGCCGGATCGAGTCCGCCCGCCGTCAAAGGCGAAACCGCGCCAGCCGCATCGCCGATCAGAAGCCCGTTTTTGTTGGCGATTCGCGGCAAAACTCCGCCGACGGGAATTCGCCCGCCGCGTGTTTCCACAAGTTCGGCTTTTCGCGTATCAAATATCTTTTCCGTCTTTTTCTTGAACAATTTTAACGCTTCGCGCGGATTAAAGTTAGCGACATAGCCACCAACGCCGATGTGGATTTCCTCAGTATCGTCGGCGATCCAAGCCAGATAACCCGGCGCGAGTTCAGCATCGAGAAAGCAATGCAGACGCGGTTCGCCGTTTTTATTTTCAGCTTGAAACACCTCTTCGTAACCGACGATCCATTCTTTGTTTTCGTCCAAATTCAAATCTTTAGCGACACGCGAAACCGCGCCGTCTGCGCCGATCAAAACTTTTGTTTTTATTTCGATCTGTTTACCGGATTTTTCCAATTTGATGATTGTTTCTTTTTCAGTTATTTCTGCTGAAATATAGCGCGTTCCGTTA
Organism: Pyrinomonadaceae bacterium; assembly: GCA_965219305.1. GTDB lineage: Bacteria > Acidobacteriota > Blastocatellia > Pyrinomonadales > Pyrinomonadaceae > DATHTS01. The sequence goes on from OZ244725.1 coordinate 4,017,492, forward strand.
GAAAATTGAACACCGTCCGTCAAACAATCTTGCAAAAGCGATTGATATAAAACGCCCATTTTCCCGACGCGAAATTCATCTTTTTCGCTCTTGAGATTTACCGACTTTAATTTCGGCGAATAAAGCGTTACATTTTTTACGGCTTTTCCGAGAGTTCCGGCGGGAAAATCGAAGTCTTCAAATGTTTTGCGAACAAAAATTCCCGTCGTGTGAATTCCTTTCGTCAAGTCGCTTTTCCGGTCAATAAGCAAAATTTTTGCGCCTTGTTGCGAAAGCAACTTAGCGCATTGCAGTCCGGCTAAACCGGCTCCGATAATTACTACATCAAACTTTTTCATATTCATTTTGCCAGAATTTCCATCGAGTTATCGAGCGGCTCGAATTCGTAACCGAATTGTTCGAGATATTTCAAACAATCGGTTTTGAGCGTCGGTGAATGAAGCGAAAGAAAAATCTTCGGTTTCGCCGGAAGAATTCTATTCCGCGCTCCGCGCAAAACCGACAATTCCGCGCCTTCGACATCAATTTTCAAAACATTCGGCACGACTCCGAGACGTTCCGCAATCGCATCCAGACTAACCGTTAAGACGATTATTAAATTCTTTTCGGACATCTCCTCATTTGAATTGTTTCCGTCGGTTAAATGTCCCATCGCATTATTTTCTCCGGTTGAAAAAGCTGCTACGGAAATTTCATCCGAGCAAGCCGCCGCGATAATGCTCACATTTTGCAAATTGTTTAGCGCAACGTGGTTATACAAATGCGACAGATTTCTCACCAAAGGTTCAAACGCGACAATTAAACCTTGCTCGCCGACTATGCGCGAACCCAAAACCGTGTAATATCCGACATTTGCGCCGACATCGAAGAGAACATCACCAACTTCTAAACTTTCGGCAAAAACTGCGGTTTGTGTCGGTTCGGTCATATTAAAATAAACCGAACCGCCGCCCTCGCCTTCCAGTGTGCCGAGAACAAATTTTGCGCCTTTCAAAGGTCCGCGCAATACTCTGTATGCTCGGCGCGGCAAGATCTTACCGTAAATCGCGCGTCCGATGCGGCGTAGAAATTGATTCATAAAATTCAGTGAATACTAATTTAAACTTGCCGTTTCAGGCTGTGATTCAAGATTAAAATGTATTCGTTTATGAAACAAGTTGATTTTACTGTGTTGCAAATATCTAATATGCGAATTATCTAAAACTACGATTTCCGCCGCTCTTTATTTCCAAATCACCAATTTTTGTCGAAAAATAAAACTTTAATCCATCATAAAACCATTATTTGTAACCAAACTTTTTCCGGTCAGATATTCATATTCTTCAGCAAATACCTGATTTCTTTCAATATCTTCCGGTTTACTTTTAGTAAAGTATCGGGCAGCCAAAACGTCGAAATTTACTATCGGCGCGGCATAACTGAGAATTTGAGATTTCGTCCGAATCGTCTGCACGTCGCCATTTGCTATTTCTTCCAAAGTCCTTTCAATTTCAACATTTATAATTGACGGAATAACTGCGCTGAAAATTACCGTCAAAGCAAAAGTGCGGACGAGAACACTTTTTTCGAGAAATGGTTTCGCCGCCTGAAATGCGCGGAAAGCGTTACGCAAAAACACGATTGCGGAAAATAGCGGCGTTAATCCCAAAATACCGATTAAAATTATTAAACCGAGCAAACTGACCGGCAATAAAACAACTCCGATGCCGAGCGATATAATTCCGCCGACGAGAAAAAGTCCGGCTAAAAATGCGTTCAGCCATTTTAATTTCGCGCGCCAGATCAACCACGCCGACATCGCCATCACCGAAACGAAACTCAGTAAATATGCAAACGGCTTAAAATTTCCGAGAACAGCCGTTCCAATAGCATTCCCTTTAAAAATTGTCGGATCAAAGACAAAACAAACAACCGGCATTATCACTCCGAATAACCAATCGAATTTCTTTTGCGATTTTGTCGCTTCGTTTTGAAACTGCCGACTCCAAAAACCTTTTTTTGATTCAATAATATTGTTTTTTTCAGATTCAGTTGCTGCATAATTTTTTTTCAGTTTTCTAAACTTTCTTCATTGCGCTGATTAAAGCTTCCATATGATTTAAATAACGAGTTAGAGCTTCGCGTCCCGCGACCGTAATTTTGTATTCGGTTAAGGGAACGCGCCCGTTAAATGATTTTAAGCATTGAAGATAACCTGCATCTTCCAACTTCCGGGCGTGAACGCTGACGTTTCCGTCCGTCGTATTCAAAAGACTTTTCAAATCCGTAAAACTCAATCTTTCGTTTGCCGCCAAAGCCGAGATTATCCCAAGGCGCATTCGTTCGTGAATTACTTTGTCGAGTTCGTTTGAAACATTTTCCGCCGCTTTTTCGACCTTTAAAATCTGCGGTTTTGTTATTTCGATTTCTTCCGAATCGTTAATTTTTTTTGCTAAATTACTTTTTGCCATAATTTTTTATTTGCCAGCGAATTACGCGAAAAATACTAGAACTTCCTTTTTTGTAATTTTCGCGTATTTTGCAAGCTAAATTCTTATCCGCCGTATTTCCAGGCGACAATCGCACCGAAAATAATATGTAAAACGCCGAAACTCGCGCCCATCAACACGTTTCCGAATCCGGCAGGCAGGAAAAATGCAATTGCGCCGAGCGCGACAAAACACCAACCCGCAATCGGCACGATTTTCACGGAATTTGCGCCGCCGCAGACGACCGACGCGCCGTAAAGCAGAATCCAGACCGGAATTATCACTTCAAAATGCCCGAACCGCCAGAGTCCGAGCGTGATAAAAATCGCGCAAACAATCGTCGGCAGAAAACTCATCGCAAATTTTTTCGCAGGCGCGGAAAACAGGGAAGTTTTCGTGACTTTAGATTTCTGCCACATCGCAAAAAAACCGATTCCCGCCGCCAAAAAGGCTTCGACGAGCCAGACCATCAGCCAATCTCGAATCGTCGGCTGAAAGTTTGCGATCACCGCCGCCGCAATTGCCGTCGCGCCCATAAAAATTCCGCCGTAACCCGGAACGCTCGTGAAAATCGCCGAACGCTCCATCGTTTCGCGGATATATTTCAGATTATCAATTGCTCGGTCGCCGATATTTACCGGCTGATTGATTTCAATCTCTTGTTTGCGAATTGCCTGCACTTTTCCCATATCGTTTTTGAATGTATATTAAGTTGTTGTGTTTGTCAAGAACTTTATATTATAAAGTTAGAAAATAATATAAATTTATAAAGTTTGTAAAATAAATAATTATTTCTTAATTGTCTGAATAAATTTGAAGCTAAACTTTGATATAAATGTTTTTACGATACAAAAGCCACATTATAAACAGCCAAAATAAAATAAAAACGACGGCAAACATCAGAGAAGCGTTGACGGGCGAAGCGATTTGCAGAAAAACATTTTCGTAAACGAAACTTTTCGCGTCAATTGTTCCGCCGCCGTCGGTCGAAAACCGAATTACGTCTAAAATTCGCGCCAGAAGTTCCGCGCCGATATAGAGCGCGAGCGCGTTGACGCCGAAAATGACGAACGGTTTCGTCCATTTCTTATAATCTTTTATATCAATCAGCCAGTAACAAAATCCGAGAAAACAAAGCGCGATGCCCGCCATAAAGACGACGTAAGAACTCGTCCATAACGCTTTATTAATCGGAAACGCCAGATTCCAAATCCAACCGATTATCGTTAAAACTACGCCGAAAAAGAAAATTCCGCCGACTTTTTCCAGATTTCCGCGTTCGCTTCTCAGCCAAGTTCCGGTCAAAACGCCGGAAAGCGCGGTCGAAATCGCCGGAATTGTGCTTAAAATTCCTTCGGGATCGTAAACTTTTCCCAAACTCCAGATGTGATTTACGCCCAAAACAACGCGGTCAATGTAAGCCGAAAGATTGCAGGTTTTGTCGTCAACCGACGTGATCTCGCAACCCGGAACGGGAATCGTCGTCATCAAAATCCAGTAAATTATTAAAAGCGAAACGCCGATAATCGTCTGCTGTTTCCAATTTGTATGCAGGAAAATCAGCGACGCGACGAGATAACAGACGGCGATTCTCTGCAAAACGCCGGGAATTCTCAGCGTCGAAAAGTCGAAATACGGAAAAGCGTTCAGAAAAAGTCCGAGCAGAAAAATAACCGCCGCGCGCCGCACGATTTTTATGTAAAGTTCCTTTTTGTCGTTATCGCCGACCCGTTTTCCGAGCGCGAGCGAGATGGAAATGCCGACGATAAAAAGAAAAAACGGGAAAATAAAATCCGTCGGTGTCCAACCGTTCCACGCGGCGTGTTCGAGCGGCGGATAGATCGCTTCCCAACTTCCCGGATTATTGACGAGAATCATTCCCGCAATCGTTATCCCGCGAAAAACATCAAGCGAGAGCAGACGTTTCGATTTTATTTCTTCACTCATTTATTTTCTCTTGAATCCGGCGGCGTTTGTGTCGGTGTCGCAGTTTGAGTGGGCGAAACCTGCGACAATAAAGAATTTTCGACATTTTCAACAGCACTTTTTTTGAAAAGATGAAAAAGCAAAAGCTATCGCTAAAAGCCGAATTGCCAATAAACTATTTTGCTTTTTCATCTTTTAATCTCCAATTTAATTACGCTCTCGTCAAATTGCGGTATTTGATGCGATGCGGTTGATCGGCATCGTGTCCCATACGGCGTTTTTTATCTTCTTCGTATTGCGAAAAATTGCCGTCGAAAAATTCGACGTGCGAATCGCCTTCAAACGCCAGAATGTGCGTGGCGATTCTGTCCAAAAACCAGCGATCGTGGGAAATCACGACAGCGCAGCCGGCGAAGTTTTCGAGTGCTTCTTCGAGCGCGCGCATCGTGTTTACGTCGAGATCGTTCGTCGGTTCGTCTAAAAGCAAAACATTCGCGCCGGATTTCAGCATTTTGGCGAGATGGACGCGGTTGCGTTCGCCGCCGGAAAGCTGTCCGACTCGTTTTTGCTGGTCGCCGCCGGAGAAATTGAAGCGCGAAACATAGGCGCGGGCGTTCATTTCGCGTTTGCCGAGCTGGACAAAATCGAGACCGTCGGAGATTTCGTCATAGACCGTTTTGTCGCCCGCCAGCGAATCGCGCGATTGGTCAACATAGCCGAGTTTAACGGTTTCGCCGACTTTGAAACTTCCGCCGTCTGCCGAATCTTGTTCGGTAATTAGTCTGAACAAAGTAGTTTTGCCCGCGCCGTTCGGACCGATCACGCCGACGATTCCGCCCTTCGGCAGTTTGAATTCCAGATCTTCAAACAGCAATTTTTCGCCGTAAGCCTTTGAAACGTCGTGCGCTTCGATGACAATATCGCCGAGACGTTCGCCGGGCGGAATAAAGATTTCCAGAGTTTCGTTGCGCTTTTCGGTATCTTGATTAACGAGTTTTTCGTAGTCGTTGATCCGCGCTTTTGATTTCGCGTGGCGACCTTTCGGCGACATCCGAATCCATTCGAGTTCGCGTTCGAGAGTTTTCGCACGCTTGTCATCCTGCCTTTGTTCCTGCGCTAATCTTTGCTGTTTTTGTTCGAGCCACGACGTATAATTTCCCTGATACGGAATTCCTTCGCCGCGATCTAATTCCAAAATCCAGCCCGCGACATTATCGAGAAAATAACGGTCGTGCGTTACGGCAATGACCGTTCCTTCATAACGCGCCAGATGCTGTTCGAGCCACGCGACCGTTTCCGCGTCGAGATGGTTCGTCGGTTCGTCCAAAAGCAAAACATCAGGTTTCTGCAAAAGCAGACGACACAACGCAACGCGCCGTTTTTCGCCGCCCGACAAATTTGCAATCGGTGTTTCCGGCGGTGGACAGCGTAGCGCGTCCATCGCCATATCGAGCCGCGAATCCAAATCCCAAGCGTCCGCCGCGTCGAGTTTTTCCTGAACTTCGCCCTGCCGTTCCAAAAGCGCGTTCATCTCGTCGTCGGTCATTTCCTCGCCGAATTTCATACTGATGTCGTTAAATTCCGCCATCAGATCAACCGTCTCCTGCACCGCTTCTTCGACGATCTGCTTAACGGTTTTCGTCTCGTCGAGCTTCGGTTCCTGTTCCAGATAACCGACGGAATAACCTTTAGAAAAAACGACTTCGCCGTTAAATTCCTTGTCAGTTCCCGCGATAATCCTCAAAAGCGAAGATTTTCCCGACCCGTTCAGCCCGAGAACGCCGATCTTCGCGCCGTAAAAAAATGATAAATATATATCTTTGAGAACAGGTTTTTTGTCGTAAAACTTGCTCACTTTCACCATCGAAAAAATGATTTTGTTCGGTTCATTATTATTGCTCATATAAATTTAGTAAACAGTTAATAGTTAATTGTAAATAGTTTTTAGTCAATATTTAATTTCGTTAGTTCACTCTCTTGATATTCGTCAACATCGGGAAGAATAGTTGACAATTCACCTTCAACATCTAATCCGTATGAAGAAGCAATCAAAGCTATGCGAAGTCCGAAAATACCTCTCATTAATCCCAAATCTCCGTAAAACTTCCAACTTGCCCAATGTCCTTGATGACGAGCATAATTAATAATTTTTCTGTTGTCATTATCTGATATTTCATTCAAAAACTTTCTGCAAGCTGCTCTCATTGCTCGAAGATGTTTGGCTAATTCTGTATTTGAATCAAGAGTTCCAAGTTCTGTAGTTAAAAATCTTCTTATTTCTATAACTGATTCCACACAGTGTTCTGCAACTTTCATACTTCCCGGAGTATATAAAACTCTTCTATCCTCAAGAAAAGTAATAATTCGCCTTGCTTTAGTTATTTCAGGTTCAATAGGATTCCATTGAACTCCAAATACAGGAATGCTAAGTCCACTTATTCGATTTATGATTTCTTTAAACTTCATTTTTTTTGTTTTTGTTATACGAATGATCGATTTAATTTTCAACCAAAATCTGCAAATTTTTCTTAGCAATCGAAGCAATTTCAAAGCCGCGCCTGACGGCTTACCGATTTTTTACTGATGATTGAACTCATAAATATTAGGAATGCCGATGGAACGCCGTCCATCTTGGCGGCAATGGACGCTGAAAGCGTTCAAAATTTGTCTGCCGACTCTCGAAAGTTTGTTTTAACTTTAAAGTTATCGAGCATTTTTTAGATTGCTGTCGCAATCTTGCCGCCAGGATGGACGGCGTTCCATTTGCGCCAGGATGGACGGCGTTATTTTTATTGTTTATACGCACTGCTGAATTTCCAATCGCCCGGATTTTTGCACAGACCTGCTTTTACGGGATTATTCTCAATATATCGAAATGCTTTTTGAAAATGTTCGTAATCGCGTATGCGCCTGTCAAAATATTCTCTCATCCAAAAACTGCCGCCTCTTTTTAAGATTTTGTTCGATTCCAAAGCGGTAAATGATTTAAAGGAATGAAGTATCTTTTCCAATTCCCAGTCATTTAACGGTTTCAGTAAAAAATGTATGTGATTCGGCATAATTACCCAAGAAAACAGTTTGTATCTTTCGCCGTTAAATTTCAAAAGCGAATCTTTTATCGTTTTTGCAACTTCAAAATTTTTTAAAAAACATTTGCCGTAACCCGCGTCGAGATATTTTTCAATCAAAATCATAGTTTCGCGGTTTATATCTTCCACGTCTTTAGCTTCGAGTTCGGCGCGGAATTTTCGCAAAACTTTTTGCGGCAGAGAATCAAAAAGTCGGCACGTTATAAACTGAGTTATCGAACCGCCGTCATAATGCGGCAAATAACCGCGAGAATACCAACCTCTCGGAAATTTCTGATTCATAATGAAAAGCCGTTGGAACGCCGTCATCTTGACGGCAATGAGCGCGAAGCGCGAAAAACCTACTTAGCAAACTTTAAAATTAAAGTTTCGTGTAGCCGAATATTTTCAAATGCTTTCGCATTTGTTGCCGTCAGGATGACGGCGTTCCGTCGGCTCACCAATTTTAGAAATTTTAAGTTTTGTTTGATAAAAAAACAACTGAGACAAAATTAGAGAGGCGGATTTTCACAATCCGCCTCAAAGAAAAAATTTAACTTTCTTTAGTTCTTTTCCCGGTAATCCGGTTTTCTTTGATACATTCCGACGGTTTCGCCTTTGGCGATAACGTGTCCTTTCATCGCGTCGAGCAACGCTTGACGATTAAAACCGCTTGGCAGTTTCAGCATCGTGTCGAGCGCAAAGACTTGGAAATGATATTTGTGCGGCGGGTCGTTCGGCGGCGGCATCATTCCGTAATAGCCGATTTTTCCCGTGTGATTTCCGCCCTGCATCGCCGAATTTATCATTTCGGTTTTCGGCGCGTTTTCCGCGAAACTCGTCGTGTTTACGGGAATATTCGCCATAATCCAATGCGTTACGGGTTTTAAAGATGCGTCCGGGTCTTCCATCATCAAAACGACGGATTTGGCGTTTTTCGGAATATTCGACCACGAAATATTCGGCGAAACGTCTTCAAAATACGCGGAATATTTATCGGGAATCATTCCGTTATTTGCAAACGCCGAAGATTTTACGGAGATCGTCGCGGGCGCGTCGGCGGTTTCGGGTAGATTCATTGAAATATCTTCGCGCGACATAATCGGCGGCATCGTGTTTTTGCCGTGCCAGACACGGTAGATGATATTGTTCGTGTCGTCGGAAATGAGCATCGAACCGTCTTTTAACTGCGCTGTTCCGGCGATTCTGGCGAATTGCCCGTCTTTGCCGTCCGGTGCGCCGCCTTTGACGAGAAATCCTGTCAAGAAAGGTTCAAACGCGGTCGGTTTTCCGCTTTTATCAAATTTGATTCGCACGACTTCATAACCTGACGGCGGAATGCGATTCCAAGAACCGCGAAAAGCGACGAACGCATCATTTTTGTATTCGGCGGGAAATTGCGAACCCGTGTAAAAAGTCATCTGCATCGGCGCGGCGTGCGGCGTGTACATTAATATCGGATTGACGCTTTGTTTCGCCCAATCTTCGTTCGTCAAACCGAGTTCGGCGGGAACGTCGTCCTGCGGATTTATTTTCCCGTCGGCGTAAACATAAGCCCAACCGTATTTTTTGCCTTCGAGGAGTTCGTTCAATTCTTCCGGCTGATCGTTGTCGCCGAGCCAGTCAATTCCGTGATCCATTCCGAACATTTTGCCCGTCGTCGGATGCCAGCCGAAACCGATGGTGTTTCGCAAACCCGAAGCATAAATCTTGCGGTTTTTCCCGTCCATATCGGCTTGCAGAATCGTCGCGTTTTCGACATTCGATTCGTTGCAGGCGTTGCAGGTCGAACCGACTGAAATGTAAAGTTTCCCGTTGTGCGCGGCAATCGTGCGGTTTAAATGCTGTCCGGCTTCCGGCAGATCGCTGATTATCATCCGCAGTTCGCCGAGAGTTCCGTCCGGTTTTATATCGGCGGTGAAAACTTCATTGACCGTCACGATAAACATTTTCGTTCCGTCAATCGCTACGCCGTGCAGATGTTTTTTCTCCGCGACGACCATTTGCACATCTGCCGCGCCGTCGCCGTTCGTGTCTTTGAGCATCGTCAAAGTTCCCGGATCGCGCTGCGAAACGTAAATTGTTCCGTCATTTGAAACCGCAAGCATTCGCGGATTTACAATCTCGGCGAATTTCGAAATCCAGAAACCGTCCGGCAGTTTTAATGTTTTGATTCTCGCATTCGTCGGCGCGAGTTTTGCGGGTTCATAGACGTGTCCCGTAATCTGAACGTCGGTCGTTTCTTTCTGTCCGAAAGTTTTTGTTGTCAGCGTTAAAAAGCAAAATACAGCTAAACCGTAAATAAATAGTTTTTTCATTTTTATCCTTCCCCTTGTTCGTTAAAATATAGTTCGAGCGTAATTATAAAACGGTTTCATTTTATGATTCGTATTGCAGATTACGCTTGAGAAATTTTATCAAATTTAACTTGGAAAAACGGTATTTTATTTCGTTTAGATCAATAAATTTAATTCTCAACCTTTTTTCGCACTTGCTTAAAGGAGAAAATACTTACAAAATAAATGGTTAGAAGATAGTATTTTACGCCGGAAATTCAACTTTTGCCGATGAACTTTTTAATCTTTTTCTTATTTGTTTTTGCCGAAGAAACAATCAGCGGCGTTTTCGGTGCGCCAAGCCAAACTGCTGTCGAACCGACGGTTATAAATTTGGTTTTGTGGCTGAAACTTATTGTCGAAACAATCGGCGCGATTATAATCGCCATCGGTGTGGTTTTGGCGTTTATCGAATTTTTTAAAACTCTGAGTTCGTCGGAAACCGAAGGTTACACGAAAATTCGTCTGCTTTTAGCGCGTTATCTCGCGCTCGCGCTTGAATTTCAACTCGGCGCGGACATTCTTTCGACGGCGATTTCGCCGAGTTGGGATCAGATCGGAAAGCTCGGCGCGATTGCCGTTATCCGTACGGCTTTGAACTATTTTCTGTCAATGGAAATGAAGCAGGAAAGAGAAGTTACGCAAGGCGAAAATGATATTGACAGCAAGACGGAAATATAGACGTTATTCGTCTGTTTTAATATCTTTAAAATTATAACGAAGCAAGACGCGCATCACCAACGATTTTCCGTTGCGATCGGCGGCGCGCCAATTCATTTCGCGCACGGTTTTCTCAACCGATTCGTCCAAACCGTAACCTGCCCAACGGACAATTTCCGTATTTAAAATCTCGCCTTTTTCATTTATATCAACCAAAACGTCAACCGTCGCCGCGATATTGTAAAAATCGGCGAGTTTTGTATATTCCGGTTTGATTCTTTTATAAGGCATCGGCGGACGAAAATTTTTCGCGTCAGGTGAATTTTCGTCCGGCAGATTGTTTGCTTTTGTGTTTGCAGTTTCGTTTATTTCGTTTATTTCCGCAGATTTTATTTTCGCCGAAATTTCAGTCGTCAAATCTCCGGTGCTTTCGGCTAATTTTGTTTCCGCACGGCTCGGCAAATCTTCTTCAAAACTGTTTAGCTTCCAGAAAATTAGTCTTCCCGTCCGTGAACTGACGACATAGACGGCGGCGTAAGATTCGTAATATTCGTTTTTCTTAAATGAAGAACGGCGCAAAGTTTCGCTTTTAACTAAAACAAAATAATTGCAGCCGATTCTCGCGCCGACGTTTTTCGCTTCGGAAACATTTTGATTAAAGGGATTTTCCAGTTCGATTGAAGAAAAAGCCGATTCGCTTAAAGAACCGTCAATAAGTTTAAAATTTATGGAGAGCGAATCTGCCAGATTTTCGCCGAACTTCCGGCTTCTTGTGTTTTCATCCGGCGACAAAATTGCGATTTTCTGCGCGTCGGCGGAAAGTGAAAAAAAACAGGCGATAAATAATAATGAAAATGAAAAAATTACGAACCGTGTAAATCGGCTCGAATAAAAAACCAGTTTATGTGTTTCTGTTTTTAACATTTTATCTTTTGTCGGATAATAATAAAATTTTGACAAACATTTTCGTTAAATAAATATTTACCGATAACCGCAAAAATTCATTTTACCAGAAAATATCTTTGTGCCGGACGGTTTGCTCGAATAATCTGTAAATTGATGTGATAAAAACAATTAGTAGATTGCAGGTAAGAAAAGTTGTTTTTGATTTGAATTTTTATGATTCAATTTGCCGGTAAATGCCTCTAAGAAAAATATAATTTTTGTAGATTGTGTGATTTTTAAGTTGACATAACCTGTCAGATAAGATTATCTTTCTATAGTTCATCAATTCAAACAAGTCAAAATAATAGACAGATTTTATAAAAATAGGCTTTGTGTGAAAGAAATGTGTGGCTCCGATTCCGGCAAGGAATTTATCTCTCTCTTTATTGCCCGATAGGAACTTGAAAGTATCATAAATTACTTTGTAATTTGGGTTAGCGGGTCATTCAATATAAGGCTTTTTCAGGTTGTTTTCTTTTGCTGAAGTTAAGTCTGTTTTAGAGTGTTATTGAATTTTTACTTCGTTTTCCCTGACTAAAGTAATTTCTAAGCCCGCTTATTACTAAGTAAATATCGGGTTCGACTCATTTACTTTTTCCATTTGTCTAAAAATTTCAGAACGGTGTTTTTCAAAAAATAATTGTAAAAATCAACTTAATTCGAGTTGAGCAGCCGTTAAATTATAACTGGATTCTTTGAATTGAAAATATAGAACAATTAAACAATTATTACGCAGACGGAACATAAAATGTATTTAACGGCTAGTGGTGTAAATACATTTTAAAACGTTTTATCCGAAAATTGCACGACCTTATCCTGTTTTCTATTAGAGTTATTTTCCGCATAACGGAAAACGCGTAATAACTACACAAAAACTAAGGAGTAAATATGAAGACTATAAAAATTATTTGTTTGCCGATGATTTTAATATCGGTGTTTTTTTGTCTGACTGTCTCGGCACAAAAAAGATCCGGCATTTCTGTCAGGGAACCGGCAACTGTCTCTGATGAAGTTAAGCCGAAGGAGCAGCAACAAGACAATTACGATTCTACATTTTTGGACGCAGATCTGAGGATCGCTCCTCAAGTAGTTGATCAACCGGCTCTCGTGCCGGGAACTTGCGACCTCGGCGGAAACGTCGAAGTCGAAGCGACGGGCGGCACGAACGCGGCGTATGCGACGTTAAAAGAAGCATTCGATGCGATTAACGCCGGAACGCACACCGGAACGATCACGATTGACGTTTGCGGCAATACGACGGAAACGGCTTCGGCTGTTTTGAACGCGAGCGGAACGGGCGCGGCTTCTTATACGACGATCGCCATCGCTCCGGCGGGCGGTGCGGCGCGAACGATTTCGGGAAGTTTACCGTCACCGTTAGTTGATCTTAACGGCGCGGACAATGTAACGATTGACGGCGTGAACACGGGCGGAAATTCTTTGACGATTTCAAATACGAATGCCAGCACAACGTCAACAACCAGCACGATTCGCTTTATCGGCGGCGCGACAAATAATACTGTAACGCGCGCAACCATTTTAGGTTCATTCAGCGGTCTGCTTGGAACAAACGGCGGAAATATCTTTTTCAGCACCGATGCAAATACGACCGACGGAAACGACAATAATACGATTTCCAACAACAATATCGGTCCGGCGGGAGCGAATCTGCCGACAAAACTTATCTACGGAAACGGTTCAGTTAGCACAGCCGCTATCAGAAACAGCGGAATCGTTGTCAGCAACAATAATCTTTACGATTTTTTCAGCGCGACGACATCAGTTTCCGGTATGAACATTTTAAGCGGCAATGACAACTGGAATATTGCTAATAACCGAATTTACCAGACCGCCGCAAGAACATTTACCGCCACGGCTTTACGCTACGCGGGAATTACGCTTAACTCGACAACAACGGGTCTTCAAGGTGCATTTACGATTACCGGAAACAAAATCGGTTTCGGCGCGGCGGACGGCACGGGAACAACAACTATCAGCGGTTCAACTAATTTATTTAGAGGCATTGATGCCATTAGCGTTAATGCAACAATTCCAACGAGCATTCAAGGAAATACCATTTCCGGCATTAACCAAACCACTGCCAGCACCGGTAGTTCGACTACAACCAGTTTTATCGGAATTATAATTGGCACTACAGCCGGTAGATTTGATGTCGGAACTGTGACTGGAAACAATGTTGGTAGTTTGGACGGTTCTTCAACCATTTCTGTAACCGTTAATGCAAACGGCGGACTTCTTTACGGAATCTACGATTTCAGCGTAAGTTCGAACACGATTTCCAACAATAATATGGGTGCGATAACTATCCAGGGAACCGGCACAACCAGCGGGTTTCGCGGAATTTTTATCAACACGTCATCAACAACCACCGCGACTATAAACGGAAATACAATCGGCGGAACAAACGCTGCCGGTGCAATTACCGATCTGCAGGTCGGAGCCTACTCGATATATGGAATTCACGTTTCATTGGCAGCCGGTATAGTTACCGGAAATACGGTTCGCAATATGATCGGTAATGCTAACTCGCCAACTGCAATATCAATGAGCGGCATACTTGTATCGAATACAGGAACCACTTTGCCCAATAATGTTTCACAAAATTCAATTTTCGGATTAAGCAATAATTCCGGCACGGCTACCGGAGCAATCTATGCTATTTATTGTAATTTTCCGACAGTGGCAGGAAATTTAGTTGCGCGAAATTTGGTTAGAAATATATCAGCTACATCAACAGCTATCGGCACTCAAATGGTTGGGATTCTTCCCGTCGCCGGAAGCGCAGCTTACCAAAATAATATGGTCAGTCTCGGTACCGATGTTGCAGGAAACCCGATTACTACTGGCTACGTTATGTATGGAATGTTCGAACTCGGCGGTACAAATAACATTTATCATAACAGTGTTTATTTAAGCGGCACAGGAATTACGGCTCCCGGCTCAAATACTCTTGCGTTTGTAAGTAATGTTACAACTACTCCGGTACGCAATTACTTAAACAATATTTTCTTTAACGGACGCAGTAACGCTGTTGCTGGCGGCGCATCGCATATTGCGCTCGGTCTCAGCGGAACAACCACAACAAATTTAAACAGCAACTACAATGACTTATACGCTCCGGGAACGGATGGATTTGTCGGTTCGTTTAATGGAAACGCATATCCGACGCTGGCGGGATTCCGAACGGCAACCGGAACTGATGCCAATTCAATATCGGCTGATCCGTTATTTGTTTCGACTACCGATTTGCATATACAAGCGGGAAGTCCGGCAATTAATGCGGGAACAACGACGAGCGTAACAGACGATTTCGACGGACAAACACGCGATGCTGCGCCCGACATCGGCGCGGATGAATTCATTGTTCTGCCTCCGGGAACACTGCAATTCGGCTCGCCAACTTACAGCGTCAATGAAAACGGCGGAACGGCAACAATTACCGTTACCCGCACGGACGGCAACGCAGGAACTGTAACAGTTGATTACGCTACCGCAATCGGCGGAACCGCAACCGGCGGCGCATCTTGCACGGCGGGAGTTGATTATGTAAATACCAACGGCACGCTGACATTTGCAGGCGGCGAAACTTCAAAATCGTTTACGATTCAGATTTGTGACGATTCGATTTTCGAAGGTAATGAAACCGTCAATTTAGCATTATCGAATGTGACCGGCGGATCAATGCTCGGAACGCAGAACACAGCGGTTTTAACAATCGTTGACAATGAAGTAGCGATGCCGGGAACACTGGCGTTGAGTTCTTCAACATACTCGGTCGGCGAAGGCGATACGTCACTGACGGTTACGGTCAACCGTACGGGCGGCACGGACGGCGCCGTTTCAGTTCCTTACACGTTGACTGACGGAACGGCGACGGGCGGCGCAACCTGTGCAGGATCGAACGACTACATTAATACGGGCGGCACGGTCAATTTTGCAGCCGGACAGGCGAGTCAGACATTTACCGTTACAATCTGTGAAGACGGAGTGGTCGAAGGCAATGAAACCTTCAACGTCAACCTCGGAACAGCAACGGGCGGCGCGACTGTCGGCACACCATCAACAGCCACAGTAACGATTGTTGATAACGACACGGCACCGCCGACCGGACCTGTCACAGTAACGGCGACAGCCGGAACGGCAACCGGAACGTATAACAATCTGACCGAAGCGGCGGCGGCGATCAATGCCGGAACGCATCAGGGAGCGATTGTCGTCAGCATCAATCAAACGATAACCGAACCCGGCACAGTTGTTATCAACAGCAGCGGCGCGGGATCGGCGGTTTATACGTCAATCCTGATTCGTCCGACGGCTGATAACATCACCGATTCCGGCGCATCGGCGCAAGGACGCGGATTGATCGAATTGAACGGCGCGGACAATGTAACAATTGACGGCGACAACCCGAACACGACGGGAATTAACCGCAATTTGACGCTGCAAAACACGGCGGCAAATACGGTAACATTTACGTCGGTAATTCGCATCGCATTGGCGGCGACGGTTGTTAATTCAGCAGATAATAATGTTTTCAAGAATTTGAATATTCTCGGAAGCGCGACGGGACGAAACGTTTCGACGGCAACATCAACGACGGCGAGCGAAAACACTACCTTCGGTATCTTCGCGGGATTGGGCGGTTCGACAACCAGCGCAACGACGGCTCCGGCGGCATTAACATCAGTTACAACCTCGGTTGGCGCAGGTGCGACGGCAGCTAACTTGCTGATTAGCAATAACAGCATCGGAACCGCCGCACGCGGCGTTTCGCTCAACGGTTCGGCAACGACCGTCTTCCAGGGAATGCAAATCACCGGAAACAGAGTTGGTAATCAGACAGCCGGTAGTGCCGATCAGATTTACAGTGTCGGTATCACGGCGCAAGGTTCAGCCGATGGTGTAATTTCTTCCAACACCGTTTGGGTTGAAAGTTTCATACCCACGGCAACACAAGGCATCGCAGTGGGCATCAACAGCGCAACCGGAACCTTTACCATTGAGCGCAATATGGTTAATCGTGTTGTCAACAGCAATGCGGCATCCTACGGCGCATACGGTATTAATCTCGGCGGCGGCAATAATCACGTTGTTCAAAACAATTTTGTTTCGGGCGTGATTAACAGCCAAACTGCCGGAACGGGCGCGTTTTCGACAACCTTCGGCGCATTCGGTATTCGCGCCGGAAGCGGAAATGGACATAATATTTACCATAACTCGGTCAATCTTTATGGTCCTCTGCCGGGAATTACCAACACGGATTTGACGGCGGCGTTTGCCGTAGCTGCTGTGACGCAAACCGGACTGGATGTGAGAAACAACATTTTTTCCAATCAGATTACGGGCGGAAATCCGACAGGAACGCGCAATGTCGCTATTTTCTTGCCTTCCGGCGGAGCGGGTGCGATGAATCTGACATTAAATAATAACGATTATTTTGTCGGAACGGACGCGAATAATCGTCTGGCGCAGGTCGGCACAACATTCGGAACAGGCGAATATACTTCCGCCAATTTCGATCCGACATCAACTACACCGGCGACCAATTTCCGTGCATATTCCAGCACTTTATCGGCAAGCGGAACTAACGACAACCAGAGTAAGAAGGTTGATCCGTTATTTGTTTCGGCAAGTGATCTGCATATCGCCGTTAATTCTCCGATGGTTGATATGGGTGCTAATGTCGGAGTATTACAGGATATTGACGGGCAAAATCGTGTTGGAATTCCCGACATCGGCGCGGACGAAGCTTCGGGAACGACTCCGTTGGCAAACGACATCGCGGCTTCTGTGATTGTTTCTCCGGCAAATGGTTTGATCATACCGACCGGCAGCAGCGTAACTCCGCAAGCCAGATTCGTTAATGTCGGTTCGACAACCCAAACCAATGTAATGGTGAGATTCACGATTACCGGTCCGGGCGGTTTTACATATACGGATACACAGACAATTGCGACAATCGCACCGAATCAAACGGTAACGGTAACATTTGCTCCGACTCCGGCATTAACCGCCGTCGGAACATATACCACAACCGCCGCTGTTATTACGCCTGACGGAAATTCGGCAAATGATACGGTAACGGGATCATTCACAACGATTGCTCCGATCAATGGAAACATCAATGTCGGAATGGGACAGACCTACACTTCATTGACCAATCCGGGCGGAATTTTTGAAGCCCTGAACTTGGCTGGTGCAAGCGGAAATGTAGTTATTAACATTACATCCGATCTGACGGCTGAAACCGGCGCGGTGGCGTTAAACGAACTTCCGAGCGGAACTACTTTAACGATCAAACCGAGCGGTGCGGCTCGCACAATCTCCGGTTCGACGGCTTCAACCGCCGGTTTAATCAAATTAAACGGCGCGGACAATGTAACAATTGACGGTTCGCTTAACGGCGGAACGGATCGCAGTCTGACCATCAATCAAACCGGATTGGGCGCGATCATCTGGATTGCCACTACCGGAACGAACGGATCGAATAACGATACGGTGAAAAACACTATCTTATTAGGTGCGGGAAGTTCGCAAGGTGTCATTGCCGGAGACGGCACGACGCTCGGCGGCGCAGGAACTGCTCCGCAAAATAACAACACGATTCAGAACAATGCTATTCGTGCTGTTCAGAACGCGGCGTATATCAACGGTATTGCGGCAACCGACCAAAATTGGACGATTGTTGCCAACGAAGCAGGTTCGACGATTGATGCAGATAAACTGAGTTTCAGAGGATTTATTCTGATAAATTCGACGAATATGACGGTCAGCCGAAACCGCATTATCGGTGTCAATTCAGCTGCTAATTCGACAGCGACGATGAGCGGTATTCAAGTTTCCGGCACGATCAGCGGCGGAATGATTACCCGCAACGAGATCAGAGATATTAAGCAAAACAACCCGACGGGAGTTGGAAGTAACGGTATTTATTCAACCGCCACTTCCACCGCGTCGAATCTGTTGATTGCCAATAACTTTGTCTCAGATGTCGCATCGCAAGGTAAGACAGGCGTGTTAGCAACCGATAACGGTTATGGTATTGCAATCGCCGGAGGCGGTGGTTACAATATTTACTATAACTCGGTAAATATGAATACCAATCAGGTCAGCACGGCAAGTACAACCGCCGCGTTGAATATCACAGTGGCGGTTACGACAGTCGGCGCGATTGATTTGAGAGATAATATCTTGGTCAACACGCAAACCGTCGGAACACGCTATGCAGTGATTGATAATTCGACACAAGGCGCAGCCGTCTTCTCGACGATCAATTACAACGATTACTTCGCGCAAAACGTCGGTTTCCTGACATCACCGCGGGTAACGCTTGCCGACTGGCAGGCGGCGACCGGACAGGATGCGAATTCAAAAGCGGTTGATCCGCTGTTTGTTTCCGCAACCGATCTGCACTTACAGACAACAAGTCCGGTGCTTGATATGGGAACTCCGATTGCGGCGGTTACTGTTGACTTTGACGGTGAAACCCGGTCGGCGACGACTCCCGACATCGGCGCGGATGAAATTGCAAACGTAGTAACAACGCCGGGAACACTGGCACTCAGTTCGTCAACTTATTCAGTTAGCGAATCGAGTCCGAGTGTTACGATTACGGTCAACCGCACGGGCGGCACGGACGGCGCGGTTTCGGTCAATTACACATTAACCGACGGAACTGCGACCGGAGGTGGAACCTGCGCCGGATCGAATGATTACATCAATACGGGCGGCACGGTTAATTTCGCTGCCGGTCAGGCAAGTCAGACGTTTTCCGTCCCGATTTGTACCGATGCGGTTTTCGAACCTAATGAAACATTCAACGTCACACTCTCAGGTGCGACGGGCGGTGCGACAATAGGAACGCCTTCATCGGCTGTAGTTACAATTATTGACGATGATGTTCCGCCGCCGGGATTCATTCAGTTCAGTTCATCTTTATATACCGGACGTGAAAACGGCGTGGCAATCGTCACCGTAACGCGCACCGGCGGAACGAGCGGAACCGATACGGTCACTTATACGACGAGTAACGGCACGGCTATCGGCGGAGCGGCTTGCACGGCGGGTGTAGATTACATCTTGACGAGCGGTGTGCTGACGTTTAATCCGGGCGTTACCACACAAACGTTTAGCGTTCAAATCTGTCCTGATTCAACATTTAAACCGGGAGAAACAATCAATGTAACGCTCTCGAATGCGACGGGCAACAGCACGCTCGGAATGCCTTCGACAGCGGTTATCACGATAATTGATAAAGCCCGCATTAGAAACGATTTCGACGGCGACGGCAAAACCGACCACGTGGTTTTCCGGGCTTCGGAAGGAGAGTGGTATATTCTGCAAAGTTCGAACAGAGTAGTTAGAGCTACGCAATTCGGAGTAGCAACCGATAAACCCGTTCCGGCGGATTACGACGGTGACGGTAAAACCGACATCGCAGTTTTCCGTGATGGTTACTGGTATATTCTCGAATCCGGCACAAACAGTTTCCGTGCCGAATTCTGGGGATTACCGTCCGACTATCTCGTTCCGGCAGATTATGACGGCGACGGTAAAGCCGATGTTGCAGTCTGGCGCGAATCTAACGGCGGTTGGTATATCAAACGAAGTTCAAACGGCGTTTTGTTGGCACAGGAATTCGGACAAGCGGGCGACCGTCCGCTGGTCGGAGACTTTGACAACGACGGACGCACGGAGTTAGCTGTTGCACGAGCGGCGGCAGGTGATTTCAGTCCGGTAACAGTCTTTATCCTGAACACAACTACACAGGCGTTCAGAGCTGTTCAATGGGGCTATCGTTCGGATATTTTCGTCATCGGTGATTACGACGGCGACGGAAAAGACGATGTTACGGTATATCGTCCTTCTGACGGTGCGTGGTATGTGTTGAAATCCTCGGACAATTCGCTGTTAGCAGCAAGATGGGGAGCTTCGACGGATATTCCGCTTGCCGGAGATTACGACGGTGACGGGCGCACGGACTTTACCGTCTGGAGACCGGGTGACGGATACTTCTATTCATTGTTGCAAAACGGAAATACTCTTTTCCAAAAATGGGGACAATCCGGCGACAATCCTCTGTCAAACAGAGCCGGTTACTAAACTGCCTCTGACAAATGGTGAAAACAAGAAAAGGAGCGCGAAATTTAGGTTTCGCGCTCCTTTTCTATCACGGTCAGAAATCTGACGAGCAATATCGGAACGGGAACTACAATAACTGCTTCCGTCATCGGAATACTTTTGACCGCTGTGACCAATGCGACATTTTCGCAAAATACGGTCTTTAATCTGACGAATACCAACGCGACCGCCGCAAGCGTAGTTACGGGTATTCAATTCAGCGGCACGGGAACGGCGAACGTGGTTGAAAGGAACTTGATCTACGGGATCACCGCCGCAACCAACAGCACAGCGGCGGAAGTCAACGGCATTCGCGTCGGCGGTGGAATCACCGCTTACCGCAACAATATGATCGCCGTCGGCGCGGGAATTCCCAACGCCATCGGCACGGGTTCGACGACGGGCGGTGTCAACAGCATTTTCGAAACGGCGGGAGTTACCACCTTTTTCCATAACAGCGTTTATATCGGCGGCGCGCCGACGGCGGGTGTCGGACCTTCGATGCTTTTAACAGTTCCGTTACCAGCAATACGCGCAGTTTCCGCGACAATATTATTTACAACGCGAGAAACAACGCGGGCGCGACGGGCAAAAATTACATCGTCAGAGTCGGCGAATACAGGCACGTTCGTTTCCAACTACAATATCTTTGTGGGAACGGGAGCGACCGCCGCCAACTTCTTCGATTACGGAACGAGTGCGACCGAAATACCAGTCAGCTTTACGGCGTGGCAGGCAGGTCCGCCGACACGCGATGCAAATTCATAGGCGAGCAATCCGGGAGTCGGCAACTACACAGCCGCCAACTTCTTCATTGTACCGCTGACCGATCTGCATCTGAACACGAGTGGCACGAATCCAGCTCTGTCGGCAGGAACACCGGGCATCACGACCGATTTTGACGGCGATATGCGCGACAATCCGCCGGACATCGGCGCGGATGAGATCGTTCAGGGAACGGGCGGAACGCTTGCGGCGGGAACATATTACAATGTATCTCCGGCGGCGGGAACGACGCTCGGCGGCAATGTTACTGTCACGGGAACATTGCCGCTCAACGGTATCGTCCTTAACGGCGGCAACACTCTGACGATTGACTGCGACGCGACGATCTCCGGTGCTTCGGCGACCAACTTTGTCGTCGGCAATATGCGGAAGAATTTCTGCACGCCGGGACGATATTTACTTATCCGGTCGGCGATAACACGGGAACGGCGGAATACTCACCCTTTACGGCGGTGGTCACGGTTCTTAACACGATCCCGTCGGCTTTGACGGTCAGCGTTACGGATGCCGCATTGCCCGGATTAAATGCAGGTCAATCGGCTTCGCGTTATTTCACGGTGAACGAAACGGGCGATCTGGCGGCGATCCTGACGTTCAGCTATCTTGATTCGGATGTCAACGGAACTGAAGCCAACTACAAATTGTTTAAGAATGAAGGTTTCAATATGATGGTTCCCAGCACGCTCGACGCGAATGCGAACACCATCACGACCAACGCGGCGATCACCGATTTCTCAGATTGGGGAATCGGCGAAGCACCGACTGCCGCCGAAGTAAACGTCGGCGGACGAGTGATAACTCAAACCGGACGCGGAATTGCCGGAGCGAGAGTTCGTATGATTGACGGTCAAGGCAATGTCGTGATTCGTCAGACAAATTCGTCGGGTTATTTCCGGTTCAACGAAGTCGAAGCGGGACAGGTTTATGTGATGGCGGTCGGACACAAAACGCTGACATTTGCTCAACCTTCGCAGACCATCTTCGTCGGCGATGAATACTTTGGCGTATTGTTTGTTGCCACGGGACAAAATCAGGACGTTTCCGACACACCGCCGGATGCGCCTGAGAAATAGAGGAGCGGTTATCTCTGCAACAAAAAAGAAAGATCACGAATTTATTTCCGTGCGCTTTCTTTTTTTCTTTTCTTTCGGTCAAATTATTGCGGCATCATATTTTGCAGGCGTTCCGGTTCGTCGCCGAGCCAATATGTATGCTGTGCGGTGCCGTCGAAGATTGAGGAAGTTTTAAATAATTCGTATTCGCCGCGTTTCGCCGCATCTTCGGTTTTGGCGAGAATCGCTTCAATGTCTTTTTCCGTAACGTCTTGAAAAGTTCTGACGGCTTCAAACGCCTGATCTAAAATTTCCATCGAATCAATTCCGGTGATGACGACCGATGTCGGCATACTCATCGCGTAGTGCAGACATTCGATCGGTTTTGCGGTGTTCGATTTCAAAAGAATTCCGTTGCCCATCGTTTTCATCGCCAGCACACCCATTTTTCGTTTGACGAGTTCCGGCACGACGAGTTTTGAAAAACTCCTGTAATGCGCGTCCATCACGTTGATCGGCATCTGCGCCGTGTCGAGTTTCATCCCGTATTCGTCGGCGGTTTCGAGCATCGAAAGATGAATCTGCGGGTGTTTGTGTCCGGTAAAACCGATAAATCTCAGTTTTCCCGCCTTCTGCGCTTCGAGCATTGCGAGATGCGCGCCGTCTTTTTCGTCGAAAATTCTGGTCGGGTCTTCGTAGCGCAATATTTCGTGATGCTGAACGAGATCGAGATGATCGGTTTTCAGACGTTTCAGCGAATCGTCAATCTGTTTTGCGGCGATGTCTTTCGTGCGCCCGTCAATCTTCGACATCAGAAAAACTTTCTCACGATAACCGTCTTCGAGAGCTTTTCCCATTCGATTCTCGGACACGCCGCCGTTATAATCCCAGCAGTTATCCATAAAAGTTATCCCGCGGTCAATCGCCGCCCGCACGATGCGAATCGCCGTTTCCTGCTCGACATATTTCAATCCCAAATGCCAGCCGCCGACTCCGATCAGCGAAACTTTTTCGCCCGTCGAACCGAGATCGCGGTAAATCATCACATCTTCTTTGCCGTTGTTTTTCATTTTAATTTTCCCCTTGAAATTTTTACTACCAATTTTTAAAAGATAGAAATAATTACAGTTAAAGTCAAAAACCGATCAAATCTGGAAAAAACAATCGGAGACAAAATTGATATATTATTTTACAATCCTTCTTGATAAAAACGCGCTTAAAAAGTTTAATAAAGAAAAGGATTTCGATATAGGAAACGTATTAAACAATCCAAAATCCAAAATCCAAAATCTAAAATCGTTATGTCTTTACCATTAGTCGCCGTCATCGGTCGTCCGAATGTCGGGAAATCAACACTTTTTAATCGTTTGACGGAAAGCCGCAAATCCATCGTCGGCGACGAGCCGGGAATTACGCGCGACCGTATCTACGGCGAGGTCGAATGGAAAGCGAAAACTTTCGCGCTCGTTGACACGGGCGGAATCGTGCCGGACGACGAAGCGATCATTCCGGCGAATATTTTCAAACAAGCCGGACACGCCATCGAAGAAGCGCAGGCGATCATCTGGGTCGTGGACATTCGCGCCGGAATTACGCCGCTCGATGAAGAGATCGGGATTCTTTTGCGGCGCACGGGAAAACCGATCTTCGTCGCGGCGAACAAAGCCGACGTTATTCAGACCGAAAGTTTGAGCGCGGAATTTCATCGTTTCGGCTACAATCTCGTTCCCGTTTCCGCCGAACACGGAAATAATATGGGCGATCTTTTGGACGAAGTTTTCGCGGTTTTAACTTTTGACGACGAAGTTATCGAAGAAACGAACGAGATAAAACTCGCCATCATCGGTCGTCCGAACGTCGGGAAATCTTCGCTGTTAAATAAAATTATCGGCGAAGACCGCGTGATCGTCTCGCCGATCGCCGGAACGACGCGCGACGCGATTGACACGGCTTTTTCACACGAAGGACACGATTTTGTTTTGATTGACACGGCGGGAATTCGCCGCAAAGGGAAAACGACGGAAATGGCGGAAAAGCTTTCCGTGATTATGGCGCGGAAATCGCTCGAACGCGCCGATGTCGCCGTGATGATGATTGACGCGACCGAAGGCGTGACGCATTTAGACGCGGCGATTGCGGGTTATGCGGTTGATTCCGGCTGTTCGGTTATTCTCGTCGTCAACAAATGGGACGCGCTCGAAGAAAAGGAAACGAACACGATCTATGAGTTCGAGAGCAATCTGCGCCGCAAGATGAAATTTCTTGATTGGTCGCCGATGCTGACGATCTCGGCGTTGACTGGACAGCGCGTTGAAAAAATTCTGTCACTCGTCGTCAAAGCGAACGAAGCGCGAAACACGCGAATTCCGACATCGCAGCTTAACAAATTCTTTGAAGAACAAGTCAAACAGCCGAAAGGCGGCGCAACGACCGCGCCCGTCAAAGGCGGCGTTTCGCGCATCAAAGTTCAATATCTCACGCAGACAGGTTTGCGTCCGCCGAAATTTATTCTCTTTACGTCAGGCGGAAAAGGCGAGCTGCATTTTTCTTACACGCGCTACATCGAAAACCGCCTGCGCGACGCATTTGAATTTTTCGCCACGCCGATTCGTCTGAAAGAAAGACGCAAAAATAAAAAGGAAAAATAAATGAAAAGACTTATATTTTTCAACGCGCCCGTTTTAACGGCTTACGGTGAATTTTGTTTTAAACTTTGTTCGACCGAAGAAACGAAAGAATTGATAAAAAAATTCGAGAGCGAAAACAAAGAAATAATCTCGGCGATCGGACACGAAGCGACGGCGGAAATTATGTCGGAAACGCTCGGTTATGAAATTAAGATGAATCGTTTTACTTTCAAACAAACGATTGACGACACAGCAATAATTTTTCGTCTGAAAAAACGCGCCAAAGAAGGCGAAATTTTGGAGCGTAAAGATATTGAAGAAATCGGTTTCGAGTTCGGAGTTTTGACAAAAATTAGTTGATTTATGGACAAATTGTTCGGTTTCACGGAAACGAGTTTCTTTACTAAAAAAGTTGTAAAAATTCTCTCCGATGATGAATTTGCCGACATCCAACAATTTTTATGTGAAAACCCCGATTTTGGTAAAATAATCAAAGGCAGCGGCGGAATCAGGAAAGTTCGCTGTCAAATCGAGGGAACGGGAAAAAGCGGCGGCGCGAGAATTATTTATTATTTTGCCGTTTCGTATGAGAAAATTCTTTTGCCGGATATTTATACGAAAAAAGAGAAAGAAAATCTATCGCCCGATGATATTAAAAATCTGCGGCAAGCAGTTGAGGAGTTCTTAAGATGAAAAAGGAAAATATCGAAAATTTAACGGAAAGCATAAAAGAGGCAGGAAAAATTTTGCGCGGAGAACTCGAGTCTTCGCGGCAGTTTTTTGTTGAAGTCGGTATATCAAAAGCGGGAACGAAAGGCTACGCGCTTTGTGTGCGAACAGATGATTCGAAATTATTGATTCCGTCGAAAATTTACCGTGCGCGATTTTCGTCTAACGGAAAAATCGGAATCATTGACGAAGAAGGCGAAGCGGCGATTTATCCGGCGAGTTTTTTTGTAAAACTCGAAGTTCCGACGGAAATTGAAACTGTTCTGGAAAGTTTGCAAACCGAAGCCGCGTAAT
This sequence comes from Pyrinomonadaceae bacterium, assembly GCA_965219305.1. Lineage (GTDB taxonomy): Bacteria > Acidobacteriota > Blastocatellia > Pyrinomonadales > Pyrinomonadaceae > DATHTS01. The sequence continues at coordinate 4,043,524 of OZ244725.1, forward strand.
TTTATGGAAATCATCTTACTTTTAATCAGACTTTTTCTCTTCGGAATTTTCGTCGTTGCCGGAATCGGCAAATTGCTCGATCTGGAAGGTTCGAAAAAAGCTGTTAAAGATTTCGGCGTGCCGAAAGATTTGGCGAAACCGATTTCCGTCGCGCTTCCGATTGCTGAAATTGTTATTGCATTTTTTCTTCTGGCAACCGTTACGGCTAGAATCGGTGCGTTCGGTGCGTTTTTTCTTTTGGCGATTTTTGTCGGAGGAATGATTCGGCAGATGCATCTCGGAAATGCGCCGGATTGTCATTGTTTCGGGCAAATTCACAGCGAACCCGTGAGCGCGAAAAGTTTGATTAGAAATATCGTTTTTGCAGGTCTTGCGCTGATCGTTTTAATTTTCGGCGGCGGAATCGGTCTGACGGAACTTGCGAATGAGACGATTTTGCAGATGTTTGTCGGAACCGGAATTCTCATTTTATTAGCTGCTGCAGTTTTCTATTTAAAAAAGATTTCCGAACAGCAGACGTTGATTATTCGGCGCATCGAATTATTAGAGTTGATCGGAAACGACGGCACACGCGAAACGAAACGCGAAGAGATTCACGCGCCGCACGACGGTTTGCCGATCGGTGCGCCCGCGCCGGATTTCCAGCTGCCGGACATTAACGGGAAAATCGTCAGTTTTGAACATCTTTTAATGAGCGGAAAACCGTCGCTTTTCTTTTTCGTCAGCCCGTCTTGTATTCCGTGTCAGGCACTTTTGCCGGAAATTGAAATTTGGCAGAAGGAACTCGAAAGCCGAGTAAATTTTGTTTTTATCAGCAGCGGCGCGGCGGCGGAAAATGTCGAAAAATTTTCCGACGGAAGTTCGAAAACGATTCTTTTGCAAAAAGATAAAGAAGTGAGCGGATTATTTTACGCGCCTTGGACACCGACGGCGATTTTCATTAATGAAGACGGAAATATTGCCAGTCGTCCGGCGGCGGGCGACGATGCGATATTCGAACTCGTCGGAAAAATCAAATCGGCAGAAGAAAACGAAAAATTCTTTTATGTTCATAACGGAAACAGTCTCGGCAAACGTCCGAAACTCGGTATGCAAATTCCCGAATTTTCGATAAAAGATTTAAAGGGAAATGCCGTTACAGACGAAGATTTGCGCGGAAAACAAACGCTCGTAACATTTTTCGGTCCTGAATGTCCGCATTGCGTGGAAATGCACGACGATCTACGCGATTGGGAAAATAAAAAAACGGCGGATCAGCCCGAACTTGTGATATTTTCTTACGGTGATAAAGAAAAACATCAAAAATTTAATCTGAGTTCGCCGATTCTTTTGGAAAAAGGTTATAAAACGGCGGCGAAATTCGGTATGCACGGAACGCCGTCAGCAGTTTTAGTTGATGAAGACGGCATAATAATTTCGGAAACCGCCATCGGCGCACAACAAATTTGGGCGTTGGTTGGGAAAAGAAAATGAAAGCGATTGATTGGAAAATAACCGCGCAGGATGGCGAAGCACGGACGGGAATTTTGAAAACGCGGCGTTCGATAATTGAAACGCCGGTTTTTATGCCTGTCGGAACGCAGGGAACGGTTAAAGGAATTCGTCCCGAATGGCTTGAAGATGAACTCGACGCGCGGATAATTCTCGGAAATACTTATCATTTGTGGCTTCGTCCGGGAACGGATACGATTCGCAAACTCGGCGGATTGCATAAATTTTCTACCTGGAATCGTTCGCTTTTGACGGATTCGGGCGGTTTTCAAGTTTTTTCTTTGACCGATCTGCGGAAACTTACTGAACACGGCGTGGAATTTCGTTCGCATATTGACGGGACGAAAATGTTTTTGTCGCCGGAAGTTTCGATGGAAATCCAAGCGGCACTCGGCGCGGAAATCGTGATGGTTTTCGATGAATGTCCGCCCGGCGACGCGGGAATTGACCAAACGAGAAAAAGTCTGGAAATGACGGCGCGTTGGGCGCAGAGATCGAAAGATAGATTTAACGAATTGCAAAAATCGGGCGCAGATACGGGATTTAAGGAAGCTGAGAATTTGAGCGGAAAACAAGCACTTTTCGGAATTATTCAAGGCGCGGGACATTTGGAATTAAGAAAGCAGAGTCTTGATTTAACGACGGAAATCGGTTTTGACGGTTACGCCATCGGCGGTTTGAGCGTCGGTGAAAAAAAAGATGTGATGTATGACGTGATCGAATTTCTCGCGCCGAAAATGCCGACGGACGCGCCGCGTTATTTGATGGGCGTGGGAACGCCGGAAGATTTGGTCGAGGCGGTTTATCGCGGAGTTGATATGTTCGACTGCGTGATGCCGACGCGAAACGGGCGAACGGGCGGCGTTTTTACATCAAATGGAAAATTAAATATTCGCAACGCGCAGTTTGCCGAAGACGATTCGCCGCTTGATTCGGAGTGTAATTGTTCGGTGTGCCGTAGATATTCGCGGGCTTATTTGCGCCATCTTTATCAGGCGAAAGAAATGCTTGCCGCGATCTTGCTGACGCACCACAATCTCGCTTTCTTCCTTGACACGATGCGAAAGGTGCGCGAAGCTATCAAACTTGGCGAATTCAAAAAGTTCCGTCAAGACTTCCTCGATAAAATAAATCAGGAAAATCAATAATCAAGCGCGGTGATGGTTTGATAAAAGCCGCGCAAATGTATATTATTGTTTTTTCTTTTCCGTAATAAATATGACGAATTTCTTAGTATTACTTTTCCAAGGCGCGGGCGGCAGCAGTCTGATTTGGACGCTTGCACCATTTGTCTTAATATTCGGGATTTTCTATTTCCTCGTAATAATGCCGCAAAAAAAGCAAAAGCAGCAGTTGGAAGAAATGATCGGCAGTTTGAAATCCGGCGATGAAGTCGTAACCAACGGCGGCATCATCGGGCGAATCAAAGAAGTTCGTGATACGAGTTTTATTATACAAAGTGCAGAAAAGTCTTTCCTTGAGATCGGCAAAAGTGCCGTTATCGGGAAAAAACCGGAACCTGAAATTAAGTGATGAGTAAAAAGTTTTAAGTGATTAAGCGTATAATTTCGCTCGTCGCTTTCTATTTTTCTCGTCGTTTGTAAAAGCAATGAAAAACACAAGTTTGTGGATCAGAACGATAGTAATTCTTATCGTTACATTAGTCGGTATTTATCTTGTCATCGGACCTCGCGGTTCATTTACGGCAAATGATTTCTCGTGGTCGGGAATTCAGAATAATGTCCGTGAGAATATGAATCTCGGTTTAGATTTACGCGGCGGAACTCACCTCGTGATGCGCGTTGATACGGACGATTATCTGCGGAAATTGACCGAAAATAATTATCAAGCCGCGCTGAGAACCGCTAAAGAAGCTAATTTGCCTGTCCAAGACGGCGCATTTACAGCTGAAAACGGCACTTATCAATTTCAATTGAATTTAACCGACGCGAATCAGGCGCAAGCCGTCGTTGATGCCGTCAAAGGAAAAGTTGATATTGTAAATTGGACGGAAAATACGAGCGGCAATACGCTTTCGTGGAGTTTGCCGACACAGACGCAGACGATTTTGAAGAACCAGTCGGTTGATCAGGCATTGCAGATCATCGAAAGTCGCATCAACGCATACGGTGTTAAAGAGCCGACTTTGCAAAGACACGGCGCGTCGAGTTCGGGAGAAATTTTGCTTCAAATGCCCGGAGTTGATGATCCGCAACGTGTTAAAGATTTGATCGGCGAAGAATCTGAACTGGCGATGATGAAAATCGTAACGCCGCCGAGTCCGTCGCCCATTCAAACTTATAATTCCGAACAGGAAGCTATCCAATCACTCGGCGGAACGATTCCCGCAAATCGCAAAGTTTTGGTTTATGCTGACCGCGACGAAGTTCCGAAAGCAAATCAAGATCCGAATCAACAGCCGCCGAAAAAATATGTCGTCGTCGAATATCCGGCGATTATTGACGGAAGTGAACTTCGCGATGCACAAGCGGTTTCGAGAACGGGAAGTCCGAGCGACTACCAAATTTCTTTTGCATTCAAACCATCCGGCGCACAAAAATTCGGCGCGTGGACAGGCGCGAATATCAATAATTATATGGCGGTCGTTTTAAACAACGAAGTAAAATCCGCCGCCTTCATTAAATCGCAGATTTTCGATCAAGGCGAAATCAGCGGAAAATTTTCAAAAACTACCGCCGAAGATTTGGCTTTAACTTTACGTTCGGGCGCACTTCCGGCAAAATTAACTTATCAGGAAGAAAGAACGGTCGGTCCGAGTCTCGGTGCAGACTCGATTCGTGCGGGCGTTTACGCTTCGATCGGCGGTTTATTATTCGTTGTTGCGTTTATGCTGTTTTATTATCGCGGCGCGGGAATCAATGCGGTAATCGCGCTGACGTTAAATATGATCTTAACGCTTGCCGGTTTAATCGTGTTTGATGCAACTCTGACTTTGCCCGGAATTGCCGGTCTGATTCTGGGAATCGGGATGGCGGTTGACTCGAACGTGCTGATCTTCGAGCGGATGCGCGAAGAATTGCGCGATGGCAAAACGGTCGCCGCGTCAATTGATCTCGGCTTTGATAAAGCGTTTATTACAATCATTGACACACACATCACGACGATCATCGCGGCGACGATTCTTTATTTATACGGTTCAGGACCGATTCGCGGCTTCGCCGTAACGCTGGTTTTAGGTTTGCTTATCAACCTTTTCTCAGCCGTTTTCGTCTCGCGTACAATTTTTATGTGGCTGCTCGAACGCAACCCGGACAAGAAAACTTTGAGTATCTAAATTCAGTGCTGAGTGCTGAGTGCTGAGTGCTAAGTAATTTATTTTAACTTAGCACTCAGCACTCAGCACTCAGTATTCGCAAAAATAATGTTTGAGATTTTTAAAAATATAAATGTAGATTGGATGGGAATTCGCAAACCTCTGATTGCGGTTTCTATTGTTGTTTTGCTGGCGGGATTAATTTCGGCTATTGGACGGCAAGCAGTGCCGGGCGGAACGGATGCTTTTAACCTCGGCGTTGATTTTCAGGGCGGAACGGTTATCACCGCGAAGTTCAAAGACGGCAGACCGCAGGAAGATGATATTCGCAACGCCCTGCAAACCGTCGGAGTTACTGATTCGGTCATTCAAAATTCGGTCAACACGGATGATGAAGTTCTGATCAAAATTCCGCTAGTCCCAGGCGCGGGAGAAGAAACTGCTGAAACAAGCACGTTGGAAAATACCGCAGTTAACGCCAATACCAAAGCAAATACAAACACGGCGAACACCAATGCTGCTAACGCAAACACGGCGACAACGACCGCCGAATTGGCACAAAGCAAAAATCAGGTGCAAGCCGGACGCGCACGAGTTAAAACCGCGCTTGATACTTTTGGTAAAGAAGCTGATCCGGCGATGGATTTAACACAGGACGCGGCGGCGAAATATAAAATCATCGGAACCGATTCGGTCGGTCCAGTCGCAGGCGCACAGCTTCGCAATCAGGCGATTATCGCCACTTTGCTCGGAATGGTCGGAATTTTGTTGTTTATCGCGTTTCGCTACGATTGGACTTATGCAGCAGGTGCAGTTATCGCGGTTTTCCACGATGTTTTGATTACGCTCGCGTTTTTCACGATGTTTCAGTGGGAAATTTCGCTGACGGTTTTAGCGGCACTTTTGACACTCGTCGGATTCTCGGTCAATGACTCGATTGTTATTTTTGACCGCATCCGCGAAAATATGGGTTTGCGCCGCAACGAGCCGGTTTACAAATTGACCAACGACTCGATCAATCAGACGATGTCGCGCACGATTGTAACTAACGGTTTAGTGTTTTTAACGGTTCTCGCGCTAGTCTTGTTCGGCGGCGAAGTTCTGCGCGGTTTCTCGCTTGCACTGTTTGTCGGAGCAATTACGGGAACATATTCGACTATCGCAATCGCCAGTCCGATTGCACTTTGGTGGCAGGGAAAACTCGGTGCGGCAAAAATGCAGGAAGAAGTCAAAAGCACGGGCGACGGCAAACTCGCATCTGCATCAAGACGCTCTGTTACGCGCCGTCCGGTAACAAGATAAAAGTTTTTTACGCAAAATCGTAAAGACTTGCAGTAAAAATCTAAATATCGCAAAATATAGAAGCGTTGGTTTTATCAAAAAGCCGACGCTTCTTCTATTTGTAACTTTTAATACCCAATTCATCATCTATAAAATTTTAATTAAGCACTTATGAAATCAGATTATTACGAAGTTTTAGGCGTGTCTAAAACCGCTTCCGACACGGAACTAAAAACTGCTTATCGCAAACTCGCCATTCAATATCACCCGGACAAAAACCCGGACGACGCAGAAGCGGAAGAAAAATTTAAAGCGGCGGCGGAAGCATATTCCGTTTTGTCCGATTCGCAAAAACGCGCGGCTTACGACCGTTTCGGACATAATGCACCGAGCGGGCAAGGTTTCGGCGGATTCGACGGCGCGGGTTTTTCAAACATCGAAGATATTTTCGATCTGTTCGGTTTCGGCGATATGTTCGGCGGACAGCGCGGCGGCGCGTCCGGCGGCAGAACTTCTGCACAGCGCGGCGCAGATTTGCGTTACGATCTGGAAATCACGCTTGAAGAAGCAGCATTCGGCAAGGAAATGAAACTGAAAATTCCGCGTCTCGAAACCTGTGATGAATGTAAGGGAAAAGGCACGGAAAAAGGCACGGAACCTGAAACCTGCGTAACTTGCAGCGGAAGCGGTCAGACTCGTTATCAGCAGGGATTTTTCTCCGTGATGCGAACTTGTCCAAATTGCGGCGGTCGCGGACAGATTATTAAACATCCGTGTAAAAAATGTCACGGCGCGGGCAGAATCGAGAAAGAAAAATCACTCGAAATCAAAATTCCCGGCGGAGTTGAAACAGGTTCGCGTCTCAGAGTTACAGGCGAAGGCGAAGGCGGCGTAAATGGCGGACCGAGCGGAAATCTATTCGTCGTCATTCACGTCAAAGAACACGAACAATTCGAGCGGCAAGGCGCAAATCTTTACACGTCAATTCCGATCTCATTTACGCAGGCGGCGTTGGGCGCGGAACTTGACGTTAAAACTTTGGAAGAGGACGAAAAATTAAAAGTTCCCGCCGGAACTCAAACGGGAACGGTTTTTCGTATGAAAAATAAAGGAATGCCGACGATTGACGGGCGCGGAAAAGGTGATCTGTATGTCGCCGCGACGCTCGTTACGCCGAAAACTTTGACGAAGGAACAACGCAAAATGCTCGAACAACTTGCCGAGATCGAAGATACGGAATTTTCAGATCAGTCGTTTATGGATAAAGTTCGTAATATCTTCGGTTAAAACGCCTAGATCATTTGTGAAATATTTATTTGCAAGAGAGTCTAAGAATTCTTGTGTAAATCGAAAATTTATAAATAAAGCGACATTTACACTTTATGGAAACAAAAAAGAGTACCTAATGAATTAATTTGGGATTATAAAAAACCGGAAAATTTGCTCGGCGAGCAAGGGCTGTTGAAACAATTAACCGAGGCTCTTCTGGAGCGGGCGATGCAGAATGATAAGGCGGTAAAGGAAACTGTTAACCGAAGACACGGAACATCGCCAAAAACAATTAAGAAAGCACGGCGAAATTACTCTGGAAATTCTGCGAGACCTTGATTCGGGGGGCGAGCCGATGATTGTCAGGAAGAATCAAACTGAGATAGTCAAGTTTTATTAGACAAAAAATTGTCTTTTGCTTCCTCTATTTCTAGTTTGTAATTGTAACTCGAATTCGAGTGGTTTTTTGTATCCTAAACTCGAATGTAATTTTTTTCGATTGTAATAGCCTTCGATATAGCTAAAAATTTCCTGAACCGGATTATTTCATATCTTTAAAATACCACCTTCGATTAATTCCGTTTTGAACCGTGAAAAGAAACGTGTCCGCACGCGTGTTACCCTGACAATTATCTTTGCCCTTTATGATTACTGTAAACAATTTTGTCGGAACAACTGCTGAAATCAACTCGAAGCATATTAATTTCCTCTATCCGAATAAACTATCGCTCCGGCTTCAATCTAGCCTTTGCCGATTTGTTTCTGCAAAGCGGAAACACCCAACTTGACGGTCACTTCTGACGATAAACTCCAGCCGATTATTCGACGGGTTAGCTTTGTCCTGTCACACTGCTAAATAACAAAACTTGCCCCTTTACCATTGGTTTTAGCTACTTGATGACAGCAGTACGAATTGAGATTACTAACTTTTGAGGAAACGACCTGACCGATTGCCCATCAAAAACCTTGTTTAATGTAGTGCTTAAAATCATCGTCTTAACTTTTTCCACATATCTTCGATATTGTACTAAAGACAGGTTTTTCCACTTTTACTAAACCCATAAGAATTGACATGTGTGATTTAGCCTTTAAAATTTGTTCAGGAATTCGCACGAAATTCATTTAATTTGTCATTTAACAAATCCCAGATTTTTTGCAAATGTCTTTCTTCAACACGAATGCTGCCGACGGAAAGGCGCAATGTAAATTTGCTGTTTAATTTCGTGTGCGAAAGATACGCTTCACCTTCGGCGTTTATTTCGTTCATTATTTTTTCGTTCAAAACGTCCAAATCTTCGACCGTTTTCGGGCAAGCGCGAAAACAAACCAACGCGAACGGTGTCGGCGCGAGAATTTCCCAGACGCTTGATTCTTCGACCCAAGATTTGAAAAGATTCGCCAGACGAATATGTTCGCGGATTCTGTTTTGCAGACCGTTTTGTCCGAAGTAGCGCATTACAAACCAGAGTTTTAACGAGCGAAAACGGCGACCGAGTTGGATTCCGTAATCCATCTGATTCGTTACGGTTTCGGTAACTTTTAAGTATTCCGGGACGAGCGAAAAAGTTTGTTTCAGCAAATCCAAATCTTTAACGTAAAGCACCGAAAGATCGAACGGCGTGAAAAGCCATTTGTGCGGATTTGTAACGATCGAATCGGCACGTTCCGCGCCTTTGAAATGAAATTGGAGTTCGGGCAAAATCATCGCGCTTCCGGCGTAAGCGGCATCAACGTGGAGAAAAATATCGTTTTGTTCGCAGATTTCGGCGATTTTTTCGACGGGATCAACGCTCGTCGTCGAAGTCGTTCCGACCGTTGCGACGACGCACATTGGCAAAAAACCGTCGGCTTTGTCTTGTTTGATTTGTTCACGCAGTTTTTCTGCGTCCATTTGAAAAATTTCATTTGTCGGGATTTTGACGAGCGATCTTTGCCCCAAGCCGAGCAAAATAACAGCTTTATCAATCGAAGAATGAGTTTGTTCGGAGCAGTAAACTCTCAAAAGCGGCAAATCATCGCGTCCGCTCATTCCTTTTTCGCGGATATTTAAATTTAATTTTTCGCGCGACATCGCAATCGCGTGTAAAGTCGAGATCGAAGCCGTATCGTAGATCAAGCCGTTGAAATCTTCGGGCAGATTCATCATTTTTCTGAGCCAATCGAGAACGACGGGTTCGAGTTCGGTCGAAGCGGGCGACGTGCGCCAGAGCATCGCTTTCATATCGAACGCGGCGGAAAGCATCTCGCCGAACACGCCGACCGAACTTGTCGAAGTTGAAAAAAGTCCGTGAAAATTCGGATGATTCCAATGCGTGACGGCGGGCAGAATCAATTTATTAATATCTTCCAAAACTTCGCCGAAATCTTCGCCGTTTTCGGGCGCGGAATTCGGCAGTTTTTCCGTCAGCCAGCCCGGTTCAATTTGTGAAAGAACGGGAAAATCTTCCATATGTTCAAAATATTCGGAAATCCGGTCAATCATTTCATAACCGAAACGGCGAAAATCTTTTTTTGACATATCGCCCGTTTCCGGCGCGAAACCTTTTGTTTTTTCGGGATTTGAATCTTCTGGCATAATTTTTTTTATAACAAAAATATATTAATATCAAAAAATGTTAAATTTTTGTTTAATATTAAGTTAGACACTGAATCTGAAATAGGTATAATTCTTAGAGCATCTATTTTCTGTTAAGCATACTAAACTTTTATTAAAAATTCTGCGTAACACGCCGGAAAGTTTTTTTCTGGGAAGATGCGATTATTTCTAAATATATTGATTACACCAACTTTCTGTGAGGTAAAAATGAGCAAAATCTTTTTAGCAATTACAATTATTACATCTTTTATATTTTCGATTGCCTGTGTGCAAAAAGGCGGCGAAAGTAATACGACTGCCGGAGATACAGTTAAGGTCGGCGTTTATGTTGATTTGAGTGGCGGAACTTCAAGTTTTGGCAAGTCAACCAAAAATGGCATTGATCTTGCCGTTGAGGAAATAAATAAAAATGGCGGCGTGAACGGCAAAAAAATCGAACTTGTCGTCGAGGATGATCAAGGCAGACCGGAACAAGCGAAAACGGTTGTGCAAAAGTTAATTAGTCAGGATAAAGTTCAGGTCGTTCTTGGGGAAGTCGCTTCGACAAACTCTTTAGCCGCCGCGCCTGTCGCACAAGAAGCAAAAATCCCGATGATTACGCCGTCGTCAACAAATCCGAAGGTGACACAAATCGGCGATTACATTTTTCGCGTTTGCTTTAAAGATGATTTTCAAGGTAGTTCGATGGCAAAATTTGCAGCGACAAATCTGAAAGCCAAAACTGCTGCCGTCTTCGGTGACGTTCAATCTGATTACAGTAAAGGTTTGGAACAATACTTTACCGATGAGTTTACAAAACTTGGCGGACAGATCATTGATAAACAGGCATATACGCAAAACGATACGGATTTTAAAGGACAATTAACTAATATCCGCAACAAAAAACCGGATGTTATTTACGTTCCGGGATATTACGGCGAAGTGGGAATTATTTCTAAGCAAGCACGCGAATTAGGTATGGAAATGCCGATTCTCGGTGGTGACGGTTGGGATTCGCCAAATATATGGGATCTCGGCGGCGACGCGCTGAAAAATACTTTTATTACAAATCATTACTCGGTTGACGATCCGGCAGAAAATGTACAGAAATTTGCTCAGGCATACAAAGCTAAATTTGGTGCTAACCCGGATTCGTTGGCGGCTTTAGCTTACGACGCGGCTTACATTTTGGCTGATTCTCTGAAACGTGCCGGAAGTGCCGATTCGCAAAAACTCCGTGATGCGATTGCCTCTACAAAAGATTTTGTCGGCATTACCGGGACGATTTCGATTAACGACAAGCGAGATGCGGACAAATCTGCCGTAGTTTTGGAATTAAAACCAGAAAGCAAACAACTTATTCCGGTAGCACGTGTTCAACCCGATGGAACTGTTAAAGGAGTAGATGCCGACAGCAATGCCTCTGCCAATTCGAATAAAGCAGGTGGGAACACAAACACGACGGCGAATAATTCAACAAATACGACAATCGCCAATTCTGAAACAAACAGCGGAAAATAGTTGTGAGTTTGGAGATTTTATGAAGTTTACAGAGTTTTAGGAAATTTAGATTTTTAAAATTCTATAAACTCTCCGAACTACTCCTAACTCTGTAAACTCTATATGGATACTTTTGTTCAACAACTTATTAATGGTTTGACCATCGGTTCGATTTACGCGCTGATCGCGCTCGGTTACACGATGGTTTACGGGATTTTGAAACTCATAAACTTCGCACACGGCGATGTTTATATGCTTGGCGCGTATGCCGGATTTATGATCGCGGTTTATGCTTTTAACTCCGAACCTTCGATTTTTGCCTTCTTAGGTGTTTTATTCGGAGCAATGGTAATTGCGGCGATTGTGGGGATTTTGATTGAGAGATTTGCTTATCGTCCGGTCAGAAAATATTCACGGATGACGACGCTGATTACGGCGATGGGAATGTCATTGCTTATCGAATATTTATTCACGTTCGTCTTTACCGGTATTCCGAAATCTTTTCCGCTTCTTATTCCTAACGAAAATTACAATTTGTTCGGTGAAGTAACGATAAACAACTCGCAAATAATAATTTTTGTCGTATCGGTTTTGCTGATGATAGCACTGCAATACGTCATTTTCTATACGAAGATCGGTAAAGCGATGCGGGCGGTTTCCTTTAATCTGAACTCGGCAAAATTGATGGGCGTGAACACAAATTTCGTTATTGCGTTTACCTTCGGACTCGGTTCGGCATTAGCGGCGGCGGCGGGCGTTTTGGTGGCGCAATATCAACCGAAGATTTTTCCGCTGATGGGTTTGTTGACCGGATTAAAAGCCTTTGTTGCGGCTGTATTGGGCGGGATCGGAAATGTTCCGGGCGCGGTTCTCGGCGGTCTTTTGATCGGAATGGCGGAAACTTTTGTTGTCGGTTACGGGCAAAACATCGGAATTCCGTCAACTTATCGTGATGCTGTCGCTTTTGCTATTTTGATTTTAGTTCTTTTGGTTCGTCCGGCAGGCTTGCTTGGCTCGTCTGTTCAGGAAAAAGTCTAAATAAGTTATCAGTTATCAGTTAACAAACTAACTGATAACTGATAACTGATAACTGATAATTATGTCTTCTTCTTCGTCTTCAACATTAGTGAAGAGTTTAATCGGCGCAACCGTGGCATTCATACTGCTGTATATCGTCAGTATGATGATGAGTGCGACCGGGTTTTTCGGTATCGGCGTGGATAACTACACGGCGCGTCTGCTCGTATTTATCGGGATTAATATAATTCTCGCTACGTCTTTGAATTTAATCAACGGATTTACGGGGCAATTTTCCATTGGACACGCCGGATTTATGGCAATCGGAGCGTATTCGTCAGCCTATTTTACCGTCAACTACGGCGAAGCGATTGAAAAAGCAGTGTCGGGTTCGTCCGGCGGTTTTATATCTGCGAGTCTCGTTCTAATCATTGCAATCATTATCGGGGCGGTCGTTGCGGCAATTACAGGTTTAATAGTTGGAATTCCGTCTTTACGCTTAAAAGGAGATTATCTGGCGATCGTAACGCTCGGATTTGCCGAGATTATCCGCATTGTGATCTTAAATATTGATGCAGTGGGCGGCGCGACGGGTTACACAGTTCCAGGTTACGCGGACTTTCTATGGATTGGATTTTTCGCCGTAGTAACGATTGTCGTCGTTCATAATATCGTTAAATCCGATATGGGACGCGCACTCGTTTCGATCCGCGAAGATGAACTTGCAGCGGAAGCGATGGGTGTGAACACGACGCGCTACAAAGTAGTATCTTTTGTTATTAGTTCATCATTTGCCGGAGTCGCCGGAGTTTTATTCGCGCATTACAATAAATTTTTAAGCACGAACGATTTTCAATTTATCAAATCGTTTGAAGTAATTATTATGATCGTCATCGGCGGAATGGGTTCGATGACCGGTGCGATCATCGGTGCGATTGTTGTTACGCTTTTGCCGGAACTTTTACGGCTTTTACCCGACATTGCGGTTCCCGGAATCGGAATTGTAAAATTCGCCGACCTGCGTTTGGTTATTTTCGCTATCATTTTGATCTTGACGATGCTTTTCCGTCCGCAGGGAATTTTCGGAACGCGCGAATTCGGTCTTAGTTGGTTGAAACGTCCGCGTACTTCGCCCGAAGGTGATGAGACCGTCGGCGGAACCGAAGGCGTGCCGATTGCCGAAGACCAAACAGCGAAACATATGACAAGCGAGGGGGAAAACGATGAGCAGTAACGGAGAAATAACTTTACAGACAAATCAGGCGACGATGCAGTTCGGCGGTTTGAAAGCCGTTGACGGTTTGACGATGGATGTCAGAAAAGGCGAAATTTACGGGCTGATCGGTCCGAACGGCGCGGGAAAAACGACGATTTTTAATATCTTAACTGGCGTTTACGTTCCGACTTCCGGCGACATAAATATCAATGGAACGCGCATCAATGGACTGAAACCGTATCAAATCTCGCGGCTCGGCGTTTCCAGAACATTTCAAAATATCAGACTTTTTCCTTCGATGAGCGTTTTGGAAAACGTCGTAACGGCGTGTCATCGTCACGCAAATCAAAATATGCTCGACGCAGTTTTGCGTCTGCCGAGATATTTCGCGGACGAAAAAGAACATCGCAGATTTGCGATGGAACTGCTCGAAATTTTTGATCTGGCAAAATACAAAGACGAAGGCGGAACGAGTTTGCCATACGGGAATCAAAGACGTTTGGAAATCGTCCGCGCTTTGGCGACTCGCCCGCAACTTCTTCTTTTGGATGAACCGGCGGCGGGAATGAATCCGTCGGAACAGGAAGATTTGACGGGTTTAATCAAGCAAATTCGGGATATTTTTAATTTGACGATCGTTTTGGTCGAACATAATATGCGCGTTGTAATGGGCGTTTGCGAACGGCTTCAGGTCATTGATTACGGCAAATCAATCGCGCTCGGTCTGCCGCAGGACATTAAAAACGATCCGAAAGTTATTGAGGCGTATTTAGGAGAATAGGAATTCGCTCTTGGTTCTTTGCTCTTTGCCTGTTAAATAAAGTTTGATGTCTATTTAAACCTGAGCGGCAAAACGCAAAACGCAAAGTGCGAAGAAAAAATTATTATGTTGACTTTAGAAAATGTTTCAGTCAGTTACGGCGCGATTGAAGCGTTAACTGATATTTCATTGCGCGTTAATCAAGGCGAAGTCGTAACGCTTATCGGCGCGAACGGCGCGGGGAAAACTACGACTTTGCGGACGATCACCGGATTACTCGAACCGCGCAACGGGCGCGTCACTTACGAAGGCGAAGACATCAGCGGTGCGCCGACGCATACGCTCGTGCCAAAAGGGATTGCGATGTCGCCTGAAGGTCGCGGCGTTTTTGCGAATCTGTCGGTGCGCGAAAATCTCGATATGGGCGCGTATATTTTTAACGACAAAAAACGCATCGCCGAAGATATGGAAAAAGGTTTCGCGCTTTTCCCGCGTCTGAAAGAACGCGAAAAACAAAAAGCCGGAACTCTTTCCGGCGGCGAACAGCAAATGCTGGCGATGGCTCGCGCGATGATGTCACGCCCGCGTCTTTTATTGTTAGATGAACCGTCGCTCGGACTCGCGCCGCTTCTCGTTCACACGATCTTTGAAGCGATTGACAACATCCGCGCCGAAGGCACGACGATCTTGCTCGTCGAACAAAATGCCAATGCCGCGCTTCATCATTCCGACCGCGCCTACGTTCTTGAAACAGGCAGAATCGTGATGGAAGGCAGTTCGGCAGAATTAGCCGCCGATCCGCGCGTCAAGGAAGCATATCTCGGCGAATAATCTCGAACATTTAAAATACTTTAAGAAAGCGGATTTTAGAATGCAATGTAAAATTTTGCTCTGAAAAATCCGCTTTTTGTTACACGGAATCTGCGTTTCTTTAAATAATTTCTGCTGTCTTTAACAATTCAGGACAAAATAAAAAAGACGGTCGCCGGAATCAGCGACCGTCTTTTTTATTTTAATGAATCGAAATTATTTTCCCTGCGGCACGGGCGGCGGCGGAACGGGAGCTTGTCCCTGCTGTTGCTGTTGCTTCTGCTCGATCATTTGTTGAATGTTCGGCGGGAGTCCCGGTTGAGTCGGCGGAGTGTCCGGTTTATTTTCCTCATTTGCCGCATCAATTTTTGCCAGAACATCATTATAAATCGTGATCTTGCCATCTTTTTCCAGACGAGCGCGGGTTTCTGCTAAATAATCTGAGAAAACCGTGCCGCGTTTTTGCTGGAGTTTGCTTTCGATCAATTGATCGCGCTGTTTGGCGAAATCATCCATATTAGCCTCTTCGCGGTTGTTCACACCGACGATATACCAATTGTCACCGACTTTGATCGGAGTTTTTGCAACGTCGCCCTTATTAAGAGCAAATATCGCGTCCTGCAATGCTTCGTTTGTTCCGGCTGACGGACCTTGACCGAGCGGCGAACCTAAAATAAATGCTTTTTGGTCTTGAGTTTTTAGATTTTTAGCGGAAGCGGCGGAACTCAAATCGCCGACTGAACTTGCGGCGGAAGCGATTTGCTTGGCGATTTCTTCAACTTGATTCCGCGCTTTTTCGAGTTTTACCGATTCGGCAACTTGATCTTTCACTTCGTCAAAGTCGGCATCGCGCGGATCGCGTTTTTCGACTAATGCGGGAATTGCAAAACCGTTCGGAATCGGAGTTTTTTCGCCGACATCGCCCGCATTTTCGAGCGGCGCGATGCCGTCTTCAAACTGCGGCGAAACGCCGATGCCTTCGACCGTATCGCCGGGTTTGATAAACCCGGTTTCTTTAATCATTTCCGACGCGCTCATATTTGCCTGCGGCGCGAATTCTGCGGCGACCTTTTGCACGTCTTTTACTTCTTTCAGGCGATCATCAATTTTCTGCGCGAGTTCAGCAGTTGCCGTATATGCGCGGCGGTTTCTGAGACTTACTTCAAGTTCTTTTTTCGCATCTTCAAAAGTTTTCGGAACATCTTCACCGCGCCGCAGAATATAAATATTTCCTTTGTAATTAACCGGATCGGTAACTTCGCCCGGCTGCATAGTTAAAAGTTTTTGATACGGATCTTCCGGGTTGTTCGGATTTTCTTTGATTACGCCGTTGATCTTGCCGCCGCTGCGTGCCGTGTTCGGATTTTCTGATTGCCCTTTCGCAATTTCGGCAAATGCTTCTTCGCTGATTTTGCCGTTGTCTTTTCTAAGCTGCGTAACGAGTTGGTTGGCTTTTTGCGTGACCTGCTGTTCAAATTCCGGCTTTGAAACGCGCAATACGATTTCCTGTCCCTGAACTCCGGCTTTCTTTTTGCCTTCCTCCAGTTTGTCGTATTCGGCTTTTAATTCTTCATCCGAAATATTGAGTTTTTCGCCGACTTTTGCCGTGTTGAGAAAAATGTAACGAATTTTTTTCTGCGGCGACGAAATGTAATATGTCGCTTTGTTTTTCTCGAAATAATCCTTTAATTCTTCGTCGGTCGGCTTGATGGTTTGCGCCAGATCGGTAACGCTGACCGGTACGTAAGTCAGATCGAACTTCGTATTTTGACGCTTGTAATCGTCAATTATTTCCTGCTCGGCAACCGTTACGCCGGACGTGATGAACGCCTGAACTTTCGCCGCGCTCAGATCATCGCGGACGGCTTGTTCGTAATTTGCCACCGTGCCGAAACGCTCGGAAACATTTTCTTCATAACGAGTTTGATCAAACGGTGTTCCGTCGTCGGATTTAAATTGGTCGCGGATCGCCTGAGCGACTTCGGCATCGGTCGCACGAAGTCCCAGACGGTTGGCTTCCGTTCGCAAAATGCGTTGACGAATCAATCCGTCGAGCAAAGTCTTGGACGGAAGACTGCGCTGACTGAACTGGCTGTATTGTTCCTGCTGACGGACGATCTCGCCGGCTGTAACGTATTCTCCATTAACCTTGGCAACGGTTTCATCACTGGAGCGCAGCGATTGTTCAACTCTGCTGGTCGGCGAATAAAACAACACCAAACTGGCAACCATCAAAATCGAAAATAATAAAAGAACAAAATTTCGTGTTCTTTTCATTCGTGTAAAAAACTTTAACATCTCGTAAGTCCTTAAAAATTATAATTAATATTAACTTGTCGGTTTAGACAAACCCTTATTCTAACGGGAAAAAGTAAAAAGGCAAAAGGCAAAAGGCAAAAGTGAAGCATAAAAGACGAAAATATCGCAATTTAACCCATTTGCCGCCGTTTTTCTAACCATAATCTCCGATGCCGACTGATTAATTTGAGTTTTACGCAAATTGTCAACGTATTTACAATTTACAATTTACAATTTACAATTCATCTTTGTTTTCGCCTTTTCACTTTTTCCGTTAATATCTTAATCAATATATGATTGTTGAATATCAAATGTGGCATTGGGTTTTCTTTTTCGCGTTCGTTTTGGTCGCGCTTTTCGTTGACATCGGCATCGTCAACCGCAAAGCTCACGCGCCGTCGCGCAAGGAAACGATAATTTGGAGCGTCGTTTGGGTGTCGCTCGCGCTTCTTTTTAACGCTTTCGTTTACTGGCAGTTCGGAACTTTTAAAGCGAAGGAATTTTTCACCGGATATTTGATCGAACTTTCGCTTTCGATTGACAATCTTTTTGTCTTTTTATTGATCTTTAATTTCTTCAAAGTCCCGAAAAAATATCAGCATCGCGCACTTTTCTGGGGAATATTTATGGCTCTCGTGATGCGTCTAGTGATGATCTTCGCGGGCGCGGAACTTGTCGAGCAATTTGAATGGATTCTTTATTTCTTCGGCGCGTTTCTGGTTTACACGGGAATTAAAATGTTCGGTGAAGATGAAGAATTTAATCCCGAAGAAAGCGCGATTGTGCGTCTGACGACAAAATTTGTCCGCATTACGAAAAAATACGACGGCGAAAAATTCTTCACCGTCGAAAACGGAAAACGAACGGGAACACTTTTGCTTCTCGTTTTGATCGTCATAAACGTCGCCGACTTGGTTTTCGCCGTGGATTCGATTCCGGCGATTTTCGGAATTACAACCGACAGATTTATCGTCTATACATCGAACATTTTCGCTATTTTAGGACTTCGCACGTTTTTCTTTCTGCTCGCCGATCTCGCAGACAGATTTCATCTTTTGAAATACGGTTTAGCTTTTGTCTTGAGTTTTATCGGCGTTAAAATGCTTTTGCCGCTTCTCGCTCACGGTTTGATCTATGCGACGGACGAGGGAAGTTCGCTCAATGTATTTTTGCACAGATATTTGCATCACGATTTTAATCAGCAAGTTATTAATATTTCGCTCGGAATCGTCGTGTTTGCTATCGCGGCATCAATCGTTATGTCGCTGATTATTCCGCCTTCAAAAGAACATATTGATGAAGTCGAGGAAAAATTTGAAGAATAATGCAAAGGCAACAGGATTTTCCGATTCGTGCCGCAAGTCTAAAATGTTTCATCGCAAAATTATAAAACGAAAATAATATGCGTCTGTGCTAAAATCGCTTTAATAATAGTCAATCGCTTAAACGCGCTGAATGCTTTTTATAAAATTTAGAAAGTTATAATTCACAAAAACTCGCAGAAGATGGATCATAAACCCGGCAAATTTTACGTTGATTGGTGGAAAATCAAAAAAAGCACCGTCATTGGCGGCGTTTCGTTTATTTTGTTTCTGTGTCTGCTCGGTTTCGGCGGTTGGTATCTCATAAAAAACGAATTCTTTTTAGCGCAAACTCCAACGAGCGACATTCCGAAAGATGCGGCGCGTCTTCTTTCTTATGAAGGCGACGTGCGGATTATCCGCGTAGCGACCCGCGAAACGATTCTTGTTACTCGCCCGACTTATGTTTCCGCCGGTGACACCGTGCAGACGGGCGGCGACGGCAGAGCGCAGATTCAGATGATTGACGGTTCGACGTTAAATGTGCGCCCGAACAGCACCATCGTTATCCGCGACAGCGCATCAATTTTCGGCGGTTCGGATGTGCGCGTCAGTCTCGATGAAGGCGGTTTGAACGTCAAAACCGAAGAACAGACGGAAAACACGAAAAACGTCGTCGAAGTTCAGGAATCGGAAAATCGTCTGGGCGCGAAAACTGATGCGAGTTTTCGCATTAATGAAAATTTGGGCGGGGAAATTCGCGTTAGTCGCGGAAGCGTCGAAACGAACGTTGGCGGCAGTTCGACCGTTTTGCAGGGCGACGAATACGCATCCGTTCAAGACGGGAAAGTTCAGACGAAGGAACAACTTCTGAAACCGCCGAAATTAGTCTCGCCGTCAACCGCCGAACAAATTCAGGTAAATAACGACGGCAAAGCGAATGTTTCGATGCGTTGGGAAAACGCCGACGGCACGGCGATCTCGAAATATCATTTGCAGGTTGCAACATCGCAGACGTTTCTACCGGAAGTTGTCGTTTTAGAACGCGATTCGCTGTCGTCAAGCGGTTTTTCATACAGCAATTTCACGCCGGGAATTTATTATTGGCGCGTTCGCTCCGCCGCATCGTCGGGACAGACGAGTGATTGGAGTCAGATTCAAAGATTCTCCGTCGTCAAACGCGAAAGCAGTCAGAAACTTTCAGTCGAAGAATGGCAGACCGAGCGAATCGGCGGAAGTATTTACGTCGTTAAAGGAAAAACAAATCCCGGAACGCGCGTCCAAAGCGCGGGGCGCGAAGTTTTCGCGGCATCCGACGGTTCTTTCAGTTTGCAAATTTCTTCATCAAACGGGCAGGCAAACATCATTATCAGCGACGAAAAAGGAAATCGAAGCGGATTTGTTTTATCATTAAGCAACGCACAAGTAGTGCGTAGATATTGAGGACAGTTATCAGTTATCAGTTATCGGTTATCGGTTATTATTAATGTGAAGCAAGGGTTGGAAACGGAACGCCGTGCAAACCGCTAACCGCTATTTTCTAACCATTATTAATTAACGGCTGCAATTCCGACAGACAGCAGTTACGATAGACGACAACTAGCAAGCATTGACCATCATCAAAACCGACCAATGACCATTAACCATCATCAAAAAGGAGATAAAAACAATCGGCGGACATCACGGACATAATCACGATCACACACATTCGCACGCGGACAAGGCGGGACAGCGTTCGTATAAATTAAAGATCGCGCTCGCACTAACGGCGGTTTATATGTTCGCCGAAGCGTTCGGCGGCTGGTGGACGAATTCGCTCGCACTGATCGCCGACGCGGGACATATGCTGACGGATGTTGCCGCGCTCATTCTGACTTTGACGGCGATCTGGTTCGCCTCGCGTCCGGCGACGGCGACGAAGACTTTCGGTTATTACCGTCTGGAAATTCTCGCCGCGTTCATTAACGGCATCATTCTTGCTTTAATTTCACTGTGGGTGATTTACGAAGCCTACGAACGGTTTTACGCGCCGCCGGAGATAAATTCGTTCGGCTTGATGGGCATCGCGTTCGGCGGACTCGTGATTAATCTGATCGCCGCTTATCTGCTTCACGGCGACCACGAAAGTGATCTTAATATGCGCGGCGCGTGGCTTCACGTAATGGGCGACGCGCTCGGTTCGGTTGCGGCGATTATCGCGGGAATTTTGATCTACGCCTTCGGCTGGATTTGGGCAGATGCCGCGACGAGCGTGCTTATTTCCTTGATTATCGTTTTCGGCGCGTGGCGTTTGATCCGCGAATCGGTCAACGTACTGCTTGAAGGCACACCGTCGCATATAAACCTCGTCGCCGTCGAAGAGGAAATTCTGGAAACCGTGGGAGTCGAAGGCGTTCACGATCTGCACGTCTGGACGATCTCTTCGGGACTCGAAGCACTTTCGGCGCACGTCCGCCACGCGGAAGAAATTAAACAAGGCGAGCTTCTAAAAATTCTGCGAACGAAATTAAATGACCGTTTCGGCATCAATCACCTGACGATTCAGATGGAAACAAACGAATTCGAGGACGAAGCCTTTCACTTCTGCGAAACCGGAGCGCAATGTTTCGAGCCGCGCATTAAAACGAAGATCACGAATAATTGAAAATTAAGAAAAAAGCCGCAAAACTAAAAGCGAAACGGGCAAGTTTCGGTTTAAGTATCGCAATACTTTATTAACGTATCGCAAAACTTCCGTCACGTATTACAAAACTTTAGTTGCGTATCGCAAAACTTTACTTACGTATCGCAAAACTTTGCTTACGTATCGTGATACGTTACTTGCGTATCACGATACTTGATTCACGTATCACAAAACTTCGTCAAAGTATTACGATACGCAACGGCAAAACTGCTAATTTTAACTTATCTTCTCAAAAACTTTATGCCGATGATTAAACTTAAATACGGGAAATCTGAAATTCCCTTTAATTACGACGAAAACCGCTTTCAAATGATCGGCGAACAGAAATATCTTCCCGCGCTTTCCGATGTCGAGGTCGGCGCGGCGTTTGATAGACCGATTAATTCGCCGCCGATTGAAGAGATCGTAAAACAGGGCGAGACGGTTTTGATTGTCGTGCCGGACGCGACGCGGCAAGCGGCGAGCGGTCAGATCGTCAATCTGCTCGTGCGCCGTCTGATTGCAAACGGGACGATGCCGTTCGACATCGCCGTAATCTTTGCGACGGGAATTCACCGCGCCGTAACCGAAGACGAAAAACTGGAAATTCTCACGCCGTTTATCGCGCAGAGAGTTAAAACTCTAAATCACGATGCGCGGAATTTGATGGGATTCGTCAGGCTCGGAGAGACGGAAAACGGGATTCCGGTTGAACTAAACCGCGCTTTAACGGAATTCGATCACACGATAATTGTCGGCGGAGTGTCGTTTCATTACTTCGCCGGATTTTCGGGCGGGCGCAAACTGATCTGTCCGGGCTTGGCTTCGTCGCGGACGATCTCGGCGACGCATCGGCTCGCGTTCGACTGCGAAACAAGATCAAGAAGAGAAGGTGTTGACACCGGAATTTTACAAGGAAACGCCGTTCACGAAGCGTGTATGTCGGTTGTCGAAAATCTGCCGCCGTCGTTTTCGATCAATACGATCACGAACGACGCGGGCGAAGCGGTCAGGATATTTGCGGGCGATTGGAAAACGGCTTGGAAACGTGCGTGCGAGTTTTACGCTTCGGAATTTACGGTCGAAGTTGCGGAAAAGAGAGATGTCGTCATCGCGTCGTGCGGCGGTTTTCCGCACGATATAAATATGATTCAGGCGCACAAAACGCTCGACGCGGCGGCGCGAATCTGTAAAACGGACGGGACGATTATTTTATTGGCGGAATGCGCCGACGGTTTCGGAAGAAAGGATTTTCCAAGTTGGTTCGAAGCGGAAAACTCGCGCGATATGGCGGAAAAGTTGTGCGAAAGTTATCAAGTCAACGGGCAGACGGCGTGGAATCTTTTGCGGATCGCGGAAGAATTCGATGTTAAAATAATTACATCTTTGAGCGAAACAGAAACGCGCCCGATGCGTTTGCAAAAGGCGCGTTCTTTAAGTGAAATCTCTTTTGATAAATATGCGAACGGCTACATTTTGCCGTTCGGCGCGAAATTTAATCCGCGCATTACTGACTGCTTTTCATAAGCGGTTTCTTCTCGATTTTGAAAGTTCGGGCAATCGAATCCGTGTCCGGTCGGGCGGAAAGAAGCGCGCTGCTGATGCCCATAAAACGCAGCAGATAAATTGTTTCTTTGTCAGCTTGCAGAAAATAAAATCTTCCGACATTCTTTTCTCCGCGTTCGACATATTCAAAGTTGAAAACCTTGCCGCTTAAAGAACCGCGAAAGTTTTCTTCTTTTCCGGCGACATATCCGCGCAAAAATTGGAGACTTTGCTCGGTTTCGCGGATCGCATCTGTTAAAGTTTCGTCGGATTTAATTTTTACCTGTCGAACCTGAAAATATCCGGTGCGACGGTTTCCGAGAACATATTCGACGTTCGGACTCAAAGTTGAAGGTTTGGCGACCAGTTTCCAGGGTGTGGTCGGAATATCAAATGTGTAATCAACATTCTCATTGGAGAAAGTTTCACTCTGCGCCATCGCCGCAAATGTCAGAAAAAGGCTCAAAGCCACTGCCCAAACGAACGAAAATCTGTTTAATCTCATAATAATTCGGTGTTCTTTTATAAATTGTCCAATTTTATCTTAACTTATCGAGGTAAAAACTTCGATTCTAAGATGTGCAAACAAGTCGGGAAGTTGCAGCAAGTTGCGGAAAGCTGCACAGTATTGTGATTTCGGGGTAAATGAATTTATTATAAAATGAGAAAATTATGAAGTCTTTAATCACAGGTGCAAATGGAATGTTGGCAAAAGCGGTTATCGCCGACTGCCGCGAAAAAGGTGACGAAGTTCTGACATTTACGAGGCAGGAACTCGATATTTCAGATCGCGAAGATGTTTTTGAAAAGTTACTCCGCGCACGACCAGAAACAGTTATCAATTGTGCGGCTTACACGGATGTTGACGGGAGCGAATCGAATGAGAAACTTTGCTACGCCGCAAACGCCGCCGGAGTTGAAAATCTCGCGCTGGCGTGCCGCAAAATTGATGCGGCTTTTGTTACGGTTTCAACCGATTACGTTTTCGATGGAGAAAAGGAAGATTTTTACATCCAAACCGACACGCCGAATCCGCAGAGCGAATACGGACGAGCTAAATTTGCCGGAGAACTTCTCGCGCAAAAGGCTTATGCGCGTTCGATAATTGTGCGTTCGGGTTGGATTTTCGGCGCGCACGGTACGAATTTTTTGAGTATTATGCAGAAACTGCTCGAACAGGGAAAACCGATTAAAGTAATCGCCGATTCATACGGAACGCCGACTTATGCGACCGATCTGGCGAAACGTCTGCGCGAACTCGCACTGCTCGATTTGCCTTGTATTTATCACGTTACCAATTCCGGTTCGGGCGCAAGTTACGCCGATTTTGCAAAGAAAGTTTGTGAAATCGGAAATTTTGACGAAAAATTGTTAGAGACTATTTCATTTTCTGAACTAAAACGTCCTGCGCCGCGTCCGGTTAATTCAAAACTCGCCTGCCTGTTCAGCGAAAAATTCGGACTTGCTCCCTTACCACACTGGAAACAAGCCGTTTCAGAATTTCTAAAAGAAAATTAACAAAAAATTGCGGGAATTTGCAGAGATTTAATTAAAATCTCTGCAAATTCCCGCAATTCCAACACCTTTCTGCAAATTCTTACTATCCTTTTGTTTGATGAATAGAAAGAATTTCCTCTTCCCATTCTTCCTGATTTTGCAAATCTTCCATTAAAGGTGTCGAATCATCGTCGTCTTTAACGGTGTAGTATTTATAAGCGTAATCATACCCGTAATAGCCGTATTCAGCCGAATTAGCTTTCATACCGTTGAGAACAACGCCGTAAATTCGTGCGCCGATATTTCCCAGACGCTGCTTGAAGCGGCGCATCAAGTGAATGGAACTCTTACCGACCATCGCCACTAAAATTACACCGTCAACCAGTGTCGAGATAATCGCCGCATCGGTGAACGAAATCGCAGGCGGCGAATCAATAACGATGTGTTTGTAACCTCCTTTGAGAAATTGCAGAAGATTTTTCATCTCGTTTGAACTTAAAAGTTCAGCCGGATTCGGCGGAATCGGACCGCTCGTAATGACTTTTAATTTCGGCAGACCCGGAAATGTTTTCAATAAATTTTCCGTACTACGGTCGCCGGAAAGATAATTTGTCAGACCGTGTGTGTTATCCATCTCGAAATGACTGTGCAGACGCGGACGGCGCAAGTCACAGTCAATAATTACGACATCTGCGCCGGATTGTGCCAGTGTGATTGCAGTATTAATGGCAGTTGTTGTTTTACCTTCCGCCGGCTGCGAAGACGTAACGAGAATAGTTTTAGGCGGATGACCGGCATTTGAAAACAAAAGGGAAGTTCGCAAGTGGCGATATGCTTCCGACATCGCGGACTTATTATCTTCAAGCGTAATCAAAGCCATCGAATTAGGAGTTCCGGCGTTATTCCCCGATGGAAGCAGGCGACGTTTTCCGCCGCGTTCAGCCGCACTTTGATACGGAATCATCGCTAATGTCGGCAAGCCGAGATGTCTGCTCACGTCATCGGAACTTCTCACCGAATCATCGAGATAATCGAGCAAAAATGCCAGACCGATGCCGGCTCCCAGCGAAATCAGGAAAGCAATAATGATATTGCGATTTCTCTGAGGTCCGACCGGCTCAAGCGGGGCAGTTGCTTCAGTCAGCATTTTTACGTTATCGGGACGGCTGCTTGTAATGGCAAGTTCCTGTTCTTTTTGTCTTTGTATGTAAGTGTCGAGCAAACCTCGATTGGTTTCGATTTCACGTTTTGAAGTCGTCAATTGCGTTTCCGAACGTCCGTTATCATTGGCTTTCGCTTCCTCGGCTTTATATAAACTGTAAAGTTTAGCTTCACGCCCCTGCGCCGATTCGAGTTGCGAACGAAGCCGGGCTAACGCTCCGCTGATCGCTTCGCTGTTTATTTTCTTTTCGTCTTTATTAAGAGTTTCTTCAACTTCCTTTTGCAGTTGGTCTTTGTTTTTCTTAAGCTCATCTATTTCTTTTTCTTTTTGGACGACGAGAATATATGCGGGCGTATATTTAACCAGCAATTGCGCTTTTTGATTCTCCGCCTCGCTGATTTGTCTGTTCAAGTCGCGGATGCGATCTTCCAACTTGGCGCGACGCTCACTTTGTTGGGCGAGCATACTCTGATAAATCGGACTGTCGGTTACATCGGGAACATAATTTCCTTTGCCGTTAGCGTTGGCTTGCAGAGCCGTTTTGTATCTTGCTTCGAGTTTAAGCCGGTCGTTTGCCGCTTCTTGATATTGACCGTAAGAGGTTTGCAAAACGCTGGCGCGGAAAGTGCTGCCGTTTTCTCCCAGAGGCAGATTGCTCGAACCGAGCAGATTAAGAAGCTGTAATTCTTGTCCGTTAATCGTCTCTCTCAGTTTGTCAATTGATTTTGAAAGTTCATCGTAAGTTTCTTTTGCTCCCTGAGTTTCGCGGATAGTATCCTGTTTGATAAAAGTATTGACAATTTGATTGGCGGTCTGCGCGGCAACCAACCGATTTGTCGAACGAACTCTGACTGAAACGATATTTGTTCTCTCTTCCTGCTCAACTTTTAAGCCGTCCGCCAAAATCGCCGTGTAGCGTTCTGTTCGCTCTTTTTCGTCCGGCGTTAAAACAACCTGTTTAATATCGGTAGATTCAACATCGGCATTTGTCAGAGTCGGTAAAGTGTCCGCTTTTTCAGTTTCCGTTTTTCCGCCTGAAAATATCGAGCGAAACGTAGAAAATACTCCGCGATTTTGCTCACCGAGAAGATTCGGCTGCGTATAAAATCTGGATTCGATTACTACGTCGCGGATCAAATCCGAATTTTGAAGCAATCGCAGCTGCGTATTGTAATAATTCGCATCGTTGCCGCCGAAATTAATGTTAATCGCATCTTTTGAAGTGACGTTCGGTTTACGCGGTTCGATAATCATTGTCGTCGTCGCTTCAAAGATCGAAGGCAGACGATACATATAAAAAGCTACGACCGTCGTTGCAAGAACGGTGAGTGCCAAAATTATCGGCAGTCGCTTATACAGGACATTAATATATTCACGAACTGAACGGGTTTGATTGAAACCGCTGTCATACATCGGAGAATAATTCGCCGTAAAATCATTGGTTATTGGCTGTAAATCCTTATCATCAGGTAAAGGTAACAAACGCTCGTCTTTTTCCATACTTCTTTTCTAATAGACCTCTGTATTAAATAAACGGGGCAAACCTGTTTTATATCATATTCGACAATAATTTTTCTATGTTAATGTAACGAATAATGCAAAACTTTACAGATAAACTCGAAAATATCTAATCTTTTTCTGATAATGACAAAAGAAATCGAATTTTTCCATTTTTGTTTCCCGCTAAATGTAAATGATATATTTCTCTTTTATCTTACTTTATAAAACTATATTATATTTTAAATTTTTATGATTGGAACTTCAGAAACAACAAATTCACAAAATCTTAACACTGCAAATCACGATTTCGAACTCGGTATCGTCGGTTTCAATTATTCAGATTTGTTCGATGCAGTCCGGCTCAAAGAGTTGGCAGAAAAATTTTACGCCGAATTAAAAGATGAACAGCCGCTTTTACACGAAGCTTTGACGAAATACATAGAAAATCGCGGCGAAGGTTACGAAAAGCGCGTCGAATCGAAAATCTTGACCGATTCCGCGCCGTATCTTTCGGAATTTATTGCGAAAATGTTCAAGGTAAATCCCGAACGCGACGAACTGCAAAACGAGATTTTAAAACAAAATCCGATTTGGGCTTACAAATTTTTCGTCCAACGCCGCGCTGCGAGAAATTTCAAGGCTGAAAAACTCGCCGAATTAAACGAAAGCGAATTAAACGAAGCATTACGCGAATTAAAATTTGCGGCGTTTGATGAAACTCTGATTCACGACGAGGAATTGGCAATCGCGGACATCACCGTGAAACTTCTCGAAGCCGAAGAAATTTTTACGAAAAATCTCGAAATGACCGTTTCGGCGAAAGAAACGATCGAGAAGATCGAAAAGGCTTACGAGAAATTAAAAGACAAAACTTTCGGAAAAGTTTTCTCAAAATTCATTATCGAAAGCGAAAAAACGGGCGAAGAAATGCAGATTGACGCGGCGATAAAACTGCTCGAAGCGTGGTCGGCAATTCAGTTTGAAAAAAAAGAAAAGCATTGGTATTCATTTAAAACGCCGCATCCGCTCGATTATCAAAATCTCGTTCACATCATTCGCCCGAAAAAGGAAATTCCCGAAACAATCGAAGGCAAATTGGAAGAAATGCGCCGCCGCGACGGTTTTAAATTGACCGACAACCGCGGCACGATGCGCGACGCGCTTTATGAAGTTGATTATTGTCTGATCTGCCACGAACGCGAGAAAGATTCTTGTTCGACGGGTTTGCTCGAAAAAGACGGCGCGCCGAAACGAAATCCTTTGGGAATCAAAACCGAAGGCTGTCCGCTCGACGAGAAAATTTCGGAAATGCACTTGATGAAAAAGCAGGGCGATTCGATCGCATCGCTCGCGCTGGTCACGATTGACAATCCGATGTGCGCCGGAACGGGACACCGCATCTGCAACGATTGTATGAAAGGCTGTATTTTCCAGAAACAAGAGCCTGTCAACATTCCGCTCGCGGAAACTGCTTCGCTGACCGACGTTTTAGATTTGCCATACGGTTTCGAGATTTATAATCTGCTGACGCGCTGGAATCCCTTAAACGCGAAACGTCCGTATCAATTGCCGTATAACGGGAAAAATGTTCTCGTCGTCGGTCTCGGTCCGGCGGGTTACACGCTCGCGCATTATCTTTTGAACGAAGGTTTCGGCGTGATCGGGATTGACGGTTTGAAGATCGAGCCGTTGCCGAAAGAATGGACGGGAAATCTCGGCAGAGAAATTCCGAAAGCGATCAAAGATATTGACGAGATCAAAGACGATCTCGACGAAAGAATTCTTTCCGGTTTCGGCGGCGTTTCGGAATACGGAATTACGGTTCGCTGGGACAAGAATTTCCTGACGATGCTTCAACTTATGCTCGACCGGCGCAAGCGTTTTCGCGCTTACGGCGGTGTGCGTTTCGGCGGAACTTTGACAATTGAAGACGCTTGGGATTTCGGTTTCGATCACATTGCGATTGCGACGGGCGCGGGACGACCGACGATCGTGCCGATGAAAAACAATCTGATTCGCGGCATTCGTCAAGCGTCGGATTTCTTGATGGCATTGCAATTAACGGGCGCGTTCAAACACGACACGCTTTCAAATTTGCAGGTTAGACTTCCGGCGGTCGTTATTGGCGGCGGTTTAACGGGCGTTGACACGACGACGGAGCTTTTCGCTTATTATCCGGTTCAGGTCGAAAAAATGCTCGAAAAATACGAGGAAATTTCAAGCGAATTCGGCGAAGATACGATCTGGAAACAGATGGACGCGGAAGAAACCGAAGTTTTGAAGGAATTTTTGGAACACGGTCGCGCGATTCGCATTGAACGGATGCGCGCGGCGGAAAACGGCGAAGAACCGAATTTCGTGCCGCTCGTGCGAAGCTGGGGCGGCGTTTCTCTGATTTACCGCAAGCGTTTGCAGGATTCTCCGGCGTATCGCTTAAATCACGAAGAAGTTCAAAAAGCGTTAGAAGAAGGCATTGATTTCGTCGAACTCATGTCGCCGACCAAAGCAGTTGCGGGCGAACACGGCGCGATCGAGGCGTTGATCTGCGAGCGTCAAAGCTACAACGAAGAAACCGGAAAGTTCGGCAAAACGGGCGAATATGAGACATTTCCGGCGCGAACCGTCTGCGTCGCGGCGGGAACTTCGCCGAATGTTATCTACGAAAAGGAAAAACCGGGAACTTTCAAACTCGACGAATGGCGGCAGTTTTTCCAGCCGTTCAAATTAGAGAAAAACGGCGACGGGAAATTTCACGCGATGGAAGCGGAAAAAGGCGAAACGGGATTTTTCACATCTTATGAAAACGACGGCAAATTCATCAGTTATTATGGCGACAATCACCCGCAATACGCCGGAAACGTCGTCAAAGCGATGGCTTCGGCGAAGTTCGGTTATCCGAAAGTCGTCGAGCTTTTTGAAGAAGAATTAGCACAGCGCGGCAAATTAGAACAGGCGGAAAAGGACAAAATTTTCGACGATCTCGAAGCGACTTTAGACGAACAACTTCGCGCTTACGTTGTCAAAATTGACCGCTTAACGCCGACGATTGTTGATGTCATCGTCAAAGCTCCGCTTCAGGCGAGAAAGTTCGAGCCGGGACAATTTTACCGCCTGCAAAATTTTGAAACGAGTGCGCCGATGGTTCACGGCAAGCGTCTCGTGATGGAAGGTCTCGCACTGACGGGCGCGTGGGTTGACGAGGAAAAAGGCTTGCTTTCGATGATCGTTCTTGAAATGGGAACGTCGTCGCGCCTTTGTTCTTTGCTCAAAGAAGGCGAGGAAGTTCTCGTGATGGGACCGACCGGAACGCCGACGGAAATTCCCGAAAACGAAACCGTTCTGCTCGCGGGCGGCGGTTTAGGAAACGCCGTTTTATTCTCGATCGCCAGAGCGATGCGCGAAAATAATAATGAAGTAATTTATTTCGCAGGTTATAAAAACGGCGCGGATCTTTACAAACGCGAAGAGATCGAAAACGCGACCGACAAAGTTATCTGGTCAACCGATTCCGGCGATGAAATTCAGCCCGAACGCCCGCAAGACGCGCATTTTCGCGGCAACATCGTGCAGGCGATGGTCGCTTACGCCGAAGGAAAACTCGGCGAAAAATCGGTTAAATTAAAAGACGTTGACCGAATTATCGCCATCGGTTCTGATCGAATGATGAACGGCGTGAAAGAAGCGAGATATTCGTCGCTCGAACCGCATTTGAAAAAACAGCACACGGCAATCGGTTCGATCAATTCGCCGATGCAATGTATGATGAAGGAAGTTTGCGCCCAATGTCTGCAACGCCACGTCAACCCGCACACGGGCGAGGAATTTTTCGTGTTTTCGTGTTTTAATCAGGATCAGAATCTTGATTTCGTTGATTTCAAGAATTTGAACGACCGTTTGAGAGCAAATTCGATTCAGGAAAAATTGTCGAATATGTGGCTCGATATGGCTTTGAAAACAGGAATGACGGAAAAGCCTTTGGAGAAATAGTTTTCAAGGACATTTAATGAACTTTTGAAACAGACAAGGGCGAGATTTATCTAATTCGCCTTTGTCTGTTGTTAAAATCAAAAGCTATCTCTTTAATTTCAAACATTTAGCTAATCATTTTTTCAAACTCTTCTTCGCTCAAAACTTTTACACCCAAAGTTTCCGCTTTGGTCAATTTCGATCCGGCATCAGTTCCGGCGACGACGTAATCGGTTTTTTTGCTGACCGACGAAGAAACTCTGCCGCCGCGATTTTCGATTTGTTTGGCGGCTTCGTCGCGTGTGAATTGTTCTAGTTTTCCGGTTAGAACGAAAGTTTTTCCGGCAAAATTTTCGTCCAAATTTGCCGAAATATCGCCGTCAATTTCTGTTTTTACGCCCGCATTTTTCAGACGTTCGATGATTTCCTGATTGCGCGGATTGCGGAAAAAATTAAAAACTGAAACAGCAACCGCGAGACCGATTTCGTGGATGTCGTCGAGTTCTTCGACCGTCGCTTCGGCGAGATTTTCGATGGTGCGGAAATGATTTGCCAGAATTTTCGAATATCTTTCGCCGACGTGCCGTATGTCCAGACCGAAAAGCAACCTCTGCAAACCGCGCGTTTTGGAATCTTCGATCTGATTCATCAAATTCGTCGCCGATTTTTCCGCCATTCTTTCCAGATCAGACAAAGTTTCGGTTTTCAAATCGTAAAGGTCGGCGACGTTTTTAACGATTTCCAAATCAACGAGTTTTTCAATTAAAACTTCGCCTAAACCTTCAATGTCCATCGCTTTTCGCATCGCAAAATAACCGATTCCGGCTTTTATTTTTGCCGGACAAATTTCATTTGGACAGCGCGTAACAGCTTCGCCTTCGGGACGAACGACTTCGGTTTCGCAGATCGGACAATTTTTCGGAAATTCGTAATCAGTTTCGTCGCCCGTGCGTTTCGATTCGACGACTTTTAAAACCTGCGGAATAATTTCGCCCGATTTTTCGATCAAAACGTAGTCGCCGATCTTTAAATCCAGACGTTTTATTTCATCTTCATTGTGAAGCGAAGCGCGGGAAACGGTCGTTCCGGCGAGCAGAACGGGTTTCAAATAAGCGACGGGCGTTAACGCGCCGGTTCGTCCGACTTGAATATTTATCGCTTCAAGTTGCGTCGTCGCCTGCATCGCGGGATATTTGTAAGCAATCGCCCAACGCGGTGCTTTCGTCGTCGCGCCGAATTCATCCTGCAATGCGGTCGAATTTATTTTGACGACAACGCCGTCAATTTCGTAATCGAACAAATCACGTTTTTCCAGCATTTCGTCGCAAAACTCAATCACTTTTTGGATATTTTCACAAAGTCGAATGTTCGGATTGACGTTGAACTTTTCCTTCTCCAAAAACTCGAAATTTTCCCAATGCGTGGCAAACGCCTTTTGATTTCCGCTTAAAACGTCATACGGAAACATATCGAGTTTGCGCGAGGCGACGATTGCCGAATCTAATTGTCTTAAAGTTCCCGAAGCAAAATTTCGCGGATTCGCATAAGTTTTTTCGCCCTGCATTTCAAGTTCTTCATTAATTTTTCCAAAAACCGAACGCGCCATAAAAACTTCGCCGCGAACTTCGATTCTTTCCGGCACGTCGCCTTTTAATTTCAGAGGAATCGTGCGAATCGTCTTGACGTTATTTAAGACATCGTCGCCGATCACGCCGTCGCCGCGCGTCGCTCCGGCGATCAAAATTCCGTTTTCGTAATGAAGCGAGATCGAAAGTCCATCAATTTTAAGTTCCGCAACATAATCGAATTCGCGCCCGTCGGCGAGTTTTTGACAGCGTTCATCAAACTTTCGCAGATCGTCGAGATTGTATGAATTATCGAGCGACATCATCGGCACGAGATGCCGAAAAGGCGAAAAACCTTCCGCGCGCCCGCCGATTCTCTGCGTCGGACTGTCGGGCGTAACTAATTCGGGATTTTCCGCTTCGACCCGTTTGAGATTTTCCAAAAGCGCGTCAAATTCCGCATCGGCGATTTCCGGTTCGCTTTTTTGATAATAAAGTTCATTGTGGCGGCGAATTTCAGCGCGTAGATTTTCGATTTCGGCACTAAGATCGCTTTTGGCGCGGTCGAACAAATTCATAAGAAAATTTTAGCGTAAACAAGAAAAGTCGCAAGCATAAAACGGCGTTTCCGGCAAAATAAAACTACGGTAAAATGTGATTTTTGTTAATCGGATTGTTTTTACACAGGACTGATAAAAATTATGATTCGCTCGACGTTTATTTATGCAGAAAAGAAATCACGTATCCAATTATTGACCAAACAATCAATAACCAGATGAATCCGCGCCCTTTCGCCGTTGTTTTCAACGCTGTGCGGCAGATTGAAATTCAAATACCACGCTTCGCCTTCGCTCATTTTCAAAAGTCTTTTATTGAGCCAAAATTCTACTTGCGGATTGGTTTCCAGCGGAATGTGAATTCGCGCCACGCCGTCTTCAAGCCCGAGTTTATAATCGCGGTGTTCGAGAATTTTCGCACCTGCTTCGAGCCGCAGAAAACGCGCCGTTTCGAGTTCGCATTCAAAGAAATCCAACACTTTCGGAATGTAGGCGCAACGCTTCAACATTTCGGTGTTTTCAAAACTTTCCGCCATCGGATCGGGGTAAATTTGAAAATGTGTGTCCTTCGCCGCCCGCAAAGCTATTCCGCTCCAGTCGCCTTCATAATAAGATTTGTTAAAATGCGGAGTCCAATCGTCCGGTGAAAACTTTTGCAAATCTCTTTTCATTGCCGCTGCGTCGAAATCAAACGGTAATTTTAATGACTCGATCATATTTGCAGATGATTATTTCTTCAATTTTTGCAGACGTTCAGCAGCCGCTTCGAGTGTTTCCTGTTTTTTGCAAAAACAAAACCGCACTTTTTGCTTGCCTAATTCTTTGTCGTGATAAAATGAAGAACCCGGAACAACTGCAACACCAATTTCACGAATTAAATGTTTTGTAAATTCGATGTCGTTTTCAAAACCGAAATCGGAAATATCGGTCATCACATAATACGCGCCTTCGGGCATTTCGCATTTCAAACCGAGTTCCTGCAAAACCGGAACGATAAAATCTCTACGTGCCTGATATTCGACGTGCAGTTCGTCATAGTATTTCTGCGGCAAACTCA
This sequence comes from Pyrinomonadaceae bacterium, assembly GCA_965219305.1. Taxonomy (GTDB): domain Bacteria; phylum Acidobacteriota; class Blastocatellia; order Pyrinomonadales; family Pyrinomonadaceae; genus DATHTS01. The sequence goes on from OZ244725.1 coordinate 4,077,827, forward strand.
AAGCATACGCGCCCGCCTGCTGAAGCGGATGAGCCGCGCCGACGGTTAAAAAATCGTGAACTTTGCGAATCGCCGAAGTAATGTCCGGCGGCGCGATACACCAACCGACGCGCCAACCCGTCACCGAATAAGTTTTCGACATCGAATTAACAACAACCGTTCGCTCACGCATTCCGTCTAATTGCGCCATTGAAATGTGTTTCGAGTGCTGAGTGCTAAGTGCTGAGTGCTGAGTTTTATCGTCTATTCTTCCGCTCGCATTACTATAAATAATATGTTCATAGATTTCGTCGGTAAAACACAGCGCGTCAAATTCTTTGCAAAGTTCAGCGATAAACTGCATTTCTTCCATCGTAAAAACTTTTCCCGTCGGATTGTTCGGATTGCAGATAATTATCGCCTTAGTTTTTTCGTTAAATGCGGCGCGGAGTTCGTCCTTTTCAAAATGCCAGCCGTCCGCCGTTTGATAAAGCGGAACGTGGCGCGGTTTCGCGTCCGACAAGATCGCGTCCGGCGCGTAATTTTCGTAAAAAGGCTCGAAAACGACGACTTCTTCGCCTTCGTCAACCGTCGCCATCATCGCGGCAATCATTCCTTCGGTCGAACCGCACGTCACGGTGATTTCCGTTTCCGTATCAACGTCCAAACCCAAAAACCATTTCGATTTTTCGGCAATCGCATTGCGAAAATCCTTTGTTCCCCAGGTTATCGCGTATTGATTATAATCGTCGGCAATCGCTTCTTCGGCTTTTCTTTTAATGTCTTCGGGCGCGGCAAAATCGGGAAATCCCTGACCGAGATTGACCGCGCCGTATTTCGCCGCTTCACGCGACATTTCACGAATTACCGATTCTGTAAAACTCGCCGCTTTTTTGGAAATTCGATTTTTAGAAATTTTCGTCTGTGTCATACTTTTTAATAAATTATCACAAAGTTAATCATCGTGTCGTATAAGTCCGGCGGCTAACCCCATCAGTAAAAAGAAAACCATCGCAACTTCCGAATCGCCGAGATTGTAATGCACGATTCCGCTCGTGAAAAAACCGATCATTCCGCCGAAACAGCCGAGCAAAATACCTTTTGCTAATTGTAAATTTTCTTCCGAATTCGTAATTCGTAATTCGTAATTCGTAATTCCGCGAATCAACATTCGACCGTAAACGAACAAAATCCAGAGCCACAGCAAGAGCGCGGGAAAACCGCGTTCGACGACGAGCTGCAAAGGCGTGTTGTGAAAATGTCCGGCGGGCAGTCTGCCGTCGTCGAACAGGTGCCAGTTTTTTGCGAAACGCTTTTGAGAATCCATCCCGACACCGACGATGAAATGACGCGGATTCTGAGTCCATAAATTAAAGCCTTCGCGCCAGACGGTTTCGCGCCACGTCGTCGAATCGTCTTTTGCGTCGAAAAATCCCACGTTACGGCTTTGCTGGAGAAAAATAAGTCCGCCGAGAATTACCGGCAGAGCGACTGCCGCCAGAATTAAAATTATTTTGCGATTTCCGCCGAGCAAAACAATCGCAAAAGCCGAAATCATAAATGCCAACTGCGACGCGCGCGTTACGGTTAAAAGCAACGCCAAACCCATTCCGAGAAGGCAAATAAATAAAATAAAGAGCAGTTTTCGCGTGTTTGCATCTTTGCGTTTTTGCATTAAAAAAGCAATAAGAAGTCCGAAAACGAGCGATGCAATGAGTTGTAAAACTTCGGCGTAAGTGGCGTAATGCCCGTAAAAACCGCTCGAACGCCAATTGTGACTTTTTTCCCAGTTTCCAAAACCGAGTTTTTCCGCCGCCGTATTTCCCGCTAATAAATCAGACGTTTTCGGTTCGACCGTGAAATTAAAATCCGGTCGGTAAAAGAAAATCTTGACCGTTTCTTTCCCGTTTAATTCTTTTATTACGTCTTCCGGCGTGCTGATTTTTCCATTGTCCGCTTTCAAAAGCGTGTCGCCGTCCTGTAAACCGACTTTCGCCAAAGGACTGTCCGCCGCGAGTCCGTGAATTTCCACGCCGCGCCCGATCAGGCGTTCAATCGGTGTCCAGACGACGTTGACCATACAAGAAAAAATCAGCGCGAGCGCGAGAAAATATGCGGCGCGTTTTGTCCGCAGATTGTTAATGACAAAATAAAATATCAAAAAAAGCGCGACGACGCGGAGTTTGTCAATCGAAATATCGGGCGCGTAAGAAAAAATCGCGGAAACGACCGACCAGCCGAAAAACGCCCAGAGCGGAGCGTCCAAAGGCGTGCGGACGAATTTCGGGCGCGGTTTGACAAACATTCGCACGAGCCACGCGAACATCCCGACGATCCACGCCGTCTGCGTCGCGGCAATCGAATGCGGCGCGGAAATAAAAGTTAAAACCAGAAAAGCGAATGCAGTTCGTTCGAGCAGTCGCGCGAATTTATGTTCGGTTTCGATTCCGGCGAGTGCGTCGAATTTTCCAATGAGGTTTTGCATAAATGATCTGATTTTGACAATCTGAAAGCAGTTATCAATTAATCAATTAGAAGTTAGAAGTTGAGTAAAAAATATCTGATAACTGCTAACTGAAAATCAGTCTGACAAATACACCGCGATTATGCAAAAATTGCCCGCAAATTTCAACGAATTTACCGGAAATTTATTAAAAGAGATCGAAACGGTCGAAGGTTATCTGTCGCCGCGCGAAATTTGTTTTCTCGCGCTTCTTGCGGCTTGTCCGACAGGTGACGGAGAGATTTTAGAGATCGGAAGTTTCAAAGGAAAATCAACGATAATTCTGGCAAAATCCGCCGCTTTGACCGACAACGCGACGGTTCACGCCGTTGATCCGATGATTGCACCGTCGGAAACCGATCCCGATTTGCGCGGCGATGCGTCTTCGTTTCCCGATTTTCAAAAATACACGAAACAGCACAACGTCGCCGACAAGATAGAATTTCACCAGACGTTTTCCTACGAACTGGCGAAAACGTGGGACAAACCGCTTCGCCTTTTGTGGATTGACGGCGATCATACATACAAGGGAACGAAACTCGATTTCGACGGTTTCGCGCCGCATTTGACCGACGGCGCAATCGTCGCCGTTCACGATGTTCTGCACGAATTCGACGGCGGTTTGCGCGTTGTGATGGAAGATATTTTGCTGTCGCCGAATTTCGGGCAATGCGGTTTCGTCGGTTCGATTGCGTGGGCGCAGTTTCACACAGATGAGAAAATCGGTTGGAAATTTCGTGAACAAAAACTAAAACTTTACAGCCGTCTGAGCAAACTTATTCCGTATGTCGTTTTTAAAAAAGAACTGAAAGGATTCGAGAAAAAGAAATATAAACTTCTGCGTTCCAGAGTTCCGCACGACGCAATCGAACCGGAAAAATGGTTAAAATCAGTTACCGAATAATCTAAAATCCAAATGATTCAAACCGACTTATCAATCAAAACTGAAATCAATCTTTATTACGATTTGTATGTGCCGCCGAATGCCGAAGAAAACGCGCCGCTTCTGATTGCGGTTCACGGTTACGGGGCGCACAAACATTATATGATGCGCGAAGCGAAACTCGTCGCGCCGGAAAATTTCGTCATTGTTTCGCTCCAAGCACCGCACCAGCATTTTCGCCGCACGGACGATGCGGGAAATTATAAGATCGGTTTCGGTTGGCTGACAGATTATAAATCTGACGAATCAGTTGAACTCCATCAAAATTTTATCCGAAAGGTTGTGGAAAATCTTGTGGAAAATTCCGTCGTTGACGAAAACGAAATTCATCTCGTCGGTTTTTCGCAAGCCTGCGCGTTAAACTTCAAATATGCTTTTACATATCCCGAAACCGTCAAAACCGTCGTCGGAATCTGCGGCGGTGTTCCCGGCGATCTCGAAGAAAACGCCAATTACAAACCACTCGATGCCGAAACTTTTTATCTTTACTCGACGGACGACGAAATTTATTCGCTCGAAAAATATCAAACATATATCGAGAGACTAAAGCCGCGCGTCCCGAATCTGCACACCCAAAAATACAACGCCAAACACGAGATCACCGAAGAAATGCGCGAAAATGTCAGAAATTGGTTTTTGAAAAATGGCTAACCCAAATCAATTTTAAAATCGCGCGGCAAAGTTATAAATTTAACTGCGAAATTTATTTACAATTTTTTAATTGATAAACTCTATACTTGAATTGCTAACTTCTAGGCTTTAATATAATGACTTTATGAGAAAAAGCGTAATGACGGCAATCAGTTAAGACTATTCGCACAAAATTTGATTTGGTAATTAACATAGATGACCGGAGAAGAAATAACCGATGATTTTGTAGTGCCGGAAAGCGCGGCGATGAAGCCGAATTATGTTTCGGACATTAACCGCGATCTCGGTTTCGGCGACCGTGTGGCACGGGAGACGCGGCTTCGTTTCCTGAACCGCGACGGAACTTTTAACGTCAAACGCCGCGGTTTGAAGCGAGTTTCGTTTCTTAATCTTTATCATATTTTGCTGACAATGAGTTGGGTGCAGTTTCTTCTGCTCGTGCTTGTTTTGTATTTTTTGAGCAATATTGTCTTCGGTTTGATCTACGCTTCGCTCGGCGATGGAAGTTTGATGGATACATCGGAAATGCCGACACAGAGCATTTTTATTCGCTCGTTTTTCTTCAGTGTACAGACGTTTGCAACCATCGGTTACGGCACGATTCATCCGGTCGGACTTCTGCCGAATTTTCTCGTCGCGGTCGAATCTTATTACAGCCTTCTGGCAAACGCGCTGATTACGGGCGTGGTTTTTGCCCGGTTTTCGCGTCCGACGGCGAAGATAAAATTCAGCACAAATGCGGTCGTCGCGCCATATCGCGGGAGTACGGGATTGATGTTTAGAATCGTCAATAACCGCAACAGTCAGTTAATTAATTTGCAGATGCAGGTTTTGCTCGCGCTCTTTGTTGAGGAAAACGGCGAACTGGTGCGGCGTTTTCACCAACTTAAACTCGAACGCGAAGACGTTAATTTCTTGCCGCTTTCGTGGACGATAGTGCATCCGATTGACGAAAAATCGCCGCTTTATAATTTGACCGAAAAAGATTTGGAAGAATCCGACGCGGAAATTCTGATCGTCTTGAGCGCGATTGACGAATCATTCGCGCAGACGGTTCACACGCGAACTTCTTACAAATCGGGCGAAGTAAAATTCGGTTATAAATTCTCGAATCTCTATAACGAAGTCCAACCCGGCGAACCAATTACGATAGATGTTCGTAAACTTTCTTTGATTGAGAAAACTTGATTTTCGGATGAACGGCAATAAATATCAAAATCTTGACATCAGTCAATATCTGTCGGATAATTTTCTCGACAGACCAATAAAACACAGGAAAAAATATTATGGCAACAAATATGATGACTTGCCCGAAATGCTCGGCGCAGAATTCGACTTTTGATTCGACTTGTAGAAATTGCGGCGCGAGTCTGCCGCTCGGCGGCGGTTCGATGGAACAGGGACAACCGCAATATCCGCAGTCGCAAAATCAGCAAGTTCCGGGCGCGGACAAAAAGATTTTAGCGGGAATTCTCGGCATCGTTCTCGGCGGTTTCGGAGTTCATAAATTCGTTCTCGGCTATCAAAACGAAGGAATTATTTTGCTTGCGGCGCAGCTTATCGGTTGGGTGATCGCTTTTATCACCTGCGGAATCGGCTCATTTATTCCGGTCGCGGTCTGCATTTTCGGACTCGTCGAAGGAATTATTTATTTAACAAAATCCGACGAAGAATTTGTTCAGACTTATATTATGAACAAAAAACCGTGGCTCTAATGACAGTCATCAGTTATCAGTCATCAGGAATGTTTTCCGTAACTGATAACTGATAACTGATAACTGACAAAGTGTTTACAGGAATTATAGAAGAACTCGGCTCGATTCAGAGTCTGCAAACCCGTTCGGGCGGCGCGTATTTGAAGATCGCGGCGAAGATCGTAACCGAAAATACGAGCGAAGGCGATTCGATTTCCGTCAACGGCGTTTGTCTGACGGCGATTGATATAACGAAAAATTCGTTTGCCGCTAATGTTTCGCAGGAAACTCTCAATCGTTCGACGCTCGGCGATCTGAAAGCGAATTCCGCCGTCAATCTCGAACGCGCCGTTACGCCCGAGACGCGGCTCGGCGGTCATATCGTTCAAGGTCACGTTGACGCGCGCGGGAAATTTCTCGGCGCGGAAAAATCGGGCGATTTCTGGACGGTAAAGATCGGTTTTCCGAAAGAGATCGGGCAATATTTAGTTTACAAAGGTTCTGTTTCCGTCGAAGGAATCTCGCTGACGGTGGCGAATTTGGGCGACGATTCTTTCGAGATCGCCGTAATTCCGAAAACGTGGGAACTGACGAATCTGTCGAGTCTGAAAAACGGCGATGCGGTAAATCTCGAAGCCGACGTGATCGCCAAATATGTCGAACGAATAATGCTTTACGGCAAACAAACGACGGAAAATATCACGATGGAAAAACTCGTTGCGCTCGGTTATAAATGATAGAAATTTTTCAAGCCGAAACTCCCGAACACATCGAACACGCGCGAAAATTGTTCCGCGAATATGAAACGTGGCTCGACATTGATCTTTGTTTTCAATCGTTTGAAGAAGAACTCGAAAATCTGCCCGGAAAATATGTCGCGCCAAAAGGCGGTTTATTTTTGGCGAGAGTTGACGAAAAAATCGCGGGCTGTATCGCTTTTAGAAAAATTGACGATGAAATCTGTGAGATGAAACGCCTTTACGTGCGCGATGATTTTCGCGGTTTGAAACTCGGCGTGAAACTCATCGAAAAACTTTTCGAAAAAGCTCGTGAAGCAGGTTATAAATCGGTTCGTCTCGACACACTTTCCGGCAAAATGCCGGCGGCGATAAAACTTTACAAATCTTTCGGCTTTACGGAAACCGAAGCATATTACAAAACGCCCATCGCGGAAACTTTATTTATGAAGTGCGATCTGTAAAATTTCCAAGATCAAATCACTGTCATAATTTCATCGAGAGATTTTCTTTTCAGATCGGGAACTTTCGCGTTTTCCGCCGGATAACCGACGGGAATTAAAACATATGGAATTTCGTTTTTCGGTCTGCCGAGAATTTCCTGTAAAAACTTCATCGGCGAAGGCGTGTGCGTCAAAGTCGCAAGTCCTGAATTATGCAGCGATGCGAGCAGCATTCCGACGGCGATTCCCACAGATTCCTGCGAATAATAAGTCGGTTCTTTTTCTTCGCCTTCGCCGACCGAATTGATGCGGAAAACGACGATCAAATACGGCGCGATCTCCAAAAAAGGTTTATGTTCGTCAGTTCCCAAAGGCGCGAGACGTTTCAGCCATTTGTCGGACATACGTTTATTGTAACTTTCAAATTCTTCCTTTTCCGCCGCTTCGCGTATTTTGCTTTTTATCACCGAATCGCGCACTGCGACAAACCGCCACGGCTGCATATGCGCTCCCGAAGGCGCGGTTCCGGCGGTCAAAATCGCCTTTTCGATCAGTTCAAAAGGGAAGTCTCGATCCGAAAAATCGCGCACTGTCCGACGGCGATTCAAATTCTCGTAAAATTCTTCGGCGCGTTTTATTTGTTCGGCTTCGCTTTCGATTTTATCGAATTCGAGCGGCACGAGATTAGGTTTTGGAAAACTGTTTACTGCCATTTATATTCTGATTGGCTCAACGGTTTTTTGCCTTCCGACCAATCTTTTCGGAGAGTTTCGATATTTTTATTTTTATTTTCAGACCACCATTTTTCATATTGAAGTTTTATTTCATTTAGCTGAAAATCTTCAATTGCTTTGTTTTTAGAATTTACAATTATTCCGCTCCAGTAAACATAATTATTGCCAAAAATAAAGTCTTTATCATCTTGCTCATTTATCGGAAAATCTTCATTTCCCAATATAAATTCGACCAAATATGCCGATGTCAATCCTAATGAATTATGTAACTGAGAAACAGTGAGGTTACTATTTGCAGGGTCTCTCAGCAAAAAGCGTGGAATTCTTCCATTTGTGATGTTGTTAATCAACTCTGGAATTGCTTCTTTACCCAAAGCGTGAATTTTCACAACGGCTTCTTGCCTTTTCTCGGGCGTTTTATCTTCCAATTGATTAATCAACTGCAAAGTCTCTTTATCGAAATTGGTTTTTTCGATCTGCCCGTAAGATGAAATTGCGGACAAAAGTAAAAGGCTGAAAAAAACAGTCGAGTAGAAAGAAAATTTGACTCTCTTTATGTTTGAAATATTTTTCATATAAATTTCTCGTTTCTCACTATAGCTTACCTGCAAACTCCGCAACAACCGGCGTGTGATCGGACGGGCGTTCCCAGCCGCGCGGTTCTTTGTCTATCCAACAGCCGACGCATTTTTCGGCTAAAGATTTCGATGTCCAGATGTGGTCAATTCGCAGACCTTGATTTTTCTCGAACGCGCCTTGGCGATAATTCCACCACGAAAATTCTTGTTTGTCGCCGTTTATCTGGCGGTAAACGTCGGTAAATCCCCATTGTTTGACGTGGTGCATCGCGGCGCGTTCGGGTTTTGAAAAATGCAGTTTTCCTTCCCACGCTTTGACGTTCCAAACATCGGTTTCGTCCGGCGCGACGTTGAAATCTCCGCATAAAAGAACGTCGCCGCTTATATCGTAAGTGTCGTCAAACATTTTTCGCAGACGTTGCAGCCAATCTAATTTAAAAGTAAATTTGTCCGTCCAAAGTTCCGTGCCGTTCGGAATATATGTGTTGACGATGCGAATATCGTTAATCGTCGCGGCGATCAGACGTTTCGGCGAATCGAGTTCGTCGTCGTGAAAATTTCTCTGCACGTCTTTCATTTCGTGTTTTGAAACAATCGCCACGCCGTTATAAGATTTCTGTCCCATAAACGCGGCTTTATAACCCGCATTTTCAATCGCTTCGAGCGGGAAATTTTCGTCAACCGTCTTCGTTTCCTGCAAACACAAAACGTCCGTTCCCGTTTTCTCCAACCAATCGAGCATTTGTTCGAGCCGCACGTTTATCGAATTTACGTTCCAAGTCGCTATTTTCATCACATATATTTTGCCACAGAGTTCACGCAGAACACAGAGAGGTTTATTAAATCGTGAAACTTTAAATTATTTCAGTTTTTATTAGTGCTCCGCCTTTATTTCGATTTGATCGTATTCATTTTTTCTAACTGAAAAATATAAATCGTTTCCGTCAGATTCTTTTCCTTTAAGCAGATAAGGATAATCGCCACATTCTGCATAGTCTTTCCCTTTTTGCTCAACATCTTTCATAAACTGCTTTTGCTCGTTTGGACTAAGTTTTCGCCAGTTTTTTGTTATAGGATTTTCTAAATTTATCTTATTGCGATTTATCAAAACCATTAAACTCGATTGAATTATATGTTTACAAGTGTCTTTTTGGTAATAATTCCCTAGAGCGAATGCAAAAACAAAGAAAATTCCGAGTGCCGATATTACCATCGCAAAAAATTCTAATATTTCTTTTTTCGTTTCTGTCATCGTTCAATAAATCGTGGAAATAAATTTCTTTTAAGTTTTACAATTTATTAAACGCGATTAAACGAGAAAAGATTCGTAATTTGTAAGGAATATGAATTAACGGTTGTGATGATTGTAAATTATTTATTCTGAGAATTACGCTCCCAGAAAACGCCGTCGGAAAATCCTTGGATCGTTTTGTCATTTTCGGCTAATGCGAGCCGTTTTTCGGTCAGAAGACAGTAATTTTCGTCTGCTTCGATTCCGCAGAATCGGCGGTTTAATTTTTTTGCGACCACGGCGGTCGTTCCGCTTCCGGCGAACGGGTCTAAAATCAGATCGTTTTCGTTTGTCGAAGCTAAAATTATTTTCGCCAGAAGCTTTTCCGGTTTCTGCGTCGGATGGTCGGTGTTTTCGGGCATTGACCAGAATGGAACTGTCAGATCGTTCCACAAATTCGACGGGTGAGTTAAGCGGAAATTTCCGTCGTCTGATTTTTTCCAATCCTTCGGTTTCCCGTTTTCCGTGTATGGCGCGAGGACTTTGCGCTTAGTTTTTACCGCGTCCAAATTAAACGTAAATTCGTCGGAAACGGTGAAAAACCAGATGTCTTCCGAGGCGTTTTTCCAATTCGCTTTTGCGCCGCGACCTTTTTCGCGTTCCCACGTTATGCGGTTTTTTAAATTGAAGTGTTTCATTCCGACGCGCTGAATCGCCGAAGACGAACGCCAATCGCCGCAGATGTAAACGGACGCGGTTTTTTTTAATGTTTTAACCAATTTTTCGAGCCACGAATCGAGCCAGATTTCATAATCTTCGAGCGAAGTTTGTTTAAAAGAATTCGCGCCGAAATTTTTCGTCAGATTATACGGCGGATCGGCGAAAAGCAGATCGAATTTGTTTTCAGGAAGTTTTTCGATGACTTCAAACGCATCGCCGCAGATAGTTTTTTGGCAAACGTCGGAAAGATTCGGTGTTTTGTCAAAATGAACGACGCGCCCGCGGTAAGTTTCGACTTCTCCGGCAGATAATTCAAGCGTTCGGTTACGCGGCGCACGTTGTTTCGGCTGAACTTCGGTCATTTATAAAACTTAACTTATCAACGCCTTATTTGAAAAGCGAAATTTTTGTATTTCTTTAGCAAATAAAGGTTTCAAATTTGCATTTTGCTGACGAGTTCGGCTTATACACTCTTGAGATTACTTACTTATCTCGTAAGATAAGTAAATAATCTCAAGAGATAAGTAAGTAATCTCAGAAGATAAGTAAATAATCTCACGAGATAAGTAAGTAATCTCAAGAGATAATTTCGTTTCTTCGTGGGAAAACTCTATTTCTTTATAAGCGCGTATAGAATCCGTGTGAGAAATAAAGCCAATATTTTAGTGTTGGATCTTAATTCTAATGTTTTGAACGCCTTCTTTGACCTCGACTTCGACGATGTGAACTTCGCAGCCTTTCGGAATGACCGTGATTGAGCCGTCGCGTTCGAGATATGCGGATTTTACTTCGTCGGGCGATTCGACGTTGGCTTTTTGCCTTAATGCCTGCAATAAATCGTTTTCGCCGATCTTGCTTTTCAGCATCGCGTCCTCATCAACTTCGCCGTCCTTTACCAATTGCCGTTCGGAGTTTTTTATTATGCCGTTCGTATCGTAATAATATGTGATTATTGCGATTACCCAATGAATTCCGACGAGCGTTAAGACGACGAAGATCATATTCGTAAAAGTTACCGCGCCCGTGATCGCGCGGCTCATAATCGAACCGACGACGAAACCGAGCAGAATGTCGAACGTCGTGTAACCGCCGAGAAAACGGCGTTTTCCGATGCGAATCAGAAGCAGCGCGACAATATAAACGACAATCGTGCGCGGAATCATCTGCCACGTTGACATCACCGGCTCGACTTCGTTCATACCGATGCCGGAACTGAACATTTCCCACAAACTTTCAAACATAATCTTTCTCCGAAGAACTTTTTGAAAGATATTGTCCTGCTAAATAAACTTTTTGTCCGTCTTTCATCGAACATAGCCGAAAAAGTTCGGAGTTCCAACTAAAGTTAGAACTCCGAACTTTTTTTTATACGGACAAAAGCAATGTGAGAAGCGTCGCGCGGTTCGGAATGTCGGAAACTAAAACATATTCTTCGAGCGTGTGTGCGCCGTTTCCGGCGATTCCGAGACCGTCGAGAAGCGGAACGCCGAGCGCACCGACGAAATTGCCGTCGGACGCGCCGCCGACTTGTGTTTCGCCGATCTCGTAATCGAAACTCGCGGCGATTTTTTGCGCTTTTTTGAAAAGTTCGACAACTTTTTCGGTGCGTTCCATCGGCGGGCGGTTTATTTCGCCGAGAAGTTTGACGGAAACTTTTTCGTCAAAGGATTTCAGACTTTTTATTTCGTTTTTGATGCGTTCGGCTTCGCTCAAATTCGTAAAACGCACGTCAATCTCACAGCTTGCATTTTCGGGAATGACGTTTGAAGTCGTGCCGCCTTTGATCGTGCAGACGTTGACGGTCGTGCCGATTTCCGGCGCGTTTAATTTGTGAATTTTTTCGATCTGGCGCGAAATTTCGAGAATCGCCGACGCGCCTTTTTCAGGTTCTAATCCGGCGTGCGCGGGAATTCCGTGCGCTTTTAATGTGAACATTCCCGTTCCTTTTCTGCCCGTTTTTACTTTGCCGTTCGCCGACGGCTCAAAGACATAGCAAACTTCAGCTTTCTTCGCTTCACGCTCGACAATTTCGCGTCCCGTCGGACTTCCGGTCTCTTCGTCGCAGGCGAGCAGAACGTTTATCGGACGATTTGAAGTTAAACCGAAATTTTTCATCGCGCGGAAAACTTCGAGCATCAAGGCGATATTCGCTTTCATATCGAACGTGCCGCAACCGTAAAGTTTTCCATTTTCAATGCGCGTCGGATTTTGTTTTTTCGTTCCGGGCGGGTGAACCGTGTCCGTGTGTCCGAGAAGCAAAACGGGTTTTTCATCCGACGGGAAAAGGCGAATGATGAGATGTGTGCCGAAATCTTCCGCGAAAATCTTTTCAAAAACCGCGTCCGCGAAAATTTCTCTTGTCTTTGTTTCAATCCATTCGACGACGTTTCTACTTCCGCCGATGTCGCGTGAAGGCGATTCGATCTCGACGATTTCGATGATCGAATCGCAGATATTTTCGAGCCGGTTTTGAAAATATTCAAGTAAAGTTTTCGGATTCATTAATTGCAAATCTTAGTATTCCGCATCCGTAATTTTATTTTCTTCGGCGTATTTTTTCGCTTCTTTTTCCGAATCGAAAACTTTTATCACATCGTATTCGAGATAAGTCAACTTGCCGTCAACGACGATTGTCGTCAAAGGGCGCGCGACTTTTCCTTTGTCGGGCGGGCAAACATCGAGAACGGCGAGCTTTAATTTTTGATCGGGCGTTCTTACCTGCGAAACCGGATATAAAACCTTGCGGATAATTTTGCAGGGAATCTGTGCCGTCGGGTTTGCCGTCGCGTTGTTATTCGTCTGCGTCGTATTACTCGCCGCCGTAGTTTTTCCGCTAGAATTTGATGTCGCCGCCGCCGCGCCGTCGAAAATATTATTGAGCATATCGCCCAGACGATAACCGGCGAGCGCGAGTTGTTCCTGTCCGATTTTAGAAGCGTTTTCCTGATAATCTTTCGACGGCATCTCGCCGCGTTTCAGACTTTCGGGATAAACCTGTTTCGGCAAAAACGCGAAACCTTCCTGATGCCACGCTTCGAAATCGCCGAGTTTCAGGCGATCTTTCAATTTATTATAAGAGTATTTATCAGTAACTTTTTTGGCGACATCGCCGATATAATCCGCGTCGCATTTGTCGTCTTTGCGCGGGAAATTTCTCGTGATTATCTGATCCCAGAAAGAATGTAAATTCATCTGATCTTCGCGCGGCGCGTCTTTCGGCGAAAGCATAAATTTGTTACCGCCCGAATCGCCTTCGGGTTCGATGTCGGTAACTCTCGACGCATTGTGCAGCGGATTATGAATATCGCCGCCGACGTGCAGAAACCACGCGAGCGCGATGGCTTTGTCAGCATCGCTCGCCGTCGGATTTCTTAAAATTTTGTCGAAATCATAAAGTTTTTTGATCGCCTTTCCGTCTGAATCCGTGCCGCCCATTTCGCTTAAGACGATCGCCGTTTCGCCGTTTTGCCGCCAATATTTATCGGCGTAATGCCAAGTCGGTTGATTGTATGTTTCAAAACGCACGGGAAAATTCTTGTCGCGGATAATGTCTCCCCAATTCGCCGCCGTCATAAAAAGATCGCGTTGTTTTGCTTCAGCCGAACGCGAATTATACGCGATATAAAAAACGCTCAGATCGGAATTTTCCGGTGCTTTCAATAAAATTTTGATCGCCTGCTCACGCGCCGCCGGAGTCATCCGTTCCCACGCGATATACGCCGTCAGACGGTGTCCCGCATCGTCCCACGCAAGCACCGGCAAGGTGAACAAAAATACTGTTAAAAGTAACGTGAATATTAATTTTTTATACATCTCGGTTGTTTAAAGTTCTTAAAAGGGAAGTTTATCCGAAATCAAATATATTTCAAAAGAGACAAAAATAAAAAGACAAACAAAGTTCACATACCTTCATCTTAAAGACTGCAAACTTTCCCCAAAGTTTCGTTCCACTAATGCGAACGAGCGGCATTTGGAAAATATATGTCGAGAGGAAAAGAGAAATGCAAAATATTTTAGATCAAAATTTTATAGCGGACACAGTGATAAATCGAACAAACAGCGCATTCGGAAAAAAAATTGGCTTTACGGCAAAGCTGTTCGGTTGCTGGCACAAAAATCTGACGCGCCCGTTCACAAACCGCGACGGTTCTTATCGCGCCTGCTTAAATTGCGGCGCACGAAAGAAATTCGATACCGAAACATTATTAACAAAAGGTCCCTTCTATTACCCCCCCGCAATCTCATTTGTTGAAAAATAAATGAAAATTGCATATCTGCAATTATATCTACATTTAAAACCTACCGAGCGCGGCTTCCCAAAGCAAACCGCGCTTTTTCTTCTTTAAATTTACGGCAATCTGGGCGTTTGCTTTTTTCGATTTGGCAAGTTACCATAATTTCCTGTAAATACAGTCATTTCGTTAGCCTTTTTACCGCGAATTGAGTTACAATTTACGAGTTATCCGACTTTATAATCTTATGGGTTTTTCGACCATCGCCATTCACGCCGGAAACGAACCGGACAAATCCACCGGAGCCGTCGCCGTTCCGATTTATCAAACTTCAACTTACGCGCAGGACGCGCTCGGCGAACATAAAGGATTTGAATACGCCAGAACGCAGAATCCGACTCGTTCGGCGTTAGAGAAGAACATTGCCGCGCTCGAAGGCGCAAAATACGGTTACGCTTTCGCTTCTGGAATGTCGGCGATTGACGCGGTTTTAAAACTCGTCAAAGCGGGCGAACATATAATTTTAGGCGACAACACTTACGGCGGAACTTTCCGTCTTTTTGATAAAGTTTTGTCGCATTACGGCGTAGAATTCGATCTCGTTGACACGACGGATGCGGACAATCTCGATCAGCATTTTAAACCGAACACGAAAATGGTTTTCGTCGAAACGCCGACAAATCCCGTGATGAGCGTCACGGATTTACAAGCAGTTTCGGATATTTCACACGCACACGGCGCGAAAGTCGTCTGCGACAATACTTTTATGTCGCCGTATTTTCAGCGTCCGATGGAGTTCGGCGTTGATATTGTCGTTCATTCGACGACGAAATATTTAAACGGTCATTCGGATTCAATCGGCGGATTCGCCGCGCTCAATGATGACGCAGATGCCGAATGGATAAAGTTTATTCAAAACAGTGTCGGCGCGATTCTTTCGCCGTTCGATTCGTTTCTTGTTCTGCGCGGCACGAAAACTTTAGCCGTGAGAATGGAAGCGCACGACAAGAACGGCAGACAAGTGGCGAATTTCCTCGCTGAACATCCGAAAGTAGAAAAAGTTTATTATCCCGGACTCGCCGATCATCCGCAGCACGAGCTTGCGAAAAAACAACAAACCGGCTTCGGCGGAATGGTCGCTTTTGAAACGGGTTCGCTGGAAAATGCAAAAAAAGTTCTCGAAAACGTCAGTGTTTTTACCCTCGGAGAAAGTCTCGGCGGAGTCGAAAGTTTGATTTCGCATCCGGCGACGATGACACACGCTTCCGTCCCTTTGGAAAAACGCGAGAAACTTGGTATAACCGATGGGTTAGTCCGCGTTTCCGTCGGAATCGAAGACATCGAAGATATTATTGAAGATTTAGACAAGGCTCTTAGTGTATAATTCCTGAGTTTTATTTGCTTTACTTAGCACTTAGCACTTAGCACTTAGCACTCATTAGGATTATGTTGATAGTTGAAACACATGCTACTTCCCACGTCGGTCGTGTCCGTAAGGGAAACGAGGATAATTATTTACTGCTGCACATCTCGGACGCGAAAAAGTGGTCGAGTTCGCAGGACGCGGGCGAATTCGTCATCGAAACGCAGCAGTTCGAGATAGACGAACGCGGCGCGGTTTTCGCCGTTTCCGACGGAATGGGCGGCGCATTAGCGGGCGAAGTCGCCAGCGAAATGGCGGTTGATATTGTTTGCGACAAACTTCTGGTGGATAACATTAGCGATCCCGACGCGACGCTTTCGCCAAACAGTTATAACGACACTTTAATCGGCAAACTTTACGACGCAACCGTTTCGGCAAATTACGCAATTCATCGTCAGGGGCGTTCAGACCCGCAATATAACGGAATGGGCGCGACATTTACCGCCGTCGGCATAACTTCAGAAGGTGTTGATCTCGTTCAGGTCGGCGACAGCCGAACTTATCTGATTCGCAAAGGACAAATCTATCAATTGACAAAGGATCAATCGCTCGTTCAACAATTGATTGATGCCGGACAAATTCAGCCTGAAGAAGCCGACACTCACGCGCTGAAAAACGTAATTTTGCAGGCACTCGGCGCGCAAAATGAAATTTATCCTGTAGCCGCACGTCTGCAACCGCAGCGCGAAGATGTTCTGCTGATTTGCAGTGACGGTCTTTCCAACAAACTCACAGCGGCGGATATGCGCCGCATCGTTTTGGAAAATACCGGAAAATTAGAAATGGCTTGTGCGATGCTCGTCAAAGAAGCCAACGAAAACGGCGGCGAAGATAATATCACCGTCATACTCGCAAAATTGACCGGAGAAAGTCTGCCTGAAGCAACCGATGCAGAATTAAAACTCGACTTGATAAATCTCGGCAACATTCACGATACCGACGATCAAGACACGGGCGAAATGATGATTTGAGTATAAAAAGAGATGAACAGTGACAAATTAAATCGAAAATAATTTTTATTTTCCAGTAAATAAATTCTTAAAGATTACTAAATCCGGCACAGATTATTCCGCTGCCGGATTTTTTTAATCTTCACGCCGCCAATCGGGAAGTTCCCTTTTGGCATTTGCCGGACGAACATAGATCGAAACGCCTTCGACTCTGACGACTTCGACCTTTTCGCCTTCTTTCAATAGCGTTCTTTCGTCCGCCGGAAACGCCCGCCAGATCGAACCGTAAACTTTGACCGACGCTTCATTTAACGCGCCTTTGCTCGCCGAAGAAACCGTGCCGATCTTTCCGGGCAAAGTGTCCATTCCCGTCTTTATCTGATCGTCGTCGCTGTGCGTAAAATAATTTGAAAAAATCGTCCGCGACATCGCCGTTAAACCGATGGAAACGACGGCAAAGATCACGAATTGAAATCCGAATCCGAATCCCAAATAACCGAACAACGCCGCCGCAAGTGCCGCCACACCGAACCAGAAAAGTACAAAACCGAGCGTGAATATCTCGGCGATAATGAGAATCGTTCCTAAAATTATCCAGAAAAGCCAGGCAAATTGATCCATTTAAAATTCGTTCTCAAAAAAATGTTTCCGCCAAAATAGTAACATAATTTTGCGCGGTTTGTTTACTACTCTACAATTTAAATGGTACTTAATTTATGTAGCCGGGGGAAATTAATGTAATGTGATCCAAAAGAAAATTCGTCAATAATCCAGCGGCTCAACCATTAGCATCTACAAAAATAGAAAAGTTTTCGATGAGATTAAAAGTATGAACAAAATTGCCTGATGTAAGATTACTTCTGAAAAGATAATTGTCGAATACTCGTCAGATAATTTATGACTTCAACGCTTCGGCAATAACGGGATTACTGTCTTTGCCGCAAATAACCAGAGCATCTGCGGTAAATTGGGCAACGCGACGACTTTTTGCCGGTAAACAAATTTGTTTGACGTTCGAGATCAGGCATTTCCTATAAAATTTGGTCGGCAGACAATGTCTGCGACAAAAATTTTAGGCACATCAATTACGCGAATCCGCATCCCGCGAATACAAGGTCGCCCGCCGCATTGTTTCGGATTTATAGTAATTCTTTTTAATAATTCTGTCATTGAAATTTCCGTATTTTGCTATTATTTTAACACATCGTTTGTAGTAAAAATGGAATATTGAACGATAAACTATTTTCGACTACTCAATCAATAGTATATTTTTTGCAAATGTGCCGATGAATGAAGATAGATAAAACCAACAATAGTAAAAATGAAACCGGAAGCAGCATAAGTTTAGAACTAATTAAAAACGCTGAAAAGATACCTTGCTGAATATTGTGAATAACTTCAATTATAAACGGGCAGACAGCAATCAAAGCACCAACAAAAAAAACTAAAGCAAAAAATTCACTAAAATAATATAATAAAGCCGCAATCGGACTAACTTTTAGCAAATTCTGATAATTCTTGCTGTTAGGACTTAGGCGTGCTAGTTTGATAGTGTCCATCATTAAAATTACAGAAAAATTTTATTGGTTTCCATACTATATCAATTAAACATTGAACCGAAAATTCACAATATCGCCCTCGCGCATCACATATTCTTTGCCTTCCAGACGCATTAAACCTTTTTCGCGGGCGGCTTTTTCGCTTCCGGCTTCGACTAGGACATCGTAGGAAACGATCTCGGCGCGGATGAAGCCGCGTTCGATGTCGGAATGGATTTCGCCGGCGGCTTTCGGGGCTTTTGTGCCGACGGGAATCGTCCACGCGCGGACTTCTTTTTCTCCGGCGGTCAAAAAGCTCATCAAGCCGAGCATTTTGTAGGCGGCTTTTATCAATTTGTCCACGCCGCTGGAATTTACGCCGAAATCGGCGAGATATTCGGTGCGTTCTTCCGCGTCGAGCGCGATCAATTCTTCTTCCATACGCGCGCAGATGACGACCGTTTCGGCATTTTCGGCGGCGGCGTGTTCCATCACTTCGGCGACGTGCGGATTCGCTTCGGGATTTTGCAGACTCGCTTCGTCAACATTGGCGGCGTAGATCGTCGGTTTGGTCGAGAGCAGGAAAAATCCTCTGGCGATTTTGCGTTCTTCGTCGGTGAGTTCGACCGAACGCGCGGGGCGCGCTTCTTCCAATACGGGCAGGAATTTTTCCAGAACTTCGAGTTCGGCTTTGGCGACCTTATCGCCGGATTTCGCCGAACGCTGGGCTTTTTCGATGCGTTTCTGCACCGACGCGAGATCGGCTAACGCCAATTCGATCTGAATCGTTTCGATGTCGCGCACGGGATTGACCGAGCCTTCGACGTGGTGAATATTCTCGTCCTCGAAACAGCGCACGACCTGAATCACGGCATCGGTTTCGCGGATGTTGGCGAGAAATTGATTTCCCAGACCTTCGCCCTTCGACGCGCCGCGCACGAGTCCCGCGATGTCAACGAATTCGACCGTCGCGGGAACGACCTTTTGCGCCTTGTTCATCGTTTCGAGAATGCCGAGACGTTCGTCAGGCACGGCGACGATCCCGATATTCGGTTCGATGGTCGCAAACGGATAATTCGCCGCCAGCGCGGTTTCCTGCGCGGTCAAGGCATTAAATAAAGTAGATTTTCCGACGTTGGGCAGACCAACTATTCCGGCTTGTAACATAATAATTTCAGATTCTAAATTTCAAATTTCAAAGTCAAAAGATGATATTCTACAATTGATTTCGGGTTTTGAGAAATCAGCAAGTTATGGCTTAATTTCAAAAGCGGGATTGATTCAGATTTGAGACCGGTTTTTGCTGTAAATAAAACGCAAGATAAGAGGTAAAACGGATTTGGAAATTGCGAAAAGGACTGGAGCGCAAGCGTCCCCGCTTGCAGTGAGCGCGACGGCGCGAAAAAATGTTTGTTGCCTGCGGCGTTTCGATAATTTGCGGCATTTCAAGTAAATGGACACTTTTTCGCGCCGAAGCGACGCTCAATGCAACCGGGACGGATTGCGCTCCAGTCCTGCGATTTTTAATCGGATTCTTTTATCTGTATTTGTGGTTAAATTTTAAGAACACAATGTTTATTTCCTTAATCATAATTTTAATATTATCTTTCGCCGGATTCGCGCTGACTTATTTGTTTGCCAATGACGAGACTTTTTTGTGGCGTTTGTCGGCGGGAAATATTATCGGTTCGGCGGTTTTCGGGTTTGTCTGCTTTATCGCGGCGAATCTTTTCGGGCTGAATATCGCGGTGATAATCGGTACTTTTCTGATCTCGCTCGCGCCTTTGATTCTTTTTTCCAGACGAGATTACAAACAAAAATTCAAACTCGACTATTTCCGCGCCAAAGGGAAAATGCAGGGCGCGAGTTATAAGCAGTTTCTCAAGATTAGTTTTTACCTGTTTTTTCTCGTAGTTTTCTGGCAGTTTTTCGAACGCGCGATGTTTGAGACGGCGCAGGGGATTTTTACGGGCGGTTCAAATAATTACGGCGATCTGCCGTATCATCTCGGCGCGATTTTTTCGTTTTCCGACGGCGCGAATTTTCCGCCGCAGAATCCGTCTTACGCGGGCGCGAAATTTACATATCCGTTTATGGCGGATTTTCTGACGGCGTGTTTGTACAAGCTCGGCGCGAATGTTTCGGGCGCGATGCTCGTGCAGAATATCGCGTGGGCGTTTTCTCTGCTCGTCGTTTTGGAACGGTTCGTTTTCAAATTTACAAACAGCCGTCTCGCCGGAAAGATCGCCCCGTTTTTATTGTTTTTCAGCGGTGGACTCGGTTTTTTGTGGTTTTTTAAAGATTACTGGCAGGGCGCACAATCATTTTTAGATTTTCTGTGGAATCTGCCGCGCGATTACACGATTGATTCGGAAAAATTCCGCTGGGGAAATTCGCTAGTCGTGCTTTTTATCACGCAGAGAAGTCTTTTGTTCGGAATGCCTCTGGCGATCATTGTCATTCAAAAACTGTGGGATCTTTTCGCGTCGGAAGATGTGCCGGAAGTTGTCGAAATAGATAAAAATTCGCTCGCATCGTTTCCGTTTCAGCCGTTTGTCATCGGTCTGTTCGCCGGATTTCTGCCGCTGATTCATCTGCATTCGCTGGCGGCGTTGTTCGTCGTCGGAGTTTTTATGTTATTTATAAAACCCGAAAAATGGCGTGATTGGACGGCGTTTGCCATCGGCGTTGCGATTTTTTCAATCGGCGAAATCGCATTCGTGATGACCGGAAGTGCGACGCAGACGACCGCATTTTTCGGCGCACATTTCGGCTGGCACAAACAGCAGTTGAACTTTTTCTGGTTTTATCTGATTAACACGGGACTCGTTTTTCCCGCATTGATCGCCGGACTTTTGATCGCTTACTTAACGCCGAAACGTGAAATTGAAGACGAAGAAACGCTTAGAAAAAAAACGAAAACGCAGATCAAAAAAGATTCTAAGCACTCGGCAATCGGCACTCAACACTTGCTTTTCTTTATTCCGTTCGCGTTTCTGTTCGTTATTTCAAACACGATGAAACTCGCGCCGTGGGAATGGGACAACATCAAGGTTTTAATTTACTGGTTTATCGGTTCGATTCCGTTTATCGCTTATTTTCTGGCGTGGTTGTGGGAAAAAGAGAAAATTTTCAAGTTGATTTCCGCCGCGATTTTAATTTGTCTGACATTTTCCGGCGCGTTGGACGTTTGGCGGACGATGTCCGGCAAAATAAATTCGCAGGTTTTCCCGTCGGACGCGATTAAAATTGCTGAGATGATAAAAAAACAGACTCCGCCGGACGCACTGTTC
Source organism: Pyrinomonadaceae bacterium (assembly GCA_965219305.1). GTDB lineage: Bacteria > Acidobacteriota > Blastocatellia > Pyrinomonadales > Pyrinomonadaceae > DATHTS01. The sequence goes on from OZ244725.1 coordinate 4,099,476, forward strand.
TTAAACGATCCGACATTCAAATCGGCGGTCGCGCTGTCGGGCAGACTTTCGCTGATGCGCTACACCGGACATTTACAATCGCACGGAATTGATTTTGCCGACCGCGAAAATGATGTGCATAAAATCTACGCGGGCGACGCGACGGCGGATTTACTGCTGAAAAAATATAATGTTGATTATGTTTTGATCTCGCCCGATGAACGCGACGACAAAAATTTGATGCTCAACGAGACGTATTTTCAAAAATTCCCGAAAATTGCGGAAAGCGGGCAATTTGCAGTTTATAAGGTGAAGTAATCAGAAGTCAGAAAAGTTATGCAGAAGGAAGAATTTGTAAACGAAACCAACGAAACTCGGCACTCGGCACTCGGCACTCAGCACTGGCTAATCGGTTGTTTTATTGTGACGGCGATCGCGGTTTTTCTGCGGTTTTACGATCTGGCGTTAAAACCTATGCACCACGATGAAGGCGTGAACGGTTATTTTTTGATTACGCTTTTTCGTGACGGGGTTTATAAATACGATGCGACAAATTATCACGGTCCGACGCTTTATTATATTGCGCTGTTTTTTACAAAACTTTTCGGTTTGGACACTTTGCCGGTTCGTTGGAGCGTGGCGGTTTTCGGCGTTTTGACCGTTGTTTTGATTTTCTTTCTCAAAGATTACATCGGCAAGATCGGAAGTCTGGCGGCGGCACTTTTTATCGCGCTTTCGCCGGGAATGGTTTTTATTTCGCGGTATTTTATCCACGAAATGTTTTTCGTTTTTATCAGTCTGGCGATGGTCGTGAGCGTTTTATTTTTTATCGAAAAACGCCGCGCCGGATATTTTGCGGTCGGTTGGCTGGCATTGATTTTGTTCGTCTGCTTTTTGCCGTCCGCGCTGAATCTGGCGAATATCGTCGGTGCGGAAAATACGACGTTTGTCTGGACTTTGCGCGGGGTGTTTTTCCTGATCGAAGCGGTTTTGGTGTATTTTATCATCAAAACTTTGCTCGAATGGAACGAAGGCGGACCGATCTATCTAATGCTCGCGTCCGTATCGGCGATGTTGCTTTTGGCGACGAAAGAGACGGCTTTTATTACCATCGTTACGGTTTTGATCGCGGCGGCTTGCGTCTGGCTGTGGCAGAAAATTTACGCGGGAATGGGTTTTGACATCGGACGCGACGACTTCGCGCCCGTCGCTTTGAAATTCGCCACGTTCAAAGAAAAGCTCGGCGACAACAAAAATAAATTGGTTATCGCCGTCATCTGCGTTGCAATTTTCGTTTACGTCGGCATTCTATTTTACTCGTCGTTTTTCACATTTTGGGAAGGTGTCGGCAGATTTTTCGAAGCATACACGGTTTGGACGAAAACGGGCAGCAAAGACCACACGCAAAACGGATATTTAGCTTATGTAAAATGGCTGTTGAAGGTCGAATCGCCGATCGTGATCTTGTCGGCGGTCGGCGCACTCATCGCGTTAGCCAAAGGCAGACACAAATTCGCAATTTTCACGGCGTTCTGGGCGTTCGGACTTTTTCTCGCTTACACGATAATTCCATATAAAACGCCGTGGCTCGCGCTTTCGTTTCTGCTTCCGATGGCAATCATCGCGGGTTACGGAATCAACGAAATTTTCGCATCGCGCGATGTGATACTAAAACTTCTCGCCGGACTTTTGATATTGGCGGCGACCGGAATTTTGGGTTATCAAACTTACGATCTGAATTTCTTACGCTACGACGATGATTCGATGCCGTATGTTTACGCGCACACGCGGCGCGGGTTTCTCGATCTGATAAGACAGATCGAATTTTACGCCGAAAAAAGCGGCAAAGGAAAAGAAGTGACAATCGAAGTCGTCTCGCCCGATTACTGGGCGATGCCGTGGTACACAAGAGATTATCCGAAGGCGAATTATCACGGCAGAATCGTTCCGGCGACGACTTCGGAAATGATCGTGGCTAAAAAAGACGATCAGGAAACCGATGTGATCCGCGAATATTCCGCGCATTACAAATGGGTCGGAACTTACCCGCTTCGTCCGGGCGTTGATCTGCTTTTGCTGGTCAGAAAAGATTTGGCAGAACCGGACGCGCAGGAACTTTATAAATTGAATGGAGAGAATTCATCTCAATGAAATGTAAACAGTTTATTAATAACAAATAATTTTATTTGGAACGACTTATGATTTTGATATGAAAACTCTGCCGGAAAATGTCGAAAACTTCCGCGATAAAAAATGGCGGCGCGAGGAAACTTTGAAAGTTCAGACGGCGATGGATGTCGAACGGATGGTCGAAGATTTGGGATTTTGTCTGGCGTTGACCGATTCGCGGACGAATCTGCCGAGCGTTTACATCGCCGTCTGCGGCAGGCGCGATGTTCATTCGCCGCGAAATGTGCAGAAAGATTTCGAGATGAGTCTGGCGTGGACGCTCAAAGACGAAGTGATGATGCGCGGAAACGTCTATTATTCAAAGCTCGTCAAAGGTCGCGCAATGTTCGTCGCGCCGCGTTTGATTCCGTATTTTGGCGCGATCTACGGCATAGCGAAATCTGCGGAGAAATCCGATCTGTCGGAAGAAGCGTTAAAAGTTTTGAAAATTTTGCGAAAGGAATGGGAATCGTCAACGTCCGATCTGCGCGAAGATGCGAAGATCGAAAAACGCGCGAAATTAACGAAAGCGTTGGACGATTTGCAAAGATGTATGAAAGTCGTGCCGCAGGAAGTTTTGTATCAACCGAAATTTACATATATCTGGACGCTCGCCGAAGCCAGATTTCCAAAAGAATTTGCAAAAAAAGTTTCGCGTGAAGAAGCCGTCGCCCGATTGGCAAAAGTCTTTCTCGAAATGTGCGGCACGACTTTGCGCGGCGAACTCGCAAAAGCAATCGGCATCACGCGCAAGGAAGCAGGAAAGGCGAATCACAAATTGGTAAAAGACGGTTTCGCGGAAAGATTAGCGACGGGCGTTTACCGGAAAATTTAGGAATCTTTCGCCACGAAATATCTTAATAAACCAAAATGAAAACCTTATCGTCGGCGCGAATATTTTTTCGTCAACAAAATAATAATCCGGCGGTAACAATCAAAAAAGATATTTTACTTTTATTACTGAAATTAAAAAGCGTGTCCAAACGAAGTCCAAAATTCTCCAATTTATCCAGAAATAATTTCGCAATTTAGTTCAGATAAAACGGGGATTTTTGAAGTTATGAAGATTAAATGGAAGTTTTAGAATGCCGGAGGTCGGAATCAATTAGTTTAGATATTTATTGCAATAACTGATTTTATCAGTTCGCTTTAAATACGACTTACGGTTATTTAACAATTTCGGGATAATTTTGTCGGTGAAGAGATACACGATAATCTTCGGAATTTAAAGAATATCTTGTGAATTTGGTTAGAGATTTTTTGAGTGAGTCAAAGTTAAATTCTGAGGTTTATCGGGATAGAATTTTGGGATGGGCGGTAAAGCTGAAATGAACTGGCTATATTTATTCGGGAACAAATTAACGATTTTTTTTAAGACTGAGTAAATTGACATATCAGTCGGACAGAAAATATCGAAACGCTCATTATTAACGATCACACTTTCGCGCATATAGAGGCGAAATTTATAAAATTCATCATCCTGTGTCGGAATGTTGATTGCTGATTCAGATTTCGGGACATTGATTACAACGCAGCCGGTTTTATCAACTAATAAAATCGCACTCATAAAAAATATAATATCACAATCTTTCTAAACCTCTCTACCAAGCGCAACCTGAAATGCTTGAACCAATTCATAAAAAACAGCAACTTCCGAAGCAGTTAAACCACTATCTATTGCTGCGAACGCACATTCACGGTTACTGAAATACGATGCCCCGCCATTGTAATTTAGAGCGGCGAGGTAAACAGGAAATGCCGTTGCCCCATTTGAGTTTACTGAAAAATCAGCCGCTCGCTGCACACCATTCTCGTAAACTCGCAAATCAGCATTATTAATTCGGGTTCCTGTGAGAAATACTGCTGATGTTGCTGAAATATATGATGGTCCGCTTCCATTAACACCGATATAGACGTGCGAAATATCTGATACGGATGTGCGTTTTATACTTTCGTAAAAAGCATCTTCACTATCTTCACTAAAAGCTCCCATTTCGACGTTGTATGCCGGAGCGACGATGTTTTCTCGCGAGTAATAACTCAATCCGGCTCCGTTAGCAGATAAGACCGTATTTTGAACCAAATGCGTGTCGGCATACGCATTTGTTGGCTTTGCGCCTGTCGGCGAATGGTTCCATCCGCCGACAAAGGTCAATCTAAATGAGGCATCATCATCTAACGGTTTTTTTAGATTGTATTTATGCGAGTTTGCTGATCCGCCAACAAACGGGTAGAGCGCAGGGAATTTTCCCCACAATTCCGCCTCTTTCAACCCAAACACGAGATTGTCAATAGCAGATTTTTGGGTGCTGCTGGTTATTTGCGCCGCTGTGATGAACGCAAGTGCATCATCGTCATATAAATTGCCTGAATAAATATGCGGATTTATTATAATGTTCATTTGGCTTTAATCTCTAGTATAAATCAGCGTAATAATAATTCCTTTTCCCGTGCCGGCTGCGCCGATCTGATCGAAATCCACCGATAATATAGAATTTTCGACAAGGTTCGTGTTTGAAATAACAGGCTGGTTTGCCGCTGTAACCGAAGAATGTGCGCCGTCCTCAACAATTAACTTTTCTTCCAAGATCGAGGTGTCGTTTATATTCAGGTCAATAATAAAATCCGCCCCAGACGGCGGCTCGACTGTAAAATGAGCGCGAACGTCAGTCAAAACGAGATCATAAGGTATCGGAATAATCATTTTGTCTGTTCCGGTCGTCAAATCGGAGATCAGATCGGAAGCTGCAAAGATCATTGATTCGGGTTTTACTCCAAGATTTTGACGCGCTCTTTTTTGTTCCTGGGGCGTTAAAGTTTGTGCGATATCGAATCTGACGGAAGTCTGGGCAATCCTTACGTCCAAGCTTTGATATAAAAGTTCCACCGGTGAGGGAACCGCCACACCGTTAGTCGCCAAAAATGAAACGGCGATCGGCGAACCGTCATCATAAGCGAGAGAAAATTCATAGTCGTCGGTAAACACAGGTTCGGCTATGTCGGTAATAATGGCGAACTGCCAGTTTATCGCGACAAGCGAATCTTCGTCGCACCAAAGCGTAGCGAAATAAAAACCATTATCGTTTGTTAAAACGTAGAATTGTTTGTCAATAACAAAATCCGTCGCCGTCAACCCCAATTTGCCCGACGGTTTGAAATAAACCTTTGCATTAGGCATCGGCGAACCGTCACCATCACGAACCCATCCGTAAACAGGTCTTTCCCGAAACTGTTCTATAAAATTTTCTTCTTCCATAATTATATTTTTACCGGCTTACAATCTGCTTAAATTCCCGCCGTCGTAAATGTAAAAAGTTTTTGCGCCGCCGTTGGTTTCATCGGCTAAAACAATAAACAATATCGGCAGAGTGCCGACGGATAAAGCTTCTACCTCGCTGTAATTTTGCAGCACTCTGGCTTTAAGCGAATACTGCAAACCCAGATCTGTCGGATTCAAAACCACCGCTCCTGCTTTTGAATTGACTGACGTTACGCCGCCGACGCTGGCGATCCGTTCGCTCAAATACGCATAAAAACTTTCCGCGTCCGGCGAATAAAAATCACCGGACGATTTTCTCAAATCACTAAACGGTTTCGCGGAATCATCTTCACGGCTGAAAACGCTTTTGAAATCTACCGCTCCGGTCCAGCGGATCAGAACCGATAATCCCGCTTCGTCCGGCGCAAACACTTTCAGCGGCGATTCGCCGTCCACGGCTTTAATGTCACCGTTTGCGTCGGTTGCCGCGCTGAATCTATTCGAATACGTTCCTACCGAATCGGCAAGCGTCCCTTTGGTGATCTCGCCGTAGATCCGGGCGTTTTTAAGCGGCTTTCCCGATGCGTCGTAAACTTTTCCCGTTATTTCTCTTAACATAATTTTATCCAATGGTTGCCGCATCTGCCGGAATCGAATAAGCCGGTTCCGTCCGGGATTCCTCGAAGTTCAGCGAATAACTTGACAGATTAGCGTTTTCGCCGAAATTAGGACTCGACGGCACCCGAAAGCGAACCAGGTAATCGCGAGCCGGCACTACATTCAAATCACGAAACAAAAAGGTCTTGTCAGGATAATTCGCGTTGTAAAATGCTTCGACCTGTTTTAATTCGTCCATTGAACGAAGTGAAAAATTGCCTTCGATAGAATTCCGAAGCCCGCGCCGGACCCTCGTGTTCGGCTCGTCCTGCCCGTCTGAAATGATCTTTTTCTCAGGAGTTCTGGTGTCGCCTTTTGAACCTGTAAACGGAAACGATTCCGCCAGCGGGATCTGGTAACTGAAGGCGATTGAGCGCATATTGGCGCGAACCTCCGGTTCTAACAAATCCTTTTCATATAACGCTGCCAGTGCAACCTCGCCGCTTAATAATCTGTTGGCTAAATTCCTGTCCTGCCCGATCTGCACACCGTTCATTTGCAAGTTGTCCCAAAATTTGAAGTAGATCAGCCCGTAAGACCCGATCGAAGCCGGAGCTGACAGTGTTTCCGTATAACCGCCATTCACCCAGACTCTTTGGCGGCTGGATCCGCGCCCGTTTAACCGGTACTCAAACCATTTATTTCGGAAGTCGTAAAAATTCCCTGTATTTTCATTTCCTACCAAAACCAGATTGTCCGTCGGCGCGGTCAGAAGTCCTGCAAAATTTCCAAATGCCGGTGATGAAGTGATTTTCGCGACAATAAAACCGTGACGAACATTTAAAGCGGTCGTGGTTTTTAGCGGATTTGCCGAGCCGTTCCAGACCACGGACTTTCTGGCAACACTATCGCCGTTTGAATTTTTGCCCGTCAGCGCATTGGTTTTTAATGTCGGGTAAGGCGCATTTGCGGCGAGTGCCGGACCGCCGGGAACTTGATTGTTCCATTCGACCACATTTGAGCCGTCCGCCCCGCCGATGCTGTCCGCTTCAAAAAAAAATGTAAGACCTTTGGTTAATATGGCTGTCATTATGTGTTTTGATAAGACGATTCGATCAGAAGAAACCGCCGCGTGTCGGCGGTTTCTTCTGAAGAATTGTCGGTCGCTTCCTTGACAGAGAATGCTGTTTCCTCAAACGCCCCGTCCGGGTGTGTTAGTTTGACCAGATCGCCCTGCACTACCGGATATAGTGCGGCGCGTCCGGTAAATGAAACCTCAAGATCATTTACCGCTTCGTCGGCTAAGCGTTTTAAAATCTTCAACGCCTGCCAGCGATTCATATTTATCGTCCGTCCCTGCCCGGCAAAGTTGATCGTGCTGACGATCCGCCGATTGCCTGTCAATTTCAATAATTCGGGAATCTCGATCTGTATAGGACTGACAGGTTTCTCCAGATATTTTGAATCGATATCATTAAAAACCGCCTCGTAAACATTAAACGGATCACTGCTGCGTCTGTCCGAGCGGTGAAAATTTATAACATCATCAAGAATGTGGTTTTGCCCTTCCTGGATGTGAAACGTCGGCGTTAGCTGTTCGATACATCGAAACTCCATTTTTCCGCCGACATCCTGACGGATCGAGTTCGAGCAAAGCAAAATCGCGTCGATCATCTGGTCAATCGTTGCCGGTGTCGAAAACGAAATATGTGCTTCGTATCGCGGGCGAGACTCGACCGCCGGGTAAAGAGCTTCCGGCGGTATGATCTCTTCCGACCGTGACGATGAGAACCAACTCAAAGAGAGTTCGGACGGCGCACCGAAGTCTGCCCACTCGACCGTGATCGGGTAAAACTGTCCGGCTGTTAGTGCGATAGTGCCGGTGTGCGTCCCGACGCTCGTTTGATTAATTACGGTCGTGCCGCCGATGATGACTTTTCCGCTATTATCGTGAGTTAATTTGAAAGTGTAGGTTTCCGAATACTGCGGCTTGATAAACCCCGTCCAGCGAACGCTGAAGCCGGTTGCGGACTGCCCCGCCGCCGGAGTTCCCGAACTGTTGGCAAAATACAGCGACGGATCGATCCGGGTTTCGAGCAAATTCGTAAAACTTTGATCAGAGTAATATTTGCCCGTTAAGCCGAAACCGTCGAAATTCGCCAAGGTCGTGTAATCTACCGTTTCGGGAGCCGCCAGATAATCGCGCCACTGCGTCCATACCGTCCAGTTTATATCCGCGGCGGATGCGTCTTCACAATATTCCAGATACCAGCCGGCAAGGACACGCGCCGGATTTGTCGTATAAGAAAAATAAGTTTCGTTTAATGCGCCGCCGAACGCCGAAACAATTGTCGAAGTTCCCGGTATGACCTGATTTCCGAAACCGTCGAAGTCTGGAAACTGTCCGGTTTCAAAAATGCCGATTAACCCTGAATCGCCGACGGGCGGATTTGCTTTCGTATCGGCATTACCGACACCCATTGAACCTTTTGCATCTAAGATGACTGTCCCGTAGCGAGGAATATCGGTATTAAAAAGCGTTCCTGTCGCCGTTTGTCTGCCGTAAAACACTTCGTAGTCCGATGCCGGAACATTCAGACCTGAAAAATATACGGCTTTTACCTTATTCCATTTGCCGCTCCGCGCGTCGGCGATCGCGTGACGGACAACGATCCGGTGATTCGGACTTGTTCCGATTGTGTAAGAGAACGCCAGATGCCCCTGCGCTACGTGAACGCCGGAGGCTATTGCCAAAACCTTGTTTGTCGGATCGTCGTTTTTTAAATGATCAACTAAAGCCATTAATTAATAAATATCAATAGATTTCGCGTTATGTGCGGCGAAGCCTTTCGGTAAATAAACGTGGTTCTTTTTAACGTGAAGATTAAAGACCGGCGTTACGGAATGCTCCCGCTTTATTTTCACGATATGTGTTTTTGTCCATTTTCCGGTAAAACGCCAAATTTCAGTTTTCTTTTCTTCAAATCTGTCCGCGCAGATCCATTTGCCGTCGGCAGCTAAAAACGGATGCTCCGGCGTTACCGATAAAGTAGAATTATCGTTGAACGTAAACTCGTAAAATCCGTTTGCTGAATGCGAAAGCATCTCGACCACCTCGTCAACTTCAACCTCTAAGGTGTTCGGGTTAAACGAATAGATCTTGTCGCCTTTGGTAAATGTCTCGATCTGCCGGGAACCGGACGGCGTTAAAACAGGTGTTCCTTTTATAAAGCAAGGTACCCTGCCGGTAAAGCCGCCGCCGCCGGTTGTCGGTAATCCGAGCGTCGGAGTTTCAGGATTCGTCCAGCCGCCGTTATGTTCTTCGTTACGCCTGCCGAAGCATCCGTGCAGCGATTTTAACTGCTGATTGCAGGTCATCAGCGCGCCGGAGTATTGACAGAATTTGCCTTTGAATATATACCAGCACAACGGTGAGAGATTTCTGTTGGCTGCGGATAATCCGCTCGCCGTCGTTTTCGGGATCACCGAAAATGATATATATTTGTTTATTTCATTTTCGCCCGTTTCCGTGTTGGTTTCCAATCCGACGATTTTACCGCCGTAAAAATATTTCGTCTCACGCGCGGCAAAATTGTTTTCGGGATACCATATTTTATAAATGTCGCATTTAGCAAGCTCTAAAGTTCTCAGCTTCGACGCGATGCGGATACCGAGCGCGTCGTCGGTGTTCGACAGCCGGATTTCCACTCTGTTGGTCGCCTGGGTTCCCGTTTCCGTAAAACCGCCGACGCTGATTAAATAGTTTGAATACGGAATCCCGCCGATGTCCAGCTTTTCCGTAGCGTGATAAAAAATCTCACCGCTGCGCGTCGTTATATTTATAAAACTTGCGGCGGCTGAGTGTTTTAACAAATTGGCTGATACTGTCGGTCTCGGCATTAAATTTCCTTATTCTTTTTCGCGTTTTTGTAGAGAGAAATAAATTTTCTCTCGAGCGTTTCCTGATTTGTAAGAGTCATCGAACTTTTTTCGTTTACTGTCACGTTATTTAGTTCGACGGTAAAATTCATATCACCGGATTTCGCGCCGGAATTACCGACATAACCGCCGTTGGCAAAACCCGGAACTCGTTTTGCCTGCAAATACGGCGTGATCGGCTGCCAGTCTTTCGGAGTTAGAACCACCTCGTTGCCGGAAACTTTTATTAGTTTGTCGTCTTTTCTGTCGTATTGTCCCGGCACGAGTCCGCTAAAGTTTTTCGTGAAAAACGCCGATACCGCGCCGCCGTCGGCAAATTCGGGCAGAATTCTTTGCCGCCGCTCACCCGCCGCTTTTGCTATCTCGACGGCTTGCTGAAGCTGTTCCATTAATCCGCCGGGTTTTTGGTCAATGGCGAGTAATTTTTGCTGAATTAAACTTTGCGCCTGTTTACGGTATTTTTTCGACAAAAATTCAATGCCGAATCCGCTGGCGATTTGTCCGCGCAATTCCGTGCCGCGCGATAAAGCCGAATCCGCATCAACTCTCAGCGATTTTGTGTCCGAGATCAATTGCTGAAATTCAGCGAATGCGTCGGTGAAACCTTTATTTAAGGCGGGCAGATTTTCTTTTTTATCCTTTTTGCGTTTCGGGTCGCCGCCGAAGATCGAAGCTAAAAGACCGATGCCGCCGCCGACTAGTGCGCCTATGGCTGTGCCAACACCCGGAACTATCGAACCGATCTGTGCGCCCAAAGCGATGCCGCCGCCGATATTTGAGATAAAACCGCCTGCGCGACCGCCGACCAGTCCGCCGATCATCCCCGCACCTGCGCCAACCGCGCCGTATGTGCCGACGTTATTGCCGAAACCCTTGTCACCGAAAATTCCGCCTTTTCCAAATATTGCGCCGTCTTTGCTTGAGAATAAATATTTAAGATTCGAGAAGACATCTTGCCTGCCTTTATCGCCCGCAAAAACTTGAACAGCACCATCTAAAATATCGCCCGTTCGGCTTCCGCTTGCGCCCGCACCGCCGCCGAAATGGAAAATGTTCGAATTGTTCGGGTCTTGACCTGAGCCGAATAATCCGCCGATGCCGCCGCCCGTTGCTGCTTGAATCGCCGTTGTCGCCAAACCGCCGATGCCGCCCGATATTAGCGATGCGGGACTTACTCCAGCTTTTCCAGCTATTGCGGCTAATAATTTATTAGTAGTTTTTTGCTGTTCGACGATTGGCGCGGCGATCGGATTTTTGGTTTGATTAAATATTTCCGAACCGCCCGGTATAAACTTATCTAAAAGAGATGTCGTTATCTTCGATAATGTCTGGTTTGTAGAGAATTTAAGTAAATCGCCGATGATGGGAATTTCACCCATCTTTCCGAACGATTTTGTTATAAAATTCGATGCTTTATCGAACGCCGATATGATCCCATCCGCTAAAGATTCAGATAAAGTTTTTTGTTCTGCAAGATGCGATAATACCCGCGCTCTGACCTGTTCGCTATGCAAAGTTGCCGAATCCGCAAGCCTGACGTTTGCCCGTATCTCATCCTCGACCGCACGCTCGTTCGCGTCTTTGATCTCGTAAATCGCATTGAGCCAGGCTCGCTCGTATCGTTTTGCGGAATTTACTCCGACATTGGCAATCCGGTCTCTGACTTCCGCAATATCCTCGTTTAACTGATATTCTTCGCTTAATGCCGAAATTCTACGACGATTTGCGGTAAACTCGGCATCGTCATTTTCGCGCTTCTGAATTCCCAGACGAACTTCGAGATCAACCAGATCTTCCTGCTGCCGCAAAACATCCGACTCAATATAAGCAGTCATCTCTCCGATAATATTGCGCCGACGCATCACAAGCTGAAAGTAGCGGCTTTCTTCATCAGCAGACTTCGAGGTTAGACCGAGCGATTCGCGCAGATTAGAGATGTATTTCTCATCAACCGTCGGGCGTGAGGTAATATTACTTGATACCGTCCCGCCCGGGTCGGCGATAATTCCTATCCCGTCTTGTTTTGCGATGCGTGCATTCTCAAAAATTTGAGCAACATCATTTTTAGTTGGCTGAGTCGTTCCGGCTTGTTTAGCATCTTCGATCATCAACTGCGTGAACGAATTAAGCATATCGCCGGGCATCAAACCCATTTTTTTATACCAATCGAACGCGTTTCTAAGGTTTTTCTCGCGCACCGCCGCCGTAAATTGACTCGATTTTTCAGCATTGCTGATTTGAAAATCATCATCTCCGATATTAGCCGCACTCCCGCCGAAGAATCTTCCCAATGCCTTTTGGCGATGATTTCCCGACATTTGAGTGACGTGTCCGGCGATGGTGTTTCTAACCCGTCGTCCGTTTACGATTCGATAGCCGTCTGAAGCGTTCGAACTTACGTTCGGATTCCCCCCGTTGACCGTCTTATAAAGATCAAGCAGCGTCGCGCCTTCTGTGATTCGACCGACGCTTGCAAAACGATCTTTGAAAAACGGAACAACCGAATCTATTAATTGTCTCTCGAAACTTTGTGAGCCGGAAACACCGTATTTTTGCCGTTCCTCTTTTCCAAATTGAATCAATCCTAAATAATCATTATTTTTCCCGCCCCATTTTTTCGTACTGAACGTTCCGGCTGTTTCATAGCTGATTATTGTTGCCAGATCAATAGGTGAAATGCCGAGTTTTTTTGCCGCATCAATTATCGCCTTTGCCTCCGGCGACATTTGAAAATTCTTGGTTGCGGATGAAAGCCGCCCGGACTTGCTTTTTGAAGTGCCGCCGCCGCCCAAATCATTCTCGTTTTTGCCCAAATAGATTGTTTCAAACTTTGTGTTTGAATTTGAAGCATTCCCGACCCTCGCGTTTATCGCTCTTATTTCATCGCTGAGGGTTTCCATTCGCCCGTAGGATTTTTTAATCTGGTCTATCAGCGTGTTCGTTTTATTAACGAGATCGTTCGTCGCCGGCATAAATTCGGATAAAGTTTTCTCCGGCATCGGCGCGGGCGACTGCGAGCGCATCATTGCCGCCCAAGTCGGATTTACCCCGTCCAAAAACGGCGCGATAAACTTACCGGATGACGCAACTAAATCCGAAACTGCTTTTACAGCATCGTAAGCGGTTTTTCTTACTAACGCGACCGCACCTTCGACAATCGCCGTAATTCCGCCAATAACGGTTGTGATCCCGAACGCGATGCTTAACCCTGACAATTTGAACGCTTCGACGATCCCTGCCGCCGTATTTAATGCCCGCGCTTTTAATAAAGCGTAATTATTAACCGCGTTTCGGGTAAACTGCCCGGTTTCCGAATCGGCGTTCTGAACACCGCCCGTATATTCGTTGATTTGCTCGGTGAGAATTTTATTGGCTTCCGTCATTTGCGGCGATGTTGTAATGAAGTCGCCGTAAGCCGCCAATAAATTGTTTTGTGCGGTCGTCAGTGCCGCGGTCGAGCCGGTGTAACCCTGAGTTAATTTGTCAGCATCGCCGACCTGTCCTTTAGTTTCTTCCAAAATCCCGTTGTAAAGAGCGAGAATCGCGTTTTGACCTTTCGTTTTATTGCTTAAATCCTCTAACTCGAATCCACGCTCTTTGAGAATAACCGATAGATTTTTTGTTAAGCCGACGTTATCGACTAATTCGGAATTTTGGTTTTTGATGCCTTCAGCCGCCCGTGAAATCGCTTCGCCAAAACTCAAAGCCGACTGTTTACCAAACGCCGCCGCGTCGGAAAATCTTTCAAGGATTTTTACGGATTGCTCGTCGTTTAACTCGGATGCGAGAAGGCTTTTGTAGCCCGTCGCCGCATCTTTCAGATCTAAAATTCCGGCTTTGACAAGGCGTAAATTTTTAACGGATTCCTGCGCGGTTGACGGATCAACGCCTTTAAAAAGAGCCGTTGATTCCAACCCCTTTATGGCATTCGCGCGTTCCTGTGAGATGTCAACCATCTGGTCGAGATAATCGAGCGCAATGCCCGGAAGTTTTGAAAACTGCGCGGCAATGCCTGAAACGACGTTCCCGGCTAAACTGCCGAAAAACGAACCTTGAAAAACCTGTGAAAACGCAGATCTGGTCTGCACCGCCGAGTCTTTCGCCGATTTTGCGATCTCGGACATATCGCGCTTGAAACTTCTGACCTGCGCTTTGCCTTCCTGATCTAACGCTTTAGTTTCTTCTTTGCGAAGATTCTGCATTAAATAAGAGTTTTGTTTGGCAATTCTGGCGCGTTCGGTCTCGAATTTTTTAATATCCGCAAGAAGATTTTTTGTTTCAATTTTGTTTGGTAATTCGAAATTTTTCCCGACCTCTTTTTTGAGTTTGTTATAAGCATTGGAAATCACATCGACATTTTTGACCACGCCGTCGTCTTTGCCGATGAACGTCACATAAACTTTTCTTTCCGTACTCATATCAAATGTTCCAAACTCTAAAACAAAATCAAACTCATCGCGGCAGAGAACCCAAAAACGCTTCCAAATTCAACCTCAGTAAACACGCATTTTGCGTTTTCGCGCTCTCGAATAAACTTTCAAACTCTATCGCCGCCGCGTAAATACTGGTTGTTACGCTCGATTTGTCAATATATCCGCCGTTTAGTTTGGCTTCGGCGCGTGCATACAAAACTTGCCTGAAGATCAATTCTTCCGCCGTTTCGCCCGATGTTGAAATTTTCGGTTTTGTCGGCAATAAGCGGCAATCCGTGCAGGCGACTAAGCCGTCTCCGGTTTCGCTTTCAGCTATCGAAAAAAACGGACATTTCGATTCGCCCGGACAAACTTCATTTTCTTGTTCCGGCTTTTCAAAATTGAACATCGCGGCGATCTTGTTTTGAAAAACCGGACGGTTTTTTTCTAAAACTTTCCCAGACGTTCGTATTCGGAATTGCAATAGACGCTCGTCGCATTAATCAAATGCCAAGCCGGAATATCGTTTTCGGGATATTCCGAACCGGCAACCAGTTTTTTACCGAGTTCGAAAACTCTTTCTTCCGTCGTTTTATGGGCGTGAGAAGCCAAAACTGTTTTATTCGGCTTGTTCAGGTTCGCGCTTAAAAATTCGTCCAT
This sequence comes from Pyrinomonadaceae bacterium, assembly GCA_965219305.1. Classification (GTDB taxonomy): domain Bacteria; phylum Acidobacteriota; class Blastocatellia; order Pyrinomonadales; family Pyrinomonadaceae; genus DATHTS01. The sequence goes on from OZ244725.1 coordinate 4,114,491, forward strand.
TTCGGTCTGCAAAATCTCGCGAAACGAAATTAGCTTTCTGATTTCTTTGCCGTTAAACAGAAAAAACACCGACACGGGTGTCGTGTCTTCATAATCGAGCAGCTCGTCGTCGTCGGCGTTAGTAGTTTCGATCAACGCCTCGCAGTGCAAATATCCCTGCATTGCAGAAATCAGTTCTTTGGTTTGCGGCGAGGATTTAAAGCCCGCGGTAGCCGACTTCTTTTCGTTCGCCAAATTTGCGAACGGCATTAATAACTCGAATGATAAGTCCCTGACCGTTTTAGCGTTTTCGGCGGTTTGCTTTTTTAAACTAAAATACTCGTCATCTGTTGTTGCCGTCAGTGTGATCGTCGGGTGATATTCCTTCCCCTTTTTTTTTACCGTCAACAGAATTGTATTATCAGCAAGTCTGGAATACTCGAGTTTTTCGGATGGATCTTCTTTTTTCATAAATTTAATCAGTTGAACGTCGAAACGGGCGGCGGATCGAATAACTTGCCGCCCGTTCTTTTAAGCCAGTCAGATTTTTTTATGCGATAAAATTAGCAAAGTTCGGAACTTCCGTAACCATTTTCAGCGTCAGCGGCATCACGTTGCTTTGCGCCTGCGGCAGAAGATCGACGCGCATCGCTCTGAATCCCTGATAAGTTGTTCGTTCGATCTTGCGAACTCTCGCCCCCAGAAGCGAAAAAGTCGCGCTTCTGTTGTAGGTTGCGCCTATCAAACTGCCCTTATAAGTCCAGTCCGCAGAAAACGCGAGATTCAATCTCTGCGCGTTAAAATAATCATACTGATCTTTTATTTCCGGCGTTTCAAAAAACAAAAACGATACGCCGACATTTTGTTTCACAACGTCCATTTCGCCGCGGATCTGTGCCGAATTCGGGTCTGCCGGGTCTTGAAAGACCGCACAGTTATAACCGTTTTCCGTGTCGAGCGTGTTTTCGATCGAGATCGGGGCTTCGATAAAATCGCATAGAAACTCAAAAGTCGTTCCTGCTTTACCAACGCCGATGTACATTTTCATTTTCCCGACCTCCGGTATGTATTTACCTTCCTCACTTACGTCGGGGTTGGCGATATGGCTCGGCGACTTGTAAAGATTGATATCCGCCGCACTTTCCCGTTTGCCGGAACCGCGCCAGCCTAAAGCGGCTCGCAGATGGGGTTTTGCAGCGTCTTTCGGGGAACTGAATGATAAAGATTCAACCGCGCATCCGCGATACTTGAAAGAATGAATATCATTTACGGCAAGCGCACGTTCGCTCGGTTTGAACGCTGCCGTCCAATAGGGCAGTTTGCGGTTAGTAAACGGGTTAAGCAGTGAAAATTCCTGCTGGTAAACGCCGGGTGCCAGCGTAGTGGGTGTGCCGGTCACGCCGAAACCCCGGTGCGCCAAAAAACCCAGCAACGGGAACGTCAGGCGAAAGTTTGCCGACCCGGACACATCGTTTCGCGCTTTAGACGCATTCGTGCTGTATTCCGATCCGGTCGCTTCACCTTCGTTCGTCGCCGGTTCGTCCATAAAATCCGGTTCGCTCATCGCGCCTTCGGAGACCATCAACCTGTAATTTTTCGGCGCACTCGCCGGCACAATGTCCGCGTTAAAATCCTGGTTGGTTTCCGAGATCGCCCAAATCCCTTGATATTCGCCTACTTTTTGTCCCATAATCGTTTATTCTCCTTCGCCTATTTTTTTTAAAATCTTCTCGGCGATTTCTTTTTTATTATTATCGGCGGTCGCTTCGGCTTTAACGTGCGCCGCTAATTCCAAAAGCGGGGTTTTGTTATACCGGTTCTCTAATTTTTCCGGCGTGTCGTCGGCATAAACCGCCATCTCTTCGCTTTCCGACGTGAGGAACGTCAAAAGCGGCGTTGCTTTGTTTTCGACCTCGCCGACATACTCAAAATAACCCGTCGCCAACGCGACTTCCGCGTCTGATGATTCGAGTTCGACAGTTTCGCCTTTTTTCGCCGTAAGACTTACGTTGCCGTAAGACATATCGACTTTTCGTTTTGCTGTTAGTTGGTGTTTCATACTTGATTGATTTTCAATAATAAATAACTGACCGGATATTTCACCGAACCGATCACTCCCCAGCCGTCCGTTTTTCTCGTAACCGCTGCATTGCAGTGTGATGAACGCAGATTCGTGTTATCAAAAACATATTGTGCGAATTCGAGAGCCATCGCGGACGACGAATCTCTCGCCGCCAGTAAATCTTCGAGATTTAACGATTCGGGTCGCGCGATGAATTCGACATAAATCACGGCGTTAAATTCCTTGATCTTGTTATTCGGCGCGATGCGCGGCTCGGACGACGTAACATCCCACACCCTGACGTAACGTGAATCTTTGCCGCCGATCTCGTGGTATCTGCTCGGCAAAACGACCGCCGCCGCCGCCGCCGCATCGTTTTGCGATTTCACCCATTGTGCGAATTCAAAGACCGTGTTTGCTATCGAACTCATAGATTTTGCGGCTGACGATTCAGCGCATTGTTAATTCCTTCGTTGATAAACGGACGATTCAAATATCCGCCCGCCTCGTCCAAATCTTCAAAAACCGGATCGAGATATAATGCTTGTTCGGGAAACTCGATCACCGGGTCGTCGCCGCGCATAAAACCGCGCGTTCCGGTCAACAGTTCTCTGGTAACGATTGCCGGAGGCTCCCCGACCGCCGAATGCTTGCCGCCGCCGCTCGCGGGATTTCCCGTCGGCGTTGAATCGAGCATAATGCGCTGCATCTCGCCCGCTGCATCTTCGACAAGATTTTTCAAAAAGTCTTTTTCCAGATCACGCGCTGCGGCATTTAATTCGCGTTTCAGATCGCCCGGCGTGATTTCGGCTTCAATGTGGTTCATTTGCTTACCAGGTCAAGTTTCTCGAAACGGTCGTCGAGTAACTCGGAGCCGTTTCGACGACCGTTTCGACTTTTACAACATATTCGGAGATCAAATTTAATGCGTCCGAATATAACTGTTCGCGGCGTTTTTCGACTTCATCTGCGGCAATGTAGGAAGTTGTTACGGAATTATTGACATCCCGTTCCGAACCTACTATGCCGCCGTCGCGCAGACGGCTCGATCGTAAGATCAGCATCGCGCGGAAAGCGAGTTTTCCGTGCGCTCTTTTTATTCGTTCGGCGCGTTTGGCGTTTTGGGGCGTTTCGGATTTTGCCTCCAGAATGATCGCTTCGCCGACCAGATCGAGAAGTATTTCTTCGGCATCGAAAAAAGCCTCGGAGATTTGCGCGCTCGAAACCGTCGTCGCCGAATCGGTGATATACAACTCCCTGAAATCATTTTCCAAATAAAAACCCATAATTTTTTACAAAAACCCGAAATAACTCAACCTTTCGCCGACGAGCGAATCGTTTATTTGCCGTAAGCCAGAGCCGCATCTGCTGATTTTTCAGCGATGCCGTCGAGATCGATCAACTCTTGGCGGGTCTTAGATTGAACTTCCGCAACTGTCTTGAATCCGTCAGGTGCCAGCTTGTTCGATTTTTCAAAAATGTGGCGCATCGGAAAATCTTCCGGCAATTTGCTTTCCGCTGGCGTATTTTCCTTAGTTTTGCCGTTCCCGTCATCGCCCGAAGCGGAATTTTTCGGGTCTTCGGTTGACGGCTTCCCTGAACTTTTATCAGTATTGGCGGTTTTTTGCTCCGAAACCGAAGCGTTCTCATTTGCAAACAAAACTTCTTTGTGGTGACGAAGCGATGCGACGACCTGATCGGATAAATCGCCTTCGCTGAAACGCTTTTGAGTTTCTTCGATAGATAAAATATCTTCCGAATTTTCCGCACTCGATCTGTCCGTATATTCGCCTAACCCCTTTTTGACCGCCGCCGCCGCCGCCGCTTCCGGCACCTCGACAACTCCCGCCGCGAAATTTTCACCGCCGAATGTTGCCGGTTTCGCCAAATTGATCTTTACTTTTTTATCTGCCATAAAATCCTCTCGTTTAGTAAATGCCGGCGGCGGTCGGTTAGATCACCGCCGGTTATTTTCAAATGTTTTAACTGATTAAATATCAGTTAAAACAGCGACCGCTTCCGGGTTTTGATTGACCGGGAAACTTTCCTGAACGGATTCGCCTTCCATTCCGTAGGGCTTGCGCTGCTTCTCAAGAACGACCAGTTTGCGTCCCGGCATATATTCGCCCGTTACGCGACCGACTCCGACGTAACCGAGCGTTTCTTCGACCGTGATCGGTTCGTCGTCGCCGCGATCGATTGTTTCCGTCTGATCGGTTTCGCAGATGAACACCATCGCATCGCGTTTGAGAAAAAAGTTACTGCCGAATTGGTCTTGATACGTGTTGTCGTATTTCGTGATCGGCGGGAGCTGCTCTTCCGCCAAATACGAATTTAGCGAGTCGAGCGTGACGCGGCTGGAGTTGCCGACGAGTGCGCCGCCGCCGGTTACATTGATGTAGCCGCCGACCGCTGACTTCACTTTCGCGTTATTTTGCAGTTTGCTCGTCACCGGAGTTCCGGCGATGATCTGCCGGACGATCATTCCTTTATCGGTTAAAAACTGATTTCGCGCGAAAATATCGTCGAGCGGATTATATGAGTCGTCTGCCCAATCGCCGAGAACCGCAACGCGATGCCCTGCCGGATTCGAGATTTTGACATCTTCCTGGTATCCGTTATCGCCGATTCTCTTGACTAGCGCGTCAACGATACACTGCCAGACCATCACTTCGTTTTTAACGACGAGCGGCATATTCAGTTCCGTATCAACCCATTTGATAAGCTGAATCATTTGCTGCATCGGAACATCACTTCCGGTGTATCGTTTGAGAATGTTGACAAGTGCGTCGTAATCCTTTCCCGTAAAATCGGCACCCTTGTCCGATGTGCGAAGTTTTACGTCGAACGATCCGACCTTTGCGCCGTCTTTGATCTGCACGGGCGAATAGCGCGTCCCGTCGTTGGCGACGATCGTGCGGTAGTTGATCTTTTCTTCCGTGAACTGATTTTCAGTAACCAATCGTTCCGGCATCAGACGAAGACCCAGAAACGGCTTTTTCGGTTTCCCAAATTGCGCCAGTGGGTTCGACATAATCATCTGAAAACGGCTCAGTCCGGTGCTGTTGACCGGTTTGCTTGCTTTTTCAAGTAAAGTTAAAATATCCATTGTTTATGCCACCCCCGAGATGCAGGTGTAGAGTTCGCGGATTTTCGCTTTCTCATCTGCTGTCCGATCTTCCCAATTGGGAAGAAAATTCTCCTTGACGACTTTGTTGTGGCGGTAAAGCTCAACATCGTCCGTTACCGATAGGTCCGCCACCTCGAAAGGATTCAGATATATCTCATCGTCGTTTGCCACGTCGGCGGGACCGAATCCCGTTCCCGCATCGCGTTCGGAAAATGTTCTGCCGATCAAAGTTCCGCTCGGGACACGCTTTCTGCCCGTTCCGGGAAACGTCGAAGTGTCGTTTGCGGCAAGTGCTGTGACTAAAGCTGCAACCGCGAGGGATTCCTCTCCAGCCGCCGCCGCTGCCGTCAGACGGGCGAATTTCTTTCCGCCGAAGTCCAGAACCGTTCCCGAAGCGATTGCGCCCGAAAGTGCAAGCACCGGAACGCTGTTTGCGTCCACCGCCGCGCCGCCTGCCGCCACTACCACCTTTACAGCGTCTTCAGCGTTAAATGCCGCCGAATTCAGCTTTGCAGGCGCGGGAACGATCGAATCGCGATTCGCGTAATCTCCCATCCAGACCGGAGGCGTTAGTTGAATGTCCGAAAAATTTGGATTTTCCATTTTATCTCCTAAAAATTAAATTTGTTTTTGCTTATCAGCTCTATAAGCCTCTGGCTGTCCGGCTGGGTTTTTATTCGGCTCTGCCGATCTACGTTTTCGCGTCTTCCTTTTGTCCCGGAGTCGCGTATGTCGAATTTATGTAGCTTTCCGCTTCGTTCTTATCCGACGGCGGATCGCCGTGTCCCTGATTCGGGATGTTAAGTTTGTTCTTGTCGTCATCCGACAAATACAAGGAATTCAGAAAAGGTTTGAATGTGTCGTTGTTTTTGACGAATTCACTCAAAACCGTCGAAGTATCGGTTCCGTCGGTGTTTTTGCCTTTGACGAAATACTCGGTCTTTTTATTGCCTTTCCCGTCGTCGGTTTCCTGTGCGGTCAGCTTTTCGCTCAATTTGAGCTGTTCGGCAAGCGGGATAAACGATAAAGCGTTCAACCCGTGCTTTTCCGCCGCGTCGGTCAAAATTTTCGCTCTCGCCGCCGATTCTTCCTTTTCCTTGAGCGTCGGATATTCCTCGGCGCGTTTTTTAACTTCATCGAACTCTCCGAGTGCTTTGAAATTATTAAGTAGTGTCAGTTCGTCCTGAGCGATCGCCACCTGACCGGCGGGAAGACCGCTTTGACTTTTCGCGGTTTGCAGTTCGCCGGAAATTCTCTGAATTTCCGCATCTTTTTGCGAAAGCGCGATTTGGTGCGCGTTTTGGGCGGTTTGCTTTTCGCCGAGCAGTTCCGTGTTTTTCAATTGCACCGGATGTGCGCCGTCTAATTGCAGAACGTATTTGCCGTTTTGCAGTTCATAGTCCGCGCGGTCTGCTTCGGGAATATCTTCCAATTTGTCGTAAATTGATCGTTTCATAAGTTTTCAGCTTGTAACCTCTGGTTTGATGGCTGGGTTCCGGCTCTGCCGGATGTAGTTGAAACAAAAAGAAAACGCCTTGCAAATCCCTTTCGGAATCTGCAAGGCGTTCAACTCTTGCTGTTCGCGCCAGATTTAGCGGCGCAACTCAAATTTCATTTTCAAAAATAAACGATTATGGAATAAATTGCAAGAAGAAATTTGCAAAGCACTCAAAAATCTACGTTTCGGTCGGCTTATTTTCTTCCGCTTCCTGTTTTATTCGCGCCTTCATCGCGTCAGGATCGTTGATGTTCATTTCCTCCATCGCCGATTCGCGCGAACGATAACCGTCGTCGGCTTCTTCTTTAGCCGCCCGCCGTTCTTCGACCGAAACCGGACCGGCGTTCAAGATCGCGCTGAAATTGACCTGCAAGTTGTCATAACGACCGCTTCTCGCCATCAAATAAGCGACAATCGCCAAAACTGTTTCAAAGAGTGCGCTGACGACGTAATCGAGTTCGGATTTCGTATCTTCGAGCGAAGATTTGTAACTTTCGCGGGCTTCGCGGCGCGATTCGCCGGATGGTGTCGCGTCCTTTGAGATACTGATGTGCATTTGGTCGGCTTCCTCTAAGATCGCTTCGGAAGCCGCCGCTGCCGTTTCGGTGTAAGTCGTGATCGAGATCGGTTCGGATTCGTGAACGCTCGGAGTCGTGTAAGTTTGTTTGATCTTCCCGTCGGTTGATTTTTCAATGATCGGAATTCCCGATGTGTAGGAAATCGAGCCTGCGCCGACCGCTTCGCCGTCCGGGTTTGGGACGTAAACATCTTGTCCGAGAGTGTTTTTTTTGAATTCTCCCGGCGGTAAACCGTTCAAAATCTTCTTTTGCCGGAAACCGTCTTCATCCAGATTATGCGACATCATCGTGAAAGCCTTATCAATTAATCTCTGCTGCGACAGCATCGCCTGACTGAGAAGTGCTTCGCCGGTCATCTCGAAAACAAGCAGATTCCCGTTTAGAGGCAACGCCACCGGCGCACTTTTAGCAACTTGCGGTCTATTCGCCATATATGCGCCGATACTGCCCGTAAATTGTGTCTGAGCGAATTCCGCCGATGCGGTGCGCGAAAGCGTATAAAACACGGTATTGCCGTCATCAGCGACGTAGCAAATTTCAATGAAGATCAGACCATTTGTTTCGTAACGGTAAAATGATGCTTTTTTAAGCGTCTTTTTATCCTGAACAACGATTCCCTGACCCGGATTCTCACAAAATAACGCGATCCGTTTTACCGCTTCGGGAATGGTTGCCGCCGGCTTCAGCGCGTATTCATCCTGAACGAAGAACAGCCGAAAAACAGCCTCGCCGACAGTTTCAAAATTTTTGACGAACTTCTTTAACGCTGAGTGAACACGCGCTGTTTTCCAGAACTCGTTTAAAATTTCATTAGCTTCATCAATTAAACCTGTGTCCGCCGATTCTGTCGCCGCTTTTCTTGATGCGACCTGATACGTCGGCATTTTGCCGATCACGCCGCGCACTTTTCGGCGGACGACCGAACGCGCCGAACCTTTTGCCGTAAAATCGCGCTCGATCTCCGATTTTAAGGTTTTGCTGATTTTTCCCGAACCTTCGAAATGCGGACCGCGCCAGCCTTTGCCGTCTTGCCAGTGATTGCCTTTGACGTATTCGACGTTCGCTTTTTTATCCGCAAGTTCTTTGCCGCGTGTACCGAATAGCTGATTGGCTTGCTCGAATGTATATTTTTCAAATGGATTTGCCATATTTCCTTTTCCTAGTAACTAAAACCGTAAGAACCGATCATTAAACCGTCATCGGTTATCCACTCGCGCCGCGCCGCCGCCAGTGCCAATGCCAATGCCCAGAATTTATCCGCGTGATGCTTTTCGTTACGGTCCGTGTCGAATATCAGATTTTTCGACGACGAAATTATTTTCTTGATCGAATGGATCTGATAAGCCAGATCGCGGTCAACCGGGATCGGCACCTGCCGTTTTTGAAAAAGCATCTTTACGTCCGTCGCCCAGAGTTTTTTCGACTCCTGCGTAAACTGTGCGCCGCGGACTTTGTACGGAAACGCTTCCTGCATTTCTTCGGCGAGCTGCATCCCGAGACCGTTTTTATCGAGTTCGCCGCCGACGACCGGCAAAACTTCGAACAATTTTTTCAAGACCGCTTTCTGCGACTCGAACGAACAATTCTCTAATGTCAGCATCAAACGAAGAGGGAAGTTGTTCGTATTCCCGAGACCGACGACGAAAAATTCCGAAGCGTTTCTGGTTCGCCCGATGTCGCCGCCGACAGCCACCGCCGCTTCCGCGTTTCCTTTTTCGATTTCGGCGTAAAGCCGGTCAATTTTTTCAAATGCCGCTTCGATGTCATCGTTTTTGCAGATCGCCTTCAGGCAAAGCAGATCGTTATTTTGATTGAGCGCGATTTCGTTCCACGTAATCCACGCCGTCGTTTCGTCAACGAACTGCGCCTCATATTCCTGCTGAAAATCTTCGATCGGGACGTTGGCAAAGATCGCTTTTATCCGGTCGTTTCCGAACAGTTCCACACGGTCGAACGTCTCCATCGAAGGTGCGAGCTTTCTCGCTTCGCGGACATTTTTGCAAAAAGCCTGAACTTCCCACCAAGGAGTTTTCTTTCTGGTATAGCCCGGATATTTTTGAAGAGACTCGGTATCTATTTCCCAGAACACGCCGGACGCGCCGAACGGTGATGAACCGATCCGTATCTTTCCGCCCTTCGAGATGATCGGGATCGCCGCCGTATAGATCTGCCGGTCGCGCTGCACGTGGGCGAATTCGTCTAATTTGACGTTCGCTTTCGCTCTGCCGCGCGGCGGTGTTGACGGATGGCTCGTCAGGCGTGCGCCGTTGTCGAATTCCAGTTCGAGTTGATTGTCAATGACCAGCTTCGGCAAACCGCCGAGTTCTATATTTTCGTAAACCGCTTTGGCGTAGCGGATTTTTTCCTTCGCTTCTTCGAGATTGATCGAAACGAATATCGAATCCTGAGCGTCTAAAATCGCATCGCCGACCGATTCCATTGCGATCAGAAAGCTCCACGCGATCTGCCGCGATTTATTTTCAATGCGAAAGATCGAATCATCGTTCAAATGAGCGACCTGGAAATGTTCCCAAACCGCATCCGCCACGCCGGAAGCCCGCCGCAGATTCAGGTTTTCAACTAAAAAACGGGCGCGTCGCGTTTTGAAAATTTTCGGGTTGGCGGTCATTCATCAGTCCACATTCCGCAGTTCGTGATCTTATGCGGTTCTTCCGTTTCGCAACTTTCATTTTTCGAATGCGCCGTCCAATCGGGATGAGCAATAGAAAAAACAACAAGTTCTTTTTCAAGTCCCTGATAGGTCGGCTCCGCTTTCAAATCAGCCGGTTTTGCGCGATCAATCTTCATCCGTTTCAAGCATCTCTAAAGCCGCCGCCGCTTCCGCCGTTCGGCTTTCCGCGTCTTTTTCCCAATCGTCGAGAGTTTTGGCGTGAACTGCGATCGCGCCGCCGTTCGCTCCGGTGATCTCTTTGCGATTGGTGAACATTCCGCCGATTTCCTTTGCCGCCTGTTCGAGAATTCCCGCCGCCGCTTTGTAATTTTTCATTTTCTCGAATGTTTCAACATAAATTGCGAGTTTTCTCAGACGAAAAACTTTTTTGGCAATCGGCAAATCTTCGGTTTCCTCGAATTCTTTGCGGGATTCGTAAAACAGTTCGGTCAATGTTTTGCTCAACTCTTTTCCGGCGGCTGTCGTCGGATCGTAAAACGCCACGCCCTGTTTTGAAATTTCGACATCGAACATTTCTTTGACCGTCGCGGCAACTTCAGTCGGCGAATCGTAACACGCCAAACTTCTGACGATAAATCTTTTAACTTTGATATGTAGTTTTGGTGCTGCCATCGGTGATTTTATTTTTTGTCAAAGCGTGTCAAAGATTCATTAATGAATTATTTCGGAAATTGCTTTACCTGTTCCGCTACATTCAAAACAAGTTATAAAATGCCAGCCGTCGCAAGGCTCGTCTTGATGTGCATCGGAAGCGTTATGGCAATCGAGCCAAGCCGCCAATTCTAAAGGCGTAATTTCTTCGTCGTTTTGGCAAGGATAAAAACCAATTCCCTCACATTGACCTTTGCACATTGTTTCCAGATCAGGATATGGAATTCCAAGTGCTTGGTACCTGTCAACTGCTCCGTTTTCTTGAACCAGTTCCGACGCTTTTTCAAAGGAAATTTCCTGTATTTCGTCAAATGATTTATTTGAATTTTTCATAATTTTTTTACCTGCAATTGCCGCAAACTCTTTTTATATCCGCCGCTCCGATCAATGGAGCAGATGCCGCCGCCTCGACCAGTTCTTTTGTTTGTCCCGCTCCGGCTGATGCTCCGTAACGACGAACGATGCCGACAAATTCCTCAACGTCGTGACCTAATAACCCATAGATAGGTTTTCCCGTTTCGTCGTTAAATCGCAATCCTCCGAATTCATCTCGTTTCTGGGCGCAGTGATAAAGTTCGTGATCTATGGTCGACAGGAAATTTATATCTTCGCAGTCGTTCATATAACGGGCATCGAATGTCAAAAGAAAATCGAGTTTGTCCGTGCCGAACCACTGACGGAGTTGATGGTTGTATCTCGCCTTTGTCCACGCACTGCTTTGCATCGGCGGTTTCGGTATTTCGGCGGTCGCGGCGACAAATCTCATCTGGCGCACGTTTTCGGCATTCGTCCATAGATAACCGATCTCTGCTTGCAAAAGATGTGTGTGCGATTCATTAAAGAGTTCGCTCGTTTCATTTAGAAACGTATTTTTTACGAATTCGCCGATCTCCGGCGCGGGAAGAAAGTCTTCGACGAACGCATTGATTAAATTTTCAGGTGGTTTCGGTATCATTTATATTTTGCGAATTTATTTAACGATAAATTTCACTCTTTCGTTTTCGTCGTAAAAATCTCTTAAAATTATCAGACATTTTTCGGAAACTGCCGCCGCCGCCAAAATGTCTTTAAGCGAAACCTGCGCCGCGTGATCGTTCGAGTGTGTGCGTGCGATCAGATCCGCCGCGTTAAATTCAGCGCACGCTTCGCCGCAGATTTCGCAATGAATTGGTTTCATAATTTACACCGCAATCAGTTTTCATTAATCCTTCTGGTAATACCGAAACTTTTGAAGCCTTTGTCATTGCCGTCTCTTACCAACACATACACGGGTTCGACTTTATAGCTTTCGTTGGTTGTCGAGTTGTGAATTGTAAATATCGGCGAATAGTCGTCGTCGCCGTCAACCGAATGAGCATCGCCGCCCACTTCCATTTTGATCAGATCGCTTTGCTCGACCGCCGTTTTCCAGTTTTTGCCCTGTGCTTCCTCTAGTGTCAAGCCGAACAGTTGGAGCCATCTGCCGTTGACATAGATCAGATCGCCGTCCGCGTCGGTTTCCCAATAGGGAAGTTCGAGTTTTACCATTAGCCGCCTAAAACTTTTGACCGTTTGGCGAAGTTCGGCGCGGGTCAGGTTATGTGCTTCGATCTCTTGAAGCTTGTCGCTTAAAAGTTTCTTGTTTTCATCGCTTATTTTCGTCAGGTCGAGATGATGAGTGTCTTGAATCTGCTTTAGATCGGCGAGCCATTTCAGATGCTGGTCTCTCTGATGGGCGACCGACGTGATTTCAAGGTTATCAGCCGTTAAATGGGCAGTTCTCGCTTCGGCTGTTTTTTTCTTTTTATCGGATTTATAAAACAAAACAAAGCCGAGCAGCGTTAAAACAATGCCGCCGAGCAACACTATTTCACTTACCGTAAGACCGAAGAAAGTTATTTGTAAGAGAATCATTATATTTTTTTAGCGTAAGGCTGCTTCATTTGAAACAATTTCTCGTCAATTTTTATCTGAATTTCGAGCAGTTCCTGCGGGGTGATTCGTTTTCTTATCCGATAATTCAAGACAAATAAATAAATTGCCAGCGAATACAAAAAAATAATACTGAATAAAAATTGAGCAAGCCTGACGGAATCCGCTTTGACGGTAAAATCGGCGATAATGAGCAATGCCGCAACGCAGAATGTAGCAATAAAGATTTTTATAAACCGCCGCTTGGTTTGGCGTAATCGCTGCGAGCTGACCTGGTAGATCAAAATACCGATAGCCGCCATTAAAGAAAGATAGCCGCCGCGAACAATCAGTCTTAAAAAATCAAATAATGTTTCCATTTCAATTTTTCGTTTTTATTCCCAAGCAAAACGAACCGATTCCGATTCCGAAACAAGAAGATTTCCTGTTTTTCTCTAATAGCCGGATTTTTTCATCCTTTGCCGCTTCGCGCCGCGCCGCTTCTGCCGCATCCGCTTTTAATGTTGCGTTTTCGGCTTCGAGTTTATTTTTCTCGTCAACACACGCCCGTTTTTCCTCGATGGATTTATCGAGCATCTGCGAACAATCTTCAAGGTCGGCATTTGCTGTCGCCGGCGTGGTCTTCGCACCATTTTCTTTTGACTGCGCTGAAATTTGCCCCGAACTTATCAGAATCAGTCCGAATAACAGCGTTAAAATTAAAATTAGCTTGTTTGGTCTCATTTTCTTGTTCCCGTAATTTCTTGTTTGAAATGTTTGAATTAATTTTTGATTCGATAATCTGCGTGTCGAGCTTTTTGATCTTTTTTTCGGTTCGTCGGTTATCACAGCTCGAGAAATATCCGAAAATGCTAAAAACAGCGACTAATATAACTGCAATCGCTATTAAAATTATCCATCCCGCCCATTTTTCGGCTTTATCGAAATCGAAATTGAATTTATTGATTAAAAAGTTAGTAATTAGTGCGATTATCATTTTTTTTGAAAAAACCGCCCGGAAAGGCTTTGCATCTTCGCGGACGGTTTTGATCCTGCGTCTAAAAGAGTTTGTAATTTGTAAATGGTACTTTTAAATTTTCGCGCGGGCGTTCAGGTCGGAACCGAACCCGGCAAACTTTATGTGGTTATCGGCAGTAACCAAATTATTCTTTTGCCGCCAATTATCCGTGTAAAAGTTTGGAGCCGCACCGTCCGGTCTGTGGTTTATGGTTTCCGCTTCCGGCAAAACCGCTGCGCCTGATTCGGTCCGCGACGGCTTATTTTTATAGATGCCGGAATTTTCAAAAGCCGGAGCTTCGACCGTGATGTTGTCTGACATCGAAATATCAGAAAAAAAGACCGCCGCCGCCGTTTTTTGATTTAAAGTTTTTATGTGAGCAACTTCATTCGGCGGGCTTTCCGCCGCAAACGCAGTCAAGCAAAAACACATAAATACCGAGATGATTAAAGTTGTAATTTTTCTCATTAGTTTTCTCATAATTCTTGAAATTTGCATCTGTTTGTAAAATGATGCCGAATATAAAAATTCCGCAAATTTCAAGAACTTACTTTGCGCCTGCTTCTTCACTCGTAATATTATTATCCCGCCCGAAAAAACCGATAACTGTTACGGCGAGTCCGAGCATTCCCGAAAACAGCGAGTCAATATCAACAGGTTCGCCCGTCAAATAGCTGTTCCACACTTTTAGAGCGACAAATATCAAACAGACCGCACCGACACAGCCGCCCGCCGTAGTTTTCCAACTCATTTTTTGCAATTTTCTTTTAATCGACATACTTCCTCCAAACCGCTAAGATTCCATTTTCGCCGCCGCCTGATTTGTTGTATGTTTCGAGCAAATACCTGTAACTCGGAATTCCGGCAAGCTGAACGTGCGGCAGATCGGTAAATCGCCAGTTGCCGCCCCACGTCAAACCGACCTGATTCGTCCAGCGACCGATATTTTTATAAAGGCGTTCGTCCCACGATATTTTTCCGCCGACGACGAAAGCGAAGTCTACCGCCACTCCGTAGTTGTGTGAACTTTGTCCGCCGCGGGCGTTGGTAACTTTCGGGCGTTTTCTGAAAAGCGCGTCTTGTTCTTTGAAGGTGCGAAGTCCCTGAGTTACCCGCAATTCGTAGCCTTCCTGTTTGGCAAGCTCGATTATTTGGAGAGCTTTTTTTACCAAAACCGGGTGAACGCCGCTTAATTTCTTTTGAGTATAGGAATCCGCCGCCGCCGGTTGTTCCGATTCCGGGACGTAGTTTGAAGACGAAAAATTCATTGTTTCCGGCTCGTAAACCTCGTCGAGTTTCGCCAGAGTTTTTTCGCCGATAATGCCGTCTTCTATTAAATTTCGTGATCGTTGAAACCATTTGACGACGTTCTCGGTCTTTTCATCGAAAAAGCCGTCCGGCTCGATTCCTTCAAACCCCATCGCAACCATCGCCCGTTCGATATTGGCGATCTCCGGCGACTGCATTCCTTTTCTTAAAATCATTTTCTTGCTCCAAAATCAAAAACGCCTTGCAAATCCCTTTCGGAATCTGCAAGGCGTTCAACTCTCGCTTTTCGCGCCGCTAATTTTCGGGCGCAACTAAATTTTCACTACTATAAACCAATTCGGACTAAAAAAGCAAAGTAAATTTTGGTAGTGTCCTAAATTGTGTTGCTGACAAAAAATAGAAAAAGGTCGGAATATTCCGACCTTTTTCTATAATCTTATGCCCTTTTAGTAATTAAGCGACATTGGGCGTGAATTTGCTTATTGCTTTTCTTTAACAATTCTATCTATATCTTCATAGCCATTTACCGAATCATAACATTGTCGGTAAAGTCTTAAAAAATATTCGCGAGTTAATGTAGCAGTACTTTCTTTTTTTTCGTGAAATACTATTTCTTTCATCAAATCGTGTGCGACGCGATACTTACTGTTTTCTTCTAAATTGATTTTATGGTCATCTGCCATTTATTTCCTCCTATTTCCGTTTTGCGGGTATCAAAATAAGTTGGCAAGAAGCAAGCAGAAAGATATTCTTTAAACAAACATCGCAGGTTGAATCGTGCCGTCTCTTAAAATCTTGTCGGTCATTTCATCGCCGCGCATCTCCGTTCCGTCCCAACCGTTCGGATATGTTTTAGATTCGATCAATTCGCGTATTCGCGCGAATTCTTCGCCGTTAATCAAGCTAATAAGCGGTTTAAGTTCTTTCTCGGCAATCGTGTTTATTTCTAACTGAACATTAACAATTTCGCGCAAAAACTTTTTCCTTGCCTCAAACGTGAGTGGTCCCAAACGTCCTTGGTTTGCCGCCAATTCGCCGTTTTTCTTGCGTTCGCCGAATTTTCTGAGACGATTTTCAGGTTTCTTCATTTCCGCGTAAATCGGACGAAGTTTCAGAAGCGGCGACAGATATCCCCAACTTTCAGGAAATTTTTGCAGGATCGTTTCAAGAGCCAGATCGCGGCTTGCCAGATTACAACCGACACAACCCGTGCGGGCGTTTATTTCGGTCGCCTCATCGCCGCCGTAACTTTCGGCAATCAGCCGCGTCGGAAAACCTTCGTCCGGCGCGAAGAAATTGAGCCAGTCCCAGATATGGCATACTCTCCAGTGAAGTAGCGGCGCGAGCGTGTCGTTGAGACCTTCTTTTGCCGATTGTTGAAGCCAGCCCTGCCCGCATTCCGCTCCGTCTTTCGAGCAGCTTAAAGCGATTCGGTCATCGCGTGCGGCGGATTCTCCGAGCCGGACACCTGTAATCATCAAAATTTTGTCTTTGCCGAAACCTTGATAAACAAACTTTTGCCGCCGCTTCGACCAAATCATTTCGCCAAAGCCCAAGCTCACAGCCCGCTTTTCCAATGCTTTCTGCATCGGTTCGATTTTCAACTGTGATGTACACCAGCGAAATGTATTAGACGGCGGCGGCACTCCGCGACCGAGAATATACACAAAAAATCTGTCATCGAGTTTCGGTAAAACGATTTCGGTTTCAACTCCGCGTTTGGCGAGTTCCGCAATAATCGCCTTTGCCGAATGTTCGAGCGGCGTTAGTTCGAGCCTCGTATCGGCATAAAAAACAACCAACGATTTCGGTTTTTTTATAAGACCTTTTTCGATAGCGTGAGCGATAAAAGTAATCGTTGCCGATGAATCCTTTCCGCCCGAAAATGCGACGGCGATATGCTCATATTTTTCCAAATAAGTATTTAATGAAGTGATTGACAGTTCTTTTGCTTCATCCAAACCCATTCTCGCGTGTTCAAATAATGTTGGTGTTTTTGTTGGCATAATTTAAGAATTCTTAAAATTTAGTGGTTTTTTTAATGACAAACCTGTAAATCAGCACAGAAACCGCAAACGACTTCGCCGCATCTTCGGCAATGTTCAATCTCAATATCCGCTTGAGTTAAACCTTTTTGTTTATCTTCGCGGGTTAATTTGTTTTGCGATTCCGTCCGACCGCAAACAACACATTCTTTTTCTTGTTTTCTTGACATAATTTTATTTATAAAGCCGATTTTTATAACCACACGCATTGCAGACGATCTTCGTTCCTTTTCCGAATTCGATCACGAATTCCGCGCCGTCCGAAGATTTAACGAACAAGTTGATGCTGTCGGTTTCGAGTAAAACTTTCCGGCACGGCTGCCCCGTGGTTGAAAGTCGCCCTTTGCAGTAAATGGTTTTGCGCGTGTTCGGGTTTTGCATTAAAAAATAACTGGGGCGAACCTATTTCATTTTCAAAAGAGTGTAAGGATTTTTGCAGCTTCTTTTTTCGACCGGAACGAATTCTATTCCGGCGTTCTCGAAAAAACTATCTTCCGTCGGACACGGAATAACTTGCCCGTTTTCTTCTAAGATCAAATTCCCGCCCGCAACGCGAAACGGTGTCCGGTGTTTGATAAAACTGACGAGTGCCTGAGAAAATTCCGCGCTTCCCGTGCGAATTGTGAAAATTACGCCGAAATTGTCTTTTCCCGCGATAAACAGATCGAGTTTTATATTATCGAGCCGTCCGCGCCAGTATTTGCCGTCTTCTTTGATTTTCCAGACGATGATCTCACTCGTTCCGGGTTTTATCCACTGAACGCCGTGAATTCCGCGCCACGCCCACTCGAAGAGCAGATTTTTATCCACTTCTCTCGTCGGATCAAACAGATTATTTGTCGGCTCGATCACGGTTTCAAATTTCGGGACGGCGCAAATCTCGATGTCTTTCACATCCGGTTTTCCGCGCCGAATACTTCCGGCAATTTCGACGATCTCACACGACGGCGACATTGAGTTTTTTTAATTCTTCGGCGATTATTATTGCTTTTTCTAATTTCATAAATTAACTTCGACAAATTCGTGAAAATGTTCAGGATCAATAAAACCGCTCATTTCATCTAAAGCGATTTCAAGTTGTTCGACTGTGCATT
Organism: Pyrinomonadaceae bacterium; assembly: GCA_965219305.1. Taxonomy (GTDB): domain Bacteria; phylum Acidobacteriota; class Blastocatellia; order Pyrinomonadales; family Pyrinomonadaceae; genus DATHTS01. The sequence continues at coordinate 4,132,397 of OZ244725.1, forward strand.
TTTCAGCCAATTGTTTTTGGAGATTTTCTTGCAGTTTTTCCATCCGCTCTTTTGCAGGCGAAATAAAATCTAAGACATTCATCAAACAAATGATTTCCAGTAAACTTTCGGGTTTTATTTCGACCAAAATATTTTCACTCATAAACTTATTTGTTCGCATATTTCAGCAAAATATCTGCGTGGCAAATTGAATCTAAAGCGCAAAAACAAGCTAAATCTTTGCCGCGTAACGGTTCGAGATAATCGGGATTGTTTTCAAGTTCGACCAGAATTTTATCTTCAAACAAATCAACGGCATCTTGAGCAAATTCAATAGTCCCTCCCCACGGCGCGTTATCACCGATCTTGACCGGATTTCCCCATTTTGACGGGCGCGTAACTCTGACGCAGTTTTCCGACAGACGAAAGCCTTTTATTCTTTTGAATTGGATTCTTTTCGGCATAAATTTTATCTTTAAGCATTCTTAAATTTCGTAAACTCTTTCATAAACGTCAGGTCAACTTTTCCGGTCGGACCGTTCCGGTTTTTTGCGATATTTAATTCTGCCGTCGTCGGATCGGCTTTTTCGTTGTAATAATTATCGCGGTATAAGAAACAAACTACATCGGCATTCTGTTCAATCTCACCGGACTCCCGCAGGTCAGACAGAATTGGACGTTTGTCGTGGCGTTCCTCGCATTTTCTCGAAAGTTGAGAAAGCGCGACGACCGGCACTTTAAGTTCCTTGGCGATCGCTTTCAGGTCGCGGCTAATGTGTCCGACTTCCTGTTGGCGCGACTCATCGCGGTTTGTTCCGCTCATAAGTTGCAGGTAATCAATTACGATCAGATCAAGTCGTTTATATTTGGCTAAAAACCACATTGATTTTGCGCGAATATAGTTCGCCGTTGCTGCCGCACGGTCGTCAATTTCGATCTTGAAGTTACCGAAATCAGCGATTGAACGCGAAATTCTTTCGGCTTCAGTATCGGTAAAAAAACCGGTCCGGTAGCGTGTCGAATCAATTTCTGTTTTCGAGCAGATCATCCGGTCGGTAAGTTGCTCTTTGCTCATTTCAAGCGAAAAAACCGCCACCGCCGCCTCTCTGTTTATTTGACAGACGGAATCCGTGATATTAAGCATCAGAGCAGTTTTGCCAAGCGATGGACGTGCCGCGATGATTATCAGATCGGTTTTCTGCAAGCCGGATGTTTTGACATCGAGCATCGTAAAACCCGTTTCAAGTCCGGTTACGCGGTTGTCGGATTTTCGCAGTTCAAGCTTGGTTTGCAGAGATTGCACCGCTAAATTTCCTATTGAGGAAAAACCTTCCGCCGCGTCTGGAGCGCAAACTTCGTTGATTTTGGTTTGAGCGAAATCCAAAATCCGCTCATTCGTTTCCGCGCCTTCGAGCGCAGTCGCCGTGATTTCGCCGCAGACTTTTATCAATTCGCGGATTTTCGCGCAGTCGCCGATGGTTTTTATCAGCGGGGAAAGGTTCGACGTGTATGGCAGACCGAATGTCAGATTCGTGATCGCCGAGACTCCGCCAACAGAATCAAACTGCCCGAGTTTTTTTAATTCTTCGCCAATCGCAATTGGTTCCACCGTTTCGCCGCGCTCGAAAAGCCGGAGCATTGCCGCGTAAATGTTTCGCTGAAACGGCGAATAGAAATTCTCCGGCAAAAGCGCGGCAGCAGCTTGCGCGATCAGTTTTGCGTCCATCAGAATCGCGCCCAAAATCGCACGTTCGCTGTCTTCGCTCGACGGCAAAGATTTTGATAAAAACCTGTCGTGCGGCGGTTGGGGCTGAATATAATCAAGCGGCATTTGTTTTTTCTCCATCGTGCGGGCAAACGATCAAGCCGTTATCGGTTGACAGATACCCGTTTTCATCGCAATTTTGGCAAGCCTCGCGCTGCCGTTTCCAGTCCGGTTCGTCCGTGCCGAACGCATCCAAAAAATCTTTTTCCGTCAAAGTTTCCGCTTCGCCCGCCGTCCAGCCTTTGAGCCGTTCGAGAGCAAATGATTTCCCGTGATCGTCGCAGAATTTTTTAAGTTTCCTGCCGATTTCGCGGACGTTTTTGCCGGGATGAAGTTTTTCCAAATGCCTGACAAAATCAGCCTTTGACATCTGTTTTTCTTCAGCGGTCAACTCGATCCACTGCCGGTTTTGAACTAAATTTCCAAATTCGGCGGCGGTTGGCGGCGGTTTTCCTTGCGCGTGCGTGCGCGTAGCACCAAAACCGCCGCCGCCGCTTTTTTGTAAGTTCTTTGAAATTGAAATTGAAGAATAGGGGCTTACATTTTCCTTACAATCGTCTTGCAAATTACTTTCAATCGGCTCAAGTCCTGTATTTTCGGGCGTGTCGGGCGTGTTGGTTTTGTCTTTCCCTCGTCTTACATTCGTCTTACAATTTCTTACATTTTCTTTTTTGCGCGATTTTGCAACATATTTTTTGTTGCGTTCGCGCTCGTCGAATTCCGCTTTCATCCGGCGATTTATGAGCGTAAAAATCCCGTCGCGTTCGCTGACATTAGCGGTTTTGGTCTGCTTTAGTTCCGCGATGGCTTCGATAGCTTCGGCGGCAGTGCAACGACCGACACGCGCAAGTTGTTGGGCTGTGCCGGTGATTTGACCACTGCGACCGAGTTCGTGCATCGCACCTAAAATCTCGAACCAGAATCCGCGCGTCGAAAGCGAACACATAGAAAGTTCTGCGTCTTTTTTCCAATCGCCGATATAAAACATCAATGCCGGTTGTTTTTTTGACATTTATAAAATTTGGAAATTACCAATTTTCTGAATATTCACCTTCATCTGCATCATCATCGCCGTCCGTCAATCGTGCCGGTTGCGGTAGATTCCACGCCCAAGTCGGTTCAGGCGCGTTACTCGCCGCCACCGCTTTTGCAGCTTCTTCGGAAACGATTGTCAGACAATAGATCGAACCCGCGCCGATATATTCCGTGCGCTCGAATTCGCCCTTTTTGCCTAAAACGTCAACGCGAATCAGATTGCTTACACCGATGTCGGATTCTTTAACATGTCCGACGATCTTTCTATGCCCCATCATTTCAACAACTGCGAATGATGATAATTTTTCTTTTTGTACTCCCATAAATATCTCCTTTAAGAATTCCTAAAATTTAGTGCATTTTTTAATTGCTCCGCCGTCTCCGGCAAAACATAAAATTCAGCCGATTTTTCCTGAGCGCATTCGAGACAAATTATTTTCATCCCGCCGCGCGTTTTCATAATTTCCAGAGAACCGCCGGAAATGATGACTTCCGACGAGCATTCCGAGCATTTATCTTTTTGCGTTTTAATGCCGAATTCCGCCGCTCTTTCTTCGCGCTCCGAAGTGTAGCGAAGCGATGTAATAAAACCTACTTCGGCAAATTCGGCTTCAGGCGTTTCGACCTGCAACAGATGCGGCGTGATAGGTTTTTCTTCGGTGAACATAAAAACGTAGATATTCCCGTGATCGGCAACTATTGCTTTGTCTCGCTCCGTCAAATTTAGCCGAACCCAGACAATTTTTTCGTCGTGATAAATTACGGGATGATCTGTTCCGACATAGCCGTCGCCGACGGTGATACTGGTCTGACTGCCGTTCCTATTTACGATCGGCATTTCAGTCTGAAAAAATGTCTCGGGCGGGACAGTTCCGAAGTGCATTAGACAAATAAAGATCGTGCCGTGGACTTTTACCACCGCTTTTTCTTCATCGGTCAATTGCCAACGTGATAAAACCACGCCGTTTTCAAATGCGACGACCGGAAGATTTTGATATTCTTCCTGATGTTCCGCCACGATTATTTCATCTAATTTTTGTCCCGGCACGACCGGGCTTACTGGCTGCATAATTTTTCTTTACTCCTTAAAAAGATTCATAAATTTCATCTAAGATTTCATCAGATGTTTCTTCCCACATTTTGCCTAACGACAACAAGTCAGCATTAGCAATAGCATCAAGGTTGAACAATAATTGCCCGGCAATGATTTTGCCGGGAGTTTCTTCGGGCAACTCAGAAAGATTAATTTCCGCCTCTCCACCGACTTTATTGAACTCAGCTCTTTTTCCGTCAATTTCTAAATAACCTTTGCCGTTATTTACCTCGAATATTAATCGCATAATTTTTCTAACCTCACTTTTAATTGATTTCCCATATCTTCCGTTTCCTTGCGATCCCACAAATTCGGGAACCGCCACATTAATCTGTATCTGCGAATTTCGCATTCCAGACGGTATTTCAAAGTTTCCTTGTCCGTCACCGGCGCAATGCACCGGCAATCGGTTTGCAGGTGAAAAAGGCAGTAAATTTTCGGTTTTTCCTTTTTTGAAATACTTGTCCTTCTTGCCATCTTTCAATTCTCAAATTTCCTCGATAATAAACTCCGCAAATTCGTCTTTTGCAACAAAACCGCCGACCGCCGCTACCGATTCCGGCACTTGTTTGATCGAATCGTCGGCGATGATGTGCATCTCGACGATCTGATCCAAGAAGTGTTTTATGCTCAGATTGTGAACATCGATTCTTTTGGATTGCCGCACATAAATTTTCAAAACCGTTCGCACCGGATTTTCAAACAAAGGATTCGTTTTTGTTAGCGAATCGCGGCGAATCTTGTTTTTCCTGAGCCAACCGCGGACTTCCAAATAAGCCATCTGACGAATTGATTTTTTTACGGCTATTCGCTCGCGGCGACTCATAGAATCGAGCAAATTGTCCGACGGAAAACTGACGAGCGATGTTTTTAATAAAAAGATCATTTATTTTTCCGTAATAATATCGTCACAAAAATTATCTTCCTCGAAATTTCTGACAATATCTTCATTAAAACCCGCATCACGCATCTTCGCCGCCAAACTTTCGTGTGTATCAATACTTTCCGGTTCTAATCGGTTTGCCATTCCGGTTATACAGTCTTCGTTAAATGATTCGATTTTCATTGTTAATTCTCCAATGTCGCTATAACCAATGCTTCAGCCGTCTCCGTCGGAACGGCATTGCCGATCTGCTTTACGACTTGAGCGCGTGTGCCGTGAAAATAATAATCAGGCGGGAAACTCATTGCCGCCGCCAGTTCCGAAGGCGCGAGCATCCTGAAATTTATAACCAAAATCGCTCCGAGTTCGAGAAGCAGAAGTCCGTGCAGTTCGCTTCCTTCGGCGTTTTCCATTTTGACGAGAAACGGCTCGACAATGCCCATTCTGACCTGCGGCGTAACCGTCCAGACCGGAGAGTCAACGTCTCGCACACGAGGTTTCTGCCCGTTACGTTCGCCGTAAAACTGGATCATAAATGGCTGACCGAGACCGAATTTGTCTTTCGTTGTCAGCGTGGCAAGCGGCTCGCTCAAACCCTTTGCGTCTTCGTTATTATTGAATTTCGTCAGAAACGCTTCCGCCACTGCATAATGCTCGTAATTTGCCGTCACCGTCGGCAAGGGATCGTCAACCGAAACGGCAGTCATTCCGCCGAAATACTGCACGAGAAATGGTTCGAAAAGATTTTGGCGGTGATCGGTCAAAATCGTTCGAACCGGTTCGTTCGCAGATCGCGGTCGCATCTGTCCGGTCGGACCGCCCGTTCCCATAATGAACGGCTGAATCACGGCGAAACGGTTCGAAGTGTTGAGCGTCGGCACGGGTTCGTCCGCATCGTGCGAGCGATTCACGTCGCCGTCTTTCGCGCCGGAATGATAGCTGATAAAGAACGGTTCGACCGCGCCGAACATTCCTTTCCCGCAAATAACCGGAAGCGGTTCGTCCGGGTCTTTACACATCGCTTCGTCATTGTTTTTCGTGTGCGCTAAATTGACCATATACGGCTGGACGACGTATTGATGCTGGCTGTTAGCCGTCTGAGTGAAAAAAGGCTGGTCAATCGAACGCATCCGGCGCGTTGTCGCTTTCTGGTTAAACAAAAACGGCTCGACGACTGCTTGATGGTTTCCGGTGCGCTGAGTGAATGTCGGATCGCTTGCCGAGCGGTCACGTCTGGTCGTGCCGGAATTATTTAATAAAAACGGGTTGAATTTTCTCAAATCTATTTTGATCGGCGACGTTTGATAGATTTCGTCAAGACGTTTTTGCTCTATTGGATCATCGGAAAACTGCCGTTCGGGAATATCAATACCGGAAAATTTTCGAAGACCGGCATAGATTCGCCGCATCGTGTTTTCTGAAAGCGGTTTTTTGCGTCCGAAAATATTTTTCCCTTCGAGAGACCAGTCAATAATTTCTCTCGCCGGAACCCACGGTTTTAATTCTTTTTGCGGATCGAACAGATCGGGTTGTTTTTTAGCTAAAACTTTCCGGCTGGAGTGTGTCGGTTCGGGAAATACGATCTTTTTATTTTTCCCGCGCTTGGCTATCAAAAAGAATCTTTCGCGCGTTGTCGGGTCGCCGTAATCGGCACAATTTAAAATTCGCCATTCAACCGTGTATAAAATATTCAGATAGTCAATAAATTGATTAAAATACAATCCTTTTTTGGATTTGAGCGGTTTGCCGTCCGCTCCGAGCGGTCCCCAATCGGTGAACTCGCGCACGTTTTCGACGATCAAATTTTTAATGTAAAGTTTTTCTATCCATCGCTGTAAGTCCCACGCATCGGCGCGTTTTTGCTCGTCGCGCGGTTTTCCGCCTCTGGCGCGTGAATGATGAACGCATTCCGGCGATGCGACGAGCAGATCGAGTTTCCGGTCTTTGAAGAGTTCGAGCGGATTGACCGAATCAACAGCCTTGCAGAAATGCCGCGCGTTCGGATGATTTTTCGAGTGTGTAGCGACCGCAATTTCCCAGTGATTGACCGCCGTTAGTTCGAGTTTGTAGCCGAGTTTTTTAATTGCCTTGCGAATTCCCGTCGAAGTCCCGCCGCCGCCGCACCAGAGATCGGCGGCGATGATCGTTTTCTGTTTTTTCTTTTTTATTTTTGCGGTTGTTGACATAATTTTCTTTCTATTACCAATGCCGGTTTCCCGAATTTTTACTTTGTCTTTGCCATAATTTTATAACCAATTACTTAAACCGCGCCGCTCAAACTCGGCTTTGAGTTTTTGTTTCGCCCGTCGTTCTATATGCCAGATGTCTTGTTTATTACATCCGCAGACGAAGGCAATTTCTTCAAGCGTCCGTTCAACTCCGTGCGGCGTAACTGCCGACAGGACAGTCAGACCGACATCAAGCCCGCCGTCCGTTAAATCTTCGTTCTTGAATTTTTTAACTCCGCGCATTTTTTTTTATCCGAATAATGGCGTTTTCGCCTTATCTGTGTTTTTCTTTTGGGGATAATCCCGAATGTTTCCCGACATTCTTTCAATTCTTACTTTGCCGATTTCGCAAAGTGTTTCGTCTTGCTCGATTCCGATAAAATTACGATTTTCAATCGCACACGCCTCACCTGTTGAAAAACTTCCGGCTGTCAGATCAAGAACCGTTTGACGTTTTTTAGTGTATGTTCGTATTAAATACTGCAGAAGATCAACAGGTTTTTGGTTTGGGTGAAATCTATTCGGCGCATCATTGTTCACGCAATCGAAAACTAAAACATTGGTGGGGTAGCGTTCGGTATTTCCGCCGGCGTGAACAGTATCGCTATGACGGTTATAAACAGTCGAAGAATCCGCTTTTCTTTTAGAAAACTTAGTTGGAGTATGACCCTGCGATTTTTGTGGGAAATATGGGCAGCTTCCAAACGAAAATACTAAAATCTCCTCGATTACATTTAACGGTCGAATATTTGCCTGCAAAAAATTGCTCGATCTGTTTTTCCACCAAATCCATTTATACCGAAAATTTTTAAGATTGCTGGTCGTTAAAATATGTGAAAATAACCCGCTGGCAAAAAAACACAGTGCCGCATCAGGTTTTACAACGCGTTGTAAAAGCCGCCACATTACTTTGTGATCGAGCATCTTATCCCAATTCTGCGCCGTTTGCTCAAAAGGTAAATCCGCCAAAACAAAATCAATACTATTTAGCGGTAATTTTGATAATTCCGTTAACGCTTCACCATTTATGATTTGAGAATTGATTTTGCTCATTAAAATACTTTCGTCTTATTCTTCCGCGTTTATATACTTCTTAAACCAAGGGACAATTAGGGCATCCAACACTATAATTTTCGCAGGCTTGAGCGATGTTTTTTGAATGACCGAACTGTGCGGCGTGCGCCGTGCATTTATTGTGCAAACCGCCGGTAAGCGCAAACGGATTTTGTCCCGGTAAGGTATTAACCTGTTTCGGCGTTAAAAAATCCGAATCCCCTTTGCCGACAAGTTTTTGGAACTGCACTTCGACTTTTGCGCTGTTTACTATTACCTGCCCGACCTTTGCAATCGTTTCCGCTTTTTTAACTTCCAGATCTCCGTCTTTAAGCATTTCTATTACTTCAAAAAGATGGTTTCTTAAATCGCTAATATGATTTTTAGGCATTTTGTTTCTCCTTTATTTTATTTATTCGTCTTTTTAACCCGCCCAATGTTTGAATGGTTTCTTTTAGTTCCACCGGAAAATTGTGGATAGTATTTCTATGCATCAATTCTTCTCGCGAAATAAGTTCGAGATTGCTTAAATCAAAGTTTTTCCTGTTACCGTCTTTAAAAGCGACCGCGAAGCCTTTCGGAATTTTTCCGTGATGTTCTTCCCATATCAGGCGGTGTTTCCATTTCCATTTATTAGGCTCGGCAACCTTTACTTTGACGTATCCGTCAATAAGAGATTCCTCACCGACTTGCAAAGTATTTGGCGGTTTATGTCCTTTCTTAAATTGAGTTTCAGCCATTCTACCGACAGTCGGCATTGATCTGCCTTTATTAAAAGGCTTATGTCCTTTTTTGAATTGAGTTTTTCGGGCGGGATGGTCGTCGGTCATTTTCTTTCTGAAATGTTCGGCAAGGAATTTTTTGTCTTTTTTCAAACCTAGATTAAAGGCTTTGTTCTCGATCGAATGAATAGAGCAGCCAATTTCTTTGGCAAGTTCTTTATTTAGCACCCGCGCGTAATTCTCCTTTAAAAACTCAATATCTTCCGCCGAAAAACGAAAGCGGTCGCTGTAAATGCCAAACCGCGTAGTCGCTGATTTAACCATCGAAACCGTGCGCCCCGGCAAAAGTCGGGCAATTTCCTTGTGAGTTAATTTCCCGGCATTAGCGCGTAAGATATTAATTTCCTTTTCTGTCCAAACTTTTCTTTTCATTATCATTAACCGTTAAAAATGTCGGACAAAACGCCTGCCGCCAGCGTTAATGACGTTTTGACAGTTTGGTGTTCCAGACCAATCCGCAAAAAAACTATTAGCCGATCACCGGAATATCTTCTTTCAGTTTTTCATTAAGATATTCTTTGATCGAAGCAATTGCTTGGATCTTCCAAAGTCCGCCGTCAGCTTCAAACAGCGCGATTTCCGGCATTGCTCCGTCGCGCGGCTGTTTGACGCGCAGAACGAACGGCGAAACCGGCTGCACGACTTCGGGAAACGTCCGGCGCGGCGCGAGACGGACCGGATTCGGCAGATCAACTTCCGATTTACGAACACCTTTTTCTATTGTTACCGTCTGAGAAACTCCATCGTCGAGCGACGTTTGAACCGCCGCCGCCTTAATATTTCCGACCAGCGCGAGTAATTCCGTAATATCGGCTTCGTCCGGCACGATCAACGCCTGCACTTTGACCATAAATTCTTCGTGATCTAAAAACCGTTCGAACGGAAATCCGTCGGTTTGATAATCCGCGTCGAGCCAGCAAAGCCGCTTACCTTCCGGCGCATCCGCCTGTTCGTAAACAGAAACGCTGCGCGGCGAATTTATGACGATCAAAAGGTTTTTGATCGCTTTTTCGTCAATATTTTGATTGATATATTCGGCTAATCCGTCGAGCGACGAAATTTGAAGAAAGTCAATTGTTTCCTTTGCCGGCGGCAGAAACACCGGGCGAGTCGTAAAATCAATGCCTTCGATAGTGATAACTGCGGTTTCCACGCCGTCCTGAATTGCTTTGACAACGCTCGGCGCGTTATCTGAAAAACTTGTTTGATTTGACATAAAATTTTAGCTCCTTTTGTTATTAATTCGCCGCGTCTGCTTCAGACGAGAACGACAGTTCCGGTTGTTCTATATGCTCATTCGACGCGAATGCCTTTCCGCCGATCTTCCGCACGTTACAATGCGTCTTTTCCTTTTCCATTGCCGCCATTTTTGCCGTAACGACATAATCAATGTCGGCTTCGCGCCGCGATTTTATCGGTGCAAAACCGATCTTGACCGTAATTTCCCGCCGCGCCGTCGCCGGTTTGTTCGGGTCTATCACATCCGCCATCACATCTTTGATATGCTCGTTAATGTGATCCATCAGGCGACCGCCGTTGATGTTGGCGACCGACAAGTATTCTAAATTCTCTGAATTATCCATATACGCTCCTTTATTTTTTATTTTTCCAACTAAAACCTGTTTTCTCCGGCAAAACCCACAGATGCCGGATGTTGGCGACGTTTATCACATCGCTTTGTGCGGGAAACACTTCGACGGCTTCGTTTTCGGAGTAACCGATCCGATTTTTGATTTCCTGCAATTCGTCCCAACTGATGCCGTCCAACCATCCGCCCGAGTTGTCAATAGAAGTCCGGTTAATCGAAAGCCGGATGATCCCGTGATTTTCGGCAAATTCCTGCACGATAAATTTACGGTTGCGCCAGACGCGCTCCGGCAAGCGGAAGTTGTGAAAATTTTCCGGGTAATCTTCCGGCGCGATCAACACGAAGGTTTCGTGATATTTCGCGTTTTCATTTGCCAGATATTTCGCGGCGCAGCGTCTTTGTTTTGAATTTAATCTTTTTGCTTTGCTCATTTATCTTCGGTTTCCTCCGGCGTTCGGTATTCACGGATAATGCGACAAACTTCCTTAATGCCCCAAGCCAAATTAGCGAGCGCATTAAACACTTCATAAACTATCGAAAATACGGTTTCCAAAATTCGCATAATTTACACTTTTGCCGCCGCCAAACGCTTTTTGGCGGTCATTAAGGCGATTTTCTCCGTCCAGAACTTGAGCGCGTAATTACACGGCTCGCACACGCCGAAAGCGTGATATTCCGCCGTAGCCGAAAATCCGCGATAACTTAAAAAGTTTTTACATTTCGGGCATCGCTTGTTCTCGATCATTAACTGGTCGAGCGGAATTTCGTCTTTCCAGAATTTTTCCGCCGAAACTTTTTCCAGTAATTCCGAAAGTTTTATTGATTTTCCCGGAACAATCGTTTTCATACATTCACCCCCAGATCAGCATTTTGCCGCTGTTTTTGTTTGACAGCCGCCTCGACGAGCTTCGTCAAATAATCGTCAACCTCACTCCTGAGAAAAAACATCCGTCCGCTCTGCCAGATTTCGGTAAAGTTGTAACCCAAACGTGCGCGGCGTTCCGCGTTTTGGAACTGCTTCGCCGATTTGTAGCCGCACAGCTCCGAAGCGGCGGCGGCGGTTATCAGATCGCCCGGTTTCCAGCGGTAAGTATTTTGTTTTCGCGCGTCAATTAAAGTCATTATTTTTTACCGAGCAATCCGAGTTCAAAGACTAAATGGGTATTCATTTTGAGAAGTTCCTGCATTTCTTTATTGATAAGTTCCTGCAATCCCCTGATCTCCGTCTCGGATAATTTACCGTCTTCGAGAACTTCGTAGAGCTTTATGATCGTCTGATTCTGAGCGGCAAGTTTGTCTTTCAAACATTCGAGAGTGGTTTTTGTCGGAAAGATCTTTTCATATCTCGAACGTGATGCCGCAAGGCGATTGTCCCAGTGGCAAACCGGCGCACCGGCTCTGACCGAAGCATTGTAAAGAGGCAGGAACTTTGCAAAAATATCCGTCTGCCGCATTTCAAGATAGTCGTAAACATGCGACGGATGTTTGCCCATTTCCTCGGCGATCATCTGCGGATTGTGACTCAGCACTTTCCGCGTTTCGTCCGATAGTTCGTAAGTATCTCTAGCCATAATTTTCTTACCCGAAAAAATCTCTGAATTTTCGACTGACAAACGATTTCAAAACAAATAATCTCTAAAACGGTTAGTAACTTCTTTGACAATTAAATAACTGCCTTTGCCGGACGCTCTGCCAGAGCGCGTTGTGATGGCGTTGGCAAAGCGTGTGGCGGCGGTCGGTGAAAATTTTCAGCTTGCCGCTCCACTTGCCGCGCCGTTTTACGCGCCGGAAGAGCAGAACCCGTTTTCCGCATTTTTCGCAGTAAATCTTCGCCACATAAACCGCCTGTTACCCGCACAATTGACCGATAATTTTCGCCGCCGCCCGGTCTTCAAAACTTTCGGCGTTTGAAATTTTCAGTTCCCGCAGTACTTCGAGTTCAAGAATCTTTTCCGCGAACCATTCGCCCGGAACGAATAGATTGCTTCCGGCGAATTTCGGCTCACAGGTGTAACTGAACAAAACATCGCCGTTTTCGTCTTCGGTCCGGTGATTGAAAAAAGAATTCTTCGCCTGAGTTCTCGAAAAATCATCCCGCGCTTCTAAAAAGTTGATTTCCGAAACTATCTCCAAAGCCCGTTTGACTAGGATCTTTTTCACCGTTTCGAGTTCCTTCAGATCGAAACCGCGCAAGTCCGCCGCCGTCAGCGGTTTTGTCAGATCGTGCGCTTCGGCGAGATCCGCCGCGTTTTTTACAAGTTGCGTTTGAGCCATAAGGTAAACTCCTTGACGTTCCAGACCAGTTCGTCCCAAAATTTTTTCATTAGTTCAATCTCCTCAAATCCGCAGACGAGCCGAAAAAGGGCAGGCGGGAAAACTGCGGGTCTTATATGCAGAATAGAACCGGGTTTTAAAACAGAGTTAAAAATAACGGTATGTTTTCCGGCTCGTCTGCGGATCTCAAAAGATCGATTCAAATATCAAAATTTCGTGCGGGTTTTATAATTCGGTCATCGGCTTGGAAACCCGCACTCACGGCAACCATCACACGCGACCTAGACGGCTATATAGATTTAATCGCTCACTTCATTGCGAACCGTCGTTCAATGTTTCAGGCGGAAACAGCTAGGTTTCCGGCGTTTTCAATGCGCTTTAAGGCGCGTTCTAAAATTTCGGCTTTCGGATTTTCCTCCGCTTCATTGCTCAGGTCAATCCAACCTTTGCCGCCGCACCGGGAACAGTCCGTCTTTACGATTTGCTGCCTTATCCGCTGACCGCTGACCGCCGCCGCCACTCCGTGGAAAGTTCCCGAACCGTTACATCTATTGCAAATTTCTTTACTCATAATTATTTTTTCACCATCCCATCAAATATCCGCACAGCGTAAGCAGTGCGCCGAAGACCATCCAGAAAAGCACAAAAACAACGTCGCCGAATTTTGGCGAGTCCAAAAGCGTGTTTTTGCGAATCGTTCTTTTCATTAGAAAATCTCTCAAATCTTCAAATTTGCTACCTGACCGCCTAGCGTCGCACATCATTGGGGATCGTTTTTACGTCCGGCGACCTCTGGGGCAGCTTGCTGACTAAACTGCATCTCACAAATTCGAAGATTTCAAAGATTGCCGTTTTTAGTTTTGAATCTTAAAACGGCAAACAGATTTATTCGGCATACAGCCGACAAACTTATTGCCATCCGTGATATTCGGCTTCATCTTCATATTCCCAAACGGTGCGGTTTCCGTCGGAAACTTTGCCGAAACCTTGCAGGGAACCGATGCCGCGCTCGACGAACGATTTAGCGTCTGAAAGATTATCGAAATACGCGCTTTGCTTGCCGTGCCGACGTTTGAAATTTCCGGCTTCAAAAGATGCGTGAAATCTTTTGACCTGTTCGGTTTGCAGTTTTTCGTAAAGTCCCGAAAACGCGAATTTCAGGACTTCCGACTGGTGTTTGCAGACACGGTTTCTATGTTTGAAATCGGCGCACTCGCAAGAAGAGAAAATTTTGCCTTCGACCGTTTCCATCTCGACGCGGTATTCGCTGTTTTTATCAGTATTGACGACGACGAATGTGTCCGGCTCGAAATCGGCGTAAACCGTCAAATCCGAATCGGCGGCGCGGCTGATCACTGACTTGAATTCCGCGATTCTTTCGCTGAGACAAATTCTCAAAGTTTCGATCTGTTCCGTTTTCGCCGCTTGGACAAGCAGAATCTCGCTTGCCCAGATTTTGCGTCCGTCCGTCGCCGTAATAAATCCGGTGTGCGCCGTCGTCGCCTGAATGCCTTGAATCGTTTTCCACTCGTTGCGGCGATGCGCGTGATTGAAAAATAAAATCTTCGCGCCGACCGTCAATGCCGCAAATTGCATTTTGATTCGTTTAACGTGCGCTAATTCTTCGTCTCTCATTTGTCCGTAACCGTCTGCTGTTTCTTTTGTCCACATAATTTTTTGTTTCTCCTGACTTTTTTATTTCGGTTAATTTCTTAACCGTTAAATAGATATTAACATTTGATGTTAAGTTATGTCAACTTGAGATTACATTAAATGTTAAGTTACGGGCAAAACACAGTGTCATTAGGTTTAAGGATGCCCCGAACATCAGCGTTAGCTAAACCTGCAATAGCAGAAAGCAGCTCATAAGACGCGCTTTTGCCGTTTTCTGCCCGTGAAAGCTGGACGGCAGTTATTCCAAGCGTTTTTGCTACTTCTTCCTGAGTTCCGACTGTTTTTCGGATTTCAGCAAGTTTTTTGTAATCGTAATGATTTTTATTCACAAGGAGAATCTTAAATGAACTTAACATATAATGTCAACAACAAAAGTCTTGAAATGACAACAAGCGGTGTATTAACATCTGATGTAATGTCAACCGTTAAATACAGTGGCGATATTCGTGAAGAATTTGGACGTTTTATGCAACAAATCCGTGAAGCTAAAGGCTTGACTCAAAAATTTGTTGCAAAAGAAATTGGCATAACTGTAACCCAACTTTCGCGGATTGAAAACGGTAAAAGCGGAACGGAGCGCGACACTGTGATCGAATGGGCGCGGGCTATTGGAATAGATGAAAACGAGGCTTTACGCCAATTTAAGCCGGAAACCGATGATGAACTCGTCGCCGACGGTCTATTTTCCGGCTACTACGATCTGCCGGAAGATCGGCGCGAGCTTGCCAGAAAGCAGATCGCCGCGATTATCTCGACATTAAAAGATGAGGATTTTCCCGAATAATTATGAAAAATATAAATAATCTGCAAACTTTGATATTTACCGTCATTATTCTTCTAACCGTCTCGCTTGGTTGTAAGGATATTGACAAAAAAGATTCTACCGCCGCCCCGACACCGGCGACAATTACAAACAAACCGGTTCAAGCGGTTTCCGAAACACCGCCGCCGAAAGATACTGTCAGCAATCTTAAGTGGAATGATTACGATAATGTTTACAACACTAAAAGTAATTCGACCGATATGCAGAAAGATGCTTTATGGAAGGATTTTAAAGGCAAAACAGTCAATTGGCAGGGAACGGTCGAGGATGTGAGTGAAGGAATGCTCGGCGGACTTAAATTAAATATTAAAATGAATGCCGATACCCTTACTCACGATATAACCCTAGAGCTGAAAAAAGATCAAAAAGACAAAGCAATGTCTTTGACCAAAGGCAAAAAAGTTTCTTTTACCGGGAAACTCGACAACTACGGCGGCGCAATTTTGCCTTTGCAAATGAGTGAAGGCGAGATCAAATAAGTTGAAAAACAAAAAAAACTCAAAGTTATTTTGTTTGCCCGGAAATCTCTCAGAAGAAAGTCGAACAATGGTTGAGAATTTGGCGGCGGCGGTTTTTTTTCTTTTGGCTAGTGTCGGAAATACCGACTAGTAGATTAAGAAGCAGATAGCGGCGATTATTAATACTTTGAAAGATGAGGATTTTCCATAATGAAGTATCTAACTTTAATTTTAGTTTTGACTTTTAGCCTATCCGCATTTGCTCAAAAGAAACCATTTGATGTTTCAATTGAAAAACTGCCGCCTAAATTTAAAGGTGATCGGTTTCAAACATTGCTTGATGAAGTGATTCAACGATATTTAACCGATCCAGAACCAATTAAAGGCGAATATGAAAAAAACGAAGATTTTAAGAAACGAAAAGCAGAGTTTTTCGAGAAACCTTTTCCATCAGGCACAAATAAAGATTCCCTTTTAGCTTTTGTAGTTCCGTCTAGCCAGTTAAGTATTGAGTATGATGCTGACCGGGAAATTTTCAATGTAAAGAGCAAATTATATTATCCTTGCGAAACATCCACAGAATACTGGTGGATCTGTAAAGCCTTGGTTATGAATTACAAATTTGATGACAGGGGCGATTATTATGGCTCAAATTTATTTGGTGCGGCTAAATTAGTTGATAAACGAACCGAATATCTTGATGTAATTGAGTTAGCTGATTGGTCAAGCGTTAAACCGAATGAATATAATTCTTATTCATTTGAATTGCCGATTGAAATAAATCAGGCAAAAAAGGTAAAACCTCAACTAAGCGTGCTGGTAATTGGTTATTTGGCTCAAAAACCTTATGACATTTACAACATAATAACAGAGCCGACTTTAGGCGATCCTGTTGACAAGAGAACTTTTATAAAAAGCTTAGTAATTGATATTCGTTCGGTTTGGTTTTTTAACAATTTAACTGGTGAGATTTATAAAAAAATGGACTCTACAGAAGAGCGAATAAAAGATAATTAGTGATCTTAACAATATTTGTATTTTTGAATTTGATAAGTGAAATATATAAATTATATGAAAAATTTAATAACTTTACTTTTTATTGTTCTGTTTAGCCTTTCGATTTTTGGACAAAACAAAACTGCAACGACCGAAGATGGTAAAAAGGTCATCCTCAAACCTGACAAAACTTGGGACTTCGTTAAAGAAGTTTCTTCTAATACTACAGAGGGTGATTGTTCTGATTATATTCAAAGCAGAACTGATAAAATGACTGGTAATTCTTATAGTCATATAAAGGAACCGCTAATTATTTCCACAGACGGCAAAACAGGTTTTAAGATTTCACTTTTAGAAAGCAAAGGTGCAATTATTTTTTCTATAACTGTTGTTAAAAGCGGCTTCGGTTGTGTGGACGACGACGCATCCATCATTATTTTATTTGATGACAACACGAGAATAACATTAATAACCAACACAAAATTCAATTGCAAAGGTGATGTAACGACTTATTTCAAAGGCGTTTTTGGAAAAGAAGATCAATTGCGCCAACTAACTGAAAAGAAAATCCAAGCAATAAGAGTAAATTCACGAAATGGGTTAGCAGATCAGGATTTTAGTGAAACTGATGCGGCAAAGTTTCAAAGATCGCTTATTTGCCTACTTAAATCAATAAAATAATGGTCTTCTCAATGAATAAAAAAGCATTAAGATTTATCGAAAACCATCACGAACGCGCTGAAGCCCGCGCTCTGCGCGAAGATTTGATCGTCGCCGGATGGAAACGCGACCGCAAGATTTGGGCATTCTTAAAAGCGGCGTTCTTTTTTTCGCTGACATTCGGCGCGGGAATGATTTTGAGCAATATTTTATAAATTATATGGATAATACAATAAAAGAGAAAATACTTTTCAAAGTAACGGGCGAAAACGGGATGGAGTTTGTGGTTTACGATCTTCAGGAAAAAGACGGCGAGATAATCCTTCCGGTATTATTCCTCGGAAGGCTTATGGAACTCGCGCCCGATAAAAAATTACTTAAACAAGCGGAAAAAGTTTAGCTTTTTCCTTGTTGGGCAAAACCTTGTCGCCGCATTGATCGCAGACGATTCTGGTATTATCGGCGGTCGTGACCGTAAATCCGCTGATAAAAAGATTTTTGCCGTCCGTGTCGCAAATTTTATGCTTATTTTTGCAGTAAAGTGTTCGCATAATTAATGAATATAGCAAAATATGAACGCAAAGTGAACGCTGATTTCCTCTCTCATTTAAATTTCACAAATAGAACAATGTTTTATCTATGCACATACTCATACGCAGATTGAAAACTATCTTTCCGGGTTTGAACCGCTTCGAGTTCACCGAAGATGACTGCTGGCGATTCGTCGAGAAAAATAAAATTCTCGTGCGCCGTGCCAATTTGGAAGTTCCGGCATATACCGGGAAAACGAAAGTTCGCGGCAGAAAACGCTATTACATTTTAATTGATGCACGTCTTCGCGGAGTTGAATTCTTGAGAGTTTTTCTTCACGAGATCGGACACGTGGTTTTGCACGAACCGCGCGGAAGTCTCGAAGTATTGTATTTCAAACACGAACGCGACATCGAAACCAAGCAGGAAACCGAAGCCGATGTTTTTATGCTGCTGGCAATGATCCCGAAACGGCGGTATCTGGAATTAAAACAAATGCCGCCCGATCAGCTTCACCCGCTGACCGCCGAACTGCTTATTTTGCGCGAAAAACTTTACGAAAAGATTATGGAGTAAAACCAATTAATGGCGATCAAACTTTTAACAAAAAAAACTCTCGGAAAATCCAAAGCAGGCTGGCGTTGGGACAAAAAACGCGAGCTTTGGGTGACTTATCAACTCGACACGGAATTTAACGGTAAACGCCACGTCCGGCGCGGATTCCGCACAGAAAAAGCGGCGCAAGATTATCACGAACAATTAAAGACACAAGATCGTCTGATCGAGATCGGTTACGCTCAACCTATCAAATTCCCCTCCGCCGCCGAATTGTTCGAAAAACACACCGCCGCCGCCGAAACCAGAAACGAAAAACTTCGCCGCAAGCGTGTATTCAAAATGTTCTTAAAACTTTTGCCGCCGAACGCCACGATAGACGAGATCGAGCGGAAGCATTTTAAGGACTATGCTGATCGTAGAATCGAATCAGGCGTAAAACCCGAAACCGCCGATCGCGAGATAACACCGATCTCGTCGGCTCTGACGAACGCCAAAAATTATTACACAGGACTCGACAGATGGGTTTCGCCTGTCATTTATCGTCCCCCCGTGCCGAACGAAGGTCGCGACCGCGTTGTTTCTACCGAAGAGTTTGAAAAACTGATCCCGTATCTTCTGCGCGAGAAACAGGAAAAAGAATTGCCCCGCTCGGCTTTTGCCAGAAACCGCGCCGGACTGATTTTATATTTCGGTCTATTGACAGGTCTCCGCCACGGGGAAATCTGCCGACTGGAAAAACAAAACTTCAATCGCCGCGACCGCAGTTTAAAAGCCGAGCGATTCAAAACTAAAAAATCCGGCATTCGCTGGACGACGTTCAAACCTCTGCCTGATGTGCAGATCGAGATTTTAGAACGCGCCGCCGGTCTCTATCCGAACGGGATCTACTTTTTCAGCGAAAAGGGAAAAATCCACAATAAATTTTATGATGTATTAAAAGCGGCGTGTAAAAAATTCGGGATTCCGTATGGGCAGGGAACCGACGGCGGTCTCGTGATGCACGACGCGCGGCACACTTTCGTAACAAACTTGATGCAGGGCGGAACGGACATTGCGACGGCGAAATCTCTGACCGCGCACTCGACCAACGATATGCTGATAAAATACTCACACGCCAACTCTCAAAGTAAAGGCGCGGCTTTGCGGCTGGCATCGTCGAGCCTGACCGGAAACATAGTCAACAGCGAAAAACTAAAAGAAGTGTTCGACGCGGTAAGATCGGGCAATCTGGATTTCGAGGGATTTGTAAAAGAACTGAATTCGTTTACGGTTTTTTAACAAAAATTTGTCCTTTTATGTCGCAAATGTCGCAAATGTCGCGTTAAATAACCGTAAACATAACTCAATAAAAATCGGCAAGTCCCGTAAAATAAGGACTTGCCGATATAAAAAGGAATGCCGGAGGTCGGAATCGAACCGACATGGGCGTAAAGCCCGCTAGATTTTGAATCTAGTGCGTATACCAATTTCGCCACTCCGGCGCGAACTTTAGATTCTAAAACTGTTTGCTTTCCGCGTCAAGGGAAAAGTAGAAAAATTCTTTTTATTTGTTCTTAAAATATTCATTCCAACGCCGGTTAACCAATTTTACAATATCTTCACGCGGTTCGACTTCTTTCGGACACCACGGTTTCATACGCGAATCTATGATGATCGGCGCGTTGTATTTTATGTGATTGTTTTCGACTTCGATTGATTTGGCGTAAACGTCCGTCGAAGGATTAAAGCGCGTCCACGTCGCCCACAAGAATTTGTCGGTTGATTTGGCGAAATCGGCGTTGTCGTGGATGACGACGATTTGAAAATCGTCGAATTTGCCGGATTCGGCGATCTGCGCGGCGAGTGTTTCGTTTTGCTCGTAAGTGTCGCCTTCGACGACGAGACAGCCGCCGCAGAATATTTCGGCGCGTTTTACGAAACGGGGAAGTTCGCCGCTGAATTCTCGTTTGAGTTCGCGCCGTTTGTCGCCGACACCGACGAGCATTGCTTTCGAGCCGTGATTTATTTTGCCCGAAGCGTAATCCAAAGTGTCGAACGAAGTTCTGTCGAAGATAAAGAAATCGCTTTCCCAATTTACGCGCTCCAAGATGTGTTCAAACAGCGTTTTGAAATCGCGCAAATCCTGCGGTTTATCGGTTAAAAGTAAAAACTTCGTCAAACTCAATTGCCCTTCGCCGAGAATTCTGAAACCCGCGCTCAAGGCTTCGCGGCTGTATCTTTCCTGCACGACCGCCGCCGCGAGACTGTGAAAACCCGTTTCGCCGTAACTCCATAGATCTTTAACCGCAGGCATCACGAGAGGGAAAAGCGGCGATAAAAGCTCCTGCAAATAATCGCCGATAAAGAAATCTTCCTGACGCGGTTTGCCGACGACCGTCGCCGGATAGATCGCGTCTTTGCGGTGGAAAATCGCTTCGCATTCAAAAACCGGATAATCGTGGACGAGTGAATAATAACCGTAATGATCGCCGAACGGACCTTCGGGACGGCGAACTTTCGGCGGGACTTTTCCGCTGAAAACGAATTCGGCTTCGGCGATTAGTCTCAAACCGTTTTCTAACGGATTTTTCACCGTTTCGATCTTAGAATTCGCCAAAAGGGAAGCGAGCATCAATTCGGGAACGTCTTCGGGCAGAGGCGCGATTGCCGCGAGAATCATCGCGGGCGCGCCGCCGATGTTGATATTGACGTTTAAACTTTCATTTTTCTGTTCGGCTTCGTAATGATGAAAACCGCCGCCTTTGCCGATCTGCCAGTGAATTCCGGTCGTCGTATCATCATAACGCTGGATGCGATACATTCCGAGATTGTGCTTGCCCGACGAAGGACTTTCCGTATAGACGAGCGGCAAAGTCACGAAATGCCCGCCGTCTTCGTGCCATAATTGCAGAAGCGGAATCTCCGTCAGCTTCGGTTCGCGCGAAAATCTTTCGAGGATCGGCGCGTTTTTAACATTCTTCGTGCCGAGTTTGAGCGCGTCCGTCGCCATCGAACGATATTTCCAGAGTTCTTTCGGTTTCGGCGGCAAAAGAATATCAACCATCTCGACGGCGTTTCTGACAAATTCCTGCGGGCGCGTCGTAAAGGCGAGTTCGATGCGTTTCGCCGTGCCGAAAAGATTTGTCACGACGGGAAAGATCGAATTTTTGACGTTCGAGAAAAACAACGCCTTGCCTTGTTCATCAATCACGCGGCGATGAATTTCGGCGATTTCCAAATACGGGTCAACTTCCGCCGTGATCTCGACGATCTCGTTTTCCTGTTCCAGTTGCTTGATGAATGAGCGAAGATTTTTGTGCATAAATGTTTCTGTTTAAATTCTACTGTAATGCAGATTTAAAACAAATTCAGTAGAAAAAGCGAAGCTGACTGGAGCGCAAGCGTCCCCGCTTGCAATGAGTGCGATAGCACGAACAATTGTTTATTATCTGCGGCGTTATAAGAAATCTAACATCTTTTTGCGCCGAAGCGACGCTCATTGCAAGCGGGGACGCTTGCGCTCCAGTCGCTTCGCCGATCTTTGCAAATGTAAAACGGGGCGTAAATCAATTTTGATTTACGCCCCGTTGGTTTTGATTTGCAAAATATATTACTTTTGCAAATTCGCTTTCGTAATATCGAGTTGATCGGCTGTAACAACTTGAATTTTCATATCGGGAAAACGCTTTGCCAGATCATCTTTGAATTTCGCGTAATCGCCGACAATGATAATGTCGCCGTTATAAAGATTCTCGCCCGCAAATGTTTGGATTTGCGCGTCGGAAACTGCGTTAACGCTGGTCATATAAGAATTCAGTTCGCTCGTCGGCAGACCGTAACTGTAAAGTTCGGCAATCGCGCCTGCGAGTCCGCCGGTCGTTTCTAGATTTCGTCCGAAGCTTCCGGTCAGAACGAGTTTACGCGGACCGAGTTCCGTGTCGGCGACTTTGCCTTCCTGTAATTTCTTGACCTCTGCGGCGACGAGTTCGGCAACTTCTGCCGCCGATTCGTTTTTCGTCTGCGTGCGTGTGCCGAAGTTGCTCGAACCACCGCGAAAACCGAAACTGCTTCCCGCACCGTAACTCAGACCGCGTTTGATGCGGATTTCCTGATTCAGGCGCGACGAATAACCGCCGCCGAGAACGGAGTTCAAAACGGTTGCCGGAAAATACGAAGGGCTGCTGACCAGTTCATTTTTATCGGTTAATTCAAAGCGTCCCAAATCTAATTGCTTGGAAAATGAAACCGATGCTTGTCCCGAATTGGGCAAATCAACGACCAAGATGCGTTTGACGATGGGCGGTTTCACATTGCTCCCAGTTCCGTTTCCCATTCCAAAACCGCCTCCTCTCCCTGCTCCGCTCGGCGGGTCTTTATACATTTTGCCAAAGTATTTCTCCGCAAGTTTTTTTGCGTTGGCGGCGGTAATGTCTCCGGTGAAAATTAATACGGCTTGATCCGCCTGATAATTTTCCTTGTGAAACTCAGCAATATCGTCGCGCGTGATGGCGTTGATACTCGCCGGAGTTCCGCCCGCCGGATGCTCTTTGTAGCTGTAAACCGACGCGACATAGCTCGACAGAAATCCCGGCTGAGTCAAGTTGTAAGTCAAACCGTCAAGCGTCTGAGATTTGAGCAGATCAATCTCATCCTGCTTAAATGTCGGATTCAAAACCGTGTCGGACATAATCGCCAACGCCTGATCTAATTTGTCGGTCATCACATTAATGTTGACGAACGAACTGTTCCAACCTGCGCCCGTACCGATCGAGCCGCCGAGAAATTCCATCTGTTCGGCGATGTCGGTCGCGCTTCTGGTTTTTGTGCCTTTGGTTAAAAGGTCGGCGGTCAAATTGGCGAGTCCCGCTTTTGACATTCCTTCGTCGGACGCGCCCGATCTGATTAACAATTGAACCGTAACAAGCGGAACATTTTTCGTTTCGATGACCGCGACTTTCAACCCGTTTTTGAGAGTCATTTCCTTAACCGCCGGAATCTTGACCGATTTCGGCGCGGACGGCGCGGGCGGTTTTTCCTGCGCGATGATTCCGCCGCAGAGAACGCAGAGGACGCAGAGAATTTTTATTAAATTGTTCATTTTTCCGTTTTTCATTTATTTACTTTCCTCCGTTTTGGCTTGGTTGTAGCTGATAACGACGCGGTTTTTGTCGGTGAAGTATTTCTGCATCACGCGCTGAACGTCTTTTGCGGTCACGGCTTGGAGCTTGGCGATGTCGGTGTTGACCGCCGTCGGGTCGCCTTGATACGCGACGGCGCGTTCGATGGCGATGGCTTTTCCGTCGTTGTCTTCGCGGTTTCGCAATGCTTCGGTGATAAGCTGGTTTTTCGCTTTTTCGAGTTCTTTTGCCGTAACTGCCGTGTCCTGCATTTTCTTGAGTTCGGCGAGCAAAGAGGTTTCGAGTTCGGCGGAAGTGTGACCTTCAGACGCGATGCCGAGCAAATAAAGCAAGCCTTTGTCGGCGCGTATGTCGGCGGAAAATTCGGCGGTTTGCGCGATTTGCTGCTCACGAATCAAGGCATTATAAAGCCGCGAACTTTCGCCGCCGGACATAATCGTCTGCGCGATTTCGAGCGCGGCAACGTCCGCCGATTTTGAATTCGGCGCAAGATAGGTGATCGCTACTGCCGGAAACGGCACGATCGGCGCGGTTTCGTCAAAGCGTTTTTCTGCTGTTCTTTCCGGTTCAGCAACCGTAACACGCGGAACGATGCCCGCAGGTTTCTTGATACTGCCGAAATACTTGTCCGCCCAAGCGTCGAGTTGTTTCTGGTCGAAATCACCGACGACAATCAGAACGGCGTTGTCGGGACGATAAAAAGTTTTGTAAAAATCCTGAGCGTCCTTGATCTTGGCGGCGTTGAGTTCGTCCAAATTGCCGATGCCGGGACGCATATACGGATGCTTCACAAACGAATCTTTTTCGATGAACTGACCGAACAACATTCCGTAAGGATTCGCCAGAATGCGCTGGCGAAATTCTTCTTTGACGACCTCGCGTTCCGAAGTGAAATTCGCTTCGTCAACATTCAAGTTCTGCATCCGTTCGGCTTCCGCCCAGAGCAGAGTTTCGAGATAATTCGACGGCACAACCTCGTAATAGTTCGTAAAATCGTCATAAGTCGAAGCATTGTTGAAACCGCCGACATCTTCGGTCAGACGGTCGAATTGTTCGCTTTTCAGATTCTTCGACGATTTGAACATCAGATGTTCAAAAAGATGTGCAAAACCCGAACGTCCCTGCGGATCGTCCTTCGAGCCGACGTTATACCAGACGTGAATCGCCACGGTCGGGCTGGAAGTTTCCTGCAATGAAACGACCTTCATCCCGTTCGCCAATGTTCTCTGCTTGATATTCATCGGCGCGACCTTTACTTGCGCCAGTCCTGCCAGAGAAAATAACAAAACTATCAAAATCAATAAAATTTTTCGCATAATTTCAAAACTTATTCCAAATTCAATTCGTTGGCTTTTCTACGCATCAGCAAAGCCAGACGCAATTGCAAAATTACCACCACACCGAATAATACCGCCGATATAATGTTGCCCAAACTGATCTCGCCGGACAGAGCATTTACAAAAAAGATTGAAAAAACAATTGAGAAAACAAAGAAAAGGTAGCTGTATGTTTTGTAGTGTTGTTTTTTCATAACGGTTTGTTGCTATAAACAAATTATTTGTTGTTTTAAATAATTTTTAACTTTGATAATCGTAGAAACCTTTGCCCGACTTGCGACCGAGCCAACCGGCATCAACATACTTCTTGAGCAGCGGACACGGACGATATTTTGAATCGCCGAGACCTTCGTGCAGGACGTTAAGAATCGCCAGACAGACATCGAGACCGATAAAATCGGCGAGCGTCAAAGGTCCCATCGGGTGATTCATTCCGAGTTTCATAATCTCGTCAATGGATTCTTTCGTCGCCACGCCTTCCATCAGGCAGAAAACCGCTTCGTTTATCATCGGCATCAACACGCGGTTGGAGACGAAACCGGGGAAATCGTTGCATTCGACGGGAGTTTTGCCGAGACGCTCGGAGATTCCTTTGACGGTCGCGTAAGTTTCGTCGGAGGTCGCAATGCCGCGAATTACTTCGACCAATTTCATCAAGGGAACGGGATTAAAAAAGTGCATCCCGATCACACGCGCCGGATTTTTCGTCACGCCCGCGATTTTCGTAATCGAGATTGAAGAAGTATTCGACGACAAGATAGCGTCGTCCTTCGCAATTTCATCGAGCTTTTGGAAAATCTGTTTCTTAATATCGAAATTCTCCGTCGCCGCTTCAACGATCAGATCGCAATCCTTCAAATCTTCAAGATTCGTCGTCGTTTTGATGCGTCCGAGAATCTCGTTCTTGTCGTCTTCGGTGATCTTTTCCTTTTTGACGAATCTGTCCAGAGATTTTCCGACGTTGGCAAAGCCTTTGTCAACAAATTCCTGTGAAATGTCGCACATCACGACATCAAAACCATTGCTCGCGGCAGTCTGTGCAATCCCGTTGCCCATCGTTCCTGCGCCGATTACGCCTATTATTTCACTCATTATTAAAATTATTCCTCTCTTATAAAAATTTTGTAATACTGATATTAAAAAGTTATCGGAAATGAAGTTTTAAAACAAATGAGCGATGAAATACAAAACATATTCCATCGCTCAAAAATCGGACGTAATTTTTTATCGGATTATCTTCCGCCTTTGGAGTTTTTCCTAAACTTCCGTTAATAATCATTGGCGTTTTTTCGGGGCGGACAATTTTTAACCGTTTCATCATTTTCAGCATTCCGGCATTCGGTTTCGCGGTATTCACCGTCCGAAAAACGATTAACGGAAATGATGTTAATCTCAGCTGTGCCGGATTGATTCGTTATTTCCCTTGTGTCGGGAAAACTAATTTCGTCATAATTTTTCGGTTCGGCTGAGTTTATAAATTTGATTTGGTCGGGAAAATTAAACGGTTTTCGGTTCATAACCTTCCAAATGCCTTTTTCAAGGCGGAAAAAATAAACATCGAATGTTTCGGGATTGATTTCTCTGCCGAACGGATCGGTTAGAAAAGTAATCATTCGCTCCGGTTTTCCGTCGTGATTCAGGTCAACGTCTCTTACCTCAGTTTCAATAAATTCCGCCCACTTCGGCGATTTGTCGGTATATGCGCCGGTTTTTTCATCTTGCGCGAGATTGTAATCCGGCGCAAAAAAAAGGCGTATCTCTAAAGGCTGGCGACTTAATTTCAAACGCCTGCCTTTAGTAACCGATTTTTCAACTTCGGATTTCGCCGTAGGTGTCGGTCGAACCTCGTTATTATCCGTTCCTGTTGTTTGATCGGTCTTCCCGGTTTGCGCCGAGACACAGCCGGATAATAACGACAAGCAGAAAGTAAAGTAAATTAAAAAAACTACCGCCCGTAAATTTTTATTCGTCATTTTTTTACCACCCGTCATATTTTCGGATTAAAAGATATGTGAAGATAGTTTGCCCGGCGGTTTTCCCTTCGGCAATATCTTTTTGAAATTTTTGAAAAACCTTTTTCTTCATCGTCTGACATCCTGCCGACCAGGTGTCGTTTTCTCCGCCATAATGAAAGTGAATGGTGCGTCCTTCATTCATAGCACTGCTATTAGTAATCATTTTCGTATCGGCATCGTCAAAGTTTCCGTCCCTGTTAATATCTCGCTCGATGGTTTGAGACTCCAGCAACCTGAAAACATTTTGTTTAACACCGCTACTGTACCACGTCGAAGTCGAGTATTGATACGCGCCGTATGGCAGCCGTCCGATATCCTTCTTGCCGTCATTGTTCGCATCCACCCCATCCGTCCCTCGCTCGACGTAACGATAATTAGGTTCGGTATTTGCATCATATCCGTTTGAATACTTAATACCTTCTTTATCAATATGAAGCACCCAAATATAATCATCGTAGCTTCCGTGATAATTTTCTTTATTTACAGGAGTTTCGGCGCGGATACCGAGGACGTTTCGCCAACCCGGAGTCGTTTCAAAAAGAACTCCTTTACGGGTAAATGTCTGCTTACAAAAATCGTAAATCTTCGCTTCATATTCTCGATTATCAGGCATATCATTTTCCTCTCTACTAAAAGCCTAAAAATAGTGACGGACTGAAAAAAAACTTTTGCTTTAATTCCGTAAACTTTTAGTAATATAAATAAGTTTAAAGAATTATTTTTGGAATAACGGGCGGTGTAGAATTTTATTCTACACCGCCCGTTAAAAAGTTAAATTCGACTTGGTTTGCAATTCGTATAAAAACTGAATCTAAACTCTTTCGACCGCCATCGCCACCGAATTTCCGCCGCCGAGACAAAGCGCGGCAACGCCTTTTTTCACGTTTCTGCGTTTCATTTCATAAAGCAGAGTAGTCAAAATCCTTGCGCCCGAATTTCCGATGGCGTGTCCGAGCGCGACCGCGCCGCCGTTGACGTTGACTTTTTCAATATCCATTCCGAGTTCCTGCATCACGCCGAGTGCCTGCGCGGAAAACGCTTCGTTTAATTCAAACAGATCAACTTCGTCCATCGTCCAACCGGCTTTTTTCAAGACATTTTTCACGCCTTCGACCGGAGCCATCATAATTAATTTCGGTTCGATGCCGCTCGTTGCATAAGCGACGATCTTCGCCAACGGTTCGATTCCCATTTTCGCCGCTTTCGCCGCCGAAGTTACGACGACCGCCGATGCGCCGTCGTTGATGCTAGACGCATTTCCCGCCGTTACCGTGCCGCCTTCTTTCTTGAACGCCGGACGGAGTTTGCCCAGAGAATCAGCCGTCGTTTCGTCGCGGATCGTTTCGTCCGTGTCGAAAGTGATCGCGTCGCCTTTGCGCTGCGGGATCTCGACCGGAACGATCTCGTCTTTGAATTTGCCGGCATCACGCGCTTCCATCGCTTTGCGGTGCGAATTGTATGCGTAATCGTCCTGCGATTCGCGCGAGATCTGATATTTCTCCGACACGACTTCGCCCGTGTTGCCCATATGCCAGTTTTCAAACGGACACCACAAACCGTCGTGAATCATCAGATCGGTCGCCGTCTGATTGCCCATTCGAAAACCTTCACGCGCCGTCGTCAGTGCATACGGAATATTAGACATTGATTCCATTCCGCCCGCGACGACGAAATCCGAATCACCCAATTTCACGGCTTGCGCGGCAAGCGCGACGGCGCGAAGTCCCGAACCGCAGACCATATTGACAGTCAGCGCGGAAACTTCCGGCGGCAGATCGGCTTTGAGCGCGGCTTGACGCGCCGGTGCTTGTCCGAGTCCGGCTTGCACGACGCAGCCCATAATCACTTCGTCAACATCCGCGCCGTCAATTCCCGCACGTTTGACCGCTTCTTTGACCGCGATCGCGCCGAGATCGGTTGACGAAAAGCCTTTCAAACTTCCCATAAATTTGCCCGTCGCCGTCCGCGCGGCACTTATTATTACTGCTTCATTATTATCTGACATAAATTTTTAATCCTTATTTTTATCTAACTTTTCCAGAGCTATTTCTAAAGCCGTTTTCGGCTCTTTTCTTAAACTGTTTTCAAATTCGATTCTGAAATCTTCCAACAACGGCAAATCATTTAAATCTTTCTCGCGTCCTGACGCTTTTTTGCTGGCGATAATGTCTCTGATATTTGCAATCGGGAATTCATCAATCATAATCATTCTTTCTCGCGCCTTTTCAAAACTCTCGATGCCGTCCGGCGCGAAAACCAAATCCAAATCAAACGGGTCTTGATTTAATTGAACAAAATCTACGCCCTTAATAATTTTATCTTTAGTTTCCTCTGAGAGTTGAAATCCAATTTCCGTTAAAGCCAAAATTAAACGCTGACAATTTTAATGCTTTTTTTAGGAAATAAATCAACATCCTGAGTCGAAGCCGGATAACCTAACAATATCGCGCCGCTTTTTCCGATAAACATATACTCAACATTATGTCTTGCAAAAATTTCAGCTACTTCACGGGCTTGTTCAGGTTTAAAATACTTTTTATTTTCCATCAGTTTTGGGAACGACTAATTTGTAACCCATATATCTCGGTAATTTTTCATCTGCCCATTTTCGATAATCTGACATTTTTTCAAAAACACGCTCCGGTTCATCTTCTTTTACAGGATTAGGATTCCGAAAAAACCCGTATTTGATACGTTGATCAATACTTCTTTTTAATTGTCGCCGACATTGTTCACGAAAATCATCCATAATTACTATTTTAACGGCGGACGGTCTTTCAGACAAATTCTGTATCCGGTATAAATCAGGATCAGACCGACAAATTCGCCGATATACAACGCTTCGACCATTCCCGCTTTCGCCATTCCGCCGCCGATTCCGGGAAGAATCGCGCCGGTTGCGATCAAAGTATTTCCAATCGCGCGGTTTTTTCCGTTCTCGATTTTCGACCAGCGAATCGCGCTGTAAATTGCCGAACCGATCAGAAAAATCGCTGCGTAAGTATTAATGAACGGAGTTAAAAGCCGAACCCAACGCCATTCAAGAATCGCGCCCGAAGGACGAAAAGCGTCCATCTGCGACGCATCGGCGGGCGATAAAAATACGCAAATCGAAGCGAAAATAATAAACGGAACGGTGATCGCCGTCAAAATATTCGCTGTCCGCCGCTTCATATGAAGATAGACCGAACCTTGCGCGAGCGGATAACCGCCGAGAATCGCGCCCGCGACATACCACGCTTTGTTCAAAAAAATGGTGTTCCCGTAAAGCGTGATCGTCGCTTCGAGAAACGTGCCTAAACCGTATGTGAAAACGCCGATCGCCCACCACAAAAGATGTCTGCCGCCTTTGATGCGGTAACGTCCGCCGATGTCGTAAAGAAAATAAACCGAAAAAAGCGTCGTCAGGATCGGCAAGTAATGCACCGCGCTCAACTGGCTGAAAACATTTTCCATAATTTAAGAATAAATCATTTTTCGTTTATTCGGGCAAATAAGCATAATTCAGTTTTGCGTCATTCAAATTAAAGTTGAACTAATTCAAGCGAAGAATTTACTCTTCGCCGATGTCTTCGTTCCAGATTTCGGGATGTTTTGAAATAAATTCATTGAGCATTTCAAAGCATTCGTCCGAATCGAGATCAATTACTTTCACGCTGTTTTCCCTGAGCCATTCGATTCCGCCCTGAAAAGTTCTTGATTCGCCGACGATGACCGTGCCGATCTTAAATTGTCTGACAAGTCCCGAACAATACCAACACGGCGCGAGCGTCGTCACCATAATTGTATCGCGGTAAGATTTCTGTCGCCCGCTTTTCCGAAAAGCGTCTGTTTCGCCGTGAACCGATGCGTCGTCTTCCTGAATTCGGCGGTTGCGACCTTTGCCGAGCAAGTTCCCGTTTCTGTCAAATAACGCTGCGCCGATTGGAATTCCGCCTTCGTCAAGACCTTTTTTCGCTTCTTCGACGGCGACATCGAGCATTTTTTTGTAATCCGAATTTTGATTCATAAAACTTTATATTACACCAAAACGAAATTGACCGGATATTGATTCAATTTCATATTTGTAAATCCAAAATCCAAAATCTAAAATCTAAAATCAATATGTCACAAAATTTTCAAGCGGGCGATTTTTTAATTTTTCAGATCGAAAGCGGTTACGGACTTTTGCGGATTTTAGATATTGAACAAATGGCGGACGATACGATCTGGCATCTTGCGTCTTACAAGGAAATGTTTCTCGACATTGATATGGCAGATATGGCTTTGCAAAATCCGAATTCTTTGACGATTGATTATCCGCACATCGCGCTGACAAATCGTGCGTTTGAAGCGACGCAGGTCGCGCGTATGAAAAACGAATCGTTAAACGATGAAGAATTAACTGCTTACAAAGATTGGAAACAAAACGAAAACAGGGAAGTTTCGGATCGTTCCGTCAGATTAATGCTCGGACTGCGTTGAGCGTTTTACTTTTTCTTTTAGTTTTTTCGTCGTATTTTCTACGACGCTCGCCGGAACATCATTTGAAAAATCGGCTTCGGGCAAATGTTGATTCGCTTTAGGCATTTGAAATTCTTCGGTTTCAATTTCATTTTCCGAATTTTCTTTTCCGCGGACGAACCGTTTTTTCAATTGCCTGTTATTAAAAAAACTGGCGATTTGCCACGAGGAGATTGCGATCAAAAGTGCCGCCGCAACGTAAACCGATGGATGAGTGTTCGGTCTGCCGGAGTGGAAAATATAAAGCATCATCGCCATCGAAAAAGCCGCCATCGCGCTCATTACGTTAAACATCAGCGACATTTTAAATTGATCTTCCGGCGTGTGTTGCTTTTTGTGTTTATTTTTTAGATCAGGTAAAAACTCGCCACAACTTCGGCAATATGTGTTTTCGGTTTGATCAGATTTTCCGCAGTTCGGGCAAAACATAATTCATTTAATATTCAACATTTATTAAAACAAACCAAATGCAGTATTTCTATTTGCTAAAAGGTGCAAACAAAAAAGTTTGATAAATGATGAATGTCAGATGTTTCTCCTTTTGATTTCTTTTTCAATCAAATCGAGTTCGCGGCTCATCTGTCCCGTAACGGACGAATTTTCTCTGGCGCGGCGAATCAAGTAAGGCACGGCATCTTTGACCGGACCGTATGGAACGTATTTTGAAACATTGTATTTATTTCCCGCCAAAACATAGGAAAGATTGTCGCTCATCCCGAAAAGCTGCGAGAAAAAAACGTGCGGGTGATCGTGCGCGATTCCCATTTCTTCCATTTTTTGCGCTAATAATTGCACACTTTTCTCGTTGTGCGTTCCGGCGACAAATGCGATTTCGTCAACATTTTCGAGACAATATTCGATTGCCAGATTATAATCGCGGTCGGTCGCTTCCTTGTTCGGTTGAATCGGCGACGGGTAATTTTTATCTTCGGCGCGTTCGCGTTCTTTTTCCATATACGCGCCGCGCACGAGTTTGACGGCGAGAATATAACCGTCTTTCTTCGCTTCTTTATGTGCGTCTTTTAGAAATTGCAGACGGTCGTGGCGATAAAGTTGAATCGTGTTAAAAACGATCGGTTTTTCCTTGTTAAAACGCGCCGACATTTCCGCTGCCAGACAATCTATCGCATCTTGAATCCAGGATTCTTCCGCGTCAATAAAAAGCGGTTGGTCGAGCGAATGAGCATATGCACAAAGTTCTTCGACGCGCTTGCCGACCATTTCCCATTCTTCGGATTCTTTTTTGAAAAGTTCTTTTGAACAGCCGACTTTTTCAAGCAGATCAAAAGGCGCAACGCCCGTTACCTTGAAAACCGCGAACGGAATTTTGTCGTCGGATTTCGCTCTCGTGATCGTGCGTTGAATTTCGTTTTTAGTATGCTCGAACTCCGAAATTTCATCTTTGCCTTCGACCGAATAATCCAAGATCGTTCCGATGCTCGAATCTCCTAATTTTTCAATCACTTGCTGACATTCTTCGATAGTTTCGCCGCCGCAAAACTGCCCGTAGATCGTTCGTTTCAACATCCATTCGACAGGTAGATGAAGCGCGAGCGCGAGATCGGCGGCGGTCGTTCCGATGCTGTTTAAAACGGGCGAGTTCATCATCTTGAACATCCGGTATTTTTCCTTCAATTCGGCATCGGATTTGTCGGCAAACGCCGTCGCCGTGTCTTTAAAATTTAATTTGTATTCGCTCATTTAATTTCCGTTGATCTCTTCGAGTTCCTTGAGAAAATTGATTGCTTTTTTAGAGAATTTTATGCGGTCGTAAACTTCGGAGAGTTTTAGTTCACATTCGATTGATTGGACTTTGCAAATTTTATCTAAACCGATATAAGTAAACACTTTCCAGTTATCATCTTCCTGCCGCACAAAATGTTCGATCTGCGGCACATCCTGCGCGACGAGAATATAATCGGTCAAAGTTTCGTTAAACATCCGGTAGCGCGTAAATTTTTCGCCTCGATCAAAATCGCCCGTCGAATCCGATAAAACTTCGATGATAACTTTCGGGTTCAATATCACATCTTTTTTCTTGTCGTGATATTTGACTTCGCCGCAGATGATGACCAGATCGGGATAAGAAAACATTCCTTTAGTCGCTTTTCCGGGAATTTGATTAAAACCGCCGGATTTTATTTTCGCGTCTTTAATTCTTAACTGACAATTTTTTCCTTTCAATTGCAGATAAAATTCGCCGCTCAAATTCGCGCTGATAATTCCGTGTGCGTCAGATTCGCCAGCCATCAAAAAAATCTCGCCGTCAATATATTCGTGGCGTTCGAGCGATTCGCGCTCCATTTTCAGATATTCCGCAAAAGTGTAGATTTCCTTCGGCTCTTTTAATTTTGCAAAACCCATAACAAATAATTTAGCAGTATTCCGACCAAAAATAAACGGGAATTTGTTTATCTCGAAAGCCTTTTAAAATACTTTACCGCCGCCGTTTTCTTAATGTTTCCAAAACTTCCGTCAAAGGAATTTCTTTTTCCGCAAGTAAAACCATAAAATGATACAAAAGATCAGCAGCTTCGCCTTTGAAGAGTTCGGCATCTTCATCTTTCGCTTCTATGATGAGTTCGACCGCTTCTTCGCCGAGTTTCTGCGCGATCTTATTTACGCCGCGCGCAAACAATGTCGAAGTGTGCGAACTTTTCACGGGATGCAGTTTGCGGTCGGTTACGATTTTTTCGAGTTCAAAAAGAAAATCTTCGTGTTTGTTTTTTTCCTTGAAACAAGTGTCCGCGCCCGTATGACAAATTTTTCCCGCCGGATTTGCCTTAATTAAGATTGTGTCCAGATCGCAGTCAGGCAAAACCTCGACGACTTTTAAAAAATTCCCGCTCGTTTCGCCCTTTGTCCAGAGTTTTTCGCGCGTCCGCGAATAAAATGTCACTTCGCCCGATTTTACGGTTTTTTTCAACGCTTTGCGGTTCATAAATCCGACCATCAAAACCTTCTGCGTTTCCGCGTCCTGAACGACTGCCGGGATTAAACCGTCAGCGTATTTCTCAAAATTTAATTTAATTTTCGTCTGCGGTTTTTCTACTTCTTTGTCAGCAATTTCCATAAAAATACTTTTTTGAACTTACTAAATTCTAACAGTTATATTTCGGTTTTTCAGATAATTTTTCAATGCCGGAATTTCGATTTCCCGAAAATGAAAAACGCTCGCCGCAAGCGCGGCATCGGCTTTTCCGTCTTCAAAAACTTTAGCAAAATGATCCAAGTTTCCCGCGCCGCCCGAAGCGATCACCGGAACATTAACGCTTTCGGAAACAGATTTTGTCAGCGAAATTTCAAAACCGTCTTTCGTCCCGTCGGCGTTCATCGAAGTCAAAAGAATCTCGCCCGCACCAAGTTCAACGCCGCGTTTCGCCCATTCGACCGCTTCAAATTCCGTCTCGACTCGACCACCGTTCAAAAAAACTTTCCATACATTATTTTGCAATTTCGCATCAATCGCCAGAACGACGCACTGCGAACCGAAATTCCGCGCCGCATCGCTTAAAATCTGCGGATTTTTCACCGCCGAACTATTGATCGAAACCTTGTCCGCGCCCGAATTCAAAAGAATATCAATATCTTCGACCGAACCGATTCCGCCGCCGACCGTAAACGGAATATTTATTTTCGCAGCAACTTTTTTAACAAGTTCCGCCAGAGTTTTCCGACGTTCGTTCGTCGCCGTAATATCAAGAAAAACAAGTTCGTCCGCGCCGTTTTCCGAATAAATCTCCGCAAGTTCGCCCGCATCGCCCGCGTCGCGCAAATTCACAAAATTCGTCCCCTTCACCGTGCGCCCGTCTTTTACGTCAAGACACGGAATTATTCTTTTCGCCAACATAATATTTAATGAATAATGGATAGTGAATAATAAATAATGCAGAAATATTATCCATTCTTCACTATCCGTTATCCATTATATTTTGATTCTTCCTTCGTAAATCGCCTTGCCGATTATCACGCCCGCGCAACCGATTTTTTCGAGTTCGGCGATGTCTTCGGACGAACTCACGCCGCCGCTGGCGATTAAATTCAGACGCGGCAGATTTTCTAAAATCTCCGCATATAATTCAGTCGCCGTTCCTTCCAAAAGTCCGTCTTTGCTGATGTCCGTGACAAAAACATTAGTTACGCCCTTTGCATAATATTCTTTCAAAAACGGCAAAATCTCGATTTCCGTCATTTTCTGCCAACCATTAATCGCAATTTTTCCTGCTTTGACATCTGCGCCGAGCAAAATTTTTTCACCGCCGAATTTCTCCAGCCAGCCGAAAAACTTGTCCGGTTCTTTGACCGCAACACTTCCGACAGTCGCGATCTGTGCGCCTGCGTCAAAAACTGAATTTATATCATCATCGCTCTTTATACCGCCGCCGAAATCAATCGTCAAATTCGTGTTCGCGGCGATTTCTTCAAGCACATTTAAGTTCGTAACTTTCCCGAATTTCGCGCCGTCCAGATCAACGACGTGCAGACGTTTTATTCCTTTTTGTTCGAATTCCTTTGCGGTTTCCAAAGGATTTGCGCTGTAAAC
The DNA here is from genome assembly GCA_965219305.1 of Pyrinomonadaceae bacterium. Classification (GTDB taxonomy): domain Bacteria; phylum Acidobacteriota; class Blastocatellia; order Pyrinomonadales; family Pyrinomonadaceae; genus DATHTS01. The sequence continues at coordinate 4,168,292 of OZ244725.1, forward strand.
TTTTTTCCGCGAAAAATCGCCCTGCGTCAGCCGCACGCATTTTCCTTCGATGACATCAATTGCCGGAATTATCTCGATCATAATTTTTATTTTGCCCACGAAACACACAAAAGAAACGAAAACTAAGTTCAAAAATTCTTTATTTCGTATTTTTCGTGTATTTCGTGGGCAAATCCTTCTAAATATTCAAAAAATTCTCCAAAATCCGTTCTCCGACCGCGCCGGATTTTTCCGCATGAAACTGCACGGCGTAGAAATTTTTATAATTTATCGCCGCCGAAAATTTTACTTCGTAATCACAAACCGCAATCGTCTCCGCGCCGTTTTCGACGTAAAAACTATGGACAAAATAAACGTAAGAATTTTCGTCAATTCCTTCAAACAAATTCGATTTCAAATCAAAAACATTATTCCAGCCCATCTGCGGAATTTTCAAATTTTCCGATTCAAATTTGCGGACTTTATACGGCAAAATTCCCAGACATTTCGTGTTATTTTCCTCGGAAAACTCGCACAAAAGCTGCATTCCGAGACAAATTCCCAAAACCGGCTGAGTCAGATTTTTTATCGTTTCATCCAATTTTTTCTCACGCAAAAACCGCATTGCGCTCGACGCTTCGCCGACACCGGGGAAAATAATTCTATCAGCCGAATTCAAAATTTCCGCATCGTCAGTCAAAATCGGTTCAATATTCAAACGATTCAACGCATTTTTTACCGATTCGACGTTTCCGGCGTTGTAATTTACGATCGCAATTTTCATAAAATATGTCAGTTGTCAGTTGTCAGTTTTTCTGAAATCTAACCTCTGACATCTATAAAGTTCCTTTCGTTGACGGCAAATTATCGCTCGAAATATCACGTTTGACAGCCATTTTTATCGCTTTCGCAAAAGCTTTAAAAATTGCTTCGATCTTGTGATGTTCATTCGTGCCTTCGGCTTTTATGTTCAAATTACACAATGCTTTATCGGAAAATGATTTGAAAAAATGAAAAAACATTTCGGTCGGCATTTTTCCGACATTTTCGCGCTTGAACTCCGCTTTCCAAACGCACCAGTTTCTTCCGCCGAAATCAATCGCCACCTGCGCCAGACAATCGTCCATCGGCAGACAAAATCCGTATCTTTCCATCCCGCGTTTGTCCTGCAACGCCAGATTAAACGCTTCGCCCAACGTGATCGCAACGTCTTCGATAGTGTGATGTTCGTCAATGTGCAGATCGCCGTTTGCATTGATTTTCAAGTCAATTCCGCCGTGCCGCGAAAGCTGTTCGAGCATATGATCGAGAAACGAAATTCCGGTCGAAATCTCCGATTTTCCGTCGCCGTCCAAGTTTAACTCAATTGAAATTTCCGTCTCTTTTGTCTTACGCGAATGTGAAATTTTGCGCGGCGGCAATTTCAAAAACTCATAGATTTCGCCCCAATTTTCAGCGACAAAAATGTTTTCGTCTTCGATCTCGAAATTCTTGTTTTTGATAAAAATTCCTTTCGCGCTCAAATTTTCCGCCAGTTTCATATCACTCGCGCGGTCGCCGATGACGAACGAATTTTTTAGATCATATTCGTCGGAAAAATATTTCGCCAAAAGTCCCGTGTTCGGTTTTCGATTCGGCGAATTTTCGCGCTCGAAACTTTTGTCTATTAAAACTTCCGAAAATTTAATTCCTTCATTTTCAAGCGTTTCGATTATAAAATTATGCACCGGATGAAAAGTTTCTTCGGGAAAACTTTCCGTTCCCAAACCATCTTGATTTGTAATCATCACGAGTTCAAAATCGAGTTCGTCCGCGATTTTTCCAAGATAATTAAAAACATTCGGCAGAAATTTGAGCTTTTTAAACGAATCAATCTGAAAATCTTCCGGCTCTTCGATCAGCGTTCCGTCGCGGTCAATAAATAAAACTTTCTTCATATTTTTATTCGCGTTTATTCGCGTTTATTCGCGGGCAAAATTCTTCAACAATTTTACCAACGACACATTTTCATCCGGCGTTCCGATGGTAATTCGCAAACAACCTTCGCACAATTCGACGTTGTTTCGATTTCGGACGACGATTTTTTCATCGAGCAGAAATTTATAAATTCTTTCCGCATCAACCGTTTTCACCAAAATAAAATTCGCGTCCGTCGGATAAATTTTTGTCACGATTTCCAATTTCGCCAAATTTTCGATTAACTTTTCGCGTTCTTTTATAATTTCGGAAATAGTTTCATCAACTTTTCCAACATTTTCTAACGCCTTCAGAATCGCATCTTGCGCGATCTGCGAAATGTTATACGGCGGTTTTACTTTGTTGAAAAGATCAATTATTTCTTCATTTGCAAACGCCAAACCGACGCGCAAACCGGCAAGTCCCCACGCTTTTGAAAATGTCTGCAAGACGACGAGATTCGGCATATTTTCGATTTCTTTGGTCATCGAATTTTCGCCCGAAAAATGAATATACGCTTCGTCAACGACGACGATTCCGTTGAAATTTCGCGCCAAATTTGAAAATTCAAAATTGGCGAAACTGTTTCCCGTCGGATTATTCGGCGAACAGATGAAAAGCAGTTTTGTGTTTTCGTCAATTTCGTTTTCGATTGTCGCAAAATCAAGCTGAAAATCTTTCGTCAAATTCGCCCGTTTTATCTCGACATCGTTGATGTTCGCCGAAACTTCATACATTCCATAAGTTGGCGGACAGATCAAAATATTGTCTTTTTTCGGTTCGCAGAAAATACGAAATAAAAGATCAATCGCTTCGTCCGAACCGTTTCCGATAAAAATTTCAGAAGGTTTTACGTCATTTATTTCCGCGATTTTCTCTTTTATTTTCCATTGCAAAGGATCGGGATAACGATTGTAATTTACCGAAAGCGGCGAGCCGAAACTGTTTTCGTTGGCATCGAGAAAAATCTGCGCCGCGCCTGTAAATTCTTTTCTCGCAGAAGAATACGGCGTTAGGCGTTTGATGTTTTCTCGAATTAGATTTTGTAAATTAAAACTCATAAAAGAAATTTTTTTGCCCGCGAAATGACGCGAAAAAGCGCGAAAATAAATTTGCGTTTATCCGCGTTCGTCTGCGGCTAAATTTTCCAGACGAACCGTGATCGCGTTTTTGTGTGCCTGCAAACCTTCGGCTTGTGCCATAATTTCTACCGTTTTGCCGAGATTTTTTATGCCGTCGGCGGTCAGTTTTTGAAACGTGATCTTTTTAACGAACGAATCGAGCGAAACGCCGCTAAATCCTTTGGCATAACCGTTTGTCGGTAAAGTATGATTCGTCCCCGAAGCGTAATCTCCGGCGGATTCGCACGAGAAATTTCCGATGAAAACCGAACCGGCGTTGACGACTTGTTCGGCGATTTGGTCCGCATTTTCGACCGCTAAAATCAAATGTTCGGCGGCGTATTCGTTTAATAGTTCGATTGCCGTTTCCGTGTTTTCCAACAAGATCGCTTTTGAATTTGCGATGGCGCGTTCGGCGATTTCTTTGCGTGGCAAAACTTCGAGTTGTTTTTCGAGTTCCTCGAGACTTTTTTCGATCACGCTTTCGCTCGTCGAAACTAATAAAACTTGGCTGTCAACACCGTGTTCGGCTTGCGAGAGAAGATCGGCGGCGACGAATGACGGGATCGAAGTTTCGTCGGCGAAAACGGCGACTTCCGAAGGTCCGGCGGGCATATCAATCGCTACGCCGGATTTGACGATTTGCTGTTTGGCTTCGGTGACAAATTGATTTCCCGGACCGAAAATTTTGTAGCATTTCGGAACGGTTTTTGTGCCGAACGCCATCGCGCCGACGGCTTGTGCGCCGCCGATTTTATAGATTTTTGTAATTCCGCAAAGATTCGCCGTGTAAAGAATCGAGTCGTTGATTTTGCCGTCGGTGTCGGGCGGCGAACATAAAATAACTTCTTTACAGTCCGCAAGTTTTGCCGGAATGCCGAGCATCAAAACGCTCGAAAAAAGCGGCGCGGTTCCGCCGGGCGCGTAAAGTCCGACTCGTTCGATCGGCACGGATTTTCGCCAGCAAAAAACGCCTGTCGTGGTTTCGATGATTTCGGGCGTTTCTCTTTGCGCGGCGTGAAATTTTTCGATGTTCGACTTTGCTGTTTTGATCGCGTCTTTTAATTCTTCGGAAATATTTTTTGACGCTTCGGCGATTTCTTCGGCGGAAACAGCGAATTCGTCGAGATCAACTTTGTCGAATTGGCGCGAACAATGTTTTAATGCTTCGTCGCCGTGAAGTTTTACGTCTTTCAAAATATTCGCCACGGTTCGTTCCAAAAACGTCGTGTCAATCGTCGGGCGCGTCAGATATTTCGCCCAATCTTGTTTTCTCGGATTTTTAATAATTTTCATATCAATTTTTATTGAATCATTTGGTCAATCGAAAGAACCAAAATGCCTTCCGCGCCTTTGTTTTTCAAGTTTTCGACGACTTCCCAGAAATCGTTTTCGTTGATTACCGAATGAACCGAACTCCAACCGCTTTCGGCGAGCGGCAAAACGGTCGGGCTTTTCATTCCGGGCAGAAGTTCGACGATTTCTTCCAATTTGTCGTTCGGCGCGTTGAGCAAAATATATTTATTTTGTTTGGCGGCGTTAACGGCTTTGATGCGGAAAAGAAGTTTATTTAAGATCGTCTGCAAATCCTTGTCCAGATTTTTACGAGAAAATAAAACCGCTTCGGATTCCAAAACCGTTTCGACTTCTCTCAGACCGTTTGTAAAAAGTGTGCTGCCCGAACTGACAATATCGCAAACCGCGTCGGCTAAGCCGATTGACGGGGCGATTTCGACCGAACCTGAAATGGTGTGAATTTCGGTTTTTATATTATTTTGTTTGAAGAAATCGCTCAAAATTTTCGGGTAAGTCGTGGCGATTTTTTTGTTTTGCAAATCCTGCAAATTGTTAAACTCAAATGTCTTCGGAACTGCCAGAGAAAGACGGCATTTGCCGAAACCCAAATTTTCGATGCGTTCGATTTCCCGATTTTCTTCCGCCAGAACATTTTCGCCGACGATGCCGACATCGGCGACGCAATCTTCGACATAGTTTGGAATATCGTCGTCGCGCAAGAAGAAAATCTCGACAGGGAAGTTCATCGCTTCGGCGCGGAGTTTTCCGAGTCCGTTGTTAAATTTGATGCCGCAGTTTTTGAGCAGATCTATCGAATCTTCGCTCAGGCGACCGGATTTTTGGACGGCGATCTTTAATTTTTTATCGGCTGAAATTTTGTTCATAAAACACAAAAAAAGAACTTAAAAATTTTTAAGTTCACGCTGTTTAATTTAGATTGTTACGGGTTTTCTTTAAACTAAGATTATTTGGCGTGATTATGTTTCAGCCAATGATGATGAAGTTTGTGAATTGTGCAAAATGCTTTTGCCATCACTTATATTGAAAACATATTGCGGAAAATTTTGCAAATGCGTTGATGAAATCGTAAGAATTTTGCCCGCGAAATACGCGAAAAGCCGCGAAAAAAGATTAAAAAAAAGAAATTAAAAAATGAAGATTAAGAACATAAATTTTTTTTTAGTTTATGTTCTTTTTCTTTTTTTTCGCGCACTTTCTCGGCTTTTCGCGGGCAAAATTCTTAAAAAATCCAAATTTTATTTGCCGTAAAATTGTTTCTTGCGCCCAATTGATTTATCATTTTCATTTTTGAAGTTATGAGTAAACAAGCAATTCCAAAACGCAGCGAAGATTATTCGGGCTGGTATAACGAAATCGTCAAACGCGCCGATCTGGCGGAAAATTCCGCCGTGCGCGGTTGTATGGTGATTAAACCTTACGGCTTTGCAATCTGGGAAAAAATGCAGCGCGCGCTTGACGATATGTTCAAAGCGACAGGACATCAGAACGCATATTTTCCGCTTTTCGTGCCGAAATCTTTTCTCGAATTAGAAGAAGAACACGCCGAAGGTTTCGCCAAAGAATGCGCCGTCGTGACGCATTATCGTCTGAAAAATAACCCGGACGGCAAAGGTTTGATCGTTGACCCGGAAGCGAAACTCGAAGAAGAATTGATCATTCGTCCGACTTCGGAAGCGGTAATTTGGAACGCTTATAAAGGCTGGATTCAATCGTGGCGCGATCTGCCTTTGCTGATAAATCAATGGGCGAACGTCGTGCGCTGGGAAATGCGGACGCGAATTTTTCTACGCACCGCGGAATTTCTCTGGCAGGAAGGACACACGGCGCACGCGACCAAAGAGGAAGCTATCGAAGAAGCCGAAAAAATGCTCGGAGTTTACGCGGATTTTGCGGAAAACTGGCTGGCTTTGCCCGTTTTGCAGGGCGTGAAAACCGCTTCGGAAAGATTTGCGGGCGCGGTCGAAACTTATTGTATCGAAGCGTTGATGCAGGACGGAAAAGCTTTACAATCGGGAACTTCTCACTTTCTCGGACAGAATTTTTCAAAATCTTTTGACGTAAAATTCGTCAACAAAGAAAACGAACTCGAATATCCGTGGGCGACGAGTTGGGGCGTTTCGACTCGCTTAATGGGCGCGTTGATTATGGCGCATTCGGACGATAACGGTTTGGTTTTGCCGCCGAAACTTGCGCCGATCCAAGTTGTCATCGTGCCGATCTATCGCGCCGAAGAAGATTTGGCGAAAATTACCGAAAAAGTTAATTCGATAATTGATGAATTAAAAACGCTCGGGATTTCCGTTAAATATGACGACGACGACAAATACAAACCAGGCTACAAATTCGCCGAATACGAATTAAAAGGCGTTCCCGTTCGTCTCGGTCTCGGAATGCGCGATCTGGAAAACGGCACCATCGAAATCGCCCGCCGCGATACTTTAGAAAAAGAAACGCGCGAAATTGACGGAATCGCCGGACATATTAAAAATCTGCTCGACGAAATTCAGCAAAATATTTATGACAAAGCGTTGAAATTCCGCGAGGAAAATACGTTTTTGGTTGACGATTACGAAGAATTCAAAAAACAGATCGAAGCGGGCGGTTTTGTTTACGCACATTGGGACGGAACGGCGGAAACCGAAGAGAAAATCAAGCAGGAAACGAAAGCGACGATTCGCTGTATTCCGCTCGATTTCAGTGAAGAAACGGGCAAAGACGTTTTTTCGGGCGCGGAATCCAAAGGTCGCGTTGTTTTTGCGAAAAATTATTAAAGTCGGCTTTTACTAAAATCCGTGTGTGTTAATAAACGGTTGTGCGTATTGCCACACCGTTTCCGACACACGCGCATCTTCGTCATAAGTGATTGTCGTGCGCCCATCAACACCGCCTTCGTCTATAATTTCATTGCCGGCTTTGCTGTTGTCGCGCCACGGCGTTCCGCCCATTCCGCCGTGTGTGCATACAAAAAAATGAGAATCGTAATTTGTGACAAACGGCGTGTGAAACAAACCGGTGTTTGAGAAACTTTCTCTTGATCTCGCTCGACGATGCCGGCGCAGATGAAGCACATTTTTAACATTCGGCGGAATAAACATTCCGTCTTCAAACAAATATCTGTCAACCGCATCAAACAAAAGCATCGCTTCGACGCGAATACCGAAAAACAAAAGGCGTTTAGCAATCGAAATCACCCCCAAACCTCCGCGACTGTAACCGGTTAAAAGAACGGGCGCACCGCTATTGATTCTTTTTTGCGCTCTGATAAAACCAAAACCGCTTGAAACAGCTTCGTTTAATCCGCCGCCTAGAAGAACAGGTCCCCGATTGTATTGTCTTGTTCCGGCGCGACGGCAAATTCTGTTGACGAAACTTTCTCGAAAATCGTTATCATATCTGGTATCTCTTTCTTCTCCGGGTTTCATTCCACCGCCCGTTCCGTCTATTCCTACTATAATCGGCATAATTTTTATTCAGATGTATTATAAATTTCTTAAAGCAAAAAAAAGACGACAAACGCCGCCTATTTTTGCTTTAGAGATTAACTTTTACCTAAGTTTTAATCAATTTCCCGTTGTGTTTTTCCCAAACGCTGACGACTTCTCCGGCTTCGGTCGCATTTTTCGGACGGAAACCGAGCGCGATGCCGCCTTCTTTTAATCCCATTTCATATTCGAGCGCGGTTTTTTCGGGAATTCCGTAACCGACCAAACCGCCGATCAAACCGCCCGCCGCGCCGCCTGCGCCTGCGCCTGCGAGTGCCGCAACAATCGGACCTGCGATAACTAAACCCAAACCGGGCAGAGCGATAGCCGTTCCGACCGCCGCCAATGCGCCGATGATTGCGCCCGTTACGCCGCCGATTGCGCCGCCGACTCCCGCACCTTCCGTCGCTTTGTTGCCGAGTGCGCTTCTTCCGACTTTATCGTCGCCGTAATGTTTATTTCTGGTTTCTTCCGTCATTAAAACGTCAATATCGTGAAATGTGTATTTTCGGTCTAACAAGTCCTGATATGCTTTTTCTGCATCATCTCTGTTTTCAAATAATGCTGTGATAATTCCTGTATCGCTTTCCGTGTTTTCCATAAATTTTCTCCCTTTTTTTTAACTAAAAGTTGACGAATGATAATTCGTATAATCTACTGCAAACCGCTGTCTGCAATAGATTAGATTTTAGACGGCACGCCGGGATTTATCAATGTGTGATTTTCTACCGGACAGATGAAGTTCGATTAGTCGGCTGAATCAATGCAAAAGAATTACTTAATGATTTATTTGATAAATTAATTTGACCAACTGATTATGAGAATATAAAGGATAATTTGTTGATGATTAGTTAAAATATGCAATATCAAAAACCATATCAATTAAGATTTAAACGCCGCCCTGAATACTTTTACGCGCATTTGACCGCCGAAGAAGATTCACTTGAACTTTCCGTCGCCTATTGGAAAGAAGTCGCTCAGGAATGCAAGAAAATAAAATGCCGGAAACTTTTGGTTGAAGAAGATATTCCCAAAAATGCTATTTCTCTATTCGATATGTATGAATTCGTCAATAAGGTGGTTTTTGAGTTATTGAATATTAACATTGCGTTTGTTGACATTTATATAGACCAAATGGAAGCAAACAAATTTGCCGAACTCGTCGCCACGAATCGCGGCGTGTCGGTGAAAGTTTTTAACAATTTCGCTGATGCTGAAAAATGGCTTTTATCTCTCTAATCCAAACTAATTAAAGTAAGCGGCGAAGTCGGATTTAAGCCGTTGAGCGCGTCTTTGATCATCGGAATATGCGTCGAAGGATCGAAATAATCCTTGCCGAGCATCCGCCGAAAAGGTTTTCGTCTTGTTTCGTCCTGCAATTCCTTTAATATTCCTTTTAAGAACGCCGTAACGAGTTCCGGCGCGAATTGTTTGCCGGAATTTCTCTGCAAATCTTCGATCACTTCGTTCGCCGGTCGGCGGCGTTTATACGGGCGATTCGTCGTCATTGCATCGAACGAATCGGCGAGATTGACGAGTTTTGCGATATACGGAATTTCGCGGTCGTAAAGTCCGTCGGGATAACCGCGCCCGTCGAGCCGTTCGTGATGATATTTTGCCGCCAGAGGAACGTCCGTGTATGGATGATGAATCGGCAGAAGAATTTCGTAGCCGACCGCCGGATGTTTGTTTAATTCAGCGGATTCTTTAGCATTGATGCGATACGGCGCGTTGATGATATTTCGTTCCACGGTCAGTTTTCCGACATCGTGCAAATATGCGGCGACCGCAACGCCTTCGATCTTTTCGTTTGTCCAACCGAGTTCTTCGGCGATGATCTCCGAATATTTCCCGACTCTGACGGAATGACCTTCGGTGTATTTGTCTTTGCAGTCAATCGCGGCGGCAAATGCTTTGACGGTATCTTTGTAAGTCGAACGCATTTCGTCGTAAAGTCTGCGGTTTTCGACGGCGCGGCGTTCCAGTTCCGCCATCAGATTTCTCTGCGATATGCCGACTCCGATGTGCCGCGCCATTGCGCTGATGATCTCTTTGTCATAACTCGAATACGAAATGCCGTCGGCTTTTTCGCCTAAAAACAATAATCCGACGAGTTCATCACGAACGACGAGCGGCGTAATTAATTCGATTCTGCGCGATTCGAGCGAATTTTGATAAACCTGAAAAAAAGGCAAAACTTTCGCCTGCGAAACTTCGATCGGCACGGTTCCGTTAACGAGAAACTGCCGTTCGTCTTCTTCGCAAAGCACCAAACTAAGCGGAAAATTATCGCCGAGATTGCGAACCGAAAGCATATTCAATTCGCGCCCGTAACGCGAATAACGCGCCGCGCCGCCGCGCATAATTGCCAGACTGCCGAGCAATAAATGCAGGGAAGTGCGAATCATTTCCTGAAAATTCGGACTGTGCGCGACTTCCTGACCGAGTTCGGCTAATGCGCCGAAGGTATGAACGAGCTTGCTTTGACTTTGAATCATTGGTTTTGAATTTTTGGTTTTGGTTTTCGGCTTTTGTTATCTGTGATCATTTAAGAACAATATATTCGTTCTCAAATCTTACAAGAACCAAAAACCTAAAACCGCTTTACTAAACTGTTTCGATTGCGACGTGATTATTTAAGCCGAGCATTTCAAATAATTCGGCGGTGTCTTCTTTGACATCGGAAAACACAACCTTTGCTCCGGCTTCTTGCGCCGCGTCAATTACGCCGAGCAGAATCGAAACGCCGATGCTGTTGACAAGTTCGGTTTCGGAAAAATTTACCACGAGATTCTTGCAGCCGTCATCAATTCGGTGTTTGCATTCTCGTTCGATCAGTTCGCCGCTTAATTTGTTAAGATAATCACCGGCAAAAATAATAGAAGTGTCGCCATTTGTCTGGACGGAAATATTTGTTTGCATATTAAAAAATCCGGTTCGGTTTGTCTGTTTCTTTGGGAAGACTTAGAATGTTCAACTTAAAGTAATACTTTAAGCAATCGGTTGTCAAGTCAATTTTTAAGCATTCCGTGTCTTTTGCTTTCGGCACAAAAACAAAAGTATAGTATTTAGAACCCGAATTGATATGGAAAACAGCAATAAAATCGAATCGAACGCCTTTGAAAATATGGATAGAATGTATCGTTACCAACGATACTTCTACGACGCGACGCGCAAATATTATCTTCTCGGACGTGATAAATTAATTTCCGAAATGAATGTTAAACCGAAGGAAAACGTCCTCGAAATCGGTTGCGGAACAGGAAGAAATCTCATAATTCTGGCGAGAAAAAATCCGAATGCAAATTTCTTCGGTTTAGACGCTTCAGCCGAAATGTTGAAGTCGGCACAGACGAAAGTTGACCGTTTGAAAATCGAAAATATACATCTTGAAACTGCGCTTGCCGATAACTTTAATTTCAATAAAACATTTGATTTATCCGATAAATTCGATACTTGTTATTTCAGTTATTCAATCTCGATGATTCCGACGTGGAAGGAATCAATAGCTAATTGTCTAGAAAATCTCAAATCAGGCAGAAGTTTTTACATCGTTGATTTTTACGACCAAAAAGATCTGCCTAAGTGGTTTCGCAAAATCTTGAAAGGCTGGCTCAGACAATTTCACGTCCGTTTCTGGGGCGATTTGATGCCGCATCTCGAGGAATTGGAAAAACAAGGTTTGGGAAAACTTTCCGTCAAGTCAATTTATAAAAGCTATTCGTTTATCGCTGAATTTAAAAAATCCTAGAAAACACAGAATATAAATAACGTATGTCATCATTTTTTGAAGTAATGATCGAGCGCAATTTTTCGTCGGCGCACCAACTTCGCGGTTATAAAGGTAAGTGCGAAAATCTGCACGGGCATAATTATAAGATCGAAATTTTTGCAAAAGGCGCGGAACTAAATAATATCGGTCTGCTGATAGATTTCGGCGACTTGAAAAAGGCGGCGGACGAAATAGTAAATTATCTCGATCACAGGAATCTCAACGAACTGCCGCCGTTTGACGAAGAACTAAATCCGTCGGCGGAAAATCTGGCGCGTTATTTTTGCGAATATTTAAATTCGCGCATCGCCGACGAGCGTGTAAAAGTTTATAAAGTCCGCTGTTACGAAACGCCGACGAGTGTGGCGACCTTTCAGATTGATTAATTTTACTATATTAGAAATAATCCGCGTTTGAAATTACAATATGATAAATGATGTGTTAGGATAAGTTTAGATTGAAAATGATGGTGTTCTAATTAATAAGTTAACAGGGATGGTTTAATGAAAAACCGCTTTTTAAGTTTTCAAACCCCAATTGCAACGTAGAATTTAAGATTCTAGACGCTGTGGTTAGGGTTTTACTATTTTGTGCGGTTAATCAAGATTTTCATTTTCAAATTATTTCAAATAAAGGAGCGATTTTTTTAGGAGTAGTTTAGATTTTTATAGGAGGAGAATTTTATGGCAACAGAAGAAAATGTCCCGTATGGACGAAAGACGCAACGCGAGCCGGACGTAAAAGATATTCACATTTTATGGATCACCGCCGGACTTAGCTGCGACGGCGATTCGGTTTCGGTTACTGCAGCGACGCAGCCGTCTATCGAAGATGTTTTATTGGGAGCAATTCCAGGTCTGCCGAAAGTGCATCTGCATAATCCGGTTTTGGCTTATGAAGTCGGCGACGATTTTATGAAGTTTTGGTATCAAGCCGAACAAGGCGACTTAGACCCGTTCGTGCTTGTCATAGAAGGTTCGATCCCGAATGAAAATTTGAGCGGCGAAGGTTATTGGGCGGCACTCGGCACGGACGCGATGACCGGACAGCCGATCACGACGAACGAATGGATTGACAGACTCGCGCCGAAAGCTCTGGCGGTGGTCGGCGCGGGAACTTGCGCGACTTACGGCGGAATTCACGCGATGGAAGGAAATCCGACGGGCGCGATGGGACTCGCCGATTATCTCGGTTGGGATTGGAAATCGAAAGCGGGTTTGCCGATTGTTAACGTTCCGGGTTGTCCGGTTCAGCCCGACAATTTTATGGAAACGCTTCTTTATCTCCTTTATCAAGTCGCGGGACTTGCGCCGATGATTCCTTTGGACGAGCAGCTTCGCCCGACGTGGCTGTTCGGCAAAACTGTTCACGAAGGCTGCGACCGCGCCGGATATTACGAACAGGGCGATTTCGCGGAAGATTATAATTCGTCGAAATGTATCGTCAAACTCGGTTGTTGGGGACCTGTCGTAAACTGCAACGTCCCGAAACGCGGTTGGATGGCTGGAATCGGCGGCTGTCCGAACGTCGGCGGAATTTGCATCGGCTGCACGATGCCCGGATTTCCCGACAAGTTTATGCCGTTTATGGACGAACCGCCCGGAGCGCGTATCTCTTCGACGGCGATCGGTCTTTACGGCGGCGTGATTCGCAAACTGAGAAGCATCACGAACAATACGGTCAATAAAGAACCAAGTTGGCGGCATAACCGCAACGAACTGACGACGGGTTATAAACCGAAACATTATTAAAGAGTTGAGCGAGTTGACTGAAAGTTGACTGAGTTGGCTGAGTTGAATAAAAACCCGGCAAACTCAGTCAACCCGGTCAACTCGGCAAACTCTCCGAAGGAGGACGAAATGGACAGCACGCAAACAATTACACAAACGCCGACCGAAAAAAGAACTTTGGTTGATATGAATTGGGATCCGATCACGAGAATTGTCGGCTCTCTCGGAATTTATACGAAGATTGATTTTAAGAACCGCGAAGTTGCCGAATGTTACTCGACGAGTTCGATCTTTCGCGGTTATTCGATCTTTATGAAGGGCAAAGACCCGCGCGACGCGCATTTTATCACGTCGCGGATTTGCGGGATTTGCGGCGATAATCACGCGACTTGCGCTTGTTACGCGCAAAATATGGCGTTTAATGTTCGTCCGCCGGCGATGGCGGAATGGATAGTGAACTTGGGCGAAGCCGCCGAATATATGTTCGACCACAACATTTATCAGGATAATTTGGTCGGCGTTGATTTCTGCGAAAATTTAGTTAAGGAAACGAATCCGAGCGTCTGGGAAAAAGCGAAAGTTACGGACGCGCCGCACGCCGCCGATCACGGTTACAAAAAAATCTCCGACATTATGACCGCGCTCAATCCGTTCACGGGCGAATTTTACCGCGAGACTTTGCAGGTTTCCCGCTACACGCGCGAGATGTTCTGCCTGATGGAAGGTCGCCACGTTCACCCGTCAACGCTTTATCCGGGCGGCGTGGGAACTGTTCCGACGGTGCAGTTATTTACCGATTATTTGACGCGGCTGATGCGATACTGCGAATTTATGAAGAAATGCGTGCCTCTGCATGACGATCTTTTCGATTTCTTCTACGAAGCATTGCCGGGTTACGAAGAAGTCGGCAGACGCAGAATTCTTCTCGCTTGCTGGGGTTCGTTCAATGATCCCGATCATTGCGATTACAAATACGAAAATATGGGCGAGTGGGGCAAAAAGATGTTCGTTACGCCCGGAATCATCGTTGACGGAAAAGCCGTCACGCACGATCTCGTTGACATCAATCTCGGCATTCGCATTTTATTGGGAAGTTCGTATTACGAAGATTGGGAACAATCGGAAATGTTCGTCAAAAACGATCCCTTGGGAAATCCGGTTGACCGCCGACATCCGTGGAATCAAACGACGATCCCGAAACCGCAGAAACGCGATTTCGACAATAATTATACGTGGGTTATGTCGCCGCGCTGGTATCACGAAGGCGAACAGGGCGAAGGCTCGAAATATCTCGCGCTCGACACGGGCGGCGGTCCGATCGCTCGTTTCTGGTCAACGGCACTCGCCGGAACGGTAGATTTCGGCTACGTCAAAGCGACCGGACACAGCGTGAAAATTTATCTGCCGAAAACGGCGATGAAACCGGAAGTCGAGTTTGAATGGAAAATTCCGAAATGGTCGAACGCTCTGGAACGCCACCGCGCACGAACATATTTCCAAGCATACGCGGCGGCATCGGCACTGCATTTCGTCGAAAAAGCACTCGAAGAACTGCACGCCGGAAGAACCGACACGTTCACGCCGTTCACGGTTCCTGAAGAAGCCATCGGCTGCGGTTTCCACGAAGCCGTGCGCGGAGTTCTGTCGCATCATATGGTCATCCGAGACGGAAAGATCGCCAATTATCACCCGTATCCGCCGACACCTTGGAACGCGAATCCGCGGGACATCTACGGAACGCCCGGACCTTATGAAGATGCCGTCCAAAACACGCCGATCTTTGAAGAGAACGGTCCCGAAAACTTCAAAGGCATTGACATTATGCGCGCCGTGAGAAGTTTCGACCCGTGTCTGCCGTGCGGAGTTCATATGTATCTCGGCAACGGTAAACTTTTGGAAACCAGGCATTCGAATATGTTCGGAACATCGCACGGTTAAAAGTTTGGAGTTCCGCCTTTAGGCGGCAATTTCTGCTACAAAAGAATTGCCGCCTAAAGGCGGAACTCCAAACTTTACGAAAATTTCACCAAATGGAAGAACCACAAGGAATACAAAAAATCGAGCAGTTGATCAGCCAGATCGAAGCGGTTGCCGATCCGAATACGAAAGCCGTCGCCGTCGAACTCGTTCAGGCGATGATGGAATATCACGGTGCGGGAATCGAGCGAATGATGGAAATTACTGCCGGGAAAGGCGAAAAAGGTTTCGAGACGATTGACGATTTCGGGCGCGACGAACTCGTTTCGAGTTTGTTGCTTTTATACGGTCAGCATCCCGTTCCGCTCGAAGAGCGCGTGATGCGGGGAATCGAAAATGCGCGTCCGATCTTGAAGGAACACGACGGGAATGTTGATGTCGTCGGACTGGAAAACGGAATTTTGCGGCTTCGTTTGCAGGGAACTTGCGACGGCTGCCCGTCTTCGGCGGACACTCTGAAATATGCCATCGAAGAAGCAGTTTACAAAACCGCGCCGGATCTGCAGGAAATAGTCGTTGAAAATTTAGCGGAAGTTAAACCTTCGACGAACGGTTTTGTCGCCATCGAAGGATTGAAGAAAACCGAGCCGTTGGTCTGTCCGACAGTTTGATTTTGGATTTTAGATTTTATATTTGGAAAGAAAAAGGAGGGAAATATGCCGGATTTAGACGATAATTATAAAGCGGAAAGAGAAGAAGGAACGACCGAAAACGAAGAAGCCAAAGACGAAAGCGGCGGCGGAAATCGTCCGGCGGGAACGCGGCAGATTGAAGATTCGACGGGAATAAATGCAGATGCCGAAAAACCGATCGTTGAAGATATGCCGACGATGCCGCCAGCATAATTTTTATTCAACTTTAATTTCTAAAGTGAGTAATCAAGCCGGGTTGAATTTCGTTAAAATAACCCTTTCTTGAAACTCTGTGATGTAGTATTTTAAAATTCAGTTTATCAAGCGGCAAATTTCGCCGTTTGATAAGCTGAATTTCGGTTTTTGAATATCCGATCTGCTTCGTTAATGAATTTAACTTTTAGATTTTCGATCAATCAATGAATTCAAATTTTTACTGCTCTGTTTGCCGATGCGAAAGAGAAAAATCCAGCGTTATTTGTCCGGTTACTCTCGGTTGGCAGACTAAATTCAATTTGATTGAGTGCGGAATTTGCGCGAGCCGACAGTTATTTCCATTGCCGGAAGACGAAGAACTTAACCGCTTTTACAATAAGGGTTATTACGGTTTCGACTGGTATAAACAGCGCGGTTGGGGCAAAACTTTCGCGCAATGGCATCTGCCGAAAAGGAAAAACGGGAAATATCTGGAAGTCGGTTGCGGTTTGGGATATTTTCTCGACGGAATTCGTTCGGCTTCAAATTGGGATGTTTGCGGCATCGAATTCGGTAAAGAATCGGTCGAACACGCGCGGCAGGAATTAAATCTCGATGTCCGTCAGGGCGAGATCGCAGATGTAAATTTTGCCGATAAAGAATTCGATTTTGTCAGAATCTGCAATGTTCTCGAACACGTTAAAGACCCGCTTTTGATGCTCGAAGAAACGCGGCGAATCTTAAAACCGGACGGTTTTCTGCATCTTTCGATCCCGAACGGTTTGACCGATTCGCAGGCGTTGATAAATTTTTATGAGAGCGAAAAAACGTCGCCTTTGAGTAAAGACGGGCATCTTTTCTTTTTTCCGAAAAAGACGCTTTTACAAATTTTGGAAAAAACCGGATTCGAGATCGTCGGCAGCGGCACGATCAGCGTCCGGCGCGGTTTGAAAACTCTCGGAAAATATCCGAAAAAGGAAAATTGGAAAGAGCCGTATTTTACAAAGCAGAAAGCAGAGACATCGGACGGCAGAATTCGCCTGTCGCCCGAAAAAAAACGTTCCGATATTTATTACCATTTCAGGCGTTTAACGATGACGGCGCGGATGTTTCCCGGCTTGCGTGAATACGGTTTAGAGTTCAAATTGGTGCTGAAACCGAAATAAATGGAAAATCCGGTTCTGCAAAATGAATCTGAATCAAGTTACAATTTATACGAACAAATTCGGAGAATCGCTCGAATTTTATAAAAACCCGGATTAAAATTGATCGTAGATTCCGCGCCGCAATATGTTCGTTTTGAATGTCTCGACGGCGATTCGAACATTTCCTTGCAATCAACCGAAGACGAGTCAGTTTGTTCAAAAATCGTTTTATACTTTGAATGCGAAAATTTGAACAGAGAAGTTGAGCGTCTGAAAAATCTCGGTTTGGAATTTATCGAACAACCGGAAGACAAAAGCTGATTGTGGCGCGAGACATATTTGAAAGACTCGAACAGAAATAAAATTTGTTTTTTTTACGCGGGCTAAAATCGCCAAAATCCGCCGTGGCGTGTAAAATAGCATTTTTGGCTTTTTAATAAACAAATAACAGGAGAAATAATTTAATAAATGTCTTTAACAGTTGTAGGTTCGGTCGCGTTTGACGCATTGGAAACGCCATTTGGCAAGCGCGATAAAATTCTTGGCGGTGCGGCGACGCACTTTTCTTTGTCGGCGGGATTTTTCACGGATGTGAACGCCGTCGGGATTGTCGGAAACGATTTCGGCGACGATGAATGGGCGGTTTTCAAGCGTCATAATATTAATACGGACGACATTGAAGTCGTCGAGGACGGCAAGACGTTTTTCTGGCGCGGGAAATATGAATACGATATGAACGTCGCGCACACGCTCGACACGCAGTTGAATGTCTTTGAGACTTTTGATCCGAAATTGTCGGACAATTCCAAGAATACGAAGTTGTTATTTCTGGCGAATATCGTCCCGATGATCCAAAAAGGCGTGCGCGAACAGTCCAACGCCGATTTCGTGGCGATGGACACGATGAATTTCTGGATTGATTCGATGAAAGATGCCGTGATCGAAACGATGAAGGTCGTTGACTGCATCATCATCAACGATGCCGAAGCGCGGCAGCTTGCCGACGAACCGAATGTTCATAAAGCGGCGAAGAAATTGATGGAAATCGGCGGATTAAAAGCCGTCGTCATCAAACGCGGCGAATACGGCGCGGCACTTTTTACAAAAGATTCTTATTTTGCGATTCCGGCATATCCGTTAGAATCAGTTTTCGATCCGACCGGCGCGGGCGACACTTTCGCGGGCGGTTTTATGGGTTATCTGGCGAGTCAGAAAGAGATCAACGAAGCATCAATGCGCCGCGCGATGGTTTACGGAACGGTAATGTCTTCGTTTAATGTCGAAGAATTCGGCACGGAACGTGTTGACCGTCTGACGCACGAAGAGATCAACAAGCGTTTTGCAGAATTTAAACGAATTACACATTTTGAAGAAATCCCATTTGAAAAAGCGACGGCAGTGTAAACAATAAAGGATGAATAAATGAACTGAAAAATCCGTTTATTCATCCTTTATTGTTTACACAATTCGATCACCGGAAAAATTGCGGAAATTAAATGGCAGCAAATAATATCGTTTCAAACGGGAAAAAACAGGCGAACTATTTTCCATTGTTAATAGTTTTAATTATTTTGGCGTGTGTCGCCGTTGGTTCGGTTTTGGTGTTTGCGTCGAAAAACTTTTCTGATGTTCAGCGTTGGACTATGATCGGTTTTTTGATCGCGTTTCCGGTATTCGGAATCTTAATTACTCTTTTCGGTTCGGCATTTTCAGAATGGCTGACGATGCGCGAAATTCGCAAACTTTCGATGACCGAGAGCCGACGCAATAAGGCTTGGGATATTTTGTCGCCGGAATCTCAAAAACAGAAATTGACGACGGAAGTCAAAAAGCTCGCCGATCTGATGGGAATTCCCGACGAGCAATTAAGCGATCTTTTATCGGCGTATATCGTCGCCGAAGATCTGGCGTTGCGCGAGATTCAATTTGAAGAGAAAATCCCGCTGTTGCGCCACGTTTCGATTGGCGGTTGCGATTACGAAGCAATTCTTTACAACGACGAGAAACTTATCTGTATGGACGTTATGTTTCTCGTCGCGCCGGAAATTAAACAGGAAAAATTGGACGCTATTGTGAAAAAGGTTTGGCAGACAAAAATAATGATGTCGAAACTTCGCCCGGAGTTAAAGGTCGAACTTCTGATCGTTCTCGTAACGCAGTTAGACAAAGGAGAAGAAACAAAACTCCGCGATTCGCTCGGCACAGATCGTTTTCCGAATACTCCTGTCAGCGTTGATATACGCTTGAAGGATTTTGAGAAATTACAAGAACACTATGCGATTTAACAGTTATCAGTTAACGGTTATCAGCTATCATAATTATTTTTTGATGAGTGCTAACTACTAACTGATGACTGTTATTGATAACTGAAAAAAATGTTAAATGAAAAAATAGGAATGATCTTCGGCGTGGCGAATCAACGCTCGATTGCTTGGGCTTGCGCCGAATCTTGTATGAACGCGGGCGCACGTCTTGCGTTTACTTATCAAGGCGAAAGGTTGCAGCGCAACATCGTAAAATTGACGGGCGAAATGGAAGATACGCTCGTCGTGTCGTGCGACGTGACGAATCAGGCGGAGGTTGACGCGGCGTTTGAGGCGGTTGATAAAAAATACGGGCGGCTCGATTTTTTGATTCATTCGATTGCCTACGCGCCGAAAGAAGCACTCGAAGGCGAATTCGTAACGACGACGCGCGACGCTTTTTTGACCGCGCTGGAGATTTCGGCGTTTTCCCTGACACAGCTTTCGCTCGCCGCGCAGCCGTTGATGACGGACGGAGGAAGCATCGTAACGATGAGTTATTACGGCGCGGAAAAGGTGGTCTCGAATTATAACGTGATGGGCGTGGCAAAATCCGCGCTCGAATCGAGCGTTCGATATTTGGCGGCTGATCTCGGCAAAAACAATATCCGCGTCAACGCGATAAGCGCGGGACCGATCAATACTTTATCGGCACGCGGCGTAAAAAATATGGGTTCTCTGCTCGGTTACGTCGCCGAAAAATCGCCGTTGGGTAGAAATGTCGAAGCATCCGAAGTCGGCAACACGGCGTTATTTCTAGTCAGCGATCTTTCGTCCGGCATCACGGGAGAAACGATTTACGTTGATTGCGGTTATAATATAATGGGAATTTAAGAGTTGACTGAAAGTTGACTGAGTTGACTGAAAGTTGAAAAAGATTTTCGAGTTAAACTTTTAACTTCGACAACTCGGTCAACTTCAAAGAAATATGGCAAAAACAGAAGCAAACAAAAACAAAGTTGTAAAAGGAAAAGTAATTAAAGCCGAGCCGGAAACTATCGCCGAAGCGAAAGAACTCGAAAAAGAAGATGTTTACTGGCAATTGACAGACGATGAAGTTCTGCTTCGTTCGCCGGAAGGTTCGGACACATTCAAGGCTTCGGATTCGTGGCGTGTTTTTCGGATCATCGGCGAATTCGTCGGCGGCTTTGATGCGCTGACAACAATTACGCACGGCGTTTCAGTGTTCGGTTCTGCGCGGACGCAAGAAGATAACGAATATTATGAAGCGGCGCGGGAAACCGGAAGACTTCTCGCCGAAGCCGGTTTTGAAACGATCACGGGCGGCGGTCCGGGCGTGATGGAAGCGGCAAATCGCGGCGCACACGAAGCGGGCGGCGTTTCTATCGGTCTGAATATCGAACTCCCGATGGAACAAGACCCGAATCCGTATCAGACGAAATCTTTGACTTACAAATACTTTTTCGTCCGCAAAACTTTATTTATCAAATACAGCAACGCATACATTATTTTTCCCGGCGGTTTCGGCACGATGGACGAACTTTTTGAAGCCTTAACCTTAATTCAAACGCGAAAGATAAGAAATTTCCCGATCGTAATGTTCGGGTCGCAATATTGGCGCGGAATGCTTTCGTGGCTGACTTCGACGATGCTTAACGAGAAAAATATCAATCCTGAAGATTTGAACTTGATGCATCTGACAGATTCGCCCAAAGATGCGGTTGATTTTATTATAAAAATTTGCGGAAAGAAATAAGAGAAGCTATCGTTTACTTATTTTAAAATTTGATTAACCAATTACTGAATTTAACCATTCGAGATAATCGCCGGAAACATTTTCCGCTTTTACGGCGACGATTTCCGGCACATCGTAACTGTGATTCTTTTTGATTAAATTTTCCAGTTTATCGTAATTTTCGGCAACAGTTTTTATTAAAAGCAAATGTTCGGAATCGTCTTGAATTTCGTCTTTCCAAATATAAAACGATTTCATCTGCGGCAAAACTTGAACACACGCCGCAAGTTTTGCTTCGACGATCTTCCGCGCCAGATTTTCGGCTTCTATATCACTCGGCGTTGTTGTAAAAACAATTAACATAAAAAATGAGGTTTGAAAACAAAATTTCAAACCTCATTTTAATCTACGCTTCGTTTTTCATCAATTCGTTATATTGCCCGCTGTCAACCCATTGCAGAATTTCCGAAACGCGCCAGATCGGAAATGGATGAGTCAAGCCTGCGTTCAGTAAATCAGCCCAAAAACGGTCTAATTTCCGCTCGTCGTAATTTTTATGAAACTCTCTGGCTTGCTCTAAAAACAGATCATAATCAATTTTCGATGCCATTGTTCCGCCCGCGAGTTTCATCATCGTTCTGCCGATAACGTGCGGGTCTTGCGTGACGAGAAGCGCGGCGCGGTCGCAGGAAAGTTCGGCTTTTCTCGACCAACCGAGAAGCGCGCTGCTGATTCCGCTGGAAATTATAAATTTGAGAATTTCCGCACCAGGAATCAATCTCGCAACAGAAGCGTTTGCCAATGCTTCGATCAAACGCGCCGCCGTTAAATAAAGAACGTGTTCCGCGTGCATATGTCCGACTTCGTGCGCGATGACGGCGAGCGTTTCCTCATCATTTAATCTTTCAAGAAGTCCCGTATGCAGAACGATTACGGCTTTGTCAACTCCGCCCGTAAAAGCGTTGACAATCGGATTTTGCTGAACGAACATATCGGGCATTCCTACGCCGAGCGTCGAACAAGCGATCTGTAATTTTGCGTGAAGATCGGGAAATTGTTTCGGCGTAACTTTAACAGCCGATGCCATAAACATTACGCGAATCGCCGATTCGCCCGTCCACGTCAGAAGTTTTTTAAGTGCCGTATCAATTCCGGGAATCGCGCGAAGTGCCGCCAACGCTTTGCTGTCCGCCGGATGAACGTAATCGTGTTTGTTCAAATTCGCAAACTTTTTATGAGGAGCGTCAGAAAGCGGCAGTTTGCATTTGCCGCAATTTGCTTCGTTATTTACATAATCATCCTGGACATTATTTTTCTGCCCGCAATATCTGCACCGTATGTAATTTTTTGCCGCCTGCGCGGATGAACCGTTATTTGCCATAATTAAAAGTTTAATTTATTCGGGAAGTTTTTCATAGTGTCGAGTTATTTGACGTTGAAATGGGCGAATAAGTTTCACACGGTTTATCGGTTAAAAGAAATTTATATAAACATAATTTTTGCCGCTTAAGAAAAATGATTGCTTTGGCGAAAAAATAACTATAAAATAGCTTGGCAGACATTTTTAACACGAGGTTTTCCATTGTGAAAAGATTTTTATATTCCAAAGTAGCTTTAATTACGGATTTGACTGCCGAAGCTAAAGTCTTAATTGAGAGCTATAAAAACAGTAAAAGTATAAATGGCAATATATTTGCCCGAGTCAGACAATTGGGTATTGATTTGGCAAATAATATTTATCGTCCCGATTTTATTCAAGAAGTTTTCAATCAACTTGCTGTTGAAAGTTCATTTTTTGTGATAACGGCGGCTTACGGATTTGCCGATGCTTTAACACTTGATCAAATAGGAAAATTGCTTCAGGATAGGCAAGGTTCTCTTTTATTGGACAACATACAAATTTTTCTCAATCCTGCCAACAATACCAAAGCCAGCGGAATTGATGTTAATCAACTCAAACAAGTCTATTTAAAAATTGAAAGTGTTCGCGTTCCGGTTATCATTAATGATCCGAGACCATATATGGGTGATATGGTTGGCAAAGATGAAGATTTGGGGATTGATCCAAATATCTCTTGCCACAGGAAGAATACCTTATACATTCCGATTCGGCGGCGCACACGATGGCGAACATTGGCTTACTAAAAATGCCGGAGCAGAAGTTAGAGCAACGGCGGGAATAAAGGGAACTTTACTAACACATTATAATACGAGCGCAACTGAAAAAGGTGTTTTTATTTTACTGGATAATACAAAAATAGTTCTTGTTATCAAAGATTTAATCACTTTGGGACCAAAAATGATAAAAGAAAATTTTTCAAATAAAGAAAACAAGTCTTCATCAAAAATTATTGACAAAAACGGGAATCCAATTAGTAAAACTAAATTGGTAAACGGGGATTTAATTGGAACAACAATGCCTTGGACAAATGAAAAAGGCGCAGTTAGAAATCAATTTTACTCTGCTTATGCCGGTTATGATCCGGGAACATTTCATTTTGCTTTCGTTAAATATGAATTTATTCAAAGGTTTCGCTCGGAAACTACCGGAGTAGGCGGCATTGCCTATGATGAAACGTGGGAGCAGATGGAAAAAGCAGAACAAGCCAAAACAGCACCTTTAAGTTGGTTTGTTATTCCGTGTAGTCCTGAAAGTCCGGTTAAATGTTTCAAATAAGCACCAAAATTACAAAATAATTCGTTATGAAAAAACTATCCGGCATAATTTTAATAACTTTCATTTTTAGTATTGGAATATCGGCACAATCAAAAGCAAAATTGATCGGTAAAGTTTCGCAATTTACAGAAGATATTGAAGTAACATTTCACGCCATTGAAGCAACAACCAACGATTTTGCCAAAGACCCGAACGCGCTCTTTGCGATGAGAGTGTGTTCATCAAAGCCTCTGCCTGTTGCTTTCGGAAATGCTCATTATTCGGGATGGGTGGTGAGAAAATTAAATCTGGAATTTGATTTTCTAAGAATTTCTCAACCCGGTAAATTTTCAAAACCGAGCATCTTTATCTTGAGAAATGACACGGGTTGTCAGCCGAAGGTCGAATCAACCGTTGAATTTTGGTTTGTTCCGTCAGATGCCGATTTTCCGCCGTTTGTCGAGATTAAGAATTACGACGACATCAATGTTGACGGATTGATTTATGATTTTAGTAAGGTTGACGATAAGATACTCAGTCTTTCATCTTATCCGTCGCCGGAAGAATTTACCTCTTTGACTCCCGAACTTTACGAAGAAGCTATCGGCAAGATTCTCCTTAAAGTTAAAAATGACAAAACTGCTTTCGTTATTATTGAAACCAGAAAATCAAATCGTAAAAATAAAGTTTCAGAAACCGAAAAAAAAGCCCGCGACTTAAAATCGTTTTTGAATGGAATAGGAGTTGGAAATAACCGAATATTCCTTGAAAATAAAGGTTTTGAAAACCCGGAAGAAGATTTATATCCTAATGTATCAATAGTTTATCAGAAATTATAAAATTCTGAATCAAGCCGCCTCTTCCAACGGCATAATCACATCGAAAACCGGAGCTTTTTTCTCGACCATATCTTTTGTGATTACCAATTCCTTAATTTTCTTTGAGGTCGGAATTTCATACATCGGTTCAAGTAGGATTTCTTCCATAATCATCATTAAACCGCGTGCGCCGACTTTTCTTTTGTGCGCTTCTTTAGCAATTGCTTTGATCGCGTCGTCGGTGAATTTCAACTTTACATTGTCGAATTCAAATTTGCGCTGGTATTGTTTGGTCAGAGCATTTTTCGGTTCGGTCAGAATTTTGACAAGCGCGGCTTCGTCGAGTTCGTGCAGATTTCCGATAACCGGAAGACGACCGACGAATTCGGGAATCAAACCGTAGTGAATCAAATCTTCCGGTTCGATGTTGTCAAATGCTTCGACTTGACGCTGTTGAGAAGATTTTACTTCAGCATTAAAGCCGTAAGATTTGTTGCGATGGCGTTTTTCGATGACTTTTTCAAGACCGATAAACGCGCCTCCGCAAATAAATAAAATGTTCGTTGTGTCAACGGGTTTAAAATCCTGCTGCGGATGTTTTCTGCCGCCGCCTTGCTGCGGAATATTGGCAATCGTTCCTTCTAAAATTTTCAAAAGTGCCTGCTGAACGCCTTCGCCCGAAACGTCGCGCGTGATCGAAGGATTGTCATCTTTGCGGCAAATCTTATCAATTTCGTCAACGTAAATAATTCCCGTCTGCGCTTTTTCGATGTCGTCGCCCGCCGCTTGAACCAATCTTAAAATAATATTTTCGACATCTTCGCCGACATAACCCGCTTCGGTCAAAGTCGTCGCGTCAACGATACAAAACGGAACTTTCAAAATTCTCGCAAGCGTCTGCGCGAGAAGAGTTTTTCCCGTTCCGGTCGGACCGATCAGCATTATATTCGATTTTTGCAGCTCGACATCAGAATGACGTTTCGCCATTTCGATTCTTTTGTAATGCTGATAAACCGCCACCGAAAGACGCTTTTTCGACTCGTCCTGACCGATCACGTATTGATCTAAAAACTCTTTGATTTCCAAAGGTTTCGGAATCGTATTACGAATCGTCGTGCCTTCCGCTTTGTCATCATCGTTGATGATTTCCAGACAAATATCTATGCATTCGTTACAAATGTAAACGCTCGGACCGGCAATTAATTTCTTAACTTCGTTCTGCGATTTCCCGCAAAATGAACAATGAAGCAATCTTTCGTATTGAGACATAAGTGGATTTTGGATTTCGGATTTTGGATTTCGGATTTTCGTGGAAATTTGGATTGATCGAGTAAACTCGACCAATCCAAAATCTAAAATCTAAAATCTAAAATTACTCTCGGTGTTCTATAACTTCGTCAATCAAACCGTATTCTTTCGCTTGGATCGGCGACATAATGCGGTCGCGTTCGACATCTAATTCAACTTGTTCGAAATCTTGTCCCGAGTGATGCGAAATAATTCTCGAAGTCATCTCGCGCATCCGCAAAATTTCCTGCGCCATAATTCTAACGTCCGTTTCCTGACCGCTCGCGCCGCCGGAAGGCTGGTGAATCAGAATTCTCGAATGCGGCAGAGCAAAACGCTTGCCGGGAGTTCCGGCGGCGAGCAGAAGTGCCGCCATCGAAGCGCATTGTCCGACGCAGATCGTCGTTACGTCGTTGCGGATAAACTGCATCGTGTCGTAAATTCCCATTCCCGCCGTGATCGAACCGCCCGGAGAATTGATGTAAATATTGATGTCGCGCTCCGGGTCTTCGGCTTCGAGAAACAGAAGTTGGGCGACGAGCAGATTGGCAATTTGATCGTCAATCGGCGTGCCGATAAAAATAATGCTTTCTTTTAATAATCTGGAAAAAATGTCAAACGCGCGTTCGCCCCGCGAAGTTTGTTCGACAACCATTGGTACTAATGCCATAATTCCTCTTTCGTTTATTTATTAACTTATTGGTTTAACCGGGCGCGGATAAATTGTTGAAGTTTAACGGTTAATTCCGTCATTTAAGATTCTACAATTTATCCGCCGAAATGCAAATCGTCTTCCGATTTTACAAAATTACTCGCCCGATTTTTTACTTTCCGTCTTTTTCTTTGTTTCCGTTTTTTTCTTAGCTTCGGGCTTTTTATCTTCCTTAGCTGTTTTTTCCTTTGTTGTCTTCGGTTTCTTTTCGGATGCCTTTTTCTCTTTTTTCGGAGTTTCGGCTTCCGTTTCTTCAGAAACTTTTTCGTCCGCATCGTCTGCGTTTTGAAATTCCGGCGATTGCGGCTCAACCCATTCGCCTTCGGTGATTTTAGCTTTATCAACGATTGCTTTTATCGCTTTATTCGTTCGAAGATTGTGCGCTATATTTCCTTCGGCGTTGTTTTTTCTGAGCGATTCGAGAATTTCCGCCGCCGAAACGCCGTAATAACGTCCCATATTTTCGAGTTCTTCATCAATTTCTTCCTGCGAAACTTCGACGTTTTCCAAGTCCGCGATTTTTTCCAGCAGCATCGCGCCGCGCACGTCGCGTTCGGCTTGCATACGCATCTGTCCGTATGCCGCTTCAACAAATCCTTGTTCAACTTGCTGTAAATCCATCCCGCGCTGTGCTAAATCCTGAGCGAAATTCTGCAAAAGATTCTGCGCCTGATTTTCGACAATCGCGCTCGGCACATCGAAACTGTTTTCTTCGACGAGTTTATTTACCGCGTCAACACGCAGACGTGCATCGGCATCGCCTTGAGCGTGTTTTTCAATATCTTCGCGTAATTTCGTGCGTAAATCTTCGAGTGATTCAAATTCTTCGTCTAAAGAAGTCGCCCATTCATCGTCGAGCGCGGGCTTTTCGATTTTCCCGACACTTTTAACTTTTGCTTTATAATGAACCGTCTTTCCGGCAAGCGCGGGCGAAGAAAAATCGTCTGCGTAAGAAACCGAAAATTCTTTTTCGTCGTCTTCTTCAACGCCTTGCAGATTGTCCGAAAATGATTTTTCGATCAGATCATCGCCCAACTTCACTTCCAAATCTTCAACCTTGATCGGTTCGGCATCGGGTTCGCCTTCAAAAGTTCCTTCCAAATCGGCGATAACTGTGTCGCCGTCTTGCGCTTTGCGGTCTTCAACCGGAACGAGAACTGCTGATTCGTCGCGTCTCTGTTCGATATAATCTTCAATTTCGCCGTCCAAAACCGGACGAACGCGGCGCGTCAATTCGTAACCGTCATATTTCGGTTCGGGAACTTCCGGCATCACTTCATAATGAACGTGCAGTTGGATGGCTTGCGAACCGTTGAATTTAACATTTTCCGCATCGTCCAGATGAACTTCCGGTTCGCTGATCGGCATCTGATCGTTTTCCTGCAAAGCGTCGCTGATAGTTTTCGGCAAGATTTCCTGCATCACGTCCTGACGAATTTCATTTTTGTAACGCGTTCGCACAACATCTAAAGACGCAAATCCTTTACGAAATCCCGGCACACTCGCGCCTTTCGCATATTTTTGGCTCACACGATTGTAAGCCTCTTTGACGATCTCCGCCGGAATTTCAATTTTTAACTCGCGCCGTGTCGAAGATACTTCGGTAATTTCTGTATTCATTAATTTTGTTAAAAGTTTGTATGTTAAGTTAATATGTAGTTTTTTATCCAAACTCAGGTTGGTGCTGAGGGCGAGACTCGAACTCGCACGCCTTACGGCACAGGCTTCTAAGACCTGCGTGGCTACCAATTACACCACCTCAGCATTTTTTCAATTATCTTTTTTTGTCTTTCGCCCGGAATAATTCTCCGTTAAAGCGTGACAATTGGGACAGAGTATTTGTAAATTCTCAATCCGATTGTCAAATCGATTTCCATTAATGTGATGAAGCTCTAAAGGTATCTCTATTCCCAAGCAGATTTTACCTTCACAATTTTCGCACATTTTTCTTTTTACATTATCTGCAATCAGTTTCAGCTTCAATTTATAGGGATTTATTGTGCTGCCGTTAAATAAATATTCCGAAGCGTTTTTTCTGACGGGTGATCTTTTTCCCTCTCCGCTTTTATTTCCTTGATATCTTAATCCAAATTTTTTCAGATAAGAATCTAACGTTTCCGGTCTGCACCTTAATTCTCGACAAATATAAGCCTTTGACATTTTTTGAGAAATCCAGAACTCGATCTCTTTTCTGCAATTGATAATGTCTGTTCTCATTTCTAATTTCTAAGCCCAGATTGCAAAAAACTTATTAGAATTTAAAAGATTAAGAACGGATTGTCTAGCAGACAAAATTTCCTTTTAGTGGGTTTTTAACAGTAAATATTGTCAAAAACCAAAATTACTCGTCAGTATATTTCCGTTTATATTCTTCCAACTGCCGGTCGAGTCGCTCCATTTCAGCGATTGCGGTCGGTTTCTTTGCCTCGAGCTGTGCCGGTTCTTTGTCTTTTTCAAGAAAAAGTTTGTAACCCGCGTAACCGCCGGCGGCGAAAATTCCGATCCAAACAAGCCACCAGAAAATTCCGTAGATCAAACCGATCAGCCAGAAAAAAACGTAAACTCCGACACCTGCGGCAATTAAGATCAATAAAAATTTAAGAAGTTTCATTACAACCTTTTTTAATAATAGACTATTTTTCAAAACCAATCCATAGTTGCAAAATCCGGCGAATTTTTGCAAATGAATTTAAAAATCTTTCACGCCCTTGCGCCTTTGCATCTTTGAGTTAAAATCTTTTTTAGACTTTTATGACCGATAAGTTTTTAAACACCGCCGAAGTCGCCGAAAAGATTGACGCACAGATTAACGATTTCCGCGAAGCGAAAGTTTCCGACGTAACGCACGATTCGCGTCTGGCGCGGGAAAATACGCTGTTCGTCGCCATTCAGGGTTTAATGATGGACGGACACCGTTTTGTTGACGATGTGATGCGGCGCGGCGCGGCAGGAATTATTTCCGAACTCGACGCGCCGGAAGATTTTCGGGGCGCGTGGCTGAAAGTAAAAAATGCGCGTGTTGCTTTGGCAAAGGCGGCGGCAGTAATAAATTTTGAACCATCAAAAGATTTAAAACTTGTCGGAATCACGGGAACGAACGGCAAAACTACGACGACTTATCTGATGTTCGCGCTCGCCGAAGCCGCCGGAGAAAAAGCCGCGATGCTGACGACGGTCGAATATCGAATCGGCGAAAAAAGCGAACCCGCAGTTCGCACAACGCCCGAAGCATCCGACACGAATAAGTTTTTGCGCGAAGCTGTTGAAGAAGGCTGCAAAATGGCGGTGATGGAAACTTCTTCGCAGGCGATTGACTTGCATCGCTGTGATTTTCTGAAATTCAAAGTGGCGATCTTTACGAATTTAACGCGCGATCATCTCGATTATCATCACACGATGGAAAATTATTTCGATGCGAAAAAGATGTTGTTTGACGGACGTTTGGGCGAAACTCCCGATGCGACTGCGATAAATATTGATGATAAATGGGGCGCAAAACTTGCCAAAGAATTAAAGGAAAACGGGCAGAAAGTAATCACATTTTCGCAAAACTCAAACGCCGATCTTACCGCAACGAATCTGGAAGTTTCTTTAATAAAAGGAACTTCATTTATATTGAAAACTCCGGGCGGCGAGCGCGAAATAAATTCGCCGCTCGTCGGAAAACCGCACGTTTACAATATGCTGTCGGCAACCGCAGCCGCGCTCGAACTCGGTTACGACCTCGATTCAATTCAAAAAGCCTTGAAAACCTGCGTCGGTGCGCCGGGAAGATTCGAGCGCGTGCCGCACGACGGAGATTTTGCAATCGTCGTTGATTACGCGCATTCCGACGACGCGCTGTTGAATACTCTAAAAACCGCGCGAAGTTTGACCGACGGCAGAATCATCACGGTTTTCGGTTGCGGCGGCGACCGCGACAAAACAAAACGTCAGCCGATGGGCGAAATCGCCGGACAGCACAGCGATCTCGTCATCATTACTTCCGACAATCCGCGAACTGAAGAACCGCTGAAAATTATCGCTGAGATCGAAAAAGGAATAAAGAAAACCGATTGTCCGTATCTGATAAATTCCGACCGCCGCGAAGCGATCTTTCAGGCAATTTCAAAAGCGAAACCGAAAGATGTCGTCATCATCGCCGGAAAAGGACACGAAACTTACCAGATAATCGGCAACGACAAATATCACTTTGACGACCGCGAAGCCGCAATTGAAGCGTTGGAAAAATTGAAGGAAGAATTGTAAGCGCGGACTTAATCGAAACCTACAAAGACGGGTTCGGGGAAAAGTTTTATTCCGAAAATTTCTTCGACTTTTGTTTGAATTTCGTTTTTCAATTCGATCAATTCCCGCGCCGTCGCATCGCCGCGATTTGTTAAGGCGAGCGTATGATTGGTCGAAAGTCCGACGCGGTTTTTAGTGTAACCTTTGTCAAATCCGGCTTTTTCAATCAGCCACGCGGCGGGAATTTTTACTTGATTTTCATTTGTCGGAAAATGCGGGATTTTGTCAGTTTCGCCGATGATATTTAATTTTTTGCAATTCTTTTCGATTTCTTGAAATCTTTCGTTTTTGACGATGGGATTTTTGAAAAACGAACCTGCACTTTGAGAATTGAGGTCGTTTTTATCAATCACCATTGATTTTCGTCGGCGAATATTTAAGACCGCTTCGCGTGTGTCTTCGAGGTTCGGTTCTTTTCCGGCAAAATAATTTTTCAAATCCTGATAAGCGATTTTCGGTTTGCCGTTTTTTTCCAGCGCGAAAGTTACGGCGAGAACGATGAAGCGATTTTTTTCGCTCGTGTTGAAAATACTTTTGCGGTATTCAAAACCGCATTCTTCGTTTGTTAAAGTCTTTATTTCACTCGTTCGGCGGTCGTAAACTCTGACCGAAATGATAGTTTCCGAAACTTCCTGCCCGTAAGCTCCGACATTTTGCACGGGCGTTCCGCCGACAAAACCGGGAATTCCGCTCAAACATTCGACTCCGGCGAGATTTTTTTTAACGCAAAATTCGACGAATTTATCCCAATCTTCGCCTGCGCCGACCGTCAGATTTCCGCCGTTTTCTTCGATTCCTTTAATTGCGGTTTGCAAAACCAAACCATCGAAACCTTCGTCGGCGATCAAAATATTACTGCCGCCGCCGAGAACGAAAATTTCGAGATCGTTTTCGGCGGCGAACTCAAAGGCTTCGAAAACGTCCGTTTCATTTTCGGCGCGGACAAAAAATCGCGCCTTTCCGCCGATTTTTAATGTCGTTAAAGGCGCGAGTAAAATGTCTTTTTCGATCTTCGCCATTATCTTAAAACCGCTCCGGCGAGAATTCCTTTGAGTCTCGCGTAATAATAATTCGAGCCGAGTTGTCGAAGTTTTTCGAGCATTTTTTCGGCTTCTTTTTTGTTTTTGCGCTGGTATTCGGTTTCGCCGAGATTGTAAACGGCAGACGCAAAATTCGGGTTCGCGTCCAAAACTCTCTGGAAACTTTTCGCGGCTTTATCATAATCATTTTGTTGACGATATGCGATGCCGAGTTCATTATTGGCGATAATTTTCACGGCTTTGTCATTGCTGAGATCGAGTGCTTTTTCGAGCGGATCAATTGCGCCGCGAAAATCTTTTAATTCGTTGTTTATCATTCCGAGATTTAACAGCGCGGCGACGAATTTTTGATCTTCCTGCAACGCTTTCTGCAAAACATCTTTTCCCTGACGGTAATAATTAAGCGCATCGGCGGGTTTTTGCAGACGATTTGCATCTTGTCCGGCGTTAAAATATGCCCAACCGAGATTGGTGTTATCTATCGCATTCGGACTGATTTCAGCAGCTTTTTTCAGTGCGTCAATTGTCGTTGTCCAGGTTTTCGGAATTGTCGGTTTTTTATTTAATTCGGCTTGTCCGGCGACGAAACCGTAATCACTGTAAATTTCGGCAATTCCGTCTTTTTCCGAAGCGTCGAATAATTCAGGTTTACGTTCGATAAACGTCGTCGCCAGACGATATTCACCGACGGCTTTTGAATAATAATTTCTCTTGCCGTCAATCGTCGTTTCCAAAGCCGCCAATTGGCGGTAAACATCCGCCAGATTTACGTAAGAATCAATATTGAGACGACGTTTTGTTTCATTGTTCGAGAGTTGTTTAGCTTTTTGATAGGCGTTTTCGGCTTTTAGAAAATAATCTTTTCCGTTTTTGGCTTCGTTGCCCGCGTTATAATAAGCGACTGCCAGATCGAACCAGCCTTCGGCAAATTTATCGTCGAGTTCGACGGCTTTTTGATATGCCGCCAAAGATTTTTCCTTATCTCCAAGACGGTCGTAAACCTGACCGAGATAATAAAAAGTTTCCGCATTAGCCGGTTCTAATTCCGCCGAACGTTTGAGCGCGGTTAAGGCTTTGGCGTTATCATTTTGTTTAAATCGCACCATTCCTAAAAAGTATTGTGTTTCCGCGTTGTCGGCATCGGCGGCTAACGCTTTTTCCAGATATTTCTGGGCTTGGGCAATGTTTCCTTCCTGATAATATAAAATGCCGAGCGGCGGGTAAATTTCCGTTAAATTACTGTCGAGAGAAAGTGCTTTTTCGTAGTTTTCAATTGCCGATTTATTGTTGTCCGACGAATCGAAAACTTCGCCGAGTCCGGCGTAAGCAGCGGCATTTTTGCTGTCGTTTTTGACGGCTTCTTCAAATGCGAGTTTGGCGAAATCGGTTTTGTCTGCTTCTAAAAGAGCATTTCCGCGTCTGGTTAAAACGTCTGACAAACCTGCTTTTGCCAGATTACTTTTGGCATCCAAATCTATTGCGCCGCGAAAGAATCTTTCGGATTCGGGCAGATTTTCCTGTCCGAGATAATATTCGCCCGCGCCCGTAAAAATAAGCGATGCTTCGCTGTTCTGCATCGTCTTGAATTTCGGTTGGTAAGCGGCGAAAGTCGCGCTGTCAATTTGTTTCACTCCGCGTTTCTGCTGACGCTCACGGGCGACCGTATTTGATTGTTTGACGATTCTGGTGCGGGCGATTGTTCTTTGCTTTTTCGTGCGCGAAGCATTCGAACTTCGCTGTGAAACCGTTTTGCGTTGCGGCGCACCGCTCGATTTACGGAAAACGAACGCGCTCGAACCGGCGAGCAGACCGCCGGAATCAAGATCAATCTGCGCTTTGACCGGCAGACTGTTCATTAAAAACGTCCAAACTAAAACTAAAGTTA
Source organism: Pyrinomonadaceae bacterium (assembly GCA_965219305.1). Taxonomy (GTDB): domain Bacteria; phylum Acidobacteriota; class Blastocatellia; order Pyrinomonadales; family Pyrinomonadaceae; genus DATHTS01. The sequence continues at coordinate 4,202,282 of OZ244725.1, forward strand.
GAAATGTTTTACAACGGAATATTTTATCACTCATCATTTTTTCCTGACCGCCTGTTTTACAGTCCATTTTATAACGTCGGGACGAGAAGGCAAGTTTCTTTTTGCGATGTTTTGCATTTGCCGTCATTGTCCCGATCGTTTTAACTGCGCCGGATTTTACAAGAATTTTCCTTTTTACAGGTAAAAATCTATAATGAATGGCTGGAGAAAAACAAATAATGCTAAAAAAAATAATATTTCTACATATAATTTTGACTGTTTTCGTGTTAAATACTGCCGCGCAGAACAGATTTGAAGGTTTCAATCTTTTTATTGAAGCACCGACAGACCAAACCGTCCAGAGTTGTGCGATACGCTATGCGTCAACGGACAATAATATTACGATCAAAGATTTGAATCCGGCGACACCGATGAATATCAAAGCCTGCGGCGGTTCTTCTTCAACGGTCAGCCGCGAATCGAATACTTCGGCAATCGCCAGAGCGAGCAGTACCGATTACAGGTGGTGTTTTGAAGGTGAAGATAAAAGTTATCAAATAAGTTTTGACGGCGACAAAAGACAAAAAATTGTCTATAACTGGATTGCTAATCCCGAACAGCCGACGGGACGCTACAACGTCAGGGATTTCGGAGCGAAGGGCGACAGCGTAACCGATGATACGATTGCGATTAAAAGTGCGCTGGCATTTATCGCCAATCAAAGCGGCGGAATTTTATTTTTTCCGCCCGGCGATTATCTGGTCGGAAGTCTGCCGGATTATCAACCGATCGCTCTTCCGCCCGGCATTACTATCGAAGGAGTCAGCGGTATAGCGTCAAATTCGCCGACCAATTATTTGCGAACAAAAAGTCCTTCGCGGATAACTCTGGCGGGAAAAAAACGCGCTTTATTCCGCATCGGCGAATGCACTCACAACGTGATTATCAAAAGCATCGAATTATTCGCTTTGGAAAACGATGAAACTTACGGTGTTGAAGCCGCCGGAGTTATAACCACATCGGGCGAAACTTTATTCGATCAAGTCAGTTTTCATTCGTTTTATCGCGGCATTTACGTTCACGGACTGCCGCAAAATAATCTGGGATGGCAGTTCGATTATGTAAAAGTTAAAAATTCCCGTTTTATAAATAACCGTGATGCCGGAATTTACACGAATATTCTAAATTCAAATTGGAAAGTAGAAGGTTGTTTGTTCATAAATCCGAAACGCCAAGCCGGACAAAATGCCGATTCGATGCACTTTGAGAGAACCGGAATGATTATGATTACCGATACTTTCGGCGGTGGTTATACGACTGCATACGGCGGCACGTTTCTCAGTATTCTCGACAGCGGAAATACGACGGTTATCGGATGTCAAACCGAACAGATGACCAATTCGTTTTATTACAACGAGGAAAAAATTCAGGGCGCGGGCGACTATTCTTATCCGATAACATTTATCAATAATATTTTCGGTCGTGTGGTTTTCGGTGCTAAACGCACGTTTGTTTCGATGGGAAACCTGTATGCCGAAAAAGCATTTTCTGCGGTCGAGGGCGTTAAAGTTTATTCTACAGGCGACCGTTTTTGTTACGATGCCGTTACATTAGGCTGCCAAAGCACTACAAATATGGTTGGTGCTTTTGATAAGGCGACCATATTATTCACAACCGGACAGCCGGACGAAAGACAGATTAAAGGTTATCCGGCGCAGTTCGGAACAGATGTCGAATTTAACGGATCGGTCAGAATGCCGTCCCTGCAATTAAATGTTCTGCCGAGCGGACGGCAAAACGGAACGATGGTTTACTGCACGAACTGCCGCCGCAGCACAACGCCTTGTCAGGCGGGCGGAAACGGTGCGCCGGCGATGGTCGTTAATAACGAATGGAGTTGTTTATAAGTCGAAATTCAACATTCGGCTTTGCTCGCTTTACTTCGACAAAGCCGAATCAAATAATTTAAAAATGATTAAAACAATTACACTTTTTCGTCCGGTCGGTACAAAAGAATTGGCTTTGATAAAAGCAAGCGAATTTAGCGGATTTCCGCCGCGTCTGCCGGAACAGCCGATATTTTATCCGGTCTTAAACGAAGAATACGCCGCACAAATCGCCCGCGATTGGAACGCGAAACATAACGAAGACAAAATCGGCTACGTTACAAAATTTGAAGTCGGCAAAAAGTTTCTCGACAATTACGAAATAAAAATCGTCGGCGGAAAAACGCACGAAGAATACTGGATTCCGGCGGAAGATTTGGAAGAATTTAATCGTAACATCGTCGGAAAAATCGAAGTTATTTCCGAGTTTAAAGGAAGTTGATTTGCAGTAATTGACTTCCAGTTTATTTTCCCTTTGATATTTCTACTCCGAACCGTTTTCCTGCAGTCGTTCTCCGCGAATTTTGAATTCTTCGATGTCAACGAGCGAGAGATATTTTCTGATTAAATCCTCGTCAAATTCGGCGTGCCGGTTCATTTTATTAAGTAATGTTCGCTGGTGTTCGAGCATTTTTACATAGACATTTTTGTAATTTTCCAGCGCGGCTTTTTCTTCGGCGACATTTGTTTCCGTCAGTTGACGTTCAAAAAAGTTCAAATTAATCTGCATTCGTTCAAATAAATTTTTCAAATTCTCGTTTTGTGCCAGTTGTTCGCCGTAATTTTCGTTTAAGAATTCGGACGAATACATTGCGATTTTCTTTTGCAGAATTATTTCCTGTTTCGGTTGGGAGATTTTGCTGTATCTGTCTTCCGGTTTTATTTTGCGAATCACCCACGGAAGCGTTAAACCCTGGAAAACCAACGTCATCAAAATAACGATGAAGGTTATAAAAAGAATCAAATTGCGAAACGGGAACGCCTGCGTGTCGCTGATGTAAACCGGAATCGAAAGCGCGGCGGCGAGCGAGATTACGCCGCGAAGTCCTGCCCAACCGAAAATTACCGGATTTCGCCAACCCGGATTATCGTCCGCGACGGTGATAAAATTGCTCATTATTCTGGTGAAAACCGAAGTTCCCAAAGTTGAAAGCAAGCGCGTAGTTATTAGCAAAATTGAAATAGCGAGTCCGTAAAAAATAGCTCTGCCCAAACTAATGTCGCCAAGTTGTTCGGTAATAACAGGCAATTGCAGACCGATGAGCAGAAAGATCAAACCGTTGAGGAGAAACACGAGATTTGTCCAGACATTTACGCCTTCGATGCGGCTGCGATAGGAAAGCATCGTCTGGCGTTGGCTCGACAGAAAAAGTCCGCCGCTGACGACCGCGAGAACGCCCGAATATTCAAAATGTTCGGCGGCGAAATACATACAATACGGCGTGACGAGCGTGAGAACGATTTCGATGCTCGTCGTCGTCGGCAGAAAGCGGTGAATCAGGTAGAAAATTAATCCGATGAAAAGTCCGATGGCAACGCCCATTATCACGACGAGGAAAAATTCTCCGACGGCTTGCGATAAATAAAATTGTCCCGTGATGACCGCCGCCAATGCGAAACGAAAAACGATCAGCGACGAAGCGTCATTGAGCAAACCTTCGCCTTCGACAATACTGACGAATGATTTCGGGACATCAACGCGCCGCATCACGGTCGTCGCGGCAACCGCATCGGGCGGCGAAATTATTCCGCCGAGCAGAAATCCCAATGCCAGCGTAAATCCCGGAATCAGCCAACTGGAAAAAACCGCCACGACACACGAAGTTATAATGACAATCGGAAACGCAAAACCCGTAATCAGCCGCCGCCATTTCCAAAATTCTTTCCACGAAACCTGCCACGCCGCTTCGTAAAGCAGAGGCGGCAGAAAAATAAGAAAAACGAGTTCGGGATCAATCGTGATATGCGAAAAAACGCTGATAAAACTAAGCGCGAGTCCGCCCAAAACCAGCACGATCGGATAAGCCACACGCAATTTGTTGGCGAGCATTACCAACGCCAGAATAATTAAAATCAGGTAAACATATTGGATTAAAATGTTTTCCATAGATGAAAATAAAAGTATAAGCTAAAAATCGAATTCTTCGATTTTTAGCTTATATAAAAACAACTCGAAAATTTTTACAAGAAATTAACGGTTGATCATTTTCTACGCGGCTTCGGAATAACGCGCGCCTTTTACGTCAATTTGTTTCGACAAAATTGATGTTAAATCCGAATTTTGTCGCAATGATGACATTTTCGCGTAATCCTTCGAGTGCTTCGCCGACAAGTTTTTCATTTGTAAACGGTCCGTAAACTTCCGCCGTATCGAAAAACGTCACGCCGCGTTCGACCGCCGCACGAATCAGCGCGATTCCGTCCTTTGTCTCCATCGCCGGACCCAAGCCGAAGCTCATTCCCATACAGCCCAAACCGAGAGCCGAAACTTCCAAACCGCTTTTTCCCAGATTTCGTTTTTGCATAATTTATCCAAATATAATTTCTTTCTCACAGACAGATTTAATGTTATTAGCCGCTGTTTGATTGTGATTATATGACTTTCAAGCACGAGGCGTTATAACAATCCTCGCAAAGATTTGGACGATTCTGCAAAAACTCGTCTTTCGGCGTGATTATCGAAAACAAAAATATTAGTATGATTTTATGAGCCATGAAACAGATTTTCAGCGGCAGAGAATGGAGATTTATCGCGCCGAACTTGTCGAGCGAATGAGTCGCGCCGTTCCCGAAGATAATGTGATCGAAGTTTTTCCCGGAGTTTTTATTGCGCGTTCGTCAAAAATTACCGAAAAGTTTCACACGGTTTACCCGGCTGCCTTTTGTATTATCGCACAGGACAGTAAAACGGTGCTTTTAAGTGATGAAGTTTTCCGCTACGATTCGGGACATTATCTGATTTCAACAGTCGAATTGCCCGTCATCAGCCGTGTTGCCGAAGCGTCGGAAGAAAAACCTTATTTGAGTTTTCGCATAAATCTCGATCCGTCAATCGTCGCGTCGGTGATGATGGAATCGCGCGTCGAAATCAAAAAATCCGCTGTAAATATCAAAGCAATGGATGTCAGTCCGATTGATGCCGATCTGCTCGATGCGGTCGTGCGTCTCGCAAGACTTTTAGAATCGCCGGAACAAATCCAAATTCTCGCGCCGCTCATCATCCGCGAAATTGTTTATCGTCTTTTGAACGGCGCACAAGGCGCACGGCTCAATTATCTTTTAACCGGCGAAGGCGACACCAAACGCATTTCAAAAGCCGTCAAACAACTGCGCTATTGACCAGCCATTAAGAATCGAAACAATTGCCCGTGAACTCGGAATGAGCGTTTCCGGTTTTCATCATCATTTCAAATCTATGACCGCGATGAGTCCGCTGCAGTTTCAAAAACAAATTCGTCTGCAAGAAGCGCGTCGTTTAATGCTCGGCGAAGATTTATTTCACGATAACGTTAAAACTGCTCTTACTCAAAGACGGTTGGAAAATCACAAATGATCCGCTCGCTTTAAAATGGGAAGCGCGAAATCTTTATGTTGATCTGGGCGGTGAAAAGATTTTTGCGGCAGAAAGAGGTGAGCAGAAAATTGCCGTCGAGATAAAAAGTTTTATCAGCGTTTCCAAAGTCAAAGATTTAGAAAACGCGCTCGGTCAATATTTTCTTTATCTCATCGTATTGCGCGAAAAAGAACCGGAACGCAAACTTTATCTGGCGGTTGCGGAAGAGATTTTTCTGGACTTTTTTCACGAAAAAGATTTAGGCGGACTTGTTACGACGGGTTATAATTTATCAATAATAGTTTTTAATCCGGCGACTGAGGAAATTGTGCGATGGATAAATTAAAAAATTACCGAAATATCATCAAAGAGATTTTGAAAGACTACGCCGAAATTTCAAATTCGGCTGACGGCGAAGCGAAAACCACGACGGTTTTTGATGAGCCGAATCACAGATATTTGTTATTGACTTACGGGCGCGAAAATAAAAAGCGCGTGCATTCGTGTTGGGTTGATGTAGAAATTACAAACGAAAAATTTTACATCCATTTCGACGGCACGGAAGACGGAATCGCATCCGAGTTGTTGAAAAGAGATGTGCCGAAAAGTGATATTGTTCTCGCCTTCAAATCTCCTGAAATGCGGAAATATACCGAATTTGCTTTAGCTTAATCAGAATTTGAAGTAACCGGAACTAAAATTATGCCCGCCAAAGATTTATTTCACGATAGTGTAAGAAACGCACTTGAAAAAGACGGTTGGACGATAACCGCCGATCCATATACTTTGGTTTAGGACAAAGATTCTTTATTTGTTGATCCGGCGGCGGAAAGATTTATTGCGGCGGAGAAGGAAAACGAAAAGATCGCGGTTGAAATCAAAAATTTTGTCGGGCGTTCAAAAACAGCCGAGTTGGAACAGGCACTCGGACAGTTTTCGTTGTATTATTCTGTTATGCAGCGCACGGACGCTGAACGCAAATTATATTTGGCTGTGCCGGACACGGTTTTTACGGATTTATTTGAAGGCGAAAAAGGCGAGATCGTAATGAGCGACGAAAGATTGAAAGTCTTTTGTTTTTCAGCCGAAAGCGAGGAGATTTTGAAATGGAAAAGATAGAAACATTGCGCGATGCGGTGAAAAAATCTTTACTGGAATGGAAGGAATTTCTAACGCCTCGAATCGAACCGGAAGATCAGAAACTCGAAGCGAAAACAGTTTTCGATGATGAAAATGACAGTTATCTGCTGTTATATTCGGGTTGGAAGGCAAATCAGCGCGTTCACAGTTTGCTGATTCACATCGAGATCATCGGTGATAAAATCTGGATTCAGGAAGACAACACCGAAGAAGGAATTGCGACGGATTTGGAAAAATTCGGCGTTCCGAAAAGCGACATCGTGCTTGGTTTTCAACCGCCGAAACTCAGACCTTATACGGAATATGCATCAACAGTTTAAATTATGTCTCAACCACGTTATCAAATTTTTGTAAGTTCCACTTTCAAAGATTTACAAGAAGAAAGACAAGCAGTTTTAAAAGCAATTTTAGAACTTAATCAGTTTCCTGCTGGAATGGAAATTTTCCCTGCCGTAAATGATACGGCGTGGGAACATATAGAAAAAGTGATTAAGGATTCAGATTATTATGTGTTAATTATCGGTGGAAAATATGGTTCAATTGATTCGGGAAGTGGTCTGAGTTATACGGAAAAAGAATATGAATTTGCTGTTTCTCAAAATATCCCAGTTTTGGCATTTACTCACTCAGATGAAAATAGCATTGAAGTTGGAAAGGCGGAAATGGATTCCGAACTCCGTGATAAACTAAATAAATTCAAGCAAAAAGTTGGCAATAAACATCACTGGAAATACTGGAAATCTATTAACGAACTAAAAGCAAATGTTTTATCTAGTTTGGCAATGGCTTTTGCAACTAATCCGCAAACTGGTTGGGTAAAAGCAGGTAGCATTGATAAAGAAGAACTTTTGGAGCAATTCGCAAAGCTGCAAAAAAAGTTAGATGAACTGCACATAGAAAATAAAAAATTGAAACAAATAGTTTCTTCAAGAGATAACTATATTATTTCTCAAGGTGATAAGGAAATTTTTTTTAATCCTTCAAAAGATTATTTTAGCAGCCATCAAATAGTGATTAGTTGGAATTCATTTTTTTTGGAAGTCGCTCGCATTTTAGTTGATAAAGCAAAACTTTGGAATTACTACTTTATGGAAGAATTAACAAAGAGCCTATTTTCCAATTACCAAATTGTTGAACTTGCCGAGCCTGATGAAGCCGATATTGTTAAACCGGAAACTGCAATGAACCAACTTGTAGCTCTTGATTTGATAAAAGCTTCATTTGATAGAAAAGAAAATTTATGTTGGGCATTAACAGAAAAAGGAAGAAAAGTTTACTCTCTACAAACAGCTATTAAATTTAAAGAGGATTAGTTGCAAAAATTAAATTTTTATCAGATGAAACTTTTAATCACTAACGGTCATTTGATTGACCCGAACGAAAATCAGAACAGCGGAAAGAATCTGTTGATCGAAGACGGAAAAGTTACGGCGTGGCTTTCGGCAAATGAAACTGCGCCGGAAGATGCGGAGGTTTTTGATGCTTCGGGAATGATCGTCGCGCCGGGATTTATTGATCTGCACGTTCATCTGCGCGAGCCGGGACAGGAACATAAGGAAACTATCGCGTCGGGTTGTGCGGCGGCGGTCGCGGGCGGTTGGACGAGCGTCTGCCCGATGCCGAATACAACGCCGATCAATGATAATGCGGCGATCACGCGCTATATGATCGAGCAGGCGGAACACGCGGGACTGGCGAATGTTTTTCCGATCGGCGCGATCACGAAATCTTCGGACGGGAAAGAGCTTGCCGAAATGGGCGAGATGAAGGCGGCGGGCGCGGTGGCGGTTTCCGATGACGGGCGACCTGTGCCGAACGCCGGAATGATGCGGCGGGCGATGGAATATGCGACGGATTTCGGTCTGCCGGTGATTGACCATTGCGAAGATAAATCGCTGTCGTCGGGCGGCGTGATGCACGAAGGGAAAATCTCGCTTTTGTTGGGATTAAAAGGAATGCCTGCGTTGGCGGAAGAAGTTGATGCGGTCAGAGATATAATTCTGGCGAAGGAAACGGGAGCGCATATTCACATCGCGCACGTTTCCACGAAAGGCGCGATTGAAGCAGTGCGGCGGGCGAAAAATGAAGGAATAAATGTAACTTGCGAAGTTACGCCGCATCATTTTACGCTGACCGATTCGGCGGTCGAAGGTTATGACACGAACACGAAAATGTCGCCGCCATTGAGAAGCGAAAAACATCTCGAAGCGATCATTGAAGGCTTAAAAGACGGCACAATTGATGCGATTGCGACCGATCACGCGCCGCATCACGCGGACGAAAAATCTTTTGAATACGACCGCGCACCATTCGGAATTACCGGACTTGAAACGGCAATCGGTCTGGCGTTTAACGAACTCGTTCACAAGGGAATTATTGATCTGCAAAAACTCGTCGAGCTTTGTTCGGCGAATCCGGCGAAAATTTTTAATTTGAAAGATCGTGGAACTTTGAAGGTCGGTTCGATTGCGGACGTTACGATAATTGATCCCGAACTCGTCTGGACTTATTACAACGCCGATTCAAAATCTAAGTCTAAGAATTCACCGTTTGACGGTTGGGAATTTACGGGCGGAGTCGTCGCCACGATTGTCGGCGGGAAGATCGTTTTTGAAAGAAATCAAAATTAGTTGGAAGAAATTAGGAAAAGATGGTGCGGACGAATGGAATCGAACCATCACGAGCGTTAGCTCACAGGCTTCTGAGACCTGCGCGTCTACCAGTTCCGCCACGTCCGCACGGGCAATTTGGAATCATACAAATTTCACATCGAAAAGGCAATTGGCAAAACGTATCTTTAAATCAAAAATTTGCAGATTGTCAGAAATACCGGCGAATTTGGTATATTAAAAGATGTGCAGAAAGCGACTTTACAAAATGATTTGGAACAAAACCTCGCTGAAATTCAGCGGAAAATAGAAAGCGCGGCGAGTAAAAGCGGTCGTGATCCGAACGAAATAAAGCTCGTCGCAGTCAGCAAAACTCATCCGGTTTCGACTTTGCGCGATGCAATTTCCGCCGGGGCGAAAATCTTGGGTGAAAATAAAGTTCAAGAAGCGGAATCGAAAATCGAGGAAATCGGCGTTTCGGACTGCGAATGGCATCTTATCGGGCATCTGCAAAAAAACAAAGCGCGAAAGGCGGTTGAGCTTTTCGACGTAATTCATTCGATTGACTCGATTGAACTTGCAAAACGGCTCGAGCGTATCTGTGTTGAGGAAGATCGCGCGGCATTGAAAGTTTTCGTGCAGGTTGATGTAGCGCGTGAAGAAACGAAGTCGGGAATTTTAGAAAATAATCTGCCGGAAATTATCGAATTTTTGCAAAATTGCGAGTGTTTGAAACTGGTCGGTTTGATGATAATTCCGCCGTATTTCGAAGATGCCGAAAAAGTTCGCCCGTTTTTTGAAAAGCTGCGCGAAATTCGTGACGAGATTTTGCCGGACGGCGAACTTTCGATGGGAATGAGTCACGATTTTGAAATCGCCATCGAAGAAGGCGCGACTTTCGTGCGCGTCGGAACGGCGATTTTCGGCAGTAGAAATTATAGTTAAATTATTATGTTAGATGTTTTATTCCCTGTTATTCAGGGGTTTTTGGCTTTTATTGCGATATGTGTCATCATCTTGATGATCGTGCGTTTGATCTATAACTTCACCGATCCGAATCCGTTCGGCGCGGTCGGCAGATTCGGTTACAATTTAAAGAAATTTACCGAAAAAATTGTTTATCCGTCAGCCGGAATTTTGCGGCAAATGCGGATAAATACCAAATACGCGCCGGTTCTCACGATTATCGGGACGATCGTTATTTGTTTTTTTATCTTACAACTTTTTCACACCATATTTTTTACGATTGACGGCATTTCGGCTAATTTGATCGGCGGAAGTGTCATAAAAATTGTCGGTTTTCTGCTTTACGGACTTTTAGGATTGCTTTCGCTGGCGATAGTTATACGAATAATTCTTTCGTGGGTCGTGCCGCTGACAAATCCGGCGTTGACGTTCCTGAGAAAAATGACCGATCCGATTCTCGAACCGTTTCGGCGAATCATTCCGTCGCTCGGAGCAATTGATATTTCACCGATTGTCGTTCTGCTTCTAATCGGATTTTTGCAGACGGCGGTGATGGGAGTTTTGATCGGTTCTTGATAAATGTTACCGAACAAGACGGTTTTTTAATTCTCGATGTCCGCGTCGTTCCGCGTGCCTCGAAAAGTGAAATAGTCGGGGAATTCGGCGGCGCGTTGAAGATAAGAATCTCTTCTCCGCCGGTTGACGGCGCGGCAAATGCAGAATTGATAAAACTTCTTTCAAAGAAATTCGGCGTTTCAAAAAGCAATGTCGAAATTATTTCCGGCGAAACTTCAAAATCAAAAAAAATTAAAATCTACCGATTGAATAAAAAAAGTTTTCTATCTAATTTAAACGGCTAGAACTTTATTTAAAACCGGAGCATATTGAAATTAGGTTTTAGAAAAATTATTCCTAAAACGGCAATTATCAGAATGCCGATAAAGATTTGAAATGAAAGCGTAATTAAAACGTTGAAATTTGAGATTTGATTAAAAATAATCGAATGATGAACTAGAATCAAATCCGCCAAAAGTAATAAAAATAAAATTGCGGCAATCGTAAATTTTCTCGACATAATATTTTAAGACCTCGCGTAAATCGTCTTTATTTAAACAATGAGAAATTACAGGAAAGTAAAATGCGGTTTAATTTTTTCTGAATAAATGTAATTGGACGAAAAAAACGCGGCGTGTTATATTTCATAATTGATTTAGACTCAACAAATTCAAGGAAAAATAATTATGTCGGGACATTCAAAATGGCACACTATTAAACATAAAAAAGGCGCAATTGATGCCAAGCGCGGAAAGGTTTTTACAAAACTTATCAAAGAGATCACGGTCGCTTCGCGTGACGGCGGCGGCGATGTTGATATGAATCCGCGTCTGCGAAAAGCGGTTTCCGATGCGAAATCGGAAAATATGCCGAACGATACGATTGACCGCGCCATCAAACGCGGAACGGGCGAACTCGAAGGCGTAAATTATGAAGAAATAACTTACGAAGGTTATGGTCCGAACGGCGTGGCGGTTTTGATCGAAACGATGACTGATAATCGAAACCGGACGGTTGCCGAAATTCGCCATCTTTTCTCGAAAAACGGCGGAAATTTGGGCGAGAGTAATTCCGTAGCGTGGATGTTCGACAGAAAAGGTTATATCGTCATTGATAAAGAGGCAAAATCTGAAGAAGAACTTTTCGAAATCGCCATCGAAGCCGGTGCGGAAGATTTAAAAGACGAAGAAGACGTATTTGAAATCTACACCGACCCAGACAATTTCGATGCAGTTACCGATGCGATAAAAAATGCCGGAATTACACCGCAACTTGCTGAAATTTCGATGATTCCGCAAACTTACATTCACCTCGAATCGGCAGATGCCAAGCAAATGCTTAAACTTTACGAAGCGATTGACGATCAGGACGACGTGCAGAAAGTTTACGCCAATTTCGATATTGACGAAAGCGATATGGAATAACTCAATATGGATTTTAAATTTTGGATTTTGGATTTGAAGAAAACGCCAAAAAAATTGAAATCTGAAATCTGCAATCTAAATTAAATGATAGTTTTAGGCATTGATCCCGGAAGTGAAACATTGGGTTGGGGCGTTGTCGAAGGCGCGGCGTTAAAATACAGCCTCGTTGATTTCGGGACTGTTAAATCTTCACCGCGCCAGAATTTTTCAAAGAGAGTTTTGAAGATCGGCGACGGCGTAGCCGATGTAATCTGGAAATATAAACCCGATGTCATCTCGATTGAGGAAGCGTTTTATGCGAAAAACGTAAAAGTCGCGCTGAAACTCGGACAAGTTCGCGGCGTTGTTCTCTATCTGGGCGAAAAGGCAGGTTTGGAAGTCGCCGAATATAGCGCGAGACTTGTCAAGCAAACCGTCGTCGGTTACGGAAACGCCGAAAAACATCAGGTTCAGGAAATGGTTAAACTTCTATTGAGAATGAAAACCGTCCCGCAGCCGCACGATGCCGCCGATGCGCTGGCAATTTCGATTTGCCATTTTCATCACGCCGGAGTTCAAAATCGAATCAATAAAGCCAAACTCAAAAGTTGAGGCATAAATTAATCTCAAAATTACTTTCAGACATTTTTCTGTTGACATAAAAGCCGATTTAAATAATAATGTTTGTCAATTACAGAAAAATCTACTCCTGAGAGGTGTAAAACGTTTATGAAAAGAATAGTTTTTCTCTTTACATTTTTTGCATTGTTATTTTCCGGCTTAGAAATTAATGCACAAAGACCGCGTCCAAGAATCAACAAAAATCCGAAACCGCCGGTTTCCGAAATAAAAGAAGACGGCAATAAAGCGATTGTGATAGACAATCGGCTGTCCGTTTTGCTCGCCGAACCGAGTCTTTTCGCCCGACCGATTCAAAGAATGCGGGTAGGCAGAGAAGTTTTGATTTTAGGCGAGAAAAAAGCCGACGGCGTTTCTTTTTATCAAGTTTCCGTGCCGCCCGCCAGTTTCGGTTGGGTGCAGTCTGAATCGGTCGTCAACGTTTATCGTCGAAGTGAAGATGTGAGAATCGTCAAATTGATTCAGGCTTACGATGATTTTAAGAAAATCCAGTTGATGAAAATTTTCCTCGACTCATTTCCCGATTCCGCTTTTCGTCCCGCCGTCTTACTGTTGATGGGAGATTTGATGGAAGAACTTGCCGCTAAAGCCTCTAAGCGTGCCACTAACAGTCTTGACCGAAGCGAGATGGCAGCTTCCGGCGCACCGCTTCACAGTTTTTATTTGAGTTATAACTTTTTAGACCGTTACCGGAAAATGGACATCGGATTTTTGTTTAATGTCGAAACGAAAACCATTCATTACGACGGCGCGACGTGGCAGGAAATCGTCAAAAAATATCCGAAATCGGACGAAGCGGTCGAAGCCGCAAAGCGTATTTTGGAACTTAAAGAAAAGATGAAAACTTCCATACAGCAATAAAATTGACGATTTATAGATTAATTTGTTGACAAAGTCTGTTTTGTAAAATGGTAAATGATCTTTTGCAATGTTACAATTAACTCGATTTTTGGTTATTAAAACATTGGAGAATTATATAAAAAAGTGATTAATTTTGAATTAACGGAAGACCACATTGCACTGCAAAAAACGGTCAGAGAATTTTGTCAGGGCGAAGTTGCGCCATATATCAAAGAGTGGGATGAAAAACAGCATTTTGAGTTAAGCATTTTCAAAAAGATGGGCGAACTCGGACTTCTCGGAGTTTGTATTCCCGAAGAATACGGCGGCGCGGGATTCGATTATATTTCGCTCGGTCTGGTCTGCGAAGAACTCGAAGCCTGCGACACGTTTATGCGCGTCGTGATGAGCGTCCATTGCGGTCTGAATTCTTTGTCTTTATTGACCTGGGGAACCGAAGAACAAAAACAAAAATATCTCGTTCCGCAGGCGAAAGGCGAAAAACTCGCCACATTCGGTTTGACCGAACCGAATGCCGGAAGCGACGTTATCGGAATGCGCTCTTCTGCAAAACGCGACGGTGACGATTGGATCTTAAACGGCGAAAAAATGTGGATTTCGCTCGGAAATACGGCGGATAATTTTTTATTTTTTTGTTGGACGGACGAAGAAAAACGCAAAAAACGCGATCATTCGGGAATGAGTTGTTTTATCATCGAGCGTTCGATGGAAGGTTTTTCGAGCGGAAGTTTGCACGGAAAAATGGGAATTCGCGCCGGAGATACGGGATATTTTACTTTGCAGGACGTTCGTGTTCCGCAGGAAAATATGCTCGGCAAAGAAGGCGAAGGTTTTAAAATTGCAATGTTTTCACTTGAAAACGGGCGTTACACGGTTGCGTCAGGCGCGACGGGCGTAATTCGGGCTTCGCGTGATGCTTCGGTTGAATACGCGAACACGCGAGAAGTTCAGGGAGAAAAAATCGCCAATTTCCAACTCGTCAAACAAAAAATCGCCGATATGCAGGCGGATTATGAAATGTGTCATCTATTGTGGATGAAAGCCGGATGGTTGAAAAATATCGGCGAATCTTCGACAAAAGCGGCGAGTCTGGCGAAATGGCAGGCGACGGTTCGCTCGGAAAAAGCCGCTTCGATGGCGATTGAAGTTCACGGCGCAAACGGTTACACGAATGATTATCCGGTCGAGCGTTATTTGAGAAATTGTAAAGCCGCGATTATATATGAAGGAACGCGCGACATTCACACATTAATGCAGGCGGATTGGGCGTTAGGTTTGAAAAAAGAACCGAGCGCAAGAGTTTCACTTCCGGCTTTCAAGACGAAAGCCGCCGGGTAAAATTTAATTTTGCCGAAATAATTTATTTTTCGGCAATTACAACCAGTAATTAGTAGCGATTTTCCCGCACGGTCGTATATTTGTCTGCCGCCTTTTGAAAATATCGGTCGCGGACAATTTACGGATTACTGGTTGTAATTTATCGCTTATCTAAACGAGATAAATCTTATTCGCCTTGCTTTTTTCAGTTATTTAATTTTTAATAGCTTTAATCCCCGTAATATTAAAATTAGTCATAATTTATGATGTTGCTGAATCATAAATTTTATAAACTCAATGTTAGACTTTATCCAAAATCCGATTTTAATTGCATTGATTAGTTTTGCAGTTTCTGTTGGTTTAACCTTTTTAGTTCGGGAATTCGCTCACAAAAAAGGCTTTGTTGCCAAACCGAAAACTGATCGCTGGCACAAAAGACCGACGGCTTTGCTCGGCGGAGCCGCAATCTATCTGGCGACCATTTTAACAGTCATTTTATTTATTAAACCGCAAACCGAAACAATAGTCATTTTGTTCGGAAGTTCGATTATGTTTATCGTCGGTTTAATTGATGATATTCTGCAGATTAAACCTTACCAAAAACTCATCGGACAATTTATCGGCTCGGCTTTAATTATCGGTTTCGGTCTGGTTTTGCCGTGGACGGACTTTGAAGTTTTAAATATCGCCATCACGTTTTTCTGGCTGATCGGAATTACAAACGCCATAAATTTGCTTGACAATATGGACGGTTTAGCGGCGGGCGTTTCTGCCATTGCCGCCGTAACATTAGCTATCGGTTTGGGCAGTTCGGCAGGTGTGGCGGAATTAAATTTAATAGCCGCGTTCATCGGTGCGCTCGCCGGCTTTTTAATCTATAACTTTAATCCGGCATCAATTTTTATGGGCGATTGCGGTTCATTATTTGTCGGATTCTTGCTGGCGAGTTCCGTTTTACTAAAACAAGACGGCGGCAGTTCCCGAAGTATAGTTTCGATTCTCGCCGTTCCCGCGCTGATACTTTTCGTCCCGATTTTTGACACGACATTTGTTACTATTTTGCGAAGATTATGGGGAAGAAAAGTTTCGCAGGGCGGACGCGACCACACTTCTCACAGGCTTGTCGCGCTCGGTCTTTCCGAGCGTTCGGCTGTGTTGATGCTTTACACTTTTGCATTAATGGCTGGCGTGATTTCGATATTTGTCCGCGAACTACAGATGACTCAAAGTCTTGTTTTGATTGCGGTGTTTATCATTGTTTTGACAATCATCGGAGTTTACCTGTCGAAAGTAAAGGTTTACGAACAACAGGAAGAAGACCTTGCTACGCAGAATAACGTCGTTTTCGGATTTCTGCTGAATATCTCTCATAAACGTCGTATTTTTGAAGTATTTTTGGATGCCGTTTTAATAACTATTTGTTATTATGTTTCGTTTGTTTTAGTTTGGGGAGCGATTGAAAATACTGATAATTGGGATATTTTTGTAAAGTCTCTGCCGGTTTTGATAATTTTCGAACTCGCAGCGTTTTTAGTCGGCGGCGTATATCGCGGTTTGTGGAGATATACCGGAATCGGGGATTTTCTGACCTTTTTCAGAGGCATAGTTCTCGGTTCGGTCAGTAGTATTTTAGCCATTTTATTAATTTGGCGATTTATCGGATTTTCACGCGCGGTTTTTATTATTAATGCAATTTTATTGTTTATAGCTCTGGCAGGCAGTCGAATGGCATTTCGTTTAATTCGTCAGGTTTTGCCGAAGAATAATAAACTCGACGGAATAAAAGTTCTCATCTACGGCGCAGGCGACGGCGGAGAACTCATTTTGCGGGAGATTTATAATAATCCGAATTTGAATTATCATCCCGTAGCTTTTATTGATGACAATCCTTTAAAGTCCGGTAAGATTATTAACGGATTGAAGGTCTTTGAAGCAAATGGTTCACTTTCGGATATTTGCAGTAAAAACGAGATCGAAGAAATTTTAGTTTCATTTAGAAATGTTTCACCGGAAAAAGTAGAATATCTGAGAGAAATAAGTTCAGATTTGGATGTTACCTTAAAAAGAGCATTGTTAAAGATAGAGCCTTTTTAAAAGCAAAACATAATAGAAACAAGAAAAGCGATTCTCAAATTTAAGAATCGCTTTTTAATTTAGAACAAGTTTTCTGTTATGAAATTAAATAAAAAGAACTTTGTCATTCTCCAAAAATCCATCTAAGTAAGCCATCGGCTTTTTTTTATCATCGTCGTCCTTCGGCGGTTTCGGCGGCGGATCTTTCGGTTTTACAACAATAACCGGCGGTTTATCCTTCGGCGGCGGATCTTTCTTTCCATCTTGACTTTGCGCTGAAGCCGCAATTGAAAAGCCGATAATCATTACGGTTACGAATAAAAGTTGCTTGATTGTTTTCATTTTAAGTAAATCTCCTCTTTCGATTATTATCGAGCGCGAGGGGAAAGAGAATGTGCGCCGCTTTTAGTTAGATGCAATATCAATGCCAAAAGTCCTTATTTCCAGTATTTTCAATAATAACGCCGATTTAACGGCAAACATTTTTCTGATGCCTTTACAAAACTTTACGTTTTCCGTAATTTTTATACGAAATCGTGAAAAAATTGCACCATATAATGTTTTCGCATTGATTTTATGACAAAATGTTAATAATTGAAAACGATGGAAAGGACAAAACAAACTCTCGTGATAATTGCCACAGCCGGAATGATTTTACTGAATTATCTGGCAGCGACGGGAATTCTAGGCGGAACACGAACGGATGCGGTTTCGGATAAATATGCGACAAACATTACGCCTGCCGGATATGCTTTTGCAATTTGGAGCCTAATATATATTGGAATGATTGCGTTTAGCATTTATCAGGCGTTGCCGTCGAAAACGGAAAAATTTCGCGGTTTACGTTTGATTTATATTTTAAGCTGTGTTGCAAACGGTTTGTGGCTTTACGTTTGGAGTCGGGAAGCGATTGTCGTTTGTTTGGGAATTATTCTCGTTTTGCTTGCGTGTTTGGCGGCGATTAGCGGCAAATTGAAAAATACCGAAACAAACGCCGATTATTGGTTGGTTAAAGTTCCGTTCGGAATTTATTTCGGTTGGGTAACTGCGGCGACAATCTTAAATGCGACAATCGCGCTCGTCTATCTCGGAGTTCAAACTTCCGATTCGACGGCGTGGATTTTGGGAGCGATTTTAATTCTTGTAGCGGCGACGCTTGGAGTTTTGATTCGATTTACATTAAAAAATTATTTCTATCCGCTCGTAATTGCTTGGGCTTTAACGGCGATTGCCGCCAAGCAAAGCGGACAAACCGTGATTGTTGCCTCTTGCGCGTTTGCCGTGATAATTTGTCTGATCGCAGCGGTCAGTTTTGTAATGGATATGAGCAAAAGACCTTATGAATAAAGGGAAAATTTGCGTTTCCGTGTGCGCGGAAACCGCCGTCGAATTGATCGAACAGATAAAACGCGCGGAAGAATTGGCGGATTTGATCGAGATTCGTTTCGATTGTTTGAGGAAAGAAGAGATTGAAAAATCAAACTTTCCTTATAACGAAAATTATATTTTTACCTTTCGACCAAAATCACAAGGCGGAAAAAGAGAAATTTCTTTACAAGAACGGGAAAGTTTCTGGAATTCGGGAGATGATTTTTGCGGCGCGGATTTTGAAGAAGATGTCATTGAAAATCATCTGGGTTGGCTCTATAAGCCGGTAATTTGTTCTTATCACGATTTTTCAAAAGTTCCCGATAATTTAGATGAAATTTACGAAAGAATAAAAACTGCGGAGGTGGACATTATAAAAATCGCCGTTCAAACAGATAAGATACCCGACACGATAAAAGTTTGGAAACTTCTCGAACGCGCAAAAAGCGAAAACAAAGAAATAATTCCAATCGCAATGGGCGAAACGGGAAAATGGACTAGGATTTTGGGTTTGGCGCACGGCGCGTTTTTGACTTATGCTGCGCTCGATTCGGGCAAGGAAACTGCGCCGGGACAAGTTTCGGCTGAGGATTTAATTGAGGTTTATCGCGCTAAAGAATTAGACGAAAAAACGGAAGTTTACGGGATTATCGGAAATCCGGTTTCGCCGTCAGTTTCGCCGTATATGCAAAATGCGGCGTTTCAATTTCACGGGTTGAACGCGGTTTATATTCCATTTGAAGTTGCAAATCTCGATGAATTTATCGAAAAATTCGTGCGCGAAGAAACTCGGGAAGTCGAACTGAATCTAAAAGGTTTTTCGGTTACGATTCCGCATAAACAAGCAATTTTGAAACATCTCGATTTTATAGATGAAGACGCGGAAAAGATCGGCGCGGTCAACACTTTGAAAATAATTGACGGGAAAATTTACGGCTATAACACGGACACACACGGTTTTATCAAGCCGTTAAAAAATGCTTACGGCGATTTGAGCAAAGCGAATGTCGCCGTCGTCGGAAACGGCGGCGCGGCGCGGGCTTGCGTTTACGCATTGAAAAAGGAAAATGCGGAAGTAACTATTATTGTCAGAAATATTGAAAAAGCTGAAGATTTAGCGAAAGAATTTAACGTCAATTTACAAAAACTCAGCACTCAGCACTCAGCACTCAGCACTTTTGACATTTTGGTAAATGCGACACCGCTCGGAATGAAAGGGAAGTTCGAGAATGAAACGCCGCTGACTGCGAAGCAATTAGAAGGACTAAATCTTGTTTACGATTTGGTTTACAATCCGTTTGAAACCGAATTATTAAAACAGGCGGATAAAGCAAATGTGCCGAAAATCAGCGGTTTAGCGATGCTCGTCGCGCAGGGAATGCGGCAATTTGAAATTTGGACTGGAAAAAACGCGCCGCTCAAAAAAATGAGTGCGGCGGCTTTGAACAAATTGAAATAAATAAACGGTTTTTTTGTTCCGAAAGTGTGTGGTATTTTATAAGTTCGTCTTTTGGATGAATTATGAGTCTTTTAAGAAGCATTTTAATAAAGTTGGGATTGGCTGATTTGAGTCCGCAGCAAACACCGATCAGCGTGTTTGTGTTAGACGACGACGCGCGACGACATCGCTGGTTCGAGAAAAAGTTTGTTGATGATTATTTGGACATTGTTGAAACTGTCGCCGAAGCCAAAGAATTGTTAAGCGAAAATATTTACGATGCGATTTTTCTCGATCACGATTTACTGCCGCATCATTATGACGGCGAGCGGGACGATGAAATGACGGGTTATGCAATTGCTCGTTGGCTTAATGAAAACAGCAAAATAAATCGAGCGGCGACCGTTATTGTTCATACGAGAAATGACGACGGCGCAAAGCGGATGCTTGATGAATTGCACGAATCCGGCAGATTGGTTGATTATATTCCGTTTCCGATGCTCGATATGAAAGTCAGACATTATTGGAAAAGATAGAGAAAAGGTGAGAATAAATGTTTGGGAACATAAAAGCAGCGCGTGGGACAAATTGGCGAGAGAAAATATCGAATGAAGCATTCCTGTCGGTTCAGAAAAAATCAATTTTGTCGCGCTTTGCAGATGAAAGTTTCGATCTGATATTTCATCCTTGCTCGAATTGTTTTATGGCGGAACTTCAGCCGATGACGAAGCGCGGCTGTTGAATAAATACACGCCGACATTTATTGCGACGAAAGCGTTGAAACCATAATTTTTTGCGATTTTAGATTGTTCAAAAATGATGAGTAATATTTCTGAAATTCTAAAATTTGCAACTGAAATTTTACAAAAAAATGGAATAGACGAACCTCGGCGCGAAGCAAAATCACTTCTCGCTTTTGCACTTGATAAAGATCAAACATTTCTCATCGCGCATCCCGAATATCAATTAAATAAAGAACAAGAACAGCATTTTGATAAATTACTCGAAAGACGCGCTGCGCGTGAACCGTTTCAATATATCACCGGAAAACAGGAATTTTACGGACTCGATTTTATCGTTTCGCCGGATGTTTTAATTCCGCGACCGGAAACGGAAATCATTGTTGAAAATGCGATTGATTTTTTAAAAGAGAAAGTAAATCCGCGATTTTGCGAAATCGGCGTTGGTTCGGGATGTATTTCGGTTTCGGTTTTGAATGAAATTAAAACGGCGACGGCAATTAGCGTTGATATTTCAAAAAACGCTTTGAAAATTGCAAGACAAAATGCTGAAAAACACTTGGTTTATGAGCGATTGGAATTAAAAGTCTCCGATTTATTTTCAAACATCGGTAATGAAAAATTCGATCTGATAGTTTCAAATCCGCCGTATATTCCCGAAAGTGATTTAATTAATTTACAGGCGGAAGTAAAAACATTCGAACCGCATTCTGCATTATTTGCAAAGAAAGACGGACTTGAGATTGTTGAAAATATTATTTACGAATCGCCGATGTTTTTAAAAAACGGCGGATTATTATTAATCGAGATCGGTATCGGGCAATCTGAAAAAATCGAAAAAATGATTTCGGATGATATTTGGAAAAAAATAAATTTTGTCAGAGATTTACAGGGAATTCCGCGCACTTTAAAGGCGCAAAAAAAAATAACTTAAATTCGGTAAAATCGTATTATTTATTGCTAAATAATTGTTTTTTCTGTTATAGTCGTAACATCGAATTTGAAACGGCATTGACGGCTGTAAAACGTCAGGGAGAAAATAATTTATGAGATACGAATACGAAGATAGAGATGAATCCAGTGTCAGCACAAAATTGACATACTTACTTATCGGCGGCGGCATCGGTGCGGTCATTGCGTTGCTGTTTGCGCCGAAATCAGGCACGGAATTGCGCGAAGACATCGCGGTTGCGACGAAAAAAGGAATCGAAAAAAGCAAAGAAACGGCGGCATTAGTCGGCGAAAAAGCCGGAGATTATTACGAAGTTACGCGCGAAAAAGCTAACGAACTTTACAGCACAGCGCAAGATAAAGCCGGCGAACTTTACAGTTCGGCACAGGACAAAGCCGGCGATCTGAGCGAAAAAGCACGCGGTTTGACAGACAAAGCGAAAGAAGTTGCCGCCGGTGCAAAAAATCCTTTTTCTGAAGCTATCGAAGCCGGAAAAGACGCATATCAGGAAGAAAAACAAAAATTATCAAATGACACGGCACATCCGACACCGCCGAAAATAAAATCATCGGAAGAAAAAATTTTAGAACTTCCGAAAGACACGGAATAAAATTATGAATTTAAACGAACCAATTACATGGATAATGATTTCTTCAATCGTGATCGCGGTTTGTTTTATCGTGATGGCGATTGCATTGGTTGCGATTGCCTTCATTATCAAGCGGGTTATCGGAACGGTAGAAGGGCTTAAAGACAGCATTGATCCGTTAATTACACAAGTCAACGAGATCAGCGTGCAAGGAAAGGAAATTGCCGGACAATTTAACGAACTTACGGGAAATTTAAGCGTCGCATCGAAGCATTTCAGCGAGTCAACCGCTTTGATTACCGACGAAGTTCGTGATTTAAAGCAGCTCGTCGGAATGACGGCGCACGAAGCAAAAGAAAAAGTCGCTCTGGTCAGCCAGACGATTGACCGCACCAAACTTCAGGTAACGACGACTGCTGATTTCATCCAGCAAAAAGTTGTCGAACCGACGGTCGAAGTCGCGGCGATTATGGCTGGCGTAAAACGCGGTCTGCAAGTTCTTTTCGCGCCTTCGCCGAAGCGTGTTGACCGCGCTTACACGGAAGACGAAATGTTTATCGGCTAATAAAAAAACGGAGCGTGGACGATTTGTTTATGCTCCATTTTTAATTTTCAATTTGCCGGAAATCCGCCGGATCATTTACATTAAAAAATAAATCTTCCCGATTTGACAATTTTTTTTGCTCAATCTCCTTTATCGAAATTTCGTCCAGAAAACTTCTGACCGACGGCGAACTTTTGTTCTTTAAAATTCTTTCAATTTCCGTCATACAATCTTTCACATTATAAACTGCCGCCAAAGGTTGAAATCTGCCGTCTTTTTGTTTTGGAATAACAGCGGAAAAGTCTTTTTCATCAATTGCAATCTCACACAATTTTCCAACAGCTTTGTGCGAAACAAATGGCAGATCAACAGCTAAAATTATCGCAAATCCGGTTTCACAATCATTAAAAGCCGCGTGAATTCCGCCGAGTGCGCCGCGATTTTCAAAACGGTCAAAAATATGCGGTATTTGTTTTGGAAGTCTTTTAATGAAATGAGTTTGCGTTTTATTAAGAACGATCTTTGTTTCTCCGCAGAAGGGCGCGAGAATTCCGACGGCATTTTCAAGAAAAGTTTTCCCGTTGATTCTCAAAAATGCCTTGTCGCGTTTCATTCTCGAAGATTTTCCGCCAGTTAGAACATAACCAGTAAAATCAGATGAACTCATCGTGAAAATTCGCCCGTAAAAACTCTTTCGCCGTTATGCAGATGCGATTTCACGGTAACAATCACCGATTTCGATGTCGGGCAATTGCTTTTTTTTGCCACGCTTTTTAACGGAACTAAAACATTTGCTTCAGGAAAATAAGTCGCCGCACATTGTTTAGGAATCGGATACGGCACGACGATAAATGATTCGGCGTACCGCTCGCCGTCGTCGAAATAACTCGTGATGTCAACGACTTCGCCTTTTTTCAAACCGCGTTCGGCGATGTCGTTTTCGTTCATCATAATCACGCGGCGCGAACCGTTGATGCCTCGATAACGGTCGTGAAGTTCGTAAACCGCCGTGTTGAATTGATCGTGAGCGCGAATCGTCGTCATAATCAACTGATCTTTTTCCAATTCGATTTTTTCGAGTTTGCTAGATTTGAAAACGGCTTTTCCCGAATCGGTCGGAAAAACGCCGTCACGCGGCGGATTCGGCAAATAAAAACCGCCGGGAATTTTCACGTTTTCGTTGTAATTTTCGCAGCCTTTGACAGTTCGCGCGATCGAATCGCGGACGACATCGTAATCTTCGATCATCGCCTGCCATTCGACCGTTGATCTTTCACCCAGAACGGCTTGCGCCAATTTGCCGACGATCCACGGTTCGCTTCTCAGATGTTCCGATGCGGGTTCTAAAATTCCGTGCGTCATCTGCACGTTGAGCATCGTGCTTTCCGTCGTCTGGAATTGCTCGATGCCGTTTTGCAAATCTCTTTCCGTTCGTCCTAAACACGGCAAAATCAAAGATCTTTTTCCGGTAACGAGCGCGGTGCGGTTTAATTTCGTGATGACCTGCGCCGTCAAACTGCATTTTTGCAGAGCGTCGGAAGTGTAATCCGTATCGGGCGTTGCCAACTGGAAATTCCCGCCCATCGCAAAGAAAACTTTTGCTTTCCCACTGTGCATCGCTTCGATTGATTTAACAACATCGAAGCCTTCATTTTCGGGAACTTTGAAATCAAATTCTTTTTCTAGTTTTTCGGAAAATTCGGGTTTGATTTTGTCCCAAACTCCCATCGTTCGGTCGCCCTGCACATTCGAATGACCGCGCACGGGGCAAAGTCCCGCGCCTTGTCTGCCAATATTTCCGCGCAGAAAATGAAGATTCGCAATGTCCTGAACTGTCGCCACCGATTCTTTGTGCTGCGTGATTCCCATCGCCCAACAAGTTATCACGCGCTTCGCCGACGCATACATTCCGGCGGCTTCCCCGATTTGTTCAATGGAAAATCCCGTCTGTTCTAAAATGTCGTCCCACAAAATCGAATCCAGATTTTCGACGAATTCATCGTAACCGGAAGTTTTATCATTAATGAATTCGTGGTCGAAAACAGAGTTCGGATTTTTCCTTTCCATCTCCAAAAGCACTTTCATCACGCCTTTCAAAAACGCCATATCGCCGCCGATTCTGATCGGCAAATAAAGATCGGCAAACTGAGTTTTTTGCAAACCTAGCATCGCCAACGGATAATTCAGCGGATTTGAATAATGCTGCGGATTCGGATTTACAAAGTTCATTAAGCCCGCTTCAGGCAACGGATTAACGGCGATAATTTTCGCGCCTTTTTCCTTTGCCGCTTCGAGTGAAGACATCATTCGCGGCGCACAGGTTCCGGGATTTTGCCCGATAATTATTATCAAATCGGTGTCTTCCAAATCTTCGAGGCGAATCGTCGCTTTTCCCAGACCGATTGATTCGGCAAGTCCGAAAGACGTTGATTCGTGGCACATATTCGAGCAGTCGGGCAAATTATTTGTTCCGAATTGTCGCGCAAAAAGCTGATATATAAAAGCCGTTTCATTCGACGTTCTGCCCGATGTATAAAAAACGGCTTCGTCCGGCGAATCTAAAGAATTTAATTCTCCGGCTAAAATTTCAAATGCTTCTTCCCAAGAAATCGGCGCGTAATTCGTCGCATTTTCGCGCCGGATCATCGGATGCGTGATTCTGCCTTGCGCGTTCAGCCATTGATCGGATTGTCTGGAAAGTTCTTCGACGGTGTATTTTGCGAAAAATTCAGGTGTGACACGTTCGGTCGTCGCTTCGTCAGCGATTGCTTTCGCGCCGCTTTCGCAAAATTCGGCGAGCGTTCGTTTGTCGTCAGGATCAGCCCAAGCGCAGGAATTACAGTCAATTCCGCCTTTTTGATTGAGATTTTTCAAAAGTTCCGTGCCGTGAATCACGCCCGCGTCCGAAAAAGTTTCCTTCATCGAATCAATTACCGCACGCATTCCGGCGGCGGTGTCGTAAACTTCCGTAACTTTCAAATTCCCCAAATTTTCCGGGCGTTCCGTTTTTATGTTTCCGTTTTCGTTCTTCATATTTTGTTTGCGCCTAATTAATCACTAACAATTCATCTTCGGATGCGGAAAAGCATCTTTGTTATCTTCGTCAAAAGGTCTGTCAACACAGACGAAATCTTTTTCGACGATAATTTCCAAATTTCTGAGATCGCCGATTTCCTGAGTTTCATATAAGCCGACTTCATTGGTGTCAGCCCAATTTTCCGCTAATTTTAACGGCAGAAAAATTTCAATCTGATTGTGGACCATTTGCGCGAAAATCTTTTCTGTTTCGCCGGAAATTCTTAATGAATAAGTCAAAGTTTCAGTCGGATTTACGCCGAAAATTATCCTTTCGGAAACATTTCCGATTTCTCGCAGCTGCGTAACTTCCGTCTGCAAAAGCCGAAGCCGAATAGAATTTTCACGCAATCTCAATTTCATAAATTTTTGTCTGTAATTCTTTGTGCGCCGCAATAAATGTTAAATCGCTCATCACGCACGAAACCGAGCAAAGTTACATTAAATTCTTGCGCGGCTTTGACCGCCAGACTCGACGGCGCACCGACGGCGCAAATAAACGGAATTTGCGCCATCACCGCTTTTTGCACGAGTTCGAACGAAGCGCGACCGCTGAGAAAAAGAATCTTGTCCGAAAGCGGCAAATTGTCCGCTAAAAATTCCGCGCCGATCAATTTATCAACCGCGTTATGTCGTCCGACATCTTCGCGCAAATTTTGCAGATTTCCCGAAATATCAAATAAAGCGGCGGCGTGAAGTCCGCCCGTCTCGCCGAAAATAGTTTGATTTCGCTTTAATTTTTCAGGCAAATCGTGGATGATTTCATCTGAAATTGTCGGAGATTCTTTTTGCACGATTTTCTCTGCGCCGGAAACGAACAATGCTTCGAGCGAAGTTTTGCCGCACACGCCGCAACTCGATGTCGTATAAAAATTGCGCTGTAATTTTTCAAAATCTATGTTCGTGTTTTCATTCAGATCAAGGCGAACCGTATTTTGATTGTTCGGGAATTTTCCGCAATGTTTGATCGAATTTATTTGTTCTTTCGAGTTTAAAATTCCTTCGGTAAAAAGAAATCCGGCGGCGAGTTCAAAATCATTTCCCGGCGTTCGCATCGTGATCGAAACGGCTTTATGATTTTTTTCGCCGTTTTCAATAAAACCGAGACGAATTTCGAGCGGTTCTTCGACGGCTAAAATATCGGTTTCAAATAAAATCTAATCGCTTGAAACGCGCTGAATCTGCATTTCAAATTTTTCGTTTTTTACACCGTTCGCCGCTTTTGCCATAAATTTAATTATAGCAAAAAAGAAAACAGTTAATCGCAAATCGTGATTTGAAAATTATCAAAATATTTGCGATCTACGACTAATTATTTATGACCTTCAACAATTTCCCAGGCGTTTTCGGTTTTTAACAATTTGCTCATCATCGAAGCGTGAACGGAATGTCCGCTTTTTTCGGCGGTGATTTTTCCCAAGATCGGCATTCCCAAAAGCGCGAAATCTCCGATGATGTCGAGAATTTTGTGGCGAACGAATTCGTCCGCAAAACGCAGAGGATTTTCGTTGAGCATTCCGTCAGGCGTTAAAACTATCGCGTTATCGAGCGAACCGCCGAGCGCGAGATTTGCTTTTCTCAGCATTTCGATTTCCTCGGTAAAACCGAAAGTCCGCGCTGACGCGATCTCTTTGCCGAATGAACCGTTGTTCATTTCAAAATGAAAAGTCTGTTTTTCGATAAACGGATGTTTGAAATCAATCGTGCAGTCAATCTCGAATTTATCCGAAGGTTCGACGCTCATTTTTCGGTCGTCCTGTTCGAGTTCGACCTTTTTCAAAATTTTCAAAAAACGGCGCGGCGCATTTTGCGATTTAATTCCGGCGCGTTCGAACAGTTCGAGAAAATCTTCGCTCGAACCGTCCATAATCGGAATTTCGATGTTGTCGAGTTCGATAAAACAATTGTCCACGCCCGCGCCGCAAAGTGCGGAAAGTAGATGTTCGCAGGTTGAAAGAAGAACGCCTTTTCGCAAAAGCGTCGTCGCATAACTGCAATGTGAGATATATTCGACCGAAGCGGGAATTTCAAAGTTGTCCAAATCTGTGCGGACGAAAACAAATCCCGTGTTCGGCGGCGCGGGTTTTAATTTTAAATTAACATCAACGCCCGTGTGCAGACCGATGCCGCTTGTTTTAATTGATTTTGAAAATGTAGTCTGATTCATTGCCTTAAATTGCAGTAAATCTATCTATTTACAAATACCGTGCCGCTTTAATTTTTAAGTAAATCGGGCGTTATCAAAAAATAATTATTAAATTCTGTTGCAAATTAACCACAAATAAATGCGCGTGTGCCACATAAACGAAGGAAGGCAGAACAAATCCGATAAATTTACCGAATTTGTTCTGCCTTCCTTTAAGTCTCTTATTTTGTTTTTGTTTATTCTCTAACTTCCGTCGGACTTTGCGGTTGGAGATTGAGATTATTTTCACCCGCATTGATCGTAATCTGCGAACTCCAGACGGCAAAACCGTTGCCGGTTTTGTGAATTGCGAAAAGATAATAACTGTCGGGTTTTACTTTATCCATTTTCGCTTTGCCGCTTGAATCGGTCAACACGTCATATTTGATGTGTTTTTCGATCTCGTTTAACGCTTTCTTTTTCAGATCGTTGTAACGGTCGGGATAAATTACCGACAAACCAAAACTGTTGATGAGCGATTGACCGTTGACCGGATCAATATCGGCATCGCTTAAAATACTGTCTAAATCTTTATCGAGCAGATAAAATTTTTCGGCTCTTACCGACTTCACGTTTCCGCTTCTGTCGCGGGTTTTTGCTTCTAAATTTACCGTTCCGACGGTTGCCACCTGTGTTTCCGCTGGAATTGTCGTCGTGGTCGAAGGCGGCGGCGCAGTCGTTGTCGTCGTCGTCGAAGGCGGCAGATCAATATCGGATGAAGGATTTGACGGCACGACAACTTCGGTTTTCGGCTGATTTGTGCGAACTGTCGTTTCAGCCACATCAACCGTTCGTCCGGCAGTTATATTAACGTTTGTTCTGTCCGTGTCATCCTGATTTCTGAAAAGCACAATCAATAAAAAGATAACGACGATGCCCAGAACGGCGAGCGGAATAAATATCCAATTAGGAAATCCTTCTTTTTCGATAACCGGCGGTGCTTCGCGGATGATCGTTTTTCGTTCCACTGAAGGCGGCGCGAGTGGATGACCGCAATTAGGACAGGCGACAGCAGTATTAGAAACTTCCTTCGCACATTCGGGACAATATATTAATGACATAAATTATTTTTTCCTCCTATTTCTAACAAATGACAGGGTAACATTTTTTTATGCGAAAATGATAGTGATTTGTTTGACTTGATTGAGGACGGATAATGATTTTAAAAGAAGAAAATTTTGTCCGTTAAATATGACGGAGAGCATAAAAAAAGAATTTAATTGCTTTTATTTCTCGGTTTTATTTTGAATTTTAGCTTTTTTATACGTCTTGGAAACAGATTTTATTGATGAGTGTTTGAAATTATCGGAAATAAACCGATAATAAAGAATATAAAATCGCAAAATATCTATGTTGGAACAAGAACCGCAAAAGTCAAAGAATTCATTCAGAACATTTATTAAAATATACCGCACTGTAAATTTCGTGCGCGACCGTTTTGCGAAGGCTCTTGATGTAGATGTCGAGAGAAAACGTGATATTTATGTCGAACTTTCACAATCGGCGACGATTCGTGATCTTGTTTATTGGCTACAGATGATTTTCGCCGCCGGAATTACAATGCTCGGACTTATCTTGAGTTCTCCGGCAGTAATTATCGGAGCGATGCTTATTTCGCCGCTGATGAATCCGATTTTGTCGAGCGGTCTGGCACTTGCGACGGGCGATCTGATTCTCGGATTCCGCGCTGTTCTAAAACTTGCTTTAAGCGGTTTGACCGCAATGAGCATCGCATTTTTAATTGTTTCAATTTTGCCGTTTCGTGAAGCGACCGCTGAAATCACCGCCCGCACAACGCCGAACACTCTTGATTTGTGCATCGCTCTTTTTTCAGGCGCAATCGGTTCGGTGGCGATTTCGAGAGAAGTTAAAGGAATCGTCACTTCGATTCCGGGCGTGGCAATTGCCGTCGCTTTGATGCCGCCGTTGTGCGTTGTCGGTTACGGAGTCGGAGTTGCCGCCACACAGAATGTTTCGCAAGGACTAAACGCTTCGTGGGGCGGCGGTTTGTTGTTTTTAACAAATCTTGTTGCGATTACGTTTATGGCGATGATTACGTTTATGCTTTTGCGGATAGATACGTCGAAAGTGCGCGAAAAAGTCGCCGCCTGGCGCGAAACAGACCGCGAGAGCCGTTGGTGGCTGAAAGTTGTAAATTCGATTCCCGCGCTTGAAAAAGCCCGCGAAATCCGCAGCGTTTCGCTTCGCCTTTTGATGATTTTAGTGCCGCTTCTTTTAATCAGCATTCCGCTTCTGCAATCGTTTTACAGCCTTAAAGCAGAATATAATCAGCAACAGGAAGAAAACAGGATTTCGACGAAAGCACAGGATTTATGGGAAAAATTTTATGTAAATGATAAAGACGGCAATCCGCGCAGTTTTTTGGATGTCTTAAAAGTTACAAACAGCAAAGAAAAACTCGAAATTTTTATGCGCGTTTTTGATGATAAAGTTTACACGCCCGCCGAAAAAGCCGAATATGTGAAACTTTTGGCAACGAATTTAAATCGCCCGATTGACGGCATCTCCTTTCAACTCGTGGAGATCCCGACTTCGGCGCGTCAGCAAATTGAAACTATACAAACAAAAGAAACGCCCGCGCCGCCGCCGACTGTCGCTCAATTACAATCGAATTATTTGCAGAGCATTGAAACGAATCTGTCGGATTTAATGTTGCCGAAACCTGCGGAAATGCTGGATTACAAAATAATTAACAGTCCGAATAGTGCGCCGCTTTTAGAAGTGAATTATCTGAGCGAACGCGACGTTTCCGAAGATGCACAGCAAATTCTCGCCGACGAAGTTAAAACACGTATGAGTCTGCCGAATTTAATAACCAGATTCGAGCGGGTTTCAGCGGAAGAAAACAAAATTCCTTTTAAGAATAACTCTGCCGAATTCACTGCGGACGAAGGCGGAATTTGGCAGAGCGTCGGTGCGGTAATGCAGCAGCATCTGCGTCTGAAACTCGCGGTTGTTCTAAAAAAACAAAATCAGAAAAATTTAGTAACCCAAAGACACGATGCGATCACGGAACTGCTCAAACAAAATTGGTCAATTGATGAAAACCGAATAGAATTTACCGAAGGTGAAGCCGATACGTTTCGACTTTTTTTGCCGGAATAATTACGAAACAATTTAGTTTTAAGACTTTGCCCGAAATTCTTCTTGAATTAAAATATGCGAAGTTTTTATTACTAAATAAATTTAAGGAAAAACTAATATATGCAAACAGGAGAAAAAGGACACAACGAACAATTCGCCAAAGAACAAGGGCGGAAATTTTTGGCGAGTGTGGCAAGCTATTTCGATCAAGCCGCCGCGCTCACCGATCACCCGGAAGGAATGCTCAAGCAGATAAAAACCTGCAACAGCGTTTATTCTTTTAGCTTTCCGGTGCGAACCGACGACGGCTACGATGTCATCAGCGCGTGGCGTGCGGAACACAGCCAGCATAAACTTCCCGTTAAAGGCGGAATCCGTTATTCGATGGATGCCTGCGAAGAAGAAGTTATCGCGCTGGCAACTTTGATGACGTATAAATGCGCCATCGTTGACGTGCCGTTCGGCGGCGCGAAAGGCGCGGTCAAGATTGACCCCAAACGCTATTCCAAGGAGCAGTTGGAGAGAATCACGCGCCGTTACACGACGGAACTTATCCGCAAGAACTTTATCGGTCCGGCGGTTGACGTTCCCGCGCCGGATTACGGAACGGGCGCGCGCGAAATGGCGTGGATCGCCGATACATATCTGGCGTTTCATCCCGAACAGATTGACGCGCTCGGCTGCGTCACCGGAAAATCAATCGCGCAGGGCGGAATTCGCGGACGCACGGAAGCGACCGGACTCGGCGTTTTTTACGGATTGCGCGAAGCGTGTTCAAATGCCGAAGATATGAAAGATGTCGGACTCGAAGCCGGAATAAAAGGTAAAAGAGTCGTCGTTCAAGGTCTCGGAAACGTCGGTTATCACGCGGCGAAGTTCTGTCAGGAAGGCGGCGCGATTTTAGTCGGTTTTGCCGAATATGAAGGCGGAATTTCAAACCCCGACGGAATTGACATCGAGGAATTGATGCGTCATCGTAAAGCAAATAACGGTTCGATGATGGATTTTCCCGGCGCGACAAATCTTGACAAACGCGAAGACGCGCTTGAGTTGGATTGCGATATTTTGATTCCCGCCGCACTCGAAAATCAGATTACGACGCAAAATGCGCCGCGCATCAAAGCAAAAATTATCGGCGAAGCGGCAAATGGTCCGATCACCGCCGATGCCGAGAAAATTCTCGAAGAAATGGGCGTAATGGTCGTGCCGGACGTTTACATAAATGCCGGCGGCGTTACAGTTTCTTATTTTGAGTGGCTGAAAAACTTATCGCACGTTCGTTTCGGACGGCTCGAAAAACGTTTCGAGCAATCGGCGTTCGACCGTATGCTCGATATTGTTGAAAAGGAAACCGGCAGACATTTAAGCGATGAAGAACGCACGATGGTCGCACGCGGCGCGGACGAAGCCGATCTCGTTTATTCAGGTTTGGAAGAAACGATGATTACTTCTTACAACCAAATCCGCGAAATCTGGAAACAGAAAAATTCCGGCACATTGCGAAAAGCGGCGTTTATAAATGCTCTGGACAAGATCGCACTCTGCTATTTTGAACTCGGTATTTTCCCATAGAAAGCAGAAGAAAAGAGAAGGGAGAAAAGGGGAAGATCAATTTCTCCTTTTCTCCCTCACCTTTTTTCTCAAATTACTGCGTCGTAAAATTAAGATTCGTTACCTCTTCATTGACCACTACAACCTGCGGGCTGAACAAATAACGCCGCGCCGACACCTGAATCGTAATTGTTTGACCGGCTTCGATTTCGTCGAAGTGATAATAGCCGAACGACGATGTGCGCGTCATCTGCGTGTTGCCGTTTGCATCGGTCAGATAAATGACGGCATTTGATACTCCGCGCTTGCCGTCCGTTATTCTGCCCGAAACGGAAACTCCTGCCGCCGTAACCGTCTGGACTTCAAATGCTCCGATGTCCGAACCGTTGCCGCCGGGTGCGTTGGGAATGCCCGGACTGTCAACCGGACGAGTCGTAGTGCCGCGCTGGTCGGTTGTCAAAGCGGAATTACCTTTGTCTATTGCGATGCTTCCCGTCAGAAGCGCGTGGGTTTGCGTCGGTCCGCCATTGTTCTGCAAAGCACCGAGATTCGGATCGCCCGTCAGATTGTTCGAGTTCGTGCCGTTGACGCAGGTTAAGTTCTCTTCGATCAGCGAATATGAAGCGTTGATCGTGCCGGTATTAATAATCCGACAGTCCCCGCCGGAAGTGCTGTCAGCGACGATCGAGTTGTTCAGGGTTATTGTTCCATTATTGGCTAAATAAACACCGCCGCCGCCAGTACCACCTGTCGCTGAGTTGTTGCTGAAGGTCGTGCTGTTTAATGATACTATGCTGCCAACACTCAGGGAACCAAGTCCGCCTCCGCTATTTCCTGCCGTATTACCGCTGATAGTCGAGTTATTTAAAGTTGCTGTAACAGTTCCGGGCTGATTGCCGAAGGTACCGTTATAAATCCCGCCCCCGTTACCGCCGGTTGCTGTATTACCGCTGATAGTCGAGTTATTTATCGTCATTGTGCTGCCCGCAGCGGAATTTGAAATAGCACCGCCGCTGCCGGTTGTCTGGTTAGTGCTGAGAGTGCAGTTCGTGATTGTTAATGTTCCGGTATTAAAAATTCCGCCGCCGTTATTACCAGTATTTCGATTATTATTGAGATTACAGTTCGTTAGTGTTAATGTGCCGTTATTTAAAATTCCGCCGCCCGTTTGATTTGCAATAAATCCATCAGCAATTGTCAGATTGTTCACCTCGAAAGTTGCTCCGGTGTTGATGACAAATACACGAACGGCACTACTTCCCGAAACGGTTACGCGGATCGCGGTCGGAGCGTTGATCGTTAATGTGCCGTTGTTGGCGATATTCGGCAGTAGATTGCCCGCCGTTAAAGCGATTGTCGTATCGGCATTAAAGACTGCCGGATCAAAATCAATAATATCATCCGTCGCCGCCGCATTTGCCGCCGTTATCGCTCCACGCAACGTGCAGTCATTTACCGCCGCCGTGCAGGCTGAAACATTAGCGTTATCAGTGCGGTCAACCGTAAAGGTCGCCGCCTGTGCCGAGGCTGTCAGAAATAAGCCGATGATGAGCGCGAAAAGCGCGATGTTATTTTTTAAGTTTTTCATATTTTTTCTCTATATGTGGAAGCAAAGTCTGATAGTTTGATATTTTTTTGTTGTTTATCACGGCTACTATAACACGCCGTTTTGTGTTATAAACTCCAAATTCCCGGTGGCATTATTTACCGAAATAACTGAATACTGTTACATTTTCATTTTTAGCTTTTTAAATTTTTACCGTGTGATTTTTATCTTTACTTATTTAACGCAACAAATACCGAAAAATTGGCTCACACAAAATTTAATTAGTTTCAGATTCTAATTTTTCTCAATGTGGTTTGTATTGGTTTTTCTCCTTGCATTCCAAGACCGCCGCGCCGTTTTTTTGACGGGCGTTTATTAAATTAAAGATAAACAGACGAAAATTTAAAATTTCATCTCTTTATCTTAAGGCTTCTTCGATGTATTCGGTGCGGATTTACCGGATTTTTCGATTTTGGAAGCTGATTGCCACTCGCCGAGAAGTCCGGCATCGTCCGTATCTTCGATAATGTTTGTGCCGATCTTCGCCACCGTGCGCCGCGTGCTTCGCAGACGCTTCATTACCGCCTTTATTTCGGCGGTCGCCGCCACGCCCGCGCCGCGTCCGGCATCTTGTTGGGCGCGTCCTGCTTCAAAAGTCTTGATCTTATCCTTAAAATTGTCGGCGTTGACCGATGACGCACCGAACTCACTCATCTTTTTCGCCGTCTCTGTCGTCAAAAGCACGGCGAATCCACGCGCCGCATCGAGCAATTCGGGATTACTCATCGTGCCGCGCCGGATTTTGAATTGATTGTCGAATTCCGGTTCTTCCTTTTTTATCAGTTTCCCAGTGTCCACCGCTTTTCGCACGAGTTTATAAAGTGCGGATTTTGCCGCACTCTTGTCCTGCGTTCCGTCAGAACGCAAACCCTTGCTCGTAATGCGAATCGCACCTTGATTTTCAAGCAGCGTAATATCCGCTTCGAGCGAATCAAAACCGCTCATTATCCTCGCATTACCTTTGAAAACATCGGGATGCCGCATTTTGAACTCTGTCATTCTGTCCGCCGAATCAAACTCTTTTATTTCATTATCTGTCATAATTTATTTCTCCTTGTTTATGTGTTTTTCGTAAAATTAAACCCGCGCCGATTGATGTTTCGCGCGGGTATAGTGATACCAAAAATATAAGTAATAAAATTTCTAACGGGTATAGTTATTTTAAATATGGGTATATTCAGATTTAAAGCGGGTATAGCTATATTAAATGCGGGTATACTAAGATTTAATGAGAATATATCCGCATTAAATACGGATATATTGAAATTTATTGCGGATATAAACGCAGTTGAAATGTATTTCGTGGTTACCGCCAAGAAAATCTCTACGATACGGATATGCGGTGAAAGATATTTAAAGATTGGTGTAAACTCACACCTGAGTGACATAAGACTGCCTGTAAACTCCCGAAAATTTCTACATAATATGGCGCAATTACAAAAAAACGGTGTTCTGCCGACAAAGGACGCGAGACTTACGGGAATGATCTTGAGATTAAAAAAGTATTAAGATCGAATCTTTCATTTCAAAACGCTTCACGCTATTGTTTGTAATTAATTAACCGAGAAAAATTTTATACAGTTTTATAGATAATTGCAAGCGAAAATGAGCATTATAATTCTCATTTTCGGCAGATTCCTAAAAATTATCGTGATCGAACAGTTTGGAGTTTCAACTTTAGTTGGCTTCTTCCGACGTGCTTCACCATCGGATACACACGCCGCACTTGGCGGGCGTATGCCAACTAAAGTTGAAACTCCAAACTTTTTTAATGCGGAGCTTCGTCTGCGGGAACGAGATTTTCGTCGGGAATTACTTCGCTCATCAGCATTTCCTTGTAATTTTCGGGAATCGAGCGGACTTTTTTATTCAGATCGGTAACGATGTGGAGCGTTTCGCCTTCAGCGATCAGAGCTTTGTCCGAAGGACGGAAAACTTCATAGACAAAACGCAGACTTCGACTGCGAACTTCGGCAATCTGTGTGCGGACGTGCAGTAGGTCTTCGTAATACGAAGCCGATTTGTAACGGCAGTAACTCTCCGCGACGACCATCAGCGCGTTGTCCTTTTCTTCCATCTCTTTGTATGAAAAACCTCGCGCGCGGCAAAACTCACTTCTGCCTAGTTCAAACCAGATCAGATAATTTGAATGATGAACAATGCCCATTTTGTCTGTTTCGGCATAACGGACGCGGATTTCTGTTTCGTGCCAAGCGTTCATAATTTTCGATATTTGCAGTTCGCTAAATTGTTGTCAACTACCGGAGCGCAGACAGCCTTGTCTGCGCGTGAAGTTGAAATTGCACGCGCAGACAAGGCTGTCTGCGCTCCAAATAACTAATCGTAAAATTCGATTTTCAGCCGCTCGATGCTGTTAGCCTTTCCGGTTTCTTCATCAATATCAACGACGACGGCGCAAATCCAGACGTTGCCTTTGGCGTGCGCGGCGCGTTTGGCGGGAATTTCGGTGAAACGGCGAATGACATCTTCTTTGTTCATTCCGATCACGCCGTTGTAACTTCCGGTCATTCCGAGATCGGTAATATACGCCGTGCCGTTATCGAGAATTCTCTCGTCGGAGGTCGGAACGTGCGTGTGCGTGCCGACGACCGCCGAAACTCTGCCGTCTAAAAACCAACCCATCGCGTATTTTTCCGAAGTCGCCTCGCAATGAACATCAACCAGGCGAATTTTTACATCGTCTGGAATAGAATTTACAGCATCGTCGGCAATCCGAAACGGATCGTCAACGGGCGGCATAAAAACTCTGCCCATCACATTGAGAATCGCGATCTTAAAACCGTTTATTTCGCCGACAAACAGCCCGCTCCCGGCAGAATTCGGCGGATAATTCGCGGGACGCAAGATGCGCGGATTAGTTTTGAGATACGGAATGATCTCGGTTTTATCGAAAATATGATTGCCCGAAGTCATCACGTCAATGCCGCGCTCGAAAAGCTCGTCGGCAATCGGCGGCGTGATCGAAAAACCGCCCGCGACGTTTTCGCAATTCATCGTTGCAATGTCAATTTCGTGTTTTTCACGAATTTCTTTGAGTCTATTTAAAACGGCAATTCTGCCGGGACGCGCTACGACATCGCCGATCACTAGCATTTTCATAAAATAAATTTGTTGGCGGGAGTTTTGAAATAAGAAAAGCGAAAGAAACCGCCGCGCCGTTGCAGACAGATGAATTGAACCTGGTTCCTCACAGGTGGGTGGCTTTCTGCAAAGCATCAAAGCCGCTTTCTATGGAAATCTTCTGCCTCGAAAGATTTCACTGAAAACAGCATTAGCCTCCCGATCATTCAAATGTTGGCTCAATTATTATGGTGTCTGCTGACCAACGCAACAGTAGGCTCTTTCGCTTTATGAATTATATCACAGACGATTTGGAAAGCAAGAATGAGAGTGGTAGTGAATTTCTTTAACTTTTTATTGTTCGGTTTCTAATTCCTGCGGCGGCGAAATTTCTCTCTGACGAAGAATGCGGTCGAGCATTTCCGTGCATTCCGCACTGCGCGACGCGAGTTGAGCATCCGCTTGATCGCGTTCGCGTTTTAATTGATGATATTCGTCGGCGACGTGAAGCGCGGCTAAAATGGCGACTTTCAAGGAGTCAACGGTCAATGTGCCGTTCGAGATTTCACGCATTTTCCCGTCAACGTATTCGGCTAACTTTAAAATATAATCGCTGTCGCCATCCGAGCGAATATTGTAAGATTGGTTGTAAATTTGAACCCGAATTGATTGAGCGTTATCCCCATTTGTCTCTTTTCTGTCAGACATTTTAATCACCTCTGTAAAGCCTCGTTCGCTTCCGGTTCGATAACCGTGATGGCATCGAGCATCGCTTCGATCTTTAACTGAATCGCGTCGCGCTCGCTCATCAAATCTTCAACTTTTTCGTCAAGCCGCGTTTTTTCCGCCAGCAAAGTGCTGACTTCGTGGCGTAAGCTGGTCAATTCACTTTCCAGACGCTCTTTTTCCTCACGCATTCTCTTGGCGAATTCGATGGTTAAATAAATTTTGTCTTCGAGATGCGAGAATTTTTCCATTCCTGCCGAACCGTTCATTAATTTCTCCAGATTTATTAAGTTTTAAAAAACTTTCCGTTCGATTATGTTAATTTTTTGCGAAAACTTCAAGCAGTTCGATAAGTTTTTATAATTTTCAAATGAGTAAAATGAATTATTTGCCTTTTAACTATTGACAATAAAGCCTGAATTTTATTAAATCGCAATAACTTTTTCTTCAGTCAAAAGCTATGAAACAAAATTTTTTTATCGGGAAAACCAGCCGGAATTTTTTGAATTTATTTATCGTCTTAATAATTCTGCTTGTTGTTACGGCTTGCGTCTGCAATTCAAACCGTGACGGAAATTCGAACGAAACATCTTCGACTTCCGAAACACAACCGAAAAATACTGATGACCGCAGCAGAAAATTTGACGCTTCAAGCGGCGAAGTTCCGTCCGAGCCAGATTTGCAAAATCTTGTAAAAATGACGCTTCTCGATTTTAACGATGCCGTTCAAAAAGGTGATTTTAAGGATTTCTATGCAACGATTGCCGAAGTTTGGCAGAAAGAAATCTCGCCCGAAAAATTTAATCAGGCTTTTAAATCCTTTATTGACAGCAAAGCAAATATCAGCGAGATAAAATCAATGGAAGCTGAATTTTCGCCCGAACCGAAAGTTACAAAAACAAGAGGAACCGTTTTTCTGCAAGTTGAAGGAAGTTACAGCACAAGTCCCAAACCGACGAAATTTGAACTGGAATATGTTGCCGAAAATAACGAATGGAAGCTGTCGAGAATTCGTGTCAAAACGAAAAGCTACTAATACAAATCTTGTTTTCCAAAAAAAGGTTCGAGTTGTTTTTGCAACTCGAACCTTTTTTATATTAACAGCCGGGATAAACTTTCAACTACTGGTTAGGAGTGAAATTCACACCTGCTGCATTACTGCTTGTAAGCATTACGGTCTGAGAATTAAAAGTATATCTTC
Source organism: Pyrinomonadaceae bacterium (assembly GCA_965219305.1). Taxonomy (GTDB): domain Bacteria; phylum Acidobacteriota; class Blastocatellia; order Pyrinomonadales; family Pyrinomonadaceae; genus DATHTS01. The sequence goes on from OZ244725.1 coordinate 4,241,424, forward strand.
TGGCAAATGCCGTAACGATATATGTTTGATTTCCGGGAAGCCCTCTAACCGAGAAACTACCGTCAAGACTCGTTTGTGAAAAATACGCTTGACCGCCTCCGGTAGGTTCGATTCTGATTCTCACTCCGCTCAAGCCGTTTCCGGCAGCATCGGTAACTTTTCCTGAAATCGAATAAGTAGCGACGACCGGACCTTCACATCCGGGAAATGTAACCGAACCGATTCTCGTATTCCAGCCTGTTGCTGATGTGGTGGAATAATATTCGGTCGTGTACCAGAATGTACAGTCATTTGTCGGGTCAATATTCATCGAACTATAATCGCCCCAACGATTATTGCTAGTAGTTTGAACGCCGCCGCCGTCAACAAGCGTTCCTTCACCTTGTGCCATCGCGCCGAGCGGATCAGTTGAAAGACGACCGGTAAAGCGTATTCCCGGAAATACGGATGTCGCATCCGAAACGCTGTAGCCGAGCAGCATATTTCCAACTTTATCCATTGAAATACTTCCCATCCAACGATTAACGGTATCGGGCGAATATGTTCCTTCCTGATAAATTACCGGATTTGAATTCGGACTCCTGATTTCCCACCAACGCATTCCGGCAACAGATGTCTGTGCCTCAACCGATTGAGTCGTAACAAGCGATTCGTGAGTGCCGAAATTGCGGTATGCTAACCGATGCAGCGGACGTTGACGATACGAAAGAATGTCGAGTCTGCTTGTCGTTCCCGGTTGCGGAATACAGTTGCGGGCTGAACCGGAACAGGGGAAAACCGTGTCAAAATCCGCTATGTTTATTTGATTGGAAAATGTAAATGACGAATTAGACGGCGTTGTCCAATCAACACTAAATTTAAATAAATTAAGAGCATCCGCAGGTGCGCCGTAAGGACCGCCGTTATCCATTGAACCGACGTAATACTCGGGACTGCCCGCAGGCGGAAGCGTTGTTCCGTCCAAATCGGCTGGCAATATTCCGTCACCGGTTCTATAAGATGTCGAACCGGGCGGTAATATAATAGAAACGACTTGCGGAGCAGGATTTCCGACGAGCATTTGATCCCGATTCAAAGCATAAGCACCGACTCCGGCGAACGGACCGGAAGCAGAAAATTCGCGTGTGCTGATGTAATAGCCGTTCGACCAGATGCCGTATTTCGGGTAATCAGGGAAGTTTGTTCCGGTGGTAAAAGCATACCGATAATAAGAACCCGTCGGATCGCTCGTTTGCGAAAGTGCGACACAGTTATAATAAGTCGGTCCGGCGGCGGTAAATTGTGTTATTATCCAACGATCAGCAAGTTGATCGTGCAGAACGACCGGATCACCCGCGTTTTCAGTTTGACAAGGACCGCCGAATCCCGACCATAAAGTATTAATATTAATGGGACCCAAAACCGATATTCCGGTTTTGGTAAACATCTGAATTCTGGAATTAACCATCTGAACATAATTGCTTGTTCCGACATCTCCAACCGTATCAGGCGGATTAACGCCTTGAGTATTGGTCATTCCGTTAAAACTTGCGCCGACCGGCGGAGCAAATTGATCCGTGTTAAAAATACCCTCGCCTTCAATGTTTTGAAGCGCACCGTCTTTATCGTGCTTGGTATCGTTTACCGGACCCGGCGCACCACGGTCATCTTCTCCCTTTTCCGATTCTCTCGATTCGGGAAGCGGTTTAATTTCACGAAGCGGCGGTGAAACATCAAATCTCACAGCCGTGCTTACAGTCGGTGTTATTTCACCTTTTCTTTGAGCGATTACGTCGCTTATCATAAATAAACCTAACAATAATGTTAGAGCAACACCGGACAGTATTCGTTTAACTGCTACAGTTAGTTGTAGATTTTTATATTTTACTGACATTTTTCCTCCTCAGATTTTAGATAGATTTTACGAATGGAATTGACAAAACGAAACTAATATCGGACAGAAGTTATTTCGTTTTTTTTAATCAAATTAGCTTGAATGTTAATTGAGAATCGCGGATATGTCAAGCATTTCGGGAAATTGTTAAAAATTACAAGTTAAAAACCAAATAACATTCGGAAAACTTTAAATGTTAAAGTAAGATTTCACGGTTCTGAATGAAAAACCGATCTGTAATAATTTAGCTTCAATCAAATGAAAGATCGGTACTTTTCTTTTATTATCAATTGCTAAAAATTTTTTCATTAATTTTAAGTCTAACCGCTTTTTTGGCGGTTATATGGATTATTGTTCCCGCGCCGAACTACTACATCTGGCTGTTTTCGGTGGCGGTCGGCGAATGGAGTTTGTGGCTTGCGGCATTCTCGTTACTCGCAATAATTTCAAGTATTTGTATTCCGGTTTTTACAAACGGCGGAAGATTCTGGATAGTTTCGCTCGTTTTATCGGTTGCGGCTCTCTTTATTTCACTTTATCCTCTGTTTAGCGTTCTGAAATTGGCAAAAGAGGAAAATGCTTCATTATCAATAAGCGAATATTTCAGCGGATTTAAAAACGATAAATCAATTACGGATTTTACGACGCACACTTACGCCGAAACGGACGGAAAAACTTTACAATTCGATTTTTACGCGCCGACAAAAAAAAACGAAAATAGCGGTGCGGCTGTCGTCGTCATTCACGGCGGTTCTTGGAACGGCGGCAAAAGAAGCGATTTTCCGCAGTGGAACACTTGGCTTACTGCAAACGGTTTCACAGTTTTTGATATTGATTATCGTCTGGCTCCGCAGCCGAATTATCTGACTGCTGCATCGGACGTAAAATGCGCCGTTTTGTTTTTTAAACAAAATGCCGGAAAATTCGGTATCGCGGCTGACCGCATTGTTCTCTTCGGACGATCTGCCGGAGCGCATCTCGCGCTTCTTGCCGCTTATTCCGCCGACGATTCGCATCTGCCGCCGCAATGTCCGGCAAACGGCGAGAACGAACAAGTTCGCGCCGTGATTTCGTTTTATGCTCCCGTAAATCTGCTCTGGGCTTACGATCATCCGGCAAACGAATATGTAATAGACGGACCAAAAACTCTTGCCGGGTTTCTCGGCGGCAATCCGCACGAATCCGACGAAATAAACAAACGATTTCTGCTGGCTTCGCCGCTCACACACATATCTGCAAAAACGCCGCCGACATTTCTTGTTCACGGCGGCAAAGATCAACTCGTTCGGAGTGAAAATATGCAATTTGCAGACGAAAAACTAAATGAAAACGGCATCGCGCACGAAACGATTTTAATTCCGTATGCTCAACACGGTTTCGATTACAATTTTCACGGCTTCGGTTCGCAAATTATTAAAAACAAAATGTTGAATTTTTTGCGCGAAAATACTGACTCCAGATAAAACTGAAATTTTCAGGCTTCGGCGAAATTTGAATTTGTCTGAAATGTTTTTGACAAATAATCATAGAATTATCTAAAAAACTGTTTGAAAACTATTTTCGTGCGCTCACGAAATATACGAATCAAACGAAAATAAGAAATAAAATTTCAGGTTTTCTCTTTTTTCGTGCATTTCGTGGGCAAATTCTTGAGTTTTCAAACAGTTTTTTAATGTAATTTTAAATAATCTTTCAGAATTTTTAATAAAAAGAAATTATCCGGCGGGCAAATAAAATGTATAATGCGAAAGAATAACGGTTTATCAGACAGATAAACTGTCGAATCAACAAAATCAAGTGTTTTTAAATAATTTGAATGAAATTGCTTTCAATTTTCGGCAGTCAATCATTTTGTAAAGCTTAAATTTTTACAAAAATTTTAAAAATTTTCCGTCGAAAGCAAGAAATGAAATTTCAATCGTTATTCTTTAGAGGTCAACGCAGATGAAAAAACAAAAATCCGTCTTTTTATTGCTAATTTTAATTTTTCTCCTTGTAAATTCTTCCGCCGGTTTAGCTTTTCAAAACGAAGTTCAAAATCCGTCTTCAAAATCCGCAGAAACCGATATAAACAAAGAAGAAAAACTTGCTGTTATGATTCAGCAACTCGAACTTCTTTCGCGCGATACACAATCGTTCAATTTATTTCCCAACCGCGTTTATTTCTCCGTATTAACGGCACTCAATCTCTATTCAGCCGCAAAACTTTCTGATGATTATTTTGAAAAGAAAAAGGCGAAAAAAACGAACGATGCCGACAGCGGTAATTCAGCAAACCGGACATCTGCAGCGGATTCATATAAAACATATTTGTATCAAGTTATTGACCGGCAAAAAGCAGTTCTCGACGGGGCGATTGACGCGGCGGTCACGGAACATAACAAACTTACTCTCCAAATAAGAAATTCCGAAGCTGAAAACGGCGATACTGTCCAAACGGAAGTTCCAAATGATGCGAACAGTATTTTTGATCTGGCGGGAGTAAAATTAAATTCTCCCGGCGGCGAAAATCTTAATGATCTTAATAACAGGCTGTATCTGCTGATTTATCTTAAATCATATTCGGGTTATGCTATCGGCGAAGTTGATGCGGAACTGGCGTTTGATTTTTACGAACACGATCCGGTTACTTCAATTGATCCGCAGACGCAATTATATATTTCTTCGGATTTAGCGGAAAAACGTGCGACTTTTGCCAACAAATTGTTTGAAAAAGAACCGGAAAAAGCGATTGCCAAACTGACGAATTTGCGAGAGAAACCGATCTCTTTTTTAACTTCCGAAGCATTAACCGCCTTTTATAAAAAAGACCCGAAAAAAGCGGCACAGTTTGCTCAAAAAATACTCGATGAATCTTTTGCCGGACTCAATTCCGAAGATAATGATATTTTATATCAGAAAATGAACACTTATCTTTATTTTTTGTCTTTCCTTAAAGACGGCAAACTCCTCACAAGAAATAATCCGCTTATCTCCAAATCGCAGGCTTTGAAGATTGTTGATTTACTCGTTAATTTTTATAGTTCTCAAGAATCTGCTGAATCAGGCGGAAATGAACTTATTTATATCGCCGATATTATCAGCGATTTTTCGCCGGAAAAAGCAAACTTGCTGCTTCAAAGTTCCAATTATCAAATAAAACCTAAAAAGAGAACAGCATCGGAAAATCAAAAAATTCCATTTACATACGACACTCCGGTTGAAGATTCGAAGGTTCCAGAAAACAATTCCGGCGGAGAAGGAACTGCTTCACTCGAATCGTCTCCTTCTCCGCCCGCAAAGCCGAGTCCGACGGCTAATAAACCTGCCCCGGAAGTTATTAATCAGTATTATAATCAGGCGTTGCAAATTTCAAATTATAATGTTTCCGACGAAATTTTTATCAATAATTTAATAAAAATTTCAAAAGTTTTCAACTCTTGGAACGAATTTGAAAAAGCTCAATCTATTTTGAATTTAGCGCAAAACAGAATTTCAAAAGCACCGGCGGCAAATTCGGATTATGTATTGCGTTTTAACATCGCACAAGCATATATTGATTCGAAAAACATACCGGAAGCAGCCAAAATAACGGAAAACGCTTTAGGATACTTTGAGTATTTTATTCAGGGACTCATTATCACATCGAGATATAATCGGGATAATAACGATGCCTTTAGTGATGACGGCTATGAATTGGACGTTTCTCTAAATTCTTTTTACGCATATTATCTGCAATCTATGATTTCCACCAACAGCAGTTTGTTTAATGCTATGATGAATGAAAATCCCGAAATCGCTCTAAATCTCGGCAATAAATTTACGCGCAAAGAAAGTCAATTTGTATTTAAATATTATCTGTTGGACGGTTATCTGAAATATCTGCAATCATTGGATAAACAATAAAAGAAAATCGGGAAGTATCAGATCGAATACAAATTCACGCTGAGTATTTCTAATTTCTTATTCTTTTTCCAATTAACGTGAATTCGTCAAAAGAAAATTAAAATTGGGAAAGTGGAAATTTGCCCACGAAACACACGAAAAAAAGAAAAATTAAATAGCTTTTTGTTTTAAATTTCGTTTCTTTCGTGTATTTCGCGGGCTAAAAATCTTATGTCGAATTGAAGTTGATTTAACAAAATAAATTAAATACGAAATAAAAATCAACCGAGTTTTTCATTAACAAAAGTAAAAATTCCGGTTGCGACGCTGACAACGATAAACGTCGCAATCGCCCGCCAGACCGTGTCCACAACTTCGTTTTGCCAGATTGCCCAAACGCATAAAACCGTGCTGGCGACGAGTGAAATCGTAATTACCGTAAAGGAAATTGTGCGGACAAGTTTCGGATTAAGAATACCCTTCATTTCACGCTTGACGATTTGCTTTGCTTTTTCCTGATTTTCCATAACTAAAATTGTACTAAACGAGTGACGGCAATTAATGAAATTACTGCCAGCAAACTCCATAAAAAGAATCCGAAAATTAAAGGTTTGATGCCTGAATCCTTAAAAGTTTGCCGTGAAAAACCGATTCCCGTTAAAAAAATTGTAATCGTCAAACCGGCTTTTGCCAAATTTAGCAAAGATTCATAAAAACTCGGCGGTATAAATCCGGGCAGATAATACCTGACGACGATTGAGATAAAAAAACAAAACAAAACCCACGGGATGACGGGTTTTTTAAATGTGTTTTCTTTATAAAAATAAGCGAAAATATATGTGACGGGAATCAGAAACAACAGTTTTATAATGTTATATGCCGAAGCAATTAACAGGGAAATCAACCCGAAAATTGTCGCGCCGTTCAAAACGAAAAGAGTTCCGGGAATCGCAAGTCCAGTCCAAACTGCGTATTGATTAACACTTAAATTCAATAAATATCCGGCAGATGGAAAAATAAAAATTGCCGCCAGATTTATCAAAAAAATTGTCGAAATCGCCGCGTTCGATTCGTTTTCTTCGATATTTATCGCCGGAACGATTGCTGATACGGCGTTTTCACCGCCGACGGCGATTGCGGCGAAAATTAACGGAAAAGTTTTACCTTTAATTTTAAAAAGTATGATGATTAAAAAGCCGATTAGCAATGGCGAAACGACCGTGAAAATAATTAAAATATGTAATAATTTTATAGAATTAAAAATGTCGAGTGGTGAAAGCCCGAAACCGCAGAAAACGACGGAGATTTGAAATAAAACAGTTCCGTATTTCTTTGTTTGATTCGGATACGGGTTTCCAAAAATCAATGCAAATATCAAACCTGCGGCAAATACTGCGGGCGGCAAGGCGAAAGGTGTCAGGCAAAATGCGATGAGCAGAAAAAATAGTATTTTTCGCCAAGTCATAAAAAATTGTTGAATTTAAAAACTAAAAGACAGGATAAAGAAATTTCTCTATCCTGTCGAATTTGTAAGTGCTAAAATTCTTTTTAGTTAAGAATTCCAAAAATCTTTTGTAAAATACCTGTCGTTCTGCCAATCGGATCTTTGCGGATTTTCGCTTCTTCATCCGCCATTAACAAAAACAAACCGTCCAACGCTTTTTCGGTAACGTAACCGTCAATGTCGCTCGCGTCCTGACCGAGTGCTTTGCCGAGAAAACCGTATTTGCCGACCATATTTTTGTAATTCTGCGTTACGCCGACGCTCTCTGTAAATCTTTCGACAATCGGACGAAATTCGTCTCGAAGACGATTCTCACTTGTGCGTCGGAAAAACTGAGTTGCCGCGTCGTCTTGTTTGCTGAGAAGAACATTTTTCGCATCGGTAAATGTCATTTGTTTGACCGAATCGAGAAAAATATCGGTTGCAACCGGAACTGCTTCTTCCGCCGCGTGATTCATTGATTCGACGAATTCATCAACTTTGTTGCCTTGTCCGAGAAAACGCAGAGTTTTTTCAGTTTTTTGCAGCGCATTCGGAAGCGGAATTCTGACGCGGATATTATCTAAAAATCCGTTTCTGCGTCCGAGAACATCAACAGCATTTTCTACGCCTTGAAAAAGCGCGGCTTTCAAACCGTCGTTGATGTCATTATTAGAAACATTCGTGTTAGTTCTGCTCGTCGTGCGCGTCCGATTGCGCCTAATTTGCGCGAAACCGTCAACTGATAACGAAATTAAAATCAAAAATGCCGCCGACAATAACGAAACTTTAACCAGAATTTTTCTCATAATTTTTTTGCTCCTGATTGTATATTTGCAAGCAGCATTCCAAAAACAGAAAAATTCTAGTAAACTCTTTATTTACTTGGTTTTGCCTTGTTTTGCGACTGCTTCCTGCGCTGCTTTTATCGCTTCCTGATCTCCCAAATAGTAACTTTTTATCGGATTTAAATCATCATCGAGTTCGTAAACAAGCGGAATTCCGGTCGGAATATTCAAACCGACAATTTCATCGTCGGGAACTTTGTCGAGATATTTCACGAGTGCGCGAAGCGAATTTCCGTGTGCGGCGACGAGAAGTTTTTTGCCCGCTTTTATTTTCGGCGCAATTTCCGTTTCATAAAAGGGAACGACGCGCTCGACGGTTTGTTTTAACGCTTCGGCTTTTGGAAATTTTCCGGCTTCAACTGACAAATAACGCGGGTCTTTGCCGAGCCATCTGTCGTCGGTTTCGTCCATCAAAAGCGGCAAAACATCGTAACTTCTGCGCCAGATGTGAACTTGTTCTTCGCCGTGCTGCGCCGCCATTTCCGCTTTATTCAAGCCTTGCAAACCGCCGTAATGACGTTCGTTTAACAACCACGATTTCGTCACCGGAATCCACATCAAATCCATCTCGTCGAGAATAATATTCAACGTCCGAATCGCGCGTTTCAAAACCGATGTGTAGGCTTCGTCAAACATAAAACCTTCAGCTTTGAGCAAATCGCCCGCCGCTTTTGCCTCATCGCGTCCTTGTTCGGAAAGGTCAATATCTTTCCAACCCGTAAAGCGATTTTCCTTGTTCCATTCGCTTTGCCCGTGCCTGATTAAAACTAATTTATACATAAATTTATTGTAGGTTTCAGATTTCAAATTTCAAAATTGCCTTTAATAATTTTCAACGCCTCGCCGACGAGATAAAGCGAACCCGTAACGAGAATTAAATCATCGGCGTTTGAAAGTTCCGCTGTGATCTTTAGCGCGTCAGCGACGGTTTCGGTGAGAATGATTTTTTCTTTCGGCAGAATTTCAAAGGCAAAATTTTGCAGTTCCGAAATTTCCATCGAACGTGGATTGTCAGGAACGGTCAGAATCAGATTTTCAGCTTTCGGAAACAGAATTTCGCTGATTTCCGACAAATCTTTGTCCTTCATCGCGCCGAAAATCATCGTGATCGGTTGATTTACAGATTCGTCGAGATATTCGCGCAACGCTTTCGCGCCGGAAATATTATGCGCTCCGTCGAAAAGAAAATTTTCATAAAATTCGAGTCGTCCGCTGTGTTTTGCAGTTTCCAAACCTTCAATAATATTTTTCGCTGAGATTGGAAAACCGTTTTCCTGCAAAATTTCCGCAAGCAAAATTGCAACTTTCGCGTTTTCGATTTGATGTTTTCCTTGCAGATTTAATCGAACATCGTTGTATTCCGCATTTCCTGTTTTGAAATTTGAAATTTGAGATTTGAGATTTGCCGAAACTTCAGACGTTGATCTCGGCACAACGCCGAAATCAGCGCAACGCTTTAAAACTACTTTTTCCGCTTCTTCCGGCTGATTTACTAAAACGACTTTCGTATCTTCCCGAATAATCGCCGCTTTTTCCGAAGCGATTTCCGTCAGAGTATTTCCCAAAATATGCTGATGATCGTAATCAATGGGCGTGATCGCAACGATTTCCGCATTTGTCGCCGTCGTCGCGTCAAAACGTCCGCCCAGACCTGTTTCTAAAATTGCAAGTTCGACATTTTCTTCCGCAAACGCGCACAGCGCAATCGCCGTAACTTGTTCAAAAAACGTCGGAACGGTTTCCAACTCACCATTTTTAAATAAATTTTCGGAAACTCTGCGAACTCGCGTTGCGTGTTCGGCAAAGTTTTCTTCGCTGATTTCCGCTCCATTGATATTGATTCTCTCGGTTATCGAAATCAAATGCGGCGAAGTATATTTTCCGGTTTTTATTCCGGCGGAAACGCAGATTGATTCGAGAAAAGCGCAGGTCGAACCTTTGCCGTTTGTTCCGGCAACCTGAACTTTTAGATATGTTTTGTGCGGATTTCCGAGCGCATTGAGCAGTTTGCCGATGTTCTCAAGACCGAGTTTCATAGCCAAAACTTCGTTACCGAGATTGTAAAGATATTCGACTGATGCGGCGAAATTCATTTAATTTATTATTCAGATTCTAACTGTTTAATCAACTCTCGCGCTTCTCTGATTGACGGATAATACATAATTGCAAAATAAATTTCACAATATGCCACGACAAAAATTTCCAGCGCGACGGTAACAAAAATAATCTGTATCAGATGTTCGTAAATTTGCTGAAAACTTCCGAAAATAATCCATATTGAAAAGTAGATTAAAGGAGTCGCCGGATATGTGATGATGCGGGTTTGTCGAATATATTTGGACATTAAAGAAGTTTTATTTTTAAAAAATTCTTTCGTGTCTTTATTGTCATCGGGTGTCGTTTGAGATTTGTATAATCGCCGCATTTGCAGTAAATACCAAATCCAGATGAATGCGATAAGCGGTATAAAATAAATAATTTCCGGTATCGAAATGTAGATCGGAATGGCAATGACATTGATAAGAACCGTGAAAAAAAAGTCTATTTTTATTTTTCGGCGAAGTTTGTTTTGCCAGCCGATTACATTTTTTTGAACCGCTTCAAAATTTATCGTCGGCAAATCTGCCGTTTCCGTTTGTTTCCACAATTGTTTTAATTCTTGTTCATTCATTATTAAATTTCCCGATAATTTTCTTTTTCAGACGCATCAAACGAGTCGCCACATTTGTTTTGGAAATTCCCAAAATTTCGGCGATTTCTTCATAAGATTTCTCGTCCAAATACAAACCGACAACCGCCCGTTCAATCGGTTTTAATTCACGAATCGCCGCGTAAAGTTTTTCCAATTGCTCGTCTTTTATTTTGTCTTTTTCCGGCTGAATAAAAATTTTCCCGTCCAATGTTTCAAAACCCTTTTTTGAACGATTCAGTTTCGCCCGAAAACTCAACGCCGTGTTGATGCAGATTCGATAAACAAACGTCGAAACTTTTGCGTCGCCGCGAAAATTTTCCATCGAACGCCAGATTTGAATCAGCATTTCCTGAAATAATTCTTCGTATTCGTCGGATTTATCCGTGTAAATCCGGCAAAATTTATGCAGAATGGCGGCGTTTTCACGAACTGTTTTTTCAAATTCTGCGTTCATCAATTTATTAGTAAAAATGTTTTCGATAAAATCACATTTTTGAAAAAGTGTGATTTTTCTTAAAATCTGAGAACTAATATAACGTATGAAAAATCCAAAGTAATTTTATTTAGGAGATTTACAATGAAAAAGAGATTTAGTTTAGTAATGGTTATGTTATTCGTTATGTTTTCCGGCATTTCTAATTTGTCGGCGCAAACCAAAAAGGTTCAGGAAACACCGGCATTGCTGTATGAAATCAGCGGCAAAGGTTTGAAAAAGCCGTCCTATTTGTTCGGAACAATTCACATAATTTGTTCAGACGAAATGATTCAGGCAGATAAGTTGACCGATTACATTGATAAAACGGATCAACTGATTTTGGAGGTGGATTTAGATGATCCGACAGAATTACAAGCGGCGGGCAAAATGCCTTTTTTAGAAGACGGAAAAACGCTCAATGATTTATTGACTGCCGATCAATACAAGAAAGTCGGTGAATTGGTAAAAAACTCTCTGGGTGTGCCGATTGAAAACTTTAAAAACTTTAAACCTATTTTTTTGCAAGTTATGACTATGACAAGAGCGAAATCGCTGGGTTGCAGTAAAGCGGATTCTTACGATTTATCCTTTATGCAATATGCTCAGACAAAACAAAAGCCGATTGAAGGTTTGGAAACGGTAGAAAAGCAGACGGCGGCTTTGGATTCGATTCCTTTGCAAAAACAGGCTGAAGGTTTATACAAATTAGCTTTAGAACCGGAGAAATCGTTTGCCGAATTCAAGAAATTGATCGAAGTTTATAAAACTCAGGATTCGGATAAACTCTTTGAATTTATGCAAATACAGATGAAAGATGACACGGCGTTTCAAGTTAATCTGTTGGACAATAGAAATACGGCTTGGATTCCGAAAATTGAAAAAGCGGTTAAGCAAAAATCGTCGTTCATCGCTGTCGGTTCGGGACATTTGGGCGGAAAAACGGGCGTTTTGAATCTTTTGCGGGAGAAAGGTTATAAACTCAAACCGATAAAATTGTAAAGTTTGTTTCTGAAAATAAAAAAGCCTGTGAAAGTTTAATTTCACGGGCATTTGTTATTTAATCTCATCATTCATCATAAAATCGAGCAGACGAATAATCGTTTCGCGCATCTCGCGGCGGTCAACGATCAAATCGAGCATTCCGTGTTCGAGCAGAAATTCTGATCTTTGAAAACCTTCGGGAAGTTTTTGGCGAATCGTCTGTTCGATGACGCGCGGACCTGCAAAACCGATCAAGGCTTTCGGTTCGCCGATGTTTATGTCGCCGAGCATCGCAAAACTCGCCGTTACGCCGCCGGTTGTCGGGTCAGTCATCACGGAAATATACGGCAGACGCGCTTCGTGCAAAATTGCGAGTTCGCCGGAGATTTTCGCCATCTGCATCAGCGACAGCGTGCCTTCCTGCATACGTGCGCCGCCGGACGCGGAAAATATGACAACCGCGCCGCGATTTTCTACTGCTCTTTCAATTAGTCTGGTGATTTTTTCGCCGACCGCCGAACCCATCGAACCGCCGATAAACGACATATCCATCGCGCCCGCGTAAACGAGATGTCCGCCGACCTTTCCTTCGCCGGAAACAATCGCTTCGGGCAAGCCGGAAGTTTTTTTCGCTTGTTCGATACGCTGTTTGTAAGGTTTTGAATCTACGAAATTCAGCGGATCGGTCGAAGTAATTTCTTCGTCGAGTTTCTTATATTCGCCATCGTCGAAAAGCATATCGAGGCGTTCACGCGCCGGAAAACGAAAATGATAACCGCAATGTGTACAGACTTGGAAAGATTCTTTTAGTTCGCGTTTGTAGAGCGGATTTTCACATTCCAGACATTTGATAAAAATGCCTTCTGTTTTTACTTTGCGTTCTTCGCCGCCGTTTTGATTTTCGATCTTCGGGTCTTTTCTGCGAAACCAAGCCATAGTCTTTTGATTTTAGTTTTGCTTTTACTTATTTAGCAAGTCCGATCTAAAACGAATCAATGCAAGAATCTGTTTTTATTAGTTTTTGTATAGTGTTTATGGTAGATTTATATTCATATTTTCCGACGATCCGGGAATAATAATTATAAAAGTGAATAAAAGTTATGAAAAAGTCGTCGAACTTTTGCGGCTCGAAGCCGATTCGATCGAAAGAGCGGCGAAAAATCTCGAACCGGCGATTGTCGAGCGGGCAATTGAAATTCTGCGGGAATGTGAAAGTAAAATTATCGTTACCGGAGTCGGGAAATCCGGCGTTATTGCGCAAAAAATCGCGCAGACGATAACCAGCACGGGAACGGTGGCGATCTTTCTTCACCCGTCGGACGCGCTTCACGGGAGTTTGGGAATTATTACGAAAGGCGACGTTTTGATCGCGCTTTCAAATTCGGGCGAAACCGACGAAATTCTAATTTTGCTTCCGGCTTTGAAAAAACGAAATATCTGCATAATTTCGATCGTCGGAAATATGGATTCGACATTGGCGAGAAATTCCGACGTGGTTTTAGACGCATCGGTTGACCGCGAAGCGTGTCCGCTGAATCTCGCGCCGACGACTTCGACGACCGTCGCGCTTTCCATCGGCGATGCTTTGGCGATGACTTTGATGGAAGCGAAAAATCTGACCGAGGAAGATTTTGCGGCAAATCATCCGGCGGGCAGATTAGGAAAGCGTCTGACTTTAACGGTTGAAAATCTGATGCACGACAGCCCGAATATCGCGGAAAGTGCAGGTTGGCTCGATGTTGTTAAAGCGATCTCGAAATTTTCTCTCGGCGCGGTCAATATCGTTGATAAAAACGAAAAACTCGTCGGCATCGTAACCGACGGCGATCTGCGTAGAACTATCGAACGCACGAAGACCGGAAATCTCGGGAACTTGACCGCAGTAGAAATGATGACGAAAAATCCGATCACGGCGAAACCGGAAATGCTTGCGTTTGCCGCGCTCAAATTGATGGAAGACCGACCACAGCAAATTTCCGTTCTGCCCGTCGTTGACGCGGCAAATAAATGCGTCGGTTTGCTGCGTCTGCACGATGTCGTCAGCAGCGGTTTGTAGGTAAGAATGATTTCAGATTTCAGATTTTTACAAAAAAAAGTCAAAGTGGAATAAAATGGAGATGTTTAAGTTTGAACCGGGCAAGCGTTTTGACGAAAATTTTAACCTGCAAAATAATGAATAATTAAAAATGAATAATTGATAATATGCGTCCTTAATTCTTAAATTATTCATTTTCAATTTTCAATTATTCATTTTTATGAAGTATTTAAATTTAACAAAAACAACCTCTATTTTATTAGTATTTTTGTTTCTTAACCAGATTTTTGCTGCTGCATCTTTCGGTCAAGAAACGAAACGTCCGAAAGATCAAGTCTTTCGGGTTGTCGAAGCTCCATCTAAAACAGAATCCGAACCACCGGATATTTCTGACGAAAATCTCACGCCCGAACAAAAACTGCGGCTTGAAACTTTCCGCATCGTTTGGCGAACGATCAAGGAAAATTATTTCGATCAGACTTTCAGCGGTTTAAATTGGAACAACATAAAAGCCGAATACGAACCGCAAGTCGCAAAACTTAAAACCGACGCGCAACTTCACGATCTTCTGCAAAAAATGATTGATCGGCTGAACCGTTCGCATTTTTCTATAATTCCGCCAGAAGTCCTTTTCGCGCTCGAACGCGCCAAAGAAACCGCGAAAGCCGAAGGCGATGAACTCGGCGAAAAGTATGACGACGGCGAAGAAGTTGAAGAAACGCCGGAAGAAGATGAAGAAACAGAAGACGAAGACTATTTTGCGACTTACGGCATCGGAGTCGAGCTTCGCGTTTTGGAAGATCAGTTTGTAATTACGCGCGTCGAACCGAATTCGGCGGCGGCAAAAGTAGGTTTGAAAATCGGTTACATTATCAAAAATGTCAACACGGTTTCGCTCGACGGACTTTTAAAAACGGCTGATTCGGCACAAAGCAAAAAGTTCAAAAAACAACTTCCGCTGGCAATTGTTTCATTCTTTCTAAACGGCGAACGCGACGTTCCTGTGCTGTTAAATTATCTCGACGGCGATGATAAGCCGCAGGAAAAAGTCATAATGCGCGAAAAACTTTCCGGCGAATCGGTTAAATTGTTATCGAATCTGCCGCGCCAGTTCGTGCGTTTTGAAGCCGAATCGCTTAATAAAGACACGGGTTATATCAAATTCAATTATTTCGCCGTGTCACTCGTTGATAAATTTTGCGGCGCAATCGGGAAGTTCAAAGACAAAAAAAATCTGATAATTGATTTGCGCGGAAATCTCGGCGGCTCGCTCGGAACTCTTTTTGGAATTACGAGTCTTTTGACCGATAAACAAATAAAACTCGGGACAGAGATTAATAAAACCGGGCGCGAAGAACGAGTTATAAAAGCACAGAGAAAAAATTTCAAAGGCAAGATCGTGATTTTGGTTGACAATATGAGTTATTCCGCCGCCGAACTTTTCGCCGCTGCGTTGCAGGAAAACGACCGCGCGACGGTCGTCGGCGAAGTCACTGCTGGCGAAGCGTTGCCGTCTTTGACGATTGAACTGCCGACAGGCGCAGTTTTTCTTTATCCGGTCGCAAACTTTGAATCGCCGAAAGGAAATCAACTCGAAGGTCGCGGCGTTCAGCCGGATTTAAACGTCAGTCTGGAACGCAAAACTTTATTATTCGGCGTTGATAAACAACTGGAATCGGCGTTGGCATATTTGAAAATTCCGTCCGCCCAAAATCCGACGGCGAAAGCAAATACAAATAACGCAGCAATAAAACCCGCGCCGCCGCCGCCGCCCGCGCCGATACAGAGACCGAACGATCAACAAAAAAGTTCCGAAGTAAAAATTAAACAAGATGCTAAGGCTTTGCAAATAATTGACGATTTCGTTACAAAAATCGGCGGAAAAGTTGCGCTCGGAAAAATAAGTTCGTATGCGGCAACCGGAACGGCGATAATAAATCGCGCCGGCGCGAAATTTTACGGGACGATTGGAATTTACCGCGATTCGCCGAACAAATCGGCGGAACTTTACGAGTTTGACGCAATCGGGAAAATTTCGGAAGTTTACGACGGCAAAGAATTTTTCGCGCAGACGACGATTCTCGGAACTGATGACAAAGCACCGCCGGAATATGTTAACGAACAAAAACTATTTTCGGAATTTAACGAAATTATTGAAATGCGCGAACTTTACCCGCAGATTAATTATATCGGAAGTTATGAGCGCGAAGGCGAACCGACCCATTTGATCGAAGCCGTCTCAAGCGACGGATCAAAAGTAATTTTTGCATTTAACGCAGAAACGAAGTTGCTCGTTAACCGCACCGGGAAATTCATCGTTGCGGATTTCGGCGACTATCGCAAGGTTGGAGAGATTCTTTTCCCGTTCCATCAAACTCGTTTCGGTATGTTTGAATTTAATTTAACTAAGGTAAACTTAAACGAAAAACCCGACGAAAATGTGTTTCTGCCGGGAGAAAGTTGCTTTGACAAAAATTAAATTGAAAAATAAGAATTTATAAATTTTATGAACAAGAAAACCATTAAAGATACAGATATTAAAGGCAAAAAAGTATTTATCCGCGTTGATTTCAATGTGCCGATCAAAAACGGCAAAATCGAAGACGACACGCGCATCAAAGGCGCGTTGCCGACGATAAAATACGCCATCGAACAAGGCGCAAAAGTCATTTTAGCGTCGCATCTCGGCAGACCGATCAAGGACAAAGCGAAAGCCGAAGAAAAAGGAATGCCGTATGACGAGAGCAAATATTCTTTACAACCTATTCAGGATTATCTTGCTGAAATTGATTTTATTCCGTCAATTGAATTTGCTGTTGACTGTATTGGTGATGAAGCATGGATGCACGTCGGAGCAATGAAAGATGGAGAAGTCGTTTTACTCGAAAATCTGCGTCTGCACGCCGGAGAAGAAGACAACGAGGACGATTTTGCGAAACAACTTGCCGAATTTGCCGATGTTTACGTCAATGACGCGTTCGGCGCGGCGCATCGCGCACACGCTTCGACGGCGGGAATCACGAAATTTGTTGACATTTCTGTTGCCGGACTTTTGATGGAAAAGGAATTGAACTTTTTATCAAAAGCGTTGAACGATCCCGAACGCCCGTTCGTTGCAATTTTGGGCGGCGCGAAAGTTTCCGACAAAATTCCCGTCATCAAATCTCTGATCGAACGCAAAGTTGATAAATTGCTGATCGGCGGCGCAATGGCTTACACATTTTTCAAAGCGAACGGTTACACGATAGGGAAATCGCTCGTCGAAGACGATATGATGCCGACCGCGCTCGAAGTGCAGAAAATGGCGGAAGATGAAGGTGTTGAATTGATCTTGCCGACCGATCATCAAGTCGTTGACAGTTACGATCCATTGAATTCTTGCAAGACGATTCCGATTGATTTTACGAACGCCGGACTCGTCGGCTTAGATATTGGCAAGGAAACTTCGGCGATTTTCAAAAACGCTCTCGAAGGCGCGAAAACGATCGTCTGGAACGGTCCGATGGGAATGTTCGAGGAAAAACCGTTTGACGAAGGCACGATTGCCGTCGCCGAAGCAGTCGCCGAAGCGACGGACAACGGCGCGACTTCGATCGTCGGCGGCGGAGATTCAGTCGCGGCGGTCAATCAAGCCGGATTAGACGACAGGATTTCGCACATTTCGACCGGCGGCGGCGCGACGCTCGAATTTTTATCGGGCGAAGAACTTCCGGGCGTGGCGGCATTGGACGACAAATAACTTTTTTTAATCAAAATTGATCGGTCAGCGCATTATCGGGATGCTGCGAATATTCGCGATTCGCAAGTAGAACATTTGTCAGGATAAAAGAAACATTTGTCAGCAAAAAAGAAACGTCCGTCAGGATAAAAAAAAACTTGTCAGCAAAAAACAAACGCCAGTCAGAAGTTTTCAAACACTCGTCAGAGGAAAAAAACATCCGTCACCGGAAAACGAACGTCCGTCAGAGAAAAAAAACATCCGTCATAGTTCCCGAACACTCGTCACCGGAAAACGAACACTCGTCAGCACGTTTCAAACATCCGTCAGAATCGTAAAAAATGCGTCAGGACGGGCGAACATTCGTCAGAACTTTTCAAACACTCGTCAGAATTTCAAAAACTAAAGCCAATATCTGTTAAATTTCGTCTTCAACTTTCAGCAATTGCCGCCGCAGATAATCGAGAGCCGCCTGACTCGTTCGCCAGCGAATCAGGAAACGGTCGCCGGGAAGATTGAATTTTCTTGATTTTACCTGATTTTTGTCGGCGTAACCGATAAAGATCAGACCGACGGGTTTTTCTTCGGTTCCGCCGCTCGGTCCGGCGATTCCTGTGACGGAAATCGCGTAATCCGTGTCGGCTTTTTCACGAATATTTTTCGCCATCGCTTCGGCAACTTCTTCGCTGACCGCACCGTGTTTTTCAATTAATTCTTTTGGGACATTCAGAGTTTTGATTTTTGCTTCGTTTGAATAAGTAACTGCGCTTTCAACAAAATACGCAGACGAGCCGGAAACGTCAGTCAAGCGCGAACCGATCAAACCGCCCGTGCAGCTTTCCGCCAGAGAAAGAGTTTCGCCGCGCGTCGTGAGAAGTTTTCCGATGACTTCTTCCATCGTTTCGCCGTTTTCGGCAAAAACTGCAATCCCGAGTTTTTCTTTTATTTTTTCGGCGACTTCGTGCAGAATTTTATCGGCTTCATTTTCAGTTTTTGCTTTGGCAAACAGACTAACTTCGACCTCGCTTTTGTTGAAAAGAATCGAAGTCTCGACCGTTTCATATTTCATATAGATCGGCGCAATCGCTTCGTCAATCGCCGATTCGCCCATTCCCGAAACGCGCATAATTTTTCGCTTAACAAAAATCTCGCCCGCATTTTCACGCAGTTTCGGAATCACGAAATTTTCAAACATCGGCTTTAATTCGCGCGGCGGACCGGGCAGAACGACGAGAAATTTTCCGTCAGTCTCCAAAATCATTCCGACCGCTGTGCCGTTTGAATTCGGTAAAATCTCCGCGCCTTCGATCACATACGCCTGACGTTTGTTGATCTCCGGCATTTTTCGCGCAAAAGTGCGAAAACGTCTTTCCAATTCTTCGACGAGTTCGTCTTTAAAAACGAGTTCGCGCCCGACGGCTTTGGCGGAAACTTGCCGCGTTTTGTCGTCTTCGGTCGGTCCCAAACCGCCCGTCGTGATGACGACATCCGAGCGTTTAAAAGCGTCGCCGATCGTTTCTTCGAGACGCAGTTCGTCGTCGCCGACAATCGTTTTAAGTTTTACTTCAATCCCGATTTCGTTTAATTTTTCGGTCAGCCAAAGACTGTTCGTGTCCTGTTTCGTCGGCGTTAAAAGTTCCGAGCCGACGGCGATTATTTCTGCGGAAAGCATATTTTGAAATATATAACGGAAAACGGACAGCAGATAATTCAAATCAATTAAAATTATCTACTGTCCATTTTCCGTTTTTCACTATTATTGAATGTTGTTGTTGTCGTAAATATCGTGAAGAACTTCCGTTATCGGTTTGCGGTTTCCGAATTTGTCTTCGTCCTGATTACGGCGAATTTTTTTCAGCGTTCTTTTTACGTTTCGAATCGGCTGAGTTTTCAGCGGGTCAATGATCTGATTGTTTTTCGGCGCGATCATTTCCGGGATTTCGTCGGTAATGCTTTGCTGTGCTGAAGCATATTTTTCTTCCATTCGCGCTTCGCCGGTTAGTTCGGGATGAAAATCTTTACGGTCGGTTTCTTTTATCTGTTTTTTTATATTTTGATCGGCGAGTTTTTCGCGGCTGTCTTCAAGAATCGTTTTGCCGCGATTTCGCCGTGCGCGTTCAAGTGCGCGAATTGCCGCCGATGTCTGCGGTGCTTCCGCCGGTTCGCGCTCGATCTTTCGCAAAACGCGGACGTAATTTCTAAGTTCCGGCGAAGGATAAACGTAATTTTTCTCGTCCGAATTATCGTTTTCAACAATATATGCCAGATGATTTACCGCCGCTTTGTGATCTCCGATTTTATTGTAAAGCGCGCCGAGCGTAAAATGCACGAGCGGCGGCGCGGTGTGCATATACTGCAGAATTTTCTCGCCGCGACCGACGACTTCCTGAACTTCAAAACCGAACCAACGCCGTTCATCATCTCTTAAAAGTTCGTTCGCCGATAGATAAAATTCAAAAATTTCGCGCGTTTCGCTGTGGCTCGGACTTGAAAAAGTCTTCCACAAAAAATAAGCGAAAATACCGAAGAAAAATATCACGAACGTCGGAAATCCGGCGACCATCAACATTGTTGCGATTACGCCGAATGCCAGAAAATATTGAGTTTTTTCCTTTATAGAATCAGGAACTCTTTTTTGTAATTTGTCGTCTGCCACTCGTTGAAACTTAATTTTCGTCTTTATTTTCAATAGTTGAATTTTCAACTTCGTTTTCCGAAATATTATCTTCGGCTCTGGCTTCCGAATCGTCATTTTCTCCGATTTCGTAATCGGCTTCGACAACTTCGTCCGCATTTGGAATTGCATCGTCTTCGTCAACCAGAGGCGTTCCGTCCGGTTTCGGTTCGGCTGCCGCGCCGTTTTCACTGCCGTTTTTCTCGGCGTGTTCGACGGGTTTAACGGCATCTTTTGAATCTTTGTCCATCGTCAGACCGAATCCAGCCATTACGTCCATCACTTTGCCGACGATTTTGTAAGGCGAGTTCAAAATAAAATTAAACGTTTCGCCGAACGCCATCGTTTCCAAACGCAAAAGCTGTGCGGCTTTTTCTTCGAGCGGCAATTCGGCAAATTTTTTCTCGAATTGTTCTTCGATAGTTACCTCGGGAATTTCAGGTTCGGTCGTTTTAACAAGCATCGAACCCGGCGCGTTTAATTTTGTCTGACAACCGAGCCGTTCGCCGCCTTTTAGACGTTCTTCGCCGAGAACTTCGTGTTCGGCTTTTGTCGGTTCGGTCAAAAGATCCGCGCCTTCTTTAATCATCATCGCGCAAGCATCGGTCAAACCGAGACGGTCACAACCGATGTCAACGCCGACGCGCTTTGCCGCGTCAATCAGGTAAGTTCCGACGGCGACCGCGCCTTCGACTTCTTCTTTTTCAAATTTTATATCTACTTCGTTCATTATTTTTTTAGTTTTTGATATTTGATCTTTGAAAATCCAACCCGTTAAATTTGTCTGAGAAATAAAAAAAAAGTCAAAGTTTCAAGATCAAAGGATCAATAATCAATTAATATTCGTCTTTACGCGCACACGCGGCTGCGCTCCCGAAGCCGCCGTATTTAAATCTTTTTGCTGACATTCATTGCAAATTCCCAAAATCCGCAAACTATGATGCGTTAATTTAAAGTTATATTTGTCCGCCATTTTATCCTGCATCGCTTCGAGTTCCGCCGAATAGAATTCGATAACTTTTCCGCAGCCGGTGCAGATCATATGATCGTGATGCTGATGATCGTGATGATGTTCGTAATAAGTTCGCCCGTCGCCGAGCCGAACTTCACGCGCCAGACCTGCGTCCGTTAAAACTTTCAAAGTTCTGTAAACGGTCGTCTGCCCGACGTTCGAGTCTTCTTTGTGAACAAGCCAGTATAAATCTTCGCTCGACAGGTGATCTTCGGTTCTTAAAAAAACTTCCAAAATTAAGTCGCGTTGAGCGGTTCGGCGAAGTCCTTCTTTCTCTATATGTTCGAGAAAAATCTTTTTCTCTTCCGCAAAATTTTCCGTATCTATAACCATAGTTCTGACATTTTTTATATTAGCATTTGAAATTCTTTTTCGCTAACAAAATATTTTTTTGGATTTTCTCGAGATTTTTCAGTTTTTCTTCTTCAGACGCAATTTTTTTTGCCAAACTAACCGAGCGCAGACCGAGTTCGAGATAAATTTCAACTGCATTTTCTGAAACATTTTCCTTTAGAACCGCCAGATGTTTCTGAAAAATTCCGAAATCCGCACGCGCAAATGTTCCGGTTAGAGCATTTTCCGTGCTTTGTGTCTTTAGATTTTCAATCGTGCTTTCGACCAAAGGCATTAAAATTTCTTTCGCCGTAGAATTTTCCAAACCGCATTTTTCAAGCATTTCAAGCGAAGCGTCAAATAACGCGACGAGATGACCGCACGCTGTAACCGCCGATGCGTGATAAAGAGTTTTATTTTCGGTTTTGATAGAAAAAGATTTTCCGCCCAATGTTTCGGCGATCATTTTTCCGGTTTCGGCGGCTTTTTCCGAACCTTCAATGCAAAAATACGCGTTTTGAAAACGGTCTTTGCCGAGAAACGGATCGCTGACGGAAACGAGCGGATGAAGCGAACCTGTCTGACATCCGATTTCTTCTAATTCGCTGAGAATTTCCGATGACAACGAACCGCTCGTGTGCAAAATTATCGGTTTGATTTCCAGTTTTTTCGCTAATCGTGCGGCGACGTTTTCAATTTCCGAATCCTGAGTTGTGATGATTATCAAATCCGAATTTATTCGGGAAATTTCATCAGACAATAAAATTTTTGACTTACTTAAGTCGGCAATTTTAATGATATTTTCCGGTTTTCTCGAAACTAGAAAATCAATATCGAATTTTTTCGCGTGTAAAGCCAACGCCAACGCGCCGCCGAGTTTGCCGATGCCGATTATCGAAATATGCACGTTACCGATTATAGCAACTTAATCAGCGAACATTAACGGAAATTTCTTTTTTCGCGCAGGCGGTTTCAAAAGTTACTGAAAAAAGCCCTTTATTTTTGCTTATCGAACTTATAATAAAAAACGAACTGCTCGAAGAATTTGAACCTATTCCCGGTTCGGGAACAACCCGCACATCGTTCGGACTGCTCGATGCAGCTTTTATCTTCGTATTTTCCGGTGCATCTTCGAGCGAGACGAGAATTCCGAGATTTCCGCCATCGTTTATCAAAGACACATTATTTTGTGTGACGATGATTTTACACGGCTCGACATTTTGTTGCTTTGTCTGATTTTCAGAAATCAGGCGCGGGCGTGTCTGTCCGTTGTTTGGAGTTTCGACCGGTTTCTCCGAAGCATTTTCTTTCGGCTGTATTGTATTTGCCGCATCGGAAGTTGAGGTTTTTGTTTTTTCCGTTTTCGGAATTCCGATAATTATCGGCTCGAAAAGTGAATTTGGTGATTCCGTTTTCGGCAGATTTATTTTTTCGGACGGTTTGTTGTTTTCGGCGGATTTTGTTGGTTCGCCGGAAACATTTTTATTTTCGACAGGCGTTTCCGTTTCAATTACGGGTTCGGTTTTCGGCGGAATAACACCAGTCTGTGTCGGTTTTTCAATTACGGTCGAAACTTTGTTAATTGAATCTTTGTTTTCAGTTTCAACCGGAGTTTTTACTTCAGTTTGAGGCTGAATGACAACTGGATTTTCCGCCGGTTTTTGCGGTTCCGTGATTTTGGTTTCTAAGCCGGAAGCGTTATCGGAAACAGTGTTTTCGGTCTTAGCAATCGGTTTTTTCGCGGTCGGCATATTTGCTACTGCCGATATGATGTCAAAAGTCGCCGGTTTTTCACCGATCTTTCTTTCAAGTCCGTCGGTCGTGCCGTTGATTTGCTTGTAGAGCGTTTCTATAACTAAATATCGAACGGCGTTCGGCGAGGTGTCCTGATAACTTTTAATATAAGAATCGAGAGCTTCTTTGGATTTTCCCTGCGATTGCAAAGACTCGCCCATTCGCCACATCGTCGAGTGCCATAACGCGCTGTCTTTCGGCAAAATGCTCAAACCTCTTTTATAATGAACGACGGCGCGGTCAGGATTTGAATCCTGCTGTTCCGCCCAACCGCTTATTTCCTCGATTTTGCCGCGCAAAACCATTTGCAGAGTTTCTTTCGGAACATCCGGCACGATTATCAATTCGCCGTTATTTATCGCCATATTTCGCGTGTCGAAAAGCTGATCGGCTAAAACCGCCGCTGCCGCATTTGTAACATTTAGCGAAGAATCGAGAAGCGGAAGCGATGAAATTACGATTTCCTTTACTTTCGGATTTGCCTTATTTGTTTCGAGCAGACGAGTTGCTGCAAATATCTGACGGTAAAATTTCATTTTATCTTCGCCTTTTATAAAATTATCCGCCGCTTGCGACATTTTGGAATTATCCGTCGTGTCTGAATTTACCGCTTGATTAAACGCCAGCAAAGATTTTAGTTTTTCTGCATTTTCCGAATTGTCGGCGGCGACGCGTTGAAAAATACTGGCTTGCCGTTCGAGCTGGAGAAGTTCGATAAAATTGTCCGATTCGGCTGTGACGCGTCCGCCGAGTTTTGTCGAAAGAACGCCGTCTTTAATACTGAAATTTTGACTTAATTCATTAGCCGCTTCTCGGTAAAATCCGGCTTGCATCCGAACAGTCGCAATTTCGTAGGAAAGCGTCGGGAAGTTTCCGTATTGTCTGGCAGTCAATAAAGTTTTTTCCGCTTCGATTGGATTTTTTTTCAGCATTAATGCCCGCGCCAGAGCGATATAAGACCAAACATAACGCGGTTCGATGACAATCGCTTCTTTTGCCAAACTGATGGTTTTATCCGGTTGATTGTTCGCCGCATACCAATAAGCCGCGCCGACGAGCAAGGTCAGATTATTTGAATCAATATCTAGTGTTTTCCGCATTTCGGCTTCGGCTTCGGCTTGCTGTCCGGCATCGAACAGCGCGAGCGTCAAACCCGTTTTTGAACTTACATCGTCGGGAAATTTTTCGAGAATTCGTCTGTAAATCGGAATCGCTTCATCAGATTTTCCGAGTCCGCGTTTCAGATCGGCGAGATCGCGTTTAGCCGATGCTTCTTGTTCGCCTTCAAGTTCGGCGGCTTTGGCAAAAGCGGCGGCGGCATCCGGCAGAAAGAAAATCAGGCGGTTGGCAAATCCCAAAGTCTGGTATCCTTTGGCTGAAGTCGGATCAAGTTCGACGGCTTCCTGAGCTAATTTTTTCGCGTAAACTCCGTTTTCAATTTGAATGTAAAATGTCGCCAAAGCCAGAAGTCGGTCGCGGTTTCCGGCGGCGCGTTCATAAATCAAATCGGCGACATCATAAGCGGGAATAATTTGTCCGTAAAGATAAAGTGTGTTCGGAAAAGATAGAATTCCGGTAAAAGATTTGTCTGAAATCGGTGTCGGTGCTTCTTTTACCGCAGTTTTAAAAAGTTCGACTGCGCCTTCGAAATCATCGCGTCTGAGTTTTTCCTCGGCAATCGCGCCGCGTGCGCTGATAATTAATTCGTGCGCCTGATTTATTTCCGGCGATTGCGGATATTTTTCGATAAATATTTCCAGAGCTTTAATTCTTTCCGCCGCTTTGGTGATTTTTACTGCATTTTCCAAATCGGATTTTTCACTGCCGCTTTTGTTCACCGCAGGTTTAGTAGTATTGGTTTTAGATTTTTGCGGAAAAACGGCGACGGCAAAAGTAAAAATTAAAAGTAAAATAAACAGATTTCTCATAACAAATAACCAAATTGCCAAATTAAAATTAGAATTCTAACATTAACACGGACTTAAAAACTATGAACGAACTCGACGATGTGTGGGAAAATTTATACGAACAAGCCGATTTCGATGCCAAAACTGCGGGCAGTGATGATGTTGCCGATTACGTCGCGCTCAAAAATGCCAACGATAAAATTCGCACGACTGCCGTTAAATGGCTGTTCGATATTTTACTCGAAGCCGCACGACGCGCCAACGAAAGAAACGCCGCAATTACGGTCGAACAAAAAGATTCTCATAAATTTGATCACCGAAACGCCGTTTTAACAGGCTCACTTCTGCGCTTTCGTCAAGGCGTGAGATGTTTGACAATCGAAGCAGGTTGGACGCGAACGCCGAATGACGGCTTTATGCGCGGAAACGCACTCGTTTATTCCAAATTTACGCATTTCGGTTTTGCCAAACATAACGCGGAATTAGTTCTGCGCCGAACCGATGATTTGCCCGAATGGTTTGTTATAGATGAAGATAATCTGCTTCATCTGTTCGACCTAAATCAACTCGTCAAACATTTTCATATTTTTCTCGGATAAACGGTTAGAATATATTTTGATTTTTTATTTTCTCATTTCTGGGTTATCATAATTATTGATTATAAAAAGCGAGGAGAATTACCGAGTGAAAACAGAACTTGATAAATTGATAGAGTTACAGAAAACCGACAGTAACATTCGCCGTCTGGACACGGCAATAAATACAGCAAAAGAGAGGCGTGCATTACTTGAACAAGAGTTTGAAAAGCACGCCTCTTCTATTCGTGAGATACAGGACAAACACGATTCGGCACGCGCCGCCCGCGCCGAAATCGAGAAAAAAATCAGCGAAAATCAGGTGTATCTCGAACGCGCCCAGAGAAATTTGAAAAACGCGCAGGGACAAAAAGAATATGAAACGGCGATGCGCGAAACCGATAATTTGCAAAAGCAGATTTCAAAATTTGAAACCGAAGCGTTGGAAAAGATGACGGAAATCGAGGAAGTCGAAAAGGTTCTCGCCGACCGCGCCGAAGAAATTGATTCTCTGGAAGGCAATAAAAAACAGGCTTTCGGTGAATTTGAAAAGCAGCTTAAGGAAAACAAAGCGGAAATCGGAAAGGAAAAGACGAAGCGCGACGAGATTTTTGAAACCGTTTCACCGAAACTTGCCAGAATTTACGACCGCCACGCAAAAAGAAGCCGCGACGGTGTTGCCGTTTCCGAAGTCATCAAAGGTTCGTGCAGCGCGTGTTTTATGTCGCTTCGCCCACAGATGCTTTTAAAACTTCGCACGACCAGCGATATTATCACTTGTGAAAATTGTTCGCGGATTCTCTATTTGCAACAAGAAGAAGAATTTCAAGCGGCGGAAGGCTAAGGTTTTGTTTTAACCGCAAAAAACACAGGGAAATAAATTTTTTTGATTTTTAGTCGCAGTTTGGCAAAAAAAACAGAATTCTCTGTGTTTTTGCGGCAATATTTAATAATCTTCAAGTTCGAAATCTTTGTCTGCAATTTCACGCATTTTTTTTCTGATAATGTCGTAAGAAAATCCCTGACGCATTAAATAATCATAAAATTTCTTCGTGTCTTCGCGCGTTTCCGGTTTGCCTTTTATTCTCAATCTTTTAACAATCGCTTTTTCGAGAATTTCTTCTTCCGGCATTTTTTCAAAAACGTTTTCAATCGCTTCGTCAATTGTTTCTTTATCGAGTTTTTTATTGGAAAGAGACTGTCTCAAACGTCGTCTGCCGACAGGTTTTTGGCGAAGTTTTGAAGCGGCAAGATCGTTGGCAAATTTTTCGTCGTCGAGATAATTATATTCTTCGAGTTTTTTCAGAACCGTTTCGACAATTTCCTCATTCGTCCAATTTTTTTCCATCAGACGCTGGCGTAATTCTTCAATCGAACGCGGTTTGGCGGCAAGTAATCTGACGGCGCGATTCATCGTCATTTTTCTCGATTTCTCGACGTTTTTTATAACTCGTTCGCTGTTTTCTAAAGGTTTTTTATATTTTCGCCACATTTTGTAACAGGTGATTTTTGATCTTCGATCTTCGATCTTTGAAAATTCCGTTCGGCTTTTCTAAACTTCAACTCAAAGATCAAAGATCAAAAATCAAAGATCAAACTTAATTATGGACGGTGTTTTAATTATAGACAAACCCGAAGATTGGACATCGCACGACGTTATTGCGCGTTGCCGCCGAATTTTAAAGACAAAACGCATCGGACATACCGGAACGCTCGATCCTTTTGCGACGGGCGTTTTGGTTGTTTTGGTCGGCAAAGCGACGCGATTGGCGAGATTCCTCGACAAAGACGAAAAAGAATACGAAGCAGTAATTCAATTTGGTTTTGAAACAGAAACGGGCGATAAAACGGGTAAGCGAAAAGATGAAAGCGGAAGGACGAATGATGAAATCTCAAAACTGCTTGGAAAAGCTGATTGGGAAGAAATTTTTACTGAATTTCGCGGTGAAATTTTACAAACGCCGCCGATGTATTCGGCTAAAAAAATAAAAGGGAAAAAACTTTACGAAATGGCGCGTGAAGGAATCGAAATAGAACGCGAACCCGTAAAAATAAATATTTACAACCTGGAATTAAATAACGAACAACGGACAAACGACAACGAACAACGGACGATTCGCGTTTCCTGTTCGGCGGGAACTTATATCAGAACTTTAGCGGAAGACATCGGCAGAAAAATCGGAATCGGCGCGCATTTGGCGGAATTACGAAGAATTCGGGCTGGAAAATTTTCGATTGAAAGTGCCGTAACGCTTGAAGAATTAGCGCAAATGGCGGAAAGTGAAGAAATTGAAAAAAATTTAATTCCGCTGAACGATAGTGTTTCTCATCTTCCCGAAGCTATTTTAGATGCGGAAGAAATTAATAAAACTATTAACGGGATGAAGTTATTTCGTGATAATTTTTCGGCTGCGGACGGACAAGCGGTGAGAATGTCCGACGGGAAAAATAATCTCATCGCCGTCGGATTTTATTCATTTGCGGACGGATTTATTCAACCGCGTGTGGTTGTGGTATAAAAAACTATGAACAAGAAATATCTGGCATTGGGAATCGGCGCGGGAATCGGCGGAGCAGTCGCCGCAAAATTTTTGATGCGAGCGAAAACGGTTGACTGGGAAGATTTCAGGGAAATCGTTCATCATTCCGAAAATTCGCATTTTGTCGAAGTTGACGGAAGCCGCGTTCATTATCAGGAATTCGGCGATGAAACGAATCCGCCGATGATTCTGATTCACGGTTATTCGGCTTCGACGTATGTCTGGAAAACTTCCGCGCCGCGTCTCGCCGATGAAGGTTTTCGCGTGATTTCAATTGATCTGCTCGGTTTCGGATTCTCGGACAAACCGGAAGGATTTGATTATACGATTGCCGGACAAGCCAGAATGGTCGAGCGTTTTATGAATCATCTCGGCATCGGGCGCGCAACGATTGTCGGGAGTTCTTACGGCGGCGCAGTCGCGGCGACAATCGCGCTCGATTATGCTGAAAGAGTTGAAAAACTTGTCCTCGTTGATCCCGTAATAAACGACATACCGAGTCAGCATCCGATCTTGAAATTTGCCGGAATTCGCTGGTTGGGGGAAATTGTTACGCCTTTTTTAATTGATTCAAAAGCATTTATGAAAATTCGTATGAAAGCAACTATTGCTCCCGAAAATTACGAACTAATTACGCGCGACCGAATAGAATCAATAATTCGACCGTTAAGTGCGGCGGACGGACATTCTTCTCTGTTAAAAACGGCGCGAAACTGGGATGCCGACCGCATCGAAAACGACGCGCATTTAATAAATCAGCAAACTTTAATTATCTGGGGAGAAAAAGATAATGTGATTCCGCTTTCCGACGGCGAAAAACTTTATAATTCGATTCTCAAATCGCGTTTGATAGTTTTTCAAAATTGCGGTCACGTCCCGCAGGAAGAAAAGCCGGACTTATTTATAGATTTTGTAACGGAATTTTGTCGAAAGGGAATTGACGGATTCAAGTTAAACGAAATTCATTAAATGTTTACAGCATTTCAGTTTAAAAAAGTTTTTTATTTTTCCGTAAAGCATAAAATTTCAAGTTGCAGGCATCATAGAAACAGAATTTGCTGAATTTACCGGAAATTATGTTTTATAAAAAATTACCGCTTTTGTTGTTTTTATTTACCGCTTTTTGTTTTATCTCTAATGCTCAAATATCGACACCGACCCCACCCGAAACTGACGATAAACCCGAAATTTTTTTTACGGAAGAGATCAAAATGAATGTTTCCGCCTTTAACCGCGACGGAGATTTTGTTTCTGATGTTGATAAAGACGATCTTGTAATTAACGAAGACGGACGACTTCATCAAGCCGACAGTCTGCGCCGACTTCCGGCAAATGTTTTGATCGTTTTAGATACCGGCGGCGAACTTCGTCAGGTGAAAAGCATTGATCAAACCCGCAAAGTAGCTAACGCATTGATCAATCAGCTTGCGCCACAGGATTCTGTTGCGATTTTGCAGTATTTCGATAAAGCCGATATTTTGGTTGACTGGACACAAGATAAAGAATCTGCAAAGCAAATTCTCGATACGAAACTAAATTTCGGGCGGCGTTCGATTTTTGTTGATGCGCTACGTGTGGCAACGGAATATCTGCAAAGATCGAAACGCGACAATCTCAATCTCGTGCTTATAAGTGACGGAACAGACAGCATTTACGATAAAAGCGAGCGCGACAAAGCGTTGCGGGAACTACTTGCTTCAAGCATCAGCGTTCACGTAATCAGTTACACACAGCTTGAATATGATAAAATTTTGCCTAAAACGGAGACGGTTTCCAGAAAACCTTCGCCCAAACCTCAGATCGGCGCAATTCCTCCGCCGTTACAAAAAGGCGACGGAAATAATGTTAATAAAACCACGATTTTAACGATAAATACTGATAAAGGTTTTTTGCGCGTGATGCGTGAGCGCAGAGATTCGTTAGTGGAAAGTCAGAAATATCTGAGCGATCTTGCCGCTGATACAAGCGGAATGTTTATTCTTCCGGCGACAATGCAGGAAATGATTGACAAAACCAAAATTGTCGCTCGCGTGATTGATTCAAATTATGTTTTAACTTACACGCCGAAACGACCTCTCAGCGAATCTCCCGACGGTGAAATCAGGGAAATTGTCGTTACATCGAAACGTCCCGGTTTACAGGTCGAATCGAGAAGAAAATTAGTTATCTTCAGGAAAGAAAAGTAATTTTATCAATTAAGAGAAAATGTCGAATATTGAATTTTAGTCGAGATGAATTTCCAAATTAAAAAGGCTGATGATTTAAATCATCAGCCTTGATTTTTTAATTTAACAATTTTTAGAATCTGACTAAAATTCCGCCGCGCAAAGTTCTGCGTTGAGAAGCGAAAGATAAAGAAGTGTCGTCATTATTGACGCTATTTTGAAAACCGAGAATATTTCTTGCGTCAACCATTGCTTCAGCCTGAAATGGTAAACCTAAATTCGGCAGATTTTGCGTCACCAGAACACTTAAACCCGGATCGTAAATTGCCAAACGTCCTTGAAACGGATCAATTGCAAAAATTGTTGCTTCGGGCGACAGGCGAAAAATTGTTCGCACACTCGTTCCGGTTTTGAAATCCGCATCAACTTGCCCGTAAAGTGTCTGGAAATAATCTTGTCTGAATGTATCAGCCGGATTTGTAATTCCCGTTTCGGAAAGTTTCTGACCGTTTCCGAATGAATAGCCCGCCGAAGTGCTGAATGTGCCGTTCAGACGACGGTTATAGACGACTCTGACACCGCGCGCTTTACCTTGCTGATCGGCGACAAATTCGTTGAATCCTTCGCCATCCAAAGAATTTATCGGAAGATTTAGCAAGCCGACACCGTTTGAACTAACCGTGTCGAAAAAGACATTTCCTTCGATAGTCGAATTTTTGTCTAAAATTCGTTCGATACCGAATTCAAGCCGGTTTGATTTATTCATTTTCGGCTTTTCATTTTCTACAACCACATCCTGATAAGCCGCCGGTTCGCGGAAAAGAACTTTCGTTCCTTCCATATCAATGACATTTTGCCAGGTTGTTTGTTCGGTTTGAGTCGTGTAAGCCGTGCGGAAACGAGTTTTTGAATTTACGTCGTATTGAAAACCCATTCGCGGAGTAATCGAAAAATCATTGCCCGCGCCGAAAAAACGCGAGTAGTCAATGCCGAATACGATGATTACGCCTTCACGGACTTTCCATTCATCGGTTGCCTGCACCGAAAATTGTCCAAGCGATTTTTTGATTTCCTTTACGGTTTCAATTTTTCCGAAATTGGCAATACCCGTATTTAAGCGAACCTGATGATGATTATTCGGTCTGAAATTAAGTTTCGCTTCAAATCTGGCGGGTGCATTCTCACCGATGCCGGTTTGTCCCGCAATAAGAACTTCCGCTTTTTCGTTGATTGGCAAAAACGTAGCGACATTTATGCCGGTAAAATTTCCGCCTTTTGTATCTGCAAAATATGTTTCGACAATCGTTTGCCCCGGACGCGAAGAATCTTTCTCATTTTTATCTGCGGCAGAATCATTTTCCGCAATTACAGAATCATCAATTACCGGCGTTTCATCAATCGGCGCGGAACCTTCACTATTTTGATAAACCGAACGGCGGGCGTTTGCCGCACGGACACGCCATTTTGTGCTGTTTCGGTCAGCGCGCTTTTCGGGCAGAGTGTTGCCGCTTCCCGAACGCTCCAATTTGAAACCGTAATTTAAATTTGCCGATTGATTAACTTCTATTGCGCCCAATCTAACAGGATTGTAACCTTCAGCAACTGCCAGAACCGTATAAGTTCCGGGAATTATTTTTGCCAAAAAACTGCCGTTTGCCGCCGAACGAACCTTCAATAAAAGATCAGATGTGCCGACACGGAAAATCGCTACGAACGCGCCGGAAATCGGATTGCCGGATTCATCTTTAATAATGCCGCTGATCGTTCCCGTTTTGCCTAAATTATTTGCATTTATCACAACTTTCGCTTCCGAAACGGAAACAAAAGCTAACGGCGCACATAAAGCGACGAACGTGATTAAAAGCGATTTTGTGTAATTTTTTATAGAAAACATTCGGAAAAAACTTCCTCCAATCAAATAATTCCGGGGAGAATTAAGCTATGGAGATGCTGTTTTTCAATTTGCCAATAAATAAATTTGAAAAGGTAACGCGCACGAAATTGTATTTTCTTATTAAAATTCAGTTGTGTCAAGCATTAACCCGAAAACTTTGCTGACTATGATGCACAAGAACTTGACAAAGTTTGCTTATCGGCTAGAATTAAAAATTGCTTTTCTGTTCGCGGAAAAGTTTTCAAATTGCGGAGACGTGGCTGAGTGGCTGAAAGCGGCGGTTTGCTAAATCGTTGAAGGTTAATCGCCTTCCACAGGTTCGAATCCTGTCGTCTCCGCCATATTTTTATTTTAGGCTATTTCGATTTTTTAATCTGAAATAGCCTTTTAATTTTAGTTTTGCGCTAAAATCGAAAGGTATTTTTAATCAATTTCGATTCGAGGTTATCAAAACTAATGGTCATTGAAATTTTTCCGGCGTTTTTGGCAGATTCTTCGTGGGCGCATATGTTCACATTGGACGACACGGCGTTTTGGTTGGAGAAAATTCTGCGCCCGATCATCGTTTACGCGGCGATGATTTTTCTTTTGCGGATATTCGGTAAACGCGAACTCGGACAATTAAACCCGTTTGATCTGGTCGTGATTATTTCGCTCTCGAACACTGTGCAAAACGCGATTATCGGACAAGACAATTCGCTGATCGGCGGAGTCGTCGGCGCGGTTTCATTGCTCGGCATAAATTATCTGGTGGCGGTTTTTAAATATAACAGCAAAACGGTCGAAGAATTTATCGAAGGAAAACCGCGCACGATCATCGAAAACAGTAAGATCAATAAAAAAGCGGTTCGGCGCGAGCTTTTGACCAAGGACGACCTAAATACGATCGCGCACCGCGAAGGATTCGAGAATGTAAAAGAAATCGAAAAATGTATTCTCGATTCAAACGGCGATTTTTACGTCGAAGGAAACACGCGAACTTCGGAAGACAATTTCCGCCGTGAAGTTTTGGACAAACTCGAAAATCTAACGCGGCAAATAAAAGAATTGAAATCCGTTTCTTAAAATGTATATTCCGAATTTTTTTCTCGAAGAAGACGAAAATAAAATTCTCGCCTTTATGCGTGATTTTAATTTTGCGACTCTTGTAACATCGGAAAATGATTTTCCGACGGCGACGCATTTGCCATTCATAATTGAAAAACGCGCTGAAAAAGTGATTCTTTCGGCACATCTGGCAAAAGCGAATTTGCATTGGAAACAATTTGACAAAGAACTTCTCGTAATTTTTCAAGAACCGCACGCTTATGTTTCGCCTCTGCTTTACGGTGAAAAACAAAATGTTCCAACGTGGAATTACGTTGCCGTTCATGCTTACGGACGCGCGAAAATTTTTGATGTGTCGGAAAATTTGAAATTACTGGAAAAACAAATCGAGAGTTACGATCCGAATTATTTTCAAACCGATTGGCAGGAAATTTCCGGCGATTATAAGACGAATCTGGCAAAAGGTGTCGTCGCATTTGAAATCGAAGTCACGGATTTGCAGGCGAAAAAGAAATTAAACCAAAATAAAACCGGACAAACCGCCGAAAATGTGATCGAAGCGTTTGAGAAAAGTGAACGCCAAAACGAACAATTGATCGCGGAATATATGAAGGAAGTTCACCGGAAAGACTAAAAAAAATATGACAACACGAGTAAGATTTGCGCCGTCGCCGACGGGTTATTTGCACATCGGTTCGGCGAGAACCGCGCTTTTTAATTATCTTTACGCCAAAAACGTCGGCGGGAAATTTCTTCTGAGAATCGAAGACACCGACATCGCGCGTTCGACCGAAGAATCAACGCGCTCGATTTTGGAAGGCTTAGAGTGGCTCGGATTTTCGCACGACGAAGAGATCGTTTTTCAATCGGACAATGCCGACAACCATCGCGCGACCGCGCAGAAATTGCTCGAAGAAGGAAAAGCGTATCGAGATTTTACGCCGAAAGCCGAGCCGAACGACAAAAATATCAAAGCGGAAATCGTCGCCAAAGCGCGCGCAAATCAGGGCGAAAAAAATATGCGCGATAACGAATTTCGTGATTTGCCGAAAGAAGAATCCGACCGCCGCGCCGAAAATGGCGAACCGTTTGCGATTCGTTTGAAGGTTGCGGAAACGGGAAAAACTTCTTTTGAAGACGCGGTTTACGGTTTGCAGGAACGCGATTACGACGAGATCGAAGATTTGGTTTTGCTGCGTTCCGACGGTCATCCGCTTTATAATCTGGCGGTCGTCTGCGACGACATCGAAATGGAAATTACCGACGTAATTCGTGGACAAGATCATCTGACGAACACGCACAAACAGATTTTGATTTACGAAGCGTTGGGCAAAACTCCGCCGCGTTTCGCGCATTTGCCGCTGATTCTCGCTCCGGGCGGGAAAAAACTTTCCAAACGAATTCACGGCGAGATCGTTTCGATGACGACTTACCGCGACGCGGGATTTTTAGCCGCCGCGTTTCGCAATTTTCTCGCGCTTCTCGGTTGGTCGGCGGGCGAAGAACAGGAAATTTACACGCTCGACGAACTCGTCGAAAAATTCTCGCTCGACCGGATTCATCAATCGAACGCGACATTTAATTTCGACGCGAACAACGAACGCCGCTGGACGGACGACAAAGCGATCTGGATGAACGCCGAATATATTCGCACGCTGCCGCTTGAAGAACTTTTGCCGCACGTTGCAAAAGAATTGAAATCCGCCAAGCTCTGGCGCGAAGAATATGACGACGACGATGCCGAATGGTTGGCGAAAACTATTGATCTGATCCGCGAAAGATTTTACACGCTCAAAGATTTTTCTGGACAAGGACGCGCGTTTTTCTCGGAAGATTTCGATTTCGACCAAAAAGCGATTGATAAAAACTTGAAAAAACATTCCGATTTAAAAGAATGGCTGCCCGAATTAGCCGAAAGATTTGAAGAACTCGAAGATTGGTCGCACGATCCGATCTACGAAGTCGTCCAAAAATTCTGCGACACAAAAGGCACAAAAGTCGGCGTGATCTTAAACGGCGCACGAGTTCTCTTAACCGGACAAATGGTCGGACCTTCAATGCTCGCGGTGATGGAATTGCTCGGCAAAGACAAAACGATTATGCGTTTGAAAAGTCAGATTGCCTGGAATAGTTAAAAAAACAAACCAATCTAAATCTATAATCTTCTCGAAAAAGCGAAAATTTATTGACTTGAATTCGCTTTTTTGAGAAGATTTGTTTTTGGAGAGCGATGCACATAATCAGCAAAAAATTGTTAAGAGAGTTTTGGCAAGAAAACAGCGATGCAGAAAATTCTCTTAATAATTGGTTCAAATTAGCCGATAAAGCAAATTGGTATAATTTAGCGGAAGTCAGAGAAGATTTTCCGCACGCTGATTTGGTGGGGAATTGCACCGTTTTTAATTTCGGCGGAAACAAATATAGATTGATAACTTACATCAATTACCGGATACAAAGAATTTATACTTTGCACGTTTTAACTCACAAGGAATACGACAAAGATAAATGGAAAGCGGTTTGTTGCTAGGAGATAAATGTGATGACTTTTAATAATAAAATTTACGGGCAATTATTGATTGACACGCTTCCTCGCGTTGTTGAAACTGAGGAAGAAAATGAGAGATTGCTGAAAATTATTAAAGAATTAATGAGAAAAGGCGAAGAAAAACTTTCGCCCGAAGAAGAATCTTTGTTGGGTTTATTGTGTAATTTAGTCGAAGCCTTTGAAGAAAAAGCCTATCCGATTGCCGATTCGCCGCCGAATGAAATTCTGAAAATGCTTTTGGATGATCGCGGAATGAAACAAAAAGATTTACTTCCCGTTTTCGGTTCGGTCGGTGTCGTGTCGGAAATTTTGAGCGGTAAAAGACCGATAACTTTGAAAACCGCAAAAAAATTACATGAATTTCTTGGTGTTACAAATTATGAAATCTTTTTGTAGGGAACTGATTGTAAGCTTTGGCAAAGATAAAACGATTATGCGTTTGAAAAGTCAGATTGCTTGGAATTCGTAGTTTGATCAGATGCGAGAAGCAAAAATTATGCTTGAAAATCTGGTGACATTTTAAACCAGTCCAGCAAATGCTTGATGCGGGAATTCCAAAAGAAGACAACGTGCTTGCATTTTATCCGCCGTCGCATCGTGAAGTAACCGAATTTGCTTTAGCTTAAAAAAACTCTTAAAAATCCAAAGGACTTTTGACGAAATTTTTGTTTTTCAAAACGTGCGTGTAAATCTGCGTCGTGCGAATGTCTTTGTGTCCGAGAAGTTCCTGAACGGTACGGATGTCGTATTGATTTTCTAGCAAATGCGTCGCAAAAATGTGGCGAAATGTATGACAATTTCCGTGTTTGAGGATTTCGGATCGTTTCATCGCATCTTTGACCGCTTTTTGAATTGTCGAAGGCGATGTGTAATCACGCCGGATTTTGCCGTCTTCGCGTGTCGGCGAAAGTTTGGCGGACGGAAAAATGTATTGCCATTTCCATTCTTTTCCAGCGTTCGGATATTTTTTGGCGAGCGCGAACGGCAGCCAGACTTCGCCGAAACCGCGTTTTAAATCTTCGTCGTGCGTAAACTTCGTTTTTCGCAGATGCTGTTTTAATTCTTCTTTGATTGATTCCGGCAACAGCGTCGTGCGGTCTTTCGCGCCTTTGCCGTCGCGGACGGTAATGTTATTCATTCCGAAATCAATGTCTTTGACGCGCAGATGCAATGCTTCCGTTAGACGCAAACCCGCGCCGTAAAGCAAACTCGCTACGAGAAAAGAAACGCCGTTCAAATTCGCCAAAATCGCTTTCGCTTCGATTGCAGAAAAAATGACGGGCAGATGTTCGGGACGTTTGGCACGGACAACGCCTTCGATATTCGGCAGTTTGATTCCCAAAACATCACGATAAAGAAACAGCAAAGCGAAAAATGCCTGATTTTGCGTCGAAGCCGAAACTTTTTCCTCAACCGCCAAATGAGTCAGAAACGCGGTTATTTCTTCCGTGCCCATTTCATTCGGATGACGTTTGTTATGAAACAGAATAAACCGTTTAATAAAATTGTGATAAACATCCTCGGTTCGATGACTCAAATGACGCGCTCTGGCAACCGCCCTGACTTGCTCTAACAATTTCGGCTTTTGATTTATAATTCTCTTGCAAAAAGTTCGGAAATAAATAAATTTTATTCTGCACATAAGGGAGTTATGCCGAATCAATCTGCATAACATACAAATAATGAGTGTTATACCGATTGATTCAGTATAATACACCTAATACGAGTGTTAT
This sequence comes from Pyrinomonadaceae bacterium, assembly GCA_965219305.1. Lineage (GTDB taxonomy): Bacteria > Acidobacteriota > Blastocatellia > Pyrinomonadales > Pyrinomonadaceae > DATHTS01. Next base: position 4,279,612 of record OZ244725.1, read on the forward strand.
GCCGAATGAATCGGGATAATCATAAGTTAGCCGCTTCTTGAAGGCATAAGTTGCAAGACGAATTGAAAAGTAGTTAAGTGTTGTGTTAAATACCAAGCCAAAGGAGAACAAAAATTTATGTATGAATTCCTTTCCGAAGATAATATTGTTTTTCTAAATCAATCCTTCAAATCTCCGAGATTTAATTTTTATGACAATGCGAACGGATACAACTGGACGAGAACCACTTGGACGGGCGGCTGGAATTCATATACTGGAATTCATATAATGGAATGGTTACTGCCGGAGAAAAAGCGACTTTGGCGGGACTCGCCGAAATGATTACGGGAGACGGCAATGATTGGAAGGAAATTTCCAAAAGCGGGAATGTTCAGGCGGGACGACCAATTTCAGTCGCGCCTCTTTTAAAGAAACTCGAACTGATGCTTCGCGTCAGAGTGGCGGCGGCGACCAGAAAATTTCTCGCTGATTTTGGGTATTTGACTGTTAACGCCGGAGACGATTCGGCGAGAAACATTAACGAGTATTTTGACGGAAATAGAGGTCCAGCTTCAGATTGCAACGGCGCAATCGGTATCGTAATGTCGAAGGGTTTGATTGATACGACATCAACATTCGAGTATAACCAGTTAGGAATTGACGACATTTTCGGCATACTTGCCGAAAAAAAGGGAACATTGGGAACAATGTTAATTGGCGATTCGGGCTGGATTCAAAACTACGCCGATTATCTTGAACAAGTGCAGGATAATACGGATGATATGGCTGCTTTTCAAGCCGAGAATGTAATTAAAGTCGCACGCGGGAAATTTTGGGGACACATCGGCGAACCTTACAACAAAAGCGTGAAAACGGCGGCGGAGTGGGAAATCGTCTTGCGAGAAGCCTATAATAAAATCGCCGATAAAAAACGGTTCGACAAAATTCCCGGACACGACGGAACGGTTAAATTTTTGAAAGTTGCCGATATAGCAATGAAACTATTCGACATCAGACGAACAAATAAAAAATAGCGTTATGAAAAGAATATTGTTATTAACGGTTGGAGCGGTTTTCGTTTTGAGCATTTTTGCCGTCGCGTTTATTTTCCTGCAAAACTCCGACTTTAAAACGCTTGCCCAGTCAGACACAGTAAAAAATGCGAATTGCACGAACAAAAACAAAGACCGCGAAAACTCAAATTCTGCAAGCAAGTCTAAAGACAGCGAGCAATGCGATTTTTCTAAGTATAAAACTTTGAAAGTCCGCAGTCTGAAAATAGACAGTTTGCCGCAGCCGAAATATCCGTCCGAAGCAAAAGAGAAAAAACTTAAAGGCTGTGTTCCGGTAAAAATTTTAGTGGACGGAAAAGGCAGCGTCGCCCAATCTTGCGCGGCAGCGAGCGATAAAACTTCTAAAATATGTTCCGACCGCATTGAAGACGAGTTGTTTGAGAACCTGTCCGAAGAAACCGCAGCCAGAGCTAAATTTGATGTCAGTCGTTTGTCGCTCGCCGGTAATGACTATTTTGAAATGACAATAGTTTATCGTTTTAAGCCTTCAAAGTAGAAAATTGTTTTTGGTGAAGTGAAATAAACTAACGCGGAGTCAAACGGCTTCCCTTCGGATGAAAACGCGGCTAACAAATCAATGGACGTGAGGGCGAAACAGCTTCTCTTTAAAATCTTTTTTGGTAAACTCGAAGTTGCGCGGTGGCGGTTTCGCCCCACGTCATCTCAATCGTTAGCTTTTTCATGTTAATAATAGACGATCAGTAGTTTTTGGGAGGTTTTTCTTATGGCTTTCATTAGTGCTAGCGTTGGCAGAGGCGGCGTGAATAACCCACAGGACGTTAAAATCGTTCAGTGGCTGCTCAATCAAGCCGCAAGCAATCTAAATTTTATGAGCAATCTCGCTCAAGAAGATGTTAATACTCCCGGCGTTCGGGAAAATGGCATATTATCCACTTCAACGCAGTTGGCTATTGACGATTGGACAGCATTTTGTGACGGCATCGGTTTGACGAAAGACAAACTGACGGTTTATCGCGGTATCAAGTTAGAGCCGGATGATAGATACTATAAAATGTTAATCTTCGGCGCGACACGCTCACAGGTCGGAAAAGACGTTTTTATCAATGAAAGCTACAATTATCAAGACCCGCGCGTTAAAGAAGCACTCGACGGACGAATTAACTTCGAGCAGTTCAAGTTTATCGTTGAGAATACGAAAGGAAAAACATTGACCGCACTCGGCAGGAAAATGCAGGAAAACGGTCAGGATACGCGGGTCAAAGCCTTTTTAGATATGATTGCGTGGGCGGAAGGAACAGATAATGACGTTTCGGACGGCGGAACAAAAAACGGAAGAACAGGCTACAATGTAAAATACGGAGGAACGATTGCCAATCCGCGATATATGGAGAATCTTTACAATCATCCGGGCGGCGTGGCGGCAGGGCGTTATCAAGCTGTTCCCGTTACTTGGCGCGAGGCGGAAGGACTGTTGGGACTTTATGATATGACACCCGAATCGCAGGAAATTTTCGGGGCTTACGCTTTGGACACGAAAAGACCGGGACTGCTGACAGCGATTCTTGAGGATAGATTTGATAATGCGATTGAGATAGGCAGTTTTGAGTGGGCAAGTTTTCCGAATCAGGCAGCAAGTGCGAAGGCGGGTGGCGATGTCAATACCACGCCGCGCAGCGGGCTGAATTACACAACCGGAGACAAAAAAGGAGAGCCGCAGCCGGCAAAGCCTTTGAACCTGTTGCGAGAGAAGTATAGAATTGCTTTTAACAGTTACCCGACGGGAAAGTGAGGTAATCTTCAATGAAAATAGTTTTCGTTAATTTGCTGTTGATCTTCACTTTTTCGGTTTTGACTTCCGGCTGTCGAAACGATCAAGCGGAAACGCCGAATTTTACAAACCTCGTGCCGCCGCCGACTGCAACACCGACCGAAAAAAAAATCGTTTCCGAAAAACCGCCGCCGGAGCCGCCGGAAGAAGCAAAATCGAAAAAGCCGCTTGAATATGCCAGCCAGCAGGATAAACTGTTGTTTGAAGCAATCGAGCGCGACGATGCGGCAAGCGTCAAAGAGTTGTTGGAACGCGGCGCAAATGCTAATGCTAATGTTAAAACAACGTCTTTTAACGCCGAAGAAGCAGCCTATGCGACACCTCTCGGCGAGGCTGTTGACAGAAAAAACGTCGAGATTGCCGGATTGTTGCTCGAACACGGAGCCGATGTAAATAATCAGTCCGTCTGGCGAAAATCCACCTATTCTGTTCCGAGTCATATCGTTCTGAATTTTCCATATGCCGTTTCAAAGCAAGATTTGCCGATGATGAAACTGTTGGTCGAACACCACGCCGACATTAAAGATGATGACGAAGATTATCCGTTAATTACTAAAGCCAAAACTAAAGAAGTTTTGGATTATCTGGTGAGTCTCGGATTTGATATAAATGCCAGAGATAATTATCACGGATTTACTGCATTATTTTTGGCAGTCAGAGATAATAATTTAGATTTAGTAAAAGCGATCTTGCAGCACAATCCCGATCTAACTATTAGAACCGAACCGACAAAAGTTAACAATTACAAAAAAATGACGGCATTACAGTGGGCTGAAGCTGCAAAAAACAAATTAATTGTCAATGAATTAAAAAAGCAGGCGCGAAAAAAATAACAGCAAAGCTAACAATTCAATGGACGCGAGGCGGCAACAGCGGTTCGTGTTGCGACGGTTTCAAGCCGCCCGCGTCATCTCAGCCGTTAAAAACAATTCTAAATAAAAAAAGCCGCGGCAAAATTTGATATAATTTTGCTATGGCTTTTTCATTAAAACCAATTCTCGCCCGCAATGCTTTGTCTTCGACTTACGGGAAGAATATTGCGATCAATCCTTATCAAGGCTGTATTTTCGCGTGCGAATTTTGTTCGGCGATCAAGATGAATTTTTTTACGGGGCGGACGAAGGAAAAATGGGACAAAACGGGTTGGGGCGAATGGGTTGATTACAAGACGAATCTCGTCGAGCTTTTGCACAAGGAACGCGAAAAGGTTAGGAAATCGAAAATTTATTTCGGGAATGCGACCGATATTTATATGCCGATCGAACGGAAATTGAAGTTGATTCCGCCGATTTTGGAGTTTTTTATTGAAAATCCGCCGCTCGAATTGGAAGTTCAGACGCGCGGGACTTCGCGTGATGTGGCGCGCGATATTCCGCTTTTGCAGGAATTGGCGAAAAAGACAAGCGTTTTGGTCAGTTATTCGATTCACACCGACCGCGACGATGTGAAAAGAATTTTTGAACCTAAAGCACCGAGTTTGCTCGAACGCGAGCGCGGTTTGAAACTTTATTTTGACGCGGGCATCGAAACTCGGCTTTCGTGTATGCCGATTTTGCCGCTCGATCCCGAAAATTACGCGGAAAGATTTGCGCCGTATATTACGCGCCGCGTCTGGATCGCTTCGATGAATCACAAGCAGTTGACGCAGGATTTGTTTAAAAAACATTTTCCCGAATGGCTCGACGAGCGAAATGTCGAAACGGCGATGAAGCGCACGAAGGAAGAATTTGAAAAACGCGGCGTTGATTGTTTTTACAATTCGCTCGACCCGAACGCGAAACGCGAACGTTGGGAAAAACGTGAGAAAAAAATTAAGGCGCGAAAGGGAAATGTATTGAAAAAAAGTAAAATAAATTCCGACATTCAGCCGACGCTTTTTGATATTTAAGAAGTTATTGCAAAAAATTAAATTACATTTGCACGAGTATTAAATGAACCAAAAAGTTTTAATCAGACCAACCAAAACTGAAAACATTCCGGCGATTATCGAATTGATGCGCGAATTTGCCGAATTTGAAAAACTTTCGCAGTTTCTCGAAATTACGGAAGAAAAGCTGCGCGATGTTTTATTCGGGGAAAACGCTTTTGTTAAATGTCTGGTCGCTGCGGACGGCGAAAAAATAGTTGCTTACGCGATTTTCTTTCCTTATTTTTCGAGTTTTCGCGGGCAAAAATCTGTTTATCTCGAAGACATTTATATTTCCGAAAATTACAGAAAACACGGACTCGGCGAAAAAATGTTAAAAGAAATCGCAAAGATCGGCAGGGAATTCGGCGCGGTCAGGATGGATTTTCAGGTTTTGAATTGGAACACGCCCGCCGTTAAATTTTACGAAAAACACGGCGCGGTAATGGACGTTGAAGAACGGCATTTTAAATTTACCGACGAAGTTTTTGCGAATCTAACGCGATAACAACAAAAGTTTATTTTGATCTAAAAACGTCGTAAAAAATATTTTGTCATAAATTCCAAACTTGCGGTGTTTCATAAACAAAGCACGGAAGTGTCGCTTCTTTGGAGAAAAATTATGACAAAAAATATGCAAATAATTCTTAAAAGTCTCTTTAGTTTATCGTTGATCGTTTTGGTTTTCGGTTCTTATGTGATCGTCGCGCAGACGGCATTGACGGGAAACTGGAAATCGGAAAACTGGAATCAGAATCGAAAAGATAAAGTAAAAGATAAAGACGAGAACGAAGATTTTAATTACAATTTCAATTCGGATTCAAAAGATAAAATTCAACTGAGTTTTCGTTTTGATAACGCGGACGGAAAAAATAATTCAAATGGGATGAGTTTTTCATTTGACAACTTGAGCGGTTTAACAAAAGCACAGACCGAAGCCGCAAATTCAAATGTGAAATTCAACGTTGACCGCGAAGCCGGACGAATCGAGATGCAGGGAACTTTTCAAAACGGCAAAGGTTCGGGAACTTTTACTTTTACGCCGAATCGAAATTTTACAAATGCGATGCAGTCTCGCGGCTTTAATTTTGATTTGAAAAAGCAGTTTTCGGCGACGACTTTGGATATAACCGTCGCGCTTGCCGATGATTTGAAATCGAGCAATTTACAGAATTTAGATACTGACGATCTGTTTAAGGCGAAAATATTTAAAATAAATTCGGCTTATATCAATGAAATGACGGCGACCGGATTTCCGAATTTGACGATGGAAGATTTGGTTAAAACCCGAATTTTCAAGATTGACGCGAATTTTATGCGCGAAGTCGTGGCGATGGGATTTCAGGAAAAGACGCTCGACGATCTGGTGAAATTCCGCATATTTAAAATTACGCCGCAATATTTAAGAGAAATGCAGAATGCCGGATTTAACAATCTCGACAGCGAAGATGCTGTAAAACTCAGAATTTTTAAAGTTACGCCGGAATTTATCCGCGAAATGCAGACGGAAGGTTTGGCGAATTTGTCGGTTGAACAAGCGACGAAACTCCGCATTTTTAAGATTGATTCGGAATTTATCAGAATGGCGAGAAACGAAAATGTGCCGATCACGGTTGAAAAATTGGTGGAAAGAAAGATCGGAGTTGACAGAAAGTAGAGTTCGGCTAAAAGTTTTGCCGCGAATGGCACGAATAAACAATTTAAATTGTTTATTCGTGCCATTCGCGGCTGTTTTTTTATAAATCGTATTCGCGCAAACGGCGGTAAAGCGTTGAGGATGAAATTCCCAACAAATCGGCGGTTTTGCCGCGATGCCAACCTGTTTGTTCAAGGGCATTTAAAATTTGCTGTTTTTCGACATCTTTCAAATTTGACGGCGTAGATGTGTGAATGTCGGTTGAATGAATTCCACCTGGCGAACTGTAGCTGACGAAAACTTTTGACGAATCGGTTTTTTGCAAAACTTCCGGCGGCAGTTCTTTGGTCGTAATTTCGCCGTTATCAGCCAAAATTACGGCGCGTTCGAGACAGTTGCGAAGTTGACGCACATTTCCCGCCCAATCGAATTCGGTTAATGCTTCGACGGCGGAAGATGAAAGTTCGGGCGCGTGATTTCCGGCGATTTTTTGCAGTAAATGGCGCGCTAACGGTTCGATGTCTTCGCGGCGGTGGCGAAGCGGCGGAATATGAATCTGAAAACTGTTGATACGATAAAGCAGATCGGTTCTGAAAATTCCTTCGGCAACGGCTTCTTCGGGATTTCTGTTTGTAGCGGCGACAAGGCGCACGTTTACCGACACTTTTTTTACGCCGCCGACGCGGAAAAATGTGCGTGTTTCGAGTGCGCGTAAAAGTTTGGACTGCAAAGGCGCGGGCATTTCCATCATTTCGTCGAGGAAAAGCGTGCCGTCGTCAGCCATTTCAAAAAGTCCTAATTTTCTCGCCCGCGCTCCGCTGAACGCTCCGGCTTCGTGTCCGAACAATTCACTTTCGAGCAGCGTGTCCTGCAATGCCGCACAATTCAGATCAATAAACGATTTTTCGACTCGCGGACTGAGACGATGAATCGCTTGTGCGATAAGTTCTTTTCCCGTTCCGCTTTCGCCTGTGATTAAAACCGACGTGTCCGAACCGGCGACTCTTTGAACAAGACGCAGAACTTCTTTCATTTGCTTGGATTCGGCGACGATTTCCGGCAGTTCGGGATTGCCGCGTTGGATTTGTGCGCGAAGTCGTTGGTTGTCAATTTTTAGTTTTTGTTTTTCCGATGCTTGTTGAACCAGAACGGCGAGTTCGGTAATTCGATAAGGTTTTGTTAAATAATCATATGCGCCGAGTTTCATCGCTTCGATTGCTGATTCGACGGTTGCCTGTCCGGTCAGCATAATCACTTCCGGCGGATTTTGGCTTCTTTCGCGCAGACGGCGCAGAAGTTCGATGCCGTCCAGCCGCGGCATATTTATGTCACATAATATAACGTCGAAATCCTGCTGTCGCATTTCTTCCCACGCCATTTCGCCGTCCGAAGCCGTTATGACTTCGTGACCTTGACGGCTAAGTTCTTTTTGCACGACGAGGCGCAAGTTTTTTTCATCATCTACTACCAGAAGTTTTGACATATAATTCAGATTTTAAGTTTCAAATTTCAGATGAAGAAATTTTGAGTTGTTGGGAAGTTGCTTTTATGTTGACATTTTAATTCTGTATCAAAACGTCAACATTTATCTCTAAAGGCAGAAATATCGAAAAAGTCGTGCCTTTGCCGATATTTGATCGAACATTCAAGCGTCCGTCGTGGTCGGTGATGATTCCGTAACAGACGGCTAAACCTAAACCCGTTCCTTTGCCGACTTCTTTCGTGGTGAAAAACGGTTCGAAAATTTTCGGCAAGTCTTCGGCTGTAATTCCGTGTCCGGTATCTTTGACTTCGATAATCAAACGTCTGGAATCGGAAAACGCACTGAATGTGAGAGTTCCGCCGTTGGGCATCGCATCAATCGCGTTTGTCGCAAGCGCGATTACGGCTTGCTGAATTTGTCCGGCATCGGCTTCGACGGTCGGCAGATTTTCTTCGATGTCCAATTTGATATTTACATTATTACCGCGTTTTTGATGGTTGAGAAGATTAGCGGACGATCTGAGAACTTCTTCAATTTCAATCGGATGACGGTTTCCCGTGCGGACGCGGCTGAAATCTAGAAGTCCGGTTGTGATTCCCTTACAGCGAAAGGCTTCACTTCGAATCAAGTTCAAATATTCTTTGAGATCGTTAATTTCTTCGGAATCACCGAACGCGCCTTCATCAACTCTCGATTCGAGCGATTCGGCACAAGCGGAAATCGTGGCAAGCGGATTATTTATCTCGTGAACGACTCCGGCGGCGAGTCTGCCAACGGCGGCAAGTTTTTCGGCGCGCCCGACGGCGTGAATCGCTTCGACGCGCATTGTCACATCTTCGCCGACCGTAATAACGTGCGTGATTTCTCCCGTGTCAAGGTCGCGCATCGGAACTTTGCTGACCAACCAGTATTTTGTCGTGCCGTCGTCGGATGTCGTGCGCTGTTCGATGCGCTCGATATTTCCGGTTTGAAAAGCTCTCTGGAATTCACGGCTCAGTTTTCCGTGCGGGTAACGGGCTAAAACTTCAAAAACATTACGACCGATCACGGAATCGCGCGGTATTCCCTGAATTCCTATCTCACGATGCCGATTCCACATTACGATTCGGTAATCGCGGTCAATGACATACAGCGAAACGGGCAAGGCATCGAGAACTGATTCGGTAAAACGGCGATGTTCTTCTTTTGCCTGCATTATCGAAGAATTTATCGTTGATTCATAATGCGCCGAAAGATTGATGCTCATTGCCGTCATCTGCGCCGCCGCGTCAATTAAGCGTTTTGCCGATTCCGTGCAGTCGTTTCTCTCGATAAATCCGGCGACCAATGCGCCTTTTACTTCGCCGTTAATATGCAGAGGTGAAACATATTCATAGCGGTGGCTTTCAGTTTCAAGTAAAAATTCTTGTTTTTCCAATGTGCCGAACGAAATTTGCGGCGGCATAAAATCGAGCCATTTTTCAAATCTTTTTCTGTTCAGGAACGCAGACAGTTCGTTATGTGACGAGCCGAAAGCACTGCTTATCAAGCCGATGTGGTCTAATTCGACGATGACGGCGCAAATTTCCGAGCCGAGTTCGAGCGATAATGATTCCGCTACGTATGCCGCCACCTTTTTCGGGTGAACGCGCACCAACAAACTCCGACCGAGATCGGTTATAAACTTTAATTCATCGGCATACATCGAGTTTTTGCCTGACCGAACAACCGCTTCTGATTTATTGCCTGGAGTCAACATTTTTTTTCGGGACCAGATTGACAAACTTTTCCCGAGAATTCGTCATCCGATTGAGGATGTTTTGCGTAGAAGATATTGGGAGTTTTGAAAACTCCTAATTCAATTAAAAAAGATTTTAAACATTTTGTCAATAGTTTTAACACATAATTACATAAATAATTATTTGACAGAAATCCGATAAAAAAGCAAAAATCAAATTGATCTGATATGAAACGGCAAAAAAGTTATGCTCATTTTTTGATAACGGCAATTCTCGGATTTGCCGTTATATTTGTAATTTCCGCGAAACGAACATCGGCGCAGGAAGTTATTGACAAGACCGTGGCGACCGTCAGCGACGGAACGCGCACGGAATTAATTACATATTCCGATTTGTTGTGGCAGATTGCTCTACAGCCGAATATGCAGATCAATCCGCCGAATTCGGAAGATTTAAACCGGATTTTGCAGTTGATTATAAATCAGAGATTGTTCGCTTTAGAAGCGCAGCGTCTGCCGCAAGCCGAACCGAATGAAGAAGAAGTAAACGCCGAGATTCGCCGCGTGATCGCCAACTTTCCGTCAACTGCGGAATTTGTCAGGCGTTTGAATCTTGTCGGATTCAAATCAATCGAAGACGACAATTTTCAAAAGATAATGGAACAGCGCGTGGCGATTGAAAAATATCTCGATTTCCGTTTTCGCTCGTTTGTCGTCATTACGCCGGAAGACGAAGATAAATATTATCGCAATTCGTTCGTGCCTGAATTCCGCAAACGAAATCCCGGTTCGCTCGTGCCTTCGATTGATGATGTTCGCGCAAGAATCAATACAATTCTGGCGGAAGAAAAAATCTCACGCGACATCGAACAATTTCTCGACGATTCAAAACGCCGCGCGGAAGTTATCGTTATCAGCGAAGTTTGATTTAACGAATAAAAAGTTTAATTTAATAAACACAAAACGAATAGAGGGCAACGGGAAACAAGTTTTTTCTCATTGCTCATTATTCGTTTTTAATTATGCCGTGTTTTCGTCTATACTCGAACAAAGACTTCGCATAAAGGTTTTCGGTATAATTCAGACGACAAAAATCAGACGCATTTTTCTGCGATTACGAAAGCCGGATGCAAAAATAAACTAACTGGAAAGATAAACTAAAATTTGCCTGATTAAAGCAAATTCGAAGACCGACAATTATGAGAAATGTGAAAAAACTGTTCGTTATATTTACCTGTCTGACTTTTTCCGCGATTTTTACTTTCGCGCAAGACGGTTATAAAAAGCCGCCGAAGGAAATAATGGGCGTGCTGAACGCGCCGGAAACGCCTTTTACGACGGTCAGTCCGGCGAAGGATAAAATCCTTCTTTTGGAATATTCGCGTTATCCGCCGATTGCCGACTTAGCCGAGCCGATGCTCAGACTTGCGGGTTCGCGCGTCAACGTGAAAACGAACAGCAGTTACAATGAGCGGTATTTTACGGGAATGATCTTCAAAAATATCGCCGACGGCAAGGAAATGCGCGTCAGTTTGCCGAAGGGCGCGAAGATTACATCGCCGACGTGGAGCGCGGACGGGAAATATGTCGCCGCCGGAAATCTGACGGAAAATGGTGTCGAACTTTGGGTAATAGATACGACGACGGCAAAGGCGAACAAGATCAACAATGTAATGCTCAACACGGCGGTCGGCGGCATCAGATGGATGCCCGATCAGCGCAGTCTGTTCGTCAATGTGATTCCGAAAGATCGCGGAGCCGCGCCCGCGTATCGTGATCTCGTGCCGACATCTCCGGCGATTCAGGAAACTTCCGGCAAGACGGGCGCGATTCGCACTTTTCAGGATATGCTTTCGTCGCCGAACGACGAGAAACTTTTCGATTATTACGCGACTTCGCAGCTTGCCGTCGTCGGAATGGACGGCGCGGTCAAGACCATCGGCGAACCGGCGATCTATGACGAAGCCGATGTTTCACCGGACGGAAAATATATTTTGATTGCGCGCATCAAACGTCCTTATTCTTATCTTTTCCCGTATGATTATTTTCCGAAAGAAGTAGAAGTCTGGAATATGGACGCACAACCGCTTTATTATATTGCGGACATTCCGCTTCAAGACCAGCTTCCGGTGCAGGGCGTTCCCGTCGGACCGCGCAGTTACGGTTGGATTCCTTCGGAGAATTCGACCTTGATGTGGGCGGAAGCACTCGACGGCGGCGACCCGCGCAACAAGGCGGATTTCCGCGACAAGCTGATGAAAATGGTCGCGCCGTTCACATATAAACCGATCGAAGTTTTGAAACTCGAACAACGCTACGCGGGCAAAACATTCGGTGAAAAAGGAATGATGTGGGTGAGCGATTACGACCGCGACACGCAGAAACGCCGGATGTTTATGACCGATTACAAAGAAAACAGCCCGAAAATGCGGCTGGTTTACGACATCAACATCCGCGACCGCTACAACGACATCGGCGATCCGGTGATGAAAACTCTGCCGAACGGTGAACGAATTATCTGGCAATATGACGAAGTAGAAAAGGAAGACGAAGAGGCACGAGAGAAACGTGAAGAACGGGAAGAACCGTCAAAACGGGAAGAATTTATCTATCTCGAAGGAAGCGGCGCGTCTGCCGAAGGCGACCGACCGTTTTTGCGGCGGATGAACTTAAAGACGCTCAAAATTGATGAACTGTGGCGTTCGACCAATGATTCTTACGAAACTTTCGTAACAATGCTCGACGACGAGGCGAAGCGTTTTATCACGCGCCGCGAGACGATCAGCGAACCGTCGAATCTGATTTTACGCGACCGTACGAACACGCCGGAAGCGCGTGCGAATGCGACCTCGATGAAACCTTTGACGGATTTCAAAGACCCGTCGCCGCAGCTTCGCGGGATCACGAAAAAACTCATTCAATACAAACGCGCCGACGGCGTTGATCTTTCGTTTACGCTTTATCTGCCGCCGAATTACAAGGAAGGAACGCGCCTGCCGACGATAGTTTGGGCATATCCGCTCGAATACACGAATTCGGCAGTTGCCGGACAAGTTTCCGGTTCGACGAACCGTTTCACGCAGATCGGCGGATATTCACATCTGTTTATGCTGCTCGAAGGCTACGCGATTTTGGATAATGCGACGATTCCGATTGTCGGCAATGACCCGAAAACGGTCAACGATACGTTTATCAAACAACTCGTAGATTCGGCGCAGGCGGCGGTTGATAAAGGAGTCGAACTCGGCGTTGTTGACCGCAACCGTGTCGGAGTCGGCGGACACAGTTACGGCGCGTTTATGACGGCGCATCTGTTGGCGCAATCGGATATATTCAAAGCCGGAGTTGCGCGGTCGGGCGCGTATAACCGCACGCTGACACCGTTCGGTTTTCAGAGCGAACGCCGTTCTTTCTGGGAAGCACCGGACATCTACGCGAAACTTTCACCGTTTTTCGCGGCAAATAAAATAAACGAACCGCTCTTGATGATTCACGGCGAAGCGGACAATAATTCCGGCACGTTCCCGATTCAATCGGAAAGAATGTTCGCCGCGATTCAGGGCAACGGCGGAACGGCGCGGCTCGTGATGCTGCCGTATGAAGCGCACGGTTATTCGGCGAAAGAATCAATCGAACACGTTCTCTACGAGCAGGTTACGTGGTTTGATAAATATGTAAAAAACGCCAAATAACGTCTGTCGTTTATCCGCTTCGGATAAAAAAAAAGAGGTGTTGTATAAACTTTCATATCGAAAGCATACAAGACCTCTTTTTTTATCATTTACCGGTAAATGATAAATGATAAATTTTCAATATTAAGAACTAACCGTCAAGGAATAGATCGGCGACCATTTGCCGACTTGAGTATTGCCCTTTATCAATCTGCCGCGAACTTCCAACTGCACCGCCGCGTCTTCGTCGGGCGGTTTCGGAGCGTCAACGCTCACGGGCGAGACGAGCGCGGTTTTCGCCTCGCGCCATTTTTCCGTTCCGCGCAGACGGTCTTGGATCAGCATTCCGCTCTGTCCTTGTTTGATAAAGTTCACCTCGTATTTATAACTTCCCGAATCCGCCAATTTGAGCGCGCCCGTCAATTCTTCTTTTGAAACTTTTTCGCCCGAAGTTTTTTCAAAACCGAGTGCGGTTCCGATCTCTTTAGTATAACCTTTGGCGGTTTTATAACGCGCTTTGAGTTCACGATAAAATTGGTCTGCGCCCGCTTTTTGCGCGGGAAACGGCAAATTCTGGAGTGTAAACGACGGGTAAGCGGGAATGGATTCCGCCGGATTGCCTCGAAAGACGGCATTTTTAATCTGCGTAACCATCTGCTTGTCGGTGTCGGCAATTTCGACGTTCGACAACGCCGTCGCCAGATTCATACGATATTCGCCGACCGATGTAATCTCCTCGGCTGTCGCCTGAACCTCCTCTTTGTAAGTCGAGATATTTGCTTCTAAGTAGTCGGACATATTTAAGTTAAAGTAAGTCTAAATTTTGAAAACTTAATTAATAAACTCTGTCCGACTGCTTTCAAAGCTAATCTGATTTGGTAGAACAAATTTTCTTTAGCTTGATAATCACCCGGACTTAACCATTCATATTTTAACTTTCGCCACAATATTTCAACAATATTCAAATGCGGCGAATATCTCGGCAAATAAAAGAGATACAATCCTCTTGCTTGCCACACTGCGAGGCGTTCTTTGATAAGGTTTGAAGTATGAATTCGAGCATTATCTAAAACTACGACCGTCAGCTTTTTCAATTTGGTTGATAATTCTTCCAACCTTTCAAAAACGAATTGACTGTTGATATTCTCGGTCGTGGTTTCAATCAAACACTCGTTATTTCTTTTTAAGAGAGCAAAACAATTTAAGCCCGCACCTTTTTGCGTCGGCATAAAAACTTCTTCATCGGGAAATTGCCAACCATATGGAACACACGGAGTTAAGCTGACTTTGCTTTCATCCGAGTAATACAAATCTATTATTTCTTGCTCGGACAAATTTTCCAACTCTCTTAAAATGTCAACTTTATGTTCATAAACTACTTCATTTTCTTTATTTTTCAAACGTCTCGGAATTCGCTTATATCGGCAGTTAAATTTTTTAGATACCGATTTAAAGTTCGATTAGAAAACTCTTTTCCGAGAGTAGTTTCCAATTCGACTTTGGCAATCGAAATTCGCTGCCGATGTTTCCGGACGGCTTTTTTGACAGCTTCCAAGTCTTCGGTTCGAGACAAGATCGCGGGTCGTCCGCGTCCTGCCCTGACTTTTAAACCCTCGATACCTTCGGCTTTATATCGCTTGAGCCAATTATTGACAGCTTGCTGACAAAACCCTAAAAATGAGGCAATGTCTTTTGATTTGCGTCCTTCGCTTTTTAACAAGACCATCTGACATCGAGTGCGAAAAGCATGACTTTGACCATTTCGATAGCCTTTTTCCAGTTCTTTTCGGAGATCGTCATCTAATTCAACTTTGATAATTCTGCCCATAGTGCAGATAGTTTAATACATTTTTGGCAAACTACTTAAGATATTCAGAGCCTCTAAAAGCTCATCCGCTGTTTGTGGATACATAATTTTTTAAACCTCCTTGTGTTGCAACTATTCATCAAACGCTAAAGCCGTATGAATTTTCCGTTCTGGGAAGCGGTTTATTGTTTGATATGCACATTATGATAAAAAAACGGAAGAAATTCAAGTATTATTTTCAGAGGCGCGGAAATCCTGACAAGAAATAAAGTCACCGGCAAAGAAAAAACATAATTTCCTGCCCGCTATTATCATTCGATCAGGACTTTCGCATTGTTCAAACATCACGGCAGCATTTTGAAACATCATCGTTAAATGCTCAAACATCACTGCAACACACTCAAACATCACCACAACACGTTCAAACATCACCGCAACACACTCAAACATTACTGCAACACGTTCAAACATCACCGCAACACGCTCAAACATCACCGCAACATATTCAAACATCACCGCAACACATTCAAACATCACCGCAACACATTCAACAACAACGGGAAATTTATATCCGACTTAGTATTCGTGCGCGTTTTGTCCTGCAAAAATACAATTTGCCGCCGTCGCCGCTCTTTTGGTGAAGAATTTTTGAAAAATTGAGAAAAATTGATATTTTCTTGAAGTTTTTAAAGTAATTTAAGGTTATACTCAGTTAGAAAAATCAGTTAACAGTATTTTGATGGTAGTAAACTAAAGAAATGAAACAAAAAATTAACATCTACACACTGCTGACGCTTTGCGTTATTTATATTTTCGCCGCCGTTCAAGCGAACGCGGCGACTTATACGGTAACGACCAACGCCGATTCAGGGGCGGGCAGTCTGCGGCAGGCGGTTTTAGACGCGAACGCAACATCTGCCAATGATGTCATAGTTTTTAACATTCCGGCGGCAAACTGCAACGCGACTTCGGGAGTCTGCACGATCACTTTGAACAGTGAAATCGTCATCGCCAGTAACGGCAGTTTAACGATCAACGGCACGGGCGCGAATCGGCTGACGATTTCGGGCAATAACAACAGCCGCCTCTTTTTTTTGAACAGCGTGACTTTTACTCTGTCGGGAGCGACCTTGACGGGCGGCAACGGCGCGGGTTCGTCGCCCAGCGGCTACGGCGGCGCGATCTACGCCGAAAGCGGGACGATCGTTTTGCGCGGGGTGAATATCACCGGCAACACGGCGAGCGGCAGCGGCAATATCGGCGGGGTTTATCTCGGCGGCGGCGCGAATCACCAGATCGTTAATTCGACCATTTCCAATAATGCGGGACTTTACCGGTGCGGCGGCTTTTTCAATGCCAACGGTTCGCTGACGGTGACGAATACGACCATTTCCGGCAATACCGCTACAAATTCCGGCGGCGGTTTCTGTAATTCGGGAACGATGAACTTACGCAGTTCGACCGTTACGGGCAACTCGGTTCCCGACTTCGGCGGCGGCATTTATGTCTTCGGCACTTTCGCCCAGCTTACCGTCAGCAATTCGATTGCAGCGGGCAACAGCGGCAACCGACCGGATATTTTTAACGATAACAGTTCGGTGATGACGGCAGGCTATAATCTGATCGGCAATAACACGGGCGCGGAGACGCAGTTTCCCGCCGGAAATCCGAACGCCAACAAAGATATTGTCGGCACGTCCGCCGCAACTATCAACGCGCAGCTCGCGCCGCTCGGCAACTACGGCGGCACAGTTCCGGCGCGGGCGTTATGCACCGCCGCGAATGTGCCGGATGTTTCCTGCACGGGCGCGAGTCCGGCGATTGACAAAGGTTCCGCCGGAGTAAGTTCCGACGGGCGCGGCGTGATTCGACCGTATGACATTTTCACGACGGCAAATGCGGCAAGCGGCAACGGCGCGGACATCGGCGCGTTCGAACTTATCCCGACTTTTGCGTTCGGCTGGGGAGAGAACACCTACGGACAGGTCGGCGACACCACGACCACCCATCGCTCGCTGCCGACGCAGATCGCGGGCGGATATACCGATATTGTGAGCATCGAAGGGGCGATATTTCACACTCTCGCTCTGCGCTCGAACGGCACTCTGCTCGCGTGGGGCTACAACATCAAGGGACAGGTCGGCGACGGCACGACGACGCAGCGAAATTCTCCGGTCGTCGTCGCCGGTTTAACGAACGTCATCGCTGTGGCGAGCGGAGGCTCACACAGTCTCGCGCTGCTTTCGGACGGCACGATTCGCGCCTGGGGAGCTAACGACTACGGGCAGATCGGTGACGGCACGACGACTGATCGTTTAACCTCCGTCGCGGTCATCGGTATCACGAGTGCTAATCCCGCCGTCGCCATTGCCGGCGGCGGCAACAGCAGTTACGCATTACTTGCCGACGGTTCGGTCAAGGCTTGGGGCTACAACCTCAGCGGACAACTCGGCGACGGCACGAAGACTAACCGTTTAACACCCGTGCAGGTTACGAACTTGACCGGCGGCGTAATCGCAATTAACGGCGGCAGGACCGGCGGTTACGCCCTGCTTTCAAACGGTTCGGTCAGAGCTTGGGGCTACAATCAATATGGAGAACTCGGCGACGGCACGACGAACGAACGTTTAACACCCATTACGCCGATCGGTTTGACTTCGGGCGTGCTGCAAATCGAGGGCGGAGATGAAAATGCCTTCGCGCTCAAATCCGACGGCACGTTATTGAGTTGGGGCAGAAACTTCTTCGGAGAACTCGGCAACGGTACGAGGAACGACACCAGCGTACCGGCGGCAATCGATCTCTCGAACGTCGTGCAAATAAAGTCGAGTTTCGGTAAGGACATCTACGCCCGCCTGCGCGACGGAAGTTTGTATGCCTGGGGTTATAACGGTTACGGCTCAGTCGGCAACGGCACGACCGCGACGGCGCAAACTACGCCCGTGCGGTCTTCTACCGACACCGGCAGCGGCTTCTTCGGCGCAAGCAGAAGCACCGGCTACGCCGTTACGCCGCTCGTCCCCGTCGCGGCGGGCGCAAATCAGTTCATCAGAATGGGCGACGCGACAGTCAGTTTCGCAAACGTCCTGACCGCCGGAACAATGCAGATGCGCTCGTTCGATCCGACGGCTTCGGGTTTGAATATTCCGACGGGCTACACGATTGTCGCCAACTCGCCCGGCTACGACATCAATTCGACGGCGGCTTTTACAGGCACGGCGCAGGTCTGCCTAAAAGCAGACACGGTAGTAAACCCGTCGGAATTCAGCAGATTGTATATTCTCCACGACGACGACGGCGACGGAACGCTCGACGCTCTTCCGATGACATACAATTATCAAAAGCGCGAAGTCTGCCGCCAGACGAATTCCTTCTCGCCGTTCGTTCTCGCTCAATCGTTAGCACCGACGGCGGCAAGCGTTGCTATTTCGGGCAGAGTATCGGTCGGCAAAAGTGCGGGATTATCAAACGCTTTTGTAACATTGACCGATTCGGACGGCGTAACGCGAACTACACCGACTAATTCGTTCGGGTATTATCATTTTGAAGATGTGGAAATCGGACAAAGCTACACGATGACGGTGCAGTCGAAGCGTTATTATTTCGCGCCGCGAGTCGTTACGGTCAGTGATGAGTTAGTAAATCTGGATTTCACCGCATATTAGATAAGACGGATGGCGAAATAAAAAGACGAAAGATCGTGTGCAGCGTGATCTTTCGTCTTTTTATTGAGTTTCTTTTTCGATTGGTTTAAAAGAAAACCGAATGTTTTACGAGCATAGAGGGAAATAACTGATACATCTTAAAATGGAAACAATCAGCTAAATCTTTTGCCGGTTTCATAAAACGCTACTGATAATTTTCAATCTCGATAATTGCTTCTTCATCTTTTTTTGTCAGTTTGAAATCGCTTTCTGAAAACAATTCTGCGGGTAAGCCTTTTCGCAGTAATTTTTCGGTGAACTCCGTGTTCATAGGTTTAGCGAAAAGATAACCCTGACCGAGCGGCAAACCCATCCGGCGGAGTTTTTGCAGTTGCGATTCGGTCTCTATTCCTTCGGCGACGACTTCCAGACTTAAGTTATTGCCGAGCATCAAAATCGTGCGGATGATGTCTTCGCTTTTCGTATCTTTGTCCATTTTGCCGATAAAACTGCGGTCAATTTTGATGCGCTTAAACGGGTATTTGTTGAGGTAACTCAAACTCGAATAACCCGTCCCGAAATCGTCCGTGCTGAAATTTATTCCGACCGCGCTCAGTTCGTTTAGGACGTGAAGAGCAACATCACCGTTTTCCATAACGGTGCTTTCGGTTACTTCGAGTTTGAGATTTTTTATATCGAGTCCGGTCTTATGAAGAATCGCCCAAACCTTTTCGACTAATGACGGGTGCATTAATTGTTTGGCGGAAAGATTAACGCTGATTGATAAATCTTTAAGTTCCGGGATCATCGTCTGCCACAGTTTTGTCTGGCGGCAGGCTTCTTCCAAAACCCATTCGCCGATGGGAATTATCAAGCCGGTTTCTTCGGCGACATTGATAAATTCGTCCGGCGCGACGAGTCCGTAAAAGGGATGCTCCCAACGGATAAGTGCTTCAAGTTCTTTGATTTCGCCGGTCTGATTATTAACAATCGGTTGATAATAAATACAAAACTCTTTACGTTCGATGGATTTTCGAAGATCGGTTTCAACCTGCAAAAGATTCATATTGCGAACGTGCATTTCTTCATCGAAAATCTCATAACGCGCTTTGCCCGATTCTTTTGCGCGATACATCGCCGAATCAGCATCGCGCAGAAAATCTTCGGGACTGCGTTTTGTCGAATCCGAAATGGTAATGCCGATGCTTGCGGAAGAAAATACTTCGTAGCTGTCTAAACGAAATGGCTTTGACAGACGTGATTGAATCCGTTCGGCAACCGTCGTCGCATCGCTCGTTTTATGAACATTGTGAATTAAAATTGTAAATTCGTCGCCGCCCATTCGCGCCACGACATCGCACGGACGCAGACTTGCTTTGATTCTCTCGGCAATGGCGACCAACAATTTGTCGCCGATCAGATGACCGAGACTGTCGTTGATAACCTTGAAGCGGTCGAGATCGAGAAATAGAACTGCGAAGTTTAAGCTGGAATCTTTTTTTAATTCTTCGATTGCCGTTTCCAGATGATTCATAAACTGAACGCGATTCGGCAGATGTGTTAACGAATCGAACAATGCGTTTCGTTCGAGAATATATTCGGTTTCTTTACGCTCGTTGATATTGCGCCCGACTGCGTAGTATATTTCTTCGGAAACAATCGGAGTCGAATTCCAGGAAATCCAGCAATGCGTCGCATCTTTGCAAATCAAACGCGATTCAAACGAGACATTTTTGCCGGAACTCAATTTGTCCGATTCTTTTTTATAAATCGAAAGATCGTCGGGATGTGTTATATCGGAAATTGATTTGCCGATCAGTTCGTCTTTTCTATAATCGAGAATTTTTTCCCAAGCCGGATTTATGTGAATAAGTTTGCCGTCAAAACCGATGGTCGCCAATAAATCGTTGGAGACGTTATACAGCCGGTCGCGTTCTTCTTCGGCTTTTTTACGGTCGTTAATATCGCGTGCGATTCCCTGAACGGCGACGGGTTTTCCGTCTTCGTAAATAATCCGGCTGTTGACTTCAAACGAAACTCTTTTGCCGTCTTTGCGAATACAGCAAAGTTCATAACTGGTCGTGGATTTTCCCGTAAGTTTAGCGGCGATATTTTCCTGTGCTTTTTGAAAATCTTCCGGGGCGACGATTTCCTTGATATTTAATTTCATCGCTTCGGCGTGAGAATAACCGAAGATTTTTTCGCCGGTTTGATTTATCGAGATGAAATTTCCTTCGAGATCGTGCAGATAAATAATATCATTGGCATTTTCAAACAAATCACGATAGCGTTCTTCGCTTTGTTTGAGCGATTCGCGGATTCTTTTTTTAACGGTTACGTCGCGGATAATCGTCGTGTAAAATACTCCTTCATTAGAAGTCCAAGCCGAACCGGAAAGTTCCAGAGAAAATTCCGAGCCGTCTTTCCGCCGTCCGCTCGCTTCGATGATTCTGCCCGACATCGGAGACAGAATATGAGCTATCGTTTTTTCCAGAGAATACTGCTCCGCTTTAGCGGCGTATTTTTTGCCCATCAAAACCGTCGCCGGCTGACCGATGATTTCTTCTTCCGTGTAACCGAAAATTTCCTCTGCGGCTTTATTCCATAAAACTATTAAACCTTTCTGATCTACGAGAAATATCGCGTCGCTTGCCGATTGAATGACCGAACGAAATTTCAATTCGGAAGATTGAAGTTTTTCCAACGAACGGGATTGTTGAATGCTGTAACGAATAACTCTTTCAAGAAGCGGAGCCTCGATTTCACCTTTGACCAGATAATCAGCCGCGCCCGCCCGCATTGCCTGAATATCAACTTCAGTGTCGCCTTGTCCGGTCATCAGAATTATCGGCGCAATACAGCCCGCCGAAATCGCTTCGCGCAAAATTTTCAGCCCGTTGTAATCGCCCAGACGATAATCAATGAAATAAATATCAAATTCGCCGGACTTCATCGCTTCGAGAGCTTTTGCGCCGTCGTCCGTCCATTCGAGAATATAGTTTTTATTCTTGAAATCGTCGAATAAATATTTCGTCAGGATGTAATCTTCTTCGTCGTCGTCAGCCAGAAGAACTTTTATTTTTTCTGAAAAATAATGCATAGAATTATTGAGCTTCAACTTCGGGAAGTTCGACTATTTGAAACCAGTATTTTCCCAAATCCCTAACGAGCTCGACCAGTGAATCGAAAGTAACCGGCTTAACGACAAAAGAATTCACGCCCAGATCGTAAGTTCTGATGATGTCTTCCTCGGCTTTCGACGTTGTTAAAATAACTACCGGAATTCTTCGCAAATCCGCGTCTGCCTTGATTTCCTCCAATGCTTCCATCCCGTTTTTTCGCGGCATATTCAGATCGAGCAAAATCAAATTCGGCATAGGTTTTCCGGCAAATTCGCCTTTCCGGTGCAGATAATTCATTAATTCTTCACCGTCTTTGACGGTTTCGAGACAGTTGAGCAGGTGACTTTCCTCGAACGCATCGCGCACCAGCAGGCGGTCGTCCGGGTCATCGTCGGCGAGCAAAATCGTGATTGATTTGGGTGCTAATTTCATAATGATTGATTTTCCTTTTGATTTTGTTTGATCGGAAGTTTTACAAAAAACGTCGAGCCTTTTTCGGGCGCACTTTTGGCGGTGATTTCGCCGCCGTGACGCTCGACTATTTTCCGGCAGACGGACAAACCGATTCCCGAACCTTCATAACTTCCTCTGCCGTGAAGACGTTGAAATACCGTAAAAATCTTGTCGAGATATTTTTCTTCAAATCCGATTCCATTGTCCTGAATCACGATCTGACAAACATTTTGACACGGATTTTGCGTTTCGTAATTGCTATCGTTTATCTGAACCGTTTTATCTGAACCGTTCATAAAATCCGAACTTATCTTGATCTGAGGCGGTTCGCCGGGGCGGTGAAATTTCAGAGCATTGCCGATAATGTTTTGAAATAACTGGCGCATTTGCAGAGGATCGGCATCAATGACGGGAAGTTTTTCAATTTCGACGCTGCCGCTAGTTTCTTCTATTCTGATTTCCAGATCGGAAACGACATCTCTCGCAATTTTATTTATATCAACCGTTTCAAAAGGTTTGGATTTGGTCGTAATGCGCGAAAAAGTCAACAGATCATTGATCAAAATCTGCATTCGGCTCGCCGCGTTTCGCATTCTCTCTATGTAATCGCGTCCTTCTTCGCTTAAAGATGCCGCGAATTTCTTTTCCAGACGGTCGCCGAATGCCTGAACTTTACGAAGCGGTTCCTGTAGATCGTGCGAAGCGACGTAAGCAAAATCCTGTAATTCCCGGTTGCTCTGCCGCAATTTTTCGTTCGATTTTTCCAGATCGTCTCTGATATTCATAATCTCGGAAATATCTTTCCCGACACAGACGATTCCTATTTCTTCGCCCTGTTCATCTTTTAGAATGAACATTGATAAAGTGATCTGAACAATACTGCCGTCTTTACAGCGATTGAGTTTTACAAGATTCGTAAAGCCGCCGGACTTTCTGAGCGCGTCTAATCCGTTTTTCGTGAAAGGTTTGTCCGTTAACAAGATATTAACCGATTGACCGAGCAGTTCGTGTTCTTCATAACCGTTGAGTTTGAGAGCCGCAGGATTTACACGGACAATATTGAAATCCATATCGAGAACAACCAGAAAATCGAGCATCGAATCTATTACATTTTCTGTAAATTTGTTTACAAGGGTAAGTTCGTTTTGGGATTCTTCCAAATTCTCGACTATTTCTTTGTAAGAACTCGCCAACTCTTTAAATTCACGGTTGCTTTGTTCGAGTCGTCTCGCATAATTTTTTAATTTCCGTTCGTCTTTAATCCGGCGACTAATATCTACGGCAACTATGACCGCCGCCGTTTTATGATTTTTCAAAAGCGAACTCGAAACGGCGCATCTGAAATTTTCTCCGTCTTTCGTGTATAAATCTTTTTCGATTTCGGCGAGCCTTTTCTCTTTTATCATTTGCCGATATTCATCTTCGGAGAGAAAAGTATTACTTTGAGTCAGTATTCTTATCGGCTGACCGATAATCTCGTCTTCTCGATAACCCATCCGATTTAAAAATGCCTGATTGACGTTCAAAATCGAACCGTCATCGTCAACGGTAATCATCAAATCCGCCATCGAACCGATGATATTATTTCTAAAATCGTAAGCCGCTTGTAAAATGATGTTTTTTTCGCGTTCTTCGGCGGCTTCTTCAATTCGTTTTCTTATCCAACCGCCGTAAATAACCGCGACCGCAACCATAAGCAACACGAACACGGCGGTTACGAGTTCAAATTTTTGAACTCCGCTCACGTAATCTGATTCTTCAGTCAATAAATCGTGCTGAATTTGAATAACGTTGCTGTGCAAAACGGAGAGATTATTGTTTACTTTGCCCAGCATCTGATCCATCACCGCCATCTCGACTCCGGCGGATTGCATATCGCCCTGATTATAAAAACTTAAAACTTTCCGGCATTGAACCGCCATTTCCTGAACATTTCCGTCAATCAAGCGCAGTTCACTTATTATTTGTTGTCTGAATCGCGGTGAAATTTCTTCTGTTTGAATAAGCAAAGATTGAAATTCATTATTGTATCTGACGAGATATTTTTCCATATTTCGTCGTTCCAACTGAGAATCTTGATTGGCAAAAACATCGTCGCCCGGTTGACTGACTTTATTCGCAAAATTTCTCAAAGCCAAATACTTATCCAAACGGTTAACCCAAACTTCGTTGGTTGCGACGGATTCTCTCTGCACCGAGATAAGGTGATGATTCAGAAACAATCCGAAAACCACTATCAGAACATCGAGCAATGCCAGCAGATAATAAATTCGATGCCATTTTATAATTTTCGGAAATTTTATTTTTTCCGGCTGAGTTGACGGACTATCTTCCATATATTGATTTTTTAACTAAATAACCGGGAATTTTTGCTGTGAAGCCGGGAATGTTTAATCTTTAAATTTTCGAAATTGTTTTATGAACTCAAAATTCAGGAAATTGAAAAAGCACTTGAAGAGAATATACTAAATTTTTGGAACCTCCGTGGTGTTTGTCAATAAATTCGGTCTCGATATTAATTTTTCGGCTGTATTCGCCGAATGAAATCAGACCGGATTTATATTTTTTAATTACTAAATACGATCTCCTTTCCGGTAGCGGGCGCGAGGTATGAAAGATACGCCCAGCTTCGAGTGTGCCATAAATTCACTCGTAAAAGCAATAGTTTCGCAGTTTGTTTGAAAAAATTATTGAGATTTAATCAGTAAAATGTTTAATTTTTCGTTCTGTAAAATCAATCAATTTGAAATAATTTCCGTCATATTTTATAAATTTCCGGTTTTTTGAAATTGTTGCATTGCAAATCTTCTTTCGATAAACAGACGGCTTTTAATAAAACAAAAGCAGTCAGCCGGATTTTTTAAGCATTTATTGTGCCTTAACTCAGAATCAGCCGGTTTTTTTATACTGCCGGTAAATAGTTTTGGTAAACTGTTAGTAATTTTGCAGTCAAAATTTATGAATAAAATTCTTTTACTGTTGTTGTTGTTTCCCGTTTCCGTTTTTGCACAGACGATGCCGAAAGATGCCGATGCAAAACTCTGGCAGAAAGCCTTGAAAATTCATAAAAGCGCGATAATCGTTGACGGTCACAATGATATTCCGTCGCCGATGTATGCGGAAGATTTTACCCTTACTTCAAACAGTTTAGGCAAATTTCACAAAGACGGCGATCCGTTTCACACGGACTTTTCGCGCTTTGACAAGTCGGGAATCACGGGCGAATTTTTCTCTATCTACGTTTCAGGCGAGTTCGCCAAAAAAGGCGGCGCGGCAAGACACGCGCTCGATCTGATAGACACGGTTTACCGCGAAGCCGAAAATAATTCCGGTAAAATGTCGGTCTGCACGACGGCGGCGCATATTCGTCAGGCGAAAAAGGACAATAAATTATGCGCTTTGATGGGCATCGAAGGCGGACACGCGATTGAAGATTCTTTGTTCGCGCTTCGTGATTTTTACCGTCTCGGCGTGCGTTATATGACTTTGACGCACAACAATACAAATAATTGGGCGGATGCTTGCTGCGACCACCGCGAAGGCGACGACAAATTTTATCAGCCTTACGGCGGTTTGAACGATTTCGGCAGAGAAGTCGTGCGCGAAATGAATCGTCTCGGAATGCTCGTTGATCTTTCGCACGTCTCCGACGACACGATGCGCGATGCAATCGAAGTTTCGACATCGCCCGTCATTTTCTCGCATTCGACGACGCGCAAATTTTCCGCGCACCCGCGCACCGTTCCCGACGATGTTTTGCAGATGCTCAAAAAAAACGGCGGAATCGTGATGATAAATTTTTATCCGGCATTTCTCGATCAAAGATACTGGGACGAAGACCGCGCCCGCGACAAGAAATTGGAAAAGGAAATCAAAGCCATCGAAGAAAAATATAAAGACGACGCGGAGAAGTTAAATGCCGAAAAGAGAAAGCTCATCGCCGAAAATCCGATCTACACGCCGACTTATGAGCGAATTGTTGACCACATTGATTACATTAAAAACACCATCGGAATTGATTACGCCGGAATCGGTTCGGACTTCGACGGCGTTCCGCTTTTGCCCGTTGGAATGGACGGAATGGAAGATTTAGCTCTCGTAACTTACGAAATGCTCAGACGCGGTTACGATGAAACTGAGATCAAAAAAGTTCTGGGCGAAAATTTTATGCGTGTGCTTGAGAAAAACGAGCGAAATGCAAAAACAAATTCGGGAAAAATCAGCGGAAACGGCAGTTTGAAAAAGGTGAATCAATAATTTTGCCTCAGTAATCCATTGTAAAGAATGCCTTTATCAAGGGCATCAATTTTGCACTTTATAACGGTATTATTAACTGCATCGAAACGATGCGTTGATTAAAAGGAGCAAATAAAATGAATTGGACAATCGAATATATCGAACCGCTAAATGTTGTAAAAATAACTACGGAAGGTGATTTCAGCACGGACGATCACCTTCGAATGATCGAAGATATAATTTCCCGCGATTTTTGGAGAGTGGGAATGGATACGTTTTTCGATCACCGGAAATTGGATTTTAAGCGAACGACGATTGCGCTGATGAGAAAAGTAAGCGCGAATCATCAGAAATACGAAAAACAGATCGGCAACGGAAAAGCCGCACTTTTAATGAAATCGCTGGCGGATTTCGCACGCGGACGACAGATCGAATTGATGACGCGATACGAAGTTTCCGCAACTGTCAGCGTATTTCTCGACGAAGAGGAAACGATCAAATGGCTGACGACAAAAAAATTCTAAGCGAATATATGTATTAGCATCAAACAGTATTATGGGACAAAAAGTATTCTGGATAAGTTTCTTTATAATCGGTACGTTGGCTGACTTGATCCTGCCGTTGGTTTGGGCTTTGATTCTAACAATTCCGATAATGGTTTTTTGCTGGTGGCTTGCATACCGCTGCGATTGGTTTGAGCCGAATATATAATTTTTATGAGCGAAATAACATAAAATCGGAAGGAACTTTAAATTATGGGAACGGTTTACATTGACGATGACGGGAAAGAATATCCTGAAAATTACCGGGATTTTGAAGATTATAAGATTGAATACGAATCGTTGATCGAAAGACTCGCCAAGCGCGAAGATGCGGTAAAGATGTTGAAAATCGCTCATCCTTCAAAGATCGGCGCGGTCAGGGATTGGATTGCTCAGATTGATAAGGGCATCAAACAGACCGAGGAAATTCTTGAAATGATTAAGGATTTACACACTGAAAAATATAAATACCTGCAAGGTTTAGAAGAAACAGGCAAGTTAGCCGATATTATAAATAAAGAACTGCGGGCGCACGTCGCCGCGCACAATCCCGAAAAACTCGAAGAATTAGACGCGATGTTATCCATTGACGAAGAATCCGATTAAAATTCCTTTGTTGGAAAAGTCAGCCGCTAAATTAAATATAAACGTCCGCCCGGAAATAATATATTTCCGGGCGGACGTTGTGTTTTCCGTTATTAAAATAAATTTTAATCCTTGCCGGAATCTTCTGACGGCTTGCGTCCCGTCGGTCTTTTATACTCGCTTTTCTTTTTCAATCCCACTGATTGAACTTCATCGGAACTATCGCCGAACTGCGCGATGACCTGCTGTTTCGATCCGAGAATGGCATTGTGAAACTCCCATTCGTCAGCCGCCGTTTTGTCCCGCGCCGCATCCAACGCGCCTTCTTTCTGCACTTCGTCGGTTTGGCTGGCATTCATCGTCTCGTGTTTATTTATAATTTCATCCAACGCATACTCCTTATTGCTCGGATTATAATCGGTAATCGCCTTGAGCGCGGCATAAGCGTCGCGGTCTTCCTGTAATTGCTTTTTTGAAAGTCTTTTTGGTTTTTTCATTGTTTTATATTTCCTCAGTAGAAAGATGTCGGAATAATAAAATCTTCCGCAACAAATACGATGTTCGACCAATAAAAAAGGTTTCCACACGTAGAGAAAATATTATTTACCTGCAAGTAAAGAAGGTTTCCATCTAAGTAAAGACGATTTACCTGCAAGTAAAGACGATTTACCTGCAAGTAAAGAAGATTTCCATTGAAGTAAAGATGATTTACCTGTAAGTAAAGAGTGTTTACACGCAAGTAAACAGTCTTTACTTGCGTGTAAACAATGCTTTCCGAACGGTAAATAGTATTTACGGTCGCGTAAATACTGATTAGCCATAAAAAAAGTTTGTTTTCCGCCGCGTCAGCGTTAAATGAGTTTAGCCGTGCAATTACGGTCTTTAAAAAATAAATATAATAAAGAAATTCTTTCGGGCTATGTCCGCCGATGTGAGGAAAAGCTATGCTTTTCCGTATGTTTTTGATTTCTCTGCGGCTGCGCCGCCAGTTTTTGCGGTCAAGAATGTGCGGCAAAGATGGCGGCGTAGCCGCGAAGAAGGGAGCAAGCCGAACGGAAAGACACAGCCGCAGATTATCGAACTTAATTCTCAAATATTATAAATCTGCGGCTGAATTCATACATTCGCTATGCAATTTCATTGATTTTGTAGAATCGTTAAGAAACAAATACTCATTGTGTGGCAATCCATATTGAAACGCGCCGTTGACTGCTGAATAATTGCGAATAGCTTTTAGAAAACTTTCGGAGAATAAAATTACGCGTCGAATTACTTTTTATATTCTTATGGGAATTTTTACTTTTAGTGTGAGTCTTTGTGTTTATGTTTCTTACAATTCTTGGAATAAATATAAATTGGAAAACAGAGATTTGGAAAAAAGTAAACAGTCGGAAATGCCGCAGAAACAGTCCGGGAATGCAGCCTTTGAACAAAAGAATGATTTTCAATGTAATGATAAATTTACAGCGTTGGAAATAAAATGCTCTCGTCGCAAACAATTACAGCTTTCATATATCATAAAACTTGAAAAAAAAACTCAACAATCTGATAGCCTAAAAGCGTTTTGTAACATATACAACATTAAATTTTTATTGGACATTTTATAATAGCAAGATTATGTTTAGTGATAATTTTCGACGCGGCGAGAATAAGGGGAAAGGCAAAGCGGGATCGAAGGCGGCTTCGAAGATGGCGGACATCGGTTGGAAGGCGTTTCAGGTGGTGAATAAGTCTTTGCCGGAAGGGAAATCA
This sequence comes from Pyrinomonadaceae bacterium, assembly GCA_965219305.1. Taxonomy (GTDB): domain Bacteria; phylum Acidobacteriota; class Blastocatellia; order Pyrinomonadales; family Pyrinomonadaceae; genus DATHTS01. The sequence goes on from OZ244725.1 coordinate 4,309,007, forward strand.
ATTCAGCCGGAATGGGCGGCGGAACCGCTTTTGAAATCTTATGAACGCACCGCGCCGCCGCTCGGTTTTCCGCGTGAGACGGATTCGCTCTGCCCGACTTGCGTGAAGAATGTCCGTAACGGCGTGATTGATAAATCAATTCCGCTGGAGATTCTGATGAATTCGCATCCGGGCGAGATCAAGGCGCAGATCGTCGAGGAAGACGGACAGGTTTTGATGAAAAAGACCTGCCCGACGCACGGCGAATTCGTTGACGTTCTGGCGACGGACGCGAAGTTTCTAGACCGCATCGAATCGCTGTTTTACGGGCGCGATTTCAAAGCGGCGGAAGACAAGCACGTTCATCATCACGGGACTTCGGACATCAAATTCGGGCGCGGCGCGGTGTTGACGGTTGATTTGACGAACCGCTGCAATATGATGTGCAACCCGTGTTTTATGGACGCAAATCAGGTCGGCTACGTTCACGAACCGACGTTTGAAGACACGAAACAGATTTTGGATAACGCCGTTTCATTCAAACCGCGCCGACAAATCATCATTTTATTTTCGGGCGGCGAACCGACAATTGCGCCGCATTTTCTCGAATCGGTCGCGTATGCAAAAAAGGTCGGTTTTTACAGAATTTTAGCGGCGACGAACGGGATTCGCTACGCCGAAGACATCGAGTTTTGCAAAGCGGCGAAGGAAGCCGGACAGCACGGCGTTTATTTGCAGTTCGACGGCGTTTCCGAAGAAAAAAACAAACATCGCGGAGTCGGGAATTTGTTCGACGTTAAATTGAAGGCGATTGAAAATCTCGCGTCGGTCGGCATAAAAGTTACTTTGGTGACGACGATTGTCAACACGATCAACAACGACGCAATCGGCGAAATCGTCAAATTCGCGGCGAAAAATATTGATAAAGTTCAGACCATCGCGTTTCAACCCGTTTCGTTTACGGGGCGCGACGAAGACGTTTCCGACGCGGACAGAAAACAGCAAAGATACACGCTCGCGGGAATGACGCACGATCTCGAAGATCAATTGGACGACAAACTCGCGCTCCAACCGCTGCGCGATTGGTTTCCGCTTTCGTCGTATTCGGCGTTCACTTCCGTGATGGATATGCTCCAAGGCGCGGACGCGCCGTGGGGCTGGTCGTCGTGCAATTGTCATCCGAACTGCGGGATTTTTACGCTCGTCGTCGTTAATAAAAAGACGAACGAAATGCGTTCGCTGTTCGAGTTTTTCAACTATGAACAGTTTATGAAAGACGTGGCGACGATCACCGACACGGCGCGCGGCAAAAAATTGACGATGGCGCAACTCGGAATGGCGATTATGCGAAATTATAACGCATCGAACGCGCCCGAAGGTTTTCCGATCTCGCAGATTTTAAATTTATTCAAACCGTCTTCGACGACTTCAAACTCAGATCGCAACGACCGTATGAAAGAGGAAAAAGCCGATGACGACATCTGGCGTGTTCTCTGCGTCGAAGGAATGTGGTTTCAGGATTTGTTCACATACGATTTTCGCCGCACGGAAATGTGCGTCATTCCATACGGAACGCAGGAAGGCGAAATTTCATTTTGTGCTTATAATACCGGAGTCGGTTGGCGGCAGATCGTCGAAGAAATGAACAAAACCGCAAGTTTAGGCGAATGGTATCAGGAACACGGTCGCCACGCCGTCTATGCGAAAGGCAAGGAAGTTCCGGGAATTCAGAAAACACGCAGTTTGAGTTTACCCGTGATTGCCAAAGTTTTGCAGGAAGATTTGGATAAACCGACGGTCACGCCGTATTTGATTGAGGAAGAAGAAAACGAAACGATCGGCGTGTAAATTAAGATGAAAGTTATCAAAACACTCGAAAATCTCGGCGGACTCGCCAAATTGATGGCTTTCGGAATGCCCGCGAACGCCGTCGGTTCGATTGACGTGACGAAACGCTGTAATCTGCGCTGCGAACATTGTTATTTTTTCGCCGAAGAACATAAAGAGCGCGAATTGACAATCGAAGAATGGACGGAAAGATTTGAAGCGATGAAGGCGGCGGGCGATCCGATGTTATTATGCACTTGGGTCGGTGGCGAACCGATGGTGCGAAAACCTCTGATTGACATCGGGCGCAAATATTTCAAACACAATACGGTCGTCACCAACGGCACGATGGAATTGCCGGATTGGACGGACGTTACCTGGGTGATCTCGATTGACGGCACGGAAGAAGCGTTCGAGAAAATGCGCGCACCGGGAATTTATAATAAGATCAAGGAAAACATCAAACGTCATCCGAATCTGCGAATCCAAATTTCGTGCGTCATCACGAGTTTAACGAAAGACTGTATCGAAGATTTGATCGAGGAATGGAAGGATTTGGCGAGCGGCGGGATTATTTTCGATTTCTTTACGCCGGTCAATAAATTGGACGAAGCGTTGTGGCTCGATTGGGACGAGCGCGACGCGATGATTGATAAAATCTTTGAACTGAAAAAGAAATATCCGCGCAAAATAAATATGCTCGATTCGACGCTCGATCTGATGCGTTCGGGCAATTCTAAGCGCGTGACGGATAATTGTCTGTTCAAGGAAAAAGCCTTCACGCTCGGCGCGGACGGCAAAGACAAAGGTAAATGTATGATGGGCAACAACGCCGACTGCGACAAATGCGGCTGCGTCGTGCCGTTTTATATGGCGACGATGAATTCTCCGAAACTGATTATAAAAGAAGCGGTTAAAAGAGCCGTCGGTAGAAATTGATTAGTTCAAAAGTTAATAAATTTCAAGACAATAGTTCAAATTTGAACTATTGTCTTTTTTATTATTTGCGGAAAATTTCCTCACTTTAGAAATCAAAATGTGGGGAGATATTCCCTGAACTTCGTCGGTCAAATACACGATAATCCAACAAACTCAATAAAAATGGAGAAAATAATAACGGCACGTTGATTGCACTTTACGGTTAAAATTTGCCGGGTTGTAAATTCAAAATTATTTCCCGGTAAAAAAACGGTAACGGTTCAATAAAGATTATGAATAAAAAAGTGTTGTTTGTAGATGATGATTCGAATATCTTGCAAGGTTATAGACGAGTTTTACGGAAGGAGTTCGATATTCATATCGCTCTCGGCGGCGAGGAAGCGATTGACGCGATTGCAACGGAAGGCGATTTTGCCGTTATCGTTTCGGATATGCGTATGCCGGAAATGGACGGCATCGAGTTTTTAGCCGTCGCCAAGGAAATCGCGCCGGAAAGCGTGCGCGTGATGCTGACCGGAGATTCGGGACAGCAGACGGCGATGGACGCGGTTAATGAAGGTATGGTTTTTCGTTTTCTCGCAAAACCTTGTTCCGCCGAATCAATGAGCAAAGTTTTAAATGCCGCAATCGAACAGCATCTTTTGATAACGGCGGAAAAGCAATTGCTCGAACAAACTCTCAGCCAAAGTTTAGAAGTAATGGTTGACATTCTGGCGATGGTCAATCCGGCGGCGTTCAGCCGTGCGACGCGCGTTAAACGTCTGGCAAGTAAAATTGCAACATCTCTGGGCATTAAAAATTTGTGGGAAATCGAAATCGCCGCGATGCTTTCGCAGATCGGCTGCATTACCGTGCCGGAAAATATTCTAAACAAAATCGCCAACTGCGAACCGCTTTCGGCGGACGAACTGAATTGTTATTACAAACATCCGCAAATCGCTTATAAATTGATCGCCAGAATTCCGCGAATGAAATACGTTGCGGAAATCATCGCGCATCAAAATTTCCGTCTGCCGGATTATCAATTGAACGACGCGAAATTTTTAGGAACGAACACGATGAAATGCGCGCAGATTCTCAAAGTCGTGTTGGATTTTGACAAAATGCTCTCTCTCGGAAATTCGCCGCATTCGGCATTTCGTAAAATTGCCGTTTACAAAGACTGGTATGACGCGGAAGTTCTGAAAGTTATTGAAAATCTGCTCGATGAAAAGGTTGAAGAATATACGACTGAAAAGATCAGAATCGAAGACTTAAAATTCGGAATGGTGATTGACGAAAATCTCTGGTACACCGACGGAACGGAAACAATTGAAAAAGGTCAGGAAGTAAATTTATTTTCGATGATGCGTCTGAAAAAATACGCCGATAAAGGTTATATTTCGCCGAATATTTCGGTGAAAATTCCGATCAAAAGGAATTTTGAAGATTCATTTTATTTAATCACGGGCGAATCGGTAGATTATTCGTCTGAAACTGCGCTCGCTCATTAGATTTGAGAATTTGAGTGTTTTTCCGAAGTAAAAAAAACGGCTCAAATTCAAATTTAAGCAAAGGGAAATTTACAGCCTTTCAGAAGACTAAAATACTCGTCGCAGACAAATTCACAAAAGAGTTTCAGATTTATGCTGAACGATAATCTCTTACAAAGCCGTTCAAACAGCGAAGAACAATTTCAATATGCTGATTCTATTGAAGAAAATCAGCATAGCCGCACCGAGATTCATCTAGAACGTCTGGCGGTCGTCGCGCAAAAAACTCAAAATGCCGTAATAATTACCGATGATGAAGGTTATATTCAATGGGTAAATGACGGTTTTACGCAATTGACGGGTTATGAATTCGATGAAGTCGTCGGTCAACTCGGATACCTTTTACAAGGCGAAAAAACGAACGCGGAAATGGTCGAAACGATTCGGACGACGATGTGGGCGCGTAAACCGTTTTCCGGCGAAATTTATAATTACAAAAAAGACGGGACGGGATTTTGGATGTCTGTTTCCATTACTCCGACTTATAATGACAAAGGAAACGTCGAAGGTTTTGTGGCGGTGCAGATGGACATCACCGAACACAAGGCGATGGAAGAAGAGCTGCTTGAATCGCGGAACGATCTGGAGCTGAGAGTTTCCGAACGCACGAATGAACTGCTTGAAGCGAATCTCGCACTGAAAAAAGAAATCAGCGAACGAAAACGCGCCGAAACCGAGTTGAAAAACGCGCAGCAGTTTTTGCGAAAGGTGATTGACAGCGTGCCGAACGGGATTTTTGTTAAAGATTCTGAGGGACGTTTTGCAATGGTCAATAAAACCGTCGCCGAAGCCTACGGAACGACGACAAATGACATTATCGGGAAAACAGACTCCGACTTCAGCGATGATGTCGAGCGCATCAGAAAAATTGCCAACGATGACAGACAAGTTATCGAAAACTTACAGGAGAAATTCATTTACGAAGAAAAGGTGACTGATTCCGACGGCAAAACGCATTATTTTCAAATAGTAAAACGTCCGCTTATATTCAGCGACGGAAGTCCGCGCCACGTTCTCGGCATCGCTACCGATCTGACCGACCGGAGAGTTTTGGAAAATCAACTTCGGCACGCGCAGAAAATGGAATCAATCGGACAACTCGCCGCCGGAATCGCCCACGAAATCAACACGCCGACGCAGTATGTCAGCGACAACACGAATTTTATACGCAGCGGTTTCGACGATGTCAGCGAAATTTTAGGCGATTGCCGGAGTTTGATCGAAAAAGTGAAATCCGGCGAAATTAATTTAGAAGATTTCAGTAAACTCGAAGAAAAATTTGAAGAAAAAGACATCGAATATCTTCTCGAAGAAGTGCCGCAAGCCATCGAACAATCACTCGAAGGAGTTTGCCGAATCTCGAAGATAGTTCAATCAATGCGGACGTTTTCACATCCCGGAACGGTCGAAATGAAACCTGCGGACATTAACAGAGCAATCGAAAATACGATTTCATTGTCGCATAATGAATGGAAATATATCGCCGAACTGGAAACTTCTTTCGATCAGACTTTGCCGCCCGTTCCGTGTCTGCTCGACGAATTTAATCAAGTGATTTTGAATATAATAATCAACGCATCGCATTCGATTTCAGAGATCAAAGACGAATCGCGCGACAGAGGAAAGATCGAAGTTGCGACGCAAAAGGTCGGCGAAGAATGGGCGGAAATTCGTATTATTGATTCAGGTGCGGGAATTCCGCCCGAATATCAAAACCGCATTTTCGACCCGTTTTTTACGACTAAAGAAGTTGGCAAAGGAACTGGACAAGGTTTGGCGATTTCGCACAACGTAATCGTCGAAAAACATAAAGGACAACTGACATTTGAAACCGAACAAAATAAAGGCACGACATTTATCATTCGACTGCCGTTAGTAAATGAAAACAATTCCGGTTTTGAACAATGCAAGTGAATTAGGTTTGCCGCGCATTAAAAGCTAAACTCGATTTTGTAAATTATATTTACGCAAATTAAGGAGAAAAAAAATTATGCCGGACGAAAGAGATATTGCACAGGACAAAAAAGCGTTGGAACAAAACGAAAAACAGGGAACGACTTCAGAGATCGAAGGCGAACATCCCGAACACGCGCCGCAGGTCGGAAAAAAAACGCCGCAGGAACACGCGGACAAAGACGCGATTGACGAGAGCGGAAATTTGATAAATGTTGATGAAGATGAAGAAAATAATTAAATATAGACTTTCCTAAAAAAAAACAAAAAGGATTTCGGTCATTTATATAACCGAAATCCTTTTTCGTGCTTTAGAGCGGATTAAGAATCGGCGCAGGGAAAAAGAGGTTCGGAGTTCCAACTTTAGCTGGCTCACGCTGAAAGCGTGAAACCGCCGGCGAAGCACGGCGGAAAGCCAACTAAAGTTGGAACTCCGAACGCTTCCCTCTATGCAAATTTAACGCGCTCTAAGGTGATTTTTACGCAATAATTTTAACCAGATTCTGCAAATCCTTTTTCACATCCGCGATCAGATGCACACGCAAAGCGCGTCTTTCCCGATCTAACAAAACCTGAAAATCACCGCGCGCCTGCGCCGCTTTGACAGTTCCGAAAGTATATTTCTGTCCGGGAACGTCGAAATCTTCCGCGTCTTCCGAAGTGATCTGCAAGAAAACGCCGTTGTTTGCGCCGCCTTTGTAGGCTTGTCCGGTCGAGTGGAGAAATCGCGGACCGAATCCGGCGGCGGTGGCGACGAGTTTTTCGTGGAAAACCTTTTCGCGCAGTTTTTGAATTAAATCAATCGTTTCCTTGTCGCGTTCGATGTAAGCGAGAACGGCGAAATAATCGTTTTCCTGCAAATGCGCGAGATGCGCGGCGAGATATTTTTTCAAACTCTTGTCACCTTCGATGAATTTTTCGAGTTTTTTCGCGTATTCTTCGCTCGTGAAAAGCGAAATTCCGTCTCCTGTAAAAAAAGGTTCTTCCTTCGGCAGTTCGCCGGTTTTCTCGAATTCTTCGGTCAGTTTTTTCGCTTCGATCTTCGCCGATTCCACGTCGGGTTGATTAAACGGATTGATTTCCATAATCGCGCCCGCAATCGCCGTCGCAAATTCCCAGCGGAAAAATTCCTGTCCGAGATTCATTTTGTCTTCTAAGGTTATTTCGACGATGGGCATTCCCGAATCTCTAAGAAGCGCGACTTTCGCGTCCGACGAATCGTCGCTCGTGTCTTTTAATTTTAAGTAGGCAAAAATGCGGTCTTCCGTGTAATCGGACGGTTTGGCAATTTCTTCGAGGTCAATCGGGATGATTGATTTGTCGAGTTTTCCGGTTGATTCGGCAACGAGCTGTTCGAGCCACGCGCCGACATCGTAAATTTCCGGCGATGTGAAAATTGTCAATTTGTCGCGTCCGTGCGTCTGGCAAATTCCCAACATCACGCCCAAAACCGCGCCCGGATTTTCGTCAATTGATTCGTTTTTGCACGCTTCGACCATTTCCTGCGCGTTATTTAAAAATGCTTTGACATCAATTCCCATCGCCGCGCCTGCCGCCATTCCGAACGGCGAAAGTGCCGAATAACGTCCGCCGATCGTCGGGTCGCCGTGAAATATCTCGCGGAAATTCTTTTCCTTTGCGATCTTTTCCAGTTTTGAACCGGGATCGGTGATCGCCGCAAATTGTTTTCCCGCGTTTTCTTCGCCGGATTTTTCGGAAACTTTGTCGTAGAAATACTGAAAAAAAGTGTTCGGCTCAAGCGTCGAACCTGATTTTGACGCGACGATAAAAAGAGTTTTTTCGATATTCAATTTATCTTCGAGCGTTTTGATCTGCGCCGGAACAGTCGAATCTAAAATGTGAAATTTTTCCTTGCCGAAAGTTTCCGCCAAAACTTCGGGGCAAAGCGACGAACCGCCCATTCCGAGCAGAACGACCGCTTGAAAACTTTTCGCGTCTTCGGCAAACGCTTTGTAATCGTCGGTTTTAGCGAGTTCAGCCGACACGGAATCAAGCCAGCCGAGCCATTTCGCTTCGTCGTCATTCGTCCAAACGGAAGCGTCTTTTTCCCAAATCTTCGAGATTTTGCTTTCCAGATGCCATTCGTCGAACTTTTTCTGAACGGCGTTTTCGAGATTTTCCGGTAATGAAATTTTATAAGAATTCAGCATAAATTTAATGTATCAGACGATTTCATAAAAGGAAAAATTACAGCGCAACTTTCGGATAGATTTAATTTTTTGCAGCCGATAAACTCTTGAATATGGAAAACGAAATTTTCTGGCAAGCCGTAAAAAATAATGACGCGAAATTTAACGGCGCGTTTATTTACGGCGTGAATTCGACAAAAATCTACTGCAAACCGTCGTGCGCGTCGCGCCGACCGAAACGCGAAAACGTGCGGTTTTTCGCAACATTTGAAACGGCGGAAGAAAAAGGTTTTCGCGCCTGTCGGCGTTGCCGTCCGAAAAGCGAAAGTCTGAATCCGCAAGCCGAACTAATTCTCCGCGCGTGTGAGATTCTCGAAACGCGCGAACAGATCACGCTCGAAGATCTGAGCGCGAAACTCGATTTGAGTCCGGCGCATCTGCAAAAAACTTTCAAGGAATTGATCGGAGTTTCGCCGAAAAAATACGCGGAATCGAAACGTCTGGAAAAATTTAAAACGCAACTCAAAAAAGGAAGCGAAGTAACCGACGCGATGTATGAATCCGGTTTCGGCTCGTCGAGCAGACTTTATGAAAATGTCTCGGAAAAACTCGGAATGACTCCGGCAGTTTATAAAAAAGGCGGCAAAGATATGAAAATCGAATATGCGGTAACGGACTGCGAACTGGGAAAAATGCTCGTCGCGCGAACGGCAAAAGGAATTTGCGCCGTCAGCTTAGGCGACGATGCAACGACGCTTTTTGAAAATCTGAAAAAGGAGTTTCCGAAAGCCAAAATTAACAAAAGCGATGCGAATTTGAAAAATGCAATCGAAGCGATTCTCGAAAATCTGGCAGGAAATAATAAAACTCTCGATCTGCCGCTGGACATTCAAGCGACGGCATTTCAGATGCGCGTCTGGGAAGCGTTGCGGAAAATTCCTTACGGCAAGACGGTTTCGTATTCGGACATCGCCGAAAAGATCGGCAACAAAAACGCCGTCCGCGCCGTCGCCACCGCCTGCGCTTCAAACCGCGTCGCGCTCGTCATTCCGTGTCATCGCATCATCGGCAAAGACGGGAGTTTGAGCGGTTATCGTTGGGGTGTTGGACGCAAAGAAGCTATTTTAAAAAGGGAAAAAGAATAAGAATTTGCCCGCGAATAAACGCGAAAGGGCGCGGAAAAAGAAAATTAAAAAATTGAACGGCAGTTTTTGATTACTGCATTTTCGGCTCGCTTAAAGTTGAAATAAAATAAATTTATGGAAACTTTAAAGATCGGTCTCGCGCAATTTTCGCCAATTTGGTTAAGCCGCGAAAAAACTATCGAAAAAGCGTTGAGTTATGCGGAAGACGCGGCGGATCAAAACTGCGAACTCGTCGTTCTAGGCGGCGAAGCGTGCGTCGGCGGTTATCCTTATTGGCTCGAATTGACGGGCGGCGCGGTATTCGGTTCAAAGATTCAAAAGGAATTTTTCGCCGAATATTCTAATCAAGCCGTCAACATCGAACGCGGCGATCTTAAATTATTGTGCGATTTATCAAAGTCAAAAAACATCGCAATTTACGTCGGCATCGTCGAAAAACCTGCGACACGCGGCGAAAGTCTTTATTGTTCGCTCGTTTTTATTGACTGCAGCGGCGAAATAAAAAGTGTCCAGCGCAAACTCGTGCCGACTTATGAAGAACGTCTCGTCTGGGGAAACGGCGACGGCAGCGGTTTGCGCGTTCATAACGTAAACGCTTTCACCGTCGGCGGTCTAAATTGCTGGGAAAACTGGAATCCATTAGCGAGAGCCGCTCTTTACGGGCAAGGCGAAGATTTTCACGTTTGCGTTTTTCCCGGCGGAATTCATAATACGGAAAACATCACGCGCTTTATCGCCGAAGAATCGCGCTCATACGTCGCGTCCGTTTCCTGCATAATGCGAAAAGAAGACTTCCCGCCTGAAACGATTCATCTCGACCAAATCCTGCAAACTGCGCCCGAAATTCTATCAAACGGCGGAACGTGTCTCGCCGCGCCCGACGGCAGATGGATAATCGAACCTTTAGGCACAGAAGAAAAACTCGTCGTTGCCGAAATAGACCACAAAAAAGTCCGCGAAGAACGCCAAAATCTCGATGTCGCCGGACATTATTCGCGTCCTGATGTTTTTCAGTTGAAGGTTAATCGGGAACGGCAGAAGATCGTTATAATTGATGAGTAATCCAATTTCCGGCACATAAATTGTTTACCGATATGCACAAATATGTATAATGGATTTTATGGAATATTCTTGGAATAATTTCAAAGCGGAAAAGGTCAAGAAGGAACACGCGATTGAGTTTGCGAAAATCGTCGAAATTTTTGAAGATTCTTTTGCGATTGAATTTATTGACGAAGAACATTCAACAGAAGACAAAATCCGCTACGCCATAATCGGTTTGACCTCTTACGGTTTGGTTTATCTCGTATTTACCGAACCGAACGAAAACGAACTGCATTTTATCACAGCGCGTTTGGCGGAAAATTGGATGGTGAAAGATTATGAAAGAAACCGTAAAAGAAACTAAAACGAGCAAAGATGCCCAAAAAGCAGGTCTGAAACGAATCGAACGCAAACACATTGCAAAAAAAGGCGAAGTGAAGCTATCCGACTGTAAAGTACGAATCACGATAAATCTGGACGCGGACATTGTAGAATACTTCAAACAACGCGCCGCATCGCCGGAAACCGCGCCTTATCAAACGCAAATTAACACCGAGTTGCGAAAGATTATGGAAACCGACAATTCGCCGGAGTCTTTAGATACAACCGCACAAAATCTTTTGCAAAATCAGACTTTTATTTCGGCTTTAAAAGATAGATTAAAAGCCGCGTAATTGATATTTCTTATACCAAAACTGGTAGGAATTAAAATTATTTGAATTTTTATTATTCGATCCCGATCTCATCAATTTCGCGCATCAACGCATCGGTCGCGCTCAACGCGGCGATTATTTTCTGGTAATGAAAAATATCTTCATAACCGAGCGTTCTGTCTTTGCGGTCTTTTAACCATTTCTGCGAGGGCTGATAACCGCCGATGTAGAAATTCCACGCTATTTCGGGGACATTATCGAAATACTGCGTTTCGTTTATCCATACTTTGCCGTTATCAAATCTCGTTTTCCCGACGATGTTATCGCCGCCGATTGGATATTGCGTGATATATTCTTCAACCTTCGCGCTTTCCAGCAGATGAATCTGCCGGAGTTCGTTGCCAAAATTCACTAGTTTCCAAAATGCTGCGGCATCTTTCGGAAACGGCACACGCGGGAAATCTATCTTTAAGAACTCTTTATATTTCTCGCGGTAAGACGGCGAATGTAAAACAGCGTAAATGTAATCCAAAATATCAATCGGAGCAAATTTCTTACTGATAACTGATAACTGATGACTGCTAACTGTCTTCTCCGCTTCAAATTCCAATTTTAATTTATCCGCGATCTGCCCGACGATTTCCATATTCAGATTCGGCGTTCGGCTTTCCGCCGCAAACATCTCCGTTTGCTCGCCTGCTTCGGGATAAAGGTAAAGCGGATGATTATAATATGGCGCAAATGGCTGTGAACTTTTATCGTTAATAGACTTTGTTATGAAACAAATGAAATGTTTATGACCGCCAAATTGTTTAGATATTATCAAGCCAATATTTGGTTTAAAGAAATGCTTCATTACACTTTCTCTTGAACGTCCTAAAAGATTGGATTTGTAATAAATGTTTTTAATTTCAAATGGTCTATATAAATAATCTTGGATATTTTCTGTTTCAAATTCTTCATCTTCAAAATGTCCCTTTATTTGATTCTCCAGAGTTATTTTGTCATCTGACAAAATAACTCGATCACAAGAAGTAACTACTCCAACAGAATTTAAGTTAAAAATTTCAGATGCGCTGAAACCGTTTTCATATAAAGTTTTGTATCGAAAATCTTTACTGACAAAAAAGTAAGATGGTGATACGGACTTTAAGACTTTCCAATTTATACTCTCTAAAGATTCATTTTCTAAAGTTCTATATTTAAATTCGCGTTTCCCCTGTAAATCAAAATGAAAAACCTTGCCGAGTTCACCTTTCTTTTTCTCACCCGTTTTAACAAAAATATTGATCGAAACGCCCTGCATAATATCGAAAACATTTTGGTCGGGCGAACCGTCGGGGCAGACTTCTTTTTTCTTGGCGTTGCCGTGAAGATCGAGAATGTAAATCTTGTCAAAACTTTCAAGCAGATTTTTCCGCATTTGGCGGTGAATAATTCCGTCAATAAAACTGTTATTTGAAATATACGCCAGAATTCCTTCGCCGTTCTTGTCAATAAAATGCTGTCCGAAACGAATAAATTTTATATAATCGTCGGAAAGCGGCTGAATGTTTCGCTCATTCAAATCCTTTTTATAATCAGCCGTTAAATTTTCAATCCATTTGCTTTTATTGCTCGAACTGACGGCATACGGCGGATTTCCGATGACGCACATTACGGGCGTGTCGCGTTTGATGTGGTTGGCTTCGTTGGCTTCGGCACTGAGCCACGTCGCCCATAAAGTTCCGGTGTCGGGGTGATGTTCTTCCAAACTGTTGGTCAGGTAAATGTTCAAACGCTGATTGTTCGACGATTTGTAACCCGTTTCGCCCAACAACAGATCGAGCTTCAGATGCGCCATCGCATAACTCGCCATCAATAACTCGAAACCGTTGAGACGCGGGATCAGATCTTTTTCGACGTAACTGCTCCAGATGCCTTGCTGACCCGAAAATTTCGTGTGAATTTGTTTGATGACCTCGGCTAAAAAAGTTCCCGTTCCCGTCGCCGGATCGAGAATCTGAACCCTGTGAACTTCCTTTTCGTATTCCTTTACGCCTTCCTTAAAGCGTTTGTCGCTGCTTTGCGTTTTGAGTTTGATCTTTGTTTTCGATGTATCGGCAAGACCGTCTTTTAAGCCGAATTCCGTCTTTAGAACATCGTCAACGGCGCGGACGATAAAATTGACGACGGGTTCGGGCGTGTACCAAACGCCGCGCGATTTCCGCAGTTTCGGGTCGTATTCGCTCAGAAATGTTTCGTAAAAATGAATGATCGGGTCAAAGGTTTGTGTTGATTTTCCGAAATCTTTTAACAGCGCGACAATGTTCGTGGCGCGGAAAATATCGGCGAGCGAATCAACTATCCAACGGATGCGGTCGTCAATCTCCGGTCCGGCGATGTAGCCGAAAAGTTTCCGCAAAAACGGGTTAGACTTCGGAATAAGTTCGGCGGCTTCCTGACGCGAAAAAGTGTCCAGATTTTGATCGTGCAGACGCGCCGCGAACATCCCGTAAGCTATCGTCTGCGCGTAAACATCGGCAAATTCCTTCGGCGTAATGTCGTGAATCAGCACATCTTTGAACGCCGTCATCTGATCCGTAAGCGTCGAATTTTCCTCGTTCTTTTCATCGCTCAACAGCGATCTTTCGATCACGTCCGACAAAATCCGCGCCTTTCCCGCCATCATCTCGGCAAGTTTCCGGCTCGATGTGATCGTCTGCCCCGCACGCGCCGCGAAATCCTTTATCAAATTCGCAAACGCCGCGAAATTTTCTTCCGACGCAACGATCACGCCGCCTTTTATCTCGCCGATCTTCAACGACATCGTAAACTGCCCGTCAATAAATAATTGAAAATCGAGATAATCGGTAAAAATGAGATTGTTCAGCGAATTTTTGTAACGCTCGAACTGTTCCTTGTAATTTTTGTTGGATAGATCCGCGCCGACATCTTTCGCTTCGATAAACCCGACGGGAATTTCCCGTTTCATCAAAACAAAATCCGGCGCACCGCATTTGATTCTTTTAGGTTCATTAGTCGCCGAAACATCCGGCGCAAGCGTTTCGAGAAGTTGCTGCAAATCGGCTCTGAACGTATGTTCCGTCGAATTGCCGAGCGCGTAGCGTCGTGAGATGTTTTCGATATATTGTTCGAGAGTCATAGTGAAATTATTCTAGCAATTGTGTGTGGGAAAAGTCGAAGAATTTATTTATTCGGTCATAAATTCGGAAGTGTTCAGATTTCAAACTAATTGTATTTGAAAAATAAATACCGCAAAAAATTTGTTCGGGCTATGCCCGCTGATGTGCGGAAAAGCTATACTTTCCGTATGCTCATACCTGCTTTATGCGGCTAAACCGCCAACTTTCGCCGACATAATTCAGGCGCGGCAGCAGAGATGGCAGCGCAGCCGCGAAGAAAGAGATCAGATAACGGAAAAGTAGAGCTTTTCCGCACATCGGGCGGCACAGCCGCAATCATTCGATTATTACAGTATTAATTTTTCAAACGACATAAGTTTGAAATCTGAATATGTCTTGAATTTTGTAACTTTTATACGAAAACTTGTAAATATATTCTACAAATTTGTAATTTTTATGTTTCAACTTATAATTATCATATTATATCTTGTAACTATTATATTTTAACTTGTAGTATAAATACGCAATCTTGTATCAAAAATATGTGAATTTATATTAAAAGTATATAACTTTATGTCATAAATATACAATCGTGTCGCTATATTACTGAAACTTGTAACTACATTACGTGATCTTGTAACAAAAATGTTTTATATTATACCGGAAGGAGATTTTTATGCTGATATTCAATATGCAAAGACTTTTTGCGTTGCGGGGAATTGAGAGACCGTTTACATTTCTCGTCAAAAAAGGTTTCCCGACTTCGACGGCGAGCGGGATGCTCAGGTATTATCCGACAAACATCAAGATCAAATCGTTGGAAAAGATTTGTCTCGCGCTGAAATGCACGCCGAACGATCTGTTCGAGTGGCGCGACGATAAGGGCGAGACTTTGGACGAAGATCAGCCGCTGAACAGTCTGCGAAGGGAAGCGGTCGGGGCGAAACTCAACGATATTCTCAAGGATATTCCGCTTGAAAAAATCGGCGAACTCGAAAATTTTATGCAGAATTTGAAGAAAGACCGCGATAAATAAAAAAGCGGAAGCAATTATAAGATATGCTTCCGCTGATTTATTCTGCTGTATAAAATCTATTTCGTTCGCGGTTCGATCGGTGCGTATTGCTCGGTCGAAGCGTAGATTTGCAGGTAAATCTTCGTTTCACGCGGGATCAATTCGCGCCAGCCCGCGCCGCCGCGCGAGACATAGCGCGGGAGTTTCGCGGGATTTGAATTATAACCAGCCGCCATTAAATCTTCCTGCGTGGCAATTCCGCTTTCGAGTGCCGCGTAGATCGTCGGACTGGCGAGCAGGTCGAGCCACGTCATCTGCATATAAAGAAGCATCGCCTGCGCCGCGTTGACGTGATCGCGCATTCCTTCTATGAAATCGGGCATCAGACCGACTTGATAATAACGCGAGCGAACCATACGATAAGTTGCCGGAATCATCTGCGCCACGCCGCCCGCGCCCGCACTGCTGATCGCATAACGATAAGTTCCGCCTTCGTTCAATGCGAAAAGCGTGTAAACGTCGTTGTAAATGGTCGGCTGATATTCGTTAAAAAAACGCTGGTGGTCAACGTGTTCGACGAGTGCCAGACGCTCGGCGATGTCGGCGACTTTCGGTTGAATGAAAATTCCTTTCAGGCGTAATTTCTCGCGCGCCGTATCAATTACATTCCGTAGATAAAATCTTCCGGCATTGACGGTCTCAGGCGTGACCAAACCCGGATGAGTCGAAACATAATAAGCCATTTCGATTAAACGTCCGTTTTCTTCGCGCGGATATTGAACGAGCAGTGGAAGATGTGTGCGGTTCTTATCGTCGAGAATTATGATCGGCGTGTTCACGCCGTTTCCGCGAATCGTGCGAACCGTGACGGGCGTTCCGTTTCTTGAAACGCTTGAGAAATCAGTATCGCGCGACAAAAAATCGGATTTGAGCATCGAAACATAGTCGAGTTTTCCGGTCGTCCAATTGTGAAAAGCTATCTGAATTACATCCGTTACCAAAAACGAATCGCCCATTGCCGTTTGCTTCGTATTGTTTTGCATTTCGCGTTTAGCTTCGGCGATTTTGCTTTTTATTTCTCCGAAACTCATCGCCGCTCGGCTTGTATTCGTGTAGATCGGTGTAGTCGGGCGCGGTGTCGAGATCGGAGTCGGTTTCGGTAAATTGTTTGTAACTACAACCGTGTTTCGAGATTTTTCAGATTTATCTAAGTTATCATTTCTGTCGCCGCCGACTATTATTACGCGCTCACGAGTCGGAGTCGGAGTCGGTGGAACTTGTGCAAAAATTACGGAGGTAAATGCCAAAATAACGATAAAACACGGTAAAACTTTAAACTTCATAGCTTTCGGGTAAAATAAAATTGTTATGATTTCGGATGAAGATTCTCGAAGAAAATCTTTTATAAAATCGGCGGTTTCAGGATAACCGCTCAATATAAAGATTCGCTTATAAACAAAAAGGTTGTCAAATCACTTGAGATTCTTTTATGAATTCTATAAGTTTTCATTATGGTTAATCTCAGTAATTTTCTGAATTATGAAAAATTATCTGTTTTACAATATCAATTAACCACGATTAAAATTTCGTTATGAAAAAACTTTTCGGAACAGACGGAATGCGCGGCGAAGCCGGAGAATTTCCGCTTGATGAACATACGATTTACAACGCCGGAAAATCTCTGGCGCGGCAATTTAAAGAAAATCTCGGCAGACAGCCGAAATTCGTTACGGGACGCGACACGCGCGAGTCGGGCGAATGGATCGAACGCGCATTTCACGCCGGAGCGCATTCGGAAAATGCGGTCTGCGAATCAGCGGAAGTTATTACGACTCCGGGCGTGGCATTTCTGACAAAACATTTCGGTTTCGATGCCGGAATTGTTATCAGCGCGTCACACAATCCTTTTCACGACAATGGAATAAAGATTTTCTCGCCGTCGGGCAAAAAGATTGACGCGGAAACCGAAAGACACATCGAAGAATATATCTTTCAACATAAAGACGGCGAAATTTTCATCGAAAAATCCGATTTTGAAAACTCGAAAGCCGGTGAATATCAAAAAGCATATATCGAACATTTTGAAAAGGAATTTGCGAATTTAAATCTGGAAAATCTGAAGATTATTCTCGATTGTGCAAACGGCGCGGCATCTTTTATTGCGCCGCCGCTTTTTAAAAAATTCGGCGCGGAAGTCGTCGTGTTAAATTGCGAACCGAACGGGAAAAATATAAACGATAATTGCGGTTCGCTGTTCATCGGAAATTTGCAGGAAAAAGTTTTGGAAGAAAACGCCGATTTCGGCGTAGCGTTTGACGGCGACGCGGATCGTTCGCTGTTTTCCGATGAAAAAGGAAATCTGGTTGACGGCGATTCGACGCTTTGGATTATGGCGCAGCATCTGACGGCGCACAACAAACTGAAAAATCAAAAAATCGTCGCCACAGTAATGAGCAACATCGGTTTGGAAGCGGCGTTAAAAACTAAAAACATCGAACTTCTCAGAACAAACGTCGGCGATAAATATGTGTTGGCTGAACTTCTAGATACAAATTCAGCCGTCGGCGGCGAACAATCGGGACATATAATTTTTCCCGAAAAAAGTTTGGTCGGCGACGGAATTATGACCGCGATGTTAATTTTGGAAGCTCTCAGCGAAAACAAAAAATCTTTGTCGGAAATGACCGACGGTTTTACTCGCTTTCCGCAAACGCTTGTAAATGTAAAGGTTAAAAACAAAATGCCGTTTGAAGAAGTTGAAGAAATTGCTCGTGCATCGAAAGAATTGGAAGATGAACTCGGCGAAAAAGGTCGTCTTCTTTTGCGTTATTCGGGAACGGAAAATCTGGCGCGCGTAATGATCGAAGGCGAACATCAGGCGGAGATCGAACGGCAGGCGAATCGGCTGGCTGAAATTATCGGAAAAAGTTTGGGTTAGGAATCATTCCACGAAAAACGCGAAAAAATAGAAGGTTATTTTAAATTTCTTTTCTTTCGTAATTTTCTCGGACAGAAAATCTTGGATCGAACTAATTTATTTTAAGAAATGTTTACAGTAATTTATCGTTGGCATATAAAACCGGAATTTGAGGAGCAATTTGTTGAAAGTTGGTCGGCGATTACAAAGTATTACATCGAAAATCACAATGGTCTGGGTTCGCGTCTGCATCGCGGAGCGGACGGAATTTGGTATGCTTACGCGCAATGGAAATCGTTCGAGGAGCGAAAAAAAGCGTTTGAAAACACGCCGGAATTGCCGGAACGCAGTAAAATGCGTGAGGCGATTTTAGCTTCACTGCCGGAAATTCAGCTTGAAGTTGAAGCGGATTTTTTGATTTTGCCGGAAAACATCTAAATTCAATTCGTGATTTGCGAAACTTTTTTGAAAAAGTTATATTGTCAATTGGTAGTTTGATAATCATATTTTTAACGCTTTTGTGACTGCTGGGGTGAGGACGGTAGTCACGCATTGGCGGATGCGGTTCACTTCCACGTGCTTCATCCGCTCTTAAATTTTTAAACTTCGTTTTTCTGCAAGAATAACTTGCTTCATATAATTTTCCACGATAAAATTTCAACCGTTTAATCGTTGAAATGCCGAAACTTCGCCAACAATTTATTGTCTCAACCGTCGAAAACCTTGAAATTTTACGTCAGAAAATTTCTACGGCAAAGGACTTTCCCGATTCATTTGTTCAGGAAATCTTCCGTCAGATTCACACTATTAAAGGCACGGCGCAGACTTTCGGTTTTGAAAAATCAAGCCGCATCGCTCACGAACTGGAAAATATCTTGTCGGATTTAAAAAATCGGCAAAACAAATTATCAAAAAAAATTCTTCTCGAAAGCATCACAGCGTTGAAAAAATCTTTTGATGAAAACAGCCCGGAAAGTGCCGATCATTTAATCGAGAAGTTAAAAAACGCCGCATCTTCAAAACAAAATTTAGCTCGAATTTTGCCCGAATTGCCGGAAGGCATCCTAAATTTACTTTCAGAACCGGAAATTAACGCGCTGTCAGCAGCTTTCGGAAACGGGAAACTCATTTCCTGTTTGGAAATTTATTTTGCGCTGGCAAATTTGCGCGACAAAATGTTGGAATTTCGTGCGGCTTTAGAGCAAGACGGCGAAATAATCGCTACGTTTCCCGCTGCGAAGAAAGATTCACAGATCGGTTTTCGCTTTTTATTTGCAAGCAAAACCGTTATTAAAGAAATTGATAATATCAAGAAAATCTCACCGGAAATCATTTTTGAAATTTCACCTCTCGGGGAAAATTTACTTCAAGTTTTAAGAGAAGTTACAAATGGAGAAGGTTTTGTAAAACAATCAGGCAAAAAGATCGAGTTTGAAATTTCCGTTGGGGAACTTTTTCTCTCGAACAGCCAAACAAAAACTATTTTTGATGCGCTTTTGCATATAATACGAAATGCCGTTGACCACGCGATTGAAATTCCGGCACAGAGAATCGAGAAAAACAAATCGGAATCGGGAAAGATAGAAATCAGGCTTTTACGCGAGAATGAAAATTTGAAAATCATTGTTTCCGACGACGGAAAAGGAATTGATTCGAAAAAGATTAAATCAATAGCAACTGAAAAACGATTAATTTCGGAGAATGAAGATTTAGGCGAACAGGAAGTGTTAAATTTGATTTTTCATCCGGGATTTTCAACTGTCAGGAATTTAACGGAAATTTCCGGGCGCGGTGTCGGTTTAGATGCGGTAAAAACTCAAATTGAAGGCGTGGGCGGAAAAATAACGGTTAGAAAGCGAAAAAAAAACGGCACAACTTTCGAGATATTTTTGCCGCCGGAAAATTAGAAAATTATGAAGATTCGCCTCGTCCGAGTCGGTAAAACAAAAAATAAAAATTGGCGCGCATTGGAGGCGGAATATCTCAAGCGGCTTTCTTATTTTACGAAATATGAAATTGTTGAAATAAAAGATGATACCAAAGAAAACGAGGGCAAACGCATTCTGGAAAAAGTGAATCAAAGTGCATTCGTCTGTGTTTTAGACGTTAAGGGACGCTCGGTTTCCTCGCACGATTTAGCCAAACTCATTGTAAATTGGCAAAATCGCGGATTAAAAGAAATCGCGTTTGTCATCGGCGGCGCAGAAGGAGTCGCTTCCGAAGTTGTCGAAACGGCAGACGATACGCTATCCTTATCGTCTCTGACGTTTACGCACGAAGCGGCAAGAGTTATTTTAGCCGAGCAGATTTATCGTGCTTACAGTATAATTAAGGGGTTTCCATATCAAAAATGAGTCTAAATTTAGAAGAAATTAAAGAAAATCTCGTCGCGGAACGGGAAGTTATTTCAAGAAAATTGAACGGCAGTGATCTGTCAATTGACGATTCCGAAACGCCCGATCCGGTTGATCTGGCGGTTAGCAATTATTCAAAAAATGTTCAGCTCTCATTGTCAGAAAACGAAAGCCGTCAACTCGATCTCGTTAACGAAGCGATCGAACGTCTTGACGACGATGAATACGGCATTTGTCAAAACTGCGAAGAAGAGATAAATCCGAAACGTCTGGCAGCAGTTCCCTGGGCGCGTTACTGTCTTGATTGTCAAGAATTGGTGGAGCAAGGATTGATTGACGAAGACTAAAATATTTTTCCAATGTGTTAGAAAAAATCACTGATTCTCTGTTAACGATAATTTATCCGCAAGCGTGCCGAATTTGCAGCGGCAGCGTGGAAAAATCAGAGAACGGCGTAGTTTGCGAAATTTGTTGGAAAAAAACTGCACTTTTCGACGGAACAGAAACTATCTGTCATAAATGCGGCAGATTTTTAAGCGAAAAGCTTTCAAACTTTCAAACATTTTGTCACGAATGCAATGAGCATTTTTACGATACGGCACGTGCCGCCGGAATTTATGAAAATGCTCTGCAATCCTCTATTCTTCATCTCAAACGCGAACCTTTTGTTTGTAAACATCTGCAAAAAATTCTTATCGAAACTTTTAACCGTTCCGAATTTGAAAATATTGATCTTATAATTCCCATTCCGCTCTCCAAAAGGCGTTTTCACGAACGAGGATTTAATCAAGCCGCAATTTTAAGCGAAATTCTCGCCAAAAATCTAAATATAAACTGCGATTTGCAAAGTCTTGTTCGCACAGTTCATACGCCGATTCACCGCGCCGGAATGGATACGAAAGCCAGAGAAATGACCGTCAAAAATGCGTTTGAAGTAAAACGCCCGAATTTAATAAAAGATAAAATTATTTTGCTTGTTGATGATGTTTTTACGTCCGGCGCAACGGTTTCCTTTTGCGCCAAAGTGTTGAAACAAAAAGGTGCAAAAAAAGTGAATGTTCTGACAATCGCCAGAGCCGGAAAAAAAAAACTGAAATTGTAAATTGTTGAAACTCTGAGAACTCGTTTGAAAACTTTTGAATTCAGCAAGCGCAAAATCATTCTTTATTTTTCATCGCCCAAGCTAAAGGCAATTTTCAACTCTTCGTCACGGCGGGCTTTCGGTGGCTGTGAAAACGGGTCAACCTGCAAAGGCAAACCAGACTGTTCGAGGTTGGCGGAAATTATTTTTGAAAGAAGCTGTTGTTCAAAACGCGTTACCTCAATAAATTTTACGCCGATGCCGTTATCTTTCATTTCGTAAATCGCTTTACAACATAACGGCAACCAATTGCCGTTCGGGAGTTGAATCAACATACGAAATTCATCGCCTGCGGATAAGTTTTCATCAACGTTTAGCAAACATCCGCCGATGCTTATCTGCTGGAGTTCGACATCAAATTTTTCGCCGTGCGCCGTGTGACGGACAGCCGGAATGTCTATCGAAAAGCGAATGTGTTGTCTTTGTTCGATTCCCATCAGAAACACAGATTCCCGTTTCATTTGTCACCGGACATCCGTTGTCGGTTATTTTACAGGTTTTACAGGCGTAAAAGCAATAGAAAGATTTGAGATTTGAAAAATTTATAATTAATTTTAATTTGGATTTCTCAAATAATTTGAACGTCGCCCAATCTGCGACTTATAAAAACTAAAATCTCCGGTATTTCTAAATACTGTTACAAAACTCTTACGTTTGTATTGTCTTCAATCTGCTAATCTTAAATAGTTATATATTAATTATTTAAAAACATTATAAAATGCAAAATACAAAAGAATTTTCGATAACCGGACAAAGAATAAATTGGCGCGATCTGACAATAATTACGTCATTTCATATTCTTTTGATTCCGGCTTTGTTTATGTTTAGTTGGACAAATCTGGCGATTATGCTCGTCGGAAATTGGCTCGTCGGCAGTCTCGGTGTCGGCTTGGGTTATCACCGGCTTTTGACGCATCGCAGTTTCAACGCTCCGAAATGGCTGGAATATATTTTGACTGTTTTCGGCACGATGAGTCTGCAAAACGAACCTTATAAATGGGTAACGACGCATCGGATTCATCATCAATTTACGGAAACCGTAAAAGATCCGCATTCAACACGTCCGGGTTTTTGGTGGGCGCATATCGGTTGGATTTTCAGCGGGACGGCGCAGGATCACGACGACGAAACTTTTAAAAAATACGTTCCCGATTTGCTCAAAGATAAAGGACAGGTTTTAATCGCCAAATATTTTTATCTGCCGATTTTAATTTCAGCAATTTTGCTTTACGCATTCGGCGGTTGGGGCGCGGTTTTGTGGGGCGTTGTCGTCCGGGTGATTTTCGGCTGGCACACGACGTGGTTTGTAAATTCGCTTTCGCATCTGTTCGGCAAAAGACGTTTTGAAACGACGGATGATTCGACAAATAACTGGTTTGTCGCAATCCTGACGTTCGGCGAAGGTTGGCATAATAATCACCACGCTCAACCTGCATCGGCGCGGCACGGATTAAAATGGTATGAATTTGATATGAATTGGATTACAATTCTGATTTTTGAAAAACTCGGTTGGGCAAAGAAAATTCGTCTTTATAATGAAGAGAAAACAAAAATTGATTTGAAACAAGCCGCATTAGAATCTTAAAATTCGGCTTGCAGGTAAATTATGCCGACGCTTATTGTTGAAACAAAAATAAATGCCGCGCCGGAAATTTGTTTTCAACTGGTCAGACAAGCGAGCGCGGAAACGAGCAGTCAAATTATTCACGGAGATTTTGAAAAAGGGCAAACGATAACTTTTCAAAGTTCTTTTTTCGGATTCAAACAAACTTTAATCGTAGAAGTTACCGAATTTAAGAAAGGAATTTTTTTTGTGGACGAAATGACGATAGGGAATTTTAAAGAATTTCGGCACATTCACGAATTCGTTTTGCTGAAAGATTCTCAAACTTTATTAAAAGATATATTTGAATGGAAATCGCATTTTGGAATTTTCAGCAGAATTATTGATGAAATTTTTTTGAGAAAACAATTTCGGAAGATTGTTGTCAGGCGAAATCAGCGGCTTAAAGATATTTCGGAAACTAAGATAACTGAAAATATTTGCTAGAGAAAAATCTCGAAAACTTCATTTGAAAAAAGTCTTCCTTTATCGGTGAGACACAGAAAATCGCCGATTTTTTCAATCAATTCCAATCTTTGCAGGCGTTCGAGATCGTCGCCGTATTCTTTTAACAAGTCCGCGCCGAATTTTTTCTTATAAGTTTCGAGATTTATTCCTTTATTCAACCGAAGACCGAGAAACGCAAATTCAGCGCGGCGAATTTCCTCATCAAGTTCGATTTTCTCAACCACAGGCGTTTTGCCCGTTTCGATCTTTTCCACATATTTCGCCGTATCACGTTCATTAGCGCGGCGGGTTTTTTCGCCGTCAAACGAATGAGCCGAAACTCCGAACGCGAAATACGGCGCGAATTCCCAGTATTTTAAATTATGTTTCGATTCAAAATTCGGTTTTGCAAAATTTGAAATCTCATACTGAGAAAAACCCTTTTCCGTAACTTTTTCAAGCATCATTTCATACATTTCGCCCGCCAAATCGTCGTCGGGAAGTGGTTGACGTTTTGAACGAATCTGCTCATAAAGCGGCGTTCCTTCGTGGATTTCGAGCAGATAAAGTGAAAGATGTTCAGGATTTAATTTTAAAGCTTCGTTAAGATTATTTTCCCAATCCTGCAAAGTCTGATTCGGCAAACCCGCGATCAGATCGAAGGAAATATTATCGAATCCGGCTTCGTTCAAGATTTTAAAAGTGTTCCGCGCATCATTCGCATCGTGTCCGCGAGCGAGAATTTTGAGCGCACGATCATCAAAAGTCTGCACGCCGAAACTCGCGCGGTTTACGCCTAAAGATTTGTAATCTTTTAATTTTTCGAGCGTCACCGTCGCCGGATTCATCTCCAAAGTTATCTCGGAATTTTCACCAATCGAAAATCTTTCGTGCAAAGCATCAAAAATCTTCTCAAGCTGTTTCGCCGACAAAAGCGAAGGAGTTCCGCCGCCAAAGAAAATCGAATCAACATTAGTTTTATAATTCGTAATTCTTAATTCGTAATTCGTAATTTCCTTTATCAGCGCGCTGACATATCTTTCTACAGATTCTTCATTTCTAAAAACGTCGGTCGCAAAATCGCAGTAAGAACAACGCGATTTGCAGAACGGTATATGCAGATAAATTCCGGCTTTCACTTCTGAAAATTTTATCATTTTCCAGATAAAAAATGCGGTTTAAATTTAATTAATTTATGATAAATATGAGTGTTTTTTTTACAAATATGAGTTTAATAAATGAAAGCGTCGCCGTTCTCACGGGTGCAGGTTCGGGAATTGGACGCGCACTTGCACTTCGTCTGTCGCGGGAAAATATCGCCGGAATCGCTATTTCGGACGTGAACGAAAACGGCTTAAAGGAAACGAAAGATTTAATAAAAAATCCGAATCTGCGCGTTACAACTCATATCGTTGATGTCGGCAGCGACGAGCAAATGCGGAAATTTGCTGATGATGTCGTCAAAGAACACGGACGCGCGACGCATATTATCAACAACGCCGGAGTCGCGCTCGGCGGAACTATCGAGGAAGTTTCGCTCGAAGAAATCGAGTGGATAATGAACATCAATTTCTGGGGCGTGGTGCGCGGGACGAAGATTTTTCTGCCGATTCTGCAAAAACAAAAATCGGCGCACATCGTCAATATCTCCAGTATTTTCGGCATCGTCGCGCCGCCCGGAAACGCCGCTTATTCGGCGAGTAAGTTCGCCGTGCGCGGTTTTACCGAAGCTCTGCGCCACGAACTCGAAGACACGCACAT
Organism: Pyrinomonadaceae bacterium; assembly: GCA_965219305.1. GTDB lineage: Bacteria > Acidobacteriota > Blastocatellia > Pyrinomonadales > Pyrinomonadaceae > DATHTS01. The sequence goes on from OZ244725.1 coordinate 4,334,592, forward strand.
CGCCGTTTCCATCGTTCATCCCGGCGGAATCAAAACCAATATCGCCAACAACGCGAAGATCGGTTCGGGCGTGAATTTGACAAAAGAAGAGATTAAGCAAAAAACAAAAGATTTCAACGAAAAACTCGCCCGCACGTCGCCCGAACAAGCCGCCGAAATCATCGTAAGCGGCATCAAAAAACGCCAATCGCGTATCGTCATCGGCACAGACGCAAAAATTTTGAGTTTTCTCGCCAGAGTTTTCCCGCGCAGATATTTTTCCGTTCTCAATAAACTCACCGGCGGAAAATTGAAATCGTGATTTTGTCGAGCAAACCAAAGCAATTATTTCAATTGTGTAAGCTTAATTTTCTAATTGTTTTTTAAGCGAATTTTTCCAAAGATTTTGCAAATCGGAAATAGAATCGGAAATTTTTTCTTCATCGCCGATTTTTATTTTAAGATTATTTCCCGAAACTTTTCCGATAACCTCAAACGGACAATCTCCGGCGATTTCTTTTACTTTTTCCGCATTTTCCGGCGCGAACGTAATAATTATTCTCGACGGCGATTCGCCGAAAAGAATTGATTCGGCGGAAAGATTTTCATCATTTGAAAGTTCGATCTCCGCGCCGTTCGCTTCGTTATTCAATGATGCAAAACATTGTTCGGCAATCGCGACCGACAGACCGCCGTCGGAGCAGTCGTGAGCGGAATTTATCAAACATTCGTCAGCTAGTTTCAGGCAAACGTCCTGAACTTTTTTCTCTAAATCCAAATCTAAAACCGGCACTTCGCCGATTTCGATCAGTTCATTTGTCGTGTAACCCAAAATCGTCTGCGCGTATTCGCTGACCGATAGATCGTCGTTTGTCGTGCCGAGAAGCGCGATGATGTCGCCTTCGTTTTTAAATCCCTGCGTGATGATTTTGCGAACGTCTTCGATAAGTCCGACCATTCCGATCGTCGGTGTCGGCAGAATTCCGTCGCCGTCAGTTTCGTTGTAAAATGATACATTTCCCGAAATGACGGGCGTTTCAAACTTTTTACACGCTTCGGCAATTCCGTCAATCGTTTCCGAAAACGCCCACATAATTTTCGGTCGTTCGGGCGAAGCGAAATTCAGACAATTCGTTACGGCGATCGGTTTTGCGCCGACGCAGACGTTGTTTCTCGCAGATTCCGCAATGGTTAATTTCGCGCCTTCTTTCGGATTGACGGCGGAAAATCTGCCGTTGCCGTCGAGACACATCGAAATCGCGCGGCGCGTTTCTTTGACACGCACGACCGAAGCATCTGCGCCCGGAAGAATCGCAGTGTTCGTGCGAACCATATGATCGTATTGCTCATAAACCCAATGTTTCGAGCAAATGTTCGGCGAAACCAAAAGTTTTTTCAAAACTTGTTCCAAGTTTAAATTTTCAAGTTCAAAGTTTTTCCTTCTTTCTTTGAACTTTGAACTTTGAACTTTGAACTCAGGTTTCTGCATCGGACGATTATATTTCGGCGCGGCTTCCGTCAATTTATCAACCGGAAGATCAGCCATCAATTCGCCGTGATGAAAAATTTTCAGGCGATTTCCTTCGACGACTTTGCCGATGACGACCGCGTCCAAATCCCATTTATTAAAAATCTCGACGAGTTCCTTTTCGCGTCCCGATTTGGCAACGATGAGCATTCTTTCCTGCGATTCGCTCAAAAGCATTTCATACGCCGTCATTCCCGTTTCGCGCTGCGGCACATCGTCGAGATTCAAATCCAGACCGTTTCCGGCGCGGTCTGCCATTTCAACCGACGAAGAAGTCAAGCCAGCCGCGCCCATATCTTGGATTCCTTCAATTGCGCCCGAACGCATCGCTTCGAGACACGCTTCGAGCAGAAGTTTTTCCAAAAACGGATCGCCGACCTGAACTGTCGGACGTTTTTCCAACGCTTCATCATCAAATTCCGCCGAAGCCATCGTCGCGCCGTGAATTCCGTCGCGTCCGGTTTTCGCGCCGACATACATCACCGGATTTCCGATGCCTGATGCTTTACCAAAAAATATCTGATCTTTGCGGACGATTCCGAGCGCAAACGCATTAACGAGCGGATTCAAGTTGTAGGCTTCATCAAAAACAACTTCGCCGCCGATTGTCGGAACGCCGAAACAATTCCCGTAATGCGCGATGCCGTCAACACAGCCTTTTAAGATTGATTTGTTGCGGTTTCCGTGTTTTTTATCATCGAGATGACCGAAACGCAAGCTGTTCATCGCCGCGATCGGACGTGCGCCCATCGTGAAAACATCGCGCAAAATTCCGCCGACGCCGGTCGCCGCGCCTTGAAAGGGTTCGATAAACGACGGATGATTGTGCGATTCGACTTTAAAAGCGACGCACCAATCGTCGCCGATGTCCACGACTCCGGCGTTTTCTCCGGGCGGCACGATGACTCGTTCGCCCGTTATCGGCAGACGGCTCAAGTGAACGCGCGAAGATTTATAACTGCAATGCTCCGACCACATAACGGAGAAAACGCCGAGTTCGGTGTAATTCGGTTCGCGTCCTATAATTTCCTTGATGCGTTCATATTCGCCGGGCGTGATTCCGTGCTGTTCGATTATTTCGGGCGTAATTTGCGGTTGATTCATTATAAAACTTGGTCTCCGTCTGAAAAACTCAATTTAAAATAAATAGAGAGTTTATTCGTTCAGCATATTTTTTTCAACTCTGAACGAATAAACTCCCGCTGTTTTAAATAAAAAAGTTTAGTAAATTTAAGGCATTTTCAATTTTTCAATTTCGGTTGCGTCATTTTTAGAATTTTGCATTAAAGATTCGTTGATTTTTGCTTTAACAATTTCCGGCTTGATTTTTCCCATTCTCGTGTGAAGAACTTTGCCGTTCGCGTCATAAAAAATCGTGAACGGCAAACCGCCCTGCCAATCTTTTGAAACTGACGCAATCACTTCATTTTCCTTGTTTGTGTGAAGCAGATACGTCGGCATTTCCGCTTTCATCTCGATCAAAAATTTCGGCACATCGCGGTTTATTTCCGCCAAATCGTCGAGCGTGATCGTGATGAAATCAATTTTACCTTTGAATTGTTTATCAATTTCCACAAGATCGGGAAATTCTTCGCGGCACGGAACGCACCACGTCGCCCAGAAATTCACAAGCAGCGGTTTGCCGTTCGGCTTTAAAACTTCTGCGATGTTTGTTTCGTCAATTTGCGTGATTTTCGGCGAAGTCTCGATCTTTGTTGTATTTTCGACCGGTTTTTTATTCGGCGTTTGCGCGAATGCGAAAACCGAAAAAACACAAATAATAAAAACGGCGCGAAACATCAGGTTCAATGCGCCGTTTTTACAAAGTTTTTTTATAAGATTATTTATCATTTTTAGTTTTCAACACGTTTGATAGAACATCCGAAAGCATTAGCGCGGGTAGTTTTTACTTTTTTTCCGTTGAGCATCGCCGTCAGTGCGTCGTTTAAATAATTCTCTGTGATGTTGTCGCCCGTTCTGCTGTTGTCCGCCGCGCCGTGATAGACGAGTTTGTTTTTCGCACTGAATTGATAAAATTCCGGCGTAAAATTCGCGCCGAGTTTGTCTGCCAAAACGTTTCCTTTATCAATTAAAACAGGGAATTTGTAATGCTCCTCGGCGTGTGATTTTACCCAATCAAGCGATTCGGTCGCGTTGGAATTAATGCCGATAAAATTTATTCCTTTTGATTCGTATTCTTTCGAGATTTTGGCGATGCGCTCATTATAACCTTTAACGACCGGGCATTGCGCCGAAAGAAAGAAGATGACAGTGCCGTTTTTTCCCTTTAAATCATCAAAAGATCGCTCCGCACCGTTAATATCGGTTAAGGTAAAATTATCGAGTTTATTTCCAATCGGAAAAACGTCTTCGGCGTTTCCGGTATCGGCAAAAGATACGAATAAAATCGCGGACAAAACCGCCGTTAATAAAATGCTTGCTCGTTTCATAAAATTTACTCCTTTTTCTGAAATTTTAAATTGTTACGCGAATCAAAAGTTTAATGTTTCCGAATCGCATACTTTATTCCCGATTCATCGTCACTTTTGCTTATTATTTTTGCAGTGGCAAAGCCAAAAGATGACCTTCATAAACAAAATAAATTTTTCCGGCGGCTTCGTCAACCAACATATCCATACTGTCGAAGACAATTTGCGGGATTTTTAACTCAGGGCGAAAAGTAAAAGTTTTGTCATTGTATCGTCCGATCGTAGTGGTTTTCTTTTCAGCGTCAGGAATTGCCGCCCAAAATTCGGACGGATTTCCGGTCGGCTGCAAACTGCGAAATGTTTGTTGTTCCAGCGGCGCAAACTCACCTTTTACCAATTGCGCCGCGCCCGTTGCCGCATCAACCAAATAATATTCGGGAATTTCCGGGCTTTGATTATTTTCCGTCTCGCGGTATCCGATTTCTTGTTTGGCGCGAGTCGCTAAAATTTTATTATGAGATAAAACCATCGAAACGGGAACAATAATATCAGCTTGCGGGATTTTAACGGGAAATTCCTTTCTTGTCTGCAAATTGATTCTTACGAACTGCATCGGCTCAAGATAATTTTTGTGTTTTCCGGCGACTATCCATTTGCCGTCGTTCGTAATCAAAGGATTGGCGTATGAGCCTTCTCTCAAAATGGTTTGCTTGCCGGAAGAATCAATTTTTATAATGTCCCCGTCGGAAAGCCCGATCTCTAAATTGCCTTTCTTTCTCTGATACCTGCTTGAATTTATCGGAAAAAAATCAATTTCGGCAGTCGGACGATTTTTTAGAAACAGAATATCTGCGGGTTGTGTAATTGCGTTATCGCCGAGTTTGCCGCTTTCAAATTCACGCCACGACAGATGTTTTTCAAATGTTTGAAAAATATATTGTCGCCGCAACTCTCTGTAAGATGAAGTATTTGATAAATTAGCCAACCGTTCCTGCTTTTCGGCTTGCATTATTTCTTTAGTAATGGCGGCTTGTTTCGCTTGATCGGCAATTAAAAGAGTCAGTTTGCCGTCCTTTTTCCAGATTGTTTGAGCGAGTAAATTTTTATTCGCCAAAAGAACTTCTAAACCTGGAATTTCTTCCGCCAGACGGTATTTGAGTTGAGATTCGCCCTCAGCGAATTTATCGAAAATTTTGACCAGACCTTCAAGCGGTTCGGGCATTTCATAATCGTTAAATCCAGATTTCTCCATTGTTTCGGGACTCGAATGAGCATTAAAAAATATTCTTCTTCCGCCGTTTTTTCCGAACATCAAAAATTCGCCGCCGTCGCACATTTCCGGGCAATTTTCCAACGTCGGGGCTAAACCGTCAATGCCTTTTGTAAGCAGGAAATTGTAGAACATTTCATATTCGCGTCCGGTCAGAGTTCTCTCACGATAACGCGCTTCATCTTCATAATTTGAAAATAAAATCTTGTCGTTATAAACGCGAATAATTATCTGTCCGGCTACTCTATTTCCGATTAATGCGAAAACCGCTTGCAGATTCGGATCCTTTTTTATCTCTTCGCGGAGTTTCGTTTCATTTTCTTCTAAAAATTCCGAATCTGTTTGTTTAAATGAAATGCCGCTGACGCTGTTGAACAATTCATCAAGCGGAAAATTTTCAAAATCATTTTTATCATTCGGAATAAACGCCGTCCGCGCACCGAGCAGTTTTGTTTCGCCCGTATATTTCGCCAGAATCAGCGAACGAGCCGTCGCGCTGTCTTCCGATTCGAGATATCTTTCGGCGGCAAGTGCGAGCAATTTATCAGGACTATTTAAGAACATACCGACATTTTGCACAGGCAATTTAGCGCGAATGAGCCGCGCCGCCGCCAGCAGGGAAATTCTCGTTTCCGTATTTGCACCATTTAAAACGCCAGCCATTTCGTTTTCGTTTTCGGAAATTACAGCCGTAATTCCGCCGGCGAGATTATTTTTGCCTTTGATAAATGAAAGCTCACTCGGCACGCGCGTGCGAAGTTCGGCGCGGTTTATCAAAAGCAGTAAAACGGCTTCGGCATCAGCCGCTCCGTTTTCCAACTGTTTTAACCTGTATAAATCAACGATGCGGCTGTCCCAATTTTGCATCAGATCATATAAAAACTTTGCCGTCGGCGGATCGGTTTTTTGGATGTTCGGCAGACGTTCGATCAATCGTAAAATCAGAGCGTCGTCAGGCGGATTTTGATTCGAGACGATAAATCCGATGAATAAATTTATCGGAATCGGCTGAATTTCCGTGTCACTTTCTTCGTCCTCGACATCTCCGTAATCATATTGATAAAGCTGCGCCCGAAATTTACTTTCGCCGTCTTCGGAAGACATAAATTTGGCGAAGATTTCCAAATCCGCCATCTGTTCGGTAACGGAAAGTCCGCCGACGGCGATCAACGATTCGACTATGCTTTTACGATATTGGGTTGTTTTTTCGTCTTCCAACGCAAATCGGAGAGCGGAAATTGCTTCGGGCGGCTTAAATCTGATTAAAGATTGGGCGGCGGCGGCGCGTATTTTGTCTTTTTCGTTCATCACGATCGAGATCAAACCCGGCACGGCTTCCGGGATGTCGAGTTGACCGATGATTTTTATCAGTTCCAGTCTTTCGTCATCTTTCGATTCCTGTATCCAATTTTTATCAGCCAACAGCGGAAGCATCAGACGGACGACTTCGATATTTTTTTCGCCGATAATCAACATCATATTTCGGACGGCGGCGGAACGTTCAGCCAATGTTCCTTCATTTATGAGTTTGGTCATTAAAGGAATCCACTTCTCGCGGCTTTTCGGCGAATGACGCGGCAGAGTTGTCAGTCCCGTATAATTTCGATTCTGCATTTCGAGCAAAGTTTCGTCAGACAAAAGCGACATATACCATTCATCGCGTCCTTCAAAATCTCCGCCTAAAACGAGCGCATCCATCGCCAGATCGCGCACTCCCGGATATGCTTTTTTGTCTTCGACGATCTTTTTTAATTCAATGCGGTAACTCTCGGCATCGCTCGTATTTTCTTCCCGTATCGCGCGATGATAAAGAATAAATTTTGACAATGCGTAAGAAGCCGGATTTCCCGGATTGCTTTCCAGACGCGCGACTATCGTTCGCGCCCGTTCCCAGTCAACTTTCGCCAATGCGATAATTTCGTCATCACCTCGAATGTATTGATTTTCGTCCCGGACGTTCTGCGCCTCTTTATATAAATCGTCAATAAACAAATCGCTGTTAAATTTCAGCCATCTTTGAATTTGATAAGCAGAATTTTCGCCTTTTTCAATACGGTCGCGGTAAATTCGTTTGACCGCTTCGGCAACTTCCGGGTCGGTCGGCAAAATTTTGAGATATTTATTGAGCAGTTCCGGGTTTTCTTCTATCGTATTAATTATTCTTTTGAGCGTTTCTTTTGAAGGCTTGACGTTGTAGCGAAATTCGTTATAGGAATCATCCTGTTTTTCCCAATAATTTAACAAATCTTCAATCGGCGCGTCGTCAGGTGGCGGATTGCTCGGGTCGTAAAAATCGTCGGGATACATTTTTTGCGCTTTATCTGCAATTTTTTGCGGATTCTGCGGCGGCGGCGCGGGCAGATCGAGCAAGGTTTGTAATAATTTTTTTTGCTGTGCGGAAGTTTGTGCAAAAATAACGGATGAAAATATTAGAAAAGTAAAAATTACCGAGAAAAAAAAGCGTTTCATTGTTCTACATTGTCGTTAAAATTATTTATTGCATTCAAAATTTAAATCTGAGGCGCGTCTTGCCGTAAGCAGATGTCTTCGTGCGGCAATCGGACATTTGATTGTCCAAAAAAAATGGAATAACAGCTAATTGATGCGTTTAGCCGAGTTCGAGTTTATTATTTTCCGGTCAAAATTAATTTTATTTTAGAAGCTGTTTAGAAACTATTTTTTCCGCCCACGAAATACCCGAATCAAACGAAAATAAAAAATAAAATTTTAAGCTCCCTCTTTTTCGTGCATTTCGTGGGCAAATTCTTGAATTTTCAAACAGTTTCCAAGAGAATAATTTGAAATAATAATCTGCTCAACATAATTTTATCTCTCCTATTTTCAGACTTTGTGCGCTGAGTTACACAAACGGTTGCTCACAGTGAAAAAAATTATTCGCTTTTTTTGAGCGGCAACGCCAAAAGTTGTCCCTGATGAACGAAATAAATTTTGTTTCCCGGCTCATCCACCCATAAATCCATACTGTCAAAAACGATGCGCGGAATTTTAAGGAGCGGCGTAAAAGTCAGGTTTTTTGTATTATAAACTCCGACCTCAGTGGCTTCTTTTCCTTCAGCGGGAATCGCCGCCCAGAATTCGTCGGGCTTGCCGTTGGTTTGCAGCGGACGAAAAGTCTGCTGAACGAATGGTCTGACTTCACCTTTGACAGGCTGCATCGTTCCGGTTTCGACATCAAGCAGTTGGAATATGCCGTCCGTCATTCTTTCTTTTTCGTCATCATAATGACCACCGACGGCGATCAGCACTTTATTTTGTGAAGACAAAAAAATGATCGGTCTGACAAAATTTATATTCTCGCCGACTTTTATAAGTGTTTCCTTTCCCGTCTGAACATTGATGCGAACTAATAACTGATTGTCTGAATTGTCAACCAATTTCGCCGCTACCGCCCAACGCCCGTCCGGTGTAATAATCGGACTGTGATAAAAACCTTCTTGAAGTTTAACCGTCTGATTACCTTTTATTCTGTAAATTCCTTCTCCGTTTGTTCTGATTTCGACATTTCCGGCGCGGCTTTTCCATTTTTCGCCGTTTGATTGAACAGCCAGATTATCTTTGCGCGGAATTATTTCAAATCCCGGCGGCTGTCCGACGTAATCGCCGGGTTGACCGTCCTTTAAATTACGCCACGAAAATTCGTCATACAATCTCATCATTCGCCGTTTCTGGCTGTCGGTTTCAAGTTTTTCGTAATCGGAATCTTCACTCGCATTCTCGTATGCGGCGACATCGGCAAGGCGCAGTTCTTCATCAATCTGTCCGCGCCGCTCTTTATCTGCTATCAACATTCTCATTTCCGCACCGTTTTTCCAGACGGTCAATACCGGAAATTTGTCATCGGCGTATAAAATTTCGAGTCCGGCGATGTCCTTTTCGAGATGATATTTTAATTTCGCGGGCGGTTTTCGCATCTCTTCAAAAATCTTGTCGAGTCCGGCGAAAAAATCCGGCATTTTTTCGCTTTTGACAAAAATTCTGCGCCCGCCGCCTGCGCCGAGCATTAAAAGTTCGCGTCCTTCGCAACCGCCGCAATTGCCGATAAAAGGCGGCAATTCGCCGACATTATTGCGAGCGAGATAACTTTTCAGATAATCGAATTCCTGTGATGTCAGCGTCCGTTCACGATAACGCGCGGCATTTTCAGACCAACTGAAAACGGCGCGGTCGGCGTAGATTCTGACAAAGTTTTCATTATAAGCGTAAATTCCGAGAATATCCGCATTTTCCGTAATTTCCTGCTGTAGTTTTCTCTCCGCCGCCTGCATCGTTCCTTGTTCGGAAAGAACACTGAAAATCATATATGACGGCAAAGCGTAATTTTCGTTGACGCTCATAAAAAGTGCGCTGAGAAAATCCTGATTTCCGAGTTTTGTATTGTCGGGCGCGAAAAATGCCGTCGCGCCGAGAATTTTGGCTTTATTCGGATAAAGTGCGTAAATCAAATTCCGCGCCTGCGGCGAATCTTCGCTTTCGAGATAAAGTTCCGACGCTTTCGCCAGAACATTATTCGGATTTTTCAGAAGTGCGCCGACTGTCTGAACGGGAAACTTCGCGCGAATTAAACGCCCGCAACTTAGCAGGGCAATTTTTACTTCGGCATTGTCGCCTGCCAAAATTTGCGCGTATTCGCTTTCATTTTCCAGAATACAAGCTGTAATTCCGAGCGCGACCGGATTTGCATTATTCCGCGCGGCGAAAATATCGTTCGATTGGTTCCCGCGCAGTTCTTTCCGCAAACTTAAAAGTTTAACGATAACATCGGAATCTGCTTTTCCGTTTCCGAGATCGGTCAGCATCAACGCGTTGATCGCCGGACCGTTCCAATTTTCGATGATTTTCCGCAACGCGTTTGCTACTGCCGGATTCGTATTTTCGAGCCTGTTTATCCGGCTGACGACGGCTGAGACGAGTTCGGATGACGGTTCGGAGATTTGCGCTACCTGCATTCCGAGAAGCGGTATAATATCGGCGGGATTGAAAACTTCTTTATCGGGCGGTTTATTGTCCTTGTAAGCCATCGTATTTGCAACGGCGGTTACTCTGACAGACGGCATCACCATTGCTGAATCCTCTGCGGCAACATCTTCCCGACTTAACGCCATATCGCCTTTCGCAGTCGAAATTGCAAAATTGCCGGACATTTTATCGTCATTTTCATTTATTTGATCTTTTACACTTTCGGCGACGGATTCAAGTGCGTCAATTTGTTCCGCAATCGAAAAACCGCCGGATTCCAAAATTGCGCGAACGACGGTATCTCTCTGCCAGCTTTCGACTTCGGGTAAAATGCGCCGCAACGCCGGAACTGCTTGTAAACTCTTTTGTTTGGCGAGCGCAGCAACCGCATCGCTTCTGTAAGGATATGTGCCTTCCGCATCAAATTCGCTGTCGGATTCGATCATTTTATTTGAGTTCATCACCATAGTATTTGATGACATACTATTCGGCGAACCTGTTCTCTGCACACCTTTTTCGTCGAGCATAGCGATCAAACCCGGCACGCTTTCCGGCATTTCGATTTGCGCCAAAACTCCCGCCAATGCTCTCCTAGCGCCGTTAAGGTCGTTTGCCCAATTCGGGTTTTCAAGCCACGGCAAAAGTGCTTCGACGATTTTCGGATCATTATCTCTAATCACCGTCAGTAAATTCCGCGCCGCCGCATTTCTTACGGTTTGATTGCCGGTTTTTACGAGTTGAATCATTTTGTCAACATATTTTTCCGGCGGAGAACGCATCAACAGCGTCGTCAAACCCGTGTAACTGCGTCCGCCGACGCGGAGATCGAACAAACTTTCGTCAGACAAAAGCGAAAAATACCAATCGTCGCGTCCTTGAAAATCGCCGCCGTAAACAAGCGCGTCGAGAGCCAGATCACGATTTCCCGGTTTTGCACTTTTGTCTTCGACCGTTTTCATCAAAGCTTCACGGTATCTGTCGGCTTCGATAGAATTTCCTTCTTTTAATTCGTGCAGATAAAATGCCCAGTTTGCCAAAGTCTGCGAAATCGGTTGGTTCGGATCGTTAAGCATCCGGTTCAGCATCGGCAACGCTCTTTCCCAATCAACCTTTGCCAACGCAAGCAAGTCATCCTGATTCGTAATATAATCATTTGCATCCTTAACTTGTCCGGCATTTTGCGATAAATCGTCAACAAAATAATTGGTATTATATGTAAGCCATCTCTTTAATTGTTCGGATTGATAATTTTCCGGACTGTCATTGCTCAAAGAACGTTCATACATTCCTTTTACAAAATCAGCCGACGAAGGGGTTTTTGTCAAAACATTCAGATAATTACCGATAATTTCGGGGTTTTTTTCGATTTCTCCCAAAATACGGCTTAAAACTTTATTTGAAGGCTCGATGGTTTGATTATAAACGCTGTCGAGAGAATTTTGTCGTTCCCAATAAGCAAGTAAATCTTCAATCGGCGCATCGTCGGCAGGTGGTTTTTCCTGGTCGAAAAACTCCGGTGAACGCGAAGTATTATTACCCGAAAGTCCGACAAAATTCGGGTTCGGCGGCGGCGGCGCAGGCAGATTCAATAACTCGTATAAAACATTATTCTGCGCTTTACTTTTCGGCGAAAAAACGAAGGCACCAAAGACGAGTAAAAACACAAAGAGAGAAAGAGTGACGTATAGATTTTTCATTTCGGGCAAAACTCCAAAAGGGCGTTACTGATTTAATATACTATTTTTCGCGGAAAATCAACGAAAATTTTGGAATCCGGCAAAATTTATCTGATTTTGGAAGGCAGCGGCAAACTCAACAGATGGCTCTCGCCGAAATATGAACCTTTATAAATAAAATAAACTTTCCCATGAGTTTCATCAACCCAAATATCCATACTATCCAAACTAATATCAGGAACAATCAAAACCGTCTCAAACGCAAAATTTTTCTCATCATAACGCCCGATGTCTGTTTGATTTTTGTCTCTGTCATAAATCGCCGCCCAAAATTCATTAGAATTTCCCGTAGATTGCAATGGGCGAAAATTTTGTTGAATCAAAGGACGAAATTCGCCTTTGACGAGTTCTGTTTTTCCAGTCGCCGCATCGAGCAGATAATATTCCGGCGTTTCGGGACTGGGATTATCTTTTTTATCGAAATTACCGTAATTGTCCTTTGCACGATAAAGCAAAACTTTATTATGTGCGGGAATAAAACCAACAGGATTAAAATTATCGGCGGGCGAAATGTTTACTTTATATTCTTTGTTCGTCTGCAAATTTATACGGACGACATCATTCGGACTCGCCCAACTTCCGACCGTTTTCGCCGCGACAACCCAATTTCCGCTGACAAACGGAAACGCATATAATCCGTCTTTTATTTGAATTCGTTCGGCGCGATTTACTTTCCACAGACCGCCTTTTGAATATTCTCCGGCGCGGATTTCGTAATTTCCGGTTTTTGCCTGCCAGATGCTTTCATTTGAATTTAAATCTTTGATCGCGGGAAACGTCAATTTGTCGCGCAAAAAGGGAACTTCAACAGGTTCGGAAACTGCATCGGCAAGTTTGCCGTTTTCCAATTTTTTCCACTCAAAATGCTCGACTTCTCTCTGCGTTTTTCTTTCAAAACTGCGTCTTTCCTTGTCCTCGTAATCCAATTCTTCATTCTTATAATCTGCCGAATCCGACTGTTCGATTTCATCTTTAATCTGATTTTTTCTGATTTCATCTTCAATCAAAACGCGAAAATCATCGCCTTTTTTCCAGATCGCTCGCGGGCTGAAATTTTCATCTGCCAGAATGACTTCCAGACCTTTGATTTTGTCCGATAAATTATAATGAAGTTTCGCGTCTTTCGTTTGCAGATTCTCGAATAAATCGTAATAGGGCTTTAATCTGTAAAACGCCGTGAACATATATAATCTGCGCCCGCCGTTGCGGTTCAAAATAACAAATTCGTCTGACGCGCAGTTGTGATGACAATCGCCGCGCACGGGCGGACGATTGTAAATATTCATTTCAAAAACTTGTCGGTGAAATGCGTCGAATTCTTCTTTTTTCAAAATTCTCTCGCGGTATCGTGCTTTGTCCAAATTCCAACGATAGACGATTTTGTCCTCGTAAATTCTGATGCGGTGTGCGCCGAGCGAGAAAATTTGCTGTAAATTATCGTCTTCGAGAACTTCTCTGCGAAGCTCGTTTTCTATTTTATTGAAATTATCGGAATAAGAAGACGAAACATTTGCCGGATCAAAAGATTCTCTCGCACCCAAAAGCAAAGCCTCGTTCGGATGTTTCGCCCAGACGAGTTTTCGCGCTTCCGGCGAATCTTCCGATTCCAAATATCTCTCGGCGGCGAGCGCGAAAAGTTTGTTTTCGCTGTTTAAATAAACACCGACTTCATTAACCGGCAATTCGGCGCGAATCAAACGCGCACACGCCATCGTTCCGAGCTGTTTTTCCGCGTCCTGACTACGAAACGCCGATAAAATATTGTTGTCTTCCATCAAAAGACACGCCGCCAACGCGCCCGCCAGACCGCTTTTCCCGCGCATCGCGTAAAGATCGTTTTCGACTCTTTCTTTCAACTCGAACCGACGATCTAACGCGCCCGAAATCGTTTCAATATCAGCTTTTCCGTCGGAAATCTTCCGCAAAATCTCCAAATCAACAATGCGACCTTGCCATTTTGTCATTATCTCCGACAAAATTTTCGCAACTTCCGGTTTTTCCTTTTGCAAAACTTTCTGCCGTTCGATTGCCCGCAGAATTAAATTTTCTTCCGGTTCATTTTGATTCGCCAGATATTTTCCGAGGCTGATTTGCAGCGGCAAAGCTTCATCGAAACTGAAATAAGCCTTCTCGACTTTTTCATAACCTTCCGGCGTGGAAATCGCTTCGGCATAAATTTCAATTGCCGACATCTGTTCGTCGACCGAAAATCCGCCGCTGGCAATCAAAGCGCGGTAAAAATACGGACGATCGTCTTCGCGCTCGGTTTTTGCCAAAGCACTTTTTAGTGCCGGAATTGCCCGCGCATCTTTGTATTTAACTAAAACTTCTGCCGCGTATTTCGCATAATCTTCGTCATTTTCAACAACCCAAATTAACGGCAAAACGCTTTCCGGCATATCGATTTCGTCCATGCTCTGAATCAAACGAAGTCTGCCCATTGACATGTCTTTTGCCCAATCAGGATTTGAAATCCACGGCAAAAGCGGCGCGAGAGCGTCTTTGCGTGCGCTTTTAATCTGAAACTGAACTAATCCGTTCACGGCGGCATTGTGAATCGCGGGATTTGCATTTCCGACAAGTTTTGCCAGAATCGGAATCCATTTCTCGGGATTTTTTTGTGCAATATAATTCAGCGGATGCGCGACTTCATTTCCGCCGAATTCCAATTCCAAAAGCGTCGAATCACTCAACAGCGAGACATACCAATCGTTGCTTCCTTGCCAGTCTTCATTTTGATTTAATGCATCAAACGCCGCGTCTCTATCTCTGCTCGGAGAATTTTTATCTTCGACAATTTTCTGAAATTCGCTTCGATATTTTTCAGATTCGCTCGAATTTTCAGTTTTGATCGCGTGTTCATAAATCAATCTTTTAGCTAAAAACGCCGTGCGCGGATTGCTCGAATCGGTTTCAAATCTTCGCAAAAGCGGTTCGGCTTTTTCCCAATCGACTTTTGCCAGAGCGCGAAGTTCTTTCTCATTGATTACTGAATTATAAGTTTTGTGATCTTTTGCACCGACTGCTTCGGCATACAATTCATCGGAGTAATATTTGCTTTTAAATTTTAACCAAGCTTTCACCTTTGTGCGCCAATCTTCATCGAAAGTCTGTCCGCTGTTGTCAAAAATTTCTTTAACTTTCGCCGCTATCTCTTCATCAACAGACAGCAAATTTAAAACATTCGTCAGATTCTCCGGTTTGTCATTTAACGATTCGATCAATCTTTGCAAAGTTTCATCACTCGGCTTAATCTTGTTCGGATGTGCAGCCGTAATTGCATTTTGCCGAGTCCAAAAATCAATCAAATCCACAATCGGCGCGTCGTCCGGCGGGACGTTCTCTTTTTTGTAAAATTCTTCGGAGCGCGGAGTTTTTTCTTCACCGCTTTCCTCAACATCGTCCGGCGCAGAATAAGGCGGCGGCGCGGGAAGATCGAGCAGTTGGCGCAGCAGGGAAGATTGCTGGGCGAAAAGATTGATGTTGAAAAATGTGCAGATGACGGCGGCAAATATGAGTTTTTTCATAACTTTGGTTAATGAAATTTATTGATTTTAACTTTCCCTTTGATTAGACACGCGCCATTTTGGTTTGTTCCCGTGAACAAAAATATTTTGATCTTTTAACTATTATCTATCATCTTTCAACTATTTCGTTCAGGTTTAATCGAAAACTATCGAAAATATAATTGAAAGATGATAGTTGATAATTGATAGATTTTTGATGCGTAAACAAATGTCAGCTTTTCTAAAAACTGCATTTCACTGAAATCCATTCGCCTTGAGTTTGAATTTCCGCATTTTCGATGCCGAATTTTTTTAGTTCGGTTTCAATTTGCTCTTGTTGATCGGTCAAAATTCCTGACAAAATGAGAATTTGTTTGCTCTTTTCAACCAATAACGGCAGAAGCGGAACAATAACGTCGATCGTTACGTTCGCGCAGACAAAATCGAATTGCGGACTATCTTCGGAGATCGAACCGACGTAAAATTCGATCATTTCGGCAACTTCGTTTAACTCGGCGTTTTCTTTGGCGATTCTTATGGAATCAACATCGGTGTCGCAGGCGAGAATCTGCTGCTGATTTTTATTTTCGACTTTAGTTTTGGCGACGGCGATTGCCAGAATTCCTGTCCCCGTGCCGACATCGTAGAAGGACATTTCGGGTTTGTAGCTTTCTTCGATGGCTTTCAAACAAAGCTGCGTCGTCGCGTGAGTTCCCGTGCCGAACGCCATATTCGGTTCTATGCGGATAACGGTTTTCTCTCTCGTTTTTACTTCTTCCCAAGTCGGCGCAATGACGAATTTTTCGGTTTCCGTCGCGCTCCAGTATTTGCGCCATTCGTAGAGCCAATTTTCGTCGTCGAGAATCGTCCAGACGAATTTCGGGACGGCTTCGGGCGGGAAATTGTAAATATTTAACGCTTCGTCAATCTGTCGGCGCACGATTTCGTTGCTTAATTTTTCATTAAAATAACCGCTGACAAAAAAATCATCACCGGATTTTTTGCCGAGATGATTTATTTCTGTGCCGAGCGCGTCGAGTTCATTAAGCGCGAATTCGATTGCTTCCGATGCCGCTTCGTTTGTGTAAATTTCTAAAACCTGCCAAGTTTTCTTTGCCATTAAAAAAGTATTCGGCATTTAGCCGTAAAAGCCAAATGCCGAATGCTTGAAAACTTTTATTCTAGGTTTCTATACGAAATTAAAATTAATGTTTTCCTTTACCGCCTTTTCCTTTATTTTTTCCGCCGCCGCCGCCTTTCATTTTCCCGTTGCCGCCGTCATTTTCGCGTCCTTTATTTTCAATTTTAAAGTCTTTTTGCTGTTTGTCGGGTTTGCCGCGTTTCATTTCTTTGCGATCATTGTCTCTTTTCTCATTTTTGAATGATTTATCACTAAAAGAATCTTTATTTTTTCTAAATTCTTTCTCCGCTTTTTTGTCGTCCTTTCTTACTTCTTTAATCTGTTTTTCCAAACCTTTCGGAACATTATTTCCTTTGCTGCGAATATTCGGCGCGAAATCGGGACGTTTCGGATAATTTTTGCGGAATTCCTTTTGCGCGTCATTCGGATTAGCCAGTTTCGCATAGATTTTATCGTAATATTTGTCTTTATATTTCGATTTGATCTTGATATTTTGAATCTCGTTATAATCGGTCTTGGTAAATACCGGCGCGGCGTAATTATCTCGAATGCGTGTTTTGTAAACAGGCGTTTTAATAGTTTGATAAGACGTGTAATTGTCGGGATAATTACCGTAATAATACGGCGATTGATAATAACTTTTTCTATTGCCGAATGCCCAATTTACTATATCGAGCGTTTTATCTTTCCAGTCGGCGCGATAAACATAATCATTTCCGTAAATCTGGTCGTTTCCGTCAATATAGAGACGCGAATCCCGCCCGTTGTTTAAAGTCCTGTCTAAAATAATCGTCGCAATTTCTTGGATTGAATCATTGCCGAAATTATCCAGCAGAGTAAAACCTCTGTATCCTGTATCACGGTCTTCATATTCATTAATGCTGATATAATCGGCATAACCGTCGCCGTTTAGATCCAAATTATTTACGCTGTTATCGGAGTTTAAGCGACTTTCAAAATCTTCTGCCGATTCGGATTCTCTAAAAATATCTCCGACAGCCTGTAAATCAAGATTTTCCCGCGCAAAATATTCGTCCTCCGTTTCGTTTACCGGCGCATCGTTCGGATATGTCGGCGAAGCGGCTGTCTCATCGTTTTGAGCCGAATTACAACCTGCAATAAACAAAATTACTGTAAGAGTTATCGTAAATAATATATTTGATTTCATAATTTCCCTTTCTGTAAAAAGAGTCTGCGAATGTAATCATTCCAGACACATAAGTTATGAAAGGGCAATTAATATGCCGTGGAGGACAGGGACAATTGTAAGATTTTGTAAATCAGACGTATAAATCGGCAAAAATGTAAAAAAAACGATGAGTCATTTTTGCGATTAAAATATAACCCGAATTCAAACATTTTTCGGACTTTTTAAATTATTTATTTTCTAACTTTTCTTTTGCTTTCCCGATAAATCTTTGAATCATTTCCGCGATTCGTTTGTTCATTTCACCGCTGATGATGTTTTCTCCGGCGAGTCCGGCGAGCATATGAAGTTCACGCGCCGAATTTCTACGCATTTCGACGGCTTGTGAAAAATTAACGAGCGTTAGTTCTTTTCCTTTTTCGAGAAATTCCGCCGCATAACGCAATAAGTTTTTAGTTTCTCCGTTCGCAGGCGACCATTCGATACGTTCGTCCGTATTATCCGTTAACTGCACATCAAATTTCTGCGTCATCGAACCGATGAACGGTATATCAGCGCGGATTTTCCAGTGTGCCGTGCCGCCGGCATCCGTGTGAATACTCTCGATTCCGGGCATCAGTTCGATAAAATTGCGGATGTCCGAGAAAAACTCGCGCACTGCTTCGATATTTGTATTTACTTCTACCGTGTCGCTGTATTTTGCGTTGATTGTGAACATAATTTTTTAAGTGCCAAGTGCTAAGTGTTGAGTAATAAGTTATTTTCTTTCTCAGCATTCTATCTAAAATACACCGTTAAAAAGTATTCCGTTGAAAAACTGTCTCGTTGTCGAGCGGAAAATTGCGCGGAAAAACGGATCGTCGGCGAAGAGAATGACGTGACCGCTTCCGTTCGGTTCGTCAATCAAATACGAAGTGCCTTTTAATAATCGTTCGGTGTTTCCTTCCCAGACGAAACCGGAAATCGTCAACGGCAGACGCGGTTTTTCGGCGAAAATTAAAGCATTTGTGCCTTCTTTCGAGTAACGGAAAAAACTGTCGCCGGTCATCAAAACGGGAATTTCGTTCGTGTCCACGCCGTAATTCAGATATGATGTGCGGTCAACCGTCGCCCGCATTATCGCGCCGGGAATGCTTTCAGGCGTTTGTCCGCGACTTGCGGACGGCGAAAAGATCGGCGGTAGAAGTATCTTCGGATCGGCTTTGTCAATATCGTTGCGCCGCGTCGTCTTTGTCGGATTTGATGCAGAATTTTTATTTTCCGAAGGTTCGTCCGCGTCTTCTTCGACTTCTTCACGCCCGTCCGCCGCCTTTTCGTCGTCCGCGCTTCCGACGATTCGCGCCGATGTCAATTCAACGTTTTTTCCTGCCGCGAAAACTGACGCACCGCCGAAAGTTATCAAAGTTCCGCCGCCGGAAATCCATTCTTTCAAACTCGTAATGCCGCCCGCGCCGAGCGTTGAAAAATATCTTCCCGAAGAACCGTCGGGCATAATCAGGACGTTGTAATTTTTAAGTCCGCCGCCGCGAATACTGCTCAAAGACAGCGCGGTAAATTTAATTCCGTAACGGTCGAGCGTCCACCACAGCGAACCGTAACTCGTATGATTGACGGCATCATCAGCGACGACGGCAATGCGCGGCTTTTGCATCGGCAAGACATTTTCACTGCCGACATTCGTATCGCCTTCGTCCGTGTAACCCGTATTTACAGCGGCGACATTTACGCCGAGTTCTCTTGCCAGACGATTTACGGCTTCGTGAATCGCTTCGGAATTTCGCGTGACGCGCACGACGAACGCGCCGGGTTTGTAATTTCTTCCGCCCGCCGTCAAAGTTCTCGATGACACCGAAACGCGGAAGTTTTCCGCCAACAGACGCAACGCCAACGCCGCCGAAGCGTCTGATTCATAAGGAATTATATAAGCGATTGCAGCGCGTCCGCCGACGTTTCCGCGCCGTAAGTTTTCGATGAATTCCGAATTTACAACCGCCGAATTCACATTCGACTCATCTTCCGTCCAAAAAGCGTCAACGCCGAACGCGAGCGGCAGATTCCAAGCCGTGATGTCGTAAAATCCGTAACCTTCGCTGCTTGTAGAACTTCCGCGCCGCTGATTGCGCTTAAATCGTTCGACATTATCTTTGATAAACGCATCGTCCTGCGGCGTGTCCTGTTCGAGCAACGCTTTAATGACTTTTTTCTGCGGCTGATTCAGATCAATGATATACGAACCTGCCGGAAAATTTTGCGTAATCTTCGGCGCGTTCTTTTGCATATACGAATGCGCTGAACTTGACGAAAACGCGCTGTTTGCGGCTTTTACCTCGATCTTCGAGTTTTGCAGTATTTCGATCAAATCCGCCGTTTTCTGTGCGTCTTTGTTCGGCAAAATAACGATTCGCTTCATCGGTTCACGCGAAACTTCATTAATTCCTTCGCGGCGGAAATCGTAAAAATCCTTCAGACGCGAAGCACGATTCGCGGCGAGCGTTTCGAGCGTCGTCAGCGATGCGACAAAATGTTTCGCAGTCGCCGAACGAAGTGTAACAATCGTCCCGTCGTCGCGTTTCCAACGCAGACCTTTGAAACCGCCGCCGTCCGTCTCATAAGTCATTCCGATCGCGCCGTTTAGAGACGGAAACGAATCCCAGTAACCGGGATAAAAAAGATCGAAAATGTCGCGGACGTAATAATCCCATTTATTGCGGTCAAATGCGCCTGCGTTCGCGCGTCCGAACGTGTCTAACCATTTATTTGTATTTGGTTGCGGCAGATTCGGATTGATCGGAAGCGCGGCGGGCGGAAAGAAAAACTGCGACGGCTGCCCGTGATGGTCAACGGAAACTTGCGGATTCCAGTCCATAAACGCCCGCACCATATTCTGCGTTTCCTTCTGCGACATCGCCACGTTGTCGCGGTTCAGATCAAAGCGATAATGATTAAATCTGCCGCGAATGCTCCAGGGCTGATTATGTTCGATGGCATCATTTTCTTCATTTCCGGTCGCTACCGAGTTATACCAAGTGACGAATCTTTCGTGTCCGTCGGGATTTTCGCCCGTCACGATCAGCGTTACGCAATTGTTTAAAACTTCGAGCGTCTGCGGTTCGTTCGACGCGGAGAGTTGATAAATGACCTGCATCATCGCTTCAAACGACGCGGATTCGTCGCCGTGAATCGTGTAAGCCATCCAAGCAATCGCCGGATTGTTTTCAATGATCGAATTCGCTTCGCTCTGACTCGTCGTGCGCGGATCGAAAAGCCTTGAATTGTTTGATTTTATTTCGCTTAAACGCGCCATATTCTGCGGCGAACTGATCGCCACGATATGCTGCATACGATTTTCGTTCGTCAAACCGATGTCGAAAATCTTCACGCGATCAGGCGCGGATTTGGCGACGGCGTTGATAAACATTTCCATCTGCGCGTAAGTCGTGTGCTGGTCGCCGACATCGAAACGCAAAATGCTTGCGGGGCGCGGAACTGCCGAATTATATTCGCCGCGTGCATAAAAATCGAATTTTTCTTCCGTCTGTGCAAAGTTAAAAGTGGAAAATACCGCGCAGAAAAAAGTTATCAACAGAAGGCTTTTTATTTTCATCAGATTGCTTGTAAAACTGAGACTTATCAGTAACTTTTAGATTTTAATTGCAAGAGCGTAAAAAAACAATGAATCAAATAAATGAAATAGGAAAAGATTTTTGCCCGCGCTGTCATTCATCGAAAATGAAAAGTTGGAATGAATTGAGCAGCGAAGAAAAAATGCTGGCGGAAAAACTATCCGCATCGGCGGAATTTTCGCTCGAAGAAAGAAAGAAACACCGATTTTGCACCAAATGCTGGTATGAACAATTTTCTCACGGTGAAATAGTTTAAAAGATGAATTCAGGAAAAGTTTTTATTCATAATTGATACTTCAAAATAAAAATGCCCGCTCGATTTTCATCGAACGGGCAAGTCTTAAATTAAAAAATTAAACTATTTCTTTTTCTTTCCGCTGGTTGCGGCGACTGCATCTTTCATTGCTTTGCCGGTGCGGAATTTAACAGTTGTTTTCGCCGGAATTTTGATCGTTGCGCCGGTTGCCGGGTTACGTCCGTCACGAGCTTTGCGGTCTGCTTTGACGAATTTTCCGAAGCCGGGAAGAGTAAATTCTCCAGCGTCTTTTACTTCGCTGACTGCGAGTTCTGCCAATGTGTTAAAGAAATCTTTAACTTCCGTTTTCTTAAGTCCTGAGTCTTCAGCCAATTTGCTGATAATTTCTGATTGTGTCATTTTATTCTAATTCCTCCAAATATTTTATATTATCTAATGATTAACATTCGTTTTTGCAAGTGCTTGAACAGGGAAGAGTTTTCCATTTCGGCTATGATTTGGTCGGGGCGGCAAGATTCGAACTTGCGACCTCACGGTCCCAAACCGTGCGCACTACCAGGCTGTGCTACGCCCCGTGTTCCTGCGTGTTTCATATGAGAAACAACTTACAAATGCTGAATAATACAGGCGAGAAAGCATTTGGTCAAGTCTAAGTCTAGCCAAAATCGCCTAAAAACTTAATAATTTTTTCGATTGCGCGTCTTCGATGGCTGATTTCTCTCTTGATTCTATTAGGTAATTCGCCGAAAGTTTCATTAAATCCGTCGGGAATAAAAACCGGATCGTAGCCAAAACCGTTTGCTCCACTTACGTTTAGAGCGATTTTTCCCTTGCAGATTCCGTTCGATGCAAAAATTATTTTTCCGTTTTTATCTGAAATTGCCATCGAACAGACAAATTTTGCCTGACGATTATCTTTTTTTTTCAATTCTTTAAGTAATTTGGCGATTTTATCGGCATCGCTCGAATTTTCCCCGGCATATCTGGCGGAAAAAATTCCCGGCGCACCGCCTAACGCTTCGACTTCCAAACCGGAATCATCCGCCAAAGCAAACATTTGCGTTTCGTGAGCATAATACCTTGCTTTTAACGCGGCATTTTCTGCAAAAGTCGCGCCGATTTCCTCTGGCTCATCAATCGCCTTAAATTTATCGAGACCTTTTATTTTGAGCGGCAGATCAATGAGAAATTCTTTTAACTCCTTAATTTTACCGACGTTTTTTGTGCCGATCACCAGAACTTTTTTGTCGTTATCCATAATAATTTTTGCACTGTTTTCAAAAATTATATGTTTCAAATCGTCTCAAGTAAATTGCTTTGCAGGAAAATATACTCAATTTTCAAAACTTTTTTTATTGCCAAGACGCACACTTTTAAGTTATAAATAAAAGAGCGGATTAAATTTCCGCACACGCCTTTTTTTATCAAGTCCGTCTTTTCGAGAGGAAACCCAAATTTTGAATCCGACCGCAATCTCAGAACCAAATTTATTATCTGTTCAACCGTTTTCTTCTGTTGATATGGAAAAATCGCCGGAAAATACGTTACTGCCGACTTCCGATGTCGGTGAATATGCCTTCGAACTCGGTTTGTGGTTATCGGGTTTGGAAAGTTTTCTAAATATTCAAAATCAATTGTTTATCGTTGAGAACCGATCAAAAATTGCCGTGCGCGATTGGATGAAGGAATTTCGTCTGGCACATTTGACGCTTCTACGTTGTTCGAGATTGACATTTCAGATTGCTCACTCAATCCGACACGATAAAAATAACGATAATATATTCGAGATTTCAGCGCAGGAAATTCAAAAACTTTCAAAAACCTTGAAAGAATCGGTGCTTCTGAGCGAGGGACTTTTACGAGCCGAACCGCTTCGTTTCGGCGAATGGACGGCTTGGAGCAATGCTCTGAGCGCGAAACTTAAAGAATCGGGAGCATTTATAAAATTTATTAAGTTCGCCGAAAAGACCGGCGAAGCGTTTTTTCCGCAAATATTACAGAATTTGCTTGATGAACGAAATGTTCCTGCCGTTTTATACTCTGATCTGAATCTCGTCTTGCCGCGCATCGCTAAAATCTTGAAATGGTTGAGCGTCGTGCGTGAAATGATAATGCAGGACAAACCATTGAAACCGGCAATCCTGATTTATACGAGAATTTATGAACAAATCCGCGAGTTGACGAGTTATATAAACAATCGTCTTTTGCGTTATCCCGACAAAGAAAGTGATTTTTTCGGCATACTCGACGGTGCGGCTTATGTCGCTTCCATCGAACTCCGCAAGGTTTATCAAACGGAACTTGTCGGATTAAGTGATATTCGTCCCGTGCCGCTTATCCGCGGGAAAATCGAAGCCTCGTTCGGACTCTTAAATGACAGTTTTCAGCAAACTCTCGTCAGTTTTGTTCAATTAATCGCGCCGGAAATAAAAATCGAAGATGTTTTTCCCGAATATCTAATTAAGCGCGAACAATCAATCGTTTTGCGTCAGGATGTCTGGGAAATAATGAATAAAGTTAAACAAGCCGAACAAAATCCCGAAACATATCCGCTCGACACGCTGAAAAATCGGCTTTCCGATTTTACCGGTTCGACGATGCGTTATTTGGTTTATAAAGATTGGGAAACAGTCGAACGCTTTGTCGAAGAAGTTGTCAGAACCGATGAAAAGAAAGACCTTGTGCCGCTGCTGCATCGTTTCGGCGCGTATCTTGAAACACTTTTCGGGCAAATAAATATGCGCGGCGTTCTCGCGGGTTATCCGTTTGAACCATAACAATTTTGGACTTTGGACTTCGGATTTTGAATTAAAAAGAAGCATCTGCAAAAAGGTGTTTCTTTTTTTTCGTTTGAAAAAGGAATATAATCAGAAGTCAGATTGATATTACCATCGAGGTTATAAAAAATTATGGCATTTGAAGCACAAGCAAAAGAAAGAAACATCAAAAAATCGGAAAGCGGTTACGATATTACACCGATTACAAGTGAAGAACGCGAGTTTTTAGCAAAAGATTTGACGCAGGAACAATATGATGTTCTATTGAATCACGGAACTGAACCGGCGTTTTGCGGAAACTTGACCGACAATAAGCAGACGGGAGTTTATGCGTGCCAACTTTGCGGTTTGCCGCTTTTCCGTTCGGATGAAAAATTCAATTCCGGCACGGGTTGGGCATCATTTTACGCGCCGTTCGATAAAGAACATATGACTAATATAGAAGACCGAAAATTCGGAATGCTCAGAACGGAAATCCGCTGCGCCAGATGTGAAGGGCATCTCGGACACGTTTTTCCCGACGGTCCGCCGCCGACCGGACAGCGTTATTGTCTGAATTCCGCCGCCCTCGAATTTTTTCCAGAAGGCGATGAGATTCCGCAAAAAACGGAACAATTCAGCTAAAACACAATTTTGTCGGGCGCAAATAAAATTAAATATTAAGTTAAATTTGTTAGGAAAATGTTTTTTTTGATCATTTTCGGCAAAACTTTTCTTCGGCGATAGTCTTTAAAATGAGTTTTATTTTAAAAGACAAAATCAAAAAGGAGAAAAGTTATGCGATTACTGGAACTGAAAAACCCGCATATGACGGGAAATGATGTTGAAACGTGGCAGCAATTTTTAACGAGAAAAGGGTTTTGGTTAGGAACGGTTGACGCTGATTTCGGGCAAAAAACCCATAATGCAACCGTTGCTTTTCAAAGGAAATACCGTCTTTACCCGGACGGAATAGTCGGACCGCGAACTTTGCGCGTCGCCCGCGAATACGGATTTAGACCGTCTGCTCCGCAAGCTCCGACACCGCTGCCGCCGCGTCAGCCGAATCCGGCGCGACCGCCGCGACCGCCGCGAAGTGGGGAAAATGTTCCGCCTGATAGTTTGAATTATCCGCCGCGACCAAATGGTTTGCCGGTGCCGACTTTGCAGAACGCGATAAATTTGTTTGGCAGATTTGCTTACACGCCGAATCCCGCGACTTTTAACGGCAGAGGAATTACCATTACAGACGATTGGGAGCGTCGCAATATTATTACAATCAATGTTCCGCAGTTGAGAGGAATTTCGATTTACGGAACGGCAAGCAGCGGAAATATGCGGGTTCATCGGTTGGCTGCCGATCAAATTCGCCGATTATTTCAGGCTTGGGAAGATGCCGGTTTAATTCATTTACTGAGAACTTACAGCGGTTCGTTTACTCCAAGATTTATCGGCGGCACACATACATTAAGTAATCACGCTTTCGGCGCGGCGTTTGACATCAATGAGGAATGGAACGGACAACCGCGAACACCGGCGGCGACGGGCGCGCGCGGAAGTGTGCGCGAACTTGTTCCGATTGCTAACGACTTGGGATTTTATTGGGGCGGTCATTATTCAAGCAGACCCGACGGAATGCATTTCGAGGTCGTCGTTCTCAGATAACACGAAAATTTCGGAGGTTAGAACAGTATGAAACTAAACGGGTTGTTTATTTTAACGGCAGTTTTACTGGCAGCGTGTTTCAGCGTCGCCAACGAGCCTTCGCCGGCGACGGTTATTGAACCTGCCGTTACGCCGACTCCGGCTAAAACTGAAAAAATCCAGACAAAAGCACTTGTGCCGATTGTGGAATTAAATATCGGCGGACTTCTCGGCGGATCAAAGGAAGGGAAATGGCTCTCTGCAAAAGATACGGCGGCGCAATTAAAAGGCGGTGAAAAATACGAACTATTTGATTTAAACGATGCCGGAAAATCTGAAATTACGGGCGGTGCGCCGGAAAATGAAGTGCCGTGCGAAGAATTTTACAGCATTGAAGTTAAAGATGAGACGAATAAAAATTCCGTCGCGTTCGGCTCGGCACTTAACTGGAATCCTTTGCCGCGCCCGGTCAAGGAACTTAGTGCTGATTCTCCGGTTTACAAAAAGATTATCGGCGAAGTTCTGACTTCCAAAGGCTTGCCGAAATCCGCTCCGAAAGCGACACGGATTTTGCAGACTGATCTCGACGGCGATGGAACGGATGAAGTAATTCTCAGCGCGACATCTTTTAAAAAAGGTGTTACGGCACGCGGCGATGTAGGTGATTATTCGTTTATATTGCTGAGAAAAGTAATTAACGGAAAAGCGGAAAATTATGTGTTGACGGGTGATTTTATAAAAAACATAGAAAATGCAGGCGCACCCGCCGAATATAAAATTTCCGGCGCGGCTGATTTAAATGGCGACGGAAAAATGGAAATCGTCATTTTTGCCGGATATTATGAAGGTAACTGGGTTGATGTTTTTGAACTGAATAAAAAAGGTGCTTCGAGTATAGAACAACTAAAAACCGCCTGCGGCGTTTAAGTTAATTATTTATAAGAATTACAGTTGAAGTGCGGGAAATAGATAATTTATTTCCCGCACTTTTTTATTACCAAAAACAAGTTGCAATTTTATATTGACTTGAAACATAAAATCAGCGTATAAACAATAAGACACTGGAAACTTTAAGTTTAATTAACAAAAAGTTTAGCAGTCATCTCAGACAAAGCTACGAGATCAGAAAGATAATATAATTTTATGAAGTTTAAACTTTTATTTTTAACGACAATTTTGTTTGTTGTTACGACGATTACCTTTGCACAGGAAAAAGGAGAAGGAGATTACGTCGGCAATTGGTCAAACGGTCGCGCATTTGAATTGGCGATTGATAAAAACACAATCAACTTCAGCAGTAAGGGAAACAACCCCGAAGTGTTGAAATACCGCGATATTACACCGCCGAACAGCGAAATATTTTATATCGAAATCACGAACCCGAAAAAAGATTCCTATTTTTCAAGATACATCGCTTTTTCATTTGCGAGTTTTGATGAAATGAAAATGACGTTTTATAAAACCTTGGCTGATATAAAAGCGAAGAAAAATTCGGACGGCAGCGATAATTGGTTTCGTGACAACGTGGAAGCGGGAAGCGGAGCAGACAATTTTACAGGCACTTTGCAAATCGGTAAAACCGAATCGGTAATTCTTTATTTCGGTGAGGAAAGCGGCGATTATGCGGGTTATTGTTTCAAAAATAATTCCGAAGCCGGAAAAGCGATTTTGAAAGTTTGTAAAGACGGCGAAAAATGCGAAGTAACCGGAATAGGTGATTATGAAAAAGCCTGCAAAGTTCCCGGACTCGAGGCTGATTTATCCGCCGCCGGACAAATTACGTTGGTTGAAACAGTCAAGAAAGGTGCGGACAAATCCGATAAAATAATGTCCGATAAAGGCGGCGCGATGATGAAAACGGTAACGCCGGAAATGCTCATCAAAGACCTTTATACCGAACGCGACGACAAATCCGTTCCGTTTTTTGAACGCGACGACCGCGCACGGCTCGATTCGTATTTTACGAAAGATTTCGCCGATCTGCTCTGGCAGAACAACCGTCAGTCGGATGGCGACATCGGTTTTTTTGAAGCCGATCCGCTCTATAACGCGCAAGACACGAAAATTACCGAGTTTAAGATCGGCAAACCCGAAAAAGGAATGGGATTTACGACCGTCGAAGTTAGTTTCAAAAACTTCGGTAAATTAAATACTGTGCGTTATCTGCTCGAACAAGACGCAGACAAAATGTGGAAAATATCCGACGTTCGTTATATGAACGGAGATATGCTCAAAGGTATGATTTACGCATACTTAAACGGTCAGCAGTAATCTGCAAAAATAATTTCTTCCGGCGTTCATCTAACGGCGGAGTAGATATTAATTTCTCTCCATCGAACTTAGCATAAAAATAACAATAAATATGAAAAAACAATTACAGTTAATGATGATGTTTGCGGCAATTGCCGTGGTTTTCGCGTGTGCCGATACGAGTTTCGCTCAGATGGTCGGCGGTTTTAAAGCGGCTTCGGTAAAAGATGCGGCAGTCGTCGCCGCAGCTGAATTCGCCGTCAGCGATCATTCTGAGAAAAATGACGTATCGCTTGTCGTCATCGAAATCAAAAAAGCCGAACGGCAGGTCGTGCAGGGAATGAATTATCGTATGTGTGTCGAAGTCGGTCTGGCGGACGAAGGTAATGAAGATGAAACACAGTTCGTTCTAATGACGGTTTACCAAGACCTCAAAAGAAACTACAAAGTGACAAGTTGGAAGCCTGACGGTTGCGGTCAGTAGCTAAATAGATCAGTCAGTTGGAAGAAAGCATCGTTTAACGGAAGTTTTACCGTAAGCGATGCTTTTATTTTTCCGCTTTTTTCTTTTTCGGAGTAAATTGACGAACTTCCTGCGGCGTGAGCAATCTGTATGCGCCGATTTTTAGATAATTATCATTCAAATGCCCGATCTTCGTGCGGCGCAGTTTGACGACGGAATTTCCTATCGAATCGAACATTTTTCTGATCTGCTGATTGTGTCCTTCGTGCAGAATTACTTCAAACCAAGCATTTTTACCCGTCGTTTTCATTTCCTTGATTTCGGCGGGCGCGGTTTTAAAACCGTCTTCGAGCCGAACTCCGCGACGCAGTTTGTTGACGGCATTTTCGCCCGGAATTCCTTTCGTTTTTACTTCGTAAACTTTCGGAACGGTTTTCGATGACGCGACGAGATTCGTAAATTTTCCGTCGTTGGTCAGAATTATCAAACCTTCCGTATTAAAATCGAGCCGCCCGACGGGATGAAGCACATCGCTGCCTTTTATCAGATCAGTTACTAGTTTTCTGCCTTCGGGATCAGAAACACTCGACAGATAACCTTTCGGTTTATTTAATAAAAGATAGACGAGTTCGCGTTTTTCCAAGATCGGATTTATCAATTTTCCGCTGACCTTGATGTGATCTTTTTCGGGATCGGCTTTCGTGCCGAGTTCGGTAACGACATCGCCGTTGACGGTAACTTCTCCGTCGCGCATTAATTTTTCAGCTTTGCGCCGCGATGCGACTCCGGCTTGGGCGATTAGTTTTTGTAGTCTTTCCTGCATAGTAGTTAGTTGTCAGAAGTCGGTTGTCAGTAGTCAGTTTTAGGTTTTTAAGTAACTATTAACTACTAATTCTATTTCGTATTGAGCGGGAAAGTCCGTTTAGCAATTTGCCAATTTCCGCAGATTGTTCCAAAAGTCGGTTTGTTTCCACTTGTTTAAGATAACCGAGATTCGCCGCAATTTGAAGTTGGGTTTCCACTTCCATCAACGAACCGTAAGAAAATGAAAGATGACGAATAAATTCTTTAGCAGAATCTCTGCCTTGTCCTTCAGCAATATTTGACGGAACTGAAACAACCGCGCGCTTTATTTGCCCTGTCAAACCGTAGATTTCTTCTCTGGGAAATTTTTCAGTCAGTTTATAAACATCAGTAACAAATTGCATCGCCTTCTGCCAAACTATCAGTTCTCTGTAACTTTTACCGGGCATAACTTCTGAAGTAGTCAGTTATCAGTGGTCAGTTGTCAGTTTTAATACTGACCACCGACAACTGATAACTGACTACTGACTCAAATCTTCAAAATCTTCAATCGAAGGAAGTTCCGACAAATCTTTTAACCCGAATTGTATCAGAAACTCTTTGGAAGTGCCGTATTGCATCGGTCGTCCGACGGTTTCCTTGCGACCTTTGGCGACGATAAGTTTTTTGTCGAGCAGAGTTTTTATCGAAGAAGCCGACTGCACGCCGCGAATTTCCAGAATTTCGGGAACGGTCGCGGGTTGTTTATACGCGATAACGGCGAGCGTTTCGAGCGCGGCGAGCGATAATTTCGCATTTGGTCGCGTTTTTAAAAATTGGCGGACTTCTTCGTGAAACTCCGCTTTCGTCGAAATCTGCCAGCCGCCCGCGATCGCGCGAATCTGCAAACCGCTTTCGCGCGCTTCGTATTCTTCGATCAATTGCTCGACCGCCGCTTCGATCATTTCGCGTTCTTCGTCCAAAACTTCCGCCAGAATTTTCGCCGTCACGGGTTCGTCGGACACGAAAAGCAACGCTTCGATAATTGAAACGATGTCGGAAATTTCGCGCGGTTGTATTTCTAATTCTTCCATCAAATCTTCCGCAAAATTATATCTTCAAATGTCGCGTTTTGAAAAAGTCTGATGCTTTCCGTTCTGACTATTTCGAGAACGGCGACGAATGCCGTAACGAGTTCGCGGCGCGAGTTCATTTCTTTGAAAAAACTCAGCAAACTCAATTCGCTGAACTCAAATATTCTGCGTTTCAAAGTGTTCAAAATTTCGGCAAGCGTAACTTCTTCGCGCTGAATTTCGTATTGAATTTCTTCTTTGTGCCGCGCCATTATTTTTTGGAAAACGGTCAGCAGATCAAAAACCGTCGCGTTCGTTTCGGTGTTGTTGTCGTCGGTTTCGATCTTTCCGCGCCCGAAAACTGCTTGCTCGACCGTCGCACGTTCGTAGAGCATCTGTGCGGCGGATTGAAATTTTTCGTATTCGAGCAGACGATCAACCAATTCCTTGCGCGGGTCTTCGATCTCTTCTGCGTCAACCGAAATTTCCTTCGGCAAAAGCATCTTCGATTTTATCTCGATCAAAGTCGCCGCCATCACGAGAAATTCCGCCGCCAACGCGATGTCGAAACCTTCCATCAGACGAATATAACGCAAATATTCTTCCGTGATTCGCGCAATCGGAATGTCGAAAATATCGGCTTTTTCCTTGCGAATCAAATACAAAAGCAAATCCAAAGGTCCGTCGAATTCGCCAAGCTGCAATTTTATTTCATCACGCGATTCGCGGACGATGTTCGGTTGAACATTTTCAAAATCAAAGGTTAATTGTTGTTCGGTCTGTTCTTCCATTTATATTTAACCGCAGAAATGCAGAGAATTTTATAACTTTTTTCAACGGCGGTTCAATTCGC
This sequence comes from Pyrinomonadaceae bacterium, assembly GCA_965219305.1. Taxonomy (GTDB): domain Bacteria; phylum Acidobacteriota; class Blastocatellia; order Pyrinomonadales; family Pyrinomonadaceae; genus DATHTS01. The sequence goes on from OZ244725.1 coordinate 4,366,006, forward strand.
GGCGGTAAATAATATAATCGGTAACGGGCGGCGCGAAACCGCTTTCGCGAATGGCTTTGATGACTTGCCCGCGGTGCATCATCGAATGGAAAAGAACGTGCGTCAGCATTTCGCGGAAATTACTTTCCACCCAAACGCCTTCGCTCGTTCGATATTCGGCGATCAAACCCAAACCTTCATCTTCAAATTTATTTAAAACGCGCTCGTAATTTTCCGCATTCTCACGCGCCAGTTCGCCCAATTGTTCAAGCGTTAAATCCTGCCAAAAATTAAAACCTTTGGAATCTTTGCCGTAAAGACGCTCGAAATATTCTTTTTCCGTAATTAAAAGATGCGCCAGAATCTTCCGCGCTTCTTCCGACGGCGCAGTTTTCAGCGCGGTGATAATTCGCCGGTTCGCCCAATCGTTATAAATATAAAGTTCGCGCAAATGCTCGATAGAATTCATATTTCGGACTCAGTTTTGTTTTCCTGCATTTCGGATTGTCTAAAATACTTATTTTTTACAAACAAAAATATCAAAACCGAAAAACTTATAATAAACAAAATACCAAAAATCGCCGCCGTTGTGCCTGAAAGAAAAAGAACTAACGCTCCGAGATAATCATCGGGCGGCGGCGGCGGAATAGACTGCTGCGCCCGACGCATTTCGTTGCTGCAATGATTGGTTACAAGCGTAAACCACAGCACGAGAGAAAGATTTATCGCGGTTATGAAAGACCATTTTTTTTCAGGACTTTTCATTTACAAAGCGTAATTTTTCAAGTCTTCCAAGGAAATGAAATCCAAAGCGCGTTCGTGACAAGCTTCCAGAAATACCTTCGGCGCAACGCCTTCTTCAAACGCTTCTTTCCAGCGCAGAGCGCACAGACACCATTTGTCGCCGTCTTTTAATCCGGGAAAATCAAATTCCGGGTGCGCCGTGATTAAATCGTTTCCGCGAGAGAGTGAAAATTCTAAAAATTCGTCCGTCATAATCGCGCAGACAACGTGACTTCCGACATCGTTTGCGCCCGTGTGACAAAATCCGTCGCGGTAAAATCCCGTCATCGGATCGGTGCAGCAGCTTTTTAATTCTCCTCCCAAGACATTTTTTGGTTTAGGTTTATGTCCGTTTCCATTTGTGATGCTCATAATATTCAGATTTTTAACTTATCTATTAAATTATCAATTGTGGTGAATCGCTTAAATTCTCGCCTTTATTAAATCATAACAGAGCAAAGGTTTTGTGTTAAAATTGCAAACGTGAAAGAGCCGCATAAACCGGATAAACGCCGCACTCCGCCATATATTTTAGGCGCAGTCGTTTTGCTTTTGCTAACGCTTCTGATCGTTTTGCAATCCTCGAATTTGAGCAAGGATTTATCAATCGAAACCGCCGGAGATACGCTTCTTTTATACGCGCTTTCGTCGCTGAATTTTATCGCGCTGGTGATTTTCGGATTTATTTTCGTCCGTAATTTGCTGAAACTTCTCAGGGAACGCCGCGCTTTGCAGGTCGGTGCAAAGATTAAAACGCGCCTGCTCATTTATTTTTGTGCGGTTACGATTCTGCCGCTAATCGCAATGGCAACTTTTTCATATCTCTTTATGAATCGCGCCATAGAACGCTGGTTTACGAATATTCCCGAAACGGTCGTTCGCCAATCGCGCGACGTAGAAACCAGAGCGATTAATAATCAAAAAATTATGCTCGCCGAAACCGCGCAGATGCTGACCGTCGCGCTGAGAAATCCGACGAATGCCGAATTAGACGCGTTGCTGATTTCCGGGAATCTGTCATACATCGAGATCATAAATCAAAACGGCGAAATTAGCGCGTCGGCGGAAAAAGAATTGCCGGCGAGACAAAAATTTGAACTCGATAAAATTCTTAAATTCATTCATCAAAATAATTTTTCCGACCCGATCTTAAATGACGGCGAAGCATTCGATATGGCGTATGCAAAGTTTCCCGACGAGCGCACTTTGGTGATCGTGCCTGATATGAGAAACACGGAAAATGTCGGGCAGTTGGTTGATAATGCTTTGCTCGAATTCGACCGTCTGAAAGATGAAAATATAATCGTCCGTCAGATCGGGCTGACGACGCTCGGACTTTTAACGTTTTTGCTGATTTTCGCGTCGAGTTGGACGGCGTTTTATGTGGCAAAAGGTTTGACACAGCCCGTCAAAGCGTTAGCCGAAGGCGCGGATGAAATCGCCAGAGGAAATTTTTCACACCGCGTTGATGTTCTTGCCGAAGACGAACTTGCTCTGCTCGTTTCGACATTTAACCAGATGTCAGCAAAACTCGAACAAAACGCTGATGAACTCGGCGAACGCCGCCGTTACATCGAAACGGTTTTGCAGACGCTTTCGACCGGCGTTATTTCGTTTGATGCCGACAATAAAATCACGACGATCAACGAAGCCGCCAGACAAATTCTGAAATTGGAAAACACGGATTTTACAGGATTTGAACTCGATAAATTAGTCAACGACGAAAATCGCCAAATCTTGGAAAGATTATTAAATCGCGCCAAAAGAATCGGCAAAGCGAGCGAACAGACGATTTTGCAAGCTAATAAACCAAGTTTCAGAAACGAAAACGGTACAAACGAAAATCTCCCTGTTGCATTGACCGCAACCGCTTTACCGAATGAAAGCGGCGCGGTTTTGGTGATCGAAGATTTGTCCGAATTGATCGCCGCCCAACGCGCATCGGCGTGGTCGGAAGTCGCGCGTCGAATGGCGCACGAAATCAAAAATCCGCTGACACCGATCCAGCTTTCGGCGGAACGCATCGCCAAACGCTTCGCTCAAGTTCCAGTTTCCAGTTTTCAAGTTTCAAGTTCCGAAAGCGATCAGAAAAACGCAAAAGTAATAAAAGACGGCACGGAGACGATTTTGAGGGAAGTAAATTCGTTAAAATCAATGGTCAATGAGTTTTCCAGATTCGCGCGTCTGCCTGATGCGCGGCTCGAATCCGGTGATTTGAACGCGCTTATCGAACAAACCGTTCTGCTTTACGAAGACCGCGTTTCCGGTGTGATTATCGAAAAAGATTTGGCGGCGAATCTGCCGAAAACTTTGATTGACGACGAGCAGTTGAAACGGGTTTTTGTAAATCTGATTGACAACGCGCTCGAAGTTTTCGATCAAGAACAAACCGACAAAACGATCTTCATCAAAACCTTTCACGACGCGGCGCGTGATCTGATCGTCGCCGAAGTTTCCGACAACGGCGCGGGCATTTCGCCGTCCGATTTTCAAAAACTTTTTCAACCGTATTTTTCCACCAAAGGACGCGGAACGGGTTTGGGTTTGGCAATCGTGCAGAGAATTATCAGCGAACATCGCGGGAAAATAAAAGCAGTGAATAATTCGCCTAAAGGTGCGAAGTTTATTGTCGAGATTCCTGTTATAGTTTAAAGTTAAATTATGTTTGCGAAATATTTTGATGAATATAAGAGACTTTCTGAAAAGGTAAAATTTTTATCTAAGTTAGCCTCTTTTTTGATTTCAATGGCTCTGCTGATTAGTTTTTATCGGACAATCGAATTCTATCTTAGCGATAGATATACTTTAGTTTCTTCAGAGGAATTGGAATTTTTGCTTTACAATTTATTTCAATTTGTAATTTTTGTTGTTTTTGCTTCAAGGTTTGTTTTATTATTCTTCAAAGCAAAGAAAGCCTTTTGGATTGCTCAGGTTTTATCCATAATCGGTTTAGTTTTACTTTCCGTATATCTATTTATTTCAATGCCGAGCGAAAACTTCGGAATGTATCCTCCGCCGGGCATTTTTAATTATGCTAGTCACGAAACTGATATTTTCGGCAGCTTTTACTTACTTTTAAGCCCTTTGAAATTATTTGTTATTTCAGTTTTAGCTTTCTTTAAATTCAAATGAATTCAGTTTTAATAGTTGACGATGAGCGCGGGATTCGTGAGACTTTGCGCGGCGTTTTGGAAGATGAGAATTTTGACGTGGAAACCGTCGAATCGGGCGAAGATTGTCTGCAAAAAATCGAGAAAAACGATTTCGACTGTATTTTGCTCGATGTCTGGCTGCCGGGAATTGACGGTTTGCAGACGCTCGAAACTTTGCGCGATAAGGGGAATGATTCGGCGGTCGTGATGATCTCCGGTCACGGGAATATCGAAACCGCCGTTAATGCGACGAAGCTCGGCGCGTTTGATTTTATTGAAAAACCTCTGTCGCTCGAAAAGACGATCTTGACCGTCAAAAACGCGGTCAAACAGAGAGAACTCGAACGGGCGAACGCGATTCTTTCCGAGGAATTGAACAGGGAATACGAGATGGTCGGCGAATCGGTGGCGATGCGCGCTCTGCGGAAACAGATTGCGATTGTCGCGCCGACGGACGGGAGAATTTTGATTCAGGGCGAATCGGGGACCGGCAAAGAACTCGTCGCGCGGGCGATTCATTCGCAATCTAAACGCAAAAACGCGCAGTTTGTCGAGATAAATTCCGCCGCGATACCCGAAGATTTGGTCGAGACGGAACTTTTCGGACATAAAAAAGGCGCGTTTTCCGGCGCGGCGAATTCTAAAAAAGGAAAGTTCGAAGTCGCCGACGGAGGCACGCTTTTCTTAGACGAGATCGGCGATATGTCGCCGCGCGTGCAGGCGAAGATTTTGCGCGTTCTCGAAGAACAACGCTTTGATCCCGTCGGAAGCAACACGCCTGTCAAAGTTGACGTTCGCATAATTTCGGCGACCAATCAGCCGCTTTCCGATCTGATCGAAAACGGGAATTTCCGCTCCGATCTTTTCTATCGTTTGAACGTCATCCCGTTTCAAATCCCGCCGCTGCGTGAACGTCTCGAAGACGTGCCTTTGCTCGTCGAACATTTCAACCGGAAATTCTCCGCCGACAACGGCAAAAAGCCGAGGAAATTCACCGAACAAGCCATCGAAGCATTGCAAAATCACATCTGGCTCGGCAACGTCCGCGAACTGAAAAACACCGTCGAACGCGTCGTGATTATGGCGGCGAAACAAAAAATAAAAGCCGACGATCTGCCCGACCTCGGAAAAACCGACGAAAAACCCGCGTCGAGTTTCCGCTTCCCGTCATTCAAAGAAGCGACCGACGCTTATCAGCGCGAATTTATCCTGCACAAACTAAACGAATCGGGCGGCAACGTCAGCAAAGCCGCCGATTCGATGGGCGTTGATCGCAGTCATCTTTATCGAAGAATGAAAAATTTGGGGATTAACGCAGAGAAATTGAAAAACGAAAACTAATTATTCGAGTAATTTATCAATTGCAACAGCCACCGATTCAAAACTGACTTGTTCGATACAATGGGGCGTGGGGAATTCGCGGCAGAAATCGCCGGGACACGGTTGGCACGGGAATTCTTTAAAAACAATTTCGTTCGGCGCGTCCGTCCAAGGTCGCCAGTGGGCGCGGTTTGATGATCCGAAGATAACGACGGACGGCGTGTTTACCGCCGACGCTATGTGGGCGATTCCGCTGTCGTTGCCGACGAAGATTTTGGCGCGGGCGGCGAGCGCGGTGATTTCGGGCAAAGTCAGATCATCGAAGGTTTGAATCGGAACTTTTGAGAGCGTTTGCAGTTTTTCTAAAACTCCGCGTTCGTGCTTTGCGGCGACGGCGACGGTTTTTAGATTTTTTTCGCTCAAGAATTCGGCGATGCGGGCAAAATTTTCGGTCGCCCATTGCTTCGTGTCGTATGCGGCAGTTGGATGCACAAGTGCCAAATTTTCAAATTTTACTTTTTCGGTGATTGATTGTTTTGCTCTTTCCGTAACAGTCAGACGTGTTTTCAGACGGTCTGAAACGGGAATTCCGGCGAATCCTAAAAGAGCGAGTTGTTGTTCGGCAGAATGTGTTTTTTCCGTCTGCCAGAGTTCCGATGCGGGCGGTGCGAGGTGATTATAGAAAAAACTGTATTGGTAATTTTTATAACCGATGCGGTGTTTGGCGCGTGTCGCCCGCGTCAGAAAAGTCGAGGTCGTGCCGCCGTGCAGATTAAATACGACATCATATTTTCGGCGGCGCAGTTTGTCGGCAGTTTTGAAACGCGACTTACCGGATTTTCCGATAATAATTACTTCATCCACCGCTTCGAAGCCTTCTAAAACCGGCGCGACCCAATCTTCAAGCAGAATATCAACTTTCGCATTTGGAAGGAATCTCTTTAACGCGATCAGCGAAGGCGTAACGAGAACCGTGTCGCCGATAGAACGCAGTCGAACGATGAGAACGCGGCGCACTTGCTTCCAATCGAAAGGAGCATCGGCAAGTGGTTTTATATTTTTCAGATTGCTGTTTTCCAAATTCAAAACTTTAAAATTTACGAAGTCCGAAGCACAAAATCAAATTTAACAGGGATGAGCAAGATGAACAAGGATATTTTCAGAATGAAATTTGATCGTTTTCTTATCTTATAAATCCTGTTAATTTGTGTTAATTTTTGATTTCTTCAGAATATTTAAATTTTAAATACAAAGCAGTAAAATTTCTATATTTTGCAACAAAACTTGAGATTTTCGGCAATGTCCGATAAAATTGACATTAATGTAAAGATTCGCTTTTTTATCGAATCTTAAAAATTATATAAAAAGGAGATATTTATAAAATTATGGCAGTAGCAACAGCACCAAATGTCGAACTTGACGTAACATCGGCGGCGGCGGATGAAATTAAAAAATTTTTAGCGAGCGAAGATGACTTGCCGGAATCAGCAGGACTTCGCGTTCGCGTCGTGCCGGGCGGTTGTTCGGGATTTCAATACAGCTTAAATATTGAAGAAGAATCGCGTCAGGGCGATTTTATTCTCGACAAATTCGGCATCAAACTTTTCGTTGATATGTTTTCAGCGCAGTATCTAAGCGGCGTAGTTATTGATTACACATCAAATATGATGGGTTCGGGTTTTACTTTTGAAAATCCGAACGCAACCGGCGGATGCGGATGCGGATCTTCGTTTAGCGCATAAAGGTTAAAGGCTTTTTTTATTAGCCGCGAACAAAAACAAAAATCACGAATAAGATTGAAGATTAATCAACATTTCTTCTTTCTTTTTCGTGGTTTTTTTTATTTATTCGCGGCTGATTATTTTTATTTTGGAAATCTTCGGTGATTAAGAGTGTTCTTTAATTACAAAGGACAACGCTCAAAAGTAAAATAAAACGAAGAAGACGGCGGCGGGGGATTTGCCCCGCTTTTAATGGGTTGAGGAAATCTCAAACCTAACTATTCTTTTATTTACCGTCAAGATACTTACAAAAAAGTAACTGCCGAATATCTGCTTCATAGTTTAAAATAATGTTCGACACTTGCCATTTATGTTTCTATAAGGCAAACTGAAAAAAGTTCAAAAGCTAAGACACCGAAAAAAAATAAAAATTTAATAACTTCGTAATTTCAGTTTTTCTGAAATAAACCGTGTTTTAGCATTTTGTTTTAAATAGGAGCAATTTCTTTCAGCTTCGTTCACCATTAGTAAACAAATAAAATTTAGGAGTAGTTTTTGATGAATCTTTGTAAGTCCCTGTGTGTATCTGTGTTTTTAATAATATTTTGTCTGAGTTTAGCTGATATAAATTATGCTCAAGATCGTTCGAGAATAGTTCAGCCGAGACCAACGACACAAACTACCAACGAAACCCGCCGCCCGACATTGACCGATAAATTGATAGTCAGACAGCAGCAACAGCAGCAAAACCAACCACTCGTCAAAAACACTTCCTCTTCCAAATTAACAACCGCAAATAATTCAAAAAAAGCCGATTTATCAGCTACAAGTTCAATCGCAGTTCAAAGCAAATTAATCCAGTCAATTCAATCCAAATACGGACTGCGCTACGTTTACGGTTCGACCGGACCGAACACCTACGATTGTTCGGGTTTTGTCTGGAGCGTTTTCAACGAATCTGGAATTTTATTCGACCGTTCGAGCGCGCGAACTTACTGGTCGCAGTTCGAGCCGGTTTCCGGCGATGATCGCTATAAATTCGGAACGCTCGTATTCTTCAACGATTTGGGACACATCGGCATCGTCGCCAACGAAAACGGTTTTTATCACGCTTCGAGCAGTAAAGGCATCACCTTTTCAAAATTTGACGGGTACTGGGAAAAACGCATCGTCGGTTTCCGCCGCGTTCCCATCGAATATTTAGCAAATCAACAGTAAACGTTGAAAACAAAATAAAAAAATAAAAAAGGCAAAAGTGTAAATAACTTTTGCCTTTTTTTTATGCCATTATAAAAGAAGAAATTTGCCGATGAAACATACTAAAAATACGAAAAAATAAACAGATTTTTGTCTTAGATTTCGTTTTTTTTCGTTTCTTTCGTGGGCAAAAAAAATTATATCAAACTAAATTTAATCAAGAAACAAACCCCGGACGGCTTTGCTGATTTTTCGTTTCCCAAACGATTGCGATTTTATCAATCGCCACATACGCGACCTTCGCATTATCGCCGCGCAAATACAGAATCCCGTCTTTTACATCAACCACATCGCCGCGAAAAGACGCGCTTGCCCCGCAGGAAACATCAATTTCCTTGCCCATTAATTGTTTCAAAAATTCTTCCATAGTTTTATTAAAATTTAAATTTGTCTAAAATCCGTTTCGCATCTGCGCGCTTCTTCCCGCCAACGCCCAACGGCTTATTTTGTTATTTTGTTCGGTTTTCGCGCCGCCGCTTTTTTGTTTATCCGAAAACGCCAACGCCGAAGCGATTAACGCCATATCGCGCAAAGTTTCGTCGGTTTCTTTTTCCTTTCTTCGCTCGAAAAAACGCCCGATAAATCCGGTGTCGAGTTTTCCGCTGATAAATTCTTCGTCTTCGATTATTTCGCGGAAAAACGGCAGAGTCGTTTTGATTCCGCCGACTTCATATTCTTGCAAAGCGCGGCGCATACGGTCAATCGCTTCGGCGCGGTTTCTGCCGTAAGTTGCCAGTTTCGAGATCATCGGATCGTAATAGATCGAAACTTCCGCGCCTTCGTAAATTCCGCCGTCGTCGCGCACGCCGTTGCCGTGCGGCAAGCTGAGTTTCGTGATTTTTCCCGGCGACGGCAGGAAATTATTTTCCGGGTCTTCGGCATAGACGCGGCATTCTATCGCGTGTCCGTCCCAACTAATATCGTCCTGCGTAAATGAAAGTTTTTCGCCCCACGCGACCAAAATCTGCTCGCGCACGAGATCAATTCCGGTAACTAATTCCGTAACGGGATGTTCGACCTGCAGGCGCGTGTTCATCTCCAAAAAATAAAACGATCTGTCTAAATCCGAGACGAGAAATTCGACCGTTCCCGCGCCGACGTAATTTACTGCTTTGGCGACTTTTATCGCCGCTTCGCCCATTTTTTCGCGTAATTCAGCATCATTAATCGGCGACGGACATTCTTCGACGACTTTTTGATGACGGCGTTGAATCGAACATTCGCGTTCGCCGAGATGGACGTGATTGCCGTGCGTGTCGCTGAAAATCTGAATTTCGATATGACGCGGGCGAACGATAGCTTTTTCGACATAAACCGCCGCATCGCCGAAACTCGCCAACGCTTCGGACTGCGCGGCTTCGAGCGCGTTTTTTAAATCGCCCGCGTTTTCGACAAGGCGCATTCCTTTTCCGCCGCCGCCCGCCGATGCTTTTAACATTACGGGAAAACCGTATTCTTCGGCGACTTTTAACGCTTCTTCGGCGTTATTTAAAGGTTCGACAGTTCCGGGAACGACCGGAACGTCGGCTTCGATTGCCAATTTCCGCGCCGACATTTTTCCGCCCATCGCGTCCATCGCGTTGGGCGACGGTCCGATAAATTTTATTTTTCGATTTGTAACTTCACGGACGAAATCGGCATTTTCCGAAAGAAAACCGTAACCCGGATGAATCGCTTCTGCGCCGGATTTTTCGGCGACTTCGATAATTTTTTCCCAGACGAGATAACTTTCGTTCGACGGTGCGGGACCGATAAAATACGCTTCGTCCGCCATACGAACGTGCAGCGCATCTTTGTCGGCTTCCGAATAGACGGCGACGGTTGAAATGTTCATATCGCGGCACGCGCGAATTACGCGGCAGGCGATTTCTCCGCGATTGGCGATTAATATTTTCTTGAACATAATTCCGTGAGTTCAAAGTTTTAATAGTTTGACTTTAAACCTTAAACTTTGAACTTATTCGAGCATTGAATTCCCGTGATTTTTGGGATCATAACGAACGCCGACGCTTGCGCCTTCGGCGTATTTTGCGCCGTCAGCGAGTTGGTTTTTCGATAAAATTTCCGAAGATTCAAATTCTACGCCTTGCACGAAATAGAAATAATGAGCGACGGTTTCGCCGCTTTCTAAAATTTCGGTTTCGGTGATTGTTCCGTCTGTAATGCGACCTTTTTCGCGTAGAAATGCTATGCGTTGTGCATTTAGATCAACTTCGTCTTTTTTTTTGAACCTATCGAAAAATCCCATTTCTAATCTAAAACTAACGGCGGTTTGTTAAAACGTGTGCGTAATTTGTTTATCGAATTCTGAATTGACGGACGTTTGATAATTCTCGCTTCAATCGGGCGTTTTCCGGGAATATCAAGCATAATCAAACCCAGCAAAATCGTTAAAAATCCTTGTCCCGGAACGCCGGGAAGCGACAGTGCGATGCCGAGCAAAACTAAAAATACGCCGAAGATATTTTTCAAAATTACCGCGCCCCAACGCACGATCCACGGTTTTCCGGGCATAAACTCGGGATTATAATGCGAACTGAAATAGTCGGCGGGAATATTTATCATCACCACCGCAATCGCGCCAAAGCTAAATGCTAACGAAAGCAAAAATATGCCGACACCGAACAAAATCTGCGTCAGCGTTAAATTTGCCCAAAATTCAGACAACCACTGCATAAAAATTTACGAAACTACCGGCTCTTCGATCTCCAAACTTTCTTTGTCCTCGACAGTTTCCGTTTCTTCCATCTTTCTGAAACCTTTCCACGTGTAGAACATCCGGTGAATAAAAGTCCACATCGAACCGATCGCTAAAACCCACAAAACTTGCGGCATACGGTTGGCAAAAAACGAAGTTGACGACGGAAAAGTCGAAAATGCGCCGATCATCAATAAAACGAGTCTTTCCGGTCTTTGCAAAAAACCGATGTTCGACTTTACGCCGAGCGATTCGGAACGCGCCGTAACGTAGCTGACCATCACCGAACCCATCATTCCTAAACCTGCCAAAAACACATTTGTCACCGAACGCTGCGGCGTGTTCGAAGCGTAAAAAACCATTATTCCGATGAACGCGATCATATCGGAAATGCGGTCGAGTGAGGAATCTAAGAAACCGCCGAAGCGTGTTACTCTGCCGGTTAGACGCGCCACATTTCCGTCGAGCATATCGAAAACGCTGGCGACGAGCATCACGAGTCCGGCGTAGAAAAATTCTCCCAAACCAAACAAAAGTCCGCACGCGACGCTGATGCAAACGCCGATTACGGTGAGGACGTTCGGATGAACGCCGCCGTAAGCCAACCGCTCAACCATCACGTCAATTATTCTTTTCGCGCCTCGTCCGAGACTTGCTCCAAACATTACTTCAGTTATCAGTTATCAGTTATCAGTCGTCAGTTTCAGAGTTTGATAACTGATAACTGATAACTGACTACTGTTTTTGATCGTGAATCGTCGTCAATTCGCTGATCTCGAAATTCCGAAACCCTTTCGGCGTTGTAACTCTTGCTTCATCGCCTTCTTTTTTGCCCATCAACGCCTGACCGATCGGTGAAACCGTCGAGATCAAACCCTTGTCGGGATCGCTTTCTTCGCTCGTTACCAATTTATAAGTGATTTCTTCTTCGCGGTCGAGATCGTAAAGCAAAACCGTCGAACCGTAAGCGACCGAATCCGTCGGAATTTTTGCCAGATCAATTGATTCGACTTCGCTCAGACGCTGGCGAAGTTGGCTGATTCGCGCCGATGTCATTGATTGGCGTTCAAGCGCGGCTTTGTATTCCGCATTTTCACGCAGATCGCCGAATTCCCGCGCTTTTTGAATTTCCTGCGGGATTGAGTGGTGCATTTGTTCTTCAAGATGTTCTAATTCTGCCTGAAGTTTTTTTCTGATTTCTTCCATAGTTCTTTTGAGTCTAAAGTCCATTGTCTAAAGTCCAAAGTCATAAATCAAACCGACTTTGAAGTTTGGATTTTGAACTCCGGGACGAAATTATAATTTCGATTCCTGCGGCGCGGCAAATGAGATGCCGATGTCGCGTGCCGAGCGAACGAGTTGACCGTCAATCGGAACGGTTTTTTCGTTGGCGATTGATTCTGCAAGCGGGACATTTACGACTTGTCCGGCTTGCAATGCGACCATTTTTCCTTCCTGACCGTTTGCCAGAGCGCGGACGGCACACGCGCCGAAATTCGTCGCTAACATTCTATCAAAAGCATTCGGACTTCCGCCTCTCTGTAAATGTCCTAAAACAACACAGCGCGCTTCTTTGTCGGTATTTGCTTCAATTTTGTGCCGCAGATAATCACCGATTCCGCCGAGACGCGGCGCAGTTTGGTCGTCGCCGGAAAATTTGTAGATTTCCGCGCCGCCGACTTCTTTTGCGCCTTCCGCAACGACGATGTTCGTAAACTGCGAGCCGCTTTTCTCGCGTTCTTTAACCTTATTGATGATAGCATCGAACGAAAAGGGAATTTCCGGTATTAAAATTACGTCCGCGCTTCCGGCAAGTCCGGCGTGAAGCGCAATCCAACCAGTATGTCTGCCCATTACTTCCAAAATCATTACGCGGTCGTGTGATGCGGCTGTCGTGTGCAGACGATCTAATGCTTCGGTCGCAATATCAATCGCCGTCATAAATCCGAACGTTAATTCCGTCGCCGCCAGATCGTTGTCAATCGTCTTCGGAACGCCGATTACGGGAAAACCGCGTTTATAAAATTGTTCGGCAATCGCCAGCGTTCCTTCGCCGCCGACAACAACTAATGCTTCGATTCCCAATTTTGTAAGATTTTCGAGCGATTCATCTAAAATTTCTTTCGGATAAGTCGGTTTCCCGTCAACGAATTTGCAGAAACTTCCCGTGTTGCGCGTGCCGAGAATCGTTCCGCCGCGCGGCAAAAGACCGCTGACCGATTTCGTAGTCAATTTGCGCGTTTTCGTTGCGCCGATGATGCCTTCAAAACTATCTTCGATGCCGACAACTTTCATATCGAAGCCGCGCACCGCTGTTCTGACGACCGCGCGAATAACTGCATTTAATCCCGGCGCATCACCGCCTCCCGTTACTATACCTATCTGTTTATACATAACAAAAGAGTTCTCAAAGTCAGATTCTACTTTAAGAACTCTAAAACCGCTAAATTCCAAATAAAATTATAACGATTATTTAACACCCATCAAATTTTTGTCCAGCAAATTTTTCGCTTCCGGCACGGCATCAATCGCTTTTAAAATTTGCGGATCGGTTTCAAGCAATGCCTGTTGTCCCGCTTCGGTCGAATATTTTGACGTAGCGATTTCGGCGCGCAGACGTGATTTTGCAAATTGCTTTTCCGCGTTCAGATTTGCCGCCGACAAACCGCTCTGTTTATCGTTAGCCGTAAATTTGACGAATGCGTCAAATAATTTGTCGTCAACCGCGAACTCATTCGGCGTAAGCGAGAGTTTGAAATTTTGCTTGTCTGCTTTGTAATTCTCGAGTCCGGCGATTTTTCCCGCAGCAAGTTGACGCGTAAAGAAAAACGCCGCATCGGAAATTCTCAAACGTGCTTGATTAAAAGCTAAACCCGGAGCTTTTAAATCCGGTTCGATGCCGCGCCCGCCGTAAAACACTCTGCCGCCCGCTGTTTTTACCGGACTGCCCGAAGGCTTCGGTTCGGTGCTTGCTCCGTCTTCATCTTCCGCGCCGTGATGCGTGTAATAATCGTAAATCGAACCGTTCGAGTAATCTCTCTGGAGCGAACGACCGTAAGGCGTATAATAACGCGCCGTCGTCAATGTCAAACCCGTTCCGTATTTCATCGGAAAAACTCTCTGCACCAGACCTTTTCCGAAGCTGTCCGAACCGACGATAATTGCCCGCCCGTAATCCTGCAACGCTCCCGAAACTATTTCCGAAGCCGAAGCCGAACCGCCGTTTATCATCACAACCATCGGGAAATCACTCATTTTGCCGCCGATTGTTTTCAATTCTCTTACGTCGGAATACTCCGTTCTTCCTTTAACGGAAACAACCGTTTTGCCGCGTTCGATAAAGCGACTGACAACTTCCGTCGCCTGATTCAGCAAACCGCCGGGATTGTTCCGCAGATCGAGAACGAGATTTTTCATTCCCGCTTCCTGTAAATCCGCAACAGCTTTGTCTAACTCACTCGCCGTAGTTTCTTGAAATCCGCCGACCAAACCGACATATCCGGTCGTGTCGTTGAGCATAAAATAGTTGCGAATCGAAGGAAGCGGAACGCCGCCGCGCGTGATCGTTAATTCGACCGGATTTTTCTCGCCTGCGCGTTCAAATTGAATTGTAACAGGCGTTCCCTGTTCGCCGCGCACGTTTTTCGACACCTCCGAACTCGACCAATCTTTTGCCTCTTTGCCGTCCACAAGGAGAAATCTGTCGCCGTAATGCACACCGGCTTTGTCGGCGGGCGTGCCGGGAATCACCGATGACACGTAAACTCCGTCCCGGTGCTGAATAATCGAAACGCCGATGCCGAAAAATCTCGAAGATTGATCTTCGTAAAGTTTACGAAACTCTTCCGCCGTAAAAAACGACGAGTGCGGATCGAGTGTGAATAACATTCCCTGAATCGAACTCTTTGTAATTTCCTCGTGATTAATCACACCCGCGTAATCCGCATCAATCGTATCCAACGCTTCACGATAATCTCCTACGATTTTCGATGTTGTCAGAGTTGTATCAGCCGAAGTTGTTACCGACATCCTCCCGAAAACGCCGCCGAATACTGCGCCTAAAGTTACAACCAACAGAGCAATTATCCAAAATTTTTTTTTCATCACTTACAACTAAAAATTCCAACGAAATTATAACACAAACCAAAAACTTCTATGTGCGAAAATGCCGACACGCAAACTATATTTTATACGCGAAGTTTGTTTTAATTGTTATTAAACAAAAAAACGCGTCGGGTTAAAAAACGTGACCGACGCAGCGCAAACACATATTTATATAAAATAAGCGGTTAATGTCTCTCAATAAATGAAACACTGCGCTTTTAAAACAATACGGCGTGAACTAAAGATTTACCGGAAAAACCTATTTTTTAATTTCTAGGATTTACTGCGGAAAGAGTCTTGCGTTTCATTGAATTTGAAACATAATGAATGCAGTAGTTTACAAAACCAAAGAATCTTAACCGGAACAAATTAAACTTCTGCCATTATCGGGTTAACCGTCGGCGGATAATAAAAAGGTCCTTTTGTTTCCAGAGTTTCTGCATTGAATTTCTTCCGTGCGCCGCAATTTATGCAAACGCGGTAAGAACCGCCGCGATTTGAAAAAGGTCGGCTCAACTGCGGATGCCAGCAACCTAATAATTTATGTATCAAACCGATTTTCTTTCCGAAAGCTCCATTTGTTTTGTCCAACATTTTTTCGGCGATAATTGCCTGATCTAAAACTGTTTGCATATTAAACTCCTTAGTTGAATTAATTTGTTACAACTCGTAGATATTAAATTCTTTTGTCTTTCTGCAAACTTAAAATGACTCTTTTACAAATTCTTGGGAAATGAGTTGTTAATTTGCCGTTGTAACCTATATAAACTCTTTTAATGATGATGCTTAATCCGAACTTCCGCGTGATTTCATCTTACGTTTTAGACTTACGGAATAACAACATCTGAAATTTGCGGTGCAAACAATATGCCAAACATTAGTTTGTATTGATTTGTTAAATAAAGTGATAATTCTATTTAACAAATCATATTTGTTAAATAGAATTTATTTGGTGTTTTCTCGGTTTTAGCAACTTTTTAACCCGAGTGTCGAATGATAACGAAAATGATTTTACCGGAAAAATCTGCTGACTTTATTGCGGGAGATTTATTTTTCTGTATTAACAGATTACAAATTTATTCGAACGATTGTCTCTACGTGATGTGTTTGCGGAAAAAGATCAATGGCGGTGATCGAATTTATCTCATAACCCGCGTCGAGAATTTTCCGCAGATCACGCGCCAGCATTGAAGGTTCGCAGGCGACGTAAGAAATCTCGCGCGGTTCGAGAGCGATGAGTTTTTCAATCGTGGAATTTTCCGTCCCCGAACGCGGCGGATCGAGCAGGACGAAATCTACCGGATCGGAATCGAGATTCAAAAATTCGCTCACGCCTTCATCGAAAAATCTGACGTTTTCGCGCCGCGCCTGTTCGACGTTTTTCACGGCGAATTCGACCGCGCGTTTGTTTTCTTCAACGCCGAAAACCTTTTCAAAATTCCTTGCCAGCGGCAGAGTAAAAAGTCCGACACCGCAGTAAAGATCGAGCGCAAATTCGCCGCTCGCGCCAATCGTCGCAGTTTCGATCAGTTTTTCGACGAGCAGATTATTTCCCTGAAAAAATCCCGCCGCGTCGTAAAAATATCTCTCGCCGCCCGCTTCAAAACAAATCTCTTCGGTCGGTTCCAAAATGTCGGGCGAATAAACCGAAATTTTCCCGTTCGCCGCCGCCGCTTCGATCAAAGGGCGTTTTGCGTTAAAATCCTGCCAGTCAATATTCCGTCGAAGTTCGTTTAATTTTTTCTCCAACTCCGGCACGAGAATCGGACATTCTTTCGCGTCAATAACTTCGTGCGAACGGCGTTTATAATAACCTATGTGTTTGTTTTCAACATCGAGATGCCAACCGGCGCGGGCGCGGTAATTGTATTCCTGCGGACTCGGAATGATGTTGATTTCGCCGTCGTAATTTATTTTCCCGATGCGCGTCAGGCAATCTTTTAAGATCGCAATTTTCGCGTCGAGTTGTGCGCCGTAATTTAAATGCTGAAAATTACAACCGCCGCACGTCCCGAAATAACTGCATTCCGGTTTCGTTCTGTCGGCGGAAGGTTTGATAATTTCGAGAATTTCGGCAAATGCGGATTTTCCCTGCATTTTGACGATCTCGACAATAACTTCGTCGCCCGTCGCGGAAAGCGGAACGAAAAGCGTCAGTTTTTCGCCGAACGCGAGACCGTAACCGTTCGGCACGATTTTTTCGATTTTTACGGTGAGCGTATCACCGACGTTGTATTTGCTTTTGCTCAAAATTTATAAATAGAAAAGGCTGAAATATGGAATTTTGTATTGTTCGCGCAGACGTTTCAGCAGCATCAGATCATAAGTGCGCTGAAAAACGTCCGCTTCCATTTTACTCTTATAACTTTTAACTTGCTCGGCGGTTTCGTCTTTTAATTTTTCGAGATTTCGCGCGTCGGCAAATTTCAGCAGAAACGCGTCCATTCTTTTATCGAGGTCTTCGAGTTCGCCTTCGAGTTTCTCGGCGTTCGTCGGATTTTTTTCAAATTCGCCGATGTTTTGCAAAATCTGTTCGATAACTTCTTTTAATCTGCCGTCCGCATTTTTCTTTGCCGCGTTTAATTCCGATGTGAGTTTTCCTAGATGCGCGGCGATAGTTTCATCAGAAAACAGACTGTTTTGCAAAACTTCAACTTCCTGACTTGGAACTTGGAACTTGGAACTTGGAACTTGAGATTTTCCCGCCTGCATCGTCAGCCACGTTTCGTATTGCGATTCGATCTCGTCTTTGCAATAAAAAAGACTCTTGATCGGACGACCGTTTTTCGGCTTTTTATCGTGCGCGTCAAAAACATTCTCGATTCCTCGCACGACGATATGAAGCGGAACTTCGCGTTCCTGCCAACTTTCGATCAATGCCCAATCGAGCGGCGACAAAAGCAAATTTCGTCCGCGTCGGCGTATAAATGTTTCTTCGATCTCGGAAAAATAACTGAAGTAGTTCAATTTAAATGGTAAATGGTAAATGGTAAATGGTAAATCTATTTTTATTTACCATTTACCATTTACCATTTAATAATTTATTTAAAATCTAATTTTCATACGGCGCAGAGTTCGCACATCTTCATCGGTCAGATCGAATTCGGGTTCTTCGTCTGTTTCACCGAGTTCGGAAAATTCATTTTCCTTCAGACCGATCTCCAATTTGATGTTTAATTGCGGTTCGTAACCCATAAAACGCAGATTTTCGATCTCATTAGCGACGTTTTTGTCGTTTTCGACTGCTTCGTTTATCGCCTTGCAGAGTTTGCGAATTGCTTTTTTTCCTTCTTGGTCAAGTTCCATTGCCGTAATTTAAGATGCTACGAAAGGTTTCCGAAATAGTCAAAAACACAGAATAATTTCGGCTCTTACGATTTCCGCCGAATTTTGCAATAATAAATCCGATATGAGCCAAGAACGACGCGAAAAATTTCAGACTTCATCGGGCATCGAATTGCCGACCGAATTTAATCCCGAAAACACCGAAATAGATTACGAAAAAGACATCGGACGCGCCGGAGAATTTCCATACACGCGCGGCGTTCGCGCGAATGTCTATCGCGGCAGATTCTGGACGATGCGCCAATATGCCGGATTTGCGACCGCCGAAGAATCCAACGAAAGATATAAGTATCTATTGTCGCAGGGAACGACGGGTTTGAGCGTTGCGTTTGATTTGCCGACGCAGATCGGTTTGGATTCGGACGATGATTTGTCGGCGGGCGAAGTCGGAAAAGTCGGCGTGGCGATTGATTCGCTCGAAGATATGCTGACGCTTTTCGACGGAATTCCGCTTGATCAAGTTTCGACTTCGATGACGATCAACGCGACGGCTTCGACGCTTTTGTGTTTATATCTGGCGGTGGCGAAAAAGCAAAATGTGTCGTTCGACCAAGTTTCGGGAACGATTCAAAACGACATTTTAAAAGAATATATCGCACGCGGAACATACATTTTCCCGCCGAAACCTTCGATGCGTCTGATTACCGATACTTTCGCGTTTTGCGCCGATAACGTGCCGAAATGGAACACGATCTCGATTTCCGGTTATCACATCCGCGAAGCCGGTTCGACCGCCGCGCAGGAACT
This sequence comes from Pyrinomonadaceae bacterium, assembly GCA_965219305.1. Lineage (GTDB taxonomy): Bacteria > Acidobacteriota > Blastocatellia > Pyrinomonadales > Pyrinomonadaceae > DATHTS01. The sequence goes on from OZ244725.1 coordinate 4,385,112, forward strand.
CGCGTTCACGCTTGCCGACGGCATCGCTTACGTCGAAGCCGCCGTTTCAAAAGGTTTAAAAGTTGACGATTTCGCGCCGCGTCTTTCGTTCTTTTTCAACGCGCATAATAATCTGCTCGAAGAAATCGCCAAATTCCGCGCTGCGCGTCGTCTGTGGGCGCGAATTATGAAGGACAGATTTAACGCGAAAAACCCGAAATCGTTGATGCTCCGTTTTCACACGCAAACCGCCGGTTCGACTCTGACCGCGCAGCAACCGGAAGTAAACGTCGTGCGAACGACGATTCAGGCACTCGCGGCGGTTCTCGGCGGAACGCAAAGTCTGCACACTAATGGAATGGACGAAGCGTTATCTTTGCCGACCGAACAAGCCGCAAGAATCGCGCTCAGAACTCAGCAAGTAATCGCGTATGAATCAGGCGTTGCCGACACGGTTGACCCGTTTGCGGGAAGTTACGCGATTGAAGAATTGACGAATAAATTGGAAGAAAAAGCGATTGATTACATCGAAAAAATTGATGCGATGGGCGGAATGTTAAAAGCCATCGAAACTGGTTACGTCCAACGCGAAATTCAAGAAGCGTCGTATGATTATCAACGCACCGTCGAGAAAAAGGACGAGATCGTCGTCGGTGTCAATAAATTTCAGATCGAAGAAGACGAAACGATTCCGATTCACAGAAACGATCCGAAAATCGAGCAGGGACAGATCGAAAGATTAAAAGCCTTGCGCGAACGGCGCGACAACGAAAAAGCGGAAAATTTACTGGCAAAGTTGGAAGAATCTGCAAAAACTGATGAAAATCTTTTACCGAAAATCCTTGATTGCGTGGAAAATTATGTCACCGTCGGCGAGATTTCAAATCGCCTGCGAAAAATCTGGGGCGAATATCGCGAAGCTGTTACGGTTTAATCGGAATGCCGCCAAGATGGAAGGCGTTCCGATCAGATAACTTTTTTTATCGCCTCAACCGCCGTTTTCAAATTATCCAGCGAAGTCGCGTAAGACAAGCGCAGAAATCCGTCCGCGCCGAAACCTTTTCCGTCTGTTAAAACGGCGTGTGCTTCATTTAAGATCAAATCGGCAACATCAGCGGAAGTCTTTAGTTTTTCGCCGTTCAAAACTCCGCGCACGTCAATAAACGCGTAAAACGCGCCTTCCGGTTCGGCGACTTTAAAACCTTCGATCTCGCGCAGAGCGGGAATCAGCCATTTGCGGCGTTTCTCATATTCGTCGAGCATTTTGCCAACCGCATCGAGCGATCTTTCGGAGTTTTGCATCGCTTTGGCGCACGCAAACTGCACGAACGATGTCGGGTGCGTCGCCGAATGACTTTGCAGTTTGACCATCGCTTTTGTCCAATTTTCCGGCGCGATCGTGTAACCGGCGCGCCAGCCCGTCATCGCGTAAGTTTTTGAAAAACTTCCCGCGACGCAGACAAAATCGCGTAATTCTTTCGGCAAAACCGCCGACGTAAAAACTTTTTCCGGCGGATAGACGAAAAACAGATAACATTCATCCGTTAAAACATAGACGTTTCTTTCCGCGCAAACTTCGATTATTTTCCGCATTTCGTCCGCCGGAATCACGCGCCCGGTCGGATTGTTCGGCGAATTGACGATCAGAAGTTTCGTCTTGTCCGTGATCGAATTTTTGACCTGTTCGGCGGTCAGGACAAATTCCGTTTCTTCCGTTTCGATAAAAACGCAGTTCGCTTCCGCAAAAGTCACCATTTCGGGAAACGAAACCCAATACGGCTTCGGGATCAAAACGTCGTCGCCGGGATTTACGAGCGTGCAGACGGCGTTGAAAAGTCCTTGTTTTCCGCCGCACGATGCCGCGATTTGCGTCATTTTTATTTCCGCGCCGAAATGCGAATCGTAAAATCCGGCGATTGCTTCGCGGAACATTTTCAAACCGGCGGTCGGCGTGTATTTCGTCAAACCTTCGCGCAGACCTTCGACGGCGTATTCTTTGATAAATTCCGGCGTTTGAAAATCCGGTTCGCCGACGCTCAGATCAATTACCTGTTCGCCTTTATCGCGCAGATCGGCAGCCATCTGCGCCGCTTTGAGCGTCGAGGAAGTCTGCATTTTGGAAACTCTTTCGGAAACGGGAAAGTTGCTCATAGATTCATTTTAACGTCAGTTTTGCGAAGAAGCGAAGAAGCGAAGAATATTTATTTGTGCGCCGCAAAAAAACACGAATTAATTTTTGCATAAATAAAATAATTCGTTACTTGATAACAAAATCGCGCTTGAAATAAAAAGTGATAAATTCCCGCGCTTTCGAGTTCTCGTCTTTCGGAATTATGACCTGTGCGTGATTTGCCTGAATAATCATTTTCGGCAAACTCTCAGTTGCCCTCACTTTTTGTAGAATTGCCGTAGATCAACAAACTCGATGCCAGAATCACGGCAAAAGGCAGCAAAAGTATTAAATTTATTTCGCCTTTTCTGACATATCCGATGATCGCCGCCGCAATGACGGCGACCATCGCCACTATCGCTAAACCGAGAGTCGCGCCCTTTAAAGTTTTTGGATCTGTTTTCATATAATTTCCCCTTGTTATGTATAAATTTATCAACGATCAATTTTTGCTGTCGAAACTGTAAGTTCTGCGCGATAAAACCGCAAAAACAGAATTTAATTTCCGAAAAAATCAATCGCTGTCAGACTTCTTGCGTTTTTTAAGGGCTACTACATTCGCCGACAAAATAACGGCGGCAATTGCGATCATTAAATAATTTACCTGACCGTCTTCCATAAATCCGACGACGAGCGCGGCGATAATCACGAGTATCGCCGCAATCGCCAAACCGATTGAAATTCTTTGTAAATATCTCGTATTTTTTTTCTCGATCATAATTTTACTTTCTCAATTATTGTCTTCAAGTTTTTCTTTCATTCTCGCTTCGACCAATTCCGGCACAAGACCTTCGATGCGTCCGCCGAGAACGAAAACCTGTTTCATCAGAGTCGAAGAAACATAAGAATATTCTTCGTCAGCCATCAGAAAAACGGTCTCGATAGTCGGTTCTAATTTGCGGTTCATCAACGCCATCCGCAGTTCGTATTCGTAATCGGAAACTGCACGAATCCCGCGCACAATCGCTTCACAATTTTTGCTCTTGGCAAATTCTGCCGTTAAACCCATAAAACTGTCCACAACCAGACGGCAGTCAACCGCTTTGACCGTGGGCAAAATTTCACGAATCATCGCACACCGCTCTTCGACCGAAAACATCGGATTTTTGTCGGGATTATTCAAAACGGCGACAATAATTTCATCAAACAATGGCGAACTTCGTTTGATAATATCGAGATGACCGTTAGTTAATGGGTCGAACGAACCCGGAAAAATTGCGCGTCGCATTGTCTTTAATTTAATGTTAAACAGCCAAAGTTGCAAATATATAAGTTTTTAGAACAATGGATTTTCAATTTCAGAATTTTCTTTTCTGCATTCTCCGTGCGCTCTACGGCACAATTATTCCTTCAAAAATCACTAACAAAATTAATAATCAATTAAAATGCTTATGTTCGCTGAACATTAACAAAAGATACGTTCAAATTTCTTGAAGGTAATAATTATTTTGAAACAGATAAACTATTACGGAAAGAGAGATATATTCCGACAGATTCCCGTTGTCCGAATAAACGCTGAAACTCAACGCTTACTCAATGACCACCCGAACCATCTCACTTGGATTTGGAATTGCCAAAATTGAAAAAAGATTTTTTATATTCAGTAATATACATAAAATTTATATAAAAAACTGGTTGGCTTGATTGAAAAGTTGGTTGGAGCATTTGAATAATTGGTTAGTGCAATAAACAATTGGTTGGTGCGTTTGACTGATTTACTATGGAAAATGAAAAAGGGCGAAGAATTAAACAATTCTTCGCCCTTTTCGGTTTTGTGTGAATTGTCGGCAGTTGTTTTTACAAATGCTTTTCTGCCGGGGTTTTTACCGTTTGTTCGATTGTCGTTTTCGGCGTTAATTCGGCGTGGGGTTTGACTGCCGATTTGATGGCGATGTGCGGGGCGATAATTAGGGCGACGATGCTCATTAATTTAATTAAGATATTCATCGAAGGTCCCGAAGTGTCTTTGAACGGATCGCCGACCGTGTCGCCTGTGACGCTCGCTTTGTGAGCTTCAGAGCCTTTATACTGCATTTCGCCGTTTATCATTACGCCTGCTTCAAAGGATTTCTTGGCATTGTCCCACGCGCCGCCTGCGTTGTTTTGGAAAATTCCCATCAGAACGCCGGAGACGGTTACGCCTGCGAGCAGACCGCCGAGAACTTCGGGTCCGAAAGCAAAACCGAAGATGACCGGAGTAATAAGCGCGATTGCGCCGGGAAGCATCATTTCTCTCAAAGACGCTTTGGTCGAGATGGCGACGCATTTATCGTATTCCGGTTTGGCTTTGTATTCCATAATGCCCGGAATTTCTTTGAACTGACGGCGAACTTCCTGCACCATCGCCATTGCCGCTCTGCCGACTGCCGCGATTGCGAGAGATGAAAAGATAAAAGGAATCATACCGCCGACAAACAATGCCGCGAGAACGTCCGCTTTATAAATATCAATTGAAGAAATGCCCGCAAGTCCGACGAACGCCGCGAATAATGCAAGTGCCGTCAACGCCGCCGAAGCGATAGCAAAACCTTTTCCGGTGGCAGCGGTCGTGTTGCCGACTGCGTCCAAAATATCCGTTCTGCCGCGAACTTCTTTCGGAAGTCTGCTCATTTCGGCAATTCCGCCCGCATTATCGGCGATCGGTCCGAAAGCGTCAATCGCCAATTGCATCGCCGTCGTCGCCATCATTCCGGCGGCGGCAATCGCTACGCCGTATAAACCTGCAAAATAATGCGATAAATAAATGCCCGCTGCCAGAATAAGTATCGGAATTAAAGTTGACTCCATCCCGACTGAAAGACCGCCGATGATATTCGTCGCCGCGCCCGTGTCGGATTGCTGAACGATTGAATTAACCGGACGTTTGCCCATCGCGGTGTAAAATTCGGTAACGATACTCATCAATGCGCCGACGAACGAACCGACCAGTATTGCCAGGAATACGCCCATATTCGTGAATGTTTCGCCTCTCAAAGTCATACTCGCGGGAAGCATCCACATTACGATAAAGTAACAGGCGATCGTCGTGATAATGACCGAAGCCCAGTTGCCGATATTCAATGCTCTCTGAACATTGCCTTTGTCGTCGGAAATTCTGACCAGCGAACAGCCGATAATTGAAAATATAATTCCGAGTCCGGCGATCAGCATCGGGAGAAGTATCGGGGAAATGCCGCCGAATCCGTCGCCTTGCGCCGAAATTTCTCTTCCTAAAACCATCGTCGCCAGAATTGTCGCAACGTATGAACCGAAAAGGTCTGCGCCCATTCCCGCAACGTCGCCGACGTTATCACCGACATTATCCGCGATCGTCGCCGGATTTCTCACGTCGTCTTCAGGAATTCCCGCTTCGACTTTACCGACCAAATCCGCGCCGACATCAGCTGCTTTCGTATAAATTCCGCCGCCGACTCTGGCAAAAAGCGCGATTGATTCCGCGCCGAGGGAAAATCCGGCGAGAACTTCGATTGCTTTCTCCATTGCGGCTCCGTTAACCGAACCGCCCGTGTTCACGACATAAATGTTATAAAAAACGATAAATAAAGAACCTAAACCGAGAACGGCAAGTCCTGCAACTCCGAGTCCCATCACGGTTCCGCCGGTAAAAGCGACTTTCAAAGCACCTTTCAGATCGGTGCGCGCCGCTTGAGTCGTTCGGACATTCGCTTTGGTTGCGATGTTCATTCCGATATAACCGGCAGTCGCGCTCAGCACCGCACCGATAATAAATGAAATTGCAATGATCGGGGAAGACGTTTCCACCAATGTTCCCGACCAAGCCAGAATAATCGCCGCAATAATTGCAAAGTAAGTCAACACTTTCCATTCGGCTTTCAAAAACGCCATCGCGCCTTCGGCAATATAGTTTGAAAGTTCAACCATATTTTCATCGCCGCTGGGCTGTTTGCTAACCCACGCCGACTTGAATGCCATAACTGCTAACCCGAAAATTCCTAGTGCCGGAATAAGATAAAGAATTGTAGATTCCATTAAATAGTCACCTGTTTTTATAAATTAATTTACAGTATCAAATTTTGATATTTCTTTTATTATTATATTAAAATTTAACCAGTCTTCTCATCATTATAAAAAGACTGGTTAAAGCAAAACGATTATTATTGCTTTTTTGCCGTGAAGATTCAAATGCAGTTGTAAAAAACGGCAGAGAATGAACTGTTTTAATCTTTTATCGGCGAGATTGCCCGTTTTGTTTTAAATAAACGCAAGTCCGCCGATAAACCGTTTTCGCTCGTGTTTTAGTAAATTTATTTTTTCAGCCAACCGAAAAGACCGTGAATCGTAACTTCGCGGTTCGTTTCATAGATCGCCCGCGTCAGAGGAATTGACATCGGACAAACCTGCACGCAATTTTGCGCGTTTCCGCAATTCGTAATTCCGTCGTCTTCCATCAGAGCGTCGAGCCGTTCGTCGCGCTGCATTTTCGCCGTCGGATGATCGTTAAACAGCCGAACCTGCGCGATTGCCTGCGGTCCGATGTAATTGTCGTCGTGATATTGCGGACACGCTTCGAGACAACAGCCGCAAGTCATACAGCGCGAATATGCGTAGCGTTCGGCTTGCAATTCCTGCGAAACGTGCGGTCCCGCGCCGAGATCGTAACTGCCGTCTAGTTCGACCCAAGCGTGAACTTTTTTCAGATGATCGAACATCGGCGTGCGGTCAACTTTCAAATCTCTGACGGTTTTAAATTTCGTCATCGGCTGCAAAGTAACAGTATTTCCGCCCGCTTCAAGCAAAATGTCATCAATCAACGCAGAACAAGATTGCCGAACGCGACCGTTAATAACCATCGTGCAAATTCCGCAAACCTGTTCAAGACAATTCATATCCCAAACCGGCGGCGTGGTTTCTCTGCCGTCTTTCGTAACGGGATTTTTGCGAATGTCCATCAACGCCGAGATCACATTCAGATTCTTTCGATAATTTATCTCGAAAGTTTCCCAACTGCTCGACGCGCCCGTTTCCGCCGTTCGCAAAATTTTAATCTCCACCGTTTTTGGCGGATTATCCAAAGTCTTCTTTTCCTTATGTCCGTTGCCGTTTTCGCTCATAAATTTTCTGTTTCTTCAAATTCAACCAAATCGTAAATTTCATTTAAAGTCATTTCCGTCTCGACTGATTCAAGAAAAACTTTGCTATTTAATCCGATTGTCGCTCTGTAAATCCAAGTTCCGTCTTCGCCGCGCCTGAATTGCTGAATTGCCGGTCTGTGTTGTGAAATTAAAACGTATTCTTGAAAAGATTCTATATTTCGATACGTTAAAAACTTATCATTCTTGTCGTATTCTTCAGTGCTTTTTGAGAGAACTTCAAAAATGAGAATCGGATTTTCAATTATGTCTTTTTTTCCTTTATAGAATTTGCGTTCGCCACAGACAACTATCACATCAGGATAAAAAAAAGTTTGTGCCTCTTCAACCCAAACTTTCATATCGCTGGCGAAAGTCTTGCATTTTCCGCGCAATTTACCTTTCAAGAAAGCGGCAACATTTAAAGTTATATCGTTATGAGCCTCAGTGCCGCCCGCCATTTTGAAAATGTTGCCGTTGACATATTCGCTCCGGTATTCACAATTTTCCTCCAGAGACAAATATTCTTCCGGCGTATAAATTTTCTTTTTCGGTAAAGCCGTCATTTCCTATTCGTCATCGTCTTCGTGAATAACTTCAAATGATTTTCCGTCTTTGATTTGCGCGTCTTTTTCGTTGACTATATTTTGTCTGTCCGTATTTTCCGGTTTTTGCTCGAAACCTTCGTCAACGATTTGTCCCGCGCCATTTCCATTTTTCGCGTCTTCCGCACCGGCGGCTTTGGCTTTGCTTTTTGACGAATAATCACGTTTTCTCGGTTCTAACAGATCAATATCAACTTTTTCGTAACTGAAAACAGGTGATTCCGCAGAATATTCGGCGATCGTCGTTTTTAGCCATTCTTCGTCATTGCGATCTGGAAAATCAGGTTTATAATGTGCGCCGCGCGATTCGTTTCGGTTTAGTGCGCCGAGCGTGATCACGCGGGCGAGTTGGAGCATATTATAAAATTGTCTGGCGTGCGGCACTGCTTGAGTCGCCCACAAATTAGAATCGTTGATCGAGATATTTTGAAATCTTTCCTGCAATTCCAGAATCTTGTTGTCGGTTTCCTGCAAACGGTCGTTATAACGCACGACGGTTACGTTGTCGGTCATAATTTTACCGAGTTCGTCGTGCAGTTTATATTGGTTTTCCGTGCCTTCGTTTTTGATGATCTGATTGTTGATTTCCTGCTGACGTTTCAATTCCGCGTCGTGAATTCCGTTTGTTTCCGTGTTTCCGCGTTCGACATTTTTTGCGTAATTCATCGCCGAAGGTGCGGCAGTGAAACCACCGTAAACGCAGGATAAAAGCGAATTTGCGCCGAGACGGTTCGCGCCGTGAATCGAATAATCGCATTCTCCGGCGGCGAAAAGTCCGGGAATATTTGTTTTCTGTTCGGAATCAACCCAAAGTCCGCCCATCGAGTAATGAACGCCGGGGAAAATTCGCATCGGCACATAACGCGGATCGTCGCCGATGAACATTTCGTAAATTTCCAGAATCGCGCCGAGCTTTCTTGTCAAAGTTTCCGCCGGAATATGCGTCAGATCGAGATAAACCTGATTTTCGCCGCCGACTCCCATCCCATCTAAACAAACTTGGAAAATTTCGCGTGTCGCAATGTCACGCGGCACGAGATTTCCGTATTCGGGATATTTTTCTTCTAAGAAGTAAAAACGCTCGTCCGCCGGAACGTCCTGCGGTTTGCGCGTTTCCTTCGGATTTTTCGGAACCCAAACTCGTCCGCCTTCGCCGCGTGCCGATTCGCTCATTAAGCGCAATTTGTCTTCGCCCGGAATCGAAGTCGGATGAACTTGGATAAATTCGCCGTTTGCATATTTCGCGCCCTGTTGATAACAAGCCGAATTTGCGCTTCCGGTGCAAACCTGCGAATTCGTTGATTTTCCCCAGATCATTCCCGGTCCGCCCGTCGCCATAATCACCGCATCAGCCGCGAAAGATTTTAATTCGAGCGTCTGCAAATTCATTGCGATCAGACCGCGGCAAACCTGATGATCGTCCAACACGAGCGAGAGCATTTCCCAACCTTCGTATTTATTGACTTGTCCTTCGGCTTCGTAACGGCGAACTTGTTCATCGAGCGCGTAAAGCAACTGCTGTCCGGTTGACGCGCCCGCGAATGCGGTTCTGTGATGCAAAGTTCCGCCGAATCTGCGGAAATCTAAAAGTCCCTCTTTCGTGCGCGAAAACGGAACGCCCATTCTGTCGAACAGGTAAATAATCTGCGGAGCCATTTCGCACATCGCTTTGACGGGCGTTTGATTTGCCAGAAAATCGCCGCCGTAAACCGTGTCGTCGAAATGTTTCCACGGCGAATCGCCTTCGCCTTTCGTGTTGACCGCGCCGTTGATTCCGCCTTGCGCGCAGACCGAATGCGAACGCTTGACCGGAACGACCGACAAAAGATCAACGTCGTGTCCCGCTTCGGCAATCTTCATCGCCGCCGCAAGTCCGGCGAGTCCGCCGCCGACAATCGCTATTTTCAAACCGTTTGATGATGCCGCCATAATAAATTCTTTCTATTAAAATTGATTCGATGTGTTTTTCTTAAATTCTTTGTTCGGTTCGACAATTTTGCTTTTTTCCGCTTCTTCGCAAAATGCCTGCGGAAACAAACCGCACGGGCGAACGAATGAAACTGCCGCGTTAATTCCGACCGCGCCGAGAAATGCCGCCAAACCCAAACACGCATACAACGCCATTTTCTGCGCTTTTTCGCCGATTACGATTCCCCAATCAACCGCGAAAAGCCAAAATCCGTAAGCCAAATGCCACGCCGTCGCCAAAATTCCGAGAATATAAAGAATCATCACCCACGCAATCGAAAATTCTCTCGAAACGATTCCGAAAGCCAGATCAGCATTTCCCGCGACCGGAGTCGTATTAAGTCCGGGAACGAGTCCGAAACGGAAATTTAAAATATGGAAAAAGATAAAGAAAAACAGGAAAACGCCCGTAACTCTTTGGAAAATATAAAACCAATTGCGCCCGTAACCGTAATTTCCGATGTTCGGTTTTGCTTCCGACGAAATAATTATTCCGTAAACCGAATGATAAATCAGCGGCAGAAAAATGCCGAAAATCTCGACAAAAAGCAAGTAAGGAATATGATGAATGTCCTGCACGGCATCGTTAAAAACCTTGTCGCCGCTCATCGCTTTTGAGTTTGTGAACATATGTCCGAAAAAAAACAATCCCAACGGCACAATGCCCGTGATCTGATGCAATTTTCGGAGTAGAAAAGTTTTGCTGAATCTTATCGCCATTAATATTTTAGCCTCTAAGTTGTTTGGTAACGCTTTGTGTTAATTTGAGATTTTAAACGTAAATTCTCAAATGGGCAATTCTAACTTCTGACTTTTTATCTTACATTATTCCGAAAAAAAATAACCTATAAGAAATAATGAAATAACTTGCACACATTGTTCAGAAAAACTTATTATAAAATAGTGGATAGTTTGTATCACAGAGTAAATAATAAAAAAATATAACAAAAACTATAAACTATGCACCGGAAATAATATGCACATAGAAACATTAAAAGTATATTGCGATCTGGTCGAAATGGAAAGTTTTTCCTTGGCGGCGGAGCGTAATTTGATAACGCAGTCGGCGGTCAGTCAGCAGATAAAAACTCTCGAAGATAAATTTAAAAGGCGACTTTTGGAGAGAGTTCGCGGACGGCGCGAAATTCGTCTGACACCTGCCGGAGAACTTTTTTATAATGAATGTAAAAAAGTTCTCGATTCATACAGCGAATTGCAGGAAAATATGCGTAGTTTGGTTGGCGAAGTCGGCGGAACTGTAAAAGTCGGAACGGTTTACAGCGTCGGCTTGCACGAATTGCCGCCGAAAGTCAGGGAATTTATGTCGAAAATTCCGTCGGCAAAAATTGATCTCGAATATTCGCGGACGACAAAAGTTTTGCGTGATGTTCAAAACGGGACAATCGAACTCGGTGTGGTCGCTTTTCCCGAGCCGAAGCGTGGAATCACGATTGTCGAGATGCAGAGTGACCGACTGGTTTTGATTTGTCCGCCCGATCACAAATTCGCGGGGCGCAAGAAAATTAAAGCAACAGACCTTGACGGCGAAGATTTTGTTTTATTTGAACGCGACGTTCCGACGCGCAAAGCGATTGACAAAATATTTAAGGAAAAAGGCGTTCGCGTCAACAAAGCCGCTGAATTTGACAATATCGAAACGATCAAACGCGCGGTCGAAGTCGGTTTCGGCTTGGCAATCGTGCCGCATCCGTCGGTGTTAGATGAAGAGAGAAATAATCATCTGGCAGTCGTCGAACTCGCCGAAAAAGATTGGGTGCGTCCCGTCGGCGTGATTTATCGAAGCGACAGAACATTGTCGCTGGCGGCGAAAAAGTTTGTGCAACTATTGAAAGATAAAACGCTCGAAAGTTAATTCTAACTTTAAATAAAATGCCGAACTTTTATCATTCGTTGGAAAATTATAAACTGTTAAGTAATTTTCGGAGTGAATATGCAGAAAAATGATATTGCAAACAAATCGCGTTTACGTTGCCGCGAAATAATGACAAAAAATCCAAAAACGGCGAATCGTGAAATGACTTTGCAGGAAGTCGCGGGTTTGATGAAAGACGGTGATTTCGGCGTGTTGCCGATTGTTGCTAGAGAAAATAATAAACTTGTCGGAATTTTGACCGACCGCGATATTGTCGTCCGCGCCGTCGCCGAAGGGAAAAATATTTCGGAAACGAAAGTCGGCGAAATAATGAGCGACAGACTTTTTACGGCAAAACCCGACGATTTTGTTTTTGAAGCGGTTCGGACAATGGGCGAACGTCAAGTTCGCCGAATTCCGATCGTTGACGAAGAATCAATTTTGCAGGGAATAATCGCAATGGCGGACATCGCTTTGGAAATGGAAGACCAGCGCGAAATTGCCGAAACTTTGGAAGATATTTCAAGCGGAAAAGGTTTTTGGAGCAAATAATAATGTGATTTTTAATTTTGCGGCGGCGGTTTGAAGATCTTTCAATCCAAAATCCAAAATCCAAAATCCAAAATCGAGTTATGGCTAAATCAATCAATCGTTATTTTCAATTTATCGCGTCCTCGAAAAACGCGAAGCCTTCGGGCAGACTTTGGTATCCGGCAGCGGACGTTTACGAAACGCCGGACGGCTGGCTCGTTAAGGTCGAATTGGCGGGCGTTTCGGCGGAAGATATAGAAATAAGTATTCAGGGAAACGTCCTTTATATCGCGGGCTGCCGGAAAGATAAATCTTGCGCCGCCGGAATTTCATACAGACAAATGGAGATAACTTATTCACATTTCGAGAAAACTTTAAGTTTTCCCGCATCTATCGAGGGCGCGGCTATCGAACATAATTTCGAGAACGGTTTGCTGCTAATTAATCTCTGGAAAAGTGAGAATTAAACACAACTCTTTGTTAAACGCTAAAGAAAGCGAACATTAATTCTCAGAAAATAAATTTTTATGGCTGAAGAAAATAATCAAAATCAGGAAAATAAAACGGAAAACACCGTAGAAAATAATCAAACAAAAACGGGAAATAAGCCGGAACAATTTGAAATTGCAATTTTGCCTCTGCAAAATACGACACTATTTCCCGAAACGATAATTCCGCTCGCGGTCGGGCGTGAACGATCCGTAAAAGCGGTCGAAGCCGCGCTTGCATCGGAAGAAAAACTGATTGCCTGCTTAACGGTGAAAACGCCGGAAATTCAGGGAAGCGACGCGAAAAAATCGGATTTATACGAAGTCGGCACGATCGTCAACGTCAAACGAATGATGCGAAACGAAGGCGTAATGCAGCTTATCGTGCAGGGCGTTGACCGCGTGAAGATCGTCGAGTGGACGCAGGAAGAACCTTTTTTAAAGGCGAAAGTTGAAACTTTGCCGCATCTCGAAATCGAAGATAATGCGGAAGTCGAAGCATTAAAACGAAATATTCAGAGTTTGATTCAACAAGCGTTGGCGATGCTTCCGCAGATTCCGCCGGAAATTCGTTCGGCGGTGATGTCGCAGACAAATCCCGTCCAACTTTCGTATTTTCTCGCGTCGGTTCTCGATCTCGGAACGGAAACCGAGCAGAAGATGCTCGAATCCAACACGGTTGACGAACTTTTGACGCTGACACACGCGGCACTCGCGCGCGAAGTTGACATTATTCAAATCCGTTCAAAAATCGCCACCGAAGCGCAGACGGAAATGGATAAATCTCAGAGAGATTACGTTTTACGTCAACAATTAAAAGCGATTCAAAAAGAATTAGGCGAAGACGACGCGGACGGAGAAAAGGCGGAAGCGCAGCAGTTGCGCGAACGTCTCGATCAAGCCGATCTGCCGGAAGACGTGCAGAAAGAAGCCGAACGCGAACTCAAGCGGATGGAAAAACTGCCGCAAGCCGCGCCGGATTATCACGTTATCCGAACTTATCTCGAATATGTTTTAGAACTTCCCTGGAACAAATCGAGCGAAGAAAAACTCGATCTAAACGAAGCGGAAAAAGTTTTGGACGAAGATCATTACGGCTTAGAAGACATCAAAAAACGAATTTTGCAGTCGCTCGCCGTTGTTAAACTGCGTCCCGATTCGAAAAGCCCGATTTTATTATTTGTTGGACCTCCGGGAGTCGGCAAAACTTCTTTGGGGCGTTCGATTGCGCGTGCTTTGGGAAGAGAATTTGAAAGATTTTCTCTCGGCGGAATGCGCGACGAAGCGGAACTTCGCGGTCATCGCAGAACTTATATCGGCGCGATGCCGGGCAGAATTATTCAGGCTTTGCGGCGCGTCGGCGTGAATAATCCGGTGATGATGCTTGATGAGATTGACAAACTCGGCAACGATTATCGAGGCGATCCGGCTTCGGCACTTTTGGAAATTCTCGATCCGCAGCAAAATAATTCGTTCCGCGATCATTATCTCGATCTGCCGTTCGATCTGTCGAAAGTTTTCTTTATTGCGACGGCAAACAGTCTCGGTCCGATTCCCGCGCCTCTGCGTGATCGGATGGAAATTATTCAGCTTGCGGGTTACAGCGATCAGGAAAAATTAAAAATTGCGCGTCAATATTTGATTTCGCGTCAGATCAAGGAAAACGGCTTAACCGAAGAAAATATCGAAATTCCCGATGAAACGATAAATCTTTTGACGGCAAGATATACGCGCGAAGCCGGAGTTCGCCAATTGGAAAGAACGATCGGAAATCTGGCGCGGAAAATCGCGCTCGATGTGGCGAAAGGGAAAACGGAAAAAACAGTAATTACGCTGGAAGTTGCGAAAGAAATTTTGGGCGCGCCGCGATTTTATCCCGAAAAAGCGCGCGAAGATATGCCCGCCGGAGTTGCGACGGGAATGGCTTGGACGGAAATGGGCGGCGAGATTTTATTTATCGAAGCAACGATGCTTCCGGGCGGCGGCGGTTTGACTTTGACCGGACAACTCGGCGAAGTGATGAAAGAATCGGCGCAGGCGGCGCGCAGTTATCTGTGGTCGCACGCCGAACAACTCGGTTTCAGCGTTGATGAGATCAAACAAAACGGCGTTCACGTTCACGTTCCGGCAGGCGCGATTCCGAAAGACGGACCGAGCGCGGGCGTAACGATGGCGTCGGCTCTCGCGTCGCTCTACACGGGCAGAAAAGTCAGAAGCGATACTTCGATGACGGGCGAAATCACGCTTTCCGGTTTGGTTTTTCCGGTCGGCGGCGTGAAGGAAAAAATTCTCGCGGCGCATCGTGCGGGAATCAAACGCATTATTTTGCCGAAACAGAACGAAGCGGACATCGAGGAAATTCCCGAAGAAGTTCGCAACGAACTGGAATTTTTCCCGGCGACGCGGATTGACGATGTTTTAGAAGCGGCTTTGGAAGACGAGCAAAGTGTTCCGAAAGGCGAAAATTATGTTATTCAAGATGTCGAATCGCACAGCGAAGATTCGGGCGAAAGATTGATCGCCAAGGAAAAATAACAAGTTAAAAATCAACAAATTAAAAAGGCGTTCGGATTTTTCGTTCGCCTTTTTAATTTTAAATGACCTTATTTGAACGCGAATTTTAATGAATAAAAAATTATTAATTTTTTTATTTAACATTTGGGCAAAATTTTTGTAATTTTATAGTCAATAAATTGAGTAAATTACAGAATTTTCAATCAATTTTAATATAATTTTGAAGACATTTGAGAAATTTGCCGTCTTTTTTCTATTTTGCAAATAAAATTTTTGTTTGGCATTGGAAAAATCAAGACTAATCGGTGTATGCTAATACGTTATAGATTGGGACGGAAGTCTTCTCTTAGAAGTTTACTCAAGCGGTTTTTGAGAACTCTCCTTTTTCAAATCAATTATAAAATTTAATATTAGACGGACACTTATTTAAGAATGGCATTTAAATCTTTATTTAGTTTATTTTCGAGCGATTTAGCGATTGATCTCGGCACGGCAAATACGCTCGTTTACGCAAAAGGGCGCGGCATTGTGGTTAGCGAGCCTTCGATCGTGGCGATCAACAAAGTTACGAATCAAGTTGAAGCGGTCGGGCGCGACGCGAAAGAGATGCTCGGCAGAACGCCGGGAAATATCGTGGCGATTCGCCCGATGAAAGACGGCGTTATCGCAAATTTTGAAGTTACGGAAAAAATGTTACAGCATTTTATCCGCAAGGCGCACAACGGAAAATCTTGGGTGCGTCCGCGCGTCGTTATCGGAATTCCTTCGGAAATCACGCAGGTCGAACGCCGCGCGGTCGAAGACTCGGCTTATCGCGCCAAAGCGAGCGAAGTTTATTTGGTTGAAGAAGCGATGGCGGCGGCGATTGGCGCGGGTTTGCCGATCACCGAGCCGCACGGAAATATGGTCGTTGACATCGGCGGCGGAACGACGGACATCGCCGTTATTTCTTTGTCGGGAATCGTTTATTCACGCGCCGTCCGCGTTGCCGGAAACGAGATGGACGAAGCGATCACGCAATTTATTAAACGAAAATACAATCTTTTAATCGGTGAAAGAACGGCGGAAGCGATCAAAATCGCGCTCGGTTCGGCATTTCCTTTAGACGAAACACTTTCGATGGACGTTCGCGGACGAAACTTGATCGAAGGAATTCCGAAAACTATCACGATCACCGATGAAGAAATCCGCGAAGCACTTTCCGATGCGGTGGCGACAATCATAAATGCCGTTCGTGTTGCATTGGAGCGCACACCGCCAGAACTTTCCGCCGATATTGTCGAACGCGGAATCGTGTTGACGGGCGGCGGCGCACTTTTGAAAAATATTGATAAGCGTTTAATGATCGAAACCGGTTTGCCGGTCGTAATTTCAGATGATCCGCTTTCGTCGGTTGTGCTTGGAACCGGAAAAATGCTGTCGGACATCGAACTTCTCAAGCGCGTCCGTTGGGATAATTCATTGATGACAGGAAGTTAAGGCAGTGAACAGTTATTAGTTATCAGTCAACAAAATTGAACTGATAGCTGTTGACTGATAGCTGATAACTGAAAAGGATGAGTGAGCGAAGTCAAAAAGATGTTTGGCGTTTAACGCCGTGGCTGATGATCGGTTTGCTCCTGGCTAATTTTTTTCTGATGGCGTTTGACGCGCGGGAAATAAATACGGGGCAAAGGGTTATCCGTGTCTGGGCGCAATCGGTGGCGGCGTTTGTCCAATCACCTGTAACTTCGGTCGGCTCGGGAGTTACGGGATTTTTTCAGTCAATTTCCAGTCTTCGTTCGGCGCAGACGGAAAATGATGTTCTCAAACAAAAAGTTCAGGAACTCGAAGTTCAGATCAAGCAAAAAGAAGAATTAACGGCGGAAAACGATCGTTTAAAAGGTCTTCTTCAATTAAAAGAAGAAACAGATTACAAAGTTTTAACGGCTCGTATCATCGGACGCGACACTTCGGCGTGGTTCGATTCTTCGATCATTAATCGCGGAAGTTTGGACGGCGTAAAATTAAATATGGCAATCGTTACGGACGGCGGTTTGGTTGGTCGCGTAACTGCCGTAAGTCCTTTGACAGCACAAGTTGATTTGATAACGAAAGATAAATCCGGTCTCGGCGGCGTGGTCGGTGAGATCGGTTCGTCGAACGCGCTCGGAGTTGTCAGCGGAACTGGGAAAAAAGAAACATTGGAAATGCGCTATGTTCCGGGAACTGTCGTCGTTAATGTCGGCGACGCGGTTTATACGACGGGACAAGACGGAATTTTCCCCGCCGGTTTGAAGATCGGCGAGATCGCTGAAATTCGTCCGAGTTCGGCAAGTGTTTCGCAGCAAATTTTCGTTCGTCCGTCGGCGAAACTGAATTCGATGCAGGAAGTCGGCGTTCTGCTTTACGAACCGCCGTCGCGCCCGAAGTTTGAAGAACAATTGCCGAACGCGGTCAAAGAGAAGAAATGAAGTGCTGAGTGGTGAGCGTTGAGTGGTGAGTTAAATAAAAATTCGGCATTCAGAACTCAGAACTCAGAACTCACACAATCAATGGAACAGGTTAGAATAACCATCGCATTAATTATCGCTATCGCGCTTCAGTGGACACTCAGAAATGTCGCTGAACCGTTTGCGTATGTTGATTTTCCTCTGATAATTGTCGTTTATGCCGCATTGCAGCGTGATACGATAAAAGCGTTGTTTTATGGAACCGTCGCCGGAATTGCGATGGATGCTTTGAGCGGCGGACTTTTGGGCGCGAATGGTTTCTCTAAAACGCTGATCGCATATATGGTTTCCGAACTGGCGCGGCGCGTCTATATGGACAACCTTTTGCTGAGAATTCCCGTCATAGCGGGTGCTTGTTTGCTGGATGATTTGATGTATTACGGTCTGCATCGCCTGCTTGGACAAACGCCTTCCGCGCCTTTCGTCGTTACGCTCGCTTACACGCTTATCGGAACGACCATCGCCGGAACAATTATTTATCTGATTTTAGACAGTTTATCTTCGAAAACAGGCAGAAGAAAACGCAGCGATGTGTTTAACGCGCGACGGCAGACGCGACGGCGAAATCCGATTCGACTTAAAAATAAATAGAGAAAGGTAGTTTTATGAAATTGCACGAATATTCACAAAATTTGTCCGCCAGAATTGTCGTGATTCAGGTTTTTGCTTTTGTGCTTTTGGCTATTCTCGGCGTGCGGCTTTATTACCTGCAAATTCAAAAAGGCGACGTTTATGCCGAGCGTGCAGAAAATCAACGCATTAGACTTATTCCGATTCCCGCACCGCGCGGAACTATTTTTGACCGCGAAGGAAAAGTTCTCGTTGATTCGCACCCGACTTACAACGTCACTTTAGCAAACGAACCGATCAAAAAAATTGACGTAACCGACCGTATTGATGATTATGCCGAAGGTTTGGGTCTGGAAAATCAATTTGTTACGGAACGTCTCGAATTTATCAAATCTCAACCGGCATTTGAAACTCTCGTTTTGAAAGAAAACGCGACGATGAACGACATCGTTTGGGTTGAATCGCACGCGCTCGAATTTCCCGAACTGCGCGTCGAAATTCAGCCGCAGAGAGTTTATCCGCTGAAAGAAGTTTTGGCGCACGTTCTCGGATACGTCGGCGAAATTAGTCCGAAACAGCTTGAAAAAGAAGAATATAAAGGTTTTCACGCTGGAGATATTATCGGCAAAGGCGGACTCGAACAATATTACGACAAATATCTGCGCGGCACGGAAGGTTATCGAAAAGTTATCGTTGACAGTCGCGGACGAATCCAGAGCGAACTCGAAGTCGTGCCGCCGCAGCCCGGACAAGATTTATACACGACTATTGATCTCGATCTGCAAATGGCGGCGGAAGAACAATTAAGCACTTCGGCAACTTCGCGTGGAACTATCATTTCGACCGATCCGAACAACGGCGAGATTTTGGCGATGGCTTCGCATCCGTCGTATGACCCGAATGTTTTCGTGCAGGGAAGTTCGACCAAAGAAGGACGTAAACAAATCGCCGCGTATTGGCAAGACGAATCGCGCCCGCTTTACAATCGCGCGATTCAGGGACGTTATCCGCCGGGTTCGACGTGGAAAATTCCCGAATCGGTCGCTGCGTTGCAACAAGGTGCGATTACCGTCGCACATTCAAACATAGCTTGCGGCGGCGGTTTGCTGGTCGGAAATAAATTCACGCGCTGTTTGGGAAACCACGGAACGCCCGAACTCAGCTACGCAATTACGAAGTCCTGCGACGGTTATTATTATCGTCTCGGTTTGAAAATGGGCATCGAAGGAATTATCAAAATGGTCGAAACTTTCGATTATGACAAGCGTTCGGGCATTGATCTGCCAAACGAAAAAATTAGCCAAACGCCGAAAACGTGGAAACCGATTCTGGAAAAACGCGGCGAAGGCTGGAAAGATATTCGTACGGTTTACGCTTCTATCGGACAAGATACGGTTGTCGTAACGCCGATTGCGATGATTCGCGCCGTGTCGAGCGTCGGAATGCACGGCAAAATGTATGTGCCGCATTTCCTGAAGGAATTTAAACCCGTCGGCGCAGTCGGTGAAGAAGGCGACAGAAGTTATGTTCCGGCGCGCGACGGTTTCGGTTACGATCATCCCGAACCGAAAATCATCGAAATGACTGACGAACAAAACGCGCTCGTTTTAAAAGGAATGTGGGGCGTTGTCAACAACGGCGGAACGGGTGCGCGTCTGAAAATGGAAAATTTCGAGATCGCCGGAAAAACCGGAACGGCGCAGGTTACGGAAGTCGGAAAAGACAGCGGAAAATTAAAAGATCACTCTTGGTTCGTCAGTTTCGCGCCTGCTTATAAACCGGAAATCGCCGTTATCGCCTTGATCGAAAACGCCGGATTCGGTTCGTCTCACGCCGCGCCTGCCGTTAAAGGTATCTATGAAGCGTATTTGCGGAAAAAAGGACTTTTAAAACCGGAAGGTGAAGTTGACGATAAACAGCTTGCAAAAAATATCAGGTGAATGTTCTTTGCATTTTACGCTTTGTTGTTTGAGTAAAACTAAAAACTCGAATTTAGTTAAATAAGCAGATCGCAAACAACAAAGCGCGAAGTGCCAAACAAAAATGGTCGCAATAATCGAAAAAAGAAGTTTCAGAGATTTTGACTGGTTGGTTGCTTTATTGGCAATTACAATTGTAAGTTTTGGTGTTTGGCAGATTTACAACGCACAGCCGACGGAAACTTTTTGGTCAAAACAAATTATCGGTTTGGGCATTGCGCTTGTCGGAATGATTATCGTCGCTACTTCCGATTATCGTCGTATTGTCGAGTATGCGCCGCTTTTTTACGGCATCGGTTTGTTTTTGCTCGTATTGGTGTTAATTCCCGGAATCGGTATGCGAATTAACGGGCAGCAGGCGTGGATTAAAGTTCCGATTGTCGGTCAATTTCAGCCGTCCGAATTCGTGAAAATTCCGATGGTCTTAATGCTCGCTAAATATTTCGGTGCGCGAAAAGCCGGAAGTTTGAGTTTAAAGGAAATTTTAATCGGCGGCGCGATTTTAGCCGGACCTGTCGGTTTGATTATGCTCGAACCTGACGCGGGGCAGGCAATTACATATTTTCCGATTCTCGCCGCCGTTTTGTTTCTGTCAGCGGTAAAAATTCGTTACGTTATTCTGGCAATCGTCGCCGGAATGATCTTTGTGCCGACGGCTTATATTCTCGGCGTTAAAACGGGCGTTATAAAAAATTATCAGCGGGAAAGAGTCGAAGCGATTCTCGACCCGGAAAACGCCGATCCGCGCGGTTTCGGTTATCATACGAATCAATCAATTATTACGGTCGGAAAAGGAAGTCTGTCGGGAATCAAAGGCGACACGGAAACTTCGCAGAGCGCGTTAAAATTTTTGCCCGAACCGCATTCGGATTTTATTTTTGCGGTAACGGCTGAAAACACGGGATTTATCGGTTGTATTTCGCTTTTATTAGCTTACGCACTTCTGCTTTCAAGATTTATCGCCGGAGCGCGTCACGCTTCGGATCGTCAGGGAATGCTCGTTATAATGGCGATTGTCGGCGGAATGTCGTTTCAAATATTTATAAATATCGGAATGGTTTTAGGTTTTCTCCCGGTTATCGGAGTTCCGCTTCCGCTAATGAGCGCGGGACTTTCGGCGATCTTATCAACATTTATCGGAATCGGTTTTGTGATAAGCGTCAGAATGAGAAGATTTGTAAATTGACAGTTATCAGTTATCGGTCATCAGTTAATAATTTTATTCTGATAACTGATGACTGATAACTGATAACTGATAACTGATAATAATTATGGCTAGAGAAAAGAGAATTGTTGAACGCGAGATTGAGTCGGTCGAACGGAAGAAAAGCGGGTTTTGGAAATTCGTATGGTTTCCGGCGGCTTTGATTTTAGCACTTTCCGCAGGCAGTTTAACGGGAATTTTAGGTTCTTATTATCTGAATAATTCGCGTTATGCGACGGAAGTTTCGGCACTCGCAACTTATCGTCCGCCGCAGGTGACAAAAATTTATGCCGACGACGGCGAAACGGTTTTAGCCGAATTCGCGCTCGAAAAACGAATTCCGATCAAGGAAAAAGACATTCCGAAAAACGTCGAAAACGCGCTGTTAGCGATTGAAGACACGCGCTTTTACGATCACATCGGAATTGATCCGTATCGTCTTGCGGGCGCGTTGGTCAATAATATCGCTACCGGGAAAAAAGAAGGCGCGTCAACTATTACCCAACAGCTTGCCAAAAATCTTTTTCTTTCCAGAGAACAGACATTCTCGCGTAAATTCAACGAATGGGCGATGGCTTTGGAGATCGAGCGGCTTTATACAAAACGCCAAATTCTCGAAATGTATATGAACTACGTTTTTCTCGGAGCCGGTTCGTATGGATTTGAAGCCGGAGCGCGAACTTATTTCGGTAAATCTCTAAAAGATTTGAATTTGGAAGAAGCCGCATTGTTAGCCGCGATTCCGAAATCGCCGGAATATTCGCCGACGCGCAACCGCGAAAAAGCAAAGCAGCGGCGCGACATCGTACTTGACCAGATGGCGAAATACGGTTATATCACGCAATCCGAAGCAGATGCGGCGCAGGCGAAACCGATCAAACTCGCTGACACGGCTTATTATCAATCTCTGCCGAAATCAACGGCGTGGGATTATCCGGTCGAAGAAGTCCGCAAATATCTCGAAGATAAATACACGACGCGCGTCGCACAAGGCGGACTGGAAGTTTATACAACGATTAACGTCGAAGCACAGAAAATCGCTACGAAATCAATCCGCGAACGACTTCGCGCTTATGATCGCGGAAGATCGTGGCGTTCGGATTATCAGAATATTCTGGTTGATGAAAGCAATCAGCCTTTGACCGACGAGAAAGAAATTAAAAGAACTCTCGAAGCCTTCAAACACGCTGATTGGTACGGCGATGCGTATGAAAAGGACGAATATATTAAAGGGTTGGTGATAAATGTCAGTTCGGCGAAAGACGAAGCCGAAGTACGTTTCGGAAATTATACTGCGACTGTAACCGCTAAAGATATGGGTAAAAGCGGCAAGAAACCTTCGACCGAATTGAAAAAAGGGTTTCTGCCGGAATTTAAAGTTCTCGAAGTTGACGAAGATAATCAGAAATTGAAAGTCGAACTTTCGCAAGTGCCGGAAGTTCAAGCCGCCCTGACATCTCTAAACGCCAAAACAGGCGAAATTATTGCGATGGTTGGCGGTTACGATTATCATACGAACCGTTTTAACAATGCCACGCAAGGTCTGCGTCAGACGGGTTCGTGCTACAAACCATTCATATATACCGCGGCGGTAGAATCGGGAATTACGCCGGATATGACGGTCAGCGGCGCACCGATAAAACGTGGTGGCTGGCAGCCGCATAATTACGACGGTTCGATCAGTCACGGAAACGTCCCGATGCGCGTCGCGCTTGCTAAATCGCTCAATCTGGCGGCGGTTCATCTGCTCGACCAAGTCGGTGTTCAGACGGGCGCACAGATGGTTCGTCGTTTTGGAATTACGAATCCGATGGCTCCGAGTCTGCCGTCGGCACTCGGCGCGTCCGAAGCGTCTCTAATCGAAATGGTTTCAGCTTATTCGACATTTCCGAACAAAGGTGTGCGCGTTCAACCGCATCTTATCCGCAAAGTTCTAGACCGCGACGGGAAAGTTTTGGAAGAATGGGAAAAAACGACTTATAAAGTTACGAGCGAATATGTCGCGCTTTCGATGGTTGATATGATGCGCGGCGTTACGAAAGCAGGCGGAACTGCTCCGGGCGCGAATGCAGCCGGACAGGAATTAGCCGGAAAAACCGGAACGGTCAACGATCATACGGACGTTTGGTTTATCGGTTACACGCCGACCTATGTAACCGGAGTCTGGATGGGAAATCCCTTGAGAAAATCGAATCTCGGTAATAATATGACGGGCGGACACGGTGCATTGCCGTATTTCAACGATTTTATGAGCGAATATATGAAAGGTAAACCGAAGGATAAATTCGAAGATCCGCCGCCGGTTCCGCCTGAAATCAAGTCGTTGATCGAACGCCAAAAACGCGAAGAACAGGAAAAACTCGAAAAAGCCGAGATGGAAGCGAGAAAGAGCGGAGCGATTTATGCGCCGAGCATCAAACCCGCGAAAGTAAAAAATGCGGATGAGAACGCCGACTTAGAAGGCGGTGATGTTTCGACCGACGGCACGACGACGGACGGAACGACAACGCCGAACACAAATCCGGCAACTCCGAACACGAATCCGGCAAATCCGCCGAAACCGCTTCCGAGTCCACCGAAACCGCCTGCTGCGCCGACACCGAAAAAGCCCGATCCGCCCGCGCCCAAATCAGATGACGAAGGCTCGAAACGAAAAGGCAAAAAAGGTGACGGATAGTTCGATTTGAGATTTGGGATTTCTGTTTTATCTCATTCTAAAAAATACGGACGGCGCGTGAAATCAATACGCTGTCCGTATTTTTATTGAACGCAAGACGCATCACATATTTTCTTATCAACGCCCGCCGTTCTTGCGGAGAATCTTGCAAATAGTTTAAAGTTATTCTGCACATAAGGGAGTTATGCCGAATCAATCTGCATAACATACAAATAATGAGTGTTATACCGATTGATTCAGTATAATACACCAAATATGAGTGTTATGCCGAATGAATCGGGATAATCATAAGTTAGCTGTCTCTTGTATGGTGAGGTATTATGAACTCGATGTATAAAATTATTTCGATTGCTTTTTTGACGTTACTCGTTTTAGCTGGAAATTGCTTTGCCCAAAATGATTTGTTGAGCCGCGTTCCAGAGTTGCAGGAAACTGCTCGTTTGGCGGCAGGCGGCGCAAAAGGCTGCGGCAGCGGCACACTTATTTTGGTAACAAGTCGCGGCGAAATTCAAATGAGAACAGGTCTTGACCCAATTCACGTCTTTGGGCGCAGGATTATTGTCGCCGACCTTTTGCCTTTGCTTAAAGCGCGTGTCGAAGCGAACCGCACAGGAGAAAAAAATCCGATGTCGGGCGATGTTGGTCAACTCACTGCTTTGACTGTTTCGATAGTTGCAATGTCGCAAGAGGCGGAAGCAATTCCAATTATCGCTGCTTTGCTTGAGGACAAAGACGACCCAATTCGCGGAATATCAGCAATTTCACTATTCAAGTTCTCTGCACGGGACAAAAACAAAGTTAAAAAGATATTTGAAAATAGATAACGGATGTGTTTTGAGCTAAATTAGCCCTCAGCATATGAAAAAAACACATCCGAATGCTTTGCAGTATTACGAGCAAATTTACCATTAGATAAGCGTCGCGTCGAGTTGGCGGCGGCTTTGCTGATCGCCATTATTCAACAGAACACTACAAATTTGGCAAGATTAGCCAATGTTTTAGACTTATCGGCTAAGAAGGATTCAAAATATCGGCGGTTAAAACGCTTTTTTCAGTTGGCTGAGATTGATTTCGACATTTTTGCCGAGTTGATTATTGCGATCATCAAACCGAAAGGTAAGTATGTTTTGGCGTTGGATCGCACCGAGTGGAAATACGGCTTGATATGGGTCAACATTTTGACGTTATCAATCGTGGTTGGAAACACTTCGATACCGTTATTTTGGATAACGCTCTCGCGCAAAGGCAACTCCGTATTAGCGGAAAAGAAACAGATAATCGGGCGTTATATCAAAGTATTCGGCATCAAAAACATCGAATACTTGAGTGGTGACCGTGAGTTTGACGGATATGAATTGGTCAAATATCTGGACAAGGAAAAAGTCCCGTTTCGTCTGCGGATAAAAGCTTCGATGACGATTACCAACAAAAGCGGGAAGCCGATGAGATGCGGGAAATTGTTACGAACATTGAAGATCGGCGAGAGTTACCGTTTGCGACGGGCGAGGAGATACGCCGGAGTCAAGGTATCGGTCGAGGTGAAAAGAGGAAAAGACTCTCAGGAAAGTGTGATTGTCATTTCGTCTGAAGCGAGTGAGAAAATCCTGTCGGAATACAAGCGGAGATGGGCGATAGAAACATTGTTTCAGAACTTAAAGAGTCGCGGATTCGAGATCGAAAAAACGCATCTGACGAAAGTGGAGAAGATAGATAAGTTATTCGGAGTATTGGCGTTAGCAGTGGCGTGGGCGATCAAAACAGGGGAAGCGGAAAACGCCGTCAACTCGATTGAAATAAAAAAGAACGGGAGAGCGCAAACAAGTCTTTTCAGATTAGGATGTGAAATAATCCAAGAGGTGTTATTTGAACTAAAGAGATATTCGAGAGTAAATATCTTTGCAATTCTAAGATGCTGACAACAGCTAACTTATGTCGTTTTGTCCCGTACAGAGATTCAAGTTAGCGGAAGTGAGTGAAGACTTTCAGCGGGAGATTGCACAAATCAGTTTTCCGAAAGCGGCGGTGATAAGTGCTGAAGGCAGAGGCGTGAAGTTACCGGCTTGGGCTAAAGTGAAAGGCGACAGCTAACAAATCAATGGACGTGAGGGCGAAACAGCGGCTTTCATTTGGCGTTCTTTCTTTAACTTTGAGTTGCGTGTAAATGGTTTCGCCCCACGTCATCTCAGCCGTTATCCTGCAAACAAAAACGAAAAATCGTTCTCAAATACTTTTTTACGGCACTCAGATGACTTTTGAGAGTTCTCAGCCATTTTCTGAGCGTTCTCAAAGAGTTTTTGAGAACGCTCAGACGACAATTTTGACCTCTCATTTTGCTTTTGAGAACGCTCAGACGGCTTTTGAGAACGCTCGAAAAGCTGTTGAGAACGCTCAGAAAACAGTTGAGAGCTTTCAAATGATTGGTGAGAACGCTCAAAAACTTTTACGACTAAAATTTTTCTTGCCTTTTAATCCCATTTTGTTGTATATATTGGTTGCGGTTGTTTTGATACCGTGAACAACGATAAAAATTTACACTTAAAAGGGGGAAAAAAACGAAATGAAATCAGATGATTTACACAGATTTTCAGACCGCGATCTGTTGGCGGCTTTGAAAACATTTAACGGCGGAGTTGCGGGCGATGAGGCGAATTATGGTCTGACGGCGGCGCAGACAGCTGAATTGGCGACCTTGATTAGCGGGTTTGAAACGAATGTTGACGCGCTCGATGCGGCGCGGGCGGCGGAAGATGCGGCGCAGGGCGGGCGCAATGATGTGCGTGAGGCTTTGGTTAGTGCCGTGCGGAAAATGATAAATCTCGTGCGGGCGAACGATGTGTCGAAAGACTTGCTCGGCAAAGCGGGACTCGACGAATACGACGATACAAAAACCGATTCGCCGTCGCCGACGAGTGCGCCGTTCGCGCTGATTGACTACGGCAAATTGCGCCACAAGATTTCATTTCGTGACACAACCACGCCGAATTCGGAAGCCAAGCCGAAAGGAATGCTGGGCGCGGAAATCTGGCGTTACATCGGCGACACGCCGCCGGATCCTACAAGGAATACGAATTCGTAACGCTCGACACCAGTTCGCCGTATGACTGCTATTACGATGCGTCGGGCGCAGGCAAAAAGGTCTATTACATCCTGCGCTGGAAATCGAAAAACGGCGACCTCGGCGAATGGAGCGAAAGAGTCGAAGCGACGGTCAACGGGTAAGAACAGTTAGCAGTTATCAGTTATCAGTTATCACTGATTAACCTGTAATTGATAACTGCTAACTGCTAACTGATAACTGAAATTCCGTTCATATACTGCTGTAAAACTTCGGGAATTATTACCGAACCGTCTTCCTGTTGGTAATTTTCGATTATCGAAATCCACGTTCTGCCGACTGCTAAACCCGAACCGTTGATTGTGTGGACGAATTCCGGTTTTCCGCCGCTAGTGCGTTTGAAGCGCAAGTTCATTCGTCTGGCTTGATAATCGGTGAACAGCGAACAGGAAGAAATTTCGCGGTATGTGTTCTGCGACGGAATCCACGCTTCGATGTCGTAGGTTTTCGCCGAACCGAAACCCATATCACCCGTCGAAAGAACGACCGTTCGATAGGGAATTCCGAGCATTTGCAGAATCTTTTCGGCGTTTTCGGTCAATTGTTCGTGTTCCGCTTCGGAATTTTCCGGCGTTGCGTATTTGACGAGTTCGACCTTTTCAAATTGATGCTGGCGAATCAAACCTCGCGTGTCGCGCCCGTAACTTCCGGCTTCAGAACGAAAACACGGCGTGTATGCGACGAATTTCATCGGCAAATCCTTTTCGTCGAGCGTCTCATTCGCGTAATAATTCGTCACCGGAACTTCCGCCGTCGGAATTAAATAAAACTCACGTTCGTCGCGCAGTTTGAATAAATCTTCCTCGAACTTCGGCAATTGCGCCGTCCCGAAAAGCGCGTCTTTATTGACGATAAACGGCGGCAGAGTTTCCATATAATTATGCTCGGTCGTGTGAACGTCGAGCATAAAATTAACCAGCGCACGTTCTAAACGCGCACCCGCGCCGTTTAGAATGGAAAATCTCGCGCCCGCGATCTTCGTCGCGCGTTCCAGATCGAGAATGCCCAACTTTTCGCCGAGATCAACGTGATCTTTGACTTCAAAATCGAATTCACGCGGCTCGCCCCATTTTCTGATCTCGACATTCGCGCTCTCGTCCGCGCCGACGGGAACATCGGATTTCGGCAAATTCGGTAAACCTGCCAGAAGTTCGTCCATCTTCGTTTCGAGTTCCTTGCGCTCGTGTTCGAGTTCGGTCTGCTTGTCTTTCAAACCCGAAACTTCCGCTTTTTTTGCTTCGGCTTCCGTAAGGTTTCCGGCTTGCATCAACGCGCCGATCTCTTTGCTCGACGAATTTCTTTTGTGATTTATCTCGTCCGATTCGCCGATCACGCGCCGCCGCGTCTCATCTAATTCGACGAAATCATTTGAACTCGTCGTCGGAAAGTTACGGTTCTCCAACGCTTTTCTAACTTCTTCGAGATTATTTCTAACGTAATTAAGGTCTAACATAAATTTGTTTATCAGCCGTTTTTCCCATACAATTTATATACTTGCTCCAATGGCAAATAAAAAACGAATTTAACAAAATTAACTATGACAAACAAAATTCGCAAAGCAGTTTTCCCAGCCGCCGGATTGGGAACAAGATTTTTACCAGCAACAAAAGCATCGCCGAAGGAAATGCTTCCTTTGGTTGATAAACCTTTAATTCAATATTCCGTCGAAGAAGCGGTCGCTTCGGGGATCGAATCAATTTTGATCGTTACGGGACGCGAAAAAACATCTATCGAAAATCATTTTGACATTTCGTTTGAACTCGAACAGATTTTGCAGGACAAAGGCAAAAACGAAATGTTCGATCAAGTCCGCGCGATTTCAAATATTGCTCACGTCAATTACACGCGTCAGAAACAGGCGTTGGGTTTGGGACACGCGATCTTGCAGGCGAAGGATTTCGTCGGTAACGAACCGTTCGCCGTTCTTCTCGCCGATGATGTCGTTGACGCGGAAATTCCGGCGTTAAAGCAGATGATGAATGTTTACGAAAAATACAACGCGCCCGTCATCGCCACGATGCAGGTTGAAGGCGAAGCGATTTCGCGTTTCGGCGTGATTGAAGCGGAAGAAGTCGAAGAGAATGTCTATAAAATAAAAAATATGGTCGAAAAACCGTCTTTTGCCGATGCACCTTCTGATTTGGCGATAATCGGACGTTATATTTTAACGCCCGACATTTTCGCGGCAATCGAAAACACGAAAAAAGGCGCGGGCGGCGAGATTCAAATCACGGATGCAATGAAGGATTTATTAAAAGAGCGCGATTTCTACGCCGTCAAACTCGACGGCACGCGCCACGATGCGGGCGACAAACTCGGTTTCTTGATTGCAACGGTCGAATTTGCGCTAAAACGTGACGATCTCGGCGCGGATTTTCGTGACTATTTGAAAACTCTTAATCTGTAGTTGAAAAGAAATATAAAGTCAGCGATTAAAAAATGCAGGAACACGAATGACATAAGTGTTCCTGCAATATTGACCTTTTCCAACTATTAAATGGCGGTTAATTTTGTAAGGTTATCGTGTATTTACTTGCCATTTGATTAAAATCGCTTAATTGATCATTGATCCAATTTTCGTCTTTACCGAATTCTTCCGCCATAATTTTCGCAATTTTCGGCGCGATCTCGATTGCCGCATTTGCGTCCAGAAATAAAATTCTCAAACGCCGCGCTAAAACGTCTTCGACTGTTCGCGCCATTTCAAAACGCAGAGCGTATATGACATCGGCAATTTTATATTCAAAATCCGCGTGAAGCTTTCCGGCGAAATTAAGGTTTTCGGAGAGCAGTTTTTCAATCGAAACATCTTTTGAATTTTCGATCTTCAGATTTTTCGTAACGCATTTTTTCTCCGTCATTTTCGCCAGTTTTATAGTTTGATTGACGGCATCTTCCGCCATTTTTCGATAAGTCGTCCATTTTCCGCCCGTTATGGTGAGCAGATTCGCGTCGTCAATCTCGATGGTATAATCGCGCGAAAGTGCCGCCGTATTTTTTCCGCCGCCGGATTTTACGAGCGGGCGAATTCCCGCAAAGACGCTTTTTATGTCGCTTCGGTTTGGCGGTTTGGCAAGATAATCTTTGACGTTTTCGAGAATAAATTCTATCTCATTTTCAAACGCGACGGGTTCGATCTGCGGTTTTTCAAGCGGCGTGTCGGTCGTTCCGACGAGCATTTTCCCGTGCCACGGAATCGCAAAAAGCACGCGCCCATCGCTTGTTTTCGGAATCATCAACGCTTCGTCGCCGGGAAGAAATGATCTGTCGAACACGAGATGAATTCCCTGACTCGGTGCGATAATATCCGGCTGGCGCGGCGTGGAATATCTACGCACCCAATCACAATACGCGCCCGTGGCATTGATTACGGCGCGTGTTTTAATCGAATAGATTACGCCCGATTCGACATCCTGATAATTTACGGCTTCGATCTTGTGTTCCGCGTTTTTCGTGAAACTGAAAACTCTCCCGTAGTTTAACAGACGCGCATTTTTTGAATGCGCGGTTTTGAGAATATCGAGCAAAAGCCTTTCATCGTCAAACTGACCGTCAAAATATAAAACGCCGCCGCTTAAATTATTCTGATTGATGTTCCGAATCTTTTCGACCGCTTTGGTTTTCGACAAAATCCGCGAACTGCCGAAACCGTAAGTCCCGGAAAGCAGACTGTAAATCATTAAACCCGCGCCGTAATAAAATTTATCCCAAAAACTGTAACACGGAACGACGAAACCGAGTTTTTTAACAAGATGCGGCGCATTTCTTTTCATTATTCCGCGCTCTTTCAAAGATTCACGCACCAGTGAAACATCGCCGTTTGCCAGATAACGAACGCCGCCGTGGACGAGTTTTGTCGAACGGCTCGAAGTTCCTTTGCCGAAATCGCTCTGTTCCAGTAAAAGCACGTCAAAACCGCGCGAAGCCGCGTCTAAAGCGCATCCCGCGCCCGTCGCGCCGCCGCCGATGATTACAATATCCCAAGCTTTTTCACGGTTTTGAATTTCCCGGAGAGTTTCCGCACGATTCATATTTTACAAAATTAAATGTAACAGAAAACTTGTAAATTTCTCCAAACCGAACGACAATCTTTTTAACTAAATGAGCGAAAGTAAAAAGTTATTCGTTTTTAAAACAACCGCCGATTATTTTCCCTGGATTACTTCCGTCGCCGTTCTCGCCTTGACGATCTTTATTTTGTGGTTTCAAGGCAGAATTTGGTGGTGTAAACTCGGCGATTACGCGATTTATATAAACGACGCGTGGAACAGCAGTCACACATCGCAGCATCTTCTCGATCCATACAGTTTCACGCATATTCTGCACGGTGTTTTATTTTTCTGGCTGACGCTGATTGTTTTTCGCAGTCTTTCGCCGGCGTGGAGATTTTCTATTTCAATTTTTGTAGAATCAGTGTGGGAAGTTTTAGAAAATTCAAGCTACATCATCGAAAAATATCGCGAAAATACTGCTTCGCTCGATTATTTCGGGGATTCTATTTTTAACTCAATCGGTGACGTTCTCGCCTGCGCGTTGGGTTTTATTATCGCTTATAAACTCGGTTGGCGGCGTTCGATTATTTTCTTTCTTTTAATTGAAATCGTTTTGATTTTCTGGATTCACGACAGTCTTTTGATAAATATAATTATGTTGATTCATCCGGTTGAAGCGATAAAAAATTGGCAGATGAGCATTTAAGATAAATTCATTTTTTGCTTTTTAACTTCTCCAATGCAAGGCTTGCGGCTTTCATTTCGGCAGTTTTTTTTGAAGTGCCGCTTCCGCAAATTTTTCCGCCGTCCCATATTACTTCAATAAAATAGGTTCTCTGGTGCGGCAATCCTTCGGTTTTGACAATGTTATATTTCGGCGCACTGCGTTTTTCGGCTTGCAGAGTTTCCTGTAACAAAGTTTTATAATCAATTGAAGATTTCGGCGTGGCGGTCTTAAATTCTTCGACAAATACGCGATTTATAAATGCGCGTGCGGAAATGTATCCGCTGTCAAAAAAGATAGCGGCAATCGTTGCCTCAAGCGCGTCGGCGAGTAAAGCCGGTTTTGATCTGCCGCCGGTTTTTTCTTCGCCGCGCCCGATTTTTAGATAAGTTCCCAAATCTAACTGTGAAGCAATTTTACCGAGCGTTTCCGTGCTGACGAGATGATGTTTCATTAGTGTCAATTCGCCTTCGCTCATTTCAGGATTTCGTTTGTAAAGTTCTTCGGCAATAACCAAACCGAGAACCGAATCACCGACAAATTCGAGAGTTTCATTTTGCAAACGGCGGATTTCCGTTTCGTCACCGTCCGGTAATTCTTCATACGCCCACGAACGATGCGTCAGAGCGCGTTTCAAAAGTTCGTTGTTTTCAAACTTATAACCGATTTTCTGTTCGAGTTTTCCGATCTGCGGCGGCATAGATTTAGATATTACATTTTTAATTTAAAAAAAAGAAAATCGGACGTGAAAAATGTTCCACATCCGATTTTCTCTGATTTATCTACCGCTTGAATCAATAACCCTGAAATTAAGATTTCGTCGGTTTTGGCGCGGTTTTTTTCATTGTTGAACTCATCGGTTTAGTCGGCGTTGAATTAGACGGTTTTGCCGGTGTTGTTGCTGGTTTGGTTTTATCCGTCGTCGCCGGTTTTGTCATCGGCTTATCCGTCGTCATCATCATTTTGTCGTTGTCCGTTGCCGGTTTGGTTTCGTCCGTAACTTGGATTTCCTTATCGGCTTCGTCAATAATCGGCTGAACCGGAGTTGCCGGATTCGGCAAAGGTTTTGCTTTCACAGTCGGTAAATAAGCGTCTGCACCATCGTCTTTACCGTTATTACGGAATGTATAAAGTTTTTTGAATCTGTCATACAAGCCCTGCTTAACGCCTGCAACTGCTTGAGTATTTGCATTTTCGATATTGTAAGCACGGGCGTAAGCGTCCATACCGCGGTCGGCATAACCTTTTTGCATCGCAAACAATTCCAGTGTTTTTTCGTTGTCCTTATTGCCTAACGAAGTTCTGATTCCCTGACGCTGTCCTTCAAGTTCGGCAACTTGATTAAAATAATACTCACCGATTATGCGATATACATCGGAACTTTTTTGCGGTATTGATTCGTGTTTAGTCGCTTCGTAAAGATAAGGCAGTGCTTCCTTAGGTTTCTTTTCGTTATAGTTTAAGATATAGCCGATATTGTAGTTCAGCCAACCGAGAGCGTTTTCCTTATCATTATATTGATAGTAACCGTCTTTTCCATTCTCTCCGTAAAATGTTCCGTAAGACTTAGATTCTTCACCATTTTTGATTAACTGAATGGCTTTTTTTGCATAATCAATCGCCTGATCGTTATACGTCGTAACATTCGTTCCGTTCGGAGCATTTTTTTCAACCGCTCGGTCGTAGCCGATCGTTCCCAAAACTATATAAACATCCAAAAGTTTCGGATTATTGTCGAGAATTTCTTTACCTGAACTAAAAGCTTGCTGCCAGTTTTTGCCTACAATTCCTTTATTGAAATTATTAAATCGAGTTTCTGCCGCTGCCGCTTCTGCCTTTAATCTGTCAGCCTCAATTTTATCCGCCGCTGCTTGATCAGTTGCTTCTTTAATGGTTTTTTCAATAACCGGAACATTTTCCTTAAAATAAGCAATTAAAGGGTCTGCCGACTCATCGCCGCCGCCGAATTTTTGCAAATAGTCTTTGCCAGCCTGCACTGCTATTTTGCGCTTTTCAATATCTTTATCATAATTATTGATATATTTCGCATAAAGTGCCTCTTTCTCCTTTTGTGCATCATTTGGTTGAGCAAAAGACGGCACAGCCGAACCGACGGCGAGAACCGTCAACATAATTCCGAACATTAAAACTTTGTAAATCTTTTTCATTGAATTGTTTCCTCCAAGCATTATAAATCTATTTGAATCACAACTTAGAAGCGTTTCAGGCTTCCTCGTCGAGCGAATTTAAGATGTGAATAATTTTAGAAAAGTTGCTAAAATTTCAAACCGGAAATCAAACTTTTTGTTTATACATCTAAAATTCATATTAAATCAATAATTTCTAAAGCAATTTGCGAACCATTATTGAGTTAATTATTTATACAACGATAAATCACCAAATTTCAAGCGCAATTTACAGAAATAGTGTATTGTTTCCACGCATTTGTAGAAACACTGATAAAAAGTGTGATTTATGACGGAACAATTTCAGCGATTAATTTATTTTAACGATTCGCGGGCGTGTAATCGCCGGGTTTGAATCTGCGGGCTGATTTTCTTCCGTTTCCTTTTTATATTCGATAACGACGGTTGAAAATTCAGATTCTTGAGTTTCGGTAACTATATTTTTTTCACCTTCGGAATTGTTGGGATTTGTCGAAGAAATTTGCGTAATCGAATTTTCTAATTTGCGAACATCATTTGTTTTCGTAAATGTTGCGGACTTTTCGGTTTCTCCGACAATAATTTTATTGTTTTTGTTCTCATTATATTTTGCCAGCAAAACAGGTGCGTCGTTTGTAAAAAGTCGCGGGCGTAAGGCTTCATAAATTTGTCCGGCGACCATCGCCGCATATTTTCCGCGTTCGCCTTGACCGCGCGTAATGACGACGACTGAGTATTTCGGGTCTTCGAGCGGCGCAACCGACGCAAAAAGTCCGACCCAACTGTTATGTTCAATGCACGAACCCGTTTTTCCCGCAATATTAAAATCAGGATGAGTTCCACGCCGCGCCGTTCCGTATTTCGCCGCGCCTCTCATTCCCGTAATCACGCTTTCTATACTTTCTTTGGGCAGATCAACTTCTCGCCGAAGAAATCCGCGAAAGTTTGTTTTTTCAATTTTAGTGCGCGGCACACGCGGCACGACTATTTTTCCGTCATTATGAATCGCTGAAACCAACACGGCTAACTGTAAAGGCGTAACTTCAAAGTCATCGCCGTGCGAATAAATACGCAGATTTTCGTTGCCGTAGGGAAGTCTGCCTTCCGATTCATCGTTAGCATTAATGCCCGTTTTCTGTCCTAATCCGAGTTGTTTTGCGTATTCGATCATCTTTTTGCTTCCGAGACTTTTACCGATTTGTTGAAAATAACCGTTTTCGGAAAAGGCAAGCGAATCGTTCAGATTAAATCGCGTCGTTCGATTGCGAACTCTGCCGGTTTCGTCAATTAAATTTTCATTCGATCCGGCGATTCCGGTTACAAGTTTAATTGTCGAACACGGCTTGAAACTCTGGCGAATTCCCCAATTTTGATTTACGATTGTCAAAATTTTCCCGGTTTTAACTTCCATCACGACAACGGTTCCGGCACGATTTCCGAGCGCGTTGACGGCGGCGCGTCTGATCTGTAAATCTTCGCCGTCGAAATTATCCTGAGCAATGTTTCTGACCGTTTCCGTTCTAAAAGTATTGTCGGCGGAATTCGATTTTGTTGATTTTGAGGTTTCATCTTCGTCTTCATCAGCAATTTTCGTCGTAATTTTCGGTAAAATTTTCTTTGATTCCGCATTTTTTGCAACGAGTTTCTCAGGAACTTTCCTGCGGACATCTTTATTGGTTGTTTGCAGCTTCTTAACTAAAACGAGCTTCCTTTGCTGAGCATTTGCAGTATTGAAATTGCCGAAAACTAAAATTGCCAGAAAAATAAAAATTTTGACGGGTGATTTTGGAGTAATAAACTTCATTATTAGAAGACCTCTTGGTGTAAAAATTTTGGTGGAGAGTTTCCGGGGAAAGTTCGGAAATTAATTGTTTTGTTGAGTAGAAAAAACTCGAGTTTGCTTTCGAGACATTTAAGACTATAACATTCAAACAATTGCGAGAGCAAATTTTTTTCAATTACAAAAAATTATATTTGCAAATTAAGAAAATGAATTTTTTCAATACATTCCGCGGAAGATTGCTTGTTATTTTGGCAGTGCTTTTGATAACGACGCTCGGATTTCAGTTTTATTTAAATTACCGCACGCAGGAAGAAAATAACGAAATCCGCGAAGCGCAGGAGCAAGCGTTACGTGCGGGATTCGCGCTCGGCGTAAACAGTATTACGAGTTCGGAATATTTAAGAGATTTCGTCAAACGCGAAGGACAACCCTTTTTTGATGAACAGGTTACGCAGCGCATCAAAGATATTATAGTTATCAATCAAGACTGGCAGATTCACGACAGTTTGAGCGATAAATATCTGCCGACAACAGGCGAAGACGGAGAAATAATTCGAGTCAATTTAAGTGATATAAAAGATTTGCCGCCGTTAGCGGAAGGCAATCGGCTTGGCGATGATTTACAAAAATTTCCGAATGCCGGGAAATCCGAAAATAATGACGTAAAAGGTGAAGCTCACGTCGTTCCGATTGAAACCAGCGACGGGCGATTTTATATAATGGTTATTCTGAAGTCGGAAAAAAACGAAACCACGCGCCGCGCCGCAATTCCGCTTCTTTATACGCTTTCAGTTCTGCTGTTTTCGACATTAATTACGTTTGTTTTAGTCTGGAGATTCACGCGCCCGATTGCAAATTTATCAAAAGCAGCGGAGCGCGTGGCGGAAGGCGATCTGAATTTCCGCGTCAGCCACGCCGAACGAAACGACGAAATGGGCAAACTCGCCCGACAATTCAATGAAATGACTGCCGAGTTGGCTAAAACTCGCAAACTGGAATCGCAGTTGCAGGAAGCGGAAAAATCAGCAGTAGTCGGCAGATTAGCTTCGGCAATCGCGCACGAAATCCGCAATCCGTTAAATTACATAAACTTGACTCTCGATCATCTGCGGAACAAATTTAAACCGGAAGATACTGAAAAACAAGAAAAATTCGAAAAATTAACGGCGCAGTTAAAAACGGAAGTCGAACGAATAAACCGTCAGATTTCTGATTTTCTGCGATATTCGCGCCCGAATAAATTAAATCTTCAACAGATAGAAGTGCGCGACGTTATTAAAGAATCTTTGCGAATTGTCGAACCGCAAGCCGAAGATCAAAATATCAAAATCAGCCTCGTCGAACGCGAAAATGTTCCACTGATTTTAGGCGACGCAGAAATTCTGCGTTCGGTTTTTTCAAATCTTTTTATCAACGGTGTGCAGGCGATGGAAAAAGACGGCGGAAATCTAAGTGTAACAATCACGCCGGAAAACAAATTTGTTAAGATAGAAATCAAAGACACGGGCGGCGGAATTTCTAAAGAAAATATCGAGAAAATTTTCGAGCCGTATTTTTCGACTAAAGAAACCGGAACAGGTTTGGGTTTAGCGATTGTTAAAAAGATAATTGACGATCACGGCGGGAAAATCAAAGTCGAATCGAAATTGGGCGAAGGCGCGGTTTTTACGGTAAAGTTACTTAAAGTTTAATAGTTTTTATGAGCAGAAAATCAATTTTAGTAGTGGATGACGAGAAATCTCAGCGCGAGATTTTGGAAATGATTTTGTCGGACGAAGGTTACGACGTAACGACGGCAAGTTCGGGCGAAGCGGCGATGAAATTTGTTGCAGACAGGCATTTCGATCTGGTTTTGACCGATTTGAAAATGACCGGAATGAGCGGGCTTGAACTGCTCAAGGAATTGACCGATTTTGATAAGTCAATCATCGTTTTGCTGTTGACGGCGCACGGTTCGGTTGATTCGGCGGTTGATGCACTTCGTTTGGGAGCGTTCGATTATTTGCAGAAACCTTACGACCGCGAAAAACTTCTCGACACGATCTCGCGGGCTTTGACGAAACTCAAGACTTTGGACACTGAAATTATTTCCGCATCGCCGGAAATGGACAAAGTTAAAAAGCTGATCGTAAAAGTCGCCAACTCGAATTCGACCGTTTTGATTCGCGGCGAATCGGGAACGGGAAAAGAACTTATCGCGCGGGCGATTCACAAAAATTCTCCGCGTTCAAACGAGATTTTTCAAGCGGTAAATTGTGCGGCGATTAATGAAAATCTGCTCGAATCCGAACTCTTCGGACACGAAAAAGGAAGTTTTACAGGCGCGGTCAGCGAGAAAAAAGGTCTTTTTGAAGTCGCCGACGGCGGAACGCTTTTTCTCGACGAGATCGGTGAACTCGATATTTCTTTGCAAGCGAAATTGCTTCGCGCTTTGCAGGAACGGCAAATTCGCAGAGTCGGCGGAACGAAGGAAATTTCGATTGATGTGCGCGTGGTCGCGGCGACGAACCGCGATTTGCTGAAAATGGTCGAAGAACGCAGGTTCAGACAAGATTTGTATTATCGTCTGAATGTTCTTTCGATAGAAATTCCGCCGCTTTATGAGCGTCAGGACGACACGAAAGTTTTAATCGAATTTTTTCTGAAAAAACACACGCGCGGAACCAATCGTAAAGTCGAAATCGAAAAGAACGCGCAGAAAGTTCTGGAAAATTATAATTATCCGGGAAATGTCCGCCAACTCGAATCGGCAATCGAACGCGCGATTTTATTGTGCGAAGACAACACGATCACGACCGAAGACCTGCCGCCGGAAATGTTCGGCGAACGGCAAAAATCCGATTCGTCGGAAATCTTCAAACTTCCAGCCGAAGGCGTAAATTTCGAAGATGTCGAACGCAGTTTGATAACGCAGGCGATGGAGCGAACCGACAACAACATCACGAAATCGGCGAAATTATTGGGCTTGACGTTTCGAACTTTGCAATATCGTCTGGAAAAATTCGGTATTAAAAAGGACGAAAATGAAACGGAAGAAGATGACGAATAGTTTTTAGAATGGTCAAATTTTATGCCGGAAAACAATAGAATAAATATCACAAGAAAAATCTTATTATAGGATTGCTGATTGCCTTTGCCATTTCTGTATTGTTTTCCGTTACTTATACTTTAATGCGTTAATTTTTAAGCGTATTAGAGCAAAATAGACTTGGGTTTCGGGATTCATTGATGTTTCTTAAAACTATATTTCCGTTAGTATTTATCTTTTTCGGTTCGGTAAGTTTTATTATTTCGTTTGCGCTTTTGCAAAGATTTAGGATGAACAACTAAAAAATGGAATGGTTTTCGACAATCAGTTTGGCACTCGGTTCGGCTTGGACTTCGGGCATAAATTTATATGCGACGGTAACGGTTCTCGGACTTTTGCAGAAATTTTCGGCGATCGAACTTCCGGGCGGTCTGCACGTTTTAGATAATTGGTGGATCATCGGCATCGCGGGCGGACTTTATCTGATCGAATTCGTCGCCGACAAAGTTCCATATGTTGACAGCGTTTGGGACGTGATCCATACATTTATCAGAGTTCCGGCGGGCGCGGTCGTGGCTTATGCGGCGACGAGTCAGACCGAACCGGCAGTAATGATTATTGCGACTTTGCTCGGCGGCGGTCTGGCATTGTCGTCACACGGAACGAAAGCCGCACTTCGCGCCGGAGCGAATTTGTCGCCCGAACCGGTTTCAAATTGGATTCTCTCGATCGTCGAAGATATTGTCGCCGTCGCCGGAACGATTCTGGCAGTTGTCGCACCGGTTTTGATCGCGGTTGTTTTAATAATTTTCGTGATATTTTTCTTATGGTTTGCGCCGAAGATTTTTCGGGCGATTCGCCGTCTGTTCAAAGGATTAGGCGCGTTATTCGGCGGCGCAGGTTATAAAGAAGTTGCGCGTAAAGCTGATGGATAGATCAGTGCATCATCGGAGCGCACGGCTCGTCCGCGCGTGTTTGCATATATCTATAGTAGCTGAAAGAGTTACACGCTATTATGTAGCGAATGTAGCTAAAAGAATCACACGCGGACGAGCCGTCCACGCTCCCGATGAGAGTGTGTCAAATAGCTACATAAATGGTGCTTTTTGCTGTGATGATGTAGCAAATAGCAACATAAATGAAGCAAAAAGCCTCAACAATGCCGCAAAAAGCCGCGACGATGAAGCAAAAAACTTCACTTATGCCGCAAAAAGCCCGAAGAATGAAGCAAAAAGTTTCACTTATGCCGCGAAAAGCCGCATTGATGAAGCAAAAAGCCGCATTGATGAAGCATTTAGCGGCGTTGATGAAGCAAAAAGCATCATCTATCAAGCAAAAAGCCTCAACTGAAAAATGTGCGTTGCACTCGAAGGCACTGCGGTTTTCCACATTGATATTGTCTTGCATAAGATTTATTTTCAAATATGTTATGAGAAAAATAATTTTTATTTCGCTTTTGTTAACGGTATTTCTTTCGGCTTGTTCAGCAAGTGAACTAACCGGCAATACTAATTCAGCAGTTTCACAACCTGAACGCGGAAGTTACTCGCAAATGGCGGCTAATACTTCCGGCGGCGGCGGTGGAAATGAAAATCCGACTGCTCAGAAAGTTTCGCTCGAAACGGCGGAAACCACGCAGGACGCGCCGACAACGATTGTCGAACGTAAAATTATCCGCAACGCGAATGTAAAATTAGAAGCCGACAATCCCGACGAAGCGTTGGCGAAAATTACTAATATTGCGGAATCGAAAACGGGATTTGTCGTTAAAACCGAACAGACGAGCAATAACGCGGAAACTAAAAAAAGCGATGTAATTACGATGACGGTGCGCGTTCCGTCGGAGAAATTCAACGAAACTCTGGGCGAAATTCGCGGGACGGCGAGCCGCGTGATAAATGAGACGGTCGAAGGAAAAGACGTAACCGAAGAATTTATTGACATCGAAGCGCGTCTGAAAACAAAAAAGGCACTCGAACAGCAATTTCTCGAAATAATGAAGCGTTCGAACACGGTCGAAGATGCGCTCAATGTGCAGAGACAATTGGCGGAAGTGCGCGGAGAGATCGAGCAGATCGAAGGCAGAAAGCGTTTTCTGGAAAATCAGGCATCGCTTTCGACGATTGAAATTCGTATCGAATCTTCGGCGGGATTTTCGACGAGTTCAACGGGATTTTTCTATCAACTCGGCGAATCTTTTTCAAGCGGCTTCGATTTTGCGCTGAATTTCGTTCTCGGTCTTGTCACGCTCGCCATCGCGCTTTTACCGTTTTTAATCTTTATCGCTTTGCCGCTTTATTTTCTGATAAGATACTTTATGAGAAAGAACCGCAAACGCGATTTAGCACAAAAGATTGCGCGGGAAGAAAGTGTAATGAACGATGAAAATTGATAGATTATTTCAAGTTTTAATAGTATTTTTCGTCGCCGTCGCCGTTTATTTCGGCTGGACGGGACACAAGGACGGAATTTTTGTATCGTTAGTTTTAGCATCGGTCTGTTTTTTTCTGAGCATCCGTTTTCAGGCGAAAGGCAGAATGAAACAGAGAGAGACGGAATTTAAAGAAGAGAAAGAAGTTTAGAAAACCGCACAATATCCCTTGAAAAACAATCGAAAAAAAATAGTTCTCGCGCCATACGGTTCGCTCGGCGATCTTTACCCGTTCGTCGCGCTCGCCATCGAACTCCGCCGGCGCGGACACGAAATAGTTATCAATACGCTCGAGGCTTACCGCGAAAGCATCGGTGAACTCGGCTTTGAATTTTTCCCTCTACGACCGGACATTGATCCCGAAGACCGCGAGTTTGCGAAAACTCTGATGGACACGCAAAACGGCACGGAAAGATTGATAAAAGATTTGCTCTTACCGAATTTGCGCCCGATGTATGAAGATTTGTTGGCGGCGACCGAAGGCGCGGATCTGCTGATTCCGGGCGAGATAGTTTTCCCAGCGGCATCGGTTGCCGAGAAACGCGGTCTCAAAAGAATCACGACGACGCTCGCGCCGCTTTCGATGTTTTCGAGTTATGAATACGCCGTTTTTCCGAACGCATTATGGCTTCAGCATTTCAATTTTATGGGGCGGCATTTTCGCTCGATGCTCTATTTTGTAATGCGGAACACGGTCAATTCGTGGCTTCGACCTTACCGGAAATTCCGCCACGAGATCGGACTCGATCCGCATCACGATCCGCTCGTCGTCAATAAATTTTCAAAAACGCTTCATCTGGCGATGTTCTCGAAATTCTTGGGAAAACCGCAGCCCGATTGGCATTCACCGACTTTGCAGACCGGATTTTGTTTCTACGACGGGCAGGAAGATTTGGGCGTAATGCCGGAAAAATTGGAAGAGTTTTTGGGAAACGGCGAACCGCCGATAGTTTTCACATTGGGAAGCGCGGCGGTGATGGACGCGGGCGATTTTTTCGAGCAAAGCATCGAAGCCGCAAAGATTTTAGACAGACGCGCCGTTTTTCTTTACGGTGTTTTCAACGAACAGCCCGAAGGTCTGGACGAAATGCGCGTCGGTTTCGATTACGCGCCGTATTCGCGCATTTTCCCGAAAGCGGCGTGCGTCGTTCATCAAGGCGGAGTCGGCACGACCGCACAAGTTCTGCGCGCCGGAATTCCCGCGCTGATAATGCCGTACAGCCACGATCAACCCGACAATGCCGCACGCTGCCGCCGCAAAGGTGTGGCGGAAATCATTTCGCGCGACGACTACAATGCCGAAACCGTCGCGGAAATTTTGGAAGAAATTCTCGAAGACGACAGCTACAATACGAACGCTGAAGAAGCGAAAAGCATCATAGCAAGGGAAAACGGCACGAAAACGGCTTGCGATGCAATCGAAGCAATTTTGAAAAGTTAACCTGAGTTCTTGATTTCTGTTATAATTTGTATGTTTTATTTAAAAAACCATCATTTATAAACTCACATAGGACAAAATAAAATCATTAATTTTAACGGTTTAGATATTATGAAGAGCAAAGTTTCCATAATTACAATTTTGATGTTTAGTTTAACGCTGACGAGTTTCGCGCAGATGACGCGCAAACCGTCGCCGACGCGCGAACCGGACGGCGTGATGTCGAAAAAGCCGGATTCCGATAAACGCTCGCTAGAACAGATCGAATCACGTGCGGATTTCGATTTGATGGCGCGTGTTTATCATCAGGGAACGCCTTACGCTTTGCCGCACGAGATGTTTATCATTGACCGCAAAGACAAAAATAAAATTTACTACGTCAATTCGCAAAAATATCGTTTTCACAAAGATTTTCTGACCGCGAACTATCTCGTTTTAAAAGGCGAAGACCTTTTTCAGAATGTTTACATTAACGAAAACCGCCGTTTTATCGTCGGCACGATCGCTTGGCAGACTCCGATCGAGAAATTTACGTTTGAATTTTGGGACGGCGATCTGATTCCGGCGAAACTTATCAAATTAACGAATGAAATCATAAATTCGACGTTTTACGAACCGGTCGCATTTAAACCCAATTCAATTCGTCAGGACGAACAATCGGCTGATCTTGGAATCAAGCGAATTTCGTCGGACGAAATCTCGAAAAATCAGGAATATCTCGCACTTAATACGGCAAAAGGTGTCGGGCGTTTGCACATTATTGATAAATTAGAT
This sequence comes from Pyrinomonadaceae bacterium, assembly GCA_965219305.1. Lineage (GTDB taxonomy): Bacteria > Acidobacteriota > Blastocatellia > Pyrinomonadales > Pyrinomonadaceae > DATHTS01. Next base: position 4,428,702 of record OZ244725.1, read on the forward strand.
GACACGGTAGAGATCGGTTTTAACGAAATTCTCGTGTTAAAGGAACTGCCGATTTCCTTGCCGCCCGTTCGCGGAATTATTATCACGCAACCGTCAACGCCGCTTTCGCACGTTAATATTCTGGCGAAAGGTTGGGGAATTCCAAACGCATATATCAAAGATGCAGACAAACTTTTCAAAGATTACGATACTTGGTGGGTTGAATTTGAAACCGATCTTAATGAATACAAGATCAAAAAAGTTACGACGAGCGACGAACTGCCGCCGACAACGCCGTTTGAAGATCCGCCGTCGAATCTGGAAATCACAAAACTTGCGCCGCTCGCCGCGCTTCATAAAAAAGACAGCATCGCTTACGGCGGAAAAGCCGCGAATCTCGGCGAAGTTTTGAACGCGAAGATTCCGAACATCGTCGTGCCGAACGGTTTTGCGATTCCTTATAAATACTACAACGATTTTATGGAAGCGAACGGATTTAATATAAAGATCGGCGATTTTATGTATGACAACGATTTCGTTCACAATCCGCGAATTCGCCGTCAGAAACTCGAAGCGTTTCGCAATGAAATTCAGAACGCGCCGATGGACGAGAAATTGAAAAAGGAAATTATCCAAAAATGGCGAATTAATCTCGGCGGCAGAGGTGTTTTCGTCCGCAGTTCTTCAAACGTCGAAGATATGCCGAATTTCTCCGGCGCGGGACTTTATTCCACCGTGCCGAACGTCAAAGAAGCCGACAAGATCATCGAAGCCGTCAAAACCGTCTGGGCTTCGCTCTGGAATTTCGAGGCGTATGAAGCCCGCGAACGGAATTTCATCAAACATACGGGTTCATATATGGGCGTTTTCATACAGGTCGGAGTTGATATGGACAACGGCGGCGTGATGATTACGAAAGACCCGTTCGACAAGGAAAACAAAGGCGCGGTCTATATCGCGGCGACTCGCGGACATAATGTGCAGATCGTTAATAATAAAAAAGTTCCCGAACAAATATTATTTACGCCGAAATCGAACGCCGTTCAGGTTTTGACGCGCTCGAATCAGGAGACGGAAGTTTCCTTCGACGCGAAGGGCGGTTTAAAGGAAACTCCCGTTTCCGCCGACCGACGGGTTTTAGACGATCTGACGGCGCGAAATCTCGTCAAAGCCGCCATCGCCATCAAGAAGGTTTTCGGTAACAAAAAAGATCAGGACATCGAATGGGGCTACAAAAACGGGCAGATCGTAATTTTGCAGGCGCGTCCGTATATTGATAATTAACATTTTGTTCGGAGTTCAAACTTCAGTTTGCAAATCGCCGCGCTTCGCTGGCGGTTTCGCGCCGCGCTTCGCGGGTGCGGGCAAACTGAAGTTTGAACTCCGAACTTTTTCCAAATTATTGTAACTTTCGTTTTATTGTGATGAAATTGATTGAAGATTATGAAAAATATTATCGCTTTGATTTTACTAAGTTTCGCATTGATCGGCTGCAACAGCGCGGACAATTCTAATGTGCCGTTTAATCCCGAATCGGAAGTCGTCTCGTCGCACGGTGAAGATGCGATGAAAACGCCTGTTCCGCCGACTTCGGCGAAATCGAAATGGACGCAGGGCGGCGATCCGATTGATGTTTCGACGTTTAACGCCGAGATCGAAAAAGCCGAAAAGAATCTGAAATCCAAACCGAATGACGAAACCGCGAAAATTGCCGCGTCCGACGCATATTTCAAACGCGGTTTTGCTCTGACCGAAGCCAGACAATACGCTTCCGCACTCGGCGATTACCGGCGCGCCGCGAAATTGAATCCGAAAAGTGCCGAAGCCGATGAATGGATCAAAAAGATCGTGGCGATCTACAACGGCTTAAATAAATCTTACCCGAACGAAGGCGAAGAACCGCCGCCGCTTCCGTTCGGCAAAGACGCGGACAAAACTTCGGCGACAGACGAAAAATCTTCCGGTAACGAGAGAATAAAATTCGACAAAGGCGCGGTTGATGCGACGGCGAAGGGAAGTTTGAAGGATTACGACGACTCGAAAACTTTCGTCATCGAAGTCAACGCCGGACAAACTCTAAAGACGGAACAGATCAAAGCCGAAAATTCTCTGCATCACGTTACGGTCAACATCACCGACCCGACGGGCAAAGGTGTCGGCGACTCAGACCTTTCGTGCAACAACCGCAAGGAAATCACGCCGACCGCCAAAGGCGATTACAAGATAAAAGTTTACGAATGCAAAAAAGCCGACGAATGGAAAGGCAGTTTCGATTTGAAGGTTTCGGTTAAATAAAGTTATGAAAAACTTTTTGAACTTATCAATTTGTATTTTGCTGTTGTCTATTCCGTGTTTTGCGAAAAGTTGGAACAGCATATTCCCTTTACAAACAACTCGCGCCGCAGTTTTGGATTTACTCGGTGAACCGAAACAAAATTCGATTGGTGAAGAGTTTTTTGAATTTGAAAATCAGACAATAAGTTTCAAATGGTTGCGTGCTGATTGCTACGGTAGAGATTCTATTCTCGATGAAAAATCAGTCAAAGCCGATTCATTGGTTTATCAAATTACAGTTGAACCTGAAAATCCCTTGAATTCGATTGAAATTTATAATCAGGATGTTTCTTCTGAACCAACGAAACAATCAAATGAACAAATCTATAAAGATTGGATTTCCGAGAGTGTTAGTTGTTTAAGCAGCAAAGAATATTTGAGTTGTACGATTTCCAACTCGCAAAAAGGTTTCGGTTATAGAAGGTCTGAAAAAATTTATTCGATTCTTTATTTCTTTCCAACTCAAGATGAAATAACCGACCGTAAGCAAAAACTTTCGCGTTGTTCGGAAGACGGAGGAGAAGAAGGTATCTTCTTTCATTAACGTGAATTCGACATAAGCCGTCGAAGACGGTGATATATTTGTAGCCCATAACGCAAGTTATGGGAACAGTTAGATCAAGATTTCAAGCGGTTGAATAACCGCGACATACAATTTATGCCGCCATTTTCAATGGCTTTATTATTATTTTAATGAATTTCCCACATCTTGCGATGTGGGCTACAAATATAACTCCGGTTTCACCGGCTAAATCCGCATTTCTTATATCGAACTCACGTTTCATCAAGTAAAAATAATTCAAAACTCAAAACGGTTAGAAATATGTAAAACCCTGCATTATAGAATGCTGTCTGAAAAAATAGCAGACCCGAATTATCGCTCACGCGACCAAAAACTATTTTTGAGATAGTTGCTAATGGAATAATCTCTATCCTTTTTCACCACCGGAAAACGAAAGTTGAATTAAAGAGACGCTCATTCAAACTTCAGTGACGAATGTTCAGCCGTTCCGATTCGATTTTTTATAATTCCGACTGACATTTTATAAATCGTGACGAATGTTCGCCCGCGCCGACGCATTTTTTATGATGCCGACGGATGTTTGAAACGCGCCGACGAATGTATTTTTTCGGGCGGACTGTGTATTTTTCCGGGCGGATGATGTTTTTTTCCGGGCAGACCGTGTTTTTTTGCGCCGACGGGTGTTTTTTTTCGGGCGGAAGGTGTTCAAAATGCGGCGACGGGTGTTTTTTTTGCGCCGACGCATTTTTTTTTGTGCCGACGGACGTTTCTTTTTCGCCGACGGATGTTTTTTCTTGGGCGGTTTTTCGTGAAATACCGAATTTTGCTTGTCAAAAAACACGCAAGCGTTATAAAATCACAACACGCCACCTAAAAAAGGATTAGACAGATTCTTTGCCGTAAATCCCGATTTGATGACGTAATTTTTAGACCACAAAAAAATACGGAGGAAATACTTTATGAGCGACAGAGCGAGAGAAATTCTCGAAACCACACTTAGAATAGACGTTTTCAAGCAAAACAATCCCGACATTGCCGGGATAGACGAATATATTACCGGACTTTTCGCCGAGAACAAGACGAACGCCGAACGGCTCGAACAAGCCGGAGTCAGACGAGTCACCGCGCAGAGTGCGGGCAAAAGCGGGACGATGAGTAAGAAGGCGCAGGCACGCGAACTCGAAAGCGACATCCGCCGCATTGCGCGGACGGCGCGGGCGATCAAGCGCAGAAACACGAATTTCGAGAATAAATTCATAATTCCGAGCGGCGGTTTGATCTATGAAGAGATCATTCAATACGGCGAATCGTTTCTCGCAAACGCGCGCGATACGGTAGAAGAGTTTGATAAACTGCGTCTGAAAAAAGAATTTTTCGACAACTTTCGTCTGGAACTCGACCAATTTCGCGGGACGACCGAAGGACAGCAGGGCGCGAAACTCGAAAGTGTCGGGGAAACCGCCAACATCGGCGATATTCTCGACGATTCGCTGGCGAACCGCGAGGAACTGAATACAGCAATGGAGAATGAACTCGCCGGAAATTCCGAAAAATTAGCCGAATGGCGTTCCGCAAAACGAATCGAACGCCGCCGGTCGAAACCCGCAAACAAACCGGAAACTCCGGCGTAATAACAGAAAGTTCGGAGTTCCAACTTTAGTTGGCTTCCCGCCGCGCTTCGACGGCGGTTTCGCTTCACGCTTCGCGGGCGCGAGCCAACTAAAGTTGGAACTCCGAACGATTGGAAGCCAACTAAAGTTGGAACTCCGAACGCTGACTCCGAACGATTGGAAAATTTTTATAACAATTTTCCGCACAAAATCTTCGACACTTTATACTTTTTGCCCGTTTTGCATAATCAAAGTATTATCAATACTAGACAAAAACACCCTGCAAAATTAAACTAACAATTTTGAATTTATCAAAAATATATAAATAAATATTATGGCAACATCAGCAAACGATTTAAGAAAAGGAAATGTAGTAGTTATTGACGGAACGCCTTGCAAGGTGATGGAATTCGACCGCAACCAACCGGGAAAAGGCGGCGCGATCGTGCAGACGAGACTTCGCAATCTGATTACGGGAAACTCTTTTGAACAGCGTTTTCGTTCGAGCGAAAATGTCGAACGCGCGACGCTCGAACAGCACGAGATGGAATATCTCTATTCGGACGGCGAACATCATCATTTTATGAACGGCGAAACTTTCGAACAGCTTGCAATGAGCGAAGACGAACTTGGCGACGCGGCGAAATGGCTGATGCCCGGTTTGAAAATTCAAGTCGAATTCTTCGGCGAAACTCCGATCGGTGTCGAACTTCCGACTTCGATGGATTTAACGGTCGAAGAAACCGAACCGGAATTAAAGGGCGCGACCGTTTCAAACTCGAACAAACCCGCCACGCTCGAAAACGGCGTTACGATTCAAGTTCCGCCGTTTATCAAACAGGGCGAAAAAATCCGCGTTAATCCGACCGAATCGAAATATATGGAAAGAGTGAAATAAAATAAACAAAATAAAATGTGGAAATCGGCAAATTTGTTGTTTTGATATATAAAGAACCTATGTTTGTTGTTCGGTTGGGGTAAATATCAGAGTTTTTGAAATTTGATCGTTAATAGAACTCTTTAACTCATCTAATCTCACTGAAACTATAATAATGTTTTTTTTATACAGTATTTTATACAGCATCGGATTTCTAGTATTATTGCCGCGCTTTTTATATGACGGTTTGACTAAAGGAAAATATGCGGCGGGATTTCGGGAAAGGCTCGGAGATTTACCGAGATTTGAAAAAGATCAACGGTCTGTTTTGTGGCTTCACGCCGTTTCGGTCGGCGAAACTAATGCCGCAAAACCTCTGCTCGACGAGATTGTCAGGCGTTTCCCGGAATTTCGTATTATCGTTTCCACCACAACCGAAACCGGACAGACGCTCGCCAAACAGATTTTTTCCGATTATGCCGAACGTATCTTTTATCTGCCGTTCGACTGGAAATTTTCAGCCCGGCGCACACTAAATCATTTCAAACCGAGCATCGTCTTGATAATGGAAACCGAACTCTGGTTTAATTTTATCCGCGAAGCAGACAGAAGCGGAGCGCGTGTTTTTATTGTCAACGGCAGAATTTCGGAAAAATCTCACAAGCGTTATCTGCGGATTAATAAATTAGTCAAGCGCGTTTTTAAACACATTCAATTGACTTTGGTGCAGGACAAGGAAAACGCGAAACGTCTGTTATCACTCGGCATTCGTGCGAAAAAAATTAAAATAACCGGCAATCTGAAATTCGACCGTGTCAATGATAAATCTAACGATTTAATGACGGATTATTTCCGCGAAAGGTTTGATATATCAAAAGATGCACCGTTAATCATCGCTGCCAGCACACACGAACCGGAAGAACGCTGGATATTGGAAGCGTTCAGAATAATGTGGAAAAACTCACCGGAAAAGCTGCCGCGTCTATTGATTGCGCCGCGACATCCCGAAAGATTCGACGATATTTACAAATTGATAAAGAATTCCGGTTTCGAATGGACGCGGCGCACCGATCCGGTCAGCAGACGCGACAAAGCGGCTGAAATTATTTTGCTTGACAGCATCGGCGAATTGCAGATCGTTTTTCCCTTTGCCGAAGTCGTTTTTGTCGGCGGCAGTCTGATTCCGCACGGCGGACAAAATATTTTAGAACCGGCAATGTTCGGTAAAGCCATCGTTACCGGATTTTACACTTCTAACTTCAAATCAATCATTGATGAATTTTTGGACAAAGATTCGCTGATCCAACTTCCTGAATTAGACAAAGCCGAGATTCCGGTTAAATTAGCCGAGGTTTTTACCGAACTTTTCGAAGATAAAAATAAACGTGAAATTTTGCAGCATAATTCCCTACTCGTTGTAAAACACAACGTCGGCGCGGTAGGAAAAACTTTGAAACAACTTGAGCCTTATCTGAAAGTTCACACAAGTTCGCTTTGATCAAATGAATATCTTCTTTTTTTTCGCCGCCATTCTCGTTTTTATGGGCTGGAAATCTCTGCGGGGCGGAATTGAATATCTCGAATACTTTAAAAAAGAAATCCGAAAACCAAAATCCGCCTACGCTCCGTTTTGTTCGATAATCGCGCCGTGCCGCGGTTTAGATGAAGATTTGCACGATAATCTTGTTGCTTTGTTCGAGCAGGATTTCCCTGATTATGAAATCATTTTTGTAGTTGATGATAAAACGGATGCGGCGATTTCTGTAATTGAAAAATTATGCGGCAAAAATAAAATCGTTATCGCCGGAAAAGCGTTAAATTCCGGGCAAAAAGTTCATAATTTGCGGGAAGCCGTTCTTCACGTTTCTGTTAAAAGCGAAATTTTCGTTTTTGTTGATTCGGACGCGAGACCTGCGGAAAATTGGCTGAGAACTCTAATCGCACCGCTTTCAGATGAAAAAATCGGCGCGGCGACCGGTTATCGTTGGTTTATAGCTAAAACAGGCGGATTGTGGTCGGAGATGCGTTCTGTCTGGAATGCTTCGATTGCTTCGGCGTTGGGCAAAAATTCCGACAAGAATTTTTGTTGGGGCGGCTCATTGGCGATTCGGCGCGAAGTTTTTGAAAAACTCGAAATTCGGGAAAAACTAATAGGAACTTTATCCGACGATTTTATGATCACGCGGATTTTAAACGAGGCGAAAATGCCGATTTATTTTGTGCCGCAAGCGTTGACGGCTTCGATTGAAGACAGCAGTTTTACCGGAATGATGGAATTTACAAACCGTCAAATAAAAATTACGCAGATTTATGCGGCGCATCTCTGGAAAGCAGTTTTAATCGGTTCATTTGTTTTCTCTGCAACATTTTTCGGCGGAATTTTTCTTTTATTTTTTATAGACGGCTGGCAATTTTGGTTAACGGCGGCATTTTTGTTCGTAATCTTTATTCTCGGCTTTTTCAAAGCATATTATCGCCTGAAAGCGGTAAATTTGATCTTGAAAAACTATACGAAACAATTGAATCGCAGTTTTTTTTTCCAGACGTTTTTGTGGGTTTTCGCCCAACCGATTTATTTTTATAATTCGGTTTCCGCGCTCGTTTCAAGCAAAATCATTTGGCGCGGAATCGAATATGAGTTAAAATCACCGACAGATATTGTAATAAAGAAATGATAAAGAGTTTGCTCGAACCGGACGAACCGGAATCGAATGAAAAAATTGAAAATGCAGCGGAGAAAAAAGCGACGGAAAACGATGCGCTGAAATTGCCGTTTCAAAATGCGCTCAAAAAATCCGAGCAAATTCCATTAGTAGAATCGCTGCCGGAGAAAAATATTCAAACGCCGGAAAATATGAATAATTCCGTTCAAAGTGAAGATTTTCAGAAAGAAGAGTTTGAAAAAAGATTTGCCGGAATAGAATCAATGTCGGAATCCGAGATCGAAAAATATCTGGACGGTGAAGATTTTTTAAAAGACGACGAGCCTTATTTATATTCGGAACAAACACCGCAAACCGAAAATCCTTACGCCGGAGTCGAACCGATAACGGCGACTTCTCAGACGGTTTACGATGAAGTCGTTCCGGTTGAAAACGCGAATGTTTCGCAGAATCAAGAAATAAATCCGCCCGTCGTAAAACCGAAAGAATACGCGCCCGAATCACAATCGGAAAGTATCCGGCAATCGGGAATGGCGTGGTCGGCGGCGATTGCTTTATTCGGTTCGGTCGTGTTTTTTATGATAATCGGTTGGTTCGCCGATCTGCTTTTGGGAACTGCGCCGTGGAGTTTGGTCGGCGGAATCGTCATCGGCGGAATTATGGGTTTTGTGCAGTTTTTTCGCATCAGTTCGAGAATTTTCAAACCGCAGATCAGCGAGTTTGAAAGGACGAGTTTTCGCGGAAATGAAAACACGGAAGTCGTCGAAATTATCGAAACTGTTTCGACGGAAAACAAAATTACCTAAGAAAATTTGCACTAAATCCGTTTCCGTCATTGAATATTTCGGATAATGTTTATAAAATCTCTTTTTCGCTTATGAGCGAAACTTCTGACACACAAAATTACAACGATTCCGCAGAGGTGATTTCGCCGCAACGGATTTTGATCTTAACTGCACTTGTCGTTGTCGCCGGAAGTTTGCTAAGTTTGATATTTGTTAACGGGAATTTTGCGGTCGGTTTTTTTATCGGCGGAATTTTGGCTCTTGTAAATTATTACTGGCTGAAAACTTCGCTCAAAAAAGTTTTTGACGCGATCACGCCGATCGAAGAAGACGAGGAATTTATAAAACCCCGATTTTTGGGCGCACGTTATATTTTCCGGTATCTTTTTCTCGGAATCATTTTATATCTGATTTGGATGTTGAAATTGATTCCGATAGTCGCGGTTTTAGTCGGAATGTTTAGTTTCGCGGCGGCGATTTTATTTGAAGCTATTATAATTTTATTTAAGAACGTATTTTTTAAGAAGGAAATTTAATAAATGTTTTTATTTGCGGAAGGCGGACATCATACGCCGCTTATTGTTGAATTTGTAAACTACTATCTCGGCGGACCTCTGCACGATTTGCAGATGCGGACGACTTACCCTTTGTGGTCGGCGATTATGGAGAAGTTTAATACGACTCCCGAAGCCGTTTTCGGTCCATATACTCCCGAAACCGCGATTCCGTGGTACACGATTATGTTTATAATCGCCTGTATCTTAACGGTTTTCGTGATCTATATTTTCAAAGGTAAACTTTCCGAAGACGATCCGCAGAAAGGGCAATTGACGCTCGAAGCCGGATTTCTCGCCATTAAAGATTTGGTCGTTCAGGTCATCGGCGAACACGGTTACAAGTATTTCCCGATTGTAGCGACATTTGCGGTTTTGATTCTGATCTCGAATTTAATGGGACTTTTCCCGCTGTTTATGTCGCCGACGGCGCACGTTAATGTTACGTTTGCGCTCGGTATTACGTCATTTATTTACTACAATTACGTCGGAATTAAAGAAAACGGTCTGCTCGGACATTTGAAGCATTTTGCCGGACCGATCTGGTGGATTGCGCCGCTTATTTTCTCGATCGAATTGTTCAGTAATCTGATTCGCCCGATCACTCTGGGAATTCGTCTGTTTGCGAATATGTTCGCCGACGAACAGATTTCTTCGATTATTTCGGGACTTTATCCGCCATACACACAAGTTTTAACGCCGGTCATTCTGCTTCCGCTCGCGGTCTTTATTGCATTCGTGCAGACATTGGTGTTCACGTTGCTTTCGATGATTTACATCTCGGAAGTTTCGCATCCGCCGCACGAACACGACGAACTCGATCACATCGAACAAGTCGGCAGAGAAGCGGCGGCGCACGCAGCGTAGGAAATAGGTTTTTGGTATTAGGTTTTAGGTTTTTGGTTTCTTGTAAATACACAACAAAGCAAAAATCAAAGACCGAAAACCTAAAACCCGAATAAAAGTTTTTTGAAAATTCAAACGCAATAATTTTCAGACGAAAATTTGCATTTTATATCGAATATGCCCGCACGCGACAGGAGCCTCGACACCAACGAGTGTAGAAATCGAGCGCATACCGGAAGCGAGGCGAACTTATACCCGCTGCAGATTTTTTGAACCGGAGATTTTACGTTTTGGATTTTCTTAAATTAACAAAACAAAAATAAATTTAGGAGAACAAAATAAAATGAATAAATTAAAATATATCTTTTTTTCGGCATTGTCGTTAGCTTTATTGGCAATTCCGGCTTTGGCACAAGCACCGGGCGCAGCGGCGGGCGGTGATAATGATTCGACCGTTTTGGCTTATAAAGCCATCGCGGCGGGAATCGGTTTCGGCATCGCGGCAGGTCTCGGCGGCATCGGACAAGGACGCGTCGGCGCGTCGGCAGTCGAAGGCGCAGCCCGCAATCCGGGCGCGGCGGGAACAGTTCAAACGATGATGATTATCGCACTCGCGCTGATCGAATCGCTCGTTCTGTTAGCACTCGTTATCGTTTTTGCAAAATTGTAATTCTATTGCAAAACACAAAAACAAAAGCGGTTGGAGTTTCGGCTTCAGACCGCTTTTTCTTTTTTAGTAAATTGTAAAACTGAATTCGACGAGTTTTGATACCGTATAAGGAACGCCTTTACGAAATGGCGGCTCGAATTCGATTTTTTTTGCCGCTTCAATCGCTTTAATTGTCAGACCGAAAGGGATTTTATTGACAACTGCGACCGAGCCGATTTTACCGTCAAGACGAAACGTCATACGCAGTCTGACTGTGCCTTGTATTCCATATTCTCTCGCCAAATCAGTATAACCCGGAAGCGGTTTTGAAAGTATTTTTATTCCGGTCGTTTTGCCGATCGAATCTTTGTCCGCGACCGGAGCTTTCGGTAACGGCGGATTCGTGTCTTTTCCTATTTCAAAATTTGTTCCGGCATTGATTTTCGATGATTTAACGGATTCGACCTTTGCGGCGGACATCGAATAACTTCCGAATTTCAATGAAGAAAAGAATTTTTCGACTGCCGGATTTTCCTTTTCGGTGCTGACGGCTCGAAAAATCAACTGGCGATCATTTAGCGGCACGATCAAAATTGTTTGGTAAAAATCTTCCGCATCAATATAAAGATATTTTTCTAATTTCAAATTGCCGACAGTTAACTCGGTAACTTCCGCGATTTTCTCTTTAGCGAGATTTTTGAGAGTTTTAAAAAGTTCTTTGTCAGATTCTTTATCTGATTTTACGAAAAGGTAAAAATCCGGCGAATAGTAACCGTAAAGACGGGATGAATTTCTCTTTTCATCGCCGTAAACCAAATCGAATTCTTCCGGCGCGATGAGCGAAACATCCTCTAACGGAGCGGAAAATGTTTTATATTTAATTTCTTTTTTTTCCTGTCCGCTGATAAACAGCGGACAGATAATGATTATCAGAAAAAACAACAGTATTTTTTCATTGATTTTAATTCATTTCGCAAGGTTCAATATCCGCCGAACTATCTGAGAATTCGATAACCGTGATATTCAAATTATTAATATTATTACCGCTTGCAATTCCCGTAAATTTAAATCGGGATTCGAGCAAATTCTTTCGATGCTGACGATTTGGTAAACCGTCATCCAACAGCATCATTATCACAATATCGCGCGCCGTGCCGTTTCTGCCGATCATATTTTCACTGCTGTAAATTTCCCCGGAAATGTATTTTTTGAGACGTTCCTGCGGCGAACTCCCGTCGCTTCCGAAATGTGAAAATGCGCCGGATTTTTGCAGATCGGCGAGATGGTCGCGCGCTGCGCGGACGGCAGAACAGCTTACCTTCAATGTTTCAAGCGGTTTTAATGATTTTAATATTTCGATTGCTTCATCTAATGCCTTGATGCCTTCTGTTGTTTGAAAAGTTTTTTTTCCGGGCATTTTGAGGGAATTTCCGCTGTAATATTTTCTCATTTCTTCCATTATTTTTATATAATCGGAAGGATTCGATCTGACGAAGTTCATCTCTTCGGTGATTTCGTTTTCGAGTTTTGAAAGCGGCGGAATCTTTATTTTGGCAATAACAGCCTTTTCTTTAACAGGTTCTTTGACCGATTCTTTGACGGGGCTTTGTTTTGTTTTGGCAGATTTCGATTTACTTTTTGTCTGGGCATTCACAGCGGCTGAATATGGAAAAATCAATCCGCTGAAAATAATAAATAAAAATAAAAACTTGCTGGGCATCTTATTTTTCCTCCTAAATTTATTATTTGAAAACTTCTCTACTGTAACAAATAATAGTTTTAGATTAAAATATCTGAATAACTTTTCGGTAAATTAAAAAGAGTTGAATCTATGAAAACAATAACGACTTTTATTTTGGTTTTTTCGATATTTGTGATGACCGTTCCCGTTTTCGCGCAAAAAGGCGGTATGCAGAGTATTACGCAGCTTTCTTCGCCGCAGAATCCGCGCTTGGGTTTTGTCATTCACGGCGGCGCGGGCGTGATTCGTAAAGGAACGCTTTCGCCGGAAAAGGAAAAAGAAGTCCGCGCCAAACTCGAAGAAGCCGTGATGCTCGGTTATAAAATGCTGCAAGAAGGGAAAACGAGCATCGAAGCCGTCGAAGCGGCAATTAATCTTCTGGAAGATTCGCCGCTTTTTAACGCCGGAAAAGGTGCGGTTTTCACAAACGACGGGAAAAATGAACTCGATGCTTCGATAATGGACGGTAAAACTCTCGCCGCCGGAGCGGTCGCGGGCGTGCATCACATAAAAAATCCGATCTCGCTGGCGCGTCTTGTGATGGAAAAATCGCCGCACGTAATGATGGCGGGCGACGGCGCGGAGAAATTTGCCGAGTCGCAAGGCGTTAAACTCGTTGACGAAAAATACTTTTTTACGCAGGATCGTTTCGACGCTCTGCAAAAGGTAATCGAGATGGAAAAGAAAAATCCGCCGAAAGACGAAAAGAAAATGCCGACCGTTGATAATAAACCTTCAACCGACAACAAAATACCGACGACGCTTGAAGAATTTAATAATCCGCCGAAGAATGGCAACAACACCGATGAAAAGAAACCTTTGTCGGCAAATAAACAACCGGAACTTTACGATTACAAATACGGCACGGTCGGCGCGGTCGCATTGGACAAAAACGGCGACATCGCGGCGGGAACTTCGACGGGCGGAATGACCAACAAGCGTTACGGGCGCGTCGGCGATGCGCCGATCATCGGTGCGGGAACTTACGCCGACAACCGAACCTGCGGAGTCAGCGCAACCGGTTGGGGCGAGATGTTCATACGTCTCGGCGTAGCGCGTGATATTTCCGCCGTGATGGAATACCGCGCACTGCCGATCCAACAGGCAGTTGACCTCGTTATTCAGGAAAAATTGCCGAAACTCGGCGGCGACGGCGGCGTGATCGCTATGGACAAATTCGGCAACATCGGCATTTCGTTTAATTCCGAGGGAATGTATCGCGCTTATATAAATTCGGACGGAAAGCCGGTTGTCGAGATTTACAAACAATAAGTGTTTACACGCGACAAAAAATTTTGGGAAATTATTTTTCTGTCTGACGTAAAATATATTTGCTTGTATCTTATGTTACTTTTGTCCCGACTTTTACAGCTATGAAAAGCGCATGGCTATAATTACGGAACAATCCAAAATAACGTCTAAAGTCTAACGTGCATTAAATTAAATCAAAACGATTTTTTTTAATTAAAATTAAAACTTTTGTAATTCTAAACTAAACTTCATTGAAATTCAGATTCCATCGTAGAACGTTCGCGCCGCGCGACTCCCGTTACGTAGGCGGCGGCTTCGACTCTCTCGGCGACGGCTTCGCCGACCCGTTTATCGAAAACCGACGGAATAATATAATCGGAATAAAGTTCGGCGGGCGTAATAATGTCGGCGATGGCGTGGGCGGCGGCAAGTTTCATCGCTTCATTTATTCTCGATGCGCGGCAGTTTAATGCGCCGCGAAAGATTCCGGGAAAACACAGCACGTTATTGATTTGATTAGGATAATCCGAGCGTCCGGTCGCCATTACGGCGGCATATTTTCCGGCTTCTTCGGGGAAGATTTCCGGTGTCGGATTTGCCATCGCAAAAATTATCGGGTCTTTTGCCATATTTTTTAAATCTTCGACATTAAGGACTTTCGGCGCAGACAGACCGAAGAAAACGTCGGCATTTTTAATGACTTCGTGAATCGTGCCGCGTTCGCCGTTCGGATTCGTATTTCTGGCATACCAATCTTTTTGCCAATTCATATGTTCGGTGCGTCCGGCGTAAAGTGCGCCCGTCTGATCGCAGCCGACGACGTTTTTCACGCCCGCCGCCATTACGATCTTCGTGCAGGCAACGCCCGCCGCGCCGACTCCGTTGACGACGAGTTTGATGTCTTCCATACGTTTGCCGACGATCTTCAGCGCATTTATCAGTGCAGACAGAACGACGACCGCCGTTCCGTGCTGATCGTCGTGAAAAACCGGAATGTCGAGTTCTTCTTTGAGACGGTCTTCGATCTCGAAACAGCGCGGCGCGGAAATATCTTCGAGATTAATTCCGCCGAATCCGACGGAAATATGTTTGATAGTTTGAATTATTTCGTGCGGGTCTTTCGTGTCGAGAACAATCGGGAAAGCGTCAACGCCGCCGAATTCTTTAAATAATTGGCATTTTCCTTCCATCACGGGCATCGCCGCCGCCGGTCCGATGTCGCCCAAACCCAAAACCGCCGTTCCGTCGGAAATCACGGCGACGGTGTTTTTTTTAATCGTCAATGTATGAACTTTTTCCGGGTCTTTATGAATCGCTTCGCAAACTCTGGCGACTCCGGGCGTGTAAGCCATCGAAAGATCGGCGCGTGTTTTTAAAGGAATTTTGGAGACGGTTTCTATTTTTCCGCCGAGATGAATCAGAAAAGTCAGGTCGGAAGATTGAAGAACTTCCACGCCGTCAATCGAATTAACGACTTTTAATATTTCTTCGTCGTGCTGTTCTGAATAAGCATTGACGGTTAAATCTCTGATGAGATAATCTTTGCCGACCGAAACTATGTCAATCGCGCCGATGTCGCCACCCGCTCTGCCGATGGCGGTCGTTATTTCGCCCAACTTTCCGGGCAGATTCTGAATTTTTACGCGAATCGTCAAGCCATAGCTCGCATTCGGTGTTTGAACATCATTCATAAATTAATGGTAAATGGTAAATGGAAAATGGTAAATGGCAAGTGATAAATTTTTTATTTTATTTACTTTTTATCACTTTATGAAAGCGGTCTGAGCAAGCCGCGAAAAACGCCGCGTATGTCTATTTTGTCGGCGGAAATTCGAATTATGTCGTAAGAATTATTTGCCGGACGAAGTTCGATAAATGCGCTGTCGCGGTAGAATTTCCGCAAAACCGATTTTTTATTCGAGATAATCGCCATAACCGTGTCGCCGTCACGAAAGTGAGAACGTTTTTCAATAATAGTATAATCGCCGAAACAGATATGTTCGTCAGACATTGCCTCATCATTGATTTGAAAAAGTCTCAAACTGCGCGAATTGCGAAATCCCAGAAGTGATTTTTGAATGAACATCGGTTGATAGTCAAAGCGATTTTCCAAATGTTCCATTTCGGGAATCTCCGCCCACTGAATTGTCGTGACGGCTTCATCGGTGTTTAATTTTCCACTTTGCAGCTGTAAATTAAAACCGCCGTTTTCTCCGCGCCGTGAGAGCAAACCTTGATTTTCAAGCGACTGGATATGTTTTGCAACGCCGCCTTTTGAAGCGAGTTTAAAGTGTATGGCAATCTGTTGATACGACGGTTGATGTCCGCGATCTTCGATATATTGAATTATGTAATCTAAAATTTCCCTCTGACGTTTTGTGCGAGCCGACATATCTGCAATATTATTTTCCGCGTAATTTCAATGTCAAACGGTGCGTTGTGTAAAAAATAAAATTGTTGACCGATTTACGGGCAAAAGGTTACAATTGTTTTAGGGATTTTACCTTTCAACGCAATCAGACATTTCCCACTTTTATTCTTATGGCAAATAGAATTGACGATTTATTGCGGATGGCGATGAGTTTCGGCGCATCGGATTTACATCTGCGAGCGGGAAGTTTCCCGGTTATTCGCGTCAACGGCGAATTGCGCCCGCTGTCGGGCGTGGCGCGTCTGACTCAGGACGAAACGCTTGAAATGGCTTTTTCGATGATGTCCAATCGCCAAAAATTGCACTTTAAAGAAATTTTTGAAGTTGACATCGGTTACGGAGTTTCCGGTCTGGGACGCTTCCGCGTCAATATTTTTCAGCAAAGAAATTCAATCGGCATCGTCGCGCGCGTCATTTCAGACAAAGCGAAAACTTTTACGGAACTCGGTTTGCCGCCGATTTTGGCAAATATCGCTAATGAAAATCGCGGTTTAGTTCTTGTAACGGGAACGACCGGATCGGGAAAATCTACGACTCTTGCTTCGATTGTCGAATATATCAATCAATCGAGGAATTCGCATATTGTTACTATCGAAGACCCGATTGAGTTTCTGCATAAAGATAAAAAATCTTTTATAACACAAAGAGAAGTTGACGTTGACACGCGCTCGTTTGCCGAAGCCTTGCGCGGTTCTCTGCGCCAAGACCCGGACGTAATACTCGTCGGCGAAATGCGCGATCTGGAAACAATCGAAACCGCACTTGTCGCCGCCGAAACAGGACATCTCGTGCTTTCGACTCTGCATACTCTCGACGCTTCGGAAACTCTGATGCGAATAATTACCGCGTTTCCGCCGTATCAACAAAAAACAATTAGAATTCAACTCGCCGGATTACTAAAAGCCGTAATTTCACAGCGTTTAATGAAGTCGGCAAAAGGCAGAAGCCGCGTTCCGGCGGCGGAAATTCTCGTCTCTACGCCGCTTATCCGCGACTGCATTTTGCACGAAGAAAAAACTTCGCAAATCCGCGATGCAATTGCGGCGGGAACTTCGCAATACGGAATGCAGACGTTCGACCAATCGTTATTTTATTTGCTTCAATCAGGCTTGATTTCGCTCGAAGAAGCATTGCGCGGCTCGAATAATCCCGATGAGTTTCGTCTGCGGCTTGCGGGAATTCAAAATACTTCGGCACTTGCTAAAGAAGAAATGGAAAAAAACAGCGGTGTTGGGCAGGTCAGCGAACTTTTAACGAGAAATTGATTCATTTATCAATTGTAATTTAGTTTTTAATATCTATCGGTTTGTGGATTTGAAACGAATTTGTTTCTGTTCTCAAACCGATAAATGTTTATTATTAAATGATAAATGTTTAAAAATTTAACGCTCATTGTCTTGACACAGAGCCGTTTCGCCTGTAAATTCTAGTTTTATCCGGTCAAACGTGCAAGATGCCAGATAGAAAGTCAGTCTTTCATAGTTTGTTATTAAAACGCACGGTTTCGGCTATCCTGCAAGCCGTTTTTTGATCGAAAAAAGAAAAATAATGCAGGAAAGTGCTTCACTTAAAAAAGTAGATATTAAAATAAAAAGGATAATAACAAGAGTTTAATGACAAACGAGGTAAATAATACCACTGAAGAACGGAAGGAAACACAATCTTCGGCGGCGGAAACGACAAATAAAGAAACTGCCGGCGCGGCGGTTAAAGCATCAACGACGGAAGAATCAAACGCTCCGGCGACCGAAGCGGCAAAATCGGAAACTGCGGAAAATAAATCTGCAGAATCATCTGAAAATGCCGACGCGAAGCCAACCGGAACGAATTCGGCGGAAAAATCGGAAAACGAATCGGCTAAAGTTGTGAAAACAATCAGCAAACCGGCAGAAGCGAAATCCGATACCGAAAAAGCCGAAACTGAAAAATCGGCAGAAGCCGCATCTCAGGAAATTCCTGCTGATATTGATTTCGGTGCGATTCTCGAACAGTTTGAAACCGATCAGACGGTTTTCAAAAACGGCGATTCGGTTAAAGGAACTGTTATCGAGATTTCCGATCGCGGCGTTTTAATAGATTTCGGCTACAAATCCGAAGGTATTGCGCCGACCGATGATTTTACGAATAAAGCCGGACAAATGACCGTCAAAGAAGGCGACGAAGTTGATGTAATTATTAAAAATATTGCATCAAACGACGCACCGCCGGTGCTTTCTTACAGCGATGCCAAAGAGCGTGCAGCCTGGGACAAAATTGAAAAAGCATATCGTAAAGATGAACCCGTAATCGGACATATCACAAGTTTGACCAAAGGCGGTTTAAACGTCGAAGTCGGCGGAATTGAGTGTTTTATGCCCGGTTCACAGGTTGATTCACGTCCGAATGTCAGACTTGAAGATTATGTCGGTCAAGACATCGAAGCCAAAATTTTAAGATTCAGCCGCAGCAAAGACAATATCGTTTTATCGCGCAAAGTCATTACAGACGAAGCTTACGAAGCGAAGAAGAAAGAAACGCTTTCCAATATCGAAGAAAATTACGTTGTTGAAGGAACGATTACAAATCTTTTGGAATACGGCGCATTTATTGACATCGGCGGAATTGACGGACTTCTCCACATTACCGATATGTCGTGGGGCAGAACTCCGCGTCCGAGCGATATTTTCAAAGTTGGTGAAACCGTTCAGGTTAAAATACTGAAACTCAACCGTGAAAAGGAAAAGATTTCCCTCGGTTACAAGCAGTTGATTCCCGATCCGTGGGAAACCGTGCCGGAAATTTATCCCGTTAATTCGCGCGTTCAAGGCAGAGTTACAAGCGTTACCGATTACGGCGCATTTGTCGAACTCGAACCGGGCGTTGAAGGACTTGTCCACGTTTCGGAGATGTCTTATTCAAAACGAATTTCGCATCCGAAAAGCGTCGTCAGAAAAAATGAAGAGATCGAAGTTCAGGTTCTCGGAATAGATTTGGACGAACGCCGTATAAGTTTGGGAATCAAACAACTTCAACCCGATCCGTGGGATACATTTCTTGAAACTTATCAAGCCGGCGACAAAATTCGCGGCGAGATTCGCAATCTGACGGATTTCGGTGCGTTTGTCGAAGTTATTCCGGGCGTTGAAGGTCTTGTTCATTTATCCGATATTTCCTGGTCGCGCAGAATTGATCACCCGAAAGATGTCTTAAAACGCGGACAGGAAATTGATGCCGTTATTACAAAAATTACTCCGAACGAGAAAAAGATTTCACTCTCGATGAAGGAATTAACGCCGACTTCGTGGGAAACATTTACGGCAACGCACAAAACCGGCGATGTCGTTAAAGGTAAGATCACGAGATTTGCCAATTTCGGTGTTTTTGTCGAAATTACGGACGATTTGGAAGGTCTCTGTCATATCTCGGAATTGACCGAAGGCAGAATTGACAATCCCGAAGATGAATTCAAAATCGGGCAGGAATTAGAATTCAAGATTTTACGAATCGAACCCGAAAATCAAAAAATCGGTCTGTCGCATCGCGCTGTTACAAGCGGAGATGAGGTTGTGCCGGACAGCAAATTATATTCGACCCAAGCGAAAGGCGGAATGGCTTCGCTCGGTGAACTCGCAAATCTGAAATTCGGAAAATCCGAAGATGAAGAAACCGAAAAGCCGGAATCCAGAAGAGAAGCCAAGGCGAGAGAGAAAGCCGAAGCGAAAGAATCCGAACCTTCTGAAACCAAGGAAGAAACTTCTGATACAACAGAAACGGCGGAAACTGAAACTGTCGAGAAAGCGGAAAACTCCGAAACGGAAGTCGAAGCTAAAGCAGAAGAAAACGAAGTGTCCGATGTTTCTAATGAAGGTGTAAAATCGGAAGAAAAGCCGGAAACCGCCGAAAATTCGGAAGCGGAAACTTCGGAATCAGCAGAAGCGGAAAATAATGCAACAGCCGAAGAAACAGTTTCAGACGAAAAATCTGAAGATGTTGGCGAAGAGAATAAAACGGAAGAAACTGAAGGAGCGGAAGAAAAGTAGATTAATTTTTCTTTTGTAAATCAATAATTTTATGAGGAACTAATTATGACAAAAGCGGATTTAGTTGAAACTGTTGCAAAAGAAGCGGAAATGACGAAGAAAGATGCCGAAAAACTTGTCGAGATCATCTTTGACACGATCATTGAAACTTTGAATCAAGGCGAAAAAATCGAACTGCGCGGTTTTGGCAGTTTTCGTCTGCGCGAGCGTAATGCACGTCAGGGAAGAAATCCGAAAACCGGCGAAGCGGTCGAAATTCCCGCTAAACGCGTGGCTTATTTCAAACCCGGCAAAGACCTGAAAGAAATCGTCAACGGATAATTTTTAAAATGGACATTTTATGGAGTCCTTGGCGTTACGCTTACATTAAATCCGACAAAACAGAAGCTTCTGCCGATTCTACGGCTTGTGTTTTCTGTGATATTTTGCAAAATCCGGCGAGTGATGAAGAAAAATTTATTCTTCACCGCGCCGGATTTAACTTTGTAATTCTGAATATTTATCCTTACATTTCCGGTCATTTGATGATCGTGCCTTACAAACATCTCGCCGATTTGGATCACGCCGACAAGCAGACAACCGATGAAATGATGGATTTAGCAAAGCGTTGTTATACTGCTTTGCAAAAAATCTATGAGCCGAACGGAATAAATCTCGGAATGAATTTCGGCAAAGCCGCCGGTGCGGGAGTTGCCGAACATTTTCACACACATATTCTGCCGCGTTGGATCGGCGACGCGAATTTTATGACGAGCATCGGTGAAACCCGGACGATTCCCGAAGATTTGGAAACTACATACGAAAAGCTGAAAGGAAAAATTTAGAGATTTGTTTTAATGCTTTCGGGAGATTTCGATGAATGAACGACAGCTTCACTTTCGATTTCTCCGCCTTTGCTGATCGGAATTTCCGCCGGACTTTTGAATTGCCATTCTTCATCATCGGGCGGAATTATAATTGACGGCATCGAATTCGGCGGGACATAACCGGGATAATCAACTCTCGAATGATAAATTGCGACGAGCGATTTAATCATTGATTCCCGGATCAGCGTCAGTTCGCGTAAAGTCAGATCGCATTCGTCGAGTTGATCGTCCGCCAAAATCGCGTCAATAATTTTCGTAACGATAAAACGTATATTTTCCGGTGTCGGTTCTGACAAAGAACGCGCCGCCGCCTCGCAACTGTCGGCGATCATCATAATCGCGGCTTCTTTAAATTGCGGTTTTGGTCCCGGATAACGAAAATCATTTTCGTCAACTTCATTATCGTCATATGCTTCATCCTGAGCTTTTTTGAGAAAGTAATGCAGAGTTCGCGTGCCGTGATGCTGTGAAATAAAGTCAATTATCTTCGGCGGCAAACCGAGTTCTTTGCTCATTTTTACGCCGTAAGTAACGTGGCTGATGATAATTTTCGCGCTCTGCGACGGTTTGAGACGGTCGTGCGGATTTATGCCGTGTTGATTTTCGACGAAATGTTCGGGTGCGGCGGTTTTGCCGATGTCGTGATAAAGTGCGCCGATTCTCGCCAAAAGACCGTTTGCTCCGACGACACGACAACCTTCTTCGGATAATTGTCCGACGGCGTGTGAATGCTGATTCGTTCCCGGCGCGCGAAGCGCAAGCTGACCTAAAACCGGAAGATCGGCGTTTGATAGCTCAAGTAGTTTTACGTCTGTCAAAATCCCGAAAAAATTTTCGCAGATCGGCAGAAAAACCGCCGTAACCGCCGCCGTCACGATTCCGCTGCCCAAACCGCAGGCGATTGAAAGCAAAACCGTATTTAAAATAAACGGCTGTTGCGTATAACCGAGCAAAGCCACCGCCGTCGCCGCACTTGCCAGACCGACAAGTATTCCCGCCGTCGTTACCGATTGGCGCGAACGATAACGTCCGATTCCGTAAACTGCGACCGCCGAAGCGATTGCCGCATAAAGCACGAATTCTAAACTTCTCGGCGCGAGAAGTCCGGCGATCAGCGAAACAAACAAACCCGTGAAAATTGCAACTCGTCTGTCTGCGAGCAATGTCATCAATAAACTTCCAAACGCGAAAGGAATCGCAAACGCCCATATCGAAGGATCGTTAAGCGGTGCGCGGATATTTTGCGCGGCGGTAAAATCAGCAATGCGGAAGAAAATAGACATCAAAATCGTCTGCATTAGAACAATAAAACCGAACAGCGCAAACAATCTTTCTTCCGATAAAACCAGATTTGAAACCACGCCGCGATGCTGGATAAATTTCCACGCTACCCAAAAAAGTGCGGAGATCAACGCCAGCAGACCGAGAAAGCGATTGATGTTGCGAGTTGAAGTGCTGTAACTTTTGACAGCGTTTATTTCGCCGAGGATTTCCGGCGTGATTATATCGCCCTCGTCAGCGATGTTCTGTCCGCGTTTGAGTGTGATCGTGATCGGCTGAATCTCACTTATAACTTTTTGTTTCGCAGTGTTGGTTGCATCGCTGTCGTAAATAATATTCGCTTCGATCAGCGGTTTGAGCGAAGCCGAAAATGCCTTTATTTCTTCGGGCGAAAGACTGCGTATTTCGGTAAGATCATTTTCGAGATTTCTTCTGGCGACCGAAAGAGAAGTCATCGAACCGAGCGGATTTGAAACGATGGATTGCTGATTCGGATTTTGGCGGTCAATCTGTTGAATATCGCCTTGCAGAAATTCGCGGTCTTTGTCGTCATAAATCAAACCGGAAGCGTTTTGGCGCAAAACTCTCGTTACCGCTTCGAGTTCGTTGTCGCTGAATTTGCGCGCCGCAAAAACTTTGCCCAAATTAGGATCGCCCGCGCCCGACCATTTTGGAGAATTCGGCGAATTCGCATTTGTTTTTGAATTTTGGTTATTTTCGGAATTGGCGTTTTTGCGTTGCAGATTTTCCCACGCCGAACGAAAACTCTGCACGGATTGATCTGAAAGACTTCCTTGATAACGAAATATCGGTTGGATGATCGAACTCGTATTATTTCTTAAAGCATCTGTCGCTTCTTGGTCAACCACGCTGATATCAGCCGGAGAACGCAGATTTTCGCGTGCGATGTCGCCGACTTCGTATTGATCGCCGATAGTCGTGCGCCAAAACGGATTAGTTATAAGAAGTGTTATCGTCAGGGAAAGAAGCGCAAACGCGATCCAAAATTTCTGATCATCTGTTAAAGATTCAAACGGGCGTGAGACATATTTAAAAAATGTCTTTCGTGCCTTATCTAACGGGGAGATTAAATTTTTAAGTTTTTGGCTCATTCGGCAATAAAATCATTTTAACAGATTTTTTTTCAAACGTCGCATTTTTCTTGACAAGAGATTATTTTATAGTTTATCCTACTTCGCATAAAAACCAAACAATTGGTTAAATCGCAAATTCCCATAGGCGGTTGTTTAGCCTACCAAGACCAAACAACCTTTCTGATTAAATTAAACGTCCCGCTCTTCCAAGAGCAGAAAGGAGAATAAAATGAACTTAGAAAAAAGTAAAAAACTGAAAATTGCGTTAATAATGGTCTTAATGATTTGTTTTGGTGTTACTAGTGGATGGGTATGGGCTAAAGTCAGTCAAAATACATTTGCCATTGCATCTTTAACAACGCCGATTGTCCTTGTAGAAACGCAAAAAGACTCACCAATTCTAATTTCATCTGCATACGCGGATGTAAATACGTTAAAACCGACTTATGGTTATAGTATAACTAACGTAAGTGATAAAACCATCAGAGCAATTGCAATACAAAATGATGTTTTTTTTGGTAGCGAAAATGCTCGACAAAGTGGTGTTTCTCTTAGTTATTTAATACAAAAACAACAACTGCTTAGTCCGAACGAATCTCGCCAACAATATGGAGGTGGTAACTCCAACTATTCAGAAGAAGTCAGCAAGATTGTTCTATCCGTTGATTATGTCGAGTTCGATGACGGGACTTACTGGGGGGCTAATAACTATAAATCTGATGAATATGTACAGGGGCAATATGCAGGGGTCAAAACTGCTATTTATGGATTTCGCAAAAAACTGGAAACAAGCGGGTTTGAGGCATTATCAGAAGGAATTATGGAAGATTCTATAGAATTTGCATTACAAGCAGATGAGTCTAAATCAAGCAGATGGAAAACCGGCTTCCAAAGTGGTGTCGGCTTTATTCGCAATAAATTGAAAGAAGCAATAAATAAATCCGGTGAAGAAGGTGTTAAGCAGGGACTACAAAAATCTTTTGATATACCGGAACGGAGGGATGCAAAATGAAACAAAAAATATTATTTGGTTTTACTTGCGGTGTCATCTTCTTTGGTTCTTTTGTAGTTACCACCAAAGTTTTAGCGGATATAGTTTATAAAACAATGGGAACGCCTTCCTGTAATTTATTCAATGATCAAAGTGGAACGAGGTGTTACGAGTTAAAATGTAATTTCACAGGTTCAGATAGACCCTTAAATTACGATAAATGTGAAACTTCTGATGGAACTTATGAGGATTCTAGAACAACAAGATTGTATTCTGTTCAAATGTGTGAATTCACAAGTTGTCAACATTCTACCGATGTGTTGAAATGTGAAACAAAACCACCAGCTGATGCCAATGTTATTTCATATTCATACGAACTTTGCGATGGGACACCAAAACTTGATATTGCGGAGATTAAATGCCCTATAAAGTGTAAAAAATGTACTACGCCACCTAGTGTTTTTGGAACTTGTCCACAAGGCACGACTAAAATTGACGGTTGTTGTCTTCAAGGCACACTCTGTACGGGACAAAACGACATAAGTTAGCTGTTGTCAGCATCTTAGAATTGCAAAGATATTTACTCTCGAATATCTCTTTAGTTCAAATAACACCTCTTGGATTATTTCACATCCTAATCTGAAAAGACTTGTTTGCGCTCTCCCGTTCTTTTTTATTTCAATCGAGTTGACGGCGTTTTCCGCTTCCCCTGTTTTGATCGCCCACGCCACTGCTAACGCCAATACTCCGAATAACTTATCTATCTTCTCCACTTTCGTCAGATGCGTTTTTTCGATCTCGAATCCGCGACTCTTTAAGTTCTGAAACAATGTTTCTATCGCCCATCTCCGCTTGTATTCCGACAGGATTTTCTCACTCGCTTCAGACGAAATGACAATCACACTTTCCTGAGAGTCTTTTCCTCTTTTCACCTCGACCGATACCTTGACTCCGGCGTATCTCCTCGCCCGTCGCAAACGGTAACTCTCGCCGATCTTCAATGTTCGTAACAATTTCCCGCATCTCATCGGCTTCCCGCTTTTGTTGGTAATCGTCATCGAAGCTTTTATCCGCAGACGAAACGGGACTTTTTCCTTGTCCAGATATTTGACCAATTCATATCCGTCAAACTCACGGTCACCACTCAAGTATTCGATGTTTTTGATGCCGAATACTTTGATATAACGCCCGATTATCTGTTTCTTTTCCGCTAATACGGAGTTGCCTTTGCGCGAGAGCGTTATCCAAAATAACGGTATCGAAGTGTTTCCAACCACGATTGATAACGTCAAAATGTTGACCCATATCAAGCCGTATTTCCACTCGGTGCGATCCAACGCCAAAACATACTTACCTTTCGGTTTGATGATCGCAATAATCAACTCGGCAAAAATGTCGAAATCAATCTCAGCCAACTGAAAAAAGCGTTTTAACCGCCGATATTTTGAATCCTTCTTAGCCGATAAGTCTAAAACATTGGCTAATCTTGCCAAATTTGTAGTGTTCTGTTGAATAATGGCGATCAGCAAAGCCGCCGCCAACTCGACGCGACGCTTATCTAATGGTAAATTTGCTCGTAATGCTGCAAAGCATTCGGATGTGTTTTTTTCATATGCTGAGGGCTAATTTAGCTCAAAACACATCCGTTATCTATTTTCAAATATCTTTTTAACTTTGTTTTTGTCCCGTGCAGAGCAAGGCACAATAGGAGCAAACTGCACAGTCCCCAATCCTAATAACAGTTGTCCATTAGGATTTACTTCAACAACGTCTGGAGGCAACACTTTATGTTGTCCAAATTCAACGCCAACTCCGACACCAACTCCAACAGGCGGCGGCGGCGGAGTTGAATGTGATCCGTATTGTCTAATCTTAGGTCGTCCTGACACCGAAAATATTGACCCGCTTGGTTGTTGTCGTGCATCGCCGATTGTTATCGACATTCTCGGCAATGGTTTTGATTTAACCGATGCCGCCAACGGCGTAATGTTTGATTTTAACGGCGACGGCGTGCCGCATAAAATATCTTGGACGGCGGCTGATTCCGACGATGCCTGGCTTGTTTTAGATCGCAACGGTAACAATACGATTGACAGTTCACATGAGATGTTCGGAAATATGACCGAACAACCTGCATCGAACGAGCGAAACGGATTTCTCGCGCTTGCCGAATTCGACAAATCAGCAAACGGCGGCAACGAAGACGGAAACATTGACGCGCAAGATAACATTTTCAGCAGTCTGCGGTTGTGGCAGGACACCAATCACAATGGTATTTCCGAAGCGAACGAATTATCAACGCTCCCGGCATTGAACATCGTCAAGATAGAATTAAGATATAAGAAATCTAAAAAGACCGATCAACACGGCAACGAATTTCGTTATCGGGCAAAAGTCTGGGATTCTCGCGGAGCGCAAGTCGGACGTTGGGCGTGGGATGTTTTTCTCAAACTTGAAGAATAAAAAAAGTCGGAAATAGAAAGGCAAAGATTAAAGTTCGCTCGAAGTAACTTTGATCTTTGCTTTTTCATTTGGTGCATTTAATTCGCTTTCAATTTTTTCGACCAATATATTCAAAGTATTCGGTCGGATTGCTGAAACTGCGACGCATTCAACTCCTTTTTCTAAAGACAGACGGCGCGTTATCGCTTCGATTTCTGCCTTTTCAACTAAATCGGCTTTATTTAAAACTATAATTTGCGGTATTTGGTTTAATTCGAGTTCCAAAAGGATTTTATCAACAGATTCGATTTGTGCCAAGTGATTAGGATTTGAAACGTCAACGACGTGAACTAAAAGATCGCTGTCGGAGATTTCTTCAAGCGTCGCGCGAAAGGCGGCGACTAATGTTTCCGGCAGATCGCGGATAAAACCGACCGTATCGTTGATGATGACTTCCTGTTCATACGGCAGACGCAAACGGCGCGAAGTCGGGTCGAGCGTGGCGAACATTTTCTTTGCCGCGTAAACTTTGCTGTCGGTCAGCGCATTTAAGATCGTGGATTTTCCGGCGTTCGTGTAGCCGACAAGCGAGATGATCGGAATGCTTCGATTGACGCGGTTTTTGCGTTGTTCCTTGCGCTGACGGCTCAAATGTTTGACCTGTTTTTCCAGATGCGTGATTTTATCGCGTACGCGGCGGCGGTCGGTTTCGAGTTTCGTTTCGCCCGGACCGCGCCCGCCGATTCCGCCCGCGAGACGCGAAAATGCGGAATTATGTCCCTGAATCAGACGCGGCAGTAAATATTTTAATTGCGCGAGTTCGACCTGTAACTTCCCTTCGCGTGATTGTGCGCGTTGGGCGAAAATGTCGAGAATCAATTGCGGTCGGTCAATAACTTTCAAATCGGTCGCTTCACTCAAAGATCGAACCTGAGTCGGCGAAAGTTCGCCGTCGAAAACTATCAAATCCGCGCCAAGACGCATCGCGCGAATCAGAAGTTCGTCGAGTTTTCCGCGTCCTAAGACCGTTTTCGGATCAATTCTGCTTCGCCGTTGAACGATTTTATCTAAAATTAAAACATCAGCCGAAAGCGCGAGTTCTTCGAGTTCATTTAAAGTTTCTTCGGCATCGGACGCATAACCCGTCGTTACGGAAACCAAGATCACGCGGTCGCGTTTGGTTTGTTTTTTGCCGACGGTCAGACGGTTTCGCGCCATTTCCGCTTCAAGTGAATCAATCAACTGGACGAAATTTACATCTAACTGCGACGGAACATTCGGCGTTAAGAATTCAAACGGCGATTCTTCTTCGGTTTCCGAGTGAATCGTTTCGGCATTTGCCGGAAGCAGATGCGCGGCAAAAACTTCCTTCGGCAGACCGTCGCGCTCGTCAACCTGAATTATCGCCATCAAATCCAGACGCAAAAGCGCGAGATCGGTCAGATCGTCCTGCGTCAATTTCTCGTTTTGCAGATGCGTATGCACACAGCGCAGACCGCGAAATCTGTCGGACGAAACACGCGCGCGTCCGAAATCCGGCATCTCGATCTTTTTGGCGTTGCCGACCATCACATATTCGACTCTGCCTTTGCGGTTGATGAGAACGCCGACCTGTCTGCCGGTTTCAAATGATATTTCTGATAATTGTCGGGCGAGTTCTTGAGAAACGATCTGATCCGGTGCAACGCGCCGCGTCGAAAGTTTTTCAATGCGCTTCAACTGATTGTGTTTTAGCCCTTGCGTAAAGCCGTGAATATTACTAATAAAACAAAACCTCCAAGTATTGAAAATTATATCACACGAAAAAACGCAGCGAACAATACGAGTCGAAATTGGAGAGCAAGCGTCATATCAAATATAATTTTGAACGGATTAAGTTCGTTTCAAATAATTTTTGAGTTATATCAACATTAATTGATTGTCAATAAATTTGGCAAACTTTTAAATAATATATTAAAAGCGAATATAACAGATTTATCGGTTGCATAAAAAAATATATTTATCTACAATGCTTTGTATGATTTTGTTTGGCAAATTGACAAATCTTCTTCTTAGATAGCCGCTCGCGGAATATTTTTTTGCGATGCGGCGGCACTCCGTAAGTTATCAAATCATTACAATTTACATTTTTTAGAGCGGTTAAATATGATTTAACCGCTAAAGTTATTATTTATTAAAAGGTTATGGACGAGAAATATTTTGCGAAAAAGATAGAGCAAAAATGGCAAAAGCGTTGGCGCGAGAATAGAACATTTGAGGCGCACGTTGATGAAAAGCCGAAGTTTTTCTGTTTGGAGATGCTGCCGTATCCGTCGGGGCGTTTGCATATGGGACACGTTCGGAATTATTCGATCGGCGATGCGCTGGCTTGGTATAAACGTCTGTGCGGATTTAATGTTCTGCATCCCATCGGCTGGGATTCGTTCGGACAACCGGCGGAACAGGCGGCGATCAAGAAAGGCGTTAATCCGCGAAACTGGACGGAAGAAAATATCGTACAGATGCGCGAGCAATTGCAGATGCTCGGTTTGAGTTACGATTGGTCGCGCGAGATCGCGGCGCACCGACCGGAATATTACAAATTCGATCAATGGTTTTTCCTGAAAATGCTGGAGATGGGTTTGGCGTATCGCAAGGATTCGGAAATAAATTGGTGTCCGCGTTGCGAAACTACTCTGTCGAACGAACAAGCGTCGGGCGGAATTTGCTGGCGTTGCGGTTCGCAGGTCGAAAAGCAAAATCGTCCGCAGTGGTTTTTGAAGATCACGCATTACGCGCAGGAATTGCTCGACGGAATGGACGAGATCGAAGGCGGTTGGGCGGAGAGAGTTTTGACGATGCAAAAGAATTGGATCGGTCGAAGCGAAGGTGCGGAAGTCAAATTTCAGATTTCACATTTCAAATTTCAAAACGAGGAATCGAAAACTGATTCGGTCGAGGTTTTCACGACCAGAATTGATACCATTTTCGGCGCGAACGCGATTGTTCTGGCGACCGAACATCCGTTGATTCTGGAAAATTTTGAATCGTTTTCCGAAGAAATTAAAAATAAAATAGAAGAAATCCGCGTCGAAAAAGCGAAGCCGACGGAATACGGCGAGGAAATCGAAAAGGACGGCGTTGATACCGGTTTGAAAGCGGTCAATCCGTTTTCGGGCGAGGAAATTCCGGTCTGGACGGCGAATTATGTTTTGATGAATTACGGAACCGGCGCGGTGATGAGCGTCCCGGCGCACGACGAACGCGATTTTGAATTTGCGAAGAAATTCAATTTGCCGATCAGAGAAGTAGTCAGAAGTCAGAAGTCAGAAGTCAGAAATGAAGAGGAACAATCCAAAATCCAAAATCCGAAATCCAAAATCGAAGAGGCTTTTACCGAATACGGAATTTCCGTAAATTCCGGCGATTGGTCTGGCAAAACTACGGAAGAAGCGAAGCGCGAGATGACGAAATTCGCCGAGGACAAAGGTTTCGGCGAAGGTGCGATTACTTATCGTCTGCGTGATTGGGGCATTTCGCGTCAGCGGTTTTGGGGCGCGCCGATTCCGATAATTTATTGCGAAACTTGCGGTGCGGTTCCTGAAAAGTATGAGAATCTGCCCGTCGAACTGCCGGAAAGTGCGCCTTTTTCGGGTGTCGGTGAATCTCCGTTGGCGAAAGTTCCCGAATTTGTGAATACGAATTGTCCGAAATGCGCCGAACCTGCGAAGCGCGAGACGGACACGATGGACACTTTTGTTGATTCGACTTGGTATTATTTCCGCTATTTAGACCCGCATAACACGATTTTGCCGTTCGAGCCGGAAATCGCGTCATATTGGATTCCGGTTGATCAATATATCGGCGGGATTGACCACGCGGTAATGCACTTGCTCTACACGCGATTTTGGACGAAAGTGATGCGCGACATCGGTTTGGTGAAAATTAACGAGCCGGTGAGAAATCTTTTGACGCAGGGAATGGTCGTCGGCGAATCTTATTATTCGGAAGAAAAAGCGGTCTATTTTCCGCCCGACGAAGTCAATATCAAGCGTGATGAACGCGGTAAAGTTTTGGGCGCGAATTTGAAAGCGGACAATTCGCCGATCAAAGTCGCGGTCGAGAAGATGTCGAAATCGAAATATAACGGCGTTGACCCGGACGATATGATCTTGATTTACGGCGCGGACGCGGTGCGGATTTTTTCGCTGTTTGCCGCGCCCGTCGAGAACGAATTGGTCTGGCAGGAAACGGGAATTGACGGCGCGGTGAGATTTTTGCAGCGCGTCTGGCGTTACGTTTTCGCGTGGAACGAAAGTCTGAAAAACGCGCCGGAACACGCGCCGTCCGAATTCTCGAAAGATGCGCGTGATTTGCAAAGAAAGAATCATCAGACGATTCAACGCATCACGGAAAATTTTGAAAGCGGACAATTTAACACGCCCGTCGCGGCGTTGATGGAATTATCGAACGCGCTTTACGATTTCAAAATTCAGCCGAACGAAGCGACAGATGCGGATTTGTTCGCTGTTAAAGAAGCGGTCAAAAATCTGATATTGATGCTCGCGCCTTATGCGCCGCACACGGCTGAGGAATTGTGGGAAGTCGTCACCGGAAACGCGAACGGAATCTTGGCTTCGGGCGCAAGTTTTCCAATCGCCGATGAAGAATTGGCGAAGGAAGATGAGTTGGAAATCGCGGTTCAGGTCAACGGAAAATTGCGTTCGCGCGTTTTCGCACCGCCGGAAGCGTCGAAAGATGATTTGGAAAAACTGGCGTTGGAAGATGCGAAAGTTAAAGAAAACACCGACGGCAAGGAAATCGTGAAAATCATAGTCGTGCCGAAAAGATTGGTGAATATTGTCGTGAAGTAGAAAAAACTAAAGTAATTTTCTATGTCAATTGCAATTATATACTGCACAACTCGGATTCTGCGCTGCACAATTGTAACTATGCACTACACAACTGCAAAAGTGCGGTGCATAATTCCGATTGTGCAACGCACTTTTGCAGTATTACGCCGCACAATTGCGACTATTTCGCGTAAAATACAACAAAGACAAAGAATCGTTTTTTTTTTGAACAAATTCGATTTTTCGAACTTTAACATCCCAATCATTTCAAACCTTGATTCAAACAAACAAACAAACTAAAATGAGATTTCCGATGTTATAATTTCGGCTTTAGCTGGTTCACCAACAATTTAAAATCCAAAATGCGCGAGTGTCAACATTGCAAAAATTGCTTCTCCGATGAAACGAATATCTGTCCGAAAGACGGACTGCCGACGATGCACACGATCAGCGGCGAACCGGTTTTAGAAGGAAAATATCATCTCGAAAGCCGTCTCGGTCAGGGCGGAATGGGCGTTGTTTACTGTGCAAAACACGCCTATCTGAAAACGAAACACGCTATTAAAGTTATTTTGCCCGATCTCGTCGGCAACGATCCGCAATTGGTTCAGAGATTTCGTCAGGAAGCACTCGCCGCTGCCGCGATTCGTCATCATAATGTCGTCAGCGTTTCCGATTACGGAGTCGTCAACGGCACGATGCCGTTTCTCGTAATGGAATTCGTTGAAGGCGAATCTTTGCACGATCTGCTCGAACGCGAGAAAAGACTTTCGCCGGAAAAGGCACTCGAATTAATCACGGCAATCGGCAACGGACTTTCGGCGGCGCATAAACAAGGCATCGTTCACCGCGACATAAAACCGCTTAACGTCATTATTGCGAAAGACACGCCGAATTTGGCGGAAGCAGTCAAAATTCTCGATTTCGGTCTGGCAAAGATAAAATCCGGCGAACTTCTCGGCTCATTTATTCAGGCGCAGACGACGGGTTTAATGGGTTCGCCGTATTATATGGCTCCCGAACAATGGTCGGACGAAGACCCGGACGCGCGTTCGGATATTTATTCGCTCGGCATAATGCTTTTTCAGATGTTGGCGGGCGATGTGCCTTTTAAAGGTTCTTCGATTCCCGCGATTATGAAAAAACATCTCTCGGACGCGCCGCCGCCGTTTTCCGATTTCGGCGTTGATATTCCGCAGCAGGTCGAAGTCGCCGTCCGCCACGCGCTCGAAAAAGAACCGGAAAACCGTACACCGACGGTTAAAAGTTTTATCGAAGAATTAAGAGGTGCAGTCAATGTTTCTTCGTCGAACGTCGGCGCGATCACGTCTTCAAATCTTCCCGTTTCAAATTTACAGGTTTTGACAAATCCGGCGGAATCAACTGTATTTGTTGATGATGTGCCGATGGGCAGGAGCGAACAGGACGGCTGGCTTTCGCTCGAAGGTTTACAGAGCGGCAGACATCACGTCCGCGTGCGCCACGAAGGATTTCAGGATTGGACGGGCGATGTCGTCTGCGACGGAAAACCGCAGCAGGTCGTCGCGCGTCTTTTGGAAGTCGGTGCGATTCCTAAACCGCCGACAATTGCAACAAATTCCGAATTAAACAAAACCGTTTCCCAAAAGTCTTCTTCCGCACATAATTCTCAAAGACAAATGTCGGCATTTGAAATAGAAGATCAGCCGACGATCAGCCAGAATTTGCACACCGTTCAACATCAAACTCAAACGCCCGCGTCTGCCGAGCCGCCGTCAAAAAAATGGTATATGTCGCCGCTTATTTGGGCGATTACTGGAATTTTGGGCATATTCTTACTGCTTACTATTGGACTCGGCGGTGCATATTTCGCCGGAATTTTCAGCGGGAAAACGAATGCCGGAAATATCAACAGTCAAACAGATGCAAACACTTCGACGGCAAATCAAACGTTACCGCCGACATCGAAAAGCGAAATGGTGAAAATCGCAGGCGGTGACTTTATGATGGGAAATAATGACGGCAAAGACCGCGAAAAACCAGCGCATCCCGTTACGGTAAAAGATTTTTGGATGGACAAAACCGAAGTAACAAATGGTGAATACTACGATTTTGTAACCGCGATGGGACACACCGTTCCGCAACATTGGGTCAACGGAAAACCGCTCGCGGGAAATGAAAAAACGCCCGTTCGCTACGTTTCCTACACCGATGCCAAAGCGTTTGCCGAATGGCGTTCAAAACGCGACGGGCGCGAATATCGTCTGCCGACAGAAGCCGAATGGGAATACGCCGCACGAAACGGAAAGAAAGAAAATCTTTATCCGTGGGGAAATGATTGGACGGACGGCATTACCGTAATTGCGAGAGAAGACGGCGAACCACTCGATGTCGGTTCGCGCACAGCCGGAAAAAACGATGCGGGAGTTTATGATTTAATCGGCAACGTCTGGGAATGGACGGACACCAAAGCAAATGTCTATCCCGGAAGCGGCGGCGAAATAAAAGAAGCGCAAAAAAACGATATAATGATTCGCGGCGGTTCGGCAAAGGAAAAACCGAGCGACGGAATTACATCAACTTTCCGTTTCAACCTCGCGCCCGACACAAAGGATAAAACGCTCGGATTTCGTCTGGTAAGTTCAAATCCATAAATTTTTAACAGAGTTTGATATGAGATTTTATAGAAACAGTATTTTACTGATTTGTTTAACGGTTACTCCGATTTTCGTTTCCGGTCAGGATTTAGGAAGTGCCAACGATCTGTTCCGCACGTCGAATCCGAAAACAAAAACTGCTCCGGCTAAAAAGAAAACTGCGCCGAAACCGAAAACTGCGACAAAGACAAGAAGTTCATCTTCAAATTCAGCGAAAAGTAACGCTGCTAAACCGCGAACGACGACCGCCTCAAACAAACCGACTCCGCAGAAACCGTCTGCGAAAAAGAAAACCGCGCCTGAAAATAACGAAGTTGCAAATACTGATGATGTAATTATTATCGTTCCCCAAAATTCGGCGGAAAGTTTGAAAAAGGACGAGCTTTTTGACACTTCGATTGACGAGGGAAATAATGCCCGCGATTCGCGTGATTACGTTGGTGCGGAATCGGCTTACAGCCGTGCGCTGAATATTAAACCGAATGATTTTCGTGCAGTTTACGGTTTAGGAAATATCTACAGCGATCAACAGCGTTGGGAAGAAGCCGAGCGCGCTTATCGTGAAGCGATTCGTCTGTCGCCATCTACTCCCGAACCTTACGTTGCCATCAGTTTCGTTTTGACACAACCGATTACCGGAAAAGATTTATCGCCGAGATATGCCGAAGCCGAACAGACGGCGCGGAAGGCAATCACGCTTGATTCGCAAAATCCGATTGCGTTCGATCAACTCGGCGTGGCACTTGAATTGAGCGGAAAAATTCGTCAGGAAACGCGCTCGTCTTATGAAAAAGCGATCAAACTCGATCCCGAATTTGCGCTCGCTTACGCGCATCTCGGCAGACTTTTGCGGCGCACCGGACAAATTAATGAATCGGCGGAAGCATATCGAAAAGCGATGCAGTTTGCCAAAGATGTGCCGACGATGATTCTTGTCGCCGATGTAATGCAGTCGCAGCAGCGTTATACGGATTCGGAACAGCTTCTGCGCCGCGCTTTGCGCGAAGACCCGAAAAATCCGACCGCGCTGTATTTGCTCGGTCGCGCTCTGACGACACGCTCCGAATACAAAGAAGCCGAAGAAGTTTTGCGGAAAAGTTTGAAAGTCAGCCCGAACAGTTTTGTCGCTTACGCGCTTTTGGGGTCGCTCTATTCGCGGCGCGGCGAATTCAAGGATGCGGAGAAAATTTTGACCGAAGCGTTAAAAGTCGTGTCGGAAAACGAACGCCGCCGGCTCGCGCAGGAATTTGAAGCTGTCGGTGACGGTTGGATGAGCAAAGGAAAGCCGAAAGATGCGTTTCGCGTCTATCAGCAAGCCGTCGCTCTCGATACGGAAAATGCGGTCTTAGCGGAAAAATTGGCTAAAGTGAAATAAAAAGGTGGAAATTTTTCAGTTAAAAGTTTATAGTTGAAAGTGATTAATTTAATCTGCTCGGTCAAGCAGATTAAATTGATCACTTTCCATCCATTCTGTAAGCGTTAATTAAAATTTTTTATTAACTTAGAAATCCTTAAATTATAATCTCTCATCAGTAAAACTGAAATCTAACATTAATTAAATGTTTATCTTGTCAGGTTTAATGCCCACGCCTACACGATTTAAGATTTAATTAAGTTTATTATGTTAGTTTCAGTTACAGGAAAAAAACAAGATGCTTTACTGT
This sequence comes from Pyrinomonadaceae bacterium, assembly GCA_965219305.1. Lineage (GTDB taxonomy): Bacteria > Acidobacteriota > Blastocatellia > Pyrinomonadales > Pyrinomonadaceae > DATHTS01. The sequence continues at coordinate 4,464,770 of OZ244725.1, forward strand.
CCTAAGTGCCAAACAAAATACGAAGAAGGAACTCAAAGATTCTGCGCCAAAGATAAAATTCGCCTGATTGCCGTTCCTTCCGTCAATAATGCCGTAAAAAAAACAAATGCGGTTTTTTCGAGCATTTTAAGTAATACGCTCGATTTTGAAAATGAGACGGTAAAAAACGAATCAAACCCGCGAAACTTCGAGCAGTTGAAAGAGCAGATTCAGCAAAGAACAAATGAATCGCAACAGCCGGAAAAGCCTTTAACGCTCAGCAATATCGTCAAAAAAGAACAGCGAATACGGGTTGAGGAAAAATCGAAATCGCTGCCGCGTTTTATTAAACCGAGCGAAATTCCGTCCGGCACAGCCGAAGTCGGCGACCGTCAGAATAATCCGGGCGGCAGAATCGCGGTAACGGCGGAAAATCCGAATGTGCTTTTAGGTCATACGATTAAGGGACGCTATTTAATTGTCGGCAGATTGCGGCAAAACGAAAACAGTATTTTGTTTTTGGCAAAAGACAAACTTTCAAACGATAAAAAAGTTTTCGCCCGCGTTCTTCTCGGCGAAGATAAAGAGGATGATTTTATAAATAATGTTTACGCCGAAGAGCGTGTTTCGCTGTCACACATTAATCATCCGAACATTTTGCGCGTTATTGATTCCGGCGAACTGCCGGAAGGCAAACCATTTATAATCAGCAGTTTCGTGGAAGGCAAAACGCTTGCTGATCTGCTTTTAAAACGCGAACAATTTAATTCTCTGCGGGCGGCGCGAATAATAAATCAAGCCGCCGTCGCGCTCAGCGAAGTTCATCAAAACGACATTCTGCATCGCCGATTAACACCGGAAGATATTATTCTGACCATTTCGGAAGAAGGAACGGAACAGGTAAAACTGACGAATTTCGGAATTTTCGAGGAAGAAATTCCTGAACAAAATCTGGCATATACCGCTCCTGAACAACTCGAAGGCAATCCGGCGAATATTTCCGGCGACACATATTCGTTAGCCGTTATCGCTTACCAAATGTTGACCGGAAGATTGCCTCACAATGCAAATTCCTGGCGCGAAATGCTCAAAGCGCAGCGTGAAGGATTAAAACTCGTGCCGTCAAACGTGCGGTTCGACGTGCCGCCGACTGTTGATAAAATTTTCGAAAAAGCGATGTCCCCCAATCCTTCGCAACGGTATTTCAAGGCGCGCGAATTCGGCGATGCTTTGTTTAATGCCGTCTCGACCGTTTCGACGGAAAAAAAGGAAGAAGAAAATTCTGGAGTCGCGGAAATTTTTGAACTTGATGAGATCGAAACGAATTATTTCAACAAGCCGAAAGTTTCACAACCGGAAATCAAACAGGAAATTCCCGTTCCCGAATTTATAAAAGAGCCGGAAAATAAAGCAGAAAAACCGTTTGAAGAAATATCTGAAACAGAACTGCTGGAAATTATCGAAACGGACGAAGAACCGGAAATGCGGCAAAAAGTATTTTCGCCGATTTTAATGCCGACAAAATCTTCGGAAACGGCAATGCCGGACGAACAAATCATTCCGCCGTTTGAAAACATCGAAATTGTTGATAATGCTGAATTAAAATCTGAAATAGAAGAACCTGTAAAAGAGGAAATCATCAGCGAAATCTCCACAGAAGAAGAACCTGCGTGGAAACGCCGTTCGATTGAGGGAAAAAGCGAAAATATTTGGAAAACTGCGACTCTGTCGTTTTTCGGTTTAATTGTTTTGATTGCCGCTGTTGCCGGAATTTTCTATTATTTTGCAAACCGCCCGCCTGAAAAAGTGATTGTAGTTAATCAAAATCCCGAACCGCCGCCGCAGACGAAAGTGCCGACACCGCAAATCCCGAACATCGAAACGCCGCCGATTCCGCGTTCAATTGAAGCACCGCCAAATTCGGTCTTTTTTGAAAATTCAAAGGAAAATTTGGACAAAGATTTACTCAAAAACTTTCGCGGTTTTCAACTTTATTATCCGAAAGGATGGAAACGGAATTATTCCGACAATAAGTTTATTGACATTTCCCGCGAAGCTGCAAACGGTCTGCCGATTGAGCAATTTATGGTCAGCCCTTATGAAAGCGACGGAACTTTTCAGAAAGATAAAGACAAATTCCCGCAATTAGTGGAAAAATCCAACGAAGATTTAAAAAAGGTTTTGCCGAATTATCAAATTGTTTCGCAGGATGAAACGAACATCAATGACGGTTGGCGGACTTATGAGGTAAAATTCAAAAACGTCGGTGAGGTCAACGGCAAACCGTTTACACTTTGGGGCAGGCGTTTATGGATTCCGGCGGCGCGTCCGGGCGTTAAAAGCGGCTTAGTCATCACGATGTTTGCCACATCGCTTTCCGAAACTGTCAAAAGCGTTGACGACGTAGGTATGAAAGGCGGTCTCGGCGAAATTCTATACACTTTTGAGCCTGATCAAAATATGTAATTCGATTTTGAATTTTAGATTAGATAAGCGCGGGAATTATCTCGCGCTTTTCATTTGTGCTAAAAATCCCAAAATAATGTAAAATTGTCGTTTTCTCGTTATGAATAAACGCAAACTCGGCATAGCAATTATCGGATTAGGCGGCGCGGTCGGCACGACGATGGTCGCCGGAATTTCGCTTTTAAAAAAAGGAATCATCGGCAAAGAAGGTTTGCCGCTCGCGGATTTGGACGCGGAATTGACGAAAGATTTGGCGGATTATGAAAATATCGTCTTCGCCGGTTGGGATCTGCACGGCGAACATCTCGCCAAAGCCGCCGAAGAACACGACGTTTTAACGCACAAACAATATGTCGCCGCCGAAGAAGAACTCAGAAAAATAAAACCGTGGCTTGCCGCCGGAAATAAAGATTTTCTCGTAAACATCGAAGGCGAAAACAATCTCGCGAAAAAAACTCACCGCGAAGTCATCGAAAAAATTCGTGAAAATTTAAAGGAATTTAAAACAGAATGTGATGAAGTTGTCGTAATAAATCTCGCTTCGACAGAAAGACTCGCCGATGAAGGAAACGAAATTTTCAATACGATTGCAGGTTTTGAAAACGCTCTTGACGAAAATTCGATAGAAATTTCGCCCGCGATGCTTTATGCTTACGCAGCGATTGCGGAAAACGTCCCGTATGGAAATTTCACGCCGTCGGTTTCCGCCGACATTCCCGCATTGATCGAATTTGCCGAAAAAAATGGCGTTCCTCTCGCCGGAAAAGATGGCAAAACCGGACAAACTTTTATCAAAACCGTTCTCGCGCCCGCTTTGCGAACTCGCGCACTCAAAATCGAAGGCTGGTATTCAACAAATATTCTGGGGAACCGCGACGGACTCGCGCTTTCAAACGAAGGTTCGCTGCGTTCGAAAGTCAAAACAAAACATTCCGTGTTGCGTAGTATTCTCGGTTACACGGTCGAAGATCACATCGTTGACATACGCTATTACCGACCGCGCGGCGACAACAAAGAAGCGTGGGACAACATTGATGTTACGGGCTTTCTCGGTCAGCCGATGCAGTTGAAAATAAATTTCCTCTGCAAAGATTCGATTCTCGCCGCACCGCTCGCCATCGAAATTGCTCGTTGTTTGGATTTGGCAAAACGCCGGGGAAATTCGGGAATTCAGGAACAACTTTCCGTATTTTTCAAACTGCCGATGAGCGAAAACAACGCGCCCGAACACGCTTTTCATAAGCAGGAAACAATGCTCATAAACTGGCTCGAACAAGTTTAACTTGCCTTATACATTGGTCATATTCGATAAATTCGGTTATAACTTATATTGCTTTTAAGACAAAAATATTACAATTATCGAAATGACGGCAGAAAATTTAGATGGATTTGAAAACATACCGCAGACGCTTCCTCACTACTGCATCGAAGCTTTTCGGCGATACGGAAAGGCGGATACATTAAATTATAAAATTGATAATACGTGGCATAATATCGCGGGTGAGGAAGTGATCGAAAAGATCAAACGTCTTGCGCTCGGACTTTCCGATTTAGGCGTAAAAGCTGGCGATAAAATTGCGATTATTTCAGAAAATCGTCCCGAATGGTCGCTGACCGATCTGGCGATTTTGTCGCTTCGCGCCGTAAATGTTCCGATTTATACGACTCAAGCCGTCGAGCAAATTCGTTATATTTTAGAAAATTCCGGCGCGAAAATGCTGTTTATTTCCGGCAAAAAACTTTGGAAACACGCCGAAAATGCGATTCAATCTGTCGAGCGTCTTGAAAAACTCGTCTTTTTCGACGACGATGCAATTCCCGAAAACGAGAATCGCGCCATCACTTTAACGGAAATTGAGAAACGCGGCGTTGAAGTTGAAAAAATTGACAGCCGAACATTTGAAAATTTTCTGTCGCAACTCAAAACGGATGATCTGGCAACGCTGATTTATACTTCCGGCACGACCGGCGAGCCGAAAGGTGTAATGCTGACGCACGAAAGTTTTGTTTCAAATATCAAAGCAATTTCCGCCGGTTTGCCGATTTTGACATCGGATCGTTCGCTCGCCGTTCTTCCGCTGTCGCATATTTTTGAGCGGTCGGTTTTTTACGTTCTCGCGGCGAACGGCGTTTCGATCAGTTACTGCGCCGCGTTCGAGCAGATCGCTACTCATCTGGCGGAAGTCAAACCGACGATTATGACCGCCGTGCCGCGCCTTTTCGAACAGGTTTATCACAAAATCGTTAAAAAAGGGAAGTCGGCGGGCGGTTGGAAAACGTCTCTTTTTGAATGGGCATTGCAAGTCGGTCAGGATTATTGGACGTTCGAGGACAAAGGCGAAAAAGCTCCGACTGTTTTGGCGGCGAAACACGCGATTGCGAGTCGTCTCGTTTTCTCGAAATGGCGTGAAGGTGTCGGCGGAAGTATGCGTTTTTTCGTCTCCGGCGGTGCGCCGCTTTCCAAAAAACTTTCCTACGCATTCTGGGCGGCGGGAATTCCGATTCTGCAAGGTTACGGAATGACCGAGGCGTGCATCGTCTGTGCGAATCGCCCGGAAGACAACAAAGTCGGCTCAATCGGAACGCCGTTTGACGGAATCGAGATGAAAATTGCTGAATCCGACGGCGAAATTTTGATTCGCGGCGAAAATGTGATGAAAGGTTATTACAAACTGGAAGAAGAAACCGAAAAGGTTTTGGACGCGGACGGTTTTTATCACACGGGCGACATCGGCTATAAAGACGCGGACGGACATTTTTACATTACTGATCGCAAGAAAGACCTGTTCAAACTTTCAAACGGCAAATACGTCGCGCCTCAGCAAGTGGAAAGTCTTCTTAAACAATCGCCGCTCGTCTCGCAGGCGGTCGTTGTCGGTTCGGGCAGAAAACAAGTCGGCGCATTGATCGTGCCGGATTGGGAAGCGTTAAGGCAAACGTTAAAAGAAGAAGGAATTCAGGCGGAAGGAACGCGCGAGGAATTATGCGAAAATTCTTATGTTATTAAAAGAGTCCAGCGCGAAGCGGGCGAATTGACGCGGGAAATAAATGACTACGAAAGAGTTAAAAGAGTTTATCTTCTGCCGCGCGAATTTTCGATTGATAAAGGTGAAATGACTCCGACTTTGAAGATCAAACGTAACGTAATTGACGAAAAATACGAGGAAGCGATTGACGAGATTTGTTAAGCGTTTTCAAGCAGTAAACTGTCCTTATCTATAAGTTTGTTCAGTAAATTTAGGTTTTTTTCCTTGTTGGAAAGTAACGCCTGAGCAAGTTCAAACAACGGTTGCGGTATTTCCGTCGCTTCTTCAATTATTTCATCACCTTGCGGGTAACGTGCATAAAATTCAACTTCCGCCGCGCAGAATTCGCAGATTCCCAGATGCTCACGAATCAGATCGTTTTTATTGTTTGAAATTTCGCCGTTTTGGAATGATAGAACTTCCTGCGATGAAGGACAATTTTTGTTTTTGCGAAAAGAAATCATTGTTAACGAAAACATAATTATATATTTTTTATCGAAAATTTTACACAACTTACCTTTTTTATAAATGCAAGCTATTATTTCGTAACTATCAAAATAAACCTATAATCGCTCGTTCGTTCCAAAACTTTTTGAAAATAATTTGAAAAAAAAATTAGTAATTCAGTTTATTTCTCAAAGATTCGCGTGAAAGTCCAACGTTTATAGAGGTTTGAGAAAAAATGTTAAACAATCACAAAAAATACAAAAAAATGTTGCTCAAATTGAAAATAATTGTTAGTATTTAAAAGTGTAGCCGGACGAGATGAATAATCTCTATGGCGACCTTACCTCGAATCGGACGCACACAGCGCGGCATTCGATTCCTAGAAATTTTTTTCTACCAATTCAAAATTTGCGAAAAGTCAGAGCAAGCATTCAGCTTAACATCTATTTAAATCCGACTCGGGAAGACGATTTATAAAGGCAAAGCGGAGCGGAATTGAAACTCTACTTAGGACAGCTTCGCAAAAAATTCAAAAGGAAAAATCGGAATATTATTTATGGCAATCACCGAAAAGAAAAACAGTCTGCCGAAAAAGATCATAAAGCGGCAGATCAAAGTCGGAAAGTGGAATAAGAGTCTCAAAGTTTCGGATGTCAATCAAATCTGGACGGAACTCCATCGCATAGTTTCATCACACCCTTTGGTCAGAGCGTCAAAACGCGCCGGATTTCTCGTCGAAGAAGGCAGATTTAATGTCTATAACGATATGACTCAGGAGCTTTTCGTAACGCTTTTGAGCAAAGAGAGATTTCAGCATTATCTCGACACGAAAATGTCGGATACAGAGATCGAAGCGGAAATCAGCCAGATTGAATTGACTAATTTATTGACTGCTCAACTTCGCCGACGTTATCCCGAGTCGTATCGCCTTGCGCGGCGAATTTCCACGTTAATTCAAAACAGCGAATCGTTTAAGCGGTTCGATAACATCAATTACCCGGACGTTCATCGCCGTCTGGCAGATCGTCTTTACGGTTTGGCGGAATGGAAAGACGTAAAAATGCGGCGTAATGTTCAGGAGATGGACGAGCGAGTTAAAGTCGTTTCGTTTCAAAGCCGCGATACGAGAATGGTCGGCTGCACGGGCGACGCGCAGATCGTTATCAGCAATGCCGATCTTGAAAAATTGATTATCAAAGTTTTCAAAGCGGTTGATTCTCCGGTTGACGTGCGTTCGCTTCGTTCTTTCGTGATGTCGCGGCTGCCGCTGATGGACATTTATCTCGTGCCGATCACGACGACGAACGGCGACGACAACGATGACCGGAAATATGATCTCGATCCGGTTGATATGCGCGAAAACCCGGAAGAAAATTTCCTGCGAAAAGAAGGCGAAGCCGGAGCGATGGAATTTGTTGACGGATTTTTGGAAGAGATAAGCAAATCCGTGCGCGGTAAAGAAAAGCAGTATCAACGTATGATAAATATATTGTGGCATTGTTATCTGACAACCGACGGCGGCACACAACTTGAAGTTGCCGATCTGCTCGGCGTTTCAGATTCGCTCGTGTCTGATTACCGAAAGCGCATCGAAGCAAGTCTGCAAGAACTCTCGTTTGAAGGCGTAAACGAAGCCCGCCAATTTGAAAAAGCTCTGCGCCGAAAAGTGCGCGGAATGGTTTCCGTCGAGTCAGAAGAAGTTACTGTATAAACCGAGACTGCAAATTTCAATTTTCCAAAATTAAACTTCAGAGAATAATTCCGAAAGAATCAAATAAAAATCACCTAAAACGGATTTTTATTTGGAATTTGAAATCTTTTTGCTTTTGCCAAAAGATAATTCTCTTGAATGTGAAATCTGAAATTTGAAATCTTTTCGGCAAAAAATGGTAAAATGTTTCAAGCAAAACTCTTCCATTTGCAGATAGTGAAGTTCAGCAATACCGATGCCAGCCGACAAGTCAAAAAGATCAGATTATGAAAACTTTTCAAAAAACGTCCGCATCGACGATGGCGGTGCGTCGCAGGAACGAGCCTCTCTTAAACCTCTAAAAAACAAAAAAGAAGAAATCATTCCTCAAACTCTGTTAAATCCGCTGAGAAAAAAATCAGCGAATGAAGAAAAAACATCTGCAATAACCGTTTCCGATTCCGAATTAAAAAGCTCAAACAAAGCGACGATTGATAACGGCGCGGAAAAAGTTTTTAAGGAAGCGGAAAATTCGGGCAATATTTTAGTTGCCGAAACGGGAAAAAGCCGGAAGAAAAATGTCCGCGCCGAAAAGGATTTTGAGATTCTCGGCGGAGATAACTGGCTGGCGCGAAACGGTCACGGTCTGACGTTTGCCGGACTGTATTTTTTCACGTTTCTCGTTTATTTTCGCCCGTATGAATTAATTCCCGCGCTCGGCTTTCTGTCGGCGACGGCTTTTTATTTTGCACTTGCCACAATTCTTATCTATTTGCCGACACAAATTTCAACCGAAGGAAATTTGACGGCTTTTCCGACGGAAGTCAAAGCTGTTTTGGCTTTAACGCTGATCGCGCTTTTAACGATGCCGATTGCCAAAAGTCCGGGAACGGCTTGGCAGGAATTTAACGATCCATTTATCAAAGCCGTATTAATGTTCATCGTAATGGTGAACGTCCTGCGAACGCGCCGCCGCCTTGTGAGTTTAATTTGGCTTTCTCTGGCGATGGGCGTTTATTTAAGTTATTCGGCGTGGCAGATGTATCTGCGCGGCGAATTTGCGGTTGAAGATTATCGCGTTTCGGTGGACATCGGCGGAATGTTCGGCAATCCGAATGATTTGGCAATTCATCTCGTGATCGTTACGCCGCTGGCAATTGCGCTCGGAATTGCGGCGAAAAACAAAGTTATAAAACTCGTCTATTTTGCGATGGCGGCTTTGTTCATAATGGGAAATTTCGTTACATATTCGCGCGGCGGATTTCTCGGTTTAATGACTGCATCGGCGATTTTAATTTGGAAATTCGGACGCAAACATCGTCTCAATGTAACGTTGGCATCAATTTTGTTCGGAGGTTTTTTGTTGCTCGCCGCGCCGGGAAATTACGGTCTGCGGATGCTTTCGATTTTGGTTCCGGGACTTGATCCGGTCGGTTCGTCAAATCAGCGCAAGCAAATTTTAGAGCGTTCGATTATGGTAAGTTTGCGAAATCCCTGGGGAATCGGCATCGGAAATTTTCCGATTGTCGGCATCAACAATCTGGTTTCGCATAATTCTTACACGCAGGTTTCATCAGAACTCGGCGTTTTGGGATTAATCGCTTATCTGGTTTTTATGATTAGTCCGATCCGTAAACTCGGCGCAATCGAACGGACGCAATTTAACAAAGGAGAAAACGGCTGGTTTTATTGTATGTCCATCGGAATTCAGGCAAGTATCGCCGGATATATGGTTTCGAGTTTTTTCGGTTCAGTGGCTTATACTTGGTATATTTATTATTTGATAGCTTACGCCGTCGCGTTTCGGCGGATTTACCAAATCGAGAAAGGTTTGGAAAACGAACTCGAAGCGGTTTCGCTGAAAGAGAAAGTTTTAGGTTACAAAAACGCCTGGCAGAATGCTTAATTTTATCGCACAGACTATATTCTGGATTTCCGTAACCGCGCTGTTTTATGTTTACGCCGGTTATCCGGTATTAGTTTGGCTGTTCAGCCGACTTTTTCCGAAAAAGATAAAACGCGCCGCCGTCGAGCCATTTATAACTGTTTTAATTACTGCTTACAACGAAGAAAAAGACATCGGTCGAAAACTTAAAAACACGCTCGAAATTGAATATCCGAAAGAAAAATTAGAAATTCTGGTTGCGTCGGACGGTTCGACGGATAAAACGGACGAAATTGTTAAAACATTTGCCGACAGAGGCGTAAAACTTTTTCGTCAGGAAGGCAGAAAGGGAAAAACTTTTACGCAGAACAAAGCGGTCGAACGCTCGAAAGGCGAGATAATTTTATTTTCAGATGCGACGACTTTTTACAAAAAAGATGTTTTGCGCGAAATTTTACCGAACTTTGCTGACGAAACAATCGGCTGTGCGGCGGGAAAATTAATTTATGTTGATAAAACCGATTCAAATATCGGCGCGGGCGCGAAAGGCTACTGGAATTACGAAACTTTTTTGAAAGAATCCGAAAGCAAAGCGTGTTCGATAATCGGCGCGTCGGGCTGCCTTTACGCGGTCAGAAAATCCGCATATCAACCGATGTATGCCGAAGCGTGTTCGGATTTTTTGATTTGCACCGTTATTTACAGACAAAATCTGCGAAGCATTTTCGAGCCGCGCGCCGTCTGTTTTGAAGACACGAATCAACAGACGAACAAGGAAATGAAAATGCGCGTCCGCATTATTTCACAGACATTTACAGACCTTTGGCGTAACCGCGATATGATGAATCCATTTAAAAGCGGTTTTTACGCGATTCAACTGATTTCTCACAAACTTTTTCGTTATGCCGTGCCGTTTTTTTTACTCGTTTCGCTCTCTTCTGCGGCAGTCGCGGCTTTTTATTCAAGCTTTTTTACGATTCTTTTCGCTGTTCAAATTGCATTTTATGTTTGTGCATTTTTAGGTTGGATAACGGGATTAAAAATTCTGGCGATTCCGCATTATTTTATGCTGACAAATCTCGCTTCGATTATTGCATTCTATAAATTTTTGCGCGGCGAAACCTACACGCGCTGGGAACCGATTCGTGAAACTTCAGCGAAATCGGCTGATCTGAATTAAAATTTTTATGACTTCAGACATAAAAACAGATAAAAATATTTTTGAAAATGCGCCGCGCGTCAGCGTGATAATTCCCGCATATAATGTTGCCGAATTTATTTCCGAAACTCTTGATTCGGTTTTTTCACAAACTTACGATGATTTTGAAACAATCGTAATTAACGACGGTTCACCGGACACCGAAAATTTAGAACAGATTCTCGAAAAATATCAAACTAAAATCGTCTATTTAAAACAGGAAAATCAAGGCGCAGCGGTCGCCCGAAACACGGGAATCCAAAAAGCGCAAGGTGAAATAATTGCTTTTTTAGACGGCGACGACATTTGGTTGCCGGAATTTCTCGACCGGCAAATAGAACTTCTCGACGAAAAGGCATTCGGAATGGTTTATTGTGATGCACTTTTGTTCGGCGAACATCAGCGAAAACCGGAAACCTATATGGAAAAAGCACCTTCAAGCGGGGAAGTAACGCCGGAAACGCTGATTAATACGCAGTGTAATGTAATAACTTCCGGCACAATCGTTAAAAAACAGCATTTAATAAAAGCCGGACTTTTCAATCCGAACGCGATTCGCACCGAAGATTTCGAAATGTGGTTTTCGATGGCGAAACGCGGAGTCAAAATCGGTTATCAAAAGAAAGTTTTGCTGAAATACCGCGTCAGAAAAACAGGTCTGACAGGCGACAATATTCAGGCGAGCGAACGCGGAATTCGGGCTTTGAGTATTATTTGCGAAAGAAACGAATTGAGCGAAAGTGAAGAACGCGCCCGTCTTCGCCAGATTCGTCTCAGCAAATCCGAACACGAACTCGCCAAAGGAAAATTCTTTTTAGCCAGAGAAAATTACGTTGAAGCTCTCAAACATATTTCAAAAGCCGACGAACTCGATCCGCATACGAAATTGAAAGTCGTCGTTGTTTTTCTCAAAGTCGCTCCGAAACTTACGCTTCGACTTTTCAAAAAATTACGCGCCGCCGAAGCTTCCATTTTGTAGTTTTGCAGAAAAAAAAGTGATGAAATTAAACATAATCGTTCCGACATATAATCGCGCCGACAGTTTGCGAAAAACTTTGCAGAGTTTTCTCGTCGCCGAATTGCCGCTGCATTTCGATGTCGTCGTAACGGTTGCGGACAATAATTCGACCGACCACACGAAGCAGATCGTCGAAGAAATGAAACCGCTGTTTACAAAAATAAAACTCGAATATATTTTCGAGGAAAAACAAGGACGTTCATTCGCGTTAAACGCCGGAATAAAACGCGCCGACGGAGATTTGATAAGCGGAATTGACGATGACGAAGAAATTGAAAAAGATTGGTTCGTCGAGGTCGAAAAAATCTTCCGCGAACGTTGGGACGAGATTGATTTTGTCGGCGGAAAACTTCTTCCGAATTGGGAAACCGCGCCGCCTGAATGGGTTGAACCGCTCAAAGACGGCGTGATTTGCTGGCGCGATTTCGGCGATGAAGAATGGATTTACACGCGAAAATCGCCGATGATTACGGGAGGACACGGAATTTTTAAGCGCGAAGTTTTTGAAAAAATCGGCGTTTACGATGAAAACGTCGGCGCACAAGGGAAAGGTTTTATCAGCGGCGAAGACGAAGTTTTATACGACCAGCTTTTGACGCACGAAATGCGCGGCGTTTACAATCCGAAACTCGTAATTTATCACTACGTTCCGGCGTATCGTCTGGACAAAAATTATTACCGCCGCTGGTTGTTCGGTGTCGGGATTTCGAGATATTTGGCGGACAAAAATTACAAAGATTTCGGCGGCGCAAAACTTTTCGGCGTGCCGCGCTGGATGTATAAAAAAGCGTTTCAGGAAACGGTCGAAAAAATAAAATTTGCAATGCGCGGCGAAGAAACCGAATCGCTCGCCGCCGAAAATCAACCGATAGTATTTGCCGGTTATTTTTACGGCAGAAATTTGCGCGACGGGATTTTAGACAAACCTTTGCAGACGATTTTCGGCAGATTTTTCAAGTCGCATCAAAGATAAATTCTAAATTTTTCATTCTGCTGAGAATGAAGAATTTAGAGCAAAACACAGATTACAGACGCAAAATGAACGACGAACCGGAAAAAAAAGATTCTCTCAAACGGCAAAGCGCGTGGCTTTTGTTCGCAAAAACGGCGGGCTTCGGTTTCGCATTTATTTTGCCTTTGATAATCACGCGCGTTTTAAGTCTGGAAAAAGTCGGCGTTTATCGTCAATCGTTTCAGGTGATAATGAACGCAATCTCGATTCTCTCGTTCGGCGTGGCGATGAGCGCGTTTTATTATCTTTCACGCGAGACGGAAAAACGCGCTGCCGCGATCTTTAACATTTTACTTTTCCATTTCATTACGGGCGGAATTGCGTTTTTCACGCTTTTCTTTTTCCCAAACATTCTCGGAAATCTTTTTCAAAGCGCGGAAATGACCGCACTTGCTCCGGCAATCGGCGTTGTTATCTGGATTTGGATTTTTTCGATGTTTCTCGAAACGGTCGCCATCGCCAATCAGGAATCGGTCTTGGCGACGGTTTTTATTATTTTCGCGCAGTTCAGCAAAACGGCGTTGATGGTTTCGGCGGTCGTTTTTTACGACACGGTCGAATCCATAATTTACGCGGCGATTGTTCAAGGCGTAATTCAAACCGTGATTTTGCTCGTTTATTTGAATGTCCGTTTTCCGCGTTATTGGACGACTTTCAGCTTTAAATTTCTGCGCGAACATCTCGCTTACGCGCTGCCGTTCGGTTTTGCGGGAATTTTGTGGGTGATGCAAAACGACATTCACACATATTTTGTCGGCTATCGTTTTTCCGACGCGGAATACGCGATTTACGCTTACGGTTGTTTTCAAGTGCCGCTGATAATGATGCTCGCCGAATCGGTTACGTCGGTTTTGATTCCGCGAATGAGCGAATTGCAGTTGAAAAACGACCGACCGGAAATGATTCGTCTGACGGCGCGGGCGATGCAGAAATTATCGTTTTTCTATTTTCCGATTTTCATATTTTTAATGATAACGGCGCAGACGTTTGTCATCACACTTTTTACGAGAAATTACGCGGCGAGCGCGGCGATTTTCAAAATAAATCTGATCTTGCTGCCGTTTCACATTCTCGTGTCCGATCCGATCGTGCGTTCATACAAAGAATTCGGCAGATTTCTCGTTATTCTGCGAATTTGTATGTTCATCGTTTTATTTTCCGCGCTTTATTTCGGCATCAATCATTTCGGTCTGACGGGAATTATCGCCATCGCCGTCGCGTCGAAAATCGTCGAAGGCTTAATTGCCGAAGCCGTCGTTTTCTACAAGATCGGCGCGAAATTCAGCGACATTTATTTATTAAAAAATATCGGCAAAACGGCAATCATCAGCATTATTTCGGGCGCGGTAACTTTCGCGGTTTATTATCTGATTAAAGATTTCGCGTTCGGAGTCGGTGAAAATATAGTCAGAGCAGTTTTCGCAGAACCGAAAATAAATATCATAGATTTTGTTTCCGGCGGTTTAACGCTCGCCGTTTCTTTTGCCGTTTTCGCGCCGATCTATTTGTATTTATCAAATTTATGGGGAGTTTTTGAAGACAGCGAAAAACAGCAAGTGCGAAATATTCTGGCAAAAGTAGGTTCATTTCTTCCGAAAAATCTGCGTGATAAAATTATTGTAGAAACGAGTAAAAATCAACCTTTGACGAACGATTTGTAAATAAAATGGGAAATTTCCTGACGCAAAATTTATTTCTTCCGATCGCCAGACGCAGGCGCAAACGCCGTGCGGAGATGCGCGAGGTTTTTAAATTTTATGAAGAAGGAATGAATTTCAGACGCGCTTCGGTAAATTGGTCGGTTGAACAAAAACGCGATTGGATTTTGGAAAAACTTCGCTTTTCCGTCCGTCGCGCGGCGCGGGAAACTGTCTATTACAGAGAGTTATTTGAAAAAATAAATTTCGACGCGGAAAGAGATTTTAACTTCGATGATTTTGCAAAACTTCCGGTTTTAGAACGAGAAAATATTCACGATGCAGGCGACGATTTGATTTCGAGTTCAATTCCGAAAGAAAATCTCGTCAAAGACGCGACGGGCGGTTCGACGGGAACGCCGACGCAGATATGGCTCGGCGCGGAAGAGATCGGTTGGAAGGAAAGCGGCGTTGATTTCGCGCTCGAAAAGATCGGAGTTCCGGCGGGATCACGAACGGCGTATTTTTGGGGACATCATCTCGATCCGCAGGCGGGCGAAAGTTTAAAGGAAAAATTCAAAAGTTTTGCGGCGAACGAGCGTTATTTTGATTGTTTCCGTTTGTCGCCCGAAATTTTTGAAAAATATCACCGTGAGTTTGAAAAATACGCGCCGGACTGCATCATCGCTTACGCTTCCGCGCTCGGACAATTTGCCGAATATTTGCGCGAAAAAAATATCAAGCCGAAAAATTATCCGAAAAAATGTTTCGTTACCGGCGCGGAAAAACTTTATGTGAATCACCGCGCGGCGATCGAAGAAGTTTTTGGAAAACCCGTCCACGAACGCTACGGCGGACGCGATTTCGGCGGCGCGGCGATTCAGGTAAATCCGTCGGAAAATCTATTTTACGAAATTGATTGGGCGTGGTCGCTCGTCGAACCGGAAAATGATGATGAAAATTCTTCGATTTTGGTTACGAAACTTCACGCCGACGGAATGCCGTTGATTCGTTACCGCGTCGGCGACATCGCCGAGTTTGCCGCAAACAGCAAAACGGGTTTTCCGGCGTTTCAATTAAATAAAGTCATCGGACGCGATCTCGACCGAATTTGGCTCGACGGCGAAAAATGGATTCACGCCATTGAAATTCCGCATCTTTTGAAAGATTTTTCTCTACGCGAATTTGTCTTGATTCAGTCGGAAGATTACAGCGTCGAACTGCAAGTCGTGCCGAAAAATGGTTTTAATGCTGAAAATGCGCGTGAGATCGAGAAAATAATCACGGCGAATCTGGGAAATTTACCGTTTAATTTAAAAAAAGTTGATGAAATCCAACGAACAAAAGCGAATAAATGGCGACCCGTGATTTCAAAAGTTAAAAAATAGTTATGCAAAAAGATTTACCGAGTTCAATAAACGATTCGCGCGTTTCCGCCGTTAAATTAGGCGCGGCAGAATATAACGACGATGAAATTTTGCGTTCGATCATCCAAAATGCGAAAAATCTCGGTTGGTTCGATGAAGTTCGCGGCGCGTTCGGCAACGTGATAAAAGAAAATTCCAAAGTCGTCGTTAAACCGAATTTCGTTCTGCACGCCAATCAGAAATTCGGCGGAATGCTGCCGCTCGTTACAAATTCTTCGATTATCAAAGCTGTCGTAAATGAAGCGTTAAAAGCAAATCCGGCGCAAGTTATCGTTGGCGACGCGCCGCTCCAAAGCTGTAATTTTGAAGAACTTTTGCGTGTTACGAAATTGGACGAGTGGGCGGAAGAATTAAAATCTAAAGACGCGCGTTTTAAAGGAATTTACGATTTTCGGCGGACGACGTGCGAGATGATTGACGGCGTTCGTTTTGCCGAAGAAGATGTTAAAAATCTCGACGAATATGTGCTTTACAATCTCGGCGCGGATTCGCTTTTAGAACCGTTGACCGATGATTCGAACTCTTTTCGCGTTACGAATTATGATCCGCGTTTGATGGCGAAAACTCATTCGCCGGGAAATCATCAATATCTCGTTTCGCGGCACATAATCGAAGCCGACACGGTGATAAATTTGCCGAAATTAAAAACGCACAAAAAAGCCGGAATCACGAACGCGCTGAAAAATCTCGTCGGAATCAACGGCAACAAAGAATATTTGCCGCACCACAGAATCGGCGGCGCGGACAACGGCGGCGATTGTTATCCGGGTAACGATTTGATAAAACGCGGTTGGGAATTTATTTCCGACCGACAAAATATGACCGATTCGCCGGCAAAAGGAAAAGTTTTAGCAACTGTCGGTTTGCAGCTTGAACGTGCGATGCGTCTGAAAGGCGACGAAATCGGTGTCGAAGGCGCGTGGTCGGGAAATGAAACCGTGCCGCGAATGTGTCTTGATCTAAACCGAATTTTAAATTACGGGAAAAACGATGCAACAATGTCTGAAAACGTGCAGAGACGAGTTTTGCATATTGTTGACGCGGTTGTTGCAGGACAAGGCGACGGACCACTTTCGTCCGATCCGCTCGATCTGAAAATGATCTTGGCGGGCGCAAATGCTTCCGCGCTCGATTGGACGGGCGCGTTTTTACTTGGTTACGACGCGGAAAAAATCCCGCTGACACAAAATTCTTTTGATAGTTTTAAATGGAAAATTGTGAATTTCGAGCCTGATGAAATTGAACTCATCGGCGAATGGGAAAACGGTTTGACGGCGAAGAATCTACGCGAATTTGCCGTCCGACAAAATGTTGTTTATCCGATAGGTTGGCGCGATGCAAAAGCGCAAAATTTCGGGAAATAAGTTTTATTCTTATTTTGACTAAAGGAAAAATTAAGTAATTCAATTATTTAATTTTCAAAATTACAACCAAAAATTTTATGTCGGCAGAAATCATTAATGAATACCGAGATTATACGGAAAAGGCGATAGAAAATTTCGTTAATTCAAGTGACGAAAAACGCTTTGTGCTTGTTAATGCCGTCGCGGATTTAAAGGTGGAAAAGATTTTAGATCTCGGTTGCGGAGCGGGACAGGAACTTTTGCCGTTTCTTGAAAAAACTGAAGCATTATGTGTCGGAGTTGACGCGGCGTGGGAACTTGCGGCGGAAAGCGGAAAAGTAAAAAATATCGCTTCCGGCAAAAATGCTTCGCGGCTGGCTTTTGTCCGCGCTTTAGGTGAAAAATTACCGTTCAATGATGAAAGTTTTGATGCGGTTTTATGTTTGGTCGCGCTGCCGTATATGAACAATCAGCAGGCGATTTCCGAAATCGGTCGCGTTTTGCGAAAAGGCGGAAAATTTTTGCTTAAAATTCACGCGCCGCGATTTTATTTCGGGATGCTTCCGGCGCGTCTTAAAACATTAAACCCGAAAAATGTCGCTTATCCGTTGATTTGTCTGGCAGGCAGTTTTTGGCATCAATTGACGGGAAAACAGCTTGAAAAAGGTTTCTGGCAGGGCAAAGAAATTTATCAAACGCGCGGTTTTCTGGAAAAACAATTTGCCGAAAATAATCTGAAAATCAGCGGCGTTTTGCCGTCATCGCATCGGCAAACGCCGCTGTTTATAATAGTGAAATCGTAATTAATCATCTGGAAATGGATAGTTATATAAAAAAATTAAAAAACTCTCTGCCGTGGATGGTGCGTTATCCGTTTGCCCGAATAAAATCTCTGAAACAGATAACGGGCGGGAAAAAGCACGTTATTATAACTGTCGCCAATCATCTTGAACCAGCGTGGCAGGCAAACGGCATCGCTCTCGATCACAAATCTCAGATTAAAACTCTAAAAAATTATTATAAACTCGCCCGTCAAACAGGTGAAGCTGTCCGCGACACGGACGGGACGAAATTTCGACATACGAATTTTTATCCGGCGGAACAATATCATCCTGAAATTTTGGACATTCTGGCGGAAATGCAGGCGGAAGGTTTGGGCGAAGTTGAAGTTCATCTGCATCACGGAGTCGAAAAACCCGACACGGCGGAAAATCTGCGGAGAGTTTTAAGTGATTTCCGCGACACTCTGGCGGAAAAACATAGATGTCTTTCGCGTTTTGACGGCAAAGGACAACCGAAATACGCTTTTGTTCACGGAAATCTGGCGTTGGGAAATTCGCACGACGGAAAACTGTGCGGCGTTGACGAGGAAATTCAGATTTTGCAGGAAACGGGATGTTACGCGGATATGACTTTGCCGAGTGCGCCGGACAGATCGCAAGTTCCGATGTTTAATAAAATCTACGAATGCGGTTTGCCGCTCAATGAAAAAATTCCGCATCGAAAAGGAAAAAGTGTCAGCGTCGGCGGGAAAGAACCGATTTTGCCGCTTATTTTTACGGGACCTTTGGTTTTCGATTGGACGCGCCGCATCAAAGGTTTTCCCGTGCCGCGTCTCGGCGACGGCGCATTATCGGCAAATCAACCGTTGGATGAAGCGCGCTTCGGACGTTGGTTAAAAGCGAACATCACAGTTAAAGATCGCCCCGAATGGATTTTTGTAAAACTTTATTGTCACGGATTTTTCTATCACGATCAATCGGCTTCAATCGGCAAAGATGCGCGGCGGTTTTTCAGCGAGATAATTGAAAACGGCGAGAAATCGGGCGATTATAAAATTCATTTTGCATCGGCGCGTGAGGCGGTCAATATGGTCTTCGCGGCGATTGACGGTAAAAAAGGTAATCCGAATGATTTTCGTGATTATCGGCTGAAAACAATAATGTGATGACGGAAAATCTGCGGCAAATGTAAAAAGCGGCAATTTAAGAAATACGCGGCAATTAGCAGTTTAATTTCACGGATGAGCAAATCGCTGGAAACTCTGAAAAAATTAAAAGGACGCAGTTGGGAAGAAATCCGAACGCGCGGCGAACAGGCGATTTCCGTCTATACCGAGCAAATTGGATTAACCGGAAAACTTCCGTCAGACAGTGAATTATACGGACTTATTGATTTGTCGCAATTCGGAAAACGTGAAATTTCGGAATTCGATTTATACGAAAAATTCTACGAAAACTCACAGAACGCGTTTTTTCCTTCATTTGCGGAAATCGAAAAAACGATAGAACTTTTCCGCCAACACTTCGGCGAAACGTCAGAACAATTTTTTATCGAGAAAGCCGAATTAATTTTAGACGGCAGATTCGATCTGCTCGGATATTTGAATTTGCCGTTCGGAAAAGACGTTGACTGGCATTTCGAGCCGATCTCCGGCAAACGCTCGCCGTTAAAACATTGGAAACAATTTGAAGAACTCGACACAAGCGAAACCGGCGACAAAAAAATCGTCTGGGAAATCAATCGTCATCAACATTTTTTCGCGCTCGGCGTGGCATTTAAATTGACCGGCGATGAACGCTACGCGGCGTGTTTTTCGCGTCATCTGGAAAGTTGGATGAAACAAAATCCGCCGGGAATGGGCGTAAATTGGGTGAGCAGTCTGGAAATTGCGTTTCGCCTGATGTCGTGGATTTGGTCTTTTCATTTTTTCAAAGATTCGCACAGTTTAACGCCTGAACTTTTCCAAAAAGCGTTGAAATATCTCTATCAGCACGGACGGCATATCGAAAAATATCTCTCGACATATTACAGTCCGAACACTCATCTGACGGGCGAAGCACTCGGACTTTATTATCTCGGAACGCAGTTTCCGTTTTTTAAACGCGCCGCGCATTGGCGAAAATTGGGCGAGGAAATTTTAATTGACGAATTAGACCGCCAGATTTTCAAAGACGGCGTTTATTTCGAGCAATCAACTTGGTATCAGCGTTACACGCTTAATTTTTATCAGCATTTTTTGATCTTAAAAACTTTGCAGGGCGACGGAATGAGCAGAAAATCCGAGAAAAAAATCGAAGAAAAACTGCAAGCCGCAATTACTTTTTTGATGTATATCACGCGCCCGGACGGAACGACACCGATCATCGGCGACGACGACGGCGGCAAAATGCTGCCAATGACGCGCACAAAATCCGATGATTTTCGCGGAACATTGGCGGTCGGCGCAGTTCTTTTCGAGCGCGGCGATTTCAAATTCGTCGCCCGCAAATTAAGCGAAGAAGTCATTTGGCTGCTCGGTTTAGAAGGCGTTCTGGCGTTTGAAACGATGCGGGCGCACATTCCGAATCAGAATTCAGCGCAATTTGAATATGGCGGTTACTGCGTAATGCGCGACGGTTGGGCGGAAACGGACAATTATCTTTTGATTGACGGCGGCGAAGTCGGCGCATTCAGCGGCGGACACGGACACGCCGACGCGCTGGCTGTAGAAATCGCGGTCGGTGGCAGAACTATTTTAGTTGATTCGGGAACTTACACTTATCACGAATCGAAGGAATTGCGCGATTATTTTCGTTCGACTCTGGCGCATAATACTTTGACGATTGACGAAAAATCTTCATCCGAACCCGGCGGAAAATTCGGCTGGAAAAATAAAGCTGAAACGAAAATAAATTCGTGGGTTTCCGAAGACCGTTTCGATTATTTTGAAGGTTCGCACGACGGTTTTGCACGTTTTGCAGAAAATCCGGCGCATCACACGCGCAATGTTTTGTTTTTGAAAAACGATTATTGGATAATGCGCGATTTTGTCGAAACCGACGGCGAACACGATTACGGGCTTAATTTTCATTACAATATCGAAACGAAACCGCAAATTGAAAACACGGAAACCGGAGAATTCTGCGTCAGCGAAAATCCGGCGGATCAAACCGGAAGCAGACTTTTTACGTTCGGCGATAACGGGAGTTGGCAGAGAAAGGAAAGCTGGATTTCAAATAATCACGGCGAAAAAATAAATGCGCCTTTTCTGCGTTTCATTTCAAAAGGCACGGGCGCGCAGGAATTTTTTACATTTATTTTGCCGACGGAAAATCAAACAGCAAAACCCGAAGTTTTTGAAAATGCCGTCGCTGGAGGTCGCGCTTTTGCAATAAATTACAACGGTTATTGGGATTTATTAGTTTACGCCGACAGCGTCGAAAATATCGTCCGCACGGAATTTTTCAATACGAATTTTCGCTTCTTGTGGGCGCGACTTTCTCCGGGCGAAACTTTCCCGGACGAATTCGTTTTAATCGGCGGAACACATTTTTCGCTCGGCGGCAGGGAAATCGTGCGTTATCCGAAACCTTTGAAATTCGCGCACGCCAGACGTTTAGGCAATAAACTAAACGTCCGCACGAGCGAAAGCATTTTTAGCGTTTCTCTGCCGCAGAGAAAATCGAAATCTTATATTTTGTCGGAATCCGATGATCTTATTGATAAATCGAAATTGCCGGTTAATAATCAGAAAAAAGAAATTGATAAAATATAAGAGCAAATAAATATCCATTTTTCGTCTGATTTTCAGAATTTTTATTTCGGCAATTTTACAGAGGGAAACTTAATTGTCGGATAAATAAGAAGTGCGAATCAAAAATATTTTGTAGAAAGGCGTTTTGCTTTTAGGGCATTAAAGAGTCGGCGCAAATGACATTCGCATCTTCATATCCAATTCAAATAAGTAAATCGTATGAAAAACACGAGATTGGGAATTATACTTTGGGTTTTCATAACACCTTTTTCCGGCTGTGATTTTGATCCTTCAGTCGCTGTAAACGACCGTGTGCCGTCGCCGGTTCAAACAAAACCGGAGAAAACTCCGCCCGATTTAAATTTTAACGGCGATCCGGCGAATACGTCTGCAAATAATGAAACTTTTGAATGTGTTCGCTCGGAACCCGAACCGATTATCAAAAAAGAGATTTTACCAAAAACGGCGTTTCATATTGAAAAAAATAAGGAATTTCCATTTCAACATCTTGGCTATGAAACGGTTGAATTTCAAAATGGCGACAAACTTCTGATTGAGAATATCGGCTGCGAAAATTACACGTTGGTTTTTAATTTTGAAACCGGAAGATTTAACAAAGATGAAAACGACGTTCGCTTTTGGTATGAAACCGTTGTCAAACTTATCGAGGAAACGTAGAAGGGCATTAATGAGCCGTATTTGATTAAAGACGGTTTGAATGCCTTGGAAAAATATCTTAAAACCGAAAAAAAAACTTGAACTTAAAAAGGAAATTGGTTTCGGCAAAAGCGACATAACGGAATCGGTAACGTTTGAAAATATTGAAAAATTGGAAAACGGCAAAGTTAAAATAAAAGTTTCTTTTGGAGCAGGTGCGTTATAGTTCTGGCTCGACGAAAACCGTTTCTTTTTCGTAAAGACAATCTTAAAGAAAAGTTTCCTAAAAAATTAGTCATAATATAAACTCATACGAATGAAGCGAGTTCTTCAACTGATCGGCAGTTTTCATCTCGGCGGCTCGGAACGTCAAGCCGTGCAATTAACACGATTATTGGTTGAAAACGATTCACACAAAATTTTTCTGGCGGCAATGAATGTCGAAGGAATTTTGCGCGACGAAGCCGAAAAAATCGGTTTTCACGATATTACGGAATTTCCGCTGACTTCGTTTTACGACGCGAATTTTTTCAAACAGTTAAGCCGCGCCGCGAAATTTATGCGCGAAAACGAAATCGAAATCGTTCAAACTCACGATTTTTACACGAATGTTTTCGGAATGTTTGCGGCGACATTGGCGCGTGTTCCATTGAAGATCGCCGCCAAACGCGAAACCGGCGGAATGCGTTCAAAATCGCAGATGTTTATGGAAAGACAAGCGTTTCGTCTGGCTGATGAGATCGTCGCAAATTCGGAAGCCGTCAAAAATTATCTTATCGCGGGAAGTATTCCGTCGGAAAAGATCAATATAATTTATAACGGTTTAGATTTTGATAAATTTTTAAGTGTTAAAAAAAGCCGCCGCGAAATTTGTGAGAAATTAAATTTGCCGGCGGGCGAAAATCTAAAGTTTATAACTCTGGTCGCCAACTTGCGCCACGCGGTGAAAAACCAAAAAATGTTTCTTCGCGCCGCCGCAAAAGTCGTGCAGATGCACGAAAACGCTCATTTTATCTTGGCGGGCGAAGGCGAATTAAAAGATGAACTTGCAGCATTTGCCGAAGATATGAAGATTGCAGGAAATGTCCATTTTACCGGGCGTTGCGAAAATGTGCCGGAACTTTTGAGCATTTCGGAAATCTGCGTTTTAACGTCAATTGCCGAAGGTTTTTCAAATTCGATCATCGAATATATGGCGGCGGGAAAAGCCGTCGTCGCCACCGATGTCGGCGGCGCGTCCGAAGCGGTCATCGAAGGCGAAACAGGATATTTGGTTCAATCTGACCACGACCGGATTTTAGCGAAACATTTAAATGAACTGCTCGATAATGAACAAAAATCCAAAACTTTCGGCACAAAAGGGCGCGAAATTGCCGAAGGTAAGTTTTCTCTTGAAACTCAGCTATTAAAAACTCTGGAATTATACGAAAAAATAAAATAAACTTTCCGCTCTTCATAGATAAATTTTTTTCGGTTAGAATGCCATTAACAATTTTGTAATCATTGTCTCAATTTCTGAAAATGATTTTAACCTGAAATAAAACTTATGACTTATGAAAATGCCGTCGAAGCGGCGGAATTTATCAAATCGAAATACGACAAGCCGATAAAAACGGCGTTAGTTCTCGGAAGCGGACTCGGCGGTTTTGCCGAGCGTTTGGATAATTCGGTAAAAATTCACTATAAGGAAATTCCGCATTTTGCTGTTTCGACCGTCGAAGGACACGCCGGAAAGCTCGTCCTCGGTGAAATAAAAGGCGTTCCGGTCGCCGTTCAGCAGGGACGTTTTCATTATTACGAAGGCTACGAGATGGAGCAGGTGATTTTTCCCGTTCGTGTTTTCGGCATTTTAGGAATTAAAAACGTGATTTTGACCAACGCGGCGGGAAGCGTCCAAACTTCGTATAAACCGGGCGATTTGGTGCTTTTGCGCGATCATATAAATTTGATGGGAACAAATCCTCTGCGCGGCACAAACGACGAGCGTTTCGGAGACCGTTTTCCCGATATGACTCATATTTACGACACGGAATTTCAGGAAATCGCGTCAAAAGAAGCGGAAAAAATGGCGCAGGAAAGATTTGACAGCGGCAAGACAAAAAGAATCGAACCCATTTTGCGGCGCGGCGTTTACTGCGCTTTGTCCGGTCCGACCTACGAAACTCCGGCGGAGATCAGAATGCTGAGATTGCTCGGCGCAGACGTTGTCGGAATGTCAACCGTGCCGGAAGCGATCGCGGCGCGTCATCAAGGTTTGAAAGTTCTCGCAATGTCGTGCGTTTCAAATCTCGCCGCCGGAATGGGCGACGATAAAATTCATCACGAAGAAGTAATGGAAGCCGGACAAAAAGTGGCGAATACGTTTAAGGAATTATTGGAAAGGGTTATTCCTAAACTTGGTGTTTAGCACTTTGCTCTTTACAAAAAGAATCAAAGAGCAAAGTGCAAAGAGCAAAGGACAAATAAAATGATAATTGGGATATGCGGCGGAACAGGTTCGGGAAAAACGACGATTGCGCGGAGCATCGTCGAATCGGTCGGTGCGGAAAATGTGATTTTGGTCGAGCAGGATTCGTATTATCGAAATCTGGCTGATCTGCCTTTAGACGAACGGCATCAGGCGAATTTCGATCATCCCGATTCGATTGATTCGGAAATGCTCGTCAATCATTTGAAGCGTCTGAAAAATAATCAATCAATCGAAATGCCGGTTTATGACTTTAAAACTCACACACGAAAAGCGGAAAGCGAACATCTCGAACCGAAACCCGTCGTCATTGTCGAAGGAATTTTGATCTTTTCCGAACCGCGTGTTTTGGATTTGTTGGACGTGCGCGTTTTTGTTGATACGCCGGACGATGTGCGTCTGATCCGGCGTTTGCGGCGCGATATTAACGAACGCGGGCGAAGTTTTGAACGGACGCTCGAACAATATGAAAAGACGATTCGCCCGATGCACAACGAATTTGTCGAGCCATCAAAACGTCACGCCGACGTTATTATTCCCGAAGGCGGAAATTCCGGCATCGGCGTTGATTTTCTGTGCGGTCTTGTCAGAGAAAAAATTTTCAGTGAGCAAAATCAAGAAATCAATTGAACTTTTCCCAGTAACCGACATCAATACATTTTCCGAATTTGAAACCGACTTCGCGAAAATGCGCGATTTTTTCAAAGCCGAATTTTTCGTGTAATTTTACGCTCGCTTCATTCGGCAGAGAAATTCCGGCGATGATCGCGTGAGTTTCGGTTTTCTCCAATTCTGCGAAAAGTTTCTCGTAGAGCATTTTTCCGATTCCTTTTTGGTTTCGCGTCCGATTTTACATAAACCGTAATTCAACCGAAAATTTATAAGAGTTACGCGATTTGTAACGCGCCGCATAAGCGTAACCGAAAATCTCGCCGCCGTTTTCCGCGACCATATAAGGATAATTTTCCGCGATTTCGGAAATACGTTTTCGCATCTCGTCCGCATTTACCGGTTCGGTTTCAAATGTGTGATGCGAATTCAAAATGTAAAAATTATAAATCCCGGAAATTTGTCCGGCATCATTTATGTTTGCTCGGCGGATAATCATTTAATTTGCTGATAAATTTTCAGTAACTTTTAACCTCAATAACTATTTCTCATCAAGCCGCTCTTTCAGCCAATTTGCTAAATTACTCAAACTTTCCGGGGAAATTTCGTGCGCCATCGGGTATTCTTTATATTCCAATTTGACCGGCAGACGCGAAAGGATTTCTTTTGTTGCACGTCCGTTTTCAATCGGCAGGACGGGATCGTAAATTCCGTGCTGGACGAGGACGGGAAAATTTTTCAATTTTTCAAAATTATTATTCGCGGGCAGCATTTCCGGCATTGCGCGTCCGCTCAAGGCGGCGATTCCGGCGAACTTTTCCGGTGCGCTCAAAAACGCGCTCAAAGAAATCATCGCGCCTTGACTGAATCCGCAAAGGTAAACTTTTTCCGCATCGAGATCGTGTTCGGCGATCAGTTCGTCAACGGAATCGAGAAACATACGGCGGCTTTGCTCGAATTGTTCGACGTTGGCGGAAATTTCGCCCGGTTGAATGATAAGTTCAAACCACGCGAAACCGCCGTATGGCAACGTGAAAGGTGCGCGGACGCTGGCAATAAAAAATCTGTCGTCTAAAAACGACGATAAACCGAAAAGATCGTTTTCGTCCGCGCCGAGTCCGTGAAGCAGAATTAAAACGGGCGGTTTTTCGTTTTCGGCGATTATTTTATCAGGTGATTTGTAACGATATTTAAGCATAAATTCTTCTGTAAATATAACGGTTTTATCGCTTTCAGACAATTTTGCAGCAACTTTTATTTATATCAAGAATTTCCAATTGACAAACTTCTGTTTTGTGTTATGATTTTCAGCAACAACCGAAAATATATTTACGGAAATAGCTGAAAACATACGGGGCGAAGACGTTTTAAGAAGTTATTTTTCAATTTTGGGATTATTTGGATTATTTGAAAAAGAAAAATAATTCTAACTGTTCGTTAGTTTTAAATTATCAACGCGAAAACTGCCGAATTTCGGGCTTTTTTTTGCACAAAATCTGAGAAGGAGGAAAGTGATATGTCAATTAATGCAAAGGATAAAAGCGCACAAAAATCGGTTAAAGAGCAAATAAAATTTGCCGTCGTTATGTATGGCGGCGGTTCATTGGCAATTTATATTAACGGTGTCGCGCAGGAACTTCTCAAAATGGTGCAGGCAACCGCGACGAATCTTCAGCGTGAAGATAACGGGCAAACAAACGGCAAAACTGTTTCAAAAACGACTGATGTTTACCGCAAAATCGCTTTTTTGTTATCCGATAAAGAAAAATTAAACGAATTTTCCAAAATTGCAGATAAAACCAAACTCAAAACCGAAATTGAAGACTTTTTTGTAAAAACTGCCGGTGATGATGAACCGAATGTCAGTTTTATTATTGACGTTTTAACCGGAAGTTCGGCGGGCGGAATAAACGCCGTCTATTTGTCGAAAGCTCTTGTCAACGGCGTGGACGGAATGGATAATTTACAGCAGTTGTGGATCGAACAGGGCGATTTTGCCAAACTTCTCAACGACAAAAAAAGTGTCGCCGACAATCAACTCAAACTCAAATCCCAACCCACGTCATTACTCAACAGTCAACGAATGTATCTCGAACTCCTCAAGGCTTTAGACGGAATGGATGAAATTGCGAATAAGGAACAACGGCTGGTCGAAGAACTCGATCTTTATGTTACTTACACGGATTTTCGCGGAATTCCTCTGCCGATGTTTTTGTCGGACAAATCGGTTCTCGAACGCCGCCACAAACACGTTTTTAATTTTCGTTTCAGCAATAATGGAATTAACGATTTTGAAATAGAAAATAATCCTTTTCTCGCATTTGCCGCGCGGACAACTTCTTCGTTTCCGTTCGCTTTCGAGCCGAGTCAGCTAACCGATATTGATGAGATTCTGCAAAGTTCGATGCCGACTTATGAATCAGGAAATTCAAAAAGTTCAAAATGGAAAAAGTATTTTCGTGATCTGACGGACGAACATGGAAATCCGATTGAATGGAAAACCCGTTCTTTTGTTGACGGCGGCGCGCTCGATAACAAACCGTTCGGTTACGCGATAGATAAATTGACTCAGCGCGCCGATGAGGGAATCGTTCATCGCAAACTTCTTTATATCGAACCCGCGCCGGAAGATTTGAGCAATGAAAGAAACAACACGGAAAAACCGAATGCAATTGCCAATCTACTTGCTCAAGGCGTAAATCTGCCGCGTTACGAAACCATCCGCGAAGACCTTCAACGGCTTCTCGAACGGAATCGTCTGATTCGGCGTATGAATCGCATCACGAACGATGTCGAGAGAGATTTTGAAAAAAATTTCGATAAACTGAGCGGCGAAATATTTCCCGATTTCCTTGAATGGGCGGATGCCGGATTTAATGACATTGCCAAATATAAAGGACTTTCCGCCGTTCCGTATTATCGTCTGCGAATAAGTGCTTTGACCGACGACATTGCGGGAATGGCAACCGCTTATTTTCGCGTGGATAAAGATTCGGATTATTTTAAGGTTTTGCGTTCGATAATCGCCGCCTGGCGCGATTCCGTTTTTGCCGAAAACAGACCCGAAGAAACCGGACAAACACCGCAGAATTCGGAAAACGGCGCGGCGCGGAAGGTCAGAACGCTGAATAAATTTTTGAATTTATATGATGTCGAATATCGTTTTCGCCGTCTGCGGTTTATTATGCGGAAGATCGAAGATTTTCTGCGCCGTCCTGATGAAATTCACGAGCAGTTATTAAATTACAGCAACGAAAAAATCGTCGAAAATTTACTTTCCCGTCCCGATGAAAATGCCGACGAATTGTTAAATGATGCGCGAATTGCAGATTTGAGAGAAAAATATAGAAAAGCGAGAGGAAATGCAAAATTCCCCAATGTCGCCGAATTTGCCGATAAAAACAGAAAAACGGAAACAGAATCCGGCACGGCTGTGGATTCGGCAATAAATCGTCAGGAAGGTGTAGTTTTGCAATCGGCGGCGATGTTTAACAACATTTCGACGGATAAAGTAGAAGAGAAAGAAACCTTAAAAAGAATGGGTGCGGTAAAAGTCGAGAATTTACCACCGGAAGATAAAAACTTGGAAGAGTTGATGAACAAAAGATCGGTAATCGGGAAAATGGATTTCAGATCCGGGAAATTTATCAATGAAGCGACACATATTCAGAAACAAGTAAACAAAATTTACCAACGTCTGCGGCTCGAATACGAATATTTGCACACCGGACTGGAAAATTCGCAGTTAGCCGACGATTTACTGAAAGAATTAGATAAAAAAGCGCGGCTTTCCGACAAAACGGCGAAAGACAAGGAATTTGCCGAAAATAATCTGCAAAATTTTATACTGACGCTCGGCGATGTTGAACAGGAATTGCAGTCGCTCGAAATCTTGCAGCAAAAAGAAGACGGCGCAACACCGGAAGAAACGGCGTTTAAACAGGATATTCTCGACAAAAATATAAGAATTCAGGAAAATCAGCGGGAAAGAAAAGATACTCATAATAAACCGGAAATTCTTTCAAAACAGGAAGAGAGAATTTTAAAAGAATTATCATTCGCCGCGCTCCAGAGAATTCTCAGATATTTAAAAAAGGATAAAAATCCCAAAACCGCCGACAGCGATGAAAAAACTTACGGTGCGAGTTCGGAAAATGGTAGAGAAGCATTAAAAGATGCTTACGGCGATGGATATAAAAATATCTTAAAGGCTTTAAATAATTCCGCGTTCTTTTTAGAAGGATTTTATAATGAGCCGGATCACTTTATATCGCGGGCGGACGGCGATATGGACAAACTGCTGAATATCAAAAAGGAAGATCCGACTATTCCGGCAGATGATAATTCAAATTTTATTCGTGATTATCTGAAAGTTTATTACCCGCTTTACGATAGTTACGATCAGATAAGTTTTCCCGTCTATTTTGAAACTTCGGTCGGCGAAGCGGTCGAAGTTGACATCGTTCGCATCAGTTCGCGCGACGCACACAGTTTGATTAATGAAGAAGAACCGAAAGAAAAACGCCGCAAACTCGCGGGCGATGCACTTTACGCTTTCGGTGCGTTTCTCGATCCGCGCTGGCGTTTGAACGATATTATGTGGGGCAGATTAGACGGTGCGGAGCGTTTGATAACGACGCTTTTGCCCGATGAAGATTACGAAAATCTGCGCGATGTTTTAATCGAGGAAGCCAACCGTATAATTCTGCGGGAAACGATACTTGTCAAGGATTCTCCGGCATTTCGCAGCATTGTGGTTAATTCACTAACGCTCGCCGGAACGGAAGCGATTATTCAAAAAGCGGCTGATCGGCTCGTCAGCGGATTGACGGCGGAAAATATCAATAAAGGCTTGACGGCGGCGTTTGCCAGTTCTTTAGAAGAAGAAGTTCTTTTTGAGCAAATCAAAACGAATTACGAAGTCAACCGCACACCCGAACCTCAGCCGACACTTAAAATTCTTTCCCGCGCCACGCAGGTTTCGGGCAAAATTCTCGAAGGCATCTCGGAAGAAACCGGACGCGGCAGCGGCGGCGTAAGTTGGATCGCTAAATTAGGACAAGTTTTTTGGGGTTTGGTAATTGTCGCCGCGCCGAACAGTATCTGGAATTTACTGTTCGTCTATTGGCTGCAAGTTCTGTATTTTTTCGAGGCGTGTTTGATAATCGGCGGAGCTTTGCTGTCGTCGCCGCAGGTTCAGCAATTCGGTTTTATTTCATTTCTGGTAACGATGATCGTTCATCTGACGACGCTCGTTTTTCACGATTATATGCGCGGCAGAAGTTTTATAAAACTGATTTTATACGGAGTCGGCATAATAGCCGGACTTTTGGCGATTACCGGAATGATTTTCATTTACGCATATCTTTATGATGACGGTTATATGTGGAAAGAAATGGTCGGATTAAGAGAAACATATCTAATCAATACGCCGCGTTTTAATAAATTTTTCCCGTCGGTCGCGCTCGGAGTTTTTCTGCTGTCGGTTCTTGCTTGGCGAAGCATCTGGAGCCGCGCCGTCGTCGAGATCGGGATAACTCTGCTCGTTTTTTCGGCGGCGATTCTCGGTTTCGGAGTGTTTTTCTCGTGGTTTAATTCTTACAACGGATCGAACACGTCGGTATTTATGCCGCTCGAATTCGTTACCAACGCCGATCAGGTTTACAATTTGGTCGGCGAAGCGGGAAGCAAAATGCGTTTGGGCGTTAAAACCTCTTTGCTGGTTGATACCTTCGGATTTGTTCCGGTTTATACGATCTTATTTTTACTTTTATCGCAGCTTTTATCGTTTCGCATCGGTGATTTTTTCAAACTTAAACATAACAAAGATAAGGAAACCGGCATTCAGACCGCTTCCGGCGAGACATTCGGATTTAAACAACTGGCAAATCCGATGTCGGTATCAGCCGCATTTCTGGCACTTGCCGCCGCTTCTGCCGATTGTATCGAAAATTATTTTACTTACCGGATAATGAGCGTTTCGACGGAAAATCTCAAAGGCAATTCCTCATTTTTATTCGAGCGGCTCTACGATGCGTCGCACTCGAAATGGATCGCTGTATTTCTCTGTGTATTTTTACTGTCGTTTATATTTTTGCGCTGGCAAAAATCGTTTTATGGTTTGGACAGTAAACCGAAATCAATTCTCGGCGGCGTTCTGCTAAATCTGACGTTTTTGATAATGCTGACTGCGCCGTTTATCGGTTTTTGGGGATTGTATTACAATCAAACCGGAATCCAAATATTTTCGTCAATGCTTTTAGCGGGCGGAATTTTTGCAGGTTTCACGATGCTTTATTACAGGCAGAGGTTTCTGGTCGGATTTTAACGCAATTCGATAATTTTCAAAAAACATTTAGAATAAGTTGCAGAGGTTTTCGGCTTCTGCAACTTTTTTATGATCAGAATTTCAGCATCGAGTTATTCAAACACCGCGCCTTTGATTTGGTCTTTTATTTACGGATCGAATCGCGGGAAATACGAACTTATTTTAGACAATGCACCCGCGCGTTCCGCCGAACTTTTGCGCGAACGCCGGATTGATGCCGCGCTCGTTCCGGTTATCGAATATCAAAGAATTTCCGATATTTTTCTTGTTCCGAATGTCTGCGTCGGCGCGAAGGAAAAAGTGCGAAGCGTCTGTCTGGTGACAAAAGGAGAAGATTTAAGCGACGTGAAAACCGTCTCGCTCGATATTTCTTCGCGGACTTCGGTTGCGCTGACGAAAATAATTTTTCGTGAGTTTTTGGGAATCGAACCAATCTACAAAACTTCAAAACCGAATCTCGCGGAAATGCTGAAAGACAACGATTGCGCTTTGCTGATCGGTGATCCGTCGCTGACGATTGACGAGAGCGTTTACCGGAAATTCGATCTCGTCGAAACGTGGAAAAGTTTCACGAATTTCGGTTTTGTTTTTGCAATGTGGATGGCTAATTCAGAATCAATTGAAACTGCAAAAACGATAGATTTCGCGGCGGCTCGTGATGAAGGTTTAAATCATCTGGACGAGATCGTTTCTAATTATGAAACGGAAATTCCGTTGGCAAAAAATGATTTTAAAGATTACCTGTCGCAGAATATTTCTTATTCGATTGACGATTCGATGCGCGACGGTTTAGAACTTTATTTAAAACTCGCGTATAAAAACGGTCTGTGCGAAAACAATTCGGAGTTGCGGTTTTTAGGCGGCTCAGATTAAATCGGCACTACCTGATTTCGCACTAAAAGGCTGATTTTAAAAATTTTTAAAATCAGCCTTTTATAGTAAAAGTTTCAACTTTTACGGGAAATTTGAACCTTAATCCGCCGTAAAATTGATCGCAGTTAAATTATCCGAAATCACCACGAGTTGAGTTTGATTAGAGAAATGGAATCTTCTCGAATTCACCGTCAAAAGAACCGTCTGTCCGGCGGCAACTTCATCGAATTTGTAAAAGCCGCCTAAACTCGTAACCGCGACGCGGGAAACTCCTTCGGCATCAACCATTACGATACGAGTGCTGGCGATTCCGTTTCCGGCGGCATCCATAACTCGTCCGCTGATTGAAACACCCGCCGCCGTCGGCGCGAAACAATTGCTGTCGAAAACCCAATTCGCCCCGTTATTACCCGAATTCGTGCCGTTGTAAACCGTGATAATCGGCGTTCCGGCTTGATCCCGAACATCGGTGTCAACAATCTGGAAAAATCCGTTTCCGTTCCAATTTCGCTGTGCGCCGTTTGAAGAGCGCAGCAGAATCGAATCCGCCTGACAACCCGCGCCGTTAGCGTTTAAGCGAATCGCGCCGTCATTAAAAACATCGCCGCCGAGCGTCATCGTGCCTGAGAATTCGTTGACAAAACTCGTTCCCGAAGCAAGATTAAGCGACGCGAGCGCGAGATTGTAACTGCCGGTTTGCAAAACATTGCCCGCGACGATATTCAGCGGAACTAACGTCTGACTGCCGTTGTTGCCGATGTTTCCCGAAATCAGAAGATTGGTCGGCGCGGCTGGTGCGAAACTGTTTTCGATTGTCGAAACGGAGTTCGGTTTGTTGACTGTCCACGCGCCGCTCGTCGTAATTCCGCCGGAATTTGTAAAAATCTGGTCGGCGTTGCCGGAAAAGATCAAAGCTGAATTGCCGCCGCCGAATTGATTCGATGTGACGGCGACATTTTTCTTCGCATCAATCGTTCCGCCGTTCAGATAACCGGATTGAAATTTCAGATCGCCGTTGGCAGTTAAAGTATCGCCCGACGCGATTGTTTTGGCATTTGCGGCGTTGGTTTGAAAATTCAGATTGTAAAAATTTTCGGTTGAATCAACATCAATCGTCGTGACTCCGCCGTTGAAAATCACCGTTCCCGTTCCGTAATTAAAAGTTCCGCCTGCCGTGTGCGTGTAGTTTCCGCCGAAATTCGTGGACGGAGCGGCGTTGAATGTGCCGCTTGAAAGTGTGAAGTTTCCGCCGATGCTCGTCGCCGGAGATGTCGTGTTATTTCCGGCGTTGAATGTTCCGCCCGATTGCGAGAAATCGCCCGAAAAACCGGAACGCGCATTTCCGGCGTTGACCGTTCCCTGCCGCAGATCGAGCGAAGCCCATTGCAGAATCGCGACCGCCGTATCGCAGCCGGAGTTGATCGTAATATTCGGGTTATCAACCAGCGTTGGCTGGAAATAACTCGTGCAGTCGCCGGAGAAATTGACGACTCGCGTTGCCGTGTCTTGAAATTTAACGAGCGTCGTCGAGTTCTGATAACCGCCGTAATTCGTATATTTGACATCGCCGTTCGCCACAATCGAACCGCCGCTCACGCCGCGACCGTTAAAGTTTAAAGTGCCGTTGACAATTAAAGTGTCGCCCACCGCGATGCCGTGATTGGCGTTGTTGTTCGTGCCGTTAAATTGCAGATTGTTGAAGGTTTCGCTCACATTGACATCGAATCCGATTTGATAGACTCCGACCCGGGTCGAACTTCTGACCGTTCCCGTGCGCGCATTGAACGTGCCGCCGCCCGTATGCGAAAATCCGTTGTAAATGTCCAAAATTCCCAACGGCGCGTTAAATGTGCCGCCCGACAGAGTAAATCCGTTGACGTTCATATCGCCGTCGGTCTGAAACGTGCCGCCCGTTTGTCCCCAGCCGCCGTTAATCAATCCCGTCCCGCCGTTAAAAATTCCGCCTGTTAAAATATTTCCGTTGATGCCGTTGGAAATACTAAGCTGCGCCGCGCTGCCGTTGAAAATTCCTCCCGACTGCGCGTAACCCGGATAAGCGGAAAAATCCCAAATTGCATTCGGTTGATTAAGCGTGCCGTCCGTCAGCGTCGCGCCGTAAAAATTGATTTGCCCGCTTCCCGAACTCGTCAAAGTCGAATTCGTCGCATTCATTTCGACGGGCAGCATATTGACGACGCTCGACGGATTATTGATGACGAAATTTTTATTCGGCGAAACGTATTCGATGATCGTCGAACCATTGTAACCGTTGTTTGAAGCCGCAATCGTCGTCGTGCCGAGCGGACGAATTCTGCCGCCGTTAAATGCCGATTGTTCGAGACGCAAATCACCGTTCACAATTAAAGTGTCGCCCGTGGCAATAAAACGCAGATTACAAAATTGATTGGCAAGCGTCAGATTATTAAAAGTTTCGCTCGTCGCCACATCAATATAAATATAATTGGCGCAGTTGTAAGTGTTGTAACCCGTGAATTTAACCGTTCCCGTGCCGCCGTTGAACGTGCCGCCCGCCGTGTGCGTCCAATCGGCAACGACGGTCATTAATCCGTTCGGCGCGTTGAAAGTTCCGCCGGTTTGCCGATAAGTCGAAAGATTGAAATCGCCGCCCGTCGAAAAAGTTCCGCCGTTCATATCAATCGTGCCGGTCGAAATTAAACCCGCACCGCCCTGAAAAGTTCCACCCGAGACAGTCATTCCGCCCGGATTCAGATCAGCCGCACTCCCCTGAAAAGTTCCGCCCGAAACGATCATTCCGCTCGGCAAAGTCAAAACCGCACTGCCTTGCTGAAAAAGTCCGCGTTTGACCTCAACAAAATTAACGAAGGTTGACGCGCCTGCGCCGCTCGTCGTGACCGTGATGTTCGGATTATCGAGTGTCATTCCGAGCAGGCTGTTCCGCGCCGGAAGATTTATTGTCCGCGTTGCCGCGTCTTCAAAGAAAAGCCGTCCGCCGCCGCCCGTAAAATTCGCGCCGTAGTTGAGCGTGCCGTTAACGGCGACTTCGCCCGCATCGTATGTGCCTTCGGTCAAATTGAATGCGCCGTTGATTTTAGGATGCGGCGAACCGTTCAAAACGCGGTAGCCCGTGCCTTCAAAAGTCATATTGTAAAAAGTGACATCCGGCGCGGTGATGCCCGCATTGCCGGGCAATTTAACCGTGCCGCCGTTGGCATCAAAAGTTCCGCCAAAAATGCCTGTGTTCAGAATCGTCAGATTGCCCGAAGTGGCGGTAAATGTGCCGCCCGTCGTGCGGACATCGCAAAATCTGGAATTGCCCGAACCGCCGTTAAATGTGCCGCCCGACTGCTGGAAATAATAATTCGGCTGCGGATACGCCGGACAATTTGCGGCATTCGTTCCAAAATCACCGCTTCCGGCGATCAGACTGCCGCTCGAAATGCCGATTGTAGTATTGAAAACCGCATTGCCCGCGCCGCCTTGAAACGTGCCGCCTGTAATCGAAAGTCCCGGATTGTTAAAACCGGCATAGACGTTGAATGTGTAATTTGCCGCCGACTGCTGCAAAGTTCCGGCTTGAATCGTAACTTTCTGACTCCAGACAACAGTTTCGCCAGCCGCGCCAGCCGTGACTATAATGTTCGGATTGTTAATCACAATCGGGTTGCTGACATTCGTTCCGCCGATAACGTCAGTGCGAGCCGCCGTTCCGCCGAATGTGAGAATTGCCGACCCGCTCAAATAACCGCTGGCAAATGTCACATCGCCGTTGACATTGATGTTCGAGTTTGCCAGTGTGCCGCCGCTGTCCAGCAGCAGCAAACCGTTGACATTGATTGAAGGCATCGAAACGGTCAGATATTTCTTGACCGTTAAATTATTAAAAGTCGGTGTCAATCCGCGAAAATAATTCGTGTCAGGTCTGCCGTCAACGACAAATGTTCCGCCGTTCGCATTAAAAGTTCCGCCGTTATAATCGAAAACGTAGTAAGCGTTAATAAACGAAAGCGTCAGCGTTCCCGACGGCGCGTTGAACGTACTGCCGGCATTCAAAATCAAACTGTTAAAATTTGCGTCGGCAGCGGTTCCCTGAAAAGTTCCGGCACTTTGCGTGAAAGCGTTGTTGACCGTCAAAACAGCGTTTTGCGTAATCGTTCCCGTGTAACCGCCGTTAATCGTCACGGAATTAATTGTCAAAGCCGCATCAACCGCTGAATTTTTTGTGCTTGTGCCGTCGAAAACGACTTCATCCGCGCTCGTCGGTACAACATCGCCCGACCAATTCGCCGCCGTTGACCAATTGTTGTCCGCGCCGCCGCCGTCCCAGGTTCGCGTTGCCGCATTCACCGTTTGAAAGGTTAAAAATAAAAAGGCGAACATTAACGCGCCGAAAAATGGATTTGAAATTTTGCTGTTTTGTAATTTCATATTGATTTACCAAAAAGTTTTTTGAAGAAATTTAGTCCCGAACAGATTCGCCGGAATTAGCGAAAAAGAAGGTCAGATTTTTTTCGGACGGCTTGTATAAACCTTTGATTTGAGCGAAAATAAGAGCGGTTTTAATCAATACGGCAAACGATAGTGACCATTATCGTCATTATTATCAATATGTATTTTTAACAAGTTGTTTTCAAAGAAGATTCAATTTTTCTTTTAACTACTAAATTATGATTTATGAAATATTTTTCGTTGAAAATATTCGGTATTCGCTTTAATGACTTTTAAGATGACGGCTCACGACGCAGACTCAAAAATTACGCAATTGCTCAAGGAAGCGCAGAACGGAAAGCGCGAATCGCTCGACGAATTTCTGCCGCTCGTCTATAGCGAACTCAAAAAGATCGCGGCTTATAAACTCTCGCTCGAACGCTCGAATCACACGCTTCAGGCGACCGCGCTCGTTCACGAAGCATATTTGCGTTTGATTGACCAACATTCGGTTGACTGGCAAAACCGCGCACATTTTTTCGCCATCGCGTCGGAAATGATGCGTCGAATTCTGGTAAATTACGCCGAATCTCACAACGCGCAAAAACGCGGTTCGGGGCAGACTTTGATCTCGCTCGACGACGTTGAAATCCGTGCGCCGGATGCGGAAGTTGATCTGATATTTCTCGACAACGCTTTGAACGAACTCGCCGAATTCGACAAAACGCAGGCGAAAATCGTCGAACTGAAATTTTTCGGCGGTTTAACAAACGAAGAAACGGCGGAGGTTTTAAACGTGTCCGAATCAACGGTAAAACGCGAATGGCGAATGGCGCGTGCGTGGCTGACGGCGAAGTTGACCTGATTTTTCCAAAATTCCGGCGAGAATAATCACGGACGGTATAAAAAGTCCTTTGGAACTGTGAAAAAGCTGTCGGAGTAGGGAAAAAGCTATATACGCCGAGAATTTTTCATATACGGCAGGAAAAAGCTATATACGCCGAGAATTTTTCATATACGGCAGGAAAAAGCTATATACGATAGGAAAATTCCATATACGTCGTGAATTTTCTATATACGCTGTGAAAATCGCTTTTACGGCAGGAAAAATTCGGAAAAGTCAGAAAAAATGATTTTTTGACGGGAATTTTATTTTTTTGACAGGAAAAACATTTTTACGGCGAAAATTTCATTTGTGAAACCGTTAAATAACGCTCTTTGAAAATTTAATGTAACCAAAACTTTCTTTCGGGCTTTGTTCGCCGATGTGCGGAAAGGCTGTGCCTTTCCGTTTCAAAACGTTTATTTTTATGCGGGTGTGCCGCCAAATTGCGCTGCACGACCTACTTATTAGGATAATTAAAGTAATCAGGCGGCAGAGCCGCAAAATCGTTGCGTTAAATTTTTGAAGATTGCCGGCAGACGGCAATTTATAAAAAACGGCAGTCTGTAAAATGTTCAGAACTTAAATTTTACTTGATAATGTCGCCCGAAAATTGGCAAAAAATTAAATCAATTTTTAACGAAGCGGTCGAACTCGCGCCGGACGAATGGGAATTTGTTTTAAATTCGCAAAAAGACGCGAAGATCGTTGGGGAAGTCCGCAAACTTTTGGCGGCGGAAAAATTAAATAATTTTGAAAATCCGGTCGCTAATATCTCGGAAATCTGGCAGGACGAAAAAGCCGAAGATTTTATCGGAAAGCAGATCGGAAATTACAAGATCACCAAAGAAATCGGGCGCGGCGGAATGGGAATCGTTTTTAAAGCATTACGCGAAGGCGAAGATTTTTCTCAAATTGCCGCGTTGAAATTACTCAAACGCGGAATGGATTCGGACACACTTTCGCGGCGTTTTCGCTTTGAACGCCGAATTCTCGCATCTCTCGAACATCAACATATTGCTCGCTTGCTTGACGGCGGACAGACGGCGGACGGCACCTCATTTTTTGCGATGGAATATGTCAAAGGAAAACCGATTGACGAATACTGCGACGAAAAGGATTTGAATACTAATGAACGTCTGCGACTGTTTCTGCAAATCTGCGCGGCGGTTTCCTTCGCTCATTCGCGGTTGGTAGTCCATCGTGACCTGAAGCCGTCGAATATTCTGGTTACGGCGGACGGCACGGTTAAACTGCTTGATTTCGGCATTGCTAAAATTCTTTCACCCGATGAATTGACGCAAAATCAAACCGTTACCGCGCTCGGAATGATGACTCCGCAATACGCTTCGCCCGAACAGATTAAAGGCGAAATCGTCACGACGGCAAGCGATATTTATTCGCTCGGCATTATTTTATACGAACTTACTACCGGCGCAAAACCTTATATTTTCCCGAACAAACGCCCTGACGAAATGGCGAAAATTATCTGTGAACTCGAACCGCCGCGACCTTCGTCTGCGGTAATTCAAAATTCAAAATTCAAAATTCAAAATTCTCAAAACGGAACATTTCCGAATAAAAAATATTTCACGGAAGAAAACGCGAAAACGACGAATTCGAAATCCAAAATCCAAAATCTAAAATCGTTAAAGGGTGATCTGGACAATATTATTCTAAAGGCACTGCGAAAAGAACCGTCGCGCCGTTATGTTTCAGTCGAACAGTTTGCCGGTGACATAAAAAAACATATCGGCGGTTTGCCCGTCATCGCGCGTCCCGATACTTTCTCTTACCGCTTTGAAAAATTTGTTAAACGAAATCGCGTTTCAGTTATTGCCGGCATTCTGATTTTTTTAAGTTTGGTCAGCGGAATCGCGGCAGCGGCGTATCAGGCGCAGCGCGCCGAACAGCAGAAAGTTTTAGCGGAAAAGCGGTTTAATCAGGTGCGGAAATTGGCAAATAATATCGTCTATAAATATCACGACGGGATTGCCGATCTGCCCGGTTCGACCAAAATCCGCGAAACGCTGATTACCGATGTCGTAACTTATCTCGACGAACTAAGCGAAGATGTTTCCGACAATAAAGATTTGCAGATCGAAATCGCCGATACTTATTCGCGCATCGCAAAATTACAGTTTTCGATGTATTCGGGAAGCGTCGGAAAAATTGATGAGTCGGCGCAAAACTATGAAAAGACGCGGCAATTGCAGGAAATGCTTTTGGAAAATGACAAAGACAATCCTCAAATGATGACCGCTCTTGCCGCAACTTACGCTTTGATCGGTGATTTACAATATGCAAAAAGCAACGAGCCTCAAGCGCGGATCAACTATGAAAAAGCCGAAACTTTATACAACACGGCTTTGAAAATCAGCGATAAAACTTCCATCCGCTTGGATATGGCAAATCTGCTGCTTAGAAAAGTCAGTAATTTAATGGTGGCAGATGCAGTCGAAATTGAAAGTTATCGCAAAGTCATCACATTAACCGAACGGATTTTACAGAATGAGCCGGAAAATAAAGACGCTCTGCACTCGCTCGCTTTAGCTCACGAAAGACTCGGCTCGACATTAGGACACCCGGAAATGAGCGAAGCCGGAAATTTTACCGAAGCCGAAATAGAATTGAACGAAACCTTTTTAATCCGGCAGAAACTGTTAAATCTCGAACCGAACAACACCAAATCAATCAACCGTTATGTCATTTCGCTGACGCTCCTCGGCGACATTTTTCTCGCCGAAAATAAATTACCGGCGGCTCTTAAAAATTATCGTGAAGCCTTTCAAATAAGCCAACGCCTCTATACAGAAGACACCAAAAATTCATACTCGCGCTCTGCTTTTACATACCAGTCGGCGAAATTAAGTGCGGCGTTATCGTCACTCGGACAATTCGACGAAGCGACGACCGTTTTGGATAAATCGAAAAATATTTGCCGGGAATTTTATCTGCCCGACCCGAAAGACTTTGCGGCGGTCAACACCTGCATCAAAGTTTATAT
Source organism: Pyrinomonadaceae bacterium (assembly GCA_965219305.1). Classification (GTDB taxonomy): domain Bacteria; phylum Acidobacteriota; class Blastocatellia; order Pyrinomonadales; family Pyrinomonadaceae; genus DATHTS01. The sequence continues at coordinate 4,505,645 of OZ244725.1, forward strand.
AGCTGACGGCGACAATGAATTAAGCAAAAAAAGTCTGAAAAAAGCGTTCGATAATTACAATGAGGCTTTGGCAATTCTCGAAAAAATGATCGAAAGTATCGGCAACGATAACGAAATGAAAGGCGAAACCGCCCTGATAAATTTTAAGCTCGGCAAAACTTTTCTTCAGGAAAACAAGAAAATAAATGCCTCGGAAGAATTTCGAAAAAGTTTGGCATTGCTTGAAAATATCAAAAAAACTGAACCGCTCAGGTTTTATGAGACATTAATATACACCGAAGCCGGAAAATTTTTGACTTCAGATAAAGCAAACTGATTTTGAAAAAGGTTAAATTATTTCAAGTTTATAATGATTGTTCAAATAGCGTAATACTGAAAAAAATGTCCCCCGAAAAATGGCAAAAAATCAAAATAATCTTTAATCAGGCGGTTGAAATCGCGCCCGATGAACGTGAAAGTTTCTTAGAATCAGTATCAACTTTGGAAATTGTTGTCGAAGTCCGCAAACTTCTTGTTGCCGAAAGTCAAAACAACTTCGCCAACCCGGTCGCCAATATTTCAAATATCTGGCAAGACGAAAAAGCCGAAGATTTTATCGGAAAGCAGATCGGAAATTACAAGATCACCAAAGAAATCGGGCGCGGCGGAATGGGAATCGTTTTTAAAGCATTACGCGAAGGCGAAGATTTTTCTCAAATTGCCGCGTTGAAATTACTCAAACGCGGAATGGATTCGGACGCGATGCTGCGGCGTTTCCGGTTTGAGCGGCAGATTCTCGCATCGCTTGAACATCCAAATATTGCGCGGCTGCTCGACGGCGGAATTACAACGGAAAATACGCCTTTTCTGGCGATGGAATTTGTCAAAGGTCAACCGATTGACGAATTTTGCGACGAAAGAAATTTGACCGTAAACGAACGTCTGCGCCTTTTCCTGCAAGTCTGCGCGGCGGTTTCCTTCGCTCATTCGAGGCTCGTCGTGCATCGTGATTTGAAACCGTCGAATATTTTCGTAACGTCGGACGGAACCGTAAAACTGCTCGATTTCGGAATCGCCAAAATCCTAACGCCGGATGACGAAAATTTGCAAGACCAAACCGTTACCGCGCTCGGAATGATGACTCCGCAATACGCTTCGCCCGAACAGATCAAAAGCGAGATCGTTTCGACATCGAGCGATATTTATTCGCTCGGACTTATTTTATACGAACTTTTAACCGGAACTCAGGCTTATACTTTTCCGAACAAACGCCCCGACGAAATGGCGAAAATTATCTGTGAACTCGAACCGCCGCGACCTTCGTCTGCGGTAATTCAAAATTCAAAATTCAAAATTCAAAATTCTCAAAACGGAACATTTCCGAATAAAAAATATTTCACGGAAGAAAACGCGAAAACGACGAATTCGAAATCCAAAATCCAAAATCCGAAATCGCTCCGCGGTGATTTGGACAATATTATTTTAAAATCTCTGCGAAAAGAACCAATGCGGCGTTATGCTTCTGTCGAACAGTTTGCGAACGACATTAAAAAACATCTCGACGGTTTGCCGGTCATCGCGCGTTCGGACACTTTTTCATATCGTTTTGAAAAATTCGTCGCGCGAAATCGCGTTTCGGTCGTTGCCGGAGTTTTAATTTTCCTGACTTTGACCGGCGGAATCGCGGCGACGAGTTGGCAAGCCGTCCGCGCCGAACGGCAAAAAAATCTGGCGGAAAAACGTTTCGGCGAAGTTCGCGCCCTCGCTAATTCTTTTGTCTTTAAATATCACGACGAAATAAAAAATCTGCCGGGTTCGACCAAATTGCGCGAAACGATGGTCAGCGATGCGCTCAATTATCTGAATCTTCTCGCCGACGATGAAACGGACGATATTTCGCTCAAGATCGAACTCGCGCAGGCGTTTATGAAGGTCGGCGACGCGCAGGGACAGGCTTACGACGCGAATCTGGGCGATACGAAAGGCGCAATCGAAAGTTACGCCAAAGCCGTCGCTTTGCTTGAAAATGCGTCGGAAATATCGAACGATCCAAACATTTTCAAGGAATTGATCGGCGCGTATCAAAAATTCGGCGCACTTTTGTCGCGTAGCGGCGAAGACATAAAAGGCGCGGAATATAACGAAAAAGCCGTCGCGCTCGGCGAAAAATCGCTTGCCGTCAATCCCGAAAACAGTGAACGGATTTTACTCTTAGCCGGAGCGTATCTTTATCAGGGCGATCTGCAATCTCCTTACAGTCAAGCGGCGGAAACGATTAAAATTTATGAAAAAGCTCTCGAGCTGACCGCGAGAATTTACCGGAAAGAACCGGAAAATCCTATGGCATTACGTAGATTTATCGGACTGAATCAGCGTCTCGGATTTCGATACTTTTTGCTCGGACAAAATGCGTCGGAAACCGGAAGACCGGACGAAACGGCGGAGTTTTACAAAAAAAGTTTGCCGTTTTATCAAACTTCGCTCGACGCGGCGGAAAAACAATTCGCGCTCGACCCGCAAAACGCGATTTTCCGGCGCACGTTTTTCGCGCTCAAAATGAACGTCGCGCAAACCGAACGCGAACTCGGCGCGACCGATCAGGCGTTGGAAAAACAGCGCGAAGCGTTGGCGGAATTCGTAAATGTTTCCGAATCCGACGCGGCGGATTTTGAAGCCAAAAGCGATCTCGCACTCGCTTACGAAGATTTGGCGTTGACGCTTGCCAAACGCCGCGAATTTGCTGACGCTTTTGAAAATTACCGCCGCGCCGACGCTTTGATGGACGAAGCCGTTAAAAATGACGCGAACAACAAAGAATTCTGGCGCAGCCGCCGCGATGTCGAAATGCGTTTCGGAAACACGCTGTTAAATGCCGGAAAATTAAAAGAAGCCTTGGAAATGTATCGCCGCGCGACCGAAAAAGCCGAAATTGCGCCGATGCTTGAAGATGAGAAATGGCGGAACTTTTTCAGCGGCGAACTTTACGAGAAACTCGGCGACGTTTCCGCCGCACAAAACTACGAAAACCGCGCCCGTGATTATTACCGAAAATCCTTGGAACTTCTGAAAACTTCCGAAAATCTTCCCAAAGAACACGCTTTTAACGAATCTAAAATCGCTTATCTAAAACAGAAAGCCGAATTATAGTTTTCTCTGCTGATTTCGCCAATATCTGCTCATAAATCGTCGTCAAACGGATACTTTTCCAAAATCCCGTCAAGGTTTTTTCTTTTGCGCCGCGCCCAATTTTCGTTAACGATTTCTAATAATTCGATTTGCTTTGCAAAAAACAAACGCCGGAAATCCTGATTTTCGATGCGATTCTTTAATTCAAATTTAATTGCCAAGCCCCAGACAAAACTCGAAACTAACCAGTATAAAACTTCGTCTTTCGATTTTGTTTTCTTTCGTGAATTTTCCTGTCCGCGCTCGGTAACAATCAGATGATATTCGTTTCTGCCGATCTCGAGATGCTCCGAACCGTCGTCTTGCCGAACGGTTGGAAAAATATATTTTGTTTCTGACGGTTTTATCTTTTGACACAGCTCGTCAAATTCCGCTTGAATCAATTCGATTAAATTTTGCTCGGACATTGTTTGAAAATATGAGTGAAATTTTTTCTCTTCTAAAGATTACTAAAAAAGCCTTTCCGTTTCCAAAAAGGCTGAATAATTTTAGAAGATATGATGACTGAATATAATTAAAAAAGTTGTGATTAGTAAGGCAGAAGCCAACCGGCGACCAACGTAAAAATAATTAAAATTATTTCGTTCGGTCTAAATTGTATTTGTTCGGTTCTCATTTCGTTTTCACCTCCGATGAAAATCTTTCTCATTTATTTCTGGTATAAAATTTGTTATCTGAAATTTCAGGCATTTGTAAGACGTAAAAATATGGATTTTTGCTGATAACTTACAACTTTTTTTGCAAAATGCTTTTTTCGCTTGCAATTTGATAAAATTATTTCGAGCTATGAGCCAAATACAAAAGATTTTAGATAAAACTTTAAGCGGCGAGCGGATGACCGCCGAAGAATGTGCGACGCTGTTAAATTCAAATGATTTCGTCCGCATCGGACTCGCGGCGGACGAGATTCGGATGCGGAAAAATCCGTCGGACATCGTAACTTACATCATTGACCGCAACATAAATTACACGAACGTCTGCAATGTCGTCTGCACATTTTGCGCGTTTTACCGCCGACCGGGAAAACCGGACACTTATGTTCATTCGATAGAAGAAATCGAAAAGCGAATTGACGAAACCATCGCGCTCGGCGGCACGGGCGTTTTGATGCAGGGCGGACTTCATCCCGATTTTAATATCGAATGGTATGAAAATCTGCTTTCTACTTTGCACGCGAAATATCCGAATTTTCAGCTTCATTGTTTTTCGCCGCCGGAAATTCACAACATTTCGCTGATTTCCGGTTTGGATTACGAGACGATTTTAAGACGATTAAAAGCGGCGGGATTAAATTCGATGCCCGGCGGCGGCGGCGAGATTCTTGATGACGAAGTTCGCAAGCGCGTCTCGACAAAATGCACGTCGCAGGAATGGCTCGACGTGATGCGCGCCGTCCACAAAGTCGGTCTGATCTCGACCGCGACGATGATGTTCGGCATCGGCGACAACGTTTCGCATCGCGTAAATCACTTGCAAAAGATACGCGACGTGCAGGACGAAACGGGCGGTTTCACGGCGTTCATCCCGTGGACATTCCAACGCGAAAACACCGCGCTCGGCAGAAAGATAACGGAAGAACCGACGGGAATTGATTACTTAAAAATGGTTTCCGTGTCGCGTCTTTTCCTCGATAACGTCCAACACATTCAATCGTCGTGGCTGACGCAAGGCTTAAAACTCGGTCAAGCCGCACTGCGTTTCGGCGCGGACGATATGGGTTCGATAATGATCGAAGAAAACGTCGTCTCAGCCGCCGGCGCACACAACGAAGCGGGCGAAAAAGAATTACGCTACCAAATCTCCGAAGCCGGTTTTAAACCGCAACAACGCGATATTTTATACAATTACGTCAACCGCGAAGAAAGTTTTGGATTGGACAAAAGAAAATCAATGCCGCTCAAAAAGTTGAGAGTGGCTTTTGCCGATTAATTATGAAGGAAGCTAAATCAAAAATAATTTATATGATTCCAAAATTGATAGTTTTTGGTTTAGCTTTATTTAACTTTTTTTATATTTACTCAAAAATTCCACCATCTCTGCAAAACGGCGAAAAAGTTACTTTTTATACGCCAGATTGGTATGAAACTTTTGATTTTATTTCTGTGGTGATTTTACTTTTTGCCGCTTTTTTACTGTTATTAAATCGAAAATGGAATTATTTGGTCGCTGGAGCATTGAGCGGAATTATTATAATTCAGGGAATAATTTTATCATTTAGAATAAGTCCTTTCGAAATCTGGAGATTTGTTCGGGAAAACGATCTGGATATTTTTTTGCAGTGGGAAATGCAGTTTATTTTCTCGACAATAGTTTTTGTTGTCTCAATATTTTATTTGATTCCGAAGTTGTTTGGTAATCCCAATCTCAAATAAATAAAACTGAGCCTAGCATTCACTAAAAAACTTACAATATCCAAAAAAATCAATTTACTATGCTGACAGGTTTCATTTTGTCTTAAATCCAAATAATATCGTATTTGGATTTAAGCGAGGTGAAGTATGAAAAACACTTTGAATAACATTTCGAAAGACAAATTTGAAAATTTGAACCGGCACGAAAAAAGAATTTTAGATTACATTTCCAACCGGAAAAACATCAGTCACGACACAAATCGGGAATTCAGAGAACAAGAAACTATCGGACAGCGCATCGCTGACAGAGTCGCTTCGTTCGGCGGTTCCTGGACGTTTATCATTATTTTTGCGTCGATTTTGTTTGTTTGGATTTTGCTGAATTCTTTTATTTTAATCAAAAGCGGTGATTCATTTGATCCATATCCTTATATATTGCTTAATTTGATGCTTTCGACCGTCGCGGCTTTTCAAGCTCCTGTGATTCTGATGTCGCAGAATCGCCAGACGGCGAAAGACCGGCTTGATGCTGAACACGATTACAAAGTGAATCTCAAAGCCGAACTCGAAATTCTTTCTCTGCACGAAAAAATTGACGAATTGCGCGATGAAAAATGGCGCGAACTAATTGATCTACAGCAAAAGCAGATCGCTCTTTTAACTACATTACTTGAAAGAAAAAATTAAAAAAAACATTTATTCCATCGCCGGACCGACGGCTTCGGGAAAAACAGAAATCGGCGTTGCGCTCGCGCTTTATATCGGAAACGCTGAAGTGATAAATTGCGATTCGGTGCAGATTTATAAAGGAATCGAGATCGCTACGGCAAAACCTTCTGTAGAAGAAATGCGCGGCGTTCCTCATCATTTGATAAATTACGTCGCGCCGGAAATAAAATACACGGCGGCGGATTGGGCAGACGATGCGGCGCAGAAAATCGTCGAGATCGAAGAACGCGGAAATGTGCCGATTTTGGTCGGCGGAACGGGATTTTATCTGCGGACTTTGCGAAATCCGGTGTTCGACAGTCCGAAAACCGATCTTAAATTACGTCAAAGATTAGGTAAAATAAAAGACGAAAAAGGCGCGGAGCATCTTCATAAAATTCTGCAAAAAATTGACCGCAAAGCCGCCGGAAATATTTTCCCGCGCGATTTTGTTCGCACGATGCGTGCGCTCGAAGTTTATTTTCAAACGGGCGAAAAGATTTCCGAACTTCAACCGAATCGCGCCGAACCGCCGGAATTTGCCGACCGCATAAAACTTTTCGTCTTAAAACCGCCGCGTGATCTTTTGTATGAAAAAATCAATCGGCGCGCCGAACGGCATTTTGAAAAAGGTCTGATCGAAGAAGTAAAAACTCTGCGCGAAAGCGGTTTGAAAGACGAAACAAACGCGCTCGGCGCACACGGTTACAGGCGCGTCTGCGAATTTCTGCGCAGCGAGAGAGATTTGGAAAGCCTGATTGAAAAGACGAAACAAGATGTGAGAAATTACGCGAAACGCCAGTTTTCGTGGTTTCGACGCGAAAAAGACGCGATCTGGATCGAAGGTTTCGGTGGCGATTTAGAAACGCAGGAAAAGTTATTCTCGCTTTTGTAATTTCTCAAAATCTTCAACCGTATCAACATCAAATCCCGCTTCCGGCGCGTCGGAAAATGCCAGATTATCAAAATGTTTTTTGATAATCGGTTTCGCGCCCGTGTCGTTTTCGAGTTCCAAAAGTTCGTCAAAAATCCCGCGCATAAATAGCGTCGGAACGCCGATTGTTTCGGAATATCTTGATGCAACAATTTGTTTTTTTGTTTTAATTTGAACTTCGACAAGCCGCAAAATAGTCTTCTTATTTACAAACGGCTGATCGCACAAAAGCAAAATCACACCGGAAAGATCGGCGTTTAATTCGAGCGATTTTTTCAAACCTTTTACGATTGACGAACTCATTCCCGTTTTCCAAATTTCGTTAAAAACAATTTCTACGGGCAAATATTCGATCGATTTTTTTATTATTTCGGCGTTTGCACCTAAGACAATAACGGTTTGAAAATCGGTTTCAAGCGCAGTTTTTGTGATGCGTTCGAGCAGGGAAATTTCTTCAAATTGCAAAAGTTGTTTAGGTTTTCCGAGACGTTTCGATTCTCCGGCGGCGAGAATTATAATGCCGAATTTTTCAGTCGCGTCCATAAATTGTTCCTTTTCTGTTTCGCAGAAAACCGCCATTTCTGTTGGCTAAAACGCTATTTATTTCGGCAACAATTGAAAGCGCGATCGTTTCCGGCGTTTCCGCGCCGATGTCCAGACCGACGGGCGCGTGAAGCTTTTCGATTTGTTCAGGCGCGAAATCTTCGCCGATTTCCTCGAGCAGATTCTGCGTTCGTCTTTTCGGACCGAGTGCGCCGATGTAAGCGCATTTTGAATGCAAAAGCCGCCCCAAAATGTTGCGGTCGCGCTCGTAGTTATGCGTCATAATTACGGCGACGGAATTTTCATCTTCAAAAATCTCTCCGCCCAAATCTTCCGAACTCGAAACGATGATTTCGTCAACTTCGGGCAATCTTTCCGCATTTGCAAACGCGGCGCGATGATCTATCGCCGTGATATTCCAGCCGATTTCCTTTGCGAAATTTATCAATGGAAGCGCGTCGTAACCTGCGCCGAAAACCAGAAGTTTAAGCGGCGGATTTATATTTTCAAAAAACATTTCAAAAATATCTTCGCCGATCTTATATTCCCGCACTTCGGTCTTTCTGTTATGCGCGAAAAACTCAGCGCAGTCATTTTTGAATTCTTCCGCATCGCGCAGATTTTCGGGAAAATTCACAAAATCAAAAATTCCGTCTTCGCCGTAAAAAATCCGCCCGCCGGTTTCTGAAAGTTCTTTTGACGAAATGATCGTTCCGATAAATTGACGTTGACGATTTTGGAAAACATTTTGCAAAATTTCAAGCAAAAAACTTTTTCTATCAAAGGATTCGAGCAAAATTCGCACGATTCCGCGACAACCCATATTTAATCCGAACACGGAATTTTCGTCCTGCGTCGTGTCGTAAGTAATTACAATTGATTCGCCCGTTTCCAAAACTTTTTTCGCGCGTTCCAAAACATCAGCTTCGAGGCAACCGCCCGAAACCGTGCCGACTGAATAACCGTTTTCGTCAATCAACATCCGCGCTCCCGGACGGCGATAACCCGAACCGACGACATCAACGACAGTCGCAAGGATCGCTTTTTCACCGTTTGTGAACTGCGATGATTTTTTGAGAATTTCCTGAATTTCTTTCATAAAAATTAACTGTAGATTTTACAGATAAACGCAGATGAATTAATAAAATATTTCTTCGATCTGCGTTCTTCTGCGGTTTAAAAAACTACAATAATTTGTCGAGCGTAATCGGTAAGTCTCTGACGCGCTTTCCAGTTGCGTGAAAAACGGCGTTGGCGATTGCCGCCGGAATTCCGATCATTCCGAGTTCGCCCATTCCTTTTACTCCCAACGGATTAACGATTTTGTCGTCTTCTTCGACGAACATCGTGTCAACCTGATGAACGTCCAGATTCGACGGAATGTGATAATCGGCGAGCTGCGGATTCATAATGCGCCCGTAGCGATGGTCAACGTCGGTCGCTTCGTGCAGAGCCATTCCGATGCCCCAGACAACGCCGCCCATTTCCTGCGAATGCGACGTTTTCGGGTTCATAATCTTGCCCGTCGCCGTCGCTTCGACGACGCGCGTAACTTTGACAATGCCTAAATCTTCGTCAACTTTGACTTCGACAAACTGCGCGCCGTGCGCTGCAATCGCGTATTTCTGGCGTTCGGGCGAAGGCGTGGCGCGATATTCTTCGACGATTTCAGCCATTCCGTTTTTCTTTAAAATGTCAGCGAAATTCATCGAATTTTTTGCGTCTTTCATCGAACGCATTTTGCCGTCGGACATTTCGACATCCTCGAACGAAATATTTTTGAACGGCGAATTTGAATCTTTGTTCGCCATATCGAAAAGTTTCTGTTTAATATTCTGCGCCGCGTCGTGAATCGCCGTGCCGACGCTCGCGGTCGTCGCCGAACCGCCCTGCGCCGGTGCTTTCGGAAATTTCGTATCGCCGAGTTCAAACTTGATTTTCTCCGGCGGCAAACCCAGAAATTCGGCGCCGATCTGCGTCATTACGGTGTAAGTTCCGGGTCCGATGTCGCTCGTCGCGCTGACGACGCTCGCCGTTCCGTCGGCTCTGAGAGTGATTTTAACACTCGCCGGAGATTGAAAACCGCCCCAGATTCCGCTCGCCACGCCGTAGCCGATGAGCCAGCGACCGTCGCGCATCGAACGCGGTTCGGGTTTGCGGTTCGACCAGCCGAATTTCGCCGCGCCTTCGCTATAACATTTTTTTAACTCTTTGCTCGACCAAGGTTTATCGTTGTCGGGATTAACTTCGGCGTAATTGATTAAGCGCAGTTCGAGCGGATCAATTTTGAGTTTATAAGCGAGTTCGTCCATCGCGGATTCGAGCGCGAACATTCCCGAAACCGCGCCCGGCGCGCGCATCGCCTGCGGCGTTCCGAGATCGGTTTTGACGATCTTAGCGGGCGTATCAACGTTTGAACAGGCGTAAATCTGCCGCGTCCAATTTGTCGCGTTGTCGCCGTGATCTTCGGTCGTCGAAGTATTGTTGACGGCTTCGTGAATAATCGCGTTTAATTTGCCGTTTTTGTCCGCGCCGAGTCGAACTTTTTGCCACGTAAACGGACGATAACCGTGACCGGAAAACATCTGCCGCCGCGTGTAAATCACGCGAACCGGACGTTTTAATTCGCGCGCCGCCATTGCCGTCAGCGACGGGTAATAATTCGGACGAAGCGACGAACCGAACGCGCCGCCGACGAACAGGGAAATGACGTTGACATTTTCTTCCGGCACGGCAAACGCCGCCGCGAGATGTCCGCGCACCGAATAGACATTCTGCGATTTATCGAAAATCGTCAATTTTCCATCATTCCAGAGAGCCATCGCGCCGTGCGGTTCCATCGGATTGTGATGCTCGATTGGAATCGTGTATTCAGCGTCAATTTTAACGGCGGAATTTTCAAACGCTTCCGACGGATTTCCGCGCGGTTTTGATGCTCTCTGCGGATTTTCAAAATACGCCGTGTCCAAAACTTTCAGCGTATCGGTCGAAGGTTTTTCTTCTTTATAAGTAATTTTGACAAGCCGCGCCGCATAACGCGCCTGTTCGAAAGTGTCCGCGACGACGAGCGCGACAGGTTGACGGTTAAAATATATTTTCTCCGATTGAAGCGCGTAAAAAGATTCGTCTTTCGGATTCTGCGGATTTTTTTCCGAAAAGAATTTCGGCGTGTTCAAATGAGTCATCACGCGAATCACGCCAGGCGATTTTTCGGCTTCATTCGCATCAATCGCCGTGATTGCGCCTTTAGCAATCGTTCCCGAAACGATAAAACCGTAAGCGAGATTGTTCGCCGCAAATTCACCCGCATATTTTGCTTTGCCCGTAACTTTCGCCGCTCCGTCCACGCGGCTCGTCTCTTTTCCGATATATTTTCCCATATATTTATTACTCCTCTATCAATTCTAAAACTTTCAGAAGCATTGCGAAAGTTCTCAAGCGTCTGAGACGGTTCGATTTAACGCATTCTCTTAATGCACACATACTTCTGCACAATTATTTGCGCCGGAAAATTTTCGCCAAAATCACCGCGCCGACAGTTACTGCGCCTGTGACGATGATCGCGGTTCTGACTGGATCGGCAACAGGCGGCGGAACTGAAACTACGCCTGTTTCATCGGTAATTGCCGGTTGATTGACGTATCTGCCGTGTTCCGGTCTTTGAAAATTTTCAGAAAATTCTTTCAAACGCGCGGCGGCATTTTCCGAAATCGGCTGTCCGTGTCCGGCGGCAACGACTTTTGGCTCAAGCGCGGCGAGCGTTTCGACGGATTTTCGCGCCGCGTCCCAATCGGTCGTAAACGGCGCGGGCGGTTCGTGAAATTCTTTTTCTTCCGTTAAATTTGAAATCCACGAATCCTGATTCATCGTCGCCAGCGCGTCGCCCGCGAGCAGCGTTTTGTCCGACAAGCGAAACAACGAAACGTGTCCTGCCGTGTGTCCGGGCGTGTGGATAAATTCCCAATCGGGAAGTTCGGCGATTTTATTGTCCGCACCGATTTCGCGCACACGATTTCCGAGATCAATGCCGCCGTGCGGAAACACGCGCGACATCTGCGCGAGTGCGCCGCCGACGGTCGGGTCTTGCGGCGGATAATCAGATTTCCCCGTCAAATACGGCATTTCCAAACGGTGCGCGTAAACCGGAACGTCCCATTCTTCCGCCAAATCTTTGACCGATCCAGCGTGGTCGAAATGACCGTGTGTCAAAACAATCGCCGACGGTTTGGCATTTTCTCCGTAGAGAGTTTCGGCGTAACTTTTTATGCGCCAAGCCGTCATCGGCAAACCCGTGTCAACTAAAACCCAAGCGTCTTTCGTGTCAATAAAATAAGCATTAACGAAGACGATCTTCAAATGATTGATGCCTTTAGCGACGGTCTCAAATGATGAGCTTTCAATGTTTTTTAATTCCTGTAACATAAATTTTCCCTCATAAAAATTTGCCTGTGAAATATATGTAAAAAATGAAATGTGTTCCGGTTGTTAACCCTTCATATTCGTTCTTTTTATGTTTTGTAAATGCCATAATTTACAATAGTTTATCAACCGTAATCGGCAAATTACGCACACGCTTTCCGGTCGCGTTAAAAACTGCATTCGCAATCGCCGCCGCGCCGACAATACCGATTTCGCCGACACCTTTTGCGCCGAGCGGATTGACGATTTTATCGGGTTCATCAATCCACGAAACTTCTATTTTATTTACATCGGCATTTGTCGGAACGTGATAATCAGCGAGATCGTCGTGTATCCATTTGCCGTTTCGATTGTCTAAAATATTCTGCTCCATCAAAGCCATTTCGATGCCGAAAATTATTCCGCCGAGAAACTGACTACGCGCCAATTTCGGATTTAATATTTGCCCGCAATTGTAAACGCCGACAAAACGCCGCGCCGAAATCTGCATCGTGTCTTCGTCAATTACGACTTCGCAAAAATGTGCGCCGTAAGAGTCCGTCGCGTATTTTTTCTTCGCGTCTTCATCAGGTTTCGCCGTCGCTTCGGTTTTTGTCCGCGCCGAGCGCAACTCTCTGGCGCGTATTTACACGATGTCCGGTCGTTCGGTCATTTGGCGGCGCGTTAAAACCAATTTTACCGGACGCATTACACGCATCGCGCACATTCCGGCGAGCGCGACGTGCGGGCGAATCGGACCTTTGCTGCCGAACGCGCCGCCGACAAATTTCGCTAAAATGCGGATTTTGTCTTTGTCTAATCTAAACGACTCAGAGAACATTTTTTTCACGCCCTGAATATAGTGCGTCGTATCGTGCACAATTAAACTATCGCCGTCAAATTCCGCTAAGGTTGCGTGCGTTTCCATCGCGTTATGGTTTTCGAGCGGCGTTCTGTAAATTTCATCAATTTTAACAGCGGAATTTTTCAGCGCATTTTCCGCGTCGCCGTCCTGCTTATCGGTCGGATCGTCTTCTTTTTGTTTAGGAGTTTCGGCTTTGTTGAGATTTTTTTCCAGATCGAGCGTTGGCGCGAATTCTTCGTATTCGATGTTTATCAAATTCGCCGCATTTTCCGCCCGCTCGAAAGTTTCGGCGACGACGCAGGCGACGGCTTGACCGCGATAGAAAATTTCGTTTGTTTGCAGAGACAAAACGCTCGTTGCATTGTTCATCGGAACTTTTTTCTTCGATGCGCCTGCGCCGTTCATATCGAAAGTTTCCGGTGTCGGCTTCATCTGAAACGGATTTTCGTGAGTTAAAATCGCAATTACACCGTCTGATTTTTCCGCCGCGTTTTTATCAATTTTTTCGATTCTGCCTTTTGCAATCGTGCTTCCGACAAAAAATGCGTAAGCCAAATCTGAAGCCGGAATTTCCGCAGAATATTTTTCTGCGCCTGTAACTTTCAGACGCGCATCGGCGCGGTCAACCGATTTCCCCAAATCGTTTTTCATTTCCAACCCCTTATTCTTTAATTTTTAAAACCGCAGATTTTTACGGATTTCCACTGATAAAACTAAAATAACTCTGTGAAAATCTGCGGCTTGATACTTTTGTTACAAAAGTTTATCGGGCGTTAAAGGCAAATCTCTGACGCGAATTCCCGTCGCATTGTAAACCGCATTCGCCACCGCCGCGGCAACTCCCGTAATTCCGATTTCTCCGACTCCGCGTGCGCCGATCGGCGAAATGTGCGGATCGGGTTTGCCAATAAAATGCACGTCAATTTTCGGAACGTCCAGATTTGACGGAATGTGATAATCGCCCAAATTGCGCTGAATCGGATTCGCCCAGCGTTTGTCGTATAAAGTTTCTTCCATCAACGCCTGACCGAGACCGTAGATCACGCCGCCGATGATTTGCGAACGCGCGGTTTTTTCGTTCAAAATTCTGCCGACATCCTGGACGCTTGTGAAACGTGAAACGCGGATCATTCCGGTCATTTCGTCAACCATCACTTCGGCGAATTGTGCGCCGAACGAATGGAACGAATACATTTTCGCGTTCGCATCTTCTTCCGCCGCAAATTGTTCGGTCTGACAAGGTGCTTGCGGACCGCTCAAGCCGCCGCCGTTTTGAGGAACGCTCGTCGCGCAAACTTCCATCATATCTTTGCCGTTTCGCTTTAAGATGTCCGCGTAATCGTCATATTTCGAAGTGTCGCCTTTAACGTAAAATCTGGCGTTTGAAAATTCGATGTCTTCCGGTTTCGCGCCGTTTAATTTCGATTTTCCGTCTTTCATCGCCAACGCCATCAAATCTTTTTTGAGCATTTCGCCGCCCGTCAAAACCGCCGCCGTAATTGATGCCGCCGTCGTCGAACCGCCGGAAACGGGCGCGGGCGGAAGACTTGAATCGCCGATCTCGACCGTGATTCTGTCCAACGGAACGCCGAGCGCGTCCGCCAGAGTCTGCGCCATAATCGTGTAAGTTCCCGTGCCGATGTCCTGCGTCGCGCTCATTACTTTGATTTCACCGCTTTGAAACATCTGAACTTTGACCGAAGCCGTTGAACGAATCGCCGGATAAGTTGCCGTCGCCATTCCGTGACCGATCAAATATCGTCCCTTGCGGTTCATACGCGGCTGCATTTTCCGGTTTGCCCAACCGAATTTGTCCGCGCCGGTCGTGTAGCATTCGACGATATTTTCCATCGAAAAGGGAAGTTTTGTTTCGGGATCGGTCGCCGTGTGATTCATCGTCCGCAATTTTATCGGATCAATTTTCAGTTCATAAGCGAGTTCGTCCATCGCCGATTCGAGCGCGAAAGTTCCCGGCGTTTCGCCCGGCGCGCGCATAAATGTCGGCGCGCCGATATTGAAATTCACCGTTTTATAAGAAATTTCGCGTTCGTCCGCCGCATATAAAACTTTCGTCTGTTTTCCGCTTTCCTCGAAATAATTTGAAAACGTCGTTTTATAAGTTTTGGTATCGTGACGAATCGCTTTGAGCTTTCCTGCTTTGTCCGCCGCGAGCGCGACCGTCTGCATCGTTTCCGGTCTGCGTCCGACATTCGTTGACATCATATTTCTCGTCAAAACGAATTTCACCGGACGTTTTACAGCTTTTGCCGCCATCGCCGTCAGCAAAATATGTCCCCATTGTCCGCCTTTACAGCCGAAACCGCCGCCGACATACGGGCATAAAACCTGCACATTATCTGGCTTTAATTCAAAGAAAAACGCCGCAATTCCCTGAACGCCTTTCACGCCCTGCGTCGCGTCGTAAAGCAATAATTTATCGTCGCCCGTCCACATTGCAATCGTCGCGTGCGGTTCCATCGGGTGATGATTTTCCGTGCGCGTCGTGTAAGTTTGCTCAAATTTGACCGGCGAATTTTTCATCATCGGCGCGGTTTTTCCGATGTTCATTTGCACCGGACCGCCAAATCCAGCTTTCGGACTTTCCGCTTTCGGCATTTCCGTCCCGAGATCAATCGCCGGAGCTTGTTTCGCGTAAATAACCTTCACCATCTCGGCGGCAGTCCGCGCCTGCTCGTAAGTTTCGGCGAGAACCAAGCCGATATACTGCCCGAAATAACTGACTTTATTATCCTGCAAAGGCAAAATCGTCTCGCCGATCAAACCGCCGACCATCATCAATTCCATCGGATTCGCCGGCACGGGTTTTAACTTCGGTGCATTTGAATAAGTCAAAATCTGCAAAACGCCGTCCAATTTTTCTGCCGCGCTCGTATCAATCGCCGTGATCGTCCCGTTCGCAATCGTCGAACGCACCGGAAAAGCGTAAACGACATTATTCACGCCGAATTCCGCCGCATATTTCGCCTGTCCCGTAACTTTCAAACGACCGTCCTTGCGGTCAATCGGTTTGCCGATAACATCTGTTTTCATCATAATTTCACCTTTGACTATTTTACTTTTGCCCACGAAACACACGAATGAAACGAAAATAAGAAAAAGATTTTAATTTTCGTCTTTTTCGTGTGTTTCGTGGGCGATAAATTCTTAAACCAACTTATCCGGCGTTACCGGAATTTCTCTGATACGTTTTCCCGTCGCGTTGAAAATCGCGTTGACAACCGCCGCCGCAACTCCGACGATGCCGACTTCGCCGATTCCTTTAATGCCGAGTTTGTTGACGTGCGCGTCTTTTTCGTCAATAAAGATCGTCTGCATATCGGGAATATCGAGATTCGACGGAATGTGATAGTCGCCATAATTGCGCGTTACAAAATTTCCCCATCGCGGATCAATCACCGATTCTTCGGTCAACGCCTGACCGATTCCCCAGATCGCGCCGCCGATCATCTGCGAATGCGACGTTTTCGGATTCAAAATTCTGCCCGCGCCGATTGCCGAAACAAAGCGTTTGACGCGCGTCATTCCGGTTGATTCGTTTACCCAAACTTCCGCGAAATTCGCGTTAAACGCATTGGCGGAATACTTTTCGGCGATTTCCAAAGGTTTCGTGTCAACGCGAGTTTGATACTCGTTCATTTTCGCCGCTTCCATTAATTCGGCGACGCTCGGTTCGGCGAAATACTGCCGATTCGATTTCGCCTGAAGTTCATTTTTCGCCTGCAAACAGCCTTCGTAAACCGAATTTGCAAAGCTCGCCGCGCCGACCGAACCGACCGAACCGGCGGCGGGCGGCAATGCGGAATCGCCGATCTCGACGGTGACTTTATTCGTCGGAATTCCAAGCGTTTCCGCCGCAACCTGCGTTAAAATCGTGTATGTTCCCGTTCCTAAATCCGATGCGGCGAGTTCGATTTTTGCCGTTACATCGTTTCCGTTTCGTGCCAATTTCACAAGCGTCGAAGTCTCGCGCTGGCGCGACGGGTAAACGCCGCAACCGACACCGTAACCGATCCAATATTCCCCTTGTTTATTCTGTCGCGGCTCGATTTTCCGTTTGTTCCAGCCGAATGTTTCCGCGCCTTCTTTTAACGCCTGAACGAGCGAACGCGACGAAAATGGTTTGCCGCTCGACGGGTCTTTTTCCGGTTCGTTTTTGATGCGGAATTCGACGGGATCAATTTTCAATTTATAAGCGAGTTCGTCCATCGCCGACTCGAGCGCGAAACTTCCCGTAGATTTTCCCGGTGCGCGTTGATATGTCGGCAAAATAATATTCATCGGCGCAACGCGATACGCGATTTTCAAGTTTTCCGTCGCATACATATGTTCGGAAACGTCGCCGCACGGTTCGACAAATTCTTCGTTAATCGCGCAGTGCGTCGTAATTTCATGCGAGAGCGCGGTCAATTTTCCGTCCTTCGTCGCCGCGAGCCGCAAATGCTGAACATTTTTCTGCCGCAAACCGACCGAATTGACCATCATATTTCGCGTCAAAGCCAATTTCACCGGGCGTTTTGTCATTTTCGCCGCAATCGCCGCGACGACGACGTGTCCCCACGCGCCGCCTTTTGAACCGAAACCGCCGCCGACGTGCGGCGTAATCACGCGCACGTTTTCCAGTTTTAAACCGAAAGTTCCGGCAATCGCGCCCTGAACGCCGTTGACGATCTGCGATTCGTTGTAAAGCAGCAATTTATCGTCCGCTTCCCAAACCGCAACGGTCGCGTGCGGAGCCATCGGCTGATGATGCTCGATCGGCGTAACATAAATTTCGTCAACTTTTACGGGCGCATTTTTCAACGCCTTTTCGACATTGCCTTTTATTTCATCATCGCGGTCAGACGCTTTGCGGGCGTTTGCTTTTTCCTTTTCAAAATCAACTTTTCCGACCGATTTTTGATATTCAACTTTAACAAGACGCGCCGCATTTCGCGCCTGTTCAAAAGTTTCGGCAATGACCACGCCGATATTTTCGCCCCAGTATTCGATGTCCGCGTCCTGCAAGATCGCACCGCCGCGAAGCGAACGCGAAGGCTTAACTTTAAGCGCGTTTTCGTGCGTGATAATTTTTATCACGCCGTCCAATTTTTCCGCCGCGCTCGTGTCAATCGAAACGATTTTCCCGGCGGCGGTTTCGCTCTTAAAAAGATAACCGTGAGCTGGATTATTCACCGGAAAATCCATCGCGTAATTCGCATTTCCGGTAACTTTCAAAAACCCGTCAACACGACTGATCGCTTCGCCGATTACGTCAGTTTCTTTTTTCATTTTCTAACCCCTTGAAATTTATATTCATATTAGTCGGTGAAACCGACGACGTATTTGTAGCCCACAGTGCAAACTGTGGGAACAATGTATAATTGAAGTGAAGCCATTGAAAATGGCGGCATATAAAATAGCGTAAGCATTATGTCGCGGTTTTCAACCGCTTGAATTTTTAATTACTATCTTTCCCACGGTTTACACCGTGGGCTACAAATGTATTACCGTTTTCAACGGTTTTTTTTCGAACTTTTACTTTTATTCTCCAACAAGTAATTTGACTCTTCATTTTTTATACCAGATATTTTTCTTGTATAAGTGCAACAATAAATCGATGCCTGCAAAAAACCATCATAAATTGTGGCAAACACAATGTAACTTTCTTTCTTGTCAAAGTCAGAGTTGCCAGAAGATATATTTCTGATTGTTACTTCTTTAATAGAATCTTCTTTCAAAGATTTTTTTATCTTGAAAGTTACATCAAAATAATTGTACTTCTGATCTTTGGTATTCTCGATCTTTTTAACCTCAACGACCTCCCCAACAAAGGCAACATCCGAGCGTTTAGCTTCATCAGCTTCCGATTCTCCTGCATAAGCACAACTACATTGAGCATAAGCATTAGTTGTACCTAATAGTATTGCAATGATAAAAAATCCTAGTATCAAGTTCTTCATTTCAAACTATTTAATAATCTTAAAAATCAACAAAAAAACTTACGCTTTCCCGCCGTTCATCGCCATCATCAAACCTCGGACAATCGCGCGTTTTCCTAATTCGACTTTGAATTTGTTGTGTTCGAGCGGTTTTGCTGCTTTCATTTCGGCTTCGGCGGCGGCTTTGAAATTCGCTTCGGTGGCTTCTTTGCCGTTTAAGAATTTCTCGGCTTCCAACGCCCGCCACGGTTTGTGCGAAACTCCGCCCATCGCAACTCGCGCGTTTTTGATCTTTTTGCCGTTCATTTCCAGCGCGGCGGCGACCGAAACCAATGCAAACGCATAACTTGCGCGGTCGCGGACTTTCAGATAATAAGAATTCGCCGCGAAATTATTTTTCGGAATTTCGATTGACGTGATCAATTCGCCGTGTTCGAGATTGTTGTCTTTTTCCGGCATATCGCCCGGCAGACGGTGATATTCGGCAAACGGAATCGAGCGCATCGTGCCGTCCGGTTTCTGCACCATCACGACCGCATCGAGCGCAACGAGCGCGATGCACATATCCGACGGCATCACGGCGACGCATTTTTCCGACCAACCGAAAATCGCGTGCATCCGGTTGATACCTTCGAGCGCGCCGCAGCCCGTTCCCGGTTCGCGTTTGTTGCACGGCATCGCCGTATCGTAAAAATAAGAACAGCGCGTTCTTTGATTCAAATTCCCGCCGTTCGTCGCCATATTGCGAATCTGTCCGCTCGCTCCGGCGAGAATCGCCTGCGTCAAAAGCGGATAATCCTGCCGAATCAGCGGATGATTTGCCGTGTCGGTGTTTTTCGCCGTTCCGCCGATCGAAACGCCGCCGTTCATTGTTTTGATCTGCGAAAATTTCAAGCGCGTGATGTCAACCAATTCGTCGGGACGTTCGACATCTTCCTTCATCAGATCAACAAGATTCGTGCCGCCCGCCAAGAATTTCGAATTCATATTCGCCGAAACTGTTTCGACTGCTTTCGCCGCTTCGTCGGCTCTCGTATATTTAAACGGTCTCATTATTTTCCTCCGTATTTTCAAAGATCGCACGTTGATCTTCGCCCGCAAACTGCCATTTCTGCGCGACATCTTTTCCGGTGTGAACTTCCTTGATCGCGTCCACGATGTTCGGATATGCGCCGCATCTGCAAAGATTTCCGCTCATTCTTTCCCGAATTTCATCATCCGACAAATTCAACGCACGCGCTTTTCCGCGAACGTCCGGCGTTACATAACTCGCTTCGCCTTTTTTCGCTTCGTCGAGCATCGCCACCGCCGAACAAATCTGTCCGGGCGTGCAGTAACCGCATTGAAAACCGTCGTGTTTAATAAATGCTGCCTGCATCGGATGCAGATCGTTTCCTTTCGCCAAACCTTCGATCGTCGTGATTTCTTTGCCTTCGCAAGTCGCCGCCAAAGTCAGACACGACAAAACTCTTCGTCCGTCAACGATCACCGTGCAAGCACCGCATTGCCCGTGATCGCAACCTTTTTTCGTTCCGGTCAACATTAATCTTTCCCGGAGCGCGTCGAGCAAAGCCATACGCGAATCAACATTCAAAGATTTCTTTTCGCCGTTGATTTCCATTATCACTTTGACAGCGTTTTCGATATTCACATCAGCCTTTGCCGCCGCTTCAAAATCGCCTACACCGGCAAAAATATTCTGTTCGGCAAATGCCTGAAGCGCGAGAACGCTCAAACCCGCCGCTGACATTTGACCGAGAAACTTCCGGCGCGAATCGCCGTAAATTCCGAGATCGTCCAATAACTTCTCCTCGTCGGCGGACATTTGATCCTCGACTCGTGTATCGTCAAATTCTTCTGACATATAAATTTTCTCCCTTGTTAAATAATTTTGATTTTCCGAATCAAAATCCCGAATTGTTATTTTTTAATTATACTTTTTTGAAACGCATTTTACAAAAACTTTATTTTCAGGTTTTCGGAATTTGATTTTGTGTGAAGATTATAAAACGGAAATTTTGTGAGTGGAAAAATCCAATAAAACTAACGAAAGCGAAGATGTCGAGCGCGAAACGATTTAATGGATATAACAGTTTTTAGATATACATAATTGGCAGTTGTGATGATTTATTTTTCGTAAGTAATTGAAATGTTCGGGTAGTATTTTTTATAATCATTGGTGAAAGTGCCATTTCCCAAAGATATATTTTTCACAAGAATTCTGTGTTCACCGATGCCGCTTTTTATAAGAAATTGACGAGTTTCGACAACCCGATTACTTAAAGTTTTACTTGCTGTTCTTCCGGCAAAAAGTGCGGATATAACTACCGTTGCCCTGCGGTTTTCCTTCATAAACTCGGCAGATTGTTGTAAAGCCCTGTTAAATAATTCGGGGGTGAGTTCTTTACTTTCAGCATCAGAATTTTGTTCTTGTTTTTTTTGTTCGAGGTATTGACCGAAAGATGTAAGTTGTATGCTCGATAACTGTATTGCGCGGCGGCTTTCAACAAAAGCAGGCAGTTCGGCATTTGGCGGAACAATCCAAAATTCGGTTTCGGCGTAACCGTTTTTTGAAACCGGACAGTTTTTATCATTTCGCAAAAAAATCACCCGTTCACGCGGAACATAATATAACCAACCAATCGGTTTGCCGGTGTTTTCTTCAAATTTAATTATTCCTTGAGTTTCCAACTCGTCCAATTTATCAAATAGTGAAACATAAGACAGATTGACTGCAACTGCTAATTGGTCGGCGGAACAAAGCCGTATTGCAAGAATATCTTTGTCAGGTTTAAAAGTTTGTAAGCGTTGTTTCAAATTATCGCAAGATTCAGGAAAATCTCCCGTCTTTTGACCGAAAGAACCGACCAAAAGACCTTGATTTTTCCGTTCTGCCTGCGCTTCGGCATAATTAAATAACAAAAGCAGGAAAATTATTGAAAATATAAATTTACTCATACGCATAAAATTATAAACATCTTACCAAACTTTCCTCACCATAAGGCGCAATTAACTTATCAAGAGGAAATTCGGTAGGACGGCTGCCTGCGTGTAATTTTAGATAATCACCAAACTCTCTGATAAATTTCAAGGGAACAAAAGATAAGTGAAGTCCAATATCTTTGCTGTTAATATCATCGTCGGCAGACCATTCACCTATTTTTCCAATTTCCTCGCCGGTTTTTACATTGAGTCGGCTTGTCGGTTCATTTCTTGCATTGAGATACAATTTTCCTTCGGTTAGTTTTCTTAATTTGGCATCAACCTTTGTCAAATCTTTATAAACTACGACAACTCCGGTCTTTGTTAAAACCCAAACTCCATAGAGATGTGTCGGTTTATATTCTTGAGTATATTGTCTGATAACCGCACCTTGTAATTCTTCAATTGTAACGACACGCCCTCCATTTTGCGGAGAACGAACGTGAATCCCGTCGTGATGTTTTCCGTATTTATCAGTAATTCCGGTATTGTTCGGAACTATATCTCCAACATACGGTTTATTAATGACGGCTTTTTGTGCCAAATAGTTGCGCTTGATTTTAGAGAATAATACTTGAAATTGAACCTTAGTAATTTTCTCAATAGCTTTTACTGAACCGGGATTGACATTAAATAATAAACTTGCCATTAAATCAAGCACCTTTCTGCGATATAAGTAACAGAAAGATACTTCACTTGATCGTCAGTCAAATTATTTGCAAACTGAACGGATAAATTCAGAACTCAAACGTAATCACCGTGATTTGCATAAATTTGAATGAAAACTTCATTTATCAACTCCGGGCAATCAATATATTCGACCAAAACCTTCCCTAATTTGTCGAAATATATTGAACTGTTTGTTTTCGGAACTTTAAATTTAGAAATTATTACAGATGCTTCGGGAGATAAGTCATCAGCTAAAAACATCAATGGGCGAAATAATTGAAACATAAAATCAACCTTTGAATCAAAACGATATAGATTTACTTTTTGCCGAATCAGCAAGAAAAAAGATAAATTAAATTGTAACGAAATTATTCTACAAAACTATAATATAAACTGTAATTGGCAAAGAAATAATCAAAATTTCTGCAAAAAACTTTTTATGAGCGACATTTTAGAAACGACTGAAAAAACAAAAGTAATTTGTTATTCCGACAAATCACGCGAGAAACGGCGATGAACTTTTAATTCACGGTTCGAGAGCGCGAGTCGTATGATGCGAAATTTGGCGCAATTGGTATTTGCGTTGCCGAATAATTCAATCGGTTTCGTGTAAAATGTTAAAACGAAATTCGCTTTTGAAGTGAATAATTCACTTTATTTTCAGTTAATTTCTGAGTTCGCGTAAATCACATAAATACAAAAATTAAAAAGATTTTGAAGTGTAATAAAGAGTTAAAGTTTTTTGAATATTTGTGATTTTACAAAACTTTTAATTCTGCTAACATTCATCTGGTTTGCGTAAACTAAAATGTTCGCACAAACTTATTTTAAATTCTAAGAAACAGTAAAAAACAAAATATGAAATTAAAAGTTATCTTAACTTTTGCTGTCGGCGCAATTGCTTTATCAGCTTGCGGCGCGGCGGCAACTAACACTACGGTTGCCAACAAAACGAGCAACGCGGCGAATATGGTTGCCAACACGATGAATTCAAATGCTAATACGATGACTTCTAACGCCAATTCGGCGATGGAAGGCGACGTTATCAAACTTGATGAAGCGGGAATTATGATGACCGTCCCGAAAGGCTTTAAATACAGCAAAGAAGGCGACGATACGATTGTTAAAACCGAAGACGAAGGTGTTGACATCAGATTTACGATACCGACAGACGGCGATTACGAAAAAGCGGTTAATGATGCTGCTGAAGAATTAGATTCGTATTTGAAAGATGTCAAAATCGAAGATAAAGGCTCAAAAACCAATGTCAGCGGAATGGAAGCGACCGAAATGAGCGGAACGGCAAAAGACGAAGACGGCGAAGAAGTGATGTGGAGTTTAACAGTCATCAACGCGCCGAAGAAACCGGTTCTTGCCAATATTTACGCTGAAAAAGCAAGTCTGGAGAAAAATCTCCCGGCTGTTAAATCATTTTTGGAAAGTGTGAAAAAACAGTAATTGGTATTTTATCGAAATTAAAACGGTTTGAATTCTTTAATTCAGACCGTTTTTTTCGTTGCAGCTACAGATGCAAATCATTTCATCGAGATTGTTGTTTTGTCGAAAACCTCTGCCGAAGTAAAATAAAATCTCGATGAAAAAATACATAATCAAACGCGACGAAAATTCTCTGCCGGAAAAGCTCACACGTTACCGGCAGGAACTCAACGAACAGCAATTCAAGGTCGTGACGGCGAAACCGAACGCCGCGCTGGTCGTGGCGGGCGCGGGAACGGGGAAGACCAGGACGATAACTTATCGTGTCGCTTATTTGATCGAACAGGGCGTTTCGCCGCAGAGAATTTTGCTGGCGACGTTTACGAATCGGGCGGCGCGTGAGATGTTGAAGCGCGTCGAATTGCTGACGGGTTCGCAGAATGTCCATCGAATTTGGGGCGGGACGTTTCATCGCATCGCAAATTTAATTTTAAGACGACACGCCGTTTCCATCGGTTACGATTCCAATTATTCGATTTTGGATTCGGAAGATGCGACCGATTTTATCAATCTGGCGATTGAAGATTCGGCGATTGACACGAAATCGAAACGCTTTCCGAAGGCGCAGGTCGTGCAGAATATCATCTCTTACGCGAACAACACCGATCAGCCGATTGAAGATGTGATTATCCGCAAATATCCGTATTTCGAGATGCTCACGCAGCAGATAAAGCGCGTGGATTTTAATTATATGGAGCGCAAACGCGAGCGCAATGTGATGGATTACGACGATCTTTTGCTCAATTGGAAACGGCTTTTGATCGAAAAACCGGAGATCGCCGACGTTTACGCCGAGCAGTTTCAGCACATTCTGGTTGACGAATATCAGGACACGAACAAATTGCAGGCGGAAATCATTGATCTGCTGGCGGTCAAACACAAAAACGTGATGGTCGTCGGCGACGACGCGCAGAGCATTTTCGCGTGGCGCGGCGCGGAATTTACGAACATCTACGAATTTCCGAAGCGTTACGAGAACGCCGATGTTTATAAATTGGAGACGAATTACCGTTCAACGCCGGAGATTCTCGGTCTGGCAAACGTCTCGATTGCGGCGAATCGCCGGCAGTTTCCGAAGGTTTTACAGGCGGTAAAATCTTCAAAAGACTTCAAACCCGCGCTGATTCCGTGCGCCGATGTCGAACAGCAGTCAACATTTATCGCGGCGCGAATCCTTGATCTGCGCGACGAAGGCGTTTCGCTCGAAGACATCGCCGTTCTGTATCGTTCGCATTATCATTCGCTCGAACTCCAACTCGAATTAACGCGCCGCAATATTCCTTACAAAGTCCAATCCGGCGTGAGATTTTTCGAGCAGGCGCATCTTAAAGACGTGATTTCCTACCTGCGGATCATCGTCAACCCGCGCGACGAACTCGCCTGGAAACGCATCTTGAAAATGATTCCGAGCGTCGGGAACGTAACCGCGCACAAGATTTACGAATCGGTTGCGTTCACCGAAAACCCGCTCGCCGTCATCAAAAAGGAAGATTTTCGTTATCAACCGCGCAGCAAAGGCGGCTGGCAGAATTTTATAACCCTGCTCGAAAATCTCACGGCGGACGAAACCCGCAATAAACCCGCCAAGCAGATCGAATTGATCTTGACGGGCGGTTATGAAAATTACCTCAACGAAAATTTCGAGAACGCCGAAGCCAGAATCGAAGATTTGCGCCAGCTCGCCGTCTATGCCACGCGCTACGACACGACGGAAGATTTCCTCAGCGAACTCGCGCTGCTCTCGACCGAACGCTTCGGCGCGCCGACCGGAATCGCCTCGGAAGATGTCATCCAAGGCGGCGAAGAAGATGAACTCCTAACGCTCTCGTCGGTGCATCAGGCAAAAGGCGCGGAATGGAAAGTCGTCTTCATAATCTGGGCGGCGGAAGGCAAATTCCCATCGCCCCGCAGCTTAAAAGAAATAGACAGCGAAGAAGAAGAACGTCGCCTCTGGTATGTCGCCCTGACCCGCGCCAAAGACGAACTATACCTGACCTACCCGCAAATAATAACCGACTACAACCGCCAGACAATCCTGCAAAAACCGACCAGATTCATCACCGAATGCCCGCCCGCCCTCTTCGAAATCTGGAGCCTCGAAGAAGAACAACCCAACTTCGACGCGCCCGTCAAGCTAATCGAAGAAAATCCGAAGGAATATCTAAACTGAAACAATAAATCTCACCCGTCCGCTGGCGAGTTTACGCATCCGCTAGCGAGTTATTGCGTCCGCTATTGAGTTATTGTAGCCTCTACGCAATTTCCGCCGTCCGCTAACGAGTTATTACATCCGCTAACCGATTTCTTTTATCCGCTGACGAGTTTCTGCATTCGTTAATGAAATTCCTGCGTCCGCTAACCGATTTCACGCAACCGCTAACGAGTTATTGCATCCGCTACGCGAATTCCTGCATTCGCTAACGACTTTCTTGTAGCCGTTGGCAGATTTTACAATTCGAGTAATAATAGCAGATAAATCTCTACGTTTTATTGGCGAGTGCATTTGATAAAATAGTATTTCAATTGGATGTTAAATTAACTGATAATCATCCCATTATGTTAGGTTGTTTTCTTGTAAAAATCCTGCAAAATGTCTTTTGTAAGATTCAATTACTTTCTCCAGTTTTTGTAGCGTTATTGTTTTTGATTCAGAAATGTATTGCTCAATATCTTCCTCAATTTTATTAAGTGCTAATGTTGAAGACTGTTGATAAACTACCCCGGATGCAAGTGTGCCGACTGCCGTTGCCGCTATTATAAACGGTATCCATCCTAACCAAATAGTTTTAGCGACAAGTCCGGCAAGCCCACCTGCAATAACCCCTGAGCTGCCAGCATACATAACACGGGCATCCAGCGACAAATTTATAGAATTGTTATTTAGCATTTCTCCACGAAATTCAGTTTTCAGGTTTTCCATCCATTTCTGGTGATTTTCATAGAACTCGTTAATTGTTTTATTATCTGCTTTTCCTAAAATTTTAACGGCATCATCTGATAAATAATTCAAAACTGTATCTAGCAATAATAAACTCTTACTTCCAATTGTTCGGGGAAGATTTCGGCTTAAATTATCTTTGATGCGCGTCAAATCAGAATTTGAAGCAGAGAAATAATTATTTTTGACTTCTTCCATTATTTCTGAAAAAACATTGTTTACATCTTTATTAATCGTGGTTTTGGTAACTTCAAACTGTTTCATAGTCATCCTCATTTTAATTTATAGCTTTTTATAAAATTTCATGTTAAGACAAATTTTTCATAGCTGTCTTGGCATTTTTAAGTTCATCGTCAACAACTTTTTTTTGTATCTTTATTGTTTCTATTTCATCAAGCAACTTTTCCGTTTCTGCCTTTTTTTCTTTTAAATCTTCATATACTTTTTGCCGTTCTTTTATTCTAATACTAAGCTTTTCTCGAAAATCTTTATCGTAAGTATTAAACAATTCTGTAGTAGCTTCCTGCATTTGATCGGCAATATTTCCTATTAATTCATTCGCTTCACCAATATATGCATTTAAATATTTTTCCGCACTATATTTCTGTTCTGTTCTATCAGGCGTGCTTTCAAAATATTCTGTTGAACCTCCCCCAGCCGCCCCTGCCACACCGCCAATAACTGCTCCCACAGGACCGGCTACAAAAAAGCCACCAATTGCGCCTAATATCCCCCCTGCAACTGAACCAGTAGCTACTCTCTTTATTCTATCACCAGGAATAGTAATTGTTTCATATGCCAAGGTTTTCGCCTTTGTGGAAATTTCATTAATGCTAATTTTAGGAAGGGATATATTATGCTTAGATTGAAATTCAATACTTAATCTTTCCATTTCCGCCTCATATTCATTACTTAATTGGTTTGTAAAGTAGGTAATTTGACTTTCGCAATCATTATTAAAATCTGCTATATGCTTACGCACAACTCTTTCATCATTTGAATTCATCACACGCATTATATAATCACCCTTCAATTTTGAGAAGTCTTTAGCGACATCACTTTTAAGCCCAGTGTATCTTTTTCGCTGTGAGATAGAAAACTGATTTAAACTTACTTTATACTCTGCTAACAATTTAATTAAAGCATTTATCTCTCTTTCAAATTCCTCTGGAGATTTTTCGATTTTATCACTTCTTAATTTAACAGCATCAGCATAAATCTTACTTTGCTCCTGATATGCTTTTTTGAGTTCCTCAATGACGTATTTTAATTGTCCTGCTAATGCTTTTTCCGAAAATTCTCGCAATAAGTTTTCTGCCATAGTAAAGTTTGAATCTTCTAAGATAGCCTGTTTAATTTTTAGCAAGTCGTCTCCATAATCTACAATGTAAGGGGAGATGAGTTTTTTTCTCTCTTCATTTTTCTTAAACTCTTCTAAAGACATTCCTGACTCAAGTTCGTTATAAATTTGTTTCAGCATGCTATCTATAGCAATAATTCTTTCTCCATTGATAGCAGTCATATTTTCATCCTTTTCACTTTCTGATTCTCGCTTACTGTATAAGTTTTTAGCTTCATCCAGAGTTATTTCGACATCTTCTTGTGTAGAGATAGCTTTATGTGTCAAAAACATGAAAATATTTTTCTGTGCTTGTATAGGAACTTTATTGAAAAAATCCCTGTAGGATTGACTTGCAATATTATTTTTTAACATATGAATAAAAATTGCGGCATTTGCGGCATTTACATATTTTAGTGTTAAATCCTGAACTCGCCCTAGTGCATTGACTCCCGGAGTATCAACTAATCGCATTTGAGTAAATTTAAAACCAAGAGGATAACCGACAATAATTTCTGATGGAATTTTTGTTAAATCTTTGTAATCAATCAAATATTGTTTTACCCGACTCTTAAATTGTTCTTTTGATAATCTATGTGGATTATTTTGGGGGTCGTCTAAATCTATATCTTCTAATGCCCTGTCTAACTCCCTATCAGTAATATTTTGCGGTGTATAATCAATTAAATACTGGTTAAGTAACGAGGTGGGTAGCGCACGGTATTCTTCTGAAATGGCTGCAATTTCTCCTAATTTTTTTTGTATTGGTTCAGTTTCTGATGCATCTTCGTATATTATTTGAGTTTCCTCAGGCTTACTTGCATATTTTACCTTTAAATAAACTCTTTGGTTTTCCTGTGGAGTATCGGTATCTATAATCTCAATAATTCCGCTAGTGCATTGCAAAATGCCTGTTGGCAAAACAGGTTTTTTGAGCAGAGCATTAATAAACATAGATTTTCCTGATTTGGATTCACCAACTATAGCTAATAAGTATTTGTTATCTTTTATTTTTTTAACTTCATTGGTCAAGATTTCTAAATCTTTGTTGTCGAGGCTACCCTTTTCACCTACGCTTTGGTAAAGGGATTCACGGTTTTCTATATAACGATTAAATAAATCAATTACTGCCTGTCTATACTGTTCATATTTATCTGTTGAAATCATAAGTTTATATTCTCCTTTGTTTTTCTAGAGGGCAATCCCTAAAATTTATCTGAAATTAAAATTCTACAATTTTTATTTTTTCCGCAACCGCGACGGCAGTTCGAAGCGGGTTTTGGCGATGTTGTCGTATGATTCGGGATTTGTGTTTCGTTTTGACTTGATATAATTTTTCGCCGAAACGCAGCCGTTTAGGAGGCTGTCGGGGGCGGTGTATGCCAGTTGGTCGAGCAGTTCGCCGCTGGTGTTCGAGGCGGCTTCGGCGGCGATCACGGCGGCGTTGGCGGCGCGGATGTTTTCGAGTTTGGCGCGGTGCGTTTCCGGTTTGTAGAAATCTTCGTTGGTTTCGATTTTCAGCGCGTCGTATTGTTCGATGAAACGGGCGTAATTGTCGGCGATACTGGCATAAGACAGATTGGCGACGGAGATTTGTTTTTTGCCGTCGGTTGGGTCAACCGGTTTGGCGCGTTGACCTTTGATGTCGCGGGCGATTGACTTTAACGCTTCGATCTCGTTTTCCGGTTTTCCGGCTGATTCGGCGTATGTAACGAGACTCGTTACGTCTTTTGGGACGGATTTATAAAGATTCTCGCGCGTGTTTCGCGCCTTTTCCTCGGCGGCATCGTCTGCTTGATGGATGGTTCGTTGAGCGGTTGATTCGTCGCGCTTGGCTTTGAGCGCGGGCAGTTTTGCGATTGCGTTCGGCGGTTCGTATTCTGCCGCGAGACGCTCGGCTTCGGCGATCAGCATATCGGCGTGTTCAAAAAACTTCGCTTCGGTGCGTTCGCTTCGTCGGCGTGTAGTTGTTGAAGTCGGGGCTTCGTTCGGATTTTCTACGGGCATTGTGGTTTACCTCTCAAGTCGAAAATTACTTATTAAAGCTGTTAGAAAACAAAATAAGACAAAATGATTTTATTGTCAAACGGAAAAACGAATATAATCGTATTTAACTTATTTACGGATTTCCGGCGGCTGAAAAGTCCTTGAAAAATACTTTGTTTGTGAGCGAAATTGATATGAAACTTTGGGGAATAGATTTGGGCGGCACGAAAATCGAATGTGCGGTGATCGAACGGGGAAAAACTGTTATTCGGCGGCGCATTGCGACCGAAGCCGTCGAAGGTTACGAGCATATTATTTCGCAAATCGGAAAGTTGATCGGCGAAGTTTCGAGCGAGATCGGCGAACGTCCGTCGAAGATCGGTTTTGCTACGCCGGGAGTTTTAGACCCCGAAAAACGGCGGATGAAAAATTCAAATACGGTCGCGTTAAACGGTCAGCCGTTAGCTGAAGATCTCGAAAACGCTTTGCAGATTCCGGTCAAACTCGCCAACGATGCGAACTGTTTCGCGCTTGCCGAAGCGTTGTTGGGTGCGGGCAAGGATTTTCCGAACGCCGAGATCGTTTTCGGCGTGATTATGGGAACGGGAGTCGGCGGCGGTTTGGTGGCGCACGGGAGAATCGTCGAAGGAATTCACGGCATCGCGGGCGAATGGGGACATAATATTCTGGAAGAAAACGGCGAACTTTGTTATTGCGGAAAACGCGGTTGTGTCGAAAAGGTGATTTCCGGCGTTGCGCTTGAAAAATTTTATGAAAAGATCAGCGGCGTGAAAATGAAATTAAACAAAATCGTGAAAAATCATCTCGCGGGAAATGACGGATTTGCCGATGAAACTATCGAACGCCTGTTGGAATTTTACGGGCGCGGGATCGCAACTTTGATAAATGTTCTCGATCCGAATTTGATAATTATCGGCGGCGGTGTCGGGAATATCGAGATGCTTTACGCGGAAGGTTACGAGCGAATCAAGAAATATGTCTTTAATCCGGGCAAACTGAAAACTCCGGTTCTAAAACCGAAACTCGGCGACAGCGCGGGAGTTTTCGGCGCGGCACTTTTGCAGTAATTAAAGGGAAAATCGAAAAATCATCGAACTATTTCCAGCTTTTATGCGTTTCTTTTTTTGTCAAAAGTTTTATAACCTTAAAAATCAAATGTATTGTCCAAAGTGTAGTCAAAAACAAATTTCCGAAGATGTCAGATTTTGTTCGCGTTGCGGTTTTCAGATGGAAGGCGTAATACGGCTTCTCGCAAATGACGGGATTTTACCGTTTGAAAACAAATCCGAAACGTCGTTTGTTCGCCGCGCTGCTTCGACAATAGGCGCGAAAATCATTTTTTCAAGTGTCATTTTGTTTATAATCACGTTTTTATACGCCGTCGCCGATAATGCTCCGGCGGTTTTGATCGTCCCGTTTTTGTTGTTTCTTGCAGGTCTGGCGCAGATGTCTTATATTTTGATCTTCGGCAAGAAAACATCCGAATTAGATGAGACGGAAAATATAAAAAACTTTAATCCGGCAAAAACAAACAGAAATCTTCCGCCGATTCTGAGCGAACCCGTTTCTGCATATCAAAAAATACGCCGCGATGAAGGCGAGTTGATTCCGCCGCCGAGCGTGACCGAACCGACCACGAAACTTTTTAGATCGGAAGGCGATACGAATGATCTGTAAACGATTGTTTCTACAAAGAAATTTCTTTTCCGAATTCTTTTCTCAAAACGGTTTTTGCCGCGTGAAAACCGCACATTCCGTGAACGCCGCCGCCGGGCGGTGTGGACGCTGAACAGATATACAAACCTTTTGACGGAATAATATACGGATTTATTTTCGTAACCGGGCGCGTGAAAATTTGCGAAGCGATGCCCGCGCCGCCGTTGATGTCGCCGCCGATGTAGTTGGCATTATGTTTTTCGAGTTCGGCGGGATTTTTTGTGGATTTGGCTAAAATGCAGTCCTTGAATCCCGGCGCGAAACGTTCGATCTGATTTTCGATATGTTCTGTCATATCGGCGGTCGAGCCGTTCGGAACGTGGCAATATGCCCACGCCGTGTGTTTTCCCAAAGGCGCGCGCGTTTTATCGAAAAGCGTGTGCTGGGCTAATAATACGAACGGTTTACCGGAGATTTTGCCATTGCCGTGTTCGCGTTCGGAAGCGGCGATCTCTTCGAAAGTTCCGCCGAGATGAACCGTCGGAGCTTGAAAACATTCTTCGGCTTTCCACGGAACAGGCTCGCTTAATGCGAAATCCATTTTGAAAACGCCCGCGCCGTATTTGAATGTTTCGAGCCGTTTGCGGTAAGCGTCGGGCAGATGATGTCCGGCAATTTTAATGATCTGGCGCGGCGTGATGTCGAACAAAACCGCTTTTGATTTCGGCAGATCGTCAATATTTTCGACGCGGTTTCCGGTTTCGATCACGCCGCCGAGCGATTGAAAATAGAGACTGAGCGCGGAAGCGATATTTTTCGCGCCGCCTTTCGGAAATCCCCAACCGACTGCGTGCGCCGTCAAAAGCAAAACCAGACCGAACGCCGCACTCGGAATATCTTCGAGCGGAATCATCGAATGCGCCGCATTGCCCGCAAACATTGCGCGGGCGCGTGTGTTTTTGAAATAATTGTCCGCAATGTTCTTCGCCGAATTAAAACCTTTTAATCCGAAACCGAGCATCAAAAAAGGATTCGACGGAATACGAAAAGGTGCGAGAATATCGGGCGCGATCGCGTCGAAGTTTTTCGCCAGAATTTCGATGAGTTTTTTGTAATTATCGCCGTCCGCTCCGAGATTCTCAGCCGTCGCAGTAATTGATCTTTCCAGAATAACGGCAGTTCCGTCGTCGAGCGGATGAGCGAGCGAAGCGTTCGGTCGGACGAATTCGAGACCGAATTTGTCGAGCGGCAGAGTTTTGAAAAACGGCGAAGCAATTGTCAAAGGATGAATCGCCGAGCAAATATCGTGCGTAAAACCCGGCAGAGTCAGTTCAGCCGAACGCATTCCGCCGCCGATCTCGTCCGCCGCTTCGACGACCAGAACCGAAAGTCCTTCCTGCGCCAGACATATCGCCGCCGCCAGACCGTTCGGACCTGAACCGATTACAACCGCATCATATCGAGTGTTTTTCAATCTATTTTACTCCCTTTTTCTGCCGCATCTTCAAGAAAATGATGACAGAATTTTTCCCATTCACCTTTTTGCGTTCCGATATAAGTGGCGAAATTGACGGCAATGTTGCGGATTTTTTCCAGAGTGTTTTTCGTTTCACTAATGTTTTGCCGTTCGTCTAAGCCGATCACGCAAAACGCCGTTGTTTTGCCTTTTTGGAAAATACAAAAATTGTTGGTCGCCGCATCGGTAAAAAAATGTGAAATTATCGTTTCGTCAACATTTTCAGATGTCGGATCAAATGCCGGTTTGACGGTGATGATAAATTCTCCAGACGAATCGTGAATATCAATTATGCGAATCCAATCGTATTTTCCCGAACCTGTGATCGAAATTCTGATAAAATTTTCGACGGAAAGTTCACCGCTTTTTACGATTTCGCCGTTCTTGTCGAAGACTTCATAGGACGACATAAATGAATGAGCGTTCCATTGATTGATGTTTAAAATCTGAGTTTTCAGAGCGGCAAAAACCCTCGCCGCATCGCGTTCGCCGGCAAAAGTTTTTTCGGCTTTGCTGATCGAACTTTCGTTTTTATTTTTCTCTGCTTTTTCCAGCAATACGTCAGTTTTTATCTTCATCTAATTAATCGCTCGTCAAATTTTCCCACGCTTTTTTGGCTTCCGAAAATGATAAAACCGCGATGCCGATATTTGCCGCCGCACCGATGATGCAGTAACCGCACCATTTTTTCTCGACAAACGGCATTTGATAAAAATAAAATCCGGCGACGAACGCTTCGACGGTTGATTTTGCGGCGGCGGCAAGCGGGACGAGCGGCATTTCTTCCGCACGATTTTCGCCGCCGAACGCCGCGATCGGAATATTCGCCGCCAGCGACGCGAGCGAAACCGCACCGTCCGGCACACCGAGCGCGTAAGCCGTGTCGGACGAATTTACTTTGTCCGAATCAAAATCGGGAAGCGGCGGATCGGGCAAATGTTTGACGATTCCCGTCTGCAAAAGCGTAACGGCGGTCATCGCGCCCATTCCTAAAAGTGAAAGTGCAATAATTCCGCGCCGTGATTTCAAACCTTTGCTTGTTCCTTTTTGCAATTCTTTACGCAGTTTTTGCGTGTCTTTTTTTATTAGTGATTTCATTTTGTTTCCCCTTGTTTTATTTGTCCGCAAAATAAGCGAAAGTGCGCGAAAACATTAAAACCTTTTTAGCGTCTTTTCGCATATTTCGCGAGTAAAATATTAATTGTCTTTCCTTAAAAACTTCCAAGCCAAAAATCCGCCGACCGCGCCGATTGCGCCGAGCAAAAGTGAGTTTTTAATGCGCGGCGAAGTTGCGACCAAAGTATATGGATCGCTCATAAACTGTTCGTCCGAAAAGTTTCCTTCGACCGTATCGTAACCGGAGATCGGCGCAAACAGATTGTCTTCAAATTGTTCGGCTGAATCTTTCTCGCCGCCGTCCTGACCGATAAATCCGATGTTTTCCGAAAAGAAATCGGCGGCTTTCGGCGAAACTCTTTCGGCATAAACTACGCCCAAACCCGCGCCGCCGGCGATCACGTCGCGCACGGGATTTTCCGCCGCGTAAAGAATCGCATCAGCGACGATCTGCGGATGATAGATCGGGAAAACGGGACGCAGTTTGAACGGCATTTTATTGCGTCCTTTTTCATAGATCGGCGTATTGATCGCGGCGGGCAGAATTTCCGTTACCGAAACGGGCGCGTTTTCGTGCGCGAGTTCGACGCGCAAGACCTGCAAAAATCCGTGAATTCCGTGTTTCGACGCGCCGTAAGCCGACTGCATCGGCGCGGTGCGAATCGCTTCGACGCTCGTTACGTGAATCAACGCGCCGCCGTTTTTCTTTAAATGCGGAAGCGCGGATTTTGCGCCGTAGATTTGTCCTAAAAGATTTACTTCGATGAGACGTTTATATTCTTCCGGTTCGGTAACTTCGACCGTTCCGAACAGAAACGCGCCCGCGTTGTGAATCCAGGTGTCAATTCTGCCGTAGCGTTCGACGCATTTTTCGGCGACATTTTGAACCTGTTCAAAATCGGCGGCATCGGCTTCGACAAAAAATGCGTCGCCGCCTTCGCGTTCGATCTCTTCGACTAAACTTTCCAAACCTTCGACGCTTCGTGCGGCGATGCAAACTTTCGCCCCGCGTTTCGCCATTTCCAATGCCGTCAGACGACCGATTCCGCTCGATGCGCCGAAAATTACGGCGACCTGCACGGAGATCGGTTTCAGATTTATTTTCATTATTTCCCCTTGCCCCTGAATTTAAGACCGTCCGAACAATTTTTAACAAATATAACAGTCAGAATTGCCGCAGTCTGAATTTTTTATATTTTATACTTTTTCCAAACAAACCGATAATTTAGCAAAAGAAAAAAACGCACGGATATTTAAAAATAAAAATCCGCCGCAGATGCAACCAAATAAAAAACTCGACGCATCAAGATAAACAGCACGTCAGACGAAAAGCGCGGCAATTAAAACGCGCCGGGAACAATTTCAAAAACAATTTGTCTAAAAATAGGGCAAACGGCGGAAGTGTGATTTTCCGCCCGTTTGCAAGGTAAAATTATGTCTAAAAAAAAATTGATTGAGCAAATAAATATAAAAGAACCGTGCCGCGAAAGCTGGGACGAGATGAGCGGAAACGATGAAGTGCGTTTTTGCAGTCATTGCAGTTTGAATGTTACCGATTTATCGGCGATGACAAGGCAAAAGGCGTTGAAAATCGTGAAAAAAGCCGAAGGCAGAATTTGCGTCCGTTATGTGCAGAATCCGGTTGATAAAACTCCGGTTTTCGCTGATAAACTTTACCGGATCACGCGCCGCGCCGGACTTGCGGCGGGAGTTTTGGGCGCGTCTTTGACGCTTTCGACGATGACTTACGCGCAGGGCGGAACAGGAACTTTTGATAACCGGGAAACGTCCGTAAAAACTTCCTTTGACGATTCGGAAAAAGACAAAACGGAAAGCCCTTCGGCGGAGATTTCGGGAACGGTTACCGATTCGGAAGGGAATTTTGCCGCCGCGGTTGCGGTTTATTTATATGATCTGAAAAGCGGCGAAAGTTTTACGGCGATGTCCGACGATGACGGACTTTACGAATTCAAGAACGTTCGTCAGGGAGATTATAAGATCACGATAAGCGACGAAAAGGGAAGTGCCGAAGTGAGCTTTCTGGAAATTTCCGGCGTGAATTCTCTGCGTCAGGACATCGCGCTGACAAAAATTCCTGTAATAGAGGCAGAAGTAATAGAAACGCTGCCGGAAAATCAACAAATGATTGTCAGCGGCGAAATGATCGCCGTCGTGATCGAATATGAAAATCCGCTTTCAAAAGCGGTTTGGGATGAAAATGAAAAGAGAGCGAAAAAGCTCGTTATCAAAGGCGCGAATGTGAACGTCAGGGAAAAGAAACATTCCAATATCACGCCGCTTTTTCTCGCCGTCGGCAACGGGAATTTGAAGATTGCCGAGATACTTTTGAATTTCGGCGCGGATGTTAACGCCGTTGATGATGAAGGAAAAACGCCTCTGATGCGGCTCGATGAAGATGCGAACGTCGAATTGGTCAGGCTTTTATTGAAACACGGCGCGAAAATAAATGCTGTTGATAATTACGGGAACACGCCTTTGATCTCAGCCGTCGGCGATTACGCCGAAGCCGAAATTTTGCAGGTTCTGCTCGAAAACGGCGCGGATGTCAACGTGCAAAACAAAGAAGGGAAAACGGCTTTGATGGAAGCGGCGTATGACGATAATTCCGAAAATGTCAAAACTTTGATTCTCGGCGGCGCGAACGTCAATCTGAAAAATAACGACGGCGAAACGGCTTTTGATCTGACATCGGACGAAAAGATTGAGAAACTTCTCAAAATCTACGGCGCGGTCGGCGGCGAAACAACTGCGAATGATAATCAATAAATCGTAAATGATTTGCTCATTTGTCTTTTTATTCTTCGCTCGGCATAATCGAAATTATTGATGGCGGAGCATATTTTAACGCGCAGTTTAACTTTGGATTTACCGATACGGGAAGTTTTCGATTTTTTTGCCGATGCCGTGAATCTCGAACGAATTACGCCGCCGGAACTTAATTTCAAGATCATTACCGAACAGCCGATTGATATAAAAGAGGGAACTTTAATTGATTACAAATTAAGGATGCGCGGACTTCCGCTGACGTGGCGGACGTTGATCTCGGTTTGGAATCCGCCGTTTGAATTTGTAGATGAGGCGTTGAAAAGTCCTTATAAACAATGGATTCACAAACACACTTTCACGGAACTTGCGCCGGACAAAACGCTGATCGAAGATAAAGTCCGCTATCGTCTGCCGCTCGAACCGCTCGGCGATCTCGGACATTGGTTCGTGCGGCGCGAACTCGATTATATTTTCGATTTCAGACAAAAAGCGGTTGCTGAAATTCTCTAAGCTGACAAGAGCCATCGTTCGGCTTCGTCAGAATCCGTAAACATTTTTACCGACAAACCGCGATTCGTGGCGACGAGTTCGGCGAAATTGTTTAATGCCATCTGCTCGACATATTTGTCCACAAAAGCGACATTAATTTTCATCAACGCGCCGACCAGATTGTTGACGCATTCATATTTTTCAAAATATGATATGTCAATTTCAGGAATATCTTGCTCAACTAACAATTTGTCGCATTTTTCCTGTTTGCATTCTTGGACTATTTCTTTCCAGGCTGCTTCGGATATTTCGAGCGTTTCCTTTTCTGCGGTTATTTTTGCGTATAGATATTCGGGACGGTTTTCAAATTTAAGATTATATAATTTTGAAGATTGCATACTTGCTGTAGTTATAAAAGTTTTTACCTTTTTACAGCAAATTGGTCAAACCAATCTTTAAAATAGTTTACATATTTTTTAGAACATCAATTAATTCTGGCGGCAACGGAGCGGTAAAATCCATTTTTTCGCCTGTCTTCGGATGCGTAAAACTCAATTTTTCGGCGTGCAGGAAAAATCTGTCGAACGATTGAATTGCGCGGCGTATTTCCGTATCTGAAATCGTGTTGTCGCGTCCTTCGTTATAATTTCCGTCGCCGACGATCGGGTGATTCAGAAAGGCGAGGTGAACGCGGATTTGATGAGTTCTGCCGGATTTAATGACGACATCGAGAAGCGTGAATTTCTCGTATCTGCGCCGCACTTTCCAGAGACTCAACGCCGTCCGACCGTTTTTATCAATCGCCATTTTCAGACGGTTGAATTTATCACGCGCAATCGGTTCTTCGACCTTTCCGCTTTCGTGACGGATTTCGCCGTGAACCAGCGCGACGTAACTTTTAAAGACTTTTCGTTTGCGAAACTGCTCGGACAATTTTTCCTGCGTCAGTTCGTTTTTGGCGACGACCATCAAACCCGACGTATCTTTATCAAGGCGATGAACCATTCCGATCTTCGATTTCAGTTTTTGAATTTTCGTCTGTTCGCTCGATACGTTTTCAAATTCCAAATCTTTATTTTCCATTCCGAAATGAAACGCAAGCGCGTTCGCCAGAGTTCCGCTCGAAATTCCCGCGCCCGGATGAACGACCATTCCGGCGGGTTTATTGACGACGGCAATGATGTCGTCTTCGTAAACAATATCGAGTGGAATATTTTCCGCCTCGAAAATTGCGTGCGCCTGTTCGTTTAATTCGACTTCGATCTCGTCGCTTTCGCAGAGTTTATAAGAAGATTTCGCCGACTTTCCGTTGACGAGAACATCTTCGTCTTCGATCAGACGCTGAATCCGCGAACGCGACCAATCGTTGATATTTTCCGTCAGG
This sequence comes from Pyrinomonadaceae bacterium, assembly GCA_965219305.1. Taxonomy (GTDB): domain Bacteria; phylum Acidobacteriota; class Blastocatellia; order Pyrinomonadales; family Pyrinomonadaceae; genus DATHTS01. The sequence goes on from OZ244725.1 coordinate 4,544,928, forward strand.
AAAACATCGAGCCGTCTATCCGCGTCTTCGGCGGCAATAGTAAATGATATGTTGTCTTCGGTTTCTTTCACGAGTTATTTATTTAGAGAAAATTAAAATTGAATATAGGGAAATGTTTGGAGTTCCAACTTCAGTTGGCTTCTTCCGCCGCGCTTCGCCGTAGGAAACACGTTTGCAGCGTGAGCCAACTAAAGTTGGAACTCCAAACTTCTTTTTCCCTATGTAGATTCTTAAATTGCTATAGATTAAAAATATCAATATGACGAATGATAGTGTCTTAATAGATATACGAGCGTTTCAAACATTCAGTCGAACTCTAAAAACATTCAGTCGGACGTTGGAAACATTCAGTCGAACATTGGAAACATTCATTCGGACGACAGAAATATTCAGTCGAAGCTTGGAAACATTCAGTCGAACGTTGGAGATAGTTGTTTCCAATGTTCGACTGAATGTTTGAAATGTTCCCGAAACCGTTTGAAAGTTTCACATTTACGGCAAACGGACGCAAATCGTGCGCGATTTATTAAATTTCGTCAATTACTTCCGTTTTGGCGAGATTTACTTTTCTCAAACGAACGATCATAAATATCACCGCACCGACGGCAACAATTAAACTGATAATTTGCGATGTCGAAATTCCCAAAGAACTTGTCAAACCGAAAAGATCGCCGCGCGGATCGTCGCGCAGGAATTCGAGCGAAAAACGTATAATCGGGTAAAGTATCATATAACCGATTAACACTTGCCCGTCAAATTTCTTGTTGCGGTGCAGCCAGAAAAGCAGACCGAAAACGGCGAACATTATGATTGATTCGTATTGCTGAACAGGATGCAGAAAAATTTCCGTGTTGTCCGGGTAATAGATCGGAACGCCCGTATATTCGTGTCCTTTTTCAGTAAAATGCACCGCCCACGGCAGATGCGATTCTTTCCCCCAACAGCAGCCAGCCGCGAAACAGCCTTGCCGCCCGAACGCCTGACCGAGCGCGAGCGCGGGCGCAAATGCGTCGGAAACTTTCCAGAACGGCAATTTGTAAAATTTAATTAAAATCGCCACGGCAAGAAATCCGCCGATAAATCCGCCGTAATAAACGCCGCCCGAACGCAGAAAATCCATCGTGAAAATATCCGTGTTCGGTTCGGTCAGAATCATTAAAATCTTCGAGCCGAGCAAACCGCCGATCAGCGTCCAAAGTCCGAGATCGTAAATCCGCTCACGCGGCAAACCGTCCTTCGCCGCCAGACGCGACGCGACAAACAGCGCGAGAATCATCCCGACCGCCAACATCAAGCCGTAAGTCGTAATTGGAAAATTGCCGATTCTGAAAAGTTCTGGATACATCGTTATTGTTAGTTGTCAGCAGCCGTTTGACGGTTGTCGGTGTTTAATTATTACTTGAGATTCTTTTTCAGAAACTCTAATGTTCTCGTCCACGCATCTTCGGCGGCAGCGGCGTTGTAGCGTTCAGGATTCGTATCGTTGAAAAAAGCGTGTCCCGCGCCTTCGTATATTTTGTAATCGTAAGTTTTTCTCAATTCTTTCATTTTGGCGGCGACTTCCGGGACTTTTGACGTAATGCGTTCGTCGGTTTCGCCGTAATTGGCAAGAACCGGACAATGAATTTTAGCCAGTTGATCATCGGTCGGCGCGGTTCCGTAAAAGACGACCGCCGCTTTTAATTGATTCGGTTCGGTCGCCAACAGAAACGAACGCGCTCCGCCCCAACAAAAACCGATTGATGCGAGTTTATTCTTTTTGACGTTTTTATGTTTGTTCAAAAAATCAAGTCCGGCATCTAAATCGCTGATGACGAGATTCAAATCGAGCGCATCAAACGCCGCCCGAACTTTTTCCGGCGTGTCGAATGAAGCCGTCCCGCCGTTTCTCGAAAGCGCGTCCGCCGCGAGCGCAACGAAACCGTTTGCTGCGAAACGTCGTGCGACTTCACGCGTATGCTCATTTAAACCGCGGTTTTCGTGAATGACGAGAATCGCCGGATATTTGCCTTTTTTCAAAGGTTTGCTCAGATAACCCGAAAGTTTAACACCATTGTTTTGATACGTAACCATATCCGAAGCGACGTTTGCCTTTTTCGATTCCTTTTCCGAAACAACCGTCTGTGCGAGTCCGGTCTGTTCCAATAGCAGATGAGCCGCCGCATAAGTTCCGGTTAATGCGATCATTCTGTTCAGAAATCCGCGCCGGTCTAATTTCTCGGAATTGTATTCGTCAACGATGTCTTTAATTTGGTCTTTCATAAAATTTCTCCCGCTTTTGATAAATTTTAACACGGCTTTGAAGTTTGTAAAATTACGGTTTTGCCGCTCATAGACTTTTCGATTTTTTGTCCGGCAAGTTAAAATGACTTTCTAATGTTGATTTCATTACAAAACAGGGGCGAAAATTATCGAATTGACACGGCACAGCCGCTCGATATTGCAATTCCGCTGAAATTTGACGGCGCACAGCCGAACGCTTACGGCGTTCAGACGGCATCATCGAAACCCTGCGAAGCGGGCGAACTCGTCGGCGATACGCGGCGCGGCGGAAGCTGCAATTTCGAGCAATATACATTTATTCCGCACTGCAACGGCACACACACGGAATGCGTCGGGCATATTACTCACGAACGAATCAGCGTCCGCGATTGTTTGAAAGATACGTTTGTGACGGCGATTTTAATTTCTGTCGAGCCGGAAAAATGTTCGGAAACGAGCGATACTTATCCGTTTGAATCAGATGATAAAGACAGATTGATTACGCGCAGTTCATTGGAAAAACTGCCGGAAATCGAATCCGTCATCATCCGAACTTTGCCGAATGAGAATGACAAGCTGACGAAAACATATCTGGAAGAAATTCCGCCGTTTTTCTCGACGGAAGCGATGCGTTTTCTGGTCGAACGCGGCGTGAAACATCTGCTCGTTGATCTGCCTTCGATTGACAGGATTTTCGACGGCGGGAAACTGTCGAATCACCGGATTTTTTGGAATGTAGAAGAGGGAAGTTTTGAAATTAGTGCAGAAACGCGGGTTGAAAATACAATAACCGAGTTGATATACGTTTCAGATGAAATTGCGGACGGCGAATATATTTTAAATCTTCAAATTCCGTCTTTTGCCGCCGACGCTGCGCCGAGTCGTCCTTTGTTATTTCGGAAAATTTGAAGAAATGTGTAATAGTTTTGATGATTTCGTCACTTGTAATTAGCAGAAATAATTTTTGACCAAATTTCTGCCGAAAATTACAGACAGAGCAAATTATGAAAATAGAAAATATAAATACCGGAAAGTGTTTTTTTACGATAATTCTGACATTCAGCGTTCTTTTATCGGCAATCGCAGATACAAAAGCTCAAATTTCCAAAACGAAAAATAATAAAACAATTCCGGTAATTCTGATTCACGGAATGGGCGGTTCGGATTTGCGAACGTCAAGCAAAGGTTTATTCGACAACGGATTTCCGAACGATGTGCTGAAATTTACCGCCGGCGATCCGTATAATTTACAGTTTGACAGCAGCGGAAAACCGCGCACCGATACGATTTCAAAAGACATTATTCCAATCGGTTTTTACGATGTTCCGGGAAACAAAAATATCACCGATTTGTCGAAATATCTGCAAAAACAGAATTTCGTCTTAAACAAAACTCTTTTTGAATTCATCTATGATTTCCGATATTCCGTGCCGTATAACGCCGCCGAACTCAGCAAATTTATCGCGCAGATAAAAGATGCGACCGGGCAAAAACAAGTTGATATTGTCGGTCATAGTATGGGCGGTTTGATCGCTAAATCTTATCTTTCGGACAAATCAAACGCGGCAAATGTGCGAAATCTGATTTTTGTCGGAACGCCTCATCTCGGTTCGCCGAACGCGCTCAAGGCTTTGCGTTACGGCGACAATCTCGAAGTTTTGATAATTGACGGCTGTAAATTAAAAAGAGTCGTGCATAATCTGCCCGGAATGTATAATCTTTTGCCTGGAAAAAAATACTTCGATCTGCGCGGCGGATATTTTATTGATGACGACGATCTGGACGAAAACGGCACGCGCGGTCTGCTCGATTACAGGGAAACTTTGCTTAATATGAAAAACGGTAAGGAAACGAGATGTTTGCTCAAACCGTCGGTGGATGTGGCGGAAAACGATTCGGCGATGATGCTCGACCGCCTAAACGAAAAGCTGATTGACGAACACACCGTCAAATTTCACGACGATTTGGACAATTGGGTTAAACCGAAAAATCTGACTGTTTTCAACATCGTCGGTTACGGCAAGAAAACTTTAAAGACGATCAGCGAAAAAGACGGAAAAGTAGATTACACATACACGACCGAAGGCGACGGAACCGTGCCGCTGTGGAGTGCCGAAGCAGTCAAGAGCAATTATTTTTATTATGTGAATCTGGATAAACTAAAAACCGACCATTCGAGAATGATCGGCGATCGGCAGATGGATTTGCAGATTTACAATATTCTCAAAAAAGGCGCGGGTGTTTATATTGATGAAATAACTACGAAACGTCCGGCGAACAACGAGTTTAATTGAGTTTTTTGAAAAATAAAGAAATAAAAACAGCAAATTGGAAGGAAAAACTTTTATATTTTCTCGGCAGACGGCGCGGTTTTCTTGTCGAGGGAAATTCGATGTCGCCGACGCTCGAAAAAGGCGATGCGGTTTTGATAAAACCAACTCGGAAAATTAACAAAGACGATATTGTTCTCGCAAATCATCCGTATAAAAAGAGCGTGAAAATAATAAAAAGAGTTGCGGAAATTTCCGAAGACGGGAAATTAAATTTGCTCGGCGATAATCCGCCAGAAAGCACCGACAGCCGGAATTTCGGTTTTATCTCAAAAAAAGATGTGATAGGAAAAATCGTGTGTCGTCTGAAATAAAATCTATCAACTTTCAACTATCAATTATCAACTATTTTTTGAAGTTTTTCACTAAAATAGTTGATAATTGATAACTAAAAAATTCAATAAAAATTAACGAATCGGTTCGCGCAAAATTATTTCTGCGGTCTTTCTCGCAATAGACGCGGTTTCTTCGTTTGAATCTTTTAAATTCGCCACTTGCCGTAATGCTTCGCCGGTTCTCGACAAAAGGCGCACGAGATCGCCTTCTTCGGCTTTGGTGATGAAGACGAGTTCGTTCCAACTCATTCCTTCCGCCCAATGTTCGGCAGCGGCAGCGGCGGAAAAATTCAATTCGTCCGCAGGCTGAACGCCGAATTTCCATTCGACTTTTGAAACTTCAAAGATAATTTCCTCGAATTCGCTTAAAACGTCGAGAATTTTGTCGGACAGATGAAGTTCGCCGTAATTTCTTTCAAAATCAGCCGCGAGTGCCGCCATTAATCCGGCGACTTGTTTGATTTCAAGTTTTGCAAACAGCCCGTATTTTATCGCTTCGCCGATCAGAAGAGGACGATCAACGCGCACGTCGGCGAGCCATTTTCCGGTTTCGGTTACGCTTTCATTTGCAAAATCGAGATAACCGAAATGATCGAGAACTTTCGCGCGATTTTCAAATGGCTGCCAGATCGAACTTCTTAAGTATTCGACATCGCGTTCGATCTTTTCGATAAAATCCGCATCGTTTGTCATTTCCCACAAAAAACTCGTGCGCTTGCGTTTCTCGTTTTCTTCTGCATCTTCGGGAAAAAAACTTTCGATTGCGGAATTAAAAATCTCCAGCGTATCGTCGCCGATGCTTCGTCCGGCGCGGAAATCCGGTTCGTTAATGACGGGATTTTTTCCTTCTTCGATGTCGTAAAACGCATCGTTGAGCGAACTTTCTTCGAGATTGTAAACTTTCGCGAACACGCGCCCGACCCGTCCGAGCGGCACATCCATTCCGCGCCCGTCTTCGCGCATCGCCATCACTTTTTCGCCGAAAACATTCAAGACGATGTAGTAACGATTCGGATTTCGCCCTTTCGTGATCGCTCTGCCTTGAATTACGTTGTCTTTGAGCCAGCTAAGACGAATGTCGGCTTTCGTGTTGCGCGGATTTTCCTGCAATCGCAGACGCGCAGATGTCAGGCGTTCAAAACCTTTTATGTCGTCAATCGTGTAATCAAAACCGCTTTTTTTGATCTGTTCGCCGATCTCGTAGATTTTGCGGTCGCGTTTCTTCAATAGACCGTCAATTTGCCGCGCGGTTTCCCGAAAAGCGAAACTTTTCTCGGAAATATCGCGCACTTGCGAGAATTTCCCGAAAGCGTCTAACAAATTTAAAAGACTAGAATATGTCGAACGAAACTGACTTTCGAGCGCGTCGGGCGGCGATTGCAAAAGTTTAGCGATGCGCGGCGGATTTTGAAACGGCGACGGCGCGAGAATGACGAAGCCGACTTTATCGCGTCCGCGTCGTCCGGCGCGTCCCGACATTTGTTGGAGTTCGCTCGCTTTCATCGGTTCCCAACCGTCGTTTCCGCGCGAATCGGCTTGCGTGATAACGACGGTGCGCGCCGGAAAATCAACTCCGGCGGCGACGGTCGAAGTGGCAAAGATCGCGTCCAAAACTCCGGCTGACATCATTTTTTCGATCATAAGTTTCCACGCCGGAATATGTCCCGCGTGATGCGATGCAACGCCCGCAGTCAAAAGCATTTTGCGGTGTTTGTGTTTAATGATTTCGGGATTATCGAGAATATATTCTTCAAAAATTTCCTCGCGCAGACGCTGTTTTTCCGCGTCGGTTTTCTGCCGTTTATCGGCGGCGACTTCGAGCGCGGATTCGTCGCATTTGCGGCGCGACGGCACAAAAACAATCGCGGGCAGAAGTTTATAAGAACGCAATGCGCTGATTAATTTTGGCGGCGGAATTTCCGGTAGTTTGAATCTCAATTTTTCCCTCTGTCTGAAAATTTTATACGCTCGTTTCAATTACCGCAAAGATGAATTTGATCAAATCTCGCAAAGTTTCTTCATTTCAACCGATTTTCCGAACTTGCCGAATCGCCGCTTCGTATTACAATGGACATAAGAAAGATGCGAAATAAATCTCGAATATCAAAACTGAATCTGTTCATCGTCATTATGCTGGCGGGATTGACGAACATTTTCGCGCAGGATGATGGATTTTCAATAAACAAATCGCCGCTTCCCGCGCCGACGGGTTTTGTAAATGATTACGCCGGAGTGATTGACGCAGGAACAAAACAGCGGCTCGAAACGCTTCTGACCAATTTGAAGAACGGCACGAATCCGTCGGTCGAAATCGCCGTCGCGGTCGTTAAAACGACGGGCGAACGTGATATTTTCGATTACTCGCTGGCGGTTTCGCGCGGTTGGGGAATTGGCTCGAAAGATACGGACAATCCCGGCGCACTGCTTTTTATCGCTATTGACGACCGCAAATATTATACGCAGATCAGCAAAGATTTGGAAGACGAACTGCCTGATGGTTTAGTCGGACAAATTCAAAGGGAAAATCTCGTTCCCGAATTTAAAAAAGGTGATTACGCTCAAGGAATCGAAGATACAATTAACGCATACGTTTCCCGTATTGCCGAAAAACAAGGTGTAACAATTGACGGCGCGGCGAAACCGAAACCGCAGCCGACCGTTCAAAGGAGAAACAGCCGCGGAATTTCGGGAAGCTCGCTGTTTTGCCTGATCGTTATCGGAGTTATTTTGTTGATGATTTTCAGTCGCGGCGGACGCGGCGGCGGTCGCGGCGGACGCGGCGGCGGCGGCGGTTTGGGAAATATTTTGCTGTGGAGCATTCTGTCGGGTGTGGCAAACAGCGGCGGTTCGAGCGGCGGAAGTTCGTCTTCCGGCGGTTGGGGCGGCGGCGGCGATTCCGGCGGCGGTTGGGGCGGTTTCGGCGGCGGCGGCGACTTCGGCGGCGGCGGCGCGGGCGGCGGATGGTAAACCGATTTTAGATTTTAGATTTTGGATTTACCGCTTGAAATTTAGTAATTTCTTTTAGCGAAGATCGAAAATCAAAGATCAAAGACCAATTTATGAAAAATCAATTTCAGGAATTTTTAGACGATCTGGTTTCGACACACGGGAAAAATCTGGCTTCGGTCATTTTATACGGTTCGGCGGCGGCGGGCGATTTTATCAAATACGAATCGGATTACAATCTGCTGGTCGCGCTCAACCGCATTACGCCGAGAGATTTGCGAAACGCGCAGGCGTGTATGCGCGAATGGGAACGTATGGGACATCCCGTGCCGGTTTATTTTACGGTTGACGAACTGCAAAACGCGGCGGACGTTTTCCCCATCGAGTTTCACAATATGGAACGCGCCCGCAAAGTTTTATACGGCACGGACGTTCTGGCGGATTTGAATATTTCCGACGAGTTTTTGCGTCATCAGACCGAATACGAACTGCGAAGTAAATTGATAAAACTGCGCCGCGCATACATTCCCGCTTCAGCGGCAACGGAGAGTTTAATGGATTTGATGGCGGAAAGTCTTTCGAGCTTCGCCGCGCTGTTTCGTGCGGTTTTGATGCTTAAAGGGGTCGAACCGCCCGTAACGAAGCACGAAATAGTCGTGCTGACCGTCTCGCATCTCGGAATTGACGGCGCGCCGTTTGAGAAAATTTTTAATATCAGGGAAAAGAATTTGGCAAAATCGCTCGGTTTGGTTGAAGCAAATTCGCTTTTTGCGGATTATATGCTACAAATCGAGAATGTTATCAATTCAGTTGATAAAATCGGAAAGGAATAGACAAGAAAAAGGAGAAATAATTATGAAAAGAGTATTTTTGTTGGGAATAGCGTTAATTTTCGCTTTCGGCTTGAGCGGCTGTAGTTATAACGATCTGACTGCTAAACAGCAAAATATCAAAGCAAGATGGTCTAACGTAGAAAGCAATATGCAGACTCGCGCGGACAAAATTCCTAATTTATTTGAAGCGGCAAAAGCCGCTGGTTTTAACGAACAAGAAGTTTTCGGCAAGATCGCTGACGCGCGGCAAAAGTTAGCCAACGCGCAAAGTGCCGCACCTTCCGGCGAAAATGGGAGTAAAAGCCCGGAACAAAAACAGGAAGTTATGCAGGCAAACAGCGATCTGAGCCGTCTGCTAGTGCTTTTTGAGAATTATCCGGTTCTGCGCTCGAACGAAGGTTTCTTAAAGGTTCAAGATGAGATTGCCGGAACTGAAAATCGAATCAATATCGCGCGGCAGGATTTCAACGCCGCCGTTCAGGATTACAACACGACCAGAAATTCTTTTCCGGCTGTGCTGACGGCGAGTATGTTGGGATTCAAGGAAGAACCGTTTTTCCAAGGCGACGAACGCTCGAAGGAAAATCCGAAAATTGACGCGAACGATATGAAGAGCAAATAAATTCCGTTCGGCTTAATAACCGAGCGAACTGCACATCGAGCAGTTATCACAAGGCTTGCCCGTCGGTTCATACGGGCAGGCTTTTTCTTTTTCCATATTTTCGATGATTTCATCGGCGAGCATTTCGACGAATCTGTTCTGGCTCGGATGATTTTTCGAGTTCTGAGTGCTGAGTTCTGAGTGCTGAGTTTGTGAAGTTAAATTGTTTTCTATATTTTCGAGTCGCTTGTTTATTTTTCCGATTTCGTTTTTCAGAAATTCAAAATTGTTTTCGTCAGAATTATTTTCTAACAAACGTGCGATCTTTTCTGCTAATTGTTGAGTTTGTTCGGACATTTTTATCTTTCTTCGTCAGGCAAAAGATCAATATAATCAACTACTCCGACAATCGCCGAATCAATCGCCGCGCCGGGATTTCCGGTCGAAGCGGTCGAAGCCGACCAACCTTCGCGGACGATCAAAACAATATCGCCTTCGCCCGCGTCAACCGAATCGAGCGCGAGCAACGTGCTTTTTGTTTCCGTTCCGTCAGGTTCAATTTCGCGGCAGAGCATTATGCGCCCGCCTTCGTAACGCTGATTTTTTACCGTCGAAACGACGTTTCCGATGACTTTTGCAAGTAACATAGCGAATCGTGAATAGTAATCGTGAATCGTGAATCGTCATTTATCTATTCACAATTTACGATTTACGATTCACTTTTTATAGACGTGCGCCGCCGAATCAACAATCCCGATAATCGTGCAGTCGGTCGGCGTAGAATCTTGCTTGAACGGAAACGACGCTTCTTTTCCGGCGCACCAAATAACGATTTCGCCTTCGCCCGCACCAATTGAGTCGAGCGCGACAAGCGGTTTTCCGGTCAGTTCGAGATCGTCATTCAAATTCTGCACGATCAAAAACTTCCGCCCTTCGAGGGCTTCATTTTTAATCGTTGAAACGACAGTTCCGATGACACGCGCAAGCTGCATTTAGTTGATTGTCAATTTTTGAAGCCTACTTTTCACTCGCGTTTTTCAAATCTTCGTCTATTAACTCTTTAACTACACCGTCAATTTTCGGCATAAGATAAATTTGCGTCAATTTTACGATTTCAGTCATAAATTGCGGAGAAATACTGTTGAATTTTTGTCCGGTCGGCGATTTATAGAACGCGAGCAAATCCTTTAATTCTTCGAGCGTGAAAAATTTATCATAAAGCGGATAAAAAACCGTCGCCGTATATTCTGAAAAGTTTATTACTTTGAATATTTTGTCGTTAAATCTTTTATTAAAATCATCGTGTTTTTTAATCATTGCTGCTTTAATTACTGCTTTTTCCGCTGACGGGATTTTATCGTCGCCGTCAACTATCGAATCAACAATACTCGGATACATTGCATCCATCTGATTAACAGTAGCCTGCATAGTTGATTGAATTTGATCTTCGGCTTTAACAACTTTTACAATTTCGTCAATTACAACTTTTTTTTCTGCTAAATTCTGCTTTGTCTCTTGAGAAAAAGCACTTAAGGACAAAATTAAAGTTAATAAGATTGCGTGTAAGATAAGATATTTCTTCATAATTATTTAATTTTCATCAAATTCGTACGAATCAATCACGCCGACAATTGCCGAATCAACCGGACAATCATTATTGCCTTCCGCCAGACGCGCCGACGAACCGCCGACGATCAACACTTTTTCGTGAAAACCCGCGCCGACCGTGTCAACCGAAACTAGAAAACCGTCGCGGTCTGTGCCGTCGAGATTTATCGGTTTGACGATCAACAATTTCTTGCCGTGCAGCCGTTCGTCCTTTTGCGTCGAAACGACCGTTCCTATTATTCTGGCGATTTGCATAAATCGGTTTTCGGTTTTTGGTTTTTGGTCTTTGATCTTCGATAGAAATTGAAAAATAAATTCCTACTTCTTTCAAAAACCAAAAACCGAAAACCAAAGACCAAAGGCTTTAGCCTTTCAATCCAATCGGCATCACATCGTCAACGCTTCCGTGCGGGCGCGGGATGACGTGAACCGAAACTAATTCGCCGACTCTGCGAGCCGCCGCCGCGCCTGCGTCTGTCGCCGCTTTGACCGCCGCGACATCGCCGCGCACGATCGCCGTGACAAAACCCGCGCCGATCTTTTCGTAGCCGACGAGTTCGACATTTGCCGCTTTGACCATCGCGTCCGCCGCTTCGATCATCGCCACAAGTCCTTTTGTTTCAACCATTCCTAATGCTTCTTGCATTTATATTATTTCCTCTCCGTTTATAAATTTTCTCTTAAAACTTTCCGTTTCAAAAACTATTCCCTGATAAATTTCGTCAACATTCAAATTGCATTCGAGCGATTCGAGTTTCAATATTTCGCCTTCGACATATTCGCTTTGAAACCAAAATTTTTCATTATGTTTGGTATAAAGCACGACAAATTTTTCGGTCTGTGAGATCAGCAAATAGTCTTTCAAACTCTCGATTGATTTGTAACCTTTGAATTTAATATCTCGGTCATATTTTTCAGTTGACGACGACAAAACTTCGACGATCAAAGCCGGATTAACCAACAAACGCTGATTTACAAGATTCTCATAAACCGGTTGACCGCACAACGCCGAAATGTTTGCATAACGATACGGCGGCAGTGTCGGAACTTTAATCCTGACATCAGATGAATAAACCAAACATCCTTTTTCGTCAATTTGATTTCCGAGAAGTCTGCCGACTCTGTTTGTCAAAAGCGAGTATTCGGGACTTCCGCCGCTCATTTCAATCGCTTCGCCGTCGAAGTATTCATAGCGTCCTTCGGCTTCGTAATCGAGTTCAATATATTCTTCAATCGTTAATTTTGATTTAGGTAATGCACCCATCATTTTGCTCGCAACTTACTTTAACAGAATCAATAATTTATTATCAAAAATTGAGCAAAGTTTTCTAATTATTTTGCATTCGCCGCTTGCGCCAAAAGTTCGATTAATTCCTCACGCGAAAGAGAAATTTTTGAGCCGTTTGAATTTGAATGACTATGCAAATCTCCGTCAATTTCGCAGGAAATGTTCGCATCTTCCAGATAACCGCACGACTGACAACGCGCTTCTTTTGTTAAATATCCGGCTTTTTCCCTGAGTTCGACTAGTTTTCCGATTGATTCTTTCGGCAAATTGTTCGCGCCGCCCAGAGCCTGCGCCAGAATTGATATTTTCGCCGTGTGTTCGAGCGTTTCCATTCGGTCGAACGCTTCCCATAAATCTTTTCCGTAAGTAACCGCGCCGTGATTCGCCATCAAAAGCGCGTTGTGATACGGCACGAATTCGACCATCGAATCAGTCAACTCGCTCGTCGAAGGCGTTCCGTAATTCGTCAGCGGAACACAGCCCAAAGTTAAAACGACTTCCGACAAAATCGGCTGTTCAATCGCCATTCCCGCGACGGCAAACGCAGTTCCATACGGCGGATGCGCGTGGCAGACGGCGTGAATGTCGGGGCGCATTTTGTAGATCAAAAGGTGCATCGCCAATTCCGACGAAGCCTTTTTGTCGTTCAAAGGCTTGCCGTCCATATCGGTAATCGCCAAACCGTCTTCGGTCATACGTCCTTTTGAAGTCATCGTCGGTGTCGCCAAAACGCGGTTTTCGTCTAAGCGAATGCTCACATTGCCGTCGCTTGATACGACGTAACTTCGTTCATAAAGCAATTTGCCGATTTCGACAATAAGTTTTCGTGATTGATTTTCGTCCATAAAAACAGAAACCACAGATTAACACAATCGAAGAAAATCTTCATTCGGTTAAAATGTGGTTTGCAAATCTACAATATTTTTATAATTTATTTTTCTGCCGGAACTATTTTCATACTTTCCCCATAATCGGAACATTTTTCCAGATAAAGCAAATTCTGCATTTGAGCGGCATTTCCCGGCTTTTCTAAAAATGGCTCTAACATTTCGATCTCTTTTTCAAGCCGTTTTATTTCTTTTTCAGTCTTCTTTACTGTTTCATAGTCGAGGTCTTCTGATAAATCAGCATTCGCCTTTATAGCTCCAAGTTCAGCCCGTAGCTTAAATTGCTTGATTTGGGAATCGGAAAATTCTGAGTTGCCTTCAGAATAATGAAGACTTTGATATTTCAAATTCGGATCATCGGGAACGCAATTTTTTCTTTTACTTTGCGGAAGCGATGGCGAAACTTTTTGTAAATCTGATTTATTATTTATTATCGGAATAGAAATTTGAACATTTATCGGTTCTTCATTTCTAAAAAATTGAGCGGCGAAAAATCCGATCAGCAAAGTAATCGAAAATATTGTGATCTTCTTCCAAAAATTATTACAGCACATAAAATTTACTCCCGAAAAAAGTAGAACCACAGATTAACACAAACGAAGAAAATCTTCATTCGGCTAATCTGTGGTTCACACGAAATAAAAAACTAAATGTTCCGAAAATTATCTCGCTCTCGGCGGCGCAGGCGGCGCGGGCGGCGGCGGCGGAACATCTAAGAAATCCGTATTTTCTTTAAGTTCAAAATTTTCTTGTCTTAGTTCTTCAAGTTGTCTCTTTAAGCGATAATTTTCGCAATGATGGTTTTTGTGTTGGCGGCGATTCCAGTTACGATTGTAATTAAAATTCGGCGCAACGGACGGCAAGAACAAACTTGCCAAAAACATTCCGACGGCGAACGTCAGAAAAAATGGAGCAAATCTTTTTACAAATTCTTTCATAATTTATTTAATACCTCTTGATAAATTTATTTACGCCGCTTTTCTCATTTCGGTTTCAGAATAGGAATTTTGCGACAAAAAATATGACAAACTTTCCAGCGAGGTCGTTAAGTCAACCGTTTTTAATTTGATTCCGTCAGCGACTCGCAACGAAATCGGCGCAAAATTCAAAACCGCTTTTATTCCCGCATTCGTCACGCTGTCTAAAACTTCCTGTGCGTATTCGGCGGGAACGGCGATCACGGCAAGTTCTATATTATCGCGTTCGGCAATCTCGGCAAAATCTTTTATGTCGAAAACTTCAGTATCGCTGATTATCTGTCCGATCATTTTTTCGTCGGCATCAAAAAGAGCGGCGACTTCAAAATTAGATTGCTTAAATCCATAATAATCAGCGAGTGCGGTTCCCAAACGTCCCGCACCGATCACGGCGACGATCTGTTTTTTATCCGTGCCGAGAATTTTCATCAAATGTGTTCGCAATTCTTCGACGCAATAGCCGACACCGCGCACGCCGAATTCCCCGAAATATGCCAAATCTTTGCGGATTTGGGCGGAATTTAAATGAAAACTTTTTGCCAGAGTTTCCGAAGAAACCGTTTTAATATTATTTTTTGCGAGTTCGTTTAAACAACGCAGGTAAATGCTAAGTCTGTTTGTAGTAAGTTCGGATATTTTTTCAAATTTCATTAATTATAAACGGGGAAAGCGTTTAAATTAGAACAAGCTGTAAAAGCAAAGCCGCAAACGGCAAAGTGAAATTAATCACTAAGTGTTTATTGATGTGTAAATTGCTTTTCACCGTTGCCTGTAAATCGAATATCTACTACAATTTATGTTTCACGGGTGAAACAATGATTGCATATCTTTCAGGAAAACTTTTGGAAAAACAAGCGAACACGGTGATCGTAGATGTCGGCGGTGTCGGCTATGAAGTGATAATTCCACTTTCGACATTTTACGAACTCGGCGAAATCGGCGAAACGGTCGAACTTCGCATTTTTACATACGTCCGCGAAGATACTCTGCAACTCTTCGGCTTTAAAAGCTTGCGTGAAAAAGAACTGTATTTAAAACTGATTTCCGTTCAAGGAATCGGCGCGAAATCAGGAATTTCGATGCTGTCGGGAATGAGTGCGGACGAAATAATCGTCGCCATTCGGACGGATAATCTGGCGCGTCTGACATCAATTCCCGGTGTCGGCAAAAAGACGGCAGAGAGAATGGTCATCGAATTGCGCGACAAATTAAACGATCTTTCAAGCGGCACGGCAGTTCAGGACGGTTTGAGAGAATCGCAGACAAATGTTCCGGTTGACGCGGTTTACGACGATGCGATTTCCGCGCTGGTAAATCTCGGTTATCACAAAACAGCGGCGGAAAAGGCGTTGAAAAAAGCGGTGCAAGAGGGAACGGAAATGTCGGTACAGAAACTTTTGCGGCGAAGTTTGCAACTTTTGGCGAAAGGTTAAATCTAAAATGGCTCTCGACAAAATTCACAGTGCTGTTAAAAACGCTTTGATTAAGGACGGTTGGACGATTACGGCAGATCCGTTCGAGATTCGTTACAAAGATTTGCGCGTTTATGCGGATCTGGCGGCTGAAAGACCATTTACGGCGGAACGTGATAATGAGAAAATAGTTGTTGAGGTTAAAAGTTTTATCGGTAGTTCTTCAATCAGCGAATTTGAAAAGGCACTCGGACAATACAATTTGTATTTGAGTTTTTTGGAAGAAACCAATCCGGAATATAAATTATATCTGGCAATTTCAGAGACAGCCAAAGAAAAATTCTTCGACAAACTTGCAATTCGCCACGTCATCAGAAGATTTAGTTTGCCGATAATTGTCGTAGAAATCGAAAAGGAGAAAATTTCAGAATGGATAAATTAGATTTTTACTCGTCGGTCATTTCCAAAATTTTCAATTATCACAAAAATCTCGCCGGAAACAATCCCGAATCGGAACTCGAAGACGTTTTTGTAATTGACGAAGCCTCGAAAAGTTGGTTGTGGCTGATTACAGGTTGGGCGAAAGAAGAAAATGTTCGCGTAAATACGAATAATCTTTACGTTCGCATAAAAAACGATAAGATTTACATCGAAGAAGATTGGACGGAAAACGGAATCGCCCATTATTTGCTGAAAGAAGGCGTGCCGAAAGAAGATATAGTTTTAGCATTTCATGAACCTTCGATGCGCCAATACACGGAATTTGCAACCACTTAAAAATGACGGAAGATTTAGAAAATTTTGACAACCGCGACGGAAATATTCTCGATGAAGACGAGAAATTCGAACTTTCCCTGCGTCCGACGAAACTCGGCGAATATATCGGGCAGAAAAAGATCAAGGACAATCTGCGCGTGTTTATGAAAGCCGCGCTCAAACGCCGCGAAGCGTTGGATCATATTTTGCTTTTCGGTCCGCCGGGAACTGGAAAAACTACTTTATCAAATATCGTCGCCAACGAAATGGGCGCACAATTGAAATCAACCGCCGGACCGATCATCGAAAAATCGGGCGATCTGGCGGCGATTTTGACGAATTTGGAAGAAGGCGATGTGCTTTTTATTGACGAAATTCATCGAATGAGTCCGGCGATCGAAGAAGTTCTCTATCCGGCGATGGAAGATTACAATCTCGATCTGATGATCGGACAAGGAACGGCGGCGCGTTCGATAAAATTGGAATTGCCGAAATTTACGCTCGTCGGTGCGACGACTCGCCCGGGTTTGATAACTGCACCTTTGCGCGGGCGTTTCGGGATCGTTTTTCATCTCGATTTTTATAACATCGAAGATTTGCAGACGATCATTGTTCGAAGCGCGGGAATTTTGAACGTCGAGATCGAATCGAACGGCGCGAAGGAAATTGCCCGACGTTCGCGCGGAACGCCGCGTATCGCCAACAGGCTTTTGCGCCGCGTGCGCGATTACGCCGAAGTTGATTACGAAGGGAAAATCACGGAAGAAGTCGCCAAAGACGCGCTCAATCGAATGGAAGTTGACACTTTCGGTCTGGACGAAGTTGACCGCAAATTGCTTTTGACGATCATCGAAAAGTTCGAGGGCGGTCCGGTCGGTTTGGGGACGATCTCGGCTTCGATCCACGAGGAAAAAGATTCTATCGAAGAAATTATCGAGCCGTATTTGATTCAATGTGGTTTTCTGAATCGTACGCCGCGCGGCAGAATGGCGACTCGTCTGGCTTACGACCATCTCGGTTTGAATGATTTGTTAAATTCAAAACCTCCGAGTCTTTTTGGATAAAAACCGCGATAATAAAAAAGAATGTGCCGGGAAACAGATATTTCTCCAACACATTCTTTTTTGTTATCGGTAAAATTTAAAAATCTTCTTCGCCCAAATCACGCAGTCCCATTCTTTCGGCTTTTTCTTTGTCCAGTTGAGTTAAAATGTCGAGCAGGAAATTCGTATTCGTCGTAACGTCAATGACGACGGGAAATTCATTTTCCGCAATTGAAAATTCAAATGTTCCACTGTTGATCTCGATAATTTCACGAAACGCTTTCGCACCGTTGTATCCGCCGGTTTCGGCATCTACTATTTTCCCGTAATTAAACGAAACGCTCGCCAGATGCGTGTCGGATTTGATGACCAATAAACCTGTCATCTGCGAATTTTCGATTACTTGGACAGCATCGAAAATCGAAACGAACGCGAGATTTCCCGCCAGCGTTACATCGGTGCGAACTTTGACCGGCGTTTTATCACGATTGACCGCAAAATCCGGTCGTCGTGCGCGCCGAATCGCTTCCAGACCCGTCGCCACGGAAATTCGCGGGTCGAGCAATTTTGCTTCCTGCAAACGGTCATACGCCAGATCAAAATCTTCGCGCATAATATAAAGATTAACCAACGCCAGACATTGCCGCGCCGCTTCATCCATATTTTTCTGCGACATCGCAATTTCACGCATCTTCTCGCGCAAAGCAAGTGAGCGCGGACTGCGTTCGATAGCATCTCGGAGAAGTTTGAATGCCTTTTCCGGCGAGCGATATTTTACGAAAAGATCGGCATCGAGCAAGATTGATTCGATTGAAACTTCGGTGAACGGCATTTGTGGAGTATCTAAAACTTCAGTCATAACATTAATCGAACAAAAATGTTCAACATTTATAAACTAACATCTTTTTAGCATAAAGTCATCAAAATTTAATTTGTAATTAGATCAGCCACGAAAAAATAGACAATCAAAATCCAGTCAAAACTTAGTGAAATCTTCGTGTTCATTCGTAGTTTGTTTTTATTTTGCTCTCGAAGTTATCACGAGTTCCGGCTTCATCGCTTCGATCGAGATGTAACGTGCGACTTCTTCCGCTGATGCGCGAAATGCTTTTGATTGCGGCGAATCGGGCGAAGAGATGACGACCGGAACGCCGCTGTCGCCGCCTTCGCGGACTTCTAAACCGAGCGGAACTTCGCCGAGGAACGGGAGATTAAATTGTTCGGCAAATTTCTTGCCGCCGCCTTCGCCGAAGATGTTATAGCGTTTTTCGGGCATATCGGGCGGAACGAAATACGACATATTTTCGACCACGCCGAGAACCGGAATTGAAACCGTCTCGAACATCGCCAGAGCGCGTCGGACATCGGACAGCGAAACCGCTTGCGGAGTCGTAACGAGAACCGCGCCTTGAACCGGAACTAATTGCGCGAGCGACAACTGAACGTCGCCCGTTCCCGGCGGCATATCAACGATCAGATAATCTAATTCGCCCCAATCAACATCCGATAAAAACTGCCGCACAACGCCGTGAAGCATCGGACCGCGCAGAATCATCGGTTTGTCTGCGGGAACCAAGATCGCCATCGAAATCAGTTTCACGCCGTGCGCTTCGATCGGTTTTAATTTGTTGCTGCCCGTAACTTCGGGCTGACGATTGCCGACTCCCATCATCAGAGGCACGTTCGGACCGTAAACGTCCGCGTCCATCAAACCGACCTTCGCGCCGTCGAGCGCGAGCGAAACCGCGAGATTTACCGCGACGGTTGATTTGCCGACTCCGCCTTTTCCCGATGAGACCGCGATGATGTTTTTAATGCCCGGAATCGCAATATTCTGCGCCACGCCGCGACCTTGCGGAACTTCCGCGTCCATTATGACTTTGACATTCTCAACGCCCGCAATCGAACCGACGAGTTCCTTCGCGTCCGTCTCGAACTGCTCTTTGACCGGACACGCCGGAGTCGTCAAAACGATGCGAAACGAAACGTCGCCGCCCGAAATTTCCAAATCTTTGATAAATCCGAGAGTTACGATGTCCTTTCTTAGATCGGGGTCAATAATGTTCGATAGTTTTTCTAAAACTGCTTGTTCTGTAATTTGATTCATATTAAATTTTGCTAAATAATCAAGTTTCACAATATCACTCGGCATTTATGAGTTCAAATAAACTAAAAAATTTCATCGAACTCTCAAACGAAGCGCAAAGTTGTCTGATATGCGAACAAATGCAGGACAAGATCGCCGTTTTGAGCGAATCGAACGGCAATACAAGCGCGAAAGTAATGTTCATCGCCGAAGCTCCCGGCAGACAAGGCGCGGACAGAACGCGCAAGCCTTTTTCGGGCGACAAATCGGGCGAGAATTTTCAGAAATTTCTCGATTCGATCGGTCTCGAACGCGAAGATGTTTTTATCACGAATTCCGTTCTTTGCAGTCCGCGAAAACCTTCCGGCGCGAATCGTAAACCGACGAAAAAAGAGATTGGAAACTGCTCGAATTTTTTAGAAAAAACGATAAATTTAATCCAACCTGAAATAATTGTTACATTAGGCTCGGTCGCGCTTGAAGCGTTGAAATTATTAGAGTATCATCAATTTAGTTTGAAAACGGACGCGGGAAAAATCTTGCGTTGGAAGGAACATACTCTTGTCCCGCTCTATCATCCAAGTCCGCAGGTTCTAGCGTCGCACAGACGCGAAGATCAACAACTCGAAGATTACAAAGTTCTGGCACAAGCGATCGCTCAAGCCTTCGCTTAAACTGCGAATCAAATTACAATTAAATATTTTTCTGAGCAAGGTGGTTTTATGAAGTTTAAATTTTTCGCTCTTTTGGTATTTCTGACGATTCCGTTCACGGTTTCGGCACAGGAAAAAAATAAATATGTCGGTTACGAATACACGGGCGTTGTCGTCAACGAGACGCTTCCGAACGGCGTTAAAGATTTGGGCGGAAATCTGATCGGCGATTTCGATTACGCCGTTTCGCATATGAGAAAAGGCAGCAAAGATATGATCTGGCTGACCAGAATCAAAAATCGCAACGACGAAGGTGTGCCGAATTGGAAAGTCGCAAAAGTTCTCGTTCTGCCGAAATTAAAAAAAGATCAGCAAATCGTCAGCGGTTTCAAATCGCCGTGCAAGCTCGGCAAAAAAGAAGATATAACTTTGATCGTTCTGACGAATTTCTCGGTGAAAAGTAAAACTTACACGCCCGAAAAAGCGTGGCGTGCAAATATTTTGAAAGATAATTTTGAAGAAGTTTCCATAGCAAAAGTAAATTGCAAAAACGGAAAATAGCCGGGAGCGCGGGCTTCCAGCCTGCGAGTATCTAAAGAACTTAAAATGTCCGATCAATTTCAAATTGAAATTGATCGGACATTTTTGGCAGACTGGAAGCCTGCGCTCCCGACTTTAAAAATGATTTATATCGCAAATTCCTGTATCCTTTTATTTTTATTATGAGCGAATTAAATTTACAAGAATACAACGCCGTGCGCGAATCCGGCGCGGGAATTTGGAATTACGCGGGACGCGGTTTAATCGAAGTTTCCGGCGGCGAAGCGGTGCAGTTTTTAAACGGTCTCATCACCAATGACATCGCCAAACTCGAAGAAAACAAATGGATGTTCGCCGCTTTTCCGAACGCGCAAGGTCGTCTTATAGCAATGGTTAGAGTTTTAAAAACGGACGACAAATTTCTTTTTGACACGGGTTCGGTTACGCGCCAGAAAGTTTACGAAAATTTATTTCGTTTTACATTCGCCGGAGATTTTATCGTTCACGATCTTTCAGACGATTTTGATTGTTTGTCAGTTCAAGGCGAAAAATCTGCTGAGTTGCTCGGACAAATTTTTAACAGTAAAACGCCGGACGAAAACGAAATCGCCGAATTTGATTTTAACGGTGAAAATATTTTAATGATTCGCGCCAAACATCTGAGCGAAAATGGTTTCGATCTTTTCGCGCCGAAATCGGTTTACGAAGATTTAACGGAAAAATTAGAAAATCTCGGTGCAGTAAAAATCAGCGATGAAGCGTTTGAAACTCTGCGAATCGAACAAGGAACTCCGCGTTACGGCGTTGATATGGACGATACGAACGTCGTTTTGGAAACCGGAATAGATTCCGCCGTAAACTTCAACAAAGGCTGTTATATCGGACAGGAAATAATCGCCCGCATACATTTTCGCGGTCACGTTGCGAAAAAATTGACGGGTTTGGTTTTTGAAGACGAAAACGCCGAAATAAATCACGGTGACGAGATAAAAACTCTTGACGATAAAAACGCCGGAAAGATAACTTCCGTCACATTTTCGCCGAAACTCGGCAAAAAGATCGCGCTCGGTTATGTTCGTTATGCTTTTTTGGAAAAAGGAACAGAATTAAAAGTCGGCAAAGCGAAAGCGTCTGTTGAAGAATTACCGTTTTTTAACTGAAAATTTTTAGAATCTTGTCAGTAACTTCTCGTATTTTTTGATTGCTGAGTTTGCCGATTTTATAGGAAATCACTTTAGCATCAATTGTGAAAAGGCGATTCGGGCGAATATTGCTGACTTTCTTTAGACTTCCATTTTCAAAATCTTCGTTTGATAAAGAAATCGCATAACTGTCTCTTGCATTTTGACTTGTAATCAGACAAATAATAATATCGTCGCCCGACAAATCAGCAATAACCAACGCCGGACGCTTTTTATTTGCTGTTAAATCGGAAAATGGAAATAGAGTTACGACAACATCGCCTTTTACAAATCTGCCCATGCTTCATCTTCCTCCGGCGTGTTCCAATCTTTAGCAATTTGTTTTTCGACGGCAAACATTAATTCTTTTGCCGAAACATCCGACATCTCCAAATCTTGTTCGGCAAGATAAGAAACAAAATGATAGACAGCCGCCAATTTGTCTTCCGAAAAAGTCACTAATTTACTGTCAATTTCTTCAACTGTAATGGTTTGCATAATCGTTTCTCCAAATTCATTATAAATTTATTTCCCCGAATTCAAAACCGTTTTCGCCGCCATCTTCGCTAGTTTCCAGGTTCTGCCCCAATCAATTCCTTCGCTTTCGCCGTCTGCGTTTTTCTCGCGTCCTAAAATTTTGTCAACGAAGATTTTCCGCAAGTCTTTTCCTTCGCGTTTGAGCATAAATTCTTTGGCGAAAGGTTTGGCGGTTTCAAAGAAATTGAAGTTCGGGTCCATCACGATTCCGATGCCTTCGAGCGTCATTAAGGCGCGCATAATGTATGTGAAATTCGCGGGCAGACGGAACGGATAATCATACATCACGTCGGCGAGATCGTAAGTTAATTCCTTGAAATTCACATCTTTTAATTTCAGATCGAGATGGAATGTGAACATTCGTTTGACGACTTCGCGGACGGAATCTTCGTCTGCGCCGGGTTTTAGGAATTCGAGATCAATCAAATCCTGCGCGATTCCTTCGGGGTCTTTGCTGACGACGTGGAAAAATGCGTCAATCATTTTCGCCTGCAATTTCGGCGTGATTCTGCCGACCATTCCGAAATCGAAAAATGCCAAACGTCCGTCCGGCATCACGAGAAGATTTCCCGGATGCGGATCGGCGTGGAAAAATCCGTCTTCCAAAAGCTGTTTCAGATACGTGCGGATGAGCAGACGATTTACTTTTTCCGGCGAGATTCCGCGCGATTTTAATTCTTCGAGCTGGACGACCTTTGTGCCTTCGATAAATTCCATCGTCAAAACTTTCGTCGTCGAAGCGTTCCAGTAAATTTTCGGGACGTGAACATTTGTCCAGCCGCTGAAATTTTCGCGGAATCGGTCGGCGTTGCGACCTTCCGCCGAATAATCCATCTCTTCGTGAATCGTAACGTCGAATTCGCGCAGCATTCCCGCCCAATCGGCGTTTTCATTCAAAGACGGAAAACGCTCGGCGAATTTTGAAACTTTCCGCAAAATCTCGACATCGCCTTTGATAATTCCGTCGAGATTCGGACGCTGAACTTTGACGGCGACTTCTTCGCCCGTGAAAAGTTTCGCGCGGTAAACCTGTCCCAAAGATGCCGCCGCGACGGGTTCGATGTCGAATTCGGCGTAAACCTGATTGATCTTTTTCCCGAGTTCCTTTTCGATTCTGGCAAACGCGACTTCGTTCGGAAACGCCGGAACATCGTCAACCAAAGTTCCGAGTTCTTTCACGAACGGCAAAGGCAAAAGGTCGGCGCGCGTTCCCATTGACTGCCCGATTTTGATAAACGTCGGACCGAGTTTGATGATCTCGTCTTTCAGCCACAACGCCTGCTTTTCCTGATTTTTCAGCTTGTTATCTTCGTTTCCGACGAAAAACCACTGCAAAATCAAAATGAATTGATGGAAAAACCACAGCCGAACCGCGTAAAATTTCTCGCCCAAAACCGCCAGCGAAGTAAGTTTTCGCGCGTTTTCCAGACGAAATTCCTGAACCTTCAAATGCTGTTTGCGGTGCATCTCATATTGATCGAGATACAAATAAAGTCCGAGCATCCCGATCACACGGGAAACTTTCGCCAAACGCAGCCAACCGCCGATCCCGTGATAATTTTTCTCGACCGATTCTTCGGTTTTAATGAGGTTTCTTTCTTCGGCAATTAATTGTTCGTTGGAAACCTTTTGCGCGACCGGCAAATCGCCGATTTTCACCAACGATTGATTTCCGTTCGCGTGAATTTCCTCGATTCCGCCGAAATTCGCGGGTCTTTCTTTTACTGCTAAACTTTTATTTTCTTCCATCGGTAAATCCATTTCTGCAACCATTCTTAGAATCACAGAAAACGTCTGGGTTTGCAATAAAGTTCACAAAGCCGGATTTATTGATTTTTTATTTCGTTTGAATCTATCAATTCAATATCGTTGAGATTTGCCGATGTCGTTTTGGTATCGGTGATATTTATTGTGAATTGATATTGTTTTCCGGCGGCAAAGGATTCGGTTTTATTTGTGAAAATTATTATTTCCTTGTCGGTCAGATCGTAGCTGTCCGAATTTTTATTTTCTTCGGACACGACAATGTTATTTTTCATACACGGTTTGCATTGTGCATCAGGCGGACAAGGCGGACAAGTGTAGATTTTGGCGACAAAACCTTTTATTTCAAAAGTTCCTTTCTCAGGCTTTTGTTTATTTAGTTCGCTGATGGTCAAAACTTTGCCCGAAACTGAAACCGTTTTGGTTGAATTATTCGCTGAAACATCTTTGTTTGCACACGAATTTATTTGGACAAAATTTCCGAATAAAATTAAGGAAATCAGAACAATAATTTTTGTCATAAATTTCAACCTCGCTTTTATCGAAACACAATCAAAATCAAAAAAAGAAATTACGGCAAAATCTCGAACGCTTCGCAATGATTCGGTTTGAACATTCCGAAATGCCGTCGGTCAACGGTTAAAATTTTCGTGATATTCAATCTTTCGGCAATCGCCGCGATGATCGCGTCAACAAAATCAATATTCGCGTCGTGATATTTGCGGATAATTTCGGCGGCGCGTCTATAATCTTCCGATGTCGGCGATTCGAGAATAAAATCCGTTTCGCTCAATTCGTCAAGAAAAATTGCCAACGCCTCAACGCCCAGATCGCGCAAAACCAAATAAGCAACTTCGGTAATTGCCGGAATCGGTAAAATTATCGGCTCATAAACAAATTGAAAAACGGCGGAAACTTCGGCGTGGCGGCTTTCTTTTTTGTTTATAAAGGCGTAAAGGAAACCCGAATCGAGCAATAATGGCTTCATTTTTTGCTTAATCCTTCGACGCTGTCTATTTCGGACAACATAATTTCTTTGACTCTTTCCGCCGAATTTCCGTCGCCGCCGGAAAACATTCCCTTCATCCGCATATATCGTCTTTCCGTTGGTTTCTCCGAAGAAATATTTTGACCGTTGTTCGCATTTTCAGCCACGGTTTTTTCGATTACTTCTTCGACAAATTCGGAAACTTCCTTGCCGTTTTGTTTTGCTAATTCACTGATTTTATCTGAAACCGTGATCGTAATTTCCATAATTTTCACCTCAATCTAAATTTAACATATTGACAACGCCTTGATGAGAGAAATAGTTTTGCGCGGTGTTCGTATCTTTTTGAATTTGCGCTTTTAATTCATCAATTCCGCCGAATTTTCGTTCGTCGCGGATTCGGTGAAGGAAGCGGACGCGCAGAACGTCGCCGTAGAGATCGCCGTCGAAGTCGAAGATGTAAGTTTCGATCGAAGGTTCGGCATCTTCTTTGAATGTCGGGCGAATTCCGACGTTCGTGATTCCCCTGCGCCATTCGCCTTCGATCAGCGTCGCGGTCGCGTAAACGCCGTATTTCGGGATAACGCGGTTGTTCGGTTTCAGGTTCGCGGTCGGAAACCCGATGGTATGCCCGCGACGGTCGCCGCGAATTATCAAGCCTTCCACGCCGTAAGGTCTGCCGAGCATTCTTCGGGCGAGATTTACTTTGCCGTCTTTTAACAGTTGGCGAATCTTTGATGAAGAAATTCTTGCCCCGCGCAGTTTTACTTCGGAAACTTCGTCGGCGAAAAAGCCGAGTTCTTCGCTCATTTTCCGCAAAAGTTCGATGTTTCCGGCGCGGTTTCTGCCGAACGCGAAGCCGTGTCCGAGATAGACTTCCTTAGTTTGAAGCCGTTCGTGAACAATGTCGCGCAAAAATTCTTCGGCATTTTGGTCGGCGAAATTTTTATCGAAACGTATGACAATCGCCTGTTCGATGCCGAGAACTTCAAAATTCGCCAGACGCTGATCCAAAGTCTGAAGAAGCGGCGGCGAATTTTCGGGATACAAAACGGCTCGCGGATGCGGATCGAAAGTGATCGCCATCGGCACGGCATCAACCGCTTTCGCTCTTTCGACGACCGTTTCCATAATTTTCTGATGCCCCAAATGCAGACCGTCAAAAACGCCGAGCGTTAAAACCGTCGGGCGCAAAATGTTCGCGTTTTCCGTTCCGTGAAAAATTTTCATCTGTTTATTTTTGGCTCAATTGATAAAAAACAAAAGAGATTTTAGCCGCGGATAAACGCGGACGACGCGAAGTTTTTTTGATTTTATTAGATTCCTTTGAATTTATCCGCGTTTATCCGCGTAATCCGCGGCTAAAAATCTTATTTCTTTCAAGCCTTCATTTTCCAATCTTCTTTTAACATCGCGTATAAAAATTCATCGCGCCATTCGTTCATATTTTTATCCCAATAACTTTTTTTATAATGCGCTTCGCGACGGAAATTCAAATTTTCCAACAGGCGCAGACTTCCGATATTTTCAACGTCCAAAATCCCGAAAATGCGATGTGTTTCGGTTTCGCCAAAAAGATACTTAAACATTCTGCAAAACGCTTCGACGGCAAAACCTTTTCCGCGATATTCCAGATCGAGCGTAACGCCTATCTCGACGATTCGCGGTTCGTGCGCTTCGGGTTTCAGAGCAAGATCGCCGACTAATTTTTTGTTTTCCTTCCATTCAATTCCAATCTGAATCCATTCGCCCGCCGCGCCAAACTTTGCATCTTTCTGTTCTTCAATAAATTTCTTGCTATCTTCAATCGTAAAAGCGTCAAAACCTTGAAATTTACAGATTTCCGAATTCGAGCGGAAACAATGAAAATCTTCCAGATCGCTTTCACGTAAATTTCTTAAAATCAGACGTTCGGTTTCCAAATTCATTTCAAGTTTATTTCAGGAGAATTATCACAATAAACAATTAATATTTCATGACTTGTAAATAAAGCATAACAATTAAGATTTCCGTATTTTTCAGGAACGTCTAAACCTAAAAAATGTGTTAATTGTTTATTTTTTATTTCTCGTAAAAAATCTTTTTCATAATTTTTTACAAGATCAGCAACTGATTCAGTAAATTCTTCAATTAATAAATGTGAAACAACAGAGTCAAAAATTACCTGAAATTGACGACTTTTAGAACTTGTTTTGATATTTCTACGATCATCTAAAAATTGCTCATTCAATTCGGCAATTAGAGAGTTACCGTCATAAACAAGTTTTTCAAGCAATAATTCAAAACATTTATTAAGTTCCGTTTTCATATTTTGATTTTTACTTTCTGTCGTTTACAACCAATCCATCATAACCAAACTGCACATTATCGGGAAGCAATTTGGAATCGCGTTCATACATAATATCGTGATTCAGATGCGTTAAAAAAGCGCGTTTGGGTTTGATTCGTTCGATGTATTCGAGTGCTTCGTTTAAGCCGAGATGCGTCGAATGCGGTTTGATCCGCACGCAGTCGAGAACGAGAACGTCCAAATCTTGCAGTCCGTCAATGCTCTCGTCGGAAATATAATTCAGATCGGTCGCGTAGGCGAAATCGTTGAAGCGGTATGCGATGACGGGAAGTTTGCCGTGAATCACTTCGAGCGGCGTTATTTCCAGTTCTTCGCCGATGCAGAACGGCGCGTTTTTAACGATGGTGTGCGGAATGAGTTGCGGAAGTCCGCCGCCGAAATGTGTCGGTTTGAAGATGTATTGAAAAATTCTCTCCAAATCTTTCCACGCGATTGCGTCGGCAAAAATCGGCATCGCGCCGTAGCGAAAATTGAGCGGGCGAATGTCGTCCAAGCCGAAAACGTGGTCAACGTGGCAGTGCGTTATCAAAACCGCGTCCAAATATCCGATTCCGGCGCGAAGTGCTTGTTGGCGAAAATCAATCGAAGTGTCAACGAGAATTTTCTTTCCGCCGTGTTCAACCAAGATCGAAACGCGCAGACGTTTATCTTTCGGATCGTCCGACAGACAAGTTTCGCAATCGCATCCGACCGACGGAACGCCTGTCGAAGTTCCTGTGCCGAGAAAAGTAAATTTCATATAGTATGAGTTGACTGGAAGTTGACTGAAAGTTGACCAAGTTGACTGAGTTAGAAGAAAGTAAGTTGAGTTAGTTCTCACTTAAACTCGGCAAACTTTCAGTCAACTCACTCTACTTCCGGTCAACTTTCCCTCAACTTCCTTCTTTCTCAAATATTGTGCGAGTGAAAGCGTCATTCTTGAAATTTCGTTTAGTAATTCGTAGGTTTCATCGAATTCCGTTTGATTTATGTAGCCTAAATCAATAGCGACATAAAGATGCGACTGCGCTTCAATTGCCGAACCTCTAGCGATATTTAAGAAATTTGCAAACTCTTTCGTTGTCCGTCTGCCGTGTCCTTCGGCGATATTCGCCATAATTGAAACACTCGCTCGTTTCATCTGATCGCGCAAACTAAAGTCTTTGGCAAATTCGGCTTTGTTCGACATCGAATAGATTTTTTTCGTAACTTCTCTCGCTTTCTGCCACGCCTGAATTTCCTCAAATTTCTTAAAAGTGGACATAATAGTTTTTGAGTTGACTGAAAGTTGACTGAGTTTGTGTAACAGATAACATTTCTTTAACTCAGTAAACTACCAGTCAACTCAGTCAACTTTCAGTCAACTATTTCTCTTATTTCTTTCCTAGAATATCATTGGCAGAAAACTTCTGCGCGGCTTGCGCTTTGAGTTTTTCTTCGGTGGCGCGCATCATTTGGACGTATTGCATTTGCAGATCGCCGAGCAGACCTTCGAGCAATTGCGCTTCTTTCTGGTGCAGATTTCCTTTTGTTTTTTCGCGGAGCATCACGAGAATGTCAATCCAGAATTTTCCCGTTTCCAGATCAACCGATCTCTGTCCCGTGACGGGATGCGGCATCGCGCCGAGTGCGGCGACGGCGTTGGTGGCAAGCGTCGAAAGAAAATTTACAAAACTCGCCGGATCGTCCGCGCCGGGATAATCTTCCGCTTCGAGTTCGTCTTCGTCCATTTCCGGTTCGTCGGAAATTTCATCTGATGCGGTTGAAATTTCGGCATTTGGCGATGTAATAATTTCCGATTCTTCGATTTCGGGCAGCAAACCGGATTTCGGCATTTCCGTGTTTTTCGGTTTTTCCGGCTCGATTTCCACGCCTTCGCGGACACTGCCGTCTAAATTAAATTTACGTCTGTCGGTTACTTTTATTTCGTTTTCTTCTTCTCTTTCGGTCATTGTTTTATTTGTTCGTGTATAATTCTAATATATTTTGATAGTAGCATTTCGGGGAAAAAGGGAAAAGTGGTGAGAGAAGTGAACGAGCAAGGAAAATAAGAATTTTGAACTCGTTGTTTTTCTCTGAAAAATATGTCTGAAAAATTTGATGAATTGGTAAAAATAATGGCGCGTCTGCGTGCGCCGGGCGGTTGTCCGTGGGATCGGGAGCAGACTTATGAATCGCTCGGTCAATATCTATTGGAAGAATCTTACGAGGCGTTTGATGCGATTCAGGAAGCAAACGAAACGGGCGAAACCGAAAATCTGCGCGAAGAATTGGGCGATGTTTTGCTGCAAGTCGTTTTTCATTCGACAATCGCGGCTGAACGCGGCGATTTTACGATTGATGAGGTCGCAGCAGGCGTTTCCCAGAAATTGATCTTGCGTCACCCGCACGTTTTTGAAGATAAGAAACTCGAAACTGCCGATGATGTTCTAAACAATTGGGACGATCTCAAAAAAGAAGAGCGCAAAAAGTCGGGCAAAATTGAAAAAATACAAGATTCAATTTTAGACGAAGTTCCGCTCGCATTTCCCGCGCTGATCGAAGCCAATAAATTAACGAAAAAAGCTGCCAAAGTCGGATTTGATTGGGAAAATCCCGAACAGATTTTTGACAAATTGAATGAAGAAACGAAAGAATTAAAAAATGCCATCGGCGAAAATAATGCGGACGAAATCAGCGAAGAAATCGGCGATTTGTTATTTGTAATCGTAAATCTGGCGCGAAAACTCGGCGTTGAACCGGAAAACGCTCTCAAAAAAACGAATCGCAAATTTCGTAAGCGTTTTAAGTTTATCGAAACTAAATTAAAAGAAAACGGAAAATCTTTTGAGGAATCGAATTTAGAAGAAATGGACGCGCTTTGGAATAAAGCCAAGCACGCTTAACTCAAAAAACAAAACCAGCGAAAAATGTTACAGGAAACTACAAATCAACCGCCGATAATCGAACAAATACAAACTTATATCAGCAGTAATATCGTTCCGCAATTAGGAACGATCGCCAAAAATACCTTCATTGCGGCAATCACGCTTGTAGTTTTTTATATAATTTACAGAATTTTAAAAAGCGTCTTTCAACAGGTAATCGAACGCTTTGAACTCGGCAAAACGGTCAGCAGCTTTCTCGAAATGGGGCTGAAATATACGCTGATGATTTTCGCCGTGATTACCGCTCTCAACAATATAGGTTATGACGTTACTTCGCTGATTGCCGGACTCGGAATCGCTGGAATCGCCATTGGTTTTGCGGCAAAAGATACGCTTTCAAACATCGTCGCGGGAATTTTTATCTTCTGGGACAGACCGTTTTATATCGGCGATTTAGTAGAGATCGAAGATGAATACGGTTCGGTTCAGGACATTACTTTGCGGACGACGCGAATCGTTACGCCGGACGGCAGAATGGTCAGCATTCCGAATCAAAATATCGCCGCCAATAAAATTATCAGTTACACGATGTTCCCGCATTTGCGGCTTGATATTGATGTAACTATCGGCGTAAATGAACCGATTGAAAAATCGCGGCAGGTGATGTTAGGAATTGTCAAAGGCGATAAAAGATTTATGGATGAGCCTGTGCCGGTCGTGCTTGTTCAGGAATTGGGCGACTTTTATACAAAAATCCAACTTCGCGTCTGGCTTGACGATACTCTAACTCATATTCCGATCAGAGCTGAACTGCGTGAGAAGATTAAAAATGCTTTTGATGCGGCAGAAATCGAGATGCCGTTTGAAACTTTTGAAGTTCTCAATAAACGAATTGAATAAGCGGTAAAATATTATTGAAATCAATTATTGATTTATAAAAAAAATTGGCATATCATTAAATTCCGCAGATGAAGTGTTATATTTGCGAGCAACTAATATATAAAGAAAATTTAAGCAAAACTTTTGACAATCAGGTTTATTTAAACTAGAGTGTTTATAAGGTTTTAGCAATGGAGGAGAAAAGTTATATGAAAAATGGGAAAATTTCCAATATGCTCCGAGGTATCACGGCATTTGGATTAGCTGCAATTTTAATGATGGCATCCTCAATGTTTGTTCTCGCAAAAACGGGCGACACATTGATGGGTGAGATAACCGTTACGGGAGCAAACAAAGCTTTTATAACGCTAAACGGAGATCAGGCATTTTCGGGTCGAACATTTATCTCGTCCGGCACTATTTCAACGCCGGAAGCGACAAATGCGTCTATCAAACTCGGCAAAGTAGGATTTATAAATCTTGCTCCGAAATCGGTTTTGAGTTTGAGCTTCGACGAGAAAAGCATTACCGGAACACTTTCAGAAGGTTCGGTTAAAGTTTTTAATAATGACGGCATTGAAGTGAAAATCACCACGCCGCAAGGTGTTATCGGAAATGATTCAACAGATGAAAGTGCTTTTACGGTAAATGTTGAAAACGGTGCAGTTTCCAGTTCAGCTCAGAAAGGTTCAGTCTCACTAAATAATGGCAACACGGTTGTTGCTGTAAAAGCGGCACAAGATGCTGATACAGACGGCAATAGTGCGCTAGGACCGCTTTTGATACTTGCAGGTATTGTAACTGTTGCAGTTGTTTATGTAATTGTAAGCAATAATGACGACAATAATATAGTAAGTCCGGTAAGATAGATTTTTTTAATAGCAATTTCAAAAAAGGTTCGAAATTTAAGTTTTTCGAGCCTTTTTTATTTGTTTATTTACAAGACACAATTGAGAAAGCCGGTCTGAAATTGTAATTTCAGACCGGCAGTTTTATTGAAGAGCAAATCTTAAAGTGAGTATTTGTAGATATGAGATTAGTAGATAAAAATGTTCACCCTAAAAAAGAAATATGAATGGCACTTTTAGATTTTACTCTTCAAAACTTTATAATTTTTAATGTGTTACCCAAGAAAATTTCCAAGCGTCCGTTTGTTAACTGTAGAATCTCTTCTCGGTGATTGGTGAGCAATATATGTGCCAAAAAATAAATTAGATGTAACGTAGGAAATTGCAGTTATAAAACGTGTTACTTTAAGTTATATTATTTCCGCTGTTTCTTAATCATACGGAATACTGCCGTTTTATATATTCGATTGTTCTAATTTGATTCAAAATGACTTGAAATTTAATTTGTGCTTTAATGAGATACAATGACCGAAATTAGTGAGAAGGAATTTGCACGAATTTGCAGCGACATTTACAAAGACCGCGAAATTATTTGGAAACATAATCCGGTCGGCACACACGAAGAGATACTGCTCTGGATGCTTTTAAGTTGTTTGGTAAGTTACCTAAGTTTAAAGGAAATCGAAACGCCTTGTTTTAACGGCGTTCCTGATGCGGAATCTTATCGAAATGCAATTCACTTTATTTTAAACAATAAAACTTCAAAAAAATTTGTAGTCGAAAAATATCTCGTTGAATTAGTCAAAATTTAAGAAAACAGGAGAAATTATGCGGAAAATATTTTTTATTATTACATTGCTGAGTCTTTGTGTAACTCAATCGTTAGCACACGTTTCTTTAATCAAAGGATACGAACATATACATCAAGATGTAAAAATCAAGACGGTAAAAGTTGGGGGCAATATCTATGTTTTGTATGGACAAGGCGGAAATATCGGAGTTTCGGTCGGTTCGGACGGAATGTTAATGATTGACGACCAATTTGCCAATATAGCCGATAAGATCAAAGTCGAGCTTGCAAAACTCGGAACGGAGAAACCGAAGTTTTTATTTAATACACACTGGCACGGAGATCACACGGGCGGAAATGCAATTTTCGGCAAAGATGCGGTAATTATGGCGCACGCTAATGTCAGGAAGAGAATGCTCGAGACAATAATGTTCCGCGGAGAAAAACGCACTCCGTCGCCAAAAGTTGCGCTTCCGATGATAACTTATGAAGAAGGTGTTTCAGTCTACTTTAACGATGAACATATCCGAGCTAAGTATTTTCCGAGCGGACATACAGATGGCGATACGGTCTTATTTTTCACTGGTTCAAACGTCGTTCATCTGGGCGATCATTTCTTTGCCGGAGCATTTCCTTTTGTAGATTTGGAAAGCGGCGGTTCTGTCCCCGGTTTGTTAAAAAATATCGGTGAACTTATGCAGATGATTCCTGCCGATGCTAAACTTATTCCCGGTCACGGGGAAGTTACGAATGTCGAGGGACTGCGGAATTATTATGATATGCTGCTCGAAACGACTTTGATCATTCGCAAACAGATGAAGGATGGCAAATCGCTCGAACAGATAAAAGCCGCAGGTTTGCCGGATAAATTTAAAGCCGCAGGTTCGGGCTTTATCAAAACCGATGCGTGGATCGAAACGGTTTATAAAAGCTATTCGATGAATATGTTGGAAGTGAAAAAATAATTTATTGTCAAACAAAAAAAAAGCCGCAATTTATGCGGCTTTTTTTCGCTTATTCAAAACTTTAAATAATTAGTTCGGCATTAAGACTGAATCAATGCTGTGAATATAACCGTTCGATTGTTTCACATCAGCAATCGTTACAGTTGCTTTTCCGCCCTTTTCATCCGTTAAAACCAATTTGTTTCCTTCCATCATTGCCATCAGCATACCGCCGGAAACTGTTTTAAGCATTGCTTTTCCTTTACCTTTTTTGATGGCTTTCATAATTTTTTTGGAATCATAATTACCCGCAACAACGTGATATGTCAAAATTTTGGTCAACATAGCTTTATTTTCGGGCATTAATAAATTACCAACCGTTCCATCCGGCAAAGCTTCAAACGCACTGTTTTCAGGAGCGAAAACAGTATATGGACCTTTTCCGCTTAATGTGTCAACCAATCCAGCCGCTTTGACAGCTTGAACCAAAGTTGTGTGATCAGTCGAGTTCACCGCATTTTCGACGATATTTTTTGTCTTATACATCGCTGCTCCGCCAACCATCGGGTTGCCGGTTTTTTCCATTTTCATTTTGTCATTCTTCATTGAATCACTGTCCTGAGCCGAAGCATTTCCGACAATGCCGAAAGTTAATACCAATGCGAATAACGCTAAAATTGTTTTTTTCATTTTATTTGTCCTGTCTGTATTTTATATTTAAGAAAAGCACATCTTGCTAAAAATCGCACAAATCGCTTATCTCTTACTATAGATTTCGATATATTCGGATAATTAGATTCAAAAAATAGCAAAGCGCAGAAACTTAAGTTTCTGCGCTTTGCTATTTTTTGAAATTATTTTGAGTTAAATTAATGATTTAACAACAACTTTGTTTCCTGATTCATTTTCATTTTTTCCGACACCGATAATTTTGCCGAGTACTTCGACATTTTCCACATCAAATAACATTGGCTCGGAGTTTTGGTTTTCAAGGCAAATGATGCCGAAATCTTCTTCGTAAAAACCAAAATTTACGGAATCGGTTTTCAAATCAATAATCGCCGCCAAATCTCCTTTTCTTATTTCTGTATTTGCGACAATTGCTAGCGAATTCTTTTCCAGACCCGCGTGTTCAAAATGTGTGTTTCTAATCTGAACAGCTTGAATTTCTTTATAATGAGAAATTGAAACAGGTAAAATGAGTTGAAGATTGTCGTTCGAACCTTGAAGCTCATCTGTTTCACCATTTTTATCAGCAAATTCGGTAACCTCATTGGCTGACTCGATTGCATTATTTTTTTCAAATTTTTCACGAAGCGCAACTTCAAATTCTCTTATTAAATTTTCTGCCGCTTTTTCCCCGGATTGAATTTTAGCTAATTCGACGGCTTCAAATAAACAAGCGGTTGCGCCGGAAATATTGTCAAGGTGAATAAGTGTTTTCGTTTTAGTAAGATATGTTTCAGTTATAAACGAAGCATTTTCACTGAGTTTAATTATTCTAATTGCTTTTTCGACAGTTTCGAGAGCTTCATCAAATTTGTTTTCAGCTAAATAAATTTGTGCTTTAGTATCAAGCGCAAATCCCTCGCGTGTGCGGTCTTTTAATTTCTTAAATATTCTTGCGGAATTATCGGAAGACTTGTGAGCCTGTGAAAAATTATTTTGAGCTTTATAAAGCATCGAAAGATTATTTTCCGCTACGGCATACTGGAATTCATTTCCTGACTCAAAGTGAAAATGTTTACCCTTTTCGAGTTTTGTCAAGGCTGACGAAATCTCGCCGAGACATTCGTAAGCAACGCCTAAATTATTGTAAAAACTACCTTTGAGAGAGTTATCTGCAAACTTTAGAAACATTAACTCTAAGGTTTCTAATCTCTCCAAAACCTTTGGATATTTCTTAGCAGAAAGATAGATCATACTTTCAATTATAAATGTATGAAGTCTAGTACTACTTGAATGTATAATCTTATGAGAAAAAGCTTCCTTTATCCAATCATCAGCTTCATTTAACTCGCCCGAACGCCAATATGCCAAAGCCATATAGTTTTCACACTCGGCAATTTTTTCAACATTGTAGAGATCTAAAAAACGATTTCTTGCTTCAATCAAAAGATTTTTAGATTTTTCTTGTGCATTCGGGAGTTGTTTATATTGTCCCAGAAATCCTATCAAACTTCCGCACCTCAGAATTACCTCGGCGGCTAGATGCGGTTCTAGATTTTCTACATCCGGCAATTTAGTGCGGTCTGTCCAGATACTCTCTACTTCGGCAAATATTTCATCGTATTTGCCCATCTTTTCGAGTTCAAACAGTCTTTTAATTGTATTTTTTGATATTTTGTGGAAAGTTTTCATACTTTTTTTTAATAGATTTTGATAGTATATATCCGATACGATTTTGTATCAAGAAAAAAATCACTTTTGGAGAAAAAAAACAATGAAATTGACAACTAAATTAACAATCAAACTTTTCTTAATCATCAGCCTCTTCGTTTCGGTCGGGTTTGCTGACGACGGACATATGCCTAGTGGCGGATTTACAGGTAATGGCTCGGAAGTTATTTGTGATGATGGACATATGCCGAGCGGTGGACTTGTCTGCGTAGAAAATAATAAGGCTGACGGACATTCGATTTTAGATAGAGAAAATAACGAAGCTGATGGACATTCGATTTTAGATATTGTGCAAAATTATCTTTTTTCGTTATTCGGGTAACTTCAACTGCTTTTAGCTAAAAAAAGTTAATAGGTGAATAATTCCAAAATCCGAGATGTCGATTTAATTTCAGATTCGGAAACGCGCCATTAATTTTCAGACATTTCTCCCTGATAAATGCTCTCATTTGGTCAGACAGTAGGAGTGTGTCTTTATAGAAAGTAGAGATTACGGATTTCCCATTGTTCAAAAACAACGGGAAAATCCGTAATCTCTACTTTTTAGAATTTAAGCTATTGTAACTTCTTCGGACAAATAAACATCTTGAATCGCATTCAGCAGTTCGACCCCTTCATTAGTCGGACGCTGAAACGCTTTTCTGCCGGAAATCAATCCCATTCCGCCGCCACGCTTATTAATGACGGCTGTGCGGACAGCCGCAGCCAAATCACCGTTTCCTTTTGATTCACCGCCGGAATTTATCAAACCGCAGCGTCCCATATAACAATTTGCAACTTGATAACGAACCAGATCAATCGGGTGATCAGTTGTCAACTCCGTATAGATTTTCGGATTGGTTTTACCGTAACTGCTTTCCATATTGAGCGCATTGAAGCCGCCGTTGTTAACGGGAAGTTTTTGTTTGATAATATCTGCCTGAATCGTTACGCCGAGATGATTTGCCTGTCCGGTGAGATCGGCGGAAGCGTGCATATCGCCATCTTTAGTATTAAATGCCGGATTTCGCAGATAGCACCAAAGAATCGTCGCCATTCCAAGTTCGTGCGCGTATGCAAAAGATTCAGCGATTTCAGTAATTTGGCGCGTTGATTCTTCCGAACCGAAATAAACTGTTGCGCCGACTGCTACTGCACCCATATTTCGCGCCTGGTCAATTGTGCCGAACAAAATCTGATCATATTTATTCGGGTAAGTTAAAAGTTCATTGTGATTTATTTTAACGATAAAAGGAATTTTATGCGCGTATCTTCTGGCGACCGCGCCAAGCACTCCATATGTCGAGGCGACGGCGTTGCAGCCGCCTTCGATGGCGAGTTCGACGATATTTTTCGGATCGAAAAGTTTCGGATTCGGTGCAAAACTCGCGCCCGCTGAATGTTCGATACCTTGATCAACCGGCAAAATCGAAAGATAACCCGTCCCGGCTAAACGTCCGTTACCAAAAAGCGTCTGCAATGAACGCAAAACCATCGGAGTTCTGTCCGAATCAAGCCAAACGCGATCAATGAAATCTCCGCCGGGCAAATACAAATTTTCTTTAGAAATAGTTTCCGATTTATAATCCAAAAGTGTTTCGGCATCTTCTTCTAAAAGTTCCTGAATTTTACTGTAATCTACAGCCATATTAATTTCTCCTGTTTTTAATAATTTATTAGAGCGTTTCGTGCCGAATTATAACAAAAAGATTCCTACAATTTAAAAACGGTTTTTACTAAATCTAAATTGTTTTCGGCAAAGATTATGTAAACAAAAAGTTACAATTAATGCGATTTTATAAAAAAAGTTAATTTTTTTATAAAATATCAGGAATATGTCAGATTTTCCTTGCTAAACCGGAAAGTATTAATATAGAATTATTTCGTTAACACACAAGAGATTTCAAATTTATAGAAAGGAGAATTTCTTGCTCACTTTGAGCCGTTTGTTTCCAACGGTTTATATAAAAATTAATTATTATACTTTCAAAAGTTTGAAAATATAATACTTTCTTCTATCAAATAATTAATAGAAGTTAAATTCTTAGAGTTGATATGTGATTTTTATGTCAAAATCACTATAACTCACTTTATTAGTCAATTAAAAAATTAAAAAAGAGGTAAAAATTATGTTTAAATCTGGAAAGCAGATTTTATTTATTGCTTTATTAAGCATTTTATTGGGAAGTTTTTCGGCTATTTTCGCCGGAATTGATTGGCGTGAAGTAACACCCGCTGAACTTGCGTTGAAAAATCCAAAAGTTGAGGCGGACGCAGACGCGGAAGCTATTTTTTGGGAAGTTCGAATTGACGACAGCGATTCCAGCGATTTGGCTTTAAATCATTATGTGCGCGTAAAAATCTTTACCGAACGGGGACGTGAAAAATTCAGTAAGATTGATATTCCTTATGTTAAAGGTGAAAAGAAGATTAAGAATATTGCTGCCCGTATTATACGTCCCGACGGTTCGATTGTGGAAATCGGCAAAGACGATATTTTTGAACGCGAAATAGTTAAAGTTAACAAAGTAAAAATTCGCGCCAAATCTTTTGCCGTGCCGAACATCGAACCCGGCGTAATCGTCGAATATCAATACCGCGAGCAAATTGAAGATACCGGAGCAAACGGAATGACGCTCGAATTTCAGCGCGACATTCCCGTGCAGGATTTGACTTATTACTACAAGCCTTTTAATAAAAAAGAACCGAGTTATCAATTATATAATTTTAAGGACACTAAGTTCATCAAAGATGATAAAGGTTATTATCGCGCTACACGCGTTAATGTTCCGGCTTTCAAGGAAGAAGCGTATATGCCGCCGGAAGATATGGTGCGCCCGTGGATGATGCTTCAGGGAGTCAGGCTTGCTTTTACTGATGCTTCAGCTTTTTCTATTAGTTACGTGGTAAAAAATCCGGGAAATCCGAACAGTTATTGGGGAGCGGTCGGACAGGAAAATAAGGGTTTGGTCGAATTTATGAACAAATCCGATAAAAATATTCTCTGCACGGGACAAAAACAAAGTTAAAAAGATATTTGAAAATAGATAACGGATGTGTTTTGAGCTAAATTAGCCCTCAGCATATGAAAAAAACACATCCGAATGCTTTGCAGCATTACGAGCAAATTTACCATTAGATAAGCGTCGCGTCGAGTTGGCGGCGGCTTTGCTGATCGCCATTATTCAACAGAACACTACAAATTTGGCAAGATTAGCCAATGTTTTAGACTTATCGGCTAAGAAGGATTCAAAATATCGGCGGTTAAAACGCTTTTTTCAGTTGGCTGAGATTGATTTCGACATTTTTGCCGAGTTGATTATTGCGATCATCAAACCGAAAGGTAAGTATGTTTTGGCGTTGGATCGCACCGAGTGGAAATACGGCTTGATATGGGTCAACATTTTGACGTTATCAATCGTGGTTGGAAACACTTCGATACCGTTATTTTGGATAACGCTCTCGCGCAAAGGCAACTCCGTATTAGCGGAAAAGAAACAGATAATCGGGCGTTATATCAAAGTATTCGGCATCAAAAACATCGAATACTTGAGTGGTGACCGTGAGTTTGACGGATATGAATTGGTCAAATATCTGGACAAGGAAAAAGTCCCGTTTCGTCTGCGGATAAAAGCTTCGATGACGATTACCAACAAAAGCGGGAAGCCGATGAGATGCGGGAAATTGTTACGAACATTGAAGATCGGCGAGAGTTACCGTTTGCGACGGGCGAGGAGATACGCCGGAGTCAAGGTATCGGTCGAGGTGAAAAGAGGAAAAGACTCTCAGGAAAGTGTGATTGTCATTTCGTCTGAAGCGAGTGAGAAAATCCTGTCGGAATACAAGCGGAGATGGGCGATAGAAACATTGTTTCAGAACTTAAAGAGTCGCGGATTCGAGATCGAAAAAACGCATCTGACGAAAGTGGAGAAGATAGATAAGTTATTCGGAGTATTGGCGTTAGCAGTGGCGTGGGCGATCAAAACAGGGGAAGCGGAAAACGCCGTCAACTCGATTGAAATAAAAAAGAACGGGAGAGCGCAAACAAGTCTTTTCAGATTAGGATGTGAAATAATCCAAGAGGTGTTATTTGAACTAAAGAGATATTCGAGAGTAAATATCTTTGCAATTCTAAGATGCTGACAACAGCTAACTTATGTCGTTTTGTCCCGTACAGAGAAAAATATTAAGAAAACTGCCGAACAGGTTGTAGCTACGGCTTCAAATGACGAAGAAAAATTGCGTAAACTTTATGAGTATGTTCAAACTCAAATTAAAAATACTTCATTTGACAGTTCGATTGATGACGAAGCGCGCAAGAAACTTCCGAAACTAAAATCCGTCAGTGATGCGTTAAAAAATCAACAGGGCAGCACACAATATATTGATATGTTATTCGGTTCGATGGCAAATTCGCTCGGCTTTGAAACTCGCGTTGCATTTGCCGCAAATCGAAATAAGATGTTTTTTGATCCGAATATGACAAATGAAAGTTTTATTCATCCGGCGGCGGTTGCTGTCAAAATCGGCGAAAAATGGAAGTTCTTTAATCCGGGAGTCAAATTTTTGCCGTATGGAAAACTCATTTGGTATGAAGAAGATGTCTGGGCATTACTGGTCGGTGAAGAAAAACTTTCTTGGGAAAAAACTCCGCTTACCGGATTTGATGAATCGCTCAGTAAACGTAACGGGAAATTTAAGTTATTAGAAGACGGCACACTCGAAGGAAGCATTCGTATCGAACATTCGGGACACAAAGCAATTGAATACCGGATAGATAATTTCGACGTTTCTCAAAATCAGCGTGAGGAAAATCTAATGCAGGAAATAAAATCGCAGATCAGTGCGGCGGAAATTTCAAATA
The DNA here is from genome assembly GCA_965219305.1 of Pyrinomonadaceae bacterium. Taxonomy (GTDB): domain Bacteria; phylum Acidobacteriota; class Blastocatellia; order Pyrinomonadales; family Pyrinomonadaceae; genus DATHTS01. The sequence goes on from OZ244725.1 coordinate 4,585,855, forward strand.
TCAATATCGAAAATATTGAATCAAGTGATAAACCGTTGGTTGTTTCCTATAAAGTGCGTGTGCCGAATTACGCGCAGAAAACGGGTAAACGTATTTTTCTTCAACCAAACTACTTTGAATACGGCGACGATCCGTTATTTTCCAGCGCATCGCGTAAGTATGATATTTACTTTCACTATCCGTGGGAAGAAGTTGACGATATTGAGTTTCAACTGCCGCAAGGTTATCAATTCGACAACGCGGAAAACCCGGCAGATGTATTCGATAATGATAAAATCGGTTACCTGGAAAATAGAATTCGGGTCAACGAAGACGCTAGTTTTATGAAACTAAATCGTAAATTTTATTTTGGCGGCAATGGTATGACTTTATTTAAAGTTCCTAACTACGAGCTTTTGAAAAGATTATTCGATTCATTCCATAAAGCAGACACTCAACCAATAACGCTCAAACAAAAATAAAATGACGAAAATGTAAGTCCGAAAAATAAAAGGAAATCGGATTAATTTATTATAGGATTTCCTTTTATTTCATCTAAAAGTGAGGAAAAGTATTATGAAAAAACTTCATCGTTTATTAATTTTATCAAGTCTGATTCTTATCGTTTCAGCAAATGTTTTCGCAGGTGATTCGGTTCCGTCGTGGCTTAAACAGGCATCTTCAACAAATATTCCGGGCTATGCAAAGGATGTTCCGGCTGTAGTTCTACACGACGAACAGACGGTTACGCTAAACTCTAACGGCGAACTTTCCACCGTCACGAATTATGCAATTAAAATTCTTCTGCGCGAAGGTCGAGTATTTGCAAACGCCGGTGCGTCATATCTGACAAATTTCAGCAAAGTAAATGATTTAAATGCCTGGGTAATTCGTCCTGACGGTTCTGTCATCAGTTATGGAAAAAAAGAAACTGTTGACAAAATTTCGGATACGGATGACATTTATAACGAATACCGCGTGAAAATCATAAACGCAACAGGAGATGTTGATACGGGTTATATTTTCGGTTATACGGTCGTTACGGAAGATCATCCGCTTTTCTATTCCGATACTTGGGGGTTTCAAGGACGGCTTCCGACATTGATGTCGCGCTATACGCTAAATCTTCCTGCAGGTTGGCAAGCGACGAGTAAAACTTTTAATAATACGGAAGTAAAACCGCAAGTCAGCGGTAATAGTTATACTTGGCAGCTTAATAATTTACAGCCGATTCCGCCTGAGCCGCTTAGTCCTAGTGTCAGAAATCTCGCGCCGCGCATCGTCGTCAACTATATGCCCGCCGACCGCGCACAAGCGGCGAATAAATCGTTCACGAATTGGACTGAAGTTTCCGAATGGGCAAGCGCGATTTACGATCCGCAAGTTATCGTTGATGATGCCGTCGCCGCCAAAGCGCGTGAATTGACCGCCGGAAAAACTACGGAACTGGAAAAAATACGCGCCGTTGCCAATTACGTACAAAGTTTACAATACATCTCGATTGACATCGGTGTCGGACATGGCAACGGTTATCGTCCGCGTCCTTCGAATACTGTGTTGAATCGCGGTTACGGCGATTGTAAGGACAAAGCGAATTTGATGCGAGCGATGCTCAGAGTTTTGAAGATCGAGGCTTTTCCGATTGCGATCTATTCCGGCGATCCAACTTATGTTAAAGCTGAATGGGCATCACCTGATCAATTTAATCATTGCATCATCGCCGTTAAAGTCAGCAAGGAAACAGAAGCGGGAACAATTATCGAACATCCGACACTTGGTCGTCTGATGATTTTTGACGCGACCGATCCATATACTTCGGTCGGCGATCTGCCGGATTATCTTCAAGGCAGTTATGCACTAATTATTGCCGGAAAAAACGGCGGTTTGGCAAAAATGCCGATCACGCCGCCGGAAACCGATCTTTTGGAGCGAAATATCGTCGCCACTTTGACCGAACAAGGCGAAGTCAAAGGAAATATCAGCGAAATCGCCAACGGTCAAAGTTCTTCGTATTTTCGTCAAGAGCGTCATTCGCTTTCGGCTTCCGATTATAAAAAAGCTATCGAAGGCTGGCTGACGCGCGGCGCGACCGGCGTGCAACTCATTAAATTAGATACGAAAGACGAAAAGGCGGATTCGAGTTTTGGCATTGATGTTGATTTCGTCGCTCCGCGCTACGGTCAGTTGATGCAGAATCGCCTGCTTCTCTTCAAACCGGTCATTGTCGGCAGAAGAGACGGACTTTCGCTGACGGAAAAAACGCGAAATCATCCGGTAATGCTCGATTCGCAGTCAATGCGCGAAACAGCAACTTTTACATTGCCGACAGGTTTTATCGTTGATGAAATGCCGGACGCAGTTAATCTCGACACGCCGTTCGGAAACTATAAAACAAAATATGAAGTCAAAAAAGGCAAATTGATCTTCAATCGTTCATTGACGATGAAACGCACAATGGTTGAAGTCAAAGATTACAACGCCGTGCGGGATTTCTACGCAAAAATGCGTGATGTCGAACAATCGCCTGTCGTACTTTTAAGAAAGTAGCAAGTCATCGAGTAAAAAAAGCGTCCCGAAATTTCGGGACGCTTTTTTTACTGAAAAATTATTTTTACTTCACTTTCTCGAATTCTTTTTTGAATAATTCAATTAACGCTGCTTCTTCGGGTTCGTATTCCTGTTTGATTTTTTTGATCTTCCGTTTTTGCCTTTCGGTAAATTCCGAGATCGTCAAGCCGTTTTCATAAGATTTGACTACTTTCGGATGAATATATGAACTCCGGCAGACGGTCGGCGTGTTGCCGAGTTGTTCGGCGACTTTTTTGACGGCTTTTAATATATTTTTCTTGACGACTTTTTCATCTTCACAGCAGCCGATTTCAGCCAATTCCAACGCCGTCATCAGAGTTCCGCCCCAAGTTCTGAAATCCTTCGCCGAAAATTCCGGCGCGGTCGCTTCCTTCAAATATCTGTTTATGTCGCTCGATTTTATCGAATGATACTTTCCTTCTTCGTCAACATATTTAAAAAGTTTTCGCGCACCGCCGAGATTTTTCAACTCTCTCAAAATCGCGGCAAGTTCTTTGTCAACCAGAATTTTTCGGTGTTTTATGTGATGTTTTCCGACGAATTTGAAGATAAGTTTTCCGTTTCGTTTAATGTCGAGATGTCTGTGCTGAAGCGTCGTAATGCCGTAAGTCCTGTAATTTTTCACGCTTTTCGGCGATCCCATTCTAATATAAAGTGAATTTATCAGCCGCGTCATTGCTGCCAGAACTTTTTCGCGCGGCAGACCTTTTAATTCGAGATGCTCATTCGTGATTTTTCGTAACTTCGGCAGATGCTCGCCGAAGTTTTCGATCTTTTTGAATTTTTTCGCTTCCTGCTTTGCCCGAAATCTTTGGCTGTAAAGATATTGAACTCTTCCGGTCGTATCCATTCCGATTGCCTGTAAATTCGAGCGCGGCGACGGCGCAACACGCACGTAATTCCACGCCGGCGGAATGACGAGCGATTTTACACGTCCGAGATGTTTTTCATCTTTAATTTTTGCCCCGTCTTTATCAACGTAATAAAAGCCGCTTTTTTTGCCGCCCATACGTTTCCACCACTTTGATCGGCTTCCTTTTTCAATCGTTTCCTTTGCTTTTTTCTTGTCAAATGAAGGCTTTTTTTGTGCCATAAATTTCCCCTTGTTCGGACTGTTTCGAGTATAACTAATTTTTTCAAATTTGTTCAAAACCGTCAGAAAAACACCGGAGAATAAAATGTTTAATTTTGCTTTTCATCACCGAATTTGATAATCTAAAAGACAACTTGTTTCATAGATGCAACATCGAATTGTGCAGGAAAGGCGAGGAAAAAGTTATGACAAATACATTATTTGAAATGAAAGAAAAAGAAACGATTCAAAGCAAAAAAGAAATGATTTTGTCGCTCTATAACGGCGGCACGACGGAGATTGAAACGATTGCGGCAATTTCCGGCGCAAAGCCGAGTTACGTCGGTTCGGTCTTGCACAAAGAAGGATTAATTGATAATTATTTCGATCTCTATACGTCAACCGCTTATCCGCAAAATATCTATTCAAAACATTTTCGCGGAAAACTCGGTTTCAAAGACGGAAAAACCGCACTTTCGAGCGTTAAAACTTTAGAACGCGCATATCGTTATTTCGACGAACAACAAGACCGCGCCGGACAACATCATTCGCTCGAACTTGCGTTAACAATGCTCAATCGCGCACGTTGGACGGGAAAATTAGAAGAAGCCGAAATTTACCGCAAGTGGCTCGTCGGCAAATTCAGCCGCCCGTTTGTCGAAAGCAATGTTGTTTCATTGGACGCGAAACGAAAGCAAAAAGAAGCGGACGCGATTTCAAACAGCGAGGTTAAAAAAGCGGCTTAGATTTAAATAAAATCTTACTACAAATAAGGCTTTGAAATATCGGAATATAAGATATTTTAAAGCCTCTATTTTATTCAGACGTAAAATTGATTTTAATAAAACCGACATCGGCGAATTTTAAAATCTCCTGCAAACTTAATACAATGCACGTTGGACGCGGAGAAAGTCGGCAGATTTGGCTTTTCGCGTTTAATTTTTTAATCACATCTATGAAAGCTGAAATTGAAGAAAAAGAAGCCGAACGTCTGCGAAATGCGGCGATTCGAATAACGATGATGCCGCGCGATACGAACGCCCACGGGACGGTTTTCGGCGGGATAATTTTAAGTTATATTGACATCGCCGGAGGTGTCGGCGCGGTGCGCGAAACGAGACACGACCGTTTCGTAACTGTTGCAATGAAAGAAGTTATCTTTCACGAGCCGGTTTTCGTCGGTGATCTTGTAAGTTTTTACGCCGAACCGACAAAGATCGGCAATACATCAATTACGATCAAGGTAATCGTCGAAGCCGAACGTTTCGGTTCACACGGACAAAGCGTTAGAGTAACGGAAGCGGAAGTTGTTTTTGTCGCTATTAATCAATTCCGTGAGAAAGTAAAAATTGGAAATAAAAATTAGCCGCGAACGACACGAATAGTTTTAGTTTATTATTTTATAAAATTTGCGGCAAAGAATTATGCACACCTGGAAATTAGAAATAGAATACGAAGGCACGCGTTATCGTGGTTGGCTGCGTGAACATTTGCAAAAGACGATTCAAGGCGAATTGATGCAGGCGGCGCGGCAGATGTTTTCGGTCAAACCTGAAATTTTCGCGGCGGACGACACCGAAGTCGGTGTTCACGCTTATGCAAATACGGCACATTTAAAACTATCGGAAATGAACGCCGATGTAACGCCGAAACAGATTCAGGACAGATTTAACGAACTTTTGCCTTATGATATAAATATCAAAAAAATTCGTTACGCGGATGAGAGATTTCACGCGCGAAACGATGCCGTCGGAAAAGTTTATTTTTATCAAATGGCGACGCGCAGAACGGCTTTCGGGAAAAATTTGGTTTGGTGGTTAAAAGACAATTCAAATCTTGCCGAAATGGTCGAAGCGGCTGAAATGCTGGTGGGAAAACACGATCTCGGTTCATTTTGCGCTGCGGAAGAAGATGGTAAAACATCGAAAAATATCAACGTTTACAGATCGGAAATTTACACCGACAGTGATTTAATCTGTTACCGAATCGCGGCGGATAATTTTCCGTCGAAAATGGTGCAGAGAATTGTCGGCGTTTTAGCGGAAATCGGGCGAAAGAAATATTCCGTAACCGATTTCGGGAGACTTATAAAATTCAGATCGAACGCCGCCAAAAAATTCAACGCACCGCCGTCAGGTTTATTTTTGGAAAAAGTTTTATATAAAGATGATGAAGTTTCGGACAGACAAAACGCGTTAATTTCTATCTAATGAGGAAATAATTCAAGAAAAATTTTCAACACTTTGATGGAAAATGCGTCAACTTCTTAGAAGTTGACGCATTTTCCAGATTTGAATCATTAACCAACGCCGACTTCTTCCGTTGTCTTTAAAAGTTCGTAGCCTTCGGACGTTGCCACATAAGTCGCCGCCGTGATGTCGCCGACCACGTTTAATGTCGTGCGGCACATATCCAAAAGTCTGTCCACGCCGAGAATAATCGCAATCAGAGCCGGATCAATACCGATCATTGCCAAAATTCCGATAATAAACGGAATCGAACCCGACGGAACGCCGGCGGTGCCGATGCCGCCTAAAATTGCAAGATAAACGACCATCAATTGCTGGGCGAACGTCAAATCAACGCCCGCGAGTTGAGCTATAAACAAAACGGTAATTCCTTCGTAAAGTGCCGTTCCGTTTTGATTTGCGGTCGCGCCGACGGTTAGAACAAAACTGTTGATGTCTTTCGGAACGCCGAGATTTTCTTCGGAAACTCTCAAAGCAGTCGGCAACGTCGCATTCGAAGAACTCGTCGAAAATGCTGTCACGATGACAGTGCGAACTCGTTTAAAAAATTCGATCGGATTCATTTTAGATAAAAAATAAACCGACAACGAATAAACGCCGAAGAAATGTATGCTCAAACCTAACAGAACCGTTCCGACGAACCACGCCAGAGACTGCAACAGATCAAGTCCGAATAAGGCGATATTATTAAACAAAAGACACGCCACGGCGTAAGGCGCGAATTTCATAATAATATCAATAATTTTCGTCGTAATTTCAAAAACAGCGTCCATAAATTTAACGAACGGCGCAGAAACCGGTGCAGGCAAAAGAGTTATCGCAATCCCGACGATGAGCGCGAAAAACATTATGTGCAGCATATTCGGATTTTCGCCCGATATGGAATTGAAAACGTTTTTCGGCACGATTGTTTTGACAACCGACATCAAAGCCGTATCTTTCGCAGATTCTTCGGCTTTTTTCGCGTTCTCTACGTTTTTGCCCGCGTCCGAACTGTATTTCTGTTCGAGCGCGGCTTTTGTTCCCGCATCCATTCTATCGCCCGGACGAATCGTGTTCGCCAGCGTCAAACCGATGGCGACGGAAATTGCCGAAATAACAAGCGAATAACCGAACGACTTTAAACCGATGCGTCCGAGTTTTCTAATGTCGCCGATTCCTGCTACTCCGACGACGAGCGAAGAAAAAACGAGCGGAACGACAATCATCAACAGTAAATTGAGAAATAATTGACCGATCGGGCGCGTAAAATTCTCAACCGTCCAAGTGATATTCGGATTTTCACCGCCGAGCGTCCAATTAACGATCAAACCGCCGAAAATTCCGACCAGCAAACCGATTAAAATTTTCGTATGCAACGCCATTCCTTTCGGTTTATCAGGCGTATCGTCGTCGAGATCGGTTCTGAGTTCCTGTTCGTATGCGTAATCTTCCACCGGAATATTCTGTTTTTGTTCGTTATTTTCTTGATTTTCTTCTGCCATAATTTATTTAATCAATCCAAATTTTCTCTAATTTTTGACTTTTGCTTTAGCGTCCCCATTTTAATTTGTTTCGCAAAACGTCGAAATAATTGCGGTTCGGCGGTTTTACGAGATTGAATGAAGTTTTGCTTTTGCGAATTACGACGCAATCGTTGGTTTGCATCGGATAAACTACTTGCCCGTCGAGCGTCAAAATCACGCCTTCGCTTTCCTTTATCAATTGCAGAACAATCTCGTCCGTGTCCGGCACGACAATCGGGCGATTTGTTAATGTAAACGGACAGATCGGCGTAACGACGACGGCGTTCATCGAAGGATAAACAATCGGTCCTCCGGCGGAAAGATTATACGCCGTCGAACCGGTCGGCGTGGCGATTATCAAACCGTCGGCGCGAAATGCGTTGACGTGCTGTTTATTAAGCGAAACTTCGATTTCGATAATCCGTGCAGGAACGGATTTGTTGATGACGACATCATTTAACACGCGCCCGACCGACAAAGTTTCACCGTTTCTTTGATGTTCGGCATTGAGCATTACGCGATAATCAACCGCGTAATTTCCTTCAAAAATCGCTTCGAGCGCGGCGAATCTTTCCTCGATGCGAAATTCGGTTAAATAACCCAAACTCCCGTAATTTATACCGAGAACGAGCGGAGCGTTATCGCCCGTCAAACGCGCCGTCGAGATCATCGTGCCGTCGCCGCCGAGAACGACGATCAAATCAACATCGGTTTTAAAGATTTCTTCGTCGTTGTTTTCGATGTTGCAGACTTCGGTTTCGGCGTGCGGTCTGCCGACAAGCTTGATGCCGCGTTTGTCTAGCCATTCGGACAATTCACAGGCGGTTTCCCACGCTTCTTTGTGATTCGGTTTAACTACAACACCGACGGTTTTGATCTCTCGGTTTGTCATTCTCGGAATAAGAGTTCCGTTTATGATAAAACAATTGTCGGAAAACTGCGAGTTTTGGCAAACAAAAAAGCAAGAGCCGAAACTCTTGCTCTTGAAAATTTTATCTTAAACAGATGCCTAAATTTTTTTCGTGAATACCATTTCCGAGGCTTCGGAAACAAGTATTTTCTCAATAAAATCACCTTTTAAAGCATCTTTGCTTCGTTTAACCGTCAAGGTTTTTCCATCCGGCGAAAGCGTCCAAATTTCAATAGTTTTCAAAACCTTGTCGCCGGTCTGCATATTAAATCGGCGCGTTTGAATTAACTTCAATTGTCCGTTTTTTTCGATTTCCGCAATTATTTTCGCATTTCCAATACCGTCCGGTTCCTGATAATCGGCTTCTTTGCCGCCTATTGTGTAATTGTAAACGGTGTTCGTTTTACTAATAGTCGAATCTAATCCGGCACTGCCGCGCTGTCCGGGAAGTTTTTTTTCGGCAGACGCTGTATATTTAGTGTCGGTTTCGATTTTTAAATCTTTTCCGGTTTGAATAACTTTCATTGTCATTGATTCGACAGGTAACTTTTCATTTAACTTCGATTTTTTAATATCGAGTATCCAGTTGCCGGAAAAGTTGACGGTTTTTACATTCTCGGTCTTCACTTCCTGAGCGAAAACTGCGGTTGTAAAGATCATAGAGAAAACTGCTGTTAGAATAACTTGTAATTTCATAATAATTTGAATAATCGTCCGCCGCATTAGACGCACACCGTTAAATATAAGTTCGAGAGAAATTTATTATAAAACAAAAAAGGCAGAGTTATAAAACCTCTGCCTTTTAAAATTTGATGTTTTACGGTTTTACTTTTTTGTAAAAAACATTTCCGAACTCTGTGTGCCGCGCGGTGTTTCGATGTCGCGCGAAACTTTCAAAGTTTTTCCGCCGTCTAAAAGTTCCCATGTTTCGATGCTTTTAATGCTCATCGAACCCATCTGAGTTTCAAAACTGCGCGTTTGAATAAGTTTTAATTTACCGCCTTTATCAGCTTTTGCTTTCAAAGCGACTTCGTCCGCCGATGTTTCCTTGCCGTCAAGTGTGTAAGTAAAACTAGAATCACCGCCCATCATTCGACCGCCGCCGCCTGCCATACCGCCGCCGCGTCCCATTCCACCGCCATTTCCGCCGTTGTCGGCGCGCTTTTCGCCTTCCGGTCTTGCGGCGCGTTTGGTGGTCGTCGCAACCGTTAAATCTTTATCGGTTTGCGTAACATCCATTGTCATTGATTCGATTCGCATTCTCTCCGGCAATTTACTTTTCGCCGTGTTGAGTTCCCAATTTCCCGCAAAATTTGTTATTGCTGTTTTATCTTGTGCGGAAACCGCCGCCGCGCCTAAAACTACGCAGAATAACGCCATTAAAACGATCTTGATTTTCATTAAATTTACTCCTGAATTATTTTATAAAGAACTTGTGTTCGCGTGATTAGACGTTGGAGAAATGAGAATAGTTTTGGAAAGTTTGTAAAAAAATGTAAATTAACGGAAAACAAAAAGTGGAAAATGAAAAATTACAATCTATTTTCCATTTTCCGTTTTACTTTTCCCTTAATTTAAGCCGATTCCTGTCTAATTTTGTTCAGGTTGCTGTGTTTATAACCGTAGAGAAAATAGACGATCAAACCGACAATTAACCAAATTCCGAATCTCAACCAATTCGTAATTCCGAGTTCGGTCATCAAGTAAGCGCAAAGAAGTAAACCCATCACCGGAATCAGCGAAAGTTTATTCAGCATACCGTAATAAAGCATCGAAATTACCAGCAAAATATAGACGATAAGCGGAATTTTATGCGTGAACGCGCTGAACATTGATTCGCCAACGCCGGGATTCAGAGTAAAGAAGTCCGACAGATAAGCCGGATAAAAATAACCGAGCAGAAACAATACAACGGCAACGATCACGGGCAGAATGAACTGTGAATTGATATACGGAACATAGCGTTTCGAACCGCGAAATTCTTCATCTTTGACTAAAACTCCGGCGCAGACGACGACGAATGCGAAAAGCGTTCCGATGCTTGCTAAATCCGTAACTTCCGTCAAATTCATAAAAAGTGCGGGAACGGCGACGACGATTCCCGTGATGATCGTCGCAAACCAAGGCGTTTTAAAACGCGGATGAATTGAGGAGAAAATCTTCGGCAAAAGTCCGTCGCGGCTCATCGCCATCCAGAGACGCGGCTGACCGATCTGGAAAACGAGGAAAACCGTGCCGAGCGCGATAACCGCGCTGACCGCGATAATTCCCGCAACCCAAGGAATGTTCGCGCCTTGTTCGCTGAACACGAACGCGAGCGGATCGCCGACGTTCAACAGCGAATAACTGACCATTCCCGTTATAACGAGCGCGAGCGCGATATATAAAACCGTGCAGATAATAAGCGATAAGATCATCGCCCGCGGCAAATCCTTGCTCGGGTTTTTCGCTTCTTCAGCGGTCGTCGCCAAAGCGTCAAAACCAATATATGCGAAGAACACCGCCGACACGCCTTTTAACACTCCCGAAACTCCGTTTGGTGCAAACGGCGACCAATTTTCCGGTTTGACGTAGCTTATGCCGAGGAAAATCACGAGCAGAATAATTCCGATCTTCAAAACCGTCATCACATTCGCCGTCAGTTTCGATTCCCGAATTCCGATAAAAACGAGCGTCGTAATACAGAGCGTAATCAGAAGCGCGGGCAAATCCATAACTACCGGAAGACTGCCGAGATGCGGCGCGTTCGCCCACGCCGAATGCGCGTCGAGTTGAGCGCAATTGATCGCCGCGTCGGTCGCGCTGCAAGTTTTCGTCAGCGCGTCAATCGTCGCACCGCTCGAAACGGCATCGTTGACGGCATCGAAACCGCGCCGCGCCGTCAGGAAATCCATCGTAAAATGAAGTGGAATATTTATTCCGTAACCCTTTAAAAGTCCTGTAAAATAATCCGACCACGAGATCGCCACGGCGATATTTCCGATGGCGTATTCGACGATCAAATCCCAACCGATGATCCACGCGATAAGTTCGCCGAGCGATGCGTAAGAATATGTGTAAGCCGAACCCGCAATCGGAATCCGCGAAGCAAATTCCGCGTAGCAAAGCGCGGCTAAACCGCAGGCGGTTGCGGCAAACATAAAAAGAAAAATAACCGCCGGACCGCCGTCATAAGAAGCCTTGCCGACCATTGCGAAAATTCCCGCGCCGATGATCGCGGCAACGCCGAGCATCGTCAGATCGAACAATCCGAGCGTTCGTCTTAAATGCGATTCGCCCGGTTCAATCTTCGGATCGGCTTCACCGTCAATCTGCGGAACGGCTTCGGAAAAATCGTGTTCCAAAAAACCGCCCGCTGCGTCGGCTTTTATCTGTTCGATAGATTTTTTACGAAATAAATTGTTCATAGTTTTTCTTTCTCGAATTCGGTCTTTTATTTAATTGTAGAATTTGGGTTTTTGCTATAAAAACAAAAATAAATGCTTGTTTTGCGATTTTTGCACGAAAATATAAAAAATTGCAATGGAAATTTAACAAAATTCGCCGTTTGTATCAAAGAGCGGCAATTAAAAATTTTGATTGCGCTTTTATATCAAATTCTGTTAAATTAGTTTCGTCAAACTTTTACCCTGAAAAAATACCAATGAGCAATCGCCCGATACACGAAAATCTGGATACGTCTTTCGTAAATCTCTCGGCACTCGTGCGTTATCTGCGCCGCCGTCAATTCGTCGGTAAGATCAACGTCGAACTCAGCGGTTACGAAGCGGAAATTTTGTTGACGGATAAAAATGAACTGAAAGTTTGCGAACACGACCGCATCGCCGGACGCATCGCCGAAGGCGAAGAAGCACTTCAAAGATTATTGATTCGCGCCCGCGAACCCGGCGGAATCGTTAATGTTTATCAAGTCGCCGCGAAAGTTGAGGATGAAATAATCGAAGAAAAAGAAACGGTTAAAACGCCGATTGAGGCACCGAAACTCTTTGAACCGAAGCCTTTTGCCGCAAAAGTAGAAACTACAAAAATTCAAGTTCCGACAAAAACGGAAATTTCAACCAAACCGCAGATCAAAGAACTTTCCGTATCGCAAAACGATAAAAAGTCGGCGGTCAAACTGCCGGATTTTCCATTTAAATTGAGCAACAAAGTCGAAGCAAAAGCGCGGCGCGTAAATCTTTCGCCGCAGCATTGGCAGACGCTTTTGGATTTGACGGGCGAAATTCTCGGCAAAATTGACGAAACTTTGGACGCGGCGAAGCTCGATTTCAAATCCGCTTTTGATAAAGCCTGCCTCGAAATCGCCGATGATTATCCGTTTTTCGCGTCGGGAAACGATTTCATTTACCAAAACGGCAAAATCTCTATGAACGAACAAACCGCCGCAACCGTTTTCGTCGTCGGAATTTTCGAAGCATTACGACGGATCTTGGACAAACTCGGAACTTTACCGAAACACGCCGAAACTCACCGGAAATGTCTGCAAAATTTGGTGGAATTAAAAGAACGCCGCCGCCGTTTTTACGACAAATTTTCTGTTACGCCGCAGATTGAACGCATTGTCGGCAATTAAACTTTACAAAAAATCTAACGTCGCTTTCGCCAATTTTTGCAAAAATCAATAAAATAGCTTTATTGAAAAGCAATGCAAAAATTAGAAAACTACATCGGCGGAAAATTACACGCGCCCGAATGCGGCGAATATCTCGACAATTTTGATCCGGCGACGGGCGAAGTTTATTCGCTCATTCCCGATTCGGATGAACGCGACGTAGAAAAAGCGGTCGAAGCCGCAAAACTTGCGTTTCCCGTTTGGTCAAAGATGAACGCGGAAGAAAGACACGACATTTTGATGCGCGTTTCTTCGCTGATCGAAAGAGATTTGGATAAACTCGCCGAAGCCGAAAGCGTTGACAACGGCAAACCAAAAACGCTGGCAAAAGCCGTTGACATTCCGCGCGCCGTTTCAAATTTCAAATTCTACGCGACCGCCGCGATGCACACGGCAAACGAATCACACGAAATGGTCGGGCAGGCGATAAATTACACGCTTCGCCAACCGCTCGGCGTGGTCGGCTGTATTTCGCCTTGGAATTTGCCGCTTTATCTTTTTACGTGGAAAATCGCGCCCGCTCTCGCTTCCGGTTGCTGCGTCGTCGCAAAGCCTTCGGAAATTACGCCGATGACTGCTTATTTACTTTCAAAACTCTGCATCGAAGCCGGATTGCCCGACGGAGTTTTAAATATCGTTCACGGTTTGGGAACAAAAACCGGCGCGGCGATTGTACAAAACAAATATGTCAAAGCAATTTCGTTCACGGGCGGCACGAAAACGGGCGAATGGATTGCAAGAGAAGCCGCGCCGAAATTTAAAAAATTATCGCTCGAACTCGGCGGAAAAAATCCGAATATAATTTTCGCCGACTGCAATTACGAAGAAATGCTCGAAACAACCGTTCGTTCGTCGTTCGCTAATCAGGGACAAATTTGTTTATGCGGCTCGCGGATTTTTGTCGAACGTCCGCTTTACGAAAAATTCAAAACAGATTTCGTCGAAAAAGTTAAACAATTAAAGATCGGCGATCCTTTAGACGAAAAAACAAACGTCGGCGCGATAGTTTCAAAACCGCATATGGAAAAAATTCTTTCATACATCGAACTCGCCAAAGAAGAAGGCGGAAATATTTTGAGCGGCGGAAATAAAACGAAAATCGAAGGCAGATGCGAAAACGGTTATTTCGTCGAACCGACAATTATCGAAAATCTCGCGCACGATTGCCGCACGAATCAGGAAGAAATCTTCGGTCCGGTCGTCACAATCACGCCTTTTGAAACCGAAGATGAAGTTTTAACTTACGCAAATTCGATAGAATACGGTTTGTCGGCGACAGTCTGGACGGAAAATCTTTCACGCGCTCATCGCGTCGCCGAAAAAATAGAAAGCGGAATCGTTTGGATAAACACTTGGCTTCTGCGCGATCTGCGAACGCCGTTTGGCGGAATGAAAAACTCCGGTGTCGGACGCGAAGGCGGTTTCGAGGCGTTGAGGTTTTTTACGGAAGAAAAAAATGTTTGTATAAAAATTAGCGAATTGTAGTTTACAAAATTAAAAAAATGTCTGAATTATTAAGAAAAAAAGAAAATTCGATTTTAACTTTAACTTTGAATCGTCCCGAAAAGCGGAATGCTTTGAATGATGGTTTGATCAATGCGCTAAAAGACGCTTTGCGCGAGGCTGATGCGGACGGCGAACTTTGTGCGGTCGTTATCAAAGGCGCGGGCAAGGATTTTTGTTCGGGTGCGGATTTGTCGGCGTTGCAGAAGATTGCGGAAAGCGATGTTTTGGAAAATCTTTTTGATGCGGAAAGTTTGGCGGAACTTTTTTTATTGATGAGAAAAGTTAAAATCCCGATTGTTGCGGCAGTTCACGGGCGAGCGTTAGCCGGCGGCTGCGGGTTGGCGACGGCTTGCGATGTCGTTTTGGCATCCGAAAACGCTCAGTTCGGTTATCCCGAAGTCAAAATCGGTTTTGTCCCGGCGATGGTGATGGCGATTTTGCGAAGAAATTTGTCGGAGAAACGCTCGTTTGAATTGGTTACAAAAGGTTTTTCGTTTGATGCGGAAACTGCCGAAAAAATCGGTTTGATAAATCACGTTTTCGCAGATGAAAATTTTGAAGAAAGTATGGCGGAATTTGTAAATGACTATACGAAAGTCAGCCGTTCAGCCGTAATTTTATCGAAAAAATTGTTGTATCAAATGGACGGAATGAATTTTAATGCGGCACTCGAAACAGGCGCGGAAGTTAATACGATTGCGCGTTTGACGGAAGATTGTCAGAAGGGAATTGCTAAATTTTTGAAAAAATAACGGAAAGCTAAAATAACTTTTTGCCAATCGTATTTTTGGTAATTCCGTTGATAATGTGAGTAAGTTTTGTTCCGTTTTGGATTTCGCCGCCGCAACCGCAGGCATAATTCGGCGTAATCGCCAAGCCGATGATTACAAAACAAAAAATTGAGAAACCGAGAATTAAAGTCTTCAAATATTTCATTTTGAGTTTTTGAACTTTCATAACGTATATTTTATACCACATCAAAAAGCAAAAAGGCTACTCATTTGAGTAGCCTTTTAATATGAATACACCCGACAAGATTCGAACTTGTGACCTCTTGATTCGTAGTCAAGCACTCTATCCAGCTGAGCTACGGGTGCGTAAAAGCAACTTCTAAGACTACAAACAGAACGCTTTTATGTCAAGTTTGGCGAAAATTTATTTTGCAAAATATCCCGGTCGCGTTCTTGAAATCACATCAGGGCGATTTACTTCGATCTTTATTTCGCGCCATTTTCCGTCGTATTTGTCGTTTGTCGGCTCGTATTCGATTGTATAAAGCGAGCGCAGATCGGCGGCGACGGCGGCGTAAAATTTTCCCATTTCTTCCAGGCGATTGATCGAGTTCAGCGTTCCGCCGGTGCGGTTTGCCAGAGTTTGCAGACGCGTCCGGGCGGCAGACCACATCTCTGTTTGAATAGGTGTCGGATCAACTAGTTTCGCCGGATCGCCGGTCGGCAGAGCGAGCGGGTAAATCGTAACGCCTTGTGCATCGGCGCGATTCAGCACGTTGTTGAGCAACGGATTGTTGTTTGGTTGGATGGCGTTCGACATTTTACTTTCATCCAATTTCAAAAGAAAATCGCGGTCGCTGTCCTTTTGTTGAGTATCAACGCCGTCGGTTAAAACGATGATCGCTTTGCGGCGATTCGTCTCGGTAGAAAGTTTCTCCAATGCAAGATCAAGAGATTTGTAAAGTTGTGTTTTTCCGCGTCCTTCAGCAACTTTAATTGAATTTGCAAGAATTTTTCTATTCGACGTGAAATCATTTAAAACATTTACTTTGTCGTAAAATTCAATGACGGCGATGCGGTCATCGGGAGCGAGAGAATCGAGAAAGTTAAACGCTGAAAGTTTGATAATATCTCGAAAACCGAGCGTCGAACCGCTCATATCAAGAATTATAACGAGGCTGAACGGCGTTTGAGTCGGCGCAAAACTCAGAATATTTTGTTTTACGCCGTCTTCGTAAAGCGTGAAATCGGCTTTATTTAAATCTTTAACGGGACGGCGCGTTTGGTCAACAACTCCGACGTTGAGACGAACGACGGTAGTTTCAACCGTGATCGGATCTTCGCCGTCTTGTGCAAAGACGGCGAAGGCACATAAAAAAGTAAACAAAATTGCGGCAAAAAACTTTCGTAAAAGCATAAGTTTGTTCAATTCATTCAGACGCGCCGATATTAATGGCAGGTTGCACGGCAATTACTGAAAAAATCCTTAACAATTAACAAATTTTGTATTATACTAACCTTTACCTGAAATCAAAAAAGACGGATTTAGGGATTAAACGTGAAAAAGAAAGCATCGCTCAGGCATTTGCTTTTCATCTTTATTTATAATCTGCATTCCTTCGGAGGAAAGTTTTATGAACTATAAACCCACGTATTGCAGTAATTGCGGGGATAAAATTGATAGGGTTGAATGGTTTCCGTGGACAAGCCGGAATTTTTGCCAGGTTTGTCAAGAGGAACATAAAATCTTTGATAAATTCCCTTTGATTCTTATTTCGATCATCGGCGTAATACTTATTTTTAATATCGGAAGTTATTTATTGGCGGATAATAATTCGGTTTCGAGCATTTCGGAAGATCAGTCGCGCATAAAAACACTAAAACAAAAAAATCCGCCAAAAAACGAACGGGTTGCGTCAAATCAGAATGGAAATTTGCCGATTGCAGGAAATCCCGATAATCGAATTGAGGAACAAAATGAAGTTTCGGGAGCAAAAGAATTACCGAAGCCGGAAGTTCAGCAAAATCAGCGAACGACTGTTAGACAGACGGAAAATGTGCCGATCGTAAAAGCGGAACCCGTCTATTTTTGCGGCGCACAGACCAAAAAGGGAACGCCGTGTTCCCGCAAAGTAAAAGGCGGCGGACGCTGTTGGCAACACGAAGGAAAAGAAGCGATGCTGCCGCCGGAAAAATTGCTGATAAGCCGTTGAAAATCAGCGGTTATCTAATAAAATTATTATTAAGCAATTAACTATTCACCGCTTCGCAAGTTTGCTATATTATTTATAAGGTTATCTTTAATAATGAAAACTTTAAGCCCCAATACATTATTGCAAAATCGTTATCTGGTCGTTCAGCTAATCGGAAAAGGCGGAATGGGCGAGGTTTATCTGGCGGTTGATCAGCGTCTCGGAAGTGCGGTTGCCCTCAAACGCACCTTTTTTACTGATGATGAATCGCTTGGCGGTGCATTTGAACGCGAAGCCAAAACTCTGGCGCGTCTGCGTCATCCGGTTTTGCCGAAGGTCAGCGATCATTTTACCGAAGACGGAAATCAGTATCTGGTGATGGATCATATTTCGGGCGACGATTTATCGAAACGTCTGGAAAGTGCCAAAAAACCGTTTCCGCTCAATTGGGTTTTATTTTGGGCTGATCAATTGCTCGACGCGCTGAATTACCTGCATTCATATAATCCGCCGATTGTTCACCGCGATATTAAACCGCAAAATTTGAAATTGACCGACGATAATCATATCGTTTTGCTCGACTTCGGTTTGGCAAAAGATAATGTCGGAAATACGCGGGTTACGTCTTCGGGAAGCGTTGTCGGATTTACGCCGCATTATGCACCGATGGAACAAATTCGCGGTGTCGGAACAAATCCGAAAAGTGATATTTATTCGCTTTCGGCGACGCTTTACCAACTTTTGACGAACACGGTTCCGCCGGACGCGCTGTCGCGTGCCGATATTCTTTTAGGCAAAATGCCCGATCCGCTTATTCCCGTAAATGAATTAAACCCGGAAGTAAGCAAACCGATCGCCGATACGATTGCCAAAGGAATGTCGTTAAGTTTGGATCAGAGACTTTCGACCGCAAGAGAAATGCAAAAACTCCTGCGCGACGGTTACGCGCAGATGCAAAATGCAATGACCGCACAGACCGTGGCGTTTAATCTGGGAACCGAAAAAAAAGAAGGTAAAGAAATCGAACAGCCCGAAATCGAACCGCCGATTGCCGAAAAACTAGATCAATTTGCCACAATTGTAAACGAAAATCCGGTTTCGCCGTCGGTTGAATCCGGTCAAAATTTAAATTCGATAGGTGACAAAACCGAGCAGATGAATTTTGCGGATATTTCTGCAAAAACAGGTGATTCCGCGCCGCTCGAACATATTTCCAAACCGAAGCAGTCAGACGTAAGAACGGAAGTTTTTCTCGCCGGAAGCAGTGATCTGCCGCCGCTTGAGAATAAATCGGCTGATGGTTTCAAGTCATCCGAAAGTTATCAATCGTCGAACATAGAATTTACAAAAGATTCTAATTCCGAAAATGCTATACCGTTTGTTTCTTATAACGGTGAAAGCGAAAATCTCCCGTCTGAAGTGCCGTCGGCTTTTGACTCTGTGCAGGTCTCCGGCGGATCTGCCGAAGAAGGATTTAATTTCTCGCCAAGTGAAGATTTTTCCGATGTGAAAGTAAATTCGGAATATAATGCGGTTGGCGCGGGTTACACACAGCCGAATTATGATGTGCCGGATAGCGATTACACCCGAAATTCGGAGGAATTTGTCGAACGAACGCCGCCAAATGAAAAATCCGGCGGAAAAGGCGCATTTATTGCGGGCGGAATTTTCCTGTTGCTTTTAATTGTCGGCGCAGCGGGTGCGGGTTGGTATTTTTACAACAATTCAAAAGAGGTTGTCGAAGAACCGAAACCGAGTCCGCAAACCGCTCCTTCATCTATGCCGACACCTGAGCCGACTGTTGCTGATGCTAATATTGATGACTCGAAAAATACGAATTTCGCTTTGACGGGCAATTCAAATGCCGATAACACAAATAATCAGCCGGTAAATTCGACTATTGTTACCGATCCTGCATCGCCCAGATTACAGCCGACACCGTTTAAAACGCCGTTCAGACCGTCAAATCCGCAACCGACACCTTTTAGAACGCCGCCGCCGCCGAAAAAAGAACCGACACCGAAAAAAGATGATCGGACGGTTCCGCTTCCATAATTTAAGGAGATTTAGAAATGTTAAAAAAAACTTTTATTACAATAACGACTGCTTTTTTGTTGTTGACATTTTTTTTCGTCGCACAACCGCAGATTAGTGCCCAATCTAAAAAAGATAAAAACAAGGCGGAAAAACTCGTCGAAGAAGGAAATAGATTTTCGCGTAAAAATGATTACAAATCGGCAATTGAAAAATATGCCGAAGCGATTACTCTTTATCCCGGATACGCCGAAGCACATTTTTGGAAAGGTTCTGCTCATTACCGATTAAACGAAAACGATCAGGCGATAAATGATCTCGATATTGCGCTTCAACAAGGTTATAGTCCGCTTCCTGTTTATAAGGCGCGTTGGTTTCTCTATTATCAAAAGGAAAATTACGATGCGGCATTAAAAGATGCTCAGGAAGGTTTGAAGTTAGAATCGGACACGACATTTTTTCCGCTGGCGATTGGCGACATTTATCGCAGCAAAAAAGAATACGAAAACGCGCTCGCTTCTTATGAAAAAGTTGCTCCCAGAGAAACCAAAAATGCCGATTTACCATATTATATGGCGGTTAGTTATCAAGGTTTGGGACGATACGATAAACAACGAGCCGCCGCCAACGAAGCCATAAAAAAGGGAACGAAATTTCCGGGCGAAGCGTGGTATATACTCGGCGATTCATTTTTTAAGGAGAAAAAATACACCGAAGCCTCTGAACCTTTCGAGCGTTCGCTTACGGCTAATGATAAGTATTACGACGCTTATGCGGCATTAGCGGAATCTTATAGGTTTCAGGGAAATTTCAAAAAAGCTATTTCAACGCTTGAAAGAGGTTTGAAAGTTTTTGAAAACGACGGACAGTTTTTGATTGATTTGACGTGGTATCACAGTTTAGCCGGAAACAACGGAGAAGCGATCCGCGAAGGTCAAAAGGCGGTAAAAGCGGCGAAAGATAATGCCAGAGCATTCACGAATTTGTGTCGCGCCTACAGTGATTCGACATTACATAAACAGGCACTCGAAAATTGTAAGGAAGCATTGAAAATTGATCCGAAAGACGGAGCCGCACATTTTTATGCGGCACGCGCTTTGGAGTCGCTGCGCGAAACTGAAAAGGCAACTGCGGAATTTAAATTAGCCGTTCAGGGATTAGAGCCGCTCTATGGACAAAATTCCGATAACGCCGACGGAATTTATCTGCTCGGCAACGCATATCTGGCTAACGGGCAATATGACAATGCAATCGAAACCTACAAGAGAGCGTTAAATTTAGTGCCGCTTTTCAAATCAGCGCATTATAATCTGGCTTACACATATAAACAGAAAGGCAATAAAGAAGCTGCTATGAGTCAATATGAAAAATTAAAGGACATTGACCCGAAACTTGCAGAGAGATTGTTAAAAGTATTGGAAGAAAAATAAAATCTTTCTTAATTTAAAAAAAAAGGCACTAATTGCAAATTATATAACTGCAATTACTGCCTTTTTATAGTTTTAATTACTTAAAATCCAATTTAAAATCAAGCCGCGAATTATTAATTTTACGGCTCAACCCAAACCCGTTCCCGTCAGCCAATGTCCGCCGTCCACGACGAGCGTTACGCCGCTGATGTAACTCGCCGCGTCGGAACATAAAAATATCGCCGAATCTTCGATGTCTTTGATTAAACCGAAACGCTGGAGCGGAATTTTCTTCGACAATTTTTCCATTAATTGTTCGGGAACGAGCCGTTTCATTCCTTCGGTGTCGGCGATCGGTCCGGGCGCGATGCCGTTGACGCGGATGCCGAATTTTCCCCATTCCATCGAAAGATTGCGCGTTATCGCGTCAACTCCGGCTTTCGCCGCCGAAACGTGAATCTGCATCGGTGTCGCCGTGTAATGCAAAGTCGCCGAAATATTAAGGATTTGTCCGCTTGTTTTTTTCAATTCTTCAAACGCCGCGCGGCAGACGTTAAAAGTTCCTTTCGTATCAATATCAACGACCGTTCCGAAACCGTTTGCCGATAATTCTTCCGGTTTGACGAGAAAATTTCCTGCCGCGCCGTTGACGACAATATCAATTTTCCCGAAATGTTCGACGGTTTCCGCAATCGCATTTTCGACCGCCGCATAATCGCGCACGTCCGCCGCGACCGCGAAACATTCGCCTCCCGCGTCTTCGATCTGCTTTTTCATCGGTTCGAGATTCTCGATCTTCCGCGAAGTGATCGCCACCTGCGCGCCGAATTCCGACAGCGCACGCGCTATGCCGCTCGTAATTCCCGTTCCGCCGCCCGTTACAAATGCGGTCTTTCCTTGTAAAATGTTATCTGCGAAAGTTTTGCTCATAATGAATTTAATTTATCAGGGAAAAGGGAAAAGAGAAAAGGGAAAAGGGAATAATCATATTGTCCGACAGATTTTTGCTTTTTCACTTTTGTTTTCTATTTTCTGCCTTCTGTCAGCTTGCACTTATCAGTCAACGGATTTGCGACGATTTGCGCCAATTGAAACTTCGGTTTGGCTCGAATCCAATGACATCGAAAATGCGCTGAATTCAATTACTGAAAACAAAACTTTCCAAAAAATTACGACCGACAAAACAGATTTTTCCGCGCTCGACGGCGTTCAGATCGCGATTGCCGTTACGGAATTTGAAACTTCCGAAAAACAAATTACGGACCAACAGTCAATCTTGAATTTCAAACCGAAATTCGCCGTCATCGCCGAAACTCACGCCTGGAGTTGGCAGACAAATTCTCTGGTTGAAAATAATCTCGACAGTTTTATTCGCAAACAATACGGCGCGGACGCAAAGCTCGAAAAAAATCCGAAAGACAATGGAACGCTTTACAAATGGACTTCAAATGACAATCGTGAGTCGTTCGCGTTTGTCGAAGGAAGTTTGATTTTTTTCGGAAATAATCTCGAATCAATCGAAAAATGTCTGGCGGCGAAAAACGGTTCGGCGGAAAATTTAACGAAAAATGATCTGCTGAATTCAAAACGTGAATCGGCGAATAATTTGCTCGCGTTCGGTTATATTTCCGGCGACGGAATCAAACAAATCGCTGATCTGATCGGCGTAAAACAAGCAATTGACACGACCGAAGCCGAAGCACCGCGTTCGTTTATCGCCAAAATTCTGCCCGAAATCGTGCGCGGGACGATCAAAGAAATAAGTTGGACGGCGATAAAAAATGAAAACAAGATCGAAGACAAATTCTTCATCGAAACAACGCCTGAAATCTCGACGGTTTTAAAAGAAACCATCGTTCCGAACACGAAAAACGAACAAACTTCCGCTGAATTTCTGCCCGCTGAAATTTTTTCCGCGACGCGCTACAATCTCGAAAATCCACAGATCGCGTGGCGCAGTCTTTTAATTACGGCGGCGAAACAATTGGACGAAACGAGCGCGAAAATTCTGCTCGCATTTTCCGACAGCTTTTTTGTTTCTTACGGCGTTTCAAACGGCGAAAATTTTTTGAGCAGCATCAAAAGCGAAATCTGGACGGCGCGTTTCGATGCCGAAGGCGACAAATCGGCGGCGATAGTCAAAATAAAAGACGCGCAAAAACTGAAAAGTTCGCTCGTCGAAGATTTCGATTTTAAGGTTTCAGGTGAAAAAAACGGCGACGCGGAAATTTACAAAGCAAAAACGGAAAATATCTCGGCGGCATTCGTCGGCGAATTTTTAATAATCGGCGATTCGGAAAGCGTCATAAAATGTCTGAACGCCAAAGCGAGCGGACAAAATTTTGCGAAAACAGGGAAGTTTGCCGAGATTTCCGGCAGCAACGCCGTTTCGATAACTTTTTCAAACGATATTGATTCGGCAAAAAATACTGCTAAAGTTCTGGGCAGTTTGAAAAACGAAAACGAGCAGATTTTCACGACATTTACAACCGAAACAAGATTTATCGGCAGAGGTTTCGAGCGAAAAACAATTTCAGATTTCGGTTTTATCGGCACGATTTTAGAGCAATTTACAAACTGAACAATTGCGGAGCGGACTGGAGCGCAAGCGTCCCCGCTTGCATTGAGCGCGAGAGCGCGAAATAATGTTTGTGATTTGCGACATTTGGATAATCAAACGCTTTTTCGCATCGAAGCGATGCTCATTGCAAGCGGGGACGCTTGCGCTCCAGTCAAAAATGTTTCTTCATCTTCGCCAGATTTTTATTGATCCAGTCTTCGGCTTCCGCGAAATTTTCAAATTTTTCCTCGTCCATTTTAAACTCGTTCGTGTGATGATAACGTCTGCCGTTCTTGATTTGCGTCGGGTGAAAAATGTGCAGCATTTCGTGATAGACGACGAATTCGACGACGAATTCCGGCACTTTTTTGTCGTCGAGAGTTTTGCTGATAATTATCGTATTATGCGCCGAATCGTAATGTCCCAGACGGCGAAAAGTTTTCCGCGCCGACCACGAAAGCGTCGGTTTCGGCAGATTTTCCGCGAAGTAATCACGATTCAGCGAATCAAACATTTTGTCCAGATCATAAAAGTCGCCTTTTGAATCGGTGATAATTTTTCGTCCTTTGGCGATTCGGTTTTCGAGAGATTTCTCGCGTAATTCTTCGCTTTTTGCATAATCGAGATATGCGCTTTCCGCGCCGTTCGGAATTTTTTTCCTGAGAATTTTGCCGACGAGAATAAATGCCAGAGATTTTTGTGCGTCGTCGGGCGCGTCGCGGCATAATTCGGAAAGCCTTATAAAAAGCGTGTCGCCGCGCTGACGGATCGTGTGTTTTATTCCGATATATGGATAAAATTCGACGACGATTTCGGGGACTTCGCTTTTTTTATCAAGCGTTTGAAATGCTTGTTTATAAAAGTTTTCGATTTCTGCGATTGAGGACATTAGATCAATTTATTCTACAATTTCGACCTTTTCGTAGATGTCTTCAGCGGTAAGTCTGCATTCGATGGATTTTAATTCGATCTCCGCCATCGCGCCGATAAAATCACGCAGAAGCCAACTGTTATCGTTTTGTCTCGTGTAAAGCGCGACACGTTTTTTGTCCTGCCAGACGAGAACGTATTCCTGTAAAGATTCGATGGTGCGGTAATGATCGAATTTCGCGCCTTTGTCGTAATCGGCGGTCGAAGGCGAAAGAACTTCGATTATCAAAGTCGGATTTGTCAAATTTTCCAAACCTTTGTATTTTTTGAGTTCCGGTTTTTCGCAAGTTACCATTACGTCGGGATATGTATAAAGTCCAGATTCTTCGACGAACAGACGCATATCGTTTTGATAAGATTTACACGAACGTTTGCGTAATTGAAAGTGAATATTCGAAGCGATATTCATTGCAATCGTGTTATGTTTTTCGCTCGCGCCAGCCATCTGGAAAATCTCGCCGTTGAAATATTCGTTTTTTTCCAACGATGTTTCTTCAAGATTGAGATATTCTTCCGGCGAAATATATTTTTTCTTTGGTAAAGCCGACATCATCTATAAATTTACAACAAAAGTGGATTTAGTTTAAATTCGCGTTCTGCCAACCGGAGTTTTGATCGAAAATCACGGTAAACGTCGTGCCGTATTCTCGGTTTGATTCGACGGAGATTTTGCCGTCGTGCGCTTCGACGATCTGTTTGACGATGTAAAGTCCTAAACCGAGACCGCTGGAGTTCGAGCGTTTTGTTGCGCCGCGCCAGAATGGTTGAAACAGGTTTTCCATAATTTCCGGCTGGATAATTTCGCCTTGATTGTTGACCTGCAAAACCACGCGGTCGCAGTCGGCGATCAAATCAACTTTGATCGGTTTGGTCGAAGTTCCGTAGTTCACGGCGTTGCTCAAAAGATTGCTCAAAACCTGCTGCAAACGTCCCGCGTCCCATTCGCCGACGCATTCGGTTTCGGCGAAAAATTCTATTTTGTGATTCGGATTGGCGATTTTGAACTCTTCGATTATTAAACGGCAGATTTTCTGCAAAGCCGTCGTTTCGCGGTTTATAGTAATTTCCTGCCCTTGAAGCGTCTGCGTCGTATCGAGCAAATCTTCGATCAAAAACTTCATACGGTCGGCGGTCTTTAAGATTTTGTCCGCCATTTTCGGGATTTTGTCCGAATCCGGCGGACTCATTTTCTGCAGAGTCGCCGCCATTACTATCGTGTTGAGCGGACTTCGCAGATCGTGACCTAAAATTCCCATAAAACGCGCCCGCGCATCATTGCTTTGCTGGGTGAGTTTAAGTGTTTCCTCGCGTTCTTGACGAATTTCCTCGGCTTCGAGTTCAAAAGCGATGAGATTGGCAAAAAGATTCAGCGATTTAATTACATCATCGGGAAAATGTCTCGGTTCGGTGTCGAGCGCGCACAAAGTTCCGAAAAACTCGCCGTTTTGCCGGAATAGCGGCACACCGACATAACTTTCTACGCCGTATTCGGTCAAACCGGGATGATTTCTGAAAATCTGAGTTTCACTGGCGTGATTTATGATAAGCGGAGCGACCGCCCCGCGAACGATATTTCAATAGGTCGTCGAAAGTTTTAGTTGATCGGCGGGATTCAAACCGAATTCCGCGTGGTCTGAAACCGAACACGCCGTCCACGAATCATCATCAACACGCGCTACGAGCGAAAGCCGCATTCCCGTCAAATTTTGAAGCGTATCTAAAATCATATTGACCGCTTCGATCCGGCTGAACGCGGCAATTTCTTTTTCTGTCATTAAGTCCATAGGAATAAAATTGTTGGCTCGTTCATTTTACGACAAATCATACGTTTCTTCATAACCCGGAACGTGAACATTCCAACCGTATTCTTCGTGAATATGTTCCGCCATCGCGTTTGCGGCTTCGGTTTCGCCGTGCGTCGTGAAAAGCATTTTCGGCGGATTATTTTTCAAAGGTTTGAGCCAACGCAGAACCGCTTTCCAATCGGCGTGGGCGGAAAAACCGCCGATCGTTTCGAGATGACAGCGGACGGGAATCATATCGCGCATAATTTTCACTTGCTTTTTGCCGTCCTGAATTTCTCTGCCGCGCGTTCCGGCAGCTTGATAACCGACGAAAACGAGCGTCGCGTCAGGGTTCGGCAAAATTCGTTTCGCGTGATGGAGAACGCGCCCGCCGGAGATCATTCCCGATGCGCTGATGATAATTATCGCGTCATCGCGTTTATTGATCTTCATCGAATCTTCGCGGCTATTGGTCGTCGTCATATTCTGCGTTCGCAGCGGGTGTTTTTTGCGCGACAGAACGCTGGCGTAATCGGCATCGTGTTCTTCTTCCCAACGGTTATAAACCTGCGTCGCCTGTTTTGCCATCGGCGAATCAACCATCACGGGCAGAACGGGAATTTTCTTTTCTTCTTCGAGTTCGCGTATCAGATACAAGATTTCCTGCGTTCGACCGACGGAAAATGCCGGAATCAAAAGCGGCGCGTTTCTTTTCACCACGTCGTTGATGACATCGGCGAGAAGTTTTTCCGACGGGATTTCCTGATGCAGACGGTCGCCGTAAGTTGATTCGACCATTAAATAATCACAGACCGGAGGTTCTGCCGGGTCTTTCAAGATCGGCTGATCGTAATGACCGAGATCGCCGGAGAACAGAAACTTTATCGAATCGCCGTTTTTCCGCGCCTTTTCCATTTCGACCAGAACCAGACTCGCGCCCATAATATGTCCGGCGACGTTAAAGCTCGCTTTTATTCCCTCGCAAATTTGGATTTCTTTCCCGTCGTTCGGAACTTGGACGAGTCTTTTTAACGCTTCGCTCGCGTCCTTTTCGTCGTAAAGCGGCAACGCGGGTTTATGCGAAGTCAAACCTTTGCGGTTACGATAATCGGCTTCTTCTTCCTGCAAACGCGCCGAATCGGGCAATAAAATTTTCATCAGATCGCCCGTTCCGCGTGATGTGAAAACTCTGCCGTTAAACCCCAATTTTACGAGTCGCGGCAAATATCCCGTGTGGTCAATATGCGCGTGCGTGATTATCACCGCATCAATTTCCGCCGGATCAAACGGAAGTTTTGCCCAGTTCCTTTCGCGTAGTTCGCGCAAACCTTGAAACAGACCGCAATCAACGAGAATTTTCTTTCCGTTTGATTCGAGAAGATATTTTGAACCTGTAACCGAACCAACTCCGCCGTAAAATGAAATTTTTGCCATAGCCGTAATTATAAGAGCAAAGACAGCGAAAAGCGAAGAGCGTCTGAGCAGTTTGAACTTTGGTTGATATGTTTGTCTATAGTTTGAATCGTTCCAACGACAGTTGAAACGATTCAAACCTTAGTTGAAACGATTCAAACCTTAGTTGAAACGATTCAAACCTTAGTTGAAACAATTCAAACCTTAGTTGAAACAATTCAAACCTTAATTGAAACAACTCAAACCTTAGTTGAAACAACTCAAACCTTAGTTGAAACAACTCAAACCTTAGTTGAAACAACTCAAACCTTAGTTGAAACAACTCAAACCTTAGTTGAAACGATTCAAACCTTAGTTGAAACAATTCAAACCTTAATTGAAACAACTCAAACCTTAGTTGAAACAACTCAAACCTTAGTTGAAACGATTCAAACCTTAGTTGAAACAACTCAAACCTTAGTTGAAACAACTCAAACCTTAGTATGAAACGATATTTTTTGGAGTTTAATCTTTAGCTTCGCGCCGTATCTTTTATCAAAACCAGATCGCTGTTATTGATGTTTCGGATTATAAGTGATTTTTTTTCTTGTCGTAAGACCACGCGAAACTTCTGAGACTGTCGGAAGTAAAGGTCGTAACTGCGTTTTTCTTTCCGGTTTCGATGGACATTTACCAGATGTTTTCGATTCCTTCGCGCTTGACGAAGAATAAACTTTTCCCGTCGGGCGAACATTAAAAACCGTTCTGCCGCGCAAGTTCGACAGGGTTTTCGGAAGCGATCACTTCGCCGTCCTTAAATCCCGTTATCTCGACATTTTCGCTGTAATGCGCCGCTTGTTCGGAATATGAAAACGTCTGGTAAGCGATGCGTTTTCCTTCGGGCGAAACTCTCGCGTATCTTTTCGGAGATTTGCCCGACGGATCGAATAACGCAACCGCCACGCCGCCTTCAACCGGAACTTTCATCACGGTCGGATTTCCGCCGTCGTTTCGCTGGCGCGTGAAGATAAGAATTTTTCCGTCTTCGGCAAAATCGTATTGAACGTCCGCGCCGTCCTTGAAATCGGTCAACTGCACGGGATTCGTGCCGCCGGAATTTATCCGCCAGATGTCGAACGCGCCGGAACGATTTGAATTATAGACGATATATTTTCCGTCCGGCGACGCGACGGGCTGAATGTTTACACCTTTGTCGGAATAGAAACACTGCAAACCGGACATTCGTGACACTTTTTCCGTGATTAACTTTTTGGAAATTAATTGATAAATTCTTTCGGAAAAAATAAAACCTGATTGCCGGAATTGTTTGATTTTGATTGCTTTTTTTTGATCAGTGCCAGACGAAGAAGTTCC
The DNA here is from genome assembly GCA_965219305.1 of Pyrinomonadaceae bacterium. Classification (GTDB taxonomy): domain Bacteria; phylum Acidobacteriota; class Blastocatellia; order Pyrinomonadales; family Pyrinomonadaceae; genus DATHTS01. The sequence goes on from OZ244725.1 coordinate 4,614,683, forward strand.
TCAGCCGTTTCACCGTCCTGTAGAAATGTCGCCGCGCCGAAACCGATTTGCAGATGGACATTTTCTTCGTAAGCAATTTTATAAGGATTCAACACGAAAGTGCGTTCGATGCGTTTGATAATTTCTTCGGTGATTTCTTCAGAAGCGGTCGGCAAAACGGCGAAAAATTCGTCGTTTGACGAACGCGCGAGAAAATCCATCTGACGAAGTTGATTTTTGATCGTGTCGGCGGCAAATGTAAGAACTTTGTCGCCCGTCGCGTGTCCGTATTGTTCGTTGACATCGCGGAAATTACGAATGTCCATCACCAAAACCGTCAATTGCCGTTTTTCGCTCAAACGCTGCGCTTCGGCGATTTGATTTTCCAGAACCAGATAAAACGCGCGTTCATTCGGCAAGTTCGTCAGCGCGTCCGTCAGCGCGTTTGAAAGACTTTTCTCGAATGCCAGAGAACCGGAAAGAAGCGGCACGATGCGCGTTGCGACGGCTTCTAAAAGTAAAATCGAGTTTTCGTCGAATTTTGTTTCCGAATTAACGAAAAGCTGCAGCACGGCGAAAATTTCAGCATTTCGGAAAAGCGGAACGGCGATTGTTCCCGATAAATTTTCGAGAGCTTCCGCCGGAAATGTCACGCGATCATACAAAAGTTCGTCGTCGAGCTGCGGTTTGCCGCTGATAAAGGTTTTTCCCGCCAGACTTTCCGATGTTTTTATCTGGATGTTTTTTAAGGATTTTGCATTTTCGCCCGTCGAGTAAACTATTTTTAAGTGCGATTTTGTCTCATCAGGCAGAAAAAGCGAACAGTTCGCAAAAGGTATAAGTTCGCCGATTCTGCCGGAAATCAATCGAAACATATCGCCGGATTTTAGAGACGCTCCAAAAAATTCTCCGGCTTCTTCCAGAATTAACAATTTTTCTTCGGTTTCCTCATTAAAAATTCCCGGAGTATTTTCGGCGGATATGTTTTCTTTATCTTTAAGCCGGTAAATAACATAAACAAACAACAGATAAATAAAAGTTGCGGCGGAAAAAATTGCGAGTTTCGTATTAAAGATCAAGTTCGTGTTTGAAATTACAAATGTTAAAATCAACACCGCAACCGATGAAGCGACGAGCGTTAAGTATTTTCGTTTTAACGATTTATCGTTATTGATGCCGATTTTCATAAGCGGGATTTGAGGTTTACGGAATGAATTTGTGCAGAACGGACAAAAAATTGCCCAATCTAGAAGATAACTTTTCAATAACCGTTTCGTCAATAATTAATTTTCAAAGTGTGAGACGGAAAAAAGTAAGAAACTAAAAAATATTGTGAAAAAATTCTTTTTTGTTTTCTTTTGATTTGACTTAGAGAACTAAGAATTTTATATTGTCCATTGTTCCAATAAATTTATACAATTTTGGGACTTGATTGTATTTAAAAATATGATCAATAAAATAAAAACTTAAATCAGAGAAGACAGGAGATAAAAATGAAAAAAATAGTAGCTTTATCAATGTTAGTCGCCGTTGGTGCATTAGGAATGGCTTGCGAACCGGCAGCGAACTCAAATATGAATTCAAATAAAATGAATTCGAATATGATGAACACAAATATGTCCACACCGATGAATTCGATGTCGGGTGAAAATACGTCATCCGAAAGTGGTATGGGGTCAAATTCGGGAAGTATGGGATCAAATTCGGGAAGTATGGAATCAAATTCCAAATCAATGAATTCGGGTTCGGGAAGTATGGAATCAAATTCGAAAATGATGAATTCAAATTCGAAATCAATGAATTCAGGTTCGGGAAGTATGGAATCAAATTCGAAAATGATGAATTCAAATTCGAAATCAATGAGTTCAAACTCGACAATGAACAAAACTCCCTAATTACGAATAACAAAATCTTAGAAAAAAGCACATTGAAATTTACACAATGTGCTTTTTATATTTTTGCGAACTAAAGGAAGTAAAAAAATGAAAAGAATTATAGGATTATCAATTTTCGTCGGATTGTGTGCTTTCGGAATGGCTTGCAGTAATTCAGGCAAAACCAATATGAACGCCAACGTAATGAATGCCAATTCCGCGAATATGAACGGAAATACCGCTGTCATTATGAACACCAACACAATGAGCAGTGTGGATTCTGAAATGAAAGACGACAGCACCGCAACGTCCGAAATGAAAGACGGCAGTACGATGAAAGGCGGTCAGACAACGACAACGACCGTAACAAAGGACGGCGATAAAATGTCTGCCGGAATGAAAGACGGTGACAAAAGCACAGCGGAAAAAGTAGAAGATAAGACAAAAGACATCGCTGGAGAAACGGTTGACGTCAGCAAAAAAGTAGCCGGAAAAACGGTTGACGTGAGCAAAAAAGTTGCTGATAAAACGGTTGACGTGAGCAAAAAAGTAGCCGGAAAAACAGTTGAAACAACTAAAAAAGTCGGTGAAAAAGCGAAAGACATCGTAACACCGTAAAACAATTTAAAATTTTGACTTCGGATTTCGGATTTTCATCTGAAGTCCGATTTTCGTTTTTAAAACGATTTTTTTTGGACTTTTTAAAGGGAAATCGGTGTGCCTTTGGCAAGCAAAAATAAAAAAGTTTTTTGTCGAGTTAAAAAGCGAATTCCGCACCGTAAAGTTTTCCGAAATCAATATCAATTTTGTAATTGTCAAACAAAAAAAACTCGGTTCACATTTTGCACTCAAAAATTTTCGCACCTTATAAAATCAGGCGTTTATCTCCGGCGCGGCGCGTAATTTTTTCGCGGTCGAAATATTCAAGCAGAGGAATCGCATATTTTCTGGAAATTCCGGCAATTTCTTTAAAATTTGCAACATCAATCAGTTTATCGGAACTTGCGGCGGCGAAATATTTTAATTTTTCTAATAAATTTTCAATCGCTGATTTTTCAAAGTAAAATTCCTCCGTAATTTTGACGATTTCTCCTGAATTAACTAATAGTTGAAAAATTTTCCGCGCGTGGCTTAAATCGGATTTTGTATTTTTGACCGAATCGCGCAGAACGTCGTCGAGCTTTGAAACTTCGAGATTTGCCGCCGCGTAAATTCTCAAAATCTTTTCGCGCAAAAGTTTTTCGTCCGGCGACAATTCCAAACTGTGCGAAGCAATTCGAACGATGTCTTTTTCCGATGTAATTTGTTTTTCATTCTCGAGGTTGGTTAAAACCGACTTGAAAATTTCCGGTGCGAGATGCGTGAAAAGATTTTCGCGCAATGTTTCTCTCAAAATCCCTTTGGCAAGCGGTTCGCGTTGATGGAAATCTTTGATTTTCGTTAATGTTTTTGACTTTAAATTATCGAATGGAGTTCGGGCGATAAAATAATCATCGGCTTTTATAACGGAAGTTTTTTCAATGTTTTCTGCTAATGCTTTGCTCAGAATCGGTTCACGCCAAGCCGTCCTCGCTTGCAAATCCGCAAAATTCGCGCCGCGTTCGCCGTCGGTTTCGAGATATAATTTTATTTGAGTAGTTTTATTATCTTCGGATTTAACGAGATCATTCAAAAATTTGCGTGTAGTTTCAAAATCTTTACGCCGATGTTTTACAGCGGAATTATCAAGAATTTTTCCGCCTGCAATCGTAATTTGCGGTGAGTATGAGCGTAAAATAAACCGCTCATTCGGAACTGCAACGACCGCAATTTCCAATCTTATTTGGGCAAAATCTTTTTCGCCTTGCTTAATTTCGTTTTCCTCGTTCAGAACTTGAACTCTTGCCATTGCTTCGATCGTTCCGATGTGAACCCGAACTCTCTGTCGGGATTTCAGCCCTTGTTTTGCAGCTTTTAAGACTTCAATTTCCGCATCGAAAATTTGTGCCGGACGCAAAATATTTTTTTTCGCTAAAATCATTCCGCGTTCGATTTCCGCGTGGTCAATGCCGCTGACATTAACCGCCGTTCTCTGTCCTGCAAAAACTGTTTTGACGGTTTTACCGTGAGTTTGCAGTCCGCGAACGCGAACGCTTTTTCCGAACGGCAAAATTTCCAATTCGTCGGCTTCGGAAATTTCGCCGGAAATCAAAGTTCCCGTAATAACCGCGCCGAAACCTTTGACGGAAAACGAACGATCAATCGGCAGACGTGCGATCAGATCATTTTTCCGCGCCGGAATCTTCGCAGCGATATTTTCGAGCGCGTCTTTTAATTCTTCAATACCTTCGCCGGTTTTTGCCGAAACTGCGATTACGGGCGCATTTTCCAGAAAAGAGTTTTCGACGAGTTCGGCGACATCGAATTTGGCGAGTTCGAGAAGTTCCGCATCAACTAAATCCTTTTTCGTTAAAACTATCAATCCCGTTTTTGTTTCAAGCAGACGACAAATCTCAAAATGTTCGCGCGTCTGCGGCATCACGCCTTCGTCTGCCGCAACGACAAGCGCGACGACATCAAGTCCCGAAGCACCGGCGAGCATATTTTTGACGAATTTTTCGTGTCCCGGAACATCAACAAAACCGATCTTAATGTCGCCCAAATCAAATTCTGCAAAACCGATGTCAATCGTTATACCGCGCTCTTTTTCTTCAGGAAAACGATCTGCATCAACGCCTGTTAAAGCCTTGACAAGTGAAGTTTTTCCGTGGTCAATATGTCCAGCTGTTCCGACAATTATGTTCATAAACAGAGATACCGAGTTTAACATTTTTTCAGGCTAAAGTAAGAATTTATATTGACACCTGTTTATTTCGAGGCACTCAAATTTTAGGTTTTTGATAAACTCGTGATAAAATCTGCTATCGTTTTTTAGTTATGGATAAATTTTTAATACGCGGCGGCAAGCCATTAAATGGAACAGTTTCAATCAGCGGTGCGAAAAACTCGGCTTTGCCTTGTTTGGCGGCGATTCTTTTAACGCCGGAAACGGTTACTTTGCATAATGTTCCGTATGTCAAGGATTTGATCACGCAACGGCGTTTATTGGAAGATTTAGGCGCGACGGCTTTAACGCCGGAATTGCGGACGCATAAATATAATGCGAAAAACATCGAGATTTTTGAAGCTCCGTATGATCTCGTCAAAACTATGCGGGCGAGCGTTTTGGCACTCGGACCGCTTCTCGGACGTTTCGGTCAGGCGAAAGTTAGTTTGCCGGGCGGCTGCGCGATCGGAACGCGACCGATTGATCTGCATTTGAAAGGTTTTGAAAAACTCGGCGCGACGGTTTCGCTCGAAGCCGGAAATGTCGTCGCGCGTGCGCCGAAAGGTCGTCTGGTTGGCGCGGAGATTGATTTTGATGTCGTCAGCGTAACCGGAACGGAAAATGTAATGATGGCGGCGGTTTTGGCAAAAGGTAAAACGACGATTCGTAATGCCGCACTTGAGCCGGAAATTACCGATTTAGCCGATTTATTAAACAAAATGGGCGCGAAAATTACAGGTGCGGGAACAGATACTGTCGAGATCGAAGGAGTCGAAGGTTTAGGCGGCGCGGAACATTCGATCATTCCAGACCGCATCGAAACCGGAACTTTTATTGTTGCGGCGGCGATTACTGGCGGCGAAATCGAAATTAACAATTGCCGTCCCGAACATCTCGGAGCAGTGATCGGAAAATTACGCGATGTCGGTGTTGAAATTACTGAAAAAGATGCGACGACGCTTTCCATAAAATGCTGCGATAAAGGTTTGATTTCAAAAGATGTTACGACCGAGCCGCATCCGGCGTTTCCGACCGATATGCAGGCGCAGTATATGGCGTTGATGACTCAGGCGGAAGGAACTTCGACAATCGTCGAAACGATCTTTGAAAACCGTTTTATGCACGCTTCGGAATTAACAAGAATGGGCGCGGACATCGAAATTCACGGCAATACGGCGACCGTGCGCGGCAAAACGCAATTGAACGGCGCACCGATTTTGGCTTCGGATTTGCGGGCTTCGGCTTCACTCGTTCTGGCGGCAATTGCGGCGGAAGGCGAAACATTGATTGACCGCGTTTATCATATTGACCGCGGTTACGAAACCATCGTTAAGAAATTAACGGGCGTTGGCGCGGATATAAAAAGAATTACGGAACATTTCAAATCCGCCGTTCCGGCTTCGTAAGATTTTCTAAAAAAAGAAATTTGTGATTTAATTATTTTCTATGAGCAAAGATTGTCTTTTTTGCAAGATTATCGCGGGCGAAATTTCGTCTGAAAAGATTTACGAAGACGATGTGTGCATTGCGTTTAATGACATTAGTCCGCAAGCACCGACGCACGTTTTGATAATTCCGCGCGAACATATTTCGTCTTTGAACGAAGCGGAAAAATCGCAAAAGGAAACGCTCGGACATCTGCTTTTGACGGCGGCGGAAATTGCGCGTGAAAAGAATTTTGCCGAAGACGGTTATCGCGTCGTGATAAACACGAACGGCGACGGCGGACAGACGGTTTTTCATCTGCACGTTCATCTTCTCGGCGGTCGGCAGTTTATTTTTCCGCCGGGTTGAAATAAAATACTAACTAATTTGAATATATTTTCAGGAGTTTAAAGATGGCAAAAAATACCGGAGAAAGTCACAGAAAAGGATCCGTAGATAATCGAACTCAAGTTAAAAATCCGAAATCAGATAAATACGTTAAACGTAACAGAGACGCTGAAAGCGAACACGACGGAGAATTTATGGAAGTAAAAAACGACGGCGAAACCTTTAAAGGAGTTGCCGAAGAACCTGATGAAAGACGTAAATAATTCTCATCAAGTAAAGCGGGCGATTCATCTCACAGCATATAATTTAAGAAAAATGAGTAAGATATTTTCAGCGGTATTATTCGGTTTATTTATTCTATTTTCAGCGAGTTGCGGCACGGACAAGGCAGAAAATGCCGGAACTAACTTAAACGCGAATGCGCCGGTAAATGTGCCGGAAAACACCGAACAAAAAAACGTCAACGCCGTAAATACGGACAGCGGCGAGGTTCCGACTTATGATAACGCTGAAACCGCACTCGCCGAAGGCAACAAATTTCTCGACAACAGTGAAAATGACAAAGCGATTGATGCTTATAAACAGGCGGTAAAACTCGACCCGGAACTCGCTGACGCGCATTTCCGTCTCGGAGTCGCACTTGCGCTTGTCGAAAAAGAAGAACAAACGACGGCAACGCCTGACGAAGAAGAAACTCCCGAAAAAGCAAAACCGAAAAAAAAGAAAGGAAAAAATGATGAGACGGAAAAAACGCCGTCGCAAAAATCTTTTCAAAATGCAGTTACGGCTTACGAAAAAATAATCAAAAAAGACAAGGAAAACGATCAGGCATTTTTTAATCTCGGACGCGCTTACAACAAACTTGATGAAGATAAAGACGCGCTGAAAGCCTTACAGACCGCCGTTAAATTAAAACCGGATGACGGCGATTATCAAACCGAACTCGGTGAAATTTATATTAAACTCGCACAATATGACGAAGCCATCAGAGCGTTAAAAAAAGCGATAGATATTGATGAAAATAATTTAATCGCCGAAGATTTACTCGAACAGGCGCAAGCCGGAAAAAAACGTGTTGATTTCGGTGCAAATATGATCAAGCCGAAAATACAGATTGAAAATCCCACTAAAGAATAATCGGAAAATTTATTTTGATTTGTAAAGTGTGTTTCTAAATTACACGCTTTAAGCAAAAGTGTGTCAACTTGACAACTCAGAACAAACGGCGAAAACTGAGATTAGAATTTTCAAAATATGACTCTGACAAAAATCGAATTCGACACGCCGGAAAATTTCCCGATTCAACAGAAAAACCGAATGGACGAAGCCCGCGATGCGATTATTCAGCGTTTGGCACGCGAACTTCCGACCGACATAAATCTTGAAAAATTTTTGCAGGCAGTCGTTTCGCAAATCGGGCAGATGATGGAAGTTGACCGCTGTGACTTGATTCAGATGTCGGAAACCAACGAACTTCGCATCAGTCACGAATGGCGCAGAAACGATAAAGTTCCGTCGAGCGTCGGAACGGCAATTCCGGTTGATGCTGAGAAATTGGCGGAAAAACTAAAACTCACCGAACCGATTCGCGTTAATGATACGTCGAAAATTAAAGATAAAAACGTAAAATTTCTGGCGCGTGTTTTAGAAACCCGTTCACTTCTCGTCGTGCCGATCAAATTGAACGGCAATATTCTGGGTTTGATCGGTTTGCACGACACGAATCAGCCGCGCGAATGGCACGATGACGAAGTTTCCTTTCTCGAATCGGTCGCGCAGCAACTCGCCATCGGTTACGAATACACGAATCTTTACGTCAATCAAGAGCAAGAAACAAAGCGCACGAATTCGCTTTTGGAAATTGCCAACACGCTCAATTCACATTCGGATTTCAAGGAAGTTTCATCGAGAGTTTTGGAACGCGCCGTTAATCTGATCGGCGCGGATTACGGCGCACTCGGCGTTTTGGACGACACGGGCGATAAAATCTCGCTCGCGGCATTTAAGACCGCGCCGGAAGTTAAACCGGCGACGCTTTTGAAATGGATTGATTCTTACGGGAAATCGCTCGATCTCGCGCCGTTTCCGAAGATCGGCGAATTGCTCAAAGAAGGCAAAACTTTGAAAGTTATTGATAAAGAATTGCCGTTTTTGATCCGTCAAATTTTCAACCGCAAACTCGGCGGGAAATCTGCGCTCGTCGTTCCTGTGAGAATCGGCGGACAAGCTTATGGTTTGCTCGGCTTTGTCTGGGGAAAAGAGCGCGAAAGTTTGTTTGAAGACAACGAAGTAAAACTCGCAGAAGGCATCGGCGATCAGATCGGAACCGCGCTCGAACGCGATCAATTGAGCGCGGAAGTGATGCGTCTGAAAAATCAACTGAACGAACGCCATCAGTCGCAAATTATCGGACAATCGCCGGAAATTCGTCGCGCTATCAAACTCGCGCTGAATGTCGCCGATACGAACACGACGGTTTTGATTCAAGGCGAAAGCGGCACGGGAAAAGAACTTATCGCCGATCTGATTCATTATAATTCGGGGCGCGGAAATAAACCGTATGTCAAAATAAATTGCGGCGCGATTCCCGAAACGCTTTTGGAAAGCGAACTTTTCGGACACGAAAAAGGCGCGTTCACCGACGCACATTCACGCCGCGTCGGACGTTTTGAAGAAGCGCACGGCGGAACGCTTTTTCTTGACGAGATCGGCGAAATGTCGCCGTCGGCGCAAGTCAAACTTTTAAGAGTTCTGCAAGACGGCAAATTTACGCGAATCGGTGGAAAAGACACGGTAAAAACCGATGTTCGCGTTGTCGCCGCCACAAATATTGATCTGGAAAAAGCCATCAAAGAGGGAAGTTTCCGGCGCGATCTTTATTATCGTCTGTCGGCTTTTCCGATAAATATTCCGTCTTTGCGCGAACGTGCCGAAGATATTCATCTGCTCGTTTTTCATTTTCTCGAACTTTACAAGGAAAAAACCGGACGTTTTGTTTCGGGAATTTCAAAAGATGCACTTCGTGCGCTCGTTAATTACGAATGGTTCGGAAATGTGCGCGAACTCGAAAACGCCGTCGAACGCGCCGTAATTATCGCCGCCGGAAGACAGATCGAACTCGGCGATCTGCCCGAAACCATCGGCAGAAAAGCGTCGGAATTGGGCGCGGAAGTAAAACAGGAACGTCTTAAAGCCGCGAGCGAAGGACGTTCGGCAGTTATCGAGATCGAAGTTCCGTCCGCGCTTGATGAAGTCGAACGCAAGATCATCGAAGCGACGCTCGATTACACGGACGGCGACAAATCGCAGGCATCGCGGCTTTTGAATATCGGCAGAAAAACGCTTTATCGAAAATTAGAACAATATGGCGAGAGTGAAATTTAAAGCCGAACTCGACAATAAGCGGTTCGTGTGGCAAAATTTCGTTTTTAATAAAATTAAAGTAAAATTTATTTGGAGAATATTATATAAATGGCAGAACAAGAAGCAATTGAAACAAATGAAGAAACGGTTGAGATGACCGACGACGCACCGGAAACGCCGACCGAAACGGTTGAAACGCCCGATGAAGCCGTAGAACTGGAAGAGACCGAAGAAGAAGATATTTCGTATCACGCGGTCGAAAAAGACGGCAAAGTTACGGCGATCTGGGAAACGCAAGGCAAAAAACACCTTCGCACGATCTCGCCGCGTTCCGAAGAAGGCAAGCATATTCTTGCTTTATTTGAATCGGCTTAAGACAAAGATTTCAGATTTCAAATTACACATTTCAGATTTTTGGACTGTTAAGTTTTTTTATCTGTAAAATTATATTCAAAGGCTTCATATTTGAAATCTGAAATTTGAAATCTTCTCATTCCATATCTTCGCGGCTCACGTTTTCGATTTCCAAAATCAAATCAGCACCGTAACATTTCGCCGGAGTTTGAAATCCGGCGCAAAAATTCCCGTTTAAAATCCTTTCGGCGATTTGTAAAGCGGTCAAAACCGTCAGCGTGTAGCCTTCCGGCGTTTGCAAGCGCGAGACAGCTTTTTTTCCGTCTTTGTCGGATGCTTCGCCCCACAGGTAAGTTTTTCCTTCGGCGCGTTCTTCGTCGCTCGCGCCGCCTTCGGGAATTTGTCTGAGCGCGAAATCCTTTAAGAATCCGATTGACATCAGCCAACCGAAATAGCGACTGAATTTCAGCATCGCTAAATTCGACGGCGGCAAAACCGTGTAAACTTCAATGTTCGGAATTCCCGTCGTGTAATACGCCGTCGAAACATCGCCCCACGGGATCGTCACCCCCGTTTTCTTAACTTCGCCGAAATCAATCTCGCGCGTTTTCCACGCCGCCGGAACATTCGTTATCGTCCCGTCGCGCCGAACCGCGCCGCCGTTTCCGATGTTCATCGTCATCGTATATTGCGTGCCGTGCGAAATTTTCCCCAAACCGTAAAACGCCAGCGTTAATTTGTCCGCCGACGGCAGACGATCTTTCAGATGTTTCGCCAGACAATCCGACGGCACGACATCGAAACCGACTCCGGGCATAATCATAATTCCCGCATCCTTCGCCGCCTGATCGCGTTTTGCAGACGCTTCAAAAACCGCGATCTCGCCCGTGATGTCGAGATAGTGTTTTTTATTTCGCAGACACGCATCAACCATCTGTTTTGAAGTCAACGAAAATGGTCCGGCGCAATGGAGAACAAACTCGGTTTCCTGCAACGCCGCATCTAATTTTTCAGAATCTTCAAGTGAGAAAGTCCGATATTCCAAATTGTGTTTTTCCGCCAGTGGTTTTATTTTGCTCTCATTTCGTCCCGCGAGAATCGGCTTCAAACCGCGCTCGACGGCGTAGCGCGTGATGAGTTCGCCCGTGTAACCGTTCGCGCCGTAGATCAAAAAAGTTTTGCTCATAATTGAAATGGATTATATCAGAAAAGCAAAAAACATCCTGAAAATAAGAGTGTTGGGAAAAACAATAAACAGAGGTTTGGTAAGATTTTGATGAGAGTTCGGAGTTCCAACTTTAGTTGGCTTGCGCCCGCATAGCGTGGCGTGTGCAGCCTACGAAGCGCGGCTGTAGCCAACTAAAGTTGGAACTCCGAACTTTTTAAATTTTATGTAAGGACATAGAAAAAATTATTAATCATCCATTTTTAACATATCCAGTGCAACCGCTTCGGCAGCTTTGATGCCGTCAATTCCGGCGGACAAGATTCCGCCCGCGTAACCCGCGCCTTCGCCGGCGGGGAAAAGTCCATCGGTGTTGAAACTTTGACCGTCCGCGCCGCGTTTGATTCTGATCGGCGACGACGTGCGCGTTTCGATTCCGGTCAAAAGCGCGTCGTGCATCGCAAAACCTTTGATCTGTTTATCGAACGCGGGAATCGCTTCACGAATTGCATCAATGGCGAATTTCGGCAAGGCTTCGCTCAAATCGGTCAGGTGAATTCCGGGCGTGTAAGACGGCGCGACTTTGCCTAATTCTTTTGACGGACGACCTTTGAGAAAATCGCCGACTAATTGCCCCGGCGCGTTGTAATTTTCGCCGCCGAGTTCAAACGCTTTTTCTTCTAACTTTCGCTGTAATTCGATTCCGGCGAGCGCGTTTTCGGGAAAATCTTCTTCGGGCGTGATGCCGACGACGATTGCGCTGTTGGCGTTTTGTTCGTTGCGCGAATACTGCGACATTCCGTTGGTCACGAGCCGTCCGGCTTCGGACGCGGCGGCGACGACCATTCCGCCCGGACACATACAAAAACTGTAAACCGAACGCCCGTTTTTGCAGTGATGGACGAGTTTGTAATCAGCCGCGCCGAGCAGTTTGTTGCCCGCGAAATCTCCGAAACGGCATTCGTCAATAAGCTGTTGCGGATGTTCGATGCGAAAACCGATCGAAAAAGGTTTCGGTTCGATATAAACGCCGCGCTCGAAAAGCATCTCGAACGTATCGCGCGCGCTGTGTCCGACCGCCAAGACGACGTGCGAACTTTCGATAAATTCGCCGTTCGCCAATTTCACGCCGCGCACTTTGTTATCTTCGATTTCAATATCTTCGACGCGGCTCTGAAAACGAATTTCGCCGCCCAAACTCTCGATTGTCGCACGCATTTTTTCGACGATCATCACGAGTTTATAAGTTCCGATGTGCGGTTTGTTGATGTAGAGAATTTCGGGATTCGCGCCCGCCGCGACGAATTCTTCCAAAACCTTGCGACCTAAATATTTTGAATCTTTAACCTGCGAATAAAGTTTGCCGTCGGAAAAAGTTCCCGCGCCGCCTTCGCCAAACTGCGCGTTCGATTCAGTATTCAGCCCGCCGTCGCGCCAGAAACCGAACGTGTCTTTGCTCCGCTCACGCACCGATTTTCCGCGTTCCAAAATTATCGGGCGAAAACCCATCCGCGCCAGCATCAATCCCGCAAACAGTCCGCACGGTCCCGTGCCGATGACAACCGGACGAACTTTCAAATCCGTCGGCGCGTGTCCGACCAATTTATAACTCGTATCGGGCGTTTCGTTAATGTGCGGATTTTTCTGAAATTGCCCGAGAATCTGCGCGTCCTTCGTCGTTGATACGTCAACGATATAAACAAAAATGATCGCGCTCTTGCGCCGCGCGTCGTAACTGCGTTTGAAGATCGTAAAACTTTTCAGTTCCGCGCCGGAAATCTGTAATTTATCAACAATCGCCTGACGCAAATCTTTTTCGTCGTGATCTAACGGAAGTTTTATTTCGGAAATTCTGAGCATAAGAAAACTCGGTCAAATCTAGTTTACATAAAATGTTAAAGACTCGCGACCAAACTTTCAAATAGGTTTTGATGTATGTTTTTATTTAATGAGGATTACTAAAAATTTTACTGTTATTTTCCCAAGATAGCTTCGATCTTTTTGATTTTACCTTCTATTTCCGGGAATAATTTGTCGTCGAACGCGCCCAATTTGCCTTCTTTTTTCATATTGCGGAAACCGTCTAACGAATTTCGATACGCTTCGAGTGCTTTGCGGTACAGTTCATTGTCGTTTTTCTGTTTCGCCATCGCTTCATAAGTGTCGGCGATGCTCATCGTGCAGAGGTTTATGGTGCGGACGGCGTATCTGTATTTCGGGTCGAGATCAACGACGGTGCGGAATTCTTTGTTCGATTCGATAAATGCCGCCAGAGCCGGTTCGTAATCTTTCATCGAAAAATAAGTTTCAGCCAGTTTGAATCGCGTGACGGCGATTTCGTAGATGTTTTTCGGATTGCCGCGGTCATTCGCCGCTGTTTCCAAGGCAGATTCGAGCGCGTTTTTGATTATTTCCAGCGATTCTTTGTTTTTGCCCGCATAACCGAGCGCGTCTGCCAGAAGCCGTTTCGCGGCGACAACATCCCATTTCGCGCGGTAATTCTGCGGGTCGTTCTTCAATATATTTTCGGAAAGTTCGAGGGCTTTTCTGTATTCATCCGCTGCTTTTTCGTAATTTTCGGTTTCGATCGTGCTTGCGCCTTTTTTCAGGAAAGCGCGCATCAGCGAGCGCTGGAGATTCTGATCGTTCGGATATTTTTCGGCAAGCGGCACGAGCAAATCGAGCGATTTTTTAAGACTGATTTCCGCGCCTGCCAGATCGTTGTCCCAACCTTGCGCTTCGCCGATGTCGGAATACATAAATGCGCGATTCTCGGCAACTTCAGTATTTTCAGGTTGTTCCCGCAACAGTTCTTCGTAAATCGCGTCGGCGCGCCGATAATTTTCGACGGCTTCTTTGTATTTTGCTTCCGTGTAAAGCTGAAGTCCCTTTGCCCTGACGGCAATCGCCAGATTTTTCCGCGCTTCGAAATCGTTCGGGTTACGGCGGGCGATCTCTTCGCGCAGATCATAGTATTTTTGAAAATACTCTCTGACCTGTTCGGTCGTGCCGACCTGCATCTGAATTTCGCTGAATTTCCCGTAACTGCTCGCCAGATCGCTCATCAACGTCAGATCGTTCGGATTCTGTTCATATAACTTCCGTCGGATATTTAACGCTTTTTCGTAACTGTCCGCCGCGCCTTTCGTGTCGCCGAGGTTCGAAGCCATCTGATTGCCCTGAACATCGCCGACCTTTTCGTAAGCGGCGGCAAGTTCGCGCTGAAGTTCGAGATCGTCGCCCGCTTCCTGCGATAAGCTGTCCAGATATTTGAGCGCGAGCGAAACCAATTCTTCACGCGCTTCGGTCGAACCGGGAAGTTTTTCGATCTTCGGACTCAAGTTGAACAGAAACGAATTCGCCAACTGCCGCACGTCGTTGAAACGACGTTCCGCTTTCGCTCTTTCGGCTTGAGCGACTTTCGCCTGCCAGAGCGTCGCGCCGATTCCGCCGAAGATCGCCAAAATTATCAGGAAACCAGCGAAAACGCTCGCTTTGTTGCGGTTGATGAATTTTTCGGCGCGGTAAGAAAAAGTATTCGGACGCGCCGTCACGGGCAGACCGCGCAGATGGCGTTTGATGTCTTCGGAGAGATTTTCCGCCGACAAGTAACGTCTTTCCGGTTCCTTGCGTAAGGCTTTCAAGATGATGTTGTCCAGATCACCGCGAATGCTGTAGGGATTTAACTCCGCCATTTGCGGCGATGTGTGGCGCAGTCTTTCCGCTTCTGTTTTTGGTGAAACGGATTTTTTATTTGAATTTGTCGCATTTTCTTCCTCGATTTTTTTGAATTGCTTGGAAAATGTCTGCGCGACCGACGACGGAAGCGGCGGATCAATCTCGATCACCGCTTTGTAGATTTCCTTGATGTCGCTTTCTTTCGTTTCAAACGGACGATGTCCGCTCAAAAGTTCGTAAAGAATTACGCCGAGCGAATAGATGTCGGTCGAGGTCGTGACGGATTTGCTCAGCAGTTGTTCGGGCGAGGCGTAACCCGGCGTCATCACGCCCATTTTCGTGACCGTCGCCGTGTTTTGATTCTCAAACTCGCTGGAGAGAATTTTTGAAATGCCGAAATCGAGAAGCTTCGGTGCGCCGTTTTCGGTTACGAGAATATTCGACGGCTTTAAATCGCGGTGAACGACCAGATTGCGGTGCGCGAAATCAACCGCCGCACAGACTTCGCGGAAAAGATCGAGTCTTTGTTCGATGTTCAGCGCGTGTTTGCTGCAGTAATCGTCAATCGGCAAACCTTCGACGTATTCCATCGCCAGATACGGAATTTTGTCGTCCGTCGTTCCGGCATCGAGCAGTGAAGCGATATTCGGATGTTGTAAAGACGCGAGAATTTCGCGTTCCTGCGAAAATCTCCGGCGAAGCGCGGCGGTGTTCATTTCGCGTTTTAACAATTTGAGTGCGACTTTCTGCTCGAATTTCCCGTCCGTTCTTTCAGCGAGATAAACCGCGCCCATTCCGCCGTAACCGAGTTCGCCGATGATCTTGTAAACGCCGATATTTTGCCCGACCAGCGCGTTATTAGTATCGTCGAAGAAACCGTCCGAGAATTCGACCGCCGAAAGACGCATTAAATCTTCTGCTTCGGTTTCAAACGCGAGCAGAGAATTTACTTCCGATAAAATGTCAGGCTGTAATTTAGAAGAGTTTAAGAATTTTTGCCGTTGGGAAGTTTCGAGACTTAAAACTTCGTCCAAAATTTGTTTTACTTGCTGCCAGTTTTCTTTTTGCATAACGAACGAATGAACTAATCCTGTTTATATATGCGGAATTGTTTGAAAAAAACGGACAAAAAAAATTAAAAAATTACTTTTGCGTCAGTTCGCGGTAGAGCCAAAGCCGCGCCGACTGCCATTCGCGGCGGACGGTTCTTTCGGAAATCTCCAGATGTTCGCCGATCTCGTCGGTCGTCATTCCGCCGAAAAACTTCATTTCGACTATCTTCGCCTGCCGTTCGTCAAATTCCGCCAGATGTTCCAACGCTTCGTCGAGCGCAAGGATCGAACTCGCGCGTTCTTCGACCGGAATTTGAACGTCGTCGAGGGAAAAATGAATGGGAGTGCCGCCGCGTTTCTTGGCGGCGTGAATTCTTGCGTGGTCAACGAGAATCTGACGCATCAGACGGCACGAGATTCCGTAAAAATGATGACGGTTTTTCCAGTCAATTCCGCTCTGCTGGCTCAGACGCACGAACGCTTCGTGAACGAGCGCGGTCGGCTGCAATGTATGGTTCGAGCGTTCGCCGGACATCAAAATTGACGCTTGACGCTTTAACTCCTGATAAACAAAGGGCAAAAGCAGTTCTTTTGCATCTTCATTTCCATCGTTCCAATCCTGTAAAATCCGCGTGATCTCGGAAGGGTCTTTATCGGTCATAAGTTCTTGAAAGTTCAAGTATTTGAATTGATCGTATTTTACATTATTTCGCATCTAAACCGAAACTTTTATTTCAAATGAGGGCGGAAATACGTCTCAGAAAATCTGTTACACGGCGACGGATCCGGTCTTTTGGGAAGGCGTTAAAAAGCGGTATTGCGTTTCAGGGGCGGAATAAACAAAAAATTTCAATTAATTTGTCCGTTTTTCAAAAATATATCCGCATATACAGGCAAGAACCAAATTTTATCTAAATTTACGGAGAAAGATATGAAAAAAATTACAGGAAAATTTAGAAATACCTTGACGATTGCCGTGGACGGCGGTTTATCAGCGTCGTGGATTACAAAGAAAACAGCGCGCCGAACGGCATTTTCATTCGCTTTAACTGCTCTGGCGGCGATGATTTTTTCTGTTGTTTTATTAAAGAATAATCAGCACGCGCAAGATCGGGCGGCAATCGATCTGCCTGTTTTGCAGGGCGAAGGGGCGATTGATTATTTGAAGAAAGACGGCTCGTTCGAATCGCTTTCCGAAGCTGTTGCGGCGGCGCGTTATTCGGTTGACCGAAACGAAAAAGGCGCGTCGGCGGATAACGACGCGAATGATCTGCATATGAATTTTACGGCGGACGGTCTGCGGTTGAATTCGACATTTAACGAAAAAAACTGGAACTCAAATTGGAGTTTGAAAAGTTTCGGTTACGGGGATAATCAGAAAATTGCCGCCAAAGGCGATTTGCAGACGAACGGCAATCGTGTGGAATTAAAACGCGACACGCAAAATCTGACGGAGTGGTTCATAAATGAAAAGAGCGGTGTCGAACACGGTTTCACATTGGCGGAAAAACCTTTCGATAACTCAAACGATCAAGCCTTGCGTCTGGTGATGAACATCGGCGGAGATTTGACGGCGCGGGCAAATGAAGACGGGCAAATGCTGTCGCTCTTGAATGAAAACGGCGAAAAAGTTTTGCGTTATGAAAAATTAAAAGTCTGGGATTCGTTGGGGAAGGAACTTATCGCACGAATGCGGACGGACGAAAACACGAGCGAAGTTTGGTATGAAGTCGAAGATCGAACGGCGGTTTATCCGCTGACGATTGACCCGATGTTTGTCGGCGAAACGAGAATACAATCTACCGGCGGTTCGGCAAATGAGCTTTTCGGTTCCGCCGTCGGAGTCAGCGGCAGCACGGTAATTGTCGGCGCGTTCAACGCCGACGGGAAAGGCGCGGCATATATTTTCGTCAACAATGGAACGGGTTGGACGCAGCAGCAAAAACTGACCGCTTCCGACGGGGCGAGTAACGATAATTTCGGCACATCGGTCGCCATCAGCGGCGACACGGCGATTGTCGGGGCGACGCTCGATGAAGTGGCAACCGGTTCGGCATACGTTTTTGTCAGAAACGGAACGACTTGGAGTCAACAGCAAAAACTCACTGCTTCTGACGGCGGACAAGGGAGTTTTTACGGCTCAAGCGTAGCAATCGAGGAAAACACGGCGGTCGTCGGAGCTTACAACGGACCGAGTTCCGATGGAGAACCGAGCGGCGCGGCGTATGTTTATGTGAGGAACGGCGCGAGCTGGAGTCAGCAGCAGAAATTGACAGCCTCCGACGCTAACGAAGGTCGTTTCGGAAACAGCGTGGACATCAGCGGCAATACGGTTGTCGTTTCTTCGGAACTTAGTGATGTCGGCGGAAACGAATCGCAAGGCGCGGCATATATTTACGTCAGAAACGGAACGGTTTGGACGCAGCAGCAAAAAATCACTGCGGCAGACGGCGTTGATTCGGGCAGATTCGGAAACAGTGTCGCGATCAGCGGCGACACGGTGATCGCTGGAAATTCAACGAGAAATTCGGCATATATTTTCCTCAGAACCGGAACGAATTGGAGTCAGCAGCAGAAATTGCTGCCCGCCGGCGGAAGTTCTTTCGGCGACAAAGTGGCGATCAGCGGCAATAATGCTTTTGTTTCAAATTCGTCTCCTCAGGAATCGGTATTTTATTTTATCCGAACGGGAACGATTTGGACGCAGGAACAGATCATTACCGCGTCGGACGGCGCGCCGAATGACGGTTTCGGTTCAAGTATCGCCGTCAGCGAAACGACACTGATTGTCGGGGCGATGTTCGATAATTCGAATCGCGGTTCGGCTTATATCTACGGTATGCCGACGATTACCGTCAACATCACGTCCGACCAACCCGACCCGACTCCGACGGACGGAATTTGCGATGTCGATCCGGCGACGAGCGGATTTCAATGCAGTCTTCGCGCCGCAATCGAAACGGCAAACGGCAACGCCGGCACGGATTCGATCAACTTCAACATTCCGGGCGGCGGAATTCAAACGATCGCACCGAACGGTTCTCTGCCGGAGATAACCGGAACTACTTTAATAGACGGCTCAACTCAGCCCGGATATACGAATTCGCCGGTCATTGAAATCAGAGGCGATTTAGCCGGACCGGGAGCAGACGGGTTGATATTTGATGCAGGAAGCGACAATTCAAAAGTTTCGGGATTGGCTGTTAATCGTTTTTACTATAACGTCGGTTTTCTAAGCAGTAATAATAAAATAGAAAGTTGTTACATCGGCTTAAACGCCAATGGATCAGCGGCTGGCACCCAACGAAGCGGTTTCGGTATCGCGATCGGAAACGAAGCTGCCGACAATCAAATCGGCGGTATCAATGGCAGTACCGGAAATGTAATTTCAAACACCGACGTTGGAATTCTGATCATAAATGCTTCTGAAAATAAAGTGCTTGGCAATAGAATCGGAACAAATCCGGCAGGAACGGAAGCGATTCCGAATCAGACAGGCGTTCAGCTTCAACTCGCAAGTATGAATACGATCGGCGACCCGGACGGAAACGGCAACCTGATCTCGGGCAACAATTTTAACATTCGTGCGGCAGACGATTCCGCAAATAACAGGATAGTCGGCAACACTATCGGTACGAAATTAAATGGTGTTGAAACTTTACCGAATGACTTCGGAATCGTGTTCGAATCGGGAGCGACCGGCAATATCATCGAGGATAATGTCATCGGCGGAAATGACGGCGCGAGTGATGCCGGAATAATCTTTTTAGCCACTGCCGGAGCGGGCAACTTGTTGATTAAGAACCATATCGGAGTCGCTCGAAATGGAACATCGTCAATCCGAAACACCGTCGGCATTTTGAATTTTTCGGACGGACAGATAATCGGCTCGCAAGAAGGTCCGAATGTCATCGGCTACAATGAAAAGGCAGGCATTTGGATAACTTTCTCCGGCACGGGATCGAATCCGCTGGTAGAAAATAATGTCATCCAATACAATCTGATCGGTACAAACGGAACGACCGCCATCGGCAATGAAGAGCTTGGAATTTGGATAAATCAAAATGCAAAAAATAATCAAATCACCAATAATGTTGTCTCCGGAAATGGAGTTTTCGGAATCGTAATTGCCGACGGCGCAAACTCAAATACCATTTCGCAAAATAAGGTCGGCGTTGACCAAAGCGGCAATTCGGCGATTCCGAATGGCGGCGGAATTTGGATCAGACAGGCACAAGATAATACGATCAATTCAAATTTGGTTTCGGGCAATGATATCGGAATGCTGATCGGCACGGACATCGGAATCGGGCAAAATTTTGTTTCCAAGTATAATTCCGGCTCTGCATTTAATGCTGAAGGCGTGAAATTTACTTCCGGAAACAAGATATTCGGAAATATTGTCGGTTTGAATCAAAACGGCAATGCTTCACTTCCGTCAAGCATCGGAATTGCCGTCGGTGAAAATGCTCGAAATAATATGATCGGAACTTCGGGCGGTTCGCGCAATATCATTTCGGGAAACACGGCGACTCTCGGTTACGGCATATTTCTCGGAACATTTACGGCGAATCCGGACGAAAATATTCTGCCGCAAAATAATACTTTCGTGAAAAATGTGATCGGATTGGGAAGCAATCTTCAAACGCCCGTTCCAAATCGGGTCGGCTTTGTCGTTTTAGGCGCGAAGCAAAATGTGATAGGCGGCGATTCGGGAGATTTAGCCAACATCATAGTTGCCAACACCGAAGAAGGCATAAACCTTGTTTCTGCATCCGAAGCAAATAATTTCTTAAATAATTATATCGGCGTTTTGCCGCCCGGATTCGGCAATCTGTTAAAAAACGGTGAGCAAGTCTCGCTGTTCGGGACAAACTACGGCAACGGCGGCAACGGCATCTCGATTTCAGGCGGCTCGTCGCAAAACACGTTCGGCGGAAATAATACGAACACGAGTTTGGTTATCGCCAACAACGGCGGAAACGGGATTCTTCTGACACCGACTGCCGGAAACGGTAACCGAATCGGATCGAACAGTATTTTCGGCAACAACGGGATCAGCGTTGACATCGGCGGCGACGGATTCACGCCGAACGACTTGCACGACGGCGACATCGGACCGAATAATCTGCAAAATTATCCCGAAATCGTTTCCAAGCAAATTATTGACGGCGAACTGATCGTTAAATTTAAGGTTGATTCCGCGCCGGAAAATTCCGATTACGGCAAAGGCGGAATTCGCGTCGAGATTTTCAAAGCCGACGCTTCGGGGCAGGGACAGTTGTTTTTGGGCGCGGTCAATTATACCGTCGCCGATTATAACAACGGTTCGCCTCTGGAGAAGACGGCAAATCTCGGAAACATCAACACTCTCGGCATCACGGCGGCTGATCCGATCACCTCGACGGCGACGGACGCTTCGGGAAATTCTTCGGAATTTACGCCCGCATTTAACCAAACCACGACCAATGTTTCGGTTTCCGGCAAAGTTTCCAACAGCATTGCCGGTATTCCCGATGCGATTGTTACGCTGACCAATTCCAGCGGCGTTACGATCAAAGCGAAAACAAATTCATTCGGTTATTACAGTTTCAAAAATGTCGAACCGGGAAGAACTTATACAATGAGCGTGACTTCACGGCGTTATACTTTTGCCCCGCGTGAAATAACTGTGACGGCTGATGTGCAAAACGTGGATTTTACGGTGCAGGAAAACGTAAGTCCGATGCGGAAAAAATAGTACTTTATAGGTTCTTTTCGATTACTTCACAACTCTTCTTGAAATGAAAGGAACGGCAGAGTTTCGCCGTTCCTTTCATTTCAATAAAATTTTCTCGAATTATTTTGTCCGAATTTCACACTATTCTACGCATTAGTTAATGAGACCGAAAAAAGTTCTTATAATAATCAAACATATAACTGATTTAAGAGGAGAAAATGAATATTAAACAAACATATCAATCAATCACCCGATTCGGCATCGGAGCTTTTGCAATCGTATTTTGTCTGCTGATTTCACAGACAGCGATCAACGCGCAGACGGGCGATCAGGCGATTCTTTTCAATACTGACCGCGACGGCAACAACGAAATTTATAAAATGAATTCCGACGGCACGAATCCCGTCCGTCTGACGAACACAAGTCTGGGTGAAACGCAGGCGGAATGGTCGCCCGACAAAACGAAAATTGTCTATAACCAATTCACCGGCGCACCCGGAGTTACTCAAATTTGGATAATGAACGCCGACGGCAGTAATAAGATTCAATTGACCAATGATTCCAACTCGAATCAAAACCCGTCGTTTAAACCCGACGGCACGAAAATTCTGTTTTCGCGCTGTGAAACCGTAAATTTCACCTGTGATCTTTATACGATGAACCTGAACGGAACGAATGTAACATTGGTTCCGGCAAGCAATCCGAACGACGACGACGATCAGGCGCATTATTCAAGGGACGGAACGAAGATCGTCTATACGGGATTTGTCGGTGCTACAAATCACACCAGACTTTATATTGCAAATGCCGACGGAAGCGGCACGATTACGACATTGACCGATAATATATTTCCGGTTCTCGACTTCAACGCCAGATTTTCGCCGGACGGCACGAAAGTCGCATTCGTTCGCGCCTCGAACTTTAACAGTACGGCAAGTAACGATGTTTATGTGATAAATACCGACGGCACGAATTTGACGCGGCTGACAAATAATTCCGTTTCCGATTTACAGCCGATCTGGTCGCCGGACGGTTCAAAACTTCTTATTTCAAGCCGTCAGGACGGTGACTTTGATATTTTTATGATAAATTCGTCAAACGGCAGTGTGATCTCGACTTTGACGGTCAATAATGTCAACGATATTGCCAGCGATTGGTTTCCTGCGTTGGCAAGCGGCAAAGCACGTTTCGATTTTGACGGCGACGGCAGAAGCGATCTGTCGGTTTTTCGCCCGTCAAACAATACCTGGTATATCAACCGTTCGACCGCCGGATTCAATGGCGTTCAATTCGGCTTAAATACTGACAGACTGACTCCCGCCGATTTCGACGGAGATGGGAAAACGGATGTCGCGGTTTGGCGTGAGAATTCGAGCAATCCCGGTTTCTCTTACTTTTATATTCTTAATTCTTCTAATAACACGGTTCGAGTCGAACAGTTCGGCGCGCCCGGCGATGATCCTTCGATCGTCGGTGATTTCGACGGCGACGGTAAAGCCGATCCCGCGGTTTATCGTGAAGGTTCAACAGGCGGCGGACAGAGTTTCTTCTTTTACCGTCCGTCAACTCAGCCGGGAGTCAGCTTCAATACTTTATATTGGGGAACAGGGGGCGATAAACCCGTGCGCGGAGATTTCGACGGCGACGGCAAACTCGACGCGGCGGTGTTTCGCCCGTCGGACAATAATTATTATATTCGTCAGAGTTCAAATAATCAGTTAAGAGCCGATCAATGGGGACTTTCGACCGACAAATTCGTTCCGGCGGATTACGACGGCGACGGGAAAACAGATCTGGCGGTGTTTAGAAACGGGATTTGGTATATCAAACAAAGTTCAAACAATCAGCCGAGATATGTCACGTTCGGAGCGGTGACGGACACACTGGTTCCGGCGGATTACGACGGCGACGGGAAAGCGGACATCGCGGTGTTCAGAGGCGGCGTGTGGTATTTCCAACAAAGCACAAGCGGATTCTCGGCATTCAGTTTCGGTAATGCGACCGACAAAGCGATACCGGAAAGATTCTAACTTCAGAAAAGGTTTCTCACACTCTTGATTTGACAGGAACGGCAGAGTATCGCCGTTCCTTTTTTTATTTTGATTTTATACCGAAGAAAGCACTCGTAGAATTCTCCAATTATTTTGTCCGCTTTTTCAAAATTTATCCGCATATATCAATGAGAAGCAAATTCTTATTCAAATTTACGGAGGAAGATATGAACAAATTGAGAAACCATTTCAAAAATACATTGACACTCGCCATTTTTATTCTGGCGATCTCGGCAACAAGCGCGTTGGCGGCGACATTTACGGTAACAAACACGAACGACGCGGGCGCGGGCAGTCTGCGGCAGGCATTATTGGACGCGGCGGCGGCAAGCGGGGCGGATACGGTTGTCTTTGATTCGTCGTTTAACACGCCGAAAACAATTACTCTGGCGAGCAGTTTTGTTAATTACAACAGTCCCGACCCTTTGACGATCAACGGTCCGGGCGCGAATCTTTTGACCGTTAAAGGAAACGATACTTTTCGCATCTTTACGTTGTTTTTTCAGGTTACGACAAATGCCAACTCGGAATATACGATCAACGGGATGACGATTTCTAACGGTCGGGACACATTCTTCGGCGGCGGCGCGATTTTTACGCAGTTCGGTAAGGTGACAATAAACAATGTCGTCATTACCAACAATTCAGGAATTTTCGGCGGCGGAATTGCTTTATACAATGGTGCGACATTAAACGCTAATAATTCGACAATTTCCAACAATACCGTTAGCGAAAGTGGCGGCGGAATATACGCTATTCAATCAAGCAAAATAAATCTGACGAGTACGACAGTCAGCGGCAATTCCGGCGGTAACAGCGCCGGAATTGATGCCGGTGACGGTGTGACGGTTGTTATCAACGGTTCGACATTCACTAACAATACTGTGACAGGTTACAACGGCGGCATCGGAATCAATACCACCGCGACGATGCAGGTTACAAACACGACCTTCACTGGAAATACCGCAGTTAACGGCGGCGGTGCCATGGGAATAAACGGCACGGTAACGATTACAAACTGCAATATAAGTAATAACAGTGAAGCCGGCGGTGGTGGATTCGGTGCACAAGGCGGTGGTGCGATTGCTGCGCCGGGGGCGAATTTAACAATCGTCGGCACGATTATCAATAACAATACTTCCGGCAGAAACGGCGGTGCTATATCTATGGGCGGCAATAATGTTTCGACACTCAACATCACCGGCAGCACGATTTCGAATAATACTGCCACCGGACAAGGCGGCGGCGGACTTTCTCTCGGTGGTGCTAATACGGCAACCATTACCGGCACGACCATCAGCGGCAACACGGTGACCAATGTCAACAGCGGTTTCGGCGGCGGTATTGATTCCAACGGTGCTTTGACTTTGACAAATTCGATTGTTACCGGAAATACGGCAAGCGTTAACGGCGGCGGCATCAATAGTAGTTCCGACCAACCTGTCAATATCACAGGCACGACCATTTCGAATAACATCTCTAATTCCAATCTAATGGGAAACGGTAATGGTCAAACCGGAGACGGCGGCGGACTTTATACTAGTCTTTCAACCGGAGGTGTTCCTGATGCTACGACCACAATTACAAATTCGACCATCAGCGGCAATAGAACTCTCGGCACTACTACAAGCGGCGGCGGTATCCATTCTCAAAGAAGATTGAATATGACCAACTCCACCGTCAGCGGTAATTCCGCCAGCACTGGTGCAGGTATCGTTATATATAATCATAATGGTCCAAGAATGATGGACTTCATCAACGTAACCATCGTCAACAACACGGCAACCGGACAAGGCGGCGGATTTCGTTTTATAAATACCTTCGGCAATGTAACGGTCAATCTCCGCAATTCAATATTTGCCGACAATACCGCAAATACGAATCCCGACCTGGATGGACCATTTAATTCAAACGGTTTTAATTTAATTGAAAATACAACCGGAGCGACCATCACGGGAACGACAGCGACCAATATCACCGGCGTTGATCCGCAGATCGATCCGATTCTCCGAAATAACAATAACACCGCCAACGGCACGAAAACGCACGCGCTTCGTTTGACGAGTCCGGCGATTAATGCGGGCGATCCGAATAATCCGCAGGCGACCGATCAACGGGGTAAACCGCGTGTTGGAACATCAGACATCGGCGCGTATGAACGTCAGGCGACCGATTACATTCCGCTCGCTCTGTTCGAGTTCGACGGCGACGGCAGATCGGACGTTTCCGTTTTCCGCGTCAACGGTTCCGCCGGAGCCTGGTATCTCAACCGCTCGACCGGCGGTTTTACAGGCGTAACTTTCGGTGCTGCCGGTGACCTGATCGCTCCGTCGGATTTTGACGGCGACGGCAAAACAGACATCGCGGTGTTTCGCCCGTCAAACGGCAGTTGGTATTATATTCGCTCGTCGGATAACGCTTTTGTCGGCTTCCAGTTCGGTCAAGCCGGAGATTTACCGCGTCCCGCCGACTACGATGGCGACGACAAAGCCGACATCGCGGTATTTCGTCCGTCAACCGGCGCGTGGTATTACATTCGCTCGTCAAATAACACGGTTTACGGCGCGGCGTTCGGACAAAACGGCGATCTGGCGATTCCCGGCGATTATGATGGCGACGGCAAAGCCAATCTGGCGGTTTATCGTCCGTCGGTCGGTTACTGGTATATCGCCAAACCGACGGGAATTCCGGGACGCGATTTCACGGCGATTGAATTCGGACTCTCGACCGACATCCCGACACCGATGGATTTCGACGGCGACGACCGCCCTGACATCGCGGTATTTCGCCCGTCGGACGGTTACTGGTATCGCCTGAACTCAACGGACGGGAAGTTTGTCGCTTTGCAATTCGGACAAAATGGCGACGTTCCGGTGGCGGCGGATTACGACCGCGACGGGAAAGCCGATCTGGCGGTATTCAGAAACGGTTATTGGTTTTATCAGAAAACGTCGGACGGAGCGTTCACCGCCGTCCAATTCGGAGCGGCGACGGACAAACCCGTTCCGGCGGCATTTAGATAAAACTTCTGAAGATTCTCACAAAATACTCACAACTCTCTTGATTGGAAAGGAACGGCAACAATTTGCCGTTCCTTTTTTCATCCGTTTTCAATTTTAGATTAAATTCCGGTTAAATGATTTCGCATTCGATTTGAGTGATAACACGGGAGCGAACGCATCCATACGGAGTCGGAATTATTTACACCGACGCGTTCGTTCGGGCAGATTGCGACGGTGACGGGAAAACAAACATCGCGGTGTTCAGAGGCTGCGGTATCTCCAATAGTCAACGAGCGGATTTGCGGCGTTCAATTTCGGCGCGGCGATCGGCAAAGCCGTGCCGTCGGCACTTCAATAAACTACATTTTAATTTTTCCAGAGGAATACACTGTTATCAGCGTGTTCCTCTTTTTTTTATTCGGTTCTTTTTAATCTTCGATAGTTTATTCTTTTGCCGGTTTCGTTTATCTTTTAGATGTGCTTTATCTTTCGCAAATTTTAGGTCGTCCGATTTCCGATGCCGTCGGTGAAAAAATCGCTACCGTCAAAGATGTCGTCGTGCGCTACGGAAGCGACGATTATCCGCCCGTGATCGGTCTGATCGCGCGTCTGCGGCGGCGGGATTTTTTTGTGCCGCAGTCGAAAATAAAAGAGTTCGGCGAAAAAGGCGCGCGGATGAATTCGACCGTTCTCGATCTAACGCCGTTTACGAGGCGCGAAGGCGAAGTTTTATTAAACAAAGATGTTCTCGACAATCAATTAATTGACGTTGACGGCAAAAGAGTCGTGCGCGTCAACGATGTGCAGTTGATTAACGCGGGCAAAAACTGGCGCGTGTCCGGCGCGGACGTTACGTTTCGCGGTTTCGTGCGCCGCCTGATGCCGCAAGGTTTTTTCGGCAGTTCGCGCACCGTCGAAGTTCTCGATTGGGCTGATGTCGGCTATCTCGCCACTGATACGGCGACGGCGACGGTTCAACTCAAATCTTCAAAAGACAAACTCGCGCGGCTTCATCCCGTCGAAATCGCGCAGTTAGCCGAAACTTTCGCGCCGATTCACAGAACCGAAATCGTCGAATCTCTGGACGACGAATTTGCCGCCGATACGCTCGAAGAAATGTCCACGGAAAATCAGGCGCGGATTCTCGAAGATATGGAAGACCGCGAACGCGCCGCCGATATTTTAGAAGAAATGTCGCCTGACGATGCCGTTGACGTTCTCGGCGAAATGGACGAAGGTCGCGCCGAAGAGCTTTTCAATTTGATGGAAGAAGAGGAAAAAGCCGATGTTGCCGAATTAATGGCTTATGAACACGATACGGCGGGCGGTTTGATGACGACGGAATTTGTTACGTTTCCGAAAAATTTAACGGTCGGCGAAACTATTATCAGTTTGCGGGAAACGGCGGAAACGCCGAATATGATTTATTATCTGTATGTCGTCGAAAAGGAAAATTCGTGGCAATTGGCAGGCG
Source organism: Pyrinomonadaceae bacterium (assembly GCA_965219305.1). GTDB lineage: Bacteria > Acidobacteriota > Blastocatellia > Pyrinomonadales > Pyrinomonadaceae > DATHTS01. The sequence continues at coordinate 4,642,973 of OZ244725.1, forward strand.
TAGTTTCTTTGCGAAGTTTAATTCTCGCCGAACCGACGGCGAAATTAGATGAAGTGATGCGCCGCGAATTTCAGTTCGCTCATCCGAATGATACGGCGGAAGAAACCGCACACACGATTGCCGAATATAATCTGCTCGCTTTGCCCGTAATTGATGATGAGGGCGATTTGGCGGGAATCGTAACGGTTGATGACGCGATGGAAATTTTACTGCCGAAAAATCTGAACAAAAGTCTGCCGCGTCTCTTCGGATAAATATTATTGGACTGAATTTACTTTTGCGGCGAGAATTTCTCATCCAAAGCCTTTAGAATCTGCAAGACGTGGCGGCGGTTTTCGCCGAAATCGCTCTGCCCGACTCTCGATTTTGAAAAAACATCAACCGAAGTTTTACCGACGCTTTTCTTCAGACTGACTTTTAAATCATCGGTAAAAACAATCACCGGAACTTCCGCGTTTATAATTGCCGAATCGTTTTCGATTTTTGCATCTGCCTGTTTCCAATTGCTTCCGTAGGTCGAAAGCGTGGGAATAATTTGTTTAACGGCTTCAAAAACTGTCTGTAAATCCGCATTGTAAATTCGTGTTTTCAGTTCTTCGTCTTCGTGATTAACGCTCGTTTCGGAAATATTATCGGGATACACGACGCGGGCGAGGACAAATATTATCAAAAGTAAAACTGCGATAACGACGGCGGTGATAATCAAAATACTTTTCATTGCTTTTTCGACCCGGATTTTAGAAATTAACCGGAATATAAAATGATGCAAACCAGAATATCATACTACAATATATGTGCTAACTTAGTTTGATGAGTGCGAAAATAACGATATGTTTGACGAGCGAAGTTTAAAACCTGAAAGAATTGACACCGGCGACTACACGGCGCGGGAATATGACGATTTTCTGCGCGATATTCGGCACATAAATCGCTTTGTCGGCGATACATCGGCGTTAAAAAACACTTTGCTGCGTGAAATCGAGAAAGAAAAAATAAAAGATTTCAGCATTTTGGATGTCGGCGCAGGTTCGGGCGAACTGCTGCGCGTCGCGGCTGAATTTGCGCGAAAATCCGGGCGAAAGACTGCTTTGACCGGATTGGAATTAAACGCACGTTCGGCGAAAGCGATTTTAGAAGAATCTCAAACATTTGCAGAAATTTCGGCGGTTCGCGGCGACGCTTTGAATCTGCCGTTTAATGACGATTCGTTCGATTATGTAATTTGTTCACTTTTTACGCATCATTTTGCGGACGAAAATGTCATAAAAATTTTAAAGGAAATGATGCGCGTGGCGCGTCGAAAAATTTATGTAATTGATCTTCACAGGCATCGGGCGGCGTATTTTTTATACACGAAAATTCTCTCGCTCGTGATAAGAAGTTCACTTGTCCGCGAAGACGGCGCACTTTCGATTTTGCGCTCATTTAAGCCGGAAGAATTGAAAATACTCGCTCAAAATGCGGGATTGAAAAATGTAAACGTCGAACGCCGTCTGCCGTTTAGAATCGTTCTGGAAGCGGAAAAAAATTAAAATCAGCGCAAGCGTTGCGGCGTTGCCCTGATTTTTTCTGAAATTAAGGAAGAAAAATCGAAGGCACGGGCGTATCCGTCGCCGCGCCGAAAGTGATCGCCCGGAAACCGCCGTCGGAACTTTGCAAATAATAAAATCTTCCTTCGCTCGCGCGGAAAACGGCGATGTCGGATTTTCCGTCGCCGTCGAAATCGGCTTGCAGCGGTTTATCGGTTCCGAGACCGAATCTGTATGCCGTGAAACCTTCGCTCGAACGATTTAAGTACCAAATTCCGTCTGACGGGCGAAACACCGTTAAATCGCTTTTTCCGTCTGCGTCAAAATCTCCGGCAACCGGCAAATCGCCGTTTTGACCGTAGAATTCAGTCGTAATTTGGTGCGTCAAACTTCGGAAAACATACCAACCGCCGTCCGACGGGCGAAAAACCGCAATATCGCTTTTGCCGTCCGCATCGTAATCGGCATTTACGGGCAAATCACCGCTTTGACCTAAATTGAATGTGAAAACGCGATTGTCGGAACTCTGCAATATATTCCAGATTCCGTCCGACGGGCGAAAAACCGCGATGTCGGCGCGCCCGTCGCCGTCGTAATCGGCGGGAGTTAACTTATCATTCGCCGCACCGAATTTAACGGCGTTGATCGTGTTATTTGAACTGTTCAGAATAAACCAGTAATTTATGGACGGGCGAAAAACCGCGTAATCGGTTTTTCCGTCGCCGTCGTAATCGGCGTTTACAGCTTTGTCGCCGACGCTTCCCCACGCCGTCGCTCTGAAAGCGTCGTTTGAAGATTGTAAAATGAAAAAGTCCGCTTCGTCTGGCGAATCCGACGGGCGAAAAACTGAAATATCGGTTTTGCCGTCGCCGTCAAAGTCGAACGGCGCACGGTTATTTCTCAAGTTGCAGGCGCAGACGTAACCGTCCGAGACGAATATATCGTCAATATATTGACCTTCGCGGAATGTTCCGATGTCGGTTCCGACGCGAAAACGAATTTTTACATCTTGTCCGGCGGCGTTTGCGGGAAGTTTTGCCGTAGAAGTGATAAATTCCGGTGTTTGATTCGACCCGCTTTTGCCCGACCAGCCGCGTTTTCCGGCGAGCGGATTTTGACAGCACGAATCAATCACGCCGTCATAACCGCCTTGTAAAAATACGCCGCCCGCCGCTTCGATGTCCTGCCAATCGTCTGCACCGATTTTTATTTCGAGAACCGAACCGTCGTACAGACGATTTCTCAAAAACGTCGTTTCGAGGTCATACCAATTGCGAAAACTGATTTCGGCATCGGCGGTCGAAACGTGAAAAGCGGGCGAAACGAGTTCGTTGACACCTTTTTGATTCGGGTCGGGCGAAAAAACGGAATTCGGCAGAGATTGGCGGCGATTGTTTGAAAGTTTCCAGATTTTTTGACCGTCGGCTGCCGATGTCGTCCAGCCGCGCGGAAGTCTCTGAATGGATAAGGAAAACTGATCAAAGTGTTCTTCTAACGCCGCGCGCGGTTTTCCGGTTTTTAAGACAATTGAAACCGTGCCGAGATCGTCCGACCCGTCCCGTAACTGCAAAGTCAGGATTATCTCGTCGCCGCACCGCAAGTTCTCAGCCGCCGTGAAAGTAAAAGACCGCGAAGCCGCATTTCCTCCGACGGGCAAAGTTCCGTAATTTTGTCCGTCGGAAGGATCGGTAACGCCGCCCGTCGGCAAAAGCGTCGCAAACAGATTTGCCGTCTGCGCCGCTCCCGAATTTGAAAGCGTGATATTAACCGTAACGGTTTCACCGGGATCAATTTCATTATCCAAAGCACAACTTTCCGCCGTAATCGCAATGTTCGTATTTTGCACGACGGCAATCGGTTGAAGCGCGAAATTCTGCGTCAAGGTTTGATTATTTGAAACCGTAACCGTAAAAGTCTGCGGACGAAAACCCGGCGCAGTCGCATTTAGAACGTATGTATTAGGCAAAAGAAACAAATTGCCGTAATTTCCGGCAGCGTTCGTATTTCTCGAATAGACGGCGTTTGCCGTTACCGTCGCCGTCGAAACGGGCTGATTATTTGCGGCATTTATGACGTTTCCCGTAATAATCGAACGCGGCGCGGCAGTGCATTCGTCAAATTTGAATTTCCCGATGCGCGTCAGCCAGCCGTATGGACTTTCGTTTTCACTTTCCTGCGTGTAATACTGATTCGTCAGCCAAAAAGTGCAGTCGTCCGTTACGTCCGGCGACAATTGCGTGTAATCGCCCCAACGAAAACCGAACGCCGTCTGAACGCCCGTTCCCTGAATTAACGGCGTTTCACTGCGAAAAATTCCGGCAGGTTCATCGGCTGTTCTTCCGGTATAAAAAATCGAAGGTTCTTTTTCTTCACTTCCGAAACTGTAACCGACTGCGAGATTTCCCAGATAATCCTGTGCCGCGCTCGCCATCCAACGGCTCGCCGTCGTGTCGCCGATTGTCTTTTGTCCGGCGACGCCGAACGCATCGTTTTGCCGCCGCAGTTCATAGACGCGAACTCCGGCGCGGTAAGTCTGTCCGGGCGGTGTCAGGCGCACGGTTTGATTAAAAACGATTGATTCGTGTGTTCCGAAGTTGCGATAAGCGGCGCGATACATCAATCTGTCTGATTGAGAATCGAGAAAATCTCCCGGCGGCGGTTGCTGTATGTCCGCTCTTCCGTCCGGCGATGTCGGATCGAACGGCGCGACCGTCAGAGGACTTTCGGGACGTTCGAAAAAAGTCGAATTATTCGGATTTGCAAAATCGGCGTGAAAATCGAAAAGCCGGATCGCATCCTGCGGATCGCCGTATTCGGTCGCCGTGTAACCTGCAAAAACATTCGGCGAATTGTTCGGCGGCGCGTTCAAACCGTCGAGATCGGACGGAAGAAGACCGCCGATGCGTAACGTCGTCGGCGAAGCCAGATCGAAATAAATATAACTTGCCGCCGCATCGCCTCTGAGCATCTTCGCGCGGTCGAACGCAAAAACGCCCGAACCCGCATAATCGCCGCCGAGAAATTCATCGGTTGACATATAAAAACCGTCCGTCCAAACGCCGAATTTCGGATAATCATTTTGTTTGACGTTCGGCATTACAAATTCGTAAATATAATATTCTCCGGTCGGGTCGCCGGTTTTAGAAACGGCGATGAGTTGGCGAAACGGCGGAAAGTTGTTGCAGAATTGACTCAAAAACCAGCGATCAGCCAGCGCGTCATACAAAACAATCGGATCGCCGTCGTTGCGCGTCGAGCAAGGCGTTCCGAGAGGCGCGAAAATACTGCTCAGTTTAAACGGCGGCGTGACCGGATTTCCCGTTTTGTCGAAAACTCTGACGAGCGCGTTGACGGCTTGGACGTAATGATTTAAACCGACATCGCCGTTCGGATCGGGCGGAATAATTTGAAAACCGTAAGCGGAAGCATTGTCGAAATTGTTCAAACCGTCAAAAGAAAGCGACGGCAAAGGCATCGGCATACCGGAAACCTGCGCGAAACTCTGTTCCGCATCGTGCGCGGCATCGGCGGATTGTTTGCGAAACATCTGATTGTTCGGAACCTGACGGGCTTTTTCCTCGGCAGATTTTTTATCGGTCGTGCCGCCGTCCGGCGAAGCCGGAGCAAAATCGCTGACTTTTCCCGAAACGCCCGACGCAGCCGCACGAAAAACCTGGGGTTTGATCTCCGATAAATCCGTTCGCTCCGACGCTTGAGAAGTTTTCGATATTTTACTTTCCGCCTTCGGCTCAACCGCAAAATAAAAAGCCGCCGCCGCAATTAAGAACAATAAAACAAATCTTACTTTCATTTATTTGAGATCAACTCCTGAGATTTGTTTTCAATTCTACACATTGAGTAAAAAAATGAAAAGGGAAATATAACTTCAAACAGGGCTTTCCCGTAAAGACTTTCCTTCAATATCGAGCAGCGTCTGTTTTGATTTTGTCCTACGGCTTGCGCTGTAAACTGCGGATATAAATGTCAATTTAACGGCTGAAATCAAAACTCTTTGCCGAATCCGCGTTATATCAAGATCAACCCGCCACTGTCGCACTGACGGTTTCGCTGATCGGGCTTGTGGATTCGTCGCGGAAATGCCAACGGAAAATGTAATGCACGATTTTCCCTGCATCTTCGCCGTCATATTCGATTACATAAGGCGTGCGCGTGTCCAATACGAGAAAATTGCATTCTTTCAAACTCGCCGGTGGTTCGCCGCCGATCTTGCGGTAAATCTCCGCACCGAGAACGCCGCGCGGCGTACGTTTTGAATCCAACTGTGATTCATCCCTGAAATCAAGCGTATGCTGAAGCCGCTGGCTCGTGTCGCAAATTCCGACCGGTCGCGTCGCGTTCGACGGCGCATCGCTTACAGTTTCCATCGGTGCGCCCAATTTTGCGACCTTATCGCCGCCTACTTTGTTCAGCTTCGCCTGATTAATGACAAACCGCAGAGCAGCCTCCAAAGCGTCGCGGTCGGAATTTTTAGTCTGCGTCGTCGAACGCGCCGTCGCCTGCGCCGCCTCGTGCGTATCCAAACTCACCAAAAGTGCATTCTTTTTCTGTCCCACATCCGATGCCTGAGCCGCCGTCGCCGCATAATCCGACGGCGCAGCGTTTAACGCCGTCGCAAAATTTTCAGCGAAAACAACTAATTCGCTGTCACTTAAATCACCAATATAATCTGCCATAATTTATTTTTTTCCTTGAATTAAATGTAAGAAATCAACTTTTAATAATCCTCAAAAATTAATTCTCCATTTATATATGCCAAAATGATCGAAAATCTTACAAGTTTTTTTAGTTCAGAAAATATTTTATGAACTCGCCCACCCGTTTTCGTTCGTCAAATAAATATTTTCTAAATCGCAAAACCAATATCCGCGCCTTAGAAAATGTTCTTCTACAACGCGGAAATATTATTCTAGGCGGCGGAAATGACTTTCTCTGTCAGAAAATGTTTTCCTGAACAGCGGAAATGATTTCCGGCGCAGAGAAAATCATTTCCTGAGTCGCGGAAAAGTTCTTCTGAACGGCGGAAAACATTTTCTCTGTCAGAAAATCATCTCCTGAATCGCGGAAATCATTTTCTACAACGCGGAGACGTTTCTCTGGAACGCGGAAATAGTCTTCTAAAACGGGAAAACGATTTTCTGAGTCGAGAAAATCATCAATTCCGGTATCGAATCAACTTTTGTCATCAAAGATGACCAACATTATAACCCGGCGAGAATCGCCGAATTAGAGCGAATTAATCTTGCACACAGGGTTAAGTGTTTGGAGTTCCAACTTTAGTTGGATCACGCTGCAAGCGTGAAACCGCCGGCAAAGCGCGGCGGAAAGCCAACTGAAGTTGGAACTCCAAACTTTTTTTTCTGATACCGATTCTTAAATTGCTCTAAAAAATAAAAAAGGCTTCGCTCAAATCTGAACGAAGCCTTTTTGAATTTGGAATAATCCAAAATCGGAAATCTAAAATCCGAAATCGGACTACATTCCCATTCCCATTCCGCCCATTCCGCCCATTCCGCCGGGCATTCCGTGGTCGCCGCCGTCTTTGTCGGGCATATCGGCGATCATTGCTTCGGTGGTGAGCATCAAGCCTGCGATCGAAGCCGCGTTTTGCAGGGCAGTGCGCGTGACTTTTGCAGGGTCAATGACACCTTGCTCAACCAAGTCGCCGAATTCTTCGGTCGCCGCGTTGAAGCCGTAGCTGGCTTGGTCGTTATCGCGGATTTTTCCGACGATGACCGCGCCTTCTTGTCCGGCGTTCTGCACGATCTGGCGAAGCGGTTCTTCGAGCGCGCGTCTGATGATTTTCACACCGACCTGCTCGTCCATATCGTTTTCGTTAGCGACGAAATCTTCGAGAACTTTACCGGCGCGAACCAAGGCAACGCCGCCGCCGGCGACGATTCCTTCTTCGACCGCCGCGCGTGTCGCGTGCATCGCATCTTCGACGCGGGCTTTTTTCTCTTTCATTTCGGTTTCGGTCGCCGCACCGACTTTGATAACCGCAACTCCGCCGACTAATTTAGCCAGACGTTCCTGCAATTTTTCGCGGTCGTAGTCAGATGAAGTTTCTTCGATCTGATTGCGGATCGTTTTCACGCGACCTTCAACTGCGCCGCCTTCGCCTTCGCCGTCAACGATTGTCGTGTTGTCTTTGTCAATCGTGATGCGTTTGGCTTTTCCGAGATCTTCGACCGTCACGGCTTCGAGTTTGATACCCAAATCTTCAGAAATAACTTTTCCGCCCGTCAATGTCGCAATGTCTTCCAACATCGCTTTGCGTCGGTCGCCGAATCCCGGAGCTTTAACAGCCGCGACGTTCAGAGTTCCGCGCAATTTGTTGACGACCAAAGTTGCAAGAGCTTCGCCTTCGACATCTTCAGCGATGATGAGAAGCGGTCTGCCCATTTTCGCAACTTGTTCTAAAATCGGAAGCAGATCGCGCATATTGGAAACTTTTTTCTCGTTGATCAAGATCATCGGGTCTTCCAAAACGGCTTCCATACGATCAGCGTCGGTTACGAAATACGGCGACAGATAACCGCGGTCAAACTGCATTCCGTCAACGACTTCGAGTGTCGTGTCCATCGTTTTCGATTCTTCGACCGTGATAACGCCGTCTTTGCCGACTTTGTCCATCGCTTCGGCGATAATTTCACCGATGCGCGTGTCGCCGTTCGCCGAAACCGTTCCGACTTGAGCGATAGAACCGCCCGAAACGGGCTGCGCCATTCCTTTGATCTCTTCGACGACTTTTTCGACCGCTTTATCAATGCCGCGTTTCAACGCCATCGGATTTGCGCCGGCGGCAACCGTGCGAACGCCTTCTTTAAAAATCGCTTGCGCCAAAACCGTCGCGGTCGTCGTTCCGTCACCGGCAACGTCGCTAGTTTTGCTTGCGACTTCACGAACCATCTGCGCGCCCATATTTTCGAGCGAATCAGCTAATTCGATTTCCTTTGCGACGGTTACGCCGTCTTTCGTGATCGTCGGCGAACCGAATTTTTTGTCAATGACCACGTTGCGACCTTTCGGTCCTAATGTAACTTTTACTGCGTCGGCGAGTTGATTAACTCCGCGCAAAATTGCTCCGCGCGATTCTTCGCCGTGTATAACTTGTTTTGCCATAATAATTTTTTTTACTCCTTAAATTTTTTTGATAGTTGACTGTTTTAGTTGACTGAAAGTTGACTGAGTTGGTTAGAAGTTGGCTGAGTTTGTGTAACTCAAAAACCTTCTTTAAGTCGGTCAACTTTAGTCAACTCACTAAACTCGGTCAACTTTTTAGCTCGCGTTCGCACCGGCGCGTTCGATGATTCCTAAAACTTCGTCTTCGCGCATAATCAAATACTCTTCGCCGTCCAGAGTGATCTCCGAACCGCTGTATTTTCCGAACAGAACACGGTCGCCTTCTTTCACGTCCAATGATTGACGTTCACCGTTTTCTTTATATTTTCCCGCGCCTGCCGCGATAACTTCGCCTTCCTGCGGTTTTTCCTTTGCCGAATCGGGGATATACAATCCGCCGGCGGTTTTTTCCGTGTTGTCTTCGATACGACGCAGAATGATTCTGTCGTGTAACGGTGTTATTTTTGTTGCCATAATGTTTCTAACTCCTTTTATATAAAATGTATTTTTAAGTTAAAATATCGAACGGCGGACTAAACATAAAACTTTTTAGCACTCGCCGTTTATGAGTGCTAGAATATGCAAGATTTTATGATTTGTCAACTTTAAGTTAGAAAATTTAGATTATTTGATAATAACGTTATCAAGTTTTGTGTTATGAAAATTTCAGAAATAAACATTTACCCGGTAAAATCGCTTGGCGGAATTTCATTAAATATATCGAAGATCAAAGAACGCGGTTTGGAATTTGACCGCCGTTGGATGTTGACCGATGAAAACGGTGAATTTTTGACGCAAAGAGAATTTCCGAAAATGGCGACGATTGAAATTCAGTTTTGTGAAGATCATTTAAATGTCAGTTGTAAAAATGAAAGTTTGAAAATTCCTTTCGATTTAGAAAAAAATAAAAAGCAAAAAGTTCGCCTTTGGCAGAGCGTTTGTGATGCGTCGGTTTTGCCGAAGGAAATTAATAATTGGTTCAGCGATGTTTTGGAAACGAAATGTCAATTGGTTTATATGCCGGACGAAACGAAAAGGGAAATCAACCAATTATTCCGGCAAAATGATGAAATCGTAAGTTTTGCCGACGGTTATCCGATTTTGGTGATCGGGGAAAATTCTCTTGAACATCTGAACAAAAAACTTGAAAAAGAAAAATTACCGATGAATCGTTTTCGACCGAATTTGGTCGTGTCCGGTTCAGATGCTTTTGCCGAAGATCATTGGAAGAAAATCAAAATCGGAAATACAGTTTTTCGTTCGACAAAACCTTGTGCGAGATGTGTCATTACGACGATAAATCAGGACGAAGGTGCGTTCGATGGGAAAGAACCGCTCAAAACTTTGGCGACATTTCGTAAGGCGAAAGATGTTTTTCCGGATGAATTTGAAAACTTCGGTTTAAGCAAAAATGACGTTCTTTTCGGGCAGAATCTTGTTGCGGAAAATTTCGGTGAAGTGATAAAAGTCGGCGACGAACTGGAAATTTTGTAGATTGCAAAAAAAAATTATTCTGACGAATTTCCTTTTGCACGACGTTTTAATAGAGGTTTCGGCGGTGTCGGGTCTGCGTTGTAAGAAGCGGCTTTTTTCGACAAAGTGTTGCGGTGAATTCCGAGACATTCGGCGGTGTTTGAAAAATGTTCTTTATTGCGTTTAAGAGCTTTTTGAATATACAGTTTTTCAAATTCGGCGACTGCTTCGGGCAATAATATCTGCCCGTCAAGCATTTCATCTATCAACGATTTCATCTGTTCCCGAATTGTCATTTTCCGCTCTAAATTTGTCAATTTCCGTTAAGAAAAGGATTTTTATTTTAAGCGGAATTTTTGTTTTTTCGCAAATCTAAACTTCAAATTTATTTCCGGTTAAAATCTCGTAAGCCTGTAAATATCTTTCGGTGGTTGCCTTAACAATTTCATCCGGCAAACCCGGCGCGGGCGGTTGTTTATTCCAATCGAGAGTTTCCAGATATTCGCGCACGAATTGTTTATCGAACGACGGCTGCGCTTTGCCCGGCTGGTGTAAATTAACCGACCAAAATCTCGAAGAATCGGGCGTTAAAATTTCGTCAATCAACAAAACATTTCCGTCAGCATCAGTGCCGAACTCGAATTTCGTGTCGGCGATGATTATTCCGCGGCTCAGAGCGTAATCGGCGGCGAATTGATAAATTTTCAGTGAAAGAGTTTTTAATTTTTCAGCCTTTTCTTCACCGATAATTTCAGCCATCTTACCTTCGGAAATATTTTCGTCGTGTCCGCTTTCGGCTTTTGTCGCGGGCGTAAAAATCGGTGCGGGAAGTTTGTCGCCCTGCTTTAAGCCTACGGGCAGTTCGTGTCCGCAAATTTTTCCGGTCGCCAGATAATCTTTTAATCCCGAACCTTCCAGATAACCGCGCACGACACATTCGACCGGAAAAACTTTTGTTTGTTTAACAAGCGAAGAACGTCCGCGAAGTTCTTCATATTCGTGTATCTCGGACGGCATATTTTTAAAATCGGTCGTAATCAGATGGTTGGTTGTAATTTCCTTTGTTATTGCAAACCAAAAAGCAGAAATCGCCGTCAGAACTTTTCCCTTATAAGGAACAGCGTTCGGCAAAATACAGTCAAACGCCGAAATTCTGTCCGTCGCTACAAGCAAAAGTTGTTCGTTATCAACCTGATAAACGTCCCGAACTTTGCCGCGATGAACTAATTTCAAATTCGTGATTTCCGTAACTTTTATCGTTTTTGTTTCCGGCATATTTTTCCTCTTTGTCGTATTTAATTTATAAACGAATTTGATTAAACCGTAAAGAATAAAACTGAAAAATTTTCTGGAAAACAAATATAATTAAATATATGTTGAACACGATAAAACTTTTTAAAAGTTTTTGATGACAAAACAGTTAGAAATGTGCATAATAAGAAAAGGGTTTTATTTCCCGATAAAGTCCGCAAAAAATCTCCTGCTTTCCGCGTCACTCTAAATTTCCTGAACAAAAGAATTATGAAAAAGATAAGTGAAATCGGCGTTAGCCTTGGAAGAAAAATAACTGCCAGTGCCTTTATATTTTTATTTTTTACGGTCGAAGTATGGACGCAAATGCCCCAAGTTGTCATTTCTGACAATGCCGAACCCGAAACGCCGATAGCGGCAGCGGCGCAAGACAATACTTGGTGGTATATAACGCTGGTGCTGCTCGCCGTCGGTTTAGCGGGTGCAATCTACTGGTTAAAGGTCAGCAAAAGTAAACAAAAAGAGCAGAGAAACGAGAAGAATAAAGACAAAAAACAAATTGACCCCGAATCCGTAGATGTTGACAAAGAACTGGAATGGTTTAGAAAAAATCGTAAAGTAATAAATAAAAATAAATCTTCGGATTCAAAATTGTCTGATAAACCTACGCCGATTGTCCGTCCGGCAAAACCGCAGATAAACGACGCGGCAAAAGTTAATGAAATTTCGGAAGTAAAAGAACCGAAAAACGGACATCTGCCGGTTTTTTCTATTGAACGTCTGGAATTTGCCCGTCCGTTTGACGCGCTTCCGCTCTCCAACGACGATGCTTTGATGAGTGCCATCGAACAAACTCAGGATGAATTTGAAGAAGATGAAGGATTCCGCGAGTTGTCGGTAAAAGTGCTGGCGGCATTTAAGACGCGCAACGCGGTCGAAGCACTCTCGCAGGTTGCGCTTTACGATTTATCGTCATTTTTGCGCTCCAAAGCCGTTTCTGTTCTCGCCGATTATAATCACGAATCTGTTTTTGAGACGATTTTGCTGGCTTGCGCCGATCCGACCCGCGAAGTTCGGGCGGCGGCGGCACGCGGACTATTTCAAGTAAGTTTCGACCGCGCCGATGCGTGGACGCGAATCTCGGAAACCGACGACAATTTCAGAATTCGACAGGCTGCGCGGGCGGCAATCGAGGCAAATCTGGGCGAACAATATTTTGAACGTCTTATCCACGAAGATGTAAAATCAGCTTATGAAGCCTTCGCTTTTGTTGCTCTTTTACTAAAATCCGATGAAACGGAGAGCGTTTTCAACGCGATGCAGAATCACCGCAATCTGAATGTTCGCAAGGCAATTTTACACGTCATTAAAATTACAAAAGAGCCGAACGCTTTGGAAGGACTTTATTCAATTTTAGAAAATGAAAATCTTCCGCCGGAAATGCGCGAAGAAGCCGACCGATTGGTGGAAGAAATCGGAATGTTGGTAATTTAGATATTTTCTATTCGTAAATGAACGGGCAGCGGAAAATTTCGCGGCTCGTTTTTTATTTGATAATCGAAAACTCAAAATCGTTCGCGCTTGCATTTTATATTTCAGGCGATAAACTAAATAAGTGAGAAAGATAAATTTAAAACTAAAAACTTGCCCCTAATAGCAATTTATCTAACTAGAACTTTAGAGATTCACAAAACATACACAAAAATTTTATGCAAGAATTTTCAGATCAAATGCCGACGGACATCAATCGTTTTCCGATGGTTCCGATTCGTGATGTCGTAATTTTCCCGTTTACAAAAGTTGCTTTTAAGATCGGTCGTCCGAGTTCGGTCGCCGCGCTGGAAAAGGCGATGAAAGGCGACCGCGATATTTTTCTCGCCACGCAACACGATGCGACGGTTGATGAACCGAACACGGAGCAGATTTTTACGGTCGGAACTTTAGGACGCATTTTACAAGCGCAGCGTCAGGAAAACGGACAGATAAAAGTCGTCGTCGAAGGGCGCGAACGCGGTCAGTCGGTTCGCATCGAACAAGATGAAGAAGGAACTTTTTACGCGATGGTTCGCCGCATCAAGTCAATTGACGAATCGGGTTATCGAACTGACGGACTTTTGCAGAAAATTCACGGGCTTGTCGAACAATTTTTGAGAGTTTCGCCGGACGAATACACTGACGCACTTCGCGCTTCTCTGCGCGGACTTTCTGCCGGACAAATCGCCGATTCGATGAGTTCGCATCTGCGGATCGAAGTCGCCGAAAAACAAACTCTGCTCGAGACATTTTCCGTTCAGGAACGTCTTCAGAAACTGGTTGATATTCTCGAACAAGAGATCGAAAAACGCCAGTTAGACCGAACCGTCCAATCGCGCACGAAAAAACAGATGGACAAACATCAGCGCGAATATTATCTGAACGAACAGATCAAATCAATTCACAAAGAACTCGGTCGCAAGGACGAAAAAGCGGAACTTCAGGAATTAAAGGACAAGATCGAAAAAGCCGGAATGAGTGAAGAAGCAAAGGAAAAAGCCTTGCAGGAATTCGCCCGGCTCGAAGCGATGCCGCCGATGTCCGCCGAAACGACCGTTTCCAGAACTTATCTCGATTGGCTGATAAATGTTCCCTGGAATAATAAAAGCGATGAGTTGCAGGATTTGAACGAAGCGGAAAATATTCTGAACGAAGATCATTACGGCTTGAAAAAAATTAAAGAGAGAATTTTGGAATTTCTCGCCGTTCGCCAACTTGTCAGCAATCCGAAAGGCACGATTCTATGTTTCGTCGGCGCGCCGGGAGTCGGAAAAACGAGTTTAGGAAAATCTATCGCCAAAGCGACGGGCAGAGAATTCGTCCGTTTCGCGCTCGGCGGAGTTCACGACGAAGCTGAAATTCGCGGTCATCGCCGAACTTATATCGGCGCACTTCCCGGACAGATTATTCAATTGATGAAACGCGCGGGAACGACAAATCCGGTTATTTTGCTGGATGAAGTTGACAAACTCGGACGTGATTTTCGCGGCGATCCGTCGGCGGCACTTCTAGAAGTTCTCGATCCCGAACAAAATCATACGTTCCGCGATCATTATCTCGATATTGATTACGATCTTTCAAACGTATTTTTTATTGCGACATCGAATGTTCTGCACACGATTCCGCCCGCGCTTCAAGATCGTCTGGAAATTCTGAACCTTTCCGGCTACACGGAAAGCGAAAAAGCCGAAATCGGCAAACGACATCTGATTCCGAAACAGATCGAAAATAATGGTTTGAATGAAGAATTGATCAAATTTACCGACGACGGTGTTCTTGAAATCATTCGTCATTACACGCGCGAAGCAGGCGTGAGAAATCTCGAACGCGAAATCAGTTCGTGTATGCGAAAAGTCGCCAGAAATTATGTGGCGACAGAAAATAAAGAAGATTTTCGCGCAGTTGTTGACGCTGAAAAAGTCCGTGAACTGCTCGGCACGATCAAATTCCGCAAACAGGATATTGCGAGAAAATCCGAAATCGGTTTGGTCAACGGTTTAGCGTGGACGGAAGTCGGCGGCGACGTTTTGCAGGTCGAAGCAACCTTAGTAAAAGGCAAAGGTGAAGTTACTTTGACCGGAAAACTCGGTGAAGTAATGCAGGAATCGGCACGCGCCGCTTTAACTTGCGTTAGAACACGCGCTGAAAAACTCGGCATCGAACAGGAAAAATTCCGCGAAATGGACTTACACATTCACGTTCCCGAAGGCGCAATTCCGAAAGACGGACCTTCGGCGGGAATCACTCTGGCGACGGCGATGGTTTCCGTTTTAACAGGAAAACCTGCTCGCCACGATGTTGCGATGACCGGAGAAATTACGCTGCGCGGAAAAGTTCTGCCGATTGGCGGATTAAAGGAAAAACTCCTGGCAGCACATCGTTTCGGATTGAAAACGATAATCGTATCAAAAGATAATGAAAAGGATTTAGCGGATATTCCCGAAGAAATTCGTGACGATCTCACTATTCACACCGTTGATATGATTGATGAAGTTTTGAAATACGCACTCGAAACCGAAGCGGTGGAAGAAGTTATCGAAACTCCTCAAATCTGGAAAACGGATAAAAACTCCGGCGAAATTTCGGCAACAATTGAATAATTTTTATTCGATCTTTTCAAATCAACCTGAAATGTTTTGATAAACATTTCAGGTTGATTTTTACTCATTTTCGACGGAATCAGTTTGATTTAGCTTTATATATCAAGTTATTGTTTAGAGATTGTAGGAAGAAAATATGAACAAAACAGAATCGGCAGAATTAATATTGAGATTGTATGAACTGCGTCGTGAGGAAGTTATGCGTGAAGGGCGAAATTGGTTTTCTTCTTTTTTCCCGGAAAGTATTGACGATATAATGGCGGCATTGATGGATGAAAAATCGAGCGCGTATTATCGTATGGTCACATCTTATTGGGAAATGGCGGCTTCATTCGTCAATCAGGGCGCGATTGATGAAGAAATGTTCAAGGAAGCTATTGGCGAACATATTGTCGTATTTAGCAAAATTTATCCTTTTATTTCAGATTTGCGTGAAAAATTTAACAGTCCGAATATGTTCGGAAATCTCGAAAAATTGGTTATGCGTATGCCCGATGCCGAAAATATGTTGACTACGCGGCGCGAGATGATGAAAACGTGGATGGAAAAACGTCAGGAGAAGAAACAAAAGACCTGGTCAACGTAAAATCGTTTATTACCGGATTTTGCTCTAAAAAGTGGTAGTAAATGATAAATGATAAATGAGAATTTCTTCAGCAGAATTTATAAAAAGCGCGTTTGATAAAAAGCATTGGGATGAAACCGATCTGCCGGAAATCGCTTTTCTCGGGCGTTCCAATGTTGGAAAATCGAGTTTAATTAATTCACTTTTGAGCCGCAAAAAACTTGCGAGGACATCAAACACGCCGGGAAGAACACAGTCAATTAATTTTTTTCTCATCAACGAAGATTTTTATTTTGCCGATCTGCCGGGATACGGATTTGCAAAAGTGCCGAAAAACATCCGTGAAAGTTGGGGCGCGATGGCGGAACAATATCTTTCACAAAGGCGGCAACTTGTTTTATCAATACAATTAGTTGACGCGCGCCACGAACCGAAAGCGATGGACAAGCAGTTAAACGAATGGCTGAGATATTACGGTAAACCTCACATTGTGGCGGCGACGAAAGCGGATAAATTATCCGATAAAAAATTAAAAGAAAATTTGTCGGAAATCAAAAACGAGCTTTCGGGAAGCAATGTTATTGCATATTCTTCTATAAAAGGAATGGGAAAAGACGACCTTTGGCGTGAAATCGAACAATATTTACAAAAAGTATAATTCTGATTTGATTTATCCGCATAAAATTTGTAAGAATAGATTATTCAAGAATAACTCAATTTTTTGAGAGCTGATAAGGCTATTTGAAGCCGCCGCAAAAAAGGGACTTTCCGGTAAATTTAATCTCCACCACTAAATGAAATTTTAAGATAAAATGAGGCAGATTTAACGCCTTTTTTGCAGATAAATAAGATTTTAATAAAAATCAAACTTCCGCAAATCGAACAAACTAAAATAATGGCAACCAAAACTACGAAAACTACGAAAACAGCCAAAAAAGTAGCATCGAAAAAAACTGAGGAAAACGGCACGGGAAAAAGTGCCGTAAAATCAGAAGATAACAAGGCTGTAACTGACCAGACGGATATTTCTAAAGCATTTGACAATAAGGAACTGATGGACTTAGCCGAACTAAAGGATATGTCCATCTCCGAGTTGACCGCAATCGCCAAAGGATTAAACATCGAAGGCGCGACGGGACTTCGCAAACAAGAATTGATCTTCAAAGTTCTCGCCGCACAGACCGAAAAAAGCGGTCTGATCTTTTCCGAAGGCGTTCTCGAAACTCTGCCCGACGGCTTCGGTTTCCTGCGTGCGCCCGAATATAATTATCTTCCGGGTCCCGACGATATTTATGTTTCGCCGTCGCAGATCCGCAAATTCGACCTGCGAACCGGCGACACGATCTCAGGACAAATTCGCCCGCCGAAAGAAGGCGAACGATATTTCGCGCTCATCAAAGTCGAAGCGATTAACTTTGAAGCTCCCGAACATTCGCGCGAAAAGGTATTTTTCGACAATCTCACGCCGCTTTACCCGGACGAACAGTTAAGAATGGAAATCACGCCCGACAATATTTCGGCGCGTGTCATTGATCTCGTAACACCGATCGGAAAAGGACAGCGTGCATTGATCGTCGCACCGCCGCGAACCGGTAAAACGGTGCTTTTGCAGACGATTGCAAATTCTATTACAGAAAATCATCCCGAAGTTACGCTGATTGTTTTGCTGATTGACGAACGACCGGAAGAAGTTACCGATATGCAGCGTTCGGTCAAAGGCGAAGTTATTTCCTCGACATTTGACGAACCGCCGACGCGCCACGTTCAAGTTTCGGATATGGTCATCGAAAAAGCGAAACGACTCGTCGAACACAAACGCGATGTCGTGATTTTGCTCGATTCGATCACGAGATTAGCGCGGGCGCACAATGCGGTCGTGCCGCCATCGGGTAAGATTCTTTCCGGTGGTATTGATTCAAACGCTCTGCAACGCCCGAAACGATTTTTCGGTGCGGCGCGGAACATCGAAGAAGGCGGAAGTTTGACGATTATCGCCACGGCGTTGATTGATACCGGTTCAAGAATGGACGATGTTATCTTTGAAGAATTCAAAGGAACGGGTAACTCGGAAATTCATCTTGACCGCAGACTTTCAGACAAACGTCTTTTCCCGGCGATTGACTTGCAGCGTTCGGGAACGCGCAAAGAAGAATTGCTCATCGAAAAAGACGATCTCGCCAGAATTTGGGTTATGCGTCGCGTGTTAAATCCGCTGTCGCCCGTCGAACAGATGGAAGTCGTTTTGGAAAGACTCGGCAAAACAAAACTCAACAGCGAATTTCTCGCTTCGATGCAAAGCTAGTTCGGTTTCGGGTTTTGGATTTTTTACTTGTTGCGAATAGAATTTTCCGATTTTCAAGCAATCCAAAATCCAAAATCCAAAATCTAAAATCATTATGGCACTGTTTTCAAAAGATAAATTTAAGTGTGCGCGTTGCGGACAGAAGAACGAACCGATCGGTTTCGCGCCGATTCCGACCGAACTGGGTCAGAAGGTCGGCGAGGAATGTTGTCAGGATTGCTGGAAGGAATGGCTCGAAAAGCAAAAACAACTTATCAATCATTTCGGTCTCGACGTTTCAAATCCCGATTCGCACGATTTTCTTTTCGATCAAATGAAATTGTTTTTCTTTGAAGAAGGCGTTGATGTCGCCGAAATTGATACTTCGCAGGAAGGCAATATCAATTGGTAAATCGAAATTTAGTTTGAAATAGACGGGCATCGGATAATTATTCGATGCCCGTCTATTGTTTAAAAGCGACTTCTCATTTGCATATTCGCACCGCTGAGATAAGTTTTATTGCTTTTAGAAAACTTTCGTCTTTTAATATAGATAAATGCCGAATATCGCATCATTGATAAATTTGCTTGGATTCGCCGTCGGCTTTGCGCTTTACGTGATGCTTTTAGTGATGGTTTTTCTGCACAGACAGAAAAATTCGCGGATTGATCTACTTTTATTTTTGACGGCGATTCTCGGCATTTTATGGAATTCGGGTGAACTTTTTTTGATAATCTGGAAGGATTTTTTTCAAAGTCCGATCTCGCCTTCGATGATCGCGGTTTCTTACGCCGCACTCGGATTTTTGCCGTCGGTTGTCGTTCATTCGTCGGAGAAGGAAAATTCTAAAACCGGAATTTTGACGTTTGCGGCTTACGGTCTGAGTTTTTCCGCCGCGATTTTTCATTTACAATCCGCGATATTTTTCTCGAACGCGCCTTCAAATCTTGCGCTGCAAGTTTTAACATACGGCTCGTTTGCGTTAATTGCCGGACTTTTAGTTTTTAATTTTCATCAAAAGATCGAGAACAAAGCGGTTTTGATTACCGCGTTGCTGATTTTCGCTTTTTCATCGCTTCATTTGAGTTCAAAAACCGAAGAAAGTTTCTGGCTCGTCGAACTCGTCGCGCATCAATCTTCTTTGCCGCTCGTTTTGGTGATTTTGTTTCAGGATTATCGTTTTGCCTTCGCCGATCTTTTTCTGAAACGCGCGTTGTCACTTCTTTTTCTGGCTTTGACGGCATTTTCGCTTTATGTTTTTGCCGCGTCGCCGCTTTTATCTCTGCACAAAACTCACGACGAAAACGATGCTCTGGCGACGGGAATTTTGCTTTTATTTTGGATGGCGACGGCGTTGATCTATCCTTTTCTTTATAAAATTTCGGCTTTATTGGTTGATAAAATTATTCTCAAGCGAATAAATTACGACCATTTTCAAAACGAGATCGCCCGCAAAATCGAAAGGCACGAGAAAATTGATTCTGTTTTGGATGAAGTCGAAAATAATCTGAGCGAAATTTTGACGGCAAAGAAAGCAAATTGGACGGAAATTTTTGAAAGCCGAAACGCGGCGAATCTTCCGGCAATCGAATATTCTTCAAACAAAGCCGAAATTTTCGTGCCGACAAATGAATCGCCTTTTTATAAAATCCGGCTCGAAGATTTTTCCGGCGGACGCAGACTTCTTTCGGACGAGATTTCACTGCTCGAAGCGATTTCGTCTTTGACGGCGCGGAAAATTGACGCTTTGCGCGTAACGAACGAGCGTTACGAACAGCAATTGCGTGAGCGTGAATTTACGAAACTGGCGACCGAAGCGCAGTTGACTGCACTGCGTTCGCAGATCAATCCGCATTTTCTCTTTAACGCGCTGACGACCATCGGTTATCTGATAAATACCGCGCCGGAAACCGCGTTTGAGACTTTGATGAAACTGACAAAACTTCTGCGAAAAGTTCTAAAATCCGGCGGCGAATTCTGCACTTTGGGCGAAGAAATAGATTTGATCGAAAATTATCTCGACATCGAAAAAGCGCGATTTGAAGAACGTCTGCAAATCGAAATAAATGTGCCGGAAGATTTGAAAAATCTGCGTGTGCCGTCTTTAATATTGCAGCCTTTGGTTGAAAACGCGATAAAACACGGCGTTTCGGCAAATAAAAACGGCGGAACGGTTAAAATTTCGGCGAAACTGGAAAATGAAAATTTTCTAAATCTGAAAGTTTATGATTCCGGCGCAGGCGGTAAATCGAAGAATTTTAATAATCCAAACGGCATCGGTCTGGAAAATATCAGGCGGAGACTGGAAAATTATTACGGTGAAAAATCTTCTTTGAAACTCGTGAGCGATATTAAAACGGGAACGAATGTAGAAGTTAAAATTCCTGTTAAAATAGTAAAAGAAGATTTGCCATCGGAACGCCGCCCATCTTGGCGGCAATGAGCGTCGCTTCGGCGCGAAAAAAAATCCGGTTAATTTAACGGCGCAAATATAAGCATTTATTTCGTGCTGTCGCACTCATTGCCGCCAAGATGGGCGGCGTTCCGACTGCCGAAATTTATTGATTATGAGCAAATTGAGAATAATCATCGCCGATGATGAGCGTCCGGCGCGAAATTTTTTGAAAACAATCTTGTCGCAGTTTGAAGATGTCGAACTGGTCGGCGAAGCGGAAAACGGTGCGGCGGCGATTGAGATCATTAAATCTGAAAAACCTGATTTGGCGTTGCTCGATCTGCAAATGCCGGAAATTTCCGGTTTGGAAGTTGTCAAACATCTGCGGAAAAACGAAATGCCGCTCGTCGCTTTCGTCACGGCTCACGACGAATTTGCGATTCAGGCGTTTGAAGTCAATGCGGTTGATTATCTTCTCAAACCGATCGAAAGAAACCGTCTGCGCGAAACATTAAACCGCGCGCAAGAGCGGCTCGAACAGAAAGATTTTCTCGAAACGGAGACCGAAAAGGTGAAAAAAGCCGTCGAAGTTTACGAGGAAACGACGCGCGGCGAGATTTTGGAAAGAATTCCACTCAAGAAAAACGACGAAATTTTTCTCGTGCCGACAGACGAAATTGCTTCGATTATCGCCGACGGGGAACTTCTTCATATTACAACGCACGACAATCAAAAATACCTGATAAATTATCGTCTGAAAGACATTGAAGCGCGTCTTGATTCGGAAAAATTCATCAGACTTTCGCGCGGCGCGTTAGCAAATCTCGAAATGTTTGAAAAAGTTTCGCCGATGCCGGGCGGAACTTATGTCGTAATTCTCAAAAACGGGCAGGAAATCCCGACAAGCCGTCTGCAATCACGTCTTTTGCGTGAAAAATTATTGAAACTTTGATAATTCCAAACATAAATAACAAAAATCCGTTGGGCATTTATAACCGTTTAACAGTCAATAGAAGCAGTTCATTGAAAAGCGAAACCTGTTTTTTGTAGCTTGCGTTCAAACTCGGTAATTTAACATTCATCATCGAATTATTGGTGATAGATGCAGGAGTTTAATCTATGAAATCATACTTGAAAATAATTTTCACAGCAGCAGTTTTAACTTTTTTGTGTGCGCCGCATTTTGTTTCGGCGCAGTCTTTGGGAACAGCGGGAACGATTTCGGGAACGATTTCCGATCCGAATAAAGCGGTCGTTCCGAATGCGAATGTAACGATTAAAAATGCAGTGACGGGTTTTGTCCGCACGGTGACGACCGATGAAGAAGGTGGTTTTATTTTGAAAAATATTCCGCCGAATAACTATCAAATAAGCGTTTCGGCTGATGGTTTTAATAATGCGGCACAAAATATTGTCGTGCGTAATTCAGTTCCGCAACAGATTTATATTTCGCTGGCGATCAGCGGAACGAGCGCGGTTATAGATGTCAGCACGAGCGCGGTGAATATCGAAAATATTCCGACGACGCACACGGACGTTGATCAAACTTTAATAAGTAAATTGCCGCTGACTTCACCGGGAAACGGTCTGAGCGAAGCGATTACTTTGACATCGCCCGGAGTTGTCGCCGACTCGAACGGATTTTTTCACCCGCTGGGCGATCACGCGCAGACACAATTTTCGGTTGACAATCAGCCGATCACCGATCAGCAAAGCAAAGCATTTTCGACGCAACTCCCCGTCAATGTAATTCAGTCTTTTGAAGCGATAACCGGCGCGACTCCGGCGGAATATGGTGACAAAACGAGTCTTGTCGTTAATGCGATTACGAAATCCGGTCTGAATTCGCCGAAACCGTTCGGGAGTTTTAATTCGAGTTACGGAAGTTTTAATACGACCTCGCAAGATGCAACTTTCGGTTTCGGAACGGCGAAATACGGCAATTTCACGGCGTTTAATTATGACCGTTCGCACAGATTTCTCGATTCGCCGGAATTTGAACGTCTGCACGATGACGGAAATTCCGTCAGTCTTTTTAACCGCTTCGATTACAGCGCGACGGCGAACGATTCTTTTCACTTGAATTTATTTGTGGCGCAAAATAAATTTGAAATTCCGAACACTTACGATCAGGAATTTCTCGGTCAAGATCAGCGTCAGCGCGTAAAATCGCTCAATATCGCGCCGGGTTACGTTCATATTTTCAATCCCTCGACGGTTTTGACGATAAATCCTTATTTTCGTCTGGATCAGGTTAATTATTATCCGAGCGCGAATCCGTTCGCCGATCAGACGCAGACCGTCAGCCAGCAAAGACGTTTAGCAAATGCAGGAATTAAGGCAGATATTTCTTATGTTAGAGGAATTCACAACATAAAATTCGGCGGACAGTTTCAGCACACTTTTTTAAACGAAGGATTTCAATTCGGCATCACCGATCCTGATTTTAACGATCCGGCAAGTTCCGATTTTTTGCTCGGTTTGCTGCCTTATGATCTGACACGCGGCGGACGGCTTTTTACATTTAACGGGCGCACGGACATCAAACAAGAAGCAGCATTTGTGCAGGATTCGATAAACTTTAAAAACGGTTTGACCGCAAGTTTAGGTTTGCGATTTGATAATTATAATGGTTTGACAAAAGGAAAATCGCTTCAACCGCGTCTCGGAATCTCGTATCTTTTCAAACCTACAAACACGATTATCAGAGGTTCTTACACGAGAAACTTTGAAACTCCTTATAACGAAAATCTGATTTTCTCGAACGCGGCGGGCGTAAACGGTTTTGCCGACGGGACATTCGGCGATGTCAGCACCGGAACGCTGAAACCCGGCAACCGCGATCAGTTCAACATCGGTGTGCAGCAAGGTTTCGGCAAATATATCGTCGCCGATATTGATTATTTCAACAAATATACGCGCAACGCTTCCGATTTCAATGTGCTTTTAAATACGCCGATCACGTTCCCGATTTCGTGGGACAAATCGAAAATTGACGGTGTTTCATTTCGCGTCAATCTGACAAATTATCAAGGTTTGAGTGCATTTTTCACCGCCGGACACACACGAGCGCGATTTTTCCCGCCGGAAACGGGCGGATTTTTCTTTAACTCGGATTTGCCGGAAGGCGTTTTCCGCATTGATCACGATCAGGCATTTCAGCAGACGACGCAGGTTCAATATAATTTTCAGCAATTTGAAAATTTGAAAAAATTTGCGCCGTTCTTTGCCTTCACATATCGTTACGACAGCGGTCTGGTTTCCGGCGCAGTTCCCGATTACGCGACGGCACTCGGTTTTAGTGCCGATGAACAACAGCAAATCGGTCTGTTTTGCGGCAGTCAATTTGCGACTCTTGCGAATCCGATAAGAAGTTGCGATTCAAACAATCGTGGCGCGACGAAAATTCGCATTCCGGCTGACGGCACGGCAAACGACGACACGAATCCGCCGCGAGTTGCGCCGCGAAGTTTGTTTGACCTGAGTTTTGGCAGTGAAAATGTTCTTCGCACCGAAAAATTCAAAATGACGGCGCGGGTTACGATGACTAATCTAACGAATAAGGTTTCACTTTATAACTTTAACTCGACATTCAGCGGCACACATTTTATCGCGCCGCGGGCGATTCAAGGACAAATCGGTGTGACATTCTAGTTTTAATTTGTCCCTGAACACAAAGCCGAACGGAACATCACACATTCCGTTCGGCTTTGCGTTTTTAACAACTTTTCATTCAACGGAAAATTTTGTAAATTGAATTAATGTTATTTCACTTCAAACGATTCATTTTCGTTACATTTTCGCTGATAATCACGACGGCTTGTTTTGCTCAAACGCCGACGGAAATTCTGCAAGTGTCGGGTTTGAAAGATTCCGTAACCGTTCGGCGCGATAATCGTTCGATTCCGTATATCGAAGCGAAAAATGATGCTGATCTTTACTTTGCACAAGGTTACGCGACGGCTTCGGACAGACTTTGGCAGATGGATTTGTTTCGCCGCGTGGCGAGCGGGCGAACGGCGGAAATTTTCGGAAAAGTCGTTTTGGAAGAAGATAAACGCTGGCGCAGATTCGGTTTCGATAAAATCGTCAATGAGTCTTACAAAAATCTCGACGCGGAATTCAAAGCAGCTTTGGACAATTACGCGAAAGGCGTGAACGCTTATATCGCAAGTTTGAACAAAGATTCGATGCCGCCGGAATTCAAGATTTTGCAGTATCAGCCCGAACAATGGAAAGCGACGGATTCTTTGATAATCGGGAAAATTCTGACTGACGCGCTCAGCACGACTTGGTGGGCGGACGCGGCGCGGGCGAAATTCGAGAAACTTCCGCAAGACGTTCGTGACAGACTTTTTAATCAAAAAACGCCGTTCGATGTTTTAGTTGTCGGGAAGGATTTTGAAGAAAAACCGAAAGCAAAAGGAAAAACTGCGAGTTTAGATTTAGATGAAAACTTTTTCGAGTATGCAAAAAACGCCGAGCAAATAAGAAAACAATCGCTTGAAAAAATCGGCTTTTACGAACCTTTCAATGCGGCGAGCAATAACTTCGTCGTTTCGGGAAAGCGCACGCTCGACGGCAAACCGATCTTAGCGAACGATCCGCATTTGCAGGCTTCCGCGCCTTCGATCTGGTATTTGGTCAATTTAAGTTCGCCGGGAAATCGCGTCGCCGGCGTAACATTTCCGGGCGTTCCGGGCGTTGTTCTCGGACACAACGAATTTATCGCGTGGGGCGCGACGAATCTCGGTCCTGATGTGCAGGATTTGTATATCGAAGAATTAAACGACAAAAAGGAAAACAAAACCGCGAACGGTTTTAAGCCGTCGAATATTCGCACAGAAGAAATAAAAGTCCGCAAAAGTCCGTTCGGAACAGAGACGGAAACCGTTTCTCTGGAAGTTATCGAAACCGACGACGGAGTGATTATTCAGGACAACGGCGCAAAAAAAGTTGCTCTGAAATGGACGGCGTTCGATTCTAAAAACAACGAACTCGAAGCGTTTTTGCTTCTCAATCGCGCGAAAAATTGGGACGAATACAAAGCCGCGCTGAAAACTTACGGCGGCGCGACGCAGAATTTTATTTACGCGGACGTGAAGGGAAACATCGGTTTTCACGATGCCGGAGCGATTCCGATTCGTGATTCGGGCGACGGAAGTGTGCCGTATGACGGGACGAAAGCAAACGGAAAATGGAAAAGTTATATTCCGTTTGAAGAACTGCCCGAAAGCTACAATCCGGCGCGCGGTTTTATCGTCACGGCGAATCAGCGTCTGGCGGGCGACAGTTATAAATATCATCTCGGAAATCTGTGGGCTGATCCGTATCGCGCACGAAGAATTTATCAGCTTCTTGAAGCGAACAAAAAAGTTACGATTCAGGATGCGTCGGACATTCAGCACGATATTTACAACATTTCTTATGCAAATTTCGCCCGCGAAGTCGTCAAAATGGAATCGGCGAGCGATGGAACTCTTAATGTTTTGCGCGGTTGGGACGGCAAAATGTCCGCTGATTCAAAAGCCGCGCTTCTTATAAATGCGATTCGACGACAAGTTTATGTGAAAATTTTGAATTTCAAGATCGGCGATGATCTGCGGCAGCAGTTTCAAGGCGGAAACTCGAATTCATTTATTGATTGGCTCATCAGAGAACAGCCCGCCGATTGGCTGCCGAAGGAATTTAAGAGTTACAAGAATTTGCTCATCGCCGCCGACAAAGATGCGCGCGAGGATTTAGCAAAAAATTACGGCGCGGACGAATCGAAATGGAATTGGGGAAGTTTCTGGAAAATAAATTTCCCTCATCCTCTCAACCCCGCGCCCATTGTTGGCGCAATTTTCGTCGTGCCGTCGGTCGAAGGTTCGGGATATTCGCTCACGCCGAATGTCGGTCAGAGCGTTTCGATGCGGCTCGTGACGATGCCGGGCGATTGGGATAAAACCAGACACGGAATCGCGCTCGGCGAAAGCGGCGATCCGAAATCGGCATTTTATAAAGACCAGTTTCAAAGTTGGTTATCGGGAAATACGCCGGTTTTTCCGTTCAGCAAAAGCGCGGTTGATGAAAATACGAAACAAGTTGTTTTGATGAATCCGAAATAAATATGTTTTGTAAATTCTAAATTTTACCGGAAAGAATTACTTTGACATTTTTTACCGATGAGAATTTAGAATGCTGAATGAAAAATTTAGAATTTGAAAAAATCTCGGATATTTATTTGTCGAGTTTTTTTCTTTTTTTCAGTTCTATTTTTAAGTTTAAAAAATCTCTCAAAATAATTGCGGCGGCTTCGCTGTCAACTTTTTCGAGAGATTCTTTTTTGCTAAAACCGGAATTCCACAAAAAATTTTGCGCCGCGTAGGTAGAGTTTCTTTCGTCCTGCAAAAATACGGGAATTTTCAAAGACAGCGAAAAATTGCGCGCTAAACGCCGTGCTTCCGCGGACATTTCACTTTCTCCGCCGTCAAATTCGAGCGGCAAACCTAAAACCAAAGCGACGGCATCAAACTCTTCCAGAACGGCAATGATTTCTAAAAGAAACTTTTTCCAGCCGACTCTTTTTACCGTCCGCACGCCGCGTGTGGTAATTTGCAGTTCGTCCGAAACGGCGATGCCGACTTTTTTTGTTCCTAAGTCCAACGCAACGATGCGTCCTTTTTCGGGAGTTTTTAAAACGTCGAAAAAAACTAGAATATCGTCTGGATTAAATGTATCTTTATCTTGCACAATTTAACGTAATTCGGAATTCGGATTTAATATACTTTGAATCGAGTCTTTATTATTTTATAATTGTCCGGTCTGAATCGAAAACTTTATAAAAGTTAGCACGTATAAAAAATTATGACATTTCGCGGAAAAATAATAGTTTTATCAATTTCATTCGCAATCGTTACTTACGCCATAGTCGGCGGTTTGATGGGAACTTTTGCTCAACAGCCGATTAACGATCCGGGCGCACAACTGCGGATTTTTGAATCGGTGCTTCAGCATATCCAAAATGATTATGTTGACGAACCGAATCTGTCGAAGGTGCGCGACGGCGCACTGCGCGGTCTGACGAACGATCTCGATCCTTATTCTACTTATTTGACCGCCGATCAAGTTCGTGATTATCAGGCGAAAAATAAAGATACGAAAGTCGGCATCGGCGCGGAATTTTCGCAGATTTCTTCTTATCTTTATGTGATTTCGGTAATCAAAGATTCGCCCGCTGACAAAGGCGGACTTCGCGCCGGAGATGTTATCGAATATATTGAAAACCGCGCGACACGCGATATTTCATTGTATGATGCGAAGCAAATGATTCTTGGCGGAAACGGAACGCCGGTTAAATTGCGCGTTTTGAGAACAGGCGAAAAACCGCAGACAATCACTGTTTCGCGCGGCAAATATACCATTCCGAAAGCCGAATCGAAAGTCGAAGACGACAAGATCGGAGTTATCAAAGTTTACAGTTTAGAAGGCGGCGAATCGGCAGATATCAAAGCGCAGATTCAAAATCTTCAAAAACAAGGCGTGCAGAAAATCGTTTTGGATTTGAGAAATGTTTCCGCCGGAAGTTTGCAGGAAGGCGTTGACACGGCGAATTTATTTATAAAAGACGGAACGATTGCCAAAGTAATCGGTCGCAGCGATCAGGTGACGAAAACTTACGATGCCGACCCCGCGAAATTCGTCTTTGACGGGAAAGTTTCGGTCTTGATAGACCTCGGAACGGCGGGCGCGGCGGAAGTTATCGCCGGAGCATTTTTAGACAGAAAACGCGGCGATGTCGTCGGAGAAAAAAGTTTCGGCGCGGGAACCGATCAACAATTATTCTCGCTTCGTTCGGGCGATGGTTTGTTGCTGACAACCGCGAAATGGGCAACTCCTAGCGGAATAGCTTTTTTACAAGACGAAAGAGTAAAATCAGGCGTGAAGCCGTCAGTAGAAGTAAAACGACCGGAAACTCCCGAACCTCTCGAAGTCGAAAATCTTGTGGAAAACCAAAAAGAAGAGGAAACCGAACCGCAACCGAATGCTTCACCGGAAACAAAAACCGCACCGAAGCAGCCGGTGTTGGAAGATTTGCAGCTTAAAAAAGCTTTGGAACTCTTAAAAGCAGTCTAATTTTCTAATAATACAGAAAAAAGACGGAAGAATGTGAATTTTTCCGTCTTTTCCAATTAAAACAAAAAGAGCGGTTTCAAATAACGAAACCGCTCTTTTCATTTACGAAGAATTGTGAGGTTGTTGAGAGAACCATAAATTTAAAAACTTCCGGTATTACTTTGTGACTCGCCGCATTGAGAGTAAATGCCGATAATCTGTTTGTTGATTGTCGTAGATAATGCTCGCCGTCTTGAGATATTGATTAATATTTTTGTTTAGTTTTCTTTTTTTTATGAAATTTGTTCCTGTTTCTAAATTTTTTTCACACTTGCTTAGATATGCGGAAATATTCTGAAAAACCGGACAAAGTAATTCTCAAATCCTTCGCATTTTGTAAATTTTGACGGAAGAGAATATATCGAAAGAAGAATTTTTTATGCTTTTGTATGCAAAGAGTTTAAGCCGTTTGCGAAATTGATTGTTTCGGAAAAGTGCAGATTATTATAACTGCACTTTTCCGCGAAAATTCTTGCATCTGAGCAAACAGACGAAAATTAAATCGAATGCAAAATTGGAAATTAAACTGTAAAAATTAACTTTTTTTATTCGTAACGCAACGCTTCAATCGGATCAAGTCTGGCTGCTTTCCACGCCGGAAAAAGTCCGAAGATTAAACCGATTCCGACGCTGGCGACGAATCCGGCGATTGGCGCCCAGAGCGGAACGTAAGACGGGAAAACGAGGCTGATTAAAAACGATAAACCCCAACCGATGAGCAAACCGACAAGTCCGCCGAATCCGGTCAAAGTGGCGGCTTCGACCAAAAATTGAAGCAGAATATCGTTACGTTTCGCGCCGAGTGCTTTGCGGATTCCGATCTCTCTCGTTCTTTCCGTTACGGAAACGAGCATAATATTCATCACGCCGATTCCGCCGATCATCAAACCGACCGACGAAATTACGATCATTGCAACGAAAACTCCGCTCGTGATCGCGCTGAACGTATCAATGATCGAAGCGGCAGTGGACATCGAAAAATTATCTTTTTCGCCGAACGGAACTTGGCGGCGGACGCGCATCAAATCCTGCACTTGATCTTTGGCGCGTTCGAGCATTCCTTCTTTGGCGACGACCGTGATATACAAATCATCAGCCTGCGGTTTCAGGCGCAGAGCCGAACCGAGCGGCATATAAATTACGTTGCTTTCGCTCGAACTTCCGTCGCCGCCTAGGAATTGTTCGCGTTTTTGCAGAAGTCCGATGACGGTAAATTTCCGTCCGCCGATCTCTAAATCTTCACCAATCGGATCTCCGTAGGGAAAGTAAGCATCGGCGACCGCCGAACCGATCAGGCAAACGTCTTTGTTGTAATCGTTTTCGGCTTGCGAAAACCAACGACCTTGCGTTAAAACCTCGGAACCTGTTTTTTCAAAATCGGGAAGTGTTCCTTGAAGTCTGACGGAAGCGGAAGTTTTTCCGTTTTTGCTGCTGACGTTTATTCTTCCGCCCCAGAAATTGCTCGACACATCAAGAATAGGAACGGCGGTTTCGACCGTCGAAAGTTCTGATAAAGCCTCGGAATCTTCCGCCGTTAAAGGTTTTCGCATCCGTTCTTCCTGCGAGCGTCTGCCGAATTGCACGAGATCGTATTTGTATAAAATTATCGAATTCGTGCCGAAAGATTCGATCTGTTTTTCAAACGCGACGCTGATTCCGCTGATTAAAGAAGAGATCAGCATTACGACGATAACACCGATCATTACGCCGATGATCGTTAAAAACGAGCGCAATTTGTTATTCCGCAAAGTGGCGAACGCCATTTTGAAATTTTCTAAGAATGTTACCGGAAGTGCCATAACTAATTATTGAATTGCAGATTTTTAATCCGCTCTTAAGGCTTCGATCGGGTCGAGTCTGGCGGCTTTCCACGCGGGGAAAAGTCCGGCGACGATGCCGACGAGCGCGCAGACGAAGATCGAAATCACGATCGCATACCACGGAATAACGGTTTTAATAAACATCGCCGAAATTATAAATCCGGCAAGTTCGGCGAGAATCAAACCGATAGCTCCGCCGATCACGGAAAGCGTCGCCGATTCTAAAAGAAACTGTCTTAAAATATCGTTCTGCCGCGCACCGAGACTTTTACGAATGCCGATCTCACGCGTTCTTTCCGTTACGGCGACGAGCATAATATTCATAATGACGATCGCGCCGACGACGAGAGAAATTCCCGGAACGAAAATAATCACGATAAAAATCGGACCGAAAATGCTGTCGCGCAGACTGGAAATCGCGTCGGGCGTAATAATTCTGAAAGTATCTTCTTTGCCGAATTCGAGTTTGCGTTTAACGCGCATCAGCGTTCTGGCTTCTTCGACCGCATCGTCAAAAAGTTTTTCCGAAACCGCCGTTGCTTTAAAAGAAAGCTGGCGGCTGTTGGTCAAACCGCCGAAATTTGCGCCGTAAGTCAAAAGCGGCAGCGTAATAAAAGCGTCTTGCGGCATTCCGAAAACCGTGCCTTTTTCTTTTTGAACGCCGATCACTTTGTATGGAATTCCTCGTATTTTTATTTCTCCGCCGATTGCCGAGCCGCGCGGAAATAATTTGTTGGCGATGTCCGAACCGACGAACGCGACGCGCATCTGATTTTCGTTTTCGGCATTTGTAAAATAGCGACCTTCGGCGATTTCGACATTCTCGATCTCGCCGATGACGGGTTCCGCGCCGTCAACTCTGATGTCTTCGAGAGTTACCGAACCGCGTTTGACTTCGCGCGAGTTGGCAAACGCTTTTGCGCCGATCTTGTCAATCGTTTGAGCGCGTTCTCTGATAAATTCCAGTTCATCGAAAGTCAGTTCTTTGTTGCGTCGTTGCGCGGCGGCAATCGTGTCGGTGTCTTTGAAATCTTCAAAAGAAAAACGCTGGATCGTAAAAGCATTTGAACCGATTCCGGCGATTTTCTCGTCAACATAAACATTAAATCCCTGCAATATCGAAAGCACGATCATAAACGTCATTACGCCGATAATCATTCCGAGAAGTGTCAAAAACGAACGCAGTTTGTGTCCCCAGATCGCCGCCAGTGCAAGTTTTAATGTTTCGTTAAAATTCATCTTAATTCGCCGCCGTTATTTTATACGTAAATGATTTGAAATGGTTTATCTTTTAAGTTATTCAAGCTCGTTTACTGAATCGAACTATATTTATTTTACGCGAAATGTGTTTTACAGGCGAATTATTTGCAATCTGCCCGAACAAAAACATAAAATTTCTACATCTATGACGTTACAAAATGTTCTCGTGGTCGAAGATGAAGAATTGATGCGCTCGATTTTGCGGCAGTTGCTCGAAGACGAAGGCTACAATGTTTTCACGGCAAACTCGGCGGAAACCGCGCTGGAGATTTTTCCGGCAAATAATATCTCTGTTACGTTGACCGACATACGAATGGCGGGAATGGACGGTTTGGAACTTCTCGACCAAATAAATGCGATTGACAAAGACGCGCTCGTGATAATTATGACGGCGTATTCGTCGGTTGATTCGGCGATCGCCGCGCTCAGAAAAGGCGCGTATGATTACATCACGAAACCTTTCGTCAACGAAGATTTACTGCAAACGGTTAAAAACGCAATTCGCCAGCGCGAGCTTTTCGTCGAAAATCGCCAACTCAAACGCGAACTCAATAAACATTACGGTTTTTCCGAAATCATCGGCACGAGCGCGGCTTTGCAAAAAGTTTTCCGCCTCGTCGAAAAGGTCGCCGATACGAATGTTTCGGTTTTAATTCAGGGCGAATCGGGAACGGGAAAAGAACTGATCGCGCGGGCGATTCATTTTAACAGCAGTCGCGCCGGACAACCGTTTCTCGCGGTCAATTGCGGCGCATTGCCCGAATCACTGCTCGAATCCGAACTTTTCGGACATACGAAAGGCGCGTTTACGGATGCGAAAACCGACAAAAAAGGTCTGTTTCGTTCGGCGGAAGGCGGCACGATTTTCTTGGACGAGATCGGCGAAATGCCGCTTTCGTTGCAGGTCAAACTTCTACGCGCGTTGCAGGAACACGAAGTTACGCCCGTCGGGGCATCTCTGCCGATAAAATTCGATGCGCGGATAATCGCTGCGACGAACAAGAATCTAGAAACGGAATTGGCGGAAAATCGT
The DNA here is from genome assembly GCA_965219305.1 of Pyrinomonadaceae bacterium. Taxonomy (GTDB): domain Bacteria; phylum Acidobacteriota; class Blastocatellia; order Pyrinomonadales; family Pyrinomonadaceae; genus DATHTS01. The sequence continues at coordinate 4,676,014 of OZ244725.1, forward strand.
TTCCGTGAAGATTTGTATTATCGTCTGAACGTCGTCGAAATTCATCTGCCGCCGCTTCGCAATCGCCGCGAAGATATTCCGCTTCTGGCAAAACATTTTGTTACAAAAAACGCCCGCGAACAGCAGACGGCGGAAAAAACGGTCACGAAAGAAACGCTCGCCGCGCTCGTCGGTTACAACTGGCAGGGAAATGTCCGCGAACTCGAAAATGCGGTCGCGCGAGCGTTTATTTTGAGCGGCGATGAAATAACGCCGGAATTTCTGCCGCCTAAAATTCGTCAGTTTTCCGGTGGAAGTTTAGAAATACGCGATCCCGAAGGTTTTCGCCCGACGCTTGAAGAAGTCGAACGGCGTTATATTATGGAGATTTTAGAGACGGTTGACGACGATAAAACAAACGCGGCGGAAATTCTCGGAATTGATCTTTCGACACTTTACCGCAAATTGAAAAGATACGAAGATTTGTAAAAATGCCGAGTTTCTTAATTCGCCGTAAGTTCTAAAATGAAATAATCGGTTTCATTAACTTTGATTAAATAACCGTTAGAATAAGGACTTTTGAAAAAATCGGCGGCGGAATAAACCGTTCCTTTTAAGGTTTCGTTGCCGGAAACTCCGCTGGCGGCAACTAATTCCGGCGGAAACCAAGGTTCGGTTGTCGTTTCAGTCGGTTGCGGCGGTTGATGTTGTGAAGCAAGTTCAATCAGTTTTTCAGAATCTTCTTTAGAAAATTTCATAACGGCGACGAGTTTTTTATCGCCTTTTGCGGGAACACGATTGTCATTATCGAAGTTCGCCGCCGGAGTTTCGCGCCAGACGGTGGCTTCTTCGTCCGGTTCAAAAGGAAGTTTGACGACTTCCTGCAATTCTTCGGCATCGTCTTTAGCGAGATTCGCCGCGTTATTGGCATTTGCCGATTGCGTTAAATCCGGTGTCGGTGCGTTCAGATTTTTAGTTTCATCGTATTGCTTACAACTCACGACAAAAAGGACGCAAAATACGAAAAGCAATCCCGATATTTTTGTGATTGAAGACATCAAATAATTTTAATGGAAATTTAATACAAAATGCAATTCGGCAGTAGTGTGATCTTTGACCTTTGATTTTCAATCTTTGATACTATTTGTTTGATGAGATTCGTTTTTTCTGTAATCCGACAAAAAGCAAAGATCAACAATTCAAGATCAAAGGTCAATTAAAATATGAATTTACTGCGCCGCATCCGTGCTTTCGTCATCAGAGATTTTCAACTTGCATTGAGTTACCGCGTCGAGTTTTTTCTGCGTCTGGTGTGGATTCTCGGCATTACGACGACGTTTTTTTTCATTTCGAGAATTTTTGCCAACAGTTTTGTCAGCCAACAATATCCCGATTGGCAAAATCCGCTCGCTGCGTGGCTGACGGGAATGGCAATGCTCAATTATTTTATGGTCGGTTTTTCCGCGCTCGCCAATGCAATTCGTCAGGAACAAGTGCAGGGAACTTTGGAAAGTGTGCTTTTAACGCCGATAAATGTGCCGACCGTTATCGTTTCAAGCTCTGCGTGGTCTTATGTTGACGCGACTTTCAATTCATTTCTCTATTTATTTTTCGGTTGGTTTTTCTTTGATGTGCAATACAAGGGAAGTTTTCTACTGGCGGCGGCTTTTCTCGTTTTGACGACGCTGTGTCTCGCTTGCATCGGAATTCTTTCGGCGAGTTTTGCAATGGTTTTCAAACGCGGCGATCCGTTTGCAATCGTGATCGGTGCGGGAACTGCGCTGTTTTCCGGCGTATTTTTCCCGAAGGAAATGCTCAAAGAAAGCATCGGAAAAACCGGCGGAAATATCGTCTCGAATATTAATCCTTCGACGCACGGACTCGACGGAATACGCGGAGTTTTGATTCAGGGGAAAACATTTTCCGAAGTCGAAAGTTCGTTTTTTACGCTCGTGATTTTTCTCGCCGTATTATTACCGTTTTCCGTCTGGGTTTTTTCGCGGGCAATAAAACGCGCAAAACGTGAGGGCAGTTTAATTCAATACTAAAAATTATTTTTATTATATTGAGATCATTCACCGACGTTTCTTTCCAACGGAACGTCTTTTCTGACCTTTTCGAGCATAACGAAAATTTGCGGCGTTTGTGCGTCGAGAGTAAACACGGCGGATTTGCCGTAAGCTGTCGGCGGCGGCGGCATCGTAAAGGGAACTTTTGAAATTTCTACTTCGACGGCGGTTACAATGTAGTTCGTATGCTCGAAGCCTTTGAGGGTGAATTCGCCGTTTTTGTCGGTTACATATTCAAACGTAAAAACAACTTCCTTGATTCCGGCATTGAGCAGACCGACGTGAATTCCTGCAACCGGATTGCCGTTTTCGTCAATGACTTTGCCTTTTACCGTTTTTTGAGCAAGCGCGGACGGCAGATGAAAAGAGAGATTTCTTAGATCGGTCGTATTTGTTATATCGAAAACTTCAGCATCTTCGCGGTTTGCGGTGTTCGGATAAAAAACTGTCGGATAAGGAGAAAGATCGGTCGGCGTTTCATTGAAATTAATGCTCAAAGTATATTGCGTGGGCGGTAAATCTTTGAAACTGAAATTTCCGTGTGAATCGGTCGTCGCCCAGAATCTTTTGTCGGGAATCTGCACATCGAACAAAACCGGCACGAGTTCAATTTCAGTGTAAGCAAGCGGTTTTCCATTAGCCTTGAGCAATCTGCCGCCAAGTTTTCCCGTGCCTTTAAACTGTGCGTGCGCCGCAAAAGACAACGACGCGCATAAAATGAACAGCAATGCAAGTTTTAACTTCATAAAAAAATCGTAAGTCCGTAATGTTTTTGAAAACTTCTACGGACTTACGATTCTTTATAAAACTATTCGGTTGCTTTTGCTAATTCTACGCCGGACGCTTCAAACGAAATTTCCGTCACCGTTCCGTCGGCATTGATGTTGTCGAATTTCGCGCCGTCGTCGTTCATTAAATGGTCAACTTCCGCTTTTGAAAGAGTTTTGACCGAGAAAACACCTTCGGCTTTGGCATTTGCGCCCGCCGCATTGAGCGGAATGAAAAACTCGTGATCTTTGAATTTCACGCGCACCGATTTTGCTTCGGCGGTCGGCGCAAGTTCCATCCAACAGCCTTCCATCTTGCACGAACGCACGATCACGCCTTCGACGCGGACGGTTTTGCCGCTGAATTTCTCAGGTGTTTTCAAAACTTTCGCCAGCGAAACCATTTTCGATTTGCCGAGCGGTGCGCCGCGTTTTAAAACGCCTTTCGCCGGAATCGCTTCCGTTTTGTCGGCTTCCGTCGGTTTTTTCTCATTCATTTTTTCCTGCGCGAAGATTGCGCCGGTAAATGCCAAACTCAAAATTATTAAACTTATAAATCTTTTCATATTTTTAAATCGTCCTTTGATATATTACAAAATAAATAGTATCAGAATTTTTTGCAAGAGAATTGTTGATGATTTTTGGAGAGATCAGTTTGTTTCCCAAGTTAAAGTGTAAGCGGGCGGGACGTTTTTGACGATAATTTTACTGCGTTTCGATTTGCCGTAGCGGTTTCGCATAAATTCGCGCAGTTTGATCGCCGACGGCATATAGTAGCCGTGTGCATATTGAAACGTGCGGAACAGACAGCCTTTATCCATAAAAACGGAGATTTCGGAGAGAATATTTTCGCCTATCTCGTTCGGCATCGTAACAAACGGCAGACAGCAAATAATTGCGCCGACTTTGCCGAGTCCGCTGCGCCGGTGAATTTTTCCGGCTTCGAGCGCGTTTCCGCGTTTGATTGATAAATCGGGATAAGTTTTTCTGAGATGTCTGACCAGATCGGCATCGAGTTCGATTCCGAGATAAGAATCTTTATTCGGCAGAATATGTGCGATGTGTTTCGTTATCGCGCCCGTGCCGACTCCGAGTTCAAGAATAATATTGTCTTTATTCGGCGCGATACCGTCAAGCATCTTCTTTGCCAAATCCGTCGAACTCGGCGCAATCGCACCGACTTTCAGCGGGTTTTTTACAAATGCCTGCAAAAATTCGATATTCTCGTTAAATGAAATTTTCCTCGTCGCCATCTGTTATTCGATATTAAAAATTGCTTTAATTCTGAATAGATTGCCATCTTAACACCGATTTAACATTTTGACCAATCAAAAATTCAAGGTTTGAGGTTCAAAGTTGAAATAAAATCTAGAACTTTGAACCTCGAACCTTTAACAACAACTTATTGTCTTTGAAAATCGGGCGAACCGATTATTAAACCGACGATTTTGAAAACTTCCGCGTTGCCGCGCGGTTCGAGCAGACGCATCTGACCACCGCCGCCGCGACGTTTTCCGCCGCCGCCGTTTCCTTGCATTACGGAATAACTTTCTTCGTCGTCCATTTCAGCCGGTGCTTTTACTTCGGGCAAAGGTTGTTCGATTTGTTTCAGCAAAATTGCTTTCGTATTTCCCGAAATGTCGCCGCTTAAAATTCCGCCGATTGATTTGTCGAGAATCGCCGATTTATTTGAGCCATTGAATTGACTCAAATTTACATTCGTTTTCGGAATGCGGTTTGAAGCGAGCGCGACGGCGAAATTCATACGTTCTAAAAGTGCGCCCGTATTCACCCAATCTTCCGCCGTATCGGGATAACCCGTCGGTGCCTGATAACCGTAAAGCGGTTCTCCCATTTTGTTTAAGAGTCCGGGCAAAGTCGGATTCGGCTGAACGTCCGCGCCGAGAACTCTGAGCGACGAAACCATCAATTCAAACGGCGTTTTGATCTTCGCGCGGTAATTTTCCGGCGCGTAAAATTCTTCGTCCGTGAAAAGCGTTTTCAATGTCGCTTTAATATTGCCGTTCGATTTCGTAAACGACGCGGCGACGCGATTAACCAATGCTTCGCTCGGATTGTCGCTGACGAATTTGACGGCGAGTTTTTTGGCGATAAATTTCGCCGTCGCCGGACTTTTCACGAGAATATCAATCACCTGCAAACCGTCATTTACGCCGCCCGCGTTTACTTTTTGTCCGAGAACGGTTTTCGTAGATTTGTCGTGCCAACTCGCGTTGAAATAAAATTCGCCCGATTCGAGATCGTCGGGAACGCCAGCCATTTTTTGCAGTTTGTTGATCGCCTTATTTTGCTGATCGTTAATCATATTCGCCGCCGCTTTCGTATAACCGCGCGGATCGGCGATCGTCCAGCCCGTGAACGCTTTTGCAACTTCCACAATGTCATTTTGCGTGTAACCGCCGTCAACGCCGAGCGTGTGAAGTTCCATCAATTCGCGGGCGTAATTTTCATTAATCCCGCGCTGATTTTTTTTCTGCATTCCGTTCGGATTATCTTTTATTTGTTGCAAACGCGCTTCGATCTGTTCATCGGTCAAACCGCGTTTTTTCAGATTCTCGCGCATACGCGGCGGCATCTGTCCGGTTCTGGCGATTCTTTCGAGTTGACGCTGACGGCGTTCGGTTTGCCGTTTATTTCCATTATTTTGTGCGTCGGGCGAAACCGATTGAAAATTATCGAGATAAAAAAGCATCGCCGGATGCTGCGCCGTGCCGACGACCAAATCCTTGAAATTTCCGAGCGCGTTTTTGCGAATCACGTCGCGTTCATACGACGGAATATACCAGCGCACCGCCGCTTTTCCGGCATAGACGTTAAAATGATTCATCCAGAAATCCACCATTACTTCCTGCAATTGTTTTTCCGAATATGTCGCCCGCAAAATGCGCGACGAAGTTTGCTGATACATTATCTGATTCGCCGGACGCAGATCGTATTCCTTGTAAAGTTTCTGCAATTTCTGTCGCCGCGCCTTCTTGTCGGCATCGGTCATTTCGTCCGCATTATTCGCCGCCGCCTGACGTTTTCCGCCTTCGAGTTGGCGAAGCAACGCGCCCGGATTCGGGAATTTCGCAAAAATCTCGGCGGTCGTCATATCGAGAATATCAAGCCCGTCGAGCTTCGCCGACAATGCTCTGTCATCAATCGAATTGGGATCAAGTTGTTCATCAATATAACGATTCAAACCCATCGCTTTGACCTTTTCGACATCTTCGGGTCGCGCACCGAAACCGAGCCTATTTAACACGTGCATAATTTTCTGATTTTCGTTTAACGCCTTCAGATTATCTTTTTTATCCGCGCCGCCGACGGCAAAAACCGGAGTCATTAAAACATAAATCATCAGGAAAACCGTAAATTGTTGTAATAGGGAAAATTGCTTTTTCATATAAATACCTCGAAAAACTTCAAAATCTTTCTGCCGTTTTAGACGCAGTAAAAACGAAAAAAGCCGAAATTAAATTAGTTTCGGCTTTTTCATTTTTCATCGTATATTGAATTTTTACAACAATTTATCAAGTGTGATCGGCAAATCTCTGACGCGCTTTCCGGTCGCGTGGGAAATTGCGTTGGCGATTGCCGCCGCGACTCCGACGATTCCGATTTCGCCTAAGCCTTTTGCGCCGATCGGGTTAACGATTTCGTCGTGTTCTTCGACGAAGACAACTTCGATTTCCGGCACGTCGGCGTTGACGGGCAGATGATATTCGGCGAGATTTTGGTTGACGAAACGCCCGAATTTGTGGTCAACGACCGATTCTTCTTCGAGTGCCATTCCGATTCCCCAGACCACGCCGCCGATGATCTGACTGCGCGAAGTTTTCGGGTTGATAATGCGTCCGGCGGCGAAAGCGTTGACGACGCGCGTAACGCGAATTTGTTTTAATTGTTCGTCCACGCGGACTTCGACGAAACACGCCGAATGTGTGTTGATTGTGTATTTATTGCGTTTCGCCGTGTCGGGTTTGACCGAAGATTCCTGTTCGATCTTGTCTTTTCCGGCTTTTTTCAAAATTTCTGAAAATTCGATTGATTTGCTCGAATCGTTTTTCAGAGTGATTTTTCCGTCGCCGAATTCTACGCCTTCAAATTCCGTCTCATTAAATTTTTCGTCCTGCTTCTGCGCGAGTTCGAAAAGCTGTTTGTGGATTTCTTCGCACGCGGCTTTGATCGCCGGACCGATTGACGAAACCGTCCACGAACCGCCTTCGAGCGGCGATTGCGAAAGGTTTGAATCGCCGAGTTTGAATTCGACTTTTTCCATCGAGACACCCAATTGTTCGGCGGTGATCTGCGTCATCGCGGTGTAAGTTCCCGTGCCGATGTCGCTCGTCGCGCTGCTCGATTCGACGCTGCCGTCGGCGTTTAAGACGACTTTCGCGCTCGCCGCTGATTGCTGCGCCTCCCAAACTCCGGTCGCCATTCCGTAGCCGACGAGTTCTTTGCCTTCCTTCATCGAACGCGGTTTGTGGTCGCGTTTTTCCCAACCGAATTTCGCTGCGCCCTGTTTGTAGCATTCCATCAATTCCTTGCTGGAAAACGGCAAACCGGCGTTCGGATCGTCGTATGTGTAATTTTTGATGCGAAGTTCGAGCGGATCCATTTCTAGTTTTTCCGCGAGTTCGTCCATCGCCGATTCGATCGCGTAAACGCCCAAAACCGCGCCCGGCGCACGCATCGAAAGCGGCGTGTTATAGTCGAGCGACGCGACATTGTAATCGAATTTCGCGTTGACCGAATTGTATAAAACGCCCGACCAATTGACGACCGTTTCGGCGAAATCTTCAAACTGCGAAGTTTCTTCGAGCGCGGTGTGCATCAACGATTCGAGCGTTCCGTTGTCGTGCGCGCCAAGTGAAATTCGCTGTTCGCAGCGCGGGCGATGTCCGAATGTGAACATTTGTTGCCGCGTCAAAACGACTTTGACCGAGCATTTCAAATCGAGCGCGGCGAGCGTCGCTAGAAATAATTGATACTGCGGGCGCAAACCCGCGCCGAAACCGCCGCCCATAAACGGCGACATCACCTGAACATCGTCCGCATTCAAACCGAAGGCGTTGACGACGTATTTTTTGCTGTTTAAAACGCCCTGCGTTTTGTCGTAAATCTTCAGTTTCCCTTCGCCTTCGTAAACGACGATCGAAGCGTGAATTTCCATCGGATTGTGATGTTCGATCGGTGTCGAATAGTCGGCTTCCATCTTGAAGTTCGCGTCTTCCCAAGCCTTTTCCGCGTCGCCGCGTTCGCTCGGAATCTGATTATAACCCGGCGCGCCTTTTTTCGGTTTCCGCGCTTTTTCGCGATTCGCGTCGAGGTCGGTTTCGTGCGGTTCGCTTTCGTATCGGGCTTCGACGAGCGTTGCCGCAAACCGCGCCGTTTCAAAATCTTCCGCCACGACGAGCGCGATCGGCTGACCGCTGAACAAAATATTTTCGTCGTTCAGCGGACGAAACGGCGAACCTGCCGGAGCGATTTCATCTTTATAATTCGCATCGCGCCACGCCGTCGAAGGACGATTTTCGTGCGTCAAAACCTTCAAAACTCCTTCGACCGCTTCGGCTTTCGACGTGTCGAGTTTCGTGATTTTTCCCTTCGTGATTTCACTCGAAACGACATAACCGTAAGCGAGATTCGGCACATCAAAATCCGCCGCATAATTCGCCCCGCCCGTAACTTTCAACCTGCCGTCCACGCGGCTTTCCGGTTTTCCGATGTAGTTTGTAGTCATACTTTTCCCCTTGAATTTTCTATTTCACCACAGAGAACACAGAGCGCAAGGAGATTTTTTAAGAATTTGAAACCACATATTGACACAAATCAACACGGATAAATCTTCGATAAATTCTCCAAAAAATCTGTGTCTATCTGTGAACATCTGTGGTTTCATTTTTTTTACAAAATCTCGTGTTCTCCGTCTTGAAAAACTGTTAAGGTTTCAGAACGACTTTAATACAATTGTCTTCTTTTTCCTTAAACATTTCGTAACCCTTGACCGCGTCGGCAAGCGGCAATTCGTGTGTGATGATAAACGACGGATCAATTTCGCCGTTCTCGATTTTTTCGAGCAGAATCGGCATATATTTCTGAACGTGAGTTTGTCCGGTTTTAAGCGTCAAACCCTTGTTCATAAATGCGCCGATCGGCAGTTTGTCCGCCGCGCCGACGTAAACTCCCGGCATCGAAATCGTGCCGCCTTTGCGGCAGCTCATAATCGCCTGCCGCAGAACGTGCATCCGGTCGGTGGCGAGAAATGTCGCCGTTTTTACCGCATCAACGATTCCGTCCAGTTTACCGCCCGCGAGTGCTTCGCAGCCGACGGCATCCATACAACGGTCGGGACCGCGATTATCGGTTTTCGACATTAATTCGTCATAGACATCAACATCGTTAAAATTGATCGTCTCGGCTTTTCCTTCTCTTTCCGCCATCGCCAGACGTTCCGGCACATTGTCAATGACAATTACTCTGCCTGCACCGAACATCCACGCACATTTAATGGCGAGCAGTCCGACCGGACCTGCGCCCCAGATCGCCACCGTGTCGCCTTCTTCGATGCCGCAGTTTTCCGCCGCCATATAAGCCGTCGGAAAAATGTCGGACAAAAACAAGACTTTTTCATCCTTGATGCCGTTCGGCACTTTGATCGGTCCGACATCGGCAAACGGCACACGCAAATATTCGGCTTGACCGCCGGCGAAACCGCCCAGCATATGCGAAAAACCGAAAAGTCCGGCGGGCGAAGCTCCCATCGCTTCACGCGCGACTTCCGCATTCGGATTCGACGTATCGCACAAAGAATACATTTCTTTTTTACAGAAAAAACATTCTCCGCACGAGATCGTAAACGGCACGACGACTTTATCGCCAACCTTCAAATTGCCGACACCTTTGCCGACTTCGACGACTTCGCCCATATTTTCGTGACCGAGAATGTCGCCTTTTTCCATCGTCGGCTGATAACCGTCCAGCAAGTGTAAATCCGAACCGCAAATCGCGGTCGAAGTGATCTTAACAATCGCGTCACGGTCATTTTCTATTTTCGGATCCGGCACGTCTTCCACGCGCACGTCATTCGTTCCATACCAGCATAATGCTTTCATTTTAATTTTCCCTTATTCGTTTATCTTAAAAAGAATAAAATCCCGAATGCCGCAAAATTACAGCAATCGTTTTCATCCTGTTCGATTTTTTTTGACTGCTCCCAGCACAGATATAAAAAATTCTGTTAAAAATTGAAATCTGTCATTCAGTAAACATTTTCAAGTTATTTCTCACCACAAAGCGCACCGGAGATTTTTTAATAATTTTCAACCACAGATTTTCACAGATGAACACGGATAAAATCAGGATAAAAACTCTTTAAAAATCTGTGTTTATCTGTGCCAATCTGTGGTTTCATTTAAAAACTCCGTGTTTTATTTGGTGAAATAAATTATTTAATCTCTTTATCCGCAATCGTCTGCGGCGTTCCGTTCGCGGCTTGTTCTAATGCGCGGACGACGGCGCGTTTGCCGAGTTCGATTTTGAAATTGTTGTGTCCGAAACCTTTAGCGTCGGCGAAAATCCTTTCCGCGACTTTTTCAAAATTCTCTCGCGTCGCAGATTTGTCTTTCAAAAGATTTTCCGCCTCTTTGTCGCGCCACGGTTTGTGCGCCACGCCGCCGAGCGCGATTCTTGCGTCGGCAATTTTATCGCCGTCCATTTCCAAACCGACCGCGACCGAAACGAGCGCGAACGCATAACTTGCGCGGTCTCGAAGTTTCAGATATGTGTAATTTTCCGAGAAACCTTTTTCCGGCAAATCAATTGAAACGATGATTTCGTCCGGTTTCAAATTGTTGTCTTTTTCCGGCGCGTCTTCGGGCAAACGATGAAAATCTTCAAATTTTATCGCGCGTTCGCCGTCATTTCCCTGAACATTTACGGTCGCATCGAGCGCGGCAAGCGCGACGCACATATCCGACGGATGCGTGGCGATACAGCTTTTGCTCGTTCCCAAAACCGCGTGAATTCTGTTAAAACCTTCAATCGCCGGACAGCCCGTTCCGGGTTCGCGTTTGTTGCACGGAAATGCCGTGTCGTAAAAATAATAACAGCGCGTTCGCTGCATCAGATTTCCGCCGTTCGTCGCCGCGTTTCTCAATTGCGGCGACGCGCCGTTTAAGATCGCCAGCGACAGCATCGGATAATTTTTTTCGACCGTTTCGTTGTAAGCCGTTTCCGCGTTCGTGCAAGTCGCGCCGAGCCGCAGACCGCCGTCAATTTCCTCGATCTTGCCGATCGGCAGACGACCCACATCAACCAGATGCGCCGGTTTTTCGACGTTGTATTTCATCAAATCAATCAGATTCGTGCCGCCCGCGATAAATTTCGCCCCCGCCGAATTTCCGATTTCATTGACCGCATTTTCGACAGATTCGGCTCGCGCGTAAGAAAAATTATTCATTATTTCGCACCTCCGATCGTTGAATTCATCGCCTCTTCGACCGCGTCAACGATGTTCGGATACGCGCCACAGCGGCAGATATTTCCGCTCATCAATTCCCGAATCTCATCGCGCGAACTCGCCTTGCCTTCGTTCATCAAACCGACCGCCGAACAAATCTGTCCCGCCGTGCAGTAACCGCATTGAAACGCATCGCAATCAATAAACGCCTGCTGAATCGGCAGCAAATCGTCGCCGTCCGCCAAACCTTCGACCGTCGTAATCTCCGCGCCGTCCTGCATCACCGCCAGAGTCAGACACGAATTAATGCGTTTACCGTCAACCAAAACCGTACACGCGCCGCATTGCCCGTGATCACAGCCCTTTTTTGTTCCCGTCAGATCGAGACGTTCGCGCAGTAAATCCAGCAAAGTCACCCACGGACTAATTTCGATTTGCTTGTTTTCTCCATTTACTTTTAAGTTGATTCGGCTGACGGCAGGAGCTTTTGCCGCTTTAAAGCCGCTTGATATTTGATTGTTCATTAACCTTCCCTCTTATTCTGATTCCGTGATTTCTTTTGCGGAAAATAATTGCAATTTGCGCCAAAACTTCAGGCGAAAACCCGCTTGATAACTTTTCAATTACAAATAGATTAAACTACTCGGACGCGGAATCCAAATGTGATCAACTTCGCACAAATACTTGATTTAAATTCACGAACTTGACAAAGCATTGAACGCAGTTTAACGTAAGCGTTTTGATTTTTCTGTCCGACAGATGACGGTTCTTTGTTAATTTTTGTAGAGGCGCGGTTTTCAAAAGTAGTCCGGCGCGGAGAGTTTTTGAAGGCTCGACCGACGCGCAGGACAAAAGGGATAAATCGCCGAAATCCGAAATTCGCACTTCAAACGATTTCGGATTGGTTATAGCGGCTAAATCCGCTAAACTGTCAACGCTGATTCGTTGGAGTGCTACGGCTATTTTGTAAAGTTTTTTTATTAAAAGTCGGTCGTTCATTTTAACGCCCGACTTTTTGTTTTTAAATAAATTCAAATTTGGTTTTGAAAAATATGCCTGCAAAATACGCTAAATGACGCTAAAAGTTTTATATTTATTCTTACTTTCGCATTATTTCGTGGGCAAAAAATAAAAGAATTTCTCCGTGAATTCCACGGTGAGGTAAAATAGAGGAAATTTGAGCGAGATAAAACCGACAGTAATGAAATTCGGCGGAACTTCCGTCAAAGATGCTGAAGCCTTCGCGCGCGTCGCATCAATCGTCGCGGGCGAGAAAGAAAATTCTCCGGTCGTCGTAACTTCGGCGATGGCGAAAGTTACCGACGCTCTTTTAAACGCCTTCGATCTCGCCAAAAATGGCGATTCGGGCGCGGCGTTTTCGTCGCTCGAAGAACATTTCGAGCGTCATAAATCGGTCGCGGAAGAACTTCTCGAAAAATCGCGCCAAACCGCTTATAAAGCCGAACTAAATCTTGCCAAACAAGAACTTTCCGATCTTTTTCTGCGCGTCGAACGCCGCAGTTTGCCGCTTTCGATGCTCAAAGATGCCGTCGTTTCTTACGGCGAACAACTTTCCTCGCGACTTCTCGCCGAAGTCTGCAAAGCGAAAGGTTTGAACGCCCGGCAGATGGATTCGCGGCGAATTATCGTCACCGACGAAGAATACGGCGCGGCGACTCCGATCTGGAGCGAAACGGAAAAATTGGTTCAACTGGAATTGAGAAATTTAATAAAAAACGGCGAAATCCCGATTCTCGGCGGTTTCATTGCGGCGAGCAGAAGCGGTGACACGACGGTTTTGGGGCGCGGCGGTTCTGATTATTCGGCGGCACTGATCGGCGCGGCGTTGCGGGCGCGTGAGATTCAGATTTGGACGGACGTAACAGGCGTTCTGACGTGCGATCCGCGAATTTGTCCCGAAGCGAAAACGCTCGATGTTCTTTCTTACGAAGAAGCGGCGGAACTTGCGTATTTCGGCGCGAAAGTTCTCCATCCGAAAACGATCAAACCGGCGGTTGATTATTCAATTCCGGTGCGCGTCTGTAATTCGCACAAACCCGAAATGCGCGGCACGATGATTTTGCCGGAAAGCGGTGTTTCGCCGAACAAAATCAAATCTATCGCGCACAAAACGGGAATTACGATTCTGCGAATTTCATCGGCGCGAATGCTCGGAAGTTACGGTTTTATGTCCGCACTTTTCCAAACATTCGAACGCTTCAGAACCGTGATTGATGTCATTTCAACATCGGAAGTTTCCGTCGCTTTAACGCTTGACAACACGGATTCAATCGAAAAAATCGTCACTGAATTAGAACGGCTCGGCGATGTCGAAATCGAAGGCGGTCACGCTGTCATCTGCGTCGTCGGCGAAGGTTTGCGCTCGACTTCCGGCTTAGCGTCAAAACTTTTTTCGACGATTGCCGATGTAAATATTTCCCTGATTTCCCACGGCGCGTCGAGCGTAAATTTGACTTTTGTCGTCAAAGAAAGCGAGGTCAAAGAAGTTATAAAAAAACTTCACACCGAATTTTTCAAGAATTAATTTTAGTCATTACATTTCCTGATTTTCTTCTGCCGGAGTGATTTTGATATTAAACTTTTTGACCTTTTTTTTGTAAAATTCGTAACGCGCCTCGTAATTGAAAACGCCGTCCGTGCCGTCAATCTGAACGTTCGGAATTTTATAAATAAATACATCGCGCTTATTTTCATTAACGAATTTCTCGTTTGGTTCACCTTTTATCTCGACAACATCTTTCGGACCGATAATGTCGCGACGCGTAACGCCCGGAAATAAGAACATCGAAGCGACGGATTGGCGATAACCGATAAAAATTCCGTCGCCGGTTACAAAATAACCCGTATCTTTTAAATAAAAATGCTTTTGCCGATAACTTTCACCGACGGCGTAAACTTCGATTTCCGTAATAAAATTCGGATCATCTTTTGATAAGCCGACAACTTTCATTACATTTGTGCCGAATTCATTATAAAAATAATATTCCGGGCGACCGTCTTCGCCTTGACGCGGCGAATATCCTTTTGCGAAAAAATCTTTTGCTTTCTGGCGATTGCCGAGTTCGAATTCGGCGACTTTTAGATCGGGGACAACTTCTGTTTTAATTTGTGCATTAAGGCTAAAAACAAATAAAACTATTGAAAATAAAGCGAATGTATAGGTTTTGATTCTCATAAATTTGGTGTTTAAAATATAATTTCAGATAACATCCGAAAATTTTGTTAAACCTATTTTAACAAATGTGTCCGAATCAATACAATAATTTTTTCTGAGTAAAATCGCTCTGAATTTTGTTGCCTTTTGGTAGTAAATCATTTTATTATTAAAAGGAACAAAAATAATTTATGAGCGATTTCACATATAATTACGACGAACAACAACCTTTCGCCGCCGCCGAATTTGCCGAAAATCCCGAACCGCGCTGTCCGTGCGTTTTGCTTCTCGACACTTCCGGTTCGATGCAGGGCGAATCAATAGAAGAATTAAATCGCGGTTTGCAGGCGTTTCGTGACGAACTTTTTAACGATTCTTTGAGTATGAAGCGCGTCGAAATCGCGGTCGTCACATTCGGTCCGGTCAGAACTTTGCAGGATTTTGCGACGGCTGATGTTTTTCGCCCGCCGGTTTTGAAAGCCGCCGGAGACACGCCTTTGGGCGCGGCGGTCGCGCACGGTCTGGAACTTTTGAAACGCCGCAAAGAGATTTTGCGGACAAACGGAATCAAACTTTTTCGCCCGTGGATTTTCCTGATGACCGACGGCGCACCGACCGACAGATGGGATCATCTGCCGCAAATTATCCGCGCGGGCGAGGAAAACAAATCATTCTCGTTTTTCGCGCTCGGCGTTCACAATGCAGATTTCAATGTGTTGAGCGACATTTCAATGCGCGAACCGATGAAATTGAGCGGTGTGCGTTTCAATGAATTTTTCCTGTGGCTTTCGGCATCGCTGAAAAACGTCTCGCGCTCGAATCCGGGCGATTCGGTTTCGATTCCCGATTACAAACCTTACGGTTGGGCGGACATTGATTAGTTAGATTTTGGATTTTGGATTTAATAAAAACAACTTTGTGAGCTTTAAGAATTGGAATTATGCAACTGCGTCGGTCATCGGACAGGCGCACGTTAATCAGGAAACGGTCTGTCAGGACAGGCTTTTGTGCCGCACTTTTTCCACGGAAAGCGACGGCGAAATTTTGATCGCGGCGGTTGCCGACGGCGCGGGAAGCACGACGCACGGACAGATCGGCGCGGAAATCGCCTGTGAATTTTTCGCCGAACAAGTCGAACAATTTTTAAGCGCGGGAAATGTGGCGGTCGGTTCATTAAATGAAGATTTCGGCAAGTTTTTTATCGAATATTTTCAAAATAAAATTGTTGAAATCGCCACAGAAAACAAGTTGGAAATCCGCGAATACGCGACGACTTTGATCGCCGCGATCGTCGGAAAGAAATCGGCGATTTTCTATCAAGTCGGCGACGGCGCGGCGGTTTTTTCGAGCGACGGACAAACGGGAAGTTACGTTTTCGGCATCGAACCGGAAGACACGGAATACGTCAATATGACGGAATTTTTAACCGACGAAACGGCGGCGGAAAGTCTGCGTTTTGTCTGCATCGAAAAACCGCTTGAAGACGTGATTTTATTTTCCGACGGAATTTACGCCGTCGCGGTTGATTATCAGAAAAACAAACCGCACGAACCGTTTCTGATGCCGATGATCGCGCCGCTGAGAAACGGAAATTCAGCGGAAGGTTTGAACGAAAAGTTGGAAAATTTTCTTGCTTCGCCGAAACTGAACGAGAAAACCGACGACGACAAAACAATAATTTTAGCATCGCGGGCGATGGCGAAAACGGCGGAAAATTCTGCTTGAACAAAACTCAAAAACTATTTTACCGAATTATCGCAAAAGCCTTTTTATTCACCGTCATAAGCACAGGACTTAAAATTTGAAACGGCAATAGTCGAAATAAGAGAAAAGAAGTTATGGCTTTTATAAAAGACAGTGTCGGGCAAGGCGGCAGAAATGTTTCGTCGGATGTGCAGGTTATTAAATGGATGCTCATACGGGCGCAAAGCAATTACGGAACTAATCTGTTTACTGCGACTTATAATTTTCAAGAAACGGGAATTGTTGATGTGCCGACGATAGCGGGAATCAGAGATGTTATCGCATACCGCATAGGAAACAGCGGTTCAATTCTAATTCCGCCGCCGCCGCCTCTGGTAGTACCCGGAGGAATACCTATATTTCCGAATGCCTCCATTGCGCCCGATGACGATAACTATATTTATTTATTGAAATGTTCGATAAAACCGATCTGTTTCAATGAAAATAATAAAAAGATTGATTTTCACGATGACCCGCTGGCAGTTCAGGCGATTACCGGAAAACTCAATTTTCAAGGATTCAAAAGTGCCGTCATTGCCAAAGATGGTGATATTTGCGGTGAATCGGATACAAACTATTGCGGTGTTAATCCCGTTACCGGAACACCCGGTATCAATGCTGTATCTTCCGGTATTTTAGGTGAATTAAGACTTCCACCCCATGGCAATGGTCATTATAGAAGTCGAAGAGGCGGTAAGCACGACGGTATTGATATAAGTTGTCCGGTAGGAACTGCGATTTATGCCACTCAATCCGGTGTCGTTATCGAATTAACTACTACAGGCGGATTTGGAAACAGAGTGATTTTGAAACATTCTGACAATCTTTTCACGCATTATGCTCACTTAACATCTTTTGCTCCCGGCATTAACAAGGAAAGTCTTCCTTTTACGGTTAGAGAAGGACAACTGATAGGATATTCGGGCAGAACAGGCAATGCGGGCGGTAGTCAACCTGCAAACGAAGATCATGTTCATTTTGGAGTAAGCACTTCTCAAAGACCAACATCAGGAAGTAATGACTGGAAAAATCCGGTTACATATTTAAATCAATGTGTTTTAAACAATGAGGAAACAAAAAATAGGAAGTAAGGATTGAATGTTATGACCACTTTAACTTTAAAATCAGCTAAAAAAGTAAGTATTGCTGTCGTCATCCTGATAATTTCTATCTTTATTGTTGACTGCAGAAATGCACAGATAAGAGTTGACAGTTTTCCGACACCGGCATTACAAAAATCCATTGAAGCTCGAAAGTGGATTTCAACCGGCTATTCAGATATTGAATTAGGCAAATCAACCCGTGATGATGTTGTAAAAAAATTCGGAAAACCTTTAGCGGAAGGAGAAGAAGAGTTAGAAGGCGAAGAAGAAGATGTGCAAAAAGAAATAAAAATTCATTCGGGCAAATTAATTATGCTCTATTACGAAAATGTTGGTGAACCAAAATCAACATTGAATATTTATATTGGTGAACACGATAACATTGTCAGAGCGATTGTCCTATATCCGAATGAAGATATTTCAAAAGAATCAATTACATCAAAATATGGAGAAGATTTTATTGAATTAGGTTTAAGTGAACCAATTTGTTTAGCAACTGAAACTATGCGGGAAAAGCACCTTAAGAAAAAAGATGAAATTCTATCAAAGATAGTATATCCGCAAATTGGAATGTATGTTTCGTTATATGAAAAAGGGCAAGAGGTCAATCACATCGGCTTTTTGTTAACTTGTCAAGAATAATCACTAAAATCATTTTGAACGGGATTTACAGTTTTAAGGAGTTAATGTAGAAACTTGATTTCAAAGCGTTATGGTAAATGATTGATATATCTGGTATAAAATCAATTGTTATCTGGAAAATAACAGAAAGATTGATTTTCACGATGATCCGTTGGCAGTTCAGGCGATTAAAAGATGAACTCGGCTTATATACTCAAACGCAAGCTGCTGCTGAAGTGAAAAGAGCGTATGATGTCGGAACGCGAAGCAGAAAAAGTGATGATCAAATAGCGCAGAACATTGGAAAAGTGATTCAAAACCAGATTGATTCGCAAGGAATTTATATTTCCCGACATTTAAGAAATAGAGGTGCTGATGTCAGGTCTCGTGATATGGATGATAAGGAATTGCCCGCCTTTAAAAAAGCCGCTCAAAAATACGGTGTTACAGTTCTTAAAGGAGGCGATCATCTTCATTTACAGTTTTAGTATTAAGTTTATTATGAAGCAATTTTCTATACTTATTTTAGTATGTCTAAGTTTTGCGTTCGCCGCTTGCAAAGATGCAGTTGTGGATAGCAAAACTGCGGAAGTTTCTGTAAATCATAATGAAGAAATAACAGCCAAAGCGAAGCCGACTTTAAATCCGAACGAGAAATCTACGACTGAAATTTTAGGTAAATGTCAGCCGAAAAATGATGTTGATGAATTAATTTCGATGCCGGAAAGCAGGGAAAAATTCAATGATTGGTTAAGTAACATAATCGGTTCGGTTCAGGTTGCAACGCTCGCTAACCGCGAATTTGTAAGCGAATATTATTGGGAAGGAGATTTAAACGCTGACGGTTGCAAGGATGTCGCTATTCTTGTTCAAGGCATAGAAGGTAAATCCGGCGAAGTTTCAATGGAAAATTTTGTTGACGGGACAACAGTTCAAAACTTGCGTTCAAAAGCAATTTATAAAGGCGGCGACACGGCAAAATTTCCTTTTTCAAGTGCGTTTGCCCGACAGGTAAAACCGCAACAAAAAACGGCTCTGGCAATCCTTTTTGGCAATCGAAATGGTTGGAGTTGGAAAAATAATGCGATGGGAAGAGAATTTTTACTTTACGATTCCGTTTTCGAACTTGCCGAAGTTTCTGAATATGAAGCAACTTCATTGCTGTTTAGTGTGGTCAACAAAGCTAAACCCGAAGAAGATTACGAAGATTTAATTGACCGTTTTCCGTCAAATACCGTCGGCGACTGTATCTATACAGCAACCGAAGTCAAGCAAAAAAAAAATGAGTTTTCCGAGTTAAGCAATAAATTTTTGATTTGCTACGACGGTAATGTTTTTTTCCATAAAAAATTACCCGATTCAAAATCGTATCCTGAATTATAAATTTAGGAAAAATTAAATATGTGTCGTTGAATTAAAGTTATGAAAAAATTTATTTATGTTGTCAGTTTTGCAGTAGGATTGGTAGTCGGGATGATTTTCGCTTTTTCTGCTTCTTTTGCGCCGACATTTGCAGATGAAATTGTTACGATGGAAACCATAGATATTGATAAATCCGTGTTGCCGGAAGTTGAAACTTACGATAATAACGAAGAAACTAACGCATCTTTGGAAAAAGAAGAACGTGAAATTAAAAGTTGTGTTCCGCAAAAATTGTATCAAGGCGAAACTCTTAAAGTTTCTCTCGGAAAAACACACGGAGGTAATGTCGCGATTTTGCGTTTACCCGATGACAGTTGGTTTTTTCTCAATTATGTCGAAAACAGCCGACCTGTCTGGACGTATAAAGAATTCGAGTCGCTTTCCGGCTTTGAAATAAATACGGCGACGGCGGTTAATTCGACGAATACGAAATTTGAAGATAATGAATCACCGAAAAGAATTTTCAGTAAAACCGGAAATTATCGCATAATGACGAGCCACGAGGATTTCGGGCAATGCGATCCGCCAATATCGGGAATGTGCGAGGTTTATTATATTAACGAAAAGCGTCCGCAGAAAAAAATGAAATGATCGCCAAAGTCATTCTCGTTATAATTGAAATAACCGAGGCAAAATATTTCGTAAATAAGCGATTAAATTTCTAACATTTTCCAATACTGGATTATACTAAAAGCAGTTTTAATAAGATTATGCTCACTTTTTACGACAGTCAAAGAAACGCTTACGAACTCGACGATCAAATCGGTAGAGGCGGCGAAGGAACGGTTTACGCTTGCGACGATTTTGAAATGGTCGCCAAGATTTATCACGAACCGATCACGGAAGAAAAGGCGGAGAAACTGCGTTGGATGGCGCAGAATAAAAACGAGTATCTTCTGAAAATCGCGGCGTGGGTGATTGATGTTTTGTATGATGAAACCGGCGGAAAAGTGGTCGGTTTTCTGATGCCGAACGTCAATGCGAAGGAAATTCACGAACTTTATTCGCTGAAAAGCCGCCGCGTTCATTTTCCGCAGGCGACGTGGCATTTTCTGCTCAATACGGCGGCGAACGTCTCGCGGGCGTTCTATTCACTGCACAAAAGCGATCACGTAATGGGCGATGTCAATCACGGCAACTGCGTCGTTCTAAACGACGGCACGGTCAAACTAATTGACTGCGACAGTTACAGCATCAAAAAAGGCGATTCGCGCTATGTTTGCGAAGTCGGCGTGGCGACGCACGTTCCGCCGGAATTGCAGGGCGTTGATCTCGGCGAAGTCGAGCGCGAAAAGAATCACGATAATTTCGGTCTGGCGGTCATTATTTTTCAACTTCTTTTTCTCGGCAGACATCCTTTTTCGGGAAATTATCTCGGCGACGAAGACAAATCTTTGGAAGACTGCATCCGCGAATATCGTTTCGCTTACGGCGAAAATGCGGAAGAAAGAATGGTGCGCCAACCGCCCGGAACTCTTTCATTAACGGACGTTTCGCCGCGTGTCGCTGTGCTTTTCAAACGCGCTTTTTTAGAACGCGAAAATCGTCCGAACCCGCGCGAATGGATCGAAGCATTGGAAGATTTGGCAAATAATTTGGAAAGTTGTTCGGTTCATCCGGGACATCAATTTTACAACAAACTCGCCGTCTGTCCGTGGTGCAGAATCGAATCGCAGACGGGTTTGATGCTGTTTCCGTTCGTCAGCGCGGCTTCGGCGAACGGCAAAGAACCGTTTAATATTTTCACGGTCGAAAATCTGATCGCCAATCTCGGCGTTTCAGATAATCTGCCCGCCAAACCGCCGATCTCGACAATTTTGCCGCCGCCGTCGCCGAAAATTATCGAAGCGCAGAAAACTACGCGGACAAATCACGGTTTAATAATCGGCGGGCAATTCGTTTTCTCTTTGATTTTAATGGCGGTTTTCGGTGTCGGAATTGCGCTTTTTATCGGCGTAATTTTTCTGATTTTCCTGATAATGATTATCAACAATTCCGACAAGGATTTGCGGCGCGAGACGAACGAAAAATTATTCACGGCGCGGAAACAATGGCAGGAACTTGAAGACAATTGGAATCAGGCGTTCGTGCCGAAGGAACTCAACGAAAACATCAATTTAATTCGCGCAAAAGTAGGCGATTATCAAAATTTTCAAAAATCGAGCATTCGCCAACTGGAAAAAATCCGCGCCGGAAATCGCCGCCGGATTTTTAACCAACACCTGCGTTCGATAAATATTAACGATGCGGAAATTCCGGGCGTTCGTCCGAATCATCTTGCCGCGCTCGAATCGGGCGGAATAAAAACGGCGGCGGACATCGAAGAATCGAGATTGGAACCGCTTTTCTTAGTTCACGACGACGTAAAACGCACGATGCTTTCGTGGCGCGAAAATCTGGTCAGAAATTTCGATTTTGCGCCGGAAGACGAGCTTCCCGAAGCCGACAAAAAACGCTTTGCTCGTCAAACCGATACGCAGCGTCGAACAATTGAAAGCGACATCGAACGGCTTTTGGCAAACGTCCATTCGGGCGCGGTTTACGTGCGGAACAAACAGCAGATGCTCGTTTCAAAATCCGAAGAAATTGCCAGAGAACTCGTGCAAAGCGAGAGCAATTCACAGATTCTTAGCAGTAATTCATCGGCAATTGTTATTTTGCTTTTAGTTACATTTTTCCCGCCGCTGATTGTCGGCAGCTTTATGCAGTCGAGTTATAAATCATCGGGACCTTCTTCGAGAACGGCACCGGCAACGCGCGATCAAGATTACGGAACATCAAGAGGTTCGGGTATTGGTTACGGCACTGGTTACGCTACTGGCGGCGGTTCGGCAAAAGCTTATTCAAGCACAGTTGATGAAAATATAACCGACGATGAAATTGCCGATCTTTCAAAAACAGAACGCGAAAGATATGCAAATAATTTATACAGTCAAGCGTATAATATGACGCAAAATTCTATAACATTTAACAATTCAAATGAAGACGACAAACGAAAATTTTATGCTCTTGCCGAGAATAAAATGCGTGTTGCCGTGAAACTTGACGGGACGGTTAAAAATCTCAATCATCTCGGTTACATTTTGTATCAACAAGATAAATACGAAGAATCTCTGGATTTTCTCAATAGTTCAAAACAAATGCAAGAAAATAATATCGCAACTTTAATCACTATCGGAATGAATCATATTCAACTGAAACACTATAAAGATGCCAAAGATATTTTTCTTAAAGTCGTCAATTTAGATAAATCCAGCGGTGCGGGACAATTTAATCTCGGGTTGACTTATAAAGGTTTGAACGATCAAAAAGCCGCGGCGAAGGCTTTTGAAAAAGCAGTTAAAATTAACCCTAATGATGTTGATTCGATTTACGAATTCGGTCTGAGTTTGAACAAATCCGGCGATGAAAAAGGTGTAAAGGATGCATATCAAAAACTGCTTGAAAAAGATAAGGAAATGGCAAAAAAACTAAAATCGGAGACAAATCTTGAAATAAATGAAGTAGATCCAGTTACGCCTACCGTTAGAGTTAAAGCAAGATAAATTTTATTTTATCGTTTCGATATTGCCAATTAAAACTGTTAAATAACAACCAGATAATTTTCAACCGCGTTGCCTTCCACATTTTCGGCGGCAATTAAACCGATGTAATTGTCAGGTCTGAGAATGACGGCAAATGTTCGATTTATGCCGAAAATTTCCGCGATATTCGGGTAAAGAGGGAATTCGTGAAAATCGAGAAAATCGCCGTAAACATTTAATACTTTTGAATAATCCGGCGTTTTCGTAGTGCCGTCGGAAAATCGCACAAGATGAAATTTCGGCGCGTTTATTTTATCGTAAATTTCCGCGCCGTCAACCGTAAAATACGGCATACGGTCGCCCGCTTTTACTTTAAAAATTCCGTCATTTACGCTCAACGAAGATTTGCGGTAATTAATGCCGATCTGCGAAATGAGCGGGAAAATGAAATTTTTTACGGCTTCGGATTTTAACGCCAGATTCGCAATATACGGGAAAATATTCAAGCGAATAAAAGATGTGATCGAATCTTCGCTGGCGGCAAAATCAAATAAACGGTCGGTCGTTTTCAAAAGTTGTTTGGCGACTTCGATTCGCTCTTCGTTGTAAGTTTCGAGAAGTTCGGGTTTGGCTTTTCCCTTTAAAACCGCCGCGATCTTCCACGCGAGATTGTAGCCGTCCTGAATTCCCGTGTTCATTCCCTGACCGCCGGCGGGCGTATGAATATGCGCTGAATCTCCGGCGAGAAAACATCTGCCATTTGAAAACGAATTGACGCGCCGCGAATGAACTCTGTAAACGGAAAACCATTGGACGTTGGAAATATCGAGTTTCAAATTCGTATCTTTTATAATTTGCTTTTCAATTTCGTCATAAAGAATTTCGCCTTCGCGCCGCTCTTCGTTTTCGGGAAAAGTGCCGACAATACGATAACGCTTTTTGCCGACGAGCGGGAAAAACGCCGTAACGGTTGATTCCGCGAGACAGACGTAAAGCGCGTCGTGCGGAAAATCCCAATCAATCTGCACGTCGGCAACGTAAAAAAGACGCTCGAAAGTGCTGCCTTCAAACGTCATTCCGAGCGTGTGTCGCACGACGCTTTTCGCGCCGTCCGCGCCGACAAGGAATTTCGCTTCAATCTGTTCGGTTTCGCCGTTTGTGCGTTTTATGTTCGCAATTACGCCCGTTTTATCTTGCGAAAAATTCTCCAGTTCCGTTTCCCACAAAACATCTTTGCCGCTCGATTTCAGAAAATCATACAAAAGATTTTCGTGCTTGCTTTGTTCGACGATCAGCAAAAACGAATACGGACTCATTCCTTCGCCGACCGTATTTAAATCCAATTCGCCGCGAATTTCGCCGCCTTCGACGAGCCGGACTTTTTCAGCAATATTTCCCTGCGCGACGAGATCATCAGCCAGACCGATCTGTTCGTAAATCTCCAGCGTTCGCGCCTGAACGCCGATCGCTTTTGAAAATTCCGTGATCGTCTCTTTTTTGTCTAAAATCACGAAATCAATTCCAAACCGCACAAACTGACACGCCAACGCAAGTCCCGTCGGTCCCGCGCCGCAAATTATAACATCCGTTTTCATATTAAAAATATAAACAAATCGGGCAACAATAACAATTTACGAAATCTCGAATGCGTTAAATTGTTTCGAGTTGTTATAATTTATCTTTCTGTATTTGAAATGCTTCGACAAATTTTATTTTCGATTGTTTTGATATTGATCTTTACTGCGTTCGTGGCGGCGCAGGAAAACTGTCTTTTAACGGCGGAAAATGCGCCGTCTTTGTTTAATTTGAAATTGGGAAACACGCCCGAACAGGCGAAGATTATTTTGGACGGAAAATTCAAAATAAAGAATAAACGCAAAGGCGAATACACATTTTTTCAGAATTTTATCAAAGAAAATTCGCCGCTCTTTATAAATGAAATTCGCGCTTTTTATCTGAGATTTTTCGACGGTAAACTTTATCAGATCGAATTTTTCTACGAACCGAACAATCGTTTCGGAACGCTCGAAGATTTCGTAAATTTTCAAACTCTAAACTTAAATCTGCCGCCGTCGTTTTGGAAGATCGAATACGGAATCGCCAAAATTGACTGCGGCGGTTTTACGATTCAAGCTGACAGCGCGTTAAACCCGCGAATTGAAATAACTGACGAAGCGATTCGCGCCGAAGTTGAAGCAAAACGCTCGGATAATTAAAGTTTTTAGTTACGAATAATAAATTATCTAAAAAATTTTATTTGTGTTATTTGTAGCTAATTCTCTTTAACTTTCAAGCCTGTCGAGTTCGATGTCATACCACGACGCGGGATCGTCGAGCGATTCGAGATGCGTGAAAACTATCGCGCCTTTTATATCTTGGCGAATGTCGGCTTCGATCTCTTCTAAAAGTCCGTGTCCTTCGTGAACCGTCCACGCGCCGGGAACCAGAATATGAACGCTGATAAACGAACGCATCGCGGCGCGTCTTGTCCGCAGAGCGTGATATTCGATTCCGCGTTCTTCGACATAACGTTCAAGAATGACGCGCACATCTTTTTGTTTTTCGAGCGAGATCGCCGTGTCCATCAAACCGAGCGTCGAACGGCGCATTAACTTAAAACCGACGCGAATTATATTTGCTCCGACGAGAATTGCGATCAAAGAATCGAGAACCAGCCAATTCGTTAAATAAACGAGCCAAACGCCGATAATCACGCCGATCGAAGTCCAAACGTCTGTCATCAGATGATGCCCGTCGGCTTCGAGCGTGATCGAACGGTTTTTCTTTCCGACGCGCACCAAAATTTGTCCGACGACGAGATTTATCACGGTCGCAACGCCGATAATTATCAAACCTATTCCGACTTTTTCAATCGGCTGCGGGAAAAATAATCTCGTCGCCGCCGCGTAAATAATCCCGAGCGCGGCGAATAAAATTAATGTTCCCTCGATTCCGCCGGCAAAATATTCGGCTTTATCGTGTCCGAAGGCGTGTTCTTCATCCGGCGGACGCGCCGCCAACTTTAACATCAAAAGCGCGATCACCGCCGCCGCGAGATTTATTACGGATTCGAGCGCGTCGGAAAGCAGACCGACTGATCCGGTCAGAAAGTACGCGCCCGCCTTCAAACCGATTGTCGCAACGGCGGCGAAAATCGAAAGCCACGCAAATTTTGTCAGATTCTCACGACTCATCCTATTTTATTTATCATTATCGTATTTGATTAAATCAAAGAAAATTAGCCACGAACAGACACGAAAGAACACGAAAAAGCAAAGATTTTTCAATTTTATTTTCTTCTTTTTCACTTTTCATTGATTTTTTTCGTGTCTGTTCGTGGCTAACTTTTCAAGCTAATCAGCCGTCCATTCTTCTTAAAATCCTTCGACAAAAGTTTGATAAAGAAGCCAAATATTTAGTGCGGCGATAATCACCGCAATCGTGTAACCGGCGATTTTCATCGTTTTTGAATTGACGAATTCGCCCATTTTCGTTTTGTCGCTCGTGAACATCACGAGCGGAAATACGGCGAAACTGAGCTGCATACTCAAAACCACTTGGCTTAGAATCAACAGCCGCGCCGTGCCGCTCACGCCGTAGTAAAATGTTACCAGCACCGCCGGAACGATGGCGATCAGGCGCGTTATCAAACGTCTGAGCCACGGACGAATGCGGATATTTAAAAAGCCTTCCATCACGATTTGTCCGGCGAGCGTTCCGGTCAAGGTCGAATTTTGCCCCGACGCGAGCAGCGCGACGGCAAACAGCGTGCTTGCTCCGGCAGTTCCCAAAAGCGGCGTTAAAAGCTGATACGCTTCTTCGATCTCGGAAACTTGATAATTTCCCGTGCGGTAAAAAACCGCCGCCGCGACGATCAAAATTGCGGCGTTTATAAACAGCGCGAAGATCAGCGAAGCGGTCGAATCAATCGTCGCAAACTTCATCGCCTCGCGTTTTCCTTCGCTGTCGCGTTTGTATTGGCGCGTCTGCACGATTGACGAATGAAGATAAAGATTGTGCGGCATCACGGTCGCGCCCAAAATTCCGATGGCGATATAGAGCATTTCGGGATTGGTGATAATCTGCGTTGACGGAATAAATCCCTTGGCGATTCCGACGAACGACGGCTGCGAAGCGATGATCTCGATGCCGAAACAAATTCCGATGGTGATAATCATCGTCGTAACGACGGCTTCGATCCAGCGAAAACCGCGATTTTGCAGTAAAAGCAGAAGCATCACGTCGAGCGCGGTCAGCAAGACGCCGTATAAAAGCGGAATTCCGAATAATAAATTCAGCGCGATCGCCGAACCGATAATTTCCGCCAGATCGCACGCCGTGATAGCCACTTCGCACAAAATCCACAAAATAAACGCGACCGGCGGCGAATAATGATCGCGGCACGCCTGCGCCAGATCGCGTTCGGTCGCAATTCCCAGACGAAGCGCGAGCCTTTGCAGAAAGATCGCAATAAGATTGGAAATCATTATCACGCTCAACAAGGCATATTCGAACCGCGCACCGCCCGCGATGTCGGTCGCCCAATTTCCGGGGTCCATATAACCGACCGCGACGAGAAATCCGGGACCGGAAAACGCAAATAATTTGCGCCAAAAACCCGCGCCGTGCGGAATTTTCAATGTCGAATTAACTTCGGGCAAGCTCGGCTGCGTCTGTTCGCGCCGCCAACCGTCGGTTTTTGTTTTCAGACTCATTTACAATTTTTTCGAGGTCACTAATCTTCAGACTAAAGCAAATAAAGTTTACCAGATTGATTCGACCGCCGATTCATCGAATTCGATAAATTCGCCGTCCGGCAAAATATGAATTATCCGCGATGTGCCCTTCGCTTTCAATATCGGCGCGAGCATTCCGACGCGGTGACAATTCGCACGCGGCACTTTATGTTTCGTCAAAGGATAAGATTCCGAACACATAATAACGGTTTTGATTTCCGCCGCGATCTCCAGAATTCTTTCAACTCCGCGTTCTAAATCTTCCGTTTTCGCCACGACTTTCCCGCCGCATTCGGGCAGCCATTCGTAACCGATCCCGTTTTCGATCAAGTTCGCTTCTAAAACCTTCCCGTTAAACTGCACCCAACGCGAACGCGCCGCGCTTCGGACATCGCACAAAAAAGCGATCTCGAATTTCTGCAAAAGAGATAGAAAATATTTCCAATCGTGCCGTCCGTGTCCGATTGTATAAATTGTAATTGAATTTTTCACAATAAAATTTGCGCTTACGGAATCGGCGTAGTTTCCGAACCGGAAACGGGCAGACAACTTTCGCATAAACCGCCGATTTCGACCGTTGCCGTAACGATATCGCTTTTTAAAACTTTCACTTTGATTTTCGACATTCCCTGACCTTCGATGATTTCGCCATTCTTATCAATAGCCCAATTATAAGTAATTTCATCCTGACTGCCGCCGCTGACAATCGCCTCAAATTCGATGATTTCGCCTTTTTTGACAATATGCGAAGGACCTTTTATCGAAAGCGTCGGACATTCCAAACATTCGGCGTAGCATTCTACACATTCGCTAACGGAAACTTGCGCCGTTTGCGTCTCACCGTTAAACCCGAACCCGTCATCAGCGGCGGCGGCGGCGATCGTATAAGTTCCCGGTTTTACGCCGTTTAAATCCCAGTAAACATTCGCGCCCGTTCCGACGATATTTCCGCCCGAAACCGTGTAGCGAAAAATTGCCACACCATTTTTCGCGCCCGGAGCTTCGGCGGAAACTTTAATTTTCATATCATCATCACAAACGGAATTTTTTGCATACGCCGGACAGGAAATCTTCACCGTCGTTTTATCCAAATCGAGCGATGCAACATCCACCGTCGCAAAAATCTCCGGCGCGCCGTAAGAAATAAAACCGAAAACGAACGCAGCGGACAATAGAAAAATAATTATTTTTGTCATTAATTTTGTTCGGAAAATAAATTATACGGATTTTATAACGAAACTGCTTTTTAAGACAAAAGTATTATTTCTCAAAATTTTTTGTAGTTTTTCAGAAAAGGCGGAACTTCGAGATCAAAATTAAAATATAACTAAACCGTTATTATATTCACAAATTCGTGTTTCTCCGATTCTTTGACGTTCTGTTCATTACAGTAGAAAAAAATATAACCGTAAAGAACAAAAAAAATACACAAAGACATCCAAAATTAGCTTAAAGTTTGTAAACATTTCTTATCTTAAAAAATTATTGCACCTTGAGATGCAAGGCGCAATAAGAATGCGGGAAAGAATGACAATAATTTTTTTCCGCATTATCCGTGGTAAATTCCCAATTTTTCTGATTTTTTGCCGATTGCGTAACCGAGAATACAGCAGAAAACTATCCATAAATAAAATGTTGCGAAACTCGTAACGGCAATCGCCGGAATGTTGCCGAACTGCGGAATTGTGAAGGCTGAAAGTGTAGTGTGTAAAATTACGGCGATGCAGATAAGCGCAGCGTCCAGTATTATCATCATCATCAAGATTTGCGCGTAATCCGAACCGAGATTTTTTATCGTGTCCCAACCGATTTTAAGATTCATAGTCGCTGAAAACGAGTTCGTGTAACCGGCGACGGCACAAGCGGCGGGAATATAAAATAAGCCCCAGAGAAACGCCAGACCTGCGAGAATCACGAGCGGCAGAGCTTTTTTTCCGAGTTTTTGAATTATCTTGTTCATTTGCGCCTGCTGCGCTTCGGACGATGATTCGGTGACTGAGTTGAGTTCTGAACGGCTGCTGTCATCAATCATTTTTTGCATATTTTGAAACTGCTGTTCCGAATTTGATATGCTGTTTTGTGACGATTCAATTTGCCGGTTTATACTTTCGGCGGGATTCTGCAATTGAGGTGCTTGCTGTAATTTATCAACATTGCCATTCATTCCGGGCATTGTCGTCGCCGCTGAATTTTGCCCGATACTTTGCATTTCGCTTTTTACCGAACCCAACATAAACCAACCGCCAAGAACGACGATTGCCAAAAATAATCCGAACGAAACCAGATAAACGCCGATGCTTAGAAAAAACGGTTGAATAACGTCGTCCCACATTGAAAAATCATCGAAATCCGGCATAAAGTTGGTTTCGGTTTTCCACTGCGAAAAATTTTCGACCACATTTGCCAAAATTCCGAATATCAGCATATTGGCGAGCATAAAAGAAAAAACCGATGCGAAGATCATAAATGCTCCGCCCATCGCATACGCTTGTTGTCCGAGCGTAAAAAACATATACATTAACGCTCCGAAAACCAAACTGAGTTTGTATTTAAAAGGATGAGCCAACGCTCTGCCGAAATCACCGAAGCCGAAATTTCCGGTCGGCTGCTGTTGCGGCTGAATTGGAAATCCATTCGCTTGGCGCGTAAAATCTTCATTTTGAACAGGGAAATCCGCCGTTTGAATAAATTGTGTTTCTCCGGTTAAAGATTTTACCAATGCGCCGCAAATCGGACAGAGTTTGCCCAAACTTTCAACATCTTGCGGACAAATTTCACAAAAATTATTAAAACACGTTTCGCAAATAAATTCGGCTTTCGATTCGGCGTGAATTACGCAAAATTCGGTCGTCGGCGATTCATCCTGAGAATACTGAGATTCATCTGATTCAGGTGAGAAATTGATCGTTTGGATTTGCACATTTTTGTCTGCATTTTCGCCGCTGACGGCGGAAACCGGAATTTCGGGCGGCGCGACACCGATTTCTTTCGCATTAAAAAAAGGTATCAGCGCCGGAACTTTGCCCGCTTCGAGCCAGCGCAAATTTCCCCGTCTGACTTTATCATTCGGTAAAAGTGCGTTCTCGCCGACCCACGTTGCGAGTTCGGAAAATGCCGCGTCGTAAATTTGCCCGTTGACTTCGGCTTGCCACATTTCGTTCGGATTCATAATTTATGATTTCTAACATTCGTCTGCTGATTTTAAGAACTCTGCCCGCAACCAAATGCGAAAATACGCCAAAAGATCACTTTCAATTTTTTAGAAAAACGGATTAACTTTTACTCGATTAAAAAATCTTTTATTCATATCATTCGCGTTTATTAGCGGGAAATTTTCTCGATCAAGCTACGCTTCTGAGATGTGCGGGTTGCTCATTCGGCTTATCATTTTTCCGCAGTTTTACCGTTCCGATTCCGATCTGTCCGTCGTTACAGGCTTCGACCAACGCTTCGACGACTTTTCCGTCATAACGAGTTCCGACGAAAGTTCCGATTCGCTCAAGCGCGGCTTTGAGTTCCATTCCTTTTGAATACGGGCGGTCAATCGTCATCGCATCAAAAGTATCGGCAACCGACACGATTTTCGCCTGCAAAGGAATTTGGTCGCCTTTCAAACCTTGCGGATAACCTTGCCCGTTAATCATTTCGTGGTGCATATACATTCCGGGCAAAAAATCTTTCATCGCCGGGATGTTTTTCATAATTTTGTAGCCTTGCTGCGGGTGCGTTTTCATTATCTCGTATTCTTCATCGGTCAATGCAGACGGTTTTTTCAATATCGAATCGTCAATTCCGATCTTGCCGACATCGTGCAAAAGTGCCGAAATTCTCAATGTTTCCAGTTCTTTTTCATCTAATCCGAGACGCTGACCGATAGCGACCGAAACGCGGCAGACTCTCTCGGAATGTCCGCGCGTATAGCGGTCTTTCCCGTCAATCGCGGCGGCTAACGCTTTAACCGTGCCGACGAAAAGTTCGTGATTTTCCCTGGCGGCTTTAGCAAGATTAGCGATGTGTTCTTCGAGTTCGCCGCTCATCGTGTTAAATGCTTCGCCGAGCGTGTTGATTTCCTTGATTTTTAACGGTTTTATACGAGACGAAAGATCTCCCGAAGCAATTTTTTTCGCCGCCGAAACCAGATTTTGCAGAGGTTTAGTCAACTGACGCGCGAGAATAAATCCGACGATGACAGCTAAAATTGCAAAAGCCAAACTTATCATCCAAGTGTAAAAACGCATTTCGCCGACCGATGCTAACGCTCTGTTTTCACTCTGCATAACAATTACGCCGAATTTTATCTGTTTTCCGAAATCGGCGGTTGAATAACTGCCGAGCATTTTGTAATTTTCGCCGTTGTATTCTGTTTCAAACGGCATCAATGCCGATTGAATTTGGTCTTTTGTCGCGTGCCATTCCTGCACTATTCTCAAATTTGAAAAATTTCGCCGCGCCGCTACAATTTGTTTGTCAGGATGAAAAACCGCGCGACCTTCTTCGTCAACTACAAAAATTATCGGCAATCCGCTCTGCCACAAATCCGCTTCGCTTGACGGCATTGATTCCGTCATTATCGTCTGCAATTCGCGGAGAGAAACTAACGCCGTAACCGTCGCCGCAAGCTCTCCCTGAATAAAAACAGGCGAAACAACCGGCAGAACGATTTCGCCGTTACCTTCAATCTGTTGCGGACTGCCGTAAATTAATTTTTTTTCTTTGAAATTCCCGGAAACCTGTGCGGAGAGTTTTTCAACTTCTGTGCGGCTGATCTGTTCGGCGCGAAAAACGCTCAACGATTCGCCGACCGCCGGTTTGATAAAAAGCGCAGTAAGATTCGGGTTTTCCTTTAGAACCTGGCTGATTCTCTCTTCAGTGCGAACACTGAACATCGCATTTGCGTCGCCGGTTAACTCAAAGGCATCGGCAAAATTTCTGACGAGTTCGCCGTAACGCTGCCCGAACATTTCAATTTGCCGTGCTTTATCCTGAACGAGTTGTGTTTGATAACGACCCTCGACCGCGCGAAGTTCCGCCGCACTTCTGCCGGATAAAAACCATCCGGTTAAAACCAGCGGCACGAGTCCAATCGCTAATATCGCGCAGACTACGAAAAATGTTAAACCGATATTTTTTAATTTAGAGGGCATTTGAGTAGGACGCGAAGAATTTCGCTTACTCAATTCTATGATAATTCGTAAATAAAATCAACAAGTTTTAACAAAAGTAAAAGCTTTTTCACTTTTGCTTTTTTAACGCGAGTTCGACATAAGAAAAGTGAATCCTGGAAAGTAGAAATTTGCCCACGAAACAAACGAAAAATACGAAAAAAAGAAAGATTAAACAGCTTTTGTCTTAAATTTCGTTTCTTTAGTGTGTTTCGTGGACAAAAACTTTTATGTCGAACTCAGGTTTTTTTATTAAAAGTGCTAAAACTTTTAATAATTAAGTAGTTTGCCAAAAATGTATTAAACTATCTGCACTATGGGCAGAATTATCAAAGTTGAATTAGATGACGATCTCCGAAAAGAACTGGAAAAAGGCTATCGAAATGGTCAAAGTCATGCTTTTCGCACTCGATGTCAGATGGTCTTGTTAAAAAGCGAAGGACGCAAATCAAAAGACATTGCCTCATTTTTAGGGTTTTGTCAGCAAGCTGTCAATAATTGGCTCAAGCGATATAAAGCCGAAGGTATCGAGGGTTTAAAAGTCAGGGCAGGACGCGGACGACCCGCGATCTTGTCTCGAACCGAAGACTTGGAAGCTGTCAAAAAAGCCGTCCGGAAACATCGGCAGCGAATTTCGATTGCCAAAGTCGAATTGGAAACTACTCTCGGAAAAGAGTTTTCTAATCGAACTTTAAATCGGTATCTAAAAAATTTAACTGCCGATATAAGCGAATTCCGAGACGTTTGAAAAATAAAGAAAATGAAGTAGTTTATGAACATAAAGTTGACATTTTAAGAGAGTTGGAAAATTTGTCCGAGCAAGAAATAATAGATTTGTATTACTCGGATGAAAGCAAAGTCAGCTTAACTCCGTGTGTTCCATATGGTTGGCAATTTCCCGATGAAGAAGTTTTTATGCCGACGCAAAAAGGTGCGGGCTTAAATTGTTTTGCTCTCTTAAAAAGAAATAACGAGTGTTTGATTGAAACCACGACCGAGAATATCAACAGTCAATTCGTTTTTGAAAGGTTGGAAGAATTATCAACCAAATTGAAAAAGCTGACGGTCGTAGTTTTAGATAATGCTCGAATTCATACTTCAAACCTTATCAAAGAACGCCTCGCAGTGTGGCAAGCAAGAGGATTGTATCTCTTTTATTTGCCGAGATATTCGCCGCATTTGAATATTGTTGAAAT
This sequence comes from Pyrinomonadaceae bacterium, assembly GCA_965219305.1. Classification (GTDB taxonomy): domain Bacteria; phylum Acidobacteriota; class Blastocatellia; order Pyrinomonadales; family Pyrinomonadaceae; genus DATHTS01. The sequence goes on from OZ244725.1 coordinate 4,709,978, forward strand.
ATTGTGGCGAAAGTTAAAATATGAATGGTTAAGTCCGGGTGATTATCAAGCTAAAGAAAATTTGTTCTACCAAATCAGATTAGCTTTGAAAGCAGTCGGACAGAGTTTATTAATTAAGTTTTCAAAATTTAGACTTACTTTAACTTAAATATGTCCGACTACTTATAAAGAGAGATTTAATGAAAGGTGCAAATACGAATTTCTCAAAATATCTACAACCATTTAATATCAACTTTTTTTGGATTTCATTGACAATAAATCAATTTCCAAATAAATTTAAAACAGTGCTGAGACTCATATTAAAATTCGAATCGGGAACGCTGATTTTAGAAAACGCCGATCAGAATATGGAAGTGCCGAAAGATTTCCTCTGGGACGAACGCACGCGCCAATTCCGCGCTCCTGCCTTTAGATACAGGCAAATAATCATTGATCTTATAAAAAACAAAACCGTTTACACGGACGAAGCGAAAAATTACGACACGTTCGATTTTCGGCAGAAATTTCGTCTTGAACCGAGACCTTTTCAAACAGAATCGGTCAATAATTGGAAAGCAAACAACCGTTGCGGCGTAATCGTCTTGCCGACCGGCGCGGGCAAAACTCACGTTGCGACAATGGCGATCGAAATCTGCGGACGGCAGACGCTCGTCGTCGTGCCGACGCTCGATCTGATGAATCAATGGTTCGATCATCTGACGACCGCGTTCAACGCCGAAGTCGGCTTGATCGGCGGCGGTTTCTACGAGATCGGCGCGATCACCGTTACGACTTACGCATCGGCATTTCGTCATCAGGAACGCATCGGCAATCAGTTCGGTTTGATAATCTTCGACGAATGTCATCACTTACCCGGCGAAGGCTACAAATACGCCGCCGAATTCGCGCTCGCGCCGTTTCGCTTGGGTTTGTCCGCCACGCCCGAACGCGGCGACGAAGGTGAAGACGAACTCGAACGCTTGATCGGCGAAACCGTCTATAGATTGGAAGCGCAGGAAATCGCGGGCGAATATCTCGCCGATTACATCATCGAAAAGATCGAAGTTGATCTGACCGACGACGAAAAACACGAATACGAAACGGAATACGAAATCTACCGCAGCTTCAAACGCAAACGCGGACTTTTCGGCAAAAACGGCTGGAATCAATTCTTATATCAAAGCGCGGTCAGCGAAGAAGGCAGACGCGCGATGAAAGCCTATCAACTCTCAAAAAAGATCGCCCTCGGCACGACCGCGAAGCTGCAAGTCCTAAAAGATTTATTAACGCGCCACAAAAAGGACAAAGTCCTGATCTTCACACACGAAAACGAAGCCGTCTACAAAATCTCGAACGATTATTTAATTCCCGCCATCACGCACGAAACCAACATCAAGGAACGCAAATTCTGGCTCGAAGCCTTCAACAATGGACAAGTTCTCGCCCTCGCCACCTCGAAAGTCCTCAACGAAGGTGTCAACATCCCCGACGCATCGGTCGCAATCATCCTTTCCGGCTCAGGTTCATCGAGAGAACACATCCAACGCCTCGGCAGAATCCTCCGCAAAAAAGGCGACAAACAAGCCGTTCTCTACGAAGTAATCACCAGAAACACCGCCGAAGAACACATCAGCAAACGCCGCACCGATTCGCGCCAATTCCAAAACGCAAAGGGAAATGACAACCGGAAATTGTTCAACTAAGAACGAAACTTCTTGATTTCGCAAAATTTATAAGCTATTCTCTTTTAAGTAAATTTAACTCAGTCTCTTAATCCAAAACGAAAGGAAAAATCTATGATAGCCGCAGTCGGATTACCCGAAATTTCAATCCATATTCTCATCGAAGATATTATCGCCGAAATAAAAGAGCAGTATCTGGCGGACGATACGCCGTGGATTGTAGGATTTTCGGGCGGGAAAGATTCGACGACACTTCTCCAACTCGTTTTTTTCGCCCTTTTAGAACTGCAAAAGGAAGGCGAAACTCTACACAAAGAACTGCACGTTTTGTGCAACGATACATTGGTTGAAAATCCGGCGGTCGTTCGTTGGATTGACGACACTCTGGATAAAATTCGTTCCGCCGGGGAAGATTACGATTTCCCGATAAAGGTCGTCAAAGTTACGCCGATTCTCGGCGATACGTTTTGGATAAATCTCATCGGAAAAGGTTATCCGTCGCCGAACCGCTTTTTCCGTTGGTGTACCGAACGGATGAAGATCAACCCGACGAACAAATATATCAAAGACACACTCGGCGATAACGGCGAAGCGATTATTTTACTCGGCACACGCAAAGCCGAAAGCACGAACCGCCGAACTTCGATGGCAAAACACGAACGCAAATATTCGCGTCTTCGCAAACATCAACTTCCCGGCGTGTTCGTCTTCGCGCCGATTGCCGATTTGACCGACGACCACGTTTGGACATATTTACTGCAAGTTCCAAGCCCTTGGCGCGGCGACAACCGCAAACTTTTCACGCTTTACCGCAACGCTTCCGGCGGAGAATGTCCGCTGGTCATTGATTCGACAACCCCAAGCTGCGGCAATTCACGTTTCGGCTGTTGGACTTGCACCGTCGTTGACCACGACAAATCAATGGAAGGTTTAATTGACACGGGCGAATATTGGATGGAACCGCTTCTCGATATGCGCGACTGGCTCAAAAAGATCCGCGATGATCCGGGCAAACGCCGCAAATTCCGCCGCAATCTGCAAGACGGACTCGGACCTTTCACCAAAGAAACCCGCGCCGAAATCTTAAAACGCCTTCTCGAAGTGCAAAAGGAAATAGACATCCAATTGATTACCAGCGAAGAAATTTCCGGTATTCAATGGATTTGGTATCACGATTTTCACGACCCGCCATCGGTCACAAAAATTTACGAAGAAGTTTTCGGAGAAGAACTCGTTATGAATAAAGAAATCAACGAACGCCGCGCCAAAGACCATCAATTGCTCGAAGAAATATGCAAAGAGCAAGGAGTTCCGGTCGAACTCGTCGAACAGCTTTTACAAATCGAAAAAGACAAAAGCGGTCTGATGCGCCGCCATAACATTTATAAGGATATTGATTTTGCTTTGAAAACTTATTTGAAAACACAGGAAACTGAAAATCTTGCGCTTGCCTAATTAAAAATGCCCGACGTTCTCACACATCTATCTAAACAGAATCGAGAGAATTCTTTCAATTTGTAAATTTCAAATTTATTTTTTCTCGTGCTACAATTTTATCGTTTTTTATATTTCGTGTTAAACTGAAAAATTTTCTTAAATGACTTCAAAAAAACCAATTCTAGCTATTGATTTCTTTTGCGGCGCAGGTGGTCTGACGCACGGACTGATTAAGGCTGGAATTAAGGTTTTAGCAGGAGTTGATAATGAAGAAAGTTTACGTCAGACATACGAAAACGGTAATGAAGGCTCAAAATTTATTTGCCGTGATGCTCGAAAAATAAAAATTCACGCGCTCCGCCGATTTCTTAAAATTACGGAGGACGACAAAGTTTTATATACGGCTTGCACACCTTGTCAACCGTTTTCTACGCTTAATCAACGTCAAGGCGAAGATGACCGAAAAGATTTGCTTCTGGCATTTGGCAAAATCGTGGAGCAAGCACCGCCTGATGCAATTTTGATTGAAAACGTTCCCGGACTTAACACAAAATATGGGCGTGATATTTACACAGAATTTTTGGCAACTATTAAACGTGCTGGGTTTTTAGAAGAAAATATCTATTCGGATTTCCTAGATGCAAACGATTTTGACGTTCCTCAAACTCGAAAAAGATTTATTCTAATGGCGAGTCGTCATAATCCCGTCAATCCGCCGATAAAAACTTTGCGAAAGCCGGTTGTTGAAACTTATCTTAAAAAATTTCCAGAAATTGGACACGGCGAAACTTCCGACGTATATTTCAATCACGAAGCGCGAAAACTCCAACCGCATTTATTGAAAATAGTCGAAGCCGTGCCGAAAAACGGCGGAAATCGAAGTGATGTTAAAGACACTTCAATTTTATTAAAGTGTCATCAGGAAAAACCAAAAGTTCACAAAGACGTTTTCGGACGTATGAAGTGGGACGCGCCCGCGCCGACATTAACCGCACGTTGCACCGATGTTTATTGTGGACGATTTACGCATCCCGACCAAGACAGAGGAATTTCCGTGCGTGAAGCGGCGGCTTTGCAAACTTTTCCAGACGATTACGTTTTTTACGGCAATTCAATTCTTCAATTAGCTCGACAAATCGGAAATTCAGTTCCCGTAAATTTCGCTAAGGCTTTAGGAAAGACAGTTCAGAATCATCTGAATAAGATTTAAGGTTCTTTTCGATATATTCAAATAAATGTCTTGGTTCTGCTCCCAATTCAATCGTTTTTACTGTTGAATTTATCTTAATTCGCCCGTCGGAAAGTTGCTCCAATGCCTGTAATTTTGCTTCAAATTCATCTAAAGTTTTGTATTTATTTTTCCACTCAGGATTTTGCTGTCTCACAGTGCCGAAATAGACAGGTTCATTGTCCGCTTCCTCACTTTGTCTTTTCCAAATATCTTCAATAACGGCTTTGTAATCAAAATTTTCTGTCGGCGAACGTAATTCTTGAATTCTTCGTTTCTTTGCAATAGGCGGTTCGATTTCGCAAAACACTTTTTCGAGTAAATCCAGACTATAATGATAACGCTCCATAGCTTGATGAAGCAGAATTATAGCTTCAACCGTCATTATCGAAGCGGCTTTATCTTGAATTGCACGGCATTCTTTTAATACTGCGGCATCGTTTTCTTCATTTTTTCCGAAACCTGCAAATGCACGAGCGACAATAACAACGTGAGTTGATTCAGTTCCTTCGAGATGACTTGCCCCACCGCTGATTTCCGCTTTATCATTCGGCAGAGCGTGTTCCGATTTTTTTCCTTTAGCTTCAAAAATTAGTTTATAGCTTTTTGTTCCGATATGAGCGGCAACGATTACATCTGCCTTCCCGCTTGCTCCGTCAACTTTGCAGTTAAAACCCATACTCCTGAGAATCTCTGCAAGTGGTTCTTCAAACTCCTTACCGCTTTTAAAAGAAGCATTCCAAAGTTCTATTGCTAAATCAGAAGGATTATGGTGAAAGGTTTCTGCAAATTGTCTAAGCTGACCGTCCCGCCATTGCATTATTTTTGAAATGGTTTCTTCATCCAATCCCACTAAATGCAGGTGTCCTTCAAGAATTCTGTCGGCTATTGCAATCGCCTCGAAGTAACGATAGGCTTTTTTAGCGACTTCGCCGTTTCCTAAATCAGTTTTAAGCTGTTTATAAAGTGGATGCGATTCATTTATTTGAAAACCGCCTTCTTCCGGTGTGAAAAGTGAAAGCTGTTGTTCTTGTTTTAATACTTTTCTACTAACTTGTGGTGTATCTAACTCAAAGTTTGTTCGGACTGATTCTTCAGATTGAGCCAAAAGTGCATTTATTGGTTCACGATAAAAATCTCTTGAACGAGTCGGTAATAAACTTTCAGTTTTAATTTTCTCAGCTTTTTCCTGCTCTACCGCCTCACTTTTTGAGCGAACTGCATTGTAAATGGCGCGTGATAATATTTCAAGTTCAATCGTTCGCGGAGTTTCTTTGTTAAGTCGTTCTCTGTCGGCGAGCAATTCCATATCCAAACCGTCAGCGTTGATAACGAATTGAGAGCGATAAAATGCGCCGTAAGATGGATGTTTTATAAATAATTTGTCATCTTCGGCATTTAACAATCTACCACGAACTAAAATGAAGAAACCGTGACTTCTAGCAAGATCGGACAGCTTACCTTTTACTAAAGATTTCTCAAAAATTCGCATCTCGCCGAACACTTTTCCCAAATTCGGCAATTCAACAAACGGAACATTTTCAGTTCTCTCGTTAGGATTTAATCCAACTTGATTATCGAACACAGGTTCTTCACTAACATTTCCTTCCTCTTTTTCATCGCTCCATATATTTTTGATTGCCTCTTGAATTTCCGGCGTTCCAAAATTCCAAGTGAGAAGTGCCGCTGTTTCAAGTTTAGAAGAAACTGATTCGTCATTGAGCCAGACCTTAAAGTCAGGTCTTAAAGGCATTCCCGTTCCCAACAACCAGTTTAATCTACCGAATGTTAGGAGAGATAGTTTGTCGGTTTTTAGATTTGAAGTTACCGCTACCGTCCAAGAATCTTTAGCAAACAAATTCTTAATTGCTGCTTTTGTTTTTGCATTGCTTCCATCGCCGTCAAATAAATTTTCAATGAATTGCAATGCGCCGGATTCAGTTAATTTAATGATTGGCGTAGTAAAAAACTCAGATTTTTTTGACTCTTTGTTGTCAACTTCAGAATTTTGTTCAGCAATCTCTTCTTTTCTATTTTTTTCACCAAGTTTTTCAAGTTTGGCGTAATTTACCCTAACAAGTAAAAATTCACCGTCTTTTTTGCACAAATGCGTTATTTTGTCGCCGACTGCATAGCTGGCTAACTTACCGATTCCAAACTTACCAATCACCTTTCGTTTATAGTCAGTTCCATTTTTACTTACTACAATCTCACGATTTTCTGCACGTTTGGGACTTCGAGCAATCCACCATAAATTGTGAAGTCCTTCAATATCCATACTATCGCCGTCATCCCAAACAATCACATTATTTTTTGTCTGTGTGCTTGGAATATATACGCGAACCTCTTGCGCCGCCGCATCAAATGAATTTGAAACAAGCTCCTCAATAGCTTTATTTGGTGAACCGTAAAGATGTTGTGAGAAATGTTGAATAATTTCGTAATCAATTTTAAGTTTTACTTCATCAACTTTGATTTCTTTCATTAATAACCTCAAGACGTTGAAATTTGTTGGCTTTGGTGAGTAGGTTATTTTAACAGTTATAATGAACAATAGGCAAAAATGATTTACAAAAGAAAATGCCTGACAATCTAACAAAAGAACAACGCAAAAAAGCAATGTCGAGCGTTCGACAAAAGGATACAAAACCTGAAAAAATAGTTCGGTCAATTCTACACAAATTAGGTTTTAGATTTCGAAAAAATGTTTCTTCGATTGTAGGAAAACCCGACATCGTTTTACCAAAATATAAAACTATAATTCTTGTTCACGGCTGTTTTTGGCATCAACATGAAAATTGTCGAAAAGCCAACCGCCCAACTTCAAATGTTGAATTTTGGAATAATAAACTGGACAAAAATATTGAGAGAGATAAACAAAACTTAAAAGAATTAAAGAGTGTAGGTTGGAAAGTTATAACCATTTGGACTTGTGAAATAAAAGACGAAGAATCACTCATTGCAAAATTAAACAACTCACTTCTTACCGAATAATTCATTGATACGCAACAGATTTTTAGCGGCAAACGGATTACACGCCGCTTTTTCGCGCTTTGATTGTGCAAAGACATCAGCGCATTTTGTCGGATGATGAGTTTTTGCAATTGCTTAAAGATCACGTTGACCACGGGTTTGATTTGATTAGAAACGATACCGACGGGTTTAAGTCCGAAGATGATTATGTTGATTATCTCGTCGAACTGACGCGCACGGGATTGGAACAGCGGACGCAGGAAGCCGCGCCGACGATTGAGGCGACTCCGGCGTTTGGCGGGTTGATTAATTTGCAGATCGGTTGGGATGCGAAAGATGAAGCTCCGGTCAGCGTGGAGTTTAACCGGCAGACGAATAATTATCTCGCCGTGACGGGCAAGCCGGGAAGCGGGAAGACGCAGTTTGTTAAGGATTTGCTGGCGCAGATTCGTCGGCAATCCGAGTATAAAGTTAATTTTATCTTTTTCGATTACGCAAAAGGCGATGTCGCGGACGATGCGGATTTTGTTGCGGCGACGAAGGCGGAAGTCGTGCGTCTGCCGGAAGAGAGTTTGCCCGTTAATCCGTTTTCGCGGGTGAATGTTAATTCCGAAACGGCGGTCAAAGTCGCGGCGCAGGAATTTGCGGATTTGATACGCGATGTTGAAAAACGTCTGGGAACGATTCAGGCGCAACTGCTTTATGATGCGATTTTGCGCGGGTTTGAAGTGCGGCGCGGGGAAAATCCGCCGTTTCCCGATTTTGAAATCATTCGGCAGGAAATCGAATACGATTATTCGGTCAACAACCGCAAACTCGACACTTTGACCGAGATTATGCGTCAGCTCACCGATTTTCAGATTTTCGCGTCGGCGCGTGAAACTGATGCGTGGGCGAATTTGACGGATAAGACGGTGATTGTTGATTTGCACGGTTTGACGGTGCTGCGCGAATTGACGGTTTGCCTTGTTTTGACTTCGCTTTATCGTGAATTGATGGCGATGCCGGATTCAAATGTGGCGGACGGTGTGCGCGAGATGCGGACGATTATTGTGATTGACGAGGCGCATCATTTTTTGAAGGACAAGCGGCGCAATGCGATCTTGGAGAGGTTGATAAGGGAAATTCGGAGCAAAGGCGCGTCGGTGTTTTTGATGTCGCAGTCGCCGGATGATTATGATGCGGGCGATTTTGATTTTGCAGAGATGCTCGAATTTATTTATATTCTTCAATCAAATGCGGGCGCGACGAAGTTTTTGCAAAAGGCTTTGGGGATTTCGGCGAATGATGCGAAAAGGATTTCGTCGGAGATGAACAATCTGGAAACGGCGTATGCGTTCGGGAAATCTTATGACGCTGAAAAGGGAAATGGCGCGAAGCGTCTGCGTGTGCGGCAGTTTTGGCGCGATAGGGGAAATGGCTGAAAAAGCATTAAGCTGACCAGAATCCTGTAAAACATCTGCTTGAACTGAATACAAAAGCCCGACTTAAAATCGGGCTTTTGTATTCTCAATTGGAGTGATTTGTTACATTCCTCTTCCTGAAGATTCTATAGTTAAGTTAGTATCTTCGGTTAAAGAAATTACTCTCGATTGGAAAGTATATCCTTTCCGGGAAACCGACAGAATATATGTTTCTCCGGTTGGCAAATCAGGCAGACGGAAATATCCGAAGCCACGGGTTACGGTGGTGTGCATTTCACCGTTTTCGTCTATTATTTTGACTTCCGCACCGGCAAGACCAATACCGGTAGCTGATAAAACTGTGCCGGAGATTGAAGCCGGTGCCGCCGTTACCGCTTCCAGAGCGGGAATTTGCCAGAGTCCGCGTCCGTGTGTGGCAATTCTCACCAAGCGTCCCGCCGTGATCGCTATATCGAAGACGGCGACGCGCGGCAGACCGTCGCCGAACGGATTCCAGGTTGCGCCTGCATCTCTCGATGCGTAAACACCGATGTCCGTTCCCGCATAGAGCGTGTTTGAATTGACCGGATCAACAATGAAAGCATTGACCGGAACTTGCGGAAGACCCGTCATACCCGTTCCGGCGGCTGATGTCCAAGTCGGTGCGAGAGGTGCTTCGCCTTTGGCTGATTTCGCAACGCTTTTGATAAATTCCGCGTTGCCGTTGGCAAGTGCGTTGATGTCGGTCGTTTTCCAGACGTTCGTTACGCCGAATGCCGCCAGAGTGACGTAAGCCGTTGACGAGTTGTTCGGGTCAATAACGACGCGAGTCACGACGTTGTTCGGAACGGCGTTGGTCGGGTCGAGATCGGTCAGAGTCGCGGAACCCGTGCTTGTTCCCCAGATGCCGCCGTTCGTTTGACCGACGATGCGGATGTTATCGTTCTGCGGCGAAATGCCGATCGCGCTGATCGGAACGCCCGCCGTGAGCGGTGCCTGACTGACGGTCGTGTGATTTATTCCCGTGTTGATCGAACGATAAAGACGATCCGTTCCGTAATAGATCGTGTTGCCCGTTCCGCCGGAAACGGTCGGACCTTGTTCGAGCGGTGCGTAGAATAAAACTGCGGTTGACGCGCTGCAAGTAATGCCGTTGGCTGTCGCAGTTCCGGTACAGCCGCGATTTGACCAACCCGTGGTTGAGGATGCGCCGCTATTTCTGTAAGCGTATAATTGTTGAGTCGTTTGATTGTAGTAAGTGTGATACATCCTGACATTAGTCGTGTCGGTCGCATCCTGATCAATTACCGCATAGCCGCCGTCGCCGGCATCAATTCTAAACCACGTGCCGTTCGCCTGATAAAGATTCGTCCCGTTGTCCTGCGTTCCGCCGATAGAGAAATTCGGATCGGTCGGATGGACGGCAATACTCATAAACTGCGTCGCGCGGAAACTGGTGTTGCTCAGCGAAGTCCACGCCAAACCGCTCGTTGTAGATTTATAGATGCCGCCGTCGCTGCCGAAATAAACTACGGTCGGATTGGACGGCGCGACCGCAATAACGTGCGAATCGGTGTGCAGACCGCTCTGGCTGGCGGTGAATGTCGTTCCGCCGTTGATCGAAAAACCGAAGGTCAAAGTCGTTCCCGTTCCGCCGAGATAAACTCTTTCCGGGTTGGTCGGGTCAACTCCGACTGCAATATCGTAAAAACATTGCCCGCCGCAGAAGCTGTTTGAAATTCTCTGCGTCCACGTCGCGCCGCCGTCGTCCGAGCGGTAAAGTCTGCCGCCGTTGCTGCCCGAGGTCGTCTGTCCGGTCGCGGCGTAAAACGTCGCGGCGGTCGCGCCGTCTGATCTCTGTGCGGCGAATTCGGTTCTCAATGTGCTGGAAGACGTGCCGGGAAGTGGGAGCGTTTTCGCAAACGTCGGAGTCGGCGCGAGCGCGTTGGCAGTCGTCCATACGCCGCCGTTGCCTAATGTGTCAACATAAGAAAGCACTAAATTATTAGCGTTTGTCGGATCAATCGCCGCTTCGACGATACTGACGTTTTCGTTGACGCTGACCACGCCGAGTTTTTCAAAAGTCGGATTTGCCGAGAGCGCGTTGGTCGAGCGGAAAAGTCCGCGATTCGGTAGAACGTTGCTGGCGACGTTGATGATTCCGCCGACACCGGAAGTCGAAACGGCAAAGATCGTGTTCGGATCATTCGGATCAACGATCACGCGACCGATAGAACGTCCCGAAAAAACGTCGTTGTTCGATGAGTCCTTGTTAAAAGGTCCGGTTACGATCGGGTTTGCCGAACTCGCATTATCAATGCGGTAAAGACCGACACCGAAAAAACTGTCGGCGGAAAATCCCGCTTCGCCCGTGCCGACGAAAACCGTGTCGGGTTGTAGACGCGAAATCGCTACCGAACCGACCGCCAGACTGAGCGCGTTGTCAATCATCGGAGTCCAATTCGCGCCGCCGTCGAGTGTGCGGAATAATCCGCCCTGCGCCGTTCCGACGTATGCGATATCGGCATTATCCGGGTGAACGGCAATTGCTATTGTCCGACCGGAAGCCGGAGTTGATGCGCCGGTTTGAACCTGCGCGTTCGGAATCGGATTGGGTCCGAGTTCCGTCCATGTTGCCAATAAACTATCTTTAAGATTAGATTGCGGCATTTCTGCGCGTTTTTGTTCCTGTTCTTCAAGTTTATGAATCGCATTAACTCGAAGTTGAGGATTAAACGGTTTGCCCTCTTGAATACCGCGATACATAGCGATATTCTCTTCACGCTTTGTCATAAATTCTTCTTTGCTTATTGAATTTTGCAAAAAAGAAGGCATATCCGGTTCTTCTCCATCCTCATAAAAATCTTTACCCGCCTCGCTTTCGTAAGCCGGAAGAATGACGGATAAAGATAGACCAAAGATAGCTATTAATAAAAAGCTAACCCAATATATTTTTTTCATTTTGTTTGTTGTCCTTAACTGATTGTTGTCCTTAAATGATATAGAAATATCCCCGGCAATCTGTTTTTACAAATAACCACTTTAAATTTGATTAAAAATTTAATTGTCTTTCGACAGAAAATCGTCCGTCTCAAAACCTGATTGGTAGGGAATATAAATCTGATTGCAGATTCTACGATGTCCGATAGTTTTTTGCAATCAAAAATTAATGTAAATTTAATAATTTACAAAAATTTACAAAAGATAAAGTTAAATGTCGAAAAAATGTTTGAATGGATGTAGCTTAACAAAATTTCAGATAAAAAATTTGCAGTTTTGTTTAAGTTTAAATTCGTCCACGCCGCTTACAAAATGTCTGTGAAAATTATGTGAATATCGGTAACGATTAACTTTGCCTAAACTATTTTGACTTCCGGATTAATTACTTGGATTCTTGTAATTTGAATTTTAGATCTAAACAATCTTCGCACTAATAAAATAAAGTAAAGATTTAACCATTTCTAATTCTTGACGCTGCTCATTTGGGCGTGTTAGCTTGCTGTTTTATACTACTTTTTATGTCAGACGAAAATTTGAAAAAAACGCCGCTAAATGAAGTTCACCGTGAACTCGGCGGGAAAATGGTGGATTTCGGCGGTTGGGATATGCCCGTGCAATATAAAGCGGGCGTGATCGGCGAACATATGGCGACGCGGACGACGTGCGGTTTGTTTGACGTTTCGCATATGGGCGAAATCTGGGTCGAGGGCGAAGACGCGATTAAATTCGTTAATCGTCTGACGACGAACGATGTGACAAAACTCGTTGACGGGCAGGCGCATTATTCGGCTTTGACCAACGAAAACGGCGGCGTGGTTGACGATCTTCTGGTTTATCGTTTCGATCAGGATAAACTTTTGCTCGTCGTCAATGCCGGAACGACCGAAAAAGATTGGGATTGGATCACGTCGCACACGCAGGACGAAAACATCACTCTGACGAATGCTTCAAAGGATTATTGTCAGATTGCAATTCAAGGTCCGAAGGCGTTGGAGATCGCGCAGAAATTGACCGATACGAAACTAGACGAAATAAAATATTATCATTTCACGGTCGGAAAATTTGACGGCGTGGACGCGATAATTTCGCGCACGGGTTACACGGGCGAAGACGGTTTTGAAATTTACGCCGCCGCTGACAAAGCCGCCGATCTTTGGAACAAAATTCTGGAAACCGGAAATTACGGCGCGGAAAACGGGATTTTACCGTGCGGTCTGGCGGCGCGAAACACTTTAAGATTAGAATCGGCGATGTCGCTTTACGGACACGAACTCGGCGACGACATTTCGCCGCTCGAAGCCGGACTCGGCTGGATCTGCAAACTCAAAAAAGATTCGGATTTTATCGGCAAAGACGTTCTCATCAAACAAAAAGAACAAGGTTTGGACAGAAAACTCGTCGGTTTTGAAGTCAAAGACAAAGGCATCGCCCGCGACGAAATGCCCGTCATCATTGACGGCGAAAAACTCGGCGTGGTTACGTCGGGAAGTCCCGCGCCTTTTCTAAAGAAAAATATCGGTTTGGCTTTTGTGCCGACCGAGTTTGCAAATGTCGGTCAAGAAATTAAAATTGAAGTCAGGGGAAAACAACTGGCGGCGGAAATCGTGCCGATTCCTTTTTACAAACGAGAGAAATAGAAGTTTTGTATGCTTGAACCTAAGAAGAATTGTCCGAAATGTGAAGGCATTATAGATGAAGGATATATTCTTGATTCGGGACACGGCAATATGAAACGACTTCCGACTTGGATCGCTGGAAAACCGGATAAGTCTTTTTGGGCAGGTGGTTTGAAGACGAATGATAAAAAACAGTTTGATGTGAAAGATTTTCGTTGCATTCAATGCGGTTTTATCGAATCGTATGCAACACGAGAAAGAATTAATAACAAAAAATAAAATATAATTATGGCAAACAACATACCGGACAATTTACATTACAGCAAAGATCACGAATGGGTTGAAGTCGAAGAAGGCATTGCGACCATCGGCATTACGGATTACGCGCAGCATTCGCTCGGCGATGTCGTGTTTATCGAATTGCCGGAAGCGGGCGACACTTTTGATACGCACGAATCGTTCGGCAACGTCGAATCGGTCAAAGCCGTATCGGAAATTTTCACGCCCGTCGCCGGCGAAGTCGTCGAAGTCAATGAAGATTTGAACGATTCGCCTGAAACCGTCAACACCGATCCTTACGGCGATGCCTGGTTCGTCAAGATCAGAATGGACAATCCCGGCGAAGCGGACAAAATGATGACTCCCGCCGAATACGAAGAATACCTCGCTGACAGCGAATAAATTAAATTTTAGATTTTCGATTAGCGGTTTCAAAACAAATCCAAAATCCAAAATCTGAAAGCCAAAATAATATGCGTTACATACCAAATTCGCCCGAAGAGCGTGAAGAAATGCTCGAAATTGTCGGGCTAAAATCGGCGGACGAACTTTTTCGTTCAATTCCGTCGGATGTGCAACTTAATCGTGCGCTGAAAATCACCGATCCGCTTGCCGAACCGGAAGTTATCGGCGCGATGGAATCTTTGGCGGCGAAAAATACCGCGACGACGAAACCTTCGTTTTTGGGCGCGGGCGTTTATTCGCATTATTCGCCGACGATTGTTGACCACTTGATTCAGCGTTCGGAATTTTTTACGAGTTATACGCCGTATCAGCCGGAAATTTCGCAAGGCACTTTGCAGTATATTTTCGAGTTTCAAACGCTAGTTTGCCAACTGACCGGAATGGACGTAGCGAACGCTTCGATGTATGACGGTTCGACGGCGATGGCGGAAGCGTTTTTGATGGCGCAGCGCATAACGCGCAAAGACAAAATCGTCATCGCGCAGACCGTTCATCCCGAATATTTGGAAGTTGGTAAAACCTACACGCAGCACGGCGGTTTGACAGTCGAAACGGTTCATTTCGATAAAGAAACGGGCAGAGTTTTAGACGATGAGTTAAGTAAACTCGACGACAAAACCGCCGCGTTCGTCGTGCAGTCGCCGAACTTTTTCGGCTGTGTCGAAGATTTGCAGAAACTCGCCGATAAAGCGCACGAAGTCGGCGCACTTTTTATCGTCGTCGTCACGGAAGCGATTTCGTTCGGCTTGCTGAAATCACCGGGCGCGTGCGGCGCGGACATCGTCGTCGCCGAAGGTCAGAGTTTCGGAATCCCGATGAGTTTCGGCGGACCGCATCTCGGACTTTTCGCGTGTTCGGAAAAATATGTTCGTCAAATGCCCGGAAGACTTGTCGGAGTCGCTTACGACAAAAACGGCAAACGTGGTTTTGTTTTGACTTTAGCGACACGCGAACAACACATTCGCCGCGACAAAGCGACCTCGAACATCTGCACGAATCAAGGTTTGATCGCGCTCGCCGCGACGATCTATATGGAAGCGATGGGCAAAAAAGGTTTGCAGGAAGTTGCAATGCAAAACGCGCAAAAAGCCGCTTACGCGAAAAAACAGATCGCCGCAATTAACGGTTTTGAAATCCCGTTTTCGTCGCCGACCTTCAACGAGTTCGTCGTCCGCGCACCGAAAAGTGCCAACGAAATTCTGGAAAAACTCCGCACCGACAAAAACATCATCGGCGGACTTCCGCTGTCGTGGCATTACGACGATTTTTCAAACGATTTTCTGGTTTGCGTGACGGAAACGAACACGAAAGAGCAGATTGATAATTTGGTCGAAGGACTAAATGATTTAGGATAAACGAATAATTTTATGCTTACATTTTTTCTCATAATTATTGCTGTTGTAGTTGTTATTTTCAATTCTGTACGTCAGTCTGAATATGCCGACCAATAACGATGATTATAAAAATGTCAGTTCTGTGGGAAAACAATCAAAATTGAATCTGCAACTTGTCGTTATTGTAAGGAATATCTGCTCTAATTTTCGTTTTTACGGTGGAGACGTAAACAATCAAGTATAATAAATTCGAGGTGATTTTATGGCAAAAGTTTTAACATTTGAAATTCCTGAAAATGAATACGACGATTTTCAATCTTTTTTGAAAGAATGTTCGGCGGAAATCCACAAATCTCTGGAGGCGATCAAGCAGGATCAAAAGGAAATTGACCGTTCGAGAAAAGAGTCGGAAAAAATCCATAGAAATATCGAGCGCGTAAAATCTGAAACGAGAATCTATTTGGAAGATTTGGAAAAACGTGTTTTGAAGGCGGCGTAAATGTGGAAAGATATTCTTAAATTCGGCAAAGATTTAATTCTTCTTTCCAGAGAAACTCAGGAAAATAAAGCCGACATCAAGAAATGCGAAGATCGAACTGAGAGTATCGAACGCGAAGTTGACGCTTTGCGCGAAGATTTCAACAAGTTGGTTCATCTCGTTCATCAGTTAAGTTACGACATCGAAAAGGTCAGTAACCGGGAAGAATCCGAACGAAGAAATTTGGCGTTGCAGTTGGAAAACGAAATGCTGAAATTTGAACGCCGTTTGCCGCAAGGGAAAGATTTAGAAAAGTAAGAGATGTGTTTAGGTTGGGACATTTTGTTGGTACTAGCATTTTGGGCGGCATTAATTATAGGCGTTCCGATTACATCTTTGATTTTATTAACGAGATATTTGAGTAAGAGAAACATTACTAAAAACTTAAAATGAGCATTAAAAAAGTTACACAGCATCCCAGTCAAAATGAAGAATTGATCTTCGACCGTTCGCAGACGGGCAGAGTCGGTTATAGATTGCCGAAACTCGATGTCGAAGAGACTAATCTCGACGAGATAATTCCGTCGGAATTGCGCCGCGACGACGATCTCGAAGGCGTGCCGGAAGTTTCCGAAGTTGATGTGATCCGCCATTTTACGCGCATCTCGACGTGGAATTATTCGATTGATCTCGGAATGTATCCGCTTGGAAGCTGCACGATGAAATATAATTCGCGTTTGAACGAAAAAACGGCGCGAATCGCCGGATTTACGGGGCTTCACCCGCTTGCGCCGGAACAGGAATCGCAGGGCGCACTCGAATTAACATATCGTTTGCAGGAAGATTTGGCGGAAATTACCGGATTGAAAGGCGTTTCATTACAGCCTGCCGCCGGAGCGCACGGCGAGATGACGGGCGTGATGCTGATTCGCGCATTTTTGGACAAACGTGACGGCGAAGCGTCGAAAGATCGGCGCGTAATGCTGATTCCAGATTCGGCGCACGGGACGAATCCCGCATCCGCCGCGCTTGCCGGATTTAAGGTCAAAACCATCAAATCAACCGACGAAGGTTTGACCGATATGGAGCATCTGAAATCGCTGTGCGAAGAAGGCGGAATTGCCGGATTGATGCTCACGAATCCGAACACGGTCGGCATTTTCGAGAAAAATATTAAGGAAATCTGCGACGTTATTCACGACGCGGGCGGTTTGGTTTATATGGACGGCGCGAATATGAACGCGCTCGTCGGCGTTGCGCGTCCGGGCGATTTTGGTGTTGACGTGATTCACCTGAACCTGCACAAAACCTTTTCGACACCGCACGGCGGCGGCGGTCCGGGCTGCGGTCCGTGCTGCTGCACGGCGGAACTCGAACCGTTTCTGCCGACTCCGCGCGTGGTCAAAGACGGCGACAACTTCAAATTAGATTACAATCGCCCCGAATCAATCGGGCGCGTCAAAGCGTTTTACGGAAATTTCGGAATGATGATCCGCGCGCTTTCCTACATCTACACGCACGGCGCGGAAGGCTTGAAAGAAGCGACCGAAGCAGCGGTTTTAAACGCGCGTTATCTGGCGCACAAACTCGAAGAAGATTTCGACAAACCGTTCGCCGGCGATCCGATGCACGAAGTTATTTTTTCGCACAAAAAACAATCGCGCAAAGGCG
Source organism: Pyrinomonadaceae bacterium (assembly GCA_965219305.1). Lineage (GTDB taxonomy): Bacteria > Acidobacteriota > Blastocatellia > Pyrinomonadales > Pyrinomonadaceae > DATHTS01. The sequence goes on from OZ244725.1 coordinate 4,727,523, forward strand.
TTCACACTTTGGATATTGCGAAACGCTTAATTGATTACGGTTTTCACCCGATGACGATTTATTTCCCTTTGATCGTCGAAGGCGCAATGCTGATGGAACCGACCGAATCAGTCGGCAGACAAGATTTGGACGCATTCGTCGAAGCGATGAAAGACATCAACGAAGAAGCGCAAACCAACCCGCAGCTCGTTATTGATGCGCCGCATTCAACCAGAATCGGAAGATTAGATGAAGCGACGGCGGCGAGAAAACCTGTATTGCGTTGGAAACCTGATATGGAAACTTTATCAAAAACAGCGTAAGTTTGTCAGAATAAAGTTCGTTAAAATAAATTATTGCCGCCGGTTAATTTTCTGCCGTCTGGACTGTGATTAGTGTTTTTTTTCATAGGCAGCACTTTTGCACTTTCATTTGTTGATGAAGATCGGCGTTTGCGATGTTTGCCGTGCGGCTCTTTTTCGATCTCGTCTTCCGGTTTGTTGCCGCTGTTGACGAGCAGTGCGAGGAGCGCGAGGAATAAAACGGAAATCGCCGTGATATGCAGAACGAAATCGAAAAGGCTGTGAATTAAAACCGCGAAAATTCCGGCAAATGCGCCGAGCGCGATGCCGTGCCGCAAGCGACTTTCAACTTTGATACTTTTAAATCCTGTCTTGAAAAAAATAAAAAGAAAAAATATGCCGATAATCGCGCCGATAATTCCCAAATCAGCCAAAACTTGTAAATAATCGTTGTGTGCTTGTTCGACAGTCTCCATTCCGCTGGACGTGTCAAACGGCGTATATGCCGCGCCGAACGCGCCGAGTCCTGCTCCTAGCGGCAAGTTTGCAGAGATGGATTTAACGGTTACGCTCCAGATATGAAAACGGCTTGACGAAAAATCTTCCGAATTCGCACTTTCAGCGATTCTCGTCAGCGAAGATTCGCCGCCGATCAAAATTGAACCGGCGATCAGCATCATAATAAGTGCCGTCGCCAGACCGATCTTTAGAGCGAGTTGTTTTGTGTTTTTTGTTTTCGTGGTAATGATAATCAGGAAAATTATTTCTCCCAACAATGCGACCAGACCGCCGCGCGAGCCGCTTAAAATCAGCGCAACGCCCATCAAGCCGATGCCCGTTACGAAAAGTAAACGACGGTCTTTTTCGACTGCGCCGGAAAACATCAAACCGAGCGGCAGAGCGATGGTCATTTCTATAAAAGCCGCGAAGTCGTGGCGGTTGACGAATGAACCGAACGGCGTGCCGAAAGGAACTTCGTAAATTCCGTAGATTTTATTCGGACTAAGAACGGCTTGCAAAATGGCGAAAAATGCGAATAAAAAACCGAAAATCGTAATTATCCAAAAAAGTTTGGTCAATCTTTCGAGTCTATCCGTAAAAGCGAGAAAGGCGGAAAAAAGAATGCCGAGAGCGATAAAATGGAAAGCTGCAATTTGTGTATTAAAAGGTTCGAGCGAAATCGTGCGCGGAATGTTTTCGACTCCCGCCGTCAGCGCGATGTTCCCGAACGGGATAATCTGAAAAAGTCCGTAAACGGCGACGGCAAAAACCGGAATTTGCAAAAGACTCTTATTAAACCGCACTCTGCCGCCGAATAAACCGTCCAACGCCCAGAAAATTAAAACCAGCGAAACTGCAACATAAAAAACGGCAATTACCGGCTGATGAACCGTTCCGTAGGGCAAAGTCGTGGCGACGATCAAAATGCAGAGCAGAGCAAATACTATCTTTTTCGGCAGAGTTTTCATAAAAATAGAGAATTGAAAAAACGAAAATAAACCGAAATTTTATCTTATAAATTTCTTTATCTATCGTTTTTAGTTTTTCGTCAAATTAAAGTCGTCATACCAAATTGTCCCGATAATCGGACAATTGTCGCCGCAGAAAGAACGATTTGTGCGAATAAAGACTCCTTCAGCATCTTTCGGCGCGACAAAATCAAGCGTGATTTCCTGCCAATCATTTGTGCCGGTCGGAAAAGGTTTTGTTGCGGCGATACCGATTGAGGTTTTTGCTTCGATTATTTCCAGCATCGGCGGTCCGCCGCTTTTTAAGTCCTCGGTTTTCAGCCAAAAACTCAGATGATATGTTTTTCCCGGTTCTGTTACGACGGCTTGCGTTATGTCGTAAATTTGCGGAACGGTCAAACCGTTGAAAGCAACGCGCAAACTGCGCGCTCCCGAATGTTTGCGGGATGAATCGGTTTTGACGCTCATTTTTTCGATTTTGCCGATTTTCCAACCGAAATAAACATTTTCGATGTCGTCAATTTTTTCCTCAAAACCGCCGTTATAGATCGTTTCCGCTTTAACGCCGCTTTCAATTCCGAGTTGGTCAACAAACTGCACCGCCGAACGCAGATTACCTTTATCGTAAAGTACGCGCAAAACAAGTCTGGCGATTATCTCGTTTGTCTGTTTTTCCTCAGCCGACAGAGTATTCCATACGCGCAGACTGTCTTCGGCACGTCCTTTGAGAGCGTAAAATTTCGCCAAACCGACTTTTGCCTGAGACGAATCACCCGCAACATTTTCAAGTTGAGCAGTGTCCTGGTCGTAAAATTCCCACACCAGAGAAAAAACCTGCTGCCGGTAAATATCATCATCGGCGGCGGCTTTTTTCAACTCGGAAAATGCTTCTTCACTGCGATTTTGCCGCAGATAAAAATTTCCTAACTGCCAGTGCGGATAAGTATATGTCGGCGCGAGTTCAACGCCGCGCAGATAAGCCTTTTCCGCGTTTTCCGGTTGATCCGACTGTTCATAAGCGCGTCCGAGTTCAACCCACCAACGAAAGTCGTAAGGTGCGAGTCGAACAGCTTGTTCGGTGTCGCGCAATGATTGTTCGAGTTCTTCCGGCGTAAAACCGTCTTTTTCAGTTCCGGCGAGAAGCCAACTCGTCATCGGATCATTCGGCGCGAGACTTTTCGCGGTTGCGGCAACTTCTTTGGCGTTCGATTGTGTCGGCAAAGTCAATCCGGCGAGCATACTTCCGAATTGCCAACGCGCCGAAAACCACGCGAATGCGATTGCCAAAATTATGACGGCGACGAGCGCGATTCTAATCGGCAAACTTCGCGAGTTTATCTTTTTTACCTGCTGAGTTTTTTCCGGCATCAATTATCTAATGTAAAACGAAAAACAAATAATAGAAAATTAACGAGAGTTTTTTTTCGTTTCTGGATTTTCAATTTTTAATATTATGTTAAATTATTACTTCTCTCAAGGTTGGCAAAGATGAGAATCGTTTGTATTTCCGACACGCATAATTGCAATGAACAAATAAAAGTCCCTGACGGCGACGTTTTAATTCACGCCGGAGACGCGACCGTTACGGGAAGATCGGACGAAATTGTTTTATTTAACAAATGGTTTGCGAGTTTGCCGCATCGTTTCAAAATTTTCGTCGCCGGAAATCACGATTGGCTTTTTGAAACAAATAACAATTATGCACGCGAACTTTTAAGCGATGAGATAATTTATTTGCAGGATTCTTCGACGCAGATTGAAGATTTAAAAATTTACGGTTCGCCGTGGCAGCCGAAATTTTTCGATTGGGCATTTAATTTGAATCGCGGCGCGGAACTTGCCGAAAAATGGAAATTGATTCCCGATGATACAGATATTTTAATTACTCACGGACCGCCGAACGGAATTTTAGATGAAGTTCCGCGAAAATATTTTATCGAAAACACGGGCTGTGAAGAATTAATAAAAAAAGTTGCAGAGGTAAAACCGAAACTGCACGTTTTCGGTCATATTCATTGCGGCTACGGGCAGACGGAAAAGTTCGGCGTAAAATTCGTCAACGCATCGAATTGCGACGAATCTTACGAACCGACACAGCCGCCGATCGTGATAGATTTATAGATGAATTGACAACGGACAACGGACAATTAACAATATTTTGTTGTTGTTAATTGTCCGTTTATTTGATGGAAGAACTTACAAAACACGAAAATACTTCGCTTGTTCCGGCAGAAGACGAATTAGCGGTACTCGAACCGCTGGAAAAGATTGGTTTTAAACTGACTCACCGGATGAATCAAGGCGCGTGGAAACGCCTGATGACGTTTTGCCAGCGTCACATCGGTTCGTTATGGATTCGCATCTGCACATACAATCTGATGCGCGTTCACGGTATCGAAAATTTTGAGAAAACCGATGCAAATCGTCCGATTTTATTAGTTGCAAATCACCGTTCGTTTTTCGATATGTATGTTGTTTCAAGTGTTCTTTTCCGCAAAACGACGCGCAAGTTCAATCTTTATTTTCCCGTTCGCGCAAAATTTTTCTATACATCGCCCGTCGGTTGGTCTGTCAATTTCGTGATGGGCTGGTTTTCGATGTATCCGCCGTTTTTCCGCGAACGCGGCGAAAGTAAAAAAAGAGAATTCGATAAATTTTCGATGCGAAAACTCGTCCAACTCGCTTCCGAACAAAAACCGAATATCATCGGTTTTCATCCAGAAGGCGAACGAAATTTAGACCTCAACCAACACTCGCTTCTGCCCGCACAACCCGGAGTCGGTGCGGTTATTATGAAAGCACAGCCGCAAGTCGTTCCCGTTTTCATCACGGGTTTGGGAAACGATCTGCCGAAACAAATACTCGGAAACTGGACAGGCGGCGAAAAAGTCCGCGTCTGGTTCGGCGATCCCGTTGATCTGTCGGAATTTTATGGGCAAAAAGACCGCCTCAGAACTCACAAAGAAATCTCCGATTTTTTGATGACTAAAATCGCCGAGCTCGCCGAAGCCGATAAAAAAAGGCAAACGTAATTTTGCTTTTACATATTTAACTCCGCATTTCAAATCCGCAAAAATTTGTGTCAATCTATTAAATTGAAAATTTGGCAGGTTATTAAAAAGTGGAAGAATTTACAAAAAATAAAAATAAACCCTCATTAGAAATGTCGTCGAAACGCCGCTGGGCGGTGACGGCGGGCGTGATGGTCGGAATGTTTATCGCCGCGCTCGAAGCGACGGTCGTCGGAACGGCGATGCCGACGGTGATCGCGTCGCTCGGCGGTCTGAATCATTACAGTTGGGTTTTTTCGGCGTATCTCGTAACTTCGACCGTGACCGTTCCCGTCTGGGGAAAACTCTCGGATTTGTATGGAAGACGTTTGCTTTATCAAGCCGGAATTGCAATTTTCCTGCTCGGTTCGGTGCTTTCGGGATTGTCGGGAACGATGACGCAATTGATTATTTTCCGTGCGATTCAGGGACTCGGCGCGGGCGCGTTGATTCCGCTCGGAATGACGATCATCGGCGACATTTTCACGCTCGAAGAACGCGCCAAAATGCAGGCGTATTTCAGCGGCGTGTGGGGATTGTCGAGCGTGATCGGTCCTTTGATCGGCGGATTTATCACCGATCAATTGTCGTGGCGTTGGGTTTTTTACATCAATCTGCCGATCGGAATCGCCGCCGCTCTGATTATCGGTCTCGCGCTTAAAGAGCCGAAACTTACCGAAAAACCGAAAATTGATTACGCGGGCGCGACGCTTTTGATGACGGCGATTTCGCTCTTGATGCTCGCGCTGGTCGAAGGCGGCGCGTCTGTTTCGACGCTTTTGACGACGCAGAATATTCTTCTGATCGGCGGTTCGGTCGTTTTGCTTTTGATTTTCGCAAAGGTCGAAAAACGTGCGCCTGATCCGATCATTCCGTTTGAACTTTTCAAAAACCGCACGATCAGTTTGTCGGTTGCGGCGGGATTTCTGGCGGGCGTGGCGATGTTCGGCGCGATCTCGTTTGTGCCGCTGTTCGCGCAGGGCGCACTCGGTTCGACGGCGACCGAAGCCGGTTCTCTGCTCACGCCCTTGATGCTCAGTTGGGTGGCGATGTCCATCGTCGGCGGGCGCGTTCTCTTAAAAGTCGGCTATAAAAAACTCTCGGTTGCCGGATTTATAGTTTTGACGATCGGGTTTGTTTTGCTGTCGAATTTCGACCGCGACACGCCACGCGTCTGGCTTTACGTCTATCTCGCCTGCATCGGCGCGGGACTCGGAATGACGATGCTGACACTTCTTATCGCCGTTCAGGAATCTGTCAACCGCCGAAAACTCGGCGTGGCGACATCGCTCAACCAATTTTCGAGGGCAATTGGCGGCGCGTTCGGCGTGGCGATTATGGGTGCGTTTTTAACCGTCGGTCTGGCGACTCAGTTAAATAAAGTCGCACAAAACAATCCCGCGATCACGCCGCAGGAAGCCGCCGAATTCGCATCAAACCCGAATGCCCTGATTGACCCGCAGGCAAAAGCACAGATCGCACCGGAAACGCTCGACGTTCTACAGGAAGCGATGGCGGTTTCGATCCACAAAGTATTCTGGGTAGCGGCAATATTATCGGGATTGGCACTGATCGTCGCACTATTTTTGCCCGCCGAAATTGATAAATCCGAACGCGACGGCGAGAAATTGATAATGGCGGAACAGACGATGCTCGACGAAGATTCTCAACCCGAAGCGGTTTGAGAGCAATTACAAATTACGAATTACGAATTAAATAGAAAGGGCGAAGTCGAGTTACCGGCTTCGCCTTTTTGATATGTTGAATTCCGTTATTCGTAAGCTGAAAATATATTGTTTTTGACACCGTTCTTTCCAGAGAAAATAAATTATACGGGAATAATAACTAAATCGCCGTTTAAGACAGTGATTTTATTTCCTCGACCGTGTTCGGATTTTCGAGTGCCGATACATCGCCGACATCTTCGCCTAAATACGCCGAACGAATCACGCGGCGCATAACTTTGGCGTTGCGCGTTTTCGGGAGCGCGGAAACGAAATGAATGCGCGACGGTGCGAGCGGTTTGCCCATATCTTTGGCGACAACCGCTTTTAATTCGGCTTCTAAAGTCGGGAGCGCAGGCAGCCTGCCTGCGTGCTTGTCTTCTATAGAATTCGACGACATTTCACTCGCAGGCAGGCTGCCTGCGCTCCCGGCGAGGACGCAGAAGGCGACCATTGCCGTGCCTTTTATCTCGTGCGGAACGCCGATCACGGCGGCTTCGGCGACTCGTTTGTCGGCGACGAGAAGACTTTCGATTTCTGCCGGACCGACTCTTTTTCCGGCGACGTTGAGCGTGTCGTCCGAGCGTCCGAGAATATACCAATGACCGTCGGAATCCTTCATCGCAAAATCGCCGTGAACCCAGATTTTTTCAAAGCGCGACCAGTAAGTTTCCAGATAACGCTCGTTTTCTTGCCAGAAACCGCGCGCCATTCCGATCCACGGTTTGCGAATCGCCAATTCGCCGACTGCGCCCGCGGGAAGGGAATTTCCTTCTTCGTCCAAAATATCCGCGTCAATTCCGGGACACGGCGCGGGAAACGAACCGGCTTTTTGCGGCAGAAGCGGATTTCCCATCAAAATCCCGCCCGAAATTTCCGTGCCGCCGGAATAATTAATGATCGGCAATTTCGAATCACCGACTTTTTCAAACAGCCAATACCAAGGCGCGGGATTCCAAGGCTCGCCCGTCGAAGCGAAGGCGCGGAGCGAAGAAAGATCGTGTTTTTTCGGCAGATCGTCGCCTTTTGTCGAAAGCACGCGAATCAAAGTCGGCGAGATTCCGAGAATTTCGACTTTATGTTTCGCGCAAAATTCCCACATTCGATCAGCGTTCGGATAATCCGGCGAACCGTCGTAAAGCACCATCGTCGCGCCGTTTATCAACGCGCCGTAAATCAGCCAAGGTCCCATCATCCAACCGATATCCGTTATCCAGGAAATGCGCGTTCCTTTTCCGACATCAGTCCCGAAAGCCATATCCTGCGCCGCCTTGATCGGAAAACCGCAATGAACGTGCGCGATTCCTTTCGGTCGCCCGGTCGTGCCGGAACTGTATAGAATTATCAGCGGATCGTTTGCGTCGGTTGGTTCGTTTTCACTATATTGAAGATTTTGACTTTGCAAACCTTTATTCATTAATTCTGACCAGAATGTTTTATATTTTGCCGAATCTTCTTCAATTTTGTTTTTCTCAGATACTACAAAAACTTTTTCGATTGTCGGATTATTAGAGATTGCGCTTTTGGCTATTGAAAAAGTATCAATAAATTTCCCGCGTCTTGTAAATCCTTCACAAGTGAAAACTGCTTTAGCCTTAACTGCATTAAATCGTGATGAAATAGCTTCAATTCCATATCCAGAAAAAACAGGAACAGCAATCGCGCCGATTCGATTTATAGCCAATAACGCGATTACTGTTTCAACAATCATCGGCAAATGAATTCCAATTGCATCGCCTTTTCCTAATCCATACTCTCTTAAACCAGCCGAACATAATTCGACATCTCCTTTCAAATCTTTATAAGTAAGTTCAAGAACTTCGCCTTCTTCGCCTTCCCAGATTATCGCCGCCTGATCTTCGATTTCCGTTTCGATCCAACGATCCAAACACATTTCTGTAATATTCAAACCGCCGCCGACGCACCATTTCGACCATTCGATTCCTTCCGTCGTATCCAATAATTTTTCATAAGTCGGATCGAATTTTATATCGAGAAATTTCAAAACTTCCGCCGTAAAAGCTTCGACATCTTCGACGGATTTTTGGTAAAGTTCATCCCAACTTTTCGCGCCCGTCTGCCGCATAAATTTCTTTAACTGAGATTTTTCGATAACTTCTTCAGACGGTCGCCACGCGACGGGTTGGTTTTCAAGAATATTTGTTTCGTCCATAATTTTTTTATTGCCCGCGAAAGACGCGAAAGAGCGCGAAAAAAAGAATAAGAAGTAAAAATTCCTATTCTTATATTCTTCAATTTCTCTTCATCTTTTTTTCGCGTCTTTTCGCGTATTTCGCGGGCAAAATCTTACGTTTTAATTTTCAAATTTTATGATATTTCAAATCTATATTAGAATCAGTTTAACACGGGAAAATGTATGGAAGGAAAACCTATCGAACTGCCGAAAAATCTGTTTGCCGGAAAGACGGCGATTGTTACGGGCGCATCGCGCGGAGTCGGACGCGCGACGGCTTTGCGTCTGGCGGAAGCGGGCGCGAATACGGTCGTAAATTATTTGACGCGCAGCGATTCGGCGAGCAATGTCGTTGAATTGTGTGAGGAAAAAGGCGTTGAATCAATCGCCGTGCAGGGCGACGTTTCCGAATGGAAAGACGCGCATAATATCGCCGAAAGAACGCTCGAAAAATTCGGACGCATTGATCTTCTTGTCTTAAACGCCGGAATCTGGGAAGGCGCGCCGATCGAGGAAATGAGCGAAGAACTCTGGAATAAAGTTATGAACACGAACTTAAAAGCGGCGTGGGCGATGACGAAAGCGTGTGTTCCGGCGATCAAAAAACAGGAAAAAGGCGCGATTGTGCTGGTTTCTTCAACCGCCGGACAACGCGGTGAAGCGAATTATTCAAATTACGCGGCTTCAAAAGGCGGACAAATCTCGTTCACAAAAGCCTTGGCATCGGAACTCTGCCCGAAAATCCGCGTCAACGCCGTCGCGCCCGGTTGGATAGAAACGGCGATGGTGCGCCCGGTTTTCGAAGACGAAGTTTACAAAAAGTCAGTAATTGACGCGATCCCGATGAAACGTATGGCTTCATCGGACGACGTTGCGCTTTCGATCTGTTTTCTGCTGTCCGATTGGTCGCAGCACATCACGGGCGAAATCCTGAACATCAACGGCGGCGCGGTTTTGTGCGGGTGAGGTTTTATTTGAAAATTACAAGTTTTTTAGGTAAACAAAAAATTCTTTTTATGATTAAAAATTAATACATAATCGTTTGTGATAGTGAAATTATGAGCGAAACATACGATTTGGTTGTTATCGGCGGCGGTTCAGCCGGATTGGTTGCGGCGGGCGGCGCAGGAATTTTGGGCGCAAAGGTCGCGCTCATCGAAAAGAACAAACTCGGCGGCGATTGTCTTTACACGGGCTGTGTGCCGTCGAAAACTTTTATTCGTTCCGCGCGTTTGGCTTCGGATATGAAGCAGGCGGGAAAATACGGATTTGAAACGCCGAAAATAAACTTTAAAAACGACGATTTTGCTTCGATCACAAACCGTGTGCAAAAAGTTATCGGCAACATCGAAAAACACGATGCGCCGGAAGTCTTTGAGAAAATGGGCGTTGAAATAATTTTCGGCGCGGCGAGATTTACCGGGAAAAACGAGATCGAAGTAGAATTAAAAGAAACAGGCGAAAAGAAAAAATTAAGAGCCAAACGTTTTTGCGTTTCGACAGGTTCGTCGCCTTTCGTTCCGCCGATTGACGGTTTAAAAGAAACGGGTTACATCACGAACGAAAATGTTTTTGAACTTAAAAACCTGCCGGAAAAATTAATTATCTTAGGCGGCGGCGCAATCGGCGCGGAACTCGGTCAATCGTTCGCCAGATTCGGTTCAAAAGTTTCAATCGTGGAAATGTCCGCACATCTTTTATCTAAAGAAGACGCGGAAGTTTCCAAACTTATCGAAAAAGTTTTTGAAAGGGAAAACATCACGATAAAAACGAATTACAAAGCCGTCAAAGTTCATAAAAAAGGCGATAAAAAAATCGTAACAATTGAAAAAGACGGTAAACAAACTGAAATCGAAGCGGACGAAATTCTCGTCGCCGTCGGCAGAAAACCGAATACGGAAGGTTTAAATTTAGAAAACGCAGGCGTAAAACTCGAAAAAGGGAAGATCATCGTGGACGATTATCTGCGTTCGACAAACAAAAATATTTACGCGGCGGGCGATGTCAACGGGAAATTTCAATTTACGCACGTTGCCGATTACGAAGCGCAGATTGTTCTGCAAAACTGTTTTCTGTTTTATCCTTTCATTAAAAAAGCCGATTATGAAATCGTTCCGTGGACGACTTTTACCGAACCGGAAGTTGCCAGAGTCGGTTTGATCGAAAAAGAAGCCGTCGAAAAATTCGGCAGGGAAAATGTAAAAATCTATAAAGTTCCGTTTGAAGAAAACGACCGCGCACAAGCCGAAGGCGACACGGAAGGTTTTGCAAAATTGGTCTTAAAAGGCGAAAAAATTCTCGGCGTAACCATCGTCGGAATTCACGCCGGCGAACTGCTTTCCGAATTCGTCGTCGCAATGAAACACGGACTTTCAATCGGCGATTTAAACAAAGCAATTCACGTTTACCCGACGCTCGCCAAAATTACGCAGGCGTTGGGAACTGAAAAAACTCTCGAAACGCTGAAAAAAACTTGGGTTCAGAAATGGTTCGGGCGTTACCTGAAAATTTGGCGGTAATTTGAAAATCAATCGTTCAAAATTACTTCAATTTTCAAAAATCACAAATTATTTTTGTGTAATCGAATTGATTGGACTGACAAAAATTTAACAGGTAAAATTTCTAAAGGCGAAACAAGATTAACTTCACACAGTTCAAAATTTTTTATGGAAATATTTCAGCAAATCGGCGAAAAGATTGAAAATCTATGGCGCGAAGAAAATTATAAAGAAGCGAATTTTCCGTCAATTGCAGGACGAAGTTTGCGCGAAGCAAATCTGCCGGAGAAAGTTTCGGCGTGGGAAATCATCGAATGGACGCTCAAACAGACGCATCTGCCGGAACAGCGCGACTTGACAGGGAAGTTCGGCGACCCGCCGATCACACTTTACAACAGTCCTCGTTTTCACATTGATGTTTATTTCTGGCTCGAAGGCACGACCGCGATTCATCAACACGCTTTTTGCGGCGCGTTTCAGGTTTTGCTTGGTTCGAGTCTGCACAGTTGGTATGAATTCGACACGAACGAAGCAGTCAACACATTTACCGAGATCGGGAATTTGAATTTGAAAACGGCTGACTTGCTGACAATCGGCGACGTTCAGGAAATAAACGCCGGACGGCAATATATCCACGGACTTTTCCATCTCGATCAGCCGTCGGCGACGATCGTTATTCGAACATACAAAAGTCCGCTTCATTTGCCGCAATACGCGTATTACAAACCGTTTCTGGCGATTGATCCCTTCTTTGAAGATGCGGACACGATCAAGAAACTGCAAAGTATTTCGGCGTTGATTCGCGTAAAACATCCCGAAACCGAACGTATGATTTCCGAATGGCTTGAAACTGCCGATTTTCAGACTACTTTTTCGATTCTTTCGACCGTCAGACAGCATCAACAAGGCGATAAAATGCAGCAAATGTTCAATCTCGCATCGCCGCAAGAACAGTTTGAAAAATATCTGGAAATCGCCGTCGCCAAACACGGCGAAAAAGCGAATATATTTAAAAAAGTCTTTGAATATCAGGACAATATCAATCAGATCGTCAACCGGCGCGCTTATATTACGGACAGTGAACACCGCTTTTTTCTCGCTCTGCTGATGAACGTTGAGGGAAAAGAACAGATTTTTTCTTTGATAAAAGAGAGATTTTCCGATGATGATCCGATTGAGAAAATTCTCGATTGGACGTTCGATCTGTCGGAAACGCGCGTTTTGAGCGAAAATCTGCCGAACGCGCTCGGCATCGCGGATTTCGACCAGATTGATCTTTTTGTTTTGGAAATGCTCTTAAAAGATAAAAATCCCGAAGAAATGAAGGAAGCATTAAAATCCGAATATCCGAACGAAGATACGGAAAACATTGCGGAAAAATTACCTGAAAAAACTGACAAAATCCGCAACGCCGTGATTTTCAAACCGCTTTTCGCGTAAAATTAATCATTTTGCAATTTATCCAAATCAACCGATTCCGGCATCGCGTAGGATTCTTCGTCATTCGGATAACTGCCGTTTTTGACATCTTCCATCCAACGCGAGATCGCGTCATTCATTATTCCGCGCAGATCGGCATATTGACGAACAAAACGCGGAAGTCTGCCGAAACTCAAGCCGAGCATATCGTGCAGAACGAGAACCTGAATATCGCATTCTACGCCCGCGCCGATTCCGATTGTCGAGATTTCGATCTCTTTCGTGACGATCGCCGCAATTTCTTTCGGGACGAGTTCTAAAACGACGGCGAACGCGCCCGCTTCCTGCAAAAGTTTGGCTTCTTCGATCAGATTTTCCGCCGCCGCCTGCGTTTTCCCTTGCACGCTGTAACCGCCGAGTTTGTGAACCGACTGCGGCGTTAGACCGATGTGTCCGCAGACGGGAATTTCCTCGTCAACGAGACGTTTTACGAGATCAACGCGATTTTTGCCGCCTTCAAGTTTGACGGCTTCCGCGCCGCCTTCTTTCATCAATTTCAGCGCATTTCTGACCGTTTCGTTTGCGCTGATGTGATAAGTTCCATACGGCAGATCGGAGATTAAAAGCGCACGGTTCGCGCCGCGTTTGACGGCTTTTGTCGCCGAAAGAATTTCTTCAAGCGTAACGGGAATCGTGTTTCCGTAACCGTGAATCACGTTTCCCATACTGTCGCCGACTAAAATTATCTCAACGCCCGCTTCGTCCACGATGCGCGCCGAAGGATAATCATAAGCCGTTAAACAAACAAGTTTCTCTCCTTTTTTCTTCGCCTTGCGAAGCGCGGGAATATAGACTTTTTCGGGTTTGTCGGGTTTTAAATATGCCATATAAAATCAATTACGAATTACGAATTTCAAATTAAAAACTCAGCACTTAGAACTCATTACTTCATTCTCTCGCCGGATTCCAGCGTTCGAAATTTGATTCGCTGATGTTTTCTTCTAAAAGTTCCTGAACGGTTTTGTTTAAAACCGGATGAACGTGATGCGGCGCGATTTCCGACATCGGCGCAAGCACGAAATTTCTAGTGTGCAGTCGCGGATGAGGCAATGTCAAAAAATCAGTTTCATATTGCAAGTCGCCGTAAAACAGTAAATCAAGATCAACAAAACGCGGTTTATGCAAAAATTTGTTGCGCCTGCCGAGCAGATATTCGATTCGAAGCATTCTCGACATCATCTGCGACGGCGTGATATTCGTCAGATGAATTTCCGCCGCCATATTTAGAAAATTTTCCGCGTTTTCCATTTCGACCGGTTCGGTTTCGTAGATGGCGGACAGACGAAAAACCGGCAGACTCGCTTCGAAAAGTCCGCGCACCGCCATTAAAAGATTGCCCGCCCTGTCGCCGAGATTCGAGCCGAGACTGACATAAGCTGTAATAATGTCGTTTTCCACTTAGAATAACTTTAATATTTAATTAACTAAAAAAATTAAAGTTCGTTTGCCAGATTTGATTACTTGTTGTAAAATTTTCGCAGATTGATAAGTCCACAAACTTTCCTTGCTTTTTAAGGGATTTAAGAATAGTAGTCCAATGGTATTTTCCCATTACTGCAACAAAAATCATTAAAATTTAAAGTATAAAGCTAAGGAGTAGAGACTTTATCTGTTATGTAATATATGTAATAGACTTTCTGGTATCGGTAAAATATCAGAAAGTCTAAGGTTTAACCCGTTCAGTTTACCTAAATGAGTTTAACTAACCCTTAATCACTATACATTAGGTGAACTTGAACTTCAATTTACAGCGAAAGCTGAAATAAATGGAGGCAAATAAAATGAAATTTTTTCTAGTGTATTGGCACTGCTTTTAGCAGTAGTTTTGGTTTTTAATAGTGCTTGTGGAGTGCGATCCGTTACTCCCTCAGTAACAAGAACAACTACGGTTACTCCTAATGGAACTACAACAACAACAACCGTGAGAGTGGAAGTAGTAATTCAAGAAGAATTTGCTAACTTTTCATCAGGTGATTTATATTTTATTCACGACAGGTCAAATAATTTTCAATTTACCGATCCTAAATTAAATGTAAGTAGAACTGATGCTTATGGAAATACTTATACATCTTCTTTCGATTTGATTTCTGACACTTATAATCAGAGTCTTGTATCCCCGATTGATAGTTCTACTTCTCCGTATGTTTATAAGGTAGATGATGTGAATGCTTATAATTCTTTTGTGTCGGCTACGCCGGATGGGGAAACTATTGTGGCAGATATATCATTTAACACAGAAGCGATTGATTGTAGAGTAGGTAATTATGTTAACCATATTAGGATGGGTAGCGGCAACAAAAGTGTTTATTTGGGGTCTTATGCTTACAGAATAACCAACAACTCGGCAATTGGAAGTTGTAATTACTCTTTAACTAATCAATCTTTCGTAGGTGTTGATCCCATTGCAGATTTTCTTGATGGAATCTACTAATTCGGATTATGGAATGGGTAGAAATATTTCTATCCATTCCATAATTTTCGTTTTAATTCTATGAAAATTATATTTTTTACTTTATTGTTTTTGTTGCTACCTGTTTATGGTAGTTGTCAAGATAGATTTTCGAGAATTGAAAACTCAAAGGTGGTGCGACCTGATGGAAAAATTTACAATGAAATAACATATTATCAGGATACCAATAATGATATTGTGGTTGATTTGACTGATAATCTTACTGACATCTGTAAATTTTCAAAGACTGCTAAAATTAAGCTCTGTACGGGACAAAACGACATAAGTTAGCTGTTGTCAGCATCTTAGAATTGCAAAGATATTTACTCTCGAATATCTCTTTAGTTCAAATAACACCTCTTGGATTATTTCACATCCTAATCTGAAAAGACTTGTTTGCGCTCTCCCGTTCTTTTTTATTTCAATCGAGTTGACGGCGTTTTCCGCTTCCCCTGTTTTGATCGCCCACGCCACTGCTAACGCCAATACTCCGAATAACTTATCTATCTTCTCCACTTTCGTCAGATGCGTTTTTTCGATCTCGAATCCGCGACTCTTTAAGTTCTGAAACAATGTTTCTATCGCCCATCTCCGCTTGTATTCCGACAGGATTTTCTCACTCGCTTCAGACGAAATGACAATCACACTTTCCTGAGAGTCTTTTCCTCTTTTCACCTCGACCGATACCTTGACTCCGGCGTATCTCCTCGCCCGTCGCAAACGGTAACTCTCGCCGATCTTCAATGTTCGTAACAATTTCCCGCATCTCATCGGCTTCCCGCTTTTGTTGGTAATCGTCATCGAAGCTTTTATCCGCAGACGAAACGGGACTTTTTCCTTGTCCAGATATTTGACCAATTCATATCCGTCAAACTCACGGTCACCACTCAAGTATTCGATGTTTTTGATGCCGAATACTTTGATATAACGCCCGATTATCTGTTTCTTTTCCGCTAATACGGAGTTGCCTTTGCGCGAGAGCGTTATCCAAAATAACGGTATCGAAGTGTTTCCAACCACGATTGATAACGTCAAAATGTTGACCCATATCAAGCCGTATTTCCACTCGGTGCGATCCAACGCCAAAACATACTTACCTTTCGGTTTGATGATCGCAATAATCAACTCGGCAAAAATGTCGAAATCAATCTCAGCCAACTGAAAAAAGCGTTTTAACCGCCGATATTTTGAATCCTTCTTAGCCGATAAGTCTAAAACATTGGCTAATCTTGCCAAATTTGTAGTGTTCTGTTGAATAATGGCGATCAGCAAAGCCGCCGCCAACTCGACGCGACGCTTATCTAATGGTAAATTTGCTCGTAATGCTGCAAAGCATTCGGATGTGTTTTTTTCATATGCTGAGGGCTAATTTAGCTCAAAACACATCCGTTATCTATTTTCAAATATCTTTTTAACTTTGTTTTTGTCCCGTGCAGAGAAAATTAAGAGCAGAACATTTACTTTACATTATTCAAATATCTCTACTGAGATAGTCGAGGAGATATTCTCTAACATTTCTGCTTCCTTTCAGGAAGTTCAATATAATCTTTATCCATTAACTACGGAAAATCTTGAAGTGTATTTATTGCCGGTTGAGAATATTGACTACAACTTCAAAGTTTCTTTTGAAAGAAAGGCTGAGGTATTTCATTTTCTAAAAACATTTAAAGATATTAAAAATTTATCTTTGGAATGCACGAATGGTTATTCGTTTGGACATAGTGTATTTTTGGACATTCCGCACGAATTAACCCATAACGCATTAGCGGAGTATATTGATCAGACAGTAGAAAACAACGAATATCCAAGGTGGTTTGAGGAAGGTCTGGCAGAATTAATATCTATAAAGGGCGCATCGAATCTGAAGCCTTGTTGGGCAGACTATAGAACTAGCTTCACAGTTCCAAAAATCTCTTTAGCTAGAAAAGAAGTTTCTTCCGTTTTGTTTGATTGGAGACAAAATGATGAAGTCATTGCAAATTGGTTAAATTCACCGGATAAAGACGAAAAGATAGCTTGGAATGTTTTGACATTATTCGGAGCTTCATACCAATTGATGAAGAATTCTTTTACTGATGACAAGGGAAAGAAACTATCTGATTTTTTGACTGTAATTCAGAAGAACAAGAGCAAAACTAAAAAGAGAATTTCTAATAACGAATTGATAAAACTTTATAAGAATTTTTTGGGGAATAGTTTTGAGCATAAATATAACACGGCTTCATTTGAAGAAACAAAACTTATCAATGATGCAAGCAATTTTGTAAAACAAGATTCTAAAGAGGATTTTCCTAATAAGAATAAAATCAAAAGATATAAGTATTTATCAATTTTAGCGAGTTCAAATAAGCCAATAGATTTATCTTGTTTAGAAGCTATTGTTTATATGAGAAGAAAGTTTGAAAAAGAGAGTAATAGATTGTTTTTGGAAAACTCATACTTAAGACTTATTCACACGGCTATAGGTATTCGTTTAGGAGATAAGGAATTCTTGAAACATTTGAGAATTATAGGTTGGGATCAAAAGCCTGATGATTTTGACTTGAAGAAAATCAAAGAAATTATAAATGAGAATTTGCTGAGACCTATTTGTATCGAAAATTGAAAATTAGTAACAAAAAGTAATTGCAACAATGATTCAGACGATAGTTTATTTTAATCTTCGCTCATAGTTTTCCCCAAAATACAATTTAGTAAATATAATATGCCCAATTGCTTCAACTCCTGATAATATCAAAGAATTCAAAACTTATTAAATCATAAGGTTGTCAATTGTCAATCTATCGGCACATTTACTTTTATATCTGCGAAAGTTTAATATAAAAATGGATGTCCCGAATACCAGAAATGTTTTTACGGAAAAGCATTCGGGCGGATTGAAAATGCGTGTTCCGTCCAGACAGAAATGACACGCTTTAAATGATGGCACGCAAAAAATTTCGCAACACCGAACGTCAAATTTCCTCTTCCGACCGTTCTTTTCAGGAATATCTTGTTAACCAACCCGCGACGCAGATCACGCGCACCGAACTTCTGCGGCTGATTCGCGGCGGTGAAGACACATTTTTAGAATTCAAAGTAAAACTCTCGAATCCCGAACGCATCGCGCAGGAAATCGTCGCATTGGCAAACACGGCGGGCGGTTCGATTCTTTTCGGAATCAGCGATTCTCTGCGTATCGAAGGCGTTCGCAATGCCGAAGCGGTTCAAGATGAAATCGTCCGCATCTGCCGCGAAGATATTTATCCGCCGCTCGTTCCGTTTCTAGACATTATTTCGTTCGACAACGGCAGAAGAATCGTCGCGCTCGACATCGAAGGAAAACGCCGCCCGTATCGGACGAAGGAAGGCAGATTTTACATACGCATCGGTTCGGAAAAACGCGAAGCGACGCGCGAAGAACTGTCCGATCTGCTCGACGAAGTTCGTCCTTTGAGTTACGAAAATATTCCCGTCATAAACGCCGTCGAAGCAGATTTCGACGATGCGCTTTTGTGGAGTTTTGCCAATTCGTTCGAGGACGATCTTCTCGGAAAAAATATTTATAATACGGCGAATTTTCTGCAAAAAGATTTGCTGATGGCAATCGGAAACGGCGACGGTGAATTTCTGCCGACGATCGCCGCCGTGCTTCTTTTCGGGAAAAACGAGAGAGTCGGCGAATTAGTGCCGCGTTCGATGGTTGTTGCCGAACGAATTTCCGGCGACCAAACTGTCGAATGTATTCGTCTCGAAGGAAATTTGCTGACACTTTACGAAAAAGCGTCGCAGTTCGTCGCGCGTTATTGCGATCTCGATAAAAACAAACAGAAAAAATCGAAATCCGACGACATTTTGCCCGTCGAAGCCAGAAAAAGTTACCATATTTACTCGATTCGGGAAGCAATTATTAACGCTTTAATTCACCGTGATTACGCTTTGCGCGATATTCCGACCCGCATTTCGATTCACGATAATTATATCGAATTCGCCAACCCGCGCCGCACGAACGGTTTTATTCCGCCCGCGTCCCGCGCCATTCGCTACGGCATTACGCAAAGAATCAATCCGCAGATCGCCGCCATTTTTATGAAACGCGAATATGGCGCGAACGCCCCGAAAGGCGGTCTGCCGATGATAATCCGAAGTTCGCGCCATTTTTCCGACAGACGCGCTGAAGTTTATACTTCAAACGACGAATTTAAATTGAAAATTTACGGAGTTTAGAATTCTATCCAATCGGTCGGTTCTCTGTGTGATGAAATTGTAATTTTTGTTTCGGCTTTGAACAGCGGATTACGCATTTGTATCGAACTTTCGGCGGTCAGACGCGCGAGATGCGGTTCGTTGGCGCGTTGGGAAAGATGTGCGAGAACAATATTACGCGCCGCGCCGTCGAAATCGGTTGTCAGCCAATCTGACAAATCTTCGTTTGACAGATGACCGTTGCGCGAGGCGATTCTCTGTTTCAAATCCCACGAGTAAACCGGACAAGTCATCAGCATATCGCGGCTGTGATTCGATTCGACGACGATGCCGTCACAATTGGTTAATTTCTCTTTTATCAACGTCGTAAAATATCCGAAATCCAAAACCGTAGCGATTTTTACGCCGCTGTTTCTGGCAACAAAACCGAAATTATCAGCCGCATCGTGCGGAACGCTAAAAGGCTCAAAATCAATGTCGCCGATGCGAAAATCTTTGCTTGATTCTATTTCTACTGTTCTGTTTTTTATAACTTCCGCACGTTTTTGCGATTCGTTGTTTTTCGTTTTCCGGTCGTGCAGATAAGCGTCGTGAGTTTTGCCGGACATAAAAACCGGACATTTCAGCGTACGCAATAAAACGCGCAAACCGCCCGCGTGATCGCCGTGTTCGTGCGTTATCAAAACCGCGTCGAGCTTTTCAAAATCTTCGCCGACCTGTCCGAGACGAAGCAAAAGCTGTTTCGCGCTCAGTCCAGCGTCAACTAAAATTTTTGTTTTTTCGGTGCAGATCAAAACCGCATTTCCGGTCGAACCGCTGCCGAGAACAGTAAATTTCATTTATCTTCTTTCTTCTTTTCAAACTTCGGTCGCATCACAGTTCCCATCGCCCGCGTTATTAAAAAATTCGGCGCGAAATTTGTCGAACTTGCGATTAGCCAATTCATCCAGCCGGAAACTACCGAATCTTTTCCGCTTTTGACGGCGTTCATCGCAGCTTCGACGACTTCTTCGGGGCTTTGCATTCCTTTCTGCATCATCGAATTTTTTACGTCCGCGTTGATTTTGCCCGCGTCGAAAAATCCTGTTTCCGTCGGTCCGGGATTTAACGCCATAATGTTTATATTATACGAACGATTTTCTTCCGCGATCGCTTCGGTGAACGAACGGACGAAAGATTTTGTCGCCGCGTAAGCCGCAAAATATGGGATCGGCTGAAAACTCGCCGTCGAAGCGACGTTGATGATCGTTCCGCTTTTTCGTTCGCGCATCGGTTTTAGATAACGATGCGTCAGCGCGGTCAGAGCCATTATGTTGAGCGTTATCATTTCGAGTTGGTGTTCTAAACCGAGTTCGGCAAAATCACCCATCGCGCCGAATCCGGCGTTGTTTATCAGCCAATCAACTTCGAGTCCGAATTCCTCAGTTTCCTTAAAAAGCCGCAGATCGGCTTGATATTCGGTTAAATCAACGGCGATGAAGTTCGCTTTTATTTTGTGTTTTTCTTCTAATTCATCGCAAAGTTTGGCAAGTTTATCTTCGGAACGCGCCACGAGAACGAGATTGTGTTTTTCACTTGCAAGTCGTCTGGCAAACGCTTCGCCGATTCCGCCGGACGCGCCTGTGATGAGCGTAACTTTCATACGTTAGAGTTTAAACTTAAATGCTCATCTTTGGAAATCGTGTAAAAATGCAGTCCGCGCCGCAATGATTTTCGGTTTTCTTACAGCTTAATCCGATTTTTTTTATTACGCGCATTAAATTCATCTTTCGTAATTCTGTATTGAACGAGTTTTTTGCCGTAAAAATTTCCTGTGCCGACGTAGTTCATTCCGAGTTTTTCCATTACGCGCCGTGAACCGAAATTTTTCGGATAAGCGACGGCGACGATATTATCGAGTCCGAGTTCGTTAAATCCGTAATCCAAAAACACACGCGCCGCTTCCGCCGCGTAGCCTTTTCCCCAAAACTCTTTTGCTACCGCATAACCGACTTCCGTTTCGCCGGTTTCCTGCAAAATCCAAAGTCCGCACCAACCTGCGAATTTTCCCGTCTGTTTTTCAAATATCGCGCAAAAACCGATTTGTTCCTTTTCCCAACGACTCGAAATGAGCTTTATCCAATTTATGGATTCAGCGCGCTTTTGCGGCTCGCGGATAAAACGCATCACGTCCTCATCGCCGCGCATCTGTGCCACCGCGTCAACGTCGCTTTCGTTCATACGGCGAATTTTTAATCGGTCGGTTTCAAACACTTCAGTTATTGGTTATCAGTAATAAATAAGATGTTAATCTAACTGCTTATTTTCTGCTTTCAAATTTCGTGAATCAGTAATCCGTCTTTCAATTTCGGCTCGAACCACGTTGATTTTGGCGGCATAATTTCGTTGATGTCGGCGACGGCGAAAAGATCGTCCATCATCGTCGGGAAAAGCGAAAAAGCTACTTTAGCAGTTCCTTCGTCAACGAGTTTTTCCAATTCGTCCGTGCCGCGTGCGCCGCCGACGAAGCCGATTCGGTTGTTCGTGCGCGGATCGTCAATGCCGAGAATCGGTTTTAAGATAAAATCCTGCAAAATGCTCACGTCCAAACGCCCGATCGGATCGGTCGGACGAATCTCGTCATTGATAAAATCGAGTTTATACCATTTACCGTTCATATAAAGACCAATTTCGCCGTGTGCCGCCGGAATTTTTTCGTCTGTTTCTTCGATGATGAAACTTTCCCTGACGCGGCTTAAAAATTCTTCTTCGCTGATGCCGTCGAGGTCTTTGACGACGCGGTTATAAGCGAGAATCTGCAAATCTTCCGACGGAAATATTCCGGCGATGACGAAATTATAATCTTCCGCGCCCGTGTGTTCGGGATTTTGTTTGCTCAAAATATCACGCGCCAACTTCGCGCTTTCGGCGCGGTGATGTCCGTCAGCGATATACAGTGCGGGAACTTCCGCAAACGCGCTGACCCAATCATCGGTCAAATTTATTTCCCAGACAGTCTGTTTCGTGCCGTCAACGCAATGAAAATTATAGATCGGTTTCGTGCCGGTGATTTCTCGAATTAAAAGACGAATTCTGTCCGTATTGCGAAAAGCGAGAAAGATCAATCCGGTCTGCGCGCTTAATTCGATCATATGCGCCGTGCGGGCTTCGACTTTATCGGGGCGCGTTTTTTCGTGTTCTTTAATAATTCCGCTATCGTATTCGTCAATCGAATAACAGCCGACAATGCCGGTTTGCGTGTGATTTTTCGTTTGCAGACGATAAATATAAAGACACGGTTCTGCTTCGCGGGCGAGAATTTGCTGTTCGATAAATGATTCGAGATTTTCTTTAGCTCGTTTGTTCGCTTGTTCGGCGGAAATTTCCGCGTCTTCGGGAAATTCGGCTTCGGGGCGCGTAACGCGCAGGAAACTCAAAGGGTTTTTTTTGATAAATTCGCGCACTTCAGATTCGTAAACCACGTCGTAAGGTACACAAGAAACTTGTTTTGCCTTATCCGGCGTGGGGCGCAAAGCGCGAAAAGGTTTGACAATTGCCATAATTATTTTTGTTAAATTCGTTCGATTATTTGATTTTTATAAAGACGCAAAAAAACAAAATAACACGAAACACTCGAATTTATTTAATGAGATTTCGCGTTATTTTGTTTTTGATAATTGAAAAAAAACTACTGCGGCGCGTTTTTCTGCTGCTCTTGTAAAAATTGCTGCTGCAAATTTTGATAAAGCACGTCGAGCGCGGCTTTCCATTCGCCGTTTTCAACAACAAACGGGATTTCCAGCCATTCGCCGTTTTCCTTGTTTTTAACCTCAATCGTTGCCGTGTCACCGTTGATTTTTTCGTTACGCATTTCCGGCAATTCCTTAAACGGTGCGCCGTCTTCTTCTTTCAAAAGTTGGTCAATCGTCTTTTTCTGATTTGCCGCCGATTGCTCGATTAACGCAATTGTGCCTTTTGAAAGTGTCTTTTGGATTGCCGCCGAATCTTTGGCTTTTGACGCGGTATTCAATTTTTTAAGAGTTTCTATCGGACTTCCCGAAACCTCAGCATTCATTTCCGACGGAGAATTTGTCATATCCGCCGAATTTGTTACGGCAGTAGAATTTGACACATTATTCATATTCTCCGTATTAACTACGGTTGCCGTATTTGCCGTATTCGCCGTGTTCGTATTTTCAGCAGACCAGCAACCGATGGAACTGATAAGAGAAACCGCTAATGCTGTTTTTATAATATTTTTCATATATTTGAAGTTAAAAATTTTCTATCTCTCGTTCTCGTCCTGCGGACTTACATTATTGTTCCTATCGCCTTCAAATTCGGCATCGCCCTTGTGCAAAAATCCGACGTTTGAAGGTTTCCAATAACGGAAAAATGCTTTCCCGTATATATATTTTTCCGGCACTAAACCCCAATAACGAGAGTCGGAAGAATTATCACGGTTGTCACCCATCACGAAAAAATGATGTTCTTCTACTCTGCGCGGCGGAAAATTCGGATAACTGTGATTAAATTCTTCCTGTAAATACGGTTCGTTCAATTCCTGACCGTTTATAAAAACAATGCCGTTACGAACTTCGACCGTCTCTCCCGGCAGACCGATGATACGCTTGACATAACTTTTATCCGGTTCTTTCGGATACCAGAAAACGACCACATCGCCGCGCTCGATATGTCCCCAATCAACGCTGTCGAATTTATAATAAATTAATTTATTGACCAACAAACGCTCTCCGTCGTGAAGTTCCGGCATCATCGAAGTTCCTTCGACAACGACGGGTTGCGCGATAAAAACGCCGAACAGAACAAAAACCGAAATTATCAATAAAACATCGCGCACGAGCCGCAGACTTTCAAACCAAATTCCTTGACGTGATTCGACTTTGAGCCGCTGAATTTCAATGTCGCGGTCATCCGCCGCCGAGATAACGCCAAATTCGTATTGGTCTTTTTTCTGAAAATCAAACATAATTTTGGTTTGCGCTTTGATCTTTGATCTTTGATTTACAAAATTCGTTTCCCGAAAAAAATTATACGCCTTAGAAGAAACGCAAAATCAAAGATTAAAGGTCAATGACCAAAGTAGCTTTTTAACTTGCACCTTGTCAAAAATTAGAACGGAGTTTAAGAGATTTTGAACGAAAATATTCGCCGGCTTTTCCCGGCAACCGAAAAATACACATATTTAAACAGCGCGGCGATCTCGCCGATGCCGATAACGGCGGTCGAAGCAGTTTACAAACAATTAAAAGAAGTTTCAAACAACGGTTCGACGAGTTTTCCGAATTGGATTGACACGAAAAACCGCGCCCGCGCGCTCGTTGCAAAAATGCTCAACGTCAAATCCGAACAGATCGCGTTTATGCGAAATACTTCCGACGGTTTTGCGACGGTCGCAAACGGTATGAAGTGGGAAAAAGGAGACAACATCGTAACTTTCGCTAAAGAATTTCCGGCGAATTTTTACGCTTGGCGCAGAATCCGCGACGAATTCGGAGTCGAACTTCGTCTTTGCGAAGAACGCGACGGACGAATTGATCTCGACGAATTTATTTCATCAATTGACGAAAATACAAAACTCGTCTCGATCAGCGCGATTCAGTTCGGTTCTGGTTTTCGCGCCGATCTGGAAAGAATCGGAAATGCGGCGCGAAAATTTGACGCGCTTTTTGCCGCTGATATTATTCAAGGTTTCGGGGCGCAAAAATTTGATCTCCCCGCACAGAATGTTGACATCGCTTCCGGCGCGAGCCACAAATGGCTGTGTGCGCCCGAAGGCTGCGGAATTTTGTATCTTTCCGACCGCGCACGCGAACGCATAAAACCGACGCTCGTCGGTTGGATCAGCGTCGAAACGCCTTGGGATTTTAACGACTTCGAACAGGATTACAAACCGAATGCGCTTGCTTGGGAAACCGGAACGGGGTGTTCCTCACTTTTTTACGGTTTGGAAGAAAGTCTGAAATTATTGGACGAAACAGGCGCGGAAAAAATCTCCAAACATCTCGAAGAATTGACCGATTATCTGTGCGAACTCGTCGCCGGAAAAGATTACGACATCATAAGTTCGCGCCTTGAAGGTGAAAAATCACAGATCGTCTGCATCAAACATCGCGGCGGTCTGCATTGCGAAAAAATCGCCGAAAATCTGCAAAACAGAAATATTATCGTCAGTCCGCGCGGCGACCGCCTGAGAATCGCGCCGCATTTTTATAACATTAAAGAGGAAATTGAAGTTTTAGTAGAGAACTTGCCTTAAAGCAAGTTGCCAATTATAGAACAATTTTATTTTGCCCACCAAATACACGAAAAAAACGAAAACCTTTAAAATTCTTTTCTTTTTTTCGTATATTTCGTGTATTTAGTGGGCAATACTTCTTTTTCTAATCTTTAAGTAATCTGTTCGCCGCAATATCTTCCGTAAAACCGTCTAAATTCAAGCGCGTCATTCCGCCTGCATCTGAAAATGCCGCCATTCCGGCGAGCCGTTGTTCGCGCCGTCGAAAATAAAAGAAACCGCCGATGATTCCGATTGTAACTGCCGAACCCAAACCGATGAGAATAAAATAAACGGTCGAGAGGAAAATTTCGCTCGTGCGCTGGGCGAAATATCTTTGAGCGCGGTCGTAAAACGTCGGGTCTTCGCCGAGCCATTGGACGACTTTTTCGTATTTTATCTGATCGAAAAGCGCGTTTGCCGAGGTTTCGTCCGTGCCGTCGAAAAGAAGTACGTTGTAATTTCCGATGCGGCGGTAAAAAATCTGCGGATTTCCGCCCAGTTCAGCGAGACGCTGGTTTATTTTAGTGTCCGCGTCAACCGACGATTGCGGCGATGTAAATTCGACGATCAAAAGTTTTCCTTGATTATAAGGCGCGGTAACTGCTTCCGTTCCGCCCGTAAAATCAATAAGATCGAAAACAGGACGATTACCGAGTGCTTTTTTCAGTTCGTCCGAATTGGTAATAAATGCTGCACGATTTGGTATATTTTCCCAATCGGGAAGATGTTTGACGATTACCGGAATTCCGTCCGATTCTGAAAGCTCCTGACTCTTGGAATAATTTTCCGCGTTATTTTGTCCGAAAACGAACAATGCCGAAAAAATGAGATAACAAACTGGAATGAAAAATTTTATGTTTCGTGGTTTTATCATTGTAAAATTTCCCGTCCGGGAATATAAATAAACGCTTTTAGTATAGTAATAGTAGCACTTTGAAAACAAATGTCGAATGAGAAGCGTTTGTAAAATTTACAAACTCCGCAAAAGATTCAAACGCTATACGCTTTCGTCTGAAACTGAACTTGGATGTTTAACGAATAAAATAATATGCCTCAAAAATTGCAACTTTTTCCTGATTTCTGCGTGTATATTTATCGGAAACAGGAATGACCAAGAGTTTGGCACGGCAATTGATATAATTAAACACGGGGGAATTAGAAAAATGACAAATACAGAAACATTAAGTTATCCGGTTGTACAGAGTAGAGAAGAGAAGATTGAGAACGCGGCAACAGGAGTATCTTTTATCAAAGATGTTAAGAACGCGAGCGATTATGAATTAACACAAGCCTCAGCAAATGGTGATATGGGCGCATTTGAAGAAGTTTATAATCGGCATCATCGCAGAGTTTACGCAATTTGTCTGAGAATGCTCAAAAATGTTACCGAAGCGGAAGATTTGACGCAGGATGTTTTCATTCAACTTTACAGAAAGATAGGAAGTTTTCGTGGAGATTCCGCCTTTACAACTTGGCTGCACCGTTTGACGGTTAATCAAGTGCTGATGCACTTCCGCAAACGCAACGTCAAATATGAAAAAACGACGGAAGAAGGCGAAGCCCCGATTCAAATCGTCGGCGGAACCGAAAATCCGCGTAAGATGCCGGTCGTTGACAAAATCGCTCTCGAAAATGCGATTGAGCAACTGCCGCCGGGATACAAAAACGTTTTCATATTGCACGACATTGAAGGCTATGAACACGAAGAAGTCGCAAGAATTTTGGGTTGTTCGGTCGGAACATCGAAATCGCAACTGCACAAAGCGCGTCTGAAACTTCGTAAACTTTTGCAGAAAAAAGCAAATCCACGTCTTGTTGGAGTTTGGTAAAAAGAATTATAAAATTTAGTTTGAAAACGCTCGAATCTTTCGGGCGTTTTTTTTATTTAGCCTCAATTTCTTCTTTCAACGCACGTTTCTGAATTTTTCCCGTTCCGCCGAGCGGAAGTTCGTCGCGGAATTCTATAAAACGCGGGTATTTATTTTTAGCGATCTGTTCTTTGCACCAACTTTTTAGTTCTTCTTCGGTCAACTCCGCGTCTTTTCTTTTGACGACGAATGCTTTGACTTCTTCGCCGAGACGGTCGCACGGAACGCCGAGAACGGCGACGAGCGAAACTGCCGGATGCGTCATAATTACTTCTTCGAGTTCGCGCGGGTAGATGTTGTAACCGCCGCGCAGGATCATCTCTTTTTTGCGGTCAACAATCGCCAGAAAACCGTCTTTGTCCATAATTCCGATGTCGCCGGAATGAAACCAACCGTTTCGCATCGCTTCGGCGGTCGCTTCGGGATTTTTATAATATCCTTTCATAATATTATGCCCGCGCATTACGACTTCGCCGCGCTCGCCGCGCTCGACTTCGTTGTCACTTTCGTCAACGCAGCGGACTTCAACGCCCCATAAAGGTTGACCGACTTTGCCGTATTTCGACGGAACTTGCGGATGATTAAACGTCGAAACCGGCGAAGTTTCCGTCAAACCGTAACCTTCCAAAATGCGAACGTCGAATGTTTTCTCGAAATCCTGCATTACTTCGACGGGCATCGGCGCGCCGCCCGAGCTGACCGTTTTCAAAGTTTTAGCATACGGTGCGGTGTCAATGCCGTTTTCTTCGACGTAACGCAGCATCGCCCAATACATCGTCGGCACGCCCGTCCAAAAATTTACGCTTTCTTTTTCTATTGCCTCGAGCGCATCTTTCGCGTCAAAACGCGGTAGCAAAACGATTTTGTTTCCCGCCAACATATGCGCGTTCATCTGCGCCGTCTGTCCGGTCGTATGAAAAAGCGGCAGAGTTATTAAACAGCACGGTTGTTCGCCGCTCGTAAAATCGAGCGACGGAAAATGCAGATACCACGAAATATTCGCATTCATATAAGTGTTAAAATGCGACAATTCCGCGCCTTTCGGCTGTCCGGTCGTGCCGGAAGTGTAGAGAATCAAACAAGTATCGTCCGGTGCGGTCGGAAAGGTTTCAAATGTTTCGGATTGATCTTTCGTGATGTCGGTCAAAGTTTTTGCACCTTCGACGGGCGATTCGCCGAATAGATCGTTCGTCATCACGATCAAACTTTCGCAGGTTTCAACCAGATCGAAACCTTCTTTCGCCGTCTGTGCGAGCGGCAGCGTATCCGTTCCTTCA
This sequence comes from Pyrinomonadaceae bacterium, assembly GCA_965219305.1. Taxonomy (GTDB): domain Bacteria; phylum Acidobacteriota; class Blastocatellia; order Pyrinomonadales; family Pyrinomonadaceae; genus DATHTS01. Next base: position 4,756,277 of record OZ244725.1, read on the forward strand.
AATACAAACAATGCTTTTGCATCAGAATCGCTCAGATGATACGCGATCTCGCGCGGTTGAAAAAGAATATTCATCGGCACGACCGCCGCGCCCGATTTTAAGATTCCGTAATAGACGATCGGAAAAAACGGCAGATTCGGACACAAAAGCCCGACTTTGTCGCCGTAACCGATTCCCATTTCTTTGAGCGCGTTCGCAACACGGTTTGCCAGACCGTTTAATTGCCCGTATGTAAAACGCATCTCGTTCCAGACGACGGCTTCGACATTGGGCGTAAGACGCGCGTGATGTTCGATAACCGAAGCCAGATTCAGCGTAGTGATGTTGTTATTCATAAATTCACAGAAATTTTAATTTGCGGGAAAAGCGGAAACTCGAAATTTAATAATATTTTAATAAGAATTTGCGAAAAAACGAAATCCGAAATGCAAAAGAATAATTTTCGCCGGAATTTACCGTTTTTGCCAACCGCCGAAAAGTTGCGATACATTTAAAGCTATGAGTGAAGCCCAAAAAGAGATGGCATTCCTGCGCGACCTGATCGGCGAAGAATGGACTGACCATTTTACGAAAATAATTGACGAAAATCTCAAATTTTCAGATGACGAAACGATTCTTTACGTCAACGCCGGAACCGGAAATCATACTTTGGCGTTAAGCGAAAAACTCGGCGAATATTCGGAAATTTTCGGTTATTGCGAAGATGAAGAGTTGTTAAAGATCGCCGAAGCGAAAGCCGCCGCGTTGAATCTGGAAGTTAGATTTTCCTGTAGTTACCCGGAAAGCAAATTCGAAACGGTTTTGGCGGACGCAAGTTTTGTCAGACCGCAGAAATTGGAAAAATTTATCGAACAGATAATTTCTTTCTCGGCTGACAAAGTAGCGTTTTTTCTGCCGGCGGCGGGAAGTTTCGGCGAAGTTTTTTCTTTTTTGTGGGAAGTTTTGTTGGAAGAAAATCTGCTCGGCGGCGCAAATGAAGTTGAAAAATTAATCTCCGAATTGCCGACGATCTCGCGTGTCAAGGAAATGATGAAAGATGCGGGATTAAAACACGTTAAAGAGATCGGCAAAAGTGAAATAGCGGAATTTGAAAACGGCGATGAATTTGTCAATTCCCCGCTCGTCTCCAAGATGTTTTTGCCGTTTTGGTTTGATTCCTTAACGCAAAAGGAAAAAGAGCAAGTTACAAAAAAACTTGCTCAGAAAATTGACGAGGAAGACGGTGAAATGACGTTTCGCTTTTCGATCAAAGCGACGCTATTTACCGGCGATAAAAGTTGAAAAAGTAAAACTAAATCTGTTTTGCTTCAGCACGGCGGCGCATTTCCGCCATAATTTCTTCGTCTGTCATCGCAGAAATCTGCGGCGCGACAGGATTGTTGATTTGTTTCGGTTTCATTTCCTGCTCTTCTTCGTATTCGAGTTCTGCTTCGCGCATTCCTTCTTTAAAGGCTTTGCGCGATTGTCCTAAAGACTTAGCAAGCTGCGGCAGACGCGATGCGCCGAAAAGCAAAAATAAAACCGCGACGATTAAAATAATTTCAGTTGTTCCGAGTCCCATAATATTAAAAATTAAAAATTAAAAGTAAAAAGGCAAAAACAAAACTGCCGAGATTTTTGCAATTTTTATAAGCCCGAACTTTTTTCATCAAAATAAGAAATTTCCACTATAAATGTTTTGACGCTTTTCGCTTTCGAAAAGTTTTTGTGTCAATTGATTCATCATATATTTATTTGCGAAATATTTCCATTACAAACACGCAAACTAATTATTTTTCTTATCACGAATTTTATCCATCGCGTTAACCAACGCCGATGTAATTCCCGGTTCGCTGATCGAATGTCCCGCGTCGGCGATGATTTGCAGGTCGGCTTCGGGAAATGCTTCTTTGAGTTCATAAGCCGAAACCGCCGGACAGACGACATCATAACGACCTTGCACGATGACGGTCGGAATATGACGAATTTTACCGACATTTTCGAGCAGATAATTTTCCGAATCGAAAAACGAATTGTTCATAAAATAATGACATTCGATTCGCGCTAAAGATAATGCTTCGTGCGGTTCTTCAAAATGATTTACCAGATCGGGATCGGGAAAAAGTTTCGATGTCGCGCCTTCCCACGTTGACCAACGCCGCGCCGCTTCGAGACGAATTTCTTCGTCGTTACCCGTTAAGCGTTTGTAATACGCCGTCATAAAATCGCCGCGCTCGTCTTCGGGAATAAAATCGCGGTAAGGCTGCCAGAAATCGGGGAAAATCTCGCTCGCGCCGTATTGATAAAACCATTTTAATTCCTTCGGTCGCGTCAGAAAAATTCCGCGCAAGATCAACCCTAAAGCGCGTTCGGGATGAGTTTCCGCATACGCCAGACTAAGCGTGCTGCCCCAAGAACCGCCGAACACATACCATTTTTCGATGCCGAATTTCTCGCGCAGAGTTTCGATGTCTTCGATGAGTTTCCACGTCGTATTTTCTTCGAGTTCGTAAGACGGTTTCGATTTTCCCGATCCGCGCTGATCAAATAAAATGACGTGAAACGCTTCCGGGTCGAAAAACTGCCTATACATCGAGATCAAACCGCCGCCCGGACCGCCGTGCAGGAAAACGACGGGAATTCCGTCCGGGTTGCCGACGCGCTCGTAGTAAATTTCGTGCAGATCGGAAACTTTCAGCATTCCCATATCAAAAGGTTCGATTTCAGGATAAAGTTTTTTCATAATCTGAATAATACTAGAAAACAGATTTTTTATTCAAATGTCGGATGAAACTTCAAAGTAGAAATTTCAAAATTAAAATCCATCGGTCTGGAACATTCGAGCATCAAAAGCGTGTTATAATTTTGCTCATTTGCTGAGTTAAGTTTTAAACTCAAGAGATTCGGCATACGGTTTTCATTTTTGCCTTTTGCCTATTTACTTTTTAATTTTTAGAAATTATGGCTGAATTTATTTGTCGTCTGGGAACGCCGACGGGCGAGATCGTTACGCGAGTCGTCGAAGCGACCGCCGCGAATGTTGCGAAAACCAAACTCGAACAGGAAGGTTTCCGCGTTTTCAAGATAGCGAACGCCGAGAAAGGCTTATCGGCGATTTTGTCCGGCGGACAGCCGACGGCGAAACACCGCGTCAAGCAAAACGATTTTCTGATGTTCAACCAGCAATTTTCTGCGCTTTTGCGTGCGGGAATTCCGGTTTTGCAGGCGATAACGCTTCTAAAAACGCGCTCGGCTTCGGCTTCGATGCGGGCGATTCTGGTTGATGTCGAAGATAAAATCCGCAGCGGTGTTCCTTTGTCCGAAGCCTTTGAAGCGCAACACACTTTCCCGAAAATTTATACTGCGTCAATTCTCGCGGGCGAACAATCCGGCGCATTAGACGAGGTTTTAATTCGTTATGTCAATTATTTGAAACGAAGCGTCGGCGTGTCGAGAAAACTTCGCGGCGCACTTGCATATCCGGCATTTTTGATGATTGCGGCGAGTTTTATGGTCGCGTTTTTAACGCTTTACGTCATTCCGCGAATGTCCGATCTTTTCAAAAGTCTGAACGCCGGAAAAGGTTTGCCGACCGTAACGGTCATCGTTCTGACAATTTCAAACACCGTTACGGGCAATATCTGGTGGCTTCTGCCGATGATTCTCGTTTTCGGCTTCGCTTTATATATCTGGCTCAGAACGGAATCGGGCAAATTGATACTCGCCAAATTTTTGCTGAAAGTGCCGCTTGCCGGAACGCTCATCGTGCAAATGACGACGGCGCAATTAACGCGCTCGCTGTCCACACTTCTTGCGGGCGGAATCACCGTTCCCGAATCTTGGGACATCGCTTCGCAAGCGGTCAATAATCTCGAACTCAGGCGGCGCAGTCAGGCGGTTTTGCCGCTGATTCGTGAAGGGCGAAGTTTTAACGAAGCATTGGAAAAGGCAAATTGGCTGCCCGAACTTGCGCTCGATATGGTCGGAATCGGCGAAAAATCGGGAAGTTTGCGCGAAATGCTCGATGAAGTCGCCAACTTTTACGATTCCGAATCGGAAGTAAAATTAGACCAATTGACAACTTTGCTCGAACCGATAATTCTCGTCTTTATGGCGTTAATTGTTGTAGCAATTTTGCTGGCAATTTATCTGCCGATCATTCAATCAATTTCGTCGGGACCATTCAGCGGAAAACGGAAATAAATTTTTAAATATCAACAAAACGAGTTTCAATAATTGGTATGAAGCAGAAAACTAAAAATCGGATAAAGATATTCGGCTTGACGATATTCGGATTATTCATCATTTTGAGCAGTATCGTTTATGTGTTTTTAGATTGTTGGTATGAAACCGGAATCAGAAAAAATTCACTTTATTGTTATGTTTGTATCACAGCAAATATTAGAAATTTTCCGTTGATCGGTTTAGAAGGTGAGCCGGAATATGTTGTTAATCAAAATGTCGGTGAGCCGAATAGTAGTCATCCGCCTTATTATTCCGTTGATTTTTCAAGTAATAAATCAGCTCAGGAGATATTAAGCAGTGCGTCGGAATATTTCGTTGGTAATTCGTTTGAACTTATCGAAAAAAATTGTTTGAACTCCGATTCTACGGCGAATTGTTCTGTTATTTATGCGGGTGAAAATTCAATTTTGGAAATTAGTATAAATTTAAAAACACCGATTGATGGAAAGAATTTGACACGGACAAATTCCATAAGTGTGATTGAAACCTTTATTGAAGATGTTAAAACCTACAAAGAGGACAAGATACGATTAAAAGAACTAACGAAAAAGGCAAAAGAAGAAAATCTTTGCGCGGAAAATAAATATATTAGAAATGTGTCCGAAGATGCTTGTATCTCTAAAAATATCGGTGAATTTCCGCTTGTCGGTTTAACAGATAATCTGGCATTTGATAGTGATATTTTGCTTGGGCAAAATAATTTGAGTTTTCATACGCAGAGTTCGACCAAGGAAGTAATCGGCGAAGCGAAAAAGTATTTTAATTCTATCGGATTTAGTATTAACAAAGAAACTGTTTGCGAATCCGGCAATAAATGTCATTTTGGAGAAGTTGTCATTAAAGATGATGAATGTTTAATGACCGGAGAATGTTATATGGGCGAATTTGAATCGGCGGATTCAAGAATTTCCATTTCTACGAGAAAAGACTCACGCACGGATTATCAAGAGAAAATATTTGTAGCTGTGTCGGAAATAAGACGTTAAGTCGGGAGAAATATAAAATGAGCAATTTTAATGATATTGCAAGATTTTACAAAATCTATTACGGAAATGATGAAGGAAAAAGCGAGATAAAAAATAAATATCCTGATAAAGGATTAGCATATACCTGTAACTGCGGCTGGATTGATGCGGGACACGCCGACGGCGGCGGAGCATCGAAATTGTGGCGCAATGTTTTAAATGAAGCAGATAAATATAAACAAGGCGGAATAGAAGGTTATAAGGTTCGTTATGCTCAACACGCGGCGGCGTGGGGCACAACATTTGATAATGCCGGAGATTATTTTGTCAAAAACGATCTTTCCGAAACCGAAAAACAAAGAGTCGCGCTTGCCATTTTTCAGGAAGTTTCCCTAGGTTTTGAAACCGTTCAGAATTCAGGTTTTACAGGTTTTGTGAGCGAAACACTTGGCTCGGGAAGTAGTTTTAGTGAAGAAGATTTAGTGTCAAATTTAGTCGGTTTTTACTATGCCGTCAAAGGTCTTCGCTGGCAAGATCAGTGCGGTATCGTATCAAGAGAAGCATCGGAAAAAATTTGGAATACTGATGGCGCGGTCGGATTAGCGAAAAATAAAAACAACTCTTTTTCGCCGAAATTTCATCAGTGCGACGAATGCACCGGAATTCCGACATTTCCACATTTTTACACGTCAATTCAGCCGATTGAAAAGGGGATTTTGCATTTCGACTTTGATGAAGTTTTTGCCGTTCAAGGATTAAATGAACATTGGACACCGTATCCGCTTGATGCGCTTCGTAATCGTTTCGGGTTTCACGACGGGGATTTTGATTTTTCAGCAAGCCGCGGCAACTTCGGCTTGGGATTTATCTCTGTTCCGACGAAAGTAAGAATAGATTTCAAAGTGGGCGAATCTCAATACTTTTTCGCCCGTCGTGCTTTGATGATTGCCGCTTTTAACGCCGGATTGAATTTTATTGAGCAAGTTGATTTCGTCGAAAAATTTTATCCGATAAACAATTCATTTGAGAATATGAGTAAATTTAGTATGGATTGGACTAAAGGCGACCCTAGCGATGATAAGGATAAAACTATAAAACAAAACGAATTCATAAAGGAAACTTTACAAACTTTTCTTTCATTTTGTCGAAAGAACAGATTGCAGAACTCATAAAAATTCGTTCAAAAAGGTTTTCCGGTAAATGAAAATCTGATAAAACGGCAAATAAGTAAATTTTGAACAATTGATTTAACCTTGCGAAGAAATATAAACAAAAAATGGAAAATCAAACAAACGGAAACGGAAACGGTTACAAAACAAACCCGAACATCGCAACGACGCAGGTTGTTGAAAACGAAGCCCCCGAAGTTACGGAAGCGAAGGCGTTGGCAAAGCGTTATCGCTTGCCGTTCATAGACCTTTTGCCGCCGGAAGGCGAATCACCGATTGATTATGAAGTGTTGGCGCAGATTCCGGTGGATTTGATGTTGCGGAATCACTTTGTGCCGTTAAAACGCGAAGGCAGAAATCTTCACGCGGCGATGGCTGACCCGACGAATTTAGAGCATTTGGACGAATTGGAAAATGCTTTAAATGTCCGTCTCGTGCCGTATGTGGCGACGCAGGGCGCGATTGATGTCGTGCTGAAAAAAGGCGACGCGACGCAGAGAGTTTTGCAGGAAGCGGCTTCGACGTTTAAGATTTCGCTCGTCAAAGAAACCGAACACGGCGAAGAAGTTTTAGACCTTGACCGTCTGGCGACCGATTCGGATATGTCGCCGATTATCAAACTCGTTGATACGATTGTTTATAACGCGATGGAATCACGCGCCTCCGATATTCACATCGAAAGCGGCGACAAAGACGTGCGCGTCAAATTCCGCATTGATGGTGCGCTTTATCAGAAAGTTGACCCGATTGACATCGCGTTTCACCAGACTTTGATCTCGCGTATCAAAGTTATGTCCGAACTCGACATCGCCGAACGACGCGTGCCGCAGGACGGTCGTTTCCGCGTCCGTTACAAAGGCAGAACGGTTGATTTCCGCGTTTCGATTATGCCGACGGTTTACGGCGAAGATGCCGTTATTCGTATTTTGGACAAAGAGCAGATTTCCGAAGAATTCAAAAATCTGAGTCTCGATATTGTCGGATTCGACGAAGAAGATTTGCGTTTGTTTCGCCTTTATATCAAAGAACCATACGGAATGGTTCTCGTAACCGGTCCGACAGGTTCGGGTAAAACGACGACGCTTTACGGCGCGCTCAACGAAATCCGCAACGACGAAGATAAAATTATCACGATCGAAGACCCCGTCGAATATCAGCTTCACGGCATCGTGCAGATTCCCGTCAACGAAAAGAAAGGCTTGACATTCGCGCGCGGTCTGCGTTCGATTCTGCGTCACGATCCCGACAAAATAATGGTCGGAGAGATCCGCGACGAAGAAACCGCGCAGATCGCCATCAACTCCGCGCTCACCGGTCACTTAGTTTTCACGACGGTTCACGCCAACAACGTGATTGACGTTATCGGGCGTTTTCTGAATATGAACGTTGATCTTTACAACTTCGTTTCGTCGCTCAACTGCGTTCTCGCCCAGCGTCTCGTCCGGCTTCTGTGTCCGGTCTGCAAGCGTCATTATCAGCCGGAAGACGAAGAACTTATCGCGTCGGGAATTCGCCCGGAAGCGGTCAAAGACAAGGAATTTTTCATTAACGTCGGCTGTGATGCGTGTAACCACACGGGCTATCGCGGCAGAACGGCGATTCACGAATTGCTCGATATGTCAGACACGATCAGAGAGATGATCGTCGAACGCCGTCCCGGTTCGGAAATTCGCCGCCACGCCGAAAAAGAAGGTTTATCTAGTTTAAGAAACGCGGCAGTTAAAAAACTCTACGCCGGTTTAACGACTTTGCACGAGATCAACCGCGTAACATTTGTGGAAGAGGTAAAATAGTGAATAAGGAAGCAAAAGAAAATTTAGCCGAGGATTAACGCGGATGACGCGGATAAATCAAAAAAATCCGCGTCATCCGCGTTAATCCGCGGCTAAAAATATTCACTTGCTATACAATTATATTTTTATACGCTTGTTCTCTGTTTCCAACTTTGCGGATTGCTTCCGTCGTCAAGTCTAACCATCGAAATTGCGCCCGGCGACGGGCAAACCAACGCGCATAAATTACAGCCGACGCATTCCGGTTCATCAACCACCGGAAATCTATTCTCGTCAAAATCGAAACACTGATGCGCGCCGTCTTCGCAGGCGACGTAGCAAAGATTGCACTTGATACAATTTTCAGGATTAACACGCGCCACGACTTTATAATTGAGATCAAGATTTCCCCAATCGGTAACGCGCGAAACGGATTTGCCGATAATGTCATTAACCGACGCGAAACCTTTTTCGTCCAAATAATTATTCAAACCGTCAATCATATCTTCAACGATTCGATAACCGTAGTGCATTACAGCTGTGCAAACCTGCACATTTCCCGCGCCTAAAAGTAAAAATTCAACGGCGTCGCGCCAGGTGTTGATGCCGCCGATGCCCGAAATCGGAATATTGAATTCAGCGTCGCGCGCCAATTCCGAAACCATATTGAGCGCAATCGGTTTAACGGCAGTTCCGCAGTAACCGCCGTGCGCCGCCATTCCGTTGACATTCGGATAAGGAATCATCGTATCGAGATCAACTCCCATCACGGAATTAATCGTATTTATCAACGAAACTGCGTCCGCGCCGCCTTTCTGCGCCGCGCGTCCCGGCGGCAGAATGTGCGTTACATTCGGCGTTAATTTCACGATCACGGGCAGATTTGAAACTTCCTTCACCCATTCCGTGACCATACAAGTATATTCAGGAACTTGCCCCATCGCCGCGCCCATTCCGCGCTCGCTCATTCCGTGCGGACAGCCGAAATTCAGTTCAAAACCGTCGCAGCCCGTGTCTTGAGTGCGTTTAGTGATTTCCTGCCACGCTTCTTTTTTTGATTCAACCATCAACGAAGCAATCACCGCGTGATTCGGATATTTCTTCTTGCACGCCGCCATTTCCTTGAGATTTATCTCAAGCGACCGATCCGTAATCAGTTCGATATTATTCAAACCGATCATCCGCAACGCCCCGCTATCAATCGAAGCCAGACGCGACGAAACATTTACAATCGGCTCACCAAGCGTCTTCCAAACCGCGCCGCCCCAACCCGCATCAAACGCCCGTTCGATCATCGAACCCATATTCGTCGGCGGTGCAGAAGCCAGCCAAAACGGATTCGGCGATTTTATTCCCGCGAAATTTACACTTAAATCTGCCATAGTTTTTTACGAATTTATTTTGAGACAGTTAAGTTTTTTATCAAAAAAACTCTCTACTGTCTTTATTCTGATCATTTTTTGTTGAAAGATTATTAGTGTTTAATAATCTAACCGCGAAGCGAAAGAATGCATAAGATCAACTGCTAAAACGACAATCGGCGGATAAAATAAAAGTTCCGGTCTGAGATGGTGAGAATATGTCATCGGCATACTCGCCGTGACAAACATTTCCAGATAATTTCCGATTAAAATACCAACTCCGAGACTTGCAAGAAAACCGATGACCAGAAAACTGACGGCGGTAATTCGAGAATATGGTTTTTCGATTTGTTCGGTTTCTTCGATTAAAATTGAATCGTGCAGATTTTCTCCTGCATAAGTATAACGCTCGAAACCTTCGTGAAAACGCCGGAAAATATGAAGCATTCCGAGGACAAACAAAATGACAAGGATTGCTTTGCCGAAAAACGGGGAATTGCTCCAAAACATCGGTTTGAAAATTCCGACGAAAGTTGTTGAAAGAAAAAGTGCGACGACGGGGAAAATTACTTTTTGCAATGCCAGAGATTCTTTCCTTTCTTCGGCGATCATTCGGTCAACTATCGCATTATACCGTTTTTCGTATGCCATTCGGCGCAGACGCTGAGCGTGCGGATTGTCTGAATCTAAAATTGTCGGATCATTCGGCGTTCTGCGGAATTCGTATTCGAGAAGTTTTTTATCGTAAAAAGCTCTTTCCTGCGGATCGCTTAAAATTTTATAAGCCTTCGCAATGCGGGAAAATTCGCGTGCCGCCGATTCCTTTCCATCGTTAACATCAGGATGTTTTTTGCGGGCAAGACGGCGATACGCCGATTTAATTTCAGCGGCACTCGCTTTTGAAGATATTTTCAGGATTTGGTAGTAATTCACCATCAGTTGATGTTTTGCTCAGTAGAAGAGTTTTGTAAACTGTGCGAATCTATGTCCTAAAAGACAAGGTGAATTATAACATAAGATAGTGAGCAGTGAACAGTTATCAGTTATCAGTTGGGAAAATTAATTTAAGTTGCGTAGCTTTTGGACTGACAACTATTCGCTGTTCACCGTTTATTATTGAAGATTATCAATTTGCAGACTGATCGGTTCCGCTCCGGCGATTTTTACGGCATCAACTAACTTTATGACTTCACCGTAAGCCAAAGTTCGCGGAGCTTTTAGAAAGACGGTTTTTTCAACTTGGTTTGTATTTTCGACCCGAAAACCATTTTTCTCACGTTCTTGGAAAATACTATTTAATTCGGCGACAAGATTTTTTGTGTCGTTGAGATTTCCGTAATTTTCTTTGTTCAATCGCAGATTTTTTTCGGAATTAACCGCCACGACCAATGTTAAAGGATTCGAGTCGCCGGAATCATCTTTCGCTTGTTGCGGAACTTTAGTCTTGAAGTCAGTCGGTTTTGACGGAGTAATAATCATAAAAATTATTAAAAGTACGAGCAAAACATCAATTAACGGCGTTACATTTATAATCGGTTTCAAAATTTTCATAAGATTTTCTCCTGAAAAGTTAGACACCGCGAAAAGTAATTAGTTCCCGAAAAATTAAAATTTCAGTTCGCCGTTTATCGAATCAAGTAACGCCTTTGCTTTCGTAAGTGTTTCTTCATATTCGCTTTGCGGTTCGCTGTCAATCACGATTCCGCCGCCGACATTGAAAATCGCCTCGTTATTTTTTACGACCATCGTCCTGATCGCCACCGACAAATCTGCATAACTATTAAATCCCGAAATCCGAAATCCTATCGCGCCCATCGAAAGACCGCGTTCGGCGTTTTCGAGTTCATCAATTATCTGCATCGTGCGAATTTTCGGTGCGCCTGTGATCGAACCGCACGGGAAAACGGCGCGGATAATTTCGGAAAATTCGATGTTATCGCGCAATTCGCCGCGGACGGTCGAGACGAGATGAAAATATGTCGGATGTTCTTCGATGTCGCATAATTTTTCGACTTCGACAGTTCCGAATTCGCAGATTCTGCCGATGTCGTTTCGCAAAAGATCAACGATCATCACATTTTCGGCGCGGTCTTTTTCGGAATTTAACAATTCATCGCGTAGAAAATTATCTTCTTCAACCGAATTTCCGCGCGGTCGCGTGCCTTTAATCGGGGAAACTTCAATAAGTGCCGGGTGCTGCAGGCTAAGTGCTGAGTGAGAAGAATTTTCATTTTCCACTTTCCACTTTCCACTTTCCACTTTAAAGAATCTTTCGGGCGAAGCGGAAATTACTACATCGTTTTTTCTTTTGATGAAGGCGGCGAAAGGTGTCGGATGATTTTTTCTCAGTTTACAGAAAATGTTTTGCGGGGAAAGTGTTTCGGGAAGTTCGGCGCGGAATTGCTGCGTGAGATTTGTTTGATAAGTGTCGCCTTTGCGGATAAATTCTTTTATTTGTTCGACAATTTCGACATATTTTTCGCGCGTGAAATTCGATCTGACGATTGATCTTTCGGCGATTTCAAAATTAAAATCGGCGGCTTTATTTTCGACTAACAGTTTTTCGATAAAATTAAAATTCGTTTCGTTTCCGTTAATGAAAGTTTTCTTTTGATCGTAATCGTGAATTATCAAAGTGTCGAAAACGGCGAGAAAAATGTCGGGTTCATTGGTATTTGCAAATTCTTTCGGGCGCGGTTTTATGTTTTCGAGTTTTAGACCGAAATCGTAAGAGATGGTGAAAATACAGGCGTGATCTTTGATGTTTGATTTTCGATTGAATATCTCCAGAGTTTTTTCGGCGGACTCTTCATTTATTTCCAACAATTCGACCGGAGAAATTCCGGCGACGAGAAGATGCGAGCCGAGATGAGAAACGCCGCAACTGTCGAGTATGCAGACATTTTCGGTTTCGGAAATTTTCAGAAGCGATGCGATCAGTTGATCGGCAGACAGTTTGATTTCGCGCACGAAAATGATTTTAACACGAATTTTAGTTTTTCATTTCGCGCGCTTTTAACGTAATATACGGCAAGTTCCTTTTTTCATTTATTCACTTAAAATTTATGTCTGAAAATTCGATTGATAAAAATTCTCTGCTGCGCGGTTTGGGTTTGATCGCGGCGATTTCGATCATTATCGGGAACGTCATCGGCACGGGCGTTTTTCTTAAAACGCGGATTATGAGCTGCAATCTCGGCGCGTCGCCGTGGTTCAGCACGCCGACCTGGGTGATTATCGTCTGGGTTTTGGCGGGAATGCTGTCGCTTGCCGGCGCGTTGACTTACGCGGAACTGGCGGCGATGAAACCGCAGGCGGGCGGCGAATACGTTTTTTTGCGCGACGCTTACGGGCGCGTCTGGAGTTTTCTTTACGGCTGGATGCAGATGTTTATCGCTAAAACGGGTTCGCAAGCGGCTGTAGCGGTCGCGTTTGCGATTTTCTTTAACGATTTTCTGGGCGGCGATCTTAAAAAGACTTTATTCGAGACGAACATTTTCGGTTATCAATATGAATTGACGACGCTTCAAGTCGTGGCGGTGATGATGATAATTATTATCACGACGATAAATTGCGCGTCGGTTTCGGTCAGCGGACAAGTTGCGACTTATCTGACGGTTTTGAAGATTCTGCTCGTTTTGTTTATCGGAGTCGGCGCGTATCTTTTGGCGGACGGGAATTTTGCGAATTACGGTTTGGATAATGTCGGCGGCGCGTGTGAAAAAGTGAGCGCGGCGACGAGATACGGCGTTGAAGGGACGAGCTTTGCCGCCGGATTCGGGGCGGCGATGCTCGGCGCGTTGTGGGGTTACGACGGTTGGAATAATCTGACGTTGGTGGCGGGCGAAGTTAAAAATCCGCAGAAAAACATTCCGCTCGCGCTGATCGGCGGGACGATTGCGATCATCTTTTTGTATGTGTTCATTAATTTCGCATACTTTTACGTTTTGACACCGACGGAAATTGCGAGCGTTTCGGCTGATTCATCGGTCGCAAGGGAAGTCGCGGCGAAATTCTTGGGAGTCGGCGCGATTGTTTTGATGAGCGCGGGATTGATGGCATCGTCGGTCGGAACGCTTCACACATCGGTTCTGACGGGCGCGCGCGTGCCGTATGCGATGGCGCAGGACGGCGTGATGTTCAAGAGTCTGGGAACTCTTTCGGCGACGAGAGTTCCGGTCGGCGCGTTAATCGTGCAGGGAATTTGGGCGTGTCTGCTGGCAATTTCCGGTTCGTTCGACACTTTGACGGATTTCGTGATCTTCGGTTCGTGGATTTTTTACGGCGTAACGACGGCGACGATTTTCGTTTTCCGCCGAAAATATCCCGATATGGAACGCCCGTATAAAGCGTTCGGTTATCCGATCGTGCCGATCTTATTTTTACTTTCGACCGGTTGGCTTTTATACCGCACGATCATTGACGCGCCGCAAAAGGCACTCGTCGGACTTTTCTTGATTTTGTCGGGACTGCCGATTTATTATTATTTGACAAGGAAAAATGGAACAGAATCATCTGAAAGCGAAGGAACGTAGAAGCGGTGAAGATCGCCGCAGTAAAGAACGTTTTGCCGTTGATATTGACATCGAATGGGAAGGCTTAGTCGGACGACGCGACGGAACTATGAGCGATATAAGTTTCGGCGGCTGTTTCGTGATGTGTTCCGGCGAAGTTGACGACGGTGAAACCGTCAAAATTTTCCTGCCGCTTGCCGACGGAATGCGCGTTCAATTTTGGGGCGAAGTTGTAAATCACATCTTCGAGATCGGTTTCGGTATGAGATTTATCGAAATTTCAGAACCGCAGAAAGAAATTGTTCTGAGTATTATCAGTTCTGCGAAATCCGTGAAATATAAATAACCGAGACGGCTGTTCGTTATTATTACAGAAGCATAATTTATGTTTAAAAAAAACGGAGCGTCTTTTTGGAAAAGATGCTCCGTTTTTGTTTTAAGTCGGATGATTTACGAACAAACTGCGTGACCGCAATCGCACTTGATCTCCGTCAAATCTTGATCCGCCGCCTCTTCACAGTGATCGCTGCAATAACCGTTTTCATTATTTGTTGAACAATTGCACATTTCGTGAGCGCATTTGTTGTTGTTTTCATCTGCCATAATTTTGTTTTCCTCCTTTGATCTAGTTGTTTTCTGAACAACCAAAATCATTTTAATCCAATATTTGCTGTTTAGCAAAGAATACAAAATTTAAGACCGAACGGCGATTTTATATTTAACTCATAATTTGTATAACTTTCGCAATCAAAATTTGGTAAAGAGCGGATTTTGGAAAAATCTGACGGAAAACTGCGTAATTTGAAAAAAAATAATTTGAAAAAAAAGTCGTCAACCGACTCAAAAAAAACTGCATCATATTTCGTTCCTTACAATTAAAGCCATCGGAAATTCACTTAATCGTCCGAATTTTTTGCTTGATTGTATAATGTTTTTAACTTAAAATATATAATTGTAAGGAAAATCGTTTTTCTTCAAGCAGGCTACTTAGGTTAACTCGGACAAACTTTTTCGACCCGGTTTTAAAAATTAATACCACAAATCTCTCAAATTATTGTTCGTATAAGTTTACGAAACTGATACTTAAACGTTTTGAAATACATAGATTAAAAAAATTATGAAAAAAATATTATTGTCGGCATTTATATTAGCACTAGGGATTTTATTGATTAGCACTCAATTTAAACCTTTGAAGGTTTCAGCGAGCGGTGAAACGCAAACGAAAAATACTTCTGAAAATCTTCAACGCGATCCAAACGATGCGAGGTTAGCATCGTTTATTGAAAAATTAACAAATCGTTCCACCGAGGGTTTAATCGAAAAGCAATCGCCGAACGGCGGTGTTTTGCTTGATTTGGATGATCGTTACCAAAATGTAATGCTTTCCAAGGTCAACGTTTACGGCGATCTCGAAGCAGCGTGCGTAACCAGTTTGGAAGAAGCCGACCGTTTTTTCGGCAGAGATCTTAAAACCGGAGAATACGTTTATGCGCCGGAATATCAATCGGAACCGGTTGACAGAACAGCGGCGCGACACGGGATGTCAGTTCAGGAATTTGAATACTACAAAAAATTGATTGATGAAGCATCAGAACGTCGAGCCGAGAATCCGCAATTGGCACCGATTAATATTATGAACGCCGATGGTCCGGGCGAAGGTTTTAACGATGCGACGGTAGTTGCATCTGAAGGCGGCAACGAAGGAACGACACGCGGCGCACAGCGTCTGAATCTTTTCAATTTTGCGGCGGAAGTTTGGGGGGCATTTCTTGATACGAGTGTACCTATCCAAGTTAAGTCGGAATTTAATCCGCTCACACCTTGCTCTACATCGGGCGGAGTTCTGGGTTCGGCAGGAACTAACCTTATTAATCGTGACTTTCCCGGTGCGGAATTTCCCGGCACTTGGTATCATATTGCCCTTGCCAACAAGCGTCAGGGATCGGATGCCGCGCCTGATGTTCAGGACATCAACGCCAGATTTAACAGTGATGTGGACGATGGCTGTCTCGGCGCGGGAACTCGGTTCTACTACGGTTTGAATAATTCGACACCTCCGGGAAGAATTAATCTGCTGATTGTTTTGCTGCACGAAATGGGACACGGACTTGGTTTTTCCAGTTTTGTTAACGGTGCAACAGGCGCATTAAGCGGCGGATTTCCAGACGTTTACACAAGAAATATATTCGATCGCACCACTAACAAACGTTGGAATGAAATGACGGATACGGAGCGACAGGCTTCGGCTGTTAATTCAGGAAATGTGGTTTGGGACGGACCGAATGTCAGAATCGCTTCCGAATTTTTAACCAACGGGCGTGACTCGTTAGGTCGGGTTCAATTATTTACGCCCAGCACTTTTCAGAGCGGCTCTTCAATCTCACACTTCGATACTATCGCCACTCCCAATTTGTTAATGGAGCCGAGTATAAATACAAGTCTTCCGCTGACTTTGGATTTAACACGTCAACAGACGCGCGATATCGGTTGGTATCGAGACACAAATACGGATCTTGTTCCCGACACAATCACAAATGTTCAACCGAGTGGCAACAGCGTTCAAATCGGTTCCAGAGTTACGATTACGTGGGCGAATAACGGTGGTTTCAATCAACCCGTAACGATTGAATTATCAACTAACGGCGGCACAACTTATACGACACTCGCTTCAAATGTAACGAACACCGGTTCTTTTACATTTACTGTTCCCAACCTGCCGACGACGAATGCGAAAATTCGCGTCCGCGAATATGATTTTATTGAACCATCAGGAGTTTCGGTATCGAATTTTACAATTGCCGTAAATCCTACGACAGTTGTGACTGGTAAACGTTTTGATTTCGACGGCGACGGCAAATCGGATATTTCCGTGTTTCGTCCATCAAACGGCGCGTGGTATATTCAACGCTCCGCCAGCGGTTTCACGGGCGTTACTTTCGGCGCAGACGGCGATCTGCTTGCTCCGGCTGACTTTGACGGCGACGGCAAAACCGATGTTTCCGTGTTCCGTCCTTCCGACGGCGGCTGGTATCGTGTCAATTCTTCGACCAATACTTTCTACGGCGCAACTTTCGGCGCGAACGGCGACTTGCCGCGCCCGGCTGATTTCGACGGCGATGGCAAAGCCGACATCAGCGTCTTTCGCCCGTCAAGCGGCAGCTGGTATCGTCTGAATTCATCGAACAATTCGTTTTACGGCGTGGCGTTCGGAGCAAACGGCGACAAACCTTTGATTGCCGATTTCGACGGCGACGGCAAATCGGACATCGCGGTGTTCAGACCGTCAACCGGAGCATTTTATTCGCTGGATTCGACGACGGGAGCATTCAGAGGAGTGGCGTTCGGTTTAGGAACGGACATTCCGACGCTCGGCGATTACGACGGCGACGGCAAGACCGACGTGGCGGTATTCAGACCGTCTGACGGCGGCTGGTATCGAGTGAATTCTTCGACGAACTCATTCTACGGCTTAACGTTCGGAGCAAACGGAGATATTCCTGCGGCGGCGGATTACGACGGGGACGGAAAGACCGACGTAGCGGTATTTCGCCCGTCAGCCGGAGCGTGGTATCGCCTGAACTCGACAAA
This sequence comes from Pyrinomonadaceae bacterium, assembly GCA_965219305.1. Classification (GTDB taxonomy): domain Bacteria; phylum Acidobacteriota; class Blastocatellia; order Pyrinomonadales; family Pyrinomonadaceae; genus DATHTS01. The sequence goes on from OZ244725.1 coordinate 4,773,870, forward strand.
CGGCGGATTCTACGGAGAATCATTCGGCGCGGGAACGGACAAACCTGTGCCGGCGGCGTTTTTACAATAACTACCGTTTACTGCTTTCTCTAAAGGCTTTGCTCAAATTTTGAGCAAAGCCTTTTTTTTTAAAATAGTTATTAGTTCGATATATAACGGCTTATAATAATCGGCAGTTAATTTTTACAGTTTAGAGAGTATTAACAGACTTTAGTCAAAACTCAGCCGGATTTTAACATCACGGACTATTCGGGGTTTTTCCCGTCAAAAACGAATAAGGATAATTATTTTTATGTCACAAAAGAGAAATTTATGGAAACGGGAAAAATTTGTTTTCACAAATTACAAACAGATCGAAACAGTCGGTAAATTTATAAAATTTTTGCAGATTCTGATATTTGGTGCAATATTACTTATAGGCGTAGCAGAAAATGCACAGGCGGAATCATTTTTGATTAAGATTCTGCTTTTATTTTTAAAGTAAAAAAGTAACGGTTAGCGAATTTTCAAACGCTAACCGTTACTTTTTTATTTTTTACAAACTAATTCTGTTTCGGCGCGAGTTCCGGCGCACCTTCAGCATAAACGCTGATGAATTTGCCTTTACTGCCTTTGTTCTCGAATTTTACGAAACCTTCGATCGTGGCAAAAAGCGTGTCGTCTTTGCCTTTACCGACGTTTTTACCCGGTTTCCATTTCGTGCCGCGCTGACGCGCCAGAATATTTCCGCCGAGAACGTGTTCGCCGCCGAATTTCTTTAGTCCGAGACGCTGACCCGGCGAGTCGCGTCCGTTTCTCGATGATCCTACTCCTTTTTTATGAGCCATATCTTGATTTTGGATTTTGGATTTTGGATTTTGGATTGAAGAATACAACCCGAAATTAAAATCTGAAATCGCTTTTCCTCCGTTTATATTTTTTCGATTTTGATTTCGGTATAACCTTGACGGTGACCTTGTTTGCGTTTGTATTGTTTGCGGCGTTTTTTCTTGAAAACGATGATCTTTTCGCCGCGCCCGTGTCCGATGACCTTTGCGCTGACGGTGGCATCTCCGCCGAATACAGCGTTTGAACCTTCGCCGCTCATTAATGTGGCGATGTCAACTTTTTTGCCCGCTTCTGCGTCAATCGTCGGCACGCGCAGAACTTGTCCTTCTTCGACGGCGAATTGTTTGCCGCCTGTTTTTATAATTGCGTAACTCATTATTATTGTTCTCCTTCGACCGCCATTTTTCTGCAGTTAGCCGAAAAACTTGAATTATATCTGAAAACGCCGTCAAAGGTCAATTCGATTCTTAAACTTTTGCAACAAAATCTGCTTTTGCAACGTGAATCCGTTGCCGAACATCTTTAATCTGTGAGGAAAATCTTCTAAATGCACATCAAAAAACTTTCGTTCTGTCTAATACTTTTCGCCGTCTTTAGTTTCGGCTGTCAAAATTCTGCAACTTCCATCGCGCAGGTCTTTTCGGGCGAAAAAACTAAACAAGTCGAAATAAAATCGCCCGAAATTAAAAAACTTCTCGAAAGCGCGCATCAGCAAACCGAAATCACGAAAAATTATGATCCGTCTTACGTTGTTCTCGATTATCCGAATGGCGATGTTCCAATGGAAAAAGGCGTTTGCACGGATGTCGTGATTCGCGCTTTTCGCAGTGCGGGAGTTGATCTGCAAAAGGAAGTTCACGAAGATATGGAAGGGAATTTCGACGTTTATCCGGCAAAATGGGGACTCGAAAAGCCGGATTCTAACATTGACCATCGCCGCGTTCCGAATCTGCAGAAATTCTTCGAGCGAAAAAACAAATCTCTGCCCGTAACGAGTTCGGCGAAAGACTATAAACCCGGCGATGTCGTTTCGTGGGATTTAAACGGCAAAGGAATGACTCATATCGGTTTGGTTTCCGACATTTTCAACGAATCAACCGGAAGATACTTAATAATTCACAACATCGGCGGCGGCGCACGAGCGGAAGATTGTCTTTTCAATTGGGAAGTTACAGGACATTTCCGGTATTTCGATTAAGATATATAATTTTTTAGAATTTGAGAACCAACTTATAAAATGAAAACTATTCAAGAATTTTTCAGCGATTGGGTTGAGCCGGATGATGCTATGTATTTTTTAGCTTGTCATTTAGGAATTATGGAATATCATGAGCAAAATACAGCAGCCTTTTTTGAATACTACCCGAAAGTAAAAAGTGTTTTTGCGGTTAAGACTGGAATTGGAACAATATTATTTGAAATCTTAGAAAAAATGGTCGAAGGTGGTTTATTAGAAAAAAATGAAGATTGGGAGTTTCGTTGGAACAAATCTTTCAAACCTTACTGGGAAGGTGGTAAATACGGACATTAGTAAAAACTACAAATATCCGTAAATTCATAATGTCCTTTACACTCAATTTCAAGTGTGGCGATGTTGTCTTCCAGATGACGACTTTCCATAAAAGTTTTAGTATGAATTGATGCCGTTTGAACTGAAATTAGCGTGGACGTATTTTCGTGCGAAACGTAAATCTCTGGCGCGTTTTACGGAAATTGCGGCGATTGTCGGAATCTGTTTCGGCGTGGCGAGTTTGATCGTTGCACAAAGTTTGGCGCGCGGATTTCAGGACGAGATGCGCGATAAAATTCTTGCGAATACGGCGCACGTTTCCGTTTTTTTGAAAGACGGCGCGGAAATTTTTAACTGGCAGACGATTTCGGAAAATCTCAAGCAAGACGAAAATGTCAGCGAAATCGTTCCGGCGACCTTTGAAAATGCGATTCTCAATACGGCTAATTCCTCGTCTTACGCCGTTCTAAAAGTTGATCCAACGAAGAATGAACAACGAACAACGAACGATTTTATCAAAATAAAAATCGGCGCGGAGTTGGCGGAAAAGTCCAATTTGAAGATTGGCGACGAAGTTGATCTGATTACTTTTGAAAACGAAACAACGCCGAAGATTTCGCGCGTTAAAATCGCGGACGTTTTCAAAACAGGACTTTACGAATACGATTCGATCTGGATAAATATCTCGCCGGAGAATTTTATAAAAATCACGGGCAGACCGGAATATATGCCGAAAAGTTTGAGCGTTTCGGTCAGAGATATTTACAAAGCGAACGAAACCGCCGCGAAGATTCGCGCAGAACTCGGCGAAAGTTTCCGCGTTCTTGATTGGCAGGAAGCGAATCAGCCGCTTTTTTCCGCGCTCAGTTTGGAGCGCAAAGTTTCGCTGGCGATAATTTCCTTGATAATTTTTATCGCTGTTTTAAATATCACGACGACGCTCGCACTTCTTGTAAATGAGAGAAAATTGGACATCGCAGTTTTGCGGACGTGCGGCGCGAAAACGCGGAGTTTGGTTTTCGTTTTTCTGTTTGAAGGTTTATTGCTCGGTTTTTTCGGGATTTTCTCCGGCGTTCTGCTCGGACTTTTTGCGTGTTTTCTCGGCAATTATTTCCGCGTCATAAATCTTCCGGCAGAAGTTTATTCGTTAAATTATATTCCGTTTCACGCGAGTTTTTGGAGTATTTTGCTGACGGTTTCGATTGCTTTCGTGTTATGTTTGGCGGCGACGATTTATCCGGCGTTTCGGGCGAGTAAAATCAAACCGTCGGAAAATTTACGGTTTTGAAAAAAAATCGGTTGGTTATAAATTCAGATTTATTGCGACTTATGAATCTTAAAATTTGATAATCGGTTGACGGCAGTAAAACTGCTTTGTGCGTAAAAAGTCCGTATTTCTGTATTTGGTCTGCACAATTTATTTGCCGTTTGTAATAATCGCCCTTAAATATTTTCAATAACTTCCTTTTCTTCTTCTTTGGGTTGAAGCCATTTTGCAAGAAAACCGGAACTTCCGTAATGCTGTAAAACGTGTTTATAAACAACAGTTAATATCGCCACGATGGGAATAGAGAGAAAAACGCCCGGAATTCCGGCGACTTGTTCGCCCGCCAACACCGACAAAATAATCATTAACGGATGCAGATGAATTCCTTCGCGGACGATTCGCGGATAAGTTACGTAATCGTGCGTCATACGCAAAACGAATAGGAAAATGGCGACATAAACAGCTTCTAACGGAGAATCCAAAGCCGCGACGGAAATGCTGACGATTGCGACGGTAAAAGGTCCGATGAGCGGGATAAATTCGAGAATTCCCGCCATTATGCCAAGAAGCAAAGCGTAATTTACGCCGAAAATGTAAAAACCGATAGTGCAGATTGTGCCGATTAAAAGACACGAAATTAGTTGCGCACGCGCATAAGCGGCGAGAGTTTTGTTGACATCAACAAGAAATTCTTCGGCGCGCAAACGCCATTTGCCGGATGGAAACGCCCGCAATATCGAAAGACGAAAATTATTCACATCCTTCAAAAAAAAGAAACCGAGAATCGGAATTAAAATCAGCCACGGCAAATTCGTCATTATACTTAATACGAGAATACCCGCAAAAGCGGTGGCTGTCGTGCCAATTGTTTCGACCAATACAGTTATTCTTTCGTTAATTTTCGCCTGCGTATCATCTGAAATATTTAATTGTTCAAACCGCTGATTGATTTCAGCGGCTTTTTGCTGAATCGAGGAAGAATATTCAGGCACTCGCTGTGCAAATTCCGTCGCCTGATTTCCGACGCGCGGGGCGAGATAAGAAATTCCCAAGCCTAAAATCGTGAAAACAATCACATAAGCGATGGCAATTGCCAACGCTCGCGGCATAAATTTTTCCTTGCCGCGTTCTTTAAACGGATGCCGAATAATTTTGACGAGCGGATCAAGCAAATAGGCGAAAAATACCGCCAGAACAACGATAAAAAGAAGTTTTGTAAGAGATGAAATTACATTTCGCGCGAAGTCGAACACTGCAATCAGAATCAGTGTGATTATTACGACGCGAACAATTGTACGAACAGATGGCGTTGAAGGATCGAGAAAAACGCGCCGCGATGTTTGTTGAATGTCGTATTTTTTTTCCGGCGAAACGGAATGCTCGCTTTCCTCTGGATTTTTTTCTGCCAAACTATTTTTCTCCGCCTGACTTTTTATTTTTGCTCGTGTTTAACGGCAAATTGCAGGAAATTCTCGAATAAAATTCTGCCGTCGCGCGATTCGTTCGGATGTTCCCAGCGCGTCGGATTTTTTGACCAGTCTTCAAATGACTTTTCCAGATGAAATTGAACTGAATAGATCAATTGCCCGTCGGCGCGTTTGACCATCATCTGATTTTTGCAAAGATAAGATGTCCCCAACAATTCAAATCCGTGCGGAACGCCTTCGACCTGTAAACCGTGATTTTGCCAAACCCGTAAAATGTCGTCCTGCAATGTGTAATCCTGCCAGACGCGCGCTTCCGCCGTATCGTCCTCGCTTCCGGCAATTCCTTTGAAAATCGGATCGGAAGTGTCGGTGATTTTGATAAAACGATATTGATATTCGAGAATTCTGTCTTTTCGTTTTTCCGACGGCGGCAAATGATCGAGCGTCGTTAATTTCGCGCCGAAACTCATCCCGACGAGTTGATGTGCGCCGCAGATAGCGAGAACGGGAATTTTCGTTTTCGTAATAAAATCGCGGAATTTAGCGAGATGTGTCGGATTATAATAATCAAAATCGGAAAAAGTTCCGCTCATCACGATCGCGTCCGGCTCAAATCTTTCGGCGGCTTCCGAGATTTCGGAAAGATGAACGGTCAAGGTTTTCGGATGTTTTACAAGACGTTTGACATTCGACGCGATATTATCACAAGCCATTCCCGAAACGCGGTTTTCGAATCGTAAAAGTGCTTTAGTCCCGCCGTTTAACTCGCGTTTTGCCGTTTCCGACAAATCGCTCTCATAGCGAAGAAGATCATTAACAACTAATACTTTAGCGTGCGTTACGCGCTTTTCAATCGGTTCATAACGACAGTAGTTTTGTTTGTTATATGGAAATGGAAGCGGTTTCGGTTGTTGTTTCATCGGTGTTGCATCAAGCATATTGGTTCGGACATTTTAACACTTCAGTAAGTTGTAATAAAAGCGAAAATTTTAAATAACCAAATTCAACCTGAAAACTGCAAATTAAATTCACATCGAAAGAAGTTGGAAAACCAAAAAAAAATCAAACTAAGCAAATCTTTTTCAATTTTGGTTTGCTTATATTTCTAACTGCGGAAACATCCGAAAATTCATTTTCGGCGAATAAAAATATAGGTTCTGATTTTTTCCTGATAACGCTTTTAGAAACAAAGGAATAAAATTATCGCCTTTTGGCATTTATTAGTTTAATGGAAATTATATTAATTTAGAAGGTTTTTATTATGAGATACAAAATTTTATTGGCAATCACGGCGATTTTAGCGGTTACGGCGATTTTAGCCATTTACGGACAGACGCGATCCGGCAAAATGTCTAAAAATGAAAACGTTGCGGCTGTTGCGGATACTCCGAAAAATAAAACGAAAGCGGACGTTCCGAAAGCAGACATTTTTGACGGCAAAAAGATCGTGAAAACCGAAGCGGAATGGCGCAAAGAACTAACTCCCGAACAATTCTACGTTTTGCGCGAAGAAGGAACCGAACGCGCTTATACAGGCGCATTTACCGATAACGAAGAAACAGGCGATTATTATTGCGCGGCGTGTCATCTAAAAGTTTTCGGCACCGACGCGCAATTTCATTCGGGAACGGGTTGGGTGAGTTTTTATCAACCGATTGCCGCCGCAAATATTACCGAAAAAACGGATTCGAGTCTGGGAATTACGCGCACCGAAATCGAATGCAGCCGCTGCGGTTCGCATCTCGGACACGTTTTTGACGACGGTCCCGAACCGACCGGATTGCGTTACTGCATCAACTCAGTAGCGTTGGAGTTTGAAAAAAACAAGTAAAATTTTCTTTTTTATCGAGATTATTATTATGACAAAGCATATTTTTAAGATTTTTACAGTTATTTTGATCGGAACAGCATTTTTAGCGGGTTGCGGGAATATCAAAAATTCTTCACAGGTTGCGACCGCCATCGTGGAAAATCCGCCGTCTGCTGTTCCTACGCCCGTAAAAACAAAAGATGGCGAACAAGTCGCGGTTTTTGCCGGAGGTTGTTTCTGGGGATTGGAAGCGGTATTTGAACACGTCAAAGGAGTTTCAGATGTGAAATCTGGCTATTCCGGCGGAAAAGCGGAAACCGCTGATTACGAAACGGTCAGCAGCGGAACGACCGGACACGCGGAATCTGTCGAAATTGTTTTTGACCCGAAAACTGTCTCTTATGAACAATTACTAAAAATATTTTTCTCCGTAGCTCACGACCCGACCGAACTGAATCGTCAAGGTCCCGACACGGGAACGCAGTATCGTTCGGCAATTTTCTTTACAAATGACGAACAAAAAACGGCGGCGCAAAAATATATCGAAGAATTAAGCAAACAAGGAACTTTTCCCAAACCGATAGTTACGCAAATCGTCCCGCTCGAGGCTTTTTACACGGCGGAAGATTATCACCAGAATTATTTGGATAATCACTCGTATCAGCCGTATATCGTTATAAACGACAAGCCGAAAGTCGAAAATTTGAGCAAGCAGTTTCCCGATCTCTATGTCTCCAATTAAACTGGAGACATAGAGACAAATTAATTCGTCCGTCTCTATTCGATATTGACTCAAAAAACTTTTTTGCAATCCCGACTTTGATTTTTCCTTTTGATTAAATTTGTGCGTAAAATAATTCTGCCAAAAATTAATTCGACCGTTATTTCTCGGGATCAAGCTGAAAAATGAGCAAATAATCCATTCCGTCGCCTTTTACAAAATCGAACTTTTCTTTCAAAGAAAATCCGGCGCGTTTTGCTTCGTCAATGACGGTTTCTTCATTTACGCCGTGACTTTCGCCCGTGCCGTTACGGTCAATTATTCCGACGAGTGCATTTTCATTTAACGACGAACGCAGATTTTTTAAAAGCGCGACGGGTTCGGCGATTTCGTGATAAGTTTTCAAAATCATTACGGCATCAACCGAATGTTGCGGCAAAAGCGGATTGTCGGCTTTTCCCAAAACGGTTTCTATATTTTTGAGATTTTCTTTCGCGGCGCGTTCATTGATATATTTTATCGCATCTTCATTAATTTCGACGGCGTAAGCTTTTCCCTTTTCGCCGACCTTTTTTGCTGCGCGAACCGTGAACCAACCTGAACCCGCGCCGATGTCGGCGACGGTTTTTCCTTCGGAAATCTGTAAAACTTCCATCACGCGGTCAATCTGCAGATTTTTCGCGCGGTTTTCGTCTTCAAAAATCGAAAGATCGCCTTTGTAAGGCTCGCTCGTCGGACGATTTACTTCATCTTCCGGAGCAATTGTCGTCGTTGTCGGTGAAACAGCGGGCTGAACATTTTCATTCGCGGTTTTCGCACTCTGACAACTCGAAAAACAAAATGTCCAAAACAATAAAACAATTGAAAATTTGATCGCCGCCCAACTGAAAATATACTTCTTCATAACTTCCAAGAATTATACAATAAAACGCGATTTAACTTTAAATTGAAAATCAGTCGAGCGTTTTGAAATCTGAAATTTGAAATTTGAAATCACAGGGGACAATTTTATCAATCAAACCGATTTCCAACGCTTCAAACGCCGAGATTCTTTTCGCTGTAAAAAACATTTCCAACGCCCGCGCTTCGCCGATCAAACGCGGCAGACGCTGAGTTCCGCCCCAACCCGTGATAATTCCGAGATTCGCGCCCGGATGCGAAAACTGCGCGTTTTCCGAAGCGATTCTCATTTCGCACGACAACGCCAGATCGAGCGCGCCGCCGAAACAAAAACCGTTGACGGCGGCGATAGTTTTTTGTTTTAATTCGGAAATTTTCATCATCAAATCCTGCCCGCGCATCGCAAATTCACGCGCCGCATTTTCATCAACTTCCGCGATCTCGCGCAGATTCGCGCCCGACGCGAAAACGTTCTCCGTTCCGGTAAAGATCACGCGGGAGAATTCCGAATCGTTTTTTATTTCGTTAATCGTCGCGTTTAATTTTTCCAAAACCGCGACCGACAAAGGATTTCGCATTTCGGGACGGTTAAATTTGATGACGATTATTTCGGCGTGTCTTTCGATGAGAACGGCGTCCTGCATAAAAATAATTATTTAAAGAAAATCGCCCAGGTCGCAAAATCTTCCGTGAAATTTTCAAAATGATGCTCGATCTTTGCCGCGACAAAAAAAGCGTCGCCCGTTTCGCATTTGAATCTTTTGCCGTCAATAATTATTTCGCCCGTGCCGCGTGCAATGAAATAAAATTCGTTCTCTTCGTGAAAAGTTTGATAATCAGTCCCGCTCGGCGCGAAAAATACGAGTTTCGTATTGTTCTTTTCAAACGGCTCGATGTCGAAAACGCCGTCTTTCCATTTCTCCTTGGCGGGAAGCGGAAGTTTTTCTAAAAATTCACTAATTGTAAATTTTATTAATTTCATTGATTTTACTTCGTTTTCTCCTGCAATATCTTAACCGCTTTTTGCATCAGCAGTGCGAATTCATCGGTTTTGACGGGCGCATTTTCGTCGTTCCAACTTCCGGTTACGACATACCAATCGCCTTTTTTCGACTGCAAAAGATACGTCATATTTATCACGCCCGTTTCCGAACCGCCTTTGTAGCCGGCGAAATTCCACGTTTCCGGTTCGGGATCGGGCAACGCCGGATTGATCGCCAACACGCCGCGTCCGAGTTCGGCGGGCGATTTTGCGGTGTTCGATCTCAGCCAATTCATCGTCCGCGCCAGATCGTTCGGCGATGCGAACCATTCGATGTTTGAGATGTTTTTCGGTTTTGCGAGAAAGCTGAAATCAATTTGGTCATCATTAAACACAGCAATTTCTTTGGCGAGAAACGCACGTTTGCCGCTGACATCTTTTGCGGCGTAAATTTCCGCGTATTTTTCATCAATCGCGCCTTTTATTTTAAACATCTCGGCGGTTTTCAAAAACGGAATGCTCAAACCTGCGTGTTCATTTCCCGCCGTCGTCAACATTTTTTCGATCTTTTCGCGCCCGAGAATTTCGATCAATTGATCGGTCGCCGTGTTGTCGCTGACCGAGATCATCAGCGAAGCGAGCGTGTGCAAAGTTACGGGCGAACCTTTCGACCAATCCTGCAATTGCCCCGAAGGAAATGATTTTTCGCTCAATTCGACGACATCAGACCATTTGCGTTCGCCCGCCGAAATACTTCTGATGAGTTCGGCGAGAATGTAAAGTTTGAACGCCGAGCCGATGGCAAAAGGTTTGTCGGGATTATGCGCGATGATCGGCGTAAAATCTTTGTCGCCCAATTTTGCTGCCGTTAATCCGGTCTGTCCGGGCAGTCTTTTCAACTCCGAAACTATATCTTCGAGCGAACCGGACGCTTTTTCAAATCCTGTTAAAAGAAGTCCGTCTATCAAATTCGGCGCGGTTTTGTTTATGACGATATTAAAAGTGCCGATCACATCTTTCTCGAATAAAACTTGGAAATTCCCCGAAAACTCGTCCTTTGGCGTAACTTTTACGATTTTCAATGCTTTGCCGTAAGTTCCCGTCAAACCGTTAATTGACTCGGCAAATTTCTCCGGCGGAACGTCCGCTAAAAAATCCGTCGTAAAAAGTTTTCCGAGATTTTCCGGCGTATTGATAATATTTACGACATCGGCGGCGCGTTTTTCTAAAAGCGATTTCTGATTTTCTTGAGCGTCAGAATTTATAACGGCGGCGGAAAATATCAGAATGAGCAGTAAAAAAGTTTTCATAGAATTTTGTTTTTTTCGTAAATTGAACTTCAGATTTCGAGTTTTTATTTTAACTGATTATGATAAAATTCGTTTTAATAAATCCAACAATCAAAAAAAAAATGAAATATTTTTTGGAATTTCGCTTTCATTGAAACTATACAGCATCAAGAAGTCAAAAAAAACTGATTGTAAATTCGGAATCAATCAATTCGGTTTGTTCTTCACCTGCAAAAAAACGCAAAAGAAGAATCAGTTCTGATGAAAAAAAAATCGGATTTCTTTTGGCTTTGTGTCTAATTATCTCGGGCGAAAATCTCTTTGGTGTTGGCAAAGCACTGCACTTACGTTTTTGCCTCCTTTAACTGAAGAAATAGCAATCATTCCCAAACTTTCCTGCCTGAGAACTTGCGTAATCCCCTGCATTCAAAACAGCACATCTCCCTCCATATTTATCATATTTAAAGATACCTATTTGATTATCATTGGGGTTGCAATTCTGAGCTGAAACACTACCGCCAAAGACCATTATCAAACCAAACATCATCGCTAAAAATATTAATTTTTTAACGGATGTTTTTTGAACAAGATGGGGATATTAACACAAATGTCCACAAGCTTCCAGAAAGTTGTATTTCTGGAAGCTTGTGGACATTTGTGAAAAAATCCGGTAAATAATCAATAAATAAACTGACTTGATTTTTTATTTTTTAAATGAAGCATAATCAGTTTTGATAACCCGCAAAGGTTTGTAAGAATCTTATATTGGTATGCACCTTTTCAGCTGTGTTTCAGATAATCTTGGTCTTACTCATTTAATCATAAATGATAAGTTTTATTTATGCCTGATAATCGCGTAAGTAACAGTGTAGCCGCCGCTATTATCAGGGTAGGCAGCATCATTGATTCCAAAAAAGAGGTCACCGTCTTCGTTTGATGTAAAGAGCGCACCGGGTTTTGCCTGGCTGTAATTGTTCATACTGGTTCCAACGGCTAATCCGCCACCCGGTATCTTATTATATTGACCGAATCCCGTCTTTCCCTCAAATCCTTCGTTGGCGGTCATTGAGGGTTTAGCTCTGCCGTCCGTGGCGAAGGTAAATGTTCCAGAGACATCAGCGACACACACCATGTCTCGTTTATTGATTTTCTCTCCAGATTTATTTATCTGTTTGTTTCCATCAACACTAAAAGTTTTCAAATCCTGTTTTCTGATAACTGCGTAAGTAACAGTGTAGCCGCCGCTATTATCGGGGTAGGCAGCATCATTGATTCCAAAAAAGAGGTCACCGTCTTCGTTTGATGTAAAGAGCGCACCGGGTTTTGCCTGGCTGTAATTGTTCATACTGGTTCCAACGGCTAATCCGCCACCCGGTATCTTATTATATTGACCGAATCCCGTCTTTCCCTCAAATCCTTCGTTGGCGGTCATTGAGGGTTTAGCTCTGCCGTCCGTGGCGAAGGTAAATGTTCCAGAGACATCAGCGACACACACCATGTCTCGTTTATTGATTTTCTCTCCAGATTTATTTATCTGTTTGTTTCCATCAACACTAAAGGTGATTAATTGTTGAGCATTAATCTCCGGCGAGATGGCTAATACGGTTAATATCGCGATTGCGAAAAATGCTGGTAATTTTCTTGTAAACATAATTTTTATTTTCTCCTGTTTAATTTTTTCTTTTTACTCATAAGAGCATTTAGTTCGGGCGAACATTATATGGAAACGAATTTTTCAGTTTAATTTTTGCCCTTATTTATTAACGCAACTAACGAGAAAAAAAAGGCTCACAAAACCAGAAAAAAATTTTAGATGTTAAATTTTGTAGATTGAAGCTAATAAACTTTTGGATAACCAGCGATTTTATAGGGAAAAAGCTTCGATTTCGATGAAGCGTGAAAATAAAGAGTAAGTTGAAATCTATCTAAATTTTTTAACACCGAAATAAATTCCCAATAAAACTAAAATAGAAATCGGTATCAAGAAGTATTTTGAAAAACCATATCCGCTAGAGAAATTCGGCTTGGTTTGATAATCGCCCTGAATTGTAAAAGCCGCCCAATAAAATGGCGAAGCGAAAGCGGGATTACTCCGTAGTTTGATCTTGGCTTTTTGCAGAGCTTCGGACGGCGGAATATTTTCGGATTCCATTATTTCGTAGAAGTTTTTCATCAAACCAAGCGTCGCTCTGTCGCTGACTTTCCAGCGGCTCGAAACGACCGTTCGTGCGCCGGCTTGCAGAAATCCGTCAGTTAAACTTATTAAACCTTCGCCTTTGATGTCCTTGCCGATTCCCGTGTCGCACGCGCTTAAAACGACCAGATCGGAGCGCAGATTCAAGCCGTAAATATCCTGCAGGCGAACGATGCCTTTTTTACTTTTTCCGGTTTCATCGAATTTGGAAAAAATGAGACCGGAAAATTCGGGAAAGTCTTCGTTCAGTAAACCGTGCGCGGCGAAATGCAGAATTTTGTAATCCGACAAATCCGATTGGAAAAAATTCTCGCGGCTGGCGGAAAATCCCGTAAACAAATCAGCTTTCGATGTGCCGAAAGTCTCGACGATTGATGCGGCTTCTTGTTCGGTGGCGGGCAATCTTCCCAGTGAAGATGTGAGCGATAAATCTTCCGTCAAATTGCGTTTCAAATCCGTTTGAGCGTTTGCATTCAAAGTCGAAGTCAATCTTTCATCCTGCGGCGAATAGACCGGATCGGCGAAAATTAGCAGATTTTTTTCGGGCGTTTTCGCGTGGTTTGATTTTCGCGCCAGCAAATTCAAAATCGCGGCGGACGGTTCGTTGATGATTTCGTTGGTCAATAAAAGCGGTTCGCCCGTTTGCAAATTTTCCGCCGCGTTCGGAAAAGGAAACGCGGAGACGGGAAAATACCGCAGTTTGCCGTCGGCGGCGACGATCAGGCGTTTGTTTTTTAACCTGACGGCGAATTTGCCGAACAATTGGTCGCTCAAAGTCTGCGCGCGGTTTTGAAATTTCTGTTCGTTTTCGGCGATTCGTCTGCCGTAATCTTCGACGCTTTCGTCTTCGAGCAGTTCGCGCGAACTGAGCAGTTCATAAATTTCATCAAGTCCGTTTTCGAGAATTTCGCGTTTCGGCAGACGGGCGACCGCGAAATCGTTTTTTTCGATCAGCCACAGATAACTTTCGTTTTCGCCGAAGGAAAATTCGAGAAAAGTTGATTCGTCGTCCAAAGCATTTTGTTGAAATTCCCGCAGATCGAAATCCGGCGGATTTTTGATATTTGCATAAAACGGACTCTTGCTTTTCAATTCACCGTTTATTTTTTCGAGTTCGTTTTTAAGCTCGCTGATCTCGTCTTCGGTCTCTTTAATCTCGTCTTTCGCCGCGCCGGAAGTTAAAACTTGAGTGAGCTTTTCGGCTTTTTCGTTCAGCGCGCCGCGAATTTGCTTTTCTTTTTCAACCGTCTGCGGATCGGCATCGGCGGTAAATTCGGCTTCCGACAGACGAAGATTTTCAAGCAGCAAACGCGCCCGCGATTTTTCGCTCGTTTGCAGGGCTTTTAACGCGTAACCGTCATTTGGAAAACGCTCGTGCATTTTCATTAAGAGGAAAATGTTCTGTGCATAACGGTCGTAAATGGTCGAAAGAAATGTCCGCCGCAGTTTATTGTTATCAACATTTGTGTAGGTTGATTCGGTAAATTCGATTGATTTGTTCGAATACTCGAGAGCTTTGTCGAAATTTCCCTGAGCGACACTCAGATTTGCCAAGTTGTAAAGATTTTCCGACGCGGAAGAAAAATCCTGAATTTTCAGATTTCGCGCCAGAGCCGTTTGATAATTTTCTTCGGCGGAAGCTAAATCGCCTTTTAATTCAAAGGCTTTGCCCAAACTATTTTGAACGCGCGGCAGTTCGATTCCGATTTTTTTATTGACGGCGAGTGCCGCGCGGTAATTTTTGATCGCCGAATCATAATTTGTATCTGCTAAAAACGAATCCGCGAAACCTTCTTTGATTAATCCGATATGAAATTCGTCTTTGAGTTTGACCGCCAGTTTCATCGCTTTGTCATAAATCAAACGGCTTTCCTCAGCTTTTCCGTTCAGCCTTTTGACATTTGCCAGATAAGGCAGAGTCGCCAGAACGCCGGTCGGATATTCGGCTTGTTGAAATAAATTTTCGGCATCTTCATAATATTTTTCGGTGATTTCCAGTTCACCGTATTGGGTGTAAATATACGCGAGAGCATTAACGATACGCGCTTTATGAAGTTGGTCGGCATCGTCAGGAAAATTTATTTCGGCTGTTTTGAAATAATCGAGACTGATTTGTTTTTTATCAATCAGCAGATATTGCATTCCGAGATAAAAATTTGAAAATGCTTGTTCTCTTTTATTTTGTGATTCAATTGAAATTTCCAGAGATTTCTTTGCCGTTTCCAATCCTTTTTCGGAATTTCCGTCTCTGATATACGCAGCGGCAAGTTCCCGAAGAATCTGAGCGTTTAACTTTTTATCACCGGTTTTTCCTGCAAAATCGCTTGCTTTTTCCAACTGCTCGGTCGTCGTTTTGATGTCGCCGTAATAAAAATTATAAATTCCGCCGCTTAAAAAAGCATACGCTTTTGCAAGTTCGTCCGTTGAGTTTTCACTTAAACTAACCGCTTGTTTAGCATAACTTTCACATTTCAAGGTTTCTCCTTTTTGTTGATAGATCAGCGATAAAAGGCTTAAAGATATGACTTGACCGTTGATGTTATTTATTTTTTTATCGAGTTTTACGGCTTTATCTAATGAGGCGAAAGCGGTTTGATAATCCGAAACATTTTGCGCCAGTTTAGCCGCTTCGCGCAGAGCATCGGCGGCTTTTTGTGTTTCGCCGATTTTTTCCCAATCGGCGGCGGTTTCCAAAAATAGAACAATGGAGCGGTGAATCGGTTCACCGCTCCATTGTTCGCCGAGTTGTTCGGCTTTTTTCTCTTTTGTGAGAATTTCCGCTTGGCTTAGTTCAAACGCGGAAATCGTTTGAACTATCGGACAAATCAGAAAAAGACAAAGCGCAAAAATTTTGATTCCCGATTTTGAAAAATAAATTTTCATTTTTGATAACTCAAAAGCAAAAATGTCGTTTTGATTAATGACTAAGATGATGAACTGCCATCGTTCTGTTTGTTTTCAGCAGGATATATTTGCATCAACTGCGGCATTATTTGATGCTTTATCGGCTCCGTTGCCAATACCGCAGTTTTAATTGTGCCGCCTGTTTGATCTTTGGTATATCCTGAAATATTCCAAGGAATTTCAATGTTATCAAACTTCATAAAATATTCTAAATAACGATTCGCACCGCCGCCCATTAATTTACTTGCGGCGTTATCCGGCATTTTGCTCGCAACATTATTCGGCATTTTGCTCGCCGGGTTATCAGGTATTTTCTTATCAGAATCGTTCGAAGCATCTGTAGTATTGGTCGTATCATACTGGTAAGAATAATGTATTCTGTCTTTTTTTTGCGTCTGCTTGATAATACTTTTCCGGTAACTGATTTCTCCGACAAATTTGATTAAAAAATCTTTCCACTTTTGTCCCGTCTCTTGATTTTGCACAAAACTTAATTTTTCATAATCCTTTTCCGAAACGCTGTAAGCCGAAGACGACCACGGAAAGAACAGCGAAATCCCGTTTGAATATTGATATCTTCCGCCGCTGAAACCGCCGAGAATGATGCAAACTTTGAGTGCTGTCAAAACCGAATCGCACGCCTGCGAAACAGAATCTAAATTACCGTTGAGAGAAGTGTCATTTAATTTCTTTAAATCCGTTTTCAGAGATTCGACTTCCGCTTTGAGAAGTTCGCAAAAATCCCCGAGATCGACATTTTGCTCGAACATATAAGACTGGCAATCTTTACGAACGTTAAGAATAATTCTTTTCATCTGCCTGTAAAGCGTATTTTCGGTTTTAAAGCAATCGAGAATTTTATCACACAGTTCCGCAAAAGATGTGTTCAAACCGTCGAGTTTGCTCAAATCCCACGCCGCCAAATCTACCGACGAACCGCCGATTGTGTATCGGTCCTGCTCCTCGATAAAATTTCTGACGAATGTTTCGGCGAGTTCTTTGGCATCCATTACTTTAGATACATTCTCAGCAGTTTTTATTTTCAAATCTTTAAGAATTTCCGCGTATGACCAACCGGCATTCGGAACACTGCCTTCGGAGGCGATCATCGTTTCGGCATAGTTTTTGAATTGATTGCCGACTTCGAGCATACTCATCACGCAGCTGTCGAAGCCGAGAATTCCCAACTTTTTGCCGAGAATTTCTTTGTTGCTATTTTCCAAAAAATCGAGTTCCTGTTCGAGTTCTTTTTTTTCAGCTTCTTTTTTACTTAAATCAATTGCATTCTCTTCTGAATTTTCTGTAAGAGTTTTGATAGTATCTTCTACCGCCTTAATTTCCAGTTTTTTGGCTTTAATTAATGTTAAAGTTTGATTAACCCTCGATTCATCATCTAAACCGGTTTGCGAATTCGTAATTCTGTCCAAAATCCAATCTATATCCTCCATAGACATCGTATGATTCGAAGATTCGTCTTTTAACATTCCGATGCTTTGAAAACCGAAAGAATGTCCTGAAAAAATGAACCCGTAGTTTTCGGCTTGACGTTTTTGTGTGTGGACACACCAATTTATAAAATTCACAACGGAATATTTCAACGCCGAATCTTCGTCAAATTCTTCTTCGACTTTGTATAATTTGTTTTCAACCGCATACGAACGAAAATAAAGTTTTTGATCGTTCAGTTTTACACTCGGATCGAACTCCGAAAAATCGCAGTATAAAGTAGGAATCGCCGGAGAATATCCGTCATAATAAACCAAAAGATTTAATTCGCTCTTATTTTTATTCGCAATGTCTCTGATCTTTTGCAGAGCGTAAACCATATCCAAACTCAGATTATTATCGCCGGACATATAAATCATAATCGTCCAGTCTTTATTGTTTAGCGGCTCTGTTGAACTCATTGATGTTAAATCTGGTGTTTGTGTATTCATATTTTTTTTCGTTAAAATCAGTAGAATCGTGGAAAATGTTTTAATTTTTGCCGTCCTAAATTTTCTCGGGAACGATTTTTAATTTCCGCCGCAGTTTTGCTTTCTCGGAATACACGCATCGCCGCACGGTTTCGTTCCCGCCGGACAGCCGCGCGTCGTTTCGGGTGTCGAATTTGCTGCCGGTGTCGGCGTTGACGCTGCGTTTTGTTCGGAATTCGCCGTTTGACGACAGGCGACCGCGAAAATGACCGCCGTCAGTAAAATGAGTCCCGTTGATGCTTTTATAAATTTTTTATTCATTCTAAATTTTCCGTCCGTGTTAAATTTATTCCTATTTAATAACGCAACACCTGATAGAAAAACGGCTCAAAGTCATTTGAAATCCTCGATCATCGAAAGAATCGTAAAGCGCGTCTGTTTGGCGAAAAAAATCTTTTTGCCGTCGGGCGACCACGAAAGTTTTGAGAAAAAAAGGTGCGGATCGTTATTTTTGGTCAAAACTTTCGGATTGCCGCCGCTTTTACTCGGAACAATCGAAATATCGTCATTTTCTTTTAATCGCGATACGAAAGCAATATTAGCGTGGTCGGGCGAAAGTTCGATGTTGTAATAATAAGCGTTTTTCAAGTCGTGCAATAATTTTTTCTCGCCTGTTTCGAGCGAGATCGCGTAAAGCGAAATGTTTGGCGGAAGCGAACTAAATTTGCTCGAAGATGCGTAAATTATTTCCCGCTCGTTTTCCGAAAAACCGATCAGACGGGCGATGCCGGTCGTTTCGTAAACTTTCGTTTTTTCCTTCGCTTCACGATTGTAAATCCAGAATGTGCGAACGGTTTTTCCGTCGGAGTTCGGCTCGTTGGAAACCGTATAAAAAGCGATTCTTGTCCCGTCCGACGAAAAAATCGGCGAGAAAAGCAAAAGATTTTCGTCCGCGAAATCCGTGAGTTTTTCATCATTAGAACCGTCCGCCGAAACGAGCCGGATATTCGAGCCGCCGTCGTCGCTGAAAATATACGCGATTTCATCGGCGACGGGCGACCAAGCGTAATACGAGGTTTCGATCGTGTTATACGGCGAAAGCGTAAAACCGATCGTGTCTATGCCGCCGCCAATACCCGCAATGTTTTTAGGATTGCCGCCGGAACTTTTCACCGTCCAAATCTCAGTGTTTTCGCCGTTTGTTTTCAAATAGGCGACGTTTTTTCCGTCCGCCGAAAATTCCGGCAAAAAACCGTCTTCCGCGAGTTGGACGGGCGTTGAATCGGCAGAGATTTTCTTTGAAACAATCTCGCCGTGCAGAAGTTTATTCGCCTGACTCAAATTTTTGATTGATTGAAAAACGACCGTCTGATTGTCGGGCGAAACCGTCTGCCACATCTCGGAATTCAGATCGGCGTTGAAAAGTTTTTCTTCCGAATTTTCAACGTCCGAAAACCAGAGATTCGAATCTTCCTGCGCCGAGCCGAAAAGAATTTTCAGTCCGTCGGCGGAAACGTCCTGAACGATGCTGTCTTTGCCGCCGAAAGTAATTTGAACGGGCTGACTTTTTGCTCCGATATTAACGGCAAAAATCTGATAAACTCCGCCGGAAATTGCGCTATACAAAAGTCTTTCGCCGTCGGTATGCCATTTTATTTCGTTAATTTCGTTTTCGGTCGCCGTGATTTCCGAAGTTTTCGATTCGCCGATTTCCTTGACGAAAATTTTCCATTTTTCCGCCTCGTTCGAGATGTAAGCGATTCGCTTTTCATCGGCGGAAACGGCGATTTTGTTTATATTTTCATTGTTTGCATCGAAATTTGTCAGATTTTTTGTTTCCTTTTTTTCAGCATCAAAAGCGAAAAGATTGTGTTCGGATTCATAATAAATTTTTCCGCTTTTCGACCAGAGTTTTAATATCGCGCCCGCATCCTTGAGGCTCGTAACGAGTTTTGAATTTCCGCCAAGAACCGGAACGCGCCGGATTCCGTTTTCGCCGTCGCGGTTTGAAATGAACGCGATCTCGTCACCGTTCGGCGAGAAAACCGGATATTTATTTTCAAACTCGTCCTTCGTCACCTGAACCGCGTCGCCCGCGTTCGTCTGCTTGATCCAGATGCTGTTTTTGCCCGAACGGGTCGAAGAAAAAGCGACGGTTTTGCCGTCCGGCGAAAACGCTCCGCTGCTGAAAAGCTCGCCCGGCGAACTGCTCCAGTTGGCAATTTCCTTGACCGGAAATGAGTTTCCCGCGTAATTTTGATTGTTTTTCGTCCCGCTTGTCAGCCACCAAACCGACGCGGCAACAATTCCCGTAGCCAAAAGCAGCAATGCACCGGAAATATAAAAAAATCGTTTATTTTTTACGGCAATCTCTTCCGACTGGCGGGCGATTGCTTCCGACTTTGTGCGGTGAACTTCCTGACTGAGTTTTGATTCGAATTTTAATTCATCTTTTAATTCTTTAAGATCGGCTAAAAGAATTTTTACATTTTGGTAGCGTTCGTCCGTTTTTTTGCGGAGAGTTTTTTCAATAATGCGTTTGAGACTTTCCGGGATTTTTTCTCCGTTTGTCTCATCTATCGGCGGCGGTTTTTCTTTGAGAATCGCGGCGAGAACTTCAATTTGATTATTACCGGAAAACGGAGATTTTCCCGTTATCATTTCGTAAAGCAAAATTCCGAAACTGAATATGTCCGAACGGGCATCAGTTTTTTTTCCGCTCGCCTGCTCCGGCGACATATAATTGAGCGTTCCCAAAATCATTCCGGGAGTTGTGTGGACTTGTGCAGTCGTCTCTAAATTTCGCTCAAAAACGCCTTCCGAATTTTTAGAAATCGTTTTGGCAAGTCCGAAATCCAGAACTTTAACGATTCCGTCCCGGCGAATCATTACGTTATCCGGTTTTATATCGCGGTGAACGATTCCCGCTTCGTGCGCCGCCGCGAGAGCCGAAGCGATTTGAATCGCAATTTTAACAACATTCAGAAGAGAAATTTTCTCCCGGTTAATTTTTTTTGAAAGCGTTTCGCCGTCTATAAACTCGCTGACGACGTAGAAAGTGTTTTCCTGTTTGCTCGCTTCGAAAACGGTGATTATATTCGGGTGATTGAGAGCGGAAGCGGATTTTGCTTCCCGGACGAATCTTTTAAGGCGTTCTTCATCCTGACTGAATTCTTTGCTCAAAACCTTGATCGCCACTTTTCGTTCAAGCCGCGTGTCATCAGCCAGATAAACTTCGCCCATTCCGCCCTGACCGATTTTTCTGACTATTTTGTAATGAGAAAAATATTCGCCGCTTTCGTTTTCGGCTAAAAAATTTGTCAGGTCTTTTTCATATTCCGCTTTGATGACGACTTCCGCCATCTGCGCCATCGCCGGTTCTTCTAAAAATTCGGCATCTTGGTTTTTGAGCAGCCGCTCAACCTGAAAACGCAGATTTTCATCGTCTTGATATTGTTTATTTAAAAAATCGGCGCGTTCGTTCGGCGAAAGTTCGATTGCTTCCTGAAAAATTTTTTTTACCTTTTGGTATTCTTGAGGATTCATCTCTATTCATTTTCGCTCAATTCAGCCCGCAGCCAGCTTTTCGCCATCGTCCATTCGCGTTTGACCGTCGCCACGGAAATTTTCAAAACCTCGGCGGTTTCATCATTTGTCAAACCGCTGAAATAGCGCAATTCGACAATGCGTGACTGACGTGCATCCAATTTAGCCAGCTCTTCCAACGCCCGGTCGAGATCAAGCAGATCAATCTCACGGTCTTTCACAGCAACGTGAATGGCTGTTTCGAGCGGCAGATTTTCATCTTTGCCGCCGCGTTTGAGGCGATTTCTCTCTTTTGCATAATTAACCAGAATACGCCGCATCATCGTCGCCGACAAAGCGAAAAAATGAGCGCGATTTTGCCAGTCAACAGAGTTTTGCTCGATCAGACGCAGATACGCTTCGTGAACGAGCGCGGTCGTCTGCAATGTGTGATCGTGCCTTTCTTTATTTAAAAAACTGTGAGCCTGCCGCCTGAGTTCATCGTAAACAAAAGGCATAAGTTCATCCATCGCTTTCCGATCTCCGTTGCTGCAAGCCTTCAGCAAACTGGTTATGACTGTGCTGTTTCTGCTCAAATTATTCATTTATAACCGAGTGATCTTACTGAGGGGTTTGAACACAAAAGAAAAAAGATGCAATTCCTATAATTTTTCAGTATTGTCTAGTGAAAGTTGGGAATTATCTTAACACAGAAGACTAGATTTTTATACAAAGTATTGCTTAAGTTGGAACAGACAGTTTTTGAACAAAAAATGAATTAACTTTTATTATTAATTTAAACTAAATTATCTATACGAGATTTTCCGGCAAAACAAACGCGCCGAGATGCAGTTTGTCCGATTACGTTAATTTATTAGCCATCAAATTATGATTCTATTTATTTACTTTTTCAGTTCAGCTATTTTTTCTTTTGCTTGATTTTGCGCGGCTTTGTCGCCGTATTTTAGTAACAATTCGTAGTATTTTAGTGAGTTCTTTTTGTCGTTTTTCAAAAAATATGCCCAAGCAATATTTCCGATGACTATAAAATCGGTCGGCGCAAGTTTTTCGGCTTTCAGCAGCGGCGTAAGCGCATTATCATAATCTTCCTTGAGCATATAATAAATTGCCAGATTCGACAGATTTTCCACGTTATCGGGATAGTATTTTAAAACGGCTTCTGCTATCTGCTTGAGAAAATTCGTGTTTTTGTCACCTGTTTCGTAGATTTGAACAAAATAATCCTGAACCGTAGATAGAAACATTTTTTGAGGATTTTCAATCGGTTTACCGTTTAACCACAACCACTGATTTTTATTGATGTTCGAGTAATCTATAGCTTTAACAAGTTCATTTGTAAAACTTTCATAATCTTCAATTCTGCCAAACGCTGCGGTCTTGCCGAAACGCATATCGAGGCGATTCGGAAATTTTTCGATTCCTTTGCTGATGTATTCAATCGCTTTATCAAAGTCTTTTTTCTCATAGCTGACTTCAGTTCCGAGATACGCGACGACATTTTTATCATCTTCTTTCGTTATTTTGAGCGAATCTTTCGACTGCGGTTTAGAATTCAAACTCAAATTTTCCTGACGGCTTTTATTCAGGTAAAAATTAAAATATGAAACATAAAGTTCGGCATCGTCAGGCTTTTCTTTTTCCCACTTTTGCAGAAGTTTTTCTTGTCCGGCAATATCGTTTTTTTCAAAGAGAACTTTAAATTGAGATTGAAAATCTTTCTGTCCATATGCGATTTGCGATAGACAAGCCGATAAAAAAAAGGTTGCGAGAATATATTTTTTCATAATCAGAAAATTTCCTTTTATATTTTTACGTTTGAGCATTTTTTCAATTTAACTGTTTCTGAGCAGAATTGTAATGTGAGCATCCACATAAAAGATAATTTACAAATTCTCCGGCAAAACGAACGCACCGAGATGCGGTTTGTCCGTATTCAATGTAGTTTCAAGTGCAATCTTCAAAGAGTCTCTCAGATTTTCCGGCGTAACGATCGCGTCAACGAATCCACGCGCCGCCGCGTATTTTGCGTCTAATTCTTTATCATAAGTGTCGCGCACTTCGTCCATTTCGGCGAGCATTTCCGCGTCGGGTTCTTTGCCTTCTTTTGCAAGCCGCTCGATTTGCGTTCCGTAGATCGCCACCGCCGCCGAATCGCCTTCCATCACGCCCATTCTGCCCGACGGCAAACTAAAAATAAAATCGGGATCGAAACCTTGTCCAGCCATCGCGTAATAACCCGCGCCGGAAGCGTGATTGATCGTCAGGACGATTTTCGGCACGGTCGTCGTCGCCATCGCTTCGACAAATCTTGCGCCCGCGCGGATAATTCCCGAATGTTCCGCGTCCGCGCCGACCATAAAACCGGAAACGTCCTGCACGAACAAAATCGGCGTGTTGTGGCGGTTACAGTTTTCGATGAAATACGCCGTTTTCTCCGCGCTTTCGGTGTAAACGATGCCGCCGAATTTCGGGGCTTTGCCTTTCTGCGCGACCATTCCGCGATGATTCGCAATTATTCCGCAATGAATTCCGGCAATCCGCGCCGTTCCGCAAATCATCTCTTTCGCATAATCGGCTTGAAATTCGTCGAGTTTGCCGTCGTCCAAAAAGCAATTCAAAACCTCGCGCATATCATATCCGGCGCGATGGTCTTCGGGGAAAATCTCGTAAAGTTTCTCCGGCGCGTTTTCCGGTTCTTTCGACTCGATAATCGAAACTTTCGTCTGATGTTTATTGGGCAATTCCGTCACGAGTTGGCGAATTTTATCAATACATTCCTGCTCGTCTTTAGTGTGATAATGCGCCACGCCGGAAATCGAATTATGCGTCATTGCGCCGCCGAGAGTTTCGTTGTCAATCGTCTGTCCCGTCGCGCCTTTGACCAAATTCGCGCCGCCCAAACCCATAAACGAAGTGCCTTCGACCATCAAGATCACGTCCGAGAGCGCAGGCAAATACGCGCCGCCCGCGACGCACATTCCCATTACAGCGGAAACCTGCGGAACTTTCAGATAACGGCGCATAATCGAGTTGTAATAAAAAATCCGCGCCGCGCCGTATTGACCGGGAAAAACGCCGCCCTGATACGGCAAATTCACGCCCGCCGAATCAACCAGATAAATGATCGGCACGCGATTCCGCATCGCAATTTCCTGCGCCCGAAGAATCTTTTTAATAGTTTCGGGATACCACGCGCCCGCTTTGATCGTCGCATCATTAGCGATCACAACCGCTTCGCGCCCGTGAATTTTCCCGATTGACGTAACAACCGCCGCCGCCGGAGCTTTGCCGTCATATTCGTCATACGCGACGAGCAGACCGATTTCCTGTTGATATGCGTCTTTATCAAACAATAAATTAATGCGTTCACGCGCCGTCAATTTGCCTTTCTGATGCAGCCTGTCAATTTTCGCCGCGCCGCCGCCCAAGTGTAGTTTTCTCTCTAATCTTTCAAACTCGTCGGAAAGTTCGCGCAGTCGTGATTTTTTTTTGGATGTTTTCATTGTAATAAAGTCAAAATAAATCTGTAAGGAAACTCATCTAAAATTGGATTATTCGAATCCAAAAACATACGGATTGTTCTTTGTCTTGCTTTCGGTCTTCCGTGATCGTTTAATCCATACAATTCAATCGTTTTTTCGGCTCTTTGCAAATCGTAGTTTATTCTGTCCAGGTTAGGAATAATTTCTCCGGTTTTCGTATTATATTGGAAAAAATATTCAAACGAATAACTCGAAACATCGGGCTTTAAAAGTTTTCTGTCAAAATTTTCCAGCTTCGATTCCTGACATTTTGAACAGCAATAAAAAAGGTTTATCCAAACATATGCCAGACGCGGAAACTGTGATTTTGGCTTGAAATGTTCTATCGAATTTGCGCTCACAGGTTCAACAGGAAATCCGTCGCAAAAAGAACAATGAGCATTTTCCTTTTCGCCAAGCATTGAAGTCATTTCCATCAAAATCGGAAGAAGAAGCAAATTTATTCTCTGCCCTTGATGTTGAGTCCAAGAAAAAATGGCTGACGCATTTTCGTCTTTTTGTTCTTTGAATCTTTTGCCCCAATTTTTATACTTCGTCGTCAAAAACTCCGGCGCGGGAAGTCTTTCAAGTTTTATCATAGCGAGAATTCTTTTCCTTTTCGACGGCTCAACTGGCGAAGTTCTATCTGAACAATCGCGTTTAATTCATCGCTTTGCACGGCAAGTGACTTCGCCAAATTCAGCAAATCCGTTTCATTAATTTTTTTGCCGTTTCTAACGATTTTATAAAATCTGTCTAAATCTTCCTGCGTTTCACCGCCAAATTCTTCATCAACTCCGAAAATCTCGCTCAAAACGGTTTGATAACTTATTCCGTCTTCCGATTTAACAATTTCCGCAACTTTCGCCTTGCCGTTTTCAAGTTCCAATTTATAAACCCAAGCATCATCAACTGAATTAACGACAAACGGCGAATGTGTCGAAACAAAAATCTGAGAATTTTTGAAAAGTTTCTGCACGACGGGCAAAACTTTCCTTTGCCAAGCCGGATGTAGATGCACTTCGATTTCGTCGAGAAACAAAATCAAATTCTTTTCAGTTATCGGCAAATCATCATCCCATTTCAACAAATCAACTCTGCCGAGCAAATCTGCAATCCAACTTATCAAAGACCGCAAACCATCAGGTAAAACATCGAAATCTAAATTTATACCATTTACTCTTGTAATTAGACTTGTCGGTTCCGTTTCTAAATCAAACTCGACTTTCCAACCTGTAATTTCAGTAATTATTTTTTCTATTGATTTAATGACATTTGCAAATTTTTTCGATTTCTCATTATTTCGCCCTTTTTCAATCGCGCTTTTGGAGATATTGTTGGCAGTTAATTGATTTATTGAAATTTGACTTTCCTGATTGTAGTTTTTTATAAATTCAAGTGATTGAGATAAGGGATTAAATTCTTTTGGTTCTTGAATAGCTTCAATAGATTCAGATTGAATTTGTCTATAAGCAGAGAAAGCAAAGACTCCAAAATCCAAATTATTTTCAGGCATTCCTTTGATAGCAATCAAATTTCTATAATCACTTATAGCTTTTGATGATGTATGACTCAGTATAGAATTCCAAGTTGGATTTGCATAAATTTTTACTAAATCAGATTCATTTAGAACAAGTTTTATTTGACTCTTAAAACGATCTTCATCCTTAAATACAAAATCTTCACTTCCATCATATTCAAAATACCGAAATCTTTTATTAAAAGCTGACTTAGAACTATTAAATAAAGCTAATTCATTTTTTCTTGTTCTGCTTTCAAGCGTTTTTAGTAAATTTTGCAAAGGAGCTAAAAATTTCTTTTCCTCATCATTTTTAGGATTTGCATTTTCAAATAAGATACCCCAATTTTCTATAAATTCTCTCTCAGTTTTTGCTTCTTCTTGTAAACCTCCAGAATTTTGAAAAGCACTTGCTAAAGCCATCAAAATCGTAGTTTTTCCAGTTCCGTTTTGCCCCGTGAAAATATGAATCTCCGCTTTGCCTTCAGGACACGGCTGAAATTCAATCATTTCATCATCGAAAACGCCGATGTTTTTCATTTGTAATTTACGAATTTTCACAATTCTTTTCTTTTGATAATAAACGCACGGGAAACTTCGACTTTCAATCGAAATAATTTATTTGATTTTCAGCGTAAAACTTATCATTTGATAAATTTACAATACCACAAGATTTTTTGACGCGCCAAAATGCTGTTAAAATTACTCAGCGATTAAACTCAATTATTTATGAAATTTCTCAACCACATTTTGCGGCGATTTATAAAATTTTTGGGCGGATTGAAGATCGCACTCGGACTCGAACTGTTTGTCGGGTTGTTTCTCGCTATTTTAACAGTTTTCCTTTTCGGTTGGCTCGCCGACGAAATGGCGGAAGGCGACACGGCGCATTTTGATGAAGCGGTGAGGAATTTTATTCATTCATTTGCCTCGCCGGTTTTGACGGAAATTATGCGGGCGGCGAGTTTTGCCGGTTCGACGCTTTTTTTGATTTTCCTTGGCGCGTTGATCGTCGGACTTTTATTGTGGCGAAAACATCGGCACGGCGCGACACTTTTTGCGATCACAACCGTCGGCGCGGGAATTTTGCTTTCGATTCTTAAACTCTTGTTTCAACGTGCGCGTCCCGAACCGTTTTTCGATACGATTTTGCCCGCGTCTTACAGTTTCCCAAGCGGTCATTCACTCGGCTCGTTTTGTTTTTATCTCGCGTTGGCGACGATTCTTTCAAACCGCGCGGGAAAATTTTGGGTCAGAATTTTGATCTGGACGTGTGCGGTTTTGCTCGTGATTTTAATCGGAATTTCGAGAATTTATCTCGGCGTTCATTATCCGAGCGATGTCGTCGCCGGATTTGCCGCCGGATTTGTCTGGGTAATTTCGATTGTCGTCGCCGATCAGCTCGTTACGGCGCGGATGGAAAAAGTCGGAGAAAAAATGAAAAATGCACATAAACGCGAATAAATCTAAGAAAAAAATCTGCATTTATCGTGTTCTTTTACGATTTAAATTGCTTGAAAATCTATAAATTCTCGACCGCGATTGTTTTCCCGTTTTCAATCGTTACGCGGCGCGTTCCGAGTCTTTTAGCTTCCGCTTCATTGTGGGTTACATAAATGAACGGAATTTTGGCGCGTGTTTGTGCAAATTCGATCTCATCCAGAAGTTTTCGCCGCGTTTCGACATCAACCGCCGATAAAGGTTCGTCCAGCAAAACAATTCGCGGATCGCTCGCCAACGCCCGCGCCAATGCCGTCCGCTGTTGTTCGCCGCCGGACATTTCCGACGGAATTCTGTTTTTCAAATGTTCGATGTGAAAAAGCGATAAAATCTCACGCGATTTTTCTATTTTATTTTCAGTTTTTACGCCGTAAGCGACGTTATCGAGCGCGGAAAGATGCGGGAAAAGCGCGTAATCCTGAAAGACAAAACCGACGCGACGTTTTTGAATCGGCAGATTTATTTTCTTTTCCGCATCGAAAAATATTTCTTTATCAAGTTTGATAGTTCCTTTGTCCGGCGCGAGAATTCCGGCGATAATTTTCAAGGTCGTAGTTTTTCCCGCGCCCGACGCGCCGGACAAAACCGTGATTCCGTCGCCAGCGGAAAAATCCGCGTCGAGCGTGAATTCTTCTTCGCCCTTTTTGAAAAAAGATTTTTTTATTTTAACCGTAAACATATGAACGGCTGATTTTGTTCGTCAAATAAACCGCGAGAATCGAAATTGCGGTCAAAATTAAAGCCAAAATCTGCGCTTGTTTGTCATCGCCGGACGCGACCGCTTCGTAAATTGCAAGCGGCATCGTCTGTGTTTTTCCGGGAATATTTCCGGCGATCATTAAAGTCGCGCCGAATTCGCCGAGCGCACGCGCGAAACTCAAAATTAATCCGGCGATGATCCCGCGCCGCGCGAGCGGCAAAGTTATGCGGAAAAAAGTTTCAAGTTCGCTTTTGCCGAGCGTGTAAGATGCGATTTCGTAATTCGGATTGACCGATTCGATGCTTGCCCGCGCCGCGCGAATCATCAGCGGAAGCGAAACGATGACGGCGGCAATTACCGCGCCCTGCCAAGTAAAAACGAATGTAAAGCCCGTCAGATCATAAATATAACCGCCCAAAAGTCCGCGCCGTCCGAGCAGAACTATCAAATAATAACCCGTAACGGTCGGCGGCAAAACGAGCGGCATCGTCAAAATCGCATCGAGCAGTTCTTTTCCGCGAAAATCGCGTTTTGCCAGCAGAAACG
The DNA here is from genome assembly GCA_965219305.1 of Pyrinomonadaceae bacterium. Lineage (GTDB taxonomy): Bacteria > Acidobacteriota > Blastocatellia > Pyrinomonadales > Pyrinomonadaceae > DATHTS01. Next base: position 4,802,950 of record OZ244725.1, read on the forward strand.
CGAACGCCAAACCGAGAATGCCGACAATTATCGTGGCAAACAAAACGACGAGAAGTGATAATTGGAGAGCCGACCAGATCATTATTAATTCGCGGATTTGAAACCGTATTTTTGCAAAATATTTTGTCCGTCCGCGCTCATTACAAAATCTACAAAGGCTTTCGCATCGCTGTTTTTACTATCTTTCAAAATCGCCAACGGGTATAAAATCGGCGAATGAGTATTTTCGTCGGCAATTGCAATCGCGGTGATTTTATCTTTCGCGGTCAGCGCGTCCGTCGCGTAAACGATTCCGGCATCAACTTCCCCACGCACGACGTAATTCAAAACCTGACGCACATTTTCCGCCAGAATAAGTTTGTTTTGAACCGCATTTTGCAGATTCATCTTCGACAAACTTTCGTCGGCATATTGTCCGGCGGGAACGGTTTTCGGATTTCCGGCGGCGATTTTCTTTATTTCGTTTTTCGTTAAATCTTCAAACTTTTCAATCTTTAATTTTGAATCTTTCGGAACAATTAACACGAGAGTATTTTCGGCAAAATCACGGCGCGAACTCGAATCAATAAATCCGCCGTTTTCCAATTCATCCATTTGTTTCGCGCCCGCGCTCGCAAAAACGTCAACCGGCGCACCGTTTTCAATTTGCCGCTGCAAATTGCCGGACGCGCCGTAATTGAAATTTATCTTTTTGCCGGTTTTCGTCTGAAATTCTTTTCCGATCTCGTCAAAAGCATCTTTAAGCGAAATCGCTGCGGAAACCGTTATTGTTTCGTTATTTTGAGAAGCATTATTCGGCGACGAATTTTCAGTTTTATTGCAACTGCTCAATATGAAAACCGACAAAATAAAAATTAAAAATGTTTTCACCGGAATTGCCAAACCTTACTCTTTTTCCCGAATTATCAAAGTCGGAACCATTCCGCCGCCGCTCGTTACATTGGCGAGTTCGCTGGTCGAAAGCCGCGTAAACGCCGAACCGACAATACCGTTGAACAAAAGCGGATCAAGATCAACGAGTTGTTCGATCATTTGATAATTTCCCGAATCGTCGAGCATCGGAAAAACTTCCTTTGAAGTCTGAACTCTTTCCTGCACGAGATAATCGCCGTTTGCCAGCGCGGTTTTGATCGCTTCTTCCCATTCATTTTTAGTCGTCGCCCAACCGATGTAAATTCCGTGACCGCCGTAGTCGTCGTTCGGTTTTAAGACGAGTTTGTCGGAGTTTTCGCGCGTCCATTCGACGAGATCAATTTCTTCGCTGTTATGTTTAGTTTTTTCCTCGCGGAATTTTCGCGTCCAAGGGATATGAGCTTTGATCGCTTTTAATTCTTCGTCATCGAAAAGATGTGCGTAATTTTCGTTGGTTAAAACGGCGAATATCGCTTTTTTGTGAACTATCTTGGCGCGAAAACTGTTGACCATACAAATAGCTCCGGCGCGGTAAGCATTAAGTAAATCCGGCGCGGAATGAATGATCGGCAGATATTCGTTGACGAGTAATCTTCGATAAACGACATCAATTTTCACGCCTTTACAAAAAAGTTTTTCGCCGTCGAATTCGAGTTCGTCGGGCGAACAGATAATTGACGTGTAGCCTTCAAACTCGAAATAATCGCGGAAAAGTTCAAATTCCTTCTGCGTCGGCAAATCTTTCAGATCAACAATTGCGATAACGGGTTTTTCTTCCGGTTTTTCGCCGAGAAATTCTTCGTAACAAGCAAGAATAACTTCAAGCATTTTTGATCGTCCTTGAAAAGACTCAACATCATATCTTTCGCAGAATTTCTTCATCACGGGCAGATTCATAAAAATCTCCGCCGCCGAATCCGCATAAGCGATTCCCGCCGGAGATTCGCCGTTTAATTCGACAAAAGAATAAGCGTGTTCGGTCAAAAAAGAATCGAGCCGCGCTGACGGCGAAACGAATTCGTAGCCCGGATCAATTGCAACCAATTCTTTTTCAATTTTCGTGATGCCGAGTTCGTCAAGAATTTCGTCATCGCCGATTGCCGCATCTTTTACTTTTTGCAGTGAATTCCAAATCACTTCGCAGATATATTTTGCGCGATTCCAATCGGCGGCGGTAACAAAATGCGGTCGCAGATACGGCGTTAAACGTCTGTCGCCGAAAATAAGTCGTGCGCCTTCCAAACCTTCGTCGAGCGCGAGCCGCGAAGATTCCGCCAGATCGAAATCTTCAAGTAATTCGTTGTAATAAGCTACTGCTTCTTTTAACATAAATTTTCTATTTATCTTCTACTTTTTTCGAGAATTTTCCCGTATTCCTTTTCTGTCAAAGGCATCACGCTCAGACGCGATTGTTTTATCAAAGCGATATTTTCCAAAGATTTTTCCGATTTAATCATTTCCAGAGTTACCGGATTTTCCAATTTTTCCGACGCTTTTATCTCGACAACACACCATTTTCCAGTGTCATCATTCGGATCATCAAAGGCTTCTTTAGAAACTTCCGCAATTCCGACGACCGATTTTTCCGAAACCGAATGATAAAACAAAACGCGGTCGCCAATTTTCATCTCGCGCATATTATTCCGCGCCTGATAATTTCGCACGCCGTCCCAAATAGTTTTCTTGTCTTTTACAAGATCATCGAACGAATACTTATCGGGTTCTTGTTTAACCAACCAAAAATTCATAAATAATTTGCGAATCGTTTCTAAAGCGAAATTTTACAACATACTGCGTTGGATTTTTATTATAACAAGATAAAAAAGATTGGCTAGTTTTGAGTTTTCAAATATTAGAAAAATAAAAAAGACGCGGATATTACCCGCGTCTTTTTCAAAACAAAAGTATGACAACGATCTTACTGTAAAAACGCCGCCGGCACAGGTTTGTCCGTTCCCGCGCCGAATGATTCTCCGTAGAATCCGCCGTTTGTCGAGTTCAGGCGATACCACGCTCCGGCTGACGGGCGAAATACCGCTACGTCGGTTTTTCCGTCCCCGTCGTAATCCGCCGCCGCAGGAATATCTCCGTTTGCTCCGAACGTTAAGCCGTAGAATGAGTTCGTCGAAGAATTCACCCGATACCAGCCGCCGTCAGACGGTCTGAATACCGCCACGTCGGTCTTGCCGTCGCCGTCGTAATCGCCGAGCGTCGGAATGTCCGTTCCTAAACCGAACGCCACTCCTCTGAATGCTCCCGTCGTCGAATCCAGCGAATAAAATGCTCCGGTTGACGGTCTGAACACCGCGATGTCCGATTTGCCGTCGCCGTCGAAATCGGCAATCAGCGGTTTGTCGCCGTTTGCTCCGAACGCCACGCCGTAAAAAGAATTGTTCGATGAATTCAGACGATACCAGCTGCCGTTTGAAGGACGAAAAACGCTGATGTCGGCTTTGCCATCGCCGTCGAAATCAGCCGGGCGCGGCAAGTCGCCGTTCGCGCCGAAAGTTGCGCCGTAGAAAGTATTGGTCGAAGAATTGACACGATACCAGCCGCCGTCGGAAGGACGGAACACGGAAACATCGGTTTTGCCGTCGCCGTCAAAGTCAGCCGGAGCAAGCAGATCGCCGTCTGCGCCGAAAGTAACGCCCGTGAAACCGCTGGCGGAGCGTTGAATATACCACGCGCCGTTTGATGGACGAAAGACGGAAATATCAGATTTGCCGTCGCCGTCGAAATCAAACAATACTGAGTTTTTGCCGGATTTATTTTGCAATTCAAATGCGCCGATGTCGGGTAGAACAGAACCGTTTCCGTCGCCGTCTCGCGGGCGCGAAAAACCGCGTTGATCGGTCAGCGGGAAATCGTTCGGATTGCCTTTGTCAATTGCCGGACTGGTTGGAAGTAAAGCGATTGTTTCGGTTTGACCGCCGTTATTTTGTAAGCCTTTTGAGTTAAATTGAGGATCAACACCGAAAATATTTCCGGTTTCAATTCCAGTAATGGTGGCATTAGTTGTGTGTAAAATTAAGTTATAACCTTGTGAATTCATTGCTCCCCACACATCGCCGGAAGTGTTTTTTGCAATTATTGAATTTTTAGAATTTATTGTTTGACCATTGGTTTGAATTCCGATGCCGTAGTTTTGTGCAATCGTCGAATTGGAAATATTCATTGTTGCGCCACTGCTCATCCAGATTCCGCCGCCCGCTTTGTTTTCAGCGATTGTGACATTATCCAGATTTATATTCGAAGCCCAAGAAGCGCATATTCCGCCGCCTTCGGCTGAGAGCAGGCTCTTGTTTCTGCTTATAGTAGAATTTTTAACATTTAAAATGCTGTTCCTAACTTCGATACCTACACCACAATTTCCGTTTTGACCGCCTAAAAGTTCATTATCGGAAATTGTCGAATTATTGATGTTAACATCACTTTTATTAATTCTGATTCCGCTGCCTGTCTGTGATGCTTTATTGTATCTGACAATTGAATTGTTGATATTCATTTTGCTCGCAAGCACGTGTCTCTGCGAATATATTCCGGTGGAATAAAACCCGCTGGTGGGAATTCTGTCGCTCGCACTATTATATTCAACGACTGAATCGTTCAAGGTAAGATTTCCCAAGTTGTAAATTCCGATAATTCCTTCTGAAATCGTTGCGTTATTCAGCACGGCAATAGCGTCGTATGCGTCGAGAGTTATCACATTATTTTGTTTTTTTGTCGTGATTTTGAGTAAATCCGCGCCGGGACCGTTGATTGTCAAATTACTGCCGGAAGCGATTTTTATTCCCCAATTTTGCAGAGTGATCGTTTTCGGCGAATTGAAAACCGCCGGATCGAAATTTATCGTGTCATCGCCGTAAGTCGCGTTTGCAGTTTCGACCGCGTTTCTTAAACTTCCTTCGCCGGAATCGTTTATATTCTTTACCGTAAAGGTCGAAGGTTCGGTAATTCTCGTCGTCTCATACGCGCCGATGTCGGGCAAAAACGAGCCGTTCGCGTCGCCGTCTTGCGGACGCGAAAATCCGCGCTGATCGGTATTCGGGAAGTTGTTCGGGTCGCCCGCATCAATCGCCGGACTGTTTATTTTTAAGGCGAGTGTTGATGTTGCGCCGCCGAATTCGCCGGCGATGTAAGACAGTTGAGGAACTGTATCTAATATATTTCCGGTTGTTATTCCCGTTATAATCGCTTGAGAAGTGTTCTGAATCAAATTATATCCGAGCGAATCGAGCGTTCCCGCATAATCGGAAGGTGCGCTGTTTGAACCGTCAAATGTATATGGATCGTTATTTATGTTTCCGGCAATAATTGTATTGTGTGCTGTAACACTTCCGCCGGATTCGTTGCTGATGCCGCCGCCTGCAATATTTGAAATTTCTCTTGCGCCGTTATGAAAGATAGTGGAACTTTCCAAAGCCAAACTGCTAGAATTATAAATTGCACCGCCGCGTTCGTTTGCAGTGTTGGCATTAAATGTTGAATTAGTTACTTTGGCAATTCCGGTATTTAAAATTCCTCCGCCTTTGTAAAACGAAAAATTAAACAGAAAAGTGGAATTCTCAACCGTCAGATTTCCCGAATTTTTAATTCCGCTGCCGTTGTTATACAAAATTTCAGTATCTCGAACGATGATCGTGCCTTGATTGTTTTCGATAACACCGCCATAAGTTTGATTATTCAAAAACGCCGAATTATTTATATTTACTGTTCCCGAATCATTATATATCGCCGCGCCGCCCGTCGCGTAAAGATTAGAGTAAATTTGGCAATTATTGACCTTAAGAACGGCGTTGTCATTTAAGATTGCTCCGCCAAATCCGCTTTTAACCGCACCGCCCGCACCGCCTTGAGATATGTATAAATCACTCAAAGTAACGTCGGCTCCAGGCGCAATATAAAAGATTCGCTGCAGCGAAGGTTGATAATTATTAAACCCGCGCAGTTGCAAAAGATGCGATCCCGTCCCGTTTATTGACAATTTTCCGTTGTTGATAATCGTAAATTCAGTATTGGTTAAAATACTCTGAATGTTGCCGAACAAATTCGATGAGAAATTAATTTGATCGTCCGAACCGACTGCGTTTGCCGCGACAATCGCTTCGCGCAAACTGCAATCCGAATCACAAATTCCATCGTTCGTATCTTCGGTTTTCGTAACCGTAAATGTTGCGCCGAATGCAGAATTAAACAAGAAGATGAGAAACAGAATCGGAAGGATATGTGAAATGAATCGTAAACTTAAATTGTTTTGTCTGATCATATATTGTTCAAGGAAAGTTAAGAGAAATTCTAAATAATCCTGAAGTTTCTAACTCGTAAAAACACCTCTATAATTATAGCTTTTTTAAACTATTTTTAACAAGGTTTTTTTTATTGAAAGTTGGTTTAAGTGGAATGGGCAGCAAGACTAATAGAAATCAATAGATAGCTTCGACCGCTTTTTCGACTGCCGTTCTCGGATCAATTACGCCCCAACCTTGGCGGTCAACTTCGTAATGAGGTAAGCGTTCGGCGGAATTTATCAGGATTTTTTTGATTTGCTGCGGTGTGAGATTTGGATTTGCTTCGAGCATCTGGGCGATGACGGATGAGACAATCGGCGCGGCGAATGATGTGCCGTCAACATATTTGTAATGTTCGGTAATGACGCTTTCGTAGCGGCGTTTTGTCGTGATGAGTTGGCGAATGGCGAATGTTGAATATTCGAGTGAGGCATCGAGTTCGTCGCTGATGCCGGGATTTTCCATTATTATATTGTAAAGTTCTTCGTCAGGTGCTTTATCGAGTTTTTCGAGCAGGGAAACCTGCATTGCCGTCGGCGTGTTCGGCAAAATCGGCGCGGGAACCCAAATTGACGGCGCGATGACTTCCGGTTTTTGCAGACCGTCAATCGTCGGACCGTAGGAACTGCGATACATTCCGCGTTTGGCGCGGTTGATCGAATTGCCGTCGTCGAGTCCGCCGATTGCCAGACAAGACGGCGCGGAGGCGGGCGGAATAACCGGATGTGTCGGAAGATGTCCCGAATTTCCGACGGCGCAGACGATTGTCAGACCGAGTTTGACGCATTCTTCGACGGTTTGCGAAAGTTCGTCGTGCAAGTAGGAATTTTCAAAATCGCCGCCTGCCGATATATTCACGATACGGATGTCATAGCGCGTCCGGTTTTCCAAAACCCATTCGAGTCCATCTTGAATATTGCGGTCGGTGATTCTGCCGGAACGGGCGAGTTTTACTAAAACGACATTTGCTTCCGGCGCAATTCCGCGATAAAAACCGCCGGATAAAAAACCGTTTCCCGCCGCGACGACCGATGTCATCATTCCGTGCCAACTTGCGACATCGAGATCGTGAAGCGTCGTCGTATCGCCTTCCGCCGATGCCAGATTCCGGTAAGCGATAATCCGCGAAACGGGATTTATCAAATCGGGATGCGGATAAAAACCTGAGTCGAGAAATGCAATCGTAACATTTTTGCCGGTGAAAAATTCGGTCGCATCAAGTCTGAGCGGTGTTGAAAGGACGTGCGAACCGTCTTTTCGCATTGCGGCTTGGGTGACGATCTTTTCCTGTGCGCGTTCAAAAAGCCGGACGCATCTTTTGCAGACGGCTTCGAAATCCCGCGTGTCAGGCGCGTTGGCGCGAATTAATCTTTCGAGCGAATCTTCAATCGCCAAAAGCGGCACGAATTCGTATTTCACTTCGCGCGAACAAACCGGACAAACCTGTTCGCCCGCCGCGATGTCGGCTGTCGTTTTTTGTCTTTGAAATAATATGGATTCTTGCGGAGTCATCTTGCAGCGGTTTTCAGTTTTCCATAATCACAAGTTAAAATCAATTCCGGTTAAGCCGCGAAAAAAAGAAATTTTACGAAAAGTGATGTTGTAAAAGTTATTCTGCATACTTTCGTATCAGTTCGCGGATCATAAAATTATGAAACGTAAAAAAATCGGCATCGCATTATCCGGCGGCGCGGCGCGCGGATTTGCTCATCTCGGAGTTTTGAAAGTTTTAGTCGAGCATAATATTCCGATTGATTTTATCGCGGGATGTTCCGCCGGTTCGTTTGCGGGCGCGGCGTTTGCCGGCGGTCTGTCGGTTGACGAAATTATCGAAATGGGCAAAGAAATAAGTTGGTTTAAGATGAGCCGATTTTCGTTTTCTGCCAAAGGTTTGTTGTCAAATGAGCCAATCGCCGAACTTGTCAGAAATAAATTTCCCGTCACGAAATTCGAGGATTTGAAAATTCCGTTTGCCGCCAACGCGACGAATCTCGAAACGGGCGAAGAAAAAGTTTTCCGCGATTCGGGCGATCTCGGTTTTGCCGTCGCCGCAAGTTGTGCGATTCCCGGCGTGTTCGCGCCGCTTCAGGATGAAGACGGAAATATGTTCGTTGACGGCGGCGTGATTGCGCCCGTGCCGACCAAAGCCGTCAAAAAACTCGGCGCGGAAATTATAATTGCAGTTGACGTTCTCTCGTCCGGCGCAACATATTGGGGAACTCCGACGACGATGCTCGGCGTGTTTTTTCAATCTGCACTAATGCTTTTGCGGACGGCGGCAAAAAATCAACACTATCGCGCCGATGTCGTGATAATTCCTCAAATCGCGCATCTGCGACCTGACGAGATCGGTAAAATGGACGAATTTATCGAAGCCGGAGAAAAAGCCGCGCTTGAGAAAATTGACGAAATAAAAAAGTTGATTTCATACGAAAAAAGTGAAAATTAATTTTTCCACGAACTTTTAAAATTCAAACGGCGTTCAATAAATATGATCGAAACGAAAAACAATAAATGGCTTTCACCGCTCGCCATCGGCGCATACTTCGCAGTTTTCAAACTTCTCCTGCATTTTGTTTTTAATTCGAATTACGGTTTTTTCCGCGACGAACTTTATTTCATCGCGTGCGGCGAACATCTCGCGTTCGGTTATCCCGATCACGCGCCGCTCGCGCCTTTTCTCGCAAAAATTACGCGCACTTTATTCGGTGATTCGCTTTTCGCACTTAGATTATTTCCGGCACTCGCGGGCGCGTTCAAAGTTTTTCTGACGGCGGTTTTAGTTAAGGAATTCGGCGGAAAAAGATTTGCGGCGTTTCTCGCGTGTCTTTGCGTTTTATGTGCGCCGATTTACTTGGCGATTGACGATCTGTTTTCGATGAATCCGTTTGAATCTGTCTTTTGGATGCTCTGCGTTTACTTCGCCGTCAAAGCGTTAAAAGGAAAAGCGTCTGATGAATCAACGGAAATCCAAAATCCAAAATCTAAAATCCAAAATCCCTCAATTAATTGGATTCCGTTCGGCATTTTCGCCGGACTCGGTTTGATGAACAAACATTCGATGATTTTTTTCGGACTTTCTTTGGTTGTCGGATTGCTTTTGACGAAGGACAGAAAGGTTTTTCTCGACAAATATTTCTGGCTCGGCGGCGTGATCGCGTTTTTGATTTTTCTGCCGAATATCATCTGGCAATTTCAAAACGATTTCGCCACGCTCGAACTTCTGCAAAACGTCCAAAAAACGGGCAAAAACGTTGTGATGTCGCCGCTGCAGTTTTTCGTTTCGCAGATTTTGGGAATGTTTCCGACCGCGTTTCCGGTATGGCTTGCCGGAATCTGGTTTTTTCTCGCGGATAAAAACGGCAAAAGATTTCGTTTTCTCGGAATTTGCTATCTCGTTCTGCTCGCGCTGATGATTTATTTAAAAGCGAAAGATTATTATCTCGCGCCGGTTTATCCGATGCTGTTTGCGGCGGGCGCGGTTTGGCTTGAGCAACTAATCGAACGCGTTCGCGCTCTGCGATTTATAAAATACGCGCCTCCGGTTTTAATTTTCTTTCCGGCGATATTGGTCGCACCAACCTTGATGCCGATTTTGCCGATTGAAACGCTCGTTCGGTATCAGGAAACAATCGGGATCAAACCGCCGAAATCCGAAGTCGGACACGACAGCCAATTGCAGCAGATTTTCAGCGAACAACTCGGCTGGCAGGAAATGGTCGCGCAGGTTGCAGATGTTTACAATAATCTGCCGCCCGAAGACCGCGCCAAAGCCGGAATCTTTGCCGGAAATTACGGCGAAGCGGGCGCGATTGATTTTTACGGCGAAAAATATGGTTTGCCGAAAGCGATCAGCCCGCACCAGAGTTATTTCCTCTGGGGACCACGTGATTACACGGGCGAAGTTTTGATTTTGCTCGGCGCGTCAAAAAAAACGGCGGAAGAAAAATGCAATTCGGTCGAAGAAAAAACCGAAGTCAATTTCGCCTATTCCGAAAGCTACGAGCAATATCACATTCTTATTTGCCGCGATACGAAAAAGCCTCTGCCGGAAATTTGGCAGAGTTTGAAATTTTGGAATTAACAAAAGTTAGCCACGAACAAACACGAAATTTCACGAAAAATTATCTGTGTAATTTGAGTTGTCATTTGGTAATAATTTAAGAAATATTGCCCGCGAAATACGCTAAAATGCGCGAAATAAATTTTTATTTAAATTCTTTTTTTTGCGCTTTTTCGCGCCCTTTCGCGGGCAAATAATTGTTTTTGATTATCGTCAATTAGAGTTTTCCATTTGACAAACTTTAACTGTATCTAATAAAGTAACAATTGTTATGGCGACGAACACACAATTTTCAATCGCGGTTCATTTGATGCTCGCTCTCGGTCTCAATTGCGGGAAAGAGATCACATCGGCGCAGATGGCGCAGAGTGTGAATACGTCTCCGAGTTTTATCAGGAGAATTTTGTCGAAATTATCTAAAGCAAATCTCGTCACGACAACGACCGGAAAATCGGGTTTTACGACTTTGGCGAAACGTGCGGACGAAATATCGCTTTTGGAAATTTATAAAGCGGTTGATGCGCCGAAAACTTTTGCGATTCATGATTATCCGTCGCAAGGATTTTGCGAAGTGAGCTGCAATATCGGTTCGGTGATGCAGAAAGTTTTGAATAAAGCGCAGAATTCTTTTGAGGCGACTTTGAATGAGACGAGTCTCGCGGAAGTGATCGCGGACATTAGGAAAAATTGAAATTTTTTTGACTGTAATTGTTACTTTCATAGTCACAATTAACATCGAATTAACAAACAAAAAAGGAAATAATTATTATGAGCAAATTAGAAGGAAAAACAGCCGTCGTGACAGGCGGCACAACGGGAATCGGTTTGGCGACGGCGAAACGTCTGGCAGACGACGGCGCGTTCGTTTTTATTACGGGACGCAGACAGGAAACGCTCGACGCGGCGGTCGCGGAAATCGGCGAAAACGCGTTCGGCGTGCAGGGCGACGTTTCAAATCTCGCGGATTTAGATCGTCTTTACGAAACGATCAAAGAGAAAAAAGGCAGCATTGACATCTTTTTTGCAAACGCGGGCGGCGGCGAATTTGCGAAACTCGGCGACATTTCGGAAAAGCATTTCGACACGATTTTCGGCAACAACGTCAAAGGATTGCTTTTTTCGGTGCAAAAATCTTTACCGCTTTTTAACGACGGCGGTTCGATTATTTTGAATGCTTCGACGGCGGCTTCGTCGGGAATGGAAAATTTCAGCGTTTATAGTGCGTCGAAAGCCGCTGTCCGTTCGTTTGCGCGAAGCTGGATGATGGACTTGAAAGACAGAAAAATTCGCGTCAACGCCGTCAGTCCGGGACCGATTCAAACTCCGGCGATTGACGGTTTGGCGGAAACGGAAGAACAGGCGAAACAGTTCAAAGACCAGATAGTTTCGCTGATTCCGTTGGGCAGAATCGGACAGCCCGAAGAAGTCGCGTCGGCGGTTTCGTTTCTCGCGTCGAGCGACAGCAGTTTCGTCAACGGCAGCGAATTATTCACCGACGGCGGAATGAGACAGTATTGATTTTTGGAAAATATAAACAGAGAGGAAAAATAAAATGAGTGAAAATAAAGTTTGGTTTATTACAGGCGCGTCGAGCGGTTTCGGACGCAATTTGACGGAAGAAGTTTTGGCAAACGGCGGCAAAGTCGTGGCGACAGCAAGAAAGCCGGAAGTTTTGCAGGATTTAATCGAAAAATATCCTGAAACGGCGCGTGCCGTGAAATTAGATGTCACGAATTTGGACGACGTGAAAAATTCGGTGGCGGAAGCGGTCAAAGAGTTCGGACGCATTGACATTTTGGTCAACAACGCCGGTTACGGACTTGTCGGCGCGGTCGAAGAGACGAGCGAGGAACAAGCCCGACATCAATTCGACACGAATTTTTTCGGCGTTTTCAATCTGGTGCGCGAAGTTTTGCCAATTTTGCGTGAGCAAAAAAGCGGTTATATCGTGAATTTCAGTTCGCTGACCGGCATTTCGGGTTATCCTTCGTTCGGACTTTATTCGGCGAGCAAATTCGCACTCGAAGGCTTGTCCGAAGCGTTGGCGGTCGAACTCGCGCCGTTTGGAGTAAAAACGATGGTCGTCGAGCCGGGACCTTTTTCCACGAACGCGCTTGAAAACACGGTGTTAGCCGAAAATCCGATAGCGCAGGTTTATCCTTCGGTCGAGCAGTTGACCGAAACTTTCGATGATTTCAGAAATGCTTCGGGCGACCCGAGAAAAGCCGTGCGCGTCATCATCGAAGCCGTCGAATCGGACAATCCGCCGTTTCGTCTGCCGTTAGGTTCGTTCGCGTATGATGGAATCGAAGCGAAACTTGAAAGTGTAAAACAGGACGTTTCAGTCTGGCGCGAACGCGCAATTCAAACGAATTTCGATGTCGCGGCAGGTGCTTGAAAAAGTTATTAATTGACATAATGAAACACGGACGGACGCAAATTATTTTTTACTGCGTCTATCCGCTAAACCAAAGAAAATTTTTAAATAAATTACGAGGAAAATAAAATGAGTGAAAAGAAAACAGCATTAATTACAGGCGCAAATCGCGGAATCGGTTTTGAAACCGCACGGCAGTTGGCAAACAAAGGCTTTAAAGTTTTAGTCGGCGCACGCAGCGAAGACAGCGGAAAAGAAGCCGAAACGAAATTAAAAGACGAAGGTTACGACGCGGAATTTATTCTGCTCGATGTTGACGACGCGGCGACGCACAAATCGGCAGCGAAATATGTTGAAGACAAATACGGCAAACTCGACGTTTTGATTAATAACGCGGGAATCAGTCTGGAATTTGACGGGAGCGGAAATATAACTCCGGCAAGCCAAACTTCGTCCGAAATTTTCCGCAAAACTTTCGACACGAATTTTTTCAATACGATTGAAGTTACACAAACTTTTATTCCGCTTTTGAAAAAATCCGACGCGGGCAGAATCGTCTTTTTGTCGAGCGGTTTAGGTTCATTAAATTTACACAGCGATCCGAATTCGCCGATTTATAACTATAAAGTTCCGGCTTACGACATTTCAAAAACCGCTCTGAACGGCTACGCGGTTCATCTCGCGTATGAGTTGAAAGACACGAATATCAAAGTCAACGCCGCGCATCCCGGTTCGGTCGTTACCGATATGAATCCGAACGGCGATCTGACGGTTGAAGAAGGCGCGAAAACCTCGGTTGATCTGGCGACGCTTCCGGCGGACGGCTACACGGGCAAATTTATTCATCTCGGTAACGAACTGCCTTGGTAATTTTTAAGAATATTGCCCGCTAAATTCGCGAAAAGACGCGAAATAATTTTTTATTTAAATTCTTTTTTTCGCGCTTTTTAGCGTATTTCGCGGGCAAATAAAAAACAGGAGAAAATAAATATGCAGACACAAACAGAAAAAAACACAACGGAAATCTCGGTAAAAATGGCACTCGACGCTTGGAAATCGCAAAATGAAAAAGTTGATAAATTCCTCGCGGAAATCTCCGATGACGAATTGAAAAATGAAATCGCACCGGGCAAAAACAGCGGCGTTTATCTCGTCGGACATCTCGCGGCGGTCAGCGATAATCTTTTTCAAATCTTGGGTTTAGGCGACAGTCTTTATCCGAAACTTTACGAGCTTTTCCTGAAAAATCTCGACGGCGACGAAGCAAAGAATTATTCGATTGACGAATTAAAAAGTAAATGGAACGAAATCAACGCGAAACTTACCGCGAAATTCGACGCGCTTTCCGCTGACGAATGGTTTGAAAAACACGCGTCAGTTTCGGCGGAAGATTTTGCGAATGAGCCGCATCGCAATCGTCTGAATGTTTTGTTGAGCCGGACGATTCATCAGGCGAATCATCTCGGACAACTTTCGCTTTTGAAAAAATGATTGGAGGAAAAGTATAATGAACTGCCAAGTTGAAGAATATAAAAGTTATAACGCGCCGACTTTCGCCGGAAAATTACGGTTTTTATTAGGCTTAACGTTGATATTTGCAGGACTATATCTGGCAACGCTGACGGAAATCAAAGGTCACGGTTTGGGTTTCTTAATGATTCTCGCGTCGCCTTTTTTGATTTTGAAAGATGCCGAATAATCCATTCAGAGCAAATCAAAAAGCCGCCCGTTTTTTCTCGTATAACGACGGCTTTTTAATTTGCTCTGAAAACAATTACGGCAAATCCGATTCGCGCAGATAAAGTTTTTGTTCCGTTCCGTAATCGTTTGAATGTTCATCGTCTGCGTTGTCTTTTTGAAATGTAAAGCCGAGATAGATTGCCTTGCTCGCCGCGAAATGTTCGAGCGAAACGCTGAAATAAACGGTCGTTTTCGGCGGCAGAATCGTAGTTGAATACATATCGAAACCGTTGACATTCGTTTCGCCGTTTTTTAGTTCCAATACATACCGCAAAGAAATCTCCGCGCCGTCGCATAAACCTTTGCATTTCGGATTGAAAATCATACTGTTCGTATCAATCGAAACAGGCAAATCCGCATCATTTGTCAGCGTAAACCAAGCAACCGACGCTTTTTTTTTCGACAGTTTCAACTTGCTTTTATTCGTCGCCCCAGATTCGGCGATCTTCTGATCCCAAAAACTTTCCGCGTCGCCGTAATGCGAAAACTTGGCGGTGATTTTTTTTGCGCGTTCCTGATTTTCAATGTCAGCACGGGCGGCGAATTCTTCGGCGCGTTTGACTGACGCGATTCGCTCATCTTCTTCGGCTTGTTTGATGCGGCGTAATTCTTTGTTAATCGGAAACAGCGACCAAACAAGTTCGCCGTCTGCCGTGTCAAAAATCATTATATTTTGATTTTCTCCGCCGGAAAGAAAATATTTCCCATTAGGACTAATTTCAAGTTCATCTTCGGTTGACCAGCCGACATCAATTCTTTTTAAAATTTTGCCGCTCGAAACATCCCAAATCATTACGTCGTCAAACCAAGAAGTTGTAATAAAACTTTTGCCGTCGCTGCGAAATGCAGCATCGGTAACATAATCAAGTTCTTCATTCGGATTTCCGGTTTTGAATTCCCGAATTACGTTTCCGTTTTCCGCATCAATGACTTTCGTAACATTAGAATTTTTTCCGATCGCTAAAATATATTTTTCGTCGGGGCTGAAACGGGCGCGAACTGCACTGTCGGAAACTTGCAGAATCTTAATCGGCTCGGCTTTATCAATTTCCCAAAACTTTATCGTTCCGTCTTCGTGCGCTGAAAGAATACGCTTGCCGCTTTTGTCAAAATTTATTGACATTGCCGCGCTTCCGCAACACCAACCCATATTTCCGCTCCGGTGTTCTTCATTGGTTTGAAATGTCCTTAAAACTTTCCAATTTTCCGCATCCCAAATTTTGAAGTTGTTAAAACTCCCGGTTGTCAAAAGCAACTTTCCGTCAGGGCTGAAACTCATTATTTCAATTCCGTCGTTGCCGTCTTTTTCGCTTGGAACATCGAGCAAAAGATTTCCGCTTTCCGCATCCCAAACTTTAATCGGATTTACATCATTTTCATTATCGCCCGACGAAAGCAAAAGTTTTCCGTCAGGACTAAAAACAACGGCATTTGTTCCTTCATCATTAGCAAATTTTGCCCAAATTAATTTGTGATTTTCAGTTTCCCAAACGCGGATGATTCCGTCACTGCTTGCCGATGCAAAACGGCTTCCGTCTGAATTGAAAACCAAATTTTTAATTTCGCCGGGATGACTTTCAAAATTTTTAATAACTTTTCCTGTTTTTACTTCTCTGATCTCAAGTCCGCGATTTTTGTAACCCGTCTCGCTGATTGACAAATTTCCGCTAAAATTTAAATCGCCGCTTGTGCCGTCTTCAATATCTTTGTTCGTTTTATCCGCGAAATTGAAAATTTTATAACCACCGAGATTTTCCAAAACGAGAAGTTTTTCATCGCCGCTGAAACTAATTCCGTCTTCAAAATCAGCATCAAGTTTTATTACGCTGATAATTTTCTGCGTTGCCATATCGGTTATAAAAGCATTTTTCTGACATCTGGCAACAAAATAATTCATTCGAGGAGAAAATCCGAAACTATTTGGATAGGCATCTTTCAATCTGCCGCAAGGTTTTAATGAAACCTTGCGGACGACTTTACCATCGGCAAAGTTGATATATGTTATTTTTTTATTGAAATCAGCGACTAGTAAAGTCTTTTTGCTTTTATCTAACGAAATTTCTGCAATTGAAGTAGTTTTGGGGTTGATTTTAGTATTGAAAGACTTTTCCAGTCGTCCGTCTGTCAGATTCAAAAATTCAATGTTGTTTTCATTTGAAACAACGGCAAGATAATTTTCAGCAGGAAAAAATTTTATCATTTCCAACTCTTTATTTTGCATTTCGGTTTGCCAGACAATTTTCCCATCTGCTGAATTCAATAGAAATATTTTTCCGCCGTCATCACGGACAGCAATAAATTTTTGGTCTCCACTCCAGACAAAAGCTTGTGTTTTAGAAATATTTAATTTTTGAGCGTTATAGAGAAAAGATTCCCAGATAATTGATTCGTCAGTAAGATTCCATAACTTTGTCGAGCGTTCGCTTGCCGAATAAACAATGAAAGTTTTCCCGTCAGGACTCCAACCATTTCCGCCGCTTTCATTTTTATGAAAAAGAATATGAAGAGGCAAATTTTCCGCATCGAGATTTTGAGTATTTGAAATTTGTGTTAAAAACAAAACTGCGAAAATGAGTAAAAGAATTTTCTTCATAAGATTTTGAGCCAATTGGTTTATAAAATTGCTTGCAGTCAATTAGATGCCTAAAATATAAAAAAGTTCCTTTGGACGCAAATTTTATGATAAATAAATACGATGTCGCCGTGATCGGCGGTGGACATAACGGTTTGACGTGCGTTTGTTATTTTTCCGATTTAGTCTTTTCAGCTTCGGCGCGTGCTTTACGGCTTTTTTTCTTCTAACTGAATTTCTAATTCGCTCGGTTTGTAAGATGGAATCAATTGCCAGAGTTTGTTGCCTGTTTCAACATCGAATAAAAATGTATTTTCATCTGCGCCGACGACGGCAAAAGTTTTTCCGTCAGGATTAAAAGCGATTACATTTCTGTATGTAAAATCGGTATCAAATTCACGAATCGGTTTTGCTTTATCAATACTCCACAGCAAACCGTCGCTGCTGCTACTGGCAGTGAAAAAGTATTTTCCGTTCGGACTTAATTCAATTGTATTAACAAATTGTGTCGTAAAATATATGTCGTCGTCTTCGCCTTCTTCGTCTGCGTAAATCCTTAAGACTTTTCCCGTTGCTAAATCAATTTGTTTGATTTTTTCTTTGTCTTTTCCCTGACAAAACGATAGAAAACTTTTTTCGTCGGGCAGAATTTTAATTTGACAATTTTTACTGTCGGCTTTTATTTCTCGAATCAGTTTTGCTGAATTTATATCCCAAACTCTGATTTTTCCGTCGAGGTAATTTGCAAAAACTTTTTTTCCGTCTTTGCTAATTTTGATGATCGAACCGGGAACAGATTTATATGTGTATGTGGAACGAATACTTTTTTCTTCGTATCCTTCTTTGGTTTTAAATTCACGTAAAACTTCCCAATTATTCGTATTGCGGATTTCAAATGAAAGACTGTCGTATTGAGTTATTATTTGATTAGCAGCGGCATCGAGAGGAATTATACTCGAAGAAAATCTGAGCCAATCGTAAGATTTGTTTGTTTTAATAATCTCCGCGCTTTGCCAGTTCCAAATATTTACAGCAACAAATCCCGCCGAAGAAATCAGCAATCTACCGTCAGAACTAAATTGAATTTTCTCGACAGGTTTTTGATGACCTGTCAGCGTTTTGATCAGATTATGTTTCTGAGCATCAAAAACGTAAATATTGTTATCGCTTCCCGCAACCGCTAAAACTTTTCCGTCCGGGCTGAATTTCATTTCTTTGATAATTCCCGGATGCGCTTCCAACCGCCAAGTTTTTTCGTTTTTGATATTTGTGATTTTTATATACTCATCGCCGTAACCGCCGCCGCCTTCGGCAAACATCTCGCCGTCATTGCTCGTATCAAAACCGTTTCCGATTCCGTAAGTTTCAAACTGTTTCGTCGCGCCGGATTCAGAATCGGTGATGATTGTATTTTCATAATCTCTTATGTAATTTACTGTTTTTTTATCTGGAACAGTTAATTCGATTTCCGGTTTTGTCTCCGTCAACGCAAGAATTTCTCCCGTCAGCGCGTCCCAAGTTTGATAAGTTCCATTCACGCTTTTCGTCACGAGAGTTTTCCTGTCCGTGCTCCAGTAAAAATCTTCAAGATCAATTTTTTCTTTATCTTTGCGAATAAAACCCGTCTCGCGTGTCCAGATTTTTCTGCCGCTCTTGATGTCCCAAAGAATTAAATTTCCGTCGTTAAAGGAATATGAAATCAGCTGAAAATCATCAGGACTGAAACGAACCTCTGTAATACCGCTCGTATGTCCGGTTTGAAAGAAGATTTCCTGCGCGTATAGAAATTGTGCGAAGAACAAAATGGCGAAAAAGAGAATGAGAATTTTCTTCATAAAATTTGATCGAGTTGATTTACAAAATTGCCTGCCGACGGTTTGATACCTAAGATAGAAAAAAGGTTTCTTCGACCGCGAGAGGATTTATGAATAAAACTTACGATGTCGCCGTGATCGGCGGCGGACATAATGGTTTGACGTGCGCTTGTTATCTGGCGAAAAGCGGCTTGAAAGTGGTCGTTTTGGAGCGGCGGCATATTGTCGGCGGCGCGGTTTTTCTTTTTTAGGCTAGAAATTATTTGTTCAGTTAGTTATTATCAAAAATTAATACTTTCGTCTTAGGAATTTTTTATGCAAGACCTTTTTCGTAGCGAAGAATATAATATTTGGGATAAATCGGTAAAGGTCGAGGAAAGCGGCTACTACTGGAAAAAACAACCTTTAATTCTTGAAAAACAATTGTCTAAAGATACAAGTAAACCGAAAGTAATCGAGCTTTTCAGCGGTTGCGGCGGCACTTCGCTCGGTTTTGAGATGGCGGGTTTTGATATTTCTTTAGGATTGGACATTCACCAGCCTTCTATCGAAACTTTTAAGAAAAATCATCCTCAAGCTACAACGATTTTAGGTGATATAAGAAGCGTAGATGCGAATAAGATTTTTGATATTTTGAACGGCGAAAGTTTGGATGTATTAATCGGCGGCATACCGTGTCAGGGATTTTCATTAAATAATCGCAAGCGAAATGCGACCGACGAGCGAAATTTTCTTTATCAGGAATTTATCAAATTTGTCGAAATATTGAAGCCGAAAATAGTTGTAATGGAAAATGTTTCAGGGATGCGAAGCACGGCAAGTGGTGATTTTGTTAGAGAAATTGAAGCGGAACTTTCGCGCATCGGTGGAATGAAAGTTAAAAACAAAATGCTTTTTGCTCCCGATTACGGCGTTCCGCAAAAAAGAACCCGACTGGTTTTTGTCGGTATCAGAGATGATGAATTCGATTTTGATTCGATAGAAAAAACTCACGGTGAAGATGTCGGAAAACATTATGTGACAATCCGCGAAGCCATCGGTGATCTGCCGAGTTTAAAAATAGGACAAACCAAAACAAAATATAAATGCGAGCCGTTTAGCGAATACCAAAAACTGATGCGCGAAAACGCTCCGCAAACGCTCAAAAACCATAAAGCCCCGAAACATCCGCAGGAAACGGTTGATAAAATCGCCGCCACCAAACCGGGCGAGCCGATGTATCCGAAATTCAAACAAAGAATAAGATTGAATTGGGATGATTTAAGTCCGACACAGGTTTCCGGCGGCATTCGTCCGCAATTTCAATTCGGACATCCCGAAGATGCAAGAGGTTTATCAATCCGTGAGCGTTGCCGTCTGCAAAGTTTTCCGAAAACTTTAAACTTTCACTAAATTAATTTGAGTTATGAAAAATAGTATTCCTCCAGATTATTTTGAAGCAGGAGAAATCTACAATAATGACCAAATCTTCAAATGGTTTGGCGTTGCGAATTCAGGAGGTATCAGACCTTCAATTGACGACAAGGGAAATTTGCAACATATAGTCGTAATGACTACAAAGGAAGGTGCAAATTATAAATTTGTAAATCCTTATGCGGACAAAATTGAAGATGGAGTTTTGGTTTATACCGGTGCAGGCAGCGTTGGCAATCAAACCCTGACCGGCGTAAATAAGCGTTTAGTCGAGCAACTTGAAAAGCCTGTTCCTATCGTTTTTTTCATAAAAGAAGCCAGAAATCAAATTAGATTCATCGGTTATTTGATGTTGCTAAGACATTACGAAGATTACCAATTGGATTCGTATAGAAGCGTAAGAAAAGTTCAAATTTTTGAATTCAAAGTAATTGACCGAAGCAAAACCACCGGAAGAAGCAATCTTCAAACTGATTTTTTGAATTGTTACGAGGACTTTAAAAACAACACTGATACGAATGACTTAGTAATAAATCAATCCACGCCGGAAAATGAAAATCTCGAAGCGGTGATCGAAAAGGAACTTTTAAGAAACAGACTTTTAACGATAAATCCCTTTGATTTTGAAGAACTTATCGGCAAACTTTTAGAACATACGGGTTTTGTCAATGTTCAGGTAACGAAAAAATCCGGCGATGGCGGAATTGATATAAAAGCGCAATTTGAACATTACTTTAGCAAAGAAATTGATTTTTTATTTCAAATAAAAAGATGGCGGCATTCAGTTGGCAGACCTGAAATTGCTAATCTTCGCGGCAGTATAGGTTATAACAATTTCGGCGTAATGGTTTCGACCAGTCATTTTACGAAAAGTGCGATTGCCGAAGCGAACGCCGATGAAAAGAAACCAATCAATTTAGTTGGAATAGAGTTGCTTCATCACATAATAAAGACAAGCAATTTCAAGGTGGAGATTTAATATGGATGAAAAATATAAACAGTTAATGGATGAAGAATCCAAGAAATTAGTTGAAGAATGGCTCTATCAAACGTGGAACAGACTCATACTTGATAAGCCGAGTAATTGGCAAGACATTTTAGACTTTGTTATTGATGATGTAACGTATGCGTCTGGATATTTACTTGATGGTTATTTTAATTCTGATGATGTAGGAATTGGATTCAGAAGATTTGTTGAAAGAGATAAGTTTGAGGAATGTTCTTCAAAATGTTGCGAGCAGCAAGTTCCATTTTCAATTGAAATAAAAATACGCTAAGTATCATAGCAGTAAAAAAAATTACACATACAATTCTTGTTTGTTTTGAGTCAACTGATTTTGAAGATTATTTGCTAGGAATTTCCGCAAAGCGGGACGGGTTTTGTTCTTCATCCAAATTCTGATGTTCGAGAATCAACCAAAAACAAAGGTTCTTTTATTCCTGACATTATTGTCGTCAGAGGAAGAACAGCAATTTTCTTTGAAAATAAAGATCGTTTCGTATTGGCTGATTTCGAGAAAATAGCGGCAATCAAATTAAATAACTCATACTCAAACGCAATTCAAAAACTGCTCGAAAAATACGAAATTGAAAACATCTTTTTCGGTGTTGGATTGCCATTTCATAATCGTTATTTGGCAAAAGTAAATGAAAATACAAAACTTGTGGATTTTGTTATCTTCATTCAAGAAGAGAACCAAGTAAGAGTTCATTTCGAGACAATTCAAATTTTTTAAGATGAATCAAAAATACGATGTCGCCGTGATCGGCGGCGGGCATAATGGTTTGACGTGCGCTTGTTATCTGGCGAAAAGCGGGTTGAAAGTCGTCGTTTTGGAGCGGCGGCATATTGTCGGCGGGGCGGTTTGCACGCAGGATGATTTGATCGAGGACTATAAGATTGATGTCGGATCGAGCGCGCATATTATGATTCATCTCACGCCGGTCGTGAAGGATTTGGAACTGGAGAAATTCGGGCTGGAATATATTGACTGCGACCCGTTTGCGTTTGCGCCTTTGCCGAACGGCGCGGGCGCGATTTATTTTTGGAAGGACGTTGATAAAACTTGCGAATCAATTGCGAAAATTTCGCCCGAAGACGCGGACAGATACAAGGCGTTTGTGACCGAATGGGAAAAGCTGAACGAAGGTGTGTTCAAGGCGTTTTTGAAACCGCCGTCGGTGATGAATCTCGGTCGGCATATGGTTTTCGGCACGAAGTCGAAAAATCCGGCGGATATGGTTCGCAAGCTGATGACGAGTTACGGCGCGCTCGTCAAACAGACTTTCAAACACGAAGGCTTGCGCGCGGCGATGGCGTGGCTCGCGGCGCAAAGCGGTCCGCCGCCGACGGCGATGGCGAGCGGCGATTTTCTCGGCTGGCATTCGATGATTCACAAAAGCGGCGTCAAACGTCCGCGCGGTGGAAGCGGCGCGTTGACGCAGGCGATGGCGCGATGTCTCGAACATCACGGCGGCGAGATTTTATTAAATGCTGAAGTCACCAAAATCGAAGTCGCAAATGGTGAAACGGGCGCGATAATTTTGGAAAACGGCGAGCGAATCGAAGCGACCAGAATCGTTTCAAACGCGCACGTTCACACGACATTTTTGAAATTAATCGGCGCGGAAAATCTGCCCGAAGGACTCGCCGAACGCATCGAAAACGTCCGCATCGGCAACGGTTTCGGAATGATCGTGCGCTGTGCCGTTTCGGAACTTCCCGATTACACATCCGCGCCGAACGGCGGCAAAGCGTCCGATTGTCATCACGGTTTGCAGCTCATGTGTCCGACGATGGATTATCTCGACCGCAGTTACGCCGATTATTTAAATGGCATTCCGTCGAAAAATCCCGGCGCACTGGCGATGACTTTTTCATCAGTTGACCCGACGCTCGCGCCCGCCGGAAAACACACTTTGTTCATCTGGGGACAATATTATCCTTATGAATTATCAACGGGCGAAAACTGGCAGGACATCGAAGACCGCGAAGCCGACAAACTCATCGAAGTCGTCAACAGTTACGCGCCGAACGTCAAAAATTCGATCATCAAACGCTTCGTCCAATCGCCGCTCGACCTCGAACAACGCCTCGGACTTCTCAGAGGAAACGTGATGCACGTCGAAATGGATTTCGACCAGATGTTTCTCTTCCGCCCTTTGCCCGAAATGAGCCAATACAAAACCCCGATCAAAAATCTCTACCTGACCGGCGCATCAACCCATCCCGGCGGCGGCGTTTTTGCGGCATCAGGACACAACACAGCACAGGTCGTTTTGAAAGATGTGAAGGGCGGTTGGTTTTAGAATTTTTTCGTGAAAATGATTAGATTCCGAAAAGTAATTTCAATGTTAATATTTCAATAAGTTTGTGGTATAAATGTTTATAGATTGGGTTTAATTCAGCAGTAAAATGAAAGAAAAAGCTTCGTTAAAAAATGAAAAAGGTGTAATTGCTGAAAGCTATGCAGATTTACAATCTATATCTGCATTGGAAAAAGCGCAGGAATCCTTTCCAACAAAAAAAGCCTCGCAAATTAGTTCCTTTAAGGCAATTTTACAATCTATTGAGATAGGTATTTTGAATATATCTGATTTACTCCAAAGAATAACAACAGATGTTGAAAATAATGAGATTGGAAAAACTGTAGTAAAAACAGGTTGGTATAAAGATTTTAATTTTCTGCTTAATCAACTTACTAATTGTTTATCACTAATTAGTGTTTTGTCTTTAACAAAAAATCAATCTATAGATTTATCTCAAATTAGTTCCATAAGAAAATTTGCCAAAATATTAAAAAGTTTTGATAAGAAGTTTTTGAATTATGTTAAAACTCAAAATATTGATCTTAAAGAAGTAATTGGAAACCACTCTCTCAACAACAATTTAACTCAATTGATTCATTATTCCAGAATTTCTAATCTTGAAATTGCTATTTGGGAAAAAAGTTTATCAAAAACATTTTCCCCAATAGATATAATTGATTATGAAACCTTTACCGGAGCTAAATTTCTTCATAAAGCAGTTAATGGCGTTAAATTAGAAGGCGATACATTTTTTACTCAGTTTAGAGGACTACATCAGATTCCCGAACTTCTAACATCAGAGATAAATAACAACATTGAAGCTACTATAAAATCATTGAGAAATAAAAAACTCGAAAATTGAATCTATCATCTTCGCATTGTTAATATTTTATCAGATGGTGTAATTGGTTCTTTGTTTCCTTTGATAAATAATTTAACAACATCTGACTATCATCAAATTAGAGAGAATTTAGGACTAACAAGCGGAAGTCATTCCGTAAATATTCACTATCATTTATTTCGAGATTTATATCAACAGATTAGCAAGGAATATGTAGAAACTTATTTTGTTAACAAGTCAGCTTATTTAAAGTTAACTTCAAATGACTTTTTGGTTAAAACACTTGAAACTGAATTATTACAATTTAGCAGCTTTACCTTTCGTTGGAGAGATTTTCACATTCATCTTCCTAGAAACAATGTTGGGGGCAATTCCACCAAATCTTTAATAGGTTCTTCTGATGCAATTGAGGCAGTAAAAAAAATGAAATCTTCTGCTGAGTATTCCGATCCATTAAATTCAATTAAAGAGATTTATGGTTTATTAGGATCATCGAACAAACTTTATTTAGCAGACCACATTAGTTCCGAGAATTCTCTAGATAATTTATTGTTAGAGGAAACAGGGGAAATTACTCAAGAAAGATTTGCTCAGGTTCAAGATAGAAAAGGAGTATTTGCTAACAAAAGTTCTTTCAAACCACCAACTAAAAGAGAGGTATAAAAGCCAAATGAAACCTGAAAATAAAATAGAACCAATTGAAATTAAGGAGAATACAGAAATTCTGACTGATTCTTCAAGCATCCCCCAAGCTAATCAAAATCCCATAAAAAAAATCTCTGTACGGGACAAAACGACATAAGTTAGCTGTTGTCAGCATCTTAGAATTGCAAAGATATTTACTCTCGAATATCTCTTTAGTTCAAATAACACCTCTTGGATTATTTCACATCCTAATCTGAAAAGACTTGTTTGCGCTCTCCCGTTCTTTTTTATTTCAATCGAGTTGACGGCGTTTTCCGCTTCCCCTGTTTTGATCGCCCACGCCACTGCTAACGCCAATACTCCGAATAACTTATCTATCTTCTCCACTTTCGTCAGATGCGTTTTTTCGATCTCGAATCCGCGACTCTTTAAGTTCTGAAACAATGTTTCTATCGCCCATCTCCGCTTGTATTCCGACAGGATTTTCTCACTCGCTTCAGACGAAATGACAATCACACTTTCCTGAGAGTCTTTTCCTCTTTTCACCTCGACCGATACCTTGACTCCGGCGTATCTCCTCGCCCGTCGCAAACGGTAACTCTCGCCGATCTTCAATGTTCGTAACAATTTCCCGCATCTCATCGGCTTCCCGCTTTTGTTGGTAATCGTCATCGAAGCTTTTATCCGCAGACGAAACGGGACTTTTTCCTTGTCCAGATATTTGACCAATTCATATCCGTCAAACTCACGGTCACCACTCAAGTATTCGATGTTTTTGATGCCGAATACTTTGATATAACGCCCGATTATCTGTTTCTTTTCCGCTAATACGGAGTTGCCTTTGCGCGAGAGCGTTATCCAAAATAACGGTATCGAAGTGTTTCCAACCACGATTGATAACGTCAAAATGTTGACCCATATCAAGCCGTATTTCCACTCGGTGCGATCCAACGCCAAAACATACTTACCTTTCGGTTTGATGATCGCAATAATCAACTCGGCAAAAATGTCGAAATCAATCTCAGCCAACTGAAAAAAGCGTTTTAACCGCCGATATTTTGAATCCTTCTTAGCCGATAAGTCTAAAACATTGGCTAATCTTGCCAAATTTGTAGTGTTCTGTTGAATAATGGCGATCAGCAAAGCCGCCGCCAACTCGACGCGACGCTTATCTAATGGTAAATTTGCTCGTAATGCTGCAAAGCATTCGGATGTGTTTTTTTCATATGCTGAGGGCTAATTTAGCTCAAAACACATCCGTTATCTATTTTCAAATATCTTTTTAACTTTGTTTTTGTCCCGTGCAGAGAGATAAGATAGAGAAAAATTTCGACGAAACATTGAAAGGGATAAAGCATAAAGTAGATAAATTAGGGAAACAACCTATTCATACAGAATATATTTTAAGTTCTCCGCATGAAGATAAAGGTTATCAAGAATCTTTAATGAGAATCCGAGATGCGCGAAAGGAAATTCTTATTATTGGAGATTATAGTCCCGAAAATTTTCATCTTAAAACTACTGATAAAAGAAATGAGTATTTTGAAGAAATTGAAAAGAAAATTGAGCAGGCAATAGCCGACGATTCAATAGGAAATTTTAAATATACTAGAATAATTGTAAGAGAAAACACTATCAATTCAAGAAATAGTGATGGAAAACTTGAACTCAGAAAGAGTGATATGAAAGGTGATGAACAATCATTCATCCATCTTTGTCGAGTAAAAAAAATTTATAATGACAAAAGTCCTTTAATAAATGGTGTAAATATTAATTTTAAAGTAAGTAAACCAATTCCAAATCTTCCAAGCATTTTGTTAATAGATGGTAAATATATGTTAATTACAATGCCAATGATAGAAGATTCAGATTTCTCTCAATTTATTACTGATGGAGTAATATATTTTACATTTGAAATTGATGATATAGATGGAAAAATTAGCAATAAGGCAGAAAAATCTGTTGCCCGCTTTCAATCAATTTTTGATAAAATATCGAATAATGCAAATGGAGTAGTAATAAATCCTGAAGGAGTAGGGTTAGAAGAATAAGAAAATTTCATTTCTTTATTGTCTCCAAGTATAAACGTCTTTCGGTTCGACAGCTTTGATGTCGGGATAGCGTTTGAAATCTTTGACGTTGAAGGTCAGCAGATTTTCGATGTTGCGGGCTTTCAAGCGCGGCGGCGATTTTTGCGTCGTGGGCTTGGATACCGGAGACGGAATGTTTGATGATTTTTCTAAACTTTTTTATCAATGAATGCTACAATGCGGTTTGAGGTAGGTTATGCAAGCGATTGATATACAGACGACGGATGATAAATTTCTGATCTCGATTGATAAAAATTTGGTTGATAAGGAATTTTTATTTGATCTGATCGAAAAGATCAGGCTCGAATCTCTTATCCGTAAGGTTGATTTTGACGAGAGCATCGAGGATTTGGGCGAGGAGATCAAAGCTGATTGGTGGAAGAAAAATAAGGACAGATTTATCAAACCTCAGGAATGAGAAGGATCGTCATTGATACGAATATTTTATTTTCCACTTTGCGTGCGAAAAATTCGCGGCTCAGGTTGATTTTGGAAAGAACGGATTGTCGTTTTTACGCGCCTAACTTTTTGATGGTGGAAATCTTCAAACATAAAGAACGAATTCTCCAAAAATCGAAAGCTGCCGAAGAGGAAGTTTACGAAATTCTTTACAAAACGCTTCACAGAATAACTTTCATCAACGAAAAGGCGATCATCGCGCGAAAACTTTATCGAAACCTATAAATTCTAAAGAAATTTGCGTTTTGAATTCTGGCTTTAACAGGATTTATGACATCTCCAAAATCATTTTGTCTGTTTAGTTATTGGTCGGAAAATTTATCATTGAAAATTTGGCGAACATTGTTTTGTCATTGCGGCAATAAAAGCGATATGTGGTAAATTTTGTAAATATGAAAAATCTTTTTCGCATTTTGTCAGGCGCGTCTGTTGTGTGCATTTTTTCGACTTTGATTTTCGGGCAGTGGACGAACCGTTATCCGAAATTGGCGGGCGTTTCGCATCACGTTTATCTGGAAGGTTATAATCTGCCGACGATGAATTACGGCGCGACCGATCCGGCGGTTTCGCCGGACGGAAAGTCGCTTGCATTTGCGGCTCGCGGATGGATTTGGACGATGAATTTGCAGACGCGCGAGGCAAAACGTCTGACGAAAACAGGCGCGGTTGATGCGCGTCCCGCTTG
The DNA here is from genome assembly GCA_965219305.1 of Pyrinomonadaceae bacterium. Taxonomy (GTDB): domain Bacteria; phylum Acidobacteriota; class Blastocatellia; order Pyrinomonadales; family Pyrinomonadaceae; genus DATHTS01. The sequence continues at coordinate 4,831,158 of OZ244725.1, forward strand.
GTCGCCGGACGGGAAACAGATCGCGTTTGTGCGCGACGATTCAAAAGACACGAGCCTCGGTTTAGTTGATGTATCGAGCGGCAAAGAAAAGATTTTGGTTAATTCGCCCGCGCTCGATCTCGATCCGCATTTTTCGACTGACGGGGCATCGGTTTATTACAGTTCGGCGGAAGCGGGCGATTTGGACATTTGGAAAATTGATCTGGCGACAAATGCGAAAACGCGTCTGACGACAGATCGCGGGCAAGAGTTAGAACCGCAGCCGATGCCGAACGACGCGGGAATTTTTTATCTGGCAAAGGTTTCGGGCAGTTCGGACACGATTCAGACATTGAATTTCGCGGACAATTCAAAAAAGGTTTTGCGCGAAGAAGGAATCGCATCCGAGATGCGCCCCGCATTGTCAAAAGACGGAAAAAATTACGCCGTAAACATTCCGGCGCAAGACCGTTGGCAATTGTGGCTCGCCGATTTAAAGGGAAATCCGCCGATTCAGATCGCGGCGGATGCGCGTTATCCGCAGATGCCCGCGTGGAGCGACGACGGCGCGTTCGTCTATTACGCCGAACCGGACGCGGACGAGCGTTTTCACGTTTTTCGTATTGCTTCGACGGGCGGCACACCGGAAAATGTCTCGCCTGTTTCGTGGAATTGGAACGCGCCGACGAGCCGCGTAACGATCAAAACGCAAACTGTAAATTCTAAGGAAAACAGCGCGGCGCGTCTGGTCGTAACCGACGGCGATGGTCATCCCGTGCTGCCTGAAAACGGTTTCGCACGCTTTGACGGGCAAAACGGACAGGTTTATTTTTACACGCCGGGAGCGATCGAAATCGTAGTTCCGGCGGGCGAAATCCGGGTTCAGGCGACGCACGGTTTCGGTGCGGCGGCAATCACGCAAACGAAGAAAATCCGAGCAAATGAAACTTCGGAAATCTCCATTGAAATGCCCGCGCCGCTGTGGATTCCCGAGAACGACGGTATTTATTCGGGCGATCTACATTCGCATTTAAATTACGGCGGACCGTATTTGTTGACACCCGAAGACATTATTCTGGATATGCGCGCCGAAAATCTCGATCTTTCTGCGCCGCAACTCGCAAATCTGCACACACGCTTTAACGATGTCGAATGGTGGAATTGGCGGCGGACGGAAATTCCGATGATCTTTTTCGCGCAGGAAGTCCGTTCGCATTTTCTCGGACACGTCGGCGTGGTCGGCGCAGACGCGCTGTTTTACCCGTGGTATAACGGTCCGGGTTATCCGGTTTATAATCAGATTGATCTGCCGAACACGAATGTTTTGCAGTTCGCTAGAAATCACGGCGGAATGAATTCTTACGTTCATCCGGTGGCGACGAACGATCCGTTTCCGGCAAACGGCGAGCCGAACGGTTTGCCGCTCGAACTTGTCCCGGACGCGATTCTGGGCGATGTTGACTCGCTCGAAGTCGCGTGTTTGTGGAGCGACGAGATCGGCACGAGCGAAGCGTGGTATCGTCTTCTAAATCTCGGTCTGCCGATTGCGCCGAGCGCGGGCAGCGACACGATGCACAACTTTTACCGCACAATGCCGATCGGTTCGACGCGCGTTTATGCCAAACCCGACGGCGCACTGAATTTACAGAATTTTTTAACGGCGGTTAAAAAAGGAAAGAGTTTTGTAACAAATGGTCCGATGCTGAAATTTACTGTAAGCGGCAGGGAAGCCGGGGACGTGATTTCAGCGGCGAACGGTCAGGCGATTGACTGGAAAATCGAAGCGTTTTCGCCAGTCGCCGTCGAGAAAATTGAAATTATCGTCAACGGCAAAGTCGCCTGGAGCGGTAAAGGTTTCAACGGCGGAAAACAGAACTTTTCAGGTAAAATTAACGCGCCGTCAGGCGGTTGGGTCGCCGCCAGAATTTACGGCGGAATAACAAAACCGCCGTTTGCCGACAGTTACCCGTTCGCTCACACTGCGCCTGTCTGGTTCAACAAAATCGGAAGCACGGACGCGGCAAGCGTGAAAAGTTCGGCGCAGGATTTACTTCGCTGGATGGATGTTGCCGAGGCAATCGTAAATCGCGGTTATGAAGGCGCGGAAGTTGAAAATCTGCGAAAGCGTTTTTCCGATGCCAGAAAAATTTTGGAAGCAAAAAGTCGTTAAAACTTTTCAAATTCAAATATAAAAAGGCACGGAGAAAATAAGATTTCGTCCGTGCCTTTTTTACTTGTTTGCAATTTTTAGGAAATTGCAACGGTGATTTCTTTTTGTTTTTCTTTTTCTTTTTGTTTTCTCTTTGATGCTTTGCGCCACGTCGAAAAACCTTCTTTTGTTAAATCTAAAATTGTCCGGCGGTTTTGAAAAAGAAGGTTGAGCCACGCGCGTTTGTTCATCTGCGGAAAATAAATTCCTCGGAAAAACATTCTGGCGACGAAGTGACTGATGCGAACGTCAATCGGTTTATCGCTGATCGCTTCGAGTGCTTCGGCGTTGCGTTCGGGACTGTATGATCTTTCCCACGCGCGAAACGTTTCGTCTTTTGCTTCGTCAATGGACATTTTCAGAGGCGCGTGTGCCATAACGAATGGCGCGAAATCGAGCCAGTGTGTCGGGCGCGTCAAACGTCCGGCATCTTTCAGACGGTCGTAAAGCGGTGTCGAAGGAAACGGCGTAAGTTGACCGAAAACGGGAAGTCCGGGCTGCCATTTTTCGATCTCGCCGACGGTTCTTTCCGAAACGCCGACCGTGTCGTTGTCCATTCCAAAAATAAACGACGTGATAGCGTAAATATTTCTACGCGCCAGATTGTCCAAAACTTCTTGATAATTTGCCGGACGCGAAAAGTTTTTGTTGACCGAAGCCATATTCGCCGGATCAATTGATTCCATTCCGATAAAAACCCATTTGCCGCCTGAATCGGCGATCAGATCAACGAGTTCTTCATCGCCGAGCAGATTTGCCGAGATTTGCGCGACCCACGGAAGCTGCGCGTCGGCGGCAATAATGTCTCGCAGCAGCGATTTAACGCGCTTCTTGTTGATGGCGAGATTGTCATCAATAAAGAAAACGGCAATCTGTCCTTTTTCTTCTTTAGCGCGTTTTTTCAAACGCAGAAGTTCTTCGACAACGGATTCATTTGTTCTAAAGCGAATCGAATCTCCGAAAAATCCGGTCACGGTACAGAATTCACAGCCGTATGGACAGCCGCGTCCTGTTTCAATCGGCACGACGAAGAATTTTCCCCAGCCTTCGCCGAATTTCGACATCGTTTTTTGAAGAAATTTCGGAACTAAACTAAATTGCTCCAAATCAAGAGTCTCCCACGGAATATGCGGATAATCCTGCAAAGAAGGTTTTACGTCATTGCCTTTCGCGTCGGTTTCGGGTTGATAAATATCTTTTAACTCGCCTTTCGCCGCGTCTTTGAGAATCAATCCCCAGGTTGCGTCGGCTTCGCCGAGAGCAACCGCATCGGCGTGGCGCGGTCCGCCGGTTTTGCCGAGAGCTTCGTCCGGCACTTCCGTTACGTGCGGTCCGCCCATCACGACTTTTACGCCTGCGCCGCGAATCGCGTCCGCCATTTTGTAGGCTTTGGCAATCATTCGCGTCATCGCGCCGATTCCGACCAGATCAATTTTTTCGTCTTTTACAAACTGCACGAGTTCGGATTCTGTCATCGCGCGGGCGTTTCCGTCAATCAGCACGACTTCGTGTTCTTTCGGTGTCAGCGATTGCAAAAGAAACATCCACAGATGCGGCATAAAGTTGCGCGTTACGCCGTTATCGGGGCTGTAGAGCAGAATTTTCATAATTATAAATACCTCTTAAAAAAATCTTGTGACTTGTGAAGGGAAAACCTTTTGCAAACTTTTTAGGATGGAAAACGTCTTTTAATCCGATAATTGTAACATAGACTACATTAAATCAATGTAATTTTTCGGTAATTTCACAAAATTTAATAAAAACAGACCGACATCGTAAAAATTTGAAAAAAAATAAACCGGCAACGTTCCGGTTCGTCTGTTTTTAGGGGATTTCATTTTAAGAATCGGCTAAATATCTTTGTTTATCAGATGTTATAAAAAAATTATCGGATTTTCCACCGTTGTCATTAATCTTAATTTGACGGCATCGGATAAAGCAAACCGGAAATGTGATTTGTAAAAAAACGAAAAATCCGCGAATGCGCTTGCAACTATCCGGCAAAGAGTGCATCATAAAACTTGTTAATCCTTCTCTTGCACCGGGAAAAACGGTGCAACTCGTCAAAACGGTTTTTGGGAAGTTCGAGAGTAGGTTCGTTTATAGGTATAGAAGTTAAGGCTCAGTAGAAAAACGAGCATCCGAAACCGATTCTTTTCGCAGGCAGAATTATTCCTGAAGACAAATTCGATTCGACACTTCTTTTAGAATTCCCTTGAAAAATCAACGGAATCAGTCAGTTTATTCAAAAATTATTATGAAACTTTATGTAGGAAATCTTTCGTTCAATATGTCAACGCAAGATTTAGAAGAATTATTTGCCGAAGTCGGCACAGTTGAATCGGCAAATATCATCGAAGACCGCGACACGGGTCGTTCGCGTGGATTCGGATTTGTCGAAATGTCTAGCAAAGAAGAAGGCGAAGCGGCAATTGCAGAACTTGACGGCAGAGAATTTGACGGACGTGAATTAAAAGTCAATGAAGCCAAACCGCGTGAAAATCGCGGCGGCGGCGGCGGCGGCGGACGCGGCGGACGCGGCGGCGGCGGCGGTTACGGCGGCGGCGGACGCGGCGGAAATCGCGGCGGCGGCGGCGGCGGCGGCGGTTACGGCGGCGGCGGCGGCGGCGGTTCGCGTTGGTAAAATCTAAACATTTTCAAATGTTTAAATTGTCCTGAAAAAATTAATAAGTTTTATCTCAGGACAATAAATCACAATAAAAAAGGCGCGAATAAAAATCGCGCCTTTTTTTCTTGTAAACGAACTTCAACTGTTTCTGTTTAGTAATAAACTCTTACATTACGAAAATAACGTCGTCCGTTGCGGTAATAAGTCTGACGCACGATGCGGCTGCGGCGGTTGCCGACTTGAGTTCTGCGATATTGCCCGTAGTTTCTGTAAGTTTTGCGGTTTCTCGCCTGTCTTCTATAACGACGGTTTGCTTGTCTTTGTGTGTAAATTCGTCGCTGTCGTCTCTGAACAATATTATATTCGACGGAATTTTTCGTGTTGGAAATTTCCCGCGCTGAAACTTCCGACTGTGACGGAATAATTATCACTGCCGAAAATGCTATTAACGCCCAAATAATGATTTTATTTTTCATTCTTACTTTCTCCACTTACTCATTAAATTTATGCAATTCTTCTGCATATAAATCAGATTATCACGGGAATTTCCGACGGCGATAAAAAAACGGTTCTTTACAAAATTTTACAAATGCCGGATACAATTTGACTGACGCGGAGTAATTTCTAAAATATAAATATGGCAAATGAATTCAAATGTCCGGCGTGTTCCGCTTCGATGAGTTACGATGGCGGAGATTCGATTTTTCAAACCTGCGCAAAATGCCACGCGCCGATTGTAATTCCGTCTGAGATTTTTTACACCAAGGAACAGCAGATAGATGCGGAAGATTTTGCCACGCTGACCAATGACAAATCAGTCAGCGAAAAGCAAATTTCGCTCGATGTCGGCGCGGGAGAAGTTTCTAACGACGATCAAATCGAAGAAATTATCAGCAATTCGGTCGGCAGCGGCGCGGAAAATATTATCTCCCGTATTGAAAATGAATTGGAAAACGGCAATAAAATAGATGCGGTCAAACTTTTTTATGAATATTTTAACGTTGATTTAGCCGAGTCAAAAGAAATTATCGAAGCTCTGCAAAGCGGTCGAAAGGTTGATATTTCAGGATTTCGGCGAAGATAAATTCCAAAATTTATATAAATCACAAAAATTAAAAATATAAGTCAATCCGACATTTGATTTATCTCTCGGATTTTACTCAAAAAATTTTCAGCAAATTTACATTTTAATTGAAAGTGCGGGAATATCAATTGATTTTCAGTATTTAAGCGTCCGGTAATATATACGGAAATTAAA